>NZ_CM161521.1:0-5047295 GCF_056725285.1 Xanthomonas sp. NCPPB 1826
ATGGATGCTTGGCCCCGCTGTCTGGAACGTCTCGAAGCCGAATTCCCGCCCGAGGACGTCCACACCTGGTTGAAACCCCTGCAAGCCGAAGACCGCGGCGACAGCATCGTGCTGTATGCGCCGAACGCCTTCATCGTCGACCAGGTCCGCGAGCGCTACCTGCCGCGCATCCGCGAACTGGTGGCGTATTTCGTCGGCAACGGCGAAGTGGCGCTGGCGGTCGGCTCCCGCCCGCGTGCGCCGGAACCGCAGCCGGCACCGATGGCCACGCCCAGCGCGCCGGTTGCCGCGCCGATCGTGCCGTTCGCCGGCAATCTGGATTCGCACTACACCTTCGCCAACTTCGTCGAGGGTCGCAGCAACCAGCTTGGTCTGGCCGCCGCGATCCAGGCCGCGCAGAAGCCGGGCGACCGCGCCCACAACCCGCTGCTGTTGTACGGCAGCACCGGCCTGGGCAAGACCCACCTGATGTTTGCCGCCGGCAACGCGCTGCGCCAGGCCAATCCGGCCGCCAAGGTGATGTATCTGCGCTCGGAACAGTTCTTCAGCGCGATGATCCGGGCGCTGCAGGACAAGGCGATGGACCAGTTCAAGCGCCAGTTCCAGCAGATCGATGCGCTGCTGATCGACGACATCCAGTTCTTCGCCGGCAAGGACCGCACGCAGGAGGAGTTCTTCCACACCTTCAACGCGCTGTTCGATGGCCGCCAGCAGATCATCCTGACCTGCGACCGCTATCCGCGTGAGGTCGAAGGCCTGGAGCCGCGGCTGAAGTCGCGCCTGGCCTGGGGCCTGTCGGTGGCGATCGACCCGCCCGATTTCGAGACCCGCGCGGCGATCGTGCTGGCCAAGGCGCGCGAGCGCGGCGCCGAGATTCCGGACGATGTGGCATTTTTGATTGCCAAGAAGATGCGCTCCAACGTGCGCGACCTGGAAGGCGCGCTCAACACGCTGGTGGCACGCGCCAATTTCACCGGCCGCTCGATTACGGTGGAATTTGCCCAGGAGACGCTGCGCGACCTATTGCGCGCCCAGCAGCAGGCGATCGGCATCCCCAACATCCAGAAGACCGTGGCGGACTACTACGGCCTGCAGATGAAGGACCTGCTCTCCAAGCGACGCACCCGCTCGCTGGCGCGTCCGCGCCAGGTGGCGATGGCGCTGGCCAAGGAACTCACAGAACACAGCCTGCCGGAGATCGGCGACGCCTTCGCCGGCCGCGACCACACGACCGTGCTGCATGCCTGCCGGCAGATCCGCACGCTGATGGAGGCCGACGGCAAGCTGCGCGAGGACTGGGAAAAGCTGATTCGCAAGCTCAGCGAGTAAGCCGGCAACGGTCTTCACCGCCCGCTTGGAGAAAAGCGTGGAAACGTTGGGGTCAAATGCGGGAGAATCTGTGGATAACGTTGCCTCGCAGGTCAGGCTGAAAACTATCCACAGGTTTTACCGCCAGACCAGGGGCACTAGTCCAACGACTTTCAGGCGCTAATTTGTCTTTGGAAACAAACAGTTATGGTGGTTATCCGCTGAAAACGGCCCTACCATCACCACCAAGCTTTTGATTTATTCCATTATCTTTTAAAGCATAGGGGCACGGAACCACATGCGTTTTACACTGCAGCGCGAAGCCTTCCTCAAACCATTGGCCCAGGTGGTCAATGTGGTCGAACGCCGTCAAACCCTGCCGGTTCTGGCCAATCTGCTGGTGCAGGTCAAGGACGGACAGGTCTCCTTGACCGGTACCGACCTGGAAGTGGAAATGATCTCGCGCACGATGGTGGAAGACGCGCAGGACGGCGAAACCACGATTCCGGCGCGCAAGTTGTTCGACATCCTGCGTGCCCTGCCCGACGGCAGCCGCGTCACCATCTCGCAGACCGGCGACAAGGTCACGGTGCAGGCCGGGCGTAGCCGCTTCACCCTGGCCACGCTGCCTGCGAACGATTTCCCGTCGGTGGACGAAGTCGAAGCCACCGAGCGCGTTGCGGTGCCGGAGGCAGCGTTGAAGGAGCTGATCGAGCGCACTGCGTTCGCCATGGCCCAGCAGGACGTGCGCTACTACCTCAACGGCTTGCTGTTCGACCTGCGCGAGGGCTTGCTGCGTTGCGTGGCCACCGACGGCCACCGTCTGGCGCTATGCGAGACCGAGCTGGAGAAATCCGGCGGTGCCAAGCGCCAGATCATCGTGCCACGCAAGGGCGTGACCGAGTTGCTGCGTCTGCTGGAAGCGGCAGATCGCGAAGTGGAGCTGGAAGTCGGTCGTAGCCATATCCGCGTCAAGCGTGGCGATGTGACCTTCACCTCCAAGCTGATCGACGGCCGCTTCCCGGATTACGAGGCGGTGATTCCGATCGGCGCCGATCGCGAGGTCAAGGTGGACCGTGAGGCACTGCGTGCATCGCTGCAGCGTGCGGCGATCCTGTCGAACGAGAAGTACCGCGGCGTGCGAGTGGAAGTGTCGCCTGGTCAGCTGAAGATCAGCGCGCACAACCCGGAGCAGGAAGAAGCGCAGGAAGAAATCGAAGCCGACACTAAGGTCGACGATCTAGCCATCGGCTTCAACGTCAACTATCTGCTCGACGCGCTGTCTGCACTCCGCGATGAGCACGTGGTCATTCAGCTGCGCGATGCGAACTCGTCGGCACTGGTGCGCGAGGCCAGCAGCGAGAAGTCGCGCCATGTGGTGATGCCGCTGCGTCTGTGACGCCGCGTTCCACGTGGAACACGAAGAGCCCGGCGAAAGCCGGGCTTTTTCGTTTTCAAGATTGAGAGTGCTGAAGTCATTGCGGTGTAAGGCTTTTGGAGGCTTTAGTGTCTTTGGGCATCCGCTTTGCGCTGGTTAGGTACCAAGCTGCTCTGGTGCATTAGCCGGAGCTGCCCTGCCTTCGGGCATGATCCTCGGAGTGGCAACGTCGCACTATCACCAAGCCAGGGACGGTTCGATGGACGCCACTCCCGGGTAGTCAGACTTCAACGACCGGACAAGCGCATTGGTTCGTTTGCTTGGATTGACGGGCGTGAGTTCGAAGAAGAGCGATATCAAAAAATTGGCATGAGCCTGGTGCGCTGCTGTCGCCGGCATGGATGCTTGGCCAATCTGTGGTTGAAGGCATCCCAAAGATCAGTGAGCTGTCTCGCCCTGGGACAGTGCCACGTGAAATCGGTGCGCTCCGCGCAAGTAAACAACCCACCCGGGACCTGTTGAGTTACGAAGACCCTGTTGGCAGGTTCACGGCGTGCACGTGGAACAACGGGCTTCTCCTCGTGTCACCCGCCGACTTCTGGAAAAGCTGGCTTTGTCGCAGCCTCAGTGAGATTCGGTAGTCATGCGCTGTGGCTTTGTCGTCAAACGAAGTCATTCGAACAAAAATCAGTCTGAACCGGTTCATCAAGTGCGGAGTGCTTCACTCCGAACCGAGACGTACAGCTACGTCTGAACTTGCGTGTTCTCAAGCCGGTTTTTGAGTTATGCACATCGAGCTTTGCTTTTAAATCTATAAATAATTTAAGAGCTTGGTGGTGATGGTAGGGCCAGATTTCGCCGGAAACTACCCTATGTGTTTGTTTTTAAATTACTTTTAGGCCTCGAAACCCTGTGTTTAGACCCGTGTAGAGGGGTCTAAAACCTGTGGATAAGCGGAAGCGGTTGCTCGGGCCTGCTTTTTATCCACAGGTTGTCCCCTGCCTGTCCCTTGGGTCGCTTCACGTCTGTACGGGCAGGATCCGCATCGATCACGTATCCTCCGCTCCGACCGGGATGCCGGATCACAGCGCAGAGCAGACCGATCGATGCACGTAGTGCGGTTGTCCATCCATCGACTTCGTCGTTTCGAGACCGTCGACCTCCACCCCGCCAGCTCCTTGAACCTGCTGACCGGCGATAACGGCGCGGGCAAGACCAGCGTGCTGGAAGCGTTGCATCTGATGGCCTACGGCCGCAGCTTTCGTGGCCGTGTACGCGACGGGCTGATCCAGCAAGGCGCCAGCGATCTGGAAGTCTTCGTGGGATGGCGCGAAGGAACCGCCGCGACCGGGGAACGCACGCGGCGGGCGGGCCTGCGCCACAGCGGCCAGGAATGGACCGGCCGGCTGGATGGCGAAGATGTCGCCCAGCTGGGCGCCTTGTGTGCCGCGCTGGCTGTCGTGACCTTCGAGCCCGGCAGCCATGTGTTGATTAGTGGCGGCGGTGAGCCGCGGCGGCGCTTCCTCGATTGGGGGCTGTTCCACGTGGAACCTGACTTCCTGGCGCTGTGGCGGCGCTACGCGCGGGCGCTCAAACAGCGTAATGCCTTGCTCAAGCAGGGCGCACAACCGCGCATGCTCGATGCCTGGGATCACGAACTCGCCGAGTCCGGCGAAACGCTGACATCGCGCCGTCTTCGCTACCTGGAGCGCCTGCAGGAGCGACTGATTCCGGTCGCCACGGCGATCGCCCCGTCGCTCGGGCTGTCCGCGCTGACGTTCGCACCGGGCTGGAAGCGCCATGAAGTGTCACTTGCCGATGCGCTGCTATTGGCACGCGAGCGTGATCGTCAGAACGGCTACACCTCGCAAGGGCCGCACCGGGCGGATTGGGCACCAGCCTTTGATGCACTGCCGGGCAAGGATGCGCTCTCCCGCGGCCAGGCAAAGCTCACCGCCCTCGCCTGCCTGCTGGCACAGGCCGAAGACTTCGCCCATGAGCGTGGCGAATGGCCGGTGATTGCCCTGGACGACCTGGGCTCGGAGCTGGACCGCCACCACCAGGCCCGCGTGCTGCAGCGCCTGGCGTCCGCACCGGCGCAGGTGCTGATCACCGCAACCGAAATGCCACCCGGTCTGGCCGAATCCGGCAAACTGCTGCACCGGTTCCACGTGGAACACGGCAATGTGGCCGTGCTGACGCCCTCCGCGTAACCGTCGGCGGCGCAGGTGGGCCGACTGGTATAATTTACGGGCTATCCCCCTTTTCCCACGGTGCGATGCGGCTCCTGCCGCCTGCGCCCGTGTTGTGGAGCTAACGGCACACGCATGACCGACGAACAAAACACCTCGCCCACCCCCAACGGCACCTACGACTCCAGCAAGATCACCGTGCTGCGTGGCCTGGAAGCCGTCCGCAAGCGCCCCGGCATGTACATCGGCGATGTCCATGACGGCACCGGCCTGCATCACATGGTGTTCGAGGTTGTCGACAACTCGGTCGACGAAGCCCTGGCCGGCCATGCCGACGACATCGTGGTCAAGATCCTGGTCGATGGCTCGGTTGCGGTGTCCGACAACGGCCGTGGCGTGCCGGTCGACATCCACAAGGAAGAAGGCGTCTCGGCGGCGGAGGTGATCCTCACCGTGCTGCATGCCGGCGGCAAGTTCGACGACAACAGCTACAAGGTATCCGGCGGCCTGCACGGCGTGGGCGTGTCGGTGGTCAATGCGCTGTCCGAGCACCTGTGGCTGGACATCTGGCGCGACGGCTTCCACTACCAGCAGGAATACGCGCTGGGCGAGCCGCAGTACCCGCTCAAGCAGCTGGAAGCCTCGACCAAGCGCGGTACCACGCTGCGCTTCAAGCCGTCCGTGGCGATCTTCAGCGACGTCGAGTTCCATTACGACATCCTGGCGCGCCGCCTGCGCGAGCTGTCGTTCCTCAATTCGGGCGTCAAGATCACCCTGGTCGACGAGCGCGGCGACGGCCGCCGCGACGATTTCCACTACGAGGGCGGCATCCGCAGCTTCGTCGAGCATCTGGCGCAGCTCAAGTCGCCGCTGCACCCGAACGTGATCTCGGTGACCGGCGAGCACAATGGCATCGTGGTGGACGTGGCCCTGCAATGGACCGACGCCTACCAGGAAACCATGTACTGCTTCACCAACAACATCCCGCAGAAGGATGGCGGCACCCACCTGGCCGGCTTCCGCGCAGCGCTGACGCGTGTGCTGAGTACCTACATCGAGCAGAACGGTATCGCCAAGCAGGCCAAGGTCGCGCTGACCGGCGACGACATGCGCGAGGGCATGATCGCGGTGCTCTCGGTCAAGGTGCCCGACCCCAGCTTTTCCTCGCAGACCAAGGAAAAGCTGGTCAGCTCGGATGTGCGTCCGGCGGTGGAAAACGCCTTCGGTGCGCGCCTGCAGGAGTTCCTGCAGGAGAATCCGAACGAAGCCAAGGCCATCACCGGCAAGATCGTCGACGCCGCCCGTGCGCGCGAAGCCGCCCGCAAGGCGCGCGACCTGACCCGCCGCAAGGGCGCGCTGGACATCGCCGGCCTGCCCGGCAAGCTGGCCGACTGCCAGGAAAAGGACCCGGCGCTGTCCGAACTGTTCATCGTCGAGGGTGACTCGGCAGGCGGCTCGGCCAAGCAGGGCCGCAACCGCAAGAACCAGGCGGTGCTGCCGCTGCGCGGCAAGATCCTCAACGTCGAACGCGCGCGTTTTGACCGCATGCTGGCCTCCGACCAGGTCGGCACGCTGATCACCGCGCTCGGCACCGGCATCGGCCGCGACGAGTACAACCCGGACAAGCTGCGTTACCACCGTATCATCCTGATGACCGACGCCGACGTCGACGGCTCGCACATCCGGACCCTGCTGCTGACCTTCTTCTACCGGCAGATGCCGGAGCTGATCGAGCGCGGTTACATCTACATTGGCCTGCCGCCGCTGTACAAGCTCAAGCAGGGCAAGAGCGAGCTGTATCTGAAGGACGACGCGGCGCTCAATGCCTACCTGGCCAGCAACGCGGTTGAAGGCGCGGCGCTGATCCCCGCCACCGACGAGCCGCCGATCACCGGCGAGGCGCTGGAAAAGCTGTTGATGCTGTTCACCAGCGCCAACGAGGCGATCGCGCGCAACGCACACCGTTACGACCCGGCGCTGCTCACCGCGCTGATCGACCTGCCGCCGCTGGATGTGGACAAGTTGCAGGCCGAAGGCGAGGTGCATCCCACCCTGGATGCGCTGCAGGCGGTGCTCAACCGCGGCACCCTGGGCACGGCGCGCTACCAGCTGCGTTTCGACCCGGCTACCGATGGCGCCTCGGCGTCGCTGGTGGCGGTGCGTAGGCACATGGGCGAGGAATTCACCCAGGTGCTGCCGATGGGCGCGTTCGAAAGCGGCGAGCTGCGTCCGCTGCGCGAGGTCTCGCTGGCCCTGCACGACCTGGTGCGCGAAGGCGCGCAGATCGTGCGCGGCAACAAGACCCACCCGATTACCAGCTTCGCCCAGGCGCATGCCTGGCTGCTGGAAGAGGCCAAGCGCGGCCGCCAGGTACAGCGCTTCAAGGGCCTGGGCGAAATGAACGCCGAACAGCTGTGGGAAACCACGGTCAATCCGGACACGCGTCGCCTGTTGCAGGTGCGGATCGAAGATGCCGTGGCCGCCGATCAGATCTTCAGCACCTTGATGGGCGATGTGGTCGAGCCACGCCGCGACTTCATCGAGGACAACGCGCTGAAGGTGTCCAACCTGGACATCTGAGCCACCGTCGCCCGTCGGCGCATCGCTCTGGCGCTGCGCCGACGCCTGCGGTTTTTTCAGGACGACGATGAGCGCAGATCCTTCCCCGCGGCCGGTACCGACGCCGGCCGCCGGCACCGCCCCGCTGTTGCCGCCATTGCTCGGCTTCGGCATCGATGTGCTGATCGCCACCGGCCTGCTGCTGTCGCTGAGCGTGGCCGGGTTCGCGCTCTGGGGCGTATTCCGCGGCGTCAGTGCCGTGCAGGCCGCCAAGGCGCAGGGCCTGACGCTGTCCTCAAGCGAGATCATGGCCACCATCGGCCAGCCCGGCGTGCTGGTGCAATTGCTCACCGCGTTGGTCAGCACCGCCTCGCCGGCGCTGCTGCTGTATTACTGGCGCCGGCGTGCGACGGCAGACGAACACCGGGCCTCGCGCGCCGCTGCAAGGCGTGCCTCCACCTGGGGCTGGACCGCGCTGATCGCGGTTGGCGTGTTCCTGCTCAGCAATCTGGTCAGCGTGGCGGCGTCCGCGCTGGGCATCAAACCGGTGCCGACCAATCTGCCGCTGATGGAAGAAGCCATCAAACAATGGCCGCTGGCGCTGGTGGTGTTTGCCGTGGCGATCGCCCCGGCGTACGAAGAACTGCTGTTCCGACGCGTCTTGTTCGGCCGCCTGCTCGCCGCCGGCCGGCCCTGGCTGGGCATCGCGCTGAGCAGCGCGATCTTTGCGCTGGTGCATGAAGTGCCCGGCGTCAGCGGCAACGGACCGGCCGCCATCGCGCAACTGTGGCTGGTCTACGGCGGCATGGGCGCGGCGTTTGCATGGCTGTACTGGCGCACCGGCACGCTGTGGGCACCGATCGTGGCGCACGGCGTCAACAACGCCACCGCCCTGGCGGCGCTGTACTTTTTTGGCATCGGCTGAGCCGTTTGACGAAAAGTTAAGACGAGCCTGCCAAAATGCCCCCAGGGTTCAAGGGGGATTGAATGAAAGCTAGGCTGTTGATCGTTGTCGCCGTCTTTGCACTGACGGCATGTGCCACCACAACCTCGCCGACCGGCCGCCGACAGGTGGTGGGAGGCGTCACGCAGGACCAGCTCGACAAGCTTGGCGCCGAATCGTTCGCGCAGACCAAGGCCAAGGAAAAAGTCAGCACCGACGGCAAGCAGAACGCCTATGTGCAGTGCGTGGTCAATGCGCTGGTGGCGCAGCTGCCGCCGCAGTGGCGCGAAACCCGCTGGGAAACCGCGCTGTTTGTCGATAACGAAGCCAACGCATTTGCGCTGCCCGGTGGCAAGGTCGGCGTGAACACCGGCATCTTCACTGTCGCCAAGACGCAGGATCAGCTGGCTGCCGTGCTCGGGCACGAAATCGGGCACGTGATCTCCCGCCATCACGAAGAGCGCATCACCCGCCAGCTCGGCGCGCAGACAGGACTGGGCATCATTGGCGCGCTAGCTGGTGCGGCCTACGGCGACGGCGCCGCCAGTGCGGTCAACCAGGTCGGCGGGATGACTGCCCAGACCGTGTTCCTGCTGCCCGGCTCGCGTACCCAGGAGAGCGAGGCCGATGTGGTCGGCCAGCGCCTGATGGCCCAGGCCGGCTTCGACCCTGCCCAGGCAGTCACGCTGTGGCAGAACATGATGGCCGCCAGCGGCAATCGCCAGCCGCAGTGGCTGTCCACCCACCCCGACCCCGCCAATCGCATCCGCGAACTGCAGGCAGACGTCAACCAACTTGAACCGGTTTACCAGCAGGCGCGACAGGACGGGCGCGTGCCGCGTTGCGGCTGATTTCGCAGCGCTTACGTACCGAATGTCGCAACACAGCATGGAAACCGTTTTCGGGAACTGAGACTTTCTGCTAAGTTTGCCGGCTCAGATTTTTCGTACAGCGTTTATTCCGCTTTTCGTACCGCCCGACGGCGGCTCGTCCGAGGTGAAACATGAAACTGCTCAACCGCAAGCAAGCCCTGTTGTCCCTGTTCATCGCCGCGTCCCTGGGCGGGGCTGTCGTCACCGATGCTGTTGCGCAGTCGGATCGTTCGTCCGAGCGCGCCAGCCGCAAATCCAAGAACAGCGGCAAAGCCGAAGAGTTGTATCCGCAGTCCACCCGCGCCGCGCCGACGATCAAGCCTTCGTCCAAGCTGGGCAGCAAGCTGCAGAAGCTGATCGAAACCTTCAACAAGGGCGAAGACTTCCCGGCCGTGCGCACCCAGGCCGACGAGATCCTCGCCAACAGCTCGGCCAATGAAGCAGACAAGGCACTGGCCTCGCAGCTGGCCGCCCAGGCGGCGTACAACATGGACGACACCGCCGCTGCCAAGAAGTACCTGCAGCAGGCGATCGGCCTGAATGCGCTGGACAACAACGGCCAGTTCCAGTCGATGCTGATGTTGGCGCAGTTGCAGATGCAGGACGACCAGCAGGCCGAAGGCCTGGCCACGCTGGACAAGTATCTGGAAGAGAGCAAGTCGCAGCGTCCGGAAGACCTGATCCTCAAGGGCCAGGCGCTGTACCAGGCCGAGCGCTACAAGGAAGCCATTCCGGTGCTGAAGCAGGCCATCGCCGCCTCGCCCGAGCCGAAGGACACCTGGAACCAGTTGTTGATGGCGTCCTACGCCGAAGCCGGCCAGACCGGTGAAGCGGTGGCTGCTGCCGAAGCGCTCGCCGCCAAGACGCCGAACGACAAGAAAGCCCAGCTCAACCTGGCCAGCATGTATATGCAGGCCGACCAGATGGACAAGGCCGCCGCAGTGATGGACAAGCTGCGCGCTGCCGGGCAGTTGACCGAAGAAAAGGAGTACAAGCAGTTGTATTCCATCTACGCCAACACCGAGAACAAGGAAAAGGACGTCATCGCGGTCATCAATGAAGGTATGCAAAAAGGCATCCTTAAACCCGATTATCAGACATACCTTGCGCTCGCACAGTCGTATTACTACAGCGAAGACGTGCCCAAGGCGATCGAGAATTGGCAAAAAGCCGCACCGCTTTCCAAGGACGGCGAGACCTATCTGAATCTGGCCAAGGTGCTGCATTCGGAAGGTCGCATCCCGGAGGCCAAGCAGGCCGCGCAGCAGGCAATCGCCAAGGGTGTCAAAAAACCTGATGACGCCAAGAAGATCATCAATCTGAAGTAAAAAAGAAAATAAACCCCCGAAATCCCTGTGTTTTTAGTGGTTACAGGACTCGGGATTGGTATAAGCTTGGGGGTTCCTGCGGTGTCAAAGCCGTCCGAAAACCTGGGGATCATCACAGTGATCCGGGGCCCCCACTGAAAGAGCCATTGGCGCATGACGGAACAACTCGTTATCCACAGGCATGACTATGATGCCGGGAACCAGGGTCTGAGCTGGGCCCGCATTATCGGCATTGCTTTCGTAATTGCCTTGCACCTCACTGCACTGATGATGTTGCTGATCCCTGCAGTGGCGCCGAAGGCTCCGGCAGAGAAGGAGCGCACCACCATGGTCACCTTGGTGGATGCACCGCCTCCTCCCCCGCCGCCGCCGCCGCCGCCGCCGCCGGAAGACAAGCCGCCACCGCCGGTCAAGAATCTGTCGCCGCCGAAGCCGTCACCGGTTCCGCCGCCGCCGGAAGCTCCGGTTGTCGATGTTCCCGAACCGCGTCCCAGCGATATCGTCACGCCGCCGAGCCCGCCGGCTCCGCCGCAACCGCCGAGTGACATCGGCGCCAGTGTCGATATCTCGTCCAAGAACATGAACCCACCGAAGTACCCGCCGGCTGCATTCCGTGCCGGTGTCCAAGGTGAGGTCATCCTGATCGTGGATGTGGATGCAAGCGGCAACGTGACCAATGTGTCGGTCGAAAAGTCCAGCCGCAACCGCGACCTTGACCGTGCCGCGATGGACGCAGCACGCAAGTGGAAGTTCAACGCCTCCACTGTCAACGGGCAGAAAGCCGCCGGACGTGTCCGCGTCCCGGTCAACTTTGCTCTGAACTGATCCCACGGGCCGGCCACGGTCGGCCCAGGATCCTGTCTTCCTTTCGCTCCACCCTTCATCACCACACACAACAAAGGTAAGCGTCATGCTGCAGGAATTCTTTATCGCCGCCGCTGCAGGGGGCTCCAATCCGTCGGCCGCCCTGTCGCAGATGGGCTTCGAGCACTTGATCACTGAAATGACGTCCAGCCCCGGCGATTTCGCCGTGTCCTGGGTCGTTCTGATCACCCTGATCGCCATGTCCGCTGCCTCCTGGTACTGGACCGTCATCAACATCTTCCGTGCCACCCGTCTGAAGAGCGCGGCTGACCGCGTCACCACCGCGTTCTGGGATGCCCCGAATGCACAGGACGCCATCCGCGCCATGGAAGAGCAGCCGGCTTCCGAGCCGTTCTCCAAGATCGCACTGGACGCAGCGCAGGCTGCTGCTCACCACCAGCGCGCCGAAGGCAGCACCGGTGGCCTGGGCGAGAGCCTGAGCCGTTCGGAATTCGTCGATCGCGCCCTGCGTCAGGCCGTGACCCGCGAAAGCACCAAGCTGCAGTCGGGCATGACCCTGCTGGCCACCGTCGGTGCGACCGCGCCGTTTGTCGGTCTGCTCGGTACGGTGTGGGGCATCTACGGTGCGCTGATCAAGATCGGTGCAACCGGTTCGGCCTCCATCGACGCCGTTGCCGGCCCGGTGGGTGAAGCGCTGATCATGACCGCGATCGGTCTGTTCGTCGCAATCCCGGCCGTGTTCGCGTTCAACTTCTTCTCCAAGGTCAACAGCTCGGTGATCGCCAAGTTCGACACCTTTGCCCACGACCTGCACGACTTCTTCGCCACTGGTTCGCGCGTTCGCTAATCCGTAGTAAAGAACGACTTCGCAACGATTTAGACGGAGCCCGTTATGGCCTTCAGTAGTGGAAACAGCGGTGGCCCGATGGCCGACATCAATGTGACGCCCCTCGTGGACGTGATGTTGGTGCTGCTGATCATCTTCATCATTACGGCACCGCTGATGTCCCATAAGGTCAAGGTGGAGCTGCCAGAGGCCAACCTGATCCAGAAGGAAGATGCGGAGAAACGCGCCGCGCCGATCACCCTGGCCGTCAAGGAAGACGGGTCGCTGTACTGGAATGACGAGCCGATTTCCAAGGAAGCCCTGGAATCGCGCCTGTCCACCGCCGCACAGCAGACACCGCAGCCGCCGCTCAATTTGCGTGGCGACCGCACGACCAAGATGCGTACGATCAACGAGATCACCAAGATCGCGCAGGGTCAGGGCATGTTGGACGTCGGCTTCGTCGCAACCAAAGAGAAGGGGCAGTAAGCCATGGCATTCAGTACCGGTGGAAACCGCGGCCCAATGGCCGACATCAATGTCACGCCCCTGGTGGACGTGATGTTGGTGCTGCTGATCATCTTCATCGTGACCGCGCCGATCATGACTTACCCGATCGCCGTGGATCTGCCGCAGCGGGTGCTCAACCCGCCACCGCAGACGACCGAACCGCCGCCGCCGATCGAGTTGCGGATCGACGCCAGCAACCAGGTGTTCTGGAACAACAGCCCGACCCCGGTCGCGCAGTTGCAGCAGAAGATGGAAGAAGTGGTGCAGGCCGATCCGACCAATCAGCCGGAACTGCGCATCGACGCCAATGAAGATGCGGAGTACGAAGTGATGGCCAAGGTCCTTGCTGCGGCGAAAAACTCGCAGATGAAGAAAATAGGATTCATGCAGTAAAACATCGCAAGACCGCAACACAACAGTCATGACGCGACTGCAACGCCACCGGAAACGGTGGCGTTTTTTTATGCTCGATCAATCGGGTGCTTGCTGCCGCTATGTTCGACACGCACGGATGCGGCCGGCTGTTTGCCAGGACGTTGGTATCCGTTTCCCGGGCACCGGGCGAGTGATGCATGCAGCGACCCTCAGGTCGTCCGCGCAAGCAAACCGCCGGACTTGCAGCGGCAAGTCGCAACGGCACGCTTCGGAGCTCGGCCCACCAGAGGCGTCTGCCCTGCCCTTCCCTCGCTGCGGACCAGGTGTATGCTCGAGCGTGCAGCACCCACGCTCATCGCATAGGAGGCAGTTATGGCTTTCAGTACGGCAGGCAATCGGGGACCGCTGGCGGAGATCAATGTCACGCCGCTGGTGGATGTCATGTTGGTGTTGTTAATCATCTTCATCGTCACCGCTCCGATGCTGGCGCGGCCAATCACGGTGGACCTGCCACAGCGCAGCGAGCAGGCCCAGTCACGAATGGACCCGCCTGCACCGATCGCATTACGTGTGGACGCCAGCGGGCAAGTGTTCTGGAATGCCAGCCCGATAATGCTGCAGCAATTGCAGCCCAGGTTGATCGAACAGATGCGCCAGGCAGCCGGCAATCAGCCAGAGCTGCGCATCGCCGCCAGTGCGGATGCCGAATACGCGGTGATGGCCAAGGTGCTGGCTGCAGCCAAGAATGCGCAGTTGGATCGCATCAGTTTTGTGCAGTAAATGGGTGATTAACCAGCCTGGTAAGTCAGCCGGAAATCATCGATAACGATTGCATCGGGGCAGAAACCCTGCCCCGATTCAATATCCGGTAACCAAGCAACGCATCCACATAATCGACTTGATTATCTCAAGCGCTGATCGATGCGCCGCGCAGTATGTCCAGATAGGCGCGCACCGTTGTGTCCAGGCCCTGATACAAGGCTTCGCTGATCAATGCATGACCGATCGAGACTTCGAGTACGCCGGGGACAGCGCTCAGAAAATCACCGAGATTGGCCTGCGACAAATCGTGGCCGGCATTGATGCCCAGACCTGCTGCCGCGGCGCGTTGCGCTGCGTCGGAAAACAGCTTGAATGCAGCATCCGGCTGGCCGCTCAGATGCGCCTGCGCATACGGGCCGGTGTATAACTCGATGCGGTCTGCACCGAGTGTTGCCGCCTGCGCGATAGCGGGATTGTCGGCATCGACAAACAGACTGACGCGAGCACCGATTGCCTTGAACGAGGCGATCAGCGTGGCCAGTTGGGTGGTGTCCTGGGCAAAATCGAATCCGTGGTCGGACGTCAGCTGTCCATCGCCATCCGGTACCAGGGTGACCTGTTCGGGGCGGGTGGCACGACATAAGTCCAGCAGGCCCGGATAACCGTCGCGCGGCGGTGCGAACGGGTTGCCTTCGATATTGAATTCGACGCCGTGCTCGCGTGTCAGCGCGCTCAGCGCCAGCACATCGTCGGCGCGGATATGCCGCTGGTCCGGGCGCGGGTGCACGGTGATGCCGTGCGCACCGGCGGCAATGCAGGTGCGTGCGGCCTGCACCACATCCGGATCGTGGCCGCCGCGCGAGTTGCGCAACACCGCGATCTTGTTGACGTTGACGCTGAGCTGGGTGGTCACTGCGTCGGTCTCAGGCCTGCGGCTCGCCGTCGCGCGTGGCGTTGAGGGCGGCCGCCTTGCGGGCTTCGGCAATCTCGCGCAGGCGGCGCAGCTCGGCCGGGTCGATCAGGCTGCTGGTGTCGCGCTGGGTATCGCCCATGCGTGAGGCGAACCAGCCGCGCGTCCACAGCAACAGCAACAGCAGTGCCACCAGCAGCGAGGCCACCAGCAACCACACGTGCGGCGTGCTGAAGGCCAGCACCAGCGCACCCAATGCCATAAGCAGAAACAGCCAGTGCATGACGAGCTCCCCGATCAGTGGCGGCAGTGTAGCGCCGCGCCAGGCATGGTTCCACGTGGGCGCGGCGATGCGGCTCAGAGCAGCGGCGACAGCAGCCTTGCGCAGGCTTCGGGCAGCCGCGAGCGCCACAGCGGCCGGTGGCGGACGAAGCGCACTTCCTGCGCCTGCTGCAGGTCGGCGTCGATCAAGCCGGCCAGCTCGGCGGCCACCGCCTGGTCGCGGAACAGCATCGACAACTCGAAATTCAGGCGAAAGCTACGGCTGTCGAAATTGGCGCTGCCGACGATGCAGACCTCATCGTCGGCCAGCAACGCCTTGGTGTGCAGCATGCGCGGGCCGTATTCGTAGATGCGCACCCCGGCCTCGAGCAGCTCGTCGAAATACGAACGCGCCGCGTAGGTGACCAGGCGCGAGTCGCTGACGCGCGGTACCAGCAGGCGCACGTCCAGGCCCCCCAGTGCGGCCGAGGTCAGCGCCATGCGCGCAGCCTCGCCGGGGACGAAATACGGCGTGACCAACCAGACCCGATGCCGGGCTTCGTGAATCGCAGCGACCATCAGCCGGTGGATCGACTCCCACGATGAATCCGGCCCGGAGACCAGCACCTGCGCGTCGACATCGCCCTGCGCACGGCTCGGCACGTCTTCGGGCCATAGTTGCTGACCGTGGAAGGCAGCGCGGCCCTGCCCGGTGGCGTACAGCCAGTCTTCCAGGAACACCAGCTGCAGGCTGCGCACCACGTGGCCCTGCAGGCGCATGTGCAGGTCGCGGTAGGCATCGCTGCGGACCTGCTCGTTCTCTTCGTCGGTGACGTTGATGCCGCCGGTGAAGCCGATCCTGCCGTCGACCACGACCACTTTGCGGTGGGTGCGCAGGTTCAACCACGGCCGCTTGAACGGCTTGAGCAGCTGGGATGGATGAAACCAGGCGGTCTCCACCCCGGCCGCGCGCAGCGTGCGCAAGCTGCGCCGGGTCATCGCCGACGAACCCACCGCATCCATCAGCAGGCGCACCTTGACCCCGGCGCGTGCGCGCTCCATCAGCGCATCGCAGATCGCGGTGCCGCTGTGGTCGGGCTGGAAGATGTAGTACTGCAGATGGATATGGTCGCGCGCACCGCGGATGGCCTCGATGATGGCCGCATAGGTGGCCGCGCCATCGACCAGCCAGTGCACCTCGGTGGCGCTGCTGGGGGCCAGTCCGGTAGTGGACTGGGCGATCTTGGCCAGCTCGGTGCAGTCCGCATCCGGCGGGCAGACGCTGCTGTAGCTCTCCATGCCCGAGCGCGAACGGCCGCGCCGCAGTCGCTGGCGTTTGACCTTCTGCGGGCCGAGCCAGTAATAGATCAGCAGGCCCAGGTACGGCAGCGCCGCCAGCGACAGCACCCAGCTGAGCGTGGCCACGGGCTCGCGCTTCTGCAGCACGATCCAGCTGGCGATCCACAGCAGGTACAGCACGTAGGCGGCGAGGAGAAGCGCTTCGAGGTGGGGAATGGTGGCCAGCCGATCCCACGCGCCCTGTACGGATGCGAGCATGCGCGGATTCTACGGGGCGCACGCACCGCCGCGATGACCATGCGGCCAACACGATCGCCGCGCCGGGTCTGAAAGCTTCATCGCGGCGCGCCCCTGGTCGCATCGATTGAGACCCGCCGGCCGTACGATGACGCGATGGCAACTGCGATCAAGGGCCGTGGTGCGACCGGCCATCTGCCCGGACGCTTCGAAACCACCACCCAACAACCGGTGGACGATGGCTGGTACGCCGACGACGGCGAGGAGTTCGCCGCGCCGGCGTTGCGTACCCAGGTCACCGAGGAAACCGCGCGCAGCATCATCAGCCGCAATCAATCGCCGGACATCGGCTTTTCGCAATCGGTCAATCCGTATCGTGGGTGCGAGCATGGTTGCAGCTACTGCTTTGCGCGGCCCTCGCATGCCTATCTTAATCTGTCGCCCGGGCTGGATTTCGAGACCAAGCTGTTCGCCAAGACCAACGCGCCGGAGCTGTTGCGCCGCGAACTGTCGCGCCCGGGCTATGTGCCCAGCCCGATCGCACTGGGCATCAACACCGATGCCTACCAGCCGATCGAGCGCAAACGCGCACTGACGCGGCGCCTGATCGAGGTGCTGTGGGAAACCCGGCACCCGTTCACGCTGATCACCAAGAATGCGTTGGTCACGCGCGATCTGGATCTGCTCGCACCGCTGGCACGCGAGGGCCTGGTCAACGTGCATTTTTCGGTGACCACGCTGGACCCGCATCTGTCGGCCAGGCTGGAACCGCGCGCGTCCGCACCGCACGCCCGCCTACGCGCGATGCGGGCGCTGCACGAGGCTGGCGTGCCGGTCGGGGTGATGGCCGCGCCGGTGATCCCGTGGATCAACGACCATGAGCTGGAAGCGATTCTGCAGGCTGCGTCCGCTGCCGGCGCGCACAGTGCCGGCTACGTGTTGCTGCGGCTGCCGCACGAAGTGGCGCCACTGTTCCGCGACTGGTTGCAGACCCATCACCCGCAACGCGCCGGGCACGTGATGAGCACGATCCAGCAACTGCGCGGCGGCAAGGATTACGACAGTACCTTCGGCACGCGCCTGCGCGGCCAGGGCGTCTACGCGGAATTGCTGGCACGCCGCTTCGCCCTGGCCCACCGCCGCAGCGGTTTCGACGCACGCGACATGCCGGCATTGGACACGACCAAGTTCCGCCGCCCCGCTCCGCCGGCCAAGCCGGTGCCGCAGTCGCCGCAAGGCAGTCTGTTCTAGCGGCGGGGATTGGGGATTTGGGATTGGGGATTCGTAACAGCCGACGCACTGCAGTGACCCGCCCTTACCAATCCCCAATCCCCAATCACGAATCCCCGCCGTACAAGGCACTCGCCGACTGGAACAGGATCCAGCTGGTGGCGATGAACTTGTCGCCGCCGACCGGGCGGTTGCCGCGGTGGGTGTGGGTGAAGGCGGTGGGGGCGATCAGCAGGCTGCCGGTGCGCGGGCGGGCCTTGCGCTGCTGGAACAGGAATTCGGTCTCGCCCTGTTCGAACTCGTCGTTGAGGTACAGCGTCCACAGCAGATGCCGGTGCAGCGTGTCGGCACTGGCATCGCGTGGATACAGCTCGCAATGCCAGTAGGGATAGCCGCCCTGGTCGGCGGTGTACCACTGCAGGTTGATCGCGCCCGGGCGCAGGCAGGTACGGGCCAGGTCGCCCAGCGCCTGGTCGCTCATCTGCGCGATGTCCTCGGCCACCAGCCGGTGCGGGCTGCCGTCGGCGGTGGTGACCTGCAGCATCAGCGGTGAAATCAGGGCTTGTGGATAGTGCCGCAGATAGGTCAGCACGCCTTCAAACACGGCGTGCTGCAGGCGGTTCTCCACCGCCGCCCATTCGGCCACGCCGCTGATGCGCAGGTCGCGGCTGTGTTTGAGTTCGGGAAACACGCCGCCACCGATACGGCCGGGATGCAGCTGCTGGCTGTCGCGCATGCGTTGCACGATGGCGGCGCAATCCTCGCGCGAGACGGCGTTGTCGGTGATCTGGATAAAGTCGGGTTGGCTCATGCGCACGACCATAGCAATCTGCGCTACCGCCTGCACAGCGCGTATGCGGGGTATGCGGCCTGGATCGGCGCGTTCCGCCCAGGCATCGCCGCTGCATGCTTCAACGCTGCGGCGCCCAGAAGACAGCGCCGCAGCATGCACCACGCGCTCGCCACGCCAACCAGTACGCCACTGCGATGGCGCTGGGTGAACTTGCGCAGCCGCAATCAGCCGCCGGCCTGCAACGTGCGTGGCAGCGCGCGCAAGGCAGCAAAGAAAAACCCCGCCGTAGCGGGGTTTTTCGTTACATGCGTGGTGCTACGACGATCAGAACTTGTAGTTGACCGAAGCGGCCAGCACGTCGCCCTTCACCTTGTAGCTGCCCGCCAGACGGTCGCCGGTGGCACTGCGGGTGTCGCTGGTCGGGTCGCTGGTGAACAGGTGGGTGTAACCGAAGTTGTATTCGGCCTGCTGCGACGGACGCCAGCTCAGACCCAGCGAGACCCACTTGCGGCTCGCATCCGGCACGCGCACGTCGCGGTGCTCGGCGGTGGTCGGGGTCTGGTCGTACGCCAGGCCGCCACGCAGGGTCAGCGTCTCGCTCATGCGGTAGTCGGCACCGATCGAGGCGAAGGTGGTGTCGCGGTAGGAGAAGTCCAGCACGCTGTCGGGCTGGTTGGAGGCGAAGTCCACGGTCACCTGGTCGAACTTGCTCCAGGCGGTGCGGGTGACGTCGGCCATGATCGACCACTGCTCGTTCACGTTGTGGGTGAAGCTGGCGGTGGCGCTGGCCGGCAGCCTGACGGTGGCGCGGCCCTTGGTGTCGACGAAGGTGCCCGGAGCGGCAACACCCAGGACTGCCGCAGCCGGACCCGGCACGGTGAAGTCGGCATCGCCATCGGTGATCTTGTGATCCACTTGCGAACGGTAGCTGAAACCGATGTGGGTGTTCTCGTCGATGCTGAACAGGCCGCCGAGGGTGAAGCCCACTTCGGTGCTGTCGCCCTTGATGCGCGAGTAGCCATCGGCGCTGCCCGGTGCGAAGCCCGGCACGCGGCGCGCGGCCAGCACGCTGCCGAAGTCGACCGCATTGGCCAGATCGATATCCAGACGCTCGGCGAACACCGACGCACCGAAGGACACGTACGGGTTCACGTCATAGGAGAACGCGACATTAAAGTCGATCGCCTGCAGCTCGGTCTTGGTGCCGTGGTAACGGCCGACCCAGTCGCGGTCATATTCGGTCTTGAAGCCGAACGGCACGGTCAGCGAGGTACCCAGGTGCATGTTGTCGTTCTCGCCGAACGGCACGTGGAAGTAAATCGCCGGGACCGGCGCGATCATGCCGGCGTCGCCGCCATTACCGCCGGAGACCGGGGCGCCGTTGGCGTAGGTGGCGGTGTCGGGCTGGAACTTGGCCGAGAAGCTGATGGCGCTGACGTCGGCCTGGAACAGGCGACCGTCCAGCTGGCGCATGCCGGCCGGGTTGTTGGCGATGATCGAGGCATCGTCAGGGGCGCTGCCCGAACCTGCGAAGGCGCGGCCAAGACCCTTGGCGCTGTTTTCCTTCAGCTGGAAGGCGGCGCCGTGGGCCTGGCCAACGGCCAGTACGCCGGCAATGCCGACGGCCAACAGGGTGGCGCGGCTGAGAGTGGAAGCGGTAGACATAAGGTGGTGCTCTCCGGATAAAGACTGCAGTGGTCGGTACAGCGCCCGCGCCCAGCGCCAAGTGGCTGCTGGAGCGCGCCGGAGACCCCCCCCCGACATACGACGCCGTACGCAGTATACCCACCACAATTAACCGAACAATAACGAAGCATGTTTTGATCGGCTGGACAGGTTAGGGATGGGTTCAGGAGCGTGAACCCGCTAGAGTGCCACTCCGATGTTCGTCTCTCTCCCCTCCCGCAAGAAACCCACCCCGCGCTGGGCAGTGCCGTTGCTGTTCGCAACCGTGTGGCTGGCCTATCTGTGGTCGATCAGCCGGCCCGGCGAGGCACGCAATACGCTGTGGCTGGACTGGGGCGCGCTGTCCAGCGGCGTGTCCAACCTGGGCGACTGGTGGGCGACGCTGCGCGACGGCAGCGTGCTGCGGCTGTTCACCGCGTTGTTCCTGCATGCGGACTGGTCGCACCTGCTCGGCAACCTGGTGTTCCTGCTGATCTTCGGGCTGCCGGCCGAGCGCATTCTCGGGCCGTGGCGCCTGCTGTTGCTGTTCCTGGTCGGCGGCGCGGCCTCTAATCTGGCGGCGATCTTCGCGATCGGCACCCCGGACCGGGTGATCATCGGCGCCTCGGGCGCGGTGTCGGCGTTGATCGGCACCTATCTGGCACTGTTTCCCGGCGCCAAGCTGGGCGTGGTGCTGCCGCTGGGGCTGTTTCTGGAATTCATCCGGGTGCCGGCGCCGTTGCTGATCGGCGCCTGGGCGCTGCTGCAGGTGGTGTTCGCCTATATCGGCCCGGCCTTCGGCATGGTGGCGTGGTCGGCACATATCGCCGGGTTCGTGTTCGGCATCGTCTACGGGCTGTATGTGCGCGCGGCGATCGCGCGGCGGCTGCGCAAGCGCCACGGGTTCTAGCGCGGCGGCAATCGTGCAAGGCGCACCGGGGCGCCGTGTTGCGCCGGCCGCGCGCTGCGTCGCTGCGCGGTGGCGCGCCTATAATCGCCGCATGTCCAAGCCTCTGTACAAAGTCACCTTCCTCAACCACGGCAAGGTCTACGAGCTCTACGCCCGCCAGGTCACCGGCAGCCATCTGTGGGGCTTCAACCAGATCGGCGAGCTGGTGTTCGACGTGCACGACGGGCTGGTGGTCGACCCCACCGAAGAGCGCCTGCGCGAAGAGTTCGGCAACACCAAGACGCTGCACCTGCCGATGCAGAGCATCGTGCGCATCGAGGAAGTCGAGAAGAAGGGCCAGTCGGTGATCCGCGATGCCACCACCGGCGACAAGGTGGTCACACCGTTCCCGTTGCCGACCAAGCCGCGCTGATGCGCATCCTGGTGCCCGACGATTACCAGGGCGCCGTGCGTCACCTGCCCTGCCTGCAGCGCCTGCACGGCCACGATGTGCAGGTGCTGGGCGCGCTGGCCACCGACCCCAATGAATGGGCCGAGCGGCTGGTCGAAGCCGATGCGCTGGTGCTGATCCGCGAACGCACCCGCGTGGACGCCACGCTGTTGCGGCGACTGCCGCGACTCAAGTTGATCAGCCAGACCGGCCGGATCGGTGCGCATGTGGATGTGGCCGCGTGCACCGAGTTCGGGGTGGCGGTGGCCGAAGGCGTCGGCTCGCCGGTGGCGCCGGCCGAACTGACCTGGGCCTTGATCCTGTCGGCCAGCCGGCGCCTGGGCGAGTACCAGCGCGCGCTGCACCAGGGCCGCTGGCAGGCGCTGGGCGATCCCGGTCTGGGGCGCGCGTTGCATGGGCGCACGTTGGGCATCTGGAGTTACGGGCGGATCGGCCAGCGCGTGGCCGGCTTCGGGCGTGCGTTCGGCATGCAGGTGCTGGTGTGGGGCGGCGAGGCCTCGTGCGCACAGGCCGCGCGCGATGGCTTCGACATCGCCGCCAGCCGGCAGGACCTGTTCGAACGCAGCGATGTGCTGTCGCTGCATCGGCGCCTGACCGCGCAGACCCGCCACCAGATCAACGCGCAGGATCTGGCCTGGATGCGTCCGGATGCGTTGCTGGTCAACACCAGCCGCGCCGAGCTGATCGCGCCCGGCGCCTTGCTGGCCGCGCTGGATGCGGGCCGGCCGGCACAGGCGGCGGTGGATGTATTCGAACGCGAGCCGGTGCTGGATCCGCGCGACCCGCTGCTGCAGCATCCGCGCGTGCTGGCGACGCCGCATCTGGGCTACGTGGAAAGCGACAGCTATGCGCTGTACTTCGAAGCAGCGTTCGACAATGTGCTGGCGTTTGCCGCCGGTGCGCCGCGCAACCTGGTCAATCCCGAGGTCTTGGCGATTGCGCGATAGCGCGTGGTTGACGCGGTGGTGAGTGTGCAACTGGCGAGGCTTGTCGCGACCGGGGTCGCTCCTACAAACGCTTCGGGGTCCAAACCCGCCGGCGCTGTGGTGGCCGGTGATCCAGGGATGCGTGCAGGTGGCGTCGCAGTGCCGACGCGTAGCGATCGGGCCGAACGCGCAGCGGGGCTGATTGACCCGCTGCGCTGTGGCCGGATTACTTGACCGGTTCGGCCGGCGCCGGCGCCGCTGGTGCGGCTGGCGGCGCGGGCTTGGCTTTTTCAGCCGGTTCGCTCGGCTTGTCGGCAGGCTTGGGCTTGTCGGTCGCGGCCGGACGCGCGGCCGCCGGCTTGGGCTCGGCCGCGGTCTTGGCGGCCTTGGCCTTCTGCGCTGCCTGTGCTTTGGCCTTGAGCGCGGCTTGCGCCTTGGCCGCCGAGCCGGGCTGCTTGAGCTCGGCCAGCGCGGAGGCGATCGGGCCATCGCCCGGCAGCACGTCGCCGGCGCTGTAGCCCTCCTCGCCTTCGGCATCGCCGCGCAGATGGCCCGGCAGCGTGGCTTCGCTGAAGTCGGCCAGGCTGGCCGGCACGTCGGCATCGCCCGGTTGCGGTTCCGGGGTGAGCAGCACTTCCGGCACGATGCCGCTGGCCTGGATCGACTTGCCGCTGGGGGTGTAATAGCGCGCGGTGGTCAGCTTGACCGAGTCGCCGTTGTCCAGCGGCAGCACGGTCTGCACCGAGCCCTTGCCGAAGGTGCGGCTGCCGATGATGCGCGCGCGCTGGTTGTCGCGCAGCGCGCCGGCCAGCACTTCCGAGGCACTGGCCGAGCCGGCGTCCACCAGCACCACCACCGGTGCGCCGCCGAGCAGATCACCCGGGGTGGCATCGAACTTGGCATCGCTGATGGAGATGCGCCCGCGCGTGCTGACGATATTGCCCTTGTCGAGCAGGTCGTCGGCCACCTGCACCGCCGAGGTCAGCAGCCCACCCGGATTGCTGCGCAGGTCCAGCACCAGGCCGCGCAACTTGCCGCCGGCCTGCAGCTGCTTGAGGTTCTTCTGGAAGTCGGCACCGGTGTCGGCCTGGAAGGTGCTGATGCGGATATAGCCATAGCCCGGCTCCAGCAGCTTGCTGCGCACGCTGGCCACGCGGATGGTCTCGCGCTGCAGGGTCACATCGAATGGCTTGGGCGCCTTGTCGCGCACGATGGTCAGCACGACCTTGCTGCCGGATTCGCCGCGCAACGGCTCCATCGCCTTGCTGGCGTCGATCGGCTTGCCGTCGATGGCCACGATGACGTCGCCGGCGCGGATGCCGGCGCGTGCGGCCGGGGTGTCGTCGATCGGCGCGATCACCTTGAGCGTGTTGTCCTGCTGCTGCAGCAATTCCACGCCGATGCCGTCGTAGGCGCCGGTGGCCTGCTCGTCGAAGGCTTCGGCATCTTCCTTGTCGAAATAGGTGCTGTGCGGGTCCAGATCCGAGAGCAGGCCGCGCACCGCGGCGTGCATCAGCTTCTTGTCCTCGACCGGGTCGACGTAGGCCTGCTTGACCGCGTTGTACACCGCCACGAAGCGGCGGATCTCGTCCAGCGGCACCTTGGAGACGGCGGCTTCGTTGGCTTCCGGATCGTCCGCAGTGGCCTGGGCGGCGGCGGGACTGGCTTTCTGCGCCCAACCGGGTGAGGCGAACAACGCCAGCGACAGGGCAACGGACAGGACGGCTACGCGCATGAAGCACTCCGACAAAGAGATAAGACGCCCCGCAACGGAGCAGCCTGGATTATGCGCGAAGCCGCGGTAAATCCGCGTTGACTTGGCAGGGCCAGGTATGGCGGCGGTCATGCACCGGCACGCGCGGCGTGCGCGTGCGCTCAGCGGCGCTGCAACCAGCTCGACGGATCCACCGGCTGCCCGTTGCGACGCAGTTCGAAGTACAGCGCCGGCACGCCCTGCCCGCCCGAGCTGCCGACCTTGGCCACCGCTTCGCCGCGCTTGATCGACGCGCCGGCATCACGCAACAGCGTGTCGTTGTGCGCGTACAGGCTCATGTAGCCGTTGCCGTGGTCCACGATCAGGATCATGCCGTAGCCGGTCATCCAGTCGGAGAACACCACCGTGCCGTCGGCCACCGCGGTGACGGTGCTGCCCTTGGGCGCGCCGATCAGCACGCCCTTGCTGGTGTGGCCGTCGGGCAAGGTGGCATTGAAGCGCGCCAGCAGGTTGCCCGAGACCGGCCAGCTCAGGCCGCCGACCTTGGGCGCCGGCGCACTGGCGATGACCTTGGGCGGGGTCTTGCCGGGACGCTCGGGGCGCTCGGTCTTGCTGCGTTTGGCCTGCGCGGCGGCTTCGGCGGCGGCGCGTTTGGCGGCAGCCCGCCGTTCGGCCTCGGCCTTGGCGGCGGCCGCGCGCAGGTTGGCGAGCAGCTGCTCCAGCGATTTGGCGTCCTGGCCCAGGGCTTTTTCGCGCTCGGCGCGCTGTTTGTAGCGGTCGTCCAGCTGCGCGACGGTTGCCGCCTGCTGCGAGCGATCCTTCTGCAGCAATGCGGCCTGCGCCTTTTGCTGCGCACGCGCCGCATCCAGTGCCTGGCGACGGTTGGCGATGTCCTGCTCCACCTTGGTGAGCGCATCCAGCTGCGTGGTCAGTGCCTGGATGCGCTGCGCACGCGCGTTCTGCACGTAGCGATGATCGGCCAGCATGCGGGTGGCGTCGCCCACGGTGTCCTGCGACAACAGCACCTTCAACGGCGCGTTGCGGCCAACCTGGTCGGCAGCGCGCAATAACGCGGCCAGCTGCACGCGCTGGTTCTGCAGGCCGCGCTGCAGCTGCGCACGGTCCTGCTGCAGCTTGCCCAGGTGCTGTTCCTGCTCGCGCATCGCCGTTTCGGTCTCGCTCAACGCACGCGAGGTCCTGGCCACCTTCTCATCGGCCTGGCGCAGTTGCTGGGCGGCGTTGCCGCGCTTGCCCTCCAGCTCGCGGCGGTCGGCGCTGATGGTCTTGAGTTCGTCGCGCAGCTGCTGCAGTTTGCGCTCGGTTTCGCGCTGGCTTTGCGCACCGGCCGCGGTGCTGCCCAGCAGCGTGCAGGCCAGCACGGTCGCCGCCAGCCACGCGCGGGAGCGGCTGGTGGCGGGGGCGGACGGCAGGCGCGATCGCGGGGCGGGCGACAGGGGCAACGAAAGGTCCAGTGACTTCAGGCAGGTGCGCGATTGTAGCCAAGCATGGTGTGATCGCCGCCACGCCCAAGACAGCCGCCGCCGCGCAAGGTTCAGCATGAAGCCCCAGCATCTTCTTCTGGCATTGTCCCTGGTCTGCACAAGCGCCTGGGCCGACGAGGACATCAGCAAGGTCAACGGCCGCATCAGCGCCGAGGCCGGCAAGGTCTATGGCGGGCTGGACACCGTCAACGGCTCCATCGAGGTCGGCGCCGGCGCGCAGACCCGGAGTGTGGAAACGGTCAACGGCAGTATCCAGATCGGCGACAACGCCCGCACCGGCGATGTCTCCACGGTCAATGGCGCGATCACGCTGGGTCAGAAGGTGGTGGTGTCCGGCGGGCTGGAGACGGTCAACGGCAGCGTGCTGGTGGAGCGCGGCAGCCGCATCAGCGGCGGCGTGGAAACCGTCAACGGCAGCATCGGCCTGGTGGAAACCGAGCTCGGCGAGGGCATCGAGACCGTCAACGGCGACATTACCGTCGGGGTGCGCTCGCACGTGCGTGGCGGGATCGAGGTCACCAAGCCGAACTTCAGCTTTTCGTTCAAGCCTGCGCGCAAGCCGCGGGTGGTGATCGGCCCGGATGCGGTGGTCGATGGCCCGCTGGAGTTTGAGCGCGAGGTCAGCCTGTACGTGCACCGCACTGCGAAGATCGGTGCCGTCACCGGGGCCACCGCGCGCAGCTTCGACAGCGACGTGGCGCCCAAGGACTGACGCGCTCACCACGGGCCCAGCGCCTAGAATCGGGGGACCTTCGCCGCACGAGGAGTCCCGATGCCCCGCAAGATCCTGTTGTGCCTGGCCGCGACGCTGGCCCTGGCCGGCTGCAAGCGTGAACCCGCCGATGCGCCGAGCGCGCCCGCCGCGCAGGCACCGGTCGACAGCACGCCCAGCGCGCCGGCCAGTCGCCATGCCTTCTCGCCGGAGCTGACCAGCGGCGACTTTGCCGAGCTGGTCAAGACGCTGGCCTCGGACGAATTCGAAGGACGCGGCCCCGGCACGCCGGGCGAAGAAAAGACCGTCACCTATATCCGTGACCAGATGCAGCGCATCGGCCTGCAGCCGGGCAACGGCGACAGCTGGTTCCAGGACGTGCCGATGGTGGAAACCACCGCCGATGCGGCCACCGCGCCCAGTCTGCGCAGCGGCGAGCAGACCCGCACGCTGGCCTTCGGCACCGACATCGTGGTCGGCACCCGCACCGGCCAGGCCGAGGTCAAGCTGGACAACAGCGAGATGGTGTTCGTCGGCTACGGCGTGGATGCACCCGAACAGCAGTGGAACGATTACGCCGGCCAGGACTGGAAGGGCAAGACGGTGGTGATGTTCGTCAACGATCCCGGCTTCCACACCGGCGATGCCAAGCTGTTCGACGGCAAGCGCATGACTTACTACGGCCGCTGGACCTACAAGTTCGAGGAAGCCGCCCGCAAGGGCGCGGCCGCCGCGCTGATCGTGCACGACACCCCGGGCGCCAGCTATGGCTGGGACGTGGTCAAGAATTCCTGGGCCGGCCCGCAATACGACCTGCCGGCCAAGGACGATCCCGATCCGCGCCTGCCGGTGCAGGGCTGGATCAGCGCCGAGACCGCCAAGCAGTTGTTCGCCAATGCCGGGCTGGATCTGGCACAGGCCTACAAGGACGCCAGCAAGCGTGGCTTCAAGCCGGTGCCGTTGAAGGCCAGCTGGTCAGTGGACCTGAAGAGCACGATCGCGGAGAAATCCTCGCGCAACGTGGTCGGCGTACTGCCGGGCAGCAGCCATGCCGACGAGGCGGTGCTGTACATGGCGCACTGGGACCACCTGGGTAAACACCCGGGCGAGAGCGGCGACAACATCTATAACGGCGCGGTGGACAACGCCACCGGCGTGGCCGGCATTCTCGAGATTGCCGACGCGTTCGCGCATCAGGATCCCAAGCCGGCGCGGTCGGTGGTGTTCGTGGCGGTGACGCTGGAAGAATCCGGCCTGCTCGGTTCCAAGTACTACGTGGCCAACCCGAGCTTTCCGCTGGACAAGATCGCGGCGGTGATCAACCTGGATGCGATGTCGGTGGCCGGGCGCGCACGCGATGTCACCGTGGTGGGCATGGGCAGTTCGGAGCTGGAAGACATCCTCAAGCCGATCGCCGCGATGCAGGGCCGCACCCTGCATGCCGAAGCCACGCCGCAGAGCGGCTCGTATTTCCGCTCGGATCACTTCAACTTCGCCAAGGCCGGCGTGCCGGCGCTGTATGCCGATGGCGGCGAAGACCTGCGTGAGGGCGGTACTGCGGCCGGGCGCGCGGCCGCCGAAGACTACGGGCGCAATCGCTATCACGCCCCGGGCGACGAATACGATGCGGCCAGCTGGAAGCTCGATGGCACCATCGAAGACCTGCAGGCGGTGTATAGCGTGGGCAAGGAGGTGGCCGCCGGCCAGCGCTGGCCCAACTGGTATGCCGGCAACCCGTTCAAGGCTGCGCGCGATCGCATGATGGCCGGCAAGCCCGCTGCGGGTGCCGCAGCAGCGGCGCCTGACGCCGAAAAGGATACCGCTGCCGAGGACAAGAAGGCGGCGCCGGCGCGTTGAACGACGCCAGCACCGCAGGCGATGTCATGTAGCCGATGCATGGCGTCGCGATACGGCCTGCAAGGTGAGCGGCAGCGGCGCGCTCGCGTATCGCGACCAACACAAAGGGCCTCCTGTTGGAGGCCCTTTGTGTTGGTTCGTCCTGATCGTTGCGGCTGCGGACGAGATCACGATCCGTGTCGATGCAGTGCATCGATGCGTCAGATCACGTGCCGCCTCCCACTGAAGTATGTCTCTTGGTCGATGCTCTTCTGAGAGAGGATGTCACCGGCCTGGGAGAGGCCTTCAATCGTGCTGACGGCAACGCGTTGCCAGCAACGCGGCGCGTTGTCGGCGCGTCACCGACTCCGGGGTGCGTTGGTCAATCGTTATCCACGCTCACCACGTGCCCGTCTTCCGGGTCGACATGCAGATCCACCTTCTGCCCACCGCGTTGCTCGGCATCGGCCTTCCACAAGCCGTCTTCGAACTTGAGGTCGTGCACGTTGGAATAGCCGCCGGTCGACAACGCGGCGCGGATATCGGCCTCGCTCAGTTTGGAGGTGGTCTGGTCGCCATACACGCGGCCGGTCACCGGATCGATACGCACATCCACATCCTTGCCGTCGCCGCTGCGTGCGTCGGCGGTCCACACGCCATGTTCGAACTTGACGTCGTGCACCTTGGTATAGCCCTTGTCGGTCAGCATGCTGGTGACCTCGCGGGCGGTCAGTGCCTTGGCCGGCTTGTCGGCGGCGGCCTGCGCAAACGCGCCCTGCGCTGCCAATGCGAGTGCGCCGATCAGCGCGGTCTTCATCAGTCGATGTGCCATGTGATGCTCCTGCAGTGAAGTGCGCCCATGCTGGACGCGGCTTTATCGCTGCCAGGTGAATAGCCGTCAGAAGTGGGGGCAAGAGTTCAGTGAGCTCAAGCTTCGGTGATGATGCGCTCGGGGTGCACCTGATGCGCAAGCACGTTCATCAACGGGTGTTTGCGGCGTTGCAGCGCAATGGACGCGCAGTGTGCTTCAGAGCGACGTACACGGTGCCACGTCGAGACCGTCCTGTTCGGCCTGTCATCCAATAGATAGCCGGTACGAAGATACAGAAAAAAGCGAGCCTCCTTGCGGCGGCTCGCGTGACTCAACCCATCTGCCTCACATTACGGAATGGCGCGTGTGGCGCGCACCGCCTGCGGCGAGAGGATGGACATCTGCGGCTTGTCGGTGCCGTCCTTGTTGGGATGCACGCTGTACTGATAGCTGACGTTCCACCACGAACCGGCGGCCCACCAGGTCCAGCCCGACCAGACATCTGCATTGGCATCGATATAGCGGAGCATGCCGCGCAGTGCTTCATTGCAGACGGGGTTGTTGGCGGTGCCGAATTCGCCCAGAAACCCGCGCCTGTGGTTGGTGCGCAGCCACTCGGTGAAACTACGCAGACGCTCGACACCGATGGTGGCACTGACGCAGACATTGGTGGTGCCGCTGGAATCGGCATCCAGGTATTGATGCACTTCGAACGCGTAGCGATTGAGCGGATCGTAGATCGAGACCAATGCGGTTGCGTTGGAATAGCCATCGTTGGTGGGCGAATACCAGCTGTGCGCACCGGTCCATAATGCGCCGGGCACCAGAATCAGGTTGTTCGCACCGGTGGCACGAATCGCATTGATGCTTGCCTGTGCAGTGGCAGCCCAGGCGCTGGCGGAGACGCCATTGGGCTCATTCATCAGCCCGAAGATCACCGCGTTGTCGCTGGGAAATGCCAGCGCAAGGCGGCGCCACAAATCGGCGAATGTGGCGATTGGCACTTCGTCGCCACCGATCTTGTAGCCGTAGTATTTGCCGTAATTGTGGATGTCCAGCACCAGATACATGCCCGATGCCTTGGCGCGTGCCACGGCTTGCTGCACCAGGGCCAGTTGGGTCGGATCCAGTTCACCGCGTGCACTGGGCTGCAGACGTTCCCACAGCACCGGCAGGCGGATCGTGTTCATGCCGACGCCGGCGAAATAGGTGTAATCGCTGGCCGATGCATACATATAGTCCTTATTGAGGACGCCGGGTTTTTTGGACGATGCGAATTCGGCGCCGGATAAATTGACGCCGGCATACGTCAGTGCGCGTGTTTGTGCGTAGACGGGTGCGAATGTGCCGAACAGGATGCAGAGCAGAGCGCAGCGGAAAACGGTGCGCAGCGTTTGAGAGACAGCAGACATAAAAACAACTCCTTCGACGACGGGGATGGTGTGTCGCAGCGGTTTGCGTGCGATCTGCGCGAGGTGCGCCACACCTGTCGTAACCAATGCATCTGCCGTGCCGAAATGCCCACCACATCGAATGTGAATTAAATGTGTAGGCTGGGTCGCAGTCACTTACCGCAAGGGTCACGTTCTGGAACAGCACGCTGTGACGCGCCGCGTTGCAAAGCGGTCGCGCACGCTTGTCGATACCGCCATCGCATGCATGGCGCTGTCGAAAAATCGGCGAATGGATGCGCTCGCCGTCAACGGTGCGACGTCGGATCACTGACGCTGCACCGCTGTTGCGCGCGCGCACGTAGCGAGCGCTAGAGCGCGCGCTGAGTGCTGGCGTTTTATTGCGTGAGGACTGTGCTCACCGCGGCTGGGCGCGGCTGCTGCCTGGCATCGGCATGTACCGGGCGTACATGCGTGAGCTGGGTGTTTGCTCCGCAGCGTGCGACGGTTGCCCATCGCACGCTGCTTGCTCCGACTAGTGGGTGATACGTTTTGCGCGTGCGCTCAGGATCGACATCTGCGGCTTGTCGCGGCCCTGCGCATCGGGCTGCACGTTGAAGGGGTAGCTGCGGTTCCACCATGCGCCGGCGGCCCACCAGGTCCAGCCCACCCACACGTCGCGGTTGGTTTCCAGGTAGCCCAGCATGCCGTTGAGTGCGCTGTTGCAGGTGGCGTTGTTGCCGGTGCCGAACTCGCCGAGAAAGCCTTGCTTGTGATTCAGACGCAGCCATTGGGTGAAACTGCGCAGGCGGTCGGCACCGGCGGTGCTGCTGACGCAGCCGGCGCTGGTGCCGCTGGAGTCCGTGTCCAGGTACTGATGCACTTCGATGGCGTAGCGATTGAGCGGGTCGCGAATGGAGGCCAGCGCCACTGCGTTGGACTGGCCGGCAACGGTGGAATACCAGCTGTGCGCGCCACTCCATAGCGCGCCGGGCACCAGGATCAGATTAGTGGCACCGGTCTTGCGGATGGTGTCGATCGATGCCTGCGCGGCGTTGGCCCAGGACTGCGGATTGATGTCGTAAGGCTCGTTCATCAGCCCGAAGATCACGCTGTTGTCGTTCTTGAAGGCGAGCGCCAGGCGTCGCCACAGATCGTTGAAGGTGCTGATCGGCACGCGCGCGCTGCCGATCTTGTTGCCGTAATACCTGGCGTAGTTGTGGATATCCAGGATCAGGTAAACCTTGGCGGCCTTTGCGTTGGCCACGGCCTGGCGAATCAGCGCCAGCTGCGCCGCATCCAGCTCGCCACCGGCCTTGGGTTGCAGGCGCTCCCACAGGATGGGCAGCCGGACGATGTTCATGTGTTTACCGGCGAAGTAGCGGTAATCGCTGGCAGCCGGATACAGGTAGTCGACATTGAGCACCCCGGGCTTCTGCGAGGATTTGATTTCTGCACCGGAAAGATTGACGCCTGCGTACTTCAGGCGGTTCTGTGCATGTGCGAACGGCACACCCGCAAGCAGCACGATGACAAGCAGCAGCAATGACAACGCACGGCTGGACAGCCGGCGCATCGGAGTGGGGGAGGGCAGCATGGGTGACTCCTGAAACATTCGCGGGGGAGATGCATTGCCCTGGCGTGGACCTGCCACGTGCATGACGACACTGCATCGCGTTTCACCCTAAGCGCATCGAGACATTCAAACTACGAATGCGAGCTATCACTTAATTCGAGCTGTGAGCGACTTCGCAGTTATTGCCAAACATGCACACGCTTTGTTGTGGTAAAGCGACACCGCGCGGTCACGCGCATTGCATGCCGGTTGCAATCTGCGCCGAATGGCTGCGGAAGTACGCCGCATCCCGCATCGCTGGCCAGTTGTGGTGCGATCGCAACGCCGCAGGTTGCTGGCGTCGCACGCGCGGCAGCGATGCACATCGCAAGTGCGACATGCGCCGCACTGCGCGGGGAATTATCAGAACGCAACGCGCGGCGCAGCACGCGCAATCGCAACCGTGCTGCTGCGCGATCAACACGCATGCACGTGCAAAGTCACCTGGTGCGATTGCGGAACTTCGGCACTTGCCATGTGCAGCGCACGATAGGTGTGGGCTGCGTCATGCTTTCCGCAGCGGGCAGCCAATGCATCTGCTGCAATAGGCAGATGGGATTGTGGCTGCGATGGATGCAGCACGCTGTCTGCAATCGTTGGTGGATGTCATTGGTGACGCGTGGCAGGACAGGGCGGATGGCGCGCAAAAAAAACGGTGGCCGCAGCAACCGCTGCGACCACCGTGATCGACCTTCCCGCGCGGTTTACTTGGTCGCGCGGCGGGCGTACTTGCTCAGAATCGACATCTGCGGCTTGTCGCTGCCGTCCTTGCCCGGCTGCACGGTGAAGAAATACTCCGGCTTCCACCATGCGCCAGCGGCCCACCAGGTCCAGCCCAGCCACACGTCACTGTTCTTTTCCATGTAGGTCAGCATGCCTTCCAGCGCCTGGTCGCAGACCGGATTGTTGGCGGTGCCGAATTCGCCCAGAAAGCCCTTCTGCTTGTTCTCGCGCAGCCATGCGGTGAAGCCGCGCAGCTTTTCCTCGCCAACCGTGGCACTGGTGCACACCGGCTTGGTGCCGCTGTAGTCGTTGTCCAGATACTGGTGCGCTTCGAAGGCCAGGTTATTGCCCGGGTCCTTGAGAATCTCCAAGGCCTTGGCATTGGAGACGCCATAGTTGGAGCTGCGCCAGCTATGCGCGCCGCTGTAGGCGGTACCCGGCACCAGGATCAGGTTCCTGGCGCCGGTCTTGCGGATCGCGTTGATCGCACCTTGCGCCGCGCTCGCCCAATCGGTGGCGGAAATGCCGTTGGGCTCATTCATCAGCCCGAAGATCACCGACTTGTCGTCCTTGAATTCGAGCGCCAGCCGGCGCCACAGATCCGCCACCGCGGCGGTGGGCACCTCGCTGCTGCCGATGCGCTTGCCGTTGTACTTGGCGTAGTTGTGCACATCCAGGATCAGGTACTGCTTGTTGGCCTTGGCCGCATTCACCGATTTCTTCAGCAGCGCCAGTTGCGCCGCATCCAGATCGCCGTTGAGCTGTGGCTGCAGGCGTTCCCACAGGAACGGCAGGCGAATCGTATTCATGCCCTTGCCGGCGAAATAACTGAAATCCGACGCGGCCGGATAGATGTAGTCCTTGAACAGGGTGCCGGGCTTCTTGCGTGAGTTGAACTCGGCGCCGGACAGATTGACGCCGACATACTTCAGGCCGCTGGATTCCTTTCCGGGGCGCGCAGGCTCCTTGGCGTGCGCCAGCGGCAGTGCGGCCAGCAAGGTCAGTGCGAGTGCGGCACTGCGCAAGGATGGGAGGTTGGGGGGAGAGCGGAACATGGAAGCCTCCTTCGGCATCGACGTAGGCGGCCGCAGGGGGAGGGCACGGCCAGCAGGGATGGTGCAGGGCAGGATGGTGGTTGGTCAGCGTAGAAGCTCCGGCGTTAGCGCGCCATTCACGCCGGCAAACGCCGATTTGATCGTGCGCAAACACCCGCAGGGCGCACCATGCCGCTGCGGTCGCGTCCGCAACCCGGCAGGCAAGACGCACTGTCGCAGGAGTGCGACAGGTAGCTGTCTTAAGCTAGAGCCACCCATTTCTTTGTCTTCCGCACTGTTGCGGGGGACGTCACATCCTGGAGTCTCCCCATGAGCCAAGCCCACGCGTACGCCGCCCAAACTGCCGATCAGCCGCTTGCACCGTTCGTGTTCGAACGGCGCGCGCCAGGCCCCAACGATGTGCAGATCGATATCGCCTACTGCGGTGTGTGTCACTCGGACCTGCATACCGCACGCAACGAATGGCACAACACGCGCTACCCGTCGGTGCCCGGCCACGAGATCGTTGGCCGCGTTACCGCGGTCGGCGATGCGGTCACCGGCTTCAAGGTCGGCGATCTGGCCGGCGTCGGCTGCATGGTCGACAGCTGCCGCAGCTGCGCGTCCTGTCAGGAAGGCGAAGAACAGTATTGCGAGCAGGGCTTCACCGGCACCTATAACGGCCCGATGTTCGGTGGCGGCGAGAACACCTACGGTGGTTACTCGGACCACATCGTGGTCGACCAGAAATACGTGCTGCGCATCTCGCACAGCGATAACCTGGCCGCAGTGGCACCGTTGTTGTGCGCCGGCATCACCACGTATTCGCCGCTGGCGCACTGGAAGGTCGGTCCCGGTCAGAAGGTAGGCGTGGTCGGTCTGGGCGGCCTGGGTCACATGGCGGTGAAGATCGCCAAGGCGATGGGCGCCACCGTGGTGCTGTTCACCACCTCCGAGAGCAAGCGCGCCGATGCGCTGCGCCTGGGCGCCAGCGAAGTAGTGGTGTCCAAGGACGAGGCGCAGATGGCCGCACAGGCCAACACGCTGGATTTCATCCTCAACACCGTGGCCGCGCCGCACAACCTGGACCCGTTCCTCAATGCGCTCAAGCGCGACGGCGCGATGGTGCTGGTGGGCGTGCCCGAGGAGTCGCATCCTTCGCCGAGCGTGTTCAATCTGGTGATGAAGCGCCGCACCCTGGCCGGTTCGTTGATCGGCGGCATCCGCCAGACCCAGGAAATGCTGGATTTCTGCGCCAAGCACAACATCGTCTCGGACATCGAAACCATCCGCGCCGACCAGATCAACGAGGCCTATGAGCGCATGCTCAAGAGCGACGTGAAGTACCGCTTCGTGATCGACATGGCCACGCTGGACAAGGCGGCCTGATCGCCTGGCCTGCAGCCCTGCCACAGGGCTGCAGGTCGGTTGCCGGCGCTAGGGTCGGCCCAAGAGTGACGCGGCATGGAATGCATCACCTGGGGCTTGGAACGGTAGTGCGTGGTCGTATGACCGCACGACATCAGCCTTACCAGCCGGATCGGCAGCGCCGCTGAGCGGCACTGCCGGCATGCACTCCCGCTATGCGGACACCGGCGAGGCATGCAGCTTGCCGGCGACAGGCAAGCTGCGTGGGCGACGCACCGGCAGCGGTGCGGAGAACAGCAGGTTCAGCGCGGGCAGGCGGCCCGGTGCACGCAGCACGCACAGCACGGCCGGCGCCAGCACGCCGACACTCAACAAGGCGAAAAACAGCACCGTTCCCTCTTCGATCCAGCGCGGCAGCAGGTAGGCCAGGACGATGAACGGCGGAAAATGGCTCAGGTAGAACACCACCGAGTTGCGGCCCACATAGCGGATCGCCTGCGCGGCCGGTTGCCGGTTGGCCCACATTGCCGCGGTGATCAGCAGCGGTAGCGCGATCAGCACCAGCGGCAGGTAGCCGATCCAGATGCCGTGCAGCGCGGTGAGATTGGCGATCAGCACGATGGCGCACAGGCTCAGGCACGACAGCGGCCAGATCCAGCGCGGTGCTTGCCGTAGCAGGGCCGGCACCCGGCCGGCCAGCAGCGTGCCGATGTAGAAGAACGCAAAGTAATAGAACGGATCGGCACCCTGGCGCAGCAGCGGCCCCAGGCAGACCGAGCCCAGCACGGTCGCGGCCAGGACCAACGGCGCCGGCAGCCGGCGCAGCAAGGGCATCAGCACCAGAAACACGAACAGGTAGAACAGGAACCAGGTCAGTGCCACGTTGCCGACCGCGATCTTGCCCAGGTCCAGCCAGGCGATGGGTTCGGCCTTGGCCAGCACCGAGCCGGCCTCGCGCAGGGCGAAGATCAGCACCGACCAGAGCAGGTAGGGATACAGCACGTGCCGTAGCTTGCCGCCGAGGTAGGGCGCGATGCCCTTGTCCAGCCCCCGTGCCACGAACAGGCCCGAGAGCAGGAACATCAGCTGCATGCGCAGCGGCGCCAGCGAGCGGTTGAGGCGCTCGATCGACAGCATCAGTGCGCTGCTTTCTTCCGCCGCACCGCCGCGCAGTTCCGGGTAGGCATCGAAGGCGAAGCCATAGGCGTGCAGCACGATCACCATCAACACGCTGGCACCGCGTAGCCAGTCCACCCAGTCGTCGCGTCCATATTGGCCGGTAGTGAGTTGCTGTGTCATGAGGTTGCTTCCTTGGTGGGCCCACGGCTTCGCCGCCGCGGGGCGCGGCGACAGATGAATGAGGTCTGGAGTCCGCGGCGGCGGTATCGCGCACCGGGATGGGACCGACTGCCGTCATTGCCGAGGACATCCGGCTCGACGCAGGGCGCGCTGCGCGTCGCTGGTGAGTCGGCAGCATCGCGTTGGACGGCGACAGCAGATATGTGACTTAAATCACACTTCTATAGTGGGTGCAATCGTCGAGGCTGCAGATCGATGCAGGCCCGGGTGCATGCCGATGGCGGACTCAAGCTTGCGTGCGAAAGGCTGCATGGTGGCTGGGCGCTTGCGTTTGCTGGCACTGCTGTCCGGCGCGCCGTGTGTCCAGCGAGGTGTCGATCGCGGAGGAGACGTGCGTGTGTCCTCGCGCGCTGCGGGTCGGACAAGCCACGACCCTGCGATGCGATATCGGCGTTGCGCCAGGAGGCGTCTGGCCTGCATGAGCGGGCAGGTGGAACCCTGGGGCATGAGTCAGGCGAGAGTCTGGTCGCCTACAGGAGCGTCTTCCGCACGGTGGGTCGCGGTGGATGCGCTGCATCGAGCAGCGTCATGCGGCCTGGCCGCCAACGCAGCGTGCGGGCTGCCCGCACGTGAGCCGGTAACCAGCGGTGGGCGCCGAGCCCACGCGCTGATCGGCACTCAGGCGGCGGCCGGTTCCTTGACCTGCGCCTTGACGCCCAGCAGCTGCACGATGCTGCCGGCCGCATCGCGGCCTTCGGCCACCGCGGTGACCACCAGGTCGGCGCCGCGTACGCAATCGCCACCGGCGAACAGGCGCGGGTTGCTGGTCTGGTAGGGCAGGCGGCCGTTGTCGTCGGCCGGTGCAACGATGCGGCCGTTGCTGCCGGCTTCCACGCCTTGCGCTGCCAGCCAGTCGGGCAGGGTCGGTGAGAAGCCGAAGGCGATGATCACCACGTCCGCTTCCAGCAGCGATTCGCTGCCTTCCACCGGCACCGCGTTGCGCCGCCCGCTGGCATCGGGTTCGCCGAGCCGGGTTTCCACCACGGTCACGCCGATCGCCTCGTCGTCGGCGCCGGATTCGATCGACAGCGGCTGACGGTTGAACAAAAAGCGCACGCCTTCCTCGCGCGCGTTGGCGACCTCGCGTGCCGAGCCCGGCATGCTGGCCTCGTCGCGCCGGTACGCGCAGGTGACCTTGGCCGCACCCAGGCGGATGGCGCTGCGCACGCAGTCCATGCCGGTGTCGCCGCCGCCCAGCACCACCACGCGCTTGCCGTTGAGATCGGGCAGCGCCATCTGGTCTTCCCAGCCGGCGATCGGCCGGCCGTGCGGGTCGTTGCCGCTGACGATGCGGCTGTTCTGCACCAGGAACGGCAATGCCGGCAGCACGTTCTTCAGGTCCTGCCCGGGCAGCCCGCCATCGGTGTAGCGGTAGGCACCGGTGCCCAGGAACACCGCATCGAACTCGCCCAGCAACTGCTCGATGCTGACGTCCTTGCCGATCTCCACGCCCAGGCGGAACTGCACGCCCATGCCTTCGAGGATCTCGCGGCGCTTGCCGATCACCGACTTGTCCAGCTTGAAGCTGGGAATGCCGAACTGCAGCAGGCCGCCGATCTGCTCGTAGCGGTCGTAGACCACCGCCTCGATGCCGGCACGCACTAGGCGGTCCGCGCAGGACAGGCCGGCCGGGCCGGCGCCGATCACCGCCACCCGCCACCCGCTCGGCTGCACATTGCCCAGGTCCGGGCGCCAGCCCATCTTGAAGGCGGTATCGACGATGTATTTTTCCACCGCGCCGATGGTGACTGCGCCGAATTCCTCCAGCGTGCAGCTGCCTTCGCACAGGCGGTCCTGCGGACACACCCGCCCGCACACTTCCGGCAGCGGATTGGTGGAGTGGCACAGCGCGGCGGCTTCTTCGATGCGGTTTTCCTGCACCAGCTGCAGCCACTGCGGGATCGCGTTGTGCACCGGGCATTTCCAGCTGCAGTACGGATTGCCGCAGTCCAGGCAACGGCCGGACTGGTACTGCGCGTCGGCCTTGTCGAACTTGCCGTACAGCTCGCCCCAGTCACCGGACGTACGCAGCTCCACCGGAATGCGCGTGGGCATGGTCCGGGGCAGGTCGAGGAATTGGAAGGCTTGCTTGCGGCTCATAGGGCTGGGATTCGGGAGTTGGGATTGGGGATTCGCAACAGCGGGCGACGGGGGGCGGACGCGGTGCGAATCTCGAACAAACAATCACGACGCTGGAAGGCCGGGAGTGGAGATTCGGGAATCGGGATTCGCATAGCTTGAGCGAATCCCCAATCCCGACTCCCCCAATCCCGTCACTCAGGCGGCACGCCTGAGCGACTCTGTCAGCGACTCGATGCTGGCGGCCTTGGGTTTGACCAGCCAGAACTTGCCGATGTAGTCGCGGAACTCGTCCAGGATCTGCTGCGCCCAGATGCTGCCGGTCAGCTCGCGGTGGCGGCTGATCAGGGTGTGCAGATGCTGGCGATGGTTCTCGAAGCCCTCGGCGGAAACGCGGTGGATGTCGATCAGCTCGTGGTTGTAGCGGTCCACGAAGTCGCGTTCGATATCCAGCACGTAGGCCAGCCCGCCGGTGAAACCGGCGCCGAAGTTCAGGCCGACCTTGCCCAGCACCAGCACCACGCCGTCGGTCATGTACTCGCAGCAGTGGTCGCCTGCGCCTTCCACCACCGCCAGTGCGCCGGAGTTGCGTACTGCAAAGCGCTCGCCGGCGCGGCCAGCGGCGAACAGCTCGCCGCCGGTGGCGCCGTACAGGCAGGTGTTGCCCACGATCGGCGTGCTGCGCGCCTCGAAGCGCGCCCCGCGCGGCGGGCGCACCACCAGCCGGCCGCCGGCCATGCCCTTGCCGACGTAGTCGTTGGCTTCGCCTTCCAGCTCCAGCTGCAGGCCACCGGCGTTGAACGCGCCGAAGCTCTGCCCGGCGGTGCCGCGGAAGCGCAGGTTCAACGGCGCATCGCTCATGCCGTGATTGCCGTGCACGCGTGCGATGGCGCCGGACAGGCGCGCGCCGATCGAGCGGTCGGTGTTGTGGATCAGGAAGCGGTGGTCGCCGCCGCGCTTGTTGGCGATCGCATCGGCGAGCAGGCCGTCCATCTGCGTGGCCAGGCTGTCGGGCGATTCGTACAGGCGCTGGGCGGCGCAGTGGCTGCCGTCGTAGCGGGCATGCGTCAGCAGGCGCGACAGGTCGACCTTGACCCCGGCACGCGGGGAGACCTCCAGCTGTTCGAGCAGGTCGGTGCGGCCGACGATGTCGTCCAGCGAGCGTACGCCCAGGTAGGACAGCCACTGGCGCACCTCTTCGGCCAGCAGGCGGAAGAAATGCTCCACGCGCTCGGGCAGGCCGGTGAAGTAGTTCGCGCGCAGGCGCTCGTCCTGGGTGGCCACGCCGGTGGCGCAGTTGTTGAGGTGGCAGATGCGCAAATACTTGCAGCCCAGCACGATCATTGGCGCGGTGCCGAAGCCGAAGCTGTCGGCGCCCAGCAACGCGGCCTTGACCACGTCCAGGCCGGTCTTCAAGCCGCCGTCGGTCTGCAGGATGGTGCGCTCGCGCAGGTCGTTGGCCACCAGCGCCTGGTGCGACTCGGCCACGCCCAGTTCCCACGGCACGCCGGCATAACGGATCGAGCTGACCGGGCTGGCGCCGGTGCCGCCGTCATGGCCGGACACGGTGATCAGGTCGGCGCCGGCCTTGACCACACCGGCGGCAATGGTGCCGACGCCGGCATGGGCCACCAGCTTCACCGACACCAGCGCGGTCGGGTTGACCTGCTTGAGGTCGTAGATCAGCTGGGCCAGGTCTTCGATCGAATAGATGTCGTGGTGCGGCGGCGGGCTGATCAGGCCGATGCCGGGCTTGGCGTAGCGCAGCCGCGCGATCAGCTCGTTGACCTTGTGGCCGGGCAGCTGGCCACCTTCGCCGGGCTTGGCGCCCTGGGCGACCTTGATCTGCAGCACCTCGGCGTTGACCAGGTATTCCGGAGTCACGCCGAAACGGCCGGAGGCCACCTGCTTGATCTTGGAGCGCTTCTCGGTGCCATAGCGGGCCGGGTCTTCGCCGCCTTCGCCGGAGTTGCTGCGCCCGCCCAGGCGGTTCATCGCGATGGCCAGCGCCTCGTGCGCTTCGGGCGACAACGCGCCCAGGCTGATCGCGGCGGTGTCGAAGCGACGCAACACATCTTCGGCCGGGGCCACCTCGTCCAGCGGGGTCGGGGTGTCGGCACGCTTGAGCTGGACCAGATCGCGCAGCGTGGAGGCCGGGCGCGAATGCACCGCGTCGACGTACTTCTGCCAGTCGCCAGCATCGCCGGTGCGGGTGGCGCGCTGCAGCGTCATGACCACGTCGGGGTTGTACATGTGGTACTCGCCGCCGTGCACGTACTTGAGCAGGCCGCCCACTTCCGGCTTGAGCTGGTCGTTCCAGGCGCGTGCGGTGAGCTCGCGCGCCTCGGTATCCAGCCGTGACAGGCCCACGCCGCCGATGCGTGCGGGCGTCTCGGCAAAGCACAGTTCCACCACGTCCGGGTCCAGCCCGACGATCTCGAACAACTGCGCACCGCGGTAGCTGGCGATGGTGCAGATGCCCATCTTGGAGATGATCTTGGACAGGCCCTTGTAGATGCCCTTGCGGTAGCGGCGGCCGATCTGCGACTGCTCGCCGCCCTTGCTCAGCTGCAGGATGCCGCGCCGGCCCAGGTCGAACAGCGTCTGGTAGGCCAGGTACGGATACACCGCGGTGGCGCCGAAGCCGAGCAGGCAGGCCATGTGGTGCGCATCGCGCGCGGTTCCGGTTTCGATGATCAGGTTGACGTCGCAGCGCAGGCCCACCTTGCACAGGTGGTGGTGCACCGCGCCGGTGGCCAGCAGCGCATGCGCCATCGGCCGGTCCGGGACCGGGTAACGGTCGGACAGCAGCAGCATGACGGCGCCGGCGCGCGCGGCCGCTTCCACTTCCTGGCAGATGCGTTCCAGGCCGGCCTTCAGGCCTTCCTCCACGCTGTAGGACAGGTCGATCAGGCGGTTGCGCTCGACGTACTGCTCCATCTTCAGCAGCTGGCGCAGCTTGCGCTGGCTGAGCACCGGCGAGTTGAGGATGACGTGGTTCACAGTCTCCGCACCGGCGTGGAAGATGTTGGTCTCCTTGCCGAGCTGGGTGGTGAGCGACATCGCGATGCCTTCGCGCAGCGGGTCGATCGGTGGGTTGGTGACCTGCGCGAAGGCCTGGCGGAAGTAGTCGTACAACGGCCGGGTCTGGCGGCTGAGCACCGCCATCGGGGTGTCGTCGCCCATCGAGCCGGTGGCTTCCTGCTCGGTCTCGGCCAGCGGGCGCAGGATCTGTTCCACTTCCTCGGTGCTGAGCTGGAACAGCTTGTGGTAGCTGCGCAAGGTCTGCTCGCTGAAGGGTTCTTCCACCAGCGAGGGGTCGATCAGTTCGGTCTGCAGATAGGTCACGCCCTGCTGCAGCCATTGCTTGTAGGGCGCACGCGCGCGGTTGATGCGGTCGATGGCGTCCGAGTCCAGCAGGTCGCCGCGCTTGAGATCGATCGCCATCATCTCGCCCGGGCCCAGCTTGCCCTTGCGGGTGATGCGCTCGGCCGGCAGTTCCCACACGCCGGCCTCGGAGGCCACCAGGAAATGGCGGTCGGAGGTCAGCATCCAGCGCGCCGGGCGCAGGCCGTTGCGGTCGAGCATGCAGGCGGCATAGCGGCCGTCGCAGGCGACGATGCCGGCCGGGCCATCCCACGGTTCGGTGTTGAGGCCGTAGAACTCGTAGAACGCGGCCAGGTCGGCGTCCTTGAACTCAAGCGACTGGGTCGCCGGCGGCACCAGGATGCGCAGCGCCTGCAGCAGGTCCATGCCACCGGCGATCAGCAGCTCGAGCATGTTGTCCAGGCTCTGCGAGTCCGAGCCGTGCATGGAGATCACCGGGTCGAACTCGGCGATGTCGAAACGCGGGGTCTGCCACACCTTGCTACGCGCCTGCGCCCAGCGGCGGTTGCCTTCGATGGTGTTGATCTCGCCGTTGTGGGCGAGCAGGCGGAACGGGTGCGCCAACGGCCAGCGCGGCAGCGTGTTGGTGGAAAAGCGCTGGTGGAAGACGATCGCGCTGGAGGACAGGTCGCTGCGCTGCAGGTCCGGGTAGAACGTGCTCAGCTTGTCCGGCAGCACCATGCCCTTGTAGCTGATGCCGTTGGGCGAGAGCGTGGTGACGTAGAAGTTTTCCACCTCGCGCAGCGCCTGCTCGGCGCGGCGGCGCGCCAGGAACAGCGCCAGGGTGAAGCCGTCTTCGCTCTGCTCGGCGCCGGCATCGACGAATACCTGTTCGATGCGCGGCAAGGTGTCGCGTGCCAGCTGGCCGCAGACGCTGTCGTCGGTGGGCACCACGCGCCAGCCGCGGAACTGCACGCCGGCGCCGTGCAACTGGGTTTCCAGTTCGGTGCGACAGCGTGCGGCATCGGCTTCGTCCAGCGGCAGGAACACCACGCCGGCCGCGTAGCGCGTGCCCAGGGCGATACCGGCATCGCGCGCCAGCCCGCGCAGGAACGCATCGGGTTTGCGGATCAGCAGGCCGCAGCCATCGCCGGTGAGCCCGTCGGCCGCCACGCCGCCGCGGTGGGTCATGCGCGAGAGCGCCGCAATTGCGGTGTCCACCAGCGAGCGGGAAGGTTGGTCGTCCAACTGGGCGACCATGCCAAAACCACAGGCGTCGCGCTCATCGCGCGCGCTGTTGTAGAGACCGTAGTCGTTGAGCCCTTGGCGAGTGCGGGGGGCCATGTCTGCCTCTTTGCGATCTGGGAGAGCGGCGACGACGTTGCAGCGCTCGATCCGTGGAGCGTTTCGAAGAGGTCACCGGATGATCGACTAGACCACAGTTGATGCGGTGCCGCAATACACCGTTACAGCTGCAACGAGGGCGGCCGCAAGGCCTTGTGCCAGCTGGCTCGGCGCCCGTTCGCCAACAGGCGCCAACCGGTACTTAGCCGCAACGCACCGAGGCGATCACGTTCTTGGCATCGACTTCCAGATTGAGCCGCTCGCCGTTGAACTCCATCGTGGTCATCTGGCCGGGTTTGAGCACGCGCACCGACTTGGCGCCGGCGTCGGTGCGGGCCTGGTCGCTCACCGCATCGGTCAGCGCCTGGCCCACCAGCGATTGCACCTGGGTTGCGTCGCAGCTGCCGATCGGCGGCGCTTCGGGCGCGGCGGCCGGTGCCGGTGCGGCGGCTTGTTCGGCGGCTTGCTGCGCCTTGGCGGAGACGGCTTCCTGCTCGTCCGGTTGCGGCGAACCGCAGGCAGTCAATGCCGCCAGCACGACCAGGGTACAGGCCAGACGGGCGGTAGGCAGGACAGCGCGCATCGATGACTCCAGCACAGTAGGGGAAGCCCAAGCATAAGCAGAAAACCTGCTCGCGGGCATCGCTTGCCCACATGGCGTTGTCGCAGCGTTGACGCGGCCTAGTCCTGCCCGGCTCAACAATCGGCGCCTGTCCTTCGATCCGTGCGCAATGAAAGCCAAACGTGTTCTTCGCAATGCCGCTGCCACCGCCAGCGCCGCCGGCAAGCTGGCCACCGTTGCCGCCGGCGCGGTGGCCGCCACCGCCGCGGTGGCGAGCGTGGCCGCGGTTGCACAGGCCAAGGCCACCGCGCGCGCGGCCGGGCTGACCTACGTCAACGATCAACAGCCCGGTATCAGCCGCCGCAAGGCCGGCAAGAGCTTCAGTTACCGCAGCGCGGATGGACAACGCGTGGCCGATGCCGACACCTTGCAGCGCATCCGCGCGCTGGCGATTCCGCCGGCGTATACCGAGGTGTGGATCTGCGCCAAGCCCAACGGCCATCTGCAGGCCACCGGCCGCGATGCGCGCAGGCGCAAGCAGTACCGCTACCACGCCGATTGGGCGCAGGTGCGCGGCGAGGGCAAGTTCGAGCGGGTGATCGCCTTCGGCCAGGCGCTGCCCAAGCTGCGCCGCCGGCTACGCCGCGATCTGGTCCTGCCGGGATTTCCGCGCGAGAAGGTGCTGGCGATCGTGGTGGCGTTGCTGGCCGACACGCTGGTGCGCGTGGGCAACGCGGAGTATGCGCGCAGCAATCGTTCCTACGGGCTGACCACGTTGCGCAACCGGCACATGGAATTCCTGCGCGGCGGACGTGCGCGGCTCAAATTCCGCGGCAAGAGCGGCCAGGATCACGATATCGAGGTGGATGACAAGCAACTGGTCAAACTGATCCGCGAATGCCAGCAATTGCCGGGGCAATCGCTGTTCCAGTACCGCGATGACGACGGCCAGCTGCAGCCGGTGGATTCGGGCGAGGTCAACGACTACCTGCGCGAGGCGATGGGCGAGGATTTCACTGCCAAGGATTTCCGTACCTGGGGCGGCACGCTGGCGGCATTGCAACGCCTGGCACGTTTGCCGCTGCCCGAGCGCATGAGCGAACGCGCGCTGACCCAGGTGCAGAACGATGTCATCCGCGAAGTAGCCGATGCGCTGGGCAATACGCCCTCGGTGTGTCGCAAGGCCTACATCGACCCGTGTGTATTCGAAGGCTGGCGCGCCGGTCAGTTGCAGGCCATGGCCACCGGCGTGCGCGGCGAGCGCCAATGGGAGGCAGCGACGCTACGCTTTCTGACCGACTCGCGCAGCAAGCCACGCAAGACCAGCAGCAAACCGCGCAAGGCGGCCGGGCCGAGCCTGCGCCGTGCAAAATCTGCCTGAGGCTATGCTGCGTATGCGCGACGTTGGATGCGATAGGTCGTCGCAGGCGGAACGTTTCGGTACGTGCGCCCGATCCTGACCGCTTCCAGGTTGAGCGCGTCGAGGATCTGTGCCGGAACCGAGCACCTGATTCCGTAGGTAAACAGATACAGCCGGCCACCAGGCTTCAACTGCATGAAGGCGCCACGCAAGATCGCAGCCACCTGATGCGCCGGCATGTTCAACAAGCCAAGGCCGCAGACCACGGCATCGACGCACGCACCATCGATGCGCGGGATCGATTCAAGCTGGGCAACATCCATCTGCAGCAGTCTTGCGCGCGGAAAGCGCTGCTTGAGCAACGCAGAAAAGGTGGCGTTGTACTCAAGCAGGGTGAGGTTGTTTTCCTGCACGCCCTTGTCGATCATCGCCTGGGTGAACACACCGGTGCCCGGCCCGAGTTCGAGGACACGGCCAGTACGTTCCGACAACTCGGAAGTGATGATGGAAGCAAGTGCGCGTCCGGAGGGGAGTATCGCGGCAACGGAGCAGGGTGCGGTAAGCCATTCGCGAAAAAACGACGTCATATACGAACGAGCCATCTATCCTCACAACATTGAAAGAGTTCGTTCAAGCAACATCTGTGCACATCGACGCAGACGTGCGATTGTGCGGAAAACAAGGCTAAAGCAAGACGCTGTCCGTAGTCCGTCCTGGCTGCGATTCGGCCACGAGAGTTCAGGTTCTTATCAGTATTGGCACCTTGGCAATGCCACGTTGGCGCTGCAATGCAGTGCCATCAACGAGCAATTTGCTGAGTGATTGCTGATGCAGGCGATGACCGAATGCGTTGCGCGTCACGTGCCCAACGCCTGTGTTGCATAGGCGAGCGACAGGCAAACCGCACTATGGGTGGAGCAACGCGTCAATCGGCTAGAAGCTGCGCACCAACAGCAACGGCGATAGCGCGCCGCAACGTGTAACGCGCACTCTGGACAACCGGCAGATCACGTTTGGTATGTCGAAGCCCGAGCGCATCCAAGCGCTCTGCATTCGTTGTCCAACCCACGCGTGCAATCGCACTACGCTTTGGCGCCGGCATCCAGCGTGCAGGATTGGCAATGGAAAGCGGGACGAGCGACATCAGCCGTTACGACCGGCAGTGCGATGTCACGCTGAGCGCCGATCCTGGCGAACTGCAATGGCGCGCGGCGTTGGTGCTGTCCAACGCGGATGCCTGTGTCCAGCATCTACCGGCGGACGTGCTCTGATCCGCTCGACGGTGATAAGCACCGTGCCGACGGCGCGGCATGGTGCCGTTGGCATCGGGGCCAAGGCCGACGGCAGTTTCTGCAAGCCCGTGCAGATTGAGCCGAGCAGCGCGCTGGTCCGTTCGCCAGCGCGATCTCTGGTCATGGTCCCGGCGGCAGCAGGCAATGTGGCACGTGCCTGCTGCACACGTCACTGTCCCTGGGACGGCGACGCGGATGCGCCGGTGCCAGCGGCCCCCTCAGCCGCAGTAGATCGCGGTGATGTTGTTGTTCGGGCCGGTCTCGACGGTGAGGTGATCGCCACCGCTTTCGCTGGCGCCCTGGGCCGGGTCGGCCAGGCCGCTGGCAGTGGTGCCGCCGGTGGCGCGCTCGCCGCGGCGCACGCTGACCTGCAGGCTGTCGCTGTCCACGCGCGCACGTTCGATAGTCTGCGCCGCCGCGGCCAGGCCGACCGCGCCGCGCACCTTGTCGATATGGCACTGGCCGGAGATGGCCCCGTCGATGGGCTGCACCTGCGCGACCTGGTTGGAGGCACAGGCCGAGAGCAACAACACGGCAGCGAGCGGGGCGAGGGTGCGGATCATCGGGGGTCTCCAGCGGAAGAATGGCGCAAGCGTGAAGAAAGCGTTGTTGGCGTGGCATGAAGGCCGCGGCCAGAAAGCGGCCCGCGGGCGGGCTTGTGTCGTTCACATGACGTGGCAGCAGGTCCGATGGCCGCAACGGGGCGTCGCTTTAGCGACGCCCAGCCGGCATTGGGTGACCGCTGCCCTTGCGCACAGACGCACAGGAAGAGTGGATGCCATCCGCCAATCCCCAATCCCGGCCCCTCAGAGCTTGACGAAACTCGCCACCGACAACGGGCCAAACGGCAACTCGAACAACGGGCCGCCAGTGGCGAGCGGGCCCAGGTCGACGCTGGCCAATTCCAGTTGCGCGAGCAACTGGGCGACCTGCGCCTTGGCATCGGCGTCGTCGCCGGCGATGAAGAACACCCGCTTGCCTTCAGTCACCTCCAGCTTGCCGAGCAGCTGCGAGTCCAGATGGTTGAAGGCCTTGACCACGCGCGCACCCGGCACCAGCTCGGCGAACACCTGGCTGGAGGGGCGGCCGCCTGTGTCGATCGCCTTCAGCCCATAGGCGCCGATCGGGTTAGCGGGGTCGGTGGCTTCCGGCGAGTCGGGGGCGACGTCCATCAAGGCGTTGTTGCTGTCGATGACGATGCGGCCGTTCCAGTCGGGCAGCCCGGCCAGCGCAGCCGGCAGGCCATGCCAGCGCACCGCCACCAGCACGATATCGGCCTGGGCCGCCTCGGCCGCAGTGACTGGCGTGATCGATGGGCCAAGCTCGGCCGCCAAGGCCTGCAGCGATTCCGGGCCGCGGCTGTTGGAGATCAGCGCGGGGATGTTCCGGCTGGCCAGAAGACGGGCGAAACCACTGCCGATAGCGCCTGCGCCGATGATGCCAATACTCATGGTGTTACTCCTGATGTATGTCGCCGACATGGCGACATTTAAACTGAAATGCAGGGTGGGGTTACCACTGCAACGGGATGCTGAACTTGCCCAGCCGCGCGACGTCTGCAGCCAGTTGCGCCACGCTGACGCCGGCCAGTTCCTGTTCCATCGCCTGCCGCGCGCGTTCCAGCGCTGGCTGCAATGCCTGCAGAATGTTGCCGCCCACTGCGCAGGCCTCGCACGGCGGCGTGCGGTGCAGGGCGAACAGTTCGGTGTTTTCCACCGCGCGGTAGACCTCCAACAGACTGATGTCCTCGGCCGGGCGCGCCAGCAGGGCGCCGCCGCCGGCACCGAGCTGGGAGCTGGTGAGCCCGGCGGCAGTCAGCCGCGACAGCAGGCCGCGGATCACCACTGCGCCGGTGTTGGCGCTATAGGCCAGGTCTTCCGAGCGCATTGGCTTGCCGCCACTGACGGCCAGGGCAGTCAGGGTATGGGCGGCAACGGCGAAGCGGGTGCTGGTTGGCATGGTAATCTAGTCGATGTGTTGACGACACGGTTACATTAAAGTCCAGGTCTGTCAACTTTTTTGACGTTACCGATCATGCGTCGTCGGGTCCTGTCTGTATTGATGCGTCGCTATACCGGTAGCGAGATTACTTCCAGATCTGGACGACTCCACTACAAATCTTCCGGCTAGTCCATCAATGGCCGCGTCTCTACTCTTTGCTCACCGGGGCAGCGCGCCCCACCGCCACCGCAAAGGGATCTGTCATGTACGCACAACTGGCCACCGCCTACACCGCTGGGCCGCAGCGCGAGAGCAGCGTGCAGGCCGCGCCACGCCCGGTGGTGTTCCGTACCGGTGGCACCACCCGCGGCCCGATCACCCGGCTGATGAGCCCGGGCGACCTGGGCCAGCTGGTCAAGCCGTTCGTGTTCCTGGACCTGTTCACCGTCAAGCCGTCGATCGGCGGTGCGCCGATGGGGATGCACCCGCATTCGGGCATCGCCACGCTGACCTACCTGATGGACGGCGAAGTCGGTTACGAAGACAGCACCGGCCAGCAAGGCACCTTGCCCACCGGCGGGGTGGAATGGATGCGCGCCGGCAATGGCGTCTGGCACGACGGCGTGCCGGTCGGTCAGTCCTCGGCCAAGGGCTTCCAGCTGTGGGTCGCCTTGCCCGCCGCCTTGGAAAACGCCCCGGCGCAGAGCCTGTATCTGTCGCCCGACGATGTGCCGGTGGACGGCCCGGTGCGCGTGCTGCTGGGTCGCTACGGCGCACTGGAAAGCAAAATCCCGGCACCGTCCGACATGACCTACCTGAGCGTGCAGCTACGTGACGGTGAGACCTGGCGCTATGTGCCGCCGGCCGGCCATGAGGTGGCCTGGATCGCGGTGCACGGCGGGCAGCTGGAAGCGGCCGACACCATCGGCAGCGGGCAGATGGCGGTGTTCCAGGACGCCGAGCAGGCCATCGAGGTGGTGGCGGTGGGTGCGACCTCCTTCGTGCTGGGCTCGGCGGTCAAGCATCCACACGAACTGGTGATGGGCCACTACTCGGTGCATACCAGCAAGGCCGCCCTGGCGCAGGGCGAGGCGGAAATCCGCCGCATCGGCGAACAGCTGCGCGCGCGGGGCCGCCTGGCCTGAGTCGGGCGCCACCGGCAGCCGAGGCATGGCTGCCGCGTGGCCGGCACACAGCACGCGGATTGCCCGGCATACCAGCGCGCGACAGAGACTTCCGGGCGCAGTACGCCTTCCAACCAGCACGCCTTACCGGCTCCTCATCTTCAACCACCAGTTCCACCACGTCGCTGCGGGTGCGCTTGCGCCACGCGTCGCCGAACTCTCACACCCCATACTTTTTTACAAAGGCACTGACATGAAACTGCTCCATCTCGATTCCAGCATCCTCGGCGCTTATTCGGTCAGCCGTCAGCTCTCGGCGGCCACCGTTGCAAAACTGCAGTCCGGCAACAGCGATATCGCCGTGACTTACCGCGATCTGGCTGCCGAGCCGCTGGCGCACCTGTCCGGCGCGCATCTGGCGGCGCAGCAGAACCCCACCGGCGACCAGAGCCCGGCACTGGCCGCCGAGCTGGCCACCAGTGCGACGGTGCTGCAGGAGTTTCTGGATGCGGACACCGTGGTGATCGGCGTGGCGCTGTACAACTTCACCATCCCGACCCAGCTCAAGGCCTGGATCGATCGGGTGCTGGTGGCCGGCAAGACCTTCCGCTACAACGCGCAAGGCGTGCCCGAAGGGCTGGCCGGCAACAAGCGCGTGATTCTGCTGGTGGCGCGTGGCGGCTTCTATGGCGCCGGCTCGCCGATGGCATCGCTGGAGCATGCCGAGACCTACATGCGCACGGCGTTGGGGTTTATCGGTGTGCACAACCCGGAAGTGATCGTTGCCGAAGGTCTGGCCACCGGCGCAGACGCACGCCAGGCGGGTATCGCCAGCGCCCAGCAGCAGATCGATGGGCTTGCTGCCTGAGCGAGGTAGCGCGTGACGCTTGTCCACTGGCATCGCCTGCGGCGGCGATCAAGCCACCCAATGCCCGGTGCTGATCTTTCAACCGTGGTGACACTGCATCGAGCGGACAGCGTGCCGCTCGATGCAGTGCGTTGCCTGCGTGGCGGGGCGCCAACAGCGCTTCAAAGGATGTCGGCGCTGATGCTGCATCGCTGGGGGTGTTGCAACCGCCTCCCTTGGCATCACGCAATCACCGCACGCCGCGCAGCGCGGCGCTATTTGCCAAGCCAATCACCTCGTTGCATTCAGGCGCATTCAATCGTGCCGTCACGGCCTGGATGAACGCCGAGACCGCACGCGGCAGATGGTGTCGGCTCGGGTAGAGCGCGTACAGGCTCTGGCCCTTGCGTTGAAAATCCGGCAGCACCACGGTCAGGCGACCTTCGTTGATATCCGGCCACGTGAGTGCCTGCGGCAACAACGCGATGCCGAGCCCGGCCACCGCCGCTAGCCGCAGCGCGCGCGCGGTGGTGGCGGCCATGCGCGCCTGCACCTGGACATCTTCGGCAAGCCCGGACGGGCCGACCAGTGTCCAGGTGGCATATCCGCTGGGATGCGGAAAACTGATGCAGTCGTGGTGCGGCAATTCGTCCAGCCGCAACGGCCTGCCGCGCGCCTGCAGGTAGCCGGGGCTGGCCACCAGGACATCGTTGGTGTCGGCCAGGATCTGGCGGCCGACATAGCCCAGGTCCGTCACTACACCGCCCCGGAAGGCCACATCGATACGCTCGGCGATCAGATCGGCCTTGGCATCGCTGAGTACGAATTCCAGCCGTACGCGCGGATGCGCGGCGAGAAATTCGCCCACCCATTCGACCCGGAAAAAATCCAGGAAATCCGCCGGCGCCGCCACCCGCACCAGACCGGCGGCTTCGTCGCCACCGGCCACCAGGCTCTGCCCGGCCGAGGTCAGCCCGTCCACCGCATCGGCGCAACGTTCGTAAAAGGCCTGGCCGGCGTCGGTGAGGGTGAGTTTGCGAGTGGAGCGCTGCATCAGGCGGGTGTCCAGTTGCGCTTCCAGCTGCTGCACGCGCCGGCTCACGCTATTGGGCGCAGTGCCCAGCCGGCGTGCGGCTTCGGCAAAGCTGCCGCTGCGCACGACCTGCACGTACAGCGCAATGTCATTGAGATCGATCACCAGCGGCCTGGACGCGTGTAAATGCGGAGTCTAAGCGTAGCGACTGCGCGTCGTCGATCACAGCAGCGCGCAGCACTGCATGTGGCGGATAAAGGTGGACCGGCGGCACAGCGCGTCATGCCCTCGAGGAGCTCGGCTTTTTTATCGCATCCAAGCGACGCGACGAGTCCAAATATTGGGTGTCTTGTGTCTTTGGGTTGCGCGGATAGACCGGATGTAGAGCGGATGATCTGGGGCTTGGCTGCAGGGTCCTTGCCCGCCCACCCTCGCGGGACACGCTGCAATTACGTCCTTGTAAGCTCTTACGCGGCATCCATGCCGCGTAAGGTTCCGCGACGATGGGCGGGCAAGGACCCGTCGGGATGGTCGGTGTGCGTAGCTCTTCTCAAAGCAACCAGCAAAATCTTTGGTGCGGTGTCCTCGCCGATTGCGGGACCGTGTGGCGGCATGGATGCCGCCACCGAGCCCCCAGGGACGGGTTTACGGCGTGTCCCGCGAGCGGTGAGGGCACCGCGCGCTCGATTAACTCAGCGTTTGACTGAATCCAAACGCCTCTACGACTCAGCTCCTTCGCGTCAGTCCGTGACGGTGCAACAGCTGCCGCAAGCGACGTTGCACGCGTTGCAGATCCGCCTCGGCGGCCTCGTCAAGAATGCCTTTGGCCAAGGCATCGAATTGCGGCCAGAACTGGCTGGGGTCGCGCACCCGCTGCGGCCATACCGACAACATTCTGCCCAGATCGGAAAGCTGGTGATTGGTGTGGGTGCGTATGCGTGTGCTCATGTCGCGTCTCCCGGCCAGTCCAGGGCGACAGCGTGGACCGCACCGTCGTCGACCAGAGTGAAAGCAAGCTCGGCTTGCGCTATGCCGTCGATTTCCAGCCGTGGCTCGACACCGGGGCGCTGGGTGACGTCGATGACGTAGGTGCTGGTGCCGAAGCGATAGCGCAGCTGGTACTGGGGCCAGCTGGCCGGGATGCACGGCACGAGGTGCAGGCGCTCGCCATGGCGTTGCAGGCCGAGCAGCGATTCGGTCAGCAAGCGGTACATCCAGCCAGCGGCGCCGGTATACCAGCTCCAGCCGCCGCGGCCGGCGTGCGGCGCCACTGCGTAGACATCGGCCGCCAGCACATAGGGTTCGGCCTTGTAGCGCTGCACGCCCGCCGCGTCGCGGGCGTGGTGGATCGGGTTGATCATGCCGGCCAGTTGCCAGGCCCGCGCGCTGTCGCCCAGATGCGCGAAGGCCATCGTCGCCCACACCGCCGCATGCGTGTATTGACCGCCGTTTTCGCGTACGCCGGGCACATAGCCGCGGATATAGCCGGGGTCGTGTTCGGTACGGTCGAACGGCGGTACCAGCAGCTTGACGATGCCGGTCTCGGCATCCACCAGTTGCTGACGCATCGCTTCCATCGCCTGTGTACCGCGCGCCGGGTCCATCGCGCCGGACAACACTGCCCAACTTTGCGACAGCGAATCGATACGGCATTCGTCCGAGTCGCTCGAGCCCAGCGGCGTGCCGTCGTCGAACCAGGCCCGCCGGTACCAGCGCCCATCCCAGGCATGCTGTTCCAGCGCAGTGCGCAAGGCGTGGGCGTGCGCACGGCAGGTCGCTGCGAATGTCGCATCGTCGCGCTGCACGGCCACGTCTGCGAACCTTAGCAGCGTGTCGTAGAGGAAGAACCCCAGCCACACGCTCTCGCCCTTGCCGTCCTTGCCGACCCGGTTCATGCCGTCGTTCCAGTCGCCGCTGCCGATCAGCGGCAGGCCGCGTTCGCCCAGCCGTGCCATGCCGCGCTGCAAGGCGAGCACGCCGTGCGCATACAGCGACTGCATGTTGGCGGTGATCTGCGGCAGGTCGTAATACGATTCCTCGTCGGGCTTGAGGGCGCGCCCGTCGATAAAGCTCACGCGCTCGTCCAGCACACTGGCGTCGTTGGTGACATCCAGATAGCGGCAGAGCGCCTGCGGCAACCACAGAAAATCGTCCGAGCACTGCGTGCGCACGCCGCGGTCCTGTGGCGGGTGCCACCAATGCTGCACATCGCCCTGCACGAACTGATGCGCGGCGCAGCGCAGCAGATGCGCGCGGCTGAGCGCCGGCTGCGCGTGCACCATCGCCATGCTGTCCTGCAGCTGGTCGCGGAACCCATATGCGCCACCGGACTGGTAATAGCCGCTGCGTGCCAGGAACCGGCAGGCGATGGTCTGGTAGAGCAGCCAGCCGTTGGCCAGCAGATCCACCGCTGGATCGGGCGTGGTCACCTGCACGGTGCCCAGAACCTGCTGCCAATGCGCGCGCACCGCCAGCAAGGCGGTGTGCGCTGCGGCCACGCCACGGCTCTGGCGTGCCAGTGTCAGTGCGGTGTCGCGATCCACCGCCGCGCCCAGGCGGAATACCGTTTCGAAGCTCTGTTCGGCCGCCAGCGTGACCGGGATCTGGATCGCCGCGCACGGGTCCAGGCCGGCACCCACGCGCCCGGACAAACGCTGCCGCGTGAGCGCGGCCGGTGCTGCCAGGCTGCCATTGCGCCCGATGAATTCGCTGCGGTCGGCAGTGATGCTGCGGCTGGGTGCATCGGCATCGAAGAACGCCACGCGCCCGTCGAACTCGGTGTTGTACGGGTTGCGCGCGGTCAGCACGCTGCTGCCCAGATCCACCTCGCTGACCACATGCAGCTGCGAGCGGGCGCGGATGTCGCCCAGCACCCACTCTACATAGCCGGTCACGCTGAGCCGGCGCGGGCGGCCGGAAAGATTCTTCAACCGCAGATGGCTGAACTTGATCGGGCGCTCCACATCCACGAACACCCACAGCTCGCTGCCGATGCCGTGTTCGATATGGCTGTAGACGCTGTAACCGAAGCCGTGGCGCACCGTGTAGCGACCGCTGCCGCGGCATGGCAGCGCCATCGGCGACCACACCTGGCCGGTGTCTTCGTCGCGCAGGTAGAACGCTTCGCTGGAAGCATCGCCGACCGGGTCGTTATGCCACGGCGTGAGGCGGAATTCGTGCGCGTTTTCGGCCCAGCTGTAGCCGGGGCTGCTGTCGCTGACCACCGTGCCGAAGTGCGCGTTGGCCATCACGTTGCACCACGGCGCCGGTGTGGCGGTGCCTTCGTCCAGGGTGATGCGGTATTCGCGGCCGTCGGCGGCGAAGGCGCCCAGGCCGTTGTCGAACAGCACCGGTTCTTCGGCGGCGGCCTGCAGGGTTCGGTCCAGGTAGGCGGCGTGGGTGCTGCTGAGGTAATCGGCGCTGTCCAGTTGCTGGATGGGCTCCAGCAACGGCGGATGCGCACGCGCGCTGGGGTGGCGCTGCAATTGCGCGTCCAGGGTGCCGTTGGCATCGCTGAGGATCGCGCGCGCCACGGTCTGCAGCAGCACGCGGTCTTCCTGCGAGATGTGTTCGATGGCGCGCACGAAGATGCCGCCGGGGCGGTCGAGCACATTGGCTTCGGGGTCGGCGGCGATCAGGCCCACAATCGCGTCCTGCAATTGCTGCCGATAGCCTGCCTGGCTTTCGTTCCAGATCACCAGATCCGCGCGCAGGCCTTTCAGGCGCCAGTACGCGTGCGCCTGCACCAGCTGGCGCACCAGATCCAGATTGTCCGGGTCGGTGATGCGCAATAGCACGATCGGCAGATCGCCGGAGATGGCGTGACTCCACAGCGCCGACTGGCCGCGATGGTTGTGCAGCAACACCTCGCTGTCGGCGCGCAGTTGCGGGTCGACGAACAGCACGCGTGCGGCCAGCCGTTCGTAGAGCATCGCGTCTTCCAGCGAGGCGTTGATCTGCCGGCGGATGACCTGGCTCTGGGTCAGCGCCAGATCGAACACGCGGTCGGCCAGACGGCGGTCGCGGTACTTGTCGATCAAGGCGGTGCAGGCCTCGCGTTGGGTGCCGACGCCGTAGACCATGTCCACCTGCGCCTGTTGATCCGGCGCCAGCGAAATGCGGCAGCGGATCGCCACGATCGGGTCCAGCACCGAGCCGGCCGCGCCGGACAGGCTGGCGTGCGCGTGTGCGTGCAAGGCCAGCGGATTGCGGGTGCTGCGCCCGCGCCCGACAAATGCGGCGCGGTCGGTCTCGTAGGAGATCGACGCCACGTCGGCATCGTGCACTGCCACCAGATGCAGCATCCACGGCTGCGCTTCGTCATGCCCGCGCGGGCGGCGCGTGCATAGCAGCGCCTGTTTGTCGGCCAGGATTTCGGTCTGCACGAACAGGTTGCTGAAGGCCGGATGCGCCTCGTCGGCCTGCGCCGGTGCCAGCACCACTTCGGCGTAGGTGGTGATTTCGATCACCCGCGTCTGCCGCGAGCGGTTGCGGATGCGCAAGCGGCGCAGCTCCACATCGTCTTCGGCGGAAATGGCGATTTCCAGATGGCTGTCGTAACGCTGGTGGCTGCCTTTGAACTCGGCCTTGGCATCGGAAAAGATCGCCTCGTAACGCTCCACCGGCACGCAGGTCGGCTGATGCGCGGCCGACCACACCGCGCCGCTGTCCACATCGCGCAGATAGCAGAACGTGCCCCAGTGGTCGCGGGTGCCGTCTTCGCGCCAACGCGTCACCGCCATGTCGCGCGCGCGGCTGTAGCCACCGCCGGCCGAGGTCAGCATGCCGTGGTAACGCCCGTTGGAGAGCAATTGCAGCGCCGGCTGCGGCAGATTGGGGTCGCGATGGATGCGCAAGGCCATGCCGGCTTCGGTGGCCACCGGGCGCTCGGCGGCGTCGGCCAGGCCTTTGACATACACGCCAGCGCGCGGTGCACGCTCCTGCAACAGCAACAGCGTGGCCTGGAATTGCGGGTCGGCGACAAAGCGCTTCTGCATCGGTGCACCGCGCAATACGTGGTCCAACGCCAGCAGCGCCATGCCCTGGTGATGCGACATGAACGAGCGCACCAGCGCATGCTGTTCGCCACGCGGCACGCGCGAGGGGGTGTAGTCGATCGCCTCGTACAAGCCGAAACGCCCGCCAAATCCCAGCGCCTGCAGTTGCTGCAGATTGCGGCAGGCCGCATCCGGCTCGACCATCAGCGCCATCGCGCTGGCGTAGGGGGCGATCACCAGATCCTGGCCCAGGCCGCGCTTGAGCCCGAGCCCGGGCACACCGAATGCGCGGTATTGATAATTGCGCCGTGTATCGACGGTGTTGTAGCCCGATTCGGACACGCCCCACGGCACATCGCGTGCGGTGCCATAGCGGATCTGCGCCTGCACGGCACCGCGCATCGAACGGCTCAGCAAGGTCTGCGGGTAGCTGGGCATGACCAGATCGGGCATCAGGTACTCGAACATCGAGCCGCTCCACGACAGCAGCGTGGGCTCGGCGCCGGTGTCGGTGAGCGTGCGGCCGAGTGCGAACCAGCTCTCCTGCGGCAACTTGCCCTGGGCGATCGCCACGAAAATGCCCAGGCGCGCTTCGGAGGCGAGCAGATCGTAATGGCCGCTATCCAGGCGATGGTCGTCGACGTTGTAGCCGATCGACAGCAACTGCTGGGCGGGGCTGTAGAGGAAGTCGTAGTCCAGCTGCGCCAGCTGCCCGGCGATATGCGCAAGCCGTTGCAGCTCCTGCACGCGTCCGGCGGCCCAGGTCTGCACGCCGGGTGCGTGGTCGCTGACGGCGAGTTGCCGCAGCGTGGCGACCGTGGCGCCAGGGGGCGGCGTCGCGTGCGCATCGGTACCGGCAAGCGTGGTTGCGCAATGGCCCACTTCGGCCAGGGCCGCCTCGCAGCTGTCGATCAAGCGTTGCGGCCATGGCTCGTCGTCGTCGCTGTCTGGCATCAGCGCCAGGATCGTGTGGCTCTGCGCCAGCAGCAGGCGCAGCGCTTGGTCGGCCTGGTGCAGGCTCAGCGCGGGCTGGCTGCGGATGCTCTGCAAGCTCTGCGACATGGCGTCCAGCGCATTGGCGGCGGCGTCGCTGCGTGTCTGCGTTCGCGATGCCAGCATGCCCAGGGTGTCGGCCAGCCCATCGAACACCGCCATCGACACCGCCGGCGCATCCACCAGTGCCAGCAGGCCTTGCCGCAGCGTCAGCAGATGCCCGACCAGGTTGCCGCTGTCCACGGTGGAGACGTAGCGCGGCAACAGCGGCACTAGCGTTTCGGTGTCGTACCAGTTGTAGAAATGGCCGCGATAGCGCGGCAGCGTTTCCAGCGTGGTCAGCGTATTGGCCACGCGGGCCATGACGCCGGCCACCGTCAGGTAGCCCAGATCGTAGGCGGCCAGATTGGCCAGCAGGCCCAGCCCGATATTGGTCGGCGAGGTGCGGTTGGCCACCACCGTGACCGGGTATTCCTGCACGTTGTCCGGTGGCAGCCAGTGGTGCTGCGCGGTGCAATGGCTTTCGAAGAACGCCCAGGTGCGCCGCGACAATCCACCGAGGAAAGCGCGTTGTTCCTGCGACAACTGCGCCACCGGTGCGGCGGGTTGTTCGCCCAGCCAGGCCATCAGCCAGGGCGCGGCCATCCACGCCAGCCCCAGTGGCAACGCCGCCCACAGCGCCAACGGCGCCCACCACGCCACCGCGGCGATCGCCAATGCCGCGCTGCACGCGGCGCCGGCCATCAGCTGTTGCTCGGCATTGCCACTGCGCGCGCTGCGTTCCACTTCGCTGGATGGCGCCCACTGCAGCAGATGGCGCCGGGTGATCGACATCCGCACCAGCGTGCGGGCGATGGCGGCCAGCTGCATCCCTGCTTCGAACGGCAGGCAGGCCAGCACCACGCCGGTGCGCAGCAGATGCTGACGCAGCCCCACACCGACCTGGCGCGCGTGATGACGCAGCCCCAGGCCCTCGGGCGGATGCGCCAGCGCATACAGCGCCGAACACAGCCCCGGCAGCAGCCATAGCACCAGCAACCACAGCGTCCAGCGCAATGGCGTGGGTGAGCACAACCAGCCGATCAGCAACAGACTCAGCGCGGCCGGGGCCACCAGGCTGCGGCGCAGGTTGTCCAGCAGCTTGCCGCGCGACAACCACGACAAGGGATTGCGCGCGCGCCGGCCACCGCGGTCCGGCACCCACGGCAGCAACCACGGCAGCAACTGCCAGTCGCCACGCACCCAGCGCGCGCGGCGCTTGGCATCGGTGGCATAGCGTTGCGGGTGGCGCTCGTACAGACGCACGTCGCTGAGCAAACCGGCGCGCACATAGCAGCCTTCCAGCAGGTCATGGCTGAGCACGCGGTTATCGGGGAAGCGGCCGGCCAGCACCTGCTCGAAGGTGGCCACGGCATAGATGCCCTTGCCGATGAAGGAGCCTTCGCCGAACAGATCCTGATACACGTCCGAGACCACACGCGTGTACGGGTCGATGCCCGGCTCGATGCCGAACATGCGCGCAAACCGCGACTCGCCGCCCTCGCTCATGCCGGTGCCCAGGCCCGGCTGCAGAATGCCGTAACCGGCCTCGACGATCTGCCCGGCCGCATCCATGCGGGGCACATTCAACGGATGCGACATCGCCCCGACCAGCGCGCGTGCCGCATCGCGCGGCAGGTGGGTGTCGCTGTCGAGCGTGATCACATAGCGCACCTGCACCAGCGCGGCGAGATCGCCTTGCACCTGCAGGAATTCGTGAGCTGCCTGCAGCGGTGCAGCGTTGGCGCAGAGCAGGCGGTTGAGCGCTTCCAGCTTGCCGCGCTTGCGCTCTGCGCCCATCCAGCAGCCTTCGCCCGCGTTCCACTGGCGTGCGCGATGCAGCAGGAAGAAACGATCGCCGTGGGCATCGGCATAGGCCGCGTTGAGCCGGTCGATATGCTGCGCCGCATGTGCCACCAATGCCATGTCGCCAGGCAACAGCGCTTGCGCGGCATCGAGAAAATCGGTGAGTAGCGCGAAGTACAACTGGTCGTCGCGGTTGGCCAGGTAATGCACCTCCAGCGCGCCGACCAGCTCGTCGATGGCCTCGTGACTGGCCAGCATGCTCGGCATCACCACCAGCGTGCGGCAATCGGGCGTGATGCCGGCACGCAGGTCCATGCGCGGCAACGGATGCGGGCGCACCCATAGCGTTGCCACCCAGTTGACCAGGCCAATGCCCAGCTCGCTGGCGGCCAGCAGCGCGATGCCAGCGGTGGTCCACCACAGCGCCGGCGGCAGTGCGCTCACGCCCTGCAGCAGCACGCCGCTCCACAGCACGGCGATCACGGCGATCGGAAGCAGATACACCGGCAGCGCCACGCGTCGCGCGCGTGGGCGCGGTGGGGGCGGCGTATCTGCCGCTGCTGAGTCGCGAAGCGCGGCACGCAGCCGCGGCAATCCCGCATCCACCAGGTAATAGCCCACGTGGCCGGCCACCGGCATCGCGGCATCTGCGTGCGCCGCCAGCTGCAGCACCGCCTCGGCCACGGCCGGCTCGTCGCGCTCCAGGCGCTGCGCCAGCTGTTCCACCACATGCCGGTAGGTATCGCGGGTGTGGAAATCCATGCGCGCATACACGTCGGCCGGATCCTTGCGCAAGGTCTGCTCGACCACGCTCATGGCCTCGACGAAATCGCGCCAATCCATGTCGTCCAGAAACCGCAGGCTGCCGATGCTGTTGCTGATCGCCACCTGCTCGGCCGCCTGGCGTTGGCTTTCGGCGTGCACCAGGCCTTCCACGCTGTGGCCCTCGCTTGCCAGCCATTGCTCCACCCAGGCGCTGGCCATCGACAACACCGGGCCGCGGCCCTGGATGCCGCGCGTCAGCTCGGCCACGAACGCACCGGTGGCCGGTGGCTGTGAGCGCGCCAGATCGGCCACCACCACCACCACGTCCTTGGGTTGCGCCGCCGCCGTGGCGTTGAGCAACGCGGCCCAATGCGCGGCCAGGCGGGTGTCGCGCCCGTCGTGCATGATGTCCTCGGCAATGCGGCGCAGATTGTCGATCAGCGCCAGCCGCAACATGATCGGAATCGCCCACAGCTCGCCGAGCTTGAGCGGCGCCACCTGTTGGTAGGCCGCGATGAAACGGCTCAGCGTGATCGCATCCACGCGCCCGTCGCCATGCGCCACCACCTGCAAGCCCAGCTCGTAGACGCGCGGCAGGCCCACCGACGTTGGCGTGCGCAGACGCGGTAATTGCCGGCTATACCCGGGCGGAAGATGCTGACGCGCCAGGCGCATCTGCTCTTCCACCAGATAATAGTTGTCCAATAACCACTCGCCGGCCGGATGCAGGCGCAAGCCATCGGCAGACATTTCGGCCAATCGCGCTGCGGCCGTGCCAAGCGAGCGCTCGTTGAATTTGAGTTGCGACAGCAGCAGCTCGCGGGTTGGCCCGGTATAGAGCACATGCGCCTGCGCCAGGCTGTGCCCCAGCGCCTCCATCTGCTCGTCGCCAAGCAAGGCCGCGCCTTCAGGCACGGCATCGCGCACCAACGGATGCTGCAGGGTTGCTGCTGGCTGGGTAATCGACTGCCACCAGAGAGAAAATGCAGAAGCCTTCCGCTGTGGCGGCATCGAGACATGACCTGTGCAGCATAAGAGCCGCTAGAACCACGATCATGCGCGCTTGGTCTGGCAGGCATGTGAAGGCACTACGTCGAGGCGTTGCAATCGTTGGCCTGGCGACAGACGCTCATGCGCCACGCGCGCCGATCCGGCAAACCGACGACTGCATGCGCGCCTCCATCGACGCAGCTGCAACGGGCCGTACGCGGATGGTGCAGATTGCCGCCAGACGATGCGCGGCCAGGAGTGCAGACACGATTCGTTTCTCGCGCCGCTGGTTCTCCGGCGACCCGATGCACCACGCACCCCATGCCGCACCCTGCGCGACTGTTTATGGGATAACTGACATGCCGCTGAGTACCACTTTTTTTACCCGCAAGGTGCGCCGCGCATGATCTGGATGAGCATGATTGCGACATGCAAGATCGCGAAAAGCACGATCTTGATCGGCAAGACAGCGCTCTGGTGTCTTGCGGTGTGCCAACTGATGCTCAACAGCGCAGCGGCGGCCCCGCCGACGCACGCCACGCTGACAGTTGCGGGATTGGAGCAGCCCGCGCAGATCCGTGTGGATCGCTGGGGCGTGGCGCATCTCTATGCCAAAACCGACAACGATGCATTTTTCGTGCAGGGCTTCAACGTGGCACGCGACCGCCTGTTTCAGCTGGATCTGCTGCGCCGCAAAGGGCTTGGTCACCTGTCGGCGGCATTCGGACCTGCGTATGTGCAGCAGGATCGCGCCGCGCGGTTGTTTCTGTATCGCGGCAGCATGGCCGAGGAGTGGAGCAGTTACGGGCCCGACGCGCAGCGCGACGTGACGCGGTTTGTCGCCGGCATCAACGCCTACATCGATTGGTTGGGCGCACATCCGCACGCGCTGCCGTATGAGTTCCGCACGTTCTCGTATCGCCCGGAAAAATGGGCGCCGGAAGACGTGCTGCGTATCCGCACCACCGGCCTGAGCCGTAACGTCAAAAGCGAAGTGGCGCGTGCCAAGGTCACGTGCAAGGCCTCGCTTGCTGTTGATGCCGTGCGCCAAAAATTGCAACCGGCCTGGACAACCACGGCGCCTGACGGACTGGATCCTTGTCTGCCCGAAGATGTCTTGAAGGTCTACGAGCTGGCAACGCAAAGCCCCAGGCTCAGCGCCGACACGCACGTGGCAGAGACGCAGACACCGCCATTGCGGCCGGGCGAGGAAGCCTCCGCCGAAGGCAGCAACAACTGGGTCATCGCACCGAAAAAATCCGCCACTGGTCACGCGGTATTGGCCGACGACCCGCACCGTGCCTACAGCGTTCCCAGCCTGCGCTACTTCGTGCACCTCAACAGCCCGAACCTGGACATCATCGGCGCCGGCGAACCGACCGCGCCGGGCATCGCGATCGGCCACAACCAGACCAGCGCGTTTGGGCTGACCATCTTCAACATCGATCAGGAAGACCTGTACGTCTACCGCCTGAACCCGGCCGACAACGCGTCCTATTGGTACAACGGCAAGTGGGAGCCGTTGCGCACGCAGCACGAGCGCATCGCAGTGCGTGCCGGCGCAGCAGTCGACGCGCAGCTGCAATTCACCCGCCACGGGCCGGTGATCTACATCGATGCAGACAAGCACATCGCCTACGCGATCCGCTCGGTGTGGAGCCAGCCCGGCGCCGCGCCGTATCTGGGCTCGCTGCGCTATCTGCGCAGCGGCTCGTTCGCGCAATTCAAGGACGCACTCGCACATTGGGGTGCGCCATCGGTCAATCAGGTCTACGCAGACATCAAGGGCAACATCGGTTGGGCCACTGCCGGCATGACGCCGCGCCGTCCACGCTCGGACGGCTTGCTGCCGGTGCCCGGCGACGGCCGCTACGAGTGGAACGGTTTCTGGAACGCGGATGTCCTGCCGTCATCGAAGAACCCCGCGGTAGGCTTCATCACCACGTCCAACGAGATGAATCTGCCGGCCGGTTATCCGTATGCGCAGCGCAAGATCGGCTTCGAATGGGCCAACGACGCGCGGCATGCGCGCATCACCCAGGTGCTGTCGCAGCTGCCGACGGTGAGCCTGCAGGATTCGGAAAAACTACAAAACGACCAGGTATCGCTGCTGGCGCAGCGCCTGGTCGCCTTGATCGCCCCGCTGCAGGCGCACGACGAGGCCACCACTGCGGCGCTCGGCTTGCTCAAGCCCTGGGACGGCACGGTGAGCGCCACCTCTGCTGCCGCCGCGTTGGAAGAAGTGTGGTTCAGTCGCTATCTCGGCGATGCCTACAAGGCGCTAGTGCTGCGCCCATCCGAGGCAGCCACCTTCGGCATGCCCGATGCAGCGGTATTGATGGATGCGCTTGAACATCCAGGCGCCGCCTTCGGTTCCGCACCGGCGGCACGCCGCGATCAGCTGCTGCTGGAGTCGCTACGCAGCGCGTACCTGGCGCTGGTGGAGCTGCAGGGCCCGGATCCTGCGCAGTGGCAGTGGGGCAAGCTACACGTCAACAAGGTCTCGCATGCGATGAGCGCGGCGGTCGGCAGCGATCGTGCGCTGCTGGATGTTGGCCCGTTCGCCAAGGGCGGCAGCCCGTACACGCCGAATCAATCCAGCTACGACCCCAAGGATTTCCGCCAGACCATCGGCCCATCTGCACGGCTGATCATCGACCTCGGCAATTGGGATAACTCGCGCGCGATGAACTACCCAGGCCAATCCGGCGACCCGGCTAGCCCGCATTATCGCGACCTTGCACCGCTGTGGCTGCAGGGCAGCTATTTCCCGTTGGTGTATACGCGGGCGGCGGTTGATGCGGCGACGGAGCAGATCGTGGATCTGGTGCCGGCCGCACGCCCAGGTTCGGTGCACGCGGGTCACTCCCACTGAGAACGTCCAGACCTCCATTGTTCCAACTCCGCGCAGACGCTCAGTGCAATTCCGGCTGGCCCGGAACTGCCTAAGCGCAGTCCCACCGGAGATCGCAATGTCGGTAGCAGCCTTGCGCGCAGCTCAGGTTTGACGAACCTGAGCAGATCCTCGCGCCGGCGGGCAGGGCCAAGCAGCCCCACGAAGGCGCAAGGCGAGGCTGCCAAGGCCTGCAGCGATTCAAGATCGAGTTCGAAATTGTGGTGCATCAACAGCACCGCATCCGGCGAAAAATCAGCCAACAGCGCCGGGACGGACACCGATGCGTCGAGTGCCCCTGCGCCGCTGCGGTGACGCCACGTCGCGCGCGGCTCCCTGTACCTGGCCTGCCAGCCCAGGTCTTGCAACATCGCCGAAAGGTAGGTCGCCTCGGGGCCGGCCCCCAGCACCAACACGCGCGGCGGTGGCGCAATGCGAATGTTCCAGCAGCGGGACGGTTGCACGTGCTCCGGCAACACCGGCGCAAGCACACGCTGGCTGATGTGCCCCGCACAGCCGAGGTGGATTTCGCCTGAGGCCATGACGGTCACCTCAAGTGGCGCGCCGCCTGCAGACCAGCTGTCGATGGCGGCGTCCAGGCAAGGGACGGCGCTCACTGGAAACAGCGCGACCAGTTGGCGGCCCCGACACCCTGTTGCGCCAGCGGAGAACAGGGCGCTGTCCTCCAGGTTATCGATCTCAAGCAGCTGCAATGTGTTGGTTGCAATCGCCTGCTTGCCGCAGGCAAGCAGGGCAGGTTCCAGGCAACCGCCGCTGAGCCATCCCACATGCCGACCCGACCCGAACAGTGCCAGCGTGCCTTGCCTGGCATACACCGACCCTTCGGTGTCGAGCACGACGGCGAGCGCGGTGGGCACGCCGTCAACGCTGCTGGCGCGCGCTGCGGCAAGCACCACTGCTTGCGCGCCAGCGCTGCGCTCGCTGCACCTGCGCCAATCACAGGGCATCGGCACAGCGGCCGAGAGGCCGCTGTTGATCGAAAGGCTCCCAGCCATCACTCACCTCGGTCGCCAACGCCTGACGCGTGCATCGTGCGTGCTCATCGTCCGGCAAGCTTGTCCAGCGTGATCGGCAGGCTGCGAATGCGTTTGCCGGTGGCATGAAACACCGCATTGCCGATCGCCGGTGCGACGCCGACAACACCGATCTCACCCACGCCCTTGCCGCCCAGCGCGCTTGCCTGCAGGTCGGGAATACCGACAGAGATCACTTGCACCTCAGGCACGTCGGCATTGACGGGCACCGCATAGTCGGCAAAGTTCGCATTGACGGTGCGACCGTCTCGCTGATCGATGTGGCCTTCCTCGAGAAGCGTTTGCCCGAGCCCCATGATCATGCCGCCGATCCACTGGCTCTCGGCCAGTTTCGGATTGAAGATGCGCCCGCTATCGAATGCCGAGACCATGCGTTTGACGCGGATCGTGCCAAAGTCCTCGTCGACGCGGACCTCGACAAACTGCGCGCACCAGCTGTGCGCCGAGACGCCGCCTTCCAGCGCGGTTTTCAGTTGCGCGAAACTGCGATCGGCCTCGTTCTTCATTTGCTCGGTGGCATCGGCGGCGAACGTATTGCCTTCGACCGCCAGGCTGCTCTTTCCGACCGCCTTGAGCAGGTCGGCAATGGCGATACCGCCACGACGGCGCCGCGCGGGCCGGATGTAGCCGTCCTTGTAGACGAGTTCGGCAGGCCTGGAGCCCGCCAGCGGCGAGCGCGGGTCGGTCGCTGCAAGCGCCAGCAGAAGCGCACGCGCATTTCGCGCTGCACGGTCGACTGCGCCGGCCAGGTTGTTGGCTTGCTGCGAGCCACCGGCAAGCGCGGAGCGGGGCAGCACGGTGTCGCCCAGGCGAACCACGACATTTGCGACAGGCACGCCCAGGGCCGCCGCTGCGGTTTGCGCAAGGATGGTGTAGGTGCCGGTTCCGATATCGGTACCGGCGCTGAGTACCTCGATCTTTCCGCTGTCGTGGAACACGAGCCTGGCTTCACTGGCGGTGCGGATCATCGGATAGGCGCCTGCCGCCATGCCATAGCCGATCAGCTCGCGACCCTCGCGCATCGAGCGCGGTTGCGGGTTGCGCTTCCACCAGCCGATCGCTTCTGCGCCAGCCGCATAGGCTTCGCGCAGCTGCCGTGTCGTCCACGGCAACTTGCTGCTGGGATCGATGTCGGCCCAATTGGCCAGGCGCAAGGTGATCGGGTCCATGTCCAGCGCGTAGGCCAGCTCGTCCATGGCGCTTTCCAGCGCGTATGCACTTGGATTCTCGCCGGGGCCGCGCTTCCATCCGGGCATGACGGTGTGCACCGGAACCACGCTCAGCCGGGACGAAAAGTTCGGTGTGGCATACATGATCTTGGTGACGTTGTTGCAGGCCTCGACATGCACCTCGTCGATCGCCGTCTCGTTCCAGCTCTCGTGGACGATCGCGCTGATTCGTCCATCCTGCGATGCACCGATGGATAGCGTCTGCCGCGTTGCAGGGCGCCCGCCCAGGCCGGTAAAGGTCTGTGGTCGGGTCAGCGAGACCTTGACAGGCCTGCCCAGCTGCCGCGAAGCCGCGCATGCCAGGCCCACATGCGGATGCGCCCCGATCTTGGAGCCGAACCCACCGCCCACGTAAGGCGAGATGACCCGTACCTTCTCGATATCGATGCCCAGCCATTCCGACACCACGCGTCGCGCGCCTCCCACCCACTGGCTGGGCTCCCAGACGGTCATCTGGCCGTCCTGCCACCAGGCGATACAGGCATGCGGCTCCAACGGCACGTTGTATTCGCGCGCGGTCGTGTACGTGACATCGACCTTCACTTCGGCGCTGGCCAGTGCTGCTGCAGCATCACCCCAGCTCGCACCCATCGCATCGACAACCTGCGGTGTCGCCTTGGGATCGTTGAGGTCGAGGATGGGCACGGCATCTTCGTAATCGATCTTGAGCAGGTTGGCCGCTTCGGTTGCCTGCTCGAAGGTGTCGGCGACCACGAGCGCGAGATGCATGCCGTTGAATCGGATCACATCGTCCTGTAGTGGCGTAAATTCTTCGGTCGCGCCGCCGCCCTTGCTGTAGACCGTGGGCTTGTTGAGCTTCAAGGGATGCTGCGGGGTGTAGACATCGATCACCCCGGGCAAGGCCAGGGCAGCCGATGTGTCGATACCGACCACCCGCCCGGCAGGGCGGGTGGATTGCACGGTGACGCCATAGGCCATGTTCGGCAGCGTCTGTTCGATCGCATAACGGGCACTGCCCGTGACTTTCAACGGACCTTCCGCGCGCGACAGACGCGCACCCAATGGCGATTCGGCGTGGGTAGGCACACTTGCGGCGGCTTCCTCACTGGCCAGGCCAACGCCGGTGGCGGCAACCGTCGCTGCACCCACGCCCAGTTTGATGAAGGTGCGGCGGTCAAGTTCCAGTTCGGTCTTGCGGGTCATGCGATGCCTCCTACTTGCATCAGAGCGCGTGCCACCACGCTGGGCGTCAGAGCGATCTTGAACGCGTTGTGTCCGCTCGCCTTCGCGTCGTCGACCGATGCTGCGGCTGCAGTGCGCAACGTTCTCTCGTCGAGCATGGCGCCGTTGAGCAATGCTTCGACCTGGTGCAATCGCCAGGGCTTGGTCGCAACACCACCTACGGCGATGCGCGCCTGCCGAATGGTGGTGGTGTCGGCTTCCAGTTCTAGACCGACCGCGGCGCTGGCCGCAGCGAACTCGTAGGACGCGCGATCACGGACCTTGAGATAGTGCGAGCGCTTCAGTGCGGGCGAGCGCGGGATTTCAATCCCGACGATGATCTCGCCCGGTCGTAACGCGTGCTCAAGATGCGGCGTCTGCCCTGGAAGCAGGAAGAAGGCATCGACCGAAATCCGCCGTTGCGTGGATCCCTGGAGAAGGACCACCGCATCGAAGGCCACCAGCGACACCGCAAGATCGCCCGGATAGATGGCGATGCAGGCATCGCTGGTTCCGAACACGGCATGATTCCGGTTCATACCGTCCATCGCAGCGCATCCGGAGCCGGGGTTGCGCTTGTTGCAGTTCGAATAGGCGCCGGGATCGCGGAAGTAGGTGCAACGGGTCCGCTGCATCAGGTTGCCGCCAATGGATGCCATGTTGCGCAATTGCGCCGAGGCGGCACGCCACAGGCTCTGGGACAGCGCAGGAGCGAGCTGCTGGATGTCGGGGTGATCGGCAACCCTGCTCATCTTGGCAAGCGCGCCGATACGGATGACATCGGCCGAGATCGCGATGGTGTCCAGGCTCTGGAGTCCGGTGAGATCGACCAGGCGTGCAGGGCGCTCGACGTGGAGCTTCATCAGATCGAGCAGGGTGGTTCCTCCGGCAAGGAACTTCGTCTCCGGTTTGCCGCCTTCGGCAATCGCCATGGCGGCATCCTGTGCACGCAGGTAGTCGAAGCTCCTCATCGCACGGTCTCTTTCTCAAGGCGGCCGGCCGCATCGCGCACGGCCGCGACAATATGGGGATAGGCGCCACAGCGACAGAGATTGCCGCTCATGTACTCGCGAATCTCGCTGTCAGTACTTGCGTGACCTTCGCGGATGCAGGCGACGGCCGACATGATCTGACCAGGCGTGCAGTAACCGCATTGGAAGGCATCGTGTTCGACGAATGCACTCTGGACCGCGTGCATCACACCATCGGGCCCCTGCAAGCCCTCGATCGTGGTGACCTGATGGCCCACTGCCTGGACCGCCAAGGTGAGACAGCTCAGGACGCGTTCGCCATCCAGATGTACCGTGCAGGCCCCGCACTGTCCGTGGTCGCAGCCCTTCTTCGTTCCCGGCAGGCCGGCATGTTCGCGCAGCGCGTCGAGCAGTGTTGTACGCACGTCGACGCGAAGTCGATGGCGCTGGCCATTGATGTCGAGCGTCAAGGGAAGGGTTGCTGACATCGCATTTCCTTTTGAAGGTGGGGCTAAGGGATCGCGCGTGGGCATCTGGCTTGCGGCCGTGGCCGGTATTCCCACTGCCGGCCGGCCAACACCACATCTCCGCTGGACTCAGGCGGCTTTTCGAACGTTGAACCACCCTGTGGTGTTCGCGATAACCGCCCAAAGCTTGGCGGGAATGGCAAGACGCTGAACGTCGGACGCGGCGATATCGAATGCGACCTCTCCCTGTGCATCGCCTGTCGCGAAGTCGACCCAGTCCGGATTCATCACCAGCCCCTGGCCGACCGCGACCACACCGACTCCCGCAGCAAGCGCGTCCTCGGCGTGTTCCGGTGTCCGGATCTGGCCGGCTGCAATGAGCGGCACGCGGCCAGCCAGATGGTCCCGCAGGACTTCAATGATCCTCGGGCCGTCGGGTGCATCGACCGGGCGCGCTTCAAGCGCATCCCCCAGCGACACATGCAGATAGTCAACACCGCTATCGATCAGGCGATCGACCAGCGCGAGTGATTCGGCAATGCGTAGGCCGTCCGCATGCGGTTCGTCGACGGTGATGCGATAGCCCAGCACAAATGGTGTGCTGGCATGGCGTGCGATGGCGTCACGAACGGCCTGCACCACCGCGACAGGAAAGCGCATGCGGTGATCGAGGGAGCCGCCCCAACGATCGGTCCGGCGATTGAAATGTGGGGACAGGAAGTTCTGCAGCAGGAACCCGTGCGCGCCATGCAGCTCGACACCGTCGAAGCCTGCCTCGATGGCACGACGGGTTGCCTCGCCGAAGGCACGCACAACGCCCTGGATTTCCTCATCGGCAAGCGCGCGCGGCACGACTGCCGGGGCATAGGGGCCAGCGTCGCCGGCAACCGCACTTGCGGCAACAATGTCCGAGACCAGTTCCGGGCTTGTCTTGACGCCGGCGTGGAAGAGTTGAAGGATCGCCGGCGCACCCCCGCTCTTGGCAGCGGTTGCAAGCCGCCTCAGGCTAGGAATGAAGCGGTCGTCATACGCGGCGAATTCGTCGGTGAATCCGATCCCGTTTTTCTGCACATGCGTACAACCGGTAATCACCAGTCCCACGCCTCTGACACGTCGCCGGTAATAAGCCTCCTCTGCAGCGGACACCGTGCCGTCGGCATTGCCAGCCCATGTGGTCATCGGAGCCATCGCGATGCGGTTGCGCAGCGTCAGGCCATTGCCAAGCGAGAAAGGTTGGAGAAGCGCTGTTGAATTCATTACAGGGGTTCCATCATTTGCAAGAGTTGAAAGCTGTTTGTACGAGTTCTTGAAAGATCAACGTCCTCAAAGCGCCCGCTCACCTGATCGACAGGGCGATGGCGCTGAAGCACATCGAAACGTCCACAGAGAAAGTGATCCGGCATCGGCGCACGCTCACCACAACGGCGCCCGGTGCAGACGCGAACCGGAGCTACCAATGCTTCAGGCAGTTCGGTTCCAACCCCCATGCCTGCCAGGATCGGGTTCAAGTTGGAAAGGCCAGGGTTTTCCGGGTTTGGGAGACTGCATGGTCTGGATTCCTGCTCAGATACGCGCACACGGACGGTGACCCTTGCGCGTTGTCGAGATACCAAGACCATGGACACGGTGATGGGCCGTGCTTGCACACGTGCCTGATCGGGTTCGGGTCTTGAGCGGCGATACGCTGGGAAGACTTGCCCGAACGACGATAGGCCGTTGGCGATTAAGAGACTAGATGGCTAATTTCGAATGTGCCTAGAAGGCCGTTTTCTTAGTCGGCCGTATTGGCCGAGTGCCGGCGTTGAGCCGGCCTGCAGCGATGTCACGGGCGGCGGTAGCGAAGCGCTTCGAGCACCAGCGCAAACGCCGGCGCGTGTTGTCGGCGGCTCGGGTAATACAGGTGATATGCCGGCCGTGGCGGCGACCAGGCACCAAGCACCTGCACCAGTGCGCCGTCTTCGAGGTCGGCGGCCACCTGGTCTTCCGGGAGATAGGCCAGGCCCAGGCCGTCCAGCGCGGCCTGGTGCATCATCCGCAATGAACTGAAAGTGGCCCGGCCGTCGATGCGCACTTTCAATTCGCGCCCGCCCTTGTAGAACTCCCACGCGTACGTCCCCCCATGGGTGGGCAGGCGCAGCCTCAGGCAGCTGTGCTGCGTTAGATCGTTGGGGCTGACCGGGCGTTTTCTGTTGGCGAAGTAAGCGGGCGCCCCGACGACGGCGAAGCGGAAATCGCGGTTGAGCGGCACCGAGATCATGTCCTTGTCGACCTGCTCGCCCAGCCGCACGCCTGCGTCATAGCGGTCGGCCACGATGTCTCTCAACGCGTACTCGCTGATGATTTCGATGTTGATGTCGGGGTATTCGCGCAGCATTGGCGCAAGCCGCGGCCAGAGAATGGTTTCGGCCGCGTGTTCGACGGTGGTGATGCGCACCGTGCCCGCCGGCTTGTCGCGCATGCTGCTGAGCGCGGCGATCTCGATTTCGATTTCGTCGAAGTGCGGGCCGATGCGGTTGAGCAGGCGTTCGCCGGCCTCGGTGACCGACACACTGCGCGTGGTCCGCGTGAGCAAGGTGAGACCCAGACGCGCTTCGAGCGTTCGAACCGTATAGCTCAGCGCCGACTGCGAGACCCCCAGTTGGGCGGCTGCTCTGGTGAAGCTCTGCTCGCGCGCGACTGCGATGAAGGCCAGGAAGTCGTTGACGTTATCTCGGCGCATTCATAAATCCAGTTTATAGGTGCATGCGGATTATATGGGCTAATCAGTTAATTGGCCTTGCGCTATGTTGCATCCAACAGCTGCCGATTGGCCAGCAGAACACACATGGCCATTGCAGATCCCGTGCGCGGGCGCTGCACGCGTAGGGCTGCAGTTGTCACGTCCTTTCACCACCTGCGCGATGCGTGGGTGACAGCCGATCAACACACAGAGATAGATCTCATGACCGACAACAACGTTTGGTTCATCACTGGCACCAGCCGAGGGCTGGGGACCGATATCGCCCGGCAAGCATTGGACGCCGGCCACCGCGTCGTCGCCACGGGGCGCAATGCCGATAACGTATCGAAAGCGATCGGGTCACACGACAATCTGCTGGCTATCGCGCTCGATATCACCGACCCGCACGCCGCGCAGGCCGCAGCGCAGCTCGCGGTCGATCGCTTCGGTAGCATCGATGTGCTTGTGAATAACGCAGGCAACTTCTACGCCGGTTATTTCGAAGAGATCAGCGACGCGCAATTCCGGGCGCAGATGGAGACGAACTTCTTCGGCCCCTTGAATGTCACGCGCGCAGTTCTGCCGATCATGCGCAAGCAGCGCAGCGGTCAGGTGATCACCGTCACCTCCACCGCCGCCTTCGTGGGCATGGAATTTTGCGCAGCGTATGCGGCCTCCAAGTTCGCGCTGGAAGGCTGGGTCGAGTCGCTGCGTTATGACGTGAAGCCGTATGGCATCGAGGTGATGGCGGTCGAGCCGGGATTCTTCCGGACCGAGCTGCTGGTCGAAGGCGCCTCGACGATCTGGCCCGAACTCTCCATCGAAGACTACGCGGCGCGCACGGCGCAGACGATTGCTGCATGGAAGGGCATGAACGGCCAACAAGGTGGCGATCCTGCAAAGCTCGCCGCTGCGCTGGTAGCGCTGTCCGGCGCCGACGAGCTGCCACTGCGCTTTGTGGCCGGCGCCGACGCCATGGACATCGTCGAAGCCGATCTGAAAACCGTTCAAGCGCAGATTGATGCGCAACGCGACTTGTCCGCGTCGCTGTCCTTCGATGCAGCTGCATAGACCCGCAACGCGTCTTTGCTGATCGCCGCATTGATGCCATTGCAACTGACAGGACGTTTCGCGCTGGTGACCGGTGCGAACAGCAGAATCGGGGCGGCGACAGTCGCCTCCCCAGCCTATCGTCCGTTCGGGTCGTGCAGTCTTGAACGGACCTTATTTCCCTGGCAGTAGTGCAAAGATCGCACGCAGCCCCTCCAGCTGGTTGGCCATCCTGGAAGTCGGAGCCAGCCATGGAGTGGGCGCGTGCGCTTTCGTAGAGCTGTGGAAGATCCACGGAGCAGTAGAGCGACCGGTTCTTCATTCTCAGCCCTTGCCTGCAGCGTGCTCACAAGCCCGCCCGCGTGCCGCCGAGTTCCGCACCGCGGCAACGCTCTCCTTGCCGCCCCTGCCATCCGACCTATTGACTACAGTTGTCGTCACGCTTACGGTAGCGACAACTGTAGTCATGGAGAGCGGCATGCGTGGCAAGACCATCGGGGACCAGGAGCTGGCCCTGTTGCAACACATCGAGGAACAACGGCAGGCCAGTGTCGGCGAAGTGGCGGCCGCGTTCGGTGAGCCGCGTGGGCTGGCGCGCTCGACCGTGCTGACCATGATGGAGCGCTTGCGCGCCAAGGGCTTCCTGCGCCGCGAGCAGGTAGACGGCATGTACCGCTACAGCGCCACCAGCGGGCAGGACGCGGTGGTGCGCTCGGCGGTGGGGCAGTTCGTGGAAAAGACCTTGCAGGGCTCGGTGTCGCCGTTCGTGGCGTGGATGTCGCAGCGCGCCGAGGTCAGCGACAGCGAGCTGGCCGAGCTCGAAGCCCTGGTCGCCAAGCTGCAGTCGCAGCGCAAGGAGGATTGAGCATGTCGCCAATGATCGAAGCCTTGCTTTGGAGACTGGGTGCCACCAGCGTGCAGACCGCCGCGCTGGCGTTGGCGGTGTGGGCGCTGTGCCGCGGCGTGCGGCGGCTGCCGGCCACCACGCAGACCTGGCTGTGGTGGCTGGTGGGAGTGCAGGCGGTGATCGGCCTGCTGTGGAACGCGCCGCTGCAGTTGCCGGTGTTGCCCGCAGCCACGCCCACGCCTGCCTTGATTGCCGGCAATAGCCTGGCGCCGATGGTGATGGCCAATGCCAATGCCACTGCATCCGGCGCCAGCGCGGTCGCCAGTGCGGGCGCGGCAGACGTGCTGCAGGGTGCAAGCGGTCCGTCCTGGGCGCTGTGGCTGGCCGCATTGTGGGTTGCCGGCGTTGCAGTGATGGCGCTCGGCACAGTGCGCGCATACCGACGCAGCCGCGCCCTGGTACGCGCTGCCGCACCGTGCACCGATCGTGCCCTGGTCGCCGCACTGCGCATGGCAGCAGAAGCGCATGGCCTGTCGCAGCCGCCGGAAATACGTCTGTCGCAGCAGATCGCCTCGCCGCAGTTGATCGGTCCCTGGCGCCCGGTCTTGCTGCTGCCCGCCGCACGCCTGCCGCACATGGCCGACGACGATCTGGATATGGCGCTGACCCACGAACTGATCCATCTGCGTCGGCGCGATCTGTGGTGGGGCTTGTTGCCGTCGCTGGCCCAGCACCTGTTCTTCTTCCATCCGCTGGTGCATCTGGCCGCGCGCGAATACGCCACTGCCCGCGAGGCCGCCTGCGATGCCGCGGTGGTCGCAGGCCACCGTCATTGCCGCCACGACTACGGCCGGCTGTTGCTGCAACTGGGCGTGGCACCGCGCCCGAACGGCGGCGTGGCCAGCGCCTCACCGTCCTTCCTCAGCCTCAAACGGAGATTGCTCATGTTGCAGAACCCGACCTCGTTCCCGCGGTTTGGCGCGGCCCTGATCCTGGGCGCGGTGGCCATCACCGGCGTGCTGCCGCTGCGCCTGGTGGCGATGCCCGCCGCGCCGGCTGTTGCTGCCGCATCAGCGGCCGCACCGGCCAAACCAGCTGCCGGCGTGTCCAGCACAGCGGCACCGGCCACTGCCGCCGCTGCAGCTGCACCGGCAACTGCGGCAGCAACCGCCGCACCGGCAAACGCCGCCGCACCGGCTGCAGCGGCGTCATCCACCAGCCAGACCTTCACCACCACCTCCACGCACGGCCAGATCAACCTGTCGCATGACCCCGACCGCGATGCCTACGTGCTGCTGCAGGGCAACGACAGCGTCATGAATGGCTCGGTGGACGATCTCAAGCATGTGCGTCGTCTGGCCGGCAAGGATGGCCAGCTGATGTGGTTCCGCAAGGATGGCAAGCAGTACGTCGTGCGCGATCCCGACACCTTCAAGCGCTTGAATGCGGTGTATGCGCCAGTCACCAAACTGGGCCAGGCGCAGGGCGCGCTGGGCGAGCGCCAGGGCGAGCTTGGCGAGCAGCAGGGCGAGTTGGGTGCGCAGATGGGTGAGCTGGGTGCACGTGCTGCTGACGCGGCCGCAAAGCACGTCAATGCATCCTTGCTCGACACCGATGCGCGCACACAGCAGGCCGCCGAGCGTGCGGCGCGGGAAGCAGAACGCGCAGTACGTCAGGCCGAACAGGCCATGCAGCGCAGCGGCGCCCAGCAGCGGATGCAGGCCCTGGCCAGGCAGCAGGCGGCGCTCGCCACCGAGCAGGCAGATCTGGCCAGCCAGCAGGCCGCTGCCAGCGTCCGCGCCGACAAGGAAGCCCAGCGCATCATGCGCGAGGCGATCGCACAGGGGCTGGCCACGCAGATCGAGGGCTGATCGCCGCAGGCCGCTGCTCGCCGAGACTGTGCAGCACGCGCAGACCGCGAGCAGCTGGCGCCATCTCGGCGGAGGCAGTGACTGGCGTCAAACCGGCTCGGCGCCGCACGCGCCATGCAGGCACGTGCGGCGGCCGACACACGGTGATGGTGACTCGGTGACCCCGTTGCTCGCCGATACTGTGGAGCAGGCGCAGACGGCGAGCAGACAATGACGTACCGGGTGGTGGTATTGGGGGGCTTCGGGCATTTCGGCGCGCGCATCGTGCGGGCGCTGGCGGCGACGGCGCAACTGCAGGTGATCGCGGCGGGACGGCATCCCGGCGATGTGGCGGCCCGGTGGCCGGATGTGGCGCCCGGTCGCATCGCGTGCTGTCGCCTGGATATCGACGCAAGCGATTTTGCCGCGCAACTGGCGGCCACTGCCGCAGATGCGGTGGTGCACACCGCAGGCCCGTTCCAGGGCCAGGATTACGCCGTGGCGCACACCTGCCTGCAGGCCGGCATGCACTACATCGACCTGGCCGACGGCCGCGCGTTTGTCCGCGATTTCCCCGCGGCAATGGACGCAGTGGCAAGGCAAGCGCAGCGTGTGGCCATCAGCGGCGCCAGCACCTTGCCCGCGCTGTCGAGTGCCGTCATCGATGCCTTGCTGCCGCGTTTTTCGGCGTTGCATGACATCCGCATGGTCATCGCACCCGCGCAAGGCACACCGCTTGGCCTGGCCACCGTGCGTGCGGTGTTGTCGTACTGCGGCACGCCGTTCGCATGGCTGCATGAGGGCCGCTGGCAAACGGTGGTGGGCTGGGCCAGACCCACGCAGGTGGAGTTCGCGCAGCTCGCGCCGCGGCTTGCGTCGCCCTGCGATGTGCCCGATCACGATCTGCTGCCCCCGCGCTATCCAGGCGTGCAGAGCGTGCAGTTTCGCGCCGCGTTGGAGGTGCCGTTCCTGCAGCGCTGCCTGGCCGGTGTCGCCTGGATGCGTCAGCACGGTGTGCCATTGCCGATGGCGCGCCTGGCCGAGGTGTTTGCACGTGCGGCACGCTGGTTTGATCGCTTCGGCACCGACCTTGGTGGCATGCGCGTAGAGCTGCGTGGCATGAGCCATCCCCAGGCTGGCGAGCCCAGGCCGCTGCGACTGCAGTGGGACCTCACCGCCGCGATGCTGCACGGCCCGGAAATCCCGTGTTTCGCCGCGATCCTGCTGGTGCGCAAGCTTGCCGCAGGGCAGGCGTTACCGATCGGCGCGCATGCCTGCATGGGCTTGTTGACGCTAGCCGAATTCGAGCAGGAGTTTGCAGCGTGGCAGATGGTGACCGAGGTGTCGGACGTGCGTGTCTGAGGACACGCTGTGCACGACCGCTGCAGACGCACGCATCACCACACTGTGCGCAACACCTAACACCAGTACGTCACAACCAACGTGCCAGGGAGTAGAGCCCCTCTCCCGAGGGGAGAGGGGCTTTACAGCGCTGCGCGTCTCCACACGGCCAATGATCAGCTTGCAGCGCCGCAGCAGGTGTCGTTACACGCACAACAGATGGCCATACGCACTCAACTTCACACCTCGCGGATCGTACGAAACGCATACATGTCGTTGAACGTGCAGAAGTGGAAACGCGGCACAGTGATCGGGCCGGCGGCAGCCAGGCGCTTCAGCCACACGCCCACCGCACCGTGATAAGCCGCCTGTTCGTCGGCATCGAGCGTCTCGCACAGATAGGCCAGCGAGATGTGGAACCGGTAGTGGCTGTAGTCCGGGCGCTGCAGTAGCGTCAACGCCATCAGCCCCTTGCGCGCCGTCTCCAGCCGCTGCGCGGTGGCCGCATCGGCAGGCAGCAACGGAATCAGCAGATTGTCATTGCTGCCGGTCATGGCCGCGGTGGGGTCGACCACAAACCGGCACGCCCCCAGCGGGGTGGTGTTGCGCTGCTGCAACCGCGACAGGAAGCTGGCGTTGATGTCGGCCAGCGCAGCATCGCGCGCCAGATCGCTCGGCCACGGCCCGTGCGCGCGGTCGGTTTCATTGACCCCGCCCAGCAAGGTCACGTGATAGCTGCTCGGCGGCAGCACGGCGAGCTTGTTGGCAAAGCCGTGCTCAGGCAGCTCGCGGTAGATATCCAGCACCCGGTCGAAGCTGGCGTAGCCATCGCCCTGCTGCTCAAGATGGCCGACAAACGTGTTGCCGGCAAACGGCATCGGCCGCCTGGAGCGCAGGAACTTGCGGCCCACATCCGCGGGCGGCGCTGCACCGGCAAGCGAGGGTAGTGCGGTTGCCAGCAAGGACGCGCCGGCGGCGCCGGTGAGCAGACGACGGCGGCTGAAGGTGGTATCCAGACATGACGACATGCTTAGCTCCTCAAAGTTTGACGTTGACGCCGACCATCACGGTGGGGGCCATCTTCCAGGCCGATTGCACATACTCCTGATCGCGGCCGATGCGGTATTGGTAGCCCTGGCCAGCCAGGTTAAGCACGTCCAGGCTCAGCGACACCGCTGGGGACACGTCCCATCCCAGTTTCAGATCGATGCGGTCCAGCGGTTGCTGGTAACGGTTGCGATAGAACTCCTGCAGGCTGCTGTAATTGGGAAAGCGGTCATCCCACAGCTCGCCGGTGCGGCTCCAGGCCAGCGTGGCGCGCAGCGGCCCACGGGCGTAATTCAGGGTCAGATTCCACAACTGCCTGGGCTGCTGCGGCAGCACGTCCAGGGTGGTGCGGGTGCCATCGCCGAGCACCACCGGGTAGTCCACGTCCAGGAACGTGACATTGGCGGTCACCGACAAGCCGGCCAGCGCAGGCAGCCACGGCCCCAGCTCCTTGATGGCTCCCAGCTCGGCGCCGCGCAGGCGCACCGGCCGGTCCACATTGCGCGGCTGGGTGACCAGCACCTGCTCGCCGTCGATGCTGTCCATCTGGCCGTAGCGGAAGATTTCATCGTCGATGGTCTTGTGGAACAGCGCGACCGACAGCAGGCTGCCGCCGTCGTCAAAGCTCCAGTCATGGCCAAGGTCCAGGTTCTGCGAGCGGCGCGGCTGCAGGTCCGGGTTGCCCTGGTTGAGTGTGGGCGGTGTGCTGCCCAGCGTGAGCACGCCGCCGTTCAAGGCCATCTGGTCCAGGCGCGGGCGCCCGATCGAGCGCGAGACGCCAACGCGCAGCGTGCCGTTGGCGCTGGTCTGCAGTTGCCCGCTGAGCGATGGCAACCAGTTGCGGTAGGTGCGCACCGCGCTGACCGGTGTCCAGGTGGTTCCGCTCAGCTGCTGGCCGGCGCTGGCAAAGCGTGTCTGTTCCAGGCGGATGCCGCCAGCCAGCAGCCAGCGCTCGCCGCGCCATTGCGCCTGGGCAAAGCCGGCACGCACCTGTTCGTCGACCCCATAGCTGCCGCTGTTCTGCGCGGTGGTGTCCACCACCCCGCGCGCCTGGCCGGCCAGTGCATCCCAGCGTGCATCGGCCAATGCCGGGTCGATGGTGATCATCTCCCTGTTGCAGCCCAGGGCGCAGGTCGGGCGGCCCAGCACGTCGGCCAATGTGTCGGGCAGGCCGTTCCAGGTGGTGCGCTGCACAGTGGTGCGCATATGCGTGCGGACCTGCCGCGCGCCCACGGCCAGCCCCAGCCCGCGGCTGTCCTCGTCCATGTTGCGACGCAGCTCCAGCTGCAGGTCGCCGACCCGTTCGGCGTAGCCGGTGCGCTCCTGCTGGTGATAGGCGTTGGGGTAGCGCGCCGGGTCATCAGCCAGGGCCGGGTCCAGGGGCGTGAAAGCGGGCAGCGTGCCGCTCCAGTCGAACCCGTACCCCAGGCGATTTTGCTGGAAGCGGTCCCAGGTCTGCGGGTTGTCCACCGTGGCGCGCGAGGTGCTCGCGCGCAGCGCGGCGCGCCACTGCGCCGGCAATTCGGCCAGCAGCTCGCCATTGATGCCCGTCAGCGCGCGCTTCCAGCGCAACTGCCCCAGTTCGACGTATTGATTGAGGTTGTCGAGCGTGCCGCTCTGCGCGCCAGTGCGGGTCAGGCGTGCGCTGTTCTGCACCTGGGCGTTCTGGGTATTGCGGTCCGAGGCCTCACGCTGGCGGAAGCTGTAGCCGGACACATGGCCGCTGAGCGGACCTTCCGGCTGCCAGTCCACGCGTGCGGTCAGGCCGCGCCGTTCGCGGGTGTTGGCGTAGTTGTACCAGCGCCGTTCGCCGGGAACCGCAGCGCCGGTGCCGCCGTAGGGCACCGGGTCGCGCGTGCCGTCGGCGGCGTACCAGTTCAAGCCGCCGCCGTTTTCCTGCTGCGGCACCGAGATCTCGCGCCGCCACTGGCTGGCAGCGCCCAGGAAGGCGAACTGCCCGTCGCGACCGAAGCGCTTGCCCCACTTCAGATCGCCCTCGCCAACCGGCGAGCGGCCGCCGTAGCGGCTGCCCATCAGGTTGGCGCCGCCCTTGGCCGAGAAGGTAAGCAGGCCGTCCGGGCGGCCGAAGCCGGTGGCGGTGACCAGGTTGGTGACCCCGCCGATCGCGCTGCCATCGTTTTCCGGCAGGAACGACTTCACCACATCGATGCGGTCGACAAAGTTGGCCGGCAGCACATCCATCATCGCCTGGCGGCTGCCGATGTCGTTGCTGGCAAACGCAAAGCCGTCGATCAGCATGCTGTTGTAGTTGCCGTTGAGGCCGCGCACCGTCACGTAGCGCGGCTCGCCCTGGTACTCCACGGTGCTGACGCCGGTGACCCGGCGCAGCGCATCGCCCACATTGAAGTCCGCCAGCTGCCCGATGCTGTCGGCGGCGACCGAGTCCACGACGGTGGGCGCGGCCTGTTTGGTGGCGATGGCGCGGGTGTTCTGCGACTGGAACGAGGTGCGCACCTGCACCGCATCCAGGGTCTGCGGCGAGGCAGCGGCGGGCGCCTCGGCGGCCTGCGCCGACGCCTGCATCCAGCCCGAAACGGCCATGCCCAGCGCGAGCGACAATGTGCGACGCTGCGCGATGCAGGCCGGGCCGGGCAGACACAAGAAGCCACAGGGAGAGCGATGAAACAGACGCATGGCACGATCCGCACTGTCGGGCAGCCCCAACGTGGTGGCCGCAAGCCGATTAAATTAATCTGCTTAATTTAAGCTTATGTGACACCACCGGTTCTTTTGCCTTCCATGTCCTCCTTCTTCGCCCACGCGGCCATTCGTTCGCATTACCGCCGTCGTAGCGACGGCCAGGCCGCCGGCTCCAGCGAGCGCGCGTTGCTGGATCTGATCCGCAGTGCCGGCCAGCTGGCGCGCGCGGATCTGCCGCGCGCCAGCGGGCTCAGCGTCCCCGGCACCAAGGGCATCATCGACCCGCTGGTCGCACACGGCCTGCTCCAGCTCGGCCCGTCGCTGCGGCGCGGCCGCGGCCAACCCAGCGTCGAGCTGAGCCTGGTGCCCGACTATGCATTCAGCGTGGGCGTCTCGTTGATGGTCGATGGCATCGCGGTGGTGCTGATCGACTTCGCCGGGCAGGTGCGCGGCATGCGCCAGCTCACGGCGTTCCCGCTGACGCTGGACCTGGTCGCGGCGCAGTTGCCGGAACTGGTGGAGCAGTTGCTGCAGGCGGCCGGTGTCGACCGGCAGCGGCTGTTCGGGGTGGGCGTCAGCATGACCGGCCCGCGCATCGGCGATGGCACGCGGGTCAATCCGCCGCTCACGCTGGCCGCCGAATGGATGCAGGTCGAGCTGGACCGCTTCATCGCCGAACGCCTGCAGTTGCCGGTCTGGATGGACAACGACGCCCATTGCGCCGCGCTGGCCGAAGCCTTGTACGGGGTCGGCCGCCAGTCGCCGGATCTGGTCTATCTGACCATCGCCGACGGGTTTGCCGCAGGCGTGATCGCCGCTGGCAGCGTGCACCGCGGCGCGCACGGCAACGTGGGCGAACTGGGGCGCATCTCGGCCATCACCGGCAGCGCGCGGCCCACGCTGGAAAGCCTGCGCCAGGCGCTGGTCGCCGATGGCCATGCGCTGCCGGACCTGCACACAATGCTGCAGCACTACGATCCGGCATGGCCGCAGATCGAGGCCTGGCTGGATGCGGTGCAACCCACCGTGACCCTGGCGGTGGCGGCGATCATCGCGTTGATCGACCCGCGCGTCATCGTCTTTGGCGCGCGCCTGCCGGCAGATCTTGCGCAGCGGCTGATCGCCCGCGTCGCCTTCGAGCCGGCGCCACGGCGGGGCGTCGCATCGCCGTATCCGGCATTGCTGGTTGGGCAGGTGCAGGCACACGCCACGGTGCTGGGCGCGGCCATGCTGCCGTTCAAGGAAACGCTGTTCTAGCGCAGGCGATGGACCAGCCGGCATAGCGCGCCGGCATTGCGGCGGGGCATCGTTTCGCATCGCGGCGGCATAGTTCGCCTCGGTTGCGCATTGTCATCTGCCAAGCGGTTTACTGGCCGCCCGCAGTGCTCTTGAGGTCGTCATGCGTATTGCTCCCTTGCAACCCGCCGCCACGCCCACCACCGCGCTGGCAACACCGGCGCACACCAGCGCGATCACCCCGATGGAGGTGCCGCACCCGCCAGGCGGCAACCCGCCATTGCGCACACGGCCGCGTCGCCAGGCCGCCGTGCTACCGCCGCTGGTGCCATTGAACGACAGCGCGATGACCGGCAAGCAGGCATTGGTGGCGCTGGACGGCGAGTTCTCCGAGCAGCGCCTGGCCGAAGTGCAGGCGCACCAGATCACTCTGCAGGCCGCGCAAAGCGCGCTGGCCAAGCAGCTGCCACAGGCTACTCCCGCACCCAGGCCCGACAGCATCGCGGCACGCTTTGCCGCCGGAACGCTGCAGCCGGTGTATCTGGACACCGCCGCGTTCGACGAGATGACCGCCAGCTTGCCCGAGCACTCGCGTGCAGCGGCCGGCCCGGTGCTGGTCGATGCGCAGCAGGGCCGCATCGTCTTCGATCTGGGCCACGCGTTTGCGCCTGGCGATACCTTCAGCGATGCCGCACGCACGGCATTGCGCAAGGCGCTGGATCTGCGCGCCCATGGGTTGGAAACACCGGGCTGGCTAAAGCCCGCCGCGTCCACGCCCGCGCAGCCGCGGCGCAAGTTGCAGCAGGCCGCGCGCTACCACGGCCACGAGGTGCCGGCGCGCGACGGCGGCGCAGCGTTCTTCAAGCGCAACGATCATCATCTGGTGGCCGGCAAGGACGCGCTGCTGCGCAAGCACCGCAAGGAGCTCGTCCACGACGCGTATTTCCAGGCGCCCAGCACGCGCGCGCTGGGCAAGGACGTGATGGTGCACCGGGGCCTGTTCGACAACCACGCCGGCATCCCGGAGAACTCGCTGGCCGCCATCGATCGCGCTTACGAACACGGCTATCGCAACCTGGAACTGGATGTCGAGGTCAGCGCCGACGGCGTACCGGTGCTGATGCACGACTTCAGCATCGGCCGCATGACCGACGATCCGCAGAACAGATTGGTCTCGCAGGTCCCGTTCGCGCAGTTGCGCGAGATGCCGCTGGTGATCCGCAACCCGGTCGACGGTAACTTCATCAAGACCGACCAGAGCATTGCCGCCGTGGAGCAGGCGCTGGAGCACGCGTTGCAGAAGCCGGAGGCGATGTCGGTGGCGCTGGATTGCAAGGAAGACACCGGCGAGGCGGTGGCGATGCTGCTGATGCGTCGGCCGGACCTGCGCCAGGGCGCCGCGATCAAGCTGTATGCCAAGTACTACACGGGCGGCTTCGATCAATTTCTGTCCAACCTGTACAAGCATTACCAGATCAATCCGCTGCACTCGCAGGACGCGCCCCGCCGTGCCGCGCTCGATCGCCTGCTGGCCAAGATCAACGTGGTGCCGGTCTTCAGCCAGGGCATGCTCGCCGACGCGCAGTTGCGCGATTTCTTCCCGGGCAAGGACGATGGCCCGGAGGGGCTGGCCGACACGGCGGTGCAGTGGCTGGAAAGCTGGAACCGGATGCGCCCGGTCATCGTGGAGGCGGTGGCCACCGACCAGCAAAGCGCTGCGGGCAAGGCCATGGAGCTGACACGCACACGCCTGCGCCAGCCCGACTCGTCCTACGCGCAGGCGGCATTCTCGTCCGGCTACCGCTATGAGGATTTCTCGCTGCCGCGCGCCAACCACGACAAGGACTATTACGTCTGGCGCAACTTCGGCGAGATGCAGAAGCTCAGCGGCGAAGCCTTCGGCATCCAGCGCACCACCGCCGGTGCCTTTCGCGACGCCGGTGAAAGCCTGCTGACCGACCAGCCCGAAGAAGAACTGCTCGCGCTGCTGGAAAACCGCACCCTGGCGCGTGGCCACACCGGCATGGAACTGGACCTGCCGCCAGAGACGCCCATCGACAGCGCACGCGATGCGGCGATCGTGGAGCAGCGCACCAGCGAATTCCGCGCCGCGTCCAGGCCCGCCGACCCGGCGCATGTTGCGGCCGTGCGCGAAGGCCGGCTGCTGGATCGCTCGGCAGACCATTCGCACGATGCCGCCGCCAGGCAGGCGGTGGATGCACGCGCCGACGCGCTGGGGCTGCTGACCGATCAGTACCGTGGCGCACCGGTCACCCATTACCTCAACGAGCAGGCCAGACAGATCGAACCAGGGGAGTGATGCCGGCGCACTGATGCTGCGCCGGCGCGCGTCACTTGACGGCATGACCGCTCAGGTGCTCGCCAATGGGTGGCGGCCTTGCAGTGTTGCCGGTGGGCATCGCCTCTGCCGGCAAACTGCATTGGCGCGCGCACCCTGGATGCCCGCATTGCGCCACCACTGCGCGTGGTCCGCCGCTACGGCGCTACGGCGTCTCCAGCATCGGAATCACTTCACGGTCCTGCGCGTCCACCGCCACCAGGCGCTGCATCAGCAGCGACAAGGTCACCACGTCCTGGTGATTGTGCTCGGCCACGCGGCGCAGGTTGCGCGCGCTGCCGCCGCGCAGGTAGCTCAACCAGGCGGCCGGCGCTTCGGAGCCGGGCAGGTCGTCTTCGCGCACCACGCGCAGCAGCTGCCGTTCGATGGTGGCCAGCTTGCAGTTCTCCCAGGTGCCGCGATAGCGGCGCCGGGTGGGGAACAGCAGGTCCACATGGTCCAGTGCAGAGATCGGGTCGCCGCGGCGCGCCAACCGGTAGCGCGTCTTCAACAGCGGCGCGTCGTAGCAGCGGCCGTTGTAGCTGGACAGCACCGTCTGCGGCGACAGCCAGCTGCGGAACAGGTCCAGCATCGCGCTTTCGGCCGCCATCGTGGACATCATCAACTGGCGTACGCGCAGCCCGCTGCCCTGCGCAGCGTCGGTATACCAATCGGCCACGCCGATCATGAAGGCGCGCGTGCCGGTGCCGCCAGCCAGGCCGGTGGTTTCGGTGTCGAAGAACAATAGATCCATCGGGTCCACCGCGTCCTCGCGCTTGGCGAACGCCAGCGACAGCGCCTGGCGCGGGATCGCCTGCGGCAGGAAGGCTTCGATCAGGTGCAGGCCGGGCGCGATCTCGTTGCCGGGCAGATGCCGGTCGGTGGACGCCGCGCGCAGCGGCGCGTGCGCCGAGACCGCGCGCTCGCGCAGGCCGATCATCTTGCGCAGGCCGGCGATATCGGTACGGCGCTGCGGTGCCGGCAGTGATGTGGGCGCAGCCGGTGTCGTGCGTACAGCCGGCACGCGCGCCGCCGCATCGGCCGCCGCACCTGCCGGCTTGTGGCGCACATCGTGGTCCACCCAGGCAAACGCCGAGCTATCGCGCGCATGCGCTGCAGCAACCGGTGCCTGCAGGGCGCGGCGCGTCATGGCCGGTGCGCTGGGCTGGGCACGCGGTGCACCGGCAGCCTCTGCGCTGCCGGGCTGCGCGCTTCGCACAGCCGCCTCGCGCGGCAAAGCGCGTGACCCAGACGCAGCAGCACCCGGCGCAGGCTGGCGTTGCGCACGCGTGGGCATCACCGCATCGTCCTTGCGCGCCGTGGGTGTCAGCCCGCCGACCTGGCGGCGCAGCAGGCGCAAACGTTCTGCGCTCACCCCAGGATCGCTGCCAGGCACCGGCGCTGCTGGCGCGCGCGTTGGCTGCACCGCCGCAGGCATGTCACCTGCGGCACGCGTGTGCGCATCGCCTGCCACTGCATCCGCACCGACTGCATCACCCGAGGTGCGCGCCACCACTGCCGCGCGCAGCGGGTGGGCATCGGCCTGCGCATCGGCCGCAGCGGAAACATCCGCACCATCCACTGCAGCGTCATCTGCAAGCGCCGCCGGCGCTGGCACATCGGCGTGCCCGGCCTGACGCCGCAACAAGCGCAACCGGTCCGCACTCACGCTCATGCAAGCACGTCCAGCGCCAGGTCATCGTCCACCTGGGTGGCATGCCGCAACGGCGCATCCGCATCGAACAGCAGCGCCAGCACGGTCAAGGCCAATGACTTGGGCGACTCGCCCTTGCCTTCCTCATGCGCGGCCAGCACCGGGCCCACGCAGGCCGGGCAGCCGGCGCTGCAATCGCAACGCCGCACCAGCTCGTCGGCGCGCTGCAGCAGCTCGGCCTGGCGCAGCCATAGCGGCTCGCTCAGGCCCACGCCGCCGGGGAAGTTGTCGTACAGATACACCGTGGGCACAAAGGCCTGCTGCAATTCCACCGCGCCTTCTTCGCCCTCGTCCACGCCGCGCAGCTGCCCGCGCCCGGTCTGGTCGGCCACCGCAAACCACGCGCCGTCGCCATTGCCAACCGCCTTTTGCAGGTCGCGCGCATCGGCCATCACTGCCACCGTGGCCACCACGTGCAGCGCATAGGCCGCACCCAAAAAACCATCCAGCGCATCCTGCTTGGACGCGAACGCCTTGCCCAACGTGGCCTGCGGCAGCTGCCACCACACTGCGGTGGTATGCAGTTCCTGGTCGGGCAGATTGACCGGCCCGTAGCCGATGTTCTCGTGCGTGTAATAGCGGATCTTCTTGTAGCCGGACACGCGCCGCACCACATGCACCTCGCCGTGATGCGAGTCCCCGCGCCCGGCCACGCCGCCGTCGAAGCGGTCCAGCACCTTCAGCTTGGTGTAGTCGATGCTGTCGGTGTAGTAGTCCACATGGGTGCGCGTGACATAGGCCTTGCGGCCTTCCCAGTCCAGCCGCTCCACCTGGTACGGCGTGCTCTGCACCATGTGGATGGCGCCTTCGTACAAGGTCAGCGCCGCGGCCGAATAATCCACCTCGGCGATGATCTGCTGCTTGCCGTCGCTCTTGTCCACCACCACGAAGTTGCCGTCGGCCACCGAGCGCAGGCTCACTGCATTGGCCGGGTAGCTGTCGGCGATCCACTCCCAGCGGTCGCCTTCCTGGTGGATCACTTCGCTTTCGGCCAGCGCTTCCAGGAACACCAGCGGGTCGATCGGCCCGAACGGCTCGCTGGCAATGAACGGCAGCTCGAACGCCGCGCAGCGGATGTGGTCGAACAGGATCAGCGGTTGGTCCGGCGCAATGCGCGCATGCTCGGGCGAGGCATCGGCAAAGAAATCCGGATGCCGCACCACGTACTGGTCCAGCGGTTGCGAGCTGGCCACCAGCACGCCCAGCGCCGGTTGCTGGCGGCGCCCGGCGCGGCCGAAGCGCTGCCAGGTCGCCGCCACGCTGCCGGGGTAGCCGTTGAGGATCACCACATCCAGCGCGCCGATATCCACGCCCAGCTCCAGCGCCGAGGTGGAGACGATGCCGTCGATATTGCCGGCGCGCATCGCGCGCTCCACCTCGCGCCGCTCGGTGGGCAGGTAGCCGCCGCGGTACGCACGGATGCGTGGCGGCTTGCGCGGGTCGTGGTCGAAGATGTCCTTCAGGTACTTGGTCAGCACCTCCACCATCAGGCGCGTCTGCGCGAACACCAGCGTCTTCAGCCCGCTCTTGATCGCGATGCGCGCAATGCGGTTGCTCTGCGAGCGTGCCGATGCGCGCAGCCCCAGATCGGCGTTGACCACCGGCGGGTTCCACAGCAGCACGTGCTTGTCGCCGGTGGGCGCGCCGGACTCGGTGATCGCATGCACCTGCTCTTCGATCAGGGCCTGCGCGTGCGCATGCGGGTTGCCGATGGTGGCCGAGCACAGGATGAACTGCGGGTTGGCGCCATAGAACGCGCAGATGCGCTTGAGCCGGCGCAGCACATTGGTGACGTGGCTGCCGAACACGCCGCGGTAGGTGTGGATCTCGTCGATCACCACATAGCGCAGGTTCTCGAAGAACTGCGCCCACTTGGTGTGATGCGGCAGGATCGCCTGGTGCAGCATGTCCGGGTTGCTCACCACGATGTCGCCATGCAGGCGGATCGCCTGGCGTGCATCGCCGGGCGTATCGCCGTCGAAGGTGAAGGCCTTCACCCCCAGCTCGCCGGCGCGGTTCAATTCCAGCAGCTCGGCCACCTGGTCCTGCGCCAGCGCCTTGGTCGGGAACAGGTACAGCGCCTTGGCCCCGGAGCGCATCGCCGCGCTCACCACCGGCAGCGTGTAGCACAGCGACTTGCCTGACGCGGTAGGCGTCACAATCGCCACATGTTCGCCGCGTTGGGTGGCCGCCCAGGCGTCGGCCTGGTGGCTGTAGAGCTGGCTGATGCCACGCGCGCGCAAGGCGTCGGCCAGCGCGGCCGGCACATCGGCGGGAATCGGCGCATAACGGCCGTCGCGCCCGGGCAGGGTAAAGCTGCCGGTGATGCGGTCGTGGTAGCGCCGTTCCAGGCGTTCGGTGAGCAGTGCGCCATCGCGGCTAGGCCGGCCATCGGTGGTGGCCAGCGCGCGTTCGGCGGTTTCGGTGCGGGGAGCGAGGGCAAACGGAGGCATACGGCGGCTCCCAAAGAGGGGCATGAGACAGGGGAGGTGTCTCAGGGTATGAGACCAGCGCCGAACCGGCGAGCCTGTGTCACTGAGCGGATTCAGCAAGCCGGGTATTCTGTTGCCCCCACCGCGTCACCGTTGCCCTGCACGCTGTGGCTCCCCCATTTCGAAGAACCGCCGTGCCCGTTTCCCCCAGCCCCACCGCTCCGCACTACAAGACCCGTTCCGCCCGCCGTGCCGATGTGATCGTGCATGCCGCCGGCCTGTTCCTGGCCATCGTCGGCGGCGCCTGGATGGTCTGGCGCGCGCATGCCAACCAGACCATGCTGCTGGCCACCTGCGTCTACGCGCTGGGGTTGCTGGTGATGTTCGGCTGCTCGGCGGCCTACAACTTCGCCCCGCCGCAACGCCAGCCGATGCTGCGCAAGTTCGACCATGCCGGCATCTTCGTGATGATTGCCGGCTCCTACACCCCGTTCCTGCTGGTCGCCCTCGACGGCACCTGGCGCTGGGCGATGATCCTGGGCGTGTGGGGCGTGGCCTTGTTCGGCGTATTCGCCAAGCTGTTCCTGCCCGGCATCGCCAAGGGCTTCTGGGTGGTGATCTACCTGTTGCTGGGCTGGGCCGGCATCGTGGTGATCAAGCCGCTGCTCGCCGGCCTGGACAGCACCGTGCTGTGGCTGATTGCCGCCGGCGGCGCGTTCTACACCGTGGGCGTCACCTTCTACGTGCGCAAGTCGCTGGTCTACAACCGCGCCATCTGGCACGCCCACGTGCTGGGCGGCGCGCTCTCGCACTGGTGCGCGATCTGGTTGTGCCTGCAGCCGTTGAGTGGGGTGTAGCGCGCTGTCGATGTCGTCGAGCAGTCGCGTATGCCCATCGCTCGGTAGCATCGACGCGTCATGGATCTATTGATCGCCTGACTACGTCGGCTTCCAATCAGAGCGCGCAGGTACGAGGGCAAGGATCAGCACATCGTCGCCGTCGCGTGTGTAGATCAAGAGATATCTGCCGTCCTGGCAGGTGTACAAACGCGTTCCCGGCAGCGGCCCAGAGTGATAGGTGGCGGCACCATCCAGCGCGTGGCCCTCGGTTTCGATCCGGTCGTCCTGTTCACATGCGGCGAAATAAATCTGCGGGTCGGAGATTTCGATCGCGCGCGCCAATGCTGAAGCGAGCAACGCGGTGCGCGCATCCAGCGCGCTCTGCTTCCAGGCCACGCTCACGCACGCGTGCCCTTTGCAGCCAGGGCTGCCTCAAGCGCCGCACGGTGTTGCGTCTTGAGCGTCTCCATCTGCTGCTTCGCCTGCGCGCTGGAGAGTGCGGGGCGGGGGTCGGCCAGGGCATGCTCGGTCTGGGTGCGTAGCGACACCGCATAGCGTGCATCCAACTCCTTGACCTTCATCGCCTCGGAGCGGTCAGGCCGGCGCTTCGCATTGCCGCCCTGGGCGTCCCACTGCGCAGCGTCCACGTGAAGCACGTCCAATGGCATGCCCATCTCGCGCAAGACCTTCAACGCACTTTCGAAGCTGCCAAACCGGCGCGGCGCATTCGCCTTGGTGGCCAGCACACGGGTCTGGTCATGGGTCTGCAATTGCACGGTCCAGGCACCGGCTTCCCCGATGACCGACGCGTGCCTGACCGCACTGGCGTCGACCAGCGCGCGTGCGGTCGCCAGCTTGACCAGATTCGTCATGGCGCTATCCAGTTAACGATTAGGTGGCAGCCACCTTACCATTGATCAGGAACGCCAGCTAACGGTTGTCAGCCAGGCTCACACCCTCACAGCTTGGTCTTCATCACCGCCTCGAACGCCGCATCCGGCGCGATGCTGTCGGAGAGCACGACCACCGAATGCAACGTGCCCTTTGCCTGCACGTTGTATTCAAAGCCCACCGGCTTGCCGCCGCGGCTGAACACCTCGATCTCGCTGTACTCACCGAGCCGGCCTTCATAACTTTCGCGCTCCAGCCCGTGCTCCTTGGCAAAGGTGCCGGCGGCGCTGCGTGCGCCCTCCCATACCGCGTCTTCGTAGCTCATCGGCTGCAGCAGGCTGATCATGTGGGTCGCGCAGGCGTTGGTGCTGGTCACGCCATAGCCATCGACCTCGCCCAGCAACGGGATCTTGCGGACATCGCGTTTGGGCGTGGCGGTGACGGTGCAGCCAAGCTGCTGCAGCTCGGCAAGGGTGAAGTGCTCGGACTCCGGGCGCGGCGTGCTGGGGGTGGCCGTGCCACCGTTGCAGGCAGACAGCAGGCCCAGACAGGCGAGCGGCAGGAAGCGGCGTAGGGAAACGTGCGACAACGGTGACGTCCTTGTAGTGAATGGAAAAGCGGTACGGCTTGCCTCGACGCCGACGGGCAAGCAGGACGCCAACGCGTCACGCAATCGCACAGGTCGAGGCAGCCAGGGCGCGCGAGGGTAGCGCGTCAGGCGTCAACGCATGCTGAGAGCCATCAACCACGCCGCCGCGCTCATTCCGGCATCACCATGCGGATCTCGCGTGTGCCGATCTCTGCACCGGTGACTGCATCAATGGCAACCGGCTGCAGCTCGGTGCCGGTTTCCGCATCCAGAAAACGCAGCAACTTGCCCTCGCCACGGTGCTTGCGGCCCCACGCACCGATCATGAACAGCACCGGCAGGTAATCGCGCCCTGCCTGGGTCAGCACGTACTCCTCGCGCGGCGGGCGGGTGGAATACAGGCGCTTTTCCAGCAGCCGCTCCTCGGTCAGCGTCGCCAGCCGCTTGGTCAGCATGGTCGGCGCAATCCCCAGGCTCTGCCGGAACTGATCGAAGCGGGTCAGCCCGGAATTGGCGTCACGCAGGATCAGCATCGTCCACGCATCGCCCAGGAAGGTCAGGCTGCGCGCGATCGGGCACAGGCTGTCCGACGACGTTTTTGAGTTCATATCATTTCCGTATTGACTCACTATCAAATCGATACTAGCATGCGGCGCATGGGCAGTCCAACCGTGCGTATCAGGCAGGTGACGGGCGCCCAGGCCGCGGCGGCAACCGCGGCGGCAGTCCGCATCAACGCACACCGCAATGCAGGTCAGCGTCAGGCACCGCGCAGCTGCACGCCGATGGCTGGCGATGTTTCTCCACCGTCCCTAAACCGCATTCCTTCAGAGACACCACAATGAAAAAGACAGTGCTGATCACCGGCGCATCCTCAGGGTTTGGCCTGTTGCTGGCCACCAACCTGCACAAACAGGGCTTCAACGTCATCGGCACCAGCCGCGAGCCGGAAAAGCACCAGGCCAAGCTGCCGTTCAAGCTGCTGCGCCTGGATATCGACGATGACGCCTCGATCCAGTCGTTTGCCACAACGCTGTTTCAATCGGTCGACCGCCTGGATGTGCTGGTCAACAACGCCGGTTACATGGTCACCGGTATCGCCGAAGAAACCGCCATCGACGTGGGCCGCCAGCAGTTCGAAACCAACTTCTGGGGCACGGTCAAAACCACCAATGCGCTGCTGCCGTACCTCCGCAAGCAGCGGAGCGGGCAGATCATCACCGTCAGCTCCATCGTGGGGCTGATCGGGCCGCCGAACCTGTCGTATTACGCGGCCTCCAAGCACGCGGTGCAGGGGTATTTCAAATCGCTGCGGTTCGAACTTGCCCAGTTCAATATCAAGGTCAACATGGTGGAGCCGGTCTGGTTCAAGACCAATCTGGGCCATAACGCAGTGCCTGCCGCCGGCAACACCATTGCCGACTACAACGCTTACCGCAGGCAGGCCAACGCGGCGACCCAGAAAGGAATCGACACCGCAGAAGCACCGGATGCCGTGGTGGACACCATCCAGAAGCTGATCCAGGCCAAGGACCCCAAGTTCAGCAACCCGGTCGGAAAGATGACCGGCATGATCCTGTTCCTGCAGAGTTACCTGCCAAAGATGTTTGAAGGCGCGATTTTCAAAAGCATCAAAACAGCCTGATCGCTGTGCGTTACATGCAACGCCAATCCAGCTGCTGATTCAATCAAGTAAACCGCGCAAAACCCCCGTGTTGTCACCCGATCAACGGCTTTGCTAAAGCCGTGACGCATCCCTTTTGCCACGAGTACACGATCATGAAAGCGTATTTCTGCAAATTCATCCCGCCGCGCGCGGACTTTCTGGCCACCATGTCGGATCAGGAAAAAGACCTGATGCAGCAGCATGCTGCGTTTCTGGACCAGCGCCTGGCCGAGGGCGTGCTGCTGGCGCATGGCCCGGTCATCGATGAAACCGGTGGCTTTGGTCTGTCGCTGTATCAGATTGCCGACGACCAGGACATTGCCGCCATCACCGCACAGGACCCGATCATCAAACACGGCGTCGGCCAGTATGCGCATTACCCCATGCTGCATTTAAAGGCGCGCGGATAAACGCCGCGCTGCAGGCGGCACGCGTGGATCGTCATCGCAGCAGCGCGCTGCGGTGGCGAGCGTGCGCCGCGCATGCAGCAAGCCATGGCGGCCGCAGGCGTGCTGCGCTCAGGCCACGCTGTCAGTAGCCAGTCTTTCGAATGGGGCGGGCGAGCGCTCTCACCGCACCGGCACCCGCGCGCTGGCGCCCAAACCCTGCGTGGGAAACGCCGCGGCCACTGGCGCACGCCGCTGCACCCACATGTCGCCCATCATCCGGTCCAGCCCGCGGTCCAGGCCGGTGACCAGCCCCGCGCCCGGGGTAAAGGTCAGCTCGCCGAAATAGACCTGCCCGTGCTGGATGTACCAGTCCACCCGCACGTAATCGAAGTCACTTGCCAGCACCTTGCTCAGCTCCAGCGCCTGTTCCAGCAGCGCCGGCGCGCAGGGCGGTGCACGCCCGTCGTCGCGGATGCGGTGAAAGGCCTCGTGCAGGTTGCCCACATAGAAGGTCATGCCCAACTTCGGCGTGTCGAAGCGCCCGTAGATCACCTGCAGCACGTACTGAAAACTGCCGTCCACCTGCCGGAACATGTGGAACTTGTAGTCCACCGGCACCTGCTGTGCATCGCCGATGTACTGCTCCACCAAGATGCGCGGCGGAATATCGCGGTAATGGATCTCGCGCACCTTGTCGGAGAAGTCGGTGCGCAGCCATTGGCCGCAGCGCTCGATGATGCGGCGCTTCTGCTGCGCATCGGGCTCATCGCGCACCACCTCCACCATCGCCGCGCCATGGTTGGCCTTGATCACGGTCTGCCGCCACTGCGGCAGGCGCAGCAGCTCCTGCGGGTCGGTGCTGTCCAGCAGCAGCGGGATCAGATGCGGCTCGCCGATCCTGGCCGCCACATACGGGCGCACCGCAAACTTGTCCGCCAGCCGCCGGTACAGCGGGTAATCGCCGTGCACGCACTTGCGGTAGAGGATCTTCTCGTTGAAGCACTTGGGCGCGTACAGATCCGGCAGCCGCCCAAACGTGTGCAGGTAGTACAGCCGGTCCTGGTGCCGCCAGGGCAGGGTGCGCAGCAGGCCGCGCGCGCCCTTGCGCAGCAGGCGCTTGAGGCTGATGGCGTCGGTGGCCGGCGCAGCTGCGCCAGGCAATGCGGCCGGGCGGGCGTCGCCTGCAAACCGCGTCAACCCCGGCAGCAGCGCAGCCCACGGCTCACCTGCTGCCCCAACCCGCGCTCCCAGCGGCTGCGTCTGCAGCCCCATCCCGTTGTCCATCGCCAGATCCCTCTTCTCGTCGTTTAGTGAGACGCAGGTCACAATTAAATGTGATGCTAGTCACGGTATACGGGAAAAGTAAGAAGAGGGTTGCGAATCGTCTCAAGCAGACCGATTTCGCAAAGATCAGTGCGTTTTAGGGCTTAAAGACGGGCTTGGCGGCTGCTGTCGCGTCCGCTTTGCTGCGTTGCGGCAGCCGCGCGAGCCAGGACGACGCAGCCACGGCCGGGCGCCGCTTGGGCACAGCGCCGGTCAGGGGCGTAGGCGGAGGTCGCGTAACTCAAATGGCGGCGTGTGCGCTCCGCCGCGATGGGGAGAGGCGCCCAGGGGAAGCACCAGGCGTTGAAGGCCAGCGCAGGCCCGCACTCAGGGGATGCAGTCGCATCGCGGCCCAGGATCAAGCAACATCAGGCGGTACCACTGCAGCCCGCAACGGATGGCCCATGCACGTCACCAAACTCCTGTCCCCGGCAGCGCTGTGCCTTGCGCTTGCCGCCTGCGCAGACACAGACCAGCCAGCACAAGCCGATAAGGCGCCCACATCGGCACGGGCAGCAGCCAGCCCCGCCACCGCAGATGGCAACGCAGCCGCACTACCGCCCGACCAGGCGGTCAATAGCCATCCGCCTTCGGTCAGCCAGCAGGCAAGGCGCTATCTCTGCCCGCGGGGCCCCAATGCCTGCCCGGCCGGTGGGCCGTTGATCGCCAATTCCGATGCGGAGGCGCAGTGGCTGTTGCGCCACGGCTACCCGACGGAACACGAACTGGCCCGGCTGGAAACCCTGACCCTGGACCAGCTCAAGGCCGAGTCGCAGGCAGGCAACCAGGCCGCAACGGTGATCTACGGCAAAAAGACCGCACTGGCGGGCCGTTTTTATCAGGGCATCGGCATCCTGCGGCGGGCCGCGGTGGCGGGGAACCTGTATGCGTACTACGGGCTGTCGGACGTGTACATCAGCGACACCGCAAACAAGAACCTGGTCGACAGCCTGGCCTACCTGCGTCTGGCCTACCTGTTGGGCGATGCAAAAGCCTCGGCCGTCATCGCATCGCGTGGCTTGAGCAGTGTTGAAAACGTCGTTGCCGACGAGCGCGCCGCCTCACTGAACAAGACGTTTTCCAAGTATCAGCGCCCCTCGCCACGGCCGCTGGAATAACGCCGGGCGATCAGCCTCCCACATTCAGCTGCGGAATCTTGGCAAACGCCTCGGCAATAAAATCCATGAACACGATCGCCCGCTTCGGCACCAGCCGGTTGGCCGCATACAGGATGTGCATGGGCACCGCAGGTGCAGAGAATGCGCTCAGCACGATCTGCAGCTGCCCGGCCTTGAGCCCCTGCTCGAACAACCACTCCGGGCCCTGCCCGATGCCCAGGCCCGCGCTCACCGACTCGCGCGCGGCCTCCGGCGAATTGACCCGGATCCGGCCGGACACCGGCACTTCCACATCCTTGAAACGCCACATCGCCCCGGAGGCCAGCAGGGTGTACAGCACACAATCGTGCTGGCGCAGGTCCTCGGGCACGCGGGGCACGCCGCGCTCGGCAAGATAAGCATTGCTTGCCACGCACACGCGCTTGAACGTGCCGATCCGCCGTGCGCGTAGCGCACTGTTTTCCAGGTGGCCGATGCGGATGGCGAGTTCCGCGCCCTCGTCGAGCAGATTGACGAAGCGGTCGTTGATCTGCAGGTCCAGTTCCAGGCCCGGAAAGCGCCGCAAGAACTCCGGCACCAGCGGCATCACATAGTGGTGCGACAAGGCCGTGGGGCAGGCCACCCGCAGCAAGCCGGACGGTTGCACGTTGTCGTGCAGCGCCATCTCCGACTCGCCCACCGCATCCAGGATGCGGCGCACCTCGGCGTAGTAGCGCTCTCCCTCCGGGGTGAGCACCAGCTTGCGGGTGGAACGGTTGAGCAGCCGCGTGTGCAGGTGCTCTTCCAGCGCCGCCACGTGGCGGCTGACATTGGGCTGGCCCAGGCCCAGGTCACGCCCGGCCGCAGAAAAGCTGCCGGTTTCCACCGCACGCGCAAAGCAGGTCATCAGCAGAAACCGGTCCATCGCTCACCCTCATTCATGCGCACATCGCATGAATGGTATGTGCCGGCGCGGTCTTCCGCCACATTCGGCATGGGCGCACGCTGCACCCCATCGAAGGCCGGCCACATGCGGCGGGCCTGCCAACTCCCAGGAGCACCCATGTCCCGTCTAGCAGGCAAACGCACCCTCATCACCGGCGGCACCAGCGGTATCGGCCTGGAGACCGCACGCCAGTTCCTGGCCGAAGGCGCCCGCGTCATCGTCACCGGCAACAATCCCGAGTCCATCGCCAGCGCCAAGGCCGCGCTGGGTGCCGAGGTGCTGGTGCTGCGCGCCGATTCGGCCAGCGTTGCCGCGCAGCAGCAGCTGGCGCAGGCGGTGCAGGCGCATTACGGCCAGCTCGACATCGCCTTCCTCAATGCCGGCGTGTCGGTATGGGCACCGATCGAAGACTGGACCGAGCAGGCCTTCGACGCCTCCTTCGCCATCAACGTCAAAGGCCCGTACTTCCTCATGCAGGCGCTGCTGCCGGTGTTCGCCAACCCCGCCGCGGTGGTGCTCAACACCTCCATCAACGCGCATGTGGGCGCGGCCCGCTCATCGGTGTATGCGGCCACCAAGGCGGCGTTCCTGAGCATGGCCAAGACACTCTCCAGCGAACTGCTGGCGCGCGGCATCCGCCTCAACGCGGTCAGCCCTGGCCCGGTGGAAACCCCGCTGTACGACAAGCTCGGCATCCCCGACGCATACCGCGACCAGGTCAACAAGGACATCGCCGCCACCATCCCGCTCGGCCGCTTCGGCACCCCAGACGAGGTGGCCAAGGCCGTGCTGTACCTGGCCTCGGACGAATCGCGCTGGACGGTGGGCTCGGAACTCATCGTCGACGGCGGCCGCACGCTTAACGGCTGAGCGTTTCGAAGGCAGTGGCAGGCGAACGACCACGCCCACACACCCTTCAGGCGCGACACCGAGCGCCGCAGCGTGCGTCCACGTTGCGGCGCAATTGCAGCGACTCAATCGAGCGGCACCACATTCGATAGCAGCCTAAGACTGCATCACGCCGAGCTGACCTTTCGTCATGAGGCCATCAACGCAGGCGCGACGGTCACAGTCACCTTTGGCGAAGAGACGGAACAGGGCGGCAGGGTGTTTCGACTTCAGGCAGAAGGCGACTAGCGCCGCCCTACATTTGCTCAGAGGGGCAACGCGCATTCGAGGTAACAAGCAACCGCTCACTAACCGCGCGTGCGGTTGCGTCATGCGGCTGTGGAAGGTCCGCATCCGGGCACGTGCTACCAGCGCAGCACGCCGGCATGCCGCGTCAATGAATCTCCAACGCCGCAATCTTGCCGCCCACCAGCTGGAACACATGCTCCAGCTGCAGCGGGCTCTGCGGGAAATCGCCAGACACCTGCGCGGTGACACTCACTTGCTCGCCTTGGGTGTGCACGCCAACCGGCACTGCACGATACGGCGTGGTGGCCTGCGCCTGTGCCAGCCAGGCCGCAATGGCGGCAGCGCCACGGTGCTGGCGGTGCTCGTCGTGCACTACCGCATCGTCGGCCAGGTGCGGCAGCAGCACCGCGGCATCGCCGGCATTGCTGGCGGTAAAAAAGCAGGCAATGGCGGCCGGCAGGGCAAGCGACATGGTAGCGGTGTCCGGTGGAAACGGTATGCCATGATCGGCAGCGGCATCACCTGCCGCAAGAACGCACGCAAAGGTAAGTCACGCACCCATGGGAAAGCCGCACACCCCGGACACCGCCGCGTGCGATGTCGAAGCCCTGCTCAAACTCATCGAAGGCCGCTGGAAACTGCTGCTGCTGTTTCACCTGTTCGACGGCAAGGTGCAGCGCTACTCGGACCTGGAGCGGCTGATTCCCGCCATCTCGCAAAAGATGCTGGCCCAGCAGTTGCGCCAGCTAGAACGCGACGGCCTGGTGCTGCGCACCGTCTACGCGCAGGTACCGCCGCAGGTGGATTACCGCCTCACGCCGTGGGGCCAGGCCCTGTGCCCTGCGCTGGATGCAATGCTCACCTGGGGCCAGGCGCGGCAGCCGTCGGCCGAATCGTTGTGGCGGTGATGGCCTAGCACAATGCTGTGGCACGTGGACCTCTAAAAAATCAGGCACACAGCAGCGCGCAGATCGCTGGATAACTGCCCAAATAAGGGCGACAGGTGAGGTATGCCTGGGGGTAACTCGATTATATTATTTTCTTTAAAGCTAACTTTTGGTCGCTCTTCTACGCCGGCGGATGACGCCAACCATGATGCCGTTATTAATGGCATCAGAAGCGGCCAGCTCTCCGCTAGATATTGATAGAAATAAAGACTCACAGAGTGAAAGTGAACACGAGAGAGCGAAAAAACAAAACGCTGTCTTGTACTCATTAGAGTTGGCCTGGAAAAAAGACGTAATTATCAGTATGAAAATGCAGGAGGATAAGGTTGCTGCTGATCTATAAAGGGATTCAATTAGAACCTTATATCTATGTGCGTCGCTTTGATTTTCCGCCGGAACTCCATTGCCAAGTGATGCGACAAATCTTGGAAATATAATTGCAACCCATATACCAAAAACCGTCACCACAACACCAGAGGCACCTATCAAAGCGACAACTAAATCCACATAGTTCGGTGGTGGACTTTCTCTGAGTCCTGCGGCCAATGATATGGAGCATAGAAATGCGATTGCACTAGCTCTATACGCTAAAAATCCTATCCTTGCTCTCATTCTTGAGCTTCACTAATTAATCGATCTATATCTAAGGAAAGTTGATCGGCCAAGTCCGCAGTGTCAATTATGCCGCCCATGGTCCTTCTGACCGTAATGGTGCTTTTTTCTCGCGCGTAGCTTCCGCTCAGCCAGTGTATCTTGCCAGCGCTCTTAGCCATAATAAAACCAACGTCCTCCCAGGTATTTTCCTCGATCCTATCAAGACATTCATCTATAACCATATCTAGCTCTTCCTCACCAAGTCGCGTCTTGTAGCTATATTCGAACTTAATTCCGGCTTTTAAGCGGTTGTTTTGAGAGAGTCCCAAGAATTTCCTTGCACCGTCAAAAAAAGGCTTATGTTCCACGACCTTTGGATAAACAATTGTCCGTCTTATAATCTTCCTTATGTTTGAGCATTGCTGCCTAAGCCAATCTATACTACCTGGCCGTCTCATAAGCTGATACTTGAAGACCGGTGTGTGATCGGTGCTTGGAGTATCTCCTTCCGGGGCATATCCAAGGAGGCGTTCGCCATCGGTTGGATCATAGTGGCAGTATGAAGACTCACGTTCTAAAAAACCAAGAACATATCTGGCAAAAGGTTTTGATCCATTGAGCCTGTTCTCGAAGCGCAAATTAATTAAGAATTCGTCTTTCGGGCTGACAACAAAATATGCTGCATAACCTGGAAGAGAGCCTGGCTGAATTCTGAGATTCGATACATCCGCAGTACCTATGGCTGCGGCCATCTCCAGCGTTTGAAGCTCGTCTTCCGAATTACTAGATTCATTCCACAGCGCTATTAGCATCTTGTCTGTTCCGGGAATGGCTCGGATATCGAAACAGAAAGTCCTTAGAAAAGGTTCATCTTCGTTAGGTTCGAATGTTGTTGTCTCACCTACGGATGCTAGCCCAGCAACCCAGTTGGAGACGTCTTCAAATATGTCAATTGATTTTCCGAAGTTTTTTAGTTCAGGTTTTTCGGATGCATAAGTACAATTCGTGATTTGATAAAGGCTAACGGTAACGGTCTCTGCCATAGTTTCTCCGCTATCTCAATGGAATTGATTTTGTGTCTAATAAAATTGTTTGACTAAAGGGGGGGCGTATTTAATCGTCCACCCTGATGCTGCTACCCCGTATCCGCAGTAGTAAACAGCTTTTCCCAGCTAGTATCCATTCGCTTTATCGCTTGCCAAGGCGCGTGCGAATGACCCGGATTTTTAATTTGTGCAGTCCCCAGGACTGGTAGCACGATTATGGAACCTGATAGAAGAAGGCGTCTTTGGTGTTTCGCTTCGATGTTCAGGGTCATCTTGTCGATGCCTTGGCAATAACGCATCACGGCAAGATGCAAATGCTTATGGTGTTGCCCCATGGTCGAGTGCATGCCTTGGATGCACGCAAGCATGCACAGAGCAGCCAGTAGCAGCGCGAAACTGAGCTCGGTAGTGATCCCGTCCACGATGTTCCCCCCTTACTTACCGATCCTAGCCCATGCGCTGTAGCCACGGGTGGTTCAGTCCGCTTTCTAAAGGGGACTTGTATCTGGATGCTATTCGCTAGCAAAGCGCCCAAGAATGCTGCTATGGGGCGTGACCTAGATCATTAAGGACATCATCCACCTGCTCGGCCAAATGCTGCAGGCAATGGGCCCATTGCTGTAGTGGAATTGTTGGCGTCCAAAGCGTGGCTTCGTCGCGGGTACGTGGTGTGGCCAGGGTAGCTAGCAGGCGCAGTTGGTCGCGTACGCGCAGCAGGTGGTATTGCGTGCCTTCGGACATCCAGTAACCGGGTTCGTCGTGCATGCCGCTCTCCTTGCCATGAGGCAGCTCCCGCTGCACAACGCAGCGGGATGCCGGGAGGCTAGAAACCGCACACAGCCGGCGGGCTTATTCCCCTTGCGGGTGTTGTATTCGCCGCCCTCCCGGCGTAGGAACGCCGAGCAGTGCCAGGCCAGATGGCCGAGCACAAAAAACCCACCAAAACTCGGAGGTGGGTACCGCTGTGTGGGGAGTTTCTAGGCTCCGGCTGGAAGTGTGCGGGTGGCGCAGGGCAGGGTCAAGCTGAGGTGACTGTCCGGGTGCGGAGAAGCCGCCTACACAAAAGAATTTTCTGGCTAAGCGCAGCACCGCAATGAGTCGCTGCAACCAGTTGACACACCACCCAACGCGTAGCAATCTCGCTGCAAGGAGCCTAGAAACTCCTCACACAGCGGCACCCACCTCCGTCAAACCTGTGGGTTTTTTGTGCCTGCAGTTTCTTGCATGCGTAATCGGCGTGACGCTTGCGTCGGAAAGCGGCTAGTGCGAATCCCTTTGGGAAAACGCCCGCCGTCTGTGTGCGGTTTCTAGCCTCCCGACATCCCGTCGCGTCGTGCAACGGGGCTTGTTCGTCAAGGAGGGCTTTACCATGCGTCGGTCCACGTCCAGTCCCAAGCCATCGCGCAAGCGCGCCACGGTACCACCGCCTACCGAAGTCGTCTGGCGCTCGCTGGATCCATCGATCCAGCCGCGTCCGTACCTTGAGCGCACGCCCATCCCCGAACCTCGTGCCGAACCCCGCACACCACCGCGGCCCGGCCGCCCACGTGCGCCGCAGCAGTGCACCGTCGGCTATGGGTACTATCCCGACAGTCACCAGCGCATTCCCACCCTGCGCCTGCGCGGCCGCTGGCTGGAACAATTGGGCTTTGCCATCGGCAGCAAGCTGCACATCCGCCAGCGCGATGGCGAGCTGATCATCAGCGTTGCAGACCCACGCTGATCACGCCGCAGCGCATGTGCGCACCGCATGTGCCCGGCCCGTTGCTGGAGACGTCGCATGATGAGTGAGGGCATGACCGGCGCGTCGCGTGCAGACCGCCACGGTGTTATCGGCAAGACGGTCGCGGCGCGCGCGTACGCCGCAAGCGCGGTGCCGGTTGAGCGCTACGGCAGCCGCCCGTGGCGCCACCGCAGCGCCTACGCCGTGGGCGAGCTGCCGGCCCGCGCGCCCATGGCGGGCATCTACGCGCTTGGCCGCTTCACCACGCGCTGGCAAGTGCGCGAGGAGCGCGCGCCGGCCAGGGAACGCTTCGACCAGGCTGTGGTGCAGCTGCAGGCGGAGCTGCTCACCTACATGCGGCGGCGCCTGCGCGACCCGCACACCGCCGCCGACCTCGCCCAGGAAGCGCTGCTGCGCCTGCTGGCCTACCGCGACACGCCAGACATCCACAGCTACAAGCTGCTGCTGTACCGCATCGCCCACAACGTGGTGCTGGAGCATTGGCGCACGCGCCACCGCAGGCACGCCTCCCGCCACGTGCCGTTGGAGGGCAGCGAACCGCTCGCCGTCACCGGCACGTCGGTGGACCAGCTGGTGGACGCCCGCCGCACCCTGCAGCACCTGCACACCCACACGCTGCCCGCGCTGCCACCCAAATGCCGCCAGGCCTTCATGCTCAACCGCTTCGACGGCCTCACCTACCCGGAAGTTGCCGCCGTCATGGGCATCTCGGTCAAGATGGTGGAAAAACACATCAGCCGCGCCCTGGCCGCCTGCCGCGCGGCAGTGGCTGAGTAACGCCAGGGCAATGCATCGTGCAGGTGGCGGTGCGTCACGACCAGCGGGCACTGCCAGGATTTATCGCACCTAGGTATTCGGCTAAGTTAGCAGCGGTTGTGGCACGCGGCCCTAGGGATCACCAGTAGGTGACGCTCATTCAACCAGAGGTCGCGAGTAAATCCGCTCGAGGCACGATTGGGAGCGAAATCTCGATTATTCAAAATATTGATTATTAGGTTGAGATAGCAGAACGATATGCTGAAGAATGTAAAGTTCCCACTCCTATACATAGTTGAGCTACTGATATGGCTGCCGTTGCTCATCTCGTTTTATGTTACGTCCACGTTCCTTGCAGCCAAACCCATCGCTACTCTCGATCTTCAAGGTAAATCCTTACCAGCCGGCTGGGAGGCTGCAGTTCCGAGTCACGGTAAATTCTTGCAGGGCTATCTCATCTCCAATCATCCTGCCACCTTCGGCTGTAGTGCAGCGATCATGGTTGGCCTGGCGTTCTTGCTTTACCGTGTTAACCGGGCACAGGCAGTGCAACGTGCCGCAGCTGACAGCCGTAGCAACCGCTCCCACTTGATAGCGAATGGTCTTGTTTTCGCAACGCTGGCGCTGATCGGCTATGTACTACTGACGCGAGTTTTGGTCGGCGTCAGCGCGGTCTAACTGCACCGGGATCAGATCAGCGCCTTGCCGCCCCCTGCTCTAGGTTGGCCCTGAGCTGGTCTTCAAGGGGCCGCAACCCGTCGTGGACTTCGTCTATGTGCTGGCATCTCCATGCCTGCTGAGCAGCAGTGCGTCGCTTCGGATACACAATCGCCCATTCGCGTGTGCTTGCGCAGTGCCGGGGTTAGCCCTGGTCTACTTGCCGCCCGGCATTGGCGTCTCAGGAAAAAGCGATGGGCAACTGTTTTTCAAACAATGTCAGTAGCACGCATGCGCATGTGACCTACGCGCAGCACGAACCCACGCCCCAGGCGACGCCGCAGCGGCCGACGCCATCCACACCCTTGCCGGATCAGTCGCCACTGCAGGGCCTCCAGCGCCGCTCGCCGCGCCCGTCGCGCCCGACAACTCCATCACGGCCAACGTCACGGCCAACTCCATCGCGATCAACGACGTCACAGCCAACGCGGCCACAGCGCTCGGGCGTGGAAACTCGCATGCTGTTGCAGATGCAGGGGATGGCGCACGCGTTGCTCAATCAGATTGGCCCCATCCTCAACAATGAAGCGCTCCGTGCCGAACACAAATCAGCGCTCAGGCTGCTCAAGCACATGAGTGACTGCGCACTCGGAAAACGGGCCGTTGGCGGTAGCGACGATATTGCTGAAAGAATTGAGCAGATCCAGAACCGGATCGCGAATCATTATGCGAACCCGGACGCAGCTGCGCCGCCTGTCGAGGGCATCGAGCAATACGCGGGCCGCGCCACGTTCAAAAAGATGCGGCAACTTGCGGCGGATGTCGATCTTGAGATCCAGGTGGCCAAGGCAGGGGGCGATGAAAAGTTCCTGCGGTTCAGGGAGGGCCTGGTCCTCGATCGAGACGTGGCAGCGCAGGCTGCGAACCTGGTGTCCGGGGTCGAGGAGACCTATGACGCGCCGAGCGAAGAGCATGGAAGACGCATACAGAATCTTCTTAGAAAGCTTACGGAGGGAGCGGCCCTGTCAGGGGGACTCTTGGACATTGTCTGGCCGTTGCGCAAAGACCCGGTTGCATTGGCCGGCGCACTGCACACGCTGGTCAGGCGGTACCCGACATTGGGAAATAACCCGAACTGGAAGAAATCCGATTAAGCGAGCCGCGCACCACCTGCACGAGCCCGTTCACAAGTGGCACCTATCGCGGTAACCAAAAAGTGACTGCGGGCAGGTGGTTCCGTTTCGGAACATATGACCGCAGACGCGTAGCAGCGCGCATGGGGTTCAGCTATCGGGCAGGGGGCCACCCTATGCTGCGCGCCCAGCGGGACATTTCGGCCACCCGGCCGGCGCCGCAGCGGAGGTTTCATGCAACGCCTGCTCCTTGTTTCCAGCCTGCTGGTGGGCCTGTCTGCCTGCAGCGACAAATCCGCACAGCGCGCCACGCCTGCCGGCGCTGCCACCGCATCGCCCGCCAAGACCGCTGCGCCGCCCGAGTTGCTCACCCGCGACGCGCTGTTTGGCGCCGCCGAGAAGGCGCACGTGCTGGTGAGCCCGGACGGCGCGTACCTCAGTTGGGTGGCGCCGCTGAAGGGCGTGCCCAATCTGTGGGTGGCGCCGATCGATGCGCCCGACAAGGCGCGCGCGGTCACCCAGGACAGCGGGCGCGGCATCAGCGAGTATTCCTGGAGCCATCGCGCCGGCACGTTGCTGTACAAGCGCGACCAGGGCGGCGATGAAAACTTCCACCTGTATGCGCTGAACCTGGCCGACGGCAGCAGCAAGGACCTGACCCCGTTCGACAAGACCCGCGTGGAGCTGTACGGCCTGAGCGCGCAGCACCCGGATCAGGTCATGGTTGGCATCAACAACCGCGACGCGAAGTGGCACGACCTGTATCGCGTGGATCTGGCCACCGGCCAACGCACGCTGGTGGAGAAGAACACCCAACACATCGAAACCTATCTGCTCGATGGTGACTTGCAGCTGCGCTACGCAACACGCGTCACCGAAGACGGCGGGGTTGAAGTGCTTGCCCGCCAGGGCAGCGCCTGGAAAATATTGGAAAGCATTCCCTTCGAAGATGTCTTGACCACCGAAGTGGTGGGCCTGAGCAACGATGGCAACACGCTGTACCTGCGCGACTCGCGCAACCGCGACACTGCCGCGCTGTACGCGGTGGACACCGCCACCCACGCGCGCACGCTGCTCACGGAAGACGCGCGCGCCGATGTGGACAGCGTGCTGAAAGATCCAGCCACCGGCGCCGTGCAGGCCGCCTCGGTGGAGTACCTGCGTCGGGAATGGACTGTGCTGGACAAGGGCATCGCCAAGGACCTGCAAGCCTTGAAGGCGCTGGGCCCGGGCGATGCAAAGGTGGAAGCACGCACCCAGGACGATGCCACCTGGATCGTGAGCTATTCGGCAGCAGAAACGCCGTTGCGCTACTACCGCTACGACCGCGCCACGGCGAAGCTGACCCAACTGTTTTCCGCGTATCCCGCCCTGGAAGGCAAGCCGCTGGTGCCGAGCTGGCCGCAGACGCTGACCGCGCGCGACGGGCTGCATCTGGTGAGCTACCTCACCCTGCCGGCCGATGCGGACGCCAACCACGATGGCAAGGCCGACAAGCCGGTGCCGCTGGTGGTGTTCGTGCATGGCGGCCCCTGGCTGCGTGACAGCTACAACAGCTACGGCGCTTACACGCAATGGTTCACCAACCGCGGCTACGCGGTGCTGGCGGTGAACTACCGCGGCTCCACCGGCTTCGGCAAGGCCTTCACCAATGCCGGCAACGGCGAGTGGGCCGGCAAGATGCACGACGACCTGCTCGACGCGGTGCAGTGGGCGGTCACCCAAGGCGTCACCACGCCGGACAACGTGGCCATCATGGGTGGCAGCTACGGCGGCTACGCCAGCCTGGTGGGCTTGACCTTCACCCCGGACACCTTCAAGTGCGCGGTGGACATCGTGGGCCCGGCCAACCTCAACACGCTGTTGGCCACCATCCCGCCGTACTGGACAGGGTTCTACAAGCAGGCGATCAAACGCATGGGTGACCCGGCCACCGCGCAGGGCAAGCAGTGGCTCACCGAACGCTCGCCGGTGACGCATGTGGACAAGATCCGCAAGCCGCTGCTGATCGGCCAGGGCGCCAACGACCCGCGCACCAATCGCGCCGAGAGCGAGCAGATCGTCAACGCGATGACGGCCAAGAACATCCCGGTGACCTACGTGCTGTTCCCGGACGAAGGCCACGGCTTCAAGCGCCCGGAAAACAGCAAGGCCTTCAACGCGGTGGCCGAAACCTTCCTGGGCCAGTGCCTGGGCGGCCGTGTGCAACCCATCGGCAGCGACCTCACCGGCTCCAGCATCACCGTGCCCGCCGGCGCCGAGCAGATCAATGGCCTTGCCGATGCATTGAAGACGCATACGCAGGCGATCCGGAATTAGCCTGCGGGTGAGGGTGCCGGCTGGGATGTGGTGCGGTATGGCCACCCAGCCGGCAGCGCCTAACCCTGTGTTGCCTCACGGCAGCGTTGCGTGGATGGCCGCTGCAGTTGGTGCATAGGGCGAGGGCGGCTGGCGCGCGGCGTTTTGCGTACCGAACGAAGCGAGCAGGAAGAGCAGCCCCAACACGGCCGGTACCGCGCCCTTGGGCTTGCGCACACCCAGATGCGCCATGCCCGACAACAGCAGGTGGTAGAACATGCCGGCGTAGGCCAGATCGCTCAGCGCGGTGTTGAAGCGCCACACAATCGCCACCGGGCCCAGGATCTTGATGACGATCATCCACGGCACCAGCAACGGTGCCGAATACCCCAGCTCGGCCTGCGCCTTGCGCACGAACTCGCCCTTGGCCAGATACATGCCGGCAGAAGCCAGGTACAACAGGCACAGCAGGGCGGTACTGATCCAGTAAATGGAAATGCTCATGGTGTTTGCCAGTTAATATTTAAATGCAACCGGCCATCAGAATGTCGCCTAAGATATCGATTGAAAAGTAGGATGAATTACCAGGGCCTAGTATGAAAAAGCAGACCATTGAGGACGGCGAGCGCAATATGCACGAACAGATGCGCCGTGCATTTGCGTTGCTGTCTGGTAAATGGAAGCTGGAAATCATGTGGTTGCTCAATCAGCGCGTGTATCGCTTTGGCGAGCTGCGCAAGGCCATCCCCGGCGTTACCCAGCACATGCTCACGGCGCAATTGCGCGAGCTGGAAACAGATGGCCTGGTCACGCGCACCGTGTTTGCGCAGGTGCCACCGCGCGTGGAATACGCCATCACGCCAAAGGCGCGCGGACTGGGCCCAACGATGGAAGCGCTGACCGCGTGGTGGCAGCAACATGGCGACAGCGTTGCAAAGCGGCCCGCTGCACGCGGACGCAAGGCCGGCGTTTAGGACGCACGCCCGGGAGCGCGTTGTGCGCGTGCACGTGGCTTGATCATCGTTGCGGCGACGTGCAAACACTCCTGGCCGTCAGCCTGGTAAATCAAAAACCATTTCTAAAGCCCAAAACGCCAACGCCCCGATCATGTCGGGGCGTTGGTGCGATCTCTCGCCGAAGTGAAATCCACCGTCTACGTCGTGCGTGACGCCTGACGGCCAATCCACTGCTTCAGCGCGGCGGGCGTAATGCCTGCCTATAGTGCTGACTTGCCAGCGTTACTTGGCGGCGTCGCGCACTTTGTCGGCGACCTGGCCAGCCTTGTTCTGCACCTTGCCGACATTCTTTTCGGCAGCGCCTTCCAGCTCGGTGCTCTTGTCGCCGGTGACACGGCCAACGGTTTCCTTGATGGAACCCTTGACCTGCTTGGCGGTACCTTCGATACGGTTCTTGTCCACGGGGTGCCTCATACGGTTGGGGATGTTGCAGCCCAGTCTGTACCCGCAGGACGTGAGTGCGACGTGGGCATGCCGTCATCCCCGCGTCAGCACGCCCAGCTGCCGCGCGCAGCGCCACCGCGGGGCACGCGCGTGTCTGCACGGCTTGCTGAGGTCGCTGCGTGCCACAATGCGCGCACTTTCCGCCAGGCAATGCCGTCACGTGAGCACACAGCGCCCCGCCATCGAGTCCGCCGGCCTGGAGTTTCTTGCGGGGGGCGGCGAGATGGGCGCGTTGATGCGCGCACACGACTGGGCCGCCACGCCGCTGGGCGCGCCGGAGACCTGGCCGCAGTCGCTGCGCTCGTCGTTGTCGGTGGTGCTCAACTCCACCCTGCTCGGTGCGGTGCTGTGGGGGCCGGAGCTGCGCCTGCTCTACAACGACGTGTACGTGCAATCGATGGGCGACCGTCATCCGCAGGCGCTGGGTCAGCCGGTGACGGAGGTGTGGAAGGAAACCTACGCGCCCATCGCACAGGACTTCGCCCGGGTGATGCAAACCGGTGAGGGCTTCGGCCAGGTGGTCATCGCCTTGCCGATGCTGCGCAACGGCGTCAACGAGATGACCTACTGGAATGCCACCGCCTCGCCGATCCGCGGCGAAGACGGCAGCATCGTGGGGCTGATGAATATCGCCATCGAAACCACCGCGCAGGTGGCGGCCGACCGCAACCGCGACATCCAGCACGCGATGCTGAGCAACGAGAATACCCACCTGGTGCACGAGGTGGTCAACCGCACCAGCGAGCGCGATCGCGCGCTGGAGGCCGAAACCGTGGCGCGCCGCAATGCCGAGCGCGTGCAGCTGGCGCTGGCGGCCGGGGCGATCATCGGCACCTGGATCTGGGACCTGCCCACCGACGCGTTTTCGGTGGACGAGGCGTTTGCGCAGAACTTCGGCTTCGATCCTTCCACCAGCCGCACCGGCTTGTCGCTGGAGCAGGTGATCCAGACCGTGCACCCGGACGACCGCGAGGGGCTGCGCGCAGCCATTGGCGAGGCGCTCGCCCGTGGCGGTGCCTACGCGCACCAGTACCGGGTCAAGCGGCGCGACGGAAAGTACTACTGGCTGGAGGCCAACGGCCGGGTCGAAAAGGGCGCCGACGGCACGCCGCTGCGCTTTCCCGGCGTGCTGCTGGACATCGAGGCGCGCCACGCGCTGTCGGAAGAGCGCGACCGCGCGCTGGCGGCACTGCGCGAGCTGAGCGACACGCTGGAGCAGCGGGTCACCGAGCGCACGCGCGAGCTGATGACGGTGGAAGAGGCGCTGCGCCAATCGCAGAAGATGGAAGCGGTGGGGCAGCTCACCGGCGGGCTGGCGCACGACTTCAACAATCTGCTGGCGGGCATTTCCGGCGCGCTGGAGCTGATGAGCCTGCGCATCGAACAAGGCCGCTTCCGCGACCTGGAGCGCTACGTGGCCACCGCGCAGGGCGCCACCACGCGCGCGGCCGCGCTGACCCACCGGCTGCTGGCATTTGCGCGGCGGCAGACGCTGTTGCCCAAGCCGACCAACGTCAACCGGCTGGTGGTGGACATGCTGGAGCTGATCCAGCGCACGGTGGGCCCGGGGATCTGCGTGGAAAACCTTGCCGCGGCCGAGCTGTGGCTGGCCCTGGTGGATGCGCCGCAGCTGGAGAACGCGCTGCTCAACCTGTGCATCAACGCGCGCGATGCAATGCCCGACGGCGGGCGCCTGTGCGTGCAGACCAGCAACCGCTGGATCGACCGCGAGATGGGCCAGCAGCTGGGCATGCCGGAAGGCCACTACCTGTCGCTGTGCGTGAGCGATACCGGCACCGGCATGCCGCCGGACGTGGTGGCGCGCGCGTTCGATCCGTTCTTCACCACCAAGCCGATCGGCGAGGGCACCGGCCTGGGCCTGTCGATGATCTACGGGTTTGCCAAGCAATCCGGCGGGCAGGTGCGCATCCATTCGGAAGTGGGCAAGGGCTCGACGGTGTGCATCTACCTGCCGCGGCATGCCGGTGCCGACGACAGCAGCGATGGCGACACCGCCACGCTGGAACTGGCGCCCTCGCTGGCCGGCGAAACCGTGTTGATCGTCGACGACGAACCGTCCATCCGCCTGCTGTTCACCGAGGTGCTGGAAGAGCTGGGCTACACCGTGCTGGAAGCCGGCGACAGCGCCACCGGGCTGGGTATCCTGCAATCGCCGGCGCGCATCGACCTGCTGATCAGCGATGTGGGCCTGCCCGGCGGCATGAACGGCCGGCAGATGGCCGATGCCGCGCGCGTCGGCCGGCCCAGACTCAAGGTGTTGTTCATCACCGGCTTTGCCGAACACGCGCAGTTGAACGACCGCCACCTGGAACCGGGCATGGCGGTGCTGGCCAAGCCGTTCAGCGTCAGCCTGCTGGCGGCGCGGGTCAAGGAGATGATTGCGAGCGAGTGCTGAGTGGTTGGGCGCTGCGCATGCGCTTGTCAGGGCCGGTGCGTGTGCCCGGCTTGCGGCAACCGGGCCGGCCTCACTCCACGCTGGCGGCGACCAGCCGTTGCCATAGCGCGGCATTGGCCGCGTGGTCCGGCTCCAGTGTGGACAGCACACTGAGCGCATGCTCCTCCTGCTCGGCGCCGTGGCGGGCAAGCATGGCCAGCGCGGCGGCCAGCCGGCCGTAACGCAGCGCCATGCCGAGCGAGCTGGTGAGCAGGGTGGTGTCGTGCTCGGGGCGTTGCTCGTCCAGCGCGGTGCCCAGCGCGGCGGGCAGGTCCCAGGTGGTGGCAATGGTCTTGGCGACGGCGGCGGTGTGGCGTTCGACCAGCGCGGCGGCATTCCAGGCTGTAGGGCAGGCTCGGGCGCTCGGCATAGGCATCGCGCAGCACGCGCAGGATCACCACCGCGCCCAGGCCTTGCAGCAGGCCGGCCAGCTGCGCCGACAAGGTGTCCCCACCGCGCTCGCGCATGTAGGCGGCCGCGGCGGCGGCGGTCCGCAGGGCGTAGTCCCACACCGCTGCCGGCAGGCGCGCGTACAGGCCGCCTTCCAGGCTCAGCACCGGCTGCATCACCGCGGCGGCGACGATCTGGCGCACGCCCTCGGTGCCGATATGCACCACGGCCCGCTCCAGGCTCTCCAGCGGGCCGCCCTGCGGGCGATACAGCGCACTGTTGGCGATGCGCAGCAGGTTGGCGGCCAGCGCCGGGTCCTGCGCGATGATCGCGGCGATGCCACGGCCGGAAGCATCCGGGTCGTTGACCGCGCGCATCAGCTGCGGCAACAACTGCGGGCGGCGCGGCAACAGCTGCGGGCGCAGGTCCACGTGGTCAAGCGCAGCGCCGACCGCCGCCAGCACCGCGGCCTGGCCGGGTCGGTCGGCAGGTGGCCGTCGGCCAGCGCCGGGGTGGACATCACCGCGGCATACATGCGGCGCAGCAGCGGCTGCATCGGTGGCGGCCCGGACGGCAGGGGCTGTGCTGCAGCGGCGGCATGCGCCTGGGCCTGCAGCGGCGCCGGCACCTGCTCAGCCGCCGGCTGCGGCACGTGCGGCGGCGCTGCGGCATGCGTGACTGTGGCAGACGCGGCAGAGGCAGACGCGGCAGAGGCAGCCGTGGTGTGCGCGCGCTGGCGCAGCAGCAGCCAGGCGACGACGCCGGCGAGTCCCAGGCCGGCAAGCAGTCCGGCAGCAAGCAGCAACACAATCACAAAGGTCCAGGAGTCGTCCGATCGGTGCAGCGACTATCCGCGAAGCCGGTGTTGACGGCAATGCAGGCGTGCGGCGGCGTGCGATGCCAATGGCGCCCGCCACGCGCGCGCGCCAGGGCCGGATACCGGCAATCACCTGCTGCACTGCAGCGATGAGTAGGGTGTCTTCAAGTTGACTGCTGCGCTGCACGTGGCGCTAACGCCGCAGGCCGCACTATGCGTCACCAGCTGTGCAGCCCTAGAGCATCTAGGCAGCTTAAAGGGTGCAGGCATCCGCAGTTGGACCACTTTCGATACCAAGACACCGCGCACTGCGCGGTGTCTTCGTTTGTGGATGGCGATGGGTACGCGCGCGGCATCGCTTGCGGCGGCATCGCGGCACAGACGCGCTACAGCGTGCCCTGTTTCCACAGCCGCACGATCGCGGCCGGTGCATGTTCTTCGGGGATGCGCAGCGGTTCGCTGGCACCGTCCCAGGCAATGCTGAAATAACGGCGGTCGCCGCCACCGGCCTGCGGGCGCGGCAGCGCATGCACCAGGCACTGGTCCAGCAAGGTGCGCAGCTGCAGGCGCTGCGCCTCGTCCAGGTCATCCATCACCAGCTGGCGTTCGCGCCGCATGGCGGGGAAGGCGGCCACCCCGCCTTCGCGTGCCAGCCGCAAGGTCACGCCTGCATCCACCGGCGGACGCTGCGGACTCATGCCAGCACGCCCACGTCGCGCCAGGCCTGTTGCACCGCGGTTGCCTCGGCACTGCCGGCACCGTAGTCCGCACCGGCAATGCTGACGGTGAGCGCGGCAAAGGTGGCGAAGTCCGCACCGGCGGCCAGGTTGCCGCCGCTGAGCGCGCGGTACCAGATGCGGCCGGCCTTCTCCCAGGCGTAGCCACCGATGGCCACGGCTGCGCGATAGAACGCGTGATTGGGAATGCCGGAGTTGTAGTGCACGCCGCCATCGTCCTCTTGTGTGTCGACGTAGCCGGCCATGCTGGCCGGTTGCGGATCCTTGCCCAGGGCCGGGTCATCGTACGCCGTGCCGGGCGCCTGCATCGAGCGCAGGCCCACGCCGTTGATGCCGGGCATCAACAAGCCGGCGCCGATGATCCAGTCCGCCTCGCTTGCCTGCTGCTGCAAGGTGTACTGCTTGATCAATACGCCGAACACATCCGACAGCGACTCGTTCAGGGCACCGGACTGGCCCTGGTAGATCAGGTTGGCGGTGCGCTCGGTCACGCCGTGGGTCAGCTCGTGGCCCACCACGTCGATGGCGATGGTGAAGCGGTTGAAGACCTCGCCATCGCCATCGCCAAACACCATCTGCTCGCCGTTCCAGAAGGCGTTGTCGTAGCCACGCTCGTAATGCACGGTGCCGATCAACGGCATGCCGTCGCCGTCGATGGAATTGCGCCCGTATACCGTCTGGAAGAAGTCGTGCGTGGCGCCGAGATAATCGTAGGCCTCGGTCACCGTCACATCGTCGGTGGCGGCAGCGCCTTCGGCACGCACCAGGGTGCCGGGCAGCACGGTGCCTTGTTGGGCGTCATAGATCTGCCGCTGCACCGCTTGCGCGGTGGGCGTGCTGGCAGCATCGGCGGCCAGCGTCTGGGCCCGTGCGAGCAGGCCGAGCGCGCGCTGCTGGCGCAGCTGCGCGGTGATCTGCCGCGACCACAGCGCGCACTGGCGCGCACGCTCGGGCGCGGCCTGGGCCACATGGTCCAGCAGGTACGGCGGCAGGATGCCGGCACGGCGTGGCGTGACGAATGCAGACATAAGCGACCTCCACAATGGGCTGCGCCCGCGACTATGCCGAGGCCGGCTTTAGGAATTCGTTAGGCCGGTGCACGGTGCGCCGCGCGCAGGCATCGCGATAGGCCTGGCGTTCATTCCAGCTGCGACAAGGCCTGCTGGATCGGCGTCTGCCCGTCGATGAAGCCCACCGTCTTGCCGATGGTGGCCGGCATGGCCAATGCCGCGGCAATGACCTGCGCCACGTTGGCGCGCGACACGCCGCCATCGGCATCGCTGCCCGGATCGCGGGTGATGCGGCCGCTTGGCGGCTCCTGCGTGAGCCGCCCCGGCCCCAGCACGGTCCAGTCCAGCGTGGTGGTGCGCAGCTGCGCATCAGCGGCGGCCTTAGCCTGCGCGTAGGCGAAGAAGCCATCGTCCGGGCCGATGCCGTGTTCCAGCCCGGCCCCGAGATAGGACACCATCACGTAACGGCGCACGCGTGCCTGCGCGGCGGCATGCATCGACCGGATCGCCGCATCGCGGTCCACCGAATAGGTGCGCGCCGCATCGCCGCCACCGGCGCCGGCCGACCACACCACCGCATCGTGGCCGGCCAGTTGCGCGGCGATCGCATCGGTGTCGGCATGTTCGATATCGAACACCTGCGGGGTGGCGCCATCGGCAATCACATCGTCTGCGTGCGCAGGATTGCGAAACAGTGCGGTGACCGAGTGCCCACCGCGCACCAGCAACGGTGTCAGCAGACGCGCGACCTTGCCATGGCCACCGATCACGACGATACGCGACATTCCAACCTCCAAGACGGTGCGCCATGACGGCGCGGGCTGCACGCATCCTCGCCAACCTGGCGCTAAGGCAGCGTGGATAGGTGTGGAGAGGCGCTCCGTATGCGCATGCACTTGCAGGTGCGTGGATTTGATCCGGCGGGTGCTTGCGTAGTGCGGCGCCATGGCGATCGCCCTGTGCATCACGCGAGCAGGCGCGTGCGATGCACCGCATCGACCGGGCGGCATCGCGCAGCCTTGCCGGCATCCTCGTCACCGGCATGCAAGGCGCAGATGCACCACCTGCCTGCCGCACATCTGGGACACTACGCGCCACAACGTCCGGAATGCCTATGTCCAACTCAATCGATACCGACCTACGTCCACGCGTTGGCTGCGGCGCGTTCATCCGCCGCACCGATGGCCGCCTGCTGCTGGTGCAGCGCGGGCGTGCGCCCGAGCAAGGCCATTGGGGCCTGCCCGGTGGCAAGGTGGACTGGATGGAAACGGTGGAGCAGGCGGTGGTGCGCGAAGTGCTGGAAGAAACCGGCCTGCACGTGCAACTGCAAGGCGTGCTGTGCGTCGTGAGCTACTTCGAGCCGGATCTGACGCCGCCGCAGCATTGGGTTGCGCCGGTGTATCTGGCCGCGATCCAGGGCAGCGAGCACGCCGAGCGCCGCGAGCCCGAGGCGATCGCCGACATCGGCTGGTTCGCACTGGACGCACTGCCGTCGCCACTGACCACCTCCACGCTGCAGGCGGTGCAGCATCTGCCACCAACCGCAGCGTCGACATCCGCCTGAGCGCATGACTTCAGTGCATGCGTCGATGCACCGGCGCACGCCGTGGTGGTGCCGGTGGTCGCGATGTCGATGTCCGCCGGATGCAAGGAAACGCATCCACCTGCCTGCGATAGCGAACGCTCGCGCACGCTTGATGCGATGGTCCGATTGCACGCTGCGGTGTGCGTAGTTGCAGCATTTTCGTTACATCGCGTCGTTACATGCAGCGCCATTGTCTGCACGCGATGCAAGCCGGTCGCTGACGGTATCCTTGGCGGTTCGACTTGCCTGGGAGGGCACTGCATGACACGTCATTGGTTGAACAAAACGCTGGCGCTCACGTTGATCTGTACCGCGTGCAGCGTGCACGCAACCGCCGCCGAGCCGGCACCACCGGCGGCCGCATCGGCCCCCGATGGCATCCGGCATGTGCCCGCATTCGACCTGCCGGTGTCGGAATATCTGAGCCCGGCCGCGCGTGCGCATATGGCCGCCGGGGTGGCCCGCGCCGATCCGTTGGACAAGGCCGACAACGCCACCTTGCTCAAGCAATTGCCGAGCATCCGCGCCGACACCGAGCGTTGGGCCAAAGGCGTGATTGCGCAGCTGCGCACGCGCTACGCGGTGGAGATCACGCCCGAAACCTGGAACGGCGTGCCGGTGCTGCGGGTGGAGCCGCGCACGCGCACACCCGAGCAGGCCAAGCGCATGTTGATTGAACTGCATGGCGGTAGCTTCGTGATGGGCAGCGCGGCCTCGTTCGGCTTGATGGAAGCCATTCCGCTGGCGGCGATGACCGGCATGACCGTGGTCGCGGTGGATTACCGCATGGGGCCCGAGCACCATTTCCCGGCTGCCAGCGAGGATGTGGCGGCGGTGTATCGCGCCGCGCTCAAGACCTATGCGCCAGAGCGCATCGGCCTGTTCGGTTGTTCGGCAGGCGGGGTGCTCACCGGTGAATCGCTGGCGTGGTTCGCCAAGGAGAAGTTGCCGATGCCGGCGGCGGCCGGGCTGTTCTGCGCCGCAGGCGATGCGCGCTACCGCGGCGATTCGCGCATTGTGGTGGCGGCAGTCAACGATGCCTTGTTGCCGGACAAGGCCGGTGTGTTGCCGATCTGGGAAGACCTGTACTACGGCGACAACGTGGACTTCCACGACCCGCTGGTGTCACCGGTATTTTCCGATGCGGTGCTGCAGCAGTTCCCGCCGACGCTGTTTCTGACCGCCACGCGTGCTGCCGAGCTGAGCAATGCCGCCTACACGCATGCGCGCCTGGTGGACCTGGGCCGCGAATCGGACCTGCATGTGTGGGATGGGTTGGGGCACGCCTTCCACCTCACCAACGCACTGCCGGAGAGCCAGCAGGCGCTGCGGGTGGCCGCGCGTTTCTTCAGCAAGCACCTGGGCCTGCCGCCTCCGTCGCTGGCCGCACCACGCTAACGCCACGCTGACACCAGCTAGGCGCGGCGCTTACATCCTCTCACCTAGGTTGAGGCCGACTGGCGTTGCACATGCAGCGCCGTTCTATCAGGAGAGTCGAATGAGTCTGCAAATTCCTCAGGGTGCGTTGGTGGTGGTGGCCGATGGCGGCGAAGCGCGCTGGTTCACCAACACGGGTAACGAGGCCAAGGTGGTGCTGCGCCAGCACGCGCGCACCGATGTGCAGAACGTCGACGACGATGGCCCGGCCGGCAAGGCGCCGCAGGATCTCAGCGACGCGGACATGGACGAAATGACCTTTGCCAAGCAGCTGTCGCACGCCTTGAACGATGGCGCGCTGAAGCACGAATACACGCACCTGGTACTGGTCGCCGACCCGACCACGCTGGGCCGCGTGCGCCCGCTGCTGCACAAGGAAACCCAGCAGCGCCTAGTCGGCGACCTGGCCAAGGACCTGACCAACCTGCCGCTGGAAGAGATCCAGCGCGCGTTGTCGTAAGCACACCGGAGCGGCTAGACGATGGGGTTTGTTCGCGACTACGCCACCCAGGCGCCCGAACGCAGCGAGGTGGATGCACAGGCCGGTCTGCAGGTACTGGAGTTCGGCACCGACTGGTGCGGCCACTGCATTGCCGCGCAACCGCTGCTGCAGAAACTGCTGGGTGGCGTGGCGGCGCTCGACTACCGCAAGATCGAAGATGGAAAAGGGCGGCCCCTGGGCCGCTCGTTCCGCGTCACGTTATGGCCGACCATCATCCTGCTGCGCGACGGTGTGGAAGTGGCGCGCGCCGTGCGCCCGCAGACGCGCGAAGATCTGCAACCGCTGCTGTCGCAGCTGGGTGCGGCGCTGGTGTAAGCATGTACAGCGCCTGATCGATGGCGCGCACTATGGCAGGACATGCGCAGTGCACTGAGGGCGCAATGTACGCGCCCAACCCGCCAGATGCCTTGAAACAAGCGCTTTTCAGCGATGCTCCGCCATCGCTGCTGCAGCAATCTGCGCGCTGTAGTACCATAACGGGCTGATCAAGCCCTTGGGCATTGCCCATCCCTTGGTCGTCTGTCCCGCAGCGTCGCTGAGTCCACGCGGCCGTCCGGGAATGCCTCCGGCGTCATCTTGTGCATGTGCCATTGCCATGCCTGCGTGATGCGCCGTGTCCTGTGCGTTGCCAGGGCGAGCGGGCAGCGATGGCCGCACATGGAGACACAACACATGCACGACACGCGCGCGATTGCCTCGCACTTCGGTTGGTTCAAGCGCCGCCGCCAACTGCAACTGGACGAAGTCACCGTGGTGGACCGCGGCATGCTGCGCAAGGCGGTGGGCGCCGCCGCGCTGGGCAATGCGATGGAATGGTTCGACTTCGGCGTGTACGGCTACCTGGCGGTGACGTTGGGGCAGGTGTTCTTTCCGGCCAGCAATCCCACCGCGCAGTTGATCGCCACATTTGCCACCTTCACCGTCGCCTTCCTGGTGCGGCCGATCGGCGGGATGGTGTTCGGCCCGCTCGGCGATCGCTACGGGCGGCAGAAGGTACTGGCCGCGACCATGATCCTGATGGCCCTGGGCACCTTCAGCATCGGCCTGATTCCGTCCTACGCCAAGATCGGTCTGTGGGCACCGGCGCTGCTGTTGCTGGCGCGGCTGTTGCAGGGGTTTTCCACCGGTGGCGAATACGGCGGCGCGGCGACCTTCATTGCCGAATACGCCACCGACCGCAATCGCGGGTTGATGGGCAGCTGGCTGGAATTCGGCACCCTGGGCGGCTACATCGCCGGCGCCGCCACGGTGACGGTGTTGCACATGACCGTAACCCAGGCGCAGATGCTCGACTGGGGCTGGCGCGTGCCGTTCCTGATTGCCGGCCCGCTGGGCCTGCTAGGCCTGTACATGCGCATGAAACTGGAAGAAACCCCGGCATTTCGCGCCTATACCGAGCAATCCGAACAGCGCGAGCGCGAAACCGCCGCGCAGGGCCTGCTGACGATGCTGCGCCTGCACTGGCCGCAGTTGCTCAAGTGCGTGGGCCTGGTGCTGGTGTTCAACGTCACCGACTACATGCTGCTGACCTACATGCCCAGCTATCTCAGCGTGACCATGGGCTATGCCGAGAGCAAGGGCCTGTTGCTGATCATTCTGGTGATGCTGGTGATGATGCCGCTCAACATCGTCGGCGGCCTGTTCAGCGACAGGCTGGGCCGCCGGCCGATGATCATCGGCGCCTGCGTCGCGTTGTTCGCGCTGGCCATCCCCTGCCTGCTGCTGATCGGCAGCGGCCACGACGGCTTGATCTTCGCCGGCCTGATGCTGCTCGGCCTGGCGCTGGTGTGCTTCACCAGTTCGATGCCGTCCACGCTGCCGGCGCTGTTCTACACGCCGGTGCGCTATAGCGCGTTGTCGATCGCCTTCAACGTGTCGGTGTCGTTGTTCGGCGGCACCACGCCGCTGGTGACCGCCTGGCTGGTGGAGCGCAGCGGTGACCCGTTGGTGCCGGCGTACTACCTGATGGGCGCGGCGGCGATCGGCCTGGTGACCATGCTGTTCGTGCGCGAAACCGCCGGCCTGCCGCTGCGCGGCTCGCCGCCGGCGGTGGCCACCGATGCCGAGGCGCGCGCATTGCTGCGCAGCGACAGTCCGGTGACGGTGGATGCGCAGCTGCCCGGCAGCACGGCGCCTGCCATGGGCCAGCCGCATACGGCGTAAGCGGACCCGGCGTGAGCGAGCGGTCCGCTATGTCGCCATCGGGGACGACAGTTGGCACGCCAGGGCGCGTGGCTTGATGGATCGGCGTCTACCGTATCGCCCTTATGCCAGCCAGTGGGCGGCCGTGACATCAGCCGCCGCTAGCGCAGCGCGCGACCGCCGCTGTCGGGCAGCTCGGGGGCGCGCATGTCGGCCGACGGCATGCCTTCGCCGGTTTCCACATAGCGCTTGAGGCTGCTGCCCAGGAAGAAGCGCCAGCCGCGTGCGCAGGCTTCCTTGCAGGGCGAGTCGCGGTAGCCGGAGTGTTCGAACTCCACCTGCGTGCCCTGGCTGGTGGAACGCAGGTCAAAGCGCATCACCGTGCCCTTCCAGGCGTCGGTGTCGAGCATGTTGGAGGCGTGGCAGCGCCAGCGCACCAGGCGGTAGTCGGCGCCGTCGTCGATGCTCAGCTCCACCCGCCAGCCCTGCCGGCTCCAGTCCAGCCGCACCCGGTCCTCGACCAGGCTCACCTCGCGCGTCCACCAGCGCGCCAGCTGCATGGGCTCGGACAATGCGGCGCAGACCACTTCGGGCGCGGCCGCAATGACGATGCTGTGGCGGATCTCACGATTCATCTGATCGGCATTAGCTGCTTGAACCCCGATGATGGCGCATTTTGCCAGCCAATTGCAGGGTAGTGTTTTCGCTTGCCGAGTTCGCTCGTCCGGCGCTCACATGGCGCTGGGTACCATCGGTGCAAGCCCCCAACGACGAAGAGCAGGCATGACGACGCTTCCGATCCCGGTGATGGACGTTGCCGCGCAACGCGATCTGGCCACCGCGCACGCGCTGTTGGAAAACCCCGGCGTGGCCGCCCGATTGGCCAATGCAATGGGCGCGCCGATCGAGAGCCTGATCACTCGACGGCTGCCGAAGCTGGTCACCCGCAGCATCGACGGCGTGACCCGCCGCGCGCTGCAGGTGGCGATGAAATCGGCATTACTGAGCCTGCGCGGCAAGACCGATCTGCAGCAGCCTGCGTCCACCGCACGCCACACCATGGCGGTGGCTGTCGCCGGTGGTGCGGGTGGATTCTTCGGCCTGCCCGGGCTGTTGGTGGAGCTGCCGGTGACCACCACGGTGATGCTGCGCTCCATCGCCGATATCGCCCGTTCCGAAGGCGAATCGCTGCACGATCCGGAAACCGCGCTGGCCTGCCTGGAAGTGCTGGCGCATGGCGGGCGCAGTGTCAGCGACGACGGTGCCGAATCGGGCTATTTCGCGGTGCGCGCAGCAATGGCGCAACAACTCAGCGCTGCGGCGCATTACGTCACCGCGCACGGCTTTGCCAGCAAGGGCGCACCGGTGCTGGTGTCGCTGGTATCGCGCGTTGCGGCCAAGTTCTCGGTCAATGTCGGTGAAAAACTCGCCGTGCAGGCAGTGCCGCTGGTCGGTGCGGTGAGCGGCGCAACCCTCAATACCGTGTTCATGCGCCACTTCCAGGCGATGGCGCGCGGGCACTTCATCATGCGCCGGCTGGAGCGGCGCTATGGCGAGGATGCGGTGCGACGTGCTTATGAGAAATTGACCAGCTAAACGGTGATAAGGCACCGGACCCGCAAGGATGGGGACAGATCCTTGCGATCCGGTGCCACTTTCAGCTGATCAACAAACGATGTTCCTGCCTGAGTTCAGAGCGGTTGCGGTGTACAGAGGGCGCGCGCACTCGCCGAGCCGATGAACTGATTGTTGGCGTCGCTCACCATTACATTGGCGGTGATGAACGTACTGCTGCGTGGGCAATAGAAGTTGCAATCTTCGCTGTTGGTGCAATTTCTGGGGAAGATGGCGCCAGCAGTATTGTTAAAGGTCCATGCATATTTGAATGGCGTTGGTGATCCCGGGCTATCTACGCCAGCCCAGCAATAATCACTGCCTGTGCAGTCGAGTATTACAGTCGAAGCTTGTGCATTTGCAGTGGGTGCGGCAGCAAAACTCGCAGCAATCGCTAGAAAACTCGTGGTCAAAAAAGCAACGGCCTTGTTCATGCAGATCTCCTCCGGAGTATGTCCCCGCGTCATCATGCACAAACGATAGCGAGGCATTTGGGATGGGTATCGCTAAATCGATGGGCATGCGCCTGTGTGAAAACCACCGATGAGCGCATGAGCTCGCTGGATGTTTTGCATCCATAATGCAGAGATGTCCTGACGTTTCTTTCGATGCTACTTATGATCAAACCGTTCTCACCAGCCTCCGCACGCAACCGCGACCCGATCCTGGAGGTGTTGCAACGGCACTTTGCCGACCGCCGCAATGTGCTGGAAATCGGCGCCGGGACCGGGCAGCACGCGGTGCATTTTGCGGCGGTGATGCCGTGGTTGCGCTGGCAGGCCAGCGATCATGCCGACCATCTGCCGGGCATGACGCAGTGGCTGGACGAGGCGGCATTACCGAATACGCCGCCACCGATTGCATTGCAGGCGGTGCTGACGCCGACACCGGGCCTGGCGCCCACGCCACCATTGCCGCCTGTGCAGGCAGGCGAGCCTGCCGGCTACGACGCGGTCTACAGCGCCAACACCTTGCACATCATGGGCTGGCCGCAGGTGCAGGCGTTGTTTGCGGGGTTGCCTGCGGTGATGGCACCGGATGCGCTGTTGGTGGTGTACGGGCCGTTCAACCGCGATGGCCACTTCACCAGCCAGAGCAATCGCGCGTTCGATGCGATGTTGCGCGAGCGCGATGCCGCATCGGGCATTCGCGATGCCGAAGCGGTGGATGCACTGGCGGCGTCGGTGGGCTTGCAGTTGATCGACGATGTGGCGTTGCCGGCGAACAACTGTTGCCGGGTGTGGTCGCGTCAGTTGCGTTGATGGGTGTCGCCGATGGTCTGCCGATGTTGCAGCACCGCTGTTTACCAACTCAATGCATTTCAAGTGCGACTGTCTGAAAGCAGCACTGCACGCGATCTTGCGCTGATGTGGCGTTGCACTGCGGCAGTCAGCGCCTGCGTCGTTCAAGCCACCACAGTGCTGCGGCCAGCGTGAGCCAGGCCAGCAGCCAGGGCCAGCGCGTGCCGGGTTGTGCTGGTGGCGCGCCGACGCTTGCGGGCGCGTCGATGGCGGCCATCGCAACGGTGGCGTCGCGGGTTTGCTGGGTGTGCAGCGCGGGGGCATCGCCGGGCGCGCGGACATAGAGCCAGCGCTGTTCGTTACCGGTCTGCAGACGATGCCAGCCTGCGGTGGCCGGCCAATAGGCGGCGCAGGCCCGCGTGCCGCTGGCGGGATCGATCAGCAGCGCCTGGGGCGTACCCGTGGGGCCGATGACGGCTGCGTCTGCGGCGACACCGCACAGCGTCATGCGGTGCTGCGACCAGCCTGTCTGTACCGCAGCGGGCGCGCTGCCGCCCGCGCGGGCGACAGCGCTCACCAGCTGCGCCCATAGCGCGGCATGCAGGTCGCCGCGGCCGGCCAGGACCAGGGCGAAGCTGTCTTCGATCAGGCCGATGCCGATGCGGCCGCGGCCTTGTGCCCGCCACCAGCCCAATGCGCTGCCGTCGTCTGCGCGTGCGGCGATCACGGCATCGGCCTGTTGCGGCTGCAGGGTGCGGCGTTGCAGGGGCGGCAGTGGCGCGGCGTCGGCCGGCGTTGCGGCTGGGTCGATGGCGCCGGGCGATGCCACCAGCGAGCGCGGCGCGGGGACCGCTGCGCCGGTGCTGCCGCCTGTCACGGCCAGGCCCAACTCGCCGAGCGCGGCGCGGGCGGCAGCATCCAGGGGGCCGTCGGTGCGCACCAGCACGCCCAGGCCGCGGCCGATCGCGGCGCGCACGCCCTGGCGCTGCGCGTTGCCCAGGGCGACCAGGCGGCGCTGGTCGATGACCAGCAGGTCCAGCGCATCCAGGCTGGCCGCATCCAGCGCAGCGCCGTCGCCCAGTTGCACGCCGGGGCCGACGGCGATCTGGCTGCGCACCTGCATGCCGGCATCGCTGGCCCAGCGGCGCAGATATTTCAGTTCCGGCTGCGGCGCGCCGGCCAGCAACAGCACGCGTGCGGACGGCACTGCGGCGATCAGCACCGGCAGCGGCACGCGGCTGCGTTCGGCGCCTGCGCCATCGCGCAGGCGCAGTGCGAACAGCAGCTGCCCCGGTGCGCGCGCCAGGCCACGCAGCTGCACCTGGCCGGCCGCATCGGCGGTGGCGGTGTCGACCACCTGCCCGGCCGGATCCAGCAACTCCACCCGCGCGCCCGGCAGGCCCTGCACGCGCGCGCTGATGGCGATGCGTTCGCCGGGTGCGACCGGCGGCGGCGTGGAGACGGCGACCAGACCGGTCGGCGCCGGAGCCAGCGCCAGCCGCACAGGGATGCGCAGGCCGTCGCGGTCGCGTGCGGGCAGGCCGCTGCCATGCACGACCAGCGCGGTGGTGCCGGGCGCGCGCCGCAACGCGGTGGCCAGGTCCGGTACGCGTGGCACGCCGGGCAAGGCGGGCGCCTCGGGCAGGGCGACCCACGGCGCAGCAGTCGGGCGAACCTGGTCTGCCGGGGTGCCTGCGGTGGCGACATGCAGTTCGCTCGTACTGCCGGCGCGCGGCGGCGGCAGCAGCACCGGGTAGAGCAGGCCGGCCAGGAGCGCTTGGGCGGCAAGCAACAGCCACAGCCGCGCGCGTGGTTGCCGGGCGTGTGCGCGCAGCAGCCGGAACCAGCTCAGCATCACCAGCAGCAGCAAGGCACTGCCGACCAGCCAGGGCAGCGCGAGCGTCATGCCTGCGGCTCCGTTTGCGTGCATCCAGCCCGCCGTGGCCCCAGGCGCCGGGTTGCCGCGCGCGCATGCAGCAGGCGCAAGCTGCCGCGTGCGGTCAACCGGGGCGGTGGCAGCATCATGGTTGCGGCTCCTGGCGCAGGGCATCCAGATAGCGCTGGCCGCGCGCGTCGGCAGGGGCGCGGCGGTGCAGCGGGGCCGGCGGGGCGACCAGCGTGCGCCAGACCTGGGCGCGCAGCTGGGCGCGGCAGCTGGCGCAAGCGGGTTCGGCGCGCAGGGTTTCCACCGCCGCGGCCAGGCCCAGCGGATCCTGCAGGCGCTCCTGCTGGCTCTGCAGCCGCTGCGCGTAGCGGGCCAGGGTGGCGTCGGGTACCGGGGCCTGCTCGCCGAGCGCGTCCCACAGCTGCAGCGCCGACGGGTCCGGATCCGGGCGGCTGTCCAGGCCGGCGGCACGGTCGCCCAGGCCGGCGCGGTCGCCGCTCAGGCGGCGGCCGGGGTCGATCGGCGGCAACTGCGTGCCGACCCGCGCCAGGTAGATGCGTTCGGCCTGCTGCACCTGCTTGATGAAGCCCAGCGCCTTGTTGGCAAACGGCAACGCACGCTCCGGGTGGCCCTGGCGCAGCTCACCCTCGGACTGCCACATCTGGTCCAGCGCGGCGCGCAGCAGCGCGCGGGTCTGCGGGTCGAGCAGGGTGGCGGCTTCGGCATGGTCGTGGGTGTGCCCGAACTCGGACAGCACGTCCTGCGCCTGGCCGAAGCCGCCGCGCTCCGGCCCGCCGTCGCCATGCGCATGGTCGTGGTCGTGGTCGTCCAGCGCGGCAGCGCCGGCCCCGGCGGCATGGTCGTGCGCATCGTGCCCGTGTTCGTCCCTGGCGGGCGCGGGCGCCGCAGGCGTTGCCGGCGCATCCGCGGTGGGCATGTCGGCGGTGGGCAGATCGTCGGCCGGGGCGTCGCTGGTTGGCGCTTCGTCGGCGGTCGGCGGGCCCTTGGGCGCGCCTTCGCTCTCCTCGCCCAGGAACTGGCCGTAGCGCAGCCGCAGCAGGCGCTGGTCCACGCCGATGGCGTCGGCGCGCTTGAGATAGGTGGCCGGGTCCAGGCGCGGCTTTTCCTTTAGCAGCGCCTCGGCGTCGATGATGATCTGCCGCTGGCTGCGGAAGTAGGCCGGCAAGGTCTGCTTGACGCTGGCCTCCAGGCCGGCGGCCATGGTCTGCTCCGGCGGTGGCCAGCGCAGGATCACGCTGGCGCTGCGGCCTTCCTGCGGGCCGGGCTGGCGGGTGTCGTGCACGATGAGCTGAGCGATCAGGTCGTCGCCGGCGGCCATGCCCAGCGCCTGCGGCGGCAGCGTGGTGGAAAAGCCGCGCAGCCGGGCCGGGCCGCTGCCGCCGAGCGTGCGGCGCTGGGTCTTGAAGGTGATGTTTTCGCCGCTGCCCTGGGCCAGGGTCAGGCGCAGCTCGGCGCTGGCGGCGACCGCGTAGTCGTCGCTGGCTTCGAAGCGCAGCGTCCAGCCTCGATTGCCGGTCTGGGACGGCGTCCACAGCACCAGGCTCTGTTCGGGTGCCAGCACGCGTACCTGCGGCGGGCGGTCGGGCAGCACGTCGAGGCGATGCAGCTGGCGGTCGGCCGGGGCGCCGTCGATGAGGATGCGGTACAGGCTGGCGCGCTCGGCGACCCACTGGCCCTGCCATCGATCGGTGCTGCCTTGCCGGGCCAGCGCGATGCGGCGGCCGTCACTGAGCCGCAGCGCCACGCTGCGCGGGGCCGGGTTGACCTGCAACTGCCAGTGCAGCCGGGTACCGGTGGGCACACGCGCATCCAGGCCGGGCAGGGGCGCGGGCGGCAGACCGGTGTAGGCGGGCGGGGTGCTGTGCAGCCGCGCCTGACCCAGGGTGGGGGCGCCGGTGCCGGCGCGGGCAGCGGCGATCCGGTCGTTGCCTGCGGTGGGCCGGTGAGCGGGGTGCGGCCACAGCAGCACCGCGGCGCAGGCGAGCAGGCCGGGCAGGCCCCATGCCCAGGCGCGCCGCCAGGGCCAGGCCGGGCGCAGATCACGCGGGGTGCTGCGCAGGCGTTGTTCCAGGCGCTGGCGCTGCAGGGCCTGCAACGGGCCGAGCTGCCCGGCCGGGGCGAACAGCAGGTCGCTGCTGTCTTCCAGATCGGCGTCGCGATCCAGCCGGCGGATCAGCCAGGTCTGGTCGAGCCGGCGTGCCGCCAGCAGCGCCACGCCGATCAGCACCAGCAGGCCCAGGAGCAGCAACGGCAGGATCGCCGGCTGCGTACCGGTGCGCCACGCCAGCAGCGCCGGCAGCACAGCCAGCGGCAGCCCGCACAGCAGCACGCCTGCGGCCTGCCGTCGCCGCGCGGCCTGCCAGGCGTGGTGCAGGGCCGGCGTGCTCATGCCGCGTTGCTCCGGCGGGGCGCGGTGGCCAGCCAGCGTTCGATCGCAAACAGCAGCAACACCAGGCCGATCAGCCATGGCGCCAGCGGCCAGGGGGCGCTGGCCAGGCGGATGGCGGGGCCGCGCTGCGGCTGCTGGGTCTGCGCCAGCGCGCGCTGTGGTGCGGGTGTCGACTGCAGGGCGTCGTGCAGGCGGGTGGGGAAGTCGGCATCCAGCAGCGCCGGCAGCCGCTGCGGCTGCAATGGCGCGGCCCAGCGCAGCAGGCGGCCGCGGCCAACCGGTGCGGCATCGATCAGCGCGGCGCCGTGTGCGTCCTGCAGCAGCGCTTGCCGCGGGCCCGCCAGTGCGGGCGGGGCCGGCGTCTGCGCATCGAGCAGCAGCTGCCCGCCGGCCGCGACCCAGGCGATGACCGGCGCCGGCGGCGGGCGCTGCGACAGCCAGGCCACCACCGTGCCGGCTGGCCAGCGCGCCGGCTCGGCCGCGCTGGGGGCGCTCACCGGCAATGCGCCGGGCAGTGCCCAGGCGGCATGCACGGCGCGCAGATAGCGCAGGGCCGGCTCGGTGGGGGTGTCGGTAATTGCCTGCAGCCGCAACGGTGGGACGGGCGCCACGGCGGCCGCCGGCGACTGGCCGGGCAGCACCTGCCAGCGCACCTCGCGCGACAGCTGCAGGCGTTGCGCATCCAGCGGCCCCCACTGGCTGGGCACGATCACGCGCAGCGCGGTCTCCGGCGGCAGGCTGGCATCGAGTTCGCGCAGCAGGCTGCCGACCGGCGGCGCGGTGCCGGCGGGCGTGGCGGGTGGGTGTGTCGCATCGGCAGCGATCGGCGGGAAGCCCGGGGCCAGCCACTCCCACTGCGCGTTGGCCGCGTGGCCGAGCGCCCGGGCCGCGGCCAGATCCACGCCGGGGCTGACCACGACGCGCGGGCGCGCCTGCTGGGGGTCGCGCAAGGCCGGCTCGGCCAGTAGCAGCGCCACTGCGGCCAGCAGCAGCAGGCGCACCAGCAGCAGCGGCCATTCGTCGAAACGCAGCCGATGCCGGGGCCGCGGCTGCGCGCGCAGCCAGCGCAATGCGGCAAAGTCGGTGGGCCGGTGTTCGCTGCGTCGGGCCAGATGGATCAGCAACGGCAGCAGCAGTGCGGCCAACGCGGCCAGGCCAGAGGGGAACAGCAGGAGCAGGTTCACTGCTGCGCTCCCTCAGCTGCGGCGCTGGCGCCGGCGCGCTGGCTCATCGCCGCGCACCGTGTGCAAATAGCTCGCGCAATGCCGCATCCGGTGGCGCATCCAGATAGTGCACCGCGTGCGCAATGCCGGCCGCCTGCCAGCGTGCCTGCAGCGCGCGCTGGGCAGCGCCGAAGCGTTGCAGATACGCAGCGCACATCGCTGCGCCGTCGCCGAGCAGTTCTTCGCCGGTTTCCGGGTCGCGGAAGCGGTGCCCGCCGCTGAAGGGAAAATCGCGTTCGTCGCAGGTCAGCACCTGCAGCTGCATCACCTCGCGGCGTGCGGCGGCGAGTTTTTCCAGCGCGCCGAGCAGGTCCTGGTCGAAGCCGTCGCCGATCGACAGCACCAGCGCATGGGCGGCGATGCGTTCCCACAGCGGACGCAGCGCGTCCATGCCCGGCCAGCGGCCACCTGCGCGCAGCCCGTGCAGGGCCAGCCAGAGCCGGTCGCGCTGGCGCGGCCCGCCACCGGCCGGCACGGCCACCAGGCCATCGCCATGCACCGCGAACAGGCCGACCTGGTCGCCTTGCCGCAGCGCGACCTCGGTAGCGCACGCGGCCAGGGTCGCCATCGCCTGCAGGCGGGTGACCTGCGGGCGCGCCTGGTCGGCCTGGCCGGCGGAGGCGGTGGCGTCCAGCAACACCCACAGCGTCAGCGGGCTTTCGCGCTCGGCCTCGCGCACGAAGAACCGGTCTGAACGGGCGTAGAGCTTCCAGTCGATCTGGCGCAAGGCATCGCCGGGTTCGTAGGCGCGGTATTGCGAGAATTCCAGCCCGGCGCCGCGGCTGCGGCTGGCGTGCTGGCCGATCCCTTGCGCGCCCTGCGCCTGCCGCGCACGCAACTGCAGGCCGCGCAGGCGGCTGCGCAGCTCGGCAGGCATCAGTGCCGGCACATCCATGCTCACGCCGCGACCCGCCTCACGCCGGGAACGGCACGGCGCGTAGCAGCGCGGCGACCACATCGTCGGCGCTGCGTTGTTCGGCCTCGGCGGCGAACGACAGCAACAGGCGATGGCGCATCACCGGCGCGGCCAGCGCGACGACATCCTCGCGGGTGGCGGCAAGGCGGCCATGCAACAGCGCACGCGCCTTGGCCGCCAGCACCAGCGATTGCCCGGCGCGTGGGCCGGCGCCCCATTTGATCCACTGGCGCACGTCCTCGCTGGCCTGCGGGCCGGGGCGGCTGGCCCGCACCAGGCGATTGATCCAGGTCAGCAGATCTGCGCCCACGTGCACGTGCCGCACCTGTTGCTGCAGCGCCAGCACGCTGTCGGCATCCATCACCCTGGGCACCTGCGCGCTGCTGGTGCCGGTGGTCTGGCTGAGGATGTCGCGCTCTTCCTGCTCGCTGGGATAGTCCACCCGCACATGCAGCAGGAAGCGGTCCAGCTGCGCTTCCGGCAACGGATAGGTGCCGGCCTGTTCGATCGGGTTCTGCGTGGCCAGCACGAAGAACGGCGCCGGCAACGCATAGGTGGTGCCGGCGTAACTCACCGTGCGCTCGCTCATCGCCTCCAGCAGCGCGGCCTGGGTCTTGGGCGGGGTGCGATTGAGCTCGTCGGCCAGCAGCAGGTTGGTGAAGATCGGCCCCTGCTGGAACCGGAACTGGCGATGTCCGGTGCCGTGATCCTCTTCCAGCAGCTCGGTGCCGAGAATGTCGCTGGGCATCAGGTCCGGGGTGAACTGCACGCGGCGGAACTGCAGCTCCAGCGCCTGCCCCAGCGAGCGCACCAGCAGCGTCTTGCCCAGGCCGGGCGCGCCTTCCAGCAGGCAGTGGCCGCCGGCGAGCAGGCCGATCAGCAGTTGCTCCACCACCGCGTCCTGGCCCACCACCGCCTGCGCCAGGGCGGCACGCAACGCGCCAAGTTGGGAGAGCTGCCGGGTGAGGGTGTCGTCGTTGGGGGAAGTCATGGGAAACGTCTCGTTGTGGGGCTGCTGGCGTAGGAGCGCGCGCTGCGGGGTTAGCGATAAGGCATCGCGCGCAGGCGCGCTCCTACAAAGGCGTGCGGGGCTCGCGGGTGCGACGGCGGTGGTTGGCGGTGGATGCCGTGCCCGTGCCTGTGAAACATCTCACGCGATCTGTGCAGGAGCGCGCTGGCGCGCGAGGCGGCGTTGCCGGGAAGGCATCGTGCGCAAGCGCGCTCCTACAGGGTGGTTTCAGTTGGTCAATGCATACATCACGATGTTCACTGCGAACTTGGTGTTGTCTTCGGCCAGGAAGCGTTTGTTGCGCCAGTCGTAATCCCATTCGCAGCCGTAATCCTTGTTGCTGTACAACACGCCGAGCCGGCCGTCGATGCTGATGCCCCTGAGATAATCGTGCACCAGGTCGTCGCCCCAGCCATTGAGTTCGAAACTGGTGGCCGGCGGGCCGTCGGGGAATTTGAAGAATGCGCTGTAGAGACGGTGGTTTTTGGGCAATTTCTGCAGCGCGGTCTTGCCGAAGATGGAGGTCATCTGCGCTTCGAACGAGGTGGCGAACAGCCCGTCGATATCGTGGTTGCAATCGTCCACGAACACGAAGCCGCCATTGCGCACATAGCGCTCGAAGTTGCGCCGCTCGGCGGGATTGAACTCCACCAGCTTGTGACCGGACAGATAGCAGAACGGCGCCTGCAGCATGCGCGGATCGGCCAGGTCCAGCACATGCTCCTGCGGGTCCACGCGCAGCTGGGTGTAGTCGATCAACGAGGTGATCAGGTTGGACGGCATGCGCGCATCCACATCCCAATCGCCCGAGTCGTAGCGCAGCCGGGTAAACCAGAAATCGTAATTGCCCGCCGCCCGCGCGCGCTGCGGCAACGCCAACGCAGCGACGCTACCGAGCAGCAATCCAAGGAAATGACGACGCGTCGCGGGCGCCGCCAGGGCGTGTAGACCGGGAACGGGATGTGCAGGAAAACCATCGGGCCGCGAAGAGCTTGCTCCGCTCTCCCATTCCCGATTCCCCACTCCCGATTCCCGGCTCTCAGTCACACCGCATCCGACAACGAGGTAAACGTAAAGTCGCGCAGCCGCATCGGCGGAATCATCATCACGTAGCTGGATTCATCGCCGGCCACGCGTACCGGCCTGCCCAGCTCGTCGATATTGTTGAGCATGATGATCGGCGATTCGTTGAAACGGAAATTCTTCACCGGGTACTTGATCTGCCCGTTCTCGATGTAGAAGGTGCCGTCGCGGGTCAGCCCGGTCAGCAGCACGGTCTGCGGGTCCACCATGCGGATGTACCAGGTGCGCGTGACCAGGATGCCCTTCTCGGTGCCGCGCACCAGCTCGGCGATGTTCTTGTCGCCACCGGCCATCAGCAGGTTGCCCGGCTCGCCGACCGCGCGCTTGCCGTTCTTCTGCGCCCAGAACCGCGAATACTGCAGGTTGGCGATCTTGCCATTCTCCACGATCGGCATCTTCTCGCGCGGCAGGCCTTCCTCGTCCCACGGCAGCACGGCGGCCCGCGCATCCCACGGGTCGGCGGTGATGTTCACGCGCGGGTCGTAGACCTGCTCACCCAGCTTGTTGCCGCCGCCCTTCTTGGACAGGAAGCTGCGGCCCTCGTCCGCCATGCGCGCATCGAAGTAGCGCATCATGAAAGAAATCAGGCCTGCCGCCGCTGCCGGCTCCAGGATCACCGTGTACTTGCCCGGTTCCAGCGCCTTGGCTTCGGACGAGTCGCTGGCCTTGCGCATGGCGATGCGGATGTCCTGCTCGGCCTTGAAATCGGCGGCATCCTTGAGGTTGCGGCCCACCCAGCCCGAGCCGCGACCGTCTTCGGTACGCACGGTGCAGGTGTAGTCGAAACGCGCGCCACGCTGGTAGCCGAAGTTGCCCTTGCTGTTGGCGAACGCGGTAAAGCTCTGGCCATCTTCCAGGAAGCCGGCCGCGATCAATCCCTTGCCCTTGCACGGAGCGATCGAATCGGCGGCCACCTGCGCGCGGAACGCCGGGTCGATGGCGGCGGTGGATTCGCTGAAGGTGGGGCTGGGTTTATAGGTCTGCTTGTCCACCGCCGGCATGAATTCCGGGTTTTCCGGCGCCAACCGCGCCAGGTCTTCGGCACGCCGCACCACGCGCTCCAGCGCGGCGTCGTCGAACTCGTTGATGGTGGCGATACCCACCCGCTTGCCGAACGCCACCTGCACCTGCAGGTCGGTGTTGTCGACGATGCCGCTGGTGGACACGTTGTTGAGTGCGAAACGGATATTGCCGTCGATCGAGCCGCTGAGCGTGGCGGTGCACTCGTCGGCCTTGGACAGCTTGATGACCTTGTCCAGGATGGCCTTGGCCTGCGCTTCGGTAAGGATGCTCATGTGGGTTTCTCCTGTCAGCCGAGCGAGCGGGCGGTGTTGATGACGTTGATGCCGTCGAAACGGGCGGTGGACGAGCCATGCGAGACCGCCGAGGACTGGCTCGGCTGGCCCTTGCCGTCGAAGAACGAGCCGCCCAGGCGGTAGTCGCGTTGATCGGCCACCGCACTGCAGGCGTTCCAGAATTCCGGCGTGCGGATCTGGTAGGCCACGTCCTCGAGCATGCGGGTGATCGCGCCGTTCTTGATCTCGTAGAACAGCTGGCCGCCGAACTGCGCGTTGTAACGCTGCTGGTCGATGGAGAACGAGCCGTCGCCGATGATGTAGATGCCGTTTTCCACGTTCTTGATCAGATCGCTCACGCTCAACGGTGTCTTGCCGGCGGCCAGCGACACATTGGCCATGCGCTGGAACTGCACGCTCGACCACGAATCGGCGTAGCAGCACCCGTCGGAGGCGGTCTTGCCGAGGATATGCGCCTGGTCGCGGATGGCCTGGTAGTCCACCAGCTTGCCGTCGCGGATCAGGTCCCACTGCTTGGTCTTGACGCCTTCGTCGTCGTAGCCCACCGCGCCCAGGCTGCCGGGCTGGATCTTGTCGGCCAGGATATGCACCTTGTCGCTGCCGTACTGGAAACCGGCCTTGAGCTTGTCCAGCGTGGCGAAACTGGTGCCGGCGAAATTGGCCTCGTAGCCGAGCACGCGATCCAGCTCCAGCGGGTGGCCGACCGACTCGTGGATGGTGAGCCAGGTGTGCGAGGGGTCCAGCACCAGATCGTACTTGCCCGGCTTCACCGACGGCGCCTTGAGCTTTTCCTGCGCCTGCTTGGCCGCGGCGATTGCGTCTTCCTTCATGTCGTAGGACAGGCCGTAATTCACCACGCCATTGGGCGAGACGAACTTGCCCGAGGCGGCGCCATCCAGATACTCGTAGCCCAGGCCCATCGGCGCGGACAAGCCGTCGCGGGTGCGGAACTTGCCGCTGGCCTTGTCGATGGCGGTCACGCTCAGCGGTGCCCAGATGCGGTGTACGTCCTGGTCGATATACGAGCCGTCGGTGCTGGCAAAGTACTTCTGCTCGTTGACCACGAACAGCATCGAATTGACGAAGTTGGCGCCGGCAGCGGTGGCGGCAGCGTTGACGCCCAGCAGCAGGTCCACCTTGTCCTTGATCGGTACTTCCATCGCGTTCTTCTTGATCGGCGTCTTCCAGCTGACCTCGCCCACGCCCGGCGTGGGCGCCAGCTGCACCGGCGTGCCCTGCACCTTGGCATTGGCCTTGGCGATCGCGGCGGCCTGCGAGGCGGCCTTGGCCACGCCCTGTTCGGTGAGCTCGTTGGTGGCGGCAAATCCCCAGGCGCCCGCCACCAGGACGCGCACGCCCGCACCGATGGATTCGGTGTTGACCACGTTCTGCACCTTGTCCTCGCGGGTGATGACGAACTGGCGCAGATAACGGCCGATGCGCACATCGCAATAGCTCGCACCGGCCTGGCGCGCGGCGTTGAGGCCGGCATCGGCCAGGCGCTTCTTGCGGCCCACATCCAGCTGCGTCACCAACTGCTCGGCGGCGATCGCCTTGCCGAAGTAGGCGGGCACGATCAGCCCGCCCATGGTCAGCCCGGTCAGGGCCAGGAAATCACGTCGCTGCACGGCAACTCCCCAATGATCCCGCGCGGCGCGCAGGTAGTGTGGTGACGCACAGATCGCTATCTGCGCGGTATCGCCGATTCTTGCCGGGCGATGAACGCTGCGTCAAATGACTTTCGGCAGGGGTCGTTGCGCAAACGCTATACCTGCATGAAGCGAGTGGCACGCCAAGCCTGCGCGTGTGGCGAGCGCTGCTGACCGGCTGCGATGGATGTGGCTACGCGTCGAGAGCTCTGGATGTCACGCATGCGTGGTTTGTCTGCGATCGTGCATGTGCGATCCGCAGGTCATCGGGTGCGGTGTTGCTTCATGGGGGTCTGGCTGAAAGCGTTTGGTCTGCGGCTTGGTTGCAGAGCCCTTGCCCGCCCACCCTCGCAGGACACGCCGCAAGTACGTCCGTGTAGGCGCTTACGCGGCATCCATGCCGCGTAAGGTCCCGCGACGGTAGGCGGACAAGGACCTGTCGAGATGGTCGGCGCGCATGATTTTCGATAAGGCAACCGACGGACTTTCTGGTGCGGTGTCCTCGCCGCGTTCTCGACGCTGTCGGTTTGTTGCATGGCCCTTGCCCGCCCACCATCACGGGACACGCCGCAAGTACGTCCGTGTAGGCTCTTACGCGGCATCCATGCCGCGTAAGGTCCCGCGACGGTGGGCGGGCAAGGACCTGTCGGGATGATCGGTGTGCACAGTGAAGAGCGGTAAGAGCAGTGCGTGATGCGCGCTGTTCGATGCTGGTGCGCAAGCTCAATCTCTGGGGCACCGCGCCCGCGACCGACCAGGTTCTCTCAACCCAAGGCGCGCGCGGTGTTGATCACGTTGATGCCATCGAAGCGCGCCGTGGACGACCCGTGCGAGACCGCTGATACCTGGCTGGGTTGGCCCTTGCCGTCGAAGAACGAGCCGCCCAGGCGGAAATCGCGTTGATCGCAGACCGCGCTGCAGGCATTCCAGAATTCCGGCGTGCGGATCTGGTAGGCGCCGTCTTCCACCAGGCGGGTGACCTGGCCGTTCTCGATTTCGTAGAACAACTGCCCACCGAACTGCGCGTTGTAGCGCTGCTGATCGATCGAATACGAGCCGCGCCCGTGGATGTACAAGCCGCGCTCGACGTTCTTGATCATGTCGGCAACAGCCAGCGGCGTCTTGCCCGCGGCCAGCGAGACATTGGGCATGCGCTGGAACTGCACGCTGGACCACGAGTCGGCATAGCTGCAGCCATCGGATGCGGTCTTGCCGAGCAGATGCGCCTGATCGCGCGTGCATTGGTAATCGACCAGGATGCCGTCCTTCACCAGCTCCCACTGCTTGCTCTTGACGCCTTCATCGTCGTACCCCACTGCGCCCAGGCTGCCGGGCTGGGTGCGGTCGGCGACGAAGGTCACCGCATCGCTGCCCCAGCGGAAACCGGCATCGCGCTTGTCGAGCGTGGCAAAACTGGTGCCGGCGTAATTGGCCTCGTAGCCGAGCACGCGATCGAGCTCGAGCGGGTGGCCCACCGACTCGTGGATGGTGAGGAACAGGTTGCTCGGGTCGATCACCAGATCGTACTTGCCCGCCTTCACCGACGGCGCGGTGAGTTTGGCGCGTGCCTGTTTGGCGGCGGCGATCGCATCTTCGCGCGCGTCGTAACTGTGGCCGTAGCCGATGAGTTCGCCAGGCAACCGGTGCTTCTGGCTGGCATCGCCATCCAGGTATTCGTAGCCCATGCCCATCGGCGAGGACAGCCCGTCGCGGGTGCGGAACTTGCCGCTGGCCTTGTCCACCGCGGTGACGGTGAACGGCAGCCACAACCGGTGCACGTCCTGATCGATATAGGAGCCATCGCTGCTGGCGAAGTACTTCTGCTCGTTGATCGCAAACAGGCGCGAAGCCACGAATGTGGCGCCGGCATTGAGCGCGGCCGCGTTGACGTCCATCAGCAGCGCCACCTTGTCCTGCAGCGGCACCTCCATTGCGTTCTTCCTGATCGGCGTCTTCCAGCTGACCTGTCCGGCCGGCGTCACCGGCGCCAGCTGCACCGGCGAGCCGCCCAGCCGCGCGTTGGCCTTGGCGATCGCCACCGCCTGGCGCGTGGCGGTGGCCACGCCATCGCTGGTGAGCGTGTTGGTGGCCGCAAACCCCCACGCGCCATCGGCCAGCACGCGCACGCCCACACCGCTGGATTCGGCGTTGACCACGTTCTCCACCTGCGCCTCGCGGGTGATCACGAACTGGCGCAGATAACGGCCCACCCGCACATCGCAATAACTGGCACCTGCCGCCTTGGCGGTGCTGAGCGCGGTATCGGACAAGCGACGGCTGCGCGCGGCATCGTTGGGTGTGAGCAATTGCTCGGCCGCGATCAGGCGCGTGTTCGGCAGCAGCAGCCCGGCAGCACCGATGCCGGACAGGGTGAGGAAGGTACGACGGTCCACGGCGGTTCTCCGTTGAAGGCCAGCGGCACGACTCCCCGCCGCGCCAGCCCCCGAGACTGGCCCGTGCAGGCGACGGCGGTCAAGGGGGCAGTGCCGGCATGGCGTCAGGCAGCGCCAACTACAAAGCGGAGACGCCGGCGCCGTCGGCAGGGCCGTGACGCGAAGGCAGTGCGGGCATGCCAGGCGCGGCCGCCGTCACCGCAGCGACCGGAAGGTCGTTCGCAGATGATCGACAAACACCGGCGGATTCTCCATTGCCGCAAAATGTCCGCCCCGCTCCGCTTCGCCGAAAAAGCGGAGATCCGCAAAGCGTCGCTCTGCCCAGCGCCGGGAAATGCGCACCTGCTCCCCGGGAAACATGCTGATGCCGGTTGGCGTGGGCATTGGATGCGAAGGCATCTCCGCCATCGCCTCATGCGCGGCTTCCCAGTACAGGCGTGCAGAGCTGGGCCCTGCGTTCGGGAGCCAGTACAGCATGATGTCATCGATGAGGTGGTCCAAGGCGAACACGTTCTCCGGCTCGCCGTCGCTTTGTGAGACGTCCTGAAAGAGTGCATAGATCCATGCAGCCAGGCCCACCGGGGAGTCAGCCAAACTGAAACCCACCGACTGCGGCCGTGTGCTTTGCAGCTTCATGTAGCCGGAAAATTCCGCGTAGTAGCGCTGGGCGTCTTCCAGCATCTTCTGCTCGGCCGGTGTGGCCTCGGCGATGTCCTGCGTGCTGGGTTCGAACATCACCATGTTCAGATGGAGACCCCGTAAGCCGGGTGGCTGCATGAATCCAAGCGCGGTGGTGATCGCACTGCCCCAATCGCCGCCCTGTGCGGCCCAACGCTCGCCATAACCCAGACGGCGCATCAGTTCGACCCATGCGGCAGCCGTGCGCCCGACGCCCCAGCCACGGGCGGTCGGCTTTGCAGAGAAACCAAAGCCAGGCAAGGATGGGATGATGAGATGGAAGGCGTCCGACGCCTGCCCGCCATGGGCCACCGGGTCGCTCAAGGGGCCAATCACCTCGCGGAATTCGAGCACCGATCCGGGCCACCCATGCGTCAGCAGCAACGGAAGCGCGTCTGGCTCCGGCGAGCGTACATGCAGGAACTGGATCTCCAGTCCATCGATCGTGGTGCGACTGCTGTTCCAGCCGTTCAATAACCGCTCGGTCGCACGCCAGTCGTAGCCAGACTGCCAGCGGTCCACCAGGCGCCGGATGCGCTCGCTCTGTGGGCCCTGGCTGTGGTCCTCCACGGTTTCCTTGCTCGGCCACCGCGTCTGCCTAATCCGGTGTGCGAGGTCATCCAGCTCCGCCTGTGCAACCTGGATATGGAACGCTGCAATGCCATCGCGCATCTCAAGACTCCCGTACATACGTATTGGCCAGTGTCTGGCGGGCTGTTTGCCAGGCGCGCGCACCGTAGCGATCGTTATCCAGCGGGACCAGTTTGCCGCGCCCGCTCATCATGTCGCGCAGGTATTGCATGCCCTGCCAGGGAGGGAAGGGATCATCGCTTGCGGGCGTGAGTGCACGCACCGCACTGATGATTGCCGACATCGTCCCCAGCCCGCCCGGCCTGAGCGTGCGATAGCGCTGCCCGGTGAGTTGGGTGAGCAGTTGCGCGATGTCGTTGGGTGAAATGCTGTTGCCTGCAATGCGCAGGTCCCGTGGGGCCGTGGAATCCAGTGCGGCCGCCGCCGTGTAGCTGGCGACGTCATCTTTGGCGGTGAAATCGAGCTGCTGGTTGGCGTCGCCAAAATGCATCACACGACGGCCCGGCACCACGAGGCGCGCACTGCCCTCGAGAAGCTCCAGAAAACCACCGCACAGAACCGAGGTGGCCGCGATCGGCGCGGCATCCAGTTGGTCTCTGAACCGGCGCCGCAAATCCAGGTTTCGATTGTCGCCCGGCCGTGTCTTCGTATAGTCCAGCGAGAAATCAGACGGGATGAAGCGAGGCACGCCGGCGCTGACCGCTGCATGCAACAGCTTCCCCTGTTGACCCAGCATGACGTCTTCCAGGCCGTTGAGCGCGGAAACGACGCATGCGGCATTCCCGACCGCTTCACGCAAGGATTTGGCGTCTTCCATCTCGACGTAGCGGATCGTGATGTTCCTGCGTTGCAGGGCCGCAATACGGTCCTTGCCTGCGCCTTGCCGAACAAGCGCAACCACCGCGGCGCCCTGGTCCTGCAGGGCAAAGGCGATGCGGCAACCCAGGTCGCCGGTGGCGCCTGCAACAACGATTGGGGATCTCACATCTGGCGTCACGACTTGCCTCTCGCTTGGGTCTTTTGCGCCAACGACGGCAACGGGAACTGCAACAGAAGATGCAGGCTGTCTGTCACGCAGCACCCAGGCCATTCGCCGGCTTGGCAGACCACGCAGCGAATAACTGAACGATAACGTTCAGTTGATGGCAATGCAAGCGGCGTGTAAGTTTTCGTGCATGAAAGCGGTCAAGCAAAAATCAAAAGGCGGACGGCCGCCACTCGATAAGGCGGGTGATGTCGAACGGCGCTTACTCGATGCGGCACTGCAACTCTTCCTGGAACGCGGGTTCGAGCACACCTCGTGCGAGGACATCGCGCGGCTGGCAGGCGCGGGCAAGGCAAGCCTTTACGCGCGCTATGCCAACAAAGACGCCATCTTCGAGGCGGTGGTCCGTCGCGATGTCGACACCCAGCCGCTGCCTGCCGCAGTCAGCGTCCCCACGGATCTGGAGGGGCGCCTGAGACACGCAGGACAAGGGATCCTTGCGCATGCATTACAGCCCCAGACGGTGGCCATGATGCGCCTGGTCGTCGGCACCTCCATTCGCGCGCCAGCGCTTGCCGCTGAAGTCAACCGCATCGGCTGGGAGGGCGGGCTGCGGCGCGTGCAGATGACGATCCTGGACGGCCCGGATCAACCGGCCAATCCGTCTGCGTTGGCAAGCCACTTCGTCGACCTGGTCTTTGCCCCGCATCAACTGCGCGCGCTGCTGGGCGAGCACCCGGATGATCTGATCGCCACCGCATCGGCGCGTGTGGAGTGGGCGCTTGCACTTCTCAAGGATGCTGGCCAGCTGGAGACCGGAAGTCCTCAGTGACACCCTGGAATTGCAGGAATCCTTGAACAACGCAGCGGAACGACGCGACTTGATGGCGTATTCGGCGGTATCTCTGACGCGCGCATGTTGTCCCTGCTCACAGCAGCGAAATGGAACTTCTCAGTGCTGCGGCATGTGAGGTGACGGATCACTTTTTGAAGTCGGTAGGGCGTTCCAGTTGGTAGATCGCCTCACCCAGGTCGTCCAGCTTGCTGGCAACGATGGCTTGCGCATCGTAGACGCCCCGATTGTAGAAATAGGCTCCCACCTCTTCGGCGAAGAAATCCAGCAGAAACTCCGCATCGAAGCGGCCGATCTGCTGCTTCAGTTCCTCGCTGAAATACAGCTGGATCTTGCGCGTGATCGCCGCCCGCTCGCCTTCGGTGAATTTGATCTCGGTCATGGATGCTCTGGTTGGCTCAACTACGGTATCGGGGCGATGTGCGTTGCGACACAGACAACTTGGGGCGATGGCTGGGGTTGAACCCAAGCGCTTGCCTGGTCGGCATCGAGATGAAGGGTCAGATGGCAACCGGCCAACGGGAAGGCCTGTCTGCCCGAAGGTAGTCAAGGTATTCGGACTCGGCAATCCCGAGGTTGGTCCAGCGCGTAGGGTCCGCCGCCAGGAATGTGCTGGCATACGTCACGGCAGCGGCAGCGTCCGCAAAGATGGCGGCAGGGGCACAAGGCCCGTCTGGCTCGAAATATGCGAAGTCATATAGATCCGAATAGTCTTCGCTGCCAACGTCCTCGACGTCATACACCCATACCTCGATGCAATTGTTTGCCGGCCGTAACTCGACATGGCGAATGTATGCTGTATCGACTGGACTTTTTCCGAGAAACTGCTCGACCGACCTGCTGCGCCGTAATGTGGCTGCAAGATCGATCGGTGAAAGATAGCGCATACAGGCTCCCTGCCTTCAAACTGTCGCTGCTCCTCAAATAAACGAGCCGCGCCGCGATGCGGCGTCGGCTCGCCCGTGTTCACTTGGACTGACTTGCCGCGCGTTTGAAATACGCCGTGCGCATCACCGGGTTGCCATCCTTTAAGTACGCTTCAATCTCGGTCATGACCTTGCCGTCGGCACTGACCGTATAGGTGCGTGTGGATGCCGGGACGCCTTGATACATCAACTGCATCACCAGCACGCCGGGCTCGGGCATTTTGACTGCGGCGCGATCCACCAGGTAAGTGCCCGAGGCCTTGCCCGGTGTGCCGTCCAGCAACAGCGTGGATTGCGCCTGCAGCGTCTTGTTGTCGTGTTCGATGATCTCGGCGTTGGTTGCCCACTTGTTGCCTGGAACCTCCTTGAACTCCAGGACGACACGTTTGGGTCGTACCGCTGCCGGCATCGGCAGGCTGCTGGTATCCAGCAGCCAGGTTCCGACCAGTGGCGATGGCGCGGTTGATGCGGAGAAGGCGGGTGTGGCCTGCAACATGACGGCAGCCACCAGTGCAACACATGCGGTCTTCATGTGAACTCCCTGATCGATATGTGATCCCTGCGTGCAGTCAGGCGACTGCTTGCAAGGCATTGCGCGTAGAGATCGACTTCCCGTAGACCGTCCCACTCCGGCCCGAGGGCGATACTCACCGCTGCCCGGTGGTGAGTCAACTTGCGGCAGGATGTGGCTGCTGGCGCAGTTCTCGGCGCTCTGCAGACCATCACTGACTGCGTAATCAGCCGTTGTCTCACAAACAAAGACACCCGCACGGGGCGGGTGTCTGGCATGCGTCAGCGCGGCGTGTGACTTCATTCACTTCATTCTTAGAATCCCAAAAAACCGGCGCGCGCTATTTGTGATTATTAATATAAAACGTCTACGTAATGTATTTTCTTTGCGCCAAAGGCACCGCACCCCTGAGTGGAAGTGTATTGCAGCACTATGGGCGTTCTAGAGGTCGCAGCGGCAAGAATTGCTGAATATTTTTCTTTTGCGATTGGGTCGCTCGAAAAATCTACTACCCATCTGCCATCTGAGAGGCACTCGTTGTTTGTAGGCTGATTTTCAAGCCAGACAGATAAGTAAGTTAGCTCGACAACGAAGCGAGATATTGTTCCTTTCTGTGTGGTGTCCGCAAAAGCACTGCTAGGAGCAAAAAGAAATAACAACAGAACGCTAAGCTTCATTGGAAGTCCCCCTGTTAAAAATTATACGATATATGTATTTTGCTGACGGGTGTAGTCCCATGTCGGCCGGAGTTAATGAGGAAAGCATGCTGTATCCTGGCCGTGATAATTATTCACATGCTTAGATAATAAGAGTGCTGCTCCCCCAGCAGGCGAAGGCCTTACCCAATCGCATAATGCCTTATGTGAAGCCGCAATTCAAAGTTGGTTCGCTTTCGATCTTAGAAGCACCAGGAGACGGCGATGCGTTGCCCAGACTCGAACTGGTCTGCTAGCAATCTTCCAGCGGTCGGCGTCATGCAATGTCGGCGTTGCCCCGATCAGCGGTGTATCCGTCCGCCCTAATCAGCGTCGGGTCGGAGTCCGGGGATGCTACTGATGTCGGTACGTACTATTCGTGGCTGTTTGCGACGGAGCACCAGGCGGTCCAGATGCGACAAGCATAAAAATCCGTGTCAGTTTCGATGGTGCAGTGATCAAATCTAGCGAAATTCGTATCGACCATAATGCCGATGTTGAGATACGCCCAGTTTTGTTGTCCGGCCGGACATTTGCCGTTACCGATCGACGCGGTTACAAGAATCGGATCGTTGGCGCTGGTCTTGATGAAATCGATTGGCGCGACGCTTTCGTCGTCCGAGAAGGTTATCGTCCAGCATGACACCACGAACCGGGATGCCATGCTGGAATTTTCTATACCAGAGTCTAGCCCTGCGCCTTGTCGAACTCCACGTGATAGCGCGTGGCCTCGTTCACTTCGTTCTTCGACCCCAAGAACACCGGCACACGCTGATGCAGCTGCGTCGGCTGGAGGTCAAGGATGCGCTCGCGCCCTGTGGTGGCCGCGCCGCCGGCCTGTTCCACCAGCATGCTCATCGGGTTGGCTTCGTACATCAGGCGCAGCTTGCCTGGCTTGGACGCGTCCTTCTTGTCCCAGGGGTAGATGAAGATGCCGCCACGGGTGAGGATGCGGTGCACGTCGGCGACCATGCTGGCGATCCAGCGCATGTTGAAGTCCTTGCCGCGGGTGCCGTCCTTGCCGGCCAGCAGGTCGCTGACGTAGGACTGCATGGCCGGTTCCCAGTGGCGCTGGTTGGACATGTTGATGGCGTATTCGGCGGTGTCTTCGGGCACGCGCATGTTGGCCTGGGTCAGCAGGAAGCTGCCTTCCTCGCGTTCCAGGGTGAAGGCGTGGGTGCCGTGGCCGAGCGTGAGCACCAGCATCGTGCTGGGGCCGTAGATGCAGTAGCCGGCGGCCACCTGCTGGGTGCCCGGCTGCAGGAAGTGCTCGTCGCCGGGCTTTTCGGTGCCCTTGGGCGCGCGCAGCACCGAGAAGATGGTGCCCACCGAGACGTTGACGTCGATGTTGGAGCTGCCGTCCAGCGGATCGAACAGCAGCAGGAAATCGCCGCTGGGGTATTGGTCGGGCACTGGCTGGCTGTGATCCATTTCTTCCGACGCGCATGCGGCCAGGTGGCCACCCCAGGCATTGGCTTCGAGCAGGATGTCGTTGCTGAGCACGTCGAGCTTCTTCTGCGCCTCGCCCTGTACGTTGCCGGTGCCGGCATCGCCAAGCACACCGCCCAGGGCGCCCTTGCTCACGGCGATGGAAATGCGCTTGCAGGCGCGCGAGACGATGGTGATCAGCTGGCGCAATTCCGGGTCGATACGGCCGGCGTGTTGCTCTTCGATCAGGAAGCGGGTCAGCGAGGGACGCGACATGGGAGCGGGCAGCCTGTGTAGGAAGTGGTCCGCCATTGTCGCCATTGCGCCGTTAGATTTCGATCACTGGATGCGCGTTTTGCAGCAAACCTGATCGAACATGCGCGAATGTGGTGCCCAAGACTGGGGTTGCCGACGTGTACCACGCGGTCTTGGCGCAGCTCTGCACACACGCAGGAGCGGCGAACACGCATAAAAAAACCGGGAGGCTGGCGCGCTCCCGGTTTGCAGGCGTCGGCCGTGTCGGCCGATCGCGATGCGCTTACATCCGGCTGACGGTCGCCACGGCCTGTGCCACGTAGTCCAGGTTGCGCTGGCTCAGCGCGGCCACGCAGATACGGCCGGTGCCGACGGCGTAGATCGCGAATTCCTCGCGCAGGCGGTCCACCTGCGTTCTGGTCAGGCCCGAGTACGAGAACATGCCGGCCTGGCGCTGGATGAACTCGAACTCCGGCGCGCCCAGCGTGGCCAGCTTGGCCACCAGGCCCGCACGCAGGGCGTGGATGCGCTCGCGCATCTCGGTCAGCTCCTGCTCCCACAGATCGCGCAGCTCCGGGCTGGTCAGCACGCCGGCCACCAATGCGGCGCCATGCGTGGACGGGCTGGAGTAGATCGTGCGGATGATGCGCTTGACCTGCGACTGCACGGCCTTGGCTTCGGCCGCTGTGGCCGAGACCACCGACAGCGCACCCACGCGCTCGCCATACAGCGAGAACGACTTGGAGTACGAGCTGGCGACCACGTAGCTGTCGATGCCTTCGGCAGCGAGCAGGCGCACCGCATACGCATCGGCCTCGATGCCCTTGTCGAAGCCCTGGTAGGCGATGTCGACGAACGGGAACAGGTTGCGTTCCTTCAACAGCCCCGCAACCTGCTTCCACTGCTCCTTGCTCAGGTCCGCGCCGGTCGGGTTGTGGCAGCAGGCGTGCAGCAGCACCACCGTGCCCGGTTCGAGTTTTGCCAGGTCGGCGAGCATGCCGTCGAAGTTCAGCCCATGACTGGCGGCATCGAAATAGGTGTAGTCCACGACCTCGAAGCCGGCCGCGCCGAACACCGCGCGATGGTTTTCCCAGCTCGGGTTGCTGATGGCGATGGTGGAGGTGGGCAGCAGTTTCTTGAGCAGGTCCGCGCCCACGCGCAAGGCGCCGCTGCCGCCGACGGTCTGCGAGGTCGCCACGCGGCCGGAGGCCACCAGCGCCGACTCGGCGCCGAACAGCAGCTCCTGGGTGGCCTTGTCGTAGGCGGCCAGGCCGTCGATGGGCAGGTAGCCGCGCGGTTTGGCGTCCAGCGCGAGCTGCTGCTCGATCTTGTGCACGGCGCGCAACAGCGGGATGCGCCCGTTTTCGTCGTAATAGATGCCCACGCCCAGGTTGACCTTGTTGGGGCGGCTGTCGGCGTTGTAGGCCTCGGTCAGGCCCAGGATGGGGTCGCCTGGAACCTGTTCCACGTTTGCAAAGAAGGACACGGCATGACTCGCTGAAGGACGAAAGAGTGAGGGACTTCCGGGATGCTCGGCCGCGGCTGGGCCAAACCACTTCATCGTAGCAGCCCATGGCCGGCGTAGCATGCTTCGTTCCGTACGCAACGATGCGGCCACAGTACGGATGAGGGACACTACGCCCATGCCCAGACTTACCTTGTTGGCCGCCGCCTGCGGCCTGTTCGCCACGAGCGCCGCGCCGCCCGTCCTGGCCGCCGATCCGGCGCCGCCCGCCTCCACGCCGATCCAGCGATTGCCCACCGTGCAGGTGGACGCCGCACGCGTGCGCGGGGTGGACGACTTCGACCTGCCGGCCTCCTTCACCGTGGTGGCAGCCGACGACGACAATCGTCGCGGCGCGCAGGTCTCCGAACTGCTGGACGGCATCCCCGGCCTGGTGGCGCGCGATCGCCAGAACTACGCGCAGGACACCCAGCTGTCGATCCGCGGCTTCGGTGCGCGTTCCACCTTCGGCGTGCGCGGCGTGCGCCTGCTGGTCGACGGTATCCCGGCCAGCATGCCCGATGGCCAGGGCCAGCTCTCGCACTTCAACGTGCTGGGCGCCGAGCGGGTGGAAGTGCTGCGCGGGCCGTTTTCGGCGCTGTACGGCAACTCCTCCGGCGGCGTGCTGCAGCTGTGGAGCGCCGACGGCGCGCCGGGCGACCCGTGGCGGCTGCGCGCCACCTACGGCAGCAATGCCACCGTCAACGTGGGTGCGCAATTGCTCGGCCAGCAGGGCGCGGTGCACTACAACCTGGCCGCCAATCATTTCGAAACCGATGGCTTCCGCGCCCATAGCCGCGCAAAGCGCGATTCGGTCAACGCCAAGCTCGGCTTCGATCTGGCCGAGGGCCGCCGGCTGGACCTGGTGCTCAACTATCTGGACGCGCCCGACGCGCAGGACCCGCTCGGCCTGACCCGCGCGCAGTTCAATGCCGACCCGGCGCAGGCCACGGCGGTGGCCACCCAGTTCAACACCCGCAAATCGGTGCGCCAGTCGCAGGCCGGCGCCATCTTCACCCAGCAGTTCGACAGCCAGACGCTGCGGCTGATGGCCTACGGCGGCCAGCGCAGCGTGGAGCAATTCCTGGCGATCCCGGTGGCGGTGCAGCGCAACCCGCTGCATTCGGGCGGGGTGATCGATCTGGACAGCAATTACGAAGGCGCCGATGCGCGCTGGGCCTGGCAGGGCGAGGCGCTGGGCCGGCCGTTGCAGCTGACCGTGGGCGCGAACGTCGATCGTCAGCGCCAGCACCGCACCGGTTACGAAAACTTCGTCGGCGACACGCTGGGCGTCAAGGGCGCGCTGCGCCGCAACCAGCGCGACCAGGTCGAGAACGTGGACCAGTTTGCGCAGGCGTGGTGGCAGTGGAGCGCGCGCTGGTCGGCCTTGTTGGGCGTGCGGCATAGCCAGGTGCGCTTCGACTCGGACGATCACTACATCCTCGGGCGCAACCCCGACGACAGCGGCCGGCGCGATTATTCGGCAACCACGCCGGTGGCCGGCATCGTGTTCCGTGCCGCCGAGGACCTGCGTTTCTACGCCTCGGTCGGGCGCGGTTTCGAAACGCCCACCTTCAACGAACTCGGTTATCGCAGCGATGGCGGCGCCGGCCTGGCGCTGGATCTGGGCGCGGCGACCAGCCGCAATTTTGAGATCGGCAGCAAGTGGCGCGCGCAGAGCGGCGCAGCGGTGGAAGTGGCGCTGTTCCGCGCCGACACCGACGACGAACTGGCCGTGGCCAGCAACACCAATGGCCGCAGCACCTATCGCAACATCGGTGCCACCCGCCGCCAGGGTGCGGAGCTGAGCTGGAATCAACCGGTGGGCACCACCCAGCAATTGCAGCTGGCCTACACCTTCGTCGATGCCACCGTGCGCGATGGCTACCTCACCTGCGCCAGCAGCGGCTGCGCCACGCCCACCGCGCCGGTGGCCAGCGGCGCGCGCCTGCCGGGTGTGCCGCGCCAGCAGCTGTTCGCGCGCTGGCAGTGGCAGCCGCTGCAATGGCAGTTCGCCGCCGAAACGGTGGCCTCCGACGCCACCGTGGTCAACGACCTGGCCACCGAGCGTGCGCCCGGCTACGCGCTGGTCAACCTGGAAGCGTCCCGGCGCTGGACCACCACGCTGGGCGGGCTGCGCACCTTCGCCCGCATCGACAATGCGCTGGACCGGCACTACATCGGCTCGGTGATCGTCAACGACGGCAACGGGCGCTATTACGAACCCGGTCCGGACCGCACCTACACGGTCGGCCTGCAGTGGGATTTCGGCGGCTGAGCTACCCGCAGGCGGCGCGCATTCAACAACACGCACACCGCCCGTAGGAGCGCCCCCGGGCGCGACAAAGCCATCCCGCCAAAGCACGCGTCGCCGCGGCGATGCATCTCCAACAAACGCTCGGCCTGCAGCGTGATTTCGAAGGCTGAGCCGGCCGCAGGCGGTGCGCGTTCAACAACACGCACACCGCCCGTAGGAGCGCACCCGGGCGCGACAAAGCCGTCCTGCCAACGCACGGTCTGCCATCGACACGCCACACCTATGACCACCACACCAGGCCCCACCATGATCGTCATCGATCACACCCCCGCAGACTGGTTTCTACTGCGTGCGGACAACCGCTACTGGCTGGACATCAACTGCACGATCTCGGCCACCGGCTTCTCGCTCCTGCTGGCATTGAACGCAACCGAGCAGGCCGACGTGCTGGCAGACGGGCATGCCGCCTGCGCACGGCTGGCCGCGAAGGTGCAATGGCGGCCGCACGACTTTGCCGCGCGTGATGTCAGCGCCAGCCACGGTGCGCAGGTCATCGCAGCGGTGCGGGCGTGGCGCGCGGCAGACGCCAGCACCGCGCGCGCATGAACCCATCGCGCCGTGCAAACCGCTTGCGCTGTTCGCCGCGCGGCTGCAATGCGCCGCGTTGATGCAGCGGTGACTGCCGGCAATGCGATGCACTAAGCTTGCAAGCGCATTCCCCGCACAAGGATGTTTCCGTTGAACACGCGCTACGCCCCGATCGATTTCAGCGACAAGCTCGCCCTGCTGTCGCAGCACTGGTCCCCGCGTGTCGTCGCGGAAATGAACGACTACCAGTTCAAACTGGTCAAGCTGCAAGGTGCGTTCGTGTGGCATCAGCATGCGGACACGGACGAGGTGTTCATCGTGCTGGACGGCAACATGACCATCGAGTTTCGCGACGGCGTGGTGGCGCTGTCGGCCGGGCAGATGCACGTGGTGCCCAAGGGGGTCGAACACCGCCCGGCGGCGGAGCACGAATGCAGCGTGCTGCTGGTCGAGCCGCGCGGCGTGGTCAATACCGGCGATGCGGGCGGCGCATACACCGCAGACAACGACGTCTGGATCTGATCGCTGCACTCGGCACTCGGCACTCGGGTGCTGGCGGCATCGGTTTGCATCCACGCAGCCACTCCTGCATGGCGGGTTATTGCAAACACCGAGCTGCGTAGGGCGCACCTGGTCCTGCACAGCAGCGCTGCAGCGCCTGCGCCTAGCAGGTCGTGGGGTGCGTGCTAGGCTCGGTTTTCTGCACACAACGCATGGAGCACGGGATGACATTCCTGCAAGTGGTGTCGGTTGCGGCGCTCGGCGCGACCAGTCTCCTGAGCGGCACCGTCGCCAATGCCGCTGCATCTTCTGATGAACCAGGCATGCTGCAGGTAACGCGGACCTATCCGGCCGATAGCCCCGCCGTGGCGCAGGTGCATCGCTGGTTGCTGGCGCAGCCGTCCAGGCAACAGCCCCCGGCAAGCGCCGCCGCGCTAGGCCAGCTGCGCACCAGTTACCGCACGCACGCGCCAGCTGCCGGCGGGCGTGCAGACCTGACCAGTACCGAGGTGGCCTTCCCGGAACATGGTCAGCCTGGCGATGCGGTCGCCATCGACGCATGTGGCGCGGGGATGCGCTATCACTGGACGTATCGGTGGACTGCGGCATCGGCCACAGCGGGTTGGCAGTTGCAGTCCTATCACCTGAGAAACGTGCAGGACTGCGCTGCTGCCATGGCCGATCCCGACGTCTTCAAGCCGACTGCACCGCGCGGCTGAGGTGCGTGCGCACGGCGGGCAAGTCACCCGTCGCGATCCATGGCGAGGGGTTCTTGGCGGTGGGCATGCGCATCCGCGCCCTGCTGGGCCGGGTCGGCGGGCGATGCGTTTGCGCGCCCAGTGTCAGGCCCGTTGCGGGCCGAGCCGGCGATACAGCGTGCTGCGGCTGATACCGAGCCTGCGTGCCGCCTGCGCGACGTTGCCGCCGCAGGCGTCCAGCGCCTGCCGCATCGCCGCCTTCTCCATCTGCTCCAGGCTATCGGCCGGTGCCGGTGCCGGTGCGGCACCGGCGGCCGCCGACACTGCGGTCCGGGTGGCGAGGTAGCCCGGCAGTGCGTCGCGGTCGATGCACTCGCCGGGTTCGCTCAGCGCCACCAGCGTGCGCAGGCAGGCCGAGAGCTGGCGCAGGTTGCCCGGCCAGTCGTAGTCGGCCAGGACCTGCAGCGCGTCGCTGCTGAGCCGGCGGCCCTGGCCCAGGCGTTGCCACAGCTCCTGCACCAGCAGCGGGCGGTCGGCGTGCGCGCGCAACGCCGGCAGCGCCACCGCATGATGGGCGATGCGGTAGTACAGGTCGGCGCGGAAGCGGCCGTCGGCGATCGCCGCTTGCAGGTCCTGGTGGGTGGCGCAGACCAGCGCGAAGTCCAGCCGCACCGGCTTGCCGCCACCCAGCGGCGACAGTTCGCGCTCCTGCAGCACGCGCAGCAGCCGCGGTTGCAGCGCCAGCGGCATGTCGCCGATCTCGTCGAGGAACAGCACCCCGCCCTCGGCCTGGCGCAGCAGCCCCGGGCTGCCGTGCTTGCGCGCTCCGGTGAAGGCGCCGTCCTCGTAGCCGAACAGCTCGGCCTCGATCAGACCCTCGGGCAGCGCGGCGCAGTTCACCGCGACGAACGGGCGGCCGGCGCGCGTGCAGCGGCGGTGCAGCTCGCGCGCAAACACCTCCTTGCCGGTGCCGGTCTCGCCTTGCACCAGCACCGGCAGCTCGGCATCCAGCACCCGGCAGGCGCGCCCGAGCAGGCGCTCGATCTCGGCCTCGAACAGCGGCGCGTCGCGGTCACCGTCCTGGCGGGCGGCCGAGACCGTGATTGGTGGCTGCGTGGCGCGCCGGCGCGGCCGCGCGTCGCCGCGCTCGTCCACGCGCCCGTACAGGGCGCGGCCCTGGCGATCGAACAGGGCGCCGTCGTGGCGCAGCCGGGTCAGCGGCTCCTCGAACAGCGCGTCGTAGCGCGCGCGCCCCAGCTCGTGGCGCTCCAGCCCGAACAGCTGCAGGCCGGCGCGGTTGGCTGCCACCAGGCGCCCGCCGCGGAATGCCAGCAGGCCCTCGCGCGCGGTGCCGAGCAGGGCCGGGTCGTGGTGCACGCGCAGCAGTTCGCAATCGGCGATGCCGTCGTCGAAGTAGCGGTGCTCGATGCTGGCGACTGCGCGCCGCGCCAGTCCCAGCGCGTGGATGTGCTGCAGACGCGCGTCGCCGGAGATGTCGAGCACGCCCACCAACTGCCCGTAAGGATCGAAGATCGGCGCCGCGGCACAGCTGAGGATGCCGTGCGGGGCGAGGTAGTGCTCGCCGCCGCGGACCTCGATCGAGCGGCTCTCCACGATCGCGGTGCCGATGGCATTGGTGCCGAACACGCTCTCGCTCCAACAGGCGCCGGGCATCAGTGCCACCCGCCCGGCGCGCTCGAGGAAGCCGGTGCTGCCCTCGGCATCGAGGATCCAGCCAGCCTCGTCGGTGAGTAGCACGACGCTGCCGGTGGCCGCTGCGTCGGCCGACAGCCCTTCCAGCTCGGCGCGCGCACGCCGCCACAGGGTCTCGTGGCGTTCGCGCATCTCGCGCAGGCGTGCGGCGCTGACCGGTTCGATCGCCGGTGCCGACTCGGCGGCCAGGCCCTGGCGCTGGCAGCGTCGCCACGACTGCAGGATCGCGTCCGGTACCTGCCCGGCCGGCATCGCGCCGCGCTCGAAGAACGATCGCCGCGCCCGGCCCAGCTGCTGCTCCGTCGACATCGCCATTCCGCCACCTCGTGTCGCAATCTGCGACAGTCCAGAAGATCACTGTCGCGATAAACACCATGTTTGCGGACACAGCGCAAGCGCCGCGCGTGATGCGCCGCAGCGAAGACCGCGCCCATCGTTCGCAGCCGCGGCGCGATCGGGCTGACGCAGCGCAGCAGGCAAAACCTGGCATCGCCCTTGCGTGACAACGGAGACGCCCGTCACGGGCTTCCTCCCATGTACCGCAGGAGACACCGATGAATGCCGTCACATCCGCCAAGCCGCTGAACACCGACCCGCAGTCCATCTTCAAACCGCGCTATGACAACTTCATCGGCGGCAAGTGGGTGGCGCCGCACAGCGGCCAGTACTTCGACAACACCACGCCGATCAACGGCAAGGTGTTCACCTCGATCGCGCGCTCCAACGCACAGGACATCGAAGCCGCGTTGGATGCCGCGCATGCGGCCAAGGACGCCTGGGGCAAGGCCTCCACCACCGAGCGCTCCAATGTGCTGCTCAAGATCGCCGACCGCATCGAGCAGAATCTGGAACTGCTCGCCCATGCCGAGACCTGGGACAACGGCAAGCCGGTGCGCGAGACGCTCAATGCCGATGTGCCGTTGTGCGTGGATCACTTCCGCTATTTCGCCGGCGCCATCCGCGCGCAGGAAGGCGGCATCTCCGAGATCGACAGCGACACCATCGCCTATCACTTCCACGAACCGCTCGGCGTGGTCGGGCAGATCATTCCGTGGAACTTCCCGCTGCTGATGGCGTGCTGGAAACTGGCACCGGCGCTGGCCGCCGGCAACTGCGTGGTGATGAAGCCGGCCGAGCAGACCCCGGCCTCGATCCTGGTGTTGATGGAAGTCATCGGCGACCTGCTGCCGCCGGGCGTGCTCAACGTGGTCAACGGCTTCGGCCTGGAGGCGGGCAAGCCACTGGCCAGCAATCCGCGCATTGCCAAGATCGCCTTCACTGGCGAAACCACCACCGGCCGGCTGATCATGCAATACGCCAGCCAGAACCTGATCCCGGTGACGCTGGAGCTGGGCGGCAAGTCGCCCAACATCTTCTTTGCCGATGTCATGGCCGAAGACGACGATTTTCTCGACAAGGCGGTGGAAGGCTTCGTGCTGTTCGCCTTCAACCAGGGCGAGGTGTGTACCTGCCCGTCGCGCGCGCTGATCCAGGAATCGATCTACGAGAAGTTCATGGAAAAGGCGCTCGCACGCGTGGCCGCGATCAAGCAGGGCAACCCGCTCGATCCCAACACCATGGTCGGCGCGCAGGCCTCCAGCGAGCAGCTGGAAAAGATCCTGTCCTATATCGACATCGGCAAGCAGGAAGGCGCGCAGGTGTTGATCGGCGGCGAACGCAATACGCTCGATGGCGAGCTGTCCGGCGGCTTCTACGTCAAGCCGACGGTGTTCAAGGGCCACAACAAGATGCGCGTGTTCCAGGAAGAGATCTTCGGGCCGGTGGTGTCGGTGACCACCTTCAAGGACGAGGCCGAGGCGCTGGCGATCGCCAACGACACGCTGTACGGCCTGGGTGCCGGTGTGTGGAGCCGTGATGCGGCGCGCCTGTATCGCATGGGCCGCGCGATCCAGGCCGGCCGCGTGTGGACCAACTGTTACCACGCCTATCCGGCGCATGCCGCGTTCGGCGGCTACAAGCAGTCGGGCATCGGCCGCGAGAATCACAAGATGATGCTCGACCATTACCAGCAGACCAAGAACCTGCTGGTGAGCTATTCGCCCAAGGCGCTGGGCTTCTTCTGACACCCATGCCGGTCGCGCTCGTGCGCGGCGACGATCGGCTGGCGCCGTGCGTGCGCGCCGCGGCTTTGACCTCGATCAAGGCCCCGGTTGCGGCCCGGGGCTAAGGTTCCTCAACGACAGCGACAGGAGTGCAATGTGGACAAGACGATGAAAGCTGCAGTGGTACGCGAGTTCGGCAAGCCTCTGGTGATCGAGGAAGTGCAGGTGCCGCGCCCGGCCGCCGGCGACATCCTGGTCAAGATCGAAGCCTGTGGCGTTTGCCACACCGACCTGCACGCCGCCGAAGGCGACTGGCCGGTCAAGCCGAACCCGCCGTTCATTCCCGGCCACGAAGGTGTTGGCCACGTGGTGGCAGTCGGCGAAGGCGTCAAGCACATCAAGGAAGGCGACCGCGTCGGCATCCCGTGGCTGTACTCGGCCTGCGGGCATTGCGAGCACTGCCTGGGTGGCTGGGAAACCCTGTGCGAGGCGCAGCAGAACAGCGGCTACTCGGTCAACGGCGGCTTCGCGCAATACGCGCTGGCTAATGCCGATTACGTCGGGCATCTGCCCAAGGGCATCGGCTTCGTCGAGGTCGCGCCGATCCTGTGCGCGGGCGTCACCGTCTACAAGGGCCTGAAGGTCACCGATACCAAGCCGGGCCAGTGGGTGGTGATTTCCGGCATCGGCGGGCTCGGCCACATGGCAGTGCAATATGCCAAGGCGATGGGAATGAACGTGGCCGCCGTGGATGTGGACGACGCCAAGCTGGCACTGGCCAGGCGCCTGGGCGCCACGGTGACGGTCAATGCGCGCACCACCGATCCGGTGGCGTACCTGAAGAAGGAAATCGGCGGCGCACACGGCGCGTTGGTCACCGCGGTATCGCCCAAGGCGTTCGAGCAGGCGATCGGCATGGTGCGGCGTGGCGGCACGGTGTCGCTCAACGGCCTGCCACCGGGCCAGTTCCCGCTGGACATCTTCGGCATGGTGCTCAATGGCGTGACCGTACGCGGCTCGATCGTCGGCACCCGGCTGGACCTGCAGGAGTCGCTGGCCTTCGCCGAGCAGGGCAAGGTTGCGGCGACCGTGGCCACCGACACCCTGGACAACATCAACGACGTGTTCGCGCGCATGCACGCCGGAACGATCGAGGGGCGTATCGTGCTCGACATGGCGGCCTGACCGCGCCGCAGGAGGCAGACGATGCAGGGCACCACCACGCAGACAGACCCGCCGTTGCAGGTGATGGCCACGCTGGCGGCGTTGCAGTTGATCGACACGCTGCGCGCACGCCACGGCGATGTGCTGTTCCATCAATCCGGTGGCTGCTGCGATGGCTCCTCGCCGATGTGTTTCCCGGTGGGCGACTTCATCGTCGGCGACCGCGACGTGCTGCTGGGCGAGATCGGCGGCGCGCCGTTCTACATCAGCCCCTCGCAGTTCGAGTACTGGAAGCACACCCAGCTGATCATCGATGTGGTGCCGGGACGCGGTGGCATGTTCTCGCTGGAAAACGGCGAGGGCGTGCGCTTTCTGGTGCGCTCGCGCCTGTTTGCCGACGAGGAGTTCGCCCAACTGCAGCGGGCAGGCCGGGCGTAACCCTGGCCCGCCTGGCGGTGCTGCCGGGCGGGGAATCAGCCGGCTGGTTTCAGCGGTCTGCCACGGTCGACGGCGCGGTGCCCGGCGTCTTGGCCGGGGTGTCGCCATCGGCAGGAACCAGCGTGTCGGGCGCATCGCCGGCACCGCGGTCTTCGTAGTGTTCGGCATCGCGCTTGCCGTGCTGTTCGCCCGGCTGGGTGGGTTGGTCGCGCAGTGGGTCACGGGACATGCGGTGCTCCTGGTCATCGGGATGGACACGCAGTTCACCGCGCGCCTAGTGAAGGGGGCGCAGTGGCAGCTGCAGACGCACGGCTCACGGATGGATCACGGTGGCCGCGCTACAGCTATGGGTTAACTCACACAACACCCGGAGTCACACGCCGATGGCACGACCGATCTGGACCGGAACCCTCTCGTTCGGCTTGCTCAATGTGCCGGTGTCGTTGATGTCGGGCGAGCGCAAGGTGGATCTGCATTTCCGCATGCTCGATTCGCGCGACAAGAAGCCGATCCGCTTCGAGCGCGTCAACGCCGACACCGGCGATGAGGTGCCGTGGAAGGAGATCGTCAAGGCGTTCGAGTACGACAAGGGCAGCTATGTCATCGTCGAGGAGCAGGACATCCGCTCGGCCTCGCCGGAAAGCCACGAAACGGTGGAGGTGGAGACCTTTGTCGACGCTGCCGATATCGACCCGCGTTATTTCGAAAAGCCCTACATCCTGGTGCCGGGCAAGAAGGCCGAAAAAGGCTACGTGCTGCTGCGCGAGACGCTGCGCGACACCGGCAAGGTGGGCATTGCCAAGGTGGTCATCCGCACGCGCGAATACCTGGCCGCGGTGATGCCGCAGGGCGATGCGTTGATCCTGCTGCTGCTGCGCTACCAGCAGGAAGTGGTGGACCCGCAGGACTTCAAGCTGCCGGCCGGCGCGGTGGGCGAGTACCGCATCACGCCCAAGGAACAGGAGATGGCCAAGCAGCTGATCGAGTCGATGTCCGGCACCTGGCAGCCGGAGGATTACCACGACGAGTTCCGCGGCAAGCTCGAGCAGATCCTGCGCAAGCGCATCCAGGCCAAGGGCGGCACCACCACCGTGGATGTCGAGCCACCGCAGCACGAAGACGCCAGCACCAACGTGGTCGACTTCATGTCGCTGCTGCAGAAGAGCCTGCAGGCCAATACGCGCACGCCGGCCAAGAAGAGCAGCACGCCGGCAACCGGGTCGGCCAAAAAGACCGCCACCAAGAAAGTGGCCAAGAAGGCCACCAAGAAGACCGCGGCCAAGACCACCAAGGCCACCAAGACCACCGCCAGCAAGGCGGCACCGCGCCGCAAGGCCGGCTAGGCCCCGCCCATGTCATTGCACGATTACAACGCCAAGCGCCGCTTCGACCAGACCCCGGAGCCGGCCGGCGACACGCCGGCGCGCGCCAGCAAGCAGCCGATCTTCGTCGTGCAGTTGCACCACGCCAGCTCGCGCCATTACGACTTCCGTCTGGAAGCCGACGGCGTGCTCAAGAGTTGGGCCGTGCCCAAGGGCCCATCGCTGCGCGTGGGCGAAAAGCGCCTGGCAGTTCAGGTGGAGGACCACCCGCTGTCGTACGCCAGCTTCCAGGGCGACATTCCGCAGGGCCATTACGGCGCCGGGCATGTGGATGTGTTCGACCACGGGCATTGGCAGTGCGAAGGCGATGCGTTGGCGGCACTGGAAGCCGGCAAGCTGGAATTCGAACTGCAGGGTACGCTGCTGCGCGGCGGTTTTGCATTGGTACGCACGCAGATGCGCGGTGGCAAACCGCAATGGCTGCTGTTCAAGCGCAGCGATGCGTATGCGGCCGATCTGGATGCCGATGCGCTGGTGGCGCAGCAGGCCGCCGGCGCACCGGCTGCGGCCGCGCCGGCAACCCGTGCCAAGGCCAGCCGGGCGCGGCGCGCGCCGGCATCAACGGCGAGCGCCGAGACGACTGCGGCTGGCAAACGCACGCGCCCGGCGCGTGCGGACTCTAGGCAATGGCGTACCCGCGCCCTGGCGCTGGACGGCGCGCGCGATGCGCCATGCCCAACTGAGCTGCGCGCGCAACTGACCTTGCTGCGCGAGCAGGCGCCGGATGGCGAGCGCTGGTTGCACGAGATCAAGTGGGACGGCTACCGCCTGCTGGCCGACATGGTCGATGGCCAGGTGCAGCTGCGCTCGCGCAACGACCAGGCCTGGACGCAGCGCTTCCCGGACGTGGTGCGTGCAGTGCAGGCCTTGCCGGTGCGCGATGCGCGCCTGGATGGCGAGCTGGTGGTGCTGGACGCGCAAGGGCGCAGCGACTTCTCGGCACTGCAACGCGCGCTCGATGGCAGCGTCACGCAGCCGCTGCGCTACATCGTGTTCGACCTGCTCGGCGTGGCCGGGGTGGATCTGCGCGACACCCCGCTGCTGCAACGCAAGCAGTTGCTGTACGACGTGCTGGGCGATGTGCCGGGCACGCTGGCGTTTAGCGACCATGTGATCGGCCACGGACCGGAGGTCTTTGCGGCCAGCGCCGGCACCGGCTGGGAAGGCATCGTCAGCAAGCTCGCCGATGCGCGGTATCGCGAAGGGCGCAGCGCCGATTGGGTCAAGACCAAGCACGAAGACAGCGACGAGTTCGTGGTGGTGGGCTACACCGACCCGAAGGGCGCGCGCAGCGGCTTCGGCGCCTTGCTGATGGCGCAACGCGAGGGCAAGACGCTGCGTTACGTCGGACGTGTGGGCACCGGCTTCGACGATGCCTTGCTTGGCAAGATCACCGCGCTGTTGCAGGCGCTGCACAGCGACACCGCCACGCTGGAATTGCCGACCCATATCCCGGGGCGGCCACGCGATGTGCATTGGGTACGGCCGGTCCTGATCGCCGAGGTCGCCTTCCGCGGCTGGGCGAAGGAAGGCCTGCTGCGGCAGGCCGCATTCAAGCGTCTGCGCGAGGACAAACCCATGAGCGAGTTAGGCGGCGACCGCGCCTCGCCAGGCAAGGCGCGTGCTGCAGGTAAAGGCAGTGCTGCGACCACGGCCGCCGCGCCTGCGCGCAAGGCGGCGAGTAAAAAAACGTCGAGAACGACGGTCGAAGCATCCACCAGCACCGCCAGCAAGCGCGTGCGGTCGACTGCATCGAAGACGACCGCGACCACGACATCCAAAAAGGCTGCAGCGTCCACGTCCACGGCCTCCAAATCCACGGCGTCCAAGTCCACAACATCCAGATCCACAACATCCAAATCCACAGCCACGTCGACGGACGGCATCACCATCACCCATCCCGAGCGGGTGGTGTTTCCTGCAGCGGGCATCAGCAAAGGCGATGTGGCCGGCTATTACCGCGCAGTGGCGCCGCTGGTGCTGGCAGAGATCGCGCGCCGCCCCTTGTCGCTGCTGCGCTGCCCCGATGGTGCCGGCGGCGACTGTTTCTTCCAGAAGCACGAAGGCCGCCACCTGGGCACGCATATCAAGGCGATTCCGCTGCAGCAGAAGAGCGGCACCGAGGATTACATCTACGTCGAGGATGCCGCCGGCCTGCTCGAGCTGGTGCAGATGAACACGCTGGAGCTGCATCCCTGGGGCGCGCAGGTCGACGACGCGGAGCATCCGGATCGGCTGGTGTTCGACCTGGACCCTGGCGACGGGGTGTCCTGGGCCGACGTGGTGGCGGCCGCGCGCGACATCCGTGCCAAGCTGCGCAGTGCCGGCCTGGAGAGCGCGGTGCGCCTGTCCGGCGGCAAGGGCTTGCATGTGGTGGTGCCGATCGTGCCGGAAGCGGACTGGGAGCAGGCGCGCGATTTCTGCGAGGCCTTCGCCCAGGCGCTGGCCACGCACGCGCCGGACCGCTACGTGGCCACCATGAGCAAGGCCAAGCGCCACGGCGTGATCTTCGTCGACTGGCTGCGCAATGGGCGCGGCAATACCAGCGTGTGTTCGTGGTCGCTGCGAGCACGCGAAAAGGCCACTGTCGCCGTGCCGCTGCGCTGGGAAGAACTCGGCAAGATCAGCGGCCCGGATGCCTTCCCAATGGACAAGGCCCTGCAACGGGCCAAGCGTCAGCGTGCAGATCCCTGGGAATCGGTGCTGGCGTTGCAGCAATACTTGCCCACTGCCGACAACGCACGCTGAGCATAGCGGCGGCCACCAACGTCGCCGCCGCTGCCCCGCGCGCAGTCTCAGCGCGGGCGTTGGCTTCAACCTGGCTTGGTCAAGGACGCGATACAGGGCGAGACGAAGAGGTTGCCGCGGTAGGCACCGGCCACCGTCTTGGAAAAGACGAGCCCCCACATGACCGCCAGCAACAACACCAGCGCCGTGCCCAGGCCCTGGAAAAACACCAGATGCAGGCTCGCTCCCAGGCGCAAGGTCGTTACCGCATACACCCCGAGCGGGAAGGTGAAACCCCACCAGCCGAGGTTGAAAGGAATGCCTTTTCTGACGTAGCGCGCGGTGATGAGCATCGCCAATGCCATCCACCACATGCCCAGCCCCCAGAACAGCAAGCCGCTGATAAGGCCAAGGCCGGCTGCCATGCTCCCGGCGGCACTCAATCCCTGCGCGGCAAAGATCGCCGGCGCATCGGCGCCGAGCACCAGCATGCCCAGCGCGCCGGTCCCGATCGGTCCCAACGACAACCAGCTGGATGCGGCCATGCTTTCGTGCGGAAGCTTGTGCAGTGCCATGCGTAGCAACAGGATGACCAGGATGCTCAGCGCCACCGGCACCGAGTAGGCCCACAGCACGTAGCTGGTGATGAGTACCGTGTATTGGCCGGCCGTGTCGGCCAGATGCGGTGCCAACAAGCCACCGCTGGCTGCGGCGACCTCCGCAGCCACCACAGGCAGCAGCCAGACGGCGGTCATCTGGTCGATGCTGTGCTGCTGCCGGGTGAACATCATGAAAGGGATCAGCACCCCGCACGCCAGCGACATGGCCACGTCGATCCACCACAAGGTCTCGACTAGCGGCAGCACTCCGCTCCCCCAGCGCGGCAGGCCATACAGCACAAATCCGTTGACGATGGTCGCCAGGCCCATGGGAATGGTGCCGAAGAACATCGAGACGGTGGAATGGCCGAAGATCTGCTTGGCTTCGTCGAAAAACAGCATCCAGCGGCTGGCATACAGAACGCTGAACACGACGAACAGCGCGATGTTGAAGCACCACAGCAGTTCCCCAATGGTCTTGAGCCAGGACGCTGCAAACGGCAGCTGTCCCAAGGCAAGCGCAAGAATCCCGGTGCCCATGGTGGCGGCAAACCAGTTCGGGGTGAATTGCCGGATGGCTTCCCTGGGAGTGGAGAGGGCCGCCAGGGGCCGGTGGTCGCCGACGATGGCGCTCAGTCTGCTTTCACGCATGGCGATCGGTCCGTTTGGCGATGCAGAGGCGATGGACCAAGTCTAGAGCGCGCCGGGTCATTCGGATAACGGGTAATATCGCTAACTGTTACCTGTCTGGAAGGTTATGCAGATGAGGCTGACCCTGCGTCAGATGCAGATCTTTTGTGCCATCGCCGAAACCGGCAGCACCACCGGCGGCGGGGTGGCGGTCTCGCTGTCGCAGTCGGCCACCAGCGCCTCGCTCAACGAGTTGGAGGGTGTGCTGGGAACGCGGTTGTTCGACCGTGTGGGCAAGCGGCTGGTCCTCAACACCGAAGGCCAGCGTCTGCTTCCGCAAGCCAGGCAATTGCTGGATGCGGCACAGCAGATCGAGGCGGCCTACCGGCCCGGTGCCGGCGACCGCAAGGCCCGCTTGCGGGTCGGATGCAGCACCACGATTGGCAACTACATCCTGCCGCGCCTGCTCGGAGCGCTGCGCAAGGCGGCCCCGTTGCTTCAGGTGGATGCCGACTTGGCCAACAGTGCCGCCATTGCGCGCAAGGTGGCCGATTTTCAACTCGACATGGGGCTGATCGAAGGACCGTGCCACCTTCCTGAGCTACAGGCCGAGCCCTGGCTGGTGGACGAGTTGCTGATCGTCGTAGGGGCCCGACATCCGCTGGCCCACGCGTCGAAAGTGACGAAGGCAGATCTTCGCCGGGCCGACTGGCTACTGCGCGAATCGGGCTCGGGTACCCGGGAGGAAGTGGAATTGCTGTTGTTGCGTCACCTGCATGATTTGTCGGAGACGCAGCAGGTGGGAAGTTCGGAGGCGATCAAGCACACATTGGCGCAAGGCATCGGCATCAGTTGCCTGTCCCGCTGGGTCGTGAGCGACCTGCTGGCGTCAGGACAACTGGTGGCACTCACCGGTGTGCTTCCCTCGCTGACACGACGCTTCTTCCTCATCCGCCACCGCGAAAAGTTCGTCTCCCAGAGCCTGAACGCGTTCGGGAGGGCGTGCCGGAACTTCAAAGACGACGCGGGGGCAGCGACGCACCACGGTTGACCGCACCACTGCCAAGCCGATCGGAGCGCCAAGCGCCCGGTGACCGTGCAGTTCATCGAATGTGACCAACGCGAAGCTCAAGCTTGTGCTTCTTCCATCCCACGCGTCACCCGGCTCAACGCATCGCTGCTGATCTCGGCAATCGAATGGGTGCCGGTCAAGGTCATCGCCACGCGCATCTCGCGCTCGATCAGGGTCAGCAGATTCTCTACGCCGGCCTGGCCACCGGCCGCCAGCGCATAGACGAACGCGCGCCCCAGCAGCACCGCATCGGCGCCCAGCGCCAGCATGCGTACCACGTCCAGGCCGCTGCGGATGCCCGAGTCGGCCAGGATCTTCAGCTGCCCCTTCACCGCATCGGCAATGGCCGGCAATGCGCGCGCGCTGGACAGCACGCCGTCGAGCTGGCGGCCGCCATGGTTGGACACCACGATGCCGTCGGCGCCGAAGCGCACCGCATCGCGCGCATCGTCCGGGTCCAGGATACCCTTGATCACCATCGGCCCGGTCCAGAACTCGCGGATCCATTCCAGGTCTTTCCAGGCGATGGACGGGTCGAAGTTGGCGCCCAGCCAGCCGATGTAGTCCTGCAGGCCGGTCGGGCTGCCGCGGTAGGTCGAGATATTGCCCAGATCGTGCGGGCGGCCCAGCAGGCCCACGTCCCAGGCCCAGCGCGGATGCGTCACCGCCTGCAGCATGCGCCGCAGCGACGCGTTGGGCCCGCTCATGCCCGAGTGCGCATCGCGGTAGCGCGCGCCCGGCGTGGGCATGTCCACGGTGAACACCAGCGTGGTCACCCCGGCCGCCTTGGCGCGCTCCAGCGCGTTGCGCATGAAGCCACGGTCCTTGAGCACGTACAGCTGGAACCACATCGGCCGCGCGATCGCCGGCGCCACTTCCTCGATCGGGCACACCGAGACGGTGGACAACGTAAACGGGATCCCGCGTGCGGCCGCCGCGCGCGCGGCCTGAACTTCGCCACGCCGCGCATACATGCCGGTCAGCCCGACCGGCGCCAACGCTACCGGCATCGCCAGCGTCTCGCCGAACAGCTCGGTGCCCAGGCTCAGGTCCGACATGTTGCGCAGCACCCGCTGGCGCAGCGCGATATCGGCCAGATCCGCGACATTGCGCCGCAAGGTGTGCTCGGCGTACGCCCCGCCATCGATGTAGTGGAACAGGAACGGCGGCAGGCGCGCCTGCGCGGCGGCACGGTAGTCGGAAGCGGCGGAAATGATCATCGAAGACGAACGGCAGCGGCGGGGTAGCCACTGAGTGTAAGACCATCGGTGTGGCCGGTGGACCGCTGCGCGATCTGCAGGACGCAAGCCCGGCAAGGCCCAGCGCAGTGGTGCTGCGCCGCAGCCTTATCAACTCTCACCACACCAGCGGCAGCAGGCGCCGGCTCTGCGCGGCATAGGCCGGGTAGGCAACCGGAAATGCACGCTGCAACGCGGCCTCTTCGATCCGGATGCGGTGCAGAAACGCCAACGTCACCGGCACCACGATCGCCGCCACCGACAACCCATTGCCCATGCCCAGCGCCAGCCCGTAGAACGCCATCAGCGCGCCGGTATAGGACGGGTGACGCAGCCAGTGGTATGGGCCGCTGCGTACCAGTTGGTGGTCTGACTGGATGGTCACATCCACCGTGAACCAGCGTGCCAGCACCTGGATGGCCCATACGCGCAACGCCAGCCCACTGACGATCAGGGCGCAGCCGGCCCACTGCAGCGGTGCGTACCAGCCCTGCGGCCAGCGCGCCAGCCCGCTATAGGCCAGCGCCACCGCAATGGCCACCGCCACAGACAGCACCCGCCACAGCTGCTGCAGCGTGCCCTGGTCGTGCGCGCCGCCATCGTTGGCGCGGCGACGGCGGCTGAGCAGCATTTCATAGCCTCCCCAGACCAGAGTGAGAGCGAGAAACAGACTGGAAGCAGACATGGTGTGACTCCGTGGCGATGGGGTGGCGGGGTGATGCCAGTGTGCGCACGCGCTGCGCACGGCACAGGGGCCGCAGGTCATCGATCCCACCTGCCGGAAGTCACTTTCTGCACGCGCACCATTGCCGAGTGGCCGCGCGGCCGTCAGCATCGCCGCATGCATTCTTCCCTGAGTCATCTCTCGCATCCGCTGCGGCTGGCCGGTGCGTTCACCATTGCGGCGGTGGCGTTGTCGTTCATGCCCGATGCGTCACCGCAGGGCGCCTGGCGCTGGGGCGTGCTGGCCGGCTTCACCGCGTTGTTTCTGCTGCACACCGTGTTGCCGTCGCTGCATGCCTTGCGCACTGTCGCCACGTTGCTGCAGGCGGTCCTGGCCTTGCTGCTGGTGTGGATGGAGCCGCGTGCCGGCACCGCCCCGGTGCTGCTGGTCATGCTGGTGGCGCAGGCGGGCATGACCTGGCCACCGGTGCGCGTGCTGTTGCTGGCGCTCGTATTGAACGCGGGCATGTATGCGCTGCTGGTGCAGGCCGGGTTCGAGCGACCGTGGTTGATCGTCGGCATCTACGCCGGTTTCCAGGCCTTCGCCGCGCTGACCGCGCATTACGCGCGCAGCGCCGAGCGTGCGCGCGATGCGCTGGCCTACGTCAATGCCGACCTGCTGGCCACCCGCGCGCTGCTGGCCGACAGCGCGCGCGATGCCGAGCGCCTGCGCCTGGCGCGCGAGCTGCACGACGTGGCCGGGCACAAGCTCACCGCCATGCGCATCAACCTGCGCCTGCTCGGCGCCGACCCGGCGTTGGCGCGGCGCGACGAGGTCGCGGTGGTGGAGCAGCTGTCGGCCGAACTGCTGTCGGACATCCGCAACGTGGTGCAGTCGCTGCGCGACGATCAGGGCCTGGACCTGCAGACCGCCTTGCGCGCGCTGGCCGCACCGTTCCCGCGCCCGGCGCTGCGCCTGCAGATCGACCCGGCCGTGCGCATCACCGATGCCCGTGTGGCCGAGCTGCTGTTGCGGCTGGTGCAGGAGGCGCTGACCAACGCGGTGCGGCATGCCGACGCCAACGAGGTCGCGGTGCACCTGCACTGCGCGGGCGCGCAGCTGCAGGTGGACATCTGCGACGATGGCCGCCGCGCCGAGCGCATCCGCGAAGGCAACGGCATCACCGGCATGCGCGAACGCCTGGCCGCCCTGCACGGGCAGCTTGAGCTTGGCCGCACGCCCACTGGCGGCATGCACCTGATGGCGAGGCTACCGGCATGAGTGCCCATCGCATCGCGCTGGCCGACGACCAGATCCTGGTCCGCGCCGGCCTGCGCGCGCTGTTGCAGCAACAGGGCGTGGAGGTGGTCTGCGAGGCCGACGACGGCCAGGGCCTGCTGGACGCGCTGGTCAGCACCACGGTGGACGTGGTGCTCAGCGACATCCGCATGCCCGGCGTGGACGGCATCCAGGCGCTGCAGCAACTGCGCGCCCGTGGCGACCGCACCCCGGTGCTGCTGCTGACCACCTTCGACGACAGCGACCTGCTGCTGCGCGCCACCGAGGCCGGCGCGCAGGGCTTCCTGCTCAAGGACGCCGCCCCGGAAGACCTGCGCGAGGCGATCGAGCGGGTTGCCCACGGCGAGACCCTGCTGCAGCCGGTCAGCACCGACCCGGTGCGGGCGCGTTACCAGTTCCGCGACCAGCAGCCCCCGCGCGAGACCTTCAGCGAGCGCGAGGTGGCGATCCTGCGCCTGCTGGCCGGCGGCTATTCCAACAAGGAGATCGCCCGCACCCTGTTCCTGGCCGAAGGCACGGTGAAGAACTACGTCTCCACCATTCTGGAAAAGCTCGGCACCCGCGACCGCACAAGGGCGGTGTTGAAGGCGATCACGTTGCGGGTGATTTGAGGGCGGGGATTGGGGAGTCGGGATTGGGGATTGGTCAGAGCGGACTCGGGAATCGGGAATCGGACACGACTCACCAGGTTGCATGGCATTGTTTCATAAGGGATTTCCCGGATTCGGCAGGATTGGGTAAGAACCGTAAGGTTGCCGTCAGGTCGTGTGGGCGGCCAGGCGGGAAGGTCGTCCGGCGGCCACCGAGGTCGCTCGGGGACGCGCCGCGCTCCGGTCCGCTGCGGAGTCCGTCATGCGCCTGGTCCGGTATCTGTTCGTGTTGATCGTCGTGTTGTCCACCAGCGCCTGGGCGGCGCCTACCCAGGCCGACTTGCCGATCGCCTGGGGCCAGGCCGCACTGCACACGCAGCCGCCAACCGAGCGTGACCTGCGTGTCGGCGTGGCGCCCTGCGAGCTGACCGCGCAGGGCGCGGCGGCACGAACCTGCGACAGCTTGTCCGCCCATACCGACCAGGGCGGTTGCAGCCCGGGCCCGGCCTGTCGGTCATGGGCAGGGCGCGGCGTTGGCAGCACCCATCGCATCGGCACCGGCATGCCCGGCGCGTGGTCTAGCCGCGGCCAGTTCAAGGTGGCTTTCAGCAACGGCTCCGAGCGCGATGACCGGCTGCACCCGGTGGCGCCGCACTGCGCTGCCGGCCTGGCGGACGCGCCGGCCGGCATCCAGCCGCGCGCGCCGGACTGCGTGGGATAAGCAAGAACGTCGCCAGGCGACGCGGGCGACACCGCGGCGGGCCTGCCTGCCGCGATCTACGGTTGGCCGGAGCGCCCGGCAACGCGCACGCCAGCCAGCTCGCAGCGCGGTATATCGCGACCGCCAGGAGTCTCCTCCGTGGCGACTGGTCCAGTGTGCAGGTCGACGGCAGTGGCTTGGCCATCGCTGGCCCAAGTCCCGTGCATGCGCACGCTACGCCGCGCCAACGCACTGCATCAACGTACTACGTCAACGCACCGCAGCAACACATCGCAGCAACACGCAGCAGCAACACACCGCAGCAACACACCGCAGCAACACACTGCCTGGCGGCGAGCCGCCAGACGGTGGTCGACGCAGGGCTTACGGCCGGGGCGGGGTTTCTTGCGGGTTGATCTGCGGATCGTTGCCCACCTGGGGGTCACAGCTGAACCAGGTCTTCTTGTCCTTCCGGCTTTCGTCCTCGACGATGATGGTCAGGAAGATCAGGGTCGGGACGCTATTGGCGTTGGTGACCTGCACGCTGCGGCCGTCGGGGCTGATCGTGGGTTGCCCGATCTGTTTCAAGGCATCGGAACTCAGCAGGCTCCTGATCTTGAAATGCCGGGGGACGACGTCTTCATCGAAGTAGTAGAGCAGCGTCGATGCCTTGTCGTGCTTGTCCACAATCAGCAGGTCCGGGGCGAAGCTGTAGAAATACTCGCCGGCACCGGTGTTGCCGCCGAATCCCACCCGCGCCACCGTGAGCTTGATCTTGAAGTCCGTCATGAGCTGTCCTGTTCCTTGAAAAGCGGGGCATAGAGGGAGACGAATCCCGGGTGGCGGTAGCCCGCGTGATACAGCCATCCGAGCTGTTGCGTAACGGCGCTGCGCTGGCCCAGATGCACCTGTGCGCGAATCCAGGGGTCCAGCAGGTTCTTGTCGCGGCTGTTGCCGATGTCCTTGCCCAACACCGCCACCGCGCGCTGCCACGCCGCGCGGGCGCCGGCCGCGTCGCCGGCGGCGGCCTGTTGTTCGCCCTGCCAGACCAGCGCCTGGGCCAGCGCGGCCAGGCCGAGCAGATCGTCGGGCCTGGCGCGGTGCAGGGCATCCAGTTGCGCAACGATCGGCGCCAGGCCATCGGCGTGGGTGCCCGCGCGCGTGCGCTGCACGCGCTCAAGGCGCAGCGCGATGATGGCGTCCAGCCACTGCCACTCCGGCAGCGGTTGCGCCTGTGTCAGCAACCCGGCCATGGTCTGGCGGGCGCGCTCGAGGTGCCGCACCGCCAGTTCGGGCTGCCCGTCCAACGCGGCCATCCAGCCGATCTGGGCGTCGGCATGCGCCAGATCGCGGCGCCAGGCGACATTGTCCGGCTGCAAGGCCACCAGCGCCTGCAGCATGCGCAGGCTGTCCTGCGCATCGGTCTGCGCCTGGCGCAGCTGGCCGCGCGCCAGTGCCAGGTTGGAGACGCGGATCAGTGAGCCGGCCAGACGCCTGCGCCAGGCATGCGCGTCGGGATCGTGCTCGACCAGCACGCGCAGCATGGCGATCTGCTCGCGGTAACCCTGCTCGGCGGGGGCCAGCGAGCCCTGCATTTCCTGCGCCAGGCTCAGCCAGGACAGGCTGTCCACCAGCTCGTAGCGCAGCGCCGCGTTGTCCGGTGTGCGCGCCAGCAACTGGCGCTTGAGGGCGATCGAGCGTGCAAACAAGCCGATCGCCGCGCCGGTCCGGCCTTGCTCCTTGGCAAGCGTGCCGAGGTTGTTGAGGGCGTAGGACAGTTCCAGTTGCCAGTGCGGATCCTGCGGCGCGGCGCGTACCAGCTGTTCGCAGGCGGCCAGGTACTGCGACCAGTAGCGCTGTGCCACGGGCAACTGCTTGCTCCGGTAGGCAAGATCGCCCAGCCAATACGCGGTCTGCCCGGTTTCGGCATGCGCCTCCAGCGACGCCGGTGCACGCGCACGCGCCTGCTCGGCAGTGGCGGCGGCACGCGTGAATGCCGCCTGCGCCTCGTCCAGCTTGCCCTGGTTCATCAGCACCTCGCCGGTGGTGCGCAGCGCACGGGCGTGGTTGATCAGATCGCCTGTTTGCATGCTCGCGCTGGGCAGGTCCTCCAGGTAGCGCAGCGCGCGGCTGCCTACGCTGTCGAGCAGCTTGAGGTTGCCCACCGTGCGCAACTGCTCGGCCAGGTCGCCCAGCATGTAGCTCACCAGTTGCTGGGCCTGGTCGCGCCGTTGTTCGGCCACCTGCTGCGCTTGCCGCGCCTGCCAGCCCAGCAGCATCGAGGCGCTTGCCAGCACCACCAGCAAGGTCGCTGCCGCTGCATACAGGCCGCGGCGGCGCCGTTGCGAGCGTTCGCAGGCATGCAGGAACGCGTGATCCAGCGCATCCAGATCCTGCGGCATGCGCCGCGCCGCCTCGCGCGCTTCGCTCAACGGGCGCCCGCTGTTGAGCAGGTGATCGCTGCGCCGGCCTTCGGCTGCCCAGCGCTGTGCGGCCAGCTGCAGCCGCTTGCGTGCCTGCAGCAGACGGCGGTTTTCGTGGATCCACTCGGCCGCGCGCGGCCATTGCCGCAGCAAGGCTTCGTGCGCGACCGCAAACCCCGGCTCGCCGGCCACCAGCTCGCTGACGAACAGGCGCGCCTGCACGAAGGCATCCACCAGCACGCGCGCTGCGCCATGCGCCGGCAGCGCCGACCACAGCGCACGCCGCGCGGTCACCGCATCGCTGTCGGGATGGATCACGCTCAGCAAGCTCAGCACCTGGCCCAGCGCCGCCTGTGCGGCAGCCGGCAGGGCACGGAAGGTGTGTTCGGCATGGTGCGCCAATGCGCCTTCCAGCCCGCCCAATGCGCGGTAGGCGGCAAAGGTCAGCAGCCCGTCGTCGCTGCGTTGCGCGTGCAAGGCATGCAGCAGATGCTGCAGCAACGGCAGGGCATCGGGCTGGCGCGCGGTGGCATCGCGCAGCACATCGTCCAGCCGGCTGGCGCTGTCGCGGTCCTCTTCGAAACGCAGCCCGGCCATGGCCGCCGGCACGCGGATGATCTGGCCGATCTCGCCATCGCGCGGCGCCAGCAGATCCACGTGCCCGTCGCCGCGTTTGAGTTCGACGATCTGCGGCAAGGCGTCGATCAGGCGCGGGTAGAAATCGCTGCGGGTGAGCATCAGCACCGCCACCTGCGCGCTGCTGCACAGTGCCTGCAAGGCCGCGGCCAGTGCGGCGCGGTCGGCATCGGTGATCCCGGGCGTGGCCACCAGCGCTTCTGCGTGGTCGATCACCAGCAGCAGATGGCGCTGGGTCTGCGCGCTGTCGCGCGCTGGTGCGCGTTGACGCATCGCCTCGCCAATGGCCGCATGCAGCGGGGCAGGGCGCTGCAGCCACTCGGGCAACGCCGCCATCTGCGCCGGCGAAAACACCGCGCGCCCGCCCGCTTCCCAGTCGCCGAGTGCGCGCGCCAACGTGTCGAGCACATCGCCGCCACGGCATTGCGCCAGGTTGCAGTACGCCACCGCAATGGCTTCCAGCCCATCCAGCCCGCCGGGCTGCGCCAGCAACGGCACCACGCCGGCGCGCAGCAACGAGGTCTTGCCGCAGCCGCTGGCACCGCTCACCAGCACCAGCCCGCGCTGGCTGTGCAATTGCGCGCGCATCGCGCCCAGCACCTGCGCAATCGCATGGCTGCGGCCGAAGAAGACCTCGGCATGAGCGGGATCGAACGCCTGCAGCCCCACGTACGGGCTGCCGTGTCCCCACACCTGCGTGCCCATCACCGCACCGCGATAATCGTCGGGAAACACCACCTTGGGCAGCAGCCGGTACCCGCGCTTGCGGATGGTTTCGATGTAGCGCGGTTGGCGGCTGTCGTCGCCCAGCTTGCGGCGCAGTTGGGCGATGGTCTTGTGCACCGGGTTGTCGCCGTAGAAGCTGCCGTGCCACACCTCGATCAGCAACTGCTCGGCGCTGACCACCTCGCCGGCCCGTTCGGCCAGCGCGATCAGCACTTCCATCATGCGCGGTTCCAGCGCGATGGTCTGGCCGTCGTCGATCAGCGCAAGCCGTTCCGGCTCGACCAGCAAGGGCCCAAGCCGAAACCGCGGGACCGAGCCCAGCTGCGTGACGCGCTCGCTTCGAAGAGACATTCGCTCGGATACCGGTCGCACGGTGGGAGGAGCCTCGACGATCGCCATCAGGCGCGGCCAGGCACGGCACGGCAGGCGCAAAAGTAGCACAGGCGCTGACGCAGGAAATCGATGGTGATCGCCGTTCGTTCGCGTCCGTGCGCGGAAGATGCATGCCCGGTCGTGCGGCATGCCAGGCGCTGCAAGCGGGCTTCACGCAGCGCCATACAGCGGCGTGTGGTGCGCCTCAGGCTGTTTCGCCAGCAGGCCAGCGATTAAGATGCCGCCAGCATCTTGCTGACCAGGAGTCCACGTTGATCATCCATCCCAAAGTGCGCGGCTTCATCTGCACCACCACGCATCCGCTTGGCTGCGAGCGCAATGTGCTCGAGCAGATCGCGGCCACGCGCGCGCGCGGCGTCCGCAACGACGGCCCGAAGAAGGTGCTGGTGATCGGCGCATCCAGCGGCTACGGCCTGGCCTCACGCATCACCGCCGCGTTCGGCTTCGGTGCCGACACGCTGGGCGTGTTCTTCGAAAAACCCGGCAGCCCCAGCAAGGCCGGCACCGCCGGCTGGTACAACTCCGCCGCGTTCGACAAGCACGCCAAGGCCGCGGGCCTGTACAGCAAGTCGATCAATGGCGATGCGTTTTCCGATGCCGCGCGCGAGAAGGTCATCGAGCTGATCAAGACCGAGATGGGCGGCCAGGTCGACCTGGTGGTGTATTCGCTGGCCTCGCCGGTGCGCAAGCTGCCGGGCACGGGTGAAGTGAAGCGCTCGGCGCTCAAGCCGATCGGCAACACCTACACCGCCACCGCCATCGACACCAACAAGGACACCATCATCCAGGCCTCGATCGAGCCGGCCAGCGCACAGGAGATTGAAGACACCGTCACCGTGATGGGCGGGCAGGACTGGGAGCTGTGGATCGACGCGCTGGAAGGCGCCGGCGTGCTCGCCGACGGCGCGCGCAGCGTGGCCTTCAGCTATATCGGTACCGAGATCACCTGGCCGATCTACTGGCACGGCGCGCTGGGCAAGGCCAAGGTCGACCTGGACCACACCGCGCAGCGGTTGAACGCGCGCCTGGCCAAGCGCGGCGGCAGCGCCAACGTGGCGGTGCTCAAGTCGGTGGTCACCCAGGCCAGCGCGGCGATCCCGGTGATGCCGCTGTATATCTCCATGGTCTACAAGATCATGAAGGAAAAGGGCCTGCACGAAGGCACCATCGAGCAGCTCGACCGCCTGTTCCGCGAGCGCCTGTACCGCGAAGACGGCCAGCCCGCCGAGGTGGACGCCGAAAACCGCCTGCGCCTGGACGACTGGGAACTGCGCGACGACGTGCAGGACGCCTGCAAGGCGCTCTGGCCGCAGGTCACCACCGAGAACCTGTTCCAGCTCACCGACTACGCCGGCTACAAGCACGAGTTCCTCAAGCTGTTCGGCTTCGAGCGCAACGATGTGGATTACGACGCCGATGTGGAGACGGACGTGAAGTTCGACTGCATCGAGCTGAGCTGAGAGCAGGGATTCGGGAATCGGGATTTGGGATTTGCAAGAGCGGTGGGTGGCTGCATCGTTGATCTTCGCTGGATCCAAATGCGTTGCGGCAAGGACAATCGGCACGCGATGCCGGCTGTCCTCGCTGTTACGAATCCCCACTCCCCAATCCCAAATCCCCGCCCCCAATGGACAAACTGATTGCCTTTCTGGTGCTGGCCGTTGTGGTCAGCGTGGCCTGTGCCGTGTTGCTGCGCTTCGTCAGGTTGCACTGGTCATTAAAGGCGATCGCCAATCTGTTGATCACCACGGCCGTTGTCTGCGCCGTGGTGATGCAGGACGGCTCTGCACCGCCCTGGAACCACGCCTTGCTGATCACGCTGTTCTTCAGCGTCCCGGCGTCGCTGTGTGTGGTGCTGCTGAGCGCAGGCTTCAAATGGATCACCAACAAACGCCGCAGCCGTGCGCCCGCCTGAAACGCGTGAGCGCAGCGAACAACACCTAGCAAGCACCTGCCCGCTGCCCACGGGCGCATCAGCCCTCAGCGCACCGCGCTCCGTTAGCAACAAGCCTGGACAGAGCGCCGAAAGCCAGCGCTCTTAAGCTCCTTACGATTCCCCAATCCCGATTCCCGATTCCCAGCGCGTCAGCGCCTCACATCAAACCGCGCATCCCCCACGCAGGCCTGCACATCGGCCACCGACAGCGGGTTGAAATCGCCGGGAATCGAGTGCTTCAGGCAGCCGGCCGCCAGGCCGAAGCGCACCGTGTCGTCCAGCGACCAGCCTTCGATCAGGCCGTGCAGCACGCCGGCGGCAAACGCGTCGCCGCCGCCGATGCGGTCGATGATCGGGCTCAGTTCCTCGCTGGGCGCGCGCGCCACCGCACCACTGCGCGGCACCAGCAGTGCGCCCAGGCTGTGGTGGTCCACGTTGTGCGCCACGCGCTGCGTGCAGGCCATCAACTGCAACTGCGGGAATGCGGCAAACGCCTGTGTTGCGGCTGCTTCCACACGCGCCTCCAGGGTGTCCTGCGGGAACTCGCCGCCCAGCACCACGCCGATGTCGCGGTAGTCGGCAAACACCACGTCCGCACAGGCGAACAGCTGGTGCAGGATGCCGCGCGCATCGCCCTGCCAGCGTTGCCATAGCTTGGGCCGGTAATTGCCGTCGAACGAGACCTTGACCCCGGCCGCACGCGCCGCGCGTGCCGCCGCCAGCGTGGCCTGCGCCACGTCCGCACCCAGTGCCGGGCTGACCCCGGACAGATGCAGCCACTGCACGCCGTCCAGCAGGGCCGGCCAGTCGTAGGCGTCGGCCGGGGCCAGCGCAAACGCCGAGTCGGCGCGGTCGTAGACCACTTCGCTGGGGCGGTGGATCGCGCCGGTGGTCAGGAAGTACAACCCCATGCGCCCATCCACCCGCCGCACATGCCGCGTGTCCACGTCATGGCGGCGCAGCTCGCCCAGCACCGCCGCCCCCAGCGGGTTGTCCGCCACCGTGCTGACCATGGCCACGTCATGGCCGAAATGCGCCAGCGACACGCCGACATTGGCCTCGGCCCCGCCGCAATGCACGTCCAGCCGCGGTTGCTGCAGCAGCAGCTCGTGACCAGGCGCCCCCAGGCGCAGCAACAACTCTCCAAAGCACAGGATACGGGCACGACTCATGCGGCAATTACCTCGGCTGTGTGGTGCGTCACGGTGTGGGGGAACCGTCGCGCGTCAGGATGACCATCGGTGTCATTCTAGCCGGCGGCAAACGCGCCGGGCGAGGCCCATGATGCGACGCGCAGTGACCGCTTGCACCCCTTTTGGGCAAATTTGGTGACGTTTTCTGCTGCGCTGCAAGATGTTACGGGAGGATTCAGCTGGTAACGTCGTTTTGACCAGCGGTGTCATTGCCGCTCACAACCAGACTTTCATGTTGTTCATGGACCCTTGGGAGGGGAGGACATGCAATTTCGGACCACCAGCCGGAAGACACCGGTTACCTTGCTGGCGTTGTCGATCGGCCTTGCGCTGAGCGGCCACCTGGCAGCACAAGAAACCACCCAAGCGCCCGCAGAACCGGCCGTCGACCTGGACACCGTCACGGTGACCGGCTATCGCGCCTCGGTGGAAAAGGCCCTGGACATCAAGCGCGGCGAAGCCGGCGTGGTCGATGCGATTGTCGCCGAGGACATCGGCAAGTTCCCCGACCTCAACCTGGCCGAGTCGCTGCAGCGCATCCCCGGCGTGGTGATCACCCGTGAGGCCGGCGAGGGCCGCGCCATCTCGGTGCGTGGCCTGGGCCCGGAGTTCACCCGTGTGCGCATCAACGGCATGGAAGCGCTCACCACCGTCGGCGCCGGCGACCAGAGCGGCGGCACCAACCGCGGCCGCGGCTTCGACTTCAACGTGTTCGCCTCGGACCTGTTCTCGCAGCTGATCGCGCGCAAGACCGCCTCGGCCGATGTGGAAGAAGGCTCGCTCGGCGCCACCGTCGACCTGCGCACCGCGCGCCCGTTCGACTACAACGGCTTCACCTTCGCCGCCAGCGGCCAGGCCGCCTACAACGCCATGGCCGAGAAGGCCAACCCGCGCGTGGCCGCGCTGATCGCCAACACCTGGGCCGACAACACCTTCGGCGCCCTGCTGTCGGTGGCCTACACCGAGCGCGAGGTGCTGGAAGAAGGCGCCAACACCGGCCGCTGGGCCAACGGCCCCAGCAACGGCAACTTCAGCCCCGCCTCCCCGTACGCCGCGGCGCGCTCGGCCGATGTCTACCACCCGCGCTTCCCGCGCTATACCCAGCAGATCCACGACCAGGAACGCCTGGGCGTCACCGGCTCGCTGCAGTGGAAGCCCACCGACCGCACCACGCTGTCGCTGGACGCGCTGTATTCCAAGATCGACGCCAAGCGCGACGAGCGTTACATCGAAGCGATCTCCTTCAGCCGCAACCGCGACGGGCTCACCCCGCGCCGGCCGGAGCGCGACGGCAAGCCGGGCACCATCGTGCGCAACGGCGAGATCCGCAACAACGCGCTGGTCTATGGCGAGTTCGACAATGTCGACATCCGCTCGGAAAACCGCCACGACGAGTGGAACACCAAGTTCACCCAGGTCAGCCTGGACCTGGAGCATCGTTTCAACGACGACTTCAGCATCAATGCCCGGGTCGGCACCTCGCGCTCGGCGCACGAGAACCCGGTGCAGACCACCATCATCATGGACAAGTACGACGTCGACGGGTACAGCTACGACTACCGTGGCAACAGCCGCGCGCCGGTGCTGAACTACGGCATTGACCCGACCAACCCCACCGGTTGGGAACTGGCCGAAATCCGCCTGCGTCCGCAGTCGGTAGACAACGACTTCGACACCGGCCAGATCGACTTCAACTGGAACATCAGCCCCGGCTTCCGCCTCAAGGGCGGCGTGCTGGCCAAGAACTACAGCTTCAGCACTGTCGAGCTGCGCCGCGCCAACGAACTGTCCGTGCCAACCTTCGCCAACGGCAGCACCATCGTGCCGGCCGACCTGACCGAACAGGCCGGGCTCAAGGGCATCAACGGCAGCCCGTCCAGCTGGGTGGTGCCCAACCTGGATGCGGTGGCCGACCTGTTCGGCATCTACAGCAACAGCGGCACCTTCGCCGTGGCGCCGCGCGTCAACAACAGCCGCAGCGTCGAGGAAAAGGACCGCGGCGTCTGGTTGATGGGCGAGTTCTCCACCGACCTGGGCGCCATCCCGTTGTCGGGCAACTTCGGCGTGCGCTATGTGCGCACCGAGCAGGAGTCCACCGGCTATGCGCTGATCAACAACGCACCGGCGCTGACCACCGTGGGCCGCAAGTACAACAACACGCTGCCCTCGTTCAACCTGGTCGCCGAACTGGCACCGGACCTGCTGCTGCGCCTGGGCGCGGCCAAGGTCATGAGCCGCCCCGGCCTGGGCAGCCTCACCCCCGGCGTGACCGTGGCCGTGGCCGGTGGTGCGCGCACCGTGGCCGGCGGCAACCCGGACCTGGACCCGATCGAAGCCACCAACGTCGACCTCGGCCTGGAGTGGTACTTCAACGAAGGCGCCATGCTCGGTGTCGGCCTGTTCTACAAGGACATCGAGAGCTTCATCCAGACCGCGCGCGAAGTGCGTCCGTACTCCAGCAGCGGCCTGCCGGCCTCGTTGCTGGAGGGCACCGGCGCCACCGTCAACGACGACTTTGCTTTCAGCATCCCGCTCAATACCCCGGGCGGCGAATTGAAGGGCGTGGAAGCCAACTACACCCAGCCCTTCACCTTCCTGCCGGGCAAGTGGGCCAACCTGGGCGTGCAGCTCAACTACACCTGGGTCGATTCGCAGATCCAGTACCTGGCCAGCAGCGGCGCACCGGTGATGAAGAACGACCTGCTCGGGCTGTCGCGCTCGTCGTGGAATGCCACACTGTTCTACGAAGGCGAATCCTTCGCCGGGCGCGTATCGGCCACCAACCGCGACGACTACCTCACCCAGGCACCGGGTGCGGAAACCGGCTTCAACGTCGACGGCGTGCACGGCATGACCGGCACCACCATCCTCGACGCCTCGCTGCGCTACAAGATCAGCAAGCAGCTGGAGCTGAGCCTGGAAGGCATCAACCTCACCAACGAAGCCTCCGACGAATGGGTGTCCTCGCCGCGTACCGGCCAGCTGCCGCTGCAGTACGCCGAAACCGGCCGCCAGTACCTGCTGGGCCTGCGCTACAAGTTCTGACCCGCTGTCTGCCCGCTGCGCACACGCGCAGCGGGCCCCGATCCGACGCCTGATCGCTGCGCATGCGTTGCCGTTGCTGCACGCATGCAACGCGGTGGGCGTGATGTTGGAAGCGTCAGGCACCACGCAGCGGACAGTCGCCCGACGACTGCGCAGCGGTGCTGTCGGTCGCTCATGTCGACGCCGGTGGCCCGTGGGGAGGCTGAGCGCGTCATTGCAGCCAGTGCCATTGGAGTGAGTGCATCATGCAAGCCCGTTTGCGTCGTCCCGCCGCCGAGGCAGGCGTCCGCCTGTCCGCCGCACGTCTGTCGGTGGCCATCGTCCTGGCCTTGCACGGTGTGAGCGCTGCCGCGCAAACCGTCGGCCCGCCGGCCACGCCCACCGATGCGGTGGATCTGGACCGCGTGCAGGTCAAGGCCACCTACCGCGAAAGCCTGCAGCAATCGCTGGATGCCAAGCGCTACAGCGTGGAGCAGGTGGATGCCATCTATGCCGAAGACATCGGCAAGTTTCCCGATCTGAACCTGGCCGAATCGATGCAGCGCATCGCCGGCGTCTCCATCGACCGCGAAGGCGGCGAGGGCAAGCAGATCTCCGTGCGCGGTTTGGGTTCGGACTTCACCCGCGTGCGCATCAACGGGCTGGAAGCGCTGGCCACCGCCGGCAGCGGCAGCGATGGCGTCAACCGCAGCCGCGGTTTCGACTTCAATACCTTTGCCTCCGAACTCTTCAGCCGCGTCACCATCAGCAAGACCCAGTCGGCGCAGATGGATGAAGGCTCATTGGGCGCCACGGTCGATCTGCGCGGCTCGCGCCCGTTCGACTTCGACGGCTTCGAAGCGGCCGCGTCCACGCAATACGGCTACAACGATCTCTCGCGGGAAAAGGACCCGCGCTTTTCCGGCCTGATCAGCAACATCTGGGCCGATGGCCGCGTCGGCGCGCTGATGTCGGTGTCCTACAGCGAGCGCCACCTGCGCGAGGAGGGCTACAACCCGGTGCGTTGGGAACACGGCAACTACCGCAACTCCAACCAAAGCACCGCCACCAACAACGGCACCTACGGTTTCTGTTCGCCGGTGGGCTACAACCCGCAGACCCCGCGCAACCCGCTGGCCAACGAAACCCCTGCCGGGATCGGCTCGCAGGCCAACCAGGACCGCAACAACGGCTGGGGTAGCTACGGCATCAGCGCCACCAACTGCGGCACCGGCATCGCGCGCCCGGCCAACACGCCGGAGAACATCCAGGCCTACGAAACCGCCACCAACGCGTGGATTCCGCGCTACCCGCGCTACATCCGCACCGATCACGAGATCAAACGCCTGGGCGTCACCGGCGCGCTGCAATTCAAGGTCAGCGACGACACCCTGCTGAACTTCGACATGCTGTATTCCAAACTGGACAAGGACCAGCGCGAAGACTCGGTCGGCGCCAACCTGCACCGCACCGCCAACTTCGGCGGCAAGACCCAGATCGCGGTGCGCGAAGCGCAGGTGGACGACCAGAACCGCCTCACCTACGGCGTGTTCGACAACGTCGACTTCCGCACCGAATCCAGCAACATCGAAGAATCCACCGAGTTCAAGCAGTTCAGCCTGGACCTGCAGCACCGCTTCAACGACCAGGTGCGCGTCAATGCATTGGTCGGCCACTCGACCTCGGACTACGAACGCCCCGAGTTTTCGATGGTGAGTTTCGACAACACCAACCTGGACGGCTTCGTGCTGGATCGGCGCGGTGGCGGCGATTACCCCAGCATGAGTTTCCCGTTCGACGCGGGCAACCCGAATAACTGGCAGTGGCTTGGCTATGGCGCAGTGCCGGTCAACAGCAACGGCACCGCGCGCGGCACCAACATCAGCGAGGTGCGGCTCAACCCGCAGTCGGTGGGCAATACCTTCGACACCGCCAAGGTGGATCTGGAATTCAACATCAGCCCCACCTTCACCTTCCGCACCGGGCTGGCCTACAAGAACTACGACATGGACACGTCGGAGTCGCGCAACATTTCCTACGGGCGACTGGCGCAGGCACTGCCGGCCGGTGTGGGCGTGGGCGATTTAAGCACCAACCTGGACGGCTTCGGCCGCAGCTTGAACGGCAGCTTCCCCACCACCTGGGTGATTCCGGATTTCCAGAAGGTCGCCGACCTGCTCAACATCAATTGCGATTGCGACACCGGCGTGCCCGGCGGCGACTACCGCCTGGCCGATGTCGGCCACTTCGGCTCGTCCAACAACAATTTCGCCGTCAACGAAAAGAGTCTGGGCACCTACCTGCAGCTGGACTTCAACACCGACCTGTGGGGCCGCGCGCTGCGCGGCAACCTGGGCGTGCGCTATGTGCAGACGCAGATCGCCGCCAGCGGCTATGCACCATGCACGGCCACCGCCGCCGGCGCGATTTCGCCCAACTGCCAGTCGTTCTTCGGCGTGGCCAGCGCCACCGCCGCGGCCGGCGAGCGCCTGCTGGTGCCCACCACCGTCAACCACAACTACCGCGACATCCTGCCCTCGTTGAACCTGTCCTGGGATGTCAGCGACGAGGTGGTGCTGCGCTTTGGCGCGGCCAAGACCATGGCGCGCCCCACGCTGGCGTACCTGTCGCCCAGCGTCAGCGGCGGCCCCACCCAGTATTTCGACGACGGGCGTTTTTTCTCGATCAACCTGGGCAACCCCAAGCTCGACCCGTTCCGCTCCACCAACTACGACCTCAGCGCCGAGTGGTATTTCCGCGAAGGCTCGCTGCTGTCGGCGGCGGTGTTCTACAAGGACATCGACAGCTACGTGCAGCGCACCCGCGTGCTCAGCACCTGGGAAGCGATGGGCTACTCGCTGGACCTGCTGCCGGCCGGCTTCACGCCGGACACCATCTTCAACGTGCAGAGCTACTTCAACACGCCCGGCGGCCCGCTCAAGGGCTTCGAGCTGACCTACCAGCAGGCCTTCGACTTCTTGCCCGGCTTCTGGCGCAACTTCGGCGTGCAGCTCAACTACACCCAGGTCGATTCCAAGATCAATTACCTGTTCAGTACCGCAGGCAGCAGCAATACCAGCATCACCACCACCGCCACCGAGCGCGACCTGCTCAATCTCTCGCCACAGTCCTACAACGCCACCGTCTATTACGACGACGGCCGCTTCAGTGCGCGCGTGTCCACCAGTTATCGCGATGGCTACATCAACAACATCCTCGCCCAGGAAGACGTCTACGACCTGGATGGCAAGCGCCTGGTCACGGCCGACGTGACCGGCAAATACAGCGTGGAAAACGTGGATTTCAACATGTCCTACAAGCTCAACGACCAGCTGTCGCTGACCTTCGAGGCCATCAACCTGCTCGACACCCCCGACCGCCGCTACGTCGATTCCACGCTGGAACTGCCCGACAAGTACACCGTTACCGGGCGCCAGTACTACATCGGCGCGCGCTACAAGTTCTGACCAGGAGAGCGACATGCAAGTGCATCGCAGAACCGTCTTACGTCAGTTGGCCGCCACCGCGTTGGTGGCCGTGGCAGGCCTGTGCAGCAACGCCGCCATTGCCGCCGACCCGGTCTACACCGTGGCCAAGCAGGGTAGCGCCGGCTACCGCACCGTGCAGGCCGCCATCGATGCCGCCGTGCAGGGCGGCAAGCGCGCGCAGATCAACATCGGCGCCGGCACCTACCAGGAGCTGATCGTGGTGCCGTCCAACGCACCGGCGCTCAAGCTCACCGGCGCCGGCGCCACCCAGACCGTCATCACCTACGACAACTACGCCTCACGCATCAATCCGGCCACCGGCACCGAGTACGGCACCTCCGGCTCGTCCAGCGTCATCATTGCCGGCAACGACTTCACTGCCGAGCAACTGAGCTTCGGCAATCACGCCGGCCCGGTCGGGCAGGCGGTGGCGGTGCGCGTGGATGGCGACCGCGCCGCGTTCCGCAACGTGCGTTTCCTCGGCTACCAGGACACGCTGTACCTGCGCGGCGCCAAGCTGTCCTACTTTCTCGACTGCTATGTCGAAGGCACCGTGGACTTCGTGTTCGGCGCCGGCACCGCGCTGTTCGAGAACGTGCAACTGCACTCGCTGGGTGACGGCTATCTCACCGCCGCCTCCACCCCGCAGGAGAGCGCACGCGGCTTCGTGTTTCGCAATGCGCGCGTCACCGCTGCCAGCGGCGTGACCCGCGTGTTCCTGGGCCGGCCGTGGCGGCCGTATGCCAGCGTCAGCTTCATCGGCAGCCAGCTGGGCGCGCACATCCTGCCCGAGGGCTGGAACAACTGGGGCAACACCGCCAACGAGGCCACCGCCCGCTACAGCGAGTACCAGAGCAGCGGCGCCGGCGCCAACCCGTCGCGCCGCGTGAAGTGGTCGCGCCAGCTCACTGCTGCGCAAGCCGCCGCGCTGGACCGCAACACCATCCTCGGCACCTGGAGGCCGTTCTGATGCGCAAGCTCACCACCTTCGCCCTCGCCACCGCGCTGCTGCTGGCACCGCTGTCCGCACTGGCCGACAAGATCGCCGACAACATGCTGTTGCTGCAGACCGCCTCCGGTGGCTGGTCCAAGCAATACAAGGGCGTTGCCGTCGACTACAACCGCACCTTCACCGCTGCGGAAATCGCCGAGCTGCAGCAACCCGGGCGCAAGGACGACGCCACCATCGACAACAAGGCCACCACCTACGAGATCGGCTACCTCTCCACCCTCTACAAGACCGAGAAGAACGCCAAGTACGTGGCTGCCGCCAAGCGCGGCGTGGACTATCTGCTCACCGCGCAATACGCCAACGGCGGCTGGCCGCAGTTCTACCCGGACCTGTCGTCCTACCATCACCAGATCACCTACAACGACGATGCAATGGTGCGGGTGCTCAACCTGCTGCAGGACATCAGCGAGGGCAAGGGCGACACCGGCGCGCTGCTGCGTGCCAGCCACGGTGCACGCGCGCGCCAGGCGGTGACCAAGGGGCTGGAATGCGTACTCGCCACCCAGGTCAAGATCGGCGGCACGCTCACCATCTGGGGCGCGCAATACGACGAGGTCACGCTCAAGCCGGCCAAGGCGCGTGCGTATGAGCTGGCCTCGCTGGCCTCCAGCGAGTCGGTCAGCATCGTGCGCTTTCTGATGCGCCAGCCCACTCCGTCCGCACAGATCAAGGCATCGGTCGAGGCCGCTGCGCGCTGGTTCGACACCCACCGCATGCGCGATCTGGCCACCAAGAAGATCGACGACCCCACCCAGGAAACCGGGCAGGACGTGATCCTCGTCGCGCAACCGGGTGCGTCACTATGGGCACGCTTCTACGACCTGCAGAATCAACGCCCGCTCTATGCCAACCGCGACGGCAAGGCCTTGACCGAGTACATGCAGGTGCCCAACGAGCGCCGCGTCGGTTATGCCTGGCACGGCACCTGGCCGGACAAGCTGTTGAAGGACGACATTCCCAAGTGGCGCACCGCCAACGGTCTGTAAGTGCGTCGTCGCCACCGCGTGCAAGCACGCGGTGGCTGTTTTACGTTTGGAATTGACGAGGTGAGCGTGTCGAAGTTCTTGTTGGGAATGCTGTGCCTGATCGCGCTGCCGGTGAGCGCGGCCACCACCACCGTGCCGGAGCTGTTGTTCCGGGTGTCGGCCGACCGCGACCTGCAGGCCGATGTCGCCCGCGGCGACGGCGTGCCCAACTTCCGCGACAAGATCACACTGGTGCCCACCGGCAAACGCGGCAACGCCATCGAATGGGCCGACGACGGCGTGCTGTCGTGGAATGCGCCCGGCAATCTCTACACCCAGCGCGGCACGCTCGGCTTCTTCTGGCGCGCGCGTTATCCCGTGGGCGAAGCGCCGTTCGTGATCTTCCGCGTCGGCTACGCCGACCACACCAGCTGGGACATGGCCTGGCTGCGCATCGACTGGAACGGCCACGGCTTCGATGCCTTCGTCACCGACGCCAACCTCGCGCGCACCCGCGTCTCCTTCAAGCTCGACAAGGCCCCGGCTGCCAGCGACTGGACCCACATTGCGTTTGCCTGGGACGAAACCCGCGGCGTGCGCCTGTATGTCGATGGCAAGGAAGCCGCACGCGTGGACTGCGGTGCGCCCTGCGCCAACGGCGGCGCGCTCGACTTCGACGCCGCGCTGGACCAGTTCGGCCTGGCCGGCCGCGTCATGTCGCCGCACCAAGTGCAGAGCCGCTACAACTTTTTGCGCGGCAGCGACTTCGACGAGATCCGCATCTACGACCGCATGCTCGACGCCAGCGGCGCCGCCGCGCTGGCACGCCTGCAGGAGCCCGCCACCGCCGAGCCGGCCACACCGGCATCGCAACACGCCGCCTTCCTGCACCGCTACGGCTGGGACAACGGCCACGCACCGCCGCTGCTGGACGCACCGGTCACCCGCATCCGCAAGGTGGAGTTCGCCGACGCGCGCGACCTCAAGCAATGGATGTGGAAGGCCACCGACGGCATTGCCGAGACCACCTGGCCCGGCGTCTACAACCGCTCGCGCCTGCCCGGGCGCGACGACTACTTCCAGCTGCCGGACTGGAACACCTATGTCGAAGGCGGCAAGGCGCTGGACCTCACCCTGCCGGACGAGCCGGTCAACCGCATCGAGCTGCGCGGCGCCGCCTACGGCCAGGCCAGCTACGCCGCGCCCAACGCACAGGCGCAGCCGCTGTTCGCGCGCAGCCAGGGCGTGGTGCGCAGCGTGGACCAGTTCGCCGAGCGCCGCGGCGGCACGCTGCGCTTTGCCAACACCGCGCAGGAAACCCCCATCCAGGAAATCTGGGCCTACAACGTGCAGCCAGGCGCCGTGCCCAAGGGCAGCGCGCAACTCAGCTACACCGTGCGCAGCGACATCCAGCCCGACTACGACAACCTCGCCCCATTGCGCGCTGTCATCGCCGGCCGCTACCCGCCCGGCGAGCGCCAGACCGTCATTGCGCTGCCCACCAAGGCACCGGCGCGCAAGCGTCCCAGCGACAAGGCCGCGGCAAGCGCGCAGCAGCCCATCGTGCACATCCTGGTGCCCTCCAGCCTGGGTGACCCGCCGCCGGACCAGGCGTTGATGCGCAGCTGGTCCTACGGCTGGGAGAACATGCACGACGGCCTGGACGGCATCGCCATCACCCTGCCGGCGCTCAACCTGCCGGCCACCCACAACGGCAGCATCCCGCTCAACATCCGCATCAAGGACCCCATCTGGCCCGCGCGCGACATGATCGATGTCTCGGTCGCGGTCGCCCCCGGCCAGGGCCGCACCCTGTGGCTGGACCTGCGCGACCGCATCCTCAGCAACGACAGCCTGATGCTCAGCATCGCCGCCGCCGCACCCGGCTTCAACGCCAACGCGCTCGACGGCACCCAGCTGCAGCTGGTGTTCAAGCCGCGCGCCGAGGCCATCACCGAGCACGTCGCCGACCGCTTCAACCAGGTCAAGGACAACTGGGGCTTTCTGGTGGAAGAGCACACCACCTCCAAGCGCCAGCTGCTCTACAAGCGCCTGGACGCCGACATCACCGACCTGCTGCGCGTGGACCCGGACCACGCCCTCGGCCGCCAGTACTGGAACGACATCAGCTACGCCAACCAGGGCGCGTTGCCTGTCGATCTGCCCACCGTGCCCAAGGGCGTGCCTGCCTGGGCGTTCTGGCAGCTGCAAGACCTCAGCGCCACCCGCCGCTATATCCGCTGGTGGATCGAGCAGCGCCAGGTGGCCTACGGCGATTTCGGCGGCGGCATCTCCGACGATTCGGACCTGGTGCAGCAATGGCCCGGCGTCGCCCTGATGGGCGTGGACCCGGACATGCTCAACGCCTCCATGCTGGCGCTGTCCGATGCCAACTACCGCAACGGCATGTTCACCAACGGCCTGTCCACCATCGAAACCGACGAGCTGCATTCCTACGAGGAGGGCATCAACCTCAACAGCGCCCTGCTGTATCTCAACTGGGGCGACCCGCGCACCGTCGAGCGCCTGATGCAGACGGTCAAAGCCTTCGACACCATCATCCAGGTCAACCCGCAAGGCCACCTGCTGTTCGCCAGCAACTGGTTCGGCGGCCGCAAGGTCTACCGCGAGCCCAACTGGCAATGGCAAAAACCGTACTCCTTCCCCATCGTGCACCCGGCCATCCTGCTGGGCGGCTATAACGCCGACCCCAACAGCCGCCGCATCGTCACCGGGTTGGCGGACGGCTATCTCGCCCACGCCTACACCAACGCCAAGGGCAATTGGGCGCTACCCAACGAGATCAACTGGCAGACCGGCAAGACCCGCGGCGGCGAACTGTTCGAAGGCAGCGGCGGCGCCGACACCTTGCACACCTTCTGGGCCGCCTACCGCTTCACCGGCGAGCAGCGCTATCTCAAGCCCATCGACTACCGCGTCGCCAACAGCGGCCCCAACGGCCTGTCGCTGCTCAACGAAAACTTTCTCGATGTCATGGGCAAGCGCAACGACTGGAGCGGCAAGCTCATCGATGCGGCAAACAAGGACGACGGCAGCGCGCCGGACTTCCCGCACCATGTGGCCTGGGAGCAGACCGGCAATCTGGATTATCTCGCCGCCATTTACCGCAGCGAGGCAAGAGAGAAACTGCAGAACTTCTACATGAACACCGAAGGCCACTGGTGGAGCGACCGCGTGGAATCCCCCACGGTCAACCTGCAGCGCGCACGCCTGGGCGGCGTGGCCCTCAAGCGCAATCAAACCTACCCCGGCCACACCGTGAGCTGGCGCTTCGCCGACCCAGAGGCCGCAACCCAAGTAGCCATCGCCATCCCCGCACCCCAGCAAGACCGCTTCACCGTCATCGCCTACAACACCTCCAGTAAAACCCAACGCGCCAGCATGACCGGCTGGAACGTCGCCCCGGGCCAATGGCGCATCACCCAGGGCGTGAGCAAAGGCAATGACGGCAAGCTCGACAGCAACGCCAAAACACAAGAGCTCGCTTTCGAAAAAAGCGCGGTCATCGACATCGACTTCCCCGCAGGCCGCACCACCGTCCTGCAGCTCGAACGTATCGCCGCCTCCACCCCGGTCGAACTGCGCCCGGACCTGGGCATTGGCCACGGCGATGTGCGTGTGACTGCAGACGCCATTGAAGTGACCGTGCACAGCCTCGGCCATGCCGATGCACCGGCCGGGTTTGTGGTCTTGGAGGATGCGCGTGGCAAGGAGCTGGCACGGGGCGCATTTCCGGCGTTGGAGGCTCCGCGGGATTTAATGCCTAGGTCGGCGGTTGTGCGGTTGGCGGTGTCAGGTGCTAGCGCTGGTAAGGGCGCGCAGTTGCGTCTGGTAACGGAAGGCGAGGTTTCAGAGGTGACCCAACGCAACAACACGCTGGCATTGCCTTGAAAGTAGGCAGCAAGCTCGATCGGCCGATTGCTAGATCTCGGCGTTAGGCCGCGAGTAACCCCGCCTAACAGGATGAGCCCGCAGGGAGGCGGCCTAACACCCTGCGTCAAAGGCAGGGAAGCAGCTGAAAAGTTATAAACTCCAGATATTTGTAGCAATTGACCACGCCCAAGGAGTCAGCGAGGATCGTTTTAGGTCGTTCTTGGCAGTCCAATAGTAGTTAGACCTTAGGAGAAAATTTCATGGGTGATGTTGATACGGGTCTAGTCAATCAGTACGCAACTCGCGTGCATCAGTTAGCCGTAAAAGCACAACATGGCGCCGAGGTCAACGCCGAACTCGGTGTCACAGTAGCTGCGGCTGTCGATCACTTTGCACTCGTCCATAACCCGGCTGCCCAGTTGGAGGCCTTCATTGGGCAGCTCAAGTTCAACGCCGAACTGATTCGGGATAAATCGCCCGTGCATGCGGACATTCTGCTGTGCGCCACAACAATGGCTTCTCGGGCCTCCAGTGAGCCTGGGACCTAAAAATTCGTTGAAGCCGACGTCGTTTCGCAACGCTGCTTAATTTGCGGCGCTAGACAGGGGGAGACAGAACTTGGCAGACTCTCAAAGCATGATCTCGCAAGTTATGCGAGATGTAGATTCGATCATTGATCGTCAGAGGACGCTTGATCAGGTAAAAGACGCATTGTTAGATCGAGCTGAGAATCCCCACGAAGAGGACTTTATCTACGATGAAGTGTACGGAGGGGAGCGCACGACAAAGGAAGTTATCGAAGGCGTAACTATTGAGAGGACCGTGCTTCATCGTCGCGGGAAGCGAGATAAAGATATCAATGGCGCAGATCTACTTTTTGAGATTGTCGGCGAGAAGTACATCTTGGTTCAATACAAAAAAACAGCACCATCTGATCGCGTGACCAAGGATTCTGAGCAGCTCGAAGAGCTTATCGAGTGCTGCTCAAATTACTGTCCACCTTTTAGCTACGAAATGCTAGGCAGCTGTGGTTCTTGGTACTGCATCATAGATGGTAGTAATCTTAAATATATGCCGGCATGTGTGGCAGACAAAAAATTTGGAAGTAATGCGAGCGTGACGAAGAGAACATTCGATAAAGCATTGGATAGATCGGGGTTTCTTGATTTGTTCGCGAAATGCTACATCGGAGCCCGCGTGAATGAGTGGGATCATTCCCCTGCTGCTCTAATGAAATTCGCGGCCAAGTCTACTGACCCGTTGATCATTGTTCGTCAGTTCGGTTTTCTCTAGCCCGCTGTCTAACAATTCGTTCAAGCCGAGCCCGCTTTGCGGCTCGGCTTAAATGGTGACATGTAACATTCCCGAGCCGCGGTCCGGCTTAACTCAGGCGTTAATCACTAGGAGAGAAATCAACTTGGACCAGCAAAAAACCATCATGTTGTCGGCTGCGCTTCGCGGCCAAGGCAAGTTCCGCAACGCAATCGACGCAGTGAGTGCTGCTCTCGCGTCGTTCGATTCCACATACTTGGCACTTGCCTACCGAGAGTTGTTCCTTGCCGCTGCCGAAGGCGGATTTGATCCTCAAGCACGTCAGTATGCTGAAATTGTGCTACTGCTTGAGCCAGGCCTGCCGAGCGCGTTGAAGTACTTGGGACGCAGCCAAGCCAGCGGCTAACAGTTCATTCAAGCCGATGCCACTTTGGGGTGCCGAAGAATGGGGTTAGTTTACTTAAAGAAGTCAACCTGACCCCGTTCCCACCCCGTTCCCGTCCCATGAATTAAGAGCGGGAGTAGGTTCACTTAAAAACAAACTAACCCAGTTTCCGCCCGCAACAATGAGTTCATCCAAAGGTGAAGAGTACGTTGCAAGCCTTGTCACTATCACTGCTGAGACTGCATAAATAGAAAAATCCGGCTACCGACCATCGCGGTCTTACTAGACTAATAAAACTGACTGGATAATTTTTAGCCTGCTTAATGCATAAGAATGACTACCTTCTAGTAAAGGCTGCCAAGCGGCGATATGAGGGCGTTCGAGATAGATTAGGGGCAATCTCGCTAACTATTTGGAGCGCGGTTCCGAGCTCATGTGGAATAGGTGTCCCATCGTTTCCGCTTATAGTTAAGTCAAATATATCGAGCAATGCTGATGCTTTTTCAGAATTGTTGATTACCTCCGATACTCGGTTTCGATTCTCTGATCGAAGGCCGTAGTCATGTAGCGACCACGACTCGAAGGGAATGAGAAAGCGCCGAATTGAATTAGTAGCTTTGACAAAGCATTCTCCGCATGAAGCCGGCAGCCGCGCAAAGCCCCTGGAAATTGCAGGAGACGCTAGGGTTGATTCTTGGGGCCAGACACGACTTAAAAAAACAAAAACACAGTCGGAAAATATTTTTTCTACCGCTTTGTTCGGGATTTTAACGTCCGGTAAGTTGGCCATATTTACTACATAGTCGCTCATTAATCTGGCTATAGCTGAGCGAATTTCGTCAGTAGCAGAGCGAAGCATTTGAGTTGTGGCTTCTTCCGAGACAACCGGCGATCGACTTTCATTCAACGAGTGCAGTATTTCAAGTACTACGCTTACTGCAAGGTTTTTGCGTATTTGCTTACCCATTCTCTCATCTGTTACGCGTGTTACAAAAGAGTCACCCAAAAGTACAAGTACATTTCCGAATCGACGACGCCAGGCAAGTGCGCGCCAAAGTACCAAAGATTCTTTTGTGTCTTCTAGCAATGGTTTTATAATCTTGCACTTAGTCCAATCATTGTCTGCATGCAGAAAATAATCCAAAGCCTCCTGGATAATACGATATCGAAAAATGAGTTGAGATCGTCCCTTTGACGATAGGCACGCGTCTCGCATTGACCGTATCATTAAGTCTAAATCAAAGGGGTTTTGATCTTCAGTGAGTTTAGGGCAGCACTTAAGGAATGCACCTACCATTCTCCCTGCGGGCGTGTTTAAAGTATCAAGATCTTCGGGGTCTTCTATGTCATACCCCTGAACATCTGTATTAAGTGGGTCTAATTCTTTAGATTCGTTAGCGCTGGTAAGTGCTGCAGAAATAGGCCAAAGCTTCATCCACACTGCTTTAAATCGCCCGCTATCTTTTAGCGCCTGGCCCCACGTATCCATCCACGCTGTAAGCCCGTTTATAGCAGTTGTGCAAGTGTCGCGATCAAGTTTGTCAATTAAGTTTAAAAGTGTATTCGCCTCCTCGGAATTGGTAACAGGGCTTTCATCATTTAGCTGATTTAACCTGTGCGCCCACGACAAGCGCAGCCATACCGCAGAGAAACTCTTGCCTACTTCTGGATCTACTTTAAGATCATCAATCAAAGCGGCAAGATTAGAGGGCTTATCAATCCAGCTTGAAGCTGCGCGCGAACGATCTAGTTCCCAGCCACTTTCTTCCGTCGTAAGGTCCTTTTCTAAAAGTGCTAATCTTTCAGTGCCTGAGCAACTATCATATTCGGCGACCGAGGCCTCGCCAATCCACTTGGCTTTTTTAAAGGTCCAGTAGTCTTCATCGAAAGCACTCATATCAACGACATTAGGTTGGTCTCGGATGATCTCTTTATACCAAGCTTCGATGTATGGCGGAATTGACCCTCCAGCCACTTCAATCCTTCTAATCTCGCGCGCTGCACGGTAACGTCGTGCCTTATTTACCCGCGCCTTGTCTGTAGATCCCCAGAAAGAGGAAGGTGGACCCTTCTTGATTCTCTTTAAAACTAATTTTTGTTCCTCATGTTTCATTTCAAAAAAGCGGATTGCACGCATTTCAGATATTTCAGGGTGTGACTGAAGAGACCAAAACTGGTCATCGTCGCAATTTTGGAGCACCGCGAAGACGGTTGAGGCTGCCGCATACTGTTTGTCGCGGGCCATAACTGCCCATAGGCGTTGCCTAAGATTATCGCCGGCCGCAAGCCATCTTTCAGTAAATCGTATCGCGGAATCGGCGTTTAACTGTCCAAGGCGCTTGACTACAGAGAATAATAATTTGGTAACAGCTTGGAGTCCTGTGCCGAATTCATCTGGTTCATGCTCATCGTCTGGCAAGTCTTTAGGAGAAACGTAATAGACACGCCGAGGAATCCCAATACGCCATGAGCTCATCTTTGAGCGTAGAGCGATAGCTTGTGATTTTCCTATAACAAATTCCAGCTCATCGGCCAGTTCGACCAGGAAATCGATATCGCTTATGTCGTTAATTCCGATTTTATCGGGGTCAATGGGATGTGGTGCCTGAACGTCAATGCTGATGAGTTGATCAGTATTTAGCGCAGTTCTCTTTTTACGTTGACTAGATTCAGTTTCGCGCCTCATATGCGATGCGGCGAAGACCGGTTTAACTAGGCCTACAATGCGTCCAATGATATCGCCTGATCTATCACTGGCGGCTAGTCTTCGTTCGACATCTATCTGATCTACACCATTTAGATCCGGTGGGGCGCCAGAATTCCATGATTCAAGCAGTAGATGCCAAGCGTCGCGCCAAGGCTGCGAAAGCGAGCTCGAAAAGAAATCCAGTTCCAGCGTAATAGCAAGTCGTTCGACTGACTGCCTGGGATCTAAATTTATTGCCCAATCTAATATTTCTCTTTCCTCCATTCTTTGATTTATAAAAATTCTAATTGTTGTCACAATTCGATCATCGGCTTTTGACAGGCTGAGTGCGCTTCGATTGATCATGGATTAATCTGCTCTAGACTCTCTGTCGATTGTTAGCATCGAATCAAGCCAATCGCTACTTGCGCCGCTCCTGGATACAAGTAGAGCGATATTTCTACGTTCGGCGTCGCTACTTCTACGATACAAGTGGTCAAAGAGATCTCGCTCATACTCAACAGCCGCCTTACGAGGTTGCGTCACTATCTTCTTCAATTTTTTTTCAATAAAAGATTGGTCGCCGTTAATCGCCGAAAATCTGGACCAGTTTTGAAGAGTATTTGCTATCTGTTTGTGTTGGTCGCGATCATCGTACGGAATTGGCTCAATTCCTCGTGATCGCCAATCACTAAGAACTACTTGATCAATAACCTCCCGATAGGGTACAAATGCATATCGTGGTTTAAGATCCGTAAAACGATTGTTGTCAGCAGCAATGGCATTAAGTAGATATCTCATGGGCGGGTCGTTAGCGCTATAGCCAATTAAGACGATGTGGAATAGTCGCGCAGTATCATAGATAAACTCCGGCACGACTTGTCGACGCAAATAGAACTCTCCAAAGTCACGATCAGTTACTATGCATTGACTGCTACGCCTAGGATTTTTCTCTATTGCTCCGTGGATATGAAGCACCCCAGAAAAATCAGAAGATTTTCCGGGTCTAGGTATGGATGATAGCGAATAGGTTTGAAGGGGCTTTCTGGCCTGCTGGGCGGCCTGTTCAAGAAGTAAATCAAAATTGGTAGTGACAATTGTAGTTGCCGCTCCTCTGTCTGCCAGAGATAGTAGTGATTTATGCAAATCACTTGGTTTCCGGCTCATTCGACGTATTTGGTCGCTGATTTCATATCTAACCGACGTTTTGTTCGTAGTAGAGGAATCAATGCGGCGTTCCAGCATTCCTAGTGCGACATCATAATCTGCTTGAGCAAATCGCTTTGCTTCGGCTAATTGGTAATACTCAAGTCCGCCCGTTTCAATGCCTTCGAGATTGTTTTTTCGCGAGGAATGCTCATTAATACGTTATAGAGTGGCCGATCAAGTCGGCTATATATCTGCAACGTTAAGTCGCGAAAATCTGGTAGTCCAGAAGGAATGGATGTGCCTGCTCCAGTCACAAAAATCACATCGCCACGTCCATGTGCAAGCAATAGTCTTTCAGGTAACAGGCAACAATCGCCACCCAGTAGCAGTTGCCTGCTTTCGCTGGGATCCTGTTTGGCTAAATATCGCATTGGAGGATTGATGTTAGTTGGCAGGGATCTATCGTATCCGATCATTCAACGCACGGTTTCCACTTTTGTGGTTGACAGTGAGAATTCGTGCGTAGCATGATCTAACCAAGGAGCGTAGAAACTCCCCTAAGAGCGGTACCCACCTCCGTCAAACCGGTGGGTTTTTTGTGCCTGCAGCATCTTGCGGGTGCAACCGACGCGATGCCTGCGTCGGGAGGGCGGCTAATACAACACCCTTCGGGGAAATACGCCCGCCGACTCTTAGCGGTTTCTAACCTCCCGACATCCCGTCGCCACCCGGCGGCGGGGCCTGTTCGTCAAGGAGGGCTTTGCCATGCGTCGATCCACGTCCCGTCCCACATCCGCACGCAAGCGCGCCACGGTGCCGCCACCCACCGAGATCGGCTGGCACTCGCTCGACCCCTCGATCCCGCCGCGGCCCTACCTCGAGCGCACCCCCATCCCCGAGCCCCGCCCCGATCCCAGCAAGCCACGCCGCCCAGGCCACCCGCGCGCGCCGCAACACTGCACCGTCGGCTACGGCTACTACCCCGACAGCCACCAACGCATCCCCACCCTGCGCCTACGCGGCCGCTGGCTGGAACAACTCGGCTTCACCATCGGCAGCAAACTCCACATCCGCATGCGCAACGGCGAGCTGGTCGTCACCGTCGCACCTACGGACTAACCAGGTGCGCAGCGCACGCGCAGCCCGCACCAGCACCCGCGCGCCCCGCGCCAATCGCCACACCGTGCGCGCTCCCTGCTCACCGCGCAGAGGAGGGACACAGATGGAGCACCCCGCCGTCGTCTTGCATCTCACTCTGGACCAACGCGACCAGCTCGACCGCCTGCTACGCAGCCTCATCGCTCATGGCGACGTCATCGCCATGAGCAAACCGGAGCGCCTGGAGGCGCAGACGCTGCCCACGCTCGGGTAAGCCATCTTTGATGCGGCCAATGCCGTGCGTGAGATGCTTGAGCAGCCGGTGGAGCGAAAGCCGGGCAGGTCGTATCTGCATGCCGAAGATGACGGTTATTGTGGTTTGAAACTAGTGATCGCGCGCCAGTTGCCTTCGAGTGTTGGCATTCTGAGATTTCAGCGACTTGCATCGTTAGGCCAGATGTCCTTGGTTGTAAAGGGCGGTCGCTGCAAAGATGCGGCCATGGCACTGGCGATGGGTAGCTGGACTGCTGCAAAGGCAGCCTATTTCACAGGCTTGCAACGATTGACTGCTCTCAGCGACTCAGCGAGGATCGTGTTGTGCCGCGCTTAGGCGGTTCAATGATGGTTAGGCACTGCCAATGAACATTCCAGATAGCATGAAGAGCGAGCTTGGCCTCTGGAATGACGGCCGGGGAATTGATCTGGAGAGCTGGGTTGGCTGCATGGGAAATTTTGCCCTCGCTACTGGCTACTTGACTCTGTTCTGGCCGCGCTTCGTGGAATTTGAGGGTTACATCTTTAGAGAAGGCTTCTCAATTGAGTCCCTGCGCGCCTGGGAAGCCGCTAGCGGATCGACGCGGAAGTCCGTTGAGTGGGTAATGAACCATCTGCACATCGCCGATATTCACTACAACGACAACGAGCACCTCGCAGAAGACAAGGTGATCTTGCTGGGTGAGTCGCTAAAAGAGATCTACCAATTCAAGCTCGCGTTGCAGTTCCCGAACTCGCCATGTGTGGTGGAATTCTATAAGGCCGCCCCGGGCGGTGCTATCGAAGACTACGAGATTGCGTTCTGGCAGCTAAAGCATGAACCGGTCATCGCCTAACAGTTCATCCAAGCCGACGCCGCTTCGCGGTGCGGCTTAACTCATACATTGGAGCCCAATGGGAGCACTCGAGTCTTCCGTAGCAACACTCAGATTCTTTGGAGACGATCTGGTGCCTGATGAGATCAGCGCGTTGCTTTTGGGCAGCCCAACAGCCTCCAAGCATAAGGGGCAAGAACTTAAGTCGAAGAGCGGCGTAGTGAGTATTGCCAAGACTGGTAGCTGGAGACTGACTTCAACGCGACGCGAGCCTGAGGATCTTGAGGCACAGATCTTCGAAATCCTGGACCAGCTCACCCAAGACTTGAGTGTGTGGGCCCACTTGAGCAATCGCTATGAGCCCGACCTGTTCTGCGGCATCTTCATGGCCGGGAGGAATGATGGTCTACCACTTTCCGCTAAAGCCCTGCTGGCGCTCGGACAAAGAGGTATTTCCTTAGGCTTGGATATCTATGACCCAACCAGCTAGAGATCCAATGCCGCGTCAGAAAAACCTTTCAAAGCAAACCTGCTTTGGCAGCGGCTGAACTCAAACGCCAGATGGCCTAAGGTGCCGCCACCCACCCACGTGCCCTGCAACACCGCACCGTCGGCCAGGGCTATTACCTCACCAGCCACCAACTCATTCCCACGCTGCGCCTACGCGGCGGCTGGATAGAACAATTTGGCTCCACCATCGGCAGCAAACTCCACATCCGCATGCGCAACGGCGAGCTGGTCGTCAGTGTGGCGCCCGCGGACTAACGTGTGGGCTACGCGTACACATTTGTTGGGTCTGGTCTGGTGTGCCGCCGGTGAGCGGGGCTGCGGTCTCACACCATTCCATGAGGTGGAGTAATCGAAGTTTTCTGTTGCTGTTCCTGCTGTTCCTGCTGTTGCCGGTACATCTGGCCAAGCGCCTGCACCTGGCTCGACTGCTCTACTGGCTGTGCGATGGCGTCGCCTGTTTTCATGTGCGCCATCAGGTAAGCAGGGTTGTCGAGCGCCCCTTGAATAACAAATATGCTCTCGCCCTGCTGCACAGAACTTGTCTCTGTACTCAGCACGATGTGATCGATCTTTGATAGCCCGTTCTCATTGGCCAGATATGCGCTGGTCGCTGCCAGTCGGGCGCCTCGGTGCCGGTATGTTGTGGGGGAAGCTACGTGTTGTAAGCTTTGGCACACTCATTGCAGGCGGCAGTGCTGAGGGCATAGGTGCAACACCGTAACCTTTGCGGCGACTCACTTCCTAACAATCCATTCAAGCCAAATATTGCTTTGCAAATTGGCTGAATTCACACGTATGGCATTATGAAAGTTCTTGAAATATTTCCCTTGGCTGGTGTTGGCTTTGTAAAACTCGGTATGTCGCGCGCCGAAGTTCATGCCGTCATGGGGGCGCCTTCAACTAGCTTTCTTAAAGTTCCTACGTCTCCCTATCCTACAGACGCGTGGCATCACAATGGGTTTCAGGTGTTTTACGGGGGCATCGAGCCGAGCGTAGAGTTTATAGAACTGTACCGGGATTGCGGCTTTGAGGTTCTCTGCCTTGGCCAGCATGTATTTAGCACACCAGCTTCAAAACTAGTCGAGCAATTCCTTACGGTTACTCCTTTTGATCCATTTGACAAAGAGTTGGGGAACAGCTACGTGTTCCCAGCGCTTGAGCTTGCTGTGTGGCGTCCGGATATGGAAGAGCCGCAGGGTAAATACTTCTCAACAGTGGGCATCGGTTGCGTTGGCTACTTCTCAGATGCGACTGCCAGCTGAGCGTAACGGGGTCATATAAATTAAAGTCAGCCTGTCCCCGTTTTGGTGCTACCCAAGGGCGTGAGCAATTGACGAAAAACAGCGCGTCGACGACGATCATTCGAGTCAATTCCTCTGGAGCTGTAATGCCGCCCGAAGTACAAGAACTGCAAGACGCCATTACGTCTATCCCTGGCATTACCGATGCGGCGGTGGGCAAGGTGGATCTTTCTGATGTCACGGAAAGCGACTTCGGTCTTCTTCCGTATGCCGACCTGCCGCTCGGTGCGTTGAAGCGCACAAAGGGAGGCTTGGCCAACGAGCTTGCCATCTCCGTCAACTTTGGTATCACGCGTGATGCGAAAGGCTTCAAGGCACTCGAGTTCCTTTCCTGGTGGGTACGCGATTCGGCGCGAGCGGGCGAGCCGATGCAGATCAGGTGCGTTGCGCTTCCACCCATCGGCGAGCAGTTTGGCACGTCACTTCGCTTTTGCATCGATTATTTTTACGCGGATCCCGAGCAGGATATCGGCAATCTACTGTCCAAGGTAGGGAAGTTGGCCGTTGAGCTCAACAGCGCAAAGGGCTTATATCCCCAGGTCGTTGCGTCCTGACACTGCGTTCAAGCCAAACCCGCCGCCGCGGATGTCCTCGCGCAGCGGCTGATGCAGCGGGCAAGTGAGATTACCGAGTGTCACCGCACAGGTAGGGCTGCCTTGCGTTGGTCCTGGCCTGACCTCAAGGCAATCTGAAGACGCTCGCTTCTCCATTCCTTGTGTCGTACGCCACCAATGCCTCCTGGAAGGCATCAGCGCTACAAACGAGGTCACCCTCACTGCTCCAGATGGCAGACCGCCCCGCTCCTATGAAGGTATCGGCGGGGCCTACACAATTCGCCGTCAAGACAGTCAGGGAATGCTTTTTTGCAATCGTCGGATAATGACTGTAGGCCGATGTCACGCCTCTTTCCGACTTGGCCACGCTTGCCAGGTACACGCCAGCACCTGACGCTGCAGCTTGTTCCGCATGGCTTGCCTGCAGTGACTCGTAGCAAATGGCAGGCGCCAGCAGCTGATCTGCGTGTCTGAGCACAACCTGCTCGGTACCGGCGGTGAAGAACGGTAACTCGTCGGGGTGTAACTGCTGCTTGGAGTAGCTTGTGCACCCTAGCCCCGGCTGGAAGCAGAGCATGCTGATCTCGGTGCCTTTTGCTCCCTTCGTGGGCGCGCCAACGGCGATGAGCATGCCGTACCGGTCACTTGCCAGCTGAAATTGATCAAAGCGCTGATCAGCCGGCTGCACCGCCAGCGTCTGCGCCAATCCGGGTTCGTAACCGGTGAGGGAAAGCTCGGGAAAGACCAGCACATCCGCACCCCTGCTCGCCGCCAGGCGAATGACATCGAGGTGCTTACTGATGTTTTCTTCGATTTGGCCAGGCGTTGAAAGGATTTGCGCAGCTGTCAGCTTCATTGCCTGTCTCGCGTCCACGTATTAGGGCTGAGCGTAGCGGATTCCGAAAGGCGGGTAACCAGAGTGCGCTTGAAAGCCCGGATATGCTGCTCGAACGCCTACACTTTCGAAAGCGAGACGTCTTGCCTGGATGCCCATCTTCAGCGCCGGTCTCAGGAGGATAGGTTGCCCGGATGGTTACCGGTCTTCTCCAGCGTGATCGGTTATAAATCAGGGGGCGCCGCACCGAAGCAGGGACTCATTTGTTGAGCACCTTGGTTGTCCACACCTGGTCGTAGTCGGCATTGTGTGCCTTGGTGAATCCGTTGGTATCGCTGCGTCCATCGTCGACCTTCTGGCCATCCTTGTAGATTACGTAATGGCGCCCGCCGGCAGCCTGGTCGCCGTGGTAATGCAGCTGCATCCGGTACACCAGCCTGCTCTCTTCCGCTGCTGGTGTCGCCTGTTGATGTTCACCGTTGCTGGCCATTGGCTTTATCTGTAACAGCGGTGTCGCCTGCTGCGGATGGGCCACGACCCAGCGCCTGAAGTTGGCCTGGTCCTGCGCTGACGTTTGCCCGGACGCTGGCCAGATGTAGAGAAAGGTTGCCGGCGTATTGGGTGCTGTATTGACGGCCGGCATGTGCCACTCATAGACCTGTTGCTTGCCGTCGGCTGCCGTCATCTCGAGCAGGCGGGCACTGCCTTGCGATGGGTTGCCGGCGGCACCTGACAGTTCACTGATCGGCGCCAGGCCGGAGCCCGGTATGGCGCCCGCCAGTGCCACTAGCAGGTCGCGCTGGTTTGTCACTTCCTGCTCGTTCAACGACAGCGAGCGCAGGTAGCGCGAACGCAGACTGAAACGGTAGCGCGTTTCCTGCAGGGTGAATTCCCCTTCGACCCTGGAGGCTTCGTGCCAGTCGTGTCCGGGTGCCAGATTGACGGTGCCGTGCATGATGCAAAACCCCTGCTGGGACTGTGCCGCTGGCGGGAAGGGGGATGCGCTGCTGGTGATCGAGGCCAGGATTTCCTTGGTGCGCCGTTCGGTGATGCCCTGCAGGCGGCTGATGGCCGTCTTCTGGAAACGAAAGGTGGTGCCATCGCGATGGGTGAAGCCGGTGACCTGTACGACGTTCGGGTCGAGCGGCAACGTGTCTTCCGCGTGTGCGACGATGACCCTGCCATCATCTTGTGCCAGCGTTTTCACCGGCTTGATCAGTTGGCGCACCTTGCCATCGCTGGCCGATGCTTGTGCGGTCAGCAGGCGCTGCGCATAGCTGGCCGCGTCTTCGCGGTAGGTATCGATGTCGCCCCAGTAAAACTGCGCGGAACTTCCCAGAAAGTGCAGGGGCACATCGGTCGTCACGGCAAGACGCCCGATGCAGTAACTGGTGTTGACGGGATTGTCCGCCGACGGCAGCAACGATTTGTTGGTGGTGTTGGTTGTGCTGCAAGCGGCAAGCAACGCCATGGCAGCAAGCAGCGGTGCGCGCATCAAACGCGTGGCGGAACGTCTCAACGCAATTCCTTCAAAACAGCAATCGGCAATGATAGATGACGCCGGTCCACGCGGTGCGTCACCCCTGAAAAGGTCTTCTGGCGCGCCCTGCTGCTATCAGCTTCCACCGCACCGCTTGCGGGATCGAGCGAGCCAAATCCGTTCTGGTCGGTGCAGGCCAGCGGGAATGGCACCGCGCCACCTCGCATCGGCTTTTATGCCGCGCGGTGGTCGATGGCGTGCCTGCTTCGATGCGCCTGCCACTGCAGGCGTGCGGCGCACCGGAGTGGCTAGGCTTGCGATTACTTCTTTCGGTACACCCCGCCGAAAGAAACGTTCATTCCGCCGCATTCCAGGTTGTCGTCGGCCAGCAGCATGTCGCCCAGCAATTGCAGGCGCACCTTGCACGTGTCCTCGTTGACCTCGACGCGGTTGCCCTCTGGATAGCCGCGCGCGGTGACCGAGCCCGTGTGCGGACCGCCCGGCGTCTGTTCCGGGTCGGGAAAGGCGCTGGGCCAGTACGCATCGCCGTTGACGGTGATGCTGCCGTCTGGGTTGGTGGTCAATTGCAGCGTGTTGTCGCCGTCGTGCCAGTGGCCGTTCCAGGCCTGCGCTGTGGGCGTGGCCGCGCTTGGCTGCATCTGCAGGCTGGACTGTGCGACCCAACCAGCATTGCCGCCTCCCTTGTTGGGATAGAGCACGCAGACGAAGGCATTGCGGCGTTGCGCCGTCAGGACGATATCGTTCTTGACCACGTAGGCGCGCCCCTGGCATGCGGCACCGCCCGTGTCCGGGCAGCCATCGGTGTCCTTGAGCAGGTACAGGCGCGGCGGGATGACCTTGCCGAGTGAGAACGCCACCGGTGCGCTGGTGAACAACCCATTGCGGCAGGTGGCATCGTCGTCGGCAGGCGCGGCGTGGACCAGTGGCGAAACGCCCAACAGGGCAAGCATCCAGGCCTTGTGCATGGCAATCACTCCAAATGTGGCGCGATAGTGTGCGGCAAACCGGGCCGTCTTTCAGCAGGAAAGTGCCACCACACGCCACCCATGCCACAGCCGCGCCGACCACGGCCAGGTCCACGCCCGCGCGCAAGCTCGGGCCGCCGATTGCGGTGTGGTGCCGCGCATGGTGCGGCGTTGTGCGTTCGCCTTCGGAAGACGCGTACGTCTGAATCACTCAGTGGACGTGTATGAGCCTTCTTCACCTGGGCAGGCAGATGCTGCTGTCTCCAATCGAGAGGGAGTGGAGCATGAAACAGTCACTGTTGGTCCTGTCCATCGTCGCGGCGCTGGCGCTCACTGGCTGCAAGCCGAATGCCGACAAGGAGGCCGCAGCGCCTGCCGCGTCCACCGAGCCGACGCCGACCGGTGGCGCGGCGACCCCGACCACGCCGCCTGTCGGCGAAGCCAGCCCGGCGCCTGAAGGCGCGGCACGCGCGAGTTCCGGAGACGACATCGCCCTTGGCTTGCTCGGGGCGGTGGACAACCACGAGATCGCCGCAGCGAAGCAGGCGCAGGACAAGAAGGTCACCGGCGCGGTGCTGGAGTACGCGAAGATGATGGAAAAAGAGCACACCGAGAACTTGGAAAAGACCAAGGCGCTGGGAACGCTGGCCGAAACCCCGGACGTCAAGAAGCTGGAGAGCAAGGGCGAGCAGGACCTGTCCACGCTGGGGCAGAAGGCCGGCAAGGACTACGCGGCGGCCTACATCGATGCAATGATCGCCGGGCACAAGGACGCGCTGCAGCTGATCGAGACACAGATGATGACGGTGGCGTCGACCGAGCCGGTCAAGCAGCATCTGACCGAGACCAAGACGCACGTCGAGCAGCACCTGGCGAAGGCGGAAGCCGTCAAGAAGGCGATGTGAGCGTGGGCGTGGCAGATCGCCGGTCTGCCACGCCTGGCCTGCAAGCGGCGAATGAGCGCGACATCGCCATCTTGAGCTCTGGGGGCCTGCGCGGGCGTCGATCAAACGTTCTCTGGCGATGCGTTCGAGCCCACGTCGCGTTACCGCAAACGTGATGGCAACCGACCTTCTGCTCAGCGGCACCGATCGAAGGTTCTGACACCCGAGCAATACGAAGAACTCAGATAGACGATCTCATCGACTCCGTCCTTGTCCAGGTCGACAACCTGCACGAAGCCGGCGTAGTCCTCCTTGACGATGTCGTCGTTGACGCTGGCGTCTTGCCAAAGCCCTACGATCTCTTCGGCACGGCTCGGGCTCAGCCTTTGATCCTTTGCCGTTGCAATTGTGGCGATGGTCAGCAGCGCCGCCATGACGTAGCTCCGCATCCTTGCTCTCCCTGCAGGTTGAGGCCCTAGCCTACAACCCTTGGGACTTGGCCAGTGCTGGCTGAGCCCTCACCACAGCCGCGCTTGTTTGATTTTCGTCAATTCCACCGACACATGAAATTCGCAGTGGGGGTGCTTGACTGCATCGGTCAAGAATCGTTGCGGAGTTGCGCATGAGTGCAGTCACGGTAGAAAGGGTCGACCAGGCCTTGAGTAGGCAGGGGTCGATCCGGACGGGAGTTGGACTGGTGCGTCGTGACCGAGCGCCGGTGGATCTGCGGGGTGGGTCGGCCCGCGTCGTCTCCTTTGTCACGGTGCGTGCGCGCGCCGTGGTTTGCTGAGGGGGCGCTATGCGGATCTGTGTTCTCAATGAGGCAGCCGGCGAGCAGGCCGGGCTGGAGCAGCGCTGCAAGTCGGCGCGTGAGGCCGGCTTTGACCATGTGGTGCTCGCGCCGCCGTTTGCGCGCGACGCCGAAGGCCGGCTGAGCGAAGTCGCAACCACCGGCGAGGAAGACGCGCAGCGTCTGCGCGAGGTGGTGCAGGCCGCGCACCGGGCCGGCGTGAAGCTGCTGCTCGATGTGCGCCTGGATGAAGTGGGCGGTGCCAGCGCCGTGGTGCGCGACAACCCGCAGTGGTTCCGCGCACGCAGCACGGCGGTGCCGGACCCGCGCCAGCCGCGCGCCACGCCGGAAGTGGCCGAGGCACGCTTTACCTATGCGCAGGAAGGTGCGGCGCTGGTGGAGTGGTGGAGCGCGCGCTTGCTGGACTGGGCCTCGCAGGGCGTGGCCGGCTTCCGCCTGTTGCAGCCGCAGCAGGTGCCGGCGCAGCGCTGGCGCGAGCTGATCGCCCGCGTGCATGCGCAGGCACCGGAGGTGGTGTTTGCGGCGTGGACGCCGGGCCTGGGCATCGAGGCCTTGCAGCAGCTGGCCGGTGCCGGGTTCGATGTGGCGTTCTCCTCGCTCGCATGGTGGGACGGGCGCGGCAGCTGGTTCTTCGACGAAGACACGGCGCTGCGCGCGTTGGCGTCGCAGGTCGTGGCGGTGGTGGGCGCGCCCGATGGCAAACGTGCGGCCACTGCCGGGCAGCACTGGCAACTGGCCCAGGCACTGGGCGGGGCGTGGTTGCTGGACGAGACGCAGCTGGAGACGTTGCCCTTGTCGATCAGGGCCCGCGATGGCGTGCCACCGAGCAATGCCGGTTTGCGGTTGCGTCCGCTGCTGCGCGAGGGCACCGGCCTGACGGCGGTGGCGATCGAGCCGCTGGGCGGCTTGCCGTCGCTGCTGTTGATCAACGGCGACGCCGATCATGTGGTGCCGGTCCCGGCGCCGGATCTGCTGCGCCTGCTCGGCGATGCCGAAGCGCTGGTGGGCGAGGACGGCAGCACGCTCTCCGGCGCAACGCTGGAAGCATTGGAGCCGGGCGAGGTGCGGGTCTATCGCAGCGTGCCGGCCCGGCACGTGCTGGCGGTGCCGCGCATGCGCCCGCGCCCGCAGACCGCGGCCGCCTGGCCGCGCGTGTGCATCGAGTCGGTGACGCCGTCGGTCGATAACGGCCGCTTTCCGGTCAAGCGCACCGTGGGCGACCGCATCTGCGTGGAAGCCGATGCGTTCTGCGATGGGCACGACCGTATCGCGGTGGCGGTGCTGTGGCGCCCGGCCGATGCCAAGACCTGGGCCAGCGCGCCGATGCGTGCGTTGGGCAACGATCGCTGGCGTGCGGAGTTCCCGCTGGAGCGCATCGGCACCTATGAGTTCCGGGTGGAAGGCTGGCGCGATGTGTTCGCCACCTTGCATGCGGATCTGGAAAAGAAGCGCGCCGCCAACACGGTGCTGCCGGTGGACGTGCAGGAAGCGGTGGCCGTGGTGCAGGCCGCGCACGCACGCAGCAGCGGTGCCTTGGCCGAGCGCCTGCAGGCCGTCCTCACCCGTATCGGCGCGCAGAGCGAGCCGCTGCAGCAGCTGGCGATCGTGCTGGAGCCGGACACCGCGCAGGCGATGGCAGCGGCCGACGACAAGCCGTTCCGCTCCGAGACGCCGGTGACCTTCCGGGTGGAGTCCGAGCGGCGCGCGGCGCATTTCGCCAGCTGGTACGAATTGTTCCCGCGCTCGCAAAGCGGCGATCCGCAACGGCACGGCACCTTCGACGATGTGATCAAGCGCCTGGCGCATATCCGCGCGATGAACTTCGATGTGCTGTACATGCCGCCGATCCACCCGATCGGCGCGAAGAACCGCAAGGGCCGCAACAACTCGGTCACCGCGGTCGACGGCGAGCCGGGCAGCCCGTATGCGATCGGCGCGGCCGATGGCGGCCACACCGAGGTGCATGCCGAGCTCGGCGGGCTCGAAGGCTTCCGCCGCTTGATCCAGGCCGCACGTGCGCATGGGCTGGAAGTGGCGCTGGACTTCGCCATCCAGTGCGCGCCGGATCACCCGTGGTTGAAGGACCACAAGGACTGGTTCACCTGGCGCGCGGATGGCTCGATTCCGTATGCGGAGAACCCGCCGAAGAAGTACCAGGACATCGTCAACGTCGACTTCTACGCCAGCGGCGCGGTGCCGGACCTGTGGAACACGTTGCGCGATGCGGTGCTGTTCTGGGTCAACGAGGGCGTGACGCTGTTCCGCGTCGACAACCCGCATACCAAGCCGTTCCCGTTCTGGGAGTGGTTGATTGCCGATATCCGCGGGCGCCGGCCGGATGTGGTGTTCCTGTCGGAGGCCTTCACCCGGCCGAAGATGATGTACCGCCTGGCCAAGTGCGGTTTCTCGCAGTCCTATACCTACTTCACCTGGCGCAACCACAAGCACGAGTTGCAGGAGTATGTGGAAGAGTTGAACCAGGGCGTGCCGCGCGAGTGCTTCCGTCCGCACTTCTTCGTCAACACGCCGGACATCAATCCGCTGTTCCTGCAGACCAGTGGGCGCAACGGGCATCTGATCCGCGCCGCGCTGGCAACCACGCTGTCGGGGCTATGGGGCATGTACCAGGGCTTTGAGCTGTGCGAGGCCACGCCGTTGGCGCCGGGCAAGGAAGAGTATCTGGACTCGGAGAAGTTCCAGCTGCGCGCCTGGCCCGAGCGTGCGCCCGGCGACATCGTCGATGAGATCACCCGTTTCAATCAGCTGCGCCGCATGCACCCGGAGCTGCAGTCGCACCTGGGCACGCGCTTCTACCAGGCGCACAACGACCAGGTGTTGTACTTCGGCAAGTTCCTGGATGCCGGCTACCTGTCGCGCAGCCGCAGCATGGTGTTGGTGGCGATCAACCTGGACCCCAACGCTGCGCAGGATGCCGCAATCGAAGTGCCATTGTGGGAGTTGGGCCTGCCCGATCACGCCAGCGTGGCGGTGGACGACCTGTGGGACGGCCACCGCTTCACTTGGCAGGGAAAACAGCAACACATCCGTTTAGAGGCGACGCGGCCGTTCGCGTTATGGCGCATCCGCGCAGGAGAGGTCGCATGAATGCAGTCCCATCGTTACAAGCCGACGCGGAACAGTCCGCGGTGGTTGCAGACCAGCTTTGGTACAAGGACGCGATCATCTATCAGGTGCACGTCAAGTCGTTCTTCGACTCCAACGACGATGGCATCGGCGATTTCCCGGGGCTGATTTCCAAGCTGGATTACATCGCCGAACTCGGCGTGGACACCATCTGGCTGCTGCCGTTCTACCCCAGCCCGCGCCGCGACGACGGCTACGACATCGCCGAATACATGGCGGTGCATCCGGACTACGGCAGCATCGAAGACTTCGAGCAGCTGGTGGCGCAGGCGCATGCACGCGGCATCCGCATCGTCACCGAGCTGGTGATCAACCACACCTCCGATCTGCACCCGTGGTTCCAGCGCGCACGCAACGCGCCGGCCGGCTCGCCGGAGCGCGACTTCTATGTGTGGTCGGACACCGACCAGGAATACGAAGGCACGCGGATCATTTTCTGCGATACCGAAAAATCCAACTGGACCTGGGACCCGGTGGCCGGGCAGTACTTCTGGCACCGCTTCTACTCGCACCAGCCGGACCTGAACTTCGACAACCCCGCGGTGCTGGAAGCGGTGCTGGAAGTGATGCGCTTCTGGCTGGACCGCGGTGTGGACGGCCTGCGTCTGGATGCGGTGCCGTACCTGATCGAGCGCTCCGGCACCTCCAACGAGAACCTGCCGGAAACCCACGCGATCCTGCGCAAGATCCGCGCCACGCTGGATGCCGAGTACCCGGACCGCATGCTGCTGGCCGAGGCCAACATGTGGCCGGAAGACACCCAGCAGTACTTCGGCCAGAACGCCGACGAATGCCATATGGCGTTCCACTTCCCGCTGATGCCGCGCATGTACATGGCGATCGCACGCGAAGACCGCTTCCCGATCACCGACATCATGCGCCAGACCCCGGAGATTCCGGAGAGCTGCCAGTGGGCGATCTTCCTGCGCAACCACGATGAGTTGACGCTGGAAATGGTGACCGATTCGGAGCGCGATTACCTGTGGCAGACCTATGCCGCCGACCGCCGCGCACGCATCAATTTGGGCATCCGGCGCCGGTTGGCGCCGCTGCTGGAGCGCGACCGCCGCCGCATCGAGCTGATGACCTCCCTGTTGCTGACCATGCCCGGCACGCCGGTGCTGTACTACGGCGACGAGATCGGCATGGGCGACAACATCCATCTGGGCGACCGCGATGGCGTGCGCACGCCGATGCAGTGGTCGATCGACCGCAATGGTGGTTTCTCGCGCGCCGACCCGGCGCAGCTGGTGCTGCCGCCGGTGATGGACCCGCTGTACGGTTTCCAGGCAGTGAATGTGGAAGCGCAGATCCGCGACCAGCATTCGCTGCTGACCTGGACCCGCCGCGTGCTCAGCGTGCGCAAGCGCTACCAGGCCTTCGGCCGCGGCAGCCTGCGCTTTCTGTATCCGGGCAACCGCCGCATGCTGGCCTACCTGCGGTGCTACCAGGACGAGACGGTGCTGTGCGTGGCCAACCTGTCGCACACGCTGCAGGCGGTGGAGCTGGACCTGTCCGAGTTCGAGGGCCGCGTGCCGGTGGACATCATCGGCGGCGGCAGCTTCCCGCCGGTCGGGCGGCTGACCTATCTGCTCACCGTGCCGCCGTTCGGCTTCTACGCATTCCAGCTGGTCAGCGAAGGCACCTTGCCGGACTGGCATGTGCCCAGCCCGGTGCCGTTGCCGGACTACCGCACGCTGGTGTTGCGCAGCGATACCGACGAGAGCAATGCGCTGCTGCCGCATCTGCCCACGCTGGAAGCGGAGATCCTGCCGGCCTGGTTGTCGGCACGGCGCTGGTTCTCTGCCAAGGACCAGGCACTCAAGCACGTGCGCATCTCGCGCCGTACGCCGTTGCCGGGCGCCGAGCCGATGAGCCTGCTGGAGCTGGAAGTGGAGCTGGAAGACGGCCACCACGAGAGCTACATGCTGCCGGTCGGCATCGTGTGGGAGCGCGACCAGCCCAGCACCCTGGCCGAGCAGCTTGCGCTGGCCCGCGTGCGCCAGGGCCGCGAGGTGGGTTACCTCACCGATGCCTTCGCGCTCAAGCCGATGGTGCGCGGGGTGATCGACGCATTGCGCGACAACGCCGCGCTGGAGTTCTGCGATGGCGACGACGCCTCGCAGCAGGGACAGGTGCGCTTCGAGGCGACACCGGCGCTGGCCACGCTGGAGATACCGCAGGATCCGGAGATCCGCTGGCTGTCGGCCGAGCAGAGCAATAGTTCGCTGGTGGTGGCCGACAAGGCGGTGTTCAAGCTGCTGCGGCACGTGGCCAACGGTGCCAACCCGGAGATCGAGATCGGCCGTCGCCTGACCGAGATGGGCTACGGCAACGCTGCGCCCTTGCTGGGCAGCGTCAGCCGTATCGATGCGCAAGGCACCATCACCACGATCGCGCTGTTGCAGGGCTTCATCCGCAACCAGGGCGATGCCTGGCGCTGGACGCTGGACCATCTGGCACGCAGCTTCGACGAGTACGCCACCGCGCAGACCGACGAATCGCGTGCCGAGGCCATCGCCGGCTACGATGCCTTTGCCGCGGTGGTCGGCAAGCGCCTGGCCGAGCTGCACGAGGCCTTGTCGCGCGACACCGACGATGCCGACTTCGCCCCGCAGCGCATCGACCTGCCCACCGCCAACGATGTGGTGGCTGGCGTCGCACGCCAGGTCGAAGAGATGTGGGACACGGTCAACGCACGCCTGGCCGGCAGCGACGATGCGACCGAACGCGAAGCGCTGCAGGCAGTGCTGGCCGAGCGCCCGCAGCTGGACGCCTTGCTCGCCCAGGCACCGAGCGTGCTGGCAGACTCCTTGTTGACCCGCGTGCACGGCGACTTCCACCTGGGCCAGATCCTGGTGGCCTTCGACGATGTGGTGCTGATCGACTTCGAAGGCGAGCCGGCCAAGCCGCTGTCCGAGCGGCGCGCCAAGGCCAGCCCGCTGCGCGATGTGGCCGGCTTCCTGCGCTCGCTCGATTACGCCAGCGAAGTGTCGGCACGTGGCGAGGAAGGCACGGCCGCGCGTGCGGGCGTGGGCGTGGACACGCATCTGGACGAGTTCCTGGTGCAGTTCCGCCGTCGCTCCACACAGGCGTTTCTGGACGCGTACCATGCCGTGCTCGACGCCAGTACGCACCCGTGGATCGCACCGGCAGCGTTCAACGCGGCCACCTTGCTGTTCCTGGTGGAGAAGGCCTGTTACGAGGTGCGTTACGAGGCTGCCAACCGCCCCGGCTGGCTGATGGTGCCGATCGAGGGCTTGCGACGCATCCTGCACCGCGCGCGCGCTGGTGCGGGAGACACATGATGAGTGGAGTGATGACAGCAGTGACCAATCGATGGGATCCCGGCGCAACCCGCGCCCTGGCCGAGGCACGCCATGGCGACGCATTCGCCATCCTGGGCGCGCACCCGACCGACAGCGGTCGGCTGCTGCGCACCTATCAACCGGGTGCCAACTACGTCAATGCCGTGCTCGACGATGGCCAGGTCATCGCGCTGGAAGCAGGCCCGGAGCCGGGCCTGTTCGCCGGCGCGTTGCCGGCGCAGGGCGGCTACCGCCTGCGCATCGGCTGGCCCGGCGGCGAGCAGGACACCGCCGACCCGTATGCGTTCGGCCCGCAGCTCAGCGACTTCGACCTGCACCTGATCAGCGAAGGCCACCACCTGCAGTTGGCCGACGCGCTCGGCGCCAACGCGGTCGAAGTCGATGGCGTACGCGGCACGCGCTTTGCGGTGTGGGCGCCCAACGCCACGCGCGTGGCGGTGGTGGGCGATTTCAACAGTTGGGACGCGCGCCGGCATCCGATGCGGCTGCGGCACCAGTCCGGCGTGTGGGAGCTGTTCGTGCCCGATGTCGGCCCGGGCGCGCATTACAAGTACCAGCTACGCGGCCCGCATGGGAACGAGTTGCCGGCCAAGGCCGACCCGGTGGCGCGGCGTGCCGAGCTGGCGCCGGGCACCGCCTCGATCGTGGCCGACCCCACCCCGCACCAGTGGAGCGATGACGGCTGGATGGCCACGCGCGCGCGCCGCCAAGCGCACGACGCACCGATGAGCATCTATGAGATCCACGCCGGTTCCTGGTTGCGCGAGGAAGGCGTGGACCTGGACTGGGATGGCCTGGCCGACCGCTTGATTCCGTACGTGGCCGATATGGGCTTCACCCATGTCGAGCTGATGCCGGTGACCGAGCATCCGTTCGGCGGCTCGTGGGGCTATCAGCCGCTGGGCCTGTTCGCGCCGACTGCGCGTTTCGGCTCTCCGGATGGCTTTGCCCGCTTCGTCGATCGCTGCCATCGCGAAGGCATCGGCGTGATCGTCGACTGGGTGCCGGCGCATTTCCCCACCGATGCCCACGGCCTGGCGCACTTCGACGGCACCGCGCTGTACGAACATGCCGACCCGCGCGAAGGCTTCCACCGCGACTGGAATACGCTGATCTACAACCACGGGCGGCGCGAGGTGTCCGGGTTCCTGATCGCCAGTGCGCTGGAGTTCCTGCAGCGCTTCCACGTCGACGGCCTGCGCGTGGATGCGGTGGCCTCGATGCTGTACCGCGACTACAGCCGCAATGCCGGCGAGTGGGTGCCCAACATCCACGGCGGGCGCGAGAACTACGAGACCATCGCCTTCCTGCGCCGGCTCAACGAGGTGGTGCGCGAGCACACGCCCGGCGCGGTGATGATTGCCGAGGAATCCACCGCGTTCCCCGGCGTCACTGCCGATGTGGCGCACGGCGGCCTGGGCTTCCACTACAAGTGGAACATGGGCTGGATGCACGACACCCTGCATTACGCCGCACTGGATCCGATCTACCGCCGTTACCACCATGGCGAGCTGACCTTCAGCATGGTCTACGCGTATTCGGAGCGCTTCGTGCTGCCGATCTCGCACGACGAAGTGGTGCACGGCAAGGGCTCGTTGCTCGGCCGCATGCCGGGCGACGACTGGCAGCGCTTTGCCAACCTGCGCGCCTACCTGGGTTACATGTTCACCCACCCGGGGCGCAAGTTGCTGTTCATGGGCTGCGAATTCGGCCAGCCCACCGAGTGGAACCACGACGGCGGCATCCCCTGGCATCTGCTGGATGACCCGCGCCATCGCGGCGTGCAGACCCTGGTGCGCGATCTAAATCGGCTGTATGTCGAATATCCCGCGCTGCACGCGCAGGACGACGACCCGGCCGGGTTTGCCTGGGTGGTTGGCGATGACGCGGCCAACAGCGTGGTCGCGTTCCTGCGCAAGGCAAAGCGCGGCGATGCGCCGGTGCTGGTGGTAATCAACTTCACCCCGATCGTGCAGCACGGCTACCGCATCGGCGTGCCGCAAGGCGGCCAGTGGCGCGAGGTGTTCAATAGCGATGCCGGCATCTACGGCGGCGCGAACCTGGGCAATGGCGGTGTGGTGAGCGCCGAGCAGCAGTCCATGCATGGCCATGCGCAATCCCTGCCGCTGCTATTGCCGCCGCTGGGCGTCATCGTGCTGACGCCGCAGGGCTGATGCAGCACACATAGCGCCGGACCGCTGGTCCGGCGCTATGGCACCTGTTAGATTGCGCGCCGTAGAGCGGCCAACACCTCGCTGCGCGCGCCCACCGGGCGGTACAGCAGGGGTGTCACCCGCTCATTAGGCGGCCCGGAGAGGGCTGCCGGGCACAGCCGCCGCCATGCCTTCCGTCGACCGTGTGTACGGGAGTGTTGTGCGTGGGCATTTTGATGGCGGTGGTTTCTTCGATGGTTGATCCGTTTATCCATGTTGTGCGCATCGCTGGATGCGCGCATGCACTGGTGTGGGTTACATATTCGCTGTGTGTCGGCGCGCAAGGTGGCGGCATGTGGCCGGTGCAGCTCGGTGTGTTGCGTTTCTCCGATGCAATGCAGGCGCAGGCATGAGCGGTTTGATGACCTGGTGCTACCTGCTCGGCGCTGCGGTGTCGGCGCTGGCGTTCTACCTGGCAACACGGCATCAACGCCTGTGGCCGCAGCGCCGGCTGCCCGCGCGCGCGCTACGCATCGTCGCCAGTGCGTTGCTGCTGCTGTCGCTGGGTTGCGCCATGCATGCTTTGGGCGCCTGGGCCGGCATCTTCGCCGCAGTGACGGCGCTGATGCTGGTGGCGGTGGCGCTGCCATATCTGGATGCCTGGCAGCAGGCGCGTACGCAACGCAGGCAGGTGCGCCATGTGGGCTAGATGGCTGGCTGCAGTGATGCTGGGTCTGCCGCTGGCGGTCGGCGTGGTGGGCCTGTGCGCCCTGTTGCTGCCGGGGCCGCAGCAGAGTTACACGCTGGCATGGCTGCTGCTGATGTTTCCGGCCTGGGTGGGTGCGATTGCGCTGCCGTTCGTGTTCCGTCGCGCATCGCGCGCCTGGGTCGTGCTCGGTGGGCTGACGCTGCTGTGCTACCTCGCGCTTGCGGGCATCAAGGCATTGGGTTGGACAGAGCTGGGCGCATGAAAGCATCGACCTTGCGCGCGTTTCTGTCGGTCCACAGCTGGATGGGTCTGTTGGCGGGCATGGCCTTGTTCATCGCCTTCTACGCCGGCGCCATCACCGTGTTCACGCATGAACTGAGCGGCTGGCAGGCGACGCCGCCTGTCACACAGCCTGTGCCGGCAGATCCCGTCGCCGCCACGCAGACCTTGCTGGATGCGGTGATCGCCCGGCATCCGCAGGTGGCCGACTCCTTCCTGGTGCTGCTGCCCGGCGAGCACGGGCCGATCCCGCGGCTGTACTGGTATGGGCCGCAGGCCGAGGCCAGTGGCGGCATGCGGCAGTATCAGCAGGCCGCCGATGGCCGCCTGCTGGAATTGCCGCAGCGCGTGGGCTTTGCCGATTTCCTCTACGACCTGCACTTCACCGCCGGCCTGCCACGCGTGTTCGGCACCTATCTGTTCGGTGTGGTGAGCGTGCTGTACGGGCTGGCGTTGCTCAGCGGGGTGGTGCTGTACGCGCCGGTGTTCTTCAAGGACCTGTTCGCGCTGCGGCCGGGCCATAACCTCAAGCGGCTGTGGCAGGACGCGCACAACGTGGTCGGCATGTTGTCGCTGCCGTTCCATGTGATCTTTGCCTGGTCCGGCGCGGTGTTGTGCCTGGGCGTGCTGTTGCTGGCGCCGTTCCAGTTCCTGGTGTTCGACGGCAAATTAATGCAGATCCTGGCACCGGAGTTCGAACTCACCCCACATGTGCAAGCGGCCAGGCGTGCGGCACCGGTGTTGCCGGTTGCGGTGCTGCTGGACAAGGCGCGCGTAGCCAGCCCTGGCTTGGTACCGGAGAGCATCGGGTTCCATGATGCAGGCGATGCCCATGCACGCGCGGAAGTGTATGGCCACAACGATCAGCGCCGCCTCAACACACTCGGTGGCGTGGCGTTGGACGCGGCAACCGGCCAGGTCCTGCGCGTGCTCGAACCAAGGACGATGTCGCCAGGCACCGCCGCCTTGCGCGGGCTGCAAGGGCTGCACTTCGGCAACTTCGGGCATGCACCAGTGCAGTGGCTGTATTTCCTGCTCGGGTTGGGCGGTGCGTTCCTGTTCTACAGCGGCAACCTGCTGTGGATCGAAACACGCCGCAAGCGTCGGCTGGTGGATCAACCGCGCCGCACGCACGCGATGGCGCGCCTGACCATCGGCGTCTGCCTGGGCAGCGTCGCCGGCATCTCGGCCTTGTTCATCGCCGCACGCCTGCTTGCGCAAGGACAGGAGCGTTATGTCTATTACGCGGTCTTTGCGGCCGTGCTGGTGTGGGCGCTGGTCCGCCCCACCGCACGCGGTGCGTACGAGGTGTTGCTGGCCTGCGCTGTCCTCACGGCGCTGATTCCGTTGGCCAGCTGTGTTTCCACGCGTGGCGTGGTGCTGCCGTGGCAGGACGCAACGGTGCTGGTCGTGGACTTGATCGCCTTGGTGTTGGCATGGGCGTACTGGCAACTGGCGCGTGCGAGCAGGCGGCGCGGACTGCAGGGCGATCCCAACAGCGTCTGGACGTGGAAGCGCGCGCAACGCGCTGAGTCTATGCACTGACGCGACTGATGCCCGGCACGCTACGGTGTGCCGGGCATCAGCTGCGGCGGAGCGCTTGGTCGCTGACCATGCGGCCGGCCCGACAACCTCGCCCGTTGACGCGACGGCATCACCGGGCAGTGCATCCTGATCGCCCGCCACCTTCACCCACACCCGATGACGGCTGTCGCCTTACGCATTGGCCTGATCTCCGACACGCACGGCGTGCTGCGGCCCGAGGCGGTGGCTGCGTTGCAGGGCTGTGCGGCAATCATCCATGCCGGCGATGTGGGCAAGCCGGAGATCCTCACCGCGCTGCAGGCGCTGGCACCGCTGCATGCGATCGCCGGCAATATCGATAACAAGCCCTGGGCAGCGCAGCTTCCACAAACGCTGGATCTGCTGATCGCAGGCGTGCGCATCCATGTGTTGCACGATCTGAAAACGCTGGCAGCGGATGTTGCTGCCGATGTGATCATCAGCGGGCATTCGCACAAGCCGTCGATACACACGCACGACGGTGTGCTGTACATCAATCCGGGCAGCGCCGGCCCGCGTCGCTTCAGCTTGCCGATCAGTGTGGGCACGCTGTGGCTGGGCGATGGTCCGCCGCGTGCGCAGCTGCAATTGCTGGAAATACGCTGATAGAAGTTGGATCCGTGCAACAAAGACTTGTGCAGGGATCTGGAGCGGCCAGCAAAAGACTGCGCGGGCGTCAGACGGGCACGGTCGCTGCCCGGAATCGGCATATGCCATGCGTGCACTGCGCTTCTAAGCGCGCCGTCCGCACCCACCTGAAGACCGCTACGTTTTGTTGGCCGCTTTTAGACAATGCCGTGCGATGAAATGCATCGACCCCGCACACCGCCCACTTTCGCATGCCCTGAGCATGCAGCGCATGCGATGACCGCCAGCAGCGACCGCCGACAACCTGTGCTGACGTGCCTGCTTGTCCAAACCCGCACGTGAGTCGTTCGTTGCCTGCATGTGTAGGCCTGTGGTCCCTGCGCTGACCTTGTCTGCACGCAGGCGGGACCATCCTTGTGCATCGAGTCGCTGCAAGGATGTCCCCCCCATGAATACCCGTCGCCAGTTCCTTTCCGCCGCTGCTGCCGGCACAGCCGCATTGGCTGCCGCCCCGTTGTTGGCACAGACCTCCGCACCGGGCAGCGTGATGCCCACGCGCGGCAAGGCCGCCGCATTGGCGTTGCCGACCAATCCCGCAAGCAAGGGCGCACGCTATCGGCCCTCGAGTCGACTGGGCTTTGGTGGCGTGGCGATCGGCAATGGCTTTGCGCCGACCAGCGATGCGCAAAGCGAAGCGGCCCTGGCTGCGGCGTGGGAATCGGGCGTGCGGTACTTCGATACCTCGCCGTGGTACGGCCTGGGCCTGTCCGAGCGCCGTACCGGTCACCATCTGCACAATCACGCTGCAGACGACTATGTGCTATCGACCAAGGTCGGGCGCCTGCTCACCGCCACCGACAAACCGCCGAAGACGATGTGGCAGCAGCCGTCGCCCTTCGATTATCGCTACGACTACAGCGCCTCCGGTGTGCGTCGCTCGATCGAGGACAGCCTGCAGCGCCTGGGCGTGTCGCAGATCGATATCGCCTACATCCACGATCTGTCGCCGGAGAACGAGAAAGACCTGGGCATGCCGTGGGAACAGCGCTTTGCCGAAGCGGTGAAAGGCGCGATGCCCGAGCTGACCAAGATGCGCAAGGAGGGCCTGATCAAGGCCTGGGGCTTTGGCATCAATCGCCCCGAGCCGGCCCTGCGTGCGATCGAGGAGGCCGACCCGGATATCTTCCTGCTGGCCTGCCAGTACTCGTTGCTGGACCACGCGCAGGCGCTGCACGACACCTTTCCGAAGATCGCAAAGCACGGCGCGTCGGTAGTGGTCGGTGCGCCGCTGCTGGCGGGCTATCTGGCCGGGCGCGAGCGTTATCTTTACGACGGCACCGTGCCGGAATGGGCGCCGGCCAAGCGCCAGAAAGCACTCGCCATCTGCGAGCGCCACGGCGTGGATCTGCGTACGGTCTCGCTGCAGTTTGCCGCCGCACCGAAGGTGGTGTCCGCGGTGATTCCGGGTGCGCGCACGGCCGAGCAGGCGCATGCGAATGCGGCCTCGATGCGCGTGGCGATTCCGGCATCGGTATGGGAAGAGCTCAAGCGCGAGCAGGTGATCGAAGCGGATGCACCGGTGCCTGTGCTGGGCTGAGGCTCACACGTGGAGAGGATGCATCGCAAACGCCTGCGCTTGCGATGCACCACGTCACGCAGCAGGCATTACCTCACCCATCACGGAATCAACAGCGGCCGCAACGCAGGCACTTGCCTGGCCAGTTCGTCGGCGACAATCGCCGCGAACAGGTCGGCGCCGTCCGCACCCAGATGGGTGTAATCGAATGCCAGCTTGGCCTGGCCCATCGGCTCGGCGCTGGCGTTGTCCTGTGCACGCGCAGCGGCAACAGCGGGCGTGGCTGGCGTCGATATGGTTTGCGCCGGTGTCTTGCCGATGGTGGTGCCCGATTGCGCGGCTAGCACCTGCTCCGGATCGGCCGGCCGCTGCGCCAGGCGCATTGCCAGCACCGGGCCCATGCCTTGCACCAGGGCGCGGCTGCGCGCGTGCAGGTCAATCAACGGCACCTGCAATTCCTGCGCGAGAGTGCGCGTGGCCTCGGCCCAAGGCGCCAGATCGTCCAGCAACTGACCGCGCGCGAACTGCCGCCGAGTCAACGGCGTGACCAGCACCGGAATCGCACCGGCAGCACGCGCTTCGTCTACATAGCGGCGCAGGTTGGCGGGGAACTCGGTCGCCAGGTCGGTGGAACGCCCCGGCTTGCCCGGTTGATCGTTGTGACCGAACTGGATCAGCACATACACCTGGCGATACCCGCCGCTGCGTAGCTCGTGCAGCGCGATGTCCCACGAACCTTCGGCACGGTAGTTGGACGTGCTGCGGCCGCCGCGCGCCAGATTGAGGCAGCTCAGAAATGAGGTCACATGCTGCGCGCAAAAGCTCGGTCCCCAGCCGCCCTGCACGGCGGTAGTGGAGTCGCCGACCAGCACGATCTTGCTGGCGGCAAGCGCGGGCGCAGCGGCGGTGGAGGCCGATGCCTTGGATGCGCGCGGCGAACCGACCTGCGCGGCAGCGGCCGCATCGGCAAACATCAGGCAGGCAGCGGCCAGCGCTGTCAGCAGCATCGGTGCAACAAAAGAGTACTTACGCATGCATCACCTCGAAAACGACTGAACCACGGCTGCGCGCTCGCCGGAATAGGGGGCGGCCAGCGCTGCGGAATTGGCGTGTCCTGCGCAGACCTGCCGGTCTGGAACGTTCGTACCCGTGTGGCGACCGAACACCACGTGCTGATCGCCCCGCCGGAACGAAAGCACTTAGAACGTACCGCGCTGGATGAAGGGCGCCTGCTGGTAGAGCCGCCGTTCGCCACCGCGCGGGTCGTTGTCCATCCGGCTCGGCACATCGAACAGCAACGTGTCGCGGTGCTGCAGCGAGTACTGGCGCCAGCGTGGCAGGCCGCGATGATTCGGGTCGCCACTGCGTGCGAAGGCGAGCAGCGCCTCGCTCATCTGCTCGGCCATGCGCTGCGCAGCGGCGCCGTCGCCGGTGCGCGAGCCGGGCTGCGCAATGGTGTCGAAGACCAGCGGGATGTCCAGCGTGTGGAAGGCGCCGAACTTGCCGCCGTCCAACGGCGAGCCCCAGTCCAGCTGATACATCCAGGTCGGTGCGCCCTGGCGTGCACGCGCCTCGGCCTCCTCGACCGCGCCGCGCCACGAGCGGCCCGCCGTGGTCGCGGCAAAGAACACGTCCGAGGGCGAGTAGTGCGGATACAGCCGGCGATATTCGGCAATCACCACCTGCGGCAGCAGGTCGACGTACTGCTGGCTTTCCAGCCTGGCCGGCAGCTCGTCCCAGCTCAACGCAAAGTTCTTCGCGTCGTTGCCGAGAAACGCGCGCGTCTCGTCGCGGGTATTGCCGATCACCAGCGGAATCCTGGCCGATTGCAGTGGCGCGGTCGGCCAGAACGGATGCACCGGCACATTGCGTGCATCCAGCACCGGGCCGAAGTACAGCGCGCTGTTTTCCACCCGCGAGGGGTCGCGCAGTTGCGCGGCAGCCAGCAGCTGCGCAACCGGCAGCGTGCGGATGCGCGCAAGCTCGCCGGGCGCGAGTTTCAAGGCATCCAGCAGCAACTGCGCACGCTGCGTGGCCGCACGCGGGCCGGCCACGGTGACCTGCTGCCCGCTCATGGTCCAGGCACGGTGGAACAGGCCACGCGCGGCCGGCATCGCCATCAGGGTGGCGATCTTGGCGCCGCCACCGGACTGGCCGAACACGGTGACATTGCCGGCATCGCCGCCGAATTCGCCCGCGTGCTGGCGCACCCATTGCAGTGCCTGGATCAGGTCCAGCTGCCCGACATTGCCGGAGTCGGCAAAGCCGGCACCGCCCAGCTGCGCCAGCGACAGGTAGCCGAACAGGTTGAGCCGGTGATTGACGGTGATCACCACCACATCGCCGCGTTTGCACAGGCGCACGCCGTCGTACAACGGGTCGCTGCCGGAGCCGGTGGTGTAGCCGCCGCCGTGGATATAGAACAGGATCGGGCGCTTGCCGCCATCGCGCAGGCCCGGCGTCCATAAGTTGAGGAACAGGCAATCCTCGCTGGTGGGCTCGCTGGCCTTGAGCTGCGGCGCGGCTGCCGCGTAGGCGCTGGCATCGCGCACGTCCTGCCATGGATTTTCCGGCACGGCTGCCTGGAAGCGCCGCGCGGCGGTATCGCCGCCGTACGGGATGCCCTTGAACACGCAGATGCCCTGGTCGCGATGACCGCGCAAAGCGCCGCCACGCACGCGTGCCAGCGGCGCGCTGGCCTCGCGCGGCGGCGGCGGGACGGCGGTGCCAGCAAAGCCGGGGAGCGCTGCGGCGGCAGTGGCGAGCAGGCCGCCACGCAGCAGCGTGCGTCGGCGCGCGTCGGGAGTGGACGGCGCTGTCATCGCGCCACGTCCTGCGCCGGTCCCGATGCAGCTGCCGGCGGCTGCGCCTTGGTGACATGCGCGATCCAGGCTTGTGCCAGCTGCGGCCAGGCGGCCACGGTCAGGCCGCTGCCGCTGGCGGTGCCGAAGCCATGGCCGCCCTGCGGGAAGACGTGCAGCTCGCTCGGCACGCCGGCGCGCAGCAGCGCGTCGTGCATCAGCAGGCTGTTGCGCACCGACACCACGGTGTCGTCCTGCGCATGCAGCAGAAAGCTGGGCGGGGTGCGTGCATCCACATGCATTTGCGGCGAATACGCGCGCACCTGCGCATCGGCTGGACTGCTGCCGAGCAGGCGCTCGCGCGAGCCGGGGTGCGCGTTGGCGCTGTCCATGTCGATGACCGGGTAGATCAGCAGCGCAAAATCCGGTCGCGCGTTCAGTGCATCGGCCGCATCCACCTTGGGGTAGACCTGCGCGGCGTAGCGGGTGGCCAGGCTGGCGGCGACATGGCCGCCGGCCGAGAAACCCATCACCCCGACCCGCTGTGTGTCGATGCCGTAGCGGGCGGCGTTGGCGCGGATCAGCCGCAGCGCGCGCTGTGCATCGGCCAGCGGCACGTCGGCGCCGTTCGGGTGGCCTTCGCCGGGCAAGCGGTAGCGCAGCACGAACAGGGTGATGCCGGCCTGGTCGACGAAGCTGGGCACCAGTGCGCTGCCCTCGTTGTCGAGCACGATGCGCTGGTAGCCGCCGCCGGGGGTGACCAGCAGGGCGGTGCCGTTCGGCCGCTTGGGCCGGTAGACCACCAGATACGGCGTGCTGATCTGCTGGATGTAGCGATCGGGCAGGGCCGGGTCGCTGCTGCGTTGGACGATGCGCTGTGGCTGAGGCAGCGGCTTGTCCCCCGGTGCCATCCCCTTGGGCCATAGCAGGATCCGGCTGGCCTGCTCGGCTGCGGTATCGGCGCCGGGCACCTCGGCCGCCAGCACTGGTCCGGCCAGCAGCGCTCCCACCATCACCACCACCGTCATGCACTGGCGCATGAGGCTCGAAAACGCGGCAAACACACGCGTCGGGCTTGTCTGTTCCATCCACCCCTCCCAGGGTTGCTTCGTTGCTGCGGCCAGTTTTGCCGCACTGCACATTGCCAATGACACCGGTTTACCATATACAGCACACCGTGCCACTGTCGATTGGCAGTGCAACAAAAACACCTATCAGGGAGACACCCTTGAGCAACGACGCCGCCACCCCACCATCCTCCACATCCTCGCTGTCGCAGATCGCCCAGCGCTTTGTGGAGGCACGCCGTGCAGGGGCATCGCTGCCGGACTTTCCAGGGCAGATCCCCGACGATCTGCTCACCGCCTACCAGGTGCAGGATATCGCCATCAGCCAGTGGGACGACCAGGTGGTCGGCTGGAAGGTGGGCTACATCGCTGCCGAGCGCCGCGATGCATCAGGCGACGAGCGCCTGCTGGGCCCGATCTTCTCGCACAAGCTCTGGAATGCTACCGGTGGAACAACCGAATTCCCGATCTACGAAGGCGGCTTCGGTGCGGTGGAGGCCGAGTACGTGCTGCGCCTGGACGCGGACGCGCCGGCCGAGCAGACCCACTTCACTCCTGACCAGGCGGCGCAGCTGCCGGCCACACTGTTCATCGGCGTGGAAATCGCCAGCAGCCCGTTGGCCACGATCAACAAGCTGGGCCCGCGTGTGGTGATCTCCGACTTCGGCAACAACAATGGCCTGATCCTGGGCCCGGAAGTCACCGATTGGCTGGCGCGCGACGAATCTGCGCTGACCGCCGAAACCCTGATCGACGACCAGCTGGTCGGCACCGGCGGGGCCACCACGTTACCGGGCGGCTTGCGCGCCGCCTACGCATTTGCGCTCAGTCGTTCGGCCCGGCGCGGGCGTCCGCTCAAGCGCGGTGATCTCATCGCCACGGGCAATGCCACCGGTATCCATGACATCGAAGTGGGACAGCATGCCCTGATTCGCTTCGCCGGCATCGGCGACATTTCCTGTACGGCTGTGTCCGCCAAGTAACGCCGGACCCAGTGACCAGACGCTTGGGAGGGCGCCAATGATCACACGCAGACATTTCCTCGGTGCCGGGCTCGGTGCCGCCGCGGCCGGCCCCTGGCTGGGCGCGGGTGCCACCACGCCGATCCCCGGCGGGCAGCTGCTGACCGCCACCGACGTGCATGTCGGCGACTACCCCACCGTGGAGGCGGTGCGGTGGTTCGGCAAGCAGCTGGAGCAACGCAGCAACGGCCGGCTCAAGCTGCGCCAGTACCACTCCGGCCAGCTGGGCCGCGAGTCCGAGGCGATCGACATGGCGCGCTTTGGCGCCATCGACATCACCCGGGTGTATTCGGGCGCGTTGAACAACACCTTTCCGCTGACCCAGGCGCTGTGCCTGCCGTACGTGTTCGACTCGGTGCCGCATCTGCGCCGCGCCATCGACGGCCATGTCGGCGACAGCGTGCTGCGCAGCTTCGAGCAGCGCGACCTGGTGGGACTGGCGATCTACGATTCCGGTGCGCGTTGCTTCTACAACACCAAGCACCCGCTGCACCGCCCGGAAGATCTCAAGGGCCTGAAACTGCGCGTGGCCTCGTCGGACATCTTCCTCAAGCTGATGCGCATGCTGGGTGCCAATCCCACCCCGATGTCGCTGGGCGAGACGTTCTCGGCGATGGAAACGCACATGATCGACGGTGCCGAAAACAACATGCGCAGCTTCCAGTCCAGCCGGCATTTCGAAGCCGCGCATTACTGGTCGCAGAGCGAGCATTCCTATGCGCCGGACATCCTGGTGATGTCGCGGCAAAGTTTCGAATCGCTGCGCCCGGACGATCGCGCCCTGGTGGTGGAACTGGCACGCGCCTCGGTACCGGTAATGCGCAATCTGTGGGATGCCTCGGAGACCGTGGCGCGCAAGCAGGTGATCGATTACGGCGTCAAGCTCAATCAGGTCGACATGCCGGCGTTCCGCGCCGCCGCCGCGCCGCTGCTGGCCGAATACCGCAAGCAGCCGGAGATCGAAGCGCTGTACCGCCGCATCCGCGATTTTGCATAGAGGTGACCCGATGACCGAACCCGAGACCGTCGCCGTCCCGGTCGCGCCGTTGCAGCGCGCGCTGGACCGCGTTTCCGATACCGCCGTTGGCGTGGCATCCATCGCGCTGCTGGGCCTGGTGGTCGTGCAGGGCTGGCAGGTGTTCACCCGCTACGTGCTCAACGACTCGCCCAGCTGGACCGAGCCGGTGACGCTGCTGTTGCTCAGCACCGCCCTGAGCCTGGGCGCGGCCGCCGGCGTGCATACCAACCGCCACTTCGGCTTCTACCTGCTGGGCGAACACGTGCCGCCGCTGGTGCGCAGGGTGTTCGACCTGATCCGCCCGTTGATGATCATGTCCATCGGTGCGGTGCTGGCGTGGTGGAGCGCGGCGCTGCTGCTCGATGGCCTGGATATCAAGATGGCCGGCGCGCAGATGCCGCAGAGCATCAACTACCTGCCGCTGTCGATCGGCGGTGCGCTCATGGTGATCTTTGCCTTGTACAAGCTGTGGCGTGTGCTGCGCCCGATCCAGGCCGGAGGAGTGCGCTGATGGGCATTGCGATGTTGTTGGGAACCTTCGTGGTGCTGCTGCTGATCGGCGTGCCGGTGGCGTATGCACTGGGCGCGGCCGCTCTGGCCACGCTGCTGTATCTGGACCTGCCCACGGTGGTGCTGGTGCAGCAGATTTCCGCCGGCAGCGGCTCGGCCTCGTTGATCGCCATCCCGCTGTTTATCTTCGCTGGCGAGCTGATGCTGCGCGGCGGTATCTCCGAACGCCTGATCGCGTTGGCCTCCTCGCTGGTGGGGCGCGTGCGTGGCGGCCTGGGCCAGGTCAGCGTGCTGTCATCGCTGTTCTTCGGCGGCGTGTCCGGTTCGGCGATCGCCGACGTCTCGGCGGTCGGTGGCACCATGATCCCGCAGATGATCAAGCGTGGTTACGACCGCGACTATGCGGTCAACGTGAGCATGACCGCCGCGCTGGTGGCGTTGCTGGTGCCGCCCTCGCATAACCTGATCCTGTTCTCTGCCGCGGCCGGTGGCGGGCTGTCGATCGCCGATCTGTTCGCGGCCGGTATCTTCCCGGCGCTGCTGATGACCGCGGCGATGATGGTCACCGGTTATGCGGTGGCGCGCCATCGCGGCTACGGCACCGAGCCGTTCCCCGGCTGGCGCGCAGTGGCGCTGCGCCTGATCGGCGCGTTGCCGGGCCTGGGCCTGGTGGCGTTGATCTTCATCGGTATCCGTGCCGGCATCTTCACCGCGGTGGAGAGCGCGGCGATCGCGGTGGTGTACGCCTTGATCGTCACCGCGCTGCTGTATCGGCAGCTGCGGTGGGCCGAGTTCTTCGCCGCGGTGACGCACGCGGCGCGCACCACCGGCGTGATCCTGTTCGTGATCGCCACTGCGGCGGTGTTCGGCTGGTTGCTGGCCTACCTGCAGGTGCCGGCGGCGGCGGTGAAGTTCCTGCAGGCCATTGCCGACAGCAAGAACACGGTGCTGCTGATGATCGTGGTGATGCTGTTGCTGCTGGGCATGTTCATGGACCTGGCGCCGAAGATCCTGATCTGCACGCCGATCTTCCTGCCGGTGGTCAAGGCCTACGGCATCGACCCGATCCACTTCGGTCTGGTGATGGTGCTGGCCGGCGGCATCGGCCTGATCACCCCGCCGATCGGCTCGGTGCTGTTCATCGGTACCTCGATCGGGCAGATCACCATCGCCCAGAGCATGCGCACCATCTGGCCGTTCTGGCTGGCGGCCCTGGGTGTGCTGCTGATCGTGGCGTTCTTCCCCGAACTGTCGCTGTGGCTGCCACGCGCGCTGCGCGCGTAAGTGCCCGCGATCCCGACTGCGTCCGTCAGGTGGGCGTGGTCGATGCGTGGCAGCGGCCTGCACGGCGCGTGCGATGCGATGTCCGCACGCCGCGGCTCGCCCGACAAACGCCTGCCGACGTTACCGGCGCGCTGCCCGGCGTCGCCGCTGGCAGGTAGTTCCGCCTTCATCCAGGCGGCCGACGCTCCAGGCGCTGGCCGCCGTATCGCCCCGCCGTGCGGGGACTAGGAGCAAGCATGCGTGTGCGTATCGCTTCAAACCGTTTGCGTTGGCTGCTGGCCGGCGGCCTGCTGCTGTGTGCCGGGCTCGCTGCCGCGGCCGACTGGAAGCGCGGCCTCGAACACCAGCGCATCGCCGACCAGGGCAATGGAACCTTCCTCAACCCGGTGCTGGCTGGCGATCACCCCGACCCGTCGGTGCTCAAGGACGGGCAGGACTACTACCTCACGCTGTCCTCGTTCGATGCTTACCCGGGCCTGCCGATCTGGCATTCGCGCGATCTGGTCAACTGGCAGCCGCTGGGCCATGCCATCACCCAGAACGTCGGCGCGATCTGGGCGCCGGACCTGATCAAGTACGGCAAGCGCTACTACATCTACTTCCCGGCGCGCCGTGGCGACCAGGGCGAGCGCAGCAACTTCGTGGTCTGGGCCGACAACATCAAGGGCCCGTGGAGCGCGCCGATCGACATCGGCCTGGGCAAGTACATCGACCCCGGCCATGCGGTGGGCGAGGACGGCAAGCGCTATCTGTTCCTGAGCGGCGGCGATTACGTGCAGCTGTCCGACGACGGGCTCAAGGTGGTCGGCACGCCCAAGCATGTCTATGACGGCTGGAAATACCCGGAAAGCTGGGACGTGGAAGGCTACGCGCAGGAAGGCCCCAAGATCACCCGCCACAACGGCTGGTACTACATGACCACCGCCGTCGGCGGCACCGCCGGCCCGCCGACCGGGCACATGGTCATCACCGCGCGTTCGCGCTCGATCCACGGCCCCTGGCAGAACGCGCCCAACAACCCGATCACCCGCACCAAAAGCGCCGACGAGCCGTGGTGGTCGCGCGGCCACGCCACGCTGGTGGAAGGCACCGACCAGCGCTGGTGGATGCTCTACCACGGCTACGAACACGGCTACCGGACCCTGGGCCGGCAGGCCTTGCTGGACCCGATCGAGTGGACCCCGGACGGCTGGTTCGTCGCCAAGGGCGGCGACCTGGGCACGCCGCTGAAAAAGCCCAGCGGGCAGGCCTTGCCGCATGGGCTGGCGCTGTCGGACGACTTCCGCGCCAGCACGCTGGGCCCGCAGTGGGCGTTCTTCAACCCCGCCGCCGACGAGGCCAAGCGCCTGCAGGTCGGCGATGGCGTGTTGCGCCTGCAGGGCAAGGGCAGCGCCCCGCGCAACGCCTCGCCGCTGACGGTGATCGCCACCGACCAGGCCTACCAGTTCGAGGTGCAGATGACCGTGGCACCGGGCGGGCAGGGCGGGGCGCTGCTGTTCTACAGCGACAAGCTCTATGCCGGCGTGGGCAGCAATGGCGAGAACTTCGTCATGCACCGCTACGGCGAGGAGCGCCCCGGCACGCTGGCCCCCAGTGCGACCGGTGGCACCCTGTGGCTGCGGGTCACCAACAACCGCCACATCGTCACCATCCACAGCAGCACCGACGGCACCACCTGGACCAAGTACCCGGTGCAGATGGAAGTGTCCGGCTACCACCACAACGTGGCCGGCAAGTTCCTGGCACTGAAACCGGCGCTGTATGCCGCCGGGCAGGGCCAGGTGGAGTTCCGCAACTTCCGCTACCGCGCCCTGGACTGACCGTTCTGCATCGCCGGGCATGCCGCCGCGCTGCCGGCTGCGGCGTGTCCTGCACGGCGGGTCCGGGGTGGCGGCAGGCTTCGCTCAGGTCTGCCGGCCGTCTGGCCGGTAGAATCCAATCAACTTCACTGGTTGACCGCTATGCCCGCCCGCAAGATGCCTGAAGAGGGAATGCCCGGCCTGCCGAAGGGCAAGGTAGCCACGATCAACGACATCGCGCGGATGTCGGGCGTGTCCAAGAAGACCGTGTCGCGGATCATCAACAACTCGCCGCTGGTGCGGCAGGACACCCGCGAAAAGGTCGAGGCGCTGATGCGCGAGGTCGGCTACGCGCCCGACCCGCTCGCACGGGGGCTGGCGTTCCGGCGCTCGTTCCTGATCGGCATGGTCTACGACAACCCCACCGCGCAGTACATCGTGGACATGCAGTACGGCGCGCTGGACGCGCTGCGCGGCTCCAGCTTCGAGCTGGTGGTGCACCCCTGCGACAGCCGCAGCCCCGGCTACATCGAAGGCGTGCGCCGCTTCGCCCAGGCGCAGAAGCTGCACGGCGTGATCCTGGTGCCGCGCGCCTCCGAGGACCAGGCGCTGGCCGACATGCTGGCCGAGATCGGCTGCCGCTACACCCGCATCGCCTCGGTGGCGCTGGACACCACCTCGCAGACGGTGATCACCCACGACCGCGACGGCGCCGCCGAGGCTGCCGACTACCTGCTCTCGCTCGGCCACCGCGACATCGCCCTGGTCACCGGCCCCAGTGCCTACCGTTCCTCGATCGAGCGCACCTCCGGCTTTGCCGACGCGCTGACCCGGCGCGGCATCGAACTGCCGCCCGAGCGCATCGTCGAAGCCGGCTACACCTTCGAATCGGGCGTGGCCGCGGCCGAAAAGCTGCTGCTGGGCAAGAAGCGCCCCACCGCCATCTTCACCGGTAACGACGAAATGGCCGCCGGTATCTACAAGGTCGCGCTGCGCGCCGGCATCAGCATCCCGCGCCAGCTGTCGGTGATCGGCTACGACGACAGCTCGCTGGCCTCGCGCCTGTGGCCGCCGCTGACCTCGGTGCGCCGCCACACCCGCGACACCGGCCGCACCGCCGCGGCGATGCTGATCCAGCCCGACAACGCCCCGCAACTGCCCACCGCCAGCGTGCGCCCGCACCTGATCGTGCGCGACTCCTGCCAACCGCCGGAAGATTGAGCGCGTCAAGCCCCTCCCACTAGGGAGCGCGCGCAGCCTCGTACCCCCATCCGGCGCTACGCGCCCCTTCTCCCGACGGGAGAAGGGCGAGGCCGGCGCACCGCCATGCGGCTATCGTGCACTGCGCAATGACACCGGTTAACCAGAGCCGGTAGAATGGCCTGGTGCAAGCCAATCCCCCCGCGCTTGGCACCGGAGATCGCGCATGTCCCTGTACTGCAAGACCCACTACGCCACCCATCCCGACGCCATCAAGGGCGCCAGCAACGACGACCTGCGCGAGCTCTATCTGCTCGATGGCCTGTTCGTCGACGATGCGGTCACGCTCAAATACACCCACTACGAGCGCTTCGTGCTCGGTGGCGCAGCACCGCTCGGCACCACGCTGGAACTGCCCAGGCAGACCGAACCGGCGTCTGCCGCCGGCCATCCGTTCCTGGAGCGCCGCGAGCTGGGCATCCTCAATGTCGGCGCCGGCACCGGCAGCGTGACCGTGGACGGCACCGTCTACACGCTCGGGCCGAAGGACGGCCTGTACGTGGCGATGGGCAGCACCGATGTCAGCTTCGCCTCGGACGATGCCGCCAACCCGGCCAGGTTCTATCTGGCCTCGACACCGGCGCATGCGCGTTTCGAGACCAAGCAACTGTCGATCAAGGATGCCGTGGCGCTGGAGCGCGGCGCGCTGGAAACCAGCAACGAGCGCACCATCTACCAGTACATCGTGCCGACCACCTGCCAGTCCTCGCAGCTGTTGCTGGGCCTGACCGTGCTCAAGCCGGGCAGCGTCTGGAACACCATGCCGCCGCATCTGCACGACCGCCGCAGCGAGGTGTATTTCTACTTCGATCTCGGCGCCAACGACCGCGTCTATCACTTCATGGGCGAGCCGGACGCGCAGCGCCACATCGTGATCCAGAACAACGAAGCGGTGGTGTCGCCGCCGTGGTCCATCCACATGGGCGCCGGCACCAGCAATTACGCCTTCATCTGGGCGATGGGCGGCGAAAACCTGGATTACACCGACATGCACGTGCTGGACATCTGCCAGCTCAAGTAAGGCCATGCGTGCCGGCCAGCACCGCACTCACCGCGTCGATGCGCTAGCGCCATCGACGCGCCAGTTCCACCCCATGCCAGCGGCCGCGCATCGCGCGGACGCACGCACTCATCCAACGTGGCACACCCAGCAGGAGCGATAAGGTAATGAGCAATCCGTTCAGTCTCGAAGGCAAGGTCGCACTGGTCACCGGTGCCAACACTGGCTTGGGCCAGGGCATCGCGCTGGCACTGGCGCAGGCCGGCGCCGACATCGCCGCCGCCGGCATCCAGGCGCCGACCGAGACCGAGGAACTGGTCAAGGGACTGGGCCGCCGCTTCGTCGCCATCCAGGCCAACCTGATCAGCGTCGAACCGGTCGAGCGCATCCTCAAGGAAACGCTGGACGGCCTGGGTCGCCTGGACATCCTGGTCAACAACGCTGGCCTGATCCGCCGCACCGACGCGGTGGATTTCAGCGAGCAGGATTGGGACGACGTGATGAACGTCAATCTGAAATCGGCCTTCTTCATGGCGCAGGCCGCCGGCCGCCATTTCATCGCCCAGGGCAGCGGCAAGATCATCAACATCGCCTCGATGCTGTCGTTCCAGGGCGGCATCCGCGTGCCGTCCTACACCGCCAGCAAGTCCGGCATCGCCGGCATCACCCGCCTGCTGGCCAACGAATGGGCCAGCAAGGGCGTGACCACCAATGCCATCGCGCCCGGCTACATGGCCACCGACAACACCGCCCAGCTGCGTGCCGACCAGGACCGCAACAAGGCCATCCTGGACCGCATCCCGGCCGCGCGCTGGGGCGTGCCGGCCGACCTCGGCGGCACCGCGGTGTTCCTGGCCAGCAGCGCCTCGGATTACGTCAACGGCGCCATCATCCCGGTCGACGGCGGCTGGCTGGCACGCTGAGTCAAACGCGCTTTCCTGCGGGCATTGCGTCACTCCTTCTCCCTCCGGGAGAAGGTGCCCGAAGGGCGGATGAGGGTCGGGGTGCACGTACACGACCAGACGCGTACCGCAGCTCTGACAAGTTCTTCAGAACCTGATCGCTCACCGACAAGGCACCTGAAAGTGAAGCAAGACCGCATCCAGGCGCGCACACCCAATCCAATCGCACAGTCGACACAACTTCCCCAACCAATCGGAGCATCCCCATGAAAATCGCACTCATGAATGAGTTCAGTCAGGCCGGCAAGAACCCGGTGATCCTGCAGCAGCTCAACGACGTTGCCGGCGAGCAGGGCCACAGCGTCTTCAACGTCGGCATGGACGGCGACAACGACCACCGCCTGACCTACATCCACCTGGGCATCGTCGCCAGCCTGCTGCTGAACTCCAAGGCCGTGGACTTCGTCGTCGCCGGCTGCGGCACCGGCCAGGGCGCGATGATGTCGCTCAACGCGCATCCGGGCGTGTTCTGCGGCTACTGCATCGAGCCGACCGACGCCTACCTGTTCGCCCAGGTCAACAACGGCAACGCGCTGTCGCTGGCGTTCGCCAAGGGCTACGGTTGGGGCGCGGAAATCAACGTGCGCTACATCTTCGAAAAGGCCTTCAGTGGCGAGCGCGGCATGGGCTACCCGGCCGAGCGTCGCGAATCGCAGGCCGCCAATGCCGGCATCCTGACCCAGGTCAAGCAGGCCACCGCCAAGTCCTACCTCGACGGCCTGCGCGCCATCGACCCGGAGCTGATCAAGCAGGCCGTGGGCGGCGAGCGTTTCCAGCAGTGCTTCTTCGATAACGCGCAGGACGCCGAGATCCGCAACTTCGTCGCCGGCGTGCTGGGCAAGCCCGAAGCCACTGCAGCAGCTGCGTAATTAGCCACTGCGTTTTAGCCCCTCTCCCGCCGGGAGAGGGGTTGGGGTGAGGGTAAGGCGGAAGACAGCTGCCCTGAACGGGGAGGCTTGAAAGGCTTGGGACGACAGTACAGCCGTCCAACATTTACTGTGCCGCCGCACCCTCATCCGCCCTTCGGGCACCTTCTCCCGATGGGAGAAGGAACAGCGTCGCGCACTCAGCATTTTTACCGGAGCCCACCATGCGTCTGCTGCTGTTCGCATTGCTGCTGCTCTGCGCAAATAACGCCCGTGCCGATCCACACCGCATCTTCATCGCCGGCGATTCCACCGCTGCCGAATACGGTGCCGAGCGTGCGCCGCAGGCCGGCTGGGGTCAGATGCTGCAGGAGTGGTTCGACCCGGCGCAATGGCAGGTGCGCAACCACGCCAAGGGCGGCCGCAGCACCCGCAGTTTCATCGCCGAAGGGCGCCTGGATGCCATCGCCAAGGACCTCCGTGCCGGCGACGTGCTGTTGATCCAGTTCGGCCACAACGACGCCAAACACGAAGATCCAACCCGCTACACCGACCCGCAGGGCGACTATCAGCAGTTCCTGCGCCGCTATATCGCCACCGCGCGCGACAAGGGCGCCACGCCGATCCTGATCACGCCCGCCGCCCGTCTGCTCTACGACTTCGGCGCGCTGCTCGACACCCACGGCCGCTACACCCTGGCCATGCAGCAACTCGCCGCGCAGGAACACGTGGGCCTGATCGATCTCAACGCCAGTTCCAGCGACTGGATCCGTGCCCTTGGCGAACAGGCGGCCAGACCGTACTTCCTGTTCGTTCCCGAACAAGGCAAAGCCGACGGCACCCACTTCAGCCGCGCCGGCGCCACCGCCGTGGCGTGCCTGGTCGTGCATGGCTGGGTGCAGCTGCAACCCGCTCTCACGCCACAGTTGCGCCGCGATGCCGATTGCGGCGCCGCTCCCGACACCGCCATCCAACGCGCGGCGCAGGCGCATCCCTCGCTGGTGGTGCACGAACGCGATCTCGCCCGCGCGCAACCCGGCCCGCATGGCGGCGCCGGGCCGACCACGGCGTATCCGTTCTTCGCCGACGCACCGCAGTTGCCGTTCGTGCTGCGCAAGCGCGTGCTGCACAAGGGCGCCGGCATCGGCCTGCATCTGCACGACAAGGACGAGATCTATTACATCGTCAGCGGGCGCGGGCTGTACGCGCTGGACGGCAAGCAGTACCAGGTCACTGCCGGCGATGCGCTGCTGACGCGCCCGGGCAGCACCCACGCCTTGCAGCAGACCGGCGAGGAACCACTGGTGCTGCTATTGGCCTATCTCGCCAAGCCGGCAGGCTGAGCCGTCGCCCCGGTGCATCGCACCTGCCGGCACCATAACTGCGCCGCCCCCACCGCTGTACTACGGTGTCATTCGGTCCAGGCCGGCAGCCATCGCTGCGTATTGCGCAGCATGACCTTCGGCATGCTGGCAGGCGGCCTCGACCGGCGGCATGATCGGCCATCCCCAACCGCCCGACGCGCATGAAAACTCCCTGGTCGCTGCTGTGTGTACTTCTCGCGCTGGCCACTGGCGCAGTGGCCAGCCCGGCGCCGGCAGAGTCCGCTCCGGTTGCGCTGGACCTGGAGCTGGCACCGCACGCAGTCGAGGGCGAAGTGAGCACGGTGGAGGTGCGTCTGCGCCTGGCGATGCTCCGCGTTGCGCGCGGCGGCATCGTGGCGCAGCTGCCGATGCAGGTGGAAAACGTGGACACCGCTGCCGAGCACATCGCCGCGATCGAAGCCACCGATGCGCAGGGGACGGTGCAGCTTGCCGGGCGTGCGGCCACGGCGCAGGAAAGCGGTGACCAGGGCCCGCTGCGCGTCTGGATCGCGCCACGTGCGCTCAGCGGCCCGCTCAGCCTGCACTACCGTGTCCCGGCCAATGCGACCCGGCCGCCGCGCGGCCCGGCACCGCCAATTTCGTTCCGCAACGATGACCATGCCTTTTCTGCGCTGTCGAGCATGTTTCTGGCGCTGCCGCCGGAAGAACAAAGCTACGCGCTGACCATTCGCTGGGATCTGTCACAGCTGCCCCACGGCGCCAAGGGGGTGAGCTCGTTTGGCCAAGGCACCGTGCAGGTCGCGCAGATCGACAACAACAGCTTGTCCGGCGTGTTCTTCATGGCCGGGGAGGTTGGACGCTGGCCGGCGGTGCCGCGTGCGGACGGGTTCTCGGTCGCCTGGCAGGGGCAGCCGCCCTTCGATGCGGCCGCGTTGTCCGCGTGGGTGGGCAAGCTGCACGACCAGTTCGAGCTGCTGTTTCCGCAGCCCGAGCCCGCGCCCTACACCATCTTCCTGCGCTACAACCCGGTCAACGCCGGCGGCGGAACTGCATTGAACCAGTCCTTCGTCACCACCTACGGCGAAGGGGACGGGGCCGATCTGGACCTGATCAAGATCACCTTGTCGCATGAGATGTTCCATACCTACCAGCCGCACCTGTCCCGGCACGGGGCCGAGTCCACGACCTGGTTCAGCGAAGGCTCGGCGGTGTTTTACGAGGCGCTGCTGCCGCTGCGATTCGGCTTGCTCACTCCGCAGCAATTCCTGGATACGCTCAACATGACCGCGGCGCGTTACTACACCAATGCGCTGGAAAATCTGCCGAACGCACGCATCGATGAGGGATTCTGGAAGGACACCCGCATCCGCACGCTCGCCTACGACCGCGGCATGTTGTATCTGGCCACGGTGAACGATGCGCTGCGCAAGCGATCGCAGGGCAGGCGTTCGCTGGATGACCTGTTGCGTGCGCTGCTGGAGATCGGGCAGCAGCGCGAGGCAACCCAGGCCGATTGGGAGGCCCTGCTGAAAGCAGAGCTGGGCGACACGGCGGTGCAGGACTTCCACGCCTTCCTGGCCGGAACTGCGCCGCTGCCGGCATCGGATGCGTTCGGGCCGTGCTTCCGCAGGACCAGCAAGCCATTGCGGCGCTATGTGCTGGGATTCGAGCCGGCGGTGCTGGCCGAACCCAGGCGCATCGTGCGCGGCCTGATGGCGGAGTCTGCGGCTGCGCAGGCAGGAGTACGCAATGGCGACGAGATCGTGCGGCCGGTGCCGCAGGACGGCATCCAGGGCAATCAGACCCAGCACCTGAAGCTGCGCCTGCGCCGCGACGGCAAGGAATTCGACGTGGACTATCTGCCACGCGGCGAGCAGGTGGACACCTGGCAATGGGAGCGCGTGGCGGATGTGGACGATGCGCAATGCCGGCTGTGAGTCTGCGCGGCATCGCTTGCAAGCACCTGACCAACGCCGCGCAACGCACGCGTTGCAGCGTCGGCACCGACGCACTGCGGTGACAGTGCGTCAGAGATGTCATCAGAGGCTGCAGGTTGGCTGCATTGCAGGGCAGGCGGGGAGCCAGTAAGCCGCGTAATTGATCGCGCACGCAGCCGCGTTCCCTGGCGCGCTCAGGCCTCGGATACGGCCGGCACCAGCAAACCACTGCGCTGCGTAGCAACGTATCAATGCCGCGCATCAGCCTGGCTGGTGCACGTAACCGGGCAGGCGGCATGGGTTCGCTTTCGCGTGCAGCGTGGGCGGCGCGCGAGCGAGCAGCCTCATGCAGGTGCCTGCTCTGCGATCGGTTTGCGACTGTGAAAACGGTATACAGTGGACCGACACTCTCGCAGGCCCGCGCATAGGCATGGATCATCCTGCACTAGCCGCAGCCGTAGCGATTCTCGAACGACAGGTCGCTGCGGGTGCTGAAGCATCGACGATCGCGTCCACCGTCGTGGCGATGTTGCAGCAAATCGAAAATGCGCTGACTCCCATCCTTGGACCGCGCGGTGTCGCGGCGCTGTTCAAGCGTGCGCTGTTTCTGACCAAGGACGAGTTTCCGTGGTTGGACGAGGCCTTCGTTGCGGTCGAGGCGTCCGATGACCGCAATGCGGTCGAGACCGTCGGCGTGGTGCTGCGTCAACAGCGTACGGAGACGGCCGCCGCTGGCGGCGCTGCCTTCGTGCACACCTTCCATGCGGTGCTGGTCAGCATGATCGGCCCAACCTTGACCGAGCGCTTGTTGCGTTCGGTCTGGGTCACTTTTTCCAGCGGATTTTCCGCGCAGGACATTCCATGAGCAGCAAAGTCGCCATCCACTGCCTGCAGACCGGCGTACCCGGGCTCGACGAGGTGCTGGGTGGAGGATTGCCCGAGTTTTCGTTCAATCTCATCGCCGGCCCGCCCGGATGTGGCAAGACCACGCTGGCGCATCAGCTGATGTTCGCACTGGCAACGCCGGAGCGTCCCGCACTGTATTTCACCGTGCTGGGTGAGCCGCCGTTGAAGATGCTGCGCTACCAGCAGCAGTTCGACTTCTTCGACGCCGAGGCGATCAACAGCGCGATCCATTTCATCAATCTGTCCGAAGAAACCCTGGCCGGCGATCTGGACCAGGTGCTGCTGCGCATCGTGGCCGAGGTGCAGGCGCATCGGCCGGCGATGGTGTTCGTGGATTCGTTCCGTTCGGTGGTGCTGGCCAGCAATGCCGACGGCAACGTGCACAACAACCTGCAGCGTTTCGTGCAGCAGCTGGGCATGCTGATGACCAGCTGGCAATCCACCACCTTCCTGATCGGCGAGTACTTCGTGGAGACCGATGCCAACCCGGTATTCACGGTCGCCGACGGGCTGATCTGGCTGCGCCAGAGCGTGCAGCGCAATTCGATGGTGCGCAAGCTGGAGGTCATGAAGATGCGCGGCAGGCCGTCCCTGCCGGGCTTGCACAGTTTCCGCATCGACAGCGCAGGCCTGCGCGTGTTCGCCCCCATCCCCAGCGTGGGCGGCCGCCAGGACGCGTTGCCGGCGCACGTGGCACCGCGTCTGGGCATGGGAATCGACGGGCTCGATGCCATGCTCGGCGGCGGATTGCCGCAGGGCTATTCGCTGCTGGTGGCCGGGCCGTCCGGGTCGGGCAAGAGCCTGCTGGCAGCGGCCTTCCTGATCGAAGGCGTGCGCAACGGCGAAACCGGGGTGCTGGCGCGCTTCGAGCAGCATGGCCCGCGTTCGCGCATCCCGGCGCTGTCGGCGCTGATCGCCGGTGGTCAGGTCGGGGTGGTGGACAGCCGCGCGCCAGACCTGTCGATCGACGAGATCCTGGCGCTGCTGCTGCAGGAAATCGCGCGACTCGGCGCCTCGCGCGTGGTGATCGATTCGCTGTCCGCATTCGAGCTGGCGCTGGCGCCCACCTTCCGCGAAGACTTCCGCGAATCGCTGTCGCGCCTGGTGGTGGCCCTGGCCGGCACCGGCGTGACCGTGGTGATGACCTCCGAGCTGGAGGACCGCTACACCGATCTGCGCTTCAGCCCCTACGGCACCGCGTTCATGACCGACGCCATCATCGTGCAGCGCTACGTCGAAGTGGACAGCCGGCTGCGGCGCATCCTGGCGGTGGTCAAGGTGCGGGCCAGCGCGCATTCGGACGAGCTGCGCGAGTTCCATATCGACCAGGCCGGTCTGCATCTCGGTGCGCCGTTGCTGCAGCAGGAAGGCCTGCTCAGCGGCAGGTCCACCCGCAAGCCGGCTGCCGCCGACGGCGGATGAGCATGGAGCAGCCGCCCCGCAACGCCGATACGGACCTCGCCAGGCGCGAGCTATCGGAGCTGCGGCGCCAGACGCGCAGCGTCCGGCTGCAACTGCGGCATCTGCATCAGGACCTGGCGAGTCTGAAGAGCCAGTTGCCGCCTGCGCTGCATACCGACCTGCAGGCCGCCAACGAACAGCTGGTGCTGTCCTCGTTGCTGGCGCACAGCAAGCTGGACGACCACGCGCACGCATTGCGCGAAGCGGCGCGCAACGCCAACCGCGATCCGTTGACGCAATTGCCGAACCGCGCGCTGCTGTTCGAGCGGCTGGAACAGTCCATCGTCGCCGCGCAGCACCAGAGCACGCGGATTGCCTTGCTGTTTGTGGACTTGAATGATTTCAAGCGCATCAACGATCTGTTCGGGCACAGCACCGGCGATGAATTCCTGCGCCTGGCCGCGCAGCGGCTCACCGCGGCGGCGGCGCCCTCGGGCATCGTGGCGCGCTATGGCGGCGACGAATTCGTGGTGTTGCTGGACGGCGTCGACAGCCACGATGCGGCCGCCACCATCACCCGCCAGCTGGTGCAAAGCCTGGATACGCCCTGCCTGGTCGGAAAGCACGAGCTGCACCTGGGCGCGAGTATCGGCATCAGCGTGTACCCGGACGATGGCGAGACCGGGATGACGCTGCTGCAGCATGCCGACGATGCGATGTACTGCGCCAAGCGCAACGTCGCGGCGCGTTTCATGTTCTACCGCGATTGCATCGCCCTGGACCTGGCGCATGCCGCTCCGGCGCCGGCCGCTGCCGATCCGCGACCGCTGCCGGAGGATCCGCACGATGCGCTGCGTCAGGCCAACAGCGCCCTGATCCTGGCTGCGTTGAGCGCCCAGCAGTTGCATGCGGCAGCCGAGCAAGGGGTGCAACGACAGAACGAGATGCTGGCCTTTGTCGCGCATGAATTGCGCAATCCGTTGACCCCGATCCTGGTCGCCAGTTCGATGCTCAACAGCCTGCCCGGCGCGGAGTTGCCGCGGATGCGGCACATCATCGAGCACGAGGTGCAGCACATGACGCGCCTGATCGGCGACCTGCTCGATCTGTCGCGCGTGCGCACCGGCAAGCTGCGCATCCTCAAGCAATCCATCGACCTGCATGCGGTTATCGAAGAAGCCGCGGCGGCGTGTCTGCCGCTGATCACAGCACGCCAGCAATCGTTCGCGCTGCGTTTGCCGCCGCAGCCGACCCTGCTGCGCGGCGACGGTGTGCGCCTGTCGCAAGTGCTGCGCAACCTGCTGGACAACGCCTCCAAATACACTCCCGAAGGCGGCCGCATCGGCCTGCAGCTGAGCCTGCACGGACGCCGCGCGATCATCGTGGTCAGCGACAACGGCATCGGTTTCGGCGACGACGCGCTACAGCGCATCTTCGAGCCGTTCATGCAGGACAACCACGCGATCGGATTCAACGGTGCGGGGCTGGGGATCGGCCTGGCAGTGGTGCGGCAGATTGTCGAGGTGCACGGCGGCAGCGTCGTCGCCAGCAGTGACGGCATCGGCAAGGGCTGCACCTTCACGCTATCCCTGCCATTGGGCCGGCGTCCGCGTAGCCCACGGGTGCCGCGCAGCCAGTGAGCCTGCCCAGGGACGCGGCGGCGCGCGCAAGCTGACGGCGACCAAAGGTGTGTGCCTGGCAACACCCGCGGCGTCGCTGCACAGCGCCCGCGCCTGTGCGGCAGCGAACGCACGCGTGCTTACGCCTTGTCGACCCCGTAGTGGGTCAGCCCCAGCCGGGCCAGTTCGCCGGAGCGGCGGTAGTAGACCTCTTCCCAGCCATCCACGCGCTGGCGATCGGTCTCGCTCATCGCGTCGAGAATGTCTTCGATGCTGAGCAGGTTGGGGTCTTCTTCCAGGCGTTCGAATACCGTGCCCAGGCCTTCGATCGCCTGGCGCGCCTGCACCGCGCCCATTGCGCCCAGCCCCTGCAATGCGTCACGCCGGGTGGCGGCGTCCCAGCGGTCGAAGTAGCGTGCATAGCCGCTCTCGCTCATGTCCGCATCCAGCCGCGCCAATGCCACCAGCTCGCGCTCGCCCGGCGACAAGGCATCCATGCGTCCGCGCAGCGCGGTCAGTTTGGTTTGCGCGCGTGCGCTGCGGCGGCGCCACAGCAACTCGGGCATGTTGAGCAGCCCCTCTTCCGTGGGCGGCGCCACCGCCGGCCAGTTCACTCCGAAGCCGTCGTCGGTGAGCTGCCATTGCGCACGCTGCGGCGGCGTTGCCTTCAACAACAGCCGCTGCGCCTTGATCGGCTCGTCGATACGGATGCCGTTGGCCAGGGTGAACAGCAGGCGGGTGTCGTCCAGCTCCAAGCGCCGGATGCGAAGCTGCGTCAGGTCCATTGAGCGAAGGCGGTATGGGGAGGTTTGACCATAGTCCGGCTCGGCGGTGGTGTCGAGTCGGTGCAGCCTCACACGTCGCCGTCTGTACTCCAGCCTTCGCCGCTGCCGCGCTGGATGACCCGATCGGTGTCCAGCACCTCGCCGGCCGGCACCTGCGCCTGCTGCGCAAGATCGGCATAGATCGGGGTGAAATCCGGCGCGGTGGCACTCATCAACTGCGCAAAGCTGTCGATGACGAAGTAGGTCTTCTGGAAGCTGTCGATGCGGTAGCGCGTGCGCATGATGCGTCGCAGGTCGAAGCCGATCCGGTTGGGCGCCGGCGATTCCAGCGAATGCAGCGATTCGCCCTTCGACGACACGATGCCGGCACCAAAGATGCGCAGCCCCTGCGGCGTGGCGATCAGGCCGAATTCCACCGTGTACCAGTACAGGCGGGTGAGGTTCTGCAGCGCGTCCGCGCCGATGCCGTGCGCCTTGACCCCGCCACGGCCATAGGCCTGCATGAAGTCGGCAAACAGCGGATTCATCAGCAGCGGCACGTGCCCAAACAGGTCATGGAACAGGTCCGGTTCGGCGATGTAGTCGATCTGATCGGGGCGGCGGATCCACCATGTCACCGGGAAGCGCTTGTTGGCCAGGTGCTCGAAGAAATCCAGCTCCGGCAGCAGGCCCTGCACGCCGACCAGGGTCCAGCCGGTGGCTGCCTGCAGTACCGCATTGAGCGCATCGAAACGCGGAATATGGGTCTCGCCCATGCCCATCGCATCCTGCGCCTGCAGGAACTCGTCGCAGGCGCGGTCGACCAGCAGCGCGCGCTGGCGGCGATACAGGGTGCCCCAGGTGGCGTGGTCGTCGGCGCTGTAGCCATCCCACGGCTGCTCGACCACGGCGGTGGTGTAGACCGGCACATAGCCCTTGTCGGTGAGCTGATTCTCGACGCGTTGCGGTGCGATGTTCATGCGGCGGCGGTTCCCGATGATCAGCGCTTTACCTTAGCCGGATGGTCGCGCAACGGGATTGCGAATCTTGCGTGTCCGATGCTTCCAGGCGCAAGATTCGTGCGTCATCCTCTGCTGCTGCGCAACATATGGACCAGCCAATCGCCCTGGACCGCACCGATCTGCGCCTGCTCGCCCTGCTGCAGACGCAGGGCCGCAGCAGCAATGCGGAGCTGGCGGTGCAGGTCAATCTGTCGGCCTCGGCCTGCCTGCGCCGCACCCAGCGGTTGGAGGCGGCCGGCATCATCGCCGGCTACGGCGCACGCCTGGATGCCAAGGCGCTGGGGCTGGGGCTGCAGGCCTTCGTGCGGGTGCAGCTGGAGCAGCACGGCCAGGCCGATATCGAACATTTTGCCGACGGCGTGCGCGGCTGGGACGAGGTGGTGGCCTGCTGGGCGCTCACTGGCGACATGGATTACCTGCTGCAGGTGCAGGTGCGCGACCTGGAGCATTTCTCGCGCTTCCTGCTCGACCGCCTGCTCAATGCGACCGGCGTGTCCGACGTCAATTCCAGCTTCGTGCTGCGCACGGTGAAGGCACCGGAAGGCCTGCCGCTCTCGCATCTGGGCTGATCCGGCGAGCTGTGAGGCAGGCACACGTGCACTGTGACTTGCCTCTCAAACGATAACGATTTACATTTGCGTAACATCCGGCTGCGCCCGGCATGTCTTCTCGTCGATCCGCCAGCCCGACAGGGCCAGCCAGCTCGTCGCCCGAGTGGGACGCGCCGCGCATGCCTGCGTTTTTTTGCCCGGTGACGCCGCGCGTCCCGCACCGATCGACGAGAACCCTCCAATGCCCGCGATTTCCGCTCCCCTGGCCACGTTGTCCGCTGCCTTGCTGTGCGCGTTGGCGCTGACGCCCTGCGCTGCCCGTGCCGACAGTGCCGCCGCCGATGCAAGCAACGCCAAGACGCTGGACCAGGTCAACGTCAACGGCGCGGTGAGCCGCGCACAGCCGGCCACCACCACGCGCCTGCCGCTGACCCTGCAGGAAACGCCGCAATCGGTGAGCGTGATCGGGCTGCAGCGGCTGGAAGAGCAATCGCTGTTCAGCATCGACGATGTGATGCGCAACGTCACCGGCGTCAACGTGTCGTTCTACGACACCCAGCGCCCGCTGTATTTCGCGCGCGGCTTCCAGATCACCGACTTCCAGGTCGATGGCCTGCCTACCTACAGCGGTGCGACCAACCAGGAATACGACACGGTCTTCTACGACCGCATCGAGGTGATCCGCGGCGCCAACGGCCTGCTCACCGGCGCCGGCATTCCCTCGGCCACGGTCAACCTGCTGCGCAAGCGCCCGGGCAAGGAGTTCGATGCCTCGTTCGCAGTCAGTGCCGGCACCTGGGATTTCCGCCGCATGCAGGCCGATGTCAATGCGCCGCTGACCGAAGACGGGCGCTGGCGCAGCCGCGTGGTTGCGGCCTGGCAGGACCGCGACTACTACTACGACCGGTACCACGACAACAAGATGTCGGGCATGGCGGTGCTGGAAGGCGACCTGACCGACAGCACCACGCTCACCGTCGGCTATCAGCGCCAGGACAATAGCCCGATCGGCTCGACCTGGGGCACGGTGCCGTTCTTCGCCGCCGATGGTTCGCCGGCCAACCTGCCGCGCTCGACCAACATGGCGCCCAAGTGGAGCCGCTGGCAGCGCGAGACCAGCACCGCCTTCGCCAACCTGGAACAACGCTTCGGCGAGGATTGGTTGCTGCGCGTCAACTACGCGCACACCAAGGGCGATGTGCAGAGCCTGCGCGTGTACGGCACCGGCTATCCGGCCGCCGATGGCAGCGGCATCTTTCTGCGCACCGGAGCCGGCGAAACCAGCGACGCGCGCGATGGCGTGGACGTGTACCTGTCCGGCGGTTTCTCGTTGTTCGGCCGCCAGCACGATGTGGTGGTCGGCGGCAGCTGGCAGGATCTGCAGTCGACCTCCTACGGCGTCGCGCAGACCTATCCCGATGACTGGGCGAGCTGCCCTAACGACTTTGGCCCGCCCGAGCGCTGTTATTTCATCCCCAATATCCGCAACTGGGATGGTGATATCTCCGAAGTGACCTATGCGCGGACCGGCCGCCGCAGCGAAGCGCGCACCACGCAGCGCGGCGTGTATGCCTCGACCCGGTTGCGTCTGGCCGACCCGCTGTCGCTGATTGCCGGTGCACGCCTGAGCTCCTGGGAAACCCGCACCCAGGCCTTCGACGCCAGCGGCGCCTACACCGGCACCAGCGGCCGGTACGAGGTGAGCGACGAGGTCACCCCGTATGTGGGACTGGTCTACGACATCGTGCCGGATGTGTCGCTCTACGCCAGCTATACCGAGATCTTCAACCCGCAGAATTACCGCGACAAGGACAACAACCTGCTCGCCCCGGTGGAAGGCTCCAACCTGGAAGCCGGCATCAAGGCGCAGTTGTTCGACGGCCGTGCGATGGCCACCGCCGCCGTGTTCGAGGCCAAGCAGGACAACTTCGCCGTGCGCGACATGACCCAGCCGGAATCCTCGCTGCCGGACGGCAATTCGGCCTATATCGGCATCAACGGCACCAAGAGCCGTGGCTGGGAAATGGATTTCAACGGCGAAATTCTGCCAGGCTGGACCGTCAACGCCGGCTTTACCCACGTCAAGGTGACGCGCCCGCCCACCGATGCGATCTACGCCAACCTGCCCGAGGATTACCTGCAGCTGTCCACCCAGCTGCGCCTGCCCGGCGCCTGGGAGCGCCTGAGCATCGGCGGCGGCGTCAGCTGGCAGAGCGCGGTGCGCGGCTTCAACATCGAGCGCCCCACCGGCGACGGCACCGGCGCCACCACGCCGGTGACCGTGGTGCAGAACCCGTATGCACTGGTGCATTTCAACGCCAACTACCGCATCAGCGAGCAATGGACCGCCACGCTGGCGGTACGCAACGCCTTCGACAAGACCTACTGGGCCAACCTGGATTACCAGAACTACGGCGAGCCGCGGTTTGTCAGCGTGTCGTTGCGTTGGCGCTATTGAGGCATTGCCGATGAAGCGGATGTGTTACCGGTAAGGCATCGCGGCCAGGGCCGCTCCTACAGGAGCGGTGCTGGCCGTGCCGACGTTACCCAATACACCAAAGACCGCCCCGCCATCGTAGGAGCGGACCCGGCCGCGACCCGATCCCGCCTCAGCGCACCTGAAAAAAATGCCACACCGTCTTAGGAGCGGCCTAGGCCGCGACCCCCTCCGCGGCACATCTCAGCGCACCCGAAAAGAACCGCCGCCCAGGCCGCGACCTTGTCCGGCACACCCTCGGTGCATCAACACAAGGCATCAACAACGCAGTCGCCCTACGCATCGGCTTTAAATGCGCGCGTCTCGGAACAGGCGCCCACGCCCGCTCAGCTCCGCAGGACCTCGCGCGGTGCCCGCATCAGCTGCGTATTGCCTCGCACCGCCTCCATCTCACGGCGCCACGCAAGCCTCGTCCTTGCCGCGCAGCTTCTGCCAGCGCGAGCGCTCTTGCAGGCAGCGCCGATACGCTTCCGCCTTGGCGGCGGCAGCCTGCTCGGCGGCGGTGCGGGTGGCACTGCTGCGCTGCGCCTGCAACTGCGCGATCTTGGCGCGGATCTGCGGCATCGCCGCCATCGCGGCACGCTCGCCTTCCAGGATGGCGGCGCCACGCTGGTTGAAATCGGCCGAGCCGATGTCGTTGACCTTGGGGCGGATCACCACATCGGCACGCTTGAGTTCCGCCTCGCCCAGGCGCTGGCCCATGATCGAGATCGACTGGTTGACGGTGCCGAGCAGATCGCCGGGATTCTTGCCGCTGGCCTTGCTGGAAATATCCACCGCCACCACGAATTCCGCACCGAGCTGGCGCGCCGCATCCACCGGCACCGGGCTGACCACGCCGCCGTCCACATAGTGGTATTGGCCGATGGTCACCGGCTCGAATACGCCGGGAATGCTGCTGGACGCGCGCACCGCCTGGCCGGCATTGCCGCGCACGAACACGGTGCGTTCGCCGTCTTCCAGCCGCGTGGCGACCGCCGCGAACGGCTTGCGCAACTTGTCGATCGGCTTGCCGCCGAGCTGTTCGTTGACGTAGTCCTGCAGCTTCTGGCCCTGCACCAAACCGCCGGAGAAGATCCGCACATCGCGGATGCTGGTCTGGTCGAGCGCGACGGCCTTTTCCTGCATCTGGAACGCATCCATGCCGCTGGCATACAGCGCCCCGACCACGCTGCCGGCGCTGGTGCCCGACACCACCACCGGCGCAAAGCCGTTGGCCTCGAGCATCTTGATCACGCCGATATGCGCAAAGCCCTTGGCCGCGCCGCCACCGAGCGCCACCCCGATCTTCACCGGTTTGACCGCGCCGGCAGACGGTGCCTGCACCACCGGCGCCGGTGCTGCCGGGCGCGGCTCGCCACCGCAGGCCGAGAGCAGACCGAGCATGGACAACAGGGCAAGCGAGCGTGGGCGGCGGAGCACAGTCATGGCGAAAACGTCGATGGGAAAGGCGAGGGAGAATACACGCGTGCCGTCACGGTGGCGCTGATGGTTGGCGTGCGTGGAGATTGTTCAGAACGGCATCGTTTGCAGGCGTTGCACTGCGTTGTCCCGGCAAGAAGGGCGAGCCGGTTCGTTCGGGCGATGACCGCAGCCACCTGCACGGGCCGGGGGCGCGGAGCGGGGGAGGGTAAGGAGCGAGGCCACATGGGATCGCAGCAGGCTTCGCCGGTCCCCTCATCCGGCGCGACGCGCCACCTTCTCCCGGCAGGAGAAGAGGGCCCGCACACCCGCCTGCCGCGTCACCCCATCAAAACCGGTTGTCGCCATCCAGCAACCTTCCCAGGCCGCCCAGCACCGAGCCTTCGCCGCGTTGCTGTCCACCGGCCTGCGGGGCGGCCTGCAGCATGCGGCCGGCCATGCGCGAGAACGGCAGCGATTGCAGCCACACCTTGCCGGGGCCGGTGAGGGTGGCCAGGAAGACGCCTTCGCCGCCGAAGAACATGCTCTTCAGCCCGGCGACGCGGCGCACGTCCATGTCCACGCCGGCGTGGTAGGCGACCACGCAGCCGGTGTCCACATCGATGCGTTCGCCGGGGCCGAGTTCGCGTTCCACCACGGTGCCGCCGGCATGCACGAAGACCCAGCCGTCGCCTTCGAGCTTCTGCATGATGAAGCCCTCGCCGCCGAACAGGCCGGTGAGGATCTTGCGTTGAAACGCGATCCCCAGCGACACGCCGCGCGCGCCGGCCAGGAAGCTGTCCTTCTGGCAGATCAGTTGCCCGCCATGCTCGGACAGGCGCAGCGCCAGCACCGTGCCCGGATAGGGCGCGGCGAATGCGACCCTGGCCTTGCCGCTGCCGGCATGGGTGAACACGGTGGTGAACATGCTCTCGCCGGTGACCACGCGTTTGCCGGCCGACAGCAGCTTGCCCATCAGCCCGCCGCCGCCGCTCTGGCCGGCATGCGAGCCGTCGCCGAACACGGTGTCCATCTGCACCGCGGCGTCCTTGTACATCAGCGCGCCGGCCTCGGCGATGGCGCTTTCGCCCGGGTCCAGCTCGACCTCGACGAACTGCATGTCGTTGCCGACGATGCGGTAGTCGATCTCGTCGGCGCGCCCGGCCGCGCCGGTCAGCGGTGGCGGCAGGCCGCTGCCGCCCTGCAGCTCGGCCAGCTGGCGGGCCGGCGTCCAGCCATCGAGTCCGTCGCGCCAGGCCAGCGCGTCGGGCTGGCGCTGGGCATATGCGCGGGCGCTGGCATCGTCGAGCGGGCCGATGCGATCGGCCTGTCCGGGAACATGGAAATACCACTGGGCCATCGGGACGACTCCTGTCTGTGCGTGCGCCGAGTCTAAGCGCAGCCGCGGTGACGGCGTCCCGTGTCCAAGGTCATGCCCGGAAGGTGCGGTTGGGCGCGGTTGTGGGCTGTAAGGAGCGCGTGGCCGCCGGCTGTCGTCGCGCAGCTTGCGCAAGCCCCTCGGCCTGCGCGCACGGCGGGGCGGGGGGCGCTTACTCGCCCACCGTCGCCCAATAGCGCTCGCCGTCGCGCTGCACCCGCACCGGGCCGCCGAACACGTCCGACAGGCTGGCGTCGGTGAGCAGCGCATCGCGCGGACCATCGGCCACGACGGTGCCGGCACGCAGCAGGATCACCCGCGCGATCTCCGGCACGATTTCCTCGATGTGATGGGTCACCAGGATCAGCGTGATGCCTTGCCGGGCCAGGTGACGCATGGTGTCGAGCAGGTGCTGTCGCGCCACCAGGTCCAGGCCGGTGGACGGCTCGTCCAGCAGCAGCGCCTGCGGGCGGTTGACCAGTGCGCGCGCGATCAGCACGCGGCGGGTTTCGCCGGCCGACAGTTCGGCAAATTGCCGGTCCAGCAACGGCAGCGCGCGCGCCAGGGCCAAGGCCTCCCGTGCCCGCGCGCGCATGTCGTCGCTGATCTCCCGATGCGGTGGCACCACATAGCTGGCGAAGAAACCGGACAGCACCGCGCTTTCCACATCCAGCCCCGGCATGTCGGCCAGGTTGACGCTGAGGTCGCCGGTGACGATGCCCAGCTGCGAGCGCAGGCGATCCACCTGCCAGCGCACCTGCCCGAGCACTTTCACCGCCGCCTGGCCGTCGGCGCGCACCAGCGGATACAGCTCGCGGGTGATCAGCTTGATGAAGGAGGACTTGCCGCAGCCATTGGGGCCGAGGATGGCGGTGTGCTGCCCCAGCGCAATGCGCAGGCTGAGCGCATGCAGCACGCGCACCTGGCCGCGCATCACGCTGGCCTGGTCGAGCTCGATCAACGGGATGGCGTTGGCAACAGCAGCAGGATCGGTGGACATTTCGGCAGTAACCGTCATACGGGTGACATCAGGCGCAGTGGGGAAGGGGAGCGTGTGAACCGCTTTAGAAATGTAGGGCGCACCCTACGCATGCGAAGGGTGAAGTTTGCCGCCATCGCCCCCATCATGTCTCCATCGACCCAACCCGATGGCGCCGCTGTGGAAATGCCGATGTTGTCCGACCCGATCATCGACCTTCTGACTTCCGGCGTGGCCGGGCTGGGCGTATGGGGCATGCTGGCGGTGCTGCTGGTGTTCACCCAGCTGACCATCTTCGCGGTGACCTTGTACCTGCATCGCAGCCAGGCCCATCGCGGTGTGGACTTCCATCCGGTGGTGGCGCACTTCTTCCGCTTCTGGACCTGGCTTACCACCTCGATGATCACCCGCGAATGGGTGGCGATCCATCGCAAGCATCACGCCAAGGTCGAGACCGAGGAAGACCCGCACAGCCCGCAGACCAAGGGCATCAGCCAGGTGTTCTGGCGTGGCGTGGAGCTGTACCGCGAAGCACGCGCGCAGCGTGCTGACATCGAGCAATACGGCAAGGGCGCGCCCACCGATTGGATCGAGCGGCATCTGTACACCCCGCATGCCAATGCCGGCCCGATCGCGTTGCTGGTGATCAACGCGGTGCTGTTCGGTTTGCCCGGCATCGCGCTGTGGGCGATCCAGATGGCGTGGATTCCGTTCTGGGCCGCCGGCGTGGTCAACGGCCTGGGCCACTGGTGGGGCTATCGCAATTTCGAGTCGGCCGACACCTCCACCAACCTGACGCCGTGGGCGCTGTGGATCGGTGGCGAAGAACTGCACAACAACCACCATGCGTTCCCAAGCTCGGCGCGGTTTTCGATGCGGCGCTGGGAGCTGGATATCGGCTGGGTCGCCATTCGCGGGCTGCAGGCGATCGGTCTGGCCAAGGTGCTGCGGGTGGCTCCGTCGCTGGACATCCGCCCCAACATCGCCGTGCCCGATGCCGACACGCTCAAGGCCCTGCTCTCGCATCGCTTCCAGGCGATGACCGATTACCAGCGCAATGTGTTCACCCCGGCGCTGCGCGAAGAGGCCGCGGCCACCGGCGCCAAGCTGCGGCAGCTGTTGCCGCGGCGGCTGCGCAAGGGCCTGGTCGATGACGGGCGTTGGCTCAAGCCCGATGCGCGCGCGCAACTGCAGCACTGGGTGGCCGAGCGCCCGCGCATGCGCACGCTGGTCGAGTACCGCGCACGCCTGACTGCGGTGCTGGAGGCGCGCAGCCACGATGCATCCGAACGGCTCAAGCACCTGCAGCAGTGGTGTCATGAGGCCGAAGCCAGCGGCAATGCCGCCCTACAGGCTTATGCGGCGCGGCTGAAGGGTTATGCGCTGAGTGGGTCGTAAGCATTGCGGCACGCGCACTGCTGTGCGTGTGCATGGATCGCATGGCTTGGTCGCGCGCGGCCTGCTGCTGGCGGGTGCCGTATGCGCTCCGGCTTTTCTTGCGCAGGCGCAGGCCCAGGTGCAGGACAGCCAGCAGTATCTGCAACGCATGGATACCGACGGCGATGGCCGGGTCAGCCGCGACGAATATCTGGCCTGGATGAGCTATGCCTTCGAGCAGCGCGACCTGGACCATGACGGCGTGCTGCAGGGCGATGAACTGCCTGGCCGGCGCGGCAAGCCGGTTACCCGCGCCGCGCATCGCGCCACGCTGATCGAGCGCTTCGCGCGGCAGGATGCCAACGGCGACGGCTATCTGAGCGCGCGCGAGTTGCTGGCGCCGCCGCGCTGATGCCTACCTTCGCGCGCGTCTGACGCTGCGTTCGGCAAGCTCGAGCGCATGTTCACTCTCGACCAGGTCAGCCGGCGCTACGGCCAGGCCATCGCCCTCGACTCCGTCTCCCTGCAGTTCGCCAGCGGCATCACCACCGCCTTGATCGGCCCCAGCGGCGCCGGCAAGTCCACGGTGTTGCGGATGCTGGTCGGGCTGGAGTGGCCGGACAGCGGCACGGTCGCCTTCGATGGCGCGCCGCTGCAACGCGCCGGCCTGCAGGCGCAGCGCCAGCGCATCGGCTATGTGATTCAAGAGGGCGGGCTGTTCCCGCATCTGGATGCACGCAGCAACGTGGCGTTGCTGGCGCAGACGCTGGGCTGGACGCGGCAGCGCATCGACCAACGCCTGCAAACCTTGTGCGCGCTCTGCCAGCTGCCGCCGGAGCTGCTGGCGCGTTATCCGGCCGAGCTGTCCGGCGGTCAACGCCAGCGCGTGGGCTTGATCCGTGCGCTGATGCTGGATCCACCGGCCCTGCTGCTGGACGAGCCGCTGGGCGCGCTCGACCCGATCGTGCGTTACGACCTGCAGGCGCAGATGCGCGCGCTGTTCGCCCAGCTCGGCAAGACCGTGGTGCTGGTGACCCACGACGTTGCCGAAGCCGCCTACCTGGCCGACACCCTGGTGCTGATGCGGGCCGGCCAGGTGGTGCAGCAGGGCAGTGCACGCAGCCTGCTGGAACAGCCGGCCGATCCGTTCGTGCAGCGCTTTCTCACTGCGCAGCGCAGCATCGGCGACGCCGCATGATCGCGCGCGTGCTGCTGGCCGTTGCCCTGCTGATCGCCAGCGTCGGTGCGCAGGCCGCGCAGGTGACGATCGGCTCGAAGAACTTCACCGAGGCCGTGCTGCTGGGCGAGATCGCCACCGCCGCCGGGCAGCGCGACGGCGTGGACGTGCAACACCGCGCGCAGCTCGGTGGCACGCGCATCCTGTGGCGCGCGCTGGAAACCGGGCAGATCGATGCGTACGCCGAATACACCGGCACGCTGGCGCAGGAACTGCTGCAGCTGCCCAAGGCCAGCCAGGCCGAACTGCGCGCCGCACTGGATGCGCGCGGGCTGGCGATGACCGACTCGCTCGGCTTCCAGAACACCTATGCCTTCGGCATGCGCGTCGAGCGCGCGCAGGCGCTTGGCATCGCATCGATGTCGGATCTGGCACGGCATCCATCGCTCAAGATCGGGCTGAGCAACGAATTCATGCAGCGCGCCGATGGCTGGCCGGGCGTGCGCGTCGCCTATGCACTGCCGCAGACCGCGACCGGGCTGGATCACGATCTGGCCTATCGCGCGCTGCAGAGCGGAGCGATCGAGGTCACCGATCTGTACAGCACCGATGCGGAAATTCCGTATTACCGGCTGCAGGTGCTGCGCGACGACCGCCATTACTTTCCCGATTACCAGGCGGTGTTCCTGTATCGCAAGGACCTGGCGCAGCGCTCACCGGCGATGCTCAAGGCATTGCAGGGGCTGCATGGGCGCATCGACGAGGCGACCATGCAGCGGCTCAACGCACAGGTGAAGCTGGAGCGTCAGTCCGAGGCGGCGGTGGCTGCGCAGTGGCTGGGCGTTGCGCCGGCATCGGCAGCCGACTCGCGTGTGGCGCGTTTGCTGCGGCATACGCGCGAGCATCTGGCCCTGGTCGGCATCTCGTTGGGCTTCGCCTTGCTGATCGCGTTGCCGCTGGGCGTACTGGCGGCCCGGCGGCCGCGGCTCGGGCAGGTGGTGCTGTCGTTGACCGGCGTGCTGCAGACCTTGCCGTCGCTGGCGGTGTTCGTCTTCATGATTCCGTTGTTCGGCATCGGCGCCAAACCGGCGATTGCCGCGTTGTTTCTCTACAGCCTGCTGCCAATCGTGCGCAACACGCATGCCGGGCTGACCTCGATCCCGCGCGAGTTGCGCCAGACCGCCGAGGCGATCGGGCTGCCGGCATGGACGCGCCTGTGGCGGGTGGAACTGCCGCTGGCGCGTCGCACCATCGTGGCCGGCATCCAGACCGCGGCGGTGATCAACGTGGGCACCGCCACGCTGGGCGCGTTGATCGGCGCAGGCGGCTACGGCCAACCGATCCTCACCGGCATCCGCCTGGACGACATCGGCTTGATCCTGGAAGGCGCGATTCCTGCGGCGGTGCTCGCACTGATCGTGCAGGCGCTGTTCGAAGGCCTGGAGCGCTGGGTCACCCCGCGTGGGCTGCGCATCCGCCAGCGCGGCTGAGCCCGTAGGAGCGGACCAGGCCGCGATGTGGCTTAGCCGGTAACGCCCCGTCGCGGCCTGGTCCGCTCCTACGGTTAGGCGGTTGGCAGCGCTGCGATCAGGGCTGAGAGCGCATCCTCGGTGACATTGAGGTGCGGTGCGATACGCAAACGTCCGTGCCGGCGTGTACAGATCGCCCCGCGTGCGCCGAACGCCGCCGCCACCGCATCCAGCTGATTGGCTGGCGGCTGCAACGCGGTCAGATGCGCCGCGTGGGCCGGCGTGCACCAGCTGCCCAGACCGCGTGCCTGCAGCGCCGCATCCCAGCGTGCGGTGAGCGCGCCCAGCGCCTGCGCGATGTGCGCCGGTCGCCAGGCAGCGACCTGCTGCAAGGCCACCGTCGCCATCGCAATCCTCATTGGATCGGCAACGCCGCCGGCATCGAACCGGCGCGCACCGCTGCGATAGGACGGCGCCTGGGCGACCGGAAATTCCCAGCTGCTGCCGGCATCGCGGCCGATCCAGTGTTCTTCGATCGGCACGCCGTGCACCCGCCATTGCGGGGCCACCCACAGCCAGGCCAGCCCCATCGGGCCCAGCAGCCATTTGTGGCCGACGCTGACCACGAAATCCGGCCGCCAGCGCGGCAGGTCGGTCGGCAGCACGCCCAGGCTCTGGCTCAGATCCAGCACCAGCGCCGCACCGCGTGCGTGCACCGCGGCGCTGATGCGGTCCAGATCGAGCTGTCGTCCATCCAGCCAGTACGCATGCGGCAAGGTGACGATGCGCAAGGCCGGTGTCTGGGCAATGGCCTGCAGCACCGCTGCGGTCAAGGCATCGCCACCGGCCGTGGACACCGCCACGATGTGCGCACCCACCTCGGCACAGCGGCGTTGCCAGATCAGCAGGTTGGAAGGGAACTGGCCTTCCAGCAGCAGCACCGCCTCGCCGCGTTGCAGCGGCAGGTTGCGTGCGGCAGTCGCCAGGCCGTGCGCGGCCGAGGGCAGCATCGCCACGCCGTCGGCATCGGCGTCAAACAGGCCTGCAGCGAGCATGCGCAAATGCTCGATGTCCTGCAGCCAGGCATCGAACGGCAGCTGCCACGGGGTGGCCAGCGCATCCACCGCCTGATGCGCGACCGCTTGCACCGCGCGCAGCAGCGGGCCGCGCGAGGCGGCATCCAGATAGGTGATGTCGGCAGGTAACGCAAATGCCTGCTGGCGGTGTTCCCATTCGACGGGCGCGGGGAGCAGGCTGGACAGAGAAAAAGAAGGCATGGCGACAGCTTACCGCTGGCTGCCACGCTGCCGACACGGCGCGTTCACAGGCGCTCCTCAAGCATATGGCGATGTCTGCACTCTCATCTCTGCTGGGCCACCACCAGCAACAGCAGCTGACGCTGCTGGAACGCTACGCGCAGACCCGCGCGCTGAGCGATCGCCTCGCCGCACCCCTGAGCGCTGAAGACGCAATGGTGCAGAGCATGCCCGACGCCAGCCCCAGCAAGTGGCATCTGGCGCACACCACCTGGTTTTTCGAACGCTTCGTGCTGCAGGCCGATCCGGCCTACCGTGTGTTCGACCCGGCCTGGGATTTCCTGTTCAACAGCTACTACCAGAGCGTGGGCCCGATGCACGCCCGCGCGCGTCGCGGAGTGTTGTCGCGGCCGTCGTTGCAGCAGGTGCGCGACTACCGGGCCGCAGTCGATGCGCAGATGCAGCAGCGCCTGCGTGACGGGGTGTTGGAGGCGCAGGCTTGCACCATCGTGCAGCTCGGCATCCAGCACGAGCAGCAGCACCAGGAATTGTTGTTGACCGACATCAAGCACGCGCTGTGGAGCAATCCGCTGCAGCCGGCGTATCGCGATACGCCGGCACCGCCTGCGGCCGTCGCCAGCACGCTGCGCTGGCAGGCACGCGACGAACAGATCGTGGAGATCGGCGCAGCGGCATGGCCGCAGGCCGATGCCTTCGCCTACGACAACGAGTCGCCGCGTCATCGCGTGCTGGTCGGTGCGCATGCGTTGGCGCATCGGGTGGTCAGCAACGCCGAGTTCCAGCAGTTCATCGACGCCGGTGGCTACCGCAGTGCCGGTGCCTGGCTCAGCGATGGCTGGGCGATGGTGCAGGCGCAAGGCTGGCAGCACCCGCTCTATTGGGACGCGGACGGACGCGAGTTCACCCTGGATGGCTGGCGCCCGCGCGACGCGCATGCGCCGGTATGCCATCTGAGCCTGTTCGAAGCCGATGCGTTCGCACGCTGGGCCGGCGCACGCCTGCCCACCGAAGCCGAGTGGGAACAGGCCGCCACCGGTGTGCCGGTGCAGGGCAATTTCGTCGATAGCGACGCCTTGCATCCGCGCGGCGCCGACGCGGTGGATACCGGCCTGCAGCAGTTGTTCGGCGATGTCTGGGAATGGACCGGCAGCGCCTACCTGCCGTATCCCGGCTTTGCGCCGTGGCCCGGGTCGCTGGGCGAATACAACGGCAAATTCATGAATGCGCAATGGGTGCTGCGCGGTGGCAGCTGTGCCACGCCGGCTAGCCACGTCCGCGCCAGTTACCGCAACTTTTTTCCCTCCGATGCGCGTTGGCAGTTTGCCGGCGTGCGCCTTGCCAAGGATCTGCCTTGAACGCCGCCGCCCATGCCATGCAACGCGCGCACGCCGCGCTGACCGACCTGCGCCCGCAACCGGACGACATCACCGCCGACGCGCTGGCCGGGCTGTCGCAAACGCCCAAGACGCTGCCGTCGAAGTATTTCTACGATGCGCACGGCTCGCAGTTGTTCGAGGCGATCACCCGGCAGCCGGAGTACTACCTCACCGGCACCGAACTGGCCTTGCTGGAGGCCAGCATGGCCTCGATCGCGCAGGCGATCGGCGCTGGCGTGCACGTGGTCGAATACGGCAGCGGCAGCGGGCGCAAGACCGAATTGCTGCTGCAGGGCCTGCGCGATGTGGTGGCCTACACGCCGCTGGAAATCTCGCGCACTGCCTTGCTTGAGAGCACCGCGCGGCTGGCGCAGCAGTTCCCGCAGATCCAGATGCTGCCGGTATGCACCGACTTCACCAAGCCGCTGCAGCTGCCGCAGGCGCAGCGCCCGGCGCGCCGGCATCTGGTGTTCTTCCCCGGTTCGACGCTGGGCAATTTCACCGATGATGCCGCCGTCGAGTTGCTCGATGCGATGCGCCAGACCATGGGCAGCGACGGGTGCGCCCTGATCGGTATCGATCTGGACAAGGATGCCGGCCTGATCGAGGCCGCCTACAACGATGTGGCCGGCGTCACTGCCGAGTTCACCCTGAATCTGCTGGCGCGGCTCAACCGCGAGATCGGCAGCGACTTCGATCTGGACGGCTTCCGCCACCACGCGGTGTATGCGCGCGAACGCGGCCGCATCGAGACCTTCCTGATCAGCCAGCGCGCCCAGCGCGTGCAGGTGGGCGGCAAGGCATTCGAATTTGCCGAAGGCGAGGCGATGCAGGTCGAATACAGCTACAAGTACACCGACGCGCGCTTTGCCGAACTTGCCGCCGCTGCGGGGCTGAAGGTCACCCACGGCTGGAACGATGCCAAGGACTGGTTCGGCCTGCGCGTGTTGCGCCCGCTCTGAGTTCTGGCGTCTGGCGTGCAACGGATCGACGATGCGCAGATCGTCGCGACCATCCGCGCGCTACTGGCGCGCCGGCGGCCGGAGCAATCGATCTGCCCGTCCGAGGTCGCGCGCGCACTCAGCGGGGACGAAGCGCGCTGGCGCGCGCTGATGCCGCAGATCCGCAGCGTTGCCGCTGATCTGGCCGGCAGCGACGTGGTGCAGATCACCCAACGTGGCGACGTGGTCGATGTGCGAACTGTGCATGGCCCGGTCCGCCTGCGGCGCGGCCGGCATTTCGAATGACGGGTGGGGCGCTGCATGCGCAACACCGCTCGCGTGCGCTGCAGGGGCACCTTGGCGAGCCGATCGTGACGCCGGCAGCCCATCGCCCCAGCCGGCACTGACCGCCGTCATGCGGCAACGCGGTCAGGCGCCGTAGCAGTGGCCGTTGCGTGGCACCTGTGCCACGACACATCAGCCCGTCACTGCCGCACTACCGGCAACGCCCCATTGGATCGGCGCGCAACGCGTTGATTCTGCAACGCTGATCCGCCAGACCTACGCCGCCTGCACCACATGCAGGGCCTTGGGATTGCGCCACTGCACCAGCAGCGCCGCTTCGCGTGCCTTGGCTTCTTCCAGATGCGCGTGCTTGATGTGCCCGTAGCCGCGGATATGTTCGGGAATGCTGGCGATCTGCGCGGCCAGGCCGACGTTGTCGGCATCCAGCCGTTGCAGCAGCGTGTCCACTGTCGCCACGTAGTCGGCAATCAGCTGACGTTCGCCACGTCTTTCGGCGCTGTAGCCGAACACATCCAGCTTGCCGCCGCGCAGGAACTTCAGCCGCGCCAGCAGCTTGAAGGCAGTGAACATCCACGGCCCGTATTCGCGCTTGATCGCGTGGCCGTGCGCATCCTTCCTGGCCAGCAGCGGCGGTGCCAGGTGGAAGCGCAGCGTGTAGTCGCCTTCGAACTGCTGCTGCAGCCGGCGCTGGAAGTCGCCACGCGTATACAGCCGCGCCACCTCGTATTCGTCCTTGTAGGCCATCAGCTTGAAGAAGTAACGCGCCACCGCCTCGCTCAATGCGCTGCTGCCGGGTGCCTGTTGCGCTTCACGCGTGCGTACGCGCTCGACCAGGCTGCGATAGCGCTGTGCGTAGGCGGCATCCTGGTAGTCGGTCAGAAACGCAACGCGTCGCGCGATGGCTTCGTCCAGCGACTGCGCCAGTTGCTCGTCGTCGAGCGGATGCGTGGGCGCATCGACATCGCCATGCAGCGTGTTGCCGTCGCCTTGCGCCAGCGCATGCGGTGCGGTCTGCCCGCCAAGATCATGTTCTTCCCAGCTGCCCGGTGCGCGCGCTGGCGGCGTATCGCCCTGTGCATGCGCACGCTCGCCACCCTTGCGCAGTCCTGCGGCCTGCTGCACCGCCGGCAGGTCGATCGCGGCCAGGCGCCCCCACGCAAACGCCTGCTGGTTCATCGCCACCGCCGCGCCATTGAGCTCGATGGCGCGCATCAGCGCGGCGTGCGACAACGGCACCAGCCCGTGTTGCCAGGCATGGCCAAGCACGAACAGGTTGCTGGCGATCGCATCGCCCAGCAGTGCGGTCGCCAGTTGCGTGGCATCCAGCAACAACGGCTCCTGGCCGCCCAATGCAGTGCGCACGCCGGCAATGATCTCGGCGGCGGGGAACTGCAGATCCGGCTGGGTGGTGAAGTTGCCAGGCATCGCTTCGTAGGTGTTGAGCACCACCTGGGTGCGGCCGTCGCGCACCTTGGACAAGGCCCAGTAATCGTTGACCACCACCATGTCGCAGCCCAGCACCAGATCCGCTTCGCCGGCCGCGATGCGCACCGCGTGGATATCGGCCGGTCGGCGTGCGATGCGGATATGCGTGGTCACCGCGCCGCCCTTCTGCGCCAGGCCGGTCTGGTCCAGCACCGTGGCGCCCTTGCCTTCCAGGTGCCCGGCCATGCCGAGCAATGCGCCGATGGTCACCACGCCGGTACCGCCGACGCCGGTGATCAGGATGTTCCAGGGCTGTTGCAGCGTGGTGCGTTGCGGCGGCGCGGGCAGGTTGCCCAGCAAGGCGCTGGCATCGCGCTGTTTGCCTTTGCGCGGCGCACCGCCATGCACGGTGACAAAGCTCGGGCAAAAGCCCGACACGCAGGAATAATCCTTGTTGCAATTGGATTGGTCGATCTGTCGCTTGCGGCCGAATTCGGTCTCCTTGGGCAACACCGACACGCAGAAACTCTTTTCGCCGCAATCGCCGCAGCCTTCGCACACCAGCGAATTGATCATGACGCGCTTGGGCGGGTCGACCAGCTTGCCGCGCTTGCGGCGGCGGCGCTTTTCGGTGGCGCAAGTCTGGTCGTAGATCAGGATCGACACGCCCTTGATCGTGCGCAACTGCTGCTGCACTGCATCCAGTTCGCTGCGATCGTGGAACGTCACCTCGCTGGGGAAGCGCTCGCGCCGGCGCGTCCATTTGCCGACGTCGTCGCTGACCACCGCGATGGTGTGGATGCCTTCGGCGCGCAGCTGCTGCGCGATGTCCGGCACGGTGAGCGTGCCGTCCACCGGCTGGCCGCCGGTCATCGCCACCGCATCGTTGTAGAGGATCTTGTAGGTGATGTTGACGCCGCTGGCGACCGACTGCCGGATCGCCAGCGAGCCGCTGTGGAAATAGGTGCCGTCGCCCAGGTTCTGGAACACGTGCGGCGTTTCGGTGAACGGCGCCTGCCCCGACCAGGTCACGCCTTCCCCGCCCATATGGGTGAAGGTGTCGGTGGAGCGGTTCATCCAGGTCACCATGTAATGGCAACCGATGCCGCCCAGCGCACGCGAGCCTTCCGGCACCGCGGTGGAGGTGTTGTGCGGGCAGCCGGAGCAGTAATGCGGCACGCGCGGAAACAGCGCGCGCGGCAAGGCCATTTCGGCCTCCTTGCTGTCCATCCAGCGCAGCCGTTGTTCGATCGACTCGGTCATCGCGCTGGACGGCAGTGCAAAGCGCTGGATGCGCTTGCCGATCACCGCGGCGATCGTGGCCGGGGTCAACTCGCCGGTGGACGGCAGGATCCATTCGCCCTGCTCGTCGTACTTGCCGACGATGCTCGGCCGCGCACCGGCGCTGGCCGGCCAGTTGTAGAACAGCTCCTTCATCTGGCGCTCGATGAAGGCCTTTTTCTCTTCCACCACCACGATGTCGTCGAGCCCGCGCGCGAACGCGCTGATGCCCACCGGCTCCAGCGGCCAGGTCATGCCGACCTTGTACACGCGGATGCCGATCTGCGCGCAGGCCTGCGCATCCAGGCCCAGGTATTCCAGCGCCTGCAGCACGTCCAGATAGCTCTTGCCGGTGGTGACGATGCCCAGCCGCGCATGCGGCGAATCCAGCACCACCTTGTCGATCTGGTTGGCGCGTGCAAAGGCCTGTGCGGCGGCAATCGCATAGCGGTGCAGGCGCATTTCCTGGTCCACCGGCGGATCCGGCCAGCGGATGCTCAGGCCGCCCGGCGGTAGCGCAAAGTCCTCCGGCAACACGATGCTGCGGGCGAACGGATCCACATCCACCGAGGCCGACGACTCCACCGTCTCGGCAATGGTCTTGAAGCCAACCCAGCGCCCGGTATAGCGGCTCATCGCCCAGCCGAGCAGGCCCATGTCCAGGATGTCTTGCACCCCGGCCGGGTTGAGGATCGGCATCATCGCGCTGACGAATTCCTCTTCCGAGCCGTGCGGCAGGGTGGAGCTGCGGCAGGCATGGTCGTCGGCGGCCAGTGCCAGCACGCCGCCATACGGCGAGGTGCCGGCGGCGTTGCCGTGCTTGAACACATCGCCGCTGCGGTCCACGCCCGGGCCCTTGCCGTACCACATGCCGTAGACGCCCTGCACCTTGGCACCGGGGAACAGGTTGGTCTGCTGGGTGCCCCAGACCATGGTGGCGGCCAGGTCTTCGTTGAGGCCGGGGGTGAAGGTCACCCTGGCCGCGTCCAGATGCTTGCGCGCACGCCACAGCTCCAGGTCGAAACCGCCCAGCGGGCTGCCGCGATAGCCGCTGATGAAGCCGGCAGTCGCAAGGCCGGCGGCGTCATCGCGCAGGCGCTGCATCAACGGCAGCCGCACCAGCGCCTGCACGCCGGACAGGTAGATGCGCCCGTCGGCACGCGTGTACTTGTGCTCCAGCGTGTAATCCGCATCCACCTGGCCGAGCTCCGGCGTGTTGGCAGAGTCGGGAGAAGAGAGTGCAGCAGTACTGGTCATGGCGTGCCCGGAAAGGGTGGCTGGGACCCGGTGCGTGTCATCTGAAACCAATGACCCGCCCGACGGATTCCAAAACGGCGGTGCAAAGTGTAACAGTCGCCCTTCACGCGCCCGTTGCATGCGGATGCACAGCCGTCGCGCTGCGGTTACGATGGGGACGGGAAGGGTCGTTTGCTGTCAGGGGATAAAGCCAGTGAAAAGGAAATACGCATGGGCCGCGATGTTGGCCCTGCTCGGGGGCGTGTGGTCGATGGCGCAGGCGCAGAACCTGCCCAAGCCCAAGGAGTTCTATTTCGACGAAGATCGCGGCACCACCAAGGCCGTGGTCGCGGTACAGGGGCAGGGCGATGCGGTGGTCGACCGCCTGGCGGCGATGGTGCAGCGTGACGCCCGCGCGGCCGAGCCGCGCGCGCAGCTGGCATCGCTGGCCTATGCCGGGGGACGCACGCAGTTGGGCGACGAGCTCTACCAGGGTGCCCTGGGGCTGGTCTCCAACGGCAGCCAGCAATACCGCGCCATCACCTGGAACTACGGCTGGGATCTGTTGCGCGCCGACCAGCCCGACAAGGCCTTGCAGCAGTGGGCCAGCCTGGCCAACGGCCGCCCGGCCGCGCCGGCCTGGTTGCCGACCACCGCCGCCCTGGCGCTATGGCGCACCGGGCGTAAGCAGGAAGCGGTCGATTGGTATGCCGCCGCAGTGCGCACCTGGCCGGATCGCTGGAGCAGCACCGCCAGCTACGCCACCTTGCTGCCGGATTGGCGCGAGGCCGAACGCGCCAGCCTGGCCGAGGTCTTTGCGGCATGGCAGGCCAACCCGCCTGCGTTTCCGTAACTCGACTGCGGGCGCGCTGCAGAAAGCCCCGTAGCGCGTCGCTATGCATCACGTCGCACGTCGTTTTTGTGGCCGGCGCCAGCGGGCAACGCGGCCACGCTCCAAGTCGATTGCTTCGGGTGTCGTGCTTGGAAGGATTGGTCAGCGCTGATGGACCAGTTGCAGAGCGGATGATCTGCAGCTTGGTTGCAGGGCCCTTGCCCGCCCACCCTCGCGGGACACGCCGCAAGTACGTCCTTGTAGGCTCTTACGCGGCATCCATGCCGCGTAAGGTCCCGCGACGGTAGGCAGGCAAGGACCAGTCGAGATGGTCGGTCTTTTGAAGCAGCCGCCCGTGCGATAGCTCAATCGTAGAGCGGTTGATCTGCGGCTGGGTTGCAGGGCCCTTGCCCGCCCACCCTCGCGGGACACGCCGCAAGTACGTCCCTGTAGGCTCTTACGCGGCATCCATGCCGCATAAGGTCCCGCGACGGTGAGCGGGCAAGGACCAGTCGAGATGGTCGGTCTTTTGAAGCAGCCGCCCGTGCGATAGCTCAATCGTAGAGCGGTTGATCTGCGGCTTTGCTGCAGGGCCCTTGCCCGCCCACCATCGCGGGACACGCCGCAAGTACGTCCCTGTAGGCTCTTACGCGGCATCCATGCCGCGTAAGGTCCCGCGACGGTGAGCGGGCAAGGACCAGTTGAGATAATCGGTCTTTTGAAGCAGCCGCCCGTGCGATAGCTCAATCGCAGAGCGGATGATCTGCGGCTGGGTTGCAGGGCCCTTGCCCGCCCACCATCGCGGGACACGCCGCAAGTACGTCCGTGTCGGCTCTTACGCGGCATCCATGCCGCGTAAGGTCCCGCGACGGTAGGCGGGCAAGGACCAGTTGAGATGGTCGGTGTGCACGGTCAAGAGCGGTGCGCGATGTGCATCGCTGGAGAATGATGGGCCGGCTCAATGGCTCAGTGGCCGATGCATGTCTAGCAAGCAGCTTTTCATTCGACCACCGAGCCCTCGACTGACTAGCTTTGGCAACATCCCAGAAGCGGCAAGCCTCGACATGCCTGTTGCCAGGCGTTGAGCGAACGATCTGCGGCACGCGTGGGCGTGCTCGCCGATTTAGCCCGTCGTCGATCCAGCCCGTCGCTAATCCAGGCACGACACGCCCACTATGCGATGCTGAGTGCCGCTTTCCCACGGACCTGACCACGCCATGGCGGTGGATGCATTTGCGTTGATTCTGGCGATGCTGGGGCTCGGCCTGCTGTTCGCGCGCTTGCGGGTGCTGCCGGACAACAGCGCCGATGTACTCAATCGCATCGTGCTGTACATCTGCCTGCCAGCCTCGGTGCTGACCTATGTGCCGCGGTTGCACCTGGATGCCTCGCTGGGTGGAGTGATCGCCACCCCGTGGCTGCTGACCGCAATCATCGTGCCGCTGCTGTGGAGCTGCAGTCGCCTGTTCCGGTTCAAGCGCGAGGAATACGCCGCGTTGCTGATGTGCGTGGTGTTCACCAACTCCAGCTTCATCGGCTTTCCGATGGTGCGCGCGTTGATCGGCGATCATGCCCTGCCGTATGCGGTGGTCTACGACCAGTTCGGCACCTTCGTGCTGTTATCGACGTTCGGGCTGTATGTGCTGGCCCGCTACAGCGGCGACACTCCGCCGACCGCAAAGCTGATCCTGTTGCGCGTGCTGCGCTTCCCGCCGCTATGGGCATTGCTGTTTGCATTGACCGTGATGCCGGAACAGCCGCCGACCTGGATCGGCGCGGGCTTGAAGAGCCTGGCCGACGCGATGCTGCCGCTGGTGATGCTGGCAGTAGGCTTTTCGCTGCAGTTGCGCCTGCCTGCGGACGAACTCAAACCCTTGGCCGTGGGCCTGGCCTTCAAGTTGGCAGTGATGCCGATCCTGGCGTTGCCGCTGTCGTTGGCGCTCGGCCTGCATGGCGCGATGCTGCAGACCAACGTGCTCGAATCGGCCATGCCCACCATGATCACCGCCGCCGCGCTGGCCATCTCGCATCGGCTGGCACCGCGCCTGGCCGCAGCGATGGTCGGCTACAGCATCCTGCTGTCGCTGCTAACCCTGCCCGCATGGGCCTGGTTGTTGGCGCGCCTGGTGGCTTGATAGGGCCTGGTCCGTATGAAATGCTGGCCCGCAACACTGCGCGCCCAATACGGACAGGAGCAACACATGCACGGATATCGCTTGATCACCACGGCGTTGCTATGGCTTGGCAGCGTCTGCGTGGCACATCCGGCCATGGCGGCAGCGCCTGCGAGCACAGCGGCTGCGGCCAACGATCCGCTGGTGGATCAATGGGCGCGCCAGGTCGGCCAGACCATGCAGGCACGCCTGCGCAGCATGGCGTCCAGCGGCGAGCCCAGGCAGTTGTATCTGGCCGGTCTGTTGTGGGTCGATGCCGATGCTGACGCGGCGTCGGCCGCAGACGGAGGCTATGCCCCCATCCAGCGGGTCTGGCTGCAGCGTGCCCTGGACGCGCGGCCGCGCGATCCGTTGGTAGCGCGCATGGAATCCACCGGTTGCGCACCTGCGTTGCGCTGTGACCCAGGCGCTGCGCTGGCTTTCCTGGAGCAGGCCGATGCCGGCAACGCCAGTGTGCATCTACGTGCCTATACGGCAGCGCAGCGCCGCGGCGACCAGGCGGCTGCCGAACGCGCCTGGCAGGCGGCCGTGCAGTCCGATCATTTCGACAGCGGTGCGCTGGCACTCGGCAAGGCCCTGCATGCCAGCTACGACGGCGTGCAATGGCCATCGCTGGCCTCGGTCAGCTTGCGCGCGCAACTCGACGCGCAAGGCATGCCCTCTACGGGCGCGGGCATGGCGGCGATGTTCGTGATGGGTGCTTGGTCTGCACATGCACTTCCTGCGCTGGGCGATCTGATGCGGCGCTGCAGCCCCACCGTTGCCACGCCCGCGTTACGCGACGAGTGCATGGCGGTGCTGAACAACGTGGCCAATGACGAGTCCACCTTGGCCACCGCCATGATCGGCAGCAGAGGCATGGCGGCACTGAGCAGCGGCGCCGATGCCACGCGCTGGCAGGCGCGGGTGCGGGAGCTGCAGTGGCTGCAGCAGCAGGAGCAGCCCCGCGCGTCCACCGTCGATGGCCTAGCCGACAAGCTGGAGGCCGTCCTGACGCAGGGCGAAGTGCCGGCGTTGCGTGCGCGGTTACAGCGTCAAGGCCTTGCAGTGCAGCCGCCAGCGGGTTGGCAGCCGGGCGCACCGGGCCACCAGACCCGCTAATCCGCCTGGCCGGCGCATGTCGCGTCGGCCATCTGCCAGCGGACGATGCTGCAGTGCGAGAGCGATCGCTGGCGGACGTTTAACGCCTTTCGACTACTTCCTCACTTCGTCGCGGTGTACGCTGCCGGCTTGCTCCCGGAAGCGAGGCGTGCATGAAGACAGTCCTGGTGGCCGGCTCCAAAGGCGGCGTCGGCAAGACCACGATCGCCACCAATCTGGCCGCCCATGCGGCCTTGCAGGGCCAGCGCACCGTGCTGGCGGACGCCGATCCGCAAGGCTCGTCCACGCGCTGGGCGCAGCGTCGCGCCAGCCTGGAAAGTGCGGTGTTGCCGATCGACGCCACCCGCCGGCGCAACTGGCAGGCCGCGGTGCCCGATGGTACCGACCAGCTGGTTATCGATGCTCCGGCCGGTGCGATGGCCGACGACCTGAGCGGCTTCCTCGACCACGTCGATGCCATCGTGGTGCCGGTATTGTCCTCGGCGCTGGATATCGAAGCGGTGGTCGGCTTTCTCAACACGCTGGCCAAGGTGCCGCGAGTGCATCAGCGCAAATTGCCGGTGGGCCTGGTGCTCAACCGCGCCCGTCCCTGGACCCAGACCTCGCAGCAAGCTGCCGAGATGATCGGCGCCTGGCCCTATCCCCTGGTCACCCAGCTGCGCGACACCCAGGCCTATGTGGTGATGGCCGGGTTGGGGCGCAGCCTGTTCGATTACCGCTCGGCGCAGGTGCGCGACCATCAACAGGACTGGGAGCCGCTGTTCAAGTGGCTCAAGAAGTCCTAGACCGGAGTGTTTTCATGCGCGAACTGATACTGCTGCGACACGCCCACGCCGAGCCGGCCGATACCGGCCAGGCCGATCTGGATCGCCCGCTGTCTCCGCACGGCATCGCCGAGGCCGAATCTGCCGGCCGCTGGCTGCGCGAGCAGCGCCTGGTGCCCGACCGCGTGCTGTGCTCGCCGGCGCGACGTGCGCGTGAGACGCTGGAAGCGGTGCTGGAACTCACCGGCTATATCGAACAACGCCTGGACGAGCGGATCTACGACGCCACGCCGGGCACCCTGGCCAGCCTGGTGGACGAACACCGCGATGCCGAGCGCCTGCTGCTGGTCGGCCACAACCCGGGCCTGGAACGGCTGGCCGCCTTGATGCACAGCGGCCAGACCGGCGACTACCGCGGTATGCCGACCGCCGCGATCGCCCTGCTGGCACTGCCGCTGGATGCGGCCATCGAACCGGGCATCGCCCGCCTGACCGCCTTCTGGTGGCCTTGATCCGTGTCATCGTCGCTGCGCTGGTTTGCCTGGCTCGCGCTCTGGGTCGCTCTTCCGTGCATGGCGCAGCAGAAGCTGCATTCCATCGATCCGGTGCAATCGCGCTTCGGGTTCGAGATCAGGACGCGCTTCGGCATGAAGATCGAGGGGTTCTTCCCGCGCTTTCGGGGTGAATTGGCTGAATTGCCCGACGGGCGCCAGCAGGTGCGCTTCCGTCTGGATGCCACGCAGGTGGAAATTCCGGGCAAGGACCGCTACACGGCGTGGATGCGCGGCGAGGATTTTTTCGACGTCGCGCAGTATCCGGTGGTGGAATTCGAGTCGTTTCCCTATACCGCGGAGGTGGTGAAGAAGGGCGGCGACATCACCGGCAACCTGACCATTCGCGGAATCACCCACGTCGAGACCCTGCACGTGGTGCCGGCTGAATGCGCGCGGGCGGGCTATGATTGCGATGTAATCAGTCGAGGTACGGTCCTGCGTGGGCGTTACGGAATGAATGCGTGGCAGATGGCCCTGGGCGACAGGGTGACGTTCATTCTGCGTGGGCGGTTGCAGGAGGCGCGGCGCCCGTGAGGTTCCTGTTGAGGGTGCTTGTGCTGGCAACGCTGTTGCTCGGCACCGGATGCGCCGGCCTGTCGCAAATCGAACGCAACCGTGCCGCCGGGGTGGCGGCCGCTGCCCGCAGCACCGTGGTCAGCTGCGCGCAGGCCAATCGTTGCGCCCAGCTCTCGCCGCTGCGCGCGCTGGGCGGCGAGGCGATCACCGCCTCCACGCCGGCCGCGCCGCGGCATTACGCCACCATCGTTGATCACGGCGAAGAATCGCTGGTGGCCCGGCTCAACCTGATCCGCAGCGCCACCCGCAGCATCGACCTGCAGACCTACATCTTCGACAAGGACGACAGCGCGCGGATGGTGCTGGATGCGTTGACCGATGCGGCGCAGCGCGGGGTCAAGGTGCGCATCCTGATCGATCAGCTCTCGGCGATCGCCGATCTGCAGATTCTCGGTGCGCTGGCCAGCACCCATGAAAACCTGCAGCTGCGCATCTACAACCCGACCTTCGGCAAGGTCAAACTCAATTACTTCGATTATGCCGGCAGCGTGGTGTGCTGTTTCCGCCGCTTCAACCAGCGCATGCACAACAAGCTGCTGGTGGTGGACGACGTGCTCGGCGTGGTCGGCGGGCGCAATTACCAGGACGACTATTACGACTGGGACAGCGAGTACAACTTCCGCGACCGCGACGTGATCCTGGCCGGGCCGGAAGTGCGCGCGATGGCGGCCAATTTCGATGCGTTCTGGCGTGCGCGCCGCAGCGTGCCGGCCGAACGTCTGAACGATGTCGGGCGCCTGCTGCTGGAGCAGGGCGCGCCCAAGATGCCGCCGGCCACGTTCCGCCGCCCCGATCGGGTGGAGCGGGTCGATCAGGAGGCGCGCGATCCGCAGTTCGTGCGCGATGCGTTCGTGACCCCGGCCATGCCGGTGCAGCGCGTGCTGTATGTGGCCGATCTGCCGCAGAAGCACCGCAAGGAGCACGCCGCCAAGGCGGTGTCCACCGCGCCCGAGCTGGACGGCCTGATTGCCGGCGCGCAGCAGGAAGTGCTGCTGCAGACGCCGTATCTGGTGCTGTCCGACGAGGCGCAGGCGATCTTCCGCGCATTGCGCCAGCGCCCGCAACCGCCGCGGATCGTGGTGTCGACCAATAGCCTGGCCGCCACCGACAACCCGATCGTGTATGCGCTGTCGTACAAGTTCAAACGCCGCAACATGCGCGAGCTGGGCTTCAACGTCTACGAGTTCAAGCCGTTCCCGCTGAACGCGCCGGTGGAGTACGCCAACCTGGTGCCCGATCCGCTCAATCCCGCGGCGGCCGAGCCGGCCGAAGACGATGGGCGGGTCAACCGCGTGATCGGCGGCAGTGCGGCTGGCAACGCCATGCGTGGCAGTGGTGGCGGTGGCGGTGGCACAGCCGGCACTGCGATCCGCGGCAGCGGGGGTGGCGCAGGCCGTGCGCCCGGCGGCAGCGAGGTCGATCGGCGCGTGCTGCGCACCGAGACACGGCCTTCGTTCCTGGGCACGCGCGCGGTCAACAAGCCGCTGCCGGTGACCCGTGCCGGTGCGCGCATGGGCCTGCATGCCAAGTCGTTGGTGGTGGACCGCCGCATCGGCGTGATCGGCACGCACAACTTCGATCCGCGCAGCGAGAACTACAACACCGAAGCGGCGGTGGTGATCGACGATGCACGCTTTGCGCAGGCGCTGGCGGCCAGCATCGAGCGCGACATGGCGCCGGAAAACGCCTGGACCGTGGCCCCGCGCGAAAAGCCGCCGGTGCTGAGCGGATTGAACTACAGCGTGGGCAAGGTGTCCGAAGCCTTGCCGGTGCTGGATTTCTGGCCCTGGCGCTACGCCACCAATTACGAGTTCCAGCCGGGGCCGGGTTGCCCGTTCCCGCTCAAGCGCCAGGACCCGCAGTTCCGGCAGTGCTATGTGGCGGTAGGCGATTTCCCCGAGGTCAACGTCGGCCCGAAGTGGTTGCTGGTGCGGATGCTGACCGCCTTCGGTGCGGGATTGGTGCCGATCCTCTGATCGCAGCGGTGCCGGCCCGGGGCCGGCATCGAGACGGCGCGTGGCAGCCGGTGCATCGTGGAGTGCCGCACCGCTGCAATGGCGCGGTGCGCTGCAGTAATGGGGCGGCGCGCCACACACTGCCATCCGCCGAAGTCACCATCGCGGCCTGGCGTGCAGCACCAGCCAAAGGCAGTTGCATCAGACTCCAGCGCCGCAGATGCTGTCACGATTCCCGATTCCCGATTCCCGATTCCCGATTCCCGATTCCCGATTCCCGATTCCCGATTCCCGATTCCCCCAATCCCCAATCCCCAATCCCCAATCCCCAATCCCCAATCCCCAGCCTATGACCTTCCGCGAACCCGTCGACCTGGCCGCCCTCAACGCCTCCAGCCGTGACACCCTGATCGAACATCTGGGCATCGTGTTCACCGCCGCCGGCGACGACTGGTTGAGCGCCACCATGCCGGTGGATGCGCGCACCAAGCAGCCGTATGGCCTGCTGCACGGTGGTGCGTCGGTGGTGCTGGCCGAAACCCTGGGCAGCAGCGCCGGCAACCTGTGCGTGGATATGACCGCGCAGATGTGCGTCGGGCTGGAGATCAATGCCAATCACCTGCGCGCCGCCACCGATGGCCTGGTCACCGGCACCGCGCGCGCGGTGCATGTGGGGCGCAGCACCCAGGTCTGGGACATCACCATCGAAAATCCGGCCGGCAAGCGCGTCTGCGTCTCGCGGCTGACCCTGGCCGTGGTCCCGCGCAGCAATGGCTGAGCACGCCGTGCAAGTGCATGGGTGGAACAGCGCCACCCGCTGCGGGCACTGCGCGCAGGCCACGCTGCTGTCACAATAGTTGCGCTTCCTTCCCCTGGTACCGGTCCCGTTCCGTCAATGAGCGAGTCATCCCTGGACGCCACGCGCGACGCTGGCAGCGTGCTGCGTTGGTTCCGGTACCTGTATCGGGTGCCGTTGTTGCTGATGCATCTGAGCATCTGCCTGCCGATCACCATGCTGTGCGTGGTGGCGCCGCCGCTGGCGCGCATCCGTACCGGGCGCGACGACACCCTGGACGAGCTGATGATCCGTTGGTGGCAGGGCAACCTGATGCGCATCTTCGGCTTCCGCCTGCGGCGCTTCGGCACCCCGCTGCCGGGCGCAACCCTGTTCGTGGCCAACCACGTCAGCTGGGTCGACATCTCGATGCTGCACAGCCAGCGCGTGATGGGCTTTGTGGCCAAGCGCGAGATCGCCGGCTGGCCGCTGGTCGGCTGGCTGGCGACCAAGGGCCAGACCATCTTCCATCAGCGCGGCAATACCGAATCGCTGGGCGGGGTGCTGCAGGAAATGTTGCTGCGGCTGCAAAGTGGCAAGCCGGTGGGCGTGTTCCCCGAAGGTCGCACCCGTGGCGGTACCGAAGTCGGCCCGTTCCATGCGCGCATCTTCCAGGCCGCGGTCGAGGCCGGTGTGCCGGTGCAGCCGGTAGCGCTGCGCTACGGCGAGCGCGGCAATGCGCAGGCGGTAGTGGCGTTCGGCGAGCGCGAGAGTTTCTTCGCCAATATCGTGCGTCTGCTCGGCGAGCCGTCGCGACTGGCCGAGGTGCATTTTCTCGAGCCGATCCGCGCGCTGGATATCGAAGGCCGCCGCCGCCTGGCCGATACCTCGCGGCAACGCATCATTGCGGCAATGGAGTCCTGAGCCGACGATGCAAGCGCTCATCACCCCTGCGGCCAGAACCCCCTTGTCTGGCCCGATGAGCGCATGAACGCCTCCGACTATCTGCCGCCGCGCTGGCTGCGCAATCCGCATGTGCAATCGGTGCTGGGCAGCAGTGCCTTGCGCCGGCTCCGCAGCCGCCAGTTGCTGGCCGCCAGCGGCGCGGTCACCAGCGAACACATTCTCGACGGCGGCGACGGCGTGCGCCTGCAGGGCTGGATGAGCATCCCGCCCGGCGATGCCCCAGTGCGCGGCACGGTGCTGCTGCTGCACGGCTGGGAAGGCAGCGCCGATTCCAATTACATGCGGCTGACCGCCGCGCGCCTGCTCGGCCTGGGCTATCAGGTGTTCCGGCTGAATTTCCGCGACCACGGCGGCACGCACCATCTCAACGTGGACCTGTTCCACTCCGATCGCATCGAGGAAGTGGTCAATGCGGCGGGCGATCTGTGGCGGCGGTTTCCCGCGCCGCAGCTGCTGGCGGCGGGCTATTCGCTGGGCGGCAATTTCGCATTGCGGCTGGCGCTGCGGGCACCGGCGGCCGGGCTGCCGCTGGCGCGCGTGGCGGCGGTGTGCCCGTTGCTGGATCCGGCGGCGACCATGCTGCAACTGGAAAAGGGCCCGCAGTTCTACGATTGGTATTTCCGCCGCAAGTGGCGCGAGTCGCTGCTGCGCAAGCGCAAGCTGTTCCCCGATCAGCACGGCTACGACGACGCCACGCTGGCGCTGGACATGCGCGGGCTGATGGCCTGGCTGGCCGAGCAGCACACCGGGCATGGCTCGCTGGAAGCGTATTTCGACAGTTATTCGATCGCCGGCGAGCGCCTGGCCGGCCTGCAGGTGCCGGTGGACATCCTGATGGCCGAGGACGACCCGGTCATTCCGTTTGAGGATTTCGCCGCCTGGCAGCTGCCGGCGTATGCACAGCTGGAAATCGCGCGCTGGGGCGGCCACTGCGGTTTTCTGGAAAACGCCCGCGGCGATGGATTCGCCGAACGCTGGGTGGCCGAGCGGCTGGCGGCGCAGGCGTAGGTCGGCGCCACCCCGCGCATCGTTACAATAGGCGTTTGTCCTGGACACGCCCTCCGCCATGCAAGACGCCATTCTCCAAGCCCTGCGCCGCAATGCGGCCGACGATGCGGTGGCGCTGGCCCGCGAGTGGGTGCTCAGCGCGCCCGAAAACGCCGCCACGCATCGCTGGCTGGGCCTGGCCCTGCAGCAGCAGGGTCAACCGGCACTGGCGCTGGCCAGCATCGAAACCGCGCTGACGCTGACGCCGGAAGATGCCGACCTGCATCTGCTGCGCGCCGGCCTGCTGCTGGCGATGCGCGAGCTGTCCGCCGCGGACGATGCGCTGTCGCGCACCACCGCGCTCGACCCCAACCAGTTCAACGCCTACGTGATGCAGGCGCATCTGGCGGTGGCGCGCGGCGATCTGGACGAGGCGCAGCGGCTGAGCCGCACCGCCGCGCGTCTGGCGCCCGAGCACCCGCAGCTGCTGGCTGTCGATGGCGTGGTGGAGTTGCGCCGCGGCCAGGGCGACCGCGCGCTGTCGCTGCTGACCCGCGCCGCCGAGCAACTGCCTGACGACCCGCGGGTGATGTTCGCGCTGGGCTTTGCGTATTTGCAGAAGGAGCATTTTGCGTTTGCCGAGCGCGCCTTCGAGCGCGTGGTCGAGCTCAATCCGCCCGGCACCGCGCTGCGTGCCTTCATTGCCCAACTGGCCCAGCGCCAGGGCCGCCTGGACGATGCGCTGGCCGCGATGCAGGGTGTGTTCGCCCAGCCCGGCGGCGATCTCCCGGCCATGCGCCGCCTCGCCGGCGAGATGGAATTGAAGGCCGGCCGCCCCGACCAGGCCGCCGCGCATCTGCGCCTGGCGCTGGCCCACTGGCCGGCCGACCGCCGCACCTTGCATGCCTTGCTGACCGCCTGGGAGCGGCTGGGCGCGGTGGACGATGCGCGCGACACCCTGGACGCGGCGCTGGCCACCTCGGCCAATGCGCACGACCTGTGGCTGGCGCGGCTGGCGGTGGAGCCGGTCGGCGGGCCGCAGGCGCAGGCGGTGATCGAGCGCTGGCTGCTGGCCATGCCCGAGCATCTGCCGGCACTGGAAGCGCTGATGCGCGTGCACGACATGCAGGGCCATGCCGAACAGGCGGAGATGGTGGCGCGCCAGATCGTGGCGGTGGAGCCGGGCCGCATCAGCGGCGAGCAGCGCATCGTCGAGGCGCTGCTGGAGCGCGACCCGCCGGCGGCGATCGCCTGCGTGCAATCGCTGATCGACTCGCTGCCCGAGCCCCAGCAGACCGTGCTGCGGCCGTGGCTGGGCAATGTGCAGGACCGCGCCGGCCAGCCCGAGGCGGCCGTGGCGACCTGGATGCAGTTCCAGCGCGAACAGGCCCAGCACCGTCTGCCGTTGCCGCCGCTGGCCGCCAAGCAGCCGATGCAGTGGCCGGAGCTGGGGACCATTCCCGAGAGCGTGACGGCACGGCCGCTGTTCGTATGGGGCACGCCCGGCTCGCATGTCGAACGCCTGGTCGCGGTGATGGGCGCGGCCACCCCGCTGGTGCGCGACGACCGTTATGGCAGCACGCCGCCGTCCGATGCGCTGCAGAGCTACCGCACCGTCGAGCAGCTGGCGTCGGGCGAGCTGGCACCGATGGCGCTGGTGGAGGGCTGGAAGGCGCAGCTGCCGCGGCGCGGCATCGACGACGGCAACGTCATCGACTGGCTGCTGTGGTGGGACAACACCTTGCTGACCGCGCTGCGCCCGCACCTGCCCGAAGGCCGGCTGGCGATTGCGCTGCGCGACCCGCGCGACATGCTGCTGGACTGGCTGTCGGCCGGCGCGCCGGCTCCGCTGGCCGTGCAATCGCCGCAGCAGGCCGCCGACTGGCTGCTGACCGCGCTGGAACAGCTCGCCGTACTGCACGAGCGCGATCTGTATCCGCACCGGATCATCCGCCTGGACGGCATCGAGAGCGACCCGCAAGGCATCTCCACCTCGCTGGAGCAGGCGTTCGGCCTGCGCTTTCCGTTGGTCGAACCGCGCGGCCCGGCCCGCCTGGCCGCGGGTCGCTGGCGCAACTACCGCAACGTACTGGGCGCGCAATTCGATCTGCTCACGCTGATCGCGGTGCGCTTCGGCTACCCGCAGGACTGAGCGCCGCTCAGCACGGCTGCGCTCACTGTCGGTGGGCGCGGCCGACGCCCGGTGCGGCATGCCATCGGCAGCGCAGCTCGCACTTCCCGGTAGGAGCGGACCCGGCCGCGACGAGGCGTTACCGATGACGCGGCGTTACCGGGAGGTCCCGTCGCGGCCAGGTCCGCTCCTACAGTCGGTGCAGATTGGTCAGCAACCGAATGGCGCTCACTGCCCAGTGGGCGCGGCCGGCGGTTGACGCGGCATGCACCACCAACCGCTGCATTTGGCTGCGCGGCTCGCAACGCCCTGTAGGAGCGGCCTTGGCCGCGATGAGGCGTTACCGACGATGCGTCGCCGCCGATGATGAGGCGTTACCGATAAAGCCCCATCGCGGCCAGGGCCGCTCCTACGGTCAATGCACATTTGTCAGCGCCAGCACTGACTGAATATTTGCGCTCCCTGCCAAGCGCACGCGGACGATGCACGACGCGGCACGCCCACGCCGCACGTCCACGCTGCAGACGCACGATCACGCGGCCGCCGCGTTCTCTGGCGTGGTGAACCGGCCGCGATAAACCCGGCCGGGCGCACCAGAGGGTTCCATGCCGATGGCTTCCTCTGCGGCGCGGACCCAGGCACCCTGGTCGGCCTCATTGCCTCGGAGACTCCTGCATGCGCCTGACCAGCAACAGCATCGAAAACGGCAAGCCCATCGCTGTGGAATTTGCCGCCGGAACGCCCGAGGGCTTTGCGCCCAACCGCAACCCGCATCTGGCCTGGAGCGAGGTGCCTGGCGGCACACGCTCGTTCGCGCTGCTGTGCCTGGACCCGGATGTGCCGACCGTGCCGGAAACCGTGGGCCGCGACGATGTGCAGATTCCGGTCGATCAGCCACGCACCGATTTTGTGCATTGGGCGATGGCCGATATCCCCGCCGACGTGCATGAGATCGCCGCAGGCAGCTGCAGCGACGGTTTCGTGCCCAAGGGCAAGCAGCAGCCGGCCGGCCCGGCCGGTGCGCGCCAGGGCCTGAACTCGTATACCGAATGGTTTGCCGGCAATGCCGACATGGCCGGCAATTATCTGGGCTACGACGGCCCGTACCCGCCGTTCAACGACCTGCGTGTGCACCGCTATTTCTTCCGCGTGTTTGCGCTGGACGTGGCGCAGCTCAGCCTGCCCGAGACCTTCACCGCGGCCGATGTGCTGTCGGCGATCCAAGGCCATGTGCTGGCCGAGGCGGCGTTGCACGGCACCTACACGTTGAATCCGGCGCTGCGCTGACGGTAACGAACGGTCCTGCGCCACCGGTCAGGTCGGCGCGGGGCCGGTTGCGGCGCATGGTGACCTGGTGCGTGCGGCGTCAATCGCACGATCGCTGCCACACCGGGTCAACCGTTGGCTTCGATCATCTGCTCGAGCACGTAGACCGGCGCGCCGTCCGTGCCCGCGGCCGCCGGGTAGCGGGTGACCCGCAGCAGGGTGCGGATGCCGGCTTCGTGCTCGAAGCCTTCGATCTTGCCCTCGAAGACTTGCCAGGTCTGGGTGACAGGCTGCCCTGCCGCATCCTGCTCGCGCAGTTGCAGGCATTGGCGCGCTGGGTCGGACCCGCATGCCACGGTGTCGGCCGCCACTTCGATCAGCAGCGTCTGGCCGGGTCCACCGTAGCGGGTGTCGGCCGTGGCGACACCGCCGAACACCAGGCGGGTGCCGTCGCTGCGGGTCAGGGTCAGCTGCGGCGAGGTCTGCGCGGTGTTCAGCGCCACCGCAAAGCGGCCGGACAGCAACTCGCTGGCAGCGCGCTCCTGGGCCATCCGCCGCGGTTGCGCGCACAGGCGTTTGCTCGACACCACCCGGCCGATCTGCAAATGCGCTTGCGCTACGCTGTAATCGGCGCCCAATGCGTTGCAGGTCTGGCTGACCTGGATGCGGTGATCGCTGAAATCCAGCTGCAAGGGCGGTGTGCCGGCGACGAACAGGCTACCCAAGGCGGTGCCGTGCGCATCGCTGGCCTGCTGCAGCTGCCAGTGTTGCGCCCGCAACGCGGCCTGCAGTGGCGCGTAGTCGGCGGCGATCGAGCTGGTCGCCGCCGGCTCGGCGGCAGCGGCGTCGGCGCTGGATCCGGGCGCCTGCGGCGGCGCGCTCGACCCGCAGGCCGTCACGCCCGCTGCCAGCAGTGCAGGGGCAAACAACACGGCACGCATGCGGCGGCTCCCGGTGATCGATATGTCAGTGATACCGCCACCGCACGGCCAGGGCAATGACGCAAGTCACTGCCCGGCCATGTGCCTCGCATGCCGCGCCGGCTCAGCCGGCACGACACGCGACCGCGTGGCCGTCTCAGGCCAGCGCCGGCAGCCACAGCAGCAGGGCCGCGCCCAGCACGATGCGGTAGACCGCAAATACGGTGAAGCGGTGCTTCTTGATGTAGCCCAGCAGCCACTTCACCACTACAAAGCCGGTGATGGTCGCCGCCACGAAGGCCACCGCCACATCGGCCCAGTTCTCGCTGCCGAAGCCACCTTCCTTGTACATCTCCAACAGGGCATACCCGCTGGCCGCGAACATGGTCGGGATGCCCACCATGAACACGAAATCCGCCGCCGCCGAGCGCTTGCTCAGGCCCAGCAGCATGGCCAGGAAGATCGCCGAGGCCGAGCGCGAGGTGCCGGGGAACACGCCGGCGACGACCTGCGCCAGACCGACCGCGATGGCGACCTTCCAGGTCACCACATCGCGCTCGGGCAGCTTGCCGGCAAAGTGCTCGGCCACCAGCATCCACAGCCCGCCGATCAGCAACGCCCAGGCCACCGGCTGCACGGTTTCCGGCAGCTGCCAGCCGGCCTTGCGCACGATCAGCCCGACCACCGCGGTAACCAGGAAGGCCACGCCGATCTTGAGCACGTAGTCGCGGTTGTCGCGCTGGCCCAGGCCGGTGGCCAGGGTCCACAGCTTCTGCCGCAGCGCCAGGCAGATCGCCAGGATTGCGCCAGCCTGGATGACGATGTTGAAGAAGTCAGAACGGCGTCCGAGCCATTGTTCGGCGATCAGCAGGTGGCCGGTGCTGGAGATCGGCAGGAATTCGGTGAGGCCTTCGAGAATGCCCAACAGCAGGGCGGAAATCAGATCGGACATCGGACTGGAGAGGGGATGGGGGAGGCGTCAGGATAGTGCATTGCGGCATGCACCATATCGGTGCACCATGCGATTGCTTAGCACCTAAAGGGTGCTAGCTAGACGTGAGCGGCCTCAAGCGATGCAAGCAAAATCAAGGACTTGTGAAGATCCGGCGCTTGGCATGGTCCCTGCTGTAGTTCCGCTCACGAGCCACTTAACTCCTGCAGAGGTTTCTTCCGATGTCCGTGGAAAATGTTGAAAAGCTGATCAAGGACAACAAGGTCGAGTTTGTCGACCTGCGCTTCGTCGATATGCGTGGTGTACAGCAGCACATCACCTTCCCGGCCAACATCATCGAGCCGGCGCTGTTCGAAGAAGGCAAGATGTTCGACGGCAGCTCGATCGCGGGTTGGAAGGGCATCAACGAGTCGGACATGGTTCTGCTCCCGGACGCCGGCACTGCGTATCTGGATCCGTTCTTCGCCGATCCGACCATCGTGCTGACCTGCGACATCCTCGATCCGGCCACCATGCAGAGCTATGAGCGCGACCCGCGCGGCATCGCCAAGCGTGCCGAGGCCTACCTGAAGTCCTCCGGCACCGCCGACCAGGCGTTCTTCGGCCCGGAGCCGGAATTCTTCATCTTCGATTCGGTGCGCTTTGCCAACGACATGGGCCACACCTTCTTCCAGGTCGGCTCGGAAGAGGCTGCCTGGAACACCGGCGCCAAGTACGACGGCGGCAACAGCGGCTACCGTCCGGGCGTGAAGGGCGGCTACTTCCCGGTCCCGCCGACCGACACGCTGCACGACCTGCGCGCGGAAATGATCAAGACGCTGGAACAGGTCGGCATCGAGACCGAGGTGCACCACCACGAAGTGGCCACCGCCGGCCAGTGCGAGATCGGCACCAAGTTCAGCTCGCTGGTGCAGAAGGCCGACGAACTGCTGACGATGAAGTACATCATCAAGAACGTCGCCTACCGCAACGGAAAGACCGCGACCTTCATGCCCAAGCCCATCGTGGGCGACAACGGCTCGGGCATGCACGTGCACCAGTCGCTGACCAAGGGCGGCGTCAACCTGTTCTCCGGCGACGGCTACGGCGGCCTGTCGCAGATGGCGCTGTGGTACATCGGCGGCATCTTCAAGCACGCACGTGCGATCAACGCCTTCTCCAACTCCGGCACCAACAGCTACAAGCGCCTGGTCCCGGGCTTCGAGGCGCCGGTGATGCTGGCCTATTCGGCCCGCAACCGCTCGGCCTCGTGCCGCATTCCGTGGGTCACCAACCCGAAGGCGCGCCGTATCGAAATGCGCTTCCCCGATCCGTTGCAGTCCGGCTACCTGACCTTCACCGCGCTGATGATGGCCGGCCTGGACGGCATCAAGAACCAGATCGACCCGGGCGCGCCGAGCGACAAGGACCTGTACGACCTGCCGCCGGAAGAAGAGAAGCTGATCCCGCAGGTCTGCTCCAGCCTGGATCAGGCGCTGGAAGCGCTGGACAAGGACCGCGAGTTCCTCAAGGCCGGCGGTGTGATGAGCGACGACTTCATCGACGGTTACATCGCGCTGAAGATGCAGGAAGTGACCAAGTTCCGTGCTGCGACCCACCCGTTGGAGTACCAGCTGTACTACGGCAACTGAGTTCCACCGCGGTGATGGCGGAGGCCCCCCCTCCCACCTCCGCCATCGCCGCACATGTTTGATCGCTCCACGGCACCGGCCGGGGAGCGAAGGGGTATTGAGAGAGCACACAGTTCGCGACGCGCGGGCCTGACCTCTCCCACGGGGCGGATGCATCTGCATCGGCCGAGGTCTGCGTAATCGCGAACGCGCGGATGCCGGGGTTGGCATCCAGGTGAATGACACCGCCGGGCGGCGCAATGCCGGCCGGTCTTTTCCACCATTCGGGGTATGCGCATGAAATTGATCACCGCCATCATCCGGCCGTTCAAGCTCGACGAGGTCCGCGAGGCCCTGTCCGCAGCAGGCGTGTCGGGCATCACCGTGACCGAGGTCAAGGGTTTCGGGCGCCAGAAAGGCCACACCGAGCTGTACCGCGGCGCCGAGTACGTCGTCGATTTCCTGCCCAAGATCAAGATCGAGACGGTGGTGACCGACGACCGGCTGGACGCAGTGGTCGAGGCGATCCAGAACGCCGCCGGCACCGGCAAGATCGGCGACGGCAAGATCTTCGTGACCGCGATCGAGCAAGTCGTGCGCATCCGCACCGGCGAGATCGGCGCCGATGCGCTCTGAGTCCCCCACCCCCGGAGTTCTTATGAAGACAGCCCTTTTTGCCGGGTGGAAAGCCCGGTTCTACAGTGTCTGCATGCTGATGCTGTTCAGCGCGCTGGTGGTGGGCGGCATGGGCAGCGCGCACGCGCAGTCCACCCCGCAGGTCACCCCGCTGCCGACCGAGCCGGTCACCACCGAACCGCTGCCGTCGGCGCAGCCGCCCGCCGCACCGGTAGCCGCCGCCGAAGCCGCGCCGGTGGTGGAGAAGGGCGATGTCGCCTGGATGCTGACCTCCACGCTGCTGGTGCTGCTGATGGTGGTGCCGGGCCTGGCGTTGTTCTACGGCGGCATGGTGCGCGCCAAGAACGTGCTGTCGGTGCTGATCCAGGTCGCGGTGGTGTTCTCGCTGCTGACCATCCTGTGGGTGGTGTACGGCTACAGCCTGGCGTTCTCCGGCGAAGGCCCGTGGATCGGCAATCTGGACAAGGCGCTGCTCAAGGGCGTGACCATCGAGACGCTGGCAGCCACCTTCACCAAGGGTGTGAGCCTGCCGGAATACGTGTTCGTGGCGTTCCAGGCGACCTTTGCCGGCATCACCGGTGCGCTGATCGTCGGCGCCTTTGCCGAACGTGCCAAGTTTGCTGCGGTGCTGCTGTTCTCGGTGATCTGGTTCACCTTCGGCTACCTGCCGCTGGCGCACATGGTCTGGGCCACCGGCGGGTACCTGTTCGGCCTGGGCGCGCTGGATTTTGCCGGCGGCACCGTGGTGCACATCAACGCCGGTATCGCCGGCCTGGTCGGCGCCTACTTCGTCGGCAAGCGCGCCGGCCTGGGCCGCGAGGCGATCAAGCCGCACAACGTGACCCTGACCTTCGTCGGTGCCTCGCTGCTGTGGGTGGGCTGGTTCGGTTTCAACGCCGGCTCCAACCTGGAAGCCAATGCCGGTGCGGCGCTGGCCTTCCTCAACACCTTGCTGGCTACTGCCGCTGCCATCCTGGGCTGGTCGCTGACCGAGAAGATCATCAAGGGCAAGTCGTCCGCGCTGGGCGTGGCTTCGGGCATGGTCGCCGGCCTGGTCGGCATCACCCCGGCCTGTGGCACGGTGGGTCCGTTCGGTGCGATCGTCATCGGCCTGGCCGCCGGCGTGCTGTGCGTGTGGGGCGTCACCGGCCTGAAGCGCCTGCTGGGCGCCGACGACAGCCTGGACGTGTTCGGCGTGCATGGCCTGGGCGGCATCATCGGCGCCATCCTGACCGGCGTGTTCTCGGCGGCCTCGCTGGGCGGCCAGAAGGGCGGCGATTACGACATCGTGCATCAGGTCGGCATCCAGGCGCTGGGCGTGGGCATCACCCTGGTGTGGATCGGCGTGGTGTCGGTGGTGGGCTTCCTGGTCGCCAAGCTGGTGTTCGGCCTGCGCGTCACCGAAGAAGCCGAGCGCGAGGGCCTGGATATCACCTCGCACGGCGAAGCGGCATACGAGTCCTGAGCATGCACACCCGCGGCCACGCTCCGCGGGTGGCGCAACGACACGGCCGGAACAGCCGTGCCGGGTCCGTTTTCCCCGTTGCCCCATCGGGCGCGGACCAACTGCCGAGGTGCCTGCATGACCAGCCCCACGCTTGTGACTGTCGGCGCGGATGTCCGCTGGATCGGTGCGACCTGCTGCCGTCCGGCCCCGATTCCTTGCCTGCATGCTTCGTTCTGCGCGCCATATGCGCAGGCCGATCGTGCTTGCACTAAATTGGTGCAATGCTGATGTCGTCCATCCTCCCGTCGCTGGACAGCTTGGGCACACCGGTGGCCTGGGCCGACCGCGAGGGTCGCGTGCTGGGCGTCAATCCGGCCTTCGCGCGCTGGCTCGGGGTCAGTGCGCGGCGTCTGGTCGATCAACCGCTGGCCGCGCTGGAAGTGCAGGGCGATGCGCTGGCCCGTTTCCTGCTCAACGACGAGCGCGACGTGCTGCGCCTGCATCGGCTGGCATTGGGCCTGCCCAACGACGCGCCGCGCTTTGCCGAAGGCTGGCTGTCGCGGCTGGACGACGGCGGCTGGCTACTGGAAACCCACCCGGTCGACGAATTCCCCGCGCTGGATCCCACCCATGCGCTGCCCAATGCCCTGAGCGCCGCGCTCAAGGGCCTGGCGCACGAACTGCGCAATCCGCTGGCCGGGCTCAAGGGCGCGGCCCAGTTGCTGGCGCGGCGCTCGGCCGGGCGCGACGAGGACGAGCGCGAGCTGATCGAGCTGATCGGCACCGAGATCGAACGCCTCAATACCTTGCTCGAACGCCTGCTCTCGCCCACGCCGGCGCGCCCGCACGACCGCCTCAACATCCACGTCGTGCTCGAGCGTGTGCTGCGCCTGGCCGAGGCCGAGGGCGGCTGGTCGGTGCAGGTGCAGCGCGATTACGACCCCAGCATTCCCGACATCCTCGGCGATGGCGACCGCCTGACCCAGGCGGTGTGGAATCTGGTGCGCAATGCGTTCCAGGCCGGCGCCACGCGGGTGACCCTGCGCACCCGGGTCGAGCACGGCCAGCGCATCCGCGACCGCGTGCATGCGATGTCGCTGCGGCTGGAGATCATCGACGACGGCGGAGGTGTGCCGGAGGAACTGGCCGAGCACCTGTTCCTGCCGCTGGTCAGCGGCCGCGCCGAAGGCAGCGGCCTGGGCCTGGCGCTGGCCCAGCAGGTCTCGCGCGAGCACCACGGCACGCTGACCTACCGCTCGCGGCCGGGACATACCGTTTTCACCCTGCTGTTGCCCGAGCTGGCCGGCGATCACGACAAGGAGCATCTGCATGGCTGAGGCCGCCGCCGCATCCCACCACATCTGGGTGGTCGACGACGACCGTTCGGTCCGCTTCGTGCTGTCCACCGCCTTGCGCGATGCCGGCTACGCCGTGGATGGCTTCGAAAGTGCCGCCGCCGCACTGCAGGCACTGGCCATGCGGCCCACCCCGGATCTGCTGTTCACCGACGTGCGCATGCCCGGCGAAGACGGCCTGAGCCTGCTCGACAAGCTCAAGTCCAGGCACCCGCAACTGCCGGTGATCGTGATGTCGGCCTACACCGACGTGGCCAGTACCGCCGGCGCCTTCCGCGGCGGCGCGCACGAGTTCCTGTCCAAGCCCTTCGATCTGGACGATGCGGTGGCCTTGGCCGCACGCGCGCTGCCGGATGCCGATGCCGGTGTCGAGGAGATCATCGGGACGCCCTTTGCAGAAGGCTCGGCCTCGCTGATCGGCGACACCCCGGCGATGCAGGCGCTGTTCCGCGCGATCGGCCGGCTGGCGCAGGCACCGCTGTCGGTGCTGATCAACGGCGAGACCGGCACCGGCAAGGAACTGGTGGCGCGCGCGCTGCATAACGAATCGCCGCGCGCGCGCAAGCCCTTCGTCGCGCTCAACACCGCCGCCATCCCCGCGGAACTGCTGGAAAGCGAGTTGTTCGGCCACGAAACCGGCGCCTTCACCGGCGCCACCAAACGCCATATCGGCCGCTTCGAACAGGCCGACGGCGGCACGCTGTTCCTGGACGAAATCGGCGACATGCCGCTGCCGCTGCAGACCCGCCTGCTGCGCGTGCTGGCCGAGAACGAATTCTTCCGTGTCGGTGGGCGCGAGTTGATCCGCGTCGATGTACGCGTGATCGCCGCCACCCACCAGGACCTGGAGGCGCTGGTGGAACAAGGCCGCTTCCGTGCCGACCTGTTGCATCGCCTGGACGTGGTACGCCTGCAATTGCCGCCGCTGCGCGAGCGCCGCGGCGATATCGCGCAGCTGGCCGAGAATTTCCTGGCCATGGCCGGGCGCAAGCTCGACATGCTGCCCAAGCGGCTGTCCTCGGCCGCGCTGGAACAACTCCGCCAATACGATTGGCCCGGCAACGTGCGCGAGCTGGAAAACGTCTGCTGGCGCCTGGCGGCCCTGGCCACTGCCGACATCATCGACGTGGTCGACGTGAAATCGGCACTGGCGCGCGGCGGCCGCCGCCAGCGTGCCGGCCGCGGCGACGGGCAATGGGACGAGATGCTCTCCAGCTGGGCCGCGCAACGCCTGAGCGAAAATGCCCAGGGGCTGCACGCCGAAGCCCGCGAACGCCTGGACAAGACCCTGCTCGAAGCCGCCCTGCAACTCACCCAGGGCCGCCGTGCCGAAGCCGCCGCCCGACTGGGTCTGGGCCGCAACACCGTCACCCGCAAACTCGGCCCGGGCCGCAAACGCCGCTGATCTGAATCTAAGCCCCTCTCCCATGGGAGAGGGGTTGGGGTGAGGGTCCCTGTGCCGATGGAAGCGCTGCTGCACGCGCATCTATTGCAACGATGCCTTGATCGAGCTGAGGCTGCCGACATTGCCCGCGGCAAGCGTTACTGAGTGGCACGCCGCCGCATCCTTGCTCTCGATGACGCCATCGCAGTTCTAACGTGCCGACGCCATCGTCCAAGCAGCTCACGACACGTGTACTCGGCGCCTCGCACACCATCCCAACAACCCGCGTCCCATCGACCCGCACCTCCAGCAGCCCGAGCATCCACACCAACCCCGTAAACTCCTGTGCTGCCAGCGGCGCATTTCATGACATGTGAACATGCGCCCGCATAGGTTTTCAGCCTGATCAGGAGAACAGCTCGATGCGTTACCGGTCGTCCACGATCGTTGCCCTCACCGCGCTGGCGCTTGCCGCCTGCAGCAGCACGCCACCGCCACCGCCTCCGCCACCACCGCCCCCGGCGGCGCGCGTGGTGCCCGTGCGTCCGGTCCAGCAGGCCGAAGCGGCGCTGGCATCGGCGTCGGGCAGCCTGGTCAGCGGTCGGGTGGTGCTGGTCCCCGCGCTGCAAGGTATCCGCATCACCGGCACGGTTGGTGGCCTGCGCCCGGGCGGCGTGGCCGGTTTCCATGTGCACGAACGCGGCGATTGCAGCGCCGCCGACGCCAGCAGTGCCGGTGCGCATTTCAATCCGACCGGTGCGGCGCATGGACGTGCCGGCAACACTCCCCACCACGCCGGCGACATGGACAACCTGCGTGCCGATGCCGAAGGTGTCGCGCATCTGGACATGATCGTTGCCGGCATCACCCTGGGCGATGCCGCGCCTACCGACGTGGTCGGCAAGTCGCTGGTGGTGCATGCCGATGCCGACGACTATCGCAGCCAACCCAGCGGCAATGCCGGCGCACGTCTGGCCTGCGGCGTCATCCGCGTCACCCAGTGGCGCACACCCCCTTCGCAGCCCTGAGTCGGGGCACCCCTGGCTGCAGCTGCGGCCTTTCTACAGGAGTTTTCTCATGCGCATTCTTCCAACGACGTTGTTCCTGGCCACCGCGCTGGTGCTGACCGCGTGCAAGCGCGACGAACCTGCTCCGGCCGATCCTGCACCCGCACCGCAGGCCGGCGCAGCGGCTGAAGCGGCGCATGGCGGCGAGCACGCCGCGTCCATGGTCACCGAAGCGACAGCCACCACCACCGCCACCGCCGAGCTCAAGCCGACCAAGGGCAGCGACGTCAAAGGCACGGTGAGCTTCAAGATCGTCGACGGCGCGCTGCGCGTCACCGGCCAGCTCAGTGGCCTCAAGCCCGACAGTGAACACGGCTTCCATATCCACGAAAAGGGCGATTGCAGTGCACCGGACGGCAGCAGCGCCGGCGGCCACTTCAACCCGGCCCAATCGGACCATGGCGCCGTCAGTGCCGACCCGCACCACGGCGGCGACATGCCCAACATCAAGGCCGATGCGCAGGGCAATGCCAGCATCGATGGCCCGGTGTCGAGCAACGTCAATCTGGGCAAGGCCGACCAGTTCGATATCGCCGGCCACGCGGTGATCGTGCATGCCGATGCGGACGACTACAAAACCCAGCCCACCGGCAACGCCGGCGGCCGTCTGGCCTGCGGTGTGATCACCACCGATAACGCGCCAGCTGCAGCCAAGTAAGCAGGACAGGCCAGCTGTCAGGCAAAACGCCGCGGTGATCGATCACCGCGGCGTTGTTGTTTGTGGGCTGCGGTGGGGGAGCGATCCGGTCATGCATGGCGCGGGCGCGCAGCGCATCTGGTACGCCGCATGTCGCGCGCTGCATGCTTCCTGTTGAATTGTCGGTACATCTCGAACCGTCGATACACCGCACACCGGGTACACCGCACAGGCGACCAACGTCGTTGGCTTGTTGGCTTGCGCAAGATCCGCGTCATCGGCACTCAATAATTCGGCCACAGCCCCGGCGTCGCCAGCTCCAGCAGATGCGCATCCGGATCGCGGAAGTAGAGGCTGTGCCCGCCGCCCGGCCACTGCGTGCGGCCCTCGATGGGCACGTCGCAGGCCTGCAGATGTGCCTCCCATCCGGCCAGCGCATCACTGGCGATGGCCAGCGCGTAATGCGCGCGGCCGCTGCCATCGTGCGGCGGAATCGTGCCGCCCGGCAGCGTGACCGTGGTGGCGGTGCTGCCTTGCAGGAACAGCAGCAACACCTGCCCGGGCGCGATTGCGTACGCGGCCATGCGCGCGTCGCGATACATTGCTGCCAATCCCAGTACGCGGGCATAGAACGCGCAGGCGCGCTCCAGATCTGCCACATACACGCCGGTTTCCAGTACGCCCTGCAACGCCGGCGCCGTGGACGCCGGCGTCTGGCTCACGCGGCCAGTGCCTGGCGCGGATCCTGGCCCGGTTCCACATGCACGTACAGTACCGGCAGGCCGTGCGCTTCCAGCACTGCGGCCATCTGCCGCTGACGCGAAAGGAATTGTTCATAGACGCCGCGCAGGCGCTCGCAATTCTCGCGGTCGTGCGCGTAGTAATCGCACCAGCCGGCCGGGTCGAACAGCGCGATGCGCACTTCGCCATCGACATAGCGCAGCACCGGCTCGGGCGGCTGTTCCAGCCACTCTTCGGTATGCGGCGCCAGCAGGGCAGCTTCGATCAGCGGCCACAACGGGGCCAGGCCCTGGTTGTCGTACTGCATCGAAATCATCGCCGCCAGATCGTTCGCGGTGAGATACCGCGCGTGTTCGATGCGTGCGCCGAAGCTTTCCTGCGCCAGCAGCGCGGTATCGGCCTGCGCCATGCCCTGGGCCAGTAGCACTTCTTCCATCGCATCGGCCACCGTCGCCACAATCTGCGGATCGCCGGAGAGCAGGAACGGCAGCACGCGCAGGCCGCCGCCGGTCAGCTGTGCGTCGGCCTGGAAGGGCAGGGGGATCTCGCCCTGCGCATCGGCGCCGAACGCCAGCACGCGCGGGCCCTGATCGCGCCCGGGCGCGCGCGCATGCAGCTCGTCCAGCCGGCGGTGCAGCGGCCAGCCCGGCCGCAGCACTTCGGCTGGGTCGAAGTGCGCCATTGCCACGCTGAGCTCGAGCTCGCGGACTTCGGGGATCCACTGCGCCAGGTCGCGGCCGATGCGTTCGGCCAGCATGCCGGCCTGCTCGGGCGCCAGGGCGCCGCGCTCGGGGGCGGTGCCGCCCGTCAATTCCAGCGCCATCACACCCATGGCGGTCACGCCGTGTTCGGTCTTGCTCATGATTCGCGGTTGGCCCATCACGGGGTCGAAGCTACACTGCGGCCATTATGCCTGCCGGCCCTGTGCAGGCCATGTCCCCGAGTCCTCCATGCCAGGTCAACCGATGCCCGCAGCCCGTCCCGTCGCCATTCTGGGCGGCGTCCGTATTCCGTTCTGTCGTCAGAACACCGCTTACGCGGACGTGGGCAACCTGGGCATGTCGGTGCGCACGCTGGGCGCGCTGGTCGAGCGCTTCGGGCTGCACGGGCAGCAACTGGGCGAAGTGGCGATGGGGGCGGTGATCAAGCACTCCTCGGACTGGAATCTGGCGCGCGAGGCGGCGCTGTCGTCCGGGTTGTCGCCGCTGACGCCGGGCATCACCCTGCAGCGTGCCTGCGGCACCAGCCTGGATTCGGTGATCACCATCGCCAACAAGATCGCGCTGGGCCAGATCGATTCGGGCATCGGCGGCGGCTCGGACACCACCTCGGAAGTGCCGATCGTCTACGGCAAGAAGCTGCGCGCGCGGCTGATGGCCGCCAACCGCGCCAAGGCCACCGGCGACAAGCTCAAGGCCCTGCTGCGCGGCTTCAAGCTGAGCGAGCTCAAGCCCGAATTCCCCGGCGTGGCCGAGCCGCGCACCGGCAAGAGCATGGGCGACCACTGCGAGGACATGGCCAAGGAATGGAACATCTCGCGTGACTCGCAGGACGAATGGGCGGTGTCCTCGCACCACAAGCTGGCTGCCGCCTATGAGCGCGGCTTCTTCGACAGCCTGATCGCGCCGTTCCGCGGCGTCTCGCGCGACAACATCCTGCGCGCCGACACCTCGCTGGAAAAGCTGGCCACGCTGCGCCCGGCCTTCGACAAGACCTCCGGCCGCGGCACGTTGACCGCGGCCAATTCCACCCCGCTCACCGATGGCGCGGCCGCGGTGCTGCTGTCCAGCGAAGCCTGGGCGCTGGCGCATGGCCACACCCCGATGGCCTATCTGCGCGATGCGCAGGTGGCGGCAGTGGATTTCGTGCATGGCGAAGGCCTGTTGATGGCGCCGACCATCGCGGTACCGCAGATGCTGGCGCGTCAGGGCCTGACCCTGCAGGACTTCGACATCTACGAAATCCACGAGGCCTTCGCCGCGCAGGTGCTGTGCACGCTGCGCGCCTGGGAAAGCGAGGATTACTGCCGCAATCGCCTGGGGCTGGAAGCGCCGCTCGGGCGTATCGACCCGGACAAGATCAACCCGCTGGGTTCGTCGCTGGCCACCGGCCACCCCTTCGCCGCCACCGGCGCGCGCGTGGTGGCCACTGCCGCCAAGCAGCTGGAAGAACGCGGCGGCGGCCGTGCGTTGATTTCGATCTGCACCGCCGGCGGCATGGGCGTGGTGGCCATCGTCGAGCGCTGACGCTGCTGCGCAGCGTGGGATTGGGCATTCGGCATTGAGGATTCGCAAAGCAGCTGCGGACTCCTGATTTTACGAATCCCCAATTCCAAATCCCGAATCCCCAACCTGCAAGGACGCATGGATGTCGAACGTTGATTCACGCGAGCCCCCTACGCTTTATCTACCTCCGACGCACGGCGCCGTGTGGCGCGAGGGCGATGTACTGGTGTGCACGCCGGGCGCCGATCTGCCGCCGCGTTGCGTCAAGTGCAATGCGCCGGCGGACATCTCGCCGCGCCGCTACATCTTCCATTGGCATCACCCGGCGATCTATCTGGCCCTATTGATGGGGGTGCTGCCGTATCTGATCCTGGCCATCGTGCTGCGCAAGCGCAGTGCGCACCTGCTGAGCCTGTGCGAGTGGCATGAGCGCCGCCGCGTGCAGTGTGTCGCCATCGCGATGGCGTCGATCGTGCCGTTGCTGGTGGGGGTGCTGTGGATCGGTAGCGCGACCGGCTGGCTGACCGGTGCCGGTGTGATGGCGGTGATGCTGTTGATCGGCAGACGCGGTTCGCGCGTGTTGTCGGCGCAATCGGTTGATCACGAGCAGGCTCGTTATCTCGGTGCCTGTGACGCGTTTTTGCGGCATTGCCGGCGCCGCCCCGGGAATCGCGCGATTGGTGATCTGCGCCGCTGCGTTTGCAGATACCTTCGTAACGTCCATGCGTTGCCATCCCTGCAGGTGTGATGACAGACCGGCAAATGTTGCCGGTAGCGCTTTTGCTCGGATCTAGAAAAACAAAAGCCCCGGACATGCCGGGGCTCCTGGTGAATCCACGCATCGCCGCAGCGGCGATCAGACCTCAGATCAGAGCAAGCGATCGTCCGGTGCGAGCGGATCGGCCGGCGGCGTTGCATACGCCGATACGATCGGCCCGCGCAGCGACTGCTGCGGCAAGCCCTCGTGCACCGGCTCGCCGCGTGCGGCGCGCAGGGCGTTGGCATAGCAATGCTGCGCCGACAGCAGATCCCCGGCGGCGGCAAAGCCGTGGCCGAGTTCTTCCCAGGCCTCGCTGCCCGCGCCATTGGCCACTGCGCGATGCAGGAACTCCTCGGCCTGCGACCACTGCTGCTGGTGGCGTGCCAGACGTGCCAGGGTCAGCAACAGGCCCGGGCTGTCCGGGTACTGGGTCAGCCAACGCTGCGCACTGGCGCGGCGCGAATCGTATTTTTCCAGCGGCAGCACGCCATACAGGCGCACCAGCGATTCGTCCCACTGCGTATCCAGCGCTTGCTCCAGGCTATGCACCGCCGCATCGTCCCAGTGCAGCACTGCCGCGCGCTGTGCATAGGCACCCACCACCGCGGGATAGGTACGCAGCGGTTTGGGCAGCGCTTCCCAGCGTTCGGCCAGGGCATTGGCATCGCCGGCCTGCAACAGCGTCTGCTCGGCCAGCGTGGCTTCCAGTGCGCTGTAGGCCTCCGGTGCCAGCACCGACTGCTGACGCAATGCGCCCAGCTGGCCGTAGGCCTCGTCGGCGCGACCGATCTGCGCCAGGGCATGGGTGCGCAGCAGCAGGCCGCGCGCCGGCAGCGGTTGCGCGTTGGCATGATCGAGCGCGTTGATCGCCTCGACTGGGCGTTGCCGCGCCAGATGCCGCTCGCCTTGCAGCAACGCATGCGCGGTGGGGTCGCACTCGGCCAATTGCTGGGCCAGCGCGTTGGCCGCCACCTCATCGCCGCGTGCATCGGCAACCCGCACTGCGCTGGCCAGGGCGATGCCGCTGACCTCCGCATCTTCGCTGGCGTTGACCAACAGGCGCTCGGCACGCTGCCACTGGCCGTGATCGGCTGCGCGCAGGCCTTCGATCAGGCGGGCGCGGCCCTTCCTGCGGCGGTACTTGCCCCAGACCCGGAACGGCAGGCTGACCAGCGTCCACACCAGCCACAGCACCAGCAGCGCGATGACCAGGATCAGCAGCGCCTGCGGCATGGCGGCGCGGTAGTCGTTGCCGCCGACGCTGACCACCACATTGCCCAGGTCGTAACTGGTCTGATGCGACAGCCATTGCGCACCGAGCACGCCCAGCGCCACGGCAACCAACAGGATCAAGACGGTACGCAACACTTTCATTGGGTGGATCTCCCTTCACGCATGGCCTGCAGTTGCAGCAGGGTGGTGCCCAGTTCCGGCAGGCGCGGACGCAGTGGCGCTTGTTGCAGCGTGCGCAGGCGGGTACGTGCCTGGCGACGTTGTGGCGAATCCGGCCATAGCCGGGTGGTCCAGGTGTCCACCCGGCGCAGCGATTGCGCAAAGCCGGCGGCATCGCCGCGCTCGGCCGCAGCGCGGGCCAGGCTGACCTCGATCTGCAAGGCGTCGCGCGCGGCGTGGCGATCGCCGCCGGTCAGCAGTGCATCGCCACGGCTGGGACGGATGTCTACCAGCGGCGTGAGTGCTTTCTGCCACCACGGCTGCGCTGCTTCGCTCTCTTGAGCGGTCTGTTCGGGCAGGCGCAGCAGGTCGCCGGCCAACTGGTCCAGGGTGTGGCCGGCCTGCGCCTGTGGACCGGCACCAAGGCGATCCAATGCATCGCGTTCCTGCACCAGCGCCTGACGCAGATTGAGATAGCCGGGATCGTCGATGCCATTGAGCGCGGCATTGGCCAGCGCGTAGGCGTGGCGAGCACCGTCGGCGTCGCCGGCGATGCTCAGCCGCTGCTGGCCCAGCCGCAGCAGCAGCTCCACTTCATCCAGCCGCAGCGCCTGCGCACCGTGGCGGTTGGGATCGGCAAGCTTTTGCACGGTTTCTTCGAGCAAGGCACTGCGCTGGCTCAGGCCCAGCATCTCGTCGCGCAGCACGCGGTTGGTCGCTGCCGCATCCGCCAGGCGTTCGTTGGCCAGGCGTTGGTCGCGGCGCAAGGTCTCCAGCATCTGCTGCGTGCCATCCCAGCGCTGCTGCTGCGCCTCGGCGGCCTGCAGCTGCGCACTTTGATAGCCCTGCCATGCGCGCCAACCGAAGAACAGCGCCACGCCCACGGCGGCCAGCGCGACGACGAGCAGCAGCCATGCCAGGGGAAAGCGTCGCGTGGAAGCGGGCATTTCGGTCATTCGTCCATCCTCGCGCGGTCACGACGGGTGCAGGTGCCGCAGTCATCTGCCACAGCATGGCGTGCAGCGGCAGACAGCCGCAAGCCGTGCTTGAGTTCGAAGTTCAGCAAGATCGCGATGGTGTCACGATCGCGGCAGCGGCAGCGGCCAATTGCTCGGGCAAGGGACCCACAGCGCGCACCGCATGCTGGAAGCCGGCGGCGTGTGCGGCTTGCAGCATGCGCTCGCTGGAGGCCACCAGCGGGCGTTGCCGTAAGGCGTCGATCAGCGGTCCGGGCAGTTGCTGCAGCACCAACGTCAGCGCTTCGGCGCTGCTCAGCGCCAGCACGCTAGCGGGCAGCGCGTCCGCCAGCGCACGCACTGCCGATGCGCGCAGGCGCAACGGCACGCGCTGATAGACGTCGGCGCGCAGGATGCGGGCGCCACGTTGCTCCAGGGCTGGCGCCAGCATGCCGCGCCCGCCCGGGGCGGTGATCAGCCCGACGGCCTGCAGCGATTGCCGGAACAGTGGCAATGCGAGCAGGCCCTCGCTGTCCATGCGCTCCGGGCGTATCACCGTGTCGATGCCGCAGGTCTGCAGCGCACGCGCAGTGCCGTCTCCCACGCTCACCCACTGCGCCTGCGCCGGCCGCTGCAGCGGCGCCAGGCGATGCGCCGCGTGCACTGCGGCCGGGCTGGTGAACACCGCGATCGGTGCGTGCAAGGCCTGCCGCAATGCAGCCCGTGCCTGCGGGGTGTCGTTGGTCTGCAGCCGCCACGGCGACAGCGCCAGCAGCCGTCCGCCGTGCCGCGCGGCGGCCCGCCGCAGCGGCGCGTGTTCACCGCTGGGCCGCAGCGAAATCAGGGTCCAGGCGTCGGCAGCTGGGGCGGGAGGTGTCATCCAGTGATTATGCGAGAGCCGTGCATTATCGGGGGTGGGTGTCGCGCGCTGCGATGGCGCTGGCGGCGATTCGATCCTCGCGCGCTGTCTGGCCTTTGCGTGCCTGCTCGACGCGATGCCTGCGTTTCTGCGGCCAGAACCTCGTCCCCGGGTCTGTGCCGATGACCGCTACCGCCCACGATCCGCCACGACAATCGAGCTGGAGTGGCGCCGTGATCAAGTCCTACCTCATCAACATGCAGCGCAGCGGCGAGCGCCTGCAGGCGATGTCGACGCAGTTCCGGGCGCTGGGCCTGCCGTTCGAGCGGATTCCCGCGGTCGATGGCGCCACCCTGACGCCTGCGCAGATTGCCGACTTCGCACGCGAGCGGCCGCTGGAAGGCTCCGGGGATGCCTTCAGCACCGGCCCGCGCAAGTGGACCGCCTCCAACATCGGGTGCTTCCTGAGCCATCAGGCCGCGTGGCGCATCGCAGCCGACTCTGACGACGCCTACACCGCCATCTTCGAAGACGACATGCATCTGTCCGATGCGCTGCCGGCGCTGCTGCGCAGCAGCGAGTGGCTGCCGGGCGGCAACAGCATCGTGCGGCTGGAGCCGTCCTACAACCGCATCAAACTCGATGCCAAGGTCGCCGAAGTCGGTGGCCGGCAGCTGCGCCTGGTGCGTCCCTCGACCCACCAACACTGCTGGCCGGTCTGCGCCGGGGCGTTGATCCTCAGCCGCGATGCGGCGCGCCTGCTGCTGGCGGCCGACGCACGCTGGCACACCATGGCCGACATTTTCCTGTTCGGCTGGAACGAATCGCCGGTCGCACAGCAGCTGTCCACCTATCAGCTGGCGCCGGCCGCCTGCATCCAGGACAAGTTCTTCCACGCCGCTCCGGAGCAGATCGTGTTCACCAGCACCATCGATGCGCCGTTGACGCACGCGCAGAGGCAGCGCAGCGCGCATTGGAAGGCCAAGGCCACTGCGTTGCTGCGGGTGGCGCAGGGCTATCGCAAGGTCGTGTTCGCGCCCTGAGCCGGGCGAGAAACCAGGCGTGCGGCGACGCGATGCCGTACGCGTTCACCATGCGGTACCGCATGTCATTCCAGTGCACAAGACGCTCGCGGAACATTGCGGCATGATGCCGCCCTTCGCCGTCTTCCAGCCTTCGCCGATGACTCCTTCGTGCACGCTCGCATCCGCCCTGCAATCGCTGCAGCAACAGTTCATCGCCATGCCGCCGGTCCTGTCGATGGGCATTGCCGTCGACGGCTTGCATGACGGCGCCTTGCGTTTGCGTGCGCCGCTGCAGGCCAACGTCAACGACAAGGCCAACGCGTTCGGCGGCAGCCTGGCCTCGTTGATGACGCTGGCCAGTTGGGGCTGGCTGACGCTGCAACTGCAACTGGCCGGGCACAGCGCCGATGTCTACGTGGCCGACAGCCAGCTGCGCTACGTCGCCCCGGTCTACGAGGACCTAGTGGCCAATGCCGAGCCGTCCGAACTCGGCAGCTGGGAGGCGTTCCTGGCCACCTTCCGGCAGCGCGGCAAGGCGCGCATCGGCATGCGTGCGCAGATCGCGCTGGGATCCGGTGCGGCGGCGGCCACCCTGAGCGGGCGCTTCGTGGCGTTTCCAAAACGGTAGGATGCGCGCTGGACTTGGGGGAATGCGCATGCGTGCAGTGATCGGGGCAATGCTGTTGCTCGGGCTGGCGATGGTCAGCGGGGTGGCGTCTGCCGGCAGCCGTGCCCAGGCACGCGCGCTGGAAACCACCCAGGCCGCCTACACTGCCGCGGTGCGCTGGAGCGATTTCGATGCCGCGCAGGGCTTTGTCGAGCCGACCTACGCCCAGGCGCATCCGCTCAGCGATCTGGAACGCTCGCGCTACGAACAGGTGCAGATCTCCGGCTACCGCGAGCTGCGGGTGGGCGAAGATGGCAACGGCGACCTGCGCCGCGAGGTCGAGCTGCGGGTGATCAACCGCAATACCCAGGCCGAGCGGCTGGTGCGCAGCATCGAGCTGTGGCGCTGGGATGCCGAGCGCAAACGCTGGTGGCTGGCCAGCGGCCTGCCCGATCTGTGGCAGGGCCAGTAGCCCGTGCCACCGGTGCCTGGCCGTCGCGCGCGCCAGCTGTGCGACAATTCCCGCCCGCTTGACTGACCCTGACCCCGTGAATTTCGAAGAGCTGCAGGCCTTTGTCGGCCGCAACCCCATGTTGTCACTGGCCCTGGTGGGCCTGACCATCGCCCTGATCGTCACCGAGGTCGCGCGCCTGTTCCGTGGGTATCGCGCACTCAAGCCGGCCGAGCTGACCCGTTTGATCAACAGCGAGAACGCGCTGGTGATCGACCTGTCGCCGACCGCCGATTTCGAAAAAGGCCACATCGCCGGCAGCCGCAACGTGGCGCTGGCCAAGTTCGACCCGGCCGGCAAGCTGCTCGCCAACGCCAAGTCCTCGCCCGTGGTGGTGGTGTGCCGCAACGGCAATGCCTCCGCAGGCGCGGCCAAGACGCTGAAGAAAGCCGGTTTCGAGCAGGTCTATTGGCTCGATGGCGGCGTGGCCGCCTGGCAGATGGCCGAGCTGCCGCTGGTCAAGGGCCGCGCCTGACCGCACCTTGTGAGGCGCCGGGCAAGTCCCCATTGCTGGCGTGAGAGACTCGCACTTTCACGTCTGCATCATTCAACGCTGCATCCACCGAACCGTTTCTGGAGTTAGGAATGTCCGACGAAATCATCAACGGCGCGGTTGCGCCGGCCGACGCCGCTGCTGGCCCCGCTTTCACCATCGAGAAGATTTACGTCAAGGACGTTTCCTTCGAATCGCCGAACGCGCCGTCCGTCTTCAATGACGCCAACCAGCCCGAGCTGCAGCTGAACCTCAACCAGAAGGTGCAGCGCCTCAACGACAACGCCTTCGAAGTGGTGCTGGCCGTGACCCTGACCTGCACCGCCGGTGGCAAGACCGCCTACGTGGCCGAAGTGCAGCAGGCCGGCGTGTTCGGCCTGGTCGGCCTGGAGCCGCAGGCGATCGACGTGCTGCTCGGCACCCAGTGCCCGAACATCCTGTTCCCGTATGTGCGTACCCTGGTCAGCGACCTGATCCAGGCCGGCGGCTTCCCGCCGTTCTACCTGCAGCCGATCAACTTTGAAGCGCTGTATGCAGAAACCCTGCGCCAGCGTTCGCAGGGCGAAGGCACCTCGCTGGCCGATTCCGAGCCGGCTGGCAACGCCTAAGCCTTGCGTGCGCCGATGAGCGATTCGACGCAGAAGATCGCGGTTCTCGGCGCCGGCTCCTGGGGCACGGCCCTGGCCGCGCTGCTCGCCAGGCACGGTCACCCGACCGTGCTCTGGGGACGCGATGCGGCGATGGTGGATGCCATCGACCGCACCCACGAAAACGCGCGTTATCTGCCGGGGATTGCACTGCCCGAGAGCCTGCGCGCGACCACCGACCTGCAACTGGCCATTGCCGATGCCGGCTGGATCCTGGTCGTGGTGCCCTCGCACGCATTCACCGAGACGATCCGGTTGATCGCACCGTTGCGTCCGGCCGGTGCCGGCGTTGCGTGGGCGACCAAGGGCTTCGAGCCCGGTTCCGGGCGGTTCCTGCACGAAGTGGCGCGCGACATCCTCGGTCCCGGCGTTCCGCTGGCCGTGGTGACTGGGCCGTCCTTCGCCAAGGAAGTCACGCTCGGCCTGCCGACCGCCATCACCGTGCACGGCGACGATGCGGCGTTTGCGCAGGTCGTGGCCGATGCGATGCATGGCCCGACCTTCCGCGCCTACACCGGCGATGACATGGTGGGCGCCGAGCTCGGTGGCGCAATGAAGAACGTGCTGGCGGTGGCCACCGGGGTGGCCGATGGCATGCAGCTGGGCCTCAACGCCCGTGCCGGCCTGATCACGCGCGGCTTGAACGAGATGCTGCGCCTGGCGGCGGCAATCGGTGCGCGGCCGGAGACCTTGATGGGCCTGGCGGGTCTGGGCGATCTGGTGCTGACCTGCACCGGTGACCTGTCGCGCAACCGACGGCTGGGGTTGGCCCTGGGACGCGGACAGAGCCTGAACGATGCGATCCGCGAGATCGGCCAGGTGGTGGAATCGGTGCAGACCGCCGACGAAGTCATGCGTCAGGCCGAGCATCACGGCATCGAGCTGCCGATCTCCAACGCCGTGCGTGCGGTATTGCATGGCGAGATCACCCCGGAAGCAGGTCTGAAGGAATTGCTGGCACGCGAGCGCAAGCCCGAGTACCCGCAGACCTTGTTCACCTGATCGTGGCATCGCGCGTTGGCGCGCTGCGCAGAAACAACAAAAAGCCCGGCATTGCCGGGCTTTTTGTTGGTGTCGATCGCAAAGGTTGGCGGCAAGCTGTAGCCGCTTGAGCGCGCTGGATCGTGCTTCTACAGCAGCCGCATTGCGCACATGTCGCTAGAGCGCAACTTGCGCATCGCCAGGCAATCGTCCAAAAGAAAGAAGCCCGGTCGGGGGACCGGGCTTCCAATGCAACGCGGGAGAGAGAGTCGCGTTGCAGTCAACGTGCGGCTTACCAGCTGAAGCGCGGGCCGACCGACCATTCCTTGTTGCCGTCGCCATCCATACGGATGTCGCCGTTGATGCCCCAGTTCTGGTTCAACTTGACCTGGGCGCCGAGGCGGCCGTAGAAGTTGTCGCCGATGTCGATGCCGCGCTTCTTGGAGAAGTCTTCGTAGCCAGCCAGGGCGTAGACTTCGAAGTGCTCGCCGAAGGCGTTACGCAGGCCGGCTTCAACGCTGTAACCGTCGAAGCTGATGTTCGGGGTGTCCAGGTCCAGCTTGCGGTAGGCAACGCGAGCAACGAAGTCGGTGCTGGTGGCGATTTCCTGGTTGTAACCCACGCCGACGCCCCACTGCTGGAAGTCGGAGTTGGAGCTTTCGAACACGTTGTCGTTGTCGTCAGCGTTCTGCTTGCTGTAATCACCGAACACGTGGAAGTTCGGAGCGACGGCGTAGGACGCCTTCACGCCCCAACCATCAGCGTCGCGGCCTTCGGTCGGGGTGCGCACGTAGTCACCTTCGACGAAGTTGTAGGAGAGGTTTTCAGCAGCGGAGGCCGCAAACGGCAGGGCTGCGAGAAGGCCGAGGGCCAGCAGGGAATTCTTCATGATCGATACCTGTACTTATGGTTTGGGCCGGCGCTGAGGCGGATGCCGTTCGCTGCCGAGATGTAAATTCTCCGTTATTCGATGGAACGCGACATGAATTTTGGACTGACTGGTCCATGAATCATCGCGCCCAGTTCAGCTCCGCTTCCTTGTCATCAAATTGCAATGCGCGTAGCGCACGCGCAAAGCGTGATGCATTGGCGGTTACATCGCGTCGATGTGACGCGCATGTATAGAAGGGGCTGTTTTTCAGTGATTTCTACCGCTTCTGCAGTGCAAGCACATTGCGCTGACACTGTGACTGGGAGCATGCCAGGCTTGTCGAACAAGCGTGGAGCTGCATCGTGGCGAAGAAAAAGACGTTGGCGCGGTTTCTGGCCGAGACGCTGCAGAGCGCGGGGGTGGAGCGGATTTGGGGGTTGACCGGCGACAGCCTCAACGGTCTGACCGACGCCTTGCGCGAGATGCAGACGATCGAATGGATGCACGTGCGCCACGAAGAGGTGGCCGCGTTCGCTGCCGGCGCCGAGGCGGCGGTGACCGACAAGCTGGCGGTGTGTGCGGGTAGCTGCGGGCCGGGCAACCTGCACCTGATCAACGGGCTGTTCGATTGCCATCGCAGCCGCCAGCCGGTGCTGGCGATCGCCGCGCATATTCCCTCGTCCGAGATCGGGCTGAACTATTTTCAGGAGACGCATCCGCAGGAACTGTTCCGCGAGTGCAGTCACTTTGTGGAGTTGGTGACCAATCCGGCGCAGCTGCCGGAAGTGCTGCACCGCGCGATGCGTGCGGCCATCCTGCAGCAAGGCGTGGCGGTGGTGGTGATCCCCGGCGATATCGCACTGCTGGAAGTGGACAAGCACATTCCCACGGCGTGGCCGCAACTGCGCCAACCGCGCGTACTGCCGGCTCCCGAAGATGTGCAGCAACTGGCCGAGCTGCTGCAACAGAGTGAAGCGATCACGCTGTTGTGCGGCAGCGGCTGCGCGGGCGCACACGATGCGGTGGTGGCATTGGCCGACACCCTGGGCGCGCCGATTGTGCATGCCTTGCGCGGCAAGGAACACGTGGAGTGGGAGAACCCGTTCGATGTCGGCATGACCGGCCTGATCGGTTTCAGCTCCGGCTACCACGCAATGCTCAACTGCGACACCTTGATCATGCTGGGCACGGATTTCCCGTATCGGCAGTTCTATCCGAAGGACGCGACCATCGTGCAGGTGGACCGCGACCCGAGCGCGCTGGGACGGCGCACGCCGTTGCAGCTGGGCATCGCAGCGGACGTAGGCGAAACCATTGCCGCCTTGTTGCCGCAGCTGCAGCGACGCGAGAAACGCGACTTCCTGGAAAAGTCGCTTGCGCACTACCGCAAGGCGCGCGAGGGGCTGGACGATCTGGCGGTGCCGGCCGATCCAGGCGAGCCGCTGCATCCGCAATTCGTGGCGCGCATGATCAGCCAGATCGCCGACCAGGATGCGGTATTCACCTGCGATGTCGGCACGCCGACGGTGTGGGCCGCGCGCTACCTGCGCATGAACGGACAACGCCGCTTGCTCGGTTCGTTCAACCACGGCTCGATGGCCAATGCGATGCCGCAGGCGCTGGGTGCGCAGTCGGCGTATCCGGGCCGTCAGGTGATTGCGCTATCCGGCGATGGCGGTTTTGCGATGCTGATGGGCGATTTCATCTCGCTGGCGCAGCTGCGTCTGCCGGTGAAGATCGTGGTGTTCAACAACGCTTCGCTGGGATTCGTGGCGATGGAGATGAAGGCCGCCGGCTATCTGGACACCGGCACCGAGCTGCGCAATCCGGACTTCGCGGCGATGAGCAATGCGATGGGCATCCTGGGCATTCGGGTCGATGAGTCCGCGCAACTGGAGCGGGCATTGCGGCAGGCTTTCGCGCATTCCGGTCCGGCGCTGGTGGATGTGCGCATCGCCACGCAGGAACTGGCGGTGCCGCCGGCAATCAAGCTGGAACAGGCCAAAGGCATGGGCCTGTATCTGCTCAAGGCAGTGATGAGTGGGCGCGGCGATGAGGTGATCGATCTGGTCAAGACCAACATGCGCTGACACAGTTACCGCGTTCTGAAACTGCACGTCTTTACCGGACCCTCGCATGCCTCGTTCCTTGTTGCGCCAGTTGCTGCTGATCTGGGTGGTGATCCTGGCTGCCTGCGTGGGCGTGGCCACGATGTTGTATGGCCTGTACCGACAGACCGAAGGCGTGCGACTGGACGATGCGCGCCAGCAATTGACCGCGCAATGCGCACGCATCGTGCAGCGCTACGCTGGCGCAAGTGAAGCAGCGCGCAGCGGCGACAACGGCGCCGGGTTGGCCGCGGTGGTGGTGCAACTGGTGCTGGCCGATGCGCCCGGTGTGGAGGGCGGGGTATGGAATCTCGACAAGGGATTCGTTGCCTACGCCTATCCCACCTACGACGGCAGCGATCACAAGACCGATATCCCGGCCGCCGAGTGGACCACGATCGTCAGTACCGCGCGGCAGAGTGCGGTGGGCAACAAGGCCGTGGATTTTCGTCGCGACGGCAGCCGTGAAGTGGTGTTGATCAGCGCCTGCCCATTGGCCGCGGGCACCGCCGCTTGGACCATGTCGCGGGTGCCGGCCAGCACCTCCGATGCCTGGCGGCCGCTGGCGATCGGCATGCTGTTGATCTTCGCCATGGTGGCGGTATCGGCGATTGCCCTGGGCGTGGTGGTACGGCGCTGGAGTCAGCGCCTGCAGCGCATCCAGCAGGCGCTGGCCGCCGATACCGAACTTCCGCAGATTCCGGTCACCGGCGCACCCGAGCTGGACCGGCTGGGCGCTGCGGTCAGCGATTACGCACAGCGCAATGCGCAGGCCTTGGCGCAGACGCGGCGGCTGGCCGACGAGCTGGCACGGCACGAGCGGCTGGCCGCACTCGGGCGCCTGACCGCCACGGTGGCGCATGAGATTCGCAACCCCATCGCCACGATGCGCCTGGCCGTGGAGAACGAAATCGCCACGCGCCAAGGCACGCCGGACGATGCCGCGCACGGTGAGCTGATGCTGGGGCAGATCCGTCGCCTGGATGGGGTGGTCGAAAGCCTGCTCGGCATGGTGCAGCCAATCCGGCTGCAGCTGGAGACGGTGGTGGTGCAGGACTGGCTGGCGAGCTTGCTCGATCCTGCCGTGCTGCCGCCGGGCGCGCCGGCGCCACAGCTGCGCGTCCCGGACGCGCCGCTGCAGTGGATGCTCGATCCGCAGCAACTCGGACGCGCCGTCCACAACCTGCTGCGCAACGCGCTCCAGCACGCCGATGCAGGCAGCGCGGTGACACTGGAGGCCAGCGCCAGCGATGGGTTGCTGCAGCTACGGGTGAGCAATCGTGGCGCGGCCATCGCCGATGCCATCGCTTCGCAATTGTTCGAGCCGTTCGTCAGCGGCCGCGCCGACGGCAATGGCCTGGGGCTTGCGCTGGTGCGCGAGATCGCCCGTGCACATGGCGGGCAGGTGCGTTATGCACACGCCGACGGTATGACCCATTTCATTCTGGAGCTGCCATGGCGCGCATCCTGATCATCGACGACGATGCGGCGTTTCTGGCCACCTTGCAGGCAACGCTGCGCTCGCTCGGCCATACGGTGATCGCGGTCGACAACGGCGCCGACGGTTTGCTGCGCCTGAACGAGGGCGGCATCGAGCTGGCGTTCGTGGACTTCCGCATGCCCGGCATGGACGGCATCCAGGTGCTGCGTGCGCGTGCAGACGATCCCCGCGCGCGCCAGGTGCCGCTGGTGATGCTCACCGCGTACGCCTCCAGCGGCAACACCATCGAAGCGATGACGCTGGGCGCTTTCGATCACCTGGTCAAGCCGGTGGGGCGTGCGGATATCGTCGATGTGGTGGAGCGTGCATTGGCAAGTCGTGCCGATGCCAACGCAGATACCGCAGCGAGCGAACCTTCCGACGACGACGGCTTGGTCGGCCACAGTCCGGCGATGCGTACCGTGCATAAACGCATCGGGCTGGCGGCAGCTTCTGATCTGCCGGTGTTGATCACCGGCGAAACCGGTACCGGCAAGGAACTGGTCGCGCGCGCCCTGCATCGCGCCAGCGCGCGCGCGGCGGCGGCATTTGTCGCGGTCAATTGCGCGGCGATCCCGTTGGAGTTGATGGAAAGCGAATTGTTCGGCCATCGCAAGGGCGCCTTTTCCGGGGCGACCAGCGACCGCATCGGCCTGATTCGCGAAGCCGATGGCGGCACGTTGTTCCTGGACGAGATCGGCGACATGCCGCTGCCGATGCAGGCCAAGTTGTTGCGCTTTCTGCAGGAGGGCGAAGTAACGCCGCTGGGCGGGCGCGGCGCGCAGAAGGTGGATGTGCGCGTGCTGGCGGCCACGCATCGCGATCTGGCGGCGTGGGTGGCGGCAGGACAGTTCCGCAGCGATCTGCGCTATCGCCTCAATGTGGTGCCGATCGAACTGCCGCCGCTGCGCGAACGCGGGCAGGACATCGTGCTGCTTGCGCAGTATTTTCTGCGCAGCGGCGAAGGCGCGGCGCGTACGCTGTCGGCGGACGCGCAAGCGCGGCTGCTGGCCTACCCGTGGCCCGGTAATGTGCGCGAGCTGCGTAACGTCATGCAACGCAGCCAGCTGCTGGTGCGCGGCCACAGCATCGTTGCCGCGGATCTGGACGACGCGCTCGAGTACGATGCCGAGCAGCCCACGACGACAGCGCCACCGGAAGGCACCTTGCCCGAGGCGGTGGCGCGGCTGGAAAGGCAGATGATCCAGGACGCCTTGGCGCACAGTGGCGGCAACCGCGCCGAAGCCGCGCGCCGGCTCGGCATTCATCGCCAGCTGCTATACCGCAAGCTCGATGAGTACGGCCTGCAGTAGTTGCAGCGATCAGACCGGACGCGATGGTTGCAGGCTGCCGCTTCGGTCATGACGCAATACGCGCGCAGCAGCACGTGCACCTGTTGTCATGCGCACCTGTTGGTTGCATGTCGCCGCTGCCACTCGCAGCATTGGCTACGGCCTTCCACCAGCAAACGGCGCAGCCGGAAAGCGCAGCACCACGCGTTCGAAATCCAGCCCGGACATCGGCACGCGCACGTTACCGTCGAGGATGCTAGGCACGTTCTTGCCTTGCAGGGGTGACACGCAACCAGCTGCAAAGTGTCTGCAAAGCGGACAGTGGTGGATGAAACGCAGACGATTGTCCGCGCGCGTGCAGACACAAAACCCTTGTAAAACAACGGATTCCCTGTTGGCACGATTGCTGCTTTATCTCCAGGGCGAGCGGCGCTCCTGCCGCGTTGGAGACATCGCATGATTCGTCAGACCGCACTTGCTTTCGCACTGGCTTGCAGCGTGGCAACCGCTGCCGCGCAGGCTCCCACACCGCCGGCAGCACCGCTGGCGCCGCGTGCGCCGGTCGGCACGCCACCGCCGGCTCCGCCAGTGCCGCCCGCACCGCCTGCGCCGGTGGCCGCCACCCCGGTGCGCATCACCGGCACGGTCGAGCGCTTCATGCTCAATCCCAATGGCGAGGTCGACGGCCTGTGGTTGCGCGATGGCACCCAGGTGGCATTTGCACCGCATCTGTCCGCACAGTTGCAGGCTGCGGTGCGCCGGGGCGATACGGTGAGCGTGCAGGGCTATCGCCTGGGCAACCTGCCGGTGCTGCGCGCCAGCAGCATCCGCTCCAATCGTGGTGGGCGCGAAGTGGTCGACCAGCCGCCGGCGGGCGCCATGCCGCCGGCGCCGCCAGCACCTGCCGCGTTGACGCCGTTGCAGGCGGAAGGACGCATCGAGCGCTTGGTCTACGGCCCGGGTGGCGAGACCAATGGCGCGTTGCTGAGCGATGGCACGCTGGTGCGGATGCCGCCGCATCTGGCGCTGCAGTTCGGCGATCTGCTGCGGGCCGGCGCGCCATTGAGCGTGAGCGGCTTCGGGGTTGCCACCGCCAACGGCCGCGCCATCGAAGCCACCCAACTGGGCCGCGATCGCGCCTCGCAGCGTGCGTTGTTCAGCCCGCCGCGCCCGGACGGCCCAGTGCCGCCCGCACCACCGGCACCGCCTGTCCCGCCGGCCGCACCGCCAGCGCCGGCTCCGGCGCCGCGTTGATCCAGGGCGCCGCCGCCCACGCGGCGGCGCTTACCTGTCGCGTTCCCCTCTACGCGCCTGTTCACCACGCCGCATGCGTGGCGACGGGCGCGGCTTGCCGGCATCGGCCGGTTCTCACTTCATCTGGAGTTTTTCATGCATTGGGTCGACCCTGATTTCCTTCCCGAAACCCGCGGCACGCTGGCGCGCTTTCTGCTCAATCCAAAGGCCGATATCGACGGCCTGCTGCTGACCGACGGCACCGAGGTGCACACGCCGCCGCACCTGTCCGCCGCCTTGCTCAAGGCGCTCAAGCCCGGCAGCACCTTGAGCGTGCGTGGCCTCAAGCCGCGCGATGTGGACATGTTGGTGGCCCTGGCGATTGATCCGGAGGGTGGCAAGCGCATCGTCGATGAAGGCCCGCATGGGCCGCATGCCAAGCCCAAGCCCAAGCCGCCCGCCGGCAAGCCGCCCAAGCCGCAGCTCACCCAGCACAGCGGCACCATCGCGCGCCTGCTGCACGGCCCGCACGGGCAGGTGCACGGCGTGTTGCTGGACGACGAGGTCACGGTGCGGTTCCCACCGCATGCCGGAGAGGACTTCGCCAAACAGCTGGTGGTCGGCAAGGCGCTGGTGGCCGAAGGCGATACCAGGACGACCCCGCACGGCGTGCTGGTCCACGCGCATGCCTTGGGCGCCAAGGCCGCGTCGCTGAAGCAGATCGAGCATCCGCATGGTCCGGGTGCGCATAAGCCGAAGCCGAAGCCGAAGCGCTAGCAGCCTGCAATGCGACTGCCGTGCTGGCGCCGTGCGACCGCAATCGGGTCGCACATGCAGGCCGGCGCGCGCAGTCGCCTTTCATCGTTTCGTGGAGAGCGCCGATGCGCATGAGCACACCGCGTCCCCGTGGCAGTCGCGCACTGGAGGCGCTGCATTTCAGCGTGGCCGATGTGCAGGACGGCCTGGGGCCATTTCTCAGCGTATTCCTGCAATCCAGGGGCTGGTCGGTGGCGGCGATCGGCACGGTGATGAGCGTGGGCGGCATCGCCGGCATGCTCGCCACCACCCCGGCCGGTGCACTGGTCGATAGCACCCGGCGCAAGCGCGCCGTGGTGGTGGTCGGTTGCCTGGCGATCCTGTTGGCCACGGCGCTAATCTGGCTGCATCCGACCTCCTCCGGTGTGGTCACCGCGCAGATCGTCTCGGCGTTGGCGGCAGCCGGCATCGGCCCGGCACTCACCGGCATCACCTTGGGGCTGGTGCACGCGCGCGGATTCGATCATCAACTGGCGCGCAATCAGGTCGCCAACCACGCCGGCAACATGCTGGCTGCGGTACTGGCCGGCTGGCTGGGCTGGCGCTACGGGTTTGCGGCGGTGTTCGTGCTCACCGCCGCGTTCGGTGTGCTGGCGATCGCGGCGGTGCTGATGATTCCAGCTGCGGCCATCGACCATCGTGCCGCGCGCGGCCTGGGCCATGCCGACGGCGCGGACACCCTCAGCGGGTGGCGGGTGTTGTTGACCTGCCGGCCACTGGCCTTGCTGGCCATCACCCTGGGGCTGTTCCACCTGGGCAATGCGGCGATGCTGCCGCTCTACGGCATGGCCATCGTGGCCGCGCATGCGGGCGATGCCAACGCGCTGACGGCGACCACCATCGTGGTCGCGCAGGCCACGATGGTGGTGGTGGCCTTGCTGGCGATGCGCTGGATCCGCGTGCACGGACATTGGTGGGTGCTGCTGGTGGCCTTCATGGCCTTGCCGCTGCGTGCATTGGTGGCGGCGTCGCTGATCCATGGCTGGGGCGTGTTTCCGGTGCAGATCCTCGACGGACTCGGCGCCGGCCTGCAGGCCGTGGTGGTGCCGGCACTGGTGGCGCGATTGCTGCAGGGCACCGGGCGCGTCAATGTCGGCCAGGGCGCGGTGATGACGGTGCAAGGTGTGGGCGCGGCGCTGAGCCCGGCGTTGGGCGGCTGGCTGGCGCATGCCTTCGGCTATCGCATCGCGTTTCTGGCGCTGGGTGCCATCGCCTTGCTGGCGGTGGCGCTCTGGGCAGGCTGCCGCGGCATGTTGCAGGCAGCGACCGATGCCCAGGTGATGCAATGAGGTCATGGCAGCGACGCGGAGCAGCACGTAAACGGCAGCGCCCGCGACTGGCATACGCGCGGAGCACGCTTTGAGTGACAGACCGATACGGGAACCATGCAGCGCGCCGGGATCGGGGCGGACGATGCCGCAGTCAGCCAGCCGTCTGCATTGCCACGGCTATCGGCCGCCGCTGAAGTCCCACTGACGCCAGGCTTCGAACACCATCACCGCAACAGTGTTGGACAGATTGAGGCTGCGGTTGTCCGGGCGCATCGGCAGGCGCAGCCGGTGCTGTGGCGGGATCGACTCCAGCACGTCGGCGGGCAAGCCGCGTGTTTCCGGACCAAACAGGAAAGCATCGCCATCGGCAAATTGCGGTGTGTCGTAACGCACGGTGCTGCGCGTACTCAATGCAAACACGCGCTTGGGCGCGATCGCGGCCAGGGCGCTGGGCAGGTCGGCATGCACCTGCAGGCTTGCGTATTCGTGATAGTCCAGGCCGGCGCGTTTGAGCTGCTTGTCGCTGAGGTCGAAGCCGAGCGGCTCGATCAGGTGCAGACGCGCGCCGGTGTTGGCGCACAGGCGAATCACATTGCCCGTATTGGGCGGAATTTCCGGCTGAAACAGGATGACATCGAGGACGGGGGCTGACATGCGCGCAGTGTAGCTGCGCGCGTGCTCAAAGGCTGATGGCGGCGTTGACCAGCGCTTCCAGTTCGATCGGCGACGGCTGCAGCTGCGGCACCGGCAGGTTGACGATGACCTGGCCCATCAGCGCGCCGATCGCGGCAGCAGCCTGGCCGGAGGTGCTCTGCGCGCTGGCAGCGGCGTTGCGGGTCACCAGGTCGGCGCGCTGGTCGGCGGACGGACGCACCTGCACCGCAGCCAGGGTGAGGATGCGCGGGCCGGCCTGTTCGGCGGCGAGGGCGGCCAGTTGCTCGGCCGATGGACGCACCTGCACGGCGGCCAGGGTAGGGATGTCGCTGCCGCGCTCCAGCGTCTGCTGGGCGATCTGGTCGGCCGACGGGCGGACCTGCACGGTGTCCAGCGTGGTCAGGCTGGCGGCCTGGGCGAAACCGGCCAGGGCGGTACCGGCAAACAGGGCGGCGGAGAGGGCGATGCGCAGGGTCTGGGTCTTCATGGCGAGGTCTCTTGGTGTGGGTGATCAGTGGTGTGGTAGTAATGTAGTACACCGTTTCGGTAAGTGCAATAACTTTCGCGGCGCAGTTTTATTTATTCAGCTGACAGTCATTTTCATTGATCGAGGTCGCTGCCCGCTGCTTGCCCATGCCATGCAGCAAACCGCGTGCCAGTTGCAGTGGATTGTTTTTAAAGGGATTTGTGCGCCGTAGCGGTGTCCGCGTCCGGACACCCGGACGCGGTTGCGGGCGCCGGACACCGGCCGAAGCGAGAGAACACGACGATCTGCTTGGTGTTCAGCGCGCTGAATGCGTGGCATGCGGCCGCGCAGCGCATGCCGATCGCCGGCCGGCAACTGCGGCACAATCCGGCTTCGTCCTCAGGTGTCTAAGACTTATGCGCGTGCTGATGCTGTCTGTTCTGGTTGCCACCACTGCCACGGCCTGCACCTGGGTGCCGATCGAGCAAAGCGGCAAAGGCGTGCAGGTGCTGCCCGCAGGCCCTGTGCCAGCTGGCTGTCAGCAGCAGGGCGAGGTGGTGGTGTCGGTCAAGAGCAAGGTCGGCTTCTACAACCGCAACCCATTGCGGGTGCAGGAAGAACTGGAAACGCTGGCTCGCAACGAGGCGCCGGGCGCCAATGCCAATACGGTCCAGGCGCAGGGCCAGCCGGCCGATGGCAGCCAGCGCTTCAACGCCTTCCGCTGCCCGCCGCGCTGAACCGTTGGGCTGGGGCGCGGCCGCTGCAATTGTAAAGATGCGGTAAAACCAGCCAGCGGCTAGACTAGCGCCCCCTCGCCTGACGCCATGGCGCTACTTCGATGCTCTTCCAGAATGTCTCCATCGCGGGACTGGCGCATATTGATGCGCCGCACACGCTGACTTCCAAGGAAATCAACGAGCGCCTGCAACCGACCTACGACCGCCTCGGGATCAGAACCGACGTGTTGGGCGACGTTGCCGGCATCCATGCACGGCGCTTGTGGGACCAGGATGTCCAGGCCTCGGACGCCGCCACCCAGGCTGCGCGCAAGGCACTGCTCGACGCCGGCATCGGCATCGAGAAGATCGGCCTGCTGGTCAACACCTCGGTGAGCCGCGACTACCTGGAGCCGTCCACCGCCTCCATCGTGTCCGGCAACCTCGGGGTCGGCGACCACTGCGTCACCTTTGATGTCGCCAACGCCTGCCTTGCCTTCATCAACGGCATGGACATCGCCGCCCGCATGCTTGAGCGCGGCGAGATCGACTATGCGCTGGTCGTCGATGGCGAAACCGCCAACCTGGTGTACGAAAAGACCCTCGAGCGCATGACCTCGCCCGACGTCACCGAAGAAGAGTTCCGCAATGAACTCGCTGCGCTGACCCTGGGTTGCGGTGCCGCAGCGATGGTGATGGCGCGCACCGAGCTGGTGCCCGACGCCCCGCGCTACAAAGGTGGCGTGACCCGCTCGGCCACCGAATGGAACAAGCTGTGCCGCGGCAACCTGGACCGCATGGTCACCGACACCCGCCTGTTGCTGATCGAAGGCATCAAGCTGGCGCAGAAGACCTTCCTGGCCGCCAAGCAGGCAATGGGCTGGGCAGTGGACGAGCTGGACCAGTTCGTCATCCACCAGGTCAGCCGCCCGCATACCGCTTCGTTCGTGAAATCGTTCGGCATCGACCCGGCCAAGGTCATGACGATCTTCGGCGAACACGGCAACATCGGCCCGGCTTCGGTACCGATCGTGCTGAGCAAGCTCAAGGAGCTCGGCCGCTTGAAGAAGGGCGACCGCATCGCGTTGATGGGGATTGGCTCGGGGCTGAACTGCTCGATGGCGGAAGTAGTCTGGTAAGTTGCAACATGTGACGTGTTAAGAAAAATGGATTTTTAGTACACGTCATTGCATCATGTTCGCTCTTGCAACATGACCGGTGTAGGCATGGACGACGCGCTGGTGTTCAATCCCGAGCAGCCCTACAACGCGCTCCCGCCGCTTCCTCCGGCGGGAGATATCGAAACGCGCGCCTTGCTCAAGGCCTGCATCGTGGCGCGCACTGCGTTGGCCGAGCTGAAGCAGGCCACCGCATTGCTGCCAAATCCGGCAGTGCTGATCAATACGATCCCGATCCTGGAAGCACAGGCGAGTTCGGAGATCGAAAACATCGTCACCACCACGGATGACTTGTTCCGTTATGCAGACGATCAGGAGCGCGCCCAGAATCCGGCAACCAAGGAAGCCCTGCGTTACCGTAGCGCGCTCTACGAAGGGTTCCAGTCGCTGCAGCAGCGACCGCTATGTACAGACACCGCCGTGGTGGTGTGCAGCCGCATTAAAGCTGTGCAAATGCAGATCCGTCGCGTGCCCGGGACTGCGCTGGCCAACGATCAGATCCAGCAGATCATCTATACCCCGCCCGTCGGCGAGACATTGCTGCGCGACAAGCTGGCCAATTGGGAGCGTTTTATTCATGAATGCACCGATATCGATCCATTGATCCGGATGGCGGTCGCGCACTATCAATTCGAAGCGATCCACCCGTTCACCGATGGCAACGGGCGTACCGGACGTGTATTGAATCTGCTGATGCTGATCGAGCAAGGCCTGCTCGATGTCCCCGTCCTGTACTTGTCGCGCTACATCATTCGCCATCGCAGCGACTACTATCGACTGCTGCTGGATGTCACCCGGTACGGTCGCTGGGCCGAGTGGATTCAGTACATGCTTGCCGCCGTTGCAGAGACAGCTGCGTGGACGACGGCGAAGATCCAGGCGATCCGAGGATTGGAGACGCAGGCGCGTGATCATGTGCGCGAACACGCCCCCAAGGCCTACAGCCGCGAACTTGTCGAAGTGGTCTTCAATCAGCCCTATTGCCGCATCCAGAATGTCGTGGACGTGATGGGCGTGACTCGGCAGACCGCTGCACGCCATCTAAAGGAACTGGTGACCATCGGTGTGCTGCAAGAGCAGCGGCTGGGCAAGGAAAAACTGTTCCTGCACCCTGCATTCCTGAAACTTCTGTCCGGCGATGGTCATCAACTACCGCCTTATCCAATGCCTTCGACGCAAGCGCGATGAAGCCTGTAACTGATCCAGGTAGCCGTCTTGCGCGTAGTGGGTTGAGCATGTCGCAGCGTGGCGACCACTATGATGTCCAATCTCTACGCACGGCAGGCCAACGCTTGCGCCATGTGCGCTCTCTCGAATCGAATCGGATGCGTTTGGCATGAACTACCCCGGCTATCCCTTCACTCCCCAGCGCCTTGAGGTGCGTCCCGGCATTGCGATGTCGTATCTGGACGAAGGTCCGCGCGATGGCGAGGTGGTCGTGATGCTGCACGGCAATCCGTCGTGGAGTTATCTGTGGCGGCACCTGGTGAGCGGCCTGTCGGATCGTTACCGCTGCATCGTGCCGGACCATATCGGCATGGGGCTGTCCGACAAGCCGGACGATGCGCCCGACGCGCAGCCACGTTACGACTACACGCTGCAGTCGCGCGTGGATGATCTGGACACGTTGTTGCGGCACCTGGGCATCACCGGTCCGGTCACGCTGGCGGTGCACGACTGGGGCGGCATGATCGGGTTCGGCTGGGCGTTGTCGCATCATGCGCAGGTCAAGCGGCTGGTGATCACCAATACCGCTGCATTCCCTTTGCCGCCAGAAAAACCGATGCCGTGGCAGATCGCAATGGGCCGGCATTGGGGGCCGGGCGAGTGGTTCATCCGCACGTTCAATGCGTTTTCCTCCGGCGCGTCCTGGTTCGGAGTGTCGCGGCGGATGCCGGCGGAGGTGCGTCGCGCCTATGTGGCGCCCTACAACAATTGGCGCAACCGCATCTCCACCATCCGCTTCATGCAGGATATTCCGCTGTCGCCCGCCGACCAGGCCTGGTCACTGCTGGAGCGCTCGGCGCAGGCATTGCCGTCGTTCGCCGATCGCCCGGCGTTCATCGCCTGGGGCCTGCGCGATATCTGTTTCGACAAGCACTTCCTGGCCGGCTTCCGCAAGGCATTGCCGAATGCCGAGGTCACCGCGTTCGACGATGCCAATCACTACGTGCTGGAAGACAAGCATGAAGTGCTGGTGCCGGCGATCCGTGCGTTTCTGGAGCGCAATCCGCTGTAAGCGCTGTTGGCATATTCGCGCAGGCGCTCGCTAGGTGAGTGCCTGCGGTGTGCAGAACGCGGATGCACCAGTGGATGGGACCGGCAATGCCGTCGTTCTGTTGGACGTTGCGAGCGGATGGCGTAGTCACTCGCAGCGGTGGCCGTTACAACGGCGGCAGCGGATTGCGTTGCGCCTCGTCCACGCCCAGCCAGTCGGCGTCGGTCAGCGCGTGCAGGCCGTGCGCCAGCCGGGATTTGTCGCATTGCGCACTGCGCTGGCCGAATTCCAGCGAAGCCGGCACGGCGGCGCAGGCGGAAGGCCGGCGATCATGGATGCTGCAGCGGCTGTAGCGGCCGATGTCCGCATCCAGCGCGATGCAGCGCGGCTGCGATTGCGAGGTGCCGCGCATGACGCGCTCGTGCGTGCGCAGCGCATCGGTCAGCTCGATCGGTACCCTGCCGCCCAACGCGGGATCGGCCTCGCTCCAGTGAAAACTGACGCGGAAGTAGGCGCAGCAGGCGCCGCAGGTAAGGCAGGGATGTGCCATGGAATGCCGGGCCTTGCGCGGCGAAACAACGTGGTGAGCGCGGCATTCTGACCGAACCACGCTGCGATACAAGTGGCACCGCCGTGCGCCGGTTAGTGGTTCATCTGCGTCGCTCGACGCAGCGCGTGTTTGCAAGGCGCCGCGCCTCGCGCGGGCAGAGCATGTCACGCGAGCACTGCGCTGTATCGTTGCGGCTCGATGACGCGCAATCACCGCGTCAGCCATCGCTGCGATGGGAGCACGCACCAGCGCAGGCGACTTGAGCGCGATCAAGCGGCCGGCACCGTCGGCGCATGGGTGATAATGCGGCAATGACTACGACGACTCTCTGCAATATCGCCGCCACCCTGCCGGAACTCGCGCGCGAGCGCCCCGAGCAGATCGCCATCCGTTGCCCGGGCCGCCGCGGCGCCAACGGGTTTGCCGCCTACGATGTGACCTTGAGCTATGCCGAGCTGGACGCGCGCAGTGATGCGATCGCTGCCGGCCTGGCCCTGCACGGCATCGGACGCGGTGCGCGCGCGGTGGTGATGGTGCGTCCGTCGCCAGAATTCTTCCTGCTGATGTTTGCCTTGTTCAAGGCCGGTGCGGTGCCGGTGCTGGTGGATCCGGGCATCGACAAACGTGCGCTCAAGCAATGCCTGGACGAAGCGCAGCCGCAGGCGTTTATCGGCATTCCGCTTGCACATCTGGCGCGTCGTCTGTTGCGGTGGGCGCGCTCTGCAAAGCAGATCGTCAGCGTCGGTGGCCGTTACGGCTGGGGCGGGGTGACACTGGCGCGCGTGGAGCGCGATGGCGCCGGCGCCGGCAGTCAGCTGGCCAACACCGGGCCGGACGATGTGGCCGCCATCCTGTTCACCAGCGGCTCGACCGGCGTGCCCAAGGGCGTGGTATACCGCCACCGGCATTTCGTCGGCCAGATCGAATTGCTGCGCAATGCCTTCGGCATGCAGCCCGGCGGCGTGGATCTGCCGACATTCCCGCCGTTTGCCCTGTTCGATCCGGCACTGGGGCTGACCTCGGTGATTCCGGACATGGATCCGACCCGCCCGGCCACTGCCGATCCGCGCAAGCTGCACGATGCGATCGACCGCTTCGGAGTCACGCAGTTGTTCGGCTCGCCGGCATTGATGCGCGTATTGGCCGACTACGGCCAGCCCTTGCCAAACGTGCGCCTGGCCACCTCGGCCGGTGCGCCGGTGCCGCCGGACGTGGTGGCCAAGATCCGCGCGCTGTTGCCGGAAGATGCGCAATTCTGGACGCCGTATGGCGCCACCGAATGCCTGCCGGTTGCAGCGATCGAAGGGCGTACGCTGGACGCCACCCGCGCGGCCACCGAGGCCGGTGCCGGCACCTGCGTCGGCCAGGTCGTCGCGCCGAACGAGGTGCGCATCATCGCCATCGACGATGCGGCCATTCCCGAGTGGAGCGGCGCGCGCGTGCTGGCCGTGGGCGAGGTCGGCGAAATCACCGTCGCCGGCCCCACCACCACCGACACCTACTTCAACCGCGACGCGGCCACGCGGATTGCCAAGATCCGCGAGCGCAACGCGGATGGCAGCGAACGTATCGTGCATCGCATGGGCGATGTGGGCTACTTCGATGCCGAAGGACGCTTGTGGTTCTGCGGGCGCAAGACCCACCGCGTGGAAACCGCCACCGGCCCGCTCTACACCGAGCAGGTGGAGCCGGTCTTCAACGTGCATCCGCAGGTGCGGCGCACCGCTTTGGTCGGTGTCGGCGCACCCGGACAGCAGCAGCCGGTGCTATGCGTGGAATTGCAGCCTGGCGTGGCGGCATCGGCATTTGCGCAAGTGGAAACCGCATTGCGCGCGCTGGGCGCTGCGCACCCGCACACGGCTGGAATCACGCGTTTCCTGCGCCATTCCGGATTTCCGGTGGATATTCGCCACAACGCCAAGATCGGCCGCGAAACGCTGGCGATCTGGGCGGCGCAGCAACGTGGCTGACCTGTCGATGCGTATCGCGCAGGCAGGTGGCCGCATCGCCAATTCCGGCCGCGCCCGTTATCGTGTGCGCTCTTGCGATGGAGGTGATGCGTGCGCATCCTGGTAACCGGTGGTGGTGGCTTTCTTGGCCAGGCGTTGTGCCGCGGCTTGATCGCGCGTGGGCATGAGGTGGTGAGTTTCCAGCGCGGCGATTATCCGGTGCTGCAGAGTTTGGGCGTGGGCCAGATCCGTGGCGACCTGGCCGATCCGCAGGCGGTGCGGCATGCCTTCGCCGGCATCGATGCGGTCTTCCACAACGCCGCCAAGGCCGGTGCGTGGGGCAGCTATGACAGCTATCACCAGGCCAATGTGGTGGGCACGCAAAATGTGCTCGACGCATGTCGGGCCAACGGTGTGTCGCGCCTGATCTATACCTCCACGCCCAGCGTGACCCATCGCGCCACCAATCCGGTGGAAGGCCTGGGTGCCGACGAAGTGCCCTATGGCGAAGATCTGCGCGCGGCGTACGCGGCAACCAAGGCGATCGCCGAGCGTGCGGTGCTGGCGGCCAACGATGCGCAACTGGCGACGGTGGCCTTGCGCCCGCGCCTGATCTGGGGGCCGGGCGACAATCATCTGTTGCCGCGCCTGGCCGCGCGTGCGCGCGCCGGCCGCTTGCGCATGGTCGGCGATGGCAGCAACCTGGTGGACAGCACCTACATTGACAACGCCGCGCAGGCGCATTTCGATGCGTTTGCGCATCTCGCTGCAGGTGCTGCGTGTGCGGGCAAGGCGTATTTCATCTCCAACGGCGAGCCCTTGCCGATGCGCGAGTTGCTCAATCGCCTGCTGGCTGCGGTGGATGCACCGGCGGTGACGCGTTCGTTGTCGTTCAAGACTGCGTACAGAATCGGTGCAATCTGCGAGACCATGTGGCCACTGTTGCGTCTGCCTGGCGAAGTGCCGTTGACGCGTTTTCTGGTGGAACAGCTGTGCACGCCGCACTGGTACAGCATGGAGCCGGCACGTCGCGACTTCGGCTATGTGCCGCAGGTCAGCATCGAAGAGGGGCTGCAACGGCTGCGATCCTCATCTTCCAACGACATCGCCATCACTCGATAAAGACCGCCACATCTTCAGGATACGTCTGCGCCGATTCGGCACGACAACTTCTGGAATCCTTGCCATGCTGCATTACGCCATCATCTTCTTCGTCATCGCCATCATTGCCGCCGTGCTGGGCTTCAGCGGTATCGCCGGTGCGGCGACCAACATCGCCTGGATCCTGTTCGTGGTGTTCCTGATCCTGGCTGTGATCTCGATGTTCCGTCGCGGCAAGGTATAACGCCTAGCTGCGATACGTCACGGCAGCGGCGCTGCCGGTCGACGCTCGCATGGCCCGCTTCCGCAAGGACGCGGGCCATGTGCGTTGTGGACGCTCCATCGTTGAATCGCTTCTGTTTCAAAGCAGTTTTTCGAGATATTGCACATGCTTGCCGTTGCCCAGCAGCGCATCGCCGACCGTCTGGAAACCCAGCTGCAGATGCAGCGCCAGCGATGCCGGATTGGGTGGGAGCAGGTTGACCTCACAGACCAGGCGCGGCTGCCCTGCTGCACGCGCGACGTGGATGAGCTCGTCATACAGCTGCTTGGCAAGCCCGCGCCGCTGCGCATGTGCAGCGACCACGATGCGGTCGATGTAGACAAAGCGCGCGAAGCGTTGCGCCATCCATGCAAAGTTCGGATTGGCGTAGGCCGCGCCTTGATCCAGCGCGATCAGCAGGCCATCCGCGGGCGCGACGAGGCGTGTGTGCCACGCCAGTTGCAGCAATGCAGCCAGTCCTTCGGCATCCAGCAACGACAGCTCGGTGGCATGCGCATTGTTGAGCGCAAGCAGTGCGCCGTGGTCGTGCGGTTGCACCGCACGTACACGAGCCTGGCTCATGCGCCTGGCTCGACCGCGCTGCGCAGCAGCTGATCGTCAGCATGCCGTTGCAGTGCCAGCTCGATCAGCTGCGTAATCAAGCGGCGGTAGTCCAGCCCGCTTGCCTGCCAGAGCTTGGGATACATGCTGATCCGGGTGAAGCCCGGCAATGTGTTGACCTCATTGATCACGATGCGGCCATCGGTGCACAGGAACACGTCCACACGCGCCATGCCGGCGCAGTCCAGCGCCTGGTAGGCCTGCACCGCAATCTGCTGGATGCGCTGCTGCGTCTGTGCATCGATGTCAGCCGGGATCACGATGTCGGCGCCGTGTTCGCTGATGTACTTGGTCTGGTAGGAGTAAAACGCGTCGTGCACCACCACTTCGCCGCACACGCTGGCCTGTGGGGTGGCATTGCCCAGCACGGCGCATTCGATCTCGCGCCCGGCGATCGCCGCTTCCACCAGTACCTTGTGGTCGTATGCCAGCGCCAATGCGAGCGCGTCGGCAAATGCATCGGCACTGCGCACCTGGCTGACACCGACCGACGAACCCTGGTTGGCCGGTTTGACGAACAACGGCAAACCCAACTGCGCGATCAATGCATCCACGTCGGCGTGTGCGGCGGTGTGGCGGTTGAAGCAGGCGAACGGCGCCACCTCAAGCCCGGCATCGCGCAGCACGCGCTTGGCCAGGTCCTTATCCATCGCCAGCGCCGAGCCGAGCACGCCGGAGCCGACGAAGGGCAGATTGGCCATGCGCAGCAGCCCTTGCAGCGAGCCGTCTTCGCCGAGCGTGCCATGCACGATCGGAAACACCACATCGATCTGTGCCAGCGCCTGCTCCGGCTGGGTCGGGCGCAGCTGCTGTTGCTGCGCGCCCGGCAGCAGGGCCACGCCGCGACCGCTGCGATGCAGGGCGATGCGGGCCGGGTCGTCGGCATTGAGCAGGAAGCTGTCGGGGTCGTTGACGTGCCACTGGCCCTGCTTGTCGATGCCGATCAGCACCGGCTCGAAGCGCTGCGGATCCAGCGCATCGAGAATGTTGCGCGCCGATTGCAGCGAGACCTCGTGCTCGGCCGATTTGCCGCCGAAGATGAGACCGACCCGGATCTTGCGCATTGCCTGCTCCTGCCACCTGCGTGATGAGGTCGCCAGCATGCCCGCGGCAGGCGTGCCGAAGGAAGTCCTGCATGATCGACGCACGCGGCCTGGCCACAAGGCGCCCTGCCATGATCGCCACCCCGGCCTCCGGCTTGCACGTGCCACACCACCGTCAAGCAGTGGCGACATGCGGGGACGGTAGAATGCGCCCATGCCCGGATCCCTGTTCAACTCACTCAAGCCGCTCGCCGGCCAGGCCCTGCAAGCCGCGCTCAACCGCGCGCTGGCACTGGACCCCGATACCCGCGACGCCCTGCTGCCACTGGAAGGCCAACGCATCGCACTGACCCTGGAGGCGCCTGCGCTGGCCCTGCAGATCCGCGTGCACGAGCGCCGCTTGCTGGTCGGCCCGGTGGACCAAGCGCAGGAGCCGGATCTGGCCGTGCGCAGCAGCCTGGCCGGTTTGCTCGGCCAGCTGCCGTTCCTGGCCAACGCGCGCCGCAGCGGCGCACCGGCCGGGCGGCTCAAGGTCTCCGGCGATGCCGAGCTGGCGCGCCAGCTGCAGCAACTGGCCGGCCGCTTCGATCCGGATTGGCAGCTGCCGTTCGTGGCGGTGTTCGGCGAGATCCTCGGCGTGCAGATCGCCAATGCGGTGCGTGCAGCGCTGCAGCAGGCGCGGCGCAGCGCGGTGGATCTGGCGCATAGCGCGGCCGAATTCGTGACCGAGGAATCGCGCGACGTGGTGCCGCGTGCCGAACTGGACGCCTTTCACGACGATGTCGACGAACTGCGCGACGACGTCGAACGGCTGGCCGCGCGCGTGGCGCGCCTGCGCGCGGCCGGAGGTGCGGCATGAAGGCGCTGCTGCGGGCCAGCCGCATCGGCCGGGTGATCCTGCGCTACCGCCTGGACGACCTGTTGCAGGACACGCCGGCCGAGCGCTGGCTGCGCCTGGCCAAGCCGTTCGTGCCACGCGCCAGTGCCGAAATCGCCGCGCAATCGCGCGGTGCGCGGCTGCGGCTGGCGTTGCAGGAGCTGGGGCCGATCTTCGTCAAGTTCGGGCAGATCCTGTCGACCCGGCGCGACCTGATTCCGGCCGACGTGGCCGATGAACTGACCCTGCTGCAGGACCGCGTCAAGCCCTTCGACGGCGAAGCGGCGCGGCTGATCGTCGAGCGCGCGCTGGGCCTGCCGGTGAGCGTGGCGTTTGCCGCGTTCGACACCGTGCCGCTGGCCTCGGCCTCGATCGCGCAGGTGCACGCGGCCACCTTGCCGCCGGATGCCAACGGCGTGCGCCGCGAGGTGGTGGTCAAGGTGCTGCGCCCGGACATCGAGCGCCAGATCGATGCCGATATCGCGTTACTGCAGTCGCTGGCCACGCTGGTCGAACGCACCCACCCGCGCGCGGACAAGATCCGGCCACGCGAAGTGGTGGCCGAGATCGAAGGCACCCTGTCGGCCGAACTCGACCTGCAGCGCGAAGGCGCCAACGCCAGCGTGCTGCGCCGGTTCTGGGAAGGCTCGGACGATCTGTACGTACCCGAGGTGATCTGGTCGCACACCGCCGAGCGTGCACTCACGCTGGAGCGCGTGTACGGCATTCCGTCCGACGACATCGCCAAGCTCGATGCGGCCGGTATCGACCGCAAGGCGCTGGCGGCCAAGGGCGTGCGGGTGTTCTACACGCAGGTGTTCCGCGACAATTTCTTCCATGCCGATGCGCACGCCGGCAACATCTGGGTCGACAGCGACCCGGAGCGCCGGCTCAATCCGCGTTTCATCGCGCTGGATTTCGGCATCATGGGCCAGCTCTCGCAGGAAGATCAGTACTACCTGGCCGAGAACTTCATGGCGATCTTCCACAAGGATTACCGCCGCATGGCCGAGCTGCACGTGGAGGCGGGCTGGATGCCCGACAACGTGCGCATCGACGAACTGGAGGCGGCCGCGCGCTCGGTGTGCGAACCGTACTTCACCCGCCCGTTGTCGGAAATTTCGCTGGCCGAAGTGCTGATCAAGCTGTTCCGCGTCGCGCAGCGCTACGAACTGACGCTGCAGCCGCAGCTGATCCTGTTGCAGAAGACCTTGCTCAACATCGAAGGCGTCGGCCGCCAGCTCGACCCCAGGCTGGACATCTGGGCGGTGGCGCGGCCGGTGCTCGAACGCATCCTGCGCGAGCGTTACAGCCCGCGCCGCGTGCTCGGCGAGTTGCGCAAGCGCCTGCCGGAAATCATGACCCATGCGCCGGATATGCCGCGCCTGGTGCACAGCTGGTTGAAGCAGCAGGTGGAAGGCCGCCACCAGATCGACATCCGCTCGGCCGAGCTGCGTGCGCTGGACCTGAGCCTACGCAAGCTGCAGACGCGCGTGGTCACTGCCATCACCGGCAGCGGCCTGCTGGTGGTGGCTGCCGTGCTGTATGGCCTACACCCGAATGGCTGGTACCTGGGTACGGTGCCGGTATGGAGCTGGGTCAGCGGCGGCGCCGGCTCGGTGGCCCTGCTGGTCGCCTGGCTGCGGCGCTGAAGCACTCAAGCACTGCAACAGGTGGCCTGCCGCATCCGGCTGGGGAGCGGCAGCGCCTGCAGCGGCACGATGACGAAGCCGTCCCCGGCGAGGTAGTGATGATTGATCTGCAGGCGTTGAAGGACGAACTGGCACGGTTCGGTAGCGACAACGATGCGCACCAGCCGGAGCGTGGCCGGCGCATGCTCAATATCACGCCCGACACCGGGCAATTGCTGGCCGTGCTGGTACGCGCCACCGCTGCGCGGCGCGTGCTGGAAATCGGCACCTCCAACGGTTATTCGACGCTGTGGCTAGCCGAAGCGGCCGCCGCAATCGGTGGACATGTCACCACGGTGGAGCTTGCGGCCGACAAGGTGGCCCTGGCGCAGGCCACGCTTGCACGCAGCGGCCTGGCCGCGTCGGTGGAGGTGGTGCACGGCGACGGCGGCACGTGGCTGACCCAGGCGGCCAGCGCCAGCATCGATCTGGTCTTCCTAGATTCGGCGCGTGGCGAGTACGTGCGCTGGTGGCCGGCACTGCGCCGCGTGCTGCGCGGCGGCGGCCTGTTGGTTGTCGACAATGCGCTGTCGCATGCCGACGAACTGGCGCCATTCACCGCGCTGCTGGCTGACGATCCGGCAGTCACCTGCAGCGTGGTGCCGGTGGGCAAGGGCGAATTGCTGGCGGTGTGCGGCGCGGCCTGAGCGTGCGCCGCCGAGCTGCCACGCCCTCAGGCCTCAAGGCGCGTGGTCGGCATGCGCCGTAGGGCGCGGCAACGCAGTGGCATGCGGTGTCGACGATGCGGATAATCCGCCGGTGAGCACATCCCCCAAGCACTTGCAGATTCTCTTCCAGGACGAGCTCCTGGCCGTCGTCGACAAACCCGCCGGCCTGATGGTCCACGACAGCAAGCTGGCGCGCGGGGAGGACGACTTCCTGGCCGACCGCCTGCGCGAACAGCTGGGCCGGCCGATCTTTCTGGTGCACCGGCTCGACCGCGCGACCAGCGGCTGCCTGCTGCTGGCGTTCGACCGCGAGGCCGCCAGCGCGCTGGGCAAGGCCTTGATGGCCGGCGAGTTGGAGAAGGACTATCTGACCGTCTGCCGCGGCTGGCCGGCCGAGGAGCGCTTCATCGTCGACCACGATCTGGATGGCGGCCCCGGCAAGCCGGTCAAGAAGCCGGCGGTGACGCACTTCCAGCGCCTGGCCACCGGCGAGCTGGAGATCCCGTCCACCGGCTTTGCCACCTCGCGCTATGCGCTGCTGCGCTGCCAGCCGCAGACCGGGCGGTTCCGGCAGATCCGCCGGCATATGAAACACCTGTCGCACCATATGATCGGCGACACCAGCCACGGCGATGGCCGGCACAACCGCAGCTTCCGCATGCTCGGCATCCACCGCATGCTGCTGCACGCCGAGCGGCTGGGGTTTCCGCATCCGGCCGATGGGCGGCGCATCAGCGTTACCGCGCCACTGGATGTTGAATTTTCCAAGGCCTGCGCATTGTTCGGGTGGGAGATGGCCGCGCTGGGAGCGGTGCAGACGGCTTGATGCGGTGCGCGCGGCTAACGGTCAACAAGCCCACACGATCTGCTGGAAATCCGCACAACCGTACCTCACCTCAACCCCTCTCTCGCAGGCGAGGAGCCAAGCGCTCCCTCGCCGAATGGGACAAGCGGGTTGGCGCCGCCATCAACGCCACCGTCGCAAGCAGCAACCGCCACAGCAGGCACGCTGTTCCGATTCCCCAATCCCGATTCCCCAATCCCCGCCCTTCAGGGCTTCTGCGGTGCCGCCGCCGGGGTATTGACGATCTTCTCCAGATCCTTCTGCAGGTCGGCAAACAGCGGCAGCATCTTCTGCTGGATCGCGCCCATCAGGTTCTGGGTCAGTGCCGGGGTCTTGTCCAGCAGGCTCTGGCCGGCCGAGCTCTCGTAGAACTCGGCCATGGCCAGCACGTCCTCGCGCGAGAACGAGCGCTTGTAGATGTCCACATACATCGGGCGCAGTTCCGACCACGACAGCGCCTTGCGCACGGTCTGGCGGGTGCGCTCCTGGATACGCTGCAGCTGGGCCTGCTGGTCGGCGTCGAGCTGGCGCTGGGCGGTGAGCTGGGCGAACTGTTGCTGCTGCATCGCTTCGATCTGCGGCAGCATCGTGTCCAGCATGGTCTGCGCGCGTGAGGCGGCCAGCAGACGGTTGATGTCGGCATCGCTGGGCGCCTGCGCAAACGCGGCGGGCGTGGCCAGTGCCAGCGCGGCCAGCACGATCAGGCGGCGCGCGAAGGCGCGGGCTGCGGCAACGGAACGGGGCGGTGTCATCGGAGCATCCTGCATAGTCGGGGAACCGGCCGCAGCATACGGGAAGCCGGCGTTCGCGCGCGCGTCCATGCCGGTGCCGATACAATCGGGTTGAATGGCCAGCGACCCGATCCAGATCACCCCCAGCCTGACGATCCCGCCCAGCGAGATCGTCGAGCGCTTCGTGCGCGCCAGCGGCGCGGGCGGGCAGAACGTCAACAAGGTCTCCACCGCGGTGGAACTGCGTTTCGACGTGGCCGGGTCGCCGTCGCTGCCCGAGCCGCTGCGCGCGCGGCTGCTGTCGCGGCGCGACCGGCGCATGACCGCCGATGGCGTGCTGGTGATCGACGCGCAGCGCTTCCGCACCCAGGACCGCAACCGCGAGGATGCGCGCGAGCGGCTGGTCGAGATCATCAGTGCCTGCCTGTCGGTGCCCAAGCGCCGGGTCGCCACCAAACCGAGTCACGGTGCCAAGCTGCGGCGGCTGGATGCCAAGCGTGAGCGCAGCCATATCAAGCGTGGACGCTCTGCGTCCCACTGGGAGTAAGCGTGAGTCACACCGACCCGTCGTTGCCACCGGTAACACAGGCCAACATCCTGCTGCAGCCCTCTCCACCCAGAATGCCACGTGCGCACGGCCGCTTCGGCCGCTGGCTGGGGCGCACGGCACTGCGTCTGACCGGCTGGCGCCTGCTCGGGCGGCTGCCCGACGAGCCCAAGCTGGTGATGATCGTCGCCCCGCATTCGTCCAACTGGGACGGCTTCCTGGGCTTTGCGGCCAAGTTCGCGCTGGGCTTCGACGTGCGCGTGCTGGGCAAGGCGCAGCTGTTCTGGTGGCCGCTGGGTCCGCTGCTGCGCAAGCTCGGCGCCATCCCGCTGGACCGCAGCTCGCCGCAGGGCACCATCGGCCAGGCGGTGCGGCTGATCCGCAATTCCGAACAGATGTGGTACGTGATCACCCCCGAGGGCACCCGCAAGCGGGTGGAGCACTGGAAGGCCGGCTTCTGGAAGATCGCCTCCGATTCCAAGGTGCCGATCCTGCCGGTGTACTTCGACTACCCCAGCAAGACCGTGGGCATCGGCGAACCGTTCTGGACCGGCACCGACATGGCCGCCGATATCGCCGCCATCCGCACCTGGTACCGGCCATGGCGCGGCAAGCATCGCGATACGTTGTGACGATGCGGCCGCGCGCTTGAAAGGTTTTGTCGCTGCCGGTCGCCTGCATTCATGACCGGCGCCGCCGGGCACCTCGCTGCCTCCACCGAGGAAACACCATGATGGGCTTGTCCGCACGCGCACTGTGTTTGTCGCTCTCCCTCCTGCTTGCTGCCGGCCCGCTGCTGGCGGCCACGCCGATGCTGGTGATCCACGGCGGCGCCGGGGTGGAGAAATCCAGCCTTTCCAGCGAGGAACAGGCGCAGGCGCGCGAGGCGATGCAACGCGCGCTGCGTGCCGGGCATGCGGTGCTGCAACGTGGCGGCAGTGCGGTGGATGCGGTGGCGGCCACCATCACCGTGCTGGAGGATGCGCCGCAGTTCAACGCCGGGCGCGGTGCGGTGTTCACCCATGACGGCAAGAACGAACTGGATGCCGCGATCATGGACGGCGCCACCGGCAAGGCCGGCGCGATTGCCGGCGTGCACACGGTCAGGAACCCGATCCAGCTGGCGCGCAGCGTCATGGACCATTCCAAGCACGTGATGCTGGTTGGTGACGGCGCCGAACAATTCGCGCGCGAGCAGGGCGTCACGTTGGTCGACCCCAGTTATTTCCGCACCGACAAGCGCTGGCAGCAGCTGCAGAAAGCGCGCAAGGCCGAAGCCGGCGACCGCCAGGCGCAGGCCGAACTGGATCTGGAAACCGCCAAGCATTTCGGCACGGTGGGCGCGCTGGCGCTGGATCGCGCGGGACACCTGGCCGCCGGCACCTCCACCGGCGGCATGACCAACAAGCGCTACGGTCGTGTCGGCGATGCGCCGATCATCGGCGCCGGCACCTATGCAAACAGCCAGTGTGCGGTGTCCGGCACCGGCTGGGGCGAGTTCTACATCCGCGCGGTGGCCGCCTACGACATCTGTGCACGCATGAAATACGCCGGGCAGTCGTTGCAACAGGCCGCCGACACGGTGATCGACCAGGAGATTCCCAAGGCCGGCGGCGACGGCGGTGCCATCGCGCTGGATGCGCAGGGCAACGCCGCATTCCCGTTCAATACCGAAGGCATGTACCGCGGCTGGATCGGCGCCGACGGCACCCCGCACGTGGCGATCTTCAAGGACGAGACGCTGTAGCGCGCGCATCCCCAATCGCACCCATCTTCCCAATCCAACGGCACATGCCGACGCTGCGCAAACCCGCTAGCGTGACCGGCTGCGCTACCCACTCAGGAATCACACGCCATGTCGCGTACCGTCGTTCTGGCCGCTGCCATCACCCTGGCACTGGCTGCTTGTTCTGGAAAAGATTCGTCCGGTAAGGAGTCCACCACCGTGCCCGAAAAGACCGCCACCACCCCGGCCGCGGATGCCGCGCCGAACCCGCTGCTGACCGCCAGCACGCTGCCGTTCCAGGCGCCGCCGTTCGACAAGATCAAGGACGCCGATTACCTGCCGGCCTTCGAAGAAGGCATGCGCCTGCACCTGGCCGACATCCGCAAGATCGCCGACAACCCCGAGCCGCCCAGCTTCGACAACACCATCGAGGCGATGGAGCGCAGCGGCGAAACGCTCACGCGCGTGTCGCGCATATTCTTCGGGCTGGTGCAGGCCGATACCAGCGATGCACGCCAGAAGATCCAGGAAGAGATCGCGCCCAAGCTGGCTGCGCATCAGGACGAGATCAATCTCGACCCGAAGCTGTTCGCACGCGTCAAGACGATCTATGACCAGCGCGACACGCTGAACCTGGAGCCGGAGCAGAAGCGTCTGGTCGAGCGCGACTACGAAGAGCTGGTGCGCGCCGGTGCGCAGCTGTCGGAGGCCGACAAGGCCAGCCTGCGCAAGCTCAATATCGAAGAAACCACGCTCTCCACCCAGTTCCATACCCGTCTGGTGGCCGCTTCGGCCGCCGGTGCGGTGGTGGTGGACGACAAGGCCAGGCTCGACGGCCTGAGCGAGGGCGACATCGCCGCCGCCGCCGATGCGGCCAAGGCGCGCAAGCTCGACGGCAAGTATCTGCTGACCCTGCAGAACACCACCCAGCAGCCGGTGCTGGCCTCGCTGAAGGACCGCCAGCTGCGCGCCGACGTGCTCAAGGCCTCGGAAACGCGCGCGGAAAAGGGCGATGCCAACGACACCCGCCAGACCATCCAGCGCCTGGCGCAGCTGCGCGCACAGAAGGCCAAGCTGCTCGGCTTCGACAACTATGCCGCCTACAGCCTGGGCGACCAGATGGCCAAGACCCCGGACGCCGCGCTCAAGCTGCTGACCGACACCGTGCCGGCGGCCACCGCCAAGGCGCGCCGCGAAGTGGCCGAAATGCAGAAGGTGATCGATGCACAGAAGGGTGGTTTCAAACTCGCCGCCTCCGATTGGGACGTCTACGCCGAGCAGGTGCGCAAGGCCAAGTACGACCTGGACGAGGCGCAGATCAAGCCGTATTTCGAGCTGGACAACGTGCTGCAGAACGGCGTCTTCTACGCGGCCACGCAGTTGTACGGCATCACCTTCAAGCAGCGCACCGACATCCCGACCTATCACGCGGACATGAAGGTGTATGAAGTGTTCGACGCGGACGGCACCTCGATGGCGCTGTTCTACACCGACTACTTCAAGCGCGACAGCAAGTCCGGCGGCGCCTGGATGGACGTGTTCGTCGAGCAGGATGGTCTCACCGGTGCCAAGCCGGTGGTCTACAACGTCTGCAACTTCACCAAGCCGGCCGCCGGCCAGCCGGCGCTGCTGAGCTTCGACGACGTCACCACGCTGTTCCATGAGTTCGGCCACGCGCTGCACGGCATGTTCTCCAAGGTGAAGTACCCCTCGATCGCCGGCACCAGCACCTCGCGCGACTTTGTCGAGTTCCCCTCGCAGTTCAACGAGCACTGGGCGTCCGATCCCAAGGTCTTCGCCAATTACGCCAAGCACTACCAGACCGGCGCGGCGATGCCGGCCGAGCTGGTGGAGAAGATCAAGAAGGCCAAGACCTTCAACAGCGGCTACGCCACCACCGAGTACCTGTCGGCCGCGTTGCTCGATCTGGCCTGGCACACCCAGCCGGCCGATGCGCCGCTGCAGGACGTGAGCAAGTTCGAAGCCGACGCCTTGAAGCGCTTCAAGGTGGACCTGGCCGAAGTGCCGCCGCGTTATCGCAGCAGCTATTTCGACCACATCTGGGGCGGCGGTTATTCGGCTGGGTACTACGCGTATTTCTGGTCGGAAGTGCTCGACGACGACGCATTCGAATGGTTCAAGGAAAACGGCGGCCTGACCCGCAAGAACGGCGACACCTTCCGCGCCAAGATCCTTTCGCGCGGCAATACCGTCGATCTGGCCACGTTGTATCGCGATTTCCGCGGCAAGGATCCGAGCGTCAAGGCGCTGCTGGAAAATCGCGGTCTGACGGAGTGAGCGACTGGATGACGCGCCTGCGTCGTTGGCGCATGCGTGTGCAGTAGCTGCAACAGCAATCGAAACGGGATGGCCACGCGCCATCCCGTTTTTGTTTGTAGATGCGTGCATCAGGCGATGGTGTTGCGATTGCCTTCACCGGTGGTGCTTTGCTGTTGCCTTTTGGGGCCGCCAGCCCGCAGCGGAACTGGCAATAGCGGAGCAGTGACCGAAGCAGCATTCGAAGTAACACCCAACTGGTGCCATGCCTTTCGTCACTTCCACCGACCCGCTGCACAAGCGCATCTTCAGCAGGCCATCCCCCGCCATCATTCACACCAACAGGTGCCTCATGAGCCAAGCCACTGCGACCACCTCACGTCTGCAACGCGCCGCGCACTGGTCGCGCAAGGAACTGCTGCCGTTGTTGGTGCTGCTGGTGCTGATGACTGCAGCGCGTTCCTCGTTCGCCAATCACTACCAGGTGCCGAGCGGTTCGATGCAGCCCACCCTGGAGCCGGGCGATCGTGTGGTGGTGGACATGCATGCCTACGGCTGGCGATTGCCGTTGAGCAACCGCATCCTCGTCGATGGCGATCGACCGCAGCGTGGCGAGGTGGTGGTATTCGATTCGCCGCGCGATGGCACACGCCTGATCAAGCGTGTGGTGGCGGTGGCAGGCGACCGGGTCGACCTGATCGATGGCCATCTGCAAATCAACCACAAGCCGTTGGCAGTGGAAGGTGGCGATGCCGAACGCTTCGGCGCGCACCTGGCGCAGTTGAATCTCGGCAATGGCGGCGGCCCGAACATCGCCGGGCTGACTGTGCCGGCCGGCAAGCTGCTGATGCTGGGCGATCACCGCGGCAACAGCCTGGATGGACGTTACTTTGGATTGGTCGATGCAGCGGCTGTCTACGGCAAGGCGGTGGCGGTGTATTACCGGCGTGGCGAAGGGCTGGAGTGGCAGCGCCTGTGATGCGTGGTCTGCGCGTAGACGCCAGCAGAAGCGACGGCGTTAGCACCCTGCGCTAGCGAGGCAGCGCAGGGCATTGTCGGCAGCAACCGCGCACGTTGCTTCGATGACCATGACGATGACGCAGGGCAACCGCGCGACCGCCACCTGCTCATGCGCCGCGCCGCCATGCACTGGCTAGCGCGGCGCTACCAAGCCATCCGATGCCTGTGTCGCAGCATCCTGTCGCCACCAGCGCAGGCGATTGCCGGGCGCATTCAGATCCACCCGCTCGCCCATGCGCGGCGTTGCCAGCGCAACGCCGGCGCTGTCGGCCAAGGCCACGATCCGGTCCAGCGGTTCCTGCCACGCGTGCATGGCCAGGTCGAAGGTGCCGTTGTGGATCGGCAGCAGGGTCTGCCCGCCGACGTCCAGGTAGGCCTGCAGGCTCTGCTCCGGCTGCATGTGCACATGCGGCCACTGCTGGTCGTAGGCGCCGTTTTCGATCAGCGCCACGTCGAACGGACCGAGCTGTTGGCCGATGGTCTTGAAGTGCGGGCCATAGCCGCCGTCGCCGCTGAAGAACACGCGCAGCTCGCGTTCCTGGATTGCCCAGGAGCACCACAGCGAACGCCCACTGTCGAACAGGCCGCGCCCGGAAAAATGCTGCGACGGGGTGGCGGTGAGCTGCAGGCCATCGATGTTGATCGTGTCCCACCAGTCCAGCTGGCGCACCTTGGCCGGTTCCACGCCCCAGCGCACCAGCAGATCGCCCACGCCCAGGGGCGCGACGAACACGCCGACGCGGTCGGCCAGGGCACGGATGCTGGCGCGGTCGAGGTGGTCGTAATGGTTGTGCGACAGGATCACCCCGGCCAGTGGCGGCAGCTCGTCCAGCGCGATCGGTGGCGCATGGAAGCGCTTGGGCCCGGCAAACGGCACCGGCGAGGCGCGCCTGGAGAACACCGGGTCGGTCAGCCACAGGCCACCGGCCAGCTTCATCAGCACGGTGGAATGGCCCAGGCGATACAGGCTGCGATCGGGCGCGGCAAGCAGTTGCGCGCGTGTCAGCGGCTGTACCGGCAGTGGCGCGGACGGCACCGTGGTGCTGGGTTTGTCGAAGAGAAACGTCCAGATCAGACCGATTTGCTTGCGCAGGCTGAGTGCGGTGGTCGGCAGCGGCAACGCATTGCGGAACCGGCCGCCGCGAAACTGCGGCGAATCGGCATACGGGGAGGGGCGAGAGGAAGCCATGGGGAGTCCGACCGGGGCAGGGAACGACAGCAGGAGGAAATTACACTGAGCAGTGTAGTTTCATTCCGCTGAAAGTAAACTGTCCGGTGTAACATGATCCGATGTCGAGCGCATCTTCCCCCCAGCCCGCGCCGCAGCGGCTGACCGACCGCAAGCGCCACGCCATCGTCGAGGCGGCCATTGTCGAGTTCCGCCGGCATGGCTTCGAGGCCACCAGCATGGACCGTGTGGCGGCCACCGCGGGCGTGTCCAAGCGCACCGTCTACAACCATTTCCCCAGCAAGGACGCGCTGTTCGGCGAGATCCTGCGCGGGCTGTGGCAACGCAGCGCCGACGCGGTGAATCTTGTCTACCGGTCCGACCAGCCGCTGCGCGCGCAGCTGATCCAGCTGCTGCAGCAGAAGCTGCACCTGCTCGACGACCCGGCGTTTATCGACCTGTCGCGTGTCGCCATTGCCGAAGGCATCCATTCGCCCGAGCGCGCGCGTGCGCTGATCGCGCAATTGGGCAGCAAGGAAGAAGGCACCACCACCTGGGTGCGCGCCGCACTGGCCGACGGCCGGCTGGCGGGCGTGGAGCCGGAGGTCGGTGCGCAGCAACTGCAGGCACTGATCAAGGGCTTCGCGTTCTGGCCACAGATCGCCATGGGCCAGCCGCCGCTGTCGCCGCAGCAACGCGCCCAGGTGGCCGAATCGGCAGTAGCGATGTTCCTGGGTTTGTACGGGCGCGAGTGATGGCATGCGTTGCGCGTTCCGGCGCAGCGCCGCCCCGCATCGCAGGCCGGACCTTCCTCGCATTGCAGGTCGACCGCAGCGCTGCAGGTGCAACGACTGCGTCTTGCGCCGCGCTGTCTGTGCAACCCATGCCGCTGCAGCCTGCGCATGTTGCACGCTCAGTCCTTCGACCACACCGCCAGCGCATAGCCATGCGGATCGGTGAAATGAAAACGTCGCCCGCCGGGAAACGCAAAGACCGGCCTGGTGATGTGCCCGCCCGCCGCTTCGATACGTGCCTGGCTGTAGGCGAGGTCGTCGGAGGCCAGGACCACCAGCGCACCACCGGGCTGGGCGGGGCCGTGGAAGAAGCCGCCGCTCAGCCGGCCGTCGCGGAATTCGCAGTAATCCGGGCCGTAATCCTGAAACGTCCAGTCGAAGGCTTGCCCGTAAAAAGCCTTGGCGATGGCGATCGAGTCGACGGCGAATTCGAGGTAGTCGATGCGGTGCTGCGGCGTGTTGTCGATCATGGCGTGGCGTCCTCCGGGAGTGGAGGTACAGCATGCAGTCGGCGCGCGTGCCTGGCTTGGCGAAAACGGCCAACTCAGCGTGCGTGGCGCCGTACCAACACGCGTGGGCTCAGGCCGGTGAGCTGGCGCGCATCGCGCACCAAGTGCGGCGCATCGCCGTAACCGGCATCCAGCGCGGCGTCGGTCAGACTGCGGTGCTGGCCGGCGATACGCAAAAAGCGCTGCAGACGCAGCACCCGCTCCAGCGTCTTGCTGCCATAGCCGAACGCATCCTGGCAGCGACGGCGCAACGAGCGCTCGCTGAGACCCAGGGCCTGGGTCAATTCGCTCAGCCGGGCGGGGGTACCGGCACTCAATCGATCGAACAGCCACGCCATCTGGCGGTCTTGCGATGTGCCGTGCTGTCGACACAGCGCCTGCAAGGTGTGCAGCGGGTCGGCACCGTCTTCCAGGCGGTGTTGCCAGGTGCGCCCTTGCACGCCCCACAGCGATTCCAGTGCAACGCGTTGGTCGGCAATGGCATGTAGCGGGAGCTTCAGCAGGCCGGCTGCCGCACCCGCTGCCAGGCGCACCCCGCTCAGCGCACTGCCCGGTGCCAGCGCTGCCATGGCGGCGGTGCGATCGGGCCCGGCAACCAACAGCAGCGTGCCATCCCAGATCAGATCGACGCTGCCATCGGGCAAGACCAGCACGGGGTCCGTTGCGGCCGTGCCCTGGCGAAACCGCCAACTGCACTGCAGCTGCGCGTGTAACGCCGGCGGTGCCGGGCTTTCGGCATAACAGGACTCGGAGAGTTCGGACATCAGTGTGTTGTGCGAAGAGGTGGATGCCGTGCGGCTCGGTGGCCGCAGCGATGAGAGTGCATGGCGTCGACCGCATTCGATCGACATCGCAGGCCCGCGCCGACGCAACCATCGTGGCCGCATCCGGCAGGCTGGCGCTGCCTCGTCAATGCGGCTGGTTACCCGCACCCAGCCCGCTGGCGGTGACGGTGTGCCGGCCGCGTTGCAACCAGGCCACCATCGGCGAGGCCATCACCGTGGTCACCAGCGTCATGCCGAACAATAGGGTGAACAGGTCGGGCCCGATCACGCCGCTGTCCAGGCCGATCTTGATCACCACCAGTTCCATCAGGCCGCGTGCGTTCATCAGCGAACCCACGCTCAGGCTATCGCGCCAATCGTGGCCGCCCAGGCGCGCGCCCAGGGTGCAGCCGACCAGCTTGCCGGTCACCGCCACGCCGACCACCAACGCAAAGCCCGCCACACCTGCGCCGACAAACACACCGGGGCTGGTGGCCTGGCCGGCGACCGCAAACAGCACCGGCATCAGCAGGGTGATCGCCAGGGGTTCGATGCGCCCGGCCAGGTGTTCCAGCAGGCGGTCATCGCGCGGTACGCAGATGCCGAACAGGAATGCGCCGAAGATCGCATGCAGGCCGATCCATTCAGCCGCTGCGGCGCAGGCCAGCACACCGATCAGCACCCACACCAGCGCCGTTGACGCATAGCCTCCATCGCTTGCGCGCGGGGTGAGCACGCGCGCATACACCGGCTTCAACACGCCGAACACCACCGCAATCAGCACCACGGCACCGGCCGCAGTGAACGCAACGCCGCCATGGCTGTTGCCGCCGGTCAGGGTGAGCACGATCGCCAGGAACATCCACACCGTGGCATCGTCGATCACCGCCGCGCCCAGGGCCAGGCGGCCGGCTGGCGTACGGGTCATGTTGCGGTCCTTGAGGATGCGCGCCAGCACCGGAAACGCAGTCACCGACATCGCTGCGGCAATGAACAAGGCGAAGGGCCAGAAGCCGATGCCTTGTGGAGCAAAGCGCGCAAACAACCACGGTGCGGCGGCCAGCCCCAGCAGCAACGGCAGCACGATACCGGACAGCCCCACCAGCACCGACGCGCGCACCTGCGCAGTGGTGCCTTCCGGCGCACGCAACTCCACGCCGACGATGAACATGAAAAGCACCACGCCGATGTTGGCCAGGCTCGACAGTGGCGGCAAGCTGCTGGGGGCGAACAACATGCCATGCAACTCCGGCAGCCACGCGCCGAATGCGATCGGCCCCAGCAGCAGGCCGGCGGCCATTTCGCCGATCACCGGCGGCTGCCCGAAGCGTTGCAGCAGCGCACCGCATGCACGCGCTGCGCCCAGTATCAGCGCCAACTGCACCAGCAACAGCATGGTCGGATTCATTGCGTCAGCCTTGGTTGGTTGAGTCGGCTCGCTTCTGCAGTGCGGGACGGCTGCGCATCTGGTCAGTTGTTTCCCCGGACTGATCAGCAGACATGCCGTCCCCATAGCATCGGCCTAGTCTATGACGACAGCCGCCGTGCAGTGGCATCGAGCCGACATGATGCCGCGCAGTGCGTAGTGATTCGTACTGCAGCAGGAGCCAACCGTCGGTGCTGCTTGTGTGCGCTTGCACGGCTTGATCGAACGACGCCTTCAACGGCAACCCGCATGTCGCACACGGCATCGCAGATGGAGCGCGCGTAGCAGCCTCATACGCCGTGCCTGGCGAGCAAGCTCAGGTGCGATGCGAGCTCATGCCTGCACAGCAGGCAGCAGACTCACCGCTCCGAATCGCCACTCTCGTCATACCCGCGCGGGGTAAACAGATCCGCCTGGATCAGCTCGATAAATGCGCGTGCCTGCGGCGACAGATATTTGCCCTTGCGCACCACCACGCCATAACTGCGGGTGGGAAAGTAGTCCTTCAGCGAGCGGGTGGCGAGTTTGTCGCGGTCTGCATCGGTGACGCAGATCGCGGTGACGATGGAGATGCCCATGTCCATCGCCACGTATTGCTTGATCACTTCCCAGCCGCCCACCTCCAACGCCACGGTGTAGGGCACGCGTGCCTGCTGGAAGATCAAATCGACCAAGCGATACGTCACCTGCCGGCGCGGCGGCAGGATCAGCGGATATGGCGACAGATCCTGCAGCGTGACCGTGGACTTGCTGGCCAAGGGGTGGTCGGGCGGGGTGATCAGCAGCTGTTCGAAGCGATACACCGGCGCGTAGTTGAGGTCGGCCGGCACGTCCAGCATCGAGCCGATCGCCAGGTCCACCGCGTCTTCGCGCAGCAGGTCGGTGCCGTCGGCGCTGATGGCGTTGTGCAGGGTCAGCCGCACGTCCGGGTGGCGCGCGCGGAAGTTCGCCACGATGCGCGGCAGCAGGTACAGGATGGTGGAGCTGTTGGCGGCGATATTGAGCTCGCCCGCGTCCAGCCCGCGCACCTTCTCGCGAAAGCTCGTCTCCAGCCCGTCCAGGCTTTCCACCAGCGGCAGCGCCATGTCGTAGAGCAGCTGGCCCTCGCGGCTGGGTGCCATGCGGCGCCCCGAGCGCTCGAACAGGGCCACCCCCAGGTCGCGTTCCAGCGCCTGCAGCTGCAGGGTCACTGCCGGCTGACTCACATATAGCGCCTCAGCTGCCCGTGAGACAGACCCCAGACGCACCGTCTGGCAGAACGCGCGCAGCGGCTTGAGCCGGTCGGATTTGTAGGAAAATCGAGGGGTTGGCGCCATCTGGGTATGTTCTGAAGCGCAATATAAGTCAAGCTTATTTACAGCATTGATAAAACTGCTTTGTCAAATAGTTGCCAGCGGCGCACGGTGCAGGTCCGGACGCACAAGGACTCCCCGACATGTCTGCCACCGCTTTTGCCCCACGTCCCACCGAACGCGCCACGCCCGGTCTGTCGCTGACCACGCAGGTCGCAGGCCAGGCAGAACTGCTGCCGGCCGCCGCGCTGGCCTTGCTGGTGTCGTTGCACCGCGCGATCGAACCCGGTCGCCAGCAGCGCCTGGCCCAGCGGCGCGCCCGCCAGGCCGAGTTCGATGCCGGCCAGCTGCCGGACTTCCGCCCAGACACCCGCGCCATCCGCGACGGCGACTGGCGCGTCGCCGCACTGCCGTCGGTGCTGCAGGACCGACGGGTGGAGATCACCGGCCCCACCGATCCGAAGATGGTCATCAACGCGCTGAACTCCGGCGCCAGGGTGTTCATGGCCGACTTCGAGGATTCCACCGCGCCGACCTGGCGCAACCTGCTGGCCGGCCAGCGCACGCTGGCCGCTGCGGTGCGCGGCGATCTCAGCTTCGATGCGCCCAACGGCAAGCATTACGCGTTGCGCCCGGAAGCCGAGCGCGCGGTGTTGATCGTGCGCCCGCGCGGCTGGCATCTGGATGAGAAGCACGTGCTCATCGATGGGCAGCCGCTGGCCGGCGGCCTGTTCGATGCGGCGGTGTTCGCCTTCCATAACGGCCGCGCGCTGCTGGCCAAGGACCGTGGCCCGTATCTGTATCTGCCCAAGTTGCAGAGCATGGAAGAAGCCGCGCTGTGGGAGACCGCGCTGGCGCATATCGAAGCGATGCTCGGCCTGCCGCACGGGCAGATCAAGGTGACCGTGCTGATTGAAACGCTGCCGGCGGTGTTCGAGATGGACGAGATCCTGCACGCGCTGCGCGAGCGCATCGTCGGGCTCAATTGTGGCCGCTGGGACTACATCTTTTCGTATCTGAAAACCTTCCGTGCGCATCGCGACCGCGTGCTGCCCGAACGTGGCCAGGTCACCATGACCCAGCCCTTCCTCAAGGCGTATTCGGAACTGTTGATCAAGACCTGCCATCGCCGCGGCGCCCATGCGATGGGCGGCATGGCCGCGCAGATTCCGATCAATCACGACGAGGCCGCCAACGAGCAGGCGATGGCGCGCGTGCGTGCCGACAAGCTGCGCGAAGTTAGCGCCGGACACGATGGCACCTGGGTGGCGCATCCGGCGTTGATTCCGGTGGCGATGAAGATCTTCGACGAGCACATGCACACCGCGCATCAACAGCATGTCTTGCGCAACGACGTGCAGGTGACGCGCGACATGCTGATCGCGCCTTCGCCGGGCACCGTCACCCGCGCCGGGTTCGAGGGCAATGTCGAAGTCTGCGTGCGTTATCTGGCCGCCTGGCTGGACGGCAATGGATGCGTGCCCATCCACAACCTGATGGAAGACGCTGCCACTGCCGAAATCAGCCGCGCGCAGCTGTGGCAGTGGTTGCATCACGGCCAGCACCTGGACGACGGCACTGCGATCGATCAGCCCCTGTTGCAGGCCACGTTGCGTGCGCTGCCGGCACGCCTGGGCGCGACCGATGCACTGCCCGGCGCCGCACGCATCGACGACGCCATTGCACTGCTGGACACACTCAGCCGCGCCGATGCACTGGCCGACTTCCTCACCGTGCCGGCGTATCGCCTGATCGATTGAGCCAACGCTGCAGCGACACGCCGGCGCACGCGCGCTGTCGCTGCAATCCATCCACGTCATGCACCACACCGCCGGTTGCGCCCATGCGCGCAACGACGGCCTTGCCATGCCCGGCGCGCGTGTCATTGCGCCCTTCCTTCCTCGTTGCATCCGTCGTATCCCTGCCAGGAGAACGCACCATGAGCAGCACACTGCAGACCGCCGAACAGATCCAGCAAGACTGGGCCAGCAACCCGCGCTGGGCCGGCATCACCCGCAACTACACCGCCGCCGATGTGGTGCGCTTGCGCGGCACCGTGCATGTCGAGCATTCGCTGGCGCGGCTGGGCGCGGACAAGTTGTGGAATGCATTGCACGCCACGCCGTTCGTCAATGCGCTGGGCGCGTTGACCGGCAACCAGGCGATGCAGCAGGTCAAGGCCGGGTTGAAGGCGATCTACCTGTCCGGCTGGCAGGTCGCCGCCGATGCGAACCTGGCCGGGCAGATGTATCCGGACCAGTCGCTGTATCCGGCCGACTCGGTGCCGGCGGTGGTCAAGCGCATCAACAACACCTTGTTGCGCGCCGATCAACTGCATCACGCCGAAGGCAATGACGACATCGACTTCCTGCAGCCGATCGTGGCCGATGCCGAAGCCGGCTTTGGCGGCGTGCTCAACGCCTTCGAGTTGATGAAGGCGATGATCGAAGCCGGCGCGGCCGGCGTGCACTTCGAGGATCAGCTGGCGTCGGTGAAGAAGTGCGGCCACATGGGCGGCAAGGTGCTGGTGCCCACCCGCGAGGCAATCGAAAAGTTGAATGCCGCGCGACTGGCGGCCGATGTGCTGGGTGTGCCCACGCTGCTGATCGCGCGCACCGATGCCGAGGCGGCCGATCTGATCACCAGCGACGTGGATGCCAACGACCAGCCGTTCACCACCGGGCAGCGCACCGTCGAAGGCTTCTTCAAGACGCGCAACGGGCTGGATCAGGCAATCAGCCGCGGGCTGGCCTATGCGCCGTACGCGGATTTGATCTGGTGCGAGACCGGCAAGCCGGATCTGGACTTTGCGCGCGCCTTTGCGCAAGCCATCCATGCAAGATTCCCCGGCAAATTGCTGGCCTACAACTGCTCGCCGAGCTTCAACTGGAAGAAGAACCTGGACGACGCCACCATCGCCAGGTTCCAGACCGAGTTGGCGAGCTACGGCTATAAATTCCAGTTCATCACCCTGGCCGGCTTCCATGCCTTGAACTACGGCATGTTCAACCTGGCGCACGGCTACGCACGCCGCCAGATGAGCGCCTTCGTCGAGTTGCAGCAGGCCGAGTTTGCGGCGGCCGAGATGGGCTTTACCGCGGTCAAGCATCAGCGCGAGGTGGGCACCGGCTATTTCGACGCGGTGACGCAGGCAATCCAGCAGGGCCAGTCGTCCACCACCGCGCTGCGTGGCTCGACCGAGGAGGAGCAGTTTCATGGCGAGAAGGCCGCGTAACCCAGCGCACAGGCGCCGCGACCGCGTGCCGGCCGGCTGACGGGTGAAACGGAGCAGCGGGCTTCGCCCACTGCCAAGCCCCCGCTAGCACCGCAGAGCAACGCTGGGGGTGGTGGTGGCCTGTCTAAGAGGATGGCGGGCTCTGCCGGGAGCAGGGGAGAAGGGCTCGGGAAACCGAGCCCGATTTTTTTTGCCAATACCCGTCATTTCGTCTCAAGCTTAATGAGAGGGAGTGTGACCTGGTGCTGAACAAAACGCTCCTGTACGATGCTGAGGCAGGCCGGCGCTGCAGGTCGGTCTAAGGGATTTTGGGATGACGTGCCATAACACTGCCGGCGCAGTGGAGCCGACGGGGAGCGTTGCAAAGACGCTGTCGGACGGGCTGCATGCGCTCATGACTGCCGAAGAGCTGGGGTTTTTCGCCCGCTTTGGCCGCGCCCGCGAATTGGCCGCCGGCCAGGCGCTGTTCGAGCGCGGTGCAGTGGGCACGCAGATGTTCATCGTGGTCAGTGGCCAGATCGATCTGGATTTCGGCGAAGACCTGATGCTCAAGCACCTGGGCCCGGGCGAATTCTTCGGCGAACTTGGCCTGTTGATCGGCGACCATGCGCGCAGTGCCGGCGCCAGCGCATCCACCGACACCCGTTTGATCGAACTGGCGCACGAGGACTTCCAGCGCCTGGTCGATCACGACCCGTCGATGGTGGCGCATTTCCTGCGCCGCTCCATCGTGCGGGTGGTCAACAACGAGCAGCTGCTGATCCGCCAGTTGCGCCGGCGAAACCACGACCTGGAAGCGGCGCTGGACAACCTCTACGTCACCTCGCACCAGCTCAACCACACCGAAGAACTCAGCCGCACCGACGAACTCACCGGCCTGCACAACCGCCGCGGGCTCGCCCTGCATCTGCAGGAATGCCGGCGCGCCGGTCGCGTGCCCGGGGTGGGCCTGATCCTGATCGATTGCGACCGTTTCAAGCGCATCAATGACGAATTCGGCCATCTCGCTGGCGACCGCGTGCTGCAGAATGTCGCCCACGCGCTGCGTTCGGTGATCGCCGACGGTGACCTGGCCTGCCGGCTCGGCGGCGACGAATTCTGCGTGCTGGTCGCGCAGGGCACCCGGGAGCTGCTGCACCACATCGGCGAATGCATCGTGCGCGCAGTGGAAGCGCGGCTGTGGAACGGCCAGAGCGAACAGGGCTGCTCGGTGAGCCTGGGCCTGTGCATGATCGATGCCGACGCGGCATGGAACGATTGGTACACGCTGGCCGACAGCGCGCTGTACGAAGCAAAGCGGCAAGGCGGCAATGTGTTGTGCATGCATGAAGCGCTGGGGTCGGGCAGCACGCAGCCACCCGGCAACGCAGCCACGTCGGACAATCGCTGAGCAATGAGCGCCCGCACCCACGCACGCAAGGATGCGTCGTCGGAAGCGATCCAGGCGCCGCGCTTGCGCACCTTGCTGCTGACCGACCTGTGCGACTCGACCGCGCTTGTCGAGCGTATCGGTGACAACGCCGCCGCCGCGCTGTTTCGCGAGCACGACCGGCTGGTGGTCAAACTGCAGCAGCAATGGCGTGGCCGGCTGATCGACCGCTCGGACGGATTGCTGCTGTTGTTCGACCGCCCCATCGACGGCCTGGGCTTTGCACTGGATTACGCCCGCGGTTTGAAAGCGATGGGCGATGCCCGCGCGCTGACGCTATGCGCACGCCAGGGCCTGCACGTCGGCGAGGTGCTGACCTGGCGCAACAGCGACGAAGCGGTCAGCATCGGTGCCAAGCCGCTGGAAGTCGAAGGCCTGGCCAAGCCCACCGCCGCGCGCCTGATGTCGATGGCGCGGCCCGGGCAGATCCTGTTGTCGGCAGTGGCCGAGTCGTTGACCCACCGCGCCGCACGCGAACTGGGCGACCGCGGCGAACGCATCCTGTGGAAATCTCACGGCCGCTGGCGCTTCAAGGGCGTGCCCACGCCGATGGAGATTTATGAGGTTGGCGAGATCGATGTCACGCCATTACGCGCGCCGAAGCATTCGCCGAAGGCATGGCGGGATATTCCGCTGTGGCGGCGGCCGGCGGCACTGTTGGCGGAAACTGCCTTGGTCGTCGCCGTGTGCGTGTCGGCGTGGTTTTTCACCCGTTCCGAGCCTGCCATTGCGTTCTCCGAACGTGGGTGGGTGGTGGTCGGAGATCTACGTAATCTCACCGGCAATACGTTGCTCGACAGTTCGCTCGACCAGGCGCTGCGCATCAGCCTGGAGCAGTCGCGCTACGTCAATGTCCTGAGTGAGATGAAAGTGCGCGACACCATGGCGCGGATGAAGCGCGATCCTGATCGCGTAATCGTCGATCGCGCGATCGCCTCGGAAGTGGCGCTGCGCGATGGTGCAAGCGCTGTGCTGCTGCCGACTGTCGCGGAGATTGGCGGCAAGCTTCGTTTCAGCGTTGAGTTGGTGGATCCGCGGACCCAGACCACGGTCTACTCGGAGTTTGTACAAGGCGATGGCTTGCCATCGGCACTGTCCTCGGTGGATCAGGTGACCCGCAAGCTCAGGCAGGGCCTGGGTGAAGTGGTGGCCTCGATCGACAAGAATTCCGTGCCGTTACCCGCCGTGACCACGTCCAGCCTGGATGCGCTGCGGGCTTATGCCCTGGGGGTCGACGCGACGGCGAAAGGCCAATGGAAAGAAGGGCTGGAGCTGTTCGAGCGCGCGGTGGCAATAGATCCGGAATTTGCGCTCGCGTATCTGGGGGCGGCACGCATCAAGGTGGCGGTCTCCGATCGCCGTGGTGCGCTTCCGTATCTGGAGAAGGCAATTCGTTTCCGCCAACGTTTGCCTGAGCGTGATCAGTTGTACATGGATGCGTGGGCGGCAGAGCTGCTAGCACCCGACAAGGCATTGACACTGTGGAGAACGCTGGCGTCGCTCTACCCGGACAATTTTGCCGGCACCGCGAACGCATCGTGGCACTTGTTCGTTGCCAATCGTTTTGCCGACGCGTTGCCATACGCGCAGGCGGCCGATGTTCCGCAGGATCCGCTGCGCGCGATCGCGACTGATCGGGTTGGACGCATTCTGCTGGCACAGGGAAAGGCCGAAGCGGCGCTGCAGCGTTTTTCCATTCCCGGTGATGCCGATCGTGCCGGCCCGCTTCGGCGCCAGGCGAACGCGCTGGCGGTGTTGAACCGCCATGTCGAAGCGAAGCAAACGCTCGACAGGATCGTCGAGAAAGGCTACGCCAACGACGATGTGGTGCCATTGATCGATCGCACCAGCATCGCAATCGATCAGGCCGACTGGACCGCTGCGCGCGCAGCGATCGCACAAGGTTTGGCGCGCAGCAAGCAAGGAGACGATTTCAACCATCGCCAATTCTCGGTCATTGCGGTGACGAGCGATGCTTTGGTCGATCCATCCCTTGCGACGGCGGCAGCGCTCAAGCCGACGTTTGATCGGCTGGTGTCTGCTGTCATTGACGATGGATCGGCAACGGTAAACCTGCAGGACAATGCCGCGATGGTGCTGATCCTCGCAAGCCAGGCGCAGCGGAGCGGCGATGACAGCCTCACCGCCCGCGCACTTGCAGCGATCAAGCCGGCGCTTGTGCATGAAACGCCTGTGCTTTCCGACCTGCGCGCCATTGTCGAAGCCCAGCAGTTGGCGCTGTCGGGCGACCGTGCGGCAGCCATCGCACGCCTGCCGGTCAGCGATGGTGATCTTTTTCAGACACGCGTAACGCTCTACACGCTACTGCACGAGAGCGGTCGGCACGCTGAGGCGTTGCAACAGGCACGTTGGCTGCTTCTCCATCGCGGGCGTGCTTACATCGAAGCAAATGCGTCGCAAACGCTGCAGCCGCTCAACGTTGCCGATGCGCGTCTGGCCCAGCTCTGGATGGCCGAATCGCTGCACGCACTCGGCCGTACCCAGGAGGCGCGCGAACAGGCGCAGGCGTTTGCGCGCGCCTGGCCTTTACCGAGTCTGCCTGCTTATTTACGCAGCAGGGTGGAACGCATGCTGTCCGACTCGAAGGCGAAGATCACGGTGTGATTGGCCTTTTCGGTCAGGTAGCTTTGCAGCTCGGCACGAGCCGCTGCAATGTCCTGCTTGGATGCGAGCTGATTGGTGTTCATGCAGTAATAAGCCTCTCCCACGCCGGGGACGGCGTTGTCCGCACTCACGCCAGGTGCACCGATCTGGGCAAGCGCCTGCGCCGGATTGCATTGAAAGCAGTCGCGGAAGTCGTCGTCGGTTGCCAGTAGCTCCAGCAGCTTGTCGGCTGTGGATGCATCAAACGGAAGATGGGTGTTATTGGCTGCGTCGGTCATGGTGAGGCTTACCTGGAGAGTGAGGGAGTGTGCTGTTGTATGACGTGGGACCTGACACAATATCGACCGTGCTCATGCGTCCTTGAGATGTTCCTATGCAAATTCGTCGCTGTACCACGTTGTTTTTTGAACTACGCGACGATTCGGTGTTTGATCTTGCACGATTGCTTGCCGGGGGCGATGGCCTGCGTCGCCGCACACGATGGCTGGCGCTCGCGCCTCATCTTGAGGCGGAGGTGGAGGTTTCAAAGGAAGAGCGTGAATGGTTGGGCGAGTTGAGTCCCTCACGCTGGCATTCCATCGATCAGATGCAGCCGTTGCCAATCTGGGCGGAGCGTTTGATCGAGCAAGGTCTTGTGATCAGCGATCAACCAGAACATGTTCAGCATCGCCGCAACGACGAGTGCGTGCAGCAGCAGCGCTGGTGGCCATTGGCCGCGTTGTGGCATCGATCTGCACGCTGGAGCGGCGAAGACAGTGTGGCCACCATGGAAGCGCATGGCCTGACAACTGCAGAAGGCATGGTCGGCCGACTGGGCGCCCCCCCGGCAGAAATCGTAGACCGAGGCGAGGGTGGCATCGACGCGCGCATTGCCCTGCCGCGGTCAACCCCGGGCACGTTCGATGAGCTGCTGTCGCGTCGCGTCACCTGTCGCAATTTCGATACGCAGCGTCCACTGTCACCCATCTTGCTTGGCCAGATGCTTGAGCGCAGCGTCATGGCAAGCGCGCGCATCGAAGTGGGGCACGACACCGCATTCTTGAAGAAGCCGGTACCGTCGGGGGGCAGTCTCCATCCCACCGAAACCTATCTGCTGGTCCAGCGTGTCGAGGGAATGACGAGCGGTCTCTATCACTATCGCCCTGTCGATCATGCTTTGCAGCCATTGCAGTCGCCACCGCAGCCGCTGGTGGACTTCGCGCGTCGTGCCGTGTCCGGGCAGCACTGGTTTGCCGATGCGCCGGTGCTGGTGATCCTGGTGCCGCGGTTTTTACGCAGTTTCTGGAAGTATCGAAACCACGCCAAGGCCTACCGCGCAATGATTCTGGATGTCGGCCATATCGCGCAGACGCTTTATCTGAGCGCAACCGACCTGGGGCTGGGAGCGTTTGTCACCTCGGCAATCAACGAGGTGGATATCGAACAGGCGCTTGGCCTGGACGGCCTGCAGGACGGTCCACTGGCCATCTGCGGATTCGGTTGGCGTGGCGAGGAAATGAACAATACCGAGCTGGATCCCGGTGGCGCAGTGTGGTCGTCTGTTCGTGACCCAGCGGCCAAGGACATCGGATCCCATTAGCGAGAGACCATCACACATCTCTCGATCTGGACCGCTTGGCGAGGGAAGTCAGGCATGCCGGCTAGTTGGAGAACCTCGCTACAACCGTCAGCGCTCGTCGTTGCAGGCGAACGCTGACGTAGATCCAAAGCAAGCACTTCGCAATGGCGTTACCGCCGAATCGCCTGCGTATGTGTCTTCAACGCATCGCTCAGACCGTTCACCTTGTCGGCGCCTTCCGGCACGGTGATGCTGGAGCCGGTCAGGTCGTCGCCGATCGGTTGCACGCGGCCGCCCAGGCACTGGCCCAGGAACCCCTCGGTCACCGCGTTGAAGGCCTTGCTGTTTTCCGGGCGGCGGAAGCCGTGGCCTTCGTCGGGGAACAGCACGTAGGTGACCGGAATGTTCTTGGCCTTCATCGCGTTGACGATCTGGTCGCTCTCGGCCTGCTTGACGCGCGGGTCGTTGGCACCCTGGCCGATCAGCAGCGGCTTGCTGATCTTGTCGACATGGCTGAGCGGGGAGCGCTCGGTCAGCCACTGCTTGCCGGCCTCGGTGGCCGGGTCGCCCATGCGTTTGGTCAGCTGCTTGTAGAAGCTGGCCCAGTACGGCGGCACGGTGCCGAGCAAGGTGTTGAGGTTGGCCGGGCCGACGATGTCCACGCCGCACTTGAAGGCGTCCGGGGTGAAGGTCAGGCCGACCAGCGTGGCGTAGCCGCCGTAGCTGCCGCCCATGATCGCCACGTTCTCGGGCCTGGTCACACCTTGCTTGACCGCCCACTGCACGGCGTCGAGCAGGTCGTCGTGCATCTTGCCGGCCCACTCGCCGTTGCCGGCATTGGTGAAGGCCTTGCCGAAGCCGGTGGAGCCACGGAAATTCACCGCCAGCACCGCATAGCCGCGATTGGCCAGCCACTGCTCATACGGCCCGTAGCCGTAGCTGTCGCGCGCCCACGGGCCACCATGCACGAACAGCACCAGCGGCACCGGCTTGTCGGCCTTGCCATCGTGATTGGCGTCTGCCTCGGCGGGCAGGGTGAGATAGCTGACCAGCTTGAGGCCGTCGCGCGCGGTCAGTTCCTGCGGCCACATCGGGACCAGCGGTTTGCCGTCGAGCGCGGGGCGGGCGGAGAACAATTTGGTCAGCTTGCCGCCGTCTGCACGGTCGTAACGGTAGTAGCTCAGCGGTGTCTCTGCCGCCGAATACCCCACGATCCAGATGCGATCGTCGAGCGTGCGTGCGGCAACGCTGGCATCACCGCTGCCGAGTGACTTGAGCTTTTGCAGGTCGGCGGCAATGCCGTTGTCCAGCGCCTTCCATTCCTCGCGCAGATAGTCGGTGGACACGGCCTGCACCACGCCGGTCCTGGGGTCGTTCAAGGTGGCGCCGACATCGGTGCGCGGGTTTTCGAACAGCAGCGTGCGCGCATTGCTGGCGGTGTCGATGGCATACAGCGCCGCGGTGTCGCGATTGCGCGAATCCTGCATGTATAGCGTCTTGCCGTCGTCGGTCAGTCCGTCGGGCGAGGTGTTGCTGACATCCTCGAACGGAATGCGGTCCACGCTCTTCCAGCGCTTGCCGTCCGGCACCAGCAGCTCTCTGCCGGCATCGTCGGTGGCGCGCGTGGCGTAGCGCAGCTGGTAGTTGCCGTCGAGCAGGTAGGAATCCAGGCTGTCGGTGTTCTGCTGCACCAGGCTGCGCTTGCCCGAGGCCAGGTCCACCCGATACAGGTCATGCCATTTGGGATCGCGGTCGTTCATGCCGACCATGATCGACTCGGGGTGCTGTGCGCTGACGCGATACACCTCGGCGTTGGTCTTCTTGAACGGGGTGAGGTCCTTGCTGCTGCCATCGCTCAGATTCACCGAGAACAGATGGAAGTCTTCGTCGCCGCCGTTGTCGCGCAGGTACAGCAGCGTGTTGGCTTGATAGGTCCAGAAATAAGTGCGGATGCCGCGCGCGGTGTCCTTGGTGATCGCGCGCGCCTGATCCGGTGCATCCACCGGGGCGACCCAGACATTGAGCACGCCCTGCAGCGGCGCGACCCAGCTGAGGTATTTGCCGTCCGGGCTGATGCTCACGTTCGCCCGTTCCGGGTTGCCGAACAGCGCATCGCGGGTGATCAGTTCGGGTGGCGCCGCAGGTGCTTGCGTAGCGGCCGGGGCTGGCGTGGCAGCCTTGTCGGTGGTGGGCGCGGCGTTGTCGCTGCAGGCAGACAGCGCGAGCAGCATGCTGGAAACAAGAAGCAGGCGTTGCATGGACGTCTCCGGTCTGGGGCGCGGCCACTCCAGCCGCTTTCCCCACGCTAGGGCCAAGGCCGGCCGTTGCGGACGTGCCGTTGGTCACGCCGGCAGGTGCCGCTACGCAGACGCGGACACAAATTCCACCAACGCGACCCCCTCGGCGACCAGCTCGCCCTCGGCCACCAGGTACGCCGCCACGGTGCCGTCGCCGGGCGCGTGCAAGGTGTGCTCCATCTTCATCGCTTCCAGCACCACCAGGGCCTGCCCGCGGGTGACCGACTGCCCCACCGGGGCGACCAGCGACACGATGCGGCCCGGCATCGGTGCGGTCAGGCCACCGGTGTCGTGCGCGGGCTGATCTGCTTCGGCCAGCGCGTCATGGTGGCGGAAGGTCGCCCGCTGCGTGGCATCGCGCAACGTCAGGGTGTCGCCGTCGCGCAGTGCCTGCATGCGCCATTGCCGGCCATCCATTTCCACGCGCAGCGCATCGCCCTTCAGGTGGTAGCGCAACGTGTGGGTATCGCCTGCAGTCGTGACCTGCCAGCCATCGCCAAGCGGGCGCACGCCGAACTGGCGGCGCTCGCCCGCGGCCTCCAGCGTCATGCTGCGCGCCGCATGCGCGCCGATGCGCCAGCCATCGGTGTGTTGCCATGGCGAAAACGGGTCGGCCGGATCGGCGGCGGCCTTCGGCAACGCGTCGGCATTCAACGCCGCTGCCAGACACCACCAGGCATTGGCCGGACTGACCGCCTGGGGAAACAGCGCGGCCTGCTCGCGTTCGATCAGCGCGGTATCCAGATCGGCAGACGCAAACGACGCGGTGCCGATCAGGCGCGCAAGGAACGCGCTGTTGGTGGTGACGCCCACCGCATGGAATTGCGCCAGCGCCTCGCGCATGCGTGCCAGTGCAGCGGGGCGATCCACATCCCATACGATCAGCTTGGCGATCATCGGGTCGTAGTACGTGCTGATGCTGTCGCCTTGCTCCACCCCGGCATCGACGCGCACATGCGCACCGGCTGCGGGAAACTGCAGCTGCCGCAGCGTGCCGGTCGACGGCAGGAAGCCGCGGTCGGCATCTTCGGCATACAGGCGCGCTTCCAGCGCGTGGCCATGGATGCGCAAGTCCTGCTGCCGCAGTGGCAACGGCTCTCCCGCGGCGACATGCAATTGCCACTCAACCAGGTCGGTGCCGGTGATCAACTCGGTGACCGGGTGCTCGACCTGCAGCCGGGTGTTCATTTCCATGAAATAGAAATCGCCATCCGGGCCGGCGATGAACTCCACCGTGCCGGCACCGACATAACCCACAGCGCGCGCGGCATCCACGGCGGCCTTGCCCATGGCGGCGCGGCGTTGTTCGCTCATGCCGGGAGCAGGCGCCTCTTCCAGCACTTTCTGATGCCGGCGCTGCACCGAACAATCGCGTTCGAATAGATAGACGACCTCGCCCCGGGTATCACCAAACACCTGGATCTCGATATGGCGCGGCCGCTCGACGTATTTTTCCACCAGCACCTGCGCATTGCCGAACGCCGATTGCGCCTCGCGCTGGCAGCTGGCCAAGGCCTCTTCGAAGGCCGCGCTGGCATCCACCCGGCGCATGCCCTTGCCGCCACCGCCGGCGCTGGCCTTGATCAGCACCGGATAGCCGATCGCATCGGCCTGCGCGCGCAGGAAGGCCGGCGCCTGTTCGTCGCCGTGGTAGCCCGGCGTCAGCGGCACGCCGGCGCGTTGCATCAGCGCCTTGGCCGCACTCTTGTCGCCCATGGCGCGGATGGCTGCCGCTGGTGGGCCGATGAACACGATGCCGGCCTGCGAACAGGCATCGGCAAACGCCGCGTTTTCCGACAGGAAGCCGTAGCCCGGATGGATCGCCTGCGCACCGCTTGCGCGTGCCGCCTCCAGGATCGCATCGCCACGCAGATAACTCTGCTGCGCCGGTGCGGCGCCGATATGGATCGCCTCATCGGCCAGCCGCACATGCCGCGCATCGCGGTCGGCATCCGAATACACCGCCACGGTCGCGATGCCGAGCTTGCGACAGGTGGCGATGACCCGGCACGCGATCTCGCCGCGATTGGCGATCAGGATCTTGTCGAAATAGGGCGGTCTTGCTGCGGTGGTGAGTTCGCGCTGGGTCATGACGAAGTTCTCTGCACGCCGCCATGCTGGCGGGCACTGCGATGGAAAGACGGTTGCATGGATTGCGCCACACGCCGTGCGATGACAGCTGACGCCGCAGCGCCCCAGCGCGATGCGCTGCTCGACGCAGGCAACACGCGCGCCCTCATGCAATGCTCCAGACGACACGCAACACCTTGCTTGCAGGTGCGGATGCACCGCCAGACAGCGAAGAGCAGCACCTGCAAGCGGACATCACCACCTCACATCCGGAACACGCCAAAGCGTGTCGTCTCGATCGGTGCATTCAATGCGGCCGACAGTCCCAGCCCCAGCACGCGACGGGTATCGGCCGGGTCGATGATGCCGTCGTCCCACAGGCGTGCACTGGCGTAATACGGATGCCCCTGCTGCTCGAACTGCGCACGGATCGGCGCCTTGAACGCAGCTTCCTCTTCGCCCGACCAGGCGCCACCCTTGGCTTCGATACCGTCGCGGCGCACCGTGGCCAAGACGCTGGCGGCCTGCTCGCCGCCCATCACGCCAATGCGCGCATTCGGCCACATCCACAGGAAGTTCGGCGAGTAGGCGCGGCCGCACATGCCGTAATTGCCGGCGCCGAACGAACCGCCGATCACCACGGTGAACTTGGGCACCTTGGCGCAGGCCACCGCCATCACCAGCTTGGCACCGTCCTTGGCGATGCCGCCATGTTCGTACTTGCGCCCGACCATGAAGCCGGTGATGTTCTGCAGGAACACCAGCGGAATGCCACGTTGCGTGCACAGCTCGATGAAGTGCGCGCCCTTGAGCGCGGACTCGGAAAACAGGATGCCGTTGTTGGCGATGATGCCCACCGGGTAGCCATGCAGATGCGCAAAGCCGGTGACCAGGGTGCTGCCGTAGCGCGGCTTGAATTCGTCCAGCTGCGAGTCGTCGACGATGCGGGCGATCACCTCGCGCACATCGAAGGGCTTGCGCGTATCGGCGGGAATCACGCCATACAGTTCGTCGGCAGCGTAGCGTGGCGGCAGCGGTGCCTGCAGCGCCAGCGACGCAGGCGGCTTGCGCCAGTTGAGCTGCGCGATGATGGCGCGCACGCGTGCCAGGGCCTGCAGGTCGTTGTCGGCAAAGTGGTCGGCCACGCCGGAGATGCGCGTATGCACATCCGCACCGCCGAGGTCTTCGGCACTGACTTCTTCGCCGGTGGCCGCCTTGACCAGTGGTGGGCCGCCGAGAAAGATCGTGCCTTGCTCGCGCACGATCACCGTTTCATCGCTCATCGCCGGTACGTAGGCGCCGCCGGCGGTGCACGAGCCCATCACGCAGGCGATCTGCGGGATGCCATTGGCCGAGAGGTTGGCCTGGTTGTAGAAGATGCGCCCGAAGTGATCGCGGTCGGGAAACACTTCATCCTGCAGCGGCAGGAACGCACCGCCGGAATCGACCAGGTAGATGCACGGCAAGCGGTTCTGCTGCGCGATTTCCTGCGCGCGCAGATGCTTCTTCACCGTCATCGGGTAATAGGTGCCGCCCTTGACGGTGGCATCGTTGGCCACGATCACGCATTCCACCCCGGACACACGCCCGATGCCGGCCACCACACCGGCGCATGGCACCTGATCGTCGTACATGCCGTGCGCGGCCAACGGTGCGATCTCCAGCAAGGCGCTGCCCGGATCCAGCAAGGCATCGATTCGCTCGCGTACCAGCAGCTTGCCGCGTGCGCTGTGCTTGGCACGCGCAGCCTCACTGCCGCCCAGCGCGGTCTGCGCCAGCGTGCGGCGCAGATCCTCCACCACGGTGCGCATCGCAGCAGCGTTTTGTTGGAAGCTCTCGCCGCTGACCTGCAGCTGGCTGGTGATCACGCTCATGGTGGCTCCGTCAGGCGGTGCGTTCGAACAGCTCGCGGCCGATCAGCATGCGTCGGATCTCCGAGGTGCCCGCGCCGATTTCGTACAGCTTGGCATCGCGCCACAGGCGCCCGGTGGGGTAGTCGTTGATGTAGCCGTTGCCGCCCAGCACCTGGATCGCCTGGCCGGTGAGCCAGGTGGCTTTTTCGGCCGCGTAGAGAATCGCGCCGGCCGCATCCTGGCGCGTGGTCAGCCCGGCATCGCAGGCGCGCGCCACCGCATAGACGTACGCGCGGCAGGCGTTGAGCCCGACGTACATGTCGGCCAGTTTGGCCTGCATCAACTGGAAGGTGCCGATCGGCGCGCCGAACTGCTTGCGCTCGTGCACGTACGGCAGCACCACATCCATCGCCGCGGCCATCAAGCCCAACGGGCCGCCGGCCAGCACCACACGCTCGAAATCCAGCCCGGACATCAGCACGCGCACGCCGCCGTTGAGCGTGCCCAGCACATTCTCGGCCGGCACTTTGCAATCGGTGAACACCAGCTCGCAGGTGTTGGAGCCGCGCATGCCCAGCTTGTCGAGTTTCTGCGCGGTGGAGAATCCCGGCATGCCCTTCTCGACGATGAAGGCGGTGATGCCGCGTGCGCCGGCATCCGGGTCGGTCTTGGCGTACACCACCAGCACATCGGCGTCCGGGCCGTTGGTGATCCACATCTTGCTGCCGTTGAGCACATAGCGGTCGCCGCGCGCATCGGCGCGCAGCTTCATCGACACCACATCCGAGCCGGAGCCGGCCTCGCTCATCGCCAGCGCGCCGACATGCTCGCCGGTGCACAGCCTGGGCAGGTAACGCTGCTTCTGTTCCGGTGTGGCGTTCTTGCGCAGCTGGTTGAGGCACAGGTTGGAATGCGCGCCGTACGACAGGCCGATGGCCCCGCCGGCCCGCGAGATCTCTTCCATCGCCACCACGTGCGCCAGGTAGCCCATGCCGCTGCCGCCGTACTCTTCTTCCACGGTCAGCCCGAGCAGGCCTTGCTCGCCGAACAGGCGCCACAGCTGGGCAGGGAAGACATTGTCCTGGTCGGCCGTAGCGGCGAGCGGGGCAATATGGTGGCTGGCGAAGGCTGCCACGCTTTCGCGCAGTAGATCGATGTCTTCGCCAAGCGCAAAATTCAGGGACGGCACGTGCATGGAGCGACTCCGCAGGGATCGGGATGTGCCGGGTGGGAGCGGGCAGGCCGCACGGCGTTTGTGCGCAGCCTAGCGGTCCGCAATGAAAAAGTGAACTAAAATTCAACTATTGAACCCAGAATCACACCATGGCTTATCGACGCTCCGCCCTGATGGAAGAACGCCTGGCCGGCAATCGCGAACGCATCCTGCACGCGGCCCGCGCCCTGATCGCCGAAGGCGGCTACCGCAATGCGCCGGTGACCGCCGTCGCCGCTGCCGCCGGCGTGTCCACCGGGCAGATTTACCGCCACTTCCCGTCCAAGGCCGAGCTTTTCGTGGAAGTTCTCAACGCGGCAGTGCAGCGCGAGATGACCATCCTGCGCGCCATCACCACCACCCAGGCCAGCGCTGCCGAGCGCCTGCGCAATGCGATCGCCACCTTTGTGCAGCGCGCGTTGGCCGGCCCGGCGTTGGCGTACGCCTTCATCGCCGAGCCGGTGGAAAGCGAGGTGGATGCCGAGCGCATCCGTGGCCGGCGCCTGTTCGGCGAAGTGTTCCGTCAGTTGCTCGCCGAAGGCGTGGCGGCTGGCGAGTTCCCGCCGCAATCGCTGGACGCGGCGGCGGCCTGCATCGTTGGCGCCTTCACCGAAGCGCTGGTGGGACCGATCGCCCCCAGTCGCGGCGATCCGCAGCAGGGCGAGCAACTGGTCGAGGCGATCTGCGGGTTCTGCCTGCGCGCGGTGGGCGCGCGCCAGCCGACGGGCTGACAGTGCACTGACTAAGCCTCCAGCTGGGCTGTATGAATGCTTTTGACTGTGCATATACTGTGCACTCGTCCTGCTGGAGTCGTGCGATGGTCGCCGTTCTCAATCCCCTGGCCCTGACCGAACGCCTGCGCGTGCCGGATCGCACCATCCTGTCGCCCTCGGCCATGGCCGGCCTGCTGGATCTGTCGCAGCAGGAGCTGGCCGAGCTGGCCGGTGTGCACCGCAACAGCCTGCGCGTGCATCCGGAAAGCCCGCGCGTGCAGGACCTGCTACGCAACCTGTCGCGCCTGCTGGTGGCGATGACGCAGCTCCAGCCGGACGAACGCCAGGTGGTGTTCCACCTCAAGAACACCCCGATCCCCGCGTTTGAATTCGCCACCTTGCTGGAAGTGGTCAAACAGGGCCGCACCGACGATGCGTTGACCTATCTGCGCACCGTCGCCTCGGGGGCCGCCGGTTGAAGCTGAGCGCCCCGGCGCACTGCGCGCTGTATCGCGCCTTCACCCCACGCTGGGCCGCCGAACCGCTGAGCGGCGCCGGTGCGGCACGCTCGGGCGGGCGCTTCAATCGTTTCGGGCAGCCGGCGCTGTATCTATCGCTGCAGCTGGAAACCGCTGCCGCCGAATACGCGCAGGCTGCGCTGTTCCTGCCGCCATTGACCCTGGTCAGTTACGCCGCCGAGCTGCCGGCGTTGGCCGATCTGCGCCTGCTCGATGCAAGCTGGGATCCGCTCTGGGCCGATTGGACCGAGGACTGGCGCAAGGCCCTGGTCAACAAGATCGAACCGGTGAGCTGGGTGCTCGGCGACATGCTGCGCGAGGCGGAGATACCGGGCGTAATCTTTCCCAGCATGGCGTTGCCGGAGGGCATCAACGTGGTGTTGTTTCTGGACATGCTGCAGCCCGAACAGGTGTTGCGCGTGCTCGACGATGGCCGCCTGCCGCGCGACGGGCGTAGCTGGGGCGATCCGCCGATCGAGGCGTAGCGAGGTCCTTCAACCCAGCAACAGCTGCAGCGCACCCGCCAGCACCGGCGCGGCCACAGCCGTAGGCAGAATCAATCCACGCCGATACGGCAGCAGCCACAGCGACAGCAGCGCGGCAGCGCCGGTCAGTGTGCCCAGCCACAACACCGGGCCGATGCCCCAGCCTTGCGCGTGTACCGCCAGGCCGAAGGTGAGCAGCAACAACAACCAACCCAGCACGCGCAGTTGCCGCGAACGCGCGGCGCCCAGCGTACGGCCACGCACTTCCTGCTGATGCTTGTCCATCGCCAGGCACAGCGCGGCGAATCCGGAAAAATTCAGCGCCAGCAACAGCCACACGCTCATGCGCTCTCCTGCATCGGCACGCTGCCTTGCGCAGGCGCGGCGGCAGTGGCGCGCGCGCGTCGTGCCGATGCCGGTTGCGGCGCCTTCCAGTGTTGCAGGCGCCATCCCGCGATCCCCAGGGACACGCCAAGGAACAGGCAGACCAGATCGACCCCGGCCAGCGTCCATTGCCCGGCCGGCAACGTCACACCCAGATGTACGTCGGTGGTGATCGCATTGACCACCGGCACCAACGCGAACAGGGCCGCACCCAGATACAGCTGCCAGCTCCACATCGCGCGCCGAGGCCACACGAACGCGGCCAGCAATGCAGTGGCCCATGCGACGAAGAACAGATTGGCCTCCATCGCCGCGCGCCCCTCCATGCTCACCGGCAACAAGCGGTTGGCCCAGAAGAAACTGGCAAAGGCGATCGGCAGGCCGGCGACCGTGCCGATGTTGAGCGCATCCACCAATCGCAGCCCGAAGCCGATGCGCCCGGCCTTTAGGTGTTTGGGGCGTTCCTTCACTGCCCACATCACCACGCCGCTGGCCACCATCAGGCAACCGAGCAAACCGGAGCCGAAGAACAGCGCACGCATCCACGGCCCGGCGAAGTGGGCGATATGCAGGCCCACCATCACCCCGCGCGTCTGGCTGGCACCGCCCGGCGGCCCGCTGCGCTGCAGGCGCTGTCCATTGATTGCATCGAACAGGATGGATGGCGCATCGGTGGAGAGATTGCCAGCGCGCTGGGTGACGCCGACCGCCGCATGCGCGTCGTTGGGAAGCGACACCGCCACATTGCCCACCTCACCGCCGCGCCAGTCGCTGCGCGCACGCGCCACGAATTGTTCCAGCGGCAGCATGCGCGCCGGCGTGCCGGAGGCGCTTCGCGTATCGGCGACCCGGTTGGCGGATTCTTCGTAGAAACGCATTTCGTTGTCGGGGTACTGCGCCTTGATGCCCCACGGCAGGTACATGAACATCAAGGTTACGATGCCGGTGTAGGTGATCATCGCGTGGTACGGCAACGCGGTTACCGCGCTGACATTGTGGAAATCCAGCCACGAGCGCAGGCCCTTGCCCGGGCGAAAGGTGAAGAAATCCTTGAAGATCTTCTTGTGCGTAATCACGCCGCTGATGATCGCCACCAGCATGAACATCGCGCAGAAACCGACGATATAGCGCGACCACATCACCGGCAGATAATGCAGATCGAAATGCAGCCGGTAGAAGAATTCGCCGCCCAGGGTGTCGCGTGCGGCGATCTCCTTGCCGGTGGCCGGGTCGATGATGGCGTTGCCGTACATCTCGCGGCGGCTGGCCGGTTTGCCATCGGCTGGAGCAGGGTTTTGCCAGTACATGCTGACTACCGGATTGCGCGTGTCCGGCAAGGTGATGTTCCAGCTCTGCGCATCGGCTGCATGCGTCTGCAGATACTGCTCGGCACTACGCAGCGCGGTTGCGTTGCTCACCGTGGTGGTGGGCAATTCCGGGCGCATCCAGCGGCTGATTTCGTCGCGGTAATAACTCGCCGTGCCGCCCATGAAGATCAACAGCAACACCCAGCCGACCAGCAGACCGGTCCAGGTGTGCAGCCACGCCATCGACTGGCGGAATCCCTGCTTCATGCCACGCCCCGTTGCAGCCATGCGGCCAGTGCGAACATCAGCGCCGCCGGCACCGCGATGCCGGCCCAGGCGCGCCACACGCTGGCGGTGGCGAAAGCCCATAGCGGCGCGCAGGCGCACACCACGATGCCGACCAGCATGCTGGTCAACACCGCCTCGCTGCGTGGCATCGGCAGGACCAGCGCCAGCAGCAGATTGGTGGCGCTGGCGAGCGCATAGCCGCCAAACATCGCCGCCAGCGTGCGCCCAAGCACGCCCAGCCAGGGGCGCCTGAACCAGGGAAGCGGCAGGGACGGTGCGGTGGACATCGGATCAGCCAGGCGTGTGGCCGACTTACTCGGCCAGGAAGGTCAACGTGCTGATGTGATGGATCATCGACACCTGCTTGCCGGCGATCTCACGCTTCACCGGCTCCTTGTTGGTGGCGACCAGGATGTGCCGGCCGGCGCGCAGTTTGGGCAGGGTCACCTGGCCCTTGGCATCGGAGGTCAGCGTCTTCTGCCACTTCTGCGGGTCGATCACCGTCACCTCGACCTTGGGCAGCGGCTTGTTGCGATAGAGCACGGTCAGCGTGCTGCTGTCGGCGGCGGTGGGCACCAGTTCGAAATCGAGCTTGGCCGAGGGCGTGGCGCGTCCGGTACGTGCGTAATAGCTCACGGTCTCAAAGCCGCCGGCCTCGCCCTTCCACGGCTCGAACACGCTGTCATCGCTCAGCCAGGCATCGCCGGTGCCGGACAACGGCGCGGTGAGGAATTCGCTGCCGCGCTGCAGGGCACCGGCCTTGCCGGCATTGCCGAACACGGTCGGCTTGACCACACGCTTGATCTCGTCCTCGCCGTGATCCAGGGCCTCCTGTGCCGGCTCGCCGAAGTAGATGCGCACCGGGCCGCTGCCGTCGCGCTCGATCCAGATCTCGTGGGCCTGGGCAGACAGACTGATGCTGGCCAAGGCCAGGCAGGACAGCAGGAAGGACTTCATCGCGGCGACTCCTCATAAGCGGGACCGGGCGAGGCGAGAACCGCGTCACCGTGGATTGATGGGAATGATACGCAATTCCCTCAAGCGAGACCAACGTCTCATGCGGCATTGCGGCAATTCATCGGGCTGCGCAGACCGGCGTGCCTGCAAGACCCATAGCGCGCCAGGGCGCAGCGCACACCGCTGCAATCACTGTCATGCACAGTGGCCAGACGGGCGCGAACTGTGCTCTATACTCCGGCGCTAGCAGAGGTCTTCGACCAACAGCCAGGGGTGAGCGCGTGCGGAATTACGACCTCGAGTTCCTGAAGAAATTCTCGATGGTGATCGGACTACTGGTAGTGATCACCCTGGGCCTGATTGCCCTGGCAGCCTATTTGCAACGCGCCATTCCCGACGAAGTCTCGCCCACCGCGGCCAAACGCGTGCAGCAACGCATCGCCCCGGCCGGCGCGGTCTATGCCGGCACCACCGGCGCGTCCGCACAGGCCGCAGCCCAGGCGGCAGCGCTGGCCAAGGCCGCGTCGCAGTCTGCCTACGGCGGCAGCACCGACGGCAAGACCATCTTCGACAACCTGTGCACCGCCTGCCACACCACCGGCGTGGGCAAGGCGCCGACGCTGGACCACGCGCACTGGGACGCGCGCATCGCCCAGGGCAAGGACACCTTGTACAAGCATGCGATCGAGGGCTACACCGGCCCGGATGGCGGCATCATGCCGCCCAAGGGCGGCAACCCGGCGTTGACCGAAGAGCAGGTGCGGGCCACGGTCGACTGGATGCTGAGCAATCTGAAGTAAGCGCCTGCAGCAGTAGCAAGCGTTCGCAACAAGCGACTGACACAAGCGGTCGGGGTGCGGCCAGGTTGCAGCGCCTGCCGTGCGCGGGTGTGTCGGCTGGTCAATCGCGAGGCTTGCGCGCGCTTGAGCACGCTTTGCTTTTGTAGCGCGGCAGCCACTGCGCGAGCGTTTGCACTCGCTGCACGACGTGCTTGCAAGCTGACGTCAGCCTTGGTCACCCACGCCAGTGCAATTGCTTCGGGAAATGCCCGTAGCTGCCTGCACCTGCGCAGCGGCCAGGTTGCCCACGCAGCAGCTGGTCGCCACTCGCAACGTTTTGCTAGCCTGTCGCGGTTCTCGCGCGCCGCCTTCGGGGCGGCGCTTGCATGTGGTCTACGTCTTTCTGGAGTGTGTCGATGTCGCGTTGCTCGCTGGTTGTGCTCGGTGTGATCGGTCTGTTGGCGCCACTGCTGGGCAGTGCCGCCGAGGGCGCGCCGCAACGTCTGTCGATCGCCGACGTGCAGGGCGAAGACACCCGTAGCCCCTACGACGGCCGTGTGGTCGACGTGGAGGGCATCGTCACCGCCGATACGCGTACCGGCCTGGCCGGGCTGTTCGTGCAGCAGCCCGGCTTCGAGCCGCGGCGCTCGCATGGCCTGTTCGTCACCGGTGCCGGCAATGCCGAGGTGGCGGTGGGCGACCGCGTGCGCATCGTCGGCACCGTGCGCGAGGTGTCGGCCGGCGGCGAGGCGAGCCTGACCACGGTGGATGCCAGCAGCATCGAGCGCCTCGCCAGCGGCCAGCCGGTGCCGGTGCGCATGCTCAGCGGGCCGCCGGCCAACTGGGAAGCGCTGGAAGGCGAGCACGTACGCATCGCTGCGCTGACGCTCAACGGCAGCGATCGTCTGGACACCTATGGCGAGTTGGTCGCCGCGTTCGGCGGGCGCTTGTGGCAGCCCAGCGAAGTGGCTGCCGCCGGCACCCCGGCCTTCGCGCAGGTGCAGGCCGACAACGCCCGTCGCCAGGTGTTGCTGGACGACGCGCGCAATGGCCGCAGCCCCAAGACGGTGGCCTATCTGCCGGCCGATCCGGTGCTGCGCAGTGGCAGCCTGCTCAAGTCGGTCGACGGCATCGTCGACCAGCGCTACGACGGCAACTACCGCATCCAGGTGCTGAGTCCGTTGACGCTGCCGGCCATGCCGACCGCGGTGGCGCCGCAGGTTGGCGGTGACCTGCGTATCGCCTCGTTCAATCTGGAGAACTTCTTCAACGGCAATGGCCGCGGCGGTGGCTTTCCGACCAAGCGCGGTGCGCGCACGCAGGAGCAGTTCCAGGCGCAGCTGACCAAGCTGGTGTCCACCATCGTGCCGTTGCGCGCCGATGTGGCCGCGTTGATGGAGCTGGAAAACGACGGCAATGGCGCCGATGCGGCGGTGGCGCAACTGGTCGCCGCGCTCAACGCGGCCGACAAGGACAAGGACTGGCAGTTCGTCGACACCGGCAGCGGCCCGGGCGATGACGCGATCCGGGTCGGCATCGTTTACCGCAGTTCGCAGGTCACGCCGGTCGGCAAGCCGGCCACGCTGACCGGCGGACCGTTCGACAGCCACAGCCGGGTGCCGCTGGCGCAGGCGTTTCGCAGCACCCGCGGGGCAACCTTCGTGGTGGTCGCCAATCACTTCAAGTCCAAGGGCTGCGGCAGCGCTAGCGGCGCCGATGCCGACCAGCGCGACGGCCAGGCCTGCTGGAACGCCATCCGCACCGAATCGGCCAAGCGCCTGCACCAGTGGCTGCAGACCGACCCCACCGGCGCGCAGACCAAGCTGGCCGTATTGCTGGGCGATTTCAACGCCTACGCGATGGAAACGCCGATGCGCAGCCTGCGCGCCAGCGGCTGGCAGGACGCCTTTGCGGTGGCCGGCGTGAAGCAGCCCTATAGCTACGTCTACGATGGCATGAGCGGGCGGCTGGACCACGCCCTGCTCAGCCCGGCGATGGCCAGGCAACTGCGCGGCGCGGTGGAATGGCATATCAACGCCGATGTCATGGACGATGCCGGCTATGCCAGGCGCAACCTGCCCGGCCCGTGGCGCAGTTCCGACCACGACCCGGTGCTGCTGGGTTTTTCGCTATAACGCGCTAGCTGGCGCACGTCCCGGCGCGGCGGCGCAGCCGCAGGTTGAGCAGGTGCGTGCTGGCCAGCAGCAGGCTGCCGGTCACCGTGATCGGGGTTTCCCAGCTGCCGCCGGCAACCCCGCTGGCGCCCAGCACCAGTCCGGCCAGGCCGAAGACCGCCAGCGCCCACACCGGCGCGGGCAGCGCATGCCGGCGATGGCTGCTCCACAGCGCGTAGCCGCTCAGCGGCACGGCAGCCGTGGCGAACACCACATGCACCCATTCGGCCCGGCTCCAGGCACCCAGCAGCGGCAGTGCAGCGGCCAGCAATGGCAGCGCCAGGCAGTGCAGCAGGCACAGGCTGGATAAGGCGATGGCCGAGTTGTCCAGCACGGAAGCGGTAACGCGCATCGGGGGTGTCCTGTCGAGCGAGTGTTATATAGTAACACTTCACTCCAGCCAGGCCCTCAGGATGTCCCTGTCCCCCAAGCGCGATTCACGCCTCCCCGTCACCGTGTTGTCCGGCTTTCTCGGCGCCGGCAAGACCACCTTGCTCAACCGCATCCTGCATAACCGCGACGGCTTGCGCGTGGCGGTGATCGTCAACGACATGAGCGAGGTCAACATCGACGCGCAGCTGCTGCGCGAGGGCGGCGCGGCCTTGCGACGCACCGAAGAGACGCTGGTGGAATTCAGCAACGGCTGCATCTGCTGCACGCTGCGCGACGATCTGCTGCAGGAGGTACGCAAGCTGGCCGAACAGAAGCGCTACGACTATTTGCTGATCGAATCGACCGGCATCGCCGAGCCGATGCCGGTGGCGGCCACCTTCGCGGTGCGCGATGCCGACGGCTTCAGCCTGGCCGATATCACCCGTCTCGACACCATGGTGACGGTGGTGGACGGCAGCCGCTTCCTGCAGGACTTCGGCTCGGCCGCCACGCTGGCCGAACTCGGCCAGCAAGCCGGCCCGGACGATAGCCGCGGGCTGGTGCAGCTGCTGGGCGAACAGGTGGAATTCGCCGACGTGCTGGTGATCAGCAAGTGCGATCAGATCGATGCACAGCAGCTGCAACGCCTGCGTGCGGTGTTGCGTGCGCTCAATCGCGAGGCGGCGATCGTCGACGCGGTGCATGGCGAGGTGCCGCTGCGCCAGTTGCTCGACACCGGCCGCTTCGATTTCACCCGTGCGCAGCTGGCGCCGGGCTGGATGCAGGAACTGCGCGGCCAGCACACGCCGGAAACCGAGGAATACGGCATCAGCAGCTTCGTCTATCGTGCACGCAGGCCGTTTCATCCGCAGCGTTTTGCGCGCATGGTGCAAGGCGGGCTGCCGCAGGTGATTCGCAGCAAGGGATTTTTCTGGTTGGCCAGCCGCATGGATTGGGTCGGCGAATTGTCCAGCGTGGGTGGCGCGACCCAGACCAACGCAGCGGGCTTCTGGTTTGCCGCACGCCATCGCGTGGATGCGCATGCCATCGGCGAGCCGCTGCAGACCAGCATCACGCCGCTGCCGTATACCGATATCGGCTGGCAGCGTCAGCAGACGCAATGCTGGACCGCGCCGCTGCCGCAACTGCACGAGGTTGGCGATGCCAGCGAATACGCCGCGATGCAGCGGCTGTGGCACCCGCTATGGGGCGACCGTCGCCAGGAGCTGGCGGTGATCGGCGTGGACATGGATGCGCCGCGCACGCGCGCTGCGCTGGATGCCTGCCTGCTCAGCGATCACGAGCTACGCCAGGGCCCGGCGCAATGGCAACTGCTGGACGATCCGTTTCCGCACTGGAAGCGTTGATGGTGGATTGCATCACGCTGTCGACATCCGTTCGCCCTTGGTTACGGATGCAATCGGAAGCGGGCTTGTATCCTTCAGTGCGGCGTGCGAATGCGCCGCACTGGGCGGCGTCGCATGCCTCACCAGTGGCTGCCGCGCGGCGTGCACGTGCACGTGCAAGCTGCGCTGCCAGGATCTTCAGTAGTAGCCGTTGTCGATTGCCTCTTGATGGGCATCTCTTTCTTTTTCGAAAGACTGTCGACGCTGTTCGGCGGTGGTGGGGATGCCTGACATCAGGCGCGGCGCTCCCAACCTTTCCAGCTGGTCGTCGGTGCTTCTGACGATCTGTTCCAACGCAAGCATGTTCTGGTAGCCCTGCATCATGCGTTGCAGGCGCCGTATCTGCTCCTTGGGTGCGTCGCCTTGCTTCAATGACTCCAGGCGCCGCTGCGCGCGTGCGTAGTTTCTGGCCAGGGCGGCTCTGTCGACGGATTTACGCCGTGCCTTGAGTACTTCGCGCCGGTTGTGCTGCATGGCGTCCATCTGCACCATGGCCAGGCCGCTGCTCGTGGTGCGCGGTGCGCGGATGTCTTCCATCGGTGCCAGTGCGACCAGCAGTGCCTCGAGCTGACTATCGCGGACCTCGTTGCGCCACTCGATCAGGGCCGCCCGTGTCTTGAGCAGGTGTTGCTCCTGTGGAGTTGCCTCGCGGTCCTCCATGAACAGCTGCTTTTGAATATCGCTGCACTGCCTGGTGATCTCTTCCAGTTGCAGATCCAGGCGGCGCAACGAGGGCTGCCGTCCGGGCTGGGGACGTGGGGAGGGCAGCGACGATTGCGCGGGCGTGATCGGCACCGGGGGCGATGCCGGCTTGTCGTGCTGCGGCGGCTGGCCCTCGTCACGGCGCATTCTTTCGGGAATGGGCGGTTGCATTCTCGGATCGACGGGGCGTTGCGGCCCGTGCAGTTGCTGCGCACGCGCTGGCTTGGGCGGAACCGACATCGACTGTCTTGTGGGCGGGGTCTGTTGCGGTTGCGGTTGCGGTCGCTGCACCCGCTCATGATCCGTTGCGTTGGGCACCGGTGGCTGCCAACGCTGATCGACGCGGGCCTGCGTTCCGTGCTGTTGTTGCGTGCGACCGGGCGTCACGGCTGCCGTGTGCGCAGGTGGGCTTTCCACTGTTTCAAGCGTTGGAGAAGAGCCCATGCACGTCAACGGCAACTGCTTGCGTAACGATGCCAGCGATTTACGCGCCGAGGCGAGCATGCCGCGATGGGATTTCGACGCGCCCTGTGATGTTGTTGACTTGGGAGCCTGAGAGAGCGGGTGCTGCGGTGACGCACCTGGAATCAACGGCGTCGTCTTGTTCGGATTGGCGCCGTGCGGTTCCGGGGCGACGCGATGGCGGCTGTTAAACAACTGACTCAGGCGCATCACACACTCCCTTGGGTCGTTTGCACGCATGATAGCCAGCGCTGCATCCCCCTCAAGGCGAGTTGCGAACCGGCGTCGCGCCGGCCGAATGCCGCCATCAGCCCAACCGCATGCCCCAGGCGATCGCTGCGATTGCCGGCGCCGCCAGCAACAGCCCCAACCAGCCGCGGCGGCCGATGCGCTCGCCAAATGCCAGCTTGCCGACGAGTGCTCCCAGGATGACCACGCCCAGGTTCATGCTGGCGAAGACGGTGGCCGGGCTATGCGGCAGTAGCTGATGGGCGCGCACGTAACACAGGATGTTGCCGAAATTGAGCGCGCCAAGCAGCACGCCGGCGAGCAGGTTGCGAAAGCTCAGGCGCGCAACACCGCCCCGGCGAACAACCTGCAGGCCAAGCATCAGCACACCTGCCAGCGCAAAGCACAGCGTCAACGACGTCAGCGACGGCGTACCGGCCTGTGCGATGTGCTTGAGCAACAGATCGATCAGGGCAAAGCCCAGCCACACGCCTGCCAGCCATGGCCAGCCGATCGAGGCCGGCGCTGAATCCGCACCGGCGGCCTGACGTGGCCGTTGCAGGATGCAGACGATGGCCAGCAGACCCAGACCCAGTCCCGCCAGCTTCCAGGCATTGACCGGTTCACCAAAGAGCGTGAACGCCGCCGCCAGCGAGAGCAGGAGCGACAGGCGTTGGGCAATGTCGGTACGGACGATGCCGGCGGTGGCGACCGCGCGTGCCAGCAGCATGAAGATCGACGGCAGCGCCACCGCCAATGCAAACAGTGCCAGCCAGGGCGTGGTCGGCGCGCGCAGCGTGTCCAGTGACGGATGCAGGGTCAGCCACGCAAGCAGCGCGGCAGTGGCGTAGTTCCAGGTGATCGCCTGCGCAGCGTCCAGGCGATAGCGCGGCAGCAGCTTGAGAACCACCGACACCAGGACACTGCAAACGACGGCAAACAGCAGAAAATGCATGGGCAACGCAACGAAGTGTGCAGGCAGGGCGATGAACGCGGCCGGCGGGGCGGCTATTATGACGGTATGTCCAATCCCTTATTCCCCACCGAATCGGCTGCACTGACGTTGGACGGGCCGGTCGGCCCGCTCGATGTCGCGGTCGATCTGCCCGAGCCGGACGTTGCCGTGCAACCGGTCACCGCCATCGTCTGCCACCCGCTCTCCACCGAGGGCGGCAGCATGCACAACAAGGTCGTCACCATGGCTGCGCGCGCGCTGCGCGAGTTGGGGATCACCGTAGTGCGCTTCAATTTCCGCAGTGTCGGCAACTCGGCCGGTGCGTTCGATCATGGCGAAGGCGAGCAGGACGACCTGCGTGCGATCGCCGCATGGGTGCGCAGCCAGCGCCCGGGCGACACGCTGTGGCTGGCCGGTTTCAGCTTCGGGGCGTATGTGTCGTTGCGCGCCGCCGGCTCGCTCGCACCGCAGGTGCTCATCTCGATCGCGCCGCCGGCCGGGCGCTGGGATTTCAGCGACATGCAGCCGCCGGCACAGTGGCTGGTGGTGCAGGGCGATGCCGACGAAATCGTCGACCCGCAGGCGGTGTATGACTGGCTGGAGACCCTGGAGCAGCAGCCCGAGCTGGTACGCATGCCCGACACCAGCCACTTCTTCCACCGCAAATTGATCGACCTGCGCGGTGCAATCCAGCATGGTGTCCGGCGCTGGTTGCCGGCCGCCGTCTGACCGCGGCAGGGCCCATGCGTATCGCCCGGCGATGCGCCGTTGAGCGGGCAAGGCAGCAGCCGGCCCGCGGAGAACACGATGAGTGAGATGACCCCGTCGCAGCGCTACGCCGCCGGCGTACAACGCGGCGACTGGCGCGCCGACCCCGCGCAGCAGGCGGCCCTGGCGGAACTGGACCGTATCCACGAGGCATTGGTGGACAGCGCGCAGGACGGCTGGCTGGATCGGCTGTCGGCGTTCTGGAAAAAGCCCGAGCCGGTGCGCGGCCTGTATTTCTGGGGTGGAGTGGGGCGCGGCAAGACCTTCCTGGTCGACCTGTTCTACGACGGGTTGCCGATCAAGCAGAAGTACCGCACGCACTTCCATCGCTTCATGCGCGGGGTGCACGAGCAACTGCGCGAGCACGCCGGGCAAAGCGATCCGCTGGCCAAGATCGCGCAGCAATGGCGCGAGAATCTGCGCGTGCTGGTGCTGGACGAATTCTTCGTCACCGACATCGGCGATGCGATGTTGCTGGCGCGCCTGCTAGAACGCCTGTTCGCCGAAGGCGTGACCCTGGTGACCACCTCCAACACCGCGCCGGAAAACCTCTACGCCAATGGCCTGCAGCGCGACAGCTTCATGCCGGCGATCGGTCTGCTGCAGAAATTCTGCGTGGAACTCTATGCCGAAGGCACCGAGGATTACCGCATGCGCGCGCTGACGCGCTCACCGGTGTATCGCGCGCCCCTGGATGCGCAGGCCGACGCGTGGCTGACGCAGCGCTGGGGCGAGCTGAGCGGAAACTCGGAGCCGCGCAGCGGCAACATCGAAATCGAGGCGCGCAAGATTGCCGTGCGTGCGCGCGGCAAGAGCATCGCCTGGTTCGATTTCGCCGCGCTGTGCGAGGGCCCGCGTGGCCCGGGCGATTACATCGAGATCGCGCGTGAATTCACCACCGTGTTGCTGGGCGGCATCCCGCACTTCGATCGCATGAACGAGGATGCTGCGCGCCGCTTCGTCAATCTGATCGACGAGCTGTACGATCGCCACGTCAACCTGGTCTGCACCGCGCAGGACGCTCCGCCCGCGTTGTACAGCGGCCAGCGCCTGGCCGGCGCCTTCGAGCGCACCGCCTCGCGCCTGATCGAGATGCAGAGTGCCGAGTATCTGGCGACCGCACATCGGGCCTAGACATGCAGACGCGGCCCGGCCCCGGATTGCACAAGATCGTTGTGACCGATCAGGACGGCGGCCTGGGCCAGTTTGGCGGCGGTGCCTGGCTGCACGATGCAGCGCTCTGGCCAATGGATCCATTGACCGGCCGACCGATGCTGCCCATCGTCATGCTCACCGGCTTGTTTCTACCTACGGCCTATCTGCCCGACGATAGGGTGCTGACGGTCTTCGCCTCGATAGAGCGGCCCGGCGGCGCGGATGGCCGGTCGTCGCTGCGTAGGCTCGCCGTCAACCAGCAAGGTGAGTTCGACAAGCTCGCGCAGGGCCACAGCAAGGTGCTGCTGCATCGACGTGCCGCGCAGGAGGTGTGCGTCGGTGACAGTGCGCGGTTGCTCGGGCGTCATTTCATCGGGCTGCAGCCATTTGGCGACCACGACATGGCCGAAGAGCTGGAAGATGAAGACAGCGGCGCAGGAATGAGCAAACAACTCGGCCGACCATGCTGGTTGCAGGACCCGATCTATACGAGCCCGCGCTACTACTTTCTTGCCCAGTTTGTAGAGGCGGAATTGGGCCGGGTCGATCCCGGCTACGCCGGCCTGTTCGGTGACGGCACCGGTTATCTATTTGCAGACCAGCGCGCCAGGAAGCTGGGCGACGGCGTTGCGGCGGGACATTTCTTCATCCAGTTCACCTGAGTCCTCGTGCCGTGCAGTCGCGCGCGGCCGTGATACAGCCACCAGTCCCGCAAAAGCGACAGATCAAAAATCGCTTGCAATTAAATAGTGCGCTATGTAAATTGCAGCCATGGACACCGCCACAGCCACTGATGCCCGGACCAACGCGCTGCTGCAGCTCGACAACCAGCTGTGCTTTGCGCTGTATTCGGCCAACCTGGCGATGCACAAGCTCTACCGCGGACTGCTGAAGACGCTGGACCTGACCTATCCGCAATACCTGGTGCTGCTGGTGCTGTGGGAAACCGATGGCCGCAGCGTGTCGGAGATCGGCGAGCGGCTGTACCTGGACTCGGCCACGCTGACCCCGCTGCTCAAGCGGCTGCAGGCTGCCGGACTGGTCACCCGCACGCGTGCTGCCAGCGACGAGCGTCAGGTGATCATTGCGCTGACCGACACCGGCCGCGCACTGCGCGCCAAGGCCGGGGCGGTGCCGGAGCAGGTGTTGTGCGCCTCAGCGTGTTCGTTGGACGAATTGCGTCAACTCAAGCAGCAGCTGGAAACGCTGCGCTCAAACCTAGGCACGGGGTGAGCGGATTTTGCATGACCCACACTTTCTGCAACATGTCGTACACGATTTAATCGTCAACTACTCAGCTACATCACGCGCTGACAGCGCTCATTCTGGAGAACCACCATGGCCTCACCTGAAAAAGTCCTCTACACCGCCCACGCCACTGCCACCGGTGGTCGCGAAGGCCGCGCCGTGTCTTCCGACAAGGCGCTGGATGCCAAACTGTCCACCCCGCGCGAGCTGGGCGGCGCCGGCGGCGACGGTACCAACCCGGAGCAGCTGTTCGCTGCCGGCTACGCAGCCTGCTTCATCGGCGCGATGAAGGCTGTCGCGGCGCAGGACAAGCTCAAGCTGCCGGGCGAAGTGAGCATCGACAGCAGCGTCGGCATCGGCCAGATTCCGGGCGGCTTCGGCATTGCCGTGGAACTGCGCATCGCAGTGCCGGGCATGGACCAGGCCGAACTGCAGGCGCTGGTCGACAAGGCCCACCAGGTCTGCCCGTACTCCAACGCGACCCGCGGCAACATCGACGTCACCCTGACCCTGGCCTGATCCACGCCAGCACCACCACGCGTCACACGTGGTGGAGTCAACAACGGCCCGGCGCCTGCGTCGGGCCGTTTTTTTTGTTGCAGCAGCAGGAGCGCTGCCCTGAAGAACACAGGCAGCCGGCGTCGCTGTGTCAGCGCGACCTGGCATGGACGCAAGACACGCCAACGAGTCGATGCACCCGCGTCCGGGTGCGCACGCACGCGCTGGCGATGCGCGTTACCGCGCGGCACACTGTTGCGATGACAGTGCCTGCTTCTGCGACCCCGATCGGACTTTGCTGCGCATGAGCGCAACGCGTCCCACCTTGTTGCTGCTCCCCGGTCTGCTCAACGATGCGCAGTTGTGGCAGGCACAGCGCGTGGCCCTGGCCGAGCTTGCCGACTGCGTGGTCGGCGACATCACCCAGGGTGAGAGCATGCGCGCGCTGGCGACACAGCTGCTGGCGCAGATGCCGCCGCGGTTTGCACTGGCAGGATTTTCCTTGGGTGGCTACGTCGCGCAGGAAATCCTGCGTATCGCGCCGGAGCGCGTGGAGCGGCTGGCCTTGCTGGATACCTCTGCACGTGCCGATTCGCCCGAGCGTGCGGCGCAACGGCGCGCGCAGGAAGCGAGCGTGCGTGGTGCCAGTGCCTTCCACGGATTCGGCGAACGGCTGCTGCGGCACTACGTGCATCCCTCGCGCTGGCAGGACGAGGCCTTGCTGGAGCGGGTGCGTGGCATGACCCAGCGCCTGGGCGTGGAGGTGTTCCTGCGGCAGAACCGGCTGGAGCGGGAAGACGGTTGCGCGCTGCTGCGCGCCTATGTCGGCCCGCTGCTGGTGCTGTGCGGCCAGGACGATGCGATCACCCCGCCCGCATTGCACGAGGAAATGGCCGCACTCGCAGTGCAGGCGCGCCTGGTGCAAGTGCCTGCGTGTGGCCATCTGTCGCCGCTGGAACAGCCGCAGGCGGTGTCGGATGCACTGCGGCAATGGCTGCTCGCCTGATCCCGCGACGACCGAGCCGACCCAGCCAGGCCTGCCGCCGTGCGATCCCATGCGGCGAGATGGCATCAACCAGTGCGCGATGAGGGGCTCTGAACCAGCGGTCTTGGGAAGACGATCAGTGCGCCGTCGGCTGCTACGCAATGCCTGCATTCATGCATGCAAGGCGTCATACGCAGTCACGGCAGCCATCTGGCCGAAGTCACTCGTTGGGCTGCCACAAGGCGTCAAGTTCGCCTGCGCTACACCGCCGCCGTCACCGCGCGGCCGTCGCCACAACGCTGTTGGATACCGGCCCATCGGCGTCGTCTTTCTGCTGATGCGTGTGGAGTTCCAGCATCTGCAGCGGCTGGCCCTGAAAGCGATACTCCAGTGCCTGCTGCACCCCATACAGGGCCTGCGCCTGCGTGCACAGCGTCTGTGCCTGTGCTTCCAGCGCCTGGCTGCGTACCTGCATCTGCTGCTCCATGCGCGCATCCAGCTGCTCGCCGCGTCGCTCCAGCTGCGCAGCGCGTCCGGTCATCACCGTCCACATCACGCTGCGGGTCAGGCTGCCGGCGAGGTCGTCGGCTGCGCGTTCGACACTGGCTTCGAAACGTTCGTCGAACAGCGCCTGCTCCCAGCGCCCACGCCCCAGCGTGGCATCGACCTGCGCGAGTGCGGTGCCGCGCAGCCGCTCCACCTTGCGCTCCTGGCGCGTGCTGTCGGTCAGCATCTGCACCACGCCGGCCAGTGCGTCGAAGCTGATGTCGACCACCGAGCGGGCAATGGCGGTCACGGCCGGCATCAGTGCGCGGGCACCCTGCTCGAGTTCGCGCAGGCGTTGCGCGTCGGCAGCGCTGACCGCTTGCGGTTGGCGATCGATGTTGAGTTCGCCACCGTGGAAGAAAATCTCGCGCGGTACGCCTTGCTTGCGACGCAGCCAGATGCCACCGCTGTCGGCCAGCACGTCGTAGGAGGTGCTGACGTCACATTGCTGTGCGGACACCTGCGGCCTGGCGGTTGCGGCCTGTGCGCTACAGGCCGCCAGCAGCAGGAGCGGGGCCAGGACGGTGCGGATGCGCATGGCGGATGCCCGGGAGTGGTGATGCGGCAGCATGGCGCGTAGCTGCACGCCTGCCATGGGCAGGAAGTCAGGGTGCCGCAGCGGCGTCTTGGCCTCGACGGCGCAAAGCGTGAACCGGGTCGAGCATCGTTGCGCCGACATCCTGCAAACGTTTGGCTCACTTGATTCTCACGGTGTATGGTGTGAATTATGTTGCACAGCAGCATCGGAGCTCAGCAATGCTCGACTCACGCATCGAAAAGGTTGATCTGGCACTCACCGAGATTGCCAAGGACCCATCGGAGAAGGTGGCGCTGTGGCAGTGGGCGTGCCGCGAGATGCTGCACGAGACGCTGATCGGCATGCACCAGCTCTCGCACCTGGCGGGTATTTCCCAGCAGGTTGCCAACGACTGGCGCGCGCCGGTGGATGTGATCGCACCCGAGAAGCCTTATCTGGCCCCCTCCGCGTTGGCCGACCGCCGTCTCCCGCAGGTGCTCGATGGCCTAGGCAATACGCATGACGACAACGACCGCGCCACGCTGTGGCGGCTGCGCTATGCGAGCCTGATCGCCGCCACCCTGCAGGGCATGCAGGCACTGGCCGACAAGCACCGCATCGACCGCCAGGCGATGGCACTGTGACAGTGAGCTGACAGCGCTACGCGGCCGCAAGCGCTGCGCCGGCTTCCGAACGGTCGCTTCACGTCAACATGCTTGCTTCAATGCCGGACGGCGGCCTCTTCCAGATGCCGCCAGGCATGCCGCACGATCCAGCGCGCCTGGTCCCAGGGCACCGACAGCAGCGGTTGATAGTGGTAATAGCCGTCCTGCAGCACGCGATACAGCTGCGCCTCGGTCGCGCGCGGATAGGCCAGATAGATGTCGTAGCCAAGCGTGAGTAGCCGGGCGTAATCGGCAAAGGCGTAACCACCCAGATGGCCTTCGGCGTGGACATCGCGCCAGTAGGCGATCTCGGTGTCGAGATCGACGCTGCGGCGGGTCAAGACGGATGCGCTGTGCATGGGTAGGACTCCGTTGCCGAGACTACCCCCCTGTGTCCGGCACCGTAGCAGCGCCTGCCGCGTGCAACCAGCACGCGACGACGAGCGGTCATCGCGGTGGTTGCGCCACGGGCCGGACAGTGCCGACCCGTGGCAGCCGGGATCTCAATCCCAGTCGGGAGCGATGGCTTTCGGATTGGCCAGCCGTTGCCCGCGGTCCAGTGCGGCGATCTCGGCCATGTCCTGCTCGCTCAGCCGCAGCGTCTGCGCCTTGAGATTGCTCTCCAGATTGTCGCGCTTGGTCGAGGACGGAATCACCGAATACCCCTGCTGCAGTGCCCAAGCCAGGGTGACCTGCGCCGGGGTGGCGTCGTGGCGCGCGGCAATCGCCTGGATCACCGGGTCCTTCAGCACCTCGCCCACCGCCAGCGTCATGTACGAGGTGACATGGATGCCTTGCTCGCGCAGGAACGCGATCAGGCTGCGGTTCTGCAGGTACGGATGCACTTCGATCTGATTGGTGGCGATGGCCTCGGCGCCCAGGATCTCGATGGCCTGCTTGATCAGCGCGATGGTGAAGTTGGAGACGCCGATCGCGCGGGTCAGGCCCTGTTGCCGGGCCTCGTTCAAGGCTTCCAGGTAGTCGCGCATCGGCACCTGATCCTTGGGCGAAGGCCAGTGGATCAGGGTCAGGTCGACATGGTCGGTGCCCAGTTTGCGCAGGCTTTCCTGCAGGCTGGGCAACAAGGCGCCGCGGTCGAACTTGTCGACCCAGATCTTGGTGGTCAGATACAGCTGATCGCGCGGCAGGCCGGATGCAGCGATGGCCTGGCCGACCTGTTCTTCGTTGTCATAGATCTGCGCGGTATCGACGGCGCGGTAGCCCAACTCCAGTGCACTGCGCACCGAGTCGATAACGACCTGGTCCTTGAGACGGAAGGTGCCGAGGCCGAATGCGGGGACTGTCATTGTGTTCCTTTGGTAATCGGGAATGGGGAATCGTGCATCGCAAAAGCTGATGTCGTGGGGGCGCTGCGAGCCATTAGTCCAGTGCGACGACGGCCTTGCCGAAGTTCTCGCCGCGCAGCAGGCTGATCAGGCCCTGCGGGGCGCTGTCCAGGCCGTGCAGGACGTGTTCGCGGTACTGGATCTGGCCGTCGCGCAGCCACTGGCCCATCTCGCGCAGGAAGGCGGGCATCAGGCGGATGAAATCGTGCTGGATGAAGCCGCGCACGGTCAGCCGCTTACGCAGCACCTGGCCCATGAACTCCGGCAGCCGATCCGGCCCCGGCAAGGCCTGGCCGCGGCTGTTGTAGGTGGCGATCACGCCGCACACCGGGATGCGCGCGAAGTCGTTCAATTGCGGCAATACCGCGTCGAAGACCTTGCCGCCGACGTTCTCGAAATAGATGTCGATCCCGTCCGGAGTGGCCGCGCGCAGCTGTTCGGCAAAGTCGTCGGCGCGATGGTCCAGCGCCACATCCACGCGCAGCACCTCGCGCAGATACCGCACCTTTTCCTCGCCACCGGCAATGGCCACCACGCGCAATCCCTGCAGACGCGCCAGCTGGGCCACGGTGGCGCCGACCGGCCCACTGGCTGCCGCCACCACCAGCGTTTCGCCGGCCTGCGGCTTGCCGATTTCGTGCAGGCCGGCGTAGGCGGTGAAGCCGGGCATGCCGTACACGCCGAGCGCGGTGCTCAGCGGCAGGGCATCGTCCTTGGGCAGCTTGCGCAACGGCGCGGTGGGCGTGAACAGGCTATGGCTCTGCCAACCGCCGGGCAGCACCAGCAGGTCGCCGGGCTGATAGCCGGCATGGTGCGACTCGAGCACTTCGCCGACGGTGCCGCCTTCCATCACCGCGTCGATCTCCACCGGTGCGGCGTAGGACGGGCCTTCGTCCATGCGTCCGCGCATGTACGGGTCCAGCGACAGGAAGCGGTTGCGTACCAGGATCTGGTCGTGCCCAGTGGGCGGCAAGGCGACGTCTTCACTGCGGAAGTTGTCGGCGCTCGGCTCGCCGTGCGGGCGTGAGGCCAGCACGATGCGGCGATTGGTGATCGATGTCATGGGGGATTCCTTGCGGAAAGGGCCGCGCGTACGCGACCGGGGGAGCGCAGCCGCAATGGCGGCTGCGCGCGGAAAGACACGCGTGGTCGACTGCGTACGTGATGCAGGCCGATGCGTCAGGCTGCGTCGGCTGGCTCGGGGGCGCTTGCGGCATCGAGCTGTGCAATCTGATCGGCGCTCAGCGACAGCTGCGCGGCGGCGAGCACATCGTGCAATTGGGTCACACTGGTGGCACTGACGATCGGTGCGGTCAGGCCCGGGCGTGCGATCAACCAGGCTAATGCGATCTGTGTTGGCGTGGAGCGGTGGGTGGCCGCCAGATCGTCCAGCGCCTGCAGGATGCGCAGGCCGCGCGGATTGACGTATTGCTTGACCACCGAGGCACCGCGCGCGCTGCTCTTGCCGGCGTCGTCGGCGCTGCGGTACTTGCCGGTCAGAAAGCCGCTGGCCAGCGAGTAGTAGCTGATCACGCCGAGCTCGCGTTCGCGCACCAGCGGCTCCAGCTCGGCCTCGTAGCCGGCGCGATCGTAGAGGTTGTATTCCGGTTGCAGGCTTTCGTAACGCGGCAGCTTGTACTGCTCGGAGATATCCAGGGCATCGCGCAGGCGTGCGGCGCTGTAGTTGGACGCGCCGATCGCGCGCACCTTGCCCTGTTCGATCAAGCGGCCGAACGCGGCCAGCGTGGCTTCCAGCGGAATCGATTCGTCGTCTTCGTGCGCCTGGTACAGATCGATCACATCGGTCTGCAGGCGGGTGAGCGAATCTTCCACCGCAGCGGCGATGTTCTCCGGCGACAGGCCCGGATGCTCGCTCCATTTGGCCACCTTGGTGGCGATCAGCACCTTGTCGCGCTTGCCGCTGCGTGCGAGCCAGCGCCCGATGATGGTTTCCGACTCGCCACCGCGATTGCCCGGCACCCAGCCGGAGTACGCATCGGCGGTGTCGATCAGATTGAAACCGGCATCGACGAAGGCATCGAGCAACGCGAACGAGGTTGCCTCGTCGGCGCTCCAGCCAAACACATTGCCACCGAACACGATCGGTTGAACCTGCAGGCCGGAGCGGCCTAGCGCGCGGGAGTGGGTCATCGTGGTTGCTCCTGATTCGAACTGCCGACAGGATAGTCATGCGTGCCGATGTTGCGTGTGACACCTGCGTGGATTCAGCGTTCCGCAGATCGCCCTCATCGACTCACGTCGTCTGAACATGTGGCCCGCCGCGCCTGGTGCGGCGCGTCATGCGGCGCACGGATCCATGCACATGGCAGGCTTCGGGCCGCATGCTAGGCTCGCGCTACTTTTTCCCGCAAAGGGCGCTGCGATGATCCGCAACAAGCTGGTGTGTGCATGTGTGGTGGGGATGGCAGTGGCGATGAGCGCGCCACTGGCAATGGCAATAAAACCGGCCGATAGCGCCAGCTTGCCGGCGCCCGATGCGGCGCTGCAAAAAGCCATCGACGGCAACTGGCGCGATCGCGTCTACGTGCAGCGCGATGTCTATCGTCATCCCGGCCAGACGCTGGCGTTCTTCGGCATCAAGCCGACCCAGACCGTCGTCGAAATCACGCCGGGCGGCGGCTGGTATTCGGAAATCCTGGCGCCGTACCTGCGCGACAAGGGCAAGTATGTTGCTGCGGTGGTCGACCCGGCGGCGGTGCCGGAGGGGCGCGGCCGCGATTCGGCACAACGTGGGCGCGACGAGCTGGAGAAGAAGTTTGCCGCAAAGCCGGAGGTGTACGGCAAGCCGTCGTTCGTTTCCTATGTGCCCAAGACGCCGTCGTTCGGCGTGGACAACTCGGCCGATCTGGTGCTGACCTTCCGCAACGTGCACAACTGGCGCATGGCCGGCAATGCCGAGGCGATGTTTGCCGGCTTCTACAAGGTGCTCAAGCCCGGCGGCGTGCTCGGCGTGGTCGAGCACCGTGCCAAGGCCGACGTGCCGGCCGACGACAAGAGCGGCTATGTCGGCCAGGCGCAATTGATCGCGATGGCCGAAGCGGCCGGATTCAAGCTCGCCGGCAAGAGCGAGGTCAACGCCAATCCGCGCGACACCAAGGACTATGCCGGTGGCGTGTGGACCCTGCCGCCGAGCAACAACCACGACAAGGCCGACGATGCCAAGTACAAGGCGATCGGCGAGAGCGACCGCATGACCTTGAAGTTCGTCAAGCAGTGAGACGCGGCCAGCATGCCGACGCACCGCGCGTCGGCATGCAGGTCTTGGGTGCTGCACGCTGTGGTGCGTCGATGCTGGCATGGCGCGCGGCATGCGATGACTGCGCAATCGGCTGCACGACCGTAAGGACGGCGCGGACAGCGCAACGATGGCCAGTTGGACCAACGCTGCGCTGGTTTGCATGCGGCAGGCCACTGATGCAGAACCGCCCCGCGTAGCGATGCCGGCGGCGTCAGCGTGCAACGCGGTTGCGGGCAGCAGCGCACCGCTTGCCGCTGGTAGCGCGACCTCTTCAACCCGGTGCACGACTCACGCGCCACGCGCGGGGCCTGCAACGACCTTGCGCAACAGGATTGGCATGTTGGTGTTGTTGAACAAACCCTATGGCGTGCTGTCGCAATTCAGCGACCGCTCGCAGCCGCCCAAGCGCACGCTGGCCGAATTCGGCCTGCCGGCCGACGTCTATGCAGCCGGTCGCCTGGATCACGACAGCGAAGGCCTGTTGCTGCTGACCGACGACGGCGCATTGGCGCATCGCTTGACCGACCCGCGCCACAAGCAACCCAAGACTTACTGGGTGCAGGTGGAAGGCGACCCGGAACCTGCGCAACTGCAGGCCTTGCGCGATGGCGTGCTGCTCAACGACGGCCCGACCCGCCCGGCTGGAGTGCGCAGGCTCGATCCGGCACCGCAGCTGTGGCCGCGCGATCCGCCGGTGCGCGTGCGCAAGACCGTGCCCGATGCCTGGCTGGAGCTGCAGATCACCGAAGGGCGCAATCGCCAGGTGCGGCGCATGACTGCCTCGGTGGGCCTTCCGACCTTGCGTCTGATCCGCGTGGCGATCGGCGACTGGACCCTGGATGCGCTCGCGCCGGGCCAGTGGCGCATCGAACACACGCATGGCGCGCGCCCTGGCAGGACGCGACGCTGATCCTGCATCCGGTACAGCGGTCGCTGCACCGCATGCGGTGCTGAGCTCGATGCATCTTGGACGGCGCTGCTTCCACAGAACCGCTCATGCGGCATGAGCAGCAGGATTGGTAACGCGAGCACAGATGCAGCGGTTGCGTGTCTGCGTGGCCGATCCACCCTGCGATGCGGCAATACAGCGCGGGTCAGGGCAAGCGCGGTAATGACAAGGGCGCGACTAGGGGCAAGCAGCGCGATCACACGCGATCGCTAATCGCTCCGGACCTGCACATGTAGTGCCGCATTCTTCGAGCACGCAAGTGGGTATCGATGACTTGGCGATTTAACGGTGGCATCGATCGTGGTCCACAAACAAAAACGCCACGGCGCAGGGCCGTGGCGTCATGTTTTCTGCCTGGAACGACGGCTTATTCGATGCCGTCGCTCGGAGTCACTGCACCGCGACGCTGGTAGGCGGCGCGACGTGCGCTGGCGTTGCTGGCGTGTTCGCGGTCCAGACGGTGGACGTTGCCGCCAAGCACCTGCTGGTCACGCTGGCGCTTGCGATACACGGCATAACCGATCAGGCCCAGGCCGGCGACGGCAGCAGCCACGGTGACGGCCGGGTTGCGCTTGACCACTTTGCCAACGACCTTGCCGCCGGTGCGCACGGCACCCAGGGCAGCACCGGTCTTCAGCCATTCGCTGGCGCCCGGACCGAAATGACGCAGGCTGCTGCCTGCATGACGGGCCTGATCGCCGGCATTGGAAGCGGCGTGACGCAGGTGGTCGCCAGCATTGCCAGCCAGTTCCAGGGCACGCTCCAGGGCGCGTTCGGTGATCACAGTCAGCTTGCTCATTGGAGGCGTTTCCTTTCTGAGTACGTGGGCCGCAGTGTGTGGGCTGCTGCGTATAGACGGTGTTAGCGGTGGTAGGGCTTGTTTGGGTTGCGGTTAAGTAATGAGGTTAGGCGACGCTGTAATCGGTGCTTACCTGGCTTCGGTAGTTACCTGGGTGCGACAGAAGCCTGCCCTGGCCGGTGTCGACGTCGACTCCCTTCTCCGGCCGGGAGAAGGTGCCCTGCAGGGTCGGATGAGGGTACGGGCGAAGCCACGTGCAGTTGTAATTACAACGAGGGCTTCGCCCCCGTACCCTCACCCCAACCCCTCTCCCGAGGGGAGAGGGGCTCATATCAGGTACCTCGCGGTTTTGCCCGATGGGTTGCAGTCGCGGTCCATGGATCTTCCGGCCACGGATGTCTGGGATACCGCCCCTTCATTTCCTTCCTGACATCCGGATAGGTTGTGACCCAGAAGCTCTTCAAATCCTGCGTCACCTGCAACGGGCGTCCGCCGGGCGAGAGCAGATGCAGGGTCAGCGGGATGCGGCCGTCGGCGATGCGCGGGGTTTCGGCCAGGCCGAACAGTTCCTGCAGCTTGACCGCCAGCACCGGCGGCAACGGTTGCCCGGCGTGGTCGAGGGCGTAGACGATCTGCCGCTCCATGCCCGAGGGCACGCTGATGCGGGTGGGCGCGTGGCGGTCGATCAGCTGGCGGCGGTCCCACGGCAGGGCGGCCTTGAGCGCTTCGCCCAGATTGGCCTCGTCCAGCGCATCCAGGCGGGTCTTGCCGGCGAAGGCCGGGCGCAGCCAAGTGTCCAGTGTCTCCAGCAACGCGGCGTCGGACAGGTCGGGCAGTGCAAGCTCGGGCATCCAGGCACGCAACGACTGCAGGCGGGCCCGCCATTGGCGCAGGCCGTCGGTCCACGGCAAGGCATCCAGGCCAAGCTGCCGCACCGCCTCGGTCAGGGCGCCGGCGGCCTGCGCCGGATCGACGCGGCCGGCCGGGCGGCTGTCGAGCACGATGCGGTCGAAGCTGGATTGCCGACGCGCGACCAGGGCGCGCTTGTCCGCGTCCCACTGCACCAGATCCTGCTGCACGAAGCGCTCGGGCACGCTGCGGCGCAGATAGCCTTCGTCCACCGGCGCGGCGCGCAACAGCAGCGCGTCCTTGGCTTCGTAACGCAGCTCGCTGGCAACCAGCCAGGGTTCGCCGCGCAGGTCGCTGTGGTCGAACAGGCGCGCGCTGCGGCCGTTGGCCAGCAGGTAGCGCAACGGGTCGTTGGGATGGCGTGCGGCAATGCGGTCGGGGAAGGCGTGCGAGAGCAGGTCGCCGAGCGCGTGCGCCTCCACGCTGGCCGGCGGAGCGCTGTCGCAGCGCAGCCGGCGGCGCCATTGTTTGGCGGCGCTGTCGATCGCGGCCAAGCCGCCGCGGTTGGCATCGTGCGCGCTGCGGCCTTGGCGGAATGCGGCCAGTGCGCGCCAGCGCGCAGCCAGTCCATCGCCGCCCTGACGCAGCGGGTCGCGCGCTTCCAGCAAGGCGGCCAGGTCGCAGGCCAGCGCCACGCGTGTCGCGTCGCCAGCTTGCGCCAGCATCGCGGCCAGGCGCGGATGGGTGCCCAGCGCGAGCATGCGCCGGCCCAGCGCGGTGATGCCGCCGCTGCCGGTGAGCGCGCCCAGCCGCTGCAGCAATTCGTGCGCGGCGGCCAGCGCACCGGCCGGCGGGGCATCGACGAAGCGCAGCGCGGCGCTGCCCCAGGCGGCCAGTTCCAGCGCCAGGCCGGCCAGCTCCACCTGGGTGATCTCCGCGCGCCGCTGCGGTTCCAGCCGCTGCGATTGCGGCCACAGCCGGTACGCCCAGCCGCTGGCCACACGCCCCGCGCGGCCGGCGCGCTGGTCGGCCGAGGCCTGCGCGATGGTGGTGATGTCCAGGCGCGAGAAACCGCTGTTGGGATCGTAATGCGGCTCGCGCGCCAGCCCGCTGTCGATGACCACGCGCACGCCGGGCAGGGTGACCGAGGACTCGGCGACGTTGGTCGCCAGCACCACGCGGCGGCGGCCGGACGGGTCGGGTTGCAGCACCTGGCTTTGCGCCTCGACCGACAGCTCGCCATGCAGCGGCAGCACCTGCACCGCCGGGTCCAGCACGTCCTGCAGCGCGCTGTGCACGCGTGCGATCTCGCGCTGGCCGGGCAGGAACACCAGCACATCGCCCGGATGGGTGGACAAGGCGTGTTCCACCGCGCGCCGGGTCTGCGGCTCCAGTGCTTCGTCGCGGCGCGCGGGAAAGTGCGCGATCTCCACCGGGAAACTGCGCCCGGCGCTGCTCAGGCGCGGTGCGTCGAGAAAACCGGCCAGGCGCTCGCCATCCAGCGTGGCCGACATCGCCACGATGCGCAGGTCATCGCGTACCTGCGCCTGCACGTCCAGCGCCAGCGCCAGGCCAAGGTCGCCTGCCAGATGGCGTTCGTGGAATTCGTCGAACAGCAGCGCGCCGACGCTCTCCAGCATCGGGTCGTCCTGAATCAGCCGGGTCAGGATGCCCTCGGTGACGACCTCGATGCGGGTACGCGCGGAGGTCTTGTTCTCGAAGCGGATGCGGTAGCCCACCGTCTCGCCGATCGGCTCGCCCAACTGGCGCGCCATGAACACGGCGGCGCTGCGGGCGGCCACGCGCCGCGGTTCCAGCATCACGATCTTGCGACCGGCCAGCCAGGGTGCGTCCAGCAAGGCCAGCGGTACCTGGGTGGTCTTGCCGGCGCCGGGCGGGGCTTCCAGCACCAGCCGCGGATGGGCGGCCAGGCTGTCGCACAGCTGCGGCAGCAGGGGGGAGATCGGAAAGGCAGGCTCGGTCATGCGCGGGAAGGATACGGGCACGTCACAAATGGCGCGACGGTCGGGCCGTCGGGTGAAGCCTGTCGGGGAATCCGGAAGTGCTATTACCTTTTAGGCATTCAAGGCTGACTTTGGCGCCGGCGCTGCTTCAGGCCGGCAGCGTACCTGTCGATAACCGCTGTACTCCCTGATTTGGACGCCCCATGTCTGCTGTCACCCCGAAATTCGTCAGCCTGCAAAGCAAGCTGCTCGGCGCGCTCGCGCTGGGTCTGTCGGTCATCCTGCTGTGTGCCCTGGGCGGTTTGGGCACGGCGTGGCTGAGTCTGTCCGGCAAGGTGCCGCCGGAGGTGGCGCAGGCCTCCAGCAGCGAAGAGATCACCCGCGATTTCCGCCTGCAGGTGCAGGAATGGAAGAACGTGCTGATCCGCGGGCGCGATCCGGCGCTGCTGGACAAGCACCTCAGCGCCTTCCGCGAGCAGGGCAGGAAGGTGCAGGCCAGCACCGAGGCGCTGGCCAAGGCTACCCATGACCCGCAGGCGCGCACGCTGGCGCAGGACTTTGCCAAGGCGCATCTGGGTCTGCAGCGCAATTACGAAGCGGCGCTGGGCAAGTTTGCCGAGGCCGGCTACGACACCCAGGTGGGCGACCAGCTGGTCAAGGGCCAGGACCGCGCGCCCAGCCACACCCTCGAAGAACTGGTGAAGCGCAGCAAGACCCTGGCCGATGCCGCGGTGCTGGCCAGTTCGCAATCGGCGCAGCACAAGCTGGTGCTGTCGGCGGTGGCCACGATCGCTGCGGCGCTGTGTCTGGTGGCAGTGCTGGGCTGGTGGATCCGTCGCTCGATCGTGCGCCCGATCGAAAACGTCGCGCGTGCGGCACGCCAGGTGGCGGCCGGCGATCTGTCGGCGCGTGCAGCGGTCAGCACACGCGATGAAATCGGTCTGCTCGGCCAGGCCATGGGCCAGGTGGTCAACACGCTCACCGACGTCTCCACCGCACAGGCCGACATGGCACAGCGACACGAAGCCGGGCAGATGAGTTACCGCATGGACGCGCAGGCCTTCCCGGGCGCGTACGGCCGCATGGTCGACGACACCAATGGCTTGATCGGCGCGCAGGTCGGTCTGATCGGCGACATGCTGCAGGTGATGCAGCATTACGCGGTCGGCGACATGTCGGTGGACATGCCGCGCCTGCCGGGTGAGAAGGCGCAGATCACCGAGGCGATGGACACCACCAAGCGCAACCTGGCGGCGATCAATGGCGAAATCCGTGGCCTGGTCGACGCAGCTGCGGCCGGCGACTTCGCCACGCGCGGCAATGCCGAGGCCTACCAGTTCGAATTCCGCGCCATGGTCAACGGCGTCAACGGCCTGATGCAGAACGTGGACCAGAATCTGGCCGAGCTGTCGCAGCTGCTCAAGGCGATCGCCGATGGCGACCTGACCGCGCGCATGCACGGCAACCAGCAAGGCGTGTTCGCACGCATGCGCGACGATGCCAATGCCACCGTGCAGCGCCTGACCGATATCGTCGGCGACATCACCGTGGCCGCGCAGACCATTCGCACCGCCTCGGCAGAGATTGCCGCCGGCAACAACGACCTGGCGCAGCGCACCGAACAGCAGGCTGCCAACCTGGAAGAAACCGCCGCCTCGATGGAAGAACTCACCTCCACCGTGCGCCAGAACGCCGACACCGCGCAGCAGGCCAGCCGCGGCGCGCAGGCGGCCGCGGAGATCGCCGGCCGTGGCGGCGAGATGGTGGCCAGCGTGGTCGACACCATGGGCGAGATCGAGGTGTCGTCCAAGAAGATCGCCGAGATCATCAGCGTCATCGACGGCATCGCGTTCCAGACCAACATCCTGGCCTTGAACGCGGCAGTGGAAGCGGCGCGTGCCGGCGAACAGGGCCGCGGCTTTGCCGTGGTCGCCTCGGAAGTGCGTGAGCTGGCGCAGCGTTCGGCCGGCGCGGCCAAGGAGGTCAAGCAGCTGATCGACGCCTCGGTGGACAGCGTGGAGCGCGGCAGCGCGCGCGTGGATCAGGCCGGGCAGACGATGCAGCAGATCGTGCAGTCGGTGCAGCAGGTGACCACGTTGATTGGGGAGATTTCCGCCGCATCGCGCGAACAGTCCTCCGGCATCGAGCAGGTCGCCCGCACCGTCAACGACATGGACGAAACCACCCAGCGCAATGCCGCATTGGTGGAAGAAGCCTCCGCGGCGGCACGTGCAATGGAAGAGCAGGCGGTGGAACTGAGCGAAGCGGTATCGGTGTTCCGCCTGGACGCACGCCGGCCAAGCCTGGCGGCTGCGGCTTGATTGCGTGAGGCGTTGTAGCGGCCTAGGTGCAGATGCTTGAATCAAAAACCCGGTGCGTCGAGGGCGCGGTGCCCTCACCACTTGCGGGACACGTCATGCATCCGTCCGTGTAGGCTCCTTGGCGGCATTCATGCCGCCAAGGGTCCCGCAAGCGGCGGGGACGCCGCACCGAGCTTTGGTCGATGGTCGCGTGAAAACCTGGTTTTGCTTTGGGGTGCCGAGAAGTTTGAGATCGCTTCGTTCAAGGCTTGCCTGTTGCTCGAATTCGATTGAGGGGCTAACTGGACTCCCACAATCCGAACAACGCACATCGTGCATTGCTTGCACCAAGCACACCGACCATCTCGCTTGGTCCTTGCCCGCCTACCGTCGCGGGACCTTACGCGGCATGGATGCCGCGTAAGAGCCTACAAGGACGTACTTGCGGCGTGTCCTGCGAGGGTGGGCGGGCAAGGGCCCTGCAACCAAGCCGCAGATCGACCGCTCCAGATCGACCACTCCACGACCGCTCTATCCGCACCATCCAGTCACTTCGAGACACACGAAAACTGCGCTAAAAACCTGCGAATTCCAGTCGCAGCGTCTTTGGACGACCAAGCCAGGCCAAACTCAGCACTCGGTCATCAACCCGCTTCGCGCATCCGCGCGGTCAGGCCCTTGAGGAAGGCGCGCAGCAACTGGTCGCCGCAAGGGCGAAAATTCTTGTGGCCGGGCTGGCGGAACAGCGCGGACAGTTCCGGCTTGGACAGCGGGAAGCCGGCGCTGGCGAAGATGGCGTGCATGTCCACGTCTTTCAGCTCGAAGGCCACGCGCAGTTTCTTCAGCACCAGGTTGTTGCCGACGCGGGTTTCCAGCGGGCGCACCGGCTGGCTCTCGTCGCGGCCGCGAAAACGCAGCACCAGGCCATCGAGGAAGCGCGCCAGCATTGCGTCGGTGCAGGGCTCGAAACCGGGCTCGTCTTCCTTCTTCAGCCAGGCCTGTACCTGCGGCTTGTCGAGCGCGAACTCCGGGTCGGCCAGGTGGGTGATCTCCACCACCTTGTCGTCGCTGAGGTCGAGCATGTAGCGGATGCTGCGCAGTACATCGTTGTGGATCATGACAATTCCGGGGCCCCGGCCTGTCGCCGGAAAGGCGCCATTCTACGGGGCCGACGCGGAACGCGGCGTGTGCCCCACCGATCCGTTGCCGAACCGGCTGCCGCTCAGCTGCCGCGATAGGTGGAATACCCGTACGGCGAGAGCAGCAGCGGCACGTGGTAATGGCCGTCGTCGGCAATGCCGAACGCGATCGGCACCTGTTCCAGGAAGGGCGGGTCGGGCAGTGCGGTTCCGGCCGCCCGCCAGTAGCCGGCCACCTCAAATTCCAGCCGGTAGCGGCCGGGTTGCAGCGTGAGTGCGGCCAGTTCGGGGCAGCGCCCGTCCTGGTTGGTGACCCCGTCGAAATGCAGCGTGGCGCCGGCGAACAGGCGCAAGGCGATGCCGGCGGCGGGGCGGCCCGTGGCCGTATCCAGCACATGGGTGGACAGCGTGCTCATGCCACCGCCTGGGTCGGTTGCGGCCATTGGCCGACGAACTCGGGCTGGTCGTAAGCCAGATAGCTGTCGACGATGGCCTGGCGGTCGTCCAGGAACAGCTGGTCGGCCACCGCGCGGGCCAGCCGCGGCAGCGCGACCTTGAGCCCGGACAGCGCCGCGGCCGACGGGCCGTGGTTGATCAGCGCCGAATAGTTGAAGGCGAACAAGCCGTGCAGCAGTGCGGCATCGTCGGGCGTGCGCGGCAGCAGTTCGAAGCCCGGCCCCAGGTAGGGGTGCGCATCCAGCACCGGATTGGCCTGGCCCGGCGGCGGCTGGTAGCGGTCGCCCCAGCAGGCGATGCGCCCGGACAGCGCGGCCAGTTCCGGGCGCAGTTGCGGGTCGGTGACCAGGCCGGTGGCAACGGCCAGAAAATCGAAGCGGTGCTCGCCCTGCGGCGTGCACACCACCACCTCGCCATCGCGCTCGGCCACCTCCAGCCATGGCGCGCCCAGGTGCAGCGCGAAGCCGGCGTGCGCGCAGGCACGCTGGAAGGTGTCGTTGGTCGGCGGCTGGTTGTGTGCGAAGAAGCTGGCCATCATCCGGTACTTGTCCGCATCCGGCAGCGTCAGAAAGCGCGGAATGATGCCGGCCTGTTCCATGTGGCGGAATGGATTGATGCGCGGCAATGCGCTGCGGCGCACGAACACCTCGGCACTGGCGACGCCTTGATCCAGCGCGAAACAGGCGTTGTCGAACGCGGAGGCGCCACCGCCCAGGATGCCCACGCGCTTGCCGGCCAGCGCGGTGAAGTCGATGTAGCCGGAGGTATGCGCATAGCGCTGTGCGGGCAGGGCGCGGCTGATCCAGTCCGGCACCATCCACTGGCCGCCGCCCTGGATGCCGGTGGCCAGGATCAGTTTGCGCGTCAGCAGCGGCGCGCCCATCGCCAGATGCAGGCAGTGGATGCCTGGCGCCACGTCCGGCTCCACCCGCGCCAGCCGCGTGGCGTTGCGCACCGGCAGGCGCAGCACCGCGCGGTACCAGCGCAGGTAGTCCATCCAGCTGCCGCGCGGGATCTTGTCCAGCGCGTCCCAGCCGGCGCTGCCGTGTTGCGCCTCCCACCAGGCGCGGAAGGTCAGCGACGGCACGCCCAGGTCGATCGAGGTGATCTGCTTGGGCGTGCGCAAGGTCTGCATGCGCGCGTAGGTCACCCACGGGCCTTCCTGCCCGGCTGGGTTCTCATCGATGACCAGCAGGTTGTGCACGCGCTCGCGCTGCAGTGCGAACGCCGCGCCCAGGCCGCTCTGGCCGGCGCCGACGATGACCACGTCGTACACATGCCCTGCCGGATGCACGCGCGGCTGCGTCCAGGCATCGCCGCCGTGGGCCAGGCGTTGCAGGTCATGGTGGAGCTCGCGTTCGAGTTGGGCCAGGCTCATGGCAGTGCCTCCAGGCGCAGTTGCACGATCTTGCCGATCTCGGCGAGGGCGGTGGACAGTTCTTCGCTGCGCGAGGCATCCAGCCGGCGTTCCAGCGCGGCGAGGATGCCGGCCTTGTCGTGCAGCCGTACGCAGATCACGAACGGAAATCCGAAGCGATGGCGATAGGCCTGATTGAGCGCGTGGAAGCGCTTGAATTCGGCTTCGCTGAGCCGGTCCAACCCGGCCGAGGCCTGTTCGGCGGCCGACGCGGCGGTGAGCGTGCGGTCGATCGCCGCCTTGCCGGCCAGCTCCGGATGCGCGCGGATCAACGCGACCTGGTCTTCCTGCGACGCATCGAACACCACCTGCATCAGCCCGCGGTACACATCGGCGAACGGGCGCCGCCGCGCAGCGCGTTCGACCACCCACGGCGAATGCTCGAACAGCTCGCGGTAGCGCGCCACGAAGGCGGCATCGTCCAGCACGCTATCGTCGATCACGCTCATGCATGCGTCCCCTGCAGCGAGACATGCGCGGCCACCACTTTCCAGCCGTCTGCAAAACGCACCCAGCTCTGGCTCTGGCGCCCGCGCGCGCTGCTGCCGTCGCGGATGAATTCTGCGTGCGTGGTGGCGAAGTCGTGGCCGAAGCCATGCACCTGCACATGCACAGGCCGGCGTTGCGGCGAGCCGCCGCGGCCGATGCGGAAGGCGCGGATCGCCTCGATGCCGTACAGCACCTCGCCCACGCCGTAACGCACCGTGCTGGGTGCGGGGTGGAACAGCGCATCCATTGCGGCGATGTCGTCGTCCATCAGGGCCTGTTCGTAGGCATGAAAGGCGGCGGTCACTTGCGCGATCACCTCGGGCAGGTCGATGTCGGCGGTGTCGATGCTCATGCGGGATGGACCTGCAGCCAATGCCGCGCAATATCGATGCGGCGTGCAATCCAGGCATCGCCGCTGGCCAGCACGTGATCGACGAAACGTGCCAGGGCCGCCGCGCGCGCCGGCTTGCCGACGATGCGCCCGTGCAGGCCGACCGACAGCATGCGCCCGCCTTCGCTGCGCAGTTGCTCGAAGCCATCGCGCAGATAGCGGAAGAACGGCTCGCCGTCGGCAAAGCCGTTGTAGGCGACGAATTTCATGTCGTTGGCGTCCAGCGTGTACGGCACGATCAACTGCGCACGGCCGTGCCGGTGGTCGTAGTACGGCACATCGTCGGCGTAGCTGTCGGCGTCGTAGACAAAGCCGCCTTCCTCGGCGACCAGCCGCGCGGTGTTGGGGCTGGTGCGGCCCTGGTACCAGCCCAGTGGGCGGCTGCCGGCGGCGCGGGTGTGCACGGCGATGGCTTCGGCGATATGCGCACGCTCGGTGGCTTCATCCACATGCTGGTAATCGATCCAGCGCAGGCCGTGGCTGGCGATCTCCCAGTCGGCGGCCTGCATCGCGGCGACCGCTTCGGGATTGGAGGCCAGTGCCTGCGCCACGCCGAATACGGTCACCGGCACATTGCGCGCAGTGAACAACCGATGCAGCCGCCAGAAGCCGGCACGGCTGCCGTATTCGTACAGGCTCTCCATCGCCATGGCACGCGCACCGGGCTGCGCTTGCGTGCCGACCATCTCCGACAGGAAGGCTTCCGAGCCGGCATCGCCGTTGAGCACGCAGTTTTCCGCGCCCTCTTCGTAATTGATGACGAACTGCACCGCGATGCGCGCGCCACCGGGCCACTGCGCTGCAGGCGGGGTGGCGCCATAGCCGACCAGGTCGCGCGCCGTGTTCATGCCTGCGGCTCCGCGTGCCAGGCCGCCAGTGCGGCTTCCACCGCCAGCCCTGGTGTGCAGGCGTAGCCTTCGGCGCGCAGCACCGCTTCCAGTGCGGCCAGGGTGATCAGCACCTTGTGTTTCATCGCGTTGTAGCCCATCGCGCCGATGCGCCAGATCCTGCCCTGCAACGGCCCGAACGCGGTGCCGATCTCGATCTCGAAATCCTCGCGCATGCGACGGCGCACCGCATCGCTGTCGATGCCGTGCGGAATCACCACGCCGGTGACATTGGTCATGCGATGCGCATCGTCGCCGAACACCTCCAGCCCCAGCGCGCGGATGCCGGCACTCACCGCACGCCCGGCGGCGGCGTGGCGGGCGAAGCGGGCGTCCAGGCCTTCCTGCAGCGCCACGCGTGCGCATTCGCGCGCGCCGTACAACATGGTGGTGGCTTCGGTGTGGTGGTTGAGGCGCTTGTCCGACCAGTAATCCATGATCATCGCCAGATCGAAATAATTCGAGGCGATGCGCGGCCCGCTGCCGTTGACGATGTCCTCGCGCACGATGCCGCGCTCGACATGGCGACGCGCGAAGATCGCCTCGGCCGCCGCGTCGGAGACGGTGATCGGCGCCGAGCCGGACGGCCCACCCAGGCATTTCTGCAGGCCGCCGGTGACCACATCCACGTCCCAGCGATCGCTGGCGATGGGCATGCCGCCGATGGTGGCAGTGGCATCGACGTAACTCAGCGCGCCGGCCGCGCGGCACAGCGCGCCGAGGCCATCCAGCGGCTGGGCCATGGTGGTGGAGGTGTCGCCGTGCACGGTAGCGACCAATTTGGGTGCCACGCGCTCGATCGCCTCGGCGATTGCAGCAAGCGGCACCACCTCGCCCCAGGGCGCATCCACGGTGTGCACGTCGGCACCGAGCCGGCCCAGGATCTCGGTGAGCAGCAGGCCGAAGCGGCCGAAGTTAATCACCAGCACGCGGTCGCCCCGGCTGACCAACGACACCAGCGCCGCTTCGATGCCGGCGCGCGCGGTGCCGTCGACCAGAAACGTCCAGCGATTCTCGGTGCCGAACAGCGGCCGGTATAGCGCCATCACCTCGTTCATGTAGGTGGTCATTTCCGGATCGAACTGGCCGAGCAGATCGGCGGCCATCGCGCGCAGCACGCGCGGATGCGCATTGACCGGACCCGGGCCCATCAACAGCCGTTGCGGGGGATCGAGCTCGCCGAAGGTGTGCAGGTGACGCAGATCAGGTGACAAGGGGATCTCCCAGGTGTTCGATGAAGTGGCGCATGACTGCCAGTGCGATCTCGGCATCGGCCGGGGCCACGTGTTCGTCCGGATGATGGCTGATGCCGCCGGCGCAGCGCACGAACAGCATCGCGATGGGGCAGAGCGCGGCCATCACCATCGCATCGTGGCCGGCGCCGGACACCAACTGGCGCGGCGCGATGCCTTGTGCGGCGACTGCGTGTTGCAAACGGGTCATCAGTGCCGGTGCGCAGGGGCTGGCGGCCAGCGTCTGCAACGGGTCGATGGCGATGGCGATGTTGCGGGTTTTGCTGATACGGGCCAGTGCGCGTTCGATCTCCAGCACTGCCGCATCGCGCGTCGCATCGTCGCCGGCACGCACGTCCAGCGTGCAGTCCACCCGGCCGGGCACCACGTTGGTGGCGCCGGGTGCGACCTGCAGCTTGCCGACCGTGGCGACCAGGTCGTCGCTGCCGGCGCGTGCAATCCCTTCGATCGCCAACAGGGCCTCGGCAGCGGCGCTCAATGCATCGCGACGCAAGGCCATGGTGGTGGTGCCGGCGTGGCCGGCGCGGCCGTCGAAGCGCAGGGCAAAGCGCCGCTGCGCGGCGATCGCGGTGACGATGCCGACCGGCAGGCCTTCGGCTTCCAGCACCGGGCCTTGTTCGATATGGGTTTCCAGATAGGCCAGCACGCTGCCGGGCGCGCGTGCGGCGTGTTGTAGGTGCGCGATGTCCAGGTCCCAGTCGGCCAGCGCGCTGGCCACGTCGGTGCCGGCCGCGTCGGTGACCGCCAGCGTGGCGGGGTCGAGCGTGCCGGCGACTGCGCGGCTGCAGAACATCGAGGCGGGAAAGCGCGACCCTTCCTCGTCGCCGAAAGCGATCACCTCGATCGCGAACGGCAGGCGCCGGCCCTGGGCATGCAGCGCGGCGACGCATTCGATGCCGAGCAGGATGCCGAGTGGGCCGTCATAGCGCCCGGCATCGCGCACGCTGTCCAGGTGGCTGCCGATCAGCAGCGCCGGAGCGTCGGCATGCGCGCCTTCGTAGCGCCCGATCAGGTTGGCCGCTGCGTCCAGACGCACCTGCATGCCGGCCTGGCGCATCCATTCGCCCACCTGTGCGACGGCGGCGCGATGCGCCGGGCTGAGCCAGGCGCGGAACAGCCTGCCGGGTGTGTCGCTGTAGGGCGGAACACCCAGTGCGTCGCAGCGGTCGACCGCGCGTGCGCCCGAGCTGTGGACGGGTGAGCGGCGTTGCGCCCTCAGCATGGGGTGCCGTGCGGGGGTGTTGTTTTAACGCAGCTGCCAGGACCGCGATGCGACAGGGACTGATGCATGGAGCCTCCGCAGGCGGTGTGGGAAAGAGGCGGATATCGCCGACGTTGGTCGCCTCGCAGCAATGGCATCAGGTGCTTGCGCGGCAGGCGGCGGCCGTCGAATCGACTATACGAACCGGCCCCGTCACCCCAAAGCGGTTTTTTTAGGGCTGGGCGTTGCAAAAAATGCGACAGGCGGCTTGTGGCTGGCTTTGTCCTTCTCCCACCGAGAGAAGGTGCCAGCAGGGCGGATGCGGGTGCTGCAGCATCAAGGTAGCTGAGCAGCCGTACCCTCACCCCAACCCCGCTCCCGCAGGAGAGGGGCTTTGGGATTCCTTTTTCATCGGCTGCTACAGTCATGTGGATTCCATGAAAGAGATTCACCAATGGCGCGCGACAACTTCAAGGACCTGCTGGCGCTGATCGCCATCGTTCGCGAGGGCAGCTTTACCCGCGCTGCCGCCAAGCTGGGCGTTTCGCAGTCGGCGCTGAGTCACACCATTCGCGGGCTGGAAGCGACGCTGGGTCTGCGCCTGCTGACCCGCACCACGCGCAGCGTGGCGCCCACCGAAGCCGGCGAGCGGCTGATCCAGACGGTGGCACCGCGCTTTGCCGAAATCGAGGAGGCGCTGTCTGCGCTCGGCGAAATGCGCGACACGCCCGCAGGCACCGTGCGCATCACCGCCACCGACTACGCCGCGCGCGCGATCCTGTGGCCCAAGCTGTCCAGGCTGCTGCGCGACTACCCGGAGATCAAGGTCGAGATCGTGGTCGACAACGGCCTGACCGACATCGTCGCCGACCGTTACGACCTGGGCGTACGGCTGGGCGACCAGGTGGAAAAGGACATGATCGCCGCGCGTATCGCGCCGGACATGCGCATGGCCATCGTCGCCGCGCCGTCCTATTTCGCGCGTCGGCCCATCCCCAAGACGCCGCAGGACCTCACCGCGCACAGCTGCATCAACCTGCGCATGAAAACCGCCGGTGGCATCTACGCCTGGGAGCTGGAAAAGGATGGCCGCGAAGTCATCGTGCGCGTGGATGGCCAGCTGACCTTCAACGGCACCTACGAAGCGCTGGATGCGGCGCTGGACGGCTTCGGCATCGCGTTCGTGCAGGAGGATCTGGCGCGCCCGCATATCAAGGCCGGACGGCTGCGCTGGGTGATGAAGGACTGGTCGCCGACCTGGCCGGGCTTGCACGCGTTCTATCCCAGCCGTCGCCATTCCTCGTCCGCCTTCAACCTCGTCGTGGATGCGCTGCGCTACAAGGGCTGAGGGATCCGCGCCAGGGAGAGGCGCTCGACGCAGGTAAGTGGTTGATGAGCGGGCTTCATAAGCCCGTGCGCATCCGCCATCTTTATCGCTGCCCACTGCCTGCGTAAGCTGCAGCACATCCAGACACGCGCACGCCCGAGCCGCAGCATCCGTTGCTGCATTGCGCCCGTCGTGCGTCGCTGCGCTGGCAGGTCGATGCAGTGCATCGCTGCCTGCAGCGCATCCCTTCCGAACACCAGGTTCGCTATCGAGCGCGGCGTCAGCGCGCTTGCGGCGTGGCGTTCGTCTCGCATTCCACTTCGCACAAGGACCCCACATGCAAGCCAGTTCGCTCGCTACCGATCCATCCTCGCGCGCCGCAGCCGTCGCAACCCGCCAGACCTGGAGCGCGGTCGGCTCGATGTCGCTCTGCGTTGCGCTGTTGATCGCCTCCGAGTTCATGCCGGTCAGCCTGCTCACGCCGATCGCCGCCGATCTGCACGCCAGTGCCGGCATGGCCGGCCAGGCGATCTCGATCTCCGGCCTGTTCGCGGTGGTCGCCAGCCTGCTGATCGCACCGCTGTCGTCGCGCTTCAACCGGCGCCATGTGTTGATTGCCCTGACCGGGGTGATGCTGTTATCGCTGCTGTTGATCGCCAATGCGCACAGCTTCGGCATGTTGATGGTGGCGCGCGCGTTGCTCGGCATCACCATCGGCGGCTTCTGGGCATTGTCCACTGCCACGGTGATGCGCATCATGCCCGAGCATGCGGTGCCCAAGGCCTTGGGCATCATATTTATCGGTAACGCAGTCGCTGCTGCATTCGCCGCGCCATTGGGCAGCTATCTGGGCGCCACCATCGGCTGGCGCGGGGTGTTCTGGGGCATGTTGCCGTTGGTGGCGCTGACCATCCTCTGGCAATGGCGCAGCCTGCCATCGATGCCTGCGCAAGGCACAACTTCGCTGGGTGGCATCGTCACCTTGTTGAAGCGTCGCTATGTGGCGCGCGCCATGCTCGCGGTGATGCTCGGATTTGCCGGTGCGTTTTCTGCGTTCACCTACTTCCGCCCGTTTCTGGAAACCGTTGCGCAGGTCGATGTGTCGCAACTGTCGTTGCTGCTGCTCGGCCTGGGCCTGGCCGGCTTCGTCGGTACCTATGCCGCCACCGCGTTGGTGCCGAAGCGCTTGTTCACCCTGCTCAGCGTGCTGCCGGTCGCGCTGGGTGTGGCGACCATTAGCATGCTGCTGGCCGGTCACCTGGTGTGGGCCGTGGCCGTGGCGATGATTGCCTGGGGCACGCTCAACTCGGCGATGCCGGTGGCCTGGTCCACCTGGTTGAGCCGCTGCGTCAAGGACGCACCGGAAAGCGGCGGCGGCCTGATGGTTGCCGCAATCCAGCTCTCCATCATGCTGGGTGGTGCCGCGGGCGGCGTGCTGCTGGATCATGTGTCGATCGGCGCCACCTTTGTCGGTGCCAGCATGTTGCTGCTGGCCGCGTCACTGGTTGCAGGGCGTGGCGATCGTTTACAGCCGTGAGGGATGGTGATGAAAATCCAGATCCTGGCGCAGGGCATCCACGCAATAGTCGACAAACGTACGTACCTTGGATGAGCTGCGACGGCCTTCCACGTAGACCACGTGCACCGGCTCCGGTGCAATTTCGAACGTGTCGAGGATGCAGGTGAGCTTGCCGCTCTGGAGGTGTTCGCGGATCTGGTACGCCGGCACCTGCGTCAGTCCCCAACCCTGTACTGCGGCGGTGATGGCGGCATTGAACGAGGTCACGCTCAGCCGCGAGGCGACATCGACCAGATGTTCGCGCCCATTGATGCGGAACGGCCACTTGGGTGGGCGCTCGGACGGTGCGGTGGAGATGGTGGCGTGCTGCGGCAGGTCGTCCGGCTGTTGCGGAGTGCCGTGTGCTGCCAGGTAGCCGGGCGAGGCGCAGACCATGCGACGCACGCTGCCGACCGGGATCGCGGTCAGTGATGAGTCCGGCAGGGCGCCAATGCGCACGGCGACATCGATGCCCTCGTCCAGTAGCGGCAGCACGCGGTCGACCAGGATGGCGCGCGCGGTCATCGACGGATATTTGCTGAGAAAACGCGTCACCACCGGGGTGACATGCAATGCGCCGAACATCTGCGGCGCCGTCACGGTCAGCAAGCCGCTGGGAAGTGCGTGCAAGCCGGCCGCCCTGTTTTCGACATCCTCCAAATCGGCAAGCAGGCGTCGGCAGTCGATGGCGTACTGCTGCCCGGCCACGGTAAGCCGCATCTTGCGCGTGCTGCGCATGACCAGCAGCACGCCCAGGCGGCTTTCCAGCTGCGCGACGGTGCGGGTGACCGTTGCGGTGGAAATGCCAAGACGCCGCGCAACGCCGGCAAAGTTTGCCTGCCCTGCCAATGCGGCAAACAGCGTCATTTCCTGAATGCGGTCCACGTGCGTCTCAGAGATGGATGTGGCAGCAGCCTAACAGCCTGCCGATGCACCTTGCGCGACACACCACGGCCTGGCGATCGCACGCGGTTGCGAAGCTGCGCGCAGCATTGCAGCAACGGCAATGGTGAATTGACCTCCCTGGTGGTTCCCGGCATCTGCCTGCGCACCTAGCATGGCCGCCACTTCGTCGATCTGGGATTTCCATGAAGCATTCCGATGCGCCCATCGCGGACAACATCGCTCACGCCAGCACAGATATCGGCCGCCGCAACCTGCTGCGGGCGTCGTGCATAGGCACCGCATTCGCACTGGGCGCCGGTGCGCTCGACGCCGCCGACCTTTCCAGTACCACGATTGCACTCAAAGAGGACACCATGCCGAACGATGAAGCATTCCGCGTCAGCTTCCACACGCAACAGGTCGGCGATATCGAGGTGTTCTATCGCCAGGCCGGGCGCAAGGATGCGCCGGTGCTGTTGCTGCTGCACGGCTTCCCCAGTGCCAGCCATATGTTCCGCGATCTGATGCCGCTGCTGGCAAGCCAGTACCGCCTGATCGCGCCTGATCTGCCCGGCTTCGGCAACACCAAGGCGCCACCGCGCGGGCAGTTCGATTACACGTTCGAGAATCTGTACAAAGTCGTCGAAGGCTTCACCGAGGCATTGGGACTGGCCAGCTACAGCGTGTACGTGTTCGATTACGGCGCGCCGGTGGGCTTTCGCCTGGCTGTGGCAAACCCGCACAAGGTGAGCGCCATCATCAGCCAGAACGGCAACGCCTATCTGGAGGGTTTCAGCGACCAATGGGGTCCGTGGCAGGCGTACTGGCGTGAGCCGACTGCAGCCAACCGCGACGCCTGCCGTGACTCGCTGTCGCCGCAGACCATTCGCGACTGGCAGTACGCGACCGGTGCCGACCCAAGCAGGCTGTCGCCCGATGGCTACACCCTGGATATCGCGTACATGGCCCGCCCGGGCGCCGAAGAGATCCAGCTGGATCTGATTCTCGACTACCGCAGCAATGTGGCGGCCTATCCCAGCTTCCAAGCGTATTTCCGCACCCATCAGCCGCCACTGCTGGCGGTGTGGGGCAGGTACGATCCCGCCTTCATCCCGCCCGGTGCGCAGGCCTATCGCAAGGACCTGCCGAACGCCGAAGTGCATCTGCTGGATGCCGGACACTTCGCGCTGGAAACGCATGCGGTCGAGATTGCACAGTACATCCGCGATTTTCTGTCGCGTACGCTCAAGCCAGCGGCGTGACTCGCGCGTCTGCACGGCCACGCTGCGGGCGCGGCGACAGGGCTGCGTGCGAGCGCGGGAGTGGGAGTGGGAGTGCATGAACGTGCTAGGTTGCCGCGGTCATTCCCCCAGAGAAATGCCGAGATGCTGACCGCGTACCGATGGAGCGGACTGCTGGTGCTTGCCAGCCTTTTGCCGGTGTCTGCCATGGCCGGCACGCCCGATGGCGGTTACCGGCAGCCACCGGAACCATTGTTGAGCGTGTTACGCGCGCCGCTCAATCCGTCGCCGCGGTTGGACCCAACCGGCAAGACCTTGTTGCTGGTGCAGCGCACGCAGTACCCGCCGATCGCGCGCGTGGCCGAGCCGTATCTGAAGCTGGCCGGCGTACGTGTGGAGCCGCGTACGCATAGCCGCCACGACATGTCCAATGGCTATGGCATTCGTTCCTGTCTGCAAGGCTTCAGCCTGGTGGATATTGCAAGCGGCAAGCAGACCGCCGTGAGCTTGCCGGCCGGCGCCTGTCCGGCGTCGCCGGTGTGGTCGCCGGACGGGCGCCGCTTTGCCTTCAACAACACTGCAGCCGACCGCGTCGAGCTATGGGTGGGCGAGGTGGCCACCGGCAACGTGCGCAAGGTCGAGGGTGTGCAACTCAACCCGGTGCTGGGCGGCGAGATCCAGTGGCTGGGCGGCAGCGACACGCTGCTGCTGAAGACTGTGCCGCAAGACCTGGGTGCCGCCCCGCGCAAGGCTGCGGTGCCGCCCGGCCCCGAGGTCAAGGAAACCATTCAGGGCAAGGGCGAAAGCAGCACCTATGAGGCGCGCGACACGCTTTCCAGCCCTGAAGACGAGGCCCTGTTTAGCTACTACGCCACCTCACAGCTGCTCACGGTGGATGCGGCCACCGGCAGTCAGCGCAAGCTTGGTTCGCCTGCGGTCTACAGCAACGTGGATGGTGCGCCCGATGGTCGCCACGTGCTGGTGGAGCGGTTGAAGCAGCCGTATTCCTACGTCACCACCTATGCGCGTTTCGCCCACGACGTGGCGGTGCTGGATCTGGCCAACGGCAGCGAGCGCGTGCTGGCCGATCTGCCGGTTGCCGACCGGGTGCCAGTGCAAGGTGTGCCTGTCGGTCCACGTGCCTATTCCTGGCGTGCCAACCAACCGGCCACGCTGGTCTGGGCCGAGGCGCTGGATGGCGGCGACTGGAAAACCGATGTGCCCGCGCGCGACAAGTTGATGTCGCTGGCGGCACCGTTCACCGCCAAGCCGCGTGACGTCACCCGCGTGCAGCGGCGTTATGCCGGCTTGTCGTGGTTTGCCGCAGGCGGTCGGGCGCTGTTGGACGAGTACGACGAAAACCGCCACTGGCGTCGCACCACCTTGTTGGATGTCGACCGCCCCGGCACTGCCGGACGGGTGTTGTTCGATCTGTCCACCGACGACCTGTACGCCTATTCCGGCGTGCCGCAGCTGCGTATGCTGGCCAACGGCCAGTCCGTGTTGCGCGAAGAACAGGGCGCGGTGTTCCTGAGCGGGCGGGGCGGCTCGCCGGCAGGCGATCGGCCGTTTCTGGATCGCTATACGCTGGCCACCGGCAAGAGCCAGCGGCTGTTCCGCAGCGATGCCAACGTAGACGAGCTGTTTTTCGGTTTTGCCGGCGACGATGCCTCGCGCCTGCTGACCTGGCACCAGTCGCTGACCGACCCGCCCAATTTATACCTGCGCACGCTGGGCCAAGCGCTGCCGACGGCGGCGAGGGGTGAGGCGATCCTTGCCTCCACCGCCACGCCGGTCACGCATTTTCCGGATCCGACCCCGCTGGTGCGGCAGATCAAGAAGCGCCTGGTGACCTACAAGCGCAAGGACGGCGTGGAGCTATCGTTCACCCTGTACACGCCGCCCGGCTACACCGAAGGCACGCGCGTACCGGCGATCCTGAACGCCCTGTACACGCCGCCCGGCTACACCGAAGGCACGCGCGTACCGGCGATCCTGAACGCCTATCCGCTGGACTATGCCGATCCCTCCAAGGCCGGTCAGGTCAGTGGCGCCAGCGAGCGCGACTTCACCCGCCTGCGCTCCTACCAACTGCTGTTGCTGGCCGGTTACGCGATCATCGACAATGCCGCCTTCCCGATCGTGGGCGACCCCAAGACCGCTTACGACACCTACCTGCAGCAACTGGTGGACGACGCCACCGCTGCGGTGGACAAGGCGGTGGAACTGGGCGTGGTGGATCGCCAGCGGATCGGTGTCACCGGGCATAGCCATGGCGCGTTGATGACCGCCAACCTGCTCGCACAGACCGATCTGTTCCGCGCCGGCGCTGCCACCAGCGGCAGCTACAACAAGACGCTGACGCCGTTCGGCTTCCAGAACGAGCGCCGCTCGTTCTGGGCCGCACCGGAGGTCTACGCACAGGCGTCCGCGTTCTTCCACGCCGACAAGATCAACGAACCGTTGTTGATCGTGCATGGCATGGACGACGCCAACCCCGGTACCGAAACCACACAGGCACCGCGGTTGTTCCAGGCGATCCGCGGCAACGGCGGCACTGCGCGGCTGGTGCTGCTGCCGTTCGAACCGCATTGGTATACCGCGCTCGAATCCACTGAAGACGTGGTGGCCGAGATGCTGGAGTGGTTCGACCACTACGTGAAAAACGCGCCGCCGCGCGATGCGGGCAGCAAGCCAAAGCAGTAAGTGGTGTGCCAATGCAGCGTGTTAGTTCACGCTGGCATTGGCATCAGCTTGGGGTTGGAGCGTTCTTTGCAAGCAGATGATGTTTGGTAAAACGCGCTCCGGCCCCGCTTGGCAAGTGGCTGCAGTGGCCGCCACATTGCGGTGCACGCTTTACGCCAACCTACGCACCATATCGGCATTACTCTGCCCGTTAGGATTGCCCGTCGTGCTATCGGAGGCAATGTTCCAGCGACGCAGCTGCGCTAGCGCGTTGACCCGATGTGAGATGACGAGCACCTCACACCAACGCGGAACTTGTCAGGCTCAATCGGCCGACAGCGATCCCAGGGTGAAGCCGGACACGGCATTGACCTTGCCGCGCCAGAGCACGCCACGGTTGCTGGGCAGGGGCTGGCCGCCGGGCGAGAAGCAACGCGAGTCGATCAGGTGAATGAACTGCGGCGGCCGGCTGCTTTGCGCATCGTCCTCGGTGTCGTAGATGCTGGCGTGGCTGGCAAACGCACGACGGATATCCTCTTTTTCCTCGGCATCGCCGGGGTAGGCGGCAGAGAATTCCTGCGCAAACGCCTCGAAGTACTGTTTTCCGCTGACCAGCTGGCCGGACACGATGATGCCCTCGACAAACAGCGTGATGCCGAACTGCACGTTCGAGCTGTTGACGGTTGCGACCAGCTTTTGCAGATACCAATCCAGGCTCTGGCCGTCGAACGCCAGCTTGACGTCTTCCAGGCTCGGTTGGTTGTCTTCTTGCTCTGTCATATGGCTCTCCTTGGTGGAAGGGTTGATGCGTCTGTCGAAATAAGCACGGCGACGTAGCTTACCCATCGCCATGCATGCCCAAGAAAGCAGGTGCGTCCTGTCCGGTGAACGGCGTGGTTGAGTCCGCCATCGTCGCCTTGGAGAGCATGCCCAGAGTCTATGACATGTTCACCTTGTCGGCCTGCAACTGGCTGGACTCTCGGTCCTGCGTGCTAGCCGGTGCTGGGGTGCAAGCACGCTCTGACCCGATCGCCTGATTGGCGGGCAGGGATGTCTGCCCGTCACCACGCAGGCGCAGCAATCATCATCACGCCCCAACCATCACCACCCAGCCACCGCACCATCGGATCGTGGATCGCTTGCCCCGCTGATCACGCCATCGGCCTCGCGCACCAGCGCGCCTGCGTGTCCCATCGCCGAGCTGTAGGCGGGCAACAGGTCCACCGCATGCCCGGCATCGCGCAGTGCCTGCACCAGTGCCGGATCAAAGCGGTCTTCCAGCTTGAGTGATGTGCTCTCTTCGCCCCAGGTGCGTCCCAATAGCCAGCGTGGTGCGGTGATGGCCTGTTGCAGCGGCACGCCGAAACGCGCGTAGCGGGAGAAGATCGCCGCCTGGGTCTGGGGTTGGCCTTCGCCACCCATGGTGCCGTAGGCCATGACGCGGCCATCGTCGAAGGTGGCCAGCGCCGGGTTGAGGGTGTGGAAGGGTTTGCGGCCCGGGGCGAGTGCGTTCCAGCCGTCGGGGGCGAGGCGGAAACTGCAGCCGCGGTTTTGCCAGGTGATGCCGGTGCGTGGCAGCACCAGGCCGGAGCCGAATTCGAAATAGGTGGACTGGATGCAACTGACCGCGCGGCCGTGCGCGTCGATGGCGCCGAACCAGACGGTGTCGCCGGCCTGCGAGGGCTGCGGCCAGGGCAGTGCGCTGTGCATGTCGATGCGTGCAGCGAGCGCATCGAGTGCGCCACTGTCATCGAGCAGCGCCTGTGCGTCCAGCGTCATCCAGTCGGGGTCGCCAAGGTGTGCGTCGCGGATCAGGAAGGCCTGTTTGCTGGCTTCGACCAGGCCGTGGAGGTGCGCATAGCTGTCGGGCTGTGCGACCTGCAAGCGATCGAACAAGGCAAGGATCAGCAGCGAGGCCAGGCCTTGCGTGGGCGGTGCGTGGTTGTAGAGGCGCGCACCACGAATGGCGACCGAGAGCGGTACGCTGGCGTCGGCACGGTGGCTTGCGAGATCGTGCGCGCGCAGCGGGCTGCCGAGCGCCTGCAGGTCGGCGGCGATGTCGTCGGCCAGTGCGCCGCGATAGAAACTGTCCAGGCCGTGGTCGGCCAGCCGTTGCAGGGTATGTGCGAGCTGCGCCTGATACAGCAGTGCGCCTTCGTGCAGCGGCGTGCCACGCGGTTCGAAGATGTCCGCGTAGGCACCGGGTTGCACGCGCAGCTCGGCCCCCTTGCTGGTGGCGATGTGCGCACCGCCCAGCGTCACCGGCACGCCGGCGCTGGCGTGGTGGATGGCGTCATGCAACAGGCGCTGCAGCGACAGGCCGCCGCCTGCGTGCTGCAGGGCAAGCGCCCAGCCGGCGACGGTGCCGGCGACGGTATTGGCCGCGCCCGGGCCGCGCCACGGAATGCTGCTGTGGCCGCGATAGAACTCCAGTGTTGCAGCCTGTGCGGCACGGCCGCAGGCGTCGATGGCGTGCACGCGGCCGTCGGGATCGTGGATCAGCCAGAAGCCGTCGCCACCGATACCGGTCATGTGCGGGTAGACCACGGCCAGGCAGGCGGCAGTGGCGACGGCGGCTTCAATGGCATTGCCGCCGTCGCGCAGCACATCGCGCCCGGCCTGTGCGGCCAGATGGTGCGGGGCCACGACCATGCCGCGGCGTGCGCGCAAGGTGTGCAGCATCAGCGCGTCTCCGCCGGTGGGCTGAAGGCGAGCAGGCCGTCGCGTTCGAGTTGCGCGGCGAGCGCGAACAGGCGGTCTTCGCGGCCGGGTGCGGCAATCAGCTGCACGCCCAGCGGCAGGCGACCGGGGCGCGGCAACGGCGCGGCCAGCACCGGGCAGGCGGCCAGGCCGAGCGGCTGGGTGAAGATTCCCAGGTTGGCGCGCACGTACACCGGCAGGCCGTCGATCTGGATGGTGTCCTGGTCAATGCGCGGCGCCACGCAGGGTGTGGCCGGGGCGATCAACACATCCACCTCGTCCCAGAGGCGCTGCATGGCGGCGCCAAACCACTGCGCGAAGCGGTGCGCATCGGCCACCGCGCTGGCGGGCAGTTGCAGGCCGGCGAGCAGGCGGTCGCGGGTGGCCGGGTCGAACTGCTCGGCCTGCGTGCTCAGGCCGGCGCGATGGCGGTGGCCGCCCTCGGCGGCGGTGAGCACGAAGGCGGCGGCGCGGGCGCGTTCTGCTTCGGGTAATTCGATGAGGGTGCTGCTGTTGCAAGCGGTCAGCAATGTGCCGAGGCCGGCATCCAGCTCGGGGTCGAGGTTGCGCTGGAACCAGCCGCCCAGGCGGGCGATGCGCAGGCTGCCAGCATTGCACGATGCCAATGGGTGACCGAGCATGACTTCATGGACGCGGCGCAGGTCGGCGATTGAGCTGGCGAACGGGCCGACCACATCCAGCGCATCGACGAAGCCGAACACGCCATCCAGCGGCAACGCGCCGTGCGTGGGGCGCAGGCCATACACGCCGCATAGCGCGGCCGGGACGCGGATGGAGCCGTTGGTGTCCGAGCCCAGCGCGAACGGCACCAGCCCGGCGGCCACCGCGGCGGCCGAGCCGCCCGACGAGCCACCGGCCAGATGGCGGTGATCGTGCGGGTTGGCGGTGGTGCCGTAGTGCGCGTTGACGGTGGCGAAGCCGTAGGCGAATTCGTCCATGTTGGCGGTGCCGACCAGCACCGCGCCGGCGTCGCTCAGCCGTTGCACCACGGCCGCATCGCGGCTGGCGGGCGCGCACTGCGCGCGCATGACGGCGCCAGCGGTGGTGACCTGGCCAGCGACGTCGAACAGATCCTTGACCACGAACGGCACGCCGGCCAACGCACCGCCGTCGCTGCCGCCGGCCAGCGCGGCCTGCACGCGCGCGGCATCGGCGGCGGCGCGTGCGGGCAGCGGGCGGGTGATCGCGCGCAGGCTGTCGTTGGCCTGGTTGATGCGCGTGAGCGTCTGGGTGGCAAGGCGTGCGGCCAGGGTGGGCTGGCTGCGGGTGGTGCTGACGATGGAGCCGATTAGCCCGCGCGGCGTGGTGGTGTCCGGCGCTGCGGGGCGCGGTGCGTTGAAGCTGGCGAGCAGCTGCGCGTGGCCACGCAGGACCTCGGTATTGCGATCGATGCCGGCCTGCCACTGCGCTGGGAGTTGCATGGGGTCACCTGGTTGGGAGCGGGGATTCGCTCGTTGGGAGTCGGGATTGGGGTGCCGCAGCCTCACCCGCGCATCGGGCAGCTTCTCCCGAGGGGACAAGGGGGAGCGGCAAGCCGACTGCTGGTGGTTGCGGCGCGGTGAGATGGTCTACCAGCAGCTGTTCGAACGGCTCGATATCCACCGCGTGCACCACCGTCTGTGCCTGCTCGCCCAGACCCGGTTGATAGCCGGGTGCCCACGACAGGATGTCGCCGTAGCCGGCATCGAAGGCGGTGTTGGTGTCGACGTAGAGCGTCTCGGTCCGTGTTGCCAGTTCGGGCCGCAGCCATACCGCGGTGGCCAGTTCGTCCCACATCGGAAAGCCCGGTTCGCGGCGGCGCAAGGCATGGCCGATGGTGGTGTCGGCCGCGCTCATGCGCGCCAGCAGGTCGGGCGTGAGTTCGGTCGCGGTCGATGGGTCCACCGGCACCATGGTGATCTTGCGCCAGGGGGCGCGCATGACGATGCTGGCCGCTTCCGGATCCCAGCGGATATTGAATTCGCGGCGTGGCGAGTTGACGAACTCGCGTGCGAATTGCTGCGCGCTGACGCTGTTGCGTTGCTGCCGCGGGTTGAGGCTGCCGCCCATGTAGACCAGCTCGCGTGCCAGCGTGGCGAAGGCCGGATCCAGCGATTGCGCAAGCGCCAGATTGGTTAACGGGCCGGTGGCAATGATGCTCACCTCGCCCGGATACTGGCGCACCATGCGCAGCATGAACAATGCGGCCGGCTCGTCGGACGCGCGCACCACGCTGGGATTGCCCAACGGCAGGTCGGGCACCACGTCGTGGGCGTGATAACGCGGCGCGCTTTGCACGGTGTCGCCATCCACCCAGTGCCTGGTCCAGGCACCTTTCCAGACCAGCTTGCCGTAGAGCGCTTCCCAGCGCTCGGTGGCCAGTTCGCTGTTGAGCAGCGGATGCACCGGGCCGGGCAGCACCGGGATGCCGGGGTGACCGGCCAATTCCAGCAGGCGGCAGCTATGCGCCAGCACTTCGTCGCGCCAGATGTTGCCGCTGACCGCGCTGATGCCCAGCACCTCGACCTCGGGCGACTGCAACAGCAGCAGCTGCGCGGGTGTGAAGCCGTCGATGTCGTCTTCGAGAATGACGCGGCGTCTGGATGTGGTGGCGTGCGGGTCGGTCATTGCGTTTTTGTCGTGGAAGGTTGAAGGCATTGCAGCGGCGATGGATCGAGGGCGTTGGTAGGAGCGTGCCTGCGCGCGACGGGGGGTTACCGGTAAAGCCCGTTCGCGCTCGGGCGCGCTCCTACCTGCAGCAGCGTGCGCTCGTACTGGGCCAGGTCGGTTTCCAGCTGCCATTGCAGCCGGGCCTTCTCGCTGCCCTGGCGGAATGCGCGACAGGCAGCATCATCGGTTTCGCGCTGCAACGCGGTGGCGCAGGCCTGCGCAGCGTTACCGTCGGCATCCCACAGGCTGGTGCCCGGCAGGAAGCTATAGGTGAGGCCATTGCGGGCGAGCTGCTTGAGGGTGGGGTAATCGATGCCTTGTTCCTGCATCGCGCGTTGATATTCGTGGGTCATGTCCGCGCGCGAGACGCCGGCATCGTCGGTGGACAGCACCACCGGCACACCGGCGCGCAGATACATCGCCAGCGGATGTGCCGCGCCTTTGACGCCGAGAATCACATCGTTGCTGGTGAGGTTGATCTCCACCGCAATCTGCTGGCGGCGCATGCGCTGCAGCAGGCCGTCGGCGTCGTCTTCATAAGGCAGGTCCACGCCATGACCGATGCGGCGCGCACCGGCATCCACCGCCTGGCGGATGTGCGAGCGCAGTTGCGCCGGCGGCACCAGGCCCAGGGCAAGTTCGCCGGCGTGCAGGGACAGCGGCACGTCGGGGTAGCGCGCGGCGAAGAAGCGGAACATCGCCATGTGCCGCGCGTAATCGGCCAGCGCCACCGGGTTGTCTTCGGGCGCGACGATGTTCAACGCCACCGCGCGGCTGCCGCCGGCGGTGATCAGCGCATGCGCCAGCGCCATCTGCCCGAACACCATCGGCTGCGGCAACACGCGCAGCACGTAAGGCACGTAGCGGTAGGTGACCTGGCAGCCGGGACGTGCATCGGGCTGGTCGCAGTGCAGCACGCGGCGCACCTGGGCATCGGTGTCGGCAAGCGCGCGTTGTGCGGCCTGCACCAGCGGCGGCAAGGCATCCTGCAAGGCGCGCAGGTTGGCCGCGTCGTCGTCGCCCTTCCAGGGCAAGGACTGCATCTGTTTGGCTGCCTCATCCATCTGCGGCGGGTTGGCGATGATTTCCACATAGGGCACGCGGTCGCGTGCGGCCTGTTCCAGCACTGCGGCCACGGTGTCGGCAACGCGCGCGCGCACCACCGCGTCGAACTTGCCGAAGGTGCCGAAGAACTGATCGTGTCCGGTGGGTTGCGACGGGCTGGGCAGGAACTTGCGCATCGACAAGGCATCCACCACCCGTCCATACAGCGCGGCGTTGCGTGTTGCCAGGTCGCGTGCAGGCTCCTGGCCGTTGCCACACGGCGGCGCGCGCAGGCTCAGGTCGTCCAGCTGCACGCAGGCGCCATCCTCGCTGGCCCACTGCAGGTAGTCCTCGGCATACACCGAGCCGGACAGATGGTTATGCAGGTCGCCGCCCTTGGGCATCGCCTGCAGCCAGGCACGCAGCTGCGCAGGCTGATCGGCGGCGGTGCGCAGCAGCTGCGCCACCTGCTGCTCGCGTTGCTGTGCAGGGGTGGCTTGGCTGCGTGCCGGTGCGGCGGTGGGCAACAACAGGCATAGCGCCACAATCAGACTGCGATGAACGATGGACATGCGATGGAAAGCTCGGAAAGAACGGCAATGGCGCAATCACGCCGGTAGATGCGAAGCATGCCTTGCATGCGTGGTGGACGGCCAGCACTGGAGTGGTTTTTTGCTGGTGCTGACGCTCGTGTTGTTGGGTGGACGCCTGGGTGAGGTTGCAAGGCTCCTTGGTGCTACATGAGGCACCGCGCCACCATCAATGCCTGCGGATCGACAAGCGCTGCTTCGTCGCTTGTGGATCTCCCGCAGCGTTCTGCACATCGGCACACCAGGCCTGACGCTGCACACCAGCGCAGCGCAGACAAGCGCGCTGCAGCGACCAGGCCTTTTCCGGCAGCGGGTACGCGATGTACGGGTGATGCACTGCGGCGGCGTGCAGGTCATGACGATCGGCGGCACAACGCATCGTCATCTGCGGTGCCTAGCGATCGCATCGGCGGGACCATCGGCATGGGTGAATAGCCGCACTCGCAGCAGCGCTGCACAGGCATCTGCCACACACAGGCCGCCTCAAAGATCCAGCACCAGCCGCGGCGAGCGGCTACGCGAACAACACAGCGTGATCTGCCGGTTCTGCGCGTGTTCGCTGTCGCTGAGCAGACTGTCGCGGTGATCGGGGGTGCCCGCCAGGACGCCGGTCAGGCAGGCGCCGCACATGCCCTGCTCGCAGGACAGCGGTACCTCGATGCCGGCGTCCAGCAAGGCACTGGCGATGCTGCAGTCGGCCGGCACCTGCACCACGCGGCCGCTGGCGGCCAGCTCCACTTCGAAGGCGCTGTCGGCATCGTGGGCGATGCCGGGCTCGGCGGCGGCGAAGTGTTCGCGGTGCAGCTGCTCCGTCGTCCAGCCGTGCGCCCTGGCAAGCAGCGTGAAGTGGTCCATGAAGGCGGCCGGCCCGCACAGGTACAGCTGGTCGCGCGCACGCGCCTGGCCCAATTCTTCGGGCACATGCACGCGCGGGCTTTCGCCGCCATCGCTTAGATGCACCTGTACCTGGCCATGCGCGAAGCCCTGCTGCAGCCGCTGCCCGAACGCCACGTCGGCGTGCCGGCGCGCGTAATAGTGCAGCACGAAGGGTTCGCCGCGCGCTTCCAGCGCTTCGGCCATCGACAGCAGCGGGGTGATGCCGATGCCGGCGGCCAGCAGCACGTGGCGCTCGCCCGGATGCAGCGGAAACAGGTTGCGCGGTGTGGAGATGCGCAGGCGATCACCGGTGCTCAGCTGCTCGCACAGATGCCGCGAGCCGCCGCGCGAGGCGTCGGCGAGCTTCACGCACAGCAGATAGTGGTCACGCACATGCGGCGCGCTGGCGATCGAGTACTGGCGGATCATGCCGTCGGGCAGATGCAGGTCCACATGCGCGCCGGCCTCGAAGGCCGGCAATTCCGCGCCGACCGGCTCCAGCCGGATCGCGCGCTGGCGATGGCCCTGGTCGAAGACCTCGGCAACGCGGACCTCGTGCAACTGCATGGCGTGCTCCTTGGCGGTCAGCGCAGGAAGAAGTCGCTATAGCCCTGGCTGCGCAGGCCACGGCGATAGGCGATGGAACTGCGGTCGGCCGGGATATGCACCTCCAGCAGCGGGTCCAGCGGCAGGTATTCCGGGCGCTGCGCCTCGACCATGGCGCGGTCTTCCTCGAACACGCGCAGGTTGAAGGCGTGCACGTCCTCCACTGGCAGATGGGTGTCGAAGTTGCGCGCGATCGGCACCAGCAGGCGCGTCTTGTGCTTGGACACCGGGCTGGCCGCGTTCATGATCACCAGCCGCTTGCCCGGCACCGGGAAGTGGATGGTGAGGGTGGCGGTGAACGGCAGATGCACCTCGAAATGGCGCAGCCACTGGAAATCCGGGTCCACGTCCGGCAGCGGCATGTCCACCGAATAATTGGCCACCGAACTCAGATAGTCGGCATTGAAGCCGGTCGGCGTCTCGGTGGTGGTGTAGGCCGGCACCTCGCGCTTGTCCGGCTGGGCAAAGGTGGCGGTGTGCACGAAGGCGAAATGGGCCACGTCGATGAAACCCTCCAGCTGGCGCGCGGCACTGCCGCCGATGTCGAAGGCCGGGCAGACGATCTGCTGGAAGCCATCCTCGTCCCAGCCGGGCATCGGCGGAATCTGCACCTCGGCCGCGCTGACGCCGGCCGGTTTGGCCAGGCACACCCAGATCAACCCGTAGCGCTCGGCCACCGCGTAGGTGTGCAGGCGCATCTTGGCCGGGATGTTCTGGCTGGGACTGGCGGGGATGTGGTTGCAGCGCCCGCCCGAGCCGAAGCGCAGCCCGTGGTAGGCGCAGACCACGCCGCCGCCATCGGCGGTGCCCATGCTCAGCGGCACACCGCGGTGCGGGCAGACATCGCGCGCGGCCACCAATTCGTCGCCCAGCCGGTACAGCACCAGCGGCTCGTCCAGCAGGGTGGCCTTGAACGGCGCCTGCCCGACCTCGCTGCTCAGCGCCACCGCGTGCCAGTGCTGGGCCAGGCGCTGCCAGTCGGCGGCCTCGAAGGTGCAGTGCAGTGGCAGGGCGGGGACGGCGACATCCATGGGTCCAGTCTCTGGCGTAGGGCGGGAGCGGTGCCGGATTGACTCTAGGAAGCTGGGGGTGTGTTATCAAACATCGATTTTCAGCCAAGCCATTGCAAAAAATGCAACGCCAACCGAGCCCCGCCGCATGCTGACCTTTTCCCGCTTCACCCGTTACTTCATCGAAGTGGCCCGCTGCGGCAGCATCCGCAAGGCTTCCGACGTGCTGCACGTGTCGGCCTCGGCGATCGACCGGCAGATCCTCAAGGCCGAGGAGGAGCTGGGCGCGCAGCTGTTCGAGCGCCTGCCCGGGCGGCTGCGGCTGACCGCCGCCGGCGAGCTGCTGCTGGTGGACGTACGCGGCTGGGAGAAGGCCTATGCCCGCACCCTGGAGCGCTTCGACGAGCTCAAGGGGCTGCGCCGCGGGCATGTGGAGATCGCCATGATCGACGCGCTCAGCGAGGGCGTGGTGCCGGAGGCGGTGGCGGCGCTGGTGCAGGAGTACCCCGGCATCACCTTCAACCTGTCCACCGCGCGCAACCAGCGGGTGATGGAAATAGTGACCTCGGCCGATGTGGATATCGGCCTGCTGCTGGACCCGGTGAGCAGCGTGGACCTGGAGGTGCGCGCCTTTGCCGACATCCCGTTGGGGATTGCGATGCCGGTCGGCCACCCGCTCAGCACCCGCACCGAGCTGCAGCTGAGCGAAACGCTGGAACACCGCCTGCTGCTGCCGGCCGCCCCGCTGATCGTCGGCGAGCATGCCAAGGTGCTGTACCAACGCCAGCACATCGACGTGAAGCGGCTGACCCACTGCAACGATGTGCGCACGCTGCGCGGGCTGGTGCGCGCCGGTGCCGGCGTGGGCCTGATGTCGTGGCTGGATGCCGCGCCGGATGTGGCCGACGGCCGCCTGGCATTCGTGCCGTTCCGCCGCCACCTGACCAAGCCGATGACGCTGGCGCTGTGCGTGGCCCCGCAGCGGCAGCTGTCGCGCTCGGCGCTGCTGACGATCCAGGCGCTGGCGGCGAAGATCGATGCGATGGTGGTGCCGGTGGTGGGTTGAATCCCTCTCTCTCCTGGAAGAAGGGAGCAAAGCCCCTCTCCTGCGGGAGAGCGGTTGGGGTGAGGGGACGGGGCGACGCCACATTGGGTGGTGGGTCATGCGAGGCTCCGCTCGCACCCGCATCCGGTCCTGCGCGCCAGCTTCTCCCGGCGGGAGAAGGGACGCGAAGCGCTAAGCGCACACAATCCCCACTCGTTACACTTGCCCGGCTCTCCCCACACGACACCGCAGCATGCAGTTGATCGATATCGGCGCCAACCTCACCCACGACTCCTTCGACCGCGACCGCGACGCCGTGCTGCAACGCGCACGCGACGCAGGCGTTGCGCAATTGGTGATCACCGGTGCCAGCCGCGAGCATTCGCCGCTGGCCTTGCAGCTGGCCCAGCAGCATCCCGGATTCCTCTACGCCACCGCCGGCGTGCACCCGCACCACGCGGTGGAGTTCACCGCCGAATGCGAGGCCGAAATGCGCACGCTGCAGGCGCACCCGCAGGTGGTGGCGGTGGGCGAATGCGGGCTGGATTATTTCCGCGATTTCGCCCCGCGTCCGGCCCAGCACAAGGCCTTCGAGCGCCAGCTGCAACTGGCTGCCGACAACGGCAAGCCGCTGTTCCTGCATCAGCGTGAGGCGCACGACGATTTCCTGTCGATCATGCGCAGCTTCGATGGCCGCCTCGGCCCGGCGGTGGTGCATTGCTTCACCGGCAGCCGCGAAGAACTGTTCGACTACCTGGACCGCGATTACTACATCGGCATCACCGGCTGGCTGTGCGACGAGCGCCGCGGCCTGCATCTGCGCGAGCTGGTGCGCAACATCCCGGCCAACCGCTTGATGATCGAAACCGACGCGCCGTACCTGCTGCCGCGCACGCTCAAGCCGATGCCCAAGGACCGCCGCAACGAGCCGATGTTCCTGTCGCATATCGTCGAAGAACTCGCGCGCGATCGTGGCGAGGAGGTGGCGCTGACCGCGGCCAACAGCACCGCGGCGGCGCGGGCGTTCTTCCGTCTGCCCGCGCCTGCAGCGGCGGCATGACCTGCGCGGCGTGGGCGATCACGCCGCCAGCAACTCCCAGCCCTGCGCATCGCGCAAGCGCAGCCCCGGTTGCGGTGCATCCACGCTGACCCGCACGCCGCTTGCCCACGGCAGCTGCCGCTGCTGCGGAAACCAGCGCCGCGCCTGATCGACCACGATCAACAAGCCATCATCGTCGCCCAGCGCGGCAAAGCCCTCGAGCGCCGGCGCAAACGGCCGCACGCCGAAGTGGTGGGCGACACTGCTGGTCACCACCGCGACATCGTTGCTGGGTAAGCCGATCTCGCTCACGCACAGCAACTCGTCACCGTGGAACGCGCCGTCGCCGGTGGCCACCTGCACCGCCCGACGCGCGATCAACTCGAGTACCGCGCCATCGGGGCCGGCGAAATACACCGATCGCGACTGCCATACGCCATCCAATTGAAACTGCCGGCGGCCATGTGGATCGGCAAGCAGCTTGCTGCGTGCGCCGATCCACTGCGCAGCGGCGTCGAAGCGCGACGGCGCCACGTTGAACGCCAGATGCACGCTGCCCACCGGCTGCTGCGCCTGCACGCATTCCAGGCTGCTCCAGCCGATGCGGATGCTGTTGCCGTGCTGCGGCAGCTGCAGTACCTCGCGATAGAAGCGCAGGCTGAGGTCGGGGTCCAGGCAGGGCAGCAACAGATGGCGAAGATGCATGACGGGCGCAGGTGATGGAAGGTGCAGGCATTGAACGACCTCAATCGCGGTTGAGGTCAAGCGGTTCCCGGATGGTGTTACCTGGATTCGGCAGGGCACGTGCGCGCGTCGGCAACGTGCATGCTGTCTGCAGCGAAGGCCCTGGCCGCGATGATGTCGCCATGCAAACAGCATTGCGGGCATGCGTGCTTCCACAGGATCGATGGCTTCGGGTGCGGCGGAGGGCGCGTGGATCAGACCTCGGCTCAAGAGAACCAGCGCCATCGCTGGTGGCAGGCAACCCAATCCAACATCTTTCAGCCCGGGCAGGTGTAGGAGCGCACCTGTGCGCGAGGGCCTTACCGGTAGAGCCACATCGCGCACGGGTGCGCTCCTACAACAACCTTGGTGCTCTCGGCTCAAGATCAGCCGGGCTCACAGCACTTCCGCCAGCGCCAGCCTGGCCAGCGGCATCTGGCCATCTGTTGGCAGGTGTAGGAGCGCACTTGTGCGCGAGGGCGTTACCGGGAGAGCCACATCGCGCACGGGTGCGCTCCTACAAAAACCGTGGTGCTGTCGGCTCGAGACCAGCCGGGCTCACAGCACTTCCGCCAGGGCCAGCCTGGCCAGCGGCGTCTGGCCCTCTGTTGGCCGGTAGGAGCGCACCTGTGCGCGAGGGCCTTACCGGTAGAGCCACATCGCGCACAAGTGCGCTCCTACAACAACCGTGGTGTTTTCGGCTCGAGACCAGCCTGGCTCACAGCACTTCCGCCAGGGCCAGCCTGGCCAGTGGCATCTGGCCATCTGTTGGCAGGTGTAGGAGCGCACTTGTGCGCGAGGGCGTTACCGGTAGAGCCACATCGCGCACGGGTGCGCTCCTACAAAAACCTTGGTGCTGTCGGCTCGAGATCAGCCTGGCTCACAGCACTTCCGCCAGCGCCCACAGATGCTGGACCAGTGGCGCGGTGTCCAGGGCGCCCGGCGCGACTGCCAGGGCCAGCCGGGCCAGCGGCATCTGGCCTTCGATATCCAGATAGCGCACGCCGGGCAGCTGCAGCTGCGCGGTGGAGGCGGGCACCACCGACACGCCCAGTTCGGCGGCGACCAGGTTGACGATGGACGACATCTGCGGCGCGTCCTGGGTGATGCGCAAGGTCACGCCGGATGCGCGGCAGGCGGCGAGAATCTCGTCGTACAGGCTGGACCCGAAGCTGCGCGGGAACAGGATGAACGGTTCGCCCGCCAGCGCGGCCAGTGGTGCGCTGTTGCGGGCGGCCAGGCGATGCGCGGCGGGCACGGCGATCTTCATCGGTTCGTTGGCAAAGCGCAGCAGTTGCAGGTCGGGCGGCGTGCTCAGGCCGTAGCGCACGAAGGCCGCGTCCAGGCGGCCATCGGCCAGGGCCAGCAGCAGCCCCGCAGTGTTGGTTTCTTCCAGCAACAGCTCGACCTGCGGCCATTGCCGGCGAAAGTCGCGGATCAGGTGCGGCACCACCGGGTTGAACGCGGCCGAGGCGGTGAAGCCCAGCCGCAGCCGGCCGGATTCGCCGCGCGCCACCCGCCGTGCGGTTTCCGCGGCGCGCTCCACATCGGCGAGCACGCGGCGTACCTCGACCAGGAAGGCCTCGCCGGCCGGGGTCAGCTCGGCGCCACTGTGGGTGCGCCGAAACAGCGGCGTGCCCAGATCACGCTCCAGCGCCTGGATCTGCTGGCTCAACGGCGGCTGGCCGATGCCGACCCGCGCTGCGGCGCGGGTGAAGTTGCCCTCCTCGGCGACAGCCAGGAAGTAGCGCAGGTGGCGAAGTTCCATGCTATCTGTTCTGCATATGGCAACTGCCAGGATCATATATTGGACAGGGGGTCAGCGCAGGCGAATACTCGCCGTCCCAAGTCTCGATGCTACGCCTGTGTCCTCTCCTGATCGCCGCACCGGCAGCCTGCCGGGCGCCACCGCCGGCCTTGCCGACAACGCCGCCGCCGCCGATGCGCCGGCCAGCGGCCGCATCCGCCTGGCCCTGTTCCTGGCCGGCTTTGCCACCTTCTCGCTGCTGTACAGCGTGCAGCCGGTGCTGCCGGAGTTTGCGCGCTCTTTTGGCGTGGACGCGGCCACCGCCTCGCTGCCGTTGTCGCTGGCCACCGGCGCGCTGGCTCTGGCGATCTTCTGTGCCGGCGCAGTGTCGGAGAACCTGGGCCGGCGCGGGTTGATGTTCGTATCGATCGCACTGGCCGCGGTGCTCAACCTGGTCGCCGCCTTCCTGCCGCACTGGGGCGCGCTGGTGCTGGTGCGCACCTTGTCCGGTATCGCGCTGGGCGGGGTGCCGGCGGTGGCGATGGTGTACCTGGGCGAGGAACTGCCGGCCAACAAGATGGGTGCGGCCACCGGCCTGTATGTGGCCGGCAATGCCTTCGGCGGCATGAGCGGGCGCATCGTGATGAGCGTGCTGACCGACCACTACGACTGGCGCACCGCGCTGGCGGTGTTGAGCGTGTTCGACCTGCTGTGCGCGCTGGCGTTCTTCTGGTTGCTGCCGCCGTCGCGCAACTTCGTGCGCCGGCACGGCATCAACCTGCGCTTCCATCTGCGCGCCTGGGCCGGGCATCTGCGCGACCGCAACCTGCCGTTCCTGTTCGCGCTGCCGTTCCTGTTGATGGGCGTGTTCGTCTGCCTCTACAACTACGCCGGCTTCCGGCTGGGCGGGCCGGAATTCGGCCTGAGCCAGAGCCAGATCGGCATGATCTTCAGCGCCTATGTGTTCGGCATCGTCAGTTCGTCGGTGGCCGGTGCGGCGTCGGACCGTTTCGGGCGCGGCCCGGTGGTCACCACCGGCATCGTGCTGTGCATCCTCGGCGTGGCGCTGACCCTGGCGCATGTGCTGGCGCTGGTGGTGGCCGGCATCGTGTTGCTGACGATCGGCTTCTTCATTGCGCATTCGGCGGCCAGCGCGTGGGTGAGCCGGCTCGGCGGTGCGCACCGCAGTCACGCCGCATCGCTGTATCTGCTGGCGTATTACGCCGGCTCCAGCGTGATCGGCGCGCTTGGCGGCTGGTTCTGGCAACACGGTGGCTGGGGCGCGCTGGTCGGCATGTGCCTGACCTTGCTGGCGCTCGCCTTCGCCGCGGCCTACGTGCTGCGCCAGCGCGCCGACGACACGCGGCCGTACGGGCGCTTTGCGCCGCATCCTGCACGCGGCGAGTGACGCGGTTCGACCGCCGCGTCCAAGAACGACTGGCTGCAAGACTGCGCGGTGTCTGTCAGCCGCTCTAGCGCGCCCGCTTGCTGCGTCTGGTCTGCGCTGCAGGCGGCAGCATGGTCGCGGCATCCGCCGCACCCTGTGCCAGGGTTTCCAGCAAACGCGCACGGCGCCGCTCCAGGTCGGCCAGCTGGCGCTCGATCAGCTGCAGGCGTGCCCGATGCGCCTGCGCGGTTTCCGGGCACATCTGCGCGCCTTCCACCAGACGCATGCAATCGGGGAAGCCGAGGATGTCGTCCAGGCTGAAGCCGGTGGCGATCAGGCGCTGGATCTGCCGCACCTGCGCAACGCAGGCGGCGGGAAACACCCGGTAGCCGTTGGCGCTGCGCGAGGAGGTCAGCAGCCCATGCGCGTCGTAGTGACGAAGCGAGCGCACGCTGGCGCCGGTCTGCAGCGCCAGCGCGCCAATGCTCAGTGAGTGTTCGGACGATGTGGCCATGCGCCCAGCATACGTTGCACACAACGCTTGACCCTCACATTGGTGTGAGGTTCGAGGATGGTGGCTCCCATTGTCTGGAGCTCACTTCGATGCTTGTTCGCTTTCTCTCCGTCATTGGCATGTTGCCGACGCGCTACCTGCTGGCCTGCCTGCTGCTGTTCTCTTCAACCTTGGCGGCGGCGGGCCCGGCCTCACCCCCGGCGTCGCGCAGCTACACCGTCACCGCGCCCGACGGCGTGGCCCTGGCGGTGCAGGAGCATGGCGCCACCGATGGCCGGGCAATCGTGTTCGTGCATGGCCTGCTCGGCAGTCGCATCGATTGGGACGCGCAGCTGGCCGATCCGCGCCTGCAGGGCTATCGCTTGATCACCTACGACCTGCGCGGGCATGGGCTGTCCGGCAAACCGGCGGCAGCGTCCGCGTATCGGGACGGCATGCGCTGGGCCGACGACCTTGCCGCCGTGGTGAAGGCCGCAAACGCGCGCGATGCGGTGCTGGTGGGTTGGTCGCTGGGCGGTGCGGTGATCACTAACTACCTCACCCGTTACGGCGACGAAGGGCTTGGCGGCGTGGTGTATGTCGATGGCGTGATCGAATTGCGTGCAGAGCAGCTGGGCGCGCATCCGGCGATCTATCGCGATCTGGTCTCCGACGACCTGCGCATGCACCTGCAGGCGGTGCAGGACTTCCTGCGGCTGTGCTTTGCCACCCAGCCTCCGGCGCCGGTGTTTGAAACCTTGCTGGCCAACGCGTCGCTGGCCTCGTGGGACATGCAACGGGCCGTGCAGGGCATGTCGATCGAGGTTGCCGGCTTGCAACGCACGCAGTTGCCGGTGTTGCTGATGTACGGCGCACGCGATGCACTGGTGACCACCGGGCCGACGCTGGCGCGTGCACGGCAGCTGCAGCCGCGTGCGCAGACGGTGCTGTATCCCGACGCCGGGCATGCCCCGTTTCTGGAAGACAGCCCGCGCTTCAATCAGGATCTGCTGCGCTTTGTCGAACAGGCCGCCAACGCCCACTGACGCGGCGTGATGGCACGCGCGATCCGCATGGCACGCTGCGCTGTGCTGCCCGCGCGGCGCCCGTTGCCGCCGCGCAGGTCGGCACGCCGATGGCGGCACACCCCTGTCGCCATCGCCAGTTACAGCGTGGGCGACCTGCCGGCAGGTGCAGATCCGGTCGCCGGGTCGTACTGCGGATGGCGTGGGTCCATGCTGGGGGGCGTGGAGGTGCCGGGCCGCAGCGCGCTTTCGCGCCAGGCGCGCACCAGCAAGTCGCGCAGCATCGCCGCGCCATCGCCGGCGGTGCGATAGACCATCGCGCGGCCATCGCTGCTGGATGCGTCGTCGAAGGCGCCGGCCTTTTCCAGGCGATAGACCTGCTCGACACGGCCGGTGCCGATGTCGAGAAAGCCCAGGATCTGCTCGAACACATCGCCATCCTGGTGCGCCAGGGCCGGCATGCGGCTCAGCAGGTCCTGCGGGGTCAGCGCAATCTTCTCCACGTAATCGCTCTCGAACTTGCCGTGCACCTTCGGGTCGGTGCTGTAGCCGTGCGGGTTCGGCCCCTGCCAGCCGTCGTGATGGATGCTGTCGTGCTGCGGCTGCGCGCCATCGCCGATGTAGTGCGCAAACCAGCTGACGTAGAACGCGCAGTTGCGTTCTAGCTCTCGGGTGTCCTGGCCCTTGGCGCGCAGCGTGCGGAGTTGCCGCATGGTCGCCACGATGCGTTGGTAGCCTTCGGTGGCGGCGTACGGCAAGGTGCCGGCCCAACGCACGTTCATGCGCTGCGCCAGTTGTGGGTCGCTGCCGGCGATGCGCCGTTGTTCGTCGTACAGCGCCAGCACGAAGGCATAACGCGAGCGCGGCGGGTGCTGCATGAAGGCGAACTGCTCGCGGAACCAGCCGTGGTTGGGGTCTTCGTCAATCTTGAGGAAGGGTTCGCTCTCGCTGCGCCAGCCGTCCGGCAGTGTGGCGCCGTCGGCGATCACCTGCGCGTACTGCTTGAGAAAGACCGGGCCGTCGTCGGGCAGGGCCTGCACCGCGGCGCTGTCGATGGCGGCATGCGCGCGGTGGCCCCAGGCGGCGGCATCGCCGGAACATGTCGCTGCTGCAACCAGCAGCGCACAGGCAAGACGGGAAGCTGTCATGGCAGTCCTTGTGGCCTGCAGCGCAGCTGCGGCGCTGCAGGCGATGGATCGGGAAGTGGAGCGCTGGCATCGAGGCTGCGACACCTCGGACGCCAGCGCACTCAGAAGTGGTAGGTCACCACCAGCCGCGAGTTGCGCTCGTAGATCGGCCGGCCGTAGATCGGTGCGCGCGTGCCCTGGCCGGAGATGGTGTCGGTGCGCGGGTTGCCTTCGGTCAGCGCAAAGGTGTTGGTCAGGTTGTCCACCGACAGCTGCACGTCCCACGGCCCGTTGCGCACCAGGATGTTGGCCGCCAGGGTGTTGTAGGCGGCCAGCTCGGTGGTGTTTTCCAGGTCGGCGTAGCGCTTGCCCACATAGGCGTAGCGCAACGAGGTTTCCCAATCGAACGCACCGGTGGTGAACAACAGCGTCGGGCCGGCATTGCCGTACAGCTTCGGCTGGCGGTTGGGCATGTTGCCGTCCACGTCGACCACGGCCACTGCGCCATTGGCCACCACTTCGGTGAGGTCGGACACCTTGGTGTCGTTGTAGGTCAGGTTGGCATCAAGACGTAGCCACTGCGCCGGCGTCCACACCGCCGCCAGTTCGATGCCGGGATTGGTGACGCTGCCGCGGTAGTCCTTGGATTCGGCCGCGCCGGTCTGCGGATTCACCGCGCTGGTGCCGATGTTGTACGGGTCGTACTTGGTGTAGAAGGCGGTGGCGAACACGTCCAGCGTGTCGAAGTTGAGCTTGGTGCCGAGCTCGAACTGGTCGGCGGTGGGAATGTTGACGTTGCCTTCGTTGGCGCCCTCGCTGGGCGCGCGGTGCGCACGCGAGGCGCGGCCGTAGATGCCGACGGTGGGGTTGATATCGTAGTTGAAGCCTGCGGTCCAGTTGGTCACGCCCACGTCCAGCGCGGTGTGCGCGCGGGCCCCGGTGAACAGGCGCGCGGCATCGTCGGCCAGGGTGTCGGCCATGCCCAGGTTGCCGGTGCTGCGCAGCATGCTCCAGGCGCGGTAGCGGTAGCGCTCGTGACGCACGCCGGCTTCCAGGCGCAGCTTGTCGGTCACCTGCCAGGTGTCGGCGATGTAGGGCGCCAGCATGCTGGTGTAGGCCTTGCCCTGGGTGCGGTCGGCGCCGTAGATCACCACGCCGTCCTTGGTCACGCCACCGACCACGTTGCCGGCCGCGTCGTAGCCGAGCAGGTCGATCGTGCGCGGGTTCTGCCGCATCTCCAGCAGATAGCTCTGGTAACGCGAATTGTAGGAACGCGCGTAGTAGGCGCCGTACACGCCGAGCGTGATGTCGTGGGTGTCGCCGCCCCAGTCGAAGCGGCGATGCAGGCGCAGGTCGTCGGCGAACGAATCGGCGCGCACGTTCATGGCGCGGTACTGGCCCTGGATCACCAGGCCGTCGGTGCTGGCCGGATCGAAGCGGCTGCCGTCGTCGGTGTAGACGTAGCCCAGCGAGCTCAGGCCGGGAAACGCGGCGCTGGCGGCGGCGCGGCGGCTGTTGGCATACGCGGCGGCGTCCTGCGGCGCATTGCTGGAATACAGCGCGTCGAAGGTCATGTCCAGGCGATTGACGATGGCTTTGTTGGACAGGCTCCAGCCGTTGTCGAAGGCCAGGTCCAGGTTGGCGCCCAGATGGTTGAACTTCATGTGGCGGCCATCGGACAGGTCGCGCAACTCGCGCTGCGGCGCGCCGTTGGCATCGCTAGAGACGATGCTGGCGCGTTTCAGCTGCGCGCTGCTCAAGGTGCCGGTGAAACGGTCGATCAACGGGTCCAGCGAACGCGAGGTGTCGCGCGGGTCGTACAGCGGGATCGGCATGTAGAACGCGTTCTTGTCGTCCAGATGCTTGGCGGTGAAGGTCAGCTTGCCGTGCTCCAGCGTATGCGTGAGGTTCATGCGGAACTGCCCGCCCTCGTCGGCCGGAAAGCCCACGTCGCGGTAGCCGTCGTTGCGCCGCACGAAGCCGCCGGCAGCCAGGTACCAGCCGTCGGCAAGCTTGCCCGACCAATAGCCATCGAGCCGATACAGCCCGGTGTCGCCGACGGTGGTGCGCACTGCGCCTTCGGGCGTGTCGCCGCCCTGGCGGGTGACGAAATTGACGATGGCCGCGGCATTGGAAGCGAAGATCGGCGACGGCCCGCCGCGCACGGTTTCCACCGATTCGACCATCAGGTCCGGGCGCACCAGGCCTTCGGTCTTGTAGAAGTAGCCGTTGTTGTCCGGGTAGGGGCTGATGCCGTCTTCCTGGATCACCGCAAACGAACCTTCGTCGGGAATGCCGCGGATGCGGTAGACGTTCTGCACTTCGCCGCCGGTGGATTCGGCATAGATGCCGGGCATCGAGCCGATCAGGCTGGCCAGGTTGAGCGGGGCCAGCTTGTCGATCTGCTCGGCGGTCAGCGCGGTGATCGCATACGAGGCGTCGAACTGATTCTGGGCCTGGCCGGCGCCGGTGACGATCATCCGGTCCAGCGAGAAGATGCCGTCCTCGCCCTTGCGGGTGGCAGGCGTGGCGGGTGCGGCCTCCTGCGCCAGCGCGGGGGTGGCCAGGGTCAGTGCAAGCAGGACGGCGAGCGGACGACGCGACACGGCACGACGCACTCCGGAGCGCGTCCGGATGTGGGTGTAGGGCATGGCAGGAGTGGGGTCAGCGGGGGAGCTGCCCACTGTCGCGGCGTCATGTTTCCGCAGCGTTGCGTGTGCGCCCGATCACGCTAAGTCAGCGGGCCCGCGTGCCGATCTGTGACGTGGCACCTGTTTTTAAGCGGTTTCAACCGTGAGCGCAGGTTGCCGGCTGTGTGTCATTCGGTGCGCATCATCAGGTCAATTGTCCCACCCTCGGTGTCATCGCGCCGATGCCAGCTCGGACATCACAAGCTGCGCCACGCTGGCAGTCGCTTGTTCGACGCTGCCTGGACCGATGTGGTCGTCGAGATCGGCGGCGATGCGATCGTGATTGACCGCATCGGCGCATTGACCGCAAAGCCTGCGTTACGCAGTGCCTTCGCCAGCGACACGGTGAAGCAATCGGGCGCTCGGCACCGTCGCGCAGCGCCACGGGTGCGGAGCTGGAGAGGGGCGCTTGCTTGGAATCACCAAGAAGGCCCCCAGACTATGTGCCATCCATCCGTGTGTACAGTCGCCTTCGTGAGTACCTCATTCCCCCTGCCAGCACCGCGCAAGGCCCCGCAGCAAGCGCGCTCGCGCGCTACCGTGGAGGTCATCCGCCAGGCCAGCATCCAGGTGCTGGTGGCCGACGGACTGCAGGGCTGCACCACCACGCGGGTGGCCGAGCGTGCCGGCGTGTCGGTCGGCAGCGTGTACCAGTACTACCCCAATCGGCAGGCGATGTTGATCGCGTTGCTGCAGTGGCATCTGCAGGCGGTGATCGACGCGGTGGAACGGGCCTGCGCGCAACAACACGGGCGCACGCTGGCGCAGCAGTGCGAGGCCTTGGTGCATGCCTTCGTGCAGGCCAAGCTGCAGCATGTGGACGTCTCGCGCGCGCTGTACGCCATTGCCGAGCTGCATGGTGGCGCCACGCTGGGGTCGCAGGCGCGCAAGCGCTCGCAGCAGGCGTTTGCCGCTGCGCTGGCCACCGCCGCGGATGTGCGCTTCGACGATTGCGAGGCGGTGGCCGAGATCGGCATGGCGGCCATCACCGGGCCGGTGAAAAGCCTGCTCGAGGAGGGTGCGCCTGCGGTGCGGATTGCGCCGCTGCAGGCGCAACTGGTGGTGTTGCTGCACAGTTACCTCATGGCCACCGGAGTTGCGCGATGACGGCGGTACCCGCTCAGGACGGCAACGCGTTGCAGGATTTCATCGAGCGCCATCGGCGCCTGTTCGTGCTCACCGGCGCCGGTTGCAGCACCGATTCGGGCATTCCCGATTACCGCGATCTGCAAGGCGGCTGGAAGCGTCCGCAACCGGTGACGTTCCAGGCCTTCATGGGCGAGCTGTCCACGCGGCAGCGCTATTGGGCACGCAGTCTGGTCGGCTGGCCGCGCTTCGGGCTGGCGCAACCCAATGCCACCCATCACGCGCTGGCCGCACTGGAAGCGCGCGGCCAGCTGGAACTGCTGCTGACGCAAAACGTGGACCGCCTGCATCAGGCTGCCGGCAGTCAGGCGGTGATCGATCTGCATGGCCGGCTCGATGTGGTGCGCTGCATGGGCTGTGAGCGGCGCATGCCCCGTACCGAATTCCAGCTGCTGCTCGAGCACGCCAACCCCGGCTGGGCCGACCTGGACGCGGCGCAGGCGCCCGATGGCGATGCGGATCTGGACGATGTGGCCTTCGACAGTTTTGTGGTGCCGCCGTGCCCGCTGTGTGGCGGCGTGCTGAAGCCGGATGTGGTGTTCTTTGGCGAGAACGTGCCGCGCGAGCGTGTGGAGCGTGCATTTGCGCATCTGCAGGCGGCCGATGCGGTGCTGGTGGTGGGCTCGTCGCTGATGGTGTATTCGGGTTTTCGTTTCGTACAGGCCGCGGCCAAGGCCGGCCTGCCGATCGCCGCGCTCAACTTCGGGCGCACCCGCGCGGACGAGCTGCTCAGCCTGAAGGTCGAACAGTCATGCGCGCAGGCGCTGGCGTTCCTGCATACCCCGTTCGATCCGCTGCGTGCACACAGCGTCAACGACGCCAGTGCGCGTTCGGCATGACGCAGTGATCCATCGCAGCGGTTGTGCCCACGCGCGTGGCGCAGTGCAATGGGCATCCCCGTGTCATCTGTGGATGCCCCCTTGAGCCAGCTGTTCTCCCCCATCCGCTTCGGTCCGCTTGCGCTCGCCAACCGGATCGTCATCGCCCCAATGTGCCAGTACTCGGCACAGGACGGCCGCGCCAGCGACTGGCACCGCATCCATCTGGGCACCTTGTCGCAATCCGGTGCCGGCCTGCTGATCCTGGAAGCGGCCGCGGTGCAGCCGCAGGGGCGCATCTCCTACGCCGACCTCGGCTTGTACGACGATGCCACCGAGCAGGCGCTGGGCGAGGTGCTGGACTCGGTGCGGCGGTGGTCGCCGATGCCGATCGGTATCCAACTGGCGCATGCCGGGCGCAAGGCCTCCAGCGATCTGCCGTGGAACGGCGGCGAGGCGATCGCGCCGAATCACGCGCGTGGCTGGCAGACCGTGTCCGCATCGGCGCTGGCGTTCCGTGACGGTCAGCCGTTGCCGCAGGCACTGGACCAGGCCGGCATCGATGCGGTGGTGCAGGCCTTTGTCGATGCAGCACAGCGCGCCGAGCGCCTGGGGCTGGCGCTGATCGAGCTGCATGCCGCGCATGGCTATCTGATGCATCAGTTCCTGTCGCCGCTGAGCAATCGGCGCAGCGATGCGTATGGCGGCTCGCTGGAAAACCGCATGCGGCTGACGCTGCGCATCTTCGACGCGGTGCGCGCGGCGGTGTCGGACAAGATTGCCATCGGCGTGCGCATCTCCGCCACCGATTGGGTAGAGGGCGGCTGGGATCTCGAGCAGAGCATCGCGTTGTCCAAGGCGCTGGATGCGCGCGGTGCGCACTACATCCATGTCTCCAGCGGCGGGCTGGATCCGCGCCAGCAGATTCCGGTACAGGCGGGCTATCAGATTCCGTTTGCGCAGCAGATCAAGGCGCAGGTCAGCACGCCGGTGATCGGCGTGGGCCTGATCACCGAGCCGGCGCAGGCCGAGGTGATCCTGCAGGACGGCCAGGCCGATGCGATCGCGCTGGCGCGCGGCATCCTGTACGACCCGCGCTGGCCGTGGCATGCCGCTGCCGCACTCGGCGCATCGGTCACGCCCTCGCCGCAATACCTGCGCTGCGAGCCACGCGATGCGCGTGGCGTATTTGCCAGCTGATCCATCCGATAGACGTCATAACGAACAAGGACAACGCATGCCGATAGGATTTCTGGGCTTGGGCACGATGGGCCTGCCAATGGCGCACAACCTGCTGCGCGGCGGTTTTGAACTGCGTGTGTGGAATCGCTCGCCGGAGCGCGCGCAGTCGCTGCGCGAGGCTGGTGCCACGGTGGTGGATGCACCGCGCGACGCCGCGCACGGCCCGCTGCTGTTTTCGATGCTGGCCGACGACAACGCGGTGCGTGCCACCGTGCTGGAGCAAGGCGTGCTGGACGCGCTGCCGGCCGGCAGCGTGCACGTCAACATGGCCACCATCTCGGTGGCACTGGCGCACGAGCTGACCGCCCTGCATGCCGAACGCGGCGTGGCCTACGTGGCCGCACCGGTGCTTGGCCGGGTCGATGTGGCCGAAGCCGGCAAGCTCAACATTCTGGCCGCCGGCGACGAGGCGGCGCTGGCGCGCGTGCAGCCAATGTTCGACGTGCTCGGTCAACGCACCTGGGAGATCGGCCACACTCCCGAGCAGGCCAATGCGGTCAAGCTGGCAGCCAACTTCTGCCTGGCCAGCGCAATCGGCGCCATGGCCGAAGCCAGCGCCCTGGCACGCGGCCACGGCGTGGATGCCACCCAGTTCCTGGGCATGCTCACCAGCACCTTGTTCGCCGCGCCCGCGTACCAGGGCTACGGCCGCCTGATCATGCAGCGCGAATACCTGCCCGCCGGCTTCACTGCCACCCTGGGCCGCAAGGATGTGGATCTGGCGATCCAGGCCGGCGCCGACAAGCAGGTGCCGATGCCACTGGGCGAGTTGCTGCGCGCCGGGCTGGACGAGGCCATCGCGCATGGCGACGGCAACGCCGACTGGGCGGTGCTGGCAGAGGTGTCGGCGCGGCGGGCCGGGCAGGCCTGATCGCAGCCTCCGCCAGGCGGAGCTAGCCACTCTCCCGTCCCGGCGGGGCGGCACGGCTTGCGCATCACTGGCGCGGGCCGGGGCGCGGAGCGTGGCTTGGAGTGAGGGGATGAGGCGACGCAACGTGCAGCAGATTTCGCACGCCGTCAGCTCCATCTGCTCCCCACTCTCACGCCGCTTCGCTTCACAGCAACACGGTCCACCTCTTGCTCACCTCAACATGCAGCAGACCTTCTAAAATGCCGGCTCGTGACAGCCGCCGCTCCAGGGAGGATGCGATGCGACACCTGCATATCACGCTCGGTTCGACCGAGCGCACACCGCGCGCACTGACCTGCGCCGGTGGTACACGATGACCGCCGTACCGGTCGTCGACCAGGGCCCAGTGGGCCCGGACCACCCCGAGCATCCGGACCACTATCTGTTCGCGCAGATCCGCGAAGCGGTGGCCGCGCTCGATGCCGAGTTGAACAAACCCACCGACGAGGCCAGCGTGCGCATGGCCGCGCGCCTGCTGCCGCTGGCCAAGCAACATGGCTTCGACCAGGTGGATTACGTGGTGCTCAGCCGGCACGTCGGCGAGGTGGGCGAGAACGTGTTTCTGGTGCGTGGCGAGCTCGCCGACCCGGCGCATCTGCGTGCGCACATCACCACCCAGGAAGCGATGGAGACCTCGGTGGAGGCATCGATGGCGCAACTGGACGAGATCAATCGGCGGCTGATGCTGCGCCTGCCGCCGCGCTGAGTCGCAGCGGAAAGTTACGGGCGCAAGCACTGCGCCCGCAGCCGGGCGCATTGGCTATCATTGTGCCGATGCGCTCCGACTACATCCTCACCCTGTCCTGCCCCGACCGCACCGGCATCGTCTATCGCGTGACCGGGCTGCTGTTCGATCTGGCCTGCAACATCCTCGACGCACAGCAGTTCGGCGATGACGAAAGTGGCCGCTTCTTCCTGCGTGTGCACTTCGACAAACCGCCGGGCACCGACATTGCCGGGCTGGAACGCCGCTTTGCGCAGCTGGCCGATGAATTCCAGATGGACTGGCAGCTGCACGATGCGCGCCGCCGCGCGCGGCTGCTGGTGCTGGTGAGCAAGCAGGGGCATTGCCTCAACGATCTGCTGTTCCGCATGCATAGCCGGCAATTGCCGGTGGATATCGCGGCGGTGGTGTCCAACCACGCCGACTTCGCGCCGCTGGCCGCCTCCTATGGCATCGCCTTCCACCATCTGCCGGTGAGCGCCGACACGCGCGCCGCGCAGGAAGCGCAGCTGCTTGCGCTGGTCGAGGCGCTGCAGATCGATCTGGTGGTGCTGGCGCGCTACATGCAGATTCTTTCGCCCGCGTTGTGCCGCGCATTGGCAGGGCGGGCGATCAATATCCATCACAGCTTCCTGCCCAGCTTCAAGGGCGCGCAGCCGTATCACCAGGCGCACGCACGCGGGGTCAAGATCATCGGTGCCACTGCGCATTACGTCACCGAAGACCTGGACGAAGGCCCGATCATCGAACAGGACGTGGCGCGCGTGGATCACGCGATGACGCCGCGCGACCTGGTGCGGCTGGGCAGCGATACCGAATCGCTGGTGCTCGCGCGTGCGGTGCGTCGCCATGTCGAGCATCGCATCGTGCTCAATGGCCATCGCACGGTGGTGTTTCGCTAGCAGCGTCGCATATCCCCACGGACGGTTGCAGCACGCGCAATGGAGCCGTGGTCGGGCCAGTCCGGCCAGCGAGCGCGCGGGACTGGTGCCACCGTCGCACTCTCCTTGCCGCTTCCTCCTGGAATTTTTTGCATGTCGCTAATCCCCGGCTCCAGCGCTCGCGCGCAACAGCACGCCACCCGCGCGGCGTTCTTCATTCCAGGCTTTGCTGCCGCGGTCTGGGCGGTGCTGGTGCCATTCGCCAAGGCCAGGACCGGCGTGGACGATGGCGCGCTTGGCCTGATCCTGCTGTGCCTGGGAGCAGGCTCGTTCCTGGCGATGCCGCTGGCCGGCGCGGTGTCGGCGCGCTTCGGTTTCCGTGCGGTCATGGCGGTGACGTCGGCGCTGATCTGCCTCAGCCTGCCGTTGCTGGCGGTGGTCGCCGATCCGTGGTTGCTGGGCGCGGTGCTGTTCGTGTTCGGCGCCGGCGTGGGCGCGATGGATTGCGCGATGAACATGCAGGCGGTGGTGGTCGAGCGCGATGCCGGGCGCGCGATGATGTCGGGATTCCATGCGTTTTTCAGCATCGGCGGGTTTGTCGGTGCCGGCGCGATGACCTTGCTGCTGTCTGCGCAGCTCTCCCCGTCGAGCGCGGCGGTTGCCGGGGTAATCGCCATGCTGCTTGTCGGCGCGCTGGCGGTACGCCACTGGCGGACCGAGCGCGTGGCGCAACAGGGGCCGTTGCTCGCGCTGCCCAGGGGCATCGTGCTGTTCATCGGCATCCTGGCGTTTGTGGTGTTCCTGGCCGAAGGCACCATTCTGGACTGGAGCTCGGTGTTCCTGGCCGATGTGCACCAGGTCGCCCCGAGCACCGCCGGCGTGGGCTATGTGGTGTTTGCATTGACCATGACGGTGACGCGCCTGCTGGGCGATGCGGTGGTGGAGCGCCTGGGGCGCATCCGCTCGATCGTGGTGGGCGCGCTGCTGGCCAGCGCGGGCTTTTGCGTGCTCACGCTGGTGAGCCCATGGCAGGCCTCGTTGGCCGGTTACGTATTGGTCGGCCTGGGCTGCGCCAATATCGTGCCGGCCCTGTTCTCGTTGGCCGGCAACCAGACGCGCATGCCGGAGAGCATCGCCATCACTGCGGTCACCACACTCGGCTATGCTGGCATCCTGGCCGGGCCGGCGCTGATCGGTTTCGCCGCGCATGGCATCGGCCTGGTCGGCGCCTTGCTCGGTGTTGCGGTGCTGATGGTGGGCGTTGCGGTGTCGACGCGTTGGTTGAAGGTGTGAGTGTTGGGGATCGCGCCTGTGGTTGCTGGGGTGTCGGGAGTGCGTCGCGCGCAGGCACGCTCCTACGAAGGGGGGATATTGATTACGCTTCGGTAGGTAGATACTCGAAGCGGTAGCCCACGCCGTAGACCGAGCGCACCCATTCTTCGCCGCCCACCTCGGCCAGCTTGCGGCGCAGGTTCTTGATGTGGCTGTCCACGGTGCGGTCGGTGACGATGCGGTGGTCCACATACACGTGGTCCATCAACTGTTCGCGCGAGTAGACGCGCCCCGGCGCTGCGCACAGCGTGCGCAACAGGCGGAACTCGACCTGGGTCAGGTCCAGGTCGCGCCCGGCCACGCTGGCGCGGCAGGCGGCCTCATCGATCAGCAATCCATGCGTGGGCACCGCATTGGGATCGTGCCGGTGGCGGCGTAGCACCGCACGCACCCGTGCGATCACCTCGCGCGGGCTGAACGGCTTGCAGATGTAGTCGTCGGCACCGATCTCCAGCCCGAGCAGGCGGTCGATCTCTTCGGCGCGCGCGGTCACCATGATCACCGGCACCGCGCCGAGGCTGCGCAGCTCGCGGCAGATCTCCATGCCATCGCGATTGGGCAGCATCAGGTCCAGCAGGACCAAATCCGGCGACTGCGCGTGAAACGCGGAAATCGCCTGCGCACCATCGGCCACCCAATGATGCGAATAGCCAGCAGCATGCAGATACTCGCCCAGCACCGCGGCCAGGCGCGGTTCGTCTTCGACGATCAGCACGTGTGCGTTCGGTGCTGTGGTGGTGTCGTCCATCAGGCCTCCAGGGCCGGCAGCCGCAGCGTCACGCGCAGGCCGCCCAAGGGCGAGGCGGTGGCGTGGATCTCGCCGTCGTGCGCGCCGACGATATTGCGGCAGATCGCCAGGCCCAGCCCGCTGCCGCCGCTGGCGCGATTGCGCGAGCCTTCCACGCGATAGAAGCGCTCGAACAGGCGATCGAGCTTGTCTGCCGGCACGCCGGGCGCGCTGTCTTCGATCACGATCTCCACCAGGTGCGGGCGCCGTGCGCACTGCACCCGCAACTGGCCGCCGGCATCGGTGTAGCGCAAGGCGTTTTCCAGCAGGTTGGACAGCAGCTGCTGCAGGCGACGCTCGTCGCCGTCGACATGCAACGGCGCAGTGATGCCGTGGGCCTGCAGCGTGAGCCCGGCTGCGGCAATGCGCGTGTGCATGCCGGCCAACGTGGACTGCAGCACCACGCTCAGATCGATCGGCGCGCGCCGGTAGGCCAGCGCGCCGACATCGGTGAGCGACAGGTCGTAGAGATCCTCGATCAGCTTGCCGAGCTGGCCGACTTCCTGGTGCAACGAGGTCAGCGATTCGCGCGTCATCGGCCGGATGCCGTCCTGCAGCGCTTCCAGCTCGGCGCGCAACACCGCCAGCGGCGTGCGCAACTCGTGCGAGACATCGGCCATGAAATCACGACGCGCACGTTCGTTGTTGTCCAGTGCCTGCGCCAGCTGGTTGAAGTCGCGCGCGAGCTGGTCGAGCTCATCGCGCATGCGCGCCTCCAGTCGCGTGCCGTAGTCGCCGGCCGCCAGGCGATGGGTTGCCGCGGTCAGGCTGCGCACGCGCCGCAGCAAGGTGCGCGACAGCAGCCAGCCGAACAGCGCGGCCACCACGATGGACGCCGCGCCGACAGTCCACCACAGACGTTGCTGGGCCTGGTAGAAGCGCGCGTCGTTGGCGGTCAGCACCTTCTCGAAGGGCAGCATGCCCATCCAGCCCACCGTCTGCCCGTGCACCACGACCGGGCGCAGCGTGTCGGTGCGGCTGACATCGGGGTTGCCGATGATCACCCGGTAGTCGCGATCCAGCAGCGCGAAACGAAACACCGCGCCGGTCTGATCGGAGATCGGTGGTGCGCGTGGCGGCAGGTTCTGCGGCAGCTCCGGGCGCATCAGCACGAACCAGGCGTCGGGATTGTCGCGGATGAAATTCCAGTCGCCGTGCTTGGCGTAGTCGGCCTGCACGCGCGGCAACACTTCCAGCATCCGCTCGATGCCCTGCTCGCTGAGATAGTCGAGAAACTGCTTCCTGAGCAACAGCTGCCCGGCCAGGCCATTGATCAGCAGCACTGCAATGCAGGCGCTGAGGATGGCGAGGAAGAGTTTGGCGGTGATTCCGAGTTTCATCGAGGCTGGGACAACCTTGTTGCGAACGAGGTCAGGCACGGGGTGCTTGCTGCAGTCACGCCAGGTTGCAGCAGCGGCGACTGCAGCTGCCGATGCAGCGCATGTCGTGCACAACCGTATTGGGACTTCATTAAACCCCGAAAGCAAGCGCCTGCTGTCTGCCGATGCAAATCTTCAAATTTGCTCCATATTCGCAGCGTAGCGTGCGCATCCTCCGATCACTCCCGAGTGCGCCGTATGCGTTGCGTTGCTTCCTCCCGTTCTGCCGTGGTGCCGCGTCAGTGGCTGCTGGCCGCCATGATCACCGTCGCGCTGGCGGCGTGTTCGCCTGCGCAAGCGCCGCAGCAGCGGCAAGTGGAAGTGGGCGTGCAACGTGTGGACGTGCAGCGCCTGGCGCTGGACCAGACGCTGCCCGGGCGCACCGTGGCCTATCAAAGCGCGCAGGTGCGCCCGCAAGTGGGCGGCATCCTGCGCAAGCGGCTGTTCACCGAAGGCGAGCAGGTGCAGGCCGGGCAGGTGCTGTACCAGATCGAGCCGGCGCCGTTCCAGGCCGCGTATGCGTCCGCGCAAGGCGAGCTGGCGCAGGCCGAAGCGGCGGTGCTGTCGGCCAGGCCCAAGGCGCAGCGGTATCAGACGCTGGTCAAGCTGGATGCGGTCAGCCAGCAGGACGGCGACGACGCCACCGCCACCTTGCGCCAGAACGAAGCCGCAGTCACCGCGGCCAGGGCGGCGTTGCAGACCGCAAAGCTCAATCTGGATTTCACCCGCATCACCGCGCCGATCAGCGGCCGTATCGGCACCTCGAGCTTCACCCCGGGCGCGCTGGTCACCGCCGACCAGACCGATGTGCTCACCACCATCAACCAGCTCGATCCGATCTATGTGGATGTCAGCCAGTCCAGCGCGCAGCTGCTGCAGCTGCGGCGCAAGCTCGATGCCGGCCAGCTCAAGGCGGTCGATGGCAAGGCCGAGGTCAAACTGTTGCTGGAAGACGGCACTGCCTACGCGCGCACCGGCACGCTGGAAGTGGTGGATACCGCGGTGGATGCCACCACCGGCACGGTGAAGCTGCGTGCGGTGATTCCGAACCCCGATCATCTGCTATTGCCCGGCATGTACGTCAAGGCAGTGCTGTCGATGGCGGTCAACGAGCAGGCGATCCTGGTGCCGCAACAGGCCGTCACCCGCAACAGCAAGGGCGAGGCGGTGGCGATGGTGGTCGGCGCCGATGGCAAGGTGGCGCAGCGCGTGCTCAAGACCGGCGATGCGGTGGGCGATCGCTGGGTGGTCAGCGAAGGGCTGTCTGCGGGCGAGAGCGTGATCGTGCAGGGCCTGCAGAAGATCCAGGTCGGCATGCCGGTGAAGACACGCGAGGTGAGCGCCACCACAGCTACCCCAGCGGCAGCGCCGAATGCAGCTGCTGCAGCCGCACCGAGCGCACCCGCCGCCGCTGCGCGTACGGCCACGCCGACGCCTGCAGCGCCGGCCAGCGCCACGCCCAAGGCCGACTGAGGAACTCCCATGGCTCGTTTCTTCATCGACCGTCCCATCTTTGCCTGGGTCATCGCAATCGTCATCACGCTGGCCGGCGCGATCTCGATCTTCTCGCTGCCGCTGGAGCAATACCCGGACATCGCACCGCCCTCGGTGACGGTCAGTGCGACCTATACCGGCGCCTCTGCAGAGACCGTGCAGAACTCGGTCACGCAGATCCTCGAACAGCAGATGACAGGCCTGGACAATCTGCTCTACATGTCCTCCAGCAGCAGCTCGGCGGGCACCGCGCAACTCACGCTGACCTTCGAGTCCGGCACCGACCCGGACACCGCGCAGGTACAGGTGCAGAACAAGGTGTCGCAAGGCGAGGCGCTGCTGCCCGACGAGGTCAAGACCAACGGCGTGACCGTGACCAAGTCGGCCAGCGGCAGCATGTTCATGGTGCTGGCCTTCACTTCCGAAGACGGCAGCATGGACAGCACCGACATCGGCGACTACATGGTGTCCTCGTTGCAGGACCCGATCAGCCGCCTCAACGGCATCGGCAGCGTCAACGTGTTCGGTGCCGAGTACGCGATGCGGGTGTGGCTGGATCCGGAGAAACTGCACACCTATGCATTGATGCCCTCGGATGTCAGCAGCGCGATCGCCGCGCAGAACGCCGATGTCTCGTCCGGCGCGCTCGGTGCATTGCCGGCGCTGCAGGGCCAGCAGTTGAATGCCACGGTGACCTCGCGCAGCAAGCTGCGCACACCGGCGCAGTTCGAGAACATCGTGCTCAAGTCCGATGCCGGCGGCGCCACCGTGTACCTGCGCGATGTCGCGCGGGTGGAGCTGGGCTCGGAATCCTACGGCTCCAGTTCCAAGTTCAACGGCAAGGCCGCCTCGGGCATGGGCCTGCAGCTGGCGACCGGCGCCAATGCGCTGGACGCAGCCAAGCTGGTGGAAGCCAAGCTGGATGCACTCAAGCCGTACTTCCCGGCCGGCCTGAAGTACGAGGTCGCCTACGACACCACACCGTTCGTGCGCATCTCCATCGAGGAAGTGGTCAAGACCCTGATCGAAGCGATCGTGCTGGTGGTCGTGGTGATGTACCTGTTCCTGCAGAACTGGCGTGCCACGCTGGTGCCGGTGATTGCGGTGCCGGTGGTGCTGATGGGCACCTTCGGGGTGTTGTCGCTGCTGGGCTTTTCGATCAACACGCTGACCATGTTCGCGATGGTGCTGGCGATCGGCCTTCTGGTAGACGATGCCATCGTGGTGGTGGAAAACGTCGAGCGCCTGATGGCCGAGCAGGGCATGTCGCCGCGTGAAGCCACGCACACCTCGATGGGCCAGATCACCGGCGCCCTGGTCGGCATCGCGCTGGTGCTCACCGCGGTGTTTCTGCCGATGGCCTTCTTCGGCGGCGCCACCGGCGAGATCTATCGGCAGTTCTCGGTGACCATTGCCGCGGCGATGATCCTGTCGCTCGTGGTCGCGCTGACCCTGAGTCCGGCACTGTGCGCCACCTTGCTCAAGCCCATCGACAAGGGCGGCCATGTCTCGCGCAAGGGCATGCTGGGCAAATTCTTCACCTGGTTCAACACCCTCTTCGATCGCGGCACCGAGCGCTATGGGCGTGGTGTGGAGCGCGTGGTCGGCCATCGCAAGCTCGGCTCGCTGGTCTACGCGCTGTTGCTGGTGGTGCTTGGCTTGCTGTTCTGGCGGTTGCCCAGCGCGTTCCTGCCCGAGGAAGACCAGGGCATGCTGATGGTGATGTTCAGCGCGCCGGCCGGTGCCACCCAGCAACGCACCCAGCAGTCGATCGACCAGGCCACCGCGTTCATCCTCAAGCAGCCGGAAGTGCAGGGCATCATGACCATCTCCGGCTTCAGCCTGGCCGGCAGCAGCCAGAACTCGGGCATGGGCTTTATCCGCCTCAAGGACTGGGCCGATCGCGAGGGTTCGGCGCAGGAAGTGGCCCAGCGCATCACCGGCGCGATGATGATGACGCTGCCCGACGCGCAGGTGTTTGCATTGACGCCACCGGCCATCAACGGGCTGGGCACCAGTTCCGGTTTCACCCTGCAGTTGCAGGATGCCGCCGGCAACGGCCACGAGGCGCTGGTGGAAGCACGCAAGCAGTTGCTGCAGCTGGCCAACGGCAATCAGAACCTGACCGCGGTGCGCTTCAACGGACTGGACGATGCGCCGACCTACCGCGTGCAGATCGACGATGCCAAGGCCGGCGCGCTGGGCGTGGCCGCAGCCGACATCAACACCACGCTCTCCACGGTGATGGGTGGGCGTTACGTCAACGACTTCCTCAACAACAACCGGGTCAAGCGCGTGTACGTGCAGGGCGAAGCCTCCGCGCGCATGCTGCCCGGCGATATCGACCGCTGGTACGTGCGCAACAGCGACGCTGCCATGGTGCCGTTCTCGGCGTTCGCCAGCAGCGCCTGGGCGTATGCGCCGCAGGTGTTGACCCGCTTCAACGGCAGCGAATCGATGGAGATCACCGGCAGCGCCGCATCCGGCATCAGCTCGGGCGATGCGATGACCGCGGTCGCCGGCGAAGTGGACGGCATGGGCAAGGGCGTGGGCTACGCCTGGTCGGGCATGTCGTATCAGGAACAGGCGGCCGGCACCCAGACCTGGATGCTGTACGCGGTATCGCTGGTGTTCGTGTTCCTGTGCCTGGCCGCGTTGTACGAGAGCTGGTCGATCCCGATCTCGGTGATGCTGGCGGTGCCGGTGGGCATCGTCGGCGCGCTGCTGGCGACCTGGATGCGCGGGCTGTCCAACGACATCTACTTCCAGGTGGGCCTGCTGGCAACGATGGGCCTGGCCGCCAAGAACGGCATCCTGATCGTGGAGTTCGCCAAGGAGCTGGAAGAGAAAGGCCAGCCCTTGATCGAGGCCACCCTGCACGCCGCACGCCTGCGCCTGCGCCCGATCCTGATGACCTCGCTGGCCTTCATGCTCGGCGTGCTGCCGATGGTGATCAGCAGCGGCGCCGGCTCCGGCGGACGCCATTCGCTGGGCACCGGCGTGCTCGGCGGCACGCTGGCCTCCACCGTGCTGGGCATCTTCTTCGTGCCGTTGTTCTACGTGATGGTGCGCAGCCTGTTTCCCGGCAAGGCTGCCGCGCATTCCCCCGTCGTTTCCACCTCCGAGGTAACGCCATGATGCGCACGACATCCCTCAGCCTGGCGGTGGCCTGTGCCATCGCATTGAGCGGCTGCGTCAGCATGGCGCCGCAATATGCGCGCCCGGACGCACCGGTACCTGGCGTGGTCGGCGACACCGGCAGCGCGACCCATGGCGACAGTGCCGATGGCCGCACTACCGCTGCGGCTGGGCTGGACTGGCGGCAGGTGCTGGTCGATGCGCGCCTGCAACAGGTGGTCGCACTGGCGCTGGACAACAACCGCGACCTGCGTGTGGCCGTGCTCAATATCGAGCAGGCACGTGCGCAGTACCGCATCCAGCGTGCGGACCTGTTTCCCGCGGTGGACGCCACCGTCTCGCACACGGCGCAACGTGCCGCGGCCGCAACCAGTTTCACCGGCGCGCCGCAGATCATCCGCAGCGCCACCGGGCAGGTGGGGATCAGCAGCTGGGAGCTGGACCTGTTCGGGCGCATCCGCAGCCTCAAGAACGAAGCGCTGGAAACCTATCTGGCCAGCGAGCAGACCCAGCGCAGCACCCGCCTGAGCCTGGTGGCCGAAGTGGCCAGCGACTGGCTCACCGTGGCCGCCGATCAGCAGCGGCTGGCACTCGCCCAGCAGACCCTGGAGAGCCAGCGCAAGACGCTGCGCCTGACCCAATTGCAGCACGACAACGGCATCGTCTCCGGGCTGGATCTGGCGCAGATCCAGACCAGCGTGGAAAGCGCGCGCGCCGATGTCGCCAGCTTCACCACCCAGCTGGCGCAGTCGCGCAATGCGCTGAACCTGGTCGTGGGCACGTCGGTACCGGCGGCGTTATTGCCGGCTGCCGATGCGATCGAGAGCGGCGTGGCATTGGCACCGTTGCCGGCGCAGCTGGAATCGCGCGTGCTGTTGCAGCGCCCGGACGTATTGTCGGCCGAGCACACGCTCAAGGCCGCCAACGCCGACATCGGCCCGGCGCGTGCGGCGTTCTTCCCCTCCATCTCGCTCACCGGCAACGTCGGGCGCGGCAGCGATGCCTTGTCCAGCCTGTTCGATGGCGACCACACCTGGTCGTTCACGCCCAGCGTGAGCCTGCCGATCTTCCGCGCCGGCGCCCTGAAGGCCGAACTGGATGTGGCCAAGCTTCAGAAGGACATCACCATCGCCCAATACGAACTGGCGATCCAGACCGCCTTCAGCGAAGTGGCCGACGCGCTGGCCGAACGCACCCAGCTGGACGAACGCATGGATGCACAACGCGCCCTGGTGGATGCGGCACAACGCGGTTTCACCCTGTCGGATGCGCGCTACCGCAACGGCGTGGACAGTTATCTGGTGGCACTGGACGCGCAGCGTTCGCTCTACAGCGCACAACAGACCTTGATCAGCCTGCGGCTGACCGAGGCAAGCAACCGGGTGACCTTGTACAAGGTGCTCGGCGGCGGCGCCGATGCGCAATCGCAGCCGCCATCGGTAGCGCAACGGTAGTCATGCATCGATGCGCCAGTGCGAGGGCACTTGCCTGCAGTTGCAGCTGTTTCTCACTGCAGCTGCAGGCGACACTGCGCGCTCGGGTCTGGCACACCTGATGCCGTTACAAAGCGTCTGCAGACATTGCAGACATTGCAGACATTGCAGGCGCTGCAGCACGCTCGCGCGCGTACTGCGATGGTGGGCTGCCGGTATGGCGGGTGAAGGCAACGCTGAAACTGCTTGCCGAGCCATACCCCACACGTTGCGCGGCTTGCGCTACGCAAAGCCCTTGTTCTGACAGAAGCGTCTTTGCCAGCGCCATGCGCCATGCCAGCAGATATTCCATCGGCGCCATGCCCATTGCCCGGTTGAAGCGCGCAAAGAACGATGATCTCGACAGCGCCGCTTCCTTGGCCAATGCATCGACCGTCCACGCATGCGCCGGTGCACCGTGCAGTGCACGCATTGCCGCCGCCAGCCGCGCGTCGGATAACGCGCGCACCAGTCCTGGCGTCGTGTCGCTCGCTGTCAGCGAGCGTAATGCTTCAATCAACAGCACCTCCAACAGCCGCGCAAGCACCACCTCGCGTGCGGGCCGGGTTGCACGTGCCTCTTCGCCAACCAGAGTCACCAGCGTGGTAAGTCGCGGCTCGCTGCGCACATGCACCAGCCGGGGCAGCAGCGACACCAGTAGCGCGGCATCGGGCGAGCCGAAGCTGCAATGCCCAATCACGATGCGAAGATCCGCCGGGCCGTCCTGCGCGCCGATACGGAAAGTGCCATCGCCCATGTTGGTCGGCACCGTGTGGGCCTGCCCGGTCGACGCCTGCAGGCTGGAGAGCGTGACGGCCAGCATGGCCGGTGCCAGCACGAAGTCGCCTGCTTCAAGAACACGCGCCTCGCCATCTTCGAGCGTCAGCCGGCACGTCCCTTCGATCACTGCGCAATAAAACGGGCCTGGCGCATCGGAGCGGTGTGCCGACCACGCACCGGCGCCCACGACAAGCTTGGAAAACCGTGCCGCCGGCCTGAGCAGCAGGACAACCTCGGTAAGCGGGTCGGGCAGCATTGGACTCTCGCAAATGAATTAAGCACTTTAGAATATCGCAAGTACGATGTTCGACGCCTAACGTACATCCCTCACAACATCACCGAGGGCGCTTCATGCAAACCGTACTCATCACTGGTTGCTCATCCGGCTTTGGCTTGGCGACCGCCAATTACTTCCTAGAGCGCGACTGGAATGTGGTCGCCACCATGCGCACTCCACGCGAAGACCTGTTTCCTGCGTCGCCACGAATGAGGGTGTTGCAGCTCGATGTCACCGATGCCGCGAGCATCCAGGCCGCGATCGCTGCGGCCGGCACGGTCGACGTTCTCGTCAACAATGCAGGCTCCGGTGCGCCCGCGCCGCTGGAACTGGTAAGCCTGCAGTCGGTGCGTGATCTGTTCGAGACCAATACCTTCGGCACGCTTGTGGTAACCCAGGCGGTCTTGCCGCAGATGCGCGCGCGCCACGCCGGGGTCATCGTCAACGTGTCGTCGAGCGCAACGCTCAAACCCCTCCCACTGATCGGTGCCTACCGCGCAGCCAAGGCCGCGGTGAATGCGCTGAGCGAATCGCTGGCCGCCGAGCTGGAGGACTTTGGTATCCGCGTGCGCATCGTCTCGCCGGGCTCGTGCGGGGAGACGCAATTTCGTGCCAATGCCCGCGCGGGTCTTCGCGGTCTTGATGACGAGGTCTATGGAACGTTTATGCAACAGACGATGGCGCGCATGAGCGCATCCGCCGGCCCCGAAACGCAGTCGATCGATGTCGCGCAGGCCATCTGGCGCGCAGCCACCGATCCGGCCGCGCCGATGTCTATTCCTGCAGGCGCGGATGCAGAACTGTGGGCTTCCGAAGCGGCTTGGAGTGGCTAGTAAAACCTTTCGACCGCTGTACCGAAATCAAAAGCTGAGTCGGTCGAGTGCGCGGTGCCCTCACCGCTTGCGGGACACGCCGTGAACCCATCCCTGGGGGCTCGGTGGCGGCATCCATGCCGCCACACGGTCCCGCAATCGGCGAGGACACCGCACCAGAGAGTTGATCGGTATCTTTGTTTAAAACCCTGCACACCGACTATCTCGACTGGTCCTTGCCCGCCCACCGTCGCGGGACCTTACGCGGCATGGATGCCGCGTAAGAGCCTACAGGGACGTACTTGCGGCGTGTCCTGCGATGGTGGGCGGGCAAGGGCCCTGCAGCCAAGCCGTAGATCAGCAGCTCTACACCTGATCTATCCACATAGTCCAAGTGCATCGCGACACCACGCATAAAGCAACCAAGCCTTCGAACCCTAGCTCCGTCAAGGCGCGCTCCAAGCCTTGAGTCAAAAGCTAGGTGGGTTGAGCGTGCGATGCCCTCACCGCTTGCGGGACACGCCGTGAATCCATCCGTGGAGGCTCCTCGGCGGCATCCATGCCGCCGAGGGTCCCGCAACCGGCAAGGACACCGCACCAGAGAGTTAGTCGGCTGCTTTCTTAAGAGCTTGTTGCTCGGCTTGCGGTGGCAAATCAACAGTCTGTGGCTTGTGTGTTGAAAGCCCGCCTGCTGCTCGGGTTGGGATGGAAAAATGGTGAGGGGTTGATCGAACGTACGGTGATTCGATCAGCGCAGTTCATGCACCGCTTGCAACCACGCACACCGACCATCTCAATGGGTCCTTGCCCGCTCACCGTCGCGGGACCTTACGCGGCATGGATGCCGCGTAAGAGCCTACATGGACGTACTTGCGGCGTGTCCCGCGAGGGTGGGCGGGCAAGGGCCTTGCAACCAAGCCGCAGATCATCCGCTCTAGAAACCGATGCACCCACAGCGTTCAATCATTGCTAGAACCGCATCACTTCGCCGCGTTGGCGTTCATCACTGCATTGCGGCTGGCATCCAGATACTGCGCCGGGTCGCGCATGCCGGTGGTGTGGCATTGCCCGGTGGTGTGGCCGCGATTGACGCCGCCCGGCAGCTGCGCGTTGACCTGCTCCACGGTGCCATCTTCCGGGTCGTTCAGTACCAGGTCCGAGGCCGCGTTGCAGTAGTCGTTGGTGTACCAGTTGGTCTTGGCGAACGAGGTCGTGTAGTAGTTGACCTTGGCACGCGCATCGGCCGGAATACCGGCCAGCCAGGCTTTGGCGCCGTCGTAGGTCATGTCGGTATTGGTGCCGCAACCCACGCCGAACCACGAGCCCACCGCCGCCAGAATGCCGGACAGATTGGTGCCCTGGTACGGCGTGCCGACCGACTGCATCACCCGCCCACCCGTAGCGTTGTCTAGCCCGCTCCAGTAGTAGGTATACAGATGCAGCGCGGCCATGCCGCCCTGGCTGTGCGCCACCGTCGCGAACGAGGACCACTGACTGGCGAACTGCGCCAAGCGCTGTGCGAACTGGTCGTTGCTGCGGTTCTGTTTGGCATCAAGGAACGAGGACGCATTGGTGAACTGCGCCTGCGGCCACACGCCGTTGGAGCAATAGCCATGCACCAGCACCAGTTGCGACCCCGCGGCCTGCGGTTGCGCCATCGCAGTGGCACGGGCCAGCGTCGTCGGACGCGGGCCCATGCGCATGCTTTCGTCGATCGCAGCGGCAGAGCGCGCGATGCTGGCGCGGCGCAACGCGGGCAGCTGCAAGGGCAGCGTGTCGGCCTGTACCAGCGGGATGTAGTGGTCCGGGTCTTCGATGCGCAGCCCGCGCAGCGTAAACGGCGCACGTGCGCCGGCACGCGCGACCCAGCGTTCGTCCAGGCTCAACGGCAGCTGGCCTTGCTGCGGCGTCAGCATGCCGCCGATCCATGCCACCGGCACGTCCTTGCCCTTGGCATCGGTGCCCCAGACCTGGCCAAACACGCGGTAATGCGATGGTGCCTTGCCGCGCGCGGCGACCGGCAAGGCAATGCTGAGCCGGGTGCCGTCGGCAGCGCGTGCGCTGAGCGCGTTGCCGAGCAGACGCAGGGAGGTATCCAGCACCGGCAACACATGCTCGCTGGTGCGCACGAACGGCTGCCCGGCCTGGTCGCGACCGCGCACGATCACCTGTGCAATCCAGGTGCCTTCGGCTGTCGGTTGGAACGTGCCGCCATACACGCCATCGCCGGCAGCGCCATCGTCGTGCTGTCCGTCATCGGCCATCGGCAGCGTCCGAATGCCGCCTTGCGGGTCGATCAGACGCAGGCTCGCTGTCTCGATCTGCCCCGCCTGCGCGGCCAGCAAGCTCGCGCCGGCTGCATCGTTGCCGCTGAGCAAGGCGTTGAGCGTCAGCGACTGGCCGACCTGCTGCCGACGATGGCGCGGGTACGAGGCCAGCTGCGTGCGCGCATCGCCTTCCATCAGCACATACCCGCGTTGCGCCACCGGTGCCGCCGATTGCAGCGTCAGCGCCCAGTTGCCGTTTTGCGCGGACTCCACCGCGTAACGCATGCCGCCAGTGCCGCTCTCGGCGCTGCCCAGCAGTGTGCGTTGTGCCTGCAACTGCGGTGCAACAGCAGCGGCACGTGCGCCGGCAACGCGTGGTGCAGTCACCGCCGCCTCCCACGGCTGGTCGCCGGCCAGCACCATGAAACGCAGATGGCCGTTTTCCACCGGCAAGGTGCCTTGCCAGCGTGCGGACTTGCCGGCCGGCGCCAACTCCACCGGCAGCAAGGCGCTCTTGGACAGGATCGCCGACTCGGCCGGATCGGGTGCGCGCATCTGCGCGAACTCCTCCGGTGGGCCAGCCAGTTGTTTGGGCTGCAGCTCGGCCGCGGCAAGCGGCGTGGAGACCAGCGACAGGGTGCACAGCAAGGACAACAGCGACGGCTTCGGCATGGCGACATCTCTCCTTGAACGTTGCAGAAGCGATGCCGCCGCGCATGGCAACGGCATCGGATGCAGCGCCCCCTCGCCGCGATTCGCCGATGGTTATACCGCGCGCTTGTGACAGGTCTGCTGTGCGCTGCAGCACCTCACGCGCGGCAAACAAACCGCCAGGAATAAAAAGTACAGACTGTGATCGAGGTCGTGGACGTGTCGAGGTCCACGACGCATTGCTTGCTACAACGCACAGGTCTGCGGTCGATCTGCAGCGCTGAATTTGGCGCGCCTCAGTCCACCTAAACGCGCGCGGAGCGGGAGCGGTACTGCTCCACCCACGCGACAGTCTGTGCGATGCCGCCAAACGGATAGAAGTGCATGCGGACCTCGCCGTGCGCATCAGTCAGGCCAGTGGCCAGCCGTTCCACAAAACGATCCGGCCCAGCGGTGCCCAACAGCTTGCCGAGCGAGATGCCGTATTTGGACAGCATCGATGCGCATGCGCCGACACCGCAGCTGGCGGCATAGCGTGCGAGCACCGCCACGCCAGCAGGACCGGGTACGCCCACACGCACGGGATGTGCAATGCCGTGCGCGCGCAGCGCCTGCAGCCACGTCAGCACGATGTCGGCATCGAACGCGAACTGGGTGACGATCAGCGGCGCCATGCCGCGCTCGGCGATGCTGCGACACTTGCGCTGCAGCACCTTCCATCGATCGGCTGCAGGCATGCTTGGATGCCCTTCCGGATGCCCCGCCACGGCGATGGTCCGGATGCCGGAGCGCTCAAAGATCCCGGTATCGATCAGCGACAAGCTGTCCGGAAACGGCCCGAGCGGAGCAGGTGGATCGCCCGCAATCACCAGGCAGCGCTCGACGCCGGCGTCCTCGACGGCGCGGCTGACGAAGGCGTGCAGCTGCTCGCGCGAGGCGATACGGCGCGCGGACAGGTGCGGCATCGGCTGAAAGCCGAGTGTGCGCACCATCCGTGCCGCGGCCAGCCGCGCGTCGTCGTCCTGGTTGGGCAGGTAGGGGATGGCAATGGTTGCGCCATGCATGATCCGGGGCGCCGCAGCAGTCAGCCCGGCAATGTGCTTTGCGCTGACCTCCAGCGAATAGGCCTCGGTGATGGTGCTGGCGAGGCTGGGTGTGTCCGGATCGATCAAGGGTGTTGCCGTCCTGTGGTGGTGAGTGGCTGCGCCGCTGCGTCAGCCCCGATCGAGCGGGCAGGGGCCAAGAGCACATCGAGATCCCGGCCGCGGCCCAAGACCCGCTTGCACTCAATCGTCCTGTTCCGCATCGCCGTAGAATTTCACGCCCAGTTGTATGCGACTGCGCCCGTTTTCCACGCGGTGCCGATTGGTGTCGCGCAGCGAGTAGACGCAGCCGCAGTATTCCTGCTGGTAGAAGTTCTCGCGCTTGCTGATCTCGACCATGCGCGAGGAACCGCCGCCCTTGCGCCAGTTGTATTCCCAGTACATCAAGCCGGGATACCTGGCCGCTGCGCGTACGCCGCAGTCGTTGATCTGCTGCATGTTCTTCCAGCGCGAGATGCCCAGGGAGCTGGTGATCACCGGGAAGCCGTGCTCGTGCGCATACAGCGCGGTGCGTTCAAAGCGCATGTCAAAGCACATGGTGCAACGCACGCCGCGTTCGGGTTCGTTCTCCATCCCGCAGGCCCGCTCGAACCAGTTGTCCCGATCGTAGTCGGCATCGACGAAGGGCACGCCGCACTGCTCGGCAAAACGGATGTTCTCGTCCTTGCGCAGCTCGTATTCCTTGCGCGGATGAATGTTGGGGTTGTAGAAGAAGATGGTGTAGTCGACGCCGGACGCCAGCATGGCCTCCATCACCTCGCCGGAGCATGGCGCGCAGCAGGAATGCAGCAACACCTTATCGTGGCCGGCAGGCAAGGGGAGTGGCGTGCGGGTTGCGGTGGTATCCATCAGTGGGCTCCGGATGTCGTGGCGGTGCCATTGGCAGGCTGGCGGGCCAGTTCGATGAAGGCGCGCAGGTAGTCGACGGCGATATCCGCCTCACGTGCGCCCAGGAAGATCTGCTTGGGGATGCCGCGCGCACCCAGCCGCACCGGCACCACGTCCATCCTGGCGGCGTATTCCTCCACCAGCCAGCGTGGCATGGCGGCCACGCCGCGGCCACTGGCCACCATCTGCATCATGATGTCGGTGGTTTCGATGGCCTTGTGGCGCCTTGGCGTGACACCGGCCGGCAGCAGGAACTGGCTGTAGATGTCCAGGCGCTCGAGGTCCACCGGATAGCTGATGAGCACTTCCCGCGTCAGTTGCTGGGGCTTGACGTAGGCGGCCGACGCCAGTGTGTGGCTCCGGGCCACGACCAGCACCTGCTCGTAGTCGAACACCGGCTCGAACCGCAGCCCGGGCTTGTACAGCGGGTCGGGCGTGACCAGCAGATCGATCTCGTAGCCGAACAGTGCACCGATACCGCCGAACTGGAACTTCTGCTTGACGTCCACATCCACATCCGGCCAGGTGGCCAGATAGGGCGCCACCAGCTTGAGCAGCCACTGGTAGCAGGGATGGCATTCCATGCCGATGCGCAGCGCACCGCGTTCGCCCTGTGCGAACTGGCCCAGGCGCTCCTCGGCCAGATCCAGTTGCGGCAATACCCGGTTCGCCACGGCCAGCAGGTACTGGCCGGCCTGGGTCAGGCGCAGGTTGCGTCCCTCGCGCAGCCACACGTCGGTGCCCAGCTGTTGCTCCAGCTTCTTCATGCTGTGGCTCAGCGCCGACTGGGTCAGGTTCAGCACGCCGGCAGCGGCGGTCAACGAGCCCTGCTGCTCGACCTGCTGGACGATGGTGAGATGGATGCGCTCAAGCATTCAGATGATCCGAATTCATGGATTGTTGAAATAACACCATTTTACTTCATTGAATGCGAGCCCTAGCATCGGGGTTCGTCGCTTCAGGTCAACCCACATGACTGTCAACGTGCCACACCCCCTCCGCGTCGTCGCGGTCTCCGGCGGGCTGCAGCGCCCCTCCAAGGCCGTCGCCCTGGCCGAACACCTGCTGGCGCTGATTGCCGATGCCGTGCCGTGCGAGCAACATCTGGTCGAACTCGGGGCGTTGGCGCCGCAGTTCGCCGGTGCGGTCTGGCGCTCGCAGCTGCCGGCAACGGTGGAGCAGGAACTCGCCGCCGTGGAGCAGGCGGACGTGGTGGTGGTGACCACGCCGGTCTATCGCGGCTCCTACACCGGGCTGTTCAAGCACTTCTTCGACTTCATCCACCAGGATGCCTTGATCGACACCCCGGTGCTGTTGGCGGCGACCGGCGGCAGCGAGCGCCATGCGCTGGTGATCGACCACCAGTTGCGGCCACTTTTCAGCTTCTTCCAGGCGCGCACGTTGCCGCTGGGCGTCTACGCCACCGACCGCGACTTCCTGGACTACCGCGTGCACAACGAAGCCTTGGCCGAGCGGGCCAGGCTGGCGGTGCAGCGGGCATTGCCGCTGATCGCATTGACGCGGCAGGCAGGTGCCATTGCCGCAGAAAACGTGGCCGCGGCCTGAGGCCACCCGGCCACGGTTGCGCGGCGGGCCACCACACCCTTTGCCGGCTACAGGATTCGTTGGCGATGGCCCACCGATCCGAAGTTCCGGCATCCATCCAGCAGGAATCCACCCCTGCGCCGAGACCTGCGCTCGTATTCAATTTCGGAAACAAGGCGTCAGCTTGCAATGACTCAGGAATTCACCTTCAGCATCAAACGTCAGCGGTTTGACGAGGACTATCGTCCCGCTGCCAATACGCGCAACACGACGAACTTTGCCAACCTGGCCAGGGGGCAGCGTCGGCAGGAAAACCTGCGCAACACGCTTGCGATGATCAACAACCGCTGCAACGACCTGGCGCATTGGGATAACCCCACCCGCGACCGCTACGCGGTGGAGCTGGACATCATCTCTGTTGAGATGAACATCGGCGAGAACGAAAGCGGCGATGCATTCCCGCTGATCGAGATATTGAAACCCAGCATCCTCGACAAGACGACTGGCGCGCGCATCGATGGCATCGCAGGGAACAATTTTTCCTCCTACGTGCGCGACTACGATTTCAGCGTGCTGCTGCCGGCGCACAATCAGGACGCATCCGGCCTCAGCATCCCGAATGATTTCGGCAGCCTGCACGGAAAGCTGTTCAAGCACTTCGTGGACTCGGACGCCTACACGGCGCGTTTCGCCAAGCCACCGGTCATCTGCATCAGCGTCTCCAGCAGCAGGGTCTATCACCGAACCGGCAACCGGCACCCCGTGCTCGGCATCGAATACCGGCAGGACGAATTTTCCCTGACCGATCGCTACTTCGAGAAGATGGGCCTGCAGGTGCGCTATTTCATGCCTCCCAACAGTGTCGCCCCGTTGGCTTTTTACTTCTTCGGCGACCTGCTCAACGACTACACCAACCTGGAGCTGATCGGCACCATCAGCACCATGGAGACGTTCCAGAAGATTTACCGCCCGGAAATCTACAACGCCAATTCCGCGGCGGGGGCCGTCTACCAGCCGAGCCTGAAGCATCAGGATTATTCCTCTACCCAGATCGTCTACGACCGGGAAGAGCGTAGCCAGCTCGCGGTGACGCAGGGCAAATTCACCGAGGAGCACTTCATCAGGCCCTACGGCAAGATTCTCGCGCAGTGGGTTTCCCACCACGCTGTCTAATCAACAAGAACGCAAGACACCACTCATCATGAAAAAGCTGCTCCCTACCTCCACCGCCGGCAGCCTGCCCAAGCCGTCCTGGCTCGCGCAGCCGGAGAAACTCTGGTCTCCCTGGAAGCTGCAGGACGAGGAACTGATCGAAGGCAAGCAGGATGCATTGCGCCTGTCGCTGCAGGAACAGCAGCACGCCGGCATCGATATCGTCAGCGACGGCGAGCAGACCCGCCAGCATTTCGTCACCACCTTCATCGAACACCTCAGCGGCGTCGATTTCGAAAAGCGCGAAACCGTCAGGATCCGCAATCGCTATGACGCCAGCGTCCCCACCGTCGTTGGGGCGGTGAGCCGCCCCAGGCCGGTGTTCGTGGACGATGCCAGGTTCCTGCGCCAGCAGACCCGCCAGCCGATCAAATGGGCGCTGCCCGGCCCCATGACGATGATCGACACCCTCTTTGACGCGCACTACAAAAGCCGCGAAAAGCTGGCGTGGGAATTTGCCGTCATCCTCAACCAGGAAGCCAGGGAGCTTGAAGCGGCCGGCGTGGACATCATCCAGTTCGACGAGCCGGCCTTCAATGTCTTCTTCGACGAGGTCAACGACTGGGGTGTTGCCACCCTTGAGCGTGCGGTCGAAGGGCTCAAGTGCGAAACCGCCGTCCACATCTGCTACGGCTACGGCATCAAGGCCAATACCGACTGGAAGCAGACCCTGGGGTCGGAGTGGCGTCAGTACGAAGAGTCGTTTCCCAAGCTGCAGACATCCACGCTCGACATCATCTCGCTGGAGTGCCACAACTCGCACGTGCCGATCGACCTGATCGAACTGGTGCGCGGCAAGAAGGTGATGGTCGGGGCCATCGACGTGGCGAGCAATACGATCGAAACGCCGGAAGAAGTGGCCGATACGCTGCGCAAGGCGCTGCGCTTCGTCGATGCCGACAAGCTCTACCCGTCCACCAATTGCGGGATGGCGCCTCTGGCCCGTGACGTTGCAAGAGGCAAGCTCAAGGCCCTGAGCGCAGGCGCAGACATCATTCGCGCGGAACTGGCGGCCCGCTAACGCGCCGGTGCCGGCGCCGGGTCGGCGGCCGAAGCAACAGGGCTGCGGCTAGCGCCATCGTGCCGACGCAAGTCGCCACCACGGCTCGCGACGCAATAACCAACAAGCCCCCGCATGCGGGGGCTTGTTGGTCTTCCATCACGGTGCAGGGCTCAGTAATTGACCTGCAACTGCAGCCGCAGCAAGTCGCCTTCCACCACCGGATACGGCGCGGTGGTGACGTCGGTGCGCTTCATCTTCGAATAGGCGAACACCAGTTCCAGCGCATCCATCGGCTGCCACTCGACGCCGGCTTCCACTTCGTCCAGGCGCATGCGCGGCGCATTGGTGTCGAACTTGGAGCCGCCGCGGTAGGTCTGCCACTTCAGGTACGGCAGCAAGGTGCCGTAGCTGCCATCGTGCTTGTACATCGCCTGCACGTAACCGCCGCTCAGCGAACGGGTGCGGATGCGCCGCTGTGCGACATCCAGTTCCGGGCCGCGGCCCACCGTCCACTCGGCCTGCAGGCCGAACGGCTGCGGGTAGTAGATGATGTGCGCGGCCACGCGTTGGTCGGTGTAGCCGTTCGGGTCGGTGATGGCCGGGGTGAAGCTGCGGCCACCGATGTTGACTGCCGCCGCGGTCGGCACGAAGCGGCCGCTGTAGGCATCGGCACCCACTTCCAGGTACTGGCCGTTGGCGAACTTGAACGGGTAGGTGGCGTGCACCACCGCATGCATGCTGTCGTTGCGCTCGGCGCGGTTGGCGCCCTGGCCGTTGTACACGCCGGCACCGATCACGCCGTAGTCGCCCGAGCCCTTCAAGCCCGACTTGACCAGATCCTGGAAGCGTCCCTTGGCCACGGTGGGGCTGTAGTAGAACACCGCACCGATATCGCGTTCGTCGCGCAGGCCGGAGTTGAGCGCGTCGGCGCGGTCCAGGGTGAGACGGTTCTGGCTGGACTGCAGGTTCTCCCAGCCGTACGGCATCTTCGACTGGCCCACGCGCACGCGGTACTCGCGCTTCTTGTCGAAGTAGATGTCGGCATACGCATCGCGCAGCTGCGCGAAGTTGGAGGTGGTCGAACCGGTCGGCGTGCTCGCAAAATCCGGCTGGAAGTACAGCGACACGTGCTCATTGAGATCGCCGCTCAGCACCAGGCGCGCACGCCGGATGCCTAGGCTCTGGTCGTTGCCGATAAAGCGGTCGCCGGGTGCGCGCAGATCCTGCGCGTCGCCGCCGATGCCCTGGTTGTAGCGGATCTGCGTGTAGCCGCGCAGGCTCAGCTTGTCGTACCACTTCTTGCCGGCCTCGCCAGCCTTGGCCGGTGCCGCAGCCGGTACGGGTGCAGGTGCGGCTTGGGCGATGGCGGTGTCGGCAGGCACCGGCGCCGCAGGGGCGGGCGGCAGTGCCGGTGCGGCCGGCATCGCCGACGCCGGCAGCTTGCCGTTCTCGTCCACCTGCACGAACTTGCCCAGCTTGTCGCGGCCTGGGGCCGGCTCGGCGAAGATCTGCTTGGTCTTGCGGTCGACGTACAGCTCCAACTCGGCGGCCAGCGTGCTGCCGCTGGCGGTCGCGCTGAGGGCGCACAGGACGGTGGCGAGATTGCGTTTTTTCATTGGTCCGGCTCGTGCAAGGGAAACGGGTCGGCGGCAGCGTCAGGCCGGCGCCGCCCGGCGGGCGGCGAACACGGCGCCGGCACGCCGCCAAGGCGCCCGGTCGTCCTGACGGTGCGGCAATGCGTGCAGTTATATTTAGATTTGATGTCAGTTTGGTGACACTGGCGGCCCCGCACAGCGCAACGCTGTGTCAGCTGCGTGTCTGGCGCGTGTCAGTTGTGCGACGCGCGGAAGGCCGGCCCAGCGGCGCGCGGCGCGGGCATCAGGCGCGGATGTGACGCTTTGGTTGCTGCCGCCGACCATCGGACCTGCGGTGCCATGGGCAGATGGTGCCGCTAGGAGCAGCTGCCGACGCAAAGGCCGAAGCGCGTGCTCCGCACGGCCATAGCGTGCCGTCGTCGTCGCCAACGAGCGGGCGAGGGACGATGAATCAGAACATGGCAAAGGCGGGTCATCGCCCGCCTTTGCCGGATCACGCACCGCGTGGCGTAGCGCCGCGCCGATGCTGCTGCGGGCTGTCGAGCAGCACCGTGCCAGGGCTCGGCTCAGCCAGCCGGCGTCGCCTGCAAGGCCGCCGCCACCGCATCGCGCAGCGGGGTGGTCGGGCGGCCGATCAGCTGGCTCAGCGTGTGGCTGTCGTCGAACAGGCTGCCGCCGCGCGAGGAGGCCGAGCACTGCGCCAGCACCTGTGCGAATGCAGCCGGCAGGCCGATCTGCACCAACGCCGCCGCGTAGTCGGCTTCGGGCAGGTCGTGATACGCCACCGGCTTGCCCGACTGCTGCGCCACCTCGGCGGCATACTCGGCCATCGTGAAGGCAGTATCGCCGGCCAGCTCGTAGACCTTGCCGGCCTGCGCCGTGTCGGCGGCCAGCACCGCTGCGGCGGCCTCGGCATAGTCGGCGCGCGTGGCCGCACTGATCCTGCCCTCGCCGGCGCTGCCGATCACCGCGCCATGCGCCACCTCGGCCGCGATCGAGCCGGTGTAGTTCTCGGTGTACCAGCCATTGCGCAGCAGCACGTGCGGCACGCCGCTCTCGCGCAGCAGCGCCTCGGTGGCCACATGCTCGGGTGCCAGCGACAGCGTGCTGGTATCGGCATGCAGCACGCTCGTATAGGCCAGCAACTCCACGCCGGCACGCTTGGCGGCTTCGATCACGTTGCGGTGCTGCGGCACGCGTTCGCCCACCGCATTGGACGACACCAGCAGCACCCGGCCCACGCCCGCGAAGGCCTGATCCAGGCTGTGCGGGTCCGCGTAGTCGGCGCGACGCACGGTGATGTCGCGTTTTGCGAACTGTGCGAGTGACGCAGTATCGCGGGCCGTTGCTACGATCCGAGCGGCCGGGACACGCGCCAGCATTGCTTCGACCACCAATGCGCCCAGCTGCCCGCTGGCGCCGGTGACGAGGATCAGGGGGGAGGTGTGTGCCATGGTGAACTCCAGTAGGTATTGATAAGAGGTGTGGTCTACTATCTAGACTCTTGGTCCGCGCACCTATTGTCAGGGCCGTTCGAACCTCCGCAAGGAGGCAGTTTTCCACCCCCTGGTTACCGTGAGATATCCCAGTGAACGCGATTGCTCTGTTTCCGCCGCCGCCGTCCCTGCAAGGTATGCCGTTCGACGCCACCAAATGCCCGGTGCGCGACGTGCTCGATCAGATCGGCGACAAATGGACCATGCTGATCCTGCTGACGCTGATCCCCGGCCCCTCCCGCTTCAGCGCCATCCAGCGCGCCGTGCCGGACATCTCCAAGCGCATGCTGACCCAGACCCTGCGCAACCTCGAGCGCAACGGCATGATCACCCGCAAGGTCTACGCGACCAAGCCGCCCAGCGTGGAATATGCCTTGTCCAAGCTCGGCGTGGCGCTGCTCGGCCCGATTTCGCAGCTGCTCAACTGGGCAGGCGAGAACCATGCGGCCATCCGCTCCGCACGCGAACGCTTCGATCATGCCCAGCAGCCGGCGGTTGCGCTGGATGCCGACGAAGCGATGGCGTAAGCGCCGGCCGGCAGCATCGGCAAGCGAGCTGACGGCGCTGACTGCCAGGTGGGCGCCTCGGCGCGTTGGTTGACCGCCTAGGCGCGTGCACTAGGCGCAGCGGTGGATGGATTCCGCGTCCGCCAGGTGTGCCTTGTTGAAGCATCGGTGCTTGGCCCGGAAGCGTGGACGGCTGAGTAGCGGGCTCGCCGTCCATCGCCGCTGTCGAGGGCACGCCCTGGCACCTGGACCCGACTCCAGAGTGACGACATCACAGCCACCACGGCCTGCCACGCACGCGGCAGACACGCCGTCGATCTGTGAACGCGTACTCACAAAATCCCTCGCCGGATAAACGTCCGCCAGCGCAAGCACGACGCGTGTCGCCTGCAAACCCTTGCGGCGTAACGGGCCTGACGCACGCTATCGCAGCCATCGCTAATTTCAATCGCAAGCCGGCTCAAGCGTATGCACCGGCATCCGATAAGGGGCTCACCTTATCTCGCGAATCCGCTGCGCCATGCCCGTCTTCGGCACCTTGTCCGCCTCAACGCGACGCACCCTGGGCGCTGCCCTGCTCGCGCTGTGGTGCGGCTGGATCGCCGTGGCCTGGACCACGCCCCACGCGCAAGCCAACGACGTCGCCAATGCGTGGGCGCAGGTCCAGGCCAGCCTGCCGGCCGCGCAGCAGGCGCCGATGCTGATCGGTGTCGCCGGTGCCTGCGCCTGCACCGACCCGGCCGCCGATCGCGCCTGGGCCGTGCTCAGCAACGCGGTACGTGCGCGTGGCGGCCAGGTGCGCATGCTCGACACCCCCGCGCTGCGTGGCAGCGGCTATGCCGTGTGGTTGCTCGGCACTGACGGCCAACCGCGCTACGCCGGCCCCGCAGACGGCGGCGCGGTGTGCGGCACCGCCGGCACTGCGAATTGGTCGCGCTGGTTACCCGATGTCCTGGCGCGCACCCCGGGTGCCGCGCTGGTGTCCCCTTGTCCCTGTGCCGTGGAGTCGCTGTCATGATGGAACTGTCCGCATCGGCGCCGCCGACCTCCACCTACGCCACCCGCCTGGCGATCAAGGCCGACCGGCTGTTTCTATGGCTGGCCGTGCTGCAGAGCGTCGGCTCGCTGGGCCTGGCCTGGTACCAGGGCCAATGGACCACGTTTCTGGCGGTCACGCTGCCCAGCCTGTTACTGATGGCCTGGCAAGTGCAGGCCAACCCCGGCACGCGCCTGACCCGCATCACCAACGCGCTGGTGCTGATGGCCCTGGTCGCGGCCACCATCCAGCAGGCGCATGGCCTGGTGGAAATGCACTTTGGCGTGTTCGTGATCCTGGCGCTGCTGCTGTACTACCGCGACTGGCTGCCGGTGGTGGTCGCCGCAGGCGCCATCGCCGTGCATCATCTGACGTTCTACTGGCTGCAATCGCGTGGCATGCCGGTGCAGGCGTTCACCGTCGGCAGCGGCTTCGGCATCGTGGTGCTGCATGCCGGCTACGTGATCGTCGAAACCGCCTTCGTCTGCGTGATGGCCATCCAGCTGCGCCGCCAGGTCGATGCCCTCGACCACGAGGCCGAAGCGCTGGCCGAACTGGCCGACACCCTGGCCACCGGCGCCACCTTGCCGCCGGCCATCCTGCAGCAGCCCTTCCGCAGCGGCTCGCTGGCGCAGGCGTTGGTGCGCATGAGCGTGCAGGTGGAAGAGCGCATCGCCCAACAGCAGCAACTGCTGCTGGAAAATCGCCGTATCCGCCTGGCGCTGGATGCATCGGCAATGGCGGTGGCCATCGTCGACGGGCAGGGCGCCGCCATCTATCGCAATCAATCGTTCCAGCAACTGAGCACGCAGGTCGATGCGCACGTGCTGCACACAGCACTGGCCGATGCGGTGCAGCTGGGGCATGACGCAGGCAGCAGCAAAACGCGCGCGCTGGCAGCGTTGCAGCTGCAGGAAAACATCACCCCGGTCCGCGATGACGACGGCGCCTCGCTGGGCGTGGTGGTGGAGTGGCAGGACCGCACCCAGGACCTGGCGCTGGAGGAGCAACTGGCCACGGTCATTGCCCAGGCTGCGCGTGGCGAGCTCGGTGCCCGCCTGCAGGGAAATGCTAGGAGCGGCACACTCGGCCAGCTGGCCGAGGGCGTCAACCAGTTCCTGGCCATCACCGACGACAGCCTGCAGGACATGCGCCGCATGCTGGCGGCGATGTCGCGTGGCGATCTGACCCAGCGCATCGACCGCCACTGCGAAGGCGTGTTCGAGCAGATGAAGCGCGACGCCAATGCCACCGCCGACGAGCTGGCGCGCATCATCACGCAGATCCGCAGCTCCAGCACCGCGATCAATCACGCCGCCGGCCACATCCTGACCCACAACGATGCATTGGAGCAGCAGGTGCAGCGGCAGTCGGCCACGCTGGGCCGCACCGCCACCCAGATGCAGGCCGTGCTCGGCACCATGCAGGAGCACACCGCGCAGGCGGCCGACGCCGACAAGCTCACCGACGCCGCGTCCGAGGCCGCACGCAGCGGCGGCGACACCATGCACCAGGCGATGGGCACCATGCAGCAGATGGAACAGGCCTCGCGCCGAATCCAGGACATCGTCTCGGTCATCGACGGCATCGCCTTCCAGACCAATATCCTGGCCCTGAATGCCGCTGTCGAGGCCGCGCGCGCCGGCGAAGAAGGCCGCGGCTTTGCCGTGGTTGCGGGCGAGGTGCGCGCGCTGGCATTGCGCTCGTCCACCGCCGCCAGCCAGATCAAGACGCTGATCGGCGAATCGGTCACGCATATGCAGGCCGGCGTGCAGCAGGTACGCCACGCCGGCGAAGGCATGCAGCACATCGTCGCCACCATCGGCCAGGTCAGCAGCACGCTCAGCAGGATCGCTGTCGCCTCGCAACAGGAAGCCGGCAGCATCGCGCAGGTGCATCACACCCTCGCCGGCGTAGACGCCGACATGCGCGACGGCGTTACCCGCATGCAGGACGCCAGCGCCGCCGCACGCGCCATGGGCGATCATGCCGCGCAGCTGGAAGATGCAGTGAGTGCGTTTGTGGCCGATGAGCGCGATGGCAGCGCTGAGGCAGTGCAGAGGCTGCGCGTTGCCTGATTTACATCAGCGTATCTGCTGTCCAGCGGCAGTTGCCAGCGCCTGCATCAGGCGACGCTGCAGGCAGATGCTCTGGTGCCGACGCCTGCCGATTACTTGCGCAGCTCCCGCAGTTTGCCAGTGAACCAGGATTGGCTGGATACCGGCGCAGTGTTGCCGCAACGCACCTGATACGGCGTGCCCGACATGCTGCTCTTGGTGGCAGCAAGCTCGATGAAGGATTCGGTAGACCTCACCAGCCCCTTCTTCTGCAAGTAGTCGTACTTGCGCTGCAAGTGTTCACTGGCTTTGGGCGCCGCGTACCACGACCCATTGCGCGAAAACTCGCAGTTGGATTGCGCAAGGACCTTGAAAAGCTGATCGACCTCACGCGTGGTGGCGGGCGAAACCCCTTGGGCCGAAACCGATGCACAGGCACCGAGCAGGAACACTGCAAGACACGATCTAACGTTCATCGACCGAATGGTAGCGCATGAAAGCGTTGCTTTGCGACCTGGGACAGACCAGCGGCAATGCAACAATGGAGTCATCAGGAAGAGTGCTCAACATCGGGCGGCGCGTATCGCAGCAGCGTCGAACCCTCGAAGTAATTCCCGTAGTACTCGCTCGCCCTCAACCCCGGGCTCGCCTCAAAATCGATGTAAGGCTCGGAACAATGCGGGCAGCGGAAGGGATTGAGGTAGGCGTAGCTGGACCCATCCGGCGCCAACGGCAGTGCGTCTTCCAGCGCAGCAAGCGCTTCGGTATCCGGCTCGGACAGCGCTGCAGGGCTGCCAGGCAGATAGCTATCGACGGTGATGGTGTACTTGCCGGACCCCGAGTAAAAGTATCCCGCGTTGCTAAAACCCGCGTGATAGGAGCGGATCAGGAACGAACGCTTGCAGTGGTCGCACTCACAGGAAAGCATCACATTGCCACTGGTGACGATTCCATTGAAGTGCAGTCCCCTGGCAAACAACCCCTTGCCTGCAAGCGCGGAACTGCTGACGCTGGCGCCCGGCAGAAAGAACGGCTGAAACCTGATCCCGGATGCTTGGCCATTCGCAAACGCATCTGGATCGAGCTGCTCGGTCTGCGAAATGACACAGTCTGCCTGGCACCCGAGGTTGGGATGCACGCGAACGGAAAAGTGGAACCACCCCGTCGCAGCACCAAGTTCATGCCGATGCACCTCTCCCGCCGAGTCGGCAAACTCCAGGACGCTATTGGCCTTCAACCATGCGGAAGGCTTGAGCTCACACGGGACATCGCTCTCGGTAACGCGGCACAACTCTCGCCCATCGGCGCGAACGATCAATAACGGAGCGGCTTTCTTCTTGAAGATGGAGAACATGCTTTCCTTGGCGGTGTGCTTGAGTAGTAGATCGGATCGCTGGGCGATTGGACAAATTTTAAGGCTTTAGCTCCGCTCGCGGCGAGTCAGGGCCCATCCCCATGAAAGGAACAAGCAGACGCCAAAGAGCGTAAACAAAAAGGTGGCAAGCCCGGCCCAGGATATGCCGAATAGCCAAAAGCCAGCATGACATGCGACCGGGTCTCTCGCGATGGAGGCCGAAGTGGCACAGCGCGAGAGAGTCCTGGTGTGATGCCACCAGGTGAGCGTGACGGAAATACCGAAGAACACGAGTAGCGCAGCGAATAGCCGAAGCGCGCGATAGCCAACTGACGTCTTTGTTGATTTCGAATGTGCGCGCATGGGTAGAGCGGCCTAACGTCTGGACTAAGTAGGTTCGCGAAGCGGCTTTGGTTGAATGAATTATTAGAACTCATCGCCACGGGAAAATCGGCCACCAGCGTAGAGCAACTCGCGACAATCCTTAAAATCTAGGATGCGAAAGCGCTTTCCTGGAGATAAGTTGGTGAGGTAGTAAGCCACGTCCTCTTGATTGAACCAGGTCTTTGCTACGAGCTTTGGAGAGAAAGACTCAAGATCGATTGCGACGTATCTACTGGCTGAGCGTCGATAGAAACCCGGCGGGATTGCAATGCAATTCTCTTTGCAGAAAGCTTCGATCCTGTCCCTGTATCGTTCCGCCACAGATAGACTCCAAGATGAATTTTAACGTCTGAATTGAGCTGCGCCGTAGAGCGGCGTCGGCTCGAATGAATTTTCAGGGGCCATTTGGTGTTGTTTCGTTGCCCGGTGCAAGTGCATAACTACCAATTTGCATGTTGCTTGTTGTATCAGCCTCGGCGACGTAGACCTCAATGTCAGCGAGTCCTCCTGAGCCCGAATAGTCGCTTGAAACATGAAAGTGCTGGTCTGGGTCATCACGGAGTCTTGTGAGAAGGCCAATCATTCGATCAATCTCTGTGACAGATACCCCGAGAGTGACTCCGTACCAACCGTTTTTCCAACCTTCTATCTTGCCGCGCATCAATTTTGTCCCGGTGTCTAACGCTTTAATTAAGGCGGCCCGCGAAGCGCGGATCGGCTCGAATGAATCGCTGACCATGCTGCCCGGGAAAAAGTAGAGACTCAAGCCTCAGAATTGCTGGAAAGACTACAGGGTATCGTTTGACCCAGGGAAGACCGGGATAGTCGGCCACACCGCTGTCACCAAATAGAGCATGAAGTGTCCCAGCCTTGGATGCCATTAGAAGGTTGTGGGCAAGACCAACAACATGCTCGGTGACCTCACCGGAAGAGGTGCCTGTCTCATTGCCCGACTTACGCTGCACAGCTGAAGTGAGATTGCCTGCCGAAACTTCGAGTGCGGAGCGAGTCGCTGGCATGCATGATGCCTGAATTAAGTCGACCTACGAAGCGGCTTCGGCTCGAATGAATTGTCACGCCGCATGCTGATACGTCACGGCGGCAAATCCAATGATTGCTGCAAGGACAAGCATGACAATCCATCCTGATCTCTGATGGAACGGAACTGGGTTGCACCCAATCTGCGCTTCCGCCGCCGAAGCGTTAACTATCCAGCCGTGGGAGCAAACGGGGCAAATGAGCTGGTACTGCTTGGAGATAACCCATCCGAAAAGATGGTAGAAGTGTCCGTACGTGTACTTGAGACGCAGTGTAAAGACTTGCTCTTGCTCGCACCTCTGGCAGTGCTCATGCTCTGCCAGGTCGAAGGTCAGCACTCGCTCGCCCCATCCCCAAAGAATCATCTGTCTCTCTCGAAATATCCTTAGCGGTCCAGCAACTAGATTAAACAGAACCGCGAACTGGATCCGGCTTGAACGACTTGCCAGGCGTCGCCATTAGTCACTGCTCCCGGCACAGCCAGAGTCCCCCGCATCGCAACCGGAAAAACCAGCGTCCTGACCACCCGATGCGCCACCATCGGATGACAGATAGAGCGGGTCACTTGTATCGGACGACGTGGAGCCAGCTGCCTGAGAAGAAGCAAATGCCGCACAAACCACCGCGCCAATGACTGGAACAAGCCAGATGAGGGCAAGTTGCAATGCGCGTTGTGATGGCGACAGCACCGAAACGCGAAGCACTGCAACCGATGCGACGATATTGCCAAGGGCAAGCACCACACCCAATAGAAGCATCAACTTCATCCAAACCTCCAAGTCGCCTGACTATTGCCGGGGCTGCCCGTGTGGCGTAAAAACGATCCTCGCCGAGTCGTCCATGGCCGTCAATCGCTGCAAGCCTTTGCAACAAACGCTCGTTATGCCAGCGCGGCTGCCCATGACCATGTGCTATGCCATAGTCAAGCTAATCTAACGTGAGATGCAGGACGACGGCTTGGTGCTCCATCTTTGTCCTGCGCGAGGAGCAGTGAGCGCGCAAGGTGTGATGCTAAACGCGTTGCGCTTGATGCGGGCGTTGGCGTGCATGCTGCGCGGCGCATCTGCTTAGTCCTTGGGTGCCACGCTGACGATCAGCTCGCCGCTGCGCATGCGGATGTTGAGTTTGCTGCCGATGGTGAAGCCCAGCTGCTCCAGCCAGCGTCCGCGCAGGCGCAGCGTGGGGATGCGTTGGTGGCTGTCGGGGTAGTAGCCGTAGCCGACGGTGCAGTGTTGCGGGGCACGCGGGTGGCCTGGGCGGCGCGGCTTGCCGGGATCGGGGCGGGGCTCGGGGATGGGTGTGCGCTCCAGGTAGCGCCGCGGCGTGATCGAGGGGTCGAGCGAGCGCCAGCCGATCTCGGTGGGCGGCGGCACCGTGGCGCGCTTGCGCGCTGAGGTGGGGCGGGACGTGGATCGACGCATGGCAAAGCCCTCCTTGACGAACAGGCCCCGCCGCCGGGTGCGACGGGATGTCGGGAGGTTAGAAACCGCTAACAGTCGGCGGGCGTATTTCCCCAAGGGGTGTTGTATTAGCCGCCCTCCCGACGCAGAGCATTGCGTCGGTTGCACCCGCAAGAAGCTGCAGGCACAAAAAACCCACCGGTTTGACGGAGGTGGGTACCGCTGTTAGGGGAGTTTCTACGCTCCTTGCCGAGGAGACTGCTACGCGCTGCGTGACATGTCAACCGGTTGATGCTGACGCTCTTGATAGCGTTGATAGAAGATCTGCACGTTGGCGCTTTACTCGACCAAGTCAGAGCTGGGCATTGGACAAGAGCGGGTCGACCAATGCGCATTCGCTACACTCCGACAAAGGATCTTCCAGCTGCACAAACGGTGTTCCTGGATTTGTCCAAGATCCAGTAGCTGCTTTGTGGGTGCCGGACGGCTGATGATAGATCTTTGGTTTGCAGTCACTGCGACTCAGGCCGTACCGCAATCGCACGTCAGATTTCCCCTATCCCCCCCAGTAGCAGCATTCTTTTGTTTGCGATGACAGAGAGCAGCGGGTCGCTGTGGATGGTCGGGGTGTGATAGAAATTTCAATTTCACTGTGCCAAAGTCCCTAAAAGTCTCCTTAAATTTTCACGAAAATTATGACGCAGCAGGCACCCTGGCATCGCAACCTTTGGCGTCGGTCCACGCGGATGCTCATGTCCCCGCAAAGCTGCCTTCCGGCAGGCCGTTCGCTCCCAACTCTAAACGCGCAGGGCACCGAGGGTGGCATGAACGTATATTTCAAGATCAAGATTGTCGGATGTCTTTTCCTAGTCCTTTTGACGGGGTGCAACCCAATGAATGCTGCGTCTGAGAAATACGAAAAAAACGGCGAGACCACGGCTGACGGAGATCCGGTCTATCGGAAAAATCAACATCCGACGGAAGCTTACAAGCTCACCATGACGATCGAGGATGCGCCGGGTCCGTTTGAGTGGATATCGGGTACCGCCTTTTATCAAATGACGAACCATGAGCAATGCACGCCGATAGAGCCTATTGCGGGTGTTTGGAGTAAGTCAAAAGAAGATGGGATACCCATCAATTTTCAAAAAATAGATCCGACGACATATGTGGCGACGATCTATGCAGATGGCATGGTCGATGCGGATTATTACGGAAAGGGTGTGTGTAATTTTGAACTCAATGGTGTTGGTATCTCGCTGAAAGCAACCGGCAAACAAGCGGATACACGCTTTCAGCCAGCGCTATTCAAGAGTGAAATACTAAGTTCTACCCCTAAGGTTACTTACTTTTGGAAGGGGCGCTATCCAAAAGAAGATATGGATAACTTTCCTGATGGTGGTAAGACGAGTATTGATCAGTTCAACGATAGTGCACGCAACAACATATTCAAGATCACCTTAACCGCTGAGAAGGTGGCCCCATGAGCCTCACAAGTCAGCAATATGCAGCGCTTGCGGATGATTCCTACAAGATGCCGCGTGAGACTGGGCCTGATAGTAGTCCTGTCGATATTGGTGGCGTCTCTTACAAACGTCTTGAGTATATGGATCGCCCATCTGGCTATCAGGGCATCATCTATCAGCGAGCGGATACGGGCGAAATTGTTGTCGCCCACCGTGGAACCGAGTTTGATCGTCAACCAAAGCAGGATGGTCTCTACGCCGACGGCGGCATGGTCACGGGCAGACACAACAACCAGGCCGCCGATGCGGTTGAGCTAGCTCAGCACGCGCTGAAATATGCCGAAAAATTCGGCAAGGACGGCAGGACACCGGAAGTAACCGTTACCGGTCATTCTCTGGGCGGCAACCTCGCCCAGGTCACTGCCCACCACTTCGGCCTCAAGGGAGAGACCTTTAACGCCTATGGCGCGGTCAGCCTAGACCGGCGCATTCCGGAAGGTGGCAACGACGTGATCAATCACGTGATGGCAGGTGATGCCGTGAGTGCTGCAAGTAAGCACTACGGGCAGGTGAAGCTATATGCCGCGTCGCATGAGATCACTGCGTTGGATGGGGCTGGTTACGCCAACGACAGCAGTCTTTTGGATGCACGCAATCCGATGGTCGCAAAGGACTTGGGAGATTCGCATCGGATCCACAACTTCCTGCCGTTGGACGCCAACGGCAAACCGGACCGCTCAGTGTTGGAAGACCCTCAAACGCAGCTGCTGGCCCGGCAACATGCGCCGATGATCGACAAGTATCGCGGCGATGTTGCGACGTTGAGGATGGGCGTGACCTTCAATGCGAGGGTCATCCAAGGGATGAGCCTGGCGGATGGCATCGATCACTTGCGCGATCCGCTTCCCCCAGGTGCTGGACGCACGGAAATGGCTGCGACACGGTGGCAGGAGGTGCAGCAGCGCATGCAAAGCGAGGATGCGCCAGCGTATGTGCCACCGGGCTGGAAGATGCCAATTGGTGAGTCGTTGGAGCGCTGCGTTGCGCCTGCACCTGCGATGGTCTCAAACGACCCTCTGTATCGATCGATTCACAGCAAGCTGCCAGAGGGCACCTCTGATGAGGTTGCAATGCACGCCACCGTCGAAGCCAAGCGCGCGGGCATCCTTCGTGACGATCAGCTGCAGAGCGTGACCCTACACCAAGGAAACATTTTTATTCTTGGCCAGACGCCGGGCTTCCGGGCCAAGGTGGATCTGTCTGAGGCCGTGCCTCCACTGCAGGAAAGCGTCCGCCAGTCTCAGGCCTTGGATGCGCAGCGGTCGCAGCAGGAGACGATTGAGCAAGCACCTACACGATCGATGTGAAAGTCGAGCCGCGAAGTGGCTTCGGCTTGAATGAATGGTTAGGCCGCGTCCGCGACAATCTTGATTGCAAAGCAAGATTCATCTGGAACACACCTAAGTAGTTTGATGTGTGACATTGCGCTGTTGCCGGAAATTGCCAGCCGGGCTTGATCTGCAAGTGTGGTTGATACCCTTGCGCCAAGAATAACCGCCTTAATTGAGTCGGGCGGCAACTGGAATAGATGAATGTCCTCGCCGTTTGCATTAACCATGTTGTGCGCATCTTTGAGCGGGCGAAGAACCCTCCACTCTCGCTCATACGACCACTCTTTGCTTTTGACCAAGAACATCTCTGTCCCGTCCAGGTCGATGAGAGACGCACTAGGGCGGACATCTCGATAGCGAACCTGGCGCAGGTGGCCAAACTCATCTTGATCTGTTCGGCGGGCGTTGAAGTATGGATGTCCTGGATCTAGCTCCAACACAAACCCTGTATGGCTCATTCCGTAGTGAGCCCACATGAGAAGGCTATCCGAAATCTCACACAGTGAAAGGACGCCCAAGACTTCATCCATCTTGACAGGGATCGTCGGGATGAGTTGGTTTGATACAGCGCCGAGCATGGCCAGAAACTGTCCTTGCTGCTGTTGCATCAATGGGGTTGCAAACTGCACCCACTGCTGAAGGGAAAATTGGGCCCTCAGTGCCGCGGGGAGGCTGCTATATGCGACCTCAAGTTCACCGGGAATTGCTGCAGTAAAAGAGGCAAGTGCTGCTTCCTTCGAGGCAAGCCCCGTAATCTCGGGTCTTCCTTCGAACGGGTCGTTGAATGCCCCTAATGGCGTGTAGCGAACCAGTCGGTCGGACAGAATTCCGATGCGGGTTGGCGAAAGGTACTTGAATAGCCTTTCTGGTGCGCCGTGATCTTTCATAGCCGCCTAACGCCTGAGTTAAGCCGCCCCGCAGCGGGGCGGCGACTGCATGTTAGCGTAGCGTATAGCACCCTGGCACCGCCACGATGCGGGGTCGGCTTGAACGAATTGTTAGGCCTGTGCCTGCGAGTTGACCGCTAGCTCGCATCCGGCTAAATTATCAGTAGGTGCTGAACACACCTTCTCGAAGCGGCAACCGCACCCGAAAGCCATGCGGTTTTTTTGTGCCCATTGTTTTCATGGCCGGGCGGCGCGCAGCTATACAACACCCGAAAGGGGAAATCTGCGGGCCGTCTTCGAGCGGTGTTCAAGCGCCCGGCCGCCTCTCTGAACAGGAGGCGAAAATTGGACAATCTCGAAGGATGCCATCATGGCTAAGCAACACCGGACAGCGCCGAAGCCGCGCTTTTTGACAATTGGCTATCAGTATTACGAAAGCCAGCACAAAGACATAGAGCGTCGCACCCAGCCGCGACAAGTTCCGTTTTTACGCTTGAGCGGAGATTGGTTGCAAGCGGCAGGGTTTAGGGTGGGCCAGAAAGCACGAGTTCAAGTTACTAAACGTGGCATCACGATCGTTGCCGAAGAGTAATGCGGACGATGCTGTGAGTGGACAAACATCCGCTCACGGCATTCTGATTTTTACGGGCCTAACATCTGAGTTAAGCCGCGCCGCGAAGCGGCGTCGGTTTGAATGAATTGTTAGACGGCACCCGACCTCCCGAAGGTGTCGAAGGGGTCAATGTAAGAGATGCCCGAAATCAGATCGGAATGCCCGGACATAAAGTAGTTGCTGTTCATGTCAAGCGCGCCTCGCCAATAGTGAACGCTGTCCTTGAGCTCCACGATGCCATAGACGGTAAAATCGTTGTTGTGCAGCGTTCCGTACTGGATGTTGCCCCCAACCGATTCTATTGACTCATCATCGATAATGTCGCGAAGTACAGAGAGATAGTCAATATTCCGAACTAGGGTGGCGTTCCGATCCACGTGTGCTGATCCAGATCCTAGGAACTCGTGCTTTGACTCAACGAGCACTTCATTAAGCGAGTGCACGTTATTCCTGTTGGTTGAAAACTTGAACGCTCTCAGCAGGTCGGTAGACGGACATTGACCACACACAATGAAGTCTGCGACTCCTTTAGGGCCTGCTGCAGTTTTGCAGATCTCTTTGGAGATTAGTTTGTACGCTTTGAAGATGAACTCGCATATCCCTTTCAGACTCACGTCCGTGTAGCCTGGCGCGTACTGAAGATCCTGCAGGACTGCGGCAACGGACTCTTTGATCATCAGCGAATTAACCGCGCTTCCAGCAAAGCACATCCCGAGCCGTCCTTGGTAAGCCACATCCCGAGCTCCTGACTGATCTGGATGTGCCGGCTGAAGGATTCGGTAGGGAAGGGCTAGTACCTTGATGCCAACGTCAGCGTAAGAATTGCTAGCGATCGTCAGCCGCGAGTCCGCAGCTAGGTGAATTGCATTTTCCTGCTTCCATGCGATGCAAAGAGTCATTTAGGGCTCCGAATGCCGTCTAACGCCCGAGTTAAGCCGAACCGCGTAGTGGAGGCAATGGCATGGCAAGCTTTTCCTGCCATGCCATTGCCGTAACGAAGCGGTTTCGGCTTGAACGAATTGTTAGGTGCCAACTCACGGCATCCGCCCACCGTTCTCATCGAAGCTGACCAGTAAGTTATGCACCCGAATAATCTCCTCAACAATGGGTTGAACAAAGAACTCCTGATCTAGAATCCGGAGGTGTCCAGTGTTGATGAAGTACGCACGAAAGTAGTGAGTATGCACCTCTTGCTTGTGTAGCGGGCCGAACCATTCAGGGATGATGTAGCCGAAAATCCCGTCTTTTAGGTGGTTGTCTAAGCGCTCGTCGAAGTGTTCTGCTGCATCTCGAAGATCACGGTTGCGTAGAACAGAGTCTTCATTGACCTCAAACGCAGCCCTAAGCCTGGTGCCACGATCATTAAAACGCTTTCTGGACGGCCAAAAGTAACGAGAAATGGCTGCCGCGCGAAACACAATGTTTTGTACATGATCTAGCGCGATCGAGCAATCGAAGTCTGACGCGATACCGGCCTTGCGCTCGCTAGACAAGCGACTTACCAACTCTGCTATGACGTCGATGGAAACACATGCCTGCCTTGTATGAAAGAGCATGCTCTGTATGTAGAAGGCTTCGTGCTGTGGCCAAATCGGCAAGGAATCTTCCATTGGCACCTAACGCCTGAATTAAGCCGAGTTGCGAAGCAACTTCGGCTTGAATGAATTGTTAGGCAGTGAGTGGCCGCAAAGGTTGGATGGTGCAACATGCTCTCCAGCACTGCCGCCTGGACAGAGTGTGCCACAGCTTGCGGGACGGAGCTTGCCCAGCGATGCAGCGGCGCGTGATGCCATCGAAGTCAAACGCAATGAGTGCAGCGCGGTGATGACGGACAAGGACGAAGCACCGAACTTACCGCAACCCACAAGGGTGATGACTGCTGCCCGGAGCCGACCGCATGCATGCCAGCCAACTCACCGAAGTTGCACCCATCACTGCATTTGCTCCACCACGGCCTAACGCCAGAATTAAGCCGCGCCGCACCGCGGTGTCGGCTTGAATGAATTGTTAGGCATCACGGCAAGGCTACTCTGTCGGAATGGCGTACTGGGCTTGCCTGACACAAGACTCCGCTTCGCTCCTGCTCTTGAACTGATCCACGGTGAGTACGCCCCAGCCGTGGCCCGTCATTCCTACCCAGATGATTGGGACTTCATCGGCGCGGGTGTCCAGATTTAGCACGCCACTTTTCCCGCCAGGGTTGTGCTCGATGTAGACGCTATGAGGGCCAGGTTCTACAACGACATGTGCGAAGTTGTTTGGCTTCAAGGTTCCGATCGGCTTATTGTCAACGATTGCAGTTGTGCGGTTGCCTGCTCCGACAAACGCGGCTTTCTCTCGACATACGTACAGGCTAACTCTCCCGGGAACAGGCTGCAGTTCACGCAACGTAGCTTCGGCGCTCTTGTCTCCGTATGTCACCGTCGCGCATCCGGACATGGTGGTGACGACTAGCCCAGCTGCTACAGCATGTTGGATCTTCATCTGAATTCCCCCTGAGGCTTGACGAGGCCTAACGCCTGAATTAAGCCGAGTTGCGAAGCAACTTCGGCTTGAATGAGTTGTTAGGCAGTGAGTGGCCGCGAAGGTTGGATGGTGCAACCATGCTCCCCAGCACTGCCGCCTGGACCGAGTGTGCCACAGCTTGCGGGATGGAGCTTGCCCAGCGATGCAGAGGCGCGTGCTGCCACCGAAGCCAACTGCAACGAGCGCAGCGCGGGAACAACGTGCCAAGGCGAAGCACCGAACTTACCCCAATCAGTAACGGTGATGACTGCTGTCCGGAGCCAACCGCATGCACGCCCGCGAACTCACCGAAGCGGCAACCACCAACGCATTTGCTCCACCACGGCCTAACGCCTGAATTAAGCCGACCCGCGAAGCGGGTTCGGCTTGAATGAATTGTTAGACCGCGTGCCGATCATTGGAAGTGCAGCCGACTAAGAACTGCAAGTCGCTGCGCTAACTGTTGCTCAGACTCGGCCGTGATCCACACATGGGCAACGCTACCTTGGCGATCGAGCCTAACCAGCGTCTCTCGTGAGAACTCCGACGGATCACTGCTCGGGTTACGCCCGTACCATTTGACCTTGTGACCACCAACGTTGCCTCTACCGATCATCTTGGCCGACTCTGGATGAAAGCTTGGAGCGAAGCCTAGGTAAACGCCAAATGCATCCTTCTTTGTCGCAGAGTCCACCGCATAGCAGACGCCGAAGTCCGGGCCTTGCTGATAAGTCCACGTCATTGTTGAGTCGGTGGGCAGTGTCGGGCACTGGTCCTCAGGCTGGGACGAGCCCGTTGAGGCTTGTAGAAGAATGACTAGAGCCGCGATTAGCTTCATAAGCGGTCTAACGCCTGAATTAAGCCGACCCGCGAAGCGGGTTCGGCTTGAATGAATTGTTAGCCACTAGAGGCTATGCCGAAACCGCCATCTCTAGCAAAGTTCTGGCGTAGTTGACTCCCCCGTCCGGGGCTGGCTGGGACTTCAACTCTAGTAGCGCATACCAGCAGGAGACCTTGGCTCCAACACGAAAAAGCTTGCGGTCGTGCTTTTCGTGAGCATAGATGCTCTCGAGCACGACGGTGCCATCGTCTTGTTGGAGGTTGAAAGAGTTGACGCTATCGCCCCATCGGGAGTCCTGTCCCGCGAACACCAAATCCCGGATCGTGCCGGTCACATGGACGGTTTTGATATGTCCTGATTTGATGCTTTCCCACCACTCATTTGAGCCGAACAAGCCGTTAACAGGCTTGAGTCCCAGAAATGGCTTGTCGTTGTTCAGGCTAAGGGCCTGGACGATCTGAACGTGTTCCGGATCGTCCCTGAGCTCGTTGGACAGCTCATAGACAACCGTCAACGTTGGGTCTTTGTGGTTCAGTGCGAGATGCATGTTCTAGTGGCTAATGCATGAATTAAGCCGACCCGCGAAGCGGGTTCGGCTTGAATGAATTGTTAGGCCGCGTGCCAGTCAGCCCGTCGATTACATCACTGACATCCAGTCATGCTCATCAAGTATTGAGACGAACGCATCAATTGAGTCACGTGACAACTCGAATTTTACGCGGTAACCGCCCCGGGGATGTCTCTCAATGAGCGTAACGCCCGCCACCCCAGGAGCAGTCTCAAGAAGCTCAAGAAGCTGGCGACGCTCGTCGTCTGAGTAGGTATTGGAACCGCGTCGCCGCATGAGCCGCTGATACTGATACATGGTCTAGAGACTCTTGTGATACCGCTCTAGCGGCCTAACACCTGAATTAAGCCGACCCGCGAAGCGGGTTCGGCTTGAATGAATTGTTAGGCGGCAGCTCGTAGGCCACAACCTCAACGCCTCCTGCCAACAATTGCTGATGCAACTCCAAGTAGCGATCCGGTTCGACTTGCGTGAGCGGAGCTACTTGGAGTGCGTAGTCTTGCGTTGGGTTTTCACGAATGTCGTGCTCGAGTTGAGGAGGGCCAAGCAAGACGATCTCCAGATCCGAGGTCGCCCCAACGAACGACGGATATTCCTCAAAGCGCCCAGACATTTCAGGCTCCAGCCGCGTGGCCAATGCCGCGCCGATGCGCTCAGCCGTTTCAGCTAGCGAGATGCTTGGCTTGATTATGAAGACGCTGCCAGTTGCCATGATGTATCTCTGCCGCCTAACGCCTGTATTAAGCCGACCCGCGAAGCGGGTTCGGCTTGAATGAATTGTTAGGGCTCACTAGCGGATTTGCGCCAGAAACGCTTTTCAATCTTCCTGACATTTGGTGCCTTTGCTAGTGTGGGCAAGTACTCACCTAACTGGAACAGTTCCTGGTCCGCCAGATCACCAAAGAACGGCTTTACCCTGACGAGGTTTCCGTAGTGTTTGGCTAGTTTGGCGGGAGTGTCATCTACCATCAGCACCTGTTCAAGCCGATAACCCCGGCGCTTTATCTTGCCAAGATTCTTTGCCCACTCATAGTCTTGATGCTCTGGATCAAAGCGCATCGTGCAGCGCTCGCGGGACCATATGAACTTGAGGTCGATGTCGGGTGGGAAGATGGCTGCGACAACCGGCGCCGCGTAAAGACGAGTAGAAGAAGTCCAAACCGCTAGGTCAAAGTGCGAACTTACCGTAGACAGAAACGAGTCAAGGCCCGGTCGTCTGTACACAGCGTACGGCCCAACCTCGAAGTCGGGATCACGATCCAGGCAACCTTCGGTTGCATGGATGAGCGTCTCGTCGAGATCTAGAACCAAGAGTGTCATGAAATGCGTGTGGGCCCTAACGCCTGAATTAAGCCGACCCGCGAAGCGGGTTCGGCTTGAATGAATTGTTAGGCACCATAACGCGGCGCCTCGGAGCCCCAAGCTACACCATTGACGCTTACGTCAAGGCCGGAAACTTGCCTTAGCTCTCGCCATGGCGTGCTTGAGGTTTCGTACTCGATGATCTTGTAAGTGCGGCCGCAAGTTTGCCAGCTCGGGCAAGGTGCAACGTTTGGACGTTGGTCCCACGGAATAGCGGCCAGCCGCCCTAACTCTGCCCAGGCTTCGTCGAGCGACGCGTACTCACCGATCTGCTCGGCGTGGCTCTCGTCCTCGATTACGAAACACTTTGGCATGGTGCCTAACGCTTAAATTAAGCCGAGTTGCGAAGCAACTTCGGCTTGAATGAGTTGTTAGGCAGTGAGTGACCGCAAAGGTTGGATGGTGCAACCATGCTCCCCAGCACTGCCGCCTGGACCGAGTGTGCAACAGCTTGCGGGATGGCGCTTGCCCAGCGACGCCCCGGTGAGGACTGCTACCGAAGCGAAATGCAACGAGCGCAGCGGGGGGCAATGACGTGCAAGGGCGAAGCACCGAACTTACCGCAACTCACAACAGTGATGACCGGCGCCCGGAGCCAACTGCATGCACGCCTGCGAACCCACCGAAGCGGCAACCACCACGCATTTGCTCCACCATCGCCTAACGCCTGAGTTAAGCCGTGCCACGAAGCGGCATCGGCTTGAATGAATTGTTAGCCCTCATCGCTGGGCCACTCCCAGCCATCGGCCCTGCCAACATAGTCACCATGCAGCCCCATGCCGCTGAGATCAACTGGCATCGGCCGGCCATTTACGGTAAGGCCAACGCCTCGAGAGTCAATCCACCAGGTAAGTGCAGCTAATGTATCGTGGATTGCACCGTGCCGCTCTTTTAACAATATCTTGGAAAGAAGCGCTTGCTGCTGTTGGGTGAGGGACGATAACAGCTTGTTAAAATCCGACTGCTCGCTCTCGACTGGAAATGGTTCGTTTTCCTCGGCGCGCTTGGCTAAAGCGCTATACATCCGAGTCTCACTAACTAGTTGATCGATGATGTCTCGGTAAACGGATATTTGGGCCACGGGATCTGTCATGAGGCCTGACGCCTGAATTAAGCCGACTGGCGAAGCCAGCTCGGCTTGAATGGATTGTTAGCCCGGATCCTGCACGGCTAAGGCAGACTGGAGCATTGGTAGAGGGCTGTCTATCAAATTGACGTCTTGTGAAAAGAAACTATGAGCATCGGGATCTTTCGCCCCTATTGCCCATAAGAACAACTCAGTTCCAGCGAAGGTCGGTGCAACGATAAAGCCAGGGGTCGTCGCACCCTTGAAAGCCTTTTGTAGGTGTTCGGCCGGGCCATAAGAAAAGTTGTCTATGAGGCCGTGCGAATAGAGACCGTTGATTGAATGAGTGAATATGCTATGGAATCTAGTTGCTTCAGCTGGCTGCGTGAGAAGCGCGGAAGTAACTCCTGTGTAGGGACAATACAAGCGTAGCTTTCTGCGCTCTTCTTGCACGCCAATATTCGCCGGATTGTTAGCGAATATCCGCAAGATCGAGTGGTAAATAAAGAAGTGAAGCCGAATCTGGTAAACCGACATCGCTTTGACGCGAGTCAAGTGCGGCAGACCCCGATCATCTAGTCCATCGTTTGTCTTTGAGCTTGCCAGAAGGCCGCCATAATATTCTGCAACTAGCTCATCTTCGACGAATCTTCCCTCGTCGACCACGTGTTTCAAGACGCGCGGATTGACGCTACCTGCTTCATCTGCTCTCTCACCAAGCTTCTTGTACGCTTTGGAGAAAATTCCGTCGAGATTGATATCGCATTTCTCAACTAAGCCGGCCGTCTTTGCGCCAAGATAGTCTGCGCTCGGTCCTAGCAGCTTATTTAGAATGTCCTTCGATCCTAGAATCGCGAGCCCTGCGCCTGCGATGGTTAATGGTTCGGGCACCGTGATCTCTCCTGACGGCTAACGCCTGAATTAAGCCGACCCGCGAAGCGGGTTCGGCTTGAATAAATTGTTAGGCCTTATCCCAAAAGGGGGCGCCATGATCAAAAAATAAATATTCGAATTGATTGTTATTGATCTCCGTTCTCAAGGGCCAATAGCGCGTGCTTTAATTGACTTGTCGCAACATTGCGAGCCCGCTTGGAAAGCTCGGCACGGGAGTCTGAATCATCAACCCAAATGCTCAGATCGATGTCAAATCCCTTCCCGTCGATCTCTTCATGGAGGCTAACAATGACGTTCATTTTCCCGTTGATTGGCTGCTTGCCGATAGTGACTTCCATTGATCATCTCCTGTAAGGCCTAACGCCTGAATTAAGCCGACCGGCGAAGCCGGTTCGGCTTGAATGAATTGTTAGCCGCGCTCTCCGCCCTCGATGAGGCCAAGGATGTGTTTTGCTCCATATGCGACTAGAAATCCAGTGTTGTAAGGAACAGTCATAGCAGTTGGCTCGCCTTTAGCGTCTAGAACTTGCTCGTGCTCAATGCGGAACTTTGAAACCACGCCTGCTACACGAACCTCGGTGGGACTTTGGTGAGAGTAGAAAAATAGTGGGCCACCAGAGAAGCCCTCGTTGTTGATTGCATCTATGTGTAGGACCTGTGGATCATGTAGTTGGTAGGCAGAAACGGTGCCCTTCTTGGCATAAGCGCAAGGCATGCCTCCCAGAAGATCCCCAACATTGCTCCACAACTTGTAGGGAAAGCCGAGGAAGTACACGTCTTGTCCTAGCACTAGCCCTGCGATTGTAGGAGTTACGGCCAGCTCGGCCCGGCTAAGTCGATGCTCAAGCTTGAGCACAGAGATGTCTACCTCGCCCTTTCCGTGTCCTATCACTCTAGCTGGCAGTGAGTGCCAGCGTTCGCTGTGAAAGAGCTGAATCTGTATATCTGCTTTGGACCGATCAAGCAGGTGCCGGGCGGTCACCAAGAACTCTTCCCCGCCTACTTCAAGCGTAAAAGCTGTGCCGTATTGCTCAGCCTTTATGAAGAAGGTGCGGAACAGGATGTTGGAAGGCACCATGAGCGGCTAACTACTATTGGACCGCCGAAACGCGGTGTTGTGGCGAGTATCTTCGATCGCGAGTGCTTTGTGAACGGGGTAACCCTTATCCCCAGTCAAGGGATCGCACGATAGTAAGCGGGCACGACCATGCGGATGCTTGTCGCGTTATCCAGCAAGGACGCAGGAGTATGAAATACACCTATAAAAACGACGGCGTAACAGCGTGTCCACCGGTCCGGCTGCTCGATCAGGTGCGCGACCGCCTGCGCGTAAAGCACTACAGCCTGCGCACCGAGCAGGCGTATCTGAGCTGGATACGGCGCTTCATCCTGGCCAGCGGCAAGCGTCATCCGGCGCAGATGGGGCAGGCGGAGGTCGAGGCGTTCCTGACGCGGCTGGCCACCGATGGGCAGGTGTCTGCGGGCACGCAGAACCAGGCGTTGGCGGCGCTGTTATTTCTCTATCGCGAGGTTTTGCGCATCGAGCTGCCGTGGATGGAGAACCTGGTGCGCGCCAAGCGGCCCAGGCGCATTCCGGTGGTGCTCGCGCGCGAGGAAGTTGCACGGCTGCTGGCAGCGCTGGAAGGTCCGTGTTGGTTGATGGCCAGCCTGTTATATGGCAGCGGGATGCGGTTGATAGAATGCCTGCGGCTGCGCGTCAAGGATGTGGATGCCGCGCGCGGCGAGATCGTGGTGCGCGATGGCAAAGGCGGCAAGGACCGCCGGGTGCCGTTACCGCTCAGCCTGCGAGAGGCGCTGCAACGGCAACACGAACGGGCGCTGGTGGTGCATGCCGCCGATCTGGCGGCCGGTACCGGACGGGTCTTCCTGCCGCATGCCCTGGCACGCAAGTATCCCAATGCCGACGCCGAGCCGGGGTGGCAATACCTGTTTCCGTCTGCGCGCCAGTCGCGCAATCCGCGCAGTGGCCGGGTCGGTCGCCATCACGTGTCCGAGGAAGTCCTGCAGCGTGCGGTGCAAGTGGCGCGACGGCGTGCCGGCATCGCCAAGCCTGCCACCTGCCACACGTTGCGGCATTCGTTCGCCACGCATCTGCTGGAGGCTGACCACGACATCCGCACGGTGCAGGAGCTGTTGGGTCACAAGGACGTGGCCACCACGCAGATCTATACGCATGTCCTGGGCCGCGGTGCGTCTGCGGTACGCAGTCCGCTGGATGGGCTCGGCTGCGTGGTCGGCGACGAGTGAGGCTGCCATGCCGGTGATAGGCGCTTGCCGCGTTGGCTCGCAAGCGCCGCTCCGCTGCCGGTGCGTTTCACGCATGCGGCGACGGGTGCCGCCGCCGGTGCAACGCTGCAACAGCTCAGCCGTCCAGTAATGCCTTATCCCGCACCGCACCCTTATCCGCACTGGTCGCCAGCAGCGCATACGCCTTCAACGCTGTGGTGACCTTGCGTGGGCGCACTTCCACCGGCTTCCAGCCCTTGGCATCCTGCTCTGCGCGACGAAGAGCAAGTTCCTCGTCCGAGATCAGCAGATTGATCGAGCGGTTGGGGATATCGATCAGGATCTTGTCGCCGTCGCGCACCAGGCCGATCGCACCGCCTGCGGCGGCTTCCGGCGAGGCGTGGCCGATCGACAGGCCCGAGGTGCCGCCGGAAAAACGGCCGTCGGTGAGCAGGGCGCATTGCTTGCCCAGGCCCTTGGATTTGAGATAGCTGGTGGGGTAGAGCATTTCCTGCATGCCGGGGCCACCCTTGGGGCCTTCGTAGCGGATCACCACGATGTCGCCGGCTTTCACTTCGTCGGCCAGAATGCCCTTGACCGCCGAATCCTGGCTCTCAAAGACGCGCACATTGCCTTCGAACACGTGGATGGATTCGTCCACGCCTGCGGTCTTCACCACGCAGCCGTCGCGGGCGATATTGCCGTACAGCACGGCCAGGCCGCCCTCCTGCGAGAACGCATGCGCGACATCGCGGATGCAGCCTTCGCTGCGATCGGTGTCCAGGCTGTCCCAGCGCGTGGCCTGGCTGAAGGCAATCTGCGTGGGGATGCCGGCCGGGCCGGCCTTGTAGAACGTGTGCACGGCCTCTGCGTCGGTCTGGGTGACATCCCATTGCGCGATGGCGTCGGCCAGCGTGCGTGCGTGCACCGTGGCCGCGTTGGTGTGCAGCAGGCCGCCGCGTGCGAGTTCGCCGAGGATGGCCATGATGCCGCCTGCGCGATGCACGTCTTCGATGTGGTACTTGGGCGTGTTCGGGGCGACCTTGCACAGCTGCGGCACGCGCTTGGACAGACGGTCGATATCGCGCATGCCGAACGGCACGTCGCCTTCCTGCGCGGCGGCGAGCAGATGCAGGATGGTGTTAGTCGAGCCGCCCATGGCGATATCCAGCGTCATCGCATTCTCGAACGCTTCGAAGGTGGCGATACCGCGCGGCAGGGCGGTAGGGTCTTCGCCGCCATACCAGCGGTGGCACAGCTCCACCGCCACGCGTCCGGCGCGCAGGAACAGCTGCTCGCGGTCGGCGTGCGTGGCCACCACGGTGCCGTTGCCCGGCAGCGACAGGCCCAGCGCTTCGGTGAGGCAGTTCATCGAGTTGGCGGTGAACATGCCCGAGCACGAGCCGCAGGTGGGGCAGGCGCTGCGTTCGAACTCGGCCACCTTTTCGTCGGAGGCGCTGTCGTCGGCGGCGATCACCATCGCGTCGATCAGATCGAGCTTGTGTTCGGCCAGCTTGGTCTTGCCGGCTTCCATCGGCCCGCCGGAGACGAACACGGTGGGGATGTTGAGCCGCAGCGCGGCCATCAACATGCCGGGGGTGATCTTGTCGCAGTTGGAAATGCATACCAGCGCGTCGGCGCAATGCGCGTTGACCATGTATTCGACCGAGTCGGCGATGATCTCGCGGCTGGGCAGCGAATACAGCATGCCGTCGTGACCCATGGCGATGCCGTCGTCCACGGCGATGGTGTCGAACTCCTTGGCCACGCCGCCGACGCGTTCGATCTCGCGCGCGACCAGCTGGCCGAGATCCTTCAGATGCACGTGCCCGGGCACGAACTGCGTGAACGAGTTGGCGATGGCGATGATGGGCTTGTGGAAGTCCCCATCCTTCATGCCGGTGGCGCGCCATAGTGCGCGGGCACCGGCCATGTTGCGGCCGTGGGTGGAGGTCTTGGAGCGGTACTCGGGCATGGCGAATTCGACGGCTGATTGGCGAGCGGTGGCTGGCAATTAGAGCGCGTCGTGACTGTTGCTGCTGCAACGGTCGCGGCGCGCTCCGGTGATCCGGTGATCCGGCACGGTAGCACGCGGGCCAGGGCACGCCGTGGCGGTGGGGGAGGGCGCGGGCCGCGCGCATCGCACAGGCGGCGCCGGAGCGTTCGCCGGCACGGCGCGCGAACACGCGCCTCCCGCACGCGGCGCCCGCTGGTCGGCGTGGCATGTAATGCGATGTAAACGTATGCGGGGTTGCAGGCAGTGCCCGGAGTGCAAACCGGAGCGCAGATTGCGCCGTTGCCACACCGGCACCATCGCCGTCAGACCGGTGCGGCAGAGGGGAGCACCACCGCCAAGGATCTCCACCAACGGCACCGCAGGAGGCGCCCATGTCCGACCATCCACACCCACGCCGCACGGCGGCGGCAGCCCCGCATCCCATCGACCAGAGGCCGGCAGCAGCAGCCGGGATCACCCGCCGTCGCGTGCTGCAGGGCGCAGCCGGCGCGGTGGCACTGGCCGGCCTCGGGTGGGGCGGCCGCGCGGCTGCGCAGAGCGCCACCCTGCCGTTCGCGGGCCTGAACCTGTCGGGCCTGGCCTCCAACAGCTATGTGGAGAATGCCGAGATCGGCACCCACTATCGCGCCATTACCGCACAGCACGTGGCCGCCGCCGGGGCTTGCCCGCTGTTCCGGCTGCCGACCACCGCCGCGCGCTTCACGCGGGGGCAGGGGCTGGCCTTGAACGAGACCTACTGCAGCCAAGTCCAGGATGCGCTGGACCACATCGCCGCCCGCGGCAAGCGCGCCATCGTGGAGCTGCACGACTACATGCGCCTGCCGCAGCGGGTGGCCGTCAAGTCGGGCTATCGGCGCGACGCCAGCGGCACGCTTGTGGATGCGCGCGGCAACCGTATCGACGACCCGGCGGCCGCCGCGGTCTGGGCCGACACCTATCCGCTGCGCAATTTCGGCTACCAGGGCTATTTCGATCGCCGCGACGGGCTGCTCAAGCTGTACGAATACCGCGTGATCGGCACGCCGGGGTGCACGCTCTACAACGCGTCCGGCCTGCCCGACCTGTGGGCACGCATCGTCAACCGGTTCCGGCAGCACCCGGCGGTGTTCGGCTGGGGCGTGATGAACGAGCCCTATCAGGGCGACGAGCGCGCCGCCGACGGCAGCGTGCTGTCGATGGCAACGCACTGGCAGAACACTGCCACTGCGTGCTGCAAGGCCATCATCGATCGCGACCGCGACCACTTCGTGTTCGTGTGCGGCAACGGCTATGCCAGTGCCCGGCTCTGGCAGAAGGATTCGATGGGCCTGTTCGACATCCTCGATCCCTACAACCGCATCGTCTACGAAGCGCACAACTATCTGGACAACAACGGGGCTGGCGGCGGCAACTGGGTCGGACCGGGAGGGCGCAACGAAGTGATCCAGCCCGATACCGGCATCACGATGGTGACGCCCTTCATCGACGCCCTGCGGGATGCCGGCAAGCGCGGTTATCTCGGCGAGCACGGCTACCCTGCCGGCAACCGCAGCGCGGAGGTCGCCACCATGCGGATGTTGGCCCATCTGCAGGCGAACAATATCCCCAGCACGCAATGGTGTTTCGGCCCCGGTTGGCCGGATGACGACGTGCTCGGCATGAGCCGCGACGTGGGCGCGGACATCCAGGCCAAGAGCAATCTCGCTGCCGTACAGGCCTTTTTCGACGTGCGCCTGTCCAGCTACATCCCGCCGCGCTAGCCACGCTGCCGCTGGCGGCAGGTGGCGGCGGTTTACACTGGCGGCATGCGCAAGAACATCCCGTGCCGCGCCGGCTGCGCGGCCTGCTGCATCGCGCCGTCGATCAGTTCGGCCATCCCCGGCATGCCGCAAGGCAAGCCGGCGGGCGTGCCCTGCGTGCAGCTCGACGGCCAGGGCCGTTGTCGCCTGTTCGGGTTGCCGACGCGGCCGGCGGTGTGCGCCAGCCTGCGTCCGTCCGAGGACATGTGCGGCGCATCGCGCGCGCAGGCGCTGGCCACGTTGACGGCACTGGAACACGCCACGCGGCCGTGAGCCGCGGCACGCCTCAGCTGCCGGTGCCCTGCGCCTTGCGGGAGAAGACCCGCTTGATGCCGGTACCCACGGCAAACACGCCCAACAGCACCAGCTTCCAGCCCTTGGCCAGCAACAGGCCCAGCTTGGCGAACAGCCCGGCCTTGGCCGCCAGGCCACCGCCGATCAGGCCGGCCAGCCCATAGCTGGCGATCTTGTCGGTGGACGGGTTGTGGTCGGCATAGCGCGCGCCCTGGTCGAATTCGGTCATCGGCAGCAATTGCTGCATGCCCTGGCGGACCTGTTCGAGCTGGTCCATGCCGGCGACGGCATTGAGGCTGAGGTAGCCGCTGCGGCCCAGCACGCGGATATCGTAGTTGAGCGTGTGCTGCTGGGCGCCATCGAAGCGCAGTTCCTTGGCCCAGTAGAGCTTCTTGCTGCCGGCGTCGTACCGCGGCGGCACCGCCCAGCCGAGCAAGTCGACGGTGCCGTAGCCCTGCTCGCGGCGCGCGGCGTTGTCTTCGGCGGTGCCCTTCTGCATGTCGGCCAGCAGCTCGCTGTAATCGATCTTGGCGGCATCCTCGTCGGACACATAACCGTCGTCGGCATAGGTCACCACCACTGCCCAGCCACCCGGCGCATCCAGCGCGGGTGTGCGCGGCACGATCATGCCCAGCACGCTGTCGTCGGGCGGGTTGCCCCACAGCTGCTCGAGCACGCGGCGCGTGTCGGCCTTGTCCAGGTAGCGGAACGCCGGGTCCAGATCGAAGTGCGCCTTGGCTTGCGGCACGTCGATGTGGCCGTCGCGGTACTGCAGGGCAGACAGCACCTGCGCTTCGTCGACGGCGTCGGCTGGAATGGCCAGCAGCGACGGGCTTGCGATCAGCAGGCAGGCGGCCAGCAGGCTGCCCAGGGCAAAACGCGTATGCATCGGGTCGAATCCATTCGAGGGCAGCGTCCCCACGCCGCAGGGCGCCGATCTTGCCATGCCTGCGTAGGGCGGACAACGGCTCAGCCGGTGCCGACGGTGCCCAGGTACTGGTCCTTGAGCCGCACATAATGCTGTGCGGAGTAATGCAGGCTTTCGATTTCCTTGTCGCTGAGCGTGCGGGCCAGCCGTGCGGGATTGCCCAGCCACAACTCGCCTTCGCCGACGATCTTGCCCGGGCCGACGACCGCCCCGGCGCCGACAAAGCCGTAGCGCTTGACGGTGGCGCCGTCGAGCACGCAGGCACCCATGCCGATCAGGCACAGGTCTTCGATGGTGCAGGCATGCAGGATGGTGCCGTGGCCGACCGTGACGTCGGCGCCGATCACGGTCGGGTAGCCGGCCTTGTTGAACGGGCTGTGGTGACTGACGTGGATGATGGTGCCGTCCTGCACGTTGGTGCGTGCGCCGATCTGTACATGATTGACGTCGCCGCGAATCACCGTGCCCGGCCACACCGACACGTCATCGCCCAGGCTCACCTTGCCGATGATGGTGCAGGCAGGATCGACATAGACGCGTGCGCCCAGTTGCGGGGTGTGTTCCAGGAACGAGCGAATTGGGGTCACGATGATCTCCGGCATGTCGGCGTGTCGCCCGGTGCGGCACGGCCTGCATGATAGCGGGCGAGCGTCGGCATGCGGAAAGCGCTGGTGCGGCAGTGGATCGATCTGGCTGCGGACGTGCCTGATGCAGCGGCGCAGCGTGTTGGAACAGCTGGCGCCAGGGCGTGTGAGGCTGCGCCTGCACATTCGCTGCCGCTTCGAACGGATCGAGGTGCGCGTCGCGGTGTGCAGTCATGCGCATGTCGCGTCGTTCAACCTCGCTGCCAGCAACGTTGCATCCATGCCTGCACCACGAGTGCGGCACTGCGCTTTGCAAGCCTGACCAGACGAACGTGAGGGTCGCCAGGTCTGATCGCACTCAAGTCACGCGCTGCAGCGCCGCATGCGAGGTCGATCGTTTCCGTGCAGGCAAGGCGCACACCGCAGATGCCGCTGCGCAGACAGCTCAACGAATGCGTGGAGGGATAAGCGAAGCGCGCTGCCGGCTTGTTCGATAAGCGCACACCCGTGCAGGTCGCTGTCTTGAACGCGCTCTGCGATCGGACTAGCGTGCCGGTGACATTGCAACACCCGACTGTCGTTGCCGCGTTGCAGTGCCGCTGCGCTGTCGAAGGCCGTCGCAGCGTCCAGCGTGCTTGCGTCTTCGTCGTGGCGGCGCTGCGTGAGCGCATGGCCATGCGTGAGGTTGCCAATGCAGCTGCCCTCCCTAACCAGGATCACCCGATGACCCAGAGCGCCGCGACACCTGCACCCTTCGTACTGCAACGCATGACGCCGTTTCAGTGGAGGGCGGTGGCGGTGTGCGTGTTGCTGACCATGCTCGATGGCTTCGATGTGATGGCGATGGCCTTCACCGCCCCGCATGTGTCGGCGCAGTGGCAGTTGTCGGGCAAGCTGCTCGGGGCCTTGTTCAGTGCCGGCCTGGTCGGCATGGCGGTGGGGTCGTTGCTGCTGGCGCCGCTGGCCGACCGCATCGGGCGGCGCGCGACGATCCTGGTATGCCTGGCGATCTTGACCATGGGCATGGGCGCGTCGGCGCTGGCCACCGGGGTGTGGCAACTCGGCGCGTTGCGTGCATTTACCGGGATCGGCATCGGCGGCATGCTGGCCTGCGTTGCGGTCATCGCTGCCGAATATTCCACCGCCCAGTGGCGCAGCACGGCACTGGCGCTGCAGGCCACCGGTTATCCGATCGGCGCGACGCTGGGCGGCGCGATCGCAGCACTGCTGTTGCAGCACTGGTCCTGGCACGCGGTGTTCGTGCTCGGCGCGCTCGGGTCGCTGCTGTGTGTGCCCTTGGTGCTGGCGTTCTTGCCCGAGTCGTTGGAATTTCTGATCGCGCGTCGCCCACCCAACGCAGGCGCACGCTTCAATGCGGTGCTTGCGCGCATGGGCATGCCGCCGCAAGCGGTACTGCCGTCACCACCGCCGCATGGCTCCGATCGGGCGCGGGGCTATGCGGCCCTGTTCGTGCCGGCATTGCGGCGGCAGTCGCTGTTGATCGCGCTGGCGTTCTTTCTGCTGATGTTTGCGTTCTATTTCGTGCTCAGCTGGACTCCGAAGCTGCTGGTCGTGGCCGGCTTGTCGGCAGAGCAGGGCGTCACCGGTGGCGTGTTGTTGAATCTGGGCGGGATCGCCGGCGGTGCGATCTTCAGCGCGCTGGCCGCGCGTGCGCGGCTGTCGTGGCTGACCGCCGGTGTGCTGGGGCTGTCGGCGCTGGCGCTGCTGGCCTTTGGCTGGTACAGCACGGTGCTGGGTTGGGCGTTCGTCATTGCGGTGCTGAGCGGCGCGGTGCTGTTTGCCGCCATCGCCGGGCTGTATGCGGTGGCGCCGGTGGTCTTCACGGCGGCGGTGCGTTCCACCGGCATGGGCTGGGCGATCGGGGTGGGCCGCTTCGGTGCGATCGCCTCGCCGCTGTGCGTGGGCGTGCTGGTGGATGCGGGCTGGTCGCCGGCGGCCCTGTACCTGGCCTGCAGCGTGCCGCTGCTGCTCGCGGCCATCGCCGTGCTGGGCATGCGCCTGCCGGCGCGCTGAACTGCTCAGCCAGCGGTCGCCGCGCGGCGCGAGCGAGTTCTACCGGACCAAAGAAATCCTGCGCACTGCCGATAACCCGACAGACCCTCCATCGTCGTGGCGGGCTCTTCCGCGGACCATTTGCAGATCAGCGCCGGCATGCTCAGAACCATCGATTCAGACCAACTCCGCCCCGGCATGTATGTCTACAAGCTGCTGGGCGCGTGGGTGCACCACCCGTTCTGGAAGACCTCGTTCCTGGTCGATTCGGACGACGTGGAGAAGATCCATGGCAGCCGGATCGAGCAACTGGTGATCGATACCGCGCGTGGCCTGGACCTGGACACGGCGGCGCCGGACGCGCCCGATCCGCAGCCTGAGCCGGAGCAACCGCCGCCGCCGGCACCGGACCCCCCCGAGCCGGCCACCACCACGCGCACCGCACGGACCAATAGCGTCACCGCGCAGGTCGGCATCGAGTCCGAAGTGGTGCGCGCACGCAAGATCTTCGAAGACGGCCGCGATACGGTCGAGGCGATGTTCCGCGATGTGCGGCTTGGCCGCACCGTCGACACCGAGGCGGCGATGCCGCTGGTGGAAGCCATCAACGATTCGGTCCTGCGGCATCCGCAGGCCTTGATCAGCGTGGCAAGGCTCAAGACCGCCGACGACTACACCTATTTGCATTCGATGGCGGTGGCCGGCCTGATGAGCGGGCTGGCGCGCCAGCTCGGTCTGCCCGAAGGGCAGGTCGTCGAGGCGGCCATGGGCGGCCTGCTGCACGACATGGGCAAGGCGGTGACGCCGCTGGACATCCTCAACAAGCCCGGCAAGCTCACCGACGAAGAGATGGCGATCATGCGCCAGCACCCGCTGGACGGTCATCGCCTGCTGCTGGCTGGCGGGGTGCAGAACGCGGTGGTGCTGGAGATCGCGTTGCACCACCACGAGAAAATGGACGGCAGCGGCTACCCGAACCGCTTGGCGGGCGAGAACATCGCGCTGATGTCGCGGATGGGCGCGGTGTGCGATGTGTACGACGCCATCAGCTCGGACCGCCCCTACAAGCGCGGCTGGGATCCGGCCGAATCGCTCAAGCGCATGGCGTCGTGGCAGGGGCACTTCGACCCGGTGGTGTTCCAGGCCTTCGTGCGCCGGCTGGGGATTTATCCGGTCGGCTCGTTGGTGCGGCTGGAGTCGCAGAAACTGGCGGTGGTGATCGAGCAGACCCCCGATGCACTGCTCAAGCCCAAGGTGCGCGTGTTCTATTCGGCCAAGCTGCGCAGCCATGTGCTGGTGCAGGACATCGACCTGTCGCGCCCGGACTGCCAGGACCGCATCGCGCAGATGGAAAGCCCCTCGGACTGGGGCTTCCGCGATCTCGAGAAGCTCTGGCTGCCGTAACCCGTAACCCGTAACCCGCTGGCCACAGGCCGCACATGTGCACCCGGCCTAGCCGGTGCGGAGATGCGCTGGGCGAGTGGTCTGGGTCCGCAGCCGTCGTCCGGCGACGGCCGCAGCCTTGCCGTCGTGATTGCCACCACCGCTGCCAGGCCCGGCATGCCGCGCACACCTGTGCCCGGCGTGCCTGTCACAGGCGGTTGCCACCATGCCCGCCAGGCCTATCGGCCCGCCTGGTCAGCCTGGCGAGCGCGACCATGCTGCGCTGCAGCTTGGCAATGTAGTTATGATCCATAACTATTCCGGAACGCAATCACTTGCCGACCCCGGATCCCATGTCGCAGCCGTGCCTGGATGACCGTCGCTTCCCACACCTGCGTGCCGCCGCATGCGGCCGCCACGTGCTGGCGCTGGACTGGCACCAGCCTGTGGCGACCTGCCTGCACGCCGGTGCCACGCGGTTGGCGGCCACGCCCACATCGGCATGCCTGCGCGCGTCTACAATGCAGCTCACGCCGCGGATCGGCGTTGCGGGCGGTGAGCGCTGCGCGCACCGGTCCGCCTGTCGTCTTCGCTGCGAGAACCGTCATGTCCGTCACTGCCACTGCCGTACCGCTGCCGGATGCCGTCACAACGGTGGATCAGGCACGCCTGCTGCGGCTGCTGGGCTACCGCATCACCCGCACCGAGTTGCTGGTGCGGCGGATGTTTCAGGACTGCGTGGCTGCGTTCGACCTCAAGCCGGTCGACTTCTCGTTGCTGATGCTGGTGGACGGCAACCCGGGCATCAACCAGCGCCAGATCGGCGACGTGCTGCACGTGTCGGCGCCCAACCTGGCGATCGTGGTGGCACGCCTGGTCAAGCGCCGCCTGCTGCGGCAGGTGCGGGGACGCCAGGACCGACGCATGCAGCATCTGTCGCTGACCAGCGCCGGCGTGACCCTGCTGAGCGCTGCCGAGGCCGAAGTGCTGCGCATGGAACAGCAGCTCAGCGTGGTGCTGGGCAGCAGCGAGGCGCCGTTGCTGCGCGCACTCGACCGGCTGGACCGTCTGGACACCGCGTAATCCGCCGTTGCCGTGCAGGCGCACGGCCAGCTTTCCCTTTGACCTGCGCACGCGCCGTTGCCGGCGTGTCGGTCCTGTCTGGGTTGTCTTCCCGCGCGTCGGCACTGCGCCGCGCAGCGCTTGGCATGCTGTCGCTATTTGCTGCCGGCACGGCCGGCGCACAGAACCTGCCGCAGAGTACGACGCTGACCAACGGCATCAATACCGGCGGCACCAGCTATCTGGACGGTTTCACCCGCACCACGCCCGGCTGGGCGGTGATCACCTATCTGCGCCAGAGCTCACTGGACGCGATCAAGGATTCCCGCGGCGACGACGTACTGGTGTTCGACCGCCCACGCATCGATTCCACCCTGCTGCTGACCCAGGTCGCCTATGTCACCCCGTACAAGCTCTTCGGCGGCGCAGTGGGCATCAACACGCTGCTGCCGCTGATCAATCTGGATGCCTCGTTCGGGCGCAACAGCATTGCCAGCTTGCGCGACAACGGCGCCGGCGTGGGTGACCTGACCTTCGGCCCGTATCTGCAGATGCTGCCGGTGATCCGCAATGGCAGGCCGGTATTTTCGCAGCGCTTCGAAATCGATGCGATCGCGCCGATCGGCAAGTTCGACCGCGATCGCGACCTCAATCAGGGCGCCGGCTACTGGTCGCTGGTGCCGCAATATGCGTTCACCGTGTTCCCGACCCCCAACTGGGAAGTCAGCGCACGCATCAACTACATCAACAACTTCCGCAGCGAGCGGCGCCCGAACCTGCCGCCGGGCTTCGAGTTCCGCAACGGCCAGGCCGGCGACGCGGGCTGGATCAACTTCGCCACCTCCTGGGAAGTGGTACCCGACATCCGGCTTGGCGTGAATGCCTATTACCTCACCCAGTTCCGCGACAACCGCACCAATGGGCAGCGCGTGGCCGACACCCGCCAGAGCGTGTTCTATGCGGGTCCCGGTGGCGTATGGCGGATGGATGCCAACAACATGCTGTTCGCCAATGTGTATCTGCCGGTGGAGGTCAAGAACGCCGCCTCCGGCAACAACGTCAACCTGCAGTACGTCCATGTGTTCTAGCGCCGGTACATCCGGCCTCTTCGGAGAGTGGCAATGAATTTGCAGAACAAGACGATCGTGGTCACCGGCGTGGCATCGGGCATCGGTGCCGAAGTCGCGCGTCTGGCCCGTTTCCATGGCGCCACGGTGATCGGCGTCGATCGCACGCCGGTGCAGATGTCGCTGCACGGGTTCCACCAAGCTGATCTTGGCGATCCGGCATCCATCGATGCGCTGGTGCAGGCCTTGCCGGCGCGTATCGATGCGCTGGCCAATGTGGCTGGCGTCCCCGGTACCGCGCCGTTGGAGGTGGTGGCGCGCGTCAACTATCTGGGCCTGCGCCATTTGAGCCAGGCGCTGCTGCCGCGCATGACGCCCGGTGGTTCCATCATCAATGTGGCTTCCATCCTGGGCGCCGAGTGGCCGCAGCGCCTGGAACTGCACAAGCAACTGGCCGCCACCGACAGCTTTGCGTCTGGTCATGCATGGCTGCAGGCGCATCCGGTGGCGCACGACACCTGCTACCAGTACTTCAAGGAAGCGCTGATCGTGTGGACGCTGCTGCAGTCGCGGCCCTGGTTCGCCGAGCACGGCGTGCGCGTCAACAACGTCTCGCCGGGGCCGGTGTTTACGCCGATTCTTGGCGATTTCGTCACCATGCTCGGCGAGGAGCGCGTCAAGGAAGATGCCAAGCGCATGACGCGGCCGGCGTATGCCGACGAGGTGGCGGAGGCCATCGTGTTTCTCGCCTCCGATGCGGCGCGCTGGATCAACGGCATCACCCTGCCGGTCGATGGCGGGCTGGCGTCCACCACTCTGTAACACCACCCCCTCAGCAGGAGGCTAGACCATGAACGCTCTCCCCAATACCGCCATTGCCGCAAGCGCCGCTTCGGCGTGGCATGGCTGCATCTTCAATGGCGACTGGGTGCCCGGCAACGGCGGCACCGTGCAGATCATCGAACCGGCCACCGGCACGCTGCTGCACGAAGTCGGCAAGGCCGACCTGGCCGATGTCGCCGCTGCCGTGGCGCTGGCCAAGAAAGCGCAGCGTGCCTGGGCAGCCACTGCGCCGCGTGAGCGCGCTGCGGTGTTTCACCGTGCCGCGCAGCTGATGGAAGCGCGCAGTGCCGAAGCGGCGCTGCTGATCGCGCGCGAAACCGGCGGCATCCTGCCCAAGGCCCAGCGCGAAGTGAACGAATCGGTGGTGATCTACCAGCAGTCTGCGGCGCTGCCGCTGCAGGCGGTCGGCCAGGTGCTACCGACGGGCGCCGGTCAGCTCAGCCTGGCGCGGCATCTGCCGCTGGGGGTGATCGCAGTGATTTCCCCGTTCAATTTCCCGTTGATCCTGTCGCTGCGCTCGGTCGCCCCGGCGCTGGCGATGGGCAATGCAGTGGTGCTCAAGCCCGACCCGCGCACGCCGTATACCGGTGGCGTGATCATCGCGCAGGTGCTGGAAGAAGCGGGCCTGCCGAAGGGACTGCTGCATGTACTGCATGGCGATGCCGCCATCGGGCAGGCGCTGGTCGAATCGCCGGATATCCCGATGATTGCCTTCACCGGTTCCACCGCGGCCGGGCGGCGCATCGGCGAGATCGCTGGCCGGCATTTGAAGAAGGTGTCGCTGGAGTTGGGCGGCAACAATGCAGTGATCGTGCTCGACGACGCGGATCTGGACAAGGCCGCCTCTGCAGTGGCATTCGGCGCCTACATGCATCAGGGACAGATTTGCATGGCCACCGGCCGCGTGCTGGTCCAGCGCGGGATCGCCGATGCATTCACGCAGCGGCTGGCCGAAAAAGCCAGGCATCTGCCGGTCGGCGACCCAGTCAGCGGCACCGTGGCACTGGGCCCGATCATCGACCAGCGCCAGCTGCAGCGGGTGATCGATATCGTGGACGACAGCGTCGCCGCCGGTGCGGTGGTGGAGGCCGGCGCCAGCAACCAAGGCCTGTTCTATGCACCGACGGTGCTGTCCAACGTGCGTCCGGGCATGCGTGCATTTGACGAAGAAGTCTTTGGCCCGGTGATCAACATCACCGTGTTCGATACCGACGACGAAGCCGCAGAACTTGCCAACCATGGCGAGTATGGTCTGGCTGCGGGCATCCTGTCGGCGTCGGTGTCGCGCGCGATGCGCCTGGGCGACAAGCTGCACACCGGCCTGCTGCACATCAACGATCAGACCGTGGCCGATGAAGTCATCAATCCCTTCGGCGGGACCGGCGCGTCGGGCAACGGCACCAGTGTCGGCGGACCGGCCGATTGGGAGCAGTACACCCACTGGCAATGGCTGACCATCAAGAACGAAGTGCCGCAGTACCCGTTCTGACCGGCCGGTGCAACTGACCCGGGGGGGCGGGGCTGCAGGCGAGCCGTGGATCAGCCGCTCTGGGGTTGATCTAGCCGCGATGTCCAAGCGCACTGCTCTTAACCTTGCGCACCGACCATCTCAACTGGTCCTTGCCCGCTCACCGTCGCTGGACCTTACGCGGCATGGATGCCGCGTAAGAGCCTACAGGGACGTACTTGCGGCGTGTCCTGCGATGGTGGGCGGGCAAGGGCCCTACAACAAAGCCGCAGATCAACCGCTCTACGATTGAGCTATCGCAAGGGCTCTGCAGCCAAGCTCCAGACCAGCCACTCCTACTCGCCAGCGCGGAATTGCGTCGGCGAGCAGCCGGCATGGCGTGCGAAGTAGCGGCTGAAGTATGCAGCGTCGAAAAATCCAAGGCTGGCGGCGATCTGCTGCACGCTCAGACTGGTGTAGCGCAGGCTGCGGCGTGCTTCGAGCATGATCCGGCGCTGCAGTAACTGCAGTGCCGAGGCGCCGGCCAGTCGCTGGCACAACGCGTTGAGATGGCCCGGAGTCAGACCCAACTGCTCGGCATAGCGGGAGATCGGCCAGTGCGCGCGATAGTGCTGGTCAATCAGGGCCTGATAACCACGCAGATGGCGCAATGCGGGGTCGGCGTACGGGCTCACCGCAGCCGCATCCTGCGCGTGCTCCAGCGCCGTGCGGGCGGTCCAGATCAACAGCTGCGCTGCGGCGGCATGCAATGCGGCCTCATGGCCGATGCGTCGGTATGCGTGATCGCCGGCAATACTGGCGAACAGCACGTCGAGCAATCCGCGTGCGCGGCTTGCGTGCAGGACCTGCGGGACGGTCAGTGCGCGCTGCAACAGCGGCGCTGCACTCAAGGCAATACGTACCAAGGGCATGCATACGGTGATGATGTGGCCGCGCACCTGTGGATCGAATTTGAAGCCATGCACGCATAGCGGTGGCAGCCAGATCACGCTTGCGCCACGCACGCGCTGGCTGCGTCCATCCAGCTGCAGCGTCGCCGGCCCGCGTTGCACGTACAGCAGTTGCGCCAGGTCTTCGTGCCGGTGCGGGGCGATGCGCCAGTCATGCAGCCGGCTGCGTGCGGCAATCGACTCCCAGTGCAACAGCTCCGGCGTGTCGGCATGCTGCTCGCCATACAGGCCGAAGGCGGGAACCGCAGTAGCGGCGGCAGTGGCGTGCGCGCGTGTGGGCATCGTCGAAAAGTCCAAGCACTGCACGCAATCATCCCTTCAAAGCATGTGCTTGGCTACCCACACTGGCCTGCATCCGTCGGCTGAGGCAGGAGCATTGCATGCGAACCCAGATCGCGATCATCGGCGCCGGCCCCTCCGGCCTGTTGCTAGGCGAGCTGTTGCTGCGGGCAGGTATCGATACCGTGGTGATCGAGCGGCAGACCCCGGAGCATGTGCTGGGGCGTATCCGTGCCGGCGTGCTGGAACAGGGCAGCGTGGCGCTGCTGCAGCGGGCAGGCGTTGGCGCACGCGTGCAACGCGAAGGCTTGCCGCATCACGGCTTCGAACTGTCGCTGGATGGCCGGCGGGAGCGTATCGATCTGCTGCGCGGCTGCGGACGCAGCGTGACCGTCTACGGCCAGACCGAGGTCACTGCCGATCTGATGCAGGCCCGTGCGCGCAGCGCTGCGCCAACGTATTACAGCGCGCAGGACGTGACGCTGTGCGGAGTGGACAGCGACGCGCCTGCGGTGGAATTCACCCACGATGGCCAGCGCCTGCGTATCGACTGCGACTATATCGTCGGCTGCGACGGCTTCCATGGCATCAGCCGCGCCAGCATCCCGCCGGAGCGACTGCGCCTGTTCGAGCGGGTGTACCCGTTCGGGTGGCTTGGTGTGCTTGCCGACACCTCGCCGGTCCACGATGAGTTGATCTACGCGCAGCACCCACGCGGCTTTGCCTTGTGTTCGATGCGCTCGCCGACGCGCTCGCGCTATTACGTGCAGGTACCGGCCGATGCGCGGGTAGAGGCATGGAGCGATCAGGCGTTCTGGGATGAGTTGCGTGCGCGCCTGCCAGCCAGCTTGTCTGCGCAACTGCTCACCGGGCCATCGATCGAAAAGAGCATTGCGCCGTTGCGTAGCTTCGTCGCCGAACCCATGCAGTACGGGCGCCTGTTCCTGGCCGGCGATGCGGCGCATATCGTGCCGCCCACCGGCGCCAAGGGCCTGAATCTGGCGCTGGCCGATGTCGGCTTGCTGGCGCAGTTGTTCGAGCGCTGGAACGCGCGTGGCGATACCACGGTGCTGCAACAGTATTCGGCGCTGGCATTGCAGCGGGTGTGGAAGGCCGAACGGTTTTCATGGTGGATGACCACCTTGCTGCATACCTTCGACGACCAGGACGCATTCACCGCACGCATTCATGCCGCAGAGCTGGATTATCTGCTGGGCAGCGAGGCCGGGCGCGCCACACTGGCCGAAAACTATGCGGGGTTGCCGTTGGTGGAGCTGCCGGATTGAGCGTAGCGATGGCCGCCGTCGAGATGCCTCGTACGCGCGCGAGAAAACGACTGCGGTGGTTATCTTCTGATTACCACCAATACCCCAGGTGCCCTGGTGCACTCCAGGGCGGCTAGCGGGCGAGCGGACGCGGCCGTTAGGCTGGCGGCGACGCGTGGAAAACCCTGTATGCCAAGGCGCGTCGTCCCCCAATCAACGGTGCACCGTGTTGGTATCCCAGCCGGCACGGCGCCCGTCTCCACATAAGGAGTCTTCCATGAATAAGCTGTTCTCACGCGCCTTGCTGCTGGTCATGCTGGTGGCGCCGGTGGCTGCGTTCGCTCAGACCGCAGTGACGGAAAATCCCAACCACCAGAAGATGCTGCTCGGCTCCACCTGGTATGAAACCGCCAACAAGCGGCTGGTCTACGATTTCTGGCGCATCGTGTTCGAAGCCGGCCAGGTGCAGTATGCGCCGATGTACATGGACAAGAACTACATCCAACACAACCCGAATGTGGCCAATGGCCGCGATGCGTTCATTGCCTTCCTGACTGCCTTCGTGAAGCCGACGCCGGTGCAGCCGCGCGTGCAACTGCCGCTGGTGGCCATCACTGCCGACGGCGATCTGGTCACGCTGGTGTCGGTGCGCACCTTGCCCAATCCGAACAAACCGGGCACTACCTACACCACCACCTGGTTCGACATGTTCCGCATCGAAAAAGGCCTGATCAAGGAGCATTGGGATCCGGACACCATTGCCGGCCGCGCCAATAGCGGCGGCCAGTAATCGCTGCTGCATTGCAGGGCTGCAGCGTGCAGCCCTGCAATGCGTGATCCATGCAGCTCGTCAGCGACCATGCAAGTGGTTGACGGAAACGACAACGCCCGCCTGACGGCGGGCGTTGTCTTTTGAGCGCAGCGGTCAGCTGATGCGGAAGCCCATCGTCGCTTCCACCGCCTGCTGCCAGCCGGCATAGAGTTGTTCGCGCTTGTCGTCGGCCATGGTCGGCTCGAAGCGGCGATCCACCGCCCACTGCTTGGCGATCTCTTCGCGGCTGCTCCAGAACCCGGTCGCCAGACCGGCCAGATAGGCGGCGCCAAGCGCGGTGGTTTCGGCCACTTCCGGGCGCAGGACCGGCACGTTGAGCATGTCGCTCTGGAACTGCGCCATGAAGTCATTGGCGATCGCGCCACCGTCGGCGCGCAGTTCCTTCAGCTCGATACCCGAATCGGCCTGCATCGCAGTCAACACGTCGCGGGTCTGGTAGGCCATCGATTCCACCGCCGCACGCACGAAATGTTCCTTGGTGGTGCCGCGGGTCAGCCCGAACACCGCACCGCGGATATCGCTGCGCCAATACGGCGCGCCCAGGCCGACGAAGGCCGGCACCAGATAGACCCCGTCGTTGTCGCCGGCACGTTCGGCATAGGCCTGCGAGTCGCTGGCCTTGCCGAGCATGCGCAGGCCGTCGCGCAGCCACTGCACGACCGAGCCGGCGACGAAGATCGAACCTTCCAGCGCGTATTCGACCTTGCCGTCGATGCCCCAGGCGATCGTGGTCAACAGACCGGCCTTGGACGCAACCGCCTTGTCGCCGGTATTCATCAGCGCAAAGCAGCCGGTGCCATAGGTGTTCTTGGCCATGCCCGGCTCGAAGCAGGCCTGGCCGAACAGCGCCGCCTGCTGGTCGCCGGCGATCCCGGCGATCGGCACCTGCTCGCCGTAGAAATACTGGGTCTGGGTCATGCCGTAGATTTCGCTGGACGAGCGCACCTCCGGCAGCATTTCCTTCGGCACGTCGAGCATGGCCAACAGCTCGGCGTCCCACTCCAGCGTGTGGATGTTGTACATCAGCGTGCGCGAGGCATTGGTGTAGTCGGTGACATGCACCTTGCCGCCGGTGAGATTCCAGATCAGCCAGCTGTCGATGGTGCCGAAGGCCAGCTCGCCGTTACGCGCGCGCTCGCGGGCGCCGTCGACGTGGTCGAGGATCCATTTGACCTTGGTGCCGGAAAAATACGCATCGATCAGCAGGCCGGTCTTGTCGCGCACCATCTGCTCGTGCCCGGCCTCCTTGAGCTGCGTGCAGATGTCCTTGGTCTGCCGCGATTGCCAGACGATGGCGTTGTAGATCGGCTGGCCGGTGGCCTTGTCCCACACCACCGCGGTCTCGCGCTGGTTGGTGATGCCGATACCGGCGATCGAGCGCGCATCGATCTGCGCGTTGTTGAGCAGCTCGGTGATCGTGGTGTAGACGCTGGTCATGATCTCGCGCGGGTTGTGTTCCACCCAGCCCGGCTGCGGAAAGATCTGGCCGAACTCGCGCTGCGCCACGCCGGCCACCTTGCCGTTGCGATCGAACAACATCGCCCGTGAACTGGTGGTGCCTTGATCGATCGCAAGGACGTATTGCTTTTCCATCGGAGATTCCTCGAACAATGCCGGCGCTGGCGCACGGCGAGAAAGTGGGCAGTGCACGCCGCTGCGCGAAAGGCCGATAAAACCCAGCCTGTCTGGCGGCGGCGCTGTGCTGTCAGTCGTGCAGCAGGGCGATCAGCGCGGATCGAGCGGTTTGCCGCCCTGCAGATGGCGCACGCGTGCCGGCAGGAACGGCAGGATCAGCCACTGGTAGGCGAGCGCGCCGATCGGGCCGCCGATCAACGGGCCGACAATGGGGATCCACCAGTAATTGTCCTTGGCCGGCAACGCGGCCTCGCCCCAACCGGCAAGGTAGGCGAACAGGCGCGGGCCGAAGTCGCGCGCCGGATTCATCGCCCAGGCTTCCAGATAGCCCATCGACGCGCCCAGCGTCGCCACCAGCAGGCCGATCATCAGCGCGCCGGAGTTTGCGGTCGGCGCGGCTTCGTTGAATTGTTCGGTGATGGCGAAGATGCCGAAGATCAGGAACGCGGTGATGATGATCTGGTCAACCAGCGCATGCATCGGCGTGACCGCAAGGCCGGGTGCGGTAAAGAACACCCCGGCGGCGCCACCGGCTTCGCGGGTGAGTTGCTGCACCTGGTTGTAGTGGTCGATGACCGGGCCGTACAACTGGTAGACGATGGCCGCGCCCAGGAACGCACCAATCACCTGCGCGCCCCAGTACGGCAGCACTTTCTTCCAGGAGAAACCACGGAACAGCGCCAGCGCCAGCGTCACCGCCGGGTTGGCATGCGTGCCGGACACCGAGCCGGTGACATAGATCGCCAGCGTCACCGCCAGGCCCCAGGCGATGCACACGCCCCAGTAGGCGTTCTGGTACGGGCTGGGGTCGTAGAGGACGTACATCGCCGCGACCGAATCGCCGAGCGCGATGATGATGAACATCGCCACCGCCTCGGAAATCAACTCACCCACGAGTTGGCGGCTCATGCGCGCGTCCTCGCGCCGATGGCGATGACGCAGGCAGGGTGGTGCGATGCGCGCATTAGCGCGCAGGGGTCTTCGGTGATGCTCATCAGGGTGCCCTCCACGTGACTCAGGATGATGCCGGCGAATGCGCCAGGATACGTTGCCTCGCGACCCGTCCTCGCCGGCAACGTGGTTCGATCAGGCCGGCACGCCGTCCGCCTGCCGGACCGAGTGTGTCTGCAGATACGCCTCCAGACGTGCGCGCCCGGCCGCGTCGATGTGAAGGCCGAGTTTGCTGCGGCGCCACAGGATGTCGTCTGCGGTAACGGCCCATTCGTGGGCACGCAGGTAGTCCACCTCGGCCTGGTACAGATCGGCGCCGAAGTGCGTGCCCAGGGCGGCGATGTCCTGCGCCTGGCCCAGCAGCTGCTCCGCACAGGTGCCGTAGTTACGTACCAGCCGCTGCGCGGTCGGCGCCGGCAGCCACGGGTATGCGTTGCGCACGCGCTCGAGCAGGCTGGCAATATCGCGTTGTTCGCCGCCGGGCAATGCATCGCCGCGCGCGGTCCATGCCGGCTTGCGGGCACCCAGCGCCTGGGTGAGGCGGTCGACCGCTTCTTCGGCCAGCTTGCGATAGGTGGTGAGCTTGCCGCCGAACACGTTGAGCAATGGTGCGCCGTCGGTAAGCACTTCCAGCTGGTAATCGCGGGTGACTTCGGCAGCGTTGTCCTCGGCGTCGTCCAGCAGCGGACGCACGCCGCTATAGCTCCACACCACATCGCTGGGAGCGATCTGCTGCTGGAAATACAGGTTCACCGCATCGCACAGGTACTGCACTTCGGCCGCATCGATGCTGGGCGCGGCGGGGTCGGCCTGGTAATCCACGTCGGTGGTGCCGATCAGGGTGAAGTCGTGCTCGTACGGGATGGCGAATACGATGCGCCGATCCGGTTGCTGGAAGATGTACGCGTGGTCGTGGTCGAACAACTTGGGCACCACGATGTGGCTGCCCTTGACCAGGCGCAGTGCGTGCTTGTGCGGCACTGCGGCGACCTTGTCCAGGAACGACACCGCCCACGGCCCGGCCGCATTGGCCAGCGCACGCGCCTGCACGGTGCGGCGGCGGCCGTCGCGGTCTTCCAGCTCGGCGTACCAGAAGCCTGCATCGCGCCAGGCACCGACGCAGCGTGTGCGGGTGCGGATCTGTGCGCCACGCCTGGCGGCGTCCATCGCATTAAGCACCACCAGCCGCGCATCCTGCACCCACGCATCGGAGTACACGAAGCCGGTGCGCAGCGATTCCTGCAGCGGCTGGCCCACCGGGTGCGTGCGCAGCGACAGCCGGCGCGAGCGCGGCAGGCTGCGCTTGCTGCCGCCGAGATGGTCGTACAGGAACAGACCGGCGCGGATCATCCAGGCCGGGCGCAGGTGCGGTTGATGCGGCAGCAGGAAGCGCAGCGGCCAGATGATGTGCGGAGCCAGCCGCAGCAACACCTCGCGCTCGGCCAGCGCCTTGCCGACCAGCGCGAACTCGTACTGCTCCAGGTAGCGCAGGCCACCGTGAATGAGCTTGGTGCTGGCGCTGCTGGTATGCGCGGCCAGATCGTCCTGTTCGCACAGGCACACCGACAGGCCACGCCCGGCCGCATCGCGGGCAATGCCGACCCCGTTGATGCCGCCGCCTATCACCAGAAGATCGTATGTCTCGCCCATCGGTGTCTCCGTCCGGGTACGCCAGTGGCGAACCCAAGTTGTCATGTTCGAACATATTCGAACATCAAACCTTCTCGGGACGTGAAGAGCCGTCAGGCCTTGGAACTAAGGGAATAACGAGCGATTAGGTCTATTGAAGTCGGGACTTCGATAGCCAGGACGGATCATTAGGGCGATTAAATCGGCACGCCGTACCGCAAACGCACAAAAACGAACAATTCGCTCAGCCGGCGTCGCCAGGCTCAGCCAAGTGCACGCGGGTGCCGGCCTCGGCCAGCACGGCGGCCAGTTCCTGCGGCGGCGGCCGGTCGGTGAACCAGTCATGCACCTGGGCGATCGCGCCCAGTCGCACCATGGCGTTGCGGCCGAACTTGCTGTGGTCGGCGGCCAGCAGCACCTGCCGCGAGTGCTCGATGATGGCCTGGGCCACGCGCACTTCCTGGTAGTCGAAGTCCAGCAAGGTGCCGTCCAGATCGATGCCGGAAATGCCGATCACCCCGAAGTCCACCTTGAACTGCCGGATCAGCTCCACCGTCGCCTCGCCGGTCACGCCCTGGTCGCGCCCGCGCACCACGCCACCGGCCACAATCACCTCGAAGCTGGGGTTGGCACTGAGCATCACCGCCACGTTGAGGTTGTTGGTGATCACGCGCAGGCCGCGGTGCTGCAGCAAGGCGCGCGCGACCTCTTCGTTGGTGGTGCCCAGGTTGATGAACAACGAGGCATCGTCGGGAATGAAGCGGGCGACCTGCGCGGCGATGTGCTGTTTCTCGCGCGCCTGCAGCGCCTTGCGTGCGGTGTAGGCCAGGTTTTCCACGCTCGAGGGCATGCTGACGCCACCATGATAGCGGCGCAGCACGCCGGCATCGCACAGCAGGGTCAGATCGCGACGGATGGTCTGCGGCGTCACCTCGAAGCGCGTCGCCAGCCCTTCCACCTCGGCAAAGCCCTGCTGCCGCACCAATGCCACCAATTGTTCCTGGCGCGGGTTGAGTGCCGGCGCCGGGACCGTCCTGTAGTGAGTCGACTCCATGCGCAGATGATCGCGCATGCGCGTGAGGATGCAAACACGCGCTGCGCGAGCCCCAGCGTGTCGATGGCTGCGCTCAGCCCAGCTCGCCGCGGTAGCCGGTATCGATGCTGATGCTGCCGCCCACCGCGCGCGAGACGCAGGCGCACAGCTTGCGGTTCTCGCGGCGCTGTTCGTCGCTGAAGAACACATCGCGGTGATCGATATCGGCCGCGCTGTCCAGCACCTCGACCGCGCACAGCCCGCATTCGCCGCGCCGGCATTCGGCGATCAGCTCGACCCCGGCGTCGGCCAGCGCATCCAGCATCGATTCGTTCTCGGCCACCGGCACTTCCAGGCCGAGCCCGGGCAGCTTGACCACGAATGCCTGCGCCGGCACCCGCCCGCTGTTGCCGAAGGTTTCGAAGTGCAGCCGCGCGCGCGGACGCCCGGCGGCATGCCAGTGCTGGCGCACCGCCTCGAGCATGCCGAGCGGGCCGCACACGTACACCTCGGCATTGGGCGACAGCCGCGCCAGCTCGGCGGCAAGATCCGCCGGGCCAGCGCCGTCGTCGCATTGCAGCTGCAGGCGCTCGCCCAGCAGCGCTTCCAGTTCGTCGACATAGGCCATCGCACGGCGCGTGCGCCCGGCATACAGCAGGCGGAACGCGCGGTGCCGGCGCGCCAGCCGCTGCGCCATACCGATGATCGGGGTGATGCCGATCCCACCGGCGATCAGCAGGATCTCCTCGCCGCCCTCGTCCAGCGCGAAGTTGTTGCTGGGCGGGGATATCTCCACCACATCGCCGGGCTGCAGCGTCCACATGTGCCGCGAGCCGCCGCGGCTGTCGGGCATCTGCCGTACCGCGATCTGGTAGTGGCCATCGGCACGCGGCTCGCCCACCAGCGAGTACGAGCGCACGTCGGCGCGGCCATGCAGCTGCACGCGAAAATCCAGATGGCTGCCGACCTCGAAGCCACGCGCGGCGGTGCCCGGATCGAGCACGATTTCGCGCACGCCCTCGCAGGCGTCGGCAATGCTGACCACATGGGCGCGGTGCCACTGGGTGTCTTTACGCATGGGGAACTCCAGGCAGAGGGGTGGGCCGGCTGCTGCCGGCAGTGGCGGGATGGGCGCGGCCGATCAATGCGCCGCCGCGCACCTGAGTGATCGCCGCCGGGGTCTGCAGCACGTGGCGCAGATTGCGATGGGCCAGCCGGGCGTGTTCGCGCATCAGCGCTTCAGCGCGCGCGCCCTGGCGGTCTTCGATGGCGGCCAGGACTTCGCGGTGCTGGTCCTGCGCCAGGGTCAGGATCAGCCGCGCCTCGGCGCTGGTGGTCTGCGCCATGACCAGGCTGTTGGGCGAGGCGAACGGCAGCTGCAGCACGCGGGTGAGCTCGCGGCCCAGCACATCGCTGCCGGCCATGGCCACCAGCAACGCGTGGAATTGCGCATTGGCCTGCACGTACGCGCTGAAGTCGATGGCGTGCAACGGCGAGCCGACGATGCGGTCGAGCGTATCCAGCAACTGGCGTGCCTGGGCCAGCGCCGCGGCCGATGCCCCGCGCTCGGCCGCCATGCGCGCGGCCAGGCCTTCGAGCGTACCGCGCAGTTCGATCGCATCGTGCACGTCGCGTTCGCTGAAGGCCTGCACTGCATAGCCGCCGCCGGGCAGTGCGCTGGCCAGACCTTCTTCGCACAGCCGCTGCAACGCGGCGCGCACGGGGGTGCGCGACATGCCCAGCCGCTGCACCACCGCCAGCTCGGACAGGCGCGTTCCAGCCGGCAGGGTGCCGTCGAGGATCAGTTCGCGTAGCGACAGCAGTGCGCGCGTGGTCTGCGCCGCACTGCTGCGAAACGGGGTGGCGGGTGACATGGAAACCTCCGATGCGGTGCTCAGCCCACCATGCGCAGCGACAGTTCCTGCGCGCGCTGCTCCTGGGCGATCAGCCGATCGATCACGCGGCGCGCCCACATCCCGCCGGCATCGACGTTGAGGTTGTAGAAGGTGTGATCCGGATGCGCGTCGATGGCGCGTTGCTGCGCTTCCAGCACCGCCTCGTCCTCGCCGAACACGCCGGTGACGCCTGCACGGGTCAGCGTGGTCAGCGATTGGTCGTGCAGCGCGTAGTTGCGCATGAACGCCCAGAAGTAGTGACAGGTGGTGTCGGTTTCCGGCGTGATCGTATTGAGCACGTATCCGTTGACGCCCTGGCTGCGGTCGCCCTCCGGCGCACCGGTGCCGGCGATGGCCACGCCGACGTCGATGGCAATGGTGCCGGGCGCTTCGAAGCGGATGATCTGCCAGCGGTCGACCTTGCCGCGGTAATCCAGATGGCGCGCGATCTGGCTGGCCCAGAACGGCGGCGCGTCGATGTTGCGCATCCAGCGCGACACCACCACCGAGCGGTCGCCATGCATCACCTCGAACGGCGCTTCGGCGATCTCGTCCTGGCCGATGCTGGAGCCGTGCACGAAGGTCTCGTGGGTCAGGTCCATCAGGTTGTCCAGCACCAGCCGGTAGTCGCACTTGGCGTAGATGGTGCGGCCATCGCCGGCCCAGGCCGGATCGTGCGCCCAGTGCAGATCGGGAATCAGGCGGGTGTCGGCCTGTGCCGGATCGCCCGGCCAGATCCACACGTAGCGATGCTTTTCGGCCACCGGAAAACTGCGCACGCACGCGGAGGGATTGATGGTCTCCTGCGAGGGCATGTGCACGCAGCGGCCCTGGCTGTTGTAGACCAGCCCGTGGTAACCGCACACCACATCGTCGCCGCGCAGCTTGCCCATCGACAGCGGCACCAGGCGATGCCAGCACGCATCTTCGAGCGCGATCACCGCCCCGGCAGTGGTGCGATAGACCACCACATCCAGGTTGCAGACCTTGCGCGGGGTCAGCGCATGCTTGATCTCGTGGTCCCAGGCGACGGCGTACCACGCATTGAGGGGAAACAGCTGCTTGGACTGGGACATGACCGTGGCTCCTGGGGTTTGTATACAACCTGGGGTGCGGATCGGCAGCGGTGCGCCGGCTGGCGACCAGTTGACGCGCATGCCGGCGCTGGCGTCTGCTTGCAAGCGAAGTTATGTATACACCGGAGACAATGTTGGGGCGTCGGTTGCTCGCCGAAATTGTGCGATTATCGAATTGATGCACCGATAATCGCATTGACCGGGCCGTGCAGCTGCGCCTAACGTGACCACACGCTCGCTGCGCAGGACCGAAGCAATGGCCCAGATCGTCCCCCTTTCAGAAGCGGTGTCCCAGCTGATCGCCGATGGCGACTGCGTGGCGATGGAAGGCTTCACCCATCTGATTCCGCATGCGGCTGGCCACGAGGTGATCCGCCAGCGCAAGCGCGAACTGCACCTGGTGCGCATGACCCCGGACCTGATCTACGACCAGCTGATCGGCGCCGGTTGTGCATCGGCATTGCGGTTCTCGTGGGGCGGCAATCCCGGCGTCGGCTCGCTGCACCGGCTGCGCGATGCGGTCGAACATGCGTGGCCGCAGCCGCTGCAGATTCGCGAACATAGCCATGCCGACATGGCCAACGCGTACGTGGCCGGTGCCTCTGGCCTGCCGTTCGCGGTGCTGCGCGGTTATGTCGGCTCGGACCTGCCGCGCGTCAACGACAGCATCAAGTTCCTGCAATGCCCGTACACCGGCGAGACGCTGGCCACCACGCCGGCGGTCAAGCCCGATGTCACCGTCATCCATGCGCAGCAGGCCGACCGCCGCGGCAACGTGCTGTTATGGGGCATCCTGGGTGTGCAGAAGGAAGCCGCGCTGGCGGCGCGCAAGGTGATCGTGACGGTGGAAGAGATCGTCGACACGCTGGATGCGCCGCCCAACGCCTGCATCCTGCCGCGCTGGGTGGTCGATGCGGTCTGCCACGTGCCCGGCGGTGCAGCGCCGTCGTACGCGCACGGCTATTACGCCCGCGACAACCGCTTCTACCTGGCCTGGGATGCGATCGCGCGCGACCGTGCACGCTTCCAGGCGTGGATCCAGACGCACATTCTCGACACCGAGGATTTCGCTGCGTTTCAGCGCGTGTACGCGCAATCGCTGCTGCAGGTGGCCGCATGAGCGACTACAGCACCAACGAGATGATGACCGTGGCGGCGTCGCGTCGCCTGCCCGATGGCGCGGTGTGCTTTGTCGGCATCGGCCTGCCATCCACCGCCGCCAACCTGGCGCGGCTGACGCATGCGCCGGATGTCACCCTGATCTACGAATCCGGCCCGATCGGCGCGCGCCCGGAGGTGCTGCCGTTGTCGATCGGCGACGGCGAGCTGGCCGAAACCGCCGACACCGTGGTCTCCACGCCAGAAATCTTCCGCTACTGGCTGCAGGGCGGGCGCGTGGACGTGGGCTTCCTGGGCGCGGCGCAGATCGATCGCCATGCCAACCTCAACACCACGGTGATCGGCCCGTACGGCGCGCCCAAGACGCGGCTGCCCGGCGCGGGCGGTGCGCCGGAGATCGCGGCCAGCGCCAAACAGGTGTTCATCATCATTCGCCAATCCAGACGCAGCTTCGTGCCGGCGCTGGACTTCATCACCACGGTCGGGCATCTGGACGGTGGCGATGCGCGGCAGCGTGCCGGCCTGCCCGGCGCCGGCCCCACCGTGGTGGTCACCGACCTGTGCGTGATGGAGCCCGATCCCGTGACCCGTGAACTCACCGTCACCGCGCTGCATCCCGGCAGCACCCGTGAGCAGGTGAGCGCGGCCACCGGCTGGCCGATCCGCTTCGCTGCCGATCTGGCGCAGACCACCCCACCCAGTGCTGCGGAACTGCAGGCGCTGCGCGCGCTGCAGGCACGCACCGACGCAGCGCATGGCAAGCAGGCAGCCGGAGCCGAGGCATGAGCGAGGTCTATCTGATCGATGGCATCCGCACGCCGATCGGCCGCTACGGCGGCGCCCTGGCCGGCGTGCGCGCCGACGACCTGGGCGCGATACCGATTGCCGCGTTGATGGCACGCAATCCGCAACTGGAGCCGGCGCTGATCGACGACGTGTACCTGGGCTGCGCAAATCAGGCCGGCGAGGACAATCGCAATGTCGCGCGCATGAGTCTGTTGCTGGCGGGGCTGCCCAGTTCGGTACCGGGCAGCACGCTTAATCGCCTGTGCGGTTCCGGGCTGGATGCGGTCGGCACGGTGGCGCGCGGCATCCGTGCCGGCGAGCTGGGACTGGCGATCGCCGGCGGGGTCGAATCGATGACCCGCGCGCCCTGGGTCATGGGCAAGGCCGAGAGCGCGTTCGCGCGCACGCAACAGCTGGAAGACACCACAATGGGCTGGCGGTTCATCAATCCGCGCCTGCAGGGCGCCTATGGCGTGGAGCTGATGGGCGAGACCGCGGAGAACGTGGCACAGCGCCATGCCATCGCGCGCGATGACCAAGACGCGTTTGCGCTGCGCAGCCAGCAACGCGCCGCCGCCGCACAGGCCGCCGGTTTCTTCGATGCAGAGATCACCCCGGTGCCGGTGCCCGCACGCAAAGGGGGCGAGGCAAGCGCGGTCGATCGCGACGAGCATCCGCGCCCGAACACCACCGCCGAGATGCTGGCCAAGCTCAAGCCGGTGTTCCGCCAGCCCGGCACGGTGACGGCCGGCAATGCGGCCGGTCTCAACGATGGCGCTGCCGCCCTGTTGCTGGCGTCTGCGCAGGCCGTGCACGCGCATGGACTGACCCCGCGGGCACGCGTGCTCGGCTTCGCCTCGGCGGGTGTGGAGCCGGCCTACATGGGCATCGGCCCGGTACCGGCCACGCAGCGCCTGCTGGCGCGCCTGGGCCTGCGCATCGAGCAGTTCGACGCGATCGAACTCAATGAAGCCTTCGCCGCGCAGGTGCTGGCCTGCACGCGCGCGTTCGGCCTGGCCGACGATGCCGCGCACGTCAACGCCAATGGCGGCGCCATCGCGCTGGGTCATCCGCTGGGCATGAGCGGTGCGCGGCTGGCGCTGACCTTGTTGCGGCAACTGGAGGCGGGCAACGGGCGGCTTGGGCTGGCCAGCATGTGCATCGGGGTCGGGCAGGGCGTGGCGCTGGCGATCGAGCGCGTCTAGTGCGCCGATTGCAACCGCCGCTGCCGTGACCGCACACCCCACGTTTTGATCCTGCCGTAGCGCAACCGATGGAGATCCCGCATGCGCGACCCCAGCTCTGACACGTCGATCGATCCGCTGCTCGGCTATCGCCGGCCGCGGATCGGCACGCAGCCGGCCTACCTGCATCTGCCCTACGCATCCACCGCATTGCGCGGCCCCACGCGCGCGCCGATCGATATCCCGGCCACGCTGTCGGAAGTCACCGGGCCGCAATTGAATCGGCTCACCCTGGGCGCGCATGCCGCCGACCTCACTGCCGGCTTTGCGGGCGAGCCGTTGGGCGAGCGCATCATCGTGTCCGGCCGCGTGCTCGACGAAAACGGCAAGCCGGTGTGCAACAGCGTGGTCGAGGTGTGGCAATGCAATGCCGCCGGCCGCTATCAACATGCCGGCGACCGGCATGACGCACCGCTGGATCCCAACTTCCGCGGCACCGGCCAGGTGCTCACCGACGACCACGGCCGCTACGCGTTCAAGACCATCAAGCCGGGCGCGTATCCGTGGCGCAATCACTACAACGCCTGGCGGCCGGCGCATATCCATTTTTCGCTGCATGGCGATGGCATCGGGCAACGGCTGATCACCCAGATGTACTTCCCCGGCGACCCGCTGCTGGCGCACGACCCGATCTACAACTGCGTGGACGATGCGCAGGCGCGCGAACGCATGGTGTCCAGCTTCGACTGGGAAAACGCGGTGAGCGAATACGCGCTGGCCTACCGCTTCGACATCGTGTTGCGCGGCCGCAAGCAAACGGTCTGGGAGTGAATCGATGAGCCTGCACACCACCCCGTCGCAGACCGTTGGCCCGTATTACCGGCTCGGGCTGGAGCCGCTGTATCGCGCGCAACTCGCGCCTGCGCAGGCCGCGGGCACGCACGTGCAGGTCAGCGGTTGCGTGTTCGATGGCGCCGGCAATCCGGTGGCCGACGCAGTGCTGGAGCTGTGGCAGGCCGATGCGGCCGGCATCTATGCGCATGCCGCCGATGCGCGCTGCCAGGCGCACGATCCCGGCTTCGATGGCTGGGGCCGCGTGCCGACCGACGCGCAGGGGCGTTTTTCCTTCAGCACCGTCAAGCCGGGCCAGGTCGCCGGGCCGGATGGCAAGCTGCAGGCAGCGCATCTGACCGTGCTGGTCTTCATGCGCGGGCTGTTGCGCGGCGTGTCGACGCGGCTGTACTTCGCCGACGATCCGCAGTTGGGCAGCGACCCCATCCTGGCCCTGGTGCCGGCCGAGCGCCGTAGCACGCTGCTGGCGCACTCGCGCGGTGGCAGCGATTACGTGTGGGACATCCATATGCAGGGCGATGCGGAAACGGTGTTCTTCAACTATTGATCGCGCCGTCGGTGCGCAGGTTGCCATGCAGGGTTGTCTCCGTGCGATCAGCACCCCTGCATCTGCGTGCAGGTGCGGCGCACCGGTCGCCGCGCGCCGGGCAGGCAGGTGCCAGCGCGCGCTGCCCTCGGTGATCCACCGCGATCGCGCGGCAGCTGCGTGCAATGCCGTGATCCCGCCGCGACACGCGCCTTGTCCAAACGTGCAGCACGCATGACTTGCACCGACCACCACGCGTGCACACCACCCAGCACCGCGCACACCAGTTGGCACTCTTGCGCATCGGTGCCATGCTGCCGGCACGCCACCAGAGGCCATGCATGACTGCGACGTCTTCCCTGTTGGGATCCCTGTTTGGCGAGCCTGCCTGCGACGCGTTGTTCGATGACACGGCGCGGGTGCAGGCAATGCTGCACTTCGAATCCGCGCTCGCTCGCGCGCAGGCGCAATGCGGCGTGATTCCCGCCGAGGCCGCGCAGGCCATTGCGGGCGCATGCGACGTGCAGCATTACGATCTGGCCGCGCTGGCCCAGGCCACCGCACTTGCCGGCAACCCCGCCATTCCCCTGGTCAAGGCGCTGACCGCGCGCGTGGCCGCCCACGATGCGCAGGCCGCGCGCTGGGTGCACTGGGGCGCCACCAGCCAGGACGTCATCGACACCGGCACGGTACTGCAGCTGCGCGCCGCGCTCGACCTGCTGCTGCCGCGCCTGCAGGGCCTGTGCGCCGAGCTGGCTGCGCTGGCCGCGCGCGAACGCAACACCGGCCTGCCCGGACGTACCTTGCTGCAGCAGGCGGTGCCGGTCACGTTCGGGCTCAAGGTCGCCGCCTGGCTGGATGCGCTGCAGCGCGCGCACCAGCGCCTGCAGGCCTTGCAGCACGATGGCCTGGTGCTGCAGTTCGGGGGCGCGGCCGGCACGCTGGCGTCGTTGCAGGAGCGCGGTCTGGATGTCGCCCAGGCGCTGGCAACCACGCTGGCGCTGCCGCTGCCCGCGATGCCGTGGCATACCGCACGCGATCGCCTCGTCGAGGTCGGCTGTGCGTTCGGCCTGCTGGCCGGCACGCTGGGCAAGATCGGCGGCGACGTGGTGCTGCTGATGCAGTCGGAGGTCGGCGAAGCGTTCGAGCCGGCCGCAGCCGGCAAGGGCGGCTCCTCGGCGATGCCGCACAAGCGCAATCCGGTCTCCAGCGTCGCCGCGGTTGCTGCTGCCACCCGCGTGCCCGGCCTGGTGGCGACCTTGTTCAGCGCGATGGCGCAGCCGCATGAGCGCGCCGCCGGGCAATGGCATGCCGAATGGGAGACCTTGCCGCAGATCGTGTGCCTGACCGCCGGCAGCCTGGCGCAGATGCAAGGCTGCCTGACCGACCTGCAACTGGACCGCGAGGCCATGCGCGCGCACCTGCACAGCCATGGCGGAGCGTTGTACGCCGAGGCAGCGGTGTTTGCGTTGGCACCACGGCTCGGCAAGCCACAGGCGCATGCGCTGGTCGAACAGGCGGTGGCACGCGCCCAGGCGCAGCAGCGCCATCTGCGCGAGGTGCTCGGCGACGACGCGCAGGTGAGCGCGGTACTCACGCAGGCGCAACTGCAGGCGGTGTTCGATGTGGACAGCTGGCGCGGCATGTCCTCGGTCTGGATCGATCGCGTGCTGGCTGCTTCTTCATCCCGCTGACGGTGCTCCGATGGCTTATCTCCAGTTGCCCACGCATCGCCTGCACTACCGCCTCGACGGCACCGAAGGCCGCCCCTGGCTGACCTTCTGCAATTCGCTGGGCACCGACCTGCACATGTGGGACGTGCAGATCGCCGCGTTTGCGCCGCATTACCGCATCCTGCGCTACGACCGCCGCGGCCATGGCGATTCGGACACGCCGCCCGGCCCGTATCGGGTTGCCGACCTGGGCCAGGACGTGCTGGCGCTGTGGGATGCGTTGCAGATCGCGCAGAGCGACTTCTGCGGCCTGTCGATCGGCGGACTCACCGGGCAATGGCTGGGCCTGCATGCACCGCAGCGCCTGCGCCGGCTGGTGGTGTGCGCCACCGCGCAGAAGATCGGCAGCAGCGAGAGCTGGAACGCGCGCATCGAGCAGGTGCGCAGCGAAGGCCTGCCGGGGCTGGTCGATGCCACCTTGCAGCGCTGGTTCACGCCACCTTTTGCGATCAGCCATGCGCAGCGCCTGGACATGATCGTGGCCGCCTTCGTGTCGACATCGCCGCAGGGCTACATCGCCTGCTGCCAGGCGGTGGCCGACGCCGATTTTCGCGGCGCGCTGGACACGCTGGAGCTGCCACTGCTCGCACTGGCCGGCGACGACGACCCGGTCTGTCCGCCGGCCGATCTGCGCGAGATCGCCTACGCCGCCCCGCGCGGCCACTACGCACAGGTGCCCGGCCGGCATATCTGCAACCTGGAGTCGCCGGCCGCGTTCAACCACAGCGTGCTGGGCTTTCTGCAGGCCGACCACGTGTGACCCTCCACCCGGCCAGGCAGCTGCCGGACGCGTGGAGCCGTCACCCCGATCCGGCACGCACGACGCCCGGCATCCCCGCTCATGCGTTGCATCTGCGCCCAGCTGACCACGGCCAGCTGCCTGTCGCCGGCGACGTCAATCGCAACCAATGCACCTGATATCCCAGCGCTTGCCCTGCGATCGCCGCCAGCACTCCGATTCCCCCATTCCCCATTCCCACGCAGGAGAAATTCCAATGCACGAAGACGAGCGTTACCAGACAGGCTTGCGCGAGCGCCGACGCGTCCTGGGCGATGCGCATGTCGAGCGCTCGCTGGCTGCACGCACCGAGTTCACCGACGAGTTCCAAACGCTGATCACCCGCTACGCCTGGGGCACCATCTGGACCCGCGATGGCCTGCCCGCGCACACCCGCTCGCTGCTGACCCTGGCGATGATGGTGGCGTTGGGCCACGACGAGGAGTTCAAGCTGCACGTGCGCGCCGCGCGCAACAACGGCGTCACGCCCGAGCAGATCAAGGAAGTCCTGCTGCAGGCCGCGGTCTATTGCGGCGTGCCTGCCGCCAACCATGCCTTTGCGCTGGCCAAGCCCATCCTCGAGGAGCAGGCCGACGAAGAAGAGCCGGTGCGCGAAGGCTGACGGCCACGGCGACGCGTGAGTGCAGCAGGCATGCTGCATTTGCGCGGCATGCGGCGGGCAATGCGACCAGTTAGGGTGGCTGTGCCCCTGGCCTGCACTCAGGGCACGCCGGGCAGGGGTGGCGATCCAGCGCGCGCACCGCGTTGCACCCTGGCCGTCCTACATCCACCTCCGTCGGTGATGACATCACCCATCGACGACGGGATGATGCATGTGCCGCAACGGACCACCGCTTCCGTTCGCACAGGACATTCCCCATGAGGTTGCCGATGCTGATGCGTACCATGTGTTTGCTTTTGCTGCTGCTCACCGCATCCGGACTGCACGCACGACCGCATCCCGGGCCCGGAACCGAGCTGGCGCAGGTGCGCGCCGACGATGGCCAGACGCTGGCGGTGTGGTCGCGGGTCCCGGCGCAGCCGCGCGGCACGATCCTGCTGGTGCATGGGCGCACCTGGAGTGCGTTGCCCAATTTCGATCTGCAGGTTCCCGACGAGCCGCGCGATGCGCGCTCGGTGCTGGCGGCATTGGCGCAGGCCGGCTATGCCGCCTACGCGGTCGATCTGCGCGGCTATGGCGGCAGTGCGCGCGATCGCAGCGGCTGGAACACGCCCGCGCGCGCCGTGGCCGATGTCGATGCGGTGCTGAGCTGGATTGCCCACCAGCACCCGCAGCTGCCGCCGCCGGCGCTGCTCGGTTATTCCAATGGCGCGCGGGTGGCGCTGCTGATCGCCCAGCAACATCCGCAGGCAGTGTCGGCGCTGGTGCTGTACGGCTTCCCCGACGATGTCGACGCAGCGCCCGACACCACCCCGGCGCCGGCGCAGCCATTGCGTGCGCGCACCACAGCTGCGGCGGCCGGCGAGGACTTCATCACCGCCAACGCCGCACCGCCTAGCATGCGTGCGGCCTATGTGGCGCAGGCGGTATCGGCCGACCCGGTGCGCACCGACTGGCGCGCGATGGAGCAGTTCGCCTTCCAGCCCGAGCAGGTGACCACGTTGCCGGTCTTGCTGCTGCGTGGCGTCGACGATCCCATCGCGACCCAGGCGGACAACGCGCACCTGTACGCACGTCTGCGCAGCGAAGACCGCAGCTGGGTCACGCTGCCGCACGCCGATCACGTGGCGCATGTCGAGGACACCCATGCCGCCTGGGTGGATGCGGTGGTGAGCTTCCTGCGCCGGCCGCGCTGAGCGCGCCCGCCGGCGACTAACTCAACAACGCACCCAGCCGCTGCGCCGCCTGCTTCAACGGCTCCAGCAGCGTCTGCATCGTCTGCAGGCTCACGCGCCCGGCCTGGGCGCCGATGTTGAGCGCGGCGATCACCTCGCCGCGCAGGTTGCGCACAGGCACCGCGATCGAGCGCAGGCCGATTTCCAGTTCCTGGTCGGTCAGGCACATGCCTTCGCGGCGCGTGCGTGCCAGCACTTCCAGCAGTGCAGAAGCCTGGGTCACGGTGCGGTCGGTACGCGGGCGCAGCGTGGTGCGCTCCAGGTACGCCTGCAAGGTGTCGCCGGGCAGGGTGGCCAACAGGACGCGGCCCATCGAGGTGCAGTAGGCCGGCAGGCGTGTGCCCGGGCGCAGCCCGATCGACATGATGCGCACCGTCTCGGCGCGCGCCACGTACAGCAGGTCGTCGCCGTCCAGCACGCCCAGCGAGCAGGATTCGTGCAACTGGTCGCGCAGCCCGTCCAGCACCGGCTGCGCCGCCGCGGTCATCGACGAGGACGCTGCATACGCACCGCCGATCCCCAGCACGCGCGGCAGCAGCACGTAGCCGCGGCCTTGCTCGCCGACATAGCCCAGCCTGGCCAGGGTATGCAGCACCCGCCGCACCGCCGCACGCGAGATGCCGGTTTCCAGGCTGATCTGCGACATCGTCACCTCGCGCGCGTGCTGGGCGAACACGCTCAGCACCACCAGCCCGCGGCCCAGCGAGGTCATGAAGTCCGGGTCGCCCTGGGCGGCGGCGATCTGCTGCATCAACTCATGCGGCAGGCCGCGTTCGCTCCCGGCGGTGGCCACGGTGGTGGTGGGTTTGCGGCGGCTGGAGGCGGGCTCGGGCATCGGATCGCAGCGTGGACGGGTCCGTGCATGGTAAGCGCTCACGCCGATACATGCCCCCGGTCGCAGCTTGCGCCTGGACATGTAAGCGCTTCACCCTGGTTGCCGCATAATCGTTGCTGGTTTGTTTCGGATCGGTCTCCTTAGTCCATGAAAACCCCCAAGGGCCTGCAACCGCTGATCGACGACGGCATCATCGACGAAGTGTTGCGACCACTGAAGAGTGGCAAGGAAGCATCCGTCTATGTGGTCAGTACGGGCGCCGACATCCTGTGTGCCAAGGTCTACAAGGACATGGCGCAACGCAGTTTCCAGGCGCGCGTGCAGTATCAGGAAGGCCGCAAGGTGCGTGGCAGCCGCCAGGCGCGCGCGATGGGTAAGGCCACCAAGTTCGGTCGGCGCGAAGCCGAGACCGCATGGAAGAACACCGAAGCCGAGGTGCTCTATCAACTGATGGACGCCAGCGTGCACGTGCCTAAGCCGCGCGGCTATTTCCACGGCGTGCTGCTGATGGACCTGGTCACCGACGAGGCCGGCCACAGCGCACCGCGGCTGGGCGAGGTGGACCTGGAGCCGGAGCAGGCGCGCAGCTTCCACAGCAGCCTGATCGGCGATGTGGTCAAGATGCTGTCGCTGGGCCTGGTGCACGGCGACCTGTCCGAATACAACGTGCTGGTCTCGCCCGAGGGCCCGGTGTTGATCGATTTCCCGCAGGTGGTCAGTGCTGCCGGCAACAACGCTGCACGCGACATGCTGCTGCGCGATGTGCACAACCTGCGTGACTGCCTCGGCCGCTTCGCTCCGGAGTTGCTGGACACCCATTACGGCGAAGAGATGTGGGCGCTGTTCGAAAAGGGCGAGCTGCGCCCGGATAGCGTGCTGACCGGCCGCTTCAAGTTCGACACCCGGCGCGCCGACGTGCGTGCCATCCGCGCCTCGATCGAGGACGCACGCCAGGAAAACCTCATCCGTCAGCAGGGCCGCGAGGCCGCTGCCGAGGACGACGACTAGAGCGCTGTTGCGTTCGCGCGCGATTCGGCGTGACAGCAGCAGCGGCGCAGCTGGCGCGCGGCCGCAATGCACCGCTCAGGGTGATCAAGCAGGTGCGCGCCGAGGTAGGCGCGCAGGCGCGATGCAGTGCAGCAAAAAACCAACGGATGCTGATGGCGCGACTGTTCGCCAGGCATCGCCATGGCAGGCGCATGCATCGGCAGCACGGGGGTTTTTGCGGTACTGCCGCGCATCTCCGGTACCGCCATTGAAATAATTGATGGCGTTGAATGGTGATTGATCATAAGTATCTGGCAGGCTCAGCCATCGTCTCCTGGAGAGTCCGCCATGTCGTTTGATCCCGATGTCGTGCGCCTGTTTGCCCAGCTTCAACACGCCGCTCAACCACCGATGGAAACCCTGCCGATCGAGGGCGCGCGCGCAATGATGCGTGCACTCGGCACGCAGCTGGGCTTCCCGCGTGTGGAGATGGCCGAGGTGCGCGATCTGCAGGCCGGCACCGCCGCCGGCCCGGTGCGCCTGCGTTTGTATCGCCCGTCCGGGCTGGCTGCCGGTCCGGCCCCAACCTGCCTGTTCGTGCACGGCGGCGGCGGTGTGGTGGGCGACCTCGATTCCCACGACGACGTCTGCCGGCAACTGGCGGCGCGCGCCGGCTGCCAGCTGCTGGCGGTCGACTATCGCCTTGCACCGGAACATCCCGCGCCGGCCGGCGTGGAGGACGTGATTGCGACCCTGCACTGGCTGGTTGCCGAGCCCGATGCGGTCGGTGCCGATGTGCAGCGCCTGGCCGTGGCCGGCGACAGCATCGGCGGCGCCATGGCCGCAGTCGCGGCGCTGGCCGCGCGCGATGCCGGGATCGCGTTGCGCTGCCAGGTGCTGGTGTATCCGCTCACCGATGCGCGCGAGGACAACGGCCAATACCCGTCGCGATCGCATAACGCCGGCCTGCCGCCGCTGACCACAGAGGCAGTGCGCTTCTTCAATCGCCATCTATTGCCCGACCCCGCCATTGCACAGGACTGGCGCGTCTCGCCGATGCTGGTGCCGGAGGTGGCCGGCGTTGCACCCGCACTGGTCATCGTGGGCGAGCGCGACATGCTCTACGACGAAGGCCGCAGCTATGCCGAACGCCTGCGCGCCGCCGGTGTGGAAGTCACCCTGCACAGCTTTCCCGGCATGATCCACGGCTTCATCAATATGGGCGGAGTCCTGCGCGCCGCCGGCGAAACGCTGGAGATGGCAGCGCTGCTGCTGCGCCAGCGCTTGCTGCCCGCCGTCGATCGCAGGGCCGCATAAGGGCCTGCGGCAGGCGTGCCATGCGCGCGCTGCCGCAGCGCTGCGGCCATGCCCGCATGTGGATCAACGCTCGAGGGAAAGACGACGATCCAGGCTCGCAGGTGCGCAAGTCCTGCGGGCCACCATCAGGCTCAGAAGTTGAAGCGGAACGTGGTCATCAGCACGTGGTTTTCGCGGTCCACCGTACTGGTGTTGACGAACTGATTCAGATAACCGACGTCGACATTGGCAATATCGTTGAACTTCCAGTTGATGCCGACGAAGACGCGGTTCTGGTCGAGACCGCGTCGGGCGCCCCACTCGGTCTGATCGAGATTGACGAACAGTTCGTTGAACGCCACCCACGACAGTTGCGCAGACAACGCACTGGGCCGGACCGCCCTGATCATCTGGCGCACCCGATACCCTTCGTCACTGAAACCTTCGCGGTGACGCTGCTCCAGGCGGGTGCGACTGGTAATGGTGATATTGGCAATCGGATCGAACTGATATTGAAACTGCCCCCACCAGCGATTCTCGCGGTTGGAGGATTGCCCGGCCGGGTGGCTGATGATGGTGTCGTAACCCATCCAGACACTGGCCTTGGGAGTGAACCGGTAAAACACCGCAGGGCGCAGGATCAACTGGTCGAACTGTTCGCCCTCTTCGCGCCAGCGTGGGTGCACATCCATGCTCCAGTACAGGTTTTCGACCGGCAACTTGCCCTGGGCATACACGCTCAGCCAGTAACGCCCGTCTTCCTCGGTCTGCGCGGCCGCTTGCGAGGTGCCGCCCAGCATCAGCAGCAGGGCGGGGCAGGCGATTCGGTAGGTGGCCGTCAGCAGCGCGCGCAGTCTGTTCATGATCAGGAAGTCGTCAGTGGTGCCGGAGCATACCAACTCGTTCGCGACCTCCATCGCGCTTTCCGGCATCGCCGAGGCGATACCGGCGTGTTGCTTCGCCTGCGGCGACATGGCATCGCGCCGTGACATCCGCTGACAAACATCGACGCAAGTGCGGCGTATAAAACGCACGCGTTCGAACAGGCGGTCGGCATTGACCGAACTGCCAGCGGATCGCGAGCGCTTACGCCACCTGGCTGCGGCGCGCCCGTTCCAGATGCACCAGCAGCAGCGAGATCGCCGCTGGCGTCATGCCGGCAATGCGTTGCGCCTGGCCGATGCTTTGCGGGCGCACGCGCTCGAGTTTCTGCTGCACCTCGATCGACAGCCCGCGCACGCCGGCATAATCGAATCCATCCGGAATCGGCGTGGTTTCGTGGCGCTGCTGGCGTGCGATGTCGTCGCGTTGGCGATCCAGGTAGCCGGCGTATTTGACGCTGATCTCCACCTGCTCGGCCACCTGCGCATCGTCCACGCCCGGCCCCAGCGTTGGCACGCGCATCAAGGTGGCGTAGTTGAGTTCGGGGCGCTTGATCAGGTCCAGCACGTTGGTTTCGCGGCTCACCGCCACGCCCAGGGTCTGGGCCACTTCGCGGCCCAGCGCATTGCCCGGGGTCGCCCACAGCACCGACAGGCGCGCGCTTTCGCGCTGCACCGCCTCTTGCTTGGCGGAGAAGCGCGCCCAGCGCACATCATCGACCAGGCCCATCGCGCGGCCGACGCCGGTCAGGCGCGCATCGGCGTTGTCCTCGCGCAGCTGCAGGCGGTATTCGGCCCGGCTGGTGAACATGCGATACGGCTCGGTAGTGCCGTGGGTGATCAGATCGTCCACCAATACGCCCAGGTAGGCTTGGTCGCGGCGCGGCGACCAGGCCGGCAATCCCTGCACGTGGCGCGCGGCATTGAGCCCGGCCAGCAGGCCCTGTGCGGCGGCCTCCTCGTACCCGGTGGTGCCATTGATCTGCCCGGCGAAGAACAGCCCGCCCACCGGCTTGGTTTCCAGCGAGGCCTTGAGCCCGCGCGGGTCAAAGAAGTCGTATTCGATCGCATAGCCGGGGCGGGTGATATGCGCCTGCGCAAACCCGTGGATCGAGCGCACCAGTGCCAGCTGCACGTCGAACGGCAGCGAGGTGGAGATGCCGTTGGGATAGATCTCGGCCACTTCCAGGCCTTCGGGCTCGACGAAGATCTGGTGGCTGCTCTTCTCGGCAAAGCGCACCACCTTGTCTTCGATCGACGGGCAGTAACGTGGGCCGATGCCTTCGATCTGCCCGGAATACAGCGGCGAGCGATGCAGCGCGCTGCGGATGATGTCGTGGGTCTGCTCGGTGGTCTGGGTGATCCAGCAGCTGACCTGGCGCGGGTGATCGCCGAGCTGGCCCATGAACGACATCACCGGCAGCGGATCGTCGCCGGGTTGTTCGGCCATCACGCTGTAGTCGAGCGTGCGCCCGTCGATGCGCGGCGGGGTGCCGGTCTTGAGCCGGTCGATCGCGAACGGCCGCTCGCGCAGACGCGCGGCCAGCGTGGTGGCCGGCGGGTCGCCCATGCGGCCGGCCGCGTACTGGGTCTCGCCGACGTGGATCTTGCCGGCCAGGAAGGTGCCGGCGGTCAGTACCACCGAGGGCGCTTCGAAGCGCAGCCCGGTCTGGGTGATCACGCCGCGCACGCTGTCGGCTTCGGCAGCGCCGTTGTGGATGATCAGGTCGTCCACCGCCGCCTGGAACACGGTCAGGTTGGGCTGCGCCTCGACGATGCGGCGGATCGCATTGCGGTAGAGGTTGCGGTCGGCCTGGCAACGGGTGGCGCGCACCGCCGGCCCCTTGGAGGCATTGAGCGTGCGCCACTGGATGCCGGCCTGATCCGCCGCGCGTGCCATCGCCCCGCCCAGCGCGTCGATCTCCTTGACCAGATGGCCCTTGCCGATCCCGCCGATGGCCGGGTTGCAGCTCATCGCACCCACCGTCTCGATGTTGTGGGTCAGCAGCAAGGTGCGCGCCCCGGCGCGCGCGGAGGCCAGCGCCGCCTCGGTGCCGGCATGGCCGCCGCCAATCACGATGACGTCGTAGCGATAGAAGGAGTCAGACATGGGCGTGGACCAGGAGCAGAAGGAGGTTGGCGGCCGCGAAAGTATCGGCTGAAGGGCGAGCGAGGTCACTCGATGGGTAAAAGTGTGATGTGAGTCACGTTATCAAACACTGACCCTCAAGTTGGCATGTTCCGTGCGGATATCCCTACTGCACCCGTCGTGGCATTGCGACATGGGCGCAAGGCTGGAATTGGAACAGGGGCCAGCCACGCGTGCGATGGGGTAGCGTAAGGGTCGGTAGTCGGGGGACTGCCGACCCTTATTTTTTTCTGCGACCCAATGCCGATACAGCCCAGCCTGCTCGCACGGGTAGCCGCAGGTACGGCAGAGCAGACCAGACGACAAAAACATAAAGCCCCGGCATGCCGGGGCTTTATGCGTTGGAGGCGCCGATATCCGACAGGGCCGGAACAGGGGGGATCCAGATTTCCCTGTCGGACATCGACATAAGTCGGTCAGTGGGGCTGGCTACGTCAAAAAATGACGTGGCGGGTCACACAGAGCACCTAGCTTGCGACCAAGTGCCGGCTGAACGCAAGCCCCCAACGTCACCATTTGTGGGCCACGTCGCAGTCAGCAACTCAGGGAATCTGCTCACGCGTGTTGCGTGGCGCGGTCTGCCGTTGAATCTCGCGGATCACCCGCGGCGGCGCACCGATGCGGGGAGGCGGCCGCGATGGCGGTGCACCAGTCGCCGGCGGACGATTGGGTTGTTGCGGGCGCGGCCCGTTGGGGCGGGGGCCGTTCGGACGCGGGCCATTGTTGAACGAACCGTTCGGACGTGGCGGCCGGTACTGCGGGCGTCGATCGTTCGGGCGGTAGTAATAGCCGCCACCGCGGTAGACCGGGTACACCGGGTAGTCGTACAGCCCGATCGACCCGGCTCCGTAAGGGTTGCCGTACGGGTTGCCGTAGAAATACGGCGAGTAGCCCGGCGGGTAGCGGTACTGCACCGCGGGCGCGCCGCGGTAATAGCCGCCCGACCCCGCACCGGTGTAGTCGTAGGTTGCGCAGCCGCCCAGGGCCAACAGCCCGGCGGCGAAGATCAGACGGAATTTCATGGATGGTGCCCTCCTGCAACCATGGTGTCACTTTCGAACCGATGCATTGAATCGGTCCTTAACTGTGCCGCAATGTGGTGCTTCTGCATCGATCCAGCATGCGCGGGCAGTGCGCGTACAGCCGTGAAGGCGGAGACGATACGTTAATCTTGCAGGCATGATCGAGACGGTCCCTCTTGCCCATTCCGACGTCCTGCAAGCCGCTGCGCGCATCGCGCCGCAGTGCGCGCCAACACCGCTGCTGACCTCGCACAGCCTGGACGCCCTCTGCGGTGCGCAGCTGTTCTTCAAGGCCGAACACCTGCAGCGCAGCGGCGCATTCAAGTTCCGTGGTGCCTGCAACGCGGTGTGGTCGTTGCCGGAGGAGCTGGCCGCGCGCGGGGTGGTCACCCATTCGTCCGGCAATCACGGCGCCGCACTCGCACTTGCCGCGCGCACGCGCGGGATCGGCTGCCACGTGGTGGTGCCCGAAGGCGCGGTGGCCGCCAAGCTGGCCAATATTTCCCGTCACGGCGCCACGCTGTGGCGCTGCGCGCCCACCATCGCGGCGCGCGAGCAGATGTGTGCCGAGGTCCAGGCCAGCAGCGGCGCGACGCTGGTGCATCCATATACCGACCCGGCGGTGATCGCCGGGCAGGGCACCGCCGCGCTGGAGCTGCTGCTGCAGAGCGGCGGGCTGGATGTGCTGGTGGCACCGGTCGGCGGCGGTGGGCTGGCCGCCGGCAGTGCGCTGGCGCTGCAATCGGCGCCGGGCTGTGCGCTGGTGCTGGCCGAGCCGAGCGGGGCGGCCGATACCGCGCGTTCGCTGGCGGCCGGCGAGCGTTTGGTCGACTTCGTGCCCGACACGCTCTGCGACGGGTTGCGCGGCACCCTGGGCGCGCCGAATTTTGCAGTGTTGCAGGCCGCCGGCGCGCAGGTGATCACCGTGGACGATGCGGCGGTGGTGCAGGCGATGCGGCTGATCTGGCAGGTGCTCAAACAGGTGGTGGAGCCGTCCTCGGCGATTGCGCTGGCAGCGGTGCTGGCCGACCCGGCGCGCTTTGCCGGGCGGCGGGTCGGGCTGATCCTGTCCGGCGGCAACGTCGACCTGGATGCGCTGCCCTGGGCCGCGGCGTGAGCAGGCGGTCGCGTGGGATCGGTCTGTGGGGCTGGTGCTGGCGCCTGTGCATGCTGACGCTGATCTGGCTGGTGGGCGTGGCCGGCTGGATCGTCTGGGTCGGCGATCGCGACCAAGCCGCGCCGGCCGACGTGATCATCGTGCTGGGCGCGGCCGCCTACGACGCGCGCCCATCGCCGGTGTTCGAAGAGCGCATCCGGCATGCGCTGGACCTGTACGCGCAGGGCTACGCGCCGCGGCTGCTGTTCACCGGCGGCTTTGGCAATGGCGCGCGCTTTGCCGAATCGCAGGTGGCGCGGCGCTATGCGCTACGCCACGGCGTACCGCCGGAGGCGATCGTGATCGAGACGGTCTCGCGCACCACCCGGCAGAATCTGCAGCAGGCACGCGCGCTGATGGACCGGCACGGCATGCACCGGGCGATCATCGTCAGCGACCCGTTGCACATGGCGCGCGCGCTGCGGCTGAGCGATGAGCTGGGGGTGGACGCGCTGGCCTCTTCCACGCCCAGCACGCGCTTTCGCAGCTTCCACACCAGTTGGCGCTTCCTGCTGCAGGAGGTCTATTACTTCCATCGCGATCTGGTGGTGCAGGGCGCCTGACGCCGGGTATGCCGCAGGGCAGGCGTGTTGAAGCGCAAAACGCGCTCTATGATGCGGCTTTCCCAGCGGCAGGTTCGAGCATGAGCGAGCGCAATCGGCAACACGCCACCGGCCTGGTCCAGGCCTATTACGCGGCATTCAACCGCGGCGATTGGGACGCCATGCTGGCGTTCCTGGCCGACGACGTCGCGCACGACCTCAACCAGGGGCCGCGCGAGATCGGCCGGGCGGAATTTGCCGCCTTCCTGCAGCGCATGAACGACAGCTACCGCGAGCAGCTGCGCGATATCGTGATCACCGCCAACGAGGATGGCACCCGGGTCGGTGCCGAGTACGTGGTGCACGGGGTCTACCACACCACCGACGAAGGCCTGCCGGAAGCCAATGGGCAGACCTATGTGCTGCCGGGCGGTGCGTTCTTCGATGTGCGCGACGGCAAGATCACCCGCGTCACCAACTACTACAACCTGCAGGAATGGATCGCGCAGGTGTCGCGCTGAGCGCATCGACCGTCACGGCGTAGGCGCGCACCCGGGCGCGATAAGGCGTTATCGGCAATGCCTGGTCGCGCCCGGGTGCGCTCCTACGTGATTGGTGCGGTGTTGCGGCCGGACCTATGCCTATGTAGGAGCGCGCTTGCGCGCGATGGGGCGTTACCGGCAATGCCGGTCGCGCCCGGGTGCGCTCCTACGTGGGTGAGCGGGTATTACAGCAACACGATCCCGACCACCACCAGGATGAAGATGCCCCACTTGAGCGTCTGGTACAGCGGGTTGTTGCGTTCCTTCAGCGCCTTGGCCTTCAGGCGCGCGGCATAGAAATAGCGGAACACGCGGTTGATGCCGCCGGTCTTGTCGCCTTCCTGATTGGGCGAGGCACCGGCCGAGAGCAGGCTGCGGCCGACGAAGCGGTTCACCGCCGCGGCCCAGCGCCAGCGCATCGGGCGCTCGATGTCGCAGAACAGGATGATGCGGTCCTGGTCGGTGTCGTTGCGCGCGTAATGGATGTAGGTTTCGTCGAACATCGTCCACTCACCATCGCGCCAGCTGTGGCGCTGCCCGTCGACATCGATGAAGCAGCGGTCGTCGTTAGGCGTGGCCAGCCCCAGGTGCAGGCGCATGGACCCGGCGAACGGGTCGCGGTGCGGGCGCAGTTCGCTGCCCGGCGGCAACTCGGCGAACATCGCGGCCTTGACCGTGGGGATGGACTTCAGCAACGCAGTGGTCTGCGGGCACAGTTCGGACGCCGACGGGTGCGCGGTGCCGTACCACTTCAGATAGAAGCGCTTCCAGCCACGGCGGAAGAACGAGTTGAAGCCGATGTCGGTGTAGCCGTCGGCAGCGCGGATCTTCTGCATCTGCTGCAGCGCCACCGCTTCATCGCGGATCAGCGGCCAGTTGGCGCGCAGCGGCGCCAGTTCCGGGAATTCCTTGCCGGGATCGATGAACGGCGTGGTCGGCACGCGCGAACACAGATACATCAGCGTGTTGATCGGCGCCATGAAGGTGGAATGGTCCAGCAGCTGCCGGCTGAGCCGGTGCCGCACGCGACCGCGGTAATGGATGTACAGCGCCGATGCGATGAACAGCGCGATGATGAGCCACTTCAACATTGGGAAGGCCGATTGGGGGACGGGGGCCGCAAACCTAAGAGCGGCTATCAAAACGACAATGCAGCAGCCGGGCGGGGGCGCTGCCGGTACTCGGAACCGGCATGTACCACGCGTACATGCCGGTTCCTGCGCGCCGTCTGCAGCCACCTGACGGCGGCGTGCTGCGTTTTGCTAGCCACGCCGGTTCAGGCGTCGAAAAGGCAAGCCGCAACAGGAACATGCGGCCATTGACTGCTGAATTCTACCGGGTGTCGCGACCGAGCCTGACAGGTCCGCATTGGTGCCGTCGCAAAACTGTGTGTCTCGCCGGCAACGGCTGCGTGGCTGCCGGCGATCTGCACCGCCGCTAGTCGATGCGGCGGCGGATCGGGATCGAGGCCACCGGGACGCTGGCGACATCGTGTCCCTGCTCGCGGATGGGCGCGCCCGGCGCCGGTGCCCAGGCGTGGGCATAGATCACTTCCCAGGAGCTGGGCAGGGTGCCGTCCGGCCGCCGCAAGGGCTCGTAGGCGGCGCTGGCGGCGGCAAAGCGGCCGCGTCCGGTCAGGGTGGCGCGGCGGTTGCTGAGTGCGTTGGTGGCGCCCATCGCGCGCAGCTCGCGCATCAAAGCGGGCAGGTCGCTATAGGTCAGCGTGAACAGGTCGCGGTCCAGCACCGGGTCGCGGAAGCCGGACATCAGCAAGGCATCGCCGAACTGGGCGATCGGCGGAAAGCGGCTGACGTGCGGGGCCGGGTCGGCCTGGGCGAAGGCCTCGCGCAACTCGATCAGCGTCTCCGGGCCGAAGGTGGAGCACAGCAACAAGCCGCCCGGGCGCAGCGCGCGGCGGAAACCGGCGAACACTGCCGGCAGGTCTTCCACCCACTGCAGGCACAGGTTGCTGAAGATCACGTCCACGCTGCCGTCGGCCACCGGCAAGGCGCGTGCATCGGCGCAGACCTGCGCGAACGGCTTCCACCAGCCAGCCGCCTTGCGCGCCTGGCGCAGCATCGGCATGGCCTGGTCCAGCGCGATCACCTGCGCCTTGGGCCAGCGCTTCTTGATCGCGCCGCTGGCGTGGCCGGGGCCGGCGCCGACATCCAGCACCACCTTGGGCACCTGGTCGCCCAGGTAGTCGAGCGATTCGAGCAGGCGCGCTTCGGCCTCGCGCTGTAGCGCGGCGGCGGCGGCATAGCTGCTGGCGGCACGCGCGAAGGCGCGCCGGACGTGGCGGGGGTCGAAAGTACTGTTCATGAGCGGCGCTATTGTCGCCTGTGGCCGGGGCGGAGGGAATCGATGGGTGGCCTGGCATCGGCCTGGCGAGTCTGCAGACGTTCGGTCTGCCGGTGGCTGCGCGGCGAGCGGCAAGGGTTCAACGGGGCCTGACCAAACACCCACCGGATGTCCGCGGCGGTCGCCACGACTCGCCGCGTGGCCGAGGCGCTCTAGAACGTGCCGGGATAGCTGCCGCCGTCGATCAGCAGGTTCTGACCGGTGATGTAGCCGGCCTGCGCGCTGCACAGGAACGCGCAGGCCGCGCCGAATTCGTCCGGCTCGCCGAAGCGTGCGGCCGGAATGCCCGCACGCTTGCGCTCGGCGACGTCTTCGGCACTGCTGCCTTGCTGTTGCGCGATCGCCGCGAAGTTGCCGCGCAGGCGGTCGGTGGCGAACTGGCCGGGCAGCAGATTGTTGATGGTGACATTGTCGGCCACCGTGCTGCGCGCCAGCCCGGCGACGAAGCCGGTGAGGCCGGCGCGCGCGCCATTGGACAGGCCCAGGATGTCGATCGGCGCCTTCACCGCACTGGAGGTGATGTTGACGATGCGGCCGAAGCGCCGCGCGCGCATCGCATCGACGCTGGCGCGGATCAGTTCGATCGGCGCCAGCATGTTGGCGTCCAGTGCGCGCAGCCAGTCGTCGCGTTCCCACTGGCGAAAATCGCCGGGCGGCGGGCCACCGGCATTGTTGATGAGGATATCCAGCTGCGGGCAGGCGGCGAGCGCATCGCTGCGTCCCTGCGGGGTGGCGATATCGGCCACCACGCTACGCACTTCACCGGCGCCCGGCAGTGCGCGCAATGCCTGGGCGGACTGCTCCAGGGCATCGCGGCCGCGCGCGACGATCACCACGTTGACGCCTTCGCTGGCCAGTGCGCGTGCGCAGCCCAGCCCCAGGCCCTTGCTGGCGGCGCAGACCAGTGCCCAGCGCCCGGCGATTCCCAGATCCATGTGTGTGTCCTCGATCAGCGATGCCGCATGATCGACGATCCGCTCACGGCACGGACGCAACGAAGCGTTGCAGCGCCTCGGCGACCTGATCGGCATGGCCAAGAAACGGTGCGTGCCCGCCACCGGCAATGATCAATGCCTGCGCGTGCGGCGTCAGCGCGGCGGCGGCCTGCATGCCGGCCGCCGGCACCAGCCGGTCGCGCTGGCCCGCGATCCACAGGCTGGGGCGTGCGAGTTGCGGCAGCGCGCGGCGCAGGTCGCTGCGTTCCAGCAGCTGCAGGCCTTGCTGCAGTGCTTCGGCGGCCGGTTCGCCACGCGCCACCAGCGTCTCGCGCAGGCTGCGCAACTCGCTGCGGGCATGCGCCGAGCCCAGCGTATCCAGCGCCAGAAACCGCTCCAGCGTGCCGCGATAATCGCGCGCCAGGTCCTGGCCGAATTGCACGAACACCTCGCGCTCGACGGCGTCGGACCAACCGTTGCCACGCACGAAACGCGGCGTGGCCGCGATCATCGCCAGCCCGCGTACCTTGGGCTGGGTGGCCGCGGCATGCAGCGCGAACAGCCCGCCCAACGACCAGCCGACCCACACCGCCGGCGGCGTGGCGGCGGCGATGCCGGCGACCACGTCCGGCAGCGCCAGCGGCGTGCTGTCGCCATGGCTGAAACCGTGCCCGGGCAGATCCACCAGATGCAGTTGATGCTGCGCGGCCAGGCGTTCCACCAATGGCGCGAACACGCCGCCGTGCAACGCCCAACCGTGCAGGAGAACCAGCGCAGGCCCGTGGCCGATGACATCGATATGCATGCGGGGATTGTCGCTGATGGCGCTGACCGGCGCATGGGTCGGCGTGTGCGGCGCAAGGTGTCTTGCGCCAGCCTGCGCTGCGCGTGGAGCCGATCTGCGCGGCACGCCAAGCCGGTTGCAGACACGCAGGACCGCACCGACAGTAGCGATCTGCTCACATCAACGACGCGGACACTGCCACGTCGAGCACCGGCCGCCATCGCGCGGCTATTGCACAACCGTCCTAATCGTCGCCCTCAGGCAGACGCACGCAGCGGTTGCCGGCTGACCACATCGCGCGCCTGTACGATGGCCTCGATCAAGGCCTGCACCTGCTGCGGCGTATGCAGCGCGGACAGGGTCACACGCAAACGCGCCTTGCCTTCGGGCACGGTGGGCGGGCGGATCGCGCCGACCAGGAAGCCGGCCTGTTCCAGCGCGGCGGACATCGCCATCACCGTGGCTTCTTCGCCGCACAGCAGGGGCTGGATCGGCGTATCCGAGGCCATCAGCTCGAAGCCATGCCGGCGTGCGCCATCGCGAAAACTGCCAATCGACTCGACCAGCTTGGCGCGCCGCCAATCGTCGCGACGCGCCAGCCGCACGGCTGCCAACGTCGCAGCGACCTGCGCCGGTGGCAACGCGGTGGTGTAGATGTAGGGGCGCGCGGTCTCGGCCAGATGGCGCACCAGCGCTGCATCGCCGACCACCACCGCGCCATAGCCGCCGAGCGCCTTGCCCAGGGTCACCAGCTGCAGCGGCACTTCGGCCACGCCCAGTCCGGCATCGGCAACGCAGCCGCGCCCCTGCGGGCCGAGCACGCCCACGCCATGTGCGTCGTCGACGTAGAACAGCGCCTGCTGCATGCGCGCCACCAGGCTCAACGCACGCAGCGGCGCAACATCGCCATCCATGCTGAAGACACCATCGCTGGCCAGCATCGCCGCGCCCTCGGGCGAGCCCTTGAGCTGACGCATCGCGCCTTCCACATCCAGGTGCGGATAACGGCGCAGCCGGCAGCCGGCCAGGCGCGTGGCATCGAGCAGGCTGGCGTGGTTGAGCCGGTCCTGCACGCAGACATCGTCGTCCTCGCTGAGCAGGGCCTGCTGCACTGCCAGGTTGGCGATGAAGCCGCTGCCGAACAGCAGCGCCGACGGATAGCCGAGCCACTCGGCGATCTCGCGCTCCAGCGTTTCGTGCGCGGTGTGGTGGCCGCAGATCAGATGCGAGGCGGTGGCGCCGGCACCATCGCGCGCGGCGGCGTCCTGCAACGCGGCGACCACTTCGAACTGCTGCGACAGGCCCAGATAGTCGTTGGAGCAGAAACCGGTCAGCCAGCGGCCATCGACTTCCAGCCGCACGCCATCGCGACGGCCCACCAGTCGCCGCACCCGCACCCGTTCCTGGGCCACACGCAAGGTGCGCAGCGACGAAATCCGTTCGTGCAGATCGGGGCGGGCCATGGGGGCGTTCAACGGCAGAAGGGGGCGTTAGCGTAGCCTGCCGCGCCCGGCACGCCCAGCCGGCACCGACGACCGGTGCCGGGCTTTCGATTCGCGGTTAGGCGGCGTGCTCGCAGGCCGTGCTGCGGGTGATTTCCGCATGCACGGTGCCGGGGTGGTCGTGCTCGGCGGCGTCGACGGTGATCTGCATCGGGCGCAGGCCCAGGCGCTGGAACAGGGCCTGGTCGCGTTCGGTGTCCGGGTTGCCGGTGGTGAGCAGTTTTTCGCCGTAGAAGATCGAGTTGGCACCGGCCAGGAAGCACAGCGCCTGCAGTTCGTCGCTCATCGCCTCGCGGCCGGCGGACAGGCGCACCATCGAACGCGGCATCGTGATGCGGGCGACCGCGATCATGCGCACGAACTCGAACGGGTCCAGTTGCTGGGTGCCGTGCAGCGGGGTGCCGGCGACCTGGACCAGCTGGTTGATCGGGACCGAATCCGGATGCGCCGGCAGCGTGGCCAGCGCCAGCAGCAGGCCGATGCGGTGCTCGCGGGTTTCGCCCATGCCGACGATACCGCCGCAGCAGGTCTTCAAGCCGACATCGCGCACGTGCTCCAGCGTGTTCAGGCGGTCCTGATACTGGCGGGTGTGGATGATCGAGTCGTAATAATCCGGCGCGGTGTCCAGATTGTGGTTGTAGTAGTCCAGCCCGGCGTCCTTGAGCGCACGCGCCTGGCCGGCGTCGAGCATGCCGAGCGTGGCGCAGGTTTCCAGGCCCATCGCCTTGACCTCGCGGATCATCGCCGCGACCTTGGGGATGTCGCGTTCCTTGGGCGAGCGCCAGGCCGCGCCCATGCAGAAGCGCGAGGCGCCGGCGGCCTTGGCCTGGCGGGCCTTGGCGACGACCTCTTCGGTCTCCATCAGCTTCTGCGCGGTCACGCCGGTGTCGTAGCGCTGCGCCTGCGGGCAGTACGCGCAGTCTTCCGGGCAGCCGCCGGTCTTGACCGACAGCAGCGTGGACACCTGCACCTGCGCCGGATCGAAATGGGCGCGATGCACGCCGGCGGCGCGGTGCAGCAGCTCCGGAAACGGCAGATCGAACAGCGCCTGCAGCTCGTTGCGATCCCAGTCATGGCGTACGACAACAGACATCGGGGTTTCCTGACAGTCAGCGGCTTGGAAGCCAGGCAGTCTGGTGAGCATGGAAGAGGCTGTCAACTTTGATGAGGCGCACTCGGTTTACAGGTGGCCGCGCCGGGTGTTGCGGTTGCTGCTGCCGAGCCGGTGCCTGGTGTGCGCGGAACCCGGCAGCGCCGATTGCGATCTGTGCCCGTCGTGTCGCGCCGCATTGCCGGATCACGGGCACGCCTGCCTGTGTTGCGCAACGCAGCTGTACGCCTGCGATGGCGCGCTGCTGTGCGGGCAATGCCTGCAGCACCCGCCACCGCTGCAACGCGTGCATGCGTGTTTCACCTATCGCTGGCCGGTGGATGGCTTGCTGCGGCGTTTCAAGTTCCATCAGGACCTGGCCGCCGGGCGCTTGCTCAGCGAGTTGATGGTCTCGCGTTGCGTAGGCCTGCCGCGTCCGCAGGCGCTGGTGCCGGTGAGTCTGCACCGGCAGCGCTTGCGCCAGCGTGGTTACGATCAGGCGCTGGAGCTGGCCAGACCGCTCGGCCGCGCGCTGCGGCTGCCCTGCCTGCCGTTGCTGCGCCGGGTCCGCGCGACCGCGCCGCAATCGGAGCTGGATGCGGCCGAGCGTCAGCGCAATCTGCGCCAGGCCTTTGTCGCGCGTGGCGCCTTGCCCGCGCATGTGGCCCTGGTGGATGACGTGATGACCACGGGTGCGACGCTGCATGCGGCGGCGCAGGCCCTGCATCGGGCCGGTGTGCAGCGGGTGGATGCGTGGGTATGCGCGCGGGTGCCGTGAGGCTTGGTGGGCTGGGGGTTGTGAGCTGCAGCATGGGGGCTTCGCCCCTACCCTCACCCCAATCCCTCTCCCGCGGGGAGAGGGGCTTAAGCCGAGGCGATTGACCTGTGTGCGCGTCAGCGCACTGCCAGCGCCGCGGCGATACCGACGAAGATCGCCAGGCCCACCCAGTTGTTGTGCAGGAAGGCGCGGAAGCACAGGCCGCGTTCGCGGTGGCGGGCGATGCGAAACTCGTAGGCCACCAGCAGTGCGGCCACGCCCAGTCCGGCCCAATACGCGATACCGAGACCGGCGCGCAGGCCGACCAACGCCAATGCCGCAAACATCGATGCATACAGCAGGCCCTGCGCGATTAGGTCGAACCTGCCGAACAAGATGGCGGTGGACTTGCTGCCCATGCGGATGTCGTCCTCGCGGTCGACCATCGCATACCAGGTGTCGTAGGCCGTCGCCCAGAGGATGTTGGCCGCATACAGCAGCCAGCCCAGCAGCGGCACGCTGCCCTGCACCGCGGCGAAGGCCATCGGGATGCCCCAGCCGAAGGCCATGCCCAGATAGACCTGGGGCAGGTGGGTGTGGCGCTTGAGATAGGGATAGCTGGCGGCCAGGAACACGCCCGGCACGCTCAGGGCCACGGTCAGCCAGTTGAGCGTGAGCACCAGTGCGAATGCCACCAGCATCAGCACCACGAACACCCACAGCGCCTCGCGCCCGGACACCGCCCCGGTGGCCAGCGGGCGCGACTTGGTGCGCTCCACGTGCGGGTCCAGCCAGCGGTCGGCATAGTCGTTGATCACGCAGCCGGCCGAGCGGGTCAGCCAGACCCCGGCGGTAAATACGAACAGCGTCCACAGCGGCGGCAGGCCACCGGCGGCCAGCCACAACGCCCACCAGGTCGGCCACAGCAACAGCAGGCTGCCGATCGGACGATCGCCGCGGACCAACGTCCAGTACTGCCCCAGTCGCTGCGGCCAGGTCAACGCGGGCGCTGTCGGCAGCTGTTCAACACCATGCTTGCTCATGCTGCAAAGGGTAGCAGCGCGGCTCGGCTGCGGTCATGCGCTGGGTGACGATCAAGCCAGGCATCGTCCACCCTTCCGGGCAGCTGCGCGAGGTCGCGCCAAGCGGCCCCGCACTGGCGCGGGCTCCGGACCGGGGTTCCGTCGGCAATGCAGCGGTGTCCGGCCGTTCGGCAGGCTCCGCGTTGCGGGTGTCACGCGCGCGGCGGCGGTTCTGGCATAATGCCCGACCAGGCGCTCGTAGCTCAGCCGGATAGAGTAGTGGCTTCCGAAGCCATTGGTCGGGGGTTCGAATCCCTCCGGGCGCACCAGATCAAAACCCATCGGCCCGCTGCAGTGACACTGCAGCGGGCCGATGGCGTTTCTGGATCAGGAGTTGGTGCCGGCTGATGTATCAATGCGTCATTGCGCTGCGGTGCCAACGATGCAGCGGCTGGCAGGGGGCGCCAGGCGCCACCCTGCCCAAGCGCGGATCAGAGCATTTCCGGCGGCGGTGCGGTGGCCTTGGCGTGCTGCTTGCCACGTGCGTGTTCGATGGCGGTGCGCAGCTTGCGTGCGGCGCCGGTGACGGCCGAGGCGGTGGTTTCGGCGCTATTGGTGGCCGCGATCGGCGGCAGGCCGGCGACGTGCGCCTCGATGCTGCAGGTTCGATCCGCTGCGCCGCCGCGCTGGCCGTTTTCATCGCGTAAATGCACCTCGACGCGGGTGATGTCGTTGGCGAAATGCGCCAGCTGGGCGGAGCAGGTCTTCTCGACATGCTGCACGACAGAAGGGTCATGCGGCACGTGCTTGTCGGTCTGGATCTGAATCTGCATAGAGTGTTCTCCTTCGCGGTCATCCGCTGCGTCTGCCGTAGCGGTGACTCGATTCTGCGGCAGCGCACCGTTGCCGCGAGGTGACAAGCTGCACCGCGTTCATGCTCAGGTCGGGATGGCCGGACGGTGCATCCACTGCGGCGGGCGGCGCTGTCACTGCGATCACGAAAGAACCTCCAATCGCGCAGTAACCGGCGCTGCTGGCGAGCTCTGCTAGGCTGAACCCGCACGGCAGCTTTGATCGGCCTGCCTGGAAGCAGTGGATTAAGATGCCGGCACCGCGCTGGTGTGCGCCTGTCCGATCTCTGCCTGTGTCCGAATTCCGAGTTGCCCTGGGTGCCCGTCGCGGCGTGTTGCAGCGTGTGCTGCTGCTGGTCGCGTTGTGGATGGTGTGCGTGGGCGCCGCCGTGGCGCAGGACGACGACACGCTGCTAGAGACCGCACAGACTCAGCTCGACAACATGCAGAAGGTGCTGACCCAGGCCGACGCGGGCCTGGAGAAGGCCGACACCGAGCAGCTCGGCAAGCTCACCGACGACGTCGCCGGCGCGCAGCGGCAGGCGCAGGATCTGGTGCGCACGCTGGAACAACCGCTCAAGGAGCTCAACGGGCGACTGGAGGGGCTCGGTGTCGCGGCGCCGAACGAACCGGCCGACCTGGCAAAACAGCGCAGGGCGCTGATCAAGGAGCGCGATCAGCTCAATGCCGAGTTCATCCGGGCCACGCTGCTGGTCTCCAATGCCAAGGAACTGGCCGACCGGCTCGAACGCGAGCGCGTGCAACGCTTCAGCGTGAAGCTCTCCACGCGGGTCGCCTCGCCGTTGTCGCCGACCTTGTGGAAACAGATCGCGCAGCAGTGGCCCGACGATCGTGCCCGCCTGCAGGCCTTGTCCGACAAGACGGTGCAGATGGTGCAGGCCGGCATCGCCGCCAACGGCGTGGGCGGACTGATGACCGCTGCCGTCATCGCGTTGCTGCTGGCGCTTCCGCTGCGCATCTTCCTGCGCCACCTGGGGCGTCGCTATGCGGCCTCGCGTGCGCCCGGCGGACGCCTGCGACGCTCGGGGCTGGCACTGTGGTTTCTGCTGGTCGGCACGCTGACTCTGGGGATTGCGGCATTCGTGCTGGTCGAGGGCATCCGCGCGCTCGGCGAGCTGCCTGACGATCTGGACCAGTTGCTGACCGGATTCGTCGCCATCAGCGTGGTGGCCGCCTTCGTCGGTTCGCTCAGTGCCAGCCTGTTGATGAAGCACCAGCCCAGCTGGCGCCTGTTCCCGCTGGACGATGCCACCGTCGACCGCCTGCGCGTGCATTGCCTGGCCACCGCGGCGGTGATCTGGTTCAGCGGCATGGCGATGAAGATCAACGAGGTGGCCGGCAGCAGCCCCGCACTGACCACCGCCACCGATGCGCTGGCCGCGTTGCTGTACGCGGGGTTGATCCTGTCGGCGCTGGCCGGGCTGAGCCTGTCCTTGCGCGCGCATGCGGCAAATGCCGGTGTGGCCGATCCGGACAGCGATGCGCCGCCGCCGGTGGTCTCGCGTGGTGGCGGCTTCATCGTGCTGATCCGCCTGCTGGGCCATCTGGCGGTGATCTTCGCGCTGATCGCGGCCTTGTTCGGCTATCTCAATCTGGCGTTGTTCGTGGAGCGGCAGATCATCTGGATCACCCTGGTGTGCAGCCTGCTCGGCCTGCTGGTGGTCTTTGCCGACGATCTGATGACCTGGCTGTTCAAGCCCGACGGCCGCTTCAGCCGGGCCTTGTCGCATGCGCTCAGCATCGGTAGCGGACGCCTGGTGCAGCTCGGGCTGCTGATATCGGCGGCAACCCGTGTGCTATTGGTGCTGCTGGGCATCGCGGTACTGCTGACGCCGTATGGCGCCAACATCAGCGTGGTCACCGACTGGGCGGAGAACATCGCCCACGGCATCACCATCGGCAAGGAGCTGGTGATCACCCCGGGCGATGTGTTCAGGGCGCTGTGCGTGTTCCTGCTCGGCATGGGGCTGGTGCACGTGGTGCAGCAGTGGTTGCTCAACACCTATCTGCCCAAGACCGAGCTCGATGACGGCGCGCGCAATTCCATCAGCACGGTGGCGCGCTATCTGGGCTGGCTGATCGTGGTGGTGTGGGGCCTGACTGCATTGGGCCTGGATCTGAAGCGGCTTGCGCTGGTGTTGAGCGCGCTGTCGGTGGGTATCGGTTTCGGTCTGCAGGCGATCACGCAGAACTTCGTGTCGGGCCTGATCCTGCTGGCCGAGCGGCCGGTGAAGATCGGCGATTGGGTGCGTATCGGCGACCAGGAAGGCGACGTACGCAAGATCAGCGTGCGTGCGACCGAGATCCAGGTCGGCGACCGCTCCACGCTGATCGTGCCCAACTCGGAATTGATCACCAAGAGCGTGCGCAACATGACCCTGTCCAACCCGATGGGGCGGGTGCAGCTGCAGTTCTCGGTGCCGCTGGAAACCGACGTGGCAAAGGTGCGCAACATGCTGCTTGACCTGTTCGCCGAGCACACCAAGGTGCTGGCCGATCCGGCCCCCTCGGTATTCATCGATTCGCTGGCCGGCGGGCACGTCAACTTCAATTCGTTCGCCTATGTGCGCAGCCCGCGCGATTCGTACGGGGTGCGCAGCGAGCTGTTCTTCGCGTTATTGCAGCGGATGGAAACGGCGGGGATTGCACTGCAATCGCCGCAGGAAATTCGCTTCAGCCGTGCAGGTGCCGCGGTGGCGCGCGATCCGGCCGATGGCACGCCTGCATCGGAAGATTGAGTCGGCGCGTGGATGCAGCGCGCGGAAGGGGCGCTGCAGTGGGGCTTCGGATCTGCCGCGCTACAACTGAGTTATCCGAACCGTCCAACTGTTCCAAACAACCGGGATTTCGGGTGTTGGCGTTGTTTAGATACGGTCAAACGCCTAGGTCAAAAGCTGGTTGGTCGAGCGTGCGGGGCCCTCACCGCTTGCGGGACACGCCGTGAATCCGTCCATGGAGCAACTGTGTTGTTGGAGTGGCTCTGCCGCTCCGCAAGCCGGGCACGGTGGTGCTGGCCGCCTGTCGGCAGCCATGGCCCCATCGAGCGCATTGACACTCAGGTCGGGATGGCTTGGGCCTGTCCGCCTAGCGCATCTCTGGCGCGGGCGTTGAGGATGACCAGCATCTTGCGCATCGCCGCCACGACGGCGACCTTGCCGGGCTTTCCGCGTGCCCGCAGCGACCGATAAAACTCCCGGATCTGGGGCTCGTGCTGGATGGCCGACAGGCAGGCCATGTACAGCACGTTGCGCACCTCGATCCGCCCGCCGCCGATCCTGCGGATGCCGCGTGTGGTGCCGCTATCGTGGGCGATGGGAGCGACGCCGACCAGCTTGGCAATGGCCTTGCCATCAAGGGTGCCCAGCTCCGGCAGATAACTGGCGATCACCGCTTGCAGGATCGCTCCGACGCCTTTAAACGAACGCATCGCTTCCAACTGCGGTTGCTGGCGGACCTGTTCGGCGATGTGTTTTTCCAGTCGCACGCAGTGCTTTTTCATCTGCGTGATATTGGCCTGCAGCAGGCGGCGTAAGCTGGTGTCCGTCCCCTGTTCCAACTGGTTTTGCGCGCTTGTTGCCAGGTCCACAAGCTGCTGTCGCGCACGCACGAACTCGCGCAGCTTTCGCCGCCAAGGCTCCATCGGCTGATAGGCACGCAGCTCAAGGGTGGCCGCCATGCAGGCCAGATTGGTCGCATCCAGGCGATCTGTTTTTGCCGGCAAACCGGTGGCAGCAGCGAAGGCCTGGCAGCGGTACGCATCGGCCCGCACGACTTGGTGACCGGCGTCGAACAGGGCATCCAGTATCTGCTGTTCGTAACCGCCAGACGCCTCCAGGACAACCTGGCCAACCTGCTGCGTCGCCAGCCAGGACAGAAGCTTGCGATGGCCCGCGGGTGTGTTGTGAAACCGCTCGAAAGGGCCGCGATGGACGGCCACATCCAACATGGCCTTGCACACATCAATCCCGATGCCGTTCATGGGTGAACTCCGTTAGGCTTAAAGGGTCGAGAGCTCCCCCGCCTGCCCAGCCTTACGTCTACGCGTGGCAACACTGGCAACTGTTCGGGCGATACGGGGGAGAAACCGACGTGGGCACCTGTCTCCACGACGATCGGCAATGATCTAGGCTCTAACGGTGGCCCACGTCGGCTCTCGACACCCAGACTGGCAGAATCTGAACAGATAAGGCTCCTTGGCGGCATCCATGCCGCCAAGGGTCCCGCAACCGGCAAGGACACCGCACCAGAAAGTTGCTCGGCTGCTTTTTTGAAAGCGTATTGCCCGGTTTGCACTGCGATAGGCGAATAAAGAGGTTGCAGGCCGCGTTTTGAAAACCTGCCCAATGCTCAACTTGCGATGCAAGGCTGGTCGCACGCACAGTGATCGAACAACGCACGTCTTGCTTTGCCTGCACCATGCACATCGACCATCCCGACAGGTCCTTGCCCGCCCACCGTCGCGGGACCTTACGCGGCATGGATGCCGCGTAAGAGCCTACATGGACGTACTTGCGGCGTGTCCTGCGAGGGTGGGCGGGCAAGGGCCCGCAGCCAGGCCACAGATCGCAAGCTTCGACGTTGCTCTTGAGCTTTGCCTTCGCCGTTGCTTCATACAGGACGACAGCAAGACTCAGGAGCGATCCGCGACCTGGGTCTGCTTCACCAGCGCCAGGTCGTCCACGCTGACGTCTTCGGTGTAGTCCAGCCAGGCGCGGATTTCCAGATCGTCCACCGCATGTTCCAGGCCTACCGGCATGCGGATGCGACCGGCCGCATCGGGCACCACCCATTGCTGGGCCAGCACCACCTTGCGCTCCGACGAGACTGCCTCTACCCAGAATGCACGCGTCGGCCGGCGTTTGGCGTACAGCTCCAGCATGTAACGACCGGCTTCGGTCTTGCGCGCGGCCTGGGTGAGCATGATCGGCTGGCGCACGCGTGGGCGCGGGCCTTGCTGGCTGGCCTCCAGCGGTGCATCCACGGCGATGCCGCGGGTCAGGTCCGGGTCGCGGTACAGCTTCATGCTCTGGTGGCGGTCGACCACCAGCGCGCACCAGTCGCCATCGGCCGAGCCGTCCTCGAACGCCGTGCAGCGATCCACATAGGCCAGCGTGCCCTCGGTGTGGGTGCGGTCGAACTGGCGCGAGGTGTTTTCCAGATAGACGGTTTTGAGGTTGGTGTCGTCGTCGTATTCCAGCAGCACCGGCGGGCGCACCTGCTGCACGCCCACCACCACATCGCCATTGCCGTTGATACGCAGCATGCGGGTGCTGCGCCCGGTCCACAGCGTGCGTGCGTAAGCGAGATAGCGCGGGTAGTCCTTGCCGCTGTCGCGGTTGGCCGCAACGCTGGCGCTGGGGGGCGCATCGCTGGCCAGCAGCGAGCGGCCGAAGCCCAGCGTGCGCATGCCCGGTTCCAGCAACTGCAGCAGCGTCGCCCCCGAATCCAATGTGCTGCCGGCGCGCGTGACCACTTGCTGCGGGGCGATGTCCTTGCCCAGGAACAGCAGCAGGTTTTCGCGCTTCTGCTTGGCCAGGACATCGCTGAGATCGTTGGGCATCGCCAGGTGGTCGGAGGCGATCACGATGATGGTGTTCTTGCCGTAGCGGCTATTGCGAATGCGCGCGACCAGCTCGCCGATCAGCCGGTCGCTGCACTTGAGCGCATGCAGCAGCCCGATGTCGCCCAACGCGCTGTCGTAGTGCTGGCCCTTGCACGCCAGCGGCAGATGGCCGGCAGGGTGGTGGGTGTCCATGGTCAGCGTGGTGAGCATGAACGGCTGGCCGGCGCGCGACAGCGTCTGGAAGCTGTCCCAGGCATCGTCCAGCAGCACATCGTCATGCACGCCCCAGGCGGAAAAGTGTTTCGGCGCCACGCCCTTGTCGCGGAAGTAGCTGACGTCGTGCACCACATCGAAGCCATGGCTGGACAGAAAACTGCCCTTGCCGGCAAAGCTGGCATCGGCGCCACCGACATAGTGATTGCGGTAGCCCTGATCCTTGAGATAGTCGCCCAGGCAGCGTGCTTCGGGCAGGAACAGGCCCATGCGGCCCATGCTGTTTTCATCGCCGGGCGCGGTGGTCAGCGGCACGCCGCACATCGAGGCGACCATGCCGGCGATGGTCCAGCCGCTGCCCTCGGTGGAGGTGAGGTTGCGCACGTCCACCGCCTCGCTGGCCAGCGCGCGCAGGTTCGGCATCAGGCCGGGGAATACGTCTTCGTCGAAGTAGGTGCGTTCCAGGCTCTCGCCGTAGATCCACACGATGTTCTTGCGCTTCTGCAAGGGCTGCTGCGGCACCAGATATTCCGGTACCACGGTGGCGTAATCCACCGGGCGCAGCTGGTAGTACAGGCGCTTGCCGTCGCGGTACAAGGGGCTGACCGCGATGCTCACCAGCAACATCACCACGAAGCCGCCGAATACCGCATTGCCTCCACGCGGGCGACGGAAACGTCGCACCCTGAGTAACACCAGCGGGCTGAGCGACAGCAGCACCATGCCGATAAACACGGCGATATAGCCGGAGAAATCGCTGACGCCGGCACCGTCCATGTCCGCGCGCAGGTGATACAGCGTGGCAGCGTTGATGCCGTCGCCGCTGAGCCGATCCACCAGGCCCCAGGCACTGAGCAACAGCAGCAGCAACGACAACAATCCGGCCTTCAGCCATGCCAGACGCGGCGAGGCGACCAATAGCCAAAGCAGGAGCAACAGCGAAAACAACAACATCCAATGCATGCGGCAGCGTCCGTGGGGGAATGATGCGAGCGCGTACCGGACGCCTTGCTCGCCATGTCCTGTGCGCCACACCCAATGTGACACCCGGATGACGGACTATGCCGCGCTGAAGCTGACTGAAATGTTTGTTGGAGTTGAGTGCTTGTCGTAGCGCGGCACAGCGTGCGCGGCGATGATCAGCTGGTCGCGGTGGTGCTCGCTAAGAGATCCACGGTTTCTGTACTCCGCATCTGGCGCGGTTCTCGCGTATAGGCGATGTCTCTATAACGCTACATCGCCCGACCCACGTTGACAGCTTGACGCGGCGGTCTTGGCATGCGACCCCGGTTAAGCTGCGTCGCGCCCGGGTGCGCTCCTACGCGGGGGTGTGGTTGTGTGAAGCGCTATCGATGCCCGCGTTCTTCGCGTGCACGCACGCGGCGGTCGAACAGCAGCGCGCTGAGTACGATGCCCAGGCCCAGCACGACGCCGAGCAGGAACAGCACCATCGCGATCGCCGGATAGCCCCACAGTTTCAAGCCGGTTTCGATACGCATCATCTGCGCCGAGGCCATGATCAGCGCCGCTGTCACGATGCCGGCCGCCACGCGGTTAGCGATCTTCTGCAGGCTTTCCATCAGATGCGATTCTTCCAGCCCTGTGACGCGCATCTGCAGGCGGTTTTCTGCCGCCAGCGACAGGATCTCGGACATGCGGCGCGGTCCTTCGCGCACCAGATGCTGCAGTTCCATCGCCTCGCTGGCCAGATTGGCCGCCGACAGGGACTTTTTCAGACGCGCGCGCATCACATGCTGCAGGTGGCGCTCGACGACGCGGCGCGTGTCCAGGTGCGGCGACAGCGTGCGGCACACGCCTTCCAGGTTCAACAAGGTCTTGCCGAGCAGGCTCAGCTCCGGCGGCGTGCGCAAGCCGTTGGCGGTGGCGATGCGCACCAGGTCCAGCACCACGCGGCCCTCGGAGGTGGTGTCGTGCGCAGCGTAGCGGGCGATCATCTGCCCGGTTTCGCGCTGGTAGCGGTCTTCGTCGTAATCCTCAAGGCGCGTGCTCAGCGCGATGGTCTCTTCGGCGACCTCTTCGCCACGGCCGTCGACCGCGGCGAACAGCAGCTTGAGCAAGCGCTCGCGCAGGCGCGGCGGCACGTGCGCGACCATGCCCAGGTCGAAGATCGCCAGGCGCCCATCCTGCAGCACGCGCAGATTGCCCGGATGCGGGTCGGCATGGATCTCGCCATGCACGAACATCTGGTCCAGGTAACCCTTGACCAGCTCTGCGGCCAGCTTGTCCATCGGCTGCTCGGTGCGGCGCAGGCCGGAGATCTTGTCCACGCGCACGCCTTCGGCCAGCTGCATGGTCAGCACCTTGCGGCTGCTCAGGTCCCACACCGGTTGCGGGATCCACAACAGCGGAAACGGCTTGAGATGCTTGCCGAAGCGCACCAGCGTCTCGGCCTCGTCTTCGTAATTGAGCTCGGCACGCAGGGTCTTGCCGAATTCGCCCAGCCAGTCGGCAAAGCGTACGCGCCGGCCGATGCCGGTCAGGCGGTCGGCGGCGGTGGCAAAGCTCTTGAGCACGTCCAGATCCGAGCGTACCTGGGCGGCGACTTCGGGCTTTTGCACCTTGATCGCCACCGGGGTGCCGTCGCGCAGGGCGGCGCGGTGCACCTGCGCCAGCGAGGCGCAGCCCAGCGGCACCGGATCAAAAAACGAGAACGCCTTGTTGACCGACACGCCGAGTTCTTCTTCGATAATCTGGCGGATGCGCTCCACCGGCACCGAACTGGTGTTCTCCTGCATGCGCTCCAGCGCCGTGGCGAACTCCGGCGGCACGATGTCCGGCCGCGTGGACAGCATCTGGCCGAGCTTGACGAAGGTGGGGCCGAGCGCTTCCAGGTCGGAGACGAACTGGTCGGGCGTGCCTTCGGCGGGCACTTCGTACTCGTTGATCGCAGCCGGATCCAGGTTCATGCCGGCAAACACGCCCGACCCGCGATACCGCAGCAACAGGCGCAGGATCTGCGTGCGACGGCTCATGCCGCCCACCACGCCGGTGTCGGCGGGGATCGCGGCCTGGGCCGGTGTGCGGTACGGGTCGTTCGGACTCAAGGCCATCTCCGGCGGTCGTGCAAGAGCGCGAGTGTGGCCAGCGGCGGGTCGTCAGGCGGTGAATCCAGACGTGTTGCCATGGCGTGGTCGCGTGCGGCTCGAGGCCGGTGGACACGGCCGGATTGTGCGGCCGGCGGGCATCGGCATCAAGCGCCAACGGTCGGCAACGGCGTGCAACGGCCTGCCATCACCCCATACGGGCGCAGGATCGGCGAGAATCCACCGCCACTCATGAAGGACCTCCGCATGGCCGGTGCCAGCCTGTTCACTCTGCTCGACGACATCGCCACGCTGCTGGACGATGTCTCCATCCTGACCAAGGTCGCGGCCAAGAAGACCGCTGGCGTCCTCGGCGACGACCTGGCGCTCAATGCGCAGCAGGTCACCGGCGTCACCGCCGACCGCGAGCTGCCGGTGGTGTGGGCAGTGGCCAAGGGCTCGCTGATGAACAAGGTGATCCTGGTGCCGGCGGCGCTGGCGATCAGCGCCCTGGAAGCCTGGCTGCGCGGGCGCGGCTACAACGTGCCGCTGGTGATGCCGCTGATGATGATCGGCGGTGCCTACCTGTGCTTCGAGGGCGTGGAGAAGCTGGCGCACAAGTTCCTGCACAACCAGGACGAGGAAGCGCAGCGGCATGCCGAGCGCACCCGCGCGCTGGCCGACCAGAACGTGGACGTGGTGGCGCTGGAAAAGGACAAGGTCAAGGGCGCGATCCGCACCGACTTCATCCTGTCGGCGGAGATCATCGTGCTGTCGCTGGGCGTGGTGGCCGGGGTGTCGTTCGGCCAGCAGGTCGCGGTGCTGGTAGCGATCGCGCTGGCGATGACCATCGGCGTGTACGGCCTGGTCGCGGCCATCGTCAAGCTGGACGACCTGGGCCTGTACCTGAGCAAGAAGGGCGCAGCGTTGGCGGCGCTGGGCCGCGGCATCTTGGTGGCCGCGCCGTGGCTGATGAAGTTCCTGTCGGTGGCCGGCACGCTGGCGATGTTCCTGGTCGGCGGCGGCATCCTGGTGCACAACATCCCGGCGCTGCATCACCTGGTGCAGGACCTGGCCAAGTCGGCCGGCGGCATGGGCTGGCTGGTCGATGCACTGGGCAACATGCTGGTCGGCGTGGTTGCCGGTGCGATCGTGCTGGGCGCGGTGATGCTGTTCCAGAAGCTGCGCGGGAAGCCGGCGGCGCACTGACGCCGTGCCGCGGCGGGCCAGGGGAGCCCCTGGCCCGCCGCACGGAAGCTGTTGGTCGTGGTGGGGGCCCGGCGGCAACCGAAGAACTGCGGCGCCTCTGCGTCGTGCGCCGGCAACCCGGTCCGACCGGTCGATGCGGCAGACCGGGTTCGCGGCTAGTCGGCGCTGATCACGCGATTCTTGCCGGCCGCCTTGGCGTCGTACATGGCGCGGTCGGCACGGCGGATCACATCGTCCTGGGCCTCGTCGAGATGGCGCAGTGCCACGCCGCCGCTGAAGCTGACGAATACGCGCACGTCCTCGTGCAGCAACGAGCGCTGGGCGAGGGCGCGCTGCAGGCGGATCACCGCCGCGCTGGCTTCGAAGATGGTGGAGTCCGGCAGCAGCAGCACGAACTCCTCGCCGCCGAAGCGGGCGATGGCATCGGTGGTGCGCAGCACCGACTTGGCCACGTCCACGGTGTGGCGCAGCGCGGCGTCGCCACCGGCGTGGCCGTGGGTCTCGTTGAGGCGGCGGAAGTCATCCAGATCCAGCATCGCCACGCACAACGGTTGCCCGCCGCGCTGGGTGCGTGCGGCCTCGCGCTGGAACAGTTCCTCGAAACCGCGGCGGTTCAGCGCGCCGGTCAGCTGGTCTTCGCGCACCAGCCCGGCCACGTCCTTGAGTTCCTGTTCGAGCGAGGCGATGCGCTGCTCGGCGTCCTCGACCTGGCGGCGTGCGGCCAGCAGCTCGTCGCGCGCGGCCAGCGCCTGCGCCTGCACCCCGGCGGTGTCCTGCAGCACGTCCTGCAACAGCCGGTTGAGGTCGGGAATGCTGCGAGCGTCGCCGATCGCCTGCGAATAGCCGGCAACGCGATCGTGGTACTCGCCGGTGCTGGTGGCCATGCCGTCGAGCCGGTCGACGAATGACACCATCATCTCGCGCATCGCGGTCTTGGAGTCGGCAATACCTTGCTTGAGCAGGCCTTGCTTGTAGATGACCTCGCGCAAGGTGCCGCGTGCCTGTTCGATCGAGCCGACATCCAGCGGCCCGGAGATCAGCTGCCGCACCACCGAGATCTGGCCCTGCAGCCAGCTGCGATCGTCGAGCAGTTCGCCGACGTTTTCCAACAGCAGGTCGAACAGGCCGAGCAGCAGGTTCTGCTGCTCGCTGGCATCTTCGGCACGCAGGCCGATCTGATGACTCAGTTCGCGCAGGCGCTGTTCCAGGGTGATCAGCTCATGGCCGGGGCGCCAGTGGCGCAGTGCCGATGCCAGGGTCTGCGCTTCCTCGGCCAGTTCCGGGCTGCGTTGCAGCAGCGTGGACAGGGCATTGCCCAGCGCGTGCCGCAGCAGGTCGCGCAGTTGCTCGGCTTCGGTGCGTCCTTCGGCCAGCGAGTCGCCGGTATCGATGGTGCGGATGTACTTGTCGATCAGTTGCCGCAAGGCGCGGCCGTAGCCGGGCCAGTCGCCAGCCGCATAGGCCGCGCTCAGGCGCACCCCCATGTCGCCAAGTTCGCCATGCAGGCTGGTGATGCCTTCGGCGAAGGCCAGCAGCAAAGCCTCCGGATGCGCGGCGTGCGAGAACAGCCGCATCAACAGGGCGGTGGCGGCCGCCGGGTCGTGCGCGCCGGACTTGTTCTTGGCCGGCACCAGCTGATGCGCGGCCAGGCCGTGCCCGCCGCGCTCGCTACCGATCACGCTGGGCAGGGCGGCGGCCGGGCGCGCGCTGTCCGCCCCGCCCCAGGGCAACAGGCGGCGCAGTCCGCCACGTGGGCGGCTTGGAAGTTCAGGCTGGTCTGCCATGCGCCGGGATCTCGGAAAGTCGTGGTGCCATCGCTGGTTATCGGCGCGCAGGCGGCGCGCTTAAGCGGTCTGGGCAGTTCTGCGCAGTTCCGGCATGCCCGCCCGATGCCAAGCGGTGGACGATGCGCCACCTGCGCGCATGCCTGAACAAGTCAGGCGGATGATGGCGGGCGCCGCCGTCAACGCCCGCTTTCGGTGCGTTTCAACAACCGCGCACCACGGCAGGGATGTCATCGCACTGCAATGCGCCGCTTATGCCAGTAGGCATGCGCAACCATGCGCAAGGGAATTTAGCTGTCGCAGAAAAGTCAGCACGTATTCACGCATATTTTATTTGCACGGGGTGTAGATTCATCTCAAGGACAACGTGGAGTACGCGCGTTGGCCCCGCTCCTCATTCGTAGCAGGTCGTCTGGCTGAATCGGCAGATGATGGTTGTCGCTTCGCTGTTTTCCGTCTCCACCCACTTTACGACGGACGTTTAGATGGTTGCCATGATGCCGCTTCACGCTACTACCGCACGCTTCGAGCGCAGCACGATGCTCCCCACTCTGAAGAAGAGCGGGCGACCGCGTGATGCACGTGGCCGCTTCATTCGCCATCACGAGCGTCTGCCGGTGTCGCCGGCCGATACCCGCGGGGCCTTGTTCGTGGTGTCGGAGATGGCGGACTTCATCAAGGCGGGCGGTCTGGGCGATGTGGCTGCAGCGCTGCCACGCGCGCTGCGCCATCGCTACGACGTCCGTGTGCTGATCCCCGGCTATCGCGCGGTGCTGGCACGCGCGGGCAAGGTGGAGATCGTCGGCCGGGTGCTGGCGCATGCCGCACTGCCGGCCTGCGATATCGGCCGCATCGTGCAATCGGACGGCCTGCCGATCTACATCCTGCTGTCCAAGGAATTGTTCGAACGTGACGGCTCGCCCTATGTGAGCACCAGCGGCTCGGAATTCGAAGACAACGCGATCCGCTTTGCCACCTTGTCGCATGCCGCCGCGCAGATCGCCGCCGGCCATGCCGGGCTGGGCTGGAAGCCGCGCCTGCTGCACCTCAACGACTGGCCGTGCGCGCTGGCGGCCGCCTATGTGCGCTGGTCCGGCGGCACCACGCCGTGCCTGTTGACCATCCATAACCTGGCCTACCAGGGCCTGGTGCCGTATTCGATGGCCGCTGCGCTGGGCATTCCGGCCGAGCGTGTGGCCGAGCTGGAGTTCTACGGGCAGATGTCGTTCCTGCGCGGCGGCATCGTGCATGCCGACCACGTCAACACGGTCAGCGTCAGCTATGCCCAGCAGATCACCGGCCCGGCGCAGGGCTGCGGCCTGGACCGCCTGCTGGCCGGCCGCGCCGCCAAGGGCGCGCTGACCGGCATCGTCAACGGCATCGACGCCAGCTGGGACCCGCGTACCGACGAATATCTGGACACGCACTTCAGCGTCAATCAGTGGCAGGGCCGTCAGGCCAACGCCGCGCAGGTGCGCAAGGCCTTCGGGCTGCGCGAGAGCACCGGCCCGCTGTTTGCGGTGGTATCGCGGCTGGTGCACCAGAAGGGCCTGGACCTGATCTGCGAGGTCGCCCCGCAGATCGTGGCGGCCGGCGGCCAGATCGCGGTGATCGGCGGTGGCGAGCCGGAGATCGAGCAACAGGTTGCCGAACTGACCCGGCGCTATCCGGGCCAGGTCGGTGCCTTCATCGGTTTCGAGGAAGGCCTCGCGCGGCGCATGTTCGCCGGCGCCGACTTCCTGCTGATGCCGTCGCGCTTCGAGCCGTGCGGCTTGAGCCAGATGTATGCACAGCGCTTTGGCTGCCTGCCGATCGCGCACGCCACCGGTGGTCTGATCGACACCGTGGATGACGGCGTCACCGGGTTTTTGTTCCAGCACGCCAGCGTGGAAGCGTTGCGCCGCTGCCTGGAGCGCGCATTCCGTACCTTCCGCCTGCCCAGCCTGCTGTCGGCGATGCGCCGCGCGGCGATGCTGCGTCCCAGTGGTTGGGATGTGGCGGGCAAGAAATACCTCTCGCTGTACGAACGCACCGCCGCAACCGCTCCCGCGCTTGCGACGGTGTCATGAGCGAACGGCTGGGCGTGCAGGGGCAGGAAACGGAAGCGACGGCGGTGACCATGGATGGGATGTCGGATCTGGTGCAGAGCGTGCAGGCGCTGGCCGATGGCCTGCCTGCCGATGCATTCGCGGTATTGGGCCCGCATTCCCAGGCAGACGGCCGCCGGCTGGTGCGCGTGCTGGCGCCCGGTGCCGAGGCCATGGGCCTGATCGATCCACGCGGCAAGTTGCTGGCGCGCATGCAGGCCGGCACGGTCGATGGCGTGTTCGAGGGCACGCTGGCGGTCGAAGGCCCGTATCGGCTGCGCATCGTCTGGCCGGACGTGGTGCAGGAGATCGAAGACCCCTACGCCTTTGCCGCCACGCTGGACGAATCCACCCTGCTGCAGATCGCTGCCGGCGATGGCCAGGCGTTGCGTCGTGCCCTGGGTGCCCAGCACCTGCACTGCGACGACGTGCCCGGGGTGCGCTTTGCGGTGTGGGCGCCGCATGCGCAGCGCGTGGCGGTGGTGGGTGATTTCAATGGCTGGGACGTGCGCCGGCACCCGATGCGCCCGCGCATCGGCGGGTTCTGGGAGCTGTTCCTGCCGCGTGTGGAAGCCGGCACGCGTTACAAGTACGCCATCACCGCTGCCGATGGCCGCGTATTGCTCAAGGCCGACCCGGTGGCGCGCCAGAGCGAATTGCCGCCGGCCACCGCCTCGGTGGTGCCGGGCGCGGCAGCGTTTGCCTGGACCGACGCCGCCTGGATGGCCGCGCGCGATGCCAATGCCGCGCCGGCGCCACTGTCGATCTATGAGGTGCATGCCGCGTCCTGGCGGCGCGATGGGCACAACCAGCCGCTGGACTGGCCAGGGCTGGCCGCACAGCTGATCCCCTATGTGCAGCAGCTCGGCTTCACCCATATCGAGTTGCTGCCGATCACCGAGCATCCGTTCGGCGGCTCCTGGGGCTATCAACCTTTGGGGCTGTATGCACCGACTGCGCGCCACGGCAGCCCGGATGGCTTTGCCCAGTTCGTCGATGCCTGTCATCGCGCCGGCATCGGCGTGATCCTGGACTGGGTCAGCGCGCACTTTCCCGATGATGCACACGGCCTGGCGCAGTTCGACGGCGCCGCGGTGTACGAGCATGCCGACCCGCGCGAAGGCATGCATCGCGACTGGAACACGCTGATCTACAACTACGGCCGGCCCGAAGTGACCGCCTACCTGCTGGGCAGCGCGCTGGAGTGGATCGACCACTACCACCTCGACGGCCTGCGCGTGGATGCAGTGGCTTCGATGCTGTATCGCGACTATGGCCGTGCCGAAGGCGAGTGGGTGCCCAACGCGCATGGCGGCCGCGAGAATCTGGAAGCGGTCGCCTTCCTGCGCCAGCTCAACAGCGAGATCGCCACGCGCTTTCCCGGTGTGCTGAGCATCGCCGAAGAGTCCACCGCCTGGCCGGGCGTGACCGCGCCGATCAGCGAGGGCGGCCTGGGCTTCACCCACAAATGGAACATGGGCTGGATGCACGACACGCTGAGCTACATGCAGCGCGATCCGGCCGAGCGCGCGCAGCACCATAGCCAGCTCACCTTCGGCCTGGTGTACGCGTTCTCCGAGCGTTTCGTGCTGCCGCTCTCGCACGACGAAGTGGTGCATGGCACTGGTGGCCTGCTCGGCCAGATGCCCGGCGACGACTGGCGGCGCTTTGCCAACCTGCGCGCCTACCTGGCGCTGATGTGGGCGCATCCGGGCGACAAGCTGCTGTTCATGGGCGCCGAATTTGGCCAGTGGAACGACTGGAATCACGATCAATCGCTGGACTGGCATCTGCTCGACGGCGCGCCCCATCGCGGCGTGCAGCAACTGGTGGGCGATCTCAACGCCACCTTGCGTCGCGTGCCGGCGTTGTACCGCGGCACGCATCGTGCCGACGGTTTCGACTGGAGCGTGGCCGACGATGCGCGCAATAGCGTACTGGCGTTCATCCGCCACGATCCCGATGGCGGCGCACCCTTGCTGGCGGTGAGCAACCTCACCCCGCAACCGCACCAAGACTATCGCGTTGGCGTGCCGCGTGCCGGCGGCTGGCGCGAAATCCTCAATACCGACAGTGCCCATTACGGTGGCAGCAACCTCGGCAACAGCGGTCGCCTGGCGACCGAGCCGATGGGCATGCACGGGCACGCACAACGCCTGCGCCTGACCCTACCGCCGCTGGCCACGATCTATCTGCAAGCGGAGAAATAAGAATGAACGAGCGCAACGACACCACGCCGGCATGGGGTGCATGGCCAGCGGGTGAGGGACAGGTGCGCTTCGCGCTCTGGGCACCGGACGCCAAAAGCGTGGAAGTGGTCTTCGACGACGGCGCGCGCGTCGCGTTGCAGGCCGCGCAGGATGGCTTCTTCAGCGCGATGATCGCCTGCGCGGCGGATGCGCGCTATCGCTACAGCGTCGATGGCGGCGAACCGGTGCCGGATCCGGCCTCGCGCTGGCAGCCCGACGGCGTGCACGGCCCCAGCGCCGTGCAGCGCAGCGATGGCTACGCCTGGCAGAACACCCAGTGGCAGGGACGGCCGTGGGACGAGGCGGTGATCTACGAACTGCATGTCGGCACCTGCGGCGGCTATGCCGGTGTGCAGGCGCAACTGCCGCAGCTGGCGGCGATGGGCATCACCGCGATCGAGCTGATGCCGCTGAGCGCATTTCCGGGCGCGCATAACTGGGGCTACGACGGCGTGCTGCCGTACGCGCCGGTGGAAGCCTATGGCACGCCGGACCAATTGAAGGCGCTGATCGACGCCGCGCACGGACACGGCCTGATGGTGTTGCTGGACGTGGTCTATAACCACTTCGGCCCGGACGGCAATTATCTGCACAGCTATGCCGCCCCGTTCTTCAACGAGGACAAGCCCACCCCGTGGGGCGCGGCGATCGATTTCCGCAAGCCGCAGGTGCAGCGTTACTTTCTCGACAATGCGCTGATGTGGCTGCACGAATACGGCTTCGACGGCCTGCGCCTGGATGCGGTGCATGCGATCACCCCGAACGCCTTCCTGGATACCTTGCGGCAGACCGTGCAGGCCAGCCTGCCGGCCGGCCGCCATGTGCATATGGTGCTGGAAAACGAGGCCAACCAGGCGTCGCAGCTGCAACGCGGCTACACCGCGCAGTGGGACGACGATTTCCACAATGCCCTGCATGTGCTGCTGACCGGTGAAGAGGAAGGCTATTACGCCGCCTTTGCCGACAAGCCCACCGAACACCTGGCGCGGGTGCTCGGCGAAGGTTTCGCCTACCAGGGCGAGCCGGACCCGCGCGGGCATGTGCGTGGCGAGCCCAGCGGGGCGCTGCCGCCGCACAAGTTCGTGGTCTTTGCGCAGAACCACGACCAGATCGGCAACCGTGCGCGCGGCGAGCGGCTGAGCGTGCTGGTGTCGCCGCAACGCCTGCGTGCTGCGCTGGCACTGACCACGCTGACGCCGATGATTCCGCTGTTCTTCATGGGCGAGCCGTGGGGCGCCACGCAGCCGTTCCTGTTCTTCACCGACTTCGGCCCGCCGCTGGACGATGCGGTGCGCGAAGGGCGCCGTCGTGAATTCGCGCATTTCGCCGCATTCGCCGACGAAGCGCAGCGGGCCACCATTCCCGATCCGAACAGCCACGACACCTTCGCCGCCTCGCGCTCGCCGATCGAAGACGCCGCGCAGGGCGAAGGCGTGCAGTGGACAGCCTGGTCCAAGGCGCTGCTGGGCGTGCGTCGCCAGTGGCTGGTACCGGGGCTTGCACAGGCACGCGCGGTGGGCGCCAGCGTGCTGGCCGACGGCGCGGTGACCGCTAGCTGGGAGCTGCCCGACGGGCTGTGGCATATCGCCTTCAACGTTGGCGCCTCGGCGGTACCGATGCCGCCGCTGCGCGGCCGCGTGGCGCATGTCGAAAACGTCGCCGCCGACGCGCAGCAGTTGCCGGTCGATGGCTTCATCGCCTGGCACGAGGCGCGCGCATGAGTACCCGTGATCTGAGCAGGAGCGATCTACATGCGCTGGCCGGCGCGGCCGGGGTGATGGTGGACTGGGTGGATGCCAGCGACCAGCCGCGGCAGGTGTCCGACCAATCGCTGCATGCGGTGCTCACCGCGCTGGAACTGCCTGCCGGCACCGCTGCGCAGCGCGCAGACAGCCTGCGTCGCTGCAAGGCGCACGCCACCGAGCCGGCGCCGCTGCTGACCGTGCAGGTGGCCGGGCTGCTGCCGGTGTCGGTCGCCGCCAATGCCAGCGGCCGCTGGCTGGACGACAGCGGCGCCAGCGAGCCGGCGCATGCCGATGCGCAGGGGCAGGTGCGTGCGCCGCAGCGTTTCGGCTACTGGACGCTGCAGATCGGCAGCCTGACCCAGCAGGTTGCGGTCGCCCCGCAACGCTGCTTCAGCGTGGCCGATGCCTGTGGCCTGCCGGCACCGCGTGCCTGGGGCATGGCGCTGCAGGTGTATTCGGCACGCAGCATCGACGACGCCGGCATCGGCGACGCATCGGGCACGGTGGAATGGGTGCGGCATGCCGCACTGGCCGGCGCCGATGCCCTGGCCCTGAGCCCGGTGCATGCCGCGCGCCCGGTCACCGGCGGCTACAGCCCGTATTCGCCCAGCGACCGGCGTTTTCTCGATCCCCTGCATGCCGCACCGGTGCGCGTATTGGGTGAACTCGCACTGGAAGCGATCAACGAGGTGCCCGGCCTGCGCGAGCGCTTCGATACGCTGCACCACAGCGCCCTGATCGACTGGCCGGCCTCGGCGCAGGCCAAGTGGCAGCTGCTGCGTCATCTCTACACCCGCGTGCCCGCCGATCACCCCGATCTGGCTGCCTTCCGCAGCGAGGGCGGTGAGGCGCTGGAGGGCTTTGCACGGTTTGCCGCGCAGGATTTCGGCGACGGCGATCCGCAGTTGCACGTGTTCACGCAATGGCTGGCGGCACGCAGTTGGTCCGATGCGCAACGCGAGGCGCACGAGCGCGGCATGAAGATCGGTTTGATCGCCGATCTGGCCGTGGGCTTCGATCCCAATGGCGCCGAAGCCGCGGCGGCCGCCGACACCGTGCTGCGCGGCCTGGTGCTGGGCGCGCCGCCGGATGCCTTCAATGCCGACGGCCAGCACTGGGGCATCGGTGCGTATTCGCCCACCGCATTGCGGCGTAGCGGCTATGCACCGTATATCGCGTTGCTGCGCGCAGTGCTGCGCGACCGCGGCGGCATCCGCATCGACCATATTCTGGGGTTGTTGCGGCTGTGGGTGGTGCCGGAAGCTGCCAGCTCCAACGAAGGCGCGTATCTGGCCTATCCGCTGCACGATCTGCTCAACCTGCTCGCGCTGGAATCGTGGCGGCACCGGGCGATCGTGATCGGCGAAGACCTCGGCGTGGTGCCGCCGGGCATCCGCGAGGAACTGTCGCGGCGCGGGGTAATGGGCATCGATGTGCTGATGTTCACCCGCGACGACGATGGCGCCTTCGTCTCGCCGGCGCTGTGGCGGCCGGATGCGGTGGCCACCACCACCACGCACGATCTGCCCACCCTGACCGGCTGGCGCCAAGGCCGCGATATCGACTGGCGGCGCAAGCTGGAACTGATCCAGCCCGCGCAGGCCAGCGATGACGCCACCGCGCGCAGCAAGGATCTGGCACGCCTGGATGCGGCGGTCGAACACGCCGGCCTCAGCGCGGCAGACGACCCGCTGCTGGGCGCGCTGCGCTTCACCGCCACCAGCGTGTCGCCCCTGGCCTTGCTGCCGGTGGAAGACGCGCTGGCGCTGGAAGAACAACCCAATCTGCCGGGCACCGTCGAGGTCCATCCAAACTGGCGTCGACGCCTGCCTGATCCCTTGCCGCATGCGCGCCTGAGTACGGCGCTGCAGGGCTTTGCCGAGGCGCGTCGCGTCGCGGCTGTTTCGGAACCGCATCCATGATCGAGCTTCGCGCCACCGCCCGCCTGCAACTGCATGTCGGCTTCACCCTGCACGATGCGCTCGCGCAGGTGCCGTATTACGCCGGCCTCGGCATCAGCCATCTGTACCTGTCGCCGATCGGCACTGCGGTGCCGGGCTCGACCCACGGCTACGACAATATCGACCCGACCGTGGTCAATCCCGAACTCGGCGGCGAAGACGCGCTGATCGCCCTGTCGCAGGCCGCGCGCGAGCACGGCATGGGCCTGATCGCCGACATCGTGCCCAACCACATGGCCACGCATGCGGACAACGCATGGTGGTGGGATGTGCTGCGCAATGGCCGCAGCGCCAAGCATGCCGACTGGTTCGACATCGACTGGCGCGCGCCCGGGCGCGACGGCAAGTTGTGGCTGGCGGTGCTGGACCGCCCGTATGCCACCGCACTGGCCGAAGGCCTGATCACGCTGGTGGTCGAGGACGACGGCAGCGCGGCACTGGCGCATTACGACCAGCGTTATCCGATCCGCCCGCAGACGCTGGAGGTGCCGGAAAAGGCCGCCCGCGCGCAATGGTTGCGCGACTACAACGACGGCGCCAAGCGCGGCGATGGCCGTCTGCACAAGCTGATCGAGCGCCAGCCGTACCGCCTGAACTGGTGGCGCGTGGGTAACGACATGCTCAACTATCGTCGCTTCTTCGATATCACCTCGTTGGTGGCACTGCGCGTGGAGCTGCCGGCGGTGTTCGACGCGGTGCATGCGCTGCCGCTGCGGCTGGTGGCCGAAGGCCATCTGGATGGCTTGCGCATCGACCATGTGGACGGGCTCACCGACCCCACCGGCTATGTGCGCAAGCTGCGCAGCCGGCTGGATGCGGCCGGCCGCACGCGTGGCCTCAAGCCCGGCACGCTGGGGTTATATCTGGAAAAGATCCTGGCGCCCGGCGAAGCCTTGCCGGCCGACTGGCCCTGCGATGGCACCACCGGCTACGACTTCATGGACCAGGTCGGCGGCGTGCTGCATGACCCGGCCGGCTTCAAGCCATTGGCGCGTGCCTGGCAAAAGGCGAGCGGGCGCAGTGGCGACTTCGCACAGGAAGAGCGCAGCGCACGCGACGAGATCCTGCGCGGCCCGCTGCAGACCGAATTCAATCGCGCCGTCGGTGCATTGTCGGCACTGGCGCGACTGGACCCGCCCACGCGCGAGTTCAGCCCGCAGATGCTGGCGCGCGGCCTGTGCGTGTTGCTGCGCTGGTTCCCGGTGTACCGCACCTACGCCGGTGCCAAGGGCGTGACCGGCAGCGAAGCCGAGCGCCTGCGCGCCACCGCCGCGCGTGCGCGCGAGGGCATGCCGGAGTCGATCGTTGCGGCCGTCGACGCGATCGAGCGCTGGCTGCTCGACGATGCCGGCGCCGATCGCGCGCAGGTCGCCTTGCGGCGCATCCTGCGTCGTCGCGTGGAGCAGTTGTCCGCACCGCTCAATGCCAAGTCGGTGGAAGACACCGCGTTCTACCGGCATGGCGTGCTGCTGTCGCGCAACGAGGTCGGCAGCCATCCGACCCACTTCGCCAACGACGCGGCCGAGTTCCACGCGCAGAATCTCGAACGCGCCAAGCACTTCCCGCGTGCGTTGCTGGCCACCGCCACGCACGACCACAAGCGCGGCGAAGACCTGCGCATGCGGCTGGCGGTGCTCTCCGAGCAACCGCGCTGGTGGATCGAGCAGAGCAGCCAGTTCGATGCCTTGACCGAGACGCTGGACTCGCCGGCCTTGGCCGGTGGCGACCAGCAGATGCTCTGGCAGACCCTGGTGGCCGCCTGGCCGATCGGCCTGGGCGCCGACCAGACCGAACCGCTGGCCGAGTACGCCGAGCGCATTGCGCAGTGGCTGCTCAAGGCGGTGCGCGAAGCCAAGCTGCACACCAGCTGGACCGACGGCTCGCCGGCCTACGAGCAGGCCGTGCAGGCCACCGTGGAGCAGGTGCTGTGCAGCCGCGCCGGCTTGCCGCTGCGGCGGGCGCTGCTGCGCGCCAGCAACCACATCGCCGCGGCCGGTGCGCGCAAGGCGCTGGTGCAGACCACGTTGCGCCTGACCGTGCCGGGCGTGCCCGACCTGTACCAGGGCACCGAAGGCTGGGATCTGTCGCTGGTGGACCCGGACAACCGCCGCCCGGTCGACTACGCGCAGCGCCAGCAATGGCTGGAGCGGGCGCGCGACTGGAACACGCTGCTGCGCAGCTGGCGCGATGGCGCGGTCAAGGCACGTCTCACCGCATTGCTATTGCAGCTGCGTGCCGACCATCCGTCGCTGTTTGCGAAGGGCGATTATCAGCCCTTGACCGTGGCGGTCAACGGCGATGCGCAGGTGCTGGCGTTCCGCCGCCAGTACCGCGGCCAGTCGCTGGTGGTGGCAGTGACGCGGCTGGGTGCCGGCAACCAGGGCGATGGCGACCTGCCGCTGCTGCTGCCGCCGGCAGCCTGGGGTCAGGCGTCGTTGGCATTGCCGCAAGCCACGTATCGTAATGTGCTCGATGGCAGCACGCTGCAGCCGCAAGGCGGCCGCGTGGCGATATCCACGCTGTTTGCACGTGCGCCAGTGGCAGTGTTGTTGACCCTCTAAGAGAACGTAAGCAATGAACGACACGGAACGGCAAGCGCGGCTTCGCCAGTTGGCACAGGAGATCTGGGAGGCCGAAGGCCGCCCGGACGGCCACGCAGATCGGCATTGGGCCATGGCCGAGCGGCTGGTGGATGCCGAAGAGCGCGCCGCCGAACAGGCCGGCCCGCCGGTGACTGCACGCCAGTAACGGTGCCTCTGTCACCTTGCATGATTCACCCTGCAGGCTGTGCCGTGCCAGGGTGAGCGTGCCCAGGCACGCAGGCACCCGCATTCGCTCAGCGTTTTGAGTTCACCGTTCTCAGGAGTTACCGATGGCCACCCGCAAGTTCACTCAGCGCTCGCGCATTCGCGAAGGCCGTCCCAACCCGCTCGGCGCCACGTGGGATGGCCTGGGGGTCAACTTCGCGCTGTACTCGCGTAACGCTACCCGTGTCGAGCTGTGTCTGTTCGACGAGCGTGGCCGTGAGCAGGAGCGCCTGGCGCTGCCCGAATACACCGACGAGGTCTGGCACGGCTATCTGCCCGACGCACGCCCCGGCCAGCTATACGGCTACCGCGTGCATGGACCTTATGCGCCCGAGGCCGGGCACCGCTTCAACCACAACAAGCTGTTGCTGGACCCGTATGCCAAGCAGATCGTCGGCGAGCTCAAATGGGCGCCGCATCTGTTCGGCTACACCATCGGGCACCGCGACAAGGATCTGAGCTTCGACCGTCGCGACAGCGCCGCGTTCATGCCCAAATCCGCGGTGATCGACCCGGCCTTTACCTGGGGCCAGGACCGCCCGCCGCAGACGCCGTGGAACCGCACGGTGATCTACGAAGCGCACGTGCGCGGGCTGAGCATGCTGCATCCGGCAGTACCGCCGGAAAACCGCGGCACCTTCTCGGCCCTCAAGACCGATGAGCTGATCGACCACATCAGCTCGCTCGGCGTCACCGCGGTGGAACTGCTCCCGGTCCACGCCTTCGTCGACGACCAGTACCTGCTGGAAAAAGGCCTGCGCAATTACTGGGGCTACAACACGTTGGGGTTCTTCGCACCGCAGGCGCGCTACATGTCCACGCGCACCGTGGCCGAGTTCAAGCAGATGGTGGCGCGCCTGCATCATGCCGGGCTGGAAGTGCTGCTGGACGTGGTCTACAACCACACCGCCGAAGGCAACGAGCTGGGGCCGACGCTGTCGTTCAAGGGCATCGACAATGCCAGCTACTACCGCCTGGCCGACGATCGCCGCTTCTACATCAACGACACCGGCACCGGCAACACCTTCGACCTGACCAACGTCGGCGCGTTGCGCATGGTGATGGACTCGCTGCGCTACTGGGTGCAGGAAATGCATGTCGATGGCTTCCGCTTCGACCTGGCCAGCATCCTCGGCCGCGAGCGCTATGGCTTCGATCCGTCGGGCAGCTTTCTCGATGCGGTGCGCCAGGATCCGGTACTGAGCCAGACCAAGCTGATCGCCGAGCCGTGGGACATCGGCCCGGGCGGTTACCAGGTCGGCAACTTCCCGCCGGGCTGGGTGGAATGGAACGACAAGTTCCGCGACAACGTGCGCGCGTTCTGGCGTGGCGACGGTGGTCAGCTGGCCGAACTGGCCACGCGCCTGACCGGCTCGGCGGACCTGTTCAACCATAGCGGCCGCCGCCCCACCGCGTCGGTCAATTTCGTCACCGCGCACGACGGCTTCACCCTGCGCGATCTGGTCAGCTACGAAGGCAAGCACAACTTCGCCAACGGCGAAGAGGGCAGGGACGGCAGCGACCACAATATCTCGGCCAATTACGGCGTCGAAGGCGACACCAACGACCCGGCCATCAAGCAGCTGCGCCGTCAGCAGATGCGTAACCTGCTGGCCACGTTGTTGCTGTCGCAGGGCACGCCGATGCTGCTGGCCGGTGACGAGTTCGGCCACAGCCAGAACGGCAACAACAACGCGTATTGCCAGGACAACGAACTGACCTGGATCGACTGGACTGCCGCCACCAAGGCCGCTGCCGCCGATCAGGCTGCATTCGTGCGGCGGTTGATCCGCATCCGCCAGCGTTACCCGTTGCTGCATCGCGCCCGCTTCTTCGATGGCAAGTTCGACGAAGCGCTGGGCCTGAAGGATCTCACCTGGCTGGCACCGGACGGCCACGAGATGGACGAAGCCGGCTGGCACGACCCGGAAGCGCGCGCGCTGATGCTGCGCCTGGATGGCCGCTCGCCGACTACCGGCTTGCGCGAGATCGCCGCCAACGTGACCTTGCTGATGCTGATCAATGCCGCCTCCACCAGCGTGTCGTTCACGCTGCCGGCGATGCACGACGAACATTGGCGCGTGCTGGTCGACACCGCACGCCATGGCGGCCGCGTGGTGGCCGGCGGCAGCGAATGGAAGGCGCCGGCGCACTCGCTGACTTTGCTGGCGGTGGAGCGCGATCGCATCGCCAGCAGCGCACGCATCGTCTCCGAGGGCGCACGCTGATGGCAGGGGCGGTTTGATGGATGTGCTGCTGGCAGGGGCCACCGGGCTGGTCGGTGGACATGTTTTGCAACAACTGTTGGCCGATGCGCGCTGTACCGGCGTAGTGGCGATCACGCGCCGGCCGCTGTCGCAGATCCATCCCAAACTGCGCAACCAGGTGATCGATTTCGAGCGCCTGGAGCACTGGACCGCACCGCGCATGGAGGCGGCCATCTGCGCCCTGGGCAGCACGATGAAACAGGCCGGCTCGCGCGAGGCGTTCTATCGCATCGACCACGACTATCCGATGGCGCTGGCACGCGCCGCCTGCGCGCAGGGCACCTCGGTGTTCGTGCTGAATTCGGCGGCCGGTGCCGATGCGCACTCGCGCATCTTCTATAACCGCGTCAAGGGCGAACTGGAACGCGACCTGCGCGCGGTCGGCTTCCCCTCGCTTACCTTCGTGCGCCCGGGCCTGATCGGCGGCGAACGCGAGCAGCGGCGTACCGGCGAACACATCGGCAGCCTCGTGCTGGGCGCGCTCGGCCCGCTGCTACCACGCCGCTTCCGCATCAATCCAGCCGAACGCATCGCCGCCGCCATGGTGAGCGCCGCGCTAGCGCCGGCGCGTGGCGAGCACAGCGTCGAGACTGCGGAGTTGGTTGGCTAACGCCGCCTCGTCGCGAGGCAGCCGGACAGCGGCAAGAGGCCGCCGTATCGTAGGAGCGTGCCTGCGCGCGACGGGGCGTTACCAGTAAAGCTTCATCGCGCGCAGGCACGCTCCTACAGGTTCACGCGCAGCGGACCGGCATCTTCGCCAGCACAAATACCGTGCTCACACTCCCAACGACTGCCCACCATCCATCAGCATCTGCCCGTCGTCGCGAGGGCGTTGCAGAGGGAGAAACTGCTTGTCTGCTATTCGTAGGAGCGTGCCTGCGCGACGGGGCATTACCGATAAAGCTTCATCGCGCGCAGGCACGCTCCTACAGAGTCGCGCGCAGCGGACCGGCATCTCCGCCAGCACAAATCCCCGCTCACACCCCCAACGACTGCCCGCCATCCACCGCCAGTACTTGCCCGGTGATCCAGCGCGCCTGTGGCGATGCAAGGAACAACGCCGCATCAGCGATGTGCTGCATGTGACCGAATCCCCCGAACGGGATGCTGTCGCGGATGCGTGCATACAGCTCCGGTTCTTCATCGCGGCGGCGGGCCCATAGCCCGTCGGGGAATTCGATCGAGCCCGGTGCAATCGCGTTGACACGGATGCGCTCGCGTGCGAGCTCGGCGGCCAGCGTGGTGGTGTAGTAATTGAGCGCCGCCTTGGCGGTGGAGTAGGCGATCGCGCGCGGCGTGGGGCGTTGCGCATTGATCGAGCTGACATTGAGGATCACTGCCGCGTCGCTGTTGCGCAGGTACGGCAGCGCGGCGCGATTGCAGCGTACTGCGGCCATCAGATCCACGTCCAGGCCGGCCTGCCAGCTTGCATCGTCGTTGCCATGCCCATAGCCGGAGGCGTTGTTGATCACCACGTCCAGCCCATCCAGCGCCTGCGCTGCGGCCTCCACATAAGCCTCGATCTGCGCAGCGTCCGACAGGTCGCAGGCGAAGGTGTGTACCGGGGCTCCATGAGGCGCCAACGCATGGGCGGCCTGTGCCAGGCCATCGGCATTGCGTGCGCATAGCGAGACCTGCGCGCCGTTGCGCACGAACGCGTCGGCAATCGCCAAGCCGATGCCACGGCTGCCGCCTGCGATCAGCACGCGTTGATTGCGCGGCGAAATTTGCGTGGGTGCTGCGGAAATGGACATGGCGGACACTCGATCGGAAACCGACATTATCGAGCAGCCCGGTCATGACGCGGTGCTCGGTACCGTTGCAGTGTTGAACGCAGCATCGCAATGTCTGCTGTCCGTTCCACAACTTCTACCGCTTCTGCCAACGACGCGCCGGCCACCGCGCGTAGCGGGCTGGCGATCTACTGCACTCATCCCCAGGCGTGCGCGGCCGGTGCTCGGAATTGCCATGTACCACTCGTACACTCAGGCTTTGAGCGCGCCGTCCCCACGCCCCGAGCGATTGCTCGCTATGTTTTGTCAGCCACCCTAAATCGTGTTGCGCAGCGCTGCGCTGCGAGCCAGGTTGGGAGCCATGCACCGGCACCTGGCTGCGGTCGCGTGCGCTGTCATCTTTGTGCAATGCCGTCCGCACGCCGCTTGCAACGCAAGCCTCATCACCAAGCATGATCAGCTCATGCGTTTTCGGTTTCTCGCCGCTAACCATTTGTTTACACGTTTGCGCTGCGCTGCGGGCACAACGTGTGGGTCATTCAGTGGGAGTTGCACATGGAAACCCATATCACCGTCATCGGTGCCGGCTTCTGCGGCACCGCGCTGGTCCGTGCACTGGCGCAGACGGCCGATGCGCAGGTGCGCATCACCCTGGTCGGCGTGACCGAGACCTTCGGCAGCGGCATCGCCTATGGTGCCGCCCGGCCGGAGCATCTGCTCAACGTACGCGCCAAGGACCTGGGCATCGACGCGCAGGCGCCAGGCGCCTTCGCCGACACCCTGCATCTGGGCGACAGCGGGCGACTGGAATTCCTGCCGCGCCTTGCCTATGGCGATTATCTGCGCAGCGAGCTGGATACCGCGGTCAGTGGCGCGCAAGCGTCGATCGTGCGGCTGTCGCAGGAAGCGGTGGCGGTGGAGCGTGCGCGCAAGGGCTTTCGCGTGTTCCTGGCCAATGGCGATGCCTTCCACAGCGATCGGGTGGTGCTGGCGGTGGGCGCACTGCAGCCGCAGGCGCTGGCCGGGATCGGCCCGCGCCTGAGCGTGCATCCGCGCTATATCGGCTGGCCGTGGCAGGGCGATGCCCTGGCGCGCTTGTCGCCGGACGACGATGTGCTGATCGTCGGCACCGGGCTGACCATGGTGGACGTGGCATTGACCCTGCACACGCGCGGGCATCGCGGCCGCCTGCTGGCGATCTCGCGACGCGGCCTGGCGCCGCAGGCGCATCTGCGCCAGCCGGGCGCGGCGCTGGAGTTGCCGCCGCATCTGCAGCGCGCAGTCAAGGATGCCGACCTGCGTGGCCTGCTGCGCGGCGTACGGCAACTGAGTGCAGTGGTCGACGACTGGCGACGCGTGGTGGATGCCTTGCGCCCGCATCTGCAACCGCTGTGGCAGCGGCTGGAGTTGCCGCAGCGTGCGCGTTTCCTGCGCCATCTGCGCCCGTATTGGGAGGTGGCGCGGCATCGGGTTGCGCCGGGCGCAGCGGAACAACTGGCGCAATTGCAGCAATCGGGGCAACTGCAGATCGTCGCAGCGCGGCTGCTGCGTGCGCGTTGGGTGCCCGATGGCGTGGAAGCGGTGGTTCGCCCGCGTGGATCGGCCGACGCGCAGACCGATCATTACGATGCGGTGATCCGCGCCACCGGATTGGATACCGATATCGACCGCACCAGCGACCCGCTGATCGCCGGCATGCGCGAAGCGGGCCTGTTGCGTGCCGACCCGCTGGGCCTGGGCGTGGACACCGATGCACAACTGCGCGTGCGCGATGGCGCCGGGCAAATCGTGCCGGGACTGTATTGCGTGGGTCCGCTGCTACGCGGGCGCTATTGGGAAATCACCGCGGTGCCGGAGCTGCGCGTGGCCACGCGCGCCCTGGCAGAACGTCTATTGCTGGGTGCGATGCCGGCGTTACAGCCGGAGCCGGAACAGGTGCCGCGCGAGGTCAATGCGCGTTTGTAGTGGGGTGGATTTGCATTGCAGCTTCTTGGTGGTTGTATCAAGTTGAAGCTGTGACGAGTGCGAGTTTGAGCCTCCTCTCATCGAGAGTAGTGCCTCATCACCCCGCGTCCTGAACCCTTCTCCCATCGGGAGAAGGTGACGCGCCAGCGCCGGATGAGGGTAGGTACGCAGCCCCGTGGGGTTGCGTGATGCCTCTTTAAGTTGCTCCGGTCGACGCGTGCCAGTTGCAGCATTTTTTTGTGCGTGCATCAGACGCTTGCGTAATGCTCGTATCGTCTGCCGTCTGCCGTCTGCCGTCTGCCGTCTGCCGATTGCCGATGACCGACGTTCCTTTGTCTTCTTCTGGCGATAGAAGCGCCCGATCACGCAACAAACAGCCTCTGCGCGCGCAGGCATAGCCTGCACGGCGCAATCTCGCGCGGACTCCGCCAAACAGCGCAATCATGCCGCGTGATGCGTAGCGCATTGCGCCGCTGCAGACAGGACTGGGTCATGTTGACGGCCCTGGGCTGATTACAGTCCAGGTCGCTTCCTTCCCCCATCCTGGAGTTTGCCATGCCCCGTCTTGCTCCCGCCGTCTTGCTCGCCACGCTGTGCGCCTGCGCGCTGCCCGCCTGGGCCAGTGAATCGCTCAATACTCGTGCGGAAGTGCTCGCAGCCCTGGAATCCGGTTACGACGTCAGCCTGACCACCGATCTGGGCCGCTGCACACCCGAAGAAGGCACGCCGGTCACGCAGACCCGTGGCGGCCGCCATATCGACGCGTACCGCATCACCGAGGACGGCACGGCTGCGTTTTCAGGTTCGCACTTCACCGTGGCCAACGACGGCAAGCCGATCCAGCAGTTCATGCGCTACCAGCTGCGCCCGGATGGCAGCGTGCGTTTCACCACCTACATGTACGACCTGCCGGGTCTGCAGCAACGCGGGCCGGTGCTGGCATATCAATGCACGATCAATCAAGGCATCCGCTTCCACGCCGATTGAGTGCGTTGCCCCGTGACGACTGCGGTCTGCAGCAGCGCCACTGCGCGCACTGCAGCCTGCAGCCGTCGTAACCGCTCCAGCACCCGCGCGTCCTGCAATGCACTTGACCGCCACTCACTCTCGAGGAAACCCGCATGCCGTCACATCCAGGTCTATCACTCGTTGCCGCCGCGCTGTGCATCGCGGCGGTGCCCGCGTTTGCCACTGAATCGTTACGTAGCCAGGCCAGCTTGATCGCTGCGCTGGAAGCGGGGCGCGCGGTGGCGGTGTCGGTGGATCTGTCGCGCTGCACGGCGGAGGCGGGCACCGCATCCAGCCAGAGCCGCGGCGGTGTGCGCATCGGTGCGTACCGGTTGACCGCCGATGGCACGTTGGCGTTTTCCGATACCCAGTTCATTGCTGCCAGCAGCGACGGCAAGCCATTCCAACAGTTCCAGCGCTATCAGGTGGGCGCGGACAATCGCGTGCGGCTCACCACCTACATGTACGACCTGCCCAGCCTGCAGCAACGCGGGCCGTTGCTGGCGTATCAGTGCGCGATCGACCAAGGCATTCGCTTCCACGCGCATTGAAGCGCCGCTGCGTTGCGCGATGCCACCGCGCAGCGCGTGCAGACTGTTTCGCTGCGTCGCTCACCTGCGGCTGGCATCGCGTCAATGACGCGACAGCAGCAACATCGATGCGGTCTGGCCGGGTGCGTACGTTCGCGGCATGCAAGGCGACGCGCAGTCGTCATCCGCATCTACATCGTGCAACGCACATGGGGTTGTCACCGGCCAGATGCATAGGGTCGGCCTAGACCTCGGTGGGCAATGAGCGCCCACCGATGCGATGCAATCGCCGCAGCGGGTGATTGCCCGGTCGCGATCCTGTCAGTGCTTGCGTCAGCGCGGTGACGGCTGCTGCAGCGCAACCGCGTCGGCGGCGCTGGATTGCCAGCCGCCACCCAGTGCCCTGAAAGTGGCCACTGCACTGCGCGCGGCATCCGTGCGCGCCTGCACCTGCGCATCGGATGCGCGCAGCAACTGCTCGTCGGCATTCAACACTTCGATCAGGCTGACCACGCCCTTTTCGTAGGCCAGCGCCGACGCGGTGCGCGCCTTGCCCAGTGCCTCCACGCCTTGCGCGAGCACGCTGGCTTGTTGCTCGCGTTTGACCAGTGCGGTGAATGCATTTTCGACGTCCTCGGTGGCGCGCAGGACCGCCAGGCGATACGCCGCCAGCTGCTCGGCTTCCTGGCCCTTGGCCTGGGCGATCTGCGCATTGATGCGGCCGAAGTCGAACAGCCGCCAGCGCAGGCCCAGCACGCCGGCCGACTGGCTGGCATCGCCGGTGAACAGGTTGGCGCCGGAGATCGCGGTGGCGCTGCCGAGCAGTCCGCTGAGCGAGAATTTGGGGTAGTACTCGGCCATCGCCACGCCGATGCGTGCGTTCGACGCTGCCAGCCTGCGTTCGGCCGCGATCAGATCGGGGCGGCGGCGCAGCAGGTCGCCGAGCGTGCCCGTCTCGGCGATCCGCGGCGCAAGCGGAATCGGTTTGGTGGCGGCCAGTTCCGCGCGGTGCGTGCCCGGCGGCACGCCCAACATCACGTCCAGGGCGTTCATCGCCGCGACCAGGCCGCTTTCGATGCCGGGCACCGAGGCCTGCGCCTGTGCCAGCGCGCCTTGCGCCTGGTGCAGTTGCAACTCCGGCGCGAGCCCCTTGCCGTGCAGCAGCGTCACCATCGACAGCAGGCCCTGCTGGGTGGCGACCTGGCGCTGCGCCACCTCCAGCCGTGCCTGCAGGCCGCGGATGCTGATGTAGATATCGGCGGTCTGCGCCGCCACCGCCAGGCGGGTGGCGGCGGCGCCGGCTTCGCTGGCCTGGTAGTCGGCCAGTGCGGCCTGGCGCCCGCGACGCAGCCCGCCGAACAGATCCAGCTCCCAGCTCGCGCCCAGGTTGGCTTCGTAGGTGCTGGCATAGCGGTCGAAGTTGGGCGTGCTGTTGAGCACCTGGCCGAGCGGCGTTTCCAGCGACTGGTAGGCGCGGGTCGCGTTGCCGCTGATGTTGCCCGAGGGCAGCAGTGCGGCAGTGGCGGCGGTCAGGCCGGCGCGGGCCTGGGTGACGCGCGCGGTGGCCTGGGCCAGGTCCAGGTTCTGCGCCAGCGCCTGGGTGACGTAGCGGCTCAGGTCCGCGTCGTCGAAGCCGGTCCACCAAGTCGAAAGCTCGGCCGGTCGCGCTGCCGGGCGCACTTCGACCGCCGCCTGGCCGGCGTAACGGTCTGGCAGGGGCGCTGCGGGGCGGGTATAGGTCGGACCGACTGCGCAGCCCGTGGCAAGGCTGGCAACGACAAGCACGGCAACAGGACGGAACGGGGACATGGCAGACCGGGCAGGCAGGAATGAGCGGTGACTATAATACGAAATGGTCACTTTTGTATGTCGGGCGCTGGGGCGCTAAGCTGGCGGCATGAGCAAGACACCCAGCTATCCGGTTTCGGGCCGCGGCCCGGCCGACCATGACGTGCGCGATCAGATCGTGATTGCGGCCACCGAGCATTTCAGCCGCTACGGCTACGAGAAGACCGCCGTCTCGGACCTGGCCAAGGCGATCGGGTTCTCCAAGGCCTATATCTACAAGTTCTTCGAATCCAAGCAGGCCATCGGCGAGATGATCTGCAGCAACTGCCTGCGCGAGATCGAGACCGAGGTGCGTGCCGCGGTCGACGAGGCGGAGCAGCCGCCGGAGAAATTGCGCAGGCTTTTCAAGGTGATGATCGAGGCGAGCCTCCGGCTGTTCTTCCAGGATCGCAAGCTGTACGAGATCGCCACCTCGGCGGCCACCGAGCGCTGGCAATCAGTCCGCGCCTATGAAGTGCGCATCCAGACGCTGCTGCAGGATGTGCTGCAGCAGGGCCGGCAAAGTGGCGATTTCGAGCGCAAGACGCCACTGGACGAGGCTACGCAGGCGATTTACATGGTGCTGCGCCCTTACATGAACCCGCTGCTGCTGCAGCACAGCCTGGAGCAGGCCGACGAGGTGCCGGTGCTGTTGTCGAACCTGGTGTTGCGTAGCCTGTCGCCCTAAATTTGTTTGTGACTATTGACTGATTTAGTCACAAGTATCAGGATGCGAGCCTTCATCAGCTCGCTCCTGGATTTGCCATGCTTCGGCGCCTCGTTACCTCTGCCGCTTTCTGTGTGCTGCCGCTGGCATTGATCGCCTGCGGCAAGGCGCCCCCTTCCGACCCGCGTACCGAGGCCCCGCTGGTGCGGGTGGCCATCGTCCAAGACGCCGGTGCAGCGGCGCGCAGCTTCTCCGGCACGGTCGCGGCCCGGGTGCAGAGCGACCTGGGGTTCAGGGTCGCCGGCAAGGTGCAGGGGCGCTTGGTCGATGCCGGCCAGCGCGTGAAGCGTGGCCAGCCGCTGCTGCGGATCGACCCGGTCGACCTCAAGCTCGCCGCGCGGGCGCAGCAGGATGCGGTGGCGGCCGCGCAGGCGCGCGCCCAGCAGGCGGGTGAGGATGAAGCGCGCTACCGCGATCTGCGCGGCACCGGCGCCATCTCCGCCTCGGCCTACGACCAGATCAAGGCCGCCGCCGACGCCGCCAGGGCGCAGCTGAGCGCCGCCCAGGCGCAGGCCGAAGTGGCGCGCAACGCCAACCGCTACACCGACCTGCTGGCCGACGCCGATGGCGTGGTGATGGAGACACTGGTCGAACCGGGCCAGGTCGTCGCAGCCGGGCAACCGGTGGTGCGGCTGGCGCACGCCGGCCGCCGCGAGGCGGTGATCCAGTTGCCGGAAACCTTGCGCCCGCAGGTCGGCTCGGTGGCGCAGGCCACCTTGTTCGGCAATGCCGCTGTCACCGTGCCGGCGACCTTGCGCCAGCTGTCCGAAAGCGCCGACCGGCTGACCCGCACCTTCGAGGCACGTTACGTGCTCGATGGCGCACTGGGCGATGCGCCGCTGGGCACCACCGTCAGCCTGCGCATTGCCGATGGCACGGCCGCCGGCACGCAGGCCGGGCTGCAGGTGCCGCTGGCCGCGTTGTTCGATGCTGGCAAGGGGCCTGGCGTGTGGGTGATTGCCGGCAATCCGGCCAAGGTGCGCTGGCGGTCGGTGACGGTGCTGGGCCTGGACGACGACCACGCCACGGTTGCCGGCAAGCTGGCGCGCGGTGAGCGCATCGTGGCGCTGGGCGCGCACCTGTTGCGCGACGGCGAGCAGGTGCGGGTGGTCAACACGATTGCGCCTGCCGCCGGCGCCACGACCGGCGCCAAGGCCGCGGCCGCGGAAGGAGCGCAGCCGTGAGCGAAGGCCGGTTCAATCTTTCCGCGCTGGCGGTGCGCGAGCGCTCGATCACGCTGTTTCTGATCGTCCTGATTTCGCTGGCCGGCCTGGTCGCCTTCCTCAAGCTTGGGCGTGCCGAAGACCCGGCCTTCACCGTCAAGGTCATGACCATCGTGACCGCCTGGCCGGGCGCCACGCCGCAGGAAATGCAGGGCCAGGTCGCCGAGAAACTCGAAAAGCGCCTGCAGGAGCTGCGCTGGTACGACCGCAGCGAAACCTATACGCGCCCCGGGCTTGCGTTCACGACCTTGACCTTGCTGGACAGCACGCCACCCAGCCAGGTGCAGGAGCAGTTCTATCAGGCGCGCAAGAAGGTGGGCGACGAAGTCGGCAACCTGCCGGCCGGTGTGATCGGGCCGATGGTCAACGACGAATATGCCGACGTCACCTTTGCACTGTTCGCGCTCAAGGCCAAGGGCGAGCCGCAACGTTTGCTTGCGCGCGATGCGGAAAGCCTGCGCCAGCGCATGTTGCACGTGCCGGGCGTCAAGAAGGTCAACATCATCGGCGAACAGCCCGAGCGCATCTTTGTCGAGTTCTCGCACGAGCGCCTGGCCACGCTGGGCGTCGGTCCGCAGGAGGTGTTTGCCGCGCTCAATGCACAGAACGCCTTGAATGCGGCAGGTTCGGTGGAGGCGCGCGGGCCGCAGGTGTTCATTCGCCTGGACGGCGCGCTCGACAGCCTGCAGAAGATCCGCGACACCCCGCTGGTGGTGCAGGGCCGCACCCTGAAACTGTCGGATATCGCCACGGTCAAACGTGGCTACGAAGATCCGTCCACCTTCATGATCCGCAGTGGCGGCGAGCCGGCGTTGCTGCTGGGCATCATCATGCGCGATGGCTGGAACGGGCTGGATCTGGGCAAATCGCTGGACAGCGAAGTGAGCGCAATCAATGCCGAGCTGCCGCTGGGCATGACCCTGAGCAAGGTCACCGACCAGGCGGTCAACATCGACGCGTCGGTGGGCGAGTTCATGACCAAGTTCTTCGTCGCACTGCTGGTGGTGATGCTGGTGTGCTTCGTCAGCATGGGCTGGCGCGTGGGCATCGTGGTGGCGGCCGCGGTGCCGCTGACGCTGGCGGCGGTGTTCGTGGTGATGCTGGCCACCGGCAAGAACTTCGACCGCATCACGTTGGGCTCGTTGATCCTGGCGCTGGGATTGCTGGTGGACGACGCCATCATCGCGATCGAGATGATGGTGGTGAAGATGGAGGAAGGCTACAGCCGCGTCGCCGCATCGGCCTATGCGTGGAGCCATACCGCCGCGCCGATGCTGTCCGGCACGCTGGTGACCGCGGTCGGCTTCATGCCGAACGGCTTTGCCGCCTCCACTGCCGGCGAATACACCAGCAACATGTTCTGGATCGTGGGGATCGCGCTGATTGTGTCGTGGGTGGTGGCAGTGGTGTTCACGCCTTATCTGGGCGTCAAGATGCTGCCGGATCTGAAGAAGATCGAAGGCGGCCACGCCGCGATGTACGACACGCCGCGCTACAACCGCTTCCGCAATGCGCTGGCACGCGTCATCGCGCGCAAGTGGTTGGTGGCCGGCTCGGTGGTGGGCCTGTTCGTGCTTGCGATCCTTGGCATGGGCATCGTCAAGAAGCAGTTCTTCCCGATCTCCGATCGCCCTGAAGTGCTGGTCGAAGTGCAACTGCCGTACGGCAGCTCGATCACCCAGACCAGCGCGGCCACGGCCAAGCTGGAAGCCTGGCTGGCCAAACAGGACGAAGCGAAGATTGTCACCGCGTATATCGGCCAGGGCGCGCCGCGCTTCTTCCTGGCGATGGGCCCGGAGTTGCCGGATCCGTCGTTCGCCAAGATCGTGGTGCGCACCGACAACCAGCACGAGCGCGACGCGTTGAAGCTGCGCATGCGCAAGGCGGTTGCCGAAGGCCTGGCACCCGAAGCACGCGTACGCGTGACCCAACTCACCTTCGGCCCGTACTCGCAGTTTCCGGTGGCCTACCGGGTCAGCGGCGCCGACCCGCAGGTGGTGCGTGGCATTGCCGCGCAGGTCACGCAGGTCATGCAGGACAGCCCGATGCTGCGCACCGTCAACACCGACTGGGGCACGCGCACGCCCACGCTGCATTTCACCCTGGACCAGGACCGCCTGCAGGCGGTAGGGCTGACCTCGACCGCGGTGGCGCAGCAACTGCAATTCCTGCTCAGCGGCGTGCCGGTCACGCTGGTGCGCGAGGATATCCGCAGCGTGCAGGTGATGGCGCGTTCGGCCGGCGATACGCGCTTCGATCCGGCACGCATTGCCGACTTCACCCTGGCCGGTGCCAATGGCCAGCGCGTGCCGTTGTCGCAGGTGGGCAAGGTGGATGTGCGGATGGAAGAACCGATCATGCGCCGCCGCGATCGGGTGCCGACGATCACCGTCGGCGGCGATGTCGACGAGCAGCTGCAGCCGCCGGATGTCTCGGCGGCGATCACCAGGCAGCTGCAGCCGATCATCGACACATTGCCCAGCGGTTACCAGATCAAGGAGGCCGGTTCGATCGAGGAATCCGGCAAGGCAACCACTGCGATGCTGCCGCTGTTCCCGATCATGCTGGCGGCCACCTTGCTAATCATCATCCTGCAGGTGCGTTCGATCTCGGCGATGGTGATGGTGTTTCTGACCAGCCCGCTCGGCCTGATCGGCGTGGTGCCGACCCTGATCCTGTTCCAGCAACCGTTCGGCATCAATGCGCTGGTGGGCCTGATCGCGTTGTCGGGCATTTTGATGCGCAACACGCTGATCCTGATCGGGCAGATCCATCACAACGAGGCCGAAGGGCTGGACCCGTTCCATGCGCTGGTGGAAGCCACCGTGCAGCGTGCGCGCCCGGTGATCCTGACCGCGCTGGCGGCGATCCTGGCGTTCATCCCGCTCACGCATTCGGTGTTCTGGGGCACGTTGGCCTATACGCTGATCGGCGGCACCCTGGCCGGCACGATCCTGACGCTGGTGTTCCTGCCGGCGATGTATTCGATCTGGTTCAAGATCCGGCCCGATTCCGGCAATACCCGGGCAGCGACGCAGCACGCCTGATGCCGCTCGGCCAAGGCGGCCAAGCCGCGGTTGTCGCGCGGGTTGTCGCGCGGTCGTTCACCAGCGTGGGCCGCCGCCGCGGCCTGCGAGGAACTGACAGCCGGCCGGCAGGCCGGCGTGCGGGAACAGTGGCGCCGTGCAAGGCACAGACGACAGTGCGTCCGTGCCTTGTAGTTTGCCTGGTGAAGCGGTGACTCAGACCTGGTCGGTCGGAAGCACGAAGACTTCGGCGATGTTGACGTTGGACGGTGCCTGCGCTGCGAACAGGATGGTGTCGGCAATATCCATCGGGTCCAGCATGCGAACCGTGCCGGCATAACCGGCCATCATGGCCTGATATTCCGCGCTGGTGGTCTGTGCCGGAAGCTCGGTTGCGACGATGCCCGGTTGAATGCTGGTGACGCGGATGTTGTGCTTCTTGCCGACTTCCATCCGCAGGCCTTCGGTGAACGCGGTCACTGCAAACTTGCTTGCCGAGTACACCGCAAATCCCTGGCCAAACACCTTGCGCCCGGCGATCGAGGAAGTATTGAAGACGTGGCCGGAATGTTGCTTGATCATCTGCGGCAGCACCGCTGCGGCCACGTTGAGCACGCCTTTCACATTGACATCGATCATCTGTTCCCATTCGTCGGTATGGAAGTCATCGATGCCGGACAGGGGCATGATGCCGGCGTTGTTGACCAGCACATCGATTGCGCCATAAGCGGCGATCAGTGCTGCGACGCCGGCAGTGACCGAGTGCTTGTTGGCGACATCCATTTCCAGCACCACGGCCTGGCCGCCCGCCTGTTCAATGTCTGACTTCAATGCCTGCAGCCGGTTGATGCGACGTGCGGCGATGCCCACCTTCATTCCTGCCGCTGCGAGTTTCTTTGCCGTTGCGCTACCGATACCGCTGGAGGCGCCGGTAATCAGGGCCACTTTGCCGTGGAGCTCATTCGTTGACATGGACATTCTCTCGTTGGTTGTCGATGCGGGACTGGACGCAGGGAGTGCTCCCGTCCAATCGGTCTTCAGTGCCAGCGAGATGATATCCATCATATACTTAGTTTCAATTGCGCACCTTGAGGTAACTAGATATGGCAGAGGAAACCGCCACCCCGTGCAGCCTCACGCGGGTTGCCGATATCAGGACGGTGCTGGAGCCGATCGCCAACAAGTGGTCGATCATGATCATGACCGTGCTGTGCAACGGGCCCACGCGGTTCAACAACATCAAGCGGCAACTGGACGGCGTGACCCACAAGTCGCTGACCGAAGCGCTGCGGCGGCTCGAGCGCATCGGCCTGATCAGCAGGGAAGTGATCTCCTCCTCGCCGGTGGCCGTGCAATATCGGCGCACCGCGCTGGGCGAGACGCTGGAAGCGCCACTGCTCGCGCTGCTGCACTGGTGCCAGGATCACGCCGATGAGGTGATTGCGGCCGAACGGCAAGGGGACGAGAGCAGTCACGCTGCGGCATCGGCAGCCGCCTTAAAGGGATGAGCACTGCGGCACACCTGCACGTGTCCGCTGCGGCAACGTCCCGATGATGCGCCGGACACGCTGCGGTCTTGCTGCCTGGCAGCAAGACCGCAGCAGCCAGGTAGCAGGCCGAGGGTTGCGACACGCCGTCGTCGTGCATGAGGCGGTGGCGGCCTGCCCGCCTGTGCCAGCCTGCATCGATGGGCCGCCCGTCGCGCCGTAGCGGCGGCGTGCATCCATGCTGGCGCAGGGCGCGCGTGGCATTCTCCACGCCGAGGCAGGCAAACGCTTGCGACCATGCCGCCGGCCACCGGATCCCCGGCGATTCACCCAGAACGGCCGTGTGGCCTCACAATAGGCGGCCAGCTCCCAACCGATGTCGCCATGCGCAAGACCTACCAGCTCAACCTCGAAGGCAAGAACCGCGACCGTCTGCTGGAATCCAGCAAGCACGATATCCGCAAGTACATCCGCCGCGAGCGTCGCAAGGACTTGCCGGAAGGGGCGGATTATTGGGACTTCGACATGCGCTTCGGGGTGGACGAGGCCAGTGCTGCGCCGCTGCCGCCGGCCGAGCTGATCCGCTCGATCAATGCGCTCACCAGCGAAGGTGGCGAGCAGTTCTTCGTGGAAATCCTGCGCAAGCCCGGCAAGCGGACTCCGCGTGCCGATGGCGACAGCGCCGCGGGCGGCGAGCTGGATTTCGAGCAGGACTGAGTCTTCGCATGGCGTCCGCCTCGGCGTGACGACAGCGCGTCAGGGGTCACCCACCGCCTTCAGTCGGGCTTGCCTGCCTGCGTCGCCGCTGCCGCGCGTTGCTTGTCCTTCTTGCTCGGCCGCCTGCCCTTGATGCCGCCGTTGTCGTCCGCAGCGCGCGTGCCGGTCTTCGGCATCTGTGTTGCAGGCGCTGCTGTCACGGGGCTCGGCTCGAACCCGGCAAGCACGCTGGTCGGTACGCGCAGGCCCTGGCGTTTTTCGATCAAACGCCATTGCGGCTGGCTCTCTGCCGTGACGAAGCTGATCGCAAGGCCGCTGGCGCCGGCGCGTGCGGTGCGGCCGATACGATGGGTGTAATCCACCGTCGAACGCGGCAGGTCGTAATTGATCACGGCCGGCAGCGCATCGATATCGATGCCGCGCCCGGCCAGGTCGGTGGCCACCAGCACCTGCAGCTCGCGCTGTTTGAAGGCGTGCAACGTACGCTCGCGGCGGCCCTGACTCAGTTCGCCGTGCAGTGGCTGCGCATTGATGCCGGTCTTGCCGAGTTTTTCGGCGACTTTTTCGGCGGTGTGCCGGCTGGCGACGAACACCAGCACATGCGACCAACCATGCTCCTGCAGCAGGTGGCGCAGCAGTTGCGTGCGCTGGCCGGAATCGACGGCGATCGCGCGTTGTTCGATCGCAGGCGCAGCCTCCGGGGTGGCGGCAACGGTGATGCGTAGAGGGTCGCGCAGGCGACGCTTGGCCAGCGAGGCGATGCCGGGCGGAAACGTGGCCGAAAACAGCACGCTCTGGCGCTGCGTCGGCAGCAAGGCCAGAATGCGATCAAGCTCGGCACCGAAGCCCAGCTCGAGCAGACGGTCGGCTTCATCCAGCACGAGTGTGGCGACCTCGCTCAGGCGCAGCGCGTTGTGGTCGACCAGATCCAGCAATCGGCCGGGCGTGGCGACCACGATATCGGCACCACCACGCAGGGCAAGCAGCTGCGGATTGATCGAACTGCCGCCGGTGGCCGCCACGATCTTGAGCCGCCGCGGCAGATGCGCGGCCAGTTGGCGCAGGGTGTCTTCGACCTGCGCGGCGAGTTCGCGCGTGGGCACCAGCACCAGCGCACCGAGCACGCGTGGCGCGGTGTCGGGCGCCAGGCAGCGTTGCTGCAGCAGCGGCAGCGCATAGGCCAGCGTCTTGCCCGAGCCGGTCTGGGCCATCGCGATCAGATCGCGCCCCTGCAACATCGGCGCAATGGCCTGCTGCTGGATCGGCGTGGGTGTGTGGTGACCGGCGCGTGCCAGTGCAGTATCGAAGAATGGCTGCAGCTGTGGCGACAGCGAGAGATGGGCAAATGACATGGACCGATTATCCAGGCATTTGCGCTGCAATGGTCGGTGGGACGTCATGCGGGGTTGCCGCTGGGCAATGCATCGATGGGCGGGCAGGGCGCCGCAACCAGAGCGCAGCGCCGCCTCTCGGCAGCGCATCTCTCCATATCGTCCAAGTCCATCGTGGCACAACGCATACCGCAACCAAGACTTCGACCCATGGATTCTTAGGGGCGATCAGATGCTTAAGTCAAAGCCTGGTGCATCGAGTGCGCGGTGCCCTCACCGCTTGCGGGACACGCCGTGAATCCGTCCGTGGAGGCTCCTCGGCGGCATCCATGCCGCCGAGGGTCCCGCAACCGGCGAGGGCACCGCACCAGAAAGTTGGTCGGTGGTCGAATGAAAGCTGCTTGCTCGACATGCATCGACCACTGAGCCATTGAACCCACCCATCGTTCTCCAACGATGCACATCGCGCACCGCTCTTGACCGTGCACACCGACCATCTCGACTGGTCCTTGCCCGCTCACCGTCGCGGGACCTTACGCGGCATGGATGCCGCGTAAGAGCCTACATGGACGTCCTTGCGGCGTGTCCTGCGAGGGTGGGCGGGCAAGGGCCCTGCAGCCAAACCTGGCATTGGCAACTGATCGGATGCGCAGTAATCCACACGCCGCATCATGCACTGCTCTTAACCGTGCACACCGACCAGCTCGACTGGTCCTTGCCCGCCCACCGTCGCGGGACCTTACGCGGCATGGACGCCGCGTAAGAGCCTACAAGGACGTACTCGCGGCGTGTCCCGCGATGGTGGGCGGGCAAGGGCCCCGCAGCCAGGATCAGCCGCTCTACCTGCAATCCGTGCCTCAGTTGGCCAGCGCCAGATCGTCCAGCAGTGCGCGCAGGAAGCGCGCGGCTTCGCCGCCGGTGGCGGCGCGGTGGTCGAAGGTCAGCGACAGCGGCATCACCTTGTGGGTTTCCACTCCGCCCATCACCGGGGTGAGCTGGTAGCGCGCGCGGCCGGCGGCGACGATGGCCACGCATGGTGGCACCACCACCGGGGTGGCGTAGCGGCCTGCGAACATGCCGAAGTTGGACAGCGAGATGGTGTAGCCGCTGAGTTCGGAGGCGGCGATGCTGCGATTTTCCACCTGCTGACGCAGCCGGTTGACGCTTTCGCGAATGCCGTGCGCGTCGAGCATGTCGGCATTGCGCAGCGCGGGCACGAACAGGCCTTCTTCGGTATCCACCGCAATGCCGATATCCACCTGGGTGTGCAGGGTGCGGCTAAGTGCCTCGCCGTCGAACCAGGCATTGAGCGCCGGCACTGCCTGGCACGCCCGCACGATGCCGCGCACCAGCCGCACGGTGACATCGTTGCCGGGCTGCCAGGCGTGGATGTCGGCATCGTCGTTGAGCGTGGTCGGCACCACCTTGCTGTGCGCATCGGCCATCACGCGCGCCATGTTGCGGCGCACGCCCTTGAGCTGCTCCGGCTGGCCTTTGGCGACCACGCCTGGCGACTGGGTACGCATCGGTTTGCCGCTGGCAGACAGCGCTGCACGCGGTTGCGCGTTGCCGGCTGCGCTGGTTGCCGAGTGCGTGCCGGCAGCGGCGTGCGGCGCGGCTGCCCGCGCGTTGTCGCCGTTGGTCTGCGTGACCGATGCGCTGGCGCGCGCTGCAGACAGCGGCGCGCTGCCGGCCGCGGCGGCCTGCTTCACATCGGCCATGGTCACCGTGCCATCGGGGCCGCTTGCGCGGATCTGGGCCAGGTCCACGCGCAGCTTGCGCGCCAGCGCGCGCACGGCCGGCATCGCGCGCACGCCGCCCACGGCGATTGCCTGTTCGCTCTGCACCGCGTTGGAGCTCTGCATCGCACCGACCACGGTACCGGCGTCGTCACGCTCGCTCCCGCCACTGGAATCGGCGTCGGCAATCTCGCCGCCGTTGTCGGAGGCGACCACGCGCGCGGTCGGGCCGGCCGCGCTGTCGCCGGTGCTGGGCGTGTGCGTGGGTGCGGGGCCATGCGAGTGCCCGGTGTCCTGACCATCGGCGCGCTGCGGCTGCGAGGCGTCCAGCGCGAACTGCGCCAGCATCGCACCGGTGACGATGATGTCGCCGGCGGCACCGGCAAGCTTGGTCACGGTGCCGGAAAACGGCGAGGGCACCTCGACCACCGCCTTGGCGGTCTCCATCGAGACCAGCGGGTCGTCCAGGCGCACGCTGTCGCCCTCCTTGACGAACCACTCGACGATGGTGGCGTCGGGCAGGCCTTCGCCCAGGTCGGGCAGGTGGAAATTCTTGGCTTCGCTCATGGCAGGTTCTCTTGCGCCGCAGGTAGCGGCGGCGTGGTGTCGTCGAGGAGTTCGAGGTCGGCGGCCGGCAGCCAGCCCTGCATGCCATCGGCACGCTCGGACCACCACCAACCGCCATGTTCGTAATGCAGCAGCACGTCCTCGCCCTGGTGGGCATCGAGTTCGCGTGCGTCGTAGTCGCGCAGTGCTTCGGCCTGGCCGTCGCCCAGCGGGCGCAGCCAGGCCACCGGGGCCCAGCCGGCATGGCCGTCGCCGGTGTTGACCCAGGCGAAGGCCGGCCATTCCTCATCGCGCACGCCGATGGTCACCTGCTGGCCGGCACGGAAGCGTATCGGGTTGGCGTACGCGGCGCGGTAATCGCAGAGCAGACGGGCGCGCATGTCAGCCGGCGGCCACCGCGCGACGGGCGGCGGTGACGATGCGCTCCACGCTCGGCAGGTACTTCATTTCCAGCCGGAACAGCGGGATATGGGTGTCGTAGCCGGTGACGCGTTCGACCGGTGCGAGCAGGTCGTACATCGATTTTTCCGCCAGCTGCGCGGCGATCTCCGCACCGAAGCCGGCGGTGCGTGGGGCTTCCTGCACGATCACGCAGCGGCCGGTCTTGGCCACCGATTCGGCGATGGTGTCGAAGTCCAGCGGGCGCAACGTGGCCACGTCGATGACCTCGGCGCTGATGCCTTCGCCGGCGAGCTTGTCGGCCGCTTCCAGCGCTTCCTTGACCTGCGCACCCCAGGTGACCAGGGTGACGTCGGTGCCGTCGCGCAGCACGAAGCACACGTCCAGCGGCAGCGCTTCGCCGTCGTTGGCGACCACTTCCTTGTACTGGCGGTAGATGCGCTTGGGCTCCATGTAGATCACCGGATCCGGGTCGCGGATCGCGGCCAGCAACAGGCCATAGGCGCGCTGCGGCGAGGACGGCAACACCACGCGCAGGCCGGGCACGTTGGTGAAGATGGCCTCGTTGGCTTCGCTGTGATGTTCCGGCGCGCGGATGCCGCCGCCCCACGGCACGCGTAGCACCATCGGGCAATGCAGGCGGCCGCGGGTGCGGTTGCGCAGGCGTGCGGCGTGGCAGATCAGGTGATCGACCATGGGGTACACGAAGCCGTCGAACTGCGCTTCGGCCACCGGCTTCATGCCCTGCGCGGCCAGGCCGACGCTCAGGCCGGCGATGGTGGTTTCATCCAGTGGCGTGTCCAGCACCCGCTCGCTGCCGAAGCGCTGCTGCAGGCCGGCGGTGGCGCGGAACACGCCGCCGTTGACGCCGACATCCTCGCCCAGCACCAGCACCGCAGGGTCGTGTTCCAGCTCCCAGGCCAGCGCCTGGGTGATGGCTTCGATCAGGGTGATGGGCGAACTCATGGCGATCTCTCCGCGCGTGGCTGCGGCGTTGTAAGGGGCACTGGCCTGCTGCTGTGTCGCAGCCAGGTGTGACTGGTTGAGCTCATCCATGGCGGGCCTCCTGCGCCATCACTTCGGCGCGCTGGGCCAGCAACTCGGCCGGCGGGTCGCCGTAGAGGTAATCGAACATCGCTTCGACCGGCTGTACCGGCGTGTTGAGGTAGGCGTTGACTTCTTCGTCCACGCGCGCGCCGCATTCGGCCTTCCAGGCGGTTTCCTGCGCCTCGTCCCACAGGCCCTGCGCGGTGAGATAACGGCGCAGCCGCAGCAGCGGCTCGCGCGCCCAGCCCTGCTTGACCTCTTCTTCGCCGCGGTAGCGCCGCGCATCGTCGGCGGTGGTGTGATCGGACAGGCGGTAAGTCAGGAATTCGATCACCGTGCCGCCGTCGCCGGCCAGTGCACGCGCACGCGCCTGGCGCATCGCCTCGAGCACCGCGATCAGGTCGTTGCCGTCCACCTGCAGGCAATGCAGGCCGCCGGCCAGGCCCTTCTGCGCCAGCGTCTGCGCGCCGGTCTGCGCCGAGCGCGGCACCGAGATCGCCCAGCCGTTGTTGATCACGCACAGGATCAGCGGCAGCTTGTAGGCGCCGGCCGAATTGAGCGCGGCGTAGAAGTCGGTCTTGGAGCTGCCGCCATCGCCGCAGCAGGCCACTGCCACCTGCGGCTTGCCCTGCAGCTTGAACGACAGCGCCGAACCGGCCGCGTGCAGGCACTGGGTGGAGATCGGCACGCAGATCGGGAAGTCGATCGCCGCATCGGCATCGCGCGGATAGTCGCTGCCGCGTTCGTCGCCGCCCCAGTACAGCAGCACGTCGCGCGGGCGCACGCCGCGTTCGAACATGGTGCCGTACTCGCGATAGCTGGGCGCGAACACATCGCCGCTGCGCATCGATGCGCCGATGCCCACGTGGGTGGCTTCGTGGCCGAGGCAGGCCGCATAGGTGCCCAGCTTGCCGGTGCGCTGCAGCGCGACCGACTTGCTGTCGAAGGTGCGCACGAACAGCATGCGCTTGAACAGCGCGAGCAACTGTTGCGGGTTGGCGGCGTCGGCCGGCAGGTCGTCGCGGACGATCTGGCCGTCCGCATCCATGTATTGCAGATATTCGATCTCGAACTGCGCGGCTACGCTCATTGCGGCGACACCTTCACCAAGAAGTTTCAAATGATATGAGTTGCGATGTTAAGGACCACGCAGCAAAAAGCTGTCCTGCACCGCAGCACACAATGATGCTGGCTTGCACAAAAAAAAGGGCGCGGACCAGGCCGCGCCCTTTGTCGCAGTACAGAACTGCGACGTGTTGCACCGCAATCAGCGGCGGCCGGCGCCTCCACCGATCGGGGTGACGATCAGCGCCGTGTCGTCGGCCGGGTTGGCATCGGGCGAGGTCGAGCTGGCGCTGGCCTGCACCCGCACCGCGCGTTCGGCCGGGATCGGCTTTGCCGCGACGGTCAGCTGAAACGCGGCCCGCGCGCCCGGCTGCACTGCGGCGGCGGTGCTGCAGACAAACACTGCGTTGCGCAACGACTGCAGTTGCTTGGTGCAACGCCAGCCGCTGGGCGGCACCAGCAGTGACAGCGCCGATACCGTGTTGCCTTCGATCCGCACGCTGGCACCGGTGGCCGCTGCGTTGCCGCGGTTGTCCAGCAACACCCGGTAGGTGGCGTTGAAGGCGGTGGTGGGCAGCGTGGCGGGGCCTTCCAGGCGCACTGCCAGATCGCTGCGCAGCGCTGGCTGCACGCTGACTGCGGCGGTGTCGGTGTTGTTGTCCGGCTGCGGGTCGGGCGTTTGCGAGGCGACCGAAGCGGCCAGGGTCAGCGTGCGTCCTGCCAGTTCCGCGCCAGCGTCGACCTGCACGGCAAAGCGCTGTGCGTTACCGGCTGCCAGCGAGGCGATGGTGCAGGTGACCACCGTCTGCGTCGCGGTTTCCGGCGCCTGGCAGCTCCAGCCCGGTGCCGCGGTGACCCGCGGGCTGACCGCGGCATCGAAGGCCAGTGCCACCGCGGCAAACGCCGCGCTGTCGGGCCCACGGTTGTCCACATCCACACTGAAGTCGATGCGCTCGCCTTCGGTGACCTGTGCGCGTGCCGCAGTGACCATCGCGCCCAGGTCGGCACGCAACGCGGGCGCCATGCGCAACAGCACCACGGTGGGGTCGTGGTCGGACAAGCGCGTGGGCGTATTGGCATCGTTGCGCGCGGTGCCGGGGAAGTCGGCATTGATGCGTGCGTGGCCCACCGACAGCGAGGCGATGCCGGGTGCGCGCATCAGCGCCTCGTTGGCCAGGATGTGATCGAGCGACTGCACGTTGCCGTCGAAGGCGTACGAGTAGCTCTGATCGGGCGTGTTGAACCAGGTCAAATCGGTGTAGTCCGGGTTGACCAGGTCCGCGCCATCGCCGCTCACCACGGTCTGCGCATCCGGCGCCGGCCTGCCGGTGACGGTGCCCATCGCATCCACATAGCCGTCGTTGAACTCGAAGGCGTTGAAGTCGCCCATCACCAGCACCTGCTCGGCCGGGTCGAGCTGCTGACGCGTCTGCAGCAGGCGCGCCAGGTACTCGGCCTGGGCCTGGCGTTTGGCGCGGATGCGGGTGCCGGCCGCATCGTCGGTCTCGGCGCCGTTGAGCGAGCGCTGATGCACCACGATGGCGGTCAGCGGCAGCACGCGGCCATCGGCCTGATGCACCCTGGCGCTGAGCACCAGCGGCGGGCGATCGTTGAGCAGGCTCACGCCACCGCCCGGTTCGGTCCAGGTGGTGGTCTTGCCCTCCTGGGCGATGGACACCACTTCCACGCGCGGCATGCCGGCCGACACCGCACCGGTCTTGACCAGGAAACCGACGTCGATGCCGCCGACGTCATTGCCTTCCTGCAGGTAGGCCACGTACTGCGGGTTGGGCTGGCCGGAGGCGATGGCATCGGCGTTGATGCGCGCAGCCAGGGTCTGCAGCACGCTGATGTTTTCCACCTCCACCGTGCCCAGGATGTCGGGCGTGTGCAGGTAGTTGCGGATCGCCAGCGAGGCCTTGTTGAGGCGGGCCTGGAACGCGGCCGGGGTGAGCACCGGTTCGCCGATCGCCGGGTCGTTCTGGTCGTCGAAGAAGCGCTCCATGTTGTAGGTCGCCACGGCCACGTCGTCGGCCTGCGGCATCGGTGCGGGGCGCGGTTGGTCGGCACCGTTGCAGTTCACCTGCGGGGTGCGTTCCGGATACAGCGTGTAGCGGCGGAAGCTGTAATCCAGCGGGCCGGTGACATCCAGCACGACGCAGCCGGAGGCCAGATCCAGCCGTTCGGCGCCCACGCCGGCACTGCCGACGGCGATCACTTCCGGGTTGGTGTTCCAGCGCGGCACGCCGGCAGGCGAGCCGGCCGGCAGCGGGTCGGGCAACTGCACGCCGGGCTCGCGAAAGGCGCGCGGCAGGCCGGTGACCACCGCATGGAACACGCCATTGCTGGCGGCGCTGGCGTTGGTCTCGTTGACGCTGCCGCCGGTGGGCGCATTGACGGTGAGGCTGGCGGCAGTGACGCGCATGCCTTCCAGCGCTTCGAGCTGATCAAAGGCGCCGTTCGGGTTGGGGAAGTTCGCGCTCAACGCCACCGGCATCGGCAACGGGTTGCCGGTGGAATCGGACAGCACGGTCAGGCTGCCGCCGATCTCGGTCAGCGGCGGCTGGGTCGGGTCGGCGGTGGGCACGTACTCGAGCACCGTGCCCTGCACGCGCACCCGGTTGCCGATGGCAGCGGCATCCGGCGGTGCGCTGCCGGTGTAGACGTAGACGCCTTCGGAGGTGGCCGGATCGCCATCGGTTTCGGCATCCGCTGCCTGCAGGAAGAAGCCGGCGCTGCGACGGGCAGTGACGATGCCCGAGGTGGCGACCACCTGGCCTTCCAGCGGCGAGCGTGCGCCCTTGCCCTGGATGGCGTGGATCGGCAGCAGGCTGAAGTCGTCGTTAAGGATGGTGCCGGTGGCGCTCAGCGTGGCCGGCAACGCGCCGGTGAGGCCGCTGATCTGCAGCGCGAAGGTCTCGTCGGGTTCGGGCGTGGTGTCGCCCAGCACCTCCACGGTGATGCTGGCGCTGCGCTCGCCGGCGGCGATGTGGACGCTGGAGGCGGGCAGGGCGACATAGTCGCTGCCGGCCGTGGCCGTGCCATCGGCGGTGGCGGCGGTGAAGCTCACCCCGCCTGCGCCGGCCGGCTGGCTCAGACTCAGTGTGAACACGAAACTGCGGCTGCCGCTGTTGCCTTCGGCCTGGCTAACGTCGGCCAGCGTGGCGATCGGCTGGCCGCCGCCGCTGCACAGCCGTGCGGGGCTGGCGGCGTTGCGCGGGGCCGGCGCGCCGGTGGCGAAATCGGCCGCGTTGTTGTCGGTGTCGGTGCAGCCATCACCGCCGCGCAGCACTGCCAGCGTATTGCTGGGCGCCGGCGTGGGCGCATTGCCTTCGGCGCAGCTGGCGGTGCTGCCATAGCCGACCAGATCGGCATTGCCGGTGGGGCAGGCGCCGCTCAACGCGGAGGCGCTGTTGCTCAGCGCCACCTTGCCGGCGCTGCCGCCCATGGCGATGGTGCCGGTGGCATCGGGCGTGGGCAGCGCGACGCTGCCGCCGCTGCCATCGGCCTGCTTGACCAGGTAATAGCCGCCGGCCGGAACGCTGCCTGCCAATGGCGTGACCTGCCAGCTGCTGCCGGCGGCCGAGGCATATTGCACCGACCAGCCGTCCAGGCTGACCGTGGTGCTGCCGATGTTGTGCAGCTCGACGAAGTCGCTGCGGAAGGTGGCACCGCTGTTGCCGCCACCGCCGTAGACCTGGCTGATGACGACCTGGGCATTGGCGTGGCCGGCAACCGCCAGCGCACAGAGAAGTAAGGCTGCACGACGCTGCAACACATGCATGAGATGAGAGTCCCCTGATCCATGAGACGTGAAGCGCTCCCCTGGTCCGGCCACGTCCCTGGCCGGCAGCGCCGTTCGATTCTGCATGAATTTGCAGACCTTGGTTGACGATACGGTGACACCGGCGCAGCGGCTGCGACCGCGCGGTCGAAAGCGACAGGATTTTCAGGTGTGAAGTACCGGTCGCGTACGCCACGGCATTGCCAGGCTGCCAAGTAAGCAGGCCACCTAGGCAAACCACCCAGGCAAACCGGACGCTGCTACGGCAATGCGACGCAGCGCAACGCAGCGACATGCATCAAGGCCGCGCGCTGCAACGACTGCCTCCCGAATCCCGAATCCCGAATCCCGATTCCCCAATCCCCAATCCCCAATCCCCAATCCCCGCCACTGAGCTACCCTGACCGGCCCGATCCACCTGCACTGCCATGCCCGTCGACAAGAACCTGCGTGACCTGGAACCCGGCATCCACACCGATCTGGAGGGGCGGCTGACCTACGGCGGCTATCTGCGGCTGGACCAGTTGCTGTCGGCGCAGCAGCCCCTGTCCGAGCCTGCGCACCACGACGAGATGCTGTTCATCATCCAGCACCAGACCTCCGAGCTGTGGCTGAAGCTGCTGGCGCACGAGCTGCGCGCGGCGATGGTGCACCTGCAGAACGACCAGGTCTGGCAGTGCCGCAAGGTGCTGGCGCGCAGCAAGCAGGTGCTGCGCCAGCTCACCGAACAGTGGTCGGTGTTGGAAACGCTGACGCCGAGCGAGTACATGGGATTCCGCGATGTGCTGGGCCCCTCGTCCGGCTTCCAGTCGCTGCAATACCGCTATATCGAGTTCCTGCTCGGCAACAAGAACCCGCAGATGCTGCAGGTGTTCGCGTACGACCCGCAGGGGCAGGCGCGGCTGCGCGAGGTGCTGGAAGCGCCCAGCCTGTACGAGGAGTTCCTGCGCTATCTGGCGCGCTTCGGGCATGCGATTCCGCCGCAATACCAGGCGCGCGACTGGACCTGCGCGCATGTGGCCGACGACAGCCTGCGCCCGGTGTTCGAGCGCATCTACGAAAACACCGACCGCTACTGGCGCGAGTACTCGCTGTGCGAGGACCTGGTCGATGTGGAAACCCAGTTCCAGCTCTGGCGCTTCCGCCATATGCGCACGGTGATGCGGGTGATCGGCTTCAAGCGCGGCACCGGCGGGTCCAGCGGCGTGGGCTTTCTGCAGCAGGCGCTGGCGCTGACGTTCTTCCCGGAGCTGTTCGACGTGCGCACCTCGGTGGGCGTGGAAGGTCGTGAGCCGGTGGGTGGGGCGCGCGGTGAGTCTGAGGAGGGCTGAGCGGGTCGCTACGGGCGTCATCCCCGCAGACCGGCCGCCATCAGGCCGATGAGTCCTGCGAATTTGACGCGTACATGACGTCTAAGTGATCCTCGCGCGTCTCCCGGGGTACGCTCCGGGCACCCAGCCATTACTGAATACGCAAGGGACATTCCATGAGCGTTGACGCTACCGCGCCGACTTCCGCCGCCACTCCGCCGCCGCCGGCACCGCCCGAGTTCCCGACGCTGCTCGGTCATCCCCGGCCACTGTGGATGCTGTTCATGACCGAATTCTGGGAACGCTTCGCGTTCTACGGCATTCGTTGGGCGCTGGTGCTGTACATCGTGGCGCAGTTCTTCAACGGCGATGCCACCGGCCAGGCGCCGGCCGGACGCACCTATGGCGCCTATCTGGCGCTGGTGTATGCGGCAGCGATCTTCGGCGGCTACGTGGCCGACCGCGTGCTCGGCTACCAACGTTCGATCCTGGTCGGTGCGGCCGTGATGGCCACCGGCCTGTTCCTGATCGCCATTCCCGACCACACCATGTTCGAGATCGGCCTGGCCACCGTGGTGGTAGGCAACGGGCTGTTCAAACCGAACATCTCCACCATGGTCGGCAAGCTGTATTCAGTGGCCGATCCGCGCCGCGACAGCGGCTTCACCATCTTCTACATGGGCATCAACCTCGGCGCGATGATCTCGCCGGTGCTGACCCAGTTGCTGGCCGAAAAGGTGTTCGGCACCCAGGCAATGCCGTCCTACAAGATGGTGTTCATGGCCTCCGGCGCGGGCATGCTGATCAGCCTGGTGTGGTTCTGGATCGGCCGCGCGCAGCTCAAGGGCATCGGTGCACCGGCGCCGAACGCGCAGGGCATCGGCCGCGTGCTGATGGTGCTGGTCGGCTGCGTGCTGGCGATCCCGGTGGTGTACTTCCTGCTCGCCGTCGGTGCGGACGTGCTGCAGATCGTGCTGACGGTGCTGTTCGTCGGCCTGTCGGTGATGCTGCTGGTCGAAGGCATCCGCGAAGGCAAGGTGCAGCGCGACAAGGTGATCGCAATGCTGATCATCTTCGCCTTCAACGTGCTGTTCTGGATGTTCTTCGAACAGGCCGGCAGCTCGTTCACCTTCCTGGCCGACAACATCGTCGACCGCGGTTTCGGCGACTGGACCTTCCCCACCGCCTGGTTCCAGTCGGTGAACTCGATTGCCATCATCACGCTGGCGCCGATCATCGCCTGGATCTGGGTCAAGGCCGGCCGCTTCAACCCGTCGATTCCGCGCAAGTTCGGCCTGGGCCTGCTGTTCAACGGCCTGGCGTTCCTGCTGCTGATGTTTGCACTGTCGAGCCTGGTCAACGATGCTGGCAAGGTACCGTTCTGGACCTTGTTCATGGTGTACGTGATCCAGTCGGTGGGCGAGCTGTGCCTGTCGCCGATCGGCCTGTCGATGGTGACCAAGCTGGCGCCGGTGCGCCTGGTCGGTTTCGGAATGGGCGGCTGGTTTTTGTCCACCGGCATCGGCAACAACCTGTCGGGCATTTTTGCCGGGCATGTCAGCGGAAGCGAAGGGATGAGCGTGTCCTCGGCCCTGAGCGGGTATACCTTCGGATTTTGGGCGCTATTGGGCGCTGGCGCGGTGTTGTTCCTGATCGCGCCGTTGATCAACAAACTGATGCATGGTGTGAAGTAAGGAGAACAGCAATGCCGATCAAACCCACTGTCTGTGGCCTGCTGCTGGCAGGTCTGTTGAGCGCCTGCGGGCAGCCCACCGAGCAACAGGAGGCGCCACGGCCGCTGGATACCTCGATGCAGAAGCCGCCCAGCGCCGATCCCAGCCAGCCGGTGTCCTCGGGCAATACGCCGACTGCGGCGGACATCGCCGCGGCGGCGGCACTCAATGCGCAGTACGACCCTTCGCGTGATCCGGCCGCTGATCTGGAGACCGCCAAGGTCGAGGCCAAGCGCGGCGGCAAGCGCATCGTGCTCAATGTCGGCAATGCGGCCTGCGAGCCGTGTAAGGCGCTGGACGAGCTGATGGGCGGCGATGCGGAGCTGCGCAGCTTCCGCGATGCGCACTTCGTGGTGGTCAAGGTCAATCGCGATACGGCCAACGAGAATGCCGCGTTCCTGTCGCAGTTCGCCCAGCTCAACGACTATCCGTCGCTGCTGGTGCTGGACAACGACGGCAAGCTGCTGACCACCCAGACCGGCCCGGACCTGCGCAAGGGCGAAGGCTTCGACCGCCGGAAGCTGTTCGACTTCCTCAAGCAGTGGGCGCCGCCGCAGGCCTGATCCGTCGTTGCCGTGGCATGCAAAAACCCCCGCACTGCGGGGGTTTTTTATCAGTCCTTGCCGGCCATGCGCGGCAGCCCGTCCTTGGCAAGCCGGTCGATCAGCTTTTCCAGGATCTGCTGCTCCTCGGCACTGAACACCGACATCAGCCGCTGTTCCATCTCGTTGACCAGCGGGGCAACGGTCTCGTAGACCTGGCGGCCGGCCGGCGACAGTGCCAGCATCGAGCGGCGGCGGTCGTCGCCATGGGTTTCGCGGCGGATGAAGCCGCGCTCCAGCAGGCGCGCCACGGCGCGGCTGACTGCAACTTTATCCATCGCGGTGCGGTCGGAGACCTCGCTGGCCGAGGAACCCGGATACAGCGCCAGGATGGTGATCACCCGCCACTCGGGAATGGCCATGCCGTAACGATCGCCGTAGACCTTGGCGATATTGCTGCTGATGCGGTTGGACAGCACGCTCAGGCGATACGGCAGGAACTGCTCGAGGTTGAGCAGCACAGGATGCGGCGGCGGGGCGGGGGCGTCGAGATCGCTCATGTTGCACTGTGTCTTGATTTTGGTTTCATTTGCAACTACAAACGGTGGGTGGCCTGCGCATTCTCGCGGGTCTTCTGCCACCCCGCATAGCCCTGCGGACGGCCTAGCGTGGAGAAACGACGATGAGCGCACAACCGAGCAGTACCGCAACCCGCCCGAACCTGGGCATGCAGGTCACCACCTTCGACAATCCGATGGGGATCGACGGGTTCGAATTCGTCGAATTCGCCGCGCCCGCCGAGCAGGCAGCGCAGTTACACGACTACTTCCGCAAGATGGGCTTCAGCGCGGTGCTGCGTCACCGCAGCCGTGCCATTACCGTCTATCGCCAGGGCGGGGTCAACTTCCTGCTCAACGAAGAGCCCGATTCGTTCGCCGCCGATTTCGCCGCCGCGCACGGCCCGAGCGCCTGCGGCTTTGCGATCCGCTTCCGCACCCCGGCCGAGACGGTGCTGCAGACCGTGCTGGGCAACGGCGGCGAAGCGGTGCAGGACAAGGCCGACACCCGCGCCGTGCCGGCCCCGGTGGTCAAGGGCATCGGCGACTGCATGCTGTATCTGGTCGACCGCTACGGCGAGGCGGGCAGCATCTACGACGCCGACTACGAGCCGATCGAAGGCGCCGACCAGCACCCGGCCGGCTTCGGGCTGACCTTCATCGACCACCTGACCCACAACCTGTACTTCGGCAACATGCAGCGCTGGTCGGACTATTACGAGCGCCTGTTCAACTTCCGCGAGATCCGCTACTTCGACATCAAGGGCGCCAAGACCGGCCTGGTGTCCAAGGCGATGACCGCCCCGGACGGCATCGTGCGCATCCCGCTCAACGAATCCTCCGACCCCAAGAGCCAGATCAACGAGTATCTGGACGCCTACCATGGCGAAGGCATCCAGCACATCGCCTGCTTCACCGACGACATCTACAGCTCGGTGGAAAAGATGCGCGAGGCCGGCGTGACATTCCTGGACACGCCGGACACCTATTTCGATGTGGTGGACCTGCGCATCCCCGACCACGGCGAGGATGTCGAACGCCTGCGCCGCAACAAGATCCTGATCGACGCCGACGTGGACACCAAGCAGCGCAAGCTGCTGCAGATCTTCACCCAGAACTGCATCGGCCCGATCTTCTTCGAGATCATCCAGCGCAAGGGCAACGAGGGTTTCGGCGAAGGCAATTTCCAGGCGCTGTTCGAGAGCATCGAGCGCGACCAGATGAAGCGTGGGGTGCTTTGAGGGCGGGGATTGGGGATTGGGATTTGTTGAGGCGGCCTCAGTCGCTACGATGAAGGCTCAAGAGCGTTTGCACTGTCGGGTGCCCCCGTACTGGTTGCCTGACAGCACGGACCAATGAAAACGCAAGCGCGCAAAGCCCCTCTCCCGATGGGAGAGGGGTTGGGGTGAGGGTACGGTGGAGCGATGAGACTCAAACCGCCATTGCCCACTGTCACACGCACCCATGCACGCGTATTACGCACAGAAATGACAGACGCAGAACGCAAGCTTTGGCGATGTCTACGCGGCAATCAGCTACACGGCCTCAAGTTCAGACGTCAGCATCCAGTTCCGCCGTACATCGCAGATTTTTGTTGCGTGGAAGTAAGTTTGATTGTTGAACTGGATGGTTCGCAGCATCAGACATCCAGCGATCAGGCAAGGACGCATTGGCTGCAATCGAAGGGCTGGAAAGTGCTGCGGTTCTGGAACAACGATGTGCTGCTTTCGCTGGATGCGGTGGTCGAAGCGATCTGCACGATGGTCGCTACGCCGTACCCTCACCCCAACCCCTCTCCCGCGGGGAGAGGGGCTTAATCCGCCAGGCCTTAGCTCTTCTTCGGTAGGAAAGCGGCCTGATTCAATTCAATCCCAACCTTCTGCATCCGGGAAGGTAGGGCCAAGATCCGGACGCATGCCATGCATAACAACCAGCACTACATGACCGGTTTCGGCAACGCGTTTGCGACCGAGGCGGTGGCCGGTACCTTGCCGGTCGGGCAGAACTCGCCGCAGCGTGTGGCGCACGGGTTGTATGCCGAGCAGTTGTCCGGCACCGCGTTCACCGCGCCACGCAGCGAGAACCGGCGCAGCTGGCTGTACCGCATTCGCCCGGCGGCCGTGCATGGCAGTTTCTCCCTGGTCGAACAGTCGCAGCTCCACAACGATTTCGGGCGCGGCCCGGTGCCGCCGGATCAACTGCGCTGGAGCCCATTGCCACTGCCGTCCACGCCAACCGATTTCGTCGATGGTCTCTACACCATGGCCGGCAATGGCGGGCCGGAGGCGATGTCCGGTGTCGCCGTGCATCTGTATGCGGCCAACGCATCCATGCACGATCGCTTCTTCTACGATGCCGATGGCGAGCTGTTGCTGGTGCCGCAACTGGGCCGCCTGCGCATCCATAGCGAGCTCGGTGTGCTGGAGCTGGAGCCGCAGCAGATCGGGGTGATACCGCGCGGTGTGCGTTTCCGCGTCGAGCTGCCCGACGGCGAGGCGCGCGGCTATGTCTGCGAAAACTTCGGCGCATTGCTGCGGCTGCCCGACCTGGGGCCGATCGGCTCCAACGGGCTGGCCAATGCGCGCGACTTCGAAACGCCGCATGCGGCTTACGAACAGCGCGAAGGTGCGTTCGAGCTGATGGCCAAATTCCAGGGCCATCTGTGGCGTGCGGACATCGGCCACTCGCCGCTGGACGTGGTGGCCTGGCATGGCAACTACGCGCCGTATCGCTACGATCTGCGCCGCTTCAACACCATCGGCTCGATCAGCTTCGATCATCCGGATCCGAGCATCTTCACCGTGCTGACCTCGCCCAGCGACACGCATGGCACGGCGAACATGGATTTTGCGATCTTCCCGCCACGCTGGCTGGTGGCGCAGCACACCTTCCGCCCGCCGTGGTTCCATCGCAATGTGGCCAGCGAGTTCATGGGGCTGGTGCACGGCGTCTACGACGCCAAGGCCGACGGCTTCGCGCCGGGCGGTGCCTCGCTGCACAACTGCATGAGCGGGCATGGCCCGGATGCGGCGACCTTCGACAAGGCCTCGCATGCGGACCTGACGCGCCCGGATGTGATCGCCGACACCATGGCCTTCATGTTCGAAACGCGTGCGGTGCTGCGCCCCACTCAGCAGGCCTTGCAGGCCGCGCACCGGCAGGGCGACTACCAGCAGTGCTGGTCCGGATTGCGCGCGGCGTTTCAGGCGCCCGGCTCAGAGGGTGCGCAGTAACTCAGGCAGTTGGGCGAGTGTGCTGATCAGGCACTACGGCAGTCAGAAGTCGCAGGTACTTGACCGAGGGTTCCAGTTATCCGATCAAGCCGCCTGCAGCGCATCCGGCAGCAATTCGCCGATCCGGGCACGTACGCGCTCGGCGTAGGTTGCCGAGGTGATCTGCGGCAAGGCGCGCAGCGCGTCGGCGATGGCGGCGCCGATGGCGTCTTCGGCGCGTGCGGCCTGCAGTTGCCGATGCAGCGCGGCGGCCACTGGGTCACGTTGCAGCTGCAGGATGTCGAGCAGGTACAGCCGCGCGTTGGTGGCCGCGCGACGGCGCTGGCGCTGCAGGTCTTCTTCGCTCGGTGGTGCCGCTGGCGGCGGCACGTGGGTACCGGGCACGCCTGCCGGTGAGGAATCAGACGCCTGGGCAGTGCGTGTCGCACTCCCTGCCTGCGTGCCGGACTCCAGATAGCCCATCGCGCAGAGCGCATGCACCAGCGCGGCGCCGTCGCCGCCCAGCAGCACGGCCAGCGTTGCCAGATCGCGCTGGCCGTCGGCCAGGATCAGCGCGCGTCGCTGCAGCAAGGTGAGTGGACTGCGGTGCGATTGCAGCGCGGTGAGGGCGAGCTCGGTCTTGCGTGGGGTCATGGCGGCGGTCCTGCGAGGCGCCCAGCTTGCCCGCCGCCAATGAAGCGCCGATGACATCGGCACGAGGCAACGCCAGCGCGTTCTGCACATGGTCGCGATGTGGGCTGTGTAGGCTGTGGCGGACCCGTAAGGAATGCATGCATGACCACCAGATTGCTCGGCTTGATGGGCGCATTGCTGTTGCTGACCGGCTGCAACCGTGCCGAGGACGCCACCACGGCCGCGCCCGATGCGGCACCCGCACCGGTGGCAGCCGCCAACGATCAGCCAGCCGGCGATGTTCCGCCAGCTACTGCGCCGGCCGGCACGTTTCCGCCGCAACTGCGCCAGCAGCCGGCTGCGCTCGCGCGCCTGGATGGGTACGGCGATCTGCGCCTGGGCATGGATGCAGCGCAGGCGCGCGCTGCCTGGGGCGGCGACCTGCGCGGCGAACCGGCGACCGACGGCGGCTGCTATCTGCTACGGCCGCAGTGGGCCGAGGATGCACGCCGCTTCGGTTTCATGTTCGAAGGCGATCGCCTTGTGCGTTATCAAACCAACGAACCCAAGGAGCTCGCCCCGGGTGGCGGCAAGGTCGGCATGACGCTGGCGCAGCTGCGCGCGCTGTATCCGGCAGGTCTGACCGAACAGCCGCACAAATACGTCCCCGGCGCGTTCACCCTGCGCATGGCCGATGCGGCCACCCGGTCCGCGTTGGTGTTCGAGACCGATGCCGACGGCAAGGTCAGCAGCTGGCGGGTCGGGCAGCCGCCGCAAGTGGATTATGTGGAAGGCTGCGGCTGATCCGTCACGGCTGCCGCTGCGCCGCATCGGCGGCGCAAGCGGCTTCCGGCAGCGCAGCGTGCGCGCGCATATCCGATTGGCAGCATGCGCGTAGAACAACATGTCGAGACCATCCGGGCAGCGGGGCTCGAAGCAGCTGCAAAACTCAGTGCAAGTCCTTGTCCTGCTCGGCGTGCTGCTCGGCGGTTTCCGCGTTTTCGCCAACATCGCCTTGCGTCTGCGGCGTGGGCAGGCCTTCCTTCTTCATCTCGCCGTGGTTGGGCACTTCCGGGCGGTTTTCCATCATCAGCGACAGCGCGGCCTTGGCCATCAGATGGGCGCTGATCGGTGCGGTGATGAACAGGAACACGGTGATCAGCAACTCGCGCGGTTGCGGGTCCACACCCAGGAACAGGTGATAGCCGACCGATGCCAGCAGCACGCAGCCCACCCCCAGCGTGCTGGCCTTGGTCGGCGCATGCAGGCGCTTGAAAAAGTCCGATAGCTTCACCAGGCCGAACGCGCCGATCAGGATGAAGAAGGTGCCGACCAGCAACAGCGCGCTGAGCAGATATTCGGTCAGTGCGATCATTCGACGATGTCCCGACGCAACACGAACTTGCTCAGCACCACGGTGCTGCCGAAGCCCAGCATCGCGATCACCAGCGCGGCCTCGAAGTAGATCGGCGAATCCAGGTACATGCCCAGCAACATCAGCTCGGCGATGGCGGTGATGGACAGGGTATCCAGCGCCAGGATGCGATCGGGTACGCTCGGGCCGCGCAGCAGGCGCCACAGTGCCATCAGCATGGCCAGGCCCACCGCGTGCATGCAGATGACGATGGTCGATTCGATGAACATGTGGCCGGTCATGGAAAGATCTCCATCAGGGGCTTCTCGTAGCGGGTCTTGATCTCGGCGATCAAGGCGTCCGGGTCGTCCAGGTGCAGCACGTGCACCAGCAGATACTTGCGGTCGTCCGAGAGCGCCGCCGACACCGTGCCGGGAGTGAGCGTGATCATGCTGGTCAGCGCGGCGATGCCGTGGATGTTGGCGATATCCAGCGGCACCCAGATGAAACCGGGGTGGATGCGCGACTCCGGGCCGAGCACCTGGCCGGCCACCTTGATGTTGGAGCGCACGATGTCGCCGGCGGCCACCAGCAACATGCGCGGCACCGAACGCAGCGAGCCGATGCGGGCGAACTCGCGGTCCAGGCGCGCCGCAAAGATCGGCACCACCCAGCAGAGCAACAAGCCCAGCACCCATTGCTGCGGCCCGAAGCTGTCGCTGAGCAACAGCCAGAAAATGAAGACCGTCACGCTCAGCGACGGCGAGGGCAGCAGCCGGCTGCGCAGCGGCATGCGCGTACTCATGGCTGCCTCCGCTGCGGCGTGGTGGCGCGGACCTGCTCGACGTAGGCGCCGGGGTCGCGCAGCTGCACGCCGGCCGCGTCGGTGTAGCGCATCAACGGGCCGGCACCGGCCGTCATCGCCACCAGCCCGCTCAGCAACAGCAGCGTGGCTGCGGTTTCCACCGGGCGCATGCGCGCACGCCGTTGCGGCTGCAGCTCGGGGACGTCCTGCACCGCTTCGGGCACGCGCCAGAACAGGCGCACGCCGGCACGCGTCAGGCCGATCACCACCAGCAGGCTGCTGCCCAGGATGGCGAACCACACCGGCCCGACCAGGCCCTCGGGCACGTGCTGCAGCAACGCGGCCTTGGCCAGGAAGCCGGACAACGGCGGCAGCCCGGCGACCGCGACCGCGGCGACCATGAACATCGCGCCGGGGATCCCGCGTCGCGGCAGCGGCGCGACCACTTCCTTGCGGTCGCTGGCGCTGCCACGGCGACGCCGGATCAGGTCCGACACCATGAACAACGCCGCGGCGACGAAGCTGCTATGCGGCAGGTAGTACAGGCCCGCACCCAACGCGCCGGCATCGTCCAGCGAGAAGGCAATGAACAATGTCGCTGCCGAGAACACCACCAGATACGACACCATCACCCGCAGCCGCGATGCGGCCATTACCCCGAAGGCGGCCATCAGTAGCGTGGCGATGCCCAGCCACAGCAATGCGTGGCGGCCGAAGCCCTGCAGCGCGCCGGCACCGGCGCCGAACCACAGCGCCGACACCCGCAGCGTCGCGTACAGCCCGACCTTGGTCATGATCGCAAACAACGCCGCCACCGCCGCCGGCGCGCGCGAATAGGTCTCCGGCAGCCACAGGTATAGCGGCAGCAACGCGGCCTTGCTGCAGAACACCAGCAGCAACAGGCCCAGGCTGGCCTTGGCCAGCGGCAGGTCCTGCGCCGGCAACGCGGCGATGCGTTGCGACAGCTCGGCCATGTTCAAGGTGCCGAACACGCCGAACAAAAGGCCCAGCGCGATCAGGAACAGGGTCGACGCGCACACGTTGAACACCACGTAATGCAGGCCCACACGCATCTGCAGCCCGCGCCCGCCGCTGAGCAGCAGACCGTAGGAGGCGATCAGCATCACTTCGAAGAACACGAACAGGTTGAAGATGTCGCCGGTCAGGAATGCACCGTTCAAGCCCATCAGCTGGAACTGGAACAGCGCATGGAAATGCGGCGCGCGCCGGTCCCAGCCGGCACAGGCATGCAGCAGGCAGGCCGCGCCCAGGATCAGGGTGGTCAACAGCATCCACGCCGACAGGCGGTCGCCCATCAGCACGATGCCGATGCGCGCCGGCCAGTCGCCGAGCAGGTACACCAGCACCTGGCCTTCGGCGGCGCGCGTGAACAAGGCGATGACCGATGCGGCCAGCGAGGCCATGCTTGCCCATGCCACCGTGCGCTGCACGCGCGGCCCATAGCGGCGGTGTTCGACGAACAGCGACGCCGACGCGCCCAGCATCGGGATCAGGATCGGCAGGATCAGCAGATGGTTCATCGCCGGGCCTCGCGCGTATCCACGCCGGTGGTGGCGTCTTCATGCGCATCCACATGATCGCTGCCGTTGTCGCTGCGGCTGCGGATCGCCAGCACCAGGCTCACCGCGGTCATCGCGAAGGCGATCACGATCGCGGTCAGCACCAGCGCCTGCGGCAACGGATCGGTGTAGTGCATCAGGTCGGCGGGCACGCCCTCGCGCAGCACCGGCGCCTGGCCGCTGCGCAGCCGCCCACCGGCGAAGATCAGCAGGTTGGTCGCGTACGACAGGAAGGTCATCCCCAGGATCACGTCGAAGCTGCGTGCGCGCAGCAACAGGTAGATCGCCAATGCGGTGAGGACGCCGATCGCGCTTGCCACTGCCAGTTCCATCAATGCTGCTCCGCGGTGCGTGTCGAACGTTGGGTGGGATCGATCTCGCCGCGCTGCGAGCTGCGCGTGCGCGAGGGTTTGATCGTGCCCATCATCGACAGCATCAGCATCGCCGCACCGAACACCACCAGATACACGCCGACATCGAAGCCCAGCGCGCTGGCCAGTTCCAGATCGCCCAGCAGCGGCAACGGAATCGCCAGATGCCCGCTGCTCAGGAACGGCATGCCGAACACCAGTGCACCGGCACCGCTGACCAGCGCGCACAGCAGGCCGATGCCGATCAGGCGGATGTAGTCGAAGCCGAAGCGCGATTCCACCGACGCGGTGCCCTGGATCACGTACTGCATCAGCAACGGTACCGCCAGCACCAGCCCGGCGATGAAGCCGCCACCGGGCGCGTTATGGCCGCGCAGGAACAGGAACAAGGACACCGTCAGCGTCAGCGGGAACATGATCTGCGCCAGATCGGCCGGCACCGGCAACTTGATCGGCGGGCCGGGCATGCTGCGCTCCGGCGCCATCCGCGAGCGCCGCAGCAGCGCGTGTACCACCAGCCCGGCGATCGCGAACACGGTGATCTCGCCGAAGGTATCGAAGCCGCGGAAATCCACCAGGATCACGTTGACCACGTTGCGCCCGTAGGCCTCCGGCAGCGCACGCTGCAGCAGCTCGCCGGCGACCGTGTGGCTGGGCTGGGTCATCAAGGTATAGGCCAATGCGGCAAGCCCGGCACCGCCGACGACGGCAATGCCGGCATCGCGGAGCTTGCGCAGGCGCGCGGGCTCAGGCAGCGAGCGCTCGGGCAGGTAATTCATCGCCAGCAGCATCAGCACCAGCGTGACCATCTCCACCAGCAACTGGGTCAACGCAAGATCCGGTGCCGACAGGAACACGAAGGCCATGCTGACCGCCAGGCCGGTGCCACCCAGCACCAGCACTGCGAGCAGGCGCTGCTTGTACAGGAACAGGCTGCCCAGGGCGCAGGCGATCATCAGCAGCCAGATCGTCCAGCCCAGCAGCGGCAGCGGGGTGGGCGCCGGCCAGGCCGGCAATGCGTCGCCCTGCAGGAATGGCACCAGCGCCACCACGACAGCGCTCAGCACCAGCAGCATCAGCATGCGTTGCAGATTGCCGTTGGTGACCGCATCGGTCATGCGCACGGTACCGGCGAACAGCGCGCGCAGGTTCCAGTTGAACAGCGCCTTGCCGGGCGAGCGGTTCTGGATCGCGTACATGTCCAGCGTGCGGCGCAGCGCCATGTACAACAGGGTGCCGCCCACCATGCCGGCGATGCTCATCGCCAGCGGCCAGTTCCAGCCATGCCACAGCGCCAGGCTGTAGTCGGGCAGGCGCGCGCCCAGGATGGCGCTGGCACCGGCGCGCAGCACCGGCGCGATGGTCCAGGCCGGTACGATGCCCACGGCCACGCAGATCAGCACCAGCACATCCACCGGAATCCGCATCCAGCGCGGCGGCTCGTGCGGGGTGGTGTCCAGATCGCGCGGGCCTTCGCCGAAGAAGGTGTCGTGCACGAAGCGCAGGCTGTAGGCCACCCCGAGCAGGCCGGCCAGCAGCGCGGCGATGCTGGCCAACACCCGCATCGTCTGCGGCGCATCGGTTTCCAGCGCCACGGCAAAGAACATTTCCTTGGACAAAAAGCCGTTGAGCAGCGGAACACCGGCCATCGCCAGCGAGGCGGTGATCGCCAGCACGCTGGTGACCGGCATCAGGCGGCGCAGGTTGCCCAGCTTGCGCATGTCGCGCGTGCCGGTCTCGTGGTCGATGATGCCGGCGGCCATGAACAACGAGGCCTTGAACACCGCGTGGTTGAGGATGTGGAACACGCCTGCCACCACCGCCATCGGCGTGGACAGGCCGAACAGCATGGTGATCAGGCCCAGATGCGAGATGGTCGAGTACGCCAGCACGCCCTTGAGATCGTGCTGGAAGATCGCGTGCCATGCGCCGAGCAACAGCGTGATCGCACCGATGCTGGTGACCGTGTAGAAAAACAGGTCGGTGCCGGCCAGAGCAGGATGCAGGCGCGCCAGCAGGAACACGCCGGCCTTCACCATCGTGGCCGAGTGCAGGTACGCCGATACCGGCGTCGGCGCCGCCATCGCGTGCGGCAGCCAGAAGTGGAACGGGAACTGCGCGCTCTTGGTGAAGATGCCCAGCAGCACCAGCCCCAATGCATAGGGATACAGCGGACTGGCGCGAATCAGATCGCCGGCCGCCAGCACCGCATCCAGCTGAAAACTGCCGACGATGCGGCCGATCATCAGGATGCCGCCGAGCAGGGCCAGGCCGCCACCGGCCGTCAGCACGAAGGCCATGCGCGCGCCTTCGCGCGCGTCCTTGCGGTGCGACCAGAAGCCGATCAACAGGAACGAACTGATGCTGGTGAGTTCCCAGAACACCATCAGCAACAGCAGGTTGCCCGACAGCACCATGCCGAGCATCGCGCCCATGAACAGCATGAGATAGGCGAAGAAGCGCGATGCGCTGTCGCGTGCACTCAGGTAGTAATGCGCATACATCACCACCAGCGCACCGATACCCAGCACCAGTAACGCGAACATCCACGCCAGGCCATCGAGCCGCAACGAGAACATCAGGCCGATCTGCGGCAACCATGCGTACTGGCTGCCGATCACCTCACCGCGCAACACGGCCGGTGTGAGCGTCGCCAGGATGACCAGCCCGCCCAACGGCGCGGCCGCAGCCAACCACGCAGTGATCGAACGGGAGGTGCGCCAGAGCAGCGCAGTGGCGGCCGCCATCACAAATGGCAGCGCGAGCAGGATTTCCAGCGAGAAAGGCATGCAGGGAACACAAGATTCGCGAGCAGGCCAGAGAGCTTAACAAACCGTTGACTGACGCCAGCGTCAACGCCGCGGCTGCGCGCCCGCGCAAATCGCCGTCGGATCGGCGTCGCGCCGCTGCCTGTCACTCGCTATGCTGGGATCACCCAGACTGCATCCGAGCCCTGTGACCGCTGCCGATCCCGCTCCGTCCACTGCCGTTTCTGCGCCGCGCGCCCTGGTGTTCGGCGGCAGCGGTCAGATCGGCGAACGCCTGCTGACACGGCTGCTCGGCCGCGGCTGGCAGGTGACGGCATGGTCGCGCCAGCCACGCGCAGCGCGCGCCGGGCTGATCTGGCGGCAGGGCGATCTGGCCATGCCGGCCGCCGCGGGCGAGGCATTCGAGGTGATCTTCAGCTGCGGTCCGCTGGACCATTTCGCGCGCTGGTATGCCGAAAATCCAGTGCGGGCTCCGCGCATCGTGGCGTTCGGTTCCACCAGTCTGGAGGTCAAGGAACACTCGATCGACGCGGCAGAGCGCGATGTCGCGCAGCGCCTGGCGAATGCCGAACAGGCGCTGTTTTCCGCAGCCCAGGCGCGTGGCGTCGCGGCGACGGTGCTGCGCCCCACGCTGGTCTATGGTGCCGGGCGCGACCGCACGCTCACCCAGATCGCCGGGCTGGCCCAGCGCACCGGCGCCTTCGTGCTGCCGGCCAACGCGACCGGGCTGCGCCAGCCGGTGCATGTGGACGATCTGGCCAGCGCGGCGCTGGCGGTGGTCACCCAGCCGGCGACGCAGCAGCGCAGCTATGCCGTCGGCGGCGGCGAAGTGCTGGCCTACACGCAGATGGTGGAGCGCGTGCTGGCGGCGCTGCCGCGACCGGCGCGGCTGTATCAGGTGCCGCCCGGCCTGTTCGGCCTTGCCCTCACCGCTGCGCAGCGGCTGGGGCACCTGCGTGGCATCAATGCGGCCGCATTGCAGCGCATGCGCGATGACCTGGTGTTCGATCTGGAACCGGCGCGTCGCGACTTCGGTTATGCGCCGCGCGCCTTTCGTCCCCTGCCCGAAGAACTCGGCATCGGCGAGTGAGGCTCGTCTGGGCGGATGTGCTTCGAAGACCTGCACAGCGTGCGGTCCGCTAGCTCTGCTGTGCAGGGGGATGCGGCATGACCGTGGCCGCCGCAGCGCTCAGGCGTAATCCGCTGCTTTCAGATCATGACCACGCCGGCGACCGGCCACGTTATGGCTGTCGTCGCGCTCAGTACCGCCAACCCAACTGACGATAGAGCTTGGCCAATACCCAGATCGGCCCGATCAGCAGATAGGTCAGGTCGGTCAGAAAGCTCGGCTTGCGGCCTTCGATCCGGTGGCCGACGAACTGCGCGACCCAGGCCAGCACGAACACCGTCAGCGCCGTGGTGAACAGCCCGGTGAGCCCGAGTCTGCCTTCGAGCAACCGGCACAGGCAGCCGAAGAAAAAGAAGATCCCCAGCATGCCCAGCCCGAGTGGACGCGATAGGCGGTTGTAGTACGACCAGGCCGCGAACATCGACAACGCCGCCCACACGCCGCTGCTGAACCAGGTGCCGCCAACCGGGATGCACCACAGCAGGGCCACCACCGACCACAGGATCGCCGGCACCGCCAGCACGTGGATCTGCTGATTGGTGGTGTTGCGGTGATCGTCGGCGTAGCTGGCGAAATAGCGGTCGATCGGTCGCGCGGTCTTGGTGCGTTCGGTCATGTTCCCTCCCAGGAATGACCCAAGCATACGCGCGCGGATGGCACTGTGGCAGCCGTGCTCCCTGCCACGCGCAGTGCGCGTGGCAGGGGCCGGCGTGCATCAGTTGACCGACACGGCGCTCCACGCCGCGGCAACCGCGCGGTACTGTGTGGATGTGCTGCCGTATAGATCGGTGGCCGCGCTCAACGTGGCCCTGCGTGCGGCCGCGTAGTTGGTCGAGGACGTCATGTAGACCGTCAACGCGCGGTACCAGATGCGGCTGGCCGCCGCCCGGCCGATCGCCGTCAATGCCGTATTGCCGTTGCAGACCAGCCCGGCCGGCGTCACGTTCCAGCTGGTGCCCGACCCGAAGCCGCTCGGTACCACCGCGCCTTCGGCCAGCAGATAGTAGAAATGGTTGGCCACGCCCGAGCTGTAATGCACGTTGAGCGAGCCCAGGCTGCTGCTGTAGCAATCGGGCGAATCGCCATCCAGGCTGGGCTTGAACATGTAGCGCAGGGCCAGCGTCCCGCTGCTGTTGCCCGGGATGATCTTCTCGCCGATCAGGTAATTGCCCGGCTGCGCGCTGTTGTTGGCGGAGTACTCCACCATCGCGCCCATGATGTCGGACGTGGCTTCGTTCAGGCCGCCCGACTCGCCCGAATACACCAAGCGCGCGGTGCGGCTGGTCACGCCATGGGTCATCTCGTGGCCGGCCACATCCACCGACACCAGCGGCGTGAACGTGCTGCCGTCGCCATCGCCGAAGGTCATGCAGAAGCAGCTGTCCTGCCAGAACGCGTTGTTGTAGCGGCTACCGTAATGCACGCGGCTGCGCGCACCGACACCGTCGTTGGCAATGCCGCTGCGCGCATGGGTGGTGCGGAAATAGTCCCAGGTCAACGCCACGCCGTAATGCGCATCCACCGCTGCGGTCACCGTATCGCTGTTGGCGCCACTGCCCCAGGCGTTGTCGGCATCGGTGACCAGCGTGCCGTTGCCGGAGGTGCTGTTGCGCATGTTGTAGGTGGCGCCGCTGCCGCGGCTCAGATCGGTCAACTCGTAACCGCTGCTGCAACGTGTCGTCGCCAGTGCCACGTTGCCTGCATACAGCGAACGCCCGGTGCCGGCCGCACTGGTGCCACCTGCGCAGGCGGTGTGCACCGTGTCCCAGGATTCGAGAATGCGTTGATTGACTGCATCGACGATGTAATGCATTTCGGTCGGCGTCTGATCGGGCTTGATGCCGCTGTAGATCACTTCGTAGACCAGCCGCGGTGCGCCCTGGCGCGCATACAGGGCCAGGCTTGCGCGCGGCGTGGCATCGGGTGCCAGATCGAACTGCGTACCGGCCGCACGCACTGCCGTGTCGGCATCGATGCCGGGCACGATGCTCGGCCGCACGCTGGTGTCCATGCTCTGGCTCAGCTGACGCATCACTCCGCGCCGCGAATGCACCACCACATCGCCGCCGATCACCGGCAGGCCCTGATACGTGCGATCGAAGCGCACATGCTCGCTGCCGTCGGCATCGACAATGCTGTCGCGCGCGACAAACGCATCGGCCGTTGCACGATTGGCCAGCGCCGCAGCGTGATTGCCCAACAAGGATTGCGCGCGCGACACCGCGGCATCCGCGGAAAGATCCGCAGCAGTGGCGACAGCAGACAACGATAGCGCGCAGCAGATCGCCGCGCCCAGGACATGAACTTGCATGACGACTCTCTCCCCGAAAACGTGCAATGCAAAGATCGGCGGCGATACGCATCGCGGCCGATCGCGACTGGCAACAGGTGCCGGCAGATAAACTTGCACAGTCCATGACGGCACAGTAGTAAAAGTTACAACTGTGTTGCGTTCTGTGCGCCGCGCCACTTTGCGGTGTGGAGGGCATCGCAGAGCAGCAGGAGTGTCGTTGCGTGTGCAACATCGCCAGCGCGGCAGGCATGCCGTCTTGTCGCAAGCTGGAGGGTGCGCCAACCTCCAGCGACGCACAACCCGCTGCCAACGACAGGCAATCCGCGCGGCGTGTGCAGTCAGACGCGGCCGCGGCGACGCTCTCGGCGCTACTATCGAGAGCAGACAGGCACAAAAAAACCGGCCAGACATCTGGCCGGTTTTTTTGCTGCGGCGTTGAACCGTCAGCGGCCGCCGATCGCAACCCGCTGCTGCTCATCCTGCGCCCGCTGCTGCGAAGCCTGGCCAGCCAGCAATTGCGCACTGGTCTGCTCCAGCGTGGGAGCTGGCTGGTTCAGATCCACCGCCGCACGGAAGCCCGGCGTGGTGCCCATGACAAATGCCTTGCCATCCTGCACGGTGACGTTCTGCAGTTTGTCTGCCGAATCGATACCGTTCTGCTTGGCCTGCAGGGTGACGTGGGCCGCGGTCTCGTTGGAGATCATGCTGGGCAGCTTGCTGCGGATCGCGTTGTGCAAGGCATGGTCCGGATGCGAGGCATCGTCGAGCGACGGCCCCTTGGGCGCAGCGACCGGCGTCTGTGCTGCCTGTGCCTGGGCCGGTTGTGCGGACAACGCGGCCTGCGTGTTGCGCCCCACCACGCCATCGGGCTGCAGCCCGTGCTGCTTCTGGAACGCAATCACCGCCTCACGCGTGTTGTCGCCAAAGCGGCCATCCTCGGCAAGCCGGTTGCCCTGCGCATCGCGCACGCCGAGACGGTTGAGGTCCTGCTGCAGCTTGCCGACATCGCCACCTTGCTCGCCATGCCGCAGCGTGCCGCTGCCACCCGCTGCCGCCGGCTGGGAGTGGCGCGCGCCGGACTCCTGCTGATGGCCCTGATTCCAGAATGTCTCCGGACTGGTCAGCTTGCCGTTGGCATCGCGCAGCTGGTAATGCACATGCTGCGCGTACTGGTTGTTACCGCTCGGACCGCGTCCACCCATCGTGCCGATGGCATCGCCGGCGGACAGCGTCTGACCTTCCTTCACCTTGAGTGCGTCCAGGTGCAGGATCTCGTGCGAGTTACCCTGTGCATCGCGAATCTTGACGGTGCCGTAGTTGCCGCCCGCAAAAGTGACGGTTCCGGCGACCGGCGAATGCACCGTCGGGTGCTGCATGTTGCGTCCTGTCTGGCCACCCTGGTAGTTGAAGTCGGTACCGCCGTGCGGCCCGTGGCTGCCGCGGTGCTCGCCATAATGACCGGTGATATGCGGGTCGGCACTGCCTTGACCGGGCAGCATGCGTTCCATCGTTTGCTGGAAATTGCTGCGAGCGCCATGGCTGGGCTCGGCCGGGTGCATCGCTGGTGCCGGCCGGTCCACGGCATTGCCCTGCGTCTGGGCGAGACGCTGTTCGACAAACTGGGTGTAGTTGTCCAGATGAGGGGCAATCTCGCGCCGCGACAGAGCAAGGCCGCCATAATCCTTGCTGGGACCATCGTGGTGATATTTGTAGATGTAGTCCTCGCCCTCACCGCGGCTGCGCGCAAGGTCGCGGTTATCGATGAAATGTTGCACCAAGGCCTGCGACTGCGTATGCACGTCGAAGCGGTTGGACGCGTTGACGCCGTAATGCGCGCCGGTGCGGTCGATGAACTGACCCAGGCCCGAGGCAGACGTTGTGCCCGCAGCAGCATCAGGATTGAAGCCTGATTCAACTCGGGCGATGGCAAGGACGTAAGCGGTCTCGCGCGATGAAAGCCCGGCATCCCGCGAGGCATCGATAAGACTATCGATTACCCGTGATTGGGTTTGTGGACTGGCATCGCCCCAGCGACGCGATTCGCCATGCAATCGGCCATCTCCGCTGTCGATGGGCTCGCGGTAATGGCTCCAGGCTTTGATCCGGTCACTGCTGTATGCAGCGCCGCGTGGTTGAAGCATTTCGGTATAAATCGTGGTGTCGGTCATATCGTGCGTTCCTTTCTATGAGACAGATTCTTCCTTGTAACGGGTGCTGCTCCATGTACTGCGTACTGCGTTGGCCGTGCACCGCCATCGGTGCACGGGCATCCTGTGCTCAGGGCTGGAAAGGCACCAGTTCCGGGTGCTTCAGTCCCAGCTCTTCGAGCTTGTGTTCGTACTCATCGTTATTCGGGCTCTGCTGGCCGTCCTGTGTATACAGCGGTGGTGTCGCGTGATTCAGCAACTGACCCTTGATGTCATACAGGAAGAACCATTCGCAAAATTCGCAGCCGTAAGGAAGCTCGCCGTACTGGACGACAAAATACGTGCTTCCTTTTGCGTCTTCCGCGCAACCCAGGCCCACTGCGGTGTAGTCCGCCATCTCTGGAGGTGCTGCCACTTCCTGGCGTTGGCCATCACGCTCCATTTCCAGGTGGGTTTTGGTGGAGCCGCCGCTCTCGGATGGCAACGCGCTCAGGTGCAGGCGCACGCCGGAGCATTCCTTGATCATGTCGTTCCGTCCTTGTGTATCTGCTTCTGTCGAAGCCGGGGATGGGGTAGTGGCAGGTGGCGTACTGGGCGCGCTGGTGGTGGGGGCAGCTGCGGGCCCTGGCTTGTCACCGCATGCGGCAAGCACTAGGCTCAGGCCAAGCGCAGGTAGGACGGAGATGAAGCGTCGCATCAGGTCGCCTCTTTGACGGTTTGAGTTGTAGGTGAGGATAGCCAAGCAGGCAGAACCTGCTTCCAGCGCCCACCGACGTTTACAGAGACTGGTCGTCCACCTTGATCAGCATCCAGCAAGGGCGCTGGGCGAAGTGGTAGACCTGCTGATCGCCGGTGTCCGGTGTGCGGACCAGTACCTGGCGGCCATCGGCCTCTTCGGAAATCGTGACCTCGCGGCCGCCGTTGCGGGCTGCCTCCAGGTTCGGGATGACGGGCCATTCGACTTTGGCCAGCGGAACCGTGCGGGTGACCGGGGCGGGCTCGGGCTGTGCGTCCGGGTCGAGCTCGATCATCGTCAGCGGATCGGCGGTGGCCTTTTCCTGTACTGCAATGTCTGCACTGAAGCTTTTCAGAAATGCAGAGAAGTCGGCGCTGGGGCAGGTTGTCGCCTGCGCAGGCGTTGCCGGAGCAGTGGCGGGTGCCGAGGCTGCAGGTGCTGTATTGGCAGCAGGCGTCGCTGCGCCGGCGGGCTCTGCTTGCGGCTTGCAGGCGACCAGCGCCAGGCTCAGTGCGAAAGCGTGCAGGGACGTTCGGAAAAGGGCCAAGGGATCCTCCTGATCATTGCGGAGCAACTGGAACGCGGGCGGGATGGTATACGCACGCTACTTGCCAATGTGTGAAGGCTCGCGGAGTCGTGGGTTGCGCAAACTGGCCGGCATGCGGCAGGCCAATACCCTCGCAGAACAAGCAGCCTGACGGTGGCCCCGGTGCTCGGGTGAGTCCACGGCCGTTGATTGCTGTCAGCGAAGGCAGGTTATCGCGATCGAGCCTGCGTAAAGGTCATGATGATTTAATCATGGTTTGGCGGGGATTTATCCGGTGTGGCGCGGCTGACTATATCCCGTTTGAAAATACATCGAGTGCATCCGCACCCACCCATCCCTGTGTGCAGTCGCCGACATACTGGCCCGGCGCGGCAGCATGGCAGCTCTCGCCAGTGGCGCTCTTTAAGCGTTGGATCAGCCTGTCGCCATATGTCCCGCATGTCGGTTTGTTCTTGCATCCGGCGACGCTGTCTGCAGGAATCGCAATGACGTAGTAATACAGTGGATTCTGTCCGGCGCGGCCGATCGCTTGAATGCAGACGAGCTGGCCCTGCGCCAGCCTGGCTCTGGTCACCGCACGACTGCCAGTGGTCGGCACCGCATCAAGTGCATTCACCCCGTTTGCCTGCGCCACGCCGGCAAACAAGCCCGCATCGCCACATGCAGGCGAGAGCTCCACGTCGTAGAAATCGCCGGCATCGGCATTACCGGCCGTGCAGTCTTTTGCCATATTCGCATCGGCACACTGCACGCCGCTTGCCTGTAACAACGTCGCGAGCCGGTCATTGACGGAAGCGCCAGCAGAAGCCGATGCATGTGCTGATGCAGACGCCGATGCCGTCGATGTGACTGGTGGCGCGACGGGGGCTGCCGATTCGCCGGCGCTGCACGCGCTTACTGCAAGCAGCCCGGGCAGCAGTGCGTTGCGTAACGCCGGCAATCTGCGGAACGAACAATATGAGAGTGCCATTGCGACTTCCTTGGACAATAGACCGCGTCAGGTGCGTCCTTCAGCGCTCAATAAAGAGCGCTGCCCGCCATTGCTGCTTTAGTACAGCATCAAAGCCCCGGAAGCGGGGCCTTGGAGATCAATCGACCGAAATACCCGCCAACCGCTGCAATGCTTCGGCATATTTTGCGCGCGTGCGTTCGATCACTTCTGCCGGCAGGCTGGGGCCGGGTGCGGTCTTGCCCCAGTCCAGGGTTTCCAGATAATCGCGCACGAACTGCTTGTCGTAGCTGGGCGGGCTGGTGCCCAGTTCGTACTGGTCGGCCGGCCAGTAACGCGACGAGTCCGGGGTCAGCATCTCGTCCATGATGTACAGGCGGCCATCGGCATCGGTGCCGAATTCGAACTTGGTGTCGGCCAGCAGAATGCCGCGCTCGGCGGCAAAATCGGCGGCGAAACGGTAGATGCGCAAGGTGGCATCGCGGACGCGTTCGGCAAGCTCGGCGCCGACGGTCATGACCATCGCATCGAAGTCGATGTTTTCGTCATGGTCGCCGACTGCGGCCTTGGTCGACGGGGTAAAGATCGGCTCGGGCAGTTTCTCGGCCTGGCGCAGGCCGTCGGGAAGTTCGATGCCGCTGATCTTGCCGGTACGCTGGTAATCCTTCCAGCCGCTGCCGATCAGGTAGCCGCGTGCGATCGCTTCCACCGGCACCGGCTTGAGCTTGCGCGTGACCACGGCGCGCTTGGCATACAGCGCCGGGTCCACGCCTTCGGGCAGGACCTGCTCCACGCTGATGTCGACCAGATGGTTGGGCATCAGGTGTTCGGTCTTGTGGAACCAGAAGTTGGAGACCTGGCACAGCATCTCGCCCTTGCCGGGGATCGGGTCGGGCAGCACCACGTCGAACGCGGACAGGCGGTCGGTCGCCACCATCAACAGATAATCGCCCGAGGGCGCGTCGGCGGGCAGGCGCTCGCGGGGAATGTCGAAGACATCGCGGACCTTGCCACGGTGACGCAACGGCAGGCCGGGCAGATCGGATTGCAACAGCGTGGTCGACACAGGCACTCCTAAGGACGTCGCAATGACGCTGTCCCCGGGACCCGGCGGGCCCGCGGATGGGCAGCGGGCCGCGTAGTGTACGGCGCTTCGGCGCGCGCCGCTGGATTTATTGGAGTCGCCCCGGCGGCCGGCGTGCATGCCGCGTCAGCCAGGCCGGGCGGGCGTTCGGGTAAGATCGCCAGCCCGCCTTCCCGCCCCCGATCGCCCATGTCCTGGTACGGAAAACTGCTCGGCGCACTGGCCGGCGCCCTGCTGTTCCGCGGCGCGCCGGTACTCGGGCTGATGATCGGCCTGGCGATCGGGCATGCGGTGGACGCCGGCTGGTTCAAGCGCCGCGCCGACAACCCGTACGAAGCGCTGGGACTGGAGCCGGACGCCACCACCGCCGAGATCGACCTGGCCTACCGCCGGCTGATGTCGCGCTACCACCCCGACAAGGTGGCCAACGCCGAGCCGGAAGCACGCCGCCAGGCGGAGAAGAAGGCCAGCCAGATCAATGCGGCCTACGATCGGATCCAGCGCCTGCGCAAACGCTGATCCAGCCTGACGCTTCGGTATCAGTGCCAGACGGAACAGCGGTCCGCACCCGAACCGGCATTGGCGCCACCAGTAAAAACGCCCGACCCATGACAGGTCAGGCGCGGTCACTCGGACGTCAAGCACTCAGAAGCGATAGGTCGCCGTCAGGCGCACCGCATTCGACGAAAAGTCGGTATCGCTGCGGCGCAGATCGGTGCCGGCCGGGTTGACGCGCAGGAACGGGTTGGTCGCCGGCGCAGTGCCCGGCCCGACCCGCACGCGGGTGTCTTCGTCCTGCAGGCGGGTGAACAGGTATTCCACCCCGACCGAGACGTTGTCGCTCAGGCGGCGCTGCAGGCCCAGGCCGGCCTGGTAGCCGTCGGCGCTGTCGCCGCCGCTGCTGGTGAAGCTGTTGGCGGTGTTGCTGCTGGAGAAGCTGTGGTCGAACTCGCCGCGTGCCACGCCGGCGGTGAAATAGGCCAGAAAGTCGCCCTGCGCGCCAAAGGCATAACCGATACGGCCGCGCAGTGCGGCGGTGCGGTTGAGCTGGCGGGTGAAGGTGTAGAACGCCGGGGTGGTGCTGAAGGCGCTGACGCTGTCGCGCAGGTCGTTGCGGGTGTACTCGGCGACCACGCCGTAGACCCAGTTGCCGGCCTGCCAGTCGTAGCCCAGCCGCGCACCGTATTCGGCGCCACCCTTGTCCTTGCTGCAGCCGCTGGCCGGAGTGCGCCCGGCCGCCGCGCCGCCGCAGAACCCGGGCGAGAAGGCATCGGCACCGGTCGGGGTGCTGACCTGGTCGCCGTCGCGGCCGTCCAGGTTGGTGTCGAAGCCGAAGCGGCCGCCGGAAACGCCACTGACGTCGGCACCGCCGACATTGGCGCCGATCGAGAAACCTGACCAGTCGGCCGGGCCGGTCTGGGCCCAGGCGGACGGGGCGAGTGCCATCAAAACGAGCGCAGCGGAGGCGAGCGGGGTGGTCTTCATGCGGTGTCCTTGGCGAAAGGGCGCGGTGCGCCGGTTCAGGTGCATACGCAGCCTGGACCGCTGCGGATGCACTGGCTTTGCGCGCCTGCGACAATGTGTTTCCCGTTCCTTGACGAGCTGCCCATGCAACCGACGGCGATTGCCCCGTCCATCCTGTCCGCCGATTTCGCCCGTCTGGGCGAGGAAGTGAACAACGTCCTGAAGGCCGGCGCCGACTGGGTGCACTTCGACGTGATGGACAACCATTACGTGCCCAACCTCACCATCGGCCCGATGGTGTGCCAGGCGCTGCGCAAGCACGGCATCACCGCGCCGATCGACGTGCACCTGATGGTCGAGCCGGTGGACCGCATCGTGCCGGACTTCGCCGAGGCCGGCGCCACCACCATCAGCTTCCATCCCGAAGCCAGCCGCCATGTGCACCGCACGATCCAGCTGATCAAGTCGCACGGCTGCCAGGCCGGCCTGGTGCTCAACCCGGCCACCCCGGTGGACATTCTGGACTGGGTGCTGCCGGAGCTGGACCTGGTGCTGGTGATGTCGGTCAATCCCGGCTTCGGCGGGCAGGCCTTCATTCCCTCGGCGCTGGACAAGCTGCGCGCCATCCGCAGCAGGATCGACGCGCTGGGCAAGCCGATCCGGCTGGAGATCGATGGCGGGGTCAAGGCCGACAACATCGGCGCGATCGCTGCCGCCGGTGCCGACACCTTCGTCGCCGGCTCGGCGATCTTCAACGCGCCGGACTATGCGCAGGTGATCGCGCAGATGCGCGCGGCGGTGGATGCGGTGCGATGAGCGCGCCCGCGCTGCAGATCCGCGCCGCCACGCCCGACGATGTGGCGCTGCTGCATGAGCTGATCACCGCACTGGCGGTGTACGAACGCGAGCCGGATGCGGTCAAGGCCAGCCCGCAGGACCTGCGCGCCAGCCTGTTCGGCGACGGCGCCACCGCGCATGCGCTGATCTGCGAGCAGGACGGCCAGGCGCTGGGATTTGCGGTGTATTTCTTCAATTACTCGACCTGGCTCGGCCGCAACGGCCTGTATCTGGAAGACCTGTTCGTGCGCCCGCAGGCGCGCGGGCAGGGCGCCGGCCTGGCCCTGCTGCGGCACCTGGCCCGGTTGGCCATGCAGCGTGGCTGCGGGCGTTTCGAATGGTCGGTGCTGGACTGGAACCAGCCGGCCATCGACTTCTATCAGGCGGCCGGTGCGCGCCCGATGGACGGCTGGACCGTCTACCGGCTCGACGGCGAGCGCCTGGCCGCGTTCGCCGCCGGCGCCTGAGCGCGGCCTGCGCGCCGCCGTGGCACGCAAAGAGAAGGCCGCCCCCATGGGAGCGGCCTTCGAGAAAATTGGAGGCTGATCCTGCCTCCGCCCGTCGTCCCTGCTATGGCCTTCCACTCTCCAGGTTCTCGGTGACATGCCGATGACAGCCCGGCGACATTGCGTATTCACGATGCGCGCAGCGGGCCGCTGCTAGCCTGCGTCCACCACCCCCACAGCATTGGCAGCGTGCATGGCCGCGTCCCACTGGCGTCTGATCCTCAACGGCAAGTCCACCGACAATCTGGACCTGCGTGAGGCGGTGGGAACGCTGCGCAAGCGTGGCATCCAGCTCGAGGTGCGGGTCACCTGGGAAGACGGCGATGCCGAGCGCTATGTCGGCGAAGCGGTTGCCGACGGCGCCCACACCGTGATCGCGGCCGGCGGTGACGGCACCTTGAGCGAAGTGGCTGCCGCACTGGCGCATCACACCGCCGACGCCGCCACGCTGCCATCGCTGGGCCTGGTGCCGCTGGGCACCGCCAACGACTTCGCCACCGCCGCCAACCTGCCGATCGAACCGCTCGCTGCGCTGACGCTGATTGCCGAGCGCCCTGCCGAGCCGATCGATCTGCTGCGCATCGATGCCGAGCACGGCCCGCACTGGTGCGCCAACGTCGCCAGTGGCGGGTTCGGCACCCAGGTCACCGTCGAAACCGACGAAGGCCTGAAGAAGATGCTCGGTGGCCTGGCGTATCTGATCACCGGCATGTCTCGGCTGGGCCGCATCGACCCGATCAGCGCCCGCTTCAGCGGCCCGGATTTCAGCTGGGAAGGCGAGTTCATCGCGCTTGGCCTGGGCAACGGGCGGCAGGCCGGCGGCGGCCAGGCGCTGTGCCCGGAGGCCCTGATCGACGATGGCCTGCTCGACGTCACCATCGTGCCCGCGCTCAACGGCGAAGTGGCCGCCACCCTCGGCACCCTGGTCACCGGCGGCAAACAGGCCGCACTGGAACGTGTGGCCGTGCGCGCGCGGCTGCCGTGGCTGGAGATCGTCGCCCATCAGCCGCTGACCTTGAACCTGGATGGCGAGCCGGAGACCTCGCTGCATTTCCGCATCGAATGTGTGCCGGCGCGGTTGCGGATGCATTTGCCGGTGGAGTGCCCGTTGCGGAGCGTTTGAGGGTGGGGAATCGGGAATCGGGATTGGGGAATCGGTAGAGCGGGGGCTGGTTGTACGGCGCCAGGCTGGCCTGCCCGGCTTCGCAATTTGCGCGGCTTTCGCCTCGCGCCTGCTGCCCTGGCGCGGCAGTTGCGCTACAGTAGTGACGTGTCCCGCTTGACGACTCCACGCTCCTTCTCTTCCGCTCGCCGCTGGTGGCGATGGTGGCCCGTTGCCGTCGTCCGCCCCGCCACAGAGTCCCGGAAGGAAAGTCGTCTTGATCACTGCAGAGCAGTTCCAGCGCCAGGCCGCTGAAGGTCACACCCGTATCCCCGTCGTCCGCGAAGTGCTGTCCGACCTGGACACGCCGCTGTCGGTCTATCTGAAGCTCGCCGACGGCCCCTACACCTATCTGTTCGAGTCGGTCGAAGGTGGCGAACGCTTCGGGCGCTATTCCATCATCGGTTTGCCGGCGCGCCGCGTGTACAGCTTCCGCGGACATACGCTGGAAGTCAGCGAGCACGGTGAAGTGCTGGAAACCCGCGAGGTCGCCGACCCGCTGGCCGAAGTGGATGCCTTGCGCGCCGAGCATTCGGTGCCGCAGCTCGACGGCCTGCCCGGCTTCACCGGCGGCCTGGTCGGCTGGTTCGGCTTCGAGTGCATCCAGTACATCGAACCGCGCCTGGGCAGCGGCGACAAACCCGATGAGCTGGGCACGCCGGACATCCTGCTGATGCTGTCCGAAGAGCTGGCGGTGTTCGACAACCTCAAGGATCGGCTGTACCTGATCGTGCATGCCGACCCGCGCCAGCCGCAGGCCTATGTGCGCGCCAACCGGCGCCTGGACGAACTGGCGCACCGGCTGCGTCAGGGCGGCGCCGGGTATCCGCAGGCGCAGGTTTCCGACGCGATCGACGAGTCGGACTTCCACTCCTCGTTTACCCGCGAGGAATATCACGCAGTGGTGCGCAAGGCGCAGGAATACGTGCGTGCCGGCGACATCTTCCAGGTGGTACCGTCGCAGCGCTTGCGCGTGCCGTTCCGTGCGCGTCCGGTGGATGTGTATCGCGCGCTGCGCGCGCTCAATCCCTCGCCGTACATGTATTTTCTCGATGTGGGCGGCACGCAGGTGGTCGGTTCCTCGCCGGAAATCCTGGCGCGCCTGCGCGACGGCGTGGTCACCGTGCGCCCGATCGCCGGCACCCGGCCGCGCGGTGCCACGCCCGAGCTGGACAAGGCGCTGGAGGCCGAACTGCTGGCCGACCCGAAAGAGCGCGCCGAGCACGTGATGCTGATCGATCTCGGTCGTAACGATGTCGGCCGCGTGGCCGAACCGGGCACGGTCAAGGTGGGCGAGCAGTTCGTGATCGAACGCTATAGCCACGTGATGCACATCGTCAGCGAGGTCACCGGCACGCTCAAGGCCGGCCTGAACTATAGCGACGTGCTGCGTGCGACCTTCCCGGCTGGTACCGTTAGCGGCGCGCCGAAGATCCGCGCGCTGGAGATCATCCGTGAGCTGGAGCCGGTCAAGCGCAACGTCTATTCCGGCGCGGTCGGTTACATCGGCTGGCACGGCGATGCCGACACCGCCATCGCGATCCGCACGGCGGTGATCCAGGATGGGTATCTGTACGTGCAGGCCGGCGGTGGCGTGGTCTACGACTCGGACCCGGATCTGGAATGGCAGGAGACCATGAACAAGGGCCGCGCGCTGTTCCGTGCGGTTGCGCAGGCGGCCAAGGGGCTGTGATGGACGGGCAGGGCAACGCTGCGCGCATCAGCTTCCGCAACGATTACAGCGAGGGCGCGCATCCGCGCCTGCTGCAGGCCTTGGCGCAGGCCAGTGCCGAGCAGAACGCCGGCTACGGCACCGATCGGCATACCGCGCGTGCGCTTGCGCTGATCCGCAGCGCAGTGGCGCAGGCGCAGGCCGAGGTGCATCTGCTGGTCGGCGGCACCCAGACCAACCTGACCGCGATCGCCGCGTTCCTGCGCCCGCATCAGGCGGTGATCGCGGTGGAAGCGGGGCACATCGCCACGCACGAAACCGGCGCCATCGAAGCAACCGGCCACAAGGTGCTGACCGTGCCCGCGTTGCACGACAAGCTGACGCCGGCGCTGATCCAGCCATTGCTGGATGTGCACGGCAACGAGCACATGGTGCAACCGCGCCTGGTCTACATCTCCAACAGCACCGAGAGTGGCACCATCTACAGCCGTGCCGAGCTCGAGGCGCTGTCGCATTTCTGCCGCGCCCACGATCTGCTGCTGTATCTGGATGGCGCACGCCTGGGCGCCGCGCTGACCGCCGAGGGCAACGATCTGGATCTGCCCACCATTGCCGCGCTGACCGATGCGTTCTACATCGGCGGCACCAAGAACGGTGCCTTGCTTGGCGAAGCGCTGGTCATCGTCACTCCTGCCTTGCAGGCCGACTTCCGCTACCTGATCAAGCAACGCGGCGCGTTGCTGGCCAAGGGCATGCTGCTGGGGTCGCAGTTTGCCACTCTGTTCGAAGATGGCCTGTTCTTCGAGCTGGCCGCGCACGCCAATGCAATGGCGCAGCGCCTGCGCGCGGGACTGCTGGCCGCTGGCGCGCAGTTCACCAGCGACTCGCCGACCAACCAGCAGTTCATCGCCGTCAGCGCGCAGCAGGCCACGCAGCTGGCGCAAGGCTACGACTTCGAGCGCTGGGAAGTGCGCGCCGACAGCAGTCAGGTGATCCGCTTCGTGACCTCGTGGGCGACCTCAGCCGCGTCGGTCGACCGGCTCTGCGCGGACTTCGCAGCGCTCAGTCATTCGGCCATGCATTCATAACCATCTATCTCATCAAGGAAGAACCCGATGAAGCGAGTTGCCCTCTGGATTTTCGCAAGCCTGTTGATGCTGCCGCTCGCCGCGACAGCGCAGGTCAACAGCCTGCCGTCACAGCCGCATTTGCTGGTGAAAGGCCAGGCCTCGCGGACGGTTGATCCGGACCGTTTCATCCTAGATCTCAAGGTCGTCAAGACCGATATCCAGCCGGATGTGGCGCGAAAGTTCGTCGAAGACCGCGCAAGGCAGGTCTTGCAGGGGTTGCAGCGCAATCGTGTCATGAAAGATTCGCTCTATGCATCGGCGCTGTCGATCTCGCCGCAATCACGCTACGAAAATGGAACAACCGTTTTCTCAGGCACTCAAATAGAGCGCAGGATTCGCGGAACCTTTACCTCGCTGGTGGATGTGCGCGCTTTCCTTGGTGGGCTCGATGCCAACGAGAACGTGCAGGTGCTTTCGCTGCAAAGTAGCTACGCCGACGTAGCGCGGCTGCGTGCCGACCTCAAAGGTGAGGCGGCCAAGCAGTCGCGTGAATCGGCGCAAGGTCTGGCCGCCGCTTACGGCGTGCGCTTGACCGGGATTTACAGCATTTCTGATGTTGCACCGAGCTTCTCGTATGGCATCCAGGCCGGTACCTGGTCGGCCCCAGCATCGCCGACGCCCGCGTCCATCGTGTCGCCTCCCTCATCTCCAGCACCGCAAGCGCCGTCCAGCGTAGGTGGCAGTGCGCAAGGCGAAAGCCTGCTAACCGGCACCATCACCTACACCGAAAACATCTATGCGGTCTTCCTGATCGCGCAATGAGTCGCTGCCGTGCGGAGCGTCAGCGCGCAGGGCGTCTATGGCATGGGGGAGCGTCTGCCCACCAAGGCACGCGAACCGTAGGTCGCGCACGCCGGGAGCAGTCACGTTCGGGCTGGTGACAACAGATGATTTTTAGCTGCCGAGCGGGCCGAGCTCGCGGACCAGATCGAGCAATAGGCGCAAGCCAGTAGGCAGTTGCCGTCGGCTCGAGTAGTAGAGATGAAAGCCGGGGCCAGGGCTGGCCCAGTCCTCCAGCACGAGCCGGGCGGTGCCCGCGGCAAGCAACGGAGCCAGCACTGGCTCGGGCGCATAGACCAATCCCGCTCCGCCGGCGAGGAGGGCCAGGGCCAGCCTGGTGTCGTCAATCGTCATGGTCCCGGGCACGTCGACAGTCAGGAGTTCACTGCCTTTTTCGAGCTCCCAGCGATAGATGCGGTCATTGCCCAGCCGGATGCGCACGCACCGATGATGGTGAAGGTCGAGCGGATGCTGCGGTATGCCATGGCGTGCGAGGTAGGTGGGCGCCCCGGCGACCACCCATCGGATGTCCGGCGATAGCCGCTGGGCAATCATGTCTTCCGGGACGGTTCCACCGTAGCGAATCCCCGCATCAAAGCCTCCCTCGACGATGTCGATCATCCGATTGCTCGAAACAATATCCACTTCCACCTTGGGATAGCGTTCCGCAAAGATCGGCAGCACCGGGCCGAGCAGGAGCGGCACTGCATCATTGATGACATTGAGCCGGATACGGCCGGCGGGCGAGTTCCTGTGCTGGTTCAGCAGCTCAATGGCCTCGCCGATGGCTCCAAACGGCCCAGATATCGCCTGTAGCAGCTGTTCGCCGGCCGCTGTCAGCGTGACGCTGCGGCTGGTGCGGTGAAGAAGCCTGACTGCCAGACGCGTTTCCAGGCCCTTGATGGCGTGGCTCAGTGCTGAAGAACTCACCCCAAGCTCTGTGGCAGCACGGCTAAAGCTCAGATGCCGCGCAATGGTCAGGAAATAGACAAAGTCGGCCAGGTCTGCGCGATTAAGATTCATCTGTCTTCATCGGTATTGTGCTGTGTAGTGCTGAAGATGATTCGGGCGCCAGATTCACGGCCGCTCGTGTGAGTGAGTCTCGTCAAACAAGAGCCCGCCTCGCCGCCGTTCTTTGATCGCAACCGCGTACATGGCCCATACGCCAGGTTCGAATTTCATGGTTCGACTTTCATGGACGCGCGCATCTCTGCGGTCGCACTACGGTTCATTCCTCTTTCCACTTCTCAAGCTCCGCGGCGAGCAGGTCGATTGCCAGGCGCGATCGCAGCGGCAAATACTGCATGGCTGGCCACACCGCGCTGCATTCCATGACCGTGCTTGGCCGATCTCCCCAGATTTCTACAAGCTCCCCACGTTGCATCCGTTCCCGAACCAGCCAGTAGGGGAGCCACGCCAGCCCCATGCCTTCTGTTGCTGCGGCTGCAATCACCTCCAGATCGTTGAGGCGCATGCGTGAGCTGACCGCAACGTCGACGAGCTGCCCCTGGGCATTTGGAAGACGCCAGACAAGGCCATGACCATTGCGCCAGTACGGAAGCAACGCATGGTCTGCCAGATCCTCAAGCGTGCGCGGCTCCCCATGTGCCGCCAGGTAGTCCTGGGAGACACACAGAACCTTGCGTTGACTTAGCAGGCGGCGAGAGCGCAACGACGAGCCGTTTGCTACCACTCCATTACGCACCGCCAGATCGAAGCCCTCTGCAATTAGATCCACACTGCGATCACTCAGGTGCAGTTCGAGTTCGAGCTTGGGATGCTGTCGTGCATACGAGCGCAATATAGGCGCCACGCAATGCCGGCCGAACAGGACGGGCAGGGTGACGCGCAGCTTGCCGGCCACTTCCCGTTGGCCGTTCTCCAGCATGACTTCCCCAACCCGCAACTCTTCTATCGCGCGAAGGCAGCGCTCGTAATACTGCTGACCGTCTTCGGTCAGGCATTGTGATCTGGTGGTTCGCTGAAAGAGCTGAACGCCGAGCCGGTCCTCCAAACGCGCTATCGCCTTTCCCACTGCTGAGCGCGTGAGTGAGAGCCGCTGGCCTGCCTTGGCGAAGCCTCCGGCCTCAACGACCTCGACGAACAACTGCACACCATCAAACCTGTTTCGCACGTGATGGTCCTTGTGTTCGTAGCTTTCGAAGCAAGCTGGGTGAGTTAGGAATGATGACCATGGCAGGCCCTGGCCACTCCGTACGGGCTATGGGAAAAAAAGCGTGTCTCACTGCATCGTTCTTCATTGGGTCGCTTGGTGACTTGGCGATTGGCTCACTTCAGGAGTGCATTGTTCTCCGGCCCGCGTCGTCGGTGCTTCGCAGAAACTTCGATGGATCTTACGCGAGGTCTCAGCTGTTGCCATTGTAGAAAATGCGGATGCATGCCCTGGAAAAATGGCCACCAATACCAGCCCGGCTTCTACTTTATAGTCCTGCAGGTACGTCTCGAATGCAGCGGCGGCAGATGCGTAACGCGTACTTGACTCGTTCATTTGCGTTCGAAGAAGCATTACAGCATTAACATAATTGACAGGCAGGAAAATGCTGATTTCCATCGTGTACGACAGCGGTTTTGGCCATACCACCCGGGTCGCCGAGGCCGTGGCAAAGGGCGCCGGGCAGGTCGACGATGTCGATGTCCGGTTGATTGCAGTGGCTGATGAGATGATCGACTGGATAGCGCTTGAAGCAAGTGACGCGATCGTTTTTGGATCGCCTACCTACAACGGAATGATCAGCGCGAGGTTGAAGAAGTTCTTTGAAGACTCGACCAAGGCGGCATGGACGGGCATGAAGTGGCGCGACAAGGTCGCGGCAGGCTTCACCAACTCTGGTGCGCAGCACGGCGACAAACTCAATTCGCTTGTCTCGATGGCGTTGTTTGCCGCGCAGCACGGGATGATCTGGGTGGGCCTGGATCTGATGCCGGGGAACAGTAGCAGCACTGGAGGAGTCGACGATCTCAATCGTCTCGGGAGTTGGCTGGGTGTGATGACGCAGTCGAACAACGACCAAGCTCCAGAGCTGGCTCCGCCTGCCAGTGATCTCAGAACCGCAGAGTACCTGGGTCGCCGTGTTGCTGAAACGACCCGCCGCTTTTGCAGCACTTAAATCGTCTTACACCCAACCAAGGACATTGACCATGAGATTGCTTTGCCTCGATATCCCGCAGCCGGGCGCAACCCTGGAAAAGTACCAGCCACATATGATGGATGAGGTCCGGCATAGTTGGCAGCACTACAAGGAAGGCGTCATCCGTGACATCTACTTCCGGCAGGATCGTCCCGGTGTCGTGATCATCGTTGAGGCAGATTCGGTAGCAGCTGCGAAATCCGCGCTCGCCGAGTTCCCTCTGGCCAAGGCCGGCCTGATTGATTGGGACGTGATCCCGTTCGGGCCTTTCGTCAATTGGGAAGTTCTCTTTGCGGCGGGCGGTCACTGACTGTTGCTGCGCTGTCATTGACAGGGACTCAGTCAAGAATCAAGGAAGGCGAAGGGACGTCTCACGCGGTCAAGTCGATACGCTGCGTTTGTCATCAGCCATTCGATCCGTGGCGATAGTGGCGAGCCAACAGGCTTCGCACTTGATCTGTTGGCAAGTACGGCGGTGAAACGCGACGCGCCGCACCAGCCAGCAACCAATTGGCCTGAAAAGATCGTCATTGATGGTCGCCTTATCACTGGCCGGAATCCGGCCTCGGCACGCGCGGTCGGCGAGGTGGCGATCAAGCAACTCAAGGCAAACGATTGAGTGCCCTTCTTGTTGATGGTGCATGGAGCATCAAGCGCATGGCGCGTGGCCTTGCATGTGCGAGGCCACGCGCTTGCTCAACGCAGATGGTCGAACGTTTCCAGATCACCGCCAATCTTTCAGCACAAGCTACAACCTTCAACGGCGATCACGGAGTCAGTTGCAAGGTCTAACTATGCGCGGCTGTTCATGCGGTCGAACATTGCTTCTCCCAACTCGCGCGTCTTTGCGGAGATGCCGACCAGAACCTCGTCCTTGCCCGCTTCAAGCTGCACGAATGCTTCATCGACGAACTCTTCTGCGCTGACCATCATATTGTTGGAGACACCCCCACTGCGCTTGTTGCCACCCAAACCGGTGTCAACGATAGGGGGCGCAATCTCGATCACACGGACCCTGGTGTCCCGCAACTGATGCCGCAGACTGAGCGTAAACGAATGGATTGCGGCCTTGGTGGCGCAGTAAACCGGGACATCGGCCATCGGCGAAAACGCCAGGCCGGAGCTGACATTGATGATGTAGGCGCTGGGTTGCCGCTGTAGCAAAGGCAGTAGACGGCTTATCAGATGGATTGGCGCAGTGAAGTTGATAGCCACCTCTTGCTCGAGGGTGTCCATCCCGGGGTCGGCCGTAAAGTCGCGATGGACCTGGATGCCCGCATTGTTGACGATGGCATTGAGGGTGGGGTGCTCATCCTGCAGCCATTGTGTCAGTGCGTCGCGGCTGGTTGGATCTGCCACATCGCAGGTGCGCGTGATCACGCCGGGGACTTCAGCCTTTGCCTGCGCAAGAGAGGATGCAGTGCGACCGCAGATGATGACCTGGTTGCCGTCGGCGACAAAGCGCCTTGCCAGGGCAAGACCGATTCCCGTCGCGCCGCCAGTGATGAGGATGGTGTTATGTGTGAGCTTCATCGTCTTGGATCCTTCGCAAAGAAATGTAGAAGGTATGTCGACGATGAACCAGGCATCAGCGGCCACACCTTCGCTACCGGCATGCCGGGGCTGAGGTGTCGCGGATACCCTGAAGCGGGAGGAGTTGCCATTCACTTGAACGGCGACCGGGCTACCATCCGGTCAGCACTCTTTCGACAGCCGCTTTCTACCATGGCGCTTCTTTCGCTACAACTGCTGTCCTCTTGCGGCATTCAACAAACCCAGGGGTGAAGGAATGCGTTGCATGAGGGCGACTGCTTCGGTCCACTTGAGTCGCAGCTGCAGTTTGCGTATCAACGAGCAGGCATTCCAGAACGTCTGTTCGACCGCTAAGCGAGGACGCGTCGACACCGGAAGCCGTTAAAGCGTGTCTTTGGAAAAATGTCCGCACAGAAACTCGACGAATGCGGTCACCTTGGGGCTTACAAGGCGACGTGAGGCATGCAGCACCCAGCCTTCGAGCAGCGGTGCCTGCACGACGCCCCATTCGGCGACCCTGCCGTTGGCGATGTCTTCAGCCACGGCGGACCGCGGCACCACGGCTGCACCGGCACCAGCCAGCACCGCATTTCTGATCAGGAGCGGCGTCGAGTACCAGAGCACCGGCTTGGGGAGGTAGGTGCACAGGTGCCCGTCTTTATCGACGACCTTCCACGCAGGAATGACCTTGCGGCCGATGCGTGTGATGACCTGAAGTTCTACACCGGAAGCAGCGGCTTCGCTGGCTTGAGGGCGGCTCAAATCCGGCGGAGCGACAAGCACCAATTGGTCATTGAGGAAGCGCCGGCCGACCAGCTTGTCGTCCGTCGGTGGGTTGAAGCGGATCACGATGTCGTAACCGTCTTCCACAAGGTCGACCAGGCGGTCTTCCGCAGTCACCTCCAGCTGCACATCCGGATGCGCGCGCAGGAAGGCTGCGCCGATGCGCCCCATGGCGATATGCGAAAACAGCAGCGGCGCGCTGATGCGTAGCACGCCGCGTGGCCGACCGATGCCTGATTTCAACTCCTCGACCACCTGGGCGATTTCACCGAAGGGATCGGACGTTCTCGCATGTAGAACTTCGCCTTCCGGCGTGAGCCGTAGCTTGTGGCCGCCCCGCTCAACCAGGCGTACGCCAAGGCTCTCTTCAAGCGAACGTACTCGACGAGACAAGGTGGCCTTGGGTTGCCCACTGGCACGGCTTGCGCTTCCGAAGCCCCCGTGGATCACGACAAGGTTGAAGTCTGCGAGGGCTGCGATATCCAAGGGGTGTTCCATTTGCAAGACATCATGTCCAGGTATTCGGGACTATGCGCTGGGTTTGGGCGGGCAAACAATGGCGGCGTCGACAGGATCCCGGGGTTCACGGGTGCACTCCAGCTCACGGTGCCTTTCGGGTTGTCACTTCATTCACTCACGTCTTCAAGGAATGCTCGCATGAAAGCAGTACGTTTCCACGCCTATGGCGGTTCCGAGGTCCTCAAGATCGAAGAGATCGATAAGCCGGTGCCGGGTCCGGGTCAGGTTCGTATCCGGGTCAGGGCGGCAGCAGTCAATCCGATCGACTGGAAACTGCGTGCCGGATACATGCATGCAATGATGCCGCTTGCGTTTCCCGCAGGAAGCGGGTGCGAGGCCTCGGGCGTGATCGATGCGGTTGGCGACGGCGTCCCGGCCGATCTGCTGGGCAGGAGCGTGTTTGGCAAAGGCAACGCTACGATGGCGGAATACGCCATCCTGGATGAGTGGGCTGCCAAGCCTGACGCACTGACATTCGAGGAAGTGGCTGGGCTCTCGGTCGCCGCCGAAACGGCTGCACGTATCATCGATCAAGTGGGCGTCAAGCCCGGGGAGACGTTATTGGTCAGCGGTGCTGCCGGCGGCGTGGGTTCTGCCGCACTCCAGCTCGCGCGCGTTGCCGGTATCCGCACCATCGGCACGGCAAGCGAGCCAAAGCATGACTATCTACGTTCGTTGGGAGCGATCCCGACCACCTACGGCCCGGGTCTTTCCCAACGTGTTGCCGAGCTCGCATCAGCAGGGGTACATGCCGCGCTCGATGTGGTCGACTCCGGAATGATTCCGGAGTTGGTGGCGATCACCGGTAGCCCGTCGAAGGTGGTGTCGATCTCCGATCTCACTGCACCGCAGTACGGGGCGAAGACCTCCTTTGAGCCGTTGGACAAGGACAGCGCGACCAAGGTGCTGGAGCAGGTTGCGGCGCTGTGTGTCGCGGGAGCTTTTACATTGCCGGTTGCACAGACCTTCCAGCTGCAGGATCTTGCAGCGGCGCATGACCTGAGTGCCCAGGGGCATGTCACCGGACGGCTCGTTGTGACCTTCGGCTGAGCTTGAGCCTTGCAGCAGCGCAGCAACGCGCTGCATTTTTCGGCCGTGTGCCGGCCAGGCCTTGATCCCGTAGCGATGCAGGCCTGGCCAGCTGCCGCCGGAAGTACAGGCGCGCTCCGCATTTCGCCATGGATTTGTCAGCATTTGAATGGCCAGGCCATTAGGAGCAGACGATGATAGATCTCTACTATTGGCCCACTCCAAACGGCCACAAGGTCACCGTGTTCCTGGAAGAGGCCGGTCTGGACTACACGCTCAAGCCGGTCAACATCGGCAAGGGCGACCAGTTCACGCCTGAGTTCCAGCGGATCTCGCCCAACAACAAGATGCCGGTGATTGTTGATCACGCTCCGGCCGATGGTGGTGCGCCGCTGAGCGTTTTCGAGTCTGGTGCGATCCTGCTGTATCTTGCGGAGAAGACCGGCCGGTTCCTGCCTGCGGATGCACGCAGCCGCCTCGATGCCCTGGAGTGGTTGTTCTGGCAGGTGGGCGGCCTTGGTCCGATGAGCGGGCAGATGGCGCACTTCAGCGTCTATGCGCAGGAGACCATTCCCTATGCCATCGATCGCTACAAGGCCGAGGTGCGTCGACTGTATCGTGTGCTCGACCAGCGCTTGGCAGAGCACAGCTTCGTCGCTGGCGCCGAGTACGGCATTGCCGACATGGCGAGCTATCCGTGGTTCGAGGTCTACGGCGACCTGAAGCCCGATTACGACGCGTTTCCGCATCTGCGGCGCTGGCAGGGCGCCATTGCCGCACGCCCGGCAGTGCAACGTGCTTATGCGCTCAAGGAGCAGGTCAACCCGAATGCCGGAAAGCCGCTCAGTGACGAGGAGCGCCAACACATGTTCGGTAGACGCTGAGGAATGCTTCCGCAGGCTCCGGATAATGTGGCAGCGTTCTACGATGGTTGTCTGCGGTCCTGCCCCTGATGCCCAGACGCGATAAGTGATTGCTGAGGAATTCTCATAAGCGCATCCCGGCCTGGCCAGCGTCGGTGCTCCTGGGGTTTGGTACAACAGCTGGCCATGTGCTCGTGTGCGCAGCCCCAGCCCGTTGGCAACCCAGCCATCTGTTGGGCAGGAAACGACAGCACGCGATCGCACTGCCCGATACGCAGCTCTCGACTGCTGCGCTGGAGATACGCTCAATGAAGTTCGACACGCCGGCAGGCCTCACTCCCATCGACCAACTCACCGTCGTCGGCAAGCCCGTGGACCGTATCGAAGGTCCGCTCAAGGTGACGGGCAACGCGCCTTACGCCTACGAGTGGCACGACAACCTGCAGGAGCTGGCGTATGGCTACATCGTCGGCGCTGCAATCGCCAAGGGGCGCATTGCGCACATCGACACCACCGCCGCTGCGAAAGCTGCCGGCGTGCTGCATGTGCTCACCTACAAGAATACCCAGGCTCTGGGCACCGGCGAGTTCTACGTGCAACGTTTCCTGGCCGCGCCCGAGGTCGAGCATTATCACCAGCCTGTTGCGGTGGTGGTGGCCGACACCTTCGAGCAAGCGCGTGCGGCCGCTGCGCTGGTGCGCGTGGACTATGTGCGTGAGACCGGCCGCTACGATCTGGCGCAACAGCTGGACAGCGCGCCGATCGCACAGCAGGCGCCGTTTGGCGGTCCACCGCAAACCGCGGTAGGCGACTTCGACGCGGCCTTTGCGGCCGCGCCGGTCAAGGTCGATGCCCGCTACACCACGCCGGACCAGGCGCACGCGATGATGGAGCCACATGCCAGCATCGCCAGCTGGCAGGGCGATCAGCTCACCTGCCGCACCTCAATCCAGCAGATGAACTGGGGCCGGCGCGATCTGGGCAAGATCCTCGGCATCCCCAAACACCACATTCGTTTGCTCTCGCCGTATATCGGCGGCGGCTTCGGGGGCAAGGGCACGGTCCAGTCGGATCTAGTCATGGCCGCACTCGCTGCCAAGGCGGTCGGCAGGCCGGTCAAGGTGGCGCTGCAACGCCCGCTGATGTTCAACAGCACCATCCATCGGCCGGCAACGATCCAGCGGATCCGGCTGGGCGCCACACGCGATGGGCGGCTCACCGCCATTGGCCATGAAAGCTGGTCCGGCAATCTGCCCGGCGGGCGTACCGAGCCCACCACGCTCTCGACCCGCGTGCTGTACGCAGGTGCGAACAGGATGACCCAGGTGCGTCTTGCCGTACTCGACCTTGCCGAAGGCAATGCAATGCGCGCGCCCGGCGAGGCGCCCGGCTTGATGGCGCTGGAAATCGCCATGGACGAGCTGGCAGAACGGCTCGCCCTGGATCCGGTTGCGCTGCGCATCCTCAACGATACCCAGGTGGATCCGGAGAACCCAGGCAAGCCGTTTTCCACGCGCGCGTTCGTCGACTGCCTGCAGGAAGGTGCCGAACGTTTCGGTTGGAGCCAACGGCTGGCGCGGCCGGCAAGCGTGCGCGAAGGGCAGTGGCTGATCGGCATGGGCATGGCCGCTGCGGTGCGCGGCGCGCCGATTTCCAAGGCAGCTGCGCGTGCGCGGCTGGATCGCACCGGCACGGTGACCATCGAGACCGACATGACCGACATCGGCACGGGCAGCTACACCATCGTGGCGCAGACCGCTGCGGAGATGCTGGGCGTGCCACTGCACCAGGTCGTCGTCCGCCTGGGCGATTCCAGCTTTCCGGAGACGCCGGGGTCGGGCGGTCAGCAGGGCGCAGCCTCGGTCACCGCGGGCGTGTATGCAGCGTGCGTCGCCTTGCGCCAGGCGATCGCCCAGCGGCTCGGCATGCCGGCGGACGCGGCGCAGTTTGCCGATGGCATGGTCACGGCCGGCGCGCGCCGCGTGCCCTTGCGCCAGGCGGCAGCGCAGCACGACATCGTGGTCGAGGATGCGATGGAGTTCGCTGGCCTGAAGGAGCGCTACGCCCAGCAGACCTTCGGCGCGCATTTTGCGCAAGTGGCCGTCAACGGCTACACCGGCGAGATCCGCGTGCGGCGCCTGTTGGCGGTGTGTGCAGCCGGCCGCATTCTCAACCCGAAGACTGCCAGAAGCCAGATCATCGGCGGCATGGTGATGGGCGTCGGTGCCGCGCTGATGGAAGAGATGGCGGTCGACCGCCGGCTGGGCTTTTTCGTCAATCACGATCTGGCCGGCTATGAAGTCCCCGTGCATGCCGACATTCCGCATCTGGAGGCGCACTTCATCGACGAGGTCGACCCCACCATGTCGCCGCTCAAGGCCAAGGGCGTCGGCGAATTGGGGTTGACGGGGGTGGCACCGGCCATCGCCAATGCCATCTACAACGCCACCGGCATCCGTGTGCGCGAGTATCCGATCACGCTGGACAAACTGCTGGCGCAGCTCCCGCTTCCATCGGAATGAGCGGGGGCGCGGCCGGGCATCAGCGGGCTTCAACGGGCAGGTGACACTGCCCTGATGGAGAACGCGGTCGACATGTATGCCCGGCTTCGAGGCCTGGCATTCGCTCCGGGCAGGATGACCCGCATTCGCTCGAGCTGATCACGCCATGCGCGCTCCGGTAGCGTTGATGGACCGTCCAGAGCCGATGTCGGGTGAGGGCGTTGTCCATGCACGTTTCCTGCGCTTTTTTCGCCAAAATAGTTCATCGGTGCGTGCGTCGCGTAGCAGGAGTGGCACCATTTGTGCTCGCCGCATGAGACATGCCCGTGTGACCGTATGAGCATGTACTCATATGCAGCTGCTCTGTCACTGCTATGTCACTGCGAGGCCGCACATGTCGCTCAACACGCTTTCGACCGGGAGTGCCGCCGGTCTGTTTCTACCTCTGACGGATGACGCGTCGTCGCCGGAGGCAACCGGATCCGATTCGGCCATGAACGATTCCGATCTGTTGCTGGCGATGGACAACCTGTTTTTGCAGCAGATTTATAACCTGATTGCCGTCACCTATGGCAACACGCCAATCAGTGAGCCAGGCAGCGACGTTCCGGGGTTGGGCACGCCTTCAGCGGACGACGTGCAAGCCGGCCAGCCGATCGAGAAACGCACGTCCTGGCCGAGCCCATCGATCCCGTTCGATGCCAAGGACATCAAGGGATCCAGGCTGCCGCCTGCGGTGGATGGCTCATCGGTGACATGGGACGGCGGCACGCTCACCGCATCGGAGCTTCAGATTGTTTCCACACTCAATCAGCACAAGGACAAGATGCCGCTTGAGTTCCCAAAACTCGACGACACGATCAATGACCCGTCCACGCCCGCCGATCTGAAGAGCGCGCTGCAAGGCTTGCAGAAAGACCCGCGCCTGTTCTTCGCGATCGGCTCGCAGGGCGACGGCAAATGCGGCGGCAAGATCAAGGCCGAGGACCTGTGGGATTTCGCCGACCACCACCAACAGGTCACCGACCTGGGCGGCAAGAATGCCGAGTTCAATCCGAAAAACATCAAGGGAGCGACACCGCCGCCTGCCGCAGAAGGTTCAACGGTGACCTGGGATGGCGGCACGCTCACGCAGCAGCAGCTCGACATCGTCTCCACGCTTAATCAGCATCGCGACATGATGCCGATCGAGTTCGCCAAGCTCGACGAAAAGATCAACGACCCAGCCACTCCGCCGGACATGAAACAAGCGCTGCAAGGCCTGCAGCAGGATCCTGGCCTGTTCTTCGCATTGGCATCCCAGGGCCACGGCAAGCACCACCATGATGACCAGGGCAAGTGCAACGGCACGCTCATTGCCGCCAACCTCTACGACTTTGCCGACCGTCACCCGCAGGTGACCGCGTTGGGTGGCAAGAACGCGACCTACAATCCTGAAAAGATGAAGGGCCGTGACCTGCCGCCGCCGGTGGATGGCTCTTCGGTCACGTGGGATGGCGGGACGCTCACCCAGAACGAGCTGGAGATCGTCACCACGCTCGATCGCCACAAGGACAAGCTGCCGGTCGCGTGGGCTGACCTGGATGCGAAGATCAACGATCCGGCGACGCCGCCGGATTTGAAGCAGGCATTGACGGAACTGCAGAACGATCCGCGGCTGTTCTTCGCCATCGGCTCGCAGGGCGATGGCAAGTGCGGTGGCAAGATCAAGGCCGGTGATCTGAGCAAATTCTCGGCCGGCCACGCGCAGGTTGCGGAATACGCCAACAAGCAAGCCAAGGGCTACACGCAGAACTATGTGGCCTCGGACAGCCCGGACAAGACCCAGCCAACGGTCATGACCGAAAGCGACGCGATGCGCGAGTTCTATCGCTATTCGGACTATCTGCCGAAGGATCTGAACCAGGACGCCTTCAAGCACCTGGTCGAAGGCGACAGCAAGACCCAGAAGTGCCCGCCACAGGTCATCGCCGCCGCGCAGTATTTTCGTGAGCATCCCGACCAGTGGAAGGCGCTGGCGGGAGACGCGGGTTCGATGAGTACGCCGGATTTTCTGCAGAAATCCGCATCGCAGATGCACCTGACCGCAGCGGAACTGAAGACGCTGGACACCATCAACAGCCACCAGGATGCGTTCTTCGGCGATGGCAAGGAGGTGACCCGCGACAAGCTCGACACGATCGCCAAGGACGACAAAGCCGACCCTGCCGTCCGCGATGCCGCCAAACAGCTATTGGGCGACCCGCTGCTGTTCGGTTTGTTGAATAATTCGATCACCGGCTACAAGAAGCCCCACAGCTTCTTCGGCGGTGGCCATGTCGTCGACTCGGGCAAGATCAGCAACAAGGATTTTCAGCAGTTCTACGATCACATGACGGCGGCCAACAAAGCCGTGGAGAAATCGCCTACGCACGCGGCCACGTCGCCCGACCAGAAGAAGGCTGTCGCGGACATGTTGATGGGCAAGGCCGATCAACCCGAGATCAAGCAGAAGAAAAAAGACATCGGTACCGTCGGCAAGGGCTTGCATGAGTTCCTCAAGTGGGACAGCAAGATCATGGACTGGGCCTCCGTAGGGTTGAGTGCGTTGAACGGCATCCCGATCATTGGCGAGATTGCCGATGTAGGAGCGCTGGCATTGGAGAGCGAAGCGCAGGCCGCCCAGGTGATCGACACCGCGCTGCAAGGTGGCGACATGAAACTGGCATGGGAACTCGCCGGCATCAACATGGCCGGGGCGGTGGTGGGGGCCGCCGGTGGACCCTCGGCCAGACTCGCAGCCAAGGGGGTCGCCAAGGGGGTCGCCGAGGGCGCAGCCAAAGGGGTGACCAAGGGCGCGGGCGAGGAGGCGGCCAAGGGTGCAACCGAGGGCGCGGCCAAGGGCGTAGTCAAAGGAGAAGGCAAGGGCGCAACCAAGGGGCAAGAGCGCATTAACGGGTTTAAAGGATATTTGGTAGGCAACGACATTAATCGATCGACCGACATGCTTAAGGCGCCTGTATTGGCTGGCCTGCATTATGAAGAGGTGCGATTGGATAAAGAGAAGAAAGAAGGCGAAATCCACCAGAAGCTGGAGGACACGGGCGGAGTGCCGCTGGGGAAACAAATTATCCCGAAGGAAGTTGCGGACAACTTCGAGGCGGACGCGAAGGAAAACCTCAGAAGTCTGAGGGATGGGCGGCGCAGGTAATGATCGTTCCTGATCAGCATCTTATTGCGTGAACGGAAGGGCGATCAGCATGATCGCCCAATTCGTCAGTGGGCCGTTCAACTCAGTCCGCAGGTGCATGTGTGTTGGGAACCAGAGCTGTACCAGCTCCAGTCAAGTAGATACGTCGTTTTGTATGAGCAGGCCTGGACACCGCAAGCCACTGCATTAGCAATATCTGGGCTTTGCCTATACGGTGCGTTTCGCGGCCTGGTATGCCCGGCGCCGAACGTAAAGATCAGCACGGCCGCACGCATATTCGCTAACCCAGAATTACACTGGCGATGGTTGGCATCTGTCTGAGCTCGCGCCGACGTGCTTTAGCAGCCCTTGATTTCCGTCGCGAAGTCGCAGCTGTGTCAGCCTCTGAATCGACTGCAATTCATGCTGTAATTTAAGCAAGAGCCTATGTGGCGATGTTGCTATGTCGGCCGTCGTCTAGACGGTCGCGAGGGATATAAGATGTTTGTCCGTTCCAGGAGCTGGTGCAGCCGGCCGTGGTGGAGAAAATAAATTTTAGAACGCAGCGAAATATCAGGAAGCATCAGGCCGGGCTTGTGGCGCGCTTAAGCTGTATTTATAGTTGAACTCATAAATACACCGCCCGTACGGGCGGTGTATGAAAGATGATATTTATCTATCTTCGGCGCAAATAAATTGATTAAAAATTCGGGGTTTCAGCTTTAGAGGCCATCACTGGCTTCTCAAACTATAGGGTTAGAAATGCGGCGGAGATTCCTCGGCCGGCATTCGTGAATTCAACACGCTGCCTTCCCTCCTTGCAGCATGTCATTCACCCATTGCTGGTCTAGGGGGGAGACAAACCCTCGATTGTCGATTTTTATCGACTTCCCCTGTCCTTGCCATTTCGCCATCTTGGCAAGAAATTGATCGGGATAATCGCTGCCCCGACACGCGATATTGGACCAGGGATCACAAATATAAATACTTGGTTCCCATTGTGTCATGTCTGCCGGCAGGCCGCCGAAATCTGCACCGATGACTGCAGCAGAATGGTCAGCTTTGAAGTCAATCGTGCGTGCCAAAAATCCTTCATCTTCCAGATAAAGTTTTGCCAATGATGCGAGCTCCCCACAGTTATGTGCTCTTCCTTCCATTGCGACACTGATGAAGTCGGTATCGCTGTCGTATAGCGCTTGCCCCCTCATTCTTAAAATCTCTCTCTGCGCATTTTCTACGCGATGTGTCTCCACGTCGCCACGTCCACTTCTGGTCTTGTTCGATGATTTGAAGTTTGAACTTCGAAGGTAGAATTCATCCCTCACTCGATGCAGGACTTTGGTTACTGCCATCTGCTCGCGTGAAAGCGGAATCCGCGGCCCACGGAGCGACGAAACCCTAGACGCACCGCGGTTCAAGGCCGCTAGCTCGCCTAAGTGCCCGTCCAACTGATTTGAAGAGGCTATTGCCGTTGCGTTAACCGGCGAGCGGGGAGATGCGCCCTGTGCGTCGGACTGGGCGTAGTTATTCGAAACATAGTCTTGTTTAGAGCAGCAGATACCCACGGATCATAACCTATTTGATTAACGGGGGTGTTTAGTATGACGGGTGCTGGCCCATCTCGGTGGGAGATAGCGAAGAATTCATCTTGTGTGCGAACGCGGGGAGTCTGGGAGGTATCCGAGAAAGCTGCAGTGAACGCGTTCTCTGAACTTATTGGTTAATCATAAATATAGATTGGAATATTTAAGGAGGATCAAATGGTTAGTTGACTATATTAATTAAGGCTAATTATGGTGCTTGGTGCGAAAATTGAACCGGCAAGTAGTCAAGGCGATCGCACGACGCCCTGGATGCCGGAGAAAGAATGCATTGCCTACTCATCAATGAATGTCCGGGTTTGAGCGCTTGCCCGGAATGAATATCTCCCGCGTGTGCGGTAGTTGCGCGTCTGGCGAAACAGTCAAAATGTCGCGCTTGCTCAAAAAACGCTTGCCCGCGGCTGCGGGGAGCATCCGCGTCGTCGCCTTCCCCGCGGTCTTTCAAGCGATTCATCGGCCACTCCCGCACACATAGGTTGCGTATGACACAGGTCTCGATTGCGCGACTTCCACCAGACCAACTTCGTGTGCGGCGCGAGTGATTCGCAGCGTCTTGCCCGGCTTTGCATGGCCAGCCAGACACTGCGCTCTACCGAAATGGTGGATTGGCCACTCATCGCATTTTCCCGGAGAGTTTCAGATGACGTTGGAATCAGGAAATCACCACGCAGCGAACACCGCGTTTTTCTTAAGCATTGGCGCCTGTCTCGGGTTACCTGGCGAGCTCGCGCAACGACTCGGCGGAGGCGAAACCATCCTTGGGCCTGCGGGCATGCTGTGCCGTGTCCACACGCAGATGCAGCAGGGCGAAGTGACGGCGTTTCCGGAAGTGATCCTGCCGTTGGCCGCACGCGAGCTCGGCGGCGATGAGGTGGTGACGCTGCTGGCGCTGCAGGAACAATTGCTGACCGAATACGGCTGGCGGCTCACGCTCTCGGATCTTGGCCTGTTGTGTGTCTGCCCGCTGTTGCTCGAGCGCACGTCCGATGCCGTGGCCACCGCGCTGGAGCGCGGGCAAGTGGTTGCCCGTGTGGTGCTTGACGCGCTGGTGACGCAGGCCGGTAGCGCGGCCGAGGTGGCCTCATGAAACTCACCAGCAACATCGGGACCGCTTCCAGCAGCCGCTCAACAACTTCTGCGCCCGCACACCCAACGCAGGCCGAGGACACCGTGACCCCGGCACAGACGCGCTCGCCGCCCGGGCCGCTCGCAGGCCTGTCTTCGGGGCCGGTGCTGCGCGGTCGTCGCGCACCGTTGTCGCGTCGCGTCACCGCCGGCACGACGCAGGCCGAATCCTCGCATGGCGCATCCCATCGCTCGGAGTCCTCGCAGTCGTCGCATTCTTCCGAGCTGACGGATGCATCGTTTCACACTGCGCAGGCCAGCCCCACGCCCTCGGTTGTCGATGAGCCGCAGTCACCTGCCGCTGCAACGACCCATGCGCAGTGCAGTGCATCGGCAGCGGCTGAGTTGAAGGCGCAGCTACGTGCACGCCTGGTTGACCTGCCATTTGCCGCCCCCTCGGAGGATCAGGAGGCACTGCAGGCCGCATATCTGGAATGGGCGGACGCGCGCGTGCAGGAACGCATCGCGGCGTTCGGGCCGGATGCCGGATACCAGATCGCCGGCGACATGAAGACGGCTGGCGCGAAGGCGGCTTGGCCGATCGCCTACGAATGTCTCAGGGCCTTCATCATCGGCTCGATGCGCACCCCGTTCGGTCTCGCGGCAGGCGCAGCCTACGATGGTGCGCGTGCACCCGGATCGGAAACGCTGAGTACGACGACGCTGTCCGGCGCGGTGGCGGGCCTGATGTCCTATACCAGCGATACGTTGCTGATCCCGGCAATGGACCGGCGCGCGCGCGTTGCCAACCTGCCGCGGTTCCAGGCCATCGACCCCAAGATCCTGGTGCCCGATCCGCCACCGGCCCTGCTGGAGATCACTGCCGAGGGCAAGCGTTTCACACGCCCGGGCGAGGGCGACGCAGCCACGCTTGCGGAGCTCAAGGCGCAGACCTACGACCTTCGCCAGGGCATCACCCAGTGGCAATCGACCCTGGACGACAAGTCCCTGGACACCTTGTTGGTCAAGCCGACGATCAACGCGGGATTCAACGCGGCGCGGCGAACCTCCGACGACCCGGGCACGCGCACGCCGGCCGGCCAGCTGGGCCTGAGCGCGCTCGCCATCGGCGGCGCAGGAGTCGTGCAGAAGGCGATGCTTGAAACCGGCAAGGCGGTGGCGCGTACCGGCCAGATGAGTGTCCCCGACCTGCTTGGCGGACAGCAGCGGCTGAATCTGTTTGCGTTGGCATTGCCGGACAAGACGCGTCGGCCTGCGCAATGGTCCGACGCTGTGCGGTTCCCCCCCAACTATCTGCTGGAGACCGGGAAGGAAGGCCTGGCGTTGGCCAGGCAGGCCTTGAGCACCACCAATGCGGTCACCACTGCGCTACGCGATGTGCTGGGCCGTCACATGCTCAGCAACGTGCTGGCCAACTTCGCCTCGCTCGGGGCCGGCCGCCTGATCGCCGCGCCCTTGCGTGGTGGCAATGCAAACGGCAGCGTTGCAGGCGAAGCCGCCAACTCCACCGCCACGGTCGTGCAACAGGCGGTGCAGACCTTGTTCAACGATACGGTCTGGAATGCGCTCAAGGCCAAGAACGGTGCCAACACCACCCAGGCGACGCGGCTGGATCAGCAGCGTGCCGTCAGCGCAGCCAGTCATCAACGCACCATCGCACGCACGCTTCAGTCATTGGCCGAGCCTATCAACGAGGCGATCGCGATGTTTGCGCCGACACAGGCGCAGATTGCGCGCGCCCTGGAGGAGGGGCAGCCGCTTGCGCCTGCACCGGGGCCGCAGGCGGTCAGATTGCATGATGCGCTGGAGAAACTACGCACGGAGATCGACACGCAGTCCGTCTCGATTGCGACCATCGACACCGTGCGCGATGAGCTGCACGCCGGGCAGGCGGCGATGTTCAGCGGCGTACCGCGCAACAACCTGACCGAGACCCTGGACACCGGGTTGACGACGCTCAGGCATGCATTGCACGAGAGCGAGGCACTTCGCCAGTGGGAAAATGGCCGGCCGTGAGCGGTCGATGCTGCAGTTGATCCAATCGCGCCGCATGCCGCAACGACAGGCGTCACCACGGTGACGCCTGTCGTTTGTTGTCGGTCCTGCTGCGCGCCATGCGCTCACCGGAACTGGCGATGTCGTTGCATCGCCGTGCTTTCCAGGTGGCCAGCACCGTTGGCGTTTGCGGATTCGGCTGGCACGGTCGGCCATAGGGGCCTGCAGTTGTACCCCGTTGCCATTGACCAGACAGGGCGCGCATCGGGATCTCCCACATCCTGCTCGCGTGCGTGAACTGGCGCGCCAGGCATAGGGCGCCAAAAGCCGACGCATAGGGATGCAGTGATTTCGACACCACCCAATGCCGATGCCCGGCAGATGCGGCAACGCCATGCATCTGCCGGGCAGGATCGACGCGTAGCGCCGCTGCAGGCTGCGATCAGCCGCTGTAGGCCTTGTAGCCGATACGTGTCGCCCCGATGGCCTGGGACGCGTCCGGGGCAATCACCTCATTGGGCGCATCGGTCTTCAGGTTTGCCAGCTTCACCGTTGCGCCGGGCGCGTCGGTACGGAACACCGCTTCCTTGACCTGATTGAACTCGCAATTCTCGACCTGAAGATTGGTGTCGATATCGGTATGCCCTCCGTTGGTGCGGAAGACCTTGCTGGCACCCTCGACGGTGTCGCCCGACATCACCACGTCGGCAGCGCCATTGTCCTGCACGACCTTGTCTGCGGCGTTCTTGAACGTGCAATTGATGATCTCGACCTTCGGCCGGCCGCTGACCTCCGGGCTGCAGCCGGCAATCCCCGCATCATGCTCGCGGTTGCCCTGGCCATCGATGGTGACCGCATCCTCGCTGACGTCCTCGTTGACGCAATTGACCATCTTGCCGCTGCCCATGAAATGCACGCCGTCACCGCCGCCGGTCATGTTGACGTTGCAGAGGCTGCCGCCGTCCTCGACCACGAACAGCGGTTGCTGATGCTCGTCCTGGTTGCCTTTGCCCAGGCAGGGGCCGCCGACGTACAGCTGGTTCTTGCCGTCAAACACCTCGCCCTTGTGCACCACGATGGGCTTGTTCTGGACGCCGGGCGGCGCGGTGACGACCTTGCCGGGAGGAAGTGGCGCCTGTGTACCGTTGGGGCCGGGCGTGATCGGCTGACCGTTGCCGGGCGGCGTTGCCGGTTGACCTGGGCTGGTGGGCGATGCGCCGTTGCCGGCTGCTGTTCCGCTGGTGCTTCCGCTGCCTTTGTTGTTGCCGCCACTGCCGCCGCTGCCATCGCCGGTCCCGCTGCCGTGCTGCCCGCCGGCGTTGGTGGAGCCGGGCGGGTTCGAGGGCGGCAGCGAGGGTGTCGGAGTGGGATTGGTCGGTGGCTGACCATCGCTGGATGGCTGATCCTGTGGCTGCAGCATGTCGCTGAGCATGCGTTGCATGCAGTACGCCAGCATGCTCATGATCACCGCGGTGAGGGCCTGCTGCTGCGATAGGGAGAACGAGGACGGCTGTAAGCTCGCAGTGTTGTGTGAGGGAATGGCGAGATTCATGGCGAATGTCCTTGCGAGAGATGAAGGGCGGAAGAAATCCTGCGAGAGGGATAACGGCGCGATAGCGTGGCGGGTGACGCGGCGCAGCGGATGCGCAAGGCACCGACAGCGTGCTGCCGGGTCGTGCCTGTCTCGCGGCAAGCATCAGCCTGCAGGCAAGGTCGAGCACCTCACGCGCGTAGCCACAGATAGTTTCCCGTTGCGATTCCTTCGAACATGTCGTCGTGTGCAATGAAGATGTTGTTGTTCCAGTAACGGCCATGCTCGGCGTAGTGGGCGAGCAGATCGCAGATCCATGCGCCGTCGACGTCGTCGTCCAGCGGCACGCGCACGATCAGGACGATCACGCCGGCATCGTTCAATCCCAGTTGCGCCTGGTCCTGCGCATATACCGACAGGTTTGCTTCCAGCAGCAGCCGGAAGACCGTCAAGGTCCGTCCCGCAGGAGCAAGGCCGTAGGAGATGCGTAGGTAAAGCGCTTCTTCCTGCGCATCCTCCTCGGACTGTGGCTCCGGCATGTGCAGATAGACCTCGAATCCGTCTATCTGGATGGTTCGGTGCTCGAGCAACTCCTGCACATCCGGCAGGCCAAGCACATCGCACAGTTCCGCAGCCAGGGTTTCGAATCGTGCCGAAGCCATTGCCTAACCGCTGTCGGTTGCGCAGACCCGTCTGGGCGGGCCTGCGCAGGTGATGAACCATTTTTGTCTTAACGTGTCGCGTCTTTCATCGTCTCCCCGAATTTTCTGATTACATTGTTCAACGAGGCATTCAAGTTCAATGCGTTCATCTCGCGGCTGACATAGTTATTGCTTTTGATGGTTGTTGAGACTGAGTCGCCTACACCGCCCATGAAAGAGTTTGCTTGGCTGGACTGACCCATGCTGCTTATTTCGCTATCAAACTTGTCCTTGAACGTGTTGCTCAGAAGGTCCTTGGCTGATCCGCCTCTGTTGATGCCTTCAAGAAGTGACATGTTGATCTCCTATTTCTTTTGAGAAGCGCCGTTGGCGCGGGAAACCCTGCTTGCTTCACTAGCAGGGATTGGGTCAGGCAGCCGCCGCGATGTGCGAGACCAGCGCATGGGCGGCATTGAAGCCTTCGTGTAGTGTCGCAAGCCGGGTGCGATCTGCAGCGTCGGTTGCGGCCATCCACTGCACCTGCACCTGCTGTCTTGTGTTATCCAGCGCATCGACAATCCTTGCCAGGCGCTCGCCGCTGGCATCTTCGGATTTGACCTTGATCAAGGCACCCATGTCATGGGCGATGCTTTCAGTGATGGATTCGAACATGACCGATCCTCGTTGGATTAACTCAGTAAGTGGTGGAAGTCAGGTGCTTGGTGCCGTCCGGTGTCTCCACGTAATGCAGTCCTTCCACCAACAGGGCGGCATCGTAGTTCGAAGGCGGTTTTACCGACTGGTCCTGCTGGGTGATGTCCACATGCAGCTTGCGGATCTCCGGGCCCAGATCGCTGCGTAGATCGGCGATCCGCCGAATCGCGCGCTCTGCGTTGTCGCTGCTGCCGGCAATGGAGAAAACGCCCTGGCCGTCGTAACGCACGCTCAGGTCGCGGTCGGCCAAGGTATCGCGCAGGGTTGCCAATACCTCATCCACCACCACCACATCGACGGTGACCGCATGTTGATACCGATGGAGTTGCGCGCGCAGGCGTGCCGCATCCGCGCTGCTTGTCACCAGACCCTCGACCCGCACGCGCGACCCGACCTGCTCCACGCGCGCTTCGCGCAAGCCGAGCTGTTTGAGCACGAATCGCACCTGATTGAGCTGGTTGTCCTGGCTGCGTGGGGGAGCCGCATCGGAGAGAAAGGCCGGGAGCAGGGAGGGCAGCAGTGCTGCGGCTGCCAGCGCTAGCATGGCGCCCACCACTGCGCGCATCGCAGTGCGCCTGGACCTGCGTGGTGGGGGTGTTGCCGGCGCTGCGGCTGGAGACAGCAACCGCTCCAGTAGTGCCACATCGTCCGGCCAAGCGGCAGCGGCCTCGCCGATGCACAGCACCAACGGACCAAACCGCATTGGATGCAGCGCAACAAACGGTGTCGTTGGCAACGTGTCGCTGCGATAACGAACTTGACCATCTGCATCCACCTCGATGATGAGCGGGCAATCAGGCCAGTCTTCGATCCGGATCTCGGCCTGGAGATCGGCGCCCAACGTATAGCTGCCTGGCTGCAAATCTAATCGCGCGCCGGCGTGTATTCCCGTCAGTATGCGAAGTTGCATGGTCATGCACGAATCCCTTGAGCGGCCCCGTCTTGGTGTTCCATCAGTAGCGTGTTCAAACGCGTGACGCCACGCGCACAATCAGCGGGTCTGCGCGGTTTTCCCGCGCTGATCAGCATCAGTGGCAGCAGCAGGTTGTAGCTACGCAGTGCTGGTGTGGGCTCCGGTTGCGCGTGCACCATCTCCACCAGGCGTTTGCGCAAGATGTCCATGCTTTCGGCAAAGCTGCCAGCCTGGCCGGATTGCAGGTGCTCGCGCATCAACATCCAGACCATGGTGGTCAGCGATGCGGCAACCGGGTGGGCAATGCCGATGTCACGCAACTCCACGAACGCAGCGGTGAGGGCCTGCCGTCTGAGCGTCTGGTCGCCGGCGTGCGTTGCCGCATAGCGATCGATGACTGCCTGGACACCTGCACGCACATCCTCGTCCCGGTGGACCGGCGAAGCGCTTGACAATGTCTGTGCCTGCGGATCGCCGGCGTGTGCGCGAGCGCCGGCGCCATGCTGATCGTCCTGGCCTTGCCCCTGTTCCTGCGGCTGAGCGACTGCGATGCTGACCTTGCCGCGTAGCGCCGAGACACGTGCTACCTCGGCGTCTTCCAGCTCGGTGGCGTCGAGCTCGTCGTCCATGCCATCCAGCGACCGCATGCCGCGTCGCCGCCTGCGCGGCGGAGCGGGGCGCAGACGTGGTGCATGATGTGGCGTGTCCGCCAGCGGCTGTGCGCCATCGCCCGGCGCATCGGCGTGGTGCGATGCGCCGGGCGCGCTCGGCAGCGACGGCGGCACGGCACCTGGCGAAATGCGCCGGATCATGGAAAGGCCGCCTGCATCAGCGCCTGGCCGAACTGCATGATCGCCGAGGCGCCCCACGGCGCGGTGATCGCAATGGCCGCCACCACCACCACCAGCTTGAGCGCGAACGAAATCGAGGCATCCTGCAGCGACATCACTGCCTGGATGAAGGCGATCAGCAAGCCAGCCAACGCGGCGACGCCGACCACCGGCAAGGACACCTTGAGGCATAGCAACAAGGCTTCGGAGGTGAATCGCACCAGATCGTCATGGTCCATGGCGTCACCGATAACTCAAGACCAGGCCGTGGATCAGCATGGACCAGCCATCCAGCGCCACGAACAACAGCAGCTTGAACGGAATGGCCACGTTGGTCGGCGTCACCTGCGACAGACCCATTGCCATCAACGCATTAGCCACCACCAGATCGATCACGATGAAGACCAGATACAGCAGGAATCCGATGCGGAACGCCTCGGTCAGCTCGCTCAGCGTGAATGCCGGTGCCAGCACGAGGAGGTCGTCCGGCTTGAGCGTATCGGCCTTGTCCTTGGGCCAGATCTGCTGCGCCGAACGAATGAAGAAGGCTTTCTCGCGCTCGCGCGTGTGCTTGAGCAGGAACTGCCGAAACGGTTCGCGGCAGGCGTCGAGCAGCACCACCACGCGGCTGTTGTCGGCACCGGGGCTGTAGTTCTGCGCGGCCTTGAATGCCTCCATGCCCACCGGCGCCATCACGAAGCACGACACCAGCAACGCGACGCCATTGAGGACCATGTTGGGCGGCACCTGCTGTACACCGATGGCATTGCGTAGCAAGCCGAGCACCACCACGATCTTGGTGTAGGAGGTCACCACCATCGCTGCGAAGGGCAGCAAGCCCAGCATGATGACCACCAGCAGCAGCGAGCCGACATCAGGCATCTGCATGCGCGGTCTCCGACATGCTGAGGATCTGCACGCCGAGATGTTCGCCCACCGCCAGCAGCCGGCCGATGCCGATGGTCTGGCCGTAGACCACCAGACGGATGTCGGCCTGATCCACCGGCACCGACAGTTCGAGTATCTGGCCGGGCTGCAGGCCCGACAGCACCGACACAGACAGTGCAAGTTGATCCACTTCCAGGTGGACAGGCAGTTCCAGTGCCGCCACATCGGTGGTGGACGATGTGGCATCGAGCTCGGGCATATCGTGCTGCATGGCGGGAGCGGTCTCCAGAATCATCTGTTGCAGGTTCAGGGCCACCGGAGCGCGCAACACCGCGCCTCCAGGGATGCCCCAGAGCAGCTCGCCGTTGCGCACGGGAGCCGGGGCGAGCGCGTGCAGCAGCACATCACCCGGGCGCAGCGCTTGCAGCAGCCTCGCCGTTGCCGTGCGCTGGCCGATGAGCAGGCGCGTACTCAGCCGCAGTGCCCCCAGCCAGGCCGGCAGTGGCGATGGCATCGCCAGCGCAGCGACAGCCGTTTGCAGCGCGGCAAGCAGCAGTGGGCTGGCGGTCTCTGCGATTGCGTCGATGCCGCCCAGCGTGATGCCGATATCGAGGCGATCGACTGCATCCGCACAGCGCTCGAAGGCGACCACCTCGGCAGCGCCTAGTCCCAGTGGTTCCAGGGCGCGCAGATCATCGCTCAACAGCACACCGGCGATCGCTGCACGCAGGGCGTCGTCGGCTTCGTTCAACAGCGGCGCCAGGCCGTCGCGTGCGGCGATCCGCAACTCCAGGCTGCCGCTATCGACCTGCAGCTGCAGACGCGCCGCTTCCGCAGCCCGGATGCCACGACGTTGCGCGGTGAGGCCACACCGCTGCACGGCACGCGCATCGCAGAGCACCCTGCCCAGCTGCGCGCGTGCGGCTGGCACGTGGGTCAGCGCTTGCGACAGGTCGCGTGTCGGTGACGTCGGGCTCGGCACGGTTGACAAAGCGGGGTCCCTGGTTATGGCTGTCCTGCTGCGTGTGCGGCGCTAGACGACCTCGATGCTGATCTGAAGCGCGCCGCTGAGCGCGGCCTTCAATGCGGTATCCAAGCGCTTTCTTCCATTGCAAAGTACCTCGCGCGTCTCGGGCGAGCCGCTGTCGAAGCGAAGCGATAGCTGGTCTGGCGAAAGCCGCAACAACAGCGTGGTCTGCGGCAGGATGTCGTGGTTGATCTCCAGCCATGCCTCCCAGATTCCTGCGCCGCGCACCGGCGTGGCATTGCAGAACTCGGCCACTCGTAGCGCGATATGGTGGATGGCTATCTGCGCGCGTTGGGTGCGGATCCACTCGGCGGCGATCTGCCGACCCAACGCGTCGCTGTTCTCGCCTCGGGCGATCTGTCCACGATGACTGTCATCCAGACAGGCTGGCGCGCTTTGCAGCCGCGCAGCGTCGTGACCGTCGCGGGCAGCATCCGCCGCTTCGGGCAGCGGCGCAGTGTCGTCGCCATCCTCAGGCAACACCATGTCCGGCAATCCGGGCGGCACGCTGCCCAGGCGCCGGCGCAGTTGCATGAAGCTGACACGCTGCGTCGCACGCCCCGGTGTGGGCGCTGCGGGCGGCTGCAGCGGTTTACCGGTGACAGGCAGGATGCGCACGTGGCGAACCGGTGGCTTACGCATCAAGCCACCACTCTGCCGATCGGCTGCAGCTGCACCTCTGCGCCCAGTTCCTGGAACGAATACACCTCCAGCCAGTTCAGGCGCGCCTCGATCATGCGGCGGACATAACGCCGCACGTCCATCGATGCGACCACTGCCAGTGGATGCCGCGCCTGATCTTCGACGATGCGTTCCACCTGCTCGACCAGCTGGTTGGCCTGCTCCGGTGGCAGCGCCAGGAAATTGCCTGCCGGCGTGGCGCGAATCGACTGCCGGATCAACTGTTCCACCGCGTGGTCGAGCATCACCGCAGGCAGCTGCCCGGTGCCTGCGGTGGCCGTGTGCGCCAGATAGCGGCCGAGATCGCAGCGCACATACTCGGTCAGCATCAGCAGGTCCTTTTCCTTCGGTCCCCACACCACCAGGCTCTCCAGGATGCTCTTGATGTTGCGCACCGGGATGCGTTCTTCCAGCAGCCGGCGCAGGATATCGGCAATGCGCTGGGCGGGCATGGCCTTGTTGACCTCTGCGACCAGCCCGGGATAGTCCGCGCCCACCTGTTCCAGCATCCACTGCGTCTCCTGGATGCCGACGAACAGATGCGCGCGTGCATGCAGCGGCGCGATGGCTTGCTGGGCCAGCGCTTTCGGCATGTCAGCCGTATCGCTCAATGCGCTGCGGGTTTCCGGGACGTCGTGAATCAGCACCTCGTACTGCAGGTCCTGCAGGGAGTCGCTCTGCCAGATCGCGATCCCCGGAAACGGCAGGCCCAGCAGTTCCACCAGTTGCCGGCGCTCGCTCTCGATCGCCTGGTCCAGCAGTGCCGGGTCCAGCTGCGCAGCCAGTTGCGGCGACAGGCGCATCGACAGGGGCGAGGCGAAATCCGGCGCGCTCTTGCGGATGTGCGGCGCATCGCCCTTGGCGCCCTTGCGGCTGGTCGATGGCAGCGTGGGCTGATCGCTGCCGCTGACATCACGCTGCTTGCGCCAGATCGTATAACCGCCTGTGCCCACGGCCGCTGCCAGCAGCAGGAACAGCAGCGCAGGAAATCCCGGAACGAACGCAAAGCAGGCGAGCAGCACGCTCGCCGCCAGCAGGGCGCGCGCATTGCCGGTGAGCTGGCGGCCGATCTCGAGCCCGAGCGAGCTGATCCTGGCCTCGTTCTCGTTGGCGACACGGGTGATCATCACGCCGGCCGCCACCGAGATCAGCAGCGAGGCGATCTGCGAGACCATCGCATCGCCCACCGACAGGATCGCAAAGCGGTTGGCCGCCTCGCCTGCGCTCATGCCGTGGTAGGTCACGCCCACCACGATGCCGGCCAGGATGTTGACCATGGTGATCACCAAGCCGGCGATGGCGTCGCCCTTGACGAATTTCATGGCGCCATCCATGCCGCCGTGCAGTTGACTCTCGATGGCCAGCCGCGCGCGTTTGCGGCGTGCTTCGTCCGCGCTCAGGTTGCCGCCGCGCAGGTCGGCGTCGATGCTCATCTGCTTGCCGGGCATCGCATCCAGGGTGAAGCGCGCACCGACTTCCGCCACGCGCTCGGAGCCCTTGGCGATCACGATGAACTGCACCGTGGTGATGATCAGGAACACCACCAGGCCCACCACCAGGTTGCCGCCGACCACCAGCTCGCCGAAGCTCTCGATGATGTGGCCAGCCTCGGCATGCAGCAGGATCGATTTTGTCGATGCGATGTTCAACGACAGCCGCAGCAGCGTGGTAAACAGCAGCAACGAGGGAAACGACGACAGCGAGATCGAGTCCGGCACATACATCGTGACCATCAGCAACACCACGCTCAAGGTGATGTTGATGCCCAGCAACGTATCGATGAGCGGGGTGGGCAGCGGCAGGATCATCAAGCCGATGACCGCCACCACCAAGGCGGCGATCGCCACTTCACCGGTGTATGAGAAATACCGTGTCAGGCGCATGCCATCTCCTAGCAGGGCAGCGGACCGCTGCCGTCATCGTTGTCGCGGCCCAGCGCATCGACCCAGCGCAGCACCACCGCCACCGTTTCGAACAGGGATTCGGGAACCGCCTCGCCCAGTTCGACCTCATGCAGCGCACGCGCCAACGGCGGGTTCGCCACGATCGGAATGCCCTGGTTGTGCGCATAGGCACGCAGTTCCAGCGCACCGTCGTCCACGCCCTTGGCTACCACTTGCGGCAAACCGAAACCGTCCGGCTCGTAGGCGAGCGCGACGGCGTAATGGGTCGGGTTGACCACCATCACCTTGGCCTTGGCAACGCGCTCGCGCGGGTCGCCGAAGACCAGTTCCTTGGCGAATTCCTTGCGTTTTCCCTTTACTTCCGGGTCGCCTTCGCTCTCCTTGTGTTCGCGCTTCTGCTCGTCCTTGCTCATGCGCTTGTCGCGAATGAACAGCCAATGCTGCACGCTCCAATCCGCCGCGCCGACCAGCACGAACACCAGCGCCGCCAGGGCGCACAGGACCCCCAATGCGCGCCAGCCGATCTGTGCGATGTCGGCCGTTGGTTGGTAGGCGAGCCCGATGATGGTCGGCATGAGTGCACGAAGGCCATACCACAGCACCACGCCGATCACTGCGGCCTTGATGCCCAGCTTCAGCAGGTTGATGAGACTGCGTAACGAAAAGAGTTTTTTGACGCCGTTCACGGGGTTGAGCGAATCGAACTTGGGCGTGACCGGTTTGAGCGAGGCATTGAGCCCGGTCTGCACAAAGGTGCCGATCAATCCCGCGGCCAGGCAGGCCGCCACGAAGGGCAGCGTCAGCAACACGCCCTGGATGCCGATGCGACCGAGTGCACGGTGCAAGGCGGTGGCATCGCGCGTATTGGCGGTGAAATCGAAACCGATCGACATCAATGCACGCAGGTGTTCGACAAAATAGCTGCCTGCCAGTTTCAGCACCAACAGCGCGGCCAGCAGCACCGCAGCGGCAGTGACATCCGGGCTGATCGGGACTTCCCCATCCCTGCGCGCATCCTGCAGTTTCTTTTCGGTCGGCTTCTCGGTCTTCTCATCCGACATGGCGATCTCCGGCCGCTGTTGCTGCACGCCGATTCTGGTCGAGCCATCGTCAGGCGATCCGATTCCAGGGCGAACGTGTGCATGGGTGGACGAAGCACGATGTGTTTGTTCGCGATGGTATTCCGATGTTCGCTTCTGAAAAGTCTTGGTTGGCGCCGACGCGTACGTTACGCACGCATGCTGTCCACAGCCATTGAATGACGAGGTGCGGTATGGAAAAGATTGAATGTTCCGGTTCGGTCGTGAGTGGGCTGATCAACCTCATCACGGTCGGGCTGACCCACGAAAAACTCGAAGAGGCCGCGGCGGTACTGGCCGCCGTGCGGGTGCTGCGGCCGGAGTTGAAGGCGCTGGATACCTTCGATGCCTGGATTGCGATCAAGCGCGGAGGTTATCTGGAGGGCGCGCGCCTGCTGCGTGAGCTGGAGGCCGATGCGGGCTCCAAGCCGTTGTGCAAGGCCTTGTACGCGTGTTGCCTGTTTGCGGTGGGCGACCCGTCGTGGCATGGCATTGCAGAGGGTCTGATCGAAGAGAACGCCGATGCCGACGCCGTTGGCCTGGTCAAGGCGCTGTCAGGACGCTACACCCCGGCACCCGCGCCGCTGGAAGCGGCGGCCGAATCCGCCGCGCCGATGGAAGTTCCCAACGCCCAGTATCTGCGCGCCTGACCCCGACAAAACCCAGCCTGCGGAACATGTCATGACGCTCATTCCTCCTGTCGCAACGATCACTGCCAGTACCGGCCTGACCACGCCAGCGGCGTCGCCGACGGCGGCGCCGAACCAGGCGCTTGTCAGTCGTTTCCAGGCGCTGATGCAGTCCTCCAGCCCGCTGCCGCCTGCCATGCAGCGTGTCGGCGAGCCGAGCATGATGAGCCGCATGGTCGACGTGCAGAACGATGGCGTGCGCAGCATGACCGAGCATATCGATGTCTTCAGCACGCAGGCGCCGACCATGGGGCTGAATGACCTGGTTGCGCAACAGATGAAGTTGATGAATGAGGTGACGATGGTCGGCTTCAACCTCAATGTCAGCGTTGGGGTAGCGGAGTCGGGCAAGAACGCCGTGCAGACACTGTTCAAGAACCAATAGCATGCGAACGCTTAGATATCTGCTGGTGTTGCTGCTCGCACTGCTGCTGTCTGGCTGCGACCAGCAGCTCTATTCCGGGCTGACCGAGAACGACGCCAACGACATGCTGGCCGTGCTGCTGACGGCCGGTGTGGATGCGGAAAAGCTCACGCCCGATGACGGCAAGACCTGGGCGGTCAACGCGCCGCACGATCAGGTGTCGTACGCGTTGCAGGTGCTGCGCGCGCATGGCATGCCGCACGAGCGGCACGCCAATCTTGGCGAGATGTTCAAGAAGGACGGCCTGATCTCCACACCCACCGAAGAACGCGTGCGCTTCATCTACGGCGTGTCGCAGCAGCTGTCGCAGACCTTGTCGAATATCGATGGCGTGATCGCGGCCGATGTGGAGATCGTGCTTCCCAACAACGACCCGCTGTCCACCTCGGTCAAGCCCTCCAGCGCCGCGGTGTTCATCAAGTTTCGCGTCGGTAGCGATCTGACCAGCCTGGTGCCCAGCATCAAGACGCTGGTGATGCACAGCGTGGAAGGGCTGACCTACGAGAACGTCAGCGTCACGCTGGTGCCTGGTGGCGCGGAAAGCGATGCGCAGTTTTCCGCATCGCCACCGCCACGTGCCTGGGCGTGGCCATGGCTGGCCGGATGCGCGCTGGCGCTGTGCGTGGCGCTCGCTGCGGTAGCGCTGTACTGGTGGCCGAACGCCAATGCGCGGCGCTGGGGCGGCTGGCAGCGCCTGCGCGAGTTGTCCAGAAAACATGCTGGGTGAGGCCAGCGGATGGATAAGTCAGGCATCGACCAGGCACGCATCGACAACGCGGCACTGTGGCTTCAACGCGGGACGGCGGCGCTGTCCGCGCTGGCGCAATCGCTGGATGCAGACCGGGTGGCCCACTGGCTGGGGACGGTCGCTGCGTCGGGTTGGGAAGGTGCGCCTGCGCAGCGTCGTGTGCGCGTGGTCCAGGCCTGGACGGGGTGGTCGAGCATGCCGCCCTGTGCGCTGGATCCGCTGGCCAGCCGGCTGGGCGTGCTGGCGCCCGAACTGCTCGCCAAAGTGTTGATGAGCCGCGCGTTGTTCTCGCGTGCATTGGCGCTGCGCCGCTGCATCGAGCGCGAGCGCCTGAGCTGGTTCGAGCAGCGGGTGGGGCAGGCAGTGCTCGACCATGTGCGCCATCGCGCGGTCACCGGCATGACAGCGCCGCTGTTGCCGCGCGATGCCGACCCGGCGGCATGGGTCGGCGATGGCTGGCGTCGCCTGGCGGCCGATGGCGCCTGGCCCGACCCCTGCGTCGCCAAGGTGATCGCGCTGTCCTTGCCGTTGGGCGCTGCCCGTGTGGCGCCTGTCGCTGCAGATGGCGCCAGCGATGCCTTCCTGCAGGCGCTTCCCACCTTGCTGCCGGAGTTGCCATGCGTCTGTGGCTGAGGTCCACGCAGGAGGCGGTGGGCCTGGACGGCGACCTCATTCCCCGCGAGGCGTTGGCCTGTGTGCTGGAACTGGATGCCGCGGCTGTACAGGTGCACGCGCGGTGCGCGCAGACGCTGGCAGACGCCCAGGCGCGTGCGCAGGCGCTGATCGACGATGCGCAGCAGCAGGCCGCGGCGATCCTCAACGATGCCCGGGACAAGGCCGAGCGCAGCGCACGGTTGGGCTATGCCGCCGGGCTGCGCCGCCAGCTCGACGCATGGAACGAGCGCGGCGTACGCCATGCCTTCGCGGCCGAGGATGCCGCGCAGCGCGCCCGCGAGCGTCTGGCCAGGATCGTCGCGCATGCCTGCGCCCAGGTCCTGCATGGGCACGATCCCGCTGCGCTGTACGCGCGCGCCGCACAGGCGCTGGAGGGTGCGTTGGACGAGGCCAAGGGCCTGCGGGTAAGCGTGCATCCGGATGCGCTGGACGACGCGCGGCGCGCCTTCGATGCGGCCGCGGCGGCCGCCGGCTGGGCCATGCCGGTGGAACTGTGCGGCGACGCGCAGCTGGCGCTGGGCGCCTGCGTATGCGAATGGGATACCGGCGTGTTCGAGGCCGATCTGCGCGATCAGCTGCGCAGCCTGCAGCGGGTCATCCGCCGCGTGCTGGCCGCGCCGCAGGCGGTGCAAGATGACGGTTGAGATGCCGCTGCTGGAGGCAACGCTCGAGCGCGAACTGGCTGCGCTGGCCTTCGGTCGCCGCTACGGCAAGGTGGTCGAAGTGATCGGCACCATGCTCAAGGTCGCCGGGGTGCAGGTCAGCCTGGGTGAGGTGTGCGAGTTGCGCCAGCGCGATGGCAGGCTGTTGCAGCGCGCCGAGGTGGTGGGCTTCAGCCGCAATCTCGCCCTGCTGGCGCCGTTCGGCGAATTGCTGGGCTTATCGCGCGAGACGCGTGTGATCGGCTCGGGGCGCCCCTTGGCGGTGCCGGTGGGGTCGGCGCTGCTGGGACGCGTGCTCGATGGCCTGGGCGAGCCGGCCGACGGCCAGGGGCCGGTCGCCGGCGACGGCTGGGTGCAGATCCAGGCGCAGGCGCCGGACCCGATGCGCCGGCGCCTGATCGAACAACCGATGCCGACCGGCGTGCGCATCGTCGATGGCCTGATGACGCTGGGCGAAGGCCAGCGCATGGGCATCTTCGCCGCCGCCGGCGTCGGCAAGAGCACCTTGATGGGCATGTTCGCGCGCGGCACGCAGTGCGACGTCAACGTGATCGTGCTGATCGGCGAGCGCGGACGCGAAGTGCGTGAGTTCATCGAGATGATTCTTGGCCAGGATGGCCTGGCGCGCAGCGTGGTGGTGTGCGCCACCTCCGACCGCTCCTCCATCGAGCGCGCCAAGGCGGCCTATGTCGGCACCGCCATCGCCGAATATTTTCGCGATCAGGGCCTGCGCGTGCTGCTGATGATGGACTCGCTGACCCGCTTTGCCCGCGCGCAACGCGAGATCGGTCTGGCCGCCGGCGAGCCGCCCACCCGGCGCGGCTTCCCGCCGTCGGTGTTCGCCGAGCTGCCGCGCCTGCTCGAACGTGCCGGCATGGGCGAGACCGGCTCGATCACCGCCTTCTACACCGTGCTGGCCGAGGACGACACCGGTAGCGATCCAATCGCCGAGGAAGTGCGCGGCATCCTCGATGGGCATCTGATTCTGTCGCGCGAGATCGCCGCCAGGAACCAGTACCCGGCCATCGATGTGCTGGGAAGCCTGAGCCGGGTGATGAGCCAGATCGTGTCTGCCGAGCAACGCCGGTATGCCGGCCAGCTGCGGCGTCTGCTGGCCAAGTACAACGAGGTGGAGACCTTGCTGCAGGTCGGCGAATACCGCCAGGGCAGCGATGCGGTCGCCGACGAGGCAATCGCCAGGATCGACGCGATTCGCGACTTCCTCAGCCAGCCCACCGATCAGCTCAGCGACTACGACACCACCCTGGAGCAGCTTGCCGGCGTGATCGACGATGCGTGAGCGTGCCAGCACCTGGGCGACGTTGCAGCAGCTGAAGACGCGCCGTCACGCGCGGATGCAGGACCGTCTGGGCGACTGCAGGCGTGCGCTGGCGCAGTGCGAGCGCGAGCGCGTCAGTTGCAGTCAGGAGGCCAGCGCCTGCACCGCGCGTCTTGCCGCGTTCGATGCCACGCTGGCCGAAAAGGCCGGCGCGGGTGAGCCGATCGACATCGCGGCGATCCTGCAGCACCAGCGCTTCCGCGCCGTGCTGGAAGAGCGCTGCCGCGCCGCAGAGCAGGCGCTGGTCGCAGCGACGCAGGCGGTGCAGGGCGCACGCGACGAGGCCGCAGCAGTGCAACAGGCACTGAGCAGGCTGCAGGCGCAGGCGGATGTGTATGCGCAGAAAGCCGCCCGCGCGCAGCGTGCCTGGCAGGCACAACGCGATGCGGCCGAAGAGGAAGACGCGATCGAGGCCCTGGTCGGACTGCGCCTGCATCGTGCCGCGCGCGGAGTGCGGCAATGAGCGACACCGCCACCGCGCTGCTGGCGCTGTCGTCCCAGGGCGTGTCGCTGCTGACCCTGCTGGCGTTGTGCGGGGTGCGCGTGTTCGTGATGTTCTTCGTGCTGCCGGCCATGGCGCAGGACAGTCTTCCGGGGATGGCGCGCAACGGCGTGATCTATGTGCTCAGTTCCTTCATCGCCTACGGACAGCCTGCCGATGCGCTGGCCAGGATCGAAGCAACCGGCCTGGTCGGGCTGGTGTTCAAGGAAGCCTTCGTTGGCCTGCTGATCGGGTTTGCCGCATCCACGGTGTTCTGGGTTGCCGAGAGCGTGGGCCTGCTGATCGACGATGTGTCCGGCTACAACAACGTGCAGATGACCAACCCGCTGAGCGGTGAGCAGAGCACGCCGGTCTCCACGGTGTTGATGCAGCTGGCGATCGTGTCCTTCTACGCGCTGGGCGGCATGCTGATGCTGCTCGGTACGCTGTTCGAATCGTTTCGTTGGTGGCCGCTGAGCCAGCTCACGCCGGACATGGGGGCGGTCGCCGAATCCTTCGTCATCCAGCAGACCGACGGCATGATGGCCGCAATCGTCAAGCTGGCCGCACCGCTGATGTTGGTGCTGGTGCTGGTGGATCTGGCCATCGGCTTTGTGGCCCGCGCTGCTGACAAGCTGGAGCCTTCCAATCTGAGCCAGCCGATCCGTGGGGTCCTGGCGCTGCTGCTGCTCGCATTGCTGACCAGCGTGTTTATTGCGCAATCCGGTGACGCACTTAGCTTCATCCACTTCCAGCAGCAGTTGCACGATGCCGCCAACATCGGCGGCAAAGGAGGCGCAGCGAATTGATCATTGTTGAGACATCGCCTGCGATGCGCTGCCTACACTGACCGCACCAGCCCCGGATTTGCTGTTTGACGCCGTGTCTGCAGCCGCCTGCAACCGGTACGCAATCCCGGACGACGCCTGCCTGCCAGGTGCCGCCCCATCGACTTCTTTCACTTGCCTCGCAGAGGGAACGCCATGGCATACGCCTGTCCTCCAGTTCACCGCCATCGACGCGCGCCATTGGCCGCCGCGTTGCTATTGAGCCTGCTGCCGTTGCTGCCGTCGCATGCCACTGCCGCGCAGGTGCCATGGCATTCGCGCAGCTTCAAATACGTCGCCGACCACAAGGATCTCAAGGAGGTGCTGCGCGACCTGTCCGCCAGCCAATCCATCACCACCTGGATTTCGCCGGAGGTGACCGGCACGCTCAGTGGCAAGTTCGAGGCCAGCCCGCAGAAATTCCTCGACGATCTGTCTGCGACGTTCGGCTTCGTCTGGTATTACGACGGTGCCGTGCTCAGGATCTGGGGCGCCAACGAAACCAAGAATGCAACCTTGAATCTGGGCGCTGCATCGACCAGTGCGCTGCGCGATGCGCTTGCACGCATGCGGCTGGACGATCCGCGCTTTCCGGTCCGTTACGATGAGGCGGCGCACGTGGCGGTGGTGTCCGGCCCGCCGGGTTATGTGGATACCGTCGCTGCGATTGCCAGGCAGGTCGAGCAGGGCGCGCGCCAACGCGATGCCACCGAGGTGCAGGTGTTTCAGCTGCATTACGCGCAGGCCGCCGATCACAGCACCCGCATCGGTGGGCAGGACGTCCAGGTGCCGGGCATGGCCAGTCTGTTGCGCAGCATGTACGGCGTGCATGGCGCGCCCACGGCGGCGCTGCCCGGGCCGGGTGCCAATTTCGGGCGGGTGCAACCGATCGGCGGCGGCTCATCCAATACCTTCGGCAACAACGGTCAGGCCCAGAATGGCGGCGGCAGCAACGGTGGCAACGGCATTCTCGGCCTGCCTGCATCGTGGTTCGGCGGTGGCTCGCCGTCGGATCGGGTGCCGGTCAGCCCGCCGTTGCCGGGTACGGGCGCCAATGCGCCAGCCAGTGTGTGGCCGGAGATGAGCCAGGCGCGCCGCGATGCGCCACTGGCGGTGGATGCGGGCAGCGGCGGCGAGCCGGCATCGGACGCGCCGGTGATCGAAGCCGACCCGCGCACCAATGCCATCCTCATCCGCGACCGCCCGGAGCGCATGGCCGCCTATGGCAGCTTGATCCAGCAGCTCGACAACCGCCCCAAGCTGCTGCAGATCGATGCCACCATCATCGAGATCCGCGACGGCGCCATGCAGGATCTGGGCGTGGACTGGCGCTTCCACAGCCGGCGTGTGGATGTGCAGACTGGCGACGGCCGTGGCGGCCAGCTTGGCTACGACGGCAGCTTGAGCGGTGCGGCGGCGGCAGGGGCAAACGCTCCGTTGGGCGGCACCTTGACGGCGGTTCTGGGCGACGCCGGGCGTTACCTGATGACGCGTGTGTCGGCGCTCGAGCAGACCAACAAGGCCAAGATCGTGTCCACCCCGCAGGTGGCGACGCTGGACAACGTGGAGGCGGTGATGGACCACAAGCAGCAGGCCTTCGTGCGTGTCAGCGGTTATGCATCCGCGGACCTCTACAACCTGTCCGCCGGTGTGTCGCTACGCGTATTGCCGAGTGTGGTGCCGGGCTCGCCCGACGGGCAGATGCGCCTGGATGTGCGTATCGAAGACGGGCAGTTGGGCGCCAATACCGTCGATGGCATTCCCGTCATCACTTCCAGCGAGATCACCACCCAGGCATTCGTCAACGAAGGCCAGAGCCTGCTGATCGCCGGCTATGCCCAGGATACCGATCAGACCGATCTGAACAAGGTGCCCGGGCTGTCCAGGATTCCACTGGTGGGTAACCTGTTCAAGCATCGCCAGCAGGGTGGGTCGCGGCTGCAGCGCTTGTTCCTGCTGACCCCGCATATCGTCTCGCCCTAAGCAGGGCATCGCGGCAGTCGATGGTGCTGCAACGTGCAGGCTGCCGCATGGCCCGGCAGCCTGCACGCAGTGCCGATCAGGCCTGGCCGGTGATGCTCGACAGGTTGGCGTTGAAACCGCCACCCAGGCTGTTGCCGCCCAGGCTGCTGTTGACCGAACCGCCACCGCCCACGCCGGCGCCGCCCTGGTTCTGCATCAGCTGCATCACGATCTGCATCAACATCTGGGTCAACGGACTCAGGCCGTCCTGCTGACCGTTCTGCGGCTGGTCGTTGCCGCATTCCTGATTGGCATCGCTGCCCTGGCTCTGCTGAAGCATCATCATGATGAACATGGCGAGCAACTGATCCAGCTGTTGCTCGGAGCCAGCCGAAGACGAGCGCTGACCGGAGTCCTGAGTTTGCTGGGGCCCGATGCCCATCGTCTGCACGTTGCTGCTGAAGTTGGAAAAGTTTCCGATAGATGAGTCCATGGTGATTCCCGTCTCATGTGGTTGACTGGGTACATCGCGGTTGCCGGAAAGCTGTCACGGCAAGGTCGCAACGGGGACGCTGCATTGCCCCGTCCGCAAGGTAGAAGAGGTACCGGTGATGCATCGGTAAGGACGCGAAAGCGCGCTTTTACTTGCGAACGTCGCGGCGGAAAAATATCCGGAATACGCTGGAAAACAGCTGCATTGAAACGATGCGTGGGGTGATTTCGTTTCGGTCATAGACGTTTCGTGCAGCAAGTGCATGCGTGTGCACAGCACCGTTATGGTGTTGCGATCGAGCGGGGGTTGGATCAGCCGGGGATGCCTGTCCACTCCGCGACGTTGCTGGAATCAACGACGATCAGGTGACAGACATGACAGAAACCGATACGCCGACCACGTGTCCGGTTGTGCACGGCACGGGTGTTGGCCGTCCACAGCAGTGGGCCACGCTCTCCAAAAGCCTGCCCGTGGGCGAGCACTGCTACGCGCTGTGGCCCAGGCAGGCAGCCGCTTCCCGGCGCCGGGTGTTGATTGCGGCGGCGTTGCTGTGCGCCGCGCCACTCGCACGCGCAGACTGCTTCGAAGAGGCCGCCGGCTATCAACATGTCAATCCATGGGTGCTGCGCGCCATCGCATGGCAGGAATCACGCGGCCGTGCCGACGCGATCCATCGCAACAACAACGGCACGGTCGACTACGGAAAGATGCAGATCAACTCGATCCATCTGCGCCGTCTTTCCAGCTACGGCATCTCCAGGGACGCGTTGATGCAGCCGTGCGTCAGCGTGTATGTCGCCGCCTGGCGGCTGCGCGAGATGACCAATAAATACGGAAATACCTGGGCCGCCGTGGGCGCCTATCATTCCGAAACGCCGGCCGAGCGCGACAAGTATGCGCATGCCATCCACGCGATTCTGAGCAAGCGCGGCGTGGTTGCCGAGTAACGCTGCTGCACGCGGCGGTGGCGCACTGCGTTGCTTGCCTGCCCACACTGCGTGCCCAGAGGTAGTGCCGTGGGAGTACACACCGCGCCCGCCGGATGGCGAGCGCGGCGGTTTGATCGCCGTGCTTACCCGGCCTGCGAGCGAGCCGCCTCGGCTGCGCGAACGGCCCCATCGGCCTGCCAGGTGGCGCCGATGGTCTTGTACTGCATGCCGGCGGCCACGCCGGACACCGTGTTGGAGAGCAGGCCGCTGCGTGCGGGCGACAGCCCGACCCAGGCGCCAATCATGTTGATGGCGGTACCAAGCGCGATATTGGAATTGATGGCGGCCGTGCGGGCGACCGAATGATCCATGACCCTCTCGTAATCCTCGCGCTTGCCCTTCCACTCCGGTTCCCAGATCTGCTTGGTCCCGGCCTGGTCGGCTTCGTGCTGGGTGACATTGATCCAGTCCGCCGTTTCCAGGCCGACATTCAAGGCCGCCGTCATCGCCGATTGACGCAAGATGACGCTGGTTGCCTCGCCCTTGGTGAAAGGCGAGTTCAGGCCGGCCCAGCGCTGCCGGGCCGCTGCGAAGTCCGGCGACGCCAGCTCGTTCGACGCCAGGTTGGCCAGCACGTTGGCCATGCCGTAGAACCTGCCTGCGCTGGTGATGTGCGGATCGTTGATGCCGCCATTGGAGCGGGCCGGGTCTTGCATTCCCACCATCTTGAAGGTGGCCTGGATGGTGTCGCGGGCTGCGGCATAGGCGGCGATCTTCAGGTCGCTGGCCAGCAGCCTGGCAGCCAGCTCCGGTTGGCCGGATGCCTTGCCGGCCGCACCCACAGCGATGTTGCTCAGGATGCCGCCCAACGCGAGCCGGGTGACCAGATTCGAATAATGCTGCTGTTCTTCTCTCCTGCTTCCCTGTTCTTGGACGGACAATGCATCCCACTGTTCGAGACTGAGATTGTGGAAGCCCCGCGCAGCCGCGTCTGGATTGCGGTTCTCGCGGTTGCGTCGTAGCGTATGCAGCGCCATCTGCAGCGTGCCGGAGACGGCCTGCATGGCAACCACCGCTTCGGGCGGAAGCTGGCGGAGCGCGGCAAACAATCCTTCGCCCAGCAATTCACGTGCGAACGTGGTCGGTCCCACCGAACTGGCCTGGTGCACCAGATGCCCCAGCGCCGCACCCAGGTATTGTCCGTCGAAACTGGTCGGGACTATGCCGTGCGCTGCCGCCGCCACCGCGCTGGCAGTCGGTCCAAACACGGCGCTTGCGCCACGCACTGCACTGGTCCTGATCGATGCAGCCAGTGCACCCAGGCGCTCGCTGCGTGTCGGCGTGTTGGTGGCTGCAGGTGTGGGCACCGGTGGATCGGGTGGTGCAGCGTGTTCGTGGTCAATGGACGACGTCTCTGCTGCTGACAGGAAGTCCACGGCGTCGAAGAAGCGCTCGCTGGTGCTGTTGTCGGCATGCAGCAGCGGGCTCTCACCGCCGTGCTGGTTTCTGTCGGCAGCGCTGCCAGATCCTGTGCCGCGTTCCGGGTTGCTGCGCCGTCCGGACGGTCTGGGAGCCAGGCGCGACAATGCAGGGTTGGCAGCGGGCGTCGGCGCCGCGGTGTGCTGTTGTGGCGGCGCTATGTCGATCACGACGTCTGTATCGGTCGGTCGTGGTGGCTGGGAAGCACTGGCTGAAGGGGTCTTCATCACGGCATGTCCTCGCTGTGGGGGGAAGGGCGGCATGCTGCCGCCCGGGCTTGCGCGGCTGCTGACGTGAGGCATCGATACCTGACACCTCATCCGATGGGCGCATGGCGGTGCCGGCCTCGATTGCAGCGCATAGCTCGCTGTTGGCAGGGCAACGCGCGCGACAGCACGGTCGACGTGCGCCACGCAGACACGGTCTGGCGCAGCTGCCGCCATCAACGGTTCGGGGAATTGCAGTGCGGACTTCCCAGCGTGCAATCGAAATGCTCAGGCGTGCCCGGCATTCACGGCCACCTTGTGTGGCATGCGTCATCGTCGTCAGTGACTCGAAAATGACATCAAGCTGCGGACCCGGGACGCTTCACCTGCGAAATGATCATTCCGCAACGGAAAAGGGCAGTTCTCCTGCAGATGAAATGTGTCTGCTGTCGCGCGGGTCTTCGCCTACCTGGCTACTCCGTCGTGCCCGCAGCGACGATCCCTGTCGAGATGCAGCGTGGTTTGGTTTAGGAGCCAGCTCAGGCAGCGAGCTCGGGATGCGGCCATGATGCTGGCCACCTGAGTGCCAATCGATGCACACGAGGCACCCAGGCACGCGGCCGTGCTTGTTGCTTCGGGAGATGCGGGATGAAGAAGCAAGTGACATTGTGGCTGGTGGACACGCGCGCCCTTCCAGGCATCGGCCCCGCGCGGCCCAGCGAAGATCGCTCGGCCGCAGGCCGCTGGAGTCGCGTCATGCCAGCGCGCTGGCTGCCGCTTCTGCGCGGGCGTCGCATCCACTGTAGCCGACGCGGCCAGGTGGGCGGCCGACAATGAAGGCAGAGGTGACGCTTACTCCTTGGCTCTATAAACGATGATTCCCGGCGTTCGCGCCACGTACTCCATGAAGGGCGAGTCAACGACCTTTTCGTTTTCCTTGCGGGAGGAGGCGTTACGTAACACCGGGCCTGTGTCGGTCATGATGAAGAATCCGACGTGCGTGACATCCAGCCCGGCCAGATGGGTATAGATGCCGATGAAATCCCCGGTACGCAGCTTGCGGATGACGCTGCCGTCGATGTGCTCGGTGGGGATATAGGTGACAGCCCGGTCGACCATCGGCAAGCCGGGCAGATAGTTGCTGCCGTCTGCTTTCAAGTTGAGCTGCTTCATCACGGTTACAGTGTGGGTGCTGATCCGTGTGGTGATATCGGTGGCAAGCTCGTACGGCCGGTTCGCCCAGTCGGTAAAAAAGTGCTTGCGGTGCGTAAAGCTGACGACACCGTCGACATAGCGGGTAATGATCAGGTTGTTGACGAAGTCCTGCTGTGAGTGCGACTTCCGGGCTGCTTCGACATAGTCTAGATAGGTGAAGCAGTCCAAGCCGGTAAAGTCCACGATCAATTTCTCTGGCACCGTGGCCGAACCCTGCAACACGTTTGCGCGATAAGGCGTTTCCAAAAACTGCGCAGAGACCAAGTCGATCATGTGCCCGGTGCTCAGGCCGCGATGCCGTGAGGTCTCCTCCAGCACGGCGTTCAACTTGTTTGCTGTGTAGGCATCCATCTGCACGCGTGCTGGCGATGCTTCTGGCGCGCTTTCAGCCCGAGCGCAGCATCCGGTTGCACAGGTAATGGCGAGCAGTGTGACAAGGAGCCATCGCGCTTCTCTGGACATGTCCGTCTCCAAACACAGGGCAGGCGAGATGAGATTGCCGCTCGTGTAGTGTCACTCATGTTGCTGTAGCGCCAAACACCGGGCTTCGCGTCTGTCTCCATGGGTGCGTATGTGACGTCCGCCGCCTGGAAGCCGGCTAGGCAGCGGGGACATGAAGAAATATTTCAGAGCCCGCGACGAAATGATGGATGCGCGTGGACGTAACACGCCGATGGCAATGCCGGGGGGCTGCGCATCCACTGACGCCATCGGTTGGTCCCGAAGCGGGCATCGCGAATGCGAACCGGTATGTGTGTGCGGGCTTGCCCATCCAGTAGCGTTGACCGCCGCCGCCAAGCACCCTTCCTATGCCTGCATGCACTACTAGACGCCAGCTGCTGCGTAGCGCCGGAACACTGGCGCTGCTCGCGCGCATTCCCGCTGGCTGGGCATTGCCGACCGGTGCGGCGCGGCCGCCTGGTTTCATCGATGCATTGATCGCACGCATGACCTTGGAGGAAAAAGCGGGCCAGCTCAGCCTGTTCAGTTCGGCGCAGCAGGATGGCAAGGCGATCGTCGCCAATCCGCTGACCCGCACTGCCGACGGGAGCGCTCAACTGGCCGCCGCCCGAGCCGGGCGGCTGACCGGAGTGTTCAACGGGTCCAACGTGCGCTGGCATCAGCAACTGCAGCAGGCAGCGCTGCAAAGCCGGTTGCGGATTCCGCTGTTGTTCGCCGCCGATGTGATCCATGGCTATACCACGGTGTTCCCGGTGCCGTTGGCCGAGGCGGCCAGCTTCGAGCCAACGCTGGCACAGCGTACCGCGCGTGCCGCGGCGATGGAGGCCAGTGCTGTGGGTCTCGACTGGACCTTCGCGCCCATGGTGGATATCGCCCGCGATGCACGCTGGGGGCGTGGCGTGGAAGGCGCCGGCGAAGACGTGCTGCTGGCGCGGCTGTTTGCGCAGGCACGGGTGCGCGGCTTTCAGGGCGATGTGGGGCTGGCCCATCCCGAAGCGATGGCCGCCTGCCCCAAACACTTTGCCGCCTATGGTGCGGCCGAGGGCGGGCTGGATTACAACCGCGTGGACGTGTCCGAACGGACGCTGCGCGAGGTGTATTTCCCGCCGTTCCAGGCGGCGTTTGCCGCAGGCGCGGTCACGACCATGGCCGCCTTCAACGAACTGTCGGGCATTCCCGCCACTGCCAATGCGTGGCTGCTGGATACGATGTTGCGCAGGGAATGGGGCTATCCCGGCCTGGTCGTGTCCGACTTCCAGGCCGACCAGGAACTGATCGCGCACGGCGTTGCGGCCGATGGCCGTGACGCGGCAAGACTGGCGTTTTTGGCCGGGGTGGATATCAGCATGGAAAGCGGCCTGTATCTACAGCACCTGCCGGCCTTGGTTGCCGCAGGCGACGTGCCGATGGCACGGCTGGATGCGTCGGTAAGACGCGTCCTGGCGTTCAAGGCGGCACTGGGGCTGTTCGACGACCCGTTCCGGCGCATCCGGCCCGCACGGGCGCAGTCATCGCAGCGCAACACCGACACCTTGGCACTGGCCCGCGAGGCCGCATGCAAATCGGTGGTGTTGCTGAAGAACGATGGCGAGTTGCTGCCATTGCGCCGCAGCGGCCAGCGCATTGCCTTGATCGGGCCCATGGCGCGCGACTGGATCAACCACGCCGGGCCATGGAGCCTGTTCGACGAGGAAGACAAGCGCAATACGCTGGCCACCGCGCTGGCGAATGCGCTGCAGGATCCGCAGGCACTGCAGGTGGTGGACGGCTGCGACTTCGAGCAAGCATTGCCGGGCGGTGTGCAGGCCGCGGTTGTCGCCGCCAGATGTGCCGATGTCGCGCTGCTGGCGATTGGCGAACCACTGGGCTACTCGGGCGAAGCGCAATCGCGCAGCGAGATCTGCATCCCCGAAGCGCAGCGACAGTTGCTGGCGGCAGTCGTCGCCACCGGCACGCCTGTCGCGGTCCTGCTCAGCACCGGTCGCGCGCTTGCGCTGGAAGGGCCGGTGCTTGGATGCGCGGCGATCCTGGTGACCTGGTTCCTGGGCTCGGCGGCCGGTGTTGCATTGGCTGACATCCTGTTGGGTGCACAGGCACCGTCCGGCCGTTTGCCGGTGAGTTTTCCACATGCGGTCGGGCAGGTGCCCTACACCTATGCCCACCCGCCAACCGGCCGTCCCAATCCCCGGCCGGACGAGCTGGAGCCTTACACCACGCATTACCGGACGGCGCCCAACACGGCACTGTTTCCGTTCGGCCATGGGCTCACCTATGGGCGCATCGACTATGCCGAACTGAGCTTGAGCGATGCACGCCTGCCAGCCAATGGCAGCATGCGCATCAGCGCACGCATCTACAACCGCGGCACGCGCGATGCGGACGAAGTGGTGCAACTGTATGTGCGCGACCGCAGCGCCAGCGTGACCCGGCCGGTGCGGGAGCTGAAGGATTTCCGCAAACTCGCGGTGCCGGCTGGCGGCAGCGCGCCGGTGGAGTTTGTGTTGCGGCGTGCGGACTTGTTGTTCATCGGTCAGGCATTGCAACCGACCGTGGAGCCGGGTGTGTTCGATGTATGGGTGGCGCCATCGGCTGAAGCTGCAGGACTGACGGCGAGCTTCGAATTGGTGGAGTGAGGTGACGTGCGGTGATGCTGGTCGATATTCATGACCTTGAGCATCACCTGCGTCCGAAGTCCGATGATGACCGTTGTTCCCGAGCAGTCGGTGCGACCGAGCACGCGGATCCCATGCTGCGCAATGATGTGCAAGAGCAGAACGCGGGTGGGCCCGGAAATCCGGGCCCACCACGGTTCGGTCAGAACTCCTGCCAGCCTGCGCCGTCTGTTGCGCCGGCGACTGACTCGAGTTTGCGTGGTGCCCGGTGCGGAACAAGCTTTGCAGGTGTCTTCAGGGGCGCTGCCGTTTTCCTGCTGCCGGCCTTGGCAATGGCTGATGTGCCAGCAGCTGCGCCGACCGGAACAGCTTTCTGTCCGTCGATCTTGAAGACCGCCACCGCCTCGGTCAGCTGCGTGGCCTGCTCCTCCATCGCACGGGCTGCAGCCGTCGCTTCCTCGACCAGGGCTGCGTTCTGCTGCGTCGTTTCATCCATCTGCGTGACCGTGATGTTGACCTGCTCGATGCCTGCCGACTGTTCCTGCGAGGCGGCGGAGATCTCACCCATGATGTCGGTCACGCGCTGCACGCTGGAGACGATCTCGGCCATCGTGGTGCCCGCCGTATGCACCAGCGTCGAGCCTTCGGTGACGCGTTCGACCGAGTCGTCGATCAGCGTCTTAATCTCCTTGGCCGCGGCAGTGGACCGCTGGGCCAGCGTGCGCACTTCCGAGGCAACCACGGCAAATCCACGTCCCTGTTCGCCGGCACGTGCCGCTTCCACGGCTGCGTTCAAGGCCAGGATGTTGGTCTGGAACGAGATGCCGTCAATGACCGAGATGATGTCGGCGATCTTCTTGGACGAGGCTTCGATACCAGCCATGGTGCCTACGACCTTGCTCACGATCTCGCCGCCCTGCGAGGCCACGCCTGCCGCGCCGATCGCCAGTTGGTTGGCCTGACGTGCGTGTTCGGCGTTCTGGCGCACGGTGGAGGTCAGCTCTTCCATCGAGGCAGCGGTTTCTTCCAGGTTGGCCGCCTGTTGTTCGGTGCGCTGCGACAAGTCCTGGTTGCCGGCGGCAATCTCGCTGGCCGCCGAGTTGATCGACACTGCCGACCGCTGGATGCGGCCAACGATTTCGGCAAGCTGCGCGGCGGTGGTGTTGGCGTCATCGCGCATCTGCGCGAACACACCCTTGAACTCGCCGGTCATGCGTGCGGTCAGGTCTCCTGCGGCAATGGACTGCAGCAGCGAAGACAGCGATTGCAGGTTGCTGTCCGCGGTGGCCATGAGCAGGTTCAAGCTCTCCACCATGACGCGGAAATCGTATTGGAAACGCTCGGCATCGCCGCGCGCGGTGAAGTCACCGTCCGCGGCAGCCTGTGCCAGCTGCTTGATCTCGATGTTCATCGCGGACAGGTTGGCCTTGACCTCGTCCATGGTCTGCGTCAGCACGGCCTTCTCACCGGGCAGGCGCTCCATGCTCTCGCTCAGGTCGCCGATGGCATAGCGGCCCATGATCCGTGCAAGGTTGGACTGCACGGCCAGGTGGGAGGCCACAAGCGCATTGGTGTCCTCGGCCATGCGGCCGTAGTCGCCCGGGAAGGCCTGGGCATCCATGCGGAAGCTGGTCTGGCCCTCATCGTGGCGCTTGGCCATGTCGCCCTGTGCAGTCAAAAGGGCCTGCAGCTGTGTCTGCATGCCCTGCATGGCGCGCAGCAAGCGGCCGGTCTCGTCCTTGGCCTGAGTCTGCACGTTGTTGCCGAGCTGACCATTGGCGATCGCCTCGGCTGCGTTGGTGGCGCGTGCCAGCGGCTGGGTCAGGCTGCGGGTGATAAGCCAGGCCAGTAGGCTGCTGACCAGCACGACCGCGGCACCGCCGAGGATGAGCAGGAGCTTGCCGCGATCCATCGACCGGACTGCTTCTGCGTAGGCCTGTCTGCTCTGTCCTTCCTGCCGGGTGACGAGCTCGCGGATCTTGTCCTGCCAGGCGAGCGTGGCAGGCCGCGCCTGCTCGCTGAGAATGTCCTGGGCCTGCGCGTTGTCGTTCTTGGCGGCCAGTGCCATGACTTCGTCGTTGAACTTCACGGAAGTCGCCCGACGCTCGTCCATCTCGTTACGGATCTTCCGCCCTTCCTCCGAGCTGGACAGCGTATCCAGCCTGGTGCGCAGCTCCTGGTAGCGCTGGCGCTGGGCGTTGATGGTGTTGAGCGCTTCGGTGTTGAGCTCCTCGCTTGTCGCCATGGCATACGTGCCCAGTGCGATCAGCAGCGATGAGTTGGCATCCAGCATGCCGTTGCCGATCTGGATCTTGGCGGTGCGGTCGAGAACGATGAAGTCCAGCTGCGCGCGTGCGTTCGCCATCGTGCTCAGGCCGGTGGCCACCAGCAGGCCTGAGAGAAGAATCAGGATTCCGAATGCAACGGCCAGGCGGTGGCCGACGTTGAAGCGTTGAAGAAAGGCGATCATGGACGTCCCAGAAGAGATCAGTGGAGGCATCGATGTCCACGCTGTTAGCGAGCCTGGCACCGGTTCCCCAATAACGGCGTCCTTGTCCAAAACTGGAATGTCTGTCACTAAATTATCATCGCACCCTTCAGAAAACGCCGGAGCTGTCGGGGTGCTCCTGACGCATGTCAGGACGGGCGGCTGCACACCTTGCACAAACCGCTGTTCGCCGTGCCGCCGTCTTGCCATCCTCAGGCTCGGCAACACCTGCTTGCGTTTTAAAACGCGCCGACTGCATGGCGATGTTGCCGACCTGCCTGGCTACATGTAGATGGCTCTGCTGATCCGGGCGCCGAAGCCTGCATCGGGATTGGTTGCGGAGTCGCCCAGCCTTTCCTGCATGACCGCCACGGCAAGGTCGCGACGTTTCGCCAGTCGGCTGCGGTCGGCGCTGGCGAGTGCATCGCCGATCTCGCTCCTGGTCAAATCGGTGCAATACGCAGGCGCTCCTGGCTGCTGGCGCCAGGAATCAGCCAGGTGGCCCGAATAAAACGCGTCGAAGCCGGTGTCATTCACCAATGCCATCGCGACCTCGCGATCGTTGTCGCGATCAGCCGCCACGGGGATGGCGATACGGCCGGGCGCAGTGGCCGGCTGGCCTTTCTCGGCAAGCGAACCAGACCCGATCGCATTCCATGCCTTGGCGATCGGGCGGCCCAATTGCTCAGCCACCCACAGGCTCTCAACCTGGCCCGCTTCAATCGCGTCAATCTTGCTGTCACGCGCGGGGTAGTAGTTGGACGTGTCGATCAGCACGACATCACTTGAAACCTGCGCCAGCAGCGGCTTGAACTCCGGAATCCTGTTCAACGGGATCGAAAGGATGATGGCATCGACATCGACCACGCATTCTTGCGCAGTCACTGCGCGAGCGCCCGAGGACAGCAGTTGCAGGTCAATCGTCTCTGGCCCACGCGAGTTGGCAACCTTGACCTCATGGCCGAGCGAACTCAGCTTTTTCACCAGCGTTTTGCCGATATGGCCGGTGCCGATAATGCCTAGCTTCATGATGCGTTCTTCTGTGTGGAGAGCGGGGTGGTTTACGCGGCGAGGGAAGTGCCTTTCACGCAGGAAGCGCCCAGCCTGAGCGCAGCACGTCCTGCAGCGCCTGGCGGGCGTCGCTGTCCGCGTCACCGCTGGCAGCTCCTGCCCATGCGATCGCAAGCGCGGCAAGAAAGATGTCGCGGCCAGTCAACGATGCCCGCGCCTGACCGGAGCGTTGTGCAGCCTGCAGAAACACGCCTGAGGCCTCGACCACGGATTGGCAGGTCGGCATCAACACCGAACTTGGCTGGGACCATGCGGCCCGTAGCGGCTCCGGAAGACCTTCGTAGGCATTCATCCAGTTTCCCAACGCCTCGATCCAGCGTTGCAGCGCACGCCCCGGGTCGTGCTCTTCTGCCCTGATGGCCATGCGTGCTTGCTCGAGGTTGGCGTAATGCGTTTCCAGTAGCGCTGCCAGCAGGGCGTCGCGGCTGGGGAAGTGCCGATACAAGGTCCCCGGGCCAACGCCTGCGCGCTTGGCAATGCTGTCCATCGACACATCGATGCCTTCCTCGGCAAAGGCGTTGCCGGCGACCTCAAGAATCTGGGTCCTGTTGCGTTGGGCATCGGCGCGCGGAGGGCGTGGCTGAACGTCGGAAGACATAGGTCGGTTAGCCTGGTTCTTGATATCCGGAGTGTATCTCCATATATTTCCCGGCACAAACGGAGCGTGTCTCCCTTTTGCGGGGCGCTTTGAACCGGGAGGTTTTAAGAGCGCAGTCGGCGGCCGGCTGTCGCTGTCTCCGCCGGTTGCCACCGCCGGACGCGCGCACCACCACTGCAGATCGAGGAACGCATGAGCCACTCCAAGACGATGATCATTGGCCTGCACCTGGGCAATGGCTACGGGTCCCAGCCGGGAGCCTGGCGCATGCCGTGGGTGGATCCGACCAACTACACCAGCTTCGATGCCCGCGTGCGTCAGGCGCAGGCCGCCGAGCGTGGGAAATTCCAGTTCATTTTCCTGCCTGACGGTCCGAGCGCGGTGGCCGATATCGACAACGAAGCGCCTCACTTCAACCTGGATGTGATGATGACCCTGGCTGCCGTTGCGCGCGGCACCGAGCGTATCGGTCTGGTGGCCACCGGCTCCACGACGTTCAACGAGCCGTTCAATCTGGCGCGGCAGTTCAAGGCGCTGGACATCATGAGTCACGGGCGTGCCGGCTGGAATGCGGTGACCTCCAGTGGTGAGGATGTCGCCGCGAACTACGGGCGAAAAATTCCGCCCAGCGCGGATCGTTACGCACGTGCGCACGAGTTCGTGCAACTGGTGCAGGCGTTGTGGGGCAGTTGGGGGAAGGATGCCTGGCTGCACGACCAGGCCTCTGGCCGGTTTGCCGACGCCAGGCAAATTGCGCCGATCAACCTGCAAGGCAGGTTCGTCGGTTCCCGCGGACCGCTGTATATCCCACCCTCGGAGCAGGGCCAGCCGGTGATCTTCCATGCCGGCGGCAGTCCCAATGCATTGGAGCTGGCCGGACGCTACGCCAGCGCTGTGATCGGTGCGTGTTTCAGCATTGAAGATGCCCGCGCGCAACGCACCGCCTTCCGCAACGCCGCCAAGCAGGCCGGCCGCGACCCGGACGAGATCAAGTTCATTCCCGGGCTGATGACGACAATCGCGCAGGATCGCCGTGCGGCACTGGATCGCCGGATTGCACTGACCGCGCAGACCTTTCCTCAGCGGCTGGGTTACCTGCAACAGATGCTCGGGCTACGTCTGGATCCTGCTGCACTCGAGCGGCCTCTGTCGCCCGCGCAACTGGCTGCGGCACGCCCGTCGCCCCAGGATCCTCGCTCGACAAAGGCGCTGCAGATCGCGCGGGAGGGCTGGAGCCTGCGCGACATCCTGGCCCATGGCGTCATCGACTATCACCCGGTGATTGTGGGCCCGGCGGTCGAGGCGGCCGACCACATGCAGGCCTGGTTCGAGGCAGGTGCGGCCGATGGTTTCTGGATCTCACCGGATATCAATGACGACGGCATTGATGCCTTTGTCGATGGAGTCGTGCCGATCCTGCAGCAACGCGGTCTGTTCCATCGCGATTACCGGGGCACCACGCTGCGCGACCACCTGGGCGCACCTGCCCAATACGGGCGCGATCCACGCATCACTGCGTGAGCCGCAGCACGTCACACACATCGGAAGGAGCACACATGAACATCGGCATCATTGGCGCAGGCAATATCGGTGGCACCCTGGCACGCAAATTCGTTGCAGCCGGGCATGTCGTCAAACTGGCTGGTTCAAAAGGCCCCGACAGCATTCGTGAACTGGCAGAAACGATCGGCGCCGAGCCTGTCGCCGCTGAAGAAGCGGTCAAGGACGTCGAGGTGATCGTGCTGTCCATCCCGTTCGCCAGGATCCCCGAGGTTGCGGGCCTGTTCTCCACCGTACCCGCACAGGTGGTGGTGATCGATACCTCGAACTACTACCCGCAGCTCGGCACCAGGATCCCGCAAGTCAACGACGGCAAGCTGGAAAGTGTCTGGTCCAGCGAGCAGCTTGGCCGGCCCCTCATCAAGGCATTCAACGCCGTGCTCGCCAGGACACTGGCTGAGCGCGGCAAGCCCGCAGGCACGCAGAACCGGATCGCCATCCCGGTGGCAGGCGACAGTCCGGCCGGCAAGGCGATCGCGCAGCAACTGCTCGACGCTGCCGGGTTCGACTCGGTCGACGCGGGAAATCTTGCAGATTCATGGCGGCAGCAGCCAGGCACGCCTGCGTATTGCACCGAGCTTCCGATTCCTGAGCTGGCGTCAGCGCTCAAGGCTGCAGTGAAGGGCGATGCACCGGGTCATCGCGATGCACTGATGGCCGAGTTCTATGGCGCTGACGCACCGCCAAGTCACGAGACGATCGTTGCGCGCAATCGGGCAGTGACCGCGCCGCGCTGAGATCCGCTTCCAGGGGATCGGAAGAACCTTCGCGAGGAGCGGGTGCCAACCCGAATGGATCCAGCCAGGTGCACATGGCACCGGGATGGTCTGCGCGCTGCAAAGGTGTCGAAGGCGCTCACCTGGAAGCACTGGATGCGCGCAGCAAACATGCCTGCGTATCTCGCGGTAGCGGCCTTGCAGCCATTCATGCCCCACGGGTGAGTGACCGGCTTCAGCACGGCGGTGGCGCCGTGCTGACGAGTTGGATGTTCTGCGCCAGCCCTAGAACTTGACGGTGGAAAGCATTCCCAGCATCTCGTCGTAGCTGCCATTGGCCGCCGCATCGCGAAGAAACCTGGCGCGTTCCACGACAATCTCCTTCGGCGTGCTTTCTGCATGCAGCAGCGCCAGTGCTTCGTCGAGGAATTCGTCCAGGGGCATGGCATGTTCGTCGTTGCCTTGGCCGTACAGTTTGGTGCGAACGCCCGGAGGCACCAGCTCGATGACCTGCACGGTGCTGTCGGCCAGCTGCACACGCAAGGCTTCGGTGAACGAGTGCACCGCGGCCTTGCTGGCGCTGTAGGTCATTGCAGCCGGGAACGGCACAAAGCCCAGCGCGGAACTGACGTTGATGATGACGCTGTCGTTGTTGCTGGCAAGTTGCGGCAAGAATGCATAGGTCATGCGGATGGTGCCGAGCAGGTTGATGGCAATCGCCTCTTCGGCAGCCTGCAAGGACTCTGGCTTGAAGACGTTTTCGCTCGGCATGATGCCGGCATTGTTGATCACCACATTCAAGGCGGGGTAGCGCTCGGCCGCCACGCGGCTGGCCTGGACGATGGAGTCCGCGTCCGCAACGTCGATTTCGATTGCCTCGATGCCTGGATGCTCGGCAGTGATCTGATCCAGCAGCGCTTTCTTTCGCCCTGACACGATGACCATGTTGCCAGCCTGCTGGAGCCGCAGCGCCAGTCCGAGGCCGATGCCAGAGGTCGAGCCGGTAATGAGGATGGTGTTGCCGCTGTTCTTCATGGATGTTTCCTGGGTACGGAAGGGGTAGAATCCAAACGGACAACAGTCCGCTTGCCTCGAAACGTTGGCGGACAACTGTCCGTTTGTCAATAAATTCAGTGAGGAACAGGGTGTGGAAAAGCCAACGCGATCCGATGCACTGCAAAATCGCGAGCGCATCCTGTCCGTGGCGCTTACGGAGCTGGTGCGCTCGGCCGATGTGCCACTGAGCGCGATCGCCAAGAAGGCAGGCGTCGGGCAAGGGACCTTCTACCGCCACTTCCCGACGCGGGAGGCCTTGGTGGTAGAGGTCTATCGCCATGAGATGCTGCAGGTCACCGGGTTCGCCGAGCAGTTGCTGAAGACGCGTCCGCCGGAGCAGGCGCTACGCGAGTGGATGAACCGTCTGGCCGAATACGCCATTACCAAGGCGGGCCTGGCGGATGCGCTTCGGGTTGTCGCCAACGCGAAAGAGTGCGCAGGCAACGCAGGCTATGCCCCCGTGATCGCTGCCGCCCAATTGTTGCTGGATGCCAACGAGAAGGCCGGAACGATTCGTCCAGGGATCACCACGGACAAGTTTTTCCTGGCGATCGCAGGGATCTGGCAGATCGACGCCACCGAGAACTGGCAGCCACGCCTGGCCTGGCTCATGGAGACGGTGATGGAAGGATTGTGCGCGGGAGCGCCAGGACGGCCTGCAGGCGGATAGCGGCGGCAAGCGCCCGGATTCCAAGCGCGCAGCAGTACGCATGCCGCACCTGCTAGGTCTCCAGCTTGCCTTGCTTGAGCTTTTCCCACATGTCTTCGGCTTGCTGGGGTAAGCCGCCGGTGTGACGTATCAGGCAGATCTCCATGCCGATATCCCAGTGCGTGTCGCCGGGCGCTGCATGGACCAGCAACCCTTTGGCGAGGTCCTCTTCCACCAGTGTGCGCGGCAGCCACGCGATCCCGGCACCAGAGCGGCACATGGCCAGCAAGGTCGCTGCAAGATCGGAAGTCAACGCAGGTGTCAGGCGCGGTTCCACATCCTTGAACGCTGGATGCCCGGCGATGATGCGGCCCAGGCCGGAATCTGCACTGTAGGACAGCAAGGGCATTGCATCGGCTGAGACGAGCGACCAACGCGGGCTGCCGTCGCCATTTTCCTTCGCTGCACTGAAGGGCTGGAGCACATCGTTGCCGACCACAACCCGCTCGAACTGTTCCGGATCCAGCCCGAGACACATCCGCGGATGATGGTGGCAGAGCAGGAATTGCGCTGCCCCTTGCAGCATCAATTTTTCGCACGCCCTGAGCGTGTCGGAGACCAGCTGAAACGCACCGATACCGGTGTTTGATTCGATGCGCCTGACAAATGCCGGAAAGAACGTGAAAGAAAGAACATGGGTGGCGAGGAACGCCAACGCAGGCCGGTGTCGCCCGGCCACTTCCAGTGTTTCCTGCCGCGCAGCGTAAATGCCCGAGACCAACCCGGATGCTTTGCGAACGAACGCTTCGCCGGCCGGCGTCATCAGCACTTCCTTGCGCGAGCGCGTGAACAGCGGCGTGCCCAACCATTCTTCGAGGGCATGAATGCGCCGACTGAAGGCCGGCTGGGTGACAAAGCGACGTTGTGCGGCGCGCGAGAAATTCAGGGTCTCAGCCAGCGCCAAGCAGTCTTCGAGCCATGTCAGTTCCATGATGCCGATTGTGCATCAAGCGCATAAAAAAGGCATTGGCAGCGCTTGGGCGCTGGCACTTACGCTCCGACTCGAGCTTGCAACGCCTCCACAGGCAGGTTGTCCAGCAAGCGGCAATTCCGGTGGGTTCGCATGTCGACGGGAGCGGGCGATCATGCAGAAACGAAGTGGCATAAGACAGGTGCTCGGCCAGCTCTACGTACAGGTCCTGATCGCCATCGTCATTGGCGGCCTGGTGGGTTATGTGTGGCCGCATCTGGGTGTGGTCTTGCAGCCTGTTGCGGAGGGTTTCATCAAGCTCATCAAGATGCTTCTGGCACCGATCATCTTTGGAACGGTCGTGGTCGGGATCGCCAAGATGGGAAGCGTCAGAGAGGTCGGGAAAACCGGCGTCAAGGCGCTGATTTACTTCGAGGTCGTGTCGACACTCGCACTGGCAATTGGTCTTGTCGTGGTGAACATCATCCGCCCCGGCGAGGGCATGAACATCGATGCCGGTTCGATCGACAGCAGCGCGATCGGGCAGTATGTCAATCGCGCAAAAGACGATGCTGGCATGGTCGATTTTGTGCTGAACATCATTCCCACCACACTGGTGGACGCCTTCGCCAAAGGCAGCATGCTGCAAGTCATCCTGGTTTCGGTGTTGTTTGCAGTGGGGCTATTGCAGCTGGGCGAGCGTGGCAAGCCCCTGGTCGATCTCATCGATAACGGGCTGCAAGCATTGTTCAAGATGATCAACATGGTGATGCGACTCGCGCCACTGGGCGCAGGTGCGGGCATCGCTTTCACGATCGGCAAGTATGGCCTTGCCACCCTGTGGTCGCTGGGGCATTTGATGCTGGCCGTCTACGTGACGTCGGCACTGTTCGTGTTTGTGGTGCTGGGAGCGATCGCACGGTGGACGGGCTTTCCACTTTTGCACCTTCTCCGGTTCATCAAGGACGAAATACTTGTCACGTTCGGAACCTGTTCCACCGAAGCCGTGCTGCCGCGCATGATGATGAAGCTCGAACTGGCCGGCGTGCGCAAATCGACGGTTGGCCTGGTTCTGCCCACCGGATACACCTTCAATGCGGACGGCACCTGTATCTACCTGACCATGGCAGCCATCTTTGTGGCGCAAGCGACCAATACGCCGCTGCCGGTCTACCAACAGATTGCCTTGCTTGGGGTGTTGTTGCTGACCTCGAAAGGATCGGCTGGTGTCGCTGGCGCGGGTTTCGTTGCGTTGGCCGCAACGCTTTCCACCATCGACACGGTGCCTGTTGCGGGGCTGGTGCTTCTGCTGGGCGTCGATCGCTTCATGAACGAGGCCAGGGCGGTGGTCAACCTGATCGGCAACAGTGTCGCCACGCTCGCCATTGCCAAGTGGGATGGCGCGCTGGATCTGTCCAAGACCCGGGAAATCATGCGTCGTCAACAAGCGGGCGAGCCCATGCCTGTCGCAGCCTCTTCAACCGATTCATAACTCACACCAACCTGCGGGAGACCACCCAATGCGTATCATCGATGTCGTTGAAATCACCAAGCCGATCTCCTCGCCGATCCGTAACGCCTACATCGATTTTTCGAAGATGACCGCCAGTCTGGTGGCGGTGGTCACCGATCAGGTGCGCGCCGGCCGTCGGGTCGTCGGCTACGGATTCAACTCCAATGGGCGCTATGGACAGGGCGGGCTGATACGCGAGCGCTTTCGCGATCGCATCCTGGAGGCAGACAGTGCATCGCTGTGCAACGACGCCGGCGACAATCTGGATCCGTCCAGGATCTGGAAGGCGATGATGTCCAACGAAAAGCCGGGTGGTCATGGCGAGCGCTCCGTCGCAGTGGGCACGCTGGATATGGCGATCTGGGATGCGACCGCCAAGATCGCCGGCATGCCGCTGTTCCGCTATCTGGCGCAGATGAAAGGCCGGCAAGCCGATCCACGCGTCTTCGTCTATGCAGCCGGTGGCTACTATTACCCGGGCAAGGACAACAGTGCCTTGCGCAAGGAGATGCGCGGCTATCTGGACCGTGGTTACAACGTGGTCAAGATGAAGATCGGTGGCGCGTCCATTGACGAAGACCGCGGCCGGATCGAGTCGGTGCTTGAGGAAATCGGCAGCCAGGCCCGCTTGGCGGTGGATGCAAATGGGCGCTTCGACCTGGAGACTGGCATCGCCTACGCCAAGATGCTGCGCGACTATCCGCTGTTCTGGTACGAGGAAGTCGGTGATCCGCTCGACTACGCGCTGCAAGCCGCCCTGAGCGAATTCTATCCGGGGCCGATGGCAACCGGCGAAAACCTGTTCTCGCACCAGGATGCACGCAACCTGCTGCGCTACGGCGGCATGCGCCCGGACCGCGATTACCTGCAGTTCGATTGCGCGCTGTCGTACGGCCTGGTCGAGTATCTGCGCACGCTGGAGGTGCTGGAACAGTTCGGCTGGTCGCCCGCACGTTGCATCCCGCACGGTGGTCATCAGATGTCGCTCAACATCGCCGCAGGCCTGGGTCTGGGCGGCAATGAGAGTTACCCGGACCTGTTCCAACCATATGGTGGTTTTCCTGATGGCGTTCAGGTCCAGGACGGACACATCGTGATGCCGGAGTTGCCGGGTATCGGCTTCGAGGGCAAGTCCGACCTGATCAAGGTCATGCGTGAGCTGGCCGAATAGGACGGGATGGCATTGGCTGCGTTTCTGATGGGCGAACCACCTGCGCGGGGCATGCCTGTGCCGACCTTCGCAGGCGCATCAGGACTGCGCCCCGCCTCACCCCAGCCAGTCGGCGCAGGTGGCTGGCTTGTTCTCGTCGGCGCAACGTGTCTGCGCCTTCTGGCGCAGGCGCGTCAGCACCGCGCTGCCTGTCGGGCTCTGCTTGCTCCAGGTCTTCAGTGATGCGCCGACTTCCTCGAAGTGCTGGCGATTATCTTTGAGATAGCCATCGGATTGCCGCGCCAGATCGCCGATCACTCGGCTTGCAAGCGTCTCGATACCTGTACCGTCCTCCGGGCTGAGCCGGACCAGCGCATCCAGATAGGTCATGCCCCGCTCAACCACGGTCCCCTGGCTACCATTCGAATCGTAGGCCTGCTTGAACCATGACAGCGCAGCCTTGGTGTCACCGCGCTGTTCGGCCAGGATGCCCAGGTAGGGCATGTAGTAGGACGGTGTCTTGCTACGCGTCAACTCGGCCTGCATCAATTGCGCAGATCCCTTGTTATCGCCCACCAGCGCCAACAAGCCGGCAGCACTTGTGATCGTGGATTGACGCTCTTCATCGGTCTTGGCTTCCGTCACCGCCCACTGCACGCGCTGGTGCACGGTCTTGACCACGTCTGCAGGGAGCGGAGATTGCGGCTTATTCATTTCCGCTCTGGTCGGCTGTCCCTGTGCCAGGCGAGCAAGGTCGATCTCGGCATACCCGGTCCGCAAACGATCAACGATGGGCAAGGTGGGATCGGCATAGGCCTTTGCCAGCGCCTGATTGAACTCCCTGGACAATGCGGCACGTTTGCCCGGATCGTCGGTCGCGGAAGCAACCAGCGTGGCAGCACCACGCACCAGCACATCAAGATTGTTGCGCACCTCTGACGGGTTGGAAAACACGGTTTGCAGCAACGTGTACGTCGCCGGGCTTGCGACGGGCTTCTGCCTGGTGACGGCCACTGCCAGCAGCTGGAAGCGACGCCGCAAGGCCGGCTGTGGTGCCGCCTTCGCCAGTGCAGCCAGGGTGCCGGGCGCAGCCTTTGCATCGACCAGTTGGTCGTCCTGCAACCAGCTGTAATTGCCGAGAAGAGTCCACTCGTCCGGCTTTAGCGTTTGTGGAGCGTTGAGCGCCCGCTCCAGGATCTGCTTTGTACTTGCGGTGGATTGAGCTGCAACGCGCAGGCTATCGACAAGCTGGGCGGTACTGCTGTCGCCCACCAGCCGGGTGATTTCGCTGCGATCCGGGCGTAGCAGGATGACCGTGGGATACCCCCTGACGCCGAAGCGTTCGGCCCAGGTCTGGGCTTCTTGCAGGTCTGCGTCCAGATGCACTGCCACGAATTGCCGCGTCTGCGCGATGAACCCCGGGTCCTTGAACGTGGTGGCCTTGAGCCGGTTGCACGGTGGGCACCAGATGGCGCCCCAGTACAACAGGAGTGGTTTGCCGGTGTTCCTGGCCTCTTCCAGGGCTTTCTCCACATTTCCCTCATGCCAGTTTATCGCGGGCGCCGCTGCAGGCCGCGTTGCTGCCGCGGGCGGCGCCGATGCCGCCGACGGCGTTGATCTGTCGCAGGCCGTCAGCGCTGCCAGCAACGCGGAAAGAGCGATGAGCCTGGGGGACGGCGAACGAAACGACAGAGCCATGGGAAGCCTTTGCGTGATGGAGGTCAGCTGAGCGCGGTTGTCTGGAAACACCTCCACGCATGCCAATTTCTCGAAGCATCACGTCTTTCAAGTTTGCCCGGAGCGGAGGATGCGAACTGCCGTCACGCCGAACGCATCGTTAGGGCACATGACGGCGCACATTGGATCCAAGCTGGAGACAGCCGGCGTTCCGCGCGAGGGGTGCAAGTTGTCTAGCCGGTCCGGACCTGTCGGAGCACTGTGGTCCGGGCAGGGACAGCGTGGATGACGCGTCTGCATGGCTGATCGCGTTGATCGCACACAGGAGCGCTGAGCGAGCCCGTGCGAAGATATGCTCCGGTGTTGCTCGCTCCCCGGCCGCTTGGGTATCCAGGCGGGTTGAAAGGGATCAGGGCGGGTATCGGCGGGTTGTTTCGGGCTGTTGCCCTTTAAAAACAAAGAGATAGGCCTGAAATGTTACTGATGCTCGACAACTACGACAGCTTTACCTACAACCTCGTGCAGTACCTGCAGGCGCTGGGCGCCGAGGTCACGGTGGTGCGCAACGACGCGATGAGCGTGGATCAGATCGCCGCGCTCAGGCCCGAGCGCATCGTGATCTCGCCCGGCCCGTGCACCCCGAACGAGGCCGGTATCTCGCTGCAGCTGATCGAGCAGCTGGGCCAGACCACGCCGATCCTGGGTGTGTGCCTGGGGCATCAAAGCATCGGGCAGGTCTATGGCGGCGATGTGATCCGCGCCGACAACATCATGCATGGCAAGACCTCGCCGATCCGCCACCAGGGCAAGGGCGTGTTCGCCGGCCTGCCGGACAGCTACGAAGCCACCCGCTACCACTCGCTGGTGGTGGACAAGACCACCTTGCCCGACGCGCTGGAAGTCACCGCCTGGACCGAGAATCCGGATGGCTCGATCGAAGAGATCATGGGCCTGCGCCATCGCCAGTTTCCGGTCGAAGGCGTACAGTTCCATCCCGAGTCGATCCTGACCCAGCACGGTCAGGCCTTGCTGAAAAACTTCCTGCAGCGTTGATCGAAATGCGCAGCGCGCACGTCGCAAGGGCCGCCGTAACCTTCGTCAGTCTCGATGCGGTCGTCAGCACCGTCGATACACCGGCGACCCGCGCGCGCAATGCCCGCAATCAGCTGCGCGCCAGCGTGCAGCTGATTTCCCACTTCGCTTCGTTCACACCTGCATCCGGATCACGATGAGCACCGCCAGCGATAGCTTCCACTTCTACGAACCAGGCCAGGGCCACGGGCTGCCGCACGATCCGTTCAACGCCATCGTCGGTCCGCGGCCGATCGGCTGGATCGGCTCGCGCAGCGCCGAGGGCATCGCCAATCTGGCGCCTTACAGCTTCTTCAATGCGTTCAACTACGTGCCGCCGATCGTCGGTTTCGCCAGCATCGGCCGCAAGGACAGCCTGCGCAATATCGAAGCCACCGGCGAGTTCAGCTGGAACCTGGCCACGCGCCCATTGGCCGAGGCGATGAACGCCAGTGCGGCGATGGTGCCGGCGGAGGTCGACGAGTTCGGATTGGCCGAGCTGCAGATGGCGCCATCGCGGCTGATCGGTGCCCCGCGCGTGGCGGCCAGTCCGGTCAGTTTCGAATGCCGGCTTAGCCAGCTGTTGCCGCTGCAGAGCGCAGCCGGGCAGGCCATCGAAACCTGGCTGGTCCTGGGCGAAGTGGTCGGCGTGCATCTGGCGCACGCGGCGTTGCAGGACGGCATCTACGATCCCGCAGCCGTGCAGACGATTCTGCGCGCCGGCGGCGCCGCCGACTATTTCGAAGTGCAGGCGCAGGCACGCTTCCGCATGCGGCGCCCGGGCCAGTGAGCGCTGCGCGCCGCGTCGCTGCAGGGCATTGCCGCCATGCGCGACCGCAGCGCCAGGATTGATTGATCAAGCTCGCTGCCGCCTATTCTTTCTCACGTTTTGCCACGGTCCTCGTCCATGCCCATCACCCCGCAAGAAGCCCTGCAACGCACCATCGAACACCGCGAAATCTTCCACGACGAAATGGTCGAGTTGATGCGCCAGATCATGCGTGGCGAGGTCTCGGACATGATGGTCGCCGCCATCCTCACCGGGCTGCGGGTCAAGAAGGAAACCATCGGCGAGATCGCCGGCGCAGCTACGGTGATGCGCGAGTTCTCGCGTCGCGTGGACGTGGATGATCGCCGGCATATGGTCGACATCGTCGGCACCGGCGGCGATGGCTCGCATACCTTCAACATCTCCACCTGCGCCATGTTCGTGGCCGCCGCCGGTGGTGCCAAGGTCGCCAAGCACGGCAATCGCAGCGTCTCTTCCAAGTCCGGCAGTGCCGACGCGCTGGAGGCGCTGGGCGCGGCGATCGAGCTGCAGCCCGAGCAGGTTGCCGCCTCGCTGGCGCAGACCGGTATCGGCTTCATGTATGCGCCGGTGCATCATCCGGCCATGAAGGTGGTGGCGCCGGTGCGCCGCGAAATGGGCGTGCGCACCATCTTCAACATCCTCGGCCCGCTGACCAACCCGGCCGGCTCGCCGAACATCCTGATGGGCGTGTTCCATCCGGACCTGGTCGGCATCCAGGCGCGCGTGCTGCAGGAACTCGGTGCCGAGCGCGCGCTGGTGGTGTGGGGCCGCGATGGCATGGACGAACTCTCGCTGGGTGCCGGCACCCTGGTCGGCGAACTGCGCGATGGCCAGGTGCGCGAATACGAAGTGCATCCGGAGGATTTCGGCATTGCCATGTCGGCCAGCCGCAATCTCAAGGTGGCCGATGCCGCGCAGTCGCGCACGATGCTGCTGCAGGTGCTCGACAATGTGCCCGGCCCGGCGCTGGACATCGTTGCGCTCAATGCCGGGGCGGCGCTGTACGTGGCAGGCGTGTCCGACAGCATCGCCGACGGCGTCGTGCGTGCGCGTGCAGTCCTGGCCGATGGCTCGGCGCGTGCAAAGCTGGACGCCTATGTCGCCTTCACCCGGCAGATTGCCCCGCAGGCCTGACCCTTCCCACCGCACCGGCAGGCATGGCCTCGGCATCCTCACAATCCCGCTGGCATGCTGCGCGCCGGCGCGTGGCGGTCAGTTGCGGCCGTCTTGACCGATAATGCCCGCCCGCCAGGACCCGAAACGATGAGCGACATCCTCAACACCATCCTCGCCCGCAAGGCCGAAGAAATCGCCGAGCGCAGTGCGCGCGTGCCGCTGGCCGAGCTGATCGCGCGCAGCGCCGACCTGCCGCTCACGCGCGGTTTCGCTGCTGCCATGCAGGCCAGCATCGCCGCCGGCGAGCCGGCGGTGATCGCCGAGGTGAAGAAGGCCAGCCCGTCCAAGGGCGTGATCCGGCCCGACTTCCACCCGGCCGACATTGCGGTCAGCTATGAATTCGGCGGCGCCAGCTGCCTGTCGGTGTTGACCGATGTGGACTTCTTCAAGGGCGCCGATGCCTATCTGCGCCAGGCGCGCGAGGCCTGCACGCTGCCGGTGCTGCGCAAGGACTTCACTGTCGACCCCTACCAGGTCTACGAGGCGCGCGTGCTCGGCGCCGATTGCATCCTGCTGATCGTCTCGGCACTGGACGATGGGCAACTGGCCGAGCTCTCCGGCCTGGCCATGCAACTGGGCCTGGACGTGCTGGTGGAAGTGCACGACATCGACGAGCTGGAGCGCGCGGTGCAGGTGCCGGTGCCGCTGGTGGGCATCAACAACCGCAATCTGCGCACCTTCGAGGTGACGCTGCAGACCACGCTGGACATGCGCGCCGCCGTGCCGCGCGACCGCATCCTGGTCACCGAAAGCGGCATCGTCACTCCGGCCGATGTGCAGTTGATGCGCAGCCAAGGCGTGAATGCGTTTCTGGTCGGCGAGACCTTCATGCGCGCGCCCGAACCCGGCGAGTCGCTGCGTCAGCTATTCTTCGCGCATGACTGAGGCGTATCCCGTACCGCGCGACGACGCACCGCTGGTGGTCTTCGATTTCGACCACACGCTGTATGACGGCGACTCCGGCAGCCATCTGTTCGCCTGGCTGATCAAGCGCAACCCCTTGCGTCTGCTGGTGGCGCTGCTGGCCTCGCCAATCCTCGGCCCGATGGTGGCGATGCTGCCGACCCGCCGCCGCGGCGTGTCCGGGTATGTGTGGATCGCCACCTTCGGCCTGCACCGTACGCGCGAGTTCAACCGTTTCATCGATGCGTACGTGCTCAAGCATGAGGCGCAGATCCGGCAGCGCCTGTTGCCGCATGCCTTGAAGGTGTTCACCGACCACCGCGCTGCCGGCGACCGCGTGGTGGTGGCCACCGGCGCGCCGCCGGAACTGGCGCGCGCGATTCTCGGCTTTGTCGCCCATCAGGACGTGCCGGTGATCGGCAGCCTGGTCGGCCCACGCCTGGGTGCGGTCACCGCGCGACGTCACTGCCACAACGAAGAGAAGATGCGCATGCTGCGCGAGCGCGGCTATGCCGACATCGCCATTGCCTATTCGGACAGCACCGCGGATCTGCCGCTGTTGAAGGCTGCGCGCGCGCCGGTGGTGGTCAATCCGAAGGCCAATCGCGAAGCGCTGTTCCGGCAGGTGCTGCCGGCCGGCACGCCGATCCTCAACTGGGGATGTCGCGATCGCGGTGGCAAGGCGCTGTAGCGCCTGGCGCCGGTAGCGGCGCGCAGCCTGGCGGGCACGGCAGGTATTCGAGCTCGGCAGCTACCGCGCAGACACACGGCTTGCTTCGCGCGCATACGGTGGCTGTCACCAAGATTTACCGGTCACGCCAAACCCGCCGAAGCAGCAGGGAAGGGTAAGTAGCTAGTAATGCATAGCATGCGCGCAGTGCGGCGGTGGAACGCGCCCGACTGCATCGGTTCGCATACTGTGCGGCATGCGGTTCAAGCTGCGGCTGGTGCAGTGCTGCACCAGCCGCGACCACAACCGCTTAGCGGGTGCCGTAGAGCACGACGGTCTTGCCACGTGCATGCAGCAGGCCGTCGGCCTGCAGCTTCTTGAGCACGCGCCCGGCCATTTCGCGCGAACAACCCACCAGCCGTGCCAGTTCCTGCCGCGATACACGCAGCTGGGTGCCCTGCGGGTGACTCATCGCTTCCGGCTCCTTGGACAGGTCGTGCAGGGTGCGCACGATGCGGTCGGTTACGTCCAGGAACGCCAGGCGGCTGGCTTTCCTTGTGGTATCGAGCAACCGCTTGGACAGCTGAACGCCAATCGCGTACAGGATGCGCGGCGCATCCGGCGACAGACTGGTCTGGAACAGCTGCTGCAGCCGCTCGTAGCTGATCTCGGCCAGCTCGCACTGGGTGCGGGTGCGCAAGATCACCTCGCGGGTATCGGATTCGATGAACAACCCCATCTCGCCGACGAACTCGCCGCTACCGAAGTAGCCCAGCACCAACTCACGATCGTCATCTTCCTCGGCAATGATGCTCACCGAGCCACTGATCACGTAGTAGAGGGTGCCAGCCGGGTCTCCTGGCCGGAACACATCGGTCCGGGTCGGATAGCGCCTGCGATGGCTGTGCGCCAGGAAACGCTCGATCGTGCCCGCGTCCAGCGCCAGAGAAGGGGTAGCGTTACGTACCGTCGTAGTCACAACCGTCGTGTTTCCTGGGCTCATGGTAGTTCCGCGTGTAATTCCTGAAGCTTAACGGCATGAGTCATGCAAGGTAAACCATTCTTAACATCGGCATTTCGTTGCTGGGATCTTTGGCTCATAATTGTTTCCTTTCCCGCCTTCCATAAGGACAGACCGACGTGGTCAAGCCGTTGCCTCGCCTGAGGCTACAGGGGTTCAACAACCTCACCAAGGCGTTGAGCTTCAACATCTACGACGTCTGTTACGCGCGTACCGAAGAGGAGCGTCAGCGCTACATCGAATATATCGATGAGCAGTACGACGCCGATCGTCTGACGCAGATCCTGACCGATGTTGCCGAGATCATTGGCGCCAACATCCTCAATATCGCACGTCAGGACTACGATCCGCAGGGCGCATCGGTCACCATCCTGATCTCGGAAGAGCCCGTCATCGACAAGAAGCAGGCTGGTAAGGAGCTGATCTCCGATGCCGTGGTTGCTCATATGGACAAAAGTCATATCACTGTCCATACATACCCCGAGACGCATCCGCAGGAAGGCATCGCCACGTTCCGCGCCGATATCGACGTCGCCACCTGCGGCGTGATCTCGCCGTTGAAGGCGCTGAACTACCTGATCGAGAGCCTGGAGTCGGACATCGTGATCATGGACTACCGCGTCCGTGGCTTCACCCGCGATGTGAAGGGCAAGAAGCACTACATCGACCACAAGATCAACTCGATCCAGCACTTCCTCGCCAAGAACGTCAAGTCGCGCTACGAGATGTTCGACGTGAACGTCTATCAGGAAAACATCTTCCACACCAAGATGCACCTGAAGGACTTCGACCTGGACCAGTACCTGTTCGAGGAGCGCGCCAAGAACCTCTCGTTCAAGGAGCGCATGAAGATCGAAACGCTGCTCAAGCGCGAGATCGAAGAACTGTTCCACGGACGCAACCTGAGCGAGTAAGCGCAGCGAGCGAGCTGTTGTGCGACCTGCCTGCAGGCGCGCGAAAGAACCAAGGCGGGACGGCCCGCCACGCGATGACCTCGCGTTCCACAGCCGACGGCGGCCCAGTGTGCAAACACTGGGTCGCTTTTTTTTTGTGCGTTTTTCAAGTGAGGAGTGATGCGATGCCCTGGATCTATCTGCTGCTGGCCGGCCTGTTCGAAATTGGTTTTGCCATGGGCCTGAAGTACAGCGACGGCTTCACCCGCCTGTGGCCGACCGTGCTGACGATCGGTCTGGCGGGCATCAGCCTGTGGTTCCTGACCCAGGCACTGAAGACCATTCCGGTCGGCACCGGTTACGCGATCTGGACCGGGATCGGCGCGCTGGGCGTGACCATTGCCGGCATCGCGCTGTTCGGCGACAGCGCGTCATGGTCGCGTCTGGCCTGCATCGGCCTGATCGTGGCCGGGGTGATCGGGCTGAAGCTGGTGGGGTAGTCGTGGTCAGTCCTGCTTCGCAGGCCTGACCCCCCAAGGTTTGCGTAGCAAACCTTGGGCCCCACTTCGTAGCAGCCTATCCCCCCGCCTTCGGCGCGCCCCCTTAACAGAAGGGGGCTCTGCTCCAGTGGGGTGTTGCGAGGTGTGGGGCATAAGTTTGCTAGGCGCCGCCAGCCGCCAATCCCCAATCCCCAATCCCCACCGGCTACAGCCGGTACGCCACCGCTTTCATCAGCTTGGAGGCCAGGGCCATGGCGCTGGGGATCGGGGGCGGGAGGATACGCGCGCCGGCCTGTTCGGCCTGGTCGGCGTGGCGGGCCTCGTCGATCTTCATCACGCGCAGGATCGCGCGGCTGCGCTGGTCGACCTCGGGGAGGGTTTCCAGGTGTTCGTCCAGATGCGCTTCGACCTGGCGCTCGGTTTCGACCACGAAGCCCAGGCTCCAGTCGTCGCCGCGCAATCCGGCCAGGGCGCCGAGCGCGTAGCTGCCTGCGTACCAGAGCGGGTTGAACAGGCTGGGGCGGCTGTCCAGCTCGTGCAGGCGGTCGGCACACCAGGCCAGATGGTCGGTTTCTTCCTGCGCCGCCTCCAGTAGATGGTGCTGGGTGTGGGCATCGCGGGCGACCGCGGCCTGGCCGAAATACAGGCCTTGCGCGCAGACTTCGCCGACGTGGTTGATCCGCATCAAGCCGGCGGCGTGGCGACGCTGATCCGGTTCCAGTGCGACGTCGGGGGTGTCGGCGGCCGGGTTGGGCCGCTCGGCGGGCGGATTGCCGAATACCGTGTCCAGCGCGCGCTGGGCTTCGACCAGCAGCCGGTCGAGCGGGCTATGCAGTCGGAAAGAGGAGATCTGGGTCATGCGTCGATTCTGGCCCCGGACCGAGCCGCTGCCAACCGCCAGCAATCCGGCCGGCCGGCGACTTGCGTGGCCTTGTATCGTCCCGTACAATCCCGCCTCTTCTGTTTCGCCTTCACAACGCGTGGCAAAGTTCCAGCGGTCATTGCCGCTGCAATCCGCCCGACCAATCAAGAGTTTTCTCATGACTACGTTCACCGCCAAGTCCGAGACCGTCCAGCGCGACTGGTATCTCGTTGACGCCGCCGGCAAGACGCTCGGCCGTCTGTCCACCGAACTGGCCCGCCGTCTGCGCGGCAAGCACAAGCCGGTTTATACCCCGCACGTCGATACCGGCGATTACCTCGTGGTGATCAATGCCGAAAAGATCGTGGTCACGGGCAACAAGCTGAAAGACAAGAAGTATCACCGCTTCACCGGCTACATCGGTAACCTCAAGACCGAGAGCCTGGAGCAGGCGCTGGAGCGCCACCCGGAGCGCGTGATCGAAATCGCCGTCAAGGGCATGCTGCCGAAGGGCCCCCTGGGCCGCACCATGTACCGCAAGCTCAAGGTCTATTCGGGTGCCGATCATCCGCACGCCGCCCAGCAGCCGCAAGTTCTGGATATCTAATCATGGCTATCACGCAAAACTACGGCACTGGCCGCCGCAAGTCCTCCACCGCTCGCGTGTTCCTGCGCAAGGGTACCGGCAACATCACCGTCAACGACCGTCCGCTGGACGAGTTCTTTGGTCGTGAGACTGCACGCATGATCGTGCGTCAGCCGCTGGAACTCACCAAGAACACCGAAAGCTTCGACATCCTGGTCACCGCCTCCGGCGGCGGCACCACCGGTCAGGCCGGTGCGATCCGTCTGGGCATCGCCCGTGCATTGGTCGAGTACGACGAAACCCTGAAGTCCGAGCTGCGCAAGGCTGGCTTCATGACCCGTGACGCCCGCGAAGTCGAGCGTAAGAAGGTCGGTCTGCACAAGGCCCGTCGCGCGACCCAGTTCTCCAAGCGCTGATCCATCGCGTTTGTTGCGTCCCGGTTCGCCGGGGCGCCTGCTTCAAAAGCCCGGCCATGCCGGGCTTTTGTCGTTTTGGGGTCTGCGCAGTGGGAGCCTGTTGTCGGTAGCCTATGACTCGCTGTCTTGCGAGACAGGTTTTCTTTGGCCGGGCCCGGCCGCTTCCGTAAATGGTGGATGGCCATCTCGTAGCAAGAGCCCGCGGTGGCGGCGCCTGCGCGCGGCGGCGGGGGTGATGCCTGCGAGTGGCCAGTTCTAAGGTGGCGCTTCTGCTGGGCGCCTGGCTGACGCAGTATCCCCTCTGCCGGACGAGGGCGGGGTGGGGCGTCGCCTGCGGCAATCGCTATTCGACCTCGGGGCGCACGGTTGCGTGCGCGCTCCATCCCCGCTGTGCTGGGCAGAAGTAATCGGGCAACAAAAAAGGCCCGATCGTCAGATCGGACCTTTCGTGTTTGGCTGCCCCGGATGGATTCGAACCACCGATGCCTGAGTCAGAGTCAGGTGCCTTACCGCTTGGCGACGGGGCAATAAAACGTGTTGGCCAAGATTATTGCATGCCTGTGTGCGCATGAACACCTTGGTGGCTATGGGTGGACTCGAACCACCGACCCCAGCATTATGAGTGCTGTGCTCTAACCGGCTGAGCTACATAGCCTAGGGAGCCGGCAATTCTTACCAAGCGCTCGCGTGTTGTCAAGCATTTCGTTTTCAGCTTGTGAGCCGGCCGTCGCCGTGGCAGAGTCGGTGACAGTAGATTTTCAGGAGTCCGCATCGTGATCGATCCGGACGGTTTCCGGCCAAACGTCGGCATCGTGCTGATGCGAGAGGATGGTCAGGTGTTCTGGGCACGACGTGTGCGCAGGGACGGCTGGCAGTTCCCGCAAGGTGGCATGAATACCGATGAGACACCCGTAGAAGCCATGTACCGCGAGTTGCGCGAAGAAACCGGGTTGTTGCCCGAGCATGTCGAATTGCTCGGTGCCACCCCTGGGTGGCTGCGCTATCGCCTGCCTAGCCGGGCAGTACGGCGCAACGAGCGTCAGGTCTGCATCGGCCAGAAGCAGGTGTGGTTTCTGCTGCAGTTCACCGGCCACGAATCCCATCTCAAGCTCGACCACACCGACACGCCGGAGTTCGATCACTGGCGCTGGGTGGATTTCTGGTATCCGGTCGAGCACGTGGTGATGTTCAAGCGCGGGGTCTATGCGCGCGCGCTGCGTCATCTGGCTCCGTTGGCGCAGACCATCGCGGGCTCCGCGGCGGTCGGGGTGATGCCCGAGCGTGCGCTGGAAGCGTGGTTGCCGGGCAGCAGCGCGGCCGGACATGACAGTCCGCGCAAGCGCCCACGCAAGCGGGGCGGGCCTCGCGCGGTGCGGATTAATAATGATTAACGTTTGGAATTGACACCTATTCTCGTTTGCGGTGCAATCGGTCCCGGTCCTCTCCGGATCGCCAGCACCCGACCGATACCGTGTACGTCTGCATCTGTAATGGGGTCACCGACCACCAGATCCGCGAAGCGGCCGAGAATGGCTGCGCCAGCCTGGCCGAGCTGACCATGCGCACCGGCTGTGGTTCGAACTGTGGGTCGTGCCTGGAAATGGCGGGCGACGTGCTGAGCCAGGCCCATGCGAGCCGCGCCCTGCCGCTGCCCATGCTGGGACTTGCCAGCGCTGCCTGAGCGCCTTCCAGCGTGCTCGCGCGGGGTCGATAACAGATTGCCGCAGACGGGTTGCCGGGTTGCTGGCTCCCACTGCCGTTTTCCCCTCGCGCCACCAACGCGCAATCGATAGGTCGCCTTCCTCGCTGCCGGTCACGCGGTCGGTTCGGCGCCGACTGCAGTCATGGTTCGATCGGCAGTCTGCAACGATCGCTCGGCAAATGATCGATGCGCGCTCCGCTGTTGCGACAGGCCGGATGACGGCCCACCCGGGATCGGGCAGGCGTCGCGCAACTGATCACGATTCGCGTTCCTTCATGCGCCGCGGCAACGCGCTACAGTGCGGCCGGCTCACTGTCTCGGAGACATCGCATGAAGGGCGATACCAAGGTCATCGAGTACCTCAACAAGGTGCTCTACAACGAACTCACTGCGATCAACCAGTACTTTCTGCACGCCAAGATGCTGAAGAACTGGGGCCTGAAAGAACTGGCCGAGCATGAGTACAAGGAATCCATCGACGAGATGAAGCATGCGGACAAGCTGTCCGACCGCATCCTGTTTCTCGAAGGACTTCCGAATTTCCAGGCGCTGGGCAAGTTGCGCATCGGCGAGAACCCCACCGAGATGTTCCGCTGCGATCTGGCGCTGGAGCGCGAGGGGGTTGCGGTGCTGCGCGAGGCCGTGGCCTATGCGGAGACCGTCAACGATTACGTGAGCCGCCAGCTGCTGGTGGACATCCTGGAGTCGGAAGAAGAGCACATCGACTGGCTGGAAACGCAGCTGGATCTGGTGGCGCGCATCGGCGAGCCGAATTACCTGCTGACCAAGCTGGACGACTGAGGGAGCTCGGTGCGGTGCTGGTCAGCAGTGTGTCGGGATCAGCGCAAGAGGGTCTGAGTCAGTAAGCGTCTGCACTGCTGGGGAGCATGCAGGCGCTGCGGGCGCTGCATGGGTGTCGTGCTGTCGCTGTGGCTGGCCGCATTTGGATGCGCGCGCACCTCAACCCCCACCTCTTTCCGCGCCCCCGGGCCCGCGTTTGCGACGCGGGCGCTCCAGGGCACGCACGCCAGTGGCGCGCAAACCCTGCCTTCTCGCCGCGGCGAGAGCGGGGCGAGATTTTTCTTCGCAGGATGTCTTCGACTGTGTCGCCTGGCCGGTTGTTGTCGTCGGCTGCAGGCTTGCGCGGTTCAGCCGGCTGTGCGGGTCTTGGCCTGCAGGCGGGCGACCTGGCCGAGCAGCGCCAGGCGGGCGCGTGCGTATTCGGCGATGACCAGCGCCACCATCACCGAGGGGCGTTCGATGGTGCCGGTGCGCGCGGCCAGTTCGATCCGGCGCGCGGCATTGGCCAGCGCCTTGGCGCCGACGTTGGCGCTGGAGGATTTGAGCGTATGCGCCAGATCGCGCAGCTGCATGCTGTCGCGGTTGGTGGCTGCGGTTTCCAGGCGCTCAATGATGCCCGGCGCGTCTTCCAGGAACAGCTGCAGGATGGTGATGGTGTCCGCGCCCGCCACCTCGTACAGCTCCTCGATCACGCTGTTGTCCAGGATCGGCAGGGCGCGCGCCTGCGCGGCGCTGCTGGCGCTTTCGGGGTCGCCTGTGGCCTGGCTGCCGGTGGCCGGGCCAGGCAGCAATGGTTGGCGCGGCAGCCAGCGTTGCAGGCAGGCGTCGAGCTGCTCGCGGGCAACCGGTTTGGACAGATAGTCGTCCATGCCGGCGGCCAGGCAGCGTTCGCGATCGCCGGCCATGGCGTTGGCGGTCATCGCCACGATCGGGATCGGGCGGCCACCGCTCTCGGTTTCCATCGCGCGCCAGCGGCGGGTGGCGGCATAGCCGTCCAGCACCGGCATCTGGCAATCCATGAAGACCATGTCGTAACGGGTGGACTCCATGCTGCTCAGCGCGGCTTCGCCATCGGTGGCCGTATCGGCGTCGAAGCCGAGCACGGCCAGCAGCTTCTGCGCGACCAGCAGGTTCACCGGGTTGTCTTCCACCAGCAGGATGTGCACGTCGCGCGCGTTGGCCAGCGCGGGCGCCATCGGCTCGGGAATCATCGCCGCGGCCAGCGTGGCCGCGTGGGCCGGCCTTGGCTCGGGCGGCAGCACCAGCGAGCGCAGGGTCTCGTCCGGGCTCTGGCGCGGCACCAGGGTGGCATTGTCCTGCAGCTCGGACGGCACCGGCTCGTCGCCGTACAGCCAGATCAGGCGCGCGCCGCTGAGATCGTCCGGGCGCGCAAGTGCGCGATGCACGGCGCGTGCGCTGTAGCGCAGCGTGTCGTGGTCGGCGATGACGCAGCGGAAGCCTTCGCTGTCGCTGTGGCGACGCACCCGCTCCAATGCTTCCTGGGTGGTTTCCATCAGCACGTGCGACACGCCCCAGCTGTCGAGCAGGCGCTTGAGGCGTTGCGACAGGCGGGTGTCGGAACTGATCACCATCACCCGCGCGGCATCGGCACCGGTGTTGTGCTGCAGGTCGCCGATGACCTTGAGCAGCGGGATTTCGAACCAGAACGTGGCGCCGCGCCCAGGCTCGGACTCCACGCCGATGCGGCCGCCCATCAGGTCGATGATGCGCTTGCAGATCGCCAGCCCCAGGCCGGTGCCGCCGTACAGGCGGGTGGTGGAGGCGTCGGCCTGGGCGAATGAGCGGAACAGGCGTGCCTGCTGATCCGGGGCGATGCCGATGCCGGTGTCGCGCACCTGGAAGCGCAGCAGATGCTGGGCGCGGGTTTCGCCCAGGCGACGCAGCTGGATGTCGACGCTGCCGCGCTCGGTGAACTTGATCGCATTGCCGATCAGGTTGCCCAGCACCTGGCGCAGGCGGATCGGGTCGCCGCGCACCAGCAGGCGCACCGACGGTTCGATATCCAGCCCCAGGCGCAGCTGCTTGCCTTCGGCGGTGCGCTGCAATAGCTGCACGACGCCGTCCAGCAGCTCGCGCAGGTTGAAGGTGGTGATCTCCAGTTCGAGCTTGTTGGCTTCGAGTTTGGAGTAGTCGAGGATGTCGTCGACGATGCGCAGCAGCTGCAGCGAGCTGCCGGTGGCGGTCTGCAGCATGTCGCGCTGGTCCAGGCTGAGCTGGCCGCTGGAGATCAGTTCCAGCATCGGAATGATGCCGTTGAGCGGGGTGCGGATCTCGTGGCTCATGGTGGCCAGGAATTCACCCTTGGCCAGCGTGGCGGCCTCGGCGGTCTGCTTGGCGCGCAACAGTTCCTGTTCGAGCGCGCCGTGACGCTGCAGCTCCTGCTGCAGGCGTTCACGGGCAACGTCGGCTTCTTCCAGGCGTTGTGACAGGGCGCGTTGCGCGCGCGCGCTGCGGTAGCCGGCAACTGCGGCGCATAGACCAAATACCACCGTCAGTGCTGCAGAGAGCGCCGTCACTGCGCGCCACGGCCCGTCGATGGCCGACCACTGCAGGCCGGCACCCAGCGCAGCGACCAGCGCGGTCAGCGTGGCCAGGCTGCTCCAGGCGCGGAGGCCTCCTGCCCGCGCTGTCACTCAGAGCACCGCGTTCGTGAAGTCGAAGTCCAGTTCCTTGCCGACCGTCTGCACCAGGTTGCCCTGGATGAAGTCCACGCCGCTCATCCACATCGCCGCGGCCGCCTGCGGATCTTCGATGCGTTGGCCGATGATCAGCAGGCCGCGCTGATGGGCGATATTGATCACGCTGCGCAGTTCGTCGCGGACTGCCGCGTTGCCGTGGGCATCGGCGAAGCGGTTGGCCATGCGCACGAAGCTCAGCGGCAACTGGCCCAGCAGCGCGTTGGCTTCGTCGCCGGGCTCGAACTGGCTCAGGCAGAACTGCACGCCGGCCGGCATCAATTTGGCGCAGAACTGCTGCACGGTGACCACGTGGATCAGGGCATCGTCCAGGCGCAGGTCGACGATCAACGATTGCCCGGCCACGCCGCGCTCGAGCAGCGCCTTGAGCAGCCAGTCGGCAAAGGCGTCGCGTGCCAGCGTGCGTGGCGACTGCGACACGAACAGCCGCAGCGGCGGGTGGGCGTGCTGGTACAGATGCAGCAGGCCGAGCGCGTGGTCCATGACCTGCTGGTCGAGATCGGCGATGCGTCCGGCCGCTTCGGCGGCGGGAATCACCTGGCCGGCCGACAGCAGCGTGCCGTCGGCCTGGCGCAGCCGCAGCAGCACCTGGTATTGCGCGGTGTCGCCGCCGGCCACCGCCACGATCGGTTGATAGGCCAGTTCGAGCTGGCCTTCGACCAGGCGCAGTTGCTCCTGTTGTTCGGCCTGGCTGGGGGCCAGATAGGCCTGCACGCCGTCGCTGCGCAGGCGTGCCTGCAGCGCAGTGCGCTCGACCGCTTCCAACGCGCTGCCGGTGTCGTCGAAGCCCAGGCCCAGCGGTGCCACGCCGATGGCGCAGCGCACGTGCACCGATTCTTCCTCGCGCACCGGGAAGGCATGCGCCGACAGCCGCTGGCGGATCTCCAGCGCGTGCTGTTCCAGGCTGGATTCGGGCATGTCCACGCCCAGCAGCAGGAAGCTGTTGTCGTTCAAGCGCGCCAGTGGATACGGGTGCGCGGCGCTGGCCAGGCGATGCCCGGCCTGGGTCATCAGGCGCTCGTAGGCGGCATAGCCGTAGCGCTCGCGCAGGCCTAGTGCGCTGGCGATTTCGATGAAGAACAGGCCGCCGGCCTGCTTGCGCGCCAGCGCATCGGCCAGCAGTTCCATCACATGGCCGCGCGTCGGCAGGCCGGTTTCCGGATTGCTGCGCACGCTAACCGGTTCGCCGGCCTGCTGCAGCGCCTGTTGGCGTGCGCGGCGGATGCGGTTGGAGACTGCGGCGATCAGGTGACGTGGGCGGATCGGCTTGGTCAGGAAATCGTCGGCGCCGCTGTCGAGTACTTCGAACTGACGCTCCGGATCCGGGTCGCCGGTGAGAAATACGATCGGCAGCAATTGCTGGCCCGGCTGCTGGCGGATCAGGGTGGTCAGGCGGATGCCGTCCAGCTCGGGCATGTGCAGATCCATCAGGATCAGATCCGGGTGGTAGTCCTGGATCGCCTGCGGCACGCTGGCGGCGGTCATTTCCACCTGTGCATGCATGCCGGCGCCGTGCAGCACGCTCTGCGCAAACAACGCCTGCGAGCGGTCGTCCTCGACGATCAGCACGCGGTACGGCGCGTCGGCGGCGACGTTGTCATCGCCCTCGCGCGGGGTTGAGGCAGTCGTTGGCGTCGGCGCTGCGGCCGTCGCGTGCGCGCTGCTGCCTTGAGCAGCGGACTGCGCTGTCGCCATCGGCACGATCATTGCGGGTGCGGCAGCGAGCGCAGGCGCCGGGATGATGGCCGCGCTCACCGGCTCGGCAACGGTGGACGCCGCCGCGGCCTCGTCGGCCCAGCGGCGCCAATAGTCGGCCGGCGGTGTCTCGGCGCGCAGTGGACGATTGCGCGTGGCGGTGTCGTCACGGGTGAAAGGAACCGGATCTCGGGCGGCCATCGATACTCCCTGCAGTCGCGATGATTATGCGATGAACTTCACGATAGCGGGGAGCGACGTGCAGCCGGCGTGGTGGTGGAACGCATCGGCGCGACCAGCCGGCGCATGCCCCGCCACAGCAGTCGCCAGACCCACCCCACAACCAGCGTGGCCAGCACGCTGGAGCCCACCGCAACACTGAGTGCCAGCCACGGGTGCGCCAGTGCCAGCGCCAGCGCGGTGGTGGTGATGGTGTCTTCGGCCAGCGAGGCGACCCAGTTGCTGGCCGGTTCCGGCGAGGTGTTGAGCAAGGCGCGGGTGCCGGCCTTGAGGGTATGGCTGGTCAGCGCCACGCCGGCGCCGGCGGCCAGCACGCCCGTGCTCAGATCACCGTCCGGCGACAGCGTGGCCGCGGCCAGAAAGGCGCCGGCCGGCACACGTGCCAGCGTCTGCAGCAGATCCCAGCCCGAATCCACGCCGGGAATCTTGTCGGCGAAGAATTCGGCCACCGCCAGTGCACCGGAGGTGCCCAGCACCCACCACGACTGTGCCGGGTGCAGGGCGGGTGGCAGCTCGATCCAGCCGAGCAGGCCGGCCAGGCCGACACCGAACACGGTGAGATAGACACGGATGCCGGCCAGCCAGGCCAGCAGGATGCCGATCACGAACAGATGGGCTTCGCTCATGGCGTTGTCGATCTCTGCAAACAATTGCAGAACTATCGCAGAACTTTGGGATAACCGCCGGTCCAGCGCCAGCACGACGGTCAGTGGCGCTCTGGCACACTACGCCGCCCATGACTGCGCCGGCCCGTCCGGACCCGATGCCCATGCGACCAGCCGCACGCGTTCAGATCGTCCAATGTGACTCCGGCGGTGGCCGTTCCCGCGGCCGCTGGTTATGGCTGGTGATCGCACTGGTGTGGCTGGCGTCGCTGGGCGTGACGTGGTGGATGGCCAGCCGCACTGCCGCGCCGCGTCTGGTCGAGGCCGAGGCGGCGCTGCAGCAGGCGCAGCGCAACCAGGCCCAGCAGCGTCGGCAGATCGCGCAGTTGCAGCAGCGCCAGGTCAACCTGGCGATGTCCGACAAGATCAGCCGCGCCGCCAATACCGAGGTGCAGGCCTCGCTGGCCGAGCGCGACGAGCAGATCGCCGCACTGCGCGCGGATGTGGCGTTTTACGAGCGCCTGGTGGGCTCCACCGCGCAGCGCAAGGGGCTGAACGCGCACTCGGTGCAATTCACCGCCGAGGCCGGCGGCACCTGGAATTACAGCGTGGTGCTGACCCAGAACCTCAACCGCGGCGCGATCAGCCAGGGCCAGCTGCGCTTTGCGGTGGAAGGCGTGCGTGCCGGCAAGCTGGTCACGGTGAGCTGGAACGAGTTGCACCAGAAGCCGGATGCGGCCGGGCAGCCGTACTCGTTCCGCTATTTCCAGCAATTGGACGGCAGCGTGATCCTGCCGAAGGATTTCACTCCGCAACGTGTCAAAATCTCCCTGAGCGGCGATGGGGCGCCGGTCAATCAGACATTCGACTGGAAAGTCGCCGGGAATGGCGCGGGGGAGTAGCTGATGTTCGGAAACAAATCCAACCGTGGTGCGCAGACCGTGGTCGACACCTTGATCGGGCCGCAGGTGGTCATCCGCGGCGACCTGATGTTCAGCGGCGGGCTGTATGTGGAAGGTCGCATCCTGGGCAAGGTGATTGCCGAAGACGGCGCCAGCGCCACCTTGACGGTGGCCGAGCAGGGCAGCATCGAGGGCGAGGTGCGCGCGCCGGTGGTAATCATCAATGGCCAGCTGACCGGCGACGTGCATGCCGCCGAGCGGGTCGAACTGGCCGCCAACGCGCGGGTGCAGGGCAATGTGCATTACCAGGTGGTGGAGATGAGCGCCGGCGCGCAGCTCACCGGCCGCCTGATCCATGCCGCCACCGCTGGCGCGACCGCCGCGTTGCCGGCGCCGGAGGCCGGCCGCGTCGAGCCGGTCAAGGCCTTGCAGGCCGAGACTGCCGACGCTTGAGGGTGTGGCCTGCAGCTGAAGCGGGCCCCAGATTTGGCAAGCAGCGCTTGAAGTGGGGCCGCCTGGCCCCCATGCTGACGCCATGAGCACGCTCGTTTCGCTTCCCACCGCCGCCCCGGCCCCGGACTATCAGTCCATCGACCGGCCGTTGAACTTTTCCGTGGCCGCCGCCAGCAAGGTGCGCGAGCTGATCCAGGAAGAAGGCAACGCCGAGCTGGCGTTGCGTGTCTACATCCAGGGTGGCGGCTGTTCCGGCTTCCAGTACGGCTTCGAGTTCGACGAGAACCGCGCCGAGGACGACCTGGCCGTGGCCACCGACGGGGTGACGCTGCTGGTGGACCCGCTGAGCCTGCAGTACCTGATGGGCGCCGAAGTGGACTACACCGAAAGCCTGACCGGGGCGCAGTTCGTGATCCGCAATCCGAACGCCAAGACCACCTGTGGGTGCGGGAGCAGCTTCAGCGTCTGAATCGACGCGGTTGCTGGCGCCTGGTTGTTTGTGTGTGATGTTGCGGTCGAGTCGCGGGCAATCTGCTGCCTGCGACGTTCTCAGGTCTGACATGGTGCGGTGATAGTGGCAGTCGCGTGAGTGTGTCGATACGGCCTCACGCTGTGCGTCGCTCGCACGCGCTGTATGACTCTTGGTGCGACGCGTGTTGCGGGTCAACGACACCGCAGCCGGGCGGATTTTCAAACGCCGATCCATGTGATCCATGCACTGCGCAGATGCACTGGCGAAGCGCCACGCGCTATCGATGTACATGTCCAACGCGCTGTGAACATTCGCCTGCTGCGGGGTTCGCCATGCGCGCGCAAGCTTCGTGCGCGCGAGCTGGGCCGCGTGCGGCGATGGTGATACTGCACGCATGCCCAGCGCTGGTGCCAGCACATGCCGATTTGGATTCATGCATCGCGTTTTGCCTTGCGTGACGCGCGCGGGCGGTCGCCACTGCGTTGACCGAGCGTACCGCGCGCCGCGCCGATTCCACCCCATGGCGCAGTCACCACGCCGCCCAGCCCGCGTACGTTGATCGCACAACGGATCTTGATCCTTCGACACGCCAGTCCCCTGCCCATTGCAGTCATCCACGAGAGACGCCTCACCATGTTGCAGATCAGATCCCGATCGACGCTGGGCCTGCTGGCCATGCTTGGTATCGCCAGCGCAGTGCTTGCATCCAGCGCGCAGGCATCGCCCGCACGCGGCAGCTTGCTCAGCAGCAATTTCCTGACCAGCTACACCCGTGATGCGATTGCCGCATTGCTCACCTCCGAGCCGCAGGCCGAACAGCCCAGATGCAATGTGCGCGTGGCCGAGTTCACCTATGCCACCGTCGGTGTCGATGGCGAACCGGCCACTGCGTCGGGCGTGGTGCTGATTCCAGGTGGCGAGCGTTGCAGCGGGCCGTATCCGTTGCTGGGCTGGGGGCGGTCGACAGCGACGATCCGCAATGAGGAACAGGCCAAGGACATCCGTGACGCCAAGGGCGACGACCCGCTGGTCACACGGCTGGCCAGCCAGGGCTATGTGGTGGTCAGCAGCGATTATCTGGGGCTCGGTCAATCCAGCTACGGCTTCCATCCCTACCTGCATAGCGCGACCGAGGCCAGTGCGACGATCGATGCCTTGCGCGCGGCACGCAGCGTGTTGCAGCGCTTGAAGACGCCGTTGTCCGGCAAGGTCATGCTGTCGGGGTATTCGCAAGGCGGCCATGCCGCACTGGCAACTCAGCGGGAGATCGAAGCGCATCTGTCCAGGGAGTTCCATCTGGTCGCCAGCGCGCCGATCTCCGGGCCCTACGCGCTGGAGCAGACCTTCGTGGACAGCTGGAGCGGGAGCAACGCGGTTGGCGAAAGCAGCTTCGGCATCATCCTGGGCAGCTACGCGATCGTCGCGATGCAGCACACGTATCGCAATATCTATCTGGCGGCCGGGCAGGTGTTCCAGGATCCGTGGGCGGCCCGGGTCGAGGCGCTGTTCCCCGGCAAGCTGGGCCTGACCGATCTGGTCCTGGGCGATACGCTGCCCGGGATCGATCAGCTCAAGGCGTACTTCCAGCCCGGGTTCTATCGCGACTTTGCCAGCAACCCCGGCAATCCGTTCCGCAAGGACCTGGCACGCAACGACCTGCTGGACTGGGCGCCGCAGACGCCGACGCTGCTATGCGGTTCGTCCAACGACGCCACCATCCCGCTGAAGAATGCGGTGACCGCGATTGCCGCTTTCAAGCATCGCGGCAGCACCCAGGCAGCGTTGGTCGACATCGGCAGTGGCGACCCCAACGACAACTCGGCGTTCGTGCATCTGACCACCAACGAACCGTGCATCGTCGCCGTGCGGCATCAACTGCTGGACAAGCAGCGCTGAGGCTGGGAGGGCGCGTCGCTGACAGCGCTGGATGATCGTTGCGTCAGGCATCGGCGCCGGATGTCTCACCCTGCGATGGAGCCTTGTCGCTGTCGCAGGCGACCAGGCTGAAGATGCCGGGATTCGGACCCGGATGGCTGCAACACCATGTCGATCGCACGTGGCCTGCTCTGCGATGTGACGCGCTCATGACCGCCCGGCGGGCGCCAGGCGGTGTCGACGTCTGAACGCGCGCCGCCGGCCGGGCCTGCATCGATGGTGCGCTGCTTGCGGGCGATGCCGATTATCGGCAGGCTTGCGCCGATGTCAGAGTCTTCTTTTTCAACCTCCGGTTTTGCCTTCACCCATGCGCCGCTGGATCGTGGCGATCTGTTGCGCGACGATCCAGCGGCGCTGGCGCGTCTGTGGCCGCAGGGCCGCGTGCTGCTGCTCGATGCCAAGGGCACTGCGCTGGCCGATGCGGATGGCCAGCCGCTGCTGATGGACGGTGCCGCGCTTGGCGACGGGCCGGACAGGGCGATCTTTCTTGGGCTGCGCGATGACGTCGGCTGGTTCTGCCTGCCATCCGATGTGCTCGGTGTGGAAGCGCCGCAGCGCATCGACCTGCGCCAGGCCGCCGCCGACTGGCCGGCAGACATATCCACTGCTTTTGCCTATGCGCGCGCAATGCTGCACTGGCAGTCGCGCACGCGTTTCTGCGGCGTCTGCGGCGGGGCGATCGCGTTCCGCCGTGCCGGCTTCATCGCCCATTGCACGCAATGTCAGACCGAGCATTACCCACGCGTGGACCCGGCGATCATCGTGGCGGTCAGCGATGGCGCGCGCTTGCTGCTGGGGCGGCAGGCAAGCTGGGCGCCGGGGCGTTATTCGGTGATTGCCGGCTTTGTCGAACCCGGCGAGTCGCTGGAGCAGACCGTGGCGCGCGAGGTGTTCGAGGAAACCCGCGTGCAGGTGCAGGACTGCCGCTACCTGGGCGCGCAACCGTGGCCGTTCCCCGGCGCGTTGATGTTGGGCTTCACCGCACGCGCTGCGGCAAGCGAGGTGCCACAGGTCACCGGTGAGCTGGAAGACGCGCGCTGGGTCAGCCATGCCGAGGTCACCGCGGCATTGGCCGGCGAAGGCCAGATCGGGCTGCCGCCGCGCATTTCCATCGCGCGGGCGCTGATCGAGCATTGGCATCGCGCGCATGGCTGAGCCGTGGCGGGCGCTGCAGCGCAGGCAGATCGGGTGCGCCTGCATCGGCTCGGCTAGACTCGGCTGAGGAGGCCCACCCATGTTCACCACCCTGGTTGCTGTCGTCGTCGCACTTGCGTTGGGCCACCTGGCGCCTGCCCAGGTGGCGCGGCTGCGGCGTTTCGAATGGTTCGGCCAGTGGCTGCGCCGGCTGGACAGCCATGCTGCCGGGCGCGGTGCGTGGCAGGGGCGCTATGGCGTGGTGCTGGCGCTGCTGCCGGCCTTGCTGGTGGTCGTGCTGCTGCAATGGCTGCTGGACGATGTCTGGCGCGGGTTTTGGGCCTTGCTGTTCGGCGTAGCGGTGCTGGCCTGGACCTGGGGGCCGCGCGATCTGGACCGCGATGTGGAAGCGGTGATCGACGCCGACGAACCGGGCGCGCGCCGCGATGCGATCGCACAGCTGCAGGCCGCCGGCGGCAGCGTGCACGAGGATGCGCCGTCACTGGTGGAAGCGGTGGTGGTCAACGGGTTGCGGCGCTGGTTCGCGGTGCTGTGGTGGTTTTTGCTGATGGGGCCGTTCGGTGCGGTGCTGTATCGGCTGACGGCGCTGGCGGTGGAAAGCCCGCTCTCGGTGCTGCTGCCGCCGCGCAACCTGGCCGGCGCGCGCTGGCTGCTGGCCGCGCTGGAATGGCCGGTGGCGCAGTTGATCACGGTGTCGATGGCGCTGGTGGGCAATTTCGACACGGTGTTCCGTGCCTGGCGTGAAGCGCATGGCAATCGGTGGTCGCTGGAGCCACATTTTCTCGGTGCGGTGGCGCGTGCCAGCGTCAGTGCCGAACTACGCGAGGAAGCGCACGACTACACCGATTCGGGGCTGGTGCCGGTCTGGCGCCGGCTGCCGGAGGTGCGCGATGCGATGAGCCTGGTCTGGCGCGTGCTGCTGCTGTGGATGGTGGTGCTGGCGTTGCTGGTGATTGCCGGCTGGGTGCGGTAGGCGCGCAGCCTGATTCCGATCGCGCGGCTGTTCGCGACCTGCTAACCCGGTGCCAGCAAGGTAAACGGGTACCAAGGCAGATTCCTGGCAACCCAATACGTCGGCAACGCCCATAACCAGAACTTCGGCTCGGACATCACTGCCACCACCGGTGCGAACCAGCGCGAGCGCCAGCCGGCTTTCCAGGCGATCAGGCCGGGCAGGGTGAACAGGCCGAGCACGGCGGCCGGGTTCATTGCGAAGGCCCCGGGCAGATCGAAGTGCACCAGCGCATACAACGCGCGGGTCATGCCGCAACCGGGGCAGTAGCAGCCGGTCACGGCACGGAACACGCAGGGCGGGAACGGGCTGTTGCTCGCGTTCGGATCGAAGCGATACAGCAGCGACACGCCGAAGGCGGCCACGCTGGTGGCCGCCCCGAGTCCAAGCCAGTGGCGTGGACGCAGTTCCATTACTGCATGTGCTGCAACTGCTGCATGTAGTCCATGTAGCCCTGCATGCCGCCGGTGGCGACCATGCCGATGTTGATCAGCAGGCCGATGACGGCCAGCACGCTGGTCACGATGCACCAGGTCTTGGCGGTGTTGGAGGCGCGACGTGCGCCGTCGATGTCGCCCTGGTTGAGCAGGCCGTTGACCTTGCTGGAGAACACGATCGCCACGATGCCGGTGATCAGGGCCGGGCAGCACAGGCAGAAGCCGAGCACGGTGGAGACGATCGCCCAGATCAGGTGATTGGGAATCGGGCCCGGTGCGGCGCTGGGCGAGGGATGGATCGGCGGTGGGATGGCACTCATGGTGAAGCTCCTTGGGTGGTAAACAACAGCGAGATGTTGCAGCGCGTGGGGAAGGCAGTGACGGGCCGCGCAGGCAGCGTCCACCGATCACGGCGAACGCGTCTGACACGGTGATGTGGCGTACGACGACTTCCCCCCGGTCCTTCTTGTCGCGCCCGCTAGGCGAGCGCGGCGGCAATGCGTGCAATGGCGCACAGGCTACTCGCGGCACGCGGCGGACGCAAAGCCCGCGCTGGCCCAGTCACGGCTGATCCTGGCGCAGTGCACGGACCTGCTGTTCGAGCAGCGCGGCGGTCGCCGCGTCGCCGGGAACCGCTGCACCGGCGGCCACTTCGATATGCGCGCGGATCCGGCGCGGAACGCGCATGCGGCCCAGGCGGGTGTCGCGGCGGCTCCACATGCTCGACCACATGCCACGCAGTGCCATCGGAATCACCGGCACCTGGCGGCGTTGCAGGATCTTTTCCACGCCGGACTTGAACGGTGCGATCTCGCCATCCCTGGTCAATGCGCCTTCGGGGAAGATGCACACCAGCTCGCCGTCGGCCAGCGCGGCATCGATACGGTCGAAGGCCTGCTGCATCAGCGCGGGGTCTTCGCGTGCGCCGGCGATCGGGATCGCCTTGGCGGTGCGGAAGATCCAGCGCATCACCGGGATGCGGAAGATCTTGTAGTACATGACAAAGCGCACCGGGCGCGGAATCACCGCCGACAGGATCAGCGCGTCCATGTAGCTGACGTGGTTGCAGACCAGCAACGCGGCGCCTTCGTCGGGCACGTGGCGGTCGATATCGCGCGTGCGCAGCCGGTACAGCACGCTCACCAGCACCCAGCTGAGAAAGCGCATCAGGAACTCGGGCACCAGGGTGAAGATCCACAGCGCCACCAGCGTATTGGCCAGCGCCAGGGCCAGGAACACCTGCGGAATGCTCAGGCCCGGCAGCGGAATGCGCACGCCGAACAGCACCAGCTGCGGCAGCTGCAGCGCAATGCCGATGACGGCGGCGGTGACGATGAACAACGAATTCTGGATGTTGAGCCCGGCGATCACGCGCGAGAGTTCGGCCTTGGGCGTGCGGCTCTGGATCAGCGCAAACAACGGCACCACGAACAAGCCGGTGAACAGGCCAATGCCGACCAGATCCACGATCAGGCGCACGCTGCCGGCCTGCTGCACGAACTGGCCGATCGACAGATCGCTGACGGGTGCAGCACCGGGACGCGCGAAGTACAGGTCCAGCAGAAATGCGCTGATGCCGAACGCGCCCAGCGGCACCAGGCCGATTTCCACGGTGCGCCCGGACAGCCGCTCGCACAGCAGCGAACCGACACCGGTGCCGATCGAAAACAGCGCCAGCGCGAACACATACAGATCCTGCTGGCCGCCAAGATTGACCTGCGCGTAGGTGGGCAACTGCGCGGTCAGCACGGTGCCGACGAACCAGAACCACGACACCCCGAGCACGGCGTTGCGCACCGCCGGCGTACGCCGGGTCAGGCGCATGATGGCGCGCGATTCGGGGATGGGGTTCCAGTTGATCTTCAGCTCGGGCGCGCCGGCATCGACCTTGGGCACCAGCCGCGCGACCAGGTTGCCGGTGACGGCAATCGCGATCACCGCGGTGGCCGCGGCAATCGGCCCGTGGCTGCCGGCGATCTGGAAGATCAGCCCGCCGAAGATCATGCCGCACAGGATCGAGATCGAGGTGCCCATCTCGACCAGGCCGTTGCCGCCGGTGAGTTCCTCCGGTTTCAGCACCGAGGGCAGGATCGAATATTTCACCGGCCCGAACAGCGTGGACTGCAGGCCGGTGCAGAACAGCGCGACCAGCAGGATCACCATGTTCTCGGTGACAAACCCCACCGCCGCCAGCGACATGATCGCAATCTCCATCGTGGTGGTGATCACGATGAGTTTCTGCTTCTCCAGCTTCTCGGCGATCTGCCCGGCCAGCGCGGAGAACAGGAAGTACGGCAGGATGAACAGTGCCGGCGCCAGATTGGTGTACAGCGTGCGCTGCGCCGCATCGATGCCCAGGTAGAACAACAGGCCGATAATGGCCTGCCGATAGACGTTGTCGTTGAACGCGCCCAACGCCTGCACGGCGAAGAACGGCAAGAAGCGGCGCTGCCTGAGCAGGGCGAACTGACTGTGACCGGACATGCAGTTTCCTTTGCGAACGCGCGCAGCCTAGCAGGCTTCCACGGCGCGCTGGTGCATGCAGACGCGCTCAGCGTGGCGCGCGTGCCGATGGCGCACGTCGCGCGACCTGGGCGCGCAGCAGCGCCATGAAGGCCCGTGCGGCCGGGGTGGGATCGGGCCGCCACACCGCATAGGTCAGAAAGCCGAAGCGCTCCTTCAGCGCAACCGTCACCACCCCGCGCATGGCCGTGGCCATGGTCTGCGGCACGATGCCCACGCCCAGGTCGGCGGCGACCAGTTCGCGCATCAGATCGGCATGGGTGACCTCGTATTGCTGGCGTTGCCGCAAGCCGGCCTGCGCGAAGGCCGCATCGACGATACCACGCACGCCGGCGCCGGCGATCAGCCCGGCCATCGGTTCGTCGTCCAGCTCGGCCAGCGCCACCCGCTTGCGCGTGGCGAAGCGATGGCTGGGCGCCACGATCAAGGCCAGGGCTTCCTCGTGCAGCAGCAGCCGCTGTTCCGGCACCGCGACCTGCGGGCCGACGCCGACCAGGGCCACATCCAGCCGGCCTTCGCCCAGGTCGTGCAGCAGGGCCTCGCTCATGGCGGTGCGCAGGTGCACGTCCACCCGCGCATGCGCGCTGCGAAAGGCGCGCAGCAGCGTCGGCAGCTGCACGGTGGTGAGTGAGGAGATCTGCCCCAGCGTGAGCCGACCGCGCACCGTGCCCAGGGCCTGGGCCATTTCCTCGTGCAGGCGCTCGGCCGCGCGCAAGGTGGCGCGGGCGTTGTGCAGAAACACCTCGCCGGCCGCGGTGGGCCGCACCTGGCGGGTGCCGCGCTCGAACAGGCGCGCACCGAGGGATTCCTCGATCTTGGCGACCTGGTGGCTGAGCGCCGATTGCACGGTGTTGCACCGGCGTGCGGCGGCGGTAAAGCCGCCTTCCTCGGCCACGGCCACGGCGAACTCCAGTTGGCGCAGGGTCAGCATGCGATCTCCAAACGCGATGGACACGGTGAAAACAATACATTGGAAAGATGCCGCGTCGCTGCCCACACTGCGCCCATTCCTACAGCAGGCACCTGCCATGACCGTCGAACCGATCGCCCACCCGCCATTGCCGCGCCGACTGGTGCTGCTGATGGCCGCCGCCACCGGACTGGCGGTGGCAAGCAACTACTACGCCCAGCCCTTGCTGGAGACGCTGGCGCAGGCGTTCGGGATCCAGGTGCGCAGTGCCGGGGCGGTGGTGACCGCCGCGCAGCTGGCCTATGCGGCGGGGCTGCTGTTGTTGGTGCCGCTGGGCGACCGGCTGGAGCGGCGCGGGCTGATCGTCGGCCTATTCGTGCTCAGTGCGCTGGGCATGCTGGTGAGCGCCGCCTCGCACAGTTTCGGCATGTTGCTGGCCGGCACGATCGTCACCGGTGCCAGCTCGGTGGCGGCGCAGATCCTGGTGCCGTTTGCCGCGACCCTGGCCGCCCCGCACGAGCGCGGGCGGGTGATCGGCACGGTGATGAGCGGCCTGTTGCTGGGCATTCTGCTGGCGCGCACCGCGGCCGGGGTGCTGGCCGGCGTTGGCGGCTGGCATACGGTGTACTGGATCGCCTCGGGCCTGCTGCTGGTCACCGCCTGGCTGCTGTGGCGCGGGCTGCCGCGGCATCCGGGCAATGCGCAGCTGTCGTATCCGCAGCTGGTGGGTTCGGTGCTGACGCTGCTACGCGACGATGCGGTGCTGCGCTCGCGTGCGGTGCTGGGCGGGCTGATCTTTGCCGGCTTCAGCATGTTCTGGACCACGCTGGCGTTCCTGTTGTCCGGGCCTGCGTATGGCTATGGCGCGGCGGTGATCGGGCTGTTCGGCCTGATCGGTGCGGCCGGCGCGCTGGCGGCCAACCGTTCCGGTCACTGGTCTGATCACGGCCATGGCGACCGCGTCAGCTGGGGCGGGCTGGTGATGCTGCTGCTGTCGTGGGGATTGCTGGCGTTTGCGCCGCAGTCGATCGCGCTGCTGATCGTCGGCGTGCTGCTGCTGGATATCGCGGTGCAAGGCGTGCACATCGCCAACCAGAGCGTTATCTACCAGCGTAATCCGAACGCGCGCAATCGCATCACCTCGGCCTACATCACCTGCTACTTCATCGGCGGTGCGGTGGGTTCCACGCTGGGCACGGCGGCGTATGCGCAGGCCGGCTGGAACGGTGTGGTGATCGGTGGGGCGGTGCTGGCGGTGGCGGCACTGGGCTGGGTGGGACTGAGCGTGGCGCGCAAGCACTGGAAGTAGGCGCGGCTGCCGGAACGGCGCCGCGGCCACCGGATCAAGTGGCCTGCGCGCGCATCGCGGTGCGTCGGCATCGCCGCTCACATCGATGCGGCAGTGGATGCGCGGCGCGCATGCGCACCGCCGACGACGCACTAGGCCTTGCTGGTCGCCAGGCGCGGTGCGCCCTCTGCCGGCGCGGTGGTGACCGCCACGGCAGCGGCACGCAGTTTGGACAGCAGCCGCAGGGTCAGTGCCAACTGGTCGCGCACCAGGCGCTGCTTGGGCGGCAGTTGCACGGCATGCTGCTCCAGCGCTTCGGCGGTGGCGATTTCCTGGCTTTCGTCGTGCGCCGGCAGCGGCTGGCGTTCGCGCAAGGCGGTGGCGATTTCGCCCAGCGCGCGCTGCAGGTAGTCGCCGGCCTGCGCGATGGCGGGATCGTGTTCGCCATCGAGCGCGGCGCGGTGCGCGCCGAGCGCAGACAGATAGCCGAGCAAGGTGTTGGACAGCGCCAGGAAGCGGAAACCGGCATCCAGGTTGCGCCGATAGCGGCCGGGTTCGCGCAGCATGTTGGACAGCGCCACCGACAACGCGGCATCGGCGTTGTGCATGTCGCGGCGCGCGATGCGGTAGGGCAGGTCGTCGCGCATGCCGCTGGCGTATTGCTCCAGCACCTGGGCCAGATAGCGCGCGCAGCTGGCCAGCACCGTGGCCATCACCTGGTTGAGGCGGCGGCCCTGCCAGTCCGGCAGGATCAGGAACGAGGCGGCCGCGGCGATCGCGCAACCGATCAGCGTGTCGATCAGGCGCGGCCAGATCAGCACGAAGCCATCGCCAAGCAGGTTGAAGCAGAACAGCGCCATCACGGTGATGCCGGCGGTGGCCAGCATGTAGCGATCGGTGCGGGTGATGAAGAAGACCAGCGCGGCGGCCAGCGCCAGCAGCAGCTGCACTTCGGTGCCGGGAAACAGCTGCATCAGTGCCCAGGTGGCGACCAGGCCGATCAGGGTGCCGGCGATGCGCTGCACCAGCCGCAGGCGGGTGGCGCCGTAATTGGGCCGGCACACGAAGGCGGTGGTGAGCAGGATCCAGTAGCCGTTGTCGGCATGGATGGACTGCATGATGGCGTAGCCGACCACCAGCGCGATGGCCATGCGCAGGCCGTGGCGGAACAGCACCGAGCCGGGCGTGAGTTGCTGCATCAGACGCGCCGCCATTTCGCGCAGGGTGTGCGGCGAGGAGTCGCGCAGGCGGGTGTCGAGGTTGTCGCTGGTGGAGTCGGATTGCGCAGCTTCCGACAGCTTGCGTTCGATGCTCTGCAGGTTGGTCACCAGCAATTCCAGCGCGCCGAGCAGACGCGCCAGTGCGGGGTCGGCACGCGCGTGCAGATAGTCCAGCGATTGCCGCAGGTCTTCGGTGGCCAGGCGGCTGTTGTCGCCGTAGTCGAACGGATGGCGCAGGCGGATCGCCTCGCCCAACGCGGCGCAGGCCTTGCCCTGCAGCGCGAGCAGGCGCTGGCAGCGGTACAGCACGTCGCTGTGGAAGAACGCGTCGGTCAGCGCTTCGTAGGGATAGTGCGAGGAGCTGGCGCGCTCGTGGAATTCCTGCGCCATGTAGTACAGCCGGAAATACAGGCCCGATTGCACGCCCGGCCGCCCCGAGCGACCGAAGCGGCTCATGATCGCGGTCTTGGCGGCGTTGAGCGCGCCGACCACCTTGGCGTTCTGCTCGGCCAGCGCCAGCCGGCGCGCGTGCAGGTCGCTCTGCCGCACCGGTTCGAACAGGTCGGCCTTGAGCTTGAGATAGCGGCCCAGCTCGAAGAACAGCCGCGACAGCCGCTCGCGCACCGGGCGATTGGCGAACAGCAGGGTCCACAGGATCGACAGCACGCCGTACCAGGTGGCGCCGATCAGCAGCAGCATCGCGCCATGCCAGGCGATCGACGGATCGTGGCTGCCGTGCTGGTCCATGCCGATCATGGCGTAGATCGACAAGGCCACGGTGGCCTGCGCGATCGAGGCGTAGCGCTCGCCCAGCGCGCCGAGCAGGGTCAACGAGAAGGTCGCCACCGCCATGCCGGTCACGAACGCCAGCGGATACGGAAACAGCAGCACCACCGACGCGGCGGCGGCGGCGAAACACAGCAGCGACAGCAGCACCGACTTGATGCGGCCCAGCCAGTTGTCGTCGGTCTCGGCGATGGCGCTGGCGATCGCGCCCAGGAACAGCGCCGGCACTGCGGTGAGCTGCTGCCAGTGCCAACACACCCCCATTGCTACTGCCAGCGCGATGAACACACGCAGGCCATAGCTGGCCTTTTCATGGGCCCACAGGCGGCTCAGGCGGGTTTCGAAGGAGGAAGTGGCCACAGTCTCTGCAAGGCAAGGTGCCCGGGCATTATTGCCGCAGGCACGCGCCATCGGGGTGGAGGGCGGCTAGTTCTTTGTCAGTAGCCGCGTTGTCGCAAGTGCCTGAGGCAAGCCGCTCAGGCCTGTGCACCCTGCTCGCGGGCGATCGCACGCCAGCCGATGTCGCTGCGCTGGAAGGCGCTGGCCCAGTGGATTGGCTGCAGGCCGGCATAGGCATTGCGCTGCGCCTCCAGCACGCTGTCGCCCAGCGCGGCAACGCACAGCACGCGGCCACCGGCACTGACCACCTCACCGTTTGCATTCAACGCGGTGCCGGCATGGAAGACCTTGGCGGTGGCCGGAACCGCGTCCAGCCCGCTGATGACCTCGCCGGTGATCGGGGCTTCGGGATACGGCCTGGCGGCGATGACCACGCCCAGCGACGGACGCGGGTCCCACTGCGCCTGCGTATTGTCGAGCTTGCCGTCGATGGCGGCGTCGAGCAGATCCACCAGGTCCGACTGCAGGCGCAGCATCACCGGCTGGGTTTCCGGGTCGCCGAAGCGCACGTTGAATTCGATCACCTTGGGCGCGCCGTGCGCGTCGATCATCAGCCCGGCGTACAGGAAACCGGTGAACGGCACGCCGTCGGCGATCATGCCTTGCACGGTCGGCTCGACCACCTCGCGCATCACCCGCGCGTGCACCTCGGGTGTGACCACCGGAGCCGGCGAATACGCGCCCATGCCGCCGGTATTGGGGCCGGTGTCACCATCGCCGACACGCTTGTGGTCCTGGCTGGTGGCCATCGGCAAAGCGTGGCTGCCGTCGACCATCGAGATGAAGCTGGCTTCCTCGCCATCGAGGAATTCCTCGATCACCACGCGCGCGCCGGCATCGCCGAACGCATTGCCCGAGAGCATGTCGCGCACCGCGTCTTCGGCCTCGCTCAGCGTCATCGCCACGATCACGCCCTTGCCGGCGGCCAGGCCGTCGGCCTTGACCACGATCGGTGCGCCTTTCTCACGCACGTAGGCCAGCGCGGCGTCCACCTCGGTGTGCACCGCGTAATACGCGGTGGGGATGCCATGGCGCGCCAGAAAATCCTTGGCGAAGGCCTTGCTGCCTTCCAGCTGCGCGGCCTTGGCGGTGGGCCCGAAGATGCGCAGGCCCAGCGCGTGGAAACGGTCGACCACGCCCAGCACCAGCGGCACTTCCGGGCCGACCACCGTGAGCGCCACAGCTTCGCGCTGCGCCAGCGCCAGCAGGCCATCCAGGTCGTCGACCTTGATCGCGACATTGCGGCACTTGGCTTCGGTCGCAGTGCCGGCATTGCCGGGTGCCACCAGCACCTCGCTCACGCGCGCAGACTGCGCGATCTTCCAGGCCAGGGCATGTTCACGGCCGCCGGAGCCGATGACGAGGATTTTCATGTAAGTGCCGAGATTGGGGAGTCGTGATTTGGGATTGGTTGAAGCAAGGCAGAGACCGGAAACAGGAGAGACCAGAGCGACGTTGCCACTCCCGAATCCCTACTCCCGAATCCCGGCACGTCAGTGCCTGAAATGCCGCACGCCGGTGAACACCATCGCGATGCCGTGTTCGTCGGCGGCGGCGATCACTTCGCCATCGCGCATCGAGCCGCCGGGCTGGATCACCGCCTGGATGCCGGCCGCCGCGGCGGCATCGATGCCGTCGCGGAACGGGAAGAACGCATCCGATGCCATCACCGAGCCGGCCACCGTGAGCTTGGCTTCCTCGGCCTTGAGCGCGGCGATCTTGGCGCTGACCACGCGGCTCATCTGCCCGGCGCCCACACCGATGGTGCGGTGGTCCTTGGCGTAGACAATCGCGTTGGACTTGACGTACTTGGCCACGCGCCAAGCGAACAGCAGATCGCCCAGTTCGGCCTCGCTGGGCGCGCGCTGGGTGACCACGCTCAACTCGCCCAGCGACATGCCGCGGTTGTCGGACGACTGCATCAGCAGGCCCGAGCCGATCCGCTTGGTGTCGTAGTTGTTGAGGCCGTTGCCGTGCGGGATCTTGAGCACGCGCACGTTGGCTTTCTTGGTGGCGTAGTCGAGCGCGCCCGGCTCATAGTCCGGCGCGATCAGCACCTCGACGAACTGGCGATCCAGGATGGCCTTGGCGGTCGCCGCGTCGAGGGTCTTGTTGAAGGCCAGGATGCCGCCGAAGGCGCTGGTCGGGTCGGTCGCATAGGCCAGCTCGTAGGCATCGCCGCAGGCCGCGCCCACCGCCACACCGCAGGGGTTGGCGTGCTTGACGATCACGCAGGCCGGCGCATGGAACTGGCGCACGCATTCCCACGCCGCGTCGGCATCGGCCAGGTTGTTGTAGCTCAGTTCCTTGCCCTGCAATTGCTGGAAGGTAGCCAGCGTGCCCGGCACCGGATACAGGTCGCGATAGAACGCACCGGCCTGGTGCGGGTTCTCGCCGTAGCGCAGGTCCATCACCTTGACGAAGTTGGAATTGATCTGCGCCGGGAACGGGCTGCGCGTGGGCACGTTTTCGGTGCTGTCGGCCACCGCCGACAGGTAGTTGCTGATTGCCGCGTCGTACTGCGCCACGCGGTTGAACGCGGCCACCGACAGCGCAAAGCGCCTGGCCGCCGAGAGCTGGCCGTCGTTGGCCTCCAGTTCGGCCAGCAGCTCGGCGTACTGCGCCGGGTCGGTGGCCACCGCCACGCGGGCGAAGTTCTTCGCCGCCGAGCGCAGCATCGCCGGGCCGCCGATATCGATGTTTTCCACCGCATCGGCCAGCGTGCAGTCGGCCTTGGCGGTCACCGATTCGAACGGATACAGGTTCAGCACCAGCAGGTCGATCGGCACGATGCCGTGTTCGGCCATCACCGCTTCGTCGATGCCGGCGCGGCCGAGCAGGCCGCCGTGCACCAGCGGGTGCAGGGTCTTGACGCGGCCGTCCATCATCTCCGGGAAACCGGTCAGCTCGGCGACGTCGGTGACCGGCAGGCCCGCCTCGCGGATCGCCTTGGCGGTGCCGCCGGTGGACAGCAGCGCGACGTTGCGCGCTGCCAGCGCGCGGGCCAGATCGATCAGGCCGGTCTTGTCGGAAACGGAGAGCAGGGCCCGGCGCACGGGCAGGAGATCAGAGGCCATCGGTGGGGGATATCAAAGCGGGGCAGCCCATATTGTAGGCCGCGCCGGCGCTTGAATGGACCCGTGCGCCCGCAATGGCGTCGATCCATGCGCCGAAAAGGCGCTGCCAGGCGCTGCTGCGGCTGATGGCGGGCGCGCTGTCGCGCGGCGGCATCAGCGCCACCGGCTCGCTCACGCCAGCGGTGGCGTTGCTGGTGGCCGCCGCGGCATCCGCTGTGGCCGGGCATGTACGTGTGACCCACCTCGGCGCAAGACTTGCAGCGGCGCCGAGCACCGGGATGGCGAGGACGCCGCGGTGCGGGCAGAGGGTGCCAGGGCTTTGATCGTGATGTGATGCGTCGCAACGCTCGATGCGTTCGATGCTGCGGCGGCGATTGCATCTGCAGGCCGCCAGTCGCAAAAGTTTCTGATGCCTGCACGTGTTGCTGCGCACGTTGCCTGACTGCAGTTACCGCTTCGGGCAATCCTTCGCAGGATGAAACTGCCAACGGTGCAGCGTCTGAACGCGACGATGGATCACTTGCAAGCAATAACGCAGTTCTCATTTAAAGCCTCGCACGGCATTGCTACGGTGCGTGGCTGCATGCCTGCGCGTGGCGATGGCATTCCATTGTCAGTCCGGAAATCTTTCGAGACGGGATTTGATGGCTGCGCAAAACTCTTTTTGGTTCCGGTCGTGCACTGACGAACACAATCCGGAGCCGGTCGCAGATTGATCAAAAAGACCTGTTTTCGGGCGCGCAACGCATGCCTGTTCTTCGGTAATGCGCACCTGTCTTCTGCTACGGCGACAGTTACCAGCGACGGGCTGACCGACGATCTGTGCTCGCTGATCGATTCACTCAACCGGTTCACCAGCAACGACGCTTTCGGCGAGGCGTCCCGTCGCTACTTGCTGCAACGGCTGTCGCGCAGGAGCCAGCCTTGCCATCACTCCCCGCTGCGTCTTGCCGTCACGGCCGTCCATGACCCTGCGATTCAAGCAAGACACCGCAGCGCGCGTGCGCCTTGTGGCGTTCGTCGATGACCAACCCTCGCAGTGCCGGTACTGCCCTTGCCAATGGGCCGATCCGTCTCGCCTTCACGGCGGGACGCTCCGCACCCGTTCGTCGGCCAGGGCATGCATGCCGGTTTGCGCAGCTGCTCGGAACATCCCTATGAGATCACCCTTATGAATCGCGAAAAAGTCCTGGCATTACGCACCTGCACCAACAACATGTCCGATCACTGCGGGCTGATCTGGCCGCAGTCGGGCAGTGTCGAATGCCGGCATTGGCAACCCACCATCAAGCAGGAAAACGGCCTGACCGGCCTGTTGTGGGGACAGGGAACCAATGCGCATCTGAACATGCATGCCGATGCGCATTGGGTGGTCTGCATGGTCGATACCGCCGACATCATCTGGCTGGGCGAGGAGGGCATGATCAAGTTTCCCAGGGCCGAGGTGGTCTACGCCGGCAGCAGTGCCGGTGCCATGCAGTGCATTGCCGCGGGCATTGCGCAGCACGCGCCGCCCCAGCCGGAGCCGCCGGCAACGCCGGTCATTGCCGCGGATTTCATTCCCAAGGCAGCGCAGGCGCAATTCACCGCACCGCTCGTCGAAAGCGCTGCGCATTCCACCGCGCCAATGCCGGTTGCGACCCACGGCATCGATCCACAAACCGCACAAGCTACAGCTGCGATCCTGCGCACACGCGAAATCGCCACCTATGGCAGCACGCTCACCGGCGCCGATCAGAGCCAGCTGATCGCAGGCTATGGAAGTACCGAAACCGCGGGTAACGGCAGCGAGTTGATCGCCGGCTATGGCAGCACCGGCGTGGCCGGATCCGACAGCACCATCGTCGCAGGCTACGGCAGTTCCCAGACCGCAGGCGGCGGCAGCACACTGACGGCCGGCTATGGCAGCACCCAGACCGCGCGCCATGGCAGCGATCTGACTGCAGGTTACGGCAGCACGGAAACCGCGGGTGCAGACAGCTCGCTGATCGCCGGCTATGGCAGCACACAAACCTCCGGCGGCGACAGCTCGTTGACTGCCGGTTACGGCAGCACCCAGACCGCGCAGAACGGCAGCGACCTCACCGCCGGCTACGGCAGCACCAGCACCGCAGGCACCGACAGCTCGTTGATTGCCGGCTATGGCAGCACCCAGACCTCGGGCGGAGAAAGCTCGCTGACCGCCGGCTATGGCAGCACGCAGACCGCGCAGGACGGCAGTGACCTCACCGCCGGCTACGGCAGCACCGGCACCGCAGGTGCAGACAGCTCCCTGATTGCCGGTTATGGCAGCACGCAGACCTCGGGCAACGACAGCTCGCTGACGGCAGGCTACGGCAGTACGCAAACCGCCCGCACCGGCAGCGACCTCACCGCGGGTTACGGCAGTACCTCCACCGCCGGTGCGGACAGCACGCTGATCGCCGGTTATGGCAGTACCCAGACCTCCGGCGGCGACAGCTCGCTCACCGCCGGCTACGGCAGCACGCAGACCGCGCGCAAAGGCAGCGATCTGACCGCCGGCTACGGCAGCACCGCAACCGCCGGCGCGGACAGCACGCTGATCGCCGGTTATGGCAGCACCCAGACCTCCGGTGGCGAAAGCTCGCTTACCGCCGGCTACGGCAGTACGCAGACTGCACGCAAGGGCAGCGACCTGACCGCCGGCTATGGCAGCACCTCGACGGCCGGTGGCGACAGCACCTTGATTGCAGGGTACGGCAGCACGCAAACCTCTGGCGGTGACAGTTCACTCACCGCCGGCTACGGCAGTACGCAGACCGCGCGCAGCGGCAGCGACCTGACCACCGGCTACGGCAGTACCTCCACCGCCGGCGCCGACAGCACGCTGGTCGCCGGCTATGGCAGCACGCAGACGTCCGGTGGTGCAAGTTCGCTCACCGCCGGCTACGGCAGCACGCAAACGGCGCGCAGCGGCAGCGACCTGACCACCGGCTACGGCAGTACCTCCACCGCCGGCGCTGACAGCACCTTGATCGCCGGCTATGGCAGCACACAGACCTCGGGCGGCGACAGCTCGCTGACCGCCGGCTACGGCAGCACGCAGACCGCACGCAGCGGCAGCGACCTGACCACCGGCTACGGTAGTACCTCCACCGCTGGCGCCGATAGCACGCTGATCGCCGGTTACGGCAGCACCCAGACCTCGGGCGGTGACAGTTCGCTCACTGCGGGCTACGGCAGCACGCAAACCGCCCGCAAGGGCAGCGACCTGACCACCGGTTACGGCAGTACCTCCACGGCCGGTGGCGACAGCACCTTGATTGCAGGGTACGGCAGCACGCAAACCTCTGGCGGTGACAGCTCACTCACCGCTGGCTACGGCAGTACGCAGACCGCGCGCAGCGGTAGCGACCTGACCACCGGCTACGGCAGTACCTCCACCGCTGGCGCCGACAGCACCTTGATTGCAGGGTACGGCAGTACGCAAACCTCTGGCGGTGACAGTTCGCTCACCGCCGGCTATGGCAGCACGCAGACCGCGCGCAAGGGCAGCGACCTCACCACCGGTTACGGCAGCACGTCGACAGCTGGTGCCGACAGCACGCTGATTGCCGGTTATGGCAGTACGCAAACCTCCGGTGGCGACAGTTCCCTGACGGCGGGATACGGCAGCACGCAGACTGCCCGGAAAGGCAGTGACCTCACTGCCGGCTACGGCAGCACCTCCACCGCCGGTTCGGACAGTTCATTGATCGCCGGCTATGGCAGCACGCAGACGGCCGGCTTCAAGAGCATCCTGACCACCGGCTATGGCAGCACCCAGACCGCGCAAGAGGGCAGCATGCTCACTGCCGGCTATGGCAGTTCTTCCACCGCAGGCTCGGACAGCTCGCTGATCGCCGGCTGTGGCAGCACGCAGACCGCCGGCTTCAAGAGCATCCTCACCGCCGGCTACGGCAGCACGCAAACCGCGCAGGAGCGCAGCACGCTCACCACCGGTTACGGCAGCACCTCGACGGCAGGGCATGACAGTACGCTGATTGCCGGCTACGGCAGTACGCAGACCGCCGGCTACAAGAGCATTCTCACCACTGGCTATGGCAGTACCCAGACCGCGCAGGAAGGCAGTTCGCTGATCGCCGGCTACGGCAGTTCCTCCATGGCCGGCCCGGACAGCTCGCTGATCGCAGGGTATGGCAGTACCCAGACCGCCGGTTACGACAGCTCATTGACCGCCGGTTACGGCAGTACCCAGACCGCGCAGAGCAGCAGCTGGTTGATCACCGGTTACGGCAGTACCTCCACCGCCAGCTTCCAAAGCTCGTTGATTGCCGGCTATGGCAGCACGCAGACGGCCGGTTACGAAAGCACCCTGACCGCCGGCTACGGCAGTACCCAGACCGCGCAGGAAATCAGCTGGCTCACCACTGGTTACGGCAGTACGCAAACCGCCGGCCATGGCAGCATCCTGACCGCCGGTTACGGCAGCAATTCCACCGCCGGCTACGAAAGTACCCTGATTTCCGGCTATGGCAGCACGCAGACCGCCGGTTACGAAAGCACCCTGACGGCCGGTTACGGCAGCACGCTGACCGCGCTGGAAAACAGCTCGCTCACCGCCGGCTACGGAAGTACCGAAATCGCCGGGTTTTCTAGCACCCTGATCGCCGGTTACGGCAGCAGCCAGACCGCCGGTGGCGACAGCACGCTGACCGCAGGCTATGGCAGCACCCTGACCGCGCAGGACAACAGCTCGTTGACCGCAGGCTACGGCAGCACCGAAATCGCCGGGCAGGACAGCTCGCTGATTGCCGGCTATGGCAGCAGCTTGACCAGCGGCGTGCGCAGCTATCTGACCGCCGGCTACGGCAGCAACCAGATCGCCAGCTATGGCAGCTCGCTGATCGCAGGACACGAAAGTACCCAGATTGCCGGTCACCGCAGCATGCTGATTGCCGGCAAGCTGAGTTCGCAGACGGCCGGCTCGCGCAGCACGTTGATCGCCGGCATGGGCAGCGTGCAGACCGCGGGCGACCGCAGCAAGCTGATCGCCGGCGCCGACAGCACCCAGATCGCTGGCGATCGCAGCAAGTTGCTGGCCGGCAGCAATAGCTTCCTCACCGCCGGGGACCGCAGCAGGCTCACCGCCGGCGATGACTGCACGCTGATGGCGGGCGACCGCAGCAAGTTGACCGCCGGCAAGAACAGCATCCTGACGGCGGGCGCCAACAGCAGATTGATCGGCAGCCTGGGCTCCACCCTGACCGGTGGCGAAGACTCGGTGCTGATCTTTCGCTGCTGGGACGGCAAGCGCTACACCAACATCATCGCCAAGACCGGGGAAGAGGGCGTCGAGGCCGACACCGCCTATCAGATCGATGACGACAAGAACGTGGTGGAGAAGTTCGACGATCCGTTCGACACGCTCGCCACCATCGTGCCGGACCATGGCGGCGGCCCGTCCCCGGCAGCGGATCATGCAGCGGTGACGCAATTGCCGAACTGAGCAGGCAACTTGCCCAGGCGATCGGCATCGCCGATCCAGCACTACAGCCAACCGCCGGATCCCCGGCGGTTGGCCCGATCAGGTGAAGAGCGCGCGCGAGCAGGGCACGCTGGGCGCGACAGAAGTATTGCGCCGACGCGTGGGATCAAGAGCGAACACTTTGGGCAGCCCGCCCCGACATCAACATGCTGCGCATTCCACAACACGCAACGAGATCGTCCATCGGCCGCGTCATCACCAAGCGTGCCAGCGCAGCGCATTACCAGCCCGCAGCACACCCCAACGCTCTAACGATTCCCCAATCCCGATTCCCCAATCCCGGCTTACGTCAGCCCGTACTCTTTCAGCTTCTTGCGCAGCGTGGCGCGGTGAATGCCCAGCATCGCCGCCGCGCGGCTCTGGTTGCCTTCGCAGTGGTTGAGCACTTCCACGAACAACGGGATCTCCATCTCGCGCAGCACGATTTCGTACACGTCGTCGGCGTCGCTGCCGTCCAGGTCGCGCAGGTAACGGCGGACGGACTGGGCCACGTGTTCGCGCAGCGGCGACTTCGGGGCGCCACGACTGGTGTCAGGACGAGAGGGGGCTGCGTTCAAAGGAGGTTTCCCAGTGTCACGAAGCCGGGACGCGTGGCCGGCGAGGGGGAGTGAGTCTAGCGCGTGACCTCCCCGCTCGCCACGCCCGTGTGGCGGTGGGCGCAGGTCGGGTCCGCTCAGCGGAAGTCGAAACTGAAAGCGGCCGTGCTCGCGGCCGGTTCGCGCACCCGAAACGCCACCTGGACCGCCTGGCCCGGCGCGAGCGTGTCCTGCGCCGCCGGCGGCTGGCCCAGATACTCCTGCGGCGCCAGCACACGCGTGCCGATCACCCGCCCGTCGGCGTCGGACAGCGACAGCTGCAGCCACGGCCAGGCCTGCGCCCAGCGTGCCTCGTTGCGGAAGCTGGCCTGGATCTGCAGCACGCCCGGCACCCCGGGCAGCGGCCGCACCTCGCGATTGAGCAAGGTCAGTGCGCCCGGCTCGCGCCAGGCCGGCAGGGTGCAGCGCGCCACCGTGCAGGCGGCGCTGACCAGCGGGCGCCAGCGCGCATCGGCGGCCAGCTGCGCACGGTCGGCGATGACGATCTGCAAGGCCAGCAGGCCGACCAGCCCGACCAGCAACGCCCACTGGCGGCCGCTGGCGCGCAGCCGTGGCCGGCCCAGCCCGCGCCGTGCGAATGCAGGCGCGGCCTGGGCTGGCAGTGGCTGGAACTGGGCGGGCGCCGCTGCGCCGGCAGCGTCCGCGTCGTTGCCGCCTGGCTCGGCGTCCGTGTCCGGAGCGGTGCCGGGTGCTGGCGGGGCGGCCAGGTCGGAAGCGGGGGCAGACGCGGTGCCGTGCTCACGCTGCCGGGCTGTGCCTGCCACGTCGGCGGCCGCCACGCCGCGCGGATGCACGGTGGCCGGCTGTGCAGCGGCAGTGCCGGCGAGCCCGGCGTGGGTGTCGCCGCGGCCGGCCGCTGTGTCTTCGGCAGGATCGTCGGGCAGCTGGGGCGTGGTCGTCGTGGTCCACGCCAGCCGGTCCGGCTCGGCGGTGTCTACCGCGGTCTGGCCGGCATCGCCAGGCGGCGGCAGGATGTCCACCGGCACGGAGTCGCTGTGCGGCGCAGTCGCCGGTGGCGCAGATGGTGGCGGGACGATCGGCGCCGCCGGGGCGGCCACCGGCTCGGCCAATGGTGCCGGCACCGGCGGCGCGTGCAGCGGCGCGTCGGCCGCGCGCACCACCGGGGTCGGGATCAGCGACGGGGCAGCCGGCGTCGCACGCAGGAACGTGGCCAGGGGGCGGCGCGGTGGCGGAGTCTCGGACATCGGCAGGCGTGCAGCGGGAAGAGCCCTATTCAACCACGCGCACGCCAATGGGCGAACCCGGGCGCGTCATGCGTGCGGCACGCAGCCGCAAGCGCAGATGCCGCTTCCATCGACTGCAGGGTACGCATCCCGTTGGTTGGCCAACCGTCGCGCCGCTGTGACCACCCTGCCGCAGCTCGAACCGGCCGCAGCCCTAAGCCACATTCCAGCAAAGGCAGCATTCCAACCAATAAGCAAACGCAACGACCGGCGCCACGTCATCCAAATCCGACTGAGCCAGCTACCACTCCGAGCTTGCCTTACAAACGAAGCCCCAAGCAGCCTGCCCCCGATTCCCGATTCCCGATTCCCGATTCCCCAACTCAACGCCGACGCCGCGTCTTGCTCTCGGCCAGCAACAGATCGAGCAGGCCGCTGCGCTGGCGCGGCGCCAGCGTGTCGAAGCGGTTCAGCAGCACGCGTTGCTGCTCGTCCAGATGGCGATACTGCGCGGGTTCTTCGGCGATCGTCGGCACCGGTGGGCCGAAGGTGCGCTCGCCGCGACCGGTGGCCAGGTATTCGAACGCCATGCCGCTGCGCCTGGCCAGGCCGATCAGGTTGTCCACCGAGGGCGCGGTGCCTTCGGCCATCTCCCATTGCGCCACCGCGCTACGGGTCACGCCCAGCTCGCCGGCCAGGCCTTCCTGGGTCAGCTTGGTCAGGGCGCGGGCTTCGCGGACGCGTTCGTACAACTTGCTCACACGGCACCGTGAGTGGGGAACGGGCCGGGAGATATAGCCCTAGCAGCAATCAGGGATAGTTCGTATACCTTTCATATGCCGATATGTTTGCGATACTGTCCGGGCGTCAATGACGACGGGATCACAGCGAACTCAAGGAGGACATCCATGGTCGAGCCAGCCGCTCCCAAATCCGCCCGTTCCACCACGTCGGCAACGCCGCCCGCCGCGCCACCACCAGCCGCATGGCCGGCACATTCGCCGCTTGATCCGGCGATCACCCGCTTTCGGGGCGCGCCGTGTTACCAGGTCTGGCAGCGCCAGGACGCGTGGACCGCGGTGGCCGACGGCACGCAGTGGTCGGCCGGGCTGGCGCCGCGGTGGTGGGCGCTGCGCCAGCGGCACTGGCGGCTGCTGGCGTTCAGTGTGGGTTTGCTGGCGCTGGCCGGCGGCCTGGCCAGCCTGGGCCCGCGGACGTGGTCGCTGCCGGCCTGGGTGGCGTTGCTGCTGGCCGAGCTGGGCCTGCGCGTGCAGCTGGCCCGGCAGGCCGGGCCGTGGCGCAACGCGGCGCTGCGGCGTGCCGGCTGGCAGGCGGTGACCCGCCTGCGCGCCATCAGCGTGGCCGATGCGGTGACCACCGCGCAGATCCGCGCCGGCCGGCCACACCGCTGACCCGACGCGGCGTCAGCGGCGGCGCACGCCGTCGATGCGCATCCAGTCTTCGTCGCGTTCGCAGCGCAGTTGCTCGAACCAGGGCGCGTAGCGCTGCAGCAGTTCCTCTTCCTGACCATGCAGGATGCCCGACAGCGCAATCCGTCCGCCCGGTGCCACGCGCGCGGACAAGGTGTCGGCCAGCGCATCCAGCGCCGAGGCCAGGATGTTGGCGACCACCACCGGATAGGTCTGCACTGGCTCGTCCTGCGGCAGGTACACCGCCAGCTGCGCCTGCAAGGCATTGCGCTCGGCATTGTCGGCAGTGGCCAGCAGCGCCTGCGGGTCGTTGTCCACGCCCACCGCGCTGGCGGCGCCCAGCTTCAGCGCGGCGACGGCGAGAATGCCCGAGCCGCAGCCGAAATCCAGCACGCTGCGGCCCTGCAGCTCGCCGCTGCCGGCCAGGCTGTCCAGCCAGCGCAGGCATAGCGCGGTGGTCTGGTGCGTGCCCGAGCCGAACGCCAGGCCCGGATCCAGACGGATCACCGCGGCGTCGGGCGCCTGCGCGGCCTCGGGCAGCGCGTGATTCCACGGCACGATGAAGGTGCGCGCGCCGAACTGCATCGGCTTGAACTGATCCATCCAGGCGCGTTCCCAGTCGCTGTCGTCGACCGTGCGGAACGCGACCTGGCTCCAGTCCAGCCCGGGGTCGAACGCTTCCAGCGCCGCGAGCAGTACCAGCGCATCGCTGTCGCCGTCGAACAGCGCGTTCAGCACCATGGTGTTCCACAGCGGCGTTTCGCCGACGCCGGGCTCGAGAATGGCGCGCTCGTTGCTGGTGTCGGCATTGGCGTCGAGCAGCGTCACCGCCAGCGCGCCGATGTCGTCCAGCGCATTCTGGTAACGGGGCTGGGTGGCGTCGGAGCAGGGCAGGGTCAGTTCAAGAAACGGCATCGTGGCGGTCGGGCAATTCGAAAGCTTGCATCGTAGACCATTCATGCCAGCGGGCTCCTGCGCGACGGGGGCCGGATAGGCAGGCGCACCGCGTACGCGATACCGCGGATGCCGTCGCCTGATCGGTGCACTCAGCGCATGCAGCGCGGTGGCGCCGGCCGCTGCCGGCGCAGCACGCGGGCGCGCCGGCAACCAAATGCCCGCTGCGCGCCACCCACGCCACACCCGCGCAGATCACCGTCCTCATGCAATGCATCGTCCGCCGTTTGCATCGGCAGCGTCCGCTTGCGCGCCAGCGCGCGCGGATGCGGGTGCTAGACTCCGCGCCGTCGCTGCGGGGCTTTCCGCAGCAGGGTCGCCGCTGTCCATGCCGCTTGCTCGTGCCCGCCATCTCTGGCTGTTGCTGGCTCCCGTCGCGCTCGCGGCGGCGGCCTGGTGGCATGTGCGCGCGCAACCGGGCGATTCGCCCACCGCCGCGCTGCCGGCGGTTGCAAGCAGTGCCCGTGCCGGCGTGCCGGCAGCGGTGGCGCACGCGCCCGCCGAACGCGGCACTGCCCTGCAGTTGCCGTACCGCGATGCGGTGGACGCGCAGCCTGACCTGTACCGCTATGCGCAGCAATTGCAGCAGCAGGTGCGCGCCGGCAATGCGCAGGCGGGGTGGCGCCTGAGCCGCGTCTACGATTACTGCGCGCCGTATGCGTCCAGCCCGGCCGGTTACGCCGCCGATAGCGCCTGGATCGCCGCGCAACACACGCCCGGCGTGGTGGCGATGCACGCAGCGCGCACGCGCGTGGCGCAACGCTGCGCCGGCTTTGCGCCCAGCGATGGCCTGGGCCCGCGGCTGGTGGCGCAGCAACGGCAGGCGGCCGCGCGTGCAGGCAATCTGGCTGCCGAGGCGGCGTTGCTGGCGCTGGGCGAGCCACTGCAGCGCTCGCCCAGCTACAAGCGCGCGCTGGTGCAACGCGTGCTGGCCTCGCGCGACCCGGAGGCCTACCTGGCGCTGGCGCCGGCGATGGGTGCGCGCGCCAGTGGCGATGACAGCCTCGACGGCTACGTGGCCGGCGATCAGTTCGCCGAGCTGGCCTGGCAGGTGGCTGCATGCCGGCTGGGGCTGGATTGCAGCGCAGACAGCACCCTGGTCACCAGTTATTGCGCCAACGCGGGCATCTGCTCGCGCAACAGCGCACAGGATTTCGTGTCGTTCGTATTCGATGCCGCGGTGCCGCGGCAGGGAGCAGACAGAGTGGATGAGATGGTCGATAGCTTGGTCTCCGAGCCGGGAGCGCAGTCATGAATTACCGTCGCCTGGCGCATGGCGCCAAGTTCTGGTTCTGGGTCGCGTTGTTCGTGGCGTATTCGGCCGCGGCCGTGGGCATCGTGATGATCGACACCGCCGATCATCGCTACCAGCCGCTGTCGGTCAAGTCGACCACGGTCGCCGCCGACGAACAGCAGCGACGGCATGGCGCCAGCCAGGTGGCCGCGGTCTACCGCGCCAGCAGCGCGATGCCGTTTTCGACATTGCCGGCCGGCTCCACCTTCCAGGTGGTGTGGCCGGATGGCTCCACCGAAACCATGACCGTGGTTGACCCGGCCTCCTCCAGCGGCATCGTGCCGGTGCCGGGCAGCCAGCAGCCGGCGCCTCAGCGCTGAGGGACGCAGCGCATCGCGTTCCGATGCGGGCGCGATGCGCATCCGCGCGGACGACTGAAGATCTGCGCCGCGGATCCGGTAGCACCCAGGATCCCGTAGGAGCGCACCTGGGCGCGACGAGGTTCCACCGATAAAGCGCGGTCGCGCCCGGGTGCGCTCCTGCGCACAGGTCGGCTGGCCTGCGTGAGGCACTGCCGGCGCGATGCACCGGAAAAAACGCAACAAGCCCGGTTTCCCGGGCTTGTTGTGTGGTGCACTGGCCGGTGCGATCAGACCAGCGCGATCGACTTGTTCTTGCGCTCGGCCAGGCGCTTTTCCAGATAGTGGATGTTCTGCCCACCGGCCTGGAAGCCCTTGTCGCGCATGATGCGCTGCTGCAGCGGGATGTTGGTCTTGATGCCGTCCACCACCATCTCGCTCAGCGCCACGCGCATGCGCGCGATCGCGGTCTCGCGGTCGGGGCCATGCACGATCAGCTTGCCGATCATCGAGTCGTAGTTCGGCGGCACCTTGTAGCCGGCGTAGATGTGCGTATCCACACGCACGCCCGGGCCGCCGGGCGGATGGAACGCGGTGATCAGGCCCGGATTGGGCATGAAGGTTTCCGGGTCCTCGGCATTGATGCGGCACTCGATCGCATGCCCGCGCAGCACGATGTCGCTCTGCTTGATGGTCAGCTTGCGGCCGGCGGCGATGCGCAACTGCTCGCAGACCAGATCGATGCCGGTGATGCGCTCGGTGACCGGGTGCTCCACCTGGATGCGCGTGTTCATTTCGATGAAGTAGAAACGCCCGTCTTCGAACAGGAACTCGAAGGTACCCGCGCCGCGATAGCCGATGCGGATGCAGGCATCCACGCAGACCTTGCCGATCTCGTTGCGCAGTTCTTCGGTGATGCCCGGGGCCGGCGCTTCTTCCACCACCTTCTGGTGGCGGCGCTGCATCGAGCAATCGCGTTCGCCCAGATGGATCGCACCGCCCTGGCCGTCGGCAAGCACCTGGATTTCCACGTGGCGCGGATTTTCCAGGAACTTCTCCATGTAGACCTGATCGTTGCTGAAGGCGGCCTTGGCTTCGGACTTGGTGGTTTCGATGGCGGCCTTCAACGCGGCCTCCGAATGCACCACGCGCATGCCGCGCCCACCGCCGCCGCCGGCGGCCTTGATGATCACCGGGTAGCCGATTTCGCGCGCCACCTTGGTGTTGGCGACGATGTCGTCGCCCAGCGGGCCGCCCGAACCGGGCACGCACGGCACGCCGGCGGCCTTCATCGCGCGGATCGCCTCCACCTTGTCGCCCATCAGGCGGATGGTGTCGGCCTTGGGGCCGATGAAGATGAAGCCGGATTCTTCCACGCGCTCGGCAAAGTCGGCGTTTTCCGACAGGAAGCCGTAGCCGGGATGGATGGCCTGCGCATCGGTCACCTCGGCCGCGGCGATCAATGCCGGGATGTTGAGGTAACTGTCGCTGGACGCGGCCGGGCCGATACACACCGACTCGTCGGCCATGGCCACGTGCTTGAGGTTGCGGTCGACCGTGGAATGCACCGCGACCGTGCGGATGCCGAGCGTGTGGCACGCGCGCAGGATGCGCAGCGCGATTTCACCTCGGTTGGCGATGACGACTTTATCTAGCATGGGATTGGGGATTCGAAAGTGGGGATTCGTAGAGGGCGCCGGGCTCGCGCAGATGGCGCGATTCGTCCAGCGTGCGGATCAATGCATTGAGCCTGGCAAACGTGCGATTCAAAAGATCCAGGGTTGCCGTATCGGGCGAACCGAACTGCAGCCGTGCGGCAATCTGCAGTTGCGTATCCAGTTCCGCCAGCGAACCCCGCGCCATCGACAGATAACGCAGGTACTCGGCAGTGGAACGCCGCGCGGCGCCTTCGGCGATGTTGGAAGGCACGCTGATCGCAGCGCGCCGCATCTGTGCCGTCCGTCCGAAACGTTCGGAATCAGGAAAGTCGTGACTCAGGCGGTAGATCGCTTCGACAAGCGACATCGCATCGCGCCAGACCATCAGGCGCTCGTGCGGTCGCTCTTGCGAATCCCGAATCACGACTCTCCCATCCCCGCCGCTCAGCTAATCACAAACAACGGCTGATCGAATTCCACTGGCTGGCCGGTCTCGCCGAGGATGGCCACGATGGTGCCGGAAACGTCGGCTTCGATCGGGTTGAACATCTTCATCGCCTCGATGATCGCCAGCGTTTCGCCGGCCTTGACCTGCTGGCCGACGGTGACGAAGGCCGGCTTGTCCGGCGAGGGCGAGGTGTAGAAGGTGCCGACCATCGGCGCGCGCAGCACGTGGCCTTCCGGCAGGGCGGCAGCCTGCTTGGCGCCGCCGGTGGAGGCCTCGGTGGGCGACTGCATCGGCATGCTGGGGGCGGCCGGGGCCTGCGCGGGCGGGGCAGGTGCGTACTGCTGCACCGGCGCGCTCATCACGGTCGTGCCCTTGGGCACGCGCGCCAGACGCACGCTTTCTTCGCCTTCCTTGATCTCGATTTCGGCGAGATTGGATTCTTCGAGCAGGTCGATCAGTTTCTTGATTTTGCGGAGATCCATACGGGCCTCATGAGGTGAATCGGTGGAGGTTGCCGGCGGCTGCCGGCGGAAGGGGGTCAGGCCGTCGGCGCGGGCGCCGGCGTGGGTGAGCGGGATGTCATGCGTCGCGTTCCAGCCGCGCGATCAACGCTTCCAGCGCCAGCCGGTAGCTGTCGGCGCCAAAGCCGCAGATCACGCCGTCGGCCTTGTCGCTGAGATAGCTGTGGTGACGGAACGGCTCGCGCGCATGCGGGTTGGACAGATGGATTTCCACGAACGGCAAGCCCACGCCCAGCAGCGCATCGCGCAGCGCCACCGAGGTGTGGGTGAAGGCGGCCGGGTTGATCAGGATGTAGGCGGTGCCGTCCTCGCGCGCGGCGTGGATGCGCTCCACCAGCACGTGCTCGGCATTGGACTGCAGGCAGGCCAGCGTATGCCCAGCGGCCTGCGCACGGTCCACCAGGGCCGCATCGATCTGCGCCAGCGTGGTGCGCCCGTAGACATCCGGCTCGCGGGTGCCGAGCAGGTTGAGGTTGGGGCCGTGCAACAGCAGCAGGTGGGCCATGACATCCGGGAGAGCGGAAAGGCCGGAAGTCTGCGCGATGTCGCCGATGCTGTCCAGATTGACGAAGTTAGGTCTGTTTTAAACACCTGATTGAAAATCTGGCTTCGCAGGCATTTAAGTGACGTAGGTCGCCGTACGAAAACAGTGGTGTCTCGTCTGCGGCAGGAGTCGCCAGTGAAGGGGAGGGACTGGCTTGATGCACGCGACTTGCAGCCTGATGCCCTGCAATCTGGCACAAGCGACCACATCAGCGGTCCTGTCGAGGTATTCGCCCTGGCAGGCCGTCTGGCTCAGGATGACACGCCTGGCAGTACACTCGCTTCACCGAACGCGGCTGCTTGCCACCTATGCGTTGCCGGTCGTGATGACCTCGGGGATGCGCCTGCTACGCATGGTCATGGCGAGCAGACGTTCCGGGAAAAAGCCAGTTCAGTCGTTGGCTACAGCATTGTGTCTGGGTAGATCGGCTGCATGTTGTCTCGACAATACTGCACGGCTTCAGCGACAGGAGCCACTTGCCCGTGGAAAAAACGAATGCATCAGCTGGCGCCGCGGCAACGCAGCCATGGCGTTTTCTGGCGATCGGCCGCTGATGACGTCGGATAAGAAGCAGGCGCCTGGACCGAGTCCAGGATTGGACGCGGACGTGGCCACGCAAGCAGCTGCGGGAGCATGGCGGACTTCGGATCATGGTGGAGACAGCTGAGATGCGATCCATTCGTCGCATGTTGACGACTCCGTTCGCACGGAAATGGGGTGCGCTCATTGCAGCGAGCACCCTGATCCTGTTGGTGTCCAATCGCGAGCTGGTGTCCGCCGTGCTGTTGATCAACATGGTCGGCATCGATGTGCTGGTGTTGTTCGCCGTCATCCAGCTGCGTCAGCACTGGTCGATGCTCGATGCCTTCGTCATCGCACCATGCCGTTTGAAAATCAGGCAGCTGTTCAAGCCGAAGTGACGGCCGAGGTGTCTGGCTGAAGAGTGTGTGCTTTCGCCGGCTTATTTCGGTTGATCGCCTGCGTGCCCATCCCGACCGCTCTGCATCGGACAATGCGCATCAGTGCCGACCCGGCCCATGCAGCCCACTTGAGCGTCCCGTCGCTCCTGCAATGGATAGGCCACGCCCGTCCCTGCGCCGAGCAACCCTGATCGACGGCTTTGCACACATTGCCTCATGCGGCACACGCGCACGATCGACACACCAAAGACAAAACGCCGCGCTTGCACGTGCGGCGCTTCACTTCACCGCGCCGCGCGCAGCAACGCATCCTCGGTGATCGCGTTGGTCAGCACGGTCGGCAGCACCGCCGGCGGTGCGCCGGGGCCGTAGACCACGTACAGCGGCACGCCGACGGCCTGGTGCTGGTCGAGGAAGGCGCTGATCCTGGGGTCGACGTTGGTCCAGTCGCCTTTCATGTAGACCGCGTCGACGCGGCGTAGCGCGTCGCGGAAGTCGGCGCTGCTCAGCACGTTCTTCTCGTTGGCCTTGCAGGTCACGCACCAGTCGGCGGTCATGTTGACGAACACCACGCGGTTGTCGGCGCGCAGGCGGTCCAGCAACTGCGGCGAGAACGCCACCACGCCCTCGGCGGCAGTGGCGGCCGGCAGGCGCAGGCGGGTGACCCCGACCACCGGCACGATCGCCAGCACCAGCATCACCGCGGCCAGGCCCATGCCGATGCGATGGCTCTTCCAGCGGCTGCGCTCGAAGCAGAACAGGCCCAGCGCCAGCAGGGTGGCGCCGACCAGCATCAGCGCCAGCGCGTCCACGCCGCGCTGCTTGCCCAGCACCCACAGCAGCCAGATCGCAGTGAGATACATCGGGAACGCCAGCACCTGCTTGAGCGTTTCCATCCACGCGCCGGGCGTGGGCAGGCGCCGCGCCAGCGAGGGGATGAAGCCGATCAGCAGGAACGGAAGCGCCAGGCCCAGGCCCAGCGCCAGGAACACCAGCATCGCCAGCAGCGCCGGGGCGGTGAAGGCATACGCCAGTGCGGTGCCCATGAACGGGGCGATGCAGGGGCTGGCCACCACGCAGGCCAGCACGCCGGTGAAGAAATCGCCCAGTGGGCCATTGCGCGCTGCCAGCGACTGGCCGATGCCGCCCAGATTGCTGCCCAGCGTGAACACGCCCGACAGGCTCAGGCCCACCGCAAACATCAGATAGGCCAGCGCCGCGACAAACCACGGCTGCTGCAGCTGGAAGCCCCAGCCGGCCGCCTGGCCGGCCGCGCGCAGGCCGATCACCAGCGCGCCGATTGCCGCAAACGACACCAGCACGCCCAGCGAATACCAGATCGCATGGCTGCGCGCGTGGCTGCGGCTCTCGCCGCTGTGGGCCAGGCCCAGCACCTTCAGCGACAGGATCGGCAGCACACAGGGCATCAGGTTCAACACCAGCCCGCCGAGCAGGGCCAGCACCAGCATCGCCAGCAAGCCCTTGTCGGTGTGTGGCGGCTGGGTGCGCTGCGGATTGTCGGCCGAGGCATCTGCGGCCGGCGCTGCAGTCGCCGCGGGCGTCGGTGCCGGCGCCGGTTCCGCAGGCAGCTGCCCGGCCGGCAGCGGCGAGATCATCAGCGGCGCGGCCTGCGCCTGGTTCTGTGGCGACACCGTGCCGGCGGGCAACTCCAGCGCCACCCGACGGGTCATCGGCGGGTAGCAGATGCCGTCGGTCTGGCAGCCCTGGAAGGTCGCCACCAGGGTCGCCTTGACCGGTTCGGCGTGCTCGCGCAGCAGCGGCAAGGTGACTTCGGCCTGGTCGAAATACACCACCACATCGCCGAAGTGCTCATCGCGGTGCGCCTTGCCCTGCGGCCAGCGCGGCAGCCCGGGACGCACGCCGCCGGCGCCTTCCAGCGCCAGCGAGGTGCGGTCGCGGTAGATGTAGTAGCCGGGCGCGGGGGTGAAGCGCAGCAGCAGGCTGTTGCCGTCGCCGACGATGGCTTCGAAGGTGAAGGCCTGCTCGGCCGGCAGCGGCAGTGCGTCCACGCCGGCGGCCTGGCCGGTGCTGCCGAACAGCCGCGGGCCTGCCGGTGCGCGCGGCACCAGTGCGCCCAGGTTTTCGCGCGGGGTGGCGGGTGTCGCGGCGGGAGCCGAGTCATCGGGCAGGCGCACGCGCAGCTCGCGGCGCTGCGGCGGGTAGCACACGCCGGCGTCGGCGCAGCCCTGGTATTGCACCTGCAGCACGGCGGTCTGCAACCCGACATCGGCCTTGCCGGCCAACCTTGCCTGCAGCTGCTTGCGGTAGGTCTGCACCTGGCCGAAGAACTCGTCGTGCTTGCTCTCGCCTTCCGGCAGCGTCAGCTCGCCGGCGGCAAAGCCTTGCCCGGATTTGACGCTGATGCGGTGGCGATACAGGTAATAGCCCGGCGCGATCTTCCAGCGCAGCGCGATGCTGTCGCGGCTGTCGGCGGTTGCGCTCAGGGTAAAGGCCTGATCCACCGGCAGCAGGTCGGCCTCGGTGACCGCGGCCTGCGCGGGCAGGGGCGCCACCAGCGCCAGCGGCGCGGCGAGCAAGGGTACGGCCAGCAATGCGCAGCGGGCGATCCAGCGGGACAGAGACTTCATGGACGTCAGGATTCCTTGCGGGTTTCGGCCCGGACCCAATCGAGATACGCCGGCAGCCCGGCGCTGGCTTGGACCGCGATCGCCTCCGGCAGTTCATACGGATGCAGCGCCTGCAGCCGCGCGATGGCGTCCGGCAGGCGGTCTTCCCAGGTCTTGATCAACAGCTGCACTTCCTGGCTGCGCTCGATCGCCCCGTTCCAGCGGTACAGCGACTGCACGCCGGGCAGCTGGGTGACGCAGGCGGCCAGGCGCTCGTCGAGCAGCACGCGCGCAATGCGCTCGGCGCTGTCGGCATCCGGGCAGGTGCTGAACAACAGATGGAGGGAAGAGGCGCTCATGTGACCGCGCAGTGTAATCCCCTGTCTGCGGGGGATCGACCGCAGATTCCGGAACAGGGCATTAAGTTCGCTGGGCCTGGCGGCTGGCCGGCGACACCGCGCCTTGGTGGCCGACCATGCGAGGGTGCGATGGCACTGCAGCGGCGTAAGCGGGCGTAGTGCGGGGATGTGGATTGCCGCTGCAGGCCGTCTCCCGGCCCGGCGCCTGGGGCGCCGGGCCGGGCCGGATCAATTGGCCAGCTGGCAGCTGGCCGGCTTGGCCGAGGTGAACAGGCTCGAGGTCGCCCATTCGGGGTGATCCACGAACGGGTTGCGGTTGCCCTGGAAGCTGAAGATCACCTGGTTGCGCGCCCGCTCGGCATCGTCCGGCGGGTCGGCCTGGTGCCAGGCCAGCAGCGTGGACAACAGGCCCATATAGGCCGGCGAAGCCGAGGTCTGCACGATCTTGCTGCGGTCGTCGGTGAGTTCCAGGTCCGGCTCGGACTGCCCGGTGGCCGCGTCGGTACCGCCTTCGTAGCGGATCGCCATGTACATCACCGCACGCGCCATGTCGCCCTTGCGCTTGCCCCACACCTCGAAGGTGCCCCCGTTGCCATCCGGGGTGCGCACCCAGTTGGAATTGCCAGGATAGCGCCCGCTGCCGCCGCCACTGCCGTCGTTGACCTCGGTGACCCGCTCGCCGCAGCTGCTGGTGCAGGCCGCGTAGGGCTTGTTGCCGCGGTCGGCGTTGAAGGCGGTATCGGTCAGATACAGCATGTGGGTATCGGTGTAGGGCGCATACGGCAACCCCTTGTCGCCGCTGGCGCTGCCGAAGCCCAGCGAGTTGGGCCAGGTGTGCTCGCGGTTGTAGGTCAGCCCGCTCCCGGTGCCGGCGCGGTCGCTGCCCTTGGCGTAGCTGCGGTTGCGGTAGGCGTCCAGGATCCGGCCGCTGTTGTTGGGATCCTCGTCGGCCATTTCCAGGATGGTCCAGGTGCTGGTGCCCGAGCCGCTGTACGGATAGACCGTGTGGCCCTTGATCACCGTATGCAGCGAACAGCGCAACTGGCTGGCATTGGCGGTGTTGACCCGCGAGTAGTAACCGGTGCCGCCGCCGCTGGCGGTGGCCACGGTGAAGGCGATGGACTGGTTGGCGGCCGGGCTCAGCCCGCTGGCATCGCGGATGGCGCTGGCGGTGATCGCCAGGGTGCAGCGCTCGCCACCGACCAGGGCGGTGTTGGTGGACAGGCTGAAGCGGGTGCCGCTGGTCGGGTAGCTCAGCGCCACCGTGCCGGAGCTGGCGCAGCTCAGTGCGAACGCGCCGCTGCTCAGCGTCACCGCCTCGCTGAAGCCCACGCTCAGGTCGCCGGCGGCGGGAAAGCCGGTCGCGCCCTGGGTCGGGGTGGTGCTGGTGATCGTCGGTGCTGCGCCGGTCTCGCCGCCACCGCCGCTGCCGTTGAAGCTCTGGCCGCGGTTGCACGCGCCAAAGGTCTGCGCCGACGAGCCGGCCCAGCTGAAGTTGGCCGCGCTGCTGCCGGTGCCGGTCAGTTGCAGCGAACTGCCGACCGCGCTGCTGTTGCTTTCGCTGACCGGCAGGTTCTGGCTGGTGATGCCGGCGGCAGGGCCGCCGCTGGCGGTGATGGCGCCTTCGTAACTGAGGAACTGCACCAGCTGGCCGTTGGGGTCGACCAGCGCCACGCCGTCGTTGGGCCCGTTCTGCACGCCGTTGCTGGCGTAGCCCACCGTGGCCACGCGCACCTGGCTGCCGCAGCTGACCAGGCTGCCGGCCGGCACCGCCGTATTGGCGTAGACCGTCGCCGCGCCCGGTGTGCTGCCGTTGTACAGATAGATGCGGTAGCCGCTCAGCGATTCGCCGGCGGTGGCCACTACTTCCACCCCTTCGCCGCTGTCACCGGAGGCGCCTGCGTCGTCGTAATGCAGTTCGTTGATGAACACCGCCGCGTGGGCGGTGGGGACGGCCAGCGCGAGCGCACAGGCCAGGGGAAGCGTGCAGCTGGGGGACCAGCGCAAGGGGAAAACACGGGCGGGGGACGGCAACCTCATCGACAGCTCCTTGTGATCGGGGAATGCGTGGCCGACTGTAAAACGTGTGCATGACAATCGGTGGAACCTGGTTCCATTTTTAGAGCGGCTGCTCGGCGACTGCTCGGTGCGCACTGCCCGGCGTGCCAGTGGCCTGGTAGCCGGCCTCAGGCGTAGCCGGCTGTTGCGCAGCCCGGTTCTTCCCCAGCTGTTGGTCGCCAGCGGGCAATGCGCGCCAGGTCGTGTCGGCCGCGTCGTGGCCCTGGGACGGAACTGCCCGGCGAAAATTTTTTGCCCCCCAGCCCTTGAAAGCTGGCCACACAGCACAATCTCTGGCCCGCACCCGCTCTGTCGGGTTTTTTCCGCGCGCTGTGCTGGCAGTCGTCACATACGAGTGCTAACATCGCCGATAATTTCCAGACCAATCAATCACTTAAGAGGGTCTTTCTCTATGAGCATCAAGCCGCTTCACGACCGCGTTGTAGTCAAGCCGATCGAAGCCGACGAAGTTTCCGCCGGCGGCATCGTGATCCCGGACTCCGCCAAGGAAAAGTCCACCAAGGGTGAAGTCGTCGCCATCGGCGCCGGCAAGCCCCTGGACAACGGCAGCCTGCGCGCGCCGGTGGTCAAGGTCGGCGACAAGGTCATCTACGGCCAGTACGCCGGCAGCAGCTACAAGTCCGAAGGCGTCGAGTACAAGGTGCTGCGCGAAGACGACATCCTGGCCGTCATCGGCTGATCAGGCGCTATGCGCCGGGAATCGGGAGTTGGGAATCGGGAATGGGCAAAGCGGCTAACGCCCTTCGCCATCCCACCCCGCCCCGATTCACGCTGTTGATCTACCGATTCCCCATTCCCTATTCCCCATTTCCGGAGTTACATACAAATGGCTGCTAAAGACATTCGTTTCGGTGAAGACGCACGTACCCGTATGGTTCGTGGCGTCAACGTGCTTGCCAATGCCGTCAAGGCCACCCTGGGCCCGAAGGGCCGCAACGTCGTGCTCGAGAAGAGCTTCGGCGCGCCGACCATCACCAAGGACGGCGTCTCCGTCGCCAAGGAAATCGAACTGGCTGACAAGTTCGAGAACATGGGCGCGCAGATGGTCAAGGAAGTCGCTTCCAAGACCAACGACAACGCAGGCGACGGCACCACCACCGCCACCGTGCTGGCCCAGGCCCTGATCCGCGAAGGCGCCAAGGCTGTGGCCGCCGGCATGAACCCGATGGACCTCAAGCGCGGTATCGACCAGGCCGTCAAGGCCGCCGTCATCGAGCTGAAGAACATCTCCAAGCCCACCACCGACGACAAGGCGATTGCCCAGGTCGGCACCATCTCGGCCAACTCGGACGAATCGATCGGCAACATCATTGCCGAAGCGATGCAGAAGGTCGGCAAGGAAGGCGTGATCACCGTTGAGGAAGGCTCGGGCCTGGAAAACGAGCTGGACGTGGTCGAGGGCATGCAGTTCGATCGCGGCTACCTGTCCCCGTACTTCATCAACAACCAGCAGAGCCAGTCGGCCGACCTGGACGACCCGTTCATCCTGCTGCACGACAAGAAGATCTCCAACGTGCGCGACCTGCTGCCCGTGCTGGAAGGCGTGGCCAAGGCCGGCAAGCCGTTGCTGATCGTCGCTGAAGAAGTCGAAGGCGAAGCGCTGGCGACCCTGGTGGTCAACACCATCCGTGGCATCGTCAAGGTCGTGGCCGTCAAGGCACCGGGCTTCGGCGACCGTCGCAAGGCGATGCTGGAAGACATGGCCGTGCTGACCGGCGGCACCGTGATCTCCGAGGAAGTGGGTCTGGCGCTGGAGAAGGCCACGATCAAGGACCTGGGCCGTGCCAAGAAGGTGCAGGTCTCCAAGGAGAACACCACCATCATCGACGGCGCCGGCGACTCGGCCACGATCGAAGCCCGCGTTGGCCAGATCAAGACCCAGATCGAAGACACCTCGTCCGATTACGACCGCGAAAAGCTGCAGGAGCGCGTGGCCAAGCTGGCCGGTGGCGTTGCAGTGATCAAGGTCGGCGCGTCGACCGAAATCGAAATGAAGGAAAAGAAGGCCCGCGTCGAAGACGCCCTGCACGCCACCCGTGCAGCCGTCGAAGAAGGCGTGGTCCCGGGCGGCGGTGTGGCCCTGGTGCGTGCGCTGGTGGCCGTCGGTAACCTGACCGGTGCCAACGAAGACCAGACCCACGGCATCCAGATCGCCCTGCGCGCGATGGAAGCCCCGCTGCGCGAGATCGTGGCCAATGCCGGCGAAGAGCCGTCCGTGATCCTGAACAAGGTCAAGGAAGGCACCGGCAACTACGGCTACAACGCGGCCAACGGCGAGTTCGGCGACATGGTCGAGTTCGGCATCCTGGATCCGACCAAGGTCACCCGCTCGGCGCTGCAGAACGCAGCCTCGATCGCCGGCCTGATGATCACCACCGAAGCCATGGTGGCCGATGCACCGAAGAAGGACGAGCCGGCGATGCCGGCCGGCGGTGGCATGGGCGGCATGGGCGGCATGGATTTCTGATCCACGCCACTCGGCTGTTGCAGCAAAAAGGACCCCGCCGAAAGGCGGGGTTTTTTTGTGGGCGATGAGATGGATGCCGCAAGAGGCGGTCGTCGGTTGGTCGTGCGTGATCCACGCAAATCCCATGACCTCGTAGGAGCGCACCTGGGCGCGAAGAGGCTTTACCGGGAATGCCCCAGTCGCGCCCGGGTGCGCTCCTACGCTGCGCAGATGCCACCGGTTCGCGCAATCGGTTAGCGGCCTCGACCTTGTCGAACTCGGCGCTTGCATGGCCACGCAAACCCCATGACCCCGTAGGAGCACACCTGGGCGCGAAGGGGCTTCACCGGGAATGCCCCAGTCGCGCCCGGGTGCGCTCCTACGCGGCGCAGATGCCGGCGGTTCGCGCAATCGGTTCGCGGCCCCAACCGTGTCGACGTGCGTGCCATCGTGTGGATCGCGAACCCCATCACACTTGCATGACAGTGTGTTGACATCGATGTCAGCGCCAACCTAGCGTCGCTGGGCAGGCGCTTGCGCCGAACGGTCGGGGGGCCATCGGACAGGGGGGCGGCGATGCGGTGCATCGCTCGCAGGCGTCGTTGCAGTGGAACGCCATGCCGGCCATGCCGGCCTCTCCCGGGGATCTTATGAACTGCCGCAGCCATCGCCTTGCCTTGTCGATTTCCTTGTCCCTCGCCCTGACCGCCGCCATCGCACCATCGGCGGCGGCCCAGCAGGCCGAGCCGGAGCAACCGCGCACCACCTCCACCCTGGACGCGGTCAGCGTCACTGGCTCGCGCATCAAGCGCGCGCAGGTCGAGGGCGCGCAACCGGTGGTCACCATCTCCGCGCAGCAGATCCAGCAGGAGGGCTTTGCCACCGTCTACGACGTGCTCAACAGCATGAACCAGCAGGGCTCGGTGGAGGCCGACACGCAATGGGGCTCGCATACGCCCAACGCCTCGCCGATCAACCTGCGCGACCTGGGCCCGGGCCGCACCCTGCTGCTGGTCAACGGCCACCGCGTGGCCGACTACCCGCTGCCCTACGGCGGCGAGAGCAACTTTTCCAACTACAGCAACATCCCGTCCGCGGCGGTGGAGCGCATCGACATCCTGACCGGCGGCGCCTCGGCGATCTACGGCTCGGACGCGGTGGCCGGCGTGGTCAACGTGATCCTCAAGCGCGATTACCAGGGCGACCAGGTACGGCTGCGCGGCGGCACTGCCACCGAAGGCGGCCGCGACAGCTTCGACGTGTCCTGGGCCGGCGGGCGCACCGGCGAGAACTGGAGCCTGACCTACGCGCTGCAGGCCACCCGGCGCGATCCGTTGAGCGGGCGCGATCGCCCCGAGATGGACGATTCCGACGACATGGCCTATTCCAACTGGACCGGGCAGAACCGCCGCTACGGCTTCAACCCGTTCACCGGCCTGAGCCTGGTCGATGCCAATACCAACGAACGCCTCGCACCGCCCGCCGGCACCTGCGCGCGCTTCGGCGGCGAATTCATCGACGGGCAGCGGCTGAGCTACAACCAGAACACCGGGGCGGTCACCAACGCCGGCGATTACTGCGGCGTGGCCCGCGACTACGGTGACTGGGGGCTGGTCACCGGCAGCGAGGACTACTCGGCCTATCTCTACGGCACCTGGAAGTTCGGCGAGCACACCGAAGCCTGGGCCACGCTGTCGGCCAACCGCAGTATCGGCCGCTGGACCTACGACCCGCCGTACGTGTATCTGGGCCCGTTCCAGGACGCCGACACCGGCCGCTCGCTGTATGCGATCCGGCAGCTCACCCGGCGCGAGGCCGGTGGTTGGGACCGGCTGGCCAACTACAACAAGGAGCAGTCCTGGGACCTGAGCGCCGGCTTGCGTGGCGTGTGGGCCGACCGCTTCGACTGGGAGCTGAGCGTGGGCCGCTCGCGCTACACAGTGGACGAATACGTACGCACCGTGGACACCGCCCGCGCCACCGATTATTTCCTCGGCAGCCCCACCGGCACCGCCGCCGACGGCACGCCGATCTATGCGATCAACCAGGCGCGCCTGTATGCGCCGCTGTCCTCGAGCGAGTACGACGAGCTGGTCGCCAAATCGCATAACTCAGCGTATTCGTGGGTGAACCAGGCCAGCTTCAGCCTGAGCGGCGATCTGGTGCAGGGCTGGGCCGGGCCGATCCGCTTCGCCACCGTGGCCGAAGTCGCCAAGCAGGGCTACCAGCTGTCGCCCGACCCCTGCGCCAACGAGTGCTATCCGGTCGATGTGGTGGACAGTGGCGGCGGCGAGCGCATGCGCAGTTCGGCCGGGCTGGAATTGCAGATTCCGCTGCTGTCGACGCTGAGCGCCAATGTCGCCGGCCGCTACGATCGCTACGGCAGTTACCGTTCTTCGGCGGCGATTCCGACCGATGTCGGCACCCAAAGCGACACCACCTGGAGCGCGGGTCTGGAATGGCGCCCGGTCGAGAGCCTGTTGTTGCGCAGCACGCTGGCCACCAGCTTCCGCGCGCCGGACATGCATTACGTGCTCGGCGAACCCAGCTCCACCAACCAGACCGTGATCGACCAGTACCGCTGCATCGCCACCGGCGCGTATCTCACCGGCGGCTGCAACGACGAGAACAGCAACATCTACTACACCGTGGACGTGAACCGTCGCGGCACGCCGGATCTGCGCTCGGAAACCGGCCGCTCGTTCACTGGCGGGGTGGTGTGGGACATCGTGCAGGGCCTGTCGCTGAGCGTGGATTACTACCGCATCGAGCTGGAGGAAATGATCAAGGATCTGGACCGCGACGAGATCCTGTCGGCCGAAGCCGGCTGCCGCACCGGCACCACCATCAGCGGCGGCGCCTGGAACAATCCCGGCGGCGCCGGCTACTGCGACACCATCACCTCGCGCGTGCTGCGCAACGCCGACGGCACCATCGCCAGCATCGAGCGTGGCCCGATCAACCTGGCGCAGATGGAAACCTCGGGCATCGATGCCTCGCTGAAATACCGGCTTGCCACCGCGGGTTGGGGCAACTTCCAGTTGTCGCTGGACTACAACAACCTGCTGGCCTATCGCGAGCAGATCTACCGCACCGACAGCGATGAAAACCGCCGCGACGAACGCGTGCGCAGCCGTGTGCGGGGCAGCGTGCATTGGGACAACGGCGGCGCCTGGGACTGGACGGTGTACTTCCGCCGGCTCGGCTCCATGCGCGCGGTCAACTGGGGCACCTGCGAGCGCTTCGACGACGGCTACCAACCCAGTGCCTCGGACGCATGCGTGGTCACCGACACCGCCAACGTGCATCTGGGCGAGAGCAGCAAGCGCTACTTCGGCCGCGTCGGCCCGGCGATCTACTGGAACCTCAGCACCGGCTACAGGATCACCGACCACGCCAAGGTCAACTTCTACGTCAACAACGTGTTCAACGAAGTGGGCTACGAGAACAAGGAGCGCTTCTACGGTTACGGCTTCTACAACACCACCTTGTTCAACCCGATCGGCCGCGAAGTGGCGGCGGAATATGTGTTTACGTTCTGATTGAAGGTGCTGGCCGCATCGCACGTCACGGCATAGCGCCGTGGCGTGCGATGCATCGTCGATGGCACCTGCGCAGGCAAGCCGTGCTCGATCCCGGCCTGCCAACGCGCGCGTGGTAATGCCGCGTATCGGTTCGCGCAGCTTGTCGTGTGCCGCGGTGGTCGGCGCGACACATGCGGCTTGCAGGCACCCTGCGGGAGCACCGCTGCAACGTTCCGTTGCCGATGAAACAGTGGCAACGGCCAAACGTGCGTGGTATCAATGCACTCAATGAACGCACCCCGCAGCCAGTTTTACTTTTGGTACTACGGTTTTCCGATGCCGCTGGCGGAGGACGGATTGCGCTCACCCTGAAGAAATCTTCAGCAGCATTCCCGAAAAGCCGCCAGCGCACACTGGCGGCTTTTTTGTTGCCGCCGCGCCTGGCTCCCTGATGCAACACCGCCCACCGAGACACTGTTATGCCGCCTGTGACCGATGACCTGCGTATCCGCAAGATCGAAGCCCTTGCCCCTCCCTCGCAGCTGCTGTCGCTGCTGCCCTGCGACGAGCGCGCCTCCGAGACCGTGACCAATTCGCGTGCCGCGCTGCACGAAATCCTGCATGGCCGTGACGACCGCCTGGCGGTGGTGATCGGGCCCTGCTCGATCCACGATCCGGTCGCAGCGATGGACTACGCGCACCGCCTGCGCCCGCTGCGCGAGCAATTCGGCGATGCGCTGGAGATCGTCATGCGGGTGTACTTCGAAAAGCCGCGCACCACCATCGGCTGGAAGGGCCTGATCAACGATCCGGATCTGGACGGCAGCTTCCAGATCAACAAGGGCCTGCGGGTGGCGCGCGGTCTGCTGCGCGACATCAACAACCTCGGCCTGCCGGCCGGTGTGGAATTCCTCGACATCATCTCGCCGCAGTACATCGCCGACCTGGTGGCCTGGGGCGCGATCGGCGCGCGCACCACCGAAAGCCAGGTGCATCGCGAAATGGCCTCGGGCCTGTCGTGCCCGGTGGGCTTCAAGAACGGCACCGGCGGCGACGTCAAGATTGCGGTGGACGCGGTGGGTGCGGCCTCGCACCCGCATCATTTCCTGGCCGTGACCAAGGACGGCCACACCGCGGTGGCCGCGACCGCAGGCAACCCGGATTGCCACGTGATCCTGCGCGGCGGCAAGCAGCCCAACTTCGACGCGGCCAATGTGGAAGCGGCCAGCCAAGTGCTCAACACGTCCGGCTTGCCGGCGCGCCTGATGATCGACGCCAGCCACGCCAACAGCGGCAAGAACCCCGAGAACCAGCCCAAGGTCATCGACGACATCGCCACGCAGCTGGAAGGCGGCGAGACCCGCATCGTCGGCGTCATGGTGGAGAGCCACCTGGTCGGCGGACGCCAGGAGCTGGTGCCGGGTTGCGCACTGACCTACGGCCAGAGCATCACCGACGGCTGCCTGGGGTGGGACGCCTCGGTGCAGGTGCTCGAGCGCCTAGCGACGGCCGTACGCGCACGTCGCGCAAGGCGGGTTGCCGAAGCTGCGTGATCGGCGAGGCGGTGGGGTGAGAACACGAGGCTTCGCGCGTAACCTCATCCAGCGCTGCGCGCCACCTTCTCTCGCCGGGAGAAGGGAGAAGCCCCTCTCGAGCAGCCTGGCAATGAACACAAGCGCGCGCGTGCTGATGGCCGCTCCAGAACGAGAACGCCGGGCCGGCGCAGGGAGCCGGCCCGACGGATTGGACACCACCCAGTGGTGACCCGTCGCGCCCAGCGGCAGGAGGGGGAGAGAGCCGTCCTGCCGCCGAATGCGAGCGGGCAGGAACGTTATCCGCCACATCCGTGACATCGCGATGTCGCAGCATGTCGATGCCAGCAATGAAGTTCGCGAAGCGTTAAACACCGGCATGACGGCCGTGCTCCGATCTCTCCAGCAACACCGTCACGCTGCGCTACAACCGCCGATTCCCGATTCCCGATTCCCGCTCACCCCAACATATCCCCCGTCTCCAACCAGCGCTGATGCCACGACAGCGCCTCGGTCAGCAGATGCGGGGTGTGCTTGCCATAGCTGTCGCGATTGGCGCGCGCCACATAATCTTCCAGCGCATCGCGGTAGCGCGGGTGTACGCAGTGATCGAGCAACTGGCGTGCGCGTTGCTTGGGTGTGAGGCCGCGTAGATCGGCCAGGCCTTGTTCGGTGACGATCACCGAGACATCGTGTTCGGTGTGATCGACATGGCTGACCATCGGCACGATCGACGAGATGCTGCCGGCCTTGGCGATGCTGGGGCTCAGGAAGATCGACAGGAAGCCGTTGCGGGCAAAGTCGCCGGAACCACCGATGCCGTTCATGATGCGGCTGCCCATCACGTGGGTGGAATTGACGTTGCCGTACAGGTCGGCCTCGATCATGCCGTTCATGCCGATGCAGCCGAGCCGGCGCACCAGCTCCGGATGATTGGAAATCTCCTGCGTGCGCATGATGATGCGCTGCCGGTAGAAATCGATATTGCGCTTGAACTCCTCGTTGCCCTCCGGGCTGAGCGCAAAACCGGTGCACGAGGCGTAGCGCAGCACGCCATCGCGCAGCAGCGCGAGCATGCCGTCCTGGATCACTTCGGTGAACGCTTCCAGGTCGCGGAAGCCGCTGCGTGCAAGCCCCGCCAGCACCGCATTGGGAATATTGCCCACGCCCGATTGCAGCGGCAGCAGGCTGGCCGGCAGCCGGCCCTTGTCCACTTCATGGCGCAGGAACGCGATCAGGTGCTCGGCGATGCGTTCGCTGCTGTCGTCGGCGGCAGCGAACGGGCTGTTGCGGTCCGGGCCATGCGTACGCACCACTGCCACGATCTTGTCCGGATCGCAGCGCAGGCTAGGCTCGCCGATGCGGTCGTCGCCGTGGATCAACGGGATCGGCTTGCGCTGCGGCGGCAGCGCAGTGCCGTAGTACACGTCGTGCATGCCATCCAGGCCGGCCGGCTGCCAGTCGTTGACTTCGATGATCACCTTGCTGGCCAGGTCCAGCCAGGTCTTGTTGTTGCCGATCGAGGTGGACGGCACCAGGCTGCCGTCGGCGCGGATCGCCGAGACTTCCACCACGGCAGTGTCGATCTGCCCGTAGAAGCCGAACCACACGTGCTGGGCGACGTGGCTGAGATGGATGTCGATATAGTCCAGCGTGCCGGCGTTGATGCGTTGGCGCGCGTCCGGGTCGGACTGGAACGGCATGCGCATGGCGATGCCGTCGGCCTTGGCCAGCGCGCCGTCCAGTTCCGGCGCGGTGGATGCGCCGGTCATCAGCTTGATCTGGAATGGCTGGCCCTGCAGATGCGCCGCTTCGATGCGCTGTGCCAACGCCATCGGCACCGCCTTGGGGTAACCGGAGCCGGTGAAGCCGCTCATCGCCACGGTCTCGCCGGGCTGGATCAATGCGGCAGCGGCCTCGGCAGAAACCAGGCGCTCGCGCAGCGGCGCGTACAGGATGCGTTCGTCGGACATGGGTGGCACAGCGGGACAGGGGACTGCCATTATCGCCGCTGCATGCGTCGGCCGCGCTGCGACCATGGTGCAATGCACCGGTGCAGATGGCCTCAACTGCGTGCGAAGCGGACTGTTGCGTGGCAGGTCGGTTGGGGCAATACATTGACGCCTCACCCGCCTTCGTTTCTGCGTATGGAGCCTGGCGTTGGCGTTGCCGCTGGCAGGCCTGCGGTTGCCTGGTGAGCGCCTGCCGGCAAGCCCTGTGCACTGCTGCGCTGTGGCACTAATCGTCAGCGCATCCCCAGCTCCCGCGCAGCGGATGCGGTGACGCGCCAGCGGCTATGTTCACGCCTCGCCGCCAGCGCAACCGGGATAGTGGCGGCAGACTCGACTTCTGCCTGCGCCCATGTCCTCTCTTCGCGACCGCTTCCAGCGCTGGCCCCGGCCATGGCGTATCGCAGTGGTCGTGCTGGTGGCGCTGTATGCGCTGTATCTGCTGGCCGGCAACCTGTTTCTCAACACGCCGTTGTTCGATGCGGTCACCAATCGGCAGCCGCATAAATTCACCATGCAGACCGGCCCGGCACTGACCGTGTTTCCGGGGCAGGTGATGGCCTGGAACGTGCGCATGCGCGGGCAGGCCAACCGCACCGTGTACGTGTTTCACGCCGACCGCGCCAATGCGCGCGTGGCCTTGCTGCCGCTGTTGCGGCGCGAGGTGCGCCTGCCCTGGCTGCATGCCACCGGCCTGGAAGCGGAAGTGGAAACCTCCGACACGCCGATTCCACCACCGCCGCGCGGCGATCAGGGCTGGACGCTGCGTTTCGATGCGATCACCAGCAGCAGCATCCGCAGTGCGCGCCTGGGCAAGCTGCTGATCGCCGGGCAGGGCCACGGCAGCGTCGGCTTCCTCAAGCAGCTCAAGGGCGGCCCGTCGGAGCTGTTTCCCTCCGAAGCGGGTTTTCGCGATGCGGTGGTCAGCTATGACGGGGTGCAGGTGTTCAATGGCGCGCAGCTGGATGCGCAATTCCAGTTTCCGCGCCACTACCGCGACCAGGCGCCGGGCCTGCGCAAGCTCGGCATCACCCACGCGCGCCTGCAGCTGAAGGCGGCGACCGTGGCGTTGAAGATCGACACCGGCGCGCCGCACGTGGACATCCGCAGCGGGCCGTCCGCGGCGCGGGTGGAGGCCGACATCACGCTGGATCGCGGCACCCTGCAGGAGGGCAGCCATGCGGTCTGGCGTCTGCCGTTGATGGCCGGCGTCGGCGCGACCGACCGCGGCATGCTGGCGCTGCAGCTGGACGTGGCGCGCGACATCCGTGTGCAGGCACGCCTGCCGCGCGACGAGAAGACGGGCAGCGAACTGCAGGCCGATCTGCGCATCGCCGGGCGCAGCATTCCCTTGCAGGATCCTGCGCAGGTGCTGCCGCGCCTGTCCGGGCAGGTGCGTGGGCGCTGGCAGTTCGAATCGCTGAACTGGATTGCCGAGCTGTTCGTGCGCAAGCCCTGGTTCCAGCTCGCAGGCGGCGGCCTGGTCGAGGCCGATCTGCGCTTGGCGCAGGGGCGGCTCGCCAGCGGCAGCAGCCTGGAGATTCCGCGTGTGGAGGCGGTGGCGCAGGTGTTCGATACGCGGCTGGCCGGTATCGCCAAAGCGCATGGACGCATCGACGATGCCGCCACGCCGCAGGCGCATCTGGAGGTGAGCATCCCCACCTTCAAGGCCGCACCGCGCGATGCGCCCAGGCAGATCCTGCTGGACGGCCGCGATCTGCAGTTGGCCATGCATGGCGATGCCGAACTGGCGCGCCTGCGCGACACGCTCAAGGCGCAGCTGCGTTTCAGCGATGCGCGCGTTCCCGATCTCACCGTCTACAACCGGTACCTGCCGGGCAAGAACGTGCGCCTGCTCGGCGGCAGCGGCAGCCTGACCGGCGATGTGGCGCTCAATGCCGCTGGCGATGTGGGCAGCGGTCACGCCAACCTGCGCGGGCAGGGCGCGCATTTGGCGCTGGCCGGCGTGCAGATGCGTGGCGATGCCGAATTGCAGGCGCAGCTGCAGCGTGCCGATTTCAAGAACAAGTTCTTTGACCTCAGCGGCACGCGCATACGCCTGCGCAATATGCGTGTGGGCAACGACAGCAGCGATGCCAACTGGTGGGGGCAGATGCAGGTGGGTGCCGGCACCATCCAGGCCAGCGCACCGTTCCAGGTGGATGCCGATGCGGCGATCCGCATGCGCGATGTCGCGCCGCTGCTGTCGGTGTTTGCGCAACGTGCCGATTATCCGCGCTGGGTACTGGGCTTGCTGGATTCGGGCGAGCTCGACGCCACCGGCAGGGTGCGTTGGCGCAAGCAGCAGTTGCTGATCGACGACCTGCATGCGGAGAATGCGCGGCTGTCGCTGCGTGCAAGGCTGGCCTTGAACGATGAGCAGCGGCGCGGCGATCTGTATCTGCGCTGGGGCGTGCTGGGCGCCGGGATCGAACTCGATGGCAAGCAGCGCCAGTGGCATCTGGCCGGCGCGCGCGAGTGGTACGACGCGCAGCCGGGGTTGTTGCCGGCGGTATCGAAGGCGAAGTAAGCGGTTCGGGGTCTGAGGCTTGCGTAAAGCGGCCAGCTTTGCCGTCTTCGACGAGGCGTGCGCGCACTGCCTGGCGTGTAGGACATCCACTGCACACCGGGCAGCCTGCCGTTGCCCAGCCGCAATCGCCGCTGCGCACCGCGCTCACGGTTTCCTTGGCACACTGCGCCACGCCGCGTGCGCGGTCTTCAGGAGCCTGCCGTCATGACGATGCCTGTTCGCGCCCGCTGGCAAACCTTGCCCCGCCTGGTGCGTTGGCCGTTGCTGGCGTTATTGGTGGTGTACGCAAGCTATCTGCTGCTCGGCAACCTGTTGCTCAACACGCCACTCGGGCCGGCCGCGCTCAATCGCAAGCCGGACAGGTTCACCATGCACTGGGGCCCGGCAGTGACCTGGTGGCCGGGCCGGCTGACGCTGTGGAAGGTGGAGTTGCAAGGCCGCTCCACACGCACCCGCTGGAACGTCAGCGCGCAGCGCATGAGCGGGCAGGTGCAGCTGTTGCCGTTGCTGCATCGGCAGTTGCTGGTGCCGGAGCTGCATGCGCACGGGGTGCGCGGCGGCATGCAGGCGGCTGTACCCACAGCCGTTACCGTGGCGACGCCAGCACCGGCGACAGCGCCGAACACGCAGGTGGCTGCCGCGCCAGCGGCTGACGCAGCCGGTACGCCGCCGCCAACGACCGCGCAGGACAAGCCACCCGCACGCACCCCAGACGTCGCGGCGAGCACGCAGCCGCCCGCACGGACGACCGGCGCAGCCGCCCGCGTGCCGCCATCCTCTGGGGTCGCCAATGCCGCTGGCGCACCCGCAGGTCCCGCATCGACCGCTCCGGCCTGGACCCTGCAGTTCGACCGCATCGTCGCCGATCAAGTGCAGGCAGTGACGCTGCGTCAGCTGCGGATCGAAGGCGATGGTCAGCTGCAGCTCGGCCTGTTCAAGCAGTTGCGTGGCGGGCCGATGGAAGTGTTTCCCTCGCAGGCGAGCTTCGACAACGCACGCATGCGCTGGGGTGACAGCGAAGTGCTGCGCAACGGCCAGCTGCGCATCGAAGCCAGCATCGCGCGGCATGCGCCGGAGCAGGCACGTGGGCTGGCCATGCTGCAGCTTGCCGATGCGCAGGTGAGCGTGCATGGCGACACTGCGGCACTGGATGTCGTACGCAATGCGCAGGGGCGCCACACGCTCGCCACACGCGCCGGCACCGGGCGTGCGGATGGGCAGTTGCGCTGGATACGTGGCGCCTTGCAGCCCGGCAGCCAGCTGCAATGGCGCGCACCCCTGCACGACAGCACGCGCACGCCGGCCGCCCTGCTGGGCGAGCTTGCAGCGCAACTGCAGGTGGATCAGGACATGCGCCTGCAGGTGAGCATGCCCGAGCCGGCCGATGCCGGGCTGACCCTGGATGCGGATCTGCGCGTGCAAGGCCGGCAGCTGCCGCTGCAATCGATGCGCAGCCTGCTGCCGCGTACCTCCGGGCATGCGCGCCTGCACTGGCAACTGTCCTCGCTGAGCTGGATTCCGGCGCTGTTCCCGGACGTGGACTGGCTGACGCTGGACGGCGACGGGCTGGTGGATGCGGATCTGCGCATCGATCGCGGCCAGCTCGGTGCCGGCAGTCGCCTGCAGGTGCCGCACGTGCGTGCGCATGTCGGCGTGATGGGGCATGCGATCGATGGGCAGGCCAGCGCCGACCTGCGGGTGAGCGCCGATGCGAACGGGCAGCTGCTGCCGGCACTTGCCTTGCAGATGCAGCAGTTCTCCATTGCGCACACCGATGCGCCCACGCGTCCATTCGTGCAGGGCAGGGATCTGCGTCTGGATCTGCAGACGCGCGCCGATGCACGCAATCTGGCCACGCTGCGTGACGCCACGCGCGCGCATCTGGTGTTCGCCAATGCGCGCGTGCCGGATCTGCGTGCCTACAACCGCTATCTGCCGCAGCAGCAACTGCGTTTCGATGGCGGCAATGGTGTGCTCAGTGGCGATCTGCAGATCGAACCCGGTGGGCGTATCGGTAAGGGCGGCCTGCGTATCGGTGCACGTGCGGCGCGGCTGCAGTTTGCCGGCCTGGCACTGCGTGGCGATGTGGATGCGGATCTGCGCTTGCAGCGCGGCGATCTGCGTGCGGAAAACTTTCGCCTCGACGCCAGCACCATCCAGCTGCGCAATATCGGATTCACCGGGCCGGATGGTCAGCGCCGCGATGGCTGGTGGGCGCGCATCGTGCTGGAAGACACCCGCATGCAATGGCACCAGCCGGTCGGCGTGGATGGACGCGTGCGCATCCAGGTGCGCGATCTGGCGTTCCTGATGGCGCTGTACGCGCGCGACCGTTCGATTCCGAACTGGATGCTGCGGCTGGTGGATGCAGGCCAGGCGCAGGTGACCGGGCGCGTGCATTGGCAGGGCGACACCGTCATCGTCGATCGCTTGCAGGCGCGCAACCAACGCTTCCAGGTGGATGCGCGCCTGCGTTTGCAGGGCAGCCAACGCAGCGGCAGTCTGCTCGCGCGCTGGGGCATGTTGAGCGCGGCGGTGGGGTTGCGCGGCCAGACCCCGGAATGGCATCTGCTGCGTGCACCGGAGTGGTACCAGGCCCAGCCCGATCTGCTGCGCTGAGGTCGTCGCGCGCCAGTGCGGTGTGAAGGAAAAAGCGCCAGTTCTGTACTGCCTGGTGTTGTTTTGCAGTGCAGCGTGCAAGTGGCGTTCGGGGCGCGCACTATGATCCTGCATCCCGACGTGGGGGAGGGAGCAAAGCCCGCTGGCAGTTCGCTGCAAGCGGGCTTTTTTATTGCCTGAAGCTTGGCCAGTCAAGCCACTTGGCCTCCGCTCAGCGCGCGAAACGCCTAGTTGTTGAAGGCTTGCCCAGGCTACTGCCGGGTCGCTTTGAGCATCAACCGCCTACATGTTTTCGATCCGCGTGATGGGGGGGCCAGCGGCCGCGCCTGCATATATGGCCGGCTTCCGCTAGAATGAGATCAATTCTCATTTATCGCCGGGCGCCTTGCCGCCTGGGTCCAGCCGTCCAGGAGGTCATCGTGTCGGTCACGCAAGGCGCGCTTCATCAGCAGGTGGAGCGCCTGTACACCGACCACCACGGCTGGCTGCAGGGCTGGCTGCGGCGCAAGCTGGGCGATGCGTTCGTGGCTGCCGACCTGGCGCAGGACACCTTCATCAGCGTGATCAGCGCGGGCGCCGCCGACGAGATCCGCGAGCCGCGCCCATTCCTGGCCACCATCGCGCGCCGGCTGATGGCGCACCGGCAGCGGCGCAAGTTGCTGGAAACCAGCTACCTGGAACTGCTGGCTGCGCTGCCGGAGGAATTGGCGCCGTCGCCGGAGCTGCAACTGCTGGCGCTGGAAGCGGTGCAGCAGGTGGACCAGGCGCTGGATGGCCTGCCGCCCAAGGTGAAGGAAGCCTTTTTGCTGGCGCATCTGCAGGAGCTGAGCTACGCGCAGATCGCGCAGCGGCTGGGCGTGTCCAGCAGCTCGGTCAAGCAATACCTCACGCGTGCCAACCGGCATTGCCTGTTCGCCCTGTCGGCGTGAGCTGCACGGATGGCTGATGCCGCCTCACCTCGTGCGCGCACCGCTGCCGGCCAGCGCGCGCCGCTGGCCGGCGGGCAACCGATCAGCGCCGAGGTCGCCGACCAGGCCGCGCAATGGCTGACGCTGCTGATGTCCGGCACCGCGAGCGAGGCGCAGCTGCAGCGATGGCAACAGTGGCGCGATGCGCATCCGGACCACGCGCGGGCGTGGGCGCATATCGAGGCGGTGACCGGGCGGCTGAAGACGCTGACCCCGCAGGCGGCCTATCGCAGCCTGTCGCCGTATGCGGGTAGCAACGGCCAGACATCATCTGGCCGGCGCAAGGCGCTGAATCTGCTGCTGTGGGGCGGGGTGGCCGGGGCCACCGGCGTGCTGGCCTCGCGCACCGAACGCTGGCAGCGCGCCACCGCCGATTACGCCACCGCGACCGGCCAGCGCCGCGAGGTGCAGTTGCAGGACGGCAGCCGCATCACCCTCAACACGCGCAGCGCCATCGACGTGCGGTTCGACGCGCAGCAGCGGCTGCTGCAGTTGCTGGCCGGTGAGATCATGGTGACCACCGCGCACGCGCTGGGCGCGGGTCACGATGCGCGGCCGCTGCTGGTGCGCACCGCGCAGGGCGATATCCATGCATTGGGCACGCGCTTTTGCGTGCGCCAGGACGAACACGACACCCGGCTGAGCGTGCTGGAAAGCGCGGTGGAGGTGCGGCCACATGCGGCCGCTCAGGCCGTCGGGCGCGTGCAGGCAGGGGAGCAGTGTCGGTTTACCGCCGACGCGCTCGGCGCCATCGCGCCGGTCGATGCACAGGCCGCGGCCTGGGTACGCGGGCAGCTGGTCGCCGACGAGTGGCGCCTGGATGCCTTCATCGCCGAACTTGACCGTTATCGCGCCGGGCTGCTGCGCTGCGACCCGCAGGTGGGCGGCCTGCGCGTCTCCGGCGTGTTTCCGCTGGACGACACCGACCGCATCCTGGCAATGCTGCCCAGCGTGCTGCCGGTGCGGGTGAGCCGGCGCAGCCGTTACTGGGTGACGGTGCAGGCGGCCGGGCAGGGCTGAGGCGCCGCCAGCCGGCACGTCGCCAAAAAAAGTTTGCATCCGGGCTGCCCGATCGCCGCAGTTGTGGCACCTCCCCAATGACGGTGTCAGTGCGACACCAAACCTTTGTGGGAACAGCATGTCGATCACTGCCCGCCGCCGCGGCCAACTTTCCTCTTCGTCGTTGCAGCGCAACGCCCTGGTGCAGGCCGTGCAGCGGCCGCTCGGCGCCGCCGTGGCGGTTGCGCTCTGCAGCCTGGGCGTGTGTGCGGGCATGCCCGATGCCATCGCCCAGACCGCGCCTGCCGCGCAGGATGCACGCCAGGCCTACCGCATCCCCGCCGGCCCACTGGCGCCGGCGCTGCGTGAACTGGCCGGTTCGGCCAACCTGTTGCTGAGCTTCACCGCCGCGCAGACCGACGGCAAGACCACCGCCGGGCTGGATGGCAGCTACACCGCACCGGCCGCCCTGGCTGCGCTGCTGGCGGGCAGCGGCTTGCAGGCCGTGCCGTTGCAGACCGGCGGCTACGTGCTGCGCGCCGCGCCGCAGCTGAGTACGAGCAATAGCGAAGTGGACGCGTGGCTGCTGCCCACCATCAAAGTGACCGCGCAGGCCAACCGCAGTGCGACCACCAGCGGCACCGGCAGCTATACCGCGCGCGCGGTCAGCATCGGCCGCGGCGAGCAGGCGCTCAAGGACATCCCGCAGTCGATCAGCGTGGTCACCCGTCAGTTGATGGACGAGCAGAACATCACCTCGGTCTACGACGCGCTGGCCAGCACCACCGGCATCACCATCGTGCAGAGCCCGCAGGGCGGCAAGTACATCTATTCGCGCGGGTTCGACATCACCACCGTGCAGTACGACGGCGTGCCGCTAAATCGCGGCATGTATGGCCGGGCAAGCAACTACAGCGCCAACATGGGCATCTACGATCGCGCCGAAGTGCTGCGCGGTGCGGCCGGCCTGCTGCAGGGCGCAGGCAATCCCGGTGGCGCGGTGAACCTGGTGCGCAAGCGCCCGCTGGATGTGCCGGGCGTCAGCGTGATGGTGCAGGGCGGCAGCTGGGATCGCTACGGCGCGCTGATCGATGGCAGCGCCAACCTCAGCGCCGATGGCGCATTGCGCGCGCGCGGGGTGATCGATTACCAGGAGCAGCGCTCGTTCGTCGATGGGGTCACGCGCCGCACGCCCACCTATTACGGCACGCTCGACTACACGTTTTCGCCGCAGACCCAGCTCAGCCTGGGCGTGAGCTACGAACAGGTGGAAGGCCGGCCGTTCTTCGGCGGTCTGCCCAGTTTCAGCGATGGCCGCGATATCGGTCTGCCGCGTCAGACCAATCTGGGTGCGGCATGGAACCGGCAGTCCTCGTCCAATCGCGGGTTGTATCTGGACCTGGACCATCGCTTCAATGCCGACTGGGTGTTCAAGCTCAGTGCGGTGCAGGTGCGCGAGCTGCACAATCTGAAATATGCCAGCTCCAGCCGCGCGATCAATCCGGCCAACGGCACCGGCGCGCTGCTGGCCGCGCGCACTATTTCCGATGCGCACGCTTTCGGCTTCGACGCCAATGTGATCGGGCAGTTCAATGCACTGGGGCGCAGGCACGAGTTGGTGATCGGCAGCAACTTCGCCGAAACCACCGTGGATACGGTCTACGGCAACAAGAACAACTTCCAGACCTTCAACGTGTTCAATCTGCAGCGCAATGTGCGGGCGATCAGCGATGCGGAAATCTTCGCCAATGCACGCGAGGCCCGGCATGGCACTTCGCGCGAATTCGGCTTGTACGGCGCACTGCGCTGGCAGCTGACTGATCCGTTGAGGGCCATCGTCGGCACCCGGGTGAGCTGGCACGACACCCTGTGGAACACCACCACCACCGGGCTGTCGCCGTCGCAATCGATCGAGCACACCCGCGAGACAGGGCAGGTCACGCCGTATGCCGGCCTGTTGTACGCCTTGAGCCCGACCTGGTCGGCCTACGCCAGTTATGCGGACATCTTCCAGCCGCAGAACGCGCAGACCGAAGCCGGCGAGATGCTCAAGCCGATGACGGGTGCCAACTACGAGCTTGGCATCAAGGGTGAGTGGCTGGACGGGCGCATCAACAGCGCGTTTGCGCTGTTCCAGATCGAGCAGAAGAACCGCGCCCAGGCCGACCTGACCACCAGCCCCACCTGCCGCAACAACGATTTCTGCTACATCGACAGCGGCAAGGTGCGCAGCCGCGGGTTCGATGCCGAAGTCAGCGGCGAGGTGCTGCGCGACTGGAACGTGTTTGCCGGTTACACCTTCAACCGCACCACCTACCTGCAGGATGTCAGCAGCCAGGGCCAGACCTTCAACAGCTACACGCCCAAGCATTTGCTGCGGGTATGGACCACCTATCGTCTGCCGGGCGTGCTGCAGGACGTCACCGTTGGTGGCGGTGTCAGCGCGCAGAGCGCGGCGTATCGGCAGATCGGCACTGCCACCGCGCCGATCCAGGGGCGTGCGGTCTGGAATGCATTGGCGCGGTACCAGGTCAACCGGCAATGGTCGGTGGCGGTCAATCTCAACAACGTGTTTGACAAGCACTACTACAACACCTTGTCGAGCTTCGTTAACGGGCGCTATTACGGCGAGCCGCGCAATGTGATGGTGACCCTGCGCGGCGCGCTGTGATGCGGGCACAAGCGCTGCGGTGGCGCATGGCGCGTGCCGGATGAAAGAAGGCTTTCGCCAAAGCATGGCCTGGCTGCACACCTGGTGCGGCCTGAGCTGTGGCTGGTTGCTGTGCGCGATCTTCCTGACCGGCACGCTCAGTGTGTTTCGCGATCCGATCACCAGTTGGATGCAGGGCACACCGGCCTTGCCGAGTGCCAGTACGCAGACGGTCCTGCCGGAAGCAGCGCTGGTGCCGCGTGCACTGGCGCAGCTGCATCAGCTTGCGCCACAGGCGCGCCTGTGGCGGATCACCTTGCCCGCGCATCCGGGTGAGGCGCTCACGCTGTTCTGGCGGACACCAGAGGGCCAGGATCAGGCAGCGCTGGACCCCGGGAGCGGCGAGTTGCTGCCGTCTCCGTGGGGCCGGCAGACCGAAGGCGGCCGGCATTTCATGAGCTTCCACTACACCTTACATGGCGGCATTCCCGGCTATTGGCTGGTGGGCTGGGTGTCGCTGTGCGGGCTGATCGCGCTGGTATCCGGGGTGATCGTGCACAAGCGGATCTTTCTGGATTTCTTTACCTTCCGCCCGGGCAAGGGCCAGCGCTCGTGGCTGGACGCGCACAACGCCACGGCGGTGCTGACGCTGCCCTTCCTGCTGATGATCGTCTACACCGGCCTGGCGTATTTCTACACCAGCTACATGCCCGCGCCGTTGCACGCGCTGTACGGCAGCGACGAAGACGCCTACACGCGTTACGCCGATGCTCTGTCGCCGGCAATGCCTGCGGCCAGCGCAGACAAAGCAGCAGTCAACAACGTGCCCGCCTATCTGCCGGAGCTGGTGCAGCGAGCAGACTCGCTCAACGCTGCGCCTGCGCAAACGCTGGTGATCGAGCGGCCCGATCAACTCGGCAGCAAGCTGCGGGTGATCGCGCGCGTGGCCGCGACCGGCAGCTCGCGGCGCCTGCTCAACTCAGCCAACAGCGTGGTATTCGACGCGAACAGCGGCGCGCTGCTGGAGCGGCACGCGGATGCCGCACGCACGGACCTGCACGCGCAGGATGTGGAAGAAGTCATCAAGACCCTGCACGTGGCCGGGTTCGGCGGCTGGACCAGCAAATGGCTGTATTTCATCTGCGGCCTGGCCGGCACCTTGATGATGGCCACCGGCACCTTGCTGTTTTCGATCAAGCGGCGTCGGCGTAGCGAGCAGGAGTTCGGCGCGGCCACCGCCGGCATCTATCGGGTGGTGGAAGCGCTCAATGTCGCCGCGCTTGCGGGAACCGCCTTGGCGAGCATTGCGTATTTTTATGCCAACCGCCTGGTGCCGATCGCGCAGGCCGGCCGCAGCCAGATCGAAATCCACGCATTCCTGTGGGTATGGGCAGCCACGCTGCTGCATGCGCTGCTGCGCCCGCCCGCGCGTGCATGGGTGGAGCAACTGGCGATGACGGCGCTGCTGTGTGTCGGCTTGCCGCTGCTCAATGCGGTCACCACCGGGCAGCATCTGGGCGTGTACCTGGCTGCCGGCGACCTGCAGCGCGCCGGGGTCGAGCTGGTCTCGCTCGTCTTCGGCATTGCATTTGCTTACGCGGCATATCGGGCCCATCGCAGCGCGGTGCGACCGGTGCCGACACGCGCCAGGCGCGGCGCCACTGCCGCGATGGATGTGTTGTGAAGCCTGCTTCGAGCACCGCGTCGGTGACGCGCTACCGCTGGTCGGTTGCCGGTCGCGTGCTCGCTGCCAGCGTCGGCGGCTATGCGCTGACCTCCACCTGCTGCAGCGTGCTGGCGCAGCTGCTGTCGCGGTTTGCCGGCGTGTCGCCTGCGGTCTCGGTGCTGAGCATGACCTTGCTGAGTTTCGCCATCTACACCGTCGTCGTGCTGTGGATGTTTCGCGCGCGCAGTGCATTGCGCATGTGGGGCTGGCTGGGCGTGGGTATCGCTGCGCTGGGCGGTGCGAGCTGGTTGCTGGGACATTCGCCATGGATGGGCTGATCGCTGCGCTGCTGGACACCGCGCTCTGCCATGCCGCAATGATGGCCCTGGCCGTGGCGATGCATCGCCATTACGAGCAGCTCACCGGCCGCCGCATTGCGCCGGTCATGCAGCGATGGTTACTGCGTGCGATGGCTGTCTGTCTGTTGATCGCCGCGCTGTTGCTGTGCGTACTCGCTTGGGGCGGAACGGTGGGTACCTTGTTGTGGCTGGGGTTTGTCAGCGTGGCCGCGCTGTGGGTAGCGCTGGGCCTGGCGTACGCGCCGCGCTGGAGTGCGTGGCTGGCAGTGCTGCTGGGCTGCGTCGCATGCGGCGTGATGGGTTGGCACGTGCTGTAGTTTGCTGTTGTTTGAAGGCCACACACACCGACCAGCTTGACTGGTCCTTGCCCGCCCACCGTCGCGGGACCTGACGCGGCATGGATGCCGCGTAAGAGCCTACACGGAGGTACTTGCGGCGTGTCCTGCGATGGTGGGCGGGCAAGGGCCCTGTACCAAGTCCACAGATCAACCGCTCCGCAACTGATCTGTCCGCATTGTCAGGCGCTCAAGAAGCAACGCCTAAAGCAATCGAGATTTAGAACGGTGACCTCTTTAACTGCGATCCAATGCCTGAATCAAAAGCTCATCTCGTCGAGTGCGCGGTGGCCTCACCGCTTGCGGGACACGCCGTGAACCCATCCCTGGGGGCTCGGTGGCGGCATCCATGCCGCCACACGGTCCCGCAACCGGCGAGGCCACCGAACCAGACAGTTGGTCGGCTGCTTTCCTGAAAGCGTGTAACTCGGCCTGCGTGGCAGACGAGACGTTTACAGGGTGCGTGTTGGAGGCCTGCCTGCCGCTCGGCTTGCGATGGAGAAATGATAAAAGTTGGGCGAACGCCGAGTGATCCAACCAGCGCACGTCGTGCACCGCATGCACCGTTTGCAACCATGCACACCGACCATCTCGCTAGGTCCTTGCCCGCCTACCGTCGCGGGACCTTACGCGGCATGGATGCCGCGTAAGAGCCTACATGGACGTACTTGCGGCGTGTCCCGCGAGGGTGGGCGGGCAAGGGCCCTGCACCAAGTCCACAGACCAACCGCTCCGCAACTGATCTATCCACACTGCTGAGTCCCCTTCAGACACAACGCCTAAAAAACGAGACTTCAAACAAGCCGCCAAGGAGCCCGCAACCAGTGAGGACATCACGCCCGTCGACATGACCGCATGTTGATGGGACTACACGCAGTGCGGCGGTGAACCCACTAGTTGCATTGCTGCCCCTAGACACCGCTGGATCAACCGTAGACACATGCCGCCATCGCGCAGGGATGCCAGAATCGGCGCATGTCGCTGCCTACCTCATCCGTGTCTCCTGCGCTTACCGCCCTGATTGAGCGGGCCGTGGCGCGTGTCTGTCATGCCGTGCCGGCCGACCAGCCCTGGCCGGGCGATGACTTCGCTCGGCGACTCGAACAGGTTGCGCTCGCCAGCGAGTTTACGCTCGATACCTTGGCGCGTCAGCCGGCATTGCTGCAGCACCTGGCGCAGCCGGATCCACCGCCGTTGCCACTGCCGGTGCTCGACCCCGCACAGCCCCAGGCCTGGCCGGCGCAGTTGCGGCGCTACCGCAGTGGCGAATCTACGCGCCTGGTCTGGCGCGACGTGCTCGATCTGGACAGCGTCGATGCCACCCTGGCCGGGGCCACCCGCCTGGCCGAAACCTGCCTGCAATGTGGGCTGCAGGCGTTGGAGCAGCAATTCCGCGACCGCCACGGCCAGGTGATTGCCGAAGACGGCAGCGTGCAGCGGCTGGTGGTGTTCGGGCTGGGCAAGCTCGGTGGTGGCGAGCTGAATTTTTCCTCGGATGTGGATCTGGTCTATGCGTATCCGCAGGGCGGCCAGTCCGATGGTGCCCGCCCGCTGGCAGCGGAGGAATATTTTGCGCGGCTTGGCCAGCAGCTGGCCAAGCTGCTCGACGAAACCACCGCCGATGGATTCAGCCATCGCGTGGATCTGCGTCTGCGCCCGTTCGGCACGGCCGGGCGGGTGGCCTTGTCGTTCACCGGCATGGACCAGTACTTCCAGCGCGAAGGACGCGACTGGGAGCGCTATGCCTGGCTCAAGGCGCGCGCGGTGGCCGGCGATATCGATGCCGGCGAAGCCTGGCTCGAGACGCTGCGCCCCTTCGTCTACCGGCGCTATCTGGACTTCACCGCACTGGACGGCCTGCGCGAGATGAAGGCGGCGATCACTGCCGAAGTCGCCCGCCACGATCGTCTGGACGACATCAAGCGCGGGCCAGGCGGCATTCGCGAGATCGAGTTCCTGGCGCAATCGCTGCAGCTGATTCGCGGTGGGCGCGAACCGAGCCTGCGCGAGCGTCGCCTGCTGCCTGCCTTGCAGGCGCTGGTGGAGGCCGGCCAGATCGATGCGGACAACGGGCATGCATTGACCGAGGCGTATCGCTTCTTGCGCCGGTTGGAAAATCGTCTGCAGATGTTGCGCGATGCACAGACCCATGCCTTGCCGCAGGCGCCGCTGGATCGCGAACGCATCGCGCTGGGCCTGGGTTATGCGGATTGGCCGACATTGCTGCAGGCACTCGCCCCGCAACGCGCGCGCGTTGCCGCCGAATTTGCCGAGCTGCTGGCACCGCGCGTGCGCGCCACCGCCCCCGACGCACTTGCCGACTACTGGCGCGCCTTGCCGGAAGGCGATGCCGCGCCGCTGGCCGGCATCGGATTGCATGATCCAGCCGGTGCGCATCAGGTGCTGGCCGATTTTGCGCAGTCCTCCGGCGTGCGTGCGCTCTCCGATACCGCAAGCGCGCGGCTGGACCGCGTCATGCCGGCGCTGCTGCATGCGGCCACCCGCGCCAGCCAGCCGGATGCCGCCGTGCGCCGCATGCTCGGCCTGCTGCAATCCACCTTGCGCCGCACCAGTTACCTGGCCTTGCTGGACGAACAACCCAGCGCGCTCGCACGCCTGGTCGATGTGCTCTCGCGCAGCGCCTTGCTGGCCGAGCGCCTGGCTGCGCATCCGCTGTTGCTGGACGAACTGCTCGACACCCGCATCAGCGGTCCGTTGCCCGACCGCGACGCGTTGCACGCTGCGTGCCTGGACACCTTGCAGATCGAGGACACCGAAGCGGCGCTGCGCGAACTCAACGAGCGTCGGCTCGCCTTGAGCTTTCGCATTGCGCTGGCCACGCTCGATGGCCGCCAGCAGGCGGTGGACAGCACCCAGCAACTGGCTTGGCTGGCCGAAGTGGTGGTGCAGACGGTGCTGCAGCTGGCGCGCCGCGAACTGATCGCCGCGCACGGGCAGGTGCCGGGCGGGGCATTCGCCATCATCGGTTACGGCAGCCTGGGCGGCCTGGAGCTGGGCTTCGGCTCGGACCTGGATCTGGTGTTCCTCTACGACCATCCACGCGAGGTGGAAGCTTCCGATGGCAAGCGAGCGCTGGAAGCCGGGCGCTGGTTTGCGCGGCTGGCGCAGAAGGTGATGACACTGCTGGCCGCCGAAACCGGCGCCGGGCGTCTCTACGAGATCGATGTGCGGCTGCGCCCGGATGGTGGCAAGGGCGCGTTGGTGTCATCGCTGGCCAGTTACCGCGACTACCAGCGCGAGCGCGCCTGGACCTGGGAGCATCAGGCGCTGGTGCGTGCACGTGCGGTGGCCGGCGATGCGGCGCTGTGCGCGGCCTTCGCACAGGTGCGTGCCGACACGCTGACACGCGTGCGCGACACCGCCGTGCTGCACGAGGACGTGCGCAAGATGCGCGCGCGCATGCGCAGCGAACTGGATCGCAGCGATGCGGGGCGGCTGGATCTCAAGCAGGGCGCCGGCGGCTTGGTCGATCTAGAATTCGTCCTGCAGGCCGGCGTGCTCGGCCAGGCTGCACAGCACCCTGAGTTGCTGCTGGCCTGCGCCACGCCCGCCTTGATCGATGTGTTGGTGCAGGCGCAGTGGCTGCCGGCCGAGCGTGCCGCACCGCTGCACCAGGCGCATGCCACCTTGGTGGAAGCGGGCCTGAGTTGCACCCTGGATCGCCGGCCGCGGCTGATCCCACCAACGCCCGCGATCGAGCAGGCACGGCACAGCATCTTCACTACCGCGCACGCGCAAGGGCTGGAGTTTCCGCTCGGCAAGGACGTGGCAACGCTACCGCCTTGAGTGGCCGGTAGCTGGCGTTGCAAGGTGAGACGCGTGCGGTGCCCAGGCCGGGTCGGCAGAAACGCGGGTGCGCTGGAATAGCGTCCCTGCACCGCGCCTGGTGTTGGCCTGATCCCCGGTGCGCAGGCGAGCCGGTCAGCCCTGCGGTCGCGGCGCACTGCGCCACAGCAGTGCGCGGAACGGGCCAAGCAGGAACACGCCCATGCCCAGCTTCACCGCCAGGTCGCCGGCCGCCCAGCTGATCCATGGCAGTCCAGCGCCGGCAAAGGCGATGCTCCAGAAGATCGTGGTATCCAGCGTGGCGCTGCAGGTGGTGGCCACGATCGGCGCGCGCCACCAATTGCCACTGCGCAGCCGGTCGAACACGCTGATATCCAGCAGCTGCGCAGCGATGAAGGCGGTGCACGAGGCCGCCGCGATGCGCGGGGTGGCCAGCCAGAGCGACAACACCACCGCCAGTGCAAAGCCGCACCAGGCGACCTTGCGCGCCGCGCGCGGGCCGAAGCGCCGATTGATCAGGTTGCTCACTAGAAACGCCAGCGGATACGAGAACGCACCCCAGGTCAGCCAATCGTTGATCGGGTACTGCACCAGGATATTGGACAACAGCACCACCGCGCCCATGGCCAGGACCGCCCACGCCAATGCGCGCGCGGTGAGTGGGGCGAACGGCGTCGGCGCGGTGCTGGACATGACGGTGCGGTAGTGACAGAACAGCGCGGATTATCCGCGCGTTGGCGCATGCGGGCCAGTGCGCCAATGCGCCAATGCGTATGCACGACACGGCCGCGTGCTGCTGGTTCAACCAGCATGCCGGTCACGCATGGCCGCCAGCATTGGTGAGTGACGCGCTGCGGATCGCTCGTGCTCGCGCAACCGCGTGATGCGTGAGCGCCGCGCTGCCGTTCGAGCGCATGCCGGCGGGTCATCAGGCAATTTGCGTGTACAGCGTTGCCGATTACGGCGCGATCAGCGCGCTGGCAATTACCTGCGTGCGTACATGCGTGCCAGGCATCGGCGCGCCAGGGCTCTGCAACTGCACGTGGCCGTACGCGTCGTTGAGGATCAACAAACCATCGCGCAGGCAGTTCGGCAGACAGTGGAAGATGCCTCTGCGCGCACGGCACGTGGCACCGTATCCGCAAACGGTGCGTCAGTGACGCGCCATCCTGGTCGACAGCGTCTGCAAGCGGCTCCCCTGCATCACCAGGTGGTGCTGCTGTTCTGCGCGGCAGATTCCGCGGTCGGCACGAATGCCAGCGCCTGGCCTCGTGGCGATTGCACCGTCCAGCCCGCACCGGCCGGGCTCGGCTGGAAGGTCACCGTCTCGCCAACGCGAAAGCCCGCAGTCGGGTCGTCCTGGCGGGCCGGCCAGCGCAGCAGCGCGGTGTTCTCGGCGTTCGCCGGATCCTGCAACTGCACCTGGCAGCCGCCGTCAGTCTTTTTTTCCACCGACTTCACCCGCATCGGCGGCAACGGCCCGGCCGAGGCCTTGTGCGATGCGTCGCTCAAGGCTTCCGAGCCTGCGATCGCACTATGGCCCAGCGCCAACGACACGAAATACGGCGCGGAGATCACCAGGATCGCCGACATCGCCGAGGCATCGCCACGGGTGATCGTGGTCAGGCCCGCATGGGCCTGCATCGGCTGGCCAAACGAGATGGCCAGCAGCAGCCCAAGGCCGGCAGATCGAAGAGGGATGTTCATGGAGATGCTCCGTGCGTGGCAACGCTGTGTGGAATGGACTGGTCCTGCTGCAGCATCTGTTGCTGCTGCAGGAAATCGAACACCGACTCGACCGTGATCACCGAATAATTGCCGGAGATGCGCTCGCTGGCGGGATGGTCGGTCACTGCGGCATTGGCGACGAAGAAACGGGCGCCGATGCGCTTGCTCAGGTCCAGGTGCAGGCGGGTAGGTTGGTAGCCATTGCGTTTGAGCCAGGCTTGCGCGCTGCGTCGATCGCTCACCGGTGCAGCTGTCGCCTCTGCTGCGCTGGTCGCCGCCAATGCCGCCGCCAGCACTTCGAGCACCCACTGGTTGGAATTCTGATAATCGGTGGAGAACGGGTAGGCGATCATGCTGTAGCGCGCCTCGTGCAGCGCATGTGCCAGCGTGGCCGGATCCTGCAGCAACGTGCGCAGTTGCTGCTGCAGCGCCGGTGCCGGCACGCCGACGCGCAGATCGGCAGTGAGGGCAGTTTCGCCGATGAAGTTGCTCAGACCTTCGTGATACAGCGCGGAGTTGTCCGACTTGCAGTGATTGAGCAGGTGTTTCACCCGCCAGGTGCCGTCGTCCTCGCGCAGCGCGAAGGCCAGATGGCTGTGTTTCAGCCCATAGCGGCTCAGATCCTGGCCGCCGCGTGCCAGCAGCACGACCTGCGCACCGTCCACTGCGTCCAGCGCCTGCTGGGTGGACCTGGCCATGTCGAACATCGCCGCCAGCGTCGCGGGGGTCGGATAGTGCGGGGTGCACACCGGCGCGGCGAAGGCGGGGAGTGCGCACGTCAGGGAGACGAGCAACAGCGCCGTTGCAGGCCAGCCGCGCCGTTTGTGTGCAAGTTGCATGGGGAGTGCAGCGTCCTTGTGTCTGCCCGGTGGCATCGGCGGCGGCACCATCATACGTGCAGGTGCGCACGCACCAGTGCGGCGATGCGCTGGGTTTCGCGCAATGGATGCAGCTGCGGCGGCGTTGCGAAAACATCGCCGGCATCGCACAGACGGCCACGCGCCTGCAGTGCCCGCACATATGTCGCCACCCGGCCTTGTGCCTGTTCGGCAAACGCCGCTGCCACCGGGACCCGCGTGGCGCAGGCTTCGGAGAGCAGGTTGACCGAGTCGGCACTGGCCACGATCGCATCGGCCCAGCCCAGCAGGCCGGCGTACGGATTGGGCCCGTCGCGCTCGTCGCACCACAGCAGGCCTGGCAGGCCTGCATGCAGCTTGCGCAGCGTTGCGATCGCCTCGGGTGGCGTGCGCCGTGAGGTGGTGACCAGCAGACTGCCGCCGGCCGCGAGCACCTGCGCGCGCAGGTGCGTGCACAGCGCCGCAAGCGCTTCGGTGGTCCAGGGCAGCTGCGCGGTGGGGCCACCGATCAACAGCGCCACGCGCGGGCCGGGCAGCGCGCCGAGCGCGGCGAAGGCGGTGCGCCCGGCGGCCAGCCAGGCATCGTCCACCGGGTGCAGGCTGCCGAGCAGGGTGAGCACGTTGGCGCCACGCAGCGCATCGTGCTCGGGCACGACCAGCAGATCCCAGTGGCGCGGGTCCAGGCGCGGATCCAGTAGTTGCACCACCCGGCTGCCGCGCGTGCGCAGCAGCCGGGTGGCCAGCGCGGCCTGGCGCCCGCAGCCGATCGCCAGCGCCGGCGGCTGCTGCAATTGCCGGGCAAAGCCGGATCCAAACGCCGCCTGCGCGCCCGGCAACACGCGCGGTGCGGCCCAACGCCATGGCGCGCGGGCCTGCAGATGCAGCGCCGTGACCGGCGTGGAGTGCAGCGCCTGCGCCAAGGCCTCGGCCTGGCGTGCATTGCCGGCGCGGCCGTCGCTGACCGCCCAGGTCAGCGCCATCGTTTCAGATCCGACATAGATTTGTTTCAGATTGAGCGTGTGTTGCCGCAATCGCGTCACTCTACACTGCGGGTCTTCACGCTGGCGCCGGTGCTGCACCCTACTGTCGCCCATTCCCTTGCTTCCCGGAGTCTCCATGTCCGACTTGCTCGACGCTGCCGCGCTGGATCAGCTGTTTCGCACCGCCCGCACGCAAAACGCCTTTCTCGACAAGCCGGTCAGCGAGGCGCAGCTGCGCGAGCTCTACGATCTGCTGAAGTGGGGCCCGACCGCCGCCAACGGGTCGCCGGCGCGTTTCGTGTTCGTGACCACGCCGGAGGGCAAGCAGAAGCTCAAGCCGGCACTGTCCGAGGCCAATGCCACCAAGACGCTGGCCGCGCCGGTCACGGTGATCATCGGCTCCGACGAGGAGTTCCACGAAAAACTGCCGTACCTGTTCCCGCATGCCGACGCCAAGAGCTGGTTCGAAGGCTCGCGCGAGATGCGCGTGTCCGGCGCGTTCCGTAACAGCTCGCTGCAGGGCGCCTACCTGATCCTGGCCGCACGGGCGCTGGGTCTGGATGCCGGCCCGATGTCCGGCTTCGACAATGACAAGGTGGATGCGGCGTTCTTTGCCGGCACGCCGATCAAGTCCAACTTCCTGGTCAATCTGGGCTATGGCGATCCGGCCGGGCTGTTCCCGCGGCTGCCGCGGCTCAGCTTCGACGAAGCCGCACGCATCGAGTAACAGCGGCGGGCACCGCAGCTGCGCGCACCGTCGGGCGGGCGCAGCCGGCGCTCCGGCACGCAGGAGCCACGTACACTCCGGCTTCGGGGCGCGCCACCCGCACCACCTGACGACCGCGCCTTGTGCAATCCGCCCCGGGCGCCCGTTTCGATTTTCCTGCAGTCCTCGTCCGTCTGCGTCTGTTCCATCCGCGTTGATCCAATGCGGTCCCTCATCTCAAGGAGTTTCAATGAAGACCACCCACAAACTGTTGCTGCCGCTCGCCCTGACCCTGGCCATCGCCGCCTGTTCCAAGCCGGCCGACAACGCCGCCGCACCGGCTGCCGACACCCCGGCCGCCACCGCACCGGCCGATGCCGCTGCCACCACTCCGGCCCCGGCTGCCGCGCCGGCCGCCTCGACCGCGCCGGCCGTGGAAGTGGCCTCCGGCACCTACACGCTGGATCCGAGCCACACCGACGTGATCGCGCAGTGGAGCCACTTCGGCTTCTCCAACCCGAGCGCGCATTTCGGCAATGTCGACGGCACCCTGGTGTACGACGCGGCCGACGTGACCAAGTCGACCGTGCAGGTCACCCTGCCGCTGTCGGGCCTGAACAGCTTCACCGCCAAGTTCGACGAGCACCTGAAGAGCGGTGACTTCTTCGACGCGGCCAAGTTCCCGACCGCCACCTTCAAGAGCACCAAGGTCGAAGCGGCCGGCCCCAACAAGCTGACCGTCACCGGCGACCTGACCATCAAGGATCAGACCAAGCCGGTCGTGCTGGACGTCACCCTCAACGGTGCCGGCGAGCACCCGATGAAGAAGGTGCCGGCCGCCGGTTTCGACGCCACCACCACCATCAAGCGCACCGACTTCGGCGTGGGCCAGTACGCCCCGAACGTCAGCGACGAAGTGAAGATCCGCATCACCACCGAAGCCCTGCAGGCCAAGGCCAGTGACGCTGCTGCTGCCAAGTAAGTCGCAGCGCAGTCGATGCATCGGTGCGAGCGATCGCACCGATGTGCGGAACGCAAAAGCCCGCCAATCGGCGGGCTTTTGCTTGAGCGTAACCGCCCGGCTTTTGTAGGAGCGGCCCAGGCCGCGACAGCTCCACCCTCCGCCCGCCACAAGGCGCACGCCAACGCCTCACTCCGCAGCAGGGTTCGCCTTCCAGTACCCCTTCGCGCGCACCGAGTCCTTGTCCACGCCCATGTGCTCTTCCAGAAACTTGCGCATCGCACGCGCGCGCATGGATTCGGTACCGATCCAGTAGAACGTGTCGCCGTCGTGCGGCTCGTAATCGCGCAGGCTGTCTTCCAGCAACGTGCTGCTGGCGGCATCGAAGCCGTTGCGTTCCAGCCAGTACACGTCCACCTCGGCGGCGCTGAGCAGTTCCTGGCGCTCGGCCGCATCGGCGATTTCGATAAAGACCTCTGCATGCATGTCGGCGGGCATCGCTTCCAGCCAGCGGCCGATCGCGGGCAGCGCGGTTTCATCGCCGATCAGTACGTAGTGGTCGTAGTCGTCGGCAACCAGGAACGAGCCGCGCGGGCCGCCGATCTTCAGCGTGTCGCCGGGCTGTGCCTGCGCCGCCCAGCTGGAGGCCACGCCGTCGCCGTGCAGCACGAAGTCGATGCTCAGCTCGCCGCTTTGCGGATCGAAAGCGCGCGGGGTGTAATCGCGGCCGGGCGAGGGCAGCGCGCCTTCGGCATAGCGCGGGCCGTCCGGCGTCATCGTCGGCAGCACGAAGGCGCCATCGGCATTGGGGAAGAACAGCTTGACGTGATCGTCCGGTGCCTCGCTCTGAAAGCCGGCAAGTTCGCTGCCGCCAAACACGATGCGGCGCATCTGCGGCGTCAGCGATTCGCAGCGCACCACCTGCACGGAGCGCAGGCGCGGATCGCGGCGGAGTTGGGTGTGGGTGTGGATGGCCATGTAGTGCGATTCCTGGATGTGGCGCGCAGATGCGCGGCGGGGGAGTGACTGCAAACGGTGATGCGACGATCTAGCCGACTGGCGAAAAAAAGCGGTTGTTGCTCACCCTTCTCCCATCGGGAGAAGGTACCCCGCAGGGGCGGATGCAGTTGCAGGCGAAGCCGCGTGCATCTGCCAAACAAGCAAGGTCGATGTCTTGCAGCGACACGCTGATCAAATCGCGGAACAGCGCAGGGACGGCAGTTCATGCATGCCACTGACGCCGCGCAACGCAACCACCGCGATGACGCGTCACTGCCGCAAGGCGCATTCAAACCGGTATCGGTTGGCTTCGGATCACGGCGATAGACGTACTCAGCCGTCGTCGCGCTCCATGCCGTCAGCGGCGGCGTTGAGTAGCGCGGCAATGCGTGTGGTTTCTGCATCCGTCCATTGCCCGTGCCGCGCAAACAGGCCGTGCTTGATGCGGTGGATGGCCTCTCGAATCGGCGCCGGGGTCTGTGCCTTAATCAGCTCGCGCGCGCGGCGGTGGGTGCGGGCCAGCGCCGCATCCAGTGCGTCGCGGTGCTGCGCCGCATGCGTGCGGCCGGAGGTTGTGACCTGATAGCGCTTGCGTCCTTCGTCCAGCGCGGTCTGCACCCAGCCATCGGCTTCGAGCTGCGCCAGCGCTGGATAAATGGCGCCCGCACTGGGCGTGTACAGGCCTTTGAACAGCGCAGTGATCTGCCGCATCAACTCATAACCGTGGCGCGGCTGTTGCTCGATCAGCGCCAGCAGCAGCAAGCGCAGGTCGCCATGTTCCAGCGGCCGTGCGCGCCCGGCACCGCCGCGGCGCGTCGCACTGGGCGCCGCAGATGGATCGAGCTCGCTCGGCAGGTCGTCGTGGTGGGAGCGCATCGTCATTCGATATATCGAAGTATGGCGAAAAGATATATCGAAGTGTGCTGGTCCGCAAGCGCCTGCCTGTCGCCCGGCTGACCGGCCTGGACATCCCTGCCGCCCATGCTGCAACGCGGCTAGACACAGCTGGTCTCCATAATTACGATGTAATTACTTCGACATTACGGGCCCGGCCCGGTGAGGCAGACGCATGAGTCGACAGTGGGACACCCAGGCCGAAAGCCGGCGCCAGCGCCTGCATCGCGCCGCAGCCCTGGCGCCGCAGGGGCGCGTAGTGGCCGCCGACGATGTGGTGGCGCTGCTGGAGGCGGTGATCGAACCCGGCGACCGCGTCTGCCTGGAAGGCAACAACCAGAAGCAGGCCGACTTCCTGGCGCGCTGCCTCACCGAGGTGGACCCGGCGCGCGTGCACGACCTGCACATGGTGCAATCGGTGTTGTCGCTGCCCGCGCATCTGGACGTGTTCGAGCGCGGCATCGCCAAGCGGCTGGATTTCTCGTTCTCCGGCCCGCAGGCCGCGCGCCTGGCCGGGCTGGTTGGCGAGGGCCGCATCGAGATCGGCGCCATCCACACCTACCTGGAATTGTTCGGCCGCTATTTCATCGACCTGACCCCGCGCATCGCGCTGGTCACCGCGCAGGCCGCCGACCGCCACGGCAATCTCTACACCGGCCCGAACACCGAAGACACCCCGGTGATCGTGGAGGCCACCGCGTTCAAGGGCGGCATCGTGATTGCGCAGGTCAACGAGATCGTCGACACGCTGCCGCGCGTGGACATCCCGGCCGACTGGGTGGACTTCGTCACCCAGGCGCCCAGGCCCAACTACATCGAACCGCTGTTCACCCGCGACCCGGCGCAGATCTCCGAGATCCAGGTGCTGATGGCGATGATGGCGATCAAGGGCATCTACGCCGAGTACGGCGTGGACCGGCTCAACCACGGCATCGGCTTCGACACTGCCGCGATCGAATTGCTGCTGCCCACCTATGCCGAATCGCTGGGGCTGAAGGGCAAGATCTGCCGGCACTGGGCGCTCAATCCGCATCCGGCGCTGATCCCGGCGATCGAATCGGGCTTCGTGCACTCGGTGCATTCGTTCGGTTCGGAACTGGGCATGGAGGCCTATATCGCCGCGCGCCCGGACATCTTCTTTACCGGCGCCGACGGCAGCATGCGCTCCAATCGGGCGTTGTCGCAGACAGCTGGTTTGTATGCCTGCGACATGTTCATCGGCTCCACCCTGCAGATCGATCTGCAGGGCAACAGCTCCACCGCCACGCGCGACCGCATCGCCGGTTTCGGCGGCGCGCCCAACATGGGCTCGGATGCGCGCGGCCGCCGGCACGCCAGCGACGCCTGGCTCAAGGCCGGGCGCGAGGCGGCGCGCCCCGGCGAGATGCCGCGCGGACGCAAGCTGGTGGTGCAGATGGTGGAAACCTTCCGCGAGCACATGGCGCCGGCCTTCGTCGACAGGCTCGATGCCTGGGAGCTGGCCGAGCGCGCCAACATGCCGCTGCCGCCGGTGATGATCTACGGCGACGACGTCAGCCACGTGCTGACCGAGGAAGGCATCGCCAACCTGTTGCTGTGCCGCAGCGCCGAAGAGCGCGAGCAGGCCATCCGTGGCGTGTCCGGTTACACCGCCGTCGGCCTGGGCCGCGACAAGCGCGCGGTGGAAAACCTGCGCGATCGCGGCGTCATCAAGCGGCCGGAAGACTTGGGCATCCGTCCACGCGATGCCACGCGCGACCTGCTCGCCGCGCGCACGGTCAAGGACCTGGTGCGCTGGTCCGGTGGGTTGTACGACCCGCCGAAACGTTTTCGCAACTGGTAGGGGCACAGCATGGAAACCCTGCGGTATCGCTTCGATGGTCAGCATGGCGCACGCGCCGGGCTGGACCATGCGCTGGTCGGCGTGGTCGCCTCCGGCAACCTGGAAGTGCTGGTCGAGCGCGTGCCGCTGGACGGCGCGATGGAGATCGAGATCCTCACCGCCGCGCGCGGGTTCGGCACCATCTGGCAGGCGGTGCTGGACGATTTCGCCGCGCGCCATCCGCTGCGCGATGTGCGCATCAGCATCAACGATGTCGGCGCCACGCCAGCGGTGGTGAGCCTGCGCCTGGAGCAGGCGCTGGACGTCCTGCAGGGAGCCGCCGCATGAGCCACCCCTCTCACCCCGTAGGAGCGCACCAGGGCGCGACGGGCATTCCCGGTAACGCCGCAGTCGCGCCCGGGTGCGCTCCTACGCGCGTCGTTGGGAGCACCACTGTCGATAGTGCCGAGCGCTGCCACAACGAACTGGCACACCACAGCAATTCCGTAGGAGCGCACCAGGGCGCGACGGGCTTTCCCGGTAACGCTGCAGTCGCGCCCAGGTGCGCTCCTACGCGCGTCGTCGGGAGCACCACTGTCGATAGTGCCGACCGCAGCAATCTCGTAGGAGCGCACCAGGGCGCGACGGGCTTTCCCGGTAACGCTTCAGTCGCGCCCGGGTGCGCTCCTACGCTTGTTGTTGGGAGATACGTATGAGCACCACCATTCCCATGGCCGAGCGCAGCTATTACGAGGCCGATGCGCGCGAGCGCATCGATGGCGTGCTGGATGCCGGCAGCTTCCGCGAATTCGTCGGTCCGCGTCGTCGCCTGATCAGCCCGCATCTGGCCCAGTTGGACACGCCCGGCGCCTTCGATGACGGCATCGTTGTCGGCGAAGGCACGCTGCGTGGGCGTAACGTGCTGATCGCCGCGCAGCAAGGCGCCTTCATGGGCGGCGGCGTCGGCGAGGTGCACGGTGCCAAGCTCACCGGTCTGCTCGAACGCGCCACCGCTACGCAACCGGCGGCGGTGATGTTGCTGCTCGACACCGGTGGCGTGCGTCTGCATGAAGCCAACGCCGGCCTGATCGCCATCTCCGAAATCATGCGGGCCACCTTGAACACGCGCGCCGCCGGCGTGCCGGTGCTGGCCTTGATCGGCAGCGGCAACGGCGCTTTCGGCGGCATGGGCATCGTGGCGCGCTGCTGCAGCGCGGTGATCATGTCCGAAGAAGGCCGCCTGTCGCTGTCCGGCCCGGACGTGATCGAAACCGTGCGGGGTGTGGAGGAGTTCGACGCGCGCGATCGCGCCCTGGTGTGGCGCGTCACCGGCGGCAAGCACCGCTATCTGCTGGGCGAGGCGCAGACGCTGGTGGCCGACCGCATCGCCGCATTCGTCGATGCCGCCGTGCAGGCACTGGACACGCTGGCAGAGCCGGAAGGCGAGGCCGCATTGCAGGCGCTGGAACTTGCACAGCAGCAGTTGGCCGCGCGCATCGCCGCCTACGGTGATTGCCGCGACGGCCTGGAGATCTGGCAGCGGCAGGGCATTGTCGAGGCGCAGCGCCTGCCGCTGCTGGACACCGACGCCTTCCTCGCCGCCACCGCCGACCGGAGCACGCCATGGAACTGAGCCAACTGCTGGACCAGCTGTTTCCGCTCGGCCACGCCATCGCCCGCAACGACGATGTGCTCACCGGCAGTGCCACCACGGCCGCAGGCGAGGTCACCGTGATCGGCACCGCCAACAAGCTGGAAGTCGGCGTGGACCACGCGCTGGCACTGGCGGCGACCGTGTTGGCGAGCACGCGCGCGCATCCGCAGCGGCCGATCGTGATGCTGGCCGATACCGCCGGGCAACGGCTGGCGCGCCGCGACGAACTGCTGGGCATCAACGGCTATTTCGCGCATCTGGCACGCACGCTGGATCTGGCGCGCAAGCGCGGCGCGCGGCTGGTCACGCTGGTGTATGGCGAATCGGTCAGCGGCGGCTTTCTGTCGTTCGGTCTGATGGCCGACCATATCCACGCATTGCCGGATGCGCAGATCCGCGTGATGGATCTGCGCGCGATGGCGCGCGTCACCAAGCAGAGCGTGGACACCTTGCAGGCGCTGAGCAAGAGCTCGCCGGTGTTTGCGCCCGGCGTGGAGAACTACGTGCGCATGGGCGCGGTGGAGTCGCTCTGGGACGGCGATCTGGCGCAGGCGCTGGGCGATGCCCTGGCCGCGCCCAGCGATGGCGATCAACGCCGGGCACTTGGCGCGCAGCGTGGCGGGCGCACCCTGGCGCGCGATGTCGCTGCCGCCGTGGCCGCGGGCGAGGGCTGAGCATGCCCGGCCGCCACGCACTGGTGTGGCTGCATCCCGGCGCGCGCTGGCAAGCGCTGACGCCGGGTGCGCAGCCACGGCTGCAGCAGTGGTTTGCTGCAGGTCTGCCGGCAGTGGTGGCGCGTGGCGATGGCAGCGAGGCACCCGGCAGCCTGCGGCTGGGCGTGCCATTGCCGCCAGACGAAGGCAAGCAGCGCCTGGCATTGAGCGCCGGCCTGGACGAGGTTGCGCGCAGCACCGCGCCATTGGCGCTGGATGCCGTGATCGCAGCCGCACCCGCCGCGATGCAGCCTGCACTGCAGGCCTTGCTGACCCAGTGCAATGCCAACGCCCTGCAGCCGCGCGTCTTCGGCAGCTTCGCATGGCAGGCCCTGACAGGGCTTGCGTATGTGCACGCGCAATCGGATCTGGACCTGTTGTGGTCCATCGCCACACCCGAGCAGGCGCAGGCAGTGGTCACAGTGCTGCAGCGCTGGGAACAGCGCCACGGGCTGCGCACAGACGGCGAACTGCTGCTGCCCGACGACACCGCGGTGAACTGGCGCGAGTACGCCGGCAGCGCGCAACAGGTCTTGGTGAAGTCCACCAACGGCTGCCGCTTGCTGCCGCGCAGCGCGCTGTTTGCGGTATGGAGCGCGGCATGAGCACGCTGGTCGATCGCACTGCCGATGCCAGGCGCTCCGTGACGCCTTGCAAGGCGGTGGAGCGGCAGCGGCCAGTGACAGGAGCCAAGGAAATGGGCATCGCACCATCCCTGGTTGATGCGGTCAGCCAATCGACGCGCCTGATTCGTGCCGATCGCCAATCGACGCTCGCCCCGACACCGGCAGCGGCGCCGGCAGCACCGCACGACGTACCGCCGCAGCCGCTACTGCGCCTCGCGCTCGAAGGCGCTGGTTCGAACCGCGTGCATGCGCCATCGCGCACTGCGCGCACGCATGGCGAGCTGCAAGACAGTGCAGCCCGACAAGACGCATCGCATCCTGAAGCCGGCACTGCCAGCGCGCTGGCGCATCGGCTGGGGCGGCTGGCGGTCGCCGCCCTGCATGCAGAACTTGGCTGCGCGCCCAAACCCGGCCTGGTCACGCCGTTCGACAGCGGCAGCCATGCCGATATGGACGCGTCGACATTCCTGCGCAGCCTGTTCGCCCTGCGCGGCTACTTCGTCGCGATTGCACAGGCCGGTATCGACAACGCGCCGTTCGAGCAATTGCGCCAGCTCGGCATCGCGGCCGAAGCGGCGATGCTGCGCGCCACCGGCGGCATCAACACCCACCGCGGTGCGATCTTCAGCCTGGGCCTGCTCACTGCGCAGGCGGCGCGCTTGCGTGCCGTGCATGGGCATGTCCCTACCGGCGAAGCAGTCTGCAGCGCGGTAAAAGAGTGGCGCGATGCGCTGCGGGCCGCGCCGCTGGATCCATGCAGCAATGGCCAGCGCGTGCGCGCGGCGTTCCGGATCAGTGGCGTGCGCGAACAGGCCGCAGCAGGGTATCCATTGCTGCGCGAGATCGCACTGCCGTCTCTGCGTAGCGCACTGCGCAGCGGCGCCACGCGCGAGGCCGCACTGGCGCAGACCTTGATGCACCTGGTTGCCGAGGTCGACGATCTCAACCTGCTGCACCGCGGCGGGCAAGACGGGCTGGCTTACGCAAAGGTGCAGGCGCATGCGTTTCTGGACGATGGCGGCATCACACATCCGCAGTGGTGCGCGTGCCTGCACGCGATCGGCGCGCAATTTGTTGAGCGCCGCTTGAGCCCGGGCGGCAGTGCCGATCTGCTGGCCTGTGCCTGGTTCCTGCACTGTCAGGAGACGGCATGAGCCTGTGTCGACCACTGGCACCTGCGAAGGCAACGTCCATCCAGGCGTGTGGCGGCGCGGCCCTTCGCACTGTCTCAGTGAACGGCGTGCTTGTCCTGGTCACGGAACAAAATGCCCACAGTGCGAATGAAGGCGACGCTCGCACAAGGCACAGCATGTTCTGCAAGCAGGCCACCGCATGAGCCTGGCCGTGCTCTGTCCCGGCCAGGGTGGGCAGCACGCCGCGATGTTCGCGCGGGTTGCCGATGCGCCTGCCGCGGCCGAGGTAATCGCTGCCGCGAGCGAGCTGCTTGGCGCCTCGGCGCAAACGCTGGCCGCTGACAACTCCCGCTACACCAATGCCATCGCACAGCCGCTGGTCTGCGCCGGCACGCTGGCGCACTGGCAGGTGCTGCGTGCGCAGCTGCCCACGCCGGTGTTGGTGCTGGGCTACAGCGTCGGCGAGCTGGCCGCGCATGCGGTTGCCGGCAGCATGGAGATCGCCACCTGCTTGCAGCTGGCCGCCACCCGCGCGCGCCTGATGGACGCGGCCAGCCCGGACCATGCCGGCTTGATGGCGGTGCTCGGCCTGCCGCTGCGCACGCTGGAGGCGCTGTGCCAGACGCACGGCGCGGCCATCGCCATCGTCAATGGCGACGACCACGCCGTGCTCGGTGGCCCGCAGTCTGCACTGCAGGCACTGGGCGATGCAGCGCAGGCGCAGGGCGCACGCGTCACGCCATTGCCGGTGAGCGTGCCGGCGCATACGCCGTGGTTGCGGGCGGCCACCGACGCCTTCGCCGTCGAATTGAACAATGCGGCCGTGCAGGCGCCCAGGCTGCGTGTGCTGGCCGGCATCGATGCGCGTGCCGTCACCACGCAGGCCCTGGTGGTGGACACGCTGGCCGCACAGATCGCCCAGACCGTGCGCTGGTCCGAGGTGCTGGTGCAGGCTGCCGAACGCGGCGCGCGGGTGTTTCTCGAACTGGGACCCGGCAGCGCATTGGCGCGCATGGCGCGCGAGCGCGTGCCGGGCTGCGAAGCGCGATCGGTCGACGAATTTCAGAGCACCCACGGGGTGGTCGAGTGGGTCAACGCCGCATGCGAGCGCGCGGCATGACGATTGAGCAGGTGCTGCACACGGCGTGACCCTTGGGTGGCGGGTGGCCATCCGTGCTGTACGCGTATCAGGTGTCTGGGAGGGCGCATGACCCCGCAAATTGCAACGATTCTTGGCTTGGTGATCATGTTCATCGTCGCCACCGCATTGCCCATCAACATGGGCGCGGTGGCCTTCGCGCTGGCCTTCATCATCGGTGGCGTGTGGGTGGGGCTGGACGGCAAGGAGGTGCTGGCCGGCTTTCCGGGCGACCTGTTCCTGACCCTGGTCGGCATCACCTATCTGTTCGCCATCGCGCAGAAGAACGGCACCATCGATCTGCTGGTGCACTGGGCGGTGCGTGCGGTGCGCGGGCGCATCGTCGCCATTCCCTGGGTGATGTTCGTCATCACCGGCCTGCTCACCGCCTTCGGTGCGCTCGGGCCGGCGGCGGTAGCCATCATCGGCCCGGTGGCGCTGCGCTTTGCCAAGCAGTACCGCATCAATCCCTTGATGATGGGCCTGCTGGTGATCCATGGCGCGCAGGGCGGCGGCTTTTCGCCGATCAGCGTGTATGGCGGCATCACCAACAAGGTAGTGGAAAAGGCCGGGCTGGATGTCACCGAGATGGCGGTGTTCCTCACCAGCCTGGGCTTCAACCTGATGATGGCGATCATCTGCTTCTGCGCCTTCGGCGGGCTCAAGCTGATGCGTCGGCAGGAGGTCTCGCTGGCCGATGCGCAGTATGTGGCGGTGGCCGACGACCAGGCCTCCAAGCGCCCGTTCGCGATCGAAGGGCATGGTTCGCTAGTGGCCGCCGGTGGCGGCACCCTGTCGACCAATCCGCTGGCGCTGGAGGCGGTCGCCATCACGCGCGATCGGGTGATCACGCTGGTCGGCCTGCTCGGTCTGGGCGTCGCCGCGCTGGTCTACAACCTCAACGTCGGCCTGGTCTCGATCACCGTGGCGGTGGCGCTGGCGCTGATCTCGCCCAGCGCGCAGAAGGGCGCGGTGGACGGCATCAGCTGGTCCACGGTGCTGTTGATCAGCGGCGTGGTCACCTATGTGGCGGTGCTGGAAAAAGCCGGCGCGGTGGACTACATCGGCACCGGCGTGTCGCATATCGGCATGCCGCTGCTGGGGGCGCTGCTGGTCTGCTATGTCGGCGGCATCGTCTCCGCATTCGCCTCGTCGGCGGCGGTGCTGGGCGCCACCATTCCGCTGGCGGTGCCGTTCCTGATGCAGGGCCAGCTCGGTGCGGCCGGGGTGATCTGCGCGCTGGCGGTGTCGTCCACCATCGTCGATGTCAGCCCGTTCTCCACCAATGGTGCGTTGGTGGTGGCCTCGGCCGCCAAGGAAGAACGCGACGCGCTGTTCCGCCGCTTCCTGGTCTACAGCGGGCTGGTGGTGTTGCTGGGGCCGCTGGTGGCCTGGCTGCTGTTCGTGGTGCCGGGCTGGCTGTGATCCGGCCCGCGTCCGGCAGGGTATTGGGGCGCCCCGGTAGAATGGGCGCCCCCACGCCAGCATCGACGACCCGCCTGCCATGACCCTCGCCCCTGATTCGCGCAACGCCAAGAAGCGCGTACCGCTGTACGAGGAAGTGGCCGAGCGCCTGCGCCAGAAGATCTACGACTACGCGCTGCCGCCGGGCGAATGGATCGACGAGCCGGCGCTGGCCGAGGAACTCGGCATCAGCCGCACCCCGCTGCGCGAGAGCCTCAAGCTGCTCGCCGCCGAAGGCCTGGTGCAGCTGGACGCCGGCCGCGGCAGCCGGGTCACGCGGCTGACGCTGGAAGACCTCAATCAGTTGTTCCCGGTGATGGCGATGCTGGAAGGCCGCTGCGCACACGATGCGGTCAAGCGCATCGACGCGGCCGGCGTGCAACGCCTGGAAGAGCTGCACGCGGCAATGGAAGCCGCCGCCACCGCTGGCGACCTGGCCGAGTACTACCGCAACAATTATCTGATCCACGAGACCGTGCAGCAGTACGCCGGTAATCCGTGGTTGATCCGGGTCACCCACGATCTGCACCGCATCCTCAAGATGCACCGCGGCCGGCAGCTGTTGACGCCCGGGCGCATGGCGCAGTCGCTGGCCGAGCACCGCGAGCTGATGGCCTGCGTACGCCGCGGCGACGCCGAAGGCGCAGAGCGCACGATGCACGGCCATCTGCTGAGCCAGGGCCAGGCCTTGGCGGCGTATGTGGCAGCGGGCGGCATGTTGAACGTGCCGGCGCCATTACCGAGGGTGGGTGGGGTCTAGCAGTCGGCGCTGTCCGGGCGGATCACCCCGCGCACCGAGATCGCACATCCCTTGTCCCATCGGAAGAAGGTGCCCGAAGGGCGGGTGAGGGTACGTGCGCACGCAGCACCGGGAAGCTTCTCGCTCTGGCGAATCCCCGATCTCCAATCCCCGCCGCCTACTCCCCGCCCAACGCAAGCAAGTCATCCACGCGTTCGATCAACAGCGCCCCAGCCAAGCCGGCAAACACGTCCGGATGCGCATAGCCCCAGGTCACCGCGGCAAACGGCAGTCCCACCGCTTGCGCCGCCTCCCAGTCGGCGACCTGGTCGCCCACGTACACCGCCTGCGCTGCGGTATGCCCGGTGCTGCGCAACACGCGACGCAAGGCGCGCTGTTTGCCCAGCAGATGCGCACCGCCGTCGATCACTGCGAACTTCGCGCTCAGCTCCTCGCCCAGCGCGCGCTGCACATTTTCCACCGAGTTGGACGACACCAGGGCCAGGCAGGTGCCGCGGGCGTTCAGGGTCTGCAGCACCCCGGCAATGCCGTCGAACAAGGCCATCGGCGGGGCAGCACGCATCAGGCGGATGAAGTCGGCAGCCACCAGCGGGATGCGCCAGCTGCTCAGGCCCGATTGCTTGAGCAGTTGGCGGGTGCTCAGGCGGCGTGCGGCGTCCACCTCATGCGCCTGCGCGGCGCGGAAGCCGTGCCGCTCGGCCAGTACGCGCTGCGTGCTCAGAAAGAAACCGAACGAGTCGGCCAGGGTGCCGTCGAAATCGAAGATGATCAGCTTGGGCATCGCAATGCAGGGATCAGGGCGTCATAGCCTAACCATTGCTGCACACGCGCCGTCCGCAGACATGCCCACCGATGTGCGCACAGGCGAGGCGACACCGCAAAGCGGTCGGCACAACCACTGCAATCATCGCCAGACGGCGCGCGTCCGATGCCGGGGTCGGGATGTACCACGGGTATCCTTCTGCCAAGCGCGCCGCCTACATCCAGCCGGCGTTGGTTCGCGGTGCGGCGCTGGCCGCACTCAGGCCTCGGCGAAATGCGGCACGATCGGCGTATCGCCTTGCGCATGCTGTTCGATGACCTTGCGCTGCATCGCCGCCAGGTAGGCATCCAGTTCTTCGGTGGAGGCGAAGACATCGCTCAGCGGCACTGCCTTGACCATGTCGAAGACCTTGCGGATCTGCGGCTGCGGGTTGGTCACCAGCACCTTGCCCTGGTGCGTGGCCAGTGCCTTGCGCGCCTTGAAGATGCAGCGGATGCCGGCGCTGGAGATGTATTCCAGCGCGGTCAGGTCCAGTACCAGCGTGGTGATCAGGGTGCCCAGCAGCGGCGACAGCGCCGCGTCCAGATCCTGGTAGGTGTGGGTGTCCAGGCGCCCGGTCAGGATGACGCGTTGACGGGTGTCCTGCGGCGGGTCGATCTGAATGGCGAGCGTGGTCATGACAGGGCCTCGGGGACGGGGGCGTACGGGTGGAGCAGGGTGACGCGCACCACGTTGTATGCACCATCGCGGCGGTAGTCGATGTGATCGGCGAACTGATGCACCAGGAACAGCCCCAGCCCACCGATCGCGCGCTCGTCGAGCTCGGCACTCAGGTCCGGCATCGCGGCGGTGGTGGGGTCGAACGCACTGCCGGGGTCGTGCATCTCCAGCACCAGCGCCTGCGGGTCCAGCTGCAGTTGCAGGCGCAGCGGCTGCTCGGCGCACTGGCCGTGGGTGAGCGCATTGCAGCCGAGCTCTTCCACGATCAGCCGCACCTGGCCGATGCGCTCGGCGTGCAGGCCTTCCAGCGTGAGCGAGTGTTCCAGCGCGTCGTTGGCGCCGGCCAGCTGGGCCAGCGAGGGCGCGATGGCCAGGTCGAGCTTCATCAGGTCGTTGCCTTTCCGGGTGCGTCCCGGCCAGCGTCTGCGACCCGCCCAGCATGCTCCTGGCGCAGCCGGATCGCCAGCAGGGTGATGTCGTCGTACGGGTCGGCCTGGCCGGTGAAGTGGGCGATGTTGGCGATCACCGCCTTGCACTGCGCCGCCGCGCTGCGGCGTGGCCGCAAGGCGCCGAGCAGGCGCTCCAGCCCGTAGCTGGCGCCCTGCTCGTCCATCGCCTCGGTCACCCCGTCGGTATAGCCCAGCAGCGTCTGCCCGGCGCTCATGCGGCCCTGCAGCACCGGGTAGGCCACCTGCGGCTCGATCCCCAGCGGGGCGCCGGTGTCCAGCGGCAACGGCCGCGCGCTGCCGTCGATGTCGATCAGCACCGGCGGCTCGTGGCCGGCACTGGCCAGCCAGTAGTCGCCGCTCACCACGTTGATCACCCCGCACAGTACCGTGGCGAACATGCAGGTGTCGTTGTTTTCGGCCAGCCGCGTGGAGGCGGCGATCAGGATGCTGTCCGGGCGCGTATGCCGGCGCGCGGCGATTTCCAGCACGCTCACCGCGCGCGCCATGAACAGGGCGGCCGGCACGCCCTTGTCGGACACATCGCCCACCACAAACCACAGCAGCCCCGGCTCGGTCTCGACGAAGTGGTAGAAGTCGCCGCCTACCGCCTTGGCCGGCTCCAGCCAGGCGCAGGTTTCCAGATGCGAACTGGCACGGTCGAAGGTGCGCCCGGAGGGCAGCATCGCCTGCTGGATCTCGCGCGCAATCTGCAGCTCGCTGTGCATGCGCTCGCGCGCGGCGGTCATCTCGCCGATCTGCGCGATGTGGTCGCGGATTGCATCGCGCGCGCTGTCGAACGCACGCGCCATCACGCCCACCTCGTCGCGGCGTTCGATGTGCTGCAGCGGGTATGCGAATTCGCCACGGCGAAAGTGCTCGGCGGTATCGGTCAATTCCTCGATCGGGCGCGTCAGCTTGCGCGTGATCCGCCCCATCAGCCACCACCACACCACCGCGCCCAGCAACGCCGCCAGCGCCACCCACGCGGCCAGCCAGTTCAGGCCCGCCAGCACATAGCCTTCCGAGGCGGACAGCACGAAGGTCCAGCCGCTGCGCCCCACCGCCGCGCTATGGGTCAAAAAGCGCTCGCCATCCGGCGCGGTGTGCGCAAACGAGATCGGCTGGCCCGCCGCCACCGCGCGCTGCAACGGCAGCAGGTCGGGCCGCGAATGCGCCACGTAACGCTCCAGCGTGTAACGCAGGTTGAGCGCCGGGTCGGGGCTGAACACCAGCATGCCTTCGGGCGACAGCAGCATCGGCTGGATGCCGATGTCGCGCGGCAGCTGGTCGATGATCTCGCGCAGGTGCTGCAGCGGCAGGTCCACGCTGACCATGCCCACCGGCGCGGCATCCACCGCATCGCCCGGCCGGCGCAACGGCAGGTTGTAGCTGGTGTACAGCGCGTTGCCGCCATTGGCGTTGAGGTACGGCTCCGACCACCACGCGCGTCCTTCGCGCTGGGTGCGCAGATACCACGGCATCGCGCGGTAGTCGTAGCCCAGGTCCTGCACCGATTTCTCCAGCACGCGCGTGCCGTCGCGATGCACGTACCAGACAAACCCGGTGTCGCGCGCCTTCTGCGTGCGCGGCTCGATGATCAACCGCGCCGCCCCGATATCCGGGTCGCCACTGAGCGTGGCCAGCAGCAGCGCGCGTAGGTTGAACGGCTGCAGCCCCACCGCGCTGCTGCTGGCCGCCAGCGTGCGGCCGCTCACCTGCACCGAGTCCAGCATCGCCGCCAGGCTACGTGCGGTCTGCTCGGTCAGGCCATCCACCTCGGTGCGCGCCGCCTCCACCAGCTCGGCGCGTGCGCCCAGGTAGAACACCGTGCCCAGCAACGCCAGCAACACCACCAGCACCGCGGTGGCGGCCAGCAACACGCGCATGCGCAGGCTGTGCCGCCAGTGCACCCGCGGGGTGACGGCCACGCTGTCGGCTGGCGATGTGGGACCCGTGGCGATGGCGCGCTTCCGTGGCGGCGGATGGCCCCGATCATGGCAGTTTTGCGGCCGCCGGCAACCGGCTCACGGCCGCCTCATCCTCAGCTGCCGTAAATTGACCCCAGCGGGTCAAGCAAACTAGATTGACTCCCCCTATCGCCATGGAGGCCGGCCTTGCGCCAGATTCTGACCCCGAGCCTGCTGGCCCTTTTTCTTACGGCCTGTAACGCCCCGGAGACCAGCATGACCCAGACCCAATCCCCCGCAACCGAGGCCGCCGCAGTAGCCGACGTCGAGGCCGGTGGCCGCGGCCTTGCCAAGTTGAATCCCAACCCGCGCAAGGCCTACGAGGTCACGCTGACGCTGGACAAGGCGCCCGGCGCCTTCGGCCTGGTGCAGGGCGCGGCGCAGTACGACGTCAGCAACGAAGCCGAATGCGGCAAGATCCAGCCCGAAACCGGCACCGCCGGGCGCATCACCAGCCAGGAAGACTTCGCACTCAAGAAGATCTCCGACACCGAGTACCGCGGCACCGTCTACCTGGACCTGATGCAGGACGAGGACTATTACGGTCGCGGCGTCTGCCACTGGGAATTCAGCGGTGCCAGCGTGCTGCTGAAGGCCACCGGTGCAGAGGAAGAGACCCGCTTCCTGTCGTTTATCGAAGGCAAGACGGTGACTGCGCAGCAGCCACAGACGAAGTACTACTGGAAGGAAGGGTATCCGCGCTCGGAGTCCAAGAGCTTTCCGGACACCGGTGAGCTGAGCCCGGACAAGTTCAAGCCGGAGATCCGCGACAATCTCTTCACCATCACATTGGCTGCCAAGGAAGTTGCGCCATGACCGTCCCATCGCAGCACTACGCCGACTTGTCCGAGGATACGTATAAGAATCACGCGGTTGGACGGCGTGCGCCGGGTCATGAGGAATTGGTTCCGGTCGGAAACGAGAAGTACGCCATCCTGGAGCATGTCGACAACAAGGCTACCGGCTATCAGGGCACGATCTATCGCCGTGAAAGCACTGGTGAGATCGTTGTCGCGCATCGCGGCACCGAGGGCAAGATCGATGACATCCTGACCGATGCATCAATGGTGCGCAGCCGTCACAACCCGCAAGCCGACGATGCGCTGGCGCTGACCAAGCATGCACTTGACTACGCAAAGGACTACGGCAACCGGACCGGGCATCAACCGGAAGTGACGATGACGGGTCATTCGCTCGGTGGTGCGCTCGCGCAGATCTCCGCACATCACTACGACCTCAAGGGCGAGACCTTCAATTCGTATGGTGCGGCCAGCCTGTCCTATCGGATCCCGGAAGGCGGTAACAACATGGTGAACCATGTGATGGCATCCGACCCGGTGAGTGCAGCGTCGCCGCATTTCGGCCAGGTGCGCATCTACGCAAGGCCGGATGAGATTAGTACGCTCGGTCACGCCGGTTACAGCAATAGCAGAGCGAACTTTCTGATTCCGGATTCTCCGGTTCTCGCTGCAGGAACCTCGTTAGGCGCGCACAAACTCGACAATTTCTTGAAGGAAGGTTCCGTCCTCAGCGATCCAGGTGCGCGCACGCTTGCGGAAACGAACAAGCGCATGATCAACGAGTACCGCACCGATCTGGATCAGATCCGCGCCGGCATCACCGTCATCAGCCGCAGCGGTCGTGGCCTCGGCCAGGACGCCATCGACGCCATCCGCGGCCCGCTCGCTCCGGGCGAGCCTGCCAGGCGCGATGCACGCGAGCACGGTAACGAGCACACCTCGCTGCGTATCGATCAGCCGGGGCATGTGGGCAACGCCTTGTTCCAGGACGCGCAGCGTGGCGTGCACGCACAGGACGCACGTGCAGGGCGCGCGCCCGACCAGCAGAGCGCCCAGTTGTCCGGCTCGCTCGCCTCGGAAATGCACGCCGCCGGTGGCCAGCGCATCGACGCAGTGATGATGAGCCCCGATGCCGCACGCACCTTCGCCGTGCAGGGCCGCGTGGATGACCCCGCGCAGCTGCGTGTCAGCGTGGAGACCATGACCGCGATGAACACCCCGCTGGAGCAGAGCAGCCAGCGCGTGGCCGACAATGCCGCACGCCAGTCGCTGGCGCTGGAGCAGCAGCAAACCCAGACCCAGCAGCAACAGCAGGGCGCACGCGCGCTGGGCTGAGTGCGCTCATGCATGCATGGGCGCGAAGCGGCCGACAAAACGGCTGCGCAGCCGTCAGGTGGGCGCAGCCGTTGTCCGGAATCGGCGTGGACCAATCGTTCACTGCAGTGCCGGGCGCGCCAGCCGCACCATCTGACGGCCGCTCCCTACGCGCTGGGAGTCGCGCTTGATGCGGTGACTGCGTCCGACCCGCAGGGCTGACGCGGCGACGCTTCGATCCGCTAACTGCCGCCATCGCGTGGTGTACAGAAAAACGTCGGCTTGCCCGGCGTTTTTCGTTTCGGTCGCTGCCCATCCATGGACGCGAGCGTGTCGAGTACGCCGAGCGGTCAGGGCAGCTGGAAGCCGGGCGGTCTTCACCCGTCGGGCTGCTGCGGTCGAGCTGGAATCGCAGCTTGCCGCGTAGCGCCGGTGACGGTGATCGAGCCGGGGTGGTCGTTCCAGAATCAGCTGTCAGCCACAGCCACAACCACAGTCACAGTCACAGTCACAGTCACAGCGCGCGGTGAGCGGTGAGCGGCGTACGTACGGCGAGGATGTGCGCTTCCAGCAACGCGCCCCGGTGCCGGGAAGTCGGCAGCACGTCGCCGCACCGCATCGCATCGAGCCCAGGTCTGCTTGTGCTGCCATAACAGTCGACCACGCCTGTCACCTCAGCGACCGATCGCCAATCGCAGACCCGCTGCGCACTACCGCGCCGGTTTTCTGTTGCATCCGCACAACAATGCGCTGGCGAAAATATCGCCAGTTCGCTGGCGCAAGGCGTTTGCCGCCGCGAGATATGCCGCAACCACGCAGCAGCTATAGCGAGCGCGACCGCATTGCGCCGCCGTGCTGCAATCGCCACCGTTTCGCGGCGTGTCTGGCCGCTGCGGGCAGCGCCGCATCACCACAGGCACGCGGCGAGTTCAGGGGGATCAGGCAGGGCGCCATGTGGCGCGACATCCATCGATCAAGGGAGAGGGTTCATGCACGTTTTTCGCAAGGGGTACCACCGTTTGCTGCTGGTGCTGTTGCTGGGTGGCCTCAGCGCGGGCGCCGGTGCGCAGGGCATCGCCAAGGGCGCCGATGTCAGCTGGCTCAACCAGCAGGCCGCGGCCAACCCGCCGCAGGTGTTTCGCGATGCGGCCGGCAACACCACCGACTTCATCAAGCTGTTCAAGGATGTGGGCGGCAACGCCATCCGCCTACGCGTGTGGGTCAACCCGTCCGGCGGCTGGAACGATGGCCGCGACACCCTGGACAAGGCCAAGCGCGCCGCCGCGCAGGGCATGCGCATCATGATCGACTTCCACTACAGCGACAGCTGGGCCGACCCCGGCAAGCAGACCAAGCCAGCCGCCTGGGCGGGCCACTCCGTCGCCCAGCTCAATACCGATGTCTACAGCCACACCCAGGGCATCCTCAAATACCTCAAGGACAACGGCATCACCGTCAGCTGGGTGCAGGTGGGCAACGAGATCAACAGCGGCATGTTGTGGAACGAGGGCAAGACGCCCAACTTCGCCACGCTGGGCCAGTTCATCAATAGCGGCTACAACGCCACCAAGGCGGTGTACCCCAACGCCAAGGTCATCGTGCACCTGGCCAACGGCTACGACAACGCCAACTTCCGCTGGTTCTTCGACAACCTGCGCTCGGCCGGCGGCAAGTGGGACGTCATCGGCATGTCGCATTACCCGCCGGTCGGCAGCTGGCAGGACTACAACAGCCGCCTGGACACCAACATGCGCGACATGATCTCCCGCTACGGCAGCGACGTGATCGTGGCCGAGGTCGGCATGGACTGGCAGCAGGCCGCCACCACCCGCGCCATGCTCACCAACCTGCTCAACCGCAGCAGCGCCATCGGATCGCGCGTGCTCGGCATCTTCTACTGGGAGCCCAACGCCTACCCCGGCTGGCAGGGCTACACCATGGGCGCGGTCAACAACAACGGCCAGCTGACCGAAGCGCTACAAGCGTTCTGACCCCCCACCGTAGGAGCGCACCCGGGCGCGACGGGCTTCACCGGTAACGCCCCTCGCGCCCAGGTGCACTCCTACAGGGCGCCAGGCGCATCCCCCAGGCGTAGGAGCGCACCCGGGCGCGACCGGGCTTTGCCGGTAACGCCTTTCGCGCCCGGGTGCGCTCCTACGGGGTATGCGTGTCGGTCCATTCCGGCCGGTGGCCCTTATCCTTTGGTCGTATACCGGCAGCGCCCGCTGCACCGGATCGTCGTCCCAGCCGGCATCGGTACCCCACCCGCGCACGACACCGTCCCATTCCATACGCACCCGTAGCGAGGAATGGCAACAGGTGCGTGCGGTACACTTGGGGGTTCACGAATTCACGATGTCGACACACCCGCGGGGTGTGTCCCCCCGGGAGCGCTAATGAACTGGTTGAACGAAGTGCTGCACAACGATCCGAACCCGCTTGAGACGCAGGAGTGGCTCGAATCGATCAAGGCCGTCATCGACGTCGAAGGCCCGGAGCGCGCCCATCAGCTGCTGGAAGGCATGGTCGAACAGACCCGCCGCGCCGGCGCTTACCTGCCGTTCTCGCCCACCACCGAGTACGTCAACACCATCGCACCGGCCAACGAGGCCAAGAACCCTGGCGACTCCGCGCTGGAGTGGAAGATCCGCTCGATCATCCGCTGGAACGCCATGGCCACCGTCGTGCGGGCCAACCGCAAGCCGGGCGACCTGGGCGGCCACATCGCCTCGTTCGCCTCCAGCGCCACGCTGTACGACGTGGGCTTCAACCACTTCTGGCGCGCGCCCAGCGACCAGCACCCGGGCGATCTGCTGTTCATCCAGGGCCATAGCGCCCCGGGTGTCTACGCCCGCGCCTTCCTGGAAGGCCGCATCAGCGAAGCCCAGCTGGACAACTTCCGCATGGAAGTGGACGGCCAGGGCATCTCCTCCTACCCGCACCCGTGGCTGATGCCCGAGTTCTGGCAGACCCCCACCGTGTCGATGGGCCTGGGCCCGCTGGCCGCCATCTACCAGGCGCAGTTCATGCGCTACCTGGAAAACCGCGGCCTGATCGAGAAGTCCGACCGCAAGGTGTGGTGCTTCATCGGCGACGGCGAGTCGGACGAGCCGGAAACCCTCGGCGCCATTGCGCTGGCCGGCCGCGAAGGCCTGGACAACCTGATCTTCGTGGTCAACTGCAACCTGCAGCGCCTGGACGGCCCGGTGCGCGGCAACGGCAAGATCATCCAGGAACTGGAAGGCGTGTTCCGTGGCGGCGGCTGGAACGTCATCAAGCTGCTCTGGGGCGGCTACTGGGACGCCCTGCTGGCCAAGGACACCGACGGTGTGCTGCGCAAGCTGATGATGGAAACCGTCGACGGCGAATACCAGAACTGCAAGGCCTTCGGCGGCGCCTACACGCGCGCCAACTTCTTCGGCAAGTACCCGGAGACCGCGGCCATGGTCGCCGGCCTGTCCGACGACGACATCTGGCGCCTGAACCGTGGCGGCCACGACCCGCACAAGGTGTACGCCGCCTACCACCAGGCCGTGAACACCAAGGGCATGCCCACCGTGATCCTGGCCAAGACGGTCAAGGGCTACGGCATGGGCTCGGCCGGTGAGGCGCTCAACCCCACCCACCAGACCAAGAAGCTGGACGACGCGGCGGTCAAGCACTTCCGCGACCGCTTCAACATCCCGGTGACCGACGCCCAGCTGGAAGACGGCCAGGTGCCGTTCTACCACCCCGGCGAAGATTCCCCGGAAGTGCAGTACCTGAAAGAACGCCGCAACGTGCTGGGCGGCTTCCTGCCGTCGCGCCGTCCCAAGGCCAGCAAGTCGTTCGTCGCGCCCACGCTCGACAAGTTCGAGCGCCTGCTCAAGGACAGCGGCGAGCGCAGCTATTCCACCACCATGTCCTTCGTGCAGAGCCTCAACATCGCCCTGCGCGACAAGGAACTGGGCCCGCGCATCGTGCCGATCGTGGCCGATGAGGCGCGCACCTTCGGTATGGAAGGCATGTTCCGCCAGATCGGCATCTATGCCCCGTTCGGCCAGAAGTACAAGCCGGTCGATGCCGACCAGCTGATGTACTACCGCGAAGACCAGACCGGCCAGGTGCTGCAGCAGGGCATCAGCGAGCCGGGCGCCATCGCCTCGTGGATGGCCGCCGGCACCAGCTACTCGGTGTCCAACGTGCCGATGCTGCCGTTCTACATCTACTACTCCATGTTCGGCTTCCAGCGCGTGGGCGACATCGCCTGGCAGGCAGCGGACATGCGCACGCGTGGCTTCCTGCTCGGCGGCACCGCCGGCCGCACCACGCTCAATGGCGAAGGCCTGCAGCACGAAGACGGCTTCAGCCAGGTCATCGCCGGCTCCATCCCGAACGTGCGTAGCTACGACCCGACCTTCGGCTTCGAAGTCACCGTCATCATGCAGCACGGCATGAAGGCGATGATGGAAGACCAGATCGACGAGTACTACTACATCACCCTGATGAACGAGAACTACGCCCACCCCGGCATGCCGGACGGCGCAGCCGAGGGCATCATCAAGGGCATGTACCTGCTCAAGGACGCCGGCAAGCCCAAGAAGGGCGAGCTGCGCGTGCAGCTGCTGGGCAGCGGCACCATCCTGCGCGAGGCCATTGCCGCGGCCGAGCTGCTGGACAAGGATTTCGGCGTCACCGCCGACATCTGGTCCTGCCCCAGCCTCAACGAAGTGCGCCGCGACGGCTACGCCGTGGAACGCTGGAACCGCCTGCACCCGGAGGCCGAACAGCGCAAGCCCTACGTCACCCAGCTGCTGGAAGGCCGCCAGGGCCCGGCCATCGCCGCCACCGACTACGTGCGCGCCTTCGCCGACCAGATCCGCGCCTTTGTCCCGATGACCTACACCGTGCTCGGCACGGATGGGTTCGGTCGGTCGGACACGCGTGCCAACCTGCGCCGCTTCTTCGAAGTGGACCGCTACTACATCGCACACGCGGCGATTGCCGCACTGGCGAAGGACGGCAAGATGACGGGTAAGGATGTAGCCCGGGCGATCAAGCAGTACAAGATTGATCCTGAGAAGGCGAATCCTGTTGGGGTTTGATTTCGCTAAACGATGTGTAGAAGAGGCGGCTTCGGCCGTCTTTTCTTTGCTAAATCACAAAGAAGTTCCTGGAGATTTGCATGGGCGAGCTTATTCTTGAAACCTCTTTTGAGGAAATTCGTAGCCATTTCGAAGAAGGTATTGCTACCCAGAAATTTATCGAATTTGTAGAGCCTTTGCCTGATGTTGAAGTCCAAATAAGCGAAATTGCGGGCGCTCTGAAAAATTCTGGAAAGCTCGTCTTTTTACTTGGACGGCCAGGTCTAGGTAAATCAACTTTTATTCAATCTCTAAGCTGGAGGCCCTCGCTACGAGTTTCCGGCTTGCATCACATCCATGCCACCACGTTTACGTCTGATCTAAAGTTGGTCGGGCTATACGAAGAGCTAGTTCGAGTTGGTGATAAGGCTGAGATTGTTAAGGATAAGGGTCCCGCCTATGTTGTAATAAATTACTTGGAGAATCTAAGTGATTTTGAGCCTGAAGACATTAAAGGGTTTTTTAGGCGGCTGAATGGACTATTGCGAACTAAGCCCTTGCTGTTGATATGGCCAGTTACTCAGCGCAGTGACGTCGACGTTATGCGGGCCCACGCTGCAGATGTATCGGGGACGCTTTTTTACAGAACAAAAGAGGTTATTGAATTCAATGGCCCTTCTCAAGAGAAATTTGTAGACATATCGAAAAGAACAATTTCCGTGTTGAATGACGGAATGGAGCTTTCCGACTTTTCTCTTACAAATGATGATCTCGAAGAGGTTTTTACTGATTTCAAAAATCTCCCTGAAGTTCAAAGGACGTTGCGTGAATATCTGGAGATGCTTAAAGAAAGATGGAGAAAAACTACGGGGTATCAACAGCAAATTCGCGCTAAAATTCCCACCTCAACAGAGGTTTGGTTTATATTTTCTTATGAAGATGCTGAGTCTGTTGTTTCTCAGTTTGCCCGCCGGAGTCAACGAATTGAAGACAACTGGTCTGCAATTCACGATAAGTTGTTCGAATACGTTCATGGGAATAATCAACGAAGTGCGATTTGGACTGCAAAAAGGCTGCAAATCGCTCTCTACGGTGCGCTAAAAACGCGTATTTTGTTTCTGCCTACCAACACGCTTTTGTCGTGTGCCGCATCTTACTCCGAATCAGCTGCGATGAGTGCGATATTGAGTGCTGCACCTTTAACCTGGAAAGATAAAGGGGATGCCAAGCGCACTCTTTCAAGAACTCCGCTATACAAACAACTTAACGGTGAACTGTCACCGCAGGGCAAGCGCAAGGGTGGGCCTGCTGCACTTACAATGCAGCAAGCAGCTCCTCTTTTCACGTCTTTGATTAATTGGATGGTGGATGGTGGAGGCTCTGATAAAGTGGTAAACAAAGCTATTGCCAAGGCTCTCCAGGAGCTTTCTGGCTTCAAGGTTATGCCAGATCACCCGCATCCATGGATTCCCAATCTGATTCCCGATCTATTTATTGATCTTCCTCACAAGCAGATTTGTGTGGAATTTCACCACACAACAAAAAGTGAGCCAGGTGTTATTGCTGATTATGTATTGAAAAAGCTCAACATTTACATGAACCAGCTGGAACAGATGCTTGGAAAGAAGATCTAGTAGAAGGAATCACAATAATGGGGTCTACCAATAACGGGGTCAGGTTCTCCGGTATCCCCACGTTTTTACGGCACCAGCGTCATCTGCTCGCGCACTGCGTCGGGCAGTGTGTGCAAGCGTTCTATCCCGAGTAACGGGGTCAGGTTCGGGGTCAGAGTGGCGGGGTCAGGTTCACTTATCAGTCGACGGCGCTTGATTTGCTTGGCCGATGAGCGGTCCTGACGCTTGCAAAGCGGCGGGTCTTGGCTTCGACCATCGCGCGGAAGGCATCGTGGCCAAGGTCTCGCTGCTGCTGTAAATGAAGGCGGATGCTGGCGAGCAGTTCGTTGGAGAGGGCTTCATCGAGCAGGGCACGGTAGGTGTCGGATCGCTCGATTGGGTCGCTGCCAAGCGCGAGCCAATAGGGATGTGGTGTCAATGCGGAGTGACTGCGCTGGCCTACGTTGGCTGGGCAGCTGGACCAGCGATACGCCGCCGGGTCGTCGGTCAGGCGAGCACGTACCGGGTTGAGTTCAATATAGCGATAGCCGCGAAGGACGTAGTCCGCGCTGTCCAAAAGGCAGGCTTTGTAGCGCCCTTCCCATGGTGTGCCGGTGCGCCCGTGGCCGCCACTGAACAGCGCCACGTACGTTGTGCCCAAGCCGCTGCATCAGTTGCCCGATCCATCCCGTTGCTGGAGGCGTGGCAAGCAAGTGCACATGGTTGTCCATCAACACATAGACATGCAGCTGGCAGCCTATGGCGTATAGGGCATCACGCAATAGATGCAGGTAGCGCAATCGGTCGCCATCATCCAGAAAGCACGGCAAGCGATTGTTCCCGCGCTGCATGATGTGCTGCGGGATACCGGGAAGGTCGATATGCGGAAGTCTGGCCACCTAGCAAGACTCGCAGCAAGGTATTGGTTCTGACAGCGAGGGACACCCTGCCAAAGGGTAAGGCCGCAGCCTGAAATTTGCGTAGGAAGTGACCTTGCCGCTGTCAGCGGTGTATAAATAAGCAGAGCCATAGACGCGCGGCTCGCTAGTCTTGCTTAAAGTGAAGGGATACACATGCAACGATACGGGCAGCTTCTGCTGTGTGTTCTGGTCTGCTCAGGCATCTCGCTGCTGACAGGTTGCCAGGCACAGACAACCCAGACGCAGGACGTGCCAACGCGCGTTGCGGCTGATGGGCAGGTTCCCATCGTACGACCGCTGCAGTTGGCGGGGATGACCAGTCCGATGGTGGTCGAATTCAACGTGCGGCCTCCTGGCAAGAATGCGACTGACACACTCTTCCTGGGTATCCGCATCGGTGACGAGGATGCTCTGAAGTCACTTGAAGCTGCTCAAGCGCTCCGCAGATCCGGCCTGCACGCTGAGCTTGTTCTGAAACGGCTCGAACCAAGCGGCGCAATCAGCATGCCATTGGTGCGTGTTGAATCGCAGGCAGGCGTTCCCGCTCGGACCGTCGCTGTGAATGCAGACGGGCGTGTTCCAGGCGTGTGGCTGGACGAGGTGGATGGCTCGTCCCTTCAATCTGCAGGTCTGGAATCTCCAGAACGTCGCTACACGCAGCTTGCCTTTGCATGGGCGCAAGGAATTCAGCCTGGCAGGTATCAGCTGAGGATCAGGCTGCTTGGCCAGCCGCCGCAGTTGGCATCGATCCAATCCGAGTTGCTGGTCGCTTACCGGCACAAATCAAAGTAGGAACACCTCATGGACGATAAATACGCCGTCACTCTCTACGTTGCCGCGCCGGGGACACCGCTTCTTGACGGTGGAACATCAGCGGCAGGGCACATGTACTACACAGTCACGCACGGGAAGGAACAAACCAGCTTCGGGTTTGCGCCCATCGAGCACGGCGTGATGTCAGGACCTGGAAAGGTCTACAACGATGACGCCGATCAATACCAAAAGCCTTTCTATCAACGCACGATGGAGATCAGCAAGGATCAGTACGAAAAATTGATGGAGTTTGGTGCAAAGCCCGGCGAACACGGCTTCAATACGCGGTATCACGGCGCAATGAACAGTTGCATCGATTACACATGGGGCGCTGTCAATTACGCCGGTCTGCATCGTACCGACCTGAAGTTCATACAGGATAAGGACTTCGAGGGTGGCCTGAAACCGCTCAGCAACGTTGAGTACATCCGTAGTATCAAAGCCCCTGTTCCCGACAGCGAATTGAACACTGAGCAATACAACCCGATGCCGGAGCGGACACTCCTGCAGCGCGTGATCAGTGATGCGCAGTTGCCAGACAAGGATCGTGAGATGCTCAACACGATTCGGGAACAGGTTGCAGGCATCGATCAGCAACATGGCAGGGCCTACGATGCCACTAGCGAGAAGATTTCCGTTAGTTTGCTGGCAACCGCCAAGGAGAGCGGACTTAGCCGCGTAGACCACGTGGTCCTCGGAAACACTCCCGGTGATGGAGCAGGCCAGCGCCTATTTGTAGTGCAAGGCGAGTTGAGTAACCCTGCTCACCTCAGAGCATCGATAAAGGCCGAAGAAGCAGCAAAAACACCTGTCGAGCAGTCATTCGCAAAGGTCGAGCAAATCTCTAACACCCAACACGAGCGTGCGTTGGCAGCACAGCAGGAACCCGCAATTGAGCAAAGTCGGGCGCCGATGCAGATGGGTTGATCGCCGTTGGTTTGGCTGGGAAAGGGAGTCGGTTAGTGAGGGAATAGCTGGGGTCAGGGTTACTTATCAGTTGGCGGCACTTGGCTTGCGTGACCGATAAGTGAGCTTGACGCTGGCGAAGCAGCAGGTCCTTACTTCGAGCGTCGCATGAAAGACAGCGTGGCTGGGCCTCTGCTGCTGCCACGAATAATGGCATATTACGGTTTTTATCGTTCTTATGATTGAATTAGAAGGTCAACGTTTCTTCGGTATCTGCATAGACCAGTACGACCTTTTCGCCTGCATACGGTAAGGCGACCTCAGGTGACGATGGCTCAGTCTTGGAAAATTCAACTTTCGCCATGGTGTCACATTTATCACTGATGCTGCATCTGCGAATGGCAATACGCAATACGCCGTGGTCGTTTGTGAAATCCACACCGGGAGAATAAAAGAGGCTTTCTGCAGGCATGTGGTAGCTAATTCGGATTGCATTGCCCTCTGCTTTTTCGATCTTGACGGGCTGAACATCTTTCTTCTTGTAATCAGAGCGTATCTTTCCTCCTGTACATGCAGTCAAAGTTGATATCACAAATAATCCCGCAGCAAGAGTAAGCCTGATTTTCAAATTCATATCAATACCTATCTGTAAATTCGCCAAAATAACTTGGCGCCTACTCCCCAATGTCCTGCGGAGCTCGGTGCACTATAAGCTTGCTTAGGTGGATTCCGTCTGCAGAATGAAATCCGACCATCCATGTAACCGGTACAGGTGGCGCGGCCACCGAGGGCTGCGCTTCTTTCATGATGGAGGGAAGCTTGCAAGCTACTGACGCCTTGTAACCTGCCCCCGAAGAGCTAAGTACCTTGCATTGGAAGCCGAGGTTCTCAAGATTCTTTTGCGCGGCTGTGAGAGGCGAGCCGATCGGATTATCCGCTTCAAGCTGCTGCCTTGCTTCAGTGGAAGACTGTTGAGTATTAAACACGAGCCGTGAGTCTTGCTGCATGGCAGAGCACCCCGATATGAAAAAGAGGCTAGCAGCTACCAGTGGTGCTAGAGGACTACGGTTGGCTTGAGGATCGTTTTGCATGATTTGACAGCTTCACCGCAATCACACGGACGGTCATCCATGTGGATGTCGGTTGCAAGTATGCTCCCATAAGGTAGTGGAGCTATGACGTAACAGAGTCCGGTTTAACTTGATCTCGTTTCATCGCAGTCTGTGCGTCGGTTGCTGCCACATCTTTCGCTTTGCTCTTCAATGCCATCTCGAGCAAATATTCATAGGTCTGAAGCTTACCCCTAGCAGATGTGGCCACCCAGCAGATCATCCAGAAGAACAGCAGGAAAATACCCACCATTGCTGTCAATGGGGACATTGCTAAAGGATTGCCACCTGCGCGCAGAACCAGAAAGAGCGACACCGCGACCGGTAGAAGTCCTAGCTTGTCGATGCTTCCAGCCAATAGCGCAATGCGGCCCGCACGGCGCATATGACTGTAGCGGGCGTGATCTAGCATGACTTGCAGGGTTGCCGCCGGATACCCTTTCAGCCAAGTCACCTCCTGCATGAATTGCTCCAGTTGATGATCAGTGCGCATTGCTTGATCTACTGTCCACCGACGTAGATCAATCACAATTCCATAGATGCTAAGCACAAACAGGACGATCAGCGCTACCAATGCAACCCAGAAGCCAGCCGTTGCTGCCTTCTTTAGCAACTGGGGAGGAACATTGGTAAAGCTTAAGAACGAAGCAATAAGGGTCAGGGCGATTCCCAATGCCATAACGATGGCTGCGCCGCGCACGAGGCGGCTTGGGCTGGCAGTGTCGGCCGGGAACTCTGGTAGTGCGCGCAGGCGTTCTTCTAATACCCTGAAGGTCAAGGGAACGACCGGTGCTACGCCGCTACTTTCCATGACACCTGCCATCGTTGAGTGATACGGCAAGATTAAAGGTGTCTGGCCTACACGGCCAGGTGGAAATGATGGGACGGCACGAAATTTATTTCGTAGTGCGCCCGGTTCGTAGCGGGCCTGTGATCTTAACTTTCTGAGCACAGGGGCTGTGTTTCCGCGCCTTTTGGATCTGCCTTTCAAGAACAGATGGCCACAGTTGACATCGCAATCCGTGCGTTGCAATCTCCAACTTAAGGAGCGTCGAAACTCCTCAGACAGCGGTACCCACCTCCGTCAAACCGGTGGGTTTTTTGTGCCTGCATCCTGCAGGTACAAGCCGACGCGATGCCTGCGTCGGGAGGGCGGCTAATACAACACCCTTCGGGGAAATACGCCCGCCGGCTGTCTGCGGTTTCGAACCTCCCGACATCCCGTCGCCGTCGGCGGCGGTTCTTGGGTTGTTCCAGGAGGGCATTGCCATGTCTACCGCACTTTCCATGCCGGCATCTGTGCCGGTTGATCTGTTGCCAGCCTCCGCTCGCCGCGTGCTCTGGGATGAGGGCGAGGTGCTGCGCGGGATCGTCGCAGGCGCAGCTGTTGAGCAGGCGAGCGAGCATCCCGCGCATCCGCTGAGTCGCCAGCTCGTTGTGTTACCGCACACCTCGCGCCGCCTGTCGGCACGCAGGGCTGCGCCATTGCAGCAGTACGTCGCTGCAACCATCACCCGCCACCACCCGGAGGCGCCATGACACGCCGCCGCCCACCCACGGCATCTGCCAGCGCACGGCCCACCCGCACGCGTGCGCGCCCCACGCCGCCCAAGCGCGTGCAGTGGGTTGTTGTGGAACCCGACTGCACCAAGCTGCCACCGATGCTGCCGCCCGACCCGGACGCCTCCCCGCAAGGCCCCGGCACGCTACGCGCACCCCGCCGCGCCCGCCGCCCGCGCCAATGCACCGTCAGCTACACCCATTACCCCGGCGCCCACGACCATGCCGGCGACCAGCACGTGCCCCACGTCCGCCTCAGCGGCCTATGGCTGGAACAACTGGGCTTTGCTATCGGCACCAAGCTGCGCATCACCGCCAGCGCGGGGCAGTTGTTGATGGAGGTGTTGCCGCCGGTTGAGGTGCCGGCCAAGGCGCGCAGCGTGCGGTGATGATGGTGCGGCTGCCAGACCCCTTGCGATTGACCTCGGTGCCGGATGCCACTAGCGTCGCAGCCACACCAGCGCACAACGGACGCTTCATGATCGCGCGCCCCCTCTACGCCTTGCTGGCCACCCTCGCTCTGGGCGCATGCGCCCACACGGCGGCCACCTCAGCCCCGGCAACCGTCACGGAGACATCTGCCATGAGTTTATCCAGCCCTGCCACGGTGCCGCCTGGTAAGCTCACTGCGGAGGATTTACTTGGCCAACTGCTTGCCTTGATCAAGGGCAGCCAGACCATCTCCGACTTCACTCCCGAGCGTCTGAATTCAGCGATGGGGCAGGTGGTTCAATTCGTGAAAGACGATAAAAACGCCGATACCGTGCTTTTGGCCCGCTCACCAAAGAGTGGGGTTACGGCTTTGGTGTTGATGAAACCAAACTCGATGGGCGATGGTTCGAATTCCCTTTTGACCGCAATGTGGCCGGTGCATCACCTCCGATGACCGAGATCTGCGGTCTCGACTTCGATCACTTACCCAGCAGCTTGAACGAATGGGATTCACGCGCGAGCGCAACATCGTCGAGGATGGCCGCTGGATGAGTGACTTCTTTACACGCCCAGGGATGCGTGTAGAGGTTTTCCCACGGGGAGAGGCTGCGGAACCGCAACAGCTGGTGGCCCACAACTGCATCAAATGGATCTACATCCGATAAGATCGCCTCATGGGCCTGGACGTGCATTTTTGCCTTAAGCGTCAGATCCAGCATCACACTCACAGGAGAGATACGGTGCTTATTACAAGCGGTCGAATGCGCTTTGCCGTTGCGGCATCGATCATCGGTCTGATCATAGGCTGCAGCATGCAATCGCCCCCCGCAAATACCTCCATTGCAAAGGAGCAGTCAGATATGCAAACCACAGTGCCATTGACGCGAAGCTTGCTTTCGCACGACGGAGAAAACATGGTGCTTGAGTTCGACGTACCTGCCCAGCCGGAGGACGCGAACCCACCAATTTTCATCGGCGTTCTATTGACGGGAAATGACATGGGCACGGTAGCGGATGCCGCCGACCGTCTGGTGCGTGCCGATATCATTGCAGTCGTGCATCTGGAACGTATCGAGCAGGCCGGGGCGGTTCCGGTGGAGCTGCAGCGCAGTCAGCGTGTCGGAAGAGAACAAGAGTTGCCTGTTGCCATCGCCGCAGACGGCATTGCAAAGGGGTTGTTCGCGCTAAATGCAGATGTCGCGACAATGGCACGCGCTGGGCTACCCCCGACCGGCACGGTCTCCGAGGAGCTCGCGTTTGCCTACAGTACTTCCCTCCAGGCTGGTCGCTATCGTCTCCGATTGCGTATTGATCAGAACCGGCGGGCATTGCTAGATGAGAACGCTCAGCTGTTGATTGCTTACACTCACAAAGCAAAATAAGGTTGGCGAGACATGGATGATCACGACAAACGCTACACTGTCACCGTCTACGTCGCTGCGGCGGGCACCCCACTCTTGATCACCGGCGGCAACTCCATGGCCGGCCACATGTACTACACAGTAAGCGACGGCAAGGAAGTTAATAGCTATGGGTTTGCTCCCGCTGAACACGGCGAGTCTAGCGGGCCGGGAAAGGTATTCAAGGATGACGTCAGGAACTATAAAGATCCTTATTACTCGCGCACGATGGAAATCGATCAGTCGCAGTACGAGAAGCTAAAAGACTTCGGCAAGTCGCCTGCGAAACATGGGTTCAATATGGAGTACGGTGGCGCTTCCAACAGCTGCATCGACTTCACGTGGGGTGCGCTGAACCATGCGGGACTGCATCGTACGACCAGACAGGGGGTCGACAAGGACTTTGAAGGCGCGCTCAAGCCGGTAGGGAATGTCGACGAGATCAAGAGCATCCATGCCCCCTTGCCTAACAGTGAGTTGAACAGGGAGCGCAGTAATCCTAAGCCCGATCAGCTCTGGTGGCAGAAAGTGATCGGAGAGGCGCATCTACCCGGTAATCAGTTGCCCCCGGGCGAGGTCAGTGCAGTAGCCGCGCATCCACAGGCGCATGATCCACTTCATCGCCAGGCCGAGGATGCCGTTCGTCGCCTTGAGCGAGGCCTCGGCAGGGAATACGACGACAACAGCGCCCGCCTTGCAGCAAGCAGCGCATATCTAGCCAAGGAAAGCGGGCTGGCGCGGATCGATCACGTTGTGCTGAGCGAGAACACCAAGTCCGTGCGACAGGGTGAGAACGTCTTCGTTGTGGAAGGCGCGTTGAACGACCCCGCTCACAAGATGGCGCACATGAAGACCAACGACGCGATTGCACAGCCGGTTGAGCAGTCTCTCGCGCAGCTCCAGGCTTTGGGCGAGACGCAGCGTCAGCAGCACTCCCAGCAGCAGGAGCAGCAGCGCGAGCAATCGATCGCCCCGCAGCACCGGATGGTGTGAAGGATACAGATCCGATGTTCTGCGATGCTCTTCTCGGGCGGCTAGGGTTGTGGGTGCATCCAGAACGGAGGACGGGGACATGATCTTTTTCTCGGCGCATGTGACTGACCCGGCGAGCGGCGCCGCATGCGGTAGGGGATGCGCGGTGAGCCTGTTAGTGTCGATGGCGGTCTGTCTGATTCTTGCGGCGCCTGTTTCCGGCACTCCGGTCTTTCAGCAGGCTGTTGTAGCATCCGGAAGCAGAGCGCAGCCGGAAGCGCCTGATGTAATGAGGCGACTTAGGCGAGACATAGACCGCTTGCTCATCACGGACTTCAAGGATATTGCGGCGCTTGATTCTTTACTGACGACAAGACTCGGCCCCATCCAGTCACGAGATGGGGTGGCTGTACGCGGCGGTAGCAATGGTCTGTTGGCAGGCATCGCCGTGCGTAATATCGAGCTGCGGGGTGCGCAAGAAGATCGATCACGAACAACTCTGGTGATAGAGGTCTGGCCGTCCCGCGTTCTTTTCGATGATGCGGCCTGGGCAGATGCCCTCCCGTATCCGCCTCACCCAGATGCGCCCGGCTCCAGGGCTTACAGGCTGCTGCAGGTCGGTACGACGCGAGTTGTCATTGGTCTAACCGAAGACCAGCTGCACGTGAGTTACATCACCATCAGCAAGACTTGATTCAACCGGTGCAGTCAGGTTGTCTGCAGGATGGATGAGGCGTATGTGGTCAATTCACTGGAGGACAGCTGCGTCACGCCGTCCGATCGCATCTTGATCAAGAAGAAGTATCCGGGCGCTCACGGGCCCGTCGAGTTTCAAAAGGCGGCACATAGAAGCTGAGTAGTGGTCGACATTGCAGAGACGCATGCGCATTCGTGAGGTGAGCACACGCATTGGTCTAGTGCACGCTTCGTAGCAAGCGGCGTATCCGTTATCTGCAACTGCTAAAGCGTGCCGCCTCGCTGTTTGCATAGAGTGCGCGGGAAAAGCGTGGCAACCGGGCGATGCCGCGCTCCGCTGCGCGTGCAGCGATCTAGTGTCGAGCGCGTGGTGGTCATGCCCCAGGCTGACTAACGCGCAAAACGTAGGGGGTTAGCATCGCTTGCCGTCATAGAGGAAGAGGTGGGGCTGCGGTTCGGGGTGCGGTGCCCACCACCCACTCTCCCTCTTTTGGCTGCACTGCTCATGTTCAGATCCACTTGCACGGCCCTTGCGCGCGCGTTGCGCTGGTGCGTCGTGTCGCAAGATGCGTGGGGAAGTTGGTGGGCAGCGGCACTTGGCCGAAGGCGCGGCGATCACGATGAGCTCGCGTGACGGGCCGCCTGCGGCGCGCGGCCAGCTGTCGCTCGGGGACAGGGAGCGCCTGCGTGCCGAGTTCGACCAGGCACTGGCCGCACTGCATCCTGAGCTGTTGGTGTACCTGCGCCGCCGTACGCGCGATGCCGAAACCGCTGCAGACCTGGCGCAGGAGACCTTCTCGCGGATGATGGTGTACCGCGATGCGCCCAACATCGGCGACCGCCGGCTGCTGATGTATCGCATCGCGCACAATCTGGTGATCGAGCTGCGGCGCTCGCGTCAGCGGCGGCTGGCGGCGCTGCACGTGTCGCTGGATCAGGTGGCGCCGATCAGGGCCGACGAGGCCGGCGTGGACGAGATCGCCGAGGCGCGCCAGACGCTCGATGTGCTGCTCAAGCGCACCTTGCTCGAGCTGCCGCCGAAGTGCCGGCTTGCGTTCAAGCTCAGCCGGTTCGACGGGCTCACCTATCCGCAGATCGCCGCGAAGATGGGGATCTCCACCAAGATGGTGGAGAAGCACATCAGCCGCGCGCTGCTGGCGTGTCGTGCGGCCGTGGGGGAATTGCCGCAGTAACCGGGCTGCAAGGCGGCTGGCTGGCGCCGCCGGAAGATGCTGGTAGCATCGTGCGCGAGGGCGCAGGGAGACCGCCCGCCGGGAGTCACCAGCCATGCGTGCAGAGTCCGGGCGCATCCACGCGCAGGCGGCCGCCTATCTCGTTCGACACGGCAGCGAGACTGCTGCCGAGCGCGCTGCGCGTGAGGCGTGGCTGGCTGCCGATCCGCGCCACCGTGTGGCCTACCAGCAGTTGCTCGACGTGGACGAACACGCGTCGGCAGTGCTGAATGATCCTGAGTTGCAGGCCGCCACTGCACGCGATCTGGAACTGCTGACGCCGGCCTCTGCCCGGCGTCGTCGCTGGCTCTGGCTGTTGCTGGCAGCGATGCTGGTTGCCGCGATCGGCTACGCGGTGCATCACCTGCCGATGCAGTAGCGCGCACTCAACACTCGGCACTCAGCAAACCGCACTGCGTGTTGCAGAAACCGTTGAATGTGCGCTCTGTTGCAGCGCTGCCTGCATATTGCACACGTTGCTGGTAGGGCATTGCGCTTGCGCAACATCACTTGTTGTCGGGGGACGCAATGGCGATGGTGCCGCGCCCAGGACGCGAAGGATGCACATGCAAGCACGACGGGCAGTATCGGGGAGCGGTGTCGGTTTTGGTCATGCACGTAGCAGACTGGCAGTGGCGGTGGTCTCGCTGCTGTCGCTGCACAACCTTGCGGCGCAGGAACGCACGGCTGCGCAACGCGTGCAAACCCCAGCGGTGGAAGCGGATGCGTAGCGCGGTGATGCGCCGTGCATTTAGCCAAGGCAGGCGTGGATTGGTGATGGCGATGCGGGCGTAGTGGACGCGTAGCAGGTAGTGGGGAAAGGGCAATTGCATACACAGCAATGACGTGTCGGGCCCGGATGGGTACCGGAGCCATTTTGCGTGCGCAATGATTGCTCGAAAATCAAACAGTTAGTGATACTGGTCGCTGCTCGCCGCGTTGCGGTGCCCGCGTTTTAGCAGTGGGTGCAGGACCGATCTTGCTCAGCTGGCGATGCGCGCCGGGTCGCCCCGGAGTGCGCCGTCGGCGGGCCAACCCAGGCAAGCCAAAGGACGCAGCATGAAGACACGCACGTTACGCAACGCCATTTCCATCGCCCTGCTAGCCGTGGCGAGCGGGGCGGCAGGTGCGGTGGGGGCACGGGCAGCGACAGCGCAGGGGGCGAAGCAACCTCCTGCAGCGGCGCAGAAAACGCCGGCAGCCGTGGCACCGAACGCAGACGAGCCGCCCAGGCCCGGCTCGCCGGAGGCTGCGATTGCGGCGGCCGCGCCGGCGCAAACAGCCGCGACCGAGTTGGAGTCCATCGAAGTCACCGGTACGCGCATCAAGGGCGGTGCAGTTCCATCGCCGGTGATTTCGATCAGCGCGGCGCGTATCCAGGAAGAGGATTTCAGCGATCTGGGCGAGGTGATCCGCAGCGTGCCGCAGAACTTCTCCGGCGGGCAGAACCCGGGCGTGCTGAGCGGCAATCTGGCCGGGGCCGGCAATGCGAACCAGAACATGACCGGCGGCGCGAGCCTCAACCTGCGCGGGCTGGGCGCCGATGCCACGCTCACCCTGCTCAATGGGCGCCGGCTTGCCTATGGCGGATTCACCCAGGCGGTGGACCTCAGCGCGATCCCGGTGGAGGCAGTGGAGCGGCTGGAGATCGTGGCCGACGGTGCGTCGGCAATCTATGGGTCGGACGCGGTGGGTGGCGTCGGTAATGTGATCCTCAAGCGCGACTACGACGGGGTAAGCGTTGGCACGCGCTTCGGGCGGGCCACGCAAGGCGGGCTCACCTCGCGGCAATACAGCGTTACGGCCGGCACCACCTGGCGTAGTGGTGGAGTGATCGCGACCTATCAGGACGTGTCCGCAGACCCCATCTACAGCCGTCAGCGTAGTTACACCACTCAACTCACCGACCCGTCCACGCTGTATCCGGGCAGCGACCTGCGCAGCGGGCTGCTGAGTGCCTACCAGGCGCTGGGCGACAACGCCGAATTGCGCCTGGATGCGTTACGCACTGAACGCGACCAACTGCACTTTTACGCTGTCAGTGGCCGCAACAGCCGGGTCACTCCGACCACCACCAGCCTGCTGCTGTCACCGAGCCTTGTGGTGTGGTTGCCCAACGACTGGACGCTGACATTGGGCGCCACCGACGGCAACAGCAAGCACGATCAATACCGCCAGGAGACGGCGCTGGCCAGCGGTGCGGTGAGCGTGACCGACCTGTGCTATTGCAACGACAGCCGCAGTTACGAGCTGGGCGCGGAAGGGCCGCTGTTCGCGCTGCCGGCAGGCGATGCGCGCCTGGCCACCGGGGTGGGGTATCGCAGCAACACGTTCCGTAACGTCAACCACGTCAGTGGCGTGGAGACGATCGACGGCAGCGAAAGCGCGCGCTTTGCCTATGCGGAGCTGAACCTGCCGGTGGTGGGCCCGGCGCAGGGCGTGCCCGGTGTGCAGCGACTGACGCTGACAGCGGCGGTGCGCGGGGAGGACTACAGCAGCTTCGGCGGGGTGACGACGCCCAAGTTCGGTGTGCTGTATGCGCCTGGCAGCGATGTGACGCTCAAGGCCTCGTGGGGCAAGTCGTTCAAGGCGCCCACGCTGTTCGAGCGCAACTACGCGCAGGAGGCGTGGCTGTTCCAGCCGGGCGCGTTCGGCGGGGTAGGCTTTCCCGCCGGGACGACGGTGCTGGTGGCCGATGGCGGCAACCAGGATCTGCAGCCGGAGCGCGCCATCACCCGCTCGGTCTCGCTGGCCTGGCACCCCGAGGCGCTGGATGGCCTGGAGGCGGAGCTGACCTGGTTCGGGGTGGACTACAGCAACCGCGTGCTGCAGCCGATCGCCAATGCCAGCCAGGCGTTGCGCAATCCGATCTACGCGCCTTTCGTGGACCGCACGCCGACGCCGCAGGCGCAGGCCGATGTGATCGCGCTCGCCAGCCGGTTCTCCAACTTTGCCGGCGTCGCCTACGACCCGAGCCGGGTGGCGGCAATCATCTACACGCAGTACGCCAACGTGGCGCAGCAGGACATCAAGGGTCTGGACCTGAGCGGTAGCTACCAGGTGGCGTTGGCGCGCGGCACGCTGACCTTGCGCGGCTCGGCGAGCTGGCTGGACAGCACGCAGCAGACGTTGCCCGCGCAACCGACGTTCGATCTGTCCGGCACGCTGTTCAACCCGCCCAAGCTGAGCAGCCGCGTGGGCGCGGTGTGGAAGCAGGGCGGGCTTACCGCCTCGCTGTTCGGCAACTACCGCGGCGGGGTGCGCAACCGCGCCGACGGGGTGGAGTCGGCATCGTTCACCACATTCGATATGGCGTTGCGCTACGCCACCGGCGCACGCCGCGATGCGTGGGCGGGGCTGGAGTTCGGTGCGTCGGTGGACAACGCCTTCGATCGCGCCCCGCCGTTGTATCGGGTGACCTCGCCGCTGTATGTGGCGCCGTACGACTCCACCAACTATTCGGCGATTGGTCGCTTCGTGAGCGTGTCGGTGTCCAAGCACTGGTGATGCATCGGCTGCCTGCTGCAGCCGATGTACTGGCGATGGTCCTTGAGCGTTGCTGAGAGGAGTGTGTGCGTGAGGAATCACAAACCATGGCGCCTGCTGCTTGCAGGCGTGCTGATGGCGGCAGGTGCATGCGTGGGACACGCGCAAACGGTATCGTCCCAGCGATTGCTGGAGGTGGTGGATATCGGCAGCCCCACGCTGTCGCCGGATGGCCGCAGCGTGGCCTTTCGCACCGAGCAGGCAGCGGTGCAGCGCAATACCTACGACAGCGTCTGGTACGTGCAGGGCCTGCAGGACGCTGCGCCCAGACGCATTGCCGATGGCGGCGTGCCCTTGCGCGATTCGGCAGGCGGGTCCTTGCCTGCAAAGGTGCTGTGGTCGCCGGATGGGCGCTGGCTGTACTACCGCGCGTTGATCGATGACGTGATTGCGGTGTGGCGCGCGGCGGCGGACGGTTCCGGCGCGGAAGCGGTGACCCACGATGCGGCCGACGTGCAGGAGTTTTCGCTGGACGCGGATGGGCGGGTGCTGCGTTACCGCGTCGGCGCCACGCGCGCGCAGGTCATGGGGGCCGAACAGGACGAGTATGCGCAAGGCATCCGGATCGACGAGACGGTGCCGCTCGGGCAGGGCCTGTTCCGCTCGGGCAATGTGCAAGGACGCCTGGCGACGCAGCGCTTCGGCACGGTGTGGTTCGATCGCACCGGCTTGTCGGCGGATGTGCCGGAGCACTGGCTGGCGCTGGACCTGGCCACGGCAACCACGCGGCCACTCGCGGATGCGCCGGTGCCCGCGGAGGAATCGCCCGTCAGTACGCACGGTGTCGACGGTGACGTGTGGCAGTCCGTGCCTGCGCCCGGTGGGGCGGTGGCGGTGCTGTCGCGTGTGGGTGATGGCAAGGGCCAGCTATTCCGTCCGCAGGTGGCGCTGTCAGTCCTGCCCGGTGCACATGCGCGCAAGGCCGTGCGCTGCACGGCAGCGGCCTGCGTGGGAAAGGCAATCACTGCAGTGCAGTGGCGCCCGGGCAGTGCGGAGGTGTTGTTCACCATCACCGATCCTGCTTTGGGGCTTGCGCAATCCATCCATCGCTGGGACCCGGCCAGCGGCCAGGTGCAGCTGGTAGTGCAGGGCGGCGGGTTGATCAATGGCGGGCGCGATCCATCGGCACACTGTGGCGCATCGGCCACGGCACTGGTCTGCGTGACGGCCGATGCCGACCGCCCGCCACGTCTGGAACGCATCGCGCTGGACAGCGGCACGCGCGGCGTCCTGTTCGACCCCAATGCGGCGTTAGCGGTGGACATGGCAAACGCGACGCCCGCGCGCCTGTTGCAGTGGACCGATACCCGCGGACGGCACTACAGCGGGCAGTTCTTTGCGGCACGCGGCCACGGCGACGGCCAGGTGCCGTTGTTTGTCACCTACTACAGCTGCCCGGGCTTCGTGCGCGGTGGCGTGGGCGATGAGTGGCCGCTGGCCGCGTTGGCGCAGGTGGGCATCGCAGCGCTGTGCATCAATCAGCTACCCGGCTACACCATGGATGCGGTGGAACGCCACGGCGAAGGACTGGCGGCGGTGGAAAGCGCGGTGGCCTTGCTGTCGTCGCAGGCCGGCATCGATCGCAGGCGGGTGGGCATGGGCGGGCTGAGCTTCGGCGGTGCGGTGACTCTGTGGACGGCGACCGAGTCGAACCTGCTGGCTGCCGCTTCGGTGGCCAACCCGGTGGTGTCGCCGTCGTACTACCTGTTCGGCAGCATGAAGGGCGAGCCCTTCCTCAAGGGGCTGCGCGAGATGTGGGGCCTGGGTGCACCGGAGCAGACACCCGAGCGGTGGAAGGCGCTGTCGCCGGCGTTCAAGCTGGAGCGGATTCGCGCGCCCATCCTGTTCCAGCATTCCGAGCAGGAGTATCTGTACGCGCTGGATTACCTGATTCCCCTGCTGCGTGCGCAACGCGCCGAGTTGTACGTGTTTGCAAACGAGCCGCACCAGAAGTTCCAGCCGCAGCACAAGTTGGCCGTGTATGCGCGCAACGTCGACTGGTTCCGCTTCTGGTTGCAGGATTACCAGGACGCTGCACCGGAAAAGGCCGCGCAGTACGCGCGCTGGCGTGCAATCAAGGCGGCACTGCCGGCGCGTGACGACTAGTGTGGGTGGTGCGGCTGACGCGTGGCACGTTGGCATGCGGGCGGCACGCACCTACGCAGCGCAGGCAATGTCAGCCCTGATGACGGACCCAGTTCTCGACCGCACACAGGTCGAAGATGCGCATGACGCTGTGGTCGCCGTCGGCCAATGTATGGTCCAAATGGTGGCGCAGGGCATCGGCATCCAGCAGGCCCTGGCCTGCAAGCCGACCCTGCAGCAGATAATCGCGGATCTGCTGCCTGCCCCGACGATAGACCGCGCCGGAGTAGTTCATGAAGGTGCCTTTGCTGCGGCGGTGCAGGATCTGCGCAGGCAGCACATCCGCAAACGCATCGCGTGCCACGGCGCGATTGCGGCCGCCAGCGATCCACATCCAGCTCGGCACTGTCAGGCAGGCTTCCACCACCGGTTGCGACAGCAGCGGCATGCGCAGGTGCCACGACGCACTGCGCGCCAGTCCATCGCGGAAAACCTGGGTGCCGGCCAGATCGATAATACGTTCGCGGTCGCCGGGCAGGCTGTCGGGTGGGGCATCGAACCAGGGATGTGATTGCAATGGAACCGCAGCCTGCGTGCTCGGCAGAAACGATCGTTCCGGCGTGCGCGGCGGGCCGGCCTTGGCGCGGAGCTTCCTGATCGTCAGCCTGCCTGCTTTCCAGAGCGTGCACTGGTGCAGCTCGGCAAGCGCATGGACTGCGCTGACGCCGGCGCGCAGGCCGCCTGCACGGAAGGCATCCGCGGCGGGCGCGGCGGTTCTGGTGTTGCAGAACACGGTGTCGCCACCGCCGCCGGAAAAGAAACTGGTGATGGCCAGCTGCGTGCCGATCGCTTCTTTCAGCGCATTGGAGGCATGCTGCAGAAACCAGGTACTGGGCGCGACCGCATGTGCCGGCGGTGCGAAATCGACCGGTGCAGCGTCGAGCCCCAGGGTGCGCACGATCAGTTCGGTGCCCAACAGATCGCTCATCTGCCGGGCATAGTGCCGCTCGTCGGCGCCAGGCACCGGCGTGACCAGATTGCAGCACGCCACGCGCGCGGTGGTGTCTTTCAGGCATGCTGCGAGGATGGAAGAATCTAGGCCACCAGAGAGTTCCAACAGCAAAGATGCATCGGTCCGCGCCCAACATGTGACGCTGGAGGCCACCGCCTGACGCACCTGCGCCTGTGCGTCGAGTGGGTCGTGCCGGCGTCGAGAGGCTGCGACGAAATCCCAGGGGTTCCAGACGTGTTCGACACTGCTGCGGTTGGACTGCAGACACAGCTGGCTGCCCGGCAGCAATTCGCGTACGCCGACAAGCCCGGTGCGCTCGGTCTTGAGGTGCGGGTAGTACAGATGATGGGCGATGGCGTCCCAGTCGATCTCACGCGTGTACACACCCGCATGCGTGGCGATCGAGATGTCTGAAGTGATGAAGCCATGCTGTAGCGCGTAAACGCATGCCACGCCGCCGGAAGGCTCGCGCATGACGGTGATGGCGCTCGGGTCCGCGTGCGGTGCATGCAACAGCAGGTACTCGCCCCAGTGCGTATCGATCAGGTGCCGCGTCCGCTGTGCTGCGGAAAACGCATGCAGCGATGCGCCGTCGACCAAGGGGGCGTTGTCGCGCTGCGAAAAGACATGGCCGATCAGTGCGCCGCCACAAGGCAGGTCGAGCACGGGCGTGTCGTCTGATGCATACAGGTCGATGTGCCCAGCGCGTTGCCGTAGCTGTAACCCGATCTGTCGCAACGACGCATCGACAGCGGCGCGGTCGCCATCGCGGTGTGCCTGCGCATGGTTGAACAAGGCGATGTAGCGGTACATCACACCACCCGGATGGGGGTATGCGCGTGGACGTTGCCGACCGTGTCGTTCAAGACCAGATCGCCTGCCTGTACCCAGCAATGGGCCGAAAACGGATCGAGTGCGACCCCGAAGACAAGCTGGGCGTCGAGCTGGCGCCTACGTAGGAATTTTGCCAATGCGACTGAATCGAGCAGGCAGCGCATCTCGACCGGCACCCACACACGTGAGTGCCGAAAGACGGACGCCGCATCGGTGAGCCGCTGCTCGAGTCCGGCGACCGAGCGTTGCTGCGTCCCCCGACCCTGTGCGCCAGCGGAGAGGCTGCCAAGTACCCTGCCAAGCGGCTTGCATTTCAACGCCAGGCGTGTGGACAGCACAAGTGCCAGCACCTCGAGCTTTTCAAACAGTTTGGGTTGTCGCGCCGGTACAGGCATTTCCATCGCGCTACGCGCAACAGGTATGACGGGAAGCTGCGGGCCGGCGGTCGCTTGCGAACGCTCCACCAGCAAGCCCCGTTCGACAAGGTCGTTGATCTCCAGGTCCGACACCGGGTCATGTGCCAGGTAGGCGAGCAGGGAGTGCTCCGGTGCCTGGGGCAGGCGGAAATAGCGGTCGTTGCCGACATCCAGGAATACCAGGCGCTCGCCGATGCGGCAGAACGTTAGGTCGTTGCGCAATGTGTAGCGGTGCATGGCGCTGTCCTTGAGAGAGAAGGGGCGCACCGTTGCAGTGCGCCCCGTGGCCTGGGAAGTTGCTCACCGGCATGTACAGCCGAGTGGCGACCGCCGCGCGTTGGCTGCGCCTAGTCCTGGCTGATGCCCAGCGTGGTGCTGCCACCCATTTCTTCGCCTGCCAGTGGCCCGCCCTGTGTGTCCAGGCTTGCGATCCCAAGCACGATGAGATCCTGACCAAACGTCGTGGTGTGCGCGTCGTTGTTGCTGGTATCCATGGTCTCTACTCCTGGTGGGAGAGGCGTGCGCTCAGGCACGCCTCGGGTTCACTCTTCGGAAATGCCAGGCACGTTGAAGCCGCCGATTTCTTCGCCAGCGAGCGGGCCGCCTTTGGTGTCGGTGCTGGCAACGCCAAGCACCGTGATCTCGCTGGATGCATCGCTGTAGGTGGTGTCATTGATGTTCATCGCTGTCTCCTGGTTGTGCCATGGGGATCCATGACGCAGACACGTTAGGAAACGGGCGTATTGATTTTCAAATGATTAAGTCGTGACACCGTCATAATTAAATGCACTGTGTGACCGCCATCGAAGATGGCCGCGCAAATCTGGCCGGTGGCGTCGCATCGCACCTTTCACGCCACATCAGGCGCACGTCACAGGCAGCTCGCAAGCACAGCATGCAGGTCCCGCAATGTGCTGCGCTGACGACACTCAGTCGTCGAAGCTGGAAGCCTGATTGATGCGCTCATTCATCGCCGCCACGATGCGCGGCACGGCCTGGATACGGCGTACGTGATAGGCATGCAACGCTGTCTGCAACGCGGCAAGGTCGCGCTGCTGCCAGTGCAGCGTGAGCTCTGCCAGTTCTTCTTCGAGAGAGTCGAGCAGGCCATGTTTGGCACGTCGCACCGGTGCCAACCGGTCGTTGGTCTGCCTGACGGCATGATGCAGCGACCAATGCGCCGTGGCATGGGCGATGGCGTCGAAGAGCTTCCAGGTCTGCTTGACCACGTCCGCAGGTGCGGTGGTGGTCTCCAACTCGCCAGGGGCGTGCGGTGTCGATGCAACGCCGATATCGCAGGCCATCCGCAGCAGGCGGTCCATCCAGTCGTAAAGATCCCGCAGTGCGACCTCGGTGAGCAGCGGCACCTGCAAGCCATAGCGTGCGTGATCGATGACCAGGCCTTCGCCGACCAGGCGATGCAACGCAAGGCGTACCGGCGTGGGGCTGACCTTGAACTCGGCAGCCAACGTTGTCGGATCGATGCGCTGACCGGGTCGATACCGGCCGGATTGCAGGGCGCGCCTGACCTGCGTATAGGCGATGGTACGTTGGAGTGGATCCCATGCATGGCGAACTCCTTGTCTGACCGCGACTCCTCCCCTGGCTGGATCGTACATGCAATGGCTGCGGCAGGAGTTGCTGCGGTAGTCCTTTTTAGTCCCAGGCCTGTCGCATCGTGCCGCTACGAGGCAGGCTTGGAGCCAATACCCTGTCCCGACAGTAATAGTTTTGATAACGCACAAACTAGGATCAAAAAAGAGGGCCGCCTGGTATGCCAGGGCGGCCCTCGTGTGGACATTATCTGTTCCTGCTATCGCGTGGCACGCCTGTCGTGCCAGACGCTGTGCCTTGTTTAGCGGAACGACTCGCGCAGCCGCTTGCCTGCGTACTCCTGTGCGGCCTTGGCCTTGGCAACGACTGCGGCGCAGCCGAAGAACTCGTGCGTTACGCCGGTGTAGACCTCACGCTCGACCGGTACGTTGGCGTCCTTGAGCGCGTCTTCCAGCTTGGCGCCATCGCTGCGCAGCGGGTCGATGGTGGCGTTGATGATCGTCACCGGTGCCAGGCCGCGCAGGTTGGCGTTGACCAGGTCCAGACGGGTATCTGCCTTGTCGGCGTCGCTGCGGATCAGGTGCCCCACGAACCATTCGATCATGGGCTTGTTCAGAGGCTTGGCGATGGCGTTTTCGATGTAGGACTCGGTGTGCAGGCTGCCGGTCTGCCCGACCGGGTAGACCGCCAGGATATGCGTCGGTGCCGGCAGCCCCTTGTCGCGCGCGGCCACGGCCGTGGCGATGGCGAGGTTGCCGCCGGCGCTCTCGCCTGCGAGGGCGACACGCTGCGGGTTGCCGCCGATGCTTGCCGCGTTTGCCAGCACCCATTCGTAGGCGGCCAGCGCGTCGTCCCAGGCGGCGGGGAACTTGTGCTCGGGCGCCTGGCGATAGTCGACCGAAACCACGATGGCGCCGGTTTCCTTGGCGAGCCCGCGCGCGCCGCCGTCATAGACCTCGGCATTGGCGATCACCCAGCCACCGCCGTGGAAATAGACGATGACCGGCAGTGCGGTGCCACCTTGCGGGGTATAGACGAAGGCCGGGAGATTGCCGGCGGGCGTTTCCAGCGTGTGGGAGGTGCGCTTGACGCCGGGCACCAGCGCCTCCGGGTCGGCGGACTTGCCCTGGTCGTGCAGGAGCTTGTTGACCGCATCCGCAATGGTCGGCTGCTGCCGGGCTTCGGCTGGCGTCAGCTTCTCGATGGCCTTGGGCTCGAGCGCATCGTGGGCCTGGGCCAGGTCGTGCATGTCGTCGTCGGCACGGATTGCGCCGATGACGTTGGAGAGGGTGTCGATGATCGGGTTGGGCTTGCCGTGCTCTGTCATGTGGGCGTCTCGGTTGATTGACCGTGACGCTAGCGGCGGTGCAGTCAATGGGGCGACAAGGGAGCTCGGCCGTTATGCACATGGCGGCAACATTCGCAGCAGGCGCCGTGCAGGCACCTGGCGACTGAAAGCCCTTACCAATCCGTCGGCGCATAGTCCTTGAGGAACTGCCCCCACACATGCTCGCCGGTGTTGGCGCCGTGGATGATGGGGTCGACGATGCGCGCGGCGCCGTCGACGATGTCCAGCGGCGGGTGGAAGCGTTCCTGCTGAACCTTGAGCGCGGCGATGTCCGCCGGATCCTCGTCGGTGACCCAGCCGGTGTCGACGCTGTTCATGTGGATGCCGTCGTTCTGGTAATCGGCCGCCGAGGTACGCGTCATCATGTTCAACGCGGCCTTGGCCATGTTGGTATGCGGATGCCGGGTGGTCTTGAAGTTGCGGTAGAACTGCCCTTCCATCGCCGAGACGTTGACGATGTGCTTGTCGCGCTCGGGCGTGCGCAGCATCAGCGGCTTCAGCCGCGCGTTGATGATGAAGGGGGCGATGGCGTTGACCAGCTGGGTTTCCAGCAGTTCCACCGAGGGCACTTCGTCCATCAGCAGGCGCCAGGAGTTGCGCCCGCGCAGATCCACCTGCTGCAGGTCCTGATCCAGGCGTCCATCCGGGAACAGGTGCTGCTGGCCGACCAGTTCGTCGTCCAGCAACGCCACCTGCGACAACTCGGCGGCGCGGGTGAGACCGTCGGCGCCGTCCAGGCCGCGGCCATGCACCGCCGGCAGCGCCATTGCCGAGGCATCGCGCAGCAGTTCGGGCGTGCGCAGGCCCTCGTAATGGCCGACCAAGTTGCGTACGGTTTCCGGCAACTCATGCAGCGCGGCGGTCTCGCCGGCCATCATGTGCGCGTAGAACTGCGGCGGGCGGCGCACCGTCTGGCAGGCGTTGTTGATGATGAAGTCCAGCCGGTCGCGGGTGGCCAGCAGCTGGCTGCAGAACGCTTCTACGCTGGGGGTGTGGCGCAGATCCAGGCCGAACACCTGCAGGCGATGGCCCCATTCGCTGAAGTCCGGCTCCTGCGCATAGCGCGCAGCCGAATCGCGCGGAAACCGCGTGGTGACGATCAGTTCCGCGCCGGCGCGCAGCAGCTTCAAACCGGCCTGATAGCCGATCTTGACCCGTCCGCCGGTCAGCAGCGCCACGCGTCCGCGCAGGTCGGCAGTTTCGGTGCGCTTGAAGTAGTTCAGCTCGGCGCAGGCCGGGCACATCTGGTCATAGAAATGATGCAGCTGGGTGAACTTCTGCTTGCAGACGTAGCAGTGGCGCAACTCCGGCGAATGCGTGGGCTCCGGTGCGGCAGTGGCATTCTGGCCGTTGTGCGCATCGTGCAGGCCGGCGGCATGCGGCGGGAAGAAGTTGGGCGTGCTGAACACCGGTTTGCGCCGCAGCGCGCGGATGCCGCGCTGCTCGAGCAGCGCTTCGGCCTTGCGCACCTTCTCCTGATGCCGCTCGCGCTCGCGCTGCTTGAGCAGCTGCCGCCGCGCCTTGGGCTCGGGGTGATACACCCTGGCCACCACCTGGTGCAGTCGCACGCGGTCGGCCTCGGGCAGCGTGTCGAGCACGCTGCGGTCGGCCTCGATGGCCTCCAGCAGGTCCAGCGCCGCGCGCAGGCGGTCGGTCAGGGGCAGGTCGTCGGCGGGCGGGGGTGGGGCGTTGGTGTTCAAGATGGATCCGAAAAAAGAGCGACAGAAGGCGGAGCGCATGCAGCGGGCGGCGCGGTGGACGCGATGGATGGCGGCCAGCGGCCACGCTGGCCTGGACCGCCGCCGCCGCAGGCCGGAGCGCCCGGACCGCAGCTATTTTCGCCGATCCTTGGGTGCGCGCGCCAATGACAGGGCTGGATGGGTTGCGACGGTGCGGGCGTCGCTGCCGGGGATGCATCCAATCGCCGCGCAGGGCGTGCGCCAGGTTCAGCTCTCAGCACGCGGCTGGAAGGTTTGTGTGTACGTGTTTGCATGCAGCGGCGTGTTGCCGCCCGTCATGCGGGAGGCCGGGGTGCGATCGCGTTTCGGATTGGATAATCTTTCCCCATACCGGAGGGGCTTCACGCCCATCCATTCAAGGGGACATTGATGAAGAATTCCATGCTGGCTTTCGGGCTGGCCGGCTTGCTCTGTGCGTGTACGGTGGTCTCGCCCGATCCGGGGCAACAAGCCGTGCTGGTGGATAAACCGCTGTTCTTCGGCAAGGGTGGCATCCGCCTGGACGATGTGCGTGATCCCGGGCGCACGTACACCTGGTTGACCACCTCTGCGTCGTATGTGGATGTCACCCCTCAAACCGTGCAGGTGGCCTTCGACGATTTCTCCTCCAGCGACAATATCCTGTTGGACTTCTCGACCCAGATCCAGTACCGGATCACCGCCCCGGCCTTGCTGCTGTCCGGGTTTGGGCAGGACTGGTTCAAGAACAATGTCGCCAGCCAGTACGCGTCCATCGTGCGCGATCAGGTCAAGCGCTATGACATGACCAAGATGATGAGCGACCCGGATACCGCCAGGAAAATCGACGATTCGGTCACCCAGAACGTCAGCGCGCTGGTCAAGCAACAAGGCTTGCCGATCCAGATCCAGAACATCACGCTCGGACGCGCGCGCCCCAATCCGGACGTGTTGCAGCAGATGAACCTCACCGCTGCGCAGCAACAGCGTGTCAAGACGCTGGTCGAGGCGACGACCGCAGAGCGGCAACGCGAGCAGGAACAGGTCGCCAAGGCCGATGCCGACAATGCATACCGCAACCGCATGGGCCTGACGCCCGAGCAGTACCTGGCCAGCCAGATCGCCGAGCTCAATGCCGATGCCTGCAAGAAGGCGCAGGCCTGCTACATGGTGCCTTCCGGCACGTCGGTGATTGCCAAGTAGCGTGTGTCGCCAAATTTCGGCAAGGCAACATGTGTTGCCTTGCCGTTGCATGTCTTGGGCTTCAACAGCCAGTGATCATTGCGTTCGCTTCGGTCAGCCGAAGATAGCTCTGGGACGTTGCAATGCGTCGCGCGTTCTGGAATGACACGCAGGTCAGTCCAGCTGTCCAATGATGGCTCAAGTGACCGGCAACTTCCTTGTTGCCTTGCCGGGTTAACCGTTTCGCTCGACCATGCCCAGAATGATCGCCTGCAGTTCGTGCTGCGCCTGCGCTTCGCTGAGATCGTCGGCAACGGCGGCGTCGGAGAGTGCGTCGGCAGCGCCGAGCATGGCCCATAGGCTGGCGGACGAAATGCCGGATGATGCGCAAAAAGGCGCCAGCAGCGCTGCGCACTTTGCGATGAAGGCGTGTTGGTATTGTTTCTTGACGGCGGCCAGTTCCGGGGAGCCGGTGAGGGCGGCGACGACGCCGGAGATCTCGCGTCCCTGGGTCAGCACGCAGTTGACGTAGCTGGTGGCGATCACGCGGGCCTTGTCCTGCAGGGTCGCCGCAGCGGCCTCGACGGCGGCGTCGAAGATTGCCGTCTGGCGCGCGTCGTAATCCTGGTAAAGCGCGGCCAACAGCCCGTTGCGGGTACCGAAGTGGTCGTACACCACCGGCTTGGTCACGCCGGCCGCGTCGGCCAGCCTGCCCAGCGTCAGGGCATCGGTGCCTTCCTCGCCGATCAGTTGCCATGCCTTGGCCAGAAGCTGACGCGTGCGTTCTTCCCTGGGCAGGCGGCGGCGTGGCGATATATCGGGCGGTGGACTCATCGAGACTCTGGGGCGCTTGGGCGGTGGTCGGCAAACAGCTTACGGCCAATCGCCCACGCGGTCTCCAGATGCGCTGCCGGAAAGCCAGGATCGGAGGCAAGCAGAAACTGCGATGTTGCGACCGGTGCGCCGCAGTAATCGAAGATGCCGTGGGCGATCTGCGTCTGCATGGCCTGGTCGTAGCCATGGCGAGCGAAGGTACCTGCGTCCGCACCGCCCACAGCCACCAGGTGGATCTGCAGGCGCTGTAGTTTTTTCACCACGTTGCCGTTTTCCGATTCTGCATAGGCCCAGCCGTTGGTGAACACACGGTCGATCCAGCCTTTGAGCAAAGCAGGAAACGACCACCAATAAATCGGGTAGACCAACACCAGGGCGTCGGCCCGATCGAGCCGCGTGTGTTCGGCGGCGACGTCTGCCGGTGCCGGCGCCTTTTTCTGGAACAAGGCGATGTCCGCTGCGGTGAAGCGCGGGTCGAACCCTTCCGCCGCCAGATCGGCAATTTCGACCGAGTGTCCGGCCTTCGTGGTGGCGAGCCCATCGGCGAGGCGGGCGACGACCGCGTGGGTCAATGATTGGGTGTCCGGGTGTGCAACGACGATCAGGGTGTGCATGGATTGGTTCGGTGGGATTTAATTACCATTAGTAACTTACTTTTGGTATATTGTCGACCTCGGCGAAATTTCGCCCTGCGTTGTGGGCCGATCTGCGTCTGTTGCTCATAGGGCGTGCAGGCCCACTGCAACGCTGTGTTTGCCGATGAAACGCCCGACCATCGCGCTGCCTCCAAATCGTCTGCGCTACGGTGATCCTTCAACGTTGCAGAAGGAGAGCTAAATGGGCCTATTGGTCGATGGCAAGTGGCAGGACAGTTGGTACGACACCGACAAGAGCGGTGGGCGTTTCGAGCGCTCGCAATCGCAGTTCCGCAATTGGGTGACGCGCGATGGCAGCCCCGGCCCGCATGGGGACGGTGGCTTTCAGGCCGCTCCCGGGCGCTATCACCTGTATGTGTCGCTGGCCTGCCCGTGGGCGCATCGCACATTGATCTTCCGGCGCCTGAAAGGTCTGGAGTCGATGATCGACGTGTCGGTGGTGCACTGGCTGATGGGCAAGCAGGGCTGGACGTTTGCGCCAGGGCCGGGCGTGGTGGGCGATGCGCTCCACCAGGCGCAGCATCTGTACGAGGTCTATCTAAAGGCGGATCCGCAGTATTCCGGGCGCGTGACCGTGCCGGTGCTATGGGATCGCGAGCGCAACACGGTGGTCAGCAACGAGTCGGCCGACATCATTCGCATGTTCAATAGCGCCTTCGACGCGGTTGGTGCTGCGCCCGGCGATTTCTATCCGGCGCCGCTGCGCGAGCAGATCGATGCGATCAATGCGCGGGTGTACGACACCGTCAACAATGGCGTGTACAAGGCGGGCTTTGCCACCACGCAAGCTGCGTACGAAGAGGCGGTGGTGCCGCTATTCGAGAGCCTGGATTGGCTCGATGCGCGCCTTGGCCAGCAGCGCTACCTGTGCGGCGACCGGCTCACCGAAGCGGACTGGCGGCTGTTCACCACGCTGGTGCGTTTCGACGCGGTGTATGTCGGCCATTTCAAGTGCAACCTGCGGCGCATTGCCGACTATCCGCAGTTGTCCGGCTACCTGCGTGAGCTGTATCAGATGCCGGGTATCGCAGACACGGTGAATTTCCAGCACATCAAGCACCATTACTACCAGAGTCACGACATGATCAACCCCACCGGCATCGTGCCGCTGGGGCCGGTGCTGGATCTGCAGGCGCTGCACGGGCGTGGCGGCTGATGCAGCTGTTCGCCGAATGCTGCCGGATATCCACGTGCTGCCCTAAGCTGTGCGCCTTCGATACGAACAGGAGTGATGCGTGCTGAATCATGTGATGGTGGGATCGAACGATATTGCGCGGTCCAGGCAGTTTTACGATGCGGTGCTCGGCGGCGTCCTCGGTGCCGCTGAACCACTGGTCAACCCTGCCGGCTCGGGCCATGTGCGCCTGTTCTATCGCCACGCCGGCAGTACTTTCGTTGTCAGCGAGCCGATCAACGATGCGCCCGCGACCAACGGCAACGGCGCCACCGTGGGCTTCAGCTGCGGCTCGCCCGAGCAGGTGCAGGCCTTCCACGACGCTGCGGTGGCGGCAGGTGGCATGTCCATCGAAGATCCGCCGGGCGTGCGTGAAAGCCGCATGGGGCCGGTCTGGCTGGCCTACGTGCGCGACCCGGACGGCAACAAGCTCTGCGCGATCTACCGGCCTGCGTAGGCTGTGATCCCTGCGCTGCTGCGACTGCCGCAGCGCAATCGCGCACCGTGTTATTGCTTCGCTATGGCGACGGTGGAGCAGCCGTCGCCATAGCGCGCCCTGTGGTTGCGGTTGGCGACAGACTTAGGTGAGGGACGTCGCGCTAATGCTTGGCCGCATCGCGCATGATCAACGTCGCCGCGCCCACCGTGATCGCGTCTTCGACCACGCCGGTACTGGTCTGGCCGTAGCGTTCGATCGCACGCATGCGCAGGTTGAAGGTGAGATAGGCGGCCGCCACTGCGGTGGACGCGCCCATCAGTGCGGCGACGCCGCGCTGATGGCGGGGAGCCAGGGCCGCGCCGACGATCACGCCGGTGGCGATGCGCGCGATCATGCCGGGCAGCACGATGCGGTCGGGCGCGGTTTTCATCTTGTCGCCTGCCAGCTCGCCGCCGGCAAGCGCGAGCATGCCGGCCGATGCCAGCGGATTGGCCAGCAGCGGCGGTGCGCCGTTGTCGGCAGGAAGCTTGCCGGTACGCGCAGCATTGGTGACCGCCGCCAGCGGCGTCATCGAGCGCATGCCGGCGACGGCGCCCATCAGGATGGAATGAATCAAAGCCATGTACACCTCTGCATGTGCTCAACAATCGCAGGCGGAATGCGCTGCGTGCGGCACGCTGTATGGATGTGCACACACTAGGACGGCGCATGTATGGGCGTTGGCAAGAGCTTGTGCATGCCGTGCATTGGCGGCGCCCGCACGGCACTGGGTGTGCTTGCGGTGCGCTGCCGGGGATGTATCGGCTTGCGCCGCGCAATCAGGCGCGCGGCATTGCACTCAGGGTGCCTTGGTGCCCAACAGGAACTTCAGCCCATGGGTGATGCCGCGCGGCGCGACACTCAGGTGATCTTCGTCGTTGAGCACCTCCAGCTCCAGCCGCAGCGACGGATACTGTCTCGCGCGCAGCGTCTGCACCAGGTTCCTGGCGTCGATCACCATGTCGTACTGCTTGTTGTAGCGCACCTGCTCGTACTCGCCGACGTACATGTAGACCCGCGCCGGTGCATCGGTGTGTACCGCAGCGAAGCGCTTTTCCTGCGCGGCCGTGGCGTGCTCGCCGTACCAATACGAGGGGCTGCCAAGCAGATAGCCGGAAAACATCTGCGGTGTGCTCAACAGGATCTGGGTGCCGAGCAGGCCACCGTAGGAATGCCCGAGAAACAGGCGCCTGCCTTCGTCGGTTCGGTAGCGGCCGGCAATGAAGGGCAGCACCTGCTGGCGCAGGTAGGACGCGTAGGCCGCACTGCCACCGTGGGTTGCATTGGGCGGTGCGGTGTCGCCATTTTCCAGCGTCGGGGTGTAATCGCGCCGCCGGCTGGGCATTGGCTCGTCGCCCACCGCGTAGGACAGCCCGACCAGGATGAAGTCCTCGATTGCCGGCCCGTCGCCGTTCAAGCGGCGCGCGATCTGCCGCACCACGGGGAACGCATAGTCGCTATCGGTGACGTAAAGAACCGGATAGCGACGCTCCGGGTGGTCGGCGTAGCCGGCCGGCAAGCCGACAACGACCTGATAGCGGCGGCCTGATGCCGGATCCGGGACATCCCAAACCTGGCTGTCGACAATCTCGTACGGCCGGCCTTCGCCGCGTTGCCCAGCTAGCGCGGTGGCCATGGCCGCTTTGGCAGGTGCCGGTGCTTGCTGCGGCACAGCCGCCTTTTCCTGCGGTGCGGGTGGTGCATTGATGCAGCCAACCAGTGACAAGGCGAGCAGCCCTGCCGGCAATGCCTTGTTCACCATTCTCTCCTGACCACGCGCGGCATTCCCGCGCATCAATTCAAACGGCCGACATACGCCAGCACGGGAGCGGCCGCCATATCGTTCGGGTTGGTGCCAGGCAGGCCTTGCGGCACGTCCATGCCCTTGCTGCGGTAAAAGTCGGTCCAGTACTGCGAGACCTTGCCGGTCTGCAGGTTCTTGAAGTTCATCGGTTGCAGGGCGAACACGTGTTGGGCGCGGAACGCGCGTTCGATGAAGTCCGAGCAGTAGTAGCTGTTGTCGTCCTGCACGTAGGTCTGGTTATAAGGCTTGCCAAGCATGCGCCGTGCCTGCGCGATGGCGCCGGGGATCGCATTGCGCTGTTCTTCCGTCAGCCGGTACACATGGATCTGTCGATGCTTGGCGTTGGCTTCTTCGACGAATGCCTGCAGCGGCTGCTGCCGCGAGCCTTGTTCGTCTGCGTGCAGCAGCACCTGTCCGGTAGCGTCATGGGCGAGCAGTGCCACATGATCGAAGCTGGGGGCATCCTGCCTGGCGGTGGCATCGTCGATGGCACCGCTCAGGCCGGTGCGGGCGGCGGTGACGAACAGCAAGTCGCCGTCCTGCAGCTGTACGGCGATGGAGGTGGTGGGCAGTAGCGCCAGTGCAAGCACGGCGAGCAAGAAGAGGGTGCGCATGGGAGGCCGGCAGGTGGTGCAAGGGCCACCATTATCGCCAGGAACGCAGGCCGGCTGCCGATGCGCGACGCGCTCTGTAGAATGCAACTGCCAGCGGGCGTCGCCGCCGCCATCGCGTCGCGGCAATCCCTGTCCGTCTGGAGTGTTGCATGCGTGCTTCTTCTGCGTTGTCGCCGATCGGTCGGCTGTTTGCGGTGGCCGCCTTTATCGAGGGGCTGACCTGGGCCGGGTTGTTGCTCGGCATGTTGCTCAAGTACGGCACGCACACCACCGAGCTTGTGGTGTGGCTGTTCGGGCGCCTGCATGGCGCGGCCTTCCTGCTCTATGTGGCGGTCAGCGTGCTTGCCGCGCTGCGCCTGCGCTGGCCGTGGTGGGCGTGGGCGCTGAGCCTGCTGGCCGCGTTGCCGCCACTGGTGACGGTGCCGCTGGAAATGTGGTTCCGGCGTATCGGCCTGTTGGGTGTGCCGACGCGAACTGCCGGCTGACCGCGCCGGGGCGAACCCCGATGCGGCGTGATCGCCATTGCAGTGGAGGCGATCGACCAACGCATCCGCTGTTTGTGGACGCCACTGGCGATCGGCGTGGTAGAGCATGCACCTGCCGGACGATGTGCCGTCTGAGACAAATCGACGGGTCGGTGCGCATCGGTTCGGGGATGCTGGGGTTCTCGGGCACTCGGTGCTTTCGCAGATAGCACGGCAGCGTTCTCGAGAGCATCGATCATCGGTGCTGTTCCGTTGTGGCAGCAGGCCGGCAGTCGCTGTGTTCAATGGCAAGCGTTGATGGAGCGTCCAACGCGTCCGGGTTCGGGCATCGGTGGTCGCAATCCGGCATGGACCCAAGGCGAACGGATCCATGGGACCACACGCAGGTGACGTAAACAGAACGTCTGGATCCGAGAACCAGCGGTCCGGATCTGGCGGTGACATTCCTCGATTCATTGGTTGACAGCATCAGGAGACGATCCATGCAAGCGCAGAAGAAGCCGTTTTTTCCCTTTGCTCTGAGTTCGGCCCCGCAGGTGACCAGCATCGCGAGTGCGATCGGTACCTCGCGTGTATTGGCTGCCGTCTCCAACGATCCGTTGCCCATCGATCAGCAACTTGCAAACGCATTCAATGCCAATAATGCGGTCATGGCCTATGTCTTGGGCATCGGCAACACGCAGTTGCCGACGATCTCGCCTTCGCCCACGTGGTACAGCACGTTCCAGACAGCGTTCAGCGATGCACAGATTCACGCCAATGGCTGGTATCCGATTGCGACCAATCTCGTCAGTATCCCCAACTCGATTGCGGGCTATGGCATTTCCTTCAATGTCAGCATGTCCACCATCAATTCCCTGGTGGCGGTGCTGCAGAACGATCCGACCAATGCCGCTGCGATTGCTGCGCTGAAGTCTCAGTTCGGCAGCATGATCTCCCAAATCACGTCTTATACGCAGAGCGCGGTGACTGTCCAGCAGTCCATCACCACATTCAGCAATAACCTGACCTCCGATGCGGCAGTGCTGGCGCAGGCAGTCGTTGACTCGACCAAGGAGCAGGAGGTGGATCAGGCCAAGATCGCTGCGTTCAAGGCCGATATCGCGTCGCTGCAGTCGGAAATCAGCCATTGGCAAACCGTCGAGACGGCATCTGCGATTGCTGCAGGTGTCGCCTTCTTTACTGGTGCGGTGATTGCAATTTTCTCGTTCGGGATCGGCTTGGCATTCGGGATCGTCGCCGCAGCAGCACTGATCACGACGATGGTCATCGCATCGAACAAGATTCAGGCGTTGAAGAGCCAGGTAGAGGCCGACAACAGCAATATGAATGCTGTGACCCAGCAGGCGGCGAGCCTGGCGGTGCTGAATGACCAGGTCAATGGATTGATCGCGCTTTCGCAAGCGGCCAGCACGCAGATTTCCCTGGTGTTGCAGGTCTGGCAAGAGCTTGAGTCCGAGTTGAATACCGTGGTGACGGACTTGACCAACTGCAACGGAAACGTCACCAATTTGAACCTGCCGCAGCTTCAGTCCAATCTGAATTCCGCCAACCAGGATTGGCAGACCTTGGTGGGACTGTGCAATACAATCGCCTCGATCAAGTACAACCAGGCAACGCCCGCCACCGCGACGATTCCCGACCCCGCCACTGCCTGACGATTGGCATTGCATGGTTGGATGAGGTGGCTGCATTGCCGAGCCACGTGCATCGAGTCGCCATGGACTGGTGAGCATGTGGCCGGGCTGGCGGAGGCGTGTGGATGTCCACACTCTTCCGTCAGCCCGCCATCTGAAGCGCGTCAGCGGCCAGCGATGTTCCGCTTACCGGTGCACAGCGCAGTCGTCATCAGCAGGTTCCAGCGCTGTGGAAGCGTACAGCGCCAGTACGTACGGCTGGCGCCACAACGAGCGGCGCGTGTGGCGGTTCGTTGTCTGCACGCTGCTGCATTGGCGTTCTAAGGAGAGGTGCCGTGCACATCGCTCAGTTCTTGGGCATCGGCTTCATCTGGTAGTCGGTCGGCGGCGTGGCACCGAGCAGGTGTTGCACGAAGTAGTCCCAACGGCGGCGGCTGACATACGGGGTGAGCTCGCCATAGCCGTGCTTGGCATTGGGCAGCATCAGCATGTCGAAGGTCTTGTTGGCCTTGATCAGGGCATCGGCCACCAGCAGGGTGAGATACGGCGGCACGTTGTCGTCCAGGGTGCCGTGCACCAGCATCAGCTTGCCCTTGAGTTTGCTGGCGTGGGTGGCGTTGGCCTGGTCGTCGTAGTTGGAGCTGCCGTCCTTGTTGACGATGTGCTCGCCGTGATACTTCTCGGCCCAGTCGTCCTCGTAGCCGCGGTTGTCGTGGTTGCCGCTTTCCGACCAGGCCACCTTGAAGAAGTCCGGGTAGCGCAGCATCGCGGCGGTGGATGCATTGCCGCCGCCGGAGTGGCCCCAGATACCGACGCGGCCCAGGTCGATCCACGGATAGCGCTGGCCCAGTTCCTTGAGGCCGGCCACCTGGTCGGGCAGGGTGTTGTCGCCCATGTTGGCGTACCAGGTGTCGTGGAAGGTCTTGGAGCGCCACGGTGTGCCCATGCCGTCGATGGCGACCACGATGAAGCCCAGCTCCGCCAGCGATTGATTGTCGCCATGGCCGGCAAGGAAACTGCGGCCGCGGACCGAGCCGGTTTGCGGGCCGGGATAGACGTAATCGATGATCGGGTACTTGCGCGCCGGGTCGAAGTTGCTGGGCTTGAACATCAGGCCATACAGCGTGGTCTTGCCATCGCGCGCCTTGACCGTGATCGGCTCCGGCGGCACCCAGCCGGCCGCCTTGAGGCGGCTGATGTCGGCAGTGGCAATGGTGCTGACCTTGCGTCCGTCGCCGGCATCGCGCAGCAGCGTGACCGGTGGCGTGACCGAGGTGGAATAGGTATCGACAAAGCGGGCGCCATCGGGCGCCAGCGCAATGCTGTGATCGGCGACTTCTGGCGTGAGCAGCTCCGGCTCACCACCGTCCAGGCTCACCTTCCACAGCTGCTGGTAGTACGGGTCCACGCCGGGGCTGCGGCCGACGCCGACAAACCAGGCAGTGCGCGTCAGCGGGTCCACGCGCAGCAACTCGGTCACGTTGCCCTCGCCGCTGGTGATCGCGCGCTTGGGCTTGCCGGTGGCCAGGTCGTAGAGATACAGCTGGCCCCAATCGCTGCGCTCGGAAAACCACACCGCCTCGTTGCTGCCGGGCAGGTACGCCCAGTTCGCGGCGACCTGGCCGCTTTCGTAATAGGTCTTGGCGGTTTCGTCGAAGGCGGTGCGCACTTCGCCGGTGGCGACATCGGCAATGCGCAACCAGGCCTGCTTGTGGAAGCGCGAGGTGGACACGAAGGCCAGCGTCTTGCCGTCCGGCGCCCACTTCACATCGTCCCACAGGCCCGGCGAGCAGCTGACGTCATCGCACAGGGTGGAGCGGTGCTGGTCGGGCGGCAGTTTCAGCCGCAGCACGCTGCGCGTGGGTACGTCGATGACCACGCGCTCGATCATGGTCACGTCCTTGTCGCCGGCCAGCGGGTATTTCCACGACTGCAGTTCCGGATGCCCGAGCTTGGTGCTGACCAGGTACATGTCGCCGGTCTTGCGCTGGTCCTGCTGGAAGGTGGCGATCTTGCGCGAGTCCGGCGACCACGCAACGATGGCGTTGTCGCTGTGCTGCCAGCCGGCGTTGTCGGTGGCATAGCCGAAGTTTTCCACGCCGTCGCGGGTGAGCTGGGTCTCCTGGCCGCTGGCGAGATCGCGCACCCACAGGTTCCAGTTGCGAATGAAGGCTTCGCTGCGCTTGTCCGGCGACAGCACGCCCGGTTCGGCCTTGTCCTTTGCATACAGCTTGCTGCAGCGCGCACGCGCATCGCAGACCACGGCGGTGTCGCGCACGTTGAGGCGGTAGCGGCCATCGGCGGTACGCTTGACCGCTGGGGCGAAGGTGTCGGCCTTGAGCGGCTTGTCGCCGGTCTTGAGCAGCGTATTGAGCGAGGCGACCAGCGCAGACTGCTTGAAGATCGGCGCGCTCTTGCCGGTGGCGGTGTCCAGCTGCAGCAGCTGATTGCCCTTGGCATCGTGGTCGACATAGACCACGTGGGTGGCGTCCAGCCAGTCGATGCGGGTGGCTTGGTGATCGACCAACGGTTGCGCCAGATAGCTGGTGAGGCGCTCGGCGCGGGCGTAGTCGGCCTCGGTGACGGCAGGCGTCTGTGCGCTGGCGAGTGCCGGCAGGGTGGCCAGGGCGATGGCGGCGAACAGCTGCCGCAACAGCAACGGGGTGGGCATGAAAGACTCTCCGGGACGAAAGGAGCGCGCAACGCGGTCGGTGCGACCGTCCGATGCTACCGGCCATGAGGGCCGGGTGCCTCTGCCAGAAGTCGTGCTCGCGCCATTGTCGACTGGGGCGGACCGCACGCGTTTCGGCGGCCGACGCGGGGCGGGCCTGTGATGGAGCGGTTGCCAAGCGCATCGGCCGGACCGGCACCGCCACAGCGTGACCGATGAGGTTCGTCGAGCGCGATGCCCATCGAGGGAGATCACACCCGTGGACCGCACGCACACCGGTGATCGGCCAACCACTGACTGCGGGAATGTCCCGGCATGAACTACGCTTCCCGGCGTCCACACAGGCCATTGGGCACGATTTGGATTTATTGAACGCACGCAACGTTGACTGGAGGCCGTCTGATGTCATGGTTCCGCCGCTTGGCACTGTCCCCCTTTATCAAGGCACACCCGCCGTGCAAGACGCAGCCTGCCCCGGCGGACCTGATTGCCGCCTATGCGCCGGTGCTGCCTGCCAGCCTGCTTGAACTCTGGCGCCAAAAAGGACTGGGGCACTATGGCGACATGCAACTCGCGCTGATCGACCCCCGGCAATGGCAACCGGTGCTGGATCGCTGGATCGTCTCGCCACCCGATGCGGTGCGGCGTATTCCGATCGCGCTCACCCCCTTCGGCGCGCTGCTGTACTACCGCAAGCTGACCGCCACCGACGAAGACGTGGCCTATCTGGATCCGGTCTCGAAAGCGACTGGCGATCTGACCTGGAACCTGGACGACTTCTTCAATCAGTCCCTGTGCGAGGCGGAATTCTGCGACTCCCTGATCCCATCGGCCCTGCTCGCCGCCGCGCGCAAAGAGTGCGGCGCACTGGCTGCGGGCGAGGTCTACGAGATCGATCAGATGATGTTTTCGATGCAGATGTTGCGAGTCGACAAGGTCGATGCGTTGGCGCTGCACACCCGGCTTCGCGATGCTGTCGACGGCCCTGCAACCGTTGCCGATGCACCTACGACCAATGGCGAGGCATTGCCCGCAGAGCAGCGCTCTATGTTCGAGGGCATCTTCAACGCGCCACAGTGCAGCAGCGACCTGCAGGGCGTGTACCTGTCGTCTTACATCGATTGGCATCGCATGCTGGCGATCGAGCCCAACGGGCAGTATCGCCTGCTGTTTTGGAAAATCGATCATCGCAGCCTTGCACGCACCGATGTGCGTGCGTATGCGGGCCGCTACGAGGTAACGCATACCGAGATTGGCGACGAACAGGTGACGCTCGATATTCGGTTGCGCAGCGACTCCAGTGGTAGCGATGCCAACGATGCGCAGCTGTTGGTCATGCGCTCGGGTACCGACATGTTCCTGCTGCGCGCCGACGAGCTGGCAGACATGGCAACGGCCATGGATGGCTCGAAAACGCTGGGCCGCAGCGAGTATTACTTTCGCAAGGTGAGGTTGGGCGATGCATTTGTCGAGGAGCCATCCGGTGGACGCGCTGCGCCCCCGCTTGCCGATCTTCCACGCGCGTTACAGCAACGGGTGACTGCCGAAGCGATCATCGCCACCATCACCCATGTGGACGACGTCGACCCCGACGCTGAAGACGACGGCGCCGGCACCGTCATGTGCACACTGGACCGAGGCCAGGACGATGGGCTGCGCATGAACATGCCGCTGCGCTCGCCGCCAGACACCGGGCGCGCCCTGTACGGCTGGGTCTGGGAGATGCACCCTGCCGCGTGTCGGGTCGGCATCAACTATCAACGCGGTAGCGATGGCAAGGTGGAACATGGCCCTGTTGTCGGCGATGTGTTGACCAGTCGCCTGAGCGGGGAATGAGATGGCGGTGCGCAGCGCAGGCAGTGCTCGCAGCGCGGCAAGCCAGTGGCTTACTTGCCCATGCAGCGCTTCCAGCGCTCGTTCACGCGTTGCGCGAACCAGGCGGTGGTGAGGGTGCGGGTGATCTTGGGGCTTTCCAGTGTGATGCCGGGCAGCACCGCGCGCGGCAGCGGCTTGCCGGCACTGCGCTCGGCCAGCGCGAAGACCTGGCGATACAGCGCGGTGGCTTCGAAATCGGCAGAGTTGCCGGCTTCCAGGGCGCGGCGTAGCTGCCGGTCGCTCATCGCCAGCTGGCTGCCCAGGGCGCGTGCGGCGCGTTCGGTGCCGCCGGGCGCATCCAGGCTGGCACCCGGTGTCAACAGGTCGCCGTCCAGGGTCAGCGCGATGCCGCTGGCCTTGCTCAGCGCCGCCTGGAAGGCGGCATTGCGGCTGGCGTACCAGCCGGCATTGAAGTCGGCAAAGCGGTACAGCAGTGCGTCGTAACTGGCCGGATACCCGAGCAGGTGCCTGGTGCCGAACCACAGCCCGCCGCGACGGCTGAACACCTCGTGGCGGATCGAGTCGCCGGGCGGATACGGGTAGCGCTCGGCATGCTGCTCGGCAAAGGTGATGCTGACCTGCATCGGCCCGGCGGTATGCACCGGGTTGAGCCCGTCGAACAGGCGCGCCCCCAGCGGCACGCTGCCGGTGAAGTCTTCGAAGATGCGGCTCAGCTCCTGCTCGGTGCGCGCGCTCGCGATGCGCGTGGCATAGCTGCGGCCGTCGGGCGAGTCGATGCGCAGGGCGGCATCGACCATGAAGCCGGGAATGTGATGCGCGCTGGCACGGCGGTCGATCTCGGCGCGCGAAATCTTGCCGAGATTGGGCACCACCGGATTGGCCTGGTAGGTCGACTCCTGCTCGGTCACCGCCAGCACCGCGCAGATGTGCTCGGCGCTGGTGTCCAGGCCCTGCGAGGACAGCGCCACGTAGACATCGTCGGCCCAGCCGTTGCGATCGCCCAGCGTGGCCGGCAGGCGCCGGGCGATGTCGGCCTTGACCGCGTCCGGGGAGCGCTGTGGCGCACGCGGCGCCTGGGTGGCGCAGGCCGACAGCAAGGCGACGGCGAGCAGCGTGAGCAGGCGGGGCAGGCGGGATGTCACGGCGTCTCCAGGATCCGGGGGGCGGCAGCAGCTGCCGTGCCGCAGTTTACGTGGCTGTCGCGGGGTGGTTGCATGCGGCAATGTGCGGCAGCCGCGACGGCGCGGGTCGCCCGCCGGGCCGCAGCGCTTGCCAAGGGGCATGGCCGCAGGCCGCTGTCATGCGATCTGCCGGCCGATTCAAGCCCGCTGCACGCAGGCCGCTAACGCTCTTGACGCATAGCGTGGCGATCACATGACCTGCCGTGTTCGCCGGTCATCATGACCGCGTGTTTTGCATCGAAGTGGCGTCCATCAGACGCCGATATCGCCCCGATTCCACCGCCAGCCAACCATGGGAGAGCTCGAGTGCCGCAGCAACCAGCAAACCCGATGCGGGCCGGGCGGCGTGTCTTGTGCACGGCAGCCATGCGGTGTGACTCATCGTCGCCGTGAGGTGTCGATGAGCAGTGCGACGCCACGCTGGCGGCGCATGGTCGTGGGGATGGCTGCAATGCTGTTCAGCGCGGCGCTGTGGGCGCAGCCGCAGCCGTGGAAGAGCATCGAGACCGCCGCGATCGACGACCCCAGGGCCGCCTTGCAGGCCGCCCAGGCTGCGTTCGAGCGTGCCCGCAGCGATGGCGACGCCGATGCGCAGTTCTGGGCCTCGCTGGCGCAGGCGCGGGCGCTGATTTCGCTGGAAGAGACCGAGCGCCGCCAGGCAGCCCTGGCCCAGGCGCATGCGCTGCTGGAACGGGTGCGCGGCAACGCGGCGCAGGCGCAGCTGTGGCTGGCGATCGTGCAGGCGCTCAGCGATGTGCGCGAGAGCCCCAACCGCGGCATGCTGGCGCGGCTGGAAGCGCTGCGTCAGCAGGCGCGCGCGCTGGGGCGCAACGATCTGCTGTGCGAGATCGAAGCGGTCGACATGTGGAGCATGCTCGCCTCCGGCAGCAGCGACGAGGCCTGGAACGCGGCGCAGGCCAGCTACCAGTGCGCGGTGCGCGAGCACAGCTTGAGCCTGGAGCTGGATGCCTTGACCCAGCTCGGCTCGCTGGCCAGCCGCGTGGGCGGCCGTTCGGCGGAAGACAACGATGCCGAGGACTATCTGCAGCGCGCCCTGGCGCGCCTGCGCGGCCAGCCGGCACGCTTCCAGCGCAGCCTGATCGAATACGAATACGGCACCTCGCTGGCAGCGCAGCAGCCGGACGCGTCGCTGCTGCATTTCAGGCGCGCGCTGGCGCTCAGCCGCGAGCTGGGCGATCAGGCTGGCGTGGCCGCGGCATTGACCAGCGCCAGCGAGGTGCTGATCGACGCCGGCGATGCCACCGCGGCACTGGCAATGGCGCGCGAGGCGCTGCCGTTGATGCAACACCAGGGCAATGTCGGCCGCGTGGCCGCCTGCCATGCGGTGTTGTTGCGGGCATTGACCGCGCTCAAGTCCGGCAGCCTCGGCATGGAGATCATCGCGGCCAGGGCAGCGGACGACCCCAATCTGCCGTTGGTGCGGCGCGCGCGACTGCTCGATGCCATTGCCCAGGCACTGGCAGCGGAGGGGCGGCATGCCGAGGCCTACCAGGAACTGCAGCGCGCCAACACGCTGCGTGCGCAGAGCCTGGATCGCCAGCGCGACACCGTGATGCTGCGCCTGCAGGCGCGTTATGAAGATGCACGCCGTGGCGCGGAAACCGCCGAGTTGCGCCGCCGCAGCGAGACCGCGCAACTGGCGTTGCAGGCCCGCGAAGCCGGTCAACGCGCCTTGTGGATTGCACTCTGCGCGGCCTGCCTGCTGTTGCTGGGCGCGCTGGTGGTGCTGGCCTTCGGTGCGCGCCACCGAAGGCAACTCTCGCGGCTGGCGATGCGCGACGAACTCACCGGCCTGCCCAATCGCCGCGCCATTCGCGCCGAGGCGCAGCAACAGGTCGAGCAGGCGGTGCGCTCGCAGGTCCCGTGCATGCTGGCATTGATCGATCTGGACCACTTCAAGCTGATCAACGACATGCATGGCCACGCCGCCGGCGATGCCGTGCTCAAGGCGCTTGCCAGCGCCTCCAGGTTGGCGCTGCGCACGCAGGATCGGCTGGGCCGGCTGGGCGGCGAAGAGTTCCTGCTGGTGCTGCCGGGCTGCAGCGCAGAGGAGATTCCGGCGGTGTTCGCACGGCTGCGCAACGCGGTGGCCGCGATCGAGATCGCCGGCCTGCCGGCCAATCAGCCGGTGCGCTTCTGCATGGGCGCGGTGAGCGTCACTGCGGGGAGCGGCCTGGATGTGCTGCTGGGGCAGGCCGATCTTGCGCTGTACGCCGCCAAGACCGCCGGGCGCGATCAATGGGCAGTGGTTTGACTGCTGCATGCGCGGCTGCGCGGCGCCGGCTGCGACATCTGCGCGGGGCTGCGGCACAATCGTGCGGTGGCGCAGCCACGTTGCCTTCCTTCGATTGAGCAAACCGAGACCGCGTGCGAACCGATAGCCGCCTTTCCCGCATGCTGCATGTGCTGTTGCACATGGCCAGAAGCCAGCAGCCGATAACCTCCGAGCAGATCGCCGGCATGCTGTCGACCAATGCGGTGGTGGTGCGTCGGACCATGGCCGGCTTGCGTGCTGCCGGCTACGTGCAGTCGAGCAAGGGCCACAACGGTGGCTGGCATATCGCGTGCGACCTGACCCAGGTGACATTGCTGGACGTGCACCGTGCAGTGGGCGGCCCGCATCTGTTTGCGATCGGCGCCGATCACCCCAACCCGCAATGTGGCGTGGAGCGCGTGGTCAACGCAGCCATCGCCGACGCGCTGGCCGAGGCACAAACCGTGTTGCTGCAGCGCCTGGGCACGGTGACGCTGGCAACGCTGGCGGACGAGTTCGATGCGCTGTGCACGGCAGCCGCGCTGCCTGCCGGTCCGCCGACAGGCAAACGCAGGCGCTGACGCACACCAGCTGTTGCATACGCCGTTGTACATGGCGTGCAGCCGGGATGGCGGACGCGCGGTGTGCCTGTGCTTGCAGTCCCATGCGGCGCGTACGCATGCGCTTTGCGGCAGCTGGTTGGCATCGATCGCAGACAGGGCGCGCTTAGCCAGGCGCGATCGCCAGGACGCTGTCGTTTTTCGGCATGGCGTGTATGTGCGCATCCGCGCAGCACCGCCACGCCGCACTGGCAAACAATGCATTCCTGCAGGTGACGACGCAAACCGCCGCCGATCACGGCGAGCGTGACAGCAGGCAGCGCATCAACCCTCGGCTCGCACACGCAACCCGTCAGCCATCAAGCAGGTAACCACGTCAGCACAGCGCGGTTGAATCGCCGGCCTTTTCATGTAACATCGAAAAGTACATAAAGCGGATTTCAACCGGGAGCGGACATGCAGCACGACGTGATCATCATTGGCGGCAGCTATGCCGGACTGTCGGCCGGGCTGCAGCTGGCGCGTGCACGGCGCGCGGTCCTGGTGATCGATAGCGGCCAGCGCCGCAATCGCTTTGCCACCACCTCGCACGGGTTTCTCAGCCGCGACGGTGCATCACCTGCGCAGATTGCCGAGACCGGACGCGCGCAGCTGCTGGCCTATCCGAGCGTGCAATGGGCCGACGGCCAGGTGATACAGCTACGCGGCGAGGCGGAAGCCTTCGAGGTGACGCTGGCCGATGGCTCCACGCATACCGCGCGTCGCCTTGTCCTGGCGATGGGGGTGGTCGATCGTCTGCCGCCGCTGGCCGGCCTGGCAGAACGCTGGGGCACGCAGGTGTTCGCCTGCCCGTACTGTCACGGCTATGAACTGGGCCAGGGACGCATCGGCGTGCTCGCCACCTCCGCCTTTGCGGTGCATCAGGCGGCCATGCTGCCGGACTGGGGTGCAACACAGCTGTTCTTGAACGACGCGGTGGTGCTGGACGAGGCGCAGCACGCGCAATTGCAGGCACGTGGCGTGCGCGTGGTAGGCGGCACAGTGGCGGCGCTGCAAGGCGATGGCGACGTGCTGGAGCTGGTGTTGCGCGATGGGCAGGTCTGCGCGCTGGATGGCCTGTTCATCACCACCCAGACCGAGCTCAGTGCCTTGGTCGCATCGCTGGGCTGCAGTACCAGCGAGGGGCCGCTGGGCCGTCATATCGCGGTGGATGCCATGCAGGCCACTTCGGTGCCGGGTATCGCTGCCTGCGGCGATGTGGCCAATCCGGCGGCATCGATCGCGTTTGCGGTTGCCAGCGGCGCAATGGCCGGCGTGGCAACGCATCGCTCGTTGATGTTCGGTCTGAGCAACTGAGCGGCGTGTTGCGATCAACCCTGCAGACCATGCCGGCCTGCAGGGGAGATCGCGGCTGCGCTGCTTACTGGCTGACTTCCTGCATCGCAATCTTGTGCTGCTTGGAGTACGCGCGCTGCGCGGTATTCAGCGCTTCCATATCGGTGTTGAGCTGGGCGGACACGGTTTCCAGATCCTTGGCCAACGGCGCCAGCTCGGCATTGCCGTAGCCGTTGGGCAGGGCGGCCACGCGTTCAAGCGCGGCCATCATTGCGTCGGCACTCTTGAGGTAGGCCGACAGCTTGCCGTCCAGGTCCTTGGCGTTGTCGGGCACGCCCGAGGCCACGGCGGTATTGGCCTGCGCGTTGGCGGCCAGTGCCTTGCGCTGGCTGCCCAGTGCGGTCTTGTAGCTGTCCAGCGGCTTGTGCGCGACGGCATCGGCCACCAGGCTCTGCCCGCGATCGCCCGATACCCACGGGTCGATGATGGTGACCGCGCCATTCCAGGCCGAAATGTTGTGTAGCAGGTAGTCGCTGGAGGAGAGCTTGGAGGCGCCGGTGGTGGTACCGCCACCGCAGGAGGCCAGCAGCAGACTGAGAGAGACAAGCAGGAAGGTGGTGAACGTCTTCAAAGCGAAAGATCCTTGGTACGAGGCCGTTGTTGCCAATGCATGGCGAAGACGGCAAAAACCCCAAGGAAGCGCCCGGACAATCCATGTTGCACTGTTGCTGGCCATCTTCCCTGAGACGAATGCAGCGTGGAGCATTCCATTCACTCTGAGCGAGTGCGCTGCGCCATCAGTATAGCGGCCGCGTGCAGCCGGCAGGTGCGTGTCATGCGCTCGTTGCGCGACCACCAGGTGCTGCATGCGTGCGATGGATGGCCTCGGCCGGTTGCGCTGCGCGTACACTGCGCCGCCACCATCGAACCGATGCCTGCGTGAAAAAGAAGCGGCCCAAATCACCGCCACCTGCGCCAGCTCCCGCGGCGTCCCGGATCCAGGAATGGATCATCGGCGGGGGAGCCGTTGTCGTGGCGATCGCCTGTTGCATGCGGCTGTGGCTGGTGCTCGAGGCGATCGTCACGGGGCGCTATATCAGCGTCATCCGCGGCCGGCCGACCAGAATCTTCTACGCGGATGCAGACCCGCAGCGGTTCTGGATCGCCGTCTGCTGGGATGCGTTGCTGACCAGTTTGCCGTTGGCGATCATCGCCTGGTTCACCTACGTTGCCTGGACGACGTACCGACGCGGCAGGCGATGACCTGCGCGGTGGTTGCACAGCATGCGCAACTGCGGTGCCGTGCTGTCGACGACGACGCGGCTGCGCAGGCGTGCGGCAAGCCGCTGTTGAGTACACGGTGTTGATCAGCCGTCGGGTCACAAGGCCGTGGCAACCGTTTGCGCCGATCGATGCCTGCGCATCATGTGGCCATCAGGGCTGTGTCTGCTTTTGCTTCTGCTTGCGTGATGGCGGCTGCGTCTCGCGCTTGGGCCAGGTGTCATAGCTGTAGACGAACTGCTTCTGATCGCCTCCCATGGTCGGGTCACAGTGCCAGGAAGTGGCGACGCTGCCGGGTTCCAGCACGCCATCGACTTCGCGCACGGCCTGCGCTTCGAACGCGCAGATCGCCCCGTACAGCTTGATATCCCAGTCCGGCGCAGAGGTGGTGTGGGCGTGTTGCACCAGCACGATGTCGCTGCCGTGGAAGTGGTGCACCTGTGCGCCGTATTCGCGATTGATGCTGAAGTAGCACGGTGCGCCGATGCCCAGCGGGAGCACTTCGTCATCGCGCAGGATTGCGCACTTGCCGGCGTGTTCGCCCAGGCGAATCGTACGCCCGGCAAGGACCGCGGTGGTCACCGGATGGCGGGTGGTGACTTCGGACATGGGCTGCGGCGGCGACGACGTCTGCGGCGCGGTCTGCGCGTGTGCGCCGGTCATCACCAACAGCGCGGCGAGCAACCAGGTCGGAAAGCGGATGCGCATGCAACGTCCTTGTCGTGGGCGCTGCAGTATCGCAGATCCGTTTGCTGGTCAGGCGTGGCTGGCACACCGGCTGCACTCCAGTCAGACGGAGGCGGCCAGCGCCCGGGTCGGCATCTGTCTGCTGCATTGCGGCTTGGCGTGCAGCGCCGACCTGCAGCTGGCCGCGACCGATCCGCGTGTTTTCAGTTGCCGCAAAAATCCTGCAATCAGCGCCGCGCCGGCAGCGTTGCCAGCACACCATCCAGCGCCAGTTGCGTGCTGAAGCCGGCCTTGCTCAGGCGTTTGCTCACTTCGTTGGGCACATCGCGCCCGCTGGTGAGCCGGTTGGGCGCGCCGGTGTAATGGAACAGGCGCCCGCCACGACGCAACACCCGCGCCAGCTGGTCGTAGAACAGCTGCGAATACAGCTCGCCGGCAATGCCGAAGCGCGGCGGGTCGTGCAGGATGGCATCGACCGAATCGTCTGCCAGCGTGGTGATGTGCTGCGAGATATCGGCGTGGGTCAGCTGCAGGCGTCCGCCGTAGGCGGCATCGTCCGGGTCCGGCGACCAGGGATTGAGCGTGCGCAACCACAGTACGTCGGCATTCTTTTCGAACGAGTGCAGCTGCGCCACCCCGGCCTCCAGGCAGCAGGCGGCGAAGTAGCCCAGCCCACCGCAGGTATCCAGCACGATCTTGCCGCGCGGGTCGACCAGCGCCACCTTGCGGCGCGCATCGTCGAACGGCGACAGCTGCGCCGACGGCAGCATCTTGATGCCATCGATCTCGAAGGTGGGCGCACCCCATTCGGTGGGAATGAGCTTGATCAGCGCACCGCTGAAACGCGAGATCGGGGCGAAATCATCACCGTCCCAGAAGTACAGCGTGCGCTCCTTGAACTTGCCCGGATACGGGTAGCCCCTGCCGCGCCACTGCCAGGTCTGCGCATCCAGCTGCGCGGTGCCGGTACTGCGGCCCAGGTCCAGCGAGCCGGTCCATTGGGTCAGACCACTGCCGCGCGCGGCAAGCAGCGCCTGGGCATCGGAGGAAATGAGTAGGGGGCCGGAGTAGTGGGGCACGAGTCGCTGGTCTGGGTGGGCACGCGTCACGCGCGTTGCGGGTGCAAGGGATGGACTGGCATCGTAACCGACCCCATCGCGCATGCGCATCCAGCGCACCGCCGGCACGATGGCGCAGCCGCGCAGCGGCGCTTATCTGCAGCGACGTGAGACGCCGGGTCGTCTGCAACGGTGTGCTGGTGGCGATGCAGCAGCGTCGTGCCCGGATGCATGCGCCGATTCCTCTGACGCACGCCGCACCGCATACTGCGCACTGCCCCCGTCGACATGTTGTCCGATTGGCGCCAACCGTGGAGGATCGGCAATGCTGAAGGGTGTGTTGTTGGGGTTTGCCTGTTATGCGGCCTATTCGATCAGCGATGCGTTCGTGAAGCTGCTGGAAGGCACGCTGCCGGTCTACGAAGTGCTGTTTCTCGGTGCACTGCTGATGCTTGTGGCCGTGCCATTTTTGAAGAAGCCGGACGATCGGTTGCGCGAACTGGTAATGGCCAAGCAACCCAGCCTGTGGCTGTTGCGTGCGCTCACCGGTGCCATCGGCAACCTGACCTCGGTGATTGCGTTCACCACCTTGCCGATGGCCGAGGCGTTTGCGCTGATCTTCCTGATGCCGATCTTCGTCACCGTGCTGTCGGTGGTGTTCCTCAAGGAAGAAGTGCACTGGCGGCGCTGGTCGGCGGTGATCGTCGGCTTCATCGGCGTGTTGATCGTGCTGCGCCCGGGCTTTCGCCATCTTACCCACGGGCATGTGGCCGCGATCGTATGCGGCCTGGTCGGTGCGATTTCGGTCATCACCCTGCGCATGGCCGGGCATAGCGAAAAACGCCTGACCTTGTACGGTGCCGGGGTGATCGGCCCGTTGGTGATGGGCGGGATCATGATGTTGCCGACCTTCGTCTGGCCCACGCTGTATCAGTGGGGGCTGTTGGCCGGCTACGGCCTGCTTGCCGGCCTGGCAGCGATCTGCCTGATGTATGCCACGCGCATGGCGCCGGTGAGCGTGGTTGCGCCAACGCAATACAGCCAGATGCTGTGGGCGATCGCCTTCGGCTACCTGCTGTTCCACGACCACCTGGACTGGCCGATGGCAGTCGGCATCGCACTGATTCTGGGCGCAGGCCTGTTCACGCTGATCCGCGAGGAGCAGGTGTCGCGGTGGTGGCGGCGGACCAAGATTGTTTGAGGGCGGGGATTGGGGAGTCGGGATTGGGGATTGGTAACGGCGTCAAAGCGTGTTGTCGCTGGTGTCACTTGCTTCTGCCAATCCCGAATCCCGACTCCCCAATCCCGGTTTTTACGGGGGCGCAGTGGATTCCTTGCGCGGTGCGCGCCAGGTTTCAACGATGCGCGCGTACTCGCCGCTGGCCTTGCTCAGGTGCAGCCACTGGTCGACGTACGCTTTCCAGGCCTGGTCGTTGCGCGGTAGCAGGAAGGCTTTTTCGCCGTATTGCAGCGGCTGCTCCGGTGCGATTGCGCACAGGCCGGGCAGGCGTGCCTGCTGGTGGAGCGCTTCGGAGGCGTCGGTGATCATCACGTCCGCGCGCTGCTGCAGCAGCTCCTGGAAGATGGTGGTGTTGTCGGCGAACAGGCGCAGGTGTGCGCGCGGCAATTGTTGGCGCGCGAAGGCCTCGTTGGTGCCGCCGGGCGGTTCGATCACGCGCACCTCGGGGCGATTGAGTTGCGCGAGGCTGCGGTAACGCGCCTGGTCGGCGCAGCGCACCAGCGGAATCTTGCCGTCTACATCCAGCACCGCGCTGAAATTGGCCTGGCGCTGCCGCTGCAAGGTGACCGAAATGCCGCCAACCGCGATATCGCAGCGATCGGCGAGCAGGTCGGGCATCAGTTGCGGCCAGCTGGTGCGGACGAACGCCACGCGCGCGCCCAGGCTGCCGGCCAGCGACTGCGCCAGGGCGATATCGCTGCCCTCGAACTGCCCGTCGGCACGCAGCAGCGAATAGGGGCGATAGTCGCCGGTGGTGCAGACCCGCAGCACGCCGGATTGCAGCACCGCATCCAGGCGTGAGGCAGGCTCGGGCGCGGCTGCGTGCGCAAGGCCGCAGCTGAGCAGGAACGCAAGGCAGATGCGATGGCGCATGACGTGGCCTCGGAAAGATGCGGCCATGATAGTCGTGGCCACTGCGGTGTGGCCGACGTCAACGGCATGTCAGCACGATCCTGCCCGGGATCACGGTGCGGTAGCGCTGCGATGCGCACGGTCGGTGCTTCATTCGAACCGATCGGAGTCACCTCATGCAGCTCAATCCACGCACTGCGCGTCCGATGACCACCGCCATTGCCGGGCTGTCGGCACACGGCACGCCCGATCCGGATACCAATGAAGACGAAATCCCGCTGGAAGAACAGACCCCGCAGCAAGGCGGTTTGCGCGAGGAGGTGGGCGATCTGGAAGAAGACGACGACCAGGCATTGCCCGGCCGCGTCGGTGGCGGGCTTGCGGGTGGTTGATGCGGGTGGGTAAAAGCGGCTAACCGGGCAATTGGATTAGCCACCAGGCGTGTGCGGCCGACACTGAGATTCTTCAGCATCGTCTGGATGTTCCCAGGTCGGATGGTCGAGGGCGCGATGCCCTCGTCAAGGGAACTGCACATGCCCGGGTTCGAAGTACACCGGCTTGTTGCCGTCTTCGGGCAGCGCGGGGATCGTGTCCAGGATGGCCTTGCCGCGGATATCGGTGATCCGAATGGACAAGGGCTGGTTGCCGAGCTGTTCGCCGAGGAAGTGGTTGTAATCCATCTTTTGCAGGCTCTTCCAGCTGCTACCTTGTTTCACTTCGAACTTGACCACCGGGTAGGCGTGATTGCGCACCTGGATCGCGGCCCACCAGCGCGAGCTGCCTTCCTTGATGCGGTATTGCACGTTGCCGGTGGTCGGCGCGCGCACGATCTTCCAGCTGATCGGGATGCGCCCTTGCACGGTGTCGCCGATGGCCGCGAACGCGTTGGGCGATAGATCCAGGCCGCCCGATGCGCCCTCCGGGTACAGGTCGGTGACGTAGACGACGGTCTTGCCCTTGGGCCCGGTCACTTCCAGGTAGGCGCCGGCCAGTGCGGCCCTGACCCCGCCGAAGTTCATCTGGATCGGGTTGAGCGCGGTGATGAAGGCATTGCTCGGAATCGGGTCCAGCAGCACCGCCCCGCCGGAATAGCCGGAGCCGGTGTAGGTCGCGGTGCCGGTGAAGGTGCTGTTCCAGCCGGTGGCCTTGCTGGCGTCCGCGGCAGCGGCTGTCTTTGCCGATGGCGTGGCGGCGCTGGCGCTCGTCAGCCCCCAGGCCTGATGCAGGACCTGCAGCTTGTCCGCACGCGGGCTGCCATCACTGGCGAGCAGGCCACCGTTGTTGGCATTGCCCACCTCCCAGCTGCCGAGCACGGCGCTGCGCATGCCGGTGTTGCTCAGATACCCGCTCAATGCGTGTTGCCATGCCCGGTCGCGTGGATCGCCATCGCCCAGGCCGCCGCCCAGGCTGACCGGCAGCACCGCGTGATCGGCCGAGAATTGTCCGAAATCGCGCTGCCAGCTCGCCGGCAGGCTGCGCGGAAAGTCGGCCGCTGCAAACGCGTCCGCCGCGTCGCGATCCGGCCCGGCCAGCTTCGGCATCAGCAGCAGATGTGCGGGCGGAATGCGCAGCGGCACGCAGGCGAGCGGTTGCAGATTGCTGCCGGCGGCCTTGCGTGCGGAATCGCTGCAGAGCGCGTCGTTGCCCACGCCTTCCACACCGATCACCCAGGCCGGTGCCTGCTTCAGCACTGCGGCCGCTGCACGCGCGGCGATGCGGTTCCAGTCGGCGTCTGCCGCAATGCCCGCCCAGTTGGCATTGCGATAGCCGCTGCTGCCCAGGTCGATCCCGAGCACGCCCGCGGTGCTGCCGTAGCGGCGCGCGAGCAGGCCCAGGCCCTCCATCCAGGCGTCGTGCTGCGTGCCCAGCTGCGGCGATGCATCGTCGCAACCGCCATCGGCAAAGGCGAGCAGTACCTGCATGCCGCGTTGGGTGCTGGCGCGCACCACGGCATCGAGCAGCTGCAGGGACGTGAGGCCAGCCAGCGCGGGGTCGCCGGCCACCTCGGCGGCGGCCACCGGTCTGGCTTGCAGGGTTGCCGCGCAGATCGGCACGCGCACGGTATTGATGTCCGATGCCTGCATTTGATCCAGCAGTTGCTGCAGCGTATTGCTGCGCAGTCCGGTGGCCGCCAGCGCTGCGCGATCGAAGCCGGGCCAGGTCACGCCGCGTACCTGCAGCGCCTGGCCGCGCGCATCGGTGAGGTGTCCGCGTGTGTCGACCTGCACGGCCAGTGCGGTCACGGGAGTCAGCAAGGCCAGGCCAAGCAGCAGATGAGCATGAGAGCGCATGGGAGTGTCCTGAGGGATGGCCCGCGCAGGAGACCAGCGATCGTCGTGTGCGGTCCGTGCGCCGGGTCAAGGAAGCGGGCAGGAGTGTGGGGGCTGCGGCAGGCAAGCGGCCGCACTGGAATGGGGATCGCGGTTTGTGCGGGATGCCGCGCCGCCGTTGTCTGCGGTATGTGCTGATGCATCGCCGGCCAGCGGTGACGATGCTGCGTTGCGCTGGTGACCGACGTAACGGCAGGCATGGCGCGGACGTGGTCGAAAGGCTGTGCTCGTGCCCTGGCATTACATGTGCGTGCGCAGCGCGAGTGGACAGCGTTGCAACGCGGCAGTGCCAGGCAGGGCGATGACTGCTCCGGCGATGCATTGCGCGCATCCCCGATGGCTACTGTTCCCCGATGAACGCAGCGGCGGACGCGCAGATATGCAGCGCACCACGATGGGGCGAGCCGACCACCCTTCGCCGGCGCACGCTGCGGCCTACCCGGCGCCGCAGCGCAAACCGCTGGTGCGCGCTGCCGCGATCTCGTATTTTTGACGGCTTGTTCACTTGCCGGTGCCGTGCCCCATGTCCGATCCGTCCGCGCCCGATCATCTGCAACGCAGCCTGTCCAATCGCCACCTGCAGCTGATCGCCATCGGTGGCGCGATCGGCACCGGGCTGTTCATGGGCTCGGGCAAGACGATCAGCCTGGCTGGCCCGTCGATCCTGTTCGTCTATCTGATCATCGGCGCGATGCTGTTCTTCGTGATGCGCGCGATGGGCGAGCTGCTGCTGTCCAACCTGGAGTACAAGTCCTTCATCGACTTCTCCACCGATCTGCTCGGGCCGTGGGCCGGGTTCTTCTGCGGGTGGACGTACTGGTTCTGCTGGATCATCACCGCGATCGCCGACGTCATCGCGATTGCCGCCTATGCGCAGTTCTGGTTCCCCGGATTGGCGCCGTGGATCCCGGCCATCCTCTGCGTGCTATTGCTGCTGAGTCTGAACCTGGTGACGGTCAGGTTGTTCGGCGAGATGGAGTTCTGGTTCGCGCTGATCAAGATCATCGCCATCTGCGCCTTGATCCTCACCGGCGCCGGGCTGGTGGCCTGGGGCTTCCGTTCGCCGTCGGGCAATGTGGCCTCGCTGTCGAACCTGTGGAACGACGGTGGCATGTTCCCGATGGGCATTGGCGGCTTCTTTGCCGGGTTCCAGATCGCGGTGTTCGCCTTCGTCGGCATCGAGCTGGTCGGCACCACCGCCGCAGAAACTGCCGACCCACGCCGCAACCTGCCCAAGGCGATCAACTCGATCCCGGTGCGCATTTTGATTTTCTACGTGCTGGCACTGATCGCGATCATGGCGGTGACGCCGTGGCGGCAGGTGGTGGCCGACAAGAGCCCGTTCGTGGAGCTGTTCGTGCTGGCCGGCGTGCCGGCGGCCGCGAGCCTGATCAACTTCGTGGTGCTGACTTCGGCCACCTCGTCGGCCAACAGCGGCATCTTCTCCACCAGCCGCATGCTCTACGGCTTGGCCGAGGAGCAGCACGCGCCCAAGGGTTTTGCCAAGCTTTCGCGTGCGGCGGTGCCGGCACGTGGCCTGCTGTTCTCCTGCCTATGCCTGTTGCTGGGCGCGATGCTGGTGTACCTGATCCCCAACCTGGTCACTGCGTTCACGCTGGTCACCACGTTGTCGGCGGTGCTCTTCATGTTCGTGTGGTCGCTGATCCTGTGCGCCTACATCGCGTACCGGCGCAAGCGGCCCGAGCAGCACGCGGCATCGGCGTTCAAGATGCCCGGTGGCGTGTTGATGTGCTACGTGTGCCTGGCATTCTTCGCCTTCGTCATCGTGCTGCTGACCTTGCAGGCCGACACACGCCAAGCCTTGCTGGCCAGCCCGGTGTGGTTCCTGATCCTGGCGATCGGCTATGCGGTGAAGCGGCAGCAGACGCGCAGCGGCTGAGCGCGCGTACCAGCCAAGACATCCACCGAAGACCTCATCAAGGCCCCGCACCGCGGGGCCTTGGCGTTTGTGGCTGCACGGCGCTGCGATAAAGGCCACTGGCAGCTAAGCGCGTTTTGCGCGCGACGTTGACGCGGCTCGGGTGGAACGGGATGCTCGCCGCCATCCATTGCCACGGCCCATCGCATGATCACGACGCACCCGATTGCCGGAACGCAGCACACGCAAGGTTGCTGGGTCGACCTGTGCCAGGCCAGCGCGCAGGAACTGGCGCAGGCCGCAGACAAGGTGGGCTTTGCGCTGCCGGATCGCGCGGCCATCGGCGAGATCGAATTCTCCAGCCGGGTGCGGCGCCAGGGCGAGGTGCTGTTTCTCAACGTGCCGCGCTTTCAGGACGACGATGGCCCGACTGCGCCGCTGGGCTTTGCGCTGTCGCCGACCATGCTGGTGACCCTGCGCGAGCAGCACATGGGCTCGCTGGATGCGGTGGCCGCGCGTCTTGCACATGAGCCCTGCCATAGCGCCGACGACCTGCTGTTGCGCATCTTCGACCAGTTGGTGGGGCGCCTGGCAGACCGGCTGGAATCGCTGGAAGCCGAGGTCACCGATACCACCCGGCAGGTGTTCGACAACCCGCACAAAACCAAGGACCTGGAGCGCATGCTGCATCAGGTCGGGGGCATGGGCCGGCGTCTGGGCGGGCTGCACAATGCCGGGCAAGGCCTGCTGCGCCTGGTCACCTATCTGGATGGCGCCGCGCCGGACTGGTTTGGTGCCGATGCGGCCAAACGCATCGGCTTGCTGCACAAGGACCTGACCACCTTGAGCGAGTTCCAGCAGCACATGGACGACCGCATCGAGTTCCTGCTCGACAGCGTGCTGGGCATGATCAACATGGACCAGAACAACGTGATGAAGGTGATGGCGGTGGCCTCGGTGGTCGGCATTCCGCCCACCGTGCTGGTCGGCATCTGGGGCATGAACTTCGCCTACATGCCCGAGCTCAAGTGGCACGACGCGTATTACTGGGCGTTGGGCGTGATCGTGCTGAGCATGCTGGTGCCGCTTGCATGGTTCCGCAAACGCGGCTGGGTTTAATGCATTGGAGCCGGAAACCCGTAGGAGCGCCCCTGGGCGCGATATGGCGTTACCGGGAAGGCCCTGAAGGCCCTCGCGCCCAGGGGCGCTCCTACGGGGTGCCGTCAACGCAATCATCTGTTGCCTACGGTTGCGTGACCACGCAATGCCAGGCTAGGGCAGCACAGTAGCTGTGCTGCGCGCGGCAGACTGCAGGAAACCCGTAGGAGCGCACCAGGGCGCGATGCGGGGTTACCGGGAAGGCCCTCGCGCCCAGGGGCGCTCCTACGAGGTGCCGTCAGCGCAATCATCTGTTGCCTACGGTTGCGTGACTACGCAATGCCAAGCTGGGGCAGCCCGGTAGCTGTGCAGCGCGCGGCAGACTGCAGGAAATCCGTAGGAGCGCACCAGGGCGCGATGCGGCGTTACCGGAAAGGCCATATCGCGCCCAGGTGCGCTCCTACAGGGTGGGCTGGGATGCGCAGCTGTCACTGCGCACTGCGCCGTGACTGGAAAACTGCCCAGCTGCGTAGCGTGCAACCAGGCGATGCGCATTGTTGATTGCTGCCGGGCGGCCTCGATCAGCCCTTGGCCTGGAAGCTGGCTTCTTCGTACGGCTGCACCACCACCCAGCCTTCGCCGGCAAAGCGCATCTGCAGGCTTTCGCCGGAGCCGCGGCCGAACAGGGTGCCGATCGACACGTCGGTGACCAGCTCCGGGGACAGCGTGCCCGACCAGGCCACGGTGGCATTGGGGTCGGTGAACACCGGGCCGCTGGCGGCGGTGACCGGCAGGGTCAGCGGCTCGTAGTGCGAAGTGATCGCCACGATGCCGTGGCCGCTCAGGCGCACGTTGAACAGGCCGCCGGACAGCATGCCGGCCACCTTGCGCATCATCGTGATCTTGTGCTCGACGCCGGATTCGAACGCCAGCACGTCGTTGCCGTTGACGAAGATCGCTTCGCCATTCAAACGCAGCAAGGTCACCAGCTTGCCGAGGTCGGCCAGATACACCCGGCCCTGGCCTTCGGCCTTCATCAGCTGCATGCCTTCGCCGCTGACCGCCTTCTTCAGCAGATTGCCCAGGCCCTGCTCCAGCAGCCCCTCGCGGGTGAACTTGACGTTGCCGGTGCGCGCGACCATGGCGCCGGCCTTGGACCACACCATGCCGTCGAGGCGCACTTCCAGCAGATGCGGGTTTTCCAGTTCGAACGGATCGGGGCTGACGTCCTTTTCTTTGGAATGGGCGAGAAATTCGTTGAGCGTGCGTACGGCCATGGGTCCGTCCTGGAGGGTGAAAGAGTGCGCATGATACGCGGCAGGCCTGTGCGCCAGCAGCACGCGCAAGCGCACGTGGGCAGTGGGTGCCGGCGTTGCGGTAGTGGCGCAGTGCGTTTTGTGCTTCACGCACCACTGCCACCAGTCGCTGCAACCGGCGAGAAGCGCTTAAAGTGCGAGTCCTCCGACACCCGCGACCGGCATGACAAAACGACACGCGCTATGGATCTGCGCAGTTCTTCTGGCAGGCGCGGCGGCCTTGCTGGCGAGCTGGTGGTCTGCGCCGGCACCCGATGCGCTGCCGCAAGCACAAGGTCCCACGGCGACGCCGCTGGGCTGGAAGGCGCAGTTGCAGTGGGTTGCCGGCAGCGGTGTGCGTGGCGCAGTGGATGGCCGTGCTGCCGATGCACGGTTTGCCGATCCCTACGGACTGGCGATCGGTCCGCACGGCGCGCTGTACATCGCCGATGGCGGCGACAACAACCGCATTCGCAGGCTGCTCGACAACGGCAGCGTGCAGACTGTGGCCGGTGGGCAGGAAGGATTCGGCGATGGCGTTGACGCGGCGGCGGAGTTCAATACGCCATCGGGTATCGCCTTCGATACGGCCGGCAATCTCTACATCGCCGACACCGGAAACCATGCGATCCGCAAACGCACGCCACAAGGCATGGTGACCACGCTGGCCGGCGACGGCAGTGCCGGTTTTCGCGACGGTGCCGCTGCGCAGGCACGCTTCAATGGCCCGATCGGCGTGGCGGTGGATACGCAAGGGCGCGTGTATGTCGCCGATACCTACAACGATCGCATCCGGGTGATCGCGCCAGATGGGCAGGTAAGCACCCTGGCCGGCGGCGCCTTGCCGGGCATGGCCGATGGTGTTGGCGATCAGGCGCGCTTCGATACGCCGACCGACCTCAAGGTGGATGCGCACGGTGTGGTGTGGGTGGCCGACATGCGTAACGACGCGATTCGCCGCATTGCACCGGATGGCAGCGTCAGCACCTTGATCGGTGGCGATCCTGCCGACCTCAGCCCGCTGTTGCATCGCCCGATGACTCTTGCGCTCACCCACGACGGCGTGCTGTACGTGGGCGATGCAAGCGGGCGCGTGCTGCAGGTGACGCGTGCCGGGCATGTGGTGACAATGAGCGGCGAGGACGTGATGCAACGCATGTCGCGCCCGGCGGGGATCGCGGTGGATGCGCAAGGTGCGGTGTATGTCAGCGATGCCGGCAGCGCACGCGTGCATCGGCTGGTGCCGGCCACTGCGGCGAACGCGAACGCCGCGCCCGTAGTCGGGCCGGCTGCCACGCAGCCGTTGCCCGTCACCCAGGGTCGCTGGCCGTTGCAGCCGCAGGCCGGGTGGCATGAGGTGGTCGGCACGCTTGGCGAGGTGCGTGGCAACTACCAGGGTCTCAGCCGCGATCATCTGCATGCGGGCCTGGATATCCGTGGCGATGTCGGCCAAACCGTGTACGCCATTGCCGATGCCAAAGTTTCCAGCCCGTACCCGACCTGGGGGTTGGGACAATTGGGCGAGTGGTTGGCACTGGACACGATCGGCTACACCCATATGCGCGTGGGCCGCACCGCACAAGGGACGCCGCTGGATCCGCAGCGCTTCCATTTGGTGACGGATGTGGATGGCAAGCCCGATCGCATGCGTGTGCTGCGCGGCACGCGTTTCCGTGCCGGAGATGCACTGGGTACGCTCAATGGCATGGCGCATGTGCATCTGACCGCAGGTGCCAACGGCTTCGAACGCAATGCGGTGCAATTGGGCTTTGTCGGTTATGCCGACCATGTGGCGCCGCATATTGACCGGGTAAGTCTGCTCGACTCAACTGGCCAAGCCCTGCCGATGACCAGCGGTAGGGTGCACGTACCGCTTGGGACTGCGGTGCAGATCGTGGTAGAGGCCTGGGACCAGGTGGATCGCAATCTGCCGCGTCGTCGCCTGGGGCTGTATGCGCTGGGGTATCAGGTGCTGGATGCGCAAGGGGTGCCGCTGGCCGGCGAAGCGGAGCCACGCATGACGATCGTGTTCGATCGCATGCCGGCCGATCCGGCTGCGGTGCTCACCGCTTACGCGCCCGACAGCGGCATCACCGTGCATGGCAGCGCGGTGACGCGCTTCCGCTATCTGGTCACCAACATGGTGCGCGATGGTCGCATCGGCAATGGGCAGTGGCAGGCCGGTGCGCTGCCGCCGGGCGACTACGTACTCCGCATAACCGCGCGTGATTACAGCGGCAATGAGGCCGTCGCCAATCGGGATCTACGTGTGCGGGTGGAATGACGCGTACAGCGTTGCGTTGATGATGACATAGCGTATCGGTGACGCATGCGGGGTGCAGGCACCTGTGCATTACCTCGCTGCGATCGAGATTCGATCCACAGACTCACGCCCGGCACTCGGCTGCATCGCACGCTCCGTTACGAAGGTGCGTCGCAAAACGCAGTGCCAACTCGCCTGCACTGTGCTTCTGAGATCGGCGTCGGATTCGCAGCATTGCTAGCCGAGCTAGATTGCTCCTACAGAAAACGTCGTTACGTTGTTCAAGGAGTGGGGCGATGCGCGTTGTTGGTGGCAGTCGAATGGAAAGTAGCTGGTCTGGAATGTCGCTGCGTGGTGGCGCGATCGCGTCGTTGTTGGCGCTGGCCACTGCTGCCACTGGCTTGTATAGCGCACCCGCGCAAGCGGCAGTGGGGCCGGGTGTGGTGAGCGGCGACACCATCGTGCACGATCCGTCGATGCTCAAGCTGAGCGATGGGCGTTACTACATCTATGCCACCACCGGCGTGGTCACCAGTACCGACCGCACCAAGTTCAGCAATGCGGGCGCGATCTTCAGCAGCATGCCGAGCTGGGTACGCAGCTACAACCCGGACAACCAGCTATGGGCGCCGGATGTGTCCTTCCATGGCGGCAAGTATCTGATGTATTACACCGCCTCCAAGTTCGCCACCAATACCTCGGCGATTGCGCTTGCCAGCAGCAGCACCGGCAAGCCTGGCTCGTGGAAGGATCAAGGCATCGTCTACACCTCCAAGAGCAGCGACGACTACAACGCCATCGACGGCAATCTGGTGGTGGACGGCAATGGCAAATGGTGGTTGGCGTTTGGCTCGTTCTGGTCGGGGATCAAGCTGATCCAGCTCGATCCGGGCACCGGCAAGCAGCTGTCCGGCAACACGACGCGCTACAGCCTGGCGAGCCGGCCGTCCCCGGGCGCGGTGGAGGCGCCTTTCATCCAGCAGGCCAATGGCTGGTACTACCTGTTCGTGTCGTTCGATGCGTGCTGCAAGGGCGCCAGCAGCACCTACAAGATTGCGGTGGGGCGTGCGCGCTCGGTGACCGGGCCGTATCTGGATCGCGCCGGGGTGGACATGCGCAACGGCGGCGGCACGGTGATCCAGTCCGGGTTGGGCGGCATGCATGGGCCGGGCGGGCAATCGGTATTCCGCGATGGCGACGGCGACATCCTGGTCTACCACTACTACGACGACCGCGGCGACGCGCGCCTGGGCATCAACCGGCTGGGTTATGACGGCAGCGCATGGCCGGTGGTGCAGTAGCAGCAACCAATCGAACACGCTGCTGCGCGTTGCACCGGCGCAGAGATCAGGTGATGTGTGGTGCAGCGATCCGCAGGTGTTGCCGACTGCCAGAACCGCGAGGCTGCAAGCGCTGCCGGGCAGTGCCCGGCAGCCGCTGGCGCACACTCAGCGCGTGGCCGCTTCGGGCTTGCGCACGCGTTTGGCCGGCGCCGGCTTGGTCGCGGTGTCCGGATACAGGTTCAACAGCATCAAGGTGACGCCGTTGGTCCAGCCGAAGCCGTCCTGCAGGGCGTATTCGCCACCGCCACCGCCGGCCGCGTCGGCTTCCAGGCCGTACTTTTCGACCAGCTTGTGCTCGCGCGCGAACAGCGCCTGCACCTGGGTGAGGAAACGCTCGCCGATGGTGCGCGCCAGCGCGTCTTCGCCGTAACGGCGCAGGCCGTCCACCGCCACCCATTGCAGCGGTGCCCAGCCATTGGGCTCGTCCCACTGCTGGCCGGTCTTCACTGCGGTGGTGGCCAGGCCACCGGGGCGTAGCAGGCGCGCGCGCACGGTGCTGGCGGTGCGTTTGGCGTGCGCGTCGGTTGCCAGGCCGGTGAACAGCGGATACAGCGCCGCGGCGGTGACCTGGTCGCTGAGCTTGCGGGTCTGCCAGTCGTAGTCGGCGTAGTAACCGGCCGCGTTCCACAGGTGCGCATCGATGGCCTGCTTGCGGCGCAGTGCCAGCGCCGCATAGTCCTGCGTGCACTCGGCACCCGGCTGCGCACAGGCCTGGGCCAGGGTGCGCTCCAAGTGATACAGCAGGCTGTTCAGGTCGATCGGCACGATGGCGGTGGTGCGGATGGTGCGCAGGTTCTGTCCATCGGCCAGCCAGCGGCTGGTGTAGTCCCAGCCGCTCTCGGCACCGGCGCGCAGGTCGCGGTAGACCTCGGCGGCCGGGCGGTCGCCGGCCTCGGCGGCAGTGCGGGTGTCGTGCAGCCAGGCTTCCGGGCGCGGGGTGTCGCGCTCGTCCCAGTAGCGGTTGAGCAGGCTGCCGTCGGCCAGACGCACCACATGGCGCGCGGCCTGGCCGGGCTGCAGGTCTTCGCTGCCCTGCATCCAGTAGGCGTATTCCTTCTGCAGCTGCGGCAGGTAGCGCTGGTAAACCGCTTCGCCTTCCACGCCGGCCTGCAGTTCCACCATGTAGGAGAAGAACGGCGGCTGCGAGCGGCTCAGGTAGTAGCTGCGATTACCGTTGGGGATATGCCCGTAGGTGTCGATCAGGTAGGCGAAGTTGTCCAGCATCTGGCGGCTGAGCGTGGTCTCGCCGCTCTTCACCAGGCCCAGCATGGTGAAGTAGGAATCCCAGTAATACACCTCGCGGAAGCGCCCGCCCGGCACCACGTATGGATGCGGCAGCGCCAGCAGGCTGCTGTATGGCGGCACGTGGGTCTGGCTGCGCACCAGCTTGGGCCACAGCTCGTCGATGTGTTCGCGCAGCGCGGTGTCCTGGCGGATCGCGTCGGTCTGCACCGGCGGCGACTCTTCGAAATTGGCGTCCACGAACTTGCGCAGGTCAAAGCCGGGGTGATCGTGCTGCGCCAGATAGTCGGCGTTGATCAGCGCCGGGTCGCGCAGCGGCAGGAAGTCGACGAAGTGCTTCTGGTCGTCGAACAGCTCGCCGCTCTGCACCGCCTGGAACAGTTCCGGGTAGGCCAGGTCGGGCGTGGGCGGTGTGGCCGCCGGTGCGTTGACGACCGGAGTGTCCATGGGCGCGGCGGTCAGCGTGCAGGGCGCCACGAACATGCTCAGCGACAGGCCAAGCAGCGACGTGCAGCACGGGGGCGCGGCAGAACTCATGGCATCTCCAGAACGGGCAGTGACGTGCGGCATGGTAAACGACCGAAGTGGCGGGCGGGGCCGGACGACGGTGTCGGCAGGCCGACAGGCTTCGTACGGAGACGACTGGATTCAGCAAGGTGATCCGACGCGGTGCTGCAGGTGGTTGCGCGGGTTGCGTTGCCGATTCAGGCCTATCGGCCCGGATCGAGGCAGCTTGAGCCGCGTGCGGACCGCGTCGGATTGCCGACATCGCTGCAAGATGCGCGCCACGGTGCGCGGCGGGCGCAGCGTGGCGAGCGACGGGCGGACGGCACTGCCAGTGCACGGCGGCCGGCGCGCGCGGGGACTGGCCGGCGGCAGCTCGGCCTTGCTCGCCTGACCGATTGCAGCGGCGTGGACGCACCGGTGGCACGCCGAACAAAGCCAGGCGGCGTGCTGTCCTTATGCGTCAGCCTCGGCGCGGCCGACCGGTCTGCAACAAACGCTGCAGCTGCAGCGCGTTGGGCACCGCCAGCCCGGCGGCGGTGTTGTCGAAGATCACCCAGCGTTCTGCCTGCGGGTGCGCTGCGTTGCGCACCGCGTCGGCCAGTGTCTGCAGCGCACTGTCGTCGTAGCTGCTGTAGTAGATGCGCGGTGCGCCATGCCAGCGCCAGTACTGCGGGCCGGCTGTCGCACCCGGTGTGGCGGCGTCCGGCACCGGCGCCGGATCGGCGGCGCAGCGTGCGATGCGGTGGCGCGCCAGCAGCGCCTGTGCCTGCGGGAGAAACCAGCTGGCATGGCGCGGTTCGCAGACCACGCCGCCGTCCCAGCGCCGCCGCAGCATGGCGAAAAACCTGGCCGCCACCGGCGCATCGAACACAGCGCTGGGCGGCAGTTGCAGCAGCAGGCAGCCCAGTCGCGTACCCAGCGCACCGGCCTGGGCGAGGAAGGCATCCAGCAACGGACCCACACCCTGCAAGCGTGCATCGTGGCTGATGCTGCGCGGCAGCTTGACCGAAAAGCGGAAATCTCCCGGCACGCTGTCGGCCCAGCGCGCGTAGGTACTGGCACGGTGCGGACGATGGAACGAGGAGTTGATTTCCACCGCATCAAAACGTGTGGCATAGCGCTGCAAGACGCTGTCACCGTCGCCGAATGCGGCGCGGTCGGCGGCCGGAATCGACCAGCCTGCGCAGCCACAGCGCACGCGCGGCAGGGCGATGGATGAACGAGCCTGCATGAGGTGTACGCAAGACGGGTGGGCAGCACTCTATGCATGCGCGCGCGTCAGCGTTGCGTGTGCACTGCGCTCACGGCCGACTCACCGACGACTTCGATACTGGGCGCATGCCAGAAGGTCCTTCCCTTGTCATCCTGCGCGAGCAGACCGAAGCGTTTGTCGGCCGCAAGATCCTGCGCGTGTCCGGCAACAGCAAGCAGGACATCGCCCGGCTGGAGCAGCAAAAGGTGCTGGCGTTACGCAGCTGGGGCAAGCACTTCCTGATCGAGTGCGCGCAGTTCAGCGTGCGCATCCACTTTCTGTTGTTCGGCAGTTATCGCATCGACGAGGACAAGCCGAATGCGGTGCCGCGTTTGTGCCTGGAGTTTTCAAAGGGCCAGCGGTTGAATTTCTACGCCTGCTCGGTGCAGTTCATCGAGCGCCCGTTGGACGAGGTCTATGACTGGACCGCAGATGTCATGAACCCGCTCTGGGATGGCGCGCAGGCACGGCGCAAGTTGCGCGCCGCACCCGGCATGTTGGCCGCCGATGCATTGCTGGACCAGACCATCTTTGCCGGCGTCGGCAACATCATCAAGAACGAAGTGCTGCATCGCATCCGTGTGCATCCGGAAAGCACGGTGGGCGCATTGCCGGCGCGCAAGCTCGGCGAGCTGGTCACCCAGGCGCGCGACTATAGCTTCGACTTCTACGCCTGGAAAAAGGCCTTCGTGCTGAAGAAGCATTATCAGGTGCATACCAAAACCAGCTGCCCGCGCGACGGCGCGCCGCTGCAGTATCGAAAGCACCTGGGCAAGGCCGGGCGGCGGGCGTTTTTCTGCGAGGTCTGCCAGCGGCTGTACCGCCCGGAGGATGGCTGAGGTACGTGCGCATCCTGGGCAGCCGCATCGACCGGATGTAGGGCGAACGACCGCCGGCACAGCATGCAGGATCCATACCGCCGGGGCAGGGCTGTGCCCGTCGGCGAGCAGGGAGAGTCGGCCGCCGCGCTCGCTAATGTGAATGGCGGCTGGCACCTGCCGCCCAAACAACGAATTTCAAACGCGCGCAAACGCCACGCCCGCTAGATTTGCGCGTCCTGCACCGGGTTCACGGTGCGGCGTGCGCATCTCTCATCTTATCGGTCTCCCGCATTGTGATTACCCGCAGGAAGGAAACGCTTGTCCCGCATGTCGCCGCTGTCGCATGCACGGGCGCCATCCTGTTCTTTCTTGCCTGCCTGTTGCTGTATATGCCGCCGCCACGCGACACGGTGCGACACGACGACAGTTTGCAGGTGTATTTCGTGCCGCGGCCGCAGTTGACGCTGCCAGCGCCGGTGACAACGCCGCAGCAGCGCGATTCCACACCGCGCGCGGCGCCGGCCGCGGCCTCATCCGCGCGCAGTGCGCCACCGCCGACACGCACCCCGCCGCCGCAGCGGCAGGTGGCGGCCGCCAACGCGCCCGCTGGCGAATCGATGGCGGCCCAGCTCTACACCCGCGAAGGCCGCTTGCGCATGCCGCGCGATGCGCAGGTCGACCCGATGGCGCAGGCCGGCGCCGCGGTGCCGCCGGGCATGGCCGACGAACGCGCGCAGGCCAAGGCGCGCAACGTGATGGAACGGGTCAATCCGGTGCAGTACCAGGACACGCGCTTTGCCAAGGACTGGAAGAGCGACGGCACGCTGGGCGATGTGGCGATGCAGGAAATGAATCGCGGCATGAAGAAGTTCAACGACATGCTCAACGGGCCGCAGACGCAGGTGGCCAAGGCGCGACCACCGCCGGATGTGCGCTTCAACCCCGCGCTGGCGGGCAATCAGGCCGAGATGGGCAGCGAGGCGACCGGCGATGCCTACAAGGCCGCGCCGATCGCGCACGAGACGCCGCCCGATCTCAAGGGCGAAGCCAGCCGCCGCATCCGCGAGGCGCTGGCCGCGCTGGAGCAGCGCAGCGCGCGTTGCGATGCGTCCAAACGCAAATCCCTGTTGTCGCCGGTACGCGCGCACCTGGGCGATCTGGAGCGTGCCGAGCATGCCTTGAACAACGGCGCCGACCCGGTGATGGCCGCACAGATGCTGCCGCGCCAGGCCGACAGCGCCTACGATCTGGCCCGCCGCGCGCTGTGGTACGCGGACCGCCAGTTGAAGCAGTGTGCGATTGGGTGAGTGGTGCAGTGACTGCGTTGGGTGCAGCTGACCAGGAGTGGCGGGCAACCCCGCTCTAAGGCTGTCTCGATGGCGGCAACGTATCGCCACACTCGCAGCGTTGACGCGTAACGGCGAGTGAGTCGAGTGCGCGGTGCCCTTACCGCTTGCGGGACACGCCGTGAAACCGTCCGTGGAGGCTCCTCGGCGGCATCCATACCGCCAAGGGTCCCGCAACCTGCAAGGACACCGCATTAGAAAGTTGGTCGGCGGCCAAGTGAAAACCTGGTTGTTGCTCGGCTTGCGATGGAAGATTTTCGGCCGCACGACAATCCGAACAACGCGTAGCAAGCACTGCTCTTGCCGTGCACACCGACCATCCCGACAGGTCCTTGCCTGCTCACCGTCGCGGGACCTTACGCGGCATGGATGCCGCGTAAGAGCCTACACGGACGTACTTGCGGCGTGTCCTGCGATGGTGAGCGGGCAAGGGCCCTGCAGCCAAGCCGCGGATCCGCAGCTCTGCACCCGACTCACCCACACCGCTCAATCACCTGGTCGCCGCGCGAAGTGGAAGTGGACGAGCGGCGCTTCGCGCCACCTTCTCCCGGTGGGAGAAGGGAAGCGTCCCGACAGGAATTGGAGAAGTAAGGCGGTCTCGTCAGATATCGGGAATAGACCCCCCTCCCGCCGGGGCGAGAAGGCGCGGCTTTCGCAGCAAGGGCGCGTGTGCCCTGGAGCGCCCGCGACGCAAGTGCGGTTGGAGGCGCGCAGCGGGAGTTGTGAGGGCAGGTTTATGAAACGGCGGATCAGCCGGCAGCCGGACTGCCGCCCCGCGCTACATCAGGCGCTGAGCCCGTCCTGCGCCAGACTCTGCCGATAGCGGTCTTTCTCGACACTCAGCGCGACTTCCGCACGCAGGAACACCTGCCCGATCGGCTCGTCGCCACGGGTTGCCTGCGCCTGGCCAATCAGCACGGTCAGCCCGTGCGCATGCTGCTGCTGGGCGATGTCGCGCAGGCGCTGCAGCTTCTGTTCGGCATTGGGATCGCGCAGTACGGCGATGAATTCGGCGCTGTCGGTCACGCGGTCCACGCTGTCGCCGTTGGCTTGCGCCTGCGCGGCCAGGGCCTGGTCGAGCTGTTGCAAGGCGCGACCCAGGAGCCGCTCGCTCTGTTTTTCAGCCAGCGCGGCCAGTTCCTGCACTTCCAGGATCACCAGGTAATAGCCGGTGTCGGCGGCGGCCGGAGCGGCAACCGGTGCCACCGGCTGCAGGATCGCCTCGCGCTCGAGCTGCAACTCGCGCTTGCGCTCGTCCAGCAGGCGCATGGTGACGCGTGCCAATGCCTGCAGCCCGGTGCGTTGAATGTCGGTGAGCGTGCGCGGCTCGGTGTCGAGCACGCAGACGGTGCCCAATGCCACACCGTCGGAGGTAACCAGCGGCATGCCGGCATAGAAGCGCGCGCCGGTCTCGCCGGTGACCACAGAGACATCGGCAAAACGGCTGTCCTGGGTGAGGTCGCGCACTTCCATCAATTGCTCGGGGCTGCGGATGGCGTGATCGCACACTGCCTGGCTGCGGTCGGTCTGCTGCATGCCCAGGCCGAGCTGGGCCTTGAACCATTGGCGGTCGCGATCGACCAGCGACATCAGTGCGATTGGTGTGTTGCACAGCGAGGCCGCCACCTGCACCACGTCCTGGTAGGTGTCCTCGGGCAGGCTGTCGACGATGCGATAGCCGTCCAGTACCTGTTGGCGGGAGGCTTCGTCAGCCAGGGGCATTTGCTTCATCGAATAAGCCAGGCAAGCGCGAGCGAGAAAGATGTAACGATACCGGCACCGCCGATAACGCGGCGTGGATTTGCCATGCGCCCGAGCACGGCCTGCAGGGCGGATTCAGATCCGCATCCCCGCCGCGCTGCGCAGGCTAGGGGACATGCAACCGGCGGACTGAAGCGCCGGCGCGAGATTTCAAACCCGAGTGCGATGCCTGCGCATTGCACGCAGGAACCGGGGACTCATCCGCACACGCACCATTGCGTACCGCGCATATGGAAACGGCGCGGCTCGAAAGCCGCGCCGTCGGTGTGCGACTGACCAGCCTCAGCGCTTGACCGGCTTGCCGTCCACGTCCAGCACCTGCACCTCACCCAGCTTGAGCGCACGCACCGGGGCTTCGATCTTCTTCAGGTCGCCCACGATCACCCAGGTCATCGCGTTGGGCGCGATGATTTCCTTGATGGCCTTCTGCGCGGCCGGCTGGTCGATCGCTTCCAGGCGTGGCTTGAGCGTCTGCACGTAATCGTCGGGGCGGTCGAACTGCACGATGCCTTCGATCGCACCCAGCACCGCGCCGGTGGTTTCGAAGCTGCCGGGCAGGGCGCGGATGCGCTGGTTCTTGATCTTCTCGATCTCGTCGGTGGTCAGCGGCTTGTCGCCGATGATCGCGGTGGCTTCCTTGAGGATCTCGTTGGCCGACTCGGCGGTCTTGTCGGTCTGCACCGGCGCGGAGAACATGTACGGCCGCTGGCCCTGCGCATCCAGCATGCGGGTGCCGGCGCCGTAGGCCCAGCGCTTGTTCTCGCGCAGGTTCATGTTCAGGCGCGAGGTGAAGGTGCCGCCGAAGGCGCCGTTGGCCACGCCGATCGCCAGGTTGTCCGGCGCCTTGGTGGACGGTGCGAGCAGGCCGGCCAGAATCACCGACTGCGGCGCATCCGGGCGGTTGATCAGGTACACGCGCGGCTTGGGCTGCGCGGCGACCTGGACCAGGTTCTTCTTCGGCAACGGCGTGGCAGGTGCCTTCCAGTCACCGAAGGCGGCATCGAGCTGCGGGATGATCTGCGCCAGCGTGGTGTCGCCGGCCACCAGGATGCGCAGGTTGTCCGGACGCAGCCACTGGCGGTGGAAGGCCTGCAGGTCCTGGGCGTTGAGGCTCTTGATCGCCGCTTCGGTGCCGCTGCCGGTGAGCGGGATGCCGTAGGGGTGGTTCTGGCCGAACAGCAACGGCGGCAGCGCACGCAGCGCCAGGCTGTTGGGCTGGGTCTTTTCCTGCGCAATGCCGGCCAGCCACTGGCCGCGGATGCGCTCGATGTCGGCAGCCTTGAAGGCCGGATTGCGCACGATGTCGGAGAACAGCTGCAGCGACGGCTGCAGCTGGTCGTTGAGCGCATCCAGCGAGGCGCTGCAGCTGTCCAGATCGCAGCCGACCGCCGTGATCGCGCCCAGGCGCTGGCGACGCTGCGCCACTTCCACCGAATCCAGCGCGGCGGTGCTCTCGTTCATCAGCGCGGCGCTGAAGCTGGCGGTCCCGAGCTTGTTGCCCTGGTCGGCCGCATACCCGGCATCGAACAGCAGTTCCACCTGGGTGACCGGGATGGTGTGGCGCTCGGCCAGGATCACCTCGACGCCGTTCTTCAACTTGCCGCGCTGCAGCTGCGGGAAGCTCAGGTCGGGGAACTGGCTGGTCTGCGGCACGCCCTTGCTGCGGTCCAGCGTGGAGGCGGTGGTTTTGTACTTGCCGGCGGCCGGCAGCCTGGGCGCCGGCTTGCCGGGTTCTTCGCCACGCGCAACCACTGCCTTGTCTTCGGCGGCGGGGTCGAAATCCTTGCCGGCCGGCAGCACGGTGAGCAGATAGTCGCCCTTGCCGAACCAGGTGGCGGCGGTCTGCTTGACGCTGTCCACGGTGGCGGCCTGGCCGCGCTGCAGATCCTGCTTGTAGGCGCCCGGGTCGCCGCGGTAGACCTGGCCCTCGGCCAGGATCACCGCCTTGCCACCGAAGCCGCCGACCTTTTCCAGCCCGCGCACGAAGCCGGCGCGGTAGGCCACCTGCGCGCGCTGCAGCTCGTCGGCGGTCGGGCCCTGGGCGATGAACTTCTTGAGCTCCTCGTCGATGATCGCCTCGACCTTGGCCGGGTCCACGCCGTCCTTCACGTCGGCCTGGATCTGCACCTGGCTGGACAGCGCGAACGGCTGGATCGCCGCCGACACGTCATCGACCAGATTGTCCTGGTAGACCAGGCGCTGATACAGCCGCGAGGTCTTGCCGCCGCCGAGCACGGTGGTGGCCAGGTCCAGCTGGATCGCCGCATCGCTGCCCAGCTGCGGCGCGGCCCAGGTGCGGTAGATGCGCGGCTGCGAGACGTGGTCGTGCTGCACGCCACGCTTCTGCGCGGCCAGCGGGGTCACCCACGGCTGCTGGCGCGCCACCGGCTTGCCGGACGGGATGTCGCCGAAATACTGCAGCGCCTTGGCACGCGCCTGCGCCACGGTGATGTCGCCGGCCAGCACCAGGGTGGTGTTGGCGGCGCCGTAGTTGTCGTTGAACCACTGTTTGACGTCGGCCAGCGAGGCCGCGTCCAGATCTTCCATCGAGCCGATGGTGTCGTGCTGGTACGGGTGGTTGGCCGGGAACAGGTTGGACAGGATGTTCTGGTCCACGCGGCCGTAGGGGCGGTTCTCGCCCTGGCGCTTCTCGTTCTGTACCACGCCGCGCTGGGTGTCGAGTTCTTCCTGGCCGATCGCACCGAGCAGGTGGCCCATGCGGTCCGATTCCAGCCACAGCGCGGTGTCCAGCGCGGTGGTCGGCACGGTCTCGAAATAGTTGGTGCGGTCGAACCAAGTGGTGCCGTTCATGTCGGTGGTGCCGACCTTTTCCAGCGGCGCGAAGAAGCTGCCCTTGTTGTTCTCCGAGCCGGAGAACATCAGGTGCTCGAACAGGTGCGCAAAGCCGGTCTTGCCGGCCGGTTCGTCGCCGGAACCGATGTGGTACCAGATGCTCACCGCCACCACCGGCGCCTTGTGGTCTTCGTGCACCACCACGGTCAGGCCGTTGGGCAGGGTGAAGCGGGTGTAGCCGATCTCGGGAATGGCACTGCTGGCCGCGGGCTTGGACAGGCTGGCCGGGGCGGCAGCGACGGCGGGAGCAACGGTACCGGCAGCGACGCCGAGCACACCGGCGATCAACAGGGACAGCGGACGCAGCATGTGACACTCCAGAGCAGGACAATCGGCCGAGGGTAGTGGCTGCCTGTCGGCGTCGCAAATGCTGTCCGGCAGGGGGGGGATGTGCGACTACCGGCAGGATGGCGCGCGACGGGACGCCCGGGCCGGCGCTGGTCAGGGCGCAGCAACCGCAACATGTCCCCCCAGCGCGCCGGAGTTGGTTCCCATCCGGCACGGGCGTGACGGCGTGGCGGGTGCAGATGGCCGGTCTGCGGTGTGCACCACGCCCGGTGGGGCGATCGATTGCGCAGGCCCGGCACGTGCCCGGTCGTGTCTGGAGCCTTCCAACATCCCCATGCTGGCAGATCTGCGGGCGGGCTCGGCACCGGCACGCTGACCATCAGCAAGCAGGCCCGGCCGTACGCGCTCAAGTTGATCATCGCCTCGCCGTTACCTGGGGCGACCTACCTTGCCCAGACGTTGCCCGCCGATCACGCTATGACCCTTCTGTTGCCGCCCGTACCGATTCCTGCCGACGACGCCCTGCGTGTGGAGGCGGTGCGTCGGTTGGGGGTGCTGGACACCGAGCCGGAAGCCGAATTCGACGATATCGCCTGGCTGGCCGCCAACATCACCGGCGCCCCGATGGCGCTGGTGTCCCTGCTGGACGCCGACCGCCAGTGGTTCAAGGCGCGTTGCGGCACCGATCTGGAAGGCACCCCGCGCAGCGCGTCGTTCTGCTCGTATGCGGTGATGGGGACCGAGCTGCTGGAGATCCCCGACGCCGAGGCCGACCCGCGCTTTGCGCTCAACCCGCTGGTCACTGCCGCGCCGGGCATCCGCTCGTATGTGGGCGTGCCGCTGGTCGGCCGCGAAGGCTATGCCTACGGCACCTTGTGCACGCTCAGCACCCGCTCGCGCGTGCTCGACGAGAACCAGAAGCAAGGCCTGATCCGTCTGGCGCGCCAGGCCGTCAGTCAACTGGAGGCGCGTCGCGACCGGCTGGCCGCGCAGGCGCAGCGGCAGACCCTGAGCCGTCTGCTGGAAGCCATGCCCGACGGCGTGGTGTCCTGCGACAGCGACGGGCTGCTGCATGAATTCAACCACGCCGCCCGGCAATGGCACGGCACCGATCCGCGCCTGTTGCCGCCGACGCAATGGGCGCAGCACTTCGATCTCTACAACGCCGACGGCAGTGCGCTGCTGCCCACGGAGGCCATCCCGCTGGTGCGCGCCTGGGCCGGCGAGCATGTGCGCAATGCCGAAATGGTGATCCGCGCCACCGGCCAGCCGGCACGCAGCGTGCTGTGCAATGCAGACCCGGTGGTCAGCGATCAGGGCGCGGCATTGGGTGCGGTATGCGTGATGCACGACATCACCCAGCTGCGCGATGCCTCGGCTGCGCTGGCGGGCGAGCGCGCACGCCTGCAGTCGCTGGTGGACGCCTCGCAGGATGTGGCGATCATCGCGTTCGATCCGAACGGGCGCATCAAATTGTTCAATCCCGGCGCCGAGCGCCTGCTCGGCTACACGGCGGACGAGGTGCTGGGCAGCTGCCCGGCGCAGTTCCATCTGCCGGCCGAGCTGGAGCGGCACATGGCCACGCTGGCGTTGTCGCCGCCGTCGTATCTCAAGCTGGCCGCCGCTGCCGCAGGCGACCTGCTCGAAGAAGAACTCTGGACCCTGGTGCGCAAGGACGGCGGGCTGCGGCGCGTACGGCTGTGCTTCAACATCATCCACGACGCGCAGCAGGGAGTGTCCGGCTACCTGGCAATGGCCATCGACGTCACCGCCGAGCTGCAGGCGCAGGCCGCCGCGCAGCTGGCGGCCGAGCACTTCCGCGGTGCGTTCGAAACCGCGCCGCAGGGCATGGCGATCGTCTCGCTGGATGGCGACTGGCGCGACGTCAACCCGTCGCTGTGCAGCATCCTGGGATACCCGCGCGAGCAGCTGTTGCGCACTACCTTCCAGACCATCACCCATCCGGACGATCTGGACATGGACCTGCGCCTGGTGCAGGAACTGATCGACGGCAAACGCAACAGTTACAGCCTGGCCAAGCGCTACATCAGCCAGCAGGGCGCGGTGATCTGGGCGCAGCTGTCGGTATCGCTGGTGCGCGACAGCAGCGGCGCGCCGGTGCATTTCGTCTCGCAGATCCAGGACGTCACCGAACGCCATGTCGCTGCCGAACGCCTGGCCGAAAGCGAAGCGCGGCTGCGCGCGATCAGCGACGCCACCCCCACCCTGGTGGGGCACTACGATGCCGCGCAGCGTTGCCTGTTCGCCAACCAGGCGCATCGCGACTGGCTCGGCGTGGAGCCGGCCAGTCTGGTCGGCTGCGCGATCACCCAGGTACTGGGCGAAGAGCTCGGTGCGGAGGCACGCGCCGCGCTGGCGCAGGTGAGCGCCGGGCAGCGCGCCCACTTCGAACACGTCCTGCGTGGCGGCGCGACACCGCGTGATGTGGAAATCACCCTGGTGCCGGAAACACAGGGCGCAGCGGCGCAGGCGCAGGGATTCTTCCTGATGGCGCAGGATGTCACCGCGCACAAGACCCTGCATCGGCTGATGCACGAGCGCGCGACCCGCGACGCACTGACCGGCCTGCCCAATCGCCACGCCTGGTCCGAGGCGCTGCAGGTTGCGGTGACCCAGGCGCAACAGCAGCAGTGCGCGGTCGCGGTGATGTTCCTGGATCTGGACGGCTTCAAACGCATCAACGACGTCCACGGCCACCGCGCCGGCGACGCGGTACTGGTCGCCTTCGGCCGCTGCCTGCAGCAGGCGGCCGAAGGCCGCTATCTGGTGGCACGCCTGGCCGGTGACGAATTCGTGGTGCTGCTGGACAACCTGCAGGATCCGCAGACCGAATGCGCAGCCGTGGCAGACCGGATTCGCGCCGCATCGGCAGCGGGTGCGGTGTTCGGTGAGCAACATCTGCCAATCCGGTCCAGCATCGGCGTCGCCTGGCAACACGGCCAGCAGGCCGACGCCGCCAGCCTGATGCACGCGGCAGACGAAGCGATGTACGCCGTCAAACGCGCCCGCCACGGCAACGACAGCGCCGGCCGCGACGCCACGCGCTGACGCAGCGCATGCAGCAACACGCCTTTCTCCCAACAGGAGAAGGCCCCGCAGGGCGAGCAAGGCGACGACTTACCCATAACCCCGCGTCAATCAGAGCACTCCCTTCTCCCACCGGGAGAAGGTGCCCGCAGGGCGGATGAGGGTACGGCTGACCCAGAAACCCACGTCAATCGCATCGATGATGTTCACCACCCGCGATGTTGAGATCCATTATCTCGGTCGTCTGGAGATGTGATGCAGGGAATGGATGCATCGATTGCAGAGCGATGATCTGCGGCTCGGCTGCAAGGCCCTTGCTCACCCACCCTCGCAGGACACGCCGCAAGTACGTCCGTGTAGGCTCTTACGCGGCATCCATGCCGCGTAAGGTCCCGCGACGGTGGGCGGGCAAGGACCCATCGAGATGGTCGGTGTGCATGGCACAAGCGATGTGCTGTAAGCGCTGTTCGGATAATTGCGCGTCCGGTCATTTTCCAAACGTAAGCCGGCGAGCTTTTCAAGAAAGCAGCCGACCAACTCTCTGGCGCGGTGTCCTTGCCGATTGCGGGACCCTTGGCGGCATGGATGCCGCCAAGGAGCCTCCATGGACGGATTCACGGCGTGTCCCGCGAGCGGTTAGGGCATCGCGCGCTCGACTCACCGAGCGTTTGACTTAAGTATCTAATCACGCCTCAACGCTGCCGCGAGTCGAAGCCTTGGTTGCTCTACGCATTGCGCTTTGACTGGCGTGGACAATACGGATAGCTCAGTTGCAGCGCGGAGGATCTGTGACCTCGCTGCAGGGCCCTTGCCCGCCCACCATCGCAGGACACGCCGCAAGTACGTCCTTGTAGGCTCTTACGCGGCATCCATGCCGCGTAAGGTCCCGCGACGGTGAGCGGGCAAGGACCAGTTGAGATGGTCGGTGTGCATGGTTGCGAGCCGTGCGCCTTGCACGGTTGTCCGATGACCTGCGGTCTGATCAGCCTCTTTTGATCTGATGACGCGCTTGTTCTGATGCAGATGCGGCTTTCGGGGGCACCCTTACCCGAATCCCCGCTCCGCGCCCCAGCCCGCGTTTGCGTCACGCGCGCCAGTGGCGCGCATGCCGTGCTTTCGCGCTCGAAGGGGGAGGCGCTCTACATCCATCCATCAAGCCGCCTGCACCACCGAGCGCCGTTGCGTCAGCGCAGCCTGCTGCGGCACCAACCGGAACACTGCCACTGCGCGGGTCAGATCCGCCGCCTGGTCTTCCATGCTGCGTGCCGCAGCGGTGGCTTCTTCCACCAGCGCTGCGTTCTGCTGGGTCATTTCGTCCAGCTGCATCACTGTGGTGCTGACCTGCTCGATACCGGCGCTTTGCTCGGTGCTGGCGGCGGTGATCTCGGCCATGATGTCGGTCACCCGCTGCACCGAGCTGACCACCTCGGTCATCGTGCTGCCGGCCTGTTGCACCAGGTCCGAGCCCTGCGCCACTTTTTCCACCGAATCGGAGATCAGCTGCTTGATCTCCTTGGCGGCGCCGGCCGAACGCTGCGCGAGTGCGCGCACTTCGGTGGCCACCACCGCAAATCCGCGGCCCTGCTCGCCGGCACGTGCCGCTTCCACCGCCGCGTTCAGGGCCAGGATATTGGTCTGGAACGCGATGCCGTCGATCACCCCGATGATGTCGGAAATCCGTGCCGACGATTGCGTGATTGCCTGCATGGTGCTGACCACTTCCTGCACCACGCGGCCGCCGCTTTCGGCCACTTCGCCGGTGCCCTTGACCAGCTGATTGGCCTGGCGCGCGTTGTCGGCGTTCTGGCGCACGGTGGAGGTGAGTTCTTCCATAGAGGCGGCGGTTTCTTCCAGGTTCGCCGCCTGGTGCTCGGTGCGCGTGGACAGGTCGGCATTGCCGCTGGCGATCTCGCCGGCGGCGGTGTTGATCATCTCGGCCGAGTGCTGGATGCCCTGCACGATGGTGGTTAGCTGGATCGCCGTGCGGTTGGCCGCATTGGCCAGGCGGCCGAATGCGCCCTCGTAATGCGATTCCACCCGCTGCGACAGATCGCCATCGGCAATCGCGGCCATGATGCGGCCGACATCGTCCAGGCCTGCATCGGCCTGCTGCATCAGGCGGTTCAGTGCCTGCACCATTTCGGCGAACGCGAACTGGTAGCGCGACTGCTCGCCGCGTGCGGAGAAGTCGCCGCGTGCGGCCGCGTCGGCCAGGCGTGCGATATCGCTGTTGATCGCCGACAGGTTGCTCTTCACCGTGTCCAGCGCTTCGTGCAGCGCCGCGCGCTGGCCGGGCAGGCGACGCATGTCGCGGCGCAGATCGCCGCGGCCGTACTCGCCCATCAGGTCCATCGCCTCGTTGATGGCATCCAGATGCTCGAACACCACCGTGTTCACGCCGTGCGCCAGGGTGCCGTAATCGCCTGGGAAATCCTCTGGAATGCGGTGCGCGATGTTCTCGCCCTGCTGCAGGCGGATCATGGTCTGCATCTCGCCGTTGAAGCGCTGCAACTGGGTCTGCATCTGCTGCATGCTGTGCATCAGCTGGCCGGTTTCGTCGCGCGATTCAACCCGGATATCGTTGTCGAAGCGGCCCGAGGCGATCGCCTCTGCGGTACGCGATGCTGCCCGCAGCGGTGCCGCCATCGCCGAGGCGATCAACCAGCACAGGCCGATCACCATCGCCACCAAGGCGCCGCCGATCAAGGTCAAGGTGCGGGTGAAGCCCCAGGCCTGCACCTGGATGTCTTCGGCGTACACGCCCATCACCAATACCCAGTTCCAGGCCGGAAAGGTCTTGGCGTAGCTGATCTTGGGCAGCTGCTCCTGCTTGCCCGGCTTGGGCGCGTTGTAATAACTGAAGCCGTTGCCGCGCTCGATCGCCGTCTTGATGTCGCGATAGACGTACTGCCCGGCATCGCTCTTGTAGTCGCTCATGTCGGTGCCGACGGCGCGCTTGGGATGCATCAGGATGCGCATCTGTGGGTCGACGATGAAGAAGTAATCCACCCCGTCGTTGGTACGCATGTCGGCCAGCGTGGTGCGCGCAGCTTCCTTGGCCTGTTCGACCGTCAGCTCGCCGGCCTTGGCCTTGTCTGCGTAGTGCTGCATCACGGTCAGGCCCATCTCCACCTCGGTCTTGACGCTGAGTTTGCGCGCCTCGATCAGGTCCAGATATTGCAGGCGGGCCGCAGCCACTGCCAGCAGGATCACGCCCACCGTCAACAAGCTGCACAACAGGACGAACTTGCGGGTGAGCGGGAGATTGGCAACGTGACGACGCAACAGGGAGACAACAGGCATGGCAACGGCATCCAGAACGCGCGCAGGGCGCTATGTCATGAATAGCGGCTGATTCACATGCGGGTTGAATGCTAATTGCGGCAGCGTCCGCTTGCGGCGGATGCAATGTAGGAGCGCCCTTGGGCGCGATGGGGCGTTATCGATAACGCTTCATCGCGCCCGGGGGCGCTCCTACCAGGTCATGGGCATCGATCCAGCGATCGATGGATGACGCGACATTGGTGACTTGCAGACTGTCGGCAGTGTGCAAGGTAATGGCGGACACGCACTGCGTGCCCGCCGTATTGCATCAGCCTGCCGCGCAGAAGCCGAATTCGGCCGTCGCACCGGCGGCCAGGGTGCGGTTGAAGTCAACGCCGCTGGCCTTGAGCGTGCTGCCGCTCTGCGACCAGGTGACGTTCCAGGCGTTGTTGACGGTGCCGGTGACCGGTAGCGAGATCGCCCAGGTGCCGCTGGCGGTGCCGGTGTTGGTGACCTGCACGCGATTGCAGTAGCCACCGTTCCACTGGCTGTCCACGCTCACCTTGGTGCTGAAACTGCCGCTGGGTGTCGGCGTCGGCGTCGGCGTCGGAGTTGGCGTGGGAGTGGGAGTGGGAGTAGGTGTGGGCGTCGGCGTGGTGCTGCTCACCGTGCCCCACAGCGTCCGCAGCAGCGCCATCTTGTCTTCGCGCACGCTGGTCCAGTCGTCGCGCAGGATGCCGCCGGTGTCGCCGCTGTTGGGATTCCACGACCAGTAGAAGCCCTCGTTGATGCCCTTGCTGCGCAGGTACTTCACCAGCGCGTCCTGCCAGGCCTTGTCGCGTGCGTCGCCTTCACCGTACTTGCCGCCGAATTCGCCCAGCAGCAGCGCATAGGTGCCAGCGAACTGGCCGAAGTGGCGGTCCCAGATCGCCGGCATGTTGTTGGGGAAATTGCTGTCGTTGAAGTACGCCTGCGCGTACACGTCCGGCCCGTACACATGCGGCGCCAGCAGCAGCCGGTTGGCCGGAATGTTCAGCGGCGTGCAGGCCAGCGGCTGCAGGTTGCCGCCCCAGAAGATGCCGCCGTTGGTGGAGCAGACCGGATTGTCGGTAATGCCTTCCACCGCGATGATCCATTTCGGTGCCACCGCCAGCACTGCGGCCGAGCCGCGCTCGGCGGCCTTGTTCCAGTCGGTGGCCGCGTTGCCGGTGCCCCAGGTGGCGGCACCGTGCGGTTCGTTCTTCAGGTCCAGGCCGATCACGCTGGGCACGTTCTTGTAGCGGTTGGCGACAAAGCGCAGATCGTCCAGCCACTGCGCTTCGGAATACGAGCCGGTGTACCAGAGCTCGGAGATGGCGGCGCAATCGGGGGCGTGGTGATCCAGCAGCACATACATGCCACGCGCGTTGAATTCGTTGATCACCTTGTCCAGGATCTGCAGCGAGCTCAGGCCCTGCAGATCGGCATTGAGGCTGTAATCGATGCTGGTCGGCATCGTGCTGCTGCGCAGGGTGGCCGGGCAGAACGGCAGACGCACGGCGTTGAAGCCCAGGCCCTGCATCTGGTTGATCATGTCCTTCCAGTTGCGTGCCCACAGACCGTGCATGACATGGTTGCCGGTCTCGAAGCCGAATACGTTGACGCCCTTGAGCTGCACCACCTTGCCGCTGTCGTCGACAATCTTGTTGTTGCTGATGGAGTAGCTGAAGGCCGGTGCGGCGGCGAGCGCCAGCGCGGTGGCCAGTGCGAGCGTACTGGCGGTCCTGAAAATGGACATGGTGATCTCCCTAGCGAACCCGGCTCGACACCCGAACCCGGTGAGGGGGGCATCTTGGTCCGCGGCTGCATCGTTTGGCGTGATCCGGACCACAGAAAGGCGCATTGCCGCACCGGTCACACGCTGGCTGCGGGCCGGGTCGCTTTCGCGCACACTATCGCCGCTGTCGCCTGTCCGCAGGCTGTCCTTTCTGTCCCCGGAGTGTCTTCCAATGTCCTTTCTGCGTGCCGAACTGGCGCAATGGCGCGCCTCGCCTGCGCGCGAACTGATGGCCGGTGCGGTCGCTACCTTTGCGCTGATTCCCGAAGTGATCGCCTTTGCGTTCGTGGCCGGCGTCGACCCGCAAGTGGGGCTGTTCGCGTCGTTCGTGATCGGGATTGTCATCGCGTTCTTCGGCGGCCGCCCGGCGATGATTTCCGCTGCGGCCGGGTCGGTGGCCCTGGTGGCCGCACCGCTGGTGGCCGCGCACGGCTTGCCTTATCTGCTGGCGGCCGGGCTGCTGGCCGGTGCGGTGCAGATCCTGTTCGGTCTGTTGCGGCTGGGCGTGCTGATGCGCTTTGTCAGCAGTTCGGTGCGTACCGGCTTCGTCAATGCGCTGGCGGTGCTGATCTTCGCCGCGCAGCTGCCGCATCTGCAGCACGCCAACCTGGCCACCTGGGGCATGTTGGCGTTGGGCCTGCTCATCATCTACGGCCTGCCGCGGCTGCCGTTGCCGGGCGTGTCGGCAATCCCTTCGCCGCTGCTGTGCATCCTGGTGCTGACGGTGCTGGGCTCGGCGTTGCACCTGCCGCTGGAGACGGTGGCCGATCTGGGCAAGCTGCCCAACGCACTGCCGGTCCTGCAATGGCCGGCGGTGCCGCTGACGCTGGAGACCTTGCGCATCATCGCCCTGCCGGCGCTGGCCATCGCGATGGTGGGGCTGCTCGAATCGCTGATGACCGCACGCGTGGTCGACGAACTTACCGACACCCCGAGCAACAAGAACCGCGAGTGCACCGGGCTGGGTCTGGCCAATACCGCGGCCAGCCTGTTCGGCGGCATCGCCGGCTGCGGCATGATCGGGCAGACCGTGGGCAACGTGAAATACGGCGGGCGGGGCCGTCTCTCCACCCTGTTCGCCGGGGTGTTCCTGCTGATCCTGATGGTGCTGCTCAAGCCGTGGGTCTCGCAGGTGCCGGTGATCGCGCTGGTGGCGATCATGGTGATGGTCTCGGCCGAGACCTTTGACTGGCGTTCGCTGCGCACCGTGGTCACCCATCCGCGCACCTCCAGCATGGTGATGCTGGCCACCGTGGCGGTGACCCTGGTCACCCGCAACCTGGCCGCCGGGGTGGCGGTGGGCGTGGTATTGAGCGGGGTGTTCTTCACCTTCAAGGTGGCCGGGCTGCTGCAGATCACGCACAGCGACGGCGACGACGGCGTGCGTACCTACCACGTGCGCGGGCAGGTGTTCTTCGCCTCGGCCGACGTGTTCATCGACGCCTTCGACGCGCGCCAGGTGCCCGGCCGCGCAGTGGTGATCGACGTCGGCCGCGCGCATTTCTGGGACATCACCGCGGTGGCGGCGCTGGACAAGGTGGTGCAGCGGCTGCGTCATCATGGGCTGGACGTCCAGGTCAAAGGCCTGAATGCCGGCAGCCGGCGCCTGATGCAGGCGCACGCGCTGGGCGACGATGCGCTGGAGTCCGCACTGCCGTAAGCGCGCTGGTGCACCGGCCGGTCGCGCGCCTGCACATCCGTGTACGCCGGCTGGCCGTGCGCTGCGCCGGCCGGCGGGCGGACTCAAGTTCGCGCGTGCAGCGCCGATGAACCGGCATCGAGATTGCCGGTAACCCGTCGTGATGCCAGTGCGTTCCAGCCCGAGAGGTGTGCCCGCGTGCCGTGACCGGCGCTGCGGGCCTGCGTCTGCCCGCGGGATGGTGCGGCAATGACCACGGCACCGTTGCTGGAACGCATGGTGGACCTGACCGCCATCCGCGATGCCGACCTGCTCGACCTCAGCCTGTTGCGCACCATGCGCGAGGTCTGCGCGTCCGAGGAACTGTCGTTGCTGCGCATCGCGCCGGACGGCCGCACCATGGCCGAAACGCGGCTGCGCGAGGATGGCCGGCTGTCGCTGACGGTGGCCGACATCCACGACGCGCAGATGCGCGCGCAACTGGCCGACCTGCATGGGCCGGGCGATGTGGTGCAGTTGCAGCAGGACGGCCGCGCGCTGCTGGTGTACCCGATGATGGAGGCACGCGGCATCCGCACCTGCCTGCGTGTGGGCGGCTCGCGCGCGCCCGGCGCCGCCGAGCAGGTGATGCTGCAGGGCTTTGCGCGCTTCTTCCAGAATTACCGTAGCCTGCTCGACGATGCCCAGCGCGATGCGTTGACCGGCCTGCGCAACCGCAAGACCTTTGACGATGTGATCCTGCGCCTGTTCGCCGGTGGTGCGGATGCGGCGGCCAGCGAAGGCGTGTGGCTGGGGATCGTGGACATCGATCACTTCAAGCGCGTCAACGACAGCTTCGGGCACCTGTATGGCGACGAGGTGCTGTTGCTGGTTGCGCAGTTGATGCAGCGCTGCTTCCGCCAGGACGATCTGCTGTTCCGCTTCGGCGGCGAGGAGTTCGTGATCGTGTTGCGCGGTGTGGACCGCGACATCGCGGTGAGTCTGTTCGAGCGTTTCCGTATGGCGGTGGCCGAGCAGGTGTTTCCGCAGGTCGGCAAGGTCACGCTCAGTACCGGCATCGTCGAGCTCACCGACGGCCAGTTGATAAGCCAGCTGCTCGACGAGGCCGACAAGGCGCTGTACTGGGCAAAGCAGCACGGCCGCAATCGCACCGAGGTCTACGCCGAACTGGTGGCGAGCGGAAAGATGCAGCAGGTCACCCAGCAGGTCGGCAGCGTCGATCTGTTCTGAGCGGCAGTGGCGTTCGGCGGCGGCGCTGCGGTTTAGGTTGCAGCAGCATGTAGCAGTTGGACGGCATCCAGCGCCATGAGGCGCAAGGTGGATGGCGTGCCAGGTGGTAGCGCCATGTGCTGCGACGCGCCGCATCGCTAGCTGGCCATATCGATCAATGCTGCGTCGCTGCCGAGGCACGTCGTGCCAGCGCGACGGCATGCATCGCTCGACGCCGTGCACACCCGATCGAACGCCGCAGTGGCTACACTCCAGGGCTGTTCGGATACTACCTGGGTGCTGCAGTGAAGCGAGTTGTTACCAAACGCGTTGCAATGGGAATGCTGGCGATGGCGGTCTCGACCGCACTGATGGCGGCGACGCCGAGCTTCGATGGCGCGCGCATCTCGCGCGACGTCAAGGAGCTGTCCTCCGATGCCTATGAGGGCCGCGGCCCGGCCACTGCCGGCGAGGAAAAGACCATTGCCTACCTGAGCAAGCAGTTCGCCGACGCCGGCCTGCAGCCGGGCGGCGACCTGACCGACGGCAAGCGCGGCTGGACCCAGGCAGTGCCGCTGCGCCGCGCCGATATCGTCGGCACGCCGACCATCGCCCTGCAGCACGCCGGCAAGCCGCAAGCGCTGACCCAGGGCAAGCAGATCGCCATCCGCGCCGCGCTGGACGGATCGTCCAAGGTCGACATCGCCAACGCGCCGCTGGTGTTCGTCGGCTACGGCGTCAAGGCGCCGGAGCGTGACTGGGACGACTTCAAGGGCGTGGACCTGAAGGGCAAGATCGCGGTGGTGCTGATCAACGACCCGGATTTCGAAACCGGCAAGGGCGCCTTTGACGGCGCCGGCATGACCTACTACGGCCGCTGGACCTACAAGTACGAAGAAGGCGCCCGCCAGGGCGCGCTCGGCGTGCTGGTGGTGCACGAAACCGCGCCCGCCTCCTACGGCTGGGACACCGTGGCCAGCTCCAACACCAACACCATGTTCGACGTGGTGCGCGACAACCCGCGTGCCGCGCATCCCACCCTGGAAGGCTGGATCCAGCGCGATCTGGCCGCCGACTTGTTCAAGCAGGCCGGGCTGGATTTCGACGCCTTGAAGAAGCAGGCGCAGACGCGTGGCTTCAAGCCGGTGGAACTCAAGGGCCAGGGGCTGAGCGCCAGCTACCAGGTCAAATCCGACGTGATCACCTCGCACAACGTGGTCGCACGCCTGCAAGGCAGCACGCATCCGGATGAAACGCTGATCTACAGCGCGCATTGGGACCACATCGGCGTCGGCAAGCCGGACGCACGCGGCGACACCATCTTCAACGGCGCGCTGGACAACGCCAGCGGCACCGCTGCCCTGCTGGAGCTGGCGCGCGGCTTTGCCGCCGGCCCCAAGCCGCAGCGCTCGGTGGTGTTCCTGGCGGTCACCGCCGAGGAGAAGGGCTTGCTGGGCTCGGAGTTCTACGCTTCCAAGCCGCTGTATCCGCTGGACACCACGGTGGCGGTGATCAACATGGACGGCATGAGCCCGTTCGTGCCATCGCGCGATTTCGGCATCTACGGCACCGCAAAACTCGAATTGCTCGATCAGCTCAAGACCGTTGCCGGCCAGTGGAAGCTGCGCTACACGCCCGATCCCAAGCCGCAGGCGGGGTACTTCTTCCGCTCGGACCATTTCTCCTTCGCCAAGCGTGGCGTGCCGGCGCTGTCCTACGCGGCCGGGCAGGATTGGGAAGTGGGCGGCGTGGCCGCGGGCAAGGCCGCCTCCGACGACTACACCGCCAAGCGCTATCACCAGCAGGGCGACGAGTGGAAGCCGGACTGGACCTTCGCCGGTGCGGCGCGCGATCTGGGCGTGCTGTACGCGCTGGGCCAGCAGCTGGCCGATTCGCGCCAGTGGCCGAACTGGAGCAACGATTCGGAGTTCCGCGCCACCCGCGACGCCAGCGAAGCTGCGCGCAAGTAACACCGACCGATACGGCGGCAGCGCTTCCGTCAGGCGGCGCTGCTGTTGTTCGATGCGGCATGTGCGCATGCCGCCTCCTGCCTGCAGCCATGTACCCGGTGCTTGCAGGTCTGGTTGGCTAGTTCAAGGCCGAGGCCGCGGGCGTCTGCGCGCGCTTGGATGCCACGCATGCGTCGCTCGCAGAGCGGCTGATAGGAGGGTTGGTCCCTTGGGCCAGTGCTCGCTCACGGGCGAGTGACAAAGGCGCAGAGCAGTTGATCTGCGGCCTGTCTGCGGGCCCTTGCCCGCCCACCATCGCGGGACACGCTGCAAGTACGTCCGTGTAGGCTCTTACGCGGCATCCATGCCGCGTAAGGTCCCGCGACGGTAGGCGGGCAAGGACCATCGGGATGGCCGGTGGGCATGGTGCAAGCAATGCACGATGCATTTAACGACGCGGCTCAACGTCCGATGTCCATCGCTCGACCAACAGCTTTTCACCTGGCCGCCGACCAACTCCCTGGTGCGGTGTTCTTGCGGGCGATTACAGGCGCATACGCAGCCTTCATGCACTGCGCCGACGTGGGTCAGGCCCGACATCGCTTATTCCGATACACCATGACGCGCGGCAGAATGCCTCGGATCCGCTCAGCCCACCGCCGTGATCGCGCGCGCCAACAGGCTGGCGCTGCAACCGATTGCAGGCCCTGGCACATCACTTGCAGTTGTCTGACATGACAGTGCGGTTTGCCGCCCGTGACAGCACGCGCGCCAGACTGCAATCTGTTGGGGTAGCGTTAGGTCGCTGCGGCGTAGTCTGCCGCGCGGTCCTCGTCGGGTGGGGCGGAGACTGCAGCGCGGCCTTCGTTTCCTTTAACGGTCGATTCTTTAAGATGAGCCGCGACGTCATCGTCGCAGCCAGGAGAGCTTGTGCATCGGAGTGGTCTTAGAGCTGCTGATTCTGCGACGTGGTCCCGCACTGCCGGGCTCGCCCGGACTGCGGTGCATGCGGCGACGTCGCCACGCGTAGCGGGGAGGGATCTCCCGCTTCAGCCCACACTGCCGCGATCGTGCGGCGGGCAGCCTTGATGGACGGCACTGTGACTCTTTCCCCCGCACCAACCGATCTTCCCCCCGTTTCCGCCCTCGACGCCGGTCAGCCCACGCTGCCACCGGAAGCGCCGCTGGCCATGCCCGAGCAATCCCTGCGCGAAGGCCGTCTGCAGGTGCCGCATCAGCGCACCGCGCCGGTCGGCATCGGCGTGCGGCGCTTCTATCTGATCGGCGGCACCGTCGCCACCACCGCCGTGGCGGTGTGGGTGATGCTCAGCGTGCTGTGGCCCGATGGCCTCAGCGTGCTGGAAGGCTGCCTGCTCGGCCTGTTCGTGCTGCTGTTTGCCTGGATCGCGATGTCTTTCGCCAGCGCGGTGGCCGGTTTCGTCACCGTGGTGGCGCGCGCCGGACGCAAGCTCGGCATCGACCCGGAAGCGCCGCTGCCGACCCTACACACGCGCACCGCGTTGCTGATGCCCACCTATAACGAAGATCCGCGCCGGCTGCTGGCCGGCCTGCAGGCGATCTACGAATCGGTGGCCGAAACCGGCCAGCTGGAGCATTTCGACTTCTTCGTGCTCAGCGATACCACCCGCGAACACATCGGCCGTGCCGAAGAACTGGTGTACAACGAGCTGTGCGATCGCGTCGACGGACACGGGCGCATCTTCTACCGCCGCCGCGCCGACAATGCCGCGCGCAAGGCCGGCAATGTCGCCGACTGGGTGCGCCGTTTCGGCGGCAACTACCCGCAGATGCTGATCCTGGACGCCGACAGCGTGATGACCGGCGACACCATCGTGCGGCTGGTCGCCGGCATGGAAAACAACCCGGACGTGGGCCTGATCCAGACCCTGCCGGCGGTGGTCAACGGGCAGACGCTGTTCGCCCGCATGCAGCAGTTCGGCGGGCGCGTGTACGGGCCGATCATCGCCTTCGGCGTGGCCTGGTGGCATGGCGCCGAGAGCAACTACTGGGGCCACAACGCCATCATCCGCACCCAGGCCTTCGCCGATCACGCCGGCCTGCCGTCGCTGCGCGGGCGCAAGCCGTTCGGCGGTCATGTGCTCAGCCACGACTTCGTCGAGGCGGCGCTGATGCGGCGTGGCGGCTGGGCCATGCACATGGTGCCCTACCTGCAGGGCAGCTACGAGGAAGGCCCGCCCACGCTGACCGACCTGCTGATCCGCGACCGCCGCTGGTGCCAGGGCAACCTGCAGCATGCCAAGGTGGTCGGCGCCAAGGGCCTGCACTGGATCAGCCGCATGCACATGCTGATCGGCATCGGGCATTACTTCACCGCGCCGATGTGGGGCCTGCTGATGCTGATCGGCATCGGCATTCCGCTGGCCGGCGGCGGGATCGATCTGGCCGGCGACCTGCCGTTCTCGCCCGCCCGTTACTGGCATGGCAGCAGCCAGGGCAACGCGATCTGGATCTTCGTCTGCACCATGTTCGTGCTGCTGGCGCCCAAGCTGCTGGGCTACATCGCACTGCTGCTCAACCCGCGCGAGTTGCGCGCCTGCGGCGGTGCCATCCGCGCGCTGCTGAGCATCCTGCTGGAAACCGTGCTGGCCGCGCTGATGGCGCCGGTGGTGATGTATCTGCAGTCGCGCGGCGTGTTCGAGGTGCTGGCCGGCAAGGATTCGGGTTGGGATGCGCAGGTGCGCGACGACGGCAAGCTGTCGTGGCCGGCGCTGTTGCGCAGCTACGGCGGGCTGACCGTGTTCGGCCTGTTCATGGGCGCGGTGGCCTATACGGTGTCGCCGTCGCTGGCGGCCTGGATGGCGCCGGTGATCGTGGGCATGGCGGTGTCGATCCCGGTGGTGGCATTGACCTCGTTGCGCCGCACCGGCCTGGGGCTGCGCCGCGCCGGCATCTTCTGCATTCCCGAAGAGCTCGATCCGCCCAAGGTGCTGGTGCGTGCAGCCGAGCTGCGCCGCGCCGCCGCGCTGGAGCCGTCGCTGATCTGAGCGTGCGAGCGGCGCATGGCGGGATCGGTGCATGTTGCGACCTCCGCGTCTGTCACGCCAGGCAAAGCGCCCACGACGGGCGCCGAGACCGGTCGACGCATCTGGCTCGACCGGCCCGTGATCGGCCCGGCCGATGGCGACATGCATAATGCCCAGCCCGCAAGCGGAGCTGGATGATGCTGGAAGTGATCGAACGCGAGACCGGACCGAACCCGCAATGGACCGTGCTGTGGCTGCACGGCCTGGGCGCCGATGGCAGCGATTTCGCCCCGATGGTGCCGGAACTGGTGCGCCCGGACTGGCCGGCGCTGCGCTTCGTGTTTCCGCATGCGCCGATCCGCCCGATCACCATCAACAACGGCGTGCGCATGCGCGGCTGGTACGACATCGTCGGCATGGATTTCGCCACGCGTGCCGACAAGGCCGGCATCGCCGAATCGGTGAACCAGGTCGAGGCATTGATCGCCCATGAGCAATCCCGCGGCATCGCCTCCGAGCGCATGCTGCTGGCCGGGTTCTCGCAAGGCGGCGCGGTGACCCTGGCGGTCGGGCTGCAGCGCAGCGTACCGCTGGCCGGGTTGATCGCGCTGTCCACCTATCTGCCCGAGCCGGCGGCGGCCGCCAGCCAGCTGCAGCCGGCCGCTGCCCGCCAACCTGTGTTCATGGCCCACGGCACCGCCGATCCGGTGGTGCCGTTCGGTGCCGGCCAGGCCAGCATGCAGACCTTGCGCACGCTCGGTTTCGAACTGGACTGGCACACCTACCCGATGGGCCATCAGGTCTGCCTGGAAGAGATCGAGGCCTTGCGCACCTGGATGCAGGCGCGCTTTACCGCCGCCTGAGGCCATGGCCCAGCACGTGCCCCAGACCGCCTGGATGCCGGACCTGTGCCGGCTGCCACGGTTGGGCGCCATGCTGGGACTGGCCGAACTGGTGGTGCTGGTGGTGACCCTGGTGCCCGACGCCGGCGCGGCGCGCAGCATCACCCTGTCGCGCTTTGTCTCTGCCAGCGGCCTGGCGCTGTGGCTGGCGCTGGCGGTCAGCGTGCTGCTGTGCGTACTGCGGCCGGCGTTGTCGCGGCTGCCGCCACGGGTGGGCGGGCTGGCCGCGCTGTCGATCGCCGCGGTGGTGGCGATACTCGGTGCCGGAATCGTGCACGCCCTGTATGCGGCGCTCGACCAGGCGCCGCTCGGTCCCCTGGTCGGCTTCTGGCGTTTCACCCTGGGCAGCGCGGCGACGGTGGTGCTGATCACCGCGCTGGCACTGCGCTACTTCTACGTCAGCGACCGCTGGGAAGCGCAGGTGCAGGCCAATGCGCGTGCCCAGGCCGATGCCTTGCAGGCACGCATCCGCCCGCATTTCCTGTTCAACAGCATGAATCTCATCGCCAGCCTGCTGCGCCGCGACCCGGTGGTGGCCGAGCAGGCGGTGCTGGACCTGTCGGATCTGTTCCGCGCCGCGCTCGGTGCCGGCGAAGGCATGTCCAGCTTGCGCGCCGAATGCGAACTGGCCGAACGCTACCTGGCGATCGAATCGCTGCGCCTGGGTGAGCGCCTGCAGGTGCGCTGGCACCGGCAGGAGCCGTTGCCGTGGGAGCTGCCGATGCCGCGCCTGGTGCTGCAGCCGCTGGTGGAAAACGCCGTGCTGCACGGCGTCTCGCGCATGCCCGAGGGCGGCACGCTGTACCTGTCGCTGCGCCAGCGCGGCAACCAGTTGCAGATCCGTATCGTCAATCCGGCCCCGCAGCCGGGCACCCAGTTGCCGCTGGTGGCCGGGGCCGGGCACGCCCAGGCCAGCATCTCGCACCGGCTGGCGTTCCAGTTCGGGGCCGGAGCACGGATGGCGGCCAGCTGGGCCGAGGGCTACTATGCTTGTGAGATCACATTGCCGCTGTCGTGACGGGGGAGTCGCTGCAGCGAAGGGGGATGTCCATGACGGCCACGCAAGTGCGGGTGCTGATCGCCGATGACGAGCCGCTGGCGCGCGAGCGCCTGCGCCTGCTGCTGGGCGAACATCCGCATGTCGAAGTGATCGGCGAGGCCGAAAACGGCCAGCAGGTGCTGCAGCAGTGCCATCACCTGCATCCGGACCTGGTATTGCTGGACATCGCCATGCCCGGCGTCGACGGCCTGGAAACCGCGCGCCTGCTGCGCCAGAGCCAGCCGCAACCGGCGGTGGTGTTCTGCACCGCCTACGACCAACATGCATTGTCGGCCTTCGATGCCGCCGCGCTGGACTACCTGATGAAACCGGTGCGCCCCGAACGCCTGGCCGCCGCGCTGGAAAAGGTGGCCACCTTCCTGGCCGGGCGCGCCCCCAGCGCCACGCCGCCGCCGTTGCGCACGCATCTGTGCGCACGCCTGCGCGGCAGCCTGCGGCTGATCGCCATCGGCGACATCCGCTACCTGCAGGCCGAGGAAAAGTACGTCATCGTCCACCACGCCCGCGGCGAGGACCTGATCGAAGAGTCGCTCAAATCGCTGGAAGACGAATTCGCCGACCGCCTGGTGCGCATCCACCGCAATTGTCTGGTCGCGCGCGCCGAGCTGGTGGAACTGCGCCGCAGCGGCGATGGCCAGGTGCACGCGGTGCTGCGCAACGTGCCGCACCCGCTGGAAGTGAGCCGCCGCTGCGTGGCCAGCCTGCGCGAGCAACTGCGTTAGGGCATGACATGTCACGTGTGGTGAGGCGCGTTGCTCGGTCGCGGCAATGTGCTGCGGGCGCCTGCGTGCGCTCCAGGTAGGAGTTACGCGCCCGGTCCGTGATAATGGCCCGATGACCACGCTCCGCATCGCTACCCGTAAGAGCCCGCTTGCCCTCTGGCAGAGCGAACACGTCGCCGCCGCGCTGCGCCAGCACCACCCCGGGCTGGAGGTCGCGCTGGTGCCGATGAGCACCCGCGGCGACGAGGTGCTGGACCGTTCGCTGGCCGCGATCGGCGGCAAGGGCCTGTTCCTGAAGGAGCTGGAGCTGGCGATGTTGCGCGGCGAGGCCGATTGCGCGGTGCATTCGCTCAAGGATGTGCCGATGGAGCTGGATGCGCCCTTCGTGCTGCCGGCGATCATGGAGCGCGGCGATGCCGCCGATGCAATGGTGTCCAATCTCTATGCCAACCTGCAGGCGCTGCCGTTGGGCGCACGCGTGGGCACCTCCTCCTTGCGGCGTCAGGCGCAGCTGCGCGCGGCCCGCCCGGATCTGGAGTTGATCGACCTGCGCGGCAACGTCAACACCCGCCTGGCCAAACTCGACAACGGCGGTTACGACGCCATTGTGCTGGCCTGCGCCGGCCTGCAGCGGCTGGGCCTAGATGCGCGCATCACCGCGCGTCTGGACGTCCCGGACTGGTTGCCGGCACCGGCCCAGGGTGCGGTGGCGGTGGAATGCCGTGGCGACGATGCGCGCATCCACGGCCTGCTGGCAGTGCTGGACGCCGGCCGCACGCGCGCCTGCGTGGAAGCGGAGCGGGCGATGAATCGCGCGCTGCACGGCAGCTGCCATGTGCCGGTGGCGGCGTTCGCGCGTTGGGAAGGGCAGGGCCTGTTCCTGCAGGGCATGGTCGGCAGCGCCAGCGATGGACGCCTGATCCACGCCGAGGCGCACGGCAGCGCCGACGACACCGAGGCCCTCGGCCGCCTGGTCGCGCAAGGCCTGTTCGACAAGGGCGCCGCGCAACTGCTGGCCGAGCTGTAATGCGCCGCTGCGTCAGCCGGTAACACGACCGGTATCGACGCTGGCGCCCAAGCGCAAGCTCCAGACCTGGCCGCGACGCACGCAATGCCCGCCCCCACGCAACGCCCGCTCTTCGTAGGAGCGGCCCTGGCCGCGAGAGGCGTTATCGGGAAAGCCCCTCGCGGCCAGGTCCGCTCCTACAGATCGCGGTTGCGTATTCGAACGTATGGACAGATTGACCACCACGTCTCGGAAGGCCTGTCCGGCAAGGGTGCGCTCTGCGTAGGAGCGGCCCTGGCCGCGAGGGCTCCACAGGGAACGCCCTTCGCGGCCAGGGCCGCTCCTACATTTGCGGGTGTTTACTTGAACGTATAGACCAGGTTGACCGTGGTCAGGGTGTCGGTCTTCTTGTCGCCGTCGCTGACCTCGCTGTTGTGGCGCATCTGCCAGGCGGCCTTGAGCGCGAAGTGCGAGTTCATGCTGACCTGCACACCGAAATCGTTCTGCGCGTAGGTGTTGTATTCACCCGATTCCACCAGCAGCGTGTTGATCAGGTCGGTGTTGTCGGTGACGGTGTACTTGAGGTCGAACAGCCCGCGCCCGATCAGGCCAGTCTCGTTGCGGTCTTCGTCGCTGTTGTGCGCACGCCGGATACCCGGGCCGATCTGCGCATCCAGGTAGAAGCGCTCGGCATCGATCAGGCGCGTGCCGTAACCGATACCGAAGGTGGCCAGGCGGTCGTAGGTGGCAAAGTCGTCGTGTTCGTAACGGCCGGTGGCGGTGAGCTGGCGGTGTTCGCCCAACTGCAGCGCGCTGCCGGCGCTGCCGGTGTAGCGCTCGGCAGTGGTCTGGCGCTCGCGCGAGGTGCTGCCGTCGTCGTTGGTGTTGGTGTATTCGGAACTGGAGCGCAGCGCGGTGGCATCCAGGCTGTGGATCCAGTCGCCGTCGGTATAGCGCAGGCGGATCCGGCCGTTGAGGCTGTCGGTGGTGCTGTTGCCATGGGCGGCGGCATAGCCGAGCTCGCCACTGCTCCCGCCCCACGGCGACGGCATCACGGCGGCGGCCGGGTCCACCGGGGCCGGTGCGACTGCCTGGGCCCAGACGGTGGGCGTGATCAACAACAGCGGCAGCAGGGCAGACAACGGGGCACGGCGGGACATGGGCGGCTCGCTTTGGAGGACAGAGGGGCGAAAGAGGGTGGAAGCGATTTCATGATAACGGACTGAGCGGCTGCGTCATGAGCAAGTGAACGCCGCGCTTCAGAAGGGGTTCGGGCGTCGGCTCGCGCAACGGCAGCGGATGGCGCGGCTGCGCGCACCGCAACCAGGCCCGGCCCGCGCGCGCTGCAGGCCCGCGGCCCGCCCGCCCGCGCGCAGTGGCGGCGCCGATCCAGGCATGATTGCCGGTGTACAGCGACGCTCACCCTGCCACGCAAAGACTCGGACATAATCGACGCATGGACCGCTACGAACGCATCAACTCCCTGCATCGCTTGCTCAAATCGGCACGCTACCCGGTCACGGTGGCGCGGCTGCAGGATGAGCTGAGCTGTTCCCGCGCAACCGTGTACCGCGACCTGGCGTTTCTGCGCGATGCGCTGATGGCGCCGGTGGAAGGCGACGGCGAATCGGGGTTCCGTTATCTCTCCGGCGAAAGCGACCGCTTCGAACTGCCCGGCCTGTGGCTGAGTTCGGAAGAACTGCACGCGCTGCTGGCCTCCCAGCAACTGCTGGCGCGCACCGGTGGCGGGGTGTTGTCCTCGATGCTGGCGCCGCTGCAGCAACGCATCGAAGGGCTGCTGGCCGCCCAGGCTGGCGTGTCGCAATGGCCGGTGGACCGGGTGCGGGTGATTCCGCACCGCGGCCGCAAGCTGGACGAAGCCAGCTTCCGCACCGTGGCCTCCGGCGTGCTGGAGCGCAAGCAGCTGAGCTTCGACTACCGCGCCCGTTCCACCGACGAATCGACCAAGCGCACTGTGTCCCCGCAGCGCATCACCCACTACCGCGACAACTGGTACCTGGATGCCTGGGACCACGGCCGCGATGGCGTGCGCAGCTTTGCGGTGGACCGCATCAATCACGCACGCCTGCTCGAGAGCGTGCCGCGCGATGTGCCCGACAGCGAGCTGGATGAGCAGCTGGCGGCCAGCTACGGCATTTTTTCCGGCGCGCCCAAGGGCTGGGCGACCATCGTGTTCAGTGCCAAGGCCGCGCGCTGGGTCGCCGACGAGCACTGGCATTCCAAGCAGCAGGGCCGCTTTCTGGCTGATGGTCGTTACGAGCTCAAGGTGCCGTACAGCAACTCGCGCGAACTGCTGATGGACGTGCTGCATTACGGCTCGGACGCGGAGATCGTCGAGCCGGTCTCGCTGCGCGAGCAGGCCAAGGCGCTGCTGTCGCTGGCGTTGAGCAACTACGACTGAGCGTGGCGGGGGCGTGGTGCCTGGAGCAAGCTGTCGTGCGACAGCTGCGTGCGCGTATCCGAAGTAACCGCTAATGCAGCGTAGCGCGCGTCAATGTCGCCAATGGTGGTAACGCGCGTTGCAGCGCAGTTCCTGCTGCAACCGCGCCGGGAGCGTGCAATTGAAGTTGACGTACCAAGGTCGATAGCGACGCATTGCACCGAATCTTATCGACCGTCGTACCAACCAGCTCATGCCTGTATCAACCGAATCCGGCCGGGCAACCGACCGGCCCGCCCGCCAAGCTCAGCGCTTGTTCGGCACTTCAAAGCCCAGGCGGTCCACCTGCTCGCGCAGCTGCGGCACGCGCTTGAGCTTGTCGGTGTAGATGGAATAGTCGTCGCGCATCTTGTCGACCAGCTTGCGGTACTGGTCGCGGCTCATGTCCGGCTTGCGCGCGAAGATCCAGGCCAGGTCGCGACCGGGGTAGGAGATCAGCATCCACGAACCGTCCGGTGCGATTTCCAGGATGCGCTGCTTTGCCGGGATGACCTTGTAGAACCATACCCGCCAGTCGCGGTTGCCGCTCTCGGCATCCACCGAGGCGCGCGCGTTGACCTCTTTCTCCGGCTCGCCGAAGCCCTCGCGGTAGAGATAGCGCACCGCCACCTTGCCGTCCTCGACCAGCGTGTACTCGTCGCGGCTGGTGACGTGGCCGCGCTCGACCGGGTTGGGCATGCGTGCGATCACGTACCAGGTGCCCATGATCTTGGACAGATCGACCGCCGGCTCGCTGGCAGGCGCGTCCTTGGCGGATGCCACGGGCAGGCCGAGGACGAACAGAAAAGCGAGGGCGATCGTAACGGTCAGGCGCATCGCAACATCACAAAGGGGCGGTTGGAGCAGCACACTACCGCATGCAGGGGGCAAGTTCGCGTCAACGGTCGGGTCTGGCGCACGCGGCTGCCTCAAACGTGGCAACCGGGCGCCTGGGTCCGGGCGCGGAATAGGGCGCCATCGGTGGCCTGGCGGTGGTTATCGCGCTGCGGCGCCGGCACCCGGCAAGGCGGTCTCTCCGGTTTTCGCCGCCAGGTCGCAGTCGGTGAGATGGGCGCAGGCAATCCTGCCGGCCTGTCCTGATCCTTCCTGCCACGGAGTGCCGCCATGTCGATTCGTCCTTCCCGTCGTTCCGAACGTCCCGACCCGCGCGTGCTGCGCCCGGTCCGGCAGATCGCCCTGGCCGGCCTGGCCCTGGTGCTGGTCTGGCCGGCCGCGCGCGGCCATAGCGAGTGGATCGGCTGGCTGCCGCTGTGGCTGGTCGGCATGCCGATGCTGGCCTGGTGGAGCCTGCACCGGTTCGCATTGCCGGCCCTGGTGCGGCCCGGTGCGCGGCGCGGCGCGCCACGTCGGCACGGGCCGCAGGCGCAACGCCGACGCAGCACTTCGCGTGCGGCGACACAGGCGCGCGCGGCCTGACCTTCGGCAGGGTCGGGCAGCGGAGGGCTATGCTACGTTCCCGGCGTTCGTTCTCCCGGAAACATTCATGTCCAAACTCGCCTCGATCTGCCTGGTTGCCGGTCTGATCACCGCTGGCGCCGTCTCTGCAGAGGAAACCGCCGTGTCCAACGATCCCTACGCCTGGCTGGAAGATGTTTCCGGCGCCAAGTCGCTGGACTGGGTCAAGGCCCAGAACGCCAAGACCGAGGCGCGCCTGGCCGCCACGCCGGCCTTCAAGCGGATGGAAACCAGCATCCGCGAAGTGCTGGATTCGGACGCGAAGATTCCCGGCGTGCAGAAGATCGGCGAGTACTACTACAACTTCTGGAAGGACAAGCAGCACGAGCGCGGCCTGTGGCGGCGCACCACGCTGGACGAATACCGCAAGCCGGCGCCCAAGTGGGAAACGGTGCTGGACCTGGATGCGCTCAACAAGGCCGAAGGCGAGAACTGGGTCTGGCACGGCGCCGACTGCCTGCGCCCGGATTACCAGCGCTGCCTGATCGCGCTGTCGCGCGGCGGCGCCGATGCCGATGTCACCCGTGAGTTCGACCTGGCCGGCAAGCAGTGGGTCAAGGACGGCTTCTTCCGTCCCGAATCCAAGGGCGGGCTGGGCTGGATCGACCAGGACACCGTCTACGTGTTCACCGATTTCGGTGCCGGCACGATGACCAGCTCCGGCTATCCGCGCATCGCCAAGCAGTGGAAGCGCGGCACTCCGCTCAGCGCCGCCACGGTGGTGTACGAGGGCAAGCCGACCGACATGTACATCGCCGCGATGCACGACGACACGCCCGGATTCGAGCGCGACTTCGTCAGCCGCACGCTGGCCTTCTACAACGAGGAGCTGTATCTCAAGGGCGCCGACGGCAAGCTGGTCAAGGTGGATGCGCCCAACTCGGCCAGCAAGTCGGTCAAGCGGCAATGGCTGACCCTGGAGCTGCGCGAACCCTGGACCGTGGCCGGCAAGACCTACAAGGCCGGCTCGCTGCTGGCGACGCGCTTTGATGACTTCATGGCCGGCAAGCGCAACTTCGATGTGCTGTTCGAGCCCACCGACAGCACCTCGCTGGCAGGTATCGCCTGGACGCGTTCGCACCTGGTGTTGAACGTGCTGGAAGACGTCAAGAACCGTCTGAGCGTGATCACGCCTGGGCAGGATGGCTGGAAGAAGAGCGCCTTCGTCGGTGCGCCGGCGTTCGGCACCGTCGACGTCAGCGCGGTGGACAGCGACGACAGCGACGCGCTGTGGTTGACCGTCACCGACTACCTGACTCCGACCACCTTGTCGTGGGTGGAGGTGGGCACTGCGCCGCAACCACTCAAGGCCATGCCGGCGTTCTTCGATGCCGGCAAGGACAGCATCGAGCAGCACTTTGCCACCAGCAAGGACGGTACCCGCGTGCCGTACTTCCTGGTGCGTCCCAAGGCGTTGAAGCTCGATGGCAGCGCGCCGACCCTGCTGTACGGCTATGGCGGTTTCGAGATTTCGATGACGCCCAATTATTCCGGCGGACTGGGCCGCGCATGGCTGGAAAAGGGCGGCGTCTACGTGGTGGCCAACATCCGCGGCGGTGGCGAATACGGCCCGCGCTGGCACCAGGCCGCGCTCAAGCAGAACCGCCATAAGGCCTATGAAGACATGGCTGCGGTGGCCAAGGACCTGGTGGCGCGCAAGATCACCTCGACCAGGCATCTGGGCGTGCAGGGCGGCAGCAATGGCGGCCTGATGACCGGCAACATGCTGACCCAGTATCCGGAGCTGTTCGGCGCGGTGGTGGTGCAGGTGCCGCTGCTGGACATGAAGCGCTACAGCCATCTGCTGGCCGGCGCCTCGTGGATGGCCGAGTACGGCAACCCGGACACCGACGACTGGAAGTTCATCCAGACCTTCTCGCCGTATCACCTGTTCGACCCGGGCAAGACCTATCCGCCGGTGATCTTCCTGACTTCCACGCGCGATGACCGCGTGCATCCAGGCCACGCGCGCAAGATGGCCGCCAAGATGATCGAGGCCGGCAAGGACGTGACCTACTACGAGAACATCGAAGGCGGCCACGGCGGCGCGGCCAACAACGCACAGGCCGCACACATGGCGGCGCTGGCCTACAGCTTCCTGTGGGAGCGGTTGGCGGATTGAGTTGATGCGCCGATACGGGCGCGCCGGCGATGGTCGGCGTGCCCATGTTGTTTTGGATGTTTTGCGATTGATTGATCTAGTCGGAGAGTGGTCGATGCTGGCGCTGATGGTTGCCTTGGCATTGAGCGGCTGTGCTGCTCAGGATGCGCACTATGTGCTGCGTGATCACCCCGACGTGCGTGCCGAATTCCATCAGGTCGCCAGCGGCCCACAGTGGCCATCACATTTGGCGTTGCGGTTGTACTCCACAAGCTCGGGCCGGGATGCGTGGTTTCTGCCATGGAATGGCGGCAGCGACGAAAGTCAGCATATGGCCTCGACGGCCGACGTCACTGCGCCGGGGTGGCATGCGCCAGACCCCGACGGCGGGCCGCGACCGTTGGGCGATGTCAGATATATTGGTACAGATGCGGACTATCGTGTCTTCAGCGAGGTGCCGCGCCTGGGCGCACCGGCACCAGCGCACTTTCTGTTGCCCGACCTGCGCGAAGCGGTGTGGTACCGGGCCGGGCCCGAGCAGCGATTGGACATTGCACGGCAATTCTTCGATCTGAATGGCTGCGCCGCGCAGAGGTGAGTGCTGACGCGCGTTGCGGTTGATCAGGAGCGCCGCGACACCTGGCCGTTTCCTTTTCTCGTCGGGAGAAGGTGCCCGAAGGGCGGATGAGGGTACGTGCGCACGTAGAAGAGATGCATTCCAGATGCAGTGAACCTATGGCCACAGCGAGGCGCTGATCGAAGAGATGCGCCGTGCGCACTGGCGCTGGTTCGATCAAAGACGTTGCAAGCCACGTGCAATCCGCTCCACCGCCTGCTCGAGGCGTGGCAGGCTTTGCGTATAGGCGATGCGGACGTGCTGATTGGCGCGATGGAAGCCGAAGTCGATGCCGGGGGTGAAGGCGACATGCTCGGTCTCCAGGAAGTGCGCGCAGAAGGCCTGGGCATCGTCCGAGAATGCGCTGATATCCGCGTACAGATAGAACGCACCCTGCGGTTCGACGGCGATGTTGAAGCCCAGTGCGCGCAGCGCGGGCAGCAGGTAATCGCGGCGCTGCTGGAACTCGGCACGGCGTGCTTCGAAGATGGCGATGCTCTCTGGCGTGAAACACGCAAGCGCTGCGTGCTGCGCAATGGTCGAGGCGCTGATGTAGAGGTTTTGCGCGAGTTTTTCCAGCTCGGGCACCGCCTCCGGCGGGGCGACCAGCCAGCCCAGGCGCCAGCCGGTCATGCCGAAGTACTTGGAAAAACTGTTCAGCACAAAGGCGCTGTCGTCCACTTCCAGCACGCTGTGCGCATCCATGCCGTAGGTCAGGCCGTGGTAGATCTCGTCCACCACCAGGTGGCCGCCGCGCGCATGCAGCGCCTGCGACAAGCCGGCCAGTTGCGCGCGCGACAGCACGCTGCCGGTGGGGTTTGCCGGCGAGGCGACCAGCGCGCCGACGCTGTCGGCGTTCCAGCAGGCATCGACCAGGCCTGGCGTCAGCTGGTAATCGGTGTCTGCGCCGACCGGCACCAGTTGCGCGGCGCCTTCGACCAGGCGCAGGAAATGCCGGTTGCACGGATAGCCGGGGTCGGCGAGCAGCCAGTGTTTGTCCGGGTCGACCAACAGGCTGCTGGCGAGCAGCAATGCGCCGGAGCCGCCCGGGGTCACCAGGATGCGTTCCGGATCGATAGCGCAGCCGTACCGCTGCGCGTAAAACCCGGCGATGGCGGCGCGCAGCGCGGGCAGGCCGCGGGCGGCCGTGTAGCGGGTGTGTCCGGCCGCCAGTGCGGCCTGTCCGGCCGCGACGATCGGTGCGGCGGTGGTGAAATCCGGTTCGCCGATCTCCAGGTGGATCACATCGTGGCCGGCCTGTTCCAGCGCATTGGCGCGCGCCAATAGCGCCATCACATGAAACGGCGCGATGTCCTGGCTGCGGCGGCTGTAGCGGGGAACGTTCGAATGTAGGGAGTCCATACCGAAGAGGATAGAGCAGCATGACCTCGGGCACATGACGCTCCCGGCCGGCCTCTTCCACACTCGGGCGCTGGGATGGCATTGCGTTCATCCAACGGACCCCAATCTGATGAAGCCTGTCCTCACCTTTCTGATCGCCAGCCTGATGACCACATCTGTTCCCTCCGCCTTCGCAGCTCTCCCGCCGCCACCGGACGTGGCCAAGCGTCCGCATGTGGTCAAGGCCCCGTTCGGCGCCACCCGCAACGACGACTACTACTGGCTGCGCGACGACAAGCGTGAGGACAAGGCGATGCTGGCCTATCTCAACGCCGAGAACGCCTACACCGACACGGTGATGGCGCCGCTCAAGCCGCTGGAAGACACGCTGTTTACCGAGATCGTCGGGCGCATCAAGCAGGACGACGCCAGCGTGCCGTATCGCGAGCGCGGCTACTGGTACTACACGCGCTTCGAGGCCGGCAAGGACTACCCGATCCAGGCGCGCCGCAAGGGCAGCATGGACGCGCCGGAACAGATCCTGCTCGACGTCAACCAGATGGCGCAGGGCAAGGGCTACTTCAGCGTCGGCGATGCGGAAGTGAGCCAGGACAATCGCATCCTGGCCTGGGCCGACGATGCGGTGGGCCGTCGCCAGTACACGATCCGTTTCAAGAATCTGGACACCGGCGAGATCTACCCCGATACGGTGGAAGGCGTGTCGGCCAACGTGGTCTGGGCCGACGACAACAAGACCCTGTTCTATGTCGAGAACGATCCGGAAACGCTGCTCACCGTGCGCGTGAAGAAACACGTGCTGGGCACGCCCTCCAAGGACGACGTGCTGGTCTACGAGGAGAAGGACGACAGCTTCTACATGGGCATCGGCCGTACCCGCGACGACAAGTACATCACCATCGGCGTGGAAAGCACGGTGTCGTCGGAGACGCGTTATGCGCCGGCCGACAATCCCGAGCGGTTCACCTTGCTGGCCAAGCGCGAGCGCGATGTCGAATATCACCCCGAGCATTTCGATGGCCGTTGGGTGATCCGCACCAATGCCGATGGCGCCAAGAATTTCAAGCTGGTGACCGCACCCACCGATGCGACCACGCGCAAGCAGTGGACCGACTGGGTGGCGCACGATGACAAGGTCTATATCGAAAACTTCGAGCTGTTCGACGGGTTTACCGCGATCGAAGAGCGCTCCGGCGGGCTGGAACGCGTACGCCTGCTCAAGGGTGATGGCAGTCATGAGTACGTCAAGGCGGATGAGCCTGCGTATTCGATGGGCCTGGCAGTCAATTCCGAGCCGGACACCGAGTGGTTGCGCTACAGCTACACCTCGTTGACCACGCCGGCGACCACCTACGAACTCAATACGCGGACCGGCGAGCGCAAGCTGCTCAAGCAGCAGCCGGTGATCGGTTATGACGCTGGCAAGTACGTGACTGAGCGCGTCTGGGTAACTGCGCGCGACGGCGTCAAGGTACCGGTGTCGCTGGTCTACAAGCGCGGCTTCAAGAAGGACGGCACTGCGGCGTTGTTCCAGTACGCCTACGGCAGCTACGGCATGTCGATGGACCCGGCGTTCAACCTGCCGGCGATCAGCCTGCTGGACCGTGGCGTGGTGTATGCCATCGCGCACATCCGCGGCGGCCAGGAGATGGGCCGCCAGTGGTACGACGACGGCAAGCTGCTGCACAAGAAGAACACCTTCACCGACTTCATCGACGTCACCCGCGGCCTGGTGGAGCAGGGCTATGCCGCCAAGGACCGCGTCGCCGCCTCCGGCGGCAGCGCCGGCGGGTTGCTGATGGGTGCAGTGGCCAATATGGCGCCGCAGGACTACCGCGTGATGGTCGCGCAGGTGCCGTTCGTCGACGTGGTCACCACCATGCTCGATGCCAGCATCCCGCTCACCACCAACGAATACGACGAGTGGGGCAACCCGGAAAAGAAGGCCTATTACGACTACATGCTGTCCTACTCCCCGTACGACAACGTGACCAGGCAGGCCTACCCGGCCCTGTTCGTCGGCACCGGCCTGTGGGATTCGCAGGTGCAGTACTGGGAGCCGGCCAAGTGGGTGGCCAAGCTACGCGACGACAACACCGGCACCCGGCCGATCGTGTTCCGCACCAACATGGAGGCCGGCCACGGCGGCAAGTCCGGCCGCTTCCGCCGTTACCGCGAACTCGCCGAGTCGTATGCGTTTGTGCTGGATCAGCTCGGGGCCAAGTAGTTGAGGGGCGGGGATTGGGGAGTCGGGATTGGGGATTCGTAAGCAGGACCCGCCCATCCCCGCGTGCAAACGTCCCCTCATCCGCCCTTCGGGCCCCTTCTTCCGGTGGGAGAAGGGGATGCCCGGACCATCTCGGCGCCCGCTGGCCGTATCATTTACCCATGACGCGACCGACTCGATTCCGCTGGGCCTGGTGGTTGCTGGCCTACGCCAGCCTGGCGACCGGCATCGTCGGTATCTTCGTGCCCGGCCTGCCGACGACCGTGTTCATCCTCATTTCCGCCTGGGCCGCCTCGCACGGCTCCGAGCGGCTGCACAACTGGCTGCTCTCGCACCCGCGCTTCGGCCCGGCGATCGTCGAGTGGCAGACCTATCGCGCGGTCAGCCGCAAGGCCAAGTGGATGGCCACGCTCACCATGACCGTCTGCGCCGGCATCATGCTGTGGTGCGTGCCGGTGTTCTGGGTCAAATGCCTGTCGATCGGCAGCATGGCGGTGGTGGCGATCTGGCTATGGCTGCGCCCCGAGCCGCCACCGCGCGCGTTGCCCAGCGCGCACTGAGCGCACGGCAGTCAGGGTGTTCTGGCTATACTTCGGCCATGAGCATCATGTCCCGACCGTCTGTTCGTCTCGCACTGGTTGGTGCGACCTTTGTCCTGCTTGCCGCCTGCGGCAACAAAGGCCCGCTGGTAATGCCGCAGAAGCCGGTGCCGGTGGAAGCCCAGCCCGTGCTGCAGCCGCCGGACGCGCCGCAACCGCTGGATGAGTCCTCGCCTGCGCCTGCGCCGGTGAACACCGATACGCAGCCCGCGCCCACCACCGACCAGCCCGCTAGCAGCGGCAATGAGCGCTGACGGCCGCAGCGGGCGTCTGCGTTTCACCAAAATGCATGGCGCCGGCAACGATTTCGTGGTGCTGGACCTGCGCGACGGCACGCCGCCGCCGGATGCCGCGCTGGCCGCACGCCTGGCCGACCGCCATTTCGGGGTGGGCTGCGACCAGATCCTGACCATCGAACCCCCGCGCAGCAGCGAGGCGGTGGCCGCCTACGGCATCTGGAATTCCGACGGCTCGGCCGCGCGCCAATGCGGCAATGGCGCGCGCTGTGTGGCGGCCTGGCTGGTGCGCGACGGCACCGCGCAGGGCGATGATTTCGTCATCGATAGCCCGTTCACCTCCCACCGCGTGCAGCGTCTGGACGCCGGCACTTACGCGGTGGCGATGGGCGTGCCGCAGTTCGAGCCCACGCAGATCCCGCTGGCCGGCTTTGCGCGTGCGCGCGAGGAATATGCGCTGCCGGTGCATGGCGAAACCGTGCGCTTTGGCGCGGTGTCCATGGGCAACCCGCATGCCGTGGTGGAAGTGGGGCGGGTGGACGCGGCGCCGGTGGAGCGCGTCGGCGGCCTGTTGCAGCAGAACGCCGCGTTTCCCGATTCGGTCAACGTCGGCTTTGTGCAGGTGGTCGACCCGACGCATGTGCGCCTGCGCGTGTTCGAGCGCGGCGCCGGCGAAACCCTGGCCTGCGGCAGCGGTGCATGCGCGGCGGCGGTGGTGCTGATGCAGCGCGGCCGTGTCGAGCGCGATGTGCAGGTGTCCTTGCCCGGCGGCGAGCTGCGCATCCGTTGGGCCGGCGAACAACAGGAAGTCGTGATGTCAGGCCCGGCCGTGTTCGTCTTCGATGGAGAGTGGAACTGATGAGCGAGAACACGGACAAATTCAGCGCGCACGAAGTGGCAACCTGGTTGCGGCGCCACCCGACCTTCCTCAAGCAGTTCCCGGATCTGGCGGTGAGTCTGCTGGTGCCGCGCGACGACGGCCCCACCGCCTCGCTGGCCACCTATCAGCTGGAAGTGCTGCGCGACAAGAACCGCGAGCTGTCGCGGCGCCTGCACGAGCTTGGCCACAATGCGCAGGACAACGAGCGCCTAGCGGTACGCACGCATCAACTGACCCTGGCGCTGATGCGCCAGACCAGCGCGGCCGACACGCTCAAGGCGATGGCCGCCTCGCTGGCGGAAGATTTCAATGGCGAACTGGTGCGGCTGGTGTTGCTCAAGCCGGTCGCTGGCCTGGAGGCCGACTGGCTGCAGGTCATCGCCGCCGATGATGCACGGCTTGCCCCGTTCCGCGACTGCCTGAGCGACGGCGAGCCGATCTGCGGCCGCCTGCAGACGGAAAAACACGCGCTGCTGTACGCCGACCAGGCTGCCAACGTGCAATCCACCGCGCTGCTGCCGTTGCCCGGCATCGGCCTGATTGCAGTCGGCAGCAGCGACGCCAACCGTTTCTATCCCGGCATGGGCACCTTGTTCCTGCGCATGATGGGCGAGTCCCTGGGCGTGGCCTTGCAGCGCTTCGACACATGATGCGCCGTGCAGGGTGCGCCGATGCGTGCAGCCTGCGCTGGATGGCCGCACCGATGGTGCGGCAGCGGGGAGTCTGAGGTGGCGTCGGTCGACGATTTCCTGGCGTATCTGCAGGTCGAGCGGCAGGTGTCTGCGCATACGCTGGATGCCTACCAGCGCGATCTTGCTGCGTTGGTGAGCTGGGCCGGCGAACAGGCCATCGACGATGTGGCGCAGCTCGATAGCGCACAGTTGCGGCAGTTCGTTGCGGCCGAGCACCGGCGCGGGTTGTCGCCCAAGAGCCTGCAGCGTCGTCTGTCGGCATGCCGCAGTTACTACGCCTGGTTGCTCAAGCATGGCCGCATTGCCGCAAGTCCGGCGGCGGCGCTGCGTGCGCCCAAGGCGCCACGTAAATTGCCGCAGGTGCTCGATGCCGATGAAGCGGTGCGTCTGGTCGAGGTGCCGACCGACGCGCCGCTGGGCCTGCGCGATCGCGCCTTGCTGGAGCTGTTCTATTCGTCCGGTCTGCGCCTGAGCGAGCTCTGCGCGCTGCGCTGGCGCGACCTGGATCTGGACAGCGGTTTGGTGATGGTGCTCGGCAAGGGCGGCAAGCAGCGCCTGGTGCCGGTGGGTTCGCATGCGATCAGCGCGCTGCGCGACTGGCTGCGCGACAGCGGCGGGCGGGCCGACACGCATGTATTCCCCGGCCGCGCCGGCGGTGCGATTTCGCAACGTGCAGTGCAGATCCGCATCAAGCAACTGGCGGTGCGCCAGGGCATGTTCAAGGACGTGCATCCGCATATGCTGCGGCACAGCTTTGCCAGCCACATCCTTGAATCCTCCGGCGACCTGCGCGGCGTGCAGGAATTGCTTGGTCATTCGGACATCGCCACCACGCAGATCTATACGCATCTGGATTTCCAGCATCTGGCCAAGGTCTACGACGCCGCGCATCCGCGCGCCAGGCGCAAGAAAGCTGCTGAGTGAGTGGTGCGGCGTGTGTTGCGCTTGGCGGTTAAACACTTCTCTGAAGTACCGCCGCGTGCGAATCGCAGCTCTTGAGCCGCTCTCGCATTGGGAGAGGGGCTAGAGCGCAGGCATCGGCGCTTGTATGCGCATCCATGCGCGAGCCTGAGTGGTTATTCGGGCCGGAGCGTTTCTTGCAGTGATGCGCATATGACGGCCGCGTACTGCGGTGACAGGGTTTCGCAGCAGCGTCTCCGCGCCGGCGACGATCACCCGGTTCATCCCGAAGCGCACACCACGCTCCCAATCGTTCTTGTGTGCGGCTGCTTAATGCCTGCGTGCCGGTAGCACACACGCATGCTGTCTGCCGTCTGAGCGCGCTGCATCAGCCGCCCGCGCCACATGCGCGCAGCATGCTTGAACCCGGCAGGGGCGTCCCCACCTCATTGGAAACCCCCGGAGGACCCATGGACCCCAGCCAGAACCCCAACATCGTTCACGCCACCACCATCATTTCGGTTCGGCGTGGTGGGCATGTCGCCGTTGCCGGCGATGGCCAGGTCACCCTCGGCCACACCGTCATGAAGGGCAATGCACGCAAGGTGCGCCGGCTCGGTCGCGAGGGCCAGGTGCTGGCCGGTTTCGCCGGCGCCGCCGCCGATGCGTTCACGCTGTTCGAGCTGTTCGAAGCCAAGCTCGACAAGCATGGGCAACTGACGCGTGCCGCCGTGGAGCTGGCCAAGGATTGGCGCACCGAGCGCCGCCTGGGCAAGCTTGAAGCGCTGCTCGCGGTCGCCGACAAGGAAACCTCGTTGATCATCAGCGGGACTGGCGATGTGATCGAACCGGAAGACGGCATCATCGCCATCGGTTCGGGCGGTTCGTACGCCCTGTCGGCCGCCCGCGCGCTGCTCGCGCACACCGAACTCGATGCCAAGACCATCGCCACCGAAGCGATCAACATCGCCGGTGATATCTGCATTTATACCAATCGCAATGTGGTGGTCGAAGAGCTGTGAATCGGGAGTGGGGAATCGGGAATCGCAACAGCGGTTTTGGTTCCACTCCGACGACATAGGTTCTTGATTTCGCGCTTGCGATTCCCCTTTCCCCATTCTCGATTCCCCAATGCCAAATTCCGATACTTCAACCATGACTCCGCGCGAAATCGTGCAGGAGCTCGACCGTCATATCGTTGGCCAGCACGATGCCAAGCGTGCGGTTGCCATCGCGCTGCGTAACCGCTGGCGCCGCATGCAGCTGCCCGAAGAGCTGCGCAACGAGGTGATGCCCAAGAACATCCTGATGATCGGCCCGACCGGCGTCGGCAAGACCGAGATCGCGCGGCGCCTGGCCACCTTGGCCAATGCGCCGTTCGTCAAGGTCGAAGCCACGCGCTTTACCGAGGTCGGCTATGTCGGCAAGGATGTGGAACAGATCATCCGCGACCTGGCCGACACCTCGGTCAAGCTGTATCGCGAGCAGGCCAAGGTGCGCGTGCGCAACCAGGCCGAAGAACGCGCCGAAGACCGCCTCCTGGATGCGCTGCTGCCACGCCGCGCGGCCGGGATCGGGTTCGATCCGGAAGCGGCGCGCAACGAGCCCTCGGCGCAGGACAACGACACCCGCATCAAGTTCCGCCGCATGCTGCGCAGCGGCGAACTGGACGAGCGCGAGATCGAGCTGGAAGTGGCGGTCAACGCCAGCATGGACATCATGACCCCGCCGGGCATGGAGGAAATGGGCCAGCAGCTGCGGCAGATGTTCTCCAACCTGGGCAGCGGCAAGTCGCAGAAGCGCAAGCTCACCATCAAGGCCGCGCGCCCGCTGCTGATCGAAGAAGAAGCCGGCAAGCTGGTCAACGAAGACGACGTACGTGCCGCGGCGATCGAAGCCTGCGAGCAGCACGGCATCGTGTTCATCGATGAGATCGACAAGGTCGCCAAGCGTGGCGAAGCCGGCTCCAATGGCGGCGATGTCAGTCGCGAGGGCGTGCAGCGCGATCTGTTGCCGCTGGTGGAAGGCTCCAACGTGTCGACCAAGTACGGCACGGTCAAGACCGACCATATCCTGTTCATCGCCTCCGGCGCGTTCCATCTGGCCAAGCCCAGCGATCTGATTCCCGAATTGCAGGGCCGTTTTCCGATCCGTGTCGAATTGACCGCGCTGACCAAGGCCGATTTCGTGCGCATCCTTACCGAACCCAAGGCGGCGTTGATCAAGCAGTACGAAGCCCTGCTGCAGACCGAGGGCGTGCGCCTGACCTTCGGCGCCGATGCGGTGGAGCGCCTTGCCGAGATTGCCGCGCAGGTCAACGAGCGACAGGAAAACATCGGTGCGCGCCGCCTGCACACGGTGCTGGAGCGCCTGCTCGATGTGCTGAGTTATGAGGCGCCGGATCGCGACGGCCAGAGCGTCACGGTCGATGCGGCCTATGTCGATGCGCAGCTCGGCGAACTGGTGCAGGACCCGGACCTGAGCCGCTATATCCTCTGATCGCAGTGCAGCTGCGTGCAGGTGCCAACGGTCATCAGGCCGGTGTGGACGCAACCGGAACCGGCGTGTACGCGTTGGACATGCCGATTCCGATTTTGACCGCGCTCGCCTGGCGGTGAGCACAGTGGTTTTGTGGGCCGCATTTTCCCGGATGCAGTCAAACGCTGAGCTGGTCGAGGGCGCGATGCCCTGACCGCTCGCGGGACACGCCGTGAACCCGTCCCTGGGGGCTCCTTGACGGCGTCCATGCCGCCAAGGGTCCCGCAAGCGGCGAGGGCACCGCACTAGAGAGTTGGTCGATGGCCGCGTGAAGAGCTGTTTGCCGAAACGTGTGTCGGACTTCGAGCCGGCGCATCAGGATCAACGGCGTGCATCACGCAGGGCCCTTACTGCTCTTAAGCAAGCACACCGACCATCTCGACTTGGTCCTTGCCCGCCCACCGTCGCGGGACCTTACGCGGCATGGATGCCGCGTAAGAGCCTACACGGACGTACTTGCGGCGTGTCCGGCGATGGTGGGCGGGCAAGGGCCTCGCGGCCAAGCCGCAGATCAAGCGCTCTGCAGCCAAACCGCTGCACCCGAACCGCTCAGTCCTCGCCGATATCCTCGTTCCACACGTCGGGGTTGGCCGAGATATAGCCGCCCAGCAGGTCGATGCATTCCTGGCTCTGCAGGTCGATGACAGTGACGCCGTGCTCGCGCAGCCAGGCCACGCCGCCCTGGAAAGTGACCGACTCGCCGACCACTACGGTGCCGATATTGAACTGGCGCACCAGCCCGCTGCAGTACCAGCACGGCGCCAGCGTGGTGACCATGATGGTGTCCTTGTAGCGACGCTGCCGGCCGGCCTTGCGGAAGGCATCGGTCTCGCCGTGCACGGAAGGATCGTTTTCCTGCACGCGGCGGTTGTGGCCGCAACCGAGCAGGCGTCCGTCGTTGTGGTACAGCGCCGCGCCGATCGGGATGCCGCCTTCGGCCAGGCCCTGGCGGGCTTCGGCAATGGCGGTGTCGAGCAGTGCGCGGTAGTCGGGGGTGGTGATCATGCAGGCTCCTGGGTGGCGGCGTCGGCGCGACGCAGCATGTCGATGTGGGGAATGCCGTCTTCCAGATACGGTGCGGACGAGGGCGTAAAACCATGTGCGGCGTAGAACGCCTGCAGGTGCGCCTGCGCGCCGAGTTGCACGGCGCTGGCGGGCCACTGCCGGTGCACCAGCCGCAAGCCTTCCCGCAGTAATGCGTGTGCGAAGCCGTGGCCGCGCTGCGTGGCGGCAATCACTACCCGGCCGATGCTCGGCTCGGGGTAACTCACACCGGGCGGTAGTACGCGCAGATAGGCGGCCAACGCACCGTCGTCGGTGCTACCGAGCAGATGCAGCACACCCGGCAGGCTGTCCTTGCCATCCAGCTCCGGATACGCGCACTGCTGCTCCACCACGAACACATCCGAGCGCAGCCGCAGCAGCGCGTACAACTGCGTGGTGCTCAGTTGGTCGAAGCGCAGGCACTGCCAGTGCAGCGAGGATGGGGACAGGGACGACATCACCGCATGATAGCGGCTGCGTCGCGTCAGTCGACCGCGCTGTCAGTGTCGATCGCCACCACCACCGACATGCCCGGGCGCAGCCGCGGTGCCAGCGCCTGGTCCGGATCGACGCTGATGCGCAGCGGAATGCGCTGGGCAATCTTGACGAAGTTGCCGGTGGCGTTGTCGGCCGGCAATACGCTGAATTCCGAGCCGGCGGCCGGGGAGATTTCCTGCACACGGCCGTGCAAGCGCGCATTGTCCAGCGCATCCACGGTGAAGCTGGCGCGCTGCCCGATGCGGATCTTGGCCATCTGGGTTTCCTTGAAATTGGCCACGATCCACAGCGTGTCCGGCACCAGCGACATCAGCTGCGTGCCATTGGTGACGTAGGCACCCTGACGCACGCCGAGCTGGCCGAGCTGGCCATCGCGCGGGGCCAGGATGCGCGTGTTGTCCAGATTGATCTGCGCCAGTTGCACGGCTGCCTGCGCATTGGCCACCGCCGCTTCCAGCGCGGCGCGATTGACGGTGACACTTCGTGCGTTTTCCTCGGCGGCCTGCACGGCGGCGCGCGCCTGTGCCACGCCGGCATCGGCCTGCGCACGTGCGGCGAAGGCAGTGTCGCGATCCTGTTCGGATACCAGTTTCTGCTCGGCCAGCTGCTGTGCGCGTGCATACGCCGAGCGGGTACGGTCGCGCTGGGCCTGGTTGCTGCTCAGTGCGGCGCGTTGTTCGGCGATGGTGGCATCGGCGCTATGCCGCTGCTGGTCCCAGTTGGACAGGTTGGCCTGCGCGGTCTGCAGCTGCGCCCTGGCCTGTTCGAGCTGCTGGGCATAGATGCGGTCATCGATCCTGGCCAGCAACTGGCCGTGTTTGACGTGGGCGAAGTCCTGCACCGGCACCTCGGTGACATAGCCGCTGACCTGCGGCGCGATCACCGTGATCTGACCATGCACCATCGCGTTCTCGGTGCGCTCGACGGCGCTGACGAACGGCGGCAGGCGCCATGCATACAGCACCAGTGCGACGCCGAGCAGGGCCAGCCCGCCGAAGCCGATCACGCCACCGATGCGGCGCCGCCTGCGACGTTGCAGATCGGCAGGAGAGGTTGAAGCTGCAGGTGTATTCATGGGCGCGCGGTGGAAGCAGGAGAGGGGGACGAAGCGGGTGGGCGCAGATAACGCCGCCACACCAGCACGGACAGGATCCATAGCCCGGTGGCGATGGCGATGCAGCCGATCAACAGGAACACGTCGTTATAGGCAAGCACATTGGCTTCGCGCGTGGCCACGCTGCCCAGGGCGCGCACGCCCTGGGCCTGCCGCAGCGCCGGGTCGCCGATGCTGCGGCCGTACAGCGCGGCATAGGCCTGCACACGCGCGGCCACTTGCGGGTCGGTCAATGCCAGATGTTCGACCAGCTGGCTGGAATGGTATTTCTCGCGCACGACCTGCACGGTGCCGAGCAGCGCGCTGCCGAGCAGGCCGCCCATGTTCTGTGCCATGCCGAACAGCACGATGAAGCTGATCAGGTTGCCCGGCTGCGCGATGACCCGACCCAGCCCAGCCACCATCGCCGGGCCGATGAAGAAGGTGCTGCCAAAGGCGAGCAGGAACTGGCTGACGTACATCTGCTCCGGACGGGTGAGGCTGGTGGCATCGGCATCCATGAAACAGCCGATGCAGATCGCCGCCACCGCAATGATCAGATGCTCGGCCACCCGCGCCGGATTGATCAGCCACGCGCTGGCGGCCACGCCGACCACTGCGCCCAGCAACATCAGCGCGAACAGGGTCTGCAGCTGCGTGTTGGCCAGCCCCAGGGTCTGGAAGAAGCCGATCGCGCCGGTGCTCTGCTCGGACAGCACCAGCCGGATCAGCAGGATCGCCAGGCCCAGCCGCAGCATGTCGCCACTGGCCAGCCAGCGCGTATTGATCATCGGGTTGCGGCGGTTGTGCTCGATCCACGCCGCCGTGCACAGCAGCACGATGGAGGCCGCCAGCACCACGCCCAGCCACGGCGTGCTGGTCCACCAAAGCAGCCGCCCCAGCGACAGCACCGCCGCCAGCCCGGCCGAACCGGCCGCGAACAGGCTGAAGGTGAGGAAATCCAATGGCTCGAACACCCGATAGCGGTCGCTGGGCGGCAGCTTGAGCGCCAGCACGCAGGCCAGCGCGAACACCGCCAGGCCCAGTTCGAACAGGTACAGGCCCTGCCACTGTGCAAATTCCAGCAGATCGGTGGAGAACACCCGCGCCAATGGCAGCGCCAGCTGGGTCACCCCCAGCCCGGTCACCACCGCCTTGAGCCGGTACCTGGCCGGGAACGCCTGGATAACGTAATACAGCCCCAGCGAGCTGAGCGCGGCGCCCACCAATCCGTGCGCGGCACGCACGGTGATCGCCGAGCTCAGGCTGTGCACGAACAGATGCGCGAAGGCGATGACCGCATACAGCGCCAGGAAGATCTCGGTGAAGCGCCGCAGCCCGAACTGCTGGCGGAACTTCACCAGCAGCAGGTTGGCCGACATGTTGGTCATCACGTAGGCGGCCGGCAGCCAGGCCATTTCAGTGGCGTAGGCGCCCAGCGTGCCCTGCAGATAGGTCAGGTTGGCGGTGACCAGCGCATTGCTCAACCCGCCGGTCAGCGCCACCACCACGCCCACCAGCCCGTACTGGATGCGGCGCCGGGTGGAGTGCAGGGGGGTGGAGGCCGACCCGGGCAGGGTGGGCTTCTCGTGGGGCTGCCAGTCGCGCTGGACGTACTTGTCGTGCACGCAGGGCTCGCAGGGCCGGTCGCAGGGAAGGCAGCGATTGTGGTCCGGTTGCGGTCATGGCGGCGTCAGCAGTGCGATAATCCGCCCATGAGCGAATCCCCCTATACCTCCGGTACCACCCATTTCGGCTTCCGCGACGTCGCTGCCAAGGACAAGCAGAAGCTGGTCGGCGAAGTGTTCACCTCGGTCGCGCGCAACTACGACCTGATGAACGATCTGATGAGTCTGGGCGTGCACCGCGCATGGAAACGCTACTTCGTGGCGACCGCGCAGGTGAAGCCGGGCGACCGTGTGCTGGACCTGGCCGGCGGTACCGGCGACATCGCCGTGCTGCTCAAGGAGCGCGTCGGCAACGAGGGCGCGGTGGTGCTGGGCGACATCAACGCCGGCATGCTGTCGGTGGGCCGCGACCGGCTCACCAACCGCGGCCTGGTGGCCGGCTTCGATTACGTGCAATGCAATGCCGAGGCGCTGCCGTTCCCGGATCAGAGCTTCGATCTGGTGACCATTTCCTTCGGCCTGCGCAATGTCACCGACAAGGACGCCGCGCTGCGCGAGATGTACCGCGTGTTGAAGGTGGGCGGGCAGGCGCGTGTGCTGGAATTTTCCGAGGTCACCGCCGACTGGTTCAAGCCGATCTACGACTTCCACTCGTTCAAGATCCTGCCCAGGCTGGGCCAGCTGTTCGCGCGCGACGCCGACAGCTACCAGTACCTGGCAGAAAGCATCCGCAAGCACCCGCCGCAGGAATCGCTCAAGGGCATGATGGGCGAGGCCGGATTTGCGCGTTGCCACTACAAGAACCTGACCGGCGGCATCGTGGCGATCCACTCCGGCTACAAGATCTGAACCGGATCCGACGCAGCGTGATCTGAGCGTCCGGTCCGGCGCGCAGCTTGCGCCGGACATCGCACGAGCAGGCCACGCTCGTGTCCGCTTGCCGCACGATTGCACTATGCGCAGGTGCGTTTGCCGACAAACTTTTGAGACTCCCGTCGCGTCGGCTCCACCAACGGTCGGCGACACTAGGCGCTCTTTTGCCGGAGACGTGGATGCGCTTGTACGCAGGGTTGTCGCGCGTGTTTCCCCGCTCCTTCAGCGCCAAGCTGCTGGCGGTGACCTTTGTCGGCATCCACCTGCCGTTGCTGTTGTTGATCGCCTGGCTGGCCGCGCAAAGCGAGTTGAGCGGGCGCCCGCTGTGGTCGGTGGTGATCGTGGCGCTGCTGGCCACACTGGCTGGCACCGCGGCGACCCTGTCGGCCCTGTATCGCCTGCTCGCACCGCTGCGCATCGCCGCCGACGCACTGGATGCGTATTACGCCGATCAACGTCTGCCCAGCCTGCCCGAACATGGCGACGACGAACTGGGGCGGTTGCTGCGTGGCATCAATCGCAGCCTGCGCGGCATCGATGCAGGCATGCGCGATCTCAAGAAGCACGCCTTGTTCGACCCGCTGACCGAGGCCTTGAACCGGCGTGGCTGCGAACAGGCGATGCGCGATTCGGTCACCGCCGCGCAGCGCGAAGGCTGGCCGTTCGTGCTGTTCGTGCTGGACATGGACAACCTCAAGCCGATCAACGACCGCTTCGGCCATCTGGCCGGCGATCGCGTGCTGGTGCGGCTGGTGGAATCGGCCTACGGCTGGCTGGGCGCACAGGACTGGATCGGGCGCTGGGGCGGCGACGAGTTCCTGATCGGCGTGCATGCCAGCGAGGACGACGCCACGCTCAAGCTCAATCAATGGCTGTCGATGCTCGAACGCGAGGATGCCGACGAGGCGCCGCTGCATGTGAGCGCCGGCAGCGCGGTGTGCGAGCGTGGCCTGGATGCCACCGAGCTGTATCGCCGCGCCGATGCGGCGATGTATCGCGCCAAGTTCTCCGGTGGCCGGCGTCTGGTACGCGACGGGCATGACAGCCCGCGCAGCCATCCGGTGGTCTAGGCGATCCGGCAATCACCTGGCGGCCGGGCCGCGGGCGGGTGCACGCTAGGCACGGGTAGCCTGAGTTACGCCATTAACGCGGTTACTGCGTAAGGTTCGCGCCGATGCGGCCAGCGACATGCACGGTGTCCCCAGCCGGCGCGGGTTGAGCGTCCGGCACGGGCTCGCCATCAGCCGCACGGGCAGGCAACGGCCCGGGGCGTTAAAATGCCCAATTCCCTCGCTGCGGTGCCGTCGATGCGCTTCCCGTTCCTGTCGCTGTCCCTGGCCGTGTCCATCGCGCTGGCCGGCTGTTCCAACGAGTCCACGCCGCCGGCGGCCAGCACCGCTGCGCCGGCCACTACTGCCAAGGCCCCCGTGAAAGCAGACGCCCGCAACCACGACGAAAGCTCCTACGCCCAGCCGCAGCTGGTGGTCATCAAGGATCTGGCGCTGGACCTGAAGCTGGATTTCGACGCCAAGCAGATCGGCGGCACCGCCACCTACACGCTGGACTGGAAGGACAAGGCCGCCAAGCAGCTGGTGCTGGATACGCGCGAGCTCAGCATCGCCCAGGTGCAGGCCGACGATGGCAAGGGCACGCTGTCGCCACTGCAGTTCGCGCTGGCGCCGGCCGACAAGACCTTCGGCAGCAAGCTCACCATCGAAACCCCCAACCAGCCGGCCAAGGTCGTCATCACCTACCACACCGCGCCCACCGCATCGGGCCTGCAGTGGTTGGAGCCGGCGATGACCGAAGGCAAGCAACTGCCTTTCATGTTCAGCCAGTCGCAGGCAATCCATGCGCGCAGCTGGGTGCCGCTGCAGGACACCCCGAGCGTGCGCTTCACCTATAGCGCGCATGTGACCTCGCGCCCGGACGTGATGGTGCTGATGAGCGCCGACAACGACCCCAAGGCCGCGCGCGACGGCGACTACAGCTTCAAGATGCCCGAGCCGATTCCCTCGTATTTGCTGGCGATCGCTGCCGGCGACGTGGTGTTCAAGCCGATCTCCACGCGCTCGGGCGTGTGGGCCGAGCCGAGCATGGCCGACAAGGCTGCGAAGGAATTCGAAGACACCGAGAAGATGATCGGTGCCGCCGAAAAACTCTACGGCCCGTATCGCTGGGGCCGTTACGACATGCTGGTGCTGCCGCCGTCGTTCCCGTTCGGCGGCATGGAGAATCCGCGCCTGACCTTCGCCACGCCCACCGTGATCGTCGGCGACAAGTCGCTGGTCTCGCTGGTCGCGCACGAACTGGCGCATAGCTGGTCGGGCAACCTGGTGACCAATGCCAGCTGGAAGGACATCTGGCTCAACGAAGGCTTCACCACCTACGTGCAGGCCCGCATCACCGAGGCGCTGTATGGCGCGGAGATGGCCGAGATGGAGCGCGAGATCGACCAGGGCGACCTGCTGGCCGAAGTGAAGGGCATGGCGCCGGCCGACCAGGCGCTGGCGCTGCCGCCGCTGGCCGAGCGCGACCCCGACGAAGCCCTGAGCCAGGTGGCCTACGTCAAGGGCGCGTGGTTCCTGCAGTTCCTGGAGCAGCGCTTCGGCCGCGAGGTGTTCGACCCGTTCCTGCGCGGCTGGTTCGACGATCATGCGTTCCAGAGCGCCACCACCGACCAGTTCGTCGATTACCTCAACAAGAACCTGCTGGATAAGCATCCCAACACGGTCAGTGCGGCCGAGGTGGATGCGTGGCTGAAGCAGCCAGGCATCCCGGCCTTCGCCGCCAAGGCACGCTCGCGCAGCTTCTCGATCGTGGACACCGCGCGCATCGCCTGGAGCGGCAGCGGCACGCTGCCGAGCAAGCAGGTCACCGGCGAATGGGGCACGCAGGAATGGGTGCACTTCCTCAGCGGCATGGGCGCCACGCTCAAGCCCGAGCAGCTCAAGCAACTGGATGAGGCCTACCACTTCACCGGCACCCCGAACGGCGAAATCGCCATGCGCTGGTATCCGCTGGCGATCCGCAGCGGTTACACCGATGCGCGCCCCGCTGCAGGCGAGTTCATCGAACGCGTCGGCCGCCGCAAGCTGGTACTGCCGATCTACGCCGAGTTGTTGAAGACCCCGGACGGCATCGCCTTCGCCGAGCAGGCCTTCGAAAAGGCCAAGCCCAGCTACCACCCGATCACCACCGCATCGGTGGCCGAGATGATCGCCAAGGCCAAGGCGGCACCGCCGGCGCAGCCGCAGCCGTAATGGCAGGGGAGGGCGTTGCAGACGCCCTCCCGCCGCTTTCCATTGCTGCATCGTGCGGGCGGCACCGTGCCCTTGCGCTAGCACCGTGCCCGGCAATCGCCGTCGTAGGAGCGCACCCGGGCGCGACGTGGCGTTACCGGGAATGCTCCATCGCGCCCGGGTGCGCTCCTACGCTGTGTGGCCGTTTGATCGCGGCTGTCGTGGGCAGGCTGGTATCGTTGCCGTTGCCTTTCATGCCTTCCGGAGTCGACGATGAAATATCTGCTGAGCGCGGCCTTGTGCGTCGCTGCAGTGAGTGGCTGTACCGACCGCGAGGCGCAGCGTCAGGCGCAGGCAAGCGCGCAGGCGCAAGCCAAGCAACAGCAGGCCGACGCACTCGCCAAGCAATACGACGAGGCGGTGAAGGCCGGTAACTGGGACATGGCACGCGCGCATGGCGCCGCACTGCTGGAAGGCTACGCCGGCACCGCTGCGGCCACACGCATCGAACCTGGCTATGCCGACATCAAGGCCAAGGGCGACCAGGCGCGCGAACTGCGCCGCATGCAGGCGTTGTGGCAGTACTCGCAGGTGCCGGCCAAGGGCGGCACGCAGCGCTCGGCGATGATCGATGCCAAGAGCCGCGTGGATGTCGACGGCAGCGGCCCCAAGCCGGTGAGCCTGGTGTTCCGTGATCACCCGCAATGGAAGCGTCACAGCTATCTCGTGCTCAAGGCCGGCGACTTCAATTGCTATGGCGGCTGCAAGGTGCAGGTCTCGGCAGATGGTGGCGCACCACGCCCGATGGCCGCACACCGCCCCGACACCGATGAAGCGATCGCGATGTTCATCGACGACGACAAGGCGCTGTGGAAGCTGGTGCGCAATGCCAAGCGCATCAGCATCGCGTTCCCGGTCAAGGCCGGCGGCACGCGCACGGCAGAGTTCGAAGTGGGTGGCCTGGATACCACCCAGATGCCGGGCTGGAAGTAGGCGCACCGCCCTTGCACGGCACCAGCTGCGCAGTCGGCGTACGGCATCGGCATGAGGTGCCGGTCCATTCGGGTGCGTGCGCGATATGCGTTCCCTGACGGCTTGCGGCGTTGCCTCAACCATCTCTGGAGTCTCCTCACGTATGGATGCCATGGCCATCACACAGATCTCGCCCGCGTTGTCCGGTTACCGCCATTGGGTGTTCGACATGGACGGCACGCTGACCGAAGCGGTGCATGATTTCGAATTGATCCGACGCGCGTTGGAGATCCCGCCCGAGGCGGACATCCTGCACCACCTGGCATCACTGCCGGCCGAGCAGGCCGCAGCCAAACACGCCTGGTTGCTTGAGCACGAGCGTGAACTCGCACAGGCCGCACAGCCCGCACCTGGTGCAGTGGCGCTGGTGCGTGCGTTGCAGACAGCCGGATGCCGGCTCGGCATGCTCACCCGCAATGCGCGCGCATTGGCGCAGGTGACATTGCAGGCGATCGGCCTGCACGATGCATTCGCCTGGGACGACATCGTCGGCCGCGATGAGGCCGCCCCCAAACCCGCACCCGATGGCTTGCAGTATTTTGCGCAACGCTGGGCGGTGGAGGGCACAGCACTGGTCATGGTCGGCGATCACCACAACGACCTGGCCTGCGGCCGTGCAGTCGGTGCCTGCACCGTGCTGGTCAACACACCCGGCGATCCATGGCCCGGCCTTGCCGACTGGCGATTGCAGGATTGCACGCAGTTGCTGGCGCACTGGAACCGCTAGCGTGAGCTTTGGCGAGTAGGCCAGGCGCGCGAAGCACGGAGTGCGATGTGTGGCTGGCCGCGTGTTGTTGGATAACGCTGGCGATCAGGACACCGTTATCGCATTGGAAGTGACATGCGCTCGAAGGGGCGTGGACGCCGCTGAATCTTGCAATGCGTCATCAGCAAGCCAGACATCACACACCTGGCCTACGCCGTACCCTCATCCGCCCTTCGGGCACCTTCTCCCGATGGGAGAAGGGAAACGCGGCAGCACCCGTTCGACGACGTAGCTGGCCTTCGGTGAGGTGAGGTGTTGCCTTGCGCGAGCCACAGCGAGCTATGTCGACTCAAGCGTGCAGGGTGCGCAGCACTGACCGACAGGCAGTCCCACCCCCGCTGCACCATCCATGTCACAGCACGCCCGGCGCAAACTGTGCCAGAACCGTGACAGTGCGCCTTGCGCAAGCGACTGCCATCACATCAAACCCTGCTGCTCCAACATGGTGCGTCGCACCAGTGCGCTGGCATGGCGTTTGCTCTTTCCCTCTCGACGTTTCCGACGTCCGCGGTGCAACTGGCGGGTGCAACGCCTGCGCTGCGGAATGTTTCAACCGACTGGTTGTTCAATCGAGAGGGGTAGACGCATATGCACCAATCTTCCTGTCGCAGCCTGCGCAGCAGTGTGCTGCTCATGCTTGCGCTGAGCGCCGCGTTGGCCGGCTGCAAGAAAGACGCCGCCACGGAAACGACGACAACGCCCGCACCGGCCGCCAAACCCGCCGCGCCGGCCGCCGCCGCCGTGGTCGATACCGACAGCGAGTTCACCACCAATGCCAGCAACCCGGACAACTGGGGCGGCATCGGGCGCGACTTCGCGCTCACCCGGCACAGCCCGCTGGCCGAGATCAATCGCGACAACGTCAAGAACCTGAAGATGTCGTGGGAAATGAAGACCGATGCCACGCGCGGCCACGAGGGCCAGCCGCTGGTGATCGGCAGCGTCATGTACATGGTCAGCGCGTATCCGAACAACGTGTTCGCCATCGACCTGGCAGCGCAGGACGACGGCGGCAAGGTGCTGTGGAAGTACACCCCGCAACAGGACGAACGCTCGGTGGCGGTAGCGTGCTGCGATACGGTCAACCGCGGCGCCTCGTATGCCGACGGCAAGCTGGTGTTCGGCAGCCTGAGCGGCGATGTGATCGCACTCGATGCCAAGACCGGCAAGGAAGTGTGGAAGCAGAAACTCGCGCACCCGGACAAGGGCGAAACCATCACCATGGCGCCGATCATCGCCGACGGCAAGGTGGTGGCCGGCATCAGCGGCAACGAGTTCGGCGTGCTTGGGCGTGTCGCTGCCTACAACCTGGCCGATGGCAAGCAGGCGTGGTCCTGCGATGCGGCCGGTACCGACAAATCGATCTGCCTGGGTGCGGATTTCAACAAGGCCAACCCGCAGCATGGCCAGCTCGGCGATCTGGGCGTCAAGACCTTTCCCAACGACGAATGGAAGCGTGGTGGCGGTGCGGCCTGGGGCTGGTACAGCTACGACCCGAAGTTGAAGCTGCTCTACTACGGCACCGGCAATCCCGGCCTGTGGAGCCCGTCGTATCGCTGCGGCAAGACCTCGCAGGAGGAATGCAACAACGGCGAGCATGACAACAAGTGGTCGATGACCCTGTTCGCGCGCAAGATCGATACCGGCGAAGCGGTGTGGGGCTACCAGAAGACGCCGTTCGACCAGTGGGACTACGACGGCATCAACGAGCCGATCCTGGTCGATCTGAGCATCGACGGCAAGGAAGTTCCGTCCGTGGTGCAGTTCGATCGTAACGGCTTTGCGTATGTGCTCGATCGCCGTGACGGCACGCTGCTGCGCGCGCACAAGTTCGTGCCGGCCAACTGGGCCGAACGCATCGACATGAAGACCGGCCGCCCGGTCAAGGTGGCCGCGCATTCGCCGCTGGAACGCGGCAAGAAGGTGCAGGCCTTCCCGTCGGCGATGGGCGGCAAGGACCAGCAGCCGTGCTCGGTGGATCCGGCCAATGCGGCGGTGTTCTTCTGCGGCACCAACAACTGGCATATGGAACTGGAACCGCAGGAACGCGGCAACACCATGATGGGCCTGCCGTACGTGTTTGCCAACGTGATGATGAAGCCCAACGAGCCGGGTGCACTGGGCATCGTCAAGGCCTTCGACGTGGTGGAAGGCAAGTCCAAGTGGGAGATCAAGGAGAAGTTCCCGGTGTGGAGCGGCACCCTGGTCACCGACGGCGGGCTGGTGTTCTACGGCACGCTGGATGGCTGGTTCCGTGCGGTGGACAAGGACACCGGCAAGAAGCTGTGGGAGATGAAACTGCCCTCCGGCATCATCGGCAACCCGATCGCCTACAAGGCCAATGGGCACCAGTACGTGGCGGTGTTCTCCGGCATCGGTGGCTGGATCGGCCTGCCGGTGGCCGCAGGTCTGGATCCGTCCGATCCGTATGGCGCGCTGGGGGCTGCCGGTCTGGCATTTGGTGCCGGCTTCGACAAGATCCCGCTCGGCGGCATGGTGCACAGCTTCCGGATCGATGGTGCCGGCAAGACCGTGACCGCCAGTGCCACCGCCACGGCGGCTGCAGGCGGCGGCACCGCCAACACCGCAGCGAAGACCGCACGATGAGTTCCACGCAAGGCGTTGGACGCGCGCACCGGCAGTTCGCTGCCGGTGCGCGTGGCATGCACCGGCAGCTGTGTCGGCTGCTGGTGCTTTGCAGCCTCGGACTCGTCGCCGCAGGCTGCACCCGCGAGCCGTCCTCACCGACGGCTCGCGCTTCTGCTTCCGCTGCAGCGCCCGCTGCGGCGGCCTCCACTGCGGCACCGGCCACGGCCAGTGCTCCACCGCCAACGTCCGATCCACGTGTGCTGCGGGTCTGCGCCGACCCCGGCAACATGCCGCTGTCCAACAAGGCTGGCGAGGGATTCCAGAACAAGATTGCGCAGGTCGTGGCCGATGCCATGGGCCGGCGCCTGGAATACGAGTGGCGCACCTATTACCAACGCGGGCTGGCACGCAGCACGATCACTGCCGGCCGCTGCGATGTGTTGATGGACCTCAACAGCGATTTCGAGCAGGGCCTGACCACGCGCCCGCTGTATCGCTCGGCCTATGTGCTGGTGACGCGCAAGGGCCTGGATCTGGTGCCGACATCGCTGGACGATCCGGCGCTGAAAAAACTGCGGCTGGGCGTGTTCCAGAGCTCGCCCGCACGTCAGGCGTTATACGAGCACGGCATCAGCGGCCAGGTGCAATACCTGTTCTACGACTCGGCCACCGCGCCGGAAGAACATCCCGGCAAGCTGGTTGAACGGGTCGCTGCCAATGAACTGGATGCGGCCGAATCCTGGGGCCCGGTGGCCGGTTACTACGCGCAACGCAGCGGCCTGGGCATGGTGCCGCTCAATACTATCGACGATGCGGTGCTGGAATATTCGATGGCGTGGGCGGTGTCGCGCAAGAACGCGGACCTGCGCGATGCCTTGAACACGGCCATGCAACAGAGTTCAGCAAAGATCGCCGAGATCCTGCGCAGCTATCACGTGCCGCTGGTGCGCTGTGGCGACTGCGTGGTAGCCGGCGATCTGGCCGCGCACGGGCCGTATGCGACGCCGATGCCGGTGTCCAAGGCGCCAAGCCCGGCTGCGTCCTCGCAGGAGCTGGCGCAGTTGCAACTGCGCATCGCCGACGGTGCCGACCCGAACCAGGAACTGGCGCATGCACTGGATGCCGGCGACGCGGTGCGTGCGGCGTGGCTGTTGCGGCATGGCGCCGATGCCAACCGTCCCAACCTGCTCGGCGAGCCGCCGTTGCATCAGGCCATCCGCAACCAGGAACCGGATCTGGTCGGCCTGCTGCTCGATGCCGGCGCACGCCTGGATGCGCGCGATGGCAGCGGCTGGACCGCCTTGATGAAGGCGGCCTGGGCCAACGATGCCGGCAGCGTGACCAGGTTGCTCGGCAAGCGCGCGCCGGTGGACACCGTCTCCAGCGATGGCTGGAGCGCGCTGGACCTGGCGGTGTCCTACGCCGATGTCGGCGTGGTGCAGGCCTTGCTCAAGGCGGGCGCGGATGTGCGGCGTGCCAATGCCACCGGCTTCACGCCGGTGATGTTCGCGGTGGCGCGCGACGACCCGGCGATTCTCGATGCGGTACTGGCCGGCGGTGCCGACGTCGGCCACGCCAACCAGGCCGGCGTCACCGCATTGATGCTGGCCGCCGCGGCCGGGCGCGACGCGGCGGCCAAGCGCCTGCTGGCGGCCGGCGCCGACCCTGCCGCACGCAATCGCGACGGCAAGACCGCCGCTGCATTAGCGCAGGCACGCGGCGATAACGCGCTGGCCACGCTGCTTACCGAGGCCAGGCGCCCCTCCCGGCAATGACTGCGTCACCCGCCGCGCGCACGGGGTGCGCGGTGCTCCCTCCGATCAGAAAGGTTCGTTCATGCGCAAGTCCACCGTGGGTTGTTTCGATCGTTCCATGCGCGCACCGCTGTGCGCGGTGATGCTCAGCGTCGTGCTGGCCGCCTGCGGCAAGGACGCACCGCCGCCCGCGCCCGCGCCTGAGGCGGCCACCGCACCGGCTGTCAGTCCGCCGGCGCCGGCCACCGGTACTGCTGCACCTGCAGCGGCGAGCGCCGCGGTGCCCAACCCGGCCGCCGGGCCTGCGCCGGATCCGGCCACGCCGCCCGCAGCGCCGGCCACCGTGGTGCCGATCCCGAAGGGGCCGGAGGTCAAGGTCACGCCCGAGCTGATCGCCGAGGGCAAGAAGATCTATTTCTCCGCCGGCTGCAATGCCTGCCATGGCGGCACCGGTGGCGGCGGCATGTGCCCGCCGTTGACCAACGACATCTGGGTGTATGGCAGCGACGACGACACCTTGCGCACGCTGATCAGCGAAGGCACCGCCGCGATGATCACCCACGGCAAGACGCGGGTCGGGCATGAAAAGGTGGTCGGGCAGATGCCGCCGTTCGCGCCGGTGCTAAAGCCGGGCGACACCGAAAAACTGCTCGCCTTCATCCATTCGATCAACAAGACCGCGGGCAAGGCGCAATGAGGCCAGCGCCAACCGGTTGGCGGTGCCTGCTTGCGGCAACTGCGCTGGGCGCGCTGCTGGCCTTGGCCGGTTGCCGGCGCGATGCGGAGCTGCCGGCGTCCAACGCGGCGCCGGCGGCAGCGATGCCCGCAACGCCGCCGGCATTTGCCTATGTGCCCAACCAGCGCAGCGGCACGGTATCGGTGATCGATACGCACACCGACACGGTGGTGCGTACGCTCAGCGCACAGGGGCAGCTGGGCAAGCGCCTGCAGCAGGTATTGCCGGGCCCGCAGGGGCATCTGTACCTGATCGATGCCGAGCATCACCGCCTGATCGAACTCGATACCGACAAGGACGCGGTGCTGCGCAGCGTGGAGATCGGCGAGAACGCCGAAGGCATTGCGCTGTCGCCGGACGGCAAGCAGTTTGCGGTGTGCGTGGAAGGCCAGAACCAGGCGATGTTGATCGATGCGGCACAGTTCAGCGTGCAACAGGTGATCGCCACGCGCGGGCAGGCGCCCGAGCACTGCGCCTACACGCCGGACGGGCAGTGGCTGCTCACCAGCAACGAGGGCTCCAACGACATGGACATGATCGAGCTGGCCACCGGTCGCTCGCGTGGCGTGGTCGCCACTAGCGGCCATCCGCGCGGGATGGCGTTTGCGCCCGACGGGCATAGCGTCTACATCGCGCAGGAAACCGCCAACGTGGTCGACGTGATCGACCTGCAGACGCGCCAACGCCGCGCCAGCCTGCCGGCCGGCGTGCGCACGGCGGGCGTGGCGTTGTCGGCCGACGGCACGCGGCTGTATGCGTCCAACGGCGGTGCCGGCACGCTCAGCGTGATCGACACCAACACTGCGCGCAGTCTCGCCGAAATCGCGGTGGGGCTGCGGCCGTGGAATCCGGCACTGACCCCGGCCGGCGACAAGCTGTATGTCGCCAACGGGCGCTCGAACACGGTCAGCGTGATCGACACCGTCGCGTTGCGCGAGATCAAACAGATCCCCGTCGGCGAACTGCCGTGGGGCGTGGTCATCGCGCGCTGAGCGGCGGCCATGCCGCAGCGCGCCAGGGAGGCCGGATGAAGACACGCGCTGCGGTGGCATGGGGTCCGCACCAGCCGCTGACCATCGAAGAGGTGGACCTGCAGCCGCCGCGGCCCGGCGAGGTGCTGGTGCGCCTGGTCGCCACCGGGATCTGCCATGGCGATGCGCATGCGCTGGCGCATGCGCAGGCGGGCAGCTTCCCGGTGATCCTGGGGCAGGAAGGCGCCGGCATCGTCGAGGCGGTCGGCATCGGCGTCACCAGCGTGCAGCCCGGCGATCACGTGATCCCGCTGTACATGCCCGAATGCGGCGTGTGCAAGTTCTGCCGCTCCGGCCGCACCAACCTGTGCCAGGCGATCCGCAGCAGCCAGGAACGCGGGCTGATGCCCGATGGCAGCAGCCGGTTCTCGTTGCACGGCCGGCCGATCCTGCACCACATGGGCACCAGCACGTTCTCCGAATACACCGTGGTGCCGGAAATCGCGGTCGCGCGGATCCAGCCGGAGGCAGCGCTGGATCAGGTCTGCCTGCTCGGCTGCACGGTCACCACCGGCGTCGGTGCGGTGCTCAACAGCACGCATGTGCGGCCCGGCGACTGCGTGGCGGTGTTCGGCCTGGGCGGCATCGGCTTGTCGGTGGTACAGGGCGCGGTGCTGGCGCAGGCCGGGCGCATCATCGCGGTGGATATCGACCCGGCCAAGTTCGCGCTGGCGCGCGCCTTGGGCGCCACCGATTGCCTGGATCCGCGCGACTACGGCGCACCGATCCAGCAGGTGATCGTGGACCTCACCGATGGCGGCGCCGACCACAGCTTCGAATGCGTGGGCGATGTCGGCGCGATGCGCGCGGCGCTGGAGTGCTGCCACAAAGGCTGGGGCGAGAGCGTCATCCTCGGCGTGGCCGACGACGCGCAGGAAATCAGCACGCGCCCGTTTCAACTGGTGACCGGGCGGGTGTGGCGCGGCAGCGCCTTCGGCGGAGTGAAAGGGCGCAGCGAATTGCCCGGCTATGTCGCGCGCTATCTGCGCGGCGACATCCGGCTGGCGCCGTTGATCACCCGCACCCTGGCGCTGGACGACATCAATCAGGCGCTGGCGGACTTGCGTGCGGCGCGCGGCATCAAATCGATCGTGCTCTATTGAGGGAGACGCAGATGGCAGCAGGCACACGCAGCACAGCGACGTTGCACCATCACGCACTGGCAGGCGCCTGCGCCAGCGCCTTGCTCGCAAGTAGCGCGCTGGCAGTGGCGGCCGAGGCGCCGCAGGTGACCTGGCTGGACCGCATCGAGGTCACCGCCACGCCGATCCCCGGCACCACCATCGATGCGGCGCAACTGCCGTACATGGTGCAATCGGCCACCAACAGCGAGCTGTCGCGCGCGCGCAGCAACAACCTCGGCGATCTGCTGCAGCGGCGCTTCGTCGGCGTGGATGGCAACGATGTGCAGGGCAGTGCGTTCCAGAACGATCTCACCTTCCACGGGTTTCGTGCCTCCGCCTTGCCCGGCGCCTCGCAAGGCGTGTCGGTGTATCTGGATGGCGTGCGTTTCAACGAACCGTTCGCCGATATCGTCAGCTGGGACATGCTGCCCGAGTCGGCAATCAACGCGGTGACCCTGATGCCCGGTTCCAATCCCTTGTTCGGGCCGAACACGCTCGGTGGCGCGGTGGTGCTGTCTACCGCGTCGGGCCTCACCTCACCGGGAGTGCAGGGCGAGCTGAGCATCGGCAGCGGTGCGCGCAAGCGACTGGATGCCAGTTACGGGCTCGCCAGCCAGGACGGCTGGCATGGCTTCGTCGCAGTCACCGGCTTCGACGAAAACGGCTGGCGCGATGCCTCCGAGGGTCGCCTGGGGACCGTTTTCGGCAAGGTCGGCAAGCAGGGCGAGCAGACCGATTGGAGCCTGTCGCTGCTGTACGGGCGCAGCCGCCTGATCGGTAATGGCCTGCTGCCGGATACGCGCTACACCGACGATGGCCCCGAGCCCGGCCTGTATCGCGCCGACCGCCGCGCGGTGTACACCTCGCCCGATCTCACCCGCAATCGCAATACGCTGTTCACCGCGCAACTGGACCATCGTTTCGATGCGGACACCGCATTGCATGCACTGGCCTATGCGCGCGTGGGTCGGCGCGACACCGTCAATGGCGATATCGGCGAGGACTACGAAGAATTCGTCGAAGAATGCGCCTCCGGTTATGCCGCCGATGGCAGCGCGCTGGATGCCGATTGCGATGTCGCGCGCGCCGATGCCGATGCATTGCCCACCGGCGCGCTCAACACCACCCAAATGCGTCAGGAGGCGCAAGGCCTGGCAGTCAACCTGAGCAGGCAGTGGGGTGCGCATGCGCTCAGCACCGGCGTGACCTTCGATCGCGGCCATGTGCGCTATCGGCAATTCGCCCGCGACGGTTGGGTGCAACCGGACCGCTCGGTCGCTGCCGATCCGGATGCCGAGCGCGCGTTTTTTTCCGGCGTGCGCGGCAGCACCAAGACGCTGGGCGTGTTCGTCGCCGACACCTGGGCGCTGGACGCTGCCACCCATCTCAGTGCCGCAGTGCGCTGGAATCGCGTGGTGGTGGACAACATCCTTTCCACCGCCGAGGACGGCGACCGCCCACGCGAGCGCTTCGTCTATGCCAAGGCCAATCCATCGTTAGGGTTGACCCATCGGCTCGATTCGGGGCTGACGGTGTACGGCTCGGTCGCGCAAAACAGCCGCGCACCGACCGCGATCGAACTGGGTTGCGCCGATCCCACCCAGCCATGCCGCTTGCCGACCGGCCTGCAGGCCGACCCGCGCCTGGAGCAGATCGTCTCGCGCACGTACGAGCTCGGCGCGCGCTGGGCACCGTCGGCCAACAGCAACGCCAGCCTGTCGGTGTACCGCGCCGACAATCGCGACGACATCCTGTTCCTGCGCGCACCGGACACCCAGCTGGGTTACTTCGACAACGTCGGCCGCACCCGCTACCAGGGCACGGATCTGGCGCTGCGCCTGCGCAGCGGCGACTGGCAATGGTCGGCCGGCTACAGCTTTCTGGATGCGACCTATCGCAGCGATGGCGAACTGCTGTCCGGCGAGCGTGTGATCGCCCTGCGTCCGGGCTTGCGTATCGCCGCATTGCCACGCCACAACCTCAAGCTCGGCGTGGAATGGCAGCGCAATGCGCTGACCCTGGGCGCCGGGGTGCGTGCGGTGGCCGGGCGCGTGGCAAGCGGCAACGAGGATGGCCAGGTCGACAATGCCGACGACGGCGAGCCCGCACCCGAGCGCATCGACATCGGCACCGCCGGCTACGCGTTGGTGGATCTGCAGGCGCGTTGGCAGCTGGGCGCGCGGTTGTCGCTGTTCGCCCGCGTCGACAACGTCTTCAACCGCCACTACGCGACCTACGCGGCCGTGGCCGAAGACGTGTTTCCGGACGGAGCACTCGCGCGCCCGCAGGACGCGCCAGTGGAAACCGGCCCGGCGCGGTTTCTCGCACCAGGTGTGCCGCGGCAGTATCTGATCGGCATACGCTGGGCGTTATGAGGCTGGGGATTCGGGATTGGAGATTAGGGATTCGCAAGGCGCAAGGCGCAAGGTGCAATCGCCAGTCGCCCGCAGCGTTATCTGAATGGTGCCGAGCTGCGCTGGTGGAGGGCGCGGTGCCCTCACCGCACCAGAGAGTTGGCTGGTGACGTCATTGAAGAACGAAGACACTGCAGCAGACAGTTGATGGTTACTCGGAAGCTTAGATCAAGAGCCGAGTCGGTCGAGCGCGCGGCGCCCTCACCGCTCGCGGGACACGCCGTAAACCCGTCCCTGGGGGCTCGGTGGCGGCATCCATGCCGCCACACGGTCCCGCAAGCGGTGAGGACACCGCACCAGACAGTTGATTGGTTGCCTTGTTTAAAACCATGCACACCGACCATCTCGACTGGCCCTTGCCCGCCCACCGTCGCGGGACCTTACGCGGCATGGATGCCGCGTAAGAGCCTACAAGGACGTACTTGCGGCGTGTCCTGCGATGGTGGGCGGGCAAGGGCCCTGCAGCAAACCTGCAGAACTACAACTATGCGGACGTGCTCGCAGCGCGTCCCGCGATGTTGAGCGCAAAAGTGCCCCGAAGACAAGCCGCAGATCATCCGCTACGTACCAATGCTGCATGCCGGCCCTAGCAACAGTGACGCCCACCTGATGGCCGGAAGTTGTTCTGCTAATCGCTCAAGATAAAGCGCCAAGCTGCCTTCGCTTTTACGAATCTCCAATTCCGAATCCCAAATCCCCGCCCCTCAATCACCCGGTATCCAGGCCATGCTTGCGCAGCTTGCGATACAGCGTATTGCGACTGATGCCCAGGGCATCGGCGGTGCGGCTGACATTCCAGCGGTGGCGTTCGAGTTGTTGCTGCAGCACCAGGCGTTCGGCCTGGTCGAGTGCGACGCGGCCGGGCATGTCGTCGGCGGCCACCGCGCGGCCATCGACCAGGCATGGTGCGCTGCCGGCATCGACAATTTCCTGCGGCAGATTCGGCAGGCGGATCACCCCGTCGCTGCACAATACCGCCGCCGTGCGCAGCACATTGCGCAACTGGCGCAGGTTGCCCGGCCATGCGTAGCTCAGCAGTTTGTGCATCGCTTCTTCGCTGATGCGCACGCTGTGCTCGCTGTTTTCCTCGCGCAGCAGCGTACGGATCAACTCGGCCTTGTCGCTGCGCTCGCGCAGCGGTGGCAGGTGCAGCACCACGCCATTGAGCCGGTAATACAAATCCTCACGAAACTCGCCGGCCGCCACCCGCTGCGCCAGATCGCGATGGCTGGCGCTGATCACGTGCAGCTCCAGCGGTACCGCGCGTTCGCTGCCCAGTGGAGTGACGCATTGTTCTTCCAGCACGCGTAGCAGGCGGCTCTGCAAGGGCAGCGGCATGTCGCCGATTTCATCCAGAAACAGCGTGCCGCCGCTGGCCTGCAGCAATTTGCCATGGCGGCCTTCGCGCGCGGCATCGGTGAACGCGCCGCGCGCATACCCGAACAATTCGCTCTCGATCAACGCCTCGGGAATTGCCGCGCAGTTGATCGCCACGAACGCGCCGCCGGCCCAGGGCGAGCCACGATGCACGGCCTTGGCGAACTCTTCCTTGCCGGTGCCGGTGTCGCCGCTCAGCAAAATCGACACGCGATGCGCCGCCAGTTTCAACGCATTGGCCAGGTTGTGGCGCATGCGCGGATCCGAGCCGACATGCTCGCCGGGTTGCAGCTCGGTTTCCGGTGCCAGCTGTGCCGGCCCGCCCACCGCCGGCAGCGCAGGACGCGCACGCGGCGGGCGCACCAGTGCGTAGAACCGCCGCCCGTGGCAGGCGCAGCGGATCGACCACAGGGTGCCGGCATCGCTGCCGGCGCGGTGCTCGAGGGTGTCGAAATCCAGCTGCATCACCTGCGAAATATTGCGGCCCACCAACTGGCTGCGATCGATCTTGCCGAGTTGCTCCAGTACCGCCTCGTTGACTGCCAACACACGGCCGTCCGTATCGATCGCGATCAGCGCCTCGTGCAGCAGCCCGGCAAACTCGGGGCGGCTGTGGAAGCGCAGGATGAAGGCGTGACCGAACTGGTTGAGGAAATGCGAGCGCGAAATCTGCGCCGCCGACATGCTCACCAGGGCCACGGTGTGGCGCTGGATCTGCTTGCCGTCCTGCGCATCGGGTGTTGAGGCATCCAGCACCGCCAGCAGGCCGCCATGCGGATCCAGGATCGGCGCGCCGCAGCACGACAACGGCAGATGGCGGGTCAGATAATGTTCGCCACGGTGCACGCTCACCGCCGTGCGCTCCACCGCGCAGGTGCCCAGCCCGTTGGTGCCCTGATGGCATTCGGCCCAGCTGGCGCCGCAAAACAGACCGGCCTGGCGGAATTCACGCAGCAGGGTCGGGTCGTGCACGCTGTGCAGCACGGTCGCTTCGGCATCGGCAAAGATCACGGCGTAGCCGCTGCCGGCGATCTGCTCGTAGAGGTTTTCCATTTCCACCTTGGCGATGCGCAGCACCTCGCCCAGACGCTGCTGGCGCTCGCGCACGTGCAAGGCGTCGTGCACCAGCGCTTCGGGTGGCGCCTCGGGCAACAAGGCATGCTCGTCCAGGCAGCGTCGCCACGAGCGCGACAGTGGCGCGGCCAACGGGGCAATGTCGCGCAGCCGGCGGATCTGCCGGAGCACATCCGGTTCGATCTCCGGCAGGGCGATGGACGTAGCGGCGACAACGCTTGGCTCGGACATGGGCCAGCGTTCCTCAGTGAGCGCGAAGCGTCAGTAGAGGCACAGATCGGTCGGATGCTCAAACTGCATTGCAGCAATTGCGTTGCAGCAAATTGCGTTGTTGCAAATGCATTGCCGATGCCGATGTCATGGCCAGCGATGGCAGGTGACGGATGTGGTAGTTGTCCACTCAGTACCGAGCGAGGCAAACGAGCCCCTCTCCTGCGGGAGAGGGGTTGGGTGAGGGTACGGGGCGAAGCCTTGTGCTGTTCAAACTGCACGAGGCTTCGCTCGTACCCTCATCCGCCCCTGCGGGGCACCCTCTCCCGAGGGGAGAAGGGCAAGCGCTGATCAGCGGCGGTGCGCGTCAGAGCGCGTAGCCGAACTGCTGCTTGAACTGGTCGTTGAACTCGGCAAAGTCGAACCGCTGGTTCTGCGTGCCGGGGTGCTCCACCTTCAGCGCGCCCATCAGGTTGCCCATCCGCCCGATCGTCAGCCAGTCGTAACCGCCCTGGATGCCGTAGATCAGGCCGGCGCGGAAGGCGTCGCCGCAGCCGGTCGGGTCGACCACGCGGCGCTCGTGTGCCGGCGGGATGTCGTAGGTCTTTTCCGGCGTATGCACCAGCGCGCCCTTGGGGCCCTGCGTGGTGATGTAGGCCTGCACGCGCGAGACGATGTCCTTCTCGTCCCAGCCGGTGCGTTCCTGCAGCAGGTTGGATTCGTAGTCGTTGACCACCACGTACTGGGCCTGCTCGATGAACTGGCGCAGTTCCGGGCCATTGAACAAGGGCATCGCCTGGCCGGGATCGAAGATGAAGGGAATGCCGGCGGCAGCGAACTCTTCCGCATTCTGGATCATGCCCTCGCGCCCATCCGGGCCGACCAGGCCCAGGGTCACGCCCGGCACATCCTTCACGTGGTTCTCGTAGCTGCGCATCATCGCGCCCGGATGGAACGCGGTGATCTGGTTATTGTCGTGGTCGGTGGTGATGAAGGCCTGCGGGGTGAACAGGTCGTCGATGATCTTCACCCGCGACAGGTCGATCCCCAGCGTTTCGAAGTGTTCGCGGTACGGGCCGAAGTCCTGGCCCACGGTGCCCATCGGGATCGGCGCGCCGCCGAGCAGATGCAGGTTGTAGGCGATGTTGCCGGCGCAACCGCCGAACTCGCGGCGCATGCGCGGGACCAGGAACGACACATTCAGGATGTGCACCTTGTCCGGCAGGATGTGGTTCTTGAACTGGTCCGGAAACACCATGATGGTGTCGTAGGCGAGGGAACCACAGATCAGTGCGGACATCGAGTCAGGCCTTTGCGTTGGGAAATACCCGCCAGTTGCCGGGCATGGCAGCGGGACGGCGCGCGCGCCGCGGCGCAAAGGGTAACGGCTGCGACCGATCAGGGCCACAACCGCATGCCATGCCCGGCGTGACCGGCACATGAAAACGACGCCGCAACGGCCGATTTTTCCTTGCCCGCACCGGGGGGGATTGCTAGGCTAGTGGACTTCGTTTTCTGCCCAAAATTTCGCCAGTCTGGCGGCGGGCACGCGACTTACCCAGGAACAACTCCCTCGATGTTCAAGAAACTCCGCGGCATGTTCTCCAACGACCTGTCCATCGACCTGGGCACGGCCAATACGCTGATCTACGTACGCGGGCAGGGCATCGTACTGAACGAACCTTCGGTGGTGGCGGTGCGTCAGGACCGCGCAATCGGCGGCACGCGCTCGGTGGCCGCCGTCGGCGCCGAGGCCAAGCAGATGCTCGGCCGCACCCCGGGCCACATCACCACGATCCGCCCGATGAAGGACGGCGTCATCGCCGACTTCACCTACACCGAGGCAATGCTGAAGCACTTCATCAAGAAGGTGCACAAGTCGCGCTTCCTGCGCCCGAGCCCGCGCGTGCTGGTATGCGTGCCGGCCGGCTCGACTCAGGTCGAGCGCCGCGCCATCAAGGAATCGGCGGAAGAAGCCGGTGCGCGCGATGTGTATCTGATCGAAGAACCCATGGCCGCCGCGATCGGTGCCGGCATGCCGGTGACCGAGGCGCGCGGGTCGATGGTCATCGACATCGGCGGCGGCACCACCGAAGTGGCGGTCATCTCGCTCAACGGCATCGTCTACTCGCAGTCGGTGCGCGTGGGCGGCGACCGTTTCGACGAGTCGATCACCAACTACGTGCGCCGCAACCACGGCATGCTGATCGGCGAAGCCACCGCCGAGCGCATCAAGCTGCAGATCGGCTGCGCCTACCCGCAGGACGAGGTGCAGGAGATGGAGATCTCCGGCCGCAATCTTGCCGAAGGCGTGCCGAAGATGATCAAGATCAACTCCAACGAAGTGCTCGAGGCATTGCACGAGCCGCTGTCGGGCATCATCTCGGCGGTCAAGCTGGCGCTGGAACAGACCCCGCCGGAACTGTGTGCCGACGTGGCCGAGCGCGGCATCGTGCTCACCGGCGGCGGCGCACTGCTGCGCGACCTGGACCGCCTGATCTCCGAAGAAACCGGCCTGCACGTGCAGGTCGCCGACGACCCGCTGACCTGCGTGGCCCGCGGCGGCGGTCGCGCGCTGGAGCTGGTGGACATGCACGGCAACGAGTTCTTCGCGCCGGAGTGATGCGTTCGGGATCGGGGAGTCGGCATTCGGGATTCGCAAAAGCGGTTCCTGCCTACGGCCCGGTAGGACTGCTCCGCAGTTCCGCGAGTTCACGTTTTAGCCGCATTCGTATCGGGGGCAGCCAACCGCTCCCCGAATCCCCAATTCCGAATCTCCAATCCCGGCCCTGACAGTGCCCTCCTACGCCGGTCCTCCCGTCGCCTCCCGCCCGGGCGAAGTCACCTCCACGCTGCGGCTGCTGGTCTATCTGGTGCTGGCGATCGTGCTGATCGCGCTCGATAGCCGGGGGGGCTGGCTGAGCCAGGTGCGTCTGCAGGCCAACCTGCTGATCCAGCCGATCTGGGCGGTGGCCGGGTTGCCGGGGCGGATCGGCTCGCAAGTGCGCGACAACGCCGCCACCCATGCGCAGCTGGTGGAAGAAACCCGCACCCTGCGCAATCAGTTGCTGGTGGCCAATGCGCGCCTGACCCGGCTGCAGACCGCTGCGCTGGACAACGCGCAGCTGCGCGAACTGCTCAACGTCGCCGAGCGCCGCGGGCTGGACGTGCAGCTGGCGCCGATCCTGGATATCGACCTGGACCCGACCCGGCAACGCCTGCTGCTGGACGCCGGCAGCCGCGATGGCGTGCTGCTGGGCCAGGCGGTGATCGACGCCGGCGGGCTGATGGGCCAGGTGATCGAAGTGACCCCGCTGCATTCGACCGTGCTGCTGTTGACCGACCCCGACCACGCGGTGCCGGTCAGCGTGGCGCGCAACGGCGTGCGCCTGATCGTCTACGGCCGCGGCGACCGGCTGGAACTGCGCGACATCCCGCTCAGTGCCGGCGTGCAGGTGGGCGACGAAATCGTCACCTCCGGCCTCGGTGGCCGCTTCCCGGCCGGCTTCCCGGTCGGCAAGGTCTCCGAACTGCACCCGGACGACACCCATGCCTTCCTGGTCGGCGAACTGACCCCGGCCGCCAAGCTCGATCGCGGCCGCGATGTGCTGCTGCTGCGCGCGGGCAAGCCGCTGCGGGTGGTGCCTGGGGCCGGGATTGGGGAGTCGGGAGTTGGGATTGGTAACGGCAACGGCAACGGCAACGGCAACGGCAACGGCGTCGCGGCGGCGGCCGGCGCGCCGGTGACTGCAACACCGCGCACGCCTGCGGGCGGTGTTTCCAGCGCAGCGACTGATACCGCGCGCCCGACGGCCGCCGCGGCATCGGGCACTGGTACCTCGGCGCCTGCACGGTCCGCAGCGACACCTGCCGCGCCCGGCGCGCTGCCGTCCAGTGCGCCAGCGTCCGGCCGCCCGGCCAGCACGTCCGCCCGGCGTCCCGCATCGACCGCATCCAACGGCCCGAATCCCGATTCCCGTTCGTCCCCACCACAGGGCGCTGCTTCCAGCCAATCCCCAATCCCCACTCCCCAATCCCGTCCGGCTCCGCAGGAGACGGACCAATGACCCGCATGCGCAACACCTGGATCCTGCCGGCGAGCATCGTCATCGCGCTGGTGCTGGGCCTGCTGCCGCTGCCGGTGGTGGTGCAGCCGCTGCGTCCGTACTGGCTGGCGCTGGTGCTGGCGTACTGGGTGATCGAGGAGCCGGACCGGGTCGGGCTGGGTATCGCCTTCGTGGCCGGCATGCTGGCCGACCTGCTGTATGGCGGGCTGCTCGGCGAGCAGGCGCTGCGGCTGGTGATCATGACCTTCATCCTGCAGCGCTTCCGCGCGCGGATGCGCTTCTTCCCGGTCTCGCAGCAGGCGTTGGCGATCGGCGGGCTGCTGCTCAACGACCGCATCGTCTCCTCGGCCGTGCATCTGGCGGTGGGCGAGCCGACCCTGCCGTGGAGCTACTGGTGGGCGCCGCTGCTGGGCATGGCGCTATGGCCGCCGCTGTTCGTGTTGCTGGATGCGGTGCGGCTGGGCAAGCGGAGCAAGAAGTAAGCCATGCACGGGCGCCGTCATCCCAAGAACCCGCACGCGGAGGCCGAGCAGTTCCGCCGGCGTGCGGTGCTGGGCTTTGTGATGGTGGTGATCTGCCTGGTTGGCCTGGGCGGCTGGTATTTCAAGCTGCAGGTGCTCGACCACGAGGTCTATGCCACGCGCTCGGAAGCCAACCGCATCAAGCCCAAGCCGGTGGTGCCCGGGCGCGGCATGATCTACGACCGCACCGGCCGGCTGCTGGCCGAGAACGTGCCGGCCTTCCGCCTGGACGTGACCCCGGACAAGGTCGCCGACATGGACGCCATGCTGGCCGCGTTGGGCAAGGTGATCCCGATCGCGCCGGAGGATCTGGAGCGCTTCAACCGCGAGCGGCGCGCGCGCCGCAGCTTCCTGCCGGTCACCCTCAAGCTGCGCATGAGCGATGAGGAAATGGCGCGCTTCGCGGTGGAGCGCTGGCGCTTTCCCGGGGTGGAGCTGGAGCCCTACCTGACCCGGCGCTACCCGTACGGGCCGCTGTTCGCGCACATCATCGGCTACGTCGGCCGTATCGACGAGAAGGACCTGGCGGTGCTGGGCGAGGGCAATGCCGCGCTCACCCACATGGGCAAGTCCGGGCTGGAGCGCTATTACGAGCAGGACCTGCGCGGTCAGGTCGGTTACGAGCAGGTCGAAACCAACGTGCAGGGGCGGGCGATCCGCACCGTCGGCCGGGTCGCGCCGCAGTCGGGCGCGGACCTGCGGCTGTCGGTGGATGCCGACCTGCAGCGCGCGATGGTGGCCGCGTTCGGCGAGCACGAGGGCGCGGCGATCGCGATGGACCCGCGCACCGGCGAGATCCTGGGCATGGTCAGCCTGCCCAGCTACGACCCCAACCTGTTCGTCAACGGCATCTCGCATACCGACTTCAAGATGCTCAACGACAACCCGTCGCGGCCGCAGTTCAACCGGCTGGTGCTGGGCGGCGTGGCGCCGGGCTCCACGCTCAAGCCGCTGATCGCGCTGGCCGGCCTGGACAGCGGCCTGCGCCGGCCGGAAGACCGGGTGCTGTCCACCGGCATGTTCTACCTGCCCGGGGTCAGCCGCGGCTGGGGCGACTCGCACCGCGGCGGCCATGGCTGGACCGATCTGCGCAAGTCCATCGCCCAGTCGGTCAATACCTATTACTACCGGCTGGCGGTGGACATGGGCATCGAGCGCTTCGACCACTACCTGGGCGAGTACGGCTTCGGCCAGCCGACCGGGGTGGACCTGCTCGGCGAGATCGGCGGCATCCTGCCATCGCCGGCCTACAAGTACAAAACCCGCAAGGAGCGCTGGTATCCCGGCGACACCGTCAACATCGCCATCGGCCAGGGCGACTGGAAGGTGACCCCGCTGCAACTGGTGCGCGGGGTGTCGGCGATCGCCAGCGGGCTGCTGCTGCGCCCGCACCTGGTGCTGGAGCAGCGCACTGGCTTCGATCACCCATGGCAGCCGATGATCCAGCCGCCGGGCAAGCCGATCAGCCCGAGCGAGGCGCATCTGCAGGTGGTGCGCGAGGGCATGATGGACACCATGCGCCCCGGCGGCACCGGCTATGCGATCACGCCGGGCGCGCCGTATCAGATGGCCGGCAAGACCGGCACCGCGCAGGTGGTCAGCCGCAAGGGCGTGGCCGCGGTGGATCCGCGCAGCCTGCCGCTGCATCTGCGCCACCGTGGCCTGTTCGTCGGCTTCGCGCCGGCCGACAACCCGGTCATCGCAGTGGCGGTGGCGGTGGAGGGCGGTGGTTTCGGTACCAGCTCGGCAGCGCCGATCGCACGCAAGATCTTCGACGCCTGGTTGCTCGGCAAGCTGCCCGCCGGCCTGGAGCCGCTGGACAGCGAGCTCGGCATGACCGCGGTGGGCGTCAACCAGTTCGAAGCCGGCGCCACCGATGCGCGCCAGGCCGGCGATGCGGCCGCGGCCACGCTGGACGAGCTGCCGGTGGTGATCGGCCAGACCGCGGTGGCGTTGGACCCCAACACGCCGGCGCAGCCGGTGGTGCCGGACGTGCCCGATGCGGTCCAGGAGACCGACCATTGAGTGACATCCTGCGCTGGCTGGTGGACATGGTTGCGCGCTTCACGCGCAGCCTGGACTGGATGCTGTGCCTGGCGCTGGGTGCGCTGATGGTGATCGGCCTGTCGGTGCTCAAGAGCGCGGGCGGCGCCGCCAACGGCGATCACCTGGTGATGGCGCAAGCCGTGCGCTTCGTCATCGGCCTGGCCGCGATGTGGGGCATTTCGCGCATGTCGGTGCTGCGCCTGCGCGCCTGGACGCCGTGGGTGTACGGCTTGTCGATGCTGCCGCTGCTGGCGGTGTTCGCGCTGGGCACCGGCAAGTACGGCCGCCAGTGGCTGGACCTGAAACTGTTCTACCTGCAGCCGGCCGAACTGCTCAAGATCAGCCTGCCGATGATGGCGGCCTGGTATCTGCACCGCATGCCGTTGCCGCCGCGCATCTCCACCGTGCTGGTGACCGGCGTGATCATCGGCGTGCCGACCGCGCTGATCATGCTGCAGCCGGACTTCGGCACCGGCGTGCTGATCGCCGCCAGCGGCGTGTTCGTGCTGCTGCTGGCCGGCCTGCCGTGGTGGTGGGTGGCGGTGGGTGTGGGCGGCGTCTCGGCGGCCGCGCCGGTGGCCTGGTTCTGGCTGCTGCGGCCTTACCAGAAGGACCGCATCATGATGTTCCTCAACCCGGAAAACGATGCGCTGGGGGCCGGCTGGAACATCATCCAGTCCAAGATCGCGATTGGCTCGGGGGGTTTCGACGGCAAGGGCTGGGGTCTGGGTTCGCAGTCGCATCTGAACTTCATTCCCGAACAGACCACCGACTTTGCGTTCTCGGTGCTCAGCGAGGAGTTCGGCTGGATCGGCGTGGCGACCGTGCTCAGCCTGTACCTGATCGTGATCGCGCGCTGCCTGTGGATCGCCTCGCAGGCGCGCGACACCTATTCGCGCCTGGTCGCCGGTGCCACCGGCCTGGCCTTCTTCGTCTACGTGCTGGTCAACGGCGGCATGATTTCCGGGCTGCTGCCGGTGGTGGGCGTGCCGATGCCGCTGATGAGTTACGGCGGTACCTCGGCGGTGTCGCTGTTGGCCGGGCTGGGCCTGGTGATGGCGGTCAAGGCGCACCGCCCGGTGCACGGCTACTGAGCCGGCGCGTTCTGCAGCCGACGCTGACAGGCACTCACCCGTGTCGAAAGAGCCAATCACACCTGGCCAGGCGCACTAGGCCGCTGGCGACAGGCGCGTGACACGTAGCTGACGCTGCGCAAGGCGCGCGCGGTTCTGCGCGCTACGTTGCAATGACGACATCCCGGCGCAGGGCCGCTTCGCGCATGCGGCATCGGGTTCGCTCGCCTTCTGTGAATGGGCGCGTCGCTCCGTAGAGTCCGATGCGCCGCCGTCCTGCGCGCGGCCGGGTCGCGTTGCAGCTGCAGGCACGCGCCATTCCTCTTCCAGGTGACCTCTTCCATGAAACTGCTAACCGCCGCGATCGGCGGTGTCTGTCTTACGTTCGCCGCACACGCCGGCGCCATCAATCTTGCCACCGGCGATACGCGCGCGGTCTCCGAGCCCGCGATTCCCGCCGCCTGCCAGCCGGTAAGCGCCAGCCACACGCCAAGCGGGCGGCTGTTCGACGCCGCGCTGGAAAGCGCGCCGCCCGACACCAAAGCCATCCAGGCCGCGCTGACTGCCTGCACCGGCAAGAACGGCAGCGTGCTGCTCAAGGCCGGTACCGGCAACGCGTTTCTCACCGGCCCGCTGACCATTCCCACCGGCGTCACCCTGGTCGTCGATCAGGGCGTGACCCTGTACGGCTCGCGCAATCCGGCCGACTACGGCAGCGGTTGCGGCGTTGCGGGCGCCAAGAGCGGCGGCTGCCTGCCGCTGATCAGCGTCAAGGGCACCAGGTCGGGCGTAATGGGCGTACGCACCGGCGGGCGTCAGGGCACGATCGACGGGCGCGGCGACCTGCCCATGCTCGGCAAGAGCACCACCTGGTGGGAGTTCGGCGAAAACGCCAAGGCTGCCGGCCAGGTGCAGAACAGCCCGGACCTGATCAAGGTGCAGAACTCCAACACGTTCACCCTCTACAACGTCAATCTGATCAACGCGGCGTACTTCCATTTCTTCGCGCATATCGTCGATGGCCTGACCATCTGGGGCGTGCGGGTGAAGTCGCCGGCGACCAGCCCCAACACCGACGGCCTGGACCTGGACAGCGTGGTCAACGCCAGCCTGGTCGACAACGATGTAATGGGCGGCGACGACTGCGTGGCGATCAAGACCATTGCGTCCAAGTCCGGCAACATCAGCGTGCGCGACAACCGCTGCTACGGCACCCACGGCATCTCGATCGGCAGCGAGGTGATGTCCGGGGTCAACAACGTGCTGGTCGACAACAACGCCATCACCGCCACCGACGATGCCGGCAATCGCAGTACCGACAACACCGGGTTGCGCATCAAGACCAGCCTCGCCAAGGGCGGCCCGGTCAGCCTGGTCACCTATCGCAATACCTGCCTGTACGGGGTGACCAGCCCGCTGGTGATCAACCCGTTCTATTCGGTGGGCGGCAGCGGCACCAAGCCCAGCTTCGCCGGGATCGTCGTCAACGGCCTGCGCACCACCGGCGATGTCGGCCTCAAGGGCAAGGGCTGGATCCTGAAAGGCTTCGATGCGCAGACGCCGCTGGACCTGACGCTGGCCAATGTGGCCACTGGCAATACCGCGGTCTCCGCCAGCGACGCGCAGATCGGGCTGAGCAACAGCGCGCTCACCCCGACCGGCAGCAACGTCACCACGTCCAGCGTGCAACTCAGCGGCAGCGTACCCACCTGCTCAACTGCGCCACGCTTCCCGGCCCTGTGATCAACCAGGCGCGGCCACTCCGGCCGCGCCTGACGGCCGGATCGACCTCAAGGGACCCAAGCCGGCCGCTAATGCCATCAAACGAAGAAATCAGAAGCAGGCTCACGGCATGCCGCCAGACACAAAGCGTCGCCAGCCCCTGGCCCGGTCCACCAGACAACCCCGGTCGGCACACGAGCACCCCGCACCCCACAATTCCCGAATCCCGAATTCCGAATCCCCATTCCCCATTCCCCATTCCCCCTCCCAAATCCCCTGCCACCCAAAGCGGCAAACTAAAGCTCTTTCCTTTCATGGTCTTATTGCCAGAAGTTCATCTGTTCTCTGTTACCCTCGGCCGATGATTCGACGCACTCTGACCTGCCTGCTCACCCTCGGCCTTGTCGCCTGCGCGACTCAGCCCAGCCCTCCGACCCCGCCGCCGGCCGCCAGCGCGCCCCCGGCCAAGCCGCCGAGCGCCCCGGTCGCGCCCGTCAGTGCCGCTGCCGAAGCGCCCGCGTTGCCGCCGGTGGACCTGACCCCGGTGCCGTTCGAGGTCGCCCGCGCCAACTTCGTGCGCGACACCGCCGCCAAGTACGGCATCGACGCCGCACAGATCGAAGCAGTGCTGGCGCAGGCGCAGTTCAAGGACGCCATCGTCACCGCGATGTCGCGCCCGGCCGAGCGGGTCAAACCGTGGAACGAATACCGCCCGATGTTCATCACCCAGGCGCGGATCGATGGCGGCCGCAAGTTCCTGGCCGAGCATCGCGCCGAACTGAGCAAAGTCGAAGCGGCCACCGGCGTGCCGGCGCAGGTGATCGTGGCCATCATCGGGGTGGAGACCAGTTACGGCAGCAATGCCGGCAAGTACCGCGTGCTGGACGCCCTGTACACGCTGGCGTTCCGCTACCCGCGCAGCGGCGACCCGGCCAAGCTCGAACGCGAAGTGCGTCGCGAGCTGTTCTTCCGCGATGAACTCGGCCAGCTGTTCGCGCTCGGTAAGGAAGAGCAGCTCGATGTCACCACGCTGATCGGCAGCTATGCCGGCGCGATGGGCATGGGCCAGTTCATGCCGTCCAGCTACCGCCAGTTCGCCGTCGACGGCGATGCCGACGGCAAGCGCAACCTGTTCACCGACCACAACGACGTGTTTGCCTCGGTCGCCAACTACTTCGTCAAGAAGGGCGGTTGGGTGCGCGGTGGCCAGGTCGCGGTGCCGGCCACGCTGGCCGCCGGCCACGAGGAATTCAATCCCACCGACTGGTCGCCGGTGTACACGCTGGCCGACCTGTCCGCGCGCGGCTATCACCCGAATGCCCCGGTGGTGGCCGGCAGCACCGCCACCCCGATCACCCTGGACGATGCCAACGGCAAGCAGTACTGGCTGGGCTTCCAGAATTTCTACGCGATCACCCGTTACAACATTTCCAAGATGTACGCGATGGCCGTGTTCCAGCTGTCCGAGGCCATCGCCGGCAAGGAGTTACCCCCGGCATGAACAGCACGACAGGCCCCAAGTGGCTGATCCCGATGGCGCTGATGCTCGGCCTGGCGGCCTGTAGCAGTGCACCGAAGAAAAGCGCCGGCACCGGCGGCAGCGGCGCGATCAAGGGCGTCAAGGTCGACGGCAAGGGGCCGGCGTATGTGGCCACCGGTTGCCCCTCGACCTCGCCCTACGCACCCGCCAAGGAAGACCCGTCCACGCGCGGCGACTACACCGCCGGCGGCCTGTACAAGCCCGGCGTCAAGGACACCACGCCGGACCACGTGCCCAACGTGGCCTGCATCCCCGAACCGCTGGTCACCAACGAGCCGCGCTCGGCGGTGGGCAACCGCTCGCCGTATGAGGTGCTGGGCAAGCGCTACGTGGTGATGGACAACCCCGGCGACTATGTCGAACGTGGGACCGCCTCGTATTACGGCAGCAAATTCCACGGCCGGCTGACCTCCAACAAGGAGGTCTACGACATGTACGCCTTCACCGCCGCCCACAAGACCTTGCCGCTGCCCAGCTTCGCCCTGGTGACCAACACCGACACCGGCGACTCGGTGGTGGTGCGCGTCAACGACCGCGGCCCGTTCCACGATGGCCGCGTGATCGATCTGAGCTACGCCGCTGCGGTCAAGCTGGGCATCACCGGCAAGGGTACCGGCAACGTCGAGGTGCGCGGCCTGACCGAAGCCGACAACGGTAATCTGCTGGCCAAGCGCCGCAGTGGCAGCGCGCCGGTCAGCACCGCGGTGGCCGCCGCACGGCCGGCCGCCAGCGCCAGCCAGATCGACGGACTGGTGCAGCGCCTGCCTACCCGCACCCTGCCGGCCGCCGCCCCGCGCGCAGTGGCCGCCAGTGCTGCCGCTCCGGTGGCCGCCGCGGCGGCAGGCAGTGCAGGGGCTGTTGCGGTTCCCGCGGGCGAGCGTTGGCGCTACCGCGTGGCCGATTCGCGCCAGCCCGGCAATGCCGACAACTTCGATGCCTGGATGAAGTCGCAAGGCGTGCGCGTGGCCACCGGCAAGCCGGCTGCCGCCGCGCCGCGGCCTGCCTCGGCTGTCCCGGTGGCGGTCGCGCCAGCCGCCCCGGTCGCGGTGGCGGCGATCAAGCCTGCCGACAGCGCGCCGGCACGTCCGCTCAGGAGCGAACCGGTACCGGTCAAGGCGCCGAGCGTGGCCGAGGCGGCACTGGGCGACATCCTGTTGCAGGTGGCCAGTTTCGCCAGCCGCGAAAACGCCAACCGCGCGCTGTCGCAGCTTGCCTCAGCCGGGATCGCCGGTGCCAGCGTCAGTGACATCGTCAGCGGCGGTCGCACCTTGTGGCGGCTGCGCGTCAACGCGCGCGATCACGCCAATGCCTCGGAGATCGCGCAGCGCATCGCCGGCCTGGGCTTCGGGCGCCCGCAGATCGTCGCCAACTAGCCACGATCGATCCGGCAGCCAAGGCGTCGGCGGGCAGGCCGGCGCCCGCTATCGACAGCTAGCGTCGGGCAGCCGCGATCACGACGCGCCCCATGCAGCTTGCTCGATCGCCCAGTGCGTCAGCCACGTTCGGCACGCCGTCTGCCGCCATCGCTGAACTGCGCAGGCGCGCGCAGCATCGCGCGCGTCGCCCTGATCGCCGTGGCGCCTTACAATTTCGCATTACCCAGCCTTCGGGCCCGTCAGGAGTCGTTCTTCAATGAAATTCCGCTTCGCCGCCGCTGCGGTGGCCACGTTTGCCTTTGGCCTGGTCTGCGCGCAGACCCCTGCGCCGCAGCCGACGCCTGCCGTTGCCGCTGCGCCGGCCGCCGTCCCGGTTCCGCCCGCACCCGCGCCGGCGGTGTCCAAGTCCTGGATCCTGATGGATTACGCCACCGGGCAGGTGCTGGCCGGTGAAAACATCCACCAGCAGCTGGCCCCGGCCAGCATCACCAAGGTGATGACCTCCTACGTGGTCGCTGCCGAAATCAAGAATGGCAAGGTCAAGCGCGACGACCAGGTCATGATGAGCGAGCGCGCCTGGCGCGAGGGCGGTGCCGGCACCGACGGCAGCTACAGCGGCTTCCCGGTCAACCAGACCGCGCGTCTGGAAGACATGGAAAAGGGCATGGCGATCCAGTCCGGCAACGATGCCGCGATCGCCCTGGCCGAGCATGTGGCCGGCAGCGAAGAAGCCTTTGCCTCGCTGATGAACAGCTACGCCGCCAAGATCGGCATGAAGGACTCCTACTTCGTCAATGCGCACGGCCTCAGCGCCGAAGGTCACCATTCCACCGCCTACGACCTGGCGATGCTGGGCCGCGCGATGGTGCGCGATTACCCGGAGACCTATGCCTACAACAAGATCAAGGAATTCCAGGTCGGCAGCATCAAGCAGAACAACCGCAACCTGCTGTTGTGGCGCGACCCGGCGGTGGACGGCATCAAGACCGGCCACACCTCCGAGGCCGGCTACTGCCTGCTGAGCTCGGCCAAGCGCGGCGACCAGCGCTTGGTGGCGGTGGTGATGGGCGATTCGTCCGAGCGCCAGCGCGCCGACGACAGCCTGGCCCTGCTCAACTGGGGCTTCCGCTTCTTCGAAACCCACAGCCTGTACGCGCCCGGCAAGGTCGTGACCAAGCAGAAGGTCTGGAAGGGTCAGCAGGACGAAGTGCAGCTGGGCGTGGCCCAGCCACTGCTGGTCAGCCTGCAGCGCGGCCGCTACAACGACCTCAAGCCCAGCATGGAAGTGGCCAAGAACCTGCAGGCCCCGATCAAGCAGGGCCAGCAGATCGGCACCGTCAAGGTCAGCCTGGACGGCAAGATCATCGCCCAGGCCCCGCTGGTCGCCATCAACGCAGTCGAAGAGGGCGGCTTCTTCAAGCGCCTCTGGGATGCGTTCTGGATGTGGTGGGAATCAGAGTGATCCAAAGAAAAAGCCGGCGAAAGCCGGCTTTTTCTTTGCGGGGATTGGGGATTGGGGATTGGAGATTCGGGATTGGCAAAGGCGAGAGCGGCAGCGAAGCACCAGCAGCCCGCTGTTGCGAATCCCCAATCCCGACTCCCCAATCCCAGCCCTCAAAGCATCCGACTGATCGTGAAACTGCCATACACCGGCGTTTCGCGCTGGGTGTCGAATTCGCGGGTGCGGTGGTAACGGGCGATGGCGAACTTCCAGCGGCCGTACATCACCGCCAGGCCGTAGCCGACATCGCCCACGAACGGGCGCTTGTCCACGCTGTGGCTGTTGCGGAAGGTGTTGCCGTCCAGGGTGATGTCGCGCAGCACCCAGCGCGCATCGGTGGTCAGGAACAGATGGCCCGACCAGCCGCTGGCGCGTCCGAGCCGGCTGGGGGCGGTGTTCTCGCCGGCCGGGCGGGTCGGGGTGCTGCCGAAGTCGTCCGGCAGCTTCCAGCCGAAGCGCACCTCGCCACCGGCATTCAGATGCGTGGCCATGTTGCCGACCGCGCCGCCCCAATGCGAGATGAAATCCCAGCCGAAGCCGTCCGCATTGACGGCCGCATCGCCCGGCCAGCGGCGCATGCGCTCGTGCACCAGGTTGATCAGCGGCTCGTTGTGCAGCTGGTTGTCCCAGCCCTGGAATTTTTCGTCGCCCAGCACATCGTGGATCGCATCCTGCGCTTCCTGCGCAAATGCCCACGGGCCGACCACGCCGATCTGCAGCTGGGTGGTGCGCAGATGCGCATCGTTGCGCGCGTTGTAGCCGAAGCTCGCCAGCAGGATGCCCGCATACGGGCGATCGTCCGGGATCACATCGCGGCGGGTGGGATCGGTGGGAGTGAAAATCGCCTGGCCGATCGAGAACACCATGTTCTGCTGGTCGAACTCACCCGGATGCAGACGCTCCAGATAGCCGTTGACCCAGCGCGCGGTGCGCGGCAGGCAGGGGTCGTCGGTGTAGTCGACCAGGTTGGGCGACACCAGCGTCAGCACCGCGCCGTTGGAATAGCCCTGATCCTGATCCTCCCCGCCAAACAGGTCGTTGTCGACCCGGAAGTTCACCGCCGGCGGCGTCCGGCTCATTCTGCTGGAGTCGCACTGGTCGGCAGCCAGGGCCGGCAGCGACAGCCCGGAAAGAGAGAGCAGCAGGGCAGCGGACAACGCGCGCGGTCGAAGCATGGAGGGCCTGGAAAGGTAGGAAAGGACGATGTTCAGCAAAGGTGCCTGCGGCCGCTGCTGCGCCGCGTGAATGTGCTCCGGGATCATGCCCGAGCCGCCCGGATGCAGCGGCAGAGCCTGGAACACCAGTCCGTTCCATTTGCGGTACGGCGGCCATGAAAAGCCCGCGCGAATGGCATATGATCCGCCTCCGGGGGAACTAGCCCCAAGGAACGGCGGCCTTTCTCAGGCCGTTTCATCACCAACGGATCGCGTTTGCCGACGGCAGCGCAGGTGTCAGGGGAACAAATATGAGCAAGACGATTTCTGTGAGCGCAGCGCTGTTGTCCAGCGTGTTGGGTGTTGCACTGGTCAGTGTCAGCGCGCCGGCCTCGGCCGGACTGAAGGATGCCTTCAAGGGGTCTGCACAGGATCAGCGCAAGGAGGCCGTCGCGCAGATCCCGGTGTGCGCCAAACCGCTGGGCAGCCTGTCGGTGCTCGAGCCGGAGGATGCAGTCAACTGGTGGTCGGGTCAGCAGTTGCCGGCGCCGTCCAAGCTGATAAAGGTCTTCGTCAACCGTTCGCGCTGCTTCACTCTGGTAGACCGTGGCGCGGGCATGGCGGCATCGCAGCGCGAGCGCGACATGGCGGCAAACGGCGACCTGCGCGCCCGCTCCAACGTCGGCAAGGGCCAGATCCGCGCAGCCGACTATGTGATGACGCCGGACCTCATTTCGCAAAACCACAATGCCGGCGGCAGCGCCATTGCCGGCATGCTGGGCGGCCTGATGGGCGGCAATGCCGGCAACCTGGTCGGTGGCCTGAACCTCAACAAGAAGACCGCCGACGTGGTGCTGACCATCACCGATGTGCGTTCCTCCGAACAGGTCGCCATGGCCGAAGGCAATGCCAAGAAGACCGACCTGGGCTGGGGCGCGCGTGGCAACGTCTTCAGCGGCGGCGACTACGGCGCCGCCGGTGCCGGCGGTTATGCCAATACCGAGATCGGGCAGGTGATCACCCTGGCCTATCTGCAGGCTTACACCGACGTCGTCACCCAGCTCGGCGGTCTGTCCGGCAACGCGGCTGCATCCAATGTGCAGCAGGCTGTGACCGTGACCCGCGCAGGGCGTCTGTTGGGCAATGCCAAGGGCACTGGTGCGGCCGTGCGTACGCTGGAGCCGGGCATGATGCTGTACCCGACCGGCACCAAGGAAGGCGTCATGTGGGAAGTCGAAGACGAAATGGGCAACCGCGGCTGGGTGTCGTCGGCCATGCTGGAACTGTCCAAGTAAGCAGTTGGCCAGACCCACGCTGGGCGTGACGCGTACGGCGTGAAGCAACGGGGCCCTTGCGGCCCGGTTGTTCTGTCCCGCGCACGGCGGGCTTGGGTTTGTCCGCCATCGTCCCGATAATGGGCGGATGGAAATCAGCACCGACAACCCCGATCACGGCTTCCAGTTTCCCGGTACCTTCGAGCTCAGCGCCATGGGCGCGGCCGAGCGCGGGCTGGAAAGCGAACTTCCGCGCCTGCTCGCCGCCACCGGTGTGGAGCTGCTGGAGGAAAGCATCAGCTGGAAGCATTCGTCCAGCGGCAAATATGTCTCGGTCAAGATCGGCTTCCGCGCCGAGAGCCGCGAGCAGTTCGACGCTGCGCACCAGGCGCTGCGCGATCACCCGGAAGTGAAGTGGACGCTGTAGCGGTCCAGGCGGTGGAAGGCGCTGTGCCCATCCTGCCGGCGCAGTTGTGCGACCTCGGCCGACAGGCCTACGCGCCAGTGTGGCGTGCGATGCAGCGTTTCACCGATGCGCGTGATGAGGCCACCGCAGACGAAGTGTGGGTGGTCGAGCATGCGCCGGTGTTTACGCTGGGCCAGGCCGGCAAGCCCGAGCATGTGCTGGCACCGGGCGAGATTCCGGTGCTGCAGGTCGATCGCGGCGGCCAGGTCACCTATCACGGCCCCGGCCAGTTGGTGGTCTATCCGCTGCTGGACCTGCGCCGGCTCAAGATCGGCGTGCGCGATTACGTGTGCAGGATCGAGCAGGCACTGATCGACACGCTGGACGAATGGAATATCGTCGCCGAGCGCCGCGAGGGCGCGCCGGGCGTGTACGTGGGCGGCGCCAAGATCGCCGCGCTCGGGATCCGGGTGCGGCGCGGCTGCACCTTCCACGGCCTGTCGTTCAACGTGGCGATGGACCTGGAGCCGTTCCACCGCATCAACCCCTGTGGCTATCAGGGCCTGCAGGTGACCTCGGTGCTAGACTTGGGCGGCCCCTCTGGGATGGACGCCGTCAAGGCGGTGCTGCTCGATCAGCTGGCGCGCCAGTTCGGTCTCGTCTTGCAGCCTGTCTCCGCGTTGCCCGACCTTTCGCTTCCGGCCTGAGCGCCCGTTACTGCCATGACCCAGCCTATCGCCCGTTCCATCCCCTTGCAGGTCGTCTCCGGCGACACCGCTGCACCTGCGCCGCTGCAGACCGGCGTCAAGCAGATCGGTGGCGACAAGATCAACCGCTCGCCAGTGCAGTTCGTCGATGCGCCGGTGTTGCGCAAGCCGTCGTGGATCCGGGTGCGGATTCCGTCCGGCAATGCAGTGCAGAACCTCAAGGCCAAGCTGCGCGAAAACCGCCTGGTCACGGTCTGCGAGGAAGCCAGCTGCCCGAACATCCACGAGTGCTTCAGCCACGGCACCGCGACCTTCATGATCCTGGGCGAGGTCTGCACGCGGCGCTGCTCGTTCTGCGATGTGGCGCATGGCCGGCCCAAGCCGCCGGATGCAAACGAGCCGGCCAGCCTGGCCACCACCGTGGCCGACATGGGCCTGAAGTATGTGGTGGTGACCAGCGTGGACCGCGACGATCTGCGCGACGGCGGTGCCCAGCATTTCGTCGACTGCATTTCGGCCATCCGGGTCAGCTCACCCAAGACCCGCATCGAGATCCTGACACCGGATTTCCGCGGCAAGGGCCGCATGGACCGCGCGCTGGAGATCCTGGCGCTGAGCCCGCCGGACGTGTTCAACCACAACATCGAAACCGTGCCGGACCTGTACCCGAACGTGCGTCCGGGGGCCGACTACCAGTGGTCGCTGACCCTGCTGCAGCGCTTCAAGGCGCAGCATCCGTCCATCGCCACCAAGTCCGGCATCATGCTCGGCCTGGGCGAGACGATGGAGCAGGTTCAGGCCACCTTGCGCGACCTGCGCGCGCACGATGTGGACATGATCACCATCGGCCAGTATCTGCAGCCGACGCCGCATCACCATCCGGTGATGCGCTACTGGACGCCGGAGGAATACAAGGCGCTGGAGGACTACGGCAATGCGCTGGGCTTCAGCCACGTCGCCTCCGGGCCGATGGTGCGCTCCTCGTATCACGCCGATCGCCAGGCCGCCGGCGCGGGCGTCGCTGCTTAAGCCAGTCGATCACGCCTGCGCCCATGCTCAGGCGGGCGCGGCCGCCGGTGCTGGCGTCATCTGATGCCGCAGCCGGCCGCATGCCGAGTGCATGTCGTCGCGAACTGCTCGCGACCGCCCTCGCGTAGCTCCGATGATTTCGAGCTAGAACGACCCACACGACCCTGCACACCGCAGGGTCGTGGTGTCTCCGGCCGCTGCTCTTGGCGGGCAGGGTGCGGTCGCGTTCACAATCCGCTACAGGCCCGGCGCTAGGCTGATTCAGCCAGCGGATGACAACGCCAGCAACTTTCGGCACTGTCATGCTGTCTGATCCGTTCACCGCCTTTCTTTCGTCGGCCCTGTGCCGAGAGCCATTCGATGACCTACAACGTTTCTACGTCCATGAAGGCCGGCCTGCTGGCGCTGGTGTTGACTACTCCGATGGCCTTGCTCGCACGCGCCGACACGGCGTTGCCGGCCGCAGCCACGCCCGACCAGGCCACCGCGACCAAGCTGGTCTACGGTCTGCTCTCCGACAGCCGCTATGCCTACCGTCCGCGCACGCTGGACGAGGCGATGTCCAAGGACGTCTTCAAGCGCTATCTGGAAACCCTGGACGGCAGCAAACAGTTCTTTACCCAGGCCGACATCGATAGCTTTGCGCCGTTGCAGACGGGCGTTGGCGATGCGCTGCGTGGCGGCAATCTGGAGCCGGCGTTCCAGGTGTTTTCGGTCTACAAGAAGCGCGTCGATCAGCGCGTCAAGTACGCGCGCGACCTGCTCAAGCAGGACTTCGATTTTTCCGGCACCGACAAGTTCGAGTACGACCGCAAGGACGTGCCGTGGGCGGCAGACGACAAGCAGCTGGACGTGCTGTGGCGGCAGTCGGTGATGAACGATTGGCTGCGCCTCAAGCTGGCCGGCAAGAAGCCTGACGACATTCGCAAGACGCTGGATAAGCGTTATGTCTCGCTGGCCGATTCGGTCAAGCAGTTGAAGGGCGAGGACGTATTCCAGTTCTTCGTCAACGCCTACACCAATGCGGTCGATCCGCACACCGATTACTTCACCCCGCGCACCGCAGAAACCTTCAATCAGCAGATGTCGTTGTCGCTGGAAGGCATCGGTGCGCAGCTGCAGAAGCAGGACGACATGGTGGTGATCCGCGAGGTCATCCCGGGCGGTCCGGCGGCAGTGGATGGCACGCTCAAGCCGGGCGATCGTATCGTCGGCGTGGGCCAGGCCAAGAATGGCGCGATCGAGGATGTGATCGGCTGGCGCATCGACGATGTGGTCGCCAAGATCCGCGGTAGCAAGGACACCCAGGTGCGCCTGGAGTACATCCCGGCCGAGTCGGGCATCGACGGCAAGCACCGCACCGTGACGCTGACTCGGCAGAAGGTGCGTCTGGCCGAGCAGGCCGCCAAGGGCGAGATCATCACGCTGCCGGCCAAGGGCAGCGAGCCGGAGCGGCGTATCGGCATCATCAAGCTGCCGGGCTTCTATCAGGATTTCGAAGGCCGTCGTCGTAACGCGACCGACTATGCCTCGGCAACGCGCGACGTTGCCAAGCTGCTGGCCGGCTTCAAGACCGACAAGGTCGACGGCGTGGTGCTGGACCTGCGCAACAACGGCGGCGGTTCGCTGGACGAGGCGATCGAGCTCACTGGCCTGTTCATCGAGCAGGGCCCGGTGGTGCAGGTGCGCGAATCCGGCGGCCGGGTCACCGTCAATGGCGACAGCAATCCCAAGGTGGCCTGGGATGGTCCGCTGGGCGTGCTGATCAACCGCGGCTCGGCATCCGCCTCGGAGATCTTTGCCGGTGCCATCCAGGACTACGGTCGCGGCCTGGTGATCGGTGAAACCAGCTTCGGCAAGGGCACGGTGCAGAACATCGTCGACCTGGACCGCTGGCCGGCGGCGGAAGGGCAGCGCTATGGGCAGGTCAAGCTGACGATCGCGCAGTTCTTCCGCGTCAGCGGCTCCAGCACCCAGCACAAGGGCGTGGTGCCGGACATCGCATTCCCGGCCAGCGTGGATGCCACCGAGTTCGGCGAGAGCACCTACGACAACGCGCTGCCGTGGACGCGCATTGCCGCCGCACCGCACACCCAGTACGGCAACTTCGCGCCGCTGCTGCCCAAATTGCAGGGCCTGCATACCGCACGCATTGCCACCGACAAGGAATTCCAGTGGTGGGAAGAGGACGTCAAGCAGTTCCGCGATGAGAAGGCCAAGAAGTACATTTCGTTGAACGAAGCCGAGCGCGTTGCCGAGCGTCAGAAGCAGGATCAGCAGCGCAAGGATCGCCAGCAGGTGCGCAAGCAGCTGGGGCTGCCGCTGGACCCGCTTGCCGAAGACAGCGATGACGGCCTGACCGGCAACGAGCGCGATATCGTCAAGGACACCGCGCGTGAGAAGGCCGCAGAAAAGCGCCCGGATCCGTTGCTGCACGAATCGGCCGCCATCCTCGCCGATGCGCTGGGCCTGCTGTCGCAGGACCAGCCGCTGTCGGCGCAGGTGCTGCCGCAGTCGACCGCGCCGGGACGTTGGGCCGACTGATCGTCTGCCGAACAGCTGGCGACAAGATCAGCTTGCAATGCAAAACGCCACCGCATCGCGGTGGCGTTTTTATTGGGCGACCCTTTCATGTCCGGCACTACTGCGCGAGCGGGTTTGACTGATGATCGATTGCCGGCTGCCATACCTGTGGGCCGTGCGGCGCTCCATTGCGCCCGACGTGGCTTACGCCAAGGCCTGCCAGATGCCTTGCAGGCCGAGCACCAGCAAGGTGGTGAAAAAGAAGCGCCGAAACGTCTCGGCAGAAATGCGGTTGCGCACCCAGGCACCCAGCCACATGCCGATGGCGGTGGGTAGCAGTGCCCACAACGACGGAGCGATCGCCGCGCGGGGTAGCGCGCCGTGCCAGGCCAGGGCACTGGCCAGCGCCAGCGTCGCCACGCCGAAACACCAGCCCAGGGAGCGGATCAACAGCTCGGGCGGGAGTTGCAGGGCGGTGAGGTAGGGCAGTGATGGCAGCACGAATACGCCGGTGGCGCCACTCAACAGACCGGTGGCCAGCCCGGCCAGTGGCCCTGCCCACGGTTCGTGACGTGCCTGCATCGTCCAGTGCCGACGGGCCAGCCCAAGCAAGGCGTACAGCGCCAGCAGCGCGCCCAACCCGGCGCGGACCAGGCTGGGGTCGGCGCCTGTTAGCACCCCAGCACTCAGCCAGGTGCCCAGCGTCACGGCGGCCAGCAATGGCCACAGACGTCGCAACAGGGTCGCCGTGTCCGGCCCCCAGGCTTGCTGCACATTCGTCACAAGCGAAGGCAGAGCCAGTAAGGTCGCTGCCTCGGCAGGCGTCAGCCACAGACCCAGCAGCCCCATCGCAACGGTCGGCAAGCCCATCCCGGCCACGCCCTTGACCCAGCCAGCCAATAAAAAAACGCCTGCGATCAGATGCCAGTGGGTGTGCAATGTCTCCATGCAGCCAAGGATCCGGGCTTGTTCCGCGGCAGACAATGCGTGATTGTTTGATGCAGGCTTCGGCAGCGCCGAAGGCTAAGGAGGGATGCCGCGCGTGCAGAGGCCCTTGGCTTGGCTGACCTGTCTTGTCGGCGACGAGTGCACGTCGATTGACGTACACGTGCTTGTGGAGCGCTCATGCATCTGGAATTTGTCGATTTACGGTTGTTCATCGCGGTGGTCGAGACCGGCAGCATTACTGCCGGTGCGCAACGCGCGGCGTTGTCGCTGGCCGCTGCCAGTGCGCGGATTCGTGCGCTGGAGCTGCAGGTGGGCGCCGTACTGCTGGAACGCGGGCGCCGCGGCGTTAGCCTGACTCCGGCCGGTGGCGTGTTGCTGCGGCACGCACGGCAATTGCAGCGGCAGGCAGACGCGCTGCAGCTGGAGCTGGGCGGCTACGGTGGCGGTGGCCAGGTGACGCTGCGGCTGGCGGCCAATACCGCGGCGCTGTCGGCATGGCTGCCCGAACGGTTGGCGGATTTTCTCATCGCACATCCGCAGCTGGATCTGGCATTGACCGAGCAGGGCAGCGACGAAGCTGCCGATGCGGTGCGCGAGGAACGCGCCGACATCGCCGTGGTCGCGGGTCATGCCGATCTCAGTGGGCTGCAGGTGCTGCCGTTCCGTGAGGATCGACTGGTGCTGGTGATGGCTGCAGCGCATCCACTGGCCGGTGCCGCGACGCTGCAATTGAGCGAGCTCGCGGGAATGGACACGCTGGGACTGGCCGCCGACAGCGCCTTGCAACGGCATCTGCGCGTGCAGATGAACCGCGCCGGCGTGCAGGTGCGCATGCGTGCAAAGGTACAAGGCATCGACGTGTTGTGCCGCATGCTCGCACAAGGCATGGGCGTGGCGATTCTCCCGCACGCCGCAGTGCAGCGGTCATGCGTGCGCGATCAACTGGCCACGGTGCCCCTGGATGCAGCCTGGGCACCGCGGCAACTTTCGATCGTGCTGCGTTGCGAGCCTGCGCCGTCGGCCATGCTGCAAGCGCTGGTGGATTGGCTGCAACGCGACTGAGCTGCGTAGCGTCAGAGCGGCCGGCATCGGGACAGCATCACGTCGCCGGCGCGCTCAACGCGGCCAGGCGAATTCGGCCAGCACCGGATAATGATCGGACGGCAATACACCGCCGGGACGCTGATCCAGCGTGGAAAAGCGTGTTGGTGTCAGGCCGCGGGACAGGATCCAGTCGATGCGACGGGTCGGTTGCGTGGTGAAGTCCTGGAAGGTTTTTTCCGGGCCTTGCGGCTCGGAAACACGAGCGCGTGCATCGCCAAGCGTAGCGGTGAGCACGCGGTAGGTGCCTTGGTCAGGATCGCTGTTGAAGTCGCCGGTCAGCACCACCGGAATGTTTGCCGGCAGCGCCGCGATGCGCGACAGGATCAGGCGCGCGCTGTGCTCGCGGGCGGCCTCGTCCTGGTCGCGGTGGGCGAAGTGCGTGTTGAGCAGATAGAAGCGGCGCTTGTCGCTGCGGCGCTCGAACAGGGCCCAGGTCACCATGCGCGGCAGGTCGGTGTTCCAGCTGCTGCTGCCGGGGACCTGTGGCGTTTCCGACAGCCAGAAATCGCCCGATTCCACCACCGACAACGCGCGACTGTCGTAGAACACGCCCATGTGCTCGTCGCTGTCGTCGCCGCGGCGGCCCTTGCCGAACCAGCGGTAATCAGGCAGTTGCGCAGCCAGATACTGCGCCTGTTCCTGCACCAACTCCTGCGTGCCGAACACGTCCGGGTGCGCTTGTTCGACCAATGCCACCATCGCCGTGCGGCGCACGCTCCAGCGCTTGTCGCCATCGGTATCCACCGGCACGCGCACATTGAACGACATCACCCGCAAGGGTGCGGGCGCAGGTGCAGCCAACGCAGGCAAGGCGATGCACAGCAGCGCGAGTGCCGCAAACAGGGAACGTGAGATGGCGCGAACGGACAGGCGTGACATGCAGGCGGATTCCTCAAGGACCAATCGGCGAGTCTAATCGGCATGCATGACCGAAATGTCATCGACATACCGCGCCCGCTTGACGTCGTCGCACATCGGCGTAGCATTTGCATCAAGCCATCGGATAGACCGCTGGCTGCCTACTACAACCGTGAGGGATTCTCATGGCACCGCAGTACGACTATCTCGTGTTTATCGGGCGTTTCGAGCCCTTTCATAACGGCCACGCCGCCGTCGCCCGCCACGCGCTGGGCAAGGCGAACAAGCTCATCGTGTTGATCGGCTCTGCCGACACGCCCCGCACCATTCGTAATCCGTGGACCGTCGCCGAACGTGCGGTGATGATCGAGTCTGCGTTGCCGGGCGAGAGCCAGCGGCTGATCCTGCGCCCGCTGCGCGACCATCTGTACAACGAAAGCCTGTGGATTGCCGAGGTGCAGCGCCAGGTCGCCGAGGCCGTACAGGCCGATGGCGGCACGCTCGATGCGCGCATCGGCCTGATCGGCATGGACAAGGACGCCAGCAGCTACTACCTGCGCGAGTTTCCGCAGTGGCCGCTGGAAGATGTGCAACATACCGCCACGCTGTCGGCCACCGAGTTGCGCCGCTATCTGTTCGAGGCCGGCGAGATCGGTTTCCACGGTGGGTTGCTGATGCTGCGCGGCAATGTGCCGGCGCCGGTGTACGACATGCTGGAAGCGTTCCGGCGCAACTCGCCGAGCTACGCGCAGCTGGTGGCCGAATATCGTTTCATCGAGCAATATCGCGCCGCCTGGAAGGATGCGCCGTATCCGCCGACCTTCGTCACCACCGATGCGGTGGTGGTGCACTCAGGCCACGTGCTGCTGGTGCGTCGTCGCGCCGAGCCGGGCAAGGGTTTGTGGGCATTGCCGGGCGGCTTCGTCGGCCAGGACGAAGGTCTGCTGGACGGCTGCCTGCGCGAGCTGCGCGAGGAAACACGGCTGAAGGTGCCGGTGCCGGTGCTCAAGGGCTCGTTGCGCGGGCGCCAGGTGTTCGACCACCCCGAGCGCAGCCTGCGCGGGCGCACCATCACCCATGCATTTCATTTCGAATTTCCGGCCGGTGAGTTGCCCGCGGTGCGCGGCGGCGACGATGCCGACAAGGCGCGCTGGATTCCGCTTGCCGAAGTCATGGCGATGGGCCTGCGCCTGTACGAAGATCATCTGCATATCCTCGAATTCTTCCTGGGTCGCGGCTGAGGCCGACAAGGATTGCGTGCCGTCATCCACCAAATGCGTCCGCGCGCAATCCAAGATTGGCTTGAACCGTAGCCTCCCCGCCGGCGGACAGACCGCTGGTTCATTCGACGCGAAGGAGCTTCCGTCATGCATTACCTCGACAACCTGCTGCTCAACACCGACAGCTACAAGGCCAGCCATTGGCTGCAGTATCCACCCGGCACCGATGCGGCGTTTTTCTATGTCGAATCACGCGGTGGCGTCTATGACCAGACTGTGTTCTTCGGCCTGCAGTCGATCCTGAAAGAGGCCATCAACCGGCCGGTGACGCATGCCGACATCGACGATGCAAAGGCCTTGCTGGCCGCACATGGCGAGCCGTTCAACGAGGCCGGCTGGCGCGACATCGTCGATCGTCTCGGCGGGCAACTGCCGATCCGCATCCGTGCCGTGCCCGAAGGCACGGTCGTGCCCACGCACAATGTGTTGATGACGATCGAATCCACCGATCCCAAGGCGTTCTGGGTGCCGTCATACCTGGAAACGCTGCTGTTGCGCGTGTGGTACCCGGTGACGGTGGCAACGGTGAGCTGGCAGGTGAAGCAGGTGGTACGCGATTACCTGCAGCGCACCAGCGACGATCCGGAAGGGCAGTTGCCGTTCAAGCTGCATGACTTCGGCGCGCGTGGGGTGTCCAGCCTTGGCTCGGCCGCGCTGGGCGGTGCCGCGCATCTGGTGAACTTCCTCGGCACCGATACCTTGTCGGCGTTGCTGCTGGCGCGTGCGCATTACCGCACGCCGGTAGCCGGATATTCGATTCCCGCTGCCGAGCACAGCACCATCACCAGCTGGGGCCGCGAGCGCGAGGCCGATGCGTATCGCAACATGCTGGCGCAGTTCGCGCGCCCCGGTTCGCTGGTGGCGGTGGTCTCGGACAGCTACGACATCTATCGCGCGATCCGCGAGCATTGGGGCACCACCTTGCGCGAGGAGGTGATCGCCTCCGGTGCGACGGTAGTGATCCGCCCGGATTCGGGCGACCCGGTGGATGTGGTCGAGCAATGCCTGCTGCTGCTGGACGAGGCGTTCGGCCATCAGCGCAACGGCAAGGGCTACAAGGTGCTCAACCATGTGCGGGTGATCCAGGGCGATGGCATCAACCCGCAGTCGCTGCGTGCGATTCTCGAACGCATCACCGCAGCCGGCTATGCCGCCGACAACGTCGCCTTCGGCATGGGCGGTGCGCTGTTGCAGAAGGTGGACCGCGACACCCAGAAGTTTGCGTTGAAGTGCTCGGCCGTGCGCGTGGACGGGCAATGGATCGATGTCTACAAGGATCCGATCACCGACAAGGGCAAGCAGAGCAAGCGCGGTCGGCTGACCTTGCTGCGCGACCGTGCCGATGGCAGCTATCGCAGTGCGTTGCTGGATGAAGTCGACGCGCATGCCGACAGCGAAGATGCGCTGGTGACGGTGTGGGAGAACGGCGTCATGCAGCAGGAGTGGACCCTGGAGCAGGTGCGCGCACGTGCCGACGCCGCGCGCCGCTGACGTTCGCCGCGTGGCTAGCCGCATGGACGCCTCCCTCGACGAAGACTCGTTGCGGTCTGCATCGCCGCTGTTGGCCGGGTTGCGCGCCGCCGCGCCCAGCCTGCGGCGGCGCGTGCCGCAGCAGGACGAGAGCAGCCGATGGCATGCGTTGCGCATCGGCGAGCGCGCGTATCGGGCAGCGTTGCCGATCACCTTGACCCCGTATGCCTCGGTACGGCCATGTTCGGCGCGCTGCGGCTTCTGTTCGGAAAACCTGCGTCAACACCGTGGTGGCCCGGCGGCAGCGATGTTGCGGCCAGGGCCGGACTACTTTGCGCAGTTGCGCGCTGCGTTGCAGCTGCTGCACGGGGTGCCGTTGTCGTATTCCTTGTCCGGCCTGGAGATGACCGACGACCCGGACTGGTTGCAGACCTTGCTGCAGACCCTGGCGACGACGCCCGACGGCCCGTGCGTGGAGCAGCGCGTGCTGTACAGCAATGGCGCCGGCCTGGCGCGCGCGCAGGGGGCGCAGTTGCTTGATGCCCTGGTCGACTTCGGCCTGTCGTGGATCGAGCTGTCGCGTCACCACCCGCTGCAGGCCGGCAACGACGCGATCATGCGCTTTCGACCCGACGAGCCCATTGCCGATGCGGCCATTTTCGCGCGGACGGCGCAACGCATCGCAGCGCGCGTGCCGGTGCGGCTGGTCTGCATCGTGCAGCGGGGCGGCGTGGACTGTGCCGATGGCGTGGCGCACTACATCGCGTGGGCGCGTCGCTGTGGGGCCACGCAGGTGATCTTTCGCGAGTTGTCGCGTCTGGACGATGCGTACCGCAGCAATGGCACCTGGCGCTACATCGCGCAGCATCGCATCGGCATGGAAAGCCTGTTGGCGGACTGCATGCAGCAGCCGTGGTGGTCGCATTGGCAAGCCGACGGCATGACCGAGGGTTACTACTTCTGGAATCTGCGCATGCGCAGCGAAGACGGCCTGGAAGTAGTGTTCGAAAGCGCCGACTACGCGGCCATGCACGCACGCCACGCCACCGGCGACCTCTACAAGCTGGTGTTCTTCGCCAATGGCCGCCTGTGTGCGGGCTGGGACCCGGATGCCGATGTGCTGTGGGAGCCGGCCGGTGGATGAACTCGATCAGCGCAGCTGGTGGACGCCGGCGCCGGATGAGTCGTCCTGGGCATTGTCCGAGGATCTGCGCGCAGCCGATCCGCTTGGCGGGCGCGACTGCGGCTGGGTGAATCAAATGCGCCCGTTCGTGCGGCACTTCAGCGTGCCGGGCGCGCAGGTGTTCGATCCGTTCTGTGGATTCGGCAGCACGCTGCTGGCGGCAGCGCTGGAAGGGCGTCGCGCGCATGGCATGGAGATCGATGCCGCACGTGCGCAACTGGCACGCACGCGCCTGCAGCGGCACGGCGTGCAGGCGCCGGTCGTGGTCGGCACGCTGGTCGACACCGCGCCTGCGGCGGAGATCGATCTGTGCCTGACCAACGTGCCGTATTTCGGTTGCCACTGGCGCGGTGCGGCGTTGCCGGGGCAGTTGTATGCCAGTGCCGATTACGCAGGCTATCTGTCCGGCATGCGGGCGGTATTGCATGCCTTGCGCAAGCGGATGCGAGTGGATTGCTTCGGTGTGGCGATGGCGGAAAACGTCGTCGTCGGCGGGCGGGTGATTCCGCAGGCGTGGGATCTGGGGCGGATCCTTGCCAGCCTGTTTACCCTGCGCGAGGAGCGGGTGCTGTGCTACCGGCGGCCGGGCGCAGCGCTGGCGCCTGCAGGCACGCACAGCAATCGCAGCCACGAGTACGCGCTGATCTTCCAGCACTGTCGTGCGCGGCTGGACCTGCAGCAGGCAGCGCTGCTGCTGCAGGCGCTACGCGCAGACGGCCTGCCGGTGCAGGTGCACGGCAGCTACGCACGCTGGCTGCAGGCGCCGGAGTCGGTGCCGGAGGGGCCGGCGGATCTGGACCTGATCCTGCAGGCCGAGCAGCCGCTCTGGGACCGCCTCACCGCCTGGCTGCAGGCGCAGGGATTTGCCTTGAGCCTGTGGGGCGAGCCATGCCGGGCGCCGGTCGCGCTGGCGGCGGTGCGTGCGCACCACTATCTGCGCGCCGAGCGCATCGGCGCAGACGGCGCCCGCCTGCAGCTGGACCTGCAACTGCCAGCGGATGAACCGCCGTTGCCCTGATCGGCCACGCGACGCCGCGCGCACACCGGTTGCGGCTATGCTCTGTGCCGGTTTTGGATGCCGGAATGTCTCCATGTCTTGTTCTTCCCTGATTGCGCGCGGTGCCCTGCTTGGCGCGCTGGCAACCCTGGCTGGTTGCGGCGGCAGCAAGGGCGACACCATGCTGATGCGCGAGTCGTTCAATTCCGACGACACCTACTCGCGCAGTGTGGCCTCCACCTCGCCGCAGGCCTGCGAAGCCGCGCGCCGGGTGTTGTTGAGCCAGGGCTATGCGGTGACGCGTGCCGATGCCGCTGCGGTGGAAGGCAGCAAGAACTTCCAGCTCAAGGAAGCGGACCAGAGCGAACAACTCAATCTGCGTATTTCCTGCGCCACGCAGGACGGCGGCAAGGCGCAGGTGTTCGTCAGCGCATTGCAGGACCGTTACGCGCTGAAGAAGAGTTCGACCTCGGCCAGCGTCGGTGTCGGCGTGCTTGGTTCGTTGTCGTTGCCGGTCGGGAGCAGCGGCGATTCGCTGGTGCGCGTGTCCAGCACCACGGTGCAGGACGCGGCCTTCTACAAACGCTTCTTCGACCGTCTGAATTCGTATCTGCCCAAGGTGACCGAAGCGGTGCCTGCACCTGCAACTGCTGCTCCGCCTCCGGCGCATGCGATATCACAAGCACCGGCTCCGGTGCCTGCGGCCGCTCAGGCCAGCGAGGCGGCCACTGCTCCCGCCACGCCAGCAACAGCTGCGCCGCAACCTGCCGCAACACCTGTCGAACAGCCACCAGTGGCGCCATTGCCGGTAGAGGCGCAGGACCCGCCGCCGACACCAGCCCAGGTGCCGCAGACCGAGCCAGCAACCCAGCCATGACGGAGCGATTCAGGCTCTGCTCCAAAGCCTGAATAGCCGGTTGCACGCTTCACGTTGCGTTCTCGACCAAGTGGCGAAAGTGCAACCATGACTCGCCAAGGGGCGAGATGGAGACAGACGATGAAGATGCGCAATTCCCTTGTGGGTATGTCCCTGATCGCGTTGATGGCGACGAGCACCCTGGCGCAGGCGCAAACGCGTTCGCACCAGCAGCGCTATACCGAAGCAGATGAAGGCCGCAAGTTCGGCGATGGCACGCGCGTGCGCTGCCGCAATGTCGAAGTGCAGAAGAACTCGACCGATCCCAATCGCATCGGTGGCACAGTTGCCGGCGCGGCCATCGGTGGCCTGCTCGGCAACCAGGTTGGCGGCGGCAATGGCAAGAAGCTGGCAACCGTGGCCGGCGCAGTTGCCGGCGGTGCAGCGGGCCGCACCATCCAGGGCAACCGCCAGCAAGCCAACGGTAACCGTCAGGTCGAGCGCGTCTGCGAACGCCGCTGAACCTGATGCAGTGAATCCTGCGAGCCCCGGTCCTGCCGGGGCTTTCTACGTCTGAGGATGCAGCACCTTGCTGCCGATCTACATCACCTTGTACCGATGAGTGCGTTACAGAAGCCCCGCCTGCGGCTGTGGACGGGATTGAGGCAGCGTGCGTCTGCATCCGCATCTGCGCGGCCCGAACCGCGCTCCCGCATTGTAGTGCGTCTATGCGCGGCCGCATTGCTCGGTGTGCAGCTGTTGCAGGCCGCCGCAGCCACGCCGAGCGAGACCGCGCGCAAGGCGTCTGTGGACTGCGTCGATGCCTTGCTGCGGCGACTAGGGTGGGATATTCGCAGCGCTGCGGTGAGTGCGCCGGTGATCCAGCGCGGCGAGCCGTGTACGCGCGGCTCGCTTGCGCAGGCACGTGCGGCCGGCGATCTGCAGCTGACGCTGCCGGCCAGCTGGAACGCGCAGCAACGCGGCGCCGCGCTCAAGGCCTTGCTGGATGATAGCGCCACCCAATGCGCGTACGCGTTCGAGCTCAGTGCGGCGACGCGGCGTGCCACCACGCAGCTACAGGACAACCCGGGCTACCGGTTTTCGGCGCTGCAGCTGGGCTGGATCGGATTCGGCTGGCGTGGCGCGGCCTCGCAGGGCTGGAGCGGCTTTCGCAGTTTCGGGCGCGGCCATCAACCGCGCGGCAGCAATGCGCAGGCGCTGGATGCGTTCTATCGCGGCCAGGTGCGTTCCGAATGCGGGGTGGGGCGGCAGGTGGCCCAGCTGGCCACCCAGCGCGAGTTGTACGGCGATGCCGGGTTCGATCAGGTGTTCACCTCGGGCGAGTTGTCGATCGGCACGTTTCTGACCCTGCACGACACCGACAGCATCCTGCTGGGTGCGCATGCCGGCGAGTTCTTCGCCGACGGCAAGGCGGCCAGGACCGCGCAGCTGGGGCGGCAGGCATTTGTCGGCGCGCCGGGGTTTATCGCGCATGTGTTCGACAAGTCGTTTCTGGACGACATCCACAACCAGGCCGAAAACTTCGTGGTGGTGGACGTCAGCGATGCGGCGGCGCAGGCGCTGGCGCAGCACGGCGGCTTTGCGCACTACGACGCGCTCAACCGGCAGATCTGGGAGCTGGCCAGGGAGCTGCGCGGGCCGGGCAAGCGCCGTTTCGAGCGGCTGCTGTACGAGCGCGATGCCGCGCTTCGCGCCACGCTCGATCCGCAGCAGCAGGCACGCCTGCAAATGCTGCAAGGCCTGTTGGATGACCCGTTCTACCAGGGCTTTCTGGTGTACGTGCATCCCAAGGGCATCAAGCCGATCGGGTACCACGTGGCGCGCCTGCTCGATCGCAATCCGCGCACGCCGTATGCCATCGACCTGACCCTGCACAATCTGCGCAGCACCTTGTACTGGCGTTGGATCGACTGGCAGCTGCACCAGTGCGGCGCCGGCACCGCGGCGGAACAATCCATTGAGAATTCCGCCACGCCAGCGTACGCCGGGCGTGGCACCCTGCACTGATCAGATCATGAGGAGCGATTATGGAACTGGGTATGGTGGGTTTGGGCCGCATGGGCGCCAACATGGCCGAGCGCCTGGTGCACGGCGGACACCGCGTGCATGGCTACGATCCGGGCGAAGCCGCGCGTAGCAGTGCGCAGGCCAAGGGCATTGTCACTGCCGATGCGCTGGCCGCGCTGGTGTCCGCGCTGCCGAGCCCGCGCGTGGTGTGGTTGATGGTGCCGGCGGGCAAGATCGTCGACGACACCCTGGCGCAGCTGCTGCCGCTGTTGCAGGCCGGCGACATCGTCATCGATGGCGGCAATTCGTACTACAAGGATTCGCAACGCCGCGCCGCGCTGCTGCATGCCAGTGGGATCGCCTTTGTCGATTGCGGCACCAGCGGCGGCGTCTGGGGCCTGCAGGAAGGCTACAGCCTGATGGTCGGCGGCGACGAAGCGGCGGTGACCACCCTGCATCCGGTCCTGGCCACGCTGGCGCCGGCAGCGGACAAGGGCTGGGGCCGCGTCGGCCCGAGCGGCGCCGGCCACTTCACCAAGATGGTCCACAACGGCATCGAATACGGAATGATGCAGGCCTATGCCGAGGGCTTTGCGTTGATGCAGCACAAGACCGACTTTGCGCTGGACCTGCACCAGGTCGCCGAGATCTGGCGCGATGGCAGCGTGGTGCGTTCGTGGTTGCTGGATCTCACCGCCGATGCGCTGGCGCACAATCCGACCATGGCCGGTATCGCACCGTTCGTGGCCGATTCGGGCGAAGGGCGCTGGACGGTGGCCGAAGCGATCGACCTGGAAGTGTCGGCGCCGATCATCACCTTGTCACTGATGGAGCGGCTGCGCTCGCGCGACAAGGATTCGTTCACCGACAAGCTGCTGGCCGCAATGCGCAACCAGTTCGGTGGTCATGCGGTCAAGACCACCACGGAAGCCGCGCCGACGATCGGCAGCAAGGACGTCTGAGCGATCGCCGACGCCTGCGCGCCTGCATGTCGGGCGCGCAGTGCAGGCCTGTTCCATCGCGTCTGTGTCGGGCGACTGCCGGCGTGCGCGCTGACTGATGGCAGTGCGCATTGACGCGGTGCCCGGACGTGGCACCGCAGGGCGCGGGCGCGCCATTGCCGATGCCGAATATCAGCTGGGCGCCTATATCGGCGCCCGGCCGTGCATCAGCCGCGCGAAGCCGCGCTTGCGCCTTCCAGCCATTGCACCTGGCCCGAGGCGGCGCTGCGTTGCGCCAGTTCCAGCAGTTCCATCACCTGCACCGCGTCGGCACCGCTGACCGGTGCCGGGCCGGCCCCTGCCAGGGCATCGCGAAATGCGGCGTAGCACTGGCGGTAGTCGCCCGGCGTGGTGTCGGGTTGGTGGGTGTGCACGCGGCCTTCGTCGTCGACGCGGGTCAGCGTGCCCGGAAGCGGGTCCACGCCCCAACCGGCGGTACCGGGGCGGCGTCCGGCGCGTAGCTGGTCTTCCTGGGTATCCAGCCCGTGCTTGAGGTAACTGCCACGGGTGCCATGCACGGCAAAGCGCAGGCCGCTGTCGGCCACCAGCGAGCCGGCATGCAGGATCACGCGCAGCCGCGGGTAACGCAGGGTGACGTGGAAATAGTCGTCGCTGCGCGCCTGGCTGCGCTGGCGCTGCAGGTCCGCGCCGATCGCCTGCGGCGTGCCGAACAACTGCAGCGCCTGATCGAGCAGATGTGGCCCCAGGTCATACCAGAGGCCGGCGCCGGGGATGTCGCTTTCGCGCCAGCGGTCGCGCACCTGCGGCCGGAAGCGGTCGAAATGCGAGTGGAATTCCACCACCTCGCCCAACTGGCCTTCGTCGATCAGCCGGCGCACGGTGAGGAAGTCCGCATCCCAGCGCCGGTTCTGGAACACGCTGACGATGCGCCCGGCCGCGGCGGCAGCAGCCACCACTTCGCGCGCCTGTGCGGCGTCCAGTGCAAAGGGTTTGTCCACCAGCACATGCTTGCCGGCAGCCAGGGCCTGTAACGCGTAGGGTGCATGGGTCTGGTTGGGGGTGGCCAGCACCACCGCATCCAGCGCCGGATCGGCTAGTGCCGTTTCCAGATCGGCCAGCACGGCGACATCGGGAAAGTCGGCCTGTACCTGCTGCGGCTTGGACGACACCACGCTGTGCAGGGCCAGGCCCGGGGTGCCGGCGATCAGCGGGGCATGGAAGGTGCGGCCGACATAGCCATAGCCGACGACGGCCAGATTGAACGGTTTAGGCATTGAAAACGGTTCATCGCAACGACGGAGGAGGCCTGCATGGTATTGCACCCACCCGTGTGCGCCGGGTTCACAACCCCTGCATCCGGCAGTCACGTGTGCACGACGAGCGCCACTGCAGACTGCCGCCACATTCACAGGAGGGTACATCCGATGAAGAACATCACACATGCACGCAAGTTGCTGGCCCTGGCGCTGTCGCTCGGTCTGACGTTGGGTGCCTCGCAGGCATTCGCTGCGCCGCAGGAGCACGCTGCGCACAAGGATCACGCTGCCGACAACATCAACGAATCCAAGAAGCCGGTGACCGATACCTGGATCACCACCAAGGTGAAGGCCGATCTGCTGGCCACCGACAATGTGTCGGGCACCGACGTCAAGGTCGAGACCAAGAACGGCATCGTCACCCTGACCGGCACGGTTGCCACCAAGGCCGAGCATGACAAGGCCGTGGCAGTTGCCAAGGGCATCGAAGGCGTCAAGAGCGTCAAGTCCACCGGCCTGAAGGTCGTTGCTGCAAAGATGTAATTGCAGCGGTAGCAAATGCCGGGCCAGCCGAGGCGAGGCGGCTGAACCGAGCACGAGGCGCACTCCACGGAGTGCGCCTTTTTTGTTGCCCGTGCGCGACCTCAGGCAAGCCGACAGGCGGGTGACGCGCTCGCACCATTTTCACGTTTACTGCACTTATGATATGCCCATTCAGCTATGTCGCCGTGGGAGTGATCAGGCTGAATCGTTAATCTCATCCTGGGCCTGATCGGAGACAATGCCGACTTGCCTTCGGGGCCCTGGCAGCGAGCGGATACCGACCTAGCAATGCAGACAACGGTCCAAGAAGACAGATGGGATCGCTGGCGCCTGCCGTTACTGGCAGTTGCCGTGTTCCTGATTGTGGTGGTGCCGTCGTTGCTGCTGCAGCAGATGGCGCACAACGCCAACCAGGCCGCGGTATGGGTGTCGCATAGCCAGGAAGTGCAGGAGACCGCCCAGCGCCTGGAAGCGGCGATGCGCGACACCGAATCGGCGGCCTTGATGCGCTCGCATGGCGTGCAGCGCCCGGCCCTGCTGGAGCGCATGCGGCGCGGCCGGCGCGAGTCGCTGGCCGCGGTGCAGCGGCTGATCGTGCTGACCAAGGACAACCCCGCACAGCAGGTGCGGATGGGGCGCATCCAGAGCACGATCGAGCGGCGCCTGTTGCTGGCCGAGCGGATTGCGGTGACCACCGCGCCGGAGCAGATCCGTCTGCTGATCAACGACATGACCCTGAACAACCCGATCCGCGTGCTGATCGACGAGTTGCAGGATGCCGAGGGCAAGCTGCTGGAGTTGCGTAACGCGCGTGCCGACACCGAACGCGCGCATTACGCGGTGTTGAGCTGGGGCACGCTGGTGGTGCAGTTGCTGCTACTGGGCACGGTGACCTGGTTGCTGCAGCGGCAGATCCGTCGCCGCCTGGCCGCCGAACAGGAATACCTGCGCGCCAACGGCCGCGCGTCGTCGGTGCTGCAGACCGTACGCGAGCCGATCGTGCTGCTGGATTCCGGCCAGCGCATCCTGCTGCACAACCCGGCGTTTGCCGAGTTGTACGGGCTGGACGAGCGCGGCAACGAATCGATGCCGCTGGAGGACGTGGGCGGGGGCGTGTGGCGCGATGCGCAGATCCATCAGCGTCTGGCCGATGTGTTGTTGCGCGGCCGCGAGTTGTGGGACTACGAACACGAGCAGCGCGCCGCCGATGGCGTGCTGCGCACCATGTTGATCAACGCGCGGCGCATGCCGTTGCCGGACACCAGCGACGAAGACGTGGTGCTGATGACGGTCAGCGACATCAGCCTGCAGAAGGCCTCGCAGCTGCGCATCCAGGAGCTCAACCGGCAGATGGAAGGCAAGGTGGAGCAGGTGTCGGAGGTCAATCGCGAACTGGAAGCCTTCAGCTATTCGGTCTCGCACGATCTGCGCGCGCCGCTGCGCCATGTGGCCGGATTCTCCGACAAGCTGGCGCGCCACCTGGGCGATGCGGCGGACGAGAAATCGCGTCACTACATGGAAGTGATCAGCAGTTCAGCGCGGCGCATGGCGTCGCTGATCGACGATCTGCTGGTGTACTCGCGCCTGGGCCGCAGCGCGCTGCGGTTGCAGGCGGTGGACATGCAGTCGCTGGTGTCGGAAACCCGCGCGATCCTGGATTCCAACGTGCAGAGCGAGAACACTGGCCACCGTGTGGACTGGCATATCGCGCCGTTGCCGGTGCTGGTGGCCGACGAGAACATGATGCGCCAGCTGTGGATGAACCTGCTCGGCAATGCGGTGAAATACAGCACCAAGCGCGAGGTGGCCAGGATCGAGGTCACCTATACGCCGATGGCCGACGGCGGCCACCAGTTCAGCGTGCGCGACAACGGCGCCGGCTTCGACATGGAATACAGCGCCAAGTTGTTCGGCGTGTTCCAGCGCCTGCACAAGGCCAGCGAATATCCCGGGACCGGTATCGGCCTGGCCAGCGTGCGGCGCGTGCTGACGCGCCACGGCGGCCGGGTCTGGGCCGAAGGCGCGGTCGACGAAGGCGCCACGTTCTATTTTGTGCTTCCACCTGCGCTTGAAGCGCCCAACCAAGAGTTCAATGTATGACCGCCATCCGTACCATTCTTCTGGCAGAAGACAGCCCGGCCGATGCGGAAATGGCCGTCGACGCCCTGCGCGAAGCTCGCCTGGCCAATCCCATCGTGCACGTCGAGGACGGCGTGGAGACCATGGACTATCTGTTGCGTCGGGGCATCTTCGCCGATCGCGAGGAAGGCCTGCCGGCGGTGTTGCTGCTGGACATCAAGATGCCGCGCCTGGACGGGCTGGAAGTGCTCAAGCAGATCCGCAGCGAGGAGTCGCTCAAGCGTCTGCCGGTGGTGATCCTGTCGTCCTCGCGCGAAGAGAGCGACCTGGCCCGCAGCTGGGACCTGGGCGTGAATGCCTATGTGGTCAAGCCGGTGGACGTGGATCAGTTCTTCAACGCAGTCAAGACGCTCGGCACCTTCTGGGCGGTCATCAATCAGGCACCGGAGCTGGACTGACCCATGCTGCAAGAGGGGGGCAAACTGGAGCAGCTGAAGATCCTTCTGGTGGAAGATTCACCGGAAGACGCCGAGCTGTTGTCCGATCAACTGCTCGATGCCGGGCTGGATGCGGCGTTCGAGCGTGTGGACAGCGAGCCGTCGCTGCGTGCCGCACTGGATGAATTCCAGCCGGACATCGTGCTGTCGGATCTGAGCATGCCCGGTTTTTCCGGCCATCAGGCGCTGCGCCTGGTGCGCCAGAACGGCGCCACGCCCTTCATTTTCGTCTCCGGCACCATGGGCGAGGAGACCGCGGTCAAGGCGCTGCAGGACGGTGCCAACGACTACATCATCAAGCACAACCCGACCCGCCTGCCGAGCGCGGTCATCCGTGCGATCCGCGAGGCGCGCGCCGACCTGGAACGCCAGCGCGTGGAGAGCGAGCTGATGCGCGCGCAGCGGCTGGAAAGCCTGGCGATGCTGGCGGCCGGGTTGAGCCACGACCTGCGCAATATCCTGCAGCCGTTGCTGATCGTGCCCGACCTGCTGGCCGGACGCACCGACGATCCGCAACTGCGCCAGTTGGCCAACGTGGTGGCCGAGTGCGGCCGGCGCGGACATGAGATGGCCGAGTCGATGCTCTCGTTCGTGCGTGGCTCCAACAAGCCGCGCGAGCAGGTGTCGATCGCCAGCCTGTTCCAGGCCGTGCAGATGCTGCTCAAGAGCAGCCTGCCCGACGGCGTGCGCCTGCAGATGGACACGATCCCGCTGGATCTGACCATCGAGGCCAACTACACCGAGTTGCAGCAGTGCCTGCTCAACCTGGGCTTGAACGCGATCCAGGCGATGCCGGGCGGCGGGATGCTGACCCTGTCGGCCGATCGCCACGACGGCACGCGCGTGCGCATGAGCGTGGCCGACACCGGCGTGGGCATGAGCGAGGACACCCGCGCACGCCTGTTCAGTCCGTTCTTCACCACCAAGGCCGATGGCACCGGCCTGGGGCTGATTTCCTGCAAGCGCATCGTCGAAAGCTACGGCGGCAGCATCGTGGTCGACAGCCGCCTGGGCGAGGGCACCCGGTTCGACATGATCGTGCCGATGCGTGCGGCCGCGGTGACGATTGCCGACACCGAGCCGCCGCTGGCCTTGGGGCATGGGCAGCGCATCCTGCTGGTGGATGGCGAGGCCACGCGCCTGTCGCTGCTGGGCAATGCCTTGTCCAGCCAGGGCTATCAACCGCAGCTGGCCACCGATGGTGCGGCGGCGCTGCAGCTGGTGCAGCAGCACGCGATGCCGGACCTGGTGATCATCGACAGCGACATCATCCAGCTCTCGGCGGTGAGCGTGTTGTTGAGCATGCAGGAGCTGGGCTATCACGGCCCGGCGATCGTGCTCGAGGATGTCGGCGCGCCGCTGCAACGTTCGCACTTCCCGCCGGATATCCCGGTGCATGTGCTGCGCAAACCACTGGAAATGCGCCGGGTGTTCCGCGCGGTGGCGCATGCGCTGGAAGTGGCCTGAGGCCAGGGTCTGGCGCGCTGCGGGCGGGCAGGCTCAGGTGCGGCACGATTGCAACAGTTGACGCCCACGCTGGCCGCATGCGCGAATAACGCATGACCACCGTGCTTCTCAGCCTCGGCAGCAACGTCCAGCCGACCCATTACCTGCGCCTGGCCGTCGATGCCTTGCGCGCACGCTTCGGCCAGCTTGCCGTCTCGCCGGCGTATCGCACGCCGGCGGTGGGCTTCGACGGGCCGGACTTCGTCAACAACGCCGTGGCGCTGGACACGGACATGGATCTGGCTGCGCTGGACCACTGGCTGCATGCGCTGGAAGATGCGCACGGCCGCGATCGCAGCGGCCCGCGTTTCAGCGACCGCACCCTGGATGTGGATGTGGTGTTCTTCGGCGATTGCATCATCGAAGGCCCCGGGCATCTGCGCATCCCGCGGCCCGAGCTCAAGCATGCCTTCGTGTTGAAGCCGCTGGCCGATATCGCGCCCGACTTTGTCGATCCGCTGAGCGGGCAGACCCTGGCCGCGCTGTGGCAGGCGCATCCGCAGCACGGCATCGCGTTCACGACGGTGGCGCTGGACGCGGCCCCGGCGCTGGATGTGGCGCGCTAGCGCCGTTGCAGCTCAACTGAGCTGGCGGCCGCCGTCCACATGCAGGGTGTGGCCGGTGACGAAGCCGGCGTCGTCCAGCAGCCAGCGCACCGCCTCGGCGATTTCCTCGGGCGTGCCGATGCGGGCCAGCGGCGTGCGTGCGAGCAGCGCCTGCTTGGCCGCTGTTGATTTGCCTTCTTCCGGCCACAGGATCGCGCCGGGCGCGACCGCGTTGACGCGCACCTCCGGTGCCAGTTCCAGCGCGAGCGAGCGGGTCAGCATTTCCAGCGCACTCTTGGACGCGCCGTACAGCGGGTGATTGCGCATCGGCTGCTGCGCGTGCAGGTCGGTGATGTTGACGATGGCACCGCGATGATGGCGCAGCTGCGCGGCGGCAGCCTGGGCGATGAAGAACGGCGCGCGTGCATTGACTGCGAACAACTCGTCCCATTGCGCGGCTGTCGCTGCGCCGAGCGCGGTGGGGTAGAACGCGGAGGCATTGTTGACCACGCCATCCAGGCGGCCGAACGCGGCGATGCAGTCGGCGACCAGCTGTGCCGGCGACTCCGGCAAGCGCAGATCGGCATGCAAGGCCTGCGCGCTGCCGGTGCGCAGGGCGCAGAGCTCCGCTACGCGCGCGCCGAGCGCCTCGCCGGAGCGGTGCGCATGCAGGGCAACGCGGTAGCCGGCCGCATGCAGCGTGGTGGCGATCTGCGCGCCAATCCGGCGACCTGCACCGGTGATCAACACCACCTTGGAACTGTCTGTCATGGCGTACTCGCTCGGCGTTGCAAAGGGCTCGGCTATCCTGTGCATTGTCCCCGCAACCGGTGCCCGCATGCACGCCGACCTTCCTACTCCCGATCCGGACGCCCTGGCGCATAGCGACCGGCTGGCCGCGCATCTGCGCGCCGAGATCGCCGCCGCCGGTGGTGCGATTCCGTTCTCGCGTTTCATGGAGCTGGCGTTGTACGCGCCCGGTCTGGGCTATTACAGCGCCGGCTCCAGCAAGTTCGGCGAGGCTGGCGATTTCGTCACCGCACCGGAACTGGGGCCGTTGTTCGCGGCCACCGTGTCCGGTGCGCTGGCACCGGTGCTGCAGCAGCTCGGGCCGCAGGCGCGCGTGCTGGAAGTGGGCGGCGGCAGCGGTGCCTTTGCCGAAGTCACGCTCAAGCGCCTGCTCGAGCTGGATGCGCTGCCGGAGCGTTACGCGATCCTGGAGCCCAGTGCCGACCTGCGCGAGCGTCAGCGCGAGCGGTTGGGACGCAGCCTGATCCCGCCGGTGTTTGATCTGGTGGAGTGGCTGGACGGTCCGTTCCCGGACGATTGGGACGGGGTGCTGTTCGCCAACGAAGTGATCGACGCATTGCCCACGCCGCGCTTCACGCTGCGCGATGGCGAGGTGTATGAAGAAACCGTGGTGCTGGATGCGCAGCAGCAATTCGCGCGCGGCGAGCAGCCGGCCGATGCCTTGCTGGGCGCAGCGGTGCGGCATCTGGAACGCTATCTGGAGCAGCCCTTCGCCGATGGTTATCGCTCCGAGTTGCTGCCGCAGTTGCCCTACTGGATCCAGGCGGTGGCCGGCGGTCTGAAGCGCGGCGCGATGTTGTTCGTCGATTACGGTTACCCGCGCGGCGAGTTCTATCGTGCGCAGCGCGAAGACGGCACCCTGCGCGCGTTCTATCGCCATCGCATGCATGAGGATTTGTATCGCTGGCCGGGCCTGCAGGATCTGACTGCGTCGGTGGACTTCACCGCGTTGGCCGAAGCCGGCACCGGAGCCGGTTTCGAACTGGCCGGCTACTGCACGCAGGCGAGCTTTCTGCTCGGCAACGGCCTGGATGCGTTGCTGGCGCAGGCCGACACGCGCACCGACGAAGTAGGGCGCATGCGGCTGCGTGAGCAGATCAAGCGGCTGACCTTGCCCAGCGAAATGGGCGAGCGCTTCCAGGTGATGGGTTTTGCGCGCGACGTCGATTTTGCGCCGGCATTTCTGGCGGGCGATCTCACATGGCGGTTGTGAGTCCGGCGCTGCGTCCATTCCAGCGGCCGCGGTTGTGGGTCGGCCTGTGGATCACCGCAATCCTGGTGGTGATTGCGGTATGCATGGGGCCGCCGCCAGAGTTTCCGGAACTGCCGTCCAACAGCGACAAGGCCGAGCATTTTTTGACGTTCGCGCTGTTGTGCTGGGGGGCGGTGCAGCTGTTCGCCACCCGCCGCGCGCTGTTGTCTGCGGCGTTCGGATTGGTGCTGCTGGGGATCGGCATCGAGATCGCGCAAGGCGCACTGACCACCAACCGCAGCGCAGATCCGTACGATGCGCTGGCCGACACGTTGGGCATCCTCGCCGGCCTGTGCCTGGCGTGGACGCCACTGCGGTTGGTGATGTTGGGGATGGACAAGCGCATGTTTGGGTCGCGCGGGTAGATCTGTTGTAGAGCGGCTGGTCTGCGATTTTTTTGCAGGGCCCTTGCCCCGCCCACCCTCGCGGGACACGCCGCAAGTACGTCCTTGTAGCTCTTACGCGGCATCCATGCCGCGTAAGGTCCCGCGGCGGTGGGCGGGCAAGGACCTGTCGAGATGGTCGGTGTGCATGGCTCTCAATAAAAACAGCCAACAAACTCTCTGGTGCGGTGTTCTTGACGCTGTGAGTTTGCTGCAGGGTCCTTGCCCGCCCACCATCGCAGGACACGCCGCAAGTACGTCCGTGTAGGCTCTTACGCGGCATCCATGCCGCGTAAGGTCCCGCGACGGTGAGCGGGCAAGGACCAGTCGAGATGGTCGGTGTGCATAGCTCTCAATAAAGCAGTGAGCAAACTTTCTGGTGCGGTGTTCTCTACGCTGTGAGTTTGCTGCAGGGCCCTTGCCCGCCCACCATCGCAGGACACGCCGCAAGTACGTCCATGTAGGCTCTTACGCGGCATCCATGCCGCGTAAGGTCCCGCGACGGTGAGCGGGCAAGGACCCGTCGAGATGGTCGGTGTGCATAGCTCTCAGTAAAGCAGTGAGCAAACTCTCTGGTGCGCTTGTCCTTGACGCTGTGAGTTTGCTGCAAGGACCGGTGGCGATGGTCGGTGTGCAACGTTGACAGCAGTGCGCGATGCTCGTCCACAGCGACTGCGTAGCTTTCAATCTTCGCTCTCAGCCGGGCATGCGCACCGCGCGTTCGCGTAGCCATTTGGTCGCCACCCACTTTTCGCCGGCCAGGACCGGTGCGCCGGCATGCAGGCTGCGTGTCATTGGATGCGGGCGGTCGTAGCTGAAGAACACCGCATTGCCCTTCACCGCAGCGACGTCCAGGTGCGCATCGGGAAAGCGCGTGGCGCCGCCGCGTTCGGGCGTGTTGAGATACATCACCAGCGATGCGACGCGTTGGCCGCCCGCCTGCAGCAACACCGGCGTGCCGGCGGCCGCGGGGTCGAAGTAATCGTAGTGCGGCTGATACTCGGCGCCGGTGGCATAGCGCAACACCTGCAGTCCCTCGCCGTGGTCGACGGGCCAGTCGAGCAGGCGGGCGATGCGTGCTTCGATGCGTTGGCACAGCGCATCCTGGCCCAGCTGCAGGCACATGCTGTGGCTGGTGCGCGCGGCATGCACGATCTGCGCACCGTTGTCATTGTCCACTGTGCGCGAACGCGCCAGGCGTGGCTGTGCCAGTGCGATCAATTCCTCGCACTCGGCATCGGACAGGAAATCGCCCAGCACCACCACGCGCGGCAGCAGCAGGCTGACCAGCACGCGCACCTGGCGATCGCCCAGATCCAGCAACGAGGCATCGTTGTCCTGCAACACTGCCGGCACGCGCACCGGCGCCGGCAGGCCATGCGTCTGCGCGTGTTGCTGGATGTGGTCGCGCAGCAGGGCCTCGACTGCGTCGATGGCGTCCTGCTCGTTCCAGCCCTGATCCAGGAGCGGCTGTAGCGCTTGTTCGGGCGGCTGGCCGGCCATTGCCTGCGCAATGATCCAGTCGCCCAGGGCTGCGGGGATGGGGGTCGACGTCATCCCCCTACAGTGCATGTCAATGTGTGGCAGACATGTGTCAATTGTGTCGTCGTAAGACAAATGACACAGACAGCCCCTATAAAAGTGACGGGGATCTTGAACGTGCTCGCCACTGCAGTGAGCGGAACGCAACCAATTCTTGACGACTCCTCTTCATACCGGACCTTTTTTGACCTGGAGATCAGCCGCATGTCCGTTCGCAATAGCAGCAAGACACTTCTCATGACCTTTGGTACCGCGCTGGCGTTGTCGGCCTGCGGTGGTGGTGCCGATCGTGTCGCCTCGCCCGGCGAGGGCGCATTTCCGCCGGCACCGACGCCGGCTCCCGCACCGACCCCGGCGCCCACGCCTGCACCGACGCCCGCTCCGGCACCGACCGGCCCGGCCGCCGATTGCCCGACCGGTTTCTCCAACGTCGGCACCATCGCCAACAACACGCTGCGCGCCTGCCAGCTGCCGGACACCATCAACGGCAACCTGGTGGTGCCGGCACGTGCGGGCACGGCGTATTCGATCAGCGGACGCGTCAACGTGGGCACTGACCGCGGCGGCAACGCCATCGCACCGGCCGCCGGCAGCACGCAGGGCATCCTGACCATCGAGCCGGGCGTGACCTTGTTCGGCTCGGCGGGTAGCGACTACATCGTGGTCAACCGCGGTTCGCAGATCTTTGCCGAAGGCAGCGCCACCGCCCCGATCGTGTTCACCGCGCGCCAGGCGCTGGAGGGTCAGGTCAGCGCCAACACCATCGGCTTGTGGGGCGGCATCGTGGTGCTGGGCCGCGCGGCCATCAATAACTGCCCGGGCACCACGGTCTCCGGTACGCCGGAATGCCAGGCCCAGGTGGAAGGTACCAACGCGTTCTACGGCGGCAACAGCGCCACCGACAACAGCGGCTCCATGCGCTACCTGCGGGTGATGTATTCGGGCTTCGAAATTTCGCCCAACAACGAGTTGCAGGGCATCACCCTGGCCGGCGTGGGCAGCGGCACGCGCCTGGATCATGTGCAGATCCACAATAGCTCCGACGACGGTATCGAATGGTTCGGTGGCACCGTCAACGGCAGCCACATCGTGATCACCGGCGCCGACGACGATTCGCTGGATACCGATGCCGGCTGGAACGGCGCCCTGCAGTTCGGCATCGTGGTGCAGCGCGCCGGCGGCGGCGACCGCATGAACGAGTGGAGCAGCCTGCGCCGTCAGCCGTATTCGCGCCCGAAGGTGGCCAACTTCACCTACGTGGGCAATGCGCGCGCCGGTGCGGCGATCATGCTCAACCAGGGCACGCAGGCCGCGTTCTACAACTCGGTCGTCACGCGTCCGGCCGGTGGCACTGGTGATGGCCTGGTGTGCTTCAACCTGGCCGATACCGACACGCTCGGGACCTTCAACTCGGTGTTCTTCGCCTGCCCGACGGCCTTCGGCAGCGACGCGCGTGCGGCCACCCAGTTCGCGGCCGGCACCAACAACGTCGCCAACGGCGTGTCCACGTTGCAGAACACCTTCGTCAATGGCGCAAACGAAAGCGCCGTGCCGGCCTTCCAGGGCTTGAACGGAGTGAGCAGCTTCTTCCAGCAGGTGAACTACATCGGTGGCGTGCGCGATGCCAACGACACCTGGTGGCAGGGCTGGACCTGCGGCCTGACCGCCGATCGTCCCTGCTGAGGCACAGCATCACCAGGCGGCCATCAGGTCGCCTGGTGATGCGTCCAGCTTCATCTTTCAGTTGCCAGGGCTCCCACGATGCGAACCTCCGCTGTCGCCCGTCTCTCGCGGACGGGCCTGTCTCTTTCCATTTCCACCTTGCTGTTTTCCGGCGCTGCGCTGGCGCAGTCGACCACCACCGATGCCGGCTCTGTCGGCGGCAGTAGCAGCACCGCCACCAGTGCGCCCAAGCAACTCGACCAGGTCGTGGTGCGCGGCGAGTACATTCCCGAACCGATGCTGCAGACCTCGGAGGTGGCATCGTTCGTCACCCGTGAGGACATGGAGCGCACCGGCGACAGCAGCGCGGCGGTGGCGCTGACGCGTGTCACCGGGCTGAGCCTGTCGCGCGGCAAGTATGTGTATGTGCGCGGCCTGGGCGAGCGTTATTCGTCGGCATTGTTCAACGGCTCGCCGTTGCCCAGCCCCGAGCCGATGCAGCGTGTGGTGCCGCTGGATCTGTTCCCCAGCGATGTGCTGGCCAGCGTGACCGTGCAGAAAACGTATTCGGCCGGTTATCCGGGCGAATTCGGCGGCGGCGTGATCGATCTGCAGTCGATGGTGGTGCCGGACAAACCGTTCCTGTCGCTGACTGTAGGTGGCGGCGTCAACAGCGTCAGCACCGGCGAAAAAGGCCTGACCTATTACGGCTCCGGTGATGACGAGTGGGGCTACGACGATGGCACCCGCAAGCAGCCTGCCGCGTTGCGCGATGCGATCCAGAGCGGCCGGCGCGTGGATCTGGGCAGTTTCTCGCGCGAGGACATCCGCCGTATCGGGCGCAGCTTGAACGATGCCAACCTGTATGTGCTGCAAGAAAAGGACAGCATCGCCCCGGACGTCAATGTCGGCGGCAGTGCCGGTTACAGCATGGACGTGGGCGAGGCCAAGCTGGGCATCATCGCGGTGGCCAGTTACGACAACGAGTGGCGCACGCGCACCGGCAAGCAGCAGGACGGCATCTTTGTCGGCGATACGGTCGAGTTCAATTCCAACTACGACTTCGCCACCACCCGCAACAACGTGCGCACCAACGGCATGCTGGGCCTGGGCTGGGAATACGGCCGCCACACCATCGGCTGGATCACCTTGTATGTGCACGATGCTTTGAAGGTGGCACGCAGCCGTGCCGGCCGCGATGAGCTGGCCGGTTTCGATGTGCGCGACGACAACACCGAGTGGTACGAGCGCCAGCTGATCAACAACCAGCTGCGCGGCACGCACGCGTTCGGCGAGTACGACGATCTCAAGATCGAATGGCGCGCAGCGGTGGCCAATGCCAGCCGCGATGTGCCGTACGAAACCGGCATTCGCTACGAGTTGCTGGATGGCTACTGGGCGCACGATGCCTCGCGCGTGCAGAACTACACCCGCTTCAGCAAGGTCGACGACAAGGTGGCCAGCGGCGGGGTGGATGTGACCTGGCGTTTGCCGATCGAGCACGACTTCACCGTCAAGGGCGGTCTGGCCTATCTGGACAACGACCGCAGCGCGTGGAGCCGCGAGTTCCGCTTCCTGGCGCTGGACGGCCCGCTGCCGTTCTACAACCAGTTCCAGCGTGTGGATTACCTGATCTCCGATTACAACCTCAGCAACGATCTGCTGCGCCTGCGCGAGACCACCGGCAGCTTCGGTGCGGCCGCGTACGATGCGACCCTGAAGGTCAAGGCGGCGTATCTGCAGGCCGAGGGCGAGATCGTGCCGACCCTGCGCGCCACCGTCGGTGTGCGTTACGAAGACGCCACGCAGGCGGTGCATCCGTACGACATCTTCACTGGCGTGCGCCAGGACAGCGTCGCACCGCTGGAGAACAGCTACGCGCTGCCATCGGCCACGGTGACCTGGAACTTTGCCGAGAACCAGCAGCTACGCTTTGGTGCATCCAAGACCATCGCGCGCCCGCAGTTCCGCGAGATGGCGCCGCAGCAGTATCTGGACCCGGACATCGACCGCCAGTTCTTCGGCAATCCGTTCCTGGTCGATAGCGAGCTGGTCAACCTGGATGCGCGGTACGAGTGGTTCTTCGAGCCGGGCGAGTATTTCACCGTCGGCGCGTTCTACAAGAGCATCGACAAGCCGATCGAAGCCATCGTCAACGATGCACCCGGCGGCGGCATCGTGCAGAGCTTCATCAATGCACCCGAGGCCACCTTGTACGGCATCGAGCTGGAGGCCAAGAAATATCTGGACCTGCCGATCGCGGCCGACTGGTGGGGCGACAAGCGGGTGTTCGTGTCCGGCAACTACACGCGCACCAAGTCGGAGGTGAGTGCCAGCGATGGCGACACCGTGCAGCCGTTCGGCTTCACCGCGCCGGTGCAGGCGACCTTGTTCATCCGCGATGGCTCGGCCTTGCAGGGGCAGTCCGATGACATCGCCAACCTGCAGATCGGTGTGGAAAGCGAGAGCACCCACAGCCAGGCCACCTTGATCGCCAACTATGTCGGCGAGCGGGTGTCCGCGCGTGGTCGGCCGGGGCAACCGGATTACATCGACAAGCCCGGCACCTCGCTGGATCTGGTGATCAAGAAGGGCCTGGTGTGGTCGGGCAATACTCTGTCGTTGAACTTCGCCGCACGCAACTTGCTCAAGACCAAGTACCAGGAATATCAGAGCCTGGGCAGCAACCGGGTCGACCTGTACGAGTACCAGCCCGGCGTGACGTATGACCTGAGTGTGACAGCGCGCTTCTGATCCGACGCCCGCTGCCGGTATCGCAAACGCCCGCCCTGCCTCGCATGGCGGGCGTTTGCATCTGGGTCTGTGTCGCCGTGTGTCGGCCTGTGTCATCACTTTCTTCGAACTGACACATTGCTGCCGCATTCTGTCATCCGACCGCAATCCTGAGACGGATGTCCGCTTTGCAGCGCGCTTTGCCCTCCTTGAAACCCCTGATGTCGGCGCGCGGCCGCAGCGCACTGGCCTGCGTGCTGCTGGCCTTGCTCGCGTTGCAGTGCGCGCGCGTGGTGTGGGTGGTGATCGCCCCGATCGGGCCGTTGGGCACTGCCGAGGCAGCGACGGCAGCTGGTGCGGATGTGCCAGCATTGCGCCGCGATGTGTTCTATCGCAGCGTGCCCGAGAGCAGCAGCAGCGACGGCGTCGTATTGCATGGCGTACGTGCAGGTGGCACGCAGGCAGCCGCGTTCTTGAGCAGTGGCGATGGCAAGCAAGGTGCGTATCGCATCGGCGATATCGTTGTGCTTGGCGTGACGGTGCAGGCGATCGCGAGCGATCACGTGCTGCTGCGTACCGGTAGCGGCGTGCGACGTCTGGCCTTGGTGGAATCCACCGCGTCTGCGGCAGCCACATCGCCGGCAACGGCCGCGACTGCAGCAGTGGGCGGCGCACCTGCGGTGACGTCGAATGTCGGCGCCGCGGCTGGCACGGCCACGGCGGCGGCCGTTGACCCGCAACAACTGCTGACCACCGCCGGGCTGCGTGCAAGCGAAGACGGCAGTGGCTTCACCGTGATGCCGCGCGGCGATGGTGCGCTGCTGCGTCAGGCCGGCCTGGCGCCGGGCGATGTGCTCACCCAACTCAATGGCCGCACGCTCGATGCCGAACACCTGCGCGAGCTGCAGGACGAACTGCGCGATGGCCAGGCGGCCACGCTGACCTACCGCCGTGATGGCCAGACCCACACCATGACCTTGAAGCGCCCGCAATGACTGCTGCCCGCCCCAGATGGCTGCTTTCGGCCACGTTGTTGCTCGCCCTGCCGGCGGTGCCGGTGCTGTCGCTGCATGCCGCCGATGCGCCGGCCGTGCGCCTGCAGGATGTGGACCTGCGCGCCTTTATCCAGGATGTGTCGCGTGCCACCGGCATCACCTTCATCGTGGACACGCGCGTGCAGGGCACAGTCAACGTGGCGCGTGCGCAGGCGATGTCGGAACAGGATCTGCTCGGCATGCTGCTGGCGGTCTTGCGTGCCAACGGCTTGATCGCGGTGTCCAGCGGGCCGTCGACCTACCGCATCATTCCCGACGATACCGCTGCACAGCAGCCGGCCAGCGCCGCCAACGGCAATCTCGGATTCGCCACGCAGGTGTTCACCCTGCAACGCGTGGATGCGCGCAGCGCCGCGGAGATCCTCAAGCCCTTGATCGGGCGCGGCGGCGTGATCATGGCGATGCCGCAGGGCAACAGCCTGTTGATTGCCGACTACGCCGATAACCTGCGCCGGGTGCGCGGCCTGGTCGCGCAGATCGACACCGACCGCGCGGCGATCGACACGGTGAGCTTGCGTAATAGCTCCGCGCAGGAACTGGCGCGCACGCTGACCTCGTTGTTCGGGCAGGGGGGCGAGCGCAGCAACGTGCTGTCGGTGCTGCCGGTGGAAAGCAGCAATTCGCTGATCGTGCGCGGCGACCCGGCGCTAGTGCAGCGGGTGGTGCGCACCGCGGTGGATCTGGACGGGCGTGCCGAACGCCGCGGCGATGTCAGCGTGGTGCGGCTGCAGCATGCCAGCGCCGAGCAATTGCTGCCGGTGTTGCAGCAACTGGTCGGGCAGACCCCGGGCAACGAGGCGCAGCCCGGGCAGGACACGCGCTCCAACGCGGTGGATGTGGCCGCCGCCGCTGCAGGCGCTGCGCAGACGCAGGTGATCACACCGGCTGCCGGCAAGCGCCCGGTAATCGTGCGCTATCCCGGCTCCAACGCCTTGATCATCAATGCCGACCCGGAAACCCAGCGTGCCTTGATGGATGTGATCCGTCAGCTGGACGTGCATCGCGAGCAGGTGCTGGTCGAAGCGATCGTGGTGGAAATCTCCGACACCGCCGCCAAGCGCCTGGGCGTGCAGCTGCTGCTGGCCGGGCGCAATGGCACGGTGCCGTTGATCGCCACGCAGTACAGCGGCGCCTCGCCGGGCATCGTGCCACTGGCCGCAGCGGCGGCCGGCACGCGCAGCAACAACGGCGACGACGATTCGGTGCTGGAACAGGCGCGCAATGTGGCCGCGCAATCGCTGCTGGGCCTGAGCGGCGGCCTGATCGGGCTGGCCGGGCAAAGCAACGATGCGGTGTTCGGCATGATCATCGATGCGGTCAAGAGCGACACCGGCTCCAACCTGTTGTCGACCCCGTCGATCATGACCCTGGACAACGAGCAGGCGCGCATCCTGGTTGGGCAGGAGGTGCCGATCACCACCGGCGAAGTGCTGGGCGCGGCCAACGACAACCCGTTCCGCACCATCCAGCGCCAGGACGTGGGCGTGGAGCTGGAGGTGCGCCCGCAGATCAATACCGCCGGCGGCATCACCTTGGCGATCAAGCAGGAAGTCTCGGCGATTGCCGGGCCGGTCAGCGCGCAGTCGTCCGAGCTGGTGTTCAACAAGCGCCAGATCGAAACCCGCGTGGTGGTGGAAAACGGCGCCATCGTCGCGCTCGGCGGCCTGCTCGACCAGAACGACCGGCAGACCGTGGAGAAGGTGCCGCTGCTGGGCGATGTGCCCGGGCTGGGCGCGCTGTTCCGGCACAAGTCGCGCAATCGCGACAAGACCAATCTGATGGTGTTCATCCGCCCAACCATCATCCGCGACGCGGCCGATGCGCAGCGCATGACCGCGCCGCGCTACACCTATCTGCGCGATCGCCAGTTGGCCGATGGCGACCCGGAAGCCGCGCTCGATGCATTGGTGCGCGACTACCTGCGTGCGCAGCCGCCGCAGCTGCCGGCCGCACCATCGTCGGCCGTGCCTACGCCGGCAACAACGCCTGCGCCCGGCGCGCGTCCCGCGCAGCGCTGATGCCATGACCACCGCGCGCGCCAGCATTTCCTACGCGTTTGCCAAGCGCCACGGCGTGGTGCTGCTCGGCAGCGACAGCGCCGCACAGATCGGCCTGCGCGAAGGTGGCGACGTGCAGGCGCTGATCGAGCTGCGGCGTGCGCTGGACATGCCGTTGCAGGTGCACACGCTGGCGCCGTCGGTGTTCGACCGGCATGTGTCGGAGATCTACGCCGATGCCGGCATGGAGCAGGGCGTGCAGGTCGAGGCGCTGGACCTGCACGGCAGCCTGGATTCGTTGATCGACGACATCCCCACCGCCGATCTGCTCGACAGCCAGGACGATGCGCCGATCATCCGCCTGATCAACGGCATCATCGCCGAGGCCGCGCGCCTGGGCGCCTCGGACGTACATCTGGAATCCTACGAATCGCGGCTGCGCGTGCGTCTGCGCGTGGATGGGGTGATGCGCGAGGCGGCCACCTTGCCCGGACGCATCGCGCCATTGCTGGTGTCGCGGGTCAAGGTGATGGCGCGGTTGGATATCGCCGAAAAACGCATCCCGCAGGATGGCCGCGTGTCGCTGGTGATGGGCGCCAAGGCGCTGGACGTGCGCGTGTCCACGCTGCCGACGCGCAGCAGCGAGCGGGTGGTGCTGCGCATCCTGGACAAGGAGCAGGGCACCTTGTCGCTGGCCCAGTTGGGCATGCCACCGGCGGTGATGCACACCGTGCAGCGCGCCCTGCAGGTGCCCAACGGCATCGTGCTGGTGACCGGGCCGACCGGCTCGGGCAAGACCACCACGCTGTATGCGGCGCTGAGCCTGCTCAACGATGGCTCGCGCAACATCCTCACGGTGGAGGACCCGGTGGAATACGCCATCGATGGCGTCGGCCAGACCCAGGTCAATGCACGTGTCGGCATGACCTTCGCGGCCGGCTTGCGCGCCATCCTGCGCCAGGATCCGGACGTGGTGATGATCGGCGAAATCCGCGACGCCGAGACCGCGCAGATCGCCGTGCAGGCCAGCCTCACCGGCCACCTGGTGCTGTCCACCGTGCACACCAACGATGCGGTGGGCGCAGTCACGCGGCTGCGCGACATGGGCATCGAACCGTTCCTGCTCGCGTCGAGCCTGCGGCTGATTCTGGCGCAGCGCCTGGTCCGTCGCCTGTGCAGGCAGTGCCGCGCACCGCGCCCGCTGGATGCCAACACGCGGCAGATGTTGCAGGCGCCCGACGATGCAACCATCTACACCGCCGTGGGCTGCGCGGCCTGCCACCACAGCGGTTATGCCGGGCGCGTGGGCATCTACGAAGCCATCGCGGTGGACGATGCGATGCGCCGCCTGATCGGCGACAACGCCGACGAGGATGCCCTGGCTGCAGCGGCCTTCGCACGTTCAGCGCGCCTGGGCGATGCTGCGCGCGCCGCGGTGCTGCAAGGCCTCACCACGCTGGAAGAAGCGCTGCGGGTGACCCGCCAGCAGGACGAGGCACATGCCACGGTTTGACTACACCGTGCTCGATCTGCACGGACACAGCCGCCAGGGCGTGATCACTGCAGACAACGCACAGAATGCGCGTGCGCAACTGGAGCAGCGGCAGTGGGTGCCGGTACGCGTGGAGGCGGCGGTGGCGGCCAGCAGCGTGCGTCCGGCGCGTTTCAGCGGCAAGGATCTGGTGCTGTTCACCCGGCAACTCGCCACGCTGGTGGAAACCGCGCCGCTGGAAGAAGCGCTGCGCACCATCGGCACGCAGTCCGAGCGGCGCGGCGTGCGCCGGGTCACCGGCCAGACGCACGGGTTGGTGGTCGAGGGCTTCCGCCTGTCCGATGCGATGGCGCGCCAGGGCACTGCGTTTCCGCCGCTGTACCGCGCGATGGTGGCCGCGGGCGAAAGTGCCGGGGCGCTGCCGCAGGTGCTGGAGCGCCTGGCCGACCTGCTGGAGCGGCAGGCGCAGGTGCGCAGCAAGCTGCAGTCTGCGTTGGTGTATCCGGCGGCGTTGGCCCTGACTGCCGGTGCGGTGGTCATCGTGCTGATGACCTTCGTGGTGCCCAAGGTGGTGGACCAGTTCGATTCGATGGGCCGCGCATTGCCATGGCTGACCCGCGCAGTGATCGGCGTGTCGAATTTCCTGTTGCATGCAGGCATTCCGTTGCTGGTGGCACTGGTCATTGCGGTGATCGCAGCGCTGCGCCTGCTCAAGCGCCCGGAGTTACGCCTGGCGGCCGACCGTGCGGTGCTGCGCGCGCCCTTGCTCGGCCGGTTGATCCGCGACCTGCACGCCGCACGCATGGCGCGCACCCTGGCGATCATGGTCAACAGCGGGCTGCCGTTGATGGAAGGCCTGATGATCGCCGCGCGCACTGTCGACAACCGCGCCTTGCGGCTGGCCACCGACAACATGGTCACGGCAATCCGCGAAGGCGGCAGCCTGGCCGCGGCGATGAAGCGCGCCGGCGTGTTTCCACCGACGTTGCTGTACATGGCCTCCAGCGGCGAAAACAGCGGGCGCCTGGCGCCGATGCTGGAGCGCGCCGCCGATTATCTGGAGCGCGAGTTCGCGTCCTTCACCACCGCGGCGATGAGCCTGCTGGAGCCGGCCATCATCGTGCTGCTCGGCGGCGTGGTGGCGGTGATCGTGCTGTCGATCCTGCTGCCCATCCTGCAATTCAACACCCTCGCGCTTGGTTGAGCGCGGACGCTTATCCCTGGAGATCCTCATGCAGTCCATCCATTCTCGCGCACGTCCTGGCTCGCTCACTGCGCGCGCGCGCCTGCGCGGCTTCACCCTGGTCGAGTTGATGGTTGTCATCGTCATCATCGGCCTGCTGGCCACGGTGGTGATGATCAACGTGATGCCCAGCCAGGACCGCGCCATGGTCGAGAAGGCGCGTGCCGACGTGGCGGTGCTGGAGCAGGCGCTGGAGACCTATCGCCTGGACAACCTCAGCTACCCGAGCACCGAACAGGGCCTGCAGGCCTTGCTCAATGCGCCGAGCGGATTGACCCGGCCCGAGCGCTATCGCCAGGGCGGCTATATCCGCCGCCTGCCGGAAGATCCGTGGGGCCATGCGTATCAATACCGCCGCCCGGGTCGCAGTGGTGGCTTCGACGTCTATTCGTTCGGTGCCGATGGTGCCAAAGGCGGCGACGCCGACAATGCCGATGTCGGCAACTGGCGCTGAGTCGCAGCAGTGTTTGCGCAAACCGCCATGGTAAGGCAAGCACGGGCATGTGCGTCGCGGGCGCAGGCGCGCGGCTTCACCCTGCTCGAACTGCTCGCCGTCCTGGTGATCACCGCACTGGCCAGTACGCTGGTGGTGCTGACCTTGCCGGACACGCGGCGCGACCTGCACGACCAGGCCGATGCATTGGCCAGTGCCTTGCTGCATGCACGCGACGAAGCCATCCTGAGCCTGCGCATGGTCGAGGTGACCGTGGATGCAGGTGGCTGCAGGTTCCGCCGCCAGGCGCAGCAACGCTGGGTGCCGCTGGATGAAAAACCGTTCGCCGCGATGCGCTGGCCTGCCGGCGTGCAGACGCAGTTGCCGGTGGGCGGGACGCAGTTGAGCGTGCGCTTCGATCCCACCGGTGCGGCCACGCCGCAACGCATCGCGCTGGGCGACGGCCAGCAACAGCTGCAGGTGGTGGTGGACGCCGCCGGCGTGGTACGGGTCGATGCGCCCCTGCAGTAATCCCGATGCCTGCGCCGGATTTTCGCTGCTCGAACTGATGGTCGCGCTGGCGATCTTCGGCATGGCCGTGGTTGGCCTGCTGAACCTGTCCGGCGAAAGCACGCGCACCGCGGTGGTGCTGGAAGAGCGCGCACTGGCTGCGGTGGTTGCGGAGAATCAGGCGATCGACGCGATGCTGGCGCCCACCGCCGCAGCATTGGCGCCGGCGAACGGGCAGGAAATGCTGGGCGGACGCAGCTGGGACTGGCGGCGTACGTCGATGCCGGCCGGCAGTACCGGCATCGTGCGCATCCAGGTGCAGGTGCGCGCTGCAGCGCAGGCGCAGGAAATCGCCAGCCTCAGCGTCTTGCGGAGCGCCGAATGATGCGTGCACCTCGCAGCGCAGCGGGCAGTCGTGGCAGCGCGGGCTTTACCTTGATCGAACTGCTGGTCGCCCTGGCGGTGTTCGCGCTGGTGGCGGTCGCGGCGGTGGTGGTGATGCGCCAGAGCATCGACCAGCGCGATGCGGTGCGTGCACGTTTGCAGCAGGTTCGCGAGTTCCAGCTTGCACATGGCCTGCTGCGCAGCGACCTGCAGCAGGCCGCAGTGCGGCGCACGCGCAACAGCGAGGGCGGCGCTGCACGCACCGCGTTCGTCGCAAGCCCGCCCGGTGTGCCGGGGCCGCTGTTCGGTTTTGTACGACACGGCTGGAGCAATCCGGATCACGCGCCGCGCGCGTCGCTGCAATACGTGGAATACCGCGTGATCGATGGACGCCTGGAGCGCAGTGCACGCCCCGCACTCGACGGTGCAGTCGCCGGTCCGCCGCAGGTGGTGTTGCGTGGCGTGCGCTCGGCGGTGGTCGGGTTCCATTATCGCGCCCAGTGGAGCGATGGTTGGAGCGGCGGGCTCGACGCGTTGCCGGATGCGATCTCGCTGGAGCTGGACCTGGAGCAATGGGGCCGCGTGCGCCAGTTGTTCCTGCTGCCGGAGGGGCGCGGATGAAGGCCTTGAACGCACAGGCCGGGCAACGCGGCGTCGCACTGCTGACGGTGCTGCTGCTGGTGGCGGTGATGACATTGCTGATGGTCGCAGTGCTGGACGATCTGCGCTTTGGCCTGCGCCGCAGCGGCAACGGCGAAGCGATGACGCAGGCGCAGTGGTATGCGCTGGGCACCGAAACCATCGCCCGGCAACGCCTGCAGGCACTGGCCAGGCGCGACCCGATGCGTACCACGCTGGAGGGTGGCTGGAACGATCAACCGGTGACCTTCCCGCTGGACGACGGCGCAGTGAGCGTGCGGCTGCGCGACCGCGGCGGCTGCTTCAATCTAAACAGCGTGGTCGCCGGTGCGCCCGAGCAATGGCAGCGCAGCGACGACGGCGCAGCGCAGTACCGCGCCTTGCTGGAGGTGCTGGGCATCGCACCGCAACAGGCGCAGGCGCTGACCGATGCGCTGGTGGACTGGATCGACAGCGACAGCCAGCCCGGTGCGCAGGGCGCCGAAGACGATCGCTACCTGCAATCGGCAGTGCCGTTGCGCAGCGGGGCGACCCTGCTGGCGGGCGTCAGCGAGCTGCGCGCCATCGCCGGCTACACGCCGCAGGTGATCGCGCAGTTGCGGCCGCATGTGTGCGCACTGCCGGAGGCGCGGCTGTCGCCGGTCAACATCAATACGTTGCGTCTGCAGGATGCGCCGGTGCTGGTGGCGCTGACCGAAGGCGCCCTGGAATTGCCGGCCGCGCGCCGCGTCATCGCCGCGCGGCCGGCCGGAGGATGGCGCGACGCCAAGACCTTCCTGAGCCAGCCTGCGCTGATCCAGGCCGAGCTTTCCAATGCAGCGCTGGAACAGATCGAATTACGCACCCGTTATTTTTCCCTCTACAGCCAGGTCGACCATGCCGGCGCGCAGGTCGTGCTGGACGCCTTGCTGCAGCAGGATCCTGCCGGGCGCGTGCGGCTGGTGGCGCGCCAATGGAGTTCTGACGAATGAGTACCACCTTGCTGTTGCTGCCCGCCGATGCCACCGCGCACGCGATCGCCGTGCGTGTGGACGCGCATGGCCAGGTGCTGTCGCAGCGTGTGGCCAGCGCGCCGTACGAACCGTCCGCGCGCACCGTGCTGGTGGTGCCGGGCGTGGATGTGCATCTGCGCTGGCTGAGCCTACCCGGCCGCAGCATCGCGCAGTCGGTCGCGGCTGCGCGCCTGCAACTGGCCGAACATCTGGCTGTGGAGACGCCGGCGCTGCATGTGGTGATCGCCGATCGCAACGAGGCCGATGGCACGCGCCTGGTCGCTGCGATGGATGGCGCAACGATGCAGCAGTGGTTGGCGCGCGCAGCGCAGCTGGGCGTCGTCCCCGATGCGGTGGTGCCCGATTGCCTGTTGCTGGAGCCTGGCGCGGATGCTGCGGCGGCAGTGGTGGACTGGGACGGTCGCTGGCTGATCCGTGGCGCAGGTCTGGCCTGCAGCGTGGAGCCGGAGGCTGCGCGCATGCTGCTGGGCGAGCGCGCGCCAGCACAGCCGCCAGCGCAGGACACCGCGCACGCCATTGCCTGCCTTGCGCAAGGCGCCGCGCGCGCGCCGATCAACCTGCTGCAGCACGCATTCGCTGCGCGGCCTGCCGCTGCGCGCACGGTCACTACGCGCCGTCTTGGGGCGCTGGCCGCGTTGGTACTGCTGTCGCCGCTGGTGCTGCTGCTGGCGCAGACACTGCGCTACGAAATCGGCGCGCGCCTGCTGCAATCGCGCGCCGCCGCGCAGTTGGGCGTGCGCGATGCAGCGGCGGTGCCGGCCGCCGATCGCCTGGCCATGCAGCTCGGCGACTTGTTCGCAGCGGTCGATGCCATGCCGGCGGCGGAACTGGATCAGATCGACTATCACACCACACAGCCGCTGCGCGGCACCCTGCTGCACGCCGATGGCGCCAGCCTGCAACAGTTGTCCACGCGGCTGGCCGGGGAGGGGTGGCAACTGCAGCCCGGCAGCAGCCAGGGCGAGGACGATCGCCTGCGAACGCCGTTCGTGCTGGGGCCATTGCGATGACTGCACCTGTGCAACGCGGCATGCAGTGGTGGCAGGCACGTGCGCCGCGCGAGCGGCTGATGCTGGGCGTGATGTGCGCTGCCGTGGCCGCGTTCGTCGCCTGGTACGCGCTCTACACCCCGTTGCGGCACTGGCGTGCCCAGGCGCAGGCGCGCTATGCCGCTGCGGCCCAGCTGATGCTCGATGCATCTGCGCAGGCATCGGCGAGCAGGCGTACGGCTGCACCTGGTACGGCGGCACTGGCCGAGCTCATCGCAAGCAGCGCACGCGATGCCGGTATCGGCATCACCGCCCAGCAGCGCAACGCAGCGGGCGGGGTGGACGTGCAGATCGATGCGGTCAGCGCCGTCAGCTTGTTCGGTTGGCTAGAGCGGCTGCGCCAGGCGCATGGCCTGGCGCCGACGCAGCTGAGCATCGTGCGCGACCAGGGCCAACTGCGGGTACGCTGCGGGTTTGCGGAGCCTGCACCGTGACGCGCCTGCGTTGGATCCTGGTCTTCCTGTTGATGGTGGGCGTTGCGCTGCTGGCATGGCTGCCTCTGCGCCTGGTGTTGCCACGCGAGGGGCTGCCGTTCTCGGCGCTGGATGTGGAGGGGCCGGTATGGGCCGGCACCTTGCGGCAGGTGCAATGGCAAGGCATCGCCTTCGGCGATGTCATGGTGCGGCCGCGCATCTGGCCGCTGTTGCGTGGACAGCGGCAGGTGCACCTGCAGGCCCCGCAGCTGCAACTGCTGCTGGTGGATGGCGCGCAACACGGTATCGGTGATGCGCAGGGCCAGCTGCTGTTGCGCCAGCCGGCGGGCATGGCCTTGATCGATCTGGCGGTGGAGCTGCAGCAGGTGGATCTGCTGTTCGATGCCACCGGCTGCGTGCACGCAGGTGGGCGGGTCGGCCTGCAACTGCTGGCGAGCGGGGCGGGCGAGCTGCCCGGTCTGCCGCCGTTGCGTTTGTCCGGGCAGCCGCGGTGCGTGGATGACAGCGCCGTGCTGAGTCTGCTACCCGATGCACCGTTGCCTGCCGGCGTGCAGGCCGATGCACAGCTGCAAGTGTGGCGCGATGGGCGTTGGCAATTGCAGTCGCGCATCGACCCGGGGCAGGACGCAGTGTTGGGCGTGGGCCTGCAATTGCTGGGCTTTGCCGCCACCCCGGAGCGCAGCTTGTTGCGCATCGATCAGGGGCAATTGCGCTAGGACTGCTGTTACGCGCGGCGCGGCAAGAACTCTGTCGTCTGCACCATTAGCGTGCATGCCTGGTGGCTGGCGTCTTCATCGCGGCCGCTGCGGTGGCACACTTCATTGATCTGTTGACAACGTTGTCGGCGTTGCGCCGCTAGCAGTCATTGCAGCAGTCGACGGGCCGCGTTGATAGGGCAGAGATGCTGCCCCGAGCACGCGGGAGCGTGCGGTGATCGACTGTGATGCAGCCCGCAATGCGTGCGCTGCGGTATGCACATTCCGGATCCGCCGGAATTGGTCTGGTTGCAAGGGATTGGTCAGTGACTGGTCCTGTGACAACGATGCCCGCTACGCACCCGAATGATCCTTTGTGCACCGTCGAAGGTCTTTAAAAGCAGGGCTCAGACGCGTTCGCAGTCGCCAGTCAAACACTTTCGACAGTGACTGTTGACAGGATCTTTTAAAGACCATAAGAATCAAATCCACTGAATTGGTATTTGCCAGTCAGGGCCGTTGATCAGCAATGGCATGCGATGTCCGTCCTGGGAGGGAGGCGGCATCGGCACCCACGGGGGGCCGTACGGGGTGCTCGCAGACAACAGATCGCAGGCGGTTCCGCACGTCCGGAACTGGTGGCCTGTGCGCGTGTGGGTGGGTTGCCCAGCGTCGTGATCTGTCTTTGCTGATCGATCGGAATGCCAGCCGCGTCGTCGTCCAGCCATTCCACCTCAGGATCTCCCATGTCACCTGTCCCGCGTGCCTCGTTGCGTTGTTGTTCGCCCTCCTCGCTGTCCGTCGCCATCGCGCTGTCGCTGCTTGCCTGCGGTGCCAATGCGCAGGCGCAGCAATCGCCGCCGCCGGCATCGGCGCAGATCTCCCAGCTCGACACCGTCAAGGTCACCAGCTCGTACCAGAAGAGCCTGATCACCGCGATGGACAACAAGCGCGACGATGTGCGCATGACCGATGGCATCTCTGCACAGGACATCGGCAAGTTTCCTGCCGAGAACATCGCCGAGGCGATCCAGCGCATCCCCGGCGTGCAGATCTCCACCATCAACGGGCGCGGCTCCACCATCAGCGTGCGTGGTCTGGGCCCGCAGTATTCGGCCACCACCATCAACGGCCAGGTGATCAAGAGCGCCGACTTCACCGACGGGTTTCGCTACGACATCATCCAGCCGGAAGTGGCTGCCGGGATCGAGGTGATCAAGTCGCCGTCGGCGGACATGGATGCCGGTGGCCTGTCCGGCACGGTCAACATCAACACCACCAAACCGCTGGACTACCAGCAGACCAAGCTGCTGTTCTCGGCCAAGACCCAATATGCGGAATTTGCCGGTGGCTCGCCCACGCCCAAAGGCGTGCTGACTTATATCGACCAGTTCAAGTTCGGCGGCGGCGATCTGGGCGTATTCCTCAGTGCCGGCTACCAGAAGCTCAAGGACCGCGCCGATTATCTGTGGATCGACCGCTGGTACACGCAGGACACCGACGCCGGCACCTTGTACATCCCGCGTCGTCCGCGCTATCGCTCGATCGAGCGCGAGACCACGCGCAAGATGTTCAATGGCGGCCTGCAGTGGAAGCCCAACGACCAGCTGGAGATGAACCTCACTGCGCTGTATTCGCAGGACAAGACCGCCAACGACATGAACCAGTTGGTGTACTCGTTCGAGCGCACTCCGCTGACGGTGCTGCAGACCAACCGGTTGACCGCCACGCAGGTGTCGGCATCGGACTACTGGCTGGAGAACAACCGCCAGATCGAACAACACGATCTGTCCACGCAGTTGCTCACCTACGACTTCAAATGGAAGGGCGATGCCTGGACGCTCAGCGGCGCGGCCAATTACACCCAGGGCAAGACCGACGAGAACGAACGTGCCGCGATCCTGGGCCGGATCCCCTCGGCGACGCTGCTGGATACCTCCAATCCCGACGCGATCTCGCTGACCACCGATGCCGACGCCAACGATACCAGCGCCTGGGACAAGCGCAATCTGGTACGTAGCGAATATCCCAACGGTTCCATCCAGTCGCTCAGCAACAAGGAATGGTCGCTGCAGCTGGATGCCGAACGGTATCTGGAGCTGGGTGTGTTGAATGCGGTGCGCTTTGGTGCCAAGTACCGCCGCGAAACCTTCGAGCGCGACGTGCGCCGGCGTGACTTTCTGTACCTGCTCAGGACCGGTGCGGTGTCGGGCTTCGACATGTTCCCGGAGCTGTCGGCCGCCAACAGCACGGTCAGCAACTTCCTCGACGGGCAGCTGGCCTCGCAGGACAGCTGGGTCACCCCGGACATCGCCGCCTACGCACGCTCGCTGGCGGCGGCCGGCATCAGCGTGCCGGTGCTGTTCGCACCGCAGAGCAGCTACAGCATCGAGAACGACATTTCCTCGGCCTATGCGATGGCGCGCATCGACACCGACATCGGCAGCATGCGTCTGCGCGGCAACCTCGGCCTGCGCTACGAAAACACCAAGCGCACCACCGACACCTACCTGACCCAGGCGCAGGCCGCCAGCGACGATGCCAATGTGGTGATCGGCACCGCGCGCGCGCCGTACGAGTATTCCAACTGGTTGCCCAGCCTGAATCTGGTGCTGGACATGCGCGACGACCTGCTGCTGCGCTTTGCCGCCGCCAAGGTGCTGGTGCGGCCGATCCTGGACAGCAACACCGCCATCGCCTCGACCATTTCCACCGGCACCAATACCGGCGGCACCACCACCTATGTCGTCACCCAGGGCCAGACCGATCTGAAGGCACTGACCGCCGACCAGGCCGACCTGAGCCTGGAGTGGTACTACGGCAACGGCGGCGCGCTGACCGTGGCCGGCTTTTGGAAAAACATCAAGAACGGCACCTTCAACAGCATCGTCTGCCCGGCCGCCTTCAACGGCACCGCGCTGTCCAGCAACGCGGCCGGCGACTGCGTGGACAGCGGCGGCGATATCTACGAGATCACCGCCACCACCAACGACCCGAGCAAGGTCAAGATCCGCGGTTACGAACTGGGCTGGACGCAATCGCTGGATGCCTGGCTGCCGATCGACGGCTTCGGGGTGACCACCAACTTCACTCGGGTGATTCCGCAGCGCGATACCGATTTCCAGATCCGCAACCTGTCCGAGCAGACCTGGAACGCCACCGCGTACTGGGAGAGCGCGCATTATTCGGCGCGCGTTTCGCTCAACCATCGCAGCGAGTACGAACAGGACAGCAGCGACAGCTTCTTCGCGCGCGAAGGCCACACCATGAAGGCGCGCACCCAGCTGGATGCGGTGCTCGGCTACCAGGTCAACGACAAGCTGAGCTTCCAGCTCGGTGGCCTGAATCTCACCAACCGCACCGAGGAGGCCTACAAGGACATCGCCAGCCGCTGGCAGATGACCGGCGTCACCGGCCGCAGCTACTACCTGTCGATGCAGTGGGACATGCTGTGATGCCGGGCCAGCGAGCACTGCGCCGGCATGCACCGCTGCGGGTGGCAGCCAGCAGCGCCGGCAATGCCGCAGGTGTGATGGACGCGCGCCATGCAGTGGCCGCGCGCGTGGGTGCGCCGCGTGCGTCACGGAGCACGCCTGCGGTGCAGGCTGGCAGGCGCCATCATGCGCAGGCGTGAGTTCCTTGCCGGCAGCGTCTGCGCCTCGTCGCTGCTTGGCGTGCCGGCGCTGCTGCCGGGCGCGGCGAGCGTTGTAGCGACACGTGCGGGCGATGGCGGCAAGCGGGCTCCCGCGCCACCGCCAGCGGGCACCGATGACGCCGGCCAGTGGCTGGATCTGGACGAGGGCTGGCGCTTCCATGCCGGCGATCTGCCGCCGCCGCGCCTGCTTGCGCAGGACGAGACCTACGACAACGCCAAGGCCGGCCGCGCCTGGGGTGCGGCGGCACCGGACTTCGACGACACCGGCTGGCGACAGCTGCAACTGCCGCACGACTTCGTGGTGGAGCAGGCGGTGCGCGCCGACGCCAATATCGCGCAGGGCTATCGCCCGCGCGGGATTGCCTGGTACCGGCGCACGCTGCGGCTGGACGAATCCTTGCGCGGCCAGGCGGTAGAGTTGCGTCTGGACGGCATCGCCAGCCATGCCACCGTGTGGGTCAACGGCATGCTGATGGCGCGCAGCTGGAGCGGCTACAACGGGCTGGTCATCGATCTCACGCCGGTCGCGCGCTACGGCAACGCCGTGAACAGCATCGCCATCCGCGTCGATGCCGAAGCGATGGACGGCTGGTGGTACGAAGGCGGCGGCATCTACCGGCACACCTGGCTGGCGCTGCGTGCGCCCTTGCATATCGCCGGCGATGGCCTGGCGGCGGTGCCGCGCGAAGGCCCGGGCGATCTCTGGCAGCTGCCGGTGCAACTGGACCTGATCAACAGCGGCGAACAGCCTGCCGAGGCGTGGGTGGATGTGGCGCTGCGCGACCCAGACGGTGTTGTCGTGGCGAGTGGCGAGACGCAACTGCGCGTGGCTGCATTCGGTACCGCGCAGGCCGCCATCAGCATGTCGGTGCCGCAGCCGCAGCGCTGGAGCGTGGACACGCCAGTGCTGTATCGCGTGCAGGCCAGCGTGCGTGGCGCAGACGGCCGCAGCGACCGTGCCGAGTGCGAGATCGGCTTTCGTAGCCTGCGCTTCGATGCCGACCACGGCTTCTTCCTCAATGGCCGCCCGCTCAAGATCAAGGGCGTATGCCTGCATCAGGACCATGCCGGCGTCGGTGTGGCGCTGCCCGATGCCTTGCACACGTTTCGCCTGCAGCGCCTGAAATCGATGGGCTGCAACGCCATCCGCCTGCATCACGCGGTGGCGCCGGAACTGCTGCAGGCCTGCGACCGGCTCGGCATGCTGGTGATGGCCGAGAACAGGCTGTTCAATCCCGCACCCGAGTATGTGGCGCTGCTGCAGAACATGGTGCGGCGCCAGCGCAACCATCCCAGCGTGTTCCTGTGGTCGCTGCTCAACGAGGAGCCGCTGCAGGGCACCGCCACCGGTTACGCGATCATGGCGCGCGCCGCCAGCGCCGTGCGCGCGCTCGACGACAGTCGCCCGATCACCGCCGGCATGAACGACGGCATGTTCGCCAACCGTGGCGCGGCCGATGTGGTGGACGTGCTTGGCTTCAACTACCGCCAGTTCAACTACGACCGCGTGCATGCGGCGCGGCCGCGCACGCCGATGCTGTCCAGCGAGGACACCAGCGCGTTCCAGACCCGCGGCGCGTGGTTCACCGACCTGGACGCGCACATGGTGGCCGAAGACGACAGCCTGGCCGCGGACTGGGGCAATACCCACCGCCGCGCCTGGCAGCTGATTGCCGAACGCCCGTTCGTCGCCGGCAGCTTCGTGTGGACCGGCTTCGATTATCGCGGCGAACCCACGCCGTTCGAATGGCCGTCGGTGGGCGCGTTCTTCGGCATCATGGATCAATGCGGATTTGCCAAGGGTGCGTATTGGTTGCGCCGCGCATTGTGGATCGACGACGCGCCGGTGCTGCACCTGTTGCCGCACTGGAACTGGCCCGGTCGCGAAGGCCGGCCGATCAAGGTGATGGCGTTCTGCAATGCCATGCAGGTGGAGCTGTGGCTCAATGGCCGCTCGCTGGGCAAACAGGCGGTGGATCGCGCGCAGATGAATCAGTGGCAGGTGGACTATGCGCCGGGCGTGCTCGAAGCAGCGGCCTGGCGCGACGGCCGCGAGGTGGCGCGTACGCGGGTGGAAACCACCGGCACGCCTGTCGCGCTGCGGCTCACGCCCGACCGCTCCCAGCTACGCGGCGATGGCCGCGATGCGCAGCCGGTGACGTTGGAAGCGGTGGATGCGCAAGGTCGCCACGTGCCCGATTGCAATGCAATGCTGACGCTGCAGATCAGCGGCGGCCGCTTGCTGGGGGTCGGCAATGGCGACCCGAATGCACACGCCGCCGATCAGGGCATGCAGGTGGCCCTGTTCAACGGGCTGGCGCAGGCGATCGTGCAGGCCGGGCGTGGCGCAGGCGCGTTACGGCTGCAGGCGCGCAGCGCAGGCGTGCGCGATGCGGTGATCGAGATCGCGCGCGTGGCGGTGCCGCTGCCAGCCACGGTGCCGATCGTGGCGCCGGTGATGGTGGTCGAGAGCTGGCGCCATACCGCCGCCTTCGCGCAGCCGCCGGCACCGGATCTCTCGCGCCGCCCCAACGACAACAACAGCTGGAGCAACACGTTGCCCGGCACCCTGGAAACCGCGCCCGAACGCGCTGGCTACGTGTTGTACCGCACCCGGTTCACGCCGTGGCAAGGCGTGCAGGCCCACGGCGGCATGCTCGACCTGGGCCGCCTCAGCGGGCCGGCGCAGGTGTTTCTGGATGGCCGTGCAGTGACGCAAGCGGCGGCCGGCACACCGATCAAGTTGGCGCTTGCACCCGCGACCGGCGCGCGCACGCTGGCGGTGATCCTGCAGGTCGCTGCGGATCAACCGTTTGGATTCCACGACGTCGTCACCGTGCAGTATCGGAACTCGCCATGATTACCGCATCGTTTTTCCCGTCCTCGCCCGCGCGGCTGTTCGCCGGCACAGTGCTGGGCGCCTTGCTCGCCATTCCCCTCACCGTGCTGGCCGCACCGCCCGCTCAGGCGGTGCTGCAACGCCTGATCGGTGCACGCGCCGCCCAGTTCGAGATGCGCGTGGCGCCGCGCGGCGACGGCGCGGACTGGTATCGCATCGATGCCGGCGGCGACACGGTGCGCATTGCCGGCTCCTCGCAGGTGGCCTTGGCGCGTGGCGCCTACGCCTATCTGGGCCAGGCCGGTGCAGCCTCGATGAGCTGGGAAGGCGACCGCGTGGCGCTGCCGGCGCAATGGCCGGCCTACAGCAGCGGCCAGGTGCGCACGCCGTTTGCCCATCGCGCCTATCTCAACACCTGCACCTACGGCTACACCACGCCGTTCTGGGACTGGCCGCGCTGGCAGCGCGAGATCGACTGGATGGCGCTGCACGGCATCGACATGCCGCTGGCGATGGAAGGGCAGGAGGCGATCTGGCAGGCGCTGTGGCGCGAGTTCGACGTGGGCGATGACGCGCTCGCGGAGTATTTCTCCGGCCCCGCCTTCACCCCGTGGCAGCGCATGGGCAATATCGAAGGTTATCGCGCACCGTTGCCGCAGCAATGGATCGACAGCAAGCGCGTGCTGCAGACGCAGATCCTCACCCGCATGCGCGAGCTGGGCATGCAACCGGTGCTGCCGGCGTTTGCCGGCTACGTGCCCAAGGCATTCGCGCAGGCGCATCCGAACGCGCGCATCTATCGCATGCGCGCCTGGGAAGGCTTCCACGAAACTTACTGGCTGGATCCACGCGATCCGCTGTTCGCCCAGGTCGCGCGCCGGTTCCTGGAGCTGTACACGCAGGCCTATGGTGCAGGCGAGTTCTATCTGGCCGACGCCTTCAACGAGATGCTGCCGCCGGTGGCCGACGACGGCAGCGACGTGGCCGCCGCCAAGTACGGCGACAGCATCGCCAACTCCGATGCGGCACGTGCCAAGGCGGTGCCGGCGGCGCAACGCGATGCACGCCTGGCCGAGTACGGGCAGGCCTTGTATCGCTCCATCGCGCAGGTCAATCCGCAGGCCACCTGGGTGATGCAGGGCTGGCTGTTCGGTGCCGACCGCGAGTTCTGGCAACCGCAGGCGATCGCCGCGTTTCTCGGCAAGGTGCCCGACGCGCGCTTGATGGTGCTGGACATCGGCAACGACCGCTATCCCGGCACCTGGAGGGCAGCGCAGGCCTTCGACAACAAGCAGTGGATCTATGGCTACGTGCACAACTACGGCGCCAGCAACCCGTTGTACGGCGACTTCGCGTTTTATCGACACGATCTGCAGGCCTTGCTGGCCGATCCGGACAAACGCAATCTGCGCGGCTTTGGCGTGTTTCCGGAAGGGCTGCACAGCAACTCGGTGGTTTACGACTATCTCTACGCGCTGGCCTGGGAGGGCCCGCAACAATCCTGGTCGCAATGGCTCAGCCAATACACCCGCGCGCGCTACGGCCGCAGCGATGCGGCATTGCTGCAGGCCTGGTCGGATCTGGAAGCGGGCATCTACCAGACCCGCTACTGGTCGCCGCGCTGGTGGAACAAGCGCGCCGGCGCGTATCTGCTGTTCAAGCGGCCGACCGCCGACATCGTCGGCTTTGACGACCGCCCCGGCGACCCGCAACGCCTGCGCCGCGCCATCGACGCGTTGCTGCAGCAGGCCCACCACTATGCCGATGCGCCGCTGTACCGCTACGACCTGATCGAAGACGCGCGGCATTACCTGAGCCTGCACGCCGACCGTCAATTGCAGGCGGTGGTGCAGGCCTACGACGCCGGCGAGTTCGCGCGCGGCGATGCGCTGCTGGCACGCACCACGCAACTGGTGCAGGGGCTGGATGCACTGGTCGGCGGCCAGCACGAAACCCTGGCCGACTGGACCGGCCAGGCCGCCGCGGCCGCCGGCAACGATGCCGCACTGCGGCGTGCCTATGTCGGCAATGCGCGTGCGCAGGTCAGCATCTGGGGCGGCGACGGCAATCTGGCCGATTACGCATCCAAGGCATGGCAGGGCATGTACGCGGATTTCTATCTGCAGCGCTGGACGCGCTTTCTCGGCGCATACCGCGCCGCACGCAAAGCGGGCACGCCGTTGGACGCAGCGGCAGTCAACGCGCAGCTTGCCGCGTGGGAGCGCCAATGGGCGGCGCAGGAGGCACTGCCGAAGCGACAGCCACCCCGCGACCCACTGACTTTGCTGCGCAGCTTGCTGGCACAGGTGGACGCGCAAGAGGGTTTGCAAAGTGCCATGCAACGCAATGTGCAAGGCAGTACGCACACTGCAACGCGAGGCATTGCACAAGGCGACGTGCACGGCATCGCGCACGGTGCCATTCGCGGCACCACGCAAGGCACTGCCCAATGAGCAGATGTGTATCGCACATCGCGGCCATGCATGAGCGCTTCCGCGCCGATGCAATGACGCTCGTCACGGGCAGCAGGTCTGCGCGCCGCCTCCACCTGCAGTCGCTGGGCAAGGAACTGCAATGAGCGCACAAACACTCCCTGCTGCAGCTGGCACTGCAACCGCAGCACCCAGGCGCGAACGCTTCCTGTCGCTGGACGTGTTCCGCGGCCTGACCATCTTCCTGATGATCCTGGTCAACACCGCCGGGCCCGGCGCGCAGCCATATGCGCAGCTGACCCACGCGGCCTGGTTCGGCTTCACGCTTGCCGATCTGGTGTTTCCCTCGTTCCTGTTCGCCGTCGGCAGCGCGATGAGTTTTGCGCTGGCCACCGGCACGCCGCACCGGCAGTTCCTCGCCCGCGTGGGCAAGCGCGCCGCGCTGATCGTGATGTGCGGCGTGCTGATGTACTGGTTTCCGTTCTTCCACCCGCAGCCCGATGGTGGATGGGCGTTCACTGCAGTCGATCAACTCCGCCTGACCGGCGTGCTGCAGCGGATCGGCCTGTGCTATCTGCTCGCAGCGCTGCTGGTGCGCTATCTGCCGCCACGCGCTATCGCGCCGGTTTGCGTCGCGCTGCTGCTGGGCTACTGGGCATTGCTGTACGTCTTCGGCCAGCCCGGTGCGGAGCTGAGCAAGACCGGCAACGCCGGCACCCGGCTCGACCTATGGCTGTACGGGCGCGCGCATCTGTATCGCAAGGATGGCGGCTTCGACCCCGAGGGCCTGCTTGGCACGCTATCGGCCACGGTCAACGTGCTGGCCGGCTATCTGGGCGGGCGCTTCCTGCAGCGGCACGGCAAGACCGGTGCCGCCACGCGTAGCCTGTTGCTGGCGGGCGCGGGGCTGGTGCTGCTGGCATTGCTCTGGCACCCGGCCTGGCCGCTGTCGAAGAAGCTCTGGAGCGGGTCGTTCGTCGCCTGCACGGTAGGCCTGGATCTGCTGGCGCTGGGCGTCCTGGTCTACCTGCTGGAGTTGCGCGGCTGGAGCGGCGGCAGCGGCTTCTTCACCGTGCTGGGGCGCAACCCGCTGGCGATCTACCTGTTCTCCGAACTGTTCGTGGTGGTGCTGCGGCTGATTCCGGCCGGCAGCTCCGGGCTGGACCTGTACGCCTGGGCCGGCATCCGCGTGTTCCAGACCATCGCGCCGGGCCCGCTCGGGTCGCTGCTGTGCGCGCTGAGCTACACGCTGCTGTGTTGGTGCGCGGGCTGGTGGATGGATCGGCGGCGCTGGTATCTGCGGCTGTGATTGCCCGACCCGGCAACCGGTGACGTAGCCCCGGGGCGCGGACAGTGCCGCACCGGCCTGGTCATCGGCATTCATCCCGCCCTTGACCAGGGCGGTGGACGCCTGCGTCAGCCAAGCTTGTCATCGCTCCCGACGATCCACAGCCGCTAATGCGCTGCAGGCAAATTGGTACTATATTGGACCTAACGAATCCAAGTCGGTCCGGAGGACAGGCAATGGCCAAACCGAAAACCGAAGCCAGGACGGACAGCGACCCTCGGATGGACGCGCTGACGCTGGACGCCTCCGCGCCGACGCCGCTGTATCTGCAACTGGCGAGCAAGCTGGACGAGCAGATCCGCGGCGCGCAGTGGAAGGCTGGCGAGGCGCTGCCGGCCGAGCGCCAGCTGTGCGAGCGGCTGCAGATCTCGCGGGTGACCCTGCGCCAGGCCGTGGACGTGCTGGTCGAACAGGGTTTGGTCTCGCGCCGGCAGGGCGCCGGCACCTTCGTCACCACGCAGATCCAGCACCAGCTCAGCGGCCTGACCAGTTTCAGCGAGACGCTGCGCATCAAGGGCTACGAGCCCGGCACGCGCTGGCTGGAGCGGCGGCTGCGCCCGGCGCATGGCGAAGAGATCCTGCGGCTGGGCCTGTCGCCGGATGCGGCGGTGGCCTCGCTGACCCGCCTGCGCAGCGCCGACGACCGGGTCATGGCCTACGAGCATGCGGTGTTGCCGCAGCGCATCGTCGCCGACCCGCAGCAGATCGGCGATTCGCTCTACAGCTACCTGGACGCGCAGGGCACCCCGGTGGTGCGCGCGCTGCAGTACTTCCGCGCGATCAATCTGCCCGCGCGGCTGGCCGAACACCTGCGCATGAAGACCGGCGAGGCGATCCTGCATGTGGTGCGCGTGGGCTATGCGCGCGACGGCAGCGCGATCGAATTGACCGACACCTATTGCCACAACGATTTCTACGATTTCGTCGCCGAACTGCGTCGCTGATCCAGCGCGGCGCCCCCCAACCGACAACTCAAGAGCCAGCCGATCCATGACTACCGCCAGGCCCGCAAATCCCGTTGTCTCGATCGCCATCGTCGGCGTGCTGTTCTTCATCATCGGCTTCTTCACCTGGATCAACGGGCCGCTGATCACCTTCGTGCGGCTGGCGTTCGACCTCAACGAGGTCAATGCCTTTCTGGTGCTGATGGTGTTCTACCTGTCGTACTTCTTCCTGGCGCTGCCGGCGTCGTGGATCCTCAAGCGCACCGGCATGAAGAAGGGGCTGGCGCTGAGCCTGGTGGTGATGGCGGTGGGCGCGGCCGGCTTCGGCCAGTTCGCCACCCAGCGCTGGTATCCGGGCGCCTTGGGCGGCCTGTTCGTGATCGGCAGCGGCCTGGCGCTGCTGCAGACGGCGATCAACCCGTACATCAGCATCCTCGGGCCGATCGAGAGCGCGGCGCGGCGAATCGCGCTGATGGGCATCTGCAACAAGATCGCCGGCATCCTGGCGCCGATCCTGATCGGCTCGCTGGTGTTGCACGGCATCGGCGATCTGTCCGCGCAGGTGGCCAGCGCCGATGCGGCGACCAAGCAGCAGTTGCTCACGGCCTTTGCCGCCAAGATCCACGCACCGTATCTGGTGATGTCCGGCGTGCTGCTGTTGCTGGCGATCGGCGTGCTGTTCTCGCCGCTGCCGGAGCTGCGGGCCTCCGAGGCCAATGCCACGCCCGGCAGCGCGGTTGGCGTGCAGAAGTCCAGCATCTTCCAGTTCCCACACCTGTGGCTGGGCGTGTTGTGCCTGTTCGTCTACGTGGGCGTGGAAGTGATGGCCGGCGATGCGATCGGCACCTACGGCCACGGCTTCAATCTGCCGCTGGACAGCACCAAGATCTTCACCTCCTACACGCTGGGCGCGATGCTGGTTGGCTACATCGTCGGCCTGGCGTTGATTCCGGGCGTGATCTCGCAGGCGCGCTATCTGAGCGTGTCGGCGGTGCTGGGCGTGCTGTTTTCGCTGGGCGCGCTGCTGACCCACGGCTATGTGTCGGTGGGCTTCGTGGCCGCGCTCGGTTTTGCCAACGCGATGATGTGGCCGGCGATCTTTCCGCTGGCCATCCGCGGGCTCGGTCGCTTCACCGAGATCGGGTCGGCCTTGCTGGTCATGGGCATTGCCGGCGGCGCGATCATTCCGCAGCTGTTCGCCATTCTCAAACAGCACTACGACTTCCAGGTCGTGTTCGCTGCGCTGATGGTGCCGTGCTATCTGTACATCCTGTTCTATTCGCTGCGCGGTTACCGTGTGGGCCTGCCGGCCCAGGCCAAGTGAACCAGGCAGCATGATGCGTTCCGACGAACAAGGCACACCCATGCGCAGGCCCACCATCAAAGATGTCGCCGAGCGCGCCAAGGTCTCGTTGAAGACCGTGTCGCGCGTGATCAACAACGAACCGTCGGTGATGCAGGCCACGCGCGCGCGCGTGCTGCGCGCCATCGCCGATCTCGACTACGAACCCGATCCGTCCGCGCGCAACCTGCGCAGCGGCACGCCGTTCGTGATCGGCCTGGTCTACGACAATCCCAACCCGTATCACATCATCGGCATCCAGAACGGCGTGCTGGCCGCCTGCCGCGAAACCGGCTTCGGCCTGCAGATCCATCCCTGCGATTCCACCTCGCCATTGCTGGCCGAAGAACTGGCCGAATGGGTGCAGCGCTCGCGGCTGGCCGGCGTGGTGCTGACCGCACCGATGTCCGAGCGCCCCGAGCTGATGGCCGGCCTGGCTGCGCGCGGCATCAAGAGCGTGCGCATCATCGCCGCCACCGACGATCCGGGCGACGGCCCCTGCGTCTATATCGACGACCGCGCTGCCGCCTACGAGATCACCGAGCATCTGGTCCAGTTGGGCCATCAACGCATCGGGTTCCTGTGGGGTGGCCCGCAGCACCGCTCCAGCGGCGAGCGCTACGCCGGTTACGAGGCCGCGTTGAAGGACTACGGCATCACCCTGGACAAGCACCTGGTGATTCCCGGCGATTACACCTTCGACGACGGCTTCCGTGGCGCGCGCCGACTGCTGTCGTTGCGCGAGCCGCCCACCGCGATCTTCGGCAGCAACGATGAAATCGCCGCGGGCGTGCTGGCCGCGGCCAAGTCCACCGGCATGAACGTGCCGTATCAATTGTCGATCGCCGGCTTCGAGGACAGCCCGTTCTCGCGCCAGTCCTGGCCGGCGCTGACCACCGCCAAGCAGGCCACCGACGACATCGCGCGGCATGCCGCACGCCTGTTGATCAGCCAGCTGCGCAGCGATGCCTACGACGACCAGCCCGCGCAATTGCAGAACCGCGGCTTCGTGCCGCAGCTGGTGGTGCGCGGTTCCACTGCACCGGCGCAGACGCCGTCCGCCAAATCCCTTCCTCCCGAATCCGCCTGAGCACGATGAGCCTTCCCACCGAAACCGAGACCTTGATGTTCCGCGAGGCGGCGCAGACCGCCGATGTGGTCGCCGCACAGTTCGCCCGTAATGCCGACACCATCGCCGCCCTCGCGCAGTCGCTGCGCGATACGCCGCCGCCGTTCGTGGTGACCTGCGCACGCGGCAGTTCCGATCACGCTGCGACCTACGCCAAGTATCTGTTCGAAACACAACTGGGCATCGTGACCGCCTCTGCATCGCCGTCGGTGGGCTCGGTCTACGCATCGCCGCTGCAGTTGCGCGGCGCGCTGTACATCGTGATTTCGCAATCGGGCAAGAGCCCGGACCTGCTGCGCAATGCCGAGGCCGCCAAGGCGGCCGGCGCGCGCGTGGTCGCGCTGGTCAACGTCGAGGATTCGCCGCTGGCGCAGCTGGCCGAGGTGGTGATTCCGCTGGGCGCAGGCCCGGAAAAAAGCGTTGCCGCCACCAAGAGTTATCTCGCCTCGCTGGCTGCGCTGCTGCACCTGGGCGCGGTGTGGAAGAACGACCCGGCCCTGCTCGCGGCGGTGGAGGCACTACCGCAGCAGTTGCGCGCCGCCTGGCAGGCCGACTGGTCCGCACTCACTGCCGGCCTGGTGCCGGCACACAACCTGTTCGTGCTCGGTCGCGGCCTGGGCCTGGGCGCGGCGCAGGAAGCGGCGCTGAAGTTCAAGGAAACCTGCGGCCTGCATGCCGAGGCGTACAGCTCGGCCGAGGTCAAGCACGGCCCGATGGCGCTGGTGGGGCCGGGCTTCCCAGTGCTGGTGTTCGCCCAGCCCGACGAAACCGGCGCCGGCACGCGTGCGCTCGCCGCAGAATTCCGCGCGCGTGGCGCGCAGGTATGGCTGGCCGCGCCCGACGGCGACCTGCCGCTCGTGGATGCGGCGCACCCGGCCAGCGCGCCGCTGCTGACCGTGCAGAGCTTCTACCGCGCGATCAACGCGCTGGCCCTGCAGCGTGGCAACAATCCCGATCTGCCGCCGCATTTGAACAAGGTCACGGAAACCGTTTGAACATGGATGCTTCCCCGATTCAAGCGTTGTGCAATGCACGCGTGCTCACCGACGATGGCTTGCAGGATGGGCTGGTGGTCCTGCTGGCCGGCACGCAGATCCAGGCGGTGGTGGCGGCCGACGATGCGCGCGTTGCGCAGGCGCATACGCGCGTGGATCTGGGCGGCGCCACCTTGCTGCCCGGCTTCATCGACATCCAGGTCAACGGCGGTGGTGGCGTGTTGTTCAACAATGCGCGCGATCCGCAGGCGCTGGCCACGATCGCGGCCGCGCATCGCCGCTACGGCACCACCGGCATGCTGCCGACGCTGATCAGCGACACCGCCGAGGTGATGGCCGAAGCGATAGCCGCTACGCGCCAGGCCATCGCGCAAGGCGTGCCCGGCGTGCTCGGCATCCATCTGGAAGGCCCGTACCTGAGCCCGGCCCGCAAGGGCACGCACGACGCGCACAAGTTCCGCCTGCCCGACGCGCACGAGATTGCCATCGATACCTCGCTGGACAACGGCGTCACCCTGATCACGCTCGCACCCGAGCGCGTGCCGCTGGACGACATCCGCGCCTTCGTCGCCGGCGGCGCGATCGTGTTTGCCGGCCACACCGCGGCCAGCTACGAGCAGGCGCGCGACGGCATCGCCGCCGGCGTCAGTGGTTTCACCCATCTGTACAACGCGATGTCGCAACTGGCCGGGCGCGAGCCCAGCGCGGTCGGCGCCGCATTGGAAGACCCCGATGTGTGGTGCGGCATCATCGTCGATGGCGTGCACGTGCACCCGGCCAGCCTGCGGGTGGCGCTGGCCGCCAAACCGCGCGGCAAGCTGTTGCTGGTCACCGACGCCATGCCGATGGTCGGTGCCGACAGCCCCAGTTTCGACCTGTACGGCGAGACCATCACCGCCGTGGACGGCGTGGTACGCAATGCCGACGGCGCACTGGCCGGCTCGGCGCTGGACATGGCCACGGCCGTGCGCAACAGCGTGCAGTGGCTGGGCGTGGATCTGGCCGAAGCCGCGCGCATGGCGTCCACTTATCCGGCGCAATGCATCGGCCTGGGCCAGCGCCTGGGCCGCATTGCACCGGGCTATCAGGCCGACCTGGTGCTGGTGGATGCCGACGTGCAGGTACTTGCCACCTGGGTCGCCGGGCAGCGCGAGTAGGCGTAGCGGTCAGGCCGAATACGCTCGCGCCAAGCGGGATCGATGACCGCGCGGCGCGGGATGTGCTGTCCGACCACCGCGGTTGTCGCGTGCGATCTATAGCCACATTGCCGCTAGTCGCCATGTCCTGTGGGTTGGCGTCGCAGATCGCATACGGCCTTACAGCGCAGGCAATGGCTGCTAAAGTTGCGTCTGACCTCAGGTTGCGATGAGTGACGGATGAGACACGCACGGATGCGATTGTGGTTGTTACTGAGTCTGTTGTGCAGTGTGCATGCGATGGCAGCGATTCCAAGCTGGTACGCGGCTGCCGGCGGAGCCGATTACCAACTGACTGCGGTGCAAGGCGACGTGCAGTCCGGTGAAGGGGCGCAATTGCGTCTGACCGCAATTGCCGCGCGCACTGCCCCGTTCGGTGCTGCCTCCGCACAACTGGACACTGTGTCTTTGCGCGGGCAGTCGTTGCTGTTGTCCGGGGTATTGGCAACCTCCAACGCATCGCAGGGCGCCACGCTATGGATGCGCGCCGATGATGCGCATGGCAAACGCCTGGCGTTCGAAAGCTCGCAAACCGATCCGGTCGTCGGTACGACGCGTGCAAGCCGCTCCATTGCGCTGCAGGTGCCGATGGAAGCGCAGAAGGTGTTCATTGGTGTGGTGCTGCGAGGCGATGGAACGCTGGATGTCAGCCAGTTGCGCCTGACTGTCCAGCCAATCGTCGATGCCGCATCGGCCAGCGCGATCCTGGATATCGCCATCCCCGCGATCCGGGAGCACGCCTTGCACAGCGCCCGCATCGACTGGACCACGCGTGAGCCGCAGCTGCGTGCGCAGGCATGTAAACATGCGCGAAGTGGACGCCTATGTCGCCATCGATGCATTGGTCGCCCAGCTCGATGACGGTCATAGTTTCCTTATGCGTCCTTCCGGGCGACGTAACGTGGAAGCCGTTGCACAACGCGAGCTGCCTGCCATGCAGACGCGTCTGCTGTCATCCGGCATTGCCTATATCGACGTCCCGGGCCTGATGACATCCTCCAGAGAAGTCAGCAGTGCTTACCAGACATCGCTCGCGAGGGCGCTTGATCAAGCTGCCGCACAGGCCAGTTGTGGCTGGCTTGTCGATTTACGCCACAACACCGGCGGCACGATGTGGCCAATGATCAACGGGCTGCATTTGCTACTGGGCAATGCAGCGCTCGGCAGCTTTGTCGATGCAGCCGGCAAGCAATCGCCATGGCGGGCACGGCCTGCGCCACGCTCGACTGCCTCGCCCGACGGCCTGCAAACAGATCGCCCGGTTGCCGTTTTGATCGGCCCGAAGACGGCGAGTGCGGGCGAGATGGTTGCGATCTCTTTCCGTGGCCGTGCGAACACGCGCAGCTTCGGTCAGCCAAGCGCCGGCCAGACCACCGGCAATCGCTCGGTGGAACTGCCTGGCGGCGGTGTTCTTGCGATTGCCGCCAGCTACACGCAGGATCGCAACGGGCATCGCAATGATGGCCGGCTGCAACCGGATGTCCTGCTTGACTCGCAGGTCGATATGATCGACGCGGCTGCACAGTGGCTGCGGACGCAGGCCTGCGTCCGTTCGAAGTGATCGCCCTGTACGGGGGCTGGTGCATCCGGTAAACATTGTGACGAACGGCCGGTGTCGGTGCACCTTCAGCTGTATGGAACTGAATTGGTGGCCACGACTTACTTAGCCGCGGAGTGCCGCGTTCGCAGGGCGAGTTGTATTGCGCGAATACTGCCTGCGCACCAATAAAAAACGCCCCCATGCACCACATCAAAGCCTGCAACACACTCTGCATCGCAACATCCGGCTGCGCAGCCTTATGGCATCAGGCCGCTACGCGCAGTGGTCTGCTCATCGAAGCAAATGAATGCGAACGCGATCACGCTGTCATTCCAATATCTGCATCGTCGGTGCGGTTTCAAGCATGAAACTGGCCATTTGTGGCAGCGAGTTGACAGCCCCGGCTGCGAAAGGCACCTTCGCTGATAACGTTGTCAACGAGCAGGAGCCACTTCTGAATTCTTGAAAGCGTTGTCGTCCGGCTGCTGGTCGGACAGGCGCTGACCCGCACGCCACTACGGCGGTGCGGGACGCTGCTCGCATCCGGCACAGGGGACGGAGTGCGGGCATGTCACGCGCATCGCGCGTTGTCGTGCAACCACATGGTTGCCACCTGACATCCGTCAAGAGGTCTACGCAATGCCGTCTTCCCGTGTGTTCGAGTTGTCCCGTCACCTGTTCTGTCATGCACACCCGCTGCGGCGCACGCCGTTGAGTACTGCAGTCCGCAGTCTGTTGATCGGTGGCGCTGCCCTGGCAGGTCTTGCCGCGTTGCCTGCAGCTGCGCAGGAGCAGGCTGCAGCCTCGCAGGAACAGGCGCCCGCGCAAACCAATCCCTCGGTGTCCACGTTGGACGAGGTCAAGGTCGTCGGCTATCAGGCCAGCCTCGGCAAGGCACTCAACGTCAAGCGCAATGCCGATGCGATCGTCGATGCGATCAGCGCCGAAGACATCGGCAAATTCCCCGACACCAATGTCGCCGAGTCGCTGTCGCGCCTGTCCGGCATCACCGTGGACCGCCAGTTCGGCGAAGGCGAGAAGGTCAGCATCCTCGGCACCGATCCGGCACTCAATCGCGTGCTGCTCAACGGCCAGACCATCGCCTCCACCAGTTGGGGCGGCGATCCCAACGACCCGGATAGCCGCTCGTTCAACTACAGCACTCTGGCGCCGGAAGTGGTCGGCCTGATGGAGGTCTACAAGACACCGGAGGCACGCATCGACGAGGGCTCGATCGGCGGCACGGTGATCGTGCACACGCGCAAGCCGCTGGATCTTGAGCGCAACACGCTGACCGGCACGCTGAGCTACGGCTATAACGATCGTTCCGAGGAGGGCAAGCCGAATGCCTCGGCGCTGTACAGCTGGAAGAACCAGGATGAAACGCTCGGTGTGCTCACCTCGGTGATGCATTCGCAGCGCGTGTTGCGCCGCGATGGCGTGGAGATCTTCGGCTACGACAATGTGCAAGGCGCAGGGTTCCCGGCGTCTGTGGTCGGCAACAACACCGGCGTATTTCCGACCTCGATCAACACCGCGTTGTTCCAGCAGACGCGCAAGCGCGATGGCGTCAGCGCGGCGTTGCAGTGGAAGCCGGATGCCGATTTCGAGCTCAACCTGACCGGCTTGTACGTCAAGGAAAGTTTCGACAACTACAACCAGAGCCGCTACGGCTACTGGGGTTCCACCCCCGGCGATGCGCAGGCGCTGGGCTTCGAGAACGGCGTGGCGACCTCGGGTACGTTCGGCGACCAGTCCAACACCTACCTGGACGGCTACCTGCGCAACAGCGAGGTCAGCACCGGCAGCATCCATCTGCGCGCCGACTGGCATGGCGATGGCTGGAACGCGTCCAGCCAGGTGGGCTACACCAGTTCACAGGGTGGTGCCGAGCGCATCTACGGCATCCAGTTCCGCAATCTTGCCGGTTACAGCTACAACATCGACGGGCGTCGTACCGCGATGGACTACAGCACCGACCCCACCAACGCGGCGGCGATGCAGCTCAACAATGCCTCGGCCAGCCACAGCCCGCAGTACGACAAGGAACGCTACCTGCAGCTGGACTTCGACCATGCGGTGGAGTGGGGGCCGTTCACCCAGATCCTCACCGGCATCAAGCTGACCAATCACGCCACCGGGCAGTCCTCCTACAGCCGCACCTGGACCCCGAACGACGGCAGCACGCTGGCCGCGTTCTCGCCGGGCACCACGCCATCGGGCTATCTGGACGGCTTGTCGACCAGCGCCGACATGCAGCGCTGGTCGACCATCAACAGCGGCGCCATCAGCCAGTACATCGGTGGCCTGGAGGGCGATGACGGTTTGCCGATCAGCTACGCCGGCAACTACAGCATCGAAGAACAGAACCGCGCCTGGTTCCTGCAGGGCAATTTTTCCGGCGAGCGCTATCGCGGCAACGTTGGCGTGCGTTACGTGCACACCCGCGATTCCACCGATGGTTTCAGCTATGCGCCCGGTGGCGGCTATACGCCGGTCAACTTCCTCAACAGCTACGGCAAGTGGTTGCCGTCCTTCAACATCGCCTACGACCTGCGCGACGATCTGATGCTGCGCTTTGCTGCCTCCAAGGTGATCGCACGGCCGCGCTACACCAACATGACCCCGTACGTGGCCACCGACGACACCACGCTCACTGCGTCCACGGGCAATCCTGGATTGAGTCCGTACGAGTCCACCAACCTGGGCGCATCGCTGGAGTGGTACTTCTCTGACAGCAGCCTGCTCAGCGGCGAGTTCTTCTCGCGCGATATCTCCAACTACATCCTGACCACCGTGGAAGACCGGGTGTTCTTCAACAACGCCACCGGCGGCTCGAGCACCTATCAGACCTCCGTGCCGACCAACGCCGGCGATGCCAAGGTGCGCGGCGTTGCGCTCAACCTGCAGCACAACTTCGGCAACGGGTTCGGCGTGGTGGCCAACTACACCTATTCCGATTCCAAGACCGACGGCGATTACAGCCTGCCGTACAACTCGCGCAACGCCTATAACATCAGCCCGTACTACGAGCAGGGCAAATGGAGCGCGCGGGTGAATCTGGGCTGGCGCTCGGAATACTTCACCCAGATCGGCCGCCTCAACGGCCAGCAGATGACCGATGCATTCACCCAGGTCGATGCCTCATTCGGCTACCAGGCCACCGAGCGCCTGCGCATAGCGCTGGAAGCCACCAATCTGCTGGACGAAACCTACTTCAGCTATATCGGCAACAAGAACCAGCCGTACTACATCTACAAGAACGGCCGCTCCTTCATGCTGAGTCTGAATTTCAAGCTGTGACGTCGGCCGGGCGGCTGCTTTCGGGCAGCCGCCTTGTTGCAATGGCGGTGCAATGAGTCGCTGACGGTCGTCGGTGGATCTTTCGCCAGCCAGTATCGCTGCAGCAACGCTTTGCTTGCGCGATTACATCCCCGTTGCGTTTAGACAACGGTATGCGCGATGCATCGGCTACGTGACGGCCTTTCTTGCGGCCGCAATCGCCGCAATCCGCGCCTTCGCCAATGCCTCGCCGATCTGCGGGCCTTGCAAGCCTTCTGCAGCCAGGTCGCGCGCATTGATGGCCAGCGCAGCGGCATGCAGGCGTTTGAGTTGTTCGCCCTGTGGGTACGCGGCGTCTTCGCTGCCCAGCCGGCCACGCTTGTCGGCTTCGCAGACCAGCGCGAGTTGCGCGATGCGCTCGGGGCGGCGAAACGCGTCGCAGCGCACCAGCAGCTCGTGCACGGTGCGGTCGCGCAGCTCGGCCAGGCGATGTACGTTCAAGTGTTCGCGGCAGGCAGTGATGGCGAGCTGGCGATAATCCTGTGGCACCTTGAGTCGCTCGCACAATGTCTGCAGCGGGGCAACGCCGCGCTGTTCGTGCATGATGTGGCGCGGCCATTCTTCCGCTGGCGTGAGTGCCTTGCCCAGGTCGTGGGTCAATGCGGCAAAGCCCACCAGTGCGTCGCCGGGCTCCAGTCGCGCGGCCATGTCGCTGACCATTTCCTGGTGGATGCCGGTATCCACCTCCGGATGAAACTCAGCACGTTGCGGCACGCCATACAGTGCATCGATCTCGGGCAGGATGATGCGCAGCGCATCGGTGTCGTGCAGCGTGCGCAGGAATGCCGACGGCTGCGCACTCTCCAGCACGCGGCGCAATTCCTGCCACACACGTTCGGGCACCAGGCTGTCCAGCTCGCCGCTGGCGGCCATCTCGCGCATCAGTGCTGCGGTCTCGGGCGCGACAGTAAAACCAAGCGGTGCCAGGCGTGCCATGAAGCGGGCAGCACGCAATACGCGCACGGGATCTTCGACAAAGGCCGGCCCCACGTGCCGCAGCACGCGCGTCTGCAGATCGCGCGCGCCGCCATACGGATCGAACAACTCGCCGGTGTCCTCGTCGCGTGCGATCGCATTGATGGTGAAGTCGCGGCGCAGCAGATCCTCTTCCAGCGTCACCGAAGGATCGGCATCCACCACGAAGCCGCGATAGCCGCGCCCGGACTTGCGCTCGGTACGCGCCAACGCATATTCCTCACCGCTGCGCGGATGCAGGAACACCGGGAAATCCTTCCCCACCGGTTTGAAGCCCAGGCGTTCCATCTGCGCCTGATCGGCACCGACCACCACCCAGTCGCGGTCGCCAGCGGGCTGGCCAAGCAGGGCATCGCGGACTGCGCCGCCAACGAGATAGATCTTCATCGCGACATGATGCCCGATGCGGTGCGTGCGTCGTAGAGCGACTGATCTGCGGCTTTGCGGATAGATCCGCTGTAGGGCGGGTAAGGCGTGGTTTTGCTGCGTGGCCCTCGTTCGCCCACCATCGCAGGACACGCCGCAAGGCAGTACGGCTTTGCGGATAGATCAGCTGTAGAGCGGGTGCGGTGTGGCTTTGCTGCAGGGCCCTTGCCCGCCCACCATCGCAGGACACGCCGCAAGTACGTCCGTGTAGGCTCTTACGCGGCATCCATGCCGCGTAAGGTCCCGCGACGGTGAGCGGGCAAGGACCTGTCGAGATGGTCGTTGTGCACAGCTAAGCGCGTTGCTTGATGCCGATGCGCCGGTTCAATGCGCGATGCACGTCGAGCGGCAACCAGTCGGGCTGTCTGCTGCGCATGGGCAAGAGCAGTGCGTGATGTGCATTTCGGATAGTGATGTACTTGCCCGGCCCAACGGACAACGTCCAATGCACGTCGTGCAAAAAGCTGCTTTCACGTGATTACCGACCAACTTTCTGGTGCGGTGTCCTTGCCGGTTGCGGGACCGTGTGGCGGCATGGATGCCGCCACCGAGCCTCCACGGACGGATTCACGGCGTGTCCCGCAAGCGGTGAGGGCACCGCGCCCTCGACGACCCGAGCCTTCGATGCACCGAAACAAAGCAAGGAAGGGAAAAGCTTGGTTGGCCTCACAGCCTCACAGCCACAGAGCCACAGAGCCACAGAGCTTCAAGCCTAGGACCGAACGAAAGGCGAATACCAGAGCGGCATCGTCTGCCCTGCGCCCCAGGCCAAGACAACTACGCGCAACCGCGCAAGCACGGTCACCTCATCCAGCCGCCATGCTCGGCAGCTAACTTGGAGCTCAGTCCTGCGCCGCGTTATTGGTCGCCTGGCCTGGCGTGCACACCGGTTTCAGGCGCTTGTCCACCAGCTTGCCCATCAGGCGATCGCTCAGCGGCAGCATGTCGCCGTTGAGCCGCCAGTCGTAGATCACGCTGAAAGCCAGTACGCGCGCGACGTACTCACGGGTTTCCTTGTAGCTGATGGTCTCGATCCAGAAGTCCGGCTCGAAGTTGGGCCGTTGCGATTGCCAGCGCCCGGTCGGCCCCGGGCCGGCGTTGTAGGCGGCGATGGTGAGGTAGGGCAGGCCGTAGGTATTGAGCAACTGGCGCAGGTAGGCGGTGCCGATGGCGATGTTGGTGTCCGGCTCGTACAGACTGGTGGCGCCCGCATAACCGGGCAGGGCGATGCCCTTGGCCACGGCCGCGCCGGTGCCCGGCAATACCTGCATCAGGCCCATCGCGTTGGCAGGCGAGCGGGCGCGCGGATTGAAGATGCTTTCGGCACGGATCTCCGCTGCCACCCAGGCCGGGTCGATCGCATTCTTGGCCGCTTCGCGGCGAATGCTGTCGTCGTGATGCAGCGGAAAGCGCAATGCATACAGGCGTTGTTCGTCCGGCTGCTTGCCAAGCGCGAACACTGCGCGATCGAACCAGCCATTCTCGCTGGCCACCTGCACCGCCAGCCGGCGCTGGGTGTCGTCGAAGCGGCTCGCGGCATCGTTCCACTCGGCCACGGCCGAACCGGGGCGGTCGATCTGGAACAACGCGATGGCGCGGATCAATGCTGGATCGCGCGCGACGGCGGCCTTGGCCTGCGGGGTGTCCTTGGGCTCCCACGGGCACAGCCGGTATGGCTGCTGCAGACGATCGGCGGCCAGGAAGCCGTGGAAGGTCGGCGATTGCGCGGCTGCGCGATACAGCGGCTGCGCGGCCGCGGCCGCGCCGGTCTTCTCGGCCAGGCGCGCCTCGAAATATTGCCAGCGCGAATCGCTGCGTTGGGTGGCGGGCATCTTGCGGATCGCCGCCAATGCCGCTGGCCAGTCGCCACGCGACATCGCCTCGCGCGCGCGCCATTCGTGCAGGCGTTCGTCGTATGAGGCGTCGGGCACTGCATTGAGGCGACGCGCCGAATCCGGCAGGTACGACGCCACCGTCCACAGCGCGATCTGGTATAGCACCTGGCCGCGCTGCGCCTCGCTGAAAGCGAGCGCGCTGGCCAGCTGCGGCAGCTGCTGCTCGGCCGCATCCGGGTCGCTCTTGGCCAGCTTGGCCAGGCCATCGACCGCGATGCGCCGGCTGCGCTCGGTCCTGGGCCAGCTCGATGCACGCGGATGCACCTTGTCCAGAAACGCGGCGTAGTCGTTGGCCAGGGCCAGATCGGCTGCCGGCAGACCGCGTGCGGCCGTGCGCATTACCGCAGGCAGTTGTGCATCGGCGGCCGCCTCCACGCGCTCCCAGCGCAGCGCCGGAGTGAGCTCGCCGCGCGACTCCAGCCCGGCAACCACCGGATCGCAGGCATCGGGCAGGCCCTTGCCGGTGCGCCATAACGTCAACGCATCGCGACTCCACTGCGCATCCAGCTTGCCGGTTGCCTGTCGCGCGGTCAGCTGCGCACAGCGCAGGCCGACGTTGTCGGTGGGCTTCCAGTTGGCCAGCAACGTGGTCCAGTCCTGACGACGCGCTACCGCCGGCAACCAGGTGCTGCGGAAGCTTTCGGCCACCGGCTGGCCTGCATAACGCTGCAAAAATCCCTGCGCCTGCGCGTTGGAGACGTTGTCGATGTTGCGCTTGAGCGTGGCAAATTCCAGCCAGCCATAGAGCGGGTGACGGCTCAGGGCACCGAGCTGACCGGCATCGGACTGGCCGCGCTCTGCAGCGGCGATGGCATCGCGCATGGCGGTCAGTTGCGGGTCGAGGCTTTGGGCATGCAGCGTGTTGCTGCCAAGGCACAGCAGGCCGACGAAAACAGTGGCAAGACGGGGGGCATAAGTCATTGCGCGATGATACCGAAGCGCGCCCGCGCGCCTGAGTGAATACGTGCAGGATCGATGCCCGCCAGCGCTGTCGGCAGCGACATGCGCCGCAGGTGCAGATGCGTCCAGTTGGCGCGCGGTCTTGGTCTGCGGCCCGGCGCGCAATGCGAAGCGTCTCTCACTGCCTGCATGGTTGGCTTGCGGGGCGTTAAGGTTTCGTTTAAAAGTTGGGACGGACCGCAGGGCACGGGGGCGTGCGGACACTTAGCAAGTCCTTCCGGAGAGAGAAAGGATGAAGCGTCTGATTGGCTCCCCGCGGTCATGCCTGGCCGTGCAGTTGTCGTTGTGTCTGGTTCCCACACTCGCCTGGGCGCAACAGCCCGAGGCCGCCCCGAGTACGCGCACGCTCGACAGCGTGCAGGTCACCGGCACCCGCATCAAGACCGCAGAATTACAGGGCCAGGTGCCGATCCAGACGCTCAATCGCGCCGACATCGAACGCACCGGCCTGACCTCGATCGGCGAGGTGCTGCAGGAACTCACCGCATCGGGTTCGGCGCTCAACGCCAAGTTCAACTCGTCGGGCAACTTCGGCTTTCCGCCCGATGGTGGCGGTGTGGGTGCCGGCTCGGCGCAGGTGGATCTGCGCCATCTCGGCTCCAAGCGCGTGCTGGTCCTGGTCGATGGCATCCGCTGGGTCAACGAGTCTTCGGCCTCCGGCGTGGGCTCGTCGACCGATCTCAACACCATTCCGCTGGCGATCGTGGAGCGCATCGAGGTGCTCGAAGACGGCGCCTCGTCGCTGTACGGCTCGGATGCGATCGCCGGCGTGGTCAACATCATCACCCGGCGCAGCTTCGACGGTGCGCAGGTCACGCTCAACTACGGGCAATACGGCAAGGGCGACGGCGCCAACCAGGGCATGGACCTGGCCTGGGGCACCAGCGGCGAGGATTTCAGCCTGTTTCTGGGCGCCAGCTACGTCAAGCAGGATCCGATCTACGCACGCGACCGCGCGCAGGCCCGCTTCCCGATCCCGGGCACCGGGTTGACCTTTGCCAGCTCGGCAACGCCCGATGGTCGCTTCCAGTTCGTCGACCCCAACACCGGCGTGCGCCAGAACCTCACGCCCAATGCCGGTGTCGGCACGCCACAATACGACGGCAGTGCGGGGTGTACACGCAGCGACGACTACCACTGCTTTGGTACTGCAGACCGCTACAACTTTGCAGAACAGAACCTGTTGCTGACACCGTCCGAGCGCAAGGGCGTGTTCGCGCAATTTCGCTATTACTTCAACGACGACGTGCAGTGGTACGTCAAGGCGCTGGGCAATCGGCGCGAGTCGACCAACCAGGCCGCGCCCGAGCCGATCTTTCTCGGCCCCGATGCCGGCACCGGCAATCCGCTGGCCGACAACATCGTGATTTCCGCGCTCAATCCGTTCAATCCGTTCGGCTTCGAGCTGAACTCGGCTACCAACTTGATCCAGATCGGCCGCCGCCCGGTGGAAGGCGGGGCGCGCCGTTTCGAGCAGCAGGTCGACACGCAATACTTCGGCACCGGTCTGGTGGGCACCTTCGAAGGTGCGGCGCGCACCTGGTTCTGGGACATCAACGGCATGTACAGCAAGAACAAGGCCGAACAGACCAACTACGGCAGCTACAACCTCTACAACATCAACCTTGGCCTGGGCGATCCGGCCGCGTGCGCGGCGGTGGCCGGCTGCGTGCCACTGGATATCTTCAGCGGTGCCGGCAGCATCACGCCGGAGATGTTGCGCTGGATCCAGCCGGTGGTGCGCGACCGCAGCCAGAACGAGTTGAGCCTGTTCACCGCCAATCTGAGCAGCGAGCTGTTCCAGCTGCCCGGTGGTGCGGTGTCGTTCGCCACCGGCTACGAATACCGCAAATACGAAGGGTCCTACCAACCCGATCCGCTCACCGTGGCGGGGCGCTACAACGGCGTGCCGTCGTTGCCGACGTCAGGCAGCTACGACGTCAACGAGGCCTATCTCGAGCTCAATATCCCGATCTTCGCCAATTCGTCGTTGGGCGACAAACTCGACTTGAATATCGCCGGCCGTTATTCGGATTACTCCACTTTCGGTGGCGAGTTCACGCCAAAATACGGCTTGCGTTGGCAGGTCACCGATGAGCTGGTGCTGCGCACCAGTTATGCAGAGGGCTTCCGTGCGCCGACCATCGGCGAGCTGTTCGGTTCGGCCGCGCGCGCCGATTTGCAGTTGTCCGATCCATGCTCGATCGGGCTGGGCGGCACTGCGCCGCGTGGCAGCGCCGCGAACTGCGCGTCGCTCGGCGTACCGGCCGGCTATCAACAGGCCAACCAGCAGATCTCGGTCACCACCGGCGGCAACGAGCAACTGGATCCGGAGCGTTCGCGCAGCTTCAGTGCCGGCTTCGTGTTCAGTCCTGGCTTTGCCAGCAATGCCAGCTGGTCCGATCGCCTCGATCTGGAAATGACCTTCTATCGCCATCATGTCGACGGCGCGATCCAGGCGATCAATGCGCAAACCCAGCTGGATCTGTGCGTGGATACCCTGGACGCGCTGTACTGCAATGGCATCGGGCGCGCCTCGACCGGCGGCATCAATGCGTTCAACAATCGGTTGACCAATCTGGGTTCGATCAAGACCGACGGTTGGGATGTGGACCTGTTCTGGACCTTGCCGGAGACGGCGCTTGGCCGTTTCAAATTGTCTTGGCAGAACACCTTCGTGGGCCGCTACGAGGCACTCGGTGCGGCAGGGCAGCGCCAGCCGCAGGGGCCGGGCATCGAAGTGGTGGACAGCGCGATCCCCGAATGGACCAGCAACGCGGTATTGGACTGGTCGCTGGGCAACTGGACTGCATCGTGGACGGCGCGCCACATCTCCAAACTCACCGAACAATGCGGCGATGCGGTGGAATTTGCGGTGTGTTCCGATCCAGCCGTAGGTACCAATCGCCTGGATGCGATCACGTACCACGATGCACAGCTGGGTTATCGCGTCGATTGGCTCAAGGGGCTGCAGCTCACGGCCGGCTTGAACAACGTCTTCGACAAGGATCCGCCGCTCTGCCTGTCGTGCTCACTCAATGGCTATGACGCCTCCACCTACGACATCCCCGGTGGGCGTTTCTGGTATGCGCGGGTGGATTTGAAGTTTTAGTCCGTCAGGTCGGGTCGGTCGTAGACGGAGAGCGGCTGATCTGTGGCTTTGCTGCAAGGCCCTTGCCCGCCCACCATCGCGGGACACGCTGCAAGTACGTCCTTGTAAGCTCTTACGCGGCATCCATGCCGCGTAAGGTCCCGCGACGGTGGGCGGGCAATGACCATCGAAGATGGTCGGTGTGCATGGCTGCAAGCAGTGCATGACGTGCGTTGCTCGGTAATGGCGCATCCGATCAGCTTCGCAACGCAACGAGATGAGAAGACGGTTTTTTTAGCAAACAACATGCAAATGTTCTGGTGCGGTGTCCTCACCGGTTGCGGGACCGTGTGGCGGCATGGATGCCGCCACCGAGCCTACAAGGACGTACTTGCGGCGTGTCCCGCGAGCGGTGAGGGTACCGCGCACTCGACCCACGGTGGCGCACCGCGTTTTCTAGCATCACCCGCGCACAGGCGCATCGCCGGCCACGTAATAGTCGGCGGTGCTGCGCGGCAGTGGCGTGCGGCCACGCATGCGGTCGGCGATCTTCTCGGCGATCATGATGGTAGTGGCGTTGAGGTTGCCGGTGATGATGCGCGGCATGATCGAGGCATCGATCACCCGCAGGCCCTCCATGCCGTGCATGCGGCCCTGTCCATCGACCACCGCCATATCATCGGTGCCCATCGCGCAGGAGCAGGACGGGTGATACGCCGTCTCTGCGCGTGCGCGTACGAAGGCGTCCAGCTCGGCATCGGTCTTGCAGTCCGCGCTCGGGCTGATTTCGCGGCCGCGGTAGGCGTCCAGTGCGGGCTGGGCGATGATTTCGCGGGTGATGCGGATCGCATCGCGAAATTCCTGCCAGTCCTGATCGGTGGACTGGTAGTTGAACAGGATCGACGGATGCTGGCGCGGGTCGCGCGACTTGGCATGTACGCGCCCGCGGCTGGGGGTGCGCATCGAGCCCACATGCGCCTGAAACCCGTGTTCCTTCACTGCATTGCTGCCGTTGTAATTGATCGCCACCGGCAGGAAGTGATACTGGATATTGGGCCAGTCGAACTCTTCGCGCGTGCGGATGAAGCCGCCGGCCTCGAACTGGTTGCTGGCCCCGGTGCCGGTGCCGGCGAACAACCACTGCGCACCGATCGCCGGCTGATTCCACCATTGCAACGCCGGGTACAACGACACCGGCTTGGTGCAGGCGTACTGAATGTATACCTCCAGGTGATCCTGCAGGTTCTGGCCGACGCCGGGCAGGTCGTGCACCAGCTGCACGTCGAGTGCGCGCAGCAGATCCGGCGCGCCGACACCGGAGCGTTGCAGCAGCTGCGGCGAGGCAATTGCGCCAGCACACACCAGCACTTCGCGGCGCGCATGCGCGTCGATGCCCTCGCTGCTGTTGCCGACCAGGTAATGCACGCCGATCGCGCGCTTGCCGGCAAACAGGATGCGGTCGGTGGTGGCATGGGTGACGATGTGCAGGCCGTCGCGCGGACGCGCCATGTCCAGATAGCCGCGCGCGGTGCTTGCGCGACGCCCCTGCGGCGTCACCGTGCGGTCCATCGGCCCGAAGCCTTCCTGCTGGTAGCCATTGAGATCGTCGGTGCGCGGGTAACCGGCCTGCACACCGGCGTCGACCATGGCATGGAACAGCACGTTGTTGTCGTTCTTCGGCGTGGCTACGCTGACCGGGCCTTCGCCGCCGTGATAATCGTTGGCGCCGATGTCGCGCGTTTCGGCCTTGCGGAAGTACGGCAACACGTCGCGGTAGCTCCAGTCTTCCAGGCCCGGCCGCTTGGCCCAATGGTCGAAATCCAGGGCATTGCCGCGGATGTAGCACATGCCGTTGATCAACGACGAGCCGCCCAATCCCTTGCCGCGCCCGCATTCCATGCGCCGGTTGTCCATATGCGGTTCCGGCTCGGTCTCGTAGGCCCAGTTGTAGCGACGGCCCTGTAACGGGAACGCCAGCGCCGCCGGCATCTGGGTGCGGAAGTCCAGCCGATAATCCGGCCCGCCGGCCTCCAGCAGCAACACGCTGACGCCCGGATCTTCGGTCAGGCGCGCGGCCAGCACGTTACCTGCCGAGCCGGCGCCGATGATGATGTAGTCGTATTCGCGTTGCATGGGGTTCTCCTTGTTGCGGTGCCGGTGTGAAGCGGCTTTCAAGACGATTGCGCAGGGGGCGGCTGTTCTTGTTCGAAATGGCGGCGCGGTCTACAGGCTGCAGCTCGCGCAGCTCGCCGGTATCGCCGGCGACGGCCTGCCAGGTGGCGTCGGTCGGTCAAAACACCGACGCGTAGCGTTCCAGTTCGACCTGGATGGATTTGGTGCGGGTATAGGCCTGCAGCGTGGCTAGGCCGTTTTCGCGACCCACGCCGGATTGCTTGTAGCCGCCCACCGGCATCGCTGCCGGCGACTCGCCCCAGGTGTTGATCCAGCAGATGCCCGCCTGCAGGCGATGGATCAGGCGATGCGCGCGCGCCAGATCCGGCGTCACCACACCTGCGGCCAGGCCGTAGGTGGTGGCATTGGCGCGCGCGATCGCTTCGTCTTCGTCGTCGTAGGTGAGCAGGCTCAGCACCGGGCCGAAGATCTCTTCGCGCACGATGGTCATCACGTCGGTGCAGTCGCTGAAGATGGTCGGTGCGACATAGCAACCTTGTGCCAGCGCGCCATCGCGCAGACGTTCGCCCCCGCACAGCAGGCGCGCCCCCTCGGCCTTGCCCTGTTCGATGTAGTCCAGCACGCGCTGCATGTGCGCGGCGCTGACCAGCGGGCCGAAGGTGGTGCGCGCGTCCAGCGGGTCGCCGATGTGGATGCGTTGCACGCGTGCCAGCAGCCGCGCCTCGAAGGCGTTGCGCAGCGCGCGCGGCACGAACACGCGCGTGCCGTTGGTGCAGACCTGCCCGGAGCTGTAGAAGTTGGCCATCATCGCGATGTCGGCGGCCAGATCCAGGTCGGCGTCGGCGCAGACGATCAGGGGCGACTTGCCGCCCAGTTCCATGGTCACGTCTTTCAGCGACGAACTCGAGGCACTGGCCATCACCTTGCGCCCGGTTGCGGTGCCGCCGGTGAAGCTGATCTTTTCAATCTGCGGGTGTTCGGTGAGCGCGGTGCCCACGCTGGCGCCGTCGCCGGGCAGCACGTTGAACACGCCATCGGGCAGACCGGCCTCGGTGAAGAGTTCGGCCAGCTTGAGTGCGGTCAGCGGTGTCACTTCGCTGGGCTTGAAGATCATTGCGTTGCCGGCTGCCAACGCGGGCGCGGCCTTCCACAGCGCGATCTGGATCGGGTAATTCCATGCGCCGATCGCGCCGACCACGCCGAGCGGCTCGTGCCGTGTGTAGAAGAAGCTGCCTTCGCGCAGCGGCACCTGTGCGCCCTGCAGCGCCTGCGCCACGCCAGCGTAGTACTCCAGCACGTCCGCGCCGGTGACGATGTCCACGCTGCGGGTTTCGCTCAGCGGCTTGCCGGTGTTGAGCGTTTCCAGCTCGGCCAGCGCGTCGTTGCGCTCGCGCAGCAGCGCCACCGCACGCAGCAGGATGCGCGAGCGTTCCACCGCGGTCAGTGCCGCCCATTGCTGCTGGCCGGCCGTGGCGCTGTCGACCGCGGCATCCAGGTCGTCGGCACCGGCGTTGTGCACATTGGCCAGCACCTCGCCGGTGGCGGGGTTGACCACCTCGAAGGTGTGGCCGCCGCGGGCGGGAACATAACGGCCGCCGATATACAGCAACTGGTCGGGAAAACGTGGCATGACAAACCTCCTGTGGGGCGCACGCGGCAGCGGCGGCACCTCAGCGAGTGAGATGCAGGAACTGCAGGTGACGCTCGTATTGATCGATGATGTCGTTGATGATCTGCTCGCGGCTGTAACCGACCAGGTCGTAATCCTGGCTGCCTTCGTACAGATACACTTCGGCGCGGTAATAGCGTTGGTTGCGCAGGCGTTGCGCGGCGAAAGAAGGCGTCAGGTAGCCGCGCATCACCACCTGGTAGCGGAAGCCCTGCTGCTCGCCGTGGTCGACGCTGATTTCCATGTCGTCGTCGTCCAGCCGGCTGCTGACCTGCCAGCCTTCTTCCTGCAGCTGCGCGGTGACCGCTTCAATCGCCGGGCGCACCTGGTCGTGCATGAAGCGATAGACCTCATCGCGCGCCGGGAAATGCATCGCCTGGCCCAGGCGCTGACGCCAGCCGCGGTGATGCCGCGATTGCCCGATCAGCGGGCTGGGGCTGTAGAGCTGCGCACGCTTGCGTTGCGATTCTTCGCTGAGCGCGCGCGACAAGCCCCAGGCCATCAGCAGCAACACCGCAGAGAACGGCAGCGAGGCCAGCACCACGGCCGATTTCAATGCGTCCATGCTGCCGGCCAGCAACAGGCCGCCGGTCACCACCGCGGTGAGCACGCCCCAGAACACGCGCAACCAGCGCGGGCCATCGTCGTGCGGCTCGCCGCCGTGCGAGGACAGCGTGGACAGCACCACCGTGCCGGAATCGGCAGAGGTCACGAAGAACACGAAGCTGATCGCCACCGTCACCGTGATCACCGTGCGGCTCCATGGATAACTCTGCAACAGCGAATACAGCACCGTCTGCGGCGCATCGATGGCCTGTTGCGCCAGCGCGCCCTGGCCGTGATGCAGCAACTGGTCCAGCGCGCTGTTGCCGAAGATCGACAGCCAGGCCAGGGTGAAACCGAGCGGTATCAGCAACACGCCGAGCACGAACTCGCGAATGGTGCGGCCGCGCGAAATACGCGCGATGAACAGGCCCACGAATGGCGCCCAGCCGATCCACCACGCCCAGTAGAACACCGTCCAGTTGCCGAGCCAGTCGCTGCGGCCGCCGTAGGCGTACACATCGAAACTCTTGTTGACCACACTGCCCAGGTAGTCGCCCAGGTTCTGGATCAGCGCGTTGAGCAGATACTGCGTGGGGCCGGCGAACAGCATGAACAGCAGCAGCGCGATCGCCAGCAGCATGTTGATGTCCGACATCCAGCGCACGCCTTTCTCGACGCCGGACACCGCCACCACGATTGCCGCGCCCATCATCGCCACGATCAGCGCGACCTGCACCCAATGGGTGTGCGGCACATCCATCAAGGTACTCAGGCCGGCGTTGAGATGCAGCACGCCAAAGCCCATGTCCGCGCCCAGGCCGAACACGGTGGCCACGATGCCCAGCGCATCCACGGTATAGCCGATCGGCCCGTTGATGCGCTTGCCGATCAGCGGATACAGCGCCGAGCGCAGGGCCAGCGGCAGGTTGTGGCGAAATGCGAAATACGCCAGCGCCATCGCTGCCAGCGCGAACACGCCCCAGCCATGCAGTCCCCAATGCAGGAACAGCAACTGCATCGCCTGACGTGCAGAGGCTTCACCGCTGCCGGTGCCGCCTTGCGGCGGTTGCAGGTAATGGGTGAGCGGTTCGGAGACGCAGAAGAAGAACAGCGTGATGCTGATGCCTGCGGCGAACAACATGCCGGCCCAGGACAGATAGCTGAATTCCGGCTCGTCGTGATCGGCGCCGAGCTTGATGTTGCCGTAGCTGGACAAGGCCACGCCAAGCACGAACACCAGATACACCGTCATCGCCAGCAGGTAGTACCAGCCGACATTGCGCGAGGCCCAGGTCTGTGCGTCCAGCAGCACGCGGCCCGCTTCAAGCGGAAACAACGACACCAACAACGCAAACGTACACACCACCGTGGCCGCCAGCACGAACACCGGGCGCAGGGTGCGCACCGGCAACAGCTGCGGCTCAACCGCACTCATGCCGACACACTCATATGACGCGTATCACGTGCTGTGCTCCCAACGAAAAACCGCCTGCGTTATCGCACAGACGGTGTCGAGGGGGTGTCATCGGTCGAGTCCGCCAGTGCGAACCCGTAGTCACTTTGCGGGGTGGCTAGCGCAGCAGCTGCAGCGGCACGCGGATATCCATGCCCACCGCAAGATGGTCGGAGAACGCTGCGGGAATCGCTTCAATATGCTCGATGGTGAGGCTGTCGCTGACCAGGATATGGTCGATCGCCCGGTCCGGACGCCAGCTCGGAAACGTATGCACTTCGCAGCTCGGCGGCTGCAGCCGTGTGTGCCGGTACAGCGCCTGCATTTCCGGCCGGTCGGCCATGCAGTTGAAATCGCCCATCAACATCGCGTTGGGATGCTCGGACAACAACTCGGCGATGAAGGCCAGCTGCGCCATGCGCGAATTGGCGCCCAGCGACAGATGCGCCACTGCCACCGCCAGGCCTTCGCGACCCTGCCCGAACTTGGCCAGCAGGATGCCGCGCCCGCCGATCCGGCCGGGCAGGGCGTGGTCCTGCACTTCCAGCGGTTCCAGCTTGCTGAGCAGGCCATTGGCGCTGGAGGCGACCCCGCCCATGCGGCGGTTGGGCTGGTGGCTCCAGTAATGGAAGCCGGCGCGCTCGGCCAGATAGTGGGTCTGGTTGGTAAAACCCGAGCGCAGGCTGCCCGGGTCGGCCTCCTGCAGGCCGACGATGTCGCGCTCGCCGGCCAGCTTGGCAATGCTGTCCAGACTGGTGCGCTTGCTGCCCAGCGGCAACGCATGCGACCAGCTGCGCGTGACGTAATCGCTGTAACGGCGGGTGCTGGAGCCGGCCTGGATATTGGCCGTCAGCACCCGCAGGGTGCGCGAATCCGAAGCGTTCACAGGGCGGCGATCGACAGAGTCACTTGGCCAGCGTGGCGCGTTCGCGCGCAATCAGGTGATCGGCGATGCGCAGCATGTCCGGAAAGCTCTGGCCCTTGACCAGGTACTTGCCGTTGACGATCAGCGACGGGGTGCCGGTGAGCTTGCTGCGGGTGGCGAACTGCTTGGCGCGGTTGGTCTTGGCCGACACGCCGAAGCTGCTCATGGTGTCGATGAAGGTCTTCTGATCCACGCCGTACTTGGCGTAGAACGCGGCGATGTCCTGCACCGAATCCTTGCCGCGCTCACCCTTGAGGGTCTGCTCGGTGTGGATGGCCTTGTACAGCGCTTCGTGGGTCTTTTCCTGGACGCCCAGGGTTTCGGCGGCGTAGAACGCACGGCCGTAGTCGTCCCACGGGCCGCCGAACATCGCCGGCACGTAGACGAAGTGCACGTCCGACGGCAGGCCGGCCTTCCACGGCCCGATCAGCGGCTGGAATGCGTTGCAGGCGGGGCAGACATAGCCGAAGACCTCGGCCACTTCGATCTTGCCGGCGGCCTGCTGGTACGGCTGGCCGCCTTCGATATCCAGATAGTCGGTGCCGGCGACCGGCTCGGGGCCGTTCGGCGCGCGCGGTGCGGCGCTGGGGGCGGCGGCTGGCGGGGTGCTGGCGCTCTCGCCAACTGCAGGCGGTGCGGCGGGGTCGGCGGCCGGCGTGGCAGCGGCCGGAGCAGGCGCCGTTTCGGCAGCCGGCGTGGTGGCGGCAGGTGCGGTATCGGACGAGCCGTCCTGGGCCTTGCAGGCGACCAGGATCGGCAGCAGCGCCATCAGCGTCAGGGCGAAGCGGGTCTTCATCGGATTGGATCTCCAGCGTGGGGCGAGGAAAGGGCCGGACGGCCGCGGGGCGCATGATGCCACGGGCGGCCGTCGGTGGCGGTTACGCGGTTCAGCGCTTGGCAGGCGCAGCGTGTTCGCGGGCGATCAGGTAGTCGGCCACGCGCAGCATGTCCGGGTAGTTGCGCGCGCCGATCAGATAGCGCCCGTTGACGATGATCGCCGGGGTGCCGGGCAGCTTGCTGCGCTTGGCGAACTCGCGCGCGGCATCGAGCCTGGCGTCGACCGCCTGGCTCTTGTAGGTCTCGATGAAGCGCTGCTGCGGCACGCCGTAGCCGGCGTAGAAGGCGGCCAGTTCCTCCGGGGCGACGTTCTGGGTCGGCACGGTCTGCTTCTCGTGGATCGCCTCGAACATGGCGCGATGGCTGCGCTTGGCCACGCCCAGGATGTCGGCGGCGAAGTAGGCACGCGCGAAGGCATCCCAGAACCCGCCGAAGGCCGCCGGCACCGGGGTGAAGCGCACATACGACGGCTGCTTGGCCACCCAGGCCTCCAGGGTTGGCTCGAAGTGCGCGCAGTGCGGGCAGGTGTAGCCGAACACCTCGACCACTTCCACCTTGCCGGCCAGCGGCGCGTACGGCTGGCCGTCGTCGATGACGATGTAGTCGTCGCCTTCGACCGGCGGGGCGTTCTTGTCGGCGGCACAGGCCGCCAGCGGCATCAACAGCAACAGCAGGGACAGGCGGGAAAGCAGATTCATGCAGGCTCCGTGGGAGTGGGAAGGGGGAGGGCGGGAAACGACGACGCCGGTCGCGGGACCGGCGTCGTGACACGCTGTGGCGGTTGCGGCGGTCAGCTCATGAGCGGGCGGGCGTTGCTGCGGGCAGTTGCGCGGCGGCGGCATCGTCGGCGCGATCGTGCAGACCCTGCAGATAGCTGGCCAGCGCCTGGATCTCCTGCTCGGTCAGCGGGTGCGCCACCTGCGCCATGATATTGAACAGCGCCGGGTTGCGCTCCTGGGTGGTGCCGGCCTGGTATTCCTTCAGGCGCCGCGCCACGTACTCGGCATGCTGCCCGCCCAGGCGCGGATACGCCGGGCCGGGATTGCCGCTGCCGGACGGGCCATGGCAGGCCATGCAGGCCGGCACGCCGCGCGCGACATCGCCGCTGCGATAGAGCTTCTCGCCGACTTGGTAGAACTTCAGGCCCTGGTACGGCCCCTCGTTGACCACCGCATCGTCGGCCACCCCGGCAGCGGCTTTCTGCGTGGCGAAGTAGGCGCCCAGGTCGCGCATGTCCTGCGCGGTGAGGTCCTTGACGAACGGCACCATCACCGCCGACATGCCGGTATTGCGCTCGCCGCTGGCGATCAAGGCGACCTGGTGCGCCACGTAGCGCTCGGTCTGGCCGGCGATGCGCGGGTACATGGCCACCGCCGGATTGCCGTCCGGGCCATGGCAGGCCGCGCAGGCGGCGGCCTTGGTCTGGCCGGCCTTGGCATCGCCCCAGGTGGTCTTGGACAGGTCCACCTCTAGCGGGGCAATGCGCACCGGCGGCGGATCGGGGATCGGCGTAACCGCCGACTGCGCAAACGCCACGGCGGCGATGACCGGCACGGCGAGGGCGGCGAGGACTAGCACACGAGCATGGCGCATCAGCTAAAGCTCCGTATGGACCCGGCCCGCGCGCGTTGGGTGCTGGCTGTGGCAGGCGTGCTTCGATTATCGACACGCCTTTGCGCCAGGGTCAACGAACAGTGCAGCAAAACCGTCAGGCCCCGAACGTGCGATCCTAGGGAGATGTCGCTCCTTATCGAACAAGCCCGCTACCACCTGTCCGCCCACAACGCCCGGCAATTGCCCGACGATGGCGGCTACGAGGTCGCCTTCGCCGGCCGCTCCAACGCCGGAAAATCCAGCGCGCTCAACGCGCTGACCCGCCAGAACGCACTGGCGCGGGTGTCCAAGACCCCCGGCCGCACCCAGCAGCTGGTGTTCTTCCAGATTCAGCCCGAGCGCTATCTGGTGGATCTGCCCGGTTACGGCTACGCCAAGGTGCCGCAGGACCTGCAGGCGCACTGGCAGGCCTTCATCGACCGCTATTTCCGCACCCGCGAAGCCTTGCGCGGGCTGGTGGTGGTCATGGATATCCGCCATCCGCTCAAGGATTACGACCTGCAGATGCTCGGCTATGCGGCCGAGCGCGGCTTGCCCGCGCACGGTTTGCTGACCAAGGCCGACAAGCTCGGCCGTGGCCAGCAGATGCAGACCCTGCAGAAGGTCAAGAAGGAAGTGACCTCGCGCTTCGGCGACAGCGTGACCGTGCAGACCTACTCCGGCGAGTCGCGCCAGGGCGTGGACGAGTTGCGCGGCATCGTCGGCGGCTGGCTGGGTCTGGACGTCGCGGCGCCTGCCGCGGAGTGAGCCGGGGCGGGCCTGGCGCATGACGCCTGGCCTTCAGACCAGCAGGACGGCGAGCCAGGGCTCGCCGTTTTTTCATTGCGGCACCGCGCCGAATTCGGTCGGCACCCAGGCGAACGCCTTGCCCTCGCGGCGTACATGACCCAGGCCCGGGAACGGCAGATGCGCGCCGGCCACCCACCAGCGGCCGTCGGCGGCCTGCGCCAGCAGACGACGCCGTGAGGCGATCGCCTTGCTGCGGTCGCTGTCGGCCTCGAACGAGGCGTCCGGCCGGGCAAACTGCACCGCGTGGTAATGCAGCACGTCGCCCCACACCAGCACGGTGTTGCCGGTGCCGCCGTCGAAGCGATAGGAGACGTGGCCGGGCGTGTGGCCCTGGCTGTCCAGCGCGGTGATGCCGGCCGGCAATGCGCTGATGCCGGGCTGGAAGCGGCGCAGCCGACCCTGGGCCTGGTACGGCGCCACCGCCGCGCGTGCCAGCGGGAAGGCGAACTGCAGCGTCGGCGCGGCACCGGCCTCCGAGGCCGGGTCCAGCCAGTACGCGGCATCGGCATCGGACAGCCACACCGTGGCATTGGGAAAGGCCGGCCTGCCCTGCGCATCGAGCAGGCCGCACAGGTGGTCCGGATGCGCATGGGTGAGCAGCACATCGTCGACCTGGGCGGGGTCGTAACCGGCGGCGCGCAGGTTGCTCAGCACCTGACCCAGGCCGGGCCCCAGGCACTGCGCGGTGCCGGTATCGACCAGGCTGAGGTGGCGGCCGTCCTGGATCAGATAGGCGTTGACTGCCGTCTGCAGCCCCTTGCCGTCTTCGGGCACGTAACCCTGCGCGAGCAGGCGGTCGCGCTCTGCCGGGGCCACGTTGGACAGCTGTTGCCGCGTCAACGCCACGCTGCCGTCGAACAAGGCGGTGACGCGCAGCGTGCCGATGCGCTGCAGGTAGAAGCCGGGGACCTGTGCGTGGGTGGATGCGGGCGCAGCGGCGTGCGCCAGCGTGGCGCTTGCGGCGAGCAACAGCGGCGCCAGCGGACGCAGGGCGGAAAAAACAGACATGAGCAACTCCAGGACAGGCGGCAAGCGCCGCGGTGTCGCCATGCTGGCCGTGGCGACCTGCGCGGTTCGCTCATTGCGCTGCGCGAAGCGCTCGCGTCGGCGATCTAGCGGCTATTGCCGATGCTGGCCGGATCCAGCCCGTAGCGCTGCTGAAAGCGCTGACTGAAGCTGCGGGTAGAGCGATAGCCGGCCCGCGCGGCCACGGTCTTGAGCGGCCAGCGTGTGCTGTAGAGCAAGGCCATGGCGTGCGCCAGCCGCGCGTCGGTGATCAGTTCGCGCAGCGAGCGGTGTTCGGCAGCCAGATGCCGGCGCAAGGTGGCGCCGCTGATGCCCAGGCTGTCTTCGATATCGCGCGAGCGCCACGCCCGCTGCGGTTGCGCGGTGATCAGCGTACGCACCTGCTCGGCAACGCTTGGCGCCGGCGGCAGCAGCAGGCCGCCGTGGCCGCGGCGGCAGAGGGTGACGACCAGTGCGGCCAGCGCCAGGCGTGCTTCGGTATACAGGCCGTGCTGCAGCGCATCGCGCCACTGCCGCAGTGTCAGCGCGAAATCGATCGCCGGCAGTTGTGCGATGTCGGCGCCGGCCCCGGGCAGCGGCTCGTTCCACAATGCGCGTGCAGCGGCCAGCGCCTCTTCGCACAGCGGGACCACCACGCTCAGGTAGAGCCCGGTCTGCGGGTCGGGCGTGTTGATCACATCGATCCGGCAACGGCGCGTCACCAGGAACAGGTCGCCCGGCACGAACTGCAGCGATTGGGTCGCGCTGCGCACCTGCTTGCGGCCCTGCAGCACCATCGCGAACTGCGCCTGGGTCAGATCCACCGAGCGCGCCCCGTGTTCGCGCCGCGCACTCACGCAGGCAAACCCTTCGGCGCGCTCGCAATGCAGCAGGCTGGCCATCTGCGCGAGCAGGGCGTCGGTGGGTGTGGGCGCAACGGTCATGGCCGGGCGATGCTACAGGATCGCGGCTGCGCGGCTGCGGACGATCAGACGCCGTGCATCCGCGCGTGCGGGAATTAGCAGGGGTCCAGTTTCAGCCTGGACGGTTGCGGCCTGCGGCGCCTCCGTCACGCCCGGCCTCGGCTACCGCGGCCACGCCGTGCGCATGGATGGAAATGTCAGACCCGGCCGATGGCAGCAATTCTTTCCATGCCCTGCGGTTATAGTGCGGGCCTTGCGGTGGCTGGGGAGGACCCCCACATCGTTCCCCTAAATTTTCCTGCGAGCCTGCCCTTGTCGAGTCCCAGCCACGTTGCCGAAACGCCGATCACCGAACGCGCGGAGCTGGTCCAGGTGCTGGCCTCCGGCGAGAAGCCCAGCGCTGACTGGCGGATCGGCACCGAGCACGAAAAGTTCGGCTTCCAGCTCGACGACCTGCGCGCGCCCACGTTCGAAGGCGAGCGCGGCATCCAGGCGCTGCTGACCGGGTTGACCCGCTTCGGCTGGGAGCCGGTGCAGGAAAACGGCCACACCATCGCGCTGCTGCGCGATGGCGCCTCGGTGACGCTGGAGCCGGCCGGCCAGTTGGAACTGTCGGGTGCGGCAGTGGAAACCCTGCATCACACCTGCGTGGAAACCGGCACCCATCTGGACGAAGTGGCGCAGGTGGCCGGTGAGTTGCAGTTGGGGTTCCTGGGCATGGGCTTCCAGCCCAAGTGGCGCCGCGATGAAATGCCGTGGATGCCCAAGGGCCGCTACCAGATCATGAAGAACTACATGCCCAAGGTCGGCTCGCTCGGCCTGGACATGATGACCCGCACCTGCACGGTGCAGGTCAACCTGGATTACGCCACCGAAGCGGACATGGTGAAGAAGTTCCGCGTGTCGCTGGCGTTGCAGCCGATCGCCACCGCATTGTTCGCCGATTCGCCGTTCACCGAAGGCAAGCCGAACGGCTACCTGAGCTACCGCTCGCACATCTGGACCGATACCGACGCCGACCGCACCGGCATGCTGGACTTCGTGTTCGAGGACGGCTTCGGCTACGAGCGCTATGTCGATTACCTGCTCGATGTGCCGATGTATTTCTCCTACCGCGACGGCGTCTACGTCGATGCCAGTGGGCAGAGCTTCCGCGACTTTATGCAGGGCAAGTTGCCGGCACTGCCGGGCGCGCTGCCGACGCTGCGCGACTGGTCGGACCACATGACCACCGCGTTCCCGGAAGTGCGCCTGAAGAAGTATCTGGAAATGCGCGGCGCCGACGCCGGCCCGTGGGACCGCCTGTGCGCGCTGTCGGCGTTCTGGGTCGGGCTGCTGTACGACGACACCGCGCTGGATGCGGCCTGGGATCTGGTCAAGGATTTCAGCACCACCGAGCGCCACGCGCTGCGTGACGGCGTGCCCAAGCATGCGCTCGGCCTGCCGTTCCGCAATGGCACGGTGCGCGACTTGGCGGTGGAAGCGGTCAAGATCGCCCGCGAGGGCCTGCGTCGGCGTGCGCGCCTGAACGCCGATGGTCAGGACGAAACCGGCTTTGTGGACGTGATCGCCGAGATCGCCGAGAGCGGTGTCACCGCGGCCGAGCGCAAGCTGGCGCTGTATCACGGCGTATGGAATGGCGACATCGATCGCGTGTTCCGCGAGTTTGCGTACTGAGCGCTTGCTGATCGCAGCAGTGATCGCGCGCGGCTGATCGATCGCGCGGAGCGTTACCTGCCGGCGTGAACTCTCGGGTGCGCGCCGGCCTGCACCGCCGAGCCCGCGTGCGAGAGAACGCGCCCTAGCCCAGCCCTAGCGCCGCTCCGGCATGCACGGCAGGCGCACCGTCACCCGCAGGCCGCCACCTGCTGCACGGTTGTCCAGGCGCAGGTCGCCGCCGTGCGCGAGCACGATGCTGTGCGCCACCGACAAGCCCAACCCGATGCCGCCGGTGTCGCGATTGCGCGAGGACTCGCCACGCACGAACGGCAGCAGCAGCTGTTCGCGCTGGGTCGGGTCGATGCCGGGGCCGTCGTCGTCGATCCACAGCACACCGTCTTCGCCGTCGCGCTGCAGTTGCAGGCGCGCGCGCTTGCCGTATTTCAGCGCGTTCTCCAGCAGGTTCATCACTGCGCGCCGCAAGGCCAGCGGATCGCCATCCAGGGTGATCGCCGGGCCGGGCAGCAGTTCGGCATCGGCGCCGATGTCGGTGGCGTTGTCGACCACGCTTTCCACCAGCAGGCGCAGATCCAGCGGCGCGCGTTTGCCGCGGTGGCGATCGTTCTGGATGAAATCCAGCGCGGCGGAAATCATCGCCTTCATCTCGTCGATGTCGGCCAGCGCCTTGTCGCGCAATGGCGGCTGCAGGCCGTCCAGGCGGAACGACAGGCGCGCCAGCGGCGTGCGCAGGTCGTGCGCGATCGCCGCCACCATGTGGGTGCGTTCGTTGATCAGGCGGTTCAGGCGGGCCTGCATCGCATTAAATGAATCGGCCGCGCGCACGATCTCCGGCGGGCCGCTGCGTTGCAGTGCCGCAGCATCCGGGTTGCGGCCCAGCCGGTCGGCGGCTTCGGCAAAGCGCTTGATCGGCGCCGACAGCGCGCGAGAGAACCACCACGCCAGCGGCACGTTGGCCAGCAGGCCGGCCAGGAACAGCAGCACCACATGGGTCTTGAACTCGGCCGACAGCCGCCGCGGTGGCGATTCGACCGTGCGCCAGCGGCCATCGGGCTGCTGTAGCGCGGCGGTGAAGCCGTCCAGCAAGGGCACGCCCGGGGTCAGGCGCTCGCTTTCCCAGGCGCCGGGGGTATCGTCCGGACGCAGCCCATTGCCGAACGGCGGGGCACCGGGGGGGCGATCGCGCGGCCAGTCGCCTGGCGCCGGCGGCGAACGCTGCAAGGCCTCGTGGCGATCGCCGGCGTGACCGGCATCGCCATCGGCCCCGAATGCCTGCGGTTGGCCGGGCATGCGCGGCGGTGGAGACATGCCGATGCGCGGGCCCTGGCGATCGTCGGCGCTGCGGTAGAAGCGCACGCGCTGCTCGGGGACATCCAGCCAATGGGCCAGCAGCATTTCGGCAAACCCGTCGCGCACCTGGCCTGCCGGCGGCAGCGGGGCCTGGGCCGATTCGTGCACCGTCAGGGTCTGGGTGCCGGCCGGCATGCGCGTGGACAGTAGTGCCACCACTTCCGGCGGATGCACCGGCGGCTCGTAGACCGGGGTGCGCATCACCAGCAGGGCGATGCCGACCGCCTGGGCGGTGAGCAGTGCCACCGCCAGCAGCACGAAGGTACGGGCAAAGATCGACAGCCCGCGACGTGCCGGTTTGCTCACAGACGCGAAACGCCCGGCAGCAGCATGTAGCCCTCGTTGCGCACGGTGCGGATCAACTCGGTATGCACGCGCTCGTTGATCTTGCGGCGCAGGCGGCTGATCTGGCTGTCGATGGCGCGGTCGTAGACGTCGGTGTCGCGGCCACGGGCGTAGTCCAGCAACTGGTCGCGGCTGAGCACCCGCTGCGGATGCTCGACGAAGGTACGCAGCAGCGCGAACTCGCCGTCGGACAGGTTGATGAAGATGCCGGTGGGGTCGCGCAAGTCGCGACGGACAACGTCCAGCCGCCAGCCGGCGAACTCGTAGACATTGCCGCGGTGGTCGGCCTGCTCGCTGCTGGCCTGGCTGCGGCGCAGCAGGGCGCGTACCCGCGCCAGCAGTTCGCGCGGATTGCAGGGTTTGGCCAGGTAATCGTCGGCGCCCACTTCCAGACCGATGATGCGGTCGGTGTCGTTGCCCAGCGCGCTGAGCATGATGACCGCAGGTGAACCGCGCTCGCTGGCCAGCGCCCGTGCTGCGCTCAGGCCGTCTTCTCCAGGCATCATCACGTCGAGTACGATGAGGTCCGGGCGGCGCTGGGCGATGCTCTTGCGCATCTCCGCCACGTTTTCGGCAACGTCCACCTGGTAGCCGTGGGCGCTGAGGAACTCGCCGATCAGCTTGCGCAGGTCCGGGTCGTCGTCGACCACAAGAACGCAGGGTTGTTGCATGTCCATGGAGATCATCGTCGGTGGCGCGGCACTTGGCCCGCGCAGGGTGGTGGCTACCGGATACATGGTGCTCGCAGTTGCAGGGCTGGAGCACGCATCATAATGATTGAATTTGTCAACCTTTGGCACACGTGTGACGCAACATGACAGAACGGGACATCGCGCAGGAAACCGGGCCATCGACACTGTGCCGCAGCAATGGCGAGTGTACGCATGACAAGGCGTTTCCGATGATGCGGGTGATCAGCCGCGACAACGGCGTGGGCCTGACCCGGGACATGGTGCTGATGGCGCAGACGCTGCGTGCCGGCGGCATACCGGTGCAGGAAGTGGGCTTCACCAGTCAGCGGCTGCACGACACCGCACGCGAAGCCCGTCTGTGGGCCAGTCGCGCGCTGTTCGGGCGGGTGCCGGTGCAGATCTTTTCCGAGCGCGTGTATGCGCGCTGCCTGCCGCTGGGCCAGACCAACCTGCTGGTGCCCAATCCGGAGTGGTTGCTGCCCAAGTGGCTGCCGCGGCTGCCGCAGTTCGACGCGGTGCTGTGCAAGACCCATCACGCGGAGCGGATTTTCCGCAGTCTGGGCTGCACCACGCGGTTCATCGGCTTCACCAGCCCGGATCGCCACGACGCACAGGTCGTGCGTCAGCGTGCGTTCTTCCATCTGGCCGGGCGCAGCACCGCCAAGGGCACCCGCGTGCTGCTGGAGACCTGGCAGCGGCATCCGGAATGGCCGCTGCTGACGGTGGTGCAGAACCCACGCACGGCCGGCAAGCCGGTGGTGGCGCCGAACATCGACCACCGCGTCCGTTATCTCGACGACGCCGAACTGCGCCGCCTGCAGAACGCGCACCTGTTCCATCTGTGCCCATCCGAGGCTGAAGGCTTCGGGCATTACCTGATGGAAGCGCTGAGCGTGGGCGCGGTGACCCTGGCCACCGACGGTGAGCCGATGAACGAACTGGTCAGGCCCGAGCACGGGCTGCTGATTCCGGTGGCCGAGGTGCGCCAGCGGCGTCTGGCGTCGTATTACTACGTGGATGCGGCGGGCATTGCGCAGGCGGTGGAAACCGCGCTGGCCTTGCCGCAGGCGCAGCTGGATCAGCTGTCGGCCAACGCGCGGGCGTTCTACCAGGCCAACGATGCCGCATTCGCCGCGCGCTTTCGCAATGCGGTGCTGGCGTCGTTGCCCGCAGACGCGGCGGACGTCACTGTAGATGTGGCACCGGCGGTCGTCGAGAACTGATGCCTTAATCCGGCTTGAGGCTTTCCCGCGGTCGACGTGTATCGCGTGCAGCACCGCATGCTTGCTTGGGTCCCAGGTCTTGCACGCTGCATGACGGTGCACGCCAGCGATCGGCGCGCAGCGGCAAATGCACGACATATCACGATGCAACGCTCTCCCTGACCAAGCGGGTATAGCCCGCCACTGCCATGTGCGTGCAGTACGCGCATGCGCCATCCAGCCAGGGAGATCGACGATGGTCCAGACACGCACCACAGCCGTTGCCATCAGTGCATTGCTCGCAGTGCTCGGCCTGGGCGGCTGCGCCAGTTTCTGCGGCGCGCCTTCCGGCGGGCCACCGCCGCCGCCCGCGCCACCACAGGCACAGCGTGGTCCGCCACCACCACCACCGCCACCGAGTGCGAGCGATCTGGCCGCGATGCAGGCCTGTGCTCAAGAGCAGGGAGTGGCATTGCCCTCGCCAGCTGCGGCCACGCCGCATCCCGATGCGCCCACGCAGGGCATGGACCACAGTGCGTTTGAGCGCTGTCTGGTCAGCAAAGGCGTGAGCTGGCCAACGCCGATGCCCGGCGGGCCCTGGCGCGACGGCCCGGCGCCTGATGGCCCGCACGGGCCTGGCGAACCGCATGGTCCGCCACCCCATGATCCCGACTTCGACGCCGCGTTGCAGGCCTGTGCCACCGCGCAAGGCATCGCGTTGCCTGCGCCTGACGCGCCGCCCCTCGGCCCGCCCCCGCCCGCGCTGTCGCAATGCCTGGAGGCCGAAGGTTTCGCGCCACCACCGCGGCATGGCTGATCGTGCTGATCACGCCGACCGTCGGTTCCAGCTGCTGGCGGCGACGCTGCAGCTGGAGTGAGTTGCGCAGGAGCGGCGGTCGCCCTGCGCGACGCACTGCTGGATCCTGACGAAGCAGACGTTGGCCGCGCTTGGCGGCCTCTACCTGGGTTCTTTGACAATCGCCAGGCAGTCGCGAGGCCGACTGAAGCGATTTCCCTCCGTGATGCTTCAGCCCGGTCTTATCCGTACGCAAGGCGCTCAGCGATATTCCGCAGTGTCGAGCACGCTACTGACAAGCTCTTCGCCATTGATTGCGCACTGTGTGGGCTCACCCGGTACGAATGATCGATGACGATGCGCGCAGGCAAGAGCCGGACACGATGAGTGCCGTGCCCGACGACACCATGCAGGACAATGCGGCGCTGCAGGACGAGCTTTCCGGCATGCGTCGCCTGCACGCCCTACAGGTCAGCCTGGCGGCACAGGCCGATGCCCGCATCGCGCTGCAGGAAATCACTGCGCTTGCCTGTGCCTTCGCGCGTACCGACTGCGGTTGCGTGCAACTGGTCAGCGCACACAACAGCGAGATGGAGTTGCGTGTCTATCGCGGACACGACGAACGCAGCGCATTCGTCCAGCAGTTCCTGAAGGACGGCTTCCAGGCGACCTGTGACACCGTGCGGCGCGAACGCCGGCAGTTGGTGATCGAGGACATCGAAACCTTCACCCCGTTAAAGGGAACCCCCGATTACGAGGCAGCGCTGTGCAGCGGCATCCGTGCTGCCCAGTTCACTCCGTTGTTCAATCGTGCCGGTGGCCTGCTGGGATTGCTCGGGACCCAGTTCACCGTGCCGTATCGGCCTGCGGAGCATGAACTCAGATTGCTCGAACTGCTCGCATGGACGGCTGCCGACTACATCGAGCGCCACCGTGCCGAGCTGGCGCTGCGTACCAGCGAATCGCGGCTGGCCGCGCTGTCGGCGGCAAGTTCCGAAGTGCATTACCGTATGAGCGCCGACTGGGACGAGATGCACCAGCTGACCGCCGGCGAACGCGCTGCCGATGCGATGGCGACCAGCCGTTCCTGGATCATGGATTACATCCCTGCAGAGGATCAGGCGCTGGTGCGGAGCAGGATCGATGCAGGCATCCGCGCGCGCAGCGCGATCGTGTTCGAACACCGGGTGCGACGCGCCGATGGCAGCATTGCGTGGATGGCGACCAAGGCGGTACCGGCACTGGATGCGGACGGGCGCATCACCGAGTGGTTCGGTGCCGGCGCCGATGTCACCGCGCGCAAGCAGGCCGAGGAACACCTGCGCGAGAGCGAGGCGCGGCTGACCTATGTGCTCGATCAGGTTCCGATCGGGATCGGCCTGTTCGATACGCAAGGCCGTTTCACCTACCGCAATCCACAATTGCGTGAGCAGCTGGCAGAGCGGGTTCCTTCGCGCGAATCAGTGCAGGAGCAACCGCGGGCCGGTGTCGATCAGCAGGGGCAGGCGGTCGCGATCCAGGAATTTCCCTGCGCCCGCGCGCTGCGCGGCGAAGACACGACCGTGCCGGTGGATTTCATCGATCCCCGTAACGCGCAGCGCTGGTTGCGCATCACCGCGGTGGCGCTGCGCGAAGAGGACCGTGTGACCGGTGGCGTTGCGGTGGTGCAGGACGTCACGGTGCAGCGCCAGGTGCAGACGGAAGTAGGCGCGCTTGCCGAGCGCAATCGCGACATCCTCGAAAGTATTTCCGATGCCTTCTATGGCGTCGACGCGCAGGGGCGCTTCACCTACATCAATCAGAAAGCCGAGCTGCTGTGGGGGCGTGCACGCGACCAACTGCTGGGAAACCTGCTGTGGGAGCAGTTTCCCGACTCGATCGGGTCGCTTCCGTATCAGGCACATGTGCAGGCGTCGCAGACACGCCAGGTGGTCAGGCTGGAAGCCTTGTCGCCGGCATTGGGGTACTGGGTGGATATCAGCATCTATCCCACCAACGATGGCGGCATGTCGGTGTACTTCCGCGACATCTCCGACAAGAAACGCGCCGACGCGCGGCTGCGTGCCAGCGAAGAACGCTTCCGCACCGCATTGACGATCGAAACCGTCGGTGCGACCTACTTCGACATGGGCGGCCGCCTCACCGATGCCAACGACACCTTCCTGAAAATGAGCGGCTACAGCCGTGCCGACGTGGAAGCGGGCACGCTCTCCTGGCAGGCGCTGACCCCACCCGAAGCCAGGGACCTGTGCGAGCGGGCGTTCGAGGAACTCAGGACCAAGGGCAGTGCCACACCGTATGAGCGCGAATACCTGTGCAAGGACGGAACCCGGCGCTGGGCCCTGTTTGCGTCCAAGCGCTTGCCCGACGGCACCGGCTTCGAGTTCGTGCTCGACATCACCGACCGCAAGCTCACCGAAGCGGCGCTACGCGAAGTGCAGGACCGCAATGCCTTCCTGCTGACACTCTCCGACGCCTTGCGGCCATTGCCCGATCCGGCCGCAATCCAGGGCGAGGCCGCACGCGTGCTGGGCGAGCATCTGGACGCCGGCCGCGCCTACTACGTGGAAGTGGATGCCAGGGCGCAGCAGTACGTGGTCGAGCGCGACTGGCATCAGCCCGATGAAACCAGTCATGCGCGTCGCTTCGCGTTGACCGACTGGCCGATGCCCTGGCTGCTCGACGCGCAGACCTGGGTGGTGCGCGATGCCGCCATCGATCCTGCATTGCCCGACGATCAGCGCGCAGCCTACCTGGACAACCAGATCGCTGCGCTGATCGTGGTGCCGCTGATCAAGGGCGGCCGGCTGGTGGCCACCTTCGTGGTCAATCAACGCAGCGCACGCAACTGGAATGCCGCCGAGATCCGTCTGGCAGAGGAAACCGCCGAGCGCACCTGGGCGGCGCTGGAGCGTGCGCGTGCACAGAGCGCGCTGCTCGAAAGCGAGGAGCGCTACCGGGTGATCCTGGAGAGCGCGCTCGACTACGCAATCTTTACCACCGATACGCGCGGACACATCCAGACCTGGCCGCCGGGTGCGGAGGCGGTGTTCGGCTGGACCGCGGAAGAGGCGATCGGCCAACACATCGCCATGACCTTCGTTGCCGAAGATCGGCTGACCGGCGTGCCGCAGCGCGAGATCGAGCAGGCGCATTACACCGGCGGCGCGCCGAATGTGCGCTGGCATCAATGCAAGGACGGTCGGCGCGTGTTCATCGAGGGCGCGACGCGGCCGTTGCGCGATGGCAGTGCCGAGCCGCTGGGCTATCTCAAGATCGGCCAGGACGTGACCCGGCGACGGCAGTGGGAAGATCGCCAGCAGGTGTTGCTGGCCGAGCTGCAGCACCGCACGCGTAATCTGATGGGTGTGGTACGTGTGGTCTTCAATCGCACGCAACGCAGCAGCAAGACCATCGCCGAGCTGGCACTGATCTACAACGATCGCCTGGATGCCCTGGCGCGCGTGCAGGGCCTGCTGTCGCGCCTGAACGAGGGCGATCGCATCCTGTTCGACGAATTGATCCGGGTCGAGCTGTCGGCCATGGGCGCGATCGATGCGCAAGGACAAGGCGACCGCGTGACACTGGACGGCCCCGCCGGCGTGCGTCTGCGCTCCAGCACCGTGCAGACCTTTGCGCTGGCCCTGCACGAGCTGGCGACCAATGCCAACAAGTACGGCGCGCTTGCACAGGCCGGCGGCCAGCTGCGGGTGCGCTGGCGCCTGCTGGGTACGGCCAAGGGCACCCGCCTGCGCATCGAGTGGAGCGAGACCGGTGTGCACATGCCGGCGCCTGGCGAAGCGGCGCAAGGCTCCGGCTATGGGCGCGAGCTGATCGAACGCGCGCTGCCGTACCAGTTGCAGGCCGAGACGACCTACGTGCTGGGGCCGGACGGCGTGCGCTGCACCATCGAGCTGCCGGTGTCGGAGAGCATGCGTCTGGAAAGCGACGACGGCTGAAGATGCGTGCTGCGCCTGCACACGCTTGCCAGTGGCGTGCTGCAGTGCGACGACAGCGGCGGCCGGCACGCGTAATCCGCAGCAGCGCAGCAGCACGGGTCGACGAGCGGCAGGTGCCTGGATGGACGTTAAGCGCCATGGCTGGCGCGGATGTTGTCGTAGCTGGGCGCCGATCCAGGCAGCAGCCGTCTTCGGCGCTGGTTGAGCGAACTTCTCGCGGGGCATGGATTTTTTCGGGCGAATCCATATACTGCCCCCCAGTATTTAGCCGGAGCCGTCATGCCGCATTCGCCGCAGGAGAAAAAGCGGGCGCTAGCACGCGTACGGCGCCTGCGCGGGCAGTGCGACGCGCTTGAGCGCGCGCTGGAGGCGGGCGCAGACTGTGCGCCTGTGCTGCAGCAGATCGCCGCGATCCGGGGTGCCGTCAATGGGCTGATGTCGCAGGTGCTCGAAGCGCATATTCGCGAAGACTTCGGCCACGCCGCCGCCTCCGATGCGCAGCGCGCCGAGCGGGTGCAGGAGCTGCTCGGGCTGGTCCGGTCCTATCTCAAATGAACTCCCACCGGGCCGGCGCCTGCCGTGCCCGTCCTTGAACCCCATCGTCAGGAGCGCCACCACATGAAATCCCGTGCAGCAGTTGCATTCGGACCCGGCAAGCCGCTGGAAATCGTCGAGATCGACGTCGCACCGCCACAGGCCGGCGAAGTGCTGGTCCGCATCACCCACACCGGTGTGTGCCACACCGACGCGTTCACGCTGTCCGGCGACGACCCGGAAGGCATCTTCCCGTCCGTGCTGGGCCACGAGGGCGGCGGCATCGTCGAGCAGGTCGGCGAGGGCGTCACCAGCGTCAAGGTCGGCGACCACGTGATCCCGCTGTACACCGCCGAATGCCGCAAGTGCAAGTTCTGCCTGTCGGGCAAGACCAACCTGTGCCAGGCCGTGCGCGCCACCCAGGGCAAGGGCCTGATGCCGGATGGCACCACGCGCTTCTCCTACAACGGCGAGCCGATCTACCACTACATGGGCTGCAGCACCTTCAGCGAGTACACCGTGGTGCCGGAGATCTCGCTGGCGGTGGTGAACCCGGAAGCGCCGCTGGAAAAGGTCTGCCTGCTCGGTTGCGGCGTCACCACCGGCATCGGCGCGGTGCATAACACCGCCAAGGTCAAGCCGGGCGAAAGCGTGGCAGTGTTCGGCCTCGGCGGCATCGGGCTGGCGGTGATCCAGGGCGCGGTGCAGGCCAAGGCCGGGCGCATCCTGGCCATCGACACCAACCCGGGCAAGTTCGATCTGGCGCGCAGCATGGGCGCCACCGATTGCATCAACCCCAAGGACTACGACAAGCCGATCCAGGAGGTCATCGTCGAGCTGACCGATGGTGGTGTGGATTTCAGCTTCGAGTGCATCGGCAACGTCAACGTGATGCGTTCGGCGCTGGAGTGTTGCCACAAGGGCTGGGGCGAGAGCGTCATCATCGGCGTGGCCGGCGCCGGCCAGGAAATCAGTACCCGTCCGTTCCAGCTGGTGACCGGCCGCGTGTGGCGCGGTTCGGCCTTCGGCGGCGTCAAGGGACGGACCCAGTTGCCGGGCATGGTGGAGCAATCGATGAAGGGCGAGATCGATCTCGATCCGTTCATCACCCACACCATGCCGCTGGAAGAGATCAACGAGGCCTTCCACCTGATGCACGAAGGCAAGTCGATCCGCACCGTGATCCATTTCTGACCGTACGGCCAGGAGCGGCGCGCGGCCGCTTCCGCGCACGTGGTACCCGATACTCCGGGAGGGGCATGATGACCAGCGTCTCGATTCATCCTTCGGTAGACAGTGGTGTAGCGCGTGGCGGTGCAGAAAGCTTTCAGGGCGGAACCCTTGAATGCCACTGCGCCAGCGACAAGGTGACCGTGGACGTGGCTGCGCAGACCGCGCACAACCACGCCTGCGGCTGCAGTAAATGCTGGAAGCCGGAAGGCGCGACCTTTTCAGTGATTGCGGTGGTGCCGCGCGACAAGGTCACGGTGACCGCGCATGCGGAGAAGCTCAAGATCGTCGACGAAAGCGCGGCGATCCAGCGGCATGCGTGCACCGGCTGCGGCGTACATATGTTCGGTCGCATCGAAGACAAGGGTCACGCGTTTTACGGGCTGGACTTCATCCATACCGAGTTGTCGCAGCAGTCGGGCTGGTCGCCGCCGGGCTTTGCGGCGTTCGTGTCCTCCATCATCGAAACCGGCACGCCGCCGGCTGACATGGACAGCGTGCGCGCGCGTCTCAACGAGCTCGGGCTGACCCCGTACGACTGCCTGTCGCCGGGATTGATGGATGCGCTGGCCGCCAATGTGGCACGCAAGAAGGGCTTGCTGCACTGATCGTCCAACCCCGCGGCCGGCGCTCGTGCCGGCCGCAGGTTTTTATCGAAGGAATCTCATGGAACGTATCGAACACCATGCCTGCTTCGGCGGCTGGCAAGACGTCTACCGGCATCAGTCGCAGAGCTTGAACTGCAGCATGCAGGTCGGCGTCTATCTGCCCCCGCAGGCCGCCGATGGCCCGTTACCGGTGCTGTACTGGCTGAGCGGGCTGACCTGCACCGAACAGAACTTCATCAACAAGGCCGGCGCGCAGCGGTATGCGGCCGAGCATGGCGTGATCCTCGTCGCGCCCGACACCAGCCCGCGTGGCGACGATGTGGCCGACGCGGATGGCTACGACATCGGCAAGGGCGCCGGCTTCTATGTCGATGCCACCGAGCAGCCGTGGGCGGCGCACTACCGCATGTACGACTATGTGGTGAACGAATTGCCGGCGTTGATCGAAGCGAACTTCGCCACCACCGGCGCGCGCGCGATCAGCGGCCACTCGATGGGCGGCCATGGCGCCTTGACCATCGCGTTGAAGAATCCGGGCCGCTATCGCAGCGTGTCGGCATTCTCGCCGATCGTGGCGCCCAGCCAGGTGCCGTGGGGCGAGAAGGCATTCGGCCAGTATCTGGGTCAGGACCGCGCAGCGTGGCAAGCGTACGACGCCACTGCGTTGATCGCACAGGCGCAGGAACGCCTGCCGCTGTTGATCGATCAGGGCGATGGCGACGAATTTCTGGAAAACCAGCTGAAGACGTCGCTGTTTGAACAGGCTGCCAAGGCTGCCGATTATCCGGTCACGGTGCGGCTGCAGCCCGGTTACGACCATAGCTACTACTTCATCGCCAGCTTTATCGGCGAACACATCGCACACCATGCCGCGGCGTTGCGTGGTTGATCGTTTGGTCGAGTGCGCGGTAAATGCGTGGTATGCGATGGTGGATGGTGGTGCGCATTGCCTTACCTCGCATTGCCGCATTGCCGTGTTGCGTGGGCCGCGGCATGAGTAAAGCGTCGAATTGACCTCCCTTCTCCCCTCGGGAGAAGGTGCCCCGCAGGGGTGGATGAGGGTACGGCGAAGCTTGGTAGAGCGCGTAGGTTGGCCGTTAGAGCGGCTGATCTGTGACGTGGCTGCAGGGCCCTTGCCCGCCCACCCTCGCGGGACACGCCGCAAGTACGTCCTTGTAGGCTCTTACGCGGCATCCATGCCGCGTAAGGTCCCGCGACGATGGGCGGGCAAGGACCAGTCAGGATGGTCGCTGTGCGTGGTGCAAGCAGGGCATGACGTGGTGGTTGCTTGGATAGCGGCGCGTCCTATCAGTTTCTCAATACAACGCGGTCGACAGGCAGGCTTCAACCCAACGCCCTGCAAACTTTCTGCTAAGGCGCGCAAGCAGTCTTATTGCATCTGAAGTCTGCGTCGACCAGCTGCGTCACATCATTATCTTGTCGGCTATAGCCATTGCCACAAACCAGGCTAACGCACCACCTGCGCCGCAAGCTTGCCCAATCGGCGCATCGCGCGCTCCAGCGTGTCGCTCCATGGCTGGCCGCAGGTCAGCCGCAGGTGATCTGCGTAGTCGCCACGGCTGGAGTACAGATGACCGGGCGAGGTGCCGATGCGTTCTGCCAGCGCGGCCTCGAACACGGCCTGGCCGCTACCGCCGTCGGGCAACTGCAGCCATAGCGATAACCCACCTGCCGGGTCGCCCACGCGCGTGCCTTCCGGCCAATGCCGCACGATGGCATCGCGCAGCCGCTGCCCATTGTCGGCCAGGGTGCGGCGCAGCTTGCGCAGATGCCGTTCCAGATCGTGTTGCGCCAGGTAATCGGCCAGTGCCAGTTGCGGCAGGCTGGCGCTGCCGACGGTGGAAAAGTACTTGGCGCGCACCAGGGCGTCGGTCCAGTCGCCACCCAGCAACCACCCCACCCGCAGGCCGGGCGAGAGCACCTTGGAGAACGAGCCGCAGGTGATCACGTTGGCATGGGTATCGAAATGGCGCAGCGGACGTGGACGTTGCCCCGACCAATCCAGTTCGCCGTAGATATCGTCCTCGATCACCACGGTGCCATGGCGTGCGCAGCTGTCGAGCAATGCGCGCTTGGCGCTGTCGGGCGTGAGGCTGCCGCTTGGATTGTTGAAGTTGGGAATCAGCACCGCCGCACGCACCGGCGTGCGCTGCAGCAGCGTATCCAGACGCGCGACATCGATACCCTGGCCGGGAAGGTTGGGTACTTCCAGCACCTTCAGGCGCAGTGCCGCCACCGCCTGCAGGATGCCGTGATACGTGGGCGTTTCCACCAGCACCACATCGCCTGGCGCGGTGAGCATGCGCAGCGCCAGGCTGATCGCCTCCATCGCGCCGGCGGTGATCACCACTTCTTCCGCATCTACCGTAGTTGCGCAGTGTGCATAACGTTGTGCGATCTGCCGGCGCAGTGCGGCGTGGCCTTGCGGCGGTGCGTAATCCAACGCCGCCGAGCGCTGGCGACGCAGCTGCCGCGACAGGGCCGCGGCCAGTTGCGCGGTGGGCAATAGCGCAGGCGCGGGGGTGGCAGTGTGCAGCGGCACCAGGTCGGTACGCGCCAAGGTGTCGAGCACGCGCTGCAAGGCCGGGTTGTCGACCATGCCCGGTTTGCGCCGACGTGTGACGGGTGCTGCGGCCGGCAATGCAGACGTCGTGCTGCGCACGAAGTAGCCCGAGCGCGGGCGCGCCTGCACGCGCCCTTCGCGTTCCAGTTGCAGGCAGGCCTGCACGGCGGTGGCAGTGCTGATGCCATGATTGGCGGCCAGTTGCCGGATCGAGGGCAGGCGCTCGCCGGCACGCAAGGTGCCGCCTTCGATCTGCTGCCGCAGCTGCGTGGCCAGCGATTCGTACAGCAGCATCTACGGGCGCCTTCCATCTGTATTGGTCGATTTGCAGCGTATCTGAATCTGTGATGGTCGGGTAGCACGTTGCAGACTGGCCGTGCCCGGTGGGTACGCCAGGTATGGATTCCCTTCTGTGAGGTTGGCCGTGCTGCTTCCTGTGTTTATCGTCGATGCGTTCACCACGGTGCGTTTCAGGGGCAATCCGGCAGCCGTGGTGCCGTTGCAGGCCTGGTTGCCGGAGCCGGTGATGCAGGCCATCGCCAGCGAACACAATCTTTCGGAGACCGCCTTCTTCGTTTGCGACGACAGCGGGGTGTTCGACATCCGCTGGTTTTCTCCGCTCAAGGAGGTCGGCTTCTGCGGGCATGCGACCTTGGCCAGCGCGTTCGTGATCGCGACGCACCAGCTGGCGGCGTTTCCACTACGCTTGCGTGCGCCGGCTGTCGGTGAGATCGCCGTTGCCAGGATGGATGAGCGCAGCTTCGAGCTGCGCTTTCCCGACCAGGAGCCGTCGCTGCTGCAAGTGGTGCCGCACGCGTTGTCTGAGTCGTTATCGATCGCGCCCCAAGCTGTCTATGCGAACGCGCAGGCGTATATCGCCGTCTACGCCGACCAAGCACAGGTGCGTGCGGTGACGCCGGATCTGGGCCGGATGCTGGCACTGGCGCCGCGCGATGTGGCGGTCACCGCACCAGGCCTTGAGCATGATTTTGTCTCCCGCTATTTCTGGCCCTGCAACGGTGGTAGCGAAGATCCGGTCACCGGATCGATTCATGCCGCGCTTGCGCCGTTGTGGGCGCAGCGGCTGGGCAAGACGCAGCTCACCGCGCTGCAGGCTTCCGCGCGTGGCGGCGAACTGCAGTGCCAGGTCGAGCCGCGGCATGTCTACGTGCGCGGCAGCGCTGTCCAGTATCTGCAGGGAACCATTGCGCTATGAGCACTCCACTATCCGTGCACGCGGTATCGGCCGGCGCTGGGCGACGGGCGGTTTGGCAATTGCTGGTTGCCGAAGTCCTGATCGGTTCGGTCGGCGTGTTCGTCCACGAAAGCGGGCAGGATCCGGTGACAGCGGTGTTCTATCGTTGCCTGTTCGGGGCGCTGTTTCTTACCGTATGTGGCTTGGTCGGTGGGCAGCTACGAGGGCTATGGCGCGAGCGTGCGCTGTTGCGCGATGCCATCATCAGCGGTGTGCTGCTGGTGTTGAATTGGGTGGCGTTGTTCGCCGGCATGGCGCGCTCGTCGATCGGCGTGGCGACCATGGTCTACCACGTGTTTCCGTTCGTGATGTTGCTGCTGGCCGCGCTGGTGCAGGGCGAGCGCACGCGGCGTGCCGATCTGGGCTGGACGTTGCTGGCATTCGTCGGCGTGGCCTGCTCGGCAAACCCGGCGCGGTTGTGGCAGGCGGCCGACCGTGGCTATCTGATCGGCATTGCACTCACGCTGCTGGCGGCGTTGCTATGCGGTGCGTCGCTGCTGATGTCGCGCCGTATCAGCCGCGAGCGGCCGCTGGCGGTGGTGACGGTGCAGTGTTGGGTCGGCACGTTCCTGCTGGCCGGGTTTTCCAGCAGTGCGGCGTTGCATCCAGGCCTGCACTGGCTGTGGCTGGCGGGTCTGGGCGTGATCCACAGCGGTATCGTCTATGTGCTGTTCTATTCGTCCTACCGCCATCTGCATGTGGCCACGATTGCGGTGCTGGCGTTCGTGTATCCGCTGGTGACGCTACTGCTGGACTATCTGCTCTACGGCCACGCATTGGTGCCGGTGCAGTGGCTGGGCCTGGCGCTGATCGTGATGGGCACGCTGGCGGTGAATCTGAAATGGCGCTGGCCGCGGCGTGTGGCAGACAGCGCACCGGCCTGAGCAAAGTGCCGCCGCGTCGTGCACGCGGCGGCCGTGGAACTCAACGCACGTCGCGCAGCTCCCAGTGGTGCCCCGCCAGGGCCTGCATGCGCTGCTTGAGCAGGTCGCCGGGGATGCTGGTGGTGGCGACCAGGTCCACACGCAGGTCGCCCTGCTTGCCGGTAACCGTGGCCGACGGATCGGTCACGCCCAGGCTGGGGTCCACCGCGTCCGGGTCGGCCTGCAGCTGGCGCCAGCGATCGAACCAGGCCGGATCACGCAAGGCGGCCTGCAACTGTTCGGCAAAGGCTTCGGCACCATGGGCACTAAAGCTCACGCTCGCATCGCCGCCGCGGGCGAGCTTGGGGTCGGGCAGGCTGATCGAGTAGCTGACAGGCATGTGCAAGGACTCTGATGGATGACGCCGGTACGTTAGTGCAGCGGCGGTGAGCGCTCCGTCGACAGGTGGGGACACGTGGGGAGCCTCCAGCTGCGGCGTCACGCTTGTTTTTGCGAGCAGAGCGGGCGCTGTGCGCTCGCCTCGCCAGGTCTTGACTGCCTCTGGAGAACGAGGATGCAACTCGGAGCTCCGGTTGTCTTTGTGTCTTAGGACATTAGGGGAGTAGGTGGCGCGGATAGGTCTGCTGTAGAGCGGTTGATCTGCGGCTTTTTGCAGGGCCCTTGCCCGCCCACCATCGCAGGACACGCCGCAAGTACGTCCATGTAGGCTCTTACGCGGCATCCATGCCGCGTAAGGTCCCGCGACGGTGGGCGGGCAAAGACCAGTCCAGATAGTCGGTGTGCACGGGCGAGCAGGGCGTGGCATGCAGTGTTTGCAGCATGGCTAATCAGTTGCCAAGACGAGCCGAGCAGTTAGCAGGCTTTCAATGAAGCAACCTCAAAACGTCCTGGTGCGGTGACCTTGCCGGTTCCGGGACCCTTGGCGGCATGGATGCCGCCAAGGAGCCTCCATGGACGGATTTACGGCGTGTCCCGGAAGTGGTGAGGGCACCGCGCCCTCGACCAACGAGGCTCTGCTCCAACCTCATAACGCCCTGACTCAAAACCTGGTCGTCCTGAGTTGGGACTAGAGGCAGAAGTTACCCGGAAACGACTGCATAGCGTGGAGACGTGACTGCAGACCGTCGCCACGCAGCATTTATGCGGAATTTACGCGGCGGCTGTCGCAGGTCCATAGCGACTTTACGCAGCCCGGGAAGACACTGCGCAGGTTGGCGGAGCGGTTCCGCCGTGGACGATCCCGATGCATCCCTTGACCTGTCTGCTCCATCGCCGCTGCGCGCGCGGTGCGGCAGCGCTTTGCCTTGTCGGCCTGCAGACGCTGCATGCGCCGTCGCATATCGCATCCATCGCGCCGCGTTGCGCGCGTCTCGGGGAGTAGCTGACATGCCTGCCTGGTTGTCCCTATTGTGCGGCGTGGCCGTACTCGTTGCCGCCGCGTACCTGTTGTACGTGGTCCTGCGCCCCGAAGACTTCTGATGCGAGTGCGCTTCAATGATTGAAACTCTCCTTGTCTACGCGCTGGCCATCGTGCTGGCCTGGCCCCTGGGCCGCTACCTGGCAGCGGTGATGCGCGGCGCCCCGATGCGTGGCGACTTGCTGTTCGGCTGGATCGAACGGCCGTTGTATGCGTTGCTCGGCACCCGCCCGCAGCAGGGCATGTCGTGGCGTGGGTATGCGGTGGCGTTCCTGCTCAGCAACCTGGTTGTCGGCCTGCTGACCTGGGCCGTGTTCATGACCCAGGCGTGGCTGCCGTTCAACCCGGACGCCATCCCGAACATGCGCTGGGACACCGCGCTGCACACCATGGTGTCGTTCGTCACCAACACCAATCAGCAGCACTACTCGGGCCAGGCCCAGTTGTCGTACCTGGCGCAGATGACCGGCATCGTCGGCCTGCAGGTGGTGACGCCGATGATGGGTCTGGCATTGGCGGTGGCAACCTTGCGCGCATTATTCGGTGGGCGGGCGGTCGCAACTGTGTCCGACACCTTGCCGGCATCCAATGCGACGGCCAGCGCCAAGCCACGGTTGGCCGGGCTGGAGGAGCCAGAGGTCGTCTTGCCGCGCCCGGGACGGCAGCAGTCCGCTTCCGGATTGGAGGCATTGCCGGAGGCAGACGTCGGCAATTACTGGGCGGATGTGATCCGCGCCAGCGTGCGTGTGTTGCTGCCGCTATGCCTGTTGTGGGCCGTGCTGCTCGGCTGGCAGGGCGTGCCCTCCACGCTGCAGGGTGCGGCCACCGCCGCGCCGCTGGACAGCAGCGCCGGCATGCCCAAGCAGACCATTCCGGTCGGGCCGGTTGCGGCGATGGTCGCGGTCAAGCAGCTCGGCACCAACGGTGGCGGCTGGTACGGCCCCAACAGTTCGGTGGCGCTGGAAAATCCCACGCCGCTGAGCAATCTGCTGGAGACGCTGGCGCTGGTGCTGTTGCCGATGAGCGTGGTGTTCATGGTCGGCTACCTGACCGGGCGCAAGCGTCTCACCGCGCTGGTATTCGGCACCATGCTGACGATGTCGGCCGCGTCCACCGCGCTGTTGCTGTGGTCCGAAGCGCATTCGGCCAACGCCAGCTCGGCTGCCTTGATGGAAGGCAAGGAGGTGCGTGTCGGCGCAGATGCGTCTGCGTTGTGGGCGGCCTTGACCACGCAGACCTCCAACGGCTCGGTCAATGCGATGCACGATTCGCTGGCGCCGTTGAGCGGCCTGGTCACGCTGGTGGACATGCTGATCAACGCAATCTGGGGCGGCATCGGCTGCGGTCTGCAGCAGTTCGTGGTGTATCTGCTGCTGAGCGTGTTCCTGGCCGGTTTGATGACCGGGCGCACGCCGGAGTTGTTCGGCCGCAAGATCGAAGCGCGCGAGGTGCAGTTGCTTGCGCTGCTGATCCTGCTGCAGCCATTGGTGGTGCTGGGCTTCACCGCAGTGGCGCTGGCGGTGCCGGCATTTACCGCCAATTCCAATCCCGGCTTCCACGGCATCAGCCAGGTGTTCTACGAGTACACCTCGGCCTTCGCCAACAACGGGTCGGGTTTCGAAGGCCTGGGCGATGCGACGTACTGGTGGAACCTGAGTTGCTCGGCGGTGCTGGCACTGGGCCGCTATCCCGCGCTGATCCTGCCGCTGATGGTGGCTGCGCGCATGGCAGTGAAGCGGCGCGCGCCCGAATCGGCCGGCAGCCTGCAGGTCGAGACACCAACCTTCGCGCTGACCCTGATGGCGATCGTGCTGGTGCTCACCGTGCTGCAGTTCATGCCGGCACTGGTGCTGGGTCCTATCGCTGAACACCTCGCCCTGGCGGCGTCCTGAGAGTTTGAGCAATGTCTACGATCGATACGACTGAAAAACGCGCGCGCGGTGACGCGGCGTTGTTCGACGCCGCCGTGCTGGTGGCGGCGATGCGCGCGGCCTTCCTCAAGTTGGCGCCGCGGCATCTGCTGCGTAGCCCGGTGATGGCGGTGGTGATGGGCGGCACGCTGCTGGCGGCGGTGATCACCGCCAGCGGGTATGGCAATGCCGGGTTCGGCTGGGCGGTGACGGCGATCCTGTTCGTCACCGTGCTGTTCGGCAATTTCGCCGAGGCCATTGCCGAAGCGCGCGGGCGTGGGCAGGCCGCATCGCTGCGCCGTGCGCGCAAGGATCTGGTCGCCCGCCGGGTGGAAACCGCACTCGGCGGCCGCGAGACCCGCGTGCCGGCGGCAGAGCTGCGCCCGGGCGACTACGTGATGGTGTCCGAAGGCGAATTCGTCCCGGCCGATGGCGAGATCGTGCGCGGCGTTGCAACGATCAACGAAGCGGCGGTCACCGGCGAATCGGCACCGGTACTGCGCGAGGCCGGCACCGATCGCAGTGGCGTGATCGGCGGAACGCGCGTGCTCTCCGACGAGATCGTGTTCAAGGTCACCGCCGAGCCGGGGCATAGTTTCCTGGATCGCATGATCGCCTTGGTGGAAGGCGCCAACCGGCAGAAGACGCCGAACGAAATTGCGCTGACCCTGCTGCTGGCGGCGATGACGCTGACCTTCCTGATCGTGGTGGCCTCGCTGCCGGCGATCGCCGGCTTCGTCGGCGTCACGCTGGACCCGCTGTTGCTGATCGCGCTGCTGGTGTGCCTGATCCCGACCACCATCGGCGGGTTGTTGCCGGCGATCGGCATTGCCGGCATGAACCGCGCGCTGTCTGCCAATGTGCTGGCCAAATCCGGCAAGGCAGTGGAAGTGGCCGGCGACGTGGACGTGCTGTTGCTCGACAAGACCGGCACCATCACCTACGGCGACCGGCAGGCCACCGCGTTCCATCCGCTGGCCGGCATCGACCGTGCGCAGCTGCGCGATGCGGCAATGCTGGCCTCGCTGGCCGACCCGACGCCGGAAGGCAAGTCCATCGTCAAGCTGGCACGCCAGCAGGGCGCGGTGGCGGTCGAGCCGGAGGGCGCGCATTTCATCGGCTTCACTGCGCAGACCCGCATGTCCGGCGTGGATCTGGCCGGGCGCAGCATCCGCAAGGGTGCCGGCGATGCGATCGTGGCCTATGTGCAGGCGCAGGGCGCCACGGTGTCGCCGGAGTTGAACGGCCGCATCGAAGAAGTCGCGCGTGGCGGCGCCACCCCGTTGGTGGTGGCCGAAGGCCGGCATGTGCTGGGCGTGGTCGAGCTGAGCGATGTGGTCAAGCAGGGCATCAAGGAAAAGTTTGCGCAGCTGCGTGCGATGGGCATCAAGACGGTGATGATCACCGGCGACAACCCGCTCACGGCCGCCGCGATTGCCGCCGAAGCCGGCGTGGACGACTACATCGCCCAGGCGCGCCCGGAAGACAAGCTGGCCCGCATCCGCGCCGAGCAGGCCGGCGGGCGGCTGGTGGCGATGGTCGGCGACGGCACCAACGATGCGCCGGCGCTTGCCCAGGCCGACGTGGGCCTGGCGATGAACTCCGGCACGCAGGCGGCCAAGGAGGCCGGCAACATGGTCGATCTGGATTCGGATCCGGCCAAACTGCTGGCAGTGGTCGAAGTGGGCAAGCAGCAGCTGATCACGCGCGGCGCGTTGACCACGTTCTCGTTGGCCAACGACGTGTCCAAGTATTTCGCGATCCTGCCGGCGCTGTTTGCCGCGGCGATTCCGTCGATGGCCGCGCTCAACGTGATGCAGTTGTCCAACCCGCGGCATGCGGTGCTGGCGGCGTTGATCTTCAATGCGCTCATCATCCCGGCATTGATTCCGCTGGCGTTGCGCGGCGTGCGCTTTCGCCCGTCCAGCGCCACGGCCCTGCTACGCCGGAACATGCTGATGTACGGCGTGGGTGGCGTGTTGCTGCCGTTTGCCGCGATCAAATTGATCGACCTGGCGCTTGTCGCCACCCTGGGGAACTGAGTCATGACGATTTCTTCGAAAACCGGTACGTCCACGGCGCAGCCGTTACGCGACGACGGCGCCCTGCGCGGGGCGGTGATGCTGGCATTGTTCATCCTGCTGGGCCTGGGCCTGAGCTATTCGCTGGTCGCCACCGGCATCACCGGCGCACTGTTCCCCGAGCAGGCGCATGGCTCGTTGCTGCGCGATGACGCGCGTGTGGTCGGCTCGGCCCTGGTGGCGCAGCCGTTTGCCAATGCGCGCTATTTCCAGCCACGCCCCTCGGCGGCCAAGTACGACCCGACCGCGGCGGCCGGCAGCAACCAGGCGCGTTCCAATCCCGACCTGCAAACCCGCATCGCCGCCACGCGCGCAGAGGTGGCTGCACGCGACGGCATCGCACCGGAGGCGGTCCCGGCCGAGCTGATCACCCAATCCGGCAGTGGCCTGGATCCACACCTGAGCCCGGCCGGTGCCCAGGTCCAGGTGCGCCGGGTCGCCGCCGCGCGCGGCTGGCCGGAACAGCGCGTGGCCGCGCTGGTACAGGCCGCCACCGAACAGCCACAGTTCGGCCTGCTCGGGCAGCCGCGGGTGAATGTGCTGGCACTGAACCTGGCGCTGGATCGCGCTGGGAATGGGGAGTCGGGAATCGAGAATGGGGTGAAGCAAAAGCACTAGGATCATCGGGCAGCTGTAGGCTTTGCGATTCCCCATTCCCCATTCCCCATTCCCGATGATTGACGCCCGCACCCAACAAGCCGACGCGCTGATCGGCGAACTGCAGCGCGAACATGGCGGGCGCCTGACCGTGTTTCTGGGCGCAGCGCCCGGGGTGGGCAAGACCTACGCCATGCTGTCGCGGGCGCGCGAGCGCCTGCGCCAGGGCATGGACGTGGTGGCCGGGGTGGTGGAAACCCATGGCCGCAGCGAAACCGCGGCACTGCTGGATGGCCTGCCGCTGCTGCCGCGCACCCGCATCAACTACCAGGGCCGGGAGCTGGAAGAACTCGACCTGGACGCGTTGCTGGCGCGCAAGCCGAAGCTGGCGCTGATCGACGAGCTGGCCCATCGCAACGTGCCGGGCAGCCGGCACGAGCGGCGCTGGCAGGACATCGTCGAACTGCTCGATGCCGGTATCGATGTCTACACCACGGTCAACATCCAGCACCTGGAAAGCCTCAACGACATCGTGCTGCGCATCACTGGCGTGCGCGTGTCCGAAACCGTGCCCGATGCGGTGTTCGACCGCCTGCGCGACATCGTGCTGGTGGACCTGCCGCCGCGCGAACTGATCGAGCGCCTGCAGCAGGGCAAGGTGTATCTGCCCGAGCAGGCGACGCAGGCCTTGCAGGCGTTTTTCTCGCCCTCCAACCTCACCGCGCTGCGCGAGCTGGCGATGCAGACCGCGGCCGACCGCGTCGATAGCGACCTGCGCGACACCCAGGCCGCACGCGGTTTGCCGGGGACTGCCGCCTTGCGTCGCCGCGTGGTGGTGGCCATCGATGGGCGTGGCAGCTCGGATTATCTGGTGCGGGTGGCGCGGCGGTTGTCCGAACGACGCGATGCCCCGTGGACGGTGGTCACCGTGCAGACGCGCACCGTGGCCGACGCCGCCTGGCAGCTGGAGATCGACCGCGCCTTCGCACTGACACGCCGCCTGGGGGGCGATACCGCGCTGCTGCACGGCGCCAACGTCGCCGAGGCGTTGCTGGATTTCGCCGCGCAAAACGGCGTGTCCACGCTGGTGCTGGGGCGCACGCGCGAACGCCCGCTGGCGCGCATGTTCAACCGCACGCTGACCCAGCAATTGCTGCAACGAGGCGCGCATTACGAACTGGTCATCGTCAGTTCCGCCGATGCGCGCGCACGCGCACGCCAGCGTTGGCGCAATCCGCGCCAGTGGCTGCAGCGTTACGACCTGGCCTTCGCGGCGATCGCCGCCGCTGCCGCGGTCGCGGTGGCGTGGGTGATCCAGCGCTGGACCGACATCGACGACCTGTCGATGGTGTTCATCGTCGCGGTGGTGCTGGTGGCCTCGCGCACGCGCATGGCCGCCGCGGTGATCGCCGCGCTGCTGAGTTTTGTCGCCTACAACTTCTTCTTCATCGAACCACGCTTCACCCTGCATATCAGCGCGCGCCAGGGCGTGGTGACGGTGTGCCTGTTCCTGATTGCCGCCCTGGTCGCCGGCCGCCTGGCCTCGCGCCTGCGCAGCCAGGTGCTGGCCTTGCGCGCCGCCAATGCGCATGCCAATGCGCTGCAGACGCTGGCCCGCGAGCTCAGCACCGCCGCCGACCTGGGGCAGGTGCTGGAAGCCGGCCGTCGCGCGCTGGCCACGGCCCTGGATGCCGAGGCCTGGCTGCGTCTGGAGCAGCGCGAAAGCGATGCACCGGCCAGCTTCGGTGCACTCGATCGCAGCGCGGCGGACTGGACCCAGCGCCACGGTCAGCCGGCTGGCCGCTTCACCGATACGCTGGCCGGTGCGCAGTGGTGGTGCCTGCCGGTGCGGCACGAACGCGGCAGCCTGGGGGTGGCCGCGCTGCGCTTTCGTCAGAGCGTGCAGCGGCCCGGCCTGGAGGAGCGTCGGCTGGCCGAAGCGATGGTGGAGGACATCGGCCAGGCGGCGCTGCGCACGCGCCTGGTCGCCGATCTGGAAGGCGCGCGCGTCAGTGGCGAAACCGAGCGACTGCGGTCGGCATTGCTGTCCTCGGTCTCGCACGATCTGCGCTCGCCGCTGGCCTCGATGATCGGCTCGGCCAGCAGCCTGGCCAGCTACGGCGATGCAATGGACGCGCAGGACCGCCACAGCCTGCTCGACACCATCCAGCTCGAAGGCGAGCGGCTGGACCGCTACATCCAGAATCTGCTCGACATGACCCGGCTCGGCCACACCGGGCTGACCTTGAAGCGCGACTGGATCGGCGTGGACGAGTTGATCGGCTCGGCCACGCGGCGGCTGCAGCGCTACCAGCCGGCGGTGCGCCTGCGACTGGATCTGGCTGCCGACCTGCCGGCGATCTGGGTGCACCCGGCACTGGTGGAACAGGCCATCTTCAACGTGCTGGAGAATGCGGCGAAATTTTCGCCAGCCGGTGTGGCCGTGACCGTGCAGGCACGGCTGCAGGCCGGCGCGCTGCAGATCGATATCGGCGACCAGGGTCCCGGCATTCCCGAGGACGAGCGCGCGCGCATTTTCGACATGTTCTACAGCGTGGAGCGTGGCGACCGCGGCCGTCACGGCACCGGGCTGGGCCTGACCATCTGCCAGGGCATGATCGGCGCGCACGGCGGCAGCGTGGAGGCGCTGGCCGGCGCCGATGGTCACGGCACCACGATCCGCATTACGCTGCCGTTGCTCGTTCCCGCCGCGCCACCTCGCCCCGATGCCGACTGACCCCACTGCCATCCCGCCTGCCCGCGTGCTGATCGTCGACGACGAGCCGCAGATCCGCCGCTTTCTCGACATCAGCCTGCGTGCGCAGGGCTACCGCGTGCTGCAGGCCGGCACCGCCGAAGAAGGCCTGGCCACGCTGGCCGGGCAGGGCGCCGAACTGGTGGTGCTGGACATCGGCCTGCCCGATCGCGACGGCCACGAGGTGCTGCGCGAGATCCGCCAGTGGTCCAACGTGCCGGTGATCATGCTCACCGTGCGCGCCGGCGAAACCGAAAAGGTCGCCGCGCTCGATGCCGGCGCCAACGACTACGTCACCAAGCCGTTCGGCGTGCAGGAACTGATGGCGCGCATCCGCGCGCTGCTGCGCCAGGCCGGCGCCGGCAGCACGGTGGAAGAGAGCGTGTTCGACGACGGCCGCCTGCACATCCATCTGGGCCTGCGCGAGGTCACCCTCGATGGCGAGGCGGTGCCCTTGAGCCGCAAGGAATACGCCTTGCTCGCGCTGCTGCTCAAGCACGCCGGCCGCGTGGTCACCCAGCCGCAACTGCTGCGCGAGGTGTGGGGGCCCACCCACGAGGAAGACACCCATTACCTGCGCATCCTGGTCGGCAAGCTGCGCCAGAAACTGCACGACGATGCCGCCGACCCGCATTACATCGTCACCGAGCCGGGCGTGGGTTTGCGCTTTATCGGGGTGACGCGCTGAGCAGCGCAGCACAGCTGTTTTGTGGCAACGGCGCAGACAGCTTGAGCGAGATCCGGTTGTCCCGGACGGTGCAAAGCCGGGTGAGCATTCGGTCGCGCGATGCAGGAGCACGCAAGCACGTGGGTGCAATGCGGCGAGGGTCTCGCCCTGATGGAGATGCCCTGGAACGAGACCAGGCGCGGGCCAAGGACATGGTCTGGAACGCGTTGCAGGTGCTTTCACGCCGCCGCTAATGGCATGCCAACATGCGCGGCGCAGCATGCGTCGGCATTTGGAAGAGGTGGGTGACATGCGGTATCGCTTCGGTGTGTTGTGGCTGTTGTCGGCTTGGCTGTTGTTGAGCGGCTGCGCGTTTGCACAGACCGTGCCGACGCCTGCGCAGATCATGCAGCTGTGCAGCGTGGGCGACCCGCAGATCAGTCCGGATGGTCGCCGCATTGCCTACACCGTCGCCATCCCGCAGGCGCAAGGCAAGCCGCCGCTCAGCAAGATCTGGCAGATACCCGCACGCGGTACCGCTGCCGCGGTGTCGATGCCCTCAAGCGATGAGGCCAACGACCAGCATCCACGCTGGTCTGCGGATGGCCAAAGGCTGCTCTTCCTGTCGACGCGGCCGTTGCCGGACGACGCCACCCGCGAGCAACTGGTGCCAGCCCAGGTCTGGCAACAGATCGGAGGGGCGGCACCGCAGCTGCTGACGCGTTCGGCTGGCGAGGTCAGTGAGTTCTCGTTGTCGCCCGATGCGCGCCAGATCGCGTACCTGGCGCTGGATCCGCCCACCGCGCAGGCAACGGCCGATGCGGACGCAAAGCGCGATGCCGTGCAGATCGAGCGGCCAACCCGGTTTTCACGGGTGTGGGTGCGTGATCTGCAGAGCGGCCAGACGCGTGTGCTGACACCGCCCGGGCTGCAGGTGCACGACCTCGCCTGGTCACCGGACGGCCGGCAACTGGCGCTGCGCGTGTCCGACGGCACCACGCTCAACGACTACTGGTACGCATCGCGCGTGCAGCTGTTGGCGCTGCAGGACGGCGTGCTTGGTGCGGTGCTGGAGCCGCATGCCTCGGCATTGCCATTGCAATGGTCACCGGATGGCAGCCGGCTGCTGTATGGGCAACTTGGCGAGCACGGCATGGTGGCGCATCTGGTAGTGCACCAACTGCGCAGTCAGCGGCGTGTGGTGCTGGCACAGGACTGGCCCGGCACCTTGTGGCTGGCGCGCTGGCAAAACGACAGCAGCTTGATCGGCGAAGGGTTGCAAGGCGTACGTGGCGCCTTTCTGCGCATCGATGCCGACAGCGGGCGCTGGAAGCCGCTTGCCCGGCCGCAGATTCCGTATCAGGCATTCACCGTTGCGCGCAATGGCGATATCGCCTATCTCGGCCTGCGTGATGACCAGCCTGCCGAGGTCTGGACGCTGCGCGCGGGTCAGCTCGCGCAGCGCAGTAATACCAATCCACAGGTCGCCACCTGGGCGCACGGCCAGCTGCGCGAATTGCGCTGGACTTCATCGCGCGATGGGCGATCGATCGCGGGCGTGTTGGTCACGCCGCCCGGCTGGAAGGCGGGAACGCCGTTGCCGACCTTGGTGCAGATCCACGGGGGACCGGGCGCTGCCTGGGCGTCCGGCTGGTTGGGGTCCTGGCATGACTGGGCGCAACTGCTGTCCACCCATGGCTACGCGGTGCTGTTGCCCAACCCGCGCGGTTCCGAAGGGCAGGGTGCGGCGTTTACCGAGCTGGCGCGCCACGACTGGGGCGGTGCGGATTTTCAGGATGTGCTCGACGGCGTGGACCAACTCGAACGCGAAGGCGTGATCGATCCTGCGCGTCTGGCCATCGGCGGCTGGAGCTATGGCGGGTATCTGTCTGCATGGGCGGTGACGCAGTCATCGCGCTTCAGGACCGCCATCGTCGGTGCAGGCGTGGTCGATATCGGCGCTATGGCATTGACCACCGATGTGCCCGATTACCTGCCAGGCTATTTCGGCGACCCGGTGCGCAACCGTGTCGAATACGACGCACACTCGCCGATACGCTACGCCGACAGGGTACAGGTGCCGGTGCTGATCCTGCATGGGCAGGCCGACCGACGCGTACCGCCATCGCAAGGCGACATGTTGTACCGCGCGCTGAAACTGCAGGGCACAGCGGTCGAGCAGGTGACCTATCCGCGTGGCCCGCACTGGTTTTACGAAACCGAGCATGGCGTGGATGTGCAGCAGCGCGTGCTGGATTGGCTGGATGCGCAGTTGCGTTGAGTCGTGCCGGTGCTGATCCGCAGCTCATCGTCGCTGCAGGGGACACTCTCTCGACTTCGACTTCGACGCCGATGACCGTGCCATCGGCGCACTGCGCTCTCCGACCCCGGAAACGAGCCAGGCCAATGCAGCGTTCACCGGATCACGTTCGGCAATCCAGCTGCAACGCTGCAAGCGGGTCACTCAACGGGTGGCAACACCTTGCCCGGGTTGAGAATCCCGTTCGGATCCAGTGCGGCCTTGATCGCGCGCATCGCCGCCAGCGTCGGTGCGCTGAAGGCCTGGGCCATGAAGTCGCGCTTGGCCACGCCGATGCCGTGCTCGCCGGAGAGCGTGCCTTCCAGCGCCAGCACCAGCGCAAACAGGCGCGGCAATGCGGCATGTGCGCGCGCGTCTTCGTCGGCATCGGCCGGGTCGTACATGATGTTGACGTGCAGGTTGCCGTTGCCGGCATGGCCGAAGGCGACGATGGGCAACGCGAATTCGGCCGCAAGCGCTTCCACGCCGGCCACCAGTTCGGGGATGCGCGAGACCGGCACCACCACGTCCTCGTTGATCTTGCCCGGCTTGATCGTGCGCAATGCCGGCGACAGCGCACGCCGCGCGGCCCACAACCTGTCGCGCGCGCTGCCATCGGCGGCCACGTCCAGGCTCACCACGCCCTCGCCATCGGCGGCATCGTGCAAGGCCTGCAATGCGTAGGGCAGGGTGTCGTGATCGCCATCGGCTTCGATCAGCAGCATCGCGCCTGCCTCGGGCACATCGCTGCCGTTGCGGCGCAGTAATGCGATCGCACTGGCATCCATGAATTCCAGCATCGTCGGCGTGGTCGGTTGCGCCATGATGCGCGACACCGCCGCCGCGGCGCTGGCCGCATCGCGATACAGCGCGCGCACGCCGGCTTGCGCGACCGCGCGCGGCGTCAGCTTCAAGGTCGCTTCGACGATGATCGCCAGAGTGCCTTCGCTGCCGACCAGCAGATGCGTCAGGTCGTAGCCGGTGGAATTTTTCGTATACGCGCCGCCGCAGCGGATCACCTCGCCGGTGCCGGTCACTGCGACCAGGCCGAGCACGTTGTCGCGGGTGGTGCCGTATTTCACCGCGCGCGGGCCGCCGGCATTGGTGGCCAGGTTGCCGCCGACGCTGCAGATGTCCGCGCTGGACGGATCCGGCGGCCAGAACAGGCCATGCGGCTGCAAGGCCTGCTGCAATTGGCCGTTGAGCAGGCCCGGTTGCACGATGGCGCAGCGATCAGCCGGACGCAGCGCAAGGATGCGATCCATGCGTGCCATCGACACCACCACGCCGCCGGAAAACGGCACCGCCGCACCGGTGGTGCCGGTGCCGGCGCCGCGTGCGACGATCGGCACGCCATGCGCGCGGCAGGCCTGCACGATCGCCACCACATCCTCGGTATCGCCCGGCAAGGCGACGGCGGCGGGCAATGCCCAGCGGCGCGAATCGTCCTCGCCATAGCGGCGCCGCGCGTCGTCACCGGTCAACCAGCCATCGGGGCCAAGCCGCGCGGCCAGCAACGCGGCCAGGGCAGTGGGAAGCACATCGGTCATGAAGTGTGATCCTGCGGTGCCGCGCGCTGGATGCATTTCCATCCCAGCACCGCGACGGTGAGCGGCAGCCAGACCCAGCGCAGCTCGGAGAGCAGCGTGGCAAGGCCGCGCGCATTGAAGAAACCGTTGGCGAAGGGCGACACGCGAATCGGCCGCCATGGCGCGAACCAGCGCGCCTCGCTCCAGGGCCAGGTCAGCGCAACGCCAAGTCCGCCGGAGGTCATCGCATCCAGCAGCGGGTGCGACGCGGCGCAGACAAACAAGAACGCTGCTGCCTGCAGTGCGTCCGCACGCAACAGACGATGCGCAGTACCAGCCAGCAGCGCGATCAGCCCGGCGAACAACAACGAGTGGCTGGCACCGCGATGGCCGAACGCATCCGCATACGGAACATGCAACGCGAACGCCAGCACATCGGCATCGGGCAACATCGCCGCGACGATGCCGGCACCGAGCAGGCGCGGCGGCAGGCGGCCGCGTTCACTGGCGCACCAGAGCGCCAGCGGCACCGCGGCATGGGTGATGATGGTCGGCATCGCGCGTGGGTCGTCGTCAGCAATCGTCGGCGCGGAAGGCGTCGCGGATCCAGTTCAGCACCGGCGGCTCGCCGCTGGCTTCCACCACATCGAAGCGGCACGGCAAGGTCGCCAGTGCCGGGTGATGGGCAAGGAACAACTGCGCGGCCAGCACCAGCTTGCGGCGCTTGCGCGCATCCACCGATGCCGCGCCGCCGCCGAAGCGGTTGTCGCGGCGATAGCGCACTTCCACGAACACCAGTGCCTGGCCGTCGCGCATCACCAGATCCAGTTCGCCGCCGCGGTAGTTGGCATTGCCCACCACCAGCCGCAGCCCGGCCTGCTCCAGCAGCGCGCGTGCGGCCGCTTCCACCGCCGCACCCCGCTGCTGGCGCGCTGCCGGCATGGCGTCAACGGCCGTCGGCGATCGGCACCGGGCGGCCACCGTTGAAGGTGGACCAGGCCGGAGTGCGCAGCACGTTGCCGAAGCCATCCAGATGCAGGGTGCCGGTGGCGCCGCGCAGGCCGCCATCGGTGCCGGTGGCGAGTTTTTCCAGATACGCGCTGATCTTCCAGGCGTCGTAGCCGAACGCGAACAGGCGCGCGCCGGGTCCGCGTGCGCTGGGCAGCGTGCTGGCGACCTGGGTGGAGGCCGGCAGCCCGGACACGCCCAGCGCGGTCCAGGTCTCGCTTGGGTAGATGATGCCGTCCAGGGCCAGGTCGTCTTCGACCTTGCCGGTGCCGGCCACCAGCTGCGAGGTGCCCACGCGCGACTTGCCGGCGAATCCGCTCAACGCCAGTTGCGGCGCCAGCGCGCGCGCGGTGTTGCCGCGCACCGCCAGGAACACCGCATCGGCAGCACCGTAGTTACGCAGCTGTGCACCGATGTCGCCCGGTACCTCGGCCACGCTGATGCTGCCGGCCACGCTGCCGCCGCGTTCGGTGAAGCGGTCGCGGAAGGCCTTGATGGTGCGCTTGCCGTTGTCGTCGCTGGTGCCGACGATCAACACGTTGCGGCGCTCGCGCGAAAGCAGGTATTCGGCGGCCATGATGCCGTCGTCTTCCGGCGCCAGCGAGAAGCCGGCGCTGCCGCTGGGTGGTGCCTTGTTGTCGGTGGGGCGGTTGAGCGCCAGCACCGGCACCGGCAGCTGGCCGCGTGCGAACACGGCGCTGACCTCGTCGCGACCCAACGGGCCGACCACGTAATCGACCCCGGCGCTCACCGCCTTGTCGTAGGCGGCATTGGCGCCGGCGGCAGTGCCGGCGGTGTCGAAGAAGCGCAGTTCCGGGCGGCGGCGGGTTTCGGCGTAGTAACCGGCCAGCAGGCCGTCGCGCACCGGCGCCGAGGCGGTCGCCAGGCTGCCGCTGAGCGGGAGCAGCACGCCCAGCTTGACCGGCGGGCGATAGCCGTCGCGTTCGGCCGGCGGGCGCTTGCTGGTGTCAAAGCCCCATTGCGCGTCGCGATCGAACGCGCGCGGCAGCGCCAGTCCGCGGCTGATCAAGGCGCGGCCGGCAAAGTTGTACAGCGGGTCGCCCGCTGGCAGCGCCGCGGTGCGGCCCTTCAGCGTGGCATCGTCGAGTGCGGCGAGCAGGCGCACGATCGCGCGCTGGTTCTCGCTGCGCGGGGTGCCGGTCAGGCTGGCATCGGCGCGTGCGCGGTCGGCGGCGGCCCCGAACAGGTCGCCGGTGCCTTCCAGTGCGGCGGCGCGTGCCAGCAGCCAGCGGGTCTGCAGCGGCTGCGGCAGGCCTTGCGGGCTGTCGCCCAGGGCCTGCAACGCCTGCGCGGCCTGCTTGTCGATCACCGCCAGCTCGCCGGTCAGCAGCGCGAAGCGGGCGCGGTCTTCGCCGCTGAGATGGCGCGGGGTGACCTGCGCCAGCAGCGTGCGCGCACGCGCGTCATCGCCGGCGTCGTGCCAGCCGAACGCAGACGCGGCCAGCAGGCGGCTGCGCTGCGCACCACTGGCGCTGGCCGCCTCGGCTTCCAGTTGCTGCGCCGCCTCGCGCGGCTTGCCCTGGTCCAGCAACGCCAGCGCCGCGCTCTGGGTCGGCGAGGCGGTCTGGGTCACGCTGCTGGTGGCGCAGCCGGCGGCCAGCATCACCATCAGCGACAGGGCGGAGATCCTTGCAACACGCTTGTTCATTTCAGATCCATTGGACGGGGCCCGCCGGGGCGGACCGTTAAAAACGCTACGATTCTACCCTTTGCCCTACGGAATACCGTTGATGACCTCCCCCGGAACCCTGCACGTGGTCGCCACGCCGATCGGCAACCTGGCCGACCTGTCGCCGCGTGCGCAGGAGGTGCTGCGTGGCGTAGCCGCGATCTGCGCCGAAGACACCCGCCATACCCGCCAGCTGCTCGGCCATTTCGGCATCGACCGCCCGTTGCTGGCCCTGCACGACCACAACGAAGAAGCCATGTCCGAGCGCATCGTCGCGCGCCTGCGCGAGGGCGAGTCGCTGGCCATCGTCAGCGACGCCGGCACCCCGCTGGTCAGCGACCCCGGCTTCAAGCTGGTGCGCGCCGCCCGTGCGGCCGGGATCCGGGTCAGCCCGGTGCCGGGTGCCTGCGCCGCCATCGCCGCGCTCAGCGTGGCCGGCCTGCCCAGCGACCGTTTCGGCTTCGAGGGCTTTTTGCCAGCCAAGAGCGCCGCCCGCCGCGAGCGCCTGGCGCACCTGGCCGGGGAGACCCGCACCTTGGTGTTCTACGAGTCCTCGCACCGCATCGTCGAGTCGCTGGCCGACCTGCGCGGGGCCTTCGGCGACGAACGCCCGGCGGTAATCGCCCGCGAGCTGACCAAGCTGTTCGAAACCGTGCTCGACGGCACCCTGGCCGAGCTGCAGGCCAGGGTCGAAGCCGACGATAACCAGCGCAAGGGTGAGTTCGTGGTGATGGTGCAGGGCGCCGCCGACGCCGCCGAAGGCCAGCTGGCCGAAGGCCGCCGCGTCTACGCCAAGCTGGCCGAACACCTGCCGCCGTCCACCGCCGCCAAGCTGGCCGCCGAGCTGACCGGTGCGCCGCGCAAGGCCTTGTACGGCGGCTAGGTGTGCCGTTGCAGGAGCACGTTGACCTGTAGTGGGATTTTTCTCGGTAAGGCCTCTCGCGCCCGGGTGCGCTCCTACCGGCAATTGCGGGCCTGTCGGCGATGGCGGGGCCGGTGTCGCGGCGGCGTTCTGGAAGGTGGCGATAGCGTATAGTGCGCTCCGGCGGAGTCGGCCAGACAGTCGCGTCACTCGCAAGAGTGCCGAGGAAAGTCCGGGCTCCATAGGGCAAGGTGCCAGGTAACGCCTGGGCGGCGCAAGCCGACGGAAAGTGCAACAGAAAGATACCGCCTACGTCCCTCGTCACCCCTCTGCCGCCACTGAAACGTGTCGGCGATGCATCAGCATCGCCAGGTGCGTTCGGAGGCAGCAGAGGGGTGGCGAGGGGCCGGTAAGGGTGAAATGGTGCGGTAAGAGCGCACCGCGAGTCCGGTAACGGACCGGCACGGCAAACCCCACCTGGAGCAAGACCAAATAGGGATCCATTGGCGTGGCCCGCGCTGGATCCGGGTAGGTTGCTTGAGCGCTGCGGTGACGTAGCGCCTAGACGAATGACTGTCCACGACAGAACCCGGCTTACCGGCCGGCTCCGCCACCTTCTTTCGGGCGTTCGCCCTAAGAAGACACCCACGGTTCGTACCGCCTTCGGCAGTACAAAACGCGGGCCCCGCTCCGGGCATGCCAGAACCCCCGCGGCTGTGTCGCTGCCTTCTCTGGGTGTTCGCCCCAAGAAGGCACCCACGCTTGGTATCGCCTTCGGCAGTACAAAAAGCGGGCCCCGCTCCGGGCATGCCAGAACCCCCCGCGGCTGTTTCGCTGCCTTCTTTGGGCGTTCGCCCCAAGAAGACACCCACGCTTCGTACTGCCTTCGGCAGTACAAAACGCGGGCCCCGCTCCGGGCACGCCAGAACCCCCGCGGCTGTCGCCGCGCCCCCTTGACTCAAGGGGGCTTGCACTTGGGTGCGTTGCCGGGTGCCTTGCCTTGGCTGCGATCAATGTGAGCTGCTTGCTGCAGTCATTGTCGACGCGTCCCGACGATGTCCAGCCGCGTTTCGCCCTGGAAGATCCCGGCGGGGCCGAAGCGGCGTTCGTGGATGAAGCCGCTGCCCTGATGGTCCACCGCGACGATGGTGCTGGCGCGGGTGCCGTAGCTGGAGCCGTTGATGAAGGCGGCCGAGAGCAGGCGTTCGGTGGGCAGGTCCACGCCGGTGTGAGGCAGGGCGGCGTCGGGCGCGATGGCGGGGTTGCCCAGGGCGGTCCACAGCGGTTGCAGGTCGTCGAGGCCTTCCGCGCACCAGTCGTGCAGGACTGCAGTCAGTGCAGCGGTCTTGGGCCAGTGCGCGTCCAGCGGGCCGTTGGACATGCCGTGGATGCCCGGCGCCAGCGTGCGTGCCAACGGCGGGTGGTTGCTGAGGTGTTCGCAGCGCTCGGCGTCGCACAGCAATAGATTGAATGGCGGGAATTCGTGCGCGGCCGCTGCCAGTTCGCCGGCGTACACGGCCGCGTCCAGGCTGCCGGCCAGGTAGTCGGCAATGAGATGTCCGCGCGAGCGGCCTGACGCAGTGGCGAGCGGGTCGCGCACGTTGGTCACCACCGCAGCGCGGCCGTCGCTGCCCAACCCCACCCAACTGCCGCCCGAGCGCAGGTCGCGGCCCGCCAGCACGCCGTCGGCGGGTGCCGGCCAGCGCGCCAGCGCAGCGGTCGGCCGGTCGTGGAATTCATCGCGGTTGCCCGCCAGCAGCAGACGCCAACGTGGGTGGGTTTTCCAGGCAAGAGCGACCAGGCACATGGCGCCGATTGTCGCCTGTTTGCGCAACGACCATGTGCAGCTGGCGCAGTGTGAAGTGAGACTGCGGTTGGGTTTACATGGCCTTCACGCCCCTGAATTTTTGTTCAATCTCAAAATCTGAGATGAAACAGCAACTTGTGGATAACCTTTGAACAAGTCTCTAAAGAGTGCTGCAACTCATTGATGCGACTGGCGATTTGTGACCTTCAAAGTTGTTGACAACCTTTGACGCGCTGCTAAGGTGGGCAACGGAGGGAAAACCAGGTGTTTTGTGGTTTTTCGTGGTTCAATGATCCCCCAGCGGGTATTCGAGGTTGTATTCGGTGTTTCAGGGCGAGACTGCCATCACGGTGGACGACAAGGGGCGTATGGCGGTGCCAACCGCGTACCGCGACCTGGTCACGCGCGTGAGCGGCAATCGCCTGGTGCTCACCTACAACCCGTTCGAAGCCGGATGCCTGTGGCTGTATGCGGAAAAGGAGTGGGAGCGGGTGCGTGACGATGTGATGTCCAAGCCCAATACCCAGCGCGTTGTCCGCACGCTGCAGCAGAAACTGGTGGGTTCTTCCGCAGTGCTGGAACTGGACGCCAACGGGCGTCTGAGCATCCCGGCCAGCCACCGCAATGCGGTCGGCATCGAGAAGAAGGCCGTGCTGCTGGGCATGGGCGACAAATTCGAACTCTGGAGCGAGCAGGCACATCGCGCACTGATCCAGCAGACATTGTCTGACGGGGATCTGGGCGATGAATTGCTCGATCTCAGGTTGTGAGCCGGGGTGCCCGGATGCGCGGTGAAGCGCAGCCCGGTCACCCGGTGTCGCAGCCACCGGCGGCCCATGTGCCGGTGCTGTACACGCAGGTTCTGGACGGCCTGCAGGTGATCGAAAACGGAACCTATCTCGATGGCACGTTCGGACGTGGCGGACACGCCCGTGGCGTGCTGCAACATCTTGGCCCGGGAGGTCGACTGCTGGTGATGGACAAGGACCCCGACGCGATTGCCGTGGCCGAACAGTCGTTCGGTGACGATGCGCGCGTGTCCATCCATCGCGGCAGCTTCGCCGGCCTCGGCCAGGTGGTCGCTGCGGCAACCGTCGACGGCATCCTGCTGGATCTGGGCGTGTCCTCGCCGCAGCTGGACGTGGCCGGGCGCGGTTTCAGTTTCGGCAAGGACGGCCCGCTGGACATGCGCATGGATCCGGACGCCGGCCAGAGCGCGGCCGAGTGGCTGGCGCATGCCAGCGACCGCGAGATCGCCGACGTGCTGTGGACCTACGGCGAAGAGCGCCAGAGCCGCCGCATCGCGCGCGCCATCGTGGCCCGCCGCGCCGAACAGCCGCTGCTGCGCACCGCGCAACTGGCCGAGCTGATCGCCTCGGTGATGCCGCGCGGCGACAGCAAGACCCACCCGGCCACGCGCAGCTTTCAGGCGATCCGCATCTACATCAACCGCGAGCTGGACGATCTGGAAGCCGGCCTGGATGCCGCGCTGGGCGCGCTCAAGCCCGGCGGCCGCCTGGCGGTGATCAGTTTCCATTCGCTGGAAGACCGCATCGTCAAGCAGTTCATGGCCCGCTACGCCAAGGCCCCGCCGAGCAACCGCCGCCTGCCCGAAGCGCAGCCGTTCGTGCCGACGCTGCAGCTGATCAGCGGCGCCATCAAGGCCGACGACGCCGAATTGAGCGTCAACCCGCGCGCCCGCAGCGCGGTATTGCGGGTTGCCGAAAAGCTGGGAATGGGGAATGGGGAATCGGGAATGGGCAAAGGCAACAGTGCCGCTGCTTCACGAATCCCGAATCCCGATTCCCGATTCCCGGCTTCTCAAGGAGACGCCGCATGAGCCGCCTGCTGCTCATCGTGCTGCTTGCCTGCAGCATCGCCTCGGCGATCGGGGTCGTGTACATGCGCCACATGCATCGCAAGCTGTTCGTGCAGCTGTCCAAGCTCGAGCACACGCGCGATGAATTGAATATCGAATTCGGCCGGCTGCAGCTGGAGCAGGCCACCTGGGCGGAAAGTAATCGCGTGGATCAGGTTGCGCGTGCGCGCATCGGGATGAAGTTCCCGGAGACCAACGACATCGTGGTGGTGCGCCCATGAGCGAACGGCAGGTGACCGAACGGCAGGACAGCCGTTGTGCACGGCGCAGCCGCCCGCAGGGTGGCGCACACGGAGGTGCGGAATGAAGGCCGGCCGTAACCGCGCGCGCAGCAACTTCAACCTGCGTGGCCGCCTGACGCTGGTCGGCATCGCGCTGGGCCTGTGCTCGGTGACGCTGATCGGCCGGGCGGCGTTCGTGCAGCTGGTCAACCGCGATTTCTACCAGCGCCAGGGCGAAGCGCGCTATCTGCGCGAACTGCCGATCGCCACCTCGCGCGGCATGATCACCGACCGCAACGGCGAGCCGCTGGCAGTGTCCACGCCGGTGGAATCGATCTGGGTCAATCCGCAGGAACTGTTGCGCAACCCGGACCGCATCCCCGAGCTGGCCAAGGCGCTCGGCCAGCCGCTGGACGAGTTGAACGCCAAGCTGGCGCAGAAGGCCGGCAAGGAATTCATGTACCTGCAGCGCCGGATCAACCCGGACAAGGCACATGCGATCGTCGATCTGAAGATTCCCGGTGTGTTCTCGCAGCGCGAGTTCCGTCGCTTCTATCCGCAAGGCGAGGCGATGGCCCACGTGCTGGGCTTCACCAATATCGACGACCGCGGCCAGGAAGGCCTGGAGCTGGCCTTCGACGAATGGCTGCGCGGCAAGCCGGGCTCCAAGAAGGTGGTGCGCGATGCGCGCGGCGCGATCGTGGAGAGTGTGGATCTGGTACGTCCGGCGCAGCCGGGCAAGGACCTGACGCTGAGCATCGACCGCCGCATCCAGTTCCTGGCCTACAAGGAACTGCGCAACGCACTGGTCGAAAACAATGCGGCCGGCGGGTCGATGGTGGTGATGGATGTGGCCACCGGCGAAGTGCTGGCAATGGTCAACCTGCCCACCTACAACCCCAATGCGGTCACCGGCATCAACCCGTCGGCGCGCCGCAACCGTGCGGTCACCGATCTGGTCGAGCCGGGCTCGACGATGAAGCCGCTGACCGTGGCCACCGCGCTGACCGCCGGTGTGGTGACCAAGGACACGGTCATCGACACCAACCCCGGCTACATGTCGGTGGGGCGCTTCACCATCCGCGATGTGCCGCGCAACAACGGCGTACTCAACGTCACCGGCGTGATCACCCGCAGCTCCAACATCGGCGCGGCCAAGATCGCCGCCAAGGTGCCGGACCAGACCTTCTATCAGTCGATCCGCAACTTCGGTTACGGCGCTGCCCCGCACAGCGGTTTTCCCGGCGAATCGGCCGGCGTGGTGCTGCAGCCGGCGCGCTGGAGCGGCCCGTCCAAGACCACCATGTCCTACGGCTATGGCCTGTCGGTAACGCCGCTGCAGATCGCGCAGGCCTACGCCACGCTGGGCAACGGCGGCAAGCTGACGCCGCCGACCTTCGTGCGCGGCCAGCATAACGAAACCCGCCAGGTGGTCACTCCGGAAGTGGCGCGCCAGGTCATCGACATGATGGAAACCGTGGTCACCCAGGGCGGCGCCAAGGGCGCGGCGATCCTGGGCTATCACGTCGCCGGCAAGACCGGTACCGCCCGCAAGAACGGCGCCAACGGGTACGAGCGCGGGCATTACAACGCGCTGTTTGCCGGCCTGGTACCGGCCACGCGGCCGCGCTTTGCCACCGTCATCGTGATCAACGATCCGCAGGGCAAGGTGTATTACGGCGGCCTGGTGTCGGCGCCGGTGTTCCACAAGGTAATGGAAGGCGCGCTGCGGCTGATGGACGTGCCGCCGGACGACATCCAGTCGTGGCTGGCCGCGCAGGCGGCCGGCAAGACCGGGCAGCCGGTGGTCAAGCCGCAGCCGGCCGATCTGGATCCGGCGTTGGTACCGGACCCGGTGGATGAAGTGTCTGCGGGTATTCCCACCGCACTCGCGCCGGCTGCATTGCCCGCACCCGCCCAGCCTGCACCGTTGCAGGAGAGCCGCCAGTGAGCCGCAGCATGCCGCTGTCGCAGTTGTTGCCGGACGTGCCGCTTGCGCATGAGGTGCAGGTGTCGGGCCTGGTGATGGACAGCCGTGCGGTGCGTGCGGGCGATGCCTTCGTGGCGATCGCCGGTTTCGGTGCGCATGGCCTGGGCTTCGTCGACCAGGCGCGCGCCAATGGCGCGGCGGCGGTGTTGTTCGAGCCGCCGGCACCGGCCGATCTGCCGGCACCGGCCGACGCGATCGCGGTGCCGGGCCTGCGTGCGCGCCTGGGCGCGATGGCCGATCAGTTCCATGGCCAGCCATCGCGGGCGATGCGCATGGTCGGCGTCACCGGCACCAACGGCAAGACCTCCACCGTGCAATTGCTGGCGCAGGCCCTGACGTTGCTCGGCACCCCTGCCGGCACGCTCGGCACCCTGGGTGTCGGCCTGTACGGCAGCGCCGTGCCGACCGGTTTCACCACGCCGCTGGTGCTACAAACGCATGCCTTGCTTGCGCAGCTGCGCGACGCGGGCGCGCAGGCGGTGGCGATGGAAGTCAGCTCGCATGCGCTGGACCAGGGCCGCGTGGATGCGGTGCATTTCGACGTGGCGGTGTTCACCAATCTCACCCGCGACCATCTCGATTACCACGGCGACATGGCGCAGTACGGCGCGGCCAAGGCCAGGCTGTTCACGCGCGCCGGATTGAAGGCCGCGGTGGTGAACCTGGACGATGACTTCGGCCGCACGCTGCTGGCCTCGCTTGACCCCGCGCTGCGCGCGATCGGCGTGAGCTCGCGCGCGCAGGCCCAGGCAAGCGTGCGAGCGCAGGCACTGCAGCTGGATCACAACGGCATCAATTTCGCGCTGCATCTCGACGGTCAGGTGCATCCGGTGCACTCGCCGCTGCTGGGCCGCTTCAACGTGGACAACCTGCTGGCCGTGGCCGGTGCGTTGTCTGCGCTGCAGATCGCGCCGGCGCAGATCGCCGAAGTGCTCGGTCGGCTGCAGCCGATCCATGGCCGCATGAATCGCCTGGGTGGCGCGCATGGCGCACCGCTGGTGGTCGTCGACTACGCACATACGCCTGACGCGCTGGAACAGGCATTGACCAGCCTGCGCTCGCATGCACAGGATCGGCTGATCTGCGTGTTCGGCTGCGGCGGCGAGCGCGATACCGGCAAGCGCCCGCAGATGGCGGCCATTGCCGAGGTCAATGCCGACGTGGCGATCGTCACCGACGACAATCCGCGTGGCGAAGATGGCGATGTGATCGTGGCCGATATCCTGCGCGGCTTCGCGCGCCCGGATGCGGCCATCGTGCAGCGCGACCGCGCCGCGGCGATCCATCAGGCCATCAGCATGGCCAGTGCCTCCGACATCGTGCTGATCGCCGGCAAGGGTCACGAGCCGTACCAGGAAGTCGCCGGCGTGCGGCATGCCTTCGACGACGCCATCGTGGCGGCGCAGGCCCTGTTGCCGCGCACCGGACTGGGAATGCGCGCATGAAGCTCACGCCGCTGTCGTTGATCGCCCACTGGGCCGGTGGCGAGCTGCATGGCGACGACGCCATCATCGACACCGTCGGCAACGACACCCGCACGCTGGCCAACGGCAGCCTGTACGTGGCGCTGCGCGGCGAGCGTTTCGACGGGCACGACTTTGCCGCGGACGCGGTGGCGCACGGCGCCAGCGGTGTGCTGGTCGATCGCCTGCTGCCGGCGCTGAGCGTGCCGCAGGTGCTGGTGGAAAATACCGAACTGGCGCTGGCGCGTATCGCCGCCGGCATGCAGCGCGACCGCGCCACGCGGGTGATCGCCTTGACCGGCTCCAACGGCAAGACCAGCGTCAAGGCGCTGCTGCTGGCCATCCTGACCGAGGCCGGGCGTGTCGACGGCACCACCGTGTACGCCACGCCGGGCAACCGCAACAACGAGATCGGCCTGCCGCTGGCGGTGATTGCTGCGCCGGACGATGCGGACCTAGCGATCTACGAAATGGGCGCCGGCAAGCCGGGCGATATCGCCTATCTCACCGAGATCGCGCAGCCGCACGTGGCCCTGGTCAACAACATCGCCCCCGCCCATCTGGAACGCCTGGGCAGCCTGCTCGGCGTCGCCCGCACCAAGGGCGCCATCTACGCCGCATTGCCGGCCGATGGCGTGGCGGTGATCAATGCCGACGATGCCTTCGGTGCCTGGTTCGAGCAGCAACTGCATGCGCAGCCGGTGCAGGGCCGCCGCGTGTTGCGCTACGGCCTGCAGGCCAGTGCCGACATCACCGCGCATGGCTTGCGGCTGCAGGCCAGTGGTGCGCAATTCACCCTGGTGACCCCGCAAGGGCAGGCGCAGATCGCGCTGCCGTTGCCGGGCCGCCACAACGTGCTCAACGCGCTGGCGGCGGCCGGCCTGGCCTTGGGTGCGGGCATCGCCTTGCCGATCATTGCCGCCGGCCTGGCGCAGGTTCGTCCGGTGGCCGGCCGTCAGATCACCCACGCCCTGCCTGGCGGCGCGGTGCTGATCGACGACAGCTACAACGCCAACCCCGGCTCGCTGGATGCCGCCATCGACACCCTGGCCGCTGCGCCTGGCGAAGGCTGGCTGGTGCTCGGCGACATGCGTGAGCTTGGCCCGGAAGGCGCGGCCCTGCATGCCGCCGCCGGACGTCGCGCGCGCGCGGCCAAGCTGCAGCGCCTGTACGCGCTGGGCGAGCTCAGTGCCGCCGCCGCACAGGCGTTCGGCGAGGGCGGCCGCGTGTTCGCCACCCATGCCGCGTTGATCGCGGCCTTGCAGGCGGATCTGGCGCAGCTCGCCGTTTCGCCGACCCAAACGCAGGAATCTTCTTCGATGTACGAACACACCGGTGCGGCGGCACAGACTGCCGCCACCACGGCGCAAACCCCGCCCACGTTGCTGGTGAAAGGCTCCCGTGGCAGCGCCATGGACCGCATCGTCGCCGCGCTGCTCGCCCCGGCGGAGGACGCATCCCATGCTGCTTGAGCTGGCGCGTTGGCTGCAGCAACTGGAGAGCCTGTTCGGGCTGTTCAACTATCTGACCTTCCGCGGCATCCTGGCCGCGCTGACCGCGTTGTTCCTGTCGTTGTGGATGGGCCCGGCGGTGATCCGCAAGCTGGCCCAGTTCAAGGGTGGCCAGCCGATCCGCCAGGACGGCCCGCAGACGCATTTCTCCAAGGCCGGCACGCCGACCATGGGCGGCTCGCTGATCCTGCTGACGGTGACCTTGTCGGTGCTGCTGTGGGGCGATTTGCGCAACCGTTACGTGTGGTTGGTGCTGGCGGTGATGGTCTGTTTCGGTGCGATCGGCTGGTACGACGACTGGATCAAGATCGTGCGCCGCGATCCCAACGGCCTGAAGTCGCGCTGGAAGTATCTGCTGCAGTCGATCTTCGGCCTGGCCGCGGGCCTGTTCCTGTACTACACCGCCGATGTGCCGGCGGCGATCACCTTCTACATCCCGATGTTCAAGTCGATCGCGCTGCCATTGGCCGGCGTGAGCTTTGTGGTGATCGCCTATTTCTGGATCGTCGGCTTCTCCAATGCGGTCAACCTGACCGACGGCCTGGATGGTCTGGCGATCATGCCGACCGTGCTGGTGGCCTGTGCGCTGGGCGTGTTCGCCTATGCCTCGGGCAACGTGGTGTTTGCCGAATACCTGAAGATCCCGCTGATTCCCGGGGCCGGCGAGCTGATCATCATCTGCTCGGCGATCGCCGGCGCAGGCCTGGGCTTTCTGTGGTTCAACACCTATCCCGCCATGGTGTTCATGGGTGATATCGGCGCGCTGTCGCTGGGCGCGGTGCTGGGCACCATCGCGGTGATCGTGCGCCAGGAGCTGGTGCTGGTGATCATGGGCGGGGTGTTCGTGATCGAAACGCTGTCGGTGATGATCCAGGTCGCCAGCTTCAAGCTGACCGGCAAGCGCGTGTTCCGCATGGCGCCGATCCATCACCACTTCGAGCTCAAGGGCTGGCCGGAGCCGCGCGTGATCGTGCGCTTCTGGATCATTTCGGTGGTGCTGGTGCTGATCGGCCTTGCCACGTTGAAGGTGCGCTGATGAACGACATGTCCCGCCAGGCCACGCGACTGGACGCCATCGGCGGCCGCTATGACCCGTGGCTGCTCGGGGCCGCGGCCATGCTCGCCTCGCTGGGCGTGGTGATGGTGGCGTCCAGCTCGATCGAGCTGTCCGACAACCCGTTCTATTACCTGACCCGCCATCTGCTGTTCCTGGGCATCGGCGTGGGCCTGGCGTTCTGGGCGATGCGTACCGAGCTCAAGACGATCGAGCAGTACAACCAGGTGCTGCTGCTGGCCTGCTTCGGCCTGCTGATGGTGGTGTTCGTGCCCGGCCTGGGCAGCAGCGTCAACGGCGCCAAGCGCTGGATCAACCTGGGCGTATCGAAATTCCAGACCGTCGAAGCGGTCAAGGTGCTCTACATCGTGTGGCTGTCCAGCTATCTGGTGCGCTTCCGCGACGAGGTCAATGCGACCTGGCCGGCGATGCTCAAGCCGCTGGGCGTGGCGATCGCACTGGTCGGCCTGCTGCTGATGCAGCCGGACTTCGGCTCGTCCACGCTGCTGCTGGCGATCACCGCCGGCATGCTGGTGCTGGGCGGGGTGAACCTGCCGCGCATGTCGATGCCAATCGTGTTCGGCCTGCCGGTATTCGCCTTCATCGCGATCCTGGAGCCGTACCGGCTGCGTCGCATCACCTCGTTCCTGGACCCGTGGGCCGACCAGCTCGGCTCCGGCTACCAGCTGTCCAACGCCTTGATGGCGGTCGGCCGCGGCCAGTGGACCGGCGTGGGCCTGGGCGCCTCGGTGCAGAAGCTCAACTACCTGCCCGAAGCGCATACCGACTTCATCTTCTCGGTCATCGCCGAAGAGCTCGGCTTTATCGGCGTGTGCGGGGTGATCTCGCTGTACGCGCTGCTGGTCGGCCGCGCGTTCTGGCTGGGCATGCGCTGCGTGGAAATGAAGCGTCACTTCTCCGGCTACATCGCCTTCGGCATCGGCTTGTGGATCAGCCTGCAGAGCTTCGTCTCGGTGGGCGTGAACCTGGGCATCCTGCCGACCAAGGGCCTGACCCTGCCGCTGATTTCCTCCGGCGGTTCGTCGGTGCTGATGACCTGCGTGGCGATGGGCCTGCTGCTGCGCGTGTCCTACGAAATGGATCGTGCCGAGCGCCTGCGCAGCAAGTTGTCGCCGCAGGGTACGGGCGCGCCGTCGGCCGAGCCGGCCGAACCGGTGGTGGAATCGGCCGCGCCGGCCTACGCGCCTGCGCGCAAGCCGCAGCGCGAGCCGGTTGCCGCCGCATCCGCCCCGGCACCGGTCGCTGCAGCCTCGGCAACGTCTGCGCATGCGTCCGAGTTCCTGCGCGGCACCAGCCGCATGCAGCCACGTGTGGAACCGACCTTCGGGAGGATTGCATGAGCACTCATGCGAATCCCGCGCAAACGCCTGCATATCCAGGTGCGGGGATCCGACCAGTGATGATTCTGGCTGGCGGCACCGGCGGGCACATCTTCCCGGGTCTGGCCGTGGCCAAGGTGCTGCGCGCGCGTGGCGTGCCGGTGACCTGGCTGGGCGCCGACGGCGCGATGGAAACCCGGCTGGTGCCGCAGCACGATATTCAACTCGACACGCTGGCCATCAGCGGCCTGCGTGGCAAGGGCCTGGTGAAATTGCTCGGTGCACCGGTGCGGGTGATGCGCGCGGTGCGCGCCGCCGGCTTCGTGCTGCGCAAGCGCCAGCCGCGTGCGGTGATCAGTTTCGGCGGCTTTGCGGCCGGCCCGGGCGGCCTGGCAGCGCGGCTGCTCGGCGTGCCCTTGCTGGTGCACGAACAGAACCGTGCGCCCGGCATGACCAACAAGGTGTTGTCGCGGTTTGCGCGCCGCGTGCTGACCGGTTTCCCGGGCAGCTTCGCCGGCGAGGAAGCGGTGGGCAATCCGGTGCGTGCGGAAATCGCAGCGCTTCCCGCGCCGGCCACGCGCCTGGTCGGCCGTGGCAATGCCGTACGCGTGCTGGTGCTCGGTGGCAGCCAGGGCGCACGCGCATTGAACCAGGCCGTGCCAGCGGCACTGGCCGCGCTCGGTCACCCAGATGTGGACGTGCGCCACCAGTGCGGCGAAAAGCTGCGTGCGGAAGCCGAGGCCGCGTACGCGCAGGCGGGCGTCAACGCCAGCGTCGAACCCTTCATCGCCGACATGGCCGCCGCCTACGCCTGGGCCGACCTGGTCGTGTGCCGCGCCGGTGCCTCCACGCTGGCCGAACTGTGCGCCGCCGGCATCGGCAGCGTGCTGGTGCCCTTCGCCGCCGCGGTGGACGACCACCAGACCCGCAATGCCGAATACCTGGTCGGCGCCGATGCTGCCGTGCTGCTCAAGCAGGACGACACCCTGGCCGCGCGCTTGCAGCAGGTCTTGCAGACCCTGCTCGCCGACCCCGCCCGCCGCCTGGCGATGGCGCAGGCCGCCCGCACCCTGGCCAAGCCGGACGCCGCCGAACGCATCGCCGACATCATTCTGCAGGAAGCCGGGAGTGGTGAATCGGGAATGGGGAATGGGCAGAGCTCAGAACAATTGCAGGAACAGACAGTGATGCAAGAAAACACGCGCACCGGTCAGGCGCTCAACGCCGCAGGTGTCTCGCTTTACACGATTCCCGATTCCCAATTCCCGATTCGCATCTCCACCGGAGGTGCCGCGTGATTCGCCGTCTGCAGGACAGTGGCGACCTGGTGCGTGCGTTTCCGCGCGTGCATTTCGTCGGCATCGGCGGCACCGGCATGAGCGGCATTGCCGAGGTGATGCTGACGCTGGGCTACGAAGTCTCCGGCTCGGACAACTCCGATAACGTGGCGACGCGGCGGTTGGCCAAGCTGGGTGCGCGGGTGATGCGCGGGCATTCGGCGGCCAACGTGCTCGGCACCGATTGCGTGGTGGTGTCCAGCGCGATCCGCGAAGACAACCCCGAGCTGATGGAAGCGCGCAGCCAGCGCATTCCGATCATGCCGCGTGCGGCGATGCTGGCCGAGCTGATGCGGTTCCGTCGCGGCATCGCGGTGGCCGGCACGCATGGCAAGACCACCACCACCAGCCTGGCCGCAGCGGTGCTGAGCGAGGGCGGGCTGGATCCGACCTTCGTCATCGGCGGGCAGTTGCTGGCCGCCGGCGCCAACGCCAAGCTGGGCGGCGGCCAGTGGCTGGTGGCCGAGGCCGACGAAAGCGACGGCAGCTTCCTGCGCCTGAATCCGCTGATGGCAGTGATCACCAACATCGATTCGGATCACCTGGAAAACTACGGCAACGATTTCGCACGCATCCAGGCCGCCTTCGCCGAGTTCCTGCAGCGCCTGCCGTTCTACGGCCTGGCATTGCTGTGCATCGACGACCCGGAAGTGGCCGCGCTGGCCGGCAAGACGCCGCGCCACGTGATGAGCTACGGCATGAGCGAAAACGCCGACGTACGCGCCGAAGACGTGGTGCAGGACGGCCCGCGCATGCGCTTCACGCTGCGCCTGCCCGAAGGCACCACCACGCCGGTGACGCTGGCTTTGCCGGGCCGCCACAACGTGCTCAACGCATTGGCGGCCGCCGCGATCGGCTGGCAGCTGGGCGTGGCGCCGGAGACCATCGCGCGTGCGCTGGAAAACTTCGCCGGCATCGGCCGTCGCTTCAACGACCTGGGCGAAGTCACCACCAGCACCGGTGCGCGCGTGCGCGTGGTCGACGATTACGGCCACCATCCGCGCGAGCTGGAAGCGGTGTTCGCCGCCGCCCGTGGCGGCTGGCCGGACAAGCGCCTGGTGGTGGCATTCCAGCCGCATCGCTACAGCCGTACCCGCGACCAGTTCGATGCCTTCGCCGCGGTGCTGAGCACCGTCGACGCGCTGGTGCTGAGCGAGGTCTACCCGGCCGGCGAAGCGCCGATTCCGGGCGCCGATGCGCGCGCGCTGGCGCGTGCGATCCGTGCGCGCGGCCGCAGCGAGCCGGTGGTGGTCGGGCAGATTTCCGGCCTGGCCGAAGTGCTGCCGGACGTGCTGCAGGACGGCGATCTGCTGCTGATGATGGGCGCCGGCGATATCGGTTATGTCGCGCAGCACATCATCAACAACGGGTTCACCGGAGCGAGCGCATGAGCGCGGTGATTCCCAACGCACGTAGCAGCGATCCGGCCGCGTTTGGCCGCGTCGCCGTGCTGCTCGGTGGTACCTCGTCCGAGCGCGAAGTGTCGTTGAACTCCGGCAGCAACGTGCTCGACGCACTGCGCGCGCGCGGTGTCGACGCGCAGCCGGTCGATGGCATTCCGGCCCTGGCGCAGGCCCTGGTCGAAAAACGCTTCGATCGCGTCTTCAACGTGCTGCACGGCCATAACGGCGGCGGCGAAGACGGCATCGTGCAAGGCCTGATGGAAGCCTTCAAGGTGCCGTACACCGGCTCCAACGTGCTGGGCTCGGCGTTGAGCATGGACAAGATCCGCACCAAGCAGGTGTGGCTGTCACTGGGCCTGTCCACGCCGCGCTATGCGCGCCTGGCCGCCGGTGCCAGCGCCGACGACATCCATGCCGCCGCGCGGCAGATCGGCTTGCCGGTGATCGTCAAGCCGGCCAACGAAGGCTCCAGCGTCGGCATCAGCCGCGTGTTCGACCAGGCCCAGCTCGAACAAGCCGTGCTGCTGGCGGCGCGCTATGACGGCGCGCTGCTGATGGAGCAGCTGATCGAAGGCGACGAACTCACCGTGGCCGTGCTCGGCGAGGTCGCGCTGCCGTCCATCCGCATCGTGCCCAAGGGCCAGTGGTACGACTACAACGCCAAGTACCTGGCCGACGACACTCAGTACCTGTGCCCCGGCCTGGACGGCGATGCCGAGACGCAACTGCGCCAGCTCGCCCTGGACGCCTTCCGCGCTGCCGGTGCCCGCGGCTGGGGCCGCGTCGACGTGATGCGCGACCGTGCCAGCGGCCAGCTCTATCTGCTGGAGGTCAACACCGCCCCCGGCATGACCAGCCACTCGCTGGTGCCCAAGGCCGCGCGCCAGCTCGGCATCGATTTCGAAGAACTGGTCTGGCGCGTGCTGGAGCAGACGCTATGACACGGGGATTGGGGATTCGGGATTCGGGATTGGCCAACAGCGACGCCGTGCGCGCCGTTGCTGTTGCCGTGGCGAATCTCCAATCCCCAATCCCCAATCCCGCGCACGCAGCGCGCGCCGTTGCGATTCTCTATTCCCGATTCCCCATTCCCGCGCGCGGAGCGCGCGCATGAACGCCACCTTGCGCATCCTGGCGTGGTTGCTCGCGGTGGCGCTGGTCGCGTTGCCGGTGGTGGCCGTGCTCAATGGCTGGGTCGGTGCCGAGCGTTGGCCGTTGGCGCGCTTGCGGGTGTCGGGCGACTTCAAGCGGGTGCCGGCCGAAGAGTTGCGCGCGGTGGTCCTGCCATATGCGCGCGCGGGCTTTTTCGCGGTGAAGCTGCAGAACGCGCAGGACGCCATCGCGCGCCTGCCGTGGGTGGAAAGTGCGCAGGTGCGCAAGCGCTGGCCGGATGTGCTGGAAGTGCACGTCACCGAGCACAAGCCGTTCGCGCGCTGGGGCACCGACCGCATGTTGTCCGAGCAGGGCCGCTTGTTCCGCACCCCGCCGTTGCTGAAGGATTTCAAGTTGCCGCAACTCGGCGGCCCGGACAGCAAGACCCAGGACGTGGTGGCGCTGTACAACGAATCGCGCGCGCTGTTCGCGCCGACCGGGCTGGATGTGGAGCGTCTGGAAATGGATGCACGCGGCAGCTGGTCGCTGGGCCTGAGCAACGGCGTGCAGATCGTGATCGGCCGCGACGACGCCCGCGCCCGCCTGCAGCGCTTCGCCCGCGTGCTGCCGCAACTGGCCGACCCGCAACGCCCGATCGCCCGCGCCGACCTGCGCTACACCAACGGCTTCACAGTCGAACGACGAATGGAGAGTGGGGAATCGGGAATGGATAAGAAACCCAAGCCGGCGTCGCCCGCTGCGCCTCACGCACTTGTCCTCAATTCTCCTCGCCTCCGTGCACCGCTGTTGACCATTCCCCATTCGCTATTCCCTATTCCCGGCTTTAAGACATGAACCGCAAAGGCGACAAATCCCTCATCGTTGGACTGGACATCGGCACCTCCAAGGTCGTCGCGCTGGTCGGCGAGTACTCGCCCGGCAATCCGATCGAAGTGATCGGCATCGGTTCGCATGAATCGCGCGGTCTCAAGCGCGGCGTGGTGGTGGACATCGAATCCACCGTGCAGTCGATCCAGCGCGCGGTGGAAGAGGCCGAGCTGATGGCCGGTTGCGAAATCCGCTCGGTGTACGCATCCATTTCCGGCAACCACGTGCAGTGCAAGAACTCGCCCGGCATCGTGCCGATCCGCGACGGCGAAGTGACCTGGAGCGATCTGGAGCGCGTGCTGGATGCGGCCAAAGCCGTGGCCATTCCTGCCGACCAGCGCATCCTGCATGCGATCCCGCGCGAGTACGTGCTGGACGATTCGCAGGAAGGCATCCGCAATCCGGTCGGCATGACCGGCGTGCGCCTGGAGGTGCACGCGCATCTGGTGGTATGCGCGCAGTCGGCAGCGGCCAACATCACCAAGTGCGTGCAGAAGTGCGGCCTGCAGGTGGACGATCTGGTGCTGTCGTCGCTGGCTTCCAGCGTCGCAGTGTTGACGGCCGACGAGCGCGAGCTGGGCGTGGTGCTGGTGGATATCGGCGCCGGTACCACCGACCTTGCGGTGTACGTGCAGGGCGCGATCTGCCATACCGCCTCGCTGCCGATCGCCGGCGACCACGTCACCAACGACATCGCGCACATGCTGCGCACGCCCACTCCGGAAGCCGAGCAGATCAAGGTGCGCTACGCCTGTGCGCTGGCGCAGCTGGCCACCGCCGAAGAAAGCATCCAGGTGCCGTCGGTCGGCGATCGCCCGCCACGTCGCATGCCGCGGCATGCGCTCGCGCAGGCGGTGCAGGGCCGTTACGAGGAAATCTTCGAAATGGTGCAGGCCGAACTGCGCCGCTCCGGTTTCGAGGAAATGGTGCGCGCCGGCATGGTGCTCACCGGCGGTGCGTCGAAGATGGAAGGCGTGGTCGAACTGGCCGAAGAAATGTTGCAGATGCCGGTGCGCGTGGGCATTCCCCAGCACGTCACCGGCCTGGGCGAAGTCGTCGGCAACCCGGTGCACGCCTCCGGCGTGGGCCTGCTGCTGATGGGCAGCCAGATCGAACACCCACGCCGCCCGTCGATCCCGACCGGCCGCGCCGGGAGCTTGTTCAAGAAATTGAAGAACTGGTATCGCGGGGAATTCTGAGGGGCCGGGATTTGGAATTCGGAATTTGGGATTGGCAAGAGCGAAAAAAAACAGAGTGGTAGCAACGATTAAGTGGAGAGCGGCGAGCGGGTAGGCGGTAAAATTTTTTGCAGGCATTGCGTCGAGGAGTAGGTGCGGTGAGTCGTAGAGCGCAATAGCGCATCCATGGCCCAGGCACACGAATCCCGACTTTCAAACAACAACACTCGCCGTGATGCGGAGTGGGCCAGGGACCAGCGCTTTTGCGACTCCCCAATCCCCACTCCCCAATCCCGGCTCAAGAGGACACTGACATGGCACATTTTGAACTGATCGAAAAGATGGCTCCCAACGCGGTAATCAAGGTCGTTGGCGTGGGCGGCGGCGGCGGCAACGCGGTTGCGCACATGGTCAACACCAATGTCGATGGCGTGGAGTTCATCACCGCCAACACCGACTCGCAGGCGATCAAGAACTGCGGCGCCAAGCTGCAGCTGCAGCTCGGCACCAACGTGACCAAGGGCCTGGGTGCTGGCGCCAATCCGGAAGTCGGCCGCCAGGCCGCGCTGGAAGACCGCGAGCGCATCATGGACGCGCTGCAGGGTGCGGACATGGTGTTCATCACCGCCGGCATGGGCGGCGGCACCGGCACCGGCGCAGCGCCGGTGGTTGCACAGCTGGCCAAGGAAATGGGCATCCTGACCGTGGCCGTGGTCACCAAGCCGTTCCCCTTCGAAGGCCGTCGCCGCATGCAGGTTGCGCTCAAGGGCATCGAGGAACTGAGCCAGCATTGCGACTCGCTGATCACCATCCCCAATGAAAAGCTGATCACCGTGCTTGGCCGCAACGCCACCATGATCCAGGCCTTCCGCGCCGCCAACGACGTGCTGCAGGGCGCCGTGCAGGGCATTGCCGATCTGATCGTGCGTCCGGGTCTGATCAACGTCGACTTCGCCGACGTGCGCACCGTGATGTCGGAAATGGGCCTGGCCATGATGGGCACCGGTTCGGCTCGCGGCGACGATCGCGCGCAGGCCGCTGCCGAAGCCGCCATCCAGAACCCGCTGCTGGACGACGTCAACCTGGCCGGTGCCAATGGCATCCTGGTCAACATCACCGCCGGCCCGGACTTCACCATGTCCGAGTTCGACGAGATCGGCCGCACCATCGAGGCATTCGCCTCGGAAGATGCGACCGTGGTCGTCGGCACCGTGCTCGACCCGGACATGCAGGACGAAGTGCGCGTCACCGTGGTGGCCACTGGCCTGAACCGTGCGGTTGCCCGCCAGACACAGCGTCCAGACCAGCGCGCGCCGATCAAGCTGGTGCGCAACGCCACCACCGGCCAGCCGGAGTTCGGCGATTTCGATACCAGCGGCGGCGATGCGGTGTCCAAGGCCGTCGGCGGCAGCATGGGCCTGGGCCTGCGTCGTCCGAGCAGCGACTCGGTCGGCAGCGGCAGCAACAACGGCGGCGGTTCGGCTGCGCCGGCCGCAGACCTGCCCAACGACTACCTGGATATCCCGGCGTTCCTGCGCCGCCAGGCCGACTGAGGATCGTCGGCTGCGTCGCTACGGCGGCGCGGTCCGTTCCGCCCCGGGGTTCGCCTCGGGGTGCAGTGCCATGTCCTTTCTGCCGGGTCGGCCACGATCCGGCAGCTTTTGCAGTGGCGTGACCCGGGAATTACAGTTCCCGTCACGCGCGACTTGTTAAAATTCAGATAATCTCTACGGATTAGACAGCCGGTTCAGCGTCTGTCTGCATTGTTCATCCAGACTTCGCATATGACCCAGCAACGCACTCTCAAGAACACCATTCGCGCCACCGGCGTCGGCCTGCACAGCGGCGACAAGGTGTACATGACGCTACGACCGGCTCCGGTCGATCATGGCGTGGTGTTCCGGCGTGTGGACCTGGAGCCGATCGTCGAAGTCCCGGCCGATGCCGAGCTGGTCACCGAGACCACGCTGTGCACCGGCCTGACCTGCAATGGCGCCAAGATCCAAACCGTCGAGCACCTGATGTCGGCACTGGCCGGCCTGGGTGTGGACAATGTCATCGTCGAACTGTCCTCGGCCGAGCTGCCGATCATGGACGGTTCGTCCGGCCCGTTCGTGTTCCTGCTGCAGTCGGCAGGCATCGTCGAGCAGAACAAGGCCAAGCGCTTCATCCGCATCAAGCAGATGGTGGAAGTGCGTGAGGGCGACAAGATCGCGCGCTTCGAGCCGTACGAGGGCTACAAGCTCGGCTTCACCATCGAATTCAATCACCCGATGATCCCGGCCAAGCAGTCGCGCCAGGAAATCGAGTTCTCCACCTCGGCCTATGTCAAGGAAATCTCGCGCGCCCGCACCTTCGGCTTCATGCGCGACCTTGAATACATGCGCGAGCGCAATCTGGGCCTGGGCGGTTCGATGGACAACGCCATCGTGCTGGACGAGTTCCGCGTGCTCAACGAGGACGGCCTGCGCTACACCAACGAATTTGTGCGGCACAAGATCCTGGACGCCATCGGCGACCTGTACCTGGCCGGCGGCGCCATTCTGGGCGCCTACGAAGGCTTCAAGTCCGGCCACGCGCTCAACAACAAGCTGGTGCGTGCGCTGCTGGCGGATCAGGCCGCCTGGGAATGGGTCAGCTTCCCCGAAGGCACCGTGCAACCGCCGGTCACCTACGCCAGCCCCGTCTACGCCTGATGTCGGGGAATGCCGCAGTTGGCGTTCGAAGTGTGAACTACGTCGGATTACCGGCCCGTTCTTAACTTTTATTTAAGACTTCTCTAACTCCTGCGTGGCTGAGGCCCGCTAGGATGCGTCGGGTCGTGCGCGGTCTTCGCAATTCTTTCACGCTGCGGCGGCCGCTTCGAACCAGCGGCGCGGTGCTCACCGTTTGGTGGGTGGAACATCCTGCAGGGAGGCCAGCGCATCGCGCAGACCTCTGTGCGTGGCCTCCGAGACGGGGCGCGGACGCTCGCGATTCTGCTGCATTGGGGAATGCAGCGGGGTGGTGGTGGTCTTGATGGTCACTGCGGTGGCCTTCAGTCCGATGGATCGGGCGGCATCCAGTAATTGGGTCTCGGCAAGTCGCAACTTGGCATGCCAGACAGGTGAATCAACCAGAAAAACGAGCTGTTCGTCTCTGACATTGGCCAGCCGGCAACGGGTGACCAGATGAGGCGGTAACAGGGGGCGCAACTGCTGGTCCAGCGCATCGAGCCACAACGCTCGGCGCAAGGGGTCGCCAGCCTTTTCACCCAACGCGGCCTCGATGGCCGGTTGTGGGACGGAAGGGTTGCGTGCGTTGGACTTGGGCTTGGACATGACACTCATATGGCGTTGAAGAAAGTTGTAATCAAATCTCGCGAAACCCGGGCGCAGCGGTTGGCCCGCCAGTTCCAGGGCTTTGCCACGGATCGACCGATGGTAGTCCTCGGCGCCGTGCTTGGGCTGGGCATGTTGATCGGCGTCGGTGCCAGCACCGCCACCGGCATGGTGACCAATTCCGCGTTGCAGGCCAAGGTTGCCCGGCAGCAGGCCGAGCTGGCCCAGGCGCAGCGCGCCTCGCAGGCGCAGGTCAACGCACTGGCCGCGCGCATGGGCGAGCTGCAGGCGCAGGCCACCCGTCTCAACGCATTGGGCGAGCGGCTGACCGAAATGGGCAAACTGAAAGACGGCGAGTTCGACTTCGACGCCCCGGTCGGCGTCGGTGGCGGCGATGAGCCGGTCAGCGACATGCCGGTCGAGTCGCTCAAGCAGACGCTGGGGCAGGTCGAACAGCAGTTCTCCGCCTCGGGCCAGCAACTGAACGTGCTGGCCGCGCTGATGTTCGATCATCAGCTCGAACAGAATTCGGTGCCCTCGCGCATGCCGATCCGCAACACCTACATCACCTCCGGCTTCGGCGGCCGCGCCGATCCGTTCGACGGTGGTTCGGCCTTCCACAAGGGCGTGGACTTCCACGCCAACGTGGGCGACCCGGTGATGTCGGTCGCCGACGGCGTGGTCAGCTATGCCGGTGTGCGCGGTGGCTACGGCAACGTGGTGGAAGTGGACCACGGCAACGGCTATGTGACCCGCTACGCGCACAACTCGCGCCTGGTGGTGAAGGTGGGCGATCTGGTCCGCGCCGGCCAGCAGGTGGCCCGGGCCGGATCCAGCGGCCGCTCCACCGGCGCCCACGTGCATTTCGAGGTGTGGGCGGACGGGCGGGTGGTCAATCCGCGCAAGTTCCTGGGCGATACCAACACGCCGGTGGGCCGCCGCGGGCGCGGTTGACGACGGCGCGGGCGGCGCTTGATTCGTGAAGGCCCGCCCCAAGCTACAATAGGGTGTTGCCATCGACAGGGCGCAGTGCGCCCTGTTTCGTTTACGGCGGCCGGGTCTTGGGGACCGGCGTCGGTCAAACCGTTCCTTTTCAACCGGTTTCTTCAATGATCAACAGTCTGCTTACCCGTGTCTTTGGCAGTCGTAACGAACGCCAGCTGCGCCAGCTCAACCGCCTCGTCACCCAGATCAATGCGCTGGAGCCGACGATCGAGAAGCTCTCCGACGCCGAGCTGCAAGCCAAGACCCCGGAGTTCAAGCAGCGACTTGCCGCCGGCGAGTCCCTGGACAAGATTCTTCCCGAAGCCTTCGCGGTGTGCCGCGAGGCCAGCCGCCGCGTGCTCGGCATGCGCCATTACGACGTGCAGCTGATCGGCGGCATGGTGCTGCACCTGGGCAAGATCGCCGAGATGCGCACCGGTGAAGGCAAGACCCTGGTCGCTACGCTGCCGGTGTACCTCAACGCGCTGCAGGGCGAGGGCGTGCATGTGGTCACGGTCAACGACTACCTGGCGCGCCGCGACGCCGCGCAGATGGGCAAGCTGTACAACTGGCTGGGCCTGAGCGTGGGCGTGGTGTATCCGGGCATGCCGCACAGCGACAAGCGCGAGGCCTACGGCAGCGACATCACCTACGGCACCAACAACGAGTTTGGTTTCGATTACCTGCGCGACAACATGGCGCTGTCCAAGGCCGACCGCTACCAGCGCAACCTGCATTACGCGATCGTCGACGAAGTCGACTCGATCCTGATCGACGAGGCGCGTACCCCGCTGATCATCTCCGGCCCGGCCGACGAGTCGCCGGAGCTGTACATCCGCGTCAACCGCATCGTGCCGCAGCTGACCAAGCAGGAAAGCGAAGAGGGCGAGGGTGACTTCTGGATCGACGAGAAGGGCAAGCAGGTGCATCTGTCCGAGGCGGGCATGGGCCACGCCGAAGAACTGCTGATGCAGGCCGGCATCCTGGAAAATGCCGAAGACGGCCTGTACGCCGCGCAGAACCTGAGCGTGGTGCATCACCTCAATGCCGCGCTGCGCGCGCATGCGATCTATCAGCGCGACGTGGACTACATCGTGCGCGACGGCGAGGTGGTGATCGTTGATGAATTCACCGGCCGCACGCTGAGCGGGCGCCGTTGGTCCGATGGCCTGCACCAGGCGGTCGAGGCCAAGGAAGGCGTGCCGGTACAGCGCGAGAACCAGACGCTGGCCAGCATCACCTTCCAGAACCTGTTCCGCATGTACAAGAAGCTGTCCGGCATGACCGGTACGGCCGACACCGAAGCTTACGAATTCCAGAGCATCTACGGCCTGGAAGTGGTGGTGATCCCGACCAACCGCCCGACCGTGCGCAAGGACCATCCGGACCAGGTGTTCCTCAACCGCAAGGGCAAGTTCAACGCGGTGCTGGCCGACATCGAAGACTGCGCCAAGCGCGGCCAGCCGGTGCTAGTGGGTACCACCTCGATCGAGACCTCGGAGATGCTGTCCGAGCACCTGCGCAAGGCCGGGGTCAAGCACGAAGTGCTCAACGCCAAGCAGCACGAGCGCGAAGCCACCATCGTGGCCAACGCCGGCCAGCCGGGCGCAGTGACCATCGCCACCAACATGGCCGGTCGCGGTACTGACATCGTGCTGGGCGGTTCGCTGGAAACCGAGCTGCATGCCATGGGCGACGACATCAGCGACGAGCAGCGCCTTGCGGCCAAGACCGAATGGCAGCGTCGTCACGATGCGGTCAAGGCGGCCGGCGGCCTGCACATCATCGGTACCGAGCGGCACGAGTCGCGCCGTATCGACAACCAGCTGCGTGGCCGTGCCGGTCGTCAGGGCGACCCGGGTTCGTCGCGCTTCTATCTGTCGCTGGAAGACAACCTGATGCGCATCTTCGCCTCGGACTGGGTCCAGAAGGCGATGCGCATGATGGGCATGAAGGAAGACGACGTCATCGAAGACCGTCTGGTCAGCCGGCAGATCGAAAAGGCGCAGCGCAAGGTGGAAGCGCACAACTTCGACATCCGCAAGAACCTGCTGGACTTCGACGACGTCAACAACGACCAGCGCAAGGTGATCTACGCCCAGCGCGACGAATTGCTGGATGCCGAATCGGTCAAGGACAACGTCGACGGCATCCGTGGCGATGTGATCTACGACCTGGTCGCACGCTTCGTGCCGCCCAACTCGGTCGATGAGCAGTGGGACCTGAAGGGTCTGGAAGCCACGCTGGAATCGGAACTGGGCATGCCGCTGGCGCTGAGCGAGATGGCACGCACGCAGGAAGAACTGGACGCCGAGCAGATTGCGGCCAAGGTGCAGGCAGCGGTGGATGCGCACTTTGCCGAGAAGGAAGCGGCGGTGGGCAACGACACCATGCGCGCATTGGAGAAGCACGTGATGCTGACCGTGCTCGACCAGGGCTGGAAGGAGCATCTGGCCAAGATGGATTACCTGCGCCAGGGCATCTATCTGCGCGGGTATGCGCAGAAGCAGCCCAAGCAGGAATACAAGAAGGAAGCCTTCGAGCTGTTCTCGGAGATGCTGGAGAACGTCAAGCGCGAAGTGATCAACCTGCTGGCGCGCGTGCGCATCCGCAGCGAAGAGGAAGTGGCCGAGCTGGAAGAGCAGGAGCGTCTGCAGGCGCAGGCGCGCTTGATGGCCTCGCAGTTCCAGCATCAGGACGCCGGCGGCTACGGTGCCGACGAGGAAGTGGAACAGATGCAGGGCGGCAACGCCCCGGTGCCGGTGTCGCAGGTGACCCGCGACGAGCCCAAGGTGGGCCGTAACGATCCGTGCCCCTGCGGCAGCGGCAAGAAGTACAAGCACTGCCACGGTCAACTCAGCTGAGCTGAGTTGACCGTGGCGCAGCCCGCGAAGCGGGCTGCGCACCAGGCATCCGCTACGCGGATGCCTGGTGCACGGTCCTTGCTTCCGATCCCCGCGCCTTTGGCGCGCTCCCTTACCAAGGGGGCTCTGCTTACGGATGGGAACCGGTGGAGCTGCTGATGTGCAGGGCATGGAGTGTCGGAGGCTGGGTGCAATGCCCCGCCGGGACCTCTCACCCTTGTCCAGCTCCCCGCCAACGGCATTGCCTGCATCGTTGCCAGGCAACGACGGGACACCAACGGCATAGACGCTGGAAGCGTCCGGCGAGCTGTCTTGCGGTGGGCCTCGGCAGGGCAGGCCAGCCACACGCTGTCCATCTCTCGCGGCGCCAACGGCGCCTGCCGCATGCAGGCGTCTCCGCCGGTGCCACTGCGGGGCGTATGCTCGATGCACATCCTGCGTGGAGTGCGGTCATGGCGCTGCTGTCCAGCCAGCAATTGAAGGTGTTTGTGCCTGCACGCGACTACGCGGTGTCGCAGCGGTTCTATCGCGCGCTGGGCTTCGTGCAGGAGGACGAGGTAGGCAATGTGACCTGCTTCCGGCATGGCACGCATTGCGCATTCCTGCTGCAGGATTTCTATCTGCGCGAACTGGCCGAGAACCTGATGCTGCACCTGTGGGTGGACGATGCCGACAGCTGGTGGCAGCACGTGCACGACACCGGCCTGGGCGCGCAGTTCGGGGTGAGCTGCAGCGCGCCGGAAGATCGTCCATGGGGCGCACGCGATTTCACCTTGCACGATCCCAGCGGCGTGCTCTGGCGCATCGGCCATCCACTGTAGGCGTGAATCGGGAATCGGGAATGGGGAATTGCAAAGGCGGGCATGGTGCGTGCTTCAACCGATTCCCGATTCCCGAATCTCCATTCCCCGCCCCCAAGCGATTGCACTGAACGGCTCACTCGCGGCACTCTTGTGCCATGCCTGATTCTCTAAGATCCATCCACGTCGTTGCCGGCGTGATCACCGACGCCCGCGGCCGCATCCTGCTGACCCGCCGTACCGAAACCCGCGACATGCCCGGCCTGTGGGAGTTTCCGGGCGGCAAGCGCGAACCTGGCGAAACCTCTGAACAGGCACTGGTGCGTGAACTCAACGAAGAGCTCGGTATCGAGGCGCAGGTCGGCGAGTGGCTGATGGACGTGCCGCAGTTGTACCCGGACAAGCGGCTGCGCCTGGAAGTGCGCCACATCACCGCATGGAAAGGCAGCCCGCGCGGCCGCGAAGGCCAGGCGATGACCTGGGTGGCCGCCGACAAGCTGGCCCGGTATTCGATGCCGCCGGCCGATGTGCCGGTGGTCGGTGTGCTGCGCCAGCCCGACCGCTATCTGATCACGCCCGAGCCGGACGATGACGCGCTGTGGCTGGAAGGTCTGGAGCGTGCGCTGCAGGACGGCATCACGCGCATCCAGTTGCGTGCGCGGCAGGCCGAACCGGCGCGCTGGCAAGCCTTGCTGCAGCAGGTGATGCGCCTGCGCGGCCGTGCGCGCGCGCAACTGCTGCTCAACCGCGACATCGCACTGGCCAGCGAACTCGGCATCGGCGTGCACCTGGGTTCGGAGCAACTGGCCAGCCTGCAGCAGCGCCCGTTGCCGGCCGAGCAGCTGGTCGCCGCCTCCTGTCACGGGTTGGAAGATCTGCGCCACGCCCAGCGTCTTGGCTGCGATTTTGCGGTGCTGGGCCCGGTGCAGGCGACCGCGTCGCATCCGGGGGCGACACCCTTGGGATGGGATGGGTTCGAACGCTTGCGCGAGCAGGTCTCCTTGCCGATCTACGCACTCGGTGGCATGCAGGTCGACGACCTGCGCGAAGCCCGTTCGCATGGCGCGCAAGGCATCGCGGCGATTCGCGCGCTTTGGCCGCAGTGACCCTGCAGTCAGCGATCCTGGTGGTGTTCGGTGGATTGCCGGGCGTCGGCAAGAGTTCCATTGCCCGGGCGCTACTGACGCAATGCACTGCGTTTTATTTGCGTATCGATACGATCGAGCAGTCACTACGCGAAAGTGGTGCGCTCGCCAACGACGTCGGAGCAGCCGGCTACATGACCGCCTACGCACTTGCCCAGGCCAATCTGCAACTGGGTCACGTGGTGGTCGCCGATTGCGTGAACCCGTTGCCGGTCACCCGTGAAGCGTGGCGCGATGTAGCTCGTCGCACACGGAGCCGTTTGCTGGAGATCGAGGTAGTGTGCAGCGATCGCAACGTGCATCGGCAGCGCGTGGAATCGCGGCAAAGCGACGTGGTCGGATTGCGCGTGCCGGATTGGGCCTCGGTGCTCGCGCATGACTACGTGGCCTGGACCGAGCCGCACTGGGTGATCGACAGCGCCGTGCTGAGCCCGCAGCAGGCGGCCACGCAGATCATGGGCCGGCTTGTCGCATAGCCTGCAAGCGTCACCTATGAGGCATGAGGTTCGGGGGTCTCTGAGCCGATACGCTCACTGCCTCGCAGCCCACACCACCATCGTCACCATCACCGATTGCCGGGGCAATGCGCCGTCGCATGCACTTGGCCGCTGCAATCCGCTCACGCCGGGCGCTGCGCTAAAACGTCACCCAGAAGCAGTTGTACTGCCGGCGCAGCCGCAACACGCTGCTTGCTGGCGCACCGCTGGCGAGGTTCTGTTCCAAACGCAGGCCCCAGGGGCGCGGGCGGCTTGGCGGTGCCGGGAGTGGGGCGTCGATGGCGCTGCCGTCCAGGGATGGAGCCGCTGCCGTGCCGGCATCGGCTTCCCAGGTCGGCGGATCGCGTTGCGGGTACATCGGCACGATGTCCAGCAATGGGCGTTGCACGATCGCCTCCAGCCGGCTCAGCACCTGATTGGCGGCGGCGTCGGACTGGCCGCTCCACAGGTAGAGGCTGGAGAGCCGATTGACGTCGCGGCTGTCCACCGCCAGTTGCAGCAACGACACCAGCTCGCTCAGCCGGCGCGGGCAGCCGTAGCGATACAGGCCGGTGTTGCCCTGCGTGCGCGGGGCCGGCGGCGGGCGCGCCGCGGCGCCGACATCTTCGCAGCGGCGGTCGGTGAACATGGTCTGCCCGTCCGCTGTCACGCAGCGACGGATCTCCTGCGCCTGCACGCGCGTGGCCGGGCACAGGCAGAACAACAGCAGTAACGGCAGCAGGAGGCGAGGCATCGGCGCAGCGTAACGGGCCGTGCGTGAGCCGGCGAGCAACACGCCGGGACCGTGGCAGCTTGCACGGCGTTTGCGCATCACGCGTGCGTTTGCCGATGACGTGCCCGCACAGATACGCCCGCTGAGGGCATGGCTTTGACCGGCCTGCTCAGCGCCCGAGTAGCTGCAGCACCTGCGTGGTCGGCTTGGCCAGGTTGAGCGTGTAGAAGTGCAGGGCAGGCGCGCCACCGGCGATCAGGCGCTCGCACACGGTGGCGACCACTTCCGCACCGAAGGCGCGCACCGCATCGGCATCGTCGCCGTAGGACTGCATCTTCTTGCTGATCCAGCGCGGAATTTCTGCACCGCACTGCTCGGAAAAGCGCCGCAGCTGCGAGAAATTGGAGATCGGCATGATGCCGGGGATGATCGGGATCTCCACGCCCATGCGCTGCACGGCGTCGCGGAAATGAAAGTACGCGTCGGCGTTGTAGAAATACTGGGTGATCGCGGCATCTGCGCCGGCATCCACCTTGGCCTTGAAGTAACGCAGATCACTGAGCGCATCGGTCGCCTGCGGATGGGTCTCCGGATACGCACCGACCTCGATCCGGAACGCATCGCCGTGCTCGGCGCGGATGAAGGCGATCAGGTCCGAGGCGTAACGCAGGTCGCCCGGATGGCCCATGCCCGAAGGCAGGTCGCCGCGCAGCGCGACGATGCGGGTACAGCCGATTGCGCGATACAGCTTGAGCAGCTCGCGGATCTCCTGGCGGCTGCCGCCGACGCAGGACAGATGCGGGGCGGCTTCGAAACCGTGCTTCTGCTTGAGGTGACGCACCGTCTCGGAGGTGTAGCTGAGCGTGGAGCCGCCGGCACCGAAGGTGCATGACACGTATTCCGGCGCGTAGCCCTTCAACCTGGCCGCCGTGCGGTCCAGCTGGGCGCGCTGGTCGTCGGTCTTGGGCGGGTAGAACTCGAAACTGAGATGCGTCATCGCGGCGGGTCCGGCGGATCGTGCCAGCATAATATCGCTTCATCGCGATGAATGCATATTTGGTTGCGGGTGTCCTGCATTACCTCGCGTGCTGTCAGCGGAATGACGGCGCGATCTGCGGGGACCTGCAGGCGCTTGCCGCGCGGCGGCGAGCGAAGCCTCGCATCGACTAGGTGAACCGCTTCTGTTGCAGCACTGGTTTCACGCGTGATGCCGGCCATCGCGTCGTTGCTTGCCGAGGATTGGTGTAGATAGGGTTTCGCCACGCCTGCGTGCTATGTCGCGACCCGGCTTGCGCCGGGCGTTGACGCAGGCAGCTCTACACTGGGCGCACTTTCTACGGAGTGCTGCGCATGAGCGATACCACGATGACTGCAATCGCCATCCGCGATGGCAAGGGCGATGCGGATGCACTGTACGCCAGCGAGCAGCCGCGCCCGCGTCCCGCGCCGGGGCAGGTGCTGATCCGCGTGCATGCGGCCGGGATCAATCGTCCCGATCTGTTGCAGCGTGCCGGCCACTATCCGCCGCCGCCCGGCGCGCCGCAGACGCTCGGGCTGGAAATCGCCGGCGAGATCGTGGAGCCGGCCGGTCGCTGGAAGGTCGGCGATCGGGTGTGTGCACTGCTGGGCGGTGGCGGTTACGCACAGTACGCAGCGGTCGACGCGCGGCATGTGCTGCCGATTCCGCCGGGCATGGATCTGGCGCATGCCGCGGCGCTGCCGGAAACCATCTTTACCGCGTACACCAACCTGTTCGAGCATGGCCGGCTGGCGGCCGGGGAATGGCTGCTGCTGCACGGCGCCACGTCCGGGATCGGTGTGACTGCGATCCAGATGGCCAAGGCCGCCGGTGCGCATGTGCTGGCGACTGCGCGTTCGGCGGGCAAGGCGGCGCAGGCGCGCGAACTGGGCGCCGATGTGGCGATCGATTCCACCACCGAATCGTTTGTCGACGTGGCCAAGGCGCACGGCGGGGTGGATGTGTCGTTGGATATGGTGGGCGCTGCGGTATTCGCCGATACCCTGGAGGCGCTCAACCCGCGCGGGCGCATCGTCTACATCGCCTCGCAGGCCGGCTCGAACATCGAGGTGCCGATCCCGCTGCTGATGCGCAAGCAGGCCATCCTCACCGGCTCGACGCTGCGCCCGCGCAGTGCCGACGAAAAGGCGCGCCTGGCCGCGGAAGTGGAGCGCGTGGTGTGGCCGTGGATCGCGCAGGGCAAGCTGCGCGTGCTGCTCGACAAGCGCTTCCCGCTCAACGAAGCGGCTGCAGCGCACCGCTATCTGGAGCAGGGCAGCCACCTGGGCAAGGTCGTGCTGGAGATGTGAGCGCATGTGGCCACCTGTCTGTCCTGCGAACTCAGGTCAGACAGGTGGCGACGCGGAAGTTTCTGGGCGTGGCATTGCTGGCATCCACCATGGCGGTGCGCAGCGCGGGCATCGCGTGCGCGGAGACGTGGATCTGCCGGCCTCTGCCCGGTTGCCAGTGGTCAGCGCCAGTGCGCCGATGGCGCAGGAGCGCATTCTGCAGATCAGTCTCGTGCTCAAGCCTCGCACAGATGCAGCCGCGCAACTGTAGACAAGCGCCCGCGCTCAGACCGTCGTTTTGACCACCGCTTCGAGGTGGTGCCCGTCGGGATCGATGACAAACGCAGCGTAGTAATCGTCGCCGTAGTCCGGCCGCAGGCCGGGCGCGCCGTTGCAGCTGCCGCCGTGCTGCAGCGCGGCCAGATGGAAGGCATCGACCGCCGCCGCATCGCTGGCGGCGAACGCCAGATGGAAGCCGGCCCCCGGCGCGCATTGCGCAGCCTGGCGCTGCTTCAACGCCAGGCTGTCATCGCCGCCAGGCCGACCGTAACCGACCGCCTGATCGAGCGTGCCCGGCTCCAGGTCGGACCACACCCGCACATAACCGAGTGCGGCAAGTACGGCGTCGTAGAAGGCGGCCGACGCCTCGATCGTGCGGACGCCCAGAGAAAGGTGATGCAACATCGGTGTGATCCTTCAAGGGGGGCAGTAGATCCGCGTGCCGGCGGCGATCGTGGTCCATGCCCGCCCACGCGGCAATTGACGTGTCGGCAGGATTGGCCGGGCCGCGTGCGCTTTCTGATCCTGAGATACGCCGTCTTCAGCTGGTTGCGATAGGCCGGCTGACACATTAGCAGTGGTGCCGCCATAACAACGTAGCGATGGCTGCCTTTGCACGGCCATCGGGCGGCGCAGGTATAGCAAAACAAGCAGGAGCGATGTCTCGCAGCGAACCGCAGCCTGACCTTACACTGCGCCGTTGCGTGCGCTGGTGCAGCGCGCCGCTGCCGCAGTCTCCGCGCGTGCGCCTGAATCGGGCGATCGCGCGGGTCCCGCCACGTCACTATCAGCCCGAAGGTTTCGATGAAGCATTCAGACGCATTGCGCATTGCCCTTGTCGGCATCGGCAAGATCGCCCGCGACCAGCACGTGCCCACCATCGCCGCGCGTGCCGATGTGCAGCTGGTGGCCACCGTGAGCCGGCATGGCACGGTCGATGGAGTGCCGGCATATCACAGCCTGGAAGAGGCCTTCGCGGCGCATCCGCAGATTGAAGCGGTGGCGCTGTGCACGCCACCGGTCGGGCGGCATGCGCAGGCACAGGCCGCGCTGGCCGCGGGTCGCCATGTGTTCTTGGAAAAACCCCCGGCCGCCACCCTGGCCGAGATCGACGATCTGCGCGCGTTGGCGCAGCGTGCGCAATGCAGCCTGTTCACCAGCTGGCATTCGCGCTGCGGCGCAGCCGTGGAGCCTGCGCGGGCGTGGCTGGCCGACAAGCAGATCCTGCGCGCGCACATCACCTGGAAGGAAGACATTCGCCATTGGCACCCGGGCCAGGACTGGATCCTGGAGCCGGGCGGTATGGGCGTGTTCGACCCCGGCATCAATGCGCTGTCCATCGCCACGCATCTGTTGCCGCGCCCCTTCGCGCTGCGCGAAGCAGAGTTGCACACGCCGGAAAACCGCCAGGCACCGCTGTATGCCAGGCTCGGTTTTGTCGATACCGCAGGGGTGCCGGTAACGGCGGAACTGGATTTTCTGCAGACCGGCCATCAGCGCTGGGATATCGAAGTGGACACCACCGATGGCCTGCTCATGCTCAGCGAGGGCGGTGCCAGGCTCAGTATCGATGGCCAGCCGCAGCCAGTGGAAGCCGCCGGCGAGTACGACGGCTTGTACCGGCGTTTCGTGCAGCTGGTGCGCGCCGGCGAATCGGAGGTGGATGTCACCCCGTTCGTGCATGTGGCCGATGCGTTCATGCTCGGCGCGCGCAAGGTCACCGCGCCGTTCGCCTGGTAGCCGGTCGCACCATCCAATGTGTTGCAGCATCCAGAACACCGGCGATGAGCCGGTGTTTTCCTGTGTCAGGGGGGGCGCGTGTCTTTGCGATCAGGCTTCAACCACGCAGCGGACGCCTCGTGCTGGCCAGACAGCTCAGCGGCGCCACATGCGTGCACCGCGCGCCGGCAGCGTGAAGGTATAGGAGCCGCTGGAAATGCGCACCACGCTGCCCGAGCCCAGTGCATCCACATAATCCGCATTCCAGTACAGCACGCTGCCATTCATCGCCACGGTGGTGGTGACCGGATTGCCGCACTTGTTGATGCCGACGATGCCCAGGCTGCCGCGCCGGAACAGCACATGGCAGGAGCTGGACGACAGCACCTGCATGTCGCTGCCCTGCACGCCGTTGTGGAAGCCGATCATGCGGCGCAGGTCGTCGCGCAGATAGGCGTTGACCCAGCGGTTGTCGCCGCTTTCGTCGTTGTCGGTGTAGACCATCGGCATGCCGCCGTTGCGGCCGATCAGATACGCATATGCCAGCGTCTCGTCGACGGGGTCGAGGATGGCGTAGCGGAAGCCGGCATTGTTGGGGATGTCGTGGGTGACGGCGAAGGTCACCGCGCGATTGCCCGGCAACGCCTGTCCGGTGGAGGCGGGATCCACCAACTGCTGCAGGCTGGCGCCAATGGCGAAAGCATTGCGCACCGCGTTGAACAACGGGAAGTCGTAGGCCGCATGCGGCGTGGACTGCAGGTACGGCGCCAGGAACTGGTCGTAATCGCCATTGCCGCTACCGCCGCCGGTGATCACTTCGCCGAACACATACACGCCGGAGCGAATGCCCGCATCGAAGACCCGATTGAGATGGTCGAAGCTCATATGCTTGGCCGCATCGACACGGAAGCCGGTCACACCCAGGCCCTTCAGCGCTTGCAGATAGGCGCGCTGCTGCTGCACCACCCAATCGTTGCCGACCAGGTCCGGCAGGCCCGGATCGCTGCCGCCACCGCAGATGCGATAGGTGCGCACCTGATAGGCGTCGTTGTAGTTGGTGATGCACTGGGCCGGACCGAAATCGCTGGCGCTCAGGAAGTTCGATTGCAAGGTACCGAACAAGCGTAAGGTGTCGTAACGGCCTGGATTTGCAGCGTATTGCGCGAGCACGGCGCTGCCGGGGTAGTTGAGATCCGAGCGTGTCGCGGCCTCGTTGGCCATGTGGTTGAGCACCACATCGGCATAGGTTTCCACACCGTTGTTGGCCAGCGCCTGCACCATGCGCGAGAACGCGGCGGTGTCGCCCAGCGGGCCATCGATCACGCGCAGATCCTGCGGCTGGTAGCGCGCCCACCATGCGCTGCCTTGCGAGCGATAGGCGGGAGCGACCAACACCTTGCGATAGCCGGCGTCGGCAATCTGCTTGGCGCGTGCTTCCACCGTGGCATACGGCCAATTGAAGGCATGCAGGATCACATCGGCCTGCACATTGGCGGTGGTCAGCAGCAGCACCAGCGCGGCGAGCAGCAGCCGCGAGCTGCATTGAAGCCGTGCGGGTGGGGATGGAGTGTGCGTATCGCGCATCGGATGGATCTCCAGTCGGTAAGCGCGAGCACACGCATGCTGCGCGATGCCCGCATCAAGGCCTCCGGCCCCTGTTCCGGAAAGCGCGCGCACGGCGTGCAGCGCGCGGTGATGCTAAGCGTGCATCGCGGCGCAACATCGCTGTTGTGCATACGTATTCAATGCGGGTACCTGCAAAAACCCCGATGCAGGTCGCGCTTTGCGCGGTGCGGGTGGATCGCGGTACCGCGGCACGGCGCGGTGCTGCAGCCGGCGCGGGCTTGGGCAGTCAGGCTGGGTGGCGCGGGGCGCGGTAAACTGGGCGCACATTCACCGGTTCCCCTCCCATGCGCAATCCGCTGCAAGAACAACTGCTCAAGGCCGGCCTGGTCAAGAAGGCCCAGGTGGACAAGGTCGCGCGCGAGCAGAACAAGCAGCGTCATGCCAAGGGCGCGGCCGTGGCACCGGCCGAGGTCGACAAGGTGGATGCGGCGCGGCTACAGGCCGAGCGCGCCGAGCGCGATCGCGCGCTGGCCGAAGAACGCAAGCTGCAGCTGCGGCGGCAGGAAGTGCTGGCCCAGGTCCGGCAGATCGTGGAGACCAACAAGGTCAAGCGCGATGGCGAGATCGCCTACCGCTTCAACGACGGCAGCGTCATCCGCAGCGTGCTGGTCAATCCCACGCTGCGCAGCCAGCTGGCCAGCGGGGCGCTGGTGATCGTGCGGCATGGCGATGGCTTCGAGCTGATTCCGCGCGCCGCCGCCGACAAGGTCTACAGCCGCGATGCGGACACTGTGGTGCTGGATCATGGCCGTAGCAGCACGCCATCGGCGCCGGACAGCGACGACGACTATTACAGCCAGTTCAAGGTGCCGGACGATCTGATCTGGTAAGTGGTCGCATGGCAGGGCTGCAGGCTACCCTGGCGTTCTTTGCCACCCACCACCGTCATGTCCATCGTTCTCACACCGTTTGCCCGCACCCGTCTGTTTCCCCGCGATGGTCGTCGCAACGCCATCCAGGATTGCACGCCTGAGCAGTTCATCCAGCGGCTCAATGAAGAGGCGCCGGTGCGCGTGATCGAAGGCTATGCGCCGTTCTGCCAGCTGCATGTGCACCGCAACTGGACCTCGACGCGCTGCCTCACTGCGCCGATCACCGACGACAACCGCCACCAGCTGCGCTCCGGCTACGAGGCACGCAGCACGCAGGAGTTGCCGGTGCTGGTGCGCTGGTTCGAAGGTGTGGAGCCACCGGTGGCGACGTATCTGCTGCCGATCCTCTACAGCCGCGATCAGCTGGCCAAGGAGGGCGCGCCGATCGACGCCGACTGGGGCGTGGTCGGTTGCCTCTACACCACCGAGCCGGAAGAAATTCCGATGGCGCCCATCACCATGCTGCGCAATGCATTGGGCGTGGACGAGGGCGGCTCCGGTGTGGCACTGGACCGCGATGCGTACCGGCGCAGCGTGGCGTTCTGGGAACGCAATGCGAACTGGCGGCCGTAGCAGGTAGACGGCTCGCTTCGTATCGTGGGATTTTCCCGTGCTAGGGAAAGCAGCGCTGCTCTTGAACTCAGGCGTGGCGGCGGCGGCGTGGCGCCGCTTCGCCGCCACCGGCGCATCCTTTCGCCGAGCGTGACACGTGGTTGCACGTACGGCTGCAGAGTCGAGCTGCGTCTGCTGTTTCGGACTCGCCGCAGCTCGACATGCTGATAGCTGTCAGAACCGGTACTCGGCATTCACCGATGCCATGTCGGTGCTCAGATCGACATCGAATTTCTTGGCGTTGTAATGGTCGTAGTTGGCGCCGATGCTGAAGTGCTCGCCCAGGTTGTAGCCCACGCCGGCGCCTGCATACCACGACAGCTTGTCCAGGTCGGAGCGGTCGGACACGGTGTCATTGCGCAGGCCCTGGCCCTTCCAGCCATACAGCCCGCCGCGCATGCTGGCGTACCACCTGTCGCCCAGTGCGAAGCGTTGATTCAGGCCAACGGTCCAGCCATGCAGCTGGCTTTCGTCTTCCACGACGGCATCACCGTTGAACAGATTTTTCGCCTGGATATTGCCAAGATCGTTATAGCCAGCTTCCAGGCCAATCGATAACCACGGAAACAGCACGTTCCAGCGATACCCGGCGGCGATGTTGTAGCCGGTAGCGCTGCCATCGTAGGGCCCGCTCTTGAGCGAGGTGCGGCCGACGCCGCCGTTGACGAACCAACCCGCACCGTCGCCGGATGCGGACTGCGCAAAGACATCGGGTGCGGCCGTCAATGCCAGCGCCGAGAGCGCCAACGTGAGCATGCGTTTGTTCATGACAAATTCTCTTGAAAGTGCGAATGCGGTAAGGAATCACCAACGCACGCCATGACCGGGCGCAAGCGTTGCAGCGCCATAGTGGTCAGCGGAATTTGGAAAGTTATTAGCCGCAGCCGTATGCGCAGCAGCCGACATTCTCAAGCGCAGCATTGCGTGGATTGCACTTGGCGAGCTGCCGACAATCCTGGCGCTGATGCGTGCTAGCCGACGCCTAGCACGGGCATGTCCGGGGCGACCCATACGACGGTAGTGATCGCGCCTTGTACCAGTCCCTGATCCCTGAGCTGCGCAAAGACGGCCGCAGGCGGCCAACCCGCAGGTGCGTCGGCAAAGGGAATCTGCAGTGACTGCAGCAGGCTGAGGATTTCGGAAAGTTCTTCAGAGCTCTTGAAGCTCAGACTGATGCGGTCTCGCATCGAACTGCCACGCGTCAGCAATCGCTGGCGCATGGCACTGTCGCAGATCACATGGACATGTTGATCCAGGACAGCGGAAACATGGTTCATGCGTTGCAGCCGCTGCTCAGATCTCGCTGAGGATATGGCTGCGGCGCTGTTGGTACTCCGCATCGGTGATCAACTGCTGCGACCTCAGCGTGTCCAGCTCCAGCAGTCTGGCTTGAGCGCTCTTTGGCGCTGCTGACCCTGTCGTTGCCACAGTCGATTTGCGCGACGCGCGCTTTGCGACCCAGACGATCAGGCTGATCACGGCAGCGATGCTGCAGAAGAAGAAAAGAACGATGATCCAGTGCCAGATGCTGAAGCCGCCCATGTTGGTTCCTTTTGACGATGGGTGTTACGTAGTGGTTGACCAGTCTTGCTGCCACGCAGGTAAGCCGCAAGCCTTGCGCGAGTATCGTACACGGCAACAGCTGCCACGCCGACGGCAGCGCTGTCTGGCGTGCTGGATTCCATGGTGTATTGCTCAAGGCGTTGCATGCGTTGCATGCGATGCATGTCGATGTCGATGTCGATGTCGATGCCGCATGGCGCGAACGCAGATTGGTCGCCATGTGGGTCCGCTTCACGCGGGGCCATCCAGCATCCTGCAAAGAAAACGGGCGCCTTGCGGCGCCCGTTCTGTTCAAGCGGTGACATCCGGGCAATCAACCGCCCGGTTGATCAGTAGCGGTAATGATCCGGCTTGTACGGGCCGGCCACGTCCACGCCGAGGTAGTCGGCCTGGTCCTTGGTCAGGGTGGTCAGCTTGACGCCGATCTTTTCCAGATGCAGACGTGCGACTTCTTCGTCCAGGTGCTTGGGCAGGATGTAGACCTTCTTCTCGTAGCTGTCGCGCTTTTCCCACAGGTCGATCTGCGCCAGGGTCTGGTTGGCGAACGAGTTGGACATCACGAAGCTCGGGTGGCCGGTGGCGCAGCCCAGGTTCACCAGGCGACCGTCGGCCAGCAGGAAGATCGCATTGCCGTTGCCGAACACGTACTTGTCGACCTGCGGCTTGATGTTGATCTTTTCCACGCCCTTGAGTGCGTTCAGCGCATCGACCTGGATCTCGTTGTCGAAGTGGCCGATGTTGCAGACGATGGCCTGATCCTTCATCGCCTGCAGGTGCTCGACGGTAATGATGTCCTTGTTGCCGGTGGTGGTGACGTAGATGTCGCCGCGGCCGAGGGTGGATTCGATGGTGTTGACCTCGAAGCCTTCCATCGACGCCTGCAGGGCGCAGATCGGGTCGATCTCGGTGACGATCACGCGGGCACCGTAGGCACGCAGCGAGGCGGCACTGCCCTTGCCGACGTCGCCATAGCCGCAGACCACCGCGACCTTGCCGGCCAGCATCACGTCCATCGCGCGCTTGAGGCCATCGGCCAGCGACTCGCGGCAGCCGTACAGGTTGTCGAACTTGCTCTTGGTGACCGAGTCGTTGACGTTGATGGCCGGGATCAGCAGCTTGCCGGCTTCGGCGATCTGGTACAGGCGGTGCACGCCGGTGGTGGTCTCTTCGGAGACGCCCTTCCAGTCCTTGACCACGCGGGTCCAGTAACCCGGACGCTCGACGGCCACGCGCTTGAGCAGCGCCTTGATCACGCCTTCCTCGTGCGAGGAGGCCGGCTCGTCGACCCAGGTGCTGCCATTTTCGAGCTCATAGCCCTTGTGGATCAGCAGGGTGACGTCGCCGCCGTCGTCCACCACCAGTTCCGGGCCGGTCTGGGTGCCGTCGGGCAGGGTGAAGGTCAGCGCGTCCAGGGTGCAATCCCAATACTCTTCCAGCGTCTCGCCCTTCCAGGCGAACACCGGCGTGCCGGAGGCGGCGATCGCGGCGGCCGCGTGGTCCTGGGTGGAGAAGATGTTGCACGAGGCCCAGCGTACGTTGGCGCCGATGTCCTTGAGCGTTTCGATCAGCACCGCGGTCTGGATGGTCATGTGCAGCGAGCCGGTGATGCGTACATCCTTCAGCGGCTTGGTCTGCGCATGCTTGCGGCGGATCGACATCAGGCCCGGCATCTCGTGCTCGGCGATGTCCAGCTCCTTGCGGCCCCAATCGGCCAGGGAGAGGTCGGCGATCTTGTAATCGGTATGTGGGGCGATTTTCGTGACAGCGTTCATGCAATAGCTCCGGTAAGCAGACCAATGTCTGCAATGCGGGGCGCCGTTGAACGATGAATGCTTGTCGAGCCTGGCCGTATTTCCCGCACTTTTCGTGCAGTTGGCGGATCAGTCCGCCATACCGGTCGCAGCGCCCCTCGACGAGAGCGTTGATTATATCGGCAGCACCCCCCTCCGGCATGAATTGGCCGGCTTGAAGTGGCACGCGCCCCAACCAACGGCAGGGGAGCGGGGGGCACGTGGCTGCTATGGTCCGGAGTCGATCGACACTGGGGATGGACAATGCAGGCGACACCCGATGCACGGCACGGCAGGCGGCAGCAGCGATGGGCCCTGGCAGGCGTACTGGCGCTGAGCGCACCACTGGCTGCGGCCGCAGGCGTCGCGCCGGCTGGCCCGCCTGCCGCTGCGGCAAGCACTGGCTACCAACTGCCCTCCAAGGCGCTGCAGGCAGTGGTGGACGCCCCGCGCGCGCCGCTGCTGCACCTGTCGCCCAAACGCGACCTGGGCGCGATGGTGCAGTTGCCGGCGTTGCCGGACATCGCCGAGGTGGCCCAGCCCGAACTCAAGCTGGCCGGCCTGCGCATCCATCCCCAAACCTTTGCCAGCAGCCGGTTCTCCTTTGCCGATAAGCTGTGGCTGCTGTCGGTGGCCGACGGCAGCGAGCGGCAGATCGCCGGGCTGCCGTCACCACTGTCGCTGGCCACGTTGAGCTGGTCGCCGGATCAGCGCTACCTGGCGTTCCGCCGCGAGGACGCGGCCAGCGGTGCCAACGAGCTGTGGCTGGTGGACGTGGCGGCCGGGCAGGCGCGGCGTCTGGTGGCCGGTTTGAATACCAGCGTCAACGACGATCTGCGCTGGTTGCCCGATGGCAGCGGCCTGCTGCTGCAGCAGCAAGTGGCCGGGCAGGGCGCGTCGCCCACCCGCGATGCGGTGCCGGACGGCCCGGCGATCCAGCAGACCAGTGCCGCTGCCGGCGTGCGTTCACTGCCGACCTATCAGGACTTGCTGCGCAACGAGGCCGATGCGCGCGTGTTCGAGTATTACGCCACCGGCCAGCCGGTCATCGTCAGCGTGAGCGGGCAGGTGCGCCCGATCGCCACGCCCGGCATCTATCTCAATCTATCGGTGTCGCCGGATGGCCGTTACATCCTGAGCGAACGCAGCGAACGGCCGTTCTCGTATCTGGTGCCGGTGGACAACTTCGCACGCCGTATCGAGGTGCTGGACCTGCAGGGCAAGCTGGTGCACCAGATCGCCCGGCTGCCATTGGTGGAAGGCCTGCCGACCGGCAACGATGCCGTGCCCACCGGCGTGCGCGACATCGCCTGGCGCGTCGATGCGCCGGCCACGCTGGTCTGGGCCGAGGCGCAGGACGGCGGCGACCCGGCACGCGAGAGCAAGATCCGTGATGCGGTGCTGATGCAGGCTGCGCCATTTACGCGTGCGCCGGTCACGCTGGCGCAACTGGGCAGCCGCATCGAAGGCATCCAGTGGGGCCGCGGCGATCTGGCCATCCTCAGCGAAAGCTGGTGGAAGACCCGCCGCACCAAGCAGTGGCGCATTGCACCGGACCAGCCGCAGCGCGCGCCCGAACTGCTCTGGGACCGCTCCTCGCAGGACCGCTACAACGATCCCGGCACGCCGGCGACCGTGGCCGACGGCAAGGGCCGCACGCTGCTGCAGACCGGCGCCGATGGCAACAGCCTGTTCCTGCTCGGCAAGGGCGCCTCGCCGGAAGGCGACCGCCCGTTCGTGGATCGCTTCGATCTGCAGAGCAAGCGCGCCACGCGCCTGTTCCATTCGCAGGCGCCGAGCTATTCCGCACCGCTGGCATTGCTGGATGCGCAGGGCACGCAGTTGCTGCTCAGCCGTGAATCGCCCGAGGAGCCGGCCAACTATGTCGTGCAGGCGCTGGGCGATGCAGCGCCTGCGCCGCGGGCGTTGACGCATTTCGCCCATCCGCTGCCGCAGTTGCGTGGCGTGCAGAAGGAGCAGATCCGCTACAAGCGCGCCGATGGCGTGGACCTCACCGCCACGCTGCTGCTGCCGCCCGGTTACGACCCCAAGCGCGACGGCCCGCGGCCGCTGCTGATGTGGGCTTATCCGGGCGAGTTCAAGAGTGCCGACACCGCCAGCCAGGTCACCGACTCGCCCTATCGCTTCAATGCGATCAGCTACTGGGGGCCGCAGGCGTTTCTGGCGATCGGCTATGTGGTGCTCAACAACCCGACCATGCCGATCGTCGGCGAAGGCGATGCCGAACCCAACGACACCTATGTGCCGCAGCTGGTCGCCGATGCGCAGGCCGCGGTGGACGAAGTGGTGCGGCGCGGGGTCACCGACCGCGAGCACATCGCCATCGGCGGGCACTCCTACGGCGCTTTCATGACCGCCAACCTGCTCGCGCACACGCGGCTGTTCAAGGCCGGCATCGCGCGCAGCGGTGCCTACAACCGCACCCTCACCCCGTTCGGGTTCCAGGCCGAGGAGCGCAACTACTGGCAGGCGCAATCGGTGTATCAGGCGATGTCGCCGTTCAACTACGCCGACAAGATCAAGGATCCGCTGCTGTTGATCCACGGCCAGGACGACAACAACACCGGCACCTTCCCGATCCAGAGCGAGCGCATGTTCGCCGCGATCAAGGGCCTGGGCGGCAACGCGCGGCTGGTGTTGCTGCCCAACGAATCGCATGCGTACCGCGCGCGGCAGTCGATCCTGCAGATGCTGGCCGAGAGCGAGCAGTGGTTGAAGACCAATCTCGGCGAGCCGGTGAAGGAGACCGGCGCTACGCGCACGCGTTGATCGATGGTGCGCTGGCACCGGTAGGAGCGCGCTTGCGCGCGATGCGGCTTTACCGGTGACGCTTCTTCGCGCCCGGGTGCGCTCCTACGGTGAATGCGTCCGCCTCGCGTCCCGGGAAGATTTGCTGCGCCGTCCACACGATTGCCGCGATCACCGGTAGGAGCGCACCCGGGCGCGACGCAGCATGACCAGGACAGCCACATCGCGTAGCAGCGGGCTGGCCCGCGATGGGGCATGACCGGGAAAGCCCCATCGCGCGCCAGCGCGCTCCTACGAGATTCATCGCCACGTGCGCCAGCACACGATGGTTGGTGTTGAAACCGTCGTGCCGGTCGCGATCATCTAATCCTTTTGGGTTAGTCTTCGACGACTTTGCGCTTGAGAGGGTGTGCGTTTCCGATGAACGAGTACCGCAGCAGTCTTGTGTTCGCTACCCCCGATCTTGCCTTGCGCGACGATGTGCGTCGGCTCGGTGCACTGGTCGGTGACCTGCTCGCCGAGCAGGTCTCTGCGGAATTCCTCGATGAGATCGAACGCGTCCGCACCACGGCGATTGCGCGCCGCGAGAGCGATGCCCCGCCGTCGACGCTGAGCGAGCAGCTGGCCGGGCGCGAGCCGCGCGAGGCCGAGTCGCTGGTGCGCGCCTTCAGCACCTATTTCCAGGTGGTCAACATCGCCGAGCGCGTGCACCGCATCCGCCGCCGCCGCGAATACCAGCGCAGCGGCACCGACACGCCGCAGCCGGACGGGTTGCACGATGCCTTGCGCCGGCTCAAGGCGCAGGGCGTGACGCTGGACGAACTCAGCGAGTGGTTGCCGCGGATCGACGTGGAGCCGGTGTTCACCGCGCATCCCACCGAGGCGGTGCGCCGCGCGCTGCTGGAAAAAGAGCAGCTGATGGTCGCCAGCCTGGTCGACAACCTGGACGGCATGCGCACGCCCAACGAGCGCGCCACCGACGCGGCGCGCTTCCGCATGGCCTTGACCGCGTCCTGGCAGACCGCCGACTCCTCGCCGGTGCGCCCCACCGTGGAGGACGAGCGCGAGCATGTGGGCTTCTATCTCACCCAGGTGCTGTATCGCGTGGTCCCGGTGATGTACGAAACCCTCGAACACGCCATCGAAGAAACCTACGGCAGCGTGCCGACCCTGCCGCGGCTGCTGCGCTTCGGCACCTGGGTCGGCGGCGACATGGACGGCAACCCCAACGTGGATGCCGTCACCATCGCCGGCACGCTGGATGCGCAACGGCGTGCGGTGCTGGACCGTTATCAGAAGGAACTCTGGCAACTGGCCAGCCTGCTCAGCCAGTCGACCACGCTGGTGGCGGTGAGCCCGGCGTTGAGCGAGCAACTGCAGCGCTACCGCGCGCTGTTGCCGGAGGACGCCGCACGCTCGCGTCCGCGCCACGGCGACATGCCGTACCGGCTGCTCAACGATCTGATGCGCGCGCGCCTGCAGGCCACGCTGGACGATGCCGCGGGTGCCTACACCAGCCCGTCCGAGCTGGAACACGACCTGCAATTGATCCTGGACAGCCTGCAGGCCAACAAGGGCCTGCACGCCGGTTGGTTCGCGGTGCGCCGCCTGTTGTGGCGTGTGCGCACCTTCGGTTTCCACCTGGCGCGGCTGGATGTGCGCCAGGAATCGAGCGTGCATGCACGTGCAGTGGCCGACGCACTCGGCCAGGCGGATTGGGACGAACAGGATGCCAGGCAGCGCGCTGCATTGCTCGGTCCGTATGCAGCCGGAGAGCAGGCATTGCCGCGCGTGGATGACGAAGGCAATGCGCGGCTGGATGCGGTGTTTGCCGCGCTTGCCGATGCGCGCAGCCGCCACGGCGCCGATGCGCTGGGCAGCTACATCATCTCGATGGCGCACAACCGCGCCGACGTGCTCACCGTGCTGGCGCTGGCGCGCCGTGGCGGCCTGGTCGACGACGCCGGCGCAGTGCCGCTGGATATCGTGCCGCTGTTCGAAACCGTGGACGATCTGCGCGGCGGCACCGGCACCGTGCAGGATCTGCTGGCCGACCCTGTCTACCGCCAGCACCTGGCCGCGCGCGGCGATACGCAGATGGTGATGCTCGGGTATTCGGACAGCGGCAAGGACGGCGGCATCACCGCCTCGCGCTGGGGGCTGCAGCGCGCGCAGGTGGAACTGCTCGAAGCCGCCGCCGAGCTGGGCGTGCGGCTGACCTTCTTCCACGGCCGCGGTGGCTCGATCGCACGTGGCGGCGGCAAGACCAGCCGCGCGCTGGATGCCGCGCCGCGCGGCAGTGTCGATGGCCGGCTGCGCGTGACCGAGCAGGGCGAGGTGATCCATCGCAAGTACGGCATCCGTGCCCTGGCGCTGCGCTCGCTGGAACAGATGACCGGCGCGGTGCTGCTGTCCAGCCTGCGTCCGCGTGCGCCCGAGCCGCGCGAGGATCGCTGGCGGCCGGTGATGGACCTGGTCGCCGAACAAAGCACCGTGGCGTATCGCGCGTTCGTTGGCGCGCCGGATTTCATGCAGTACTTCCGCCGCGCCACGCCGATCGACGTGATCGAACGCATGACGCTGGGCTCGCGCCCGTCGCGCCGGCTCGGCCAGGACGCGGCCTTGTCCAACCTGCGCGCGATTCCGTGGGTGTTCGCGTGGAGCCAGGCGCGTGCGGTGATCCCGGGCTGGTACGGCGTGGGCAGCGGCCTGCAGGCGGCGGTGGATGCCGGGCACGAAGACACCTTGCGCGAGATGGCGCAGGACTGGCCGTTCTTCCGCACCTTTCTCGACGACGTGGCGATGGTGCTGTCCAAGGGCGACCTCACCATCGCCGAGCTGTTCTCGCGGCTGTCGGGCGAACTGCACGAGCGGTTCTTCCCGGGCATCGGCGCCGAGCTGGCGCTGACCAAAGGCTGGGTGAAGGCATTGACCGGCCAGCAGTCGCTGCTGCAGCACGACCCGCGGCTGGCCTTGTCGATCCGCCTGCGTAACCCCTACATCGACCCGATCAGCGTGCTGCAGGTGGACCTGCTGCAACGCTGGCGTGCCACCGATGGCGAAGACGACGAGCTGTTGCGCGCGCTGGTCGCCTGCGTCAACGGCGTCTCGCAAGGCGTGCAGAACACCGGCTGATCCGGTTCGGCGCTACGACGATCGGATCAGACGGTCGAATCAGACCGCCCGATCCGACCGTTGGTCGGAGAGGGTGCGGAATCGGCAAGCGGACTCTGGTGTAACCGGACAAATCTGTCCGATAATGCCGCGATGACGACTTCCCGCCCTGATGCCGCGCTGCGCCGCCGGCAGATACTCGATGCCGCCGACGAAGTGTTCAGCGAACACGGCGTCAATGCCCCGCTGGAGCTGGTGGTCGAGCGTGCCGGCCTTGGCCGCGCCACGCTGTACCGCAATTTCCCTGACCGGCTCGCGCTGATGACCGCGCTGATGACCCGCGGCCTGGACGGCCTGGAGCGGCTGGCCGCCGATCTGGCCGAGCGCCCGGACGGACTGGCCGTGCTGCTGCACGACGTGGCCGAGCACATCGCCCAGTCCGCGCCGCTGGTGGATTTCTGGCGTTCCATCGAACGCGCGCACCCGGCGGTGGAAACCGCCGACCGGCGCGTGGTGAGCATCTTCCTGCCATTCGTGCATCGCGCCCGCGACGCCGGCCTGTGCCGCGCCGATGTCGACGACGAACAGCTGCTGCTGGTGATCGACATGCTGGGCAGCTGCCTGCGCGGCAATGACGAATCCGAACGCAAACGCCTCGCCCATCGTTCGGCCGATCTGTTGATGCACGCATTGGGCATGCAGGTACCGGAAGGCGGCACCCGATGAAACCGGCCACGCGTTCGCGCATCGGGCGCTGGGCGTTGCGGGTGGCGCTGGTGCTGGCAGCGCTCTGGGGCGGGCTGGCGATCTACTTCGCGCTGACCGGCAACGCGTTCGTGCGCGCGGCGTGGGTGGGCTCGTGGTGCGCGATGGCAATCGCGGCGTTGTGGGGCTTGCGCCGTGGCCGCGAGAACTGGGCCTTGGTGGGCATCTTCAGTGCGGCATTTGCGGTGCTGGCGGTGTCGTGGTGGATGATGCAGCCCAGCCAGGACCGCGACTGGGCCGACGATGTCGCCCAGCGCCTGCAGCCCGAGGTGCACGGCAACATCGTCACGCTGCACAACGTGCGCAATTTCGACTGGCATAGTGAAACCGACTACCAGCCGCGCTGGGAAACCCGCCAGTACGATCTGGACCGTTTGGTCAGCGCCGATCTGGCGCTGTCGTACTGGATGGGCCCGGCGATCGCGCACACCCTGGTGTCGTTCGGTTTCGACGACGGCTCGCACGTGGTGTTCTCGCTGGAAATCCGCAAGGAGCGCGACGAGTCGTTCTCGGCATTGGGCGGATTTTTCCGCAGTTTCGAAGAGACCCTGGTAGCCGCCGACGAGCGCGACATCCTGCGCGTGCGCACCAATGTGCGCGGCGAGGACATGTATCTGTATCGGCTGGCGATTCCCAAAGCCGGGCTGCGCCGCATGTTCATGGGCTACGTGGGCCTGGCCAACGACTTGAATCGCGCGCCGGCGTTCTACAACACGCTCACCAGCAACTGCACCACGATCGTGTTCGCGTTGGCGCGGCAATTGCAGCCCACATTGCCGCTGGATCATCGCCTGCTGCTGTCCGGCTACGCCGACGAATACGCCTACGATCACGATGGGCTGATGCCCGGCTACGACTTCGCGACGCTGAAGCAGCGTGGGCATTTCACCGCACGTGCGATCGCCGCCGACAAGGCGGCCGATTTCTCCGAGCGCATCCGCGCCGGCATGCCGCAGGCACCGGCGCCTGGGGCCACCGCGAGCGCACCCCGGTGAAGGCTTGCCTGCGTGGATGTCGTACCTCTGCAGTGCTGGCGGGTGTACTGGCGAGCCTGTGGCTGAGTGGCTGCGCCATGGTCACGGTGCAATCGCACAGCAGCGGCGACTTCATCGCGCGCACGCGTGGCGATGTGCTCAGCACTGGCGCGTTGAGCCAGGCCAGCGGCGAGACGGTGCAGGTGGCCGGTCTGCAACCCAAGGCCTGCCGCAGCGACCCGCTGCCCTGCCTGCAGCAACTCGCCACCGTCGCAGGCATCGGCGATGAACGCCGGCTGGCAACGCAGGCCGAGCTATGGACCGCGCATGCGGTTGCGCTGGGCGGGCGCGACCCGACAACCATGAGCGATGCCGCAGTCGACGCCTGGCTGGAGGCCGCGCGGCACGCATACGCGTATCTGTTTTTCACCGATCGGGCGCCCAGTGCGCGTGCGTTCGAAAATCGCCAGACGCAGGTGCGCGACTACTACAACTACGCCGTGCAGCAGGTGATCGAACGCCTGTTCGCACGCGCGCAGCAGACCGGCCAGAGCGAGCGCGAACCGACCAGCATAGGCCGCTGGCAGGTCGGTATCGATATGTCAGCGTATCGGTTGCCGGGCGGCGGCAACACGCCGCGCGCGATCTTCGCCGCCTCGGCATTGCGCTTCGATGGGCTGCGCAGCACATATCGACGCGACGGCTTCGGCGCCGAACTGGTGGCCGAGGTGGACCCACAGGTGGTCGGCGACCCTGCCGGACTGGCCTTGCAACAATCTGCCGCCGCTGTCGCGACACCGGAGCGTCCGCTGCCCACCTTCAGCGAGATGCCGTATGCACCGGCAACGCTGCTGCTGCGCTTCGAGGGCGATACGCTGGATGCGGTGCTGCGCGGTCGTGCCGTCACCGTGGTGCCTTACGATCCGTATCGCCAGAACGAAGTGGTACTGCATGGCCAGCGCGTGCCGCTGGCGGCCAACTTCACTGCCGCGTATGGCCTGTGGTTGGCCAGGTCCGGGTTTGCCGCGCAGTCCCTGCGGTCGATGCTGGGCAGCGCGCGCGGCATCGACCGCCCGCACCTGTATCTGATGCAGCCCTACGACCCGGACCGACGCGTGCTGTTGATGCTGCATGGCCTTGCCAGCAGCCCGGAAGCCTGGGTCAATGTCGCCAACGAAGTGATGGGCGATGAAGCGCTGCGCCAGCGCTACCAGATCTGGCAGGTGTACTACCCCACCAATGCGCCGGTAGCGGTCAACCGCGCCGAAATCCAGGCTCTGGTGGAGCGCAGCCTGCAGCACTTCGATCCATCCGGCACGGCGATCGCATCGCACGACATGGTGTTGATCGGCCACAGCATGGGCGGGGTGATCGGGCGCCTGCTGGTGTCTTCGTCGGGCGAGCGCCTGTGGAATTCCCTGCTGGAAAACTACCGGCTGGACGGCGAGCGCGGCGCACGCGTGCGCGCGAAGTTGTCGCCGTTGCTGCATTTTTCGCCAATGCCGCAGGTCGACCGCGCCATCTTCATCGCCGCGCCGCACCGCGGCACGCCCCTGGCCGAAGGTGGGCTCGGGCGCTTCGTCGGCCGCCTGGTGCGTTTGCCGATCGCCTTGCTGGATCGCTTCGGCGATGTGTTTCAGGATCTGGCCAGCAGCGAGCGGCGCGCGCAGGGCGACGACCCGCGACGCAAGCGGCGCCTGCTGCCGCCGACCAGCATCGACAACCTGCGCGATACCGACCCGTTCGTACGCGCCAGCATGGACCTGCCGATCTCCCCGCAGGTGCATTACCACACCATTGTCGGACGCGAAAAACCGCAGGTGCCGCTGGCCGATTCCGACGATGGCCTGGTGCCGTATCGCAGCGCGCATCTGGACGGTGCCGAGTCCGAGCTGGTGGTGACCTCCTGGCACAGCGTGCAGGAAACCCCGCAGGCGATTCTGGAAATCCGCCGCATCCTGCACGAGCAGCTGCAAGCCGAAGCGGCAGACACAAACCAGGCGCAGGCCGCGCGTCCGGCTGGGGCGCCGGCGACGTTCTGAGTGCGCTGCACCATCAGTGGAAGGCGTGGCTGCTAGTCACGCACCGCGGGGTGTGGAGTTTGCCGCTGCCAATGCGCGCCATTTTCCAGTTCCCGGCGTTGCGATTGCTCACGACTGGGCCGGCCAACCTGGGCAACGCGCGGTCATCCGGTGGGTGCGACGACGCGCAGGAGCCGGAGTACACGAGCATGCCGATCCCGGCACCGACCGCACTGCCTGACGGTCGCGCAGTCGTCGCGTCGGCCGCGTTTAGCGCGTTGTTTACCTGGCCCGTGCTATCAGGCGGTTCTCGAACACGCTCGAACCAGGGAAGACGCAATGCGCAAGACGCTGTCGGCAGTGATCTGGGTGCCCTTGCTGCTGGCCGGTTGCGGCCGCGGCGAAGGTCAACGCGAGCCAGCCGACCCTGCGGGCGCCACGCCCCCGGCAGCGCAGACCGCAGCGCCTCCGTCCGCATCGCCACCGGTCGCCGATGAAGCGGTGCCCGAGTTCCCGGCCATCCCGTCGATCGTGGTGCCGGAGATTGCCGGCGTGACCCCGGCGCAGCGCGCACTGGAGGCCTCGCTGCAGGACATTCTCGACCCGATCGAAGGCGTCAGCGTGACGCCGGCACGCTGCGGCGATGGCGGCAGCCTGATCAACGACGCCGGCATCACCAGTGTCGATGCCAACGGCAATCTGCTGCGCAACGGCGACGGCGGGCTGTTCGACCTCAAGGCCGATGGCAGCGGTACCGCCAACTTCGACGGCGGCCTGATCCGCGTCAATGCCGACGGCAGCGGCACCATCAATGCCAGCGGCGCCGGTGGCGACGACGCGATCGTCCAGGTCCAGGCCAGCGGTGCCGGTACCTACAACGGCCCGGCCGGCCTGATCAGTCTGGATGGCAAGGGGGCAGGCACCTGGAACAGCGACAAGAGCGGCTTGGTCGACAACCACGGCGATGGCAGCGGTACCTGGAACGGCCCGCGCGGTCTGATCACCATCAACGCCGACGGCTCGGGAACCTGGAACGGCCCGGACGGGCTGGTGCAGAACCGCGGCAATGGCACCGGCACCGTCGGTACCCCGCCGCGCGAAGTGCGCATGCCGCCGCTGCCGAAGGTGCCGCCGGCCGGGCGCTTCCCGCTGCTGCAGAAGTTCGCACTTCCCGGCGCACCGTGCGGCTATCTGATCACCTTGAACGAGCGCATCCTGTTCGACTTCGACAAGGCCGAGATTCGCCCCGACGCCGCGCGCGTGCTCGACGTGCTGGCGGCCGCACTCGGCAAGGTCAGCGCCAAGGACATGGAGGTTCGGGGGCATACCGATGCCAAGGGCAGCGATGCCTATAACCAGGCGCTGTCCGAGCGCCGCGCCGAGGCGGTGCTGGCCGCATTACGCACCCGCGGTGCCGCGCAGTCGGCCGGCGCAAAAGGCTATGGCGAATCGCAACCGGTGGCACCCAATACGCTGGATGGACAGGACAACCCCGGCGGGCGACAACTCAACCGACGCGTGGAAATCTTCCTGCGCACCTGAGTGCGGGCCGATCTGCACGCATACAGTCGCATGCAGGCGCAGGAGCACGACGGTCCCAGATAGCTGGCGCGCTGCGCAGGCGTGTGTCGATGGATGGATGCCGGTCCACCTCATGTCAGCGCGGCGCGGCCTCGCGCAGTGCGTCCTGATGGTCGGTGCGCGGGGGATCTACTCAAAGCGGCGCACCATGCGGTGAGTTGCGGGTGTACAAGGCTGATGCCGAGCTTCGAGCGGCCAACACACCGACTGCGCCGCCGTCAGGTGAGGCGCTGCCGGTGCTCGGAAGCGGTATGGACCTATTCGTACATTTCGATTCTGAGCGCACCCTCCGCACCCACCTGACGACCGCCAGCTTTCTTGTGTTGTCCGCTCTTGGCACCGCAACCGTGCGACTGCTTAGGAGCATTCATCGCTGCGTGGCAGCTTCCCGGACATGTTGGATAAGTTCCGCCAGGTGTCGTCTGCCTTGCACATTGGCCCGGTAAATTCCGCGATGAACAACCGGATGACCGACAGGTATGGGTTTCAGGCAAGCGAAGAAAACGGGGCAGGGTGGTGAACAGACGCCCGCAGGCGATGACGGCAGCGACGCGATGGGGATCGCGTCGTTGCCGTCGTGCAGGATCGTCGCGCCGTTGCACGCAGGCGTCAGGCCACGTTCGACGACAGCGCTTCGTCCACGATGGCGGATGCCGGTACTCGCACTCGGCGCGCTGCTGCTGATCGGCTGCACGCCGCGTCCGCCCGGGCCGCCCGCAATCGCGCAGACCGCGCAACTGAAACGCGTGGTGGCTGTCTTCCGGCACGGCGTGCGCGCACCGCTGCAGGGCGAAGCCGCCGCAGCGCACTATGCCGACGCGCCCTGGCCGCAATGGTCCACACCGGCCAGCCTGCTGACGCCGCACGGGCGCATCGGCGTGCAGTTGAGCGGTGACTATCTGCGTCAATGGCTGGCGCAGCAGGGCGTGTTGCCGCTTAGCGGCTGCCCGGCAGCAGGCAGCGTGTCGGTCTGGGCCAATACCGATCAGCGCACCATCGACAGCGGCGCCTTGCTGGCCGAGGCGCTGGCACCAGGCTGCGGGATCGTCGCCGGACATCGCCAGGCCGGCAGCAACGATCCGTTGTTCCGCCCGATCGAAGCCGGCGCGGTGCCGTTCGATGGCACGGCGGCGGTTGCGGCGATCGAAAAGCAAACCGGTGGCCCCGCCGCATTACTGCGAGGGCACGCAGCCGAGTTGCAGGCAATGCAGCAGATCCTGGGTTGTACGCGCACGCCCTGCGACTTTGCGCAGATGCCGTCCACGCTGGCACCGTCGGCCAACGGGCGCGGCCTGGCCCTGGGTGGGCCGATCGATCTGACCTCCGGCACCGGCGAGGTGTTGCTGCTGCAATACGCCGAAGGCCTGCCGCTGTCGCAGGTCGGCTGGGGCCGCGCCACACCCGAGCGGCTGACGCAGGTCTCGCGCCTGCATGCCTTGTTGTTCGACATCTACGCACGTCCGCATTACATGGCTTCACGTTCGGGCGCACCGCTGGCGCGTGAAGTGCTGCAGCGCTTCGGCGATGTGCAGGCGCCAAAGGTCTCGGTCTTCGTTGGCAGCGACACGCATATCGCCGCGTTGAGCAGTTTGCTGGGCGTGCACTTTCATCTCCCCGGCTACGGCGCCGACGATCCGCCGCCGGGTGGCGCATTGCTGCTGGAGCTATGGCGCGAACCGAATGGGCAGCAGGTGGTGCGTGCGAAGTATCTTGCGCAATCGCTGGATCAACTGCGGACGCTGGCGCCATTGGATCTGGCGCACCCGCCGTTGCAGCAGGAACTGGCCTTGGGTCTATGCACGGGCGAGCAACGGATGGCGTGTCCGTTGAAGGCATTCGCTCAGGCGTTGGAGCAACAGTTGCAACGTGAGCCTTGAACGCAATGCCGGGGCTGCGATGTGCAGGCACCTTCAGCTCATCGAAGCATCCGCATGGAGAGGGTAGATGTCGTGCGCAAGATTGATCGGAGTACGGAGTTGGTCGGCAGCGCGGCGCCGCATCCGGTGTCGGGACACGCCGTAAATCCATCCCTGGAGGCTCGGTGGCGGCATCCATGCCGCCACACGGTCCCGCCCCCGGACGCGACACCACGCTCCCAGCATTGCCACTGCTGATCGGCAAGCAATGTTTTCAAGCAGACGTGGCGCTTGCGGATTGGGCCGGCCAGGTCGTCGAGATCACCTCAACACTTGGTCTTTGAGTAGTGGAGAAGGAAACACGATCCAAACCACGATCACTTAACCAGCCGCCGCTTTTCTATCAGCCGCCGACAATGATCGCTGGTACGCGTGCAAGCGCCCGCAGTAGACCGAAGCAGTCGCATGAAAACGCCAGATGTCGTGCGCAAGATCGATCGGTGTGCGGAGTCGGTCGGCAGCGCGGCGCCGCATCCGGTGTCGGGACACGCCGTAAATCCGCCCCTGGAGGCCCGGTGGCGGCGTCCATGCCGCCACACGGCCCCGCGCTCCCAGTATTGCCACTGCTGATCGGCAGACACTACGCGTGCAAGCGCCTTCAATGGCCGAAGCCCTCAGTAACAAAGCATCAGTGACCGGAGCATTCGCACAACCCCACTAGACGTCCAACACGGAGATTCGTCAGCAGGCGGTGGCCGCATCAAAAAACCGGACACGCAGTGAATCTATCCGTGGAACTCCATTGGAAACATCCATTCCGCCAAAACGCACATGGGCCGCATCAGCGGCCCATGTGCAATTCACTATATTCGCTCCCGCAGGAGCAGCTGGCTTACTTCAGCTTGGCGTCGGCGCGCAGGGCGTCGGCGCGGTCGGTCTTTTCCCACGAGAACGCGGTGGCGCTGTGCTGCGCACCGGTTGCGTCGGTGTAGGAGAAGTCCTTCGGCTTGCGGCCGAAGTGACCGTAGGACGCGGTCTGCTGATACATCGGGTGGATCAGGTCGAGCATCTGGATGATGCCGAACGGACGCAGGTCGAAGTGCTTGCGGATCAGCTTTTCGATCTGCTCGTCGGCGATCTTGCCGGTGCCGAAGGTGGTGACCGAAATCGAGGTCGGCTCGGCCACGCCGATGGCGTAGGAGACCTGCACTTCGCAACGGTCGGCCAGGCCGGCAGCCACCACGTTCTTGGCCACATAGCGCGCCGCGTAGGCTGCCGAGCGATCGACCTTGGACGGATCCTTGCCGGAAAACGCACCGCCACCGTGACGCGCCCAGCCGCCGTAGGTGTCGACGATGATCTTGCGGCCGGTCAGGCCGCAATCGCCCACCGGCCCGCCGATCACGAACTTGCCGGTCGGGTTGATGTGGAACTTGGTGCCCTTGTGCAGCCACTTGGCCGGCAGCACCGGCTTGAGGATTTCCTCGCGCACGGCCTCGACCAGATCCTTCTGCTTGATGCCCGGATCGTGCTGGGTCGACAGCACCACCGCGTCGATCGCGGTCGCAACGCCGTCTTCGTAGCGCAGGGTGACCTGCGACTTGGCGTCCGGACGCAGCCAGGACAGCGCTGAGTTCTTCTTCTTGCGGATCTTGGCCTGCTGCTCGACCAGGCGGTGCGACAGATGGATCGCGGCCGGCATGTGGCTGTCGGTCTCGTTGGTCGCGTAGCCAAACATCAGGCCCTGGTCGCCGGCGCCCTGCTGTTCCGGGTTCTTGCGATCCACGCCCTGGTTGATGTCCGGCGACTGCTTGCCGATCAGGTTGAGCACGCCACAGGTCTCGCCGTCGAAGCCGACGTCGGAGCTGTTGTAGCCGATGTCCAGAATGACCTTGCGGGTCAGCGCTTCCAGGTCGATCCAGGCACTGGTGGTCACTTCGCCGGCAACGATCGCCACGCCCGTCTTGACCATCGTCTCGCATGCCACGCGGGCGCGCTTGTCCTGGGCCAGGATGGCATCCAGCACTGCGTCGGAGATCTGGTCGGCGATCTTGTCCGGATGGCCTTCGGAGACCGATTCGGAGGTGAACAGGTAGCTGGACATCAGGCTTATATCCCTTGATTCGGATGAAAAGATGGGTGCGGATGATACACCGTCCGACAACCCTGTGCATTGTGCGCCTGAACAGCCCGCTGTGGCGTTAAACCCGTGTCGTGGCGGGGGTTTGCACGGTCATCCGGGTGTCGTCAGCTTGCCATGCAATGGTCGTACTGACCGGTCAGCATGCGCGCGTGCCTGGCGGCATGGCTGCGTGCAGCCACGCCGCTGGAGAGGAATGCGCGATGTCGCTGGACAGTGTGCCGGTGCGAGGGCGCATGGCTGCCATGGCGACCACGAGCCGGGATGCGGGTGCCCGATTGCAGCGCTCCGCCGCGGCTTGCTGCGCGCGCATCTGCGTCAGCGCGCTGCCGACGCCTGCGGGCGGCGCACGCAACCTGCCTGCGCAGCGCCCGATCGCGGCGCCGAGATTTTGCCCTGGAGATGTCCGCATGCACGTGTCCACATTGCACCCTCCCGTCCGCGCCCTGTTCCTGTCCGACCTGCACCTGGGCTCGCGGCACTGCCATGCCGCCGAGATCGCCGCGTTCCTCGGCCGCCAGCGTTGCCAGACCCTGTATCTGGTCGGCGACATCATCGACCTGTGGTGGATGTCGCAGCGGCGCGCGGTCTGGGATGCGGCGCATCAGCAGGTGATCGCCGCCCTGCATGCGCAGGCCAGGCGCGGTACCGAGATCATCTACGTGCCCGGCAACCACGACCGTGCCATCCGCCGCTTCTGCGGCCTGGTGATGCCGGCCATGCAGGTGCGCCGACGCAGCGTCCACACCTTGCTGGACGGCCGCCGGCTGCTGGTCACCCATGGCGACGACTACGATGCGCAAACCCATTTCGGCGGCTTGCAGGAACGATTCGGCGACTGGCTCTACTACCGCATCCTCACCGGCAATCAGCTGACCAATCGTCTGCGGCGGCGCCTGGGCATGCGCTACTGGTCGCTGGCCGAGTTTCTCAAGCGCCGCAGCGGCGCGGCCGAGCGCTATATCGGCCGCTTCGTGGCGGCCGGCCTGGCCGATGTGGTGCGCCGCGATCTGGACGGCATCGTCTGCGGGCATATCCATCGCGCCGCACTGCGCATGCAGGCCGGCCATCTCTACGCCAACACCGGCGACTGGGTGGAGAGCCTGACGGCGCTGCGCGAGACGCAGTCCGGCGCACTGCAACTGGTCAACCATCATGGCGACGTGCTGGCCGAACTGGCGCCGCAACCTCATGCCGCGCAGCAGCGCGCGGCGTGAGGTTGGTCAGGCGCAGCAGCTGCCGGCAGACCGCAGCTGCCGGTATGTGCCATCGGATGTGCGCGGCGTGCAGCGTTCGCTGTCCTGGCGCAAGGACTGCGGACGGCGGCTGCAGCGTCGTTTTCGACCGCGAGCCGCAGCGCAATGTGAGCACCGCGGCTGCTGGCTGACTGCCGGCCGGCCAGAACGCACGTGATGGCACTGGACGATGCCCGTCCTGCTAGCATCGGCCGATGGATTCATTGACCCAGATCGTTCTTGGTGGCGCCGTCGCTGCCGCCATCGCACCGGCCGGACAGCGCCGTGCCGCCCTGTTGGCCGGCGCCGCACTGGGCACCTTGCCCGATCTCGATGCGCTGGTATTGCTGCCGCTGACCGACGATCCGGTCACGCTGATGACGGTGCATCGCAGCGCCAGCCATTCGTTGTTCGTGCAGCCGTTGCTGGGCTGGCTGATCTGGTGGCTGTTTCGCCGTTACGGCAACGGGCGCGTGGCCACTGCGCCCAAGCGCTGGTTCTGGGCGATCCAGTTGGCGTTGATCACGCATCCGCTGCTGGATGCCTTCACCGTCTACGGGACCCAGCTGTGGTGGCCGCTGCAGCCGCATCCGGCAATGTGGTCGAGCGTCTTCATCATCGACCCGGCCTACACGCTATGGCTGTTGCTGGCTTGCGCGGTGGCATGGTTTGCGCGCGCGCGACCGGTCGCGCAGCACGCGATGGTGATCGGGCTGGCGCTCAGCTCCGCCTACCTGGGCTGGTCGTTGCTGGCCAAGCACCTGGTCGACCAGGAAGCGGACCGTGCACTGGCCGCGCTCGGCTTGAAGGATGCGCCGCGCTTCTCGGTGCCGATGCCGCTCAACACCTTGCTGTGGCGCGTGGTGGCGATGACGCCCAACGGCTATGTGATCGGCGAACGCTCGCTGGTGGCCGACAAGGGGCCGATGCAGTTTCGCGGCTATTCCAGCAACACCCAGGCCCTGGGCGAGGTGGCCGGTTTCGACGCGGTGCGCCGGTTGACCTGGTTCAATCGCGGTTTCATGCGCGCACGCCTGGTCGATGACGAGCTGATGCTCAGCGATCTGCGCATGGGTCTGGAGCCGGACTACAACTTCAACTTCGTGGTGGCCCATCGCCAAGACGGGCAATGGCAACCGATTACGCCGCGGCAGATCCAGGCCGCCTACCGCGCGCCGGTGGCGCGCGATCAAATCGGTGAGGTACTGGCACAGATGTGGCGCCGTATCTGGCACGAGCCCACCGGCACGGTGCTGACCGGCGATCTGGAACACGCCGCCACGCCTGCGCCGGCCGCTCGGTAGGTTCGCTCAGTCGGTTCGCCCAGCAATACGCACGCAGCAAGTCCGGGCAGCCGGCCGGCTCAATACACTGTCGCGCGCGCCTGCACGAACGAGTAGAAGAACACCGCGTTCGGGTCGCTGTGCACCTGCGCCAGTTCGCGGCGCATGCCGTCCACGGTGTCTGCGTTCACCGCACCGGCCTCGAGCAACTGGTCGGCCGCCGACAGCAGCACTTCTTCCCAGAACCCGATCATGGTCTTGCGCCGGCCTGGCTCGCGGTTGTCCAGATGCAGCGTCTTGATCTCGGTGTGCACATCGCGAAAGCCGCCGGCCAGCAGCAGGTTGCCCAGCTTGGCGCCGACGAACGGGTCGCCGCCCTGGTCGTGCTGGAAATCGTTGAAGGCCATCCAGTAGCGCCACAGGTTGGGCGAATACGGATGCAGCAGGAACGAAGCGTTCATCACCTCGGTGACGTACACCGGCGAGCCCGGCAGCAGCACCCGCCGCACCTCGTTGAGCACGCGCGCAGGCGAGGGCACATGCTCGAGCACCCAGCACAGGAACGCCGCATCGAACTGACGCGCCTCGAACGGCAGATCGCTGGCATCGGCCTGTTGCAGCGTGTAGCGCTCGCGGCACCATGCCAGCCGTTCCAGATTGGCGCGTGCCGCGCCCAACTGCGCCTCGCTCAGATCCACGCTGGTGACGTGCAGGTCGGGAAAGCGGCGCAGCAGGATTTCGGTCTGCGCGCCCACGCCGCTGCCCACTTCCAGCAGCCGGCGTGCGCCGCTGTAGTCGATCTGGTTGAACAGCGTGGCTTCCAGCAGGCGCGCCTGTTTGAGCAGGCGTGCCTGTTCGGTGGACGAAAACCCATGCAGATAGGTCGGGGTGTCGCTCGGTGCGGTCATGACTGCAGCTCCAACAACGCAGGAAAACTCAGGCGGCAACCGACATCGCTGGCGGCACACCGGCGATCAAGGCGTCGAAATACGCGCGGGTCAGTTCCAGCTGCGCTTCCGGCGTTTCGGCGCGATTGACCACCGCACGGAAGTCGGCGCTCTGCGGGTGATCCTTGGCGTACCAGCCCAGATGCTTGCGCGCGATGCGCACGCCCTGCGGCTGCCCGTAGAACGCATGCAGCGCTTCCAGATGGCCGAGCAGGGTGTCGCGCACGAATGCCAACGACGGCGGCGGCAACAGCTCGCCGGTGGACAGATAATGCGCCACCTCGCCGAAGATCCACGGGCGCCCCTGCGCGGCACGCCCGATCATCACCGCATCCACGCCGGTCTCGCGCAGCACCTGCGCTGCCTTCTGCGGCGAGTCGATATCGCCGTTGGCGATCACCGGAATCTGCAGCGCCGCCTTGATCTGCGCAATCGTGGCGTACTCGGCAGTGCCGGTGTAATGCTGGTCGCGGGTGCGCCCGTGCACGGCGAGCGCGGCGATCCCGCAGTCCTGCGCGATGCGCGCAATGGTCGGGCCGTTGCGGTGATCGCAGTCCCATCCGGTGCGGATCTTCAGGGTCACCGGCACATCCACCGCCTGCACCACCGCGCTGAGGATGCGTGCCACCAGGTCCTCGTCGCGCATCAGCGCCGAGCCGGCCCAGGCATTGCAGACCTTCTTGGCCGGGCAGCCCATGTTGATGTCGATCAGCTGCGCACCGTGGTCGACGTTGTAGCGCGCCGCCTCGGCCAGTTGCTGCGGCTCGGTGCCGGCAATCTGCACGCTGACCGGATCCGGCTCGCCGGCATGATCCATGCGGTGCAGCGATTTGCGCGTGCCCCAGAAGCGTGGATCGGAGATGGTCATCTCCGACACCGCCAGCCCGGCGCCCAGCCGTTTGCACAGCAGCCGGAACGGCTTGTCGGTGACGCCGGCCATCGGGGCCAGGATCACTTTCGGGTCGATGGAGTAGGGGCCGATCTGCATGGTGGCATTGTAGCTGGGTGGGGATTCGGGAATCGGGAATCGGGAATCGGGAGAGCAGTTCCGGCCTTCGGTCTTGTGCGGTTGCTGTGCGGGTCGCGTGGCTAGTAGAGCGAGGGCAGCGGCGAGATTGCTGGCTGACCGTACCCTCACCCCAACTCCTCTCCCGTCGGGAGAAGGTGGCGTCAGCGCCGGATGAGGGTACGGGTGCCCGACGCGGCATCACGCCAGGTACCGCCGCCCAGATTGCTATCCGATGGAGACGATCGAAGCTCCGACGCAGCGGGCCTGGCGGCGTCCGTCGATGGACAGGCCTCGACATGCCGTTCGTGGATCGAAGCAGTCCCATGGGATGCCGACGCCTTGAACGCAAAAGGCGACCGCATCGCTGCGGTCGCCTTCGTTGTTTGCTTGAAGCGTGCGGATCACACGGCCGGTTCGGGCACCATGCGCGGCATCGAGGTGGCGGCGCCTTCCACTTCGGTGGAGCGCGCGGCGTAGCGGGTGGCAAAACGCACGTGGGTGATGAAGCTGGCAGTCGGCGCCTGCGCCAGCGAGGCCACCAGCGCGCCGTTGAACGCGTCGCCGGCGCCGGTGGTGTCCACCGTCTGCGCGCTTTCCGCGCCCACGCGGTAATGCGCGGCCGTGTCGCCGCGCAGCTGTTCTTCCGCATGCGAGATGAAGGCGCCCACCGATCCCAGTGTCACCACCACGGTACCGCCCGGCAGCAGCTTGCGGCACAGCGAATGCAGCGTGTTGCCGTCCAGCGCCGCCACATCGTCGGCATTGATGCGTTCGCCGACGTGCCGGCCGAGCAGGGCCGCAAATTCGGTTTCGTTGGGCGTCAGCACGTCCGACAGCTTGAGCAGGCCGATCGAGGTCGGCGCGTTGGCCGGTGCGGCGTTGAGCACGGTCAGCACGCCGCATTCGCGTGCCAGCGCCAGCGCCGACTCGATGGTCTCCGCCGGCGATTCCAGCTGCGCCAGCAACACGCCGGACGAGGCCACCAGCGCGCGCTGGTTGTCCACAAACGCTGCGCTCAGCACCGAGTTGGCACCGGCGCCGATCACGATGGTGTTGCGGCCGTGCGCGTCGACATAGATACCGCCGGTGCCGGTCGGCTCATTGCTGGGCTCGGCGATCAACGCAAAGCCGTCGTGCGCAGCCAGCGAGCGCGCTAGCGCGCCGCCGGCATCGTCGCCCAGCGCGCACAGAAAGTGCGTCCTGGCGCCGGCACGTGCGGCCGCGACCGCCTGGTTGAAGCCCTTGCCACCCGGGCCGGTGCTGTAGCGACCGGCGATGGTGGCACCTGGCGCAGGCAGGACATCACAGCGCCACACGTGATCGACATTGAAGGACCCGACAACGACGACCGAACTCATAAATACCCTTGACTTGAATGACTGAATGAAACGTGGCGTGCGGCGATTAGACCGTCACGCCGATGAACCCGCGCCGCCTCAACCGAAATGCGATAGCACGCCGGCAATGGTAGCGGTCATGAACGTGGCGATCGAACCGCCCAGCACTGCGCGCAGGCCGAACTTGGCCAGATCGTGACGGCGTTCCGGTGCCAGCCCGCCGATGCCACCGATCTGGATCGCAATCGAGCTGAAGTTGGCAAAGCCGCACAGCGCATACGTGGCAATCAGCCGACCTTCCGCGCTCAGGCCAACGCCGGGCACTTCGCCCTTCACGATACGCGACAGCTCGCTGTAGGCGACGAACTCGTTGATCACCACCTTCTGCCCGATCAGAGAACCCACCGTGGTCGCGTCAACCCACGGGGTGCCGATCACCCAGGCGATCGGCGCCAGCACGTAGCCGAAGATCGTCGACAGGTTGGTCGGCCGGCCCAGCAGTGCGGCGGCGCCGGTGATCTCGCCCAGCCAGGTCAGCGGTGCGTTGATCAAGGCGATCAGCGCAATGAAGGCCAGCAGCATCGCGCCGATGTTCAGCGCCAGGCGCAAGCCGTCGCCGGCACCGGCCGCCGCCGCATCGATGACGTTGCTGGTGGTCTTTTCCACTTCCATCTTGACCGTGCCGCGGGTCAGCGGGGTGCCGGTTTCCGGCACCAGCAGCTTGGCCACCACCAGGGTGGCGGGCGCGGCCATGATGCTGGCAGCGAGCAGATGCTTGGCATAGAACGCCTGCTGCGCGGGGTCGCTGCCACCGAGCATGCCGACATAGGCGGCCAGCACGCCGCCGGCGATATGCGCCATGCCGCCGATCATCATCGTCAGCAGCTCGGACTGGGTCATCTTGGGGATGTACGGACGCACCGTCAGCGGCGCTTCGGTCTGGCCGATGAACACGCTGGCACACACGCTGGTGGTTTCCGCACCGGACACGCGCATCACCTTGGTGATTGCCCACGCCATCGCGCGGACCACCACCTGCATCACGCCCAGGTGGTAGAGCACGCCCATCAGCGCCGAGAAGAAGATGATGGTGGGCAGCACCTGGAACGCAAAGATGAAGCCGTAGCTGTCGATGTTCATCAGGTTGCCGAAAATGAAGGTGGACCCCTCATTGACGAAGCTCAGCACCTTGACGAAGCCCTTGCCCAGCGAATCGAACACATCGCGTCCGCCCGGCACCAGCAATACCAGTGCGGCGAACGAAATCTGCAGCGCCAGACCGGTGGCGACCAGCCTCCAGTCGATCGCGCGGCGGTTGCTCGAAAACAGCCAGGTGATGCCGATGAGCACCGCCAGACCGAACAGGCCGAAACCGATCCTTCCCAAACCTTCGACCATTCCAATCCCCGGGGCTGCTGACGGCAAAACGAGAAGCCTAGAGCAGGGGGTGACCGTGGGCAAGGCGAGCAGCATTCAGGGCCCGCCCGTTGGCCCGCAGGCAAGCCAGGGCGGGCGCGGGCAGTTGCCTGCGCGCGGGCGGGCGAGCCGCGCTTGCGCAAGGTCATGGGGCGGGGGCGTCGATCCGCTGCCCGTGCGTCGCTCGCAAAGACCGCACCCCGAAGCACGGTCACCCGACCGGATGCCGCTTTTCCTTTCAGCCGTCGACGAAAACCGGTGCTGCCTGCGCGCGTACCGGCATGGAACCTGGAGCGGCATGGATGCCGCGCCAAGCGCCTACACGGACGTACTTCGGCGTGTCCCACGCTGGTATGCGCGCAAGCGCCCGCAGCAGACCGAAGCATTCGCGTGGAACTCTAGATGTCGTGCACAGGATTGATCGGTGTGCGGAGCCGGTCGGTAGCGCGGCGCCGCATCCAGTGTCGGGACACGCCGTGAATCCGTCCCTGGAGGCTCGGTGGCGGCATCCATGCCGCCACACGGTCCCGCCCCCGGACGCGACACCACGCTTCCAACATTGCTATCGCTGATCGGCAAGCAATGCTTCAATCAGGTGTTGATGCCTGCGGACTTCGTGGCCGATGTAATCGGTAAGCCATCCATCAGCTGTCACGCCGCCAGGAATGGACGCTCGGAAGAACGTGTTGCTCATCTGGCTGTTCGCACTTCTTTCCGGAACCGATAGCAACTGGTGGTGCTTGTGCGGGTGCCGGCGTGGGACCTTGAGCGGCATGGATGCCGCGCCAGAGCCTACATGGACGTACTTGCGGCGTGTCCCACGCCGGTACGCGTGCAAGCGCCCGCAGCAGACCGAAGCATTCGCATCAAACTAGCAGACCACGTACGTGAGCTGGTCGGCAGCGCGGCGCCGCATCCGGTGTCAGGACACGCCGTGAATCCGTCCCTGGAGGCTCGGTGGCGGCATCCATGCCGCCACACGGTCCCGCCTCCGGACGCGACACCACGCTCCCAATATTGCTATCGCTGATCGGCAAGCAATGCGTCAAGCACGTGTCGATGCCTGTGGACTTCGTGGCCGACGTAATCGGTAAGCCATCCATCAGCTGTCATGCCGCCAGGAATGGACGCCCGGAAGAACGTGCGGCTCATCTGGCTGTTCGCATTTTCTTTCCGGAACCGATAGCAACCGGTTGTACTTGTGCGCGTGCCGGCATGGGACCTTGAGCGGCATCGATGCCGCGCAACCCTGTCGCCCCGGCAGCACCACGTCCTACACTGCGCACGCCGATCCGGGGCAGGGCGCCGCGGAGGTTGCTGGAGTCTGCCAATGCAATACCGTCGTCTGGGGTCCACCGGGCTGCAGCTGTCGGCCCTGTCGTTCGGGGCCTGGGTCACCTTCGGCAAGCAGATCGGGCGTAGCGAAGCGCGCAACCTGATTGCCGCCGCCTGGGACAACGGCATCAATTTCTTCGACAACGCCGAGGTCTACGCACGCGGCCGCGCCGAAGAGGTGATGGGCGATGTGATCGCCGACCTGCGCCTGCCGCGCGATGGTTACTGCGTGTCGAGCAAGGTGTTCTTCGGCGCGGTGGACAGCCCGCGCCCGACCCAGCGCGGACTCTCGCGCAAGCATGTCATCGACGCCTGCCATGCCGCGCTCAAGCGCCTGCGCGTGGACTATCTGGACCTGTACTTCTGCCACCGGCCCGATCCGGACACGCCGATCCGCGAAACCGTGCGCAGCATGGATGCCCTGATCCGCCAAGGCAAAGTGTTGTACTGGGGCACCTCCGAGTGGAGCGCCGAGCAGTTGCGCGAGGCCATCAGCATCGCCGAGCAGGAACACCTGCACGCTCCGGCGATGGAGCAACCGCAGTACAACCTGCTGCACCGCGACCGGCTGGAGCGCGAATACGCGCCGCTGTGCGAGGGCGGGCTGGGCACCACGATCTGGTCGCCGCTGGCCTCGGGCCTGCTGACCGGTAAGTACAACGCCGGCGTGGACGCGGACAGCCGCCTCGGCCAGCCGGGCAATCAGTGGCTGCAGGACGAAGTGCTGGGCGCACCGGAAGCGCGCCGCCTGGAACGTGCCCGCGCGTTCTGTGCGTTGGCCGCCGAGCTGGGCCAGTCGCCCGCACGCCTGGCCATCGCCTGGTGCCTGCGCAACCCGCACGTGTCCACGGTGATCCTGGGGGCCAGCCGGGTCGCGCAGCTGGAAGAAAATCTCGGCGCGCTGGAGACCTTGACCCAGGTCGATGCCGACGGTTGGGCACGGGTGGAGGCGGCGACGCACTGAGGGGTGCCTCATGCGGTGGGCGCAAGTGCGGGACGGTTGGCTGCGACGCTTTTTGTCGGGCGCTTCAAAGCAAGCGAGAAGCCGCATCTGACCGATCGTGCACGTCAGCCAACCTCTGCGGCGCAAGGTGCGTCATGCCAGTCGCGCTTTCGCTTGCCAGTGCGTGCCTTCCACCTGCGATGTAATCAGCAAGGCCAACGATCACCGTGCGTAAAAACCGCTGGTGGAACCCGTGGCTAGATCTTTTCAATAGGCACGGTGAATCGAAATCGTTTAACCCATGCAAAGGTCGTGTCGAGAAGATGAGAATGGCTCTTGATCATTAAATGAGAATGGTTATTATTTGTTTGGCCAACCGACTGGAGATCCAGATCATGACCGCTCATCCCGTGCTGCTCCGCTCCGAACCGGTCAACCTGCGCGACCGCGCTGCGCCGCGCGCCGTCCCTGCAGAAGACCTCATCAGCAGCGAGGCGCTGCTCAAAGGCCGTCGCGAAGTGCTGATCCAGCATGGCGACCGCGTCTATCGCTTGCGCCATACCAGCAACGACAAGCTCATCCTGACCAAGTAAGTTCCACCCTCCGATTCCGCGCATTGGCGCAGGGATCGGGTTGCCTGCCGCGGGCGTTGCCGCCGCCGTCCGCGCACCCCACGCTCTCCCCCGGCGGCCGGTCGCGGCCTAGTCTGCAGCACACGCTGCCGGGAACTTCCCTTCAAAGGTTCCCGATGATTCGCCTGCATCCGCTGGTGGTCGCGCTGTCGCTTGCGCTGCCCGCTCTTCCGTTGAGTGCCCACGCTGCCGACCTCGCCGCCAGTGGTGATGCCGCGCGTGAGGTTCACGACTTCGACCGCTTGCAGGTGACCGCCACGCGCACCCAGCGTGCCCTGGTCGATGTGCCGAGCACGGTGGATGTGATCGATCGCGAACAACTGGACAACCAACTGGTGCGCGAGCTCAAGGATCTGTTCCGCTACACGCCCGGCGTGTCGGTGACCAGCACCAGCGGCCGCTTCACCGGCGCCAACGGCATCCGCATCCGCGGGCTGGACGGCAACCGCGTGGCGATCCTGGTCGACAACGTCCCGGTGTCGGACACCTTCAGCTTCGGCAGCTACCTCAACGCCAACCGCAACTTCGTCGATCTGGAAACGCTCAAGCGCGTCGAAGTGGTGCGCGGGCCGGCCAGCTCCCTGTACGGCTCCGACGCGCTGGGCGGTGTGGTGGCTTTCGTCACCAAGGATCCATCCGATTACCTGAGTGCCGACAAGCACAGCTATGTCGGCCTGAAGTTCGGCTACGAAGGCGACTGGAACGGCCTGTTCGCCGGTGCCACCGGCGCGTTCGGCGGCGAGCGCTGGAGCGGCATGGTGGCGGTCAGCCATCGCCAGGGCCAGGAAGCACAGAACCAGGGCGACAACCGCAGCCGCGATTTCACCCGTACTGCGGCCAACCCGCAGCGTATCGATGGCCGCAGCGTGCTGGCCAAGCTGGTGTACGCGCCCAGCGCGCAGCAGCGTTTCAAGCTCACCGTGGAAGGCAACGAAGACTACGGCAGCATCGAGGCGTTGACCGGCATCGACCCGCGTGTGACCACGCCATCGCAGCGCATCCTGTCGCAGGACGGACGCGACCATCAGACCCGCGCGCGCGTCTCGCTGCGCCACGAACTGGATGCACTGGATTGGGCGCTGGCCGACGATCTGCAGTGGCAGCTGTATCGCCAGGACAGCGAAAGCCTGCAGCGCACCGACGAACTGCGCGGCAACAATACCCGCCGTCATAACGAACACAACTTCGATCAGCGCGTGTACGGCCTGCTGGTCAACGCACACAAAGCCATCGACACCGGCACGCTCAGCCACGACATCACCTATGGCCTGGACGGCACCTGGACCGACACCCGCGCCAAGCGCGATGGCTACTCGGTCAATCTGGCCAATGGCGCAATCACCAACCGCGTCGGTCAGGACGTGTTCCCGTTGCGCGATTTTCCCAAGAGCGAGACCACCAAGCTCGGGCTGTATGCGCAGGACGAGATCCACCTGTTCGATGGAAAGCTGTCGCTGACGCCGGGCGTGCGCGTGGATTATTTCCGGCTGTCGCCGCGGGTGGACGACATCTTCCGCGAAGACAATCCCGGCGTTGCCGCCGAGACCATCGACGAGACCCAGGTGTCTCCCAAGTTCGGTGCGGTGTGGCGGTTTTCGGATGCCTGGTCGGCGTATGCCAATTACGCGCACGGCTTCCGCGCGCCGCCATACAACGACGTCAATATCGGCTTCACCAATCTGCAGGCGCGCTACACCGCCATCGCCAATCCAGACCTGAAATCGGAGGCTAGCCGCGGTGGCGAACTGGGGCTGCGTTTCAACGATGCAGTCGGCTATCTGGGTGTCAGCGTGTACTACACCGACTATCGCAACTTCATCGAATCGTATGCGCCGGCCGGCTTCAATGCCGAAGGGCTGATGCTGTTCCAGTCGCGCAACGTGGACGATGTGGTGATCAAGGGCGCCGAAGCGCGCGGCGGAATCGATCTGGGTGCACTGGCCGGCTGGCAGGGTTGGTCGCTCAACAGCGCCGTGGCGTATGCGGAAGGCGACAATCTCACCGACGACACTCCGCTCAACTCGGTCGACCCGCTGCGCGGCACGCTCGGCGTGGCCTTCGACAGCGATGCCTGGGGGGCGGAACTGATCGGCACCTTCGTCGCGCGCAAGCGTCGCCCGCAGCTGGACAGCTACTACACCCCGGCCGGCTACGCCACGCTGGACCTGTTGGGGCATTGGGAGTTCGCACCCGGTGCCAAGGTCACTGCCGGCATCTTCAATCTCGCCGACCGCCGCTATGTGGACTGGAATGCGCTGCCCAACGGTACGCTGGCCAGCAGCACGGTGATCGATCGCTTCACCGGCGCCGGGCGCACCGCCTCGGTCAGCCTGGCGGTGAGCTGGTAGCGGCCATGCCCATCGCCCGCCCGCTGCCGTCGTTGCCGCATGCACGTGCCACCCGCGCCGCGCTGCCGCGTCCGCAGCAGTTGGCGGCGTTGGGCACGGTGCTGTGCCTGTACCGGCCCGCATTGGGCAACGAACTGGATGGCTGGCAGCACGCGGTGGATGCGGCGGCGTGCCGGCAGGTCGACAGCGATGGCGTGCGCGAGAGCATCTGGTTTTTCGATGCCGAGGGACAGTGCTGCTGGCGCATCTGCCTGCTGCCTGACAGCGATTTCCTGATCTGGGATCGCCTGGTCTCGCGGCTGCCGCCGTTGCCGATGGAAACCCATGAGCTGGGCGTCGGCGAGCGGCTGTGGCGTCGTCTGGCCGGGCGCATGCGTGGGGAGGCGTGGCGCTTGAGCGCGCTGCGCCTGCAGGCCGCCGCCACCCGCGAGCAGCCGTTTGTCGCCAGCCTGGCGACCGTGTCGGCGCTGGGTGCGGAGGTTGCCGCACGCCTGGCGCGCGAAGAGGGCATCGACGGCCGCGTGGCGGTGGACGATTGCTGCTGCGCGCGCGCTGCCGCCTTGCGCACGGCCTCCGCCACATCCAATAACAACAACCCATCCGACATGACGACGTCGCTGGTGCGCCTGCGCTGCTGACGTCTCCAACCACTCCCGAGAGTTCCGATGAGCCGAACGTTTTCCCGTTGTATCGCACTGACGCTGAGCCTGTTGCCGTTGATTGCCGCCGCCGACGCTCAGCGCGATCGGCAGAGCATCCTGGCGATGCAGGGCGAATACGCGGTGGACTTTGCCTTCGACGAGACGGTGTTGCTCAAGCCTGGTTACGAGCGTGCATCGGCCATGCGCAGCGGCGCCAGCGAAGTGGTGATCGTGGTGGAGGATTCACCGCGCAAGCTCGTGCTGCAGCATCTGCTGGTCGACGAAAAAAGCAAGCATGTGACCAAGCATTGGCGGCAGGACTGGATCTACGAGGCGCCGCAGCGTTTCGAATTCAGCGCCGATCAGACCTGGACGGTGCACGCGCTGCCGCCGGCAGTCACCACCGGAGCCTGGACCCAGTGCGTCTACGAGGTCAGCGACGCGCCACGCTATTGCGGCACCGGTCGCTGGGACTATGCCGACGGCCATCCCACCTGGACCAGCGACCTGAGCTGGCGCCCGTTGCCGCGCCGCGAGTACACCAAGCGCAGCGACTACAACGCGCTCGCGGTGATCAATCGCCACACGCTCACGCCCAACGGCTGGACCCACGAACAGTTCAACACCAAGGTGCTGCGCAAGCCCGACGGCAGCCAGGAAGCGATCGCGCGCGAGTTCGGTTTCAACGATTACCGCAAGACCACCGAGGTCGATTTCGCCCCGGCCTATGCGTACTGGAAGGGCACCCAGGGCTACTGGGCCAAGGTGCGCACGCGCTGGGCAAGGTTCCTCGATACGCCATCCGGCCTGCATCTGAAGACCAAGCCGGACGGCATGGCGATGATCATGCCGATGTTCCAGCAGGCCGAGGCGGTGCAGAACGGCAAGCGGGTCAAGGACGCGCAGTTGGACGCGGTATTCGCGCAGTGGGTCGAACCGGCGAACTAGCCATCCCGATGCCGTAGGAGCGCACCCGGGCGCGACGTGGCATTCCCGATAAGGCCCATCGCGCCGCGGGACGCTTCTGCGAGGTCGCGCCCTGGTGCGCTCCTACGAGCGAGACTGCGGTTGGCCGTTATTCCTTGAACATCAAGAATGCCGCGACCAGGATCAAGCCGAATGCGGCCCAGTGATTCCACTTCAACGACTGGCCCAGGTAGAAGGTCGAGAAGCCGGCGAACACCAGCAGCGTGATCACTTCCTGCATGCCCTTGAGCTGCGGCGCCGAGTACACCGCGCTGCCCAGGCGGTTGCCCGGTACCTGCAGGCAGTATTCGAAGAACGCGATGCCCCAGCTGACCAGGATCGCGATCATCAGCGGCGTGCTCTTGTACTTCAGATGCCCGTACCAGGCAAAGGTCATGAACACGTTGCTGGCGATCAGCAACAGCACCGGATACAGATAGGCAGTGAAGGGGGCGGTAGGCATGACGGCAGACGGCAGGTAAGGGGCCGGCAGCATAAGCCAGCCCCGTTAAGCGCACGCGACCGTGCCGATGAGCCCGGCACGCGGGCTCAGGCCGTTGGTGGCCGGCGCAACACGTTCATCTGCAGCGTGGCCAGGCAAAACGCCTGGCCACGCATCGCTGCGCCCGTGGCTCCCGCGGTCACGCCTTAGCGCTGCATGCCCCAGCGGCGCACGGTCAGCCGCTCGATCGCCTGGAACACCACGCCCTCCACCAGCAGGCCCAGCACGATCACCATCGCCAGGCCGGCGAACACCCGGTCGGTATACAGCTCGTTGCGGTTCTGGAAGATGTACCAGCCCAGGCCGCCCTGGCCGGAGGTGGCGCCGAACACCAGCTCGGCGGCGATCAGGGTGCGCCAGGCGAAGGCCCAGCCGATCTTCAGTCCGGACAGGATCGCCGGCAGCGCGGCGGGAATCAGCAGCTGCGCCACGTAGCGTGGCCCACGCAGTCCGTAATTGCGCCCGGCCATGCGTAGGGTCTCCGGCACCGCCTGGAAACCGGCGTAGGTGGTCAGCGCCAGCGGCCACAGCACCGAATGCACCAGCACGAACACCAGGCTGCCGGTGCCCAGGCCGAACCACAGCAAGGCCAGCGGCAGCAGCGCGATCGCTGGCAGCGGATTGAACATGGCGGTCAGCGTGCCGAGCACGTCGCGGCCCCAGCGCGTGGAAGCGGCCAGCGCGGTCAGCACGAAGGCCAGCACCACGCCGAGCGCATAGCCCTGCGCCAGCACGCGTAGCGAAGCGCCCACGCGGCGCAGCAACTCGCCGGACAGCAGCCCGTCGTAGAACGCGCGTGCGGTCTGCAGCGTGCTGGGCAGCATTAGATCGTCGCCGACCACGCGTGCGGCGATCTCCCACACCGCGACCAGCACCACCAGCACCAGCGCCTTGCGCAGCCAAGGCGGTGCCTGCCAGCGCGTTGGCGCGGCGGCTGCAACCAATGCCGGGTCCAGCGGCTGCAGGGCGACTTCGTACTCGGCCCGCACCGGCGGAAGCGGCGGCAGCGCGGTGGCGGTACTGCGGCTCATGGCAGCGCCTCGCGTTGGCGTTCGGCCGGGCGACGCAGCGGCGCCACCTTGGCGTCATCCAGGGCATCGTCGGGCAGGTCGAACAGTAGCCGATGAATGCGCTGTGCGGTCTGCTGGAACGCCACGCTGCCGGCGCTGTGCGGGCCGAACGCATGCGCGTTGAGCTCGGCGCGCACCTGGCCCGGATGCGGCGACAACAGCAGCACGCGATTGCCGACCACCAGCGCTTCCTCGATCGAATGGGTGACGAACAACAAGGTGAAGCGCGATTGCTCCCACAGCTCCAGCACCTGCTCCTGCATGCGCGAACGCGTCAGCGCATCGAGTGCGGCGAACGGCTCGTCCATCAGCAACACGCGTGGGCGCATCGCCAATGCGCGCGCAATCGCCACGCGTTGCTTCATGCCGCCGGACAATGTGTGCGGGTAGGCCTGGGCAAACGCGCTCAGCCCGACCTGCGCCAGGCTGTCGTCGGCACGTTCGCGCGCTTCGGCGCGCGACAGCTTGCGGGCTGCGCGCAGGCCGAACACCACGTTCTCGCGCACGGTCTTCCAGGGCGCCAGCTGATCGAATTCCTGGAACACCACCACCCGGTCCGGCCCCGGCCCGGTGACCGCGTTGCCATCCAGACGGATCTGCCCCTCGCGTGGGGTGACGAAGCCGGCCACCGCCTTGAGCAGGGTGGATTTGCCGCAACCCGAAGGCCCCAGCAGCACGAAGCGGTCGGCTTCATGCACATCGAAACGCACGCGATGGGTGGCGCGCACCACGCGTTGCGCCGAGGCGTATTCCAAGCTGACGTGATCGACCTGCAGCAAGGGTGTGGACGGACTCATCGCTCAGCTCCCGCCCGCAATCAGCGGATCGTCGAAGAAGTAGTCGCTCAGCTTGCGCGGGGTCTGCTTGATCGCGCCGCTGTGCTGCATGAACTTGCCCAGCCCCAGCGTGTTCTGCGGCACCACGGTGAACTGCACTTTCGGGTCCTTGAGGATCTGCAGCACCAGCGCGCGATCGATGCTCGAGCCATTGCGACGCAGGAAGATATCGGCCGCCTGCTCCGGATGCGCGGTGACGAAGCGTGCGGCCTGATCCAGCGCCGCGACGAAGGCGCGATAGGTTTTGGGATTGTTGCGGCGGAATTTCTCGGTGGCATACAGCACGGTGGCCGAGGAGGGGCCACCTTCGATCTCGTAGGAGCTGGTTACGATGTGCGCGGCCGGGTTGCGCGCCAGTTCCTGCTCCTGGAATGGCGGGCTGGCGAAATGCGCGGTGATCTCGGTGCGGCCACGGATGATCGCGGCGGCCGCGTCCGGGTGCGGCAAGGCGACCTGCAGCGGATCCAGCTGGTGGGTGCCCTTGTCGCCCCAGCGTTGCTGGGAGGCGTGCTGCAGGAAACGCGACTGCACCGACACGCCGGTGGCCGGCACCGCGATGCGGTCCTGCGGGGTGAAATCGCCGATGCTCTTGATGCGCGGATTGTTGCTGATCAGGTAGTACGGGAAGTTGCCCAGCGACGCCACGCCGCGCACGTTCTGGCGGCCATGCGTGCGGTCCCAGATGGTGAACAACGGCCCGACACCGGCACCGGCGATATCGATCGAACCGGTCAGCAAGGCATCGTTGACGGCGGCGCCACCGGACAACTGCAGGAACTGCACGTCAATATCCACGCCGGCGGCCTTGCCCTGCTGCTCGATCAGCTTCTGATCCTGTGCCACGTCCAGCAACAGATAGACGATGCCGAACTGTTTGGCGATGCGCAGCTTTCCTTCAGCCTGCGCATGCGCGCTATGCAGCAACGGCAATGCGGCCAGGAGCAGCAGCGCGACACGTCGGGAAAAACGTCGGCGCTGCGGACGTGCGTGAGAGGTGACGGTCAAACGCATGCGGCGCTCCAGTCGAGGGGGGAGGAAGAAGGCGCATTTCCCAGCGTATTACGTGTTGCGAAACGCGCGCGAGGTAGCACCTTGGCTAGAACGGGGCATCGCCTTCGATGGTGGTGCGGTTGAGCCGGCGACGCAGATGATCGGGCGTGCCGGCGGCCAGATGCATGACCGAGCGGTTGTCCCAGAACACCATGTCGTGCGGCTGCCAGCGATGCCGATACACCAGCGCATCGCGGGTGCTGTGATCAAACAAGGCCTGCAGCAGTGCAGCACTTTCGTCGTCGGGCAAGCCGACGATGCGGGTGGTGAAATGCTCGCTGACAAACAGCGCTTTCTGGCCGGTTTCCGGATGGGTGCGCACGATTGGATGCTGCACCGGCTTCACTTCGGCGATCTGCTCCGGCGTCAGCGCCGGGCGCCACGGATTGCGCGCACGCAGTTCTTCGTACTTGGCCAGATAGCTGTGCTCGGCACGCAGGTCCTGCACCGCGTGCTTGAGCGCGTCGGGCAGGGTCTGCCAGGCCAGGTGCTGGTTGGCGAACAAGGTGTCGCCGCCTTCGCTGGGCAGTTCCTGCGCATGCAACAGCGAGCCCAGGCTGGGGGTGTCCTTGTACGACAGATCCGAGTGCCAGTAGTGGCCGGCATCGCCCAGGCCGATCGGCTCGCCGTTCTCCTTGATGTTGGACACCACCAGCACTTCCGGATGTCCGCGCAACTGGAAGTTGCGCAGCACATGAATCTGCAACGGGCCGAAGCGACGGCTGAAAGCGACCTGCTGCGCCGGCGTGATGCGTTGCTCGCGGAACACCAGCACGTGGTAGTCCAGATGCGCCTGATGGATGCGCGCGAAGGTGTCTGCATCCAGTGGCTGTGACAGATCCAGGCCGATCACTTCGGCGCCCAGCGGGGCGTCGAACGGCACGATCCGGACGCTGGAAGAGTGCTGTGGGGAAACCGCATCGCGCGGCGGCTGCGCACGCGCAGCGGAAGTGACGCTGGCCATGACGGTGGCACCTCGACGGCAACGGATGGCCGCCTGGGCCGGCGGCCGGACACACCACTGTAGGCAGTCCGGTCGCCGCTGCGAACGTACGATTGGCAAGGTGCTTATGCGCTGCCGGTATATGCAGCAGTGTGACGGAACGCGGACGGGCGACGCCTGCGCGCCGCCCGTCCGCGGGTTCAACCGACCCGGCCTTAGTCGGTCCGCAGTGCCAACGCTGGTGGCGTGGACAGGATGCGTCGCGTGCCCGACCAGCCGGCCAGCAGGCTCAGCGCAAGGCCAAACGCACCGCCGAGCAGCAGGCGCGGCCAGTCCGGCGTCAACGCGATGTCGAACGCTTTCTGCCCGACCACCGCACCGATCACCGCGGCGGCGGTCACCGCCAGCGTCGCCGCCAGCAGGCCGAGCGCGCCGAACTCCACCAGCACCGCGCCACGCAACTGGCCGCGACGCGCGCCCAGCGTGCGCAGCACCGCACTGTCATAGCGACGCTCGCCGGCGGTGGCCTGCAAGGCCGCCATCAGTACCAGCACGCCGGCCAGCAGGCTGAACCCCATCACCAGTTGCACCGCCTGCGCCACTTGGTCGATCACCTCGCGCACGCGGCCGAGGATCGCATCGATGTCCAGCACCGAAATGTTGGGGTAGTCGCGGCTCAGCGATGCCAGCTTGGGTGCATTGCCGGGCGGCAGGTGGAAGCTGGAAATCAGGTTGTACGGCGCATCGCCGACCGAGCCCTGGTTGAGCAGCAGGAAGAAATTGACCCGGAACGAGTCCCAGTCGGCCTTGCGGATGCTGGTGACGGTGAAGCTGCGCTGCTGCTCGCCCAGCAGCAGGGTGATGCGATCGCCCAGTTTGAGCTGATACCGCTGCGCCCAGCCTTCTTCCACCGAAGCCTCCGGCGCGGTGCTGTCGGCCGCCCAGAACTTGCCTTCCAGCAAGGTGTTTGCCGGCGGAAATGCATGCCGCCAGGAGAAATTGACCGGGCGGTTGTCGCCGTCGCCATCGTCGGCCGGATCGCGGTCGCCGCGCAATGGCGGCTTGTCGTTGATCGCCACCAGGCGCCCGGTCGAAAACGGCTCCACGGCCGCATCCTGCACACCCAGGCCGCGCAACGTCTGCAGCACCGGTTCGGTCTGCTCGGGCTGGATATTCATCAGGAAATAGTTGGGCGTATCCACCGGCAGCCGATCGCGCCACTGTTCGAGCAGGCCGGGGCCGACAACCGCCAGCAGCAGCAGCGCGCACAACGACAGCGACAGCCCGACCAGCTGCACCACGCTCAGCCCGCGGCGCCGCGTCAGCGAGGCCAGACCCAGCTTCCAGGCGCCGCGCAGGCGGTGCTGGATTGGCCGCAGCAAGGCCAGCAGGCCCAGTCCCAGCGCCATCGCCACTAGCGCCAATGCGGCCAGGCCACCCAGCACCCAGCCGGCCAGCACCAGGTTGCCGGTCGCGTACACGGTCAGCGCCAGCGTGGCCGCCAATGCCGCGGCGTAGACCAGCAAGGAACTTGGCGGCACCGCGGCAAAGCTGCGGTTGAGCACGCGCATCGGCGGCACGTTGCGCAGCCGCAGCAACGGCGGAAGGCCGAAGCCCAGCAACAGCACCAGGCCAATGCCGGCACCGGCCAGGGCAGGGGTGGCCTGCGGCAGCGGCAGCCGGTTCGGGATCAGGCTGCCCAGCGCCTGCACCAGGCCTTCCTGCGCGAGCATGCCCAGCCCGATACCGACCAGGCAGGCAGGGATCGCGGTCAACAGCAATTGCAGCGACAGCATCGCCAGGATGTCGCGCTGGCGTGCGCCCAGGCAGCGCAACACCGCCACCGTGTCGATACGCCGCATCGCAAAGCGGTTGGCTGCCAACGCGGTCGCCACGCCGGACAACAGCACCGCCAGCAACGCCGACAAGGCCAAGAAGCGCCCCGCGCGATCGAACGCCGCGCGCATGCCGCGCTGGGTGTCCTCGATGCCGACCAGGCGGTATTCGCTGGCGCGCGGTTTCAGCCACGCACGCAAGTCGGCGATGGCCTCCGGCGCACCGGCAAACATCAGCCGATACGAAGCGCGACTGCCCGGGCCGAGCAGGCCGGCACCATCAATATCCGCGCGATTGACCAGCAGCGGCGGCGACAGCTGCATCAGCTCGCCGGAGGCATCCGGTTCGGCACGCAGCACGCCGGTGATGGTGAGATGGCCGGCGCCGAATTCCAGCTGTTCGCCCACGCGCAGGCCCAGGGCCTCCAGCAGGCGGGGATCGGCATAGGCCTGGCCCGGCGGCGGTGCGCCCGCAGGCTTGCCCTGCATGCCGGCACTGTCCGAGGACACCAGCAATTGCCCACGCAGCGGGTAGCCCGCGCCGACCCCGCGGATATTGGCCATCTGGCTGGCGTCGCCATGGAACAGCACGCTGGGGAAGCTGACCATGCGCGTGCTCTGCAAGCCACGCCGCTGCGCTTCCGCGGCGAAGTCGGCCGGGATCTCCTGGCGGCCGGTCACGCCCAGATCGCCACCGAGCACTTCGGCCGCGCTAGAGGTCAACGCCAGGGTCACCCGATCGACCAGCGTGCCGACGGCCGTCATCACCGCCACGCCCAGCACCAGCGCGGCGAACACGGTCAGCAGGTCGCCGGCCAGGAATTCGCGGCGTACCGCGCGCGCGGCTTGGCGCAGCACGTTCATGCGGCCGAACCGGGCTGGGCGTGCAGGCGGCCGCTGTCGATGCGGTAGATGTGGTTGCAGCGCTGCGCCAGCGTCATGTCGTGGGTCACCAGCACCAGGGTGGTATCGCTGGTGGCATTGAGCGCAAACAGCAGGTCGCTGATCTGCGCGCCGGTGGCCTGGTCCAGGCTGCCGGTGGGTTCGTCGGCAAACAGGATGCGCGGTTTGGCCACGAAGGCGCGTGCCAGCGCCACACGTTGCTGCTCGCCGCCGGACAGCTGGCGCGGGTAGTGGCGCGCACGCGCGCTCAGGCCCACCGCCTCCAGCACCTCGCGCACCCGCGCCGGGTCTTCGCGGCCGGCCAGTTCCAGCGGCAGCGCGATGTTTTCTTCGGCGGTGAGTGCCGGCAGCAGGTGGAAGCTCTGGAACACGAAGCCGACCTCGCGCGCGCGCAAGGCGGCGCGCGCCTCTTCGTCCAACTGGCCCAACTCCTGGCCGGAGAGCGCGATGCTGCCGCGGCTGGGCAGGTCCAGTCCGGCCAGCAGGCCGAGCAGGGTGGTCTTGCCCGAGCCGGATGCGCCGACGATGGCGATACTGTCGCCTTCACTGACCGTCAAGCTGATGTTGTCGAGGATGTGGAGTGTTCCCTCCGGTCCGCTGACGGACTTGCCGACCTCGCGGACGTCGATGGCGGTGCGGGTGCTGGAGCGGGGGGCCAGACTGTCGATGAGGAATCTCCGAATGCGTGAAAGAACACTGCGATATGGCGCGCTGGTCCTGTGGCTGCTGACACTGTCCCTGCTTGCGCCGGGAATTGCCTCTGCCAAAAGTCCGGTGGCGACCGCACCGATCCTGGTGGTCGGCGACAGCCTGAGCGCTGCGCACAACATCCCGGTGCAGTCCGGCTGGGTCACCTTGCTGGACCAACGCCTCAAGCGTGACATGGCGACGCCACCGGCGGTCGTCAATGCCAGCATCAGCGGCGAAACCACCTCCGGTGCGCTGACGCGGCTGCCTGGCCTGCTGCAAAAGCACCGCCCCGGCGTGGTGGTGATCGAACTCGGCGGCAACGATGCGCTGCGCGGCCTGACCCCGGCCCAGCTCAAGGGCAACCTGGAAAGGATGATCCAGCTCAGCCAGCAGGCCGGCGCGAAGGTGCTGCTGCTGGGCATCGATGTGCCGCCAAACTACGGCCCCGCCTACCGTGAGCGCCTGAAGGCGAGCTACGCCGACCTGTCCAGGCAGTACAAGACCGCCTTGGTGCCGTTTTTCCTGGAAAAGGTCGCGCTGCAGCCAGGCCTGATGCAGGCGGACGGCCTGCATCCCACTGCCGCTGCCCAGCCCAAGGTGCTGGAAACGGTGTGGCCGGCGCTGCGTCCGTTGCTCGGGCGCTGACAACCGGCGGCCACCGCGCGCCGTCACAGAACGTTAGTTGGTCTTCACGCCCTTTCCACTGCCGATCCGGCATGTTTCACAAAGCTGAAGACCGAGGAAAGTCCATGCGTCAGACCAAGGAAACGTCCGGCCTCGTGCTGGTCGTCGAAGACAACCGCAATATCTCTGAAATGATCGGCGAGTACCTGGAAGGCCGTGGCTTCGAGGTCGACTATGCGCAGGACGGACTCGACGGCTACCGTCTGGCCGCCGAGAACAGCTACGACGTGGTCGTGCTGGATCTCATGCTGCCACGTCTGGACGGCATCGAAGTGTGTCGCCGCCTGCGTAACGACGCACGCAAGTCCACCCCGGTACTGATGCTGACCGCCCGCGACACGCTTGACGACAAGCTCACCGGCCTGGGTTTCGGTGCCGACGACTACCTGACCAAGCCGTTTGCGATCCAGGAACTGGAAGCGCGCCTGCGTGCCCTGATCCGCCGCGAGCGCCGCCAGGTCGGCTCGGAAGTGCTCAAGGTCGCCGACCTGGTGCTCGATCCGGTCAGCATGCGCGCCACCCGCGCCGGCACCGAGCTGCAGCTCTCGCCGATCGGCCTGCGCCTGCTCACCATCCTGATGCGCGAGTCGCCGCGGGTGGTCACCCGCCAGGAAATCGAGCGCGAGATCTGGGGCAACGGGTTGCCGGATTCGGACACTCTGCGCAGCCATCTGTACAACCTGCGCAAGATCATCGACAAGCCGTTCGACCGTCCGTTGCTGCACACCGTGCAGAGCGCCGGCTATCGCATCGCCGACATCGCCCAGCCGATGGCCTGATGTCACCGGCCGGCCGCCGTTCTGGCGGCCGGTCACCTCCTCTAGGCGCCCACTCGCCTGTCGCTTCCGCGTGCTGCCGTCTGGCTGCACGACGGGCTTACGGAAGCGTTGCCTATAATCCGGCGCTCTCCCCTGGATGCAGCAATGCCGCACGGGCTTCCACGAAAAATACGTCTCGCCTTCCTGCTGCAGGTCGCCCTGGCGAGCCTGGCGATCGTGCTGGGCGGCTATCTGCTGTCCTTCGTGATCAAGTACAGCCTGGTGCGCACCGTGCTTGCCGACGAGGCGGTGCATTTCTGGCACCTGCACAAGAGCGCGCCGAACAATCCGCCGCCGAATACACGCAACATCCAGGGCTATTTTTCGCCCGCCGGCCAAGGCCGGGACCCTGCGCCAGCGGCCTTGCAGCGGCTGTCGCCCGGCTTCAGCGAAGTAGCCGCCGCCGATGCCCTGGTGTATGTCGACCAACGCCCGGAGGGGCGCTTGTACCTGGTGTTCCCACGCTCGCGTGCGGCGCATCTGACGCTCTGGTTCGGGGTGGTGCCGGCGATGCTGGTGCTATTGGCGATCTATGGCGTGTTCTGGGTGACCTACCGGATTTCCAAGCGGCTGGTCTCGCCAATCAGCTGGCTGGCGCGGCGCGTGTCGCAGTGGGATCCGCGCAATCCGGATGTCGACGAACTGGAGCCGGAGCGGCTGCCTGCCGACCTGCAGGGTGAAACCCGGCAATTGGCCGCCGCGCTGCATGCGCTGGGGCAGAGGGTCAGCGACCATGTTGCACGCGAGCGCAATTTCACCCGCGATGCCAGCCATGAGTTGCGCACACCGTTGACGGTGATCCGAGTGGCCAGCGACATGGCGCTGGCCGACGACGAACTGTCGCAGCGCACCCAGCGCAGCCTGCGCCGGATCCAGCGCGCCGGCCGCGACATGGAAGCGGTGATCGACGCCTTCCTGATCCTGGCGCGCGAGGCCGAGATCGACCCGCAAAGCGAAACCTTCGATGCCGCCGAACTGGCCAGCGAGGAAGTCGACAGCGCCCGCGAACTGCTGGGCGACAAGCCGGTGTCCCTGACGATGGTCGGCGACCGCAGCCTGCAGATGTTCGCCCCGCCGCGGGTAATGCGCGTGGTGCTCAGCAACCTGCTGCGCAACGCCTGCGCCTATACCGACACCGGCAGCATCGAAGTGGAAGTCACCCAGGACCGCATCATCGTGCGCGATACCGGCATCGGCATGAGCGAGGAAGCGCGCGCGCGCGCATTCGAGCCGTTCTTCCGCGCCGATCCCACGCGCCCGCAGGGCACCGGCCTGGGCCTGTCGATCGTGCGCCGGCTGTGCGATCGCTTCGGCTGGCGGATCGAGCTGCATAGCGAGTCCGGGGTCGGCACCTCGGTTGCAGTGGTGGTGGCCTGAGTTAACGGTAGTCTTGGCTCGCGCGGTCTGTCTTCATCCGTTGCCGCGGGGGAGCGCCCGCAGCACTGATCGATAAGGTTTGGCTGGTTTGGAACCGTCTGCTAACGAGGCAGATGCGCTGCGTGCGCCTGGGGAGCCGTTTGCGATTGACGACGCAGCTATTTTCCACCGTGTAGCATGAGGCTGTCCGCCTCGCCGATCCACCGCAGACGACAGCTGCATCTGCGGGATCGCTTGCCGCAATCGATCAATCGACCGATCTGGCGAGTGCGTCGCCAGATCGACCTGCAGGCGTTACTTCTGCTCCAGTACCGGGGCCACCGCCTTGCGCCAGATGGCATACCCATCGGCGGTCATATGTAGCATGTCCTGGCGAAACAGCTCGGCGCGCGGTTTGCCGTCGGCGTCGAGCATCGGCGTGTAGACGTCCACGTAGTCCACGTGCGGCAGCGGCGCGAGTGCGTCCTTGATCAGGCGGTTGGCAGTGACGATCGACGGCAGCAGATGCGCGCGCGAGGGGCTGGGTTTGATCGACAGATAGCTGATGCGCGCGGTGGGCAGATCACGGCGGATGCGCTGCACGAATGCCAGCACGTCGTCGCGCACCTGCTGTGGCGTGCGGCCGCTGTTGAGATCGTTGTCGCCGGCATACAGCACTACCTGGCGCGGCGCATACGGAATCACGATGCGGTCGGCGTACCACGTGCTGTCGCGCACCTCCGAACCGCCGAAGCCGCGATTGATCACCGGCATGCCGGGGAAATCCTGGGCCAGCGTGTCCCAGAAACGGATCGACGAACTGCCGACGAAGACGATGCCGTGCTTGGGCGGCGGTTGTTGCCCATCGCTATCGGAAAAGCGCCGCATGTCGTCTTCCCAGGCGGCATTGGACGCCTGCGCCGGTATCTGTGGCGCGGCGTGCGGGGCGGCGGCGTGGACGTGGCCGGACAACAAGGCAAGCGCGCACAGCAGCGTGCGCAAGGGATGGTTGGTCATGCGAAAGAACCTATGACAGTAAAGCGGACCACCATGGTGCGACAGGCTGGAAGCCCAGGGCAAACCGGTAGGCTTGCAGCGCCTGTCATGGGTTGCTCGCAGAGCGTGCCGCCGGGCCTGCACCGACAATGTGGAAAAGATTGCGCCATGCGGCAGCATCTGACGGCCTTGCAGGCCCAACGCCAGCTGTTGCGGCGCCTGGTCACGCCCTGGCGGCGCGCTGCACGACGGTGCAAGATTCGCACTTTCCCCAGCAGTGACCACACCATGCGTTCGAGCCGTCCCCAGACACGCCCTTGCGGCCGGAAGCACTGACGCATGGCCGATCAACTGGGACACGTGCCGCGCGGTCCGCGCCGCATGCTCAAGGCGGCGGTCTGGTCATGGCAGGGTCTGCGCGCGGCATGGCTGCACGAATCCTCGTTTCGGCTGGAGGTGTGCCTGGCGGCAGTGCTGCTGCCGCTGGGGCTATGGCTCGGCCAGTCCGGCCTGGAACGCATTGCGCTGATCGCGCCGTTGCTGATCGTGCTGGCCGCCGAATTGCTGAACTCGGCGATCGAGGCGGTGATCGAACGCTACGGCCCCGAGCGCCACGTGCTGGCCGGCCGTGCCAAGGACATGGGCTCGGCGGCGGTGTTCCTGCTGCTGATCAATGTGCTGCTGTGCTGGGGACTGATCCTGCTGCCGCGCTTGTTCTGAAGAGCACTGCCTCTGAGCGACCTCTGAGCGACGTGCAGCTACCAGTTCGCTTCTGTAGGCGACTGGATTGGCGGATGCATGGAGACCTTCGTTGCGATGAGACGCACCGGATCGCGCCAGCTGACGTATCAACCTGTCACCGCAGCATGCAGCGACTGCTTCTGCCGATGGCCGGGCGTCATCGTGCCTGGCCGAATCGCCTGCCAGGCGCACGCGTGCATGCCGGCTTGACTCGCCGCGTGGCATGCTGCGGCTCTCTTTCAACGGAATCGCCTGCATGCCCGTCCTGATTCGCGCCCTGGTGTTGCTGATCCTGACCGTCTCGCTGTCCGGTTGCGGCTACAACGCGATCCAGCAGAAGGAAGAAGGAGTCAAGGCAGGTTGGTCGGAGGTGCTGAATCAATATCAGCGTCGCGCCGACCTGATTCCCAATCTGGTGCGCACCGTGCAGGGCTATGCCCAGCAGGAGCGCCAGGTGCTGACCGAGGTGACCAATGCGCGCTCGCGGGTCGGGCAGATCCAGGTCAATGCCGACGACGAAGCCTCGCTCAAGCAGTTCCAGCAGGCGCAGGGCGAACTCGGCAGCGCACTGTCGCGCCTGTTGGTGGTCAGCGAAAACTATCCGCAGCTGAAATCCGACCAGTCGTTCCGCGATCTGCAGGTGCAGCTGGAAGGCACCGAGAACCGCATCACCGTGGCGCGGGGTCGCTACATCCAGACGGTGCAGGAGTACAACACCTACATCCGTTCGTTCCCGCAGGTGATCACCGCCAAGATCTTCGGCTACCAGCCCAAGCCCAATTTCAGCGTGGAAAACGAAGCGCAGATTTCGCGCGCACCGCAGGTGGATTTCGGCAATCAGCAGGCGCCGCAGCAGCCGCAGCCAGCGCAGTAAATACATGAATTTGCGCAGTACCAAATACTGCGCAATGTGCCGCACGGCATGTCGAGGCAATCGTTAGGTTTGCGATGGCAACCCATCGATCGTCAGTTGGATCAATGCCAACTTTCAGTAGCGGCACATCAAGCCTCTCTCCGCTCGGGGCGATAAGGCACGGCTTGCGCGCCACTGGCGCGCGTGCCCTGGAGCGCCCGCGCTGCCAGCGAGGGCTGGGTGGCGGAGCGGGGGCGGGTACGGGGCGAAGTCCTCATGCTATTCAACTGTACGAGGCTTCGCTCGCCTCCTCATCCGCCCCTTCGGGGCAGCTTCTCCCGCAGGGAGAAGGATCAGCCAGGTAGTGCCGATGAAGTGTCAGTGCTAATCAGCCAGGAGTTGCGAATGCGGAAGAACTACATGCGGGTGTTCTGGATGTTGGCGCTGTTGCTGCTGCCGGCCTCGCTGCTGGCGCAGGATCTGGCAGCCATTCCGCCACTGCGCTCGCCCGTGGTCGATACCACCGGCACATTGGACGCTACCCAGATCCAGCAACTCGAGCAGCAGGCGCTGGTCTTGCAGCAGCGCAAGGGCGCGCAGTTGCAGGTCCTGATTGTGCCGACCACGCAGCCGGAGCCGATCGAGCAGTACACCCAGCGCGTGTTCGACCAGTGGAAGATCGGCCGCAAGGGCGTGGACGACGGTGTGTTGCTGCTGGTGGCCAAGGACGACCGCCGGGTGCGGATCCAGCCCGGTTACGGCCTGGAAGGCGCGATCCCCGACATCACGGCCAACCGCATCATCCAGGAGTATTTGGCACCTCGCTTCCGTGAGGGCGACTACGCAGGCGGCATCAGTGCGGCGACTGCGACGCTGGCCGGCCTGATCGAGGGCGAGGCCTTGCCGGCGCCGGTCAGCGGGCACGCCGATGGCGGCGCCGGCAATGGCTCGGGTGGCGGCGGCTGGATCATGGCCTTGTTCATCGGTTTTGTGGTCGCGATGGTGGCGCGCGGCATTCTCGGCGCCCTGCCGCGGCCGCTGCGTGCACTGCTGACCGGCGTCGCCGCCGGCGGTGCCGCCCTGCTGTTTACCTCGCTGTTGTTTGCCAGCGCCGGTGCTGCGGTGATCGGGCTACTGGCCGGCCTGGCGTCCGGTTCGCCGGGGCGCTTTGTCGGCGGCGGTGGCTGGGGCGGTGGTGGATTCGGTGGCTTTGGAGGCGGTGGCCGCGGCGGTTTCGGTGGCGGCGGCTGGGGTGGTGGTGGCGGATCATCGGGAGGCGGTGGCGCCTCGGGGAGCTGGTAATGCGGTGGCTCAGGCATGTCTTCGCGCCCTCGGCGCAGCGCAGTTTCCCAGCCGGCTGCATGGACGCGATCGCCGCGGCGGTTGCCGCCAGCGAGCGCACCCATACTGGCCAGGTCATGGTGGCGGTGGAAGCCGACTTGCCGCTGGACGCGCTATGGCGCGGGCACACCGCGCGCCAGCGTGCCGAGCAGGCCTTCGCGCAATTGCGCACCTGGGACACCGAAGCCAACAACGGGGTGCTGCTGTATCTGCTGCTGGCCGACCACGCCATCGAAGTGGTTGCCGACCGTGGGCTGCGCAGCCGGGTGCCGGAGGCGCAGTGGGCCGAGGTGTGCCGGCGCATGCAGAAGTTCCTGCGCGATGGCGAGCACGAGGCGGCGGTGCTGGCCGGGATCGAGGCGGTGACCGAGCTGTTGACCGAGCATTTTCCTGCCGCTGCCGGCTCCCAGCATGAAGATGAGCTGCCCGATCGTCCCCAGCTCTTAGGCTGAACGCGTGCGAGATGTCAGAATAGACGCCTCGCTTTTTCGTGATCCGCGGTCCGCATGATCTATCTGCACGCCATCGACCCCATCGCCTTCTCGCTTGGACCGGTGCAGGTGCACTGGTACGGGTTGATGTACCTGGCCGCGTTCTTCTCTGCCTGGGCGCTGGGGCGCTCGCGCATCTTGCGCGGCCGCCTGCCGGGTGTGGACATGGACGGATTTTCCGACCTGTTGTTCTACGGCATGCTCGGCGTGGTGCTGGGCGGGCGCATTGGCTACATGCTGTTCTATGCGTTCGACAGCCTGCTGGCCAACCCGTTGATCCTGTTCAAAGTGTGGCAGGGCGGCATGAGCTTCCACGGCGGCCTGCTGGGCGTGCTGATCGCCTGCGGGCTGTGGGCGCGCAAGCACCGTCTGCACTTCTTCGACGTGATGGATTTTGTGGCGCCGCTGGTGCCGCTGGGTCTGGGCTTCGGGAGGCTCGGCAATTTCGTCGGCGGCGAGTTGTGGGGCAAGTTCACCGATGCCGGCTGGGGCGTGATCTTCCCGCTTGCGCCGGAACTGGCCGGCAAGTTGCCGGCAGAACTCCAGGCGCAGTACGCCGCCGGTGCATTGAACCAGTTTGCGCGGCATCCTTCGCAGCTCTACGAGGCGGCGCTGGAAGGCGTGGTGATGTTCGTGGTGCTGTGGACCTTCTCGATGAAGCCGCGCGCACGCTATGCGGTGTCGGGGATGTTCGCGCTGCTGTACGGCGTGTTCCGTTTCATCGTGGAATTCGTGCGCGTGCCGGATGCACCGATCGGCTACCTGGCCTTCAACTGGCTGACGATGGGGCAGATCCTGAGCCTGCCGTTGATCATCGGCGGCCTGGTATTGCTGGCGATGTCGCGCCGCGCGCCGGTGCTGCAGCCGGTGCTGGTGCAGACCGCGGGCGCGGAGGCGGCCAAGTGAAGCCCTATCTGGACCTGCTGCAGCATGTGCTGGAACACGGCGCCGAGAAGTCCGATCGCACCGGCACCGGCACGCGCAGCGTGTTCGGCTGGCAGATGCGCTTCGACCTCAACGACGGCTTTCCGCTGGTCACCACCAAGAAGCTGCACCTGCGCTCGATCATCCATGAGCTGCTGTGGTTCCTACAGGGCGACACCAACATCGGCTATCTCAAGGACCACCAGGTCCGCATCTGGGACGAATGGGCCGACGACAACGGCGATCTCGGCCCGGTGTACGGCAAGCAGTGGCGGCGCTGGACCGGCCCGGACGGTGTCGAGATCGACCAGATGCAATGGCTGGTGGACGAGATCAAGCGCAACCCGGATTCGCGCCGGCTGGTGATCAGCGCCTGGAATGTCGGCGAGCTGCCGCAGATGGCCTTGATGCCGTGCCACAGCCTGTTCCAGTTCTATGTGGTGAACGGCAAGCTCAGCTGCCAGCTGTATCAGCGCAGCGGCGACATCTTTCTCGGCGTGCCGTTCAATATCGCCAGCTATGCACTGCTGACGCATATGGTGGCGCAGGCCACCGGCCTGGGCGTGGGCGATTTCGTGCACACGCTTGGCGATGCGCACCTGTATTCGAATCACTTCGCGCAGGCGCGCGAGCAACTGACCCGCACACCGCGCGCGCTGCCGCGCCTGCGCCTGAACTCGGCGGTGACCGACCTGTTCGCGTTCCGCTTCGAGGACATCGCCATTGAGGGGTACGACCCGCATCCGGCGATCAAGGCGCCGGTGGCGGTGTGAGCATCGCTTGGCTGGCGAGTGATGCCACACATTGATTTGATGTTCGAAGGGATATCGTCCGCTGCATGAAACTTATCCTGATCGTCGCCTTCGACCGTAACAATGCCATCGGCCGCGACAACGAATTGCCGTGGAAGTTGCCCGACGATCTCAAGCGCTTCAAGGCGCTGACCTTGGGCAAGCCGATCCTGATGGGGCGCAAGACCGCGCAGTCGCTGGGGCGTGCCTTGCCGGGGCGAGTGAACCTGGTGCTGACGCGTTCGGGGCAGGTGCCGTTCGCGGACATGCAGGCGGTGGCGTCGCTCGATGAGGCGATTGCGCAGGCCGAGGCGGTCGGTGCACAGGAGCTGTGCGTGATCGGTGGCGGCGAGGTCTATCGCCTGAGCATGGAGCGTGCGGACCTGCTGGCCGTCACCGAAGTGGACACCACCGTGGAACGGGCCGACACCTACTTTCTGCCGATCGACCCGGCCGTGTGGGAGCCGGTGCAACGCGAGTCGCATGCGGCCGATGCGCGGCATGCCTTCGCATTCGACTATGTGGACTACCAGCGGCGCTGAGGCTTGCGCTTCGAATGAAGAGCGAGTGGTTCAGTGGTTGCGGCACGCCGTGTTGTCCATGCGCTGTTCGGTACTGCGCAGATCACGTTCAAGCAACTTCCGCGCGATCATCCGATGCGCTTGTTCACCACCAGCTCGCCTGACGCGACCCGCCGCGCGTGCACGATGGTGCGTGTCTAGCGCACGCAGCTCTCTGTTCCAGGGCGGTGAATGCGACCCGCGTGTCCGCGCGCCGGAGGTCGAACCTGCAAACGTGCCAGTCGCGTAGCGGATGCATGCTCTGGCTAATTTGCAATCGGCGAGGTACTACCCCCGGCGTGCTGCAGCCAGTGCGCCGATCACTCACGTTAACTAGTCCGCAGCGGGAGCGGGCGGAGCAGCACTGGGAGCGGTCGAACCGGCGCTCCCGTTCGCATTGTCTCCGCCACCGCCACGCTGGCGTTGCCGACGGCGCGGTGGCCGGCTGCGCTGTGCGGTCTTCGGCGGCTGCGTGATCGGGATTCCCGGCACCTGCACCACGCGCAGCTCGTCGGTATCTAGCTGCAGGGCGGTGAGTTTGCCGCCCCATACCGCACCGGTATCGATGGCGTGCACGCCCTGGGTGATGGTCAGCCCGAGTGCGGACCAATGCCCACAGACGATCTTGAGATCGCGCTCGACCCGGCCCGGCACTTCGAACCACGGATACAGGCCCTGCGCCTGGGTACCCGGGGTGCCCTTGTCGTCGGTGGCAATGCGCCCGCGCGGGGTGCAATAGCGCATGCGCGTGAACAGGTTGATGATTGCGCGGCTGCGGTCGTACCCGCTCAGGCCCGGCGACCAGCCCGGCTGATCGCCGTACATGTTGCGCAGCAGTTTGCGATAGCCGCCGCCCTGCAGTTGCTGCTCGACCTCGCGCGCATGTTTCTCGGCCATCTGCGTGGTCCATTTCGGCGCCAGCCCGGCATGGATCATCATCCAGCCCAGTTCGCGGTCCACGTGCGCCAGCTTCTGCATCCGCAGCCAGTCGAGCAGCAGGTCGCGGTCTTCGGCTAGCACGATGCGCAGCAGATCCGGGTTGACCTTGCGCTGTTCCTCTTCCGAACGCGCGCCGATCGCCAGCAGCGACAGGTCATGGTTGCCCAGCACCACCACGCTATGTGCGCGCAGCGAATGCACCAGGCGCAGCGTTTCCAGCGATTGACCGCCGCGGTTGACCAGGTCGCCGCAGAACCACAGCGTGTCCTGCGCGGGGTCGAAGTTGATTTTTTCCAGCAGGCGCTGGGTGATGTCGTAACACCCCTGCAGGTCGCCAATTGCCCAGACGCTCATCGCGTGCGCTCCATCAGTCCAGCATCCATCAGTGCAGCGTCCTGGGTACGCTCAGCACGAAGGCGGCGATCGGGGCGGTGAATTCGGTGCCATCGTCGGCCACCATGTCGTAATGACCTTGCATCTGTCCCTGCTCGGTCTCCAGCAGCACGCCGGAGGTGTAACTGAATGCCTCGCCGGGACGCAGCCATGGCTGTTCGCCGACCACGCCCTCGCCATCCACCCGTTCGGTGCGTCCGTTGGCGTCGGTGATCTGCCAGTGGCGCGCGATCAGGCGCGCAGGCACGGCCCCCGCGTTCTGGATGCGGATGCTGTAGGCGAAGGCATAGCGGCCTTCGTCAGGGGTCGATTGGTGGGCGAGGAAGCGGGGCGACACCTCGACCTCGACCCGGTAGCGCGGATCATCGTGCATGCGGAAAGTCTAAATAAAACCGTGTGGGAGCGGCGCTCAAGCCGGCTCGACATTGGCCAGGCGGATGAAATCCGCGACCTCGAGTTGTTCGGCGCGTGCATCCGGGCGCACCTGCGCGGCCTCGAAATGGGCAGGCTCGCAGACGTTGGACAAGGCATTGCGCAGGGTCTTGCGACGCTGGCCAAAGCCGGCGCGCACCACGTCGGCAAAGCGCCGCCGATCCCTGATCAGCACCGTGGCCGGATCGCGCGGCACCAGCCGTACCACCGCCGAGTCCACCTTCGGCGGCGGCCGGAACGCGCCCGGCGGCACCACGAACAGCGCGGTGACCTCGCAATACGCCTGCAGCATCACGCTCAAGCGCCCGTACACCTTGCTGCCGGGGCCGGCGGCCATGCGGTCGACCACTTCCTTTTGCAGCATGAAGTGCATGTCGGCCACCGCTGCGGCATGGTCCAGCGCATGGAACAGGATTGGCGAGGAGATGTTGTAGGGCAGGTTACCGACCAGCCGGATCGGCGTGCCATCAGCTAGTGCAGTGAAATCCACACTGAGCACATCGCGATGGATGATGCTCAGCGCGCCGATCGGTGCGGCCGCGTCGGTCAGTGGTGCGATCAGGTCGCGGTCGAATTCGATCACGGTCAGTGCGCCGTGCTTGCGCAGCAGCGGAAAGGTGATCGCGCCCTGACCAGGGCCGATTTCGACCAGGTGCTGGCCGGCGCGCGGGTCCACTGCCTGCACGATGCGGTCGATGTAATACCGGTCGGCAAGAAAGTGCTGGCCAAGCGACTTCTTGGCCGGTGCGCTGAAAGAATGATTCATGTGCGCAGTTTAACGTGGCAGCGCCTGCACGCGGTGCCGGTTCTGCGCATCGCCGGCACGCCAGACGGGCTGCGTGCACGCTGTGCCCCGTCCAAGCCCGGCAATCGCCCCCTCGCTTAGCCGCGTGCGGCCAAGCGCGCGCACAGCTCCGTCGCCGCCATCAGGCTGGACGGGTCGGCGATACCGCGCCCGGCCAGCTCCAGCGCGGTACCGTGATCGACCGCTACGCGCGGATAGGGCAGGCCGAGCGTGATGTTGACCGCCTGCTCGAAGCCGCTGTACTTGAGCACCGGCAGGCCCTGATCGTGATACATCGCCACCACCGCATCGAAGCCGGTGAGCTTCTGTGGCAAGAATGCGGTATCGGCCGGCAGGGGGCCGATCAATTGCATGCCGTCGCCGCGTAGCTGCTCCAGTACCGGGATGATGATGTCCAGTTCCTCGCGGCCCAGGTGCCCGTCTTCGCCGGCATGCGGGTTGAGGCCCAGCACCGCGATGCGCGGGCGTTCCAGGCCGAAGTCGCGTCGCATCGCGGCGTCGGTGATGCGCAGGCAGCGCGTCACCGCGTCGGCAGTGATCGCATCGGCCACTGCGCGCAGCGGCAAATGGGTGGTCACCAGGGCGACACGCACGATGGCATTGGCCAACATCATCACCACCGGGCAGCCCGCCTGTTCGGCCAGCAGCTCGGTGGTGCCGGTGTAGGGAATGCCGCCGGCATTGATCACTGCCTTGTGCACCGGGCCGGTGACGATGCCCTGCAGCTTGCCGGACAGGCAGTCGCCGGCAGCGCCACGCAGGCCGGCGATGACCGCCGCCGCATTGGCGGGGTCCGCGGTACCAAAACGGGTCGGCACGGCCTGGCGGATCGGATGCAGCGGCAGGTCGCCGGGCGCGCGGGCGCGCTGGTCCGGATCGAGCAGCCGTACAGACAAAGACAGCGCCTTTGCGGCGCTGTGCAGGGTATCCGGATCGGCGTAGGCGATCAGGTGGGCATCCGAGCGCGGCCGTTGGGCGAGCCGGACGCACAGTTCCGGCCCGATCCCGGCCGGCTCGCCTGGCACCAGCGCGAGCGACGGGAGCATCGAATCAGCGCGTCGGCTGCGCCGGCGGCGGCGTCGGTGCGGCAGGCGCCGCAGGGTCGGCCGGCTTGACCGGAGCGGCGGTGGCATCGCCATCGGCGCGGTCGCCGGTGCGGAAGCTCACATACGCTTCGCCACGCAGCTCCTGCAGATAGCGGTTGTATTCTTCTTCCAGCTTGCGGCGGCCGATCGTTTCACGGATCTGCGCACGCTGGCTTTCGGCACTGACGTCGGTCTGACGGCTGCCCACGCGCTGCACGATGTGCCAACCCGCCTGGGTGCGGAACGGCTCGGACACCGCGCCATCGGCCAGCCCTTCGACCTGCTTGCCGAAGTCCGGGCCGAACGCATCGGCCGGGAACCAGCCCAGATCGCCACCCTGGCCACGGCTGTTGGTGTCTTCGGAAGACTCCTTCGCGGTAGCCTGGAAGTCGGCGCCGCCGGTGATGCGGGCACGCAGTGTGTCGATCTTGGCCTTGGCCTGCGCCTCGGTCTGGCTGTCGTTGATGCGCACCAGGATATGGCGTGCGTTGTATTCGGTGACCAGCTTCTTTTCGCCGCCGGCATTGGCGTCGCGCATTTCCACCAGCTTGAGCAACTGGAAACCGCTCGGGCCACGCAACGGACCGGCGACCTGACCGGGCTGCATGTCCCGAATCAGCTGGGCGAATGCGTTGGGGATTTCGTCCAGGCTGCGCCAGCCCAGATCGCCGCCTTCCAGCGCGTTCGGGCTGTCGGAATACCGCACTGCCGCTGCCGAGAAGTCCAGCTCGCCCTTGTCGATCAATGCCTTCACGCCATCGACCTTTTTCTGGCCGGTGGCGATCTGGTCAGCCGTCGCACCTTCCGGCAAACCAACCAGGATGTGCGCCAGGTGATATTGGCTGCCGGTGGTGGCCTGCTGTGCCAGCGCCGTGTCCACTTCACCTTCGCTCACGCTGATGCGGCTCTGCGCAAAGCTCTGACGCAGGCGCTGCACGATGATTTCGTCACGCACCGAAGCGCGGAAATCGCCATAGCCCATGCCGTCGGCCGCCAGTTTCTGGCGCAGGCCATCGACAGTGGTGCCGTTCTGCTGGGCGATGCTGGCAATTGCCCGGTTGAGTTCCTCGTCGCTGACGCGGATACCGCTGCCATCGGCACGACCGACCTGCAATTTGACCAGAACCAGACGCTCGAGCACCTGGCGCTGCAGGACATCGTCTGGCGGCAGCTGGTTTTCCCGGCCGGCGTACTGCGACTTGACGTTGCGTACGGCGCGATCGAGCTCGCTCTGCAGCACCACGTCTTCATCGACGATGGCGGCAATGCGATCCAGCGGCTGGGATTGCTGTGCCGAGGCCAACGGCGAGAGCGTGCTGGTGAGTACCAGCAGCGAGGCAAGAACAACAGAGAAAGGCTTGGTCATGGAATCAAGTTCGGATCGTAATCGTCCGGATTAGTCGTGGTATTGCTGGGCGGGACCAGGTACAGGTCGTCGCGGTAATAGCCGAGAATAGCACGGCGCAAAGTGCGGTCCGTGTTCTGCCCGAACGAGCTCAAGCCCTTCAGCACGAACTCCACCTGGATGGAGTTGTCCATCTCGCCATTGCGGTTGCGCACGAACCGGCGCACCAGCGCGCGCACCGCCAGGCAGCAGCTGTCCCACTGCACGCCACCGATGATTTCCAGCGGCTTGCGGTCCAGTAGCGAGTAGTAATAGCGGCCGACCGCACTCCAGGTGGGGTTAATCGGGTACAGGAAGGAGAAGTCGGCCTGCTTGAGCTGGTCACTATCGTCGATCAGGTTGCGACGATAGCGATACGCCAGATTGATGATGCCGTCGTTGTTCAGCAGATAACGCGTGCGCAGGCTGGCCAGATCTTCCTTGCGCGAGTTGGGGTTCCACTGATAGGTGGCGCCCATCGACCAACGATCATTGATCATGTAGTTGGCATCGGCCACCCAGGCCGACTTGCCCTGATCGATGGTCTGCTCGCTACCGGCAGCGGCATTGGTGCTGTTGTTGATGGTGACCAGCGAGTCGTTGAAATACAGGATCTGGCCTGCACTCAATGACAGCTTCTCGCGGCCGTCGTCCTGGCGCAGCCAGCGCGAGGTCACCGCCAGGGTCAACTGGTTGGCATCGTTCTGGCGGTCCGCACCGGTATAACGCGTGTCGCGGAACAATTGGCCATAGCTGAAGGTGAACGGGCGGGTATCGAAGACCGGCAGATCATCCTGGTCGCGGTACGGCACGTACAGATAGTACATGCGCGGTTCCAGCGTATTGAGATAGTTGGTGCCGAACACCGAGGTCTCACGGTCGAAATACAGACCGGCGTCGACGGATGCGATCGGCAGGCTGCGCGACGGAGAACGGTCGCCGGTCAACGGCGCGGTGTTGGCCAACGTCGAATCCAACTGATACGCGGTGTAGCGCCATGCCACGGTCGGAGTGAAGAACCAGGCAGCGCCGGACAACGGCATCGAGATGTAGGGCTTGATGTCAAAGCGCGAGCCGCTGCCATATTCCTTGTTGCGGATATTGGTGCGGACGTACTCGTCGCCGTTGTTATCGTTGTTGCCACTGTTGGGCGTGAACGTCACCAGGTACGAGTCGTCATGGGTGAAACGCACCGCCTCGGCATACACACCGGCCTCGAAGACGCCGAATGGCTTGTCCCAGGTGAAATACGCGCGCGGCTGGCGGTTGTAGGGCAAGGCCTGCTCGTCCAGCGTGTAGTCGGTGAGCTGCCAGCGGTCGGCCATCAGGCCGGCGGTCCAGGTCTCGCCCGTGCCGTAGATGCCTACAGTGCTCTGCAGGCTGGAGGCCGAGCCCATCCCATTAATGCGGCTGGTGAAATCTTCCACATAGCGGGTGTCGCTGACCCAGGAAATGCTGGCGCGCGCCTGCCAATACGTGTTGACGTTATGGTAGCCGCTATAGAAGACGCTGCCGCGATCTTTGTCGCGCAACTTGTCGTTGGGCAGATAGTTGCCGGTGATCTCGCCGCGACCGCCTTCGTACAGATAGCGGAACTCGGTGCCGAACATGAAACCGCGCTTGCTCATGTAGCGTGGCAACAGTGTCGCGTCGTAGTTCGGCGCCAGGTTCAGATAGATCGGTTGCAGGTAGTCGAAGCCATTGCGGCCGGATAGGCCGAACTGCGGGAACAGCAAGCCGGTCTGGCGACGGTCATCGATCGGGAACTTGAACCAGGGGAAATACAGCACCGGCACCTTGCCGATTTGCAGTACGGCGTTGCGGGCGGTGCCGAAGCCTTCTTCGTTGTCGACGTCGATCTCCGGCGCGCGCACGCGCCAGATCGGCTGCGAGGGATCACAGGTGGTATAGGTCGAGCGGTGCATCTGCCCAACCTGGCCCTGCAGGTCCACCGATTCGGCCGCGCCGTTGCCGCGCCGGTCCACCAGTTGGTACTGGATGTTGGTGACCTTGTGGGCGTCGGTGTCCTGATTGCCTTCGGCGCGGTCGGCGACCATGCGGAAGGAGGTGTCCTGGTAGCGGACATGGCCTTCGGCGATGTAGTTGCCGGTCTCGGTGTCCATGCGCAGGTTGTCGGCGCCCAGGAACTGGTCGCCGCGCTTGAGCGCCACATTGCCCTGGTACTGCGGGGTGGTGCTGGTGCCGGACAGCTGGTCGCCTTCGATGTCGGTCGGCAACTGCTGGCGCATTTCGGCGGCCTTGGCGTCTGCGGCGGGCGCGCCGTCGAAGCCTGGCAGCGGATCCACGGCCGGGCACAGTCCCCAGTTCAACGGCTTGTCGGCAGCCATGGCCGGGAGGCAGATGGCGATGCTCAAAGGCAGGGGCAGCAGGCGGAGAACTCGGCGCACGCGTGATTCAACCAATAAAATGGCGACTAGCTTGCCGTATACCCCGCATAGGGGCAATGAAGAGCTCCCTGGTCGGGAGGGCGAGGTTCATCGCGATGGGGGCGCGAGCAAGGCGCCGGTAGGGTTCAACGCAGCGCGGCCACGTGCGCCACGCTGCTTTCGCGCAAGGCCTGCAGGTCGTAGCCGCCTTCCAGCATGGACACCACCCGGCCACGGGCATGCCGCTCGGCCAGGGTGCGCAGCGCGCCGGTCAGCCAGGCGAAATCGTCGGCATCGAGCATCAGATCGGCCAGCGGATCGCGCAGATGCGCATCGAAGCCGGCCGAGATCAGGATCAGCTGCGGGCGGAAGGCATCCACCAGCGGCAGCATCTCGTCTTCCCACACGTTGCGGAAGCGCAGCCCGTCGCTGCCTGGTTGCAGCAGCAGGTTGTGGATGTTGCCGATGCCGCGCTCGTAAACGCTGCCCGAGTGCGGATAGAGCCCGGACTGGTGGGTGCTGAGATACTGCACGCTCGGGTCGCGTTCGAAGATCGCCTGCGTGCCGTTGCCGTGGTGGACGTCGAAATCCACGATGCTGATGCGTTCCAGCCCATGCCGGTCGCGCGCGTGCGCGGCGGCCACGGCAATGTTGTTGAACAGGCAAAAGCCCATCGACACCTGCGCGGTGGCGTGGTGCCCGGGTGGGCGCACTGCGCAGAAGGCGGTGCGGGTGGCGTCCTGCATCACCGCGTCCACCGCGGCGATGCCGGCGCCGGCCGCGCGCAATGCTGCCGCGCGCGAGCCAGGTGACATCACAGTATCCACGTCGAGCCGGTGGTGGCCTTGGAACGCGGTTTCCAGCACCGCGTCGACCTGTTCGCGCTCGTGCACCCGGCACAGGTCGCCGAGCTTGGCCAGTGGCGCCTCGCGCCAGTCCAGGTCCGGGAACGCGTCGCGCAGAGCCCCCACCACCGCTTCCAGGCGGGCGGGGCTCTCGGGATGCTCGGGGCCGGCGTCGTGACCGAGGCAGGCGGGATGGGTAAAGACCAACATGGGGCAAATCTAGCCTGTCCGCCGTGCCATGTGCAGGTCAGCCGCGCCGGCGGTCGTGCCGCCACAGTACTTCCTGCTGGCCATCGGCGCGCGCCAGCACGCGCGCCAGCACGAACAGCAGGTCGGAAAGCCGGTTCAGGTAGCTGATCGCCTCGCTGCGCACGCTCTCCTGGCGCGATAGCGCAACGGTCTCGCGCTCGGCCCGGCGCACGATGGTGCGGGCCAGGTGGCAGCGCGCAGCGGCCTCGCCCCCGGCCGGCAGGATGAACTCCTTCAGCTGGGGCAGCGTGTCGTTGAAAAGGTCCAGCTGGCGCTCCAGTGCATCGATATCGGCGCTATCGATGGCGGCATGGCCGGGGATGCACAGCTCGCCGCCCAGATCGAACAACTGGTGCTGGATGGTGGTCAGCAACGCGGCGATCGGTTCCGGTACGCCGGGGGCAGCCAGCAGCACGCCGATGGCCGAATTGGCCTCGTCCACGGTGCCGTAGGCGTTGACCCGCAGCGCATCCTTGCCGGTACGGCTGCCGTCGCCCAGCCCGGTGCTGCCGTCGTCGCCGGTGCGCGTATAGATCCGCGAGAGCCGGTTGCCCATCTCAGCCGGCCTGGGTCTGGCCAGGTGCGCTGGTCAGGCGCTCGGCGGCCACCTGGATTGCCGCAGCCGCAGCGACATACAGCGCGGCGCTGCGCAGATACGGCCCTAGCCAGTCGGTGTAGTTCTTGAACCAGCCGGCCACGGTCGGCTCGGCCACGCTGGCACTGATCCAGTAGAAGCTGCCCTGGGCGATCAACTGGCACAGCGCCACCGAGAGCAGCAGCGCCGGCACCAGCCGGGCCAGCGCGCTCCACTGTGCGCCGTGATACTGCCGACGCAGCCACACGCCGCCGGCCCACAGCGCGAAATACGCCGGGATCAGGCACCAGTACGCCGGCGACACGCAGTAGTGCTGCCAGAAGCCCAGGCCCTGGTTGGTGATCACCAGCCAATCCACCGCCACCGCCAGCAGCATCAGCAGCGGGAACGCCAGCCTGGTGCGCGCGGCCAGATGGAAGCCGCCGATGAAGAACACCGCCCAGGACGCGTCCGGGATCGGCGCGAAGTGATTGATCCGCGTGGCCGCCATCAGGACGGCAAGCAGACTCAATACCAGGGTGTCGTGCGAGCGAGGAGTCATGCGCGGAGGTGGCCGGATCACAGGCTGGCGAGTGTAGCGTGGAACCCGGCACGCCCGCGCCATTGGCGGCCTTGCGGTGGCCCGCCTGGCGCAAGCAACTGCCTAGCGCCCCGTTGCCGAACACGGCGGACGCAAATCGGTGGGTGTCCGGATGCGCCCTGCACCGGCAAGGGTCGGCACTGCTCCCTGCGCGATCAGCCGGCCGCGCCAGACCAGCTAGGGCGCGGCAAGCTGTCCCACCCGCTCGCGGCAACGGGTCACGGGCGAAGGCTTATCATGTGGCAATGACACATCCACATGACGTTCTGATCGTCGGCGGCGGCCTGGTTGGCTCCAGCCTGGCGATTGCGCTGGACCGCATCGGCCTGGATGTCGGGCTGGTGGAAGCCACCCCGGCCGGCACGCCGCCAGCGGTGTTCGACCAGCGCAACCTGAGTTTTGCCGCCGCCACCGTCAATGCGCTGAGCGTGCTGGGGGTGATGGCCAAGCTGTGCAGCGCCCCTGGGCCGATCCGGCGCATCCACGTCAGCCGGGCCGGCGACTTCGGCCGTGTGCAGCTGGACGCGGCCGATTACGGCCGCGACAGCTTCGGCCAGGTGGTGGTGGCGCGCGATTTCGGTGAGGCCTTGCAGGCACGCCTGGACGAGCTGATTCGGCTGCGCCGCTATCGCCCGGCACGCTGCATCGGGGTCGAGCCGGTGCAGGACGGTCTGCGTGCGCTGCGGATTGCCACCGCCGATGGCGAGCAGCGCGTGCAGGCCCGGCTGGTGGTCGGCGCCGACGGCACCCATAGCGCAGTGCGCGAGCTGCTGCATATCGGCAGCGATGCGCACGACTTCCTGCAGACCTTGTTCGTGGCGCGGGTGCGTGCCTCGCGCCCACCGGATGGCACCGCCTGGGAGCGCTTCGGCGAGCACGGGCCGACCGCGCTGTTGCCGCGCGGCGACCGCCATTACGGCGCGATCCACTGCGTGGCGCGCGCCGAGGCCGAGGCGGTGGCCGCGCTCGACGAGACCGGCTGGCTGGCTCGGTTGCAGCGGGCGGCCGGATGGCGCGCCGGGCGCTTTGTCGCCAGCGGCGAGCGCAGCGCGTACCCGCTGGTGCAGGTGCTGGCCAACGAGCTGGTCGCCGAGCGCGTGGTGCTGCTGGGCAACGCCGCGCAGACGCTGCATCCGATTGGCGCGCAAGGCTTCAACCTCGGCTTGCGCGATGCACTGACGCTGGCCGAACTGATCGAGCACGATCGCAGCGATGCCGGGGCGGGCGCATTGTTGGCCGAGTACCTGGCGCGGCGGCGCGTGGACCGCGAGCAGACCATCGGGTTTTCCAGCGGTCTGGCGCGGCTCACCGGCAATCCGGCGCCGTTGCTGCGGCCGTTGCGCAGCCTCGGCCTGCTCGCCACCTCGCAGGCGGCGCCGCTGCAGTCGATGCTGGTCGGCGGGGCGATGGGTTTCCGGGGTGATGTGCCGCAGTTGTGCAGGGGCGTCGCATGAGTCGCCGTGGTAGCCGCGATGCCTTGATCGTCGGCGGTGGCGTGGTTGGTGCTGCCTGCGCGCTGGCGCTGGCCGATGCCGGCCTGAGCGTGGCTCTGATCGAAGGCCGCGAGCCCGCGCGCTGGCGGGCCGACCAGTCCGATTTACGCGTCTATGCCTTCGCCGCCGACAATGCCGCATTGCTCGACAGCCTGGGCGTATGGTCCTTGGTGCGCGCTGCCCGCGTGCAGCCGTACCGGCGCATGCGGGTCTGGGATGCGGCCGGTGGCGGCGAGCTGAGCTTCGATGCCGACACCCTGGGCCGCGAACAACTCGGCTGGATCATCGAACACGCGGTGCTGGTCGATCGCCTGTGGGCCGCCGTGCACGCGGCCGGCATCGAGGTGCATTGCCCGGCACGCGTGGTCGAGCTGGAGCAGGATGCACACAGCGTGCGCCTGCGCCTGGACGATGGCAGCCGCCTGGAAGCGGCGCTCGCCATCGCTGCCGACGGCGCCGCATCGACCCTGCGCGAGCTCGCCGGTCTGCCGGTGTCGCGGCATGCCTACGCGCAGCGCGGCGTGGTCGCCTTCGTGGAGACCGAAGAGCCGCATCAGGCCACTGCCTGGCAGCGTTTCCTGACCACCGGCCCGCTGGCATTCCTGCCGTTCGCCGATGGACGCAGTTCGATCGTATGGACCTTGCCGGATGCCGAGGCCGCGCGCGTGCTGGCGCTGGACGATGCCGACTTCGCGCGCGAGCTGACCCAGGCCTTCGCGGCGCGGCTGGGGCAGGTGCGGGTGGTCTCCGCGCGCACGGCGTTTCCGCTGCAACGGCAACTGGTGGAGCAATACGTCAGCGGCCGCGTGCTGACCTTGGGCGATGCCGCGCACGTGGTGCATCCGCTGGCCGGGCAGGGCGTCAATCTGGGCCTGCGCGATGTTGCTGCGCTGCGCGATGAAGTGCGCAATGCGCTGGCAAAGCGTGCGGACTGGGCCGCCCCGCATCGGCTGCAGCGCTGGGCGCGCACCCGGCGCAGCGAGAATACCGTGGCCGCGTATGGCTTCGATGCGATCAACACGGTGTTCTCCAACGACGACATGCACCTGACCCTGTTGCGCGGGTCGGTGCTCGGGCTGGCCGGCAAGTTGCCGCCGCTGGTCGATGTGCTGTGGAAGCGCGCCTCCGGCAGCGCGTGATCGCCTGAGGGCCGACGCGCACGGCGTCGGCCATGTCTTGGTATGTGGATTCGCTTATAGCGCGGGCAGCATGTTCCATACGACGGGCGCAGCCGGCGTGGCTACAGTCGAGCCATGTCATCTTCCACCACCCGTTCGTCCAAGCCCGGCCTGCTGCTGCTCTGCGGCCTGCTCTGCGACGCCAGCATCTGGCAGCCGCAACGCGCGGCGCTGAGCGATCTGGCCGAGGTGCAGGTGCTGGACTTCGCCGGCTTCGACAGCATCGTGCAGATGGCGGCACACGTATTGGCCGTCGCTCCGCCGCAGTTCGCAGTGGCCGGCCATTCGATGGGCGGGCGGGTGGCGCTGGAGATCATGCGCCAGGCGCCGCAACGGGTGCAGCGCCTGGCCTTGCTGGACACCGGCATCGCGCCACGCCGCGACGGCGAGCATGAGCAGCGCGCGGCGCTGGTGCGGCTTGCGCAGACGCAAGGCATGCAGGCGCTGGCACGGCAATGGCTGCCGCCGATGCTGCATCCGGACCGGCACGCCGATGCCGAGCTGATGAACCCACTGATGGCGATGGTGCAGCGGCATAGCGTGCAGGACTACGCCGGCCAGATCGAAGCCTTGCTGGAGCGCCCCGACGCCGCGCCGGTGCTGGCGCAGATCCGCTGCCCGACCTTGCTGGGCGTGGGTCGGCAGGACGTCTGGAGCCCCCTGGCCCAGCACCAGCAGATGGCGCAGCAGATCCCGCACGCACGGCTGGTGGTCTTCGAAAACAGCGGGCATATGGCGCCTCTGGAAGCGCCCGCGGCCGTCAGTGCAGCAATGCGCGACTGGCTGCAGGACGCGTGATGGCGGCCCGGTCCGGCTGGCGGCGCGTGCGCTGCCGTCGCTGATCAGGCGTGTCGGTTTTTCAGTAATGACCCGAGGAGGCTGCATGCCCGACGATGCATCGATCATCATTGCCTGCGAGCAGGTGATTCGCCAATTCGCGCTGCTCAACGATCGTCACGATCACGACGGCCTCGCCGCATTGTTCACTGCCGACGGCGTGTTCGCCCGCCCCAGTGCGCCGGAGCTGCCGGTGCACGGGCGCGAGGCGATTCTGCAATCGTTCCGCGCCCGTCCGCCGCGGACGACCTGTCACCTGATGCTCAACACCCTGGTCAGCATCCAGTCGCCGACCCTGGCGCATGCGCACAGCAAGGTCCTGCTCTACACCGCTGCAGACACCTCGACAGCGCCGCCCTGGACGGCCCAATCGCCTGCGTTGCTCGGCAGTTTCGACGACGTGCTGGTACTGGAGCAGGGGCGCTGGTTGTTCAAGCAGCGGCTTGGCGCCTTGCTGATGCGCATCGGCGCTGACTGATCGCTGCCTCGAACCGATTCAACGACGCACAGACGGCGCGTTCGCCGCCGCCGCGTACCGCAGCACCGCTTTCCTCCCCCACGTCGCGCCGCAGTCATCCATCCATCGCATTGGAGAATCGCCTAGTGGAACGCGTGAGCTCATCTGCCTGCTGTGCTGTTGCACCGCCACGGTTGCCGTCGTACCGGCGCCGTGTCCTGACCTTGCTGACACTGCTTGGCGCCGGCGTGCCCGTTGCGGCATCCGCACAAGCGGTGCCGGAAACCGCTGCACCGCCGCAGGGCATCAACCTGGGCGGGACAAGTTTTCTCGATGGCTTCGGCTCCTCGACGCCGGGCTGGACGGTGATCGAGTATCTGCGCCACTACGACTTCGACGCGATCAAGGACGCGCGCGGCGACGATTCGGCTGCCTTCCGCGATCCCAAGGTCGGTGTCAGCGTCCTGCTGACCCAGCTGATCTATGTCACGCCCTATCGGTGGAAGCGCGCGTCGCTGAGCTTCAATACGATCGTGCCGCTGGTCAACTACGACACGTCCTTCGCTGCAGACAGCCCGGTGCAGTTGCGCGGCAACGGGTTCGGGATGGGCGACATTTCCTTCGGCCCGGCGCTGCAGATCGACCCGGTGATGCGCAACGGACGAATCCTGTTCTTCCAGCGGTTCGCGATCGATGCGTTTGCTCCGGTGGGCAAATTCGATCGCGATGTCGCGATCAACCAGAGCACCGGATTCTGGTCGGTGGCGCCGCATTGGGCGTTCACCGTACAACCCAGCGACAACTGGGAGATCAGCATGCGGCTGAACTATCTCTACAATTTCCGCACCGATCGCGCCGGCGGCATACCGCCGATCCCGGGATTCCGTTTTCGCAATGGTCAGGCCGGCGATGTGCTGTGGGCCAACCTGGCCAGCTCGGTGAAGGTCAACGAGCAACTGCGCCTGGGCATCAACGGGTATTACCTGCAGCAGCTGAAGGACAATCGCACCAACGGGCAGCGTGTGCCGGACAGCAAACGCATGCAGTTCTATCTCGGGCCGGGGCTGTCCTGGCGGCTGGATGCCAACAACCTGCTGAATTTCAATGTCTATCTGCCGGTAGAGGTGAAGAACTCGGTGGCCGGCACCAGCGTCAACCTGATGTTCGTGCATTCCCTCTAGCGTGGACTCTCTGGCGTGGAAATCCGCACGTATCCGCAGCATGCACGCCGGTGTATCTGCGTGCATGCCGCGGCGCAGACGAATGCAGCACGCTGATGCAGGCAACGCTGCATGCAGCGCAAGCCCGGGTAGTCCTACGTTCGAGTTCTGAGCTGTGCAGGCTGCTGCGCCAGGCCAGTGCACGCTGTCCGCGCCAAACCCGTGCGCGCGTCAGATGCCCATGCTGTGGCGCTGGGTATTGGCGTGCTCGCGGAACAACAGCTCGGCACGCGCGCCATCGCGTTGTTCGATGGCCGAGACGATGGCGCCGTGCTGCCGATGTCCGTAGTACAGATCGTCGTAGGCCAGGCTGGGCGAGCGTTGGCCGAACACCACATTGACCGGGCTGACGAAGGGCACCACGGTGCACCGGTCCACGGTCTCGGTCAGGATCGGCTTGTTGGCGGCCACCACGATGGCGCGGTGGAAGCGGGCATTCATCGCGCCATAGGCCTGCTCGTCGTCGGCATCCAGGCTGCGCGTGGCCAGGATCCGGTCGCCTTCGCCCAGACAGGCATGCAGCGTGGCCAGCAACGCAGCCGAGGCGCCCTGTTCGGCGACGGCGCGTGCGGCCATGCCTTCCATCAGGGCACGCACCGCCAGGGCGTCCAGGCTCTCCTGCTGGCTGAAACGTCGCACCGCATAGCCGCGGTTGCCGGCCTGCACCAGCAGGCCTTCCTGGCACAGCGCCGGCAGGGCCTGACGGATGGGGGTGCGCGAGATGGCCAGTCGCTCGGCCAGCGCGGCTTCGGTGATGCGCTCACCGGGGGCGAAGGTGCCGCACAGGATCAGTTCGCGTAGCTGCTGGACCGCTTGCAATCGGTGGTTGTTCGCCATTGGCTCCATTCTCTCGCGCCGTACTGCAGCGCACGTTCCTTCGACGGGGAAAACTCGCAAAACCGGTATAAAAACCTTGCAGATGAGAGCGCTTGGTGGCACTTTGGATCCCAAGGATACCGTTTTGGCGGTCCGGAGTGGCTGGTCGGCGTTGTTGGGATCCCAAGGCGGGACGGATTTCGACTCAATCAATGATGCGCAATCGGCCAGCAGCGGTGGCCGGCGTGCATCGCAGGAGTGCAGCATGGCAAGCATCATCGGCGGCATCGGAACCTCGCACGTTCCCACCATCGGGGTGGCCTACGACAAGGGCAAACAGCAGGATCCATTGTGGAAGCCGTTGTTCGACGGCTACACACCGGTGGCTGCCTGGTTGGCCGAACAGCAGGCAGACGTGCTGGTGTTCTTCTACAACGACCATTGCACGACGTTCTTCTTCGACCTGTATCCGACCTTCGCCCTGGGCATCGGCGAGCGCTTCCCGGTGGCCGACGAAGGCGCAGGGCTGCGCAACCTGCCGCCGATCCGCGGCGATGTGCAATTGCAGGCGCATATCGCCGAGTGTCTGGTCAACGACGAGTTCGATCTGACGGTCTTTCAGGACAAGCCGATCGACCATGGCTGCGCGGCGCCGCTGCCGTTGCTGTGGCCGCACGTGCCGGACTGGCCGGGCACGGTGGTGCCGATCGCGATCAACGTGCTGCAGTACCCGCTGCCGACCGCGCGCCGCTGCTACCGCCTGGGCCAGGCGGTGCGGCGGGCGATCGAATCCTATCCGGAAGATCTTAGGGTGGTGGTAGTGGGCACCGGCGGGCTGTCGCATCAGATCCACGGCGAGCGCACTGGTTTCAACAACACCGACTGGGACATGGAATTTCTGGACCGCTTCCAGCATTCGCCGGAAACGCTGACCGATCTCACCCACACCGATTACGTGCGCCTGGGCGGCGCCGAGAGCGTGGAGCAGATCATGTGGCTGGCGATGCGTGGCGCGCTGGGCGGGCCGATCCGCAAGCTGCATCAGAACTACTACCTGATGACCACCACTGCGATGACGGTAGTGTTGTACGAGCCGGGCGTCGAAGCCGCTGACGCGCCGTCTTCGGCGCAATTGCTCGCGCACGCCACGTCTACCGCGAATGCTGCATGAGGGCCGGCCGATGAATCCGCAAGTACAGGGCATGGACCAGATCGGCGGCACTTACCTGTTCGATCTGCGCACCAGCAACCGCGCGTTGCGCATCAACCGATTCTTCTGGCATATGATCCGCGCCCCATGGCGCGATCGCTTTCTTGAAGATTCCGAAACCCTGATGCAGGAAGCCGGCCTCACCGAGCATGAAAAGGCGCTGATCCGTGCACGCGACTGGCTCGGGCTGGTGCAGTACGGCGCCAATTTCTTCGTCATCGAAAAATTCGCCCGCGTGGTGCGCATGACCAATCTGCAGGTCTACGCCATCATGCGTGGCGAATCCTTCGAAGATTTCATGCAGACCCGGCGTGTACCCGATGCACGCTGAGCTGCAGGCGGCGGCCTGGTGCCGTCCCGCCGCATTCCCCGACTTTCCAACGTAAGGTCTACCCCCATGACCATGTCCTCCGTGTTCTTCGAACACCGCATCAAGGTCCGGCATCTACGTGTCATCGAGGCGCTGGACCGGCAGAAAAGCCTGCTCCGTGCCTCACGCGTCTTGAACGTCACCCAGCCCGCATTGACGCGTGCCCTGCAGGAGATCGAAGAGATCGTCGGCGCGCCGCTGTTCGAGCGTCATTCGCGCGGCGTGCGCCCCAACGCGATGGGCGAGGTGCTGGTACAGACCGCGCATGTCGTGCTCGGCCAGTTGCGCCGCGCGCAGGACACCTTCGAGGGGCTGCTGCAGGACGACGCGCTCACCATCACCGTGGGCGCGTTGCCGGTCGCCGCCAGCGGCCTGTTGCCGGCCGTGCTGGCCGCCTTGTATCGCGCCGAGCCCACGCTGCGGGTACGCCTGCTGCACGGACGCACCGACGAACTGCTGCCCAAGCTGGCCGGTAACGAGATCGACCTGGTGGTGGGCCGGCTGTATCCGCTGGCCCGCTACGACGCGTTGATCCGCAAGGTGCTGTACCAGGACCCGATCGCACTGGTGGCGCGCAGCGATCACCCCCTGTTTGCCAACGGCCAGGTGCGCATTGCCGAAGCCGCTGCGTATCGCCAGGTGCTGCCGACGCTGAGCCAGCATGTCGAGCGCGACGTGGCGCAGGTGATGCGCGAGCACGGGCTGGCCACGCGCGATCAGCTGCGTTCCAGTTCGGCCAGCTTTACCCGCGAGATCCTGCTCGGCACCGACAGCATCGCGGTGATGCCGAGCATGATGGTGGCCGGGGATATCGCACGCGGCGAGCTGCGTGCCTTCCAGCTGCAGCAGCCGTCGCAGGCGCGCGCAGGCGGGGTGATCTATCGCGATGGCAGTGCCATCCACAAGCCCGGCGTGCGCCTGTTGATGCGCGAACTGGAACACCAGTTGGCGGTCATGGCCGAGCAGGGGGCGGTGTGGGTGGACGACCAGATCAGCGAGGACAACCTGTTGCTGGGCGAGTCCGCGTGATCAATTGAGCGCGGCATGCGCGGCGCAAGCCGCTGCCGTGTCAGGATGGCGCTGAAGTGCGGCATGCACACAACGGGCAGCTCAGGCTGCCCGTTGTGCTGTCTGGCATCGGTCGCTGCCGTGTCGCTGCTGTGGCGGGGCAGCAACGTGCGGGTCGCTGCCGGCTGCTCGCGGCGTAAGCCACATCCGGGCGCATCACGCTTCGGTGGCCAGCGCATCTTTCAGGCGCGCCTTCTGCAGCTTGCCGGTCGCGGTGCGCGGCAGCGCCTCGACCACGCGCAGGTGCTTGGGCACCTTGTACTTGGCTAGCCGTTCGATCAGATAGGCGCGGATCTGCTCCAGATCCGGCGTCTCGTCGGCCGGCACGATCGCCAGGTAGCCCACCTCTCCCCACTGCGGGTCGGCGATCCCCACCACTGCGCATTCGCGTACCTGCGGGTGATCGGCAAGCACCGCTTCGATCTCGGCCGGATACACGTTCTCGCCGCCGGAAATGAACATGTCCTTCTTGCGATCGACGATCCAGAAGAACCCGTCGGCATCGCGCCGCACGATGTCGCCGGTGCGGAACCAGCCGTGTTCGTCGAGCGCGGCGGCGCTTGCCTGAGGATCGCGCCAGTAGCCGGGGCTGAGGTTGGGGCCACGCAACAACAGCTCGCCGGGCACGCCGACCGGGCAGTCGTTGCCATCGCCATCGACCACGCGCGTCTGCACCGCAGGGGTCGAAATGCCGACTGCGCCCAGCTTGTCGCGGATCACCGCGCAGTCCACCGACATGCCGAACACCGTGCCGGCTTCGCTCATGCCAAAGCCGCTGACCATCGGCACACCGTCGTCCAGCCAGCCGAGCAGATCATCGCTGGCATGCGGCGCGCCGCCGCTGACCAGCGCGGTGAGATGCCGCAGCGACGCCGCATCGAAACCGGGCTGGCTGCGGAAGGCCTGCATCATCTGCGGCACGCCGACGTAATGGGTGATGCCCAGCGACTGGTCGCTCAGCCAGCCCAGCGTGCGCCTGGGCTCGAAGCCGTTGGAGACCTGGATCGAGCCGCCCACCGCCAGCACCGGGCGCACGTTGGTGGCCAGGCCGATGATGTGGAACATTGGCGCTTCGCACAGGAAACTGCTGCCGGCATCCACGCGCGTGGTGACGCCGAAGTTGTGCGCCACCTGCTGCAGGTTCTGCTCGCTCAGCATCACGCCTTTGGGCTGGCCGGAGGTGCCCGAGGTAAACAGGATCAGGCTGATGCGTTCGGGTGGAATCGACCCGGTGTCCGCCGGCTCGAGCGTGTTCGCCGCGTCGACGAAGTCGGCCAGCGAGGCGACATCGGTGCGCCCTGCCGCAACGTCGTCGCCCAACAGCAGGCGTGGCTCGGCGCGCTGCAGCAATGCATCCAGTTCGGCCGTGCTCAGCCGCCAGTTCAGCGGCACGTAAATCGCGCCGACGCGTCCGCAGGCGAAATGCAGCGCCACCTGCCAGACCGAATTGCGCGCCAGCACGGCGAGCCGTTCGCCATCGATGCAGCTGCGCGCCTGCAGCAAGGCGGCCAGACGGCCGATCAAGATATCCAGTTCTGCGTACGTCCATTGCCGGTCCTGCAGCAGGTCGCGGGCGGCAAGCCGGTGTGGGGTGAGGCGGGCGTGGAAGGAGATCGAGTCGGTCGGCATGGTCATGGCGCTGTCTTCCGAATGCAGATTGGGGGAGTGACTGGCGTGAGTGCGACGGCTGCGGCTGAAGGTTGACGCGTGTGCGAAAACACCTGGCGAACGTTCACCAGAAAGTGCGGACACACCGCAGGAACCGATGGGCAAGGCAGTGCCTGTCGCATCGCGTTGCGACCGCGCTCTGGTGGTTGCGCGGTCGGTGGGCTGAAGGGCCTAATTGAGGTAGATGGTTTTGGTTTCTAGGAAGGCGTGCAGCCCTTCGATGCCGCCTTCGCGGCCGATCCCGGAATGTTTGACCCCACCGAACGGCATGTCGAAGTCCACCCACATGCCATTGATCGAATGACTGCCGCTGCGCACGCGGCGGGCGATGCGGTAGGCCCGATCGGGATCCTCGCTGTAGACCGTGCCGTGCAAGCCGAAGTCGCTGGCATTGACCTTGGCGATCAGGTCGGCCTCGTCGTGGTAATCGATGAAGCTCACCACCGGGCCGAAGATCTCTTCGCGGGCGATGGTCATGTCCGGCGTCACCCCGGCAAACACCGTCGGCTCGATGAAGAAGCCGCGCGGTAGATGCTTTGGCCGGCCGCCGCCCATTACCAGGCGTGCGCCCTCGGCGCGGCCTTGTGCGATGTAGGACTGCACGCGCTCGAGCTGGCGGCCAAGCGCCAACGGGCCCATGCCGGTCTCCGCTGCGAACGGGTCGCCCAACTTGAGCGCGCCCACAGCCGCGCAGTACGCCTGCAGGATCTGGTCGCGTCGCTGCGCCGGCACCAGCACGCGGGTGAGTGCGAAGCACACCTGGCCGGTGATCGGCATCGAGTAGGGCACCAGGCTGGGCAGCAGCTTGGCGATGTCTGCATCGTCCAGCACGATCGCGGCCGACTTGCCGCCCAGCTCCAGCCCGACCCGCGCCAGGCGCTCGGCGCAGGCCACGCCGATCAGCCGCCCGGCCTGGGTGGAACCGGTGAAACTCACCTTGTCCACCTGCGGATGGCGGATCAGCTGTTCGCCGACCTCGCGACCGCCCGGCAGCAGATTGAACACGCCATCGGGCACGCCGGCGGCGCTGATGCACTCGGCCAAGATGTAGGCATCGATCGGCGTTTCCGGCGAGGGTTTGGCCACCACCGTGCAACCGGCCGCCAGGGCCGCAGCGACCTTGTAGCAGAGCAGTACCAGCGGTGCGTTCCAGGGGGTGATCGTGGCGACCACGCCCACCGGCTCCTGCACGATATGCACGCGGCCGCCGTTCGCACGTGCACGCGGCTCCACGAACGGATGGGTCGCGATCAGATCGCCGTAATAGTCGAACAGGCCGGGTGCCTGCTGCGAGGCGCGGCGACTGAAGCCGATGGTGGCGCCGACCTGTCCGGTCCAGGCTTCGGCCAGCTCCGGCAGGCGCGCACGCAGCTGTGCGGCCACGCGCTTGAGCACGACGCCACGCTCTTGCGGCGATAGCTGCGGCCAGGGGCCGCTGTCGAACGCGGCACGCGCGGCGGCGATGGCCGCCTCGGTGTCTGCCGGCGAGGGCTCGGTGTAGCGCAGCAGGCGTTGTTCGGTGTGTGGGGCAATCACATCGACGTCGCGATCGCCGCTGCTTGCGCGCCATTGGCCATCGATGAACAGGCCCAACGGCCCACGCGCGGCGATCCCGCGCAGGGTTGCGGACAAGGCTTCCATACTCCCTCCTCGGTGCAGAAAACCACTGGCAGCGCCAGCGATGCGCGTGCTGCACGCATCGCTTCAGGCGCCGTAGGACGTGCTCAGGCGCTGTTTTTGGTCAGGTCGTATTCGCCCAGGCCGGGCTTGTAGCTCTTCTCGTCGATGAACTGACGGATGCCTTCCTTGCGGGCGTTGTTGTCGAAGGAATTGGCCGCTTCCTGCATGCGCACCAGGTAATCTTCGGCTTCGTCGTAGGTCATGGTGCCGACCCGGCGCACGGCGTCCTTTGCATACTTCAGCGCGACCGGATTCTTCTTGAGCAGTAATTGGGCCACTTCGCGGGTGCGTGCTTCCAGCCGTTCCAGCGGCACGCTTTCGTTGACCAGACGCCATTCGGCGGCCTTCTTGCCGTCGACCATTTCGCCGGTCAGCGTCATCCACATCGCATCGCGCATGGACAGCAGTTCCACCGCGACCTTGGTGACGCCGCCGCCGGGCAGGATGCCCCAGTTGATTTCCGACAGGCCGAACTGCGCCTCGTCGGCGGCGATCGCCAGGTCACAGGCGAACAACGGCCCGAAACCGCCACCGAAGCACCAGCCGTTGACCATCGCGATGGTGGGTTTCTGGTACCAGCGCAGGCGGCGGAACCAGCCGTAGGATTCGCGCTGCGAGCGACGCACGCCGCGCAGGCCCTGGGCCTCGGTCTCGCGGAAATACTCCTTTAGGTCCATGCCGGCCGACCAGGCGGTGCCTTCGCCACCGAGCACCAGCACGCCGACGTTGTCGTCGAATTCCAGCTCGTCCAGCACGTCCATCATGCGGCGGTTGAGCGCCGGGCTCATCGCATTGCGTTTGTCGGGGCGTGCGAACTTCACCCAGGCAATGCGGTTTTCGATGCGGACCGATACCACGTCATGCTCGTTCAAGCGGCGTCTCCTTCGAGTCGGTACAGAGTGGAAGTCACAGTTCTTCGGCGAGCGCGGCGTCCGGCACGTTTGCCCGTTCCAACGTGGCGCTGGCGTTCAACTTGCAGAGCAGGCGCAGCAAGGTCTGCTGCTCGCTGGCCTGCAGGCCGGTGCAGGTGCGCGCGACCGCCCGCGCCAGGCAGCCCTGCGCGGTGCCGAGCGTGCGCTCGCCAAGCGGGGTGAGGTACAGGCCCTTGCTGCGTCGGTCGCGGCCGGCCAGGCGCTCGATCAGGCCCTGCTCGGCCAGTGCGTTGGCGATCTTCATGCCGGCAGCGCGATTGACCAGCAGGCGGTTGCCCAGTTCGGTCTGGTCGCAGCCGGGCTGGTCGCGGATGTGGATCAAGGCGGTGACGCGCGCCGGGGTCAGATGCAGTTCGGCCAGTTCCTGGCGCGCGGCATGGCTGGAGGCCAGGGTCGCCAGTTGCAATTGATAGCCAAGGTCTGCGGCAAGGGCCAGGCGAGCGCTCATCGATCCATCCAAATTGTATCCGTTAAATACAATCTAGCCGACCGAAGCGGGCACTGCAAGAGGTTGTGGCGGTCATAACCGAAGGGCCGTGCGCGCCTGCGTAGCGCGGACGCGCGCGGCCCTGTTCGTGGTGCTGCCGAATGACTTACTGAATCAGCCAGCCGGCCAGCTGTTCGCGGCTCAGGTGGCCGCTGTGCTGGGTGTCGAGCGCGTCGAATTCATCGGCCAGTGCCGGGTTGGCCTGTGCCTCGGCGCGGCTGATGCTGCCGTCGCCGTCGGTATCCATGGCCTGGAAGTCGATGCGGTAGCTGCCGACCACGCTGTTGGGCTGGATCGAGCGCACGATCACGCTGGACTCGCCGCGCGGGCGCTCCAGCTGGGCCTGATGGGTGACCTCGCCGCTGGACAGCGGCTGGGTGCGAATCACGTTGGGCACCTCGATCAGCGGCATGCTGCTGGCCGGCGTCGGCGCCTGTTGCGCGAGCGCGTGGCCGCCAAGCAGCAGCAATACGGAAAACGAAACGGTACGAACGGTGGTCATCAGATCCCCCTGATGTGGAACAGCCCGCAAGCATAGAGGCTGTCGGGCGTCCTGAGGTGGGCAACGTGCGCTCGATGTCTGACGACAGTGCCTGCATGCACTAGCTGACGGTGCGGCGTGCGCGATGCGGCATCGGCAACCGGGATGGGATCCGGAGCCAATGGCCGTGCCGCAACCTCGTACGCTGCACCCGGGGCAGCGGCTCAGCCGGGGATGAATGGAAACACGATCTTCAACAGGCCCTTCAGACCTCCCTCGGCAGTGCTGGCCACGGCCTTGGCGCCCAGGCTGTTGAGCGCGCGCCGTACGTCTTCCCAACGCACCTGCGCGATGTCCTTCTTCAACAGGTCCGCCACTTCTTCGGCGGTGGGTGTTAGCTTTTGCAGTTCGCGCACGGTGGCCTGCGGATCCGGCTGCAGATAGCCCCAGCGCTCGGCGACTTTCAGCAGCGTGTCGAAGCGCACCGCGACCACTTCGCGATTGCGCTCGTACACCGGCAAGGCTCCCACATCCAGGATGGCCTGTTCGAATTGCTGCGCATCGTCCGGGTGTTCAATGCGCACCGCTAGAAAGCCTTCCTTGCGGCTACGCTCGCTGACGTGCTTGGCGCCGGAGCGCAGGTTGTCTTCGGTGAGCACGTTGGCGACGATGCGCTGCATTGCTGCGTCGCCTTCTTCGGGCACCAGCGAGCGCCACCGCGCATAGCCGTCGCGACGCAACGCCTTGACCTTGGCCGAGGTCACCCGCAGCTGCAGCGCGACCATCGCGTTGGAGCTGTTGCGCGAGATGGCGCCGTCGCGTTCGAGCAGCACGAAGATCAGCAATTCCAGATCGCGCTTGGTCAGCGATTGGAATCCCTGCAGCAGGGTCAGGCGCAGGAATTCGTTGCCGAAGGCAGCCGCGTCCTTGAGTTCGATCGGTTGCATGGGGAGTCCTCCACGGGTGACCTGCAGGATGCCAGGACGCTGTTGCGCGACCTGAGAACCGTTGCGACGCGCGCAGCAGTTTCAGCGTCCGGTTTCGCGGCCCGGACGATCGGACCTGAACGTTTCAACTGCGCCACGATCCTGCAAGGTGACGAACACCTGTTTGCCATCGGTGCCGCCGAACGCGACGTTGCTGGCCTTGCGGCCTTTCAACGCGACCGTGCGCAGCAACTTGCCCTGCGGCGAGACCACCGCGATCTGCCCGGCATCGTAGCGGGCAATATAGAGGTTGCCGTCGGCATCGCAACGCATGCCATCCATGCCGAAGTCCGGGAAGCTGATCAGCAGGCGCTTGTTGCGCAGGCCGCCGTCGACGCGGTCGTATACCCATACCTTGCGCGACATGCTTTCGTTGACGTAGAGATGCTTGCCGTCGGGGCTGACGTCCAACCCGTTGGGCGTGGTCATGCCCGATTCCATCAACGCGACGACGCCCTCGCGGCTGATGTGCCACAGGCGGCCGCTGTTGTCCTTCCAGTTCGGGTCGCTTGCATAGAAGCTGCCATCGGGCGCAATCGCCAGATCGTTGGGGCCGTCGGCATCGGGCAGCGCGGCGAAGGTGCTGACCGCGCGCGTCTGCAGGTTCACCTGCAGGATCTTGTGGCCGGTGAAATCGGCCACGTACATCGTCTCGTCGCGGAAGCGGATGCCATTGCCGGTGCTGCCCTCGGGCAAGGTCACGAACACCTCTGCCTTGGCGCTGCCATCGGCGTGCAGGGCAATACGTGCGATGGTGCCGTCCTTGTCCAGATTCACCGCATAGAGCGCGCCATCCGGTCCGGCTGCAGGACCTTCGGCATTGTGGGTGAAGGCGCCATCGCCGATCAGGTCGCGCGCAACGAACGGCGCATCGGCAGCGGTCGCCAGCGAGCTGGACAACAGCAACGCCAATGGCAGGAAACGGCGGCGGGCAACAGCGGTCATGCGGCATGCTCCAGATGGGATCGTTGCCAGTGTGCCAGAACGTGCGCAGCGGCCATGGCGGTGATCACGCACGATCAAGTAAGGTGCCCGGGCAGCATTGGCCGACGAGCGACCAACAGCAGCACTGCGTCCGCCTGCGGGCAGTGCGATTGGGCGCGGTGCGGCATGTACCCACTGACACTCCGGTGCGAGTGTGTTGTCGTCACTGACGAACGCACGCGATGGTGTCAGCCGCTCTCAATCTTGCCAAGGAGGTTTGCATGTCCGTGGAATCGATCACACGTCGCCGTTTGCTCGCCGCGTTCGGCGGTGCTGGCATCCTGCTTGCTGCGCCCGGCTGGGCATTGCCGAAGAAAAAGCCGGGCAAACCGCTCAACGTGGCATTGGCCGGCCTGGGCAGTTATGCCAGCGAACAGCTCGCGCCGGGCCTGGCATTGACCAAGCATTGCAAGCTGGCCGGCATCGTCACCGGCACGCCCGCGAAGATTCCGCAGTGGCAGGCCAAGTACGGTATCGCCGACCGCAACGTCTACAACTACGAGAACTTCGACCGGATCGCCGACAACGACGACATTGACGTGGTGTACATCGTCACGCCGACGCATCTGCATGCGCCGCTGACGCTGCGCGCGGCGGCGGCCGGCAAGCACGTCTGGTGCGAAAAGCCGATGGCGATGCATGCCGGCGAATGCGAGGCGATGATCGCGGCGTGCAATCGCAACAAGGTGGCGCTGACCATCGGTTACCGCATGCAGCACGAACCCAACACGCGTCGCCTGATCGCGATGGCCAGCGAGAAGCCGTTCGGCGCGATGCAGCGTGTGCGCGCCGAGGCCGGGTACAACGGCTATCACGATGCGACCAAGGCCGATCGTCCGTGGCGCTTGCGCTCCCAGTTCGGCGGCGGGGCGATGTACGACATGGGCGTGTATCCGCTCAATGCCGCGCGCTACACGGTGGGCAGCGAGCCGTTGGCCGTGACCGCCAAGCGCTGGACCGATCGCCCCGAACTGTTCGACGAAGTCGACGAGCATATGGACTTCACCCTGGAATTCCCGAACGCGGTGCGTGCCGAGTGCAAGACCAGCTTCGGCAACAACATGAATGTGCTGCGCGCCGAATGCGAGCGCGGCTGGTACGAGTTGTCGCCGTTCCAGAGCTACCAGGGCGTGACCGGCAAGGCCAGTGACGGGCGCGTGTTCGACGCCAAGGTGCCGCACCAGCAGGCCTTGCAGATGGACGAGGACGCGCTGGCGATCATCAACGGCACTCCGCTGCGTGCGCCGGGCGAAGAAGGCCTGCGCGACATCCGCATCGTCGATGCGATCTACCGCTCGGCCCGTGAGGGCAGCAAGCGAATCGTGCTCTGATCGCGCCTAAGCTCCGTCAATCGACGGAGCTTCCCGCCGAAGCGAAACAAGCAGGCTGGCGCGCACCAGCCTGCCACGATGGAGTCCCCAAGGGCCGTGCAGTCCAGCACCGAAAGCGGCTACCGATCAATCACGCCGTACTGCCAGCACTGCCGACTGCGCTGATGTGGAACGCCACACCAAAGTAATGCGATACCCGCCAGCACCCACAGCAACAACGCCACCAATCCCCCGCTTTTACGAATCCCGAATCCCAAATCCCGAATCCCAGCTCTTACGATTCCCCAATCCCGATTCCCGATTCCCCGCTCTCAACCCCGCATCGCCAACACCGTGATCTCCTCACGATCGTGATACAGCTGCTTGGCACGCACGATCAGCGATTTCTCGGCCTGCTGCTCGAACAGGTCCAGGCACAGGCGGGTCTCGTCCCAGCGCTTTTTCATCGGCAGCTTGAGGTTGAAGATGGTGTTGCGGCACCAGCCTTCGCGGATCCAGGTGGCCATGCGTTCGGCCACGCGGCGCGGTTGCTCGACCATGTCGCAGACCATCCAGTCCAGCGCCTGCGCAGGCTTCCAATGAAAGCCGTCGGCACGCAGATGCTCGACCAGGCCGGTCTCCAGCACATGCTCGCGTAGCGGGCCGTTGTCGACGCTGGTGACATGCACGTGCTGGCGGGTGAGCACCCAGGTCCAGCCGCCGGGAGCTGCGCCCAGGTCGGCGGCGCGCATGCCGGGCTTGACCAGCGTCTCGCGTTCGTCCGGCGCGAGCAGGGTGAGCAGGGCTTCGTCGAGCTTGAGCGCCGAGCGCGATGGCGCCTCCGGCAACAGCTTCAAACGTGGAATGCCCAGAGGCCAGGGCGCGCTGTCGGCACTGTCGGCAACTGCCAGCAAGGCGTGGTCGCCATCGAGAAAACAGATGTGCAGCCGTGCCAGGCGCGGCTGCGGCTTGTCGGTGAGCAGGCCGGCCTTGCGCAAGGCCGGACGCAAGGCGTTGCCGAAGCTGCGTGCCAGCCCTGCCAGCGGCTTGCCCGCGTCCGAATCCGGGTGTTCCACCCACAGATCGCCGAAACGCGGCTGGCCTTCCAGTGCGGCCAGGATCGGCGTGATGCGGTCCTTGGGGTCGATGCCCTTGAGTTCGGCAATCACCACCAGCTTCTGCCGCGCGAAGATCAACTCACGCCAGTGCAGCTTGGCAGCCAGTTGTGCGGCCTCATCGCAGACGAACAGCACATAGCCGTCGTTGCGCTGGGTACGCGCATAGCCGGCGATGCCGACGAATGCGGCGCGCGCGCTCAACTCGGCGGCCAGCTCCGGCTCGAAGCCCTGGCGGCAGTAACACAGCAGGCCGCTCATCGCAGTGCCTGGCGTGCGCGATCGCTGCGGGGCAGATCAATAATGGTCACCGCCGCCCTCGCCATAGTTGCGCAGTACCGCGCAGGCCTGGTCGCGATGCACGTCGCGCACCACCTCGATGCCGCGGCGGGTGAGCTCGCCCACCCAGTCGGCAGGCAGCGGGCCTTCGTCGAATTCGGTCAGCGCCATCACGTCTTCGGCGCGTGCGCCGATCAGCAGGCGGTCGATGCCGGCCCATACCGTGGCGCCGTAGCACTGGCAGCATGGCTGCGCGGAGGTGGCCAGCGTCACTGGCGACAGCACATCGTTCAGGCGCGGCGTCTGCAGGCGCTGCTGCGCGAGCATGTAGGCCATGTTTTCGGCATGCGCCAGCGAGGTGGTCTGCGGCACCACGCGGTTCACCGCCGCGGCGATGATGCGGTGGTCCGGGCCGAACACGACCGCACCGAACGGGCCGCCGCTGCGCTCTTGCACATTCATCCGCGACAGTTCGATTGCCAGCGCCACCTTGTCCTCGTCGCTGGGATAGGCGCGGCTGTCGTCGACATGCGCGTGGATCCAGTCGGGCAGCGTGAGGTGGACTTGCGCGTAAAGCATCAGTGGACCATTTCTGTAGAGGGGGGAGCGGGGCGCAGTGTATCGGCCTGGGCGTCCTTTGCGGCACATTGCCCGGCCACGCACTGGCAGGCGCTGATCTCGCGGAAGCCGCACACGCTCATCATTCCGCTGGCCTGGCACTGCGCCAGTACGCCCTTGGGGTCGGTGGCACTGTTGACGTTGACGCAGGCCGGGAATGCGCCGCAGCAGTTGCCGACGTTCTTCACCGTGCAATCGGCGTCGGTGCGGCAGGTGGTGGTCACGGTGACCGGTTTGCCGGTGGCCGGGCCGCTTGCCGAGCCGGTCGCCGGAGGCGGCGCGGCGGTATCGGCCGGTGGTGCGGCCACGCAGCCGATCGACACCAGGCAGGCCAGCAGCAACAGCGTGCTCAGACACCGGGACAAAAGACGGGACATGCGGCCGCTCCGATCAGGACAGGTGAGCGGCCATGGTAAGCCCCCGGATGCGCGGAATGCGGCGCGCGCTGGATCAGCTACGGAAAACCCGGGGATCGGAGCTCTGCGCGCGTTACGGCTGATGACGCTGGCCGGGGCGCGGCGTGCGACCGCAACACGCCTGCAGCCTCTATGCAGTCAACGCTGTCTGCGCAGAGCCCGGTGGCAGCGCGTGGCAAGGTCCAGTTGCTGCATGCTTTCGTCGCGGTGGTCGCTGGGCAGATCGTCATCTGGCCGGCTCGGAAGAAGTGTGCAGAACACCTCGGCCGGGGTCACCGCGTTCGAGACGGGTGGCTGCGGCGAGCAGGCCGCCAGGCCGAACGACAGCGAAAACACCGCGCTGCGCAGCGTGTTTGCAGGCGGGCGTGGACATGGTTGTGGCAGGCACATGGCGGCGTTGCTGGCGGACACAGCCTGCAATCTAGGCCGCTGCGTGCATCAGGTGCCGGCGTCATTTCGCTTCTGCATGCAGTGCTGCGCACCACAGCACGCCGACCAGCAGGCAGGCGATGGCTGCCAGCTCCAGTGGCGTGGGCAGGCGCATTTCCCAGGCAAAGCCGTATAGCAACGCAAAGATCGTCTCGAACACGATCATCTGGCCAACCAAAGTCAGCGGCAGCACCCGGCTGGCCCGGTTCCACAGGGCGTTGCCGATCACCGAGGCCAGGATGCCCAGCAACAGCGAGATGCCCCAGAAACTGGCCCAGTCGATCGGCGCATGTGGCGCGCTGCCGATCAGTGCGGCCGGCGCCAACAACAGCGCCAATGCGCCGGTGACCACACCGGTCAGCAGCGACCAATCGCCACCGGACAGGTCCGGGCGCCGCCGTAGCCAGCGCGCATTGCCGATGGAATAGGCCGACCACGACACCAGTGCACCGACTGCGCAGAGCAGGCCGGCGATGCGGGTGGCGCGATCGCTGGCGTGGTGAGCGGCATCGTGCTGCAAGGTATCCAGGGCGACCAGCGCCACGCCGATGACGCACAACACGCACGGCGCGGCCAGGCGTCGCAGTTGCACCGCGCCTGCGGCCCGCGTGCCGATCACGGTGACCACCACCGGCAGCAGGCCGATGATCAATGCGGTCGCCGCGCTGCCGGCCCACTGCACCGCGCTGCCGAGCAGCACGTAATAGATCAGGTTGCCCAACAGGCTCAGACGCACCAGCGCCCACCATTCGGCGCGCCCCAGTCGCGCAGCGGTCTGGCGCGCGCGCGGTGCCAGCACCAGGGCTGCGACCGCGCCATACGACAGGTAACGGGCAACGGCCAGTTGCAACGGCGTGAACGCCGCCAGCAACTGCGGCGCCAGAAATACCAGTCCCCATAACGCACCTGCGCCGATGCCGCAGGCAACACCCACCATCAAGCGCTCACGCATCGTGCTGCTCCTTCATGCCATGCAGCATGCAACGAAGTGCGGCACGCAGTCTCCATTGCGCTTGCTCATCAACTCAGAAGATACCGCTCTGAGGCGTCGTCCCCGCTGGCTGGATCACGCGCGGTGACCACCAGCGGTGCGCCGATCGCCGCAGGCCTGGCTGCGGCTGCCTGCCGCCATTCCCGCGCCGGATGGCTGGCATCCGGCGCGGTCTGACTCACTTGGCCCAGGTGTCGCGCAGGGTCACGCTGCGGTTGAACACCGGTGTGGCAGCGCTATGGTCGCGGCGATCGGCAACGAAGTAGCCGGTACGCTCGAACTGGAACGACTGCTCGGGCGCTGCCTGTGCCGCGCTCGGCTCCACATAGCCGCGCACGCTGCGCTTGGACTCGGGGTTGAGATAGTCGCGGTAGGTCTTGCCCTCGGACTCGTCATCGGGCTTTTCCACCGAGAACAGGCGGTCGTAGAGGCGGATTTCGGCTTCCACCGCATGCGCGGCGCTGACCCAATGGATGGTGCCCTTGACCTTGCGGTTGGCGCCTTCCATGCCCGGACGCGACTCCGGGTCCAGCCAGCCACGCAGCTCGACGATCTCGCCCGCGTTGTTCTTGATCACCTCGTCCACGCGCGCAATGCCGGCGCCGCGTAGACGGATCTCGCCGCCGGGCACCAGGCGCTTCCAGCCCTTGGGCGGGACTTCGGCAAAATCCTCGCGCTCGATCCACAGTTCGCGCGCAAACGGCACCTCGCGCGTACCGAAGGATTCGTCCTTGGGATGGTTGGAGAAGCTCAGCGTCTCGCTGTGGCCTTCCGGCAGATTGGTCAGCACCAGCTTGAGCGGGTCGACCACCGCCATGCGGCGCGCCGCGGCCGCATCCAGGTCCTCACGCAGGCAGCCTTCCAGCACCGAGAAATCGATCAGCGAGTTCTGCTTGCTGATCCCCACCCGGTCCACGAACAGGCGCATCGCCGCCGGCGTATAGCCGCGCCGGCGCAGGCCCTGCAGCGTGTACATGCGCGGGTCGTCCCAGCCGTCCACCAGCTGTTCTTCCACCAGCGCAGTGAGCTTGCGCTTGCTCATCACCGTGTAGTTGATGTTCAGACGCGAGAACTCGATCTGGCGCGGCTTGGCGGCCTCGCGCGGCAGGCCCTTGTCCAGCAGCGGCTGCAGCAGCTCCGGATGCGCGGCCAGGTCCACCTTGTCCACGCACCAGTCGTAGAGCGGGCGGTGGTCTTCGAATTCCAGCGTGCACAGCGAATGGGTGATGCCTTCCACCGCATCGCCCAGCGAATGCGCGAAGTCGTACATCGGGTAGATCGGCCACGCATTGCCGGTGTTCTGATGCTCGACATGCTTGATGCGGTACAGCGCCGGGTCGCGCAGGTTGATGTTGCCGCTGGCCATGTCGATCATGGCGCGCAGGGTGCGTGCGCCATCGGGGAATTCGCCGGCACGCATACGCCGGAACAGGTCCAGGTTTTCCTCGACGCTGCGCTCGCGGAACGGCGAATTGCGGCCGGGCTCGGTCAGCGTGCCGCGGTATTCGCGCACCTGCTCGGCGGACAGGTCGCAGACGAAGGCATGGCCGTCGCGGATCAGTTTTTCCGCGGCCAGGTAATACACCTCGAAATAATCCGATGCATGGCGCAGCTGCGCCCACTCGAACCCCAGCCAGCGCACGTCGTCCTGGATGGCGACCACGAACTCGGGGTCTTCCTTGGCCGGGTTGGTGTCGTCCAGGCGCAGATTGCACAGCCCGCCGAACTCGGAGGCCAGGCCGAAATCCAGGCAGATCGCCTTGGCGTGGCCGATATGCAGATAGCCGTTGGGCTCGGGCGGGAAGCGGGTGCGGATGACCGTGTGCTTGCCGCTGGCCAGATCCTCGCGGACGATCTGGCGGATGAAGTCTTTCTTCTCCGCCGGGGCGGTGGCGTCGGTGGCTAGGGTCTCGGACATGCGCGCATCAGCAATAGGTAAACCGCAAGTTTAGGCGGTGGCACCGGTTAGGGGTAGGCGGCGTGTCGGAGGCCGGCCATCGCGCGTGGCCTGTGCGCGGTGATCCTGCGCGTAAGCGCCTTGCTGCCGGGGCCTGCATGGGCTGACCGCACCCAGGCCGGGTGCCATCGGCAGGCGGCACGACGGGCTGGCCGGCACCGCCGCCGGCGCGTACGCTGCGGCGATCCTTCGGAGTGCCTCACGCATGCCTTTGCCCCGCCTGGTGATCGGCGACAAGACCCTGTCCTCCTGGTCGCTGCGCCCGTGGCTGCTGCTGCGGCACTTCCAGGTACCGTTCGAAGAGATCGCGCTGCCGCTGGATACGCCGCAATTCCAGGCCCGCATCGCCGGTTATTCGCCCACCCGCAAGGTGCCGGTGCTATGGGACGACACCCTGCATGTCTGGGATTCGCTGGCGATCTGCGAATACGTCAACGAACGCTGGCTGGATGGCCGCGGCTGGCCGGCCGAGCTGTCGGTGCGGGCGCAGGCACGCGCGGCGGCGGCGGAAATGCACTCGGGCTTTGTGGATTTGCGCACCCAGCTGCCGATGAATCTGGCCCGCGCGCCTGGCCCGGCCCGCTGGGACGCGGCTGCCGAGCGCGACATCACACGCATCCAGGCGCTATGGGCCAGCCTGCGCGCCGAACATGGTCATGCCGGGCAGTTCCTGTGCGGCGACTTCGGCATTGTCGATGCGATGTTCGCCCCGGTCGCGCTGCGTTTTGCCAGCTACGGCGTGCCGCTGTTCGAGGCTGCCGGCGATTACCTGGCTGCACTGGATGCACTGCCGGCACTGCGCGAGTGGAAGCAGGACGCCGCGCGCGAACGCCTGGAGCGCGGCTGACATGCAGATCGCCTATCGCGCCAGTCACATCATCGACGCGCATCTGGCCAAGCACGCGCTGGAGGATGCCGGCATCACCGCCTTCGTGTTCGGCGAGTCGCTCTTGGGCGGCGCCGGGGAACTGCCTGCCTTCGGCGTGCTGCAGGTCTGCGTGGCCGACCTGCACCTGAGCCAGGCACAGGCGGTACTGGCAGAGATCGGCCTGTGCGGCGAGGTCACCCGCGCGCTGTAGCGCAGCGCCCGTCGTAGGAGCGCACCAGGGCGCGACGAGGCTGTGCCGATAAACGCCACGTCGCGCCCGGGTGCGCTTCTGCGCTGGTGTTATCGGCAAAGCCCCGGTCGCGCCCGGGTGCGCTCCTACGATTGGCGCGCGTCATTCCGGCTGGCGCCACCCTGGCGGCGCCGCATCCGGTGCGGCCAGCGCCCGCAGGCGCTTGAACAGCACGGTGGTTTCGGCCACGTTCCAGACCCGCAGCGCGACCTCGAAGGTATCCAGCGGCTTGGTCAAAAAGTCCTTGGCGCCCAGGCCCAGGGCGCGATGGCGCGCGCTGCGGCTGGGGTCGGCGGTGAGCACGATCACCGGCAGGAAGTGGCCAGGATCGGACAGCCGCGCCAGTTGTTCCAGCAGTGCATAGCCGTCCAGTTCCGGCATCTTCAGATCCAGCAGGATCAGGTCCGGCGCGAACGCCGACACCAGCCCCATCACCCGCAATGGGTCGGTGGTGGCGATGACCTGCTGGAAGCCTTCGCGCTGCAGCAGGTCTTCGAGCAGCCGCACATTGGCCGGCTCGTCGTCGACGATGAGGATGCGGGAAGCCAGGATTTCGTCGCGTGTCATGCCAGCAGTCCGTCGATCACAGTGAAGAATTCCGCCACATCAAGCGGCTTGGTCAGATACGCGCGCACGCCCTGATTGCCGACTCGCGCCAGGGTGGCGGTGGTGGCATCGGCACTGATCACCACCACCGGCACGCCGGCCGTGGCCGGCTGCGCCTGCAGCTCGCGCAGCAGTTCTTCGCCGTTGCCGTCGCTCAGATGCAGGTCCAGCAGGATCAGATCCGGCACGCCGTGCTGCAGCAGCGCGCGCGCCTGCGCCAGGCTGGCCGCTTCCAGCAGCTGCCATTGCGGGCGGCGTTCGCTGAGGGTGCGGATCAGGGCCTGGTTGGACGGGTTGTCTTCGATGCTCAGCAGCCGGCACACGCCCGTGCCCGCGTTACTCGGCGGCACGATGGCGCGTGCCGGCTCGCTGCGTTGCGGTTCGCCCTGCGGCAGCGAGATCCAGAAGCGCGCGCCATCGCGGCTGCTGTCCACGCCGATGCACCCGCCCATCGCCTCGATCAACCGCTTGCTCAGTGCCAGGCCCAGGCCGGTGCCTTCCACCGCCGAGCGCTCGGCACCCAGCCGCTCGAACGGCGTGAACAGCCGCTCGATCTGCGCCGGCGTCAGGCCCGCGCCCTGGTCGGCGACCGTGATGCGCACCTGCTCGCCATCCGGCTGCGCGCTCACCTGCACCTGGCCGCCGGTGCGATTGAACTTGACCGCGTTCGACAGCAGGTTGAGCAGCACCTGGCGCAGCCGCTGCGCATCGGCGCGCACTGTCCACGGCCCGTCGATGGCAGCCGGCTGCAACGCGATGCCGTGCTTGTCCGCGTCCGGGGCGATCAGGCCCAGCGCCTCGTGGACGGCCGCGCGCACCGAGATCGGCTCCGGGCTCAGATCCAGTTGGTCGGCTTCGATACGCGCGATGTCCAGCAGCTCGGTGATCAGCCCCAGCAGGTGCCGGCCGGCGCCGAGAATATGCTGCAGATGACGGCGATGCCCGGGCTCGGGCAGATCCATTTCCAGCACCTGCGCATAGCCCAGGATCGCGTTGAGCGGTGTGCGCAATTCGTGGCTGCTGCGCGACAGGAATTCGGTCTTTGCGCGGTTGGCGGTTTCTGCCTCGCGCCGTGCCAGTTGCGCTTCGGCCGCACGTGCGGCGAGCAGTTCGCTGGCCTGCGCCAGGCGCTGGCCGACCTGGCCCAGCTCGTCGCCGGCACGCGGTTGCGGCGCCAGCGGCAGGCCTTCGCCCAATCGGTCGGCGTTAGCCGCCAGCGTGCGCAGGCGCCCGGAAAGCGCCGAGGCGAACCACGCCACTGCAAACACTGCGCCCAGGCCGCCCAGCATTGCCGCACTTAAAGTGATGATGAGATTGCGCTGGCGCAGTCCCTGCGCTTTGGCGGTACGTACCTGCAATTGCGCGGTTTCGTAATTGCGCAGTTCGCGCAGTTCGGCACGCAGGATGTCGAGCTTGTACTTGCCGTCCCACAGCTGGCGGATCTCTTCTTCGCGGCTCAGATCCGGTGCCAGCAACCGGCGCCACCCCTGCATTTTTTCCGCAAACAACGGCTTGATGCGTGCAAACCGCTGCGCCTGCCCCGGGTCGGTGATGCGTTGCGACAGCCGTTCGGCCACCCGTTGCAGGCGCGGCTCGGCATCGCGGTACGGGGTGAGGAATTCATCGCGGCGCACCAGCCGATACCCGCGCACGCCGGCCGCGGTTTCGGCCAATAGCGCGTGTGCTTCGTACAGATCGCTCAACACTTCCAGCGTCTGCCGCACATCGTTTTCGGCGGCGATGTTCTGCCGCTCCACGCTGTAGATCGCCATCAAGGCCACCGCCAGCAGCAGCAGGGGCAGGGTCACCACCGCCAGGCTCTTGCGGGTGATCGGCCAATCGTTCCAACGCACCGCCATTGCATTCATAGCGCGAGTCCGGCTTGGACCGCGTACACCGCGGCCTGGGTGCGATCTTTTACCTCAAGTTTCTGCAGGATTCGCTCCACATGCACTTTGACCGTGCCGGGAGAAATCCCCAGTTCAGCTGCCAGCGTCGCATTGGTGAGGCCGCGTGGCAGCAGGGACAGCACCTGTTTCTCGCGTTTGCTGAGCGCGGTGAGGCGGTCGTCCTGCACCGGCTTGCGCCGACGCGTGGCGAGCGGTTTGGCCGGTTCGGCCACCATCGCCGGCAGCAGCAATGCGAAGGCCTGCAGCGCCTGCACATCGTCGTTGCCGGGGGCGGGACGGGTGTCGTTCCAGGCCACGCACAGCATGCCCAGGGTGCTGCCCAGCGCCTGGATCGGCACCTTGGCCTCGCGGATATCGGCCGGGCGCGGTGGCATCAGCCAGGCCGCTTCATGGCTGTCGCCGGCTGCGCTGGCACCTGGCGGCAATGCGCGGCCGCGGCTGGCCAGCACCTGCGCGCGCGGCCCGCGCTGTGCCAGCACCGCGCCATGTTCCAGGCCCAGCAACAGCAGCACCCGGCCCAGTACCGCGTCGCAGGCCTGTTCCGGCGTCTGTGCCTGACGCAGCGCCACCGCGACCTCCCAGAGCGCCTGCCAGCGTGCGCTGTCGGATGCTTCGCGGCGCAGCGTCAGGCGCCAATCGCCAGCATTGGTAGGGGTTTCCATGAGTTCGCTCTAGGCCGATCAGCATATTTGAGTATATGCCAGTCGGCAGAATTGTTGGGGCCGCTTGGTTTCGATACTGAGCTCGCCCGATGAGGCATCCCCCTCAACCACACGGAGATTTCCCATGCGTCGCACTCTGTTCTCTCTGGTTCTGGCTCTGGCTGCCACCCCGGCGCTGGCTGGCGGCGTGATGCACTACACCGACAAGGCCACGTTGCCGGCCGGCGGCGAAGAACGCGAAGTCGCCGCGCTGTTCGACACCTGGAACGCGGCACTGGCTACCGGCAATCCGGACAAGGTGGCCGATCTGTATGCCCCGGACGGTGTGCTGCTGCCGACCGTGTCCAACGAGGTCCGCGCCTCGCGCGAGCAGATCGAAAAGTACTTCGAGATGTTCCTGACCAAGAAGCCGCAGGGCGTCGTCAACTACCGCACTGTGCGTGTGCTCGATGACGACAGCGCGGTGGATGCCGGTGTCTACACCTTCACGCTGACCGACAAGAACGGCAAGAAGACCGACGTGCAGGCGCGCTACACCTTCGTGTACGAGAAGCGCGACGGCAAGTGGCTGATCATCAATCACCACAGCTCGGCGATGCCGGAAGTGGACACCGCCACCGCCTCGGTGACCAGGAAGTAACGCCGCATTGGCCGTAGTGGCTTGAAAGCCGCTACGGCCGGCGCCATCCAGCAGGCAATCCTCACGATTGCGGAGTTGCACCATGCTGGGAATCGGCGCTTTCAAACAACGCATGCCACGTCCGGGCGAGGCCTTACCCGGACGCGCGCAGGCACTACCGCTCCACAACACCCACCTGATCAACGGCCATCCGTTGCGTGGGGAATTCACCGGCCTGGCCCAGGTGCAGTTCGGGCTCGGCTGCTTCTGGGGTGCAGAACGCAAGTTCTGGAACCTGCCAGGGGTGTACACCACGGCGGTGGGTTACGCCGGCGGCGAGACACCCAACGCCACCTACGGCGAAGTGTGTTCCGGGCAGACCGGCCATACCGAAGCGGTGTTGGTGGTGTACGACGAAGCGGCGGTGTCGTTCGCACAGTTGCTGCGCACGTTCTGGGAAAGCCATGACCCCACCCAGGGCATGCAGCAGGGCAACGACGTCGGCACGCAATACCGCTCGGCGATCTATTGCACGACACAGGCGCAATACGACGCCGCGCTTGCCAGCCGCGATGCGTACCAGCAGCAACTGGACGCCGCCGGGTATGGCGCGATCACCACGGAGATCCGTTTCCCGGCGCCCACGTTCTACTACGCCGAAGACGATCACCAGCAATATCTCGCCAAGCATCCCAATGGCTATTGCGGGCTTGGCGGAACGGGAGTGAGCTGCCCGATCGGGCTGGATGCCTGACGGAAAGGCGGGCCGGATTGAAGCGCTGTCATCCACGTGATCGTGGCGGCGTGCCGATGGCCAACAGTGACCGGCAGCGTTATCACGATCAGGCAGCGCATGGGAGTGCATGCCAGGCAACTTGAATGGCTACGCCGGAGACGGCGTGGCCATCTTTTTTTTGCGGCGCGCGTAAGCCGCGCCGGCACCGCCGCGGGTGGCCGAGCGGCGAACCGGCCCGGCGGATCATTGCGGTCAATCCCGACAGCCAATCGGTGCGATGGATCGGTGCGGCGACCCACTGCATCCAGTCAGTGCAGCCAATGCGCCAGGCGTGCCGGAATCCGCTGGGTCAGACGAACTCGCCGGCGAACATGCCGCGCAGCTGGGCGAGCATGTCGGTGCGTTCCGGATGCAGCAGTCGCATGCAGGCAAGCGCGAAGCCGACCGGGCTGGTGCCGGGTGCGGTGATCACGCCATCGGCGGTCACCACCTTTTCGTGCCGGTATTGCGCAGCACCGGCATACGGCACCACGTGTTCCTGCAGGAAGGCCAGCGCGTTGCTGGTATGCGCGCGCTGATCGAGCAGGCCGGCATAGGCCAGGGCGATGGTGGCACCGCAGATCGCCGCAACCGGGCGCTGGTGCTGCACGCGCTCGACCAGCAGGCCGCTCAGGCCGGGGATTTCGCCGGCCTGCCAACGCTCGCTGCCGGGCAGGATCCAGAGATCGGCGTCCAGCGGCGCCAGATCGGAGAGGGCGAAGTCCGGGGTGATGCGCAGCCCGCCGATCGACTGCACCGGCTGACCATCGATGCTGGCAATGGCGACCTGGTCGCCGAACCATTCGCGCGCCGCCGGCAGGACAACGCCAATTTCCCAATCGGCCACGCCGTCGACCATCACCACTGCAATGTTTGCCATTGTCCGCTACGCCAGTTGAGGAACCCGGATTCTAGGCAGTGCGGGTTGCGCGGGTGTAAGCGACGTGTGGAGAACGACGCCGAACCGCGCGCCGATCAGGCCAAAACGCGCGCATGGCAGCACGGTGGCGGCTGTGCAGGCGTCGATGAGCCCACAAGCTCAACGTTGCCTGGAAAGTAAGGCAGCCCGAGGCCGGCCGCAGTTTCCAATGCCATCATCGCAAGAGGCGTTGCCTTACACGTCGTGGCTGCAGCGTGCTGCGCAGCCAGACTGCAAAAACCAAAACGCCCACAGCTACCAGGCTGCAGGCGTTGGTACTGCGAACCGCGCGCTGCAATCAGCCGGCGAGCTTGTCGGTGATGGTCTTGCGCAGTGCCTGCAGATCCTTGGCGAAGGCATCGATGCCGCTGGCCAGCTTTTCGGTGGCCATCGGGTCGGCCGCCAGATCGGTGGCGAAGCTGTCGCTGTCGATCGGGGTGATCTGCGCGTTATTGGCCTGCGCAGGCGAGAGCTTGCGCGGCAGTTCGCCATGTTCGGCGTCGAGCTTTTCCAGCAGCTCCGGCGAGATGGTCAGGCGATCGCAACCGGCCAGGGCTTCGATCTGCGCGGTGGAGCGGAACGAGGCGCCCATCACCACGGTGGACGAGCCGCGCTGCTTGAACTCGTTGTAGACCGTGCGCACGAACACCACGCCCGGATCTTCGTCGATGCTGGCCGGGGTCTGCCCCTGGGCGACGTAGTAGTCCAGGATCCGGCCGACGAACGGCGAGATCAGGAACACGCCGGCTTCCGCACAGGCCAGCGCCTGCGAGCGGTTGAAGATCAGGGTCAGATTGCAGTCGATGCCTTCGCGCTGCAGCTGGCGCGCGGCCTCGATGCCTTCCCAGGTGGCCGCGATCTTGATCAGGATCTTGTCCCTGGACACGCCACGCTCGGCGTACATCGCGATGAACTTGCGCGCCTTGGCGATGGTCGCCTCGGTGTCGTGCGCCAGGTCGGCATCGACCTCGGTGGAGACGCGGCCGGGGACCAGCTCGGCCAGCCTGACGCCGACGCCGATAGTGAGGCGGTCGGCCACTTCGTTGACGGTGCTGGTGCGGTCTTCGCCGCCGTGTTCGCGGCCCCAGGCCAGTTCGCGCTCGATCAGGTCGGCATACACCGGCAGATCCAATGCCTTTTTGACCAGGGTGGGATTGGTGGTGCAGTCGACCGGCTTCAGGCGCTTGATGGCGTCGTAGTCGCCGGTGTCGGCAACGACGACAGACAGGTCACGCAACTGGGCAAGCTTGGAAGGAGCAGTCATGCGGGTTCTCTCGAATCGTGGAACGGGTCGTGGATAGGACGCAGCGCGCTACGGTAGCGCGCCTGGCGTGGGAAGTCAGGCGCCGGCCAGGGCATGTTGATCGTGCACGGCGCTGACACGCAGACGCAGGTCGCGCCCGTCGGGCGTGCGCCAATCGATGCTCTGACCGACCGACAGGCCAAGCAACGCACTGCCGACCGGCGCCAGCACCGAGATGCGGCCGTGCTGCACATCGGCTTCGTGCGGATACACAAGGGTGAGCGTATGTCGTTCGCCATGCAGCTCATCTTCGCAATCGATGCGGGAGTGCATGGTGACGACATCGCCGGGAATCTGGTCGGGCGGCACGACGCGTGCACGGCCCAGTTCGTCACTCAGCGCGGTGGCGGCCGGGTGCTTGTTGAAAGCGGGGGAATCGAGCAGGGCCTCGAGCCGGGCGAGGTCATGGCTGGAAACCAGGATGGATGGCGGCAAGCCGCTGTGGTGCTGCGAAGTCATGGCAATCTCCTTGACGATGACGGCTCGCCAACATGGCAAGCCTCACTGCCCAGATGAGGGCGCCGCTGCCCGATCGCAATGCATGGCGAGATGGCGCAGTGCACGGCAGGTATCGGGCGAGGCCGGCGCGGCACCGCGAGTGACGGGCCGTGGCCAGCGCATCAGGCAGGCAGCGCTGCAGCGCCCAGGCGCGTGCCATCTGCCATCACCCAGCGACTGACTTGAAGTGCCTCGTGGGAGTCCACCACGTGCCAATGACACCGCAACTGCCACGTGCGTCCAGATACATCACGTCGTAACCACCCACCAAACAAAAAACGACGCTTGCGCGTCGCTTATGTCCGAGAACAGGTGAAAAAACATCCCGCCAAGCAACCGCAGCCATGAAACGATCTTGCGATTCCCGATTCCCGATTCCCGATTCCCGATTCCCGATTCCCGATTCCCGATTCCCGATCCCTCAGGCCGCAACCGCCTTAGGGCCCGTCGCCGGCTGGTCCAGCGTAAACAGGCTCTCCGGCAGCTCCTTGAACAACTGCGCCAGCTGCTCCAGGAACGCGGTCATGGCTGAGCTGCGGCGCCAGGCCATGGCGATACGGCGGCTGGGCTGCTTGTCTTCGCGGAAACGGATCAGGCGGATGTTCTCCGAGCGTGCAACCGGCGGCTTGACCGCCAGCAGCGGTAGCAAGGTCACACCGACGTTGGCAGCCACCATCTGGCGCAGCGTCTCCAGGCTGGTGGCCTGGAATTCGGATTTTTCCAGGGCGCCGGCAAGATGGCAGACATCCAGCGCCTGCTCACGCAGGCAGTGGCCGTCTTCCAGCAACAACAGCCGCTGCTCGGACAGATCGTCCAGCGTCATGCTGTCGTGGCGCGACAGCGGATGGCCTTCCGGCACGGCCAGCACGAAGGGTTCTTCGAACAGGAATTCGGCATGCAGCTGCTCATCCTGCAATGGCAGTGCGAGCAGCGCCGCATCCAGCCGGCCTTCGCGCAGCTGGTGCACCAGCTGATCGCTTTTTTCCTCGATCAGCAGCAGTTCCAGGCGCGGGAACCGCTCGCGGATCCGCGGCACCACATGCGGCAACAGATACGGCGCCAGGGTGGGAAAGATGCCCAGCCGCACGGTGCCGGCTTCCGGATCCTGGCTGCGCCGCGCGGCTTCCTTCATCTGTTCCACTTCGGCCACGATGCCGCGTGCGCGCATCGCCGCTTCGCGGCCGGCCGGGGTCAGCATCACCTTGCGCGGCGCACGTTCCACCAGCGGCACGCCGAGTTCGTCTTCGAGTTTCTTGATCTGTGTGGACAGCGTCGGTTGACTGACGAAGCAGGCCGTCGCAGCACGGCCGAAATGCTTGTGGTCGGCCAGGGCGACCAGATATTTCAGGTCACGCAGATTCATGTGCAGCAGCCCTCATTGCGGTAACGGGGTACGACTGGAGCTTAGCGCCCGGGCTGGCCGGGCGCTGGCTTGAGTGCGCTTATGCTGCCTGGGCGACGTTGTCGGCGCTGACCGGTGCACTGGAGCGGATCAGGTAATCGAACGCGCTCAACGCAGCCTTGGAACCTTCGCCCATCGCGATCACGATCTGCTTGTACGGCACCGTGGTGGCGTCGCCGGCAGCGAATACGCCCGGAACGTTGGTCTGGCCACGGTCGTCGACGATGATTTCGCCGCGTGGCGACAACGCCACCGAGCCCTTGAGGAATTCGGTGTTGGGCAGCAGGCCGATCTGCACGAACACGCCTTCCAGATCCACGTGCTGGATGTCGCCGCCGGTGCGATCCTTGTAGACCAGGCCGGTGACCTTCTGGCCATCACCCAGCACTTCGGTGGTCTGCGCGCTGGTGATGATGCGCACGTTGTGCAGGCTGCGCAGCTTGCGTTGCAGCACTTCGTCGGCGCGCAGCTTGTCGTCGAACTCCACCAGCGTGACATGCGCCACGATACCGGCCAGATCGATCGCCGCCTCGACGCCCGAATTGCCGCCGCCGATCACCGCCACGCGCTTGCCCTTGAACAGCGGGCCATCGCAATGCGGGCAATAGGCCACGCCCTTGTTCTTGTACTGGTCTTCGCCCGGCACGTTCATCTGCCTCCAGCGCGCGCCGGTGGACAGGATCACGGTCTTGCTCTTGAGCGAGGCGCCGTTGGCCAGCTTGATCTCGATCAGGCCATCGGCACCGGCCGGAATCAGCTGCTCGGCGCGCTGCAGGTTCATGATGTCCACGTCGTACTGGCGCACATGCTGCTCGAGCGCAGCGGCCATCTTCGGGCCTTCGGTTTCCGGCACCGAGATGAAGTTTTCGATCGACATGGTGTCCAGCACCTGGCCACCGAAACGCTCGGCGGCCACGCCGGTGCGGATGCCCTTGCGTGCGGCGTAGACGGCCGCTGCCGAACCGGCCGGGCCACCGCCGACCACCAGCACCTCGAAGGCGTCCTTGGCGGCGATCTTGGCGGCGTCGCGCTTGGCCGCGTTGGTGTCGAGCTTGGCCACGATCTGCTCCAGCGTCATGCGGCCCTGGTCGAACAGCTCGCCGTTCAAGTAGACGGTGGGCACCGACATGATCTGGCGGGTTTCGACCTCGTCCTGGAACCACGCACCGTCGATGGCCACGTGCTTGATGCGCGGGTTGAGCACGGCGGCAAGATTCAGCGCCTGCACCACGTCCGGACAGTTCTGGCACGACAGCGAGAAATAGGTTTCGAACTGGTAGTCGCCATCCAGGTGCTGCACCTGCTCGATCAGCTCGGCGGCGGCCTTGGACGGGTGGCCGCCCACTTGCAGCAGCGCCAGCACCAGCGAGGTGAACTCGTGGCCCATCGGCAGGCCGGCAAAGCGCAGCGAGATGTCCTGGCCCGGCGTGGTCAGTGCGAACGAGGGCTTGCGCTGGTTGTCATCGCGGTGGATGTCCAGGCTGATCTTGTCCGACAGCAGCACCAGATCCTCGAGCAGGTCGAGCATTTCGCGTGAGCCGGCGCTTTCGTCGATCGAGGCGTTGATCTGGATCGGACGGGTAACCCGTTCCAGGTAGGCGGTCAGCTGGGTCTTGAGGTTGGCATCCAACATGGAGAACTCCTGGTAATGGGCAAGGGGAGGGCGTGGCGTCGCTGCGCTGAGGCAGGTCGCCGGGGAGGAGGGGATGAACCGCAGCCGGCGCAATGTCGGGAGTGCGTGCTGGCGATGGCTGGCGGGCAGCCCGGCACCGGCTCCGGTTCACCCCCGGCCCAGTGCTGGGCCGGAGATGCTCCGGCCTCAACCACAGGCCGGAGGTGTCAGTCGGTTTAGATCTTGCCGACCAGGTCCAGCGACGGAGCCAGGGTCTTGGCGCCTTCCTTCCACTTGGCCGGGCAGACCTGGCCGGGGTTGTTGGCGACGAACTGGGCAGCGGTCAGCTTGCGCAGCGTCTCGGTGACGTCGCGGGCGATCGCGTTGTCGTGGATCTCGAGGGTCTTGATCACGCCGTCCGGATTGATGATGAAGGTGCCGCGCAGGGCCAGGCCTTCTTCTTCGATGTGCACGCCGAACGCACGGGTCAGCTTGTGGGTCGGATCGCCGATCAGCGGGAACTGCGCCTTGCCAACGGCCGGCGAGGTTTCGTGCCACACCTTGTGCGAGAAGTGCGTATCGGTGGTGACGATATAGACCTCGGCGCCTGCCTTCTGGAACGCGGCATAGTTGTCGGCGGCGTCTTCCACTTCGGTCGGGCAATTGAAGGTGAAGGCGGCCGGCATGAAGATCAGCACCGACCACTTGCCCTTCAGGCTGGCCTCGGTGACTTCGATGAAGTTGCCGTTGTGGTACGCATTCGCCTTGAACGGCTGGACCTGAGTGTTGATAAGAGACATTGAGTTTCCTCGTGCGATGAAGGAGGGCGGGGGATGGAACAGTCGCCATGGTAGGTAGGATCGATAGATTTCTCAAATCGATTGATGGAATTGTATAGATAGGCTGTGGCTATCAAGTTTGCAGACGGCGTCTGCCGCTGCAGGGGCCGATTCCATCTCCGATAATGGTCAGCCGATGTTGCGCATGAGTGAATGATACGTATGAGTGAGGACCCAGCCGGTCTTGCCGCCGAGCAGTTGCTGCGGCGTGCGGTCGAGCGGATCGAGCGCAGTGATGCCGAGCCGCTGCTGCTGCACGCGCTGGGCCGCGACCGCGCCTGGCTGTTCGCGCATGGCCGCGATCCGGTCGAGCCGTCGGTCGCGCAGGCGTTCGAGTCATTGGTGCAGCGGCGCCAGGCCGGCGAACCGGTGGCCTACCTGACCGGCACGCGGGGGTTCTGGACGCTGGATCTGGCGGTCTCCACCGCCACGCTGATCCCGCGCGCCGACACCGAGGTGCTGGTCGAGCTGGCACTTGAGCGCCTGGACGCCCGGCCAGGCCGCCGCGTTGCCGATCTGGGTACCGGCAGCGGCGCGATCGCGCTGGCCATCGCCAGCGAGCGGCCGCAGGCACTGGTGATCGCCACCGATGCCAGTGCGGCGGCGCTGGCGGTTGCTCGGCGCAATGCCGACAGCCACCGCTTGCGCAATGTCGAATGCCGGCAGGGCAGCTGGTTCGCGCCGCTGGCCGGCGAGCGCTTCGACCTGATCGCCAGCAACCCGCCGTATATCGCCGCGCAGGATCCGCATCTGGGCGAAGGCGACCTGCGCTACGAGCCGGCCAGTGCGCTGGCTTCCGGCCCCGATGGCCTGGACGACATCCGCCTGATCGTCGCCGATGCGCCTGCGCATCTGCTGCCGGGCGGCTGGCTGCTGCTCGAACACGGCTGGGACCAGGGCGCGGCGGTGGCCGCGCTGCTGCAGGCGCGTGGCTTCGACGCGGTGGCCACGCATCAGGACCTGGAGCAGCGTGACCGGGTGACGTCGGGGCGCTGGTCGCCCGCCGCGGGCTAGCGCAGCCACGGAGCGGTCGCCAGGTGGAGGGGGACGGCGCGCTCAGAGCTGAAACAGGACATGCCGATTCCGGGCACCGACCGCGCCCGTCCGGCGCTGCGTGCAGGAGTCTTGCTCCGTCGCTCCACTCCTCGCGCTTCGCCGTGCGCCCGCCCTTGCTCGATCGCATGGGGCGCCCGCGTGTGCAGACCGGGTGCCGATACACTAGCGGTTTCCCGCAGGACCGACGCATGCGCACGCTCTATCCCGAGATCACGCCGTACGACCACGGCACCCTCCAGGTCGACGACCGCCACACCCTGTATTTCGAACAGTGCGGCAATCCGCAGGGCAAGCCGGTGGTGATGCTGCACGGCGGCCCCGGCGGCGGTTGCAACGACAAGATGCGGCGCTTCCATGACCCGGCCAAGTACCGCATCGTGCTGTTCGACCAGCGCGGCGCGGGCCGCTCCACCCCGCATGCCGATCTGGTGAACAACACCACCTGGGACCTGGTCGCCGATATCGAGCGCCTGCGCGAACACCTGGGCATCGCGCGCTTGCAGGTGTTCGGTGGCAGCTGGGGCTCGACCCTGGCGCTGGCCTATGCGCAGACCCATCCGCAGCAGGTCACCGAGCTGGTGCTGCGCGGCATCTTCCTGCTGCGCCGTTTCGAGCTGGAATGGTTCTATCAGCAGGGCGCCAGCCGGCTGTTTCCGGATGCCTGGGAGCATTACGTCAACGCGATTCCAGTGGTGGAGCGCGCCGATCTGATCTCCGCCTTCCATCGCCGCCTGACCAGCGACGACGAAGCCACGCGTCTGGCCGCGGCCAAGGCGTGGAGCGTGTGGGAAGGTGCCACCAGCTTCCTGCATGTGGACGCCGACTTCGTCACCGGACACGAGGACGCGCACTTCGCCCTGGCGTTCGCGCGCATCGAGAACCACTACTTCGTCAACGGCGGTTTCTTCGAGGTCGAAGACCAGCTGCTGCGCGACGCGCACCGCATCGCCGACATCCCCGGTGTGATCGTGCAGGGGCGTTACGACGTGGTGTGCCCGATGCAAAGCGCCTGGGACCTGCACAAGGTCTGGCCGAAGGCGCAGCTGCAAGTCAGCCCGGCATCGGGGCATTCGGCTTTCGAGCCGGAAAATGTCGATGCGCTGGTGCGCGCCACCGACGGGTTCGCTTGAGCGCAACCGCGAGCGTGCACGGGAAGCTGCAGCAGCGCTCGCGCGCCAGCGGTAGGAGCGCACCCGGGCGCGACGTAGGGTAACGGGACGGCCTGTCGCGCCCGGGTGCGCTCCTACGGTGACTGCTGGAGTCAGTGCGGCAGCAGCGCCTGCGCCAGCGGCGGCAGGATGCGTGCCAGGCGCTGTGCCCACGCCTGTTGCCCGGCGGCATCGGCAATCAGGTCCTGGCGCAGTTCCAGCTCCACATGCAGCAGGCCGCGGCCTTCGCCATAGACCGGAATCGCATAGTCGCTGGTGTCGCTTACCGCGTAGGGCTGGTTGTCGCCAACCACCAGATCTGGCTCGTTGCGCAGGGCCTGCAGCAGGCGATGCGCCAGCCGCGTGTCGCGGTTGTACAGCACGCCGGCATGCCAGGGCCGTGCATTGCCGGCCATGATCGGCGTGAAGCTGTGCATCGACACCAGCACGGTGGGTTGCCCGCGCTGTGCGCGTGCATCCAGTTCCGCCGCAATGCGTGCGTGGTACGGCGCAAAGATCGCATCGATGCGCTGCTGCCGATCGTCGGCCGACAGCTGCAGGTTGCCCGGAATCGAGGTGCCGTCGCTGATCTCGGGCATCAGCGTGGCCGAAGCATGCGGGCGATTGCAGTCGATCACCAGGCGCGAGTAGGTCTGCGCGATGGCGACCGCATCCAGCGCATCGGCCAGCAGGCGGGTGACCTCGGCAATGCCGATATCCCAGCCGATGTGGCGGTCCAGCTCCTGCTGCGGCAGGCCCAGATTGGCCAGCCGCGCCGGCACGCGCTGACCGGCGTGGTCGGCGATCAGCAGCCATGGCGAGGCGGCCTGCGGGTTGTGCACGCTGAACGGTGCGGGATCGTCAGCGCCCAGCAGGCGGGCAGCGGTCGCTTCAGCCACTCGGGGTGCCGTCCAGTGCGTGATCGACCAGATACAGCCCGGCCCACAGCTTGGGATCCATCTGATAGCCCTCGGCCATCTTCTGCACCAGCCAGGCGCCGACCTGCGCGCGCGGGATCTCGTGCACGGTGATGTCCTCGCTGGCGTCGCCGCCGCCTGCGCCGACCTTGCGCAGACCGGTGGCGCGCACGAAGGCGATCTTCTCGCTGCTGGCGCCGGCCGAGGTGGGGCCGATCATCAGCACTTCGGCGTGCTCGGCGGTCCAGCCGGTTTCTTCTTCCAGCTCGCGAATGGCCGACAGCTCGATCGACTCGTCGACATGCACGTCGCCAACCAGACCGGCCGGCATTTCGATGGTGCGGGCCTGCAGCGGCACGCGGAACTGTTCGACGAACAACATGGCATCGTCCGGAGTCACCGCCACGATGATCGCGGCCAGGCCGCCGGCGTGCACGCGTTCGGAATATTCCCAGGTGCCGCGCACGACCATGCGCTGGTACTTGCCTTCGTAGACCACGGTGGGTGGGGTGTCGTGTCGGTTCATGGGTGCAGGCCTTGTTCCAGGGAAACGGGAGTGCGCGGTGCCGGCGCGCCGCCGCAGGCGGCCAGCAACCTGCGCCGGGTGAGCGGGCCGAAGCGCAGGCTCTCGCACAAGCCGCCCAGCATGTCGGTATCGGCTGGCGCGCGCGTGAAACCGGCATCGGTCAGCGCCAGCGGCGCGTCAAGTGCGATGGTGGTGAGCTGACGCCACAGCAGTGCGTGCTCGCGTTGCTCGCGCAGTCGCGCGGCCATCTGCGCCGCGCCGCGCAGGCGCAGGAACGGGATCTCGTCGATGCGCTCCAGCAAGGCATCCAGGCTGCCGAAATGCGCCAGCAGGACCGCCGCCGATTTGGCGCCGATGCCGGTGACGCCGGGAATGTTGTCGATCGCATCGCCGCACAGCGCCAGGTAGTCGGCGATCTGATGGGCGTGCACGCCGTGGCGCGCCTTGACCCCGTCCATGCCCCAACGCAGGTTGCGCGCGTAATCCCACTGCTCGTCGTGCTCGAGCAGCAGCTGCGACAGGTCCTTGTCGGCCGACACGATCACCCCGCGCAGGCCGTGCGCACGCACGCTGTGCAAGGCGCTGCCGATCAGGTCGTCGGCCTCGTAATCGCGGTGCGCCAGCACGCTCAGGCCCAATGCTGCGCACAGCGCCTTGCAATGCGCGAACTGGCGCCGCAACGCATCCGGTGCCGGGGTGCGATTGCCCTTGTAGGCCGGGTAGAGCGCATGCCGAAAACAGCTGTCCAGCGCCTCGTCGAAGGCGATGGTGATGTGTTGTGGATCCTCGCGTTCGAGCAGGTCGAGCAGGAAGCGCGCAAAGCCGTGCACGGCATTGGTCGGCCAGCCTTGCGCATCCTGGAATTCGTCCGGGATCGAATGCCAGGCGCGGAACACGTACAGGCTGGCATCGACCAGATACAGCGGGGTCGGGCGGCTGATCGCTGCCGGCGCACCTGCAAGCATGGGAGTGTGCGTGGTCACGGGGTCCAGTCGCGCAGCAGCGCACGCGGGTCCGGGCGTTCGCGCTCTGGCACCTGCAGGCGCGGGGTGCCGATATGGATGAAACCGGCGATGCGCTCGTTCTGCTCCAGCCCCAGATAGCCGGCCACCGCCGGGTCGTAGGCCATCCACGCGGTCAGCCACTGCGCGCCGAAGCCATGCGCCTGCGCAGCCTGCAGCAACGCAAAACATACGCAGCCGGCGGTGAGCAGCTGTTCCTGCTCGGGCACCTTGTGCCCGGGGCGCAGCGCGGCGATCACCACGATCACCAGCGGCGCATCGTTGAAACGGTTGCGGTCTTTTTCGACTGCGGCGGGCGGCGTCAGCGGATCGGCGGCCAGGCTGCGCTCGGCCAGGAAATCGCCCAGTGCCTGGCGGGCATCGCCGCTGATGCGCAAGAAACGGAACGGCACCAGCTTGCCGTGGTCGGGCACGCGCACTGCCGAGGTGAGCATGCGCAGCAGGGTGTCTTCATCCGGGCCGGGTTCGCCCAGCTGTTTGGAGGGGACCGAGCGGCGCGCGTCCAGCGCCTGGAGCGAATATGGTGCGTGCATAATTCCGGGTCGAGGCGAGGATGCGGGCAATTATAGACGGGCCCTTCCCAACGCCCGCCGCATCATGGGTGGCGGGCCGATGCCGGCTCGGTCGTGACATCCCTTCCATGTTCGTCCTGTGCGCCGCCCGATGACCCAGTTCGTATCTACCCCCGTGCTCCCCAGCCGCAATCCGCAGTTGCTCGATCAGGTCCGCGAGATCGTGCTGGTGCCGCTGGCCGAGGCCTTTGTCCAATTCCAGGACACCTTGGCCGAGGCGCTGTTCCGGCTGGCGGCCGATGCCGGCCCGGCCCAGAACGACTTCCTGGAAGCCATCCAGGCGGTGCGGCAGCAGCGCGAGCCGATCACCGCGCGTTTTCGCGGGCATCTGGCCAAGGCCTGGCAGGGGCTGGAATCCGGGCGGCCGTTGTCGGCCGATCGCAGCCTGGGACGTGGTGCGGCCGGGCTGACCCTGCTGCCCGAGCAGGACCTGGAGGTGCGCCTGGCGGTGCGCAACCTGGCCGGCGCGCTGCAGCACCAGTGGCGCACGGAGCTGATGCGGCTCAATCGCTATCTCGGCTTCATTGCCGGCGGGCTGCGTATCGACGGCGACAGCAATCCGTTCGGGCCGGAGCATCTGGGCGTGGCCCTGTACGAGGCCTTTCAGGGGGTGACGCTGGCGCCCAAGGCGCATCTGGCGGTGATCAAGGTCTGCGAGCAGCACCTGATGGAACGCGTCGGCCAGCGCTACGGCGCGCTGGAACAGGCGCTGGCGCAGGTGGCGCGCTTGCGCGAGTTGCCGCAGCCGCGCAGCCGGCGGCGCGGCATTCCGCGCCAGGACGAAGGCGCTGGCGAGCAGGCCGCCGAGACGCCGGACTGGATCGCGCGCTTCTTCGCCGACTGGTCGGGCGGGCAGGGCGCGTTGGCCGGCGTCGAGGCGATCGACGTGCATCTGCGCAGCGGCCGCGAGCTGTTGCCGGCCGGCCTGCACCATTTGCTGCAGCATGCCCGCCGCCAGCGCGAACCCGATGGCGACACGCCCGCACCTGCCGGGCAGCGCCTGTTGTCGCCGCGCGAGGTGGTGTCGGCGCTGTCGCTGCTGCAGACCATGCCTGCGGCCGGCTTCGATGCCATCGACGGCAACGATTCGAGCCTGGCGCCTGGCCTGCGGCAGCAGGTCAGGCGCGCCGCCGCCGCGCTTGGGGTGGATCCGGCCACCACCTGCCTCAACCCCGACGACGAGGACGCGCTGGATCTGGTGGCCTTGTTGTTCGCCGCGATCCTGCTGCAGAGCCATCTGTCCGATACGCAGCGCAGTCTGCTCGGCCAATTGCTGGTGCCGATGGCCAAGCTGGCGATGCTGGACGGCCACCTGTTCGTGCGCGACGGCCATCCGGCGCGCCGCCTGCTCAACCTGTTGGTCGACGCCTGCGATGGCAATGCCGGCGAAACCGCGGCAGAGCAGGCCTTGCTCGGCCAGGTGCAGGCGGTGATCGACACGGTGGTGCGCGACTTCGACGAGCATCCGGGGCTGTTTCTGACGCTGGAGGCCGAGTTCGGCGCCAGTTACGAACAGTATCGGCGCCGGGTGGAAATCGCCGAGCGCCGCGCCAGTGAATTGCAGCGCGCCGAAGAACGCCGCGAAGCCGCACGCAGCATTGCCGCGCAGGCGCTGGCAGAGCGCTTGGCGCGCGGGCCGCTGCCGCCGCTGGTCGAGCACTTCCTCGGCCGCGTCTGGCAGCCGTATGTGCAACAGGCGGCGTTGCGTGGCGACGGCGCCGGCCCGGCGTTGGAAGCCGCCCTGGCCCTGGGCGATGCGGTGTTGGCGCAACTGGGTGCTGCGCCTGGTGACACTGCGCTGGAGCCGCAGCGTGCGCAGCTGCTGCAGGCTTTTGCGCTGGCCGGCCTGGCGCAACGCGACGCCGAGCTGGCCCTGCAGGAACTGCAGCGCGCGCTGCTGTCCACGCCATCGTTGCCGGCTGCGGGAGCGCCGGATCCGGCCCTGTTTGCGCCGACCTTGAGCGCGCTGCGCCCGAGCCCCGGTCCGGCCGAGCAGGTCGGCGAGCCGCTGACGCCGATGCTGGATGCCACCGCGCAGGTGGAATTCGATCGTGTCACCGCCGATTTCTTCCGCGGCATGGCGCTCGGCACCTGCCTGGAGTTCGTCGACCGGCACGGCCGTGTGCAGGCCGGCAGGTTGTCCTGGATCAGCCCGATTTCCGGGCGGCTGATGTTCGTCAACCGGCGCGGCGGGCGGCTGTGCGTGTCCTCGCCGGAGGAGCTGGCGATGATGGTGTGGCTGGACCGCCTGCGTCTGCACCGCGACGAGGACGCGTTCTACAGCGCGATGCAGGGTGTCGTCGATGCGCTGGACCGGCCGCACATGCTGAAGGCTTAACCCCCGCAGGCGGTTAATACGCGCTGGCAAGCGCCACCGCAGCGATGCACGCTAGGATGTCCGACTGACACGCAAACCCTGGGCGGTCACGACTAAAGTGCGAATTGCGTCACACTTAACAAACGAGCGAAACGCCTACCATGCGGTGGCGGAATTTGGGGCCGCGTCTGTTTCCTTTCGTTTGAATATTTTCACGCCTGCAGGGGCGGGGAGCCTTTGCGCATGACTTTTCAGCCCAGTCCGTTGGGACATCCGGGCCGTGACCAACGCTTGCTCGAACAGGCGTACGCCGTGTTCGTGCCCGCACTCGCGCAGGTTTTTGCAGCTGCAGTCGCACACTTTGACGATGTGCTGTTCGATCGCGCCGAATCCGCGGGAACATCGCAGTTGCTGTTTCTTGATGGCATGCGCGAGTTGCGCCGCAAGCGCGACGAAGTGGCCACGCAGTTCCGCCAGCAGCTGGACGACGGCTGGCAGGCGTTGCTGCTGGGCGAGCCCTTGTCGGCCGAGGTGGTCCTGGCAGGCGACATCGGCACCGGCCCGCTGAGTCTGGTGCCCGAACACGTGCTCGAATCGCGGCTGGCGGTGCGCAACCTGGCCACCGTGCTGCTGCGCGACTTCAAGCAGGTGCTGGCGCGGGTGGACCGCCGACTGGGCTGGATCGCCGGTGGCCTGGAGCTGGTGGCCGACACCAACCCGCTCGGTCCGGAACATCTGGGCGTGGCGATCCACGAAGCCTTCGCCACCTGCGACCTGGCGCCGGAAGTGCGCCTGGTGCTGATCAAGCTGTGCGAGCGCGACCTGGCCGAGCCGATCGGCAAGTTGTATGCGCGCTTGGACGAGACGCTGGCCAAGGCCGGCGTCATGCCGGAAATCTCCCAGCCCAAGCGCCCGCCGCCGCGCGTGCAACCGCGTGGCGACACGCCCGAGGAGCGTGCCCAGGCCGAAGCCCAGGGCGCGGCTGCCGACATGGGCGGCGACGACCAGAGCGACCAGTACGCACCGGCCTGGGCCAACCGCTTCCTGGACCGCTGGGCGCATAGCCGCGGCCGCATGCAGGCCGCCGCCCAACGTGGCCAGGCCGGCGGCGGCGCTGCCGGCGGCATGGATGGTGGCGAGGCCGATCACCCCGGCGGTAGCCAGGGCATGTTGTTGGAGGCGCTGCACGAACTGCTGCAGCAGACCCGCAGCGTGCGCGACAACACCGCCTCTGCCGCATCGGTGGCGGTGGACCAGCAACGCCCGCTGAGCCAGCGCGAGATGATGTCGGTGCTGTCGCTGCTGCAGGCCACGCCGAGCGCGACGCTGCAGGCAGCCATCGGCGACGACACCGAGTCGCTGGCGCAGCGGCTGAAGAACGAAGTGCTGTCCAGCGCCACCCGGCTGGGCGTGGACCCGGCGACCGCGCGCCTGGACCCGATGGACGAGGATGCGATCGATCTGGTCGGCATGCTGTTCGACGTGATGCTGGACGAGCGCGATCTGGAAAACCGCTCGCGCGAAATGATCGGCCGGCTGGTGGTGCCCTTCGTCAAGGTCGCGCTGCTGGACCGCAAGATGTTCGTGCAGAAGACCCACCCCGCGCGGCGCCTGCTCAATTCGCTGGCCGAGGCCTGCGAAGGCAACAACGGCGACAGCGCTGCCGAGCGCGTGCTGATGGGCAAGGTCGAGGAAATCGTCGACCGCCTGGTGGCCGAATTCAACGAGAACCTGGCGATCTTCCTGACCCTGGAAGAGGAATTCCGCGATTTCCTGTCGCAGCACCGGCGCCGGGTGGAAATCGCCGAGCGGCGCGCCACCGAAACCCAGCGCGGCCAGGAAAAGCTCGAGCTGGCACGCAGCCGCGCGTTGTCGGAGCTGGAACAGCGCACGCAGGCCGGCACGCCGCTGCCCAGGGCCGTGGAGGATTTCCTGCGTCAGCCGTGGCTGCACCATCTGACCATGGCGATCCTGCGCGATGGCGACGAAGGTCCGGGCACCGTCGAGGCACTGGCCCTGGCCGATGGCGTGCTGGAAGAACTGGCCGAGGCGCGTCGCCACATCGTCGGCAAGCCGTGGCTGCAGGTCTGGCAACCGGCATTGCATCGCGTGTTTGCCAGCGTGGGCCTGCATGGCGACGCGGTGGTGGTGGCGATCACCGCATTGCACGACACCTTGCAGGCCATTGCCGAAGCGCGCCCGGAGCTGGAAAAGGCCTTGCCGGAGTTGCCGCAGGTCAACCTGCCGCCGCCGGCTGCCGAAAGCGTCAGCGTGGTGCTGGGGGCCGAGGCGGTGGCGCAGAGCATCGACAGTGCCGATGCCGAGCGTTTCCGCGCGATGGATATCGGTACCTGGCTGGATTTTGTCGACAAGGACGGCAAGGTGCAGGCGGGCAAGCTGTCGTGGGTGAGCCCGATCTCGCAGCGGCTGCTGTTCGTCAATCGCCGCGGCGTGCGCTTCTGCGTCGCCTCGCCGGAAGAACTGGCGGTGATGGTGCGCCTGGGCCGGCTGCGCGAACACATCAATGACGGCGCCTTCGACAGCGCCATGCAGGGTGTCATCGACCGCCTGGATCCGTTGCACAACAGCACCGTGCACTAGCGGGTGCCGCGCGATGCGCTTGCCGCATCGCGGTACGGTCAGGCGCGCGCCGGGCCGATAAAGTCCAGCGCTGCTTCGATGACCGAGGCATGGTCGACCATGCGGTTGTGGCCCAGGCCTTCGGTGGTCAGCAATTGCGCCTGCGGCCACAGCGCCGCAAAACGCGCGCCCTCGTCCCAGGGGGTCTCGCGGTCGCGGCGGTCGTGGATGATCAGGGCCGGGCGCTGGAAACGCGGCAGATGCGGGGACGCATCGAAATCGGCAAAGCGTTTGCCGGTGATGGTGTGCAGCAGATTCTCGAACGGAGCGAAGGTCTTGGCCGCGATGCCGAAGGCGCGGAACTGGCGGTGCGCGGAGTCGGCCGGTGCCAGCAATGGCGCGATCAGTACGTAGCGCTTCGGCTGCCAGGCCGCTTCATCGGCGAACACGATCGATGCCGAACCCAGCGAGTGGCCGATGAAGGCGGCCGGCCGGCCGAAGCGACGCCCGATCCGGCGCAGCACCTCGACAAAGTGCGGCATGTAGCTGATGCGCCCACCGCTCAAGCCGTGCCCGGCCTGGTCGAACGCCACCACCGCATAGCCCAGCGCCTGCAGCCGTGGCACCCAGGCGGCAAAGCGCAGGCCATAGCTGGACCAGCCGTGGGAGAGCAGCACATACGGTTGCTGCGCCGGGTCGCCCCAGACATACACCGCGATCTCGATGCCATCGATGGACAGGCTGTCGCGGCCCACGTCGGACAGCGTGGCCAGGGTGGATGCGGCATGCCGGCGTGATGCCGCATCCGGCGTCACGAAGCGGCGTGCGAGCAGGCGGCCGGTCGGGCCGGGGGCCAGGCGGCTGGCCAACCCGAACAGCGTGCGGGTCAGGCGCATGCGCCAGCGGGAGGATGCCTTAGCCATGGGAACACTCGCTGGGGGAAGGGCTGCATCCGTCGCCAAATCTTGACGCTGGCAAGATGCGGGGCGAGTCTGCACCGCCAATCTTGTCAGCGTCAAGATTCCCTGCTCCAATGAAATCCCGATTTGCGAAGCCGCCATGTCCCACGCGCCCAAGTCAGCGACGTATCACCACGGCGATCTGCCCGCGGCCCTGCGCCGCGCGGCATGGGAGATCGTCGGCGAATCGGGTCCGCGCGGGCTGAGCCTGCGCGAGTGCGCCCGCCGTGCGGGCGTTTCGCACGCCGCACCGGCACATCACTTCGGCTCGCTGGAAGGTCTGGTGGTGGAACTGGTTGCAGACGGGTATGAACGCATGGTCGAGTGGATCGTGCAGGCTCAGCGCGAGGTCGACCCACTGCTGGGCGGCGGCCTGGGCTATATCCGGTTCGCCATCGCCTACCCGCAGCAGTTTCGCTTGATGCAGAGCCTGGAGCCGCAGCGACGCAGCCTGCCGCGCCTGCTGGCGGCCACCGATGCGGCAATGGCCTGCCTGCGCGATGCCTTGCATGCGGCCTGGCTGGCCCGGCACGGCAGCGCGCCGGATGCGCACCTGCTGCATCAACGGGTGCTGCTGGCCTGGAGCGCGGCACATGGCTATGCGTGTCTGGCCATCGACCACCGTACCGAAGCGGTGGCGCTGGCGCCGCCCGAACAGTTGCTCGCCCCGATGCTGCCGGCCTTGCTGACGCCCTGAGCGTGGCTGCCGCGCTCTGCTAGCATCGCCGCGACGACAGGCGCGCGAGCGGAGCAAGCCATGGCTGTGCAGGTGCTGGTGCTGAAAGAACACGCGGCAGGCGAGCGCCGCGTCGCAGCCACGCCGGAAACGGTCAGGAAACTGGTCGCGCTCGGCGCCAGCGTGTGGGTCGAGCCGGGCGCCGGCTGTGCCAGCAGCATGGCCGACGCGGCGTATCTGCAGGCCGGGGCGCAGCTCGCCACGGCAGACACGCTGGCCCAGGCCGAGGTGCTGCTGAGCGTGCAGGCACCGCCCACCGAACTGCTGCAGCAATGCAGGCCCCACACCGTGCTGATCGGCATGCTGGCGCCGGACGCCGACCCGGCACGTGCGCAGGCGATTGCCACCGGTGCGCTGGTTGCGTTTCCGCTGGAGCGCCTGCCGCGCACCACGCGTGCGCAATCGATGGACGTCTTGAGTTCGCAGGCCGGCATGGCCGGCTACAAGGCCGTGCTGATCGCCGCGCAACTGGCGCCGCGCTTCTTTCCGATGCTGACCACCGCCGCCGGCACCATGCGCCCGTGCAAGGTGCTGGTGATCGGTGCGGGCGTGGCCGGGCTGCAGGCGATCGCCACCGCCAAACGGCTGGGCGCGCAGGTCGAAGGCTTCGATGTGCGCCCGGAAACGCGTGAGCAGATCGCCTCGCTGGGCGCGCGCTTCCTGGATCTGGGCGTGAGCGCGGCCGGCGAGGGCGGTTATGCGCGCCAGCTCACCGACGACGAACGCGCCGAACAGCAACGCCGGCTGGCCGAACACCTCAAGAGCGTGGACGTGGTGGTCTGCACCGCCGCCGTGCCCGGCCGGCCGGCGCCGAAGATCCTGAGTATGGAGATGCTGCACGGCATGCGCGCCGGCAGCGTGATCGTCGATCTGGCCGCGGAAACCGGCGGCAATTGCGCCGCCACCCGGCCCGGCGATATCTATGAGCGCGACGGCGTGGTGATCGCCGGCCCGCTCAATCTGGCCAGCCAGGGCGCGGTGCACGCCAGCGAGATGTTTGCGCGCAACGTCTACGCATTCGCCGCATTGCTGATCAAGGATGGCGCGCTGTCGTTCGACTGGGACGACGAACTGCTGGCCAAGACACGCTGGTCGGCGCCAGCGACTGCGTAGCCCCGCCGAGCCCATGCGCCTTGCGCGTTGGCGGGTAGGAGCGCGCTGGCGCGCGATGACGCTTTATCGGTAACGCTCCATCGCGCGCAAGCGCGCTCCTACGGTGGCCGCGCGCATGTCCGCCTGTGACCGGGATGAACCCGTGCGCTGGCGTGGCGCGCTTGCCGCGGCAGCGCTGCCGTCAATCGTCGGTGGGCGGATGCTCGCGCAGCCAGGTGCTGCGCTCGGCCGGGCTCATTTTCTGCCAGCGTTGCTGCAGCTCATTGCGTTGTTGCTGGTTGAGCGTGCGCATGCGTTCGAACAAGGCCTTGGCCTCGCGGCGTTGCTCCGGGCTCATGTTGCGGAAGCGGTCCATGCCGGCCTTGGCCTGTTTGCGCTGCTCCGGGGTCATGTCCAGCCAGCGGCGCGCATGGCGGTACATGCGCGGGCGTTCTTCCGGCACATCGTTCCAGCGCTCGCGCAGCGCATCGATCAGCACCTGCCGCTGCTGCTGGGTGAGCTTGTCCCACTCGGGCATCGGCGTGTCTGCCTCGCGCGGTCCGGGTCCTTGCGGGCCGGGGCCATCCGGCGGCGGTCCCGGCGGTCCTGGGGAATGGGCCTGGGCCAGCAGGGACGCGCAGGGCGCGGCGCACAGCAGCAGGGTCAACAACAGGCGGGTGGTGCGGGTCATCGTGCTTATTCCATGGCCAGGGCGGTATCGGACCCCAGCCAGACGTACAGGTCCGGATTCTGGGTCAGCATGTCGTCGGTATCGGTGGTGGTGCCGGCGACCACCTGGGTCGGAGCGCGGTCCGGCGAGGTGCTCTCGCCCGGACGCAGCTGCAGGCCGATGCCGACCGCCAGCAGGCCGGAACACGCGGTCGCCAGCAACCAGTAGCCGCGCCGGGCGCGCGTGGGAGCGGTCGCGTGACGGGCCTGGCGCAGGCGCGCCAGGGTCTGCGGCGGCAGGCTGGTCAGTGCGGAGGCGTGCAGCTGGCGCAGGTGCGCATCCAGCTGGGCCGGGTCGTGGGAGCGGTTCACAGGAAATCCTCGAACTGTTTTTGCAACGCGTCGCGCGCACGCGACAGGTGGGTTTTGACCGAGCCTTCCGAGCAGCCCATCGCCTTGGCGGTGGTGGCCACGTCCAGGTCTTCCAGCACGCGCAGCGTGAACGCTTCGCGCTGGCGCGCCGGCAGGTTGCGCAAGGCCTCGACCAGCCGTTGGTAGGCCTGCTGATGCTGTTGTTCGTCCACCGGGCCGGTGCTGGGGTCGGCCCAGTCGATGGTGCCTTCGTCGTCGGCGCGCTCGGCCGGCGCCCAGAACTTCAGGCGGAAGCTGCGCCGGCGCTGCAGGTCGATGATGCGGCTGCGCAGGATGCTCCAGAACAGCGGCGTCCATTCGGTGGCCGGGCGCTCGCGGTAGCCGAGCAGCTTCACCATGGCGTCCTGCACGGCGTCCAGCGCATCTTCGCGGTGACGCAGGCCGGCCTCGGCAAAGCGGAACGCACGCGGGCCGATGCCGGCCAGGAAGGCGTCCAGCGAAACGGGCGCGGTGGCGGCCGGTGCGGCAGGTTGCGGATCGAAAGGGGTTCCCACCAGCACAGCGTAGCTTCCGCGGAGACGATACGACGTCAACGGGCGAGTGCCGATTCGGTTGACACGCGCCCGGGCACGCACGGCGTGGGTATGATCGGCGGGCCGCACCGGCCAGTGGAGCGAACGACGATGAGCGACGGATTCGTAGCGCTGTACATCTTCATGCTGGCGGCCATCGCCGGCCACGTGATCATCTCGCGGGTGCCGGTGATCCTGCATACCCCGCTGATGTCCGGCTCCAACTTCATCCACGGCATCGTGCTGATCGGTGCGATGGTGGTGTTGGGGTATGCCGATACCACGCTGGAAAAGGCGCTGGGATTTGTCGCGGTGATGCTGGGTGCGGGCAACGCGGCCGGTGGTTACGTGGTGACCGAGCGGATGCTGGACATGTTCAAGTCCAGCAAGAAGCCGTCGGGCGGGGACGCGCCATGAACGTCTCCACTGCCGAGCTGCTGGCATGGCTGGTGAAGTCCAGCTATCTGGTCGCGGCGACCTTGTTCCTGCTCGGGCTGCAGCGCATGGCGTCGCCGCTGACCGCGCGCAGCGGCATCCGCTGGGCCGGACTGGGCATGCTGATCGCCACGGTGGCGACATTCTTCCTGCCCGAGCTGCATAACGTGCCGCTCATCCTGGCCGCGCTGGCGATCGGCACCGGGGTGGCGTGGTGGTCGGCCAGGAAGGTCGCCATCACCAACATGCCGCAGATGGTGGCCTTGTACAACGGCATGGGCGGCGGCTCGGCGGCGGCGATCGGGGCGGTGGAGTTGCTGCGCTTTGCCTTCTTCGCCAACCGTGACACCACCCACTGGAGCGCCCAGGCGGTCGCCGAACTGGCGGCGCGGCGGCCGGACACCACCACGGTGGTGCTGGCGGTGGTGGGCTCGGCGATCGGCGCAGTGTCGCTGTCCGGGTCGATCGTGGCCTGGGCCAAGTTGGATGGCCGGCTCGACCGTCGGGTGATCTTTGCGGGCCAGCAGGCCTTTAATCTGCTGGTGGCGCTGGCGGTGCTGGTGCTCGGCATCTGGGCGGCCAGCAGCCTGCAGCCGCTGGCGATCATCGCCTTCTTCGTGGCGGCGCTGGCACTGGGCGTGTTGATGACGCTGCCGATCGGCGGTGCCGACATGCCGGTGGTGATCTCGCTGTACAACGCATTCACCGGCCTGGCGGTGGCTTTCGAAGGCTATGTGCTGGGCAACGAGGCGCTGATCATCGCCGGCATGATGGTCGGCGCGGCCGGCATCCTGCTGACGCGCCTGATGGCCAAGGCGATGAACCGGCCGATCAGCGGGGTGCTGTTTTCCAACTTCGGCGGCGGCGGGCAGGCGCAGGAGATCGCCGGGGCGCAGAAGCCGATCGAGGCCGGCGACGTGGCGGCGATGATGGCGTTCGCCGAGCGGGTGGTGATCGTGCCCGGCTACGGCATGGCGGTGGCACAGGCGCAGCACAAGATCTGGGAGCTGGCGCAGCGGCTGATCGCGCGCGGGGTGAAGGTGAAGTTCGCAATCCATCCGGTTGCCGGGCGCATGCCCGGGCACATGAACGTGCTGCTGGCCGAAGCCGGCGTGCCCTACGACCTGATCGCCGACATGGACGACATCAACCCCGAGTTCGCCAGCACCGACGTGTCGCTGGTGATCGGCGCCAACGACGTGGTCAACCCGGTGGCCAGGACCGATCCGGCCAGCCCGATCTACGGCATGCCGATCCTGGACGTGGTCAATTCGAAGAACACGGTAGTGATCAAGCGCGGCAAGGGCACCGGCTTTGCCGGCATCGAGAATGCGCTGTTCTACGCCGACAACACCCGCATGCTGTACGGCGATGGCGCGGAAGCGGCCGGCGCGCTGGTCAGCGAGCTGAAGGCGCTGGACGGGGGCGGGCACTGAGGCGTTGTGCGACTGATTCAACGGATGAATTTGCGAAGCCACTTGGTCGAGGGGCGGTGTCCTTTCTCACTACCAAGGACCTTGTAGCGAGCTGCAGAACAGCCGCTCCTAAGTTGATCTATTCGTGTTTGTCCGGCCAGTCGTAAACAAGCCACGCAGCTTCAAGAAAATACCGGGCTTTGTGGGGCGTAGCGGGGTTTAAAAACATTCAAAAGCTCGGCTCTTCGAGTGCGCGGTGCCCTCACCGCTTGCGGGACACGCCGTGAATCCGTCCATGGAGCAACTGTGTTGTTGGAGTGGCTCTGCCGCTCCGCAAGCCGGGCACGGTGGTGCTGGCCGCCTGTCGGCAGCCATGGCCCCATCGAGCGCATTGACACTCAGGTCGGGATGGCTTGGGCCTGTCCGCCTAGCGCATCTCTGGCGCGGGCGTTGAGGATGACCAGCATCTTGCGCATCGCCGCCACGACGGCGACCTTGCCGGGCTTTCCGCGTGCCCGCAGCGACCGATAAAACTCCCGGATCTGGGGCTCGTGCTGGATGGCCGACAGGCAGGCCATGTACAGCACGTTGCGCACCTCGATCCGCCCGCCGCCGATCCTGCGGATGCCGCGTGTGGTGCCGCTATCGTGGGCGATGGGAGCGACGCCGACCAGCTTGGCAATGGCCTTGCCATCAAGGGTGCCCAGCTCCGGCAGATAACTGGCGATCACCGCTTGCAGGATCGCTCCGACGCCTTTAAACGAACGCATCGCTTCCAACTGCGGTTGCTGGCGGACCTGTTCGGCGATGTGTTTTTCCAGTCGCACGCAGTGCTTTTTCATCTGCGTGATATTGGCCTGCAGCAGGCGGCGTAAGCTGGTGTCCGTCCCCTGTTCCAACTGGTTTTGCGCGCTTGTTGCCAGGTCCACAAGCTGCTGTCGCGCACGCACGAACTCGCGCAGCTTTCGCCGCCAAGGCTCCATCGGCTGATAGGCACGCAGCTCAAGGGTGGCCGCCATGCAGGCCAGATTGGTCGCATCCAGGCGATCTGTTTTTGCCGGCAAACCGGTGGCAGCAGCGAAGGCCTGGCAGCGGTACGCATCGGCCCGCACGACTTGGTGACCGGCGTCGAACAGGGCATCCAGTATCTGCTGTTCGTAACCGCCAGACGCCTCCAGGACAACCTGGCCAACCTGCTGCGTCGCCAGCCAGGACAGAAGCTTGCGATGGCCCGCGGGTGTGTTGTGAAACCGCTCGAAAGGGCCGCGATGGACGGCCACATCCAACATGGCCTTGCACACATCAATCCCGATGCCGTTCATGGGTGAACTCCGTTAGGCTTAAAGGGTCGAGAGCTCCCCCGCCTGCCCAGCCTTACGTCTACGCGTGGCAACACTGGCAACTGTTCGGGCGATACGGGGGAGAAACCGACGTGGGCACCTGTCTCCACGACGATCGGCAATGATCTAGGCTCTAACGGTGGCCCACGTCGGCTCTCGACACCCAGACTGGCAGAATCTGAACAGATAAGGCTCCTTGGCGGCATCCATGCCGCCAAGGGTCCCGCAACCGGCAAGGACACCGCACCAGGAGGTTGGTTGGTGGTCGAATGAAAAGCTGCCTGTTGCGATTGCAAGTCTTGCGTCGGAACGCTGAAACGTTTGCAGGTTGCTTTGTTGAGCCGCTGCCGTTACTCGGTTTGCGCTGGAAAGCTGATCGAACGCACGGTGATCCGAACAACACACACCATGTTTTGCTTGCAACCAAACCTACCGACCATCTCTACAGGTCCTTGCCGGCCCATCGTCGCGGGACCTTACGCGGCATGGATGCCGCGTAAGAGCCTACATGGACGTACTTGCGGCGTGTCCTGCGATGGTGGGCCGGCAAGGGCCCTGCAGCAAACTCACAGCGTCGAGGGCTCGGCGAGGACACCGCACCGGTTACCGGTTGCTCTGTCGAAAACCATGCACACCGACCATCTCGACCGGGCCTTGTCCGCTCACCGTCGCGGAACCTTACGTTGCAGAAGCGGCGTGACTTGCGCTGTGCACATGAAGCATCAGCTTCAACGGATGCCTAGTGGCAGTCATTGCGAACACGTCCGACTCAGCGCGCCGCCCACCACGCCAGGACCAGCGCGGCGGCATAGCACAGCAGGTCGAAGCCGTTGTTGGCCAGTTGCAGCAGGGTCCAGGCCAGCCCGGTGCCCATCTTCTGTGCCGAGGTCCACGGGTCCAGGCCCAGTGCGCCACCCAGCTGCGCCGAGGCGATGCCCCAGTTGGCGCCGACGATGATCAGCGCGGTCGCCACGACCGCGATGCCGATGCGCAAGGGACCGGCGCCCAGCGTGCCCAGGCGCAGCATCCAGACGATTTCCAGCGCCACCAGCACCGCCATCCAGCCGGCCTGGTTGCCCAGCGCGAGCGCGATGAGCATCCAGGCGATCAGGGCGGTGACGCATCCCAGCAGCAGGAGCGGGGGCCAGAGCCAGTGGGCGGTTCTGGCGGACGCGGTGGTAGGCGGCATTGGAGCTCCTGACAGTGCGCACATGATAAAGCGCGCGATGTACTTTGCGCGGTGATGGACGCGCCGATGGAATGCAGCGTCGTCGCTGGCTCCATCCCGCAACGGCAGCGGCCTTGCCGTGGTCGGCTAGAATGGCGGACTTGCGCGCATCCGCCGCGGCCCCATATCCAGCCCATGTACTCCCGTAGCAGCGAACCCGTCCAGTTCGAACGCGATTGCGATGCCGTCATGGTGCCGCAGGGCGATTCGGTGACCCTGCCCGCAGGCAGTTACGGCTATATCACCCAGGCGCTGGGTGGCAGCTATACCGTCTTTGTCGAAGGCAACCTGTTCCGCATTGCCGGCAAGGATGGCGATGCGATCGGCAAGGAGGCCCCGCCGGGGCTGGAACTGCCCGCCGATGCCAGCGACGAAGAGGTGGAGGCACTGGTGTGGCAGCAGCTGCGCACCTGTTTCGACCCCGAGATCCCGTTCAACATCGTCGATCTGGGCTTGGTCTACGAGGCGGTGGTCAGCCATCGCGAGGAAGACGATCAGCGCCGGGTGGACGTCAAGATGACCCTCACCGCGCCCGGTTGCGGCATGGGCGAGATCCTGGTCGACGATGTGCGCAGCAAGGTCGAAATGATTCCGACCATTGCCGAAGCCGATGTCGAGCTGGTCTTCGACCCGCCGTGGGGCCGGCATATGATGTCCGAAGCAGCCCGTCTCGAGACCGGCATGCTCTGATCGTCAGGCGCCATGTCCAAGAGGTGGCGCCGCGTCCTTTCGCCCGCCATACAGGAATCTTCCGGTGTCCGTGTCCTTCGCTTCCACCCGTTCCCCGTCGCCGCGCAGTGCCGACGAGCTGTCCGTGATCCTGGCCGCGCCCGGCTTCGGGCTGCATTTCACCGACCACATGGTCGCCATTTCCTGGACCAACGAGCTTGGTTGGCATGACGCGCAGGTACGCGCGTATGGCCCGCTGCAGCTGGATCCGGCTGCCTCGGTGCTGCATTACGGCCAGGAGATCTTCGAAGGCATCAAGGCCTACCGGCATGCCGACGGCTCGATCTGGACCTTCCGCCCGCAGGCCAATGGCGAGCGGTTGCAGCGCTCGGCGCGCCGGCTGGCGCTGCCGGAACTGCCGGTGGACCTGTTCGTCGAATCGCTGCGCCAGCTGGTGGCGGTGGATGCGAATTGGGTGCCGTCGGCGCCGGAAACCAGCCTGTACTTCCGCCCGTTCATGATCGCTGACGAGGCGTTCCTGGGCGTGCGTGCGGCGCACAAGGCCTCGTACTACGTCATCGCAAGTCCCGCCGGTCCGTATTTCGCCAAGGGCGTGGCGCCGGTGTCGATCTGGTTGTCCACCGAGTACGCACGTGCGGCCAAGGGCGGCACCGGCGCGGCCAAGTGCGGCGGCAACTACGCCGCCTCGTTGCTGCCGCAGCAGAAGGCCTATGCGCAGGGCTGCTCGCAGGTGCTGTTCCTGGACCCGGTGGAAGGCAAGTACATCGAAGAGCTGGGCGGCATGAACGTGTTCCTGGTCTACAAGGACGGCACGCTGGTGACGCCGGAACTGTCCGGCAGCATCCTGGAGGGCATCACCCGCGACAGCATCTTGCAGTTGGCCCGCGATCGCGGCATGCAGGTGATCGAGCGCAAGGTCGCCATCGACGAGTGGAAGCAGGGCGTGGCGTCGGGCGAGATCACCGAGGTGTTCGCCTGCGGTACCGCTGCCGTGGTCACCCCGATCGGCGAGCTGAAGGGCGATGGCTTTGCGGTCGGCGACCTGTCCGCCCCGGCCGGCGAGGTGACCATGTCGCTGCGCCAGGAGCTGACCGACATCCAGTACGGGCGCGTCCCGGACCGCCACGGTTGGCTGGTGCGTCTGTCCTGAGCCAACACATCGCGTCAAAAAAGGCCTCTGCGCGGTCGCGCAGGGGCCTTTTTTTTGGGCGCAGCGCAGCAGGTATGTGGCAATTCATGTCCGAATGTGTCGTCAACTGACTGAACGGTGCCGTACGGTGTCACAAATCTGATATTTAATTTATGGAAAGTGCGAACTTCTTATTGTCCAGTCTGGTTGTAGTGCGGTAGGTTCGCTGAACGGATCGATAACAGGGGATCGGTCCGGGACCTCGGTGCTGACCTATGGAAGGCGGCACCGGCTACCACCGCTCCGGCGGTTCTCTTTGATCTAGAAGGGAATTCGATGTCGAACGAGTCTTTCCGCAAGTGCCCCCGCGCACTGACCATCCTGAGCGCAGCTGCGCTGACCTCGTTGTTGCTGGCAACCCCGGCCTTTGCCGGCGAGGTGTATCTGGATGGCCTGGCCACCGCCCAAACCCACCAGAAGTTCATCGTGACCTATAAGGACGGCAGCACCGCGCTGGCCAGTCCAACCGCGTTGAGCACCTCGCTGCGCACCGCCGCGCGCGCTGTTCCGGCTAAGGCCGGCAAGGCGCTGGGCCTGAACTCGGTGCGCCGCCTGGCGCTGGGACCTGAGCTAGTCAAGGCCGACCGCGCGCTCGACCGCGCCGAAGCCGAGACCCTGATGCGCCAGCTGGCCTCCGACCCCAACGTGCAGAGCGTTGAAGTCGACCAGATCCTGCACGCCACGCTGACCCCGAACGACACCCGCCTGTCCGAGCAGTGGGCCTTCGGCACCACCAATGCCGGCCTCAATATCCGCCCGGCCTGGGACAAGGCCACGGGCGCCAATGTGGTGGTGGCGGTGATCGACACCGGCATCACCACCCATGCCGATCTCAACGCCAACATCCTGCCGGGTTACGACTTCATCAGCGATGCCACCACGGCGCGCGATGGCAACGGGCGCGACAGCAATCCTGCCGACGAAGGCGACTGGTACGCTGCCAATGAGTGCGGCACCGGCATTCCCGCCGCCAATTCCAGCTGGCATGGCACCCATGTGGCCGGCACGGTGGCCGCGGTGACCAACAACACCACCGGCGTGGCGGGCACGGCCTACAACGCCAAGGTCGTGCCGGTGCGCGTACTCGGCAAGTGCGGCGGTTCGCTGTCGGATATCGCCGACGCCATCATCTGGGCCTCCGGCGGCAGCGTCAGCGGCATTCCGGCCAATGCCAATCCGGCCGAAGTGATCAACATGTCGCTCGGCGGCGGCGGTACCTGCTCGACCACCATGCAGAACGCGATCAGCGGTGCGGTCTCGCGCGGCACCACGGTGGTGGTGGCGGCAGGCAACGATTCTGCCAACGTGTCCGGTTCGCTGCCGGCCAACTGCGCCAACGTGATCGCGGTGGCAGCCACCACCTCTGCCGGCGCCAAGGCCAGCTATTCCAACTTCGGCACCGGGATCGACGTGTCGGCGCCGGGCTCGGCGATCCTGTCCACGCTCAACAGCGGCACCACCACCCCGGGCAGCGCCAGCTACGCGTCCTACAACGGCACCTCGATGGCGGCGCCGCATGTGGCCGGCGTGGTCGCGCTGGTGCAGTCGGTCGCGCCGAGCGCACTTACGCCGGCCGCCGTGGAAACCCTGTTGAAGAACACCGCACGTGCGCTGCCGGGCGCCTGCTCGGGCGGCTGCGGCGCCGGCATCGTCAATGCCGATGCGGCGGTGACTGCCGCCATCAGTGGCAGCAATGGCGGCGGCGGTGGCGGCACCGGCAACACCCTGACCAACGGCACGCCGGTCACCGGACTGGGCGCGGCCACGGGTGCGGAGCTGAACTACACCATCGCAGTGCCGGCCGGTAGCGGCACGCTGACCGTGGCGATCAGCGGCGGCAGCGGCGATGCAGACCTGTACGTGCGTGCCGGCAGTGCGCCGACCGACACCACCTACACCTGCCGTCCGTACCGCAGCGGCAATGCCGAGACCTGCAGCATCAGCGCGCCGTCGGGCACTTACTACGTGCGCGTCAAGGCGTACAGCACGTTCTCCGGCGTGACCTTGCGCGCCAGCTACTGAGGCACGTCGGCACTGCCTGGCCCCGGCTAGGCAGTGCCGATCCGCTGCAGCAGATCCGCTTCATCCCATCAGTGACGTCTCGCCCACGTCTGCCGCATCGGCAGGCGCCGGCGGTGTGTTGCCGCTCGACCGGAATGGACGTCGGTCAGTCGTCTCGCCGGGCGCCCGCGCCCGTGCACTGCCTGACCCGATCCGCAGCACGTGGAGCCGGTTCGGCCATCTCGCCGCAACTGCGGCACCCTCTCAAATAAGGAACGATCGATGTCCAATGTGTCGCAACGTCGTGCGCCCACGCGCGCGCTGGTGGTCCTGGGTGTGTCCGCGCTGACCTCGCTGCTGGCAGTGCCGGCGTTTGCCGGTCAGGTCAATCTTTCCGGGCTGGATTCGCAGCCCACCCTGGACCGCTTCATCGTCAAGTACAGGGACGGTTCCAGCGCCGCGGTGAGCCCGACCTCGATGCGCGCATCGCTCAATTCGGTCGCCACCGCCGTGCCGGCACGCGCCGGCCGCGCGCTGGGCCTGAATCACGTGCGTCGCACCGCGCTGGGATCGGAAGTGCTCAAGACCGACCGTGGCCTGGACCGTGCCGAGGCCGAGACGCTGATGCGCCGGATCGCCGCCGACCCGAGCGTGGAGTACGTGGAAGTCGATCAGATCATGTACCCGACGCTGACCCCCAACGACACCCGTCTGTCCGAGCAGTGGGGCTTCGGCACCACCGCCTCGAGCATCAACGTGCGTCCGGCCTGGGATACCGCCACCGGCACCGGCGTGGTGGTGGCAGTGATCGACACCGGCATCACCAGCCACCCGGACCTCAACGCCAACGTGCTGCCGGGCTACGACTTCATCAGCGACGCGGCGCGTGCGCGTGACAACAATGGCCGCGACAACAACCCGGCCGACCAGGGCGACTGGCGCGCAGCCAACCAATGCGGCTCCGGCGTGGCAGCGGCCAACTCCAGCTGGCACGGGACCCATGTGGCCGGCACCATTGCTGCGGTCACCAACAACAGCACCGGCGTGGCGGGTACCGCATTCAATGCGCGCATCGTGCCGGTGCGTGCGCTGGGCCTGTGCGGCGGCACCACCTCCGACATTGCCGACGCAATCGTGTGGGCATCCGGCGGCACCGTCTCCGGCGTGCCGGCCAATGCCAATCCGGCCGAAGTGATCAACATGTCGCTGGGCGGCAACGGCACCTGCTCAAGCACCTACCAGAACGCCATCAACGGCGCGGTGTCGCGCGGCACCACGGTGGTGGTGGCGGCCGGCAACAGCAATGCCAACGTGGCCAACTTCACCCCGGCCAGCTGCGCCAACGTGATTTCGGTGGCGTCGATCACCTCGGCCGGTGCGCGTTCGAGCTTCTCCAACTTCGGCAGCACCATCGACATCTCCGGCCCGGGCTCGGCGATCCTGTCCACGCTCAACAGCGGCACCACCACCCCGGGCAGCGCCAGCTACGCCTCCTACAACGGTACCTCGATGGCGGCCCCGCACGTGGCCGGCGTGGTGGCGCTGGTGCAGTCGGCGGCCAGTCGTCCGCTGACCCCGGCGGCGGTGGAAACGCTGTTGAAGAACACCGCGCGTCCGCTGCCGGGCGCCTGCTCGGGCGGCTGCGGTGCCGGCATCGTCAACGCGGCCGGCGCGGTCAGCCAGACCCCGTAAGACGCCTCGCGGTGCCAGCGGCCGAGCCGTTGGCAGCGCTGCGGTCTGCGTGATGCGGTGTGTCTGCAGCACGCTCGATACCCCATTGCCCCGCCAAGTGCGGGGCAACGGCGTTTTGGGGGCGGCGCTGGAGAGTAGGACGGCGCGGTCCTGGTCGCCGCCGGCATCTGACTTCAACCGGCCACCTTAACCAACCCGGTGGTTCGCCACGCCTGGCCAGCGATCCCGGCTCAGGTCCGTCCATACCCGGTCGATAGCGTGGGCAGGTGGGCAGCGACGCCAGTCGGCGCGCCTCACCACGATGCAAGGGCGGCACAGATGTGCCCTCGTTTGCACCACGACATCCCGGGGAGGGGTCGATCCATGCGTTATTTACCGTTCAAGGGGCTGCGCCATGTCGCGCTGGCCTGTGCACTGCTATGCGGCACGGCGCCTGCATTTGCTGGCGACATCAGCCTGCAGGGGCTGGGGTCGGCGTCCGCCCATCAGCGTTTCATCGTCAGCTACAAGGACAGCAGCGCCGGCAACCGTGGGCGTCTGAGTGGCTCGTTGCGCGAGATCGCCCGCGCGGTGCCGGCGCGGCGCGGACGGGCGCTCGGCCTGTCGTCGTCGCGCTGGCTTGGAGTCGGGCCGCAATTGCTGGTGGCCGATCGCGCGCTGGACCGGGTCGATGCGGAAACCCTGATGCGTCGTCTGGCGGCCGACCCGGCGGTCAAGCGGGTGGAAGTGGACATGCTGCTGCGCCCGATGCTGGTGCCCAACGACAGCCGCCTGTCCGAGCAATGGGCGCTGGGCACCACCAGCGCCGGCATCAACGTGCGGCCGGCCTGGGACAAGGCCACCGGCAAGGGCGCGGTGGTGGCAGTGATCGATACCGGCGTGACCGCGCATCCGGAGCTGTCGGCCAATATGCTGGCCGGCTATGACTTCATCAGCGACGCCTTCATCGCCCGTGACGGCAATGCGCGCGACACTGACGCCACCGATCTGGGCGACTGGGCCGCGGCCAACGAGTGCGGCAGCGGTGCGGGCGCGTCCAGCTCCAGCTGGCACGGCACCCATGTGGCCGGCATCGTCGCGGCCGCCGCCAACAATGGTGCCGGTACCGCAGGCGTGGCATTCAATGCCAAGGTGCTGCCGGTGCGCGTGCTGGGCCGTTGCGGCGGCTATCTGTCCGACATCGCCGATGCGATCGTGTGGGCCTCCGGCGGCACGGTGTCCGGTGTGCCGGCCAATCCGACCCCGGCCAGGGTGATCAATCTGTCGCTGGGCGGCATCGGTTCCTGCTCGACCACCTTGAGCAATGCGATCGCCAGCGCGGTGTCGCGCGGGACCAGCGTGGTGGTGGCCGCCGGCAACAGCAATAGCGACGTGTCCCAGAGCGTGCCGGCCAATTGCCCGAACGTGATCGCGGTGGCGGCGACCACCTCGGCCGGGGCCAAGGCCAGCTTTTCCAACTTCGGCCAGGGCGTGGATATCGCCGCGCCCGGGCAGGCAATTCTGTCCACGCTCAACAGCGGCAGCACGGCGGCGGGCAGTCCCAGTTACGCGGTCTACAGCGGCACCTCGATGGCGGCGCCGCACGTGGCCGGCGTGGTGGCGTTGATGCAGTCGGTGGCGCTCAATCCACTCAGCGCGGCCAGCGTCGAAGCGATGCTCAAGAGCACTGCGCGTGCATTGCCGGTGGCGTGTCCGCAGGGGTGTGGGGCAGGGCTGGTCAACGCTGATGGTGCGGTGGCTGCGGTGATCGCCTCGACCACCCTGACCAGCAATGCAGCACGCAACGGCCTGGCCGCAGCCACCGGTGGCTCGCTGTATTACCAGGTCAATGTGCCCGCAGGCACGCGCAGCCTGCGGGTGGCGCTCAGCGGTGGTAGAGGCAATGCCGATCTGTCGCTGCGTGCCGGTGCATTGCCGAGCGATACCGCCTACAACTGCCGCACTGCGGTGGTGGGCAATGCCGACAGCTGCACGCTGAGCGCGCCCGCGCCAGGGGTGTATTACGTGCGGCTCAAGGCCACGCTGGCGTTCTCGGCGGTCACGCTGGTGGCTACGTACTGAGCGTGCGCGGAGTCCTGCGCCGGTGGGGTGCAGGACTTCGGTCTTCCTTGGGGCGTGATCTTGCATCGGCCATGTGGCGTTGGCGATGCGTCACGCCGCAGCGGACGTGCGTGACCGCTGCAGCAAACCGGAGCCACCTTTGGATTTCCAGATGCCGGCTTGCGTCAGCCGGCCTGCACGCGGCGCGGTGTTTCGCCGCGGCTAGTCGCAAACACTGCAGGGCCGCGCCTGCAATGCGGCAACGATGCCGTCGCCCGGCAACTCCAGCAGCAAGCCGCGTTGCCCGGCGTTGATCCACAGCGACGGGGCATCCAGCGCGCTGGCTTCGATCAGGACCGGGGCCTGGCGTTGCTGCCCCAGCGGGCTGATGCCGCCGACCTTGTAGCCGGTGCGACGCTCGGCATCGGCCACCTCCATCATGCGCGCCGACTTGCCGTTGCAGGCACTGGCCAGTTTCTTCAGCGACACCCGGCGATCGCACGGGATCACCACGCACACCGGCTGGTCGTCGACCCAGGCCATCAATGTTTTCAGCACCGTGTGCGGCGCCAGTCCCAGGGCGTTCGCCGCCTGCACGCCCTTCGCGTCGGCATCGGCCTGGTAGGCGTAGGGGTGCAACACATAGGCCACGCCGGCGGCATCCAATGCCTTGGTCGCGCGGGTGGCCTTGCTCATGGCGTCAGAGCGATTCGAAGCGGTTGGCGGCGACGTTCTTGCGCACCTTTTCCGGATTCCAGATGCGCCCGTTCATGGCGATGTACACGCCCGCCGGCAGCGACTGCACCGCGCCGACCGCGCAGCCGATGTTGAACTCGGCATCGGAGCCGCGAAAGCGCGCCGGATTGAGCGCGCCGGTCATCACGATGGTCTTGTCAGCGATCGACTGCAGCACCTTGCCGGTTTCCACCATCGAGTCGGTGCCGTGGGTGATCAGCACGTGGCGTGTCGGCTGGGCGGCGATGGTGGCGCGCACCAGTTCGCGGTCGGCAGCGGTGATATGCAGCGAATCCTTGCGGATGATCGGAATCACCGAGAAGCGGAAGGTCACGCCCAGCTCCTTGAGGATCTGGCCGATCTGCGGGTCGCCGATCTGGTAGTCCGATTTGTCGTCGAAGTAGATCTTGTCGATCGTGCCACCGGTGGTGACGATCAGGAGGTCTTCCATTGCTGCGGGTCCTTCAAACGGGCGCGGTGCAGGCCGCGCGAGGGCCGTCATGATACGACCCCGGCGCGGGTGCTGCCCAAGCGGGTCAACGTGGAGGGCGCTTGCGGCCGAAGCGCGCCGCCATGCCGGGGCCGCCCACCAATGCCACCACCAGCAGGGCCAGCAGCACTTCCAGCCAGGCCAGCCCACGCGCCTGCGGCTGGCTCCAGGCGGCCATCACGCCGTGACTGAACCAGCCCAGCGCGAACACGCCGGCCCAGAAACGCGCACGTGCGCTGCGCAGCGCCAGCGCGGCCATCAGCGCCGGCGGCAGTGCGAACACCAGCAGCGCGGCAGTGCGGTGGCGGTCGTCGTGGAACCAGCTCACGAACAGCACCGTCAGCGCGATCAGCGCGGCCGTCAGTAGCCAGTGCGTGGCGCGCAGGCTCATGGGCTGGCCAGGCGCCGGGCGATATCGGCCACCCGGCGGCCCAGCGCACGCGCCAGCAGCGCTTCGTCCTCGCTCGGTTGCGGGTCGCCGCCGGCACCGGAGACATGGCTGGCGCCATAGGGTGTGCCGCCGCTGGTGGTATGGCTGAGCGCCGGCTCGGTGAACGGGATGCCGACGATCAGGCAGCCGTGGTGCAGCAGCGGCAGGTGCATCGACAGCAAGGTGGATTCCTGGCCGCCGTGCATCGAGGCGGTGGAGGTGAACACGCCTGCCGGCTTGCCGGCCAGGATGCCGCTGGCCCACTCGGCGCCCAGGCCGTCGAGGAAATGCTTCATCGGCGCGGCCATGTTGCCGAAGCGGGTCGGGCTGCCCAGCAGCAAACCGCTGCATTCGGCCAGATCGGCCTTGTCCACATACGGCGCGCCCTCGTCCGGCACCGGCGGGGCGCTGGTCTGGGTCACCGCCGCTACCGGCGGTACCGTGCGTAGCCGCGCGCCCATGCCCGGCACTTCGCCGATGCCGCGCGCGATCTGCCGCGCCAGCCGCGCCACCGAACCGCCACGGCTGTAATACAGCACCAGAATCTCCGCCATCGCGCATCTACCGCCTGTGTGAGTTGCCGCAGTATCGGCCAAGCCACCGCCTGCCTGCACGCCGCAGTTGCGGCAAGGCCGCGATGACGGCGCATCGGGTACCCTTGCGCGATGTCGCGTGTGAACAAAATCCACCAATGGAAAGAACGGCTGCGCGACCGCGCGCGGACGGTCAGCTTCGGGCGCTTCCTGTGGCGCCGCTTTCTCGACGACCGCCTGTTCCAGGCGGCCGCCTCGCTCGCCTATACCACGGTATTTGCGCTGGTGCCGCTGGCGATCGTCGTATTCGGGGTGCTGTCGGCGTTCCCGGCCTTCAACGAGTGGAAGGACGCGCTGACCGACTTCATCTTCAACAACTTCGTGCCCGGCGCGGCGCGCTCGGTGCAGAACTACCTCAATCGTTCGCTGGAGGACCTGGGCAAGTTCACCGTGGCCGGTATGGTCGCGCTGGTGGCCTCGCTGCTGATCACCCTGCACAGCATCGAGCAGACCTTCAACAGCATCTGGCGGGTGGCCGCCGCACGCCCGAAGGTGACACGCTTCCTGATCTACTGGACGGTGCTGACCCTGGGCACCATGCTGGCCGCCGCCTCGATGGCGATGGCCGCCTACGTGTTCGCGCTGCCGCTATTCCGCACCACCGAAGGCCAGTGGCTGGCCGAATTCGCCTGGCGGCTGGCGCCGATGGCGGTGGAATTCGTCTGCATCGTGCTGATCTACCGCGTGGTGCCGCAGCATGGGGTACGCCTGCGGCATGCGTTGCCGGGCGCGTTGCTGGCGGTGATCCTGATGGAAATCGTCAAATGGGGCTTCGGCTTCTATCTGGGCAATTTCCAGACCTATCAGCGCATTTACGGCGCGCTGTCGGCGCTGCCGATCCTGCTGTTGTGGATCTACCTGAGCTGGGTCTCGGTGCTGCTGGGCGCCTCGCTGGCCTCCTCGATGGCGGCATTCCGCTACCAGCCCGAAGCGATGCGGCTGCCGCCGGGTTTCGAGATCTATGGCCTGCTGCGCCTGCTCGGCCGCTTCCGCCAGGCACGCATCCACGGCAACGGGCTGGACGAAGACCGCATCCTGGCGCTGGAGCCGATGCTCACCGACACGCTGATGCAGGAGTTGCTGTGCGAACTCAAACGCATCCGCCTGCTGCGCCGCGACGAGCGCGGTCAGTGGCTGCTGGCACGCGACCTGGACGTGGTGCCGCTGGCCGAACTCTACGAAAGCTGCCAGCTGCGCGTGCCGATCGAAGACCGCCCCCTGCCGTGCCGCGACGATGCCTACGGCCAGGCCGCTGCCGCTGCGCTGGAACAACTGCGCCAACCCTTGCGCAGCGTGCTGGCGCAACCGGTCGGCGACCTCTACACCCACCTTCCCGGAGACCTTACATGACCGTGCGCCTTGTGCGCGGCGCCTGTGCGCTGCTGTTGCCGCTGGTGTTGCTGACCGCCTGCAAACCCACCGGCGAGGGCACGCCCGCCGCCGGCGGTGCAGCGCCGGCGACCACCGCACAAACACCGCAAACGCCGGCCGCCCCCGCCGACCCGGCCAGCCCAACCGACACCTCGGTGGTGCAGCAGACCGCCGAGATGCCCAAGCTGTCGCTGCCGACCGTGACCGGCGAGGCCTATGACCTGGCCGCGCATCGCGGCAAGTGGGTGGTGGTCAATTTCTGGGCCACCTGGTGCGCGCCATGCCTGAAGGAAATGCCCGAGCTGTCGGCGCTGCACACCATGCGCGACACCATCGAAGTGGTGGGCCTGGCCTATGAAGACATCAGCAGCGCCGACATGCAGGCGTTCCTGAAGGACCACCCGGTGTCGTACCCGATCGCCATCCTCGACCCCTACCAGCCGCCGCAGGACTTCGCCACGCCGCGCGGGTTGCCGATGACGTATCTGATCGGGCCGGACGGCAAGGTGGCCAAGCAGTTCCTCGGCCCGGTGACCGCACGCGACATCGAGACGGCGGTGGGCATCACCGGCAAGGCCGGCTGATGCAGGCGGCGCGCTTTATCGTCACCGGCGTGGTGCAGGGCGTGTGGTTCCGCGCCTCCACCCGCGAGCGCGCGGTTGCGCTGGGCCTGCGTGGGCATGCGCGCAACCAGCCCGACGGCAGCGTGGAGGTGGTCGCTGCCGGGCCCGACGCCGCGCTGGACGCGCTGGAAACCTGGTTATGGCAAGGTCCGCCGGCGGCCAGGGTGGCGGCGGTGACCCGCACGCCCTGCGCGCAGCCGCCGACTGAAGAATTTGTAACTGGCTGAGTCGCTGCCAGCCGGGCAGGCCAACAGACTTGCGATGCGTCGCCGATAACCTTGTCAGCGCGATCAGGCGTGCAGGGGGAATATATGGCCGCTCCATCTCAAGATCACACCGACGGGCACGAACTGCCTGCCCGCAACCGTCGCCTGGCGCAGCTGGCGCCATGGCTGTATTTGGGCGTCCTGTCGGGCAGCGGCTGGTTGCTGTTTCTGCAGCCGCAGACCCGCGTGCTGCAGCCAGGGCAGGCGGCCACCAGCTGGCTGCTGGCCTGGATCTTCGGCGGCATCGTGATCGCTGCGGTGCTGTGGAGCCTGAAGCTCGCACGTCACGGCCTGGGCGCGTCCGCTGCCAGCTATCCGCTGTCGGCGCGTCTGCCCGATTCCTGGGCCGACGCCTACGCGGCGCTGTTGCGCCCGGCCCCCGCGGTGCCGCTGTCGGCCTCCAGGCCGGATCCTGCCGGCACCCAGCGCGGCGCAGCCTGGCACCACTTCGGCGGCGGCATGCTCAGCGTGGAGAATTTCGATCCCAACGACGCTACCCGTGCGCCCTGGGACACCCTGGATGCCCAGGCCTGCATCTCGCGTCTGGACGATCTCCGTCCGGCCTGGCAGAACGCCACCGCGAACCGCGCGCTGCAACAGGAGCGTCGCTACTGGCTGGATGTGGTGCTGTCGCTGCTCGACCACGGCGTGATGCGCCCGCTGCAGGACGGCTACCTGCCCGACACCGCCACGCTGCGCACCGAACGTTTCCTGCTTGGCGCCGATGCCGGCCCGATCGTCCTGGCCGAGGTGCCGGCGCTGTTCGCACGCCGCCTGGCGCTGGCGATCGAGACCATGCCGGCCCCGCAGCGCGAGGCCGCCGGCGTCCAATGGCGTCTGCTGCAGCAATTGCACGGCCTGGTTGCCGAAAGCCGCATGCTGGACGAGCGCTCCCAGGTCATCCAGGTGCTGGCGTGGAATCCGGACGTGGACCTGGATCAGGTCGAAGTGGCCTACATCCTGGCCGCCGAGTACCGCCAGGGCATGCGCGACTGGTTGCGCCGCGCCGCGCTGGTGCGTCTGCCCGATAGCGCGCTACGCCTGGACGAAGTGCTGCTGTCGTCCTGCAGCCCGCTCGGCGCGCAGGCCGACGACGTCGATTACATCGAAGCGATGCGCCCGCTGCATCGCGGTTTCATGCAGCTGTTCAGCCAGCGCCTGAGCCAGCTTGTGCTGCAGGCCGAGCAGGCCGAGCGCCAGGCCGGCCTGTATCCGTTGCCGCGCGCCACCGCGGCCAGCGACGAGATCTCTCAGGACTGGCCGGCGTAATCGTCGATCGGTTCCAGCACGCCGTAACGTTCCTTGTGCGGCTTGCCGTCCAGTGGCGGCAGCTGCAGCGTGTCATCGGGCACCGCGGTGTCCGGGAGCCGATCCAGCAGATTGCGGATCAGGCTCAACCGGCCGCGCTTCTGGTCGTTGAAATCCACCAGCGTCCACGGCGCGTCCGGCGTATGCGTCACCTCGAGCATGCGCTCGCGCGCGGCGGTGTAGTCCTCGTACTTGCTGCGTGACTGCAGGTCCACCGGTGACAATTTCCAGCCCTTGAGCGGATCTTCCTGGCGTTCGGCAAAGCGCTGTTCCTGCTCGGCCTGATCCACGCACAGCCAATACTTGAACAGCAGGATGCCGTCGTCGACCAGCAGTTGTTCGAAGCGCGGCGCCTGCTCCAGAAACGCGTTGTATTGCGCGTCGGTGCAATAGCCCATCACCCGTTCCACGCCGGCGCGGTTGTACCAGCTGCGATCCATCAGCACCAACTCGCCGGCCGCCGGCAGGTGCGCCACATAGCGCTGGAAATACCATTGCGTGCTTTCGCGATCGTTGGGTGTCGGCAACGCCACCACCCGGCACTGGCGCGGGTTCAGATGGCTGGCGATGGCCTGGATCACACCGCCCTTGCCGGCGGTGTCGCGGCCTTCCACCAGTACCAGCGCGCGCTGGTTGGTATGGCGCAGCCAGCGGGCCATGTTGACCAGTTCCAGCTGCAGCGGTGCCAGCAACTTCTTGTAGGCCTTGCGTTTCAGGTGCGACATGCGCGTTCCGACAGCGATGGAGCGCGCAGGCTATTCGCCCAGACGTGGACGCAGTGTCGCCAGATTGCAGGGCTTGGTCCGCGCATCCAGCTGCGCACGCACGATCTTTTCCCAGGCCGTGCGGCAGGCCGAGGTGGAGCCGGGCAGGCAGAACACGAAGCTGTGATTGGCCAGCCCCGCAAACGCGCGTGACTGCAGCGACGAGGTGCCGATTTCGTCGACACTGACCGCGCGGAACAATTCGCCGAAACCGGGCATGGTCTTGTCCAGCAACGGGGTGATCGCCTCCGGCGTGCTGTCACGGCCGGTAAAGCCGGTGCCGCCAGTGATCAGGATGCCGTCGACCTGCGCATCGGCGATCCACGCAGAGACGATCGCGCGCATGCGGTAGCGATCGTCCGGACACAGGGCGCGCTCGTGCAGCAGGTGACCGTCGTGAGTGAGGGCATCGACCAGATAGTCGCCGGAGCGATCATCGGCCAGCGTGCGGCTGTCGGACACCGTCAGCACGCACAGGTGCAAGGGAATGAAGTCGAGATTGGAAGGCATGCCCCAAGCCTAGCGAGCCGGAACGACCGGGTACAGCACCACGGCGTGAAGCCGCACAACATTGATTGCCAGCGGGTTCGCTGATACTGGCAATTAGCAACTGACAGTTCGTGGCAAATCGATAAGTCGCTCTCCCTGCGGGGCGAGAAGGCACAGCTTACGCGCCCCTGGTGTGCGTTCCGCCGAGCGCCCACGCCGCAAGGTTGGACGCCCCTCTCCCGCCGGGATAGGGGCTGGGGTGAGGGTACGGCGAAGCAAGATGCCTGTCGGTACTCGCTTCGGTGAGGGCGGCAGCGCGGCCGGGGATCGGCTCCTCGGCTCGGCAGACATCCTGTCTGACTCGCCGCCGCGGCACATCCGTGTGCCGCTCTCCGCCAATCCCCGGCCACGCTGCCGCTCTGCACGTTGTTTCCATGACCTGAAAAGGTCTCGAAGAAACTCAATGACGCTTTGAAGCACCTCTCCCGCTGGGGCGAGGAGGCACAGCTGGGCGCGCGTGCCTGGGGGTGAGGGTGCGGCGGAAGACAGCCATCTACCTTGAAAAAGGCAAGCAGCCCGCTAGTTACCCAACCAACCATGTTGGCGCGCGAGTGCTTGCAATAGATCCGCGAACCCGTCGGCAAACCCATCCATATCGAACACGCCCGACTCGCGCCGACGCTCCGCCACCCGCGCACGCAATGCACTCAACGCCGCTGGGTCACTCGCCAACGCCACCGCCTTGGCCACGAACGCAGCGTTATCGGCCACATTCATCTCATCCAGCCCCAGATGATGATTCAGGCTGCCGGCCACGCGCGCGGCAAATGTCTCGCCGGGCGTGGTCAACACCGGGCAACCCGCCCATAAGGCATCCGATGCGGTGGTATGCGCGTTGTACGGATACGTATCCAGGAACAGGTCCGCATGCCGGTAACGCGCCAGATACTGGGCGTGCGGCAGTTTCGGCATGAACACCAGGCGCTGCGCAGCCACGCCCTGCGTCTGCGCTACCGCACGCAGGCGTGCGTCGGCCTCGCCCGGTCCGGACAACAGCCACAGCACGCTGCCCGGTACCGCACGCAACACTGCCAGCATGCGCGCCATGCTGCGCGGATTGAGCTTGTAGCTGTTGTTGAAGCAGCACAGCACCACGCCATGCTCGGGCAGGCCGCACTGCGCCCGCGACGGCGGCTCGGCGATCACGCGCGAGGTGTCCGACGGTTGAAACGCACCGTTCAGGCGCAGCACGCGCTCGCGGTAGAACGGCTCCAGCGCCGGCGGCAGCGCAAACGCATCGCCCAGCACATAGTCCATCCACGGCGCGCCCGACGTGCCTGGATATGCCAGCCAGTTGAGCTGCAGCGGCGCCGGCCGCAGTGCGAACACTTCCGGGCGCCCGCCGCCGCCCCAGCCGCGCAGGTCGAACAGCAGATCGATGCCCTGGTCGCGGATGTGCTGCGCAGTGGCCAGGTGCCCGAGCGCGGTGACATCGTGCAGCGTGGTGGCCTGCGCCAGGCGCACGCGGATCTCGCTGCGGTCGTCATGGCTGGTGGCGAACAGATGCAGTTGCAGCGCCGGCTGCCGGCGCTTCAGCGCTTCGAACAACGCGACCGTCAGCAAGCCGGTGGGATGTGCACCAAACCCGTTGGAAACGAAGCCGAGCCGCAACCCGCCCTGGCTGCGCACGGCAGTCGGCGGTAACGGGCGCAACATCGCAGCGACTGCCTGCGCGCGCGTCCGTGCACAGGCCAGCTGTTCGGCAGCGCTGGCGTCCTCGCTCAGGAAGGCGAACGGTTCCACCGCAGCAGCGCCCTGCGCCACGGCGCTGCGCACCTGCGCAGCAAGCGCATCCAGTTCGCGCCAATCGCACAGGCGGCGTCGCCAGTTGAGCAGTTGCGCAGCGATATATGGCTCGTCGGGCAGCAACTGGTGCGCACGCGTATACGCGGCCGCGGCCGCTTCGGCCTGGCCTGCATCTTCCAATGCATGCCCCAGCCATAGCGCGATGCCCGGATGCTGCGGCACCAGGTCCGATGCCTGCTGCAACAACGCTGCCGCGTCGGCATGCCGTTGCTGTGTCCAGCGCACCCGGCCAAGCCGCGCCACCGCTTCCGGATGGCCCGGCTGCAGTGCAAGCGCGCGTTGCACCGCGGCCTCGCCTGCAGCGATTGCGCCCATGCCGAGTTCGGCATCGGCCAGCATCAGCCAGGCGATGAAATCACCCGGCTGGCGTCGCACCGCCTCGCGCAGCTGCAGCAGCTCGCGCGGGACCTGCGCACTCACGGGCTGTCGCTCAACCGTGCCAGTTCGTCGGCCTGATGCTCATGCAGCAGTCGTGCGATCAGTGCATCCAGATCGCCTTCGATGATGTTGGGCAGGTCGTACAGCGTCAGGCCCTCCACGCGGTGGTCAGTGATGCGGCCCTGCGGGAAGCTGTAGGTGCGGATGCGCTGGCTGCGGTCGCCGCTGCCGACCTGCAGCTTGCGCGTCTGCGCTTCGGCGGCGGCCGCCTTGCTGCGTTCGGCTTCCACCAATTGCGCCTTCAGCCGCTTCATCGCCTTGTCGCGGTTGGCGTGCTGGCTGCGCTCGGTCTGGCATTCCACCACCACGCCGCTGGGCACATGGGTGATGCGGATCGCCGACTCGGTCTTGTTGACGTGCTGGCCGCCGGCACCGGACGAGCGGAAGGTGTCCACTTTCAGGTCGGCCGGGTTGATCACGATCTCTTCCACATCGTCGGCTTCCGGAATGATCGCCACCGTCGCCGCCGAGGTGTGGATGCGGCCCTGCGACTCGGTCGCCGGCACGCGCTGCACGCGGTGGGTGCCGGACTCGAACTTCAGCCGCGAATACGCGCCGCGTCCGACCACCCGTGCCACCACTTCCTTGTAGCCGCCGTGCTCGCCGGGGCTGTCGGATTCGATTTCCACCTTCCAGCCCTGGCGCTCGGCATAACGCGCGTACATGCGGAACAGGTCGCCGGCAAAGATCGCCGCCTCGTCGCCGCCGGTACCGGCGCGTACTTCCAGGAACAGGTTGCCGTCATCGCGCGGGTCGCGCGGCACCAGCAGCAAGGCCAGTTGCGCATCCAGTTCTTCCAGGCGCGCCTGTGCGGCGGCGATCTCCTCTTCGGCCAGCTCGCGCATTTCCGGATCGTTGCGCATCGCTTCGGCCGCGCTCAGGTCGGCCTTGGCGCGCGCTTCGTCTTCCAGGGCCACGGCCACCGGCTCCAGCTGCGACAGTTCGCGCGACAGCGTGCGGAACTTGTCGTTGTTGTTGATCACATCGGGGTCGGAGAGCAGGTGCTGCAGTTCTTCGCGGCGCTCGGCCAGCGCTTCGAGCTTACGGCGCAGGGTCGGCGTCATCGGTCCTCACGATCGGGGTGGCTACAGGGGGATGTTGGTAACCCGGTTTTTCCGGGAACAGCCGGTCGGCCGCGCTGGTCAATTCCAGGTCGTTGTTGAGCGCGGCATCGCGCAGCGCGGCAGTGGGCGGATGCAGTAGCCGGTTGGTCAGCGCATGCGCCAGCTGTTCCAGTACTTCGTCGGCCGGCTTGCCGTTGTGCAATTGCTGGCGCGCCTTGGCCAGCAGTTCGTCGCGGGTGCTGTCGCCGAACGCGCGCAAGCGTTTGAGCGGCGCCTGGCGCGCGTTGGCCTGCAAGGTCTCGACATAGCGAGCCACCTGCAGGTCGATGATGGCTTCGGCCTGGTCGGCGGCTTCACGGCGGCCGCGGCGGTTGTCTTCCACCGCGCGTTCCAGGTCGTCCACGGTGTACAGGTAGGCGTCGCTGAGCTCGGCCACCGAGGCTTCGATGTCGCGCGGCACCGCCAGGTCGAACAGCAGCATCGGCTTGCGCTTGCGCGCGCGCAGCGCCTGTTCCACCTGCACCCGCGTCACGATCGGCTCGCGCGCGGCGGTGGCCGAGAACACCACGTCGGCTTCGGCCAGATGGCGGTCCAGATCGGTCAGCGGCAGGGCGTAACCGCCGTGCTGGCTGGCCAGCGTCTGCGCATGCGCAAGCGTGCGATTGGCGATCAACAAGCGGCGCACGCGGCCTTCGCTCAGATGCTTGGCCGCAAGCTCGATGGTTTCGCCCGCGCCGATCAGCAGCACGGTGGACTCGTTGAGTCGCGCAAAGGATTCCTGCGCCAGTCGCACCGCAGTGGAGGCCACCGACACCGGATTGGCACCGACGCGCGTATCGGTGCGCGCCCGCTTGGCGACCGAGAAGGTCTGCTGAAACAGGCGGTCCAGTCCGCTGCCCAGTGCGCCATGTGCACGTGCCACTGCCCAGGCGTCCTTCACCTGGCCCAGGATTTGCGGCTCGCCCAGCACCATCGAGTCCAGACCGGTGGCGACGCGGAACAGGTGGCGCACCGCCGCTTCCTCCTGGTGCTGATACAGGTAGCCGCTCAAGCCCGGCGCATGGGTCTCCAGCCAGCTCACCAGGCTGTGCGGGTCGTCGGACATCGCATACAGCTCGGTGCGGTTGCAGGTGGACAGCAACGCGGCCTCGCGCACCTGCGGCAACGCGCGCAGGGATTCGAGCGCGCGCGGCAACGCGTCACCTGCGAACGCCGCGCGTTCGCGCAGGTCCACAGGTGCGGTCTGGTGATTCAGTCCGAGCACCCACAACGTCATTGTTCAGTTGCTTGCGATAAGCTGGCGGCCATTCAGGGCCCCATTTTACGGCCCGGTTGCCCCCGATGCCTGTACCGATTCGCATCCTGTGTGTTCTTTTGCTGGTCGCAGTCTCCACCAGTGCCACTGCAGCACCCAAGAAAGCACCGCCCGCGCCGCCGACCGGTCGCGCTGGCACCACCTCGCTGGAGCCGGTGCTCGCCGGCGAATTTGCCTTGCAGGCCGGGCAGTTGGACGATGCCGCCCGCGCCTACCTGGATGCCGCCAAGGCCGAGGCCGGCGACGCCGGGCTGGCCGAACGCGCTGCCCGCATCGCCATGCTGGCCAACGACGACCCGCGTGCGATCGAGGCCCTGGCGCTGTGGCGTGCCCGCGCACCCTCGTCGATGTCCATGCGCAGCACCGAAGCCTCGCTGGCCTTGCGCCGCAACGACTTGCGTACCGCCCGCCGTGACCTGCTCGGCCTGCTCAAGGAGCCAGACCCGCGCGGCTGGCGCTTCGCCCTGATCGCCCTGGCCAATGGCGGGCGCGAGCCGGAAGCCTCGGCCGACGTGCTCGAAGACCTGGTCAAGGCCGGCGCCATCCCCAATCAGATCGAAGCCTGGCAGGAATTCGGCCGGCTTGCCCTGCGCATGGAGCGCCCGGCGCTGGCCAAACGCATCGTCGACGAAGTGGTGCGCCGCTTCCCCGAAGAGCCGCGCGTGGCCTTGTTGCACGCCACCCAGCTGCAGCAGGAAGGCAAGAACGACGAAGCGCTGGCACTGCTGAAGAATGTCGAGCCGCAGGCAGTCAAGGATTCCGAGCTGCGTGGCGCGCTGGCCTTTGCCTACGACGCCATGGGGCAGACCGAAGCCGCCGCGCGGGTCTTGTCGACCGGGCCGCAGGACACCCAGACCTACGGGCTGCGTGCCTCCATGCTGGCCAAGGAAAAGGATCGCAGCGCGCTGGAGGCGCTGTACGGCGAGCTCAAGAGCAACGCCACCAAGCCCGACCCGGACCGCCGCCTGCTGCTCGGCAAGATCGCCGAATTCCTCAAGCGCTATGACGAGGCAGTGGAGTGGTATCGCGGCGTGCCCGGGGGGCCGCAGCTGAGCGAGGCACGCCTGCGCGCCGCCAGCGCCCTGTACGAGCTGGGCCGCAAGCCCGAGGCGCTCGCCGAAGCGCGCGCATTGCAGAGCGATGCCAGCGCCGACGACGACGCGCGTCGCGACGCCTACGTGCTCGAAGCCGAGCTGCACCAGCGCGCCGACGACGCAGCGGGCGAACTGGATGCCTTCGAACGCGGCCTGGCCGCCTATCCGGACGACGGCGCGCTGCTGTACGCCCGCGGCCTGGCCTGGGAGCGCCGTGACGATGTCGCGCGTGCCGAGGCCGATCTGCGCAAGATCCTGGTGGCCGAACCGGAAAACGTGGCGGCGCTGAACGCGCTGGGCTACACCCTGGCCGACCGCACCACCCGCTACAAGGAAGCGCTGGCGCTGATCGACCGCGCCCGCACCGCCGACCCGGATAACCCGGCTATCGTCGACAGCTACGGCTGGGTGCTGTATCGAATGGGCCGCACCAAGGAAGCCCTGGTGCAACTGCGCCGCGCCTGGGCCCTGGTCAAGGACCCGGAAATCGCCGCGCACGTGGGCGAGGTGCTGTGGGTCAGCGGCAAGCAGGATGAGGCGCGGCGCTACTTCGATGAAGCGCGGCGCCTGGATCCGGACAACCGCGCGCTGCAACGCGCCGTGGAAAAATTCGGGCTATGAGCGGGGCGATCCGAACACTGGTCCTGAGCGGGCTGGTGCTGGTCGGGCTGTCCGCCTGCGTCAGCGTGCCGCGCGGGCAGGGCGGTGGTGCCGCAGTGGTCGAGCAGGTCTCCGAGGGTGCGCGTGAAGCCGAAGCCGCACGCCAGGCCTGGCTGCAGGCGCATCCGGCCTGGTCGTTCCAGGGCCGGGTTGCGATCAGCAAGGGCAGCAGCGGCGGTAGCGGCCGCATCGACTGGCAGCAGGACGGTGCGAAATACCGCGTGCAGCTCAGCGCGCCGGTGACCCGGCAGAGCTGGGTGCTCACCGGCGACACCGCCAGCGGCGGCGGACGCCTGGAAGGGCTGGACGGCGGCCCGCGCAGCGGTCCGGATGCCGAGCAGGTGCTGCTGGAAGCGACCGGCTGGACCATCCCGGTCAACCAGATGCCGGACTGGGTCCGCGCGCTGCGCATTGCCGACGCCCGTGCCGAGCGCGCGGATCTGGATGCGGCCGGGCGGCCACGTACCGTGCGGCAGGATGGCTGGACGATCGACTTTCTCGCCTGGGCGCCGGCCGGTGCCGGGCAACCCGAGCTGCCGCAGCGCATCGAAGCCCGCAACGGCGAGGCCAAGGTGCGTCTGCTGGTCGATCAGTGGACGGTATCGCCCTGATGTCCGCGCTGGAGACGGGCTGGTCGGCCTGGCCTGCGCCGGCCAAGCTCAACCTGTTCCTGCAGATCGTCGGGCGCCGCGCCGATGGCTACCACCTGCTGCAGACCGTGTTCCGGCTGCTGGACTGGGGGGATACCATTCATCTTCGTGTGCGCAACGACGGGCTGATCCGGCGCATCGGCGACAGCCTGCCCGGCGTGGCGGAAGCCGATGACCTGGTCATCCGGGCCGCGCGCCTGCTGCAATCCAGCGCGGGCACGCAGGCCGGCGCCGACATCCGGGTCGACAAACGCATTCCCGCCGGCGGCGGCTTCGGCGGCGGCTCGTCGGATGCCGCCACCGTGCTGGTCGCGCTGAACGCCTTGTGGGGCCTGGGCTTGCCGGTCGACACCCTGGCCGAACTGGGGCTGCGGCTGGGTGCCGACGTGCCGGTGTTCGTGCACGGGCACAATGCCTGGGCCGAGGGTGTTGGCGAGCAACTGTCCCCGATCGGTCTCCCGGCAGCGTCCTACGTGCTGGTCGATCCGGGAATTCATGTGCCCACCCCGGTCTTATTTCAATCACGGGAATTGACGCGGGATGCCGCGCCCGTGAAAATAGCGGACTTCGCTTCGGGTTCTCTGCTCGACAATGCGTTCGAGCCGGTTCTGCGGCGCCGTGAACCCGCCATCGAGGCAGTGTTCCAGGCGCTGTCCAGGATCGGGACGCCGCGTTTGACCGGGTCAGGGGGCGGGTGTTTCGTCGAATTCGCCACGCGCGCTGCTGCAGAGCAGGCCACGGTGCAGTTGCCGGACAGCCTGAGGGCGTGGGTCGTGGAAGGTGCAGCGCACTCGCCACTGCTCGACGTCCTGGATGCGAGACAGGTTTGATGCAGGGGCGTCGCCAAGAGGCCCAAGGCACCAGGTTTTGATCCTGGCATTCGTAGGTTCGAATCCTACCGCCCCTGCCAGTTGTTGATGCAGGTCCCCCTGCACCAGTCGTACATGCAGGTCCCTCTGCAACAGCCGTATATGCAGGTCCCCTGCAACAGCCCGCACATCCATGTGCGGAGATTCAACGAAAAGCCCGGCATTTGGTCGGCTTTGTCCAGCTCCATCATCGCCCGCACGCTCTTTGCCGCCGCCCGAGAGATCCCATGCAAGACCAACGTAACCTGCTGGTGTTCTCCGGCAATGCCAACAAACCGCTTGCCCTGAGCATCTGCAAGGAGCTCGGCGTTCGCATGGGCAAGGCGCTGGTCACGCGCTTCTCCGATGGCGAGGTGCAGGTCGAGATCGAAGAAAGCGTGCGTCGGCAGGAAGTGTTCGTGATCCAGCCGACCTGCGCGCCTAGCGCGGAAAACCTGATGGAGCTGCTGGTGCTGATCGACGCGCTCAAGCGCGCCAGCGCCGCGTCGGTGACCGCGGTCATTCCGTACTTCGGCTACTCGCGCCAGGACCGCCGCATGCGTTCCTCGCGCGTGCCGATCACCGCCAAGGTCGCCGCCAAGATGATCTGCGCAATGGAGGCCGACCGCGTGTTGACGGTCGATCTGCACGCCGACCAGATCCAGGGCTTCTTCGACGTGCCGGTCGATAACGTCTATGCCTCGCCGCTGCTGCTGGCCGACATCTGGCGCGCCTACGGCACCGACAACCTGATCGTGGTATCGCCGGACGTGGGCGGCGTGGTGCGCGCGCGCGCCGTCGCCAAGCGCCTGGACGATGCGGATCTGGCCATCATCGACAAGCGCCGTCCGCGCGCCAACGTCGCCACGGTGATGAACATCATCGGCGATGTGCAGGGCAAGACCTGCGTGCTGGTCGATGATCTGGTCGATACTGCCGGGACCCTGTGCGCCGCCGCAGCAGCGCTGAAGCAGCGCGGCGCGCTCAAGGTGGTGGCCTACATCACTCACCCGGTGCTGTCCGGCCCGGCAGTGGACAACATCAACAATTCGCAGCTCGACGAGCTGGTGGTCACCGACACGATTCCGCTGAACGAAGCCGCGCGCACCTGCGCCAAGATTCGTCAGCTGAGCGTGGCCGAACTGCTGGCCGAGACCATTCGCCGCATCGCCTTCGGCGAGTCGGTGAGTTCGCTCTACGTCGACTGATGCCGCATTCGGCGCCCGGAGTTCCGGGTGCCGGTACCACGTCTCGCCTGGTCGCGGGTGAGACGCTTCATCGCCGCGAGGCGGTATTCCAATCTAGGTAGTGAAACAACATGGCAAAGACTCACGAAATCAAGGTCGAGCGCCGCGCGAACGAGGGGAAGGGTGCGAGCCGCCGCCTACGTCACGCTGGCGTCATTCCGGCCATCGTTTACGGTGGCGAACTCGAGCCGGTCAGCATCCAGCTCAACCACGAGCAGATCTGGCTTGCCCAGCAGAACGAGTGGTTCTACTCGTCGATCCTCGACCTGAACCTCAATGGCGACGTGCAGCAGGTGCTGCTGCGTGACATGCAGCGCCATCCGTTCAAGCAGCTGATCATCCACATCGACTTCCAGCGCGTCAGCGCCAACGAGAAGCTCAGCGCCGCCGTGCCGCTGCACTTCATCAACGAAGCAGCATCGCCGGCCGGTAAGTCCAGCGAAGTGGTCGTCACCCACGAACTCAACGAAGTTCAGGTCGTCTGCCTGCCGAAGGATCTGCCGGAGTTCATCGAAGTGGACCTGGGTGCCCTGGAAGTGGGCAACGTGATCCACTTGTCCGAGATCAAGCTGCCGGCCGGTGTGGAAATTCCGGAGCTGAAGCTGGGCAAGGAGCACGACGTGGCGGTGGTTGCTGCCAAGCACGTGCGGATCGAGGAAGAAGACGCTGCCGGTGAAGAAGGCAGCGAAGGCGCCGAGACCAAGTAAGCCGTCGGCCGATCCCTCGCACTGCGCGGGATCGGCTGCGGTCACTGGCATGTCTGCACTCCGCCTGATTGTCGGACTCGGGAATCCCGGTCCGGAACACGCGCAAACCCGGCACAACGCCGGGTTTCGTTTCGTCGATGCCCTCGTCGAGCGCCATGGCGTGCGCTGGGGGCTGGACGCCAAGTTGTTCGGCGAGACCGCCAAGGTCGAGATCGCCGGGCAGTCGGTCTGGCTGCTCAAGCCGGCCACCTTCATGAATCTCAGCGGCAAATCGATCACCGCCGCGTTGCGGTTCTGGAAGATCGAGCCGGAGCAACTGCTCGTTGCACACGACGAATTGGATCTTGCGCCGGGCATCGCGCGGCTCAAGTTCGATGGCGGCCACGGCGGCCAGAACGGCCTGCGCGATACCATTCGCCTGCTGGGACACGGTAAATTCCATCGCTTGCGGATCGGCATCGGCCATCCCGGCCACAAGGACCGTGTGGTGCCTTGGGTGCTGGGACGGGCAGGGCGCGACGACGACGCGGCAATCGGCACTGCAGTGGATGCGGCCATCGATGTCCTGCCGCTGGCACTGGAGGGTAATTTCAACGAGGCGATGAAGCGCCTGCATACCAGCAGGGATGCGTGATTGGGGATTGGGGATTTGCAGCCGTGCGGCATGGCGAATCTCCAATCCCGAATCCCAAATCCCGGATGTGACCCATGGGTATCAAATGCGGCATCGTCGGCCTGCCCAACGTCGGCAAGTCGACCCTGTTCAATGCGCTGACCAAGGCGGGCATCGCTGCGGCCAATTTTCCGTTCTGCACCATCGAGCCGAACGTCGGCATCGTGCCGGTGCCGGATCCGCGCCTCAATCAACTGGCTGAGATCGTCAAGCCGCAGAAGCTGATTCCGACCGCGGTCGAGTTCGTCGATATCGCCGGCCTGGTGGCGGGTGCGGCCAGCGGCGAAGGGCTGGGCAACAAGTTTCTGGCGCATATCCGCGAAGTCGATGCGATCACCCACGTGGTGCGCTGCTTCGAGAATGACGACGTCATCCATGTGAACAACAAGGTCGACCCGATCAGCGATATCGAAACCATCGATACCGAACTGGCATTGGCCGATCTGGACAGCGTGGAAAAGGCGCTCAACCGTGCCGAGCGCAGCGCCAAGGGCGGCGACAAGGATGCCGCGGCGCGCAAACCGGTGCTGGCCAAGTTGCAGGCCGCGCTGGCCGACGGCAAGGCGGGGCGTGCAGCCGGCCTGGACGACGATGAAAAGGCGCTGGTGCGCGACCTGTTCCTGTTGACGCTCAAGCCGGTGATGTACATCGCCAACGTGCTTGAGGACGGTTTCGAGAACAATCCGCACCTGGACGCGGTGCGTCGGCATGCGTTGGCCGAAGGCGCCGAAGTGGTGCCGGTCTCGGCAGCGATCGAGGAAGAGCTATCGCAGCTCGACGACGAGGATCGCGACACCTTCCTGGCCGATCTGGGTCTGGACGAGCCGGGTCTGAATCGCGTCATCCGCGCGGCCTACAAGTTGCTTGGCCTGCAGACCTACTTCACCGCCGGCGTCAAGGAAGTGCGTGCGTGGACGGTCAGGGCTGGCTCGACCGCGCCGCAGGCGGCAGCGGTGATCCATACCGATTTCGAGAAGGGCTTCATTCGCGCCGAGACGATCGGCTTCGACGACTTCATCAAGCACCGGGGCGAAGCCGGTGCGCGCGATGCGGGGCGTCTGCGTCTGGAAGGCAAGGAATACCGCGTCCAGGAAGGCGACGTGCTGCACTTCCGCTTCAACGTCTGACCGGTTGCGCGCGACCCCGATGGTCGCGCGTCTTCGGCACTGACGATTTGCTCAAAATTTTTGTTGACACTGCATGCGTCCCACAACAAAATAACGGGCTGCTTCACCCCGAACCGAATTCGCCTCATCGCGCACCGGTCCGGTAGTAAAAGCTGGAGGGATACCCAAGCGGCCAACGGGGGCAGACTGTAAATCTGCTGGCTTACGCCTTCGGTGGTTCGAATCCACCTCCCTCCACCAGTTTCACGTTGTGGCATGCAGTTCCCGGCGCGGGAGTAGTTCAACGGTAGAACCTCAGCCTTCCAAGCTGATGGTGCGGGTTCGATTCCCGTCTCCCGCTCCATTGAACGCAAATGCATGGCATAATGCAAAACTCGCTCACGTAGCTCAGTCGGTAGAGCACCTCCTTGGTAAGGAGGAGGTCGAAGGTTCGATTCCTTTCGTGAGCACCACTACTCAATCGTCTTTAACTCCAAACGATTACCGAGACACGCACCCATGGCAAAAGCTAAATTTGAGCGCACCAAGCCGCACGTGAACGTCGGCACCATCGGTCACGTTGACCATGGCAAGACCACGTTGACAGCCGCGCTGACCAAGATCGGTGCTGAGCGTTTCGGTGGCGAGTTCAAGGCGTATGACGCGATCGACGCGGCGCCGGAAGAGAAGGCGCGCGGCATCACGATTTCGACCGCACACGTCGAATACGAATCCCCGAACCGTCACTACGCGCACGTCGACTGCCCCGGCCACGCCGACTACGTCAAGAACATGATCACCGGTGCGGCGCAGATGGACGGCGCGATCCTGGTGTGTTCGGCTGCTGACGGCCCGATGCCGCAGACCCGTGAGCACATCCTGCTCTCGCGTCAGGTCGGTGTGCCGCACATCGTCGTGTTCCTGAACAAGGCTGACATGGTCGACGACGCCGAGCTGCTCGAGCTGGTCGAAATGGAAGTGCGCGAGCTGCTCAGCAAGTACGACTTCCCGGGCGACGACACCCCGATCATCCACGGTTCGGCGCGTCTGGCGCTGGACGGCGATCAGAGCGACATCGGCGTGCCGGCGATCCTGAAGCTGGTCGACGCGCTCGACACCTTCATCCCGGAGCCGACCCGCGACGTCGACCGTCCGTTCCTGATGCCGGTCGAAGACGTGTTCTCGATCTCCGGTCGCGGCACCGTGGTGACCGGTCGTATCGAGCGCGGCATCATCAAGGTTGGCGACGAAATCGAAATCGTCGGTATCCGCGACACGCAGAAGACCACCGTCACCGGCGTGGAAATGTTCCGCAAGCTGCTCGACCAGGGTCAGGCAGGCGACAACGCCGGTCTGCTGCTGCGCGGCACCAAGCGTGACGACGTCGAGCGTGGCCAGGTGCTGTGCAAGCCGGGTTCGATCAAGCCGCACACCGAGTTCGAAGCCGAAGTCTACGTGCTGTCCAAGGACGAGGGTGGCCGTCATACCCCGTTCTTCAAGGGCTACCGTCCGCAGTTCTACTTCCGTACCACCGACATCACTGGCGCTTGCCAGCTGCCGGAAGGCGTGGAGATGGTGATGCCGGGCGACAACGTGAAGATGGTCGTGACCCTGATCAACCCGGTCGCGATGGACGAAGGTCTGCGCTTCGCCATCCGTGAAGGCGGTCGTACCGTCGGCGCCGGCGTGGTTGCCAAGATCATCAAGTAAGTGCCTGCATCCAGTCGCCTCGCGGCGGCTGGATTCAAACGAATGGCGGGCCGGCTGAACCGCGGTCCGCCTTCGTTGTCTTAGGGTTTGCGGTAAACGAGTACATACGCCAGTAGCTCAATTGGCAGAGCAGCGGTCTCCAAAACCGCAGGTTGGGGGTTCGAGTCCCTCCTGGCGTGCCACTCCTCTTTCCGGCCCAGCGATTCGGGTCAGATCGGTAACTAGAGCCGGATGAATAGCAAAATCGAGCCTTCCAAAAGCGCGTCTGCTGCCAGCGCTGATATCGTGAAATACGTCATCTCCGCGCTCCTGGTGATCGCGGGGTTGTTTGTGTGGTTCTGGTTTTCTGCGCCCGAGCGCGCCACCCAGTTCGGAGCCTGGACGCCGCAGTTGCGTGCGCTGGCCGTGATCGTGGGGTTGGTGGCGGGCGCATTCGTATTTTTGGGAACCGGCAAAGGCCGGGAGACCCGTGAGTTCATGTCCGAATCCAGGTTCGAGTTGCGCAAGGTGGTCTGGCCGACGCGCCAGGAAGCCATTCGCACGACCTGGGTCGTGATTGTTGTTGTGATCATTCTGAGTTTGCTGTTGGGCGGCTTCGACTTCGTCATCCAGAAGCTCACGCAGTGGTTCCTGGCTCGTTGAGGAGAATCAAGCAGTGAAGCGTTGGTATGTCGTTCACGCCTATTCAGGCTTCGAAAAATCCGTTGCGCAGGCATTGCGCGACCGTATCGCCCGTACCGAGATGGAAGATCGTTTCGGCGACGTGTTGGTGCCGACCGAAGAAGTCATCGAGATGCGCGCCGGCCAGAAGCGCCGGTCCGAGCGCAAGTTCTTCCCCGGCTACGTGCTGGTGCAGATCGAGACCCACGAAGAGGCCGGTATTCCGCGCATCGACAATGAAAGCTGGCACTTGGTGAAGGAAACTTCCAAGGTGATGGGCTTCATTGGCGGCACCGCTGACCGTCCGTTGCCGATTCGCGACGAAGAGGCCGATGCGATCCTGCAGCGTGTGCAGGATGGCGTCGAGAAGCCGCGTCCGAAGGTGCTGTTCGAGCCGGGTCAGATGGTGCGCGTCACCGATGGTCCGTTCAACGACTTCAATGGCGTGGTGGAAGAGGTCAATTACGAGAAGAGCAGGCTGCGGGTTGCCGTGCTCATCTTCGGTCGCTCCACGCCGGTCGAGCTCGAGTTCGGCCAGGTCGAGAAGGGCTGAAGCTAGCCGGGCGCCGTCTAGGCGCCCGCCTTGAATGCTGCTATAGTGCGCGGCTCGCTGACCTGGCGAACCGCCGGGAACCAATGGCTGCCGCATGGCAGCCATCTGCGTGTGGTCAGAAACGTGAAGCCGGGACACGTGATTTCCCGGTCCGATGGGGAGCCTGCAGTCAAGGCGCTAGCACCCGGAGAGTATCGAAATGGCAAAGAAGATAACTGCTTACATCAAGTTGCAGGTCAAGGCCGGTCAGGCCAATCCTGCGCCGCCGGTCGGCCCTGCCCTGGGTCAGCGCGGTCTGAACATCATGGAATTCTGCAAGGCGTTCAACGCAGCAACCTCCAAGCTGGAGCCGGGTCTGCCGACGCCGGTGGTCATCACCGCGTACTCCGATCGTACCTTCACCTTCATCACCAAGAGCACCCCGGCCAGCGTGCTGCTCAAGAAGGCTGCAGGCGTGACTTCCGGTTCCAAGCGCCCCAACACCGACAAGGTGGGCAAGGTGACGCGCAAGCAGCTGGAAGAGATCGCCAAGGTCAAGGAAGCCGATTTGACGGCGGCCGAGCTGGAAGCGGCAGTGCGTACGATTGCGGGTTCTGCCCGCAGCATGGGTTTGACGGTGGAGGGCTAAGACATGGCACAGAGCAAGCGCGTTAAGGCCATTGCGGCCGCTGTCGTTCCGGGCAAGACCTATGCCTTCGAAGACGCAATCAAGATCCTGAAGACCGTGACCAAGGCCAAGTTCGTCGAGTCGATCGACGTTGCCGTGCGCCTGGGCGTGGACGCCAAGAAGTCCGACCAGCAGGTGCGCGGTTCGACCGTGCTGCCGGCCGGTACCGGCAAGAGCGTGCGCGTTGCCGTGTTCGCACCGGCCGGTGCCAAGGCTGACGAAGCCCTGGCCGCTGGTGCCGAGGCGGTGGGCATGGACGACCTGGCCGAGAAGATGCAGGCCGGCGATCTGAGCTACGACGTGGTCATCGCCACCCCGGACGCGATGCGCGTCGTCGGTAAGCTCGGCACCCTGCTGGGCCCGCGCGGCCTGATGCCGAACCCGAAGGTCGGCACCGTGTCGGCCAACCCGGGCGAAGCGGTCAAGAATGCCAAGTCGGGTCAGGTGCGTTACCGCACCGACAAGGCCGGCATCATCCACTGCACCATCGGCAAGGCCAGCTTCGATGACGAAGCGCTGAAGTCGAACCTGCAGGCGCTGCTGCTGGACCTGATCAAGGCCAAGCCGGCCACCTCCAAGGGTACCTACCTGCAGAAGGTGTCGGTCAGCTCGACGATGGGCCCTGGCGTGACCGTCGACCAGTCCAGCCTTGCGCTGAAGTGAGTTGAGGGGTCGGGCCTGTCATTGGCCTGACCCGTCGATGTAGTACAGCATTGTTTTTCCGGCCCGGGTCACCGTGTGCTGGGAGTCCGTTCCCTCCTTTGGGGTAACGGACATTTTGAAGGCGATCGCCGGCATGTCCGGCGGTAGCCGTCAAAGACCGCAGGCGCGGTCAGCGCAGATCGACGACGGGCATGGATGCTCGCACTGGCAGGGAGTCGCCGTCGATGCAGCGGGATCGCTTAATCAGGTTCGCAAGAGCCGGCCGGCGTAGATGGTGTCGCCCTTCTGGAGCTTTCTGGTTTACGCGCGTCTGGGACATCCCGGATCGAGCCCACTCCAGGTCTAGAACGGCCACCAAAGGAACATCGGTCGATGTTCCCGGCTTCCAGGAAGGAGGCTGCCCTGGACCGCAACCGGCAGGAGCCGCGAGCGGAGTAGTTTGAAGCGGGGATTTGGGATTCGGCATTGGGGATTTGCAGGGGCTGCTTCATGGCTTTCGACGAATCACCAACCACCGATCACCAATCCCGGCTTTAACGGAGGAGTGCAATGGCTCTCAATCTGTCTCAGAAGCAAGAAGTAGTCGCCGAGCTGGCAGACATCGCCGCCAAGGCTCACTCCTTGATCGCCGCCGAATACGCTGGCATCACGGTCTCCCAGATGACCGCGATGCGCAAGCAGGCCCGCGAAACCGGTGTGTTCTTGAAAGTTGTCAAGAACACCCTGGCTGCGCGCGCCGTTGAAGGTACTGATTTCGCTGTCGTCGCTGACAAGCTGGTCGGTCCTTTGCTGTATGCGTTTTCGATGGAGGAGCCCGGCGCTGCCGGTCGCCTGATCAAGGAATTCGCCAAGGGCAACGACAAGTTGCAGGCCAAGGTCGTGTCCATCGGCGGGGAACTGTTCCCGGCTGGTCACGTCGACGTGTTGGCTTCGCTGCCGACCCGCGATCAGGCCCTGGCCATGCTGGCCCGCGTGCTGTCCGAACCGGCTGCCATGTTTGCCCGTGCCGTCAAGGCCGTGGGCGACAAGCAGGGTGGTGGCGACGAAGCCGCCGCGCCGGTCGCCGAGACTGCCGAAGCTTGATGTCCTAGCGTTCGCTAGAACCCCAATCCAGAAAATCATTTAAAGGTAATCACAATGTCCCTTACCAACGAACAGATCGTCGACGCCATCGCCGAGAAGTCCCTGATGGAAGTGATGGAGCTGGTCAAGGCCATCGAAGAAAAGTTCGGCGTCTCCGCCGCCGCTCCGGTCGCTGCCGCTGCAGCTGGCCCGGCCGCCGTGGTCGAAGAGCAGACCGAGTTCAACGTGGTGCTGGTTGATTGCGGCGCCAACAAGGTCGGCGTCATTAAGGCCGTCCGCGCCGTGACCGGCCTGGGTCTGAAGGAAGCCAAGGATCTGACCGAAGCCGGTGGCATCCTGAAGGAAGGCGCCACCAAGGACGAAGCCGAGAAGATCAAGAAGGAACTGACCGAAGCCGGCGCCAAGGTCGAAGTCAAGTAAGCAGCATCTTGCATCGCCAGCGTTTCATGGTGATGCACTGAAGGCTGGGAGCGTAAAGCTCCCGGCCTTTGGCCGTTTCGGGCGGGAATCGAGAATCGGGATTGGGGAATCGCAAATGCAACATCGCGTGCTCATCCGATTCCCATTTCTCCATTCCCGATTCCGGCCTCACCGAGTTGGTAGTTGGAAGTAGCGGGAGAAGGCGTGCTGGTGCCGGCAATACCAGCGACTTCCAACTGACAATTTTGTTATTTCAGGGCCGCCGCGACGCGGCCCCCGCAGCCTAGGGTGAAGACTCATGACGTCTTATTCGTTCACCGAAAAAAAGCGTATCCGCAAGGACTTCGGCAAGCAGCGCTCGATTCTCGAAGTGCCGTTCCTGCTTGCCATCCAGGTCGACTCCTACCGCGAATTCCTGCAGGAAGACGTGGAGCCGAACAAGCGTAAGGACCTCGGTCTGCACGCGGCACTGAAGTCGGTGTTCCCGATTTCCAGCTACAGCGGCAATGCCGCGCTGGAATACGTGGGCTATAAGCTGGGTCAGCCGGTGTTTGACGAGCGCGAATGCCGTCAGCGTGGCATGAGCTATGGCGCGCCGCTGCGCGTGACCGTGCGCCTGGTGATCTACGACCGCGAGTCGTCGACCAAGGCCATCAAGTACGTGAAGGAGCAGGAGGTCTATCTGGGCGAAATCCCGCTGATGACCGACAACGGCACCTTCATCGTCAACGGCACCGAGCGCGTCATCGTCTCGCAGCTGCACCGTTCGCCGGGTGTGTTCTTCGACCACGACCGTGGCAAGACCCACAGCTCGGGCAAGCTGCTGTACAGCGCCCGCATCATTCCGTACCGCGGTTCCTGGCTGGACTTCGAGTTCGACCCGAAGGACGCGCTGTTCACCCGTATCGACCGTCGCCGCAAGCTGCCGGTGTCGATCCTGCTGCGCGCGCTTGGCTACAGCAACGAAGAGATGCTGGCCGAGTTCTTCGAGATCAATACGTTCCATATCAATCCGGACGAAGGCGTGCAGCTGGAGCTGGTGCCGGAGCGTCTGCGTGGCGAAACGCTGAACTTCGACCTGGCCGATGGCGACAAGGTCATCGTGGAAGCGGGCAAGCGCATCACTGCCCGTCACGTCAAGCAGCTCGAAGCCGCCGGCGTTGCCGCGCTGGCCGTGCCGGACGACTATCTGCTCACCCGCATCCTGTCGCATGACGTGGTCGATGGCTCGACCGGCGAATTGCTGGCCAATGCCAACGACGAGATCACCGAAGATCAGCTGGCAGCGTTCCGCAAGGCCGGCGTCGATGCGGTCGGCACCCTGTGGGTGAACGATCTGGACCGTGGTCCGTATCTGTCCAACACCCTGCGTATCGATCCGACCAAGACCCAGCTCGAAGCGCTGGTCGAGATCTACCGCATGATGCGTCCGGGCGAGCCGCCGACCAAGGAAGCCGCGCAGAACCTGTTCCACAATCTGTTCTTCACCTTCGAGCGCTACGACCTGTCCACCGTCGGCCGCATGAAGTTCAACCGTCGCGTCGGCCGCAAGGACGTGCTGGGCGAGTCGGTGCTGTACGACAAGAAGTACTTTGCCGAGCGCAACGACGAAGAATCCAAGCGCCTGGTCGCCGAGCACACCGACACCTCCGACATCCTGGAAGTGATCAAGGTGCTCACCGAGATCCGCAACGGTCGCGGCGTGGTCGATGACATCGATCACCTGGGCAACCGTCGCGTGCGTTCGGTCGGCGAAATGGCCGAGAACGTGTTCCGCGTGGGCCTGGTCCGCGTCGAGCGCGCGGTCAAGGAGCGCCTGTCGATGGCCGAGTCCGAGGGTCTGACTCCGCAGGAACTGATCAACGCCAAGCCGGTGGCTGCCGCGATCAAGGAATTCTTCGGCTCCTCGCAGCTGTCGCAGTTCATGGATCAGAACAACCCGCTGTCGGAAGTGACGCACAAGCGTCGCGTCTCCGCACTGGGCCCGGGCGGTCTGACCCGCGAACGCGCCGGCTTCGAAGTGCGCGACGTGCATCCGACCCATTACGGCCGCGTCTGCACCATCGAAACCCCGGAAGGCCCGAACATCGGCCTGATCAACTCGCTGGCCGTGTTCGCCCGCACCAACCAGTACGGCTTCCTCGAGACGCCGTACCGCAAGGTGCTGGACGGCAAGGTCTCCGACGACGTCGAGTACCTGTCGGCGATCGAGGAAAACGAGTACGTGATCGCCCAGGCGAACGCACTGACCGACGCCAAGAACATGCTCACCGAGCAGTTCGTTCCGTGCCGGTTCCAGGGCGAGTCGCTGCTGAAGCCGCCGGCCGAAGTGCACTTCATGGACGTCTCGCCGATGCAGACCGTGTCGGTCGCCGCGGCGCTGGTGCCGTTCCTGGAGCACGACGACGCCAACCGCGCATTGATGGGCGCCAACATGCAGCGCCAGGCCGTGCCGACGCTGCGTTCGCAGAAGCCGTTGGTCGGTACCGGCATCGAGCGTGCGGTTGCGCGCGACTCGGGCGTGACCGTCAATGCCTTGCGTGGTGGCGTGATCGAGCAGATCGACGCGGCCCGCATCGTGGTCAAGGTCAACGAGGCAGAAATCGGCGGCGGCACCGATGCCGGCGTGGATATCTACAACCTGATCAAGTACACCCGCTCCAACCAGAACACCTGCATCAACCAGCGTCCGCTGGTGAACGTGGGTGACGTGATCGCGCGCGGCGACGTGCTGGCCGACGGCCCGTCCACCGACATCGGTGAGCTGGCGCTGGGTCAGAACATGCTGATCGCGTTCATGCCGTGGAACGGCTACAACTTCGAAGACTCCATCCTGCTCTCCGAGCGCGTTGTGGAAGAAGATCGTTACACCACGATCCACATCGAAGAACTGACCTGCGTTGCGCGCGACACCAAGCTGGGGCCGGAGGAAATCTCCGCCGACATCCCGAACGTGTCCGAGCAGGCCCTGAACCGTCTGGACGAGAGCGGCGTGGTGTACATCGGTGCGGAAGTGCGCGCCGGCGACATCATGGTCGGCAAGGTCACGCCGAAGGGCGAGAGCCAGCTGACCCCGGAAGAAAAGCTGCTGCGTGCGATTTTCGGTGAGAAGGCGTCCGACGTGAAGGACAGCTCGCTGCGCGTGCCCCCGGGCATGGACGGCACCGTCATCGACGTGCAGGTCTTCACCCGCGACGGCATCGAGAAGGACAAGCGTGCGCGTCAGATCGAAGAGTCCGAAATCAAGCGCGTCAAGAAGGACTTCGACGACCAGTTCCGTATCCTGGAAGCGGCCATCTACGCACGTCTGCGTTCGCAGATCGTGGGCAAGGTCGCCAACGGCGGTCCGAACCTGAAGAAGGGCGACAACGTCACCGACGCGTATCTGGACGGCCTGAAGAAGTCCGACTGGTTCCAGCTGCGCATGAAGGACGAAGACGCTGCCGACGCCATCGAGCGCGCGCAGAAGCAGATCCAGGCGCACGAGAAGGAATTCGAAGCACGCTTCGCCGACAAGCGCGGCAAGATCACCCAGGGCGACGACCTGGCGCCGGGCGTGCTGAAGATGGTCAAGGTGTTCCTGGCAGTGAAGCGCCGCATCCAGCCGGGCGACAAGATGGCAGGCCGCCACGGCAACAAGGGTGTGGTCTCCAACGTCGTGCCGGTCGAGGACATGCCGTACATGGCCACCGGCGAGCCGGTCGACATTGTGCTGAACCCGCTCGGCGTGCCGTCGCGTATGAACATCGGCCAGATTCTGGAAGTGCATCTGGGCTGGGCCGCCAAGGGCCTGGGTCGCAAGATCCAGCGCATGCTGGAAGCCCAGGCGGCGGTCAGCGAGCTGCGCAAGTTCCTGGACGACATCTACAACCACGACAGCGCGATCAATGCACAGCGCGTGGACCTGTCGCAGTTCAGCGATGAGGAATTGCTCAACCTGGGCAAGAACCTGATCGATGGCGTGCCGATGGCCACGCCGGTGTTCGACGGCGCCAGCGAAGCGGAAATCAAGCGCATGCTGGAACTGGCCGAACTGCCGCAGAGCGGTCAGACCCAGTTGTACGACGGTCGTACCGGCGAAGCGTTCGATCGCAAGACCACGGTCGGCTACATGCACTACCTGAAGTTGAACCACTTGGTCGACGACAAGATGCATGCGCGCTCGACCGGTCCGTACTCGCTCGTCACCCAGCAGCCGCTGGGCGGCAAGGCACAGTTCGGTGGTCAGCGCTTCGGTGAGATGGAAGTCTGGGCGCTGGAAGCCTACGGCGCGGCCTACACCCTGCAGGAAATGCTGACGGTGAAGTCCGACGACGTGCAGGGCCGCAACCAGATGTACAAGAACATCGTCGATGGTGAGCACGAGATGGTCGCGGGCATGCCGGAATCCTTCAACGTGTTGGTGAAGGAAATCCGCTCGCTGGCGATCAACATGGAACTGGAAGAGTGATCGAGCTGGATCCCGGCGCCGCGATGCGGTGCCGGGATCCGGAACGTAAGGCCCTCGGTTTCATCTCAGCTACGAAATTCCTCCGACCCGGAGATATCAAATGAAAGACCTGCTCAACCTCTTCAATCAACAGCGCCAGACGCTGGATTTCGACGCGATCAAGATCGCGCTGGCATCGCCCGACCTGATCCGTTCGTGGTCCTACGGCGAAGTGAAGAAGCCCGAAACCATCAACTACCGTACTTTTAAGCCCGAGCGTGACGGCCTGTTCTGCGCCGCCATCTTCGGACCGATCAAGGACTACGAGTGCCTGTGCGGCAAGTACAAGCGCATGAAGCACCGCGGCGTGGTCTGCGAAAAGTGCGGCACCGAAGTCACCCTGGCCAAGGTGCGTCGTGAGCGCATGGGTCACATTGACCTGGCCTCGCCGGTCGCGCACATCTGGTTCCTCAAGTCGCTGCCCTCGCGCATCGGCCTGATGCTGGACATGACCCTGCGTGACATCGAGCGCGTGCTGTACTTCGAAGCCTACGTGGTCACCGAGCCGGGCCTGACCCCGCTCGAGCGCCGCCAGCTGCTGACCGAAGAGCAGTACCTGACCGCACGCCAGGAGTACAACGACGACTTCGACGCCGCCATGGGCGCCGAGGCCGTGTACGAGCTGCTGCGCACGATCGACCTGCAGTCGGAAATGACCCGCCTGCGCGAGGAAATCGCCAGCACCGGTTCGGAAACCAAGCTCAAGCGCCTCACCAAGCGCATCAAGCTGATCGAAGCCTTCCTGGAATCGGGCAACCGTCCGGAGTGGATGGTCATGACCGTGTTGCCGGTGCTGCCGCCGGATCTGCGTCCGCTGGTGCCGCTGGATGGTGGCCGCTTCGCGACCTCGGATCTGAACGATCTGTACCGCCGCGTGATCAACCGCAACAACCGTCTGCGTCGCCTGCTTGAGCTCAATGCGCCGGACATCATCGTGCGCAACGAGAAGCGCATGCTGCAGGAATCGGTCGATGCGCTGCTGGACAACGGCCGTCGCGGCCGTGCCATCACCGGCACCAACAAGCGTCCGCTGAAGTCGCTGGCCGACATGATCAAGGGCAAGCAGGGCCGGTTCCGTCAGAACCTGCTCGGCAAGCGCGTGGACTACTCCGGTCGTTCGGTCATCACCGTCGGTCCGTACCTCAAGCTGCACCAGTGCGGCCTGCCGAAGAAGATGGCGCTGGAGCTGTTCAAGCCGTTCGTGTTCGCCAAGCTGCAGCGTCGCGGCCTGGCCACCACCATCAAGGCGGCCAAGAAGCTGGTCGAGCGCGAAGAAGCCGAAGTCTGGGACATCCTGGAAGAGGTGATCCGCGAGCATCCGGTGCTGCTGAACCGTGCGCCGACCCTGCACCGTCTGGGTATCCAGGCGTTCGAGCCGGTGTTGATCGAAGGCAAGGCCATCCAGCTGCATCCGCTGGTCTGTACTGCGTTCAACGCCGACTTCGACGGTGACCAGATGGCCGTCCACGTGCCGCTCTCGCTGGAAGCCCAGCTGGAAGCGCGTGCGCTGATGATGTCCACCAACAACATCCTGTCGCCGGCCAACGGCGAGCCGATCATCGTGCCGTCGCAGGACGTGGTGTTGGGCCTGTACTACATGAGCCGCGCCCTGGAAAACAAGAAGGGCGAAGGCATGGTGTTCGCCAACACCAGCGAAGTGAAGCGCGCCTACGACAACCGCGTGGTGGAACTGCACGCCAAGGTCAAGGTCCGCATCACCCAGGTGGACGTGGAAGCCGACGGCAAGCGCAGCAGCGGCACCTCAATCGTGGACACCACGGTCGGTCGTGCACTGCTGAGCGAAATCCTGCCCGAAGGCCTGCCGTTCCAGCTGGCCAACACCGAGATGACCAAGAAGAACATCTCGCGTCTGATCAACTCCAGCTACCGTCTGCTGGGCTTGAAGGACACCGTCGTGTTCGCTGACAAGCTGATGTACACCGGCTATGCCTACGCAACCCGCGCAGGCGTGTCGATCGGCATCGACGACATGCTGATCCCGGACGAGAAGAAGGGCATCCTCACCGAGGCCGAAGCCGAAGTGCTGGAAATCCAGGAGCAGTACCAGTCCGGTCTGGTCACCGCCGGCGAGCGTTACAACAAGGTCGTGGACATCTGGTCGCGTACCAGCGAGCGCATCGCCAAGGCGATGATGGACACCATCGGTACCGAGAAGGTCGAAAACGCCAAGGGCGAGACCATCGACCAGAAGTCGATGAACTCGCTCTACATCATGGCTGACTCCGGTGCGCGTGGTAGCCAGGCGCAGATCCGTCAGCTGGCCGGTATGCGCGGCCTGATGGCTCGTCCGGATGGCTCGATCATCGAGACGCCGATCAAGGCGAACTTCCGCGAAGGCCTGAACGTGCAGGAGTACTTCAACTCCACCCACGGTGCCCGTAAGGGTCTGGCCGATACCGCGCTCAAGACCGCGAACTCGGGTTATCTGACCCGTCGTCTGGTCGACGTGGCGCAGGACGTGGTGATCACCGAAGTCGATTGCGGCACCACCGAAGGGTTGATCATGACCCCGATCGTGGAAGGCGGCGACGTGGTGGAGCCATTGAAGGAGCGCGTGCTGGGCCGTGTGGTGGCCGAGGACGTGTACCTGCCGGGCAACGACGAAGAGCCGATCGTCACCCGCAACACGCTGCTGGACGAAGCCTGGGTTGCCAAGCTGGAAGACGCCAGCGTGCAGTCGGTGAAGGTGCGTTCGACCATCAGCTGCGAGTCCTCGTTCGGCGTGTGCGCACGCTGCTACGGTCGCGATCTCGCACGTGGTCACCAGGTCAACATCGGTGAAGCGGTCGGCGTCATTGCCGCCCAGTCGATCGGTGAGCCGGGTACCCAGCTGACCATGCGTACGTTCCACATCGGTGGTGCGGCATCGCGTGCGGCGGCGGTGGACAACATCACCGTCAAGACCACCGGTTCGGTGAAGTTCAACAACCTCAAGTCGGTGGCACATGCCAGCGGCGCGTTGGTCGCGGTCTCGCGTTCGGGCGAACTGTCCGTGCTCGACGGCCATGGCCGCGAGCGCGAGCGTTACAAGCTGCCGTACGGCGCCACCATCACCGCCAAGGACGGTGATGCGGTCAAGGCCGGGCAGGGCGTGGCGAACTGGGATCCGCATAACCACCCGATCGTGTCGGAAGTGGCCGGTTTCATCCGCTTCATCGACTTCGTCGACGGCGTCACCGTCATCGAGAAGACCGACGAACTGACCGGTCTGGCCTCGCGCGAAATCACCGACCCGAAGCGTCGCGGTGCACATGCCAAGGAACTGCGCCCGATCGTGCGCATCGTCGATGGCAAGGGTAACGACCTGACGATCCCGAATACGGATCTGCCGGCCCAGTACCTGTTGCCGCCGCGCTCCATTGTCAACCTGCAGGACGGCGCTGCCGTCGGCGTGGGCGACGTGGTTGCCAAGATCCCGCAGGAAGCTTCCAAGACCCGCGACATCACCGGTGGTCTGCCGCGCGTTGCCGACCTGTTCGAAGCACGCAAGCCGAAGGATCCTGCGATCCTGGCCGAGCGCTCGGGCATCATCAGCTTCGGTAAGGACACCAAGGGCAAGCAGCGCCTGATTATCAAGGACACCGATGGGTCGGAACACGAAGAGCTGATCCCGAAGTACCGCCAGATCATCGTGTTCGAAGGCGAGCATGTGACCAAGGGCGAGACCGTGGTGGACGGCGAGCCGAGCCCGCAGGACATCCTGCGTCTGCTGGGTGTCGAGCCGCTGGCCGCGTACCTGGTCAAGGAAATCCAGGACGTGTACCGCCTGCAGGGCGTGAAGATCAACGACAAGCACATCGAGGTGATCACTCGCCAGATGCTGCGCAAGGTCGAGATCACCGACCAGGGCACCAGCAAGTTCCTCAACGGCGAGCAGGTCGAGCGCCAGCGCGTCATCGAGGAAAATGCCCGGCTGGTCAAGCGCAACGAACTGCCGGCCAAGTACGATCCGGTGCTGCTGGGTATCACCAAGGCCTCGCTGGCCACCGAGTCGTTCATCTCGGCGGCCTCGTTCCAGGAGACCACCCGCGTGTTGACCGAGGCTGCCGTGCGCGGCACCCGCGACAACCTGCGCGGTCTGAAGGAAAACGTGATCGTGGGTCGTCTGATCCCGGCCGGTACCGGCCTGGCGTATCACGCCGGACGTCGCAAGTCGTCGGGTCTGACCGACTCGGAAATGGAAACGCTGTCGGGCAAGCCGACGGTAGCCGAACCGGTCGCAGCCGTGGCCGACGCTGGCGCGGACGAGGAGTAAGCGCTCCGACGGCGGTCGCAAGACCGCCGTAAGCCAAGCGAAAAGGAGGGCAGGAGGCCCTCCGTTTTCCGGCCCTGGATGGGCCAGCAGGGTTAGAATTCCGTGAAGTTGACGGAGTTTCGTCCTGCCAGCTATACTTCCCTGTCTCGGCGGGCCGTTTTTCGGCCTGCCTTTGTTTTCGTGCAAGGCCGTCTCGGCCTCTCAATCAGAAGAATCAACTGATGACGACGATCAATCAGCTGGTCCGCAAGCCTCGGCAAGCGACCACCTACAAGAGTGCCTCCCCGGCACTGGACAAGTGTCCGCAGCGCCGTGGCGTCTGCACACGCGTCTACACCACTACCCCGAAGAAGCCGAACTCGGCCCTGCGTAAGGTTGCCAAAGTGCGCCTGACGAACCAGGAAGAGGTCATCAGCTATATCGGTGGTGAAGGCCACAACCTGCAGGAGCACTCCGTGGTCCTGATTCGTGGTGGCCGCGTCAAGGATCTTCCCGGTGTGCGTTATCACACCGTCCGTGGTTCGCTGGACGCCGCCGGCGTCGCAAAGCGCCGTCAAGGTCGTTCCAAGTACGGCGCCAAGCGCCCGAAGAGCTAAGGAAACACTCCAATGTCCCGTAAAGGTTCTACTCCGCAGCGCACCGTCCTGCCTGATCCAAAGCATGGCAGCGAAACCATTGCCCGCTTCATCAATATGGTGATGCAAAGTGGCAAGAAGTCGGTTGCTGAGAAAATTGTCTATGGCGCGATGGACGTCATTGGCGAAAAGAATCCGAATGCCGTCGAGCTGGTGCAGAAAGCACTGGACAACGTGGCCCCGGCTGTCGAAGTTAAATCGCGTCGCGTCGGTGGTGCTACCTATCAGGTGCCCGTCGAAGTGCGCTCCTCCCGTCGCATGGCGCTGGCAATGCGCTGGTTGATCGATTCCGCGCGCAAGCGTGGCGAGAACACCATGCCGCGCAAGCTGGCTGCAGAACTGTTGGACGCCTCGGAAAGCCGTGGCGGCGCGATCAAGAAGCGCGAAGAGACGCACCGTATGGCGGAGGCGAACAAGGCGTTCGCACATTACCGCTGGTGACCTCGTGGGCCTTGGTAACGGGGCCCTTCAGCACCATCTGAGTGCTGTTTGCGACGCGTTACGCGTCGCATCCAATCCGAAGGCCGCCGAAAGGCGGCGTTCGGCCATCCGAAATCCAAGAAATTGAGAGGCTCCCCGTGGCCCGCACCACCCCTATCGAGCGTTACCGCAACTTCGGCATCATGGCCCACATCGATGCCGGCAAGACCACCACCTCCGAGCGCATCCTGTTCTACACCGGTGTCAGTCACAAGATCGGCGAAGTCCATGACGGCGCTGCAGTGATGGACTGGATGGAGCAGGAGCAGGAGCGTGGTATCACCATCACCTCCGCTGCGACCACCGCGTTCTGGTCGGGCATGGACAAGTCCATGCCGCAGCACCGCTTCAACATCATCGACACCCCCGGGCACGTTGACTTCACCATCGAAGTGGAGCGCTCCTTGCGCGTGCTCGACGGTGCGGTGTTCGTGCTGTGCGCCGTCGGTGGCGTGCAGCCGCAGTCCGAGACCGTGTGGCGCCAGGCCAACAAGTACTCCGTGCCGCGCATGGCCTTCGTCAACAAGATGGACCGTACCGGTGCCAACTTCGACAAGGTCGTCGAGCAGCTGAAGGCCCGTCTGGGTGCCTACGCCGTGCCGATGCAGGTGCCGATCGGCGCCGAAGACGGCTTCGAGGGCGTGGTCGACCTGCTCAAGATGAAGGCGATCCATTGGGATACCGCATCGCAGGGCACCACCTTCGAATACCGCGATATCCCGGCCGATCTGGTCGAGATCGCGACCGAGGCGCGTTCGTTCATGGTCGAGGCGGCTGCAGAAGCCAGCGAAGACCTGATGGACAAGTACCTCAACGAAGGCGACCTGAGCGAAGAAGAGATCCTGGTGGGTCTGCGCGAGCGCACCCTGAAGGTCGAGATCGTGCCGGTGTTCTGCGGCTCGGCGTTCAAGAACAAGGGCGTGCAGGCCATGCTCGACGGCGTCGTGCACCTGCTGCCGTCGCCGGCCGACCGTCCGCCGGTCCAGGGTATCGATGAGGACGAGAAGGAAGACACCCGTCCGGCCACCGATACCGCGCCGTTCTCGGCGTTGGCGTTCAAGATCATGACCGACCCGTTCGTGGGCTCGCTGACGTTCTTCCGTGTCTACTCCGGCACGTTGAACTCCGGCGACCAGGTCTACAACCCGGTCAAGTCGAAGAAAGAGCGCGTGGGCCGCATCCTGCAGATGCACTCCAACAATCGCGAAGAGATCAAGGAAGTGCGCGCTGGTGACATCGCCGCTGCCGTGGGCCTGAAGGACGTCACCACCGGCGACACGCTGTGTGCGCAGGACAAGGTCATCACCCTGGAGCGCATGGTGTTCCCGGAGCCGGTGATCTCGATGGCGGTGGAGCCCAAGACCAAGTCGGACCAGGAAAAGATGGGCATGGCCCTGGGCCGTCTGGCGCAGGAAGATCCCTCGTTCCGCGTCAAGACCGACGAAGAATCCGGCCAGACCATCATCTCGGGCATGGGCGAGTTGCACCTGGACATCATCGTCGACCGTATGCGTCGCGAGTTCAATGTCGAGGCCAACGTCGGCAAGCCGCAGGTGGCCTACCGCGAAACCATCCGCAAGTCCGACGTCAAGTCCGACTACAAGCACGCCAAGCAGTCCGGTGGTAAGGGTCAGTACGGTCACGTGGTGATCGAGCTGTCGCCGATGACCGAAGACGATCGCAAGAGCGACAACGTCAAGGACGATTTCCTCTTCATCAACGACATCACCGGCGGCATCATCCCGAAGGAATTCATCCCCTCGGTCGAGAAGGGTCTGCGCGAGACGATCACCAGTGGTCCGATCGCCGGCTTCCCGGTGGTGGGCGTGAAGGTCAAGCTGGTGTTCGGCTCGTACCACGACGTCGACTCCTCGGAAATGGCGTTCAAGCTGGCTGCGTCGATGGCGTTCAAGCAGGGCTTTGCGAAAGCCAGCCCGGTGTTGCTGGAGCCGATCATGAAGGTCGAAATCGTCAGCCCGGAGGATTACCTGGGTGACGTGATGGGCGACGTGAGCCGTCGTCGTGGCGTGCTGCAGGGTCAGGACGACAGCCCGTCGGGCAAGATCATCAATGCGATGATTCCACTGGGTGAAATGTTCGGCTATGCGACCTCGCTGCGCTCGATGAGCCAGGGTCGCGCGACGTTCTCGATGGAATTCGACCACTACGAAGAGGCACCGGCCAACATCGCCGACGCCGTCACCAAGAAGGGCTGAGTTCGCTCAGCCGCTTCTCACAAATTTTTCAATTAGAGGTAGTTAGTCATGGCAAAAGCTAAATTTGAGCGCACCAAGCCGCACGTGAACGTCGGCACCATCGGTCACGTCGACCATGGCAAGACCACGTTGACAGCCGCGCTGACCAAGATCGGTGCTGAGCGTTTCGGTGGCGAGTTCAAGGCGTATGACGCGATCGACGCGGCGCCGGAAGAGAAGGCGCGCGGCATCACGATTTCGACCGCACACGTCGAATACGAATCCCCGAACCGCCACTACGCGCACGTCGATTGCCCCGGCCACGCCGACTACGTCAAGAACATGATCACCGGTGCGGCGCAGATGGACGGCGCGATCCTGGTGTGTTCGGCTGCTGACGGCCCGATGCCGCAGACCCGTGAGCACATCCTGCTCTCGCGTCAGGTCGGTGTGCCGCACATCGTCGTGTTCCTGAACAAGGCCGACATGGTCGACGACGCCGAGCTGCTCGAGCTGGTCGAAATGGAAGTGCGCGAGCTGCTCAGCAAGTACGACTTCCCGGGCGATGACACCCCGATCATCCACGGTTCGGCGCGTCTGGCGCTGGACGGCGATCAGAGCGACATCGGCGTGCCGGCGATCCTGAAGCTGGTCGACGCGCTCGACACCTTCATCCCGGAGCCGACCCGCGACGTCGACCGTCCGTTCCTGATGCCGGTCGAAGACGTGTTCTCGATCTCCGGCCGCGGCACCGTGGTGACCGGTCGTATCGAGCGCGGCATCATCAAGGTTGGCGACGAAATCGAAATCGTCGGTATCCGTGACACCCAGAAGACCACCGTCACCGGCGTGGAAATGTTCCGCAAGCTGCTCGACCAGGGTCAGGCAGGCGACAACGCCGGTCTGCTGCTGCGCGGCACCAAGCGTGACGACGTCGAGCGTGGCCAGGTGCTGTGCAAGCCGGGTTCGATCAAGCCGCACACTGAGTTCGAAGCCGAAGTCTACGTGCTGTCCAAGGATGAGGGTGGCCGTCATACCCCGTTCTTCAAGGGCTACCGTCCGCAGTTCTACTTCCGCACCACCGACATCACTGGCGCTTGCCAGCTGCCGGAAGGCGTGGAGATGGTGATGCCGGGTGACAACGTGAAGATGGTCGTGACCCTGATCAACCCGGTCGCGATGGACGAAGGTCTGCGCTTCGCCATCCGTGAAGGCGGTCGTACCGTCGGCGCCGGTGTGGTTGCCAAGATCATCAAGTAAGTCCTGCGGCCCAGCGGCGTTCAGTCGCTGGATCTGCAAAAGGGAGGGTCGGCGCAAGCCGGCCCTTTTTTTGTGCGCCAGGTCGGGCGGGCATGCACACGAGGGCGCATTGATGGAATAGGACGCTTGCACAGGTAAAAGTCCATCGCTATAATGCGCGGCTCGGTGTCCCTGGGTAGGGCGCTGAGTTACAGCGAAAAGAACGGCAGGATGCCGCTCGTGTTCGCCAGACCGGGAAGGTCGCGTTGCATGGAGCACTCAACAACTCACATGTTGTTGACCGTGCTCTTGTTGCGCATTATACTTTTCCGTCTGGGCAGGCCGGTTTACCGGTCTGCCTCAGTTTTTGGGCGGAGGAAATGCCCTCGTCAGCAGGATGCATGGCGATTTCATCTACGTCAGGAATATCGGGGCAGGTATCCCAGAGGCCTTGCCCGTCGCTCTTTTAACGAAGGAAGCTTCCGTCATGTCGGAACAAAAGATCCGGATTCGGTTGAAGGCGTTCGATCATCGTTTGATCGACCGTTCGGCCAGCGAGATCGTCGAAACGGCTAAGCGGACCGGCGCGCAAGTGCGTGGCCCGATCCCGTTGCCGACCAAGATCGAACGTTACACCATCCTCGTATCCCCGCATGCCGACAAGGATGCGCGTGACCAGTACGAAACCCGCACGCACAAGCGTGTGCTCGATATCGTCGACCCGAACGACAAGACCGTGGACGCGCTGATGAAGCTCGAACTCGCGGCTGGCGTCGACGTTCAGATCAAGTTGACCTGAGGACTACGACCATGACGAAGAAATATTCGTTGGGCTTCGTAGGCCGCAAGGCTGGTATGAGCCGCGTCTTCACTGAAGACGGTCGCTCGGTACCGGTCACGCTGATCGAAGCAACTCCAAACCGCATTGCGCAGATCAAGACCGTCGAAGCTGACGGCTACAGCGCTGTGCAGATTACCGTTGGTGCCCGTCGTGCCGCGCTGGTCAACAAGCCGGCTGCTGGCCACTTCGCCAAGGCGAAGGTGGAAGCGGGTCGCGGCCTGTGGGAATTCCGCGTTGAAGACGCGCAGCTCGGCGATTTCGCCGTCGGCGGCGAAATCAAGGCGGACATCTTCGAGGTCGGCCAGAAGGTCGACGTCCAGGGCGTCACCAAGGGTAAGGGTTTCCAGGGCACCATCAAGCGCTACAACTTCCGTATGGGCGATGCAACTCACGGTAACTCGCTGTCGCATCGCGCGCCGGGTTCGTTGGGTCAGCGCCAGACCCCGGGTCGCGTTTTCCCGGGTAAGAAGATGTCGGGCCACATGGGCGCCGTGCAGCAAAGCACGCAGAACCTGGAAGTGGTCAAGGTCGACGTCGAGCGTGGTCTGATTGCTATCCGCGGCGCCGTGCCTGGCGCAGCTGGTGGCGACGTGATCGTCCGTCCGGCGAGCAAGGCATAAGGAGAGATGACGATGGAACTCGTTATCACGGGTAGCAACAACAAGGTCTCGGTCTCCGATGCCGTGTTCGGTCGCGAATTCAGCGAAGATCTGGTTCACCAGGTCGTCGTCGCTTATCGCAATGCCGGTCGCGCTGGTACCAAGGCTCAGAAGACGCGTTCGGAAGTTGCGGGCACGACCAAGAAGTCGAAGAAGCAGAAGGGCGGCGGTGCGCGTCATGGCGCGCTGACGGCTCCGATCTTCGTCGGCGGCGGCGTGACCTTCGCGGCCAAGCCGCGCAGCTTCGAACAGAAAGTCAACCGCAAGATGTACCGTGCGGCCATCTGCGCGATCTTCTCTGAGCTTAACCGCCAGGGTCGCCTGATGATCGTCGATGCGTTCGACGTCGAAACCACCAAGACCCAGGGTCTGATTGAGAAGCTGAAGGGACTGGACGTGGGCAAGCGCCCGCTGATCGTCACCGAGGAAGCGTCCGAGCACCTGTATCTGTCCGCCCGCAATCTGCCGTATGTGCAGGTGCGTGATGTGCAGGGTCTGGATCCGGTCGCTCTGGTCGGGGCCGATACGGTCGTGATCACCGCCGATGCGGTCAAGAAGGTCGAGGAGTGGCTGGCATGAGCAGCAACGAAAAAATCTTCAGCGTGCTGCGTGCTCCGCGAGTCTCCGAAAAGACCGCGCGCCTGCAGGAAATCTCCAACCAGTATGTCTTCGAAGTTTCGAACGAAGCCACCAAGGCCGATGTAAAGGCCGCGGTTGAGCAGCTGTTCGACGTCAAGGTCAAAGCGGTCAACGTGGTCAACGTCAAGGGCAAGAGCAAGTCCTTCCGTAACCGTGCTGGCAGCCGTGGCAATTGGCGCAAGGCGTACGTCCGCCTGGTTGATGGTCAGTCCATCGACGTAACGGCTAAGGCCTGAGGTCCATCCCATGCCATTGATGAAGTTCAAACCCACCTCTCCCGGCCGTCGTTCCGCCGTGCGCGTGGTTACTCCCGATCTGCACAAGGGCGCACCGCACGCGGCGCTGCTCGACTCGCAGAGCAAGTCCGGTGGTCGTAACCACCATGGCCGCATCACCGTGCGTCACGTCGGTGGTGGCCACAAGCAGCACTACCGCATCATCGACTTCAAGCGCAACAAGGAAGGCATTCCGGCGCGTGTGGAGCGGATCGAATACGATCCGAACCGTACCGCTCATATCGCCCTGCTGTGCTACGTCGACGGCGAGCGTCGCTACATCATCGCCCCCAAGGGCTTGAAGGCTGGCGATCAGGTCATTGCCGGTGCCAACGCACCGATCAAGACCGGCAACACGCTGCCGCTGCGCAATATCCCGGTCGGTACGACGGTCCACGGTATCGAGCTGAAGCCGGGTAAGGGCGCTCAGATCGCACGTGCTGCCGGTGCAGCCGTCCAGCTGGTCGCTCGCGAAGGCATCTATGCCACGCTGCGTCTGCGCTCGGGCGAAATGCGCAAGGTGCCGGTCGAGTGCCGCGCCACCATCGGCGAAGTCGGCAACGACGAGCACAACCTCGAGAAGCTGGGCAAGGCTGGCGCCAAGCGCTGGCGCGGTGTTCGTCCGACCGTTCGCGGTGCGGCCATGAACCCGGTCGATCACCCGCACGGTGGTGGTGAGGCCAAGGCTGGCCAGGGTAATCCGCATCCGGTCACCCCGTGGGGTGTTCCGACCAAGGGTTACAAGACGCGCAAGAACAAGCGCACCCAGCAATTCATCGTCCGCGATCGTAGGGGCTAATCGACCATGGCACGTTCACTTAAGAAGGGCCCGTTCGTCGATCACCACCTTGCAAAGAAGGTGGAGTCCGCTGCGGGTAGCAAGAAGCCGATCAAGACCTGGTCGCGCCGTTCGATGATCCTGCCGGAAATGGTAGGCATCACCATCGCCGTGCATAACGGCAAGAACCACATTCCGGTGCTCGTCAACGAGAATATGGTCGGCCACAAGCTCGGCGAATTTGCCGTCACCCGGACCTTCAAGGGTCACGGTGGCGACAAGAAGTCGAGCAGGTAAGGAGAGATGACGATGGAAGCGAAAGCAATCCTGCGCACCGCGCGCATCTCCCCGCAGAAGGCCCGCTTGGTCGCTGACCAGGTGCGTGGACTGTCCGCCGAACGTGCGGTCAATCTGCTGAAGTTCTCGGACAAGAAAGCTGCGCACCTGATCAAAAAGGTTGTGGAGTCGGCTATTGCCAATGCCGAGAACAATCAGGGCGCGGATGTCGACGAGCTGAAGGTCAAGACCATCATGGTTGATGAAGGTCCCTCCCTGAAGCGTTTCATGGCGCGGGCGAAAGGCCGCGGTACCCGCATCCTCAAGCGCACCAGTCACATCACTGTGATTGTCGGCGCCGCCAAGTAAGCGGAAAGGAAAAGACCATGGGTCATAAAGTTCATCCGACTGGAATTCGCCTTGGCATCGCCAAGGACTGGAATTCCAAGTGGTACGCAAGCAAGGCCGACTTCGCCGCCTACCTGGCAGCCGACCTGAAAGTGCGTGAAATGCTGCGCAAGAAGCTCGCGCAGGCAGGTATCAGCAAGATCTTGATCGAGCGCCCTGCCAAAACCGCCCGCGTGACGATCCACACCGCCCGTCCGGGCGTGGTGATCGGCAAGCGTGGCGAGGACATCGAAAAGCTGCGTAAGGAAGTGAGCGCGATGATGGGTGTTCCTGCCCACATCAACGTCACCGAAGTGCGCAAGCCGGAGCTGGATGCGCAGCTGGTCGCTGAGTCGATCGCGCAGCAGCTTGAGCGTCGCATCATGTTCCGCCGTGCAATGAAGCGCTCGGTCGGCAACGCGATGCGCTTGGGTGCCCTGGGCATCAAGGTCAACGTGGCTGGCCGCCTCAACGGTGCAGAAATCGCCCGTTCGGAGTGGTACCGCGAAGGCCGCGTGCCGCTGCACACGCTACGTGCCGACATCGATTACGGTTTTGCCGAGGCGTCCACGACGTACGGCATCATCGGCATCAAGGTCTGGATCTATAAGGGTGAGGTTTTTGACTTCTCCCAGGTTGGCCAGGAGAAGCAGGACGACAGCCCGCGCAACGATCGTAACGATCGCGGCGACCGTGGTGACCGTCCTTCGCGCCCGGCTCGTGAAGCGAGGTAACGGCAATGTTGCAACCCAAGCGAACCAAATATCGCAAGATGCACAAGGGCCGTAACGACGGCCTGGCATGGAGCGGAAACGCCGTCAGCTTCGGCGAGTACGGCCTCAAGGCAACCGCGCACGGTCAGCTGACCGCGCGTCAGATTGAAGCAGCACGTCGTACGATCAGCCGCCACGTCAAGAAGGGCGGCAAGATGTGGATTCGTGTGTTCCCCGACAAGCCGATCACCAAGAAGCCGATCGAAGTCCGCATGGGCTCCGGTAAGGGCAACGTGGAGTACTGGGTCGCGCAGATTCAGCCGGGCCGCATGATCTATGAAATCGAGGGTATTCCCGAAGATATCGCACGTGAGGCGTTCCGCCTTGCCGCCGCGAAATTGTCGGTGACCACCACTTTCGTGACCCGGACGGTGCGCTGATGGATATCAAACAACTCCGCGAGAAGTCGGCTGACGAACTGAAGGCCCACCTGACCGATCTGCGTAAGGAGCAGTTCTCGCTCCGTATGCAGCAGGTCACCGGCCAGCTGCCGAAGACCCACGATACCCGCCGGGTGCGCCGCGAGATTGCTCGCGTCAAGTACCTGCTCGGCAGCACCAAGTAAGGACGGCCGCGATGAGCGACAACAACGAAAAGCAAGCGCTGCGCACGGTCGAAGGCCGTGTTGTCAGCAATAAGATGGACAAGACGGTCACCGTGTTGGTGGAGCGCCAGGTCAAGCACCCGTTGTACGGTAAGTACATCAAGCGCTCGTCCAAGCTCCACGCACACGACGCCGACAATGCCTGCAACGAAGGCGACGTCGTGCGTGTGACCGAGATTGCTCCAATGTCCAAGACCAAGAACTGGCGGGTGGTCGAAATCGTCACCCGTTCGGCCGAATAAGGGAGATCTGAATCATGATCCAGATGCAGAGCTACCTCGATGTCGCCGACAATTCGGGTGCCAAGGAAGTGATGTGCATCAAGGTGCTGGGCGGCTCCAAGCGCCGCTACGCACACATTGGCGACATCATCAAGGTGACCGTCAAGGACGCCATTCCGCGTGGCAAGGTCAAGAAGGGCGAAGTCTACGACGCCGTCGTGGTGCGTACCCGCAAGGGTGTGCGCCGTCCCGACGGTTCGCTGATCCGCTTCGATGGCAACGCCGCTGTGCTGTTGAACAATAAGCAGGAGCCGATCGGGACCCGCATCTTCGGGCCGGTGACGCGCGAGCTGCGTTCCGAGAAGTTCATGAAGATCGTCTCGCTCGCTCCCGAAGTGCTGTGAGCGGAGGACATATACATGGCTAACCGTATCAAGAAGGGCGACCAGGTCGTCATCAACACCGGCAAGGACAAGGGTAAGCAGGGTGAAGTTGTGCGTGTGGATGGCGATCGCGTGATCGTCTCCAATGCCAACGTCATCAAGCGCCACACCAAGCCGAACCCGCAGGCGGGTGTCGCCGGCGGCGTGGTCGAGCGTGAAGCGTCGATCCATATCTCCAACGTCAATATCGTCAACCCGGCAACGGGCAAGGGCGAGCGCGTTGGCTTCAAGGTGCTGGAGGATGGACGCAAATTGCGTGTGTTCCGCTCCAGCGGTGAGGCGCTCGACGCCTGAGGAATGCGATCATGAACACTCGTCTCGAAAAGTTTTACAAGGAAAACGTGGTGCCGGCCCTGATGAAGGAATTCGGCTACACCAATCCGATGGAAGTGCCGAAGCTGGTCAAGGTCACGCTCAACATGGGCGTGGGCGAGGCGGCTACCAACAAGAAGATTCTGGAAAATGCGGTCGCCGACATGTCCAAGATCTCCGGTCAGAAGCCGGTGGTCACCAAGTCGCGCGTTTCGGTCGCATCGTTCAAGATTCGTGACGGTTGGCCGATCGGCTGCAAGACCACGTTGCGTCGCGCCAAGATGTACGAGTTTCTGGATCGTCTGATCAACATCTCGCTGCCGCGCGTGCGCGACTTCCGTGGTGTTTCCGGTCGCTCCTTTGACGGTCGTGGCAACTTCAACATGGGTGTGAAGGAACAGATCATCTTCCCGGAAATCGACTTCGACGCCGTCGACGCGATTCGCGGTATGGATATCGCCATCACCACCACCGCCAAGACGGATGCGGAAGCGAAGGCGCTGCTGGCAGCGTTCAAGTTCCCGTTCCGTAACTGACCGTCGAGGACATCCGAAATGGCAAAGACCTCCATGATCCACCGCGACATCAAGCGTGCAAAGCTGGCGAAGAAATTCGCCGGCAAGCGTGATGCGCTGAAGAAGATCCTCTCCAGTCAGGATGCGTCCTACGAAGAGAAGATCGACGCGTCGACCAAGTTGCAGAAGCTGCCGCGCGATTCGTCGCCGAGCCGCCACCGCAACCGTTGCGAGTTGTCCGGTCGTCCGCGCGGTGTCTACCGCAAGTTCGGTCTGGGTCGCAACATGCTGCGCAAGGCCACGATGAACGGCGACGTTCCGGGCCTGCGCAAGGCAAGCTGGTAACAGCATTGCCGGCCGTTCGCGGCCGGCTTGAACAGGATGGTTCTGTTCAACAAGGGAGTCCGACGCAAGTCGGGCTCTTTTGTCGTATACTTCCGCTTCTGTCTTGCCCGCATGGGCCTGGCATGGCGTAAAGGGTCCTGGCCCATCCCCAGGAAAACACAAGATTTTCGCGAAAGCGGATATCGGTGCACTCAAAGGTACTCATATGAGCATGACTGATCCCATCGCCGACCTGCTGGTACGCATCAAGAATGCGGCCGCGGTTGGTAAGCAGACGGTGAAATTGCCGTCGTCCAAGATCAAGGTCGCGATCGCCCAGGTCCTGAAGGACGAGGGTTACATCACCGACCTGCGCGTGACAGCAACCGAGAACAACAAGTCGGAGCTGGAAATCGTGCTGAAGTATTTCGAAGGCCGTCCGGTCATCGAGACCCTGAAGCGTTTCTCGCGCTCGGGTCTGCGCCAGTACCGCGGCAAGACCGAGCTGCCCAAGGTCCTTGGCGGCCTGGGTATTGCCATCATCTCCACGTCGAAGGGCATCATGACCGATGCGCAGGCTCGCGAAGCCGGCGTTGGTGGTGAAGTCCTGTGCTTCGTGGCCTAAGGGAAGGAATCGATCATGTCCCGTGTAGCCAAGAAGCCTGTTTCCCTTCCGAAGGGTGTTGAACTCAAGGTCCAGCCCGAGCTGGTGAGCGTCAAGGGCCCGAAAGGCACCCTGACCCTGCCGAAGCCGGTTGGCGTCGAAATCGCCATCGACGGCGACGTTGCCACGCTGTCGGCCAACGAACCGTCGCAGATTGCCATCACCGGCACCGTGCGCGCCATCCTGGCCAACATGGTCAAGGGTGTGTCCGAGGGCTTCGAGCGCAAGCTCGAGCTGGTCGGCGTCGGTTACCGTGCCGCCATGCAGGGCAAGGACCTGAGCCTGTCGCTCGGTTTCTCGCATCCGCTGGTGTTCGTGGCGCCGGAAGGCATCACGCTGTCGACTCCGACCCAGACCGAAATCGTGGTCCAGGGCGCCGACAAGCAGCGCGTCGGCGAAGTTGCCGCCAAGATTCGCGGTTTCCGTCCGCCGGAGCCCTACAAGGGCAAGGGTGTGAAGTACGCCGGTGAAGTCATCATTCGCAAGGAAGCCAAGAAGGCGTAATGCAGGTCCCTCTGCTAGGAGCCCGGCCAGCCATGGCCGGACTTTTCGATGCAAAAGCCTGCTTCCTTCAGCTTTCGTAGGATAAATATCATGAGCATCAACAAGAACATCGCCCGTCTGCGTCGCGCCAAGTCCACCCGTTCGCACATCCGTGAACTGGGCGTCGCTCGCCTGTCGGTGCTGCGCACCGGCCAGCATCTGTATGCGCAGGTCTTCACCGCCGACGGCTCCAAGGTGATCGCTGCGGCGAACACCCTGCAGGCCGACGTCAAGGAAGGCCTGAAGAACGGCAAGAACAGCGATGCGGCCGTCAAGGTCGGCAAGCTGATCGCCGAGCGCGCCAAGGCTGCGGGCATCGAGAAGGTCGCATTCGACCGCTCGGGCTACCGCTACCATGGCCGTATCAAGGCGTTGGCCGACGCAGCTCGCGAAGGCGGCCTGCAGTTCTAAGCACTGCTGCGGATGTGGCCATCGGCCACATTCGCGTTACCGCCGGCAGGGGAGATGCCGGACCGTCCCGTTCTTTTGCAACGGTGCCGGGAACACAGCGTGACTCCACAACCATAAGCGGCCCCAAGCCGTACATACTCAATCAATCAAGGAATCAAGATGGCAGAAGAACGTGCACCGCGGGGTCGTGATCGCGACCGTAACCGCGAAGAGAAAGTCGACGATGGCATGATCGAAAAGCTGGTCGCGGTCAATCGCGTCAGCAAGACGGTCAAGGGCGGTCGCCAGTTCACCTTCACCGCGCTGACCGTGGTCGGCGATGGTCTGGGCAAGGTCGGTTTCGGTTATGGCAAGGCGCGCGAAGTGCCGGTCGCCATCCAGAAGTCGATGGAGCAGGCGCGCAAGAACCTGGCCACTGTGGATCTGAACAACGGTACCTTGTGGCATGCCGTCAAGTCCGGCCACGGCGCAGCACGCGTCTACATGCAGCCGGCGTCGGAAGGTACGGGCGTCATCGCTGGCGGCGCCATGCGCGCTGTGCTGGAAGCGGTCGGCGTCAAGAACGTGCTGGCCAAGGCGGTTGGTTCGCGTAATCCGATCAACCTGGTCCGTGCAACCCTGAAGGGTCTGTCGGAAGTGCAGTCGCCGGCCCGTGTTGCGGCCAAGCGCGGCAAGAAGGTGGAGGAGCTCAACCATGGCTAAGGACACCAACAAGACCGTGAAGGTGCGCCTGGTGCGTGGCCTGCGTGGAACCCAGTCGCGTCACCGCCTGTCGGTGCGTGCGTTGGGCCTGAATAAGCTCAACGATGTGCGTGAACTGAAGGACAGCCCGCAGGTTCGCGGTCTGATCAACACCGTTCACTACCTCGTCAAGGTTGAGGACTAATCCCATGACTTTGCATCTCAATGACCTCAAGCCCGCCGACGGCGCCCGTACCGAGCGCACCCGCGTCGGTCGTGGCATCGGCTCCGGCCTTGGCAAGACCTGCGGCCGCGGCCACAAGGGTTCGTTCGCTCGCAAGGGCGGCGGCAAGATCAAGGCCGGCTTCGAAGGCGGCCAGACGCCGATGCAGCGCCGTCTGCCGAAGATCGGCTTCCGTTCCAAGATGGCGCGTGACAGTGCCGAAGTGTTGTCCTACCAGCTGGATAAGCTGGAAGCCGGTGAGATCGACTTTGCAGCGCTGCGTGCGGCCAACCTGGTCCCGAGCCGCGCCAAGAAGGCGAAGATCGTGCTGAAGGGCGAGCTGAGCAAGAAGTTCGTGCTGAAGGGTGTCGCCGCAAGTGCGGGCGCCAAGGCAGCAATCGAAGCTGCCGGCGGCAGCGTAGAGGAGTAATCGGCAGATGGCGCAGGCTGGCATTGGTAACCTCGGTGGCGGGCTCGGCAAGTTCACGGAACTTCGCCAGCGGCTACTGTTCGTCCTCGGGGCATTGATCGTCTATCGCATCGGCTGCTATGTGCCGGTGCCGGGCGTGAATCCCGATGCCATGCTTTCGTTGATGCAGGCGCAGGGTGGCGGCATCGTGGACATGTTCAACATGTTCTCGGGCGGCGCCCTGCACCGTTTCAGTATTTTTGCGTTGAATGTGATGCCGTATATCTCGGCATCGATCGTGATCCAGTTGGCCACGCACATCTTTCCCGCCCTCAAGGCGATGCAGAAGGAAGGCGAATCCGGCCGACGCAAGATCACCCAGTATTCGCGTATCGGTGCGGTGTTGCTGGCGGTGGTGCAGGGCGGCAGTATCGCGCTGGCACTGCAGAACCAGACCGCGCCTGGTGGCGCTCCGGTGGTGTACGCGCCGGGCATGGGCTTTGTGCTCACCGCAGTGATTGCACTGACCGCCGGCACCATCTTCCTGATGTGGGTGGGCGAGCAAGTCACTGAGCGTGGCATCGGTAACGGCGTATCGCTGATCATCTTCGCTGGCATCGTGGCAGGCCTTCCGTCGGCGGCGATCCAGACCGTCGAGGCCTTCCGCGAAGGCAATCTGAGCTTCATTTCGCTGCTGCTGATCGTCATCACCATTCTGGCGTTCACGCTGTTTGTGGTGTTTGTCGAGCGCGGGCAGCGACGTATCACGGTCAATTACGCGCGCCGCCAGGGCGGTCGCAATGCGTACATGAACCAGACCTCGTTCCTGCCGCTGAAGCTCAACATGGCAGGCGTGATTCCACCGATCTTCGCCTCCAGCATCCTGGCCTTCCCGGCCACGCTGTCGATGTGGTCCGGTCAGGCGGCATCCGGCAGTGGCGTGGGTTCGTGGCTGCAGAAGATTGCCAATGCGCTTGGGCCTGGCGAGCCGGTGCACATGCTGGTGTTTGCTGCGCTGATCATCGGCTTCGCGTTCTTCTATACCGCGCTGGTGTTCAACTCGCAGGAAACCGCTGACAACCTCAAGAAGTCTGGCGCACTGATTCCGGGTATCCGCCCGGGCAAGGCGACAGCTGACTATGTGGACGGCGTGCTGACCCGGCTGACCGCAGCGGGTTCGTTGTACCTGGTGATCGTCTGCCTGCTGCCGGAAATCATGCGCACCCAGCTGGGCACCTCGTTCCACTTCGGTGGTACGTCGTTGCTGATCGCCGTGGTGGTGGTGATGGACTTCATTGCACAGATCCAGGCCCATCTGATGTCGCATCAGTATGAGAGTCTGCTGAAGAAGGCCAACCTCAAGGGTGGCTCGCGCGGCGGTCTGGCGCGCAGTTAAGTGGTACACTAGATCTTCATTGCGTGAAGACGGCCTGGTTCCCGGGCCACGATCTTCCGATCAGAAGGGCGGCTCGCGCGACGTCTCGCGCGCGGGTGTGGCGAGGTGGTCCTGTGCGGGAGTAGTACAGGCGATTCGGAGAAGTTTTCTGGATCAACATCGTCCGGCGCCGGAGCGAGGGCACACTCCCCACGCCGGGTCCATGGAACTTTTGGTTCCACGGGCTTCAAAGCAATCCGAGGCCTTGCTACAATTCCGAGTTCACTTTTGATCCATCCTGCCGGATGGCGCCTGGGCGCTGTCGGGCCATCACTCAGTTGGAGAATCGCGTCATGGCGCGTATTGCAGGCGTCAACCTGCCAGCCCAGAAGCACGTCTGGGTCGGGTTGCAAAGCATCTACGGCATCGGCCGTACCCGTTCGAAGAAGCTCTGCGAATCCGCAGGCGTTACCTCGACCACGAAGATTCGTGATCTGTCCGAACCCGAAATCGAGCGCCTGCGCGCCGAGGTCGGCAAGTATGTCGTCGAAGGCGACCTGCGCCGCGAAATCGGTATCGCGATCAAGCGACTGATGGACCTGGGCTGCTATCGCGGTCTGCGTCATCGCCGTGGTCTCCCGCTGCGTGGTCAGCGCACCCGTACCAACGCCCGCACCCGTAAGGGTCCGCGCAAGGCGATCAGGAAGTAAGGGATAGATCATGGCAAAGCCAGCAGAAAAGAAAACGAAGAAGAAGATCAAGCGCGTCATCACTGACGGCGTCGCTCACGTCCACGCTTCGTTCAACAACACCATCGTCACCATCACCGATCGCCAGGGCAATGCACTGTCGTGGGCTACGTCCGGCGGCGCCGGTTTCCGTGGTTCGCGCAAGTCGACCCCGTTCGCTGCTCAGGTTGCCGCCGAAAAGGCTGGCCGCGCTGCGCTCGACTACGGCGTGAAGTCGCTGGAAGTACGTATCAAGGGTCCGGGTCCGGGCCGTGAGTCGGCCGTGCGTTCGTTGAACAACGTGGGCTACAAGATCACCAACATCATCGACGTGACGCCAATCCCGCACAACGGGTGCCGTCCGCCGAAGAAGCGTCGCGTCTAAAGGGAGCGATAAGAAATGGCTCGTTATATCGGTCCTACCTGTAAGCTCGCCCGCCGCGAAGGCGCCGACCTTTCCCTCAAGAGCCCGGCGCGTGCGCTGGACTCCAAGTGCAAGCTTGAGCAGAAGCCCGGCCAACATGGCGCGGCTCGCAAAGGCAAGCTCTCCGACTACGCTACCCAGCTGCGTGAAAAGCAGAAGGTCAAGCGCATCTACGGTTTGCTGGAACGTCAGTTCCGCAACTACTACAAGAAGGCCTCGACCAAGAAGGGCAACACCGGCGAGAACCTGCTGCAGTTGCTGGAAACCCGTCTGGACAACGTCTGCTACCGCATGGGCTTTGCCGTCACCCGTCCGGCCGCGCGCCAGCTGGTGTCGCACCGTGGCGTGCTGGTCAATGGCAAGTCGGTGAATCTGGCTTCGTACCAGATCAAGGCTGGCGATGCGATCACGCTGTCGGAAAAGGCACAGAAGCAGCTTCGCGTGCAGGAAGCCCTGACCGTGGCTGAGCAGCACGACATGACGCCGTCGTGGGTCGAAGTCGATTCGAAGAAGTTCAGCGGCGTGTTCAAGGCCGTTCCGGATCGCGCTGACCTGCCTTCGGATATCAACGAAGCGCTGATCGTCGAGTTGTATTCGAAGTAATTCACATTGGAGAGCCTCCGGCACCGCCGGAGGTTCGCAGGAGACCCCGCAACATGACGGTTACCGCCAACCAGGTTCTGCGCCCCCGTGGTCCGCAGATCGAACGTCTTACCGACAATCGCGCAAAGGTCGTGATCGAGCCCTTGGAGCGCGGTTACGGGCACACGCTGGGCAATGCCCTGCGTCGTGTGCTGTTGTCGTCGATCCCGGGTTTTGCGATCACCGAGGTCGAGATCGACGGCGTGCTGCACGAGTACACCACGGTCGAAGGGCTGCAGGAAGACGTGCTTGACGTCCTGCTCAACCTGAAAGACGTGGCGATTCGTATGCATAGTGGCGACAGCGCGACGCTGTCGTTGTCCAAGCAGGGTCCGGGCACGGTCACTGCGGCCGACATCAGGACCGATCACAACGTTGAGATCATCAACGGCGACCACGTGATCTGCCACCTGACCAAGGACACGGCGCTGAACATGCGCCTGAAGATCGAGCGTGGTTTTGGCTACCAGCCGGCTGCCGCGCGTCGTCGTCCGGACGAAGAGACCCGCACCATCGGTCGTCTGATGCTGGATGCGTCGTTCTCGCCGGTGCGCCGCGTTGCCTATGCCGTGGAAGCTGCGCGCGTTGAACAGCGCACCGACCTCGACAAGCTGGTGATCGATATCGAAACCAACGGCACGATCGATGCCGAGGAAGCCGTGCGCACCGCCGCCGACATCCTCAGCGATCAGCTGTCGGTGTTCGGCGATTTCACCCACCGCGATCGCGGTGCGGCCAAGCCGGCTGCCAGCGGCGTGGATCCAGTGCTGCTGCGCCCGATCGACGACCTCGAGCTGACCGTGCGTTCGGCCAACTGCCTGAAGGCCGAGAGCATCTACTACATCGGCGATCTGATCCAGAAGACCGAAGTGGAACTGCTCAAGACCCCGAATCTTGGCAAGAAGTCGCTGACCGAAATCAAGGAAGTGCTGGCACAGCGCGGCCTTGCACTGGGCATGAAGCTGGAGAACTGGCCGCCGGCCGGTGTCGCCCAGCACGGCATGCTTGGTTAATGCATCACCGCATGGGCGTCTTCGGGCGCCCATGCTGTTTTTTTTACATCGACGGGCCAAAGCCCGCGGTGACATCCGGTCAAAGGACGGCCGGCTCGGACCAACCGCAGTCCATTCAACAGCGCCAGGATGGCGACAACGTCTCTCAAGCAGTCTCAACATTCCTTAGGAAATCACACTCATGCGTCACCAGAAATCCGGTCGTAAATTTAACCGCACCAGCGCACACCGCGAAGCCATGTTCCGCAATATGGCCGCGTCGCTGTTCAAGCACGAGCTGATCAAGACCACTTTGCCGAAGGCCAAGGAACTGCGTCGCGTCGCCGAGCCGCTGATCACCATCGGCAAGGTCGATGGCGTTGCCAATCGTCGTCTGGCGTTCGCTCGCCTGCGCGACAAGGAAGCAGTGGGCAAGCTGTTCGTCGAACTGGGCCCGCGTTACGCGACCCGTCCCGGCGGCTACCTGCGCATCCTGAAGGCCGGCTTCCGTGCCGGTGACAATGCGCCGATGGCGTATGTCGAGCTGGTCGACCGTCCGGTCGTCGCCGAGGAAGTGACCGAGTAATCGGTTCGCTCTTCGCAAAGATTCTCGAAAAGCCCGGCTAGCGCCGGGCTTTTTTATAGCCGGTGCCGGACCATGGCAGTCGATCTTAGTTTGGGTGTTTCGGCAACATCGCAGCGATGTGCATGCCTCAACCAGGATCAATTTCGCTGCCGCAAAGGCGACCGTCTCCGGGCGGTGTCGAGGGTCTGCAGGCCGACACATGACTGGCAACATGCATGGCTGCACGGGGCCTGCCGCCAGACGACCTGCCCGATGCAGCCATCCGTGGTCACCGCGGCAGCGATGGCTGATAATCGGGCATTCGATCCTAGGCAAGCGGTAGCGATGAATCCATTTCGTTGGGGTTTCCGGGCGCAGTTTTTGCTGGGCTTTCTTGCCTGCGCAGGACTGCTTGCCTACGCGATCTATGTGCAGCTGCATCTTGGGCTGGAGCCTTGCCCGCTATGCATCTTCCAGCGGATCGCGTTTGCGGCGCTGGCGGTGTTGTTTCTGCTGGGCGCCTTGCATGGGCCGCGCGCCGCGGGCACGCGCAAGCTCTATGGCGTGCTGAGCTTCATCGCTGCCGGCGTCGGCATGGGCATCGCGGCGCGGCATGTCTGGGTGCAGATCCGGCCCAAGGACATGATGTCCTCGTGCGGGCCGCCGTTGAGCTTCCTGAGCGAAACGATGGGGCCGTTCGAAGTGTTCCGCACCGTGCTGACCGGTACCGGCGACTGCGGCAATATCGATTGGCGCTTTCTGGGCCTGAGCATGCCGATGTGGAGCATGCTGTGGTTTGTGGGCCTGGCGCTATGGGCGCTGTATGCCGGCTTCAGGCAGCGTGGTCCGCGCAAATTGTTCTGATCGTTTCGTTCCGGCGCTGGCCGGCGCCCGAGATTTCTGGAGTTCACGATGTCCGCTTCCCCTCATTCGTCCGTCAACCAGGCAGACCAGTGGTCGCCGCAGAGCTGGCGGCAGCGTCCGGCGTTGCAGATGCCGGTCTACCCGGACGCCGTTGCGCTGGAACACACGCTGGGCGAGTTGCGGCAGTTGCCGCCGCTGGTGACCTCCTGGGAAATCTTCGCGCTCAAGCGCCAGCTGGCGGAGGCGCAGGAAGGCAAGCGCTTCCTGCTGCAGGGTGGCGACTGCGCCGAGAATTTCAGCGATTGCGAATCGGGCACGATCTCCAATCGCCTGAAGGTGCTGCTGCAAATGAGCCTGGTGCTGGTGCATGGCCTGCACCTGCCGGTGGTGCGGGTAGGGCGCTTTGCCGGGCAGTACGCCAAGCCGCGTTCGGCCGACACCGAAACCCGCGACGGGGTGACCTTGCCGAGCTACCGCGGCGATGTGATCAATGCGCCGGCCTTCACCGAAGCGGCGCGCGTGCCGGATCCGCAGCGCATGATCACCGCGCATTCGCGCTCGGCGATGACGATGAATTTCGTACGCGCCCTGATCGACGGCGGCTTTGCCGACCTGCACCATCCCGAATACTGGAATCTGGACTGGGTGGGGTATTCGCCGCTGGCGGCGGACTACCAGAAGATGGTGGCATCGATCGGCGACGCGGTGCGCTTCATGGAGACCCTGTCCGGCGCGGAGGTCTACAACCTCAACCGCATCGACTTCTACACCTCGCACGAGGCGCTGTTGCTGCCGTACGAGGAAGGCCTGACCCGGCAGGTGCCGCGCCAGTGGGGCTGGTTCAACCTGAGCACGCATTACCCGTGGATCGGCATGCGCACCGCCGCGCTGGATGGCGCGCATGTGGAATACCTGCGTGGCGTGCGTAATCCGATCGCGATCAAGGTAGGGCCGTCGGTGCAGCCGGATCAGCTGTTGCGTCTGATCGACGTGCTCAATCCCGAAGACGAACCCGGCCGCCTGAGCTTCATCCATCGCATGGGCGCGGCGCAGATCGCCGAGAAGTTGCCGCCGCTACTGGAGGCGGTCAAGCGCGATGGACGTCGGGTGTTGTGGGTCTGCGATGCGATGCACGGCAATACCGAAAGCACCGGAAATGGCTATAAAACACGGCGTTTCGACAATATCCGCAGCGAGGTCGAGTTGTCGTTCGATCTGCATGCGGCCGCCGGGACGCGGCTGGGCGGGGTGCATCTGGAACTGACCGGCGAAGACGTCACCGAATGCACCGGTGGCGCGCGCGAGTTGACCGAGCGCGATCTGGAACGCGCCTACCGCTCCAGCGTGGATCCGCGCCTGAACTACGAGCAGTCGCTGGAAATCGCAATGGCGATCGTGCGCAAGCAACAGCAGGTGGCGTCGCAGCCGCTGGGCGCGTGATGTCGCTGTACGCATGACGTGATGCTCATGCCGCGTGCGGCATGATGCTGCAGCCATCCCTCTTTCCCCCACAGGAGGAACGGTTTGACTGCCGATTGGAACGTCATCCGCGAATACGCAATCCCGCTTGGTGCCGCGCTGCTGGCGGGCATCGTCACCTGGTCGCTGATGCTGTGGCTGTTTCGCCGCATGCAGGGCCGCGACTATCGCCGTGCACGCATCATCCGCGTGGTCACGCTGCCGGCTGCCTTCATCCTGCCGCTGCTGTTTCTGGGCGTCGCCACCGAAGCGACGCCGCTGTCCGGCAAAGGGCTGGCGGCGATGCAGCATCTGCTGCACGTCGGCATCGTTGGCTGCGTGACCTGGCTGTTGGTGCGCGCGGTCGCCGCCGGCGAGATGGCGATCCTGCGCAGCAACCCGATCGAGGTGTCCGACAACCTGACCGCACGGCGCATCCAGACCCAGACACGCGTACTGAGCCGGGTGGTGATGGGCGCGGTGATCCTGCTCGGCATCTCGGTGGTGCTGCTGACCTTTCCGCAGGTACGCCAGATCGGCAAAACGCTGCTGGCATCGGCCGGCATCATCGGCCTGGTGGCCGGTATCGCGGCCAAGCCGGTGTTCGGCAACCTGATCGCCGGTCTGCAGATCGCCCTGACCCAGCCGATCCGGCTGGACGATGTGGTGATCGTGGAGGGCGAGTGGGGCCGCATCGAGGAAATCGGCAGCTCGTATGTGGTGGTGCGGATCTGGGACGAGCGGCGCATGGTGGTGCCGTTGACCTGGTGGATCGAGCACCCGTTCCAGAACTGGACACGCAGCAGTGCCGATCTGCTCGGTACCGCATTCCTGTGGCTGGACTACCGCACCCCGATCGCGGCGGTGCGTGCCGAGCTGGAGCGCATCTGCAAGAGCGAGCCGCTGTGGGATGGACGCGTGTGCGTGACTCAGGTGACCGAAACCAGCGAGAGCACGATCCAGGTACGCCTGCTGGTGAGCGCGCGCAATTCCGGCGATGCGTTCGATCTGCGCTGCATCAGCCGCGAGCGCATGATCGACTTCCTGACCCGCGAGCATCCTTACGCATTGCCCAGGATTCGCGCCGAAATCGCCGCGCAGGAAAAGCCGCCCCTGCGTGCCGCCGCGCCGATCGCCCAGGAGAGCGTGCGCTCGCCCGGTGCCGAAGACGGCGAGCCTGCGACTACGGTGTAGTAGCTGCAGGCGCGGCCGCTGGTGCGCTGGGCGCGGTCGGCGCATAGCGGGGCGCAACACGTGCCTTGCTGCGTTGTTCGTAGGCGTAGGCCAGTTCGATCAGGCGCGGCTCGCTCCAGGCACTGCCCATGAACAACAAGCCCAGCGGCAGGCCCTGGGTCTGCCCCATCGGCACGCTCAGGCTGGGATAACCGGCCACCGCGGCCGCACCGTAGCCGGCTCCGGGAAAGGTATCGCCCTTGACCAGGTCGGTGACCCAGGCAGCACCGGTGGTCGGCACGATCAGCGCATCCAGGCGATTGGCCTGCAGCGCGGCGTCGATGCCGTCCGGCCCGGCCAGCCGTTTGGCAGTGGCGCGGGCCGTGAGATAGGCGGCATCGTCCAGTCCGGCCGCGGCCTGCGCCTGCTCGAACAGCTCCTGCCCGAAGTAGGGCATCTCGCGCTGCGCATGGTTGCGATTGAAGGCAATCAATTGCTCCAGGCTCGACACCGGCGCGGCGTGGCTGCGCAGATACGCGTTCAGGCCGGCCTTGAACTCGACCAACAAGACTGTTTGCTCGGCGGCATCCCACTGGCCATCGGTTGCCAGGCTGGTTTCGATCACGGTGGCGCCGGCGGCGCGCAGCGTCTGCACGGCGCGCTCCAGCGTGGCGGCAATCGCCGGATCTTCGCGCAAGGGGTTGCGCAGCAGGCCCAGGCGGGCGCCGCGCAGGCCATCGGGCCTGAGATGCGCCAGATAGTCCGGTGTGGACGTCGGTGCAGTGCGCGCGGCCTGATCCTGCGGGTCAGGCGCGGCGATCGCCTGCAGCACGGCGGCCGCATCGGCGACGCTGCGCGTCATCGGGCCGGCGGTGTCCTGGCTGGCCGAGATCGGAATAATGCCGTCGCGGCTGACCAGGCCCACGGTCGGCTTGAGTCCGACCAGGCCGTTCACCGAGGCCGGGCAGGTGATGCTGCCGTCGGTTTCGGTGCCAATGCCGACCGTGGCCAGGCTGGCCGCGATCGCCGCGCCGGTGCCGGCACTGGAGCCGCAGGGATTGCGATCCAGTGCGTACGGATTGCGGGTCAGCCCGCCGCGTGCGCTCCAGCCGGAGCTGGACTTGGTGGAGCGGAAGTTGGCCCACTCGCTCAGGTTGGTCTTGCCCAGGATCACCGCGCCAGCGGCGCGCAGGCGCTGCACCAGGAACGCATCGCGGCCGGGCCTGAAATCGGCCAGTGCCAGCGAGCCGGCGCTGTTGACCATCGGCAGCGCATCGATGTTGTCCTTGAGCAGCACCGGAATGCCATGCAGGGGCCCGCGCACATGACTGGCGCGGCGTTCGGCGTCCAATGCACGTGCGTCGGCTTCGGCTCGCGGGTTGAGTTCGATCACCGCATTGAGAGCGGGCCCGGCGCGATCGATGGTGGCGACACGCTGCAGATACGCGCGGGTCAGATCCAGACTGCTGATCTTCCCTGACGCCATGCGTGCCTGCAGGCCGACGATATCGGCGTCGATCAGATCGTCTTGCCTGGCAGTGGCTGCGTTGGCACCGGCCAAGGTCAGGCTTTCGGTATGCGCACAGCCGCACAGCGCAAGCAGCAGCGCGAAGGACAAGGTGGTGGATCGCATTGGCGGTGTTCCCCGGGGACTGTTCGCAGGCTAACGGCGCTGCGTCGGGGTGACAACGTGTATGACATGCCCGCACACGGGCAGGAGCGCGTCAGCGGCGCCGGCGCTTGATCAGATCGCGTGCCAGCACGCCGACCACAAGCAGATTGATCGCCAGCACGCCCCAGGCGGTCCAGCCGGGATGGCGGACGATGGCGTAGATATCGAAAGGCAGGTAGATGGCCGCCGACAGGCAGCCCAGCAGTGACGCCCAGGCCTTGGCACGCCACAGACCCCAGGCTTCCACCACGTGCAGCAGGCCATACGCCAGCATTGCGGCAGCAGCCAGATGGACGGCGTCGGGACTGATGGTCTTGAGCAACGACGGCAGTGCGCCGTGGTCGGGATCCAGGTTGAAGCGGCGGATCAGCGTGCTGACCGCGTCCTGCAGCGGGAGCGGGCCCAGAATTTCCAGGCCCGTCGCCGCCAACAGCGCAAGCGTCCCCTTGACCGCCTCTAGCAAGGCGATCACATGCAGCCCCGGATGCGCACGCGGATCCGGGCTGTAGGGCGTGTTGCTCACGGAGATGGACGTCCCGTGCTTAGCCGGAACGGCCAGCGCGCTTGCGGTCGCTTTCGGTGAGGAACTTCTTGCGCAGGCGGATTTCCTTCGGGGTGACTTCGACCAGCTCGTCGTCCTCGATGAAGTCCAGTGCCTGCTCCAGCGTGTACTTGATCGCCGGGGTCAGCTTGATCGCATCGTCCTTGCCCGAGGCGCGCATGTTGGTCAGCGGCTTGGTCTTGATCGCGTTGACGGTCAGGTCGTTGTCCTTGGAGTGGATACCGACCAGCTGACCTTCGTACACGTTGTCGCCTTCAGCAGCGAACAGACGGCCACGCTCTTCCAACGGCCCCAGCGCATAGGCCGGGGTGGCGCCCGCTGCGTTGGCAATCATCACGCCGTTCTGGCGCTTGGCGATCGCGCCCTGTTCCTTCGGACCGTAATGGTCGAACACGTGGAACAGCAGGCCCGAGCCCTGAGTCAGGGTGCGGAACTCGTTCTGGAAGCCGATCAGGCCACGCGCCGGGATCATGTAGTCAAGGCGCACGCGGCCCTTGCCGTCCGGCTCCATGTTCTTCAGCTGGCCCTTGCGGGTGCCCAGCTTTTCCATCACGCCGCCCTGGTGCTGTTCTTCGATGTCCACCACCAGCTGTTCGATCGGCTCCATCTGCTTGCCGTCGATTTCCTTGATGATGACTTCCGGACGCGACACGGCCAGCTCGTAGCCTTCACGACGCATGTTCTCGATCAGCACCGACAGGTGCAGTTCGCCGCGGCCGGAGACCAGGAACTTGTCGGCGTCGGAGCCTTCCTCAACCTTCAGTGCCACGTTGTGCACCTTCTCGCGGTCCAGGCGGTCGCGCAGCTGGCGGCTGGTCAGGAACTTGCCGCCGGACAGGTCCTTGTTGCCGGCGAACGGCGAGTTGTTGACCTGGAAGGTCATCGAGATGGTGGGCTCGTCCACGGTCAGCGCCGGCAGCGCTTCCGGGGCGTCGAGCGCGCACACGGTGTCGGAAATGGTCAGCTCGGCCACGCCGGAGATGGCGACGATGTCGCCGGCCTCGGCGGTGTCCTGCTCGATGCGCTCCAGGCCGAGGAAGCCCAGCACCTGCAGCACCTTGCCCTGGCGCTTCTTGCCTTCGCGGTCGATCACGCTGACCGGCATGTTCTTCTTCAGCACGCCGCGCTGGATGCGGCCGATGCCGATCACGCCGACGAAGTTGTTGTAGTCCAGCTGGCTGATGCGCATCTGGAACGGGCCGTCCGGATCCACGTCCGGTGCCGACACGTGCTGCATGATCGCTTCGTACAGCGGGGTCATGTCGCCGTCGCGCACGCTCGAATCCAGGCTGGCGTAGCCGTTCAGGGCGGAGGTGTAGACGATCGGGAAGTCCAGCTGCTCGTCGGTTGCGCCGAGCTTGTCGAACAGGTCGAACACCTGGTCGATGACCCAGTCCGGGCGTGCGCCGGGACGGTCGATCTTGTTGACCACCACGATCGGCTTGAAGCCCATCGCGAACGCCTTCTGGGTCACGAAGCGGGTCTGCGGCATCGGGCCGTCCATCGCGTCGACCAGGATCAGCACCGAGTCCACCATCGACAGCACGCGCTCGACTTCGCCACCGAAGTCGGCGTGTCCCGGAGTGTCGACGATGTTGATGCGGTTGCCGTTCCAGGTGATGGCCGTGTTCTTGGCCAGGATCGTGATGCCACGCTCCTTTTCCTGATCGTTGCTGTCCATCACGCGCTCAGCCAGCACGGTGCGTTCGGACAGGGTGCCGGACTGCTTCAGCAGGCAGTCGACGAGGGTGGTCTTGCCATGGTCAACGTGCGCGACGATGGCGATATTGCGGAGTTTTTCGATAGACATGCGGAAAGGGCCCCTGTCTGGCGCCAGTCTTGAGATGAGGTAAGCCCGACATTATAGCGGTTTCGTTGCCGTGCCGTTGCGTTCGGCCGCCAAGCGGTCCAAAACGCCCATTCAGCTAGCCCGGATACCCCCGACGATGGTCCAACCTGCACGGCCGCCTGCACGCCCGGGTGTATTCTAATGGGCTGTCATACACCCTGAAACCTGCAAGGATTTCCATGTCCCTGATTGCCCATTTCGACACCACCCGCGGCCCGATCGTGGTCGAGCTGTTCGCCGACAAGGCCCCGCTGACCGTTGCCAACTTCGTCAACCTGGTCCAGCGCGGCTTCTACGACGGCCTGAGCTTCCACCGCGTCATCGCCGACTTCATGATCCAGGGCGGCTGCCCGGAAGGCTCCGGCCGCGGCGGCCCGGGCTACCGTTTCGAGGATGAAGCCAACAACGGCGTCGGCCACGAGCGCGGCGTGCTGTCCATGGCCAATGCCGGCCCCAACACCAACGGCAGCCAGTTCTTCATCACCCACACCGCCACCCCGTGGCTGGACGGCAAGCACACCGTGTTCGGCAAGGTCACCCAGGGCCTGGACGTGGTCGATGCCGTTGCCCAGGGCGATGTGATCAACAAGGTGACGATCGAAGGCGATACCGACGCCGTGCTGGCCGCCAAGGCCGACCGCGTCGCGGAGTGGAACAAGATCCTCGCCGCCTGATGTCTTTCCCGAACGGCCGCCTTGTGCGGCCGTTCGTCTGTCACTGCGCGCCGCCAGGCCTTGCGCCACGCCAGCGTGCACCTCCACCCATGTTTTTTAGCAGAGGAAACTCCCCATGAAAGCACCTGTTCGTGTTGCCGTGACCGGCGCTGCCGGCCAGATCGGCTATGCCCTGCTGTTCCGCATCGCCTCCGGCGAAATGCTGGGCAAGGATCAGCCGGTGATCCTGCAATTGCTGGAACTGTCCAATGAAAAGGCCCAGGCCGCGCTCAAGGGCGTGATCATGGAGCTGGAAGACTGCGCATTCCCGCTGCTGGCCGGCGTGGTCGGCACCGACGACGCCGAAGTGGCGTTCAAGGACATCGACGTCGCCCTGCTGGTCGGTGCGCGTCCGCGCGGCCCGGGCATGGAGCGCAAGGACCTGCTGCTGGAAAACGCCAAGATCTTCACTGCGCAGGGCGCGGCGTTGAACAAGGTCGCCAAGCGTGACGTCAAGGTGCTGGTGGTCGGCAACCCGGCCAACACCAATGCCTACATCGCGATGAAGTCGGCGCCGGATCTGAACCCGAAGAACTTCACCGCCATGCTGCGTCTTGACCACAACCGTGCGCTCAGCCAGCTGTCGCAGAAGCTCGGCAAGCCGGTCGGCGGCATCGAGAAGCTGGTGGTGTGGGGCAACCACAGCCCGACCATGTACCCGGACTACCGTTTCGCCACCGCCGATGGCGCGTCCATCGGCGATGCGATCAACGACCAGGAATGGAACGCATCGACCTTCATCCCGACCGTGGGCAAGCGCGGCGCGGCGATCATCGAAGCGCGCGGCCTGTCCTCGGCTGCGTCGGCCGCCAACGCCGCCATCGATCACGTGCGTGACTGGGTGCTGGGCAGCAACGGCAAGTGGGTGACGATGGGCGTGCCGTCCGACGGCTCCTACGGCATTCCGGAAGGCGTGATCTTCGGCTTCCCGGTGACCACCGCCAACGGCGAGTACACCTTGGTCAAGGATCTGCCGATCGACGACTTCAGCCAGAAGTACATTGACAAGACCCTGGCTGAGCTGGAAGAAGAGCGCAGCGGCGTGTCGCATCTGCTGGGCTGAGTTTCTCGCCTCGCTGTTGTGACGAAAACGCCGGGCAATGCCCGGCGTTTTTTATGTGGCGCTTGTGCGATGCAGTGCGTGAGATGCGGTGGGCTGCGGCGCGGAAAAGCCACAGGCATGCCCATCGATGTTGTAGAGCCGGTGCAAGACGCATGGCCGCTGCACCGATCCCTTCGCGCGCTACTCTCGGCTCAGGCCAGGCCTTCGGCCTGCAATGCGGCCTGCACATCCGTATCGTCCAGCATGCGCTGCACGAATGCATCCACTGCGCTCAGGCCGCTCAGGTCCACGCCCACCTTCTGCGCCCATCGCAGCGTCACGAACAGGTACGCATCGGCGCCGGTGTGGGTGTCGCCTGCCAGCCAGTTGCGCCCCTGCAGATGCGCGTCGACACGTTCGTACAAGCTGCGCAGCTTGCTGCGTGCGTCGTCATGGCTGCGCGCGATCAGTGCGTCGTCCTGCAGATAGGCGGTGCTGCCGAAGATCGGCTTGAAGGCCGGATGCACATCCGCATTGGCGAAGGCGATCCAGCGATTGATCTCCGCACGGCTGCGCGCGGTGCCATCGCCGGACAAGCCGGTGAGCGGCGCGATGTCGGCGATGTAGTTGAGGATGGCCGCGTTCTGGGTCAGTGCCCAGTCGTCAACGAGCAGCAGCGGCACGGCACCGGCCGGGTTGAGGCGCAGATACTCGGGGGACTTCATCGTGGCGGCGTCGACCACCTCCAGATCGAAGGGCAGCCCCGACCAGCGCAGCACGATGTGATCTGCCAGCGAACACGCGCCCGGCTTGGTGTACAGCTTCATGAGAATTTCCGCACAAGAACGAAGACGCAAGCTTAGCGGCAACGCGTGAGTGCGTGGGCAGCGTCAGGATGCGGTGCGCGGGCGCAGCTTCTGTACGCGATAGAACGTGTGGTCGCCGATGGTGGCCACCTGATAGGCATTACGCCAGCTCGGGCTTGCGATCGCGCTTGCGGCAAAGTGACTGGCGCCCGGCACGATTTCCTTGCGTTGACCCACCGGCAGCGCCCAGTTGCGCTCTGCAGCCAGTGCCACATCCAGCGCCTTGTTCCAGGCATCGTCGTTTTTCAGCTGCGTTCCCGGAGCCACGATGGTGGGCGCGAACTGCTTGCGCGCAGTGACCACCTGACACATCGAGTCGCCCCACAAACCGCTGTCCAGCCGACGCAACGCAACTTCCGCGACGGCTTGCTGGCCGCGCAAGGTCTGATCGCGCGCTTCCAGGTACACGGTGGTGCTCAAGCACAACGAATCTGCAGCCGGCTGCGGCAACAACTGCGACAGCCAAAGTATCCAAACCAGTTTCATATAACTCCTTGCTCCGTATGGGCCGATCCGCAGAGCATCCAAGGTGGATGCACCAGTACAGAGGGCTTGGCGTCATGGGGAGGCGACCTGCCACGGGTCGCCCGGTCTCCGGCGAAAGAAGATCTACCGGAGGTGCCCACCAAATGCGGTGGGTCAAAAAGTTGGCGCAAGGTAGGCGTCGATCACAGAATCGCGGCTGAATAGGCGGGGTTGACGCGTGTGATTGCTTGCTGCATCTACCGCTTCGCTCAACGACAACAGTGCGATGCATTCGTTGTGTGCGTCGCATCGCGGTGGCGACAGCGATGCTGTAACCGATATCGACACGGTGCCCGCGCAGTGTTGCGCGTCTGCGCGTTTGTTCGAGATACGCAATGCGTTGCGCGTGGGCTACGCGTATAGCGTCATTGGCAGGCTGCGCTACACATCATCGTCACTAGTACGTGTGCTTGCGTCCTGCGGTTTTCTACCGCAGCGGGGATACATCGAGATGCGAACGCGGGGTGCATAAAGGAACTTTCAGTGCGTGGTGCTTGATGCTGCCCGGATCATGCGTCGAACGCTCGCATGTGCATCGTAGAGCGCGGTGTTGTAATCACTAGAAGAGGCGTCCGAGTTGCTCGATGCGCGTTGATGGTGACGAGTGAGCACGAAGCGCCACGACGTGATTTGCCCTCGCATCCCATCAACAAGTCGCGCGCCAAGCTTGCATATGCATCGCGCACAAATGCGTCAGCGGAATTTTAGATGGCGTGTAGTGGCCGCGCAACGATGTGTAGCCGAGATCGTCAAAATCATCGATCACGATTCTTTCGACGGTATCAGTGGCACATCTGCGTTGGCCATGCAGAAATCGCATTGCGCGCTTGCTGCCGCTTTTGCTTATTCGCAGTGCATATGTTCAAACGTGTCAGGCATCTTGAATCAAACGCATCAAGTTCGACACGGTGCGAAATAATTTCATGCAGACATGCAGACATGCAGACATGCAGACATGCAGACATGCAGACATGCAGACATGCAGACATGCAGACATGCAGACATGCGTGACGATTGCCGAAGACCACAATTGCAGTCAGCGCAGACCCTTATGCACAAGTATTGAAAATCGTCGTGCCTGATCGAGATTGTCAGACCTGACTCGACGGCATTGATGCAACAGGTCTGCGTTTTTCAGGCATTGCAAATGCACTGCCGATCCAGGCGATCAGCACGCACAACACGCCGCAGAGCATCGGCCCCAAGGCCATCGCCCACGCCAGATGCGCATCGTTTCCCGTGTGATAGTCGGATGTGCCCAGCAGCAGTCCGATCACGCCACTGCCGGCTGCCAGCGCGAGTTGGGCGGTCGCGGTGAGTGCGGCACTTTCGCGCGCCTGCTTTGCGGGGCCATTGTGCGAAGCAAGTTCTGCGTGGCGTGCCCACACCCATTGCCCGGCACTACCGGCCGCCAACCCAATGCCGAAGGCCAGGCTGGCATCCAGCACGTAATATCGAGACGTAGCGATGGCGAAGAGCAATCCCAGTCCGGACAACGCGGCTCCACTCAGGCCCAATCGACGCATTGCCACGGTCGGCCAACGCGCTGCCAAGGGCTGTATGCAAACGCTGCCCAACGCATATGCAATCAATACCGCGCTGCCCCAGCCGGCCGAGCCGGTACGCGACTGCGCCAGATACGGCGCCAATTTGGTGAAAGTCGGCAACGCCAAGGCCAGTGCGGCGATGACCGCCAAGGGCAGCAACTGATCGCGCCGCCAATAAGAGGCAGCTAGCGGCGGCGATGCAGTGGCGGCAGCCGTGTGCGTGTAAGGCTGCAGTGCGTTGCGTAACCACCATGCCGACAGCAGTGCGATGCTGCTGACCAGCGCGACCACCATTAACGCAGTCGATGCGGCGGCAGGTGTGCCGGCCTTCAGGACCAGGCCGATCGCGGCGCTGACCAGGAGTGCGGCCAGCCCGCTACCGATCAGACGCAGCGCACTGACGCCGCGCGCGCCACGCCAGGGCCAGTGGCCCAATCCCAGCAAGGTGTTCTGTGCGACGTCACCCACCGCATAGGCGGCCCGGAAGGGCAGGCTGAGCAGCAATACGCTGATCAGGTGGACATCGGCGGGAAGTGATGGCGTCACGAACAGCAGCGCCAGGGCGATCGCTGCCAAGGCGATGCCGCGCCACTGCGAGCGGCCGGCCCAGGCCAGGCTGACGCCGGCGCTCCAGCGTCGCGCTGCAAGCATGCCCATCACCGCACTGACGACCAATCCGCCGGCGACCGACACGCCGGCGGCCACCGCGCTCAATCCGACGTATTCGGTCAACGCAAAAATCAGCAGCAACTCGCTGGTGTACCACAGCAGGCTTTTGCCAAAATGCGCCGCAACGTAGGCCCGCAGCGCTGCCGGCGGCAGGATGGGAGGCAGCGATGCAGTCAGCGTCAAGGGCATGTGCGGGTTATAGCCGAGCTGCGCGACAGGAAAAAGAATGTACCGCGCTGCGCCGATCAGCGGCGTTCGCATTATCGGGCGCCAGATCGATGGCAGCGTTGGGGTGCGCACCGATCCGGCGCATCCGACGCCGGCGTGGACGCCTGCGCCGACATCGGATGGGCAGACCGGTCATCGCTCGACCACCACCATCGGCGCTGATGGTGGGGCACTCTTGCTAAAACGAGACTCGCACGGAGGTTCATGCAGGCGCCGCGAGCAGGCTGCTGTGGCGTTCAGCGCGTTACAGCAGCGCGTGTTACAACTTCGCCGCCAGTCGGCAGGCCTGATTGATCGCGCGCTTGGCATCCAGTTCGGCGGCGACATCCGCACCACCAATCAGATGCGGTTGCTGCCCGTTGGCCTGCAGGGCGGCCAGCAGGTCGCGGCGCGGTTCCTGCCCGGCGCAGATCACCACCGTGCCGACATCGAGCAATTGTTCGGCGCCTTCCACGCGGATCCGCAGCCCGGCGTCGTCCACGCCCAGATATTCCACGCCGCCCAGCATCTTCACGCCCTTGGCCTTGAGCGTAGCGCGGTGGATCCAGCCGGTGGTCTTGCCCAGGCGCGCGCCGGGTCTGCCGGGGCTGCGCTGCAGCAGCCAGACCTGGCGGGCAGGGCGCTCGGGCTGCGGCTTGGCCAATGCGCCAGCTGTCTCGAAGCTGGGGTCCACGCCCCATTCGGCCATCCAGCGCGCAGGGTCCAGCGACGACGATGGCCCTGTGTGCACGAGAAATTCGCCGACATCAAAGCCAATCCCGCCGGCCCCGATGATCGCGACCTTGTCGGCAGCGACATGGCGGCCCAGCACCACGTCGAGATAGCTCACGACCATCGGGTGATCGGCGCCGGGGAAGTCCACCTTGCGCGGCTCGATGCCGGTGGCCAGCACGATCTCGTCGAAGTCTTTCAGGTCTGCCGCTTCTACCCGGGTATTCAGGCGCAGCTGCACCCCGGTCGCGTCGATGCGGTGGCCGAAGTAGCGCAGCGTCTCATTGAATTCTTCCTTGCCTGGGATGCGCCTGGCGACATTGAATTGCCCGCCGATTGCATCGCCTGCATCGAACAAGGTGACGTGGTGACCGCGCTCGGCGGCCACCGTTGCGCAAGCCAGGCCGGCCGGGCCGGCACCGACCACCGCAATGCGCCTGGGGTTGGGGGTCGGTGCGTAGATCAGTTCGGTTTCGTGCGCTGCGCGTGGGTTGACCAGGCAGCTCGCCAGCTTGTTGTCGAACACATGATCCAGGCAGGCCTGATTGCAGGCGATGCAGGTATTGATGGCGTGCGACTGGCCGGTGCGGGCCTTGTTGGCCCATTGCGGGTCGGCCAGCAGCGGGCGCGCCAGCGATACCATGTCGGCCGCGCCATCTGCGAGGATGCGCTCGGCCACTTCAGGCATGTTGATGCGGTTGGTGGCCACCACCGGAATACGCAGGTGCGGCTTGAGCTTGGCGGTCACACCGGCAAATGCCGCGCGCGGTACCGAGGTGGCGATGGTCGGGATGCGTGCCTCGTGCCAGCCGATACCGGAATTGATGATGGTCGCGCCGGCCGCTTCGATCGCCTGTGCCTGCGTCAGGATGTCCTGCCACTGGTTGCCGCCTTCGACCAGGTCCACCAGCGACAGCCGGTAGATGATGATGAAGTCCGGCCCGCAGGCCTCGCGAATGCGTCGCACGATCTCCACCGCAAAGCGCATGCGCTTGGCCGCATCGCCACCCCAGGCATCGCTGCGCTGGTTTGTGCGCGCAGCGGTGAATTCGTTGATCAGATAGCCTTCCGATCCCATCACCTCCACGCCGTCGTAGCCGGCGTCGCGCGCCAGCCGCGCCGCACGCGCATAGGCAGCGATCTGACGATCCACCGCACGTGCCGATAGCGCGCGAGGAGTGAACGGGTTGATCGGCGCCTTGAGTCTGGACGGTGCCACCGACAGAGGGTGATAGGCGTAGCGCCCGGCATGCAGCAGCTGCAGGCAGATCTTGGCGCCGTGCGCATGCACCGCCCGGGTGACCTGACGATGCGGGCGCACCTCCCACGGCCACGACAGCTTGCCGCCGAACGGCTTGAGCCAGCCCACCACATTCGGCGAAAAGCCGCCGGTGACGATCAAGCCGACCCCGCCGGCAGCGCGCTCGGCGAAATACGCGGCCAGTTTGGGGAAATCGCGCGCCCGGTCTTCCAGACCGGTGTGCATCGAGCCCATCAGGACGCGGTTGCGCAGTTGCGTGAAGCCCAGATCGAGCGGTGCGAACAGGTGCGGGTAGGACGAGACGGACGGGCCGGTGGCGGGCGACATGGTGTGGATACGCTGGCGTACGGAGTGCGCACGATGCAGGCAAACGGGCCTGGCGGCAAGTCTTGACGCGCGCGGCCGGTGCTGTCGGCAGCTTGGGACGAGGGCAGGGCGGAGGGTGTCAGCAGTTGACCGCGCATCAGCTAGGGCGCTCCACCTCTATCTGTATCAGAGCGCCCAGCTGGGCAAACAACAAACGAGACGGCCTTGGATGGCTGACGTGCGATCCGGCGCTCGCCGACGCTTCGATCAGTTGCGTTTGCTTGGCGGCCGCGCTCCAAGCGCCACGCTGGCCGCCGTGGTCACAGTGGCGACTCTCTAATAGAACAGAGCCGATCCACATCGGCGTTCCTATCGCGGAACAGATCGCCTTGCGTGCATTTCGGCGCACGCAAGGCGACTACGCCGACGCCACAGCAGCAACGCGGGCCGCACGACCAGGAGGCCAGTCCCGCTTTGCCGCCGATTCAAGCGCGTGAGCCGTGGCCTTGCTTCCCTGACTTATGTGCAAGCCAACAGGTTATGCGCAAGCCAACACGCCCAGTACCCCACGCAGCAGCCGCACTGAAGCGTTAATGCCGATCACCAACCCGCCAGCACCAGCTTGCCGATCGTACTGCCGCTTTCCAGCCGTCGGTGCGCCTCGCGCAATTGCTGCGCATTGATCGGCGACAGCGTTTCGGTATGGGTGGTGCGCAATTCGCCCGCATCAATCAGGCTGGCGGCGCGGTTGAGGATGCGGTGCTGCTCGACCATGTCCTCGGTTGCGTAGCGGGCACGGGTGAACATCAGCTCCCAATGGATGCCGATGCACTTGGATTTGTAGGGGTCGCCGATCGACAGCGGGCCGCGCGGCTCCACGATCAAGCCCACATGCCCCTGCGGTGCCAGGATCTCGCCCAGTTGCTCCCAGTAGCGGTCGGTGTCGGCCAGGTTGAGTGCGGCGTCCACGCTCTGCATTCCCAAGGCCTGCAACTGCGGCTGCAGCGGCTGGTGATGGTCGACCACATGCTGGGCGCCCATCCGTCGCACCCATTCGATGGTTTCCGGCCGCGAGGCGGTGGCGATCACGCTGAAGCCGGCATGCCGCGCCAGCTGGATCGCGATCGAGCCCACGCCGCCCGCGCCACCGATGATCAACACGTGCTTGCCGCGATTGCGGGCGCCGTCGAAAGAGAACGGCATGCGCTGGAACAGCAGCTCCCAGGCGGTCAACGTGGTCAGCGGCAGGGCCGCGGCCTGGGCGAAGCTGAGCGAGGTGGGCTTGCAGCCGGCGATGCGCGCATCGACCAGCTGATATTGCGCATTGCTGCCCGGTCGGCCGATGTCGCCCGCGTAATACACCTCGTCGCCGACTGCGAACGCGGTGACCTCGGGGCCTACCGCTTCGACGACGCCGGCCGCGTCGTAGCCCAGGATCTTCGGCGCATCCAGCGTCTGCGGCTTGGGTGCACGCACCTTGGTGTCGACCGGATTGACCGAGATTGCCTCGACACGCACCAATAAGTCATACCCCGAAGGGGCCGACGGGGCCGGAAGTTCCATGTCAAGCAGTGCGGCGGGATCGTCGATTGGAAGATGACGGGTGATGACGACAGCTTTCATCGGGTCGCTCCATGTGGGGAGTTCAGGGTGCGTTGTGAAGCCGTCGCGCTGCAACCACCGGCCCCACAATTCAGCTCGGACGGGGCCTGGCGTTCACCAATGTGGTTTTCGCATCACTGCGCAGCCCGCCGGCAAGTTGGATCCGCTAGCGTATTCAACTGGCTTAATTGGGCTGCGGTTCATGCGGGTCGGATGTGCAAACTGAGTGCGCGGTCCTTCCCTTCATGAAACTGTATACGTAGTATTGAAGGGGATCGCCGGCTCTGGTGATTGCTTTCACATGTTATATGACCGTTAACGCGATCTTCACTGAAGCCGGCTTAATCTGCGCCCCGATGGCTCTGGATGTGACGAGCATCTTTACCAAGAACAACGCCTCTATCGGTTTTATCTCCCAAAGAAGGAGCTGTATACACATGAACAAGAAAATTCTCACTGCCGCGTTGCTCGGCGGTCTGGCGGTTGCCCAGGCTGCTTCCGCGCAGGAGTTCGATGACCGTTGGTACCTGACCGGTAGCGCTGGCTTCAACTTCCAGGACAGCGATCGTCTGACCAATGATGCCCCGTTCGTCACCCTGGGTTTGGGCAAGTTCGTTAGCCCGAACTGGTCGATCGACGGCGAGCTGAACTATCAGAACCCGAACTTCGATGCCAACCAGGATCAGAACTGGAGCCAGTACGGCATCTCGTTCGACCTGCGTCGCCACTTCATCCAGGAAGGCCGCGGCTGGAACCCCTACCTGCTGTTCGGTCTGGGCTACCAGCGTTCGGAAGAAGAATTCGACGCGACCCCGAACCCGGTTTCGCCGGGCCAGCAGAAGGACGGCAACTTTGCCGCCAAAGCTGGTGTCGGTCTGCAGACCACCTTCGACAAGCGCGTCGCCGTGCGTGCCGAGTTGGCCTACCGCGCTGACTTCAACGACCAGAGCGTTGCTGCTCCGCAGGAAGACTGGTTCGGCGACGTGCTGGCTTCGGTCGGCGTCGTGATCCCGTTGGGACCGGCTCCGTCGACCGCTCCGCCGCCGGCTCCGGCTCCGGTTGCTCCGAGCTGTGCAGACCTGGATGACGACGGTGACGGCGTCAACAACTGCGACGACAAGTGCCCGGCTTCGCAGCCTGGCCAGACCATCGGTCCGGACGGTTGCCCGGTGCCTGTGTCGATCGATCTGAAGGGCGTGAACTTCGACTTCAACAAGTCGACCCTGCGTCCGGACGCCGTCTCGATCCTGAGCGAAGCGACCGAGATCCTGAAGCGTTACCCCGACCTGAAGGTTGAGGTTGCTGGTCACACCGACTCGAAGGGTACCGACGAGTACAACCAGAAGCTGTCCGAGCGTCGTGCGACCACCGTGTACGACTACCTGACCAAGAACGGCGTTGATGCGTCGCGTCTGGTTGGTCCGATCGGCTACGGCGAGAGCCGTCCGATTGCTCCGAACGCCAACCCGGATGGTTCCGACAATCCGGAAGGCCGTGCGAAGAACCGTCGTACCGAGCTGAACGTCCAGAACTAATTGGACCGCTAGCTGTTGCATACAAAACCCGGCCTTGCGCCGGGTTTTGTCTTTGTGGGGACCGCAAAACCTGCGCCTGGGCGGCCAAATCCTGTCTGTGTTGCCATCCAGGCACGCTTCCGGTTGAAACGGCGTTCATCGCTGCCTACACTCGCCGCGTCAACACCACACTCATAATTGGAAGAACCCGATGCTGCGTACCGCTACGGCTGGATTGCTCTGTCTCGCCTTGATTCCCGCCGCCTACGCCGCTCCGAACTGCGCCGGCAGCACGGTGTCCCAGCCGCTGCCGTTGCCCGCCACCGTCATCGCGCCGGCGGCTGCCGAGTTCTACACCCGTAGCGTGCAGCTGGGCATGCCCACCGGCGTGCTGGCACAGCCCTACACCACCGAGCAGTCGGTGGACCGCGTGCTGCTGCGTCTGCGCGTGGAAGGCTGCCAGGATCTGGCCAAGGTCATTCCGCCCGGCGGCACCGTCAATCCGAACGATCCGGCCGCCTACAAGGCCACCACCGCGTTCGACAACACGCCGTGGCGCTTTGACATGAGCCAGAACGGCAAGCGCATGACCGCCGAAGAATTCGATGCCTGGATGAGGGCGCGCGGCGTGCGTGTGGTCAAGGCACGCCCGGTGGCTGCACCGGCTCCGGCTGCTGCCGCAACGGCAACGCCTGCGGCCGACGCCAAGTCGGTCGAAAATAAGTAAGCAGCGCGGTCGGGACGGCATGACCCGGCGGCCTGCGCCGGCGACGTCCCGGCAGCGCACGCGTGGTCCGGCGGGCGCATCGCGCGCCTCCGGTACGACCACGGCGACCAGCGCGCCACGCCACGGGCTGGCGCGCGTGCTGTCCAAACTGGGCGTGTGTTCGCGTACCGAAGCGGCGCGCTGGATCGCCGACGGGCGGGTCAGCGTGGCCGCGCGCGTAATACGCGATCCCGAATATCCGATCCGCGCCGATCAGCACTCCACCATCCGTGTCGATGGACAGCCATTGGCCGGCCCGGCGCGGTGCTACCTGATGCTCAACAAGCCGCGCGGCGTGGTCACCACTGCACGCGACGAGCAGGGCAGGGACACGGTGTATCGCTGCTTCGATGGCGCCGGATTGCCATGGATCGCCCCGGTCGGGCGCTTGGACAAGGCCAGCGAAGGCCTGCTGCTCTTCAGCAACGATCCGCAATGGGCAGCAACGGTGACCGACCCGATGACCGGGCCGGACAAGACCTATCACGTGCAGATCGATTGCCGCCCGAGCGCTGCGCAACTGGCGCAACTGCAGGCCGGCGTGGTCGATCCTGATCCGGATGGCGAGGGCGTGCTGCTGCGCGCCAAGCGGGTCGGCGTGCTGCGCGAAGGCGAGCGCAATGCGTGGCTGGAGATCGTGCTGGACGAGGGCCGCAATCGGCAGATTCGCCGCTTGTTGGCCGCGGTGGAGATCGGCGTGCTGCGGTTGGTGCGGGTGGCGATCGGCTCGCTGGCGATGGGCGAGCTGGGCAAGGGGGCGTGGCGGATGCTCAGTCCAGCGGAAGTCAGCGCGCTGACGGCGGCTCCCGCCAGCGCGCCAGACGCGCGCTGAGCAAGGCGCTCACCACCTCGACGGCGCGGGCGTCGCCGGCACCGTTGGCATCGTGGCGACGGCCTTTGGCGTGATTGCAGCCGGCGCAGGCCAGGGCGAGATTGCGCGCTGCATTGGCATCGTCGCCGACCAGCGTACACAGGGCCGCCGCCGCGCGACGGCCGAACCAGGCCTGCGGGACCACGTGTTCCAGCGTGGTGTGCCCGAGCGGTTCGCCATCGGCACGCAGTTGCAGGCGCCGACGGCAATGCAGGCAGCGGGTTTCCCAGTTGCCATCCAACAGCTGCGCCTGGGTATCGGTCTGCGCCGCCAGCAGCAGCCGTTGGCGCAGCACCGAGCGCATCAGTGCTGGATGACGTCCAGTTCGCGCCCAATCTTGATGAACGCGTCGATCGCCTGATCCAGCTGTTCGCGGGTGTGCGCGGCGCTGATCTGGGTGCGGATACGCGCCTGGCCCTTGGGCACCACCGGGAAGAAGAAGCCGATCGCGTAGATGCCTTCTTCCAGCAGCCGCTCGGCGAATTTCTGCGCCAGCGGCGCGTCGTAGAGCATCACCGGGCTGATCGGGTGCACGCCGGGCTTGAGGTCGAAGCCGGCGGCGGTCATGCGCTCGCGGAAGTAGCGGGTGTTGTCGACCAGCTGCGTGCGCAGCTCGCCGGCGGCTTCCAGCATCTCGAAGGCCTTGATGCCGGCGGCCACCACATGCGGCGGCAGCGAGTTGGAAAACAGGTATGGGCGCGAGCGCTGGCGCAGCAGTTCGATGACTTCGCGCTTGGCGGTGGTGAAGCCGCCCAGTGCGCCGCCCATCGCCTTGCCCAGCGTGCCGGTGATGATGTCGATCCGGTCCAGCACGCCCTTGACCTCGGCCGAGCCGCGGCCGCTGGCGCCGAGAAAGCCGGTGGCATGGCATTCGTCGATATGCACCAGCGCGTTGTATTTGCGGGCGAGGGCGGCGATCTCGTCCAGCGGGGCGATGAAGCCATCCATCGAGAACACGCCGTCGCTGGTGATCAGCTTGGTCTTGCAGCCGGCGGCATCGGCGGCCTGCAGCTGCGCTTCCAGATCGGCCATGTCGCAGTTGGCGTAGCGGAAGCGCTTGGCCTTGCACAGGCGCACGCCGTCGATGATGGAGGCGTGGTTGAGCGCGTCGGAAATGATCGCGTCCGCTTCGCCGAGCAGCGGTTCGAACAGGCCGCCGTTGGCATCGAAACAGGCGGCGTAGAGGATGGTGTCCTCGGTGCCGAAGAAATCGGCGATGGTGCGCTCGAGCTGCTTGTGCAGGTCCTGGGTGCCACAGATGAAGCGCACCGAGGCCATGCCGAAGCCGTGCGTATCCAGCGCGTCCTTGGCGGCCTGGATGATGTCCGGGTGGTCGGCCAGGCCCAGATAGTTGTTGGCGCAGAAGTTGAGCACGCTGCGGCCATCGGCCAGGGTGATCCGCGCCGACTGCGGGCCGGTGATGATGCGCTCGGACTTGAACAGGCCCTGGGACTGGATGGTTTCCAGTTCGGCGGCGTAATGGGCGGTCAGCGCAGCGGGAGCGTTGGTCATGGCGGTCGCAGTGGCAAGAGACGCATGATTTTAACGATCACGGTGGCATACCACTACGTCATGCAAAATCGGCATAAGGTGCGGCCTTGATGTCATTTCACCGCCTGCGTGCCGCTGCGCAGCATGGCATGCTTGCTGTTCAGCTGCGCCCCAACGGTTTGGAGATTGCTGTGACCCACCCCCGCTTCCGTCTTGTATCGACCGTGTTGTGCAGCCTGCTGGTCCTGGCCGGCCCGGCAGGCGCGCGCGATATCGGCCTGCTCAATGTCAGTTACGACCCCACCCGCGAGTTCTATCGCGATTACAACAACGCCTTCGCCGCGAACTGGAAGCAGCAGCATCCGCAGGACACCGTCACGGTAGAGACCTCGCATGGCGGCTCCGGCAAACAGGCACGTGCGGTGATCGACGGCATCGAAGCCGACGTGGTCACGCTGGCGCTGGCCTACGACGTCGATGCGATCGCCGAAAAGGCCAAGCTGATCGACAGCGACTGGGAAAAGCGCCTGCCCGACAACAGCGCGCCGTACACCTCGACCATCGTGTTCCTGGTGCGCAAGGGCAACCCGAAGAACATCCACGATTGGCCGGACCTGCTGCGCTCCGGCGTGGCGGTGGTGACGCCCAACCCCAAGACCTCTGGTGGCGCGCGCTGGAATTATCTGGCCGCCTGGGCCTACGCCGACCATATCTTCAAGGGCGACCGCGAGCGCATTTTGCGCTACATGCAGGCGCTGTTCCGCAACGTGCCGGTGCTGGATACCGGTGCGCGCGGCGCCACCACCACGTTCGTGCAGCGTGGTATCGGCGATGTGCTGCTGGCCTGGGAAAACGAGGCGCTGCTGGCGCGCGAAGAATTGGGCAAGGACAAGTTCGAGATCGTGGTGCCCAAGCTGTCGATCCTGGCCGAGCCGTCGGTGGCGCTGGTCGACAAGAACGTCGACAAGCACGGCACCCGCGAGGTGGCCGAGGCCTATCTGCGTTACCTGTATGCGCCGGAAGGGCAGAAGCTGGCGGCCAAGCATTTCTATCGGCCGCGCCATCCGGAATTTGCCGACCCTGCCGATTTGGCGCGGTTCCCGGACATCAAGCTGGTAACCATCCAGGACGCGTTCGGGTCGTGGGACAAGGCGCAGCAGGAACACTTCGCCGACGGTGGCGTGTTCGATCAGATCCAGGCAAAAAAGTAGGCGATGCCGATGTCGGTTGCACCCCACCCAGCGCCGTCACCGCGCCGACGCGTGATGCCGGGGCTGGGCTTGAGTCTTGGAATCACGCTGACCTGGCTGGGATTGATTGTGCTGATCCCGCTGCTGGGCATCTTCATCAAAACCAGCGGGTTGGGCTGGGACGGCCTGTGGCGGGTATGGAGCGAGCCGCGCGTGCTGTCGGCGCTGCGGGTGAGCTTCGGCACCGCGTTCGCGGCCGGCGCTTTCAATGCGGTGATGGGCACCTGGGTGGCGTGGGTGTTCGTGCGCTACAACTTTCCGGGCAAGCGCCTGTTCGATGCGGTGATCGACCTGCCGTTCGCATTGCCGACCGCAGTGGCCGGCATCGCGCTGACCGCGTTGTACGGCGGCAACGGCTGGGTCGGGCGCTGGCTGGAGGCGATCGGCATCAAGGTGGCCTACACCCAGCTTGGCATCGTGCTGGCGCTGGTGTTCGTCGGGTTGCCGTTCGTGGTGCGGGTGGTGCAGCCGGTGCTGGCCGAGAGCGAGCGCGAGCTGGAAGCGGCCGCGGCCACGCTGGGCGCATCGCGCTGGCAGACGGTGTGGCGGGTGGTGCTGCCTGGGCTCTGGCCGGCAGTCCTGACCGGGTTTGCGCTGGCCTTCGCGCGTGGTGTGGGTGAGTACGGCTCGGTGATCTTCATCGCCGGCAACCTGCCCAATTCGACCGAGATCGCGCCGCTGCTGATCACCATCCGGCTGGAGGAATTCGACTATGCCGGCGCCACCGCGATTGCCGCGGCGATGCTGCTGCTGTCGTTCGTGATCCTGCTGGTGGTCAATACGCTGCAGGCACGCCTGCTGCGCTATCAACGGAGGACTGCATGAACGATGCTGTTTCGCCGCTGCCTGCCATGTTGCACACCCGCCAGATGAACGAACAGGCCCGCCGCATCACCGACTCGGCCACCAACGAGCCGCGTTGGGTGCAGTGGTTGATGATTGCGGGGGCGCTGCTGTTCCTGCTGGCGTTCCTGCTGCTGCCGCTGGTGCTGGTGTTTGCCGAGGCGCTGCGCGGCGGCTGGGAGACCTTTCTGCGCGCGATCGTCGACCCGGATGCATTGTCGGCGATCAAGCTGACCCTGATCGTCACTGCCATCGTGCTGCCGCTGAACCTGGTGTTCGGCGTGGCGGCGGCGTGGGCGGTCAGTAAGCACCAATTCGCCGGCAAGCGCTTGTTGATCAGCCTGATCGACCTGCCGTTCTCGGTGTCGCCAGTGGTGGCGGGCCTGATCTTCGTGCTGATCTTCGGCCGCAGCGGCTGGGCATGGCCATTGATCGACGAAGGCTGGCGGCTGCAGTTGCCGTTTTTTGGCGAGTTGCTGATCCAGTTGCCGCGCATCGTGTTTGCGTTGCCCGGCATCGTGCTGGCAACGACCTTCGTCACTTTCCCGTTTATCGCGCGCGAGTTGATGCCGCTGATGGAACAGCAGGGCAGTGATGAAGAACTGGCCGCATTGAGCCTGGGTGCGAACGGCTGGCAGATGTTCTGGCGGGTGACCCTGCCGAACATCCGCTGGGGCCTGATGTACGGCGTATTGCTGTGCGCGGCGCGTGCGATGGGCGAGTTTGGCGCGGTGTCGGTGGTGTCCGGGCATATCCGCGGGCGCACCAATACGCTGCCCCTGCATGTGGAAATTCTTTACAACGAATACGCCTACAGCGCCGCGTTTGCGTGTGCCTCGTTGCTGGCATTGACCGCGCTGCTGACGCTGGCGCTGAAGACGCACTTGGAATGGCGGCACGGCGATTCGCTCGCCGCCAACCACCGACATTGAGGTGAACATGGGCATCCGCATCCACCGCCTGCGCAAGCAGTTCGATACGTTCACCGCGCTGGACGACATTACCCTGGACGTGCGTCAGGGAGAGTTGCTGGCCTTGCTGGGCCCGTCCGGTTCGGGCAAGACCACCTTGCTGCGGATCATGGCCGGGCTGGAGCATGCCGATGGCGGGCAGGTGCTGTTCGGCGACGAAGACGCCACCCGCATGAGCGTGCAGTCGCGCCGGGTCGGCTTCGTGTTCCAGCACTACGCGCTGTTCAAGCATATGGACGTGTTCGAGAACATTGCCTTCGGCCTGCGGGTGCGGCGCGGCAACGAGCGCTGGGCCGAAGCGCGTATCCGCGCACGCGTGGAGGAGTTGCTGGCGCTGGTGCAGTTGCAGGGTCTGGAGGAGCGCTATCCCACCCAGCTGTCCGGTGGCCAGCGGCAGCGTGTGGCCTTGGCGCGTGCGTTGGCGATCGAGCCGCGCGTACTGCTGCTGGACGAGCCGTTCGGTGCGCTGGATGCGCAGGTGCGCCGCGATCTGCGCCGCTGGCTGCGCGAGCTGCACGAACGGACCGGCCTGACCACGGTGTTCGTCACCCACGATCAGGAAGAAGCGCTGGAGTTGGCCGACCGGGTGGCGATCCTCAACCGTGGCCGCATCGAGCAGCTCGACACGCCGGCGATGATCTACGACAAGCCGGCCTCGCCGTTCGTGTACTCCTTCGTGGGAGCGGTGAACCGCATCCCCGGCGTGCTGGCGCAAGGCCAGATCCAGGTTGCCGGGCATGCCTTGCCGGCAGCCAATGCCGCGCTGGCGGCCGGCCCGGTAGAGGTCTACGTGCGGCCGGAAGATCTGGTGCCGGACGATGCCGGCTGGCCGGCTACGGTGGCCTGGTCGCAGCGTAGCGGGGCACGTCTGCGTTTGCGCGCAACGCTGGAGCCGGCAGGCAACGAGGTGGAAGTGGAGCTGCCAGCATCGGCGGGCAGCTTTCAGCCCGGGCAGCAGCTGCGGCTGGCCGCGCGGCATTACGGGGTGTTTCCGGTCTGATTTGGGCTGACTGGCGCCAGCCGGGAATGGTGAATCGGGAATAGGGAATTGGAATTAGCGGTCGGCAGCGCTGCGCATTGCTGTTGCGAATCTCTAATCCCCAATCTCCACTCCCGGCCATCAAGATTCCGCGTGGGCGGTCGATGAGACAGAACGCTGACCAGCGTCATCTGCGCTCGAGCGTGTGCGCTGGGTCAAGCGAGCGCGACTTGTATGTTGCGCTGCAATGACAGTTGGACTAATAAGTCATGGCAGGCCCGCCTTGCGCAATCCGACCGCCCATCGTTCCAGGAGATGTCCATGAAGCCGTCCTCGCTCGCGTGTTGTCTGTCGTTGCTGTTGCTCGGTGTGGTGCCGTTGGCACAGGCGCAGGACGAAGAAGCCGCCGCTTCTCCCTTCAGCGGCACTTTTGCGGTGACCAGTGACTATCTGTTCCGCGGTATTTCGCAGACCAATGAAGAGCCCGCCTTCCAGGCTGGACTCACCTACAAGACGCCGTTCGGTCTGTACATCGGCACCTGGACGTCCAATGTCGACTACGGTGCCGGCGATCCGGATTGGGAAGTGGATGGCTTTGTCGGCTACAACACCGATCTGGGCACCAATTTCAATTTCGATGTGATGGTCAATCGCTACCAGTATTTGGGAGCGGGCGCTTCCAATTACGCCGAGTTGATCACCAAGACCACGTTCCTGAAAGCCTATAGCCTCACCGTTGCCTACACCAACGATCTCTACGGCACCAAGACCGATGGCTACTACTACGCGCTGGATGCCAACTGGTCGCTGCCCTACGACTTCACCTTCGGGGCGCATGCGGGGCACAGCGTCTATACCTCGTCGCTGAGTCAGGTGGATCACGACTACAACGACTTCGGCGTGAATGTCGGCAAGGCCTTCGGTCCGCTGGGCTTGAGCGTGGGCTATTACGACACCAGCGAGGCGGCGGAATTCGGCTTTGGTCGGCAGAATTCGCAGAACCATCTGGTGGCGACTGCCACGGTCACCTGGCCGTGATGCCGTGATGGCAATCGCTTGAACGGCGGCTCTAACGACTCGGCCGTGCAGTGGTAGTGGTGCGGCGGCGGCAAGAGTTGATGCCTGGGTTCTTCAGTGCCTGAAGTTGAACGACACCGAGGCTCAAATCCCGTTTGTTTTGTCTTTGCGTGATGCATCGTGTGGATAGATCACCTACGGAGCGGCTGATCTGCTGCGTGGCTGCAGGGCCCTTGCCCGCCTACCGTCGCGGGACACGCCGCAAGTACGTCCTTGTAGGCTCTTACGCGGCATCCATGCCGCGTAAGGTCCCGCGACGGTAGGCGGGCAAGGACCAGTCGAGATGGTCGGTGCGTGGTTGCAAGCAGGCCATCTCGTGCATCGTCCGGATCACCTTGCATCCGACAATTTTCCCGTAGCGCGCTGAGCAACGGGCGGACTTCCAACAAGCAATCTATGGACCTCTCAGCGTCTCAACGTCTAGCAACAAGCGTGTTTTTTACCTGACCACCGACCAACTTTTGGGTGCATTGAGGCCGCCGCGCCCTCGACCCACTAAGCTTTGCCTGCTGCGTTGCCTGCGCTCTGAAAACGGACATGCAAAAGGCGCCTCGCGGCGCCTTTTGCGTTGAAACGTATCGGCCGATCAGTTCCAGCTCAACACGACCTTGCCGGCCTTGCCTTCTTCCATCAGGTCGAAGCCCTTCTGGAAGTCGTCGATCGGCAATTGATGGGTCAGTACCTTGTGCAGCGGGAAACCCGACAGCACCAGTTGCGTCATCTTGTACCAGGTCTCGTACATCTTGCGGCCGTAGATGCCCTGCACGGTGAGGCCCTTGAAGATGATCTTGTCCCAGTCGCAACCGGCGCCGCGCGGCATGATGCCGAGCATGGCGATCTTGCCGCCGTGGTACATGCAGTCGAGCATGTCGTTGAAAGCGCGCGGGTTGCCACTCATTTCCAGGCCCACGTCGAAGCCTTCCATGTGCAGGTCGGCCATGACGTCCTTGAGCGAGGTCTTGGACACGTTGACCACGCGCGTGGCGCCCATGTCGGCCGCCAGCTTGAGGCGGAAGTCGTTGACGTCGGTGACCACCACGTTGCGCGCACCGATGTGCTTGCAGATGCCGGCGGCAATGATGCCGATCGGGCCGGCGCCGGTGATCAGCACGTCCTCGCCGATCACGTCGAACTCCAGCGCACAGTGCGCAGCATTGCCGTAAGGGTCGAAGAACGCGGCCAGCTCCGAGGGAATCTGGTCGGGGATCGGCCACAGGTTGCTGGCTGGCATCACCATGTACTCGGCAAAGGCGCCGTTGACGTTGACGCCGATGCCGACCGTGTTGGGGCACAGGTGCGGGCGGCCGCCACGGCAGTTGCGGCAGTGGCCGCAGACGATGTGGCCTTCGGCCGACACGCGCTGGCCGACCTGGTAGCCGGTCACGGCTGAACCGAGCTCGGCCACGCGGCCGACGAACTCATGGCCAATGGTCAGGCCGGGCTTGATTGTGCGCTGGCTCCACTCGTCCCATAGGTAGATATGCAGGTCGGTGCCGCAGATCGCGGTCTTTTCCAGCTTGATCAGCACCTCGTTGGGGCCGGGGCTGGGAATGGCGACCTGTTCCAGCCAGATGCCCTTGTTTGCTTCGCGCTTGACCAGCGCCTTCATCGTCTGCGCCATCTGGCGGGACCTGCTGAGTGAAAGTAAGACGGCGATTATATGCGGCGCGAGGTCGGGGCCATGCGGCGGTGCGGGAATTGCAGTGTTGGCCGCCCCGGATCATGGCGGGTTAGGGCCGGTGCCGCCCGTCTCCCATCGCAGAAGGTGGCGCGCAGCGCCGGATGGGGTACCCGAGAGATTTACCAGTACATGCAATGACAAACGCGTCGCCACGCGCCTTCAGAAGTGACGCGCCGGGTGCTTCGCAGCGTACCCTCACTCCAACCCCTCTGTCGGAGGGAGAGGGGCTTTGATCTTGCTTCTCCCGTCGGGACATTGGCCTCTTTACCAGGCGAAGGTGACGCAAAGCGCCGGATGAGCGGCGCCTCAGCAATATGTCACCGCCTGCGATGGCAGGCGCGTCGCCACGCGTCGCCAGGGTGAATCATTGGCGCTACCCTCACCCTAGAAGTCCCTGCTCCGCGCCTCAGCCCGCACATGCGGGCCGGGCGCTCCCAGCCACGCGCGCCGATCGCGCGCAAGCCATGCCTTCTAGACCGAAGGAGAGGGCTACAGCGGCGGCGACTCAGAACTTCACATCCAGACTCATGAAGTACTGCCGCGGTGCGCCGACCACCATGGTCTGGTTGTAGCCATCCGGATCGGAGGCGACATAGCCGTTGGTGCCGGTGCTGGCGAAATAGCGCTTGTCGGTGAGGTTGGTGATGTTGAGCGCCAGCGCCACATCGGCCACCCCGCCCACGCGACCGAAGTCGTAGCGCGCGCCGGCATTGAACAGCCAGTACGAAGGCACCTGCGAATCGTTGAGGAAGGTGATGTAGCGCTTGTCGACGTACTTGCCGTCCAGATCCAGGCGCAGGTTGCCGAGCTGGTAGCTTGCGCTGGAGGAGAACATCAACGCGGGGATACCGACCACGTCCTTGCCGGAGGTGGCGACCACGCCGTTGTTGAGGTAATCGTCCTGGTAGCGCGAGCGGTTCCACGACAGCGAGTTCAACCAGCTCAGGCCCTCCACCGGGCGCCACATCAAGGCCAGGTCGGCACCCGCGCTATGCACGGCGCCGACGTTGCTCAGGATTGCCGCGCAGGTCTGCACGGCGGTACACGGCGAGGTGGTCAACAAGCGGTTGGAGAACTTGGTGAAATAGGCGTCGGCCGACAGCTGGAACTGCGCATCCTGCACGCGGTAACCCACCTGCACGGTCTGCGATTCTTCCGGTTCCAGCGTGGAGCGGCTGCGGTCGAACGCCGCCTGCGAGGTGCCGAACGGAGTGAAGCCGAACGCGGCGATGTTCTTGCTGTAGGAGGCGTACAGGTCCTGGCGCTCGTCCAGCTTGTAGTTCACGCCGACCTGCGGCAGGAAGTTGTCTTCGGCACGGATGCGGCCCTGTGCCAGTGCGGTGGTCGGCACCAGCGATTGCGCGCGCGTGGTGGTGCTGAGCGCCTTTGCGCCGTAGTTGAGGGTCAGCCGATCGTCGAGCAGGCGCACGGTGTCCTGCAGGTACAACATGCGGGTCTGGGTGGTGTAGCGCTGCAGGAAATCGCGACGGAACGGGGTCTGCACTTCGTACACGTTGTACAGCGAGGTATAGCCCTCGTTGCCGAGCGCGAAGTAGTTGCGCTGCTGCGTGGTACGTGCGTTTTCCGCCCACAGGCCCACTTCCAGATCGTGGTTGCCCCACGACCATTTCAAGGCGCTGGTGCCGCCGAAACGATCCAGGCCGTAGTCGGTGGTGCGCATCGACAGCGGCACCTGCGCAGAGGTGCGTACATACGGTGTCACCCACTGACCTTCGCCACGATTGCCGTGGTAGTAGCCGGTGGCATCCAGGGTGGCGCCACCGAACACGAACGTGCCCGACAGCCCGGCCAGGTTGTCGCGGCGCAGGCCGCCGCCGGCGTAGTAGCTGGCATCGAGCCAGCTGTAATCGTCGGGCAGCCCGGCCAGCGATTGCGGATAGCCGTTGGCCACGCCGCTGGTGGCGCCGGTGTTCTGATACGCACGCGCCATCTGCACGGCGGTGGCCCAGTCCGGCTGCAGGTAGTCGTAGTCCCAGCCCAGTGCGCGCTGGCTGGTCAACGACAGGTCCATGTAGTCGTATTCCTTGCGCCGCGAGGTATCCACGAACAGGCTCAGACGGTTGCCGTCGCCCCACTGGTAGACGGTCTTGAGGTTGGCCTGCTCGGACTGCTGGTCGCCGAAGCCCTTCCATTTGTCCGTGCTGGCATTGGCATAGGACAGGTATGCCGACAAGCCGTTGCGATCGCCGGTGTCGCCGCGCACGAAGGTGCGGCGCGTGGCATCGCTGCCGACCGTCTGCACCAGGCGCAGGCCGGGCGTGCTCTGCGGGTCGGCCGAGTAGAACTGCATGGTGCCGCCAAGGTTGGTGTTGGACGCAGTGCCCAGCGCACCGGCGCCTTGCGCGATTTCCACCGAGCCGAGGTTTTCCGAAATGATGGCGCGGGTGATGTGCAGGCCGTTGGTGACGCCGTAGCTCATGTTGCCGAGCGGAATGCCATCGAGCGTGTAACCCAGCCGGCTCTGATCGAAGCCGTGCAGGGTGACCTGCGTGGACCACTCGTAGGTGCCGAACGGATCGGCCGACTGGAACTGCACGCCCGGCAGCTTTTCCACTGCCTTGAAGGCGCTGCTGCCCGGTGTCAGCTGCTCGATGTCCTGCCGGCTGATGCGCTGGACCTGGCGGGTGCTGCCTTGCGACACCACGTTGATCGCGTCCAGCTGGGTGGCGTTGGTGGCGGCATCGGCCACGCTGGCCGGGGCATCGGCTACCGGCGCATCTGCAACGGCAACCGGATCGGCCGCCGGTGTGGCAGCAGAGGCGATGGCGGGGAGCAGCGCGGCCAGGGCAAGCGCCAGCGGAGTGACATGAAAACGGCGAGCGGAAGTCATGGGGGAATCCTGTTCGAGCACGGCTGAGGGCAACGCGCGGTGCAGGACCGGCGTTTCGCGACGCAGGGTGTCAACGACGTATGAAACATTGATGACGGTGGCTGTCGCAAAACTGTCGTGCTTGCCCGCTATACGTGTCGTACCCGGCCGCACTGCGCGGCGATGTACATGTATTTCTTGCAGGTCCAGTAGCCATGACGTCCTCCCCCTCGCGACGCGATTTCCTCAAGCGCGTCGCCGCACTGACCGCCGCCGGCGCCTTGCCGTCCTCGATCGGCCGCGCACTCGCGCTGCCGGCCAACTCGCGCACCGGCACGCTGCGCGACATCGAACACGTGGTGATCCTGATGCAGGAAAACCGCTCCTTTGATCATTACTTCGGTGCGCTGCGCGGCGTGCGCGGCTTCGGCGATCCGCGCCCGTTGCAGCTGCGCGACGGTCACCCGGTATGGAGCCAGCCGGCCGCCGATGGTCGTCGCCTGCTGCCGTTTGCTTTCGATTCGCAAAGCACCTGCGCGCCGTTGATCAAGAGCCTGGATCACTCGTGGAAAGCCGGCCACGGGCAGGACCCGGCGCGCTGGGCCGAGTACGATGCCTGGGTGCCGTACAAGGGTGAATTGACGATGGGATATTTCCAGCGTCACGACATCCCGTACTACCACGCACTGGCCGATGCGTTCACCATTTGCGATGGCTATTTCTGTTCGCTGCACGGGCCGACCAATCCCAATCGCATGTATCTGTTCACCGGCACCAGCGGCCCAAGCGTGGGCAACCTCGGCGCGCAGGCGGTGACCAATGCCGACGACGGCAACTGGACCGCCGACATGGCGCGCGACAAGCCTGGTTATGCGGCGATGGACTGGACCACCTATGCGCAGCGCCTGCAGGCCGCAGGTGTGGACTGGCGCGTATACCAGGAGTACGACAACTTCGGCTGCAACTCGCTGGCGTATTTTTCGCACTACCGCGATCTGCACCCGAGCGACGAACGCTATCGACGTGCACGTGCCTGCGTGCCCGGGTCCACTGCAGACAATGCCGCCACCACGCAGGCCGATCATCTGATCGCCGCAATCGCCGCCGACGTGCAGGCCGATCGCTTGCCGCAGGTGTCCTGGATCGTGCCGCCCACCGCGTACTGCGAGCATCCGGAAGCGCCGCCGGCCTATGGCGAATCGCTGGTGGCGCGCCTGATCGACGCGCTCACCGCCAACCCGCAGGTGTGGGCGAAGACCGCGTTGATCATCAACTACGACGAGAACGACGGCTTCTTCGATCACGTTCCCGCAGCGCTGCCGGCTTTGGATGCGCGCATGGGGCGCAGCAATGTCGATACGCGCGGGGAGGTCTACGAGGGCGTGCCGATGGGGCTGGGCATCCGCGTGCCGATGCTGGTGATCTCGCCCTGGACGCGCGGTGGCTGGGTCAATTCGCAGGTGTTCGATCACACCTCGGTGCTGCGCTTGCTGGAACGCCGCTTCGGTGTGGCCGAACCCAACATCAGCCCGTGGCGTCGCGCGGTCAGTGGCGATCTGACCAGCGTGTTCGATTTCCGCAAGCCGGACGATTCGGCACTGCGCGCATTGCCGTCGGTCGACGACTACCGCGCGCGCACCGCCGCGGTGCGCAACAAGCCGCTACCGGTGCCGCCGGCCCAGGCCAGCATGCCGCGGCAGGAGCCGGGACAACGTCCGGCGCGCGCGCTGCCGTATGCCTTGCAGGTGCATGCGCGCGAGCAGGGCGACAGCGGCGTGCAACTGCAGTTCGTCAACAGTGGCGCTGCGGCGGCCGCGTTCAACGTCTACACCAGCGCTGCAAGCGGCGGCCCGTGGTACTACACCGTGTTGCCCGGCACCCGGCTCGACGATGTACCGGTCGGCGCTGCGCACAACGGCGGCTATGCGCTGAGCGTGCATGGACCCAATGGCTTCCTGCGCGAATTCGCCGGCGACCTCGCTGCGGCCGGGACGCAATCGGCAGCGCCTTGGTTGGAGGCGCGGCAGGACGGCGAGGTGCTGGTGCTGGACATCGGCAATACCGGGCAGCAACCGTGCACGCTGCAACTGCGCGCGCTGGACTATGCAGACCCGACCGCGCGCTCGCTGCACCTGGCCGCAGGTCAGCGCCAGACCGTGCGTCTGGCGCTTGCTGCCAGTGATCACTGGTACGACGTGGTGCTGGAACAACCGGGCGCGGCATTCCGCCGCCGCCTGGCCGGGCATCTGGAAACCGGCAGGCCCAGCCGCAGCGATCCGGCATTCGGGCGCGCCTGAGCCGGCGCCGGGGCGCGCCGGTGATGGACGCGCAGGACAGGCGGGTTGGCCTGGCCTCGACGGCAACCGGGCGTTGGTGAGCCGCAACGGGATCTTCGATCCGGCGATGACCCGCACGATCGCCGTGGATAGCCGGTATTTGCGCTGGGTCATGCCGGAGTCGCCCCGGCATCGCAGCTGTTGCCGGAACTCGGCGTGTGCCGACGCGGGCGGCCGGCACCGCAGCGGGAGGGGTTATCATGCGCTCCCGTTTCGCTGCGGCGAGCCGGCCCCTTCCCCAAGGAATCTCTCGCGCATGCGCATCCTGCTTGCCCGTCACGGCGAGACGCCGTGGAACGCCGAAGGCCGTTACCAGGGCCAGATCGATATCCCGCTGTCGCCGGTCGGCGAAGGCCAGGCCGCCGCCCTCGGCGCGCGTCTGCAATCGTTGGAGATCACCCGCGCGGTGGCATCGCCGCTGTCGCGTGCGCAGGCCACCGCCAGGCTGGCGCTGGGCAGCAACCGCGAAAGCCTGCTGCAGACCGATGCAGACCTGCAGGAAATCGCCCACGGCGAATGGGAAGGCCTGCTGGCCAGCGAGATCAACGACAAGGATCCGGCACGTCTGCGCGCCTGGCGCGACGAGCCCGATACTGTGCTGATGCCCGGCGGCGAGTCCCTGCGGCAGGTGCTGGACCGCAGCTGGCGCGGCCTGGCGCGCGCGGCCGAAGGCCTGGGCGCGGCCGATACTTTGCTGGTGGTCGCGCACGATGCGGTCAACCGCGTGATCCTGTGCAAGATCCTGGGCCTGCCGCTGTCCCGGCTGTGGACCTTCCGCCAGGCGCCGACCACGCTCAACCTGCTCGAAGGCGAGGACGTGGATCACCTGGAAGTGGTGCGGCTCAACGACTGCGCGCACCACACGCCGTTTTTTGGTGAAGCCAAGCATCGGGCGCTGTAAGACAACGCCCGGCACGGACGCTGGATGAGACCGTGGCCTGTGATATCGGCACAATTGCCAGGTGGCCCAGGGCGCTTCGCTACGCTGTTTTTGGCAGCGTGTCCGGCCTGTTGGCGCTGGGAGCGTTCTCCGACTTCATTCCCGCGCCTTTCCTGTCCGGTCGGGCCTGGATAGCGCAGATGGTGCTGCTGGGAAGCGGTCTGACGGTATCGATCGTCGCGCCGGCCTATCGCATCGGCGGGTGGAAGGCGGTCGTTGGCAAGCAGCTTTTCAACACCGTGCTGGCGCTCTGCCTGGCGCCGCCGCTCTTGGGATTGCTGTGCTGGCTGGTGCTGACCAGAGGTGGGCCCTTGATCTACACCCGCATCGCCGGCGTCGATTTCGAAGAAACGCATGTCATGCAGACCGCCGCCATGCCCGGGGCGCGAGCGTGCAAATACCGGTTGAGTGGCGGGCCGCTCGCGCATCGTTTTCCGGGCCATCTGTGCATCGACGAAGCGCAGTATCGGCGTCATCCCGAGCAGCGCGTCTCGGTGCTGTTGCGCGGTCAACGCTCCGTGTTGGGCATGCGCATTGCGTCCATTTCCGATGTCCCTTGACTGCGGACGACAGCGCTCCTCCAGTTGCTGGCTGAGGCGCGCGCACCCTGTCGGCCCATGCGACAGCACGCGATCTGCCGGCATGCCTGGTGATGTGCCTGGCACGCCGGCAAACGGCGATAATGCGGTTCTTCTCGCGCAGCCCTGACCGTGAACGCAACCGACTCCCTCTCCGACTGGCTCGCCTACATCGAGCAACAGCATCCGCAGAACATCGCCATGGGCCTTGAGCGCGTGCGCGAGGTCGCTGCGCGGTTGCAGATTGAAGCGCCAGCCAGGCATGTCATTGTCGTAGGCGGCACCAATGGCAAGGGCTCCACCGTGGCCTTTATCGAGGCGATCGCGCAGGCCGCCGGCTGGAAGGTGGGCAGCTACACCTCGCCGCATCTGCTGCGCTACAACGAGCGCGTGCGCATCGACGGCAACGAGGCCGGCGACGCGCAACTGGTGGACGCCTTTGCCGCCGTCGAAGCGGCGCGTGGCCAGACCGCGCTGACGTATTTCGAATACGGCACGCTGGCGGCGCTGTGGCTGCTGCAGCGCTCCGGGCTGGACCTGGCGGTGCTGGAAATCGGCCTGGGCGGGCGCCTGGACGCGGTCAACATCATTGATTCGGATGTGGCGGTGATCACCACCGTGGATATCGACCACACCGATTGGCTGGGCGAAGACCGCGAGGCGATCGGAACCGAGAAGGCCGGCATCATCCGCGCCTGGAAGCCGGTGGTGCTGGGCGAAATCGACCCGCCGTCGAGCGTGTTGCGGCGGGCCTACCAGCTGGGCGCCAATGCGATCCGCGCCGGCAGCGATTATTTCTTCGAGCCGATCGAGGCGCAGCACCCGGACGCGCCGCGGTGGCGCTGGCGCGATGTCGCGGTGACCCTGGAGCTGCCGATGCCGGCCTTGCAGGCGCCGGTACAACTGGCCAACGCCGCCGCGGCGATCGCCGCGTTGCAGGCCTTGCCGGTGGAACTGCCCGATGCCGCCTGGGCGCAGGGCATTGCCAATGCACGGGTGGCCGGGCGCCTGCAGCGCAGCGACATCGATGGCGTGCAGGTGCTGCTGGATGTCGGCCACAACCCGCAGGCTGCGCGCGCGCTGGCCGATGCACTGGGAGCGCAGGCGCACACCGGCAGCACCCATGCGATCTACGCCGCATTGGCGGACAAGGATGTGCTGGGCGTGGTGGAGGCGGTGGCCGCGCAGGTCGACCATTGGGCTCTGGCGGGGCTGGACGGTGCGCGGGGGCAGTCGGCGCAGGCCTTGCAGGCCCGGCTGCAGGGCAGTGCCGCAGCGCAGGCGGCCTGCCATGGCGATGTGGCGGGCGCACTGCGCGCGGTGCTGGCGCAGGCCTCACCGGGCGATCGGGTGCTGGTGTTCGGCTCGTTTCATACCGTTGCCGACGCCCTAAACGCACTTCGTTCAGTCCACCCGGGTCGGTAGCCCGGCTGCGGCCTTATAATCGCCGCGGCACCCCGCCACGCCGCCTCTCGTCTCATTACGTGGATACTGCTCTGAAACAGCGACTGATTGGCGCCATCGTTCTGGTGGCGCTTGCCGTGATCTTCCTGCCGATGCTGGTCAAGGGCCCTGCGCCGTCGAGCGGCGTGGCCGATGTGCCGCTGGAGGCGCCTGCCGCACCGGCCAATGGCGAGTTCGAAACCCGCGAATTGCCGCTGGTCACCCCGGGCGATGCGCCGGCCGGTGGCGCGCTGGGCATGCGCGCCACCGCCTCGGCGCCGGCTGCGGTGCAGGACAACCCGGACGCGGCCGATCTGGCCAACCCGTCCAGCGCGCCGTCGGCGCCTGAGGTGGCGGCCGGCAACTACGCGGTCAACTTCGGCGCCTATGCCACCAGCGCCGATGCCGACGCGGTGCTGGCGCGGCTCAAGCAGGCGCAGCTGCCCGGCTTCAGCGAAAAGACCCAGATCAACGGCCGCCCGGCCTGGCGCGTGCGCGTGGGGCCGTATGTCGACCAGGCGCAGGCCGAATCGGCGCGCCTGCAGGCAGTGAAGGTGCGCAGCGACGTCAACGCCCAGGTGGTGACGCTGGATGCCAATTCCGCCGCGCCGGCGCCTGCAGCCAGCACACCGACGCCGGCGCCGGCCGCAAAGCCGAGCAGCAGCGTGGCCGCCGCCAGCACCGCCGCACCGACCAAGACCGAAAGCCTGCAGCCGGAGCCCGCCAAGCCGGTGGCCGCCGCGCCCAAGCCGGCCGAAGCGCCCAAGCCCGCTCCGGCCAAGCCGGAGGTGGCGAAAACGGAGCCGGCCAAGCCCGAGCCGACCAAGCCGGTTGTCGCGGCGCCTGCCGCGCCGGCAGCCCCTGCGGCCAGTTCGGTCGGATTTGCGGTGCAGTTGGGCGCCTTCGGGCGCGCCGAAGACGCCGACGCCTTGCGCGACCGCGTGCGCGCCGCCGGTTTCAGTGCCTTCGTCGAACAGGTGCGTACCGACAAGGGCGCACTCAACCGCGTGCGAGTCGGCCCGGTGGCCAACCGTGGCGATGCCGAACAGTTGCGTGCGCAGGTGGCGGCCAAGGTCGGCATTTCCGGCATGGTGCGTCCGCATCCGTAAACCATTGCGCCTCCATCGGGCGGGCGCGGTGCATGGCGGAGATCGGCATGCCGGTTGGTTCGCTACGTGCAGTGCGGCTCGTCCGCAGCCCGCCTGATCGCCGCTTGCGTGGTATCGCCAGCGGCGAGCGGATTTCCTGATCGCCTCACACCCATGGAGGGGAGCGCAATGAACACCGAGCCAGGTTGGACCAGCGGCGCACGCGCCGCGCGGAGAAGTGGGCAATGATCGACATGGTGCTGGGCGTCATCATCCTGGTGTCGGCCCTGTTGGGCCTGCTGCGCGGATTTGTCGCGATCGTGGTCGGCACGCTGTCGTGGTTGCTGGCCGGCTGGGCGACGTTCCAGTTCGGCGGGCCGGCCGCGCGCTGGATCGCCGACGGCAAGCATCCGTCGGCCACCGAATCGTTCGGCGGCTACGCGATGGTGTTCGTCGGCGTGCTGATCACCGTGGCGGTGATCGGCATGGTGATCCGCGCCGGCGTGGATGCGGTGCGCCTGGGCGGGATGGACCGCATGCTCGGGTTCGGCCTGGGTCTGGTGCGCGGCGGTTTCCTCGCCAGCGTGCTGGTGCTACTGATGAGCTTCACGCCGCTGCCGCGCGAGCCGTCCTGGCGCCAGTCGATGCTGATGCCGATGCTGTCGCCGGGCGCGAGCTGGATGCGGGCGCAACTGCCGGCCTGGCGGATGCCGTCGATGGACATGCCATCAATGGAACTCGGCAACTTGCCAACGGAGTTGGGGAAGTTGCCCTCGGCAGGCGATAATACGGATCTGGGCAAGGCGCTGTCCGGGTCCGGTCTGAGCGACACCATCACGCGTGCGCTCGGGCAACCCGGTAAAGCCGCCAGCGACGGACGCGATCCGGCGCAGGCGATGCCGGCCAATATCGATCCGGCGCAGGTTCGCGGCGGAGAAAGCGACCCGGCTCGGGTCGAGTCCCAAGGCCAGGCACGGCCCCCTTCACAGTAACGGCGCAAGCCGTAGCGGAGAACGCGCACCATGTGTGGCATCGTCGGTATTGTCGGCAACCAGAACGTCGCCGGGCAGCTCTATGACGGCCTGACCGTCCTGCAGCATCGTGGGCAGGACGCCGCAGGCATCGCCACCGCAGACGGCACGCGCCTGCGTGTGCAAAAGGCCAACGGGCTGGTACGCGACGTCTTCGACGAAAAGAAGATGGCGGTGCTGGAAGGCCGGGTCGGCATCGCGCATTGCCGCTACCCGACCGCAGGCTCGGAAGGCATGGACGAGGCGCAGCCGTTCTACGTCAACTCGCCCTACGGCATCGCGCTGGCGCACAACGGCAACCTGATCAACACCGAGGCCTTGCGCCAGCAGGTGTTCGAAGCCGACCGCCGCAACATCAACACCGATTCGGACAGCGAAGTGCTGCTGAACGTGTTCGCCTACGAGCTGGACGCGCAGCGCATGCTCACGCCCGAGGCGGCGATCCGCGCGGTGGCCGGCGTACACCGCCGTTGCAAGGGCGGCTATGCGGTGGTCAGCGTGGTGCTGGGCCTGGGCCTGGTCGCCTTCCGCGACCCGCACGGCATCCGTCCGCTGGTGCTGGGCAAGCGCGAGCATGCCGAAGGCACCGAATACATCGTCTCCTCCGAATCGGCCGCGCTGGACATCCTCGGCTACCAGCGCGTGCGCGACGTGCGCCCCGGCGAGGCGATGGTGATCACCGCGCGCGGCGAGCTGTTTTCGGAAGTCTGCGCTGCGCCGACCGTCAACGCGCCGTGCATCTTCGAGTACGTGTACTTCGCGCGTCCCGATTCGATGATCGACAACATCTCGGTGCACAAGGCGCGCATGCGCATGGGCCTGAAGCTGGGCGAGAAGATCCTGCGGCTGCGCCCGGACCATGATATCGACACCATCATCCCGATCCCGGACACCTCGCGCGATGTGGCGCTGGAGATGTCCAACGTGCTCGGGGTGAAGTACCGCGAGGGCTTCGTCAAGAATCGCTACGTGGGCCGGACCTTCATCATGCCGGGGCAGGGCGAGCGGCAGAAATCGGTGCGGCGCAAGCTCAATCCGATCCACCTGGAGTTCCGCAACCGCGTGGTGCTGCTGGTCGACGATTCGATCGTGCGCGGTACTACCAGCCGGCAGATCGTGCAGATGGCGCGCGATGCCGGTGCGCGCAAGGTGTATCTGGCCTCGGCCGCGCCGCCGGTGCGTTACCCCAATATCTACGGCATCGACATGCCGGCGGCCGAAGAACTCATCGCGCATGGCCGCAGCGAGCTGGAAATCCAGGAATTCCTGGGCTGCGACTGGCTGATCTACCAGGATCTGGAAGACCTGGAGGTGGCCGTGCGCGAAGGCAACCCGGACATCCAGCAGTTCGATTCCTCGTGCTTCAACGGCGAGTACATCACCGGCATCGAGCCAGGCTATTTCGAACGCATCCAGCAATTGCGCTCGGACGATGCCAAGAAGCGTCGCCGCGCGTGAGGCTGTGCGGTAGCGCTGCAGCTCGGCGCTACCCAGACGTGGCCTAGAGCCGCTGTGCCACGCAGGAGTACCTGCGTGGTGATCGCGCGATTTGATTGCCGCCGATCGACAAGTCGGTGCGCCGCGCTGGTTCGATAGTGGTGCCAGCTGCTGGTTGTTCGCAGACCGCACCTGCGACGGCTGCGTGGGGGTCTCGATCGCCGCTGCAGATCGAAGCGCCAGTTGTCGATCTGGCGGCTACCGCAACGACGGAGTGATGGACACGATGGATCTTCTGCAAGCCGCACACGCCTGCCTGCAAGCGGCCGATCCGCTGCAGAAGGTTGCGTTGACGCAGCGACATGCGGCCGCGTTCCGTGCCGGCACGTTGCCGCTGCCACCGCCGCAGGCGGCGCCCCCGGAGCCGATCCGCATGCCTGGCCGACCTGCAAGGCCGGTGCTGGTGCATCCGCGCGAGGTGCCGCGGCGTGGGCTAGGCAACCCGGAAGGCCGCGCCGCCTTTATCCACGCCATCGCGCATATCGAGCTCAACGCCATCGACCTGGCCTGGGATGCGGTGTATCGCTTCCGTGGGTTGCCGGCGGCGTTCTATGCCGACTGGGTTGGCGTGGCTGACGACGAATCGCGCCACTTCATGCTGCTGCGCGCGCGATTGCAGGCGCACGACCACGACTACGGCGACTTCGCCGCGCACAACGGCCTGTGGGAAATGTGCGAGAAAACCGCACATGACGGCCTGGCACGCATGGCGCTGGTGCCGCGCGTGCTGGAAGCGCGCGGGCTGGATGTGACACCGGCGATGATCGTCAAGCTGCGCTCGCTCGGCGATACCGCCACTGCCGATGTGCTGGACACCATCCTGCGCGAAGAGGTGGCGCATGTGGCGGCCGGCTCGCGCTGGTACCGCTGGTATTGCGCGCAGGCCGGCATCGAGCCGCGCGCGCGCTTTAAGGCGCTGCTGCACAAGTACGCCGGTGGTTACCTGCATGGGCCGTTCAATCTGCAGGCGCGGCTGCTTGCCGGCTTCGATGAGGACGAACTGGCCGATCTGGTGGAGCAGGCCGGCTGAGCCGCCGGTGGTGAATGCGCGGGCGGGCTGCAGTGCGCGATCTGTTGATCGCCGCTTGCGGAGCAGATATCAAATTGGCTCGCACCGACGCCACGCTGGTTGATGTGCGCAGCCTTGCTCATGAAGTACCGAGCGCATTGCGCGGCAGAACGAACGCTCGGTGGCGGTGGCGTGCTGCGGTACTGCGCACTGGGGCGATGCGTACCGCATCCCTTCGTCATGACGTCGTGCCCCGCGCCGGCTACCGCCAAACGCGACAGGCCACCTGCGCGGTAACGCGCCTTCGATCGCCGGACTGTGCGCTGGGTCCTGCCGCGCAGCTGCCGGAATCGCATCCATTCAACGGCAGACATCACAAAACTGTAATTTTCTTTTGTAACAACTTGCAATCGGCACGGCCCGGCGCGCCTTAATGGCGTCCCGGGGGCAGGGGCCCGGTGTTTCACATCCGTTACTTCCATGTCTAAGGAGAGAGAGACGATGAAGTCGAAGTCGATGTGCACCACGGTGGGTCTGATCGCCATGTGTCTGGCCGGTTCGGCCGCTGCTGCCGGCAAGCCGCTGTATCAATCCGGCCCTGCGTTGAGCCGCAGCGCAAGCGCCACCGCCACTGCCGAACCCTCGTTGCAGCGCCTGCTCAGCGCACCGTCCACCGCCAACGCGCAGGTGGTCCAGCTCGACGCCGGTGCCGTCACCGCCTCGGAAAAGCTGCTGGAGCTGCAGCTGGACGGCCAGACCATCACCGCCACCCAGGCCAAGGTCGATGCGTTGGAAGGCGGCGATAGCGTGTGGTACGGCAATCTCGGCCCGCGCGCCGGTACCCGTGCCCGTACGCTGTCGGGTGTGGATCCGCTCAACTCGGCCATCCTGGTGCGCAGCGGCGATACCGTCACCGGCACCATCCGTTACGCCGGCAAGCTGTATCGGCTGCGCCCGCTCGCCGATGGCCGTCATGTGCTGGTGCAGGTGGAAGAAAGCCGCCTGCCGCAGGAACACCCGGCCGAATACAGCCTGCTGCCGAAGATCGACATGCCCAGCGACGGGCGCGTTACCGCGGCCGCCGCATCGTCGGGCAGCCCGGCGACCATCCGCGTGCTGGTGGTGGCCACCAATCAGGCGGTGACCGCCTACGGCGGCAACATGCAGTCGCTGGTGCAACTGGCAGTGGCCGAGGCCAACCAGGGCTACATCAACAGCAATGTCGGCATCACCTTGCAGCTGGCGCGTTACGAGACCACCAGCTACAGCGAAACCGGCAATTTCACTACCGACCTGCAGCGCTTCCGCGTGACCAACGACGGTTACATGGACAGCATCCACACCAGCCGCAACACCTACACCGCCGATGTGGGCGTGATCGTATTGAACAACAGCAGTTACTGCGGCCTGGCATCGGGCATCGGCTCAACCGCAGCGACCGCGTTTGCCTCGGTGTACTGGGATTGCGCCACCGGCTATTACAGCTTCGCGCATGAAATCGGCCATCTGCAGAGCGCCCGTCACGACGCCACCAACGACCCGAGCACCTCGCCATATGCGTACGGGCACGGTTATCGCTACGGCAACAGCTGGCGCACCATCATGGCCTACGACTGCAGCAGCAGCTGCCCGCGCCTGAACTACTGGTCCAACCCCAACATCAGCTACAACGGCGTCCCCATGGGCAACGCCAGCACCGCCGACAACCAGCGCGTGCTGGTCAACACCAAGGCCACCATCGCCGGCTTCCGCTGAGGACCAAGCCGATCCTTCCGTCGTCGGGCCCGGCACGCAGGTGCCGGGCCTTTGCCGCTACACGCAGGCGCAGCGATCGCGCAGACTAGAGGCACTGCCGGCAGCTGCCGGCGTGTCCTGCGGAGCGGAACACCCATGTCCAAGTCCCTGCGTTATGCGGCGCTGTGCCTGGTCGCGCTGGCAGTTGCCGGCTGCAAACAGCAACCTGCCGACCCGGCCCCTGCGCCACCCAAACCGGCGGTGTCCGCGCCGGCAGCCACGACCGGCAACGATGCCCGCGCCCGCGCGCTGGATGTGCTGGAAACCCGCCTGCAGAACGACCATTTCTATCCAGACAACTGCATCAGCATCGTCGACGAAGACGACGCTGAGCCCGCAGCGGATGCGTTCGACTTTGCAGTGCGCGAGCGGCATGGCAACGAGTGCCCCGGCGATCCGCAGACCAACCCGGTGCGCGATCGTTTCCGCGTGCAGGCCGATGGCACGGTGCTCTGGTACGACATAGTCAATGCCGACTTTGTCGACTACGCCGAGCATGCGCGCAGCCTGCAGTGATGCGTCTGGAGACTGCATGGACCGTGCGGTTACGTATCAGCAGGCTGGCGCGATCAGGCGTGCCGACAACGCGTCGACGCATCTATCTGCATTCCAGCACGGGTGAGCAGCACGCCGAGCGTGCGCAGGCCTGATCTCGAAACCACGGCGCTCACCTGCAGATGGCGCGGCCCGTGCCCATCGCGGTCTGTCGCTTGCAAACGGGTGCCGGGCGAGCGGCCTGCGTCGAGCTGGCCGCTCGTCACCTGCTGTCAGCCATGTCAAAGCGTCAGCTGCTCCAGCGACACGCCGTCGGCATCCACATGCAACACCGAGCCTTGTTCGTACCAGTCACCCAGCACGATGCGTGTGCAGGTCTGGCCGCCGGCCTGCAGGGTGTGGATTGCAGGGCGATGGGTGTGACCATGGATCAGGCGGTCCAGGCCATACCGCACGAAGGTGGCCTCCACTTCGGCCGGGGTGACATCGGTGACGGTCTCGAAGCGCGATTGGTCGCCCTGCTTGAGTTCTGCATGACGCGCCTGGCTGGCAGCGCGCGCCTGCTGCGCGAAGGCCACCCGCGCGGCCAGCGGCTGCGCCAGGAACTGCGCCTGAAAGACCGGATCGCGCGTCTGCGCACGGAACGCCTGGTATGCCGTGTCGTCGGTGCACAGCAGATCGCCATGCATCAGCAAGGTCGGGTGTCCGTACAAATCGACCACGGTGGGGTCGGGCAGGATGCGGAAGCCCGCACGTTGTGCGTACGCCTCGCCAACCAGGAAGTCGCGGTTGCCCGGCATGAAGAACACCGGCACGCCGCTATCGGCCACCGCATGCAGCGCCACAGCCACCGCATCGGCAGCGGTCGATGGCGTGTCATCGCCGATCCAGGCTTCGAACAGATCGCCGAGGATGTAGAGCGCGTCGCTACCGGGCACCTGCGTGCGCAGGAAGTCCAGAAACAGCTCGGTGATCGCCGGCCGGGCCGGATCCAGATGCAGGTCGGAAATGAACAGGGTCGTCATTGCGCCATTGTACGGCGGGAGCGCGGGACGGGAATCGGGAATCGGGAATCGGTGGAACGTTGCATCGCGGAGCGAGTGCCGGGTGAATGGCCGGCTGCGACAACGAGAGGATCACCGGCCTGGTCGGGCAGATGCTGCGATGACAGAGCTCAATCCTCAGCCGAGCAACACCGGCAATCCCCACAGCGACAGGCTGGCCAGCAGCACGCCGATCGCGGTGGCAGCGAGTACGTCGCTGGGATAGTGCAGGCCCAGCACCACGCGCGACAGCGCCACGCCGGCCGAGAACGGCACCAGCAGGGGCGCCAGCCACGGGTAGTACGCCAGTGCCACGATGCTGAAGGACACCGCATGCAAGGTGTGGCCGGACGGAAAACTGAACTCGTCCAGCGGCGCCACCCAGGCGCGGATGCGCACGTCGGCCGCGTACGGGCGTGGCCGACGCGTCCAGCGCTTGAGTGATTTGTACAAGGTCAGCGCGAGCACGCCGGTGGCGGCCATGTGCGCAGATGCACGCACGCCGTCCATGCCGTCGAGCAGCACCAGCAAGCCCATCAGGCTGTACCAGAACACCCCATCGCCGAGCCTGCTGATGGTGGCGAATGCGCGCCGCACCGGGTGGCGCCGGCACCAGTGGTTGGCGCGCCGGCACCAGCGCGCTTCGTGACCGCGCAGAAGTTCAAGCCGCGTTGCCGACATAACGCCCCCGTGCCGCAGTGATGCCCATCAGCAAGGCCTCGAAGTCGGAGACCACGTTGTCCGGATGCAGTTTCTTCATCGCCTGTGCGGCCGCCGCACCCAGGCGCTGGCGCATCGCATCGTCGTCGGTGAGTGCGACGGCCGCCTGGATGAACGCCTCCTCGTTCTCCACTGCCGCACCACTGTGGCCGCTGCGCAGATACTCGCGTGCGGCGCCGTAGTCGAAGGCCACGGTGGCCACACCACTGGCCATCGCCTCCAGGGTCACATTGCCGAAGGTCTCGCTGCGGCTGGGGAACAGGAACAGATCGCCGCTGGCGAAGTGGCGCGCCAGCGCCTCGCCGCGCTGGATGCCGCAGAAGATGAAGTCCGGATTTTCGTGCGCGATCCTTTCGCGTGCCGGGCCATCGCCCACCCAGACGAAGCGCGCCTTCGGGCGGATCTGCTGCAGCTTGCGGAACGCGCGAATCGCCAATGGCAGATTCTTTTCGTTGGCGATGCGTCCGACATAGATCGCGGCGAAGCCTTCGCCCTCGATGCCCCATTCGGCACGCAAGGCCGGATCGCGGCGGGCCGGATCGAACTGCTGGCTGTCTACCGCGCGTGCCAGCAACTGCACGCGCTGGAAGCCGCCGTCGCGCAGGAACTGCTGCAGCTCGCGCGTGGGTACCAGGGTCGCCTCGGCCTGATTGTGGAAGCGGCGCATCCAGCGCAGCGCAGTGCCCTGCAGCCAGGCGGCACCGTAGTCGGGCAGGTACTCGTCAAAGCGGGTATGGAAGCCGGTGGCGACCGGAATGCCGAGCCGGCGTGACGCACGCATTGCCGACCAGCCCAGGGGGCCTTCCGTGGCCACATAGACCGCATCCGGTTGCGTGATTTGCCAATGACGAACGAGGCGTTGGGTTGCCGGCAATCCGAATTTCAGTCCCGGGTAGCGCGGCAGCGACGCGCCGCGCACCAGCAGGGCGGTGGCCGCATCGGTATCGCCGCTCTGTCGTGGACGCACCACGTCCACCTGGTGTCCGCGTGCGCGCAGGCCGGTTTCCAGCCCGTGCACGGTCAGTGCAACACCGTTGACTTCGGGGGGATAGGTTTCGGTAACGATCGCGTAGCGCATACCCGTTCTCCGGTTTTCGCTAGCTTCCGGGAGGGCGATGGCATGGATGTTGCGCGTATAAGTCGCGGCGGTGACAAGTGCGACGGGATTAGGAATTCGGGATTGGAGATTCGCAAAAGCGATCTTCGCGCATCTGGGCGAGTACGCAATACATCACGTGCCGCGGTCAACGAATCCCGAATCCCAAATCCCAAATCCCGCCTGAGGCCACAGGCCTCAGGTCACAAACGGTTTGAACGCGATCCCCAGCCCGGCCATGCTTTCGACTTCGCCGATCAGGTCGGCGCGCAGCAGCGGGCGCGAGTCGATCCAGCTTTGCGACAGGATCAATGACAGGCGGGTGTCATCGGCGGTGAGTTCCAGGGTCGGAATCGGGTCCGATTCGTGTGCGCGATGCAGCAGTACCGCCAGCCGCAGCAGCGCGGCCTTGCGCCGGGTCGGCAGCAGCAGGCGGTCCGGCAGCGCATCGAACGCGGTCTTGGGCACGTTGCGGCGGTGCGTGCGCACCAGCGATGCCAGCACCTGCTGCTCCTGGCGCGAGAAACCGGCGATGTCCGAGTGCTCCAGAATGTAGCTGCCGTGCACGTGGTACTGGCTGTGCGCGATGATCAGGCCCAGCTCGTGCAGGCGCGCAGCGCGGCGCAACACCTGCGCGTCGTCGCCATCCAGCTGCCAGGATTCGCAGACCTGGTCGAACAGGCGGCAGGCCGTGGCTTCCACGCGCTGCGCCTGCACTTCGTCGATGCCGTAGCGTTGCACCAGCGAGGCCACCGAGCTGTCGCGCGGGTCGTTCTCGCCGCCGCGGCCGAGCATGTCGTAGAGGATGCCTTCGCGCATCGCCGCCTTGCTGACCATCAGCTTCTCCAGCCCCAGGGCCTGGAACGCCGCTTCCAGCACCAGGATGCCGCCAGCGATGATCGGCCGGCGTTCGGCGGCCAGGCCGGGCAACTGGATGTCTTCGATGCGCTTGGCCTTGAGCAATTCATCGCGCAGCGCCGGCAGCGCCTCGGCGGTGATTGCGCCCTTGGTGAGCTTCATCGCCGCACAGATCTCGCCGATGGCCTTGTGCGTGCCGGACGAGCCGATCGCCTCGTGCCAGCCCAGCGCCTTGTACTGATTGGCGAACTGCTGGAACTCGGCGCCGATCTCGGTCAGCGCATCCTTCCATTTCTTCTTCGACAGCTTGCCGCCAGGAAAGAAGCGGCGCGTGCTGGCGATGCAACCGGCCTGCAGCGATTCGCGTTCCAGGGTCTGGAACCCGCGGCCGATGATGAACTCGGTCGAGCCGCCGCCGATGTCGATCACCAGCCGGCGTTGATCGGGCTTGGGTGGTTGCGCATGCGCAACCCCGAGATAGATCAGGCGCGCTTCCTCGCGTCCGCTGACCACTTCGATCGCATGCCCGAGCGCGGTTTCGGCCGGCATCAGGAACGCCTGCGGCGAGCGCAGCTGACGCACCGTGTTGGTGGCCAGCGCACGTACGCGCAGCGACGGCACTTCCCGGATGCGCTGGCCAAAGCGCGCCAGGCATTCGAGCGCACGCTGGCGCGCTTCGTTGGAGATGCCACCCTTGCCATCCAGGCCGTCGGCCATGCGCACGGTTTCGCGCAGGCGATCGACCACGCGCAGCTGACCCATCAGGTAGCGCGCAATGACCATGTGGAAGCTGTTGGATCCTAAGTCGATGGCGGCGAGGAAATCGCCATCGCGCAGGGGCGGGATCGTGGGGGAGGGCATTGGCATGGGCGCATGGTAGCCGATGGGCCGTTGGCCCCGTGAGGGGCCAAGCCCGCGCAGTTTCAGATCCGCTCGAGCAAGGTCATCTGCGCCGAATGGGCAGGCTCGCCAGGGCCGGGTATGCGCTTGTGATAGACACCGTCAGCATCCAGTTCCCAGGCGTTGACGTTGTCGTCCAGGTAGTTCTGCAGCACTTCGCGGTAGACGCGCTTGGCCAGATCCGGGTCCAGGATCGGGAAGCAGGTCTCTACGCGCCGCAGCAGGTTGCGCTCCAGCCAATCGGCGCTGGCGCAGTACAACTCTGCCGCGCCATCGTTGCCGAACCAGTACACGCGGCTATGTTCCAGAAAACGCCCCACGATCGAGCGCACGCGGATATTGTCCGACACGCCGGGGACGCCCGGGCGCAGCGTGCAGGCGCCGCGCACGATCAGGTCGATCTGCACGCCGGCTTGCGAGGCGGTGTAGAGCGCACGCACGACCTGCGGCTCGTTGAGGGCATTCATCTTGGCGATGATGCGGCCCGGGCGGCCATTGCGGGCCAGCCGCGTTTCGCGCTCGATCCGCTTCAACACGCCGGCGTGCAGGGTGAAGGGCGACTGCAGCAACTGCTCCAGCTTCATGCGCGGGGCCAGCCCGGACAATTGCTGGAACAGCATGTGCACATCGTTGCCGATTTCCACATCCGCGGTGATCAGGCTGATGTCGGTGTACAGGCGTGCGGTGCCGCTGTGGTAATTGCCGGTGCCCAGATGCACATAGCGTTTGAGCTTGCGTCCCTCGCGGCGCACGATCAGCAGCATCTTGGCGTGCGTCTTGAAGCCGACCACGCCGTACACCACCTGCACACCGGCTTCCTGCAGCTTGTCGGCCAGGCCCAGGTTTGCCTCTTCGTCGAAGCGCGCGCGCAGCTCCACCACCACGGTGACGTCCTTGCCGTTGCGCGCGGCCAGGATCAGCGCATCGACGATCAGCGAGTCCTTGCCGGTGCGGTACAGCGTCTGCTTGATCGCCAGCACGTTCGGGTCGACCGCGGCCTGGCGGATCACGTCCAGCACCGCAGTGAACGCATCGAAGGGGTGATGCAGCAGCACATCGCCCTTGCTGACGATCTCGAAGATGCCGTCGTTGTCGCGCAGGGTGCGCGGATTGAACAACGGATACTTCAGTTCGGGGCGCTGCACCAGATCGTAGACCTGGGTGACGCGGCTCAGGTTGACCGGCCCGACGATGCGGTACACCGCGTTTTCGTTCAGGCCGAAGTTCTGCAGCAGGGTGCGCATGATCGGCGCCGGGCAGTCGTGCGCGATCTCCAGGCGCACCGCCGGGCGATAGCCACGGGTGACCAGCTCGTCACGCAAGGCCAGCGCCAGGTTCTCGACTTCTTCCTCGTCCACCACCAGCTCGGAGTTGCGGGTGACACGGAACTGATACGAGCCCTTGACCTGCATGCCGGGGAACAGCTCGTCGACGAACTCGGACAGCACCGAGGACAGGAATACGAAGCTCTGCGCGCCCTCCGGCGACAGGCTCGCCGGCAGCTGGATGATGCGCGGCAACGAGCGCGGCGCACGCACGATGGCCAGATGACCGGCGCGCCCGAATGCGTCCTGGCCCTCCAGCACCACCACGATGTTCAAGGTCTTGTTGAGGATCTTCGGAAACGGATGCGCTGGGTCCAGCCCCAGCGGCGACAGCACCGGCATGATCTCGTTGCGGAAGTACGCCCGCAGCCAGCGCTTCTGACGCGAGGTCCAGGCCGTGCGGCTGAGCACGGCCACGCCGGCATCTTCCATCGCCGGGCGCAGCACTTCATTCCATGCGTGGTACTGCTGTTCGACCAGCTTGGCGGCGCGGTCGTGGACTGCGTTGAGGATGGCGGTCGGGCTCAGGCCATCCGGCGCCGGCGGCAAGCCGAACTCCTGCGCATGCCGCACGGTGGCGGCGCGGATCTCGAAGAATTCATCCAGGTTGGTGCAGGAAATGCACAGGAACCGCAGCCGTTCCAGCAATGGCACCTGCTCGTCCAACGCCTGTGCCAGCACCCGGAAATTGAAGTCCAGTTGCGACAGTTCCCGGTTGATGTACAGCGCCGGATCGCGCAACGGATCGGTGGCGATGTCCTCGGAAGGTGTGACGTCGTGCAGTTCTTTGGCGTGGCCCATTGGAATCGGTCATCAAGACGGAGATGGTGTGCGGCGTGGCAGCGCGCCTGGGGCAGCGCAGGCAATGTAGCGCGTCGTGCGCGCGTGCATCGCACCGCGGTGCGGCGCGCACCTCTTACATATCACGCCGAACGTGACAGTGGCAGGGACTGATCGCGCTGCACGACGCGCGCAGCGACAAAATGGCATGAGAATTCGCTCCCGCGTCCGACTTCGCTTTCGATTTCCAGACGCGCCTGGTGCAGTCCCAGGATGTGCTTGACGATCGACAGCCCAAGCCCGGTGCCGCCGCTCTCGCGCGAGCGGCTGCTGGAGACGCGGTAGAAGCGCTCGGTGATGCGCGGCAGATGCGAGGCGGGGATGCCGTAGCCGGTGTCGCGCACTGCCAGGGCCGCGCCATCGCCCTCGCGCACGAAGCGGATCGTCACCGTGCCGCCGCCGGGCGTGTAGCGCACCGCGTTGGTGACCAGGTTGGAGAAGGCGCTATGCAGTTCCTTGTTGGAGCCGAGCAGGTCCACGCCGGCCTCGTCGAACACTTCCACGGTGTGGCGGCCCTGGCTGTGCGCTTCGGCCTCGCGCCGCAACGTCGACAGCATCGGCGCCATCGCCACGTGTTCCTCGCCGAGTTCTTCCTGCGATTCCAGCCGCGACAGCGTCAGCAGGTCTTCGACCAGCTGCGCCATGCGCTGCGACTGCTTGCGCATCTCGGCCAGCATCGGGCCCGAATCGGGAAAGTCTTCCGGGTCGAGCATGTCCAGATAGCCGTGCACCACCGTCAATGGCGTACGCAACTCGTGCGAGACGTTGGCCACGAAGTCGCGGCGCACCTGCTCCAGCCGCAGCAGCTTGCTGACATCGCGCGCCACCAGCAGCCAGTAATCGTCGGAGTAGGGGATCAGACGCAGATTCAGGCGCAGGTCCGGATCCACCGGCGAGGCGGCGTCGAGCATGGGCTCGGCATTGCGGCCGGCGGCCAGCCAGTGCGCCAGCGGCAACGGCTGCAACCGCTCCACCACCGACACGCCCATATCGCCCGGATGATGCAGCCCCAGCAGTCCGCCCGCGGCCCGGTTGAACCACTGCACGCGCTGGCTGTTGCGATCCACCACCACCACCGCATCCGGCAGTGCCTGCGCGGCGGCGCGGTAGGTACGCAGCATCTCGATCAGGCGGCGCTTGCGCGCGCGCATTTCGGCCTGGCTGCGATAGAGCAGGCGATCCAGCTCGTTCCAGGCGCCGATCCCGGCGGCGGGCTCGGCACGCTGGCGCGCGGTCAGGCGCTGCAGCACCTGGCGCAACCGCCAGTAATGCCAGGCCAGCACCCCCAGCGCGGTCAGCGTCAACGCCATCCACACATGCTCGATCAGCACGCCGACCAGCACGGCAGCGCCCAGCAACAGCGCGAGAGTGCCGAGCGTCTTGAGCCAGGCGGAACGGATATGTTGAGGCATGGAAGGCGTTACCACGGAGCGTCAGTAGGCGTGCGAGCCGGCCGGCCTGCAGGGCCGACCGGCTGTGCGGCAACCACTAGGTTGCCGAAGAGAAACGGTAGCCCGAGCCACGCACGGTCTGCACCATGTTTTCCAGGCCGAACGGTTCCAGCGTCTTGCGCAGGCGGCGGATGTGCACGTCGATGGTGCGCTCTTCCACATACACGCTGCCGCCCCAGACATGATCCAGCAGCTGGGTGCGGGTATACACGCGCTCGGGATGTGTCATGAAAAAGTGCAGCAGGCGGTATTCGGTCGGGCCGATCGGCACCGGCGCATCGCCGGCGAACACCCGGTGCGCGGCGCCGTCGATGCGCAGGCGGCCCACGGCCACGCTGCCGTCCTCGTCGTCCTCGCGGGTGCGGCGCATCACCGCGCGGATGCGCGCCAGCAACTCGCGCGCCGAGAACGGCTTGACCACGTAATCGTCGACCCCGGCTTCCAGGCCACCGACGCGGTCGTTCTCTTCGCCGCGTGCGGTCAGCATGATGATCGGAATCTCGCGGGTCAGCTGTTCCTTGCGCCAGCGCCGTGCCAGATCCAGCCCGCTGGTGCCTGGCAGCATCCAGTCCAGCAGGATCAGGTCCGGCACGCGGTCGGCGATGGCGGTCTGCGCCTCGCGGGCATCGCCGGCATGGATGGGTTCGAACTCGCCTTTGCGCAGCGCGAACGCCACCATGTCGCGAATCGCGGGTTCGTCATCGACGATCAGAATGCGTTTTTGCACGCGGGGCTTACCGTCTGGCTTTAGGTTGATCGCCAGTAGACTACGGTTTTGTGACTCTAATGTGACATGCCTGAGGGCTGCCGCCGTGGTCAAAGCGGCCTGTGCCACTGGCAGGCGCGGTGCTGAACTCGTCGACACACGCCCGAATGACCGCTGCGCCAACCGTCACATGCGCTAGCGCGTCGACAGATCCGGGTCGCGGATGCCTTGCCGGCGCAGCTCCAGCACGGTCGGCGTGATCGCCGCGATGCGTGCATCCACCCGCGCCCGTGTCACATAGTCGAGATCTTTCTTCTTCAGCGCTTCCAACTGGATCAGCGCCTGTTCCGGGCGTCCGTTCAAGTACGCAGCTTCGGCATAGGCCTCGCTGGCGCGCAGATGGTCGCCGGACAGCTCGCAGGCGCGTGCGTAGGTCTGCTGCAACAGGGGATCTTCGCTGCTGCGATGCAGGAGCGGCTCCAGCACCTGGCGCGCGCGCTGGCCGGACTCCTTGCTGGCCTGCTCGTTGAGTGCGCCGGCATAGGTCAGCGCCACCGCGCGGTTGTTCGGCAGCTGCTTGAGCAGCGCGTCGAAACGCGCATTGGCCACCTCGCGCTGGCCCACCCGCGCCTGCGCCTCGCTCAGCCCCAAGGACAGCCACAGGTTATCCGGGTGCGCTTCCAGCAGGCTGGTCAGTTCGGCCACCGGCTCGCCGGGCCGGCCGCCGCTGTTGCGCAGGCGCGCCAGCGCCAGCCCGTAGCGCTGCGCGTCGGTCAGGCCGTGCTTGGCACTGCGGCGCAGGGTCTCGTATTCGCGGATGGCCGCATCCGGCGTGGTGGCGCTGAGCACGCGCAGGCGTTCCTTGGCCCAGTCGAAGTTCTGCTGATCGCCGCTGCGGCTCAGCGCATCCACCGGCAGCCGCAGCGCATACGGCAGCAGTGCGTTGCCGTTGCGGCTCAGCGGTTCGGACAGCGACGGGTCGGCCGGGTCCACCCGTTCCTGGCGCGTGCCGCCCGGCACCGAGGTGGTCAGCACCACGGTGTTCTTCTTCATCTGCTCGGCGCGCGCCTTGGCCTCGCTGATGCGGGTGACCGTGACCGGGTGGGTCTGCAGAAAGTCCGGCGCGCTGTAGCCGCCCTCGTTGGCACGCATCGCCACCGACATGCGCTCGAAGAAGCCGGCCATTGCATCCACGTCGTAGCCGCTGCGCACCAGCGTGCGGATGCCCAGCCGGTCGGCCTCGGATTCGTTGGAGCGGGTGTAGTCGATCTGGCGCTGCTGCATCAGCCCCATCGCACTGGTGATGCCGGCCATGGTGGCATCGCCCTTGGAATTGCCGCCGGCCTGTTGCGCGGCGACCACCGCCGCCAGCATGCCGAGCAGGATCGGGATCTGGTCGCGCTGCGCCCGTTCCACCCCGCGCAGCACATGCTGCTGGGTGACGTGGGCGATTTCGTGCGACAGCACCGCGGCCACCTCGTCCTCGCGCTCGGCGGTCAATACCAGCCCGGCATTGACCGCGATGTAGCCGCCCAACGTGGCGAAGGCATTGATCTGGCGGTCGCGCAGCATGAAAAACGTAAACGGCTGCTGCGGTTGGTCGCTGTTGGCGCCGAGCCGGGTGCCCATGGTCTGCAGCCAGTCGGTGATCAGCGGGTCGTCCAGCACATAGTCGTAATTGCGCAACTCGGCCAGCATCATCTTGCCGTACTCGGCCTGGCGCGCCGGGGTCAGCAACTCGCCGGCAGACGAGCCGATGTCGGGCAGGCGGTTTTCCTGCGCGGGTGCCACCCCCATGGCAACGGCCAGCGTGAGGGCGGTGGCGAGCGGTAGCAGGCGCAAGTGGAACTCCCAGGTGGTGCGCGGAGCATGCGGGCAGCACGGCGCGATGGCGTGAATCATCGGTTAATCCACAGTGTTGCGGTGACGACATGGAAATTCCAGTCGCCCGGTACCATTGTCAGACCTCAGACCAACCACGGAGTTTCCCGTGAGCCAAGATACCAATGTGCAGGATGCGGCCAGCGGCCCGCAGATCACCCTGTATTCCTCCGCGATCTGCCCGTACTGCGTGGCGGCCAAGAACTTCCTCAAGAGCAAGGGCCGGACCTGGACCGAGGTGCGCATCGACCTGGACCCGGCCGAGCGCAACAAGATGGTCGCGCTGGCCAAGCGCACCAGCGTGCCGCAGATCTTTGTCGGTGACGTCCATGTGGGCGGCTACGACGACATGATGGCGATGCACCGGGCCGGCAAGCTCGAGCCCTTGCTGGCCGGCAACACAGGCGGCCAGGCATGAGCGAGACCGGCGGCGGCAGCGACGACCGGCTGCGCGAGTTCACCGAATTCCGCCAGCGCATGAACCAGCGCATCCTGGCCGAGCCGAACCAGGTGGTGCGCCGGTTCTTCGCGCTGGACACCCAGACCTACCAGGCCGGCGCGCTGGATGTGAAGACCAAGGAACTGCTCGGCCTGGTCGCCTCGATGGTGCTGCGCTGCGACGACTGCATCAGCTATCACGTCGCCCAGTGCAAGGAGGCCGGCGTGACCCGCGAGGAATTCTTCGAAACCTTCTCGGTCGGCCTGGTGGTCGGCGGCTCCATCGTCATCCCACATCTGCGGCGCGCGGTGGACTTCCTGGACCAGCTCGAAGGCGGCGCCCCGGCACCGGAGCAGCACGCGCACGGGTGATTGGTACGGGAGTGGGGGAGTGGTGAGTCGGGATTCGTAACGGTGGGCGAGGGCGCGTGCCGCCTGTTCTCGGCGGCGTGGCCTTCGCGGTCCGATTTCGGCACCGGCCGCTGGCTAGGGGCAGGTGCTTTCAGGGCATCTGCACTGAAGTTGTGCATGCATGCGCTGGTAAGCGCGGCTGTTTCTGCCGCCATTCGCTGCGCCGAATGGTCGCCGTGTGCAGCTGGGGGCTCTTAGACCAAGGTCGGTTTGGGCGCCTTCACCGGCATCGGGCATAATTGCCTGTGAAACCTCCTTGCGCCGCTCTGCCGGGTATTGCGGCTGGCGCTCCCCCCTTCAAGTTCGGAAACCCAACGTTATGACGCAGACAATCACGGTCATCCGCGGCGACGGTATTGGCCCGGAGATCATGGATGCCACGCTGTTCGTGCTCGACGCGCTGCAGGCTGGCCTGACCTACGAGTACGCCGACGCTGGCCTGGTCGCGCTGGAAAAGCACGGCGATCTGCTGCCCGAGTCCACCCTGGCCTCGATCACCAAGAACAAGGTGGCCCTGAAAAGCCCGCTGACCACCCCGGTCGGCGAGGGCTTCAGTTCGATAAACGTCGCCATGCGTCGCAAGTTCGACCTGTACGCCAACGTGCGTCCGGCCAAGTCGTTCCCCAACACCAAGTCGCGTTTCGCCGATGGCGTGGACCTAATCACGGTGCGTGAGAACACCGAAGGCGCCTACCTGAGCGAAGGCCAGACCGTGTCCGAGGACGGCGAGACCGCGTTCTCCGGCGCCCGCGTCACCCGCAAGGGCTCCGAGCGCATCGTGCGCTACGCCTTTGACCTGGCGCGCGCTACCGGCCGCAAGAAGGTCACCGCGGTGCACAAGGCCAACATCATCAAGTCGACCTCGGGCCTGTTCCTGAAGGTGGCGCGCGATGTGGCCACGCAGTACCCGGAAATCGAATTCCAGGAAATGATCGTCGACAACACCTGCATGCAGCTGGTGATGCGTCCTGAGCAGTTCGACATCATTGTGACCACCAACCTGTTCGGCGACATCATCTCCGACCTGTGCGCCGGTCTGGTCGGCGGCCTGGGCCTGGCCCCGGGCGCCAACATCGGTGTGGACGCGGCGATCTTCGAGGCCGTGCACGGCTCGGCGCCGGACATCGCAGGGCAGGGCAAGGCCAACCCGTGCGCGCTGCTGCTGGGTGCCGCGCAGATGCTGGACCACATCGGTCAGCCGCAGAACGCCGAGCGCCTGCGCGAAGCGATCGTGGCCACCCTGGAAGCCAAGGATTCGCTGACCCCCGACCTGGGCGGCACCGGCAACACCATGGGCTTCGCCAAGGCCATCGCCAGCCGCCTCTGAGCGACACGGCGACAGCAAAAAAGAAAGGGCGCCCAGGCGCCCTTTTTTTTGCGTTGAGTCCAGGGATTGGGTGGAATCGCTCTTACGAATCTCCAGTCCCGACGCTCGATTCCCCGCTCAATTCCGCGACTGCAGCTTCGACAGCAAGCGCAGGAACTCGATGTACAGCCACACCAGCGTCACCATCAGGCCGAACGCGCCATACCACTCCATGTGCTTGGGAGCGCCCTGTTCGACACCGCTTTCGATGAAGTCGAAGTCCAGCACCAGGTTCAGTGCAGCCACCACCACCACGAACAGGCTGAAGCCAATGCCGATCAGGCCAGAGTCGTGGATGAAGGGGATGCGCACGCCGAACAGGCCCAGCACGATGGTCGCCAGATACACCAGCGCAATGCCGCCGGTGGCTGCCACCACGCCCAGCTTGAAGTTCTCGGTGGCCTTGATCATGCCGCTGCGATAGGCAAACAGCAGCGCGAACATGGTGCCGAAGGTCAGCAGGACCGCCTGGAACACGATGCCGTTGAAACGCGCCTCGTAGACTGCCGAGATCGAGCCCAGGAAGAAGCCTTCCACCAGCGCGTACAGCGGCGCAGTGACCGGGGCCCAGGTCGGCTTGAAGCTGGTCGCCAGCGCGAACACCAGCCCGCCGATCGCGCCGGCGATCATGTACAGCCGCGCGGCAGGCAACGGAGCGCCATCGGCCCCGATCGACTGCGACCAGGCGAAGGCGGCGGTGACCACCGCCATCAGCAACAGCAGGCCGGTCTTGTTGACGGTGCCGTTGAGCGTCATCGCCTGACCATCGCGGGTGACTACCGAGCCGGAACCGAGGTCGAGGAAGGTGGATTCCCGAAGGGCGGGATTGCCGCTACGCATGCGTGTTCTCCATGAAATGTAGATGCCTGCCGACTTGGCGAGCGATGCCGCGAGGATACCGGATCGTCCGATTTACACAGAGTGATTGACAGCAAGGCCAATCATTCCCAAAATAGCCGACCTTTCCAGCCTTCGGGATTGAAAGGTCCCGCCGGGGTATAGCGCAGTCTGGTAGCGCGCCTGCTTTGGGAGCAGGATGTCGGGGGTTCGAATCCCTCTACCCCGACCATTCCGAGCTCTTGACGGCGTGGGAATGCGAAGTTCGGTCCGGGCGCCCGTAGCTCAACCGGATAGAGCACCGGCCTTCTAAGCCGGCGGTTACAGGTTCGAGTCCTGTCGGGCGCGCCATCGGCGGTGCGGTAGGAAGTAGGTTTCAGTGGTGGCTGTAGCTCAGCTGGTTAGAGTACTGGATTGTGATTCCAGATGTCGGGGGTTCGAGTCCCCTCAGCCACCCCACTGATTGCAGGAAAAGTTGGACCCGATGCATCGCGGGGTGTTGCAACCAAGCAAAAACGCGCATACAATGTGCGACCAGTTTCAGGGCCGTTAGCTCAGTTGGTAGAGCAGTTGACTCTTAATCAATAGGTCCAAGGTTCGAATCCTTGACGGCCCACCAAACAAAAGCACTTAGGCATCCGCCTAGGTGCTTTTCTTTTTGTGCTGAGGAAAAGATGACGCAGGGAATCGATTGCAGCTTCGCTGTCGTCTCGGTCGGCGGCCGCGGCAACGCAGTGCCGATCTCGGCTCGGCGCGATGTCTGGCCGGCGTCAGGTGCGCAATCGCCACCGGTCGTCGCCGCCCGGCCGAGCGAGCGCACATGAGGTCTGAGGTGTCCGGAGCAGTGCGGCATTCGATCCTGGGCCAGGTTGGCGTGTTCGCGATCGTCGGTCCTCCGCTCGGCGGGCTGCTGGGCCTGGCGCAATTGACCCGTTTCGACCTACAGACCGCGTTGTTGATCGTTGCCTGGTCCTACGGCCTGGTGTTGCCGGTGATTGCCTGCGCCGCGGCGGGATGGCTGTGCGCGCGCATCTGCGCCTGGTGGTATCGCCGGCGCCGGCCCAACCTGCTGGTCCACGTTGGCATCGGTGCGTTGAGCGGTCTGCTCTCGGCCGGGGTGATCGTGCTGCTGCTGGCGATCATCGGCGGCTGGTCGATGATGTCTGATCGCGCAGTGATGCTGACGCTGCTGCAATGTGGGCTGGCGGCAGGTGGCGCCTGCGCCGTGTTTGTCTGGCTGATGTGGTCGCGCCTGGCAGTGTCGCCTCGCGCCGGGTGACGGGCCGCCAGGCAACGTCCATCAGCATGCGCAGCAAGAGGTTCTTTGCTGCACTGGATGGCGCTGACGACCTTGATGCGGTGCGCTACGCCTGATCGGCGACGGGCAACTGCAGCCGTGGTCGCTTACGGCGATGCGGCGGGCGCCGGCGCCGCGCTCTGCTGCATGCGTGGGAACGCCAGCGTAAAGCACGCGCCCTGGCCGGGCGCCGATGTCACTTCCACAAAGCCACCTGCCTGACGGACCGCGCTGTACACCTGCGCCAACCCCAGGCCCGCGCCTTTGTCGGCATCCTTGGTGGTGAAATACGCTTCGAACAGGTGCGCCTGCACGTGCGCATCCATGCCATGCCCGTTGTCGGCCACGGCGATGGTGACGTAGTGCCCGGCCGGCCTGGCCAGGTTGGCCTGTTCTTCAGCGACCACGGCGTCGCCGGTCTCCACGCAAATGACGCCGCCACCCTGGCAGGCATCGCGGGAGTTGATCACCAGGTTCAAGATGGCGCGTTCCACCGTGTGGCGGTCGACCATTGCGCAGCATCCACCTTCGGCGGTGCGCAGCTGCAATTGCAGATCCGCGCCGATCACCTGTTCGAGCAAGGGGCCGAGCTGTTCGGTCAAGGCAGCCAGGTCCACCGATTCCGGGCTGTACGGATACTGCCGCGAAAACCCGACCAGGCGCTGTGCCATGACCGAGCCATGTTGAAGCGCCGCATCGGCCACGCTCAACAGCTTGGTGTCGTGCGCGTCGATCCTGGCGCGCTGTACCACCAGCTCGATGGCCGAGGTTGCCGCCTGCAGCACGTTGTTCAGATCGTGCACCACGCCGGCCAGCAGTTGTCCCACCGCCTCGCCCTTTTGCGCCTGCTCGGAAATCTTTTCGGCAGCGCTCTGTGCGGCGCGCGCAATGTCCAGATCGCCTTCGATGCGCTCTTGCAGGTCGCGCAGGCTGTGCAGTTCGCTCGACAGCGAATGTTCGCGCGCTTGCGCCAGTCGCAGCACACCACTGGAAAATGCGCGCTCTGCGGTCAGGGTTGAATCCAGTGTGCGAAAGGCGGTCTCCAGCGCCCGGCGGTCGGAGATGTTCCTGCTCACCGCCAGGATCGCTTCGACCTTGCCAAGTGCATCGAACAGCGGGCTGGTGACGACCTGCCAGATCTGGCGCACGCCAACGAAGTTCACGCTGGCGGCCTCGAATTCCTGGATCGAACCGGCGCGAGAGCCGGCGATTGCCGCATCCACCAGCTCGGCCGCCTCCGGCGGCCACAGGTCGCGCCAGGGCCGCGCGATCAGCTGATCCTGGTGGCTGGCGCGCAGTTCGGTCAGGCCATTGATGTTGATGGCCGTAATCCGCCCGTCGAGGTCGATCTCCTTGATGCAGTCGCGGGACAGCGCCACGGTCTGCCGATAGCGATCTCTCATCGCGATAACTGCCTCTCACTGGTGTTAACGGAATTTTAGCGAATGCCAGCTTTACCCAGCGCTAGCGGGCGGAAGCAAGGTACGCCAGTGCGCGCCGAGTTGCATGATGAATGTGTTTATCGTCGGCGCGTCGGACTCAGGGTCGGCCGCGCTCGCGCTGTCCGTGCAGGCGCGCAGGGTGCAGGCCGTGGGCGACATTCAGCGGCGTAGTTGCTCCCGCGATGCTTTTTCTTTCCCGGCATCCCTGCAACAATGGCCGGGCAGGAGCAGCATCGCGAAAGTGGCGGAATTGGTAGACGCACCAGATTTAGGTTCTGACGCCGCAAGGCGTGGGGGTTCGAGTCCCCCCTTTCGCACCAATGCAGTGCGGCCGTGCGTGTTCCGGCCGCTTCCCGCCGCAGGCCTGGGGTCTTTCCATTGCGCGGCGCAGTGACGCGTATTCCGCTGGCAGCGGCCGCCGTTATCGGCGAAACTACAAGGCTCGGCGGCTTTCTCGCCATCCGTCAACCCGCATCTTCCATCTCGTGCCGACGCTTGTGCAGTCGGTGGCAGGAGTCAACATGCAAGCATCGATCGAATCCACCGGCAATCTGGAACGCCGCCTGACCTTCACCCTGCCGCAGGAGCGCCTGGAGACGCATGTCGGTGGCCGCCTGCGCGAACTTGCGCGGACCACGCGTATCAAGGGTTTCCGCCCGGGCAAGGTGCCCACCAAGGTCATCGAGCAGCGGTTCGGTCAGCAGGTGCGTGCCGAGGCGATGGAAGGCCTGCTGCGTGAGACCTTCGATTCGGCAGTGCGCGAGCATTCGCTGCGTCTGGCCGGCAACCCGCGTATCGACCAGGGCGAGAGCGATTTCGACTTCGTCGCCACCTTCGAAGTGGTGCCGGATTTCGGCGATATCGATGTGGCCAAGCTGTCGGTGGTGCGTCATACCGCCGACGTGACCGATGCCGACATCGATCAGATGATCGAGAACCTGCGTCTGCAGCGCCGCACCTGGAACCCGGTCGAGCGCGGCGCGCAGGTCGGTGACCTGGTGGCGCTGGAGACCTGGTCGCAGGCCGGCGACGAGCGTCTGCCCGCCGAAGGCGTGGAGACCGGCAGCAGCGTGCTGGGCTCGGGCGTGATGTTCGACCAGATCGAAAAGGGCCTGGAAGGCCTGGCCAAGGGCGAAGACAAGACCCTGACCATCGACTTTCCGGCAGAGTGGCGCGTGCCGCAGCTGGCCGGCAAGACCGTGCAGGTGCACGTCAAGGCGGTCGAGGTCTCCGAGCCGGTGTTGCCGGTGGTGGACAAGGAGTTCATCAAGAGCTTCGGCGTGAAGAGTGGCGATGCCGAGCAGTTCCGCGCCGACATCCGCACCAACCTGGAGCGCGAGCTCAAGGGCGCGTTGATGAACCGCCTGCGTCGCGAAGTGGGCGAGCAGCTGATCGCCGCCTATGCGCACGTGGAAATGCCGCCGCGCCTGGTCGAGAACGAAGCCCGTTCGATGCTGGCGCAGCAGGTCGAGCAGGTCCGTCGCAGCGGCCGCAACCCGGGCGAGATCCCGGCGGATGCCCACCAGGGTTTCATGGACGCGGCTGCCAAGCGCGTGCTGGTCGGTCTGCTGGTGGGCGAGGTGGCCCGTCGCAACGAGCTGCGCCTGGAATCCAAGCGCGTCAGCGAAACGCTGCGTCTGATCGCCTCGACCTACGAAGAGCCGGAGCAGGTCATTGAGATGTACCGCAACGACCCCCAACTGATGAGTGGACTGCAGAGCCGTGTCATGGAAGAGCAGGTGATCGACTGGATCGCCGAGCGCGCCCAGCACACCGAGCAGTCGCTGTCGTTCCAGGACGCCATTCGGGTCTAAGGTAAGCGACCGCGTGACACCAACCCGCATCCCGATGGCTGGGATGCGGATGTCAAACCCGGCCATCGGCGCAAGCCGCTGCCACTACAGGAAGACTGATGAGCATTGTGACCAAAGCCCTGAACCTGGTGCCGATGGTGGTCGAACAGACCAGCCGCGGCGAGCGTGCGTATGACATCTACTCGCGTCTGCTGAAGGAGCGTCTGATCTTCCTGGTCGGTCCGATCGACGACCACATGGCCAACGTGATCGTGGCCCAGCTGCTGTTCCTGGAAGCGGACAACCCGGAAAAGGACATCAGCATCTACATCAATTCGCCGGGCGGCGTGGTCACCGCCGGCATGGCGATCTACGACACCATGCAGTACATCAAGCCGGACGTGAGCACCATCTGCGTCGGCCAAGCCGCCTCGATGGGCGCGCTGTTGCTGGCATCGGGCGCGGCCGGCAAGCGCTATGCGCTGCCGAACTCGCGCGTGATGATCCACCAGCCGCTGGGCGGCTTCCAGGGCCAGGCCACCGATATCGATATCCATGCGCGCGAGATCCTGACCCTGCGTTCGCGTCTGAACGAGATCCTGGCCAAGCACACCGGCCAATCCCTGGAGACGATTGCGCGCGATACCGAGCGCGACAACTTCAAGAGTGCGGTCGATGCGCAGGCCTATGGCCTGGTCGACCAGGTGCTGGAACGCCGTCCGGAAGAGTCGATCCAGCCGTCTTGATCGCCAGATTGCTGAAATTGCAGGAAAAACCGGCAGGGTCGGGCTGGGCGGATGTCCTCCCGACCCTGTGCTATTCTCGAAATCGAACCCCCGTGCATCGGGTGGGGTAACTGGGTAACAGAAGCATGAGCGAAGACCGCCAAGGTCGTTCCGGCGACAGCAACAAGATTCTCTACTGCTCGTTCTGCGGTAAGAGTCAGCATGAAGTCCGCAAGCTGATTGCCGGTCCCAGCGTATTCATCTGCGATGAGTGCGTTGAGCTGTGCAACGACATCATCCGCGAGGAACTCGAAGAGAAGGCGCAGTCGGCACGCTCCAGTCTGCCCAAGCCACGCGAGATTCTCGAGGTGCTGGATCAATACGTGATCGGGCAGTTGCGCGCCAAGCGCACGCTCGCCGTGGCGGTGTACAACCACTACAAGCGTATCGAGAGCCGCAGCAAGAACGATGACGTCGAGCTGGCGAAATCCAACATCCTGCTGGTCGGTCCGACCGGCTCGGGCAAGACGCTGCTGGCCGAAACGCTGGCGCGCCTGCTCAATGTGCCGTTCACGATCGCCGATGCCACCACGCTGACCGAAGCCGGCTATGTCGGCGAGGACGTGGAAAACATCATCCAGAAGCTGCTGCAGAAGTGCGATTACGACGTCGAGAAGGCCCAGCAGGGCATCGTCTACATCGACGAAATCGACAAGATCTCGCGCAAGAGCGAGAACCCGTCGATCACCCGCGACGTGTCCGGCGAAGGCGTGCAGCAGGCGCTGCTGAAGCTGATCGAAGGCACGGTGGCTTCGGTGCCGCCGCAGGGCGGTCGCAAGCATCCGCAGCAGGAATTCCTGCAGGTCGACACCAAGAACATCCTGTTCATCTGCGGCGGCGCGTTCGCCGGGCTGGACAAGGTGATCCAGCAGCGTTCCAACGATGCCGGCGGCATCGGCTTCGGTGCCAAGGTCAAGAGCAGTGAGCGCAAGCAGGAAGTCGGCAAGATCCTGGCCGAGGTCGAGCCGGAAGATCTGATCAAGTTTGGCCTGATCCCCGAGTTCGTCGGCCGCCTGCCGGTGGTCGCCACGCTCGAGGAACTGGACGAGCCGGCGCTGATCAAGATCCTGACCGAGCCTAAGAACGCCATCACCAAGCAGTTCAAGAAGCTGTTCGACATGGAAGGTGTGGAGCTGGAGTTCCGCCCCGACGCGCTGTCTGCGATTGCCAAGAAGGCGCTCAAGCGCAAGACCGGCGCGCGTGGTCTGCGCACCATCGTCGAATCGGTGCTGCTGGATACGATGTACGAGCTGCCCTCGCAGGAAAATGTCAGCAAGGTGGTGGTGGACGAGTCGGTGATCGAGCACAAATCCGAGCCGTATCTGATCTACCAGGCGCAACCGGCGCCGGCCAAGGCCGCGTCCGGCGACTGAGGCCTGGATGCCGCTGCGCCCGGCCCCGGCCTCGCTCGCGGATAAAGGGTTTCCGAACGCTACTTGCAACACCTCGCCGATGGCCCCATAACGGGGCCATCGGCTTTTTTTACGCCCCAAAACCCCCATTCCTGCGGAGCGCCCCATGGCCCAGTCCCAACCAGAAGTTCTCGATCTGCCGGTGTTGCCGCTGCGCGACGTGGTGGTGTTTCCGCACATGGTGATTCCACTGTTCGTCGGCCGTGACAAGTCGATGCGCGCGCTGGAAAAAGCCATGGAGGCGGACAAGCGCATCCTGCTGGTTGCGCAGAAGTCGGCCGAAACCGACGACCCGACCGCCAGCGACCTCTATACCGTTGGCACGCTCGCGCAGGTGCTGCAGCTGCTCAAGTTGCCCGACGGCACCATCAAGGTGCTGGTCGAAGGTCTGTCGCGGGTCACCGTCGACAAGGTCGTCGAGCTGGATGGCGCACTGCAGGGGCAGGGCATCGAGATCGAAGCCAGCGACGCGCGCGAGCCGCGCGAAGTGGAGGCCATCGCGCGTTCGCTGATGTCGCTGTTCGAGCAGTACGTCAAGACCAACCGCAAGCTGCCGCCGGAGCTGCTGCAGACCCTGGCCGGCATCGACGAGCCGGGCCGTCTGGCCGACACCATCGCCGCGCATATTGGCGTGCGCCTGGCCGACAAGCAGCGCCTGCTGGAAATCACAGAGATCGGCGAGCGGCTGGAGCTGCTGGTCGGGCTGGTGGACGGCGAGATCGATGTGCAGCAGCTGGAAAAGCGCATCCGCGGCCGCGTCAAGTCGCAGATGGAAAAGAGCCAGCGCGAGTACTACCTCAACGAGCAGATGAAGGCGATCCAGAAGGAGCTGGGCGATCTGGACGATGCGCCGGGCGAGCTGGAGGAGCTGGCGCGCAAGATCGCCGAGGCGGGCATGCCCAAGCCGGTCGAGACCAAGGCCAAGGCCGAGCTCAACAAGCTCAAGCAGATGTCGCCGATGTCCGCCGAGGCGGCCGTGGTGCGCAACTATCTGGATTGGCTGCTGGGCGTGCCGTGGAAGAAGCGCACCAAGGTCCGCAAGGACCTGAAGGTCGCAGAAGATACCTTGGACGCCGATCACTACGGCCTGGACAAGGTCAAGGAACGCATTCTCGAGTATCTGGCGGTGCAGTCGCGCGTGAAGCAGATGAAGGGGCCGATTCTGTGCTTGGTCGGGCCGCCGGGCGTGGGCAAGACCTCGCTCGGGCAGTCGATCGCCAAGGCGACCAACCGCAAGTTCGTGCGTATGAGCCTGGGCGGTATCCGCGACGAGGCCGAGATCCGTGGCCATCGCCGGACCTATGTCGGCTCGATGCCCGGCCGCCTGGTGCAGAACCTCAACAAGGTCGGCAGCAAGAACCCGCTGTTCCTGCTGGACGAGATCGACAAGATGTCGATGGACTTCCGTGGCGACCCGTCCTCGGCGCTGCTGGAAGTGCTCGATCCGGAGCAGAACAACTCCTTCAACGACCATTACCTGGAAGTGGACCTGGACCTGTCGGAGGTGATGTTCGTCGCCACCTCCAACTCGCTCAACATTCCCGGTCCGTTGCTGGACCGCATGGAAGTCATCCGCATCCCCGGCTACACCGAGGATGAGAAGCTCAACATCGCCATGCGTTACCTGGTGCCCAAGCAGATCAAGGCCAACGGCCTGAAGCCGGAAGAGATCGAGATCGGCAGCGATGCGATCCAGGACATCGTGCGTTACTACACGCGCGAATCGGGCGTGCGTAACCTCGAGCGCGAAGTCGCCAAGATCTGCCGCAAGGTGGTCAAGGAAATCGCGCTTGCCGGCCCGCAGCCGGATGCCAAGAAGGTGGTCGCCAAGAAGGGCAAGCCCAAGGCCCTGGTCACGGTCAACGCGAAGAACCTCGACAAGTATCTGGGCGTTCGTCGCTTCGATTTCGGCCGTGCCGAAGAAGAAAACGAAATCGGCCTGGTCACCGGTCTGGCCTGGACCGAAGTCGGCGGCGAGCTGCTGCAGGTCGAGTCCACGCTGGTGCCGGGCAAGGGCAACCTGATCCTGACCGGTCAGCTCGGCAACGTCATGAAGGAATCGGCGTCGGCCGCCTTGTCGGTGGTGCGTTCGCGCGCCGAGCGACTCGGCATCGATGTGGATTTCCTGCAGAAGCAGGACGTGCACGTGCATGTGCCCGACGGTGCGACGCCGAAGGATGGCCCGAGTGCCGGTATCGCGATGGTGACCTCGCTGGTGTCGGTGTTGACCAAGGTGCCGATCCGCGCCGATGTGGCGATGACCGGCGAGATCACCTTGCGTGGTCGCGTCTCGGCGATCGGTGGCCTGAAGGAGAAGTTGCTGGCAGCGTTGCGCGGTGGCATCCGCACCGTGCTGATCCCCGACGAGAACCGTAAGGATCTGGCCGACATCCCGGCCAACGTGACGCGCGATCTGAAGATCGTGCCGGTCAAGTGGATCGACGAAGTGCTGGATCTCGCATTGGAGCGTCCTTTGGCACCGAAGAAGGCGGGTAAGGAAAAGGCCCGCAAGACGGCTTCGCGGGTTGCGGTTCGCGGCAAGTCACGCACTACTCCGGGTACCCGCGTCAAGCACTAAAACCGCTTGTCTAAACCCAGGCAAAACAAGCCAAAACCCGCGTCGTTATTGGGTTTTGGCTTGCGTGCGGTTGGGGGCGCTGGTATAAATGCACGACTCGTGGGCGCGGCAAATTGTGATGCGTCACGCGATACCACTTGTGTCGGGTTCTTCGCTAACGGCAAGAGCGCCGATTGTCGATTCCGCGGCATCTGCCGCAAAGGGAGTTTCAAGAATGAATAAAACCGAATTGATCGATGGCGTTGCCGCTGCCGCTGACATCTCCAAGGCTGAGGCCGGCCGTGCTGTTGACGCGGTTGTGAGCGAAATCACCAAGGCGCTGAAGAAGGGCGATGCCGTCACCCTCGTTGGCTTTGGCACCTTCCAGGTCCGCGCGCGCGCTGAGCGCACCGGCCGCAATCCGAAGACCGGCGACAGCATCAAGATCGCTGCTTCGAAGAATCCTGCATTCAAGGCTGGCAAAGCCCTGAAGGATGCAGTAAACTAACCGACTCGCTAGGGTGCTTAGCTCAGCGGTAGAGCGTCTCCCTTACACGGAGAGGGTCGGGGGTTCGAAACCCTCAGCACCCACCATTAAGCACCAGGCAAATGTTTCAAGCGCGGAGCGGTAGTTCAGCTGGTTAGAATGCTGGCCTGTCACGCCGGAGGTCGCGGGTTCGAGTCCCGTCCGCTCCGCCAGTTATACCGAAGCCCCTGAGCGATTGGGGGCTTCGTTTTCTCCACCGGATTCGCATTGCGGAAATAGTGGGGAAGCAGCAGTCCAAGTTTAAAGCGGAGCGGTAGTTCAGCTGGTTAGAATGCTGGCCTGTCACGCCGGAGGTCGCGGGTTCGAGTCCCGTCCGCTCCGCCAGTTATACAAAGCCCTCGGCTCCGTGCCGGGGGCTTTTTTTTGGCCGCTATGGCGGTAATTGCGCGCCGAAAGCCATGCCGGATCCGGTACGGTGCGGGATTGGGCTGGGTGCCCGGCGTCAGGCGCGTTACACTGCGCGGCTCGCCCACAGGCCGTGATTTGCCAATGCTGCAGAAACTTCGCGACAAGACGTCAGGCTGGATCGCTACCGCCATCCTGGGGTTGCTGATGATTCCGTTCCTGTTCGTCATCGACAACAGCTACCTCGGCGGCATTGGCGCCAATAACGTGGCCAAGGTGCAGGCGCCACCGACGTGGTGGAAATCGGCGCCGTCGTGGTGGCCGGTCTCGCTGCTGTGGCAGCACCATGAAATCAGTACCCAGGATTTCCGCGCCCGCTTCGAACAGGCGCGCATGCAGGAACGGCAGCGCCAGGGCGAGAATTTCGATCCGCGCACGTTCGAATCGCGCGAAAACAAATTGCAGGTACTCGACCAGTTGGTCGATGAGCAAGTCGTGCGTCTGGGTGCCGAAGATGCCGGCATCGTGATCGGCGATGCGACGGTGCGCGATTACATCGCCGGCATTCAGGCGTTCCAGGTCGAAGGCAAATTCAGCCCCGACCAGTACCGCGCTGCACTTGCGCAGGGCACGCCGCCGCGCACGCCGGCGCAGTTCGATGCGTTGGTGCGCGACAGCTTGCAGCAGTCGGTGATTCCGCAGGCGATTGCCGAGTCGGGCTTTGCGACCAAGGCCGAGTTCGAGCGCTTGCTCAAGCTGATGGGCGAAACGCGTGACGTGCAGCTGGCCATGCTCCCGCCCCCGGCTGCCGATACCGCGCCGGTCAGCGATGCACAGATCAAGCAGTGGTACGACGGGCATACCCAGGATTTCCGTCAGCCGGAGACGGTGACGATCGAGTATGTCGAACTCGATGCCGCCAAGTTGCCGCCGGCAACCGCCGCTGACGAGGCGACGCTGCGCAAGCGCTATGACGAAGAGAAAGCGCGTTTTGTTGAGCCGGATCAGCGTCTGGCATCGCACATCCTGATCACCGCCGGTAGCGATCCTGCCGCGCAGAAAGCCGCCGAGGAAAAAGCGGCCAAGCTGGCTGCGGAAGCCAAGCAACCAGGTGCCGATTTCGCCGCATTGGCCAAGGCCAATTCGCAGGACCCCGGTTCCAAGGGCGCCGGTGGCGATCTTGGCTGGGTCGAGAAGGGCACGATGGTCAAGCCGTTCGAAGATGCCCTGTTTTCGATGAAGGCTGGCGAGGTGGTCGGCCCGATCAAGAGCGAGTTCGGTTACCACGTGATCCAGCTGCGCGAGGTCAAGGGCGGCCAGGGCAAGTCGTTCGAGCAGGTGCGCGATCAGCTCGCCGCCGAGCAGCTCAAGGCCGATGCCGACAAGGCGTTTACGGATGTGAGCGGCAAGCTGGTGGATCAGGTCTACAAGAATCCCACCGCGCTGGAGCCGGCAGCCAAGCAGGTCGGTCTGCCAGTGCAGACGCTGGGTCCGTTCTCGCGCGCCGATGCCAGCGGTATCGCGGCCAATCCGGCGGTGCTGCGTTCGGCATTCTCCGAAACGCTGGTGCAGGACGGCACGGTGAGCGATCCGATCACCATCGGGCCGAACCACAGCGTGGTGTTGCGTGTGACCAACCACACCGCCGAGGCGGCCCTGCCGTTGGACAAGGTGCGCGAGAAGGTGATCGCCGCCGTCCGCGCGGACCGCGCCGAGAAGGCTGCCGCGGCGGCTGCCGACGCATTGCTGGCACGTGTGCAGAAAGGCGAGACCCTGCAGGCGCTGGCTGCCAGCGAGAAGTTGCAGGTGCAGCCGATCCCGGGCTTGCCGCGTACCGCGCCGATTCCGACGCCGGCGGCAAACCGCGCCATCTTCAGCGCGCCGCGTCCGACCGAAGGCAAGCCGTCGGTGGGCAAGGTGGAGCTGGATGGCGGACGCTTTGCGGTGTTCGTCATCAGCAAGGCGACCCCGGGCGACCTGAAGCAGATGCCGGCCGAGCAGCAGACCATGCTGCGCGAGCAGCTGAGCCAGATCGACGGCAACAACGCGGCGCAGGCGTACGTCAAGGAAATGCGTAAGCGCTACAAGATCCAGATCGAAGAAGCGCAGCTGTAACCGCTGCTGTTCGACTGGTGGAGAAAGAGCCCGGGTAACCGGGCTTTTTCTTTGGCCGATGCCGTCGTGGGCAGGTGCCAGCGTTCGTGTGGAGTATCCCGCCACTGGCGCTGCGGCGAGTCTGTGGTCGCGTGGACCAGGCACTGGATGCCCGCAGCAACTGGCTAAATCACTGCGATGGCCCGCCGCAACTGATCTGACGTCGTGCGCATTGCCATCCGTTCGGGATAGGTCTGCCGGCGTTGCGGATTTCGCGCGTCAGGATTGCAGGCATGCGTGTGCGAAGACGTGCGTCATTCAAACGTGCTGATCTGCCGGGCCAATCTGCCAGGCCAGAAAAGCCAGCGTCGGTTGCACGTTCGTGCGCCTACGGGTGGGTCCATGTCGGTTGGCGGCAGACGCTGCAGGCGCTCAATCAACTGCGATGTCAATTGGCTTGCAGCGATAGCGGGGCGATCGGCCGCGAGCGTGCCGGTTCCGGATTCCACCCGGTTTCCGATTCCATATGGCGTCGTTGCAGCAGCGCAGGCAAGACAAGTGTCAGGCGCTCTCTTCGCAGCCGACCTACGCCTGCGCAGCGCGGTGCTCAACTTCCCCGTGCAAGGTCGACGAAAAGCGTGCCGCTGTGGTGTCAGCGGCGCCGGAACGGCGCCGGAGGCAGGCGGCTTAGGTCAGGGTGTGTCTTCGAACGACAACACCATGCCGGGCTTCAGCACGGCACGCTTGTCCAGGCCATTGCTGGTCAGCAGTGTCGTGACGGTCACGCCGTAGCGGCGTGCGATAGCCCAGGCGGATTCGCCGTTGCGGACCGTATGCGTGGTGCGCGCCTGTGGCCTGGAGGCGTCCGTCGTCGCGGCGGCAACGACTGTGGGAGCGGCAGCGCTGTTGTCGACAAGGCTGCCCGTGTCGGCAGATGCGACCGAGGCGCCTGTCGCACCTGGCTGCGCAGATGCGATCGGGGCGAGCACATGCACGCCCCGCGGTGCGGCGCGCGCGCTGGCCAGCGCCGGATTCAGCCGGGCCAGCAGCTGCGGCTCGATGTCGCGTTGTCCGGCAAAGGCGTTGAGGCTGGTGCCGGCCGGCAATGCATGTTCGGTGAGTACCGGTACCGGGCGGTCGAGCGAGGTCAGCAGATTGCCCTGCTGCTGCGCATGGTCCAGCACACAGGCGAGCGCGTGCAGCTTTTCCACGTACTCGTAGGTGACCTTGGACATGCCGGGCAGTTCGGACGGGCGAGCGTTCTGCGCGTTCATCCCGGCCGTGCGCATGGCCTGCAGCACGCGATACTCGCCCGCGTTGTAGGCCATCAGCGCCAGGCGCCAATCGCCGCCGAACATGCCATACAGCGTCTTGAGATAACGCACCGCCGCCGTGGTGGAGTCCACTGCCGAGAGGCGGCCGTCGTATTGAGCGCCAACCGGCACGTGGTGGTTGCGCGCAGTGGTGGCGATGAACTGCCAGAGGCCGGCGGGACCGCTGCCGTTGCGAGCGCCCGGGCGATAACCGCTCTCGACGAACGGAATCAGCGCAAATTCGGTCGGCATGTCGGCTTCGCGTAGTTCATCGACCACGTAGCCGAACAACGGCAACACGTCCTGTGCGTCGTCCGCCAGGCGTGCCGGCGCGCGCGAAAAATGTTGTTCCCAGCGCGTATCGCTATGTTCGCTGTCGCAGCCAGGATCGGCACGACCGTCCAGAAACGACGAAAAGATCTCCCGGCCGTTGCGCACCTCGGGTGTGGCGGTCTGGGTGATCGAGCTCTCTGCGGGTTTGGGGCGGCTTGCGTCGTTGGACGATGCGGCTGCGGGTGCGATGACCGCCGATGCGGTCAGCACTGCCAGAAGCAGGCGCCTCATGCGCGAAATTCGTCTTTCCAGCGCCGAAGTTCGGCGAAAACGTCAGCTTCAGAGGAAATTGCCCCGCCTGCGCGAGACGCCACCGCAGCGCGGATTTCGGGACTGCTGGTGCGTAAGAACGGATTTGTGGCCAGTTCACTCTTGAGCGAAATCGGCAGGGTAGGACGGGCTGCATGACGCATGGCCTGGGCTTCCTGTTGACGGCGCTGCAAGGCAGCGTTGGTGGGATCGACGTGCAGCGCAAAGGCCGCATTGGCCAAGGTGTATTCATGGCCGCAACACACGAGCATTTCGCCAGGCAGGGAGGCCAGGCGCTGCAACGCGTCGAACATCTGAGGAGCGGTACCTTCGAACATCCGCCCACAGCCTAGGCTGAACAGGGTATCACCGCTGAACAGATGGCGGTCGGTGACGAAGGCGATATGGCTGCGGGTATGGCCGGGCACTTCCAGGACATCGAAGCTGTTGCCAAGCAGGCTCAAGCGATCGCCCTGGCCCACGCGGTGGGCGTCTGCAGGGATGCGTTCGTCGGCTGGGCCGTACAGCGCAAGGTCCGGCCAACGCTGCTGCAGCGCTGCCACGCCGCCAATGTGGTCGGCATGGTGGTGGGTCAGCAGGACGGCGCTGGGGCTGAAGCCTTCGCGCTCAGCGGCGGCGAACACCGGCTCGGCCTGGCCCGGATCGACGATGACTGCACGGCCATCGCTGGCGACCAGCGCCCAGATGTAGTTGTCGTCGAATGCGGGCAGGGCGGTCAGTCGCATAGAATTGGGACCATGCCTGCCACGCCATTCTCCCGTCAAGCTGGCGTCTCATCCTGGTTTGAAACAGGTGCAGGGCGCAGCCTGCTCCTGCTGGAGCGCAAATTGGCGCTTGCGGCGTTGCAAACGCGTCCCTCGCAGCCCTGGTTGTGGCTGACGCCGACGCCCGAGCTGCCGCCGCGCGAGCTGCTGCAAGGGCGCGGGCTGCGGCTGACTCGCAGCGCTGGCCGCTTTGCGGGCGATGCGCGTTGCGCCATGCCGTTTCCGTTGCCGACCGAAAGCCTGCAGGCCATCGTGGTGCAGCATGCGGTGGTGGGCGGCGCGGCGGAATTCCTGGCCGAATGCGAGCGCTTGCTGATGCCGGGCGGGCGGCTATGGCTGTTCACGCTCAATCCGCTGAGCCCGTACCGCTTTCGCTGGGCGCGGCGTGGTCCGGTGGCGTTGCGGCCGGATCGCTGGCGGCTGCTGGCGCAGCGTGCGGGGCTGCAATGCGTGGAGACCGAGCGCTACCTGGGGCCAATCTGGCGCACCGGGCGTGGCGTTACCGGCACCGATCGCGCACCCTGGCGCGCGGTGTATCTGCTCGAAGTGGAAAAGCGCGCCGCCGCTTCGATCGGGCCTACCCCGATCGCGATGCCCTCGCGCTGGCCGCAGCCTGTAGCCACGATCTGACGACTGACCACTTTCCAAACACCAGAAGCTGATGAAATCCATTGAAGTGCATACCGACGGCTCCTGCCTCGGCAATCCTGGGCCGGGCGGTTGGGCGGCCCTGTTGCGTTACAACGGCCGCGAGAAGGAATTGTCCGGCGGCGAAGCCACATCCACCAACAACCGCATGGAGTTGATGGCGGCAATCATGGCGCTGGAAACGCTCACCGAGCCATGCCAGATCGTGCTGCATACCGATTCGCAATACGTGCGCCAGGGCATCACCGAGTGGATGTCCGGCTGGGTGCGCCGCGGTTGGAAAACCGCCGGCGGCGACCCGGTCAAGAACCGTGAACTGTGGGAGCGGCTGCATGCGGCCACGCAACGCCACAGCATCGATTGGCGTTGGGTGAAAGGCCACAATGGCGACCCGGACAACGAGCGCGTCGACGTGCTCGCCCGCAATCAGGCCATCGCCCAGCGCGGTGGCAGCGCAACCGCGTAAGCAATCAGCAAGAGGATTCATGCGTCAGATCATTCTCGATACCGAAACCACCGGCCTGGAATGGCGCAAGGGCAACCGCGTCGTCGAAATCGGTGCGGTGGAGCTGCTGGAGCGGCGCCCGAGCGGCAACAACTTCCATCGCTACCTGAAGCCCGATTGCGATTTCGAACCCGGTGCGCAGGAGGTGACCGGATTGACTCTGGAGTTCCTGGCCGACAAGCCGCTGTTTGCCGATGTGGTCGAGGAGTTCCTGGCCTACATCGACGGCGCGGAGCTGATCATCCACAACGCCGCGTTCGATCTGGGCTTCCTGGACAACGAGCTGTCGCTGCTGGGCGACAACTACGGCCGTATCGTCGAGCGCGCCACCGTGGTGGATACCCTGATGATGGCGCGCGAGCGCTATCCAGGGCAGCGCAACTCGCTGGATGCCTTGTGCAAGCGTCTGGGCGTGGACAACTCGCATCGCCAGTTGCATGGCGCCTTGCTCGATGCGCAGATCCTGGCCGATGTGTACATCGCGCTGACCTCGGGCCAGGAAGAGATCGGCTTTGCCAGCGCCGATACCGGCCAGCGCAGCGAGCATGGCGAGGGCATGATCACCTTCGATCCGGCGTTGCTGTTGCCGCGCGCACGGGTGGTGGTAACCGCGTCGGAGTCGCAGGCGCACGAGGCGCGCCTGGCGCACCTGCGCAAGAAGGCCGGGCGCGCATTGTGGGATGCGCCGGTTGAAGAGGTGGCTGCTGCCGGGTAGTGCGGCTTTCGGCAACGGGTGTCCGGTTGTCGCGCGGCGTGGCGATGTGGTGGGGCGCAGTGCGCCGCTGAAGCCTGGCGGTTCTGGGCGCGAGTAGTGCGCACATGATGGCTGCCGTGCGGGTTCAATGCCCGTGCTTGGCGCGGCTAACAGCTACTTCGATCCGGTCTATTGCGGAGCGCGATGAGCTTGCTCTTGGCTGCAGGCCGGTGATCTGCGGCCTGGCTGCGGGGCCCTTGCCCGCCCACCATCGCAGGACACGCCGCAAGTACGTCCGTGTAGGCTCTTACGCGGCCTCCATGCCGCGTAAGGTCCCGCGACGGTGGGCGGGCAAGGACCTGTCAAGATGGTCGATGTGCATGGTGTTCAACCAGGCAGCCGACTCACGCTCTGGTGCACTGCTCTCGACGGTTCCGGGATCCTTGGCGGCCTGGATGCTGCAAGCGAGTCTTCAGGGCTAGATTGACGGCGTGGTTCGCAGGCGGTGAGGACACCGTACCCTGGACCGACCAAGCGTTTGTCTGCATCCAACAATATGCAGCCAACGAAATTCTGCGCTGACCGCCAGCGGGCGCTCGCTAGGTCTTGTTGGCCGTTTTCAGTAGCTGCGCACCAGGATCGCGGTGATATTGTCCGAGCCACCGCCATCAAGTGCGGCTGCGACCAGGCATTCGACACATTCCTGTGCGCTGCAATCGGCTTGCGACAGGGTCGCGGCGATCGCGGCATCGTCGACTTCTTCGGTGAGGCCGTCGCTGCACAGCAGCAGCTGCATGCCGGATTTGAGCTCGCCCTGCATGGTGGCGACATTGAGGTGGACCGGATCGGTGACGCCCAGCGCCTGGGTCACCACATTGCGATGCGGATGCGCCCGCGCCTGTTCGCTGGTCAGCGTGCCCTGGGCGATCAGTTCCTGCACATAGCTATGGTCCTGGCTCAGCTGCGCCAGCCGGCCGTCGCGCCACAGGTAGGCGCGACTGTCGCCGACCCAGGCCACTTCGAAGCGCTGGCCCAGTACGCGCGCGGCGACGACGGTAGTGCCCATCGGCAAGGTGTCGTTGCAGCGGCGCGAGGTCTTGATGATCTCTTCGTCGGCGATGCGTACCGCCTGGGCCAGCGGGGTGCCGGCGCGCACCTCGCGCACGATGGTTTCGCGTGCCAGGGCGCTGGCCACTTCGCCGCAGGCATGCCCACCCATGCCATCGGCCACCAGCCACAGCCCCAGCTCGCTGTCGCCGTAGTACGTGTCCTCATTGAGGTCACGGCGCAGGCCGACATGGGTAAGGTGTCCGAATTCGAGCATGGGGGCGGGTCGCCAAGGAAGGAGGTGCGTGACCATCATCGCGGCGCGGCCGGCCCGCAGCAACACGCCGATCGCCGATGCCGCAGGGCGGGTTCACGCCCGGACCTTCGATCGTGCCGGCGATGCCGGCCCGGGCCGCTTGTAGCTGGGCGCCGGTGCCCGTATGATGCACGGCCCCAGGACACTGGGGACCATCTGGAGAGGTGGCAGAGCGGTTGAATGTACCTGACTCGAAATCAGGCAGGCGTTTATAGCGCCTCGGGGGTTCGAATCCCCCCCTCTCCGCCAGATTCGCATCAGCCCCCGCAAGGGGGCTTTTGTTTATGTGTCGCCGCCGCGCGCTGCTGCGCTGGCTACAATCCGCCCGATATCCGTTGGAGGCCTGTCATGTCCGAGATCCTGGTGCCCGTGTCCTTTGGTGAGCTGCTCGACAAGATCGCGATCCTGCAGATCAAGTCCGAGCGCATGAGCGACCCCGTCAAGCTGGCCAACGTGCGCAGCGAGCTGTCCGCGCTGGAGACCAGCTGGATGGCGCATCCGGCCGCCGGCCATGACATCGTGCGTCTGCGTGCCGCGCTCAAGGCCGTCAACGAGCGGCTATGGGTGATCGAGGACGACATCCGGCTCAAGGAGCAGGCGCAGACCTTCGATGACGGCTTCGTGCAGCTGGCGCGCAGCGTCTATATCGAAAACGACGAACGCGCGCGCATCAAGAAAGAGATCAACCTGGCGCTGGGTTCGTCGTACGTGGAAGAGAAGTCGTATCAGGACTACCGCGCTAGCGGTGTCTGAGAGCCGCTGACTGCAGGTCTGCGTAACCGATACACGTGGTGGTCGGTGGGTGCGCGGCGCTTTCTGGTGCGCCGCCACACTTCGAGTCGGCCGGCACCGCGGTGATTGGCTGCCGCGCACGTGAGCCGGCGGTGTTTGGCTCCTGTTTCCTGGCTGTTGTGGGCGTCTGCGCCACGGCGCAGCGCGCAGCTCTGCGGCGATTGAACGCCTGTTCTAGCGCCTATCCCTTACCGATGCTCAGCGCGGATGATCGCTGCGATAACGCTCGAATGCGGCGATCGCATCGTCCACGGTGATTAGCGCCATCACCTGGTCGAATTCGATCTTGGTGCCCCATTTCAACTGGTCGGCCGGCTTGCCCAGGTATTTGCGGGCGGCCGCGTCGTAACGGTCTATGCAATAGCGCACGTCCGAGTAAGGGCCGCTGCGCAGCGGGTTGCTGGCCGCATGCAGGCCCAGCACCTTGGTGCCCATCGCGTTGGCGATATGCATCGGCCCGGAATCGGGGGTAACTACCAGATCGGCGCGGGCGAGCAGGGCGGGGAGTTGCTTGAGCGTGTCCTTGCCGACCAGGTCCAGCACCGGCGTGTGCGCGGCTGCGACGATGGCATCGGCGGTGCTGCGTTCCAGCTCGCTGCGGCCACCGCACAGCACGACCCGCCAACCCTGTGCTGCGGCATGGTCGGCCAGCGCGGCATGGCGGTCGGGATACCAGTTGCGGCGTGCGTGGCTGGAGCACGGCGAAATCATCAGCACCGGGCGACCATCGTCGTCCCATTGTGCGCGTGCCCAGCGATGCGCCTCGTCGGGGACCGGCAAGTCCCAGCGCACCTGGGTCTGGGTCAGGCCGAGTGGCTGCGCGAAGCTGCCGATGGCGTCGAGTACGTGGATGCCGGGGCGGTCGGCGATGCGCTCGTTGACGAACAGGCCGTGCAGATCCTTGGAACGGCTGCGGTCATAGCCGATCCGCCGCCGCGCCGGTACGAAGGCCGACAGCACGTTGGCGCGCAAGGCCACCTGCATCTGCAGCAGCGCATCGAAGCGACCCAATGGCGCCAGCGAGCGGCGTAGCGCGCGCATGCCGGCCACGCCGGTGCGCTTGTCGTAGGCATGGAACTGCACGCCGGGCAGGCCATCGAGCAATTTCAGCCCGGCCTTGTCGATGATCCAATGCAGCTGGCTTGCCGGAAACCCCGCCTGCAAGGTGCGCACCAGCGGCACCACATGGGTGACGTCACCCAGGGCTGACAGGCGCAGCAGGCATAACGAGGCGGGCGTAGAAGCCATGGTGTTGTTAGACTCGATAGATGGTTTCTTTCGACGCCACTGAAGCGCTGGCGCCGTACCGCGAAGGCCGCGGCTATGGCGCCATTCTGTTCGACCGCGAACGGCTGCGGCAAGCCGATGCCGGGCTGTTTTCGCCGCAACGCTGGGGCGACAGGGCACGGCCGGTCGATGAAGGCGGGCGCGGTGGGGCGTGGTTCGTGGATGCGCCGTTCGGTCACAGCGTGTTGCGGCAGTACCTGCGCGGCGGCATGGCCGCGCGCGTGAGCCGCGATCACTATCTGTGGAAGGGCGCCGGACGCACGCGCAGCTTTGCCGAGTTCCGGCTGATGCGCGAACTGCTCAGGCGCAAGTTGCCGGTGCCGCGCCCGTTGGCGGCCTGTTATCTGCGCGAGGGGCTGAGCTATCGCGCTGCATTGTTGATGGAGCGCCTGGAGAACGTGCGCTCGCTCGCCGATCATGCGCAGGTCGCCGGGCGTGGGGCGCCGTGGGAAGAAACCGGACGGCTGATCGCGCGCTTTCATCGCGCCGGCCTGGATCATGCCGATCTCAACGCGCACAACATCCTGTTCGATGCCGGCGGGCATGGCTGGTTGATCGATTTCGACCGTGGCGTGTTGCGCATTCCGGCCACGCGCTGGCGCGAACGTAATCTCAAGCGCCTGCATCGCTCGCTGCTGAAGTTGCGCGGCAACCGTAGCCGCGAAGAGGTCGACAAGGATTACGAACGCCTGCACCGCGCGTACGAACTGGCCTGGGGCCGGGGCTACTGATGAACTGGGCGTTGCGGGTGCAAGGTGTCGGCAATGCGTCGGCGGTGGCGCTCGGTTCGCCGATGGCCACCATCGAGCGCGCCGGCGCGCCGTGGCTGACCATCGATTGCGGCAGCGAAGGGCTGACTGCCTACCAGGCCCAGTACGGTCATCTGCCGCAGGCGGTCTTCATCACCCATGTGCACCTGGACCACGTCGGCGGGCTGGAACGGCTGTTCGTGGACAGCTATTTCTCCCAACGCCGCGGGCGCACGCGCCTGTACGTGCCGGCGCCGGTGGTGCCGTTGCTGCAGCGGCGGATCGCCGACTACCCCAACGTGCTGGCCGAGGGCGGCGCGAACTTCTGGGATGCCTTCCAGCTGGTGCCGGTCGGCGACGCGTTCTGGCACGACGGGGTGCGGCTGGAAGTGTTCCCGGCGCGCCATCACTGGCCGGAGACCGCCTACGGGCTGCGGCTGAAGGGGGCGCTGGTCTGGAGCGGCGACACCCGGCCGATCCCGGAAATGCTGGCCCGTTATGCCGATGACAGCGAGCTCATCGCGCATGACTGCGGCGTTCACGGCAACCCGTCGCATACTGGGGTGGACGATTTGGAGCGGGAGTACCCGCAGGACCTGTTGAGCCGCATGCTGCTGTACCACTACGCCAGCGACGCCGACGGCGACGTGCTCCGCGCACGCGGCCATCGCGTGGCCGTGCCTGGTCAACATCTGCCGCTGGCAGAGCCGACTGCCGCCATGGTGCCCTGATGGGCGCCCTGCTGTTGCCGAACCTGACCGCCGCGCCGATGCAGGACCGCTATGGCCGGCCGCTGCGCGACCTGCGTCTGTCGGTCATCGAGGCCTGCAATTTCCGCTGCGGTTACTGCATGCCGGCCGATCGCGTGCCCGACGACTACGGATTCGATGCGCAGCAGCGCCTGAGTTTCGATCAGCTGGAAACGCTGGTGCGTGCCTTCGTCTCGGTCGGCGTCACCAAGGTACGCCTGACCGGTGGCGAGCCGCTGTTGCGTCGCGATCTGCCCAGCCTGATTGCGCGCCTGACCACGATCGAGGGCATCGAGGATCTGGCGCTGACCACCAACGGCACCTTGCTCGCCCGTCAGGCGGTGGCGCTGCGCCAGGCCGGTCTGCGCCGCATCACGGTGAGCATGGACGCGCTGGATCCGGAGCTGTTCAGGCGCATGAGCGGCAACCGCGGCGAGATCGCGCAGGTGCTGGCCGGTATCGCCGCTGCCGAGCAGGCCGGCTTCCAGCGCCTAAAGATCAACTGCGTGGTGCAGCGTGGCGTCAACGAAGATCAGGTGCTGCCCCTTGTGGAGCACTTCCGTGGCAGCGGCCATGTGCTGCGCTTCATCGAGTTCATGGATGTGGGCAGTTGCAATGGCTGGACCGCCGATGCGGTGGTGACTTCGGCGCAACTGCACGCGCGCATCCACGCGCGCTGGCCATTGCTGCCGCTGGATGCCAATTACACCGGCGAAGTGGCGCAGCGGCATGCATTTGCCGATGGCGCCGGCGAGGTGGGTTTTGTCAGTTCGGTCAGCGTGCCGTTCTGCGGCGACTGCCAGCGCGCACGCGTGTCGGCCGACGGGCAGTTGTACACCTGCCTGTTCGCCAGCCAGGGCCACGACCTCAAGCCGGCCCTGGCCGAGGGCGAGCATGGATTGTCTGAGCATCTGCGTGCGCGCTGGAGCGTGCGTGGCGACCGCTACAGCGAGGTGCGCGCATCGACACCGCGCCGTGGCAAGCCGGTGGAGATGTTCCTGATCGGCGGGTAAGGCACTGCTGTTCCATCCAGGCGCCCCGTTCACCGAGAATGTCGCATCCTGAGCGCCTGTCATCGTGTCGTTTCCCATGCCTGCAAAATCCCGTTCCGCACGCCTGACCCACCTGGACGATTCCGGACTGCCCACGATGGTGGATGTCTCGGACAAGGCGGTCACCGCGCGCAGCGCCACCGCGCAAAGCCGGGTGCGTTTTCCGGCCGCCGTCGCCGCGCAGTTGCGCGCCAATGGCTTGCGCAGCGCCAAGGGCGGCATCGTGGAAACCGCGGTGATCGCCGGCACCATGGCGGTCAAACGCACGCACGAGTTGATTCCCTTCTGCCATCCGTTGCCGATCGACGCGTGTCGGTTCGAGATCGACTGGGCGGGCGAGCAGCTGCTGGACATCCGTTGCACGGTGCGCTGCGTGCATCGCACCGGTGTGGAAATGGAAGCGCTTACCGGCGCCAGCGTGGCGGCCCTGACGGTCTACGACATGTGCAAGGCGTTGTCGCACAGCATGAGCATCGGCCCGACCAGGTTGGTGTCCAAGCGCGGTGGCAAGCGCGATATCGGAGCAAGCCAATGAGCACGACAGTGACAGTGCTGTATTTCGCCAGCCTGCGTGAGGCAGCAGGCATTGCCAGCGAGCAGGTGCAATCGCAGGCGCAGGACCTGCGCGCGCTATATGCCGAACTCGATACGCGCCATGGCCTGCGCTGGACACCGGCGCAGCTGCGCGTGGCGGTGGATGGCGCGTTTGCGCGCTGGGAGGACGGCGTGCGCGATGGCAGTGAAATCGTGTTTATTCCGCCGGTGTCGGGAGGTTGAGTATGAGCGAGCAGACTTCCGCCCTCTTTGCGCTTTCCGACGTGCCTTTGCCGGTCGACAGCTTGCGCGCTGCGCTGGAGCACCCGTATGCCGGCGCATTCGCCAGTTTCGAAGGCTGGGTACGCAATCACAATGAGGGCCGCAGCGTGGCCGGGCTGCGTTACGAGGCCTACGCCGCACTGGCGCAGGCCGAAGGCCAGCGCGTGCTCGACGAGGCAATGAGTCGGTTTGCCATCGTCAACGCCTACTGCGTGCACCGCGTGGGCGAGTTGCGCATCGGCGACATGGCAGTGTGGGTCGGCGTCAGTGCGGCGCATCGCGGCGCCGCATTCGATGCCTGCCGCTTCATTATCGACGAGGTCAAGGCGCGCGTGCCGATCTGGAAGCACGAGCATTACCTGGAAGGCGATGCCGGCTGGCTGCATCCGGAATCGCAGACGCAGTAGCGCGTCTTGCAGGTCAGGCGCTGCGGGAACATCAAGAGATCAGTTGGTGTCCGCCGGTTGAGCGCGCCGGAAAGCGCCCGACGCTGCGCGTATTTCCGAGCCGTCGCCACGGCGCTGCAAATCACTGGCCAGCTTTGAGCATGGCCGCAAAGTGCCGGGTCGCAGTGGCGGCTGCACACCGTCTGCATTACGCGCCGAGTGCGTGCGGCATCTGTCGATGCGCCATCAGTCTGGGTTGGGGTGGTGTCCCCGCCGGTTGACCTCGGCGCCCGCATCAATCGATACCGTTGCTGCCTTCCGGCCCTGGCGGGATTTTCGATCTAGCGTCGCGAGGGACCGACGGGGCCACCATAAGACGTGGGTCACTGGTGTGACCCTGGATCCATGCAATCGCATTGCAGGATCATGAAACTGGCGGAGAGAGGGGGATTCGAACCCCCGAAGCGCGGTTTAGACGCTTACACACTTTCCAGGCGTGCTCCTTCAACCACTCGGACACCTCTCCGTACCTGCCGTGCGACCGGGTCGTCGGCAGGAGCGGGATTCTAGCCGCCGCGGGCGCCATTAACAAGGTAAAGGATCTGCCGGTCCGGCATGACGGCGCCAGCGCAGGTGGTTGGCCGGCCACCGACGCTGTTTGTCAGTCCTCCGGTGGGTGGCAACGCCGGGGCACCACGGCCGCTGAACGAACCACTTGACGCGCCATGGCACAATATCGGTTCAGAGGAAGCTGGTTGCCCGATGTCTTATCTTGTTCTCGCCCGCAAGTGGCGCCCGAAGCGTTTTGCCGAACTCGTAGGCCAGGAACACGTGGTCCGCGCGCTCAGTAACGCGCTCGACAGTGGGCGTGTGCACCACGCATTCCTGTTCACCGGCACCCGCGGCGTGGGTAAGACCACGATTGCGCGCATTTTCGCCAAATCGCTGAACTGCGAGACCGGCACCAGTGCCGATCCGTGCGGCCAGTGCCCGGCCTGCCTGGATATCGACGCAGGCCGCTATATCGACCTGCTGGAAATCGACGCCGCGTCCAACACCGGCGTGGACGATGTGCGCGAGGTGATCGAGAACGCCCAGTACATGCCCTCGCGCGGCAAGTTCAAGGTCTATCTGATCGACGAAGTGCACATGCTCTCCAAGGCCGCGTTCAATGCGCTGCTGAAGACGCTGGAAGAGCCGCCCGAGCATGTGAAGTTCCTGCTGGCCACCACCGACCCGCAGAAGCTGCCGGTGACCGTGCTGTCGCGCTGCCTGCAGTTCAACCTCAAGCGGCTGGACGAGGACCAGATCCAGGGCCAGATGACCCGGATCCTGGCCGCCGAGCAGATCGAATCGGATCCATCGGCGATCGTGCAGCTGTCCAAGGCCGCCGACGGCTCGCTGCGCGACGGCCTGTCGCTGCTCGACCAGGCCATTGCCTATGCCGGCGGCGCGCTGCGCGAGGACGTGGTGCGCACCATGCTCGGCACGGTCGACCGCACCCAGGTCGGCGCGATGCTGCAGTCGCTGGCCGACGGCGATGGCGCGCGCCTGATGCAGGTGGTCGCCGCGCTGGCCGAGTTCTCGCCCGACTGGAGCGGCGTGCTGGAGGCGCTGGCCGAGGCCTTGCACCGCATCCAGGTGCAGCAGTTGGTGCCGTCGGTGGCATTCGTCGGCGATGGCATCGACCCGACCGCCTATGCCGCGCAGCTGCGGCCGGAAGTGGTGCAGCTGTGGTACCAGATGGCGCTCAACGGCCGTCGCGATCTGTATCTGGCGCCGAGTCCGCGCGCCGGTTTCGAGATGGCGGTGCTGCGCATGCTGGCCTTCCGCCCAGCGGCGGCAGTGCCGGCTGGCGGCAGTGACGATGGACGTGGTGCCAGTGCCGGCGGTCATGCGCGTTCTACGGCAACTGGCGTGCAGGCCGCCGCACCGGTGGCAGCCGCGCCTGCTCCCGCACCCGCAGCGGTGGCGAAACCGGCCGACCTGGAGGCCGCGCCTGCTGCCGTGGCTGCGGTCGCCGCACCGGCACCGGTCGCTGCTGCGCCCGCGCCTGTCGTGGTGCTGCCCGCTGCGCAAGCATCGACCGATAGCCGCCCATCGACAGCTCCCGCGCGCAGCGACGACACGCCGCCCTGGGCGATGGACGATGCGCCGGTGCGCGCCAATGCTGCCCCCGTCGCTGCGGCGACGCCCGTGCTGGCGCCGGAAGCGGCAATGGCGCCACCCGCAGCAGTCGCTGCGGCGTTGCCGCCTGCGGTCGCGCCCGAAGCTGCGCTGGCAGTTGTCGCAGCGGCTGAAGCACCTGCACCTGCAGCGGCGGTGATGTCGATGCCATCGGTTGCCGCACCCTCCGTATCGGCACCGGAACCGACAACCGATCCATCGCCCCTGCTCGACAACGGCCACATCGCCGACGCCGAGCAGTGGCTGGATCTGGTCACCCGCAGCGGCTTGAACGGTCCCTCGCGTCAGCTCGCCGCCAATGCCGCCTTCATCGGCCATCGCGACGGCGTGTTGCGCCTGGCACTGGCACCGGGTTTCGAATACCTCAATTCCGAGCGTTCCATCGCCAACCTTGCGCAGGCACTCGCGCCCGAGTTGGGAAATACGCCGCGCATCGTCATCGAGACCGGCAACGCCGATGTCGAGACCCTGCACGAGCGGGCCAGTCGCCAGAAAGGCGAGCGCCAGAGCGCGGCCGAAACAGCGTTCATGAACGATCCGAATGTGCAGCAGCTGATTCAGCAGCAAGGCGCGCGGGTCGTCCCCGATTCCATCCGCCCTTACGACGAGTAACGACACATGCGTGGGAACATTGCCCAATTGATGCAGCAGGCGCAGAAGATGCAGGAAAACCTGCAGCGCGCCCAGGAAGAGCTGGCCAAGCTGGAAGTCACCGGCACCGCCGGCGGCGGCATGGTCAGCGTGACGCTGACCGGCGCCAAGGAGTGCCGCAAGGTCCGCATCGACCCGAGCATCCTCTCCGACCAGGAAATGGCCGAGGACCTGATCGCCGCCGCCTTCAACGACGCCTCCAACAAGATCGACGCCGAATCCAAGGACCGCATGGGCTCGGCCACCGCCGGCATGCAGCTGCCGCCGGGCATGAAGTTGCCGTTCTGAGCGAGGGGATTCGGGAGTCGGGATTGGGGATTGGCTGGAAGCGAGATCCGCTTCTGCATTTGCGAATCCCAAATCTCCAATTCCCAATCCCGGCCACCCAATGTCCTCTCTTCTCGAACAACTGATCGAGGCCTTCCGGGTATTGCCGGGTGTGGGCCAGAAATCGGCCCAGCGCATGGCCTACCACGTGCTCGAACGCGAGCGCGAGGGTGGCCGCCGCCTGGCTGCGGCGCTGGCCAATGCGGTGGAAAAGGTCGGCCATTGCGTGCAATGCCGCGACTTCACCGAAGCGGAGATCTGCGCGATCTGTGCCAGCAGCAGCCGCGACCGACAGCAGCTGTGCGTGGTGGAATCGCCGGCCGATCGCCTGGCGATCGAGCACGCCACCGGCTACCGCGGGCTGTACTTCATCCTGCAGGGCCGGCTGTCGCCGCTGGACGGCATCGGCCCGCGCGAGCTGGGCCTGGATCGGCTCGGCGAGCGTCTGGCCACCGGTGAGGTCACCGAAATGATCATCGCCACCAATGCCACCGTGGAAGGCGAGGCAACCGCGCATTACCTGGCGCAGCTTGCCCGCCAGCATGCGGTGCGCCCGAGCCGGCTCGCGCAGGGTATGCCGTTGGGCGGCGAGCTGGAATACGTCGATCGCGGCACCTTGTCGCATGCCTTTGGCACCCGGGGTGAGGTGCTTTGAGGGCGGGGATTAGGGAGTTGGGATTGGGGATTCGTAGAGGCGAAAAGCGGAGGCATGCGCGGTAAGCTCTTGCCAATCCCTAATGACCAATCCCCAATCCCCACCCATGACCGACACCATCTTCGGCAAGATCATTCGTCGCGAAATCCCGGCCAACATCGTCTATGAGGACGACGAGGTGCTGGGCTTTCAGGACATCGCACCGCAGGCGCCGGTGCATGTGCTGTTCATTCCCAAGCAGCATGCGATTCCCACGCTGGACGATGTGCCGCCGGAGCAGGCACTGTTGGTGGGCAAGCTCGCAATCGCTGCAGCGTCGTATGCACGCGAGCAGGGGCTGGCGCAGGACGGCTATCGCATCGTGATGAACTGCCGCGAGCATGCCGGCCAGACGGTGTTCCATATCCATCTGCATCTGCTGGCCGGTGCGCCGTTGGGACGGTTCGGCACGCCCTGACCTGGTCGCTTGATCGAGCGCATTAGCGCCTGTTCGAGCAGCCGCATCGCATAAACAAAAACGCCGCTCCCTGCGAGCGGCGTTTTTGCGTGTCACTGACTCAGCGGTCGATTACCACCAGCCGCGGCCCCAGCCCCAGCCACCGCCCCAGCGCGGACCCCACGGGTCGCCCCACGGGCCGTACGGGTAGGCCGGCACCACATCCACCTCGCGCACGACCGGCCACAGGTAGACCACGTCGGCATTCACCTTGGGCAGCTTGTAGTCGTACTCGCCGATCTTGGTGGTTTCGTAGCCTTCGATCTTGCCGATGAAGGTCACTTCGCGGCCGGGCTCGAACACGGCCGGGTCGTAGAAGCCCGAGCGGCAGGCCAGGAAGCGGCCATCGCTGGCGTCCACGGCGTTGCGGTCCGGACGGCCGCTGGCATTGAGCGGACGCGAGATCAGCTCGAAGCAGGTCTGGCCCTGCCCGGGCTTGGTCTGGATGATCTTGCCACCCCAGCGCACCGACGTGCCGACCTGGGCGCTGGCGGTGGAATCGCTCGGACTGACCGTAGGGAACTGACCCTGCAGCGGCTTGGGCGCGGTGGCGCAGGCGGCGAGCCCGAGCGCGGCGACAATGGGAAGAAGAAAGCGGGTACTCATGAGGAAGCTCCGGTTCGCGGGCGATGCTGCTGCAGATCTTTGAGGAGTGAGGCGCTGTCCGAATCAGCGCCAGCGTAGCGCGCGGCAGCGAAACGTTGGCTGAGTGCCAACAATGCCGGATTCGGGTGTGAACGGGCGACACGTTGCGCCCAGGCGATGGCCGGTTCGTGCGGTTCGCGGGCCAGGCCGAGCTTGTCGTAGCGGCGGCCCAGGCGATGCCAGGCGCGCAGCAGCGGGTCGCGCTCACGCTCGCCGCGCGCCAGCAGCCAACCCATCCACGCCAGCGCGCTGACCGCAAACACGCCGAAGATGGTGGCCAGCTGCGAGCTGTCCAGGCGATCGATGCCGAAGGGTTGCAGCAGCCGCTGCTGGCGGTCGGCATCGAAGGACAGCACCAGATCGTTCCAGCCGCGGCGCAGCAGGTCGCTGACCTGGCCCAGGCTGGCCCACATGCCGAGCTGGGCAAAATTGTTGCCCGCGCCGACCTGCACGCGGTCTTCCAACGTGTCGTAGATACGTTCCGGCGCCACCGCGGCGGTGGGGTCCACCCGCACCCAGCCGCGCCCGGCCAGCCAGACTTCGGTCCAGGCATGCGCATCCATGCGCCGCACCACCCAGTAATTGCCGAAGCCGTTGTAGGTGCCGCCGGCATACCCGGTGACCACGCGCGCGGGGATGCCGGCCGCGCGCATCAGCACCACGAACGAAGAGCTGAAGTGCTCGCAGAACCCGGCCTTCTGCTGGAACAGGAATTCGTCGACGCTGTTGCGGCCAAGCAGTGGGGTATCCAGGGTGTAGGCGAATTCGCGGGTGATCCACTGCAGCGCGCGCTGCACCACGGCATCGTCGTTGCTGCCGGCTTCCGCGCGCCATTGCCGTGCCAGCGCGAGCGTACGTGGATTGAAGCCCGGCGGCAGGGCGAGGGCGCGCTTGCGCAACTGGTCCGGCAGGTCGGTGTCGAAGCGTGCCGGTGGCGCCGATTGCAGCTCCCAGCGGGTCAACGCACTCAATGGCCGCTGCGCGAACAGTTCGTAGTCGGGCGACAGCTCGGCATTGGCCACCGCCTGCGTGGGCAGGTCCAGCGACACCAGCTGGCGACGATCGGTGGGCTCGTAGTCCAGGCGATAGCGATAGCGCTGCGGCCCGGCGGTGACCGAGGCGGGTTGGCCGCGGCCGGTCCAGCGCGCGCGCTGCCAGGTCCGGCCATCGAAGTCCCACATCACCGGCCCGCGCCAGTAGCGTTGCTGCGGCGGTGGCGCCTTGCCGGTGAACTGCACGCGCAGCGCCGGGCTGTCGTCGGCCATCAGGTCGATCCATTCACCCGGCGACATGTTGTCCGACAGGCCCGGCCGCGACAGCGCGCGCTCGGGCACGCCCCACAGCGGCGAGCTCAGGCGCGGCAGCAGCCAGAACGTGGCCAGGGCCAGCGGCACGCCGATGGCGACCAGCTTGCCGATGCCGCGCAACTGCATCCGCAGCGCCGGCGTGGCGGTGCGGTGTTCCTCGTCGGCCAGCCGCTGCATGCTCAGCAGCGCGCTCACCACCGCCAGCAGCGCCAGCCCCATCGTCGCCGGCCCCTGGTCGAGCAGAAACGCCGCGAACGGGGCGAACAACGCAAAGCCGAGCAGGCTGCGGGCATCGCGCAAGGTGCGCAGCTCGGAGGCCTTGATCGCCAGCATCGCGGCCAGCACCGCGCAGCCGGTGTCGCGGCCGAAGCGCATGCCGATCTGCCAGTACACCGCGCCCAGCATCGCCACCACCAGCAACAGCCGCACCGGTGCCATCAAGGTGCCGCGCCAGCTCAGCACGCCGACCAGCACGGCGGCCACGGCAATGGTGCCGGCGAGCAGGCCGGGCAGCTGCAACAGCAACGGCACCAGTGCCAGCCAGCTGGTGACCAGCACCCAGGCGCGGCTGGCCTGGGTGATCGGGACGGACGGCTCAGTCATGGGGAAGCAGGGCCAGGGCGCGCAGACACAGGTGATGGTGGGCCGGACCTTGTGCAGGCCCCAGCGGCGGTTGGCCCGGCAACAACAAGCGGTAGCGCCGCCCGTCGCGCTCGGCCAGGTTGACCCAGCGGGCAAGCCGCGCGATGCGGCGCTCGTACGGCAGCGCATTGAGCGTGCGCCAGTCCAGCGTGACTTCGATGCCCAGCGGCTGCTCGTATTCGCGCACCAGCAGGCTGTCGCGGCGTGCCGAATGCTTCCAGGAAATCGTGCGTGGCGCATCGCCGGCGCGATACGGGCGCAGTTGGTGCAGCTCCTCGCCTTGCGGGTGCAGGCGGGTCTGGTTGGGCGAACCTGCGCCCTCGGGCAATGCCGGCCCCTGTTCCTCGGGCCTGGGATAGGCCAGCAGCGGTGTCTCCGGCCAGACCCACGACCAGGCGCGCACCAGCCCCAGCGGCTGGGTGCTGGACAGGCGGATGCGTTCAATGTCCTGCCAGCCGCGCCGCTCGGTGGGCACCGGCAGGTCCACCTCGGCCATGTCGTGCTCGAGCAACGCACAGAAGCCGCTGCTGTTCAGATGATCCAGGCGCAGCCCACGCCGTGCGCGGCTGTCGCGACGTGCCAGCGACACCCGCATGCGCAACGGTTCGCCGGCGACCACCGGTTCGGCCGACACCGCCTCGATGCGCAGCGCCGATAACTGCAGGTGCGCCATGATGCTGCTGGCAATCCCGGCGGTGGCCAGCAGCAGCGCCAGCAGCAGCGCCGGGTTGTTGTTGTAGTTCAATGCGCCCAGCAGCATCGCCAGCAGCAAGGCGGTGACGAACAACCCGAAGCGCGTCGGCAGCACGTAGATGCGCCGCCGATCCAGCACGATCGGCAAGGCCTCCGCGCCCCGCGGGCGCGCCAGCAGGCTGAGTCGGCGGCCAATGCCGCGCACGTGCGCATGCACCTGGATCAGTCCACCGGCACGCTGTGCAGCAGCGCCTTGGCCAGCGCCGGCCCGGACGAGGATTCGGCCTCCGGCACCAGCCGGTGCCCGGCCACCGCCACGAACAAGGCCTGCACGTCTTCCGGCAGCACGTGCTCGCGGCCGAGCAGCAGCGCGTAGGCCTTGGCCGCGCGCAGCAGCGCGATGCCGGCACGCGGCGACAGCCCCACGCGCACCCCGGCGTGCTGGCGGCTGCGCAGCAGCAAGGCCTGCACATAGCCGATCAGCGCATCGCTGGTATGGATCTGGCCCACCACCGTACGCAGTGCCACCACGTCGGCATCGCTGAGCTGCGGTGCGGCCTGGGCGATCAGCTCGCGCCGATCCACGCCCGACAGCAACGCGCGCTCGGCGTCGGCGCTCGGGTAGCCCAGGCTGAGCCGCAGCAGGAAGCGATCCAGTTGCGAATCCGGTAGTGGAAATGTGCCGGACAGATCGACCGGGTTCTGCGTGGCGATCACGAAGAACGGCTCCGGCAACGCATGAGTGACGCCGTCGAGCGTGACCTGCTGTTCGGCCATGGCCTCCAGCAGCGAGCTTTGCGTACGCGGCGGCGCGCGATTGATTTCGTCGGCCAGCAGCACGTTGGTGAACACCGGGCCGGGATGGAACTGGAACTGGCGCGAGGCGGCGTCGTAGACCGACACGCCCAGCACGTCTGCCGGCAGCAGGTCGGAGGTGAACTGCACGCGCTGGAAGCCCAGCCCCAGGCTGGAGGCCATCGCGTGGGCGAGGGTGGTCTTGCCCAGACCGGGCAGGTCTTCGATCAGCAGATGTCCGCCGGACAGCAGTGCCACGAACGCCAGGCGCACTTCCTGCGCCTTGCCCAGCAGCAGCGAATTGACCTGGTCTTGTGCGCGCCGCAGCGATTGGCGCAGCGCATCGGTTAGCATTTCCGTGGAACGCAGCGGTGTCGACATCACAATTCCGTAGGTGGAAGAAGAGTGCACAGGGCAATGCAAGGGGACCAACGCGCACATCGCACCTTCGTGATCCTGTGGACACTGGCGACGGCCGTCAAGCTGTTGATTGCCGCGCGGCTGCCGCTGTTCGTCGACGAGGCGTTCTACTGGCAGGAAGGCCAGCATCTGGCCGCCGCGTATTCGGATCTGCCGGGCATGACCGCCTGGCTGGCGCGGCTGGGCGTGGAACTGGGCGGGCATCATCTGCTGGCCCTGCGCCTGCCGTTTCTGGCCATTGCCGCGCTGATTCCCTGGTTGATCGCGCATATCGCCACGCGCTGGTTCGGCTCCACGCTGGGCTGGCAGGCCGGCAGCCTGACCCTGCTGATGCCGCTGTCGGCAACGCTCGGCATCCTGGCGGTGCCGGATGTGCCGATGGCGCTGGCGGCGGTGCTGTGCATGGATGCCGGCGCGCGGTTGCTGCGCGAGGTTGATGCCACCAGTGCGCTCGAGCTCGCCATCGGCCTGGTGATCGGCGCGCTCAGTCATTACCGTTTTGCCGGGGTGATCGGGGTGGGCTGCATCGCGCTGCTGTGCATTCCGCAGGGGCGCGCGGTCATGCGCGACCCGCGCATCTGGATGGCGCTGACGGTGGGCGCGGTGAGCTGGCTGCCGCTGCTGTTCTGGAATACCGAGCATGACGAGGCCGGGCTGCGCTTCCAGCTGGTCGACCGGCATCCCTGGCGCTTTCAGATCACCGGGCTGTGGTTCTTGCTGATACAGGCGGTGCTGGTGACCCCGCTGCTGGCCTGGGCGATGCTCAAGGTCGGCCTGGCCGGCACGCGTACCGGTGGCGGTTCGCGTGCGCAATGGCGGTATTTCGGCCTGCTGGGCGGGATTTCGACTGTGGCGATCTTCGTGCTCGGCTTCTTCAGCGATGCCGAGCGGATCAGTTTCCACTGGCCGCTGCCGGGCTACCTGGCCCTGCTGGTGGCGGTGCCGGTGATCCTGATGCGTTGGCCGCATACGCTGCGTCGCGCGGCCTGGGCGATTGCGCTGCTCGGCACCCTGGGTGCGTACGGCTATTACCTGGCGGTGTCGGTACCGTCGATTCGCGCGCATGCGGCCGGCGAAAAATACTATCCGCGCAACTTCGCCGGGTGGAAGGACCTGGCGCGCGCGGTCAAGACCCGGCTCGCGCAGATGCCGCCGGGCACGCGCGTGCTGGCGGAAAATTTCAAGGTCGGTGCCGAGCTGGGCTTTCAACTGCACGATGCCAACGTGGAAGTACTGCGCGCGGAGTTGAACGACAAGCACGGGCGCAGCGCGCAGCTGCAGCAGTGGGGACTGCTCAGCGACGGCACGCGCGCCGGGCCGCGGCTGCTGGTGCTCTCGCCCAGCGATCAGCGTTACCGCGACCTGTTGAAGCGCTACCACGACATCTGTGAGATGGTCGGGCCGCTGCCGCCGCCCACCGTGGTGTCCACCGATCACGGCTACCAGCGCTTCCTGCTGTTCGCGCTGCCGGCGCAACGCCAGCCCGGGCCATGCATCGCTCCGGCGATGGCCTGGATCGACACGCCGCTGCCGGACGTGCGCGTGTCCGGGCAGGTGCAGGTGCGCGGCTGGGCATTCAAGGATGGCGTCGGGCTGTCGCAGGTGGAGCTGCTGATGGACGGGCGCCCGGTCGCGCAGGCCGAGTACGGCACGCCGCTGGATGTGCGCCCGTATTGGAAGATCTCCACCGACCCGCAGCACCCCAACGTCGGTTTCAACGCCACCTTCGACACGCATGCGCTGCCGCCGGGCACGCATTGGCTGGGACTGCGCCTGCATGGCCACGACGGCAGCGTCGAGGACTGGTGGGAACAGCCCATCACCGTTTCCGCACCTTAGATCACGCAATGACCGACGCCATGACTGTTGTCCCTCCCGTGCCTGTGCCCGGGATCCGAATCGCCGTGCTGGTGCCCTGCCATAACGAGGCGGCGACGGTCGCCTCGGTGGTCGCTGCGTTTGCCGCTGCCTTGCCGGGCGCGGCGATCCATGTGCTGGACAACAATTCCAGCGATGCCACCGCGGCGATCGCCGCGGCGGCAGGCGCGCAGGTGTGCCGCGTGGCGCTGCAGGGCAAGGGCAATGTGGTGCGGCGTGGATTTGCCGATGTGGAAGCGGATATCTACGTGCTGGTCGATGGCGATGCGACTTACGACGCGGCCGCCGCACCGGCGCTGGTGCGCAAGCTGATCGACGAACGCCTGGACATGGTGGTCGGCGCGCGCCGCGATCAGCAGCAGGCTGCGTATCGGCCGGGTCATCGCGTCGGCAACGTATTGCTGACGCGATGCGCGGGTCTGCTGTTCGGACGCAGTTTCGACGACATGCTGTCCGGCTATCGGGTGTTCTCGCGGCGCTACGTCAAATCCTTCGCTGCGCATGCGCAGGGATTCGAAACCGAAACCGAACTGGCCGTGCACGCATTGCAGTTGCGCATGCCGGTGGCCGAGGTCGAAACCGCCTACGGCGTGCGCCCGGAGGGCTCGCAAAGCAAGTTGAATACCTGGCGCGATGGCTGGCGTATCCTCACCACCATTGCCAAGTTGTTCAAGGCCGAGCGGCCATTGTTGTTCTTCTCCATCGGCTTTGTGCTTAGCGCCACGTTGTCGATCGTGCTGGCGATTCCGTTGTTCGAAACCTATTTCCAGACCGGGCTGGTGCCGCGGTTTCCCACGGCGATCCTGTGCGTGGCGCTGATGCTGCTGGGTTTCCTGCTGCTGGCGTGCGGGCTGATCCTGGACACGGTCACGCGCGGACGCGTCGAGGCCAAGCATCTGGCGTATCTGGCCGAGCCGGGTGTCGCCACTGTTGTGGCGCCGCGTGCGCCTGGAGCTACCCGCTGATGGCAGCCATCGCGACATCGACGCCGGTGGGCCGGCGACAGCGGCTGTTGGGCTGGGCCGATCGCCATTTCGGCTTTCATTCGCCACGCCAGATCGCCGCGGCGGTGACGGCGGTCGTGCTGCTGGGCGCGCTGCTCTCGCTTGGGCTGGGCCAGGACGCCAACTGGGACCTGCGCAACTACCACCTCTACATCGGCGACGCCTGGGCACACGACCGGCTGGGCGTGGATCTGGCGCCGGCGCAGATGCAGAGTTACTTCAGCCCGTTGCTCGATGTGCTGCATGCGTGGCTGATGCTGCAGCTTCCCGGGCCGGTGGCCGGGCTGCTACTGGGCGCCTTGCATGCGCTGGTGTTCGTTCCGGTGGCTGCAGTGGCATGGCGCGTATTGGCCGGGCAAACGCGGCGCGCGCAGTGGGCACCGCTGCTTGCAGTGGCCGGCATGTGCAGCGCGGTGTTTCTGTCCGGGCTTGGCGGCACCATGGGCGACACCGCCAGCGCGATCCCGGTGCTGGCCGCGCTGGCGCTGGTGTTGTCGGCGCAGGCGCGGGCGCGGCAGGGCACGCATGCGGTGCATCGATGGGCCATTGCCGGCGCACTGATCGGCTTGGCCGTCTCGCTCAAGCTCACCAATGCGCTCTACGCGTTGGCGCTGGTGCCGGCGGTCCTGTGCGATGGCGGGCGGCTGCGTTCGCGCGTGCTGGGCCTTGGCGTGCTTTCCGGCGTTGCGGCGCTGGTGGTGGTGCTGGTGGCCGGGCCCTGGTATTGGCAGGTCTGGCAACACCTGGGCAATCCGCTGTTTCCGCAGTTCAACGGAGTCTTCAAATCGCCGCTTGCGCAGCCGGTGTCGATCGCCGATGTGCGGTGGCTGCCGCGCAATTTCGGCGAGCAGCTGATCTGGCCGCTGCTGTTTACCTTCAAGCCGCAGCGGATCGGCGATCTCGGTCTGGTGCAGGCCGGTTGGGCGGTGCTGTATGCGGTGACGCTGGTCGCTGCAGGACGCAGCGTGCTGCGTCGGCCCGTGCGGCAGGTCGGGCTGGATCGCTCCGCCGTGGTCCTGCTGGTGTTCTTCGGCGTTGCGTACGCGCTGTGGCAGGCCATTTTCAGCATCCATCGCTATCTGGTGGTGCTGGAGCTGCTTGCACCATTGCTGCTCTGGATCATGTGCCGGCACGCATTCGCCACACACGCCGATCGCAAGGCGGCCTGGCTGATCGGGCTATGCGCCCTGGTCGCGGTGGTCGGGTGGAAGGATTGGGGGCATGAAGCCTGGGCACGCGACAGCTTCCAGGTGCAGCAACCAATGATGGGCGAACCTGCCGCCTCCGCGGTGTTGCTGGTCGGCGACGAGCCGCAATCCTGGCGGGTGCCGCTGCTTCCGCGGCAGGCGCGTTACATCGGTGTGGCGACGAATATCGCCGAGACCGACCAGTACCGGCAGCGCGTGCGAACGCTGATTGCCGAGCGGCCGCAGCTCTACGCCATGCTGGGCGCGGCGCGCGACAAGCAGCAGCTGCGGATCGACCGGATGAATCGCTGGGCGCAGCAACTGGGCTGGAGCGTGCAACCGCAATGCACGCGCCTGCGCTGGTTGATCGCACATGGTCTGCGTGCCGAACTGGATGCATCGCAGCCGGGCCGCTGCGTGCTCCACGTTGCCAAGGGCAGGGCGTTGGACATCGCCCCCGCCGACCGTGCCGTGCGCGAGGCCGCGCAGCAGCGCCTGGCCGCGTACGGGCTGACGCTGGACCCTGCGCGTTGCCGCACGCTGTCCTCGCGCGTGGGGCAGGCCGATTATCCGTATCAGTTCTGTGAGCTGACTCGGCCCGATTAGGGCTGCGTGCGTGGGTGCAGGGATTGGGGATTCGGGATTCGGGAGTTTTGCTCGTGCCCGATCTTTCCGTGCGCGGCCTTCACTCCTGGCCGTACTGCAATTCTTACGGGATCTCGAACCCCGCCTGCCGCAGCAGCCGTGCCAGCGCGATCAGCGGCAGACCGACCAGGGCGGTGGGGTCCTGCGAGCGAATGGCGTCGAACAGGCTGATCCCGAAGCCCTCGCACTTGAAGCTGCCGGCGCAATCCAGCGCTGGCTCGGCGGCCAGGTAGCGGTCGATTTCGGCTGGCGGCAGCGGGCGCAGCTGCACTTCGGTCAGGTCCAGCGCGTGCGTGGTGCGGCCAGGGCCGACCAGGCTCACTGCCGTATGGAAGCGCACCACGCGGCCGGACATCGCGGCCAGCTGCGCATGCGCCCGCTCCAGCGTGCCCGGTTTGCCCAGGGCCTGGCCGTCCAGGTCGGCGACCTGATCCGAACCGATCACCCAGGCGTCGGGCGCCTGCGCAGCCACCGCTGCTGCCTTTTCGGCAGCCAGTCGGCTGGCCAGCGCGTCCGGGCGCTCCCCAGGCTGCGCCTGCTCGTCGACCTCCGGCCGGGCGGTGGTGAAGTCCAGGCGCAGCCGGCCGAGCAGCTCGCGCCGATAGACAGAAGTGGAGGCAAGAATCAGGCGTGGCATCATGGGGTGCTGGGCAGGACGGGCAGGGGAGTCTGCCAGCCTTGGCGCCTTGCGAGGCGCGTGAATAGGGGCATTTGACAGGGCGTCGGCGGATCTTTAACATTCTGCGGCTTATGTCCGCGAACGTACCCGAAATGCTGGATGCTTGGCGGATGGTCGCAGCGCGCAGGCGCTTCGATGGCCGCATCCCGCTCTCTGCGATGACCCGCCTGCAAGGGAGCTTGGTCGATACCGAGGGCGAGTGTGTCTATTCGCTCCAGTTCGATCATGACGACCTGCTGAAGGTCGCCTATGTCGAACTCAGTGTCGATGTCGAGCTTCCGCTGGCCTGCCAGCGCAGCCTGCAGCGTTTTCTGTATCCGGTGCAAATCAGACAGCGTCTTGGTCTGATCCGTGACGAAGCCGACGAAGCTGCGTTGCCGGCCGAGTACGAAGCCTTGCTGGTGCCGGAAGATGGCATGCTGCGGGCCGCGGATCTGGTCGAGGACGAGCTGGTCCTGTCGATACCGGTGGTGCCGATGGCGCCGGGCAGCGAGGCGGTCGAGGCCGAGTGGGTTCCGACCCAGGAAGAGCAAGACAAGGCCAGTCCGTTCGCGGCGCTGGCAGCGTTCAAAAAACAGTAACCGCCGCTGTGAAGGGCGGAAAGACAGGTCGGCGCGGGCGTGAAGCGTCCTGTTCGACTCGACAGACAAGTTATCGAACTTAAGTTGGAGCAATCCCATGGCTGTGCAGAAATCCCGAGTTACCCCGTCGCGTCGCGGCCAGCGTCGTTCGCACGATGCCCTGACCGCCAAGCAGCTGTCGACCGATCCGACCAGCGGCGAGATCCATCTGCGCCACCACATCACCGCTGACGGTTACTACCGCGGCAAGAAGGTGATTGCGACCAAGTCGTCGGCCGTCCAAGAAGATTGATTCGTGGCACCCGGCGCGTTCGACGCCGCTGGGTGACCCTCGCTTCTTCCGGAGCCGCCGATCACCGCGGCTCTTGCAACAGGGAACAGTATGAGCAAGCGGATCTATTCCAGAATCGCGGGCACGGGTAGCTATTTGCCCGAAAAGGTGTTGACCAACGACGACATGTCCAAGATCGTCGACACCAGCGATGAATGGATCTTCTCGCGCACTGGTATCCGTGAGCGTCACATCGTCGCCGACGACCAGACCACCAGCGACCTGGCGTATTTCGCTTCGCTGAAGGCGATGGAAGCGGCCGGCGTCACCGCCGACGAGCTCGACCTGATCGTTGTCGGTACCACCACCCCGGACCTGATCTTCCCGTCCACGGCCTGCCTGTTGCAGGCGCGGCTGGGCAATGTCGGGTGCGGCGCGATGGACGTCAACGCCGCCTGCTCGGGCTTTGTCTACGCGCTCAGCGTGGCCGACAAGTTCGTGCGCAGCGGCGATGCCAAGACCGTGCTGGTGGTGGGCGCAGAAACCTTGACCCGTATCGTCGACTGGACCGACCGCACCACCTGCGTGCTGTTCGGCGATGGCGCTGGCGCGGTCGTGCTCAAGGCCGACGAAGACACCGGCATCCTCAGCACCCATCTGCATGCCGATGGCAGCAAGAAAGAGCTGCTGTGGGATCCGGTCGGCGTGTCGGTGGGCTTCGGCGAAGGCAAGAACGGCGGCGGCGCCTTGCTGATGAAGGGCAACGACGTATTCAAGTACGCGGTCAAGGCGCTGGATTCGGTGGTCGACGAGACCCTGGCCGCCAATGGCTACGACAAGCACGACCTGGACTGGCTGATCCCGCACCAGGCCAACCTGCGCATCATCGAAGCCACCGCCAAGCGGCTGGATCTGCCGATGGAGCAGGTGGTCGTCACCGTGGATCGCCACGGCAATACCTCCTCGGCCTCGGTGCCGCTGGCGTTGGACGAAGCGGTGCGCTCCGGCCGCGTGCAGCGGGGTCAATTGCTGCTGCTGGAAGCGTTCGGTGGTGGATTTACCTGGGGCTCGGCGCTGCTGCGCTACTGAGTTCCGCAGGCAGCGCCGCGTCCGCCGGCGATGCCTGACAGCGTCAGGGACGGACCCGTTATGGCAGAACCCATCGTCATCGCCGGACAGCGCGTCTGGCTGAAGCAGTACCGCCGCGACAGCCGGGCGGTCTCGCTCGGAGCACTCAACTTCGTCGCCCGCCGCTGGGGCCTGGACGCCTTGCGTCCACCGCCGCACCGTGGCGGCGATGCCGCGCGCGATCTGGAAGCGCGCCGGCTCGGCGAACTGCAGGCGCAAGCGGTGAATGTGCCGCGCGTGGTCGGTTGCGGGCAGGCGGCCCTGGTGCTCAGCGACAACGGCCGTTCCTTTGCCAGCTGCCTGCGCGAGGCCGACGCGCCCGAGCGCGACCGCCTGATCGCGCTGGCGGTGGCGGCCATTGCCGCTGCCCATCGCGATGGCGCGTACTTCGGCCAGCCGCTTCCGCGCAACATGACCTTCGACGGGCAGGCGGTCGGCTTCATCGATTTCGAAGAAGACCCGCTGGAAGTGATGGACCTGGCGCAGGCCCAGGCGCGCGACTGGCTGGTGTTCGGCTACGGCGTGGCCAAGTACTACCGTGGCCGCCGCGAGGTGCTGCAGCGGTTGATGACGGGCGCCTTCGATGTGGCCGGCCCGGCGGTGGCGGCGCATGCGCATGTGGTGACTGGGCGCCTGCAGCGGTTTGCGCAGCTCACCGGTCGCCTGGGGCGCTCGGCCGGGGCGCTGGCGCGCGCCATCCTGGCCATCCACGCGGCAACCTCCCTGGCCGTGGTGCTGGTGCTGGTGATGTGCGTGGACTGGCTCGCCGATGGCGAAATGGACCTGCTCAACGCCTTGCTGTAAGTGTGCCGGCGGTCGCGCCGGACGGGCCTTGCATACGCGGCAGTACAGACGCCGGGGCGATTTCGCACGTATCATCCCGGCTCGATTTTTGTAGGCAGCAACGCGTGACCGAATCCACTCTCGCCTTCGTGTTCCCCGGCCAGGGCTCGCAGTCCCTGGGCATGCTGGCCGAACTGTCCGAGCTGCATCCGCAGATCCGCGAAACCTTCGCCGAAGCCTCCGAGGGCGCCGGCGTCGACCTGTGGGCGCTGTCCCAGGGTGGCCCGGAAGAGATGCTCAATCGCACCGAGTACACCCAGCCGGCCTTGCTGGCCGCCGGCGTGGCGGTGTGGCGGCTGTGGAATGCGCAGCGCGGGCAGCGCCCGGCGGTCCTGGCCGGGCACAGCCTGGGCGAATACACCGCGCTGGTCGCTGCCGGCGCCCTGTCGCTGCACGACGGCGCGCACCTGGTGCGGCTGCGCGGCCAGTTCATGCAGGCTGCCGCGCCGGCCGGTGTGGGCGCGATGGCGGCGGTGCTGGGCGCCGAGGATGCGCTGGTGCTGGAGGTCTGTGCCGAGGCGGCCGGCAGCCAGGTGGTGGTGCCGGCCAATTTCAACTCGCCCGGTCAGATCGTGATCGGCGGCGATGCGGCGGCGGTGGATCGCGCGCTGGCCCTGCTGGCCGAGCGTGGCGTGCGCAAGGCGGTCAAGCTGGCGGTGAGCGTGCCCTCGCATACCCCGTTGATGCGCGATGCCGCCAACCAGCTCGCCGAAGCAATGGCCGGACTTAGCTGGCACGCGCCGCAGATTCCGGTGGTGCAGAACGTCGATGCGCGCGTGCACACCGGCAACGATGCGATCCGCCAAGCGCTGGCCGAGCAGCTGTACCTGCCGGTGCAGTGGACCGGCTGCGTGCAGGCGCTGGCCGCCCAGGGCATCACCCGGGTCGCCGAATGCGGCCCCGGCAAGGTGCTGAGCGGGCTGATCAAGCGCATCGACAAGAGCCTGGACGCCCGTCCGCTGGCCACGCCTGCCGATTACGCCGGCGCGCTCGAGGCGTGGGCGCACTGATTCGACGCACCTGCCGGCGCTGCCGGCAGCCCTCACCGTTCGCGGCTGCGGTCGCGAGCTCCCCACTCGAGGAACAGCATTCATGAGCAAGCCTCTGCAGGGCGAGATCGCCCTCGTCACCGGTGCCAGTCGCGGCATCGGCGCGGCCATCGCCGATACGCTGGCGGCCCAGGGCGCCACCGTGATCGGCACCGCGACCTCGGCCTCCGGCGCTGCGGCGATCGGCGCGCGCCTGGCTGCCCAGGGCGGCCACGGCCGCGAGCTCAACGTCACCGACGCTGCGGCGGTCGATGGCCTGATCGATGCGATCGGCAAGGAGTTCGGCGCTATCTCGATCCTGGTCAACAACGCCGGCATCACCCGCGACAACCTGTTGATGCGGATGAAGGACGACGACTGGCAGGCGATCATCGACACCAACCTGACCAGCGTGTTCCGCACCTCCAAGGCGGTGATGCGCGGCATGATGAAGGCGCGCAAGGGCCGCATCGTCAACATCGCCTCGGTGGTGGGCGTGACCGGCAACCCCGGCCAGACCAACTACGCTGCGGCCAAGGCCGGCATCATCGCGTTCTCCAAGTCGCTGGCCAAGGAAATCGGCTCGCGTGGGGTCACCGTGAATGTGGTGGCGCCCGGCTTCATCGATACCGACATGACCAAGGCGCTGCCGGAGGAGGCCAAGGCCGCCCTGCTGCAGCAGATCGCGCTCGGGCATCTGGGCGCGCCGGAAGACATCGCCAACGCGGTGGCGTTCCTGGCCGGCCCGAGCGCCGGTTACATCACCGGTGAGACCCTGCACGTCAACGGCGGCATGTACATGCCGTGAGCGTGCGGCGCCGGGAGGCGCTAAGTGGCTGATCGGCCGGGACTTGTGATGCAATGCAAGGCTCGGTCGCTTCCACTACACTATCCAACGCGGCCATCGCAGCCCGATGGCGTTTTTTTCGTACCACCACTACTCCATCTGGAGCGATATCCCCAATGAGCACCATCGAAGAACGCGTCAAGAAAATCGTCGTCGAACAACTCGGCGTCAAGGAAGAGGAAGTCACCACCAGCGCATCGTTCGTCGATGACCTGGGTGCCGACTCGCTGGACACCGTCGAGCTGGTGATGGCGCTGGAAGAAGAGTTCGAGTGCGAGATCCCGGACGAAGAGGCTGAGAAGATCACCTCGGTCCAGCAGGCGATCGACTACGTCAAGGCTCACGTCAAGAGCTGATGCGTTGTTCCTGACCGCGGTGGCGTGCGTCAAGCCGCTGCTGCGTCAGACATTCCATGGGGCCGCTGATGCGGCCCTGTGTTTTTCAAGCGTCATCCGCAAACCGCAAGCACCGTCCGTTCCGTGGTGAGGAGATCTGCAATGAGTCGTCGTGTTGTCGTTACCGGCATGGGCATGGTGTCGCCGCTGGGCAATGATCTGGCCACCAGCTGGGATGGAATCATCCACGGGCGCTCAGGCATTGGCCCGATCACGCAGATCGATGCCTCGCAGTTCACCACCAAGATCGCCGGCGAGATCAAGAATTTCGACCCCACGCTTTTTGTGTCCGCCAAGGACGTCAAGAAGATGGATTCGTTTATCCATTACGGTGTCGGCGCCTCGTTCATGGCGCTGGACGACTCCGGCCTGGAAATCGACGAAAGCAATGCCGAACGCGTTGGTGCCATTCTCGGCTCCGGCATCGGCGGGCTGCTCGGTATCGAAGAGCAGACCATCAAATTCCATGAGGGCGGCGCGCGCAAGATTTCGCCGTTCTATGTGCCCAGCACCATCATCAACATGCTGCCGGGCCAGGTGAGCCTGATCAAGGGCCTGAAAGGCCCGACCTTCTCGGCCGTGTCGGCCTGCGCCACCTCCAACCATTCGATCGGCACCGCGATGCGCATGATCCAGCACGGCGACGCCGATGTGATGCTGGCCGGCGGCGCCGAGCGCGGCTCCTCGCCGAGTTCGGTGGGCGGCTTCTGCGCGATGAAGGCCATGTCCACCCGCAACGACGACCCGACCGGCGCCTCGCGTCCGTGGGACAAGCAGCGCGATGGCTTCGTGCTGGGCGACGGTGCCGGCGTGCTGGTGCTGGAAGAGTACGAACACGCCAAGGCGCGTGGCGCACGCATCTATGCAGAACTGGTCGGCTTTGGCGCCAGCTCCGACGCCTTCCACATGACTGCACCCAGCGAAGACGGCGAGGGCGCGGCGCGCAGCATGGCCGCGGCGATGCGCGATGCCAAGCTCAATCCCGAGCAGATCGGCTACCTCAACGCGCACGGCACCTCCACGCCGCTGGGCGATCTGGCCGAAACCCTGGCGATGAAGCGCGCGCTGGGCGACCACGCCTACAAGACCATGGTCAGCTCGACCAAGTCGATGACCGGCCACCTGCTCGGCGCGGCCGGCGGCGTGGAAGCGATCTTCTCGGTGATGGCGCTGCATACCGGCATCATTCCGCCAACCATCAATCTGGAAGAGCCCAGCGAAGGCTGCGACCTGGATTACGTGCCGAACGTGGCGCGCGAGGTGCAGGTGGATGCGGTGATGTCCAACGGCTTCGGCTTTGGCGGCACCAACGGCACGCTGGTGTTCAAGCGCGTCTGACGTCCCGGCGTTGGTGTACCGCGAACAATGCTTCGCGGTACACGCCGCACCCAGGTTACGGCGGTCGGGCAGGGCGCGTGTACGCGGCCGAACGTCGCTCCGCGAGCTGATCCTTCTCTTCATGTGTGCCCTGCCTCTCTCGCAGGGCGGCGCCTCTTAGCACCCCACGCCCAACCGGCCGATGACGCTCACCAGACCCCTGCACGCCGACATCGACCTGCTGGCGCTGCATCGGCTGGCGCCGCAGCGTTATCCGGCACTACTCGAATCCACCGCCTCCGGCACCGCGCACGGGCGCTGGGACGTATTGCTGCTGGCAGACGGCGCACGCCTGCGGCTGGATGCCGATGGGCGCACGCGCGACGGCGATGGACGCGTGCTGGACGGCGGCTTTCTGCACGCACTGGATGCGGCCTGGCAGGCCGAGCGCGTGCCGCACGATGCGACCAGCCCCTGGCCGTTTCGTGGCGGCTGGGCGGTGTTGCTGGATTACGAACTGGCCGCGCAGGTCGAACCGATTCTGCAGTTGCCCATGCGCAGCGATGGCTTGCCGAGCGCACTGGCCTTGCGCGCGCCTGCCGCGGTGCTGCGCGACCGGGTGCAAGGCCGCTGCATCGCGCTGGCCGAGCCGGGCCGCGAGGATCTGCTGACCCGCATCGTCGAGGACATCGCCGCCTGCGCCGCGCTGCCACCGTTGCCGGGCTGGGTCGGGCCGCTGGCTGTCGATGAGGACGCGCCGGAGCGCTTCACCGATGCAGTGGAGCGCGTGCTCGATTATCTGCGCGCCGGCGATGTGTTCCAGGCCAATATCTCGCGCGCCTGGCATGCGAGGTTTGCCGCGGCGGTCGATCCGGCGGCGTTGCATGCGCGCCTGCGCGCGGCCAATCCCGCCCCGTTTGCCGGCCTGTTCGTCGCGGCAGGACGCGCGGTGGTGAGTTCCTCGCCGGAGCGGCTGGTGTCGGTGCAGGGCGAGGTGGTGCAGACGCGCCCGATCGCCGGCACCCGCGCGCGCTTTGTTGGCGACGACGATGCCGCACGCATCCGCGAGCTGGTCGGCCATCCGAAGGAGCGCGCCGAGCACGTCATGCTGATCGACCTGGAACGCAACGACCTGGGACGCATCTGCGCGCCCGGCACGGTGGAGGTGGACGAGCTGATGGGCGTGGAAAGCTACGCGCACGTGCACCACATCGTCAGCAATGTGCGCGGCCGTCTGCGCGCCGACGTCACTCCGGGCGAGGCGATCGCCGCGGTGTTTCCCGGCGGCACCATCACCGGATGTCCGAAGGTGCGCTGCATGCAGATCATCGCCGAGCTCGAACGCACCGCGCGGGGTGCCTATACCGGCGCATTCGGCTGGCTCAATCGCGACGGCGACATGGATCTGAACATCCTGATCCGCACCGCCGAGGTGGCTGGGGAGCAGGTGCATTTCCGCACCGGCGCCGGGATCGTGGTGGATTCGGACCCGCAGCGCGAACTGGACGAGACCCGCGCCAAGGCGCGCGGCGTGCTGCGCGCCTTCGACCAGGCATGAGCGCTTCAACGGGACATCACCGGCGCGCGGTATCCTGCGCGGCGCTGGGGCAATGACGAGGTGCGTGTGGCGGTGACTGGCAAACGTGGATGTCTGGCCGTGCTGGGCACGGCCCTGTTGCTCGTGGCGCTGCTGGCGATTGCGGCGCTGGTGGCGTGGCGGCATTACCTGCACTTTGCCGAGGCACCAGTGAGCGCGAGCGCGCCCAGCGTGGTGATTGCGCCCGGCGATTCGCTCAAGGCCACGTTGCGCAAGTTGCGCGCCGCCGGCGTGGCGCAGGGCACCGATCTGGAATGGCAGTTGCTCGCGCGCCAGGTCGATGCGGCCGGCAAACTCAAGGTGGGCGAATACGCGCTGGCGCCGGCGCTGTCACCGCGCGAGCTGCTCGAACGCATGCGCCAGGGCCGGGTGATCCAGTACCGCTTTACCATCGTGGAAGGCTGGAATTTCCGCCAGCTGCGCGCCGCGATCGCCACCGCCACGCCGCTGCAGCAATCCATCGCTGCGCTGGACGATGCGGCGTTGATGGCGCGGCTGGGGTTCGCCAACCAGCACCCGGAAGGGCGCTTCCTGCCGGAAACCTATCTCTACCAGCGCGGCGACAGCGATCTGGACGTGCTCAAGCGTGCCCACCTAGCCATGGACAAGGCCCTGGCGCAGGCCTGGGAGCAGCGCGCGCCCGATCTGCCGCTCGGCTCGCCGGAACAGGCGTTGATCCTGGCCTCGATCATCGAAAAGGAAACCGCGCTGGGCTCTGAGCGTCCGCTGATTGCCGGCGTGTTCCTGCGCCGCCTGCAGCTGGGCATGAAGCTGCAGACCGACCCCACCGTGATCTACGGCATCGGCAGCAGCTACGACGGCAATATCCGTCGCCGCGACCTGACCACCGATACGCCGTACAACACCTACACACGTACCGGCCTGACCCCGACGCCGATCGCCATGCCCGGCCGTGAGGCCTTGCTGGCGGCGGTGCGTCCGGCGCCGGGGAATGCCCTGTACTTCGTGGCGGTCGGCGATGGCACCGGCGCGCATGCGTTCTCGGCCACCCTGGCCGAACACAATGCCGCGGTGGCGCGTTACCTGCAGCGCCGTCGCCTGCCGCAACCGGAGCCCATTCCATGACCACTGCGTTTTCACCCTGGCAGCAGCGCGCCTACGACCAGACGCTGGCGGCACTGGACGCCGGCCGGCTCGGGCACGGCCTGCTGATCTGCGGGCCGGATGGCCTGGGCAAGCGTGCGGTGGCCATGGCGCTGGCTGAGCACGTGCTGGCCAGCTCGCCGGACCCGGCGCTGGCGCAGCGCAGCCGGCAGCTGATCGCGGCCGGAACCCACCCGGACCTGCAGTTGATCTCGTTCATTCCCAACCGCACCGGCGACAAGCTGCGCACCGAGATCGTGATCGAGCAGGTACGCGAGATTTCGCAAAAACTCTCGCTGACCCCGCAGTACGGCATCGCTCAGATCGTGATCGTCGACCCGGCCGATGCGATCAATCGCGCCGCCTGCAACGCCTTGCTCAAGACGCTGGAAGAACCCTCGCCGGGGCGCTACCTGTGGTTGATCAGCGCGCAGCCTGCGCGCCTGCCGGCGACCATCCGCAGCCGCTGCCAGCGTCTGGAATTCAAGCTGCCGCCCGCACACGAGGCGCTGGCCTGGCTGCTGTCGCAAGGTGTCGACGAGCGGGCTGCACAGGAAGCGCTGGATGCCGCACGCGGTCATCCGGGGCTTGCGGCGCAGTGGCTGCGCGAGGATGGCCTGGCGGTGCGCCGCGCGGTGGCGCAGGACCTGGAGCAGATCGCTGCCGGGCGCGCCAGCGCAGTGGATGTCGCGCAGCGCTGGACCAACGACGGCCAGGCCGACCAACGTCTGCGCCACGCGGCAGACCTTGCGCTGGCACAGGCATCGGCCGGCTTGACCGATCCGTCCCGGTTGCACAAGCTGGCGACCTGGTTCGACGCCGCCAATCGCACCCGCGACCTGCTGCGCACCACCGTCCGCGCCGATCTGGCGGTGACGGAATTGTTGCTGGCCTGGCGCGAGGGAGAGCGTCCGGCACGTTCTAGGGGAACTCGATGAGTGCAATGAATGCACGCCAGGGCATTTTGTCGCTGGCGTTGAAGGACAAGCCGGCGCTCTACAGCGCCTACATGCCGTTCGTGAAAGGTGGCGGTATCTTCGTACCCACGCCCAAGCGCTACATGCTCGGCGACGAAGTCTTCCTGCTGCTGACCCTGCCGGACTCCAGCGAACGTCTGCCGGTGGCCGGCAAGGTGGTCTGGACCACCCCGGCCGGCGCGCAGGGCAACCGCGCCGCCGGCATCGGCGTGCAGTTCCCGGACGGCCCGGAAGGCGAGGGCGTGCGCAACAAGATCGAGATGTTGCTGGCGGGCCTGACGACATCGGACAAGCCGACCCATACGATGTGAGGCGATGCGGTGTGAGGCGGGTGCGGGTGCGCGTGATCGCAGTCGTGTTGGACGCGGGTCATCGAAGCTGCGTATCGGGCGTTTGAACGGCGCCGAATCGATCGTCGCGTCATCGCTGCCAGCTAGCGGGAATGCCGCGCCCGGTCACCGGAACGCGGCGTTTTCGATTGCATCATCATTGCAGTGGATGAACCTGTTGACGATCGCCGCAGCTGCCCTATAATGTGCGGCTCGCGTCATCGGGCGGTTAGCTCAGCGGTAGAGCATTGCCTTCACACGGCAAGGGTCACAAGTTCGAACCTTGTACCGCCCACCATCGAGACCCAGCAACAGCAAGGGTTTCAGCGCGAGAAGAAGAGCCGGCCATGAGCCGGCTTTTTTGTTGTCCTGCAGTGTCCTGCAAAGCCTTGGGCACCTGGCGCGGTTGAAGTGCTGGTATGGACGTGGCCGATGCCGTCGAATCGTCGTTGTCGCAGACATCCGTGCGAGTCGAGTGCAGAGCCTGTTGATTCAGTGGTTTGTTCAAGTCGCTGACAGCCGTGTTCATCCGGTTGTGCCTGCTTGTTGCAGGCTCGGGAGCGAATCGCCATCCTGCAATCCCCCGCGTTGAAGAAGGAGTGGCGATGAAGGCGCTGCTTGGAAGTGCTCTGGTTGCAATGATGCTGCTGGCGGGCTGTGCCCGTGACGTGGGCGAGCAGTACGTGGGCAAGTGGGTCAACATGAAGTCGGAGAAGAACGTGCTCAGCATCGAGCACAACGGCGAGAGCTTCATCATCCGCGATACCACGCCAGAGCTGCTCGGCGGTGGCGTCAGGACCAGGAATCATCCGGCGATCTTGAACAAGGGCGTGCTGCAGGTGTCCAACGCCGATGGCACCGTCAACTACGCGATCGACCAGGCGACCGGGCACCTGAGCACGGGCGATACTGAGTACACGCGGGTCAAGTGATCGCTGCGCTCGCTCACTGGGCGAGTGCTGGGTAGCGTGCTGCATTTGCGGCGGGATCGCATCACCAACGTCGCGCCGACCCTGTCGTGCGATCGTGTCGCATGACCGGTCGCCGCCGACCGCCAGTCTTGCGTGCTGAAGACTCGCCGACCAACGTCTGCGCTTGCAGCCCGGGCAGGCGATGCCAGGGCCCGCAGCTGCATCTCAAGCAGGCGATGCCGACGCGTGCGCCTGCATCCAGCGCCACAACGTCGTGCGCGAGACGCCGAGCGCCTGGGCGGCGAGGGCGCGATTGCCGTTTGCGCGATCGAGCGCTGCGCGGACTGCTGCGGCGGCGAGTTGCATGCGCGAGGTTGCAAGATCGCTGTGCTCGGGGGCCGCCACGCTGCCGTCAATGCGCATCTCGAACAGCTCGGGTGCCCAGCGTTGCAATTGATCCAGGTCCAGGCTGTCGTGCGGTTGGGCCTTCCAGTGGATGCACAGGCGTTCGACCAGGTTGCGTAGTTCGCGCACGTTGCCCGGCCAGGTGTGTTGTTGCAGCCGCTGCAGCGCTGCTGGAGACAATGGCGACGGCAGCGCGCCGAGTTGCTGGAAGTAATGTGCCAGCAACAAGGCGATCTCGTGGGGGCGATGACGTAGCGGCGGCAGGGCGATGCGTAACGCTGCCAGGCGATAAAAAAGGTCGCGGCGGAAGTGCCCTTGTTCGACCAGGGCCTGCAATGGCTGCAGGCTGGCGGCGATGACGCGCACGTCGACGGCGACCGGCAACGTGGCGCCGACGCGCAGCACTTCGCGCTCTTCCAGAACGCGCAACAGGCGTGTCTGGAGTGGCATCGGCAGTTCGCCGATTTCGTCGAGAAACAAGCTGCCGTCCTGCGCGGCTTCGATCAGGCCGACATGGCCGCCGCGGCGGGCGCCGGTGAAGGCGCCATCGCTGTAGCCGAACAATTCGGCTTCCAGCAGTGATTCGCTGATGGCGCCGCAGTTGATGGCAACGAAGCGGCCGCGCCGGCGGCTGCCGGCATGCAGTTGGCGTGCGACCAGTTCCTTGCCGGTGCCGGTCTCGCCGCTGATCAACACGGTGCCCGGATGCGGGGCGTACAGCTGTACCAACTCGCGCACATGCGCGATTGCGGCGTCTTCGCCAAGCAATGCATCGGTGCGGCGAACGCGGCGTGTGCTGGCGCGGCCTACGGAGCGATCGTTGCTGGGTGCGGTGCCCAACGCGATGGCGTGTTCGAGCGCCAGGCGCACCGAATCTGCCGAATACAGCAGCACGCCGGGCAGGCCGGCCTGCTCGGCGAAATCGATCGCCATGCCGGTGCCGACGATGACCTGGATGCCGCTGGCGCGCAGGTCGGCAATGCAGTCGCGCGCGTCTTCGGCGGTGACGAAGCGGCGGTGCTCGATGTCGAGGTCGAAGCTGTCCTGGAAGGCGCGGAACGAGGGCACGTCGGTGGCATGGGTGACCACGCCGATGCGCGGTGCGATGCGGCGTGCGCGCGCCAGCGCTTCCATCAGATCGAACCCGGTGGCCTGGATCGGCGCCAGTGGCAGTGCGAGCCGGCTGCGCAGATAGGCGGCATTGGAGCCGCCGGCGACCAGTACGTCGCAACGCTCGCGGCGCAGGCGCTGGCCGATGACCTCCACCGCCTCGGCAAAACCGAGGTTGACCTGCTCGATGCGCGCGCGCTGGTCGAACTCGGGGATGACGTCGGCCAGCAGGCCGGTCAGGCGAGAGACGCTGACGGTCCAGATGACCGGTGGAGATGGCTCCATCGGCTCGGTAAACCTGGGGCTGCGCATCATTGGTGTCGCGTTGCAAAGATGTTGCATGCTGCGCGTTGCGTTGCAGATTTGCAACAAATGGTTTGCTCTGGCCGAATGAAATCAATGGCTTGGCGTTGGCATGCCATTTGCGCCTTGTCCCGCATCCCAACTCTGGAATCGCCATGACGTCCTCACCCACCGCTTCCGCCGGCACGCGCTTCCGCGCTGCGCTAGCTGCCGAATCGCCGCTGCAGGTGATCGGCGCGATCAATGCCAACCATGCGCTGCTGGCGCAGCGTGCCGGCTACCAGGCCATCTACCTGTCTGGCGGCGGTGTGGCGGCCGGTTCGCTGGGGCTGCCGGATCTGGGCATCAATACGCTGGAAGACGTGCTGATCGACGTGCGCCGCATCACCGATGTCTGCGAGCTGCCGCTGCTGGTGGATGTGGACACCGGCTTCGGGCCGAGCGCGTTCAATATCGAGCGCACCATCAAGTCGCTGATCAAGGCGGGCGCAGCCGGCTGCCATATCGAGGACCAGGTCGGCGCCAAGCGTTGCGGGCATCGGCCGGGCAAGGAGATCGTCAGCCAGGCCGAGATGGTCGACCGGGTCAAAGCGGCGGCCGATGCCAAGAACGATTCGGCGTTCTTCCTGATTGCGCGCACCGATGCGATCCAGATGGAAGGCGTGGATGCGGCGATCGAACGTGCGATCGCCTGCGTGGAAGCCGGTGCCGACGGCATCTTTGCCGAAGCCGCGTACGACCTGGACACCTACAAGCGGTTTGTCGATGCAGTGCGCGTGCCGGTGCTGGCCAACATCACCGAATTCGGCAAGACGCCGCTGTTTACGCGTGATCAGCTTGCGCAGGCCGGTGTGGCGATCCAGCTGTTTCCGCTGTCGGCATTCCGCGCAGCCAACAAGGCGGCCGAGGCGGTCTACACCGCGATTCGGCGCGATGGTCATCAGCAGGCCGTGCTGGACACCATGCAGACGCGCGAAGAGTTGTACGAGCGTATCGGCTACCACGGCTACGAGCAGCGCCTGGACGCGTTGTTTGCACGCAAAGGCGCATGATCGCGCCTTGCTGCGTGCAGGTTTGGCCACTTCTTCCGTGACACCGCAACACGACACCGTTTGGGAGCGCATCGCATGAACGACACCGTCAATCCCGGCTTCAAGCCGAAGAAATCCGTCGCACTGTCCGGCACTGCTGCAGGCAACACCGCGCTGTGCACGGTGGGCCGCAGCGGCAACGATCTGCATTACCGCGGCTACGACATCCTGGATCTGGCCACCACCAGCGAGTTCGAGGAAATTGCCTATCTGCTCGTGCACGGCAAGCTGCCCAACGACGGCGAACTGCGCGGCTACAAGGCCAAGCTGCGTTCGCTGCGCGGCGTGCCGGCGGCAGTGAAAACCGCACTGGAGCAGCTGCCGCCGTCGGCGCATCCGATGGACGTGATGCGCACCGGTGTGTCGGTGCTGGGTTGCCTGCAGCCGGAGAAGGACGATCACAATCATCCCGGCGCGCGCGATATCGCCGACAAGCTGATGGCCTCGCTGGGATCGATGCTGCTGTACTGGTACCACTACAGCCACAACGGCAAGCGCATCGAGGTGGAAACCGACGACGACTCGATCGGCGGGCACTTCCTGCATCTGCTGCACGGGTTTGCGCCGAAGGACTCGTGGGTGCGTGCGATGCATACCAGCCTGATCCTGTACGCCGAACACGAGTTCAATGCCTCCACGTTTGCAAGCCGGGTGATCGCCGGCACCGGTAGCGACATGTACAGCGCCATCGCCGGCGGCATCGGCGCGTTGCGCGGGCCCAAGCATGGTGGCGCCAACGAGGTGGCCTTCGAGGTGCAGAAACGCTACGACACCCCGGACGAGGCCGAGGCCGACATCAAGGCGCGTGTGGAACGCAAGGAAGTGGTGATCGGCTTCGGGCACCCGGTCTACACCGTGTCCGATCCGCGCAACAAGGTGATCAAGGACGTGGCGCGCGAACTCTCCGACGAGCAGGGCAGCCGCAAGATGTACGACATTGCCGAGCGCCTGGAGACGGTGATGTGGGACATCAAAAAGATGTTCCCGAACCTGGATTGGTTCAGTGCGGTCAGCTACCACATGATGGGCGTGCCGACGGCGATGTTTACGCCGCTGTTCGTGCTTGCGCGTACTGCCGGGTGGAGCGCGCACATCATCGAGCAGCGCATGGACGGCAAGATCATTCGTCCCTCGGCCAATTACACCGGCCCGGAAGATCAGGTCTTCGTACCGCTGGATCAGCGTTCCTGAGGACGCGACAGCGATTGGATTGATCCACCACGATCGCCTTCATCCAACGAAGGCGATCAGACGATGGCAACCGCAACGAAAGATGGCAGTCCCCCCACACGCCTGAAATCCTGAATCCGATTCCCGATTCCCGATTCCCGATTCCCGATTCCCGATTCCCGAATCCCGAATCCCGAATCCCGAATCCCGAATCCCGAAATACCCCCGCCCGCTTCGATATCGCCAGCCATGAACAGCCAGTACCGCAAGCCCTTGCCGGGCACCTCGTTGGACTACTTCGATGCACGCGCCGCCGTGGATGCGCTGCAACCCGGCGCCTATGCAACGCTGCCGTACACCGCACGTGTGCATGCGGAGAATCTGGTGCGGCGCGCCAAACCGCAGATGCTGGAGGCCTACCTGCGCCAGCTGATCGAGCGCAAGCGCGACCTGGATTTTCCGTGGTTTCCGGCGCGTGTGGTCTGTCACGACATCCTGGGGCAGACCGCGCTGGTCGACCTGGCCGGGCTGCGCGATGCGATCGCCGAGCAGGGCGGCGACCCGGCGCAGGTCAACCCGGTGGTGCCGGTGCAGTTGATCGTCGATCACTCGCTGGCGGTGGAATACGCCGGCTTCGACAAGCAGGCCTTCGCCAAGAATCGCAGCGTGGAAGATCGCCGCAACGCCGACCGCTTCCACTTCATCGAATGGACCAAGCGCGCATTCGAAAACATGGAAGTGATTCCGCCGGGCAACGGGATCATGCATCAGATCAATCTGGAGAAGATGTCGCCGGTGATCTACACGCTCGATGGCGTGGCGTTCCCGGATACCTGCGTAGGCACCGACAGTCACACCCCGCATGTGGATGCGCTGGGTGTGATCGCGGTGGGCGTGGGCGGGCTGGAAGCGGAAAACGTGATGCTGGGGCGCGCCTCGTGGATGCGGCTGCCCGACATCATCGGTGTGGAACTGCTGGGCCGGCCGGCGCCCGGCATCACCGCCACCGACATCGTGCTGGCCCTGACCGAGTTCCTGCGTCAGCAGCGTGTGGTCGGTGCCTATCTGGAGTTCTATGGCGCCGGCGCCAGCGCACTGACCATCGGCGATCGCGCGACCATCTCCAACATGACGCCGGAATTCGGTGCCACCGCGGCAATGTTCTATATCGATCAGCAGACGCTGGATTACCTGCGCCTGACCGGGCGCGAGGACGCACAGGTTGCTTTGGTGGAGACCTACGCGCGCCAGACCGGCCTGTGGGCGGATGACCTGGTCACAGCGCAGTACGAGCGTGTGCTGCAGTTCGACCTGTCGAGCGTGGTGCGCAACATGGCCGGGCCGTCCAATCCGCACAAGCGCGTGGCCACCAGCGAGCTGGCCGAGCGCGGCATTGCCGGCGCCTGGGATGCCGTGCCGGGCCAGATGCCCGATGGCGCGGTGATCATCGCGGCAATCACCTCGTGCACCAATACCTCCAACCCGCGCAATGTCATTGCCGCAGGCTTGCTGGCGCGCAATGCGAATGCACGCGGATTGACGCGCAAACCCTGGGTGAAGAGTTCGCTGGCGCCGGGTTCCAAGGCGGTGCAGTTGTACCTGGAAGAGGCCGGGTTGCTGGGCGAGCTGGAACAACTGGGTTTCGGCATCGTCGCGTTTGCCTGCACCACCTGTAATGGCATGAGCGGCGCGCTGGATCCTGCGATCCAGCAGGAAATCATCGACCGCGATCTGTATGCCACCGCGGTGTTGTCGGGCAACCGCAATTTCGACGGGCGCATCCATCCGTATGCGAAGCAGGCGTTTCTGGCATCGCCGCCGTTGGTGATCGCCTATGCCATCGCCGGCACGGTGCGCTTCGATATCGAAAAGGATGTGCTGGGCATCGATGCCGATGGCGTGGCGGTGACGCTCAAGGACCTGTGGCCGAGCGATGCGGAGATCGATGCGGTGGTGGCGCGTAGCGTCAAGCCGGAGCATTTCCGCAGCGTCTACGATCCGATGTTCAAGCGCAGCGCGGGGCAGGGCATCCGCGTCAGTCCGTTATATGACTGGCGGCCGGCCAGCACCTACATCCGGCGCCCGCCGTACTGGGAAGGCGCGCTTGCCGGTGCACGCAGTTTGCAGGGCCTGCGCCCGTTGGCGGTGCTGGGCGATAACATCACCACCGACCATCTGTCGCCGTCGAATGCGATCCTGGCCGGCAGCGCGGCAGGCGAATACCTGGCGCAGATGGGCGTGCCGGAGGAAGACTTCAATTCCTACGCCACCCATCGCGGCGATCACCTCACCGCGCAGCGCGCCACTTTCGCCAACCCCAAACTGGTCAACGAAATGGCGGTGATCGATGGGCAGGTCACCGCCGGTTCGCTGGCGCGCCTGGAACCGGAAGGGCAGGTGCTGCGCATGTGGGAGGCGATCGAAGCCTACATGATGCGCAAGCAGCCGCTGATCATCATTGCCGGTGCCGATTACGGCCAGGGCTCCTCGCGCGACTGGGCCGCCAAAGGCGTGCGTCTGGCCGGCGTGGAGGTGATCGTGGCCGAAGGCTTCGAGCGGATTCACCGCACCAACCTGATCGGCATGGGCGTATTGCCGCTGGAGTTCAAGCCGGGCACCGATCGCAAGACGCTGGGCATCGACGGCAGCGAAACCTTCGATGTGGTCGGCGAGCGCACGCCGGGCGCCACGCTGACGCTGTCGATCCATCGGCGCAATGGCGAGCAGGTGCAGGTGCCGGTCACCTGCCGCCTGGACACCGCCGAAGAAGTGTCCATCTATGAGGCGGGCGGCGTGCTGCAACGGTTTGCGCAGGATTTTCTTGAGGCCTCGGCAGCTTGATGGCTTCGACGCCCGAGGACGCCAGGTCGCCCGCTTGCACCCACCCGTGCGGGCGCGCACACTTTGGCAATCTTTGCCATCAGGAGGTCGCATGGCCACGATGAATATCTCTTTGCCCGACGAGCTCAAGCAGTTCGTCGATCAGCAAGTCCAGGAGCATGCCTACGGTTCTAGCAGCGAGTACCTGCGCGAACTGATCCGCAAGCAACGCGATGTAGAACAGCTGCGTGGGTTGCTGCTGGATGGGGCCAACTCCGGGCCGGCCGTGGCAACGGAGCCTGATTTCTTCGACAAGATGCGTGAGCGCGCGCAGGCACGCGCTGCCAGCAAGTGAAGCCGGCGCGCTGGCGCCCGTTGGCGCTGCGCGACGTCGACGAAGCCGCTGCGTGGTATGGCGAACAAGCCGGGCTCGCGCTGGAACTGGCGTTTGCCGACGCGCTGGAGTCGGCGGTCAAGATGCTGATGCAGCACCCGGGTGTCGGTTCCAGCCGACATGCGGTGCTGTTGAAGCTGCAGGACCTGCGGGTGTGGCCACTCAAGGGATTTCCCTATTTGATTTTCTACATCGAACGCGACACGGACATCGTCATCTGGCGTGTGCTGCAGATGCAGCGCGACATTCCTGCGTGGATGAGCGGCGACGCTTGAGCCGTTCAACGCAAGTTTTGCCTCAACTTTCCGGCAGCGCCGCAGTCAGTGCGTCTTCGCTGTGATCACGATCAACCGAGATAGACCAAGCCCATGACCCATCTCCCCCAACTCCGCATCCCGGCCACCTACATGCGTGGCGGCACCAGCAAGGGCGTGTTCTTTCGCCTGCAGGATCTGCCCGCTGCCGCGCAGCAGCCCGGACCTGCGCGCGATGCGTTGTTGCTGCGGGTGGTCGGCAGCCCCGATCCGTATGGCAAGCAGATCGATGGCATGGGTGGGGCGACCTCCAGCACCAGCAAGAGCGTGATCGTGTCGGCCAGTGCGCGTGCCGGGCATGATGTGGACTATCTGTTCGGGCAGGTGTCCATCGACAGCGCGTTCGTGGACTGGAGCGGCAACTGCGGCAACCTGTCGGCGGCGGTGGGACCATTTGCGATCGCCAATGGCCTGGTCGATGCCGCGCGGGTGCCGCGCGACGGCGTGGCGACGGTGCGGATCTGGCAGGCCAATATCGGCAAGACCATCGTGGCGCATGTACCGATGACCGATGGCCAGGTGCAGGAAACCGGCGACTTCGAACTGGATGGGGTGACCTTTCCTGCCGCCGAAGTGCAGCTGGAATTTCTCGACCCGGCCGACGATGCCGAAGGCGAGGGCGGTGCGATGTTCCCCACCGGCCAGCTGATCGATCAGCTGGAGATTCCCGGCCTGGGCACGATCGCCGCGACGCTGATCAATGCCGGCATCCCGACCATCTTCGTCAACGCGCGCGATCTGGGCTATACCGGCACCGAGCTGCAGGAAGCGATCAATGGCGACCCGCGTGCATTGACGATGTTCGAGACCCTGCGTGCGCACGGCGCGGTGCGGATGGGCTTGATTGCGAAGGTGGAAGACGCAGCGACGCGGCAGCACACGCCGAAGGTGGCGTTCGTGGCGCCGCCGGCCGATTACACCGCCTCCAGCGGCAAGCCGGTGCATGCCGCCGAGCTCGATCTGCTGGTGCGGGCGATGTCGATGGGCAAGCTGCACCACGCCATGATGGGCACCGCCGCGGTGGCGATCGGCACCGCGGCCGCCGTGCCCGGCACCCTGGTCAATCTTGCAGCGGGCGGCGCGGCGCGTTCTGCGGTGCGCTTCGGACATCCTTCCGGAACCCTGCGCGTCGGCGCCGAGGCGCAGCTGGTGGACGGCCAGTGGCAGGTGACCAAGGCACTGATGAGCCGCAGTGCGCGGGTGCTGATGGAAGGCTGGGTGCGGGTGCCGGGCGACGCCGCCGGTGGCGGCTGATCGCCCGCTGAGACCGGGCAGGCCCCAACGCACAAATTGCATGCGCGTGTTGCATTAATTCGAACGCCTTTTTGAATTCGGAAAACTTTTTCGCACGCGCTCTGCCAAATTTGTGTAAATCGTGTTAATTCTGTTGCAACGCGGCATGCAGATCAGGCCGCTCCGCCAACCGAATTCGGAGTCTTCCCATGTCCGCCAGCCGGTCGCTCAAGATCAGCGCGCTCGCCGTTGCCGTTGCTTCCCTTCTCCCGCTCCATGCCGCTGCCCAGCAGGCGCCCGGCGACGACGGTGTCGTGCGCCTGGACGCGGTCAAGGTCACGGTCGAGCGCCGCTCGGAAGATTCCAAGGACGTGCCGGTCTCGGCATCGGTGCTGCGTCCGGAATTCCTGGATGCCATCTCCACCAGCGGCTCGGATATCCGCGTGCTCGCGGGCAAGGCGCCCAGCCTCAACATCGAATCGTCCAACGGCCGTGTGTTCCCGCGCGTGTACATCCGCGGCTACGGCAATACCGACTTCAACACCTATGCCTCGCAGCCGGTGTCGCTGATCTATGACGATGTGGTGCAGGAAAACGCATTCCTGAAGGGCTTCCCGATCTTCGATCTGGAAGGCCTGGAAGTGCTGCGCGGCCCGCAGGGCACGCTGTTCGGCCGCAACACGCCGGCCGGCGTGGTCAAGTTCAACTCGGTCAAGCCGGCCATCGGCGCCAATGACGGTTACGCCAGCCTGTCCTACGGCACCTACGGCACCATGACCCTGGAAAGCGGCCTGAGCATCGCCATGGGTGACCATTGGGCGGCGCGTCTGTCCACGCTGGGCCAGCGCCGCGACGACTGGGTGGAAAACCGCGATGGCCGCGATCTGGAAGGCTATACCGATTCGGCCGTGCGCCTGCAGCTGCTGTACCAGGCCAGCGACGATTTCAGCGCCTTGTTCAACGCGCATGCGCGTCACCTGGACGGCACCGCACGCTTGTTCCGCGCCAACATCATCCAGCCCGGCACCAACCAGCTGGTGGACGGCTTCGACGAAGAGAAGTCCTTCATCGATGGCGCCAACAACCAGGAACTGCAGACCTACGGCGGCAGCGCCAACCTGACCTGGGACCTGGGCGACATCGCGCTGCACTCGATCACTGCCTACGAAGGCATCGGCAAGTACTACAGCCGCGGCGATATCGATGGCGGCTTCGGCGCGGTGTTCGCACCGCCGTCCGGCCCGGGCGTGATTCCGTTCCCGGTGGAAACCGCCGGCGGCATCAAGAGCCTGGACCAGTACAGCCAGGAACTGCGTGCCGAATCGCAATACGAAGGCCCGCTCAACTGGCAGGCCGGCCTGTACTACTTCCACGACGATGTGGAAGGCGAAAACTACACCTACAACACCTTCAGCGGCGGCGACCTGGCCAGCTACCAGCTGACCCGCCAGCGCAATACCTCGTGGGCGGCATTCGGCTCGTTGAACTACGCGGCCACCGATCGCCTGAACCTGCGCGCCGGCATCCGCTACACCTACGACAAGAAGACCTTCGACGTGCTGGCGCTGGACCGCGTCACGCTGGTCGAGCCGTCCAGCGGCGAGACCGACAACTCCAAGGTCACCGGCGATCTGGCGGCCACCTTCGCCATCAACGACGACGTCAACGTGTACGCCCGTGCCGCACGCGGCTTCCGCGGCGCCAGCTTCGGCGTGCCCTCGGGCACCGCGCCGCTGACCGTGGCCGAGCCGGAGACGGTGGATTCGTTCGAGATCGGCATCAAGTCCGACCTGTTCGACAACCGCGCGCGTCTGAGCTTTGACATCTACGATTTCCGCGTCAAGAACCAGCAGCTCACCGCAGTGGGCGGCGTCTCCAACGACGTGCGCCTGCTCAACGCCGACAAGACCAAGGCGCGCGGCGCCGAGTTCGACTTCGAAGCGCTGCTCACCCAGAACCTGCGCGTCACCGCCGGCGGCGCCTACAACTGGACCCGCATCGACGACCCGACACTGTCGGTGGGCGTGTGCCGCACCTGCACCGTGACCGACCCGCTCAATGCGGCCGGCAACGCCATCATCGACGGTAACGACCTGCCGCAGGCTGCCAAGTGGATGGCCAACGCCACCCTGCGTTACGGCATCCCGATGGGCAACGACGGCGAGCTGTTCTTCTACACCGACTGGTCCTACCGCAGCGAAGTGAACTTCTTCCTGTACGACTCCAAGGAGTTCACCGGCCAGCCGCTGGTCGAGGGCGGCGCCAAGATCGGCTACAACTGGGGCGCGGGCGCGTACGAGTTGTCGGTGTTCTGCCGCAACTGCACCAATCAGATCCGCGTGACCGGTGCGATCGACTTCAACAACCTCACCGGCTTCATCAACGACCCGCGCATCGTCGGTGCGCAGTTCCGCGCCAACTTCTGATCGGCGTCGTGGTGTAGCACTATTGAACCGCCGGCCAACATGCCGGCGGTTTTTTTATGGTCGCAGGAGTGGATGCATGCAGCGGAGATGGCGAAACATGTGGTGGATGCTGGGGTTGTGGTGTGCGTCGGCAGTGGCATGGCCGCAGACGCCTGCCGCCACTGCCGCGCAGCCGGCGCCAATGCCCACGTCGACGTCCTCCGAGTTGCTGGTGGTCTCCACCGATATCGGCGACGACATCGACGATGCGTTTGCGCTCGGGCTGTTGCTGCGTAGCCCGCAGCTGCATGTGCTGGGCATCGCATCGGCCTGGGGCGACACCAGCTTGCGTGCGCAGCTGCTGCAGCGCCTGTTGCAACAGGCTGGGCGCAGCGAGATTCCGTTGGCGGTGGGCGCACGCACCACCAGCGCGATCCCCTTCAGCCAGGCGCGCTGGGCCGCCAGGGGACAGTTGCCCGGCAAGCTGCCGGATGCGGCGGCGATGATCCTGCAGCAGGCGCGCCTGCACCCTGGCAAGGTGACCTTGCTGGTATTGGGGCCGATGACCGACGCCGCAGTGGCGCAGCAGCGCGATCCGGCCGGCTTTGCCAAGCTCAAGCGTATCGTGGCGATGGGCGGGTCGGTGCGCGTTGGCTACGGCAAGTCGGCCTATCGTCCGGCCAGCGCGCCGGCGCCGGAGTACAACATCCTGGCAGATGTACCGGCGGCGCAGCGGGTACTCGCGGCCGGCGTGCCGATCGTGTTGCTGCCCTTGGACGCCACCCAGATCACGCTGGAAGAACCCGAGCGCATCGCCTTGTTTGCACATGGCGATGGGCTCACCGATGCGCTCACCCAGCTGTATTACCAGTGGCGCAATACCGACCAGCCCTGGGCCAGCGCCACGCCGACCCTGTTCGACGCAGTGCCGGTGGCCTGGCTGCTGCGCCCCGACCTGTGCCCGACCACGCCGCTGCATCTGGACGTCGATGCGCAGGGCTACACCCGCGAAGGCACAGGCACGCCGAACGTGCAGGCCTGCCTGCGTGCGGACAAGCCGGCGTTGATCGACCTGTACATGCGCACGGTGCTGCAGTTGCGCTAGGAGTGGCTATCAAAATGTGGTGAGCGCCGGCTTGGTGGCGAGCGCAGTGGTTTTATTGGCCGTACTTTGGGATGCAGTCAAAAGCCTGGTTGGTCGTGTGCGCGGTGCCCTCACCGCTCGCGGGACACGCCGCAAGTACGTCCTTGTAGGCTCGGTGGCGGCATCCATGCCGCCACACGGTCCCGCAATCGGCGAGGACACCGCACCAGAAAATGCGTCGGTTGCTTTGTCGAACGCCTGCTTGTTGCTCTGCTTGTGATGGAACGGTTGTTGGACGCACCATCCTCCGAACAATGCACGCCATGCCCTGTGTGCGCCCCTGCACACCGAACATCTCGACTGGTCCTTGCCCGCCCACCGTCGCGGGACCTTACGCGGCATGGATGCCGCGTAAGAGCCTACAGGGACGTACTTGCGGCGTGTCCCGCGATGGTGGGCGGGCAAGGGCCATGCAGCCAAGCCGCAACTCAGCGACCTGCCATGGACCGGCGTCAAACCACTGCGCTCACCGTCGGTCGGGCACGCAGGTGCCATCGCAGCGCTGGCCTGGTGGCGCATCATCGCCGCCCATCGGCAAGTCCTTGCGTCGCCCCATGCCAGCATCGGTGACGTGAACGGCATCGCTATACTTGCGTCCTCAGTCATGGGGTAGTGCGAATGGACAGCCGGGAATCAGGGATGAAGTGGTCGGGTACGCGGCGCATGTTGCTGTGGGTGGTCTTGCTGGGCGTGGCGATCGGCGCGGTGGCGTGCAAGCGCAACGAAAGCGGCCAGCTGCCTGCCGCCACTGGCGAGGCGATCAAGGCCGACAAGCAGGCCATCACCGGTTTTGCGCTGGCGCGCGCCTATCCCGACCAGACTGGCGACGGCCTGTCGCTGGCGCTGGAATTCTCGCGGCCGTTGGTGGGCACGCAGGACTTCGATGCGCTGGTGCGTTTCGAGGAAAAGGTCGGCACCGGCGACAGCAGCTGGACGCTGTCCGACGACGGCAAGACGCTGCGCTACCCGTACGTGGAAGCGGCCAAGGACTACACCGTGCTGGTCGACGCCAACCTGCTGGCCGCCGATGGCAGCCGCCTGGGCAAGCCGTTCAAGCAGAAGGTCTACACCGGCGCGCTCAAGCCGGTGGTCGGGTTCGCTTCGCAAGGCAGCGTGCTGCCGGCACGCGAGAGCCGCGGTCTGCCGGTGGTGTCGGTCAACGTGCCGGAAGTGGACGTGGAGTTCCTGCGCGTGCGCGAGAAGTCGCTGCCGGCGTTCTTCCAGCAGTTCCAGCGCGGCGGTCGTCGCGGCAGCTGGGAGCTGGAGAGCGAATACAGCGGCAAACAACCGCTGTCCAAGCTGGCCGACCCGGTGTACGTCAACCGTTTCATTCTCGGCGGCAAGCAGAACGAGCGCGTGCTGACCTACCTGCCGACGCAGGACATCAAGGAACTGCAAGAGCCTGGCCTGTACTTTGCGGTGATGAAGCGCGCCGGTAGTTTCGAGAGCGAGCAGGAGACCGCGTTCTTTACCGTCAGCGATATCGGCCTGCACACGCGCGCCTACAAGGACAAGCTGTTCGTGCACACCGCCTCGCTGCAAAGCGGCGAGCCGATCAAGAACGTGGAAGTGCGTGTCCTCGATGCCAAGGGCGAGCTGTTCCTCAAGGGCGCCACCGACGGCAACGGCAATGCGCTGCTCAACTACACGCTCGATGCCGGCCACGTGCTGGTGGCGCGCAGCAAGACCGATATCTCGGTGCTGCCGTTCAACCAGCCGGCGCTGGACCTGAGCGAATTTGCGGTGGCCGGGCGCGAGAGCGCCTGGTTCGACGTGTTCGCCTGGGCCGGCCGCGACCTGTATCGCCCCGGCGAGACCATGCGCGTGTCGGCGATCCTGCGCGACAACGACGGCAAGCCGACCAAGCCGCAGCCGGTATTCCTGCGCCTCAAGCAGCCGGACGGCAAGACCTTCCGCGAGACCAAGCTGCAGCCGGGCGAGCAGGGCTATTTCGAGTTCACCCAGCAGATCCCGGCCGATGCGCCGACCGGCCGCTGGCAGGTGGAATTCCGCACCGATCCGGCCAGCAAGGACGCCGTGCAGGGCATGACCGTGCGCGTGGAAGAGTTCCTGCCCGAGCGCATGAAGCTGGATCTGGACAGCACCCAAAAGACCCTGAGCGCCGGCCAGCCGTTCACGCTGGTCGCCAATGCCGCGTACCTGTATGGCGCGCCGGCCGACGGCAACCGTTTCACCGCCAAGCTTGCGGTCAGCGTCGAGCAGCACCCGCTCGAGTCGTTGCCGGGCTGGTTCTTCGGCGACCCCACGCTGGAGCTGCCGCGCGACGCAAAGGACGTGATCGACACCGAGTTCGGCAGCGATGGCGTATTGCGCGAAGACATCGCGCTGCCTGCCGAAGCCAAGCCGGTCAGCACGATTGCGGCGGTGGTCTCGGGCAGTGTGTACGAGACCGGCGGACGCACCGTCACCCGCAGCGTCAAGCGCGTGCTGTGGCCGGCCAAGGCGCTGGTCGGCGTGCGCCCCCTGTTCGATGACAAGGAGGGCACCGACGCCAACGGCACCGCGCGCTTCGAAATCACCCGCGTGGATGCCGATGGCAAGCCGCAACCGGCCAAGGGCCTGAAGGCCACGCTGGTGCGCGAGCTGCGCGACTACCACTGGAACTACACCGACGACCACTGGGATTACGACTTCACCCGCCGCTTCGAGAACAAGGACACGCGCACGCTCGACATCGCCGGCGGCAACGCCAAGCTCGAGGTTCCGGTGGAGTGGGGCGAGTACCGCCTGGATGTGTTCGACCCGGCAACCGGGTTGACCACGCGCTACCCGTTCCGCGCCGGCTGGAGCTGGAACGACGAAAACCGCGGCCTGGATGCGCGCCCGGACAAGGTCAAGTTGGCCTTGGACAAGACCGCCTATCGCGCCGGCGACACGCTCACCGTCACGCTGACCCCGCCGCATGCCGGCAAGGGCGTGCTGCTGGTGGAAAGCGACAAGCTGCTGTACGTGCAGGACATCGACGTCAAGCCGGGCAGCAGCTTCGAAATCCCGGTGACCGACGCGTGGGAACGCCACGATGTCTACGTCACCGCGCTGGTGTTCCGCGGCGGCAGTGCGCCGAGCAAGATCACCCCGGCGCGTGCGGTGGGCGTGGCGTATGTGCCGATGGATCGCAAGGCGCGACGCGTGGCGGTGGGCCTGGCTGTGCCCAAGCAGATGCGCCCCGAGCAGGCGTTGCCGGTGACGGTGAGCGTGCCGGAGCTGGCCGGCAAGGCGGCGCACGTGACCATCTCGGCAGTGGACGTGGGCATCCTCAACATCACTCGCTTCCCGGTGCCCGATGCCAACGCGCAGTTCTTCGCGCAGCGTCGTCTGGGCACCGATGCCTACGACATCTATGGCCGCGTGATCGAGAGCTTCGAAGGCGCCAGCGGCAAGCTCAAGTTCGGCGGCGACATGGCGCTGGAAGCCTTGCCGCAGGCCAAGCGCCCGACCGCGCGCGTGCAGACCGTGGACCTGTTCTCCGGCTCGGTGAAGCTCGATGCCAAGGGCAATGCGCGCGTGCAACTGCCGGTGCCGGATTTCAACGGCACGCTGCGGGTGTCGGCCTTGGTGTATTCGGATACGCGGTTTGGCAACCACGCCGTGGAAACCGTGGTGCGCGCCCCGATCCTGGCCGAGGCCAGCATGCCGCGCGTGATGGCACCGGGTGACCGCAGCACGGTGACGCTGGATGTGCAGAACTTCACCGGCAAGCCGGGCGAGTTCAATGTGCGCGTGGACGGGATCGGCCCGCTGGCCATCGCCGAGGCGGCGCGCAGCGTCAAGCTTGGTGTGGATGCCAAGCAGACGCTGAGCTTCCCGCTGAGCGCCACCGAGGGCTATAGCGTGGCCAAGGTGCGCGTGCGTGTGGACGGCAACGGCTTCAAGGCCGACCGCAGCTACGACCTGCCGGTGCGTGCCGGCTGGCCGCAGGTGTTGCGTGCGCAGACGCGCGTGCTCGATCCGCTGGCGCCGATCACCCTGGACAGCGGCTTTGCCGATGGCCTGATGGCCGGCTCGGTGACCGCGCGCATGGTGGTCAGCCCGCTGCCGCCGATTCCGTTCGCCAGCGCCCTGCAGGGTGCGTTGGACTATCCGTATGGCTGCGCCGAGCAGACCACCAGCAAGGGTTACGCCGCGCTCTTGCTCGACGATGCCACCGCCAGGGCGCTGGGCACCAAGGGGCTGGAGGCGGGCAAGCGCCGCGAGCGAATGGAAGGCGCATTCGGTCGCCTGGCCTCGATGCAGATCGCCAGCGGGCATTTTTCGATGTGGCGCGACGACGGTTACGTCAATCCGGGCCTGACCCCGTATATCGCCGAGTTCCTGCTCGACGCCAAGGACGCCGGTTTTGCGGTGCCCGACAATGTGCTGCAGAAGGCGCTCAATCGGCTCAGCGAGGACCTGCTGTCCGGTGGCAACGAGTTCTACGGGCAGGACCGCCGCGATAGCCTGAAGTTCGCCAACCAGGCCTGGTCCGGCTATGTGCTGGCACGCGTCAACCGCGCGCCGCTGGGCACGCTGCGCGCGTTGTACGACAACCAGCGCGACAAGGCATTGACCGGCTTGTCGCTGGTGCATCTGGGCGCGGCATTGTCGCTGCAGGGCGACACCAAGCGTGGGCAGGCGGCGATCAAGGCGGGTTTTGCCAAGGACAGCAGCGAGCGTCCGCCGTACTTCGCCGATTACGGCAGCGCGATCCGCGACGATGCCTTGATGATGGCGCTGCTGCACGAGCGTGGCTTGTCCAAACCCGAGTACGACACCCGCGCAGTGGCATTGGGCCGGGCGCTGGATGCACGCCGCGCCACCGGCTGGCTGTGGCTGAGCACGCAGGAGCAGGTGGCGCTGGCGCGCTTGGGCAAGGCCTTGATGGTCGGCCAGGGTAAGCAGGTGTCCGGCACCTTGACTGTTGGCGGCGAGACGCAGGAGATTGCGCCGGCACGCCTGTTCGGGCGCAGTTTCGACAGCGCCGCCCTGGCGCGCGGCGTGCAGTTCGCACCGCAGGGCGAGGCACCGATGTACGCCAGCCTGGAAGTGGCCGGCATCCCGCGCAGCGCACCGGAGCCGGACACGCGCAACCTCAGCGTGGAGCGCAGCTGGTACACCACCGACGGCAAACCGTGGACCCCGCGTGCATTGAAGGAAGGCGAAGCGCTGATCGTGCGCGTCACCATCACCGCCAACAGCGACATGCCGGACGCGCTGCTGACCGACCTGCTGCCGGCCGGCCTGGAGATCGAGAACTTCAATCTCGGCGATGCCAAGCAGTGGGCCGATGTGGTGGTGGACGGCATCGGCATCAGCGAGCGTTCCAGCGCCGCCGACGTCAAGCACGAAGAGTTCCGCGACGACCGCTATGTGGCTGCGCTGGCGCTGTCCTCGGGCAGCAAGGCGCAGCTGTATTACCTGGTGCGCGCAGTCACCCCGGGCACGTACACGGTGCCGCCATCGCTGGTGGAAGACATGTACCGCCCCGAGCTGCGCGGCGTCGGGCGCAGCACTCCAGCGACGATGACGGTGGTGCAGCCGTAGGATGGCGTTGAAGTTTCTGGTGTAGGGGCATGCTCCTATGCCAGAAGCCTCCCCTCATCCCAACCCCTCTCCCGCAGGCGGGAGAGGGGCTCAACCGCCGCACTGCGATCAGATGCGTTCCTTCTCCCGCGTGCTGGGGAAGGCGCCCGAAGGGCGGATGGGGGGCGTTTGAAGCCCCGTACCGAAGAATTTTGCCGGTCGCCGGTTGCCTGCTTCGCAGGCCGCGACATCGTTGCGCACTGTCTTTTCGATGCGATGCGCGCGACACGCAAGGGTCATTTTCAGTGGCTACGGTGGGGTGCTTTCTCACAGGCGTGGCGCCCTTGCTGCGCGATCTCGGGATTCCATGCAGCGCTCTGATGTGTACCGTTCGCACCTGTCTGTTCTTGCCATCGCCATCACCGCCTGTTGTTCGGGCGTGCAGGCGCAGGCCTTCGACTCTTCCAACGCGGTAGCGCAGACCTCGTCGGCTGCAATGCCTGCAGACGCAGTGGGGACCATATCCACTGCGGTAACGCCCGCCGCAGCATCCAATTCGTCGTCGCCAGTCGCCGAAGCCTCGACTGATGCCGCATCCGCCAGCTCCGGCGTGCAGACATTGGATGCCATGCAGGTCACCGGCGTGCGGCGTGCCAATGCCGCTGCGGTGGAAAGCAAGCGCGCGGCGACCAACATCACCGATGTGATCAGCGCCACCGATGTGCGCGCCTTGCCCGACAGCACCATCGTCGAAGCGCTGCGCCGCGTGCCCGGTCTGTCGGTATTGCCGGCCACCGACAACGAGCATCCGCGCGACGAGGCCGCTACACCGGTACTGCGCGGCCTGGGCCCGTCCTACAACAACGTCACCATCGACGGGCTGACCATTGCCTCGCCCGGCACGCCGAACGGCACGCTCGGCTCGATTACCCGCGGCGTGCGTCTGGACCTGCTGCCGGCATCGATGGTCAGCGAACTGCAGGTGGTCAAGACCTTCACGCCCGACCTGGATCCCAACGCAACGGGCGGGGCGATCAACCTCAAGACACGCAGCGCGTTCGAAAACGGCGGCAAGCCCTTCTTCAGTGCCGAAGCCGCACTCGGCCATGCCAACGATGTCGGCAAGCCGCGCGACCAGGACGACCCCGGCTATCGCTTGAACGCCACCGGCAGCCGCACCTTCGGCAGCGAGCAGCAGTACGGGGTTACCCTGTCGGCCAACTACCAGACGCTGAGCAGCTACACCGAAACCCATATGACCACCGATACGGTGCATTACGGGTTCTACGACAACAACGGCGTGCTGCAGACCGGCGCCAATCTCGGCAATGGCTGGGCGGTGCCGCAGCAGGACAAGTACTGGTACGTACAGAACCAGCGCGACCGCTATGGCGTCACCGGCAAGTTCGAAGTGCATCCCAGTGCCGCGCTGGAAGCCTATGCAACGGCCGGTTACTACTATTTCAAGGACAACATGGAGCGTAACGAGGTCATCATCGACCCGCGCAACCGTGGCCAGGTGTTCAATCAGACCGCCAGCTCCGGCAGCTATCCCGGCGGCGATATCGAGGTGGGGTACTCGAATCAGATCGTCACCACGCGTACCAAGGTGGCGCAGCTGGGCACGATCTGGCGGCCCACCGATCGGCAACAGTTCTCCGCGCGCGGCGCGTGGTCGCATGCGACCTACGACGAGCCGATCCGCATGATCAAGTACGCCACCGGCATCACCCGCGCCGCACCGGTACCGGTGGGCCAGACCGGCAGCGGTGTGACCATCAATGCCACGCCCAACTACGCATTCAACTACGACACCTCTGGCTTCGATCAGCGCTTCGGGGTGTCGCCTCAGGCCTACAACGACCTGGGCAACTACAGCCTGTCGTACTGGCGCCCGGACTACAAACGCACCGCGGCCGATCGCATCCTCACCGGCCGGCTGGATTACGGTTTCAACCAGGGCGAGAGCGATCAGGGCATCGGCTTTGCCGCAGGCGTGTCGTACACCACCGACAAACCGTCCTACGACATCTATCGCGTCGAGTATCAGCCCAATACCAGTGCGCCGGCGTTTGGCCTGGCCGATGTTGCGGGTACCGGCCGGGCGCCGATGCGCTACGCCGGCCTGAACCTGATCACCATCGATCCTGACAAGGCCAATCGTGCGCTGGCTGCAGCGCCGCTGAGCGCGTTCAACAGCACCGACCAGCAGGCCTTCAGCAATCAGGACAACTTCACCCATACCGAAAAGACCTTCGGCAGCTATGGCCTGGTCAGCTACCGCAACGAGCGTTTCAATGTGCAGGGCGGCCTGCATTTCGACAGCACCAGGCTCGATACGGTCGGCCGCCAGCGGCAGCTGGATGCCGCGACCAACCGCTATGTGTATGTCGATAACCCGACCAGTGCCGATTACCACTACCTGCTGCCCTCGGCCATCATGACCTACCACCTGACCGATGCATTGGACCTGCGCGCCGGCGCAAGCCGTACGCTCGGCCGCCCGCCATACGATGCGTATGCGGCGCGCACCTCGATCGGCTTCGTCAACACGGCCGATGCCGGCAACCCGAATGCGCAAGGCGTCACCGTCACCATCGGCAACCCGGACATCAAACCGCGCGTGTCCAATAACCTGGATCTGTCGCTGGAATGGCGCCTGCCCGGCGACTTCGATGCGTTCGCGTCCACGGCCGTGTTCGACAAGCGCATCCAGGACGAGATCTTTACGCTTTCGCGCACCGACAGCTTCACGTTCGACGGCACCACCTACGCCAACGCGTTGATCAGCACGCCGGCCAATGCCGCCAAGGCGCGCATCCGCGGAGTGGAGTTCAACGGCATCGTCAACACCCTGGCGCCGATCGCGCCGTGGCTGAGTGGGGTCGGCTTCAGCGCGAATGTTGCGGTGCTCGATGGCAGCCTGGATGTGCCCTACAGCGTTGGCAGCGGCAGCAATATGAGCCAGCGCGAGCGCAAGCTCGACAACCTGGTCGGGCAGCCCGACTACACCGCCAACGCCACGCTGTTCTACAACACCGGCGGGCTGGAGCTGCGCGCGGCCTACAATCGCCAGGGCAAGGCCTTGCGTGCCATCGTCAGCAATATCGACTGGCAGGACCTGTATTGGTCGCCGCGTTCGCAGCTGGACTTTACCGCCACCTATGCCATCAGCAAGCAACTCAGCCTGATCGGCCAGGTTAGCAACCTCACCCACAGCCGCATCACCAGTGTGACCGGCCCTGGGCAGAACCTGCTCAAGGACAGTTATTCGGTGCCTACGACGTATTGGTTCGGTCTGCGTTTTACGCCGACGTTCTAGGCGCGGCGAAGCTGGCATGGCGAGCAGAGCTCAGGCAAGTGCGCGCGGTGCGTGGAAATCAAGGTGTGTACCTGGCAAAGGCCATGCCGTGTGCCGACCGCGCTCACCTGACGGTAGCGCAATGGTTCTGTTAACCCCTTCATAGTGGAGTTGTTCGATGACCTTACGTACTGCCACCACTGTCGCGGCCATGCTGTGCGCGGCACTGGCCACCCATGCGAGCGCGGCGCCCACCGGCGTGGCCGCAATCCAGGCCCGGCTGACCAATCCTGACGGCGGCATCGTGGTGGTGGCCCATCGCGGTTGCCACGCGCCGGCACCGGAACATGGGTTCAAGGACAGCGCACCTGAGAACTCGCTGGCCGCGCTGGAGCGCTGCATCGCCATCGGTGCCGACGTGATGGAGACCGATGTGCGGCGCGCCGCCGACGGCACCCTGGTGATGCTGCACGACGCCACCGTGGACCGCACCACCGACGGCACCGGCAAGCTGTCCGAGCTGACCTTGGCCGACCTGCAAAAATTGCGGCTGCGCAGCGACGAAGGTGGCGCGCAGGCGCCGCTGACCGATCAACGCGTGGTCACGCTCGAGCAGATGCTGGCCAGGTCCAAGGGCCACATCCTGCTCAACCTGGACGTCAAGGATGCGATCTACGTGCAGGTGGTCGACGCGGTTGCCCGTGCCGGCATGCAGCACCAGGTGATCGTCAAGGCCGAAGCCGGCATCGCCACGCCGCCGCTGGCGGCGATGCTGCCGTTCGACAAGGTGTATTTCTTCCCGATCCTGATCAACGCCCATGGCACTGCCGACCTGGCCGCGATCGCCACTGCGCAGACACGCAACGCGCATCCGGTCGCGTTCGAGCTGCCCAAGATGACAGCAGCGCAATTGCCGGCGTTGGTTGCAGTGAGCAAGGCACATAACGTGCGGCTGATGGTCAACTCGCTGTGGGAAGGCTTCATCGCCGGCTACGGCGGCGACGCCGATGCCGAGCGCGATCCTGACAAGGTGTGGGGCCGCCTGTACCGCGAGGGCGTGTCGATCATCCAGACCGATGCGCCGGAAGCCTTGCTGCGCTATCGCGCGTCGCTGGAGCAGCGGTGAGCGTCGCGTTGCATCATCGCATGCAGCTGGCCTGCGACGGGAGCGGATGTCGCCGCGCAATGTGATCCGTGGAACTGCGGCGGTGGTGTTGCCGTTATAGTCAGCGTTCGTTTGCGCGCAAGGGCGTCTGCATGCCGCTCGATACATCCCTGCGCCGACTCACGCCGCATGTCGTCTGGTTGTTGGTGCTGCTGGTCGCGTTGCAGGTGCGTGATGTGGCCAAGGCCCTTGGTTTTCCAATCCCGAAAATTCCGGTGCCTTACGGCGGTGGGATTCTCGACAATCTGCTCAGCGTAGTGCTCGTGCTCGTCGCAGCGGCGTTGCTGCGTCCTGGCATGCCAGGCGAGCTCGCGGCACGTCTGGGGTTGCGTTGGAACGGCTTGCGCGGCCCGGCGCTGACGTTGCTGGCCACACTGCCGTGTTGGCTGGGGCTGTGGACGCAGTCCAGCTCGGTCGGCACCGACGATCTGCTTGGCCTGCTCTGGTTGGCGCTGCTGTTTCCGCTAGCGGAAGAAATCGTGTTTCGCGGTTTCGGCTTCGTCTTTGCCTGCCGTGCGCTGGCCTGGCGTCCGGCAATCGCCGCGCTGGTGCAGGCAGTTGTGTTTGGCGGTGTGCATTGGCTCGGGGCCGGCGGTGGAGGTGGCGAGGCGTTGTTGATCTTCGCCATTACCGGTATCGGTGCGCTGCTGTTTGCCATCGTGGACGCGCAGGATGGCTACACGATCTGGAGCGGCTGGGTGTTGCATGTCTCGCTCAACGCGGCCTGGACGGTCTTTGCGGTCTCCGATTCGGCGGCCAGCGGCTGGCTCGGCATTGCGTTGCGCCTGTCTGCGGTATTCCTGGCGATGGGGCTGCTGCGGCTGTTCGTAAGGCCGCGTCGCTCGCCGCACGCGGCCGTGGTGGGCTAGCGCACCTGTCGTCGCGCAAGCAGGAGCGTGCAGTCACGTTGATCGCTCAACGCCGCAGCTTGCCGCGCGCGATGGTGGCCGAAATGCGTTTTGCCCTGCATCCTTGGCAGGATGGATGAGCAGCAGCACGCGCAGGCAAGGATCGACCAGACGCAGGAACGCGTCGCTGGCAAGGATGGTGTTGCCCGGCGTGGCCGGCGCTGGTTGACGGGGCTACGCTGGAGCGCCGTGGCACTGTTGTCTGCGGTGTTGCTGCTGGACCTGGCCTTCCCACTGCCGCTGCCCAGATCACGGGACACCTCCACGCTGGTGGTGGCACGCGATGGCACGCCGCTGCGCGCGTTCGCTGACCGCAACGGGGTGTGGCGTTATCCGGCCAGCCCGCAGAGTGTGTCGCCGCTGTATCTGCAGGCGCTGCTCAATTACGAGGACCGCTGGTTCTGGCGCCATCCCGGGGTCAATCCGTGGGGCCTGCTGCGTGCCGGCGGGCAATGGATCGGGCAGGGGCGCATCGTCTCCGGCGGTTCGACGCTGACCATGCAGGTGGCGCGCATCCTCGACCCGCATACGCGCACGCCGTGGGGCAAGGCCAAGCAGCTGCTGCGCGCGCTGCAGCTGGAAGCGCACCTGAGCAAGCGCGAGATTCTCACGCTGTATCTGGAGCGCGCGCCCTATGGCGGCACCATCGAAGGCGTGGAAGCGGCCAGCTGGGCGTACCTGGGCAAGCCGGCCAGGGCCTTGTCGCAGGCCGAAGCTGCGTTGCTGGCGGTGTTGCCGCAATCGCCCAGCCGCCTGCGCCCGGATCGCCATCCCGAGGCCGCGCAACGCGCGCGCGACAAGGTGCTCGATCGCATGGTGGAGCTGGGCGTGTGGTCGCGCGCGCAGGTGGACGATGCGCGAATCGAGCCGGTGGTGACGCGCTCGCTCAAGCCGCCGTTGCATGCGGCGCTGCTCGCGCAGCGGTTGCACAGTGCGCAACCACGCGCGGCACGCATCGTGACCACGCTGGATGTGGAGCTGCAGCGCACCCTGGAAGAACGCGTCACGACATACTTTTCGCAGCTGCCCGAGCGTACCTCCGCGGCATTGCTGGTGGTGGACAACGCCACCATGGAAGCGCGCGCGTATGTGGGCTCGGCCAGCTTCGGCGATCGCAAGCGGCTGGGGCATGTGGACATGGTGCAGGCCTGGCGCTCGCCCGGTTCCACGCTCAAGCCGTTCCTGTATGGCATGGCGTTGGACGATGGGTTGATCCACTCCGAAAGCCTGTTGGTGGATGCGCCGCAGAGTTTTGGCAGCTACCGGCCCGGCAATTTCGATGCGGCCTTCAATGGGCCGGTGAGCGCGGCGACGGCGTTGCGATTGTCGCTGAACGTGCCGGCGGTGGACCTGCTCGACCGGATCGGCCCGGCACGGTTTGCCGCGCGGCTGTCCAATGCCGGGATCGAGCTGCGCTTTGCGCACGGCAGCGTGCCCAATCTGGCGTTGATCCTGGGTGGTACCGGCGCGCAATTGCAGGAACTGGTCGGTGCATTTGCGGCGCTCAATCGTGGCGGTATCGCCGGGCGCGTGCGCTATACGCCGGACGATCCGCGCATCGAGCGCCGGCTGATGTCGCCGGGTGCGGCCTGGATCGTGCGCGAGATCCTGCAAAGCAATCCGCGCCCTGGGTATGGCAGCGGTACCTTCGACACCGCCACGCGCCCAGGCGTGGCCTGGAAGACCGGCACCAGCTACGGCTACCGCGATGCCTGGGCGATCGGCGGCACGCGTCGCTACACGGTCGGGGTATGGGTGGGGCGTCCGGACGGTACGCCGCTGCCGGGCCAGTACGGCGCCGTCACCGCACTTCCGCTGATGTTCGAAGTCATCGATGCCTTGCCGCGCAGTGCCGGCGATAGCGCGCCGGTGCCGATGCCGGCCACCGTGCAGGCGCTGGACATCTGCTGGCCGCTCGGCGGCGCGGCCGATCAGACACCACCGGCGCAATGCGCACGCCGTGCCGACGCCTACGTGCTCGATGGCGCAGTGCCGCCCACCTTTGCCGAGCGCGACGCACGGCTATGGCAAAGCGGGCAGCTGCATTTCGACGTGGATGCGCGCAGCGGCCAGCGGCTGTCGCAGGAGTGCAGCCAGGCGCATGAACGCGTGCCGCATGCAGTGGCGCGCTGGCCGGCATTGGTCTCGCCCTGGCTCAGCACCGCCGAGCGCAATGCTGCGCAACTGCCGCCACTTGCGGCGGACTGTCTGCCCGATGGGCGCATGACCGGTGGCGGTGTGCTGCGTATCGACGGGCTGAGCGATCGCGCCACGCTGGCGCGTGCCAACGCCACCTCGCGTCCGGTGCGCCTGCAACTGCGTGCCCTGGGCAGCGACGCGCGCATCGACTGGTTGCTGGATGGCCGCTGGATCGCACAGACCAACGGACGCCAGGGATTTCAGCGCGAATTTGCCGAGGTCGGCACGCATACGCTCACCGCAATGGCCAGCGACGGTGCCTGGACGCAGCTGCGCTTTCGCGTATTGCGCTGACTGGGCACGTGCTCCGCCCGGCCAGCGTGCACACACCCGTAGGAGCGCACCCGGGCGCGATGGGGCGTTACAGGGGATGCCACGTCGCGCCCGGGTGCGCTCCTACCGCCGCAGGCAACCACGCACCATCCTGCGGCACAGAAAACAGACAGGGCGCTCGAGGCGCCCTGTTTGCTTAAATCATCGAGCCGATTTCAACTTTCAACATCACTGTCAATGTCGATACCGATCATCGCTCGCAACGCATCGCTGCATTGCTGCATCGCAATCGCTCAGCTCACTCGCCGATCCAGCCTTCCAGCAGGTCGGCGAACTCGTCGGCGTGCTCTTCTTCCTGGGCCAGGATGTCTTCCAGGATGCGCTTGGTGGTGGTGTCCTTGTCGCCGATGAAATCGATCATCTCGCGGTAGCTGTCGATGGCGATGCGCTCGGCGATCAGGTTTTCCTTGACCATGTCGCGCAGGTCGCTGCCTTCCTTGTATTCGGCATGCGAGCGCTTGGTCAGCGTATCCGGGTTGAGGTCCGGTTCGCCGCCCAGCTGCACGATGCGCTCGGCGAGCCTGTGCGCGTGCGCCTGTTCCTGCTGCGCATGCTCCAGGAACTCGCCCTTGACCGCGTCGGCAAGCATGCCCTTGGCCATGAAATAGTGGCGGTAATACCGCAGGGTGCACACGTATTCGGTGGCCAGTGCGGTGTTGAGCAGCTCGATTACCGCCTCGCGGTCGGCGTGGTAGCTCTCGGTGATGGCACCGTCTTCGATGCTCTGGCGTGCGCGGCTGCGCAAGGTGGCGGTATCGGTGATGCCGTCGGGGAGTTGCTTGGCTGGCTGGTTAGACATGGCTGGCCGGTTTCCTTCTGAGTGGTTGGGGGGAATCAGTGCATCAATCGGGCAGGTGCTGCAGTACGTAATCGGCGGCAGACACCTTGAATTCGCCGGGTTCTTCGACGAACAAGGCCTTGACCACGGCGTCGTCGGCATACAGTGCGTAGCGGCGCGAGCGCAGGCCCATGCCCGAGCCGCTGGCGTCGATCTCCAGGCCCAGTGCGCGGGCCAGTTCGGCGTTGCCGTCGGGCAGCAGGTGCAGGCCGTCGGGGATCAGCTGGCTGCGGCCCCAGGCCTGCATCACGAACGGGTCGTTGACCGCGGTGCACAGCACCTCAATGCCGCGTTTGCGGAATGCGTCGAAGTGCTCCACATAGCCCGGCAGGTGCTTGGCCGAGCAGGTCGGGGTAAAGGCGCCCGGCACCGCGAACAGCAGCACCTTGCGGCCGGCGAACAGGCTGTGGGTATCGACCGCCTCGATGCCCTCGCGCAGGCGCTTGAGCACGACTTCGGGAATGCGGTCACCAACGTGGATGGTCATGGGGCGGGCTCCTGCGGCTGAACGAAGTCTAGAAAGGGGCGAGGGAAAAGCGCGTCAACGCGCTTGAAATCCGCAACGGCACGCCTATCTGACGCACATGGCCGGCGCAACAGCGCATGCCGCGGCAGCCGGCCCCTCACCCAACCTTTTGGAGGCTCGCAATGAACATCGTTCGTTATCCCCAGTGGCCCACCCATGCGCTGCAAAACGAGATCAAGCACGTGTTCGACCGTTTCTTCGAGCAGAACGGCGACACCGACGAATCGGCGGTGGTGACCGCGCAGTGGGTGCCGCGCGTGGACATCAAGGAAGAGGCCAACCACTTCGTGCTGTATGCCGACCTACCGGGCATCGACCCCGGCCAGATCGAGGTGCAGATGGACAAGGGCATCCTGTCGATCAAGGGCGAGCGCAAGGGCGAGCCCAGCACCGAGACCGAGCGCTTCTCGCGCATCGAGCGCCGCTACGGCAGCTTCCACCGCCGCTTCGCGCTGCCCGACAGTGCCGACCCCGACGGCATCACCGCGACCGGGCACAACGGTGTGCTGGAAATCCGCATCCCCAAGCGCCCGGCGGCCACCCCGCGCCGCATCCAGGTCGGCAACGGCCAGGACCAGGCCGGCAATACGGTGCAGTAAGGCAGCAAAACCTGGAGCGGAGCGGCCTGCTTCGCTTCCCGGCGGCAACCGCACCGTAGAATAGGTGCGGTTGCCCGCCCGGCTGCGATATGACTGGCTCGTGGCCTCGGCTGCGGGCCGTTTTTTTCAGAGGTGATTAGATGGAATTCAAGGATTACTACGCAACGCTGGGCGTGGAGCCCAGCGCGGGCGATGCGGAGATCAAGACCGCCTACCGCCGGCTGGCGCGCAAGTACCACCCCGACGTCAGCAAGGAGGCCGGCGCCGAAGACAAGTTCAAGGCGATCAACGAAGCCTACGAGGCGCTGCGCGACCCGGCCAAGCGCAAGGCCTACGACCAGCTCAAGGCGCAGGGCTTCCGCCCGGGCGACGAGTTCCAGGCCCCTCCCAGCTACGGCGGTGGGCAGGGCTACGACTACGAGGAAGTGTTCGGCAACGGCGGCGCCGGTGGCGGCTTCAGCGATTTCTTCGAAAGCCTGTTCGCCGGCCAGCGCGGCGGCCGTCCGCGTGGCCCGGGCGCCGGCCCTGGTGCAGGCGCGGGTCCGCAGGCGCGCGGCGACACCCGCGCCAAGCTGGCGGTGCCGTTGGAAGCGGTGTATGCGGGCGACAGCGTGCGCATCACCATCAACGGCAAGCAGCTGGATGTGCGCGTGCCCAAGGGCGTGCAGCCTGGCCAGGTGATCCGCCTGAGCGGGCAGGGCAACGGCGGCGGCAACCTGCTGCTGGAGATCGAATACGCCGCGCACCCGCAGTTCGAGGTTGACGGGCGCAACATCCTGTACACCCTGCAGGTCATGCCCTGGCAGGCGGCACTGGGCACCACCATCAGCGTGCCGACCCTGGGCGGGTCGGTGGAGTTGAAGGTGCCGGCCGACTCGGACGCCGGGCGCAAGCTGCGCCTGCGCGGCCGCGGCCTGCCGGGTACCACGCCGGGCGACCAGATCGTGGAGCTGGAAATCCTGGCCCCGGCCCCCACCGACGATGCGCAGAAGAAGGCCTATCGCAACCTGGCCAAGGCGTTCGGCGAATCGGTGTAGGCCGCGAGGGGGCGACGCGGGGATGAGGTGAGGGTTCGGCAGGCAGGTGGTGCGCCAGTGAGCGTCGATCTGCGCGGTTGAATCGCCGCCGTCCCCTCATCCGGCGCTTTGCGCCACCTTCTCCCGACGGGAGAAGGGAGCAATTGCCTCTCCTGTGGTGAGGCATCGGGGGAAGGCAGCATGCACGCGATGCAGCGGTGAACGACCTTCTGCAAGGTTGTTGAATCCAGTTGCCCCCTGTGCAACGTAGTACGCGTTGCACAGCACAACAGCAACGCGTCACCGGATCAACACCTCGCAACAGAGTCGCCGGGCGCACCGCCTGGCCCAGCTACCGAAAGCGCGGCCGGCGCACTACACTCGCCGCGCACACTAGGGGAAACACATGGCACGCATTCTGATCGTCGACGACTCGCCGTCGCAGCTGCTGGGGATTCAGCGCATCGTCGAGAAGCTGGGGCACGAAACCATCACCGCAACCGATGGTGCCGCCGGCGTGGAAGCGGCCAAGTCCTCGCTGCCGGACCTGGTGCTGATGGATGTGGTGATGCCTAACCTCAACGGCTTCCAGGCCACGCGCACGCTCAAGCGCGAGCCGACCACCCAGCACATCCCGGTGATCCTGGTGACCACCAAGGACCAGGACACCGATCGCATGTGGGGCATGCGCCAGGGCGCACGCGCCTACATCACCAAGCCATTCTCCGAAGACGAGTTGCTGGAAGTGATGGAGCGCGTGTTCAACCAGAAAGACGAACCGCCGACCGTCTAAGCGCGCCGACGAGGTGCGACCGGGGCGAAGGTTCGCTCCGCAGTGCGACAAGCCGGTGCTGACCGCGGCCGGTGCGATCGACGAAGGCATGCTTGATCCAGCTTCGCGCAGCTTGGAATCGGTAGACCGGCTGGCGCCGCGCGCCCGCGCGCATCACGCGGCCACCGGCCGCAACGCGCATCGAAGGCCGCTCGCCTCCGGCCTTGCCTGCTCCCAACGCCAAGGTCATCACATGCGCGCCTTTCCGGCCCCCGGGACCGCGTCGACACGCGCCTGGACCGGACCGGGCCGATGCGTCGCCGCCCGATCCACCCCAGCGGCTAAACCGGGATGTGCCAATCGGGGCCTTTCAAAACGGTCGGTCTCCCCCATCTAGTAGAATCATCGAATCACAACACGGCGGCACTGCGGGACTGGCCCGCACAGCCCCTCGATCATGGAGCGTGCATGGCCTGGAACACACCCGGCAACAAGGGCGGAGACGGCCCGGACCCCAACCGTCGCAGGTCCTGGGGCCCGCGCGGTGGTGGCAACGGTGGTGGCTGGGGCAATCTGCCCGCCCCGTTGAAGGAGCTGTTCGATGGCGGCGTGGGGCGCTGGATTCTGGTCGCGGTGGTGCTGATGGTGCTGTTCTCCAGCTTCCAGCTCATCGGCGAGCAGCAGCGCGGTGTGGTGCTGCGCTTCGGCCAGTTCTCGCGCATCCTGCAGCCCGGCCCCAACTTCAAGCTGCCCTGGCCGGTCGAGTCGGTGCGCAAGGTCAACGCTACCGAGATCAAGACCTTCAGCAACCAGGTGCCGGTGCTGACCCGCGACGAGAACATCGTCAACGTCTCGCTCAACGTGCAGTACCAGATCAGCGACCCGCGCAAGTACCTGTTCGGCTCGCGCAATGCCGATCTGGTGCTGGAGCAGGCCGCGCAAAGCGCCGTGCGTGAGCAGGTGGGTCGTTCCGACCTCAATACCGTGCTCAACAATCGCGGCCCGCTGGCCATCGCCTCCAAGGACCGCCTGCAGGCGGCACTGGATGCTTACAACACGGGTCTGTCCGTTACCGGTGTGACCCTGCCGGACGCGCGTCCGCCGGAAGAAGTGAAGCCGGCCTTCGACGAGGTCAACGGCGCCCAGCAGGTGCGCGAGCGCCTGATCAACGAAGCCCAGGCCTACGCCGCCAAGGTGGTGCCCGAGGCACGCGGCCAGGGTGCGCGCACCCGGACCGGCGCCGAAGGCTACAAGCAGGCGGTGATCTCCAAGGCCGAGGGCGACGCCGATCGCTTCACGCTATTGCAGGAGCAGTACGCCAACGCCCCCGAGGTCACGCGCAAGCGCCTGTGGCTGGAAACCGTGCAGAAGGTGCTGTCGGAGAACCGCAAGGTGATCGGCAGCGATGGCCGCCAGGTCATCTATGTGCCGCTGCCGGCCGACGCCAGCAAGTCTGCCAGCAACAGCGGCACTGCGGGCAACGGCAGCATGCCGTCGATGGTGCCGCAGGATGTGCTGTTGAATCCGCCGCAAACCAGTGGCGGCAGCGAGGGCATCCGCAATCCGGAGCGCGGCCCGCGCCCGACTGGCCGTGAGGGAACCGAATAATGAAGAATTCGCTAGTCATCGGCCTGATCGTCGCCGTGTTGCTGACCCTGATGGGCTCGGTGTTCGTGGTGCGCGAGGACCAGACCGCCATGGTGCTCAACCTGGGCCGCGTGGTGCGTGCCGACCTCAAGCCCGGCCTGCACTTCAAGATCCCGGTGGTGGAGTCGGTGCGCGTGTTCGATCGCCGCTTCCAGGTGCTGGACACCGCCCCGGCGCGCTACTTCACCGCCGAGCAGAAAGACGTCAGCGTGGACTTCTTCGCCATCGGCTACATCTCCGATGTGCGGGCGTTCTATCGCGCCACCGGTGGTGAGGAGTCGGTCGCCAATTCGCGCCTGGCCCCGATCATCACCGACTCGCTGCGCAACCAGATCAACTCGCGCACCCTGCAGCAGCTGGTTTCCGGCGACCGCAGCGAGTTGATCGCCAACCAGCTCAAGGGCATCAACGGCGCGATCAAGGGCCTGGGCATGCAGATCACCGACCTGCGCATCAAGCAGATCGACCTGCCGACCGACAGCCAGGTGATCACCGACGTCTACGAGCGCATGCGCGCCCAGCGCAAGCAGGAAGCCAGCAAGCTGCGCGCCGAAGGCGAGGAACAGGCCCTGACCATCCGCGCCCAGGCCGACCGCGAGTCCACCGTGATCGTGGCCGACGCCGAGCGCGATGCGCAGAAGCTGCGCGGCGAAGGCGATGCCGACGCGGCCCGTATCTACGGCCAGGCCGGCTCCAAGGATCCGTCGTTCTACGCGTTCTATCGCAGCCTGGAGGCCTATCGCGGCTCCATGACCGACGGCAACGGCGTGGTGGTGCTGGACAAGAACGACCCGTTCCTGCAGTACCTCAAGAGCGATCGTTGATCGCTCTGCGCTGAATCGACAACGCCCGCGTGATGCGGGCGTTGTCGTCTCTGGCGATTGCTGTAACTAAGCAAGTCGCCCATCAACAACGAATCAACATCGAGCACGACATCCGCTCAGGGTTGAGTGGTCAACGCTTGGCAATCGCGTTTGCTAGTGCGGTACGGTCGATCTTTGGCCCCAGCCGCTTGCCCATGGCAATGGCCGGCGCCTCAATGAATCTGTGCGTCAGCCACGCCATCGGCAACGTGACCAGTAGCGTCGCTGCTGCACACGCTGCATATGAGAGTGCTGGATTCGGCATCGTTTCTTGAATGCGCCGGAACAACGGCACAAGGATTGCGATCACCACCGGGTGGCCCAAGTAGATCGAATAACTGATCTTGCCAAGGAAGCCAGTCACTGCATTGACTATCAAGCGCAGCGGCGACTGCGACATGCCGACCAGCAATAGCGCATACATCAGTCCGCTGACGATCCAGCCCGCTGCGGGGGGGATCAATCCCAGTGTCTGCAGTGCAATGGCCCCTGCCAGGCCCAGTAGTCCGGCTGCAATCAACAACGTTCCCCATCGCCGCGCTTTTTCAGGCTGTGTCGCGCTGAATTTTTCGTAGGCAAAGAAGGTGCACAGGCCGATTGCGAAAACCGGCAGATGGCGTAACAAGCCGTAATCACCAATTAGCGCGGTGCCGAGCTCGCCCATCATTCCCGAAGCTGCCAGACCTGCAGCAACCAGCGTGCACACCGCCAGTGCCACCGCAGTGGTCAGGCTTCGGACGACTGCAAAAAGCAATGGAAATACCGCGTAAAAGAGCATTTCCACGCCGATGGCCCAGCTGGCCCAGACGATGCCGGTTTCCCATCCACGCACCAGATTGAAGGTGAACGACAGGTTCGCTGCGATTTCCGTCCAGTGATGGCCGGCATGTGCACCGCGGCCATCCCGATAGAGCGAGAAAGCCAGCCAGCAATAAAACAGTGGGGCGATCCGGAAGAACCGGTGCAAATAGAAGCTGAGCAGCGGTCTGCCGGTGGCCACGTGACGGGGCATCGTGTAACACAACGAAAATGCGCTGATGACGAAGAACAGCGCAACCCCGCTGCCGCCAGCCGACAGCACCGGCGTCAGTAATGGGCCCGGAGAAATAGCCGGTGCCGGCATTGCCATGACATGGAACAACACCACGTACAGGGCTGCCAGGCCGCGTAGTGCATCCAGAAAAACCAATCTGTCGTTCTTGATCATGCGTCCTTGCTCATGCAGAAAAGGGGGCAACCATAGACGCTGCTGCGCATCAGCTCAAATGGCACGTGCCACAACCGCTAAAAAGTGGTCATCGCGGCGCCGACGCATCTGCATCTCCCAACCGTGCACACTCCCATTCCCACGATGTCGCGGTACAGCCCATGCACGATTTCCTCGCCGCTCTCTGTCTGATCGCGGTCATCGAAGGCCTGCTGCTGTTTGCCGCGCCCACCGCCTGGAAGCGCATGGTCGAGCAACTGTTCAGTCTGCCCGCCGTGCAACTGCGTGCGATTGGTGGTGTGACGCTGGTGCTGGGCGCGATTGCACTGTGGATCGTGCGTCACTGAGTGGGTGGTCCATTCCGAGCGCAACGGCCAGCGCAGGAGCGCACCTGGGTGCGACGGATTCACCGGGAATGCCCGTCGCGCCCTGGTGCGCTCCTACGAGCCATTGGGATTGTCGCTACGGTGATCTTCCAGGCTAGGGGCCCTAGGGACCCTAGTGGCCCGCAGCGCTCGGAGCACCGCGCAACCGACGGCCAGCCGCAATCTGACCAGCCCCCGATCCGCCGGCCGCCAGGGGTAGTGCACGTCACCGGAAACCCGGATAATGCACAAAAGCCGGCCGGGCACGCTCACACAGGGCACCTCGTTCGGCTTTTTCCGTGTCAGGGCTTCACGCGCCGCTGCAACGCTCCCCGATGGAGCCGCGCGCCAGGCGGCGCCGCCAGCCGTGAACCGGTCCCATCCCGCGGCCCCGATGGCCGCAGCAAAACTCAGGAGTTCACCCGTCATGGGTCAGTCAGTTGTCGTGCTCGGTGCCCAGTGGGGCGATGAAGGCAAAGGCAAGATCGTCGATCTGCTTACCGAAGAGATCGGTGCGGTGGTCCGCTTTCAGGGTGGCCACAATGCCGGCCACACGCTCGTCATCAATGGCAAGAAGACCGTCTTGCATCTGATCCCGTCCGGCATCCTGCGCGACGACGCGCTGTGCCTGATCGGCAATGGCGTGGTGATCTCCCCGGCCGCGCTGATCAAGGAAATCAGCGAGCTGGAAGGTGCCGGCGTGGAAGTGCGCTCGCGCCTGAAGATCTCCCCGGCCGCGCCGTTGATCATGCCGTACCACATCGCCCTGGATCAGGCGCGCGAGAAGGCCGCCGGCGGCAAGGCCATCGGCACCACCGGCCGCGGTATCGGCCCGGCGTACGAAGACAAGGTTGCCCGCCGCGGCATCCGCATCGCCGACCTGCATTACCCGCCGCAGCTGGAAGAGCTGCTGCGCACCGCGCTGGATTACCACAACTTCGTGCTGACCAAGTACCTGGGCGTGGAAGCGGTGGACTTCCAGAAGACCTTCGACGAAGCGCTGGCCTTCGGCGACTACGTGCAGCCGATGAAGTCGGACGTGGCCGGCATCCTGCACGATCTGCGCAAGCAGGGGAAGCGCGTGCTGTTCGAAGGCGCACAGGGCGCGTTGCTGGACATCGACCACGGCACCTATCCGTACGTCACCAGCTCCAACACCACCGTCGGCGGCGCACTGGCCGGCACCGGCGTTGGCGCCGATGCGATCGACTACGTGCTGGGCATCGCCAAGGCCTACGCCACCCGCGTGGGTGGCGGCCCGTTCCCGACCGAGCTGGACGATGAAGTGGGCCAGGGCATCCGCGACCGCGGTGCCGAGTACGGCGCCTCCACCGGCCGCCCGCGCCGCTGCGGCTGGATGGACATCGTCGCGCTCAAGCGTGCGGTGGCCATCAACGGCATCTCCGGCCTGTGCATCACCAAGCTCGACGTGCTCGACGGCATGGAAAAGCTCAAGGTCTGCATCGCCTACGAATACCGCGGCAAGCGTACCGAATACGCCCCGCTGGACGCGCAGGGCTGGGAAGAGTGCACCCCGGTGTACCTGGAGTTCCCGGGCTGGACTGAAAACACCCACGGCATCACCGAGTGGGACAAGCTGCCGGTGGCGGCGCGTGCCTACCTGCGCGCGCTGGAAGAACTGGCCGGCTGCCCGATCTCGATCGTCTCCACCGGCCCGGATCGTGACCACACGATGGTGCTGCAGGATCCGTTCGCCTGATCGGCTGACGCCAGACGCGACATCGTCCAACGGCCCGGCTTGTCCGGGCCGTTGGCATTTGAGGATTGCTGAGATTTGCCATGACTTCCGGCGGTGCCTGCGCGCACTGTTCCGGCGGATCATCCGCGGCCTGGCGCCGCTTGCCCGCCCACTTCGCCCACATCGAGAATTTCCCATGCGTCTTCCCCTGGTGACCGCCATCGCACTGGCCCTGGTCGGTACAAGTCCGGCCGCCTGCGTGCTCGCCGCCGCGCCCGCACCGACGAGCGCCGCCGCCTCGTCCATCACCACCCAGTTGCCGCGCACGGCCAAGCCTACGCATTACGCGGTGGAGATCACGCCGCATGCCGACAAGATGACGTTCGACGGCAAGGTCGCCATCGACGTCAGCGTGCTGCAGGCCACCGACCGCATCGTGTTGCAGGCGGCCAACCTGAGCTTGGCGCGGGGCACGCTCACACAAAAAGGCGGCAAGCCGCAAGCTGCCAAGGTCAGCACCGATGCCGAGGCGCAGACCGCCACGTTCGCGTTCGACAAGCCGCTGGCAGTGGGCGAGTACGTGCTGTCCATCGACTACAGCGGCGTGATCAACACGCAGGCCAACGGCTTGTTCGCGCTGGATTACACCACCGCGCAAGGTGCGCGCCGCGCGTTGTTCACCCAGTTCGAAAACTCCGATGCGCGCCGCTTCATTCCCTCCTGGGACGAGCCCAACTTCAAGGCCACCTTCGACCTGGCGATCAATGCGCCGGCCGGGCAGATGGCGGTGAGCAACATGCCGGTGGCCTCGTCCAAGCCGGGCGCAAACGGGCGCACCCGCATCGCGTTCCAGACCTCGCCCAAGATGTCCACGTACCTGCTGTTCGTCAGCGTGGGCGATTTCGAGCGTGCCACCGTCACCGCCGACAACGGCACTGAGATCGGCGTGATCGCGCAGAAGGGCAAGGTGGGTCAGGCGCAGTTCGCGCTGGAATCCGGCCGCGACGTGCTGCACGAATACAACGCCTACTTCGGCATCCCGTACCCGCTGCCCAAGCTGGACAACATCGCCGCGCCCGGGCGCAGCCAGTTCTTCAGCGCCATGGAAAACTGGGGCGCGATCTTCACTTTCGAATACTCGTTGTTGCTGGATCCGGCGGTGGCCAACATCGACACCAAGCAAGGCGTGTTCACTGTCGCCGCGCATGAGATCGCGCACCAGTGGTTCGGTAACCTGGTGACCATGGCGTGGTGGGACGACCTGTGGCTCAACGAAGGTTTCGCCAACTGGATGGAGGCGCGCACCACGGCAAAACTGCATCCGGAATGGGATATCGACAAGACCGGCCCGGCGCTGAAGAGCCGCGCGGCGATGCGGCGCGATGCGTATGCGACCACCCACCCGGTGGTGCAGCACGTGGCCACCGTGGAGCAGGCCAGCCAGGCCTTCGACGCCATCACCTACCAGAAGGGCGAGGCGGTGATTGCCATGCTGGAAGATTACGTCGGCTCGGACCACTGGCGCACCGGCGTGCGCAGCTACATCAAGCAACACCAGTACGGCAACGCGGTGACCGACCAGTTGTGGCAGCAGATCGACGCGGTGGCCCCGGGCAAGCAATTCACCCAGGTGGCGCACGACTTCACGCTGCAGCCGGGCGTGCCGTTGATCAAGGCCAGCACCCGCTGCGTCGGCGGCCAGACCGCGGTGACGCTGGAGCAGGGCGAGTTCACGCTGGACCGCCCCGACAAGCAGCCGTTGCGCTGGCATGTGCCGGTGGTCCTGCGCAGCGGCGATGGCGCGCCGGTGCGCGTGCTGGTGGACGGCACCGCGCAGGTGCAGGTACCCGGCTGCGACGCACCGGTGGTGGTCAATGCCGGGCAAAAGGGCTACTTCCGCACCTTGTATGCGCCCGCGCAGTTCAAGGCGCTGACCGACAGGTTTGGACTGCTGCCGGTGGTGGACCAGGTGGGCGTGTTGAACGACACCAACGCACTGGCCGGTGCCGGCGTGCAGGCGCAGGCCGACGTGCTGGATCTCACCGCCCAGGTGGCGGCAGGCGCATCGCCCGATGTCTGGGACATGGTGGCCAGCATCTACGACGATGTGGATGGCAGCTTCGAGCGCGACCCGGCTGCGCGCGCGGCGTGGCGTGCCTATGCCGTACCGCGGCTGGCGGCTGAATTCGCAACGCTGGGCTGGGACAACCGCGCTGGCGATTCGGCGCAGATCCAGCAGTTGCGTACCCGCCTGATCGCCACCCTCAGCGACATGGGCGATGCCGCCGTGATCGCCGAGGCGCGCCGGCGCTTTGCCGCCTTCCAGGCCAACCCCGCCTCGCTGTCGCCGGAGCTGCGCGACAGCGTGCTGGGCGCGGTTGCGCACAATGCCGACGCCGCCACCTGGGACGCCTTGCATGCCTTGGCCAGGCAGGAAACCTCGTCGATGGTGCGCGACACCTATTACGACTTCCTCTCCATGCCCAACAACGAGGCACTGGCCAGGCGCGCGCTGGAACTGGCGTTGACAGCCGAGCCGGGCGCCACCACCGGTGCGAGCATGATCGACCGGGTCGCTTCCCGGCACCCGGAGCTTGCCTTCGACTTCGCGGTGGCGCATCGCACGCAGGTGGACACCCTGGTGGATTCCACCTCGCGTGCCCGCTATTACCCCGGCCTGGGCATGGACTCGGCCGAACTTGCCACCGCCGACCGGATCAAGGCCTATGCCGAGCAGTACATCGCACCCACCTCGCGGCAGGCCGCAGACAACGCCATCAACACGATCCAGACGCGGGTGAAGCTGCGGGCGGCATCGCTGCCGCAGATCAAGGCATGGTTGAAGGCGCGCAAGCGCTGAGTGTTGCGGTCATCGCAGCACATGGAACAGCCCGGTCTCGCCGGGCTTTACAACCATCCGTCTTCCAGACGAACTCAAGATGCGCGTTGCCGCAGCAGCGAAGCGGGGCGGCACGACGTCACATAGTTTCATCCTGGAAGCGATCGCCGAAAAGGCGGAATCGGTCGAGCGTCGTGCCGATTTCGATGCGGTTGCCGAGCAGCGTGATGCCGGCATCGTGGCGTCCGGGAAGACCATCGCCTGGGACGACATGCGTGGCTATCTGGAAAAGCGCATGGCCGGCGAGCCGGCAAAGCGTCCCACGGCCCGCAAACTAGCCCGGTAGCATGGCGCGTATCGAGCTGGCACCGGAGGTTGCACAAGATCTTGAGCGGATCTTCGACCAGCTCCAGCGCCATGAGGCCGCACATGTCGCAGCACGCCTGCACGAGATCATTGCGGCAATCGATGTGCTGGAAACCAATCCGCTGATCGGCCGGCCGGCGGCGACAAGTGCGAACTGGTGATCGGTCACGGCGCGCACGGCAATCTGGCGCTGTACTGCCATGTCGCGCAGATCGACACGGTGTTTGTGCTGGCCGTTCGCTCGCAACGTGAGGCGGGCTTTGCGGGGCCGTGATGTCGGCAGTTCCCTGATCGCTGTAGCCGGTGTCCCTGTTATTCGATGCACTGCCACCCGACCCGCACAAGCCGGTGCTGGAGATCGTCGCGCGCCACGCCGACGTTGCCAACCGGTATCGCCTGCACGCCATTGCCCAGAAGCCGCCGCAATGCCTCGCCACCCGCCTAGCGCCGTTATCCCATGCGCATCGACGCACTCTCACGCTGCCGGGTATCCATCTCCTGCTGCTGGCTCTGCGCCAACGCCTGTTGGCGATTGGTGCTGGCCACTTCCAGCTGCTGCAGCGACTGCTCCACCGGCGTCTGCACAGCCACATCGGTCGGCATATGGGCGCGCAGGTGCGCCGGGTTGTTCAACTCGCCCTGCACCACAAACACATTGCGGCCGGCCGGGCTGTCGGTCGTCTGTTGGCTAAGTACCACGTGGTCGGCCCGGTCCAGGTTATTCTGGCGGGCGAGGGTCATCACGCTGGCGATGAGGCGCTCGCTGTTCTCGTCCGGCGTGCGCCCGGCTTGCGCATCGATCGCATTCACGCCTGCGCGCACCTGCTGCAGCAATGCGTAGTCCCGGTGCTCAGGGCCGATATCGGCGAGTTTGGTGGGCGGCTGCATCCGATCGGGCAGCCCGTCGACCGATACCGTGAGCGGGCTGCGGGTAATGGAGCGGTGCGAATCGTCTTCGTGGAACTGCGCGGCTTTCTGCTGCCGTTCCAGACGCACGGCGCGGGCATCGTCGAGTTCGGCGATACGGCCGGGATGGGTTTCTTCGCGCATGGAAAGATGCCCGCCGCCTGCGCTGACGTTCATCCATTTCTGCTCTTTTTCAAAATACATCGCGTAGAAGCTGTTGCTGCCGATGACGTTGGGGTCGACGGCTGAGCGGCCTTCCAGCATCTGAATCGCTTCGGTGGTGCCGAGCTTGGCCAGGTACTGGCTGCCGGCCGCCAGTCCCATCTGCGCAAAGGTCTCGTAGCCCGTGTTTCTGATACGGGCAGCGCCGCCGTACTCGTTGTCGAGCATGTTGGCCCAGATCTGTTCCAGCTTTTGGGGGCCGCTTTTTTCCAATGCTGCTTGCAGGAGCACGCGGGGCGTCCAGCAGTTGGGGTCGAGCTCATGGTCCAGGAAGGCTTGGTCGTGTGCTCGCATGACGTCCTTGCCGGGAAGGTTCAGTGCCATATCCGGACGCTCTTTGTCGAACCAAGCTTGTCGAAGCTCAAAATCCTTCTTGAGCAGCGTTTGCCCGAACTCTTCCCACTGGCGTTCGCTCAATTCAGCATTGGCAAAGCGCGAGCCAGTATCGTGCTGTGTCTTGGCATAGTCTTGCGCGTAATTGTTAGCCACTTGCCCTGGCAAGCTGTCGTTGCGCACGACGCCTAATGCCAGCGTCCCATAGCCGTCTGCTCCATCAAGCTGCGAGAGATAGTTCCAATACAGCTCGCGATTGACTTTATTTGCATAGCTGGAAAGAATTTCCAGATCCTGCTCACTCAGTCCGCTCACCGGCTACTCCCTGTAAATACGCTAATCACCGAATTTTACTGCGGGTTAATACGCCTCTCACCGCATCTTCCATGCGCTTCCAGTCCTTCAGGAATGCACGCTTGTAGTTGAGACTGATGGAAAGTTTGTTTTCGATGTCAGAGAAGTAGTGGACGCAACTTGCAGCAACGGCACCTTTTTCATGGACCACTTCAGATCCCTCCAGCCGAACGCCATCTGCTCGAAATTTTTTGCTGTCGCACTTGATGAACGTGGTCAAATTGCCGCTGGAGTCGCGCACGACGTACCAGTCGTCTTCAAACGCAGGGTTGCGCGTCGGAGGCTCGCCGTGGTGGGCTTCATACGCTTTTACATATGCCGCCATCTTCTCCTCATCAATGGCATAGGGCGTTAATCCGAATGCTTCAGGCTGTGCGATGCGGAGATCGAGCCGGGCGACAGGATTGCCCCGCTCAACTGAGTCTGCCTCTGTACGCCTATCGTTTGACGAGAAACGCTCAAGCAATACCTCAATGGGAACACGGTCGACATAGTCGATAGACACGGAAATTTCTTTCCGAAAATCATTCGTACGCGGGTTGGCTCGTGCCCCAGGTGGAGTGGGGGTCATATCTGGCCATTCGATGACAAGCGTCACGCCTTCGCCCGGCCATGGTGCGATCTGGCTGTCCAGGTAGTTGGCGGGGATGCGGAAGGTGTTCGGCCCCAGCTTTACGTCAACCGGCGCGTCCGAATAGGTGTGCCCGTTGATGGTGCGGCCTGTGGTGACGGTGCCTGACATGGGGGAAGTCCTTTTTTGTTCGGGTGATGGCGTCCGTGCACAGGCACTGCCGGTCACGGCGACGGCGAGTGCAAGAGCCAGGCACCGGCCGGATGACATCATGTGCATTGGTCAATCCATTGCAGGGTTCGCCGCAACTATAGGCAACTTGGGATCAGCGCGACAGCAAGGGCCAAGCCTGCGATTGTCCGTGCCATGCGCCGCACGACATGGGAATGCGATCACGCTCTGCCGGAAGGAAAAGCGCGTGGATCAAAACGCGGGCGGTGCAACGGCAGCTCGCCACGTGTGCCGAAGAAGGACGTTTGCCGCCCTTGATCGCACTAACTGTCGAGCTGCAGCGTGGTCAACGCAGACGTCGCCGCGTCATGCCCCAAATGCACCATCGATCGTATGCATCGCCCCGGTGACAAAGCTCGCTTCCGGGCCGGCGAGCCAGGCCACCATGCCGGCCACTTCGTCGGCGCGGCCGTGGCGTTTGATCGCCATGAAGCTGTGCATCAGCTCTTTCATCGGCCCGTTTTCCGGGTTGGCGTCGGTATCGATCGGGCCCGGTTGCACCACGTTGATGGTGATGCCACGCGGCCCGAAGTCGCGGGCCAGCCCGCGCGCCAGCCCTTGCAGCGCGGATTTGCTCAGCGCGTAGGACGCCATGCCGGGCAGCGGCATGCGGTCGCCGTTGACCGAGCCAATCACGATGATCCGCCCGCCGGGCGGCATCTGCCGCGCGGCCTCCACGGCGGCGTGGTAGGGCGCGTGCACGTTGATGCGGAATAGCCGGTCCACCGCGTCCGGATCCTGGTCCAGGGCATCGCCGAACAAGGCGATGCCGGAGTTGACCACCAACACATCCAGCGGCCCGCTGCGGCGCACCGTATCGATGACCGCATCGCGGTCGGCGCTGTCGGCCAGCACCGCGGTGCTGCCGGTGTCACCGGCCAGGCGCTGCGCCGCCTCGGCAGAGCCGGCATAGGTAAACGTCACCCGCGCGCCCTCGGCCACGAAGCGCCGCACGATGGCGGCCCCAATCCCCCGGCTGCCACCGAGCACCAATACCGACTTGTCTTTGAACGCTGACATGCGCCACCTCGCAATTAATGTAGCGAGTAATACATAATAGATTTCGCCTGCCGTCAAGGATTTTGTAACAATGAATACAGAAAACTCCCGGGCGCGCGGCCGGCCGCGCGCATTCGACCCGGACCAAGCGGTCGCCACCGCGCAGCAGCTGTTCCATGCGCGCGGCTACGACGCACTGAGTGTGGCCGACCTCACCCAGGCACTGGGCATCAACCCGCCCAGTTTCTACGCCGCCTTCGGCAGCAAGGCTGGCCTGTATGCGCGCATCCTCGACCGCTACGCGCAGACCGGGGCCATCCCGCTGCCGCAGATCCTGGACACCGCCCGCCTGCTGGCGGACGTCCTGGCCGACGTACTGGAGCAGGCCGCCCGCTGCTACGCCGCAGACCCCGCCGCTACCGGCTGCCTGGTGCTGGAGGGCACGCGCAGCAACGACGCGCAGGCGCGCGAGGCGGCCTGCGGTTTTCATGTCGCAGCCCAGGAGTTGATTCGCTCCCACATCGCCAAGCAGTGCCCGCACGACGCAGACCGGCTGGCGGATTTCGTCAGCACCACCATGGCCGGGCTGTCCGCCAGCGCCCGGCATGGGCAGAGCCTAGAGCGTCTGCTGGCGAGTGCGCGCTTGGCGGGGGAGGGGATTCGGGTGGCGCTGCGGGGATAGGCAGAGTGCTTGGTTGCGGGGGGCAGTGGCGTTCTACTGTGGACCCACCTGCGTGCCAGCATGCCCACTGACGTGGTAGTCAAGCGCCGGTGGAGCAGTCACTGGCAAGGTTGCAAGAGTTCGAGGTGCACACCTTGGTGCAGAGGCAAAGCCAGGCGCAGGAGAGATCGCTGCCGCAGGAGGGGCTGAAGCCGCTGTGTCTGGCTTGCGCCGTTGAGCGGTAGACCCTCGTTTAGGTCAGAGCGTGCAGCTAAAGACTGCTCGCGAAACAGCTCGTTCGCCGGCTATTCCATATTCCGGAATATGGAATAAGGCGGGCCTGGCTGTGGAGCTGAAGCCCCTGGATCTGGTGGTGCTGTACAAGCAGGTCGCCCAGGTCAGCCAGGCCTGGACCTATGCATCCCTTGGAGAAGCGCTGGGCATGCGCCCTTCTCAGGTGCATCGCATCTTCAAGCGAGCGGTGGCATCCGGCTTGGCGCTGGAAAAAAGCCGCGGCGCGTTGGAGACGGTACGCACGGCGCTGCATGAGTTTGCGGTCCACGGCGTGCGCTATGCCTTTCCCGCCGTGATCGGGCCGCCGAAGCTTGGCATTCCTACGGCATTTGGCGTGCCCGCGCTGTCCACTGCGATTGCCAGCGCCCCAGGGCAGGCACCGGTGTGGCCAAGCGCGCAGGGCACGGCCAAAGGCCCCAGCTTGTCGCCGTTGTCGGCAGGTGCGCCCAACGCTGCGCTGGCCGACCCTGCCTTGCACCAACTGCTGGCGCTGCAGGACGCGCTGCGCAGCGGGCGCGCCCGCGAGCGAGCGAGCGCTCGCGGCGCGCTATCTCAAGCAGTCACTGGGGCTTGGCGATGCGGTCTGACGATTCCAATTTTCCGCATCTGCTTGTGATTGCGGATGCACTGGGCGAGCTTTGCGACCACGTGGTCTTCCTTGGCGGTGCAGTTGTTGGCCTGCGGGTGTCGGATTCATTGGCGGAGAACGCTAGTCAAGCATTCAGGTCACATCGTTCAGATCATCCCTAAGGGGAGAAAAATAACGCATTCATCTCAATATCGGCTGGAGCCTCGCCCTTTATCGTTTCGCGGAGGGCTTCACGCGCACCTTGCTCCATTTCGATCACTGCCATGTAAAGGCGCGCTCGCCAATAATTGAAGGGCGTAAGTCTCACCTTGCAGGCTCTGGCATTCGCACTGTGTCTCAGTCCTGCGAGAAATGCCGCCTCTGTTTCGACAGGGATATCTTCGAAAATCTTCTCGACCAGCGGTAAGAATTCTCCTTTCACGCGTGCCCTAATCTTGTAGATATCGTCCCAGGTTTGCAGCTTTTCTCTCCGGCACGGGCATTCGCTTGTGAGGCTGATGACGAGCTGCGGGAGGCCCGCATCCGAGGAAACTCCAACTTGGATTTCATCGGGGTGAACCATTTCGGTCCAGGGGTAGAAGCTTAGGCGTCTGTGTATTCCGTTAAAGAGCAGGTCCTTTGCTAACTTTGCTTTTGAGTTGCAGGTTTGACAGATGGGGATCAGGTTTCCCGGATGAATTCCATACAGCGGATATTTGTCCTTGGGAAGAATGTGATCATAAGGTCCGCGCCATTGCCCGTCCTCAGCGCTTGACCGCATCTGCGCCAGTGATTCTGTGCCGCAGACGCAACAAATGTTGCCATTTCCTGGCGGAGCGCTATCTCGAAAGCGCGAAAAGTGATCTGACACGGTCTCGCCGCAAGTTGTCTCTACTCCGTCCAGATCGGCAGTTCGCTCGTACAGGTGGACCGCCAACTGCTTCAGTTCCTTAAAAATCGTATCCGGAATAGCTACTAGAGGAACGGAGCGGTCTCCTAGGAAGTTGGTGGGCTCGATGTTCGCGTCTATGGCTGCTAATAGAGATGCCTTATCTGCATTCATTAGAGTAGAAACACTGGTGCAAAAATTAGAAATTTTCTCGACGGTAGGACCATTCCTGAAAACTGCAGCATAGAGCCCCTCCGGCATTTGATGTTCGTCGACGGGTCGCCCGTGTAGTGCAGAGATCACGACTTCTCTAAGTAATTGGTTAAGTCCGGTGAAAATTCTTGACGGCTCCAGGCATGGATTGATGCTTAAGAGCATTATTCGGACCCCAGTCGCTTGATCAGATAGGAGCGTTCCATCGAATCACCTAACGATTCTGTAAGCCAAGCTATTTTCTGATGCGTACTCATTTGCGAACTATCCAGCTTCGAACGGATTTCCGAAATGGCTGTATCGGAAATCGCTGCTTTCAGATCGAAGTGCTTCTTGATCAGTACATCGAATGATGCGCCGAACGTCTCGCTCGCGGGCAAGTCCATCGTCGTTGCTCCATCGGACCTCTGGAAATGAAAAACCGACTCCCGAGGTAATGACGAGACCAGGAAGGGTGAGTGAGAAGAAATGAGTGCTTGTGAAAAACCCGATTCGAGATTGGCGCGGCGGAAGTCCGAATGGAATCGCGTTCGCCAGCTCGGATTCAAATGTGTCTCGGGCTCGTCGAAAAGAAAAAGCGTTTCGGCATCGCCTAGCAGCAAGACAGCGCCGAGCGTCAACAATAGCTGAAGCTCGCCGTCGCTGAGATCGTCTATGGACACCGCGTCCTGGCCATTGGTCATCCACAACTCGCTCACGGACAGCGGCAGCTTTCCCTTGAGTGGCTTTTTGACGTGCCCCTGAAAGTTGTCGTGGCGCAGCTCCTTTTTCATATCTGAGGGCCATTCCGCAACGCCAAGCAGTTGTAGCTTGTAGAGCGATAGGAACCACGCGGCGGGATCTCGATGGTTCTCCTGAAGCCGCCGTTGAACCAGCGGATCTGTGTAGTCAATTTCAATGTCCGCGGCCAGATGATCAAGCTGATACCGTTCGTACTGCGCCTCCGAGGAGCGTGATGATCGCGGCGTCAGTTTTTCGCTCCCCGCTACTTCGATGAGTCGCTGAATATCACTCGCTGCATCTTTAGCGGCAGAATGGCCTCGGAGATCGTAGTGAAGAATCGCCCTTTGAGGGTGGCAGAATGGAATTTCGCTCCAGATCTCATTGCGCAGATTGTTGTCGAGCATTCCGATAATCGTGATCAGCAGCGAGGCGCAGTCATAGTCCAGGAAAATACTTCTCGGCGCGGGTGTGTCCCTATCATCCAAGGTGAAGATGTCTGCACTTAGTTCCTCTTCATTGAGTGCGAATATTCCCGGATGTCGCTTCAGATATTTTTTTTCAATTGCATCGGTGCTGCGCGATGCTGAGACGGCCAAGTTCAGCTCGTCCTGATGCCTTGAGCGGACCCGGATGACGTCATGGAACTGAACGGCATTTTTCAGGAACGGGCGCTGCAGATTCTCTGATAAGCCAGAGGCGTATCCGACAACTCGGGGTAGTCGAACCTCATTGAGGTTCACTGCCTCGCTGACCGCTTCCCATCTGACTTTATCAACCGCAGCTGGCGAGGGCGCGCGAAAATCGCGAAGGATCCTGATTTCTAGGCCTTCGCGAGTGTCGATGACATAACGGATCGGCGCTTCGATTTGAGGCGAGGTCAGCTCGTAGGTGACGCAGAACGTGAATCCAAGGCTGTCTCTGACCTTGAATTCAGGTCGCTGGCAGCGCTCGAGATAGGCAAAGATCTCGGCGATAAGCTCCATCACTTGAGATTTTCCCGAGCCGTTGGGGCCAATCAGGACACTTACGTCGTCCCGAGAGGATGAAAAATCGAATGTCTGGTCCTTAAGGCCTTTATAGGTGCCGATGAGCTCAAGACGGATCAGTTTCACTATGGCTCCTGATGGTGAACTTCCCTGAATGCTCTAACCCATTACGCTGGCGGCTTGTGCTGCGACCTAGTGCGGCGTTCCGGTCGTTACAAGACGGCACGTTGGGGCATTAGACCTTTTTGCGGCCGCGCTTTGGTTTGGGCGTGGCGGCGCGCTGGGTGCGGATGCGTTCCAGCAGCACGCTGGCCGGTTCGTCGCTGGGGTCCTGTGGCACCAGTTCGCCGCGGAAGGCCTTGGCGAGCAGACTCTGCGTCAGCGCGTCGATGCGCTGCTTGGCGGCGGCGACCTTGGCTTCCAACTGGTCGGTGTAGGCGAAGAGCTGTTCGACGCGGCGGACGATTTCGGCTTGCACTTCCCTTGGTGGCAAAGGAACAGGAAGCTCGGAAAGCTCTTTAAGGTTCAGAGTCTTCCTGGCAACTTCCCTTGAAGAACTCACTAGCCACCACTGAACTTTCGGGGAGGTAAGCCAGAGGAAAAGCCATTCGGGTGTCAGCTGAGACTGATCCACTGAGAGGCGCGCCACTGCCCGGGCGATGTTTACTGGGCGATCTTCGCGGACGATAGCTGCGCGCCCGATTGATCCGACAATAGACATCAGAACGTCCCCTCTCTGCACGCGAGAGCGGCGGTACTCATCATCTACTTCGCTAGCAATCTTCCTCAGATCATTCCAAGCAATAGTCCCATCTTCAATGTCGCATACACGAATCATGTCGACGCCGGATTCAACTTCGGACCCGGGTTGAACTACTCCGTAGCAAAGTCTCCGGGCTGAGTGGAGTACAGAATCTACTGGAGCGTGGCTCCACCCTTTCGGAAGATCGAATGTCTCGTCGTTCAACATGAAGCTTGAGCCTTTGGCTTCACTTTGATTCGTAATCACGCTGCTGCCGTCGAATGTTGTCCCGCTGGTTGCTGCGGTGAGAATTGACATGCGGAAGCGCTTGAGCAGGGCGGGGATGGCGTCGATGCGGGCCTTGAGGGTGTCGACCTGGGCCAGCAGCGCATCCAGCTTCTGCGCGATGCGCTTTTGCTCTGCCGCCGGTGGAACGGGAACTTTCAGTTCGGCCAGCTTCCCGCGCGCAATCCGCTTCCTCGTGGTCCCGGAAGCGTTGCGCGAAATTTCTTCGCGAATAGGCGAAGCGTTGAGCGTATGCATCAACCAGCGATGGCTGATATCGCGGCTTCCAGAACGAAAGACAGCAACGTCGACGACCGTCAGGCACCGTTGCGGAAGGCGAGGCATTAGACACGCTCGTCCAAGAGGGTCAGGCATTCGTGCAAGCAAGATGTCGCCTTCTTCAAGCGCGGTGCAATTCAATCGGTCGAATGTCTCATCGTTGACGTAACGAGAGGACTTGTCGATAAAGCGCCCGTCGCCAATGTCTGCGAGTTGTAGCAGGCGATTACGCCCGTTTGGATCTTGATCCTTACTTTCAATCCAGTCCCCGTCAGCAAAAACGCCGCCCTGGGCCTGAAGCTCGTTAAGTGAGGCAAAAGCCCACCCTTGCGGCAACTCACTCACCGTCCACCTCACTGCTGGTCACTTCCAGCCCCATCACCTCGGCCAGCAGCCGCTTCTGCTCCAGCGCTTCATCGCCGGCGCCCAGCGCCTGCATCAGTGCGTCGAGTTCGCGTAGGGCCTCGCTGAGTTCGGCCATCGCTTCGGCGGCAAGAACTTCGGGCGCGGGCAGGGTATTGGCATCGACGCTGTCGGCATCCTTGAGCCAGCTGATATCCAGCGAGTCGCCGCGCTCGACGATCTGGGTGCGGGTGAAGCAACGGAAGCGCCCTTGTTCACCTTCATCGGTGCGCGGGCTGGCGCCGTTGGGATCGCTGCCATAGGCCTCCTCGAACGGTTTGAGGTGCGTCGGCCCGAATGGGGTGCGCTTGCCGAAGCTGGGCATGTTGCTGCGCAGGTCGTGGACCCACGTCGCCTGCGTGCAGCCGGTGTCCTGGCGCGGGTTGGCGGCGGTGCCTTTCTGGAAGAAGAGGACATTGGTCTTGACGCCCTGTGCGTAGAAGATGCCGGTGGGCAGGCGCAGCAGGGTGTGCAGGGTGCACTTGTCCATCAGGTCGCGGCGAATCTCGGTACCGACGCCGGCCTCGAACAGCACGTTGTCCGGCAGCACCACGGCGGCGCGGCCACCGGGCTTCAGGCCACGGTAGATGTGCTGCAGGAAGGCGAGCTGCTTGTTGCTGGTCTTGTAGGTGAGGTCGTCACGGGTGGGTCCGCCGCCACCCTTGGCGGTGCCGAAGGGCGGGTTGGACAGGATGATGTCGGCCGGTGGCAGGTCCCTGCCTGCGGTGCCGAGGCTGTTGCCCAGGCGGATGGGACCGGCGCCTTCGCCGTTCATGCCGTGCAGCAGGCAGTTCATCAACGCCAGTCGGCGTGTCCCGGGGACGAGCTCCATGCCGACAAAGGCCTTTTCGCGCTGGAAACTGCGCTTCTTGGCGGTGATTTCGGGACCGTACAGATCGTCGTGTTGCGCTTTGATGTAGGCATCGGCGGCGATCAGGAAGCCCGCGGTGCCCGCGGCGGGATCCTGGATGACGTCGCCAAGCTGCGGCTTGATGCAATGGATGATCGAATCGATCAGCGCACGTGGGGTGAAGTACTGGCCAGCCCCGGACTTGGTCTCGTTGGCGTTCTTCTGCAACAGGCCTTCGTAAAGGTCGCCCAGGCCATCCTGGCGCGCGCTGAACCAGTCCAGCCCGTCCAGCGCGGTGACCAGCGTTTCCAGATGGCGCGGCTCCTTGAGCCGGGTCTGCGCGTCGGCGTAGATGGCCGCGATCATCGGATCGCTGCTCTGGCCCAGGTTCAGCAGCATTTGCCGGTAGTGGTTGAGCAGGTTGAGGCCAGACTTGCTTTTCAGGTCCGGCCAGCGGCTGCCTTCAGGCAGCTTGTGCTCGAAGTTGGGATTGTTCTGTACCTGCTCGTATTCCATCTTGACGAACAGCAGCAGCACCAGCTCGGTGACGTAATCGCTGTAGTTGATGCCGTCGTCGCGCAGGACGTCGCAGAGGTTCCAGAGTTTCTGGACGATGTCGTTATGGGTCATGGGGTGCTGCCTTGTTCTGAAGTGGTGCGGGCCGGCAGCGCGATGCTGGAGGCCGGCGTGTTGATGGCGTAACGGGTGCTGCGGCCACTGCCGGGCAGGCGGCGCAGGCAGCCTTTTTCCAGCAGGTCGGCCAGATGGCGGGTGGCGGTGGCCTTGGAGACCTTGGCCACGGCCTGGTATTGCGAGGCGCTGATGCCGTGTTCGAAGCCGCGCTCGCCGCCATCGAGCAGGCGGTTGAGCACCTTGACCTGTTCGGCCGACAGCGGCCGGGCGTGGTGTAGCTGCCAGAAGCGCGCCTTGGCCAGCACGCGGTCGATGCGGTGCAGGGCCTGTATGAGGCTGTCGTGCAGTGTGGTGAGGAACCAGTGCAGCCAGTGGGTGATGTCGAGCAGGCCTTTCTGGGTAGTTTCCAGGCTGCGGTAATAGCCGCTGCGGTCGGCGAGGATGCTGGCCGACAGTGCATGGAGATGGATCGCCTGCGGTTGCGCCTGGGCTAGGGCGAGATCGGTGAGTGCGCGGGTGAGGCGGCCATTGCCGTCGTCGAACGGGTGCAGAGTGACGAACCACAGATGGGCGATGCCGGCACGCAGCAGCGGGTCCAGCGTGGCGTCGGTGCGCGAGCTGGCGAACCAGTCGAGGAAGGCGGCGAGCTGGGCGTCCAGGCCGTCGCGCGGCGGGGCTTCGAAGTGGACGGTGGGGCGGTCGAGCCGGCCGGAGACAACCTGCATCGGCTCATCGCCACGCAGTGCGCCTATGCGGATGCGCGTGGGCAGCAGGCTGTCCTGTTCGGCAAACAGCCAGCGGTGCCATTGCAGCAGGCGGGGCAGGTCCAGCGGGGCGACGGCGTGGCCGGTGGCGTCTAGCATCAGCTCGGCCAGCCCCTCGCTGCGGCCAGTGGTGCGGCGCGGGCTGTCTTCGGCCAAGCCCAGATGGCGGGCCAGCGAGGAGCGTACCGAGCCGACATCCAGCCGCTCGCCCTCGATGGCCGAGGAGGTGACGATGTTGGAGAGCAGGGTGTCCAGCGCTTCGGCAGCCTGCTGGTCGCCGGCGACCGCGCCGGCCATGCCGAGCAGCTGGCCGTGGGCGTGCTGGCAGTCGCGCAGCAGTGCCGCCAGGGCATCGGCCTGCCAGTGGAAGCGAGGCCAGTCGGGCTGCTGCCAGATCCAGCGGGGGCGGAGTTCGGTTGTTCGGTTGGACATCGGTGAGCCGATTGGCTGGGATAATTGGCTCTCTGGATGAGCCGATTATCCCGGCTAATCGGCTCATACGCCAGTGTGAACTACCGACTCAGCCCGTCTGTTCCCACAGATGCTCGCCCAGATCGTCCAAGATTTGGTCCAGCCGGCCATCGAGCAGGCGGTCCAACTGGAGGGCGCCGCCGTCCCCGCTGAAGTTGCGTTGCACCGTGTCGCGGTCCATCACCACCTCGTGTATCAACTGCTGGGCCAGCCGCCTGAGCCAGCGCCGCTGCACCGGCGTCCAGCTGCGTTGGGCATAGATGCCCTGCATGGCCTTGTCGACACGCTGCTCGAACGGCACCAATGCCTCGCCCAGCGCGGCACGGCGGATGTAGCCGATGATGCTGGCAGCGACCTCCTGCTGGGTGCTGTCGCGCCACGCGCCGCGCAGGTGGGCCTCGCTGTAGCCGTGCTGGTCGAGCAGCAGGCGTACCTCACGCAGCTGGGCGCGGGTGAGGTCGCGGGGGCGGTTGACGATGACGCTGAGCGCGGCGGACTGATTGATCTGCTCGCGAATGAAGGCGTTGAAACTGTCCAGGTAATCGGCCGGGGCTTCGTTGACGCCGTAGTTCTGTGCGCGTTCGAGCAGGGTGTCAGTGTGTTCGGAAATGACAGGGTAGCGGTCCGTGCCCAGCAGCACGCCCACTTCGGCCAGTTGCTCCACCAGGCGCGGGTGTTCGCGGAGGAAGCTGGCCGCATTGCGCGCGCCGAGCTTGTGCAGGTGGGTGTGCAGCACGGCGGGCGCCACGCCCCAGGAGGTTTCCAGCTCGCTGAGCTTGTCGCGCAGATCCGGGCGCTGCTCGGCGCGATGCTGGGCCTTGCGCAGCACGCGCATGATGCGCTGGCTCAACTGGTCGAGCGCGTCGTCGGCATGGCTGCCGCCGTTGCTGCCGGGGGCATCGAAGCTGCGCTGCTGGCCGAGCTCGTGGACCAGCTGCTCGATGCTGATGTTGGGGTCCTTGACCAGCGGGCGCATGGTGTCGACGTCTTCGAGCGCGGCGTACAGATCGACCGGATCGAAGATGCGGAACACGGTCTTGCCGATGTCGTCGCAGCGGCGGGTGGCGCGGCCCTTCATCTGTTCGTAGAGGATGCGCGAGCGGACCCGGCGCATGAATACCAGGTTGGCGATACGCGGCACATCGATGCCGGTGGTCAGCAGGTCGACGGTGATGGCGATATTGGGGTAGCGCTCGTTCTTGTAGTTGCGGATCAGCTGGTCGACCTTGTCGCTTTTGCCGGTGATCACCGCAACGCTGGCCTGGTTGTAGTAATTGCCATGAACCTGTTTGAAGGCCTCGTCCAGCTGGTTCTTGACGCGTTCGGCGTGGGGCTGGCTGACGCAGAAGATCAGGGTCTTTTCCTCGCCGTCCGGGTCCAGTTCAATGGCAAGCTGCTCGCAGACGACCCGGTCGAAGTCTGCGGTGATCACACGCCGATTGAACGACTCGATATTGAAATCGAGTTCGTCTTCCAGGTCTGCGGTATCAACTTCGCCGGTCTGCGTGTTGATGACCCTGACGCGCTCGCCGCGATCGAAGTGGATGCCGTTCTTGCCGAGCGCGGTGGTGTAGCGGATGGGCGGCTCGTGGTCGATCAGCCAGTCATCTGCCACCGCTTCGCGGTAGCTGTAGGTGTAGATCGGCTTGCCGAAGATTTCGGTGGTGTGCTTGGCCGGCGTGGCGGTCAGGCCGATACGGCAGGCATCGAAGTAGTCGAGCACGCGGCGGTATTGCGACAGGTACTGCGCGTGGTCGCGCACGGCCAGCTCGCCTTCGGTCATTTCCTGGTCGAGCGTGTAACCGCGGTGGGCCTCGTCGACGACGATACAGTCGAAGGTGCCGATCGGAGGCGGGTCATCGGACTGGAAAATGCGCCGGACCATGGCCTGCACCGTGGCGACCTGCACGCGGGTCTCATCGGCGGTGCGGGTGTCGTCCAGACCATCGAGGTTGTAGATCTGCGCCAGCGTCTGGTTCTGCTCCAGCTGCATGTCCTGCATCGTCTCGGTGGCCTGGGTGCCGAGCGCGGAGCGGTCGACCAGGAACAGAACCCGGTGAAAGCGTTCGGCCTTGAGCAGACGGTAGATCAGGCCAATCATTGTGCGCGTCTTGCCGGTGCCGGTCGCCATCGCCAGCAGGCAGTTGCGTGAGCCCGATGCCAGCGCGCCTTCCACTGCCAGGATCGCGCGCTGCTGGTAGTCGCGCAGGTTGAGGTAGGCGAAGCCTTCCTGGGCCAGATCGCGCTCGGCTTGGTCGCGATCGCGGGTGAGCAGATCGGCGATGTCCTCGGGCGTGTGAAACTTCTGCAGCGGGCGCCGCAGATTGGCCGGTGAGCGCAGGTCGCGGAACCAGATGCCCGATTGCTCGGCCAGCTGTTTCACGAAAGGACGGCCATTGCAGGCGAATGCCAGCGGCACCTGGAAATGGCCACCCTGGCCGTCGGCCCAGCCTGCGATCGAGGTGGTGGCCGGGTAGGCGGGGGCCAGCTCGCCACGCATCACAAAGCCGCGCGCGTAGCGCTCGGCCTGGGGAATCCGGTCGGCAATGTTGATCTGCTTGCGCTTGGCCTCGACGACGGCGACCGGCATGAGGCCGGCAAACAGCACATAGTCGGCGTTGGCGCGCGGCACCTTGGTGGGCCACTCGGCAATGGCGAGATTGCGACCTTTTTCCGGGCGGATGCCCTTGGCGTAGGTGAGGTCGAGCGAGTCTGCTTCCCAGCCGGCCTCGCGCAGCTGTTGGTCGATCAGGATGCGGGTGAGGTCTTCGCTGAGGTCGAAGTTGTTGCTGGCCTGCTGGGTGGCGCCGGCGACCTGTTGGGTGGCGGCTTGGCGGGCGGTGTCCGGCTGTTGCAGGCTGGCGATGCGTTGTTCGAAGTCCTGGCGAAGCCGTTGCAGTTCCTGTTCGCGTTGGACTGCCAGCGCCGACTGCGCACGCGCTTCGACGTCCATCGCTTCGGCAAGCTCGGCGTTGAGCTTGGCTTCGCTGCTCTTGAGTTCGGCGAGCGCCTGGCTCTGATCGTGTTGCTGGCGGGCGGTATCCAGCTCCGCTTTCAGGCGATGGACCTCGGCCTGCACTTCACGCAACGGCGCGGCTGGATCCTTCGGGGGCAGGAAAGCACCCGCCTTGAATTCGGTGGCGTTCCTGCCGAAGGCCCGGTGGTACCAGACCGCTAGGTCGCGGGCGACCTTCAGGCCATCCATCGCTTCGCGGTGTTGCGTGGTGAAGCCGTGGGTCGCCTTGTTGCCCTCGACCCGCAGTACGTGGAACAGCTCCTGGATCCGCCGGTCCAGGCGCAGCTCGCGTGCGAGCTGGTAGATCAGATCCGCCTGGGTCGTCCGTTGGTCGTGGATGATGCCGGCGCGCCCAGCGAGATCCTGGGCAAGCGCTTCGGCGAACTGCCGGAGCTTGATCAGCGTGGTGTTGGGATCGCTGGCAAAGACCTGCTCGGCCATCGAGGCCAGTTTGAAGAAGACCGGATCGTGTTCCTGCAGGAAGGAAAAGTTGCTGTCGACAGTCACACGCGTATCCGTACTTGGCGCCCGGCGGGATGGCATCTCGCGGTAGCCATCATAGGTCACCGACGCTGCCGTGGTCATTCTAGCGCCGGATGCGATGGACCGATATGCGATGGCTTGGGCCGTCGCAGCGACCTTGTTGGCAACTGCGCAAGTTTTTCCTGTGAATTCCCAGTCTTTTGTCGACAACACAAGTCGTTGCCGCAATGAAATTCGGCGGCAGCATGGATGCTTCTGCCTGATGATTCGTTTGAAATGGGTCTACTGCCTATATGAAATTGCAGGTGCCGAAGGCCTTGACGGCGGTACTCCTTGACGACGGTAATCTGTAGTAGCACGATCACCCCACGGAGCCTCGAAACTCCGCTTACAGCGGTACCCACCTCCGACAAACCGGTGGGTTTTTTGTGCCTGCAAACTTTGTAGGCGCAACCGACGTGATGCTCTGCGTCGGGAGGGCGGCTAATACAACACCCGCAAGGGGAATACGCCCGCCGGCTGTAAGCGGTTTCGAGCCTCCCGACTTCCCGTCCGTCGCCTTGTGGCGGGCGGGCTGATTCCATGGAATGAGGAGCAGGCCATGTCGGACGTTGTACGAGATGCGCAGTCACACCCGGGCTACTACCTGCCAGAAGGCGCGCAATACCGCTTGCAGCAATTGCGCGACCACATGCGCTTTTTGGCGCGTTTGGCGCAGCCGCGCACGCAGGCCGAAGAGCAGGCGCGGCAGCCGGCTATCTGCATGGACGAGTTGGCGGTCTGTTTGGAGCTACTGGCGACGCAGGTGACCCATGTGCTGGAAGAGGTGCAATGGCCTGCGGCGGTGGAGCGCAAGGTGTGATGGCTGGCAGACAAAGACGGCAGGCTGATTGCGCAACCTGCCGTTGATCTTTTACCGATGTCTACTCGCTTAGAAGCAGAAACTGCCGCCCAGGCTGATGGTGTCGACGCATCCGTCGATGCCGTTGAACTCACGCTAGTGGCAGGTGTTCCTGACGCTCAGTTCCCAGCTGCTGATGAAGTCGTAGCCGAGGTTGACGCTGTAGCGGCAGTAGAATGCGTATGGACTGTTGAAGCAGCCTTAATCGTAGAAAGAGGGCCCGCCATGCGCTGCGTAAAGGGCGCTTCATTGTCCGTCCTTGCGCATGTGCCTTGGTTCCCACGTGCTCTCAGGGGCGTAAGGACCAACAATCCATGATGCCGTCCCTGGTATGACGCGCTTGCCCACAAAGAGGCGGCCCTTGTTCCCTTCAATCTCAAGACTGAAAGATGGAGGAACCTTTGGGTCACCGGGGTTCATGTACTTGGCGCCAGCGCGGGTCATCGCCTTGTCCATGTGGTACTTCACCCCGTTGAAGGGCAGTCCCATATGTTCGTAGCCGGGCCATTTGATCATTGCGCCCGCAATTCCGCCGCTCTCCTCGGAGCCGCCGCCAACGTAGAGCTCCACTTCGTATTGGTTGTCCGGCGTGTGGAAGGTGACTACCGTGCTCGTCGCACTGACGGACCAGCTGAAGACGGCAAGCGCTGCAAAAAGCGCTAGCGATCCAGCTCCCTTACTGAAGACTTGATCACGCATGACATCCCTCCTTGGTATGTGGGGTGATCTTATCCGATCGATTCCCGGTGCCAAGCCATCAGCGCTGTCCGTGAGATTCGGTGGCTTAGCGGCGCTACACCGGCGCAGACTTCAAAATCCCTGACAGACTTTCGCGCAGGATCAGCTGCAGATGCATGCGGTTGAGCTCCATGCCGCTGGTCATCACGCTGTGTAGGCCGCCGCACATGGCAGCGACGGCGAAAACGCGGGCCTGGAATTCCTGCTCGCTGCTGGCTGGGTCGGCGTGGCCGCGCAGCAGGCGCTTGAGCAGGGCACTGAGGTGTTCGATCAGCGATGCGCTCTGCCGGCGCATGAAGACGGCCAGCACCGGGTCGCGCAGGGTGGCCAGGTGTAGTTCCAGGTCGATGCGGGTGCGCTTGATGTTGATTTCCTGCAGCAGCCATTCTTCGAGCAGGCCGGCGATGAAATCCACCACGTGCACATTGGCCGGGCGTTCCACCAGCCACATCTGACGGATGGCGCGCATGTAGTTGCGCTCGAGCAAGGCGCGCACCAGCGCGTCCTTGTCTTCGAAACGTTGCAGCAGGCTGCCGCAGCTGACCTTGGCGCGCTCGGCGATCAGTTCGAAACTGGTGGCACTCAGGCCGATGACGTCGATGCACTGCTCGGTTGCGTCCAGCACCTCTTCCAGCAGCAGTTCTTCGCGCTCTTTTGCCGTGCGCAGCAACAGGACGTTGGACATGGGCAGCAGGGTGTCGGGGGGCTGCAGTATACCGGCGCGGCGTTACCCATCCGTTGCGTTCGCTTGTTGCTGTGCCATCAGTCATGGATGCGCGTGCGTATTGAAACACCGGTCACAGATGCGCTGGTCGACCATGTTTTCACGGCGGCTGTGCGACACGTGAGGTCGACGTTGTGCAGGAGAAGCATGTGAGTGAGAACAGTGCGGTAGCCGGTGTCTCGGCGCAGTGGCCGGCGCGGTTGTGGGTGGTGCGGCATGGGCAAAGCGCGGGCAATGTGGCGCGCGATGTGGCCGAGTCCAACGGCTCGGCCTTGATCGACCTGGAGCACCGCGATGCGGATGTGCCGTTGTCGGCGCTGGGCGAGCGCCAGGCCGAGGCGCTGGGAGCGTGGATGGCCGGTTTGCCCGAGCACGAGCGCCCGACCCTGATCCTGAGTTCCACCTACGTGCGTGCGCGCCAGACCGCCGCTGCGGTGGCGCATGCGCTGGGTCAGCCGGCCGAGTCGGTCAGCGTGGATGAGCGTTTGCGCGAGAAGGAGTTCGGCGTGCTCGACCGCTACACCACGGCCGGCATTCTTGCGACCTTTCCGGAGCTGGCCGAGCAGCGCAAGCTGGTGGGCAAGTTCTACTTTCGCCCGCCCGGTGGCGAGAGCTGGTGCGATGTGATCTTCCGCCTGCGCGGGGTGGTGGGTGACCTGCAGCGCAACCATGTGGGCGCGCGGGTGCTGATCGTGGGGCATCAGGTAATCGTCAATTGCTTCCGCTACCTGATCGAGCGGATGGACGAGGCCACCATCCTGGGCATCGACCGCGAGGGTGATGTGCCCAATTGCGGCGTCACCGAATACGCGGCTGCGGCCGATGGGCAATCGCTGGAGTTGCTGCGTACCAAGTTCGTGCCGCCGGAGCTGGCCGACGAGCCGGTGACCACCGAGTCCGACCGCCCGGCCGGGGCGCGCTGATGGCCACCCCGCGCGTGCGCATGCTCACCGCCGCCGCCTTGCGGTCGATGCCGTTGCCGGCCCCGGGTGGCGACAAGGAGCAGCGTGGACGCGTGTTGATAGTGGGTGGCTCGATGCGCGTGCCCGGTGCGGTGCTGCTGGCCGGCGAGGCGGCGCTGCGTACCGGTGCGGGCAAGTTGCAGATCGCCACCGCGGCCAGTGTGGCGCCGGGCATGGCGTTGGCGGTGCCGGAGGCGCTGGTGCTGGGGTTGGCGCAGAACGGGCAGGGCGAGATCGTGCGCGGGCACCGCGCGCTGGACGGGGCGATGGCGGCCTGCGATGCGGCAGTGATCGGGCCGGGGATGGCGTCGTCGGCCACCACCACGGCGATGGTCAGGCGCGCCGCCGAGCAGGCGGTGTGCACCTTGGTGCTGGATGCCGGTGCGTTGTCGCGCGGCCTGCGGGCGCCGATCGGGCGGCCATTCGTATTGACGCCGCATGCGGGCGAGATGGCAACCCTGGCCGGTGACGACAAGGCGGCGGTGGAAGCGGCACCGGGCGCTTACGCGCTGAAGTTTGCGCAGAAGCTGCGCAGCGTGGTGATCGTCAAGGGCGCGGACAGCTTTATTGCCGGCCCGGATGGAGTGGTGTGGATGCATCGCGGGGGGGCGTCCGGGTTGGGCACGTCCGGGTCTGGCGATGTGCTGGCGGGGTTGATTGCCGGGTTTGCCGCGCGCGGCTGCGATGCGTTGACCGCTGCGTTATGGGGCGTGTTTGTGCATGCGGCGGCGGGCAGGCAGTTGGCCAAGCGGATTGGGCCGGTGGGGTTTTTGGCGCGCGAACTTGGGTTGGAAGTGCCTGGGATTTTGAATCGGTTGGCACGCCGCTGATCAATGCTCGTCGCGTTGATGCCGCGCGCGGACCCAAAGCCCCTCTCCAGCAGGAGAGGGGTTGGGGTGAGGGTACGTTTGCTGGAGTCGTGGGGCTGTCTTTCGAGTTGGGGCTTATGTTGTTGCCTTGATTGCAGGGGGCGGGTTGCACTCTTGGCAGACGTATCCTCATCCGGCTCTTCGGGCCACCTTCTCCCGAGGGGAGAAGGGAATGGCCGATGGTGGAAGGGAGCATGGTTGCGCTCGTTTGTTGCGCGATGTTGCGCGATGTTGCGCCGCGTTGGTCGGTTAGGCTTGGTCACCAACCTGGGAGGGTGCACGGTGAAGCGAACGATTGCGTGGTCGGTGGTGGGGGTTCTGGGAGTTTGGGGTGCTGCGACTGAAACGGTGTTGGCATCTGCAGCAACAGCAGCAACAGCACCGGCATCAGCATCAGCATCAGCAACGCCGATTCCGGTGCCGGCATCGACGGCACCGTCTGCATCCACGCCCGCATCGAAGGCGGTAGAAGCTGCGGTTGCGGAGGCTGCTACTCCGCCAGCCGCCGCCGGTGCACTACGCGTTTACACCTCTGCCCAGGGCGCAACGCAGCAGATGCGTGTCAGCACTGTCGATGCGCCCAGGGCCGGGCATGCGTTGACCGAGAAGGAGAACTCCATCTTCGTCAATCTGCAGCGGCACTTCCAGGAGGTGCTGGGCATCGGCGGGGCAATCACCGATGCCAGTGCCGAGACCTTCGCCAGGCTGCCCAAGCCTGCGCAGCGCGCCTTGCTCACTGCCTACTACGACCCACAAAAGGGCATCGGCTATACGCTGGCGCGCACCACCATCCACAGCTCGGATTTCAGCAGCGGCAGCTACACCTACATCAAGGAAGGCGATGCGGCGCTTAAGAGCTTTTCGGTCAGGCACGATCAGCGTTATCGCATCCCGATGCTGCGCCAGGCCATTGCGGCGGCCGGCGGCAAGTTGACGACATTTGCCAGCCCGTGGAGCGCGCCGGCCTTTATGAAAGACAGCAACAACATGCTCAAGGGCGGCAAGTTGCTGCCCGCGTATGCGCAGGCCTGGGCCACCTACTACACGCGCTTTATTGCGGCCTACGAAAAGGCCGGCATCCCGATCTGGGGCATCAGCCTGCAGAACGAGCCGATGGCGGTGCAGACCTGGGAGTCGATGGTGTTTTCCGCCGAGGAAGAGCGCGACTTTTTGAAGAACCACCTTGGTCCGACGATGAAGCACGCCGGCTATGGCGACCGCAAGATCATCGTGTGGGACCACAACCGCGACATGATGCTGCACCGTGCGCATGTGATCTTCGACGATCCGGAAGCGGCGAAATACGCGTGGGGCATGGGCTTCCACTGGTACGAGACCTGGGCCGGGTTCGCGCCGATGGTGGAGAACGTCGCAGCCGTGGCACAGGCGTACCCGGACAAGCCGCTACTGCTGACCGAAGCTGCGGTGGAAAAGTTCGACCCGGCAAGGTTGCAGTACTGGCCCAACGGCGAGCGCTATGGCACCGCCATCATCAACGATCTCAATCATGGTGCAGTGGGCTGGACCGACTGGAACATCCTGCTCGATCAAAATGGCGGGCCGAACCACGTGGGCAATTACTGCTTTGCGCCGGTGCATGCCGACACGCGCACCGGCGAGGTGACTTACACGCCAAGCTATTGGTATATCGGCCACTTTTCCAAGTTCATCCGCCCCGGCGCGCGGCGGGTGAGTGCAGCCAGCAGCCGCAGCAATCTGGCAACGACGTCCTTTCTCAACACCGATGGCAGCCTGGCGACGGTGGTGATGAATGCCAGCGATGTGGCGATCCGTTACAACCTGTACGTGGGCGAGGCATCGAGTGAACTGGAGATTCCGGCGCATGCGATCCAAACGGTGGTGATGCAGTAAGCGCGGGCCGTGGGCGGAGCATTGGTGGGGTTGCGTACCCTCATCCGCCCTTCGGGTACCTTCTCCCGGCGGGAGAAGGGGAGCTTCGCATGATCGAAGCCGTCTTTGCGTAGCTGGTCGAACTACCTTGCGGTTCGGTGGTGCTGATGCATCAGCATTCGGGACTGCCGCCAATACCAAAAACGCCACCGAAGAAAACCCCGCCGACCACTGCGCATGCAGCGATCGGCAGGATTCTAGTGGCGCTACGGCGGAAGCTCGCTTTGTGTTTGCTCAGGACAGCAGCAAGCCACCGGTGGCACCAAACACTTCGCCGGTGACATAGCTGGATTCCTGCGAAGCCAAGATCACATACAGCGGCGCCATCTCCACCGGCTGGCCGGCACGCTTGAGCGGGGTTTCCGAGCCGAACTCGGGAATCTTTTCCGGCGGCTGGCCACCGCTGGGTTGCAGCGGGGTCCACACCGGGCCCGGGGCGACGGCGTTGACGCGGATGCCCTTCTCGGCGACCTGCTGGGCCAGGCCCTTGGTGAAGTTGACGATGGCCGCCTTGGTGGACGCGTAGTCCAGCAGCGTCGGCGAGGGCTGGTAGGACTGGATCGAGCCGGTGTTGATGATGGATGCGCCCGGCGGCAGGTGCGGGATGGCCGCCTTGCACAGCCAGAACATCGCGTAGACGTTGGTCTTGTAGGTGGCGTCGAACTGCTCGGTGGTGATGTCGGCGATGTCTTTCATCGCGGTCTGCTTGCCGGCGATATTGACCAGCAGGTCCAGTCCACCGAGCTCCTTGACCGCGCGTGCGACCAACTGGTTGCAGAAAGCCTCATCCTTGAGATCACCGGGGATGCTGATCGCCTTGCGGCCTTCGGCCTCGATCAACTTCACCACTTCCGCAGCGTCCTGCTCTTCTTCCGGCAGGTAGTTCAACACGATGTCGGCGCCTTCGCGTGCGTAGGCGATTGCAGTGGCGCGGCCGATGCCCGAGTCGGCGCCGGTGATCAGCGCCTTGCGGCCCTTCAGGCGGCCGAAGCCCTGGTAGCTCTGCTCGCCGTGGTCGGCCTTGGGCTGCAATGCATGGATGGTGCCCGGCGCTTCCTGGGTCTGCTCGGGGAACTTGGGCTGCGGAAACTGGGTAAGCGGGTTCTGCATTTCGTACTGGTTCTTGGTGCTGGACATGCGCTGGCTCCTGCAGTGGGGGATGGCAGGGCCGCAGCGTGCTGCGGCCGATGCGGCCGATGCGGAGCAGTCTGGAAACCACGGCGATGCGTGCGGGTGAACGAATGTTGTGCATGATGTGAACGCGCCACGCAGATGGCGTGCGTGCGGTGCTGCTGCGCCGTGCACGCAGGCCACGACCGGGAGGACCGCAATGCAGTGTGTAGGGATCGATGGCGCCGGCAGCGGCTGGCTGGCGGTGTGGCAGGCCGGCGATGGATTGCAGTTTGCCGGCTACCCCACGGTTGCAGCGGTGGCGAGCGCATTGGGGGACGTCGCTGTGCTGGGCGTGGACATTCCGATCGGTCTGAGCGAGCACGCGCCACGCGCTGCGGATGTGCAGGCGCGGCGCTTTGTGGGTGGGCGCCGCGCATCCAGCATCTTTGCCGCGCCCTTGCGCGGCATGCTGCATGCACCCACGCAGGTGGAAGCCTCTGCGTTGCATCGGGTGCTGGATCACGACGGGCAGCGCGGCTTTGGCGTGCAGTCGTTTGCGCTGCTGTCGAAGATTCGCGCCTGGGACGATGCCTTGCGCGCCGATCCGGCGTGGGCGGAGCGCGTGTTCGAGGTGCACCCGGAGGTGTCGTTCGCCGTGCTCGCCGGCGGGCACGGCCTGGCGGCGGGCAAGAAGAGCAGCGCGGGCCACCAACAGCGCGCCGCCTTGCTGGGCCAGTGCTATGGCGCCAGGCAGGTAGCCGCGTTGCTGGAGCGCGTGCCGCGTGCGCTGGCCAAGCCGGACGATGTGCTGGATGCCCTGGTGGCCTGCTGGAGCGCGCAGCGCATTGCCGCAGGTACCGCCGGCAGCCTGCCGGCGGTGGTGGAGCGCGATGCCTGCGGGCTACGCATGGGCATCCACTACTGACTCAGCGCGTCTGCGTCGACATCGAATACGGCCGCTGCGCCGCATCGGTGGCCCATTGCGTGTTCGGCGTGGCCTGCATGCGGAAGCGCAGTTCGCCGCCGGCCTGGATTTCTTCATGCGTGAGGTAGGCGCGGGTCAGCGGCTGGCCGTTGAGGGTGACGCTGCCGACGTAGCTGCGCGCCTTGCTCAGGCCATCGGCGATCACGCTGAAGCGCTTGCCATTGGGCAGCTTGAGCGTGGCGCGCGGCAGGAACGGGCGGCCGATGATGTACTGGTTGCTGCCCGGTGCCACCGGATAAAAGCCCAGCGTGGTGAACACGTACCAGGCCGACATCTGGCCGAGGTCGTCGTTGCCGGCCAGGCCTTCGGGGCCGGCGTGGTACTGGGTGTCCATGATCTGGGTCAGCCGCGCCTGGGTGCGCCAGGGCTGGCCGGCGTAGGCGTACAGGTAGGCGACGTGGTGGCTGGGTTCGTTGCCGTGCGCATACCAGCCGATCAGGCCGGTGATGTCTTCCATATGCGCGAACACCTTGGGGTCGACCTTGGCATCGAACACCGCATCCAGGCGCGCCAGCAGCTTGTCATCGCCGCCATGTGCGGCGGCAAGCCCTGCGACGTCCTGCGGCACATACCAGGAATATTGCCAGGCATTGCCTTCGGTGTAGTCGCTGCCGTAGCCGCTAGTGGATGGATCGAATGGTTCGCGGAAGTTGCCGGCACGCGTGCGTGCACGCATGTAGCCTGTAGCGGGATCGAAGGCGTGTTTCCAATTGCCGGCGCGCTTGCTGAATTCTGCGGCGATGGCGGGCTTGCCGAGCTTGTCGGCCATGCGCGCGATGGTCCAGTCGTCGAAGGCGTATTCCAGCGTCTTGGACGCGGCTTCGCCTTCTTCGTCGATGGGCACGTAGCCCAGCTCGCGGTACTGCGCGATGCCGTCGTAGGGGCCGTAGTTGGCGCTGGCGACCATGGCATCGAGCGCTTCGTCGGCATCGAAGCCGCCGATGCCTTTCATGTAGGCGTCGGCGATCACCGGCACGGCGTGGTAGCCGATCATGCACCAGGTTTCCAGGCCGTGGAACGCCCAGACGGGCAGGATGCCGTAGGCGCTCTCGCGGCGCGAGGCGAGCAAGGAATTGACCATGTCGCTGCTGCGTTGCGGCGGCTGCACCAGGGTCAGCAGCGGATGCAGGGCGCGGTAGGTGTCCCAGAGCGAGAAGGTGGAATAGTTGGTCCAGCCACGCGCCTGATGCACGGCGTTGTCCGGCCCGCGGTACTGGCCATCGCTGTCCATGAACAGGGTGGGGCCGAGCAGGGTGTGATACAGCGCGGTGTAGAGCTGGGTGCGTTGTTGCGGCGTGCCTTGCGCATCGATCGCCGACAGCGCCTGTGTCCACTGCGCGCGTGCATCGGCGCGCACGCGGTCGAAATCGAAATCGGGCACCTCGGCATCCAGATTGGCGATGGCGCCGGCCTCGCTGACCGGCGACAGCGCAACCTTGACCACCAGCGGCGTGCCATCGTTGGCAACGTCGAACACGCCGACCAGTTGCCGGCCCTCGATCTGTGCGCGCTGCGCGGGGTTCTTCTCGCCCGGCGGCGGAAAGCCCTTGTACGGGACGTCCTGCTCGGTGTCGTGCAACTGCGTGGCGGTGAGCGGGCGGGAGAAGCGCATGGCGAAGTACAGCTGGCGGCCGGGTGCCCAGCCGCGGGTTTCGCGAAAGCCGGTGACGGTGCCATCGCCGCGCACGCGCAGCCGCGACCACTGCACCTTGCCGGGGTAGTCGTACAGGCTGGTGCGCAGGTCCACCAGTACATGCGCCGGCGTGCCCTTGGGGAAGGTGTAGCGATGCACGCCCACGCGCGCACTGGCGGTGAGTTCGGCGCGGATGTTGCGGTCTTTCAAGGTCACCGCGTAATAGCCGGGTTGCGCCTGCTCGCTGGCATGGTCGAACTGCGCGGTGTAGCCGCTACCCGGCGTGGCGGCGTCGCCGCGTTCGAGTCTGACCTGGCCGGTCTGCGGCATCAGCAACACATCGCCCAGGTCCGAATGCCCGGAGCCGGAAAAGTGCGTGTGCGAGAAGCCGACAATCGTGGTGTCGCCATGCCGGTAACCGGCTGCCCAGCCATAGGCCTCCTTGCGCGGCTTGATCTGCGTGTCCGGGCTCAGCTGCACCATGCCGAACGGCAGCGTGGCGCCGGGATAGGTGTGGCCTTCGCCACCGGTGCCGATAAAAGGATCCACCGCGCTGAAACCCGCGTCGTCCGCACGTGGCGCCGCGTTGCCGGCAAAGCTGACGCAGGCGGCAAGCAGCGCCAGCCAACGCAGGGGAGAGAAGGCGATTGAGCGATGCTGCATGCGAACGGTTCCAGGCGGATGCAGCGCCGGACCGTAGCACAGCTGTCGGGCCTGATCGCATGACGTCCATGCCTGCATCGTTGAGCTCGCTAACCGGTGCGGGGCGGGCGGCGGTGATGCGTGCGCCTGTCTTTGAGAGGTTGCCGGCGTTGCGCGCAGGAGACAGCGGATGCGCAGGTCGGTCGCCTTTTTGCACGGAACGAGCGCAATGGCAGCAACTGCGAGAGGGCGTGCGAATGCGGGGCTTCGGCTACGGGCAATCGTAATGGCAGGCTGCTGAAATCGCGCAAACCGTCCGCATATCACCCCGATGGATCTGTTCGATACTCCCACCGCGCCGGTGCAGCTGCTGCACGATACGCAGGGCGGCGTGCGCTACTGGCCGCAGCTGCTGGCGCCTACCGTGGCACAGCAGTGCTTTGCCGCGTTGCGCCAGGCGACCGACTGGCGCAGCCAGCGCCGCGAGATGTACGACCGTGTGGTGGAGGTGCCGCGCCTGCTGGCTTCGTATCGGCTGGATGCACCGCTGCCGCCCGGGCTGCCGTTGCAGGCGCTGCTCGATGCGGTGCAGGCGGTGTTGCCTGCGCCGTACAACGCGGTGGGCCTGAATCTGTATCGCGATGGCCGCGACAGCGTGGCGATGCATCACGACAAGCTGCAGACGTTGCTGGCGCCGTATCCGATCGCATTGGTGTCGCTGGGAGTGACGCGGCGGATGCAGCTGCGCGCAAAGGACGGCAACACGCGTGCGATCGGTGTGGCGTTGGCACCCGGCAGCCTGCTGGCGATGAGCCATGCCTCGCAACTGAGCCACGAGCACGGCATCGCCAAGACCGCGCGTGCGGTGGGCGAGCGCATCAGCGTGGTGTTTCGCGTGCGCCCGGCCGAGCGCATGGCCGCCGGCCAGCACGGGCCGCACTGGGAGCCGGTACAAGCGGAGCGTGGCTGACAAGGCATTGTGTGGCTTCGTCGGCACGGTACGGAGCAACCCGGAGTCTCCCGGGCAACAGGAGCGACGGGATCACACGAGTGCCGCGTACCAGCTGCGGGCCCAGTGCCGTGTTCGCTGGCCGCCAGCGCGCCAGCTACGTCTGCCACCTTCTGCGCGTACGGTTGCGGTTGATTGTGCCGATCACCGCTGGTGAGCGTGCGGTACCGCTGGCAGCCGCGTGAGCTGTTTTGCCTGTGCAAACACCGCGCTGGTATGCACGCGCGTACTGCTCGTGCATGCGCGCTCTGTCGCGCCCGGCATGGCCCGTTTGGGTGATTGCCATCACCCTCACGGCTGGCCATGCTTGCATGTACTCCCCCTCAGCGTCGCCACTCCATGTCCCTGGCCGATACCCGCCACCATCAGATGTTCCCCGAGCTGGACTCGGGCCAATTGGCGATCACGCGGCGGTTTGCCAGCGGGCCGGCGCAGCGTTTCGATGCGGGCGAACTCGTCTTCGACGTGGGCGATGCGCACGCGCCGGTGTGGGTGGTGCTGGAAGGCGCCATCGAAGTGGTGCGGCGCGACGGGCTGGGCAACGAAAAACCGATCACCTTGCAGACGCCCGGCCAGTTCACTGGCGAGGTAAGCCAGCTGGCCGGGCGCGCGTCACTCGCCGGTGGGCGTGCCGGGCCGCAGGGCTGCCTGGCGCTGCCGTTCGACACCGCGCATCTGCGCGCGCTGATGATCAGCTCGGCCGAAGTGGGCGAGGTGGTGATGCGTGCGTTGATCCTGCGCCGCGTCGGCCTGATCGAAGGCGATGCCTCCGGCTCGGTGTTGATCGGCGAGCCGGACGATCCGCATCTGACCCGTTTGCAGGGCTTTCTGACCCGCAACGGTTACCCGAACACGGTGATCGATGCCTCCGACGAGGAAGGCCGCGCGTTGGTGCAGCGCTTTGGCATCCAGGAGCAGGAACTGCCGGTGATGGTGTGCCCGAGCGGGCGGGTGCTGCGTCAGCCCAGCGATGCCGAAGCGGCGCATTGCCTGGGCATGACGCCGGACATCGACCCGGACAAGCGCTACGACGTGGCCATCGTCGGCGCCGGCCCGGCCGGTCTGGCGACGGCGGTGTATGCGGCCTCCGAAGGCCTGTCGGTGCTGGTGCTGGACCAGCGCGCCATCGGCGGCCAAGCCGGCGCCTCGGCACGCATCGAAAACTATCTGGGCTTTCCGACCGGCATTTCCGGCCAGGCGCTGGCCGGGCGCGCCTATAACCAGGCGCTGAAATTCGGTGCCGAGCTGGCGATTCCGATCGAGGCCGGCACGCTGGAATGCGGGCGCGACGATGGTGCGCTGAAGCTGGATCTGGCCGACGGCAAGCAGCTGCTGGCCAGCACGGTGGTGGTCGCCTCCGGGGCGCGTTACCGGCGCCCGGAGATCGACGGGCTGGAGCGTTTCGAAGGCCATGGCGTGTCGTACTGGGCCTCGCCGGTGGAAGCGCGGCTGTGCGAGGGCGGCGTGGTGGCGCTGGTGGGCGGCGGCAATTCCGCCGGCCAGGCCGTGGCGTTTCTGGCACCGCGGGTGAAGGAACTGCACCTGATCATTCGCGGCGAAGGGCTGGAATCGTCGATGTCGCAATACCTGATCGACCGCATCGCCGTGCTGCCGAACGTGCAGCTGCATACCGGCACCGAAGTGTCCGCGCTGGAAGGCGACCCGGAGCGCGGCCTGCAGGCGGCGGTATTGCGCACGCGCGCCGATGGGCAGACCACGCGGGTGGAATTGCGGCACCTGTTCCTGTTCGTCGGCGCCGACCCCAACACCGGCTGGCTGCAGCAGTGCGTGGAGACCGATACGCGTGGCTTCGTCGTCACCGGCAACGCGCGCGGCGATGGCGTGCCGGCCTGTCTGCCGCTGGAAACCAATCGCCCCGGTGTGTTCGCCATCGGCGATGTGCGGGCCGGCTCGGTCAAGCGCGTGGCCGCAGCGGTGGGCGAGGGCGCGGCGGTCGTCGCGCAGATCCATCAATACCTGGCACACCAGGCCAACCCGGTGCCGGCATCCGAACTTGCCAGTGCCTCACAGGAGTCCACCACCTCATGAGCGACCAGTGCACACATACCGCGCAGATCAGCGAGGTCACGCCCAGCGCACGTGGCTGCGAAGACTGCCTGGCCATCGATAGCACCTGGGTGCATCTGCGCCTGTGCCGCAGCTGCGGCCACGTGGGGTGCTGCGATGATTCGCCGCATAAGCACGCCACGGCGCATTACCACGCCACAAGCCACCCCATCATCGAAGGCTACGACCCGCCCGAAGGCTGGGGCTGGTGCTATGTGGACGAGGTGGAAGTGGAGTTGCCGGACCAGACGCCGCAGCTGGGGCCGATACCGCGGTATGTGTGAGGCGGCGCGGTTGGTTGGCGGGGTGTGGATGGGGCTGGGCGCCGCTGGGAATCGGGAATCGGGATTGGGGAATCGTGAAAGCGGCTTGCGTGCTGTTTGATTTGGTCGGGTGCGGATTTTTGTGCTGGGCGGTTCGCTCACTTCGCGCGCACATGCACGCCCACTTACTCCGGCCAGTGCACCTGCGGTAGTTCGCCGATTGTTGGGCGGGCGAACAGATAGCCCTGCTGCAGGTGGATGCCCATGTCGCGCAGGGTGCGGTATTCGTCCGGGTGTTCGATGCCTTCGGCAATGACGGCGATGCCGAGTTCCTCGCACATGCGGGTGGTGTGGCGGACGATGGCCTGGCGGCTGCGGTCGGCGTCGATGCCGCGCACCAGGGCGATGTCCAGCTTGAGCAGGTCCGGCTGGAAATCGGCCAGCAGGCCGAGGCCGGAATAGCCGGCGCCGAAGTCGTCGATGGCGGTCTTCAGGCCGCGCGCCTGGTAGGTGCGCATGATGTCGAGCAGATGCGCCGGCTCGGCCAGGTGTTCCTGTTCGCTGACCTCGAAGATGATGGCGTCCAGCGGCCAGCCGTACTGCGCGGTGGCCGAAAGCGTGGCACGCAGGCAGTGTTCTGGGTTGTAGACCGCGTTGGGCATGAAGTTGATCGACAGCAAGGCCGGCAGCGCAATCTGCGCGGCGCATTCGATCGCCTTGATGCGACAGGCCTGGTCGAAGGCGTAGCGGTTGCGCTCATCCACGGCGGCCAGGATGCTGCCGGCCGATTCGCCGTTGACGCCGCGCACCAGCGCTTCGCCGGCGTAGATGCTGCGGGTGGACACGTCCACGATCGGCTGGAACGCCATGGTGATGGCGGTGGGAAAGTCCTGGCCGTCGCGGCAGGCGTTGCAAACGGGGAGCGTGGGCATGGCTGAGCAATCGTGCGGCGTGGAGGTAGCCTAGCGGTATCGGCCGCAACAGCGCGTCATTGAGTCTGCACACGCATCCTCGCGCCATCCTCACCTGGGGCGTCACCGGGCTCGGCGATAATGCGCCATTCCCCGCATCGGACGCCCCATGACCGCTCTCACCGAACGTTACGCCCTGGCCGTGGATTACGCGCGCATCGCCCATGCTGGGCAGGTACGCAAGGGCACGCAGATTCCGTATCTGAGCCACTTGCTGGGCGTGTCCACGTTGGTGCTGGAATGCGGCGGCGACGAAGAGCAGGCCATCGCCGGGCTGCTGCACGATGTGGTGGAAGACTGCGGCGGCGGTCATGAGGCCTCGATCCGCGCGCAGTTCGGCGATGCGGTGGCCGACATCGTGATGGCGTGCACCGATGCCACCGCCGAAGACAAGGCCGAGGTGGACAACACCGCCAGCGCGCGCAAACGCGACTGGCGCGAGCGCAAGCTGGCCTACCTGGAGCACCTACGCAACACGCCCGAGCGCGCCTTGCTGGTGTCCGGCTGCGACAAGCTCTATAACGCGCGCACCATCGTGCAGGACCTGGAAAACCCGGACGTGGGCCAGGACATCTTCAACGTATTCACCGCCGGGCGCGCCGGCACGTTGTGGTACTACGGCGAGCTTGAGGAGATCTTTCGCACGCGTGGCGCGGCGACTGCACGGCTGTTCAGTGGCGTGGTGGCGCGCATGCAGGCGCTGGCCGAGACCGACGAGCAGCCGGTGCCGGCGCACGCGCTGGGGTGATTGCGTTGTAGAGCTGCTCGCAACACCACTGCGCTTCTGCGGCCTGGCTGCAGGGCCCTTGCCCGCCCACCATCGCGGGACACGCCGCAAGTACGTCCCTGTAGGCTCTTACGCGGCATCCATGCCGCGTAAGGTCCCGCGACGGTGGACGGGCAAGGACCCCTCGGGATGGTCGGTGTGCAGGGTGCAAGCAATGTAGGACGTGCTTTTAATGCGCTGGCTCTCGTGTGTTTGCAGCACGCACCAGCAAATCAATGCACCCGTGAGATGGCCTGCTTTTCATAAACGGCCGACCTACTTTCTGGTTCGGTGTCCTCGCCGCTTGCGGGACCGTGTGGTGGCATGGATGCCGCCATCTAGCCCCCACGAACGGGTTTACGGCATAGCCCGCGAGCGATGAGGGCGCCGCGCCTTCGACCGATGTATTCCAGGGCGCTCAACGAGTTGCTTGCGTGGAGCGCCGCAGGACTTGCCGTCAACACTGACACCGGCTGTATGCGGCACGCGGTAGGCTGGCGCATTGTCGAATGTCGGTGTGTCACTCATGTCCAGCGCAGCGTCGTCTTCCTCCGGCCTGGTGCGCGTGCGCGGTGCGCGCGAGCACAACCTCAAGAACGTGGACGTGGACATCCCGCGCGATGCGCTGGTGGTGTTCACCGGGGTGTCCGGCTCGGGCAAGTCGTCGCTGGCGTTCGGTACCGTGTTTGCCGAAGCGCAGCGGCGTTACCTGGATTCGATCTCGCCGTATGCGCGGCGCCTGATCGACCAGGTCGGCGTGCCGGAAGTGGATTCCATCGAAGGCCTGCCGCCGGCGGTAGCCTTGCAGCAGGCGCGCGGCGCGCCGAGTGCGCGCTCGTCGGTGGGTAGCGTCACCACCATCTCCAACTCCCTGCGCATGCTGTATTCGCGTGCGGGCAGCTACCCGCCGGGGCAGGACATCATCTATGCCGACGGCTTTTCGCCCAATACACCGGCCGGCGCCTGCCCTACCTGCCACGGCCTGGGGCGGATCTACGATGCGACCGAGGCGACCATGGTGCTGGATCCCACGCTGAGCATCCGCGATCGCGCGGTTGCTGCCTGGCCCGGTGCCTGGCATGGCCAGAACCAGCGCGACATCCTCACCACGTTGGGCCACGACGTCGATCTGCCGTGGCACAAGCTGCCGAAGAAGACCCGCGACTGGATCCTCTACACCGACGAGCAACCGGTGGTGCCGGTGTACGCCGGCTACAGCCTGGACGAAGCCAGGCGCGCGCTGCGCCGCAAGGAGGAGCCCAGCTACATGGGCACCTTTACCAGTGCGCGGCGCTATGTGCTGCACACCTTTGCCACCACGCAGAGCGCGCAGATGAAAAAGCGCGTGGCTCAGTACCTGATCAGCACGCAGTGCCCGCAGTGCGACGGCAAGCGGCTGCGGCGCGAGGCGCTGTCGGTGACCTTCGCCGGCCTGGATATCGGCGAGCTGTCGCGGCGGCCGCTGGATGAGGTGGCCGACCTGCTGCGCCCGGCTGCGGAAGGTGCCGGTGGCAAGCGTAACGACAAGCGCAAGCAGGCCGATACGCATCCCGAGCAGGCGATTGCCGCACAACGCATCGCCGCCGACCTGCGCGCGCGGATCGAGGTGGTGCAGGCGCTGGGCCTGGGCTATCTCAGCCTGGAGCGCAGCACGCCGACGCTGTCGCCGGGCGAGCTGCAACGGCTGCGGCTGGCCACGCAGATCCGTTCGCAGTTGTTCGGCGTGGTGTATGTGATGGACGAGCCATCGGCGGGCCTGCATCCGGCCGATGCGCAGGCCTTGCTGGGCGCGCTGGATCAGCTCAAGGCCGCCGGCAATTCGGTATTCGTGGTCGAACACGAGGTGGATGTGATCCGCCACGCCGACTGGATCGTCGACGTTGGCCCGGCTGCCGGCGTGCACGGCGGGCAGGTGCTGTACAGCGGCCCGCCCGCGGGACTGGAGCAGGTGGAGGCCTCGTCCACGCGGCGTTACCTGTTCGGCACCCCGCCGCAGGTGCACAGCCATGCGCGTGCGGCCACCGGTTGGCTGCAGCTGCGCGGCATCACCCGCAACAATGTGCGCGAGCTGGATGTGGACCTGCCGCTGGGTGTGTTCACCACCGTGACCGGTGTGTCCGGCTCGGGCAAGTCGTCGCTGGTGAGCCAGGCATTGGTGGAGTTGCTGGCTGCCCATCTTGGACAAACCCAGGCAGAGGAGGACGAAGCGCTGGACCCGCTGGAGCGCGGCACGCAGGTGCCGCTGGGTGGTGCGATCGTCGGCGGGCTCGACCGGGTGCGCCGCCTGGTGCGGGTGGACCAGAAACCGATCGGCCGCACGCCACGTTCGAACTTGGCCACCTACACCGGCCTGTTCGATCCGGTGCGCAAGTTGTTCGCCGCCACACCAGCCGCGCGCCGCCGCCGTTACGACCCGGGGCAGTTTTCGTTCAACGTCGCCAAGGGCCGCTGCGCCACCTGCGAGGGCGAGGGCTCGGTGCATGTGGAATTGCTGTTCATGCCCAGCGTGTACGCGCCATGCCCCAGCTGCCACGGCGCGCGCTACAACGCCAAGACCCTGGAGATCGCGCTGCGGGGTCACAACATCGCGCAGGTGTTGGCGATGACCGTGGACCAGGCCGCCAGCTTCTTTGCCGACGACGCCAGCGTGCTGCGCCCGTTGCAGGTGTTGCGCGAAGTGGGGCTGGGCTATCTGCGGCTCGGCCAGCCGGCCACCGAGCTGTCTGGCGGCGAGGCGCAGCGCATCAAGCTGGCCACCGAGCTGCAACGCGCGCAGCGGCGCGACACCGTGTACGTGCTGGACGAGCCGACCACCGGCCTGCATCCGGCCGACGTGGATACCTTGATGCGTCAGCTGCAAGGCCTGGTGGAGGCCGGCAATACGGTGATCGTGGTCGAACACGACATGCGCGTGGCTGCCAGTAGCGACTGGGTGCTGGACATGGGCCCGGGCGCGGGCGGCGCGGGTGGCGCTGTCGTGGCGGCGGGTGCGCCGGAGGCGGTGGCGCGGCAGCGCGGCAGCCGCACTGCGCCGTTCCTTGCAGAGGTGTTGCGTGGGAACTAAGCGTGGCTGACAAACCTTTCGAAGGTTGTAGCGATGGCGGCAGCACGTTGGCCAGACGCGCCTTCGATGACGAGTGAATCGATGTCGGCATGGCAGCGAGTTGCGCATCGAAGAACGCCGATCAGACCGCACTGCATCGCATCGCATCGCAGGGCACGGCATCACTGCTCCTGACCATGCACACCGACCAACTCGACGGGTTCTTGCCCGCCTACCGTCGCGGGACCTTACGCGGCATGGATGCCGCGTAAGAGCCTACAAGGACGTACTTGCGGCGTGTCCCGCGAGGGTAGGCGGGCAAGGACCCCACAGCAAACCCGCAGATCGTCCGCTGTAAACCCGGGCACACGCACCGTCCAATCCCCCTCAAGACCCAGTCCCCTCTCAAGGCGACCGAGAGCGTGAGCGTCAGCGCAATGGGGATGTGTTCCCGAGCCAACCTGGGCGCGATGCCCTCTGTGTGAGCGAGACACGCCCATATCCATCCCCTGAGCTGGCCATTTCGATTGCCGCTGGCGCTCAGCCCATCAATTCAAAACTCGCAGACACGCCCTCGGCCTCTGCAGAGGGCGCTACCCACACATCGAACACACCGGGCTCCACGGTGGGCGCGAGCGTCTGGCCGACAAACAACAGGTCCGCCCGCCGCAGCACGAACTCCACCACCGCGCTGCCGCCCGCCGGCACCGCCAGCTTGCGGAAGTCCTTCAGCTCGCGCACAGGGCGGGTGATGCTGGCGCTGCGGTCGCGGATGTAGAGCTGCGCCACTTCCTCGGCATCGCGCGTGCCGCGGTTGTGGATGCGCGCGCTGATGCGCAGGCTGCCGGTCGCCGCCATGCGTGCATCGCTCAAGCGCAGCTCGCCGTATTCGATGCGGCCATAGGTCAGGCCGTGTCCGAACGGAAACAACGCGGCATTGGGCGCGGTGCGGTAGCGGGTCTTGAACGCTTGCAAGGCATCCGGGCGCGGGTCGGCACGGCCGCTGGGCTTGTGCGCATAGCTATAGGGCACCTGCCCGGCGGTGTGCGGAAAACTCACCGGCAGGCGCCCGGACGGACCGTGCGCGCCGAACAGGATGTCCACCAGCGCGGCGCCCGATGCCGAGCCCAGGAACCAGCCGACCAGGATCGCCGGCGCCTTGAGCACCGGGCCATCGATCACCAGCGCACGGCCGTTGCTGAGCACCACCACCACCGGGGTGCCGGTGGCTGCCACTGCGGCCAGCAGCGCTTGCTGCACGGCGGGAATGACGATCTCGCTGCGCGATTGCGCTTCGCCGGAGTAGCGCATCGGCTCGCCGATCGCCAGCACCGCCACATCCGCGGACGCCGCTGCGGTGACGGCCGCCTGCACGCCGCCGGGCAGGCCATGTTCGAAGTCGCAGCCTTCCACCACCTGCAGGTTGCCCGGGTTGCCCAGCCGCGCGCGCACTGCGGTGGCCAGGTCGTTGCCGCTGTCGTCGCCGCCGAACAGCGTCCACGGGCCGGCGCTGTCGGTCCAGTTGCGTGCCATCGGCCCGATCAGCGCGATGCGTTGCCCCTTCATCTTCAGCGGCAGCAGCTCGCCATCGTTCTTGAGCAGCACGATGGATTTACGCGCCGCCTCGCGCGCCAGTGCCAGGCTGTCCGGGCGCCGCTGCCGCGCCTGCGCGCGTGCCGGCACGATGCGCAGGAACGGGTTGTCGAACAATCCAAGCTCGGCCTTGAACTGCAGCACGCGCCGCACCGAGGCATCCAGCTGCGCCATCGTCACGTCGCCGGCGGCCACCAGCGCCGGCAGATGCTGCAGGTACAGCCCGCTCTGCATGCTGATGTCCACACCGGCCAGGAACGCCAGCCTGGTCGCTTCGCGCGCATCGCTGGCAAACCCGTGCCCGATCAATTCCAGATCGCCGGTGTAGTCGGACACCACCAGGCCGCGGTAGTCCCACTCGCCGCGCAATACCTCGCCCAGCAACCAGCGATTGGCGGTGGCAGGGATGCCGGCGATCTCGTTGAAGGCCACCATCGTGGTCACTGCGCCGGCATCGAAGGCAGCCTGGAACGGTGGGAAATAGACTTCGCGCAGGCTGCGCTCGGAGATGTCGACGGTGTTGTAGTCCAGCCCCGCCTCGGCGGCGCCATAGGCCGCGAAATGCTTGGGGCAGGCCGCAAGTGCGTCGGCATGATCCAGGCCCTCGCCCTGGAAGCCGCGCACGCGGGCCTGCGCAAAACGCCGGCCGAGCAGCACGTCTTCGCCGCTGCCTTCCACGCCGCGCCCCCAGCGCGCATCGCGCGCGATATCCACCATCGGCGCGAAGGTCCAGTCGATGCCGACCGCACTGGCCTCCAATGCGGCCGCACGCGCGGTGCGTTGCGCCAGCGCCGGCTCGAAGCTGGCGGCCTCGGCCAGCGGCACCGGAAACACCGTGGTGAACCCGTGGATCACATCGGCGGCAAACAGCAGCGGAATCTGCAGGCGGCTCTGCAGCGCGGCCTGTTGCAGTTGCTGATGCCACAGCACATTGGAGCCATTGAAGATGCCGCCCACCCGCCCGGCACGCGCGGCAGCAAGCTGGCCCTCGGCCGTGGGCACGGTATTGATCGGATTGGCCGCCGCGGCGGCATCGGTCTGCTGCGCCGAACCGGACAGCGTCAGCTGGCCGGCCTTTTCTTCCACGCTCATGCGTGCGATCAACGCATCGATAAAGGCCGGCGCCGCGGCCGCACGGCGCGGCAGCGCAACTCCCACCGGCACTTGTGCCAACACCGCTGCCGAAGCAGTGCCCAGCAGCAACCCGCGACGCGTGATCCCTTTCCGCATGCCCGCCATCCCCGTCTGTCCAGGCCAGACGCTAACGGATCACCAGCGAAAAGCCGTGATGCGCTGCACGATGGGTGCCGGGCGGGCGGTCTCGGCAACAATGGCGACAGCACGGCGCCTTCACCGTTTCCGCACTAGCGTGCGCCATCGATCAACGGCGGTCAGGACACACGATGCTGGACGTGGAAACACGCGTGCGCTTTTACGAAATGATGCACCTGGGCATGCCGTGGTGGGAGTTCGTGCTGCGTGCGGTAGCGGTCTATACCGTGGTCCTGCTGTTGACGCGCATGACCGGCAAGCGCGCGCTGGGCCAATCCACGCCGTTCGACGTGCTGCTCATCGTGCTGCTGGGAACCGCGGTGCAGAACTCGTTGATCGGCAAGGACGTCTCGCTGCTGGGCGGCATGATCCTGGCGGCGACCTTGCTGGTGTTGAACTGGCTGGTGGGCATGGCCACCGCGCGCAGCCGGCGGATCGATACCTGGGTACAGGGCACCCCGGCGCTGCTGGCGCGTGGCGGTGAGATCTACTGGAAGGAACTGGTCCGCCATAACGTCAGCTATGCCGATTTCGAAGTGGCAAAACGCAAGGCCGATTGCCGCGACGATGCCGATATCGAGATGGCGATCCTGGAGACCTCCGGGGAGATCAGCATCCTGAAAAAGCGCTAGCGCGCCGGCAGGCCGGCGTGCATGCCGGCGGTGCCGCCGCAGCAGCGTGGCGCATGTGCGCCACGGCATGGCGACCGGCGGATCAGCGGGCCTTGCAGAACAACGACAGGTCCACCGACTCGGCCATGCGCTGGTAACCGGCATCGTTGGGATGCAGGAAGTCGCGGGTCAGCGCGGCGGGCAGCCACTCCGGCCTGGCCGGGTCGCGCAGCGCGGCGTCGAAGTCGATCACCGCATCGAATGCCTGCCCGTCGCGGATGAAGCCGTTGAGCGTCTGGCGCGTGGCTGCCGCCACCGGTTCGTAGCGGTCGGAGTTGCCGAACGGGGTCAGCGTGGCGCCGATCACGGCGATGCCGTGTTGCTGCAGCCGGGTCACGATCTGGCGATATCCCAGCACCATGTCGGCGGCATTGCGGCCGGCAATCGCATCCGGCGGACCGCTGTGACGGATGTCGTTGATGCCTTCGAACAGGATCACCTGGTCCACGCCGGGCAGTGCCAGCACGTCGCGATCCAGCCGCGCCAGCGCGCTGGGGCTGCGGCCGTCGTCGAGCAGCTTGTTGCCGCTGATGCCGGCGTTGAGCACCACCACGCTGCCGGGGCAACGCTGCTCCAGCCGCCTGGCCAGCAGGGCTGGCCAATCACCATTGGCGCCGCGTGTGGCGGTGGCGCCTTCGGTGATCGAATCGCCCAGCGCCACCACCACCGTCTGGCGTGGATGCGGTGGTTGCACGTAAATGGCGGAGATGACGTTCTGGCGATACGCCAACGCCTTGCTGTCCGGCACCTCGGCCTGGCCCTTGACCACCCGCACGGCCGTGCGGCGTACCGCCGGGCGCGCCGGCGTGGGGAAATACAGGCTGACCGCCACCTCGCCCAATGCCGGTGCACGCAATGGCACCGGGTCGCTGAGCAGCACGCCACCGGGCGGCACGGTCACGCTGGCGCGCCCGTCAAAGCGCAGCGGTTGCGCGCCGCCGCCGCCGCCGAGCAGGCGCGCGGTGCCCGCAGCGATGGTCAGCGGTGCGGTGCCCAGCTCGTTGCTGATGCGCACGCGCAGGGCCACTGCCGCGCTGCCCAGGCGCATGTCCTGGCGCACCGTTTCATCGGCAAATTGCAGCGGCGTGTCCGCACCGCCGTCGAGCCGGTCCGGGGTTGCCGAAGCGATCCAGGCCGGCACCCAGCGTGGCGCGGGGTGCGCCGTGGCCGGGCCTGCCAGCACCACACTCAGTGTCGCAGTCATCATCCATCGCCAGCGCATGCGCAGGACTCCTTTGTTGATCAGGAAAAGAACACGCCGCCGTTGACGTCCAGGTTGGCGCCATTGATGAAGCTGGCCGCATCCGATGCCAGGTACAACGCCGCATCGGCTGCTTCCTCCGGGCGGCCTTCGCGCCGCAGCGGGGTGGCATTGGCGACGAAGGCACGCACTTCCGGCTTGGTGAAGTCGTCGTGGAAGCGCGTGGAGATCATGCCGCAGCACAATGCGTTGACGCGGATGCCGCGCGGGCCCAGTTCCTTGGCCATCGCACGCGAGAAGGTCATCACCGCCGCCTTGGCGGTGGCGTAGATGGCCGCACCCGGCCCGCCGCCATCGCGCCCGGCAAGCGAGGCAAAATTGACGATCGCACCGCCTTCGCGCATATGCGGCGCCACCGCCTGGGTGGTCAGGTAGACCGATTTGAGGTTGAGGTCCATCACCTGATGGAAGAAGGCCTCGTCGATGTCGGCCAGCGGCTTGCGCGCCAGCATGCCGCCGGCCACGTTGATCAGCACGTCGATGTGCTGGCCGAAGGCGGTGCGCGTGGCGGTCAGCAGGCCGGCCACGGCGGTGGCATCGGTAACGTCGGCGCGGTGCAGGATGCCCTGGCCGCCGGCGGCCTGCAGCTGTGCCAGGGTGTCGCGCGCGCTGGCGTCGTCGTTGGCGTAGTTGATGCAGACCTTGGCGCCGGCCGCGGCCAGCTTGAGCGAGATGGCGCGGCCGATATCGCGGCCACCGCCGGTGACGATGGCGACCTTGTCGTGGAAGTGCATGCGGGTGTGTCCTGTTGGTGTGGGGAAAGCGGGGTAGGCAGCGGGCACGCTCAGGTACCCGCTGCGTCGAGTCGGTGGATGCGGCCGGTGACCAGCCACAGCGCGGCCAGCGAGGCCGGCACCAGCGCGGCGACCAGAATGAACATCGGTGCGTACGAGGTTGCGGTCATCACCGGAACCAGCCAGGTGGTGATCAAGGTGCCGGCCACCGCGGCCATGCCGCCGATGCCGGCCAGCGAGCCGACCGATTTACCGGCGAACAGATCGCCGGGCAGGGTCTGGATATTGCCGATGGCGATCTGGAAGCCGAACAGCACGGCGGCGATCGTCAGCACCGCCATGCGCGGGTCGGCGGCCTGCACGGCGCCCAGCAGCGCCGGCGCCATGATGGCTCCGCCCAGGGTGATGGTCCATTTGCGCGCGCGGTCCACGCTCCAGCCGGCCGCGATCAGGCGCCCGGACAGCCAGCCGCCGCACAGGCTGCCCAGCATCGCGCCGACGAACGGCACCCAGGCGAATGCGCCGATCTGCTTGATGTCGAAGTGGAAGGTCTCGGCCAGGTAGATCGGCAACCACGACACGAACAGCCACCAGATCGGGTCCAGGAAGAACCGCGCCAGCACGATCCCCCAGCTTTGTCGGTGCGACATCAGCTGGCGCAGCGTGGGCAGGTAGGCCGGCGGCGGTGCGCTGCCGGCGTCGGGCGCATCCAGGATCAACGCACGTTCGGCCGCGTCGACCCAGGGATGCCGGTCCGGCCCGGCGCGGTAGATCACCAGCCACGGCAGCAACCACAGCATGCCGAGCACGCCGATCAGCACGAACGTGCCCTTCCAGCCGAACGACAGGAACAGCAGCGCGATCAGTGGCGCCGAGACGATCGCGCCGATGGAGGCGCCGGCATTGAAGATGCCCTGTGCCAACGCACGCTCGCGCGCGGGAAACCATTCCGCATTGGCCTTGACCGCGCCCGGCCAGGCGCCGGCTTCGCTGATGCCCAGCAGCGCGCGCACCACCGAGAACGCCATGATGGAGTGCGTGACCGCATGCAGCGCGATGGAGATCGACCACACCGCGATGGACAGGGCAAAGCCGAGCCGGGTGCCGATGATGTCGAACAGCCGCCCGAACACGAACTGCCCGGCGGCATAGAACAGCATGAAGATGGTGACCAGCAGCGCGTAGTCTTCCTTGGTGGCGCCGATGTCGCGCGAGATCGCAGGCCACATCACTGCCAGCGCGTTGCGGTCGATGTAGTTGATCACCGTGGCCACCGCGATCAGCGCCACGATTAGCCAGCGCACCGCCGAGCGCTTGCCTGCGGGGCGCGTGCGGGTGGAGGCGGTGCTCATTGCGCACCTGCAGTGCGGTCGAAGCGCGCGTAGCCGCCGCGCCAGTTGTAGCGCTGACCGGCGGCCTGCACCTGGTGGCTGCGTTGTGCATCGGCGTCGTCGGCCACCGCCAGCGCGATGCGCTGGCCGCCGACCAGGGTGAGCACGATCACCTCGGCATCGTCGCCGCGCACGCGCTCGATGGCGCGGATACGGCTGTTGGCGCCGCGCACGTATTCGGCGGTGCCGTTGTATTCGCCATGCGGTTCCAGCACGCCGAAGAAACTGACATTGGCCTGCCCATCGACGCGCTGGATCAGCGCCGGTTCGCGGCGCAGGTTGAAGTTCGGGTCGTTGGCTCCGCTCTCCACCAGCAGGGCACGCGCCGGCGCGCTGCTGCCGAAGCGGTAGCTGTAGAAGCGGCCGGCGAGCAGCCAGCTCAGACTGCGGGTGTCGGTGCTCGCATCGCTGGAGGCGTCCACCCACAGGTGCTGATAGCCGTTGGCCTTGCCCAGCACCGGACGTTGCGTCAGTGCGCGCTCTGCGGTGAAGCCGACCTGCATGATCTGTCCGTTGAAATGCAGCGGCAGGTCGTAACGTGCCGGGGCGCTGGCGTTGACGCGCAGCAGGTCGACCACCACCGGCAAGGGCAGCTGCGGGTGCGACAGCAGTGCCTGGGTGCGGGTGAAGCTGACCCCGTCGTAGGCCTGCTGCATGCGCGCCGACACGATCTGGGTGTCGGCAGTGCTGGCGAACAGTAGCTGCGTCGGCGCGTGTTGCTCGCCCACCTTCCAGTCGCCGTTGAAGTGGCTGGTCTCGTTCACCACCAGCGTGTTGTGCGCAACGGTCTGCTTGGCCCAGCTGGTGTTTTCCGGCAGATAGATGCCGCCGGCCTTGGCTTCCACATTCAAGAAACGCGCCGCGCCGTAGTCGGTGACCACGCGCTGGCCGTTGTCGTAGAACAGCCAGTTCAACTTGTCGAAGTGGCCGTGGCCCATGCCTTGCGAGGTGTTCTTCATCACCAGCGTCTGGCCGTCTTCGCCGCCGCTGCGCAGGATCGCCAGTGCGCCCTGGTCGCCCTGTGCGCCATCACGCAGCAACACGCTGCCGAAGGCGAACGGTTGGGCGCGGCCTTGCGCGAGCGCGGTTGCCACGGCCAGGCCTTCGGGGGTGAGCAGCACGCGGCGCTGGCGTTGCGCGATGGACAGCAGCTGCGCATCGTGGGTCTGCGCGTAGGCGATGCCGATGCCGGCCACCAGTTCTTCGGTGTCCAGGCCCTTGTCGAGGATGGCATCGTTGATCGGGAAGAAATAACCGCCGTAGCTGCTCTGCACCAGGCTGTTTACGGCCTTGAGCAGCACGCCGTCGCGGCGCTGGAAGATGTGCTGCTGCGGCTGGTTGCGCTCGATCGCGTTGGCGAACAGCACGAACGGCGCCAGGGCATAGCGTTGGTAGTACGGGCCTTCGGCATAGTAGCCGTCCGGCGAGAACAGCTGGTCCACCTGCGCCAGGAAGCCGGCCTTGCCATCGCGCCTGCTGCCGCGCAGTGCCTTGTCCACCAGCGCCTGATCGCGCAGCACATAGCCGGTCATGCCGACCGCGGCCACCGCCCAGGTGGCGTGGTTGTGGATCTTGTCGAAGTTGTCGGCGCTTTCGTCGCACAGGAAGTGCGCCATGCGCGCGAACACGTCGCGGTCGATGGTGGCGCGGTCCTGCGCGCTGAGCGTGTCGCGGATGGCGTCGTAGCCCTGGCTTGCGTAGACCAGCCACACCGAGTCGTTCAAGGACTGCCAGAACAGCCGCCCCGGCACCTGGCCGCGCCCGGCCGGGTGTGCGCCCAGCGTGGGATACAGGCGTGCGTAGGCCAGCAGCACGTCGCGCGCATAGTCGGCATAAACGCGATCGCCGGTGAGTCGGTACAGCGCGCCGGCGGCCTGGATGGCCTGGTAGTTGCGTTTGTGCTGCTCGTGGCTGGCGCCGCCGCCGGGATCGCTGGGCACCGGCACGTCCACGCCGGCGCGCATCGCCGCGCGCACGCTGGCTTCTGCGCGTGCCTGTTCGCGGGCGAACACCTGCAGCCTGGCGCCAGCGCTGGCCATCTCGCGCCATTGCTGGGCGGTGACCAGCACCGGCGCGGCGTCGGTGGCCCGCGGTTGCGGCTGCGCTGCTTGTTCGGCCGCGGGTGACGGGGCGGCGCTGCAGGGCAGGGCGCTGCCGGCGCCGACCAGGACCAGCAGCAACAAGCGGGTGGAACGGGTCATAGCAGGGGCTCCGCTGTGTCGGCGTGCAAGGCCGGGGTGCCGACGAACTGGTTGCCGCTGGCGATGAGGTGGGGCGTGCCGGTGGTGTGCTGCGCCAGGATCGCGGCGCTGTCGGCGAAGTGGTTATTGCGCAGCGCAATGCGCTGCACGCCGTGCAGGCGTAGCGACGCACCTGCGTTGCGGCCGACCTGCGTGAAGTGCGAGTCGCTCACCTGCAGCACCGGGCCGAAGGTGCTTTCGTCGCGGCCGCCGCGATACAGGTCCAGCACCGGCCCGGCGACGCGGTGGAACTGCGACTGCTGCACCGTCACCTGTTCGACGTTGTAGGTGCCACGGTCGTCGGTCTCGGCGTGTGCGGACAGCACGCTGCCGGAGACGTCCTCGACCAGCAGCCGGTCCAGCAGGATATGGTCGGCCAGGCTGCCCTTGCCGAGTGCGATCACATCGAAGCCGGGTTGCGCGTCCAGATGATGCAGGTGCGTGTCGCGCAAGGTGAGCTGGTACTGCGCCACCGCTGTGCCGGGTGCGGTGCGGATCACCGCATTGCCCGGCTGCGCGGGCGCGGCGCGGCCATCGATCTCGAGCCGGGCCAGGCTGAGCGAGCCGCCGGGCGCGATCTGGAACAGCGCCGGCTGCGAAAAGCGGATGCGCGCGCGGCCGCGTTGCGGGCCTTCCAGCGTCAGCGGCCGGTCCACGTCGAGGATGTCATCGACCTGGTAGCGGCCTGCGTCCAGTTGCAGGCGATCGCCGGGGCCGGCCTGCGCCACGGCGTCGGTCAGGCTGGCCTGCCCCGGCCGTACGCGGGTGCGGCGGCCGCTGTCGGTGACTGCCTGCGCTGCCTGCTTGGGGTACCAGCTCACGCCCACCTGTGTGCGCGCGATGTAGCTCAGCGCCGGGTCGGCGCCGACGCCAGTGGCGTTGTCGGCGACCAGCAAACCGGTGCTGGCGCGGGTCATCGTCACCTGGCGGCTGTTGACGCCGCCGGGCAGGCGGGTGGAGGCCAGCGGGCTTTGCAGGTTGCTGGTGAAGGCAATCCCGGACAGATCGCCCAGCACGCGCACCGGGTCGCTGGCGGCCACGATCAGGTTGCCGGCAAAGCGGCTGTTGATCGGCGCGGCGGTGCGCTCGGCATCCATGCCGGCACCGAAGTACAGCTGGTTGACGGTCACGAAGGTGTTGCGCTCGATGCGCGCCTGGTCCACCTGCACATAGCGGTTGGCAGGCGAGTTGGGCACCCCGTACATGATGCTCAGCGCCGACGAATAGCCATCGCCGGCCAGGTTTTCCAGGTAGTTGTGGCGCACGGTCTGCTTGCGGTTGATCACGCGGATGCCGCCGGTGTTGGCCTTGCCGTCGCCGAAGAACACGTTGCGCTCGACCAGGTTGCCATCGCCATGCCGCAGCACCAGCGCGCCGCGCGACTGCTTGAACACATTGCCACGGTAGGTGTTGCCGCCGGACTTGTTGGAGACCACCTCCACCTCGCCGTCGCAGCCTTCGAACCAGTTGTTGTCCACCACCGAGTTGGAGGCGCTGTCGGCATCGCTGCTGGTGCCGATGCGTAGCGTCTCGCCGCCATTGGCGCCCAGGTTGGGGCGTGGCCCGAACCAGTTGTGGTCGATGCGATGGCGGTTGTCCAGGCCCTGGGTGGCGTCGCGCACCACCACCAGGGTGGGGCCGGCATTGGTCTTGCCGACCAGCTGGTTGTGGTCGAAGCGGTTGTCGCTGTCGTACAGCGCCACCCAGTTGTCCGAGTCGCTGCGGGTGGGCTTGCTGAAGCCATCCACCACCACCCCGGTGATGCGGCTGTGGCGCGCGCGCTCCTTGCTGGAGATGCGGTACGACAGCACCGCATCGCCCGGGCTATGGCCGTCGCGGAACACCAGGTCCGACACCACCAGGTAGGTGCCGGCCATCTGTAGGTTGGAGGTGCCGCTGATGATCACCTTGCCCGGCGTTTGCGCGGTGAGGGTGATCGGCTGCTCGGCAGTGCCTTGCCCGCGCAGCACGATGGCGAAATCCCGCCACTGCCCATCGGCCAGCACGATGCGATCGCCGGCACGCAGTGCGGCCGCCGCCACGGCGTACTCGCTCTGGTCGTGCACCAGGTACGAGGTGGCCTGGGCCGAGCCGACCCAGGCGGGCGCACACAGCAGCAACAGGCAGGCAAGGGAGACGGGGGATCGCATCGGGATGCTCCTGGACGCTGGCGCGTCGGTGATGGCCGAGGGTAACAGTGCAAACTGGATCGTCAACCAAAACGATAGTCCAGTTGGTCTGTATTGAAGCCCGGGATCGGCTCGATGTCATGCTGCAATTGCACAAAAAAAACCACAAAACTGGCCTAGTCAGGTGGCTCGTTAGATAAATCACGGAAATGATTGACTTGGCGTTGATCCGCGTGGAGTCTCCACCTCGCTCGGTCTTGAGCGTCCTTTGGGAGGAGGAATTGTGCGGTATTTGAAAATAGTCCAATTACGTAGACCAATTATTCGGAATGTCCTGGCCCAGGCGCTGCTGACTGCCGTTGCACTGGCAAGCGCGCAGGCAGCCCTGGCCCAGCAAAGCGATGCCGCCCAGCAGGCACCGGAGCAAGCGCCCACCACGCTGGACCAGGTCAAGGTCACCGGCATCCGCAGCTCGATCCAGTCGTCCATCGACAGCAAGCGCGAGCAGACGGTGGTGGCCGACGTGCTGTCGGCCGAGGACATTGGCGACCTGCCGGCGCTGTCGATCGGCGAGGCGATCGAGACCATCACCGGTGCGGCCACGCACCGCGAAAAGGGCGGCGCGTCGGAGATCTCCATCCGTGGCCTGGGGCCGTTCCTGGGCTCGGCCACCTTCAATGGGCGCGAGGCCAGCAACGGCAGCGGCGACCGTTCGGTGAACTTCAACCAGTTCCCCTCCGAACTCATCAACACCGTGGCGATCTACAAGACCCAGCGCGCCGACTTCGTCGAAGGCGGCATCGCCGGCACGGTCAACATGCAGACCGTGCGGCCGCTGGAATTCGGCAAGCGCCGCGTGCAACTGGACGGGCGGGCGACCTATGCCGATGGCGACAGCAAGTTGCGCAACGCCGATGGCGTGGGCTGGCGCGGCACCGTCAGCTACCTGGACCAGTTCGATCTGCGCGGGGCCGGCAAGCTGGGGGTGTCGCTCGGCCTGCAGCGGCTGGAAGGCACCAACCCGGAAGAGGTGATGAGCAGCAGCTCCACCTGGACGGCCTGCAACGCCAACGAGGTGGTGGGCGCCAGCCGCACCTGCACCGCCGTGACCCCGGTGCAGGTGCAGGCGGGGACGCCGTATTACCTGGCGCCCGGCAGCCGCGTGTACCGCCAGATCAGCGAGCACGATCAACGCGACGCGGCCTTCGCCGCGCTGCAATGGCGGCCCTTCGACGGCCTGGAGGTGGCCCTGGATTACCAGGATTCGCAGCGCACCGTGACTGAAGACCGCGCCGAGCTGAACTTCTCCGAGACCCTGCGCAACCTCAACAACCGCCAGGTGGGCGACAACGGCGCCTTGCTCGGCCATACCGGCAGCAGCACGGTGGAATCCTCCACCGACTACAAGGTGCGCGACGAGCAGTACCGCGGTGGCGGGCTACGCGTGGAATGGCGCCCGAACGCGGCCTGGATGCTGTCCACCGACCTGTCGTATTCGCGCACCGAGCGCAGCGAAATCGACCGCCTGATGCGGCTGCGCTCCAATGCCACCGACATCAACGGCAACCGCGTGCCCGGGATCAACGGGCAACGCGTGGACTACACCTATACCTATGCCGGCGATGTGCCGGGGATCGTGGTCGATCCCGCGTTCGACCTGAACAACCCGGACAATTTCAGTGCCGCTGCGCGCGCGCGGCGCGACGAGTTGCGCCGCGAGCACACCATCCGGGCCTGGCGCTTCGATGGCGCCTTCACCCCGGAGAGCGGGCTGCTCACCTCCATCAAGGGCGGCGTGCGCCTGTCCGAGGCGACCTACCGCGACCTGGACGACCGCGTCGAACGCAACGTCACCGATCCGGCCACGATCCGCGCCGCCAACCTGGCCTGCCGGCAACCGTTCCCGCAGGAGGATTTCCTCTCCAGCGCCAGCGGCAACACCATCCGGCAGTGGGCCACCTTCGACAGCCGCTGTCTGTTCAGCGCCATCACCGGCGTGGACGACACCGGCCGCAATGCCGACCCGCGCGGCACCGCCGACTCCGACGTGAAAGAAAAGACCCGCGCGTTGTATGTGATGGGCGAATTCGCCAGCACGCTGTTCGGGCTGCCGCTGGACGGCAACCTGGGCGTGCGCTGGGTGCGCACCGACGTCAGCTCGGTGGGGTTGCGCGGCGAGCTGGACGTGGTCGACAACCCCGACGGCACCATCCAGCTGGTGGAAACCGGGCGCTTCGCCGCGCAGACGGTGCGCGCGTCCAACCGCGTGTTCCTGCCCAGCTTCAACGCCAACATCGGCCTTACCGAGCAGACCCAGCTGCGCTTTGGGCTGTACCGGGCCATGGCGCGCCCGGATCTGGTCGCACTGTCTGCCGGGCGCACCTTCATCCTGGAACCGGGGACCGAATTCACTACCGTCGGCGAGGCGATCGGCAGCATCACCGCCACCGGCAATCCGCGCACGCAGCCGCTGCTGTCGTCCAATGCGGACGTGTCGCTGGAGTGGTATCCCAATGCCGACTCCCTGCTCAGCGCCGCGGTGTACTACAAGCAGTTCACTGGTGGCGCGGTGCCCACGGTGGTGGACGAGCGCTTCGTCATCGACGGCACCGCGGTGGTGGTGCCGGTGGTGCAGGATGTCACCACCCGGCAAAAGAGCGATCTCACCGGGCTGGAGCTGACCGGCACCCACCGCTTCTCCTACCTGCCGGCGCCGTTCGACGGCCTGGGCGTCAAGCTGAGCTACAACTACGCCGATTCCAACTACAAGACCCAGGATCTGCGCCTGGGCGACCAGGTCGACCCGGCAACCGGCCTGGTGAGCAGCGGCATCGTCGCGCCGGCCAATATCTTCGGCCTGTCGCGGCACGTGTTCTCCGGCCAGCTGTATTACGCCATCGGCGCGGTCGACCTGCAGGCCATCTACAAGTACCGCTCCGAGTATTTCCAGAAGTTCGTCGGCGCCCCGGCGCAGAACCGCTACGTGCGCGACAGCGGCACCTTGGACCTGCGTGCCAGCTACCGCGTCAATGCGCAGCTGTCGGTGTCGCTGGAGGCTTCCAACCTGACCAACGAGCCGCGGATCTCCGACATGCCGGTGCCCGGCAGCTTCCGTGAGTACAACACTTACGGGCGACGTTATTATTTGGGGGTGCGCTACCGGTTCTAGCGTCGCCCACCTGTCCGGCACCCGTGTGCCGGGCCGATCACCCTGAGGGTTTGAGTCGCCGATGTCCGAAAACCGCCTGTACCACTCCGTTGCAGCCAAGATCCGCGCGCTGATCGACACGGGCGAATTCCCGGTCGGCTCGCGCCTGCCGGGCGAGCGCGAGTTGGCCGAGCGCTTCGGCGTCAGTCGCGTGACCGTGCGCGAGGCCGAAATCGCGCTGGAGGCGCAGGGCCGCATCGTGATCAAGATCGGCTCGGGCGTGTACGTCAAGCCACGCCTGGCCTCGGACGAGGGCGCATTGCCGGATGTCAGCGCGTTCGAGCTGACTGCCGCGCGCGCGGTGATCGAGGCGGAGGCGGCCGCATTGGCCGCCAGCCACATCACCGATGCGGAGCTGGATGAATTGAACGGCATGATCCAGGCACTGTCCGCACCAGGGCTCAGCGATGCGGCCGCTGCCGACTATGACCGCGCCTTCCATCTGGCGATCGCGCGGATTAGCGGCAACCCGGTGGTGGCGCACTGTGTGCAGCTGATCTGGCGCATGCGCAACGAATTGCCGCGCGTACGCGAGGTGTATGCGCGGGTCTGCCACGACGACGGCGCCACCCGCGTGGACGAACACACCGCCATCCTGCAGGCCCTGCAGCAGCGCGACCCGGTCGCAGCACGCACGGCCATGCGCAACCACTTCCAGCGCCTGTTCGAATCCATGCTGGAAGCGACCGAGAACGATGCACTGGCGGAAATCCGCCGCCGCACCCAGCAGGACCGCGCGCATTTTCTGGCGGCCACGCGCACCTGAGTGCATGTGAGGGATTGTTGGACGCGCTGCGTCCGCTGCCAGTGGCACCGGTTTTGTGACGCTGCCGCTCGATCCTCCGAAAGACAGATCCTCCAATCAACTGAACGCGCCGTCTGCGCTGGGTCGGCATCACCGACACGCGGCTGATCGGAGTGTTGCGCCTACGGTTGCCGCGGACGCTGCAGCGACAACACGCTGCAGGCGCCTCCGTCCTCAGGCAGATCGCTCTACCTGATAGAGCGTAGGCACCTGCAAGTGCAGGCCTCAGTCCGCCATCACTTTGTCCGGCGTCATCGGGGTGCTGCGGATGCGCTTGCCGGTGGCATGGAAGATCGCATTGCAGATCGCCGCCGAAACACCGACCAGGCCGATTTCGCCAACGCCTTTCGCACCCAGGCTGCTGACGATGCGGTCGTCCTCGTCGGCGAAGATCACATCGATGTCGTGGATGTCGGCGTTGGCCGAGACGTGATACATCGCAAAATCGTGATTCATGAAACGGCCGAAGCGGTGATCGGACTGGGTGTGTTCGTGTAGTGCCTGGCCGATGCCCCACACCACGCCGCCGACGATCTGGCTGCGCGCGGTGATCGGGTTGAGGATGCGCCCGGCTGCAACTGCGCTGACCACGCGCGTGACGCGGACCGTGCCCAGCTCTTCATCCACCCGCACTTCTACGAACACTGCGCCGTGGGTGGCGCGCGTGTACTTGCGTTGCTTGAGCACATTGGGCAGCAGCAGGAACTTGTCTTCGATCTGTTCCAGTTCTGCTGCACGCAACAATTCGGTCAAGGCAATGGTGGTGCCGGCATCGGCGCGTAGGGCCAGCGTGCCGTCGGCAAACACCACCTCGTCCAGCTTGGCCTTGGTAAAGCGCGAGTTCGGCAACGCCTGCGCCAGGCGCAGCAACCGCGCGCGCAGCTTCGCGCACACGCCATCCACCGCCGAGCCCACCGTGGTCACATGCGACGAGCCGCCTTCGATCGGTGCAACCGGCAGGGTCGAATCGCCGAGTTGGAAGGTGACCTGTTCCAGCGGCAGGCCCAGTGCTTCGGCCGCGATCATCGCCATCACCGTATAGGTGCCGGTGCCGATATCGCTGGCTGCGCTGCTCACCACCAGCCGGCCATCGGCGTGCAGCACCGCATGCGCGCGCGCAAACATCTGCATCGCATCCCATTGTCCGGTGGCCATGCCCCAGCCAACCCACTCGTTGCCTTCCTTGCGTGCGCGCGGCTGCAACGGGCGCTGCGCCCAGCCGAAGCGTTCGGCACCTTGCTGGTAGCACGCGCGCAGCGCCTTGGTGGAGTAGGGCTTGTCGTCGGCCGGGTTGACCTCGGCATAGTTCTTCAGGCGCAGCGCCAGCGGGTCCATGCCCAGCTCATAGGACAGTTCGTCCATCGCCACTTCCAGCGCATGCACGCCGTGTGCGGCACCGGGTGCGCGCATGTCCATCGGGCTGAACTGGTCCAGGCTCACCAGGTTGTAGCCCAGATGCACGTTGTCGCAGGCATACAGCTGCCCGCTCCAGTTGACCACCACTTCGACGTAATCCTCGATGCGCGAGGTCTCGGCAATGGCCTCGTGCCAGATCGCGCGCAAGCTGCCGTCGCGGTCGGCGCCGAGCTTGAGCCGCTGCAATGTCTCCGGGCGATGGCCGAAGGTGAACATCTGTTGCCGCGTCAGCACCACGCGCACCGAGCGGTCCAGCAGGATCGACGCCATCACCGCCAACGGCAACTGATACTGCGGGCGCAGCCCGGAGCCGAAGGCGCCGCCCACGTACGGATTGCGCACGGTGACCTTGCGCTTGCTCAGGCCGAACACATGCGAGACATACCAGCGGCTGTTCTGCGAGCCCTGGGTCTTGTCGTAGATGGTGAAGTGGCCATCGGCGTCGCGGATCACCGTGGAGGCGAACAGCTCCATCGGATTGTGGTGCTCCACGCCGCTGTAGTAGTCGGCCTGCACCTGGACAGCCGCATTGGCAAATGCGGTGTCCGGCTCGCCCTTGTCCTTGGGCGGCGGCGAGAAACCGGCCTTCATGGCCTTGGGCTTGTGCGCACGGTCCAGGTTGGTCATCAGGTTGGTGTCGTGCGGGTCCTGCAGCAATTCCACCTCCACCAGGTGGGCGGCGTGGCGCGCCGCTTCAAAAGTGTCGGCCACCACCAGGGCGATTGGCTGGCCGCTGTACAGGATCTTGTTGTCATACAGGGGCCGGAACGGCGAACCGGCCGGTGCGGTCATGTCCTTGTAGAACACATCCATGCCGCGCATATGCGGGCGGTTTTCATGGGTAACGATCTCCAGCACGCCCGGCACCGCACGCGCGGCATCAAGATGGAAGGCGACGATCTCGCCCTTGGCGATGCTGCTGTTGACCACCACACCATAGGCCAGATCCGCCACCGGCCATTCGGCGGCATAACGTGCCTGGCCGGTGACCTTGGCGCGCCCGTCGATGCGGGTGACGCCAGTGCCGGTGGGGCGATAGCCGGTGCCGCTGTCGGCAACCGGCGGACTCAGGTCGTTGTTGGGTACGTCGGTGCTGCGTGCGTTCATGGGGCTTCCTCCAGCGCGCTGGTTCGCCCGCGGTTGTCGATGGTGCCCTCGCGGGCGACGTCCAGGGCACGCACGATCGCGCGGCGTGCCAGCGGCAGCTTGAAGGCATTGTTGCCTTGCGGTTGCGCACCCTGCAGCAAGGCATCAGCCAGGCTGCCGAAGCTCTCGGCCGTGGCCGGTTTGCCCACCAGCTGCGCTTCGGCGTCGGGGTTGCGCCAGGGCTTGTGCGCCACGCCGCCCAGGGCCACGCGCACCTCACGGATGCTGCCGTCCTCGGCCAGGTCCAGCGCCGCCGCCACCGACACCAGCGCGAATGCATACGACAGGCGCTCGCGGATCTTCAGGTAGGCGCTGTGCGCAACGAAGCGCTGTGCATCGGGCAGGTCGATATGCACGATCAACTCGTCCGGGGCCAGGGTGCTGTCCAGCTCCGGGTGCTCGCCGGGCAGGCGGTGGAACTGCGCGAACGGGATGTCGCGCTCCCCGTTGGGGCCCTGCACATGCACCACTGCGTCCAGCGCAGCCAGCGCGACGCACATGTCCGACGGGTGCGTGGCAATGCACTGCGCGCTGGCACCGAGGATGGCGTTATAGGTGGTGAGCCCGCCGATCGCCGAGCAACCGGTCCCGGGCGCGCGCTTGTTGCATGGAGTGGCATGGTCGTAGAAGTACATGCAGCGGGTGCGCTGCAGCAGGTTGCCGCCGTTGCTGGCCATGTTGCGGATCTGCGGCGAGGCGCCGGCCAGAATCGCCGCGCTCAGCAAGGGATACCGCGTCTCCACGTCCGGGTGGTAGGCAGTGTCGGCATTGCGTGCGAGTGCGCCCAGGCGCAGGCCGCCTTCGGGGAGCGCACCGATGCCGTCCAGCGGCAGGCGATTGATATCGACCAGGCTGCCCGGCCGCATCAATTGCAGCTTCATCAGGTCGGTGAGATTGGTACCGCCGGCGATCAGGCGCACCGGGGCTTCGGCGGGCACCGGGTGCGGGTCGCTGCCGCGCACCGACAGTGCAGTCAGCGCCGCATCGACGCTGTCCGCGCGCGTGTAGGTAAGCGGAATCATGCCGGCACCGTCCCTGGCGTCCACGGTGTGGCGGCGCTCTCGCTGCTGTCGCTGGGCGTGCCCATGACCTGCATCACCGCATCGGTGATCTGCGGGTAGGCACCGCAGCGGCAAAGATTGCCGCTCATCAACTCGCGCACTTGGTCGCGGTCGTGCGCCTTGCCTTCATTGATCAGGCCCACTGCCGAGCACAACTGCCCGGGCGTGCAATAGCCGCACTGGAAGGCATCGTTCTCGATGAAGGCACGCTGCAGCGGATGCAGCTGTTCGCCCTTGGCCAGGCCTTCGACGGTGGTGATCTCGGCGCCGTCCTGCATGACCGCAAGCGTCAGGCAGCTGTTGATGCGGCGCCCATCGACCAGCACCGTGCAGGCGCCGCATTGGCCGTGGTCGCAGCCTTTCTTGGTGCCGGTGAGGTCGAGCCGGTCGCGCAATAGATCGAGCAGGCTGACCCAGGCTTCGAGCTGTAATTGGTAAGGCTGGCCATTGATGCGCAGGTTGACCGGGTAGGTCGGCGCAGCAGTGGCGGTGACCGGCGCCAGATGAGTGGCAGTGGCGGGTGTGGCATTCATGCGAACCCCGTGGCGATGGCTGAGAGGAGGACCCTCACCTTGAAGCCTGCGTGGTCAAGGTGTGGTGTAGGTGAGTGAGGTCTCTTTCACGCGTGCGTGAAGCCTGAGCGTGGTCATGCGCGGAACATGGCGGCGTTGCTGCGCATGACATCGCTTGATCGCAGGCCGGTGCCATCGTCGGTGCGTCATCGTGGTGTCACCTGCAGTGGCCAGGCTAGCCGGCCCAGCGCACAGGGGAACGCGCCCGCATGAAAGCCAACGCCACCCGCGCCTGGACGCAGGTGTTCACCCAGCACGGGTCGGTGCTGCGTGGTTTTTTCGTGCGTCGCGGCGCCAACGAGGATGCCGAAGACCTGGTGCAGGAAACCTATCTGCGGCTATTGCGTGCGCATCAGGATCAAGGCGAGGCGATCGCCAATCCCGAGGCGTATCTGTACACGGTGGCGCTGAACCTGGCGCGCGAGCAGGCCGCGCGACGCAAGCAGGCGCCACTGCGCATCGACGAGATGGAACAGTTTTCGCAGTTGCTGGCCGCAGGCGACGACGTGGAAGATGCTGCGCACCGGCAGCAGCGTCAGCAACGCCTGCAGGCCCTGCTGGCTACGTTGCCGGAGCGCACCTGCGCGGTATTGGTGATGCAGTACCGCGACGGGCTCAGTTACAAGCAGATCGCCGAGCGCATGGGGGTGTCGGCGCATATGGTCAAGAAGCATGTGGTGCGTGGCTTGTCGGCCTGCAGACGGGCGGTTGCCGACAGCGGGGACAGCTGGTGAGCAAGCCGGTGTTGCCGAGCCGCAGCGTTGTCGGTGAAGCCGCGCACTGGCATGCGCTGCAACGCATGCAGGCGCTGGATGCGACACAACAGGCCGGCTTTCTGCAATGGCTGACCGCATCGCCGTTGCATGTGCGCGAATACATGGCGGTGCTGCGTGTGGCCGGCGATCTGGGCGATGCCATGCGTGGCATGGACCTGGACGTGGATGCCCTGCTTGCTGCCGACCGGCGCAAGAGTGCCGATGCCACGCCGCCCAACGTGATCGCACTGCCGCTGCGGTCACGAGGGCAGCAAGCACCGCAACCAACTTCCCGGCCGCGCCGCAGCGAAGGCCAACCCAATGCACGCATGCGTAGCTGGCGCACGGGCCTGGCGGCGGCGCTGTGCGGCGTGGCGATCCTGACCGGCTGGGCCTGGCCACGCACGCAGACCTACGCCACCGCGCACGGCGAGCAGCGCAGCGTGCAGTTGGCCGACCGCAGCGTGGTGCATTTGAATGGGCAAAGCAGCCTGCGTGCCACCATGACGCCGTGGAGCCGCCACCTGCAGCTGCTGCGTGGCCAGGCCAGCTTCGTGGTCGCAGCGGACCGGCGCCCGTTGCAGGTGCATGCAGGCCATCTGCGTGTCGAGGATATCGGCACCACCTTCGATATTGCCCTGTATCAACACCAGGCACGCATCGAGGTCGCCGAGGGCCGTGTCCATGTCTGGCGCGACGCGCGCGATGGACAGCCGATGCTCGCCAACCTGGGGGCAGGGCAGAGCGCACGGATCGATGCGGCCACCGGCAAGATCGAACTGGCCAGCGAAGAGGTGGCCGCCATGCATGCCTGGCGGCAGCGGCGCATCGTGTTCCGCGACGCGCCGCTGGCCACGGTGGCCGAAGACTTCAATCGCCTCAACCGCACGCGTTTGTCGATCGACGATGCTGCCGCCGGTGCGCTGCGGCTCACCGGCAATCTGCGCGGTGACGATCTCGCCGCGCTGCGTGCATTTCTGGATGGCCAGCCGAATCTGCGCGTGGTCAGCGCGCCGGGGATGCTGCGCGTGAGCAGCCGGCCTGCGCCGGGAACGGCGACGCGATAGCCACGGCGCTGCACGACGCCGTGATGCGTGCAGCGCCTGCGCATGTCGGATCGCGAGCGCGTGGCGCAAACGCATTGGTCCTGTACGCATTGGATGAGGTTGCCGATGCCATTGCGCCGCGTGCGTAACGATGGCCATCTGCAGCTGCGTCCACGCACATGCAAGACCTCACGTCGTCGCGTGCACGCAGGCGCAGCGCGTTGCACATGCAGTGCATCGCGCCCGCGCACGGTTTGGTGCCTGCGCAGATGTCACAGAAAATTCATCAAAAAGCGGTGCCCGATCGTCGCTGTCGATGCTCGTAGTCCAGGTACAACGCAGCATTCCCGCGTGGCGGGTGGTGTTGCGCATTGCTTCCTCCCCTACTGGATTCCACGATGCGCCGTACGTTGTTTCTTTCGATTGCTCTCGCCCTGCACGCCGGTACCGCTGGCGCCCAGACGGCTGCTGCCACCGTCGCGGTCGAGTCGATTCCGGCCCAGCCTCTGGCGCGCGCGCTCAATGCGCTGTCACGCCAGACCGGGCTGCAGTTTGTCTATGCCGCAGGTGTGGCCGGCAACCCGCAGACCCGCGCCACCGCGGCCGGCGTCGCACCCGAGCAGGCCCTGCAACAATTGCTCGACGGTACCGGCCTGCGCTATCGCTATCTCGATGCGACCACGGTGACCATCGAAACCGCCGAGCCGGCGCCCGGCCTGCCGCCAGCGGCTCCGGCAACGGCCGCGGTCGCCACGGCACCGGTGCCGCGTGCAGACGCGCCGGTGCAGGAACTGGACAGCATCCAGGTGCTCGGCAGTTACGCCGGCAGCCTCAGCGCCGCGTTGCGCCAGAAACGCTACGCCGACAGCGTGGTGGATGTGATCGCCGCCGAAGACATCGGCAAGCTGCCCGCGCAGAACGTGGCCGAGGCGCTGCAGCGCGTGCCGGGCGTGTCGATCGTGCGCGACCGCGGCGAAGGCGTGTACGTGCGCGTGCGCGGCCTGGGTCCGAATTTCCAGGTCACCACGCTCAACGGCCAGACCATGGCGGTCAACGAGAACGTGCGCACCTCCGGCCAGACCGGGCGGCAGTTCCGCTACGACACGCTGCCGGCCGAACTGGTCTCCGGGCTGGATGTGATCAAGAGCCCCACCGCCGACCTGGACGAAGGCGCCATCGGCGGCATCGTCAACGTGCGTACATTCCGCCCGCTGGAGCTGGGCAAGACACTGACCAACGTATCGCTGGAATCCAGCCAGGCCCAGCGCACCCAGGCCAACGATCCGCGCGTCTCCGGGCTGTTCAACTGGGTCAACGCCGAGGGTACCTTCGGCATGCTGATTTCCGGCGCGTATGCGCAACGTACGCTGCGCCAGGATCGCGTCAACGAGGTGAGCTGGGACTATTACCGCAACGGCGTGCCGGGTGTGCCCGGTGCCAATTATGTGCCGACCGGCCTGCGCCCGACGCTGGAACTGGAAGAGCGCGAGCGCACCGGCGTGGCGGCCTCGCTGCAATGGAAGCCCAGCGCGGCGTGGGAGACCAACCTGGATCTGCTCTACGCCAGGCAGACCGTGCATTACGACGAATACAGCATGGGCGTGGGCTTCGACAGCCTGGCCAAGCTGAGCAATCTGCGGGTGCAAAATGGCGGTATCACCGGCTTCGATTATCGCAACGGCCAGGTGCAGATCTCGCGCGAGACCTCCGGCATCACCGACGACAATCGCAGTGCACGCCTGTCCAGCACCTGGAGCGGCGACCAGTGGACGCTGGGCGCAGTGGCGTTCCACTCGCAGGCGCACAGCTACGACTCCGATCCGATCCGGCGCACCCGTCTGCGCAGCGGCACCAACCTGTCGATGCGCGTGGACATGCCGCAAGCCGACGGCGACAACGTACCGGACTGGAGCTTCACCAACGGCTTCGATCCGACCAACCCGGCCACCGTGGCAGGGCGCCGGCTGGAATGGCGCGAGATCGATGCGCGCGACAAGGAAGACGCGCTGCAGTTCGATGCCAGGCGCACACTCGACGGCAGCTTCTTTCGCGACTTCAAGGTGGGCGTCAAGTACCGCCAGCGCTCACGCACCTACGATCGCGCCGACCTGCTGCTCAACAGCATTGCCGGGGTACGTTTCCCGGGCAGCTATTTCACCGCGTTGCCGGTGGGCGACATGCTGTCGGACGCCAACGGCAACCTGCCGCGGCAATGGCTGGCGCCGATCGAATCCGCGTTCTGGGGCAATTGGCCGACCAGCGCCGATCTGAACAACACGCCCAACAGCGCCGACCTGCAGAATTCCTACGAGGTGCAGGAAAAGATCGCCTCGGCGTACGCGATGAGCAACTTCGCCACCCAGCTGGCGGGCCGCGAACTGCGCGGTAATGTCGGCGCGCGCGTGGTGCGCACCGAGCAGGCCACCGACGGCCATGCCGACGTCAACGGCAGCGCACAGCCGGTGCATTTCGAGCGCAGCTATACCAATGTGCTGCCTTCGTTCAACGCGGCCTGGGATGTGCGCGAGGACATGGTGCTGCGGACTTCCGCAGCCAAGGTGATCACGCGCCCGGACCTCACCGATCTGTCGTCCAAGCTCACCTTCAATTCCAGTGGCGAACGCCTCACCGCCAGCGGCGGTAACCCTGCGCTGCAGCCGTTCGAAGCGTGGCAGTACGACCTGACCTTCGAGTGGTACATCGACGGCACCTCGGCACTGACCGGCGGTCTGTTCTACAAGGACATCTCCAGCTTCATCCAGACCCAGATGTCCAATCTGGTCTACCAAGGCCAGACCTATCTGCTGTCGTCCAAGACCAACGGCAGCAAGGCGATGGTGCAAGGCGCGGAAGTGGCGTATCAGCAGGTCTTCAGCGGCCTGCCGTCGCCGCTGGACGGCCTGGGCATGCAGCTCAACTACACCTGGACCGACAGCAAGGCGACCTATCACGACGGCACCGGCAGCTTCACCGACAGCCTGGAAGGCGTGGCCAGGAACACCTACAACGCCGTGCTGTTCTACGAGAAGGGGCCGTTGATGGCGCGCGTCAGCTATAGCTGGAGCGACGACATCCTCAACGCGGTGGGCACCGCCAATGTGGCCACGCTCAACAGCGACCGGTTCGGCAGCCTGGATGCCAATGTCGCCTACAAGGTCAACGACACGCTGTCGGTGTTCGTCAACGCGATCAATCTCACCGGCGAAGTGCAGCGCCAGTTCGTTGGCGATCACTTGTTCGGCGGCTATACCGACTACGGCCGCACCTGGTCGCTGGGGTTGCGCGCGCGCTTTTGACAAGGGCTGGAGACCTGACGGGCAGTTGCCAGCGACGTGCGCTGTGCACCTGGGGCGCTGCGCTTGCGGGTGACATGCCGCCACGGAGGCCTTGCGACGAGCGCAGCCGTCGTGATCGCCGATCCAGTTTGTTGGCGGCAGCCAATGCCGCCACCGGGCGCCTTGCTGCAAGGCGCCATCTGCAAGGGCCATGGCTTCGGCTGTGGCGCTGTTGCCAGCCGCACATCGCCTCGTATCGCGGTGTGCAGCACCTGCATCACGTGTTGAGACCACTCATGTCATTACTGCTTCGTAGCTGTATCGGTTTTTTTGTCTTGATCGTGGCTGGCCTGGCTACGCCGGTAGCGCCTGCCGCCACCACGTCGGAGACGCTTGAGAAAGTCGTCATCCTCAAGCGCCACGGCGTGCGTGCGGCGATGTCCAGCCCGGAGCAACTGGGTCGCTATTCCGCACGTCCCTGGCCACGCTTCGATGTGCCGGCTGGCCACCTGACCGCAAACGGTGCGCGTCTGGAGGCATTATTCGGCACCTATTACCGCGCCCGTTACACGCCGTTGGGTCTGTTCGATGGCGATGGCTGCGCCAACGTCTACTACTGGGCCAATCGCACCCAGCGCACCATCGCCTCGGCGCGTGCGTTGGCAAGTACGCTCACCCCGGGGTGCACGAACACGGTGCACCACGTGGCCGATGACGCGTCCGATCCACTGTTCGACGGCGCGCCGGCATTGCGACAACCCGCTGCGGCGGCATTGATGCGCGCGGCCATCGCCGGCCGCGTCGGCGGCGATGTGGTCGCCTGGAATGCGGCGCAACGCGATGCGATCGACAGCTTGCAGCAACTGTTGCTGCAATGCGCGCAGCGGCCGTGCCCGACCCAGGCCGGTGCCGGCAAGCAACGCCTGGATGCGGTGCCCGCAGGCATGGGCGCTGCCCACGACGGAATCGCCGGTGTCGAAGGCCCGGCACCGGCAGCTTCCGGCATCAGCGAAAGCCTGTTGATGGGCTGGGCCGACGGCCAGGACTTTGCCGCGTTGGGATGGCAAGGCGTGGACGAAGCCAGTCTGCTGCGCGCGTTCGCCCCGCATCAGGCCGAGTTCGCGCTGCGCCTGCGTGCGCCGACGGTTGCGCGCATGGCCAGTACGCCGTTGGCGGCGCGGCTGCTGGCGACATTGCAGCAAGGCAGTGTTGCCAGTGGCAATCGCAATCCATCGCAGGCCACGCCGATCGGTGGCGATGCACGGCTGGTGGTGCTGTCCGGTCACGACGGCACGCTGACCCTGCTGGCCGGCATGTTCGATCTGCATTGGCAGTTGCCCGGTTACCAACCCGACCAGACCGTGCCTGGCGGCGCCTTGGTGTTCGAACGCTGGCGGCGTGCCGATGGGCAGCGCGTGATCCGCCTGCGCTATACCGCGCAGACGCTGGCGCAACTGCGCGAACGCCGCGCGCTGACACCGCAGGCGCCGCCGCCGTCGTCGCCGGTGTTCATTCCCGGCTGCAGCAGCGCCACCCCGGAGTACGACTGCCCGCTATCAACCTTGGCGACATTGATCGACGCCGCGATCGACCCGCATTACCTGAGCGAATGACGCCGCGCGCGCCGGCCGCGACCGGCGCGTGTGGTTGCATCGGCGCATCGGCGCCGTTTCCCTGGCCACCGTGCCAGCCGTTGTTTCTCATCACTGCAAGAGGCGATTTATGCTCCACCAGCGACGTACTCTCGTCAGTCTCGCAATCACTCTCGGTCTTGCCTGCGCAGGCATCGCACAGGCGCAAACGGACGTCGGCGTACTCGACGTACTGACCTACAACGTCGCCGGCCTGCCCGAAGGCCTGTCCAGCGGAACGCCGGCCACCAACACCGCACTGCTCGCACCGAAACTGGCGCCTTACGGGCTGGTCAACGTGCAGGAAGACTTCAACTACCACGCCACGCTGTACGCCGGCGACGCGCATCCCTACCGCACAGCCACCAGTGGCGGTGCCGCGTTCGGCGACGGGCTCAACACGCTCAGCAACTATCCCTTCAGCGACTTCACCCGGGTCAAGTGGAACCAGTGCAACGGCACCGACTGCCTGACCCCGAAGGGTTTCAGTTACATGCGCGTGCGCCTGGCCGACGGCGTGTTGCTGGACGTCTACAACGCGCATCCCAATGCCGGTGTCGAAGCGGGCGACCTGTCCGCACGTCGCGCCAATATCGGCCAGCTCTCGCAGTTCATCCAGACCTGGTCGGCCGGCAATGCGGTGCTGGTGATGATGGATTCCAATACGCGTTACACCCGCAGCGACGACAACATCCGCGAGTTGATCGCCTCCAACGGTTTGACCGATCCGTGGGTGGAACTGATCAAGGGCGCAGCACCGGCGGCCGGCGCCGCACCGCTGTTGTGCGGCACGCCGCCCACCAACAGCTGCGAAGTGGTCGACAAGATCCTGTACCGCGACGCGCCGCAATTGACCCTGGTGGCCAACCGTTACCAGCTCGATGGCGGCGGCTTCTACGACAGCGCCGGCAAGCCGCTGTCCGACCACTACCCGCTGCATGCGCAATTCGGATGGGCCGTGGGCGACCAACTGCGTACCAGCGACCAGTTCGGTGGTCCGCATGGCGTTCCGTTCAACGATCTGGCCGGCAATCCTGGCGTGCGTCCGCTCAGTGGCGTGACCCTGCGCGGCGGTGCGCGCCTGGATGGCGTCGGCGTGATCCTGGACAGCGGCAAGCTGCTCGCGCACGGCGGCAGCGGCGGGCAGGCGACCACACTGTCGCTGGGTGCCAACGAAACGCTGTCCTCGGCCACCTTCACTGTGGGCAAGTACAACGACCGCACCCGCCTGTTCTCGCTGAGCCTGCGCACCAACAAAGGCCGCAGCGTGCAGGTGGGCAGCCCCACCAGCGAGAGCTACACGCTGACCGCTCCCAGCGGCTGGCATATCGCCGGTTTCACCGGTCGCGCGGGTGAGGAGATCGACAAGCTGGGGGTGGTGTATGCGAAGGACTGAGGGCGTTGCGGACTAGCAGCCACTCAGACCCCTCGCAGTCTGCGGCGTGAGCTGCAAAGTAGCGACGCACGGCCATGGATGGCCTCTCTGCTAAAACGGCAATCCACGCAGCATTGAATCTGGCGGCGCGTTGAAACATCCGTGCAGCCGCAACTTTGTGGGAACGAGAATCTAGTCATCCTGCGCAATTACGGATGCTCCGCGATAATCCGTCGGCGGAGCGACGCAATGCATCAACCGTAATGCCCGCGGGGTTCGTGCACATGCGTATCTGCACGCAAGCGCACCCGTGGACGCAACCATTGGGCAAACTCCGCTTCGCTCCATGCGCCATCGGCCAATCCCATCATGGCGACATACTTCTCTTCCTGCGAGGCCATGAGCTCGGCACCATTGAGCACGAGAAAAACGCGGTAGCAGACATGGGCGGTACGCTTGTTGCCATCCACAAACGGGTGATTGCGCGCCAGCCCGTAGGCCAGGCTGGCGGTCAACTGCACCAGATCGGGCGGAGGATCGCCATAAGAAAACAGCTGCTGTGGACGGGCCAGCGCCGAGTCCAGCAATGCCTCATCGCGGATGCCAGCAGCGCCACCGTGTTCGCTCAATTGACGTTCGTGGATGGCCAGGGCAAGCGCGCGCGTGATCCACACGACCATGCGCGTGTTCATTTGGCCAGCTTGTTCAGCACCTGACGGTCCTCGCGCATCACCTGCTCGGCCACATCCATCTGCGCGGCCAGGGTCGGGTCGAACGCGGTCAGCTTGATGCCATCGGGCGTTTCCAGTGCATAGAGTTCGTCGCCCTTGCCCAGCCGCAGGCGGGCGAGCAATTCCTTGGGCAGGATGACGCCAGCGGAATTGCCGATGGAGGTGATCTTGAGCTTCATGGTCGATGCCCTCGTTAGTACGTAAGTTATAACTCCGTCTCCAGCCGATCACAAGCCCGTCCTGGCTGAAGCGGCTCAGCAACCTGCATGGGCCGATCTCGCCTGCTGCGACTGACAGGTGTACAAATGTACACCTTGTCCCGGCCGGCCGTTGCACTCCCATGGAACCTCTCTCCCCCAAGCGTCAGGCGGTGCTGGCTTTCCTGCAGGAGCAGGCCCGTGCAGGGGTATCCCCCAGCCTGGCCGAGATTGCGCAGGCGTTCGGGTTCGCCTCGCGCAATGCCGCGCAAAAGCACGTGCAGGCGCTGGCCGAGGCCGGGTTGATCGAGCTGCTGCCCAATCAGAAGCGTGGCATCCGCATGCCGGGCGGGGCCGCGCGTGATGCCTTGCTGGCCTTGCCGGTGCTGGGCCGGGTAGCGGCCGGTGTGCCGATTGGGGCGGATATCGGCCTGGACCGACAGTTGTGGCTGGACCGCACGCTGTTCTCCTTGCGCCCGGACTATCTGCTGCAGGTGCAAGGCGATTCGATGATCGACGACGGCATCCTGGACGGCGATCTGGTCGGCGTGCATCGCAGCAGCGAGGCGCGCGATGGGCAGATCGTGGTGGCGCGGGTGGATGGCGAAATCACCATCAAGCGGCTGGAGCGCGGTGCCGAACGCATCCGCCTGTTGCCGCGCAACCGCGCGCATGCGCCGATCGTGGTGGCGGCCGATGCCGACTTCGCGATCGAAGGACTGTACTGCGGTCTGATCCGGCAGGGTTGAGATGAGCCAGGAGCCCGCGCGCATCAGGCAGGACGGCAACGCGGCAGTGGCGCTGCCGCTGGACGCCCTGCTGGCCGCGCGCACGGTGTGGCGCGCGGGTCGTGGCACCGCCATCGCCCATGGCGGCGAATCCACCGGGCATGCGGCGCTGGATGCGCTGCTACCCGATGGCGGCTGGCCGCGGCGGGCACTGACCGAATTGCTGTTGCCCGCGCACGGCGTAGGCGAGATCGCACTGCTGTTGCCCACGCTGGCGCGCATGACCGGCGCCAGCAGCCGGGTGGTGCTGGTGGCGCCGCCGTTCATTCCCTATGCGCCGGCCTGGCAGGCGGGCGGGGTGGTGCTGGAACATCTGGAAGTGGTGCAGGCCGAGCCGCGCGATGCCTTGTGGGCGTTCGAGCAATGCCTGCGCAGTGGCGCATGCGCGGCAGTGCTGGGCTGGCCGCAGACCGGCGATGCACGCGCATTGCGGCGGCTGCAGGTCGCCGCCGACAGCGGCAACTGCTGCGCGTTCGCGTTGCGCGATCGCAAGCATGCGGTCAATGCATCGCCGGCGGCGTTACGGCTGGAATTCCTGCCCGAGCGCGATGCCTGGCAGGTACGCAAGTGCCGCGGCGGGCAGGTCCCGTCGCAGCCGTTGCGGCTGGCGCATTGAGGCGCGCGCATGTTGTGGGCCTGCATCTTGCTGCCGCAGCTGGCGCTGGACGCCGTCCTCCGGCGTCTGGAAGAGCCGGACGCGCCGCTGGCGTTGGTGGAAGGCCCGGCGCAGTTGCGCAGCCTGCACTCGGTCAATGCAGCGGCGTCCGCCGCCGGCCTGAAAGCCGGCATGCGGCTGTCGGCGGCGCATGCGCTGATGTCCCATGTACGCACCATCGATTACGAGGCCCAGGCTGAGGCGCGCACGCAGCGGTTTCTCGCGGCGTGGGCGTACCGGCACAGTTCGTTGGTGAGTCAGCAATGGTCGCGTGCCATCGTGCTGGAGGCCGGTGCCAGTTTTCGGTTGTTCGGTCCATGGCCGCGTTTCGAACGCCGCCTGCGCGATGAACTGCAGGCCTTGGGCTTCCGGCACCGGCTCGCACTGGCACCTACGCCGCGCGCCGCGCGCGTGCTGGCCGGTCTGCGCGATGGCATGGTGGTGACGCAGTTGCCGGCCTTGCACGCCACGCTGGACAAGGTACCGGTACGCCGCGCCGCGTTGCCGGGCGATGCCGGCGAGCGCCTTCAACACATGGGCGTGCGCACGCTGGCGGCGGTGCGCGCGTTGCCGCGCGATGGGCTGCGCCGGCGGTTCGGCGCGGGCCTGCTCGAGCATCTGGACCGCCTCTACGGCCAGGTCGACGACCCCCTGGAGTGCTACGCGCCACCGGACCACTTCGACCAGCGCGTGGAGCTCGGCTACGAGGTGGAAATGCATCCGGCGCTGCTGTTCCCGCTGCGGCGCCTGATCGGCGACCTGTGCACCTACCTGTCCATCCGCGACGGCGGCGTGCAACGGTTCCTGCTGCGGCTGGAACACGAGGAAGGCGCCACCGATGTCGAGATCGGCTTGCTGACGCCGGAGCGCGCGCCGACGCTGTTGTTCGAGCTTGCGCGCAACCGGCTGGAGCGGGTGGAGATTCCACGCCCGGTAGTGGCGATGCGCCTGCTGGCGCGGCAGCTGCCACCGTTCGTGCCGGCCATGCGCGATCTGTTCGATCAACGTGCGCAGCAATCGGTGGAGTGGCCGCAGCTGCGCGAGCGCCTGCGCGCGCGGCTCGGCGATGAGGCGGTGTACCGCGTACTGCCGGCCGACGACCCGCGCCCGGAACGTGCCTGGCGGCGCGCCATTGGCGATGCGGTGCGCGACGTTGCGGCGCCGCCGCGTCCGCCGCGCCCGACCTGGCTGTTGCCGCAGCCAGTGCCTCTGCACGAAACGCAGCTGCGCATCATCTCCGGCCCGGAGCGGCTGGAAAGCGGCTGGTGGGACGACGACGAGGCGCGCCGCGATTACTACGTGGTGGAAACCGCGCGCGGCCGGCGTGGCTGGGCGTTCGCCGCTCCTGGCCGTGTCGATGGCTGGATGCTGCACGGGTGGTTCGCATGACCGGTTGCATGCCCTTGCAGCAGCGGTGCATTGCCTGCGGCGCTGGTCATCGCAGCGGTGCCGCACGCGTCCGATGCCACGGACCGAAGAGGCAAACGCAGCGCGTCGATCTGCAGCACATGTGCGGTGGCAGCGCGATGTCGAAGAGGTGCGCGCATGAGCTGGGATGACGCCGTCGACGGCGTGGACCGCGATACCCCCGGTGGGCGCATGCCGCGCGCCTGGACGGTCGCCGCGCGGTTGCGCGCGGCAAACGACGACATCGCCCATGCCATGGTCGCCGATGGGCTGCCTGCCTATGCCGAGCTGCACTGCCTGTCGGATTTTTCGTTCCTGCGCGGCGCCTCCAGCGCCGAACAATTGTTCATGCGCGCGCACCACTGCGGCTACAGCGCCCTGGCGATCACCGACGAGTGCTCGCTGGCCGGCATCGTGCGCGGTCTGGAAGCCTCGCGCGCCACCGGCGTGCGCTTGATCGTCGGCAGCGAATTCACCCTGGTCGATGGCACCCGCTTCGTGCTGCTGGTGGAAAACGCGCATGGCTATCCGCAGTTGTGCGCGCTGATCACCACCGCGCGGCGTGCGGCAAGCAAGGGCGCGTATCGGCTCGGGCGTGCCGAGGTGGAGGCGCAGTTTCGCGCTATGGAACCCGGCGTGTTCGCGCTGTGGTTACCCGGCGCGCAGCCGCAGGCCGAGCAGGGCGCCTGGTTGCAGCAGGTGTTCGGTGAGCGTGCATTCCTGGCGGTGGAACTGCACCGCGAACAGGACGATGCGGCGCGGTTGCTCACCCTGCAGTTGCTGGCGCAGCAACTGGGCATGACTGCTATGGCCAGCGGCGATGTGCATATGGCGCAGCGGCGCGAGCGCATCGTGCAGGACACCCTGACCGCCATCCGCCACGGCTTGCCGTTGGCCGAGTGCGGCGCGCACCTGTTCCGCAACGGCGAGCGCCATCTGCGCACGCGGCGTGCCTTGGGCAACATCTATCCGGATGCGCTGTTGCAGGCCACGGTGGACCTGGCGCAGCGCTGCAGCTTCGATATCTCCAGGCTTGAATACACCTATCCGCGCGAACTGGTGCCGCAAGGGCATACGCCGGCGAGTTATCTGCGACAGCTCACTGAGGAGGGGATGCGTGAGCGGTGGCCGGATGGAACGCCGGCAAAGGTACGCGCCGACATCGAGAAGGAACTGGCGCTGATCGCGCATAAGAGCTACGAGGCCTTCTTTCTCACCGTGCAGGACGTGGTGCGCTTCGCCCGCGAACAGCACATTCTCTGCCAGGGCCGTGGCTCATCGGCCAACTCGGCGGTGTGTTATGCGTTGGGCATCACCGCGGTCAACCCGGATGAAACGCGTCTGTTGATGGCGCGCTTCCTGTCCGAAAAACGCGACGAGCCCCCGGACATCGACGTCGATTTCGAGCACCAACGCCGCGAGGAGGTGCTGCAGTACGTCTACAACAAGTACGGCCGCGAACGCGCGGCATTGGCGGCGACGGTGATCTGCTATCGCGGCAAGAGCGCCGTGCGCGATGTGGCCAAGGCGTTCGGCCTGCCGCCGGACCAGATCGCGTTGCTGGCCAATTGCTATGGCTGGGGCAATGGCGAAACGCCGATGGAACAGCGCATCGAAGAGGCCGGGTTCGATCTGGCCAACCCGCTGATCAACAAGATTCTTGCGGTGACCGAGCAACTGCGCGATCACCCGCGCCATCTGTCGCAGCATGTCGGCGGATTCGTCATCTCCGACGAACCCCTGTCGCTGCTGGTGCCGGTGGAAAACGCCGCCATGGCCGACCGCACCATCATCCAGTGGGACAAGGATGATCTGGAAACCATGAAGCTGCTCAAGGTCGATTGCCTGGCGCTGGGCATGCTGACCTGCATCCGCAAGACGCTGGAGCTGGTGCGCGGCCACCGCGGGCGCGATTACAGCATTGCCACACTGCCAGGTAATGACGAGCCGACCTACAAGATGATCCAGCGCGCCGACACCGTGGGCGTATTTCAGATCGAGTCGCGCGCGCAGATGGCGATGTTGCCGCGGCTCAAGCCTGCGGTGTTCTACGACCTGGTGATCGAAGTGGCGATCGTGCGCCCCGGCCCGATCCAGGGCGACATGGTGCACCCGTATCTGCGCCGGCGGCAGGGGCGCGAGGACGTGAACTACCCCTCGCCAGAGGTGGAGGACATTCTCAAGCCGACGCTTGGAGTTCCGCTATTCCAGGAACAGGTGATGGAGCTGCTGATGCACGCTGCCGATTACACCGAGAGCGAAGCGGATAATCTACGCCGCTCGATGGCCGCCTGGCGGCGCGGTGGCGACATGGAACAGCACCGCGCGCGGGTGCGCGAGCGCATGCAGGGCAAAGGCTACGCCTCCACCTTCATCGACCAGATCTTCGAACAGATCAAGGGCTTCGGCTCCTACGGCTTCCCGCAGAGCCACGCCGCCTCGTTCGCCAAGCTTGTCTACGCCAGCTGCTGGCTCAAACGGCATGAACCGGCGGCCTTCGCCTGCGGGCTGCTCAATGCGCAGCCGATGGGCTTCTACTCGGCCAGCCAGATCGTGCAGGACGCACGCCGTGGCAGTCCCGAGCGCGCGCGCGTGGAGGTGTTGCCGGTGGATGTGCTGCACAGCGTCTGGGACAACACGCTGGTCGGTGGCCGGCCCTGGCGCAGCGACCAAGACCCCGGCGAACAACCGGCGATCCGGCTGGGCATGCGCCAGGTCGCTGGATTATCGGAAGTGGTGGCCAACCGCATTGCCGCGGCACGCGCGCAGCGGGCCTTCGCCGATATCGGCGATCTATGCCTGCGTGCCGCACTCGACGAAAAGGCGCGCCTGGCATTGGCCGAAGCCGGCGCCTTGCAGGGCATGGTGGGCAACCGCAACGCCGCGCGCTGGGCGATGGCCGGCGTGGAAGCGCGTCGGCCGCTGTTGCCGGGCAGCCCGCAGGAACGCCCGGTGGAGTTTGCGGCACCGCGCGCAGGCGAGGAGATCCTGGCCGACTACCGCTCGGTCGGCCTGAGTCTGCGCCAGCATCCGATGGCGCTGCTGCGCCCGCAGATGCGGCAGCGGCGCATCCTCGGCCTGCGCGAACTGCAGGGCCGCCGTCATGGCAGCGGCGTGCATGTCGCAGGCCTGGTCACCCAGCGCCAGCGCCCGGCCACCGCCAAGGGCACCATCTTCGTCACCCTGGAAGACGAGCACGGCATGATCAACGTCATCGTCTGGTCGCACCTGGCGCTGCGCCGCCGCCGCGCACTGCTGGAATCGCGCCTGCTGGCCGTCCGCGGCCGCTGGGAGCGCGTGGACGGCGTGGAGCATCTCATCGCCGGCGATCTGCACGACCTCAGCGACCTGCTCGGCGAAATGCAGCTGCCCTCGCGCGATTTTCATTGAAACGGCGCGGACGCGCGCCTGCTACGGCACGCGCATCCACGTCGCCCATCAACGTGAGCCTTTCTGCTTGTGTGTGGGCGCGTTGGCCATCAGGCACGCGCATCCGATGCCAATGCCTGTGGGGCGGCAATCGTGTTGCCGCGCCTGAGACTCGCGATCGAACCCGGTGCAGCAGCATCGGCACGCCACGCGGTACAGATCGACGCAAAAGCGCGGGTGAATAGCGGCCGTGACGGGGCAGCGTCATCCGGCCGGTCTGTGCTACACCATGCACGCTGGCGCGGCCGCGCTGGCTTACCTTTCATCCACGAGGCGATCATGAAGTTGGAGGCGTTGTTCGACCAGTTGCACACCTTGCCCACCGTGCCCGAGGTGGCGCAGGACCTGATTGCCCGGTTCGACGATCCGGCAACCAACATCGATGTGCTGGCGCACACCATCGAGCGCGATCCGGTGATTGCCGCCAAGGTGCTGCGGCTTGCCAATTCGGCGCGCTTCCACGGATTGCGCGACTCCACCAGCGTGGAAGACGCGGCCATGCGGCTGGGTTTCAACACGCTACGCACCCTGGTGCTGGCCTCGGCGATGACCGGCGCGTTCCGCGCCGGCCCGGGCTTTGATCTGAAGGCGTTCTGGCGGCACAGTTTCGAGGTGGCCGGCATCTGCCGCCTGCTGGCGCGCCAGCACGGCGTGGATCCGGAAACCGCGTTTACCTGCGGCATGATGCACAACATCGGCGAGCTGCTGATCCAGTCCGGCGCGCCGGATTACGCCAGCCGCATCAATCACGACAGCTCATCGGCCGGCCATGCCGCCGAAGAAACCCTGCAGTTGGGCTTCGGCTACCCGGAAGTCGGCGCCGAGCTGGTGCGTCGCTGGCAGCTGCCCGCCGTCATCCAGGAAGCGATCGCCTATCAGGTCCGCCCGGCCGCTGCCCCGGAAGGTGCGCGGATGCCGCTGCTGGTCGCCCAGGCGGTGCAGGTGTCCGACGCGCTGCGTGCACATGGTGGCGCCACGCCGGCGGCGTTGGAGGCGGTGCGCGGTCCGTTGATGGACACGGTGGATCTGGATGCCTTGTTCGCCGCATTGCCGGACGTGATCGAGGCCGACCGCGCGTTTGCCGAACTGCTGCATTGATTGGACAGCCGCGCCGACGCCGCCAGCGTCGGCGCAGCCGCTGACGCACCATCGCCGGCAGCAGATCCCTGACGTGCAGGAAAAACGGCAGCGTCCAGTGATCACGGCGATAGCGATGTAACGGCAACGCGTGTCCGCCGCTGCAGCAGCAGACTAGTCGCCTTACGGGCGCGCGGCCTCATCCGCGACCCCTCATCAGCGCACTGTCCCGCCAGCACGGGCGGCAGGCGACCGCCGGTACGAGCGATGGACGTGATGACGAGTCCATCGCTCGTTGTCACCTATCGGCCACGTCGCGCGTCGCTCATCGTCCCTCTGTTGGTCGACAAGCCGCAAAACCGCATCGCCGCATCCTGACGCCATGTACCGGTCGTCTGCATGCCCATGCAGCAGTGTCCGCCACCTCCACACCGTGCGACCTCATGCGTTTGCGATCTGCATGCGCGATGCAGTCGCCGACACACGCTGGTACACGCCTGTTGTCCCCGTCGCTACATCCCCGGGCATTCCAGCCGCCACAGCAGGCACAGTGTCACGCCGCGGCGCAGCTGGACGGAACCCCGTGTAGGCGCTAGCGTGGTCCGGATTTTTTGCCACAGGGGAACTGCCCATGAGCCATGACGCGCAGCCGCGCCAGCTCACCTTCCGCGCCGTCGTGCTGGCCATCGTGCTGGCGGTGGTGCTTTCGGCCGCCAACGCCTATCTCGGCCTGTTTGCCGGCCTGACCATCGCCACCGCCATTCCGGCTGCGGTCGTCTCGATGGGCGTGCTGCGCCTGCTCGGCGGCGGCACCATTCTGGAAAACAACATCGTCCAGACCGGTGCCTCGGCCGGTTCGTCGATCGCGGCCGGGGTGATCTTCACCATCCCCGCGTTGGTGATCATGGGCTACTGGCCGGACTTCAAGTACTGGTGGGTGCTCGGCATCGCCGGCATGGGCGGCTTGCTCGGGGTGCTGTTCTCGGTGCCGTTGCGGCGTTCGATGATCGTCGAAGACCCGCTGCCGTTCCCCGAAGGCAAGGCGGCGGCCGAGGTGCTCAAGGCCGGTGAAAACCCCGGCCCGGGCCTCAAGATCCTGGCGATGTCCGGTGCGATCGGCGCGCTGGTCAAGCTGGGTGCGGCCAGCGGCCTGCGGGTGATCCCGGACACCTGGGCGCAGGCCACCTACCTGGGCAGCAGCCGGCTGGTCGGCTATCTAGGCACCAATCTGTCGCCGGCGCTGCTGGGCGTGGGCTACATCGTCGGCCTGAATGTCGGCATCGTGGTGCTGTCCGGGTCGATCCTGTCCTGGCATATCGCCATTCCGCTGTATCAGCAGTTCTTCATGGGCAGCGACCCGGCCCTGGCGCAGAGCTTGGTCGGTGCGCCAGCGGCCGATGCGGCATTCGGCATCTGGGGCGCGAAGATCCGTTACCTGGGTGTCGGCGCGATGCTGATCGGCGGCGTATGGACGCTGTTCTCGCTGCGCAAGTCGCTGTTGTCCGGCGTCAAGAGCGGCTTTGCCGCCGCGCGCAAGAGCGGTGGCGGTGTGGTCGCCGAGACCGAGCGCGACCTGCCGATGAAGTGGATGCTGGCGGCGCTGGTGCTGTGCACCTTGCCGTTGCTGGGCCTGTACCAGGCGATCGTGCAGCAGTGGCACGTGTCGATCCCGATGACCATCATCATGATCGTGGCCGGCTTTCTGTTCGTGTCGGTGTCCGGCTATCTGGCCGGCTTGATCGGCTCGTCCAACAACCCGGTCTCGGGCATCACCATTTCCACCATCCTGTTCGCCTCGGCGGTGCTGGTGCTGTTGCTCGGCAAGGATGGTCTGGTGCCGGTCGGCATCGGCGCGGCGCCGTTGGGTGCGGTGGCGGCGATCATGATCGGTGCGGTGGTGTGCTGCGCGGCAGCGGTGGGTGGCGACAATCTGCAGGATCTCAAGGCCGGCTATCTGGTCGGCGCCACGCCGTGGAAGCAGCAGCTGATGCTGGGCATCGGCGCGTTTTCCTGCGCACTGATCATGGCGCCGGTGTTGAACCTGCTGGCGCAGGCCTACGGCATCGGCCCGGCCACGCCGCAGCACCCCAACTCGCTCGCTGCACCGCAGGCCACGCTGATGGCCTCGGTCGCCAAGGGCCTGTTCGGCGGGCAGCTGCCGTGGTCGATGATTGCCATCGGTGCCGCCGTGGGCGCGGCGATCATCGCGCTGGACGAATGGCTGAAGAAGACCGGCAAGCGCTTCCGTGTGCCGGTGCTGGCGGCGGCGATCGGTATCTACCTGCCGCTGGAGCTGATGGTGCCGATCTTCCTCGGCGGCCTGATCGCGCACCTGGTGGAGCGCTTCCACAAGATCCGCGCCGACGACGAAGATGGCCGCGACCGCGTGCATCGCCCGGGCGTGCTGTTCGCCGCCGGCCTGATCACCGGCGAGGCGTTGATGGGGATCGCCATCGCGGTGCCGATCGTGCTGTCCAGCCGCGCCGATGTGCTGGCGTTGCCGGCCAGCCTGCAGCTCAACCAATGGTTCGGCCTGGCGATCCTCGCCCTGGTCGGCTGGCTGCTGTACCGCGTCGGCAAGCGCGGCGAACAGACCGCCTGAGGGTAACGCTTCACCAAGGCATGCGCCCGCGCGCTGCCTCTCGACGGACACGCATCGCTGTATGCGTGTCCGTTTTTCGTTGTGGCATTAAAACCGGATTGCCGCTGTTCTGATTGCCTTGCCGCAGACGCGGTTCGAATGCGGCCCTGTTGCCGAACGCGCAAGTGCAGCAGCATGCCGGCACGGCATGGTGCACCGAATCGATGCCGTGACCGCACAGCGGCATATCCAGTTCGAACATCCCTGCAAGCTCGTGCATTGCCACCGTGAGCGGACCTGCATTGCCGGTGCAGGGCAACGTCGTTGGCGCATCTGGTTAATCAGCTGACACGACGAGAGCAGCTGCACTGCGCCAACGCATCAAGCGTTTGCCGATCGCGCAATGCAGGCACAGCATTCAGGCCATCGCGTCTGTACCACCGCAGCGCCTTTGCGCCGGCTTTACGCCCCACCCAGGCCTCGTGCATAGCGACTTTATGCGGCTGCTCCGTATCGTGCCGTCTCCCGCACCGATGGTGCACCACGGCGACCGCATGCCTCGATCGATCCCGGTGACACGCCACGGCGCAGCTCATCGCACCGCCTGACCCCCATAAATGATGGGTGTGGAAAAGCGACTCGCATCACGCTGTGCGACATCCGCACACTGTTGAGGCCGCTTTTGTCACCGACGGCGTTTTCGGACCTGCCGACGCCTATAAGATCGATTGGCAACACGCCGCCCTCCAGCGGCCATGCAGTCGTTCGACATCCACGCGCATTCCCCCTCCCACTGCTGGCCGTTCACGCGATCTCGCCAGCGTCTTGCCATGGAAACCACTGCAATGCTGACTGCTGCTAACTCCCATCGTTCCACCCGCGCACGCCGTGCCCCCTTGCTGAGCATCGCCCTGGCCGGTGTGCTGTGCAGCCTTGCGCTGCAGGCGCAGGCACAGGAGGCCACCGACGCGGCGCTGTGTACCGATCGCCCGACCAAGGCCAATTCCACCTGTACCGTGCCTACCGGCGCCTGGCAGCTGGAAACCGACATCGGCAGCTACACCCGCGACAGCCAGCCCGGCACGCGCGTCGAAACCTCGGTGTTCACCAACCCCACGCTCAAATACGGCGTCAGCGACCGCATTGATCTGCAACTCAACTGGGCCCCGCAGCTGCAGGTCAAGACCACCGACCGTGCCACCGGTGCGCGCAGCAGCCTGAGCGGCGGCGGCGATATCTTTCTGCGCATGAAGGCGCGTTTCTACGAAAGCGATACCGCCAGCGTGGCGTTGCTGCCGTTCGTCAAGGCACCGACCGCGCGCACCGGCCTGGGCAACGACGAGTGGGAAGGCGGCGTCGCATTGCCGATCAATTTCGCGCTGCCCAACAGCTTCTCGCTGACCTTCGGGCCCGAGGTGGATTGGTTGGCCGACAGCGATGGCAGCGGCAAGCATGTTGCGCTGATCAACGCGATCAACCTGGCGCATCCGCTCACCTCCAAGTTGTCGATGGCGGTGGAAGTGTGGTCCTCGATCAACCGCGACCCGGCGCAGACCATCGAGCAGTATTCGGCCGACATCGCCGCTGCGTATCTGCTCAATCCGCTGCTGCAGCTGGATGTGGGCGCCAATTTCGGCCTCAACGACCGCACCCCGGACGCGCAGGTGTATGTGGGCATGTCGCACCGCTTCTAACGCGCGCAGCGCGCTGCGCACACAAAACGCCGCTGCGGTCCGCGCCTGTGCGGACTGCAGTGTTCCGCAGGTAACCGCTTCAGATATGTAATAACTACCCGGTGCGGTGCGACACTATGTCGTCAGTCTGCCGGGCATGCCGGTGCCGGTCTCGCCAGAGGTACGCGGGTCGGGGAGGGGAGTGACAGAAAGTGGGCAGTGATGCTGCCTCTACTGGCCGTCGTGCGGGCACCTTGTAGCATCCAGATCGGAATGCCGGGCGCAGTGCAGGGCGGAATCTCCTGATCGAGGTGTTGCAACGTGGAAACGAAATCGAAGTTGCCGGTCCCGGGCCGGGCATTGCTGCTGGTGCTGGGCATGCTGATCGCGCTGGTGGGGCTGATCTTTCTGCTGGGTGGCGCGAGGTTGGCCAGCCTGGGCGGCAGCTGGTACTTCCTGCTGATGGGCCTGGCGACCGTCGTGGCCGGGGTGCTGATCGTGCTGCGTCGGCCGGCCGGTGCGCTGGTGTACGGCGTCGCCTTCGCGCTGACGCTGGTGTGGGCGCTGTGGGATGCGGGGCTGGAGTTCTGGCCGCTGGTCTCGCGGCTGATGCTGCCTGCGGGCTTCGCCGTGCTGGTGGCACTGGCCTGGCCAGCGCTGCGGCGCAGCCGGGCGTTGCCGACCGGGCGCACGGCCTATGGCGTGGCGACGGTGCTGGCGCTGGCGGTAGTGGCCGGGATCGGTGGCATGTTCGTGCCGCATCCGCCGGTCGCAGGTAACGCGGGGCCGGGCATGACGGCGGTGCCGCCTGGAAGCGTGCAACAAAACTGGTCGGCCTACGGCAATACCGATGGCGGCAGCCGCTTCGCTGCGCTGGACCAGATCAACCGCAGCAACGTCGACCGGCTGCAGGTCGCCTGGACCTACCACACCGGCGAGATCGCCAACAGCGACGGCAACGGTGCCGAAGACCAGCTGACCCCGCTGCAGGTGGGCGAGAAGGTGTTCCTGTGCACACCGCACAACAATCTGATTGCGCTCGACGCCAGCACCGGCAAGCAGCTGTGGCGGCGCGAGATCAATGCGACCTCGTCGGTCTGGCAGCGCTGCCGTGGCCTGGGCTACTTCGACGCCGACGCGGCGTTGCCGGCACCGAGCGTGGCCAATCCCTCGCCGATCGCCGCAGTGACGGTGGCGCAGGACGCCAACTGCCGTCGCCGCCTGTTCACCAACACCATCGATGGTCGCCTGATCGCGGTGGATGCGGACACCGGCGCGTTCTGCCAGGGCTTCGGCAGCAACGGTCAGGTCGATCTCAAGGCCGGCCTGGGCGCTGCGCCGGATCCGTTCTACCAGCTGACCTCGCCGCCACTGGTGGCCGGCAGCACCGTGGTGGTGGGCGGGCGCGTGGCCGACAACGTGCAGACCGACATGCCTGGTGGCGTGGTGCGCGGTTTCGATGTGGTGACCGGCGCGCAGCGCTGGGCCTTCGACCCGGGCAATCCGCACGATCGCCAGGCGCCGGCCGCCGGCAGCAGCTATGTGCGCAGCACGCCGAACGTATGGGCACCGATGTCCTACGACGCGGCGATGAACACCGTGTTCCTGCCGCTGGGCGGGCCGTCGACCGATCTGTACGGCGCCGAGCGCACCGCGCTCGATCACCGTTACGGCGCCTCGGTGCTGGCGCTGGATGCCACCACCGGTGCGGAGAAGTGGGTCTATCAGACTGTGCACAACGATCTGTGGGACTTCGACCTGCCGATGCAGCCCAGTCTGATCGACTTCCCCAACCAGGACGGCAGCCACACTCCGGCGGTGGTCATCGGCACCAAGGCCGGGCAGATCTACGTGCTCGATCGTGCCACCGGCAAACCGCTGACCGAGGTCAGGGAAGTACCGGTGAAAGGCTCGGATATTGCGCACGAGCAGTACGCGCCGACCCAGCCGCTGTCGGTCGGCATGCCGCAGATCGGCACCAAGCACCTGACCGAATCGGACATGTGGGGCGCCACTGCGATCGACCAGATGCTGTGCCGCATCGCGTTCAAGCAGATGCGTTATGAAGGCCTGTACACCGCGCCGGGCACCGATGTCTCGCTGAGTTTCCCCGGCTCGCTGGGCGGCATGAACTGGGGAGGCCTGTCGACCGACCCGGTGCATGACGTCATCTTCGCCAACGATATGCGCCTGGGCTTGTGGGTGCAGATGATTCCTGCCGACACCCGCAAGGCCGAGGCGGCCGGTGGCGGCGAGGCCGTCAATACCGGCATGGGCGCGGTGCCGCTGAAGGGCACGCCGTATGCGGTCAACAAGAACCGCTTCCTGTCGGCGCTGGGCATTCCGTGCCAGGCGCCGCCGTACGGCACGCTCAGCGCGATCGACCTCAAGACGCGCAGCATCGCCTGGCAGGTGCCGGTGGGGACGGTGCAGGACACCGGCCCGTTCGGCATCAAGATGCATCTGCCGATCCCGATCGGCATGCCGACGCTGGGCGGCACGCTGTCCACCCAGGGCGGGCTCGTGTTCATCGCCGGCACCCAGGACTACTACCTGCGCGCGTTCGACAGTGCCACCGGCAAGGAACTCTGGAAGGGCCGCTTGCCGGTCGGCAGTCAGGGCGGGCCGATGACCTACGTCTCGCACAAGACCGGTAAGCAGTACGTGGTGATCAGTGCCGGCGGTGCGCGGCAGTCGCCCGATCGTGGCGATAACGTGATCGCCTACAGCTTGCCTGACGCGCACTGACACCGCCCACCCGTGACCACGTCGGCAGCTGCGTCGGCGTGGTCACGGAGCGGCCGACAAACCTCGCGCGCGCCTGACGGCTGCGCACTCGCGTCAGCCGCTGTTGGCTGTAACCCGACGGCCGGGTGTCTCGCACATCCCGGCCAACGCTCCCGTTACCGCAGCGGCGCTTTGGCACACCGCCATGCATCGGCACCGATGGCCGTGCACGCTGCCCCGATCAGAGGACCACGATGCATCGTCTGTCTTTCCTCCCGCGCCGCAGTGCGCTGGGCTACGCCTTGTTGCTGGCACTGCCGGCCACCGCAGTCGCCGCGGGCGATACCACGCTGACCGGCGACTGGGGTGGGCGCCGGTCAGCCTGGACCGAGCAAGGCGTGAGCGTCCGCGGCGACTACGTGTCCGAGACGTTTGGCGTGGTGGATGGCGGCTACGAAAACACCAGCGCGCGCTATGCGCAGCAACTGCGGGTGGGCGTGGATCTGGACATGGCCAAACTCGCCGGCTGGGGCGGTGGCAGCCTGCATGTCACCATCAACGACCGCCGCGGCCGCAGCACCTCCGCTGACCTGGTCGGCAATCGCTTCCCCATCCAGGAAGTGTACGGAGGCCAGTACACCCGCCTGAGCGAGTTCAGCTACGACCGCAGCTTCAACCAGGGCAGGACGTATCTGAAACTGGGCTTCTATGCGATGGGCAACCAGTTCGCTTCGCACACGTTGCTGGTGAACTTCGTCAATGCCGCGTTCTGCGCGCATCCGCTGGCGTTTTCGGCCAATAGCGGCTGGTACAACTATCCGGCCGCGCGCTGGGGCATCGAAGGCGCGCAGCAGCTGACCCCGCAGCTCAACCTGCATGCCGGCTGGTTTCAGGTCAACCCGAATCTGGGCTTCGGTGCCCGCGATACCTATGCGTTCGAGCCGTTCGCCAGCGGCACCACCGGTGCGATCTTCCCGCTCGAATTTACCTGGAAGCCGGCCGCCGCGCGCTACCCGGGCGTGTACAAGTTCGGTGGCTACTACGATTCCTCGTCGGTGCCCAGGCGTGGGCTGGACACCAGCCGCAGCACCGGCCGCGACGGCGCCTATCTGCTGGTCGAACAGAAACTGTTCACCCCGGGAGCGGACCCCAGCATCGGCCTGACCGGATTCGCCCAGTACATGGCCAGCGACCACGACAGTGCGCTGATGACACGGTGGTATTCGGTTGGCGGGGTGTACCAGGGCATCGGCACACGCACGCAGGACCGCATCGCACTCGGCTATGTGGCCGGCAGGATCAATCATCGGCTGCTCGATGCACGCCGCGCAGAACTGATCGATGCCGGCGCGGCGGCCGATTCGCCACTGGTCGGGCTGAGCGCTGCCGAAGAGCTCTACGAGCTCGCCTACAGCGCGCAGATCACGCCGTGGCTGATGTTGCGCCCGGACCTGCAATACATCGTCAACCCCGGGACCTACGCCTATACCCACACGCGCAACGCAGTGGTGGTCGGGCTGCAGGCCAAACTCACGTTCTGAGTGCGTGCCCGCAGCGTGGCGCGCCGTTGCCGCACGGCGCACTGCGCGCTGTGCGCATTCGGCGCCTTGCAGGGCGGCCACGTGCGGCGCCTGCGGGTGCATGACCTTGTGCCTTTGCGCGTGCGCCGCAGCAACGCCTACCATCGACGTTTTGCCGTTGCAGGAACTCTCGATGAAGCTTTGTTACGCCGTGCTGCCCCTGTGTCTGTTGACCGCCTTGCCAAGTCTTGCCGCTGCGCGCGGATTCGATGTGCGCGACATGGTCGCGCTGGACCGGGTGTCTTCGCCCACGCTCAGCCCCGACGGCAGCGTGCTGGTGTTCGCCAAGCGGCAGGCCAAGAGCAGCAACGGCAAGCCGGCCACCGGCCTGTGGACGCGCAATCTGCGTACCCGCGATGCCGCGCCGCCCAGGCGGCTCACTCCCGACGGCTGGAACGTCAACAGCCCGGCGCTGTCGCCGGACGGCAAGACGGTGTACTTCCTCAGCAGTAAATCCGGTACGCAGCAGCTGTACGCGCAGCCGCTGGCCGGCGGCGCACCGCAGCAGTTGACCGCCTTTGCGGTGGATGTGGACAGCTACAAGCTCTCGCCCGACGGCAAGCGCATCGCCTTCAGTGCCGGCGTGTTCCAGGACTGCGGCTCGGACCTGGGTTGCACCAAGAGCAAGCTCGCCAACCTCAAGAGCGCCAAGGCCAGCGGCGTGGTCTATGACCAGTTGTTCGTGCGGCATTGGGATACCTGGAACGATGGCCGCCGCAACACCTTGTTCGTCGCCGACCTGCCGGCTGCCGGCGGCAAGGTCGTGGCCGGTGCCTCGGCGATCAGCGCCACGCTGGCCGGCGATGCGCCCTCCAAGCCGTTCGGCGGCAACGACGATTACGCCTGGTCGCCCGACGGCGGCAGTGTGGTGGCCAGCGTGCGCGTGCCGCAGCCGCACGGGCCGGAAACCGGCAAGAAGGCAACCGCCGGCGCCAAGCCCACCGGCAACGACGAGCCGTGGCAGACCAACTTCGACCTGTACCGCCTGGATGCGGCCGGCAAGGCCGCGCCGGTCAATCTGACCGCGTCCAACCCGGCCTGGGATGCCGGCCCGGTGTTCAGCAGCGACGGCAGGACGCTGTACTACCGCGCGATGAAGCGCCCCGGTTTCGAAGCCGACCGCTTCGGCCTGATGGCGATGGACGTGGCCAGCGGCAAGAGCCGCGAGATCGCCCCCAAGTGGGACCGCTCGGCCGGCGAGATCGTCTTGAGCGCCGATGGCGCCAGCCTCTACACCAGCGCCGATGACCTCGGCGAGCATCCGTTGTTCAAGATCGACATCGCCAGCGGCCAGGCGACCAAGCTGGTGGGCGAGGGCAGCGTGCATGCGCCGACCCTGGCCGGCAACACGCTGGCGTTCACCCGCAACTCGCTCAAGAGCGGCGACCAGGTCTTTGTCAGCGACGTGCAGGGCCAGGGCCTGCGTGCGATCACCCAGAGCGCCGGCGAGCTGCTGCCGGAGGTGCAGTTCGGCGACTACGAGCAGTTCCAGTTCAAGGGCTGGAACAACGACATTGTGCACGGCTATGTGGTCAAGCCGTACAACTATCAGGAAGGCAAGACCTACCCGGTGGCATTCCTGATCCACGGCGGGCCGCAGGGCAGCTTCGGCAACGGCTGGAGCAACCGCTGGAATCCGCAGACATACGCCGGCCAGGGCTATGCGGTGGTGATGATCGACTTCCACGGCTCCACCGGCTACGGCCAGGAATTCACCGATGCGATCAGCCAGCATTGGGGCGACCGCCCGCTGGAAGACCTGCAGAAGGGCTGGACCGCCGCGCAGAAGCAGTACGGTTTCCTCAATGGCGACAAGGCCTGCGCGCTGGGTGCCAGCTATGGCGGCTACATGGTCTATTGGATGGCGGGCAACTGGAATCAGCCGTGGAAGTGCCTGGTCGACCACGACGGCGTGTTCGACAACCGCACCATGGGCTACGCCACCGAGGAGCTGTGGTTCAGCGAATGGGAAAACGGCGGCACGCCGTGGCAGAACCCGGCCGGCTACGAGAAGTTCAACCCGGTGCTGCACGTGGACAAGTGGAAGGTGCCGATGCTGGTCATCCACGGCCAGCAGGATTTCCGCATCCCGGTCGAGCAGGGCCTGGCCGCGTTCACCGCGCTGCAGCGCAAGGGCATCGACTCCAAGTTCCTGTACTTCCCGGACGAGAACCACTGGGTGCTCAAGCCGGACAACAGCGTGCTGTGGCACGACACCGTCAACAGCTGGCTGAAGCAGCATATCGGCCAGTGAGGTCGCGACCGGCACGCCGCCTGGAGCGGCGTGCCGGTTGGTGCGGCGATGACGCGTGAGACCTCGGCCTTTGATGCGGTCGCAGGGTTGTTCGCTTTGCTCAGTTCGGCAGCTGATCGCGTTTGGCCAACTGGCCTTCCACGATCTGCAGGATCTCCGCCACTGCGATGCCGAACGAGCCGGCATTGCCGGCGTCGAAGGCGGCCTTCCATTCTGCATAGCCCGGCAGGTAATCCTGATTGGGCGCGGCAGTGCCGACGTGTTCGGCAGCGCTGCGCTCCAGGGTCTGCGCGATCACCGGGATGTGCGGCAACGCGTCCAGGATCCCATCGGGCAATCCGGCGTGACGTACCTGGATGTCGCTGATGCTCACGTGCAGGATCTGGCCGCCGTGGGGATGCACATCGATCTGGTTGATCAGCAGCAGCGGGGTCTCGGTTGCGGTGCGCCCACGGCAGCGCCAGAGCTGGCCGACCGCATAGACGGGGAGGTGGTGTCGGGCATCGGGTACTCCAAGATCAAACCGCAATGATGCAACGGGCTTGCGGAGATGGCGACTCTGCGCCGTGCCGGCCATGGAAGGGAATGATCCGGTCTTCAACCCGACGTCTGCGCAGTCGCGCTTCGCCCGCAAGACGATCTCCGCAGGTGCCGCGTTGTGCGCTGACAGCGCCGACGTCTGGATGAGTTCGCTTGCAGCACCGGAGATGGCCTGGATCACCGCATCTGGCTGAATGCCAGCATGAGCCAGCAGTGCCGCAGTACACGCAAGCCATGTCAAAATAGCGATTCTTTAACTTCCTCAGCTCCCTGCCAGGATCGCAAGGACCGTTTGCATGCGCACCTTGTTCCGCCCCTCGTTGTGGGCGCTCGCCCTCGTCTGTAGTCCTGCCCTGAATGCCGCATCGCGGCCCACGGCCGTGCCTGCGCGCGCGCCGGTGTCTGCGACTGCCGCAGTTGGCACCGATGCGGTGGCCAGCGATCCGGCTGTGCCACTGCCGGCCACGCTGAAGTCCGGCATGGGCTACCGCGCGTTTGCGCAGGCGGTGATGGAGCAGGGCTGGCAGCTGGTGGATCCGCTTGCCGCCGACAGCTGTATGGCCGCCGGCGATTGCGCCGTCGAGTTCATCGCGCCCGGCGGCAGTGCGCGCCTGCAGGTGCAGGTCGGCTCGCAGTCCGGTGCGGCGGTGGTCAGTGGCTGGCGCGCGCAGCAGGTGCCGCTGGATCGCATCGGCAACCCCACCGCAGCGGCGGTGGACAGCAAGGCTGCGCCGGCCGCGTCCAAGGTGGCGGACAACCCGCGTTGAGCGCAGTGCGCCGGCGTCTGAGACGCGCGGCGTATCATGGCGCTGCACGCGCTGCGGCCTGCACCGGTGGCGCGCGTCAGCGCCAGCTGCGTCTTTCCTGATCCCGAGTCCAGTCCCGCATGACCTCCATGAAGAGCATCGATCCTGCCGATCTGGAAGCGTTGTTCGATGCCGTGCCGGACGTGCTGTTCTTCGTCAAGGATCGCGAGGGCCGCTATACCCACGTCAACCAGACCATGCTGCGGCGCCTGGGCCTGAAATCGCGCAAGGAATTGATCGGCAAGCGCGTTGCCGAGGTCTATCCCAGCGGGCTGGGCGCCAACTACGCCAATCAGGACGAGCAGGTGCTGGCCGGGGAAGTGATCGACAACCTGCTGGAACTGCATCTGTTCGCCAACCGCGAACCGGGCTGGTGCCTGACCTGCAAACGTCCGCTGCTGGTCGACGGCAAGGTGCAGGGCATCATCGGCATCTCGCGCGATCTGGGGCCGCAGGACGGGCACGAATCGCAGTACGAAAAACTGCGGCTCGCGCTGGCGTACCTCAACGCCAACTACGCGCAGAACGTACGCATGCAGGCGCTGGTGGAGATCACCGGGTTTTCGATGTCCAAGCTGCAACGCTCGTTCCGCAAGGTGTTCCAACTCACCCCGCAACAGGTGCTGGCCAAGCTACGCCTGCAGATGGCGATGCATCTGCTGCACGGAAACAAGAGCCTCACCGAAATCGGGCATGCCTGCGGTTTCAGCGATCAGAGTGCCTTCGCACGGCAGTTCAAGCTGGCGGTCGGCATGACGCCACGCGAGTACCGCGCCCTGGCGAACGCGGCGCAGTTTCCTGCCGAACCGGCTTAGTGCATCCGACAAGACGACTGCTCAGCTGCTGAGTTAGCCGAGCATGGCTCTTCTGTAATGCTTGCGGGGAACTGCGTGAATCCATCGGGATTCCGGGTTGCATCCTCGTTTGGTAGATGCAGTCAAAAGCCTGGTTCGTCGAGTGTGCGGGGCCCTCACCGCTTGCGGGACACGCCGTGAATCCGTCCATGGAGCAACTGTGTTGTTGGAGTGGCTCTGCCGCTCCGCAAGCCGGGCACGGTGGTGCTGGCCGCCTGTCGGCAGCCATGGCCCCATCGAGCGCATTGACACTCAGGTCGGGATGGCTTGGGCCTGTCCGCCTAGCGCATCTCTGGCGCGGGCGTTGAGGATGACCAGCATCTTGCGCATCGCCGCCACGACGGCGACCTTGCCGGGCTTTCCGCGTGCCCGCAGCGACCGATAAAACTCCCGGATCTGGGGCTCGTGCTGGATGGCCGACAGGCAGGCCATGTACAGCACGTTGCGCACCTCGATCCGCCCGCCGCCGATCCTGCGGATGCCGCGTGTGGTGCCGCTATCGTGGGCGATGGGAGCGACGCCGACCAGCTTGGCAATGGCCTTGCCATCAAGGGTGCCCAGCTCCGGCAGATAACTGGCGATCACCGCTTGCAGGATCGCTCCGACGCCTTTAAACGAACGCATCGCTTCCAACTGCGGTTGCTGGCGGACCTGTTCGGCGATGTGTTTTTCCAGTCGCACGCAGTGCTTTTTCATCTGCGTGATATTGGCCTGCAGCAGGCGGCGTAAGCTGGTGTCCGTCCCCTGTTCCAACTGGTTTTGCGCGCTTGTTGCCAGGTCCACAAGCTGCTGTCGCGCACGCACGAACTCGCGCAGCTTTCGCCGCCAAGGCTCCATCGGCTGATAGGCACGCAGCTCAAGGGTGGCCGCCATGCAGGCCAGATTGGTCGCATCCAGGCGATCTGTTTTTGCCGGCAAACCGGTGGCAGCAGCGAAGGCCTGGCAGCGGTACGCATCGGCCCGCACGACTTGGTGACCGGCGTCGAACAGGGCATCCAGTATCTGCTGTTCGTAACCGCCAGACGCCTCCAGGACAACCTGGCCAACCTGCTGCGTCGCCAGCCAGGACAGAAGCTTGCGATGGCCCGCGGGTGTGTTGTGAAACCGCTCGAAAGGGCCGCGATGGACGGCCACATCCAACATGGCCTTGCACACATCAATCCCGATGCCGTTCATGGGTGAACTCCGTTAGGCTTAAAGGGTCGAGAGCTCCCCCGCCTGCCCAGCCTTACGTCTACGCGTGGCAACACTGGCAACTGTTCGGGCGATACGGGGGAGAAACCGACGTGGGCACCTGTCTCCACGACGATCGGCAATGATCTAGGCTCTAACGGTGGCCCACGTCGGCTCTCGACACCCAGACTGGCAGAATCTGAACAGATAAGGCTCCTTGGCGGCATCCATGCCGCCACACGGTCCCGCAACCGCCGAGGGCACCGCACCAGACAGTTGATCGGTGGCCGCATGAAAAGCTGCCTATCGCTCGACGTGCGTCCGGCATTGCGCCGGCACATCAGTAGCGAACAATGCGCATCGTGCACTGCTCTTAACTTTGCGCACCGACCCTCTCGACTGGTCCTTGCCCGCTCACCGTCGCGGGACCTTACGCGGCATGGATGCCGCGTGAGCGCCTACACGGACGTACTTGCGGCGTGTCCCGCGATGGTGGGCGGGCAAGGGCCTTGCGGCCAAACCGCAAATCAGCCGCTTTGTACCTGATCTATCCGTAGTGTCCAGTACTCAGGACAACGTGCCCGAAGCAATCGAGACTTCAAACCATGGCAGCGCTTGGGCGCGATCAGATACCTAAGCCAATGCTCAGTCAGTCGAGGACGCGGTGTCAGAGAGTTAGTCGGTGGCCGCGTAAGAGCCTACAGGGACGTACTTGCGGCGTGTCCTGCGGTGGTGGGCGGGCAAGGGCCCTGCAGCCAGACCGCAGTCCGCTGCTCTACTGCCGAGCTGGCCGCGCGCGCCGACACCCCAAAGACACGACCGCGCAACGACATAAAGACAGCCAGGATTCCAAGTCGCAGCGTTGTTTAGTAGACGCGGCCAAAAGAATGGCTGAAGGCCGGCCGTTGCACAGGACGCGTTGATCTACTGCTGAAGATGAGTTGCTACCCGCATAAACGACTTGGGCGCGAACGACGTAGAAGTCGTTCGCGCCCAAGCCTGTGCAGCCCATGCGGATGCGGTTACGCCAGCATGCGCACCTTCGGTTCGCGTGCCCACTGGCGGGTCTTGGCGGCAGTGATGAATGCCTTGGTGTCTGCCGCCGCGATCACGCCAGCGTCCTTGCCGACATTGCCGGCCTTCAGCAGCAGCTGCGCGCCATCGTCGAAGGCGATTGCCTTCAGATGCGCCCACGCATTGCTGACGAAATCCAGCGCCGCCGATTCGCGTGTCAGCGCCTTGGCAGCTTCCGACGACAACACCACCGCCACCGCATCGAACACCACCGAAGGTGTGCCGGCCAATTGACCATCGGCAGCCAGTTGCTTGCCGTCGCTGAGCTTGGCGCCACCCAGTTTCGGCGCGACGATCTTGACTGTGGCACCGGCGGCTTCGGCGGCCTTGCGCACCGCCTTGATCGTCGCTGCATCGGAGCCGTCGTGAATCAGGATGCCGACCGTGCGGCCCTGCAAGGTGTCCTTCATCTTGCCGATCAGCTGCAAGGCGGGCGACAGCGGCATGTCGGTCGGTGCGACCGCAGCCGGCGGTGCCGGCGGCAACGTGGTCATGCCCATGCCATCGGCCACGCGCTGTGCCAGCGTCGGGTCGATGTGACGCAGGTGGCCGACGATGGCTTCGCGCACGTGCGCGGTTTCCACCTTGGACAACTCGAACACCAGCGCCGATGCCATATGCGCCTGTTCCGGTGCGGTCTGGCTGCGGAAGAACATGCGTGCCTGGCTGTAGTGATCGGCAAAGCTTGCTGCGCGTACGCGGCCCTTGGCGCCATCTTCGGCCGGTGTCGCATGGCTGGGGAATCCACGCAGCGCCTCACGCGGCGCATCGGCCTGCAACGAGCTGGGTTCGTAGGCGACACGGCCCTTGGGGACGCCCATCTGCATATGGCCGTCGCGCTGGTTGTTGGCGAACGGGCACTTGGGCGCATTGACCGGGATCTGGTGGAAGTTCGGTCCACCCAGGCGGCTCAGCTGCGTGTCCAGATACGAGAACAGGCGGCCCTGCAGCAGCGGATCGTTGCTGAAGTCGATGCCGGGCACGATGTTGGCCGGGCAGTACGCCACCTGCTCGGTCTCTGCGAAGAAGTTGTCCGGCCAGCGGTCCAGCACCATGCGGCCGACGATCTGCAGCGGCACCAGTTCTTCCGGAATGACCTTGGTCGAATCCAGGTGATCGAACGGGAATGCATCGGCTTCCGCCTCGGTGAACAGCTGCACGCCCAGCTCCCACTCCGGGAAGTCGCCGCTCTGGATCGATTCGAACAGATCGCGACGATGGAAGTCCTGGTCGGCGCCGGCGATCTTCACTGCCTCATCCCAGATCGTGGACTGCAGGCCGAGCTTGGGGCGCCAATGGAACTTGACGAAGGTGCTGTCGCCCTTTTCATTGAGGAAACGGAAGCTGTGGATGCCGAAGCCTTCGATCATGCGCAGCGAGCGCGGAATGGTGCGGTCGCTCATCGCCCACATGATCATGTGCATCGACTCGGGGCTCAGCGAGATGAAATCCCAGAAGGTGTCGTGCGCACTGGCGGCCTGCGGGAAACCGCGGTCCGGCTCCATCTTCACCGCGTGGATCAGGTCCGGGAACTTCATCGAGTCCTGGATGAAGAACACCGGGATGTTGTTGCCCACCAGATCCCAGTTGCCTTCCTTGGTGTAGAACTTCACCGCAAACCCGCGCACGTCGCGCGGCGTGTCCACCGAGCCGGCACCACCGGCAACGGTGGAAAAACGCGTGAACAACGGCGTCTTTTCGCCGACTTCGGTGAAGATCTTGGCAGTGGTGTACTGGCTCAACGACTTGGTCAGCTCGAAATAGCCATGAGCCGCGCTACCGCGTGCGTGCACGATGCGCTCGGGGATGCGCTCGTGATCAAAGTGGGTGATCTTCTCGCGCAGGATGAAGTCTTCCAGCAACGTCGGCCCGCGCGGCGTGGCGCGCAGCGAGTTCTGGTTGTCGCCAACCGGAATGCCCTGGTTGGTGGTCAGCTGCGGATGCGTGCCGCCGGCCTTCTGATGCAATTCATCGCCCGTGCCGCGCAACGTTTCGGGAGTTGCGCTGACAGCAGCGGTGGACGGAAGTTGCGCGGACTTGCTGGGGGACTTGGGCATGGGACTCCACTCTGGCGGGCTTGAGATGCGGGCTGATCCACTGAGCCTGGGAGTGGCGCTGTTAAGTGCGCGTGTCTGCATGCGAACGAATACTCACATGCAGCCAAAAGCTTGCGCTAGATCGCAGCTGCCCGATGTGTCTGTCACGCAATACACCGATGCACGGTCTGCAAACGCATGCAGCGAACGCGACCGTTACATGCCGACTACAGCAGGTCCAGCGGCTGCTTGCGCGTCGGTGGCGGGAACGCACGGTCCAGTTCGGCAAGGTCCTGCGCGTCCAGGTGCAACGTGCACGCCGCTGCATTCGCGCGCACATGCGCGGGCGTTCCCGATTCGGGAATGGCAATGACCTGGCCACTGCGGATCGCCCATGCCAGCGCTACCGCAGTTGCGGCCACGCCGCGTCGCTCGCCGATCGCGTGCAGTACCGGATGATCCAGCAATGCGCGGCTGCCCAGCGGCGAATACGCCATCACCGTCACCTCGTGCTGTGCGCACCACGGCAGCAGGTCGAACTCGATGCCGCGGCTACCGGCGTGATACAGCACCTGATTGACCAGGCAATGCTGCCCGCCCTCGATCTCCCACAGGTCCTGCATGTCCTCCACATCGAAATTCGATACGCCCCAGTCGCGGATCTTGCCGGCATCGCGCAGGGCCTCGAACGCATCGACCACTTCGCGCAGATCGCTGCCGCCGCGCCAGTGCAGCAGATACAGATCCAGCGTGCGCACGCCAAGCCGCTGCAGGCTGGCCTCGCAGGCACGCGCGATGCCGCGCGTGCTGGCATTGCTCGGCAGCACCTTCGACACCAGATAAGGCCGCTGTGCGCTATCCATGGCCTGGCCGATCAGTTGCTCCGACCGGCCATTGCCATACATCTCGGCGGTGTCGATCAGGCGCATGCCCAACTGCTGGCCTGTCTGCAGCGCATCGATCTCCTGCTGCGGCGGGTGTCGTCCCTGGCCCAGATTCCACGAGCCGAGCCCGAGTGCCGGCGCGCTGCGTCCGTTGCGCAGGCGCACCGTGGGGCAGGGGGATGGAGTGGAAACGGACATGGGTGGCTCCTGATGATGCGATCAATGCGAGGGTGACTGTGCCGGCGTTGCGGTCGCGTGCGGTAGCGTCAGCGTTGCCTGTGCATCCCAGAACGTGCAGCGATGCCGTTGCGCGAAGTCGGGCGTTGCGCCGATCCTGCCGGGCGACAGCGTCAACGGAGCGTCGCCATCGAAGCGCGGCCATTGCGGACGGCCAGCCCCGTTCGGATCGCCGGTGCGTGCAAACGCGCCCCAGTAATCCTGCAGCGTATCGGCGAAGGCCTGCTGCGCCGGCGTGAACGCCGGCGCGCCACTGAGCACCCACGGACGCTGAAACAGGTACACCAGCTCGGACGCGTGATATGCGCCCAGCGGATGCGAGAACGGCAGGCGCAACAGGCCGTAAGGCGCTTGCGGGTCGTCGAATTCGTACGCATACACCGGCGTGCGGCTGCGCAGGGCCTGGCCCAGCCGGCGCGTCGGGCAGGCGAATCCGCCATCGGTGACGATGTCGGCAAACGCATCCCAGCGCGATTGCGCGGCAATGTCCGCGTAGCGCGCCATGATCGCGCTAGGGTCGGCATGCATGCGCTTGAGGCGTGCCTCATAACCGCTGCGCAGGTTGAGCTTGCCGATGTAGGACAGCAGCTGCGCAAACAGTCGCCCTTCGTTGCGGTTGGTGCCGATCAGCACCGGCACCTGCGCATGTTGCAGGTTGGCGATCGCCTTGGCGGGCGGCAACGGCAACACCTCGCCGCCGGACATCGGCGCCCACGCATCGCTGCCGGTCAGGCCACGGCGCTGCGGTTTTGCGTCGGCCACGCTGTCGGCGGGCAATGCGCGCAGGCACGCGGCAACATCGCCTGCGCGCTCGCAGCCAAGCGTCTGCGCCATGCGCACACCGCCGCGCTCGGCCTCGGCACGCGGCAGGCTGGAATCGCTGGCCAGGCAACTGCCGCTTTGCAGAATTGCACGTTGGAACAGGCCGGCCGCGCCCGGTGCGGCCAGTTGATAGCAGATGCTCCAGGCACCGGCCGATTCGCCGAACACAGTGACGTTGTGCGCATCGCCACCGAAGGCGGCGATATTGCGCCTGACCCAACGCAATGCAGCCTGTTGATCGAGCAATGCATATGCGCCTTCGCCTTCGCCTTCGCCACGCAGCGCCGGATGCGCGAAGAAACCGAACACCCCCAGCCGGTAATTGGGCGCCACCACGATGACGTTCTGCCGCGCCGCCAATGCACTCAGGTCGTAGTCGACATTGCTGCCCAGCTCCAGCGCGCCACCGTAGATCCACACCATCACTGCGCGCGGATGCGCCGGCGCAGGGCCGGGTGGCGCATAGACGTTGAGGGTGAGGCAATCCTCGGACACCTGCTTCTGCCCGAAGCGATAACGCGGCAGGCACGCCGGCCCGGCCTGGGTGGCATCGCGGACTCCCTTCCAGGCTGGCGCCGCCTGCGGCGCGCGAAAGCGCAATGCGCCCACCGGCGGCGCGGCGAACGGCACGCCCAAGAACACTCGCCCCTGCGCGCCGGCGACTCCGCGGATCGCGCCGGCATCGGTCTGTACCACCTCGGCCTGCGCATCGGCCGCGTGCACCAGCCCCGGCACCTCGCCAGGGCGGCGTGGCGCGCACGCGGTCAGCGTGCAGGCCACCAGCAGGAGGATGCCGAAGTGTTTCAGCTGAAGCATGCGCAGGTCTGCCGTGTGCGTGAGGACGTCCGCCATCATCTCCACCGCACGTGTAGGGCAGGCAAACGTGTGGTGGTGGGTAGGGCTCCGGCATGAGACGGCCGGGTACACGCGTTGCCGGGGAGTGAGCGGGTATCGCTGCCTGCGGCGCATGTGTACCTACTGGCGCAGTCGTCCTGCACGAAGTGTCGATGCATCCGCTGGCGAGGGGCAGATGGCATCGCTGTCGCCTGGTCGAGTGCGGTGCGATGAGCGCAGCACGCGCCGGAGGGCAATCTTTCATCGCTGCCCATGAAGAGCCGGCTATCGCCCTGGCTGTGACAAACGCAAAACCTGTGGTGGCTGCAGCGCCTGCCTGTCCCGGCACGGCAACAAAAAACCCAGCCGTGTGACCGGCTGGGTTTCGCTTCTACCTGGTGGTGGCGCTTACGCTTCCACGTCGTCCTTGTACGCATCCACCGGGATGCAGGCACACATCACGTTCTTGTCGCCGTAGACGTTGTCCACGCGCGCCACCGGCGGCCAGTACTTCTGCTGCTTGAGGCTGGGCAACGGGAAGGCGGCCAGTTCGCGCGGGTAGGCGTGGGTCCACTCGCTGGCCGACACCTGGGTGGCGGTGTGCGGGGCGTGCTTGAGCGGGTTGTCGTCGCGGTCCAGGCGGCCGTCTTCGATGGCGCGGATCTCTTCGCGGATCTGGATCATTGCGTCGATGAAGCGGTCCAGTTCGTGCTGCGATTCGCTTTCGGTCGGCTCCACCATCAAGGTGCCGGCGACCGGGAAGCTCAGCGTCGGCGCGTGGAAGCCGAAGTCGATCAGGCGCTTGGCGATGTCTTCGGCGCCGATGCCGCTGGTCTTTTCCAGCGGGCGGATGTCGAGGATGCACTCGTGTGCCACCAGGCCGTTGCGGCCGGTGTACAGCGTCTTGTAGTGCGGTGCCAAGCGCTTGGCGATGTAGTTGGCATTGAGCAGGGCCACCTGGGTCGCCTTGCGCAGGCCGCCGCTGCCCATCATGGTCACGTACATCCAGCTGATCGGCAGGATCGAGGCCGAGCCGTAGCTGGCGGCGCTGACCATGCCGACGTCGCCTTCGCCGCCCAGCGTCTTGGGCAGATAGGGCGCCAGATGCGACTTCACCGCGCACGGGCCCACACCCGGGCCGCCGCCGCCATGCGGAATGCAGAAGGTCTTGTGCAGGTTCAGGTGCGACACGTCCGAGCCCCACTTGCCGGGCTTGGCCACGCCGACCAGGGCATTCATGTTGGCGCCGTCGGTGTAGACCTGGCCGCCATGCGCGTGCACGGCTTCGCAGATCGCCACCACGTCCTCTTCGAACACGCCGTGGGTGGACGGGTAGGTGATCATCAACGCGGCCAGACGCTCGGAGTACTTTTCCGCCTTGGCGCGGATGTCGTCGACATCGACATTGCCGTTGGCATCGCACTTGGTCACGACCACGGTCATGCCGCACATCTGCGCCGACGCCGGGTTGGTGCCGTGCGCGGATTCGGGAATCAGGCAGATGTCGCGATGCGCTTCACCGCGCGCGCGGTGATAGGCACGGATCGCCAGCAGGCCTGCGTACTCGCCTTGCGCGCCGGAGTTGGGCTGCAGGCTCACCGCGTCGTAGCCGGTGCATTCGACCAGCATCGCTTCCAGCTCCTCGATCAGCTGCGCGTAACCGGCCGACTGCTCGGCCGGGGCCAGCGGATGGATCGCGCCGAACTCGGGCCAGGTCACCGGGATCATTTCGGCGGTGGCGTTGAGCTTCATGGTGCAGCTGCCCAGCGGGATCATGGTGCGATCCATTGCCAGGTCCTTGTCGGCCAGCGAGCGCATGTAGCGCAGCAGTTCGTGCTCGCTGTGGTGGGTGTTGAACACCGGGTGTGTCAGGAACGTGCTGCTGCGCCGCAGGCCCTGCGGCAATGCGTCGGCGGTGGCGGCGTCGAGTGCGTCCACATCCGCCTGCGCGCCGAACAACGCGGCCAGTGCAACCACATCGGCGCGCGTGCTGGTTTCATCCAGGCTGATGCCGACCGCTTCGCTGTCGATCGCGCGCAGGTTGATGCCGGCGGCGCGGGCCTTGGTGTGGATGGCGTCGGCATCGATCGCCTTGACGTGCAGGGTGTCGAAGAACTGCTCGCCCACGGTGACGCCGGCACCGCGCAGGGCGGCGGCCAGGATCGCGGCAAGGCGATGCGTGCGCCGCGCGATGCGGGTCAGGCCCTCGGGGCCGTGGTAGACCGCGTACATCGAGGCCATCACGGCCAGCAGCACCTGTGCGGTGCAGATGTTGGAGGTGGCCTTCTCGCGACGGATATGTTGCTCGCGCGTCTGCAGGGTGAGGCGATAGGCCGGGTTGCCGGCGGCATCGATCGACACGCCGATCAGGCGGCCCGGCATCGAGCGCTTGTAGGCATCGCGGCAGGCCATGAACGCCGCATGCGGGCCGCCGAAGCCGAACGGCACGCCGAAGCGCTGCGAATTGCCGACCACGATATCGGCGCCCCATTCGCCGGGCGCGGCGATCAGGGTCAGCGCCAGCAGGTCGGTGGCCACCGCGACCAGGCCGCCTTGCGCGTGCACCGCATCGGCCAGCGCAGCGTGATCGCCGATGTGCCCGAAGCTGTCCGGGTACTGCAGCAGCACGCCGAAGCACTCGGCCTGCAAAGCTTCTTCCGGCGTGCCGACGCGCAGCACGATGCCCAGCGGCTCGGCGCGGGTGCGCAGCAGTTCCAGCGTCTGCGGGTGCACCGCGTCATGCACGAAGAAGGTGTCCGACTTCGACTTGGCCGAGCGCTTGGCCAGCGTCATCGCTTCGGCCGCGGCAGTGGCTTCGTCCAGCAGCGAGGCGTTGGCGATCTGCATGCCGGTGAGGTCGGCGCACAGGGTCTGGAAGTTGATCAGCGCTTCCATGCGGCCCTGCGAAATCTCGGCCTGGTAGGGCGTGTAGGCGGTGTACCAGGCCGGGTTTTCCAGGATGTTGCGCAGGATCACCTTCGGCGTATGGGTGCCGTAATAGCCCTGGCCGATAAAGCTGCGCTGCACCTGGTTCTTGCTGGCGATGGCGCGGATCTTGGCCAGCGCCTCTTCTTCGGTGATCGCCTCGGGCAGCGCCAGCGCCGCTGGCGACTTGATGTTGCCGGGCACGATCGCATCGGTCATCGCATCCAGCGAGGCGTGGCCGACCACCTCCAGCATCTGTGCGATTTCTGCGTCGTTGGGGCCGATATGGCGTTCGACGAACGCACTGTGGTGTTCGAGGTCGCGCAAGGAAGACGTGGTCTGGGACATGGCGGGCATCCGGGGCAGGGGGCAGACGAATGGTCGACGGCCACCGGACCGGCGTGACGCGCGCAGCGCATCACCTCCTGTCGCAGCGACAGTCTTCCTCGCGCCCCTCTGTCCTTTTGCCTGAGAGTTTAAGAACGCGGCATGGCGCTGGGTCTGCCTGCGTTCCGTGCCCCTTCGGCGCCGGCATCGGCCGGTCTCTCCAGAGTTGTACTGCGGATGGTATCGGGCCTGAGCGATTACGGGCTGTTGCGCCTTCGGCAGCGGCAGTGCCGCTTCTCCCACCGTGTTGCCGGCCGATTATAGCCTGCGTGCGCACGCGCCGGAGCGCATGCGGCAGGCCCATGCACTCGGGTTTGCTTAACCTTGCAACGGCGAGCGCCTATCATCGACGCCCTTGTGCTCATCCCGACGCCGCCCCCCAGGGCGGTGCCGGCGTGCGTCCCCCCCGATGCACCACGTTTCGGATCCCTGCATGACCCCCACCACGCCTTCCACCCGTCGCATGGCGCTGCTGCTCGCCGGGTTGGCGATGTTCGGCCCGTTTTCCATCGACACCATCTTCCCGGCGTTCTCGCGGCTCAGCCGCAGCCTGGCGGTGGACGAGGTGGCGATCCAGCAGACCATCAGCGTCTATCTGCTCGCCTACGGGCTGATGAGCATCGCGCACGGCCCGCTGTCCGATGCCTGGGGCCGCAAGCGGGTGATCCTGGGCGGGCTGGTGCTGTTCATCGCCGGCTCGGTGGGCTGCGCGCTGTCGCAGGACCTGCCCACCCTGCTGGCGTTCCGCGCGCTGCAGGGGCTGTCGGCCGGGGTGGGCATGATCGTCGGGCGGGCGGTGATCCGCGACCTGTTCCAGGGGGCGGACGCGCAACGGCTGATGAGCCAGGTATCGATGATCTTCGGCATCGCCCCGGCGATCGCGCCGATCATCGGCGGCTGGATCCTGCTCAGCGGTGCCGGCTGGCCGCTGATCTTCTGGTTCCTGGTGGCGTTCGGGCTGGTGCTGCTGGTGGCCACGCTGACCTGGCTGCCGGAGACCCACCCGCCGGAGGCGCGCACGCCGCTGCAGCTGCGTCGCCTGATGCACGACTACGTGCGGATCGGCTTCAACCCGCGTTTTCAGCGGCTGGCGGCGGCCGGTGCGTTCAACTTCGCCGGCATCTTCCTGTACATCGCCTCGGCGCCGGTGCTGATCATGCGCCACCTGCACCTGGGCGAGGGCGACTTCGCCTGGCTGTTCATTCCCACCATCGGCGGCATGACCCTGGGCTCGTTCCTGTCCGGGCGCATGGCCGGCAGCATGGACCCGGTGCGGCAGATCCGCATCGGCTTCATCTGCTGCGGCGTGGCGGCGCTGGCGAACCTGGGCTACACCATGACGGCGGCGCAGATCGCGCTGCCCTGGGCGGTGCTGCCGATCTTCCTGGCCGGCGTGGGCATGGCGCTGATCTTCCCGATCCTGGCGCTGGCGGTGCTGGACATGTACCCGCATCAGCGCGGCCTGGCCTCCTCGCTGCAGGCCTTCACCCAGCTGATGACCAATACGCTGGTGGCCGGGGTGCTGTCGCCGCTGCTGAGTGAACACCCGCGCCATCTGGCGATCGGCATGACCGGTTTTTTCCTGCTGGGCTGGCTATTCTGGCGCTGGGAACGCCGCAGCGGCCGCCGTCTACGCCGCCGCCAGGCCGAGGAGGCAGTGCCTCTGGAGCCGGCCGACCATCTCTGACCTCACAGGAGCCTGCATGTCCACCGATTCCAAGCTGCGCCGCGATGCCCGCAAGCGCGCCGCCGAGCGCCAGCGCAACCAGGCCGCCGCCAATCCCGCGCCGGTCTCGCCGATCGAGCCGCATGCCGAACTGCGCGACCAGCAACGCACGCTACTGGCCGGCATCGTCCGCCGCGACGGCGAATGGGTGCTGGGCATGGACGGCCGCATCGCCGGCGAAAGCACCAGCGCCGCCCAGGTGCTGGCCCTGATCATGCGCGCGGCCGAGCTGCACGAACGCCAGGGCACGCCGGTGCGGCTGACCTATTCGGACGCGCTCAAGGACGCGGCGCATGCCGAGGCGGCCGCCGACGGCAGGGATTTCGAGGCGTTCCGGATCGAATTCGCGCAGAAGCTGGTGCCCGCGCGCACCAACTGAGGTCATAACGCAGCGGTGTCGGCGACGCCGGCTCCGAACACGGCCCATTCCGCGTCAGCGGGCAGTGTTCGGTGCTGACCTGCGCCAGCGCTTGGCTGCGGATCAACCGGCGCGCTGGATCAGCGGGCCGGAGCCTGTCGCTGGACGTCCTGCTGCTGCGCCTGTTCCTGCGCGGCGGCTTGGCGATCCTGCTCGGCGCCCACAGCCTGCGCGCGCTGCAGGCTGTGGTCCACCGGCGTCTGCTGCGCGGCCTGGGCATCGAAGGGTCCGCGCAGGTGCGCCGGCGAATCCAGCGCTCCCTGGACCACGAAGCCCTGTGCCGGGTCGCGCCCCAGCACCACGTGGTCGACGCGCTGCAGGCCGTGCTCGCGTGCGGCTACCAGCGCGCCGGCTGCCAGGCGCTCACTGTCCGCATCGGGCACACGGCCGCGCGCGGCCTCCAGCTGCTCCACCGCTGCGGTGCATTGGGTCAGCAGCGCATGGTCCGGACTGGCCGGATTGCGCGGATCCGCCGCCGCGGTTGCCGTAGCCGCCTGGCGCGGAAGCGCCTCGGCATCGATGCGCTGCAACCGGCCGTCGTATGCCCCATCGGCGCCGTCGGCGATGCGCTGCAGCCGCTCGACGAACGGATACGGCTCGCCGCCCACATTGCGCGCCATCGCGATCGCGAAGCGTTCGGGTGACTGCGGCGCGGCGTTGCGGTCGCCGACCAGCGCCGTCAGCGAGCTGCCGCCGATCCTGCCGGCTTCGACGCTGGCCTGGGTCTGCTGCATCAGCGCCTGCATCTGCGCCTCGCTGAAGGCCAGCGTGGTCTTCTGCCCTGCCGCAATCGCACCGGTGCCCGCCATGTCGCCGCTCAGTGCGCTGTTGAGATTCTGTGCAATCGCCTTTTCCTCGCTGGCCTCGTTGCGCCCGCCCAGGCGTTGCAGCAGCCCCGGCGCGGCAACATCGCCATCGATCTCGAAGCGGTAGCTGCGTTCCTGCACGCGCTCGGTGTCGTTGCCGTCGTACTGGCGCACGATCGTCAGCGGCACGTTGCCGCCGTATTGCAGCTGCTGCACCACGGTGTAGCCGTCCTGGCCCGGTGTGCTGATGCGCACCTGGCTGCCCTGGTTGCGGTTGCCGGCCACATCGGCACTGAGCGGGCCCAATTCTAGCTGCAGACGCTGCTGCGAGCTGAAACTGATCCGCTCCACCGTCTGTACCTCATCGACGCCGGGCACGCCCGGTGCAATCTTGCCCTCGCGCACGAAGTCGCCCATGGCCGCGAGCGCGCGTGGATCGGCCAAGTCGAACTGCGCGCTCTCCACACGCGACTGACCCAGGGCGTCGGCGCGCCCGAGCAGGGCCTGCGCCGGTCCCACCTTGACGCCAACGGCGTTCACTGCCTCGATGGCTGCGTTGGGCCCGGTCACCACACGCACGTGGCGCTCGTCCACCCGCTCGATCAGGTAGCTGCGGCCGCTGGCTTCGGTGATCTCGCTTTGCATGGTGAGGTGTTGCAGGCTCGCCGAGGCGTCGCGCTGGGTGTAGGTCTGGGCGTCCATCACCGCGCGCGCGCCGATCGGCAGGCTCTCCGGCTGCAGCGGATTGACGCGGGTGGCCGCCTCTGCAGGCTGGTCGGCACCGGGCAGCGTCAGTGCGTAACGCATGCGCTGCCCGGCACTGGTGCTGGTCTCGATGCTCAGCTTGCTGTCGCCGAGCTTGGTCTGCAGGCGTTGCTGCTGGCCGGTGTTGGCATCGGCCTCGAGGTTGAAGGTGGTGGTCTTGGCCTCGGCGTCGCTGAGCTTGCCCAGGCCGAGCGAGCGGCTGCTACGCAGGCTGTTCTCGCCTAGCGGCTGCGTCGGACTGCCGCTGCTCTGCTCGCTGGTATGGGAATACTTGACCGTCTGATCTTCGGGGCTGAGCTCGATGTTGCTGCCGCCCACTTCCAGCGCGTAGTCGCTGCTCTTGCTGCTGTAGATCGGGTCGAATGCGCGGTCGTTTGCGTCGTCGATGAACTGCTTGTTGCGGTCCGCGTCGCGCGGGTCCGGGCCGGTGGAGGGGTTGTTCACTGGATGCATCCTGCATGCTGCGCCGGTGCAGCGGGCGCGCAGTATATCGCCGGCGTTTTGTGCGTTTATCAAATCAACGTTATGCGGCGGCCAGGGTGAGGGCCGCCGCATGCCGCAGGGAGCGCGTGCGTCAGTGCGTTACGGCAGGCACAGGCGTAGTGCTGGCGGCCGCGGGTGCGTTCGCCTGCCAGCCGCACAATTTCCCCTGGTTCTGCTGCTTCAGCCACTCGTTCATCGGTGCGAAATATTCCAGCATCGGGCCGGCATCCAGGCGGTCGTTGCCGGTGAGTTCCTTCAGCGTGGTCTGCCAGGGTTGGCTGGAACCGCGTTGCAGCATCGACCAGAACTTCTGCCCGGCGTCCTTGTTGCCGTAGAAACTGCACTCGTACAACGGGCCTTGATGGCCGGCGGCTTCGCACAGGCCCTTGTAGAACTGGAACTGCAGGATGTGCGCAAGAAAATACCGGGTGTAGGGCGTGTTGCCGGGCACATGGTACTTGGCGCCGGCATCGAAGAACTCTTCGCCGCGCGGGCTCGCCGGTGCCACGCCCTGATACCTGGCTTTCAGTTCCCACCAGGCCTGGTTGTAACGCTCGGGGGGGATCGAGCCGTCGAACACGCCCCAGCGCCAGCGGTCGATCATCAGGCCGAACGGCAGGAAGGCAACCTTGCTCAGCGCCATGCGCATTTGCGAATTGAGCAGCGCCTCGCGGCTGGTTTGCTGTTCGCCCACCATGCCAATCGACTGCAGATACTTGGGTGTCATCGCCAGCACGATGGTGTCGCCGATCGCTTCGTGGAAACCGTCGTTGGCGCCATTCTGGAACAGTGGCGGCAGCGGGTTGTAGGCCAGGTCGTAATAGATGTGCCCAAGCTCGTGATAGATGGTGGTGAAATCCTCTTCGGTCGGCTTGATGCACATCTTGGTGCGCACGTCTGCACCGATGTTCTGGGTCGCTTCGCCGCCCATGTTCATGTCCCATGCGCTGGCATGGCAGACCACGTCGCGGTCCAGCGGTTTGATGAACTGCGAACGTTGCCAATAGGTGTCGGGGAGCTTGGGCATGCCGAGCGAGGTGTAGAAATCCTGCGCACGTTCGGTCATCTGTTTTGCGGTGCGCAGCTGCGCTTCGCGCTCGGCCTGGAAGCGTGCGCCGCTGCCGCCTTCGGTGCCGGTGTTGCGCGCCAGCACCGCACTCAGGTTGCCCTGGTACTGTTTTTCCAGCGCAGCGGTGATGTCCAGGTCGCCGGCACCCGGGTACGGCTGCAGCAGGTCCCACAGATTGCTCCAGTCCTGCTGCCACATATTGCCCATCAGATGCGCGGGCAACATGCCACCGGCGAGCTCGCCCCTGTCCTTGCCGTACTGCGTATCGAGCTTGCCGCGCGCATAGCACTGCAGTTGTGCGTACAGCGGCTTGACCTGGTCCCAGAGACGGTCGGTTTCGCTGGTCAATTGCGCTGGCGGCATGTCGTAACCGCTGCGCCACAGCACGCCGACATCGGCAAAGCCCAGCCCGCGCGCGCCCTCGTTGGCGAGCTCGACAAAGCGCTGGTAGTCCTTGCGCATCGGGACTGCAGTGCCATGCCAGCCCTGCCAGGCATCCAGCTGTTCGGTGTAATCACGGCTGCTGGCGAGCACTTGTTCCAGCTCGCCAAGCTGGCGGCAGCGGCGTTGTTCGCCATCGCCCACGCAATAACTGGCCGCACCATAATCGCCTTCCATCTTGGCGGCGATCCGGGTGAGCTCTGCCAGCTTGGCAGGGTCGCGTGGGGCGGGCAGGGCGCTCATCAATTTCAGCAGTTGCAATGCACGCGCGCTGTCGGCCGACATCGGGGCACCTGCATACTGCTTAGATTGTTCGATCCAGCGGTCCAGTTGCGCCAGCGAGCGTTCGTTGGCCTTGGCGGCCAGCAGCTGTGAATCGCCGTTGATATAGGTCGAAGACAACCACTGCGCGGCGGTGAGTTCCGGGTAAGCGGCCTTGTACTCGGCGCTGATGCGCGCGACGAACTGGTCGGCGCTTTCCTCCGGCGCGGCTTTGGTGGCAGCGGGCTTGGCGGGTGCTGCAGCGTCCTGACGGCAGGCCGACAACGACAGGGTGCCGGTGGCCACGGCCAGTGCCAGCCACAACAAACGAGGATTCACGGGTGGTCCTTGCGGTGAAGTCCGACGCAGGCTAGAGCGCGTCGGGGTTCATCGCAAGCGCTGTCACGGTGTACGCGACTCGGACGGCTGCAAATCCATCTGTGCTCGTCAGAGCAAGTGCCATATTGGCGTGCTCATCGCAGGCGGGCACGGCCGTTACCTGATGCGGCATGGAGTGCTAGGGCACGCCGGTTGAAAGTGCGTCGTCACGACCTGCCTGCTGATTTGCTCGCGCCGTACTGTCAGCTGCTTCAAGACTGGGGGGGCGGCTGCATCGGGTTGATGGAACCGTGCGGATGTATCGGTCGTAGGGCAGGCGATCTGCGGCTTGGCTGCAGGGCCCTTGCCCGCCCACCCTCGCGGGACACGCCGCAAGTACGTCCTTGTAGGTTCTTACGCGGCATCCATGCCGCGTAAGGTCCCGCGAGGGTGGGCGGGCAAGGACCAGTCAAGATTGTCGGTGTGTTTGGTCGCTAACAAAGCATGAGGTGCCTTGTTCGATGCTGATGCACAGGCCCGACGTCCGATGCACGGCGAGCGACAAGCAGCTTTTCACGTGGCCACCGACCAACTTCCTGGTGCGGTGTCCTTGCCGGTTGCGGGACCCTTGGCGGCATGGATGCCGCCAAGGAGCCTCCATGGACGGATTCACGGCGTGTCCCGCAAGCGGTGAGGGCACCGCGCACTCGACGAGCCGAGCTTCTGATCTACGCATCTGATTGCGACTAAAAGCGGCCACGGTTTGAAGTCCCGATTGCTTTGGGTGTCGTGCTCCAAGGCCTGGATAGCGCGGATAGATCGGCTGTAGAGCGGCTGATCTGCCGCTTGGCTGCGGGGCCCTCGCCCGCCCACCATCGCAGGACACGCCGCAAGTACGTCCTTGTAGGCTCTTACGCGGCATCCATGCCGCGTAAGGTCCCGCGACGGTAGGCGGGCAAGGACCAGTCGGGATGGTTGGTGTGCACATCTAAGCTCAGTGTTTGATGCGCGTTGTTAGATGCTGATGCACAGGCCCGACTTCCGATGCACGGCGAGCGACAAGCAGCTTTTCACGTGGCCACCGACCAACTTACCGGTGCGGTGCCCTTGCCGATTGCGGGGCCTTTGGCGGCATGGATGCCGCCAGGGCGCCTCCACGGGAGGATTCACGGCGTGTCGCGCGAGCGGCTAGGGCACCGTGCCTTCGATAAGCCATGCTTGAAGAAATTCAGTCGTGTCTATCCCGTGCATTGCGCGAACAGATCGCGCTCGCGTGCATAGGCGCTGGTCTTGACCTGCATCAGACCGAGCACCGACGGAAACAGCGCGTCCTGGTCGGTGTACTGGCCGGCACGGTGGCGCAGGCAGGTTTCGTCCAGGCCGCGGTCGCGTGCGAACTCCGGCGAGAACCACATCACCATCGGCACGTGGGTCTGCTCCTTGGGCGCGATCGCGTACGGCACGCCATGCAGGTAGAGGCCTTTTTCGCCCAGTGATTCGCCGTGATCGGAGAGGTAGATCATCGCGGTGTCGTAGTCCTGCAGCCCGCGCAGCGTGTGGATGGCCTGGTTGAGGAAGTGATCGGTATAGGTGATGGAATTGTCGTAGGCGTTGACGATGTTCTGGCGGCTGCAACTGCCCAGGTCAGCAGTCTTGCATACCGGTTTGAAGCGCTCGAACTGTGCCGGGTAGCGTTCGAAGTAACTTGGCCCGTGGCTGCCGAGTTGATGTAGCACCACCACGCGGTCGCCGGGCTTTGCGCGCACTTGCGCAGCCAGGTCGCTCAGCAGGATCTCGTCCATGCAGCGGCCATCGGCGCACAGCCCTGGCGTGGTGGCATCGTCCAGCTTCTGGATGTCCAGGCCATCGCAGACGCCCTTGCAGCCGGACTGGTTGTCGCGCCACAGCGTGGAAATGCCGGCGTGTTCGAGCACATGCAGCAACGACTGGTGGCCGCGGATCATGTCCTCGTTGTAATCGCGGCGGCCGAACGGCGAGAACATGCACGGCACCGAGACCTCGGTGCTGGTGCCGCAGGAATGCATGTCGGGGAAATTGATCACTCCGGCCTGCGCCAGCTCGGGCGTGGTCTGGCGCGCATAGCCGTTGAGGCCCCAGTTCCGCGCACGTGCGGTTTCGCCCAGCACCACCAGCAGCAGGCGCGGACGGCTACCCGATGCGCGTGGTGTGGCCATGGCGTCGTGTTCGACCGGTTGCTTGGGCGCATGCTTGATTGGCGAATCGGATTTGAGATTCTGCCGCAGTGCCACGATGTAATTGATCGGCGTGGCCAGGTAACGCACCTCGCGGTGATTGCGCATCAATGCCGAGACGTCCTGCGACGACAGCATCGCGCCGGCCGCGCCGACCACTGCCACCACCAGCAAGAAGCCGGCGCGGATTGCCAGTGATCTGCCGATGCTGCGTGCTTGCAGGCGCGTGCGCCACAACAGCGTGGCCGGAATCAGGAAGTAGCACAGCAGCGGCAGGATCAAGCCGGGCGTGAGCAGTTCGCGCGATTCCTTGTGGTCGGTATGCAGCACATTGCGCAGCATGTCCGCATCCAGGTAGACGTTGTAGCTGTCCATGTAGTGCGCAGCCAGCGCGGTGGTGAACAGCAGTAGCGTCAACAGCGGCTTGGCGTTCCAGCGCCACACCAGCAGGCCCAGCAATAACGCATGCACGGCCACCAGCAAGGCCATCAACGAGATGGCAAACCCGAGACTGCCCGGATGCGTGGCCATGGCCGTGTGCCAGAACAGCTGGTTGCACACCAGTGCGAAGAACAGACTCGACAACAACACCAAGGTTTCGGTCGAGACCGTCGGTCGCGTCGTCCAGCTCAGTGCGCGCAGGCGCTTGAGCCCACGCGACTGCGGTAGATAGGTACTCATGCTGCATCCCCCGATTGCAACACCACGACATTGGCGCGATGCGGTCGAGCCAGCATCACGCAGTACAGTGCAAGTGCAGTTCCCCAACACACCGCCAGCGACCATAGGTCGTGCGACAGAAAATGCGCGCCGCGTAATTGCTGCGCAATCCCGAATAACAAGCCTGCCGCGATGCCCAGCCACAATGCAGGAACACGCCACGCAGGACGTAGTGCCAGCGCACAGAAATACAGCGCCACCCACGCATAACCGGCGCTGGCGTGGCCTGCAGGAAAACAACCGGACGCAGCAATGCCGTGGCGCGATTCGAACAGCCCGATCATCTGCTGGGTGCCGCCGTAACGGCTCAGATCCCATGGGCAATCCATCGCCGTCCACGACTTGAGCAAGGACACCAGCGAGGTCGACAGTGCGATCGATGCAGCCAGATACGTCAGCGGCCAGCGCAGCACACGCAAGCGCGGCCGGTACCAGGCAACCAGCGCCAGCACCAGCACGCTGACAGCGCCGGCGGTGCTCAACCATTTGCCGACACGGTGAATCACGCCGCTGGTGAACCAGTGGTCCTTGAGCAGCCACTGCCCACCTTCCAGCCGATATAGCGCATCGGCAACCCACTGGTCGCCGCCGGCGCCCATCAACAACGCGCTGAGCACCAGCACACCGGCCAGCGGTAGCCACAGATGCCGAATGAGAAAGCGGGTTTGCGCAACAGTGGCTGTGCGCGCCAGGGCAGGTGCGTATACGGGAAGCGTGGTCATCGAAGCATCGGCCGGTGGTCTATGCCCGGCATCTTCGAAAGCGGCATGTCGGAAAGCGGTCGGACCGGAGTTGCCCGGCGGTTAACGCGCTACCCGGCGTTCAGTCTGTCTCGCTGTCGCCACCGCCAGGGTCGGTGGCGGAGGCGGTCGCAACGCAACCGGCATGCCATGCCGTGCCCGGCACCAACTGCCATTGATTGCGGTTGGACTCGCCAATATCGATCCGTTGCGCCGGATCGATGCACGCCGGTACCGCCTGCTTGAGGACGAACAGCCAACGACGCTCAGGTGCGTCTGCAAGCCATGGACCTGCCTTGGCCCACTGCTGCTGCCAACTCGCCTTGAAGCCGAAGTCGGTGGCCGATCGATCCGCCTGCAGCATGTTCTGCTCGCGCCAGGCCAGCATGCCGAGCTCGGCCTCCGGGCCGATGCGCTGTCCCACGCGTTGCATCAAGCGGGCGGCAGAACTGTAAGGGTCCAGTGCCGGCATCAAACCCAGGCCGTACACGCTCCATAGCGCGGCGGTCACCACCACCATCGCGGTGCCGGTGCGCTTGCCACGCGACCATGCAATTGCCGCCAGGCCGACCACGCCCAGGCCGATCAACCAGAGACCCACCGATCGCAGCGAGGCCAACTCCATCCCGCGCTGCAGGGCGGTATTTTCCGCCCAGTGCAGATGCAGCGCGATACCGCTGCCCAATGCGAGAGCGGCCAGTGCGAGCAGCAGTAGGTAGCCGGTCAGCAATACGCGGACACCACGCTTGCGCAGCAGCCCGGCCAGAAGCGGTGCGGCGGCGATGCACAGGGCCGGCAGCATCGGAAAGATGTAGACCTCGCGCTTGCCCGGGCTGGCGCTGAAGAACACCAGCACCAACACGCTCCAGGCAAGCAGCAACAGATAGCGCGGGTCGCCGCGCCGCAGCCGTCGCCACCAGGCCGGCAGCAACCAGGGCAGCACCAGGCAGCCGGGCAACCACAGCGTGGCGATCACCTGCAGGTAGTACCAGGCCGGCTTGACATGATGCCAGGCGTGCGCATAACGGGTACCGGTCTGCTTGAACAACAGCTCGTGCGCGTAGGCATGCAGCGCCGGGTCGTTGCTTTGCCACAACGCGATGCCCAGCGGACCAAGCCATACCGCAGTCCCCGCCAGAAACGCAGGCAGCACCAGCAACCAGCTACGCCCGGCCTGTGCGCGTGCCGGCAGCACGCGCCAGTGCCTGCGCGGCAGCGCCATCCATGGCAGCAACAGCAGCAAGGGCAGAAAGCCCACACCCTTGGTCACCGTGCCCACGCCGGCGGCAAACAATCCCAGCGTCCATGCGCGCCAGTCCGGCCCACGCAGCAGATGCCGCAGCATTCCCCACAACGACAGCGTGGTCAGCGCCACCAGCACCATGTCGATCTGCGCACGCTTGGCCATCAGGCCGAACTGCAGCACCGCAAACAACGCCAGTACCGCATGCCGCGCCACGCGTCGGTTCCACAACCGCCGCGCGATGTCCCAGGTCAGCCATAACGTGGCGAGCGCAGCCAGCAGCGACGGCAGCAGGAACGCGACCGGCCAGTGCGGCACCAGCTCGTAGCTGGCTGCCTGCAACCACATGAAGACCGGGGGCTTTTCGGCGTACAGCTGGCTGCCCCGGTGCGGCAATAGCCATTGACCGGTCGCAACCATGCTGCGTGCGGCCAGCACAAAGCGCGGCTCGTCCGGCGGGTTGGGCTGGCGCAGGCCCAGCCCGGCCAGCAGGCTGACGACGATCAGCAACACGGCGACAAGCAGCGCACGCTGGCGGGAAGTGGCGGCGGAGATGGCAGGCGACACGCGCACGCCCCGATCGGTGGGGCGCCACACTATCCGGCAAGCAGGTCGGAATTTTGTCGGAGCCATCCAGAGCGGCTGTGTTCGGCCAGGCTCGGTTAGGATGCGCACATCGTCCCTGCCGGGCCGCCCTGGAAACGCGCTCATGCGGCTGCTGGTCATCGAAGACAACCGCAACATGGTTGCCAACCTGTTCGACTATTTCGAAGCGCGCGGGCACACCCTGGACGCAGCGCCCGACGGCATCACTGGCCTGCACCTGGCCACCACCCAGCAGTACGACGTGCTGGTGCTGGACTGGATGATGCCGCGCATGGACGGCCCGGAAGTACTGCGCCGCCTGCGCGAGCAGCACCAGTCCGAGCTGCCGGTGATCATGCTCACTGCCCGCGACGAGCTGCCCGACAAGATCGCCGGTTTCCGTGCCGGTGCCGACGACTATCTGACCAAGCCGTTCGCGCTGCCGGAACTGGAGGTCCGCATCGAGGCCCTGCTTGCGCGTGCGCATGGGCGCCGACGCGGCAAGTTGCTGCAGGTAGCCGACCTGCGTCTGGACCTGTCCACGCTGGAAGCCACCCGCGCCGGCCAGGTGCTGCACCTGTATCCGGCCTGCCGCAAGCTGCTGGAAGTGCTGATGCAGGCCAGCCCCGCCGCGGTCACCCGCCAGCGGCTGGAGCAATCGCTATGGGGCGACGATCCGCCCGATGGCGACATGCTGCGCTCGCATATCTACGAGTTGCGTCGCAGCGTGGATGGCCCGTTCGCGCAGAAACTGATCCATACCCTGCCGCGGCTGGGCTATCGCCTGGCGCCGCTGGAAGGTGCCGGCGATCCGGCCGCGGGCGAGTGCAGCGATGCTTAGGCAGCGCCCGTTGGGCCGCCGCGTGCTGGTGTGGTTGTTCGGCTACACGCTGCTGATGGTGCTGGCGGTGTTCGGCACCGCGCAGTATCTACACGAGCGCGCAGAACACGGCGTGTGGCGCTCGTTGTTGAATTCGGAGCTGGACAGCATCCTGGATCGCAGTGCGCAGAATCCGGATTACCGCTGGCAGGACTCGGACACCCTGCGGCTGTATCGCGTCGACGGCAGCGCAACAGTACCGCCGGTGTTGCGCACGCTGCATCCCGGCCTGCACGACGAGTTGGAAATCGCCGGCCGCCAGAGCGCGGTGATGGTGCGCGACACGCCGCATGCCGGGCGCCTGGCGCTGGTGCTGGACATCACCGACTTCGAAGCGCTGGAGCAGTTCATCACCCGCTGGATGCTGGCGGCAGGCGTCGCGCTGATCGGCATCACCTTGCTGATGGGGACTTATGCGATGGCGCGGCTGGTGCGCCCGCTGGTGGAGCTGGCGCGCGACATCGGCGCGCTGCGTCCCGAGCGGCGTGCACAACGCATTGCTGTTGGCCCGCAGGGCAGCGCCGAGCTGTACGTGATTGCCGACGCGCTCAACGACTATCTCGATCGCAACGGCCAGTTCGTCGAACGCGAACGCGCCTTTATCGACAGTGCCAGCCACGAGTTGCGCACTCCGCTGGCGGTGATCGGTAACGCCGCCGAACTGGCGCTGGAACAACCCGGCACACCGCCGGCGGTGCGCCATCAGCTGGAGCGCATCGCGCAGACCAGCGCCGCGGTGGAGCAGTTGATCACCTTGTTGCTGGTGCTGGCCAAGGACCCCGGCCGGCTGACGCGCAGCAGCGATACGCTGCGTCTGGACCAGTTGCTGCCGGAGATCGTCGCCGACCACGCACATCTGCTCGCCGACAAGGATCTGCAGGTACTCACCGATCCGCTTCCGCCATGCAGCCTCACCGCTCCGGTGGCGATCGTGCAGACCGCCATCGGCAACCTGTTGCGCAACGCGATCGAGAACAGCGACCGCGGCATCATCCGCGTCTCGCTATCGGCACCAGGGGTGGTGCGCATTGCCGACCCGGGCCACGGCATGACGCCGGAGGAGATCAGTGCGATCTACGCGCGCCTGGCGCGCGACAACGCACGCCAGGGCAACGGCATCGGGCTGGAGCTGATCGGACGGCTCTGCGAGCATCTGGGCTGGCATCTGCACCTGGATTCCAGCGCGGGGCAGGGCACGGTGGTGACGCTGGATCTCAGCGGCTCGCAGCGCAGCTAAGCGCCGGCACGCTCAAGGCAGCTGCGCAGTGCGGCCATCGCCGCCGCCGCGGTGGCCGGGGCAGCGGCGGCCTTGCGGACATCGTTGAAGACCTCGACGCCGATCGGCCCTGTGTAGCCCATGCCGGCCAGGCGCCGCAACAGCGCCGACAGCGGAAAGCAGCCTTCGCCCGGCAGCAGGCGCGCATGCCGCGCCACCGCGGGCAGCGCACCTGGCGCCACCGGCTGGGCCACATCGCATAACTGCACGTTGGCGATGCGCGTGGCCGGGATGGCGTCCAGGTCGTCCAGCCCACGGCCTGGTGCGAACAGGTGGTAGGCATCCACCACCAGGTCGATGTTGTCCGCACCGCTGGCACGCACGCTTGCCCACGCGGCAGGCAGAGTGTGATTGACCGTGCTCCACGCCATCGGTTCGTAGGCGATGCGCAGGCCGTGCTCGGCCGCGGCACGGCCGAGCCAGCGCAGATCCTCGACGATCCGTGCAGGCACGACGTCGGCACGCGTGTTGGCCGGTGCCTGCACCACGCCCGCGCCCAACGCGGCGGCGGTTTCCAGCATCTGCAGCGCGTGCGCGCGGCAACCGTCGCGTTGCCCGTCAGCGGCACCGTCGACATCGCGCAACACCTGGTAGTCGGTCAGTCCAAGCCCGAGTTGGTGGAGGGCGTCGCGCACCTGCGCCGGCGAGCGCGCCAACTGCTGCAGGTCCTGTTCCCACAATTCGACCGCATCGAAGCCGGCCGCCTGTGCGGCCGACAATTTATCGGCTGCGGTGCCGCCCAGCAGCACCGTGTTGAGAAACAGGCTGTGCATGCGCTGCAGCCTACGCGGCGTGGCGTTGAGGAGATGTCTGCGGCGTAGTGATGCTGCGCGGCGTGACCTGCAGCGCTACGAAACGCCGCGCCTGGCGATGCGCGCAACCTGCACGGAGACGGCAGCCGGCATGTTCTACGTGCGAGTATTCGGCATGGGCTGTGCGGATGCTGACGACCCCGTCGTCTGTGGCCTGCTCGTGCCACGCAGTGCAGTGCCACTGCAGTGCGTGGCCACTGGCTCGATCCCGGGGCTGCATGCTGGCAGCCTGTGCATGCCGGCCTGCAGGCACGCCACGGCCAGGCGATCAGGTTGCGGCGATCCGGCGTTACTGCGGCAACAGGTTGCGCGCGAGCAGCCAGCTGCGCGCATTTTCCGCGTCCTGCTCGAACCAGGCGCGCGTGGATCCCAGCCGGTAGGTGTAGCCCCAGGTGTCCATGTCGGTCATCAGGCGCGCGCTGCCCACGCCCGGCAATTGCTCGGCCAGCAGGATCTGCAGATAACAGGTGGCGTCTTCCTCATCCACCGAGTCGGTGGCGTCGGTATGCACGGCCGCGCGTTTGTCGGCCGGCAGGACGATCAGGTGCCCGGCTTCGTGCAACAGCGAATGCACCGGCGTGTCGTCACGCACATAGACATCGCAGCCGATGATGCCGGCTTCCGGTTCGCCCCAGAAACTGCCGGGGATCGGCGCGCCGGCTTCCACGCGATGCAGGCGCAGGCCATAGCGGGCGAGCAGGGCAGCCGGTGCGTCCAGGCCGATATCGTCCACGCACAACACGCTGGCTGGCTCGGCGCTGGTGGAAGAGTCGATGGTCACACGCAAGGGCTCGTGGTCGGTTCGGGCCGTCAAGGCGGCACCGTGCAAACACGGTGCCGCAGGGGACACTTACTTGTCGCCGTCTTCGGGCAAGGCGACCGAAATATCGAGCACGTCATGCTCGCCATCCTTGACCAGATCAACCCGCACCGCATCGGCGTCGATGTTGACGTACTTCTTGATCACTTCCAGCAATTCGCGCTGCAGTAGCGGCAGGTAATCCGGCCCGCCGCGGTGGTTGCGCTCCTGCGCAATGATGATCTGCAGGCGGTTCTTGGCCGTCTCGGCGGTGTTCTTCTTGCTCTTGAGAAAATCGAGCAGGCCCATGCTTACCCTCCGAACAGCTTGCTGAAGAAGCCTTTCTTCTCCACGGATATGAATCGCATCGGGCGCTCTTCGCCCATGATGCGGGCGACCGCGTCGTCGTAGGCCTGGCCGGCCGGGGACTCGGCATCCAAGATCACCGGCTCGCCCTTGTTGGAAGCGTTGAGCACATCACCGGATTCGGGAATCACGCCGATGGCCTTCAGCCCCAGCACTTCTTCCACGTCGGTGATGCTGAGCATCTCGCCGCCTTCCACGCGGCCCGGGCTGTAGCGGGTCAGCAGCAGGAAGGCCGGCACGGTCTGGCCTTGCTCGGCCTTGCGGGTCTTGGAATCGAGCAGGCCGATGATGCGGTCCGAGTCGCGGACCGAGGAGACTTCCGGATTGACCACCACCACCGCGCGGTCGGCGAAATACATCGCCAGGAACGCGCCTTTCTCGATGCCGGCCGGCGAATCGCAGACGATGTAGTCGAAGCCGTCGGCGGCCAGGTCCTTGAGCACCTTCTCCACGCCTTCTTGGGTCAGCGCGTCCTTGTCGCGGGTCTGCGAGGCAGCCAGCACATACAGGTTGTCGAAGCGCTTGTCCTTGATCAGCGACTGCTTGAGCGTGGCTTCGCCATGCACGACGTTGACGAAGTCGTACACCACGCGCCGCTCGCAGCCCATGATCAGGTCCAGGTTGCGCAGACCGACGTCGAAGTCGATGACGGCGACCTTCTTGCCGCGCCGTGCCAGCCCGCAGGCCAGGCTCGCGCTGGTGGTGGTCTTGCCAACGCCGCCCTTGCCGGAGGTGACTACGATGATTTCAGCCAAAGGATTTCTCCGAATATTTCTGTGGTTGGGCTGCGTCAGTCCAGCGCAGCGATCTTGATCTGATCCTGCTCCAGCCAGACCTGGACGGCCTTGCCACGCAGGTCCATGGGAACATCGTCCAGCACCTTGTAGTGGCCAGCGATGGCAACCAGTTCGGCGTGGAAGTCGCGGCAGAAGATGCGCGCGTCAGGGTTGCCCTGGGCGCCGGCCAACGCGCGGCCACGCAGGGTACCGTAGATATGGATGCTGCCGTCGGCGATGACCTCCGCCCCGGCACCGACCGTACTGAGCACAGTCAGGTCGCAGTTCTCCGCGTACAGCTGCTGGCCCGAGCGCACCGCGTTGCGTTGCATGCGCCCAGGCGCAGGCCGCGCCGCGGGCGCTGCAGGTTCGGCACGCGCCGGTGGCGGCGGGGGCGGCGGCGGGCTCACCGCGGTCGGCTCGTATTGCGCACGGAACTTGGCCAGCAGCGGCACGCCGAGCTGCTGCGAGAGCAGGTCGATCTCGCTGGTGCCGTAGGCCAGCGCCACCGGCAACACGCCGGCATCGCGCAGGCCGTCCAGCAGCGCCTTGGCGGTGGCCAGGTCCGGTACCTGCGACAAGCCGCCGAAATCCAGGATCACCGCCGCGCGTCCGAACAACTTCGGCGCGCGGGTCACGCGCTCGCGCATCTCGCGCACCAGACGCGGCACGTCCAGCGTGCGCACGCGCAGGTTGGCAATGCCCACCTGGCCGATCTTCAGTTCGCCGGCCTGTTCAAAATCCACATTCACGCTCGCCACGCCTCAGCTCCCCGTCGACGGGTTGTCGGTGGCGGCGGCATGACGCGGCCGGCCGACCCACGGCAGGTGGTCGGGCAACTTGCCGGCATAGGTCTCCTTGACCCACGGATAGCTGCACATGTCTTTCATCAGCATGCTGGCGCGCACCTCGACATCTGCCATGGTGTTCTGGCCGACCTCGCGGAAGCCGAAGCTGCCATGGAACAGCAGCGCCGCATCGGCGCCATGGTCCAGGAACACCTCGCAGGCTAGTTGCGGGTAGCGCAACTCGGTGTAGCTCTGCACATCGGCATAGAACGCACGCCCGACGCCACCGCCGCGACGGCGGCTGGCGACCACGATGCGGTCGATATAGAAGAATTCCGGGTGACGGTCCCGGAACCAGGCGAAATTGCTGCTGTCATGCGCACTGCCGCTGCCGAACCCGACCAGGAAACCGGCCAGGTTGCCGTCGCGCTCGGCGACGCGGAAGTATTCGGCCTGCTCGTAGAAACGTTGCAGCTTGGTTGAATCCAGCGGCAGGATTGCCAGTCCGGCATTGTTGTTCAGGGCCAGGACGGAATCGAGCTCGTGCTCGCGCACGTCGCGGATAACGATCGACATTGGGACTCCGTGGGGTAACGCTCTCGACCCGAAATCGGATCTGCGTCGGATTATTGCATGCGTGGCCTGAAGCGGCGACCCGCCGTGTGCCGCCAGCCAGGCATGAGAGCCGACTGCAGCATGCCGACGCCGGCAGCTCCTGCTACCAGGGCCGTCGCGCCATGCCACGCGTATGCATGACTTCCGGCAAGAGGGCAGCCGCCCGGCGAGCGCCTAAGATGCCTGCATGTTGGGATACCTCAGTCATACGCGCGTCCTGCGCTTCGCCGGCCTGTTCACCTGGGCAATGATCGCCATGCCCTTGGTGTACACCTATTGGCCGGCGGCCGAAGAGGGCGACCACCGCAGCGTGGCCGAAGGCCTGCTGATGTCGGCATTCTTCGTCGGCTTCGGTGCCAGCTACTTCTGGCTGACCCGCGGGCTGAGCAGCGGCGGCCATGCGCATTGGTACGACCGGCTGATCCTGCTGCTGCTGACCATCTTCGCGCTGGCGGTCAGCTATCTGAGCGGCACCGGGCTGGGCAGCATCCTGATGATGGTGGCGGCCGGGGTGATCCCCTGGCTGCTGCCGCTGCGCATCGGCGTGGCCTGGCTGGTGCTCAGCCAGCTGGCGGTGTTGCCGGTGTTCTATTACCTGCGCCCGGACTTCACCCTGTTCGCCGCGCTGATGCAGTCGCTGTTGTACGGCGGCTTTTCGATGTTCATCTTCGTGACCAGCCTGGTCGCGCGCCAGCAAACCGATGCCCGCGAAGAACAGCGCCGGCTCAATGCCGAGCTGCGCGCCACCCGCGCGCTGCTGGCCGAAAGCGCCCGCGTCAACGAGCGCACCCGCATCTCGCGCGAACTGCACGACCTGCTCGGCCACCACCTCACCGCGCTGAGCCTGAACCTGGAAGTGGCCGGCCACATCACCGACGGCCAGGCCCAGGAACACGTGCGCCAGGCGCATACGCTGGCCAAGCTGCTGCTCACCGATGTGCGCGAAGCGGTCAGCCACCTGCGCGACAGCGGCGCGATCGACCTGGAAGCGGCCCTGCGCCCGCTGGTGACCCAGGTGCCGTCGCTGGACATCCACCTGGACATCGCCCAGCCGCTGACCCTGGACGACCCCGAGCGCGCCCACGTACTGCTGCGCTGTACCCAGGAAATCATCACCAATGCGGTGCGCCATGCCGGTGCGCGCAACCTGTGGATCCAGGTGCGGCGCGACGCCGACACCGTGTTGATCGACGCGCGCGACGATGGTCACGGCGCCGACACGGTGGCGCCCGGCAACGGGCTGCGCGGCATGCGCGAGCGGCTGAACCAGTATGGTGGCCAGCTCGAGATTCAAACCCGGCGGGGTGACGGCTTCGGCCTGCGCATCTCCGTTCCAGGCGCGCCGGCACTGATGCCTGCGGCCGTGACTCAAGGAGTGTTCTGATGATCCGTGTGTGCCTGGTCGACGACCAAACCCTGGTACGCCAGGGCATCCGCTCGCTGCTGGCGCTGGATAACGGCATCGAGGTGGTGGCCGAGGCCTCGGACGGCAAGCAGGCGGTCGAGCAGATCCCGCAGGTCCAGCCCGACGTGGTGCTGATGGACATGCGCATGCCGGTGATGTCCGGCCTGGAGGCGCTGCAGATGCTCTCGCGCAACGGCACGCTGCCGCCGACCATCATCCTGACCACCTTCGACGACGACCAACTGGTGCTGGCCGGGCTGAAGGCCGGCGCCAAGGGCTACCTGCTCAAGGACGTCTCGCTGGAACAGCTGGTCGGCGCGATCCGCACCGTGGCCGACGGCGGCTCGCTGGTGCAGCCGGCGGTGACCCAGCGCCTGCTGTCGGGCCTGGAGCACATGCGCAACGAGTTCGTCAGCCTGGACCGGCCCGATCCGCTGACCGACCGCGAGACCGAGATCCTGCGGCTGATGGCCAGCGGCTTCTCCAACAAGGAGATCGCCAACTCGCTGGGCGTGGCCGAGGGCACCATCAAGAATCACGTCTCCAACATCCTGTCCAAGCTCGGCGTGCGCGACCGCACCCGCGCGGTGCTGAAGGCCTTCGAGCTGCAATTGGTCTGATCGGCAGCGCAGGTGGCGCAGCTGCCGGCGCGCGGTGCTGCGTGCGCTGCGCCGCGCGCGTGGCGTAGCGCGTGGCGGGGTGGTCTGGTCGTTTCCAAGCCGATCAAGCGTGCTGCCGGAGGAACGAAAACCGCGCTGGCGGCAATCGCATCACACACAGGCATCGCGCGATGTGCATGATAGCTGCGCGCAATCTGCCCAAACCCTTGTGCAGGTTGGGATTGCGCAGTCATGGCCTGCGCAGTTGCGCGGTGGATGACACCGCAAGACCGCGCTACCCGTCGCACAACTGAACATCTTTCTCGAAGCCTGCTAGGATGGCGGCTTCGCTTCACTCAACCCGGCCGTGGGATCGGCCCCGGAGACCTCCTGAATGACCCGTATTATCGAGTTCCTGATCGCCTTGGGGATCGTGGCTGGCTTGTTTGTCGTGGTGGGCTTGGTGTTGCCCTCGGAGCGGCAGATGTCCGAGAGTGTTGAGACCAACCGCAGGATGACGATTGTTTACGACACCGTGAACAGCTTCCGTCGTTTCAAGGATTGGAACCCGCTTGTGCTGCGTGACCCGAAGATCCAGCTGAAGCTGGTCGGCCCGACCGAGGGCAAGGGTGCACGCGTCGAATACAGCTCTACCGAAGGCTATATCGGCGACGGCAGCTGGGAGATCACCAACAGCGTCAAGAACGAGCGTGTTGAGATTTCGATCGACGATCCCACCAAGGGCTACGACAAAGTCACCAACTTCACCCTTGCGCCGACCGGCAAGAACAACAAGAACGTCAAGATCACCCAGGACTACAGCGTCAAGTACGGCTGGAACCTGTTCGGTCGTTATGCCGGTCTGTATGTCAGCCGCCACGTGGGCGACGACCTGAAGCTGGGTCTGTCGCGTCTGACGACCGCACTGGCCACCGTGCCGAATTTCGACTACCGCGCCCAGCTCGACGGCAAGCCGGTGTTGAGCGATCTCAAGCTCGTCGATGTGCCGGCCGAGGACCTGTTGGTCGTCACCGCGGGCAACATCGATCGTGACAACGAGACGATCAAGAAGTCGATCAAGGACAATCAGGAGTGGATCAAGCGCGTGATGGACGCCAACGGCCTCGAGGCTGCTGGTCCGGTCCGCATCGTGACCACCGACTTTGCTACCGACAAGTACGCGTTCGACGTGGTGCAGCCGGTCCGCAAGCGTGCCGGTGGCGCGCCGAAGACCGATGCCAAGGCCGACACCGCCAAGGCTGATGCCAAGAAGGACGACGCTGCGGCTGCCGCACCTGTGGATGCAACCCCGGTTGCTGCAGCGGGCGAGGAGTTGAAGGTCAACATCCCGTCGGAAGCACCGGTCAAGTACGAGCGCACCAAGGCACACCGTTCCGCGTTTGCGACCTACGCAGGCCACATGGCCGGCCTGGATGCAGTGCGTAGCTCCCTGCGTGCCTGGGCTGCCACCAACGGCAACGACGTGACCGAGCGTCCGTACGAGTCGTGGAAGGGCGGCGTGGACAAGTCGTTTACGCAGGACGGTACCTACGACGTCTACTGGGCCATCAAGTAATCGTCTCACCACGATGATCTGATCCAGACGAAAACGCGCCGCAGTCCTGCGGCGCGTTTTTTTTTGCGCTACGGCGCTGCAATGGAATCGCCTTTATGTCCCTGCTTGAACGTCGCAAGAAACATCCGTCGCTGCTGGCGTTTTGCGGCGCCTTGCTGGCCGCCATCGCGGTGGGCCTGTCGGCCTATGCCTCGCACGGGGTGGCCGATGCGCTGGTGCAATCGCGGCTGCAACTGGCAGCGCTGTACGCCTTCGGCCACGGCGCCGTGCTGACGGTGCTCGGCGCTACCGAGACGCGTGCACTCGGCCGGGTCGGCCTGTATCTGCTGTTGCTCGGCACGCTGCTGTTTGCCGGCAGCCTGGTCGGCAGCGCGCTGCTGCACTGGCCGACCAGCCTGGCACCGATTGGCGGCACCAGCCTGATGCTGGGCTGGGTGGTGCTGGCGATCGGCGCGTTCAGGCGCTGAGCATGCCGCGCCATACCCGCGGATTCGATGTGGAGGCCGCCTTTGCGTACCTGAGCCGGCGCGATCGCGCGCTAGGCGCGTGGATGAAGCGCATCGGCCCGATCACCGCGCAGCCGGGTTGGCGCAAGCCGTTCGATCCGGTGGACGCGTTGGCGCGCGCGATCCTGTTCCAGCAACTTAGCGGCAAGGCCGCATCGACGATCGTGGCGCGGGTGGAAGCGGCCATCGGTGCGCCGCGCCTGCATGCGGACACGCTCGGTCGCATCGACGACGCGGCACTGCGTGCGTGTGGCGTCTCCGGCAACAAGTCGCTGGCGCTACGCGATCTGGCGCGCCGCGAGCGCGATGGCGAGATTCCCTCCCTGCGCAGGCTCGCCTTCATGGACGAAGAAGCGATTGTGCAGGCGCTGATTCCGGTGCGCGGCATCGGCCGCTGGACGGTGGAGATGATGCTGATGTTCCGCCTGGGCCGGCCGGATCTGCTGCCCGTCGATGACCTGGGCGTGCGCAAGGGCGCCCAGCGCGTGGACAGGCATGAACAGATGCCGACACCGAAGGAGCTGGCCATCCGTGGCGAACGCTGGGGCCCGTACCGCAGCTACGCGGCGTTCTATCTGTGGAAGATCGCCGACTTCAGCGTGGCAGCCAAGGTGCCGACGCCGCGCTCGCAGGAATAGGGCGTTGCATTGCGGTGCATGCGGCTTGCCGCGCGCATTACGCCGCCGACCAACGCCAGTGCCAGGGCTCGTAGATGATGCCGTAGGGATTGTCGCGCGGATAACTCAGCCGGTAGCCAAAGCGATCCGCGTTGTCGCGCAGCCACGCGAAGGCCGGCGTGGTTTCGAAGGATTCCTCCACCGGCGGCTCGCCGAGCGTGCCGATATCCAGTGCATCGCCGCTATGGTGTTCGCTGAAGCCGGGTGCGGTGTTGACCGCCAGGATCTGCGGCACCGTCAGGCCGCGCGCCAGCTTGCGTTCGAAGATCGCCAGTTGGTAATCGTGGCTGCGATAGCCGGACAATGCATCCAGCCGCACGCCAGCGCGTGCAGCGTCGGCCCGCATCTGTCGCCATGCACGGCTTGCGCCGGCGCTGAGCCATAACGGCCGTGCAAAACGATCGCGTCCGGCAAAGTGCAGGGCAGCAGGTTCGGCTACCAGGCTCAGCCCGGTCTGCCGTGGATACGCCTCCACGTCGATTTCCAGCAGCGCCAGCCGCTGCTGCACGCCGCTGACCGGCAGCAACGTGCTCGCCCGGTCCGATGCACGCCCGCCTGGCAGTTCCAGCAGCGCCAGTGCCTCGTCCAGCCCCGGCTCGTACGCCAGTCGCGGGATCAACGGCATCAGGCCCTGCGGCAGATGCGCGGCCAGGTAGCGCCCGTCGCGCTTGCGCCGCAGCAGCCAGTCGGCCTGCGCAAGCACGCGTGCATCCGCATTGCCGCGCGCACGCAGCAGGTCTGCCGGCCACAGTTCGATGTCGGAGGTGTTGAGGAGCAGACGTGGAGAATTGCGCATCCACGCAGCTTAGCGGGTGCTACGTGAGGGCTGCCAGTCCGAAGCGGGGCGAATGCTGGCGTGCGCCGATAGAGATGCTCCGTTGAGCAGCGGTGGCCGGATGCATACGAACGGGAGCAGTCGCTTTCCTCTCAACCAATCACGCCTGTGCTTTGTTCAAGCACCGGCGTCATTGTCGCCCTGCGGCTTCGGCAGGCGCCCGGCCTTGCGTAGCGCATCGCGCAGCACGTATTCGATCTGCGCGTTGAGGCTGCGCAGTTCGTCGTCGGCCCAGCGCTGCGCGGCGGCCAGCACGTCGGCGTTGATGCGCAGCGGGTAGGCCTTCTTCTCGCTCACTCGCGCTCCTGGCGGCCGCTATGGCGGCGCAGGTGCATCACCATCGACACGATCAAGACATTCACGCCGACGAGCATGCCGATCACCACTGCGTAGATGCCGGCGCGGTTGTCGCCGGCCCAGTACAGGCAGGCAGCACCGATCAGGATGACCAGGCTGATCAGGGCCCAGCGCAGCCCCAGGCCGCGCGCGCGGTCGTCGTCGTCCGCACCGATGGAGGCGGCGATTGCCAATGCAGGCAAGCCGGAAAGCGCGACGACCAACGGCACCATGACATTCATTGCATCACCTCAATACAGCGAGCCGGCGTTGACCACCGGTTGGGTACCACGATCAGAACACAACACGGTGAGCAGGTTGCTGACCATATGCGCCTTGCGCTCTTCGTCCAGCTGTACCACGCCGTTTTTCTGCAGCTCGGCCAGCGCCATTTCGACCATGCCCACCGCACCGGCGACGATGCGCGTGCGTGCGGCGATCACCGCATTGGCCTGCTGGCGTTGCAGCATGGCCTGGGCGATTTCCGGCGCGTAGGCGAGGTGGCTGATGCGTGCTTCGATCACGTCCACGCCGGCCTGGGTCAGGCGCTCGTCCAGATGGCGCTTGAGCTGTTCGCTGATTTCGGCCGGATGGCTGCGCAGCGAGATCTGATCGTCTTCGTGCTGGTCGTACGGGTAGCTGGTGGCCATCGCGCGCAGCGCCGCTTCGGACTGGATATGCACGAAGCTTTCGTAATCGTCGACGTTGTAGACCGCCTCGGAAGCGTCCAGCACCTGCCACACGATGACCGCGGCGATCTCGATCGGGCTGCCGTCCAGTTCGTTGACCTTGAGCCGGCCGCTCTCGAAGTTGCGCACGCGCTGGCTGACCCGGCGCTTGGCGTAGAAGGGGCTGTTCCAGCGCAGGCCCGGGTCCTTGACCGTGCCGACGTACTTGCCGAACAGGCTCAGCACCGCCGCCTGGTTCGGCTCCAGCGTGTACAAGCCGGCCAGCATGAAGATGCCCGCCGCCACCACCAACAGCGCAATCAGGAACCCGGCTGGAGTCGGGCTGCCGGCCGCCAGGGTCGTGAGAATGAACCAGGCGGCGCCCGCGAACGCGGCGCCAGCGGCGAGGATGACCGGGATGCCCGGCAGTGAGCTGATCGGCTTCTCTTTCATGAGGTGGGTGTCCTTGGGGAGTTAAAAAAAGATATCAAAGTGATATCAGTTGATGCAAGTCGCGCAGCCGGCGGCCATGGTGACGGCCCGTTAGAATGGCGGCCCCCTCCCGATCTGGACTGCGCTCATGACTACTCTCGGCACGCCGTTGTCGCCTTCCGCCACCCGCGTGTTGTTGCTGGGCTCGGGCGAGCTGGGCAAGGAAGTGGCGATCGAATTGCAGCGCTTCGGGGTGGAAGTGATCGCCGCCGATCGCTATGCCAACGCGCCGGCGATGCAGGTCGCGCACCGTTCGCACGTGCTGGACATGCTCGATCCCCAGGCGCTGCGCGCGCTGATCGCCCGGGAGCAGCCGCATCTGATCGTGCCGGAGATCGAGGCGATCCATACCGAAACGCTGCTCGCACTGGAGCGCGAGCAGGGCCAGCGGGTCATCCCGACCGCGCGCGCCGCACGCCTGACCATGGACCGCGAGGGCATCCGTCGCCTGGCTGCCGAAACACTGGGCCTGCCGACCTCGCCATATCGCTTCGTCGACACGGCTGCCGAGTATCGCGAGGCGATCGCCGCGGTGGGTCTGCCGTGCGTGGTCAAGCCGGTGATGTCGTCCTCGGGCAAGGGCCAGAGCACCTTGCGCAGCGAGGCGGACATCGATGCGGCCTGGGACTACGCGCAGACCGGCGGACGTGCCGGTGCCGGCCGCTGCATCGTCGAGGGCTTCATCGATTTCGATTACGAGATCACCTTGTTGACCGTGCGGCATGCCGGCGGCACCTCGTTCTGCGACCCGATCGGGCATTGGCAGAAGGACGGCGATTACCGCGAGAGCTGGCAGCCGCAGCCGATGTCAGCGGCCGCCTTGCAGCGCTCGCAGCAGATCGCGCAGGCCATCACCGACGACCTGGGCGGTCTGGGTCTGTTCGGCGTGGAATTGTTCGTCAAGGGTGACGAGGTGTGGTTCAGCGAGGTCTCGCCACGCCCGCACGACACCGGCCTGGTCACGCTGGTCTCGCAGGAGCTGAGCGAATTCGCCCTGCACGCGCGCGCGATTCTCGGCCTGCCGGTCGGCGCGGAAAACGGCGGCGTGATCCGTCAGAGCGGCCCCTCGGCCTCGTGCGCGCTGCTGGCGCACGGTCACGGCGTGCCGGTCTTCGACAATGTCGCGCAGGCCTTGCGCGCCCCGGACACCGCGTTGCGCCTGTTCGGCAAGCCGCGCGTGGACGGTCACCGCCGCGTCGGCGTCACGCTGGCGCGCGCGGACAGCATCGACGCCGCGCGCGCGAAGGCGCGGGTAGCCGCAGAGGCAGTGCAGATCCAGCTGGACTGAGCGCTGCGCGGGTCATGGCGCGGTTGCGGCGACCACCGCAATCGCGCCAAGACACAAGCGACCACCCGACGCGTCAGATCCCCAATCCCCAATCCCCAATCCCCAATCCCCAATCACCGCCCCCCAGCCACATCCACCCAAACCGCATGATGGTCGCTGCCATCGGCGATCGCCGCTTCCGGCGTGGCGCTGGCGGGCCAGAAGATGCCGCTGCCGACCAGGGTGAACTGGCGCGAAGGCAGCACGTAGTCCAGCCGCATCGTGCCCGCCTGCGGCCCGAAGTCGCCGGTCACCTGGTGCGGGTCGCCCGCATGTGCAATGCCTTGCGCAGCGTATTCGGCGGTTTTTTCCGGGCCGCCTGCACTCTGCGGCGTGGGGTACTGCAGCACCCGCGGGTGCGTGATCAAGGCGCGGATCGCATCGTGCCGGCCGGCGCCGTCGACCGGGTCGTTATTGAGGTCGCCGAGAATGACGAAGCGCGCATCGGCGGGCAGTCCGCCGCAGCGGCCCTGGTCGTCGCACAGCCAGCTGGCGTCCTTGGGATTGTCCAGATACTCGCGCCATAGCCGCAGCTCGTCGTGGTTGCGGGCGACGTTGCGCTTCTCGGCGCCATCGAACACCGGCGGGGTGGGGTGCGAGACCAGCGCGTGCACCACACCGAGCGGCGTGCGCACCGGCACGTCCCAATGCGATTTGGACGACAGCCGCAGTTGCGCCCAGATCGCGTCGCGATAGAACGCTTGTTTGCTGGACGGGTCGGTCGGGCGCAGCGCACCCGGCAGCGCGCTCCATTTCAGCAACTGGAAACTGCGCACCGCCTGCGTGTCGATCGGGTAGCGCGACAGCACCAGCATGCCGTACTGGCCGGGATGCAATCCGTAACCCCAGGCATCGTTGCCGCGGGTGCGGCCATCGCCACCGACGCTGCCGTTGTTGTCCAGATCCAGGCCGCTCGGCACGCCGGTATTGACCGGGGCCAGGTAGCGATACGGGTAGTGCAACGCTTCGCCGCCGCCCGGCTGGGCGACCTCCAGATAGCGTTGCTGGAACAGATCGGCGGCGCGGTGCTCGGGGTCGAAGTCGAACTCGTTGAGCAGCACCAGATCCGGACGCACCCGCTGCAGCACCGCGGCGATCTTGCGCGCATGCGCGCTGTCGCCCTGCAGTTCGCGCACCAGGCCGCCGGCCTGATCCGAATACAGCGAGGTGTTGTAGGTCGCGATGCGTAGCTGGGCCGGCGCGGAGTCGGCAGTTGCCTTGGCGCTTGTATCCGGAGAGGTCGCCTGATGGGCGCAGGCAGCGCAGAGCGCGGTCAGCGCAAGCAGTAAGAGAGGTCTGATCATCGCGACATTCTCGCATGTGCAAGACGACAGCCCGATGTCGTCCCGGCGGGGTTCAACCTTCCGGTGCAGCGGCAGGAAGCCCGCGCCATTGGCGGCCGTCGTAGGCCTCCAGCGCGCTGAAGCGGCGCTTGTAGTTCATCTTGGCATGGCCGTCGATCCAGTAGCCCAGATACACATGCGCGCGGCGCTCGCGTTGCGCCCACTGGATCTGCTGCAGGATCGCGAAGGTGCCCAGGCTGCGCGCAGTGGCATCCGGTGCGTAGAACGTATAGACCGCAGACAACGCATGCTCGGTGACATCGGTGACCGCAACGGCGAGCAGCCGCCCCGGCGCGTGCGCCACGGCCGGTTCGCGGATTTCCAGGAAGCGTCCATGCGACCAGCCGCCGATCAGGAACTGGTCGAATTCGGTGGCGCCGTGTTCGTCCATGCCGCCGCCGGGATGGCGGTGCTTGAGGTACTGTCGGTACAACGCGAGTTGTTCGTCGGTGCGCTCGGCAGCGACCACGCGCACCACCAGGTCCTGGTTGCGCGCCAGGCAGCGGCGCTGGCTGCGATCGGGCCGGAACGCATCCACCGCGATGCGCACCGGCACGCAGGCGCGGCAACGTTCGCAATGCGGCCGGTAGACCAGATCACCGGAGCGACGGAATCCCCATGCCAATGCCTGCGGATAGATCGCACCCAGACGCGGATCGTGCGGATCCAGCACCAGGTCGCGCGCGCGGCGCTCGGACCAGTAGCCACAGGCATGCTCGCCGGTCTGGAACAGGCGCAGGTCGTCATGAGTGTCGGCGTGAATGGCCATGGCGTCAGGATAGCGCCTGCGCGTCGCAACAGCGGCGACTGTCCGCCGGATGAATACGCCCGGTTGCCGCGTCAACGCGCGCGCCGATGGCTCGTTGATGTGGGTGTTGGTGGCAGCGCACGGTGGATCCGGATGCGCCACCCACGCGATGCGGCCCATGCAGGTGCCGCGTGTGGTTCCCACATTCCAGGAGTTTCTCATGACGTCTCGCAAACCGTTTCTCGCACTGGCCGTGCTGGCTGCCCTGTCCACCGGCGCGGTGTTCGCCGCTCCGCCTGCCGCCGGCGATGCGCCGCGTCCTGCCAAACTCGACAAGAACGGCGATGGCGTGATCGATCGCAGCGAGGCCGCTGCCGACCCCAAGCTGGCCGCACAGTTCGACACGCTGGACACCAACAAGGACGGCAAGCTGTCGCGCGACGAGCGCCCGCATCATCGCGGCCCGGGCCGCGGTGGACGCGGCGAATGGCTGAGCAAGCTCGACACCAACAAGGACGGCCGCATCAGCCGCGAAGAAGCCAAGGCCGACCCCAAGTTCGCCGCGCGCTTCGATGAGATGGACATCAACAAGGACGGCTTTGTCGATCGCGCCGACCGTGAGCTGCGCATGCAGCAACATCGCGACGCGTGGTTTGCCAAGGCCGATACCGACAAGGACGGCAAGCTGAGCAAGGCCGAGTTCGATGCCGCATCCAAGCAGCGTGGCGAGCATGGCCGCTGGGGTCAGGGCGAGCATGGCGATCACGGCAAGCGTCCGATGCCGGCCAGGCCTGCCGCGGGCAACTGAGTTCATCCAGTCGCTTACCCGGTCGCAGTGCTGCGACCGGGGCAGCGCTGTCGTCATACGCAGCATGTAAACAGCAACACGCAACAAGGCGCCGATCGACCAACGGCCTCCCGCGCAAGCAGGAGGCCGTTTTTGTTGACAGGAATGGCCGCACTTGCCGCATGCGGCGATGGCGCCACGCCGGGATCAGAGCACCCCCAGCTTCATGTAGTGCCGCACGATGGGCAGCATGACCGCTGCCGTGCTCACCAGCATCGCGGCCGGGCTGAACATGCAGCGATACAGCAGCGGTGCCCGCGTGGTGCCGCGTCGTTGCGCATCGCGTTCCAGCATCGGGCGCATGACGCGTGGCAGCACCCGGATGGATTGGTAGTTGAGCACCGCCATGCCTGCGCCCAGCAGCAGCAACGACGTCCATGCGCTGGCATCCAGGCGTTTGAGCAGCAGCGTGCTGCCCACCACCAGCACCGACGTCAGCGTGGTGATGTGCAGGAAACGACGAATCGCCGCTGCTTCGGCGGCGGTCTGCGCAAAGCGCAGCAGATACCAGCACGACCAGTACGTGCCGACGCCGGTAACCAGCACGGCGCCGGCGGCGAATAGCGATGGCAGGCCGAGCCAGAGGCTTAGCGCACCGGCGGCGCTACCCCCGCCCAGTGCCGAGCCGGTCAGCCCGCTCACGCCTAACTTGCCCGCGCCCCCCATGCCGGTCAGCACGATGGCCGCGCTCGCGGTCCCCGGCGCGGCCAGCAGGGTTGCCGAGGTCACCGCGGTGGCAAAGGCCACGCTGGGCGCGCTGCCACGGGCGAACTCGCCGAACCGGCGCAGCAGCTCGCCGCGCACGCTGGCACGTGCCCGCGACAGGCGCTTGCGCACGGCTGCATCGCTCAGGCCAAGCAGCGAGGCAACCTGCCGCGAACTCTGGCCTTCGCGATAAAACAGCAGCAGCGTCTCGCGGCTTTCTTCGGGCAATGCAGAAATGATGTCGAGCGCGGCGATCTCTTCTTCCACCTGCAGCAACTGGTCGGCGGGGGAGGGGGCCGGGTCGGCGGCCATCGCGATCGCCAGGTCCGCCGCTTCGCCGCTGAGCGCGCGATGCCGGTTGGCGCGCAGCCAGTCGCGCGCCAGGTTGCGGGTGATCTGCCGCAGCCACGGCAGGAAGCTGGCCGGCTGATGCAATTGCGCCAGCCGCTGCCAGGCGCGCAGGAAGGCTTCCTGGGCGATGTCTTCGCTGGCGGCGATATCGCGGGTGATCGCCAGCGCGATGGCGGTCACCGTGTTCTGGCAGGCGCGCACGATGCGGCCGTAGGCCTGCTCGCAGCCGGCGGCGGCGACCGGCAATTCGCGTTGCAACATCAGGTCCAGCGTGTCGGTGTGCATCGGCGCAATCCATGTCCTGGTCCCAGCATGACGCAGGCGAGCAGCGGATGTGACCGACGTGATGGCGGTGGCGCCTGGCGCACCGCTGGGTGGCTGCGCTCAGTGCGCCGGCTGGATCCGTACACGCACTTCGTCGTCCTCTGCGGCTGGCGGTGCGGTGGTGGCGGGCGCTGGCTGCGCGGCCGGCGGTGCCACTGGCCTTGCCGCGTCCGGGGCATTGCGATGGCGCAGCACCACGAACATGGCGACCGCGCCGATCACCAGCAGCAGCACCAGCCGGATGCGCCAGGCCCAGCTGCGCGCATTGGTGCTCGAGCCGTTTTCGCCGTCGCGGAAGGTGTACTCCACATTCGGCAGGTCGCGGCGGGTGGTGTCGAGCAGGCGTGCGTCGCGCAGCAGATCGCGGGCGCGCGGCTGGTCGTCGGCGTGCACGATCCACACCGTGGGGTAGGCCTGGGCGTTGCCCTGTTCGAGATAGCTGAACTGGCCGCTGCGCTTGCTCTCGTAGGAGCGGCCGTTGCTCATGCGCACGTCGATACCGGCGTTGCGCAGGAGATCGGCCACGCCTTCGGCGGTTTCGATACGTTGACTGCTGAAGATCTTGCGCATGCTTAAGGGGTGCCAGCGATTGCCGAGCAGGGCGCGCTGCGAATGCGCTTGCTCGAGCTGAAAGAAAGGAGCGGCAAGGACGTGGATCCAGGCCGGAAAGTGCAGGCGGCCATCAGCATGCCTGCGCGCGGCGAACGCGGTGCAGCAATCAACATGGCGAGTCGTTTGCCGGCACCGCGATCGCGCTGCCGTCGGGCACCACCCGGATCAGGCCTTCCTGGGTGGTGCTGGCGACCAGCACGCCATCGCGGGTGAAGAACTGCCCGCGCGCCAGGCCGCGCGAACCCTGTGCGGTGGGGCTGTCGAGTGAGTACAGCAGCCAGTCGTCGGTGCGGAACGGGCGGTGGAACCACAGTGCGTGATCGAGCGAGGCCATCTGCACATTCGGCGTGTAGTAGCTGATGCCATGCGGAAAGGTGGAGGTGCCCAGCAGCTGAAAATCCGAGGCATAGGCCAGCAAGGCCTGGTGCAGGCCGACGTCGTCGCCGACCGGGTCGCTCAGGCGCAGCCACATCTGCTGGAACGGCGGGCGCTTGGGCGGCTTGAGTTCGTCGCGCGGAAACACATGGCGAAACTCGAACGGGCCGCCACGCGACAGCCAGCGCTGCACCTTGGCAGGCAGTTTCTCCAGCACCTCCGCCGCCAGCGGCGGGGTGGGTTCGATGTCTTCGGGCGGCGGTACCACCGGCATCGCGGACTGGTGTTCGGCGCCGTCTTCGCGCTGCTGGAACGAGGCCGCGCAGAAGAAGATCACCTTGCCATGCTGGATCGCAGTGACCCGGCGCACCGAAAAACTGCCGCCATCGCGGGTGCGATCGACGTCGTAGACGATCGGGTGGTCGATATTGCCGGCGCGCAGGAAATAGGCATGCAGGGAGTGCGCCTGGCGGCCGTTGTCCACGGTGGCCTGCGCGGCGGCCAGCGCCTGGCCCAGCACCTGTCCGCCAAACACGTACTTGGTGCCGATATCGCGGCTCTGGCCGCGGAACAGGTTGTCTTCCAGGCGCTCCAGCGACAGCAGGCTGATCAGTTCGGAGACGACGGGTTCGGCAGTGGCGGACAAGGGGCTGGCCTGGGCGTGCGACGGACCGCGATTATAGCGGGCCGCCCCCTGCGCGCCGTGCGGGAGCGGCGTCAGGCCTTCTGCAGCCGCGCCACCAGGCCGTGCAGGGCGGCCTGCGCATCCGGCGCGTACCAGCCGTCGATGAAGCGCTCCAGCTGGATCAGCTCGGGCGCCAGCGCCGCGCGCAGATCGGCGCGGGCAATCGCGCGCGTGGTCAGCATCGGCTGGCGCGGCAGCTGCTGCAGGTCCTGCAGCCAGGCCACCGCGCGGGCGGTGACCAACTCGCCATCGACCAGTTCGTCGACCAGGCCGATCGTGACTGCCTGCTCGGCCGGCAACAGCTGCCCGGAGATCAGTAGGCGCTCAGCGCGGTGCGCCCCGACCACGCGGCGCAGCAGGCGCTGGATGCCTTCCGGCGCGGCCAGGCCCACCTGCACCTCGTTCAAGCCGATCGCATAGGGTTTGGCGGTATCGGCGCTGCGTGCCATCACCCGGTAGTCGCAGCACAGTGCCAGCACGCAGCCGCCGGCCGGCGCATGCCCGCCGATGGCCGCAACCACCGGCACGCGGCTGTTGGCCAGCGCCTGCGCGGCCTCGAAGAAGGCCGTCCAGCTGGCCAGCAACGCGGCGCGGTTGGTGCCGTGTGCCAGCAGATGCGGCACGTCCATGCCACCGGAAAAGATCCGCTCGCTGCCCGACAGCACGATGCCATCGGTCTCCTCGCCGGCCTGCTGCACCGCAACGCTCAGGGCCTGGCACAGCGCGCTGTCCAGTGCATTGACCGGCGGGCGCGCCAGACGGATTTCGCGAAGACGGCCATGGTCTAAGATCTGGATGCTCATTCGGGGCTCCTGGAGGTTGGGTCATGATAGACGGCAGTCGAAGCAGGCAGCGCATGTGCGGACGCGTGCTGCTCGGTGCATGGGTGATGCTGGCAAGTGCAGGCGCTGGCGCGCAGTGCCTGCCCGAGTTTAAGGACGGCTGGATCCGCATTCCGCCACCCGGTGGCATGGGCATGGCCGCGGGCTTCGGGCAGTTCCACAATGGCTGTGCGCAGCCGTTGCAGGTCACCGCGGCCAAGAGCAGCGCGTTTGCCGATGTGTCCATCCACGAGACCACGCAAACCAACGGCGTCAGCCGCATGCGCGCGGTGCCGGAGCTGGCGTTGCCGGCCGGCAAGTCGGTGCCGCTTGCGCCGGGCGGCCTGCATCTGATGCTGATGGAAGCGCGTGTGCCGCTGCAGGAAGGCGCGCAGGTGCCGGTGACCTTTACTTTGCAGGATGGCCGCGAGATCAAGACCACGCTGCAGGCGCGCAAGCGCGCGCCGGGTTCGTAAACGCGCGCAGTGCGTGGCTGAGCGAGGCTGCAGCCGTGCAGGTTGCAGTTCTTGCAGAGCCCACTACGCGATGTTGCCGATCAAACGCGATGCGTGGTGGCAGGTAGCCGCCACTTCACTGTGTCAGTCCGGTCTCGATCACGCGGCCTGTCGGTGGTATCGCGCAGCGGCATGACAGGATCGCTGCAAACAAAAACGGCGGCTCCCGGAAGAGCCGCCGTCGTCTTATGGCGCTGGATCTCCAGCGCGCAACTGGCAAATCTCAGCTGCTGGCGGCGCGTACCGCGTCCGGCAGCGATGCGCTCTTGCCGGTCTGCGTGTCGATCCACACCACCACCACGTTGCCATCGGAATACAGCACGCCCTCGTCCTTCTGGTCGAGGATGCGGTGACCGATGGTGATGCTGCTGCTACCCAGGCGCTCGACGAACAGTTCCACCAGGATGTCGTTTGGCCACACCAACGGGCGCTTGTAGTTGACGTTGGTGGCCGCGACCACCGGCGCGATGCGGTCGGTCATCGCCACGCCTTCAACGCCCAGCATCCAGCGCACGCGCGCTTCCTCCAGATACGAAATGTACTTGGCGTTGTTGACATGGCCCATGCTGTCCATGTCGCGCCAGCGCACGCTGATCGGGATGCGTGCCAACACCTTGTGCTCTTCGCTCATCAGCTTGCCTTCTTCTTTGCGGTTTTCTTGGTGGCGGACTTGGCGACTTTCGCCACCTTCTCCGGTTTGACCTTGCGTGGCGGGCGCGCATCGGGCTTGTTGGCCATCGCCGCCGGCCGGGTCTCGCGCGCCTTCACCGATGGCAGCATCTTGGCCAGGAACTGCCCGGTGTAGGACGCCTTGTGCGCAGCCACATCTTCCGGCGTGCCGGAGACCAGGATACTGCCGCCGCGATGGCCACCTTCCGGGCCCAGATCCACGATCCAGTCGGCGGTCTTGATCACGTCCAGATTGTGTTCGATCACCACCACCGTGTTGCCCTCGTCGCGCAGCTTGTGCAGCACGCCGAGCAGCGCTTCGATGTCATGGAAGTGCAGGCCGGTGGTCGGCTCGTCGAGGATGTACAGGGTACGTCCGGTATCGCGGCGCGACAGTTCCTTGGACAACTTGACGCGCTGCGCCTCGCCGCCGGACAGCGTGGTCGCGCTCTGGCCCAGCTTGATGTAACTCAGGCCCACATCCACCAGCGTTTCCAGCTTGCGTGCGATCGACGGCACCGGCTCGAACAGCCGCAGCGCGTCCTCGACGGTCATCTGCAGCACGTCGCTGATGTTGAAACCCTTGTAGCGGATCTCCAGCGTCTCGCGGTTGTAGCGCTTGCCGTGGCAGACATCGCAGGGCACGTAGACGTCAGGCAGGAAGTGCATCTCCACCTTGATCAGGCCATCGCCCTGGCAGGCCTCGCAGCGGCCGCCGCGCACGTTGAAGCTGAAACGGCCCGGTGAATAGCCGCGCGCACGCGCTTCCGGCACCTGCGCGAACAGCTCGCGCAACGGCGTGAACATGCCGGTGTAGGTGGCCGGATTGGAACGCGGCGTGCGCCCGATCGGCGACTGGTCGATATCCACGACCTTGTCGAACAGATCCAGATTCTCCACCTCGCGATGCGCGGCCACCGGATGCGAGGCGCCGTTGATCTCGTTGGCGGCCAGCGAGAACAAGGTGTCGTTGATCAGGGTGGACTTGCCCGAGCCGGACACGCCGGTGATGCAGGTCAACAGGCCGGCCGGAATATCCAGGTCGACATTCTTCAGGTTGTTGCCGGTCGCCCCGCGCAGATGCAGCATCATCTTCGGGTTGGGCTTGTGGCGCTGCTTGGGGATCTCGATGCGGCGCTTGCCCGACAGGTACTGGCCGGTCAGCGAGCCGGGTGCATCCAGGATGTCCTGCAACGAGCCTTGCGCGCAGATTTCGCCACCGTGCACGCCGGCGCCGGGGCCGATGTCCAGCACGTAATCGGCCAGGCGGATCGCGTCTTCGTCATGCTCGACGACGATGACGGTATTGCCCAGATCGCGCAGCCGCGTCAGCGTGCCGAGCAGGCGTTCGTTGTCGCGCTGATGCAGGCCGATCGATGGCTCGTCCAGCACATACATCACCCCGACCAGGCCGGCGCCGATCTGGCTGGCCAGCCGGATGCGCTGCGCCTCGCCACCGGACAAGGTGTCGGCCTTGCGTTCCAGGGTCAGGTAATCCAGGCCCACATCGACCAGGAAGCCCAGCCGTTCGCCGATCTCCTTGACGATCTTGCTGGCGATCTCGCCACGCCAACCCGGCAGCGACAAGCCGCGGAAAAAGCTCAGTGCCTCGTTGACCGGCAGCACCACCAGTTCGGGCAGCGGGCGGTCGGCCACGAACACGTTGCGCGCGGCACGATTCAGGCGCGTGCCGTTGCAGGCCGGGCAGGGCTGCTGGCTGACGTATTTGGTCAGCTCTTCGCGCACGGCTGGAGACTCGGTTTCGCGGTAGCGGCGTTCCAGGTTCGGCAGGATGCCCTCGAAACGGTGCTTGCGGGTGGTGCGCCCGCCCGCATCGGTGAAGTAGGTGAAACTGATCACCTCATCGCCGCTGCCGAACAGCACCGCCTGGCGCACCTTGGCCGGCAGCGTGTTCCACACCGCGTCCACGTCGAACTTGTAGTGCTTGGCCAGCGAGGCGATCAGCTGGAAATAATAGGCATTGCGCCGATCCCAGCCGCGCACCGCGCCGGCCGACAGCGACAGCTCCGGATGCACCACGACGCGATCCGGGTCGAAGAACTCGGCCACGCCCAGGCCGTCGCAGCTGGGGCAGGCGCCCACCGGTGCGTTGAACGAAAACAGCCGCGGTTCCAGCTCCGGCAGCGAGTAATCGCAGACCGGGCAGCTATACTTGGACGAGAACAGGTGCGGCGCCGCGGCCGGGTCGTCCAGCGACTGCACCGCGACCATGCCTTCGCCGAGCTTGAGCGCAGTCTCGAAACTTTCCGCCAGCCGTTGCTTGATGTCTTCGCGCGGACGGAAGCGGTCGATCACCGCCTCGATGGTGTGCTTCTGGCGCAGCGCCAGCGGCGGCACCGCGTCAATCTCGTACAGCTCGCCATCCACGCGCACGCGCACAAAGCCCTGCGCGCGCAGCTGCTCGAACACCTGCGCATGCTCGCCCTTGCGTTCGCGGATCACCGGCGCCAGCAGCATGTAACGCTGCTCCTGGTCCTGCGTGAGCATGTGGTCGACCATCTGGCTGACGGTCTGCGCCTCCAGCGGGAAGCCGTGGTCCGGGCAGCGCGGCTGACCGACGCGCGCGTACAGCAGGCGCAGGTAGTCGTAGATCTCGGTGATCGTGCCGACCGTGGAGCGCGGGTTGTGCGAGGTCGATTTCTGTTCGATCGAAATCGCCGGGGACAGGCCTTCGATGTGGTCCAGGTCCGGCTTTTCCATCACGCTGAGGAACTGGCGCGCATACGCCGACAGCGACTCGACGTAGCGGCGCTGGCCTTCTGCATAGATGGTGTCGAACGCCAACGACGACTTGCCCGAGCCGGACAGGCCGGTGATCACGATCAGTTTGTCGCGAGGCAGGTCGAGGTCGATGTTCTTGAGGTTGTGCGTCCGCGCGCCGCGGATGCGGATGAAATCCATCGCCATGGGGGATCCGATGTCGGGCCGGCGAACCGGCAGTGGTGCGAGCGTGCTCAGCAGGAATGAGTGGCAGTCGATCAGCCTACCCGCCGACCTAGGTGAGGGCAATTGCCCCAAATGCCAGTCTGACGGGGCGCCTGTGGCGGCCGGATGATGCGTTGCACGGGTGGATCGGGCGTGGCCGCGCTCCGGCGGCCGGCAGGTTGACCCCAAACCCCGCCAGCCCGTACAATCCCGCTCCTGTCTGCCCTAGGGCACGTCAGTGCGACCATAATAACTACAGAGGAAAACCTGGTCATGTACGCAGTTCTGGTAACCGGCGGTAAGCAATACCGCGTCGCGCAGGGCGAAACGCTCCGCGTGGAAAAGCTCGAAGTCGAAGCTGGCAACGAGATCAAGTTCGACACCGTCCTGATGTTGGGCGATAGCGATGGCATCAAGCTGGGCGATGCGCTGAAGGGCGCCTCGGTCACCGCCAAGGTTGTGGCCCATGGCCGCGCCGACAAGGTGCGCATCATCAAGTTCCGTCGCCGCAAGCACCACATGAAGCGTCAGGGACACCGTCAGTACTACACCGAAATCGAGATCACCGGCATCGCCGGTGGCGATAAGAAGTAAGGAGAACCAGTCATGGCACATAAAAAAGGCGTAGGTTCCTCGCGCAACGGTCGCGATTCCAACCCGAAGTACCTGGGTGTGAAGATCTTCGGTGGCCAGGCCATCGATGCCGGCAACATCATCGTGCGTCAGCGTGGCACCCAGTTCCATCCGGGCGCCGGCGTCGGCCTCGGTCGTGACCACACCCTGTTCGCGCTGGTCGACGGCAAGGTGGAGTTCTCGGTCAAGGGTGCGAAGAAGCGTCGTACCGTCAGCGTGGTTGCCGAGGCGTAATCGCCCGCTCCATGCAGGCCAGTCCGTCAGGCATCCATGCCTGGCGGACGAGACGGAAAGCCCCGCTTTTGCGGGGTTTTTCGTTTGACGGCCGGGAGTGGGGAATCGGGAATCGGGAATCGGAAAAGCCGGCTCCTGGTTTCTTCTCGCTCTTTGCTGTCTTGCTGGTGAGTGCGCTCGCCGGCAGGGGTCAGGCTGGTTTCTTTGGCCGATTCCCTATTCCCCATTCCCAATTCCCGGTTGCAAGCTCATGAAGTTAGTCGACGAAGCAGAAATCCTGGTCAGTGCCGGCAATGGCGGCAATGGCTGTGTCGGCTTTCGCCGCGAGAAGTTCATCCCGCTCGGTGGGCCCGATGGTGGCGACGGCGGTAATGGCGGCAGCGTGTGGATCGTGGCCGACGAGAACGTCAATACGCTGGTCGACTTCCGGCATGAGCGTACCTTCAAGGCGCAGCGCGGCGAGAACGGCATGGGTCGCCAGGCCTACGGCAAGGGCGGCGAAGACCGCATCATCGTGGTGCCGGTCGGCACCGTGGTGATGAATGTGCAGACCGACGAAGTCATCGGCGACCTGACCCAGCATGGCGATCGCCTGCTGGTGGCCAAGGGCGGCAAGGGCGGCCTGGGCAACATGCATTTCAAGAGCTCGGTCAACCGTGCGCCGCGCCAGTCCACCACCGGTGAAGAGGGCGAGGAGCGGTTGCTCAAGCTGGAGCTGAAGCTGCTGGCCGATGTTGGCCTGCTGGGCTTTCCCAATGCGGGCAAGAGCACCCTGATCCGCGCGGTGTCCTCGGCAACCCCGAAGGTGGCCGATTACCCGTTCACCACCCTGTACCCGAATCTGGGCGTGGTCAGCGTCGAGGCGTATCGCAGCTTCGTCATCGCCGACGTGCCGGGCCTGATCGAGGGCGCGGCCGACGGTGCCGGGCTGGGCACGCAGTTCCTGCGCCATCTGCAGCGCACCCGTCTGCTGCTGCATCTGGTGGACATTTCGCCAATGGATGGTGGGGTGGAGGCGTCGCCGGTGGATCAGGTGCGCACCATCGAGCGCGAGCTGGAGCGCCACGATCCCGAGTTGCTGAAGAAGCCGCGCTGGCTGGTGCTCAACAAGGCCGACCTGATGTTCGAGGACGAGGCGCGCGCTGCGGCCGAGACGATCGTGGCCGAGCTTGGCTGGACCGCGCCGTGGTATCTGGTCTCGGCGCTGGGCCGCGATGGCACCTTCCCGATCATGAAGGACATCATGGCGTTCTTCGACCGTCAGCGCGAGGACGAGCTCGAGGCGCGCAATGCCGGCTGAGCGCATGCGCAGGCACACAAAAAACCCGGCCAAGGCCGGGTTTTTCTATGCCACCGCAAGCCAGGCCTGCGGTGATGCCAACACGGCTCGCTTACGCGGCCTTGATGGCCTTGATGCGAGCGGTCAGACGGCTCTTGTGACGCGCAGCCTTGTTCTTGTGAATCAGGCCACGGGCGCTGAAACGGTCGAGAATGGGCTGAGCAACGGCGAAAGCAGCTTCGGCGCCTGCAGCATCGTTGGCGTCAAGGGCCTTGATCACCTTCTTGACGGCGGTGCGCAGCATCGAACGCTGGCCCGTGTTGCGCTCATTGCGCACGACGGTCTGCTTGGCGCGCTTCTTGGCGGACTTGATATTGGCCACGGTGGTGGGTTCCTGAAAAATCGGTGTAGTGGAAAAAGCAAGCGGGAAAGTATGATGGGCTTAGTTATGTACGTCAAGTCAGTTGTCAAGAGGGATGCAGCGTGAGCAAGCCCGGCATGTTGAGAGGCCTGCTCTCATTCAGCAGTATGACCATGGTGTCGCGGGTGTTGGGCCTGATCCGCGACCAGGCGATCTCCACCACCTTCGGCGCCAATGCGGTGACCGACGCGTTCTGGGTGGCGTTCCGGATCCCCAATTTCCTGCGGCGGCTATTCGCCGAGGGCTCGTTCGCCACCGCCTTCGTGCCGGTGTTCACCGAGGTCAAGGAGACCCGTCCGCACTCGGACCTGCGCGAGCTGATGTCGCGGGTGTCCGGCACGCTTGGCGGCATGTTGCTGCTGATCACCGCGCTGGGGCTGATCTTCACCCCGCAGCTGGCGTCAGTGTTTTCCGATGGCGCGGCCACCGATCCGGATAAATACGGCCTGCTGGTGGACTTGCTGCGGCTGACGTTTCCGTTTCTGTTGTTCGTCTCGTTGACCGCGCTGGCTGGCGGGGCGCTGAACAGCTTCCAGCGGTTTGCGATTCCGGCGCTGACGCCGGTGATCCTCAACCTGTGCATGATCGCTGGCGCGCTGTGGCTGGCGCCGCGGCTGGACGTGCCGATCCTGGCGCTGGGCTGGGCGGTGCTGGTTGCCGGTGCGCTGCAATTGCTGTTTCAGCTGCCGGCGCTGAAGGGCATCGACCTGCTGACGCTGCCGCGCTGGGGCTGGACGCACCCGGACGTGCGCAAGGTGCTGACCCTGATGATTCCGACCCTGTTCGGTTCGTCGATCGCGCAGATCAACCTGATGCTGGACACGGTGATCGCCGCACGGCTGGCCGACGGCTCGCAGTCGTGGCTGTCGCTGGCCGACCGGTTCCTGGAACTGCCGCTGGGCGTGTTCGGGGTGGCGCTGGGGACGGTGATCCTGCCGGCGCTGGCGCGCCATCACGTCAAGACCGACCGCAGCGCGTTCTCCGGCGCGCTGGACTGGGGGTTCCGCACCACGCTGCTGATCGCGATGCCGGCGATGCTCGGCTTGCTGCTGCTGGCCGAGCCGCTGGTGGCGACCTTGTTCCAGTACCGCCAGTTCACCGCCTTCGATACGCGCATGACCGCGATGTCGGTCTACGGCCTGAGCTTCGGCCTGCCGGCGTACGCCATGCTCAAGGTGTTGTTGCCGGCCTTCTACGCCCGCCAGGACACCCGCACCCCGGTGCGTGCCGGCGTGGCGGCGTTGATCGCCAACATGGTGTTCAACTTCGCGTTGCTGGCAGTGGTTTACCAGATCATGGTGCCGCCCGAGCTCAAGGCGCAGGGCGTGATGCAGGCGCTGGGCAAGCAGCCGGGCCTGCATCTGGCGCTGGGCATTGCCAGCGCGCTGTCCAGTTATCTCAACCTGGCTTTGCTGTGGTACTGGCTGGGCAAGTCCGGCGTGTACCAGCGCCGGCCGGGTTGGGCTGGCTATGCGGTGCGCCTGCTGCTGGCATGCGCGGCGATGGTGGCGGTGCTGTTGAGCCTGCTGTGGTGGCTGCCATCGTTCACCGTGATGGATAAGTGGGATCGCATCGGCTGGCTGGCGGTGCTGGTCGGCAGCGGTGGGGCGACCTACCTGGTGGCGCAAGTGGCGCTGGGATTGCGGCCGCGGCATCTGCGCGAGGGCTAGTCGTTCGCCGAGCTGGCCGAGCAAGTGCGGAGCCAGCCGTCATGCACGGTGGGTGGGGTCAATCCCGGGCCGGGAAGGCGCGCAATCGTCTGCCCGCTTCCGGGACGCGGCGGCACAGGCCCGGGGCCGCGCCCATGCGGATTGACAGGCACGGCTATACTTGCGGGTTATGCATCAACGAGGGTCGGCCGGCAGGCCGGCATCTGTTTGGATCGAGGAATGAGCAGGCTGTTTAGAGACGTCGAGGGCGGGACGCTGTTCCCGCACGGAAGCGTGGTCTGCATCGGCGCCTTCGATGGCCTGCACCTGGGGCATCGGGCATTGGTGCAGCACGCAGTCGCGCGCGCGCGCGCGCTCGGGGTGCCGGCGGTGGCGGTGAGCTTCGAGCCGTTGCCGCGCGAGTTTTTCGCCCCGGCCGCGCCGCCGCCGCGGTTGACCCTGGCCCGCGCCAAGATCGAAGGGCTGCACGGCTTCGGTGCCGACAGCGTGGGCATGATCCGGTTCGATGGTCGCCTGTCGGCGATGAGTGCCGAAGACTTCGTGCGCCTGGCCCTGGTCGGTCGTTTGTGTGCCAAAGAGGTCTGGATCGGCCCGGAGTTCCGTTTCGGCCATCGACGTGGCGGCGATATCGGTCTGCTGCGCTCGCTTGGTGCGCACTACGGCTTTGCGGCGGGCGAAATCGCGCCAGTGCACCTGCACGGCGAGCGCATCTCGGCCACGCGCATCCGCGAGCTGCTGGGCGCGGGCGAGTTCGCGCACGCCGGGCAATTGCTTGGCCGTCCGTATGCCATCGGCGGGCGGGTGGTGCGCGGCAAGCAGCTTGGCCGCACCCTGGGCTACCCCACTGCCAATCTGCGCTTTCCGCGCACGCCGGCGCTGTTGGGCATTTACGCGACCTGGGTGCATGGCGTGGCCGAGCGGCCGTGGCCGTCGGTCTCGAGCTTTGGCACACGCCCGACCGTGGCCGGCGTGGAGCCGCTGCTGGAAGCGCATCTGTTCGATTTTCAGGGCGATCTGTATGGCCGGCATATCGAGGTCGAATTCGTTGCCAAGCTGCGCGACGAAGAGAAGTTCGATGGCCTGGACGCGCTGACGGTGCAGATGCATCGTGATGCCGAGCAGGCGCGTGCGGTGTTGGACAGGCACGCAGTTTCTGCAACACATGCGAGTTCCTCGCAACAGCCCGCCTATGATGCGAGTCCCTCGCAGGAGCCGACCTATGATGCGAGTCCCTCGCAAGAGCCCGCACATCCATGTGCGGACTTATCGAAAAATCCAGCGCAACGGTAGAGACCTGTGACCCAAGACTACAAAGCCACTCTCCATCTGCCCGCGACGGAATTCCCGATGCGCGGCGACCTGCCCAAGCGCGAGCCGGCGATGCTGGACCGCTGGGAGCGCGAGGGGCTGTACACGCAACTGCGCGCCAATGCGGCAGGGCGCCCGCTGTTCGTGCTGCACGACGGCCCGCCGTATGCCAATGGCCAGATCCATCTGGGCCATGCGGTCAACAAGATCCTCAAGGACATCATCGTCAAGTCGAAGTACCTGGCTGGCTTCGATGCGCCCTACATCCCTGGCTGGGATTGCCACGGCCTGCCGATCGAGATCGCGATCGAGAAAAAGTACGGCAAGGTCGGCGTCAAGCTCGACGCAGCCGAGTTTCGCCAGAAGTGCCGCGAATACGCCACCGAGCAGATCGATCTGCAGCGCCGCGATTTCAAACGCCTGGGCGTGATCGGCGATTGGGACAACCCGTACAAGACGCTGGATTTCCGCTTCGAAGCCAACGAGATCCGCGCGCTGGCCAAGGTGGTCGACAATGGCCATCTGACCCGTGGCGTGAAGCCGGTGCACTGGTGCTTCGATTGCGGCTCGGCGCTGGCCGAGGCCGAGATCGAATACGCCGACAAGGTGTCGCCGACGGTGGATATCGCCTATCCGGCGCGCGATCCGGCGGCTGTCGCTGCTGCATTCGGCGCCAGCCTGCCGGCGGGCGTGGGCGTGGCGGTACCGATCTGGACCACCACCCCGTGGACACTGCCGGCGTCGCTGGCGGTGAGCCTGGGCGCGGAACTGGACTACGTGCTGGTCGAAGGCCCGGCCGATCGCGGCCAGCCGCGCTGGCTGGTGATCGCCGAGGCCCTGGCCGGCAAGGCGCTGGCGCGCTATGGCGTGGACACGGTGGTGGTGCACGGCCATGCCAAGGGCGCGGCGCTGGAGCAGATGCTGCTAAACCACCCGTTCTATGCCGAGCGCGAGATTCCGCTGCTGCTGGGCGATCACGTGTCGGCCGAGGACGGTACCGGCGCTGTGCATACCGCACCGGGCCATGGCCAGGAGGACTACCAGGTCTCCAAGCAGTACGGCCTGCTCGAGCGTTACGGCGCTGCGCAGATCAACCCGGTGGACGGGCGCGGCGTGTACCTGCCGTCGACGCCGCCGCTGGGCGACACCGTGCTGGCCGGGCTGCACATCTGGAAGGCCAACGACATCATCATCGAGGCGCTGCGCGACACCGGCGTGTTGCTGGCGGCCAGCAAGATGGAGCACAGTTATCCGCATTGCTGGCGGCACAAGACGCCGATCGCGTTCCGCGCCACGCCGCAGTGGTTCATCTCGATGGAGCAGGCCAACCTGCGCGCCGATGCGCTCAAGGCCATCGACAACGTGCACTGGTATCCATCCTGGGGCCAGGCGCGTATCGCCGGCATGGTCGATGGACGTCCAGACTGGACCATCTCGCGCCAGCGCACCTGGGGCGTGCCGATCGCCTTGTTCGTGCATCGCGAAACCGGCGAGCCGCATCCGCGCAGCACCGAGTTGCTGCGCCAGGTCGCCGACCGGGTGGAACTGGGCGGCGTGGACGTGTGGTACACGCTGGATGCGGCCGAACTGCTCGGCGATGAGGCCGCCGATTACGACAAGATCACCGACATCCTGGATGTGTGGTTCGACTCCGGCGTGACCCATGAAGCGGTGCTGGTGGACCGCGGCCTGCCCAAGCCGGCCGACCTGTACCTGGAAGGCTCCGACCAGCACCGTGGCTGGTTCCAGTCCTCGCTGCTGACCGGCGTGGCGATGGACAAGGCGGCGCCGTACAAGCAGTGCCTGACCCACGGCTTCACCGTGGACGAGCACGGGCGCAAGATGTCCAAGTCGCTGGGCAACGGCATCGAGCCGCAGGACATCATGAAGACCCTGGGCGCGGACATCCTGCGCCTGTGGATCGCCTCGGCCGATTACAGCAATGAGATGTCGCTGTCGCAGGAGATCCTCAAGCGCAACGCCGATGCGTATCGCCGCCTGCGCAATACCGCGCGCTTCCTGCTCGGCAACCTGCATGGCTTTGATCCGCTGCAGCACCTGGTGGCACTGGACGACATGGTGCTGCTGGACCGCTGGATCGTGCACCGCGCGCACGAGCTGCAGGAAAAGATCGCTGCCGCGTATGCGCGCTACGACTTTGCCGAAATCGTGCAGGCCCTGCTGAATTTCTGCAGCGTCGACCTGGGCTCGCTGTATCTGGATGTGACCAAGGACCGCCTGTACACGATGGCCGAGGATGCACGCGGCCGCCGTTCGGCGCAGAGCGCGATGTATCACGTGGCCGAGGCGTTCGTGCGCTGGATCGCGCCGGTGCTGAGCTTTACCGCCGAGGAACTGTGGGGCTACCTGCCGGGCAAGCGGGTCGACAACGTGTTGTTCGCCACCTGGTACGACGGCCTGGCGCCGTTGCCGGCCGATGCTGCGCTGAGCAGTGCCGATGTCGACAGGCTGCTGGCCTTGCGCGAGCAGGTGGCCAAGGTGCTGGAGCCGATGCGTGCCAACGGGGCGATCGGCGCGGCGCTGGAAGCGGAGATCACCGTGGCCGCCGATGCGCAAACCGCCGCGCGCTGGCAGCCGCTGGCCGAGGAACTGCGCTTTCTGTTCATCAGTGGCGACGTGACCGTGACTGCGGCCAGCACCGACGACATCTTCGTCAGCGCGCAGCCGACCAGCAAGGCCAAGTGCGTGCGTTGCTGGCACCACCAGGCCAGCGTGGGCAGCGATCCGCGTCACCCGGAACTGTGCAGCCGCTGCGTCAGCAATATCGAAGGCCCCGGCGAGCAACGCCGCTGGTTCTGACGGGGTTGCGTGAAGGCGCGCGGCGGGCAGGTCCTGCCGCGCGTTATTGAGGCCCCGTACGGGCTGGCGTGTGCCTCTGTCGCGGCATCATGGGCAGGCGCTGGTGCCGGATGACGAGTGCCCCGGCGCTGCATGCAGTCCCTTGCTGAAGCGTGGCGCATGCGGCACGGCGGGGCAGGGGAGCCGGCTCCGGTGCCCATGCCATCCTTGCCTGCCTGTCATCCCGCTTTCGTCAGCTTCATCTGCCACCGCCCTTACTTATCGCCATCCAGGCATCTTCTCCGACGTCGGAGAAGTCACCACCAACTGCGACCTTTCGACATGAGTCAACGCCCCAAACCCTCTGCCCTGATCTGGTTGCTGCTGTCGGCACTCGTGATCGGGCTGGACCAGTGGAGCAAGGCCTGGGTGCTGTCCAGCCTGCCCGAATACACCCCGGTGCCGGTGATCGACGGTTTCTGGAACTGGTACCGCACCTACAATACCGGCGCGGCCTTCAGCTTCCTGAGCGATGCCGGCGGCTGGCAGTTGTGGTTCTTCACCGCGCTGGCGATGGGCATCAGCGGGCTACTGGCGTTCTGGCTGTCGCGCACCGCACGCAGCGAATGGCGCAGCGCGCTGCCGTATGCGCTGGTGATCGGCGGGGCGATCGGCAACGTGATCGACCGCCTGATGCACGGCCACGTGGTCGATTTCATCCAGTGGTACATCGGCAGCCACACCTGGCCGTCGTTCAACATCGCCGACTCGGCGATCGTCGGCGGCGCCATCGGGATCGCGGTATTCGGTCTGTTCGACAAGTCCGGCAAGCGCGAGTCGGGGATTCGGAAGTAGGAATCGACGCTGAAGTCGTGGCGCACCGGCGCCGCCCGGTCCCATCCTCCATTCCCCATTCCCGTAGAATGCTCGCCATGGATGTCCTGCTCGCCAATCCCCGTGGTTTCTGTGCCGGTGTCGACCGCGCGATCGAGATCGTCAAGCGTGCGATCGAAACGCTGGGCGCGCCGATCTATGTGCGCCATGAAGTGGTGCACAACCGTTTTGTGGTCGACGACCTCAAGCAGCGCGGCGCGGTCTTCGTCGAGGAACTGGACGAGGTGCCCGACAATGCCACGGTGATCTTCAGCGCGCACGGCGTCTCGCAGGCGGTGCGTCAGGAAGCCGAGCGCCGCGGGCTCAAGGTGTTCGACGCGACCTGTCCGCTGGTGACCAAGGTGCATTTCGAGGTGGCGCGGCATTGCCGGGCCGGCCGCGACGTGGTGCTGATCGGCCACGCCGGGCATCCGGAAGTGGAAGGCACGATGGGGCAGTGGAGCCGCGAACGCGGCCCGGGCACGATCTATCTGGTCGAGGATATCGAACAGGTCGCCACGCTGCAGATCCGCCAGCCGGAGAACCTTGCCTACACCACCCAGACCACGCTGTCGGTGGACGACACCATGGGCATCATCGAGGCCCTGCGTGCGCGCTACCCGGCGATGCAGGGGCCGCGCCACGACGACATCTGCTACGCCACCCAGAACCGCCAGGATGCGGTGCGCGATCTGGCGCGCCAATGCGATCTGGTGCTGGTGGTCGGTTCGCCCAACAGCTCCAATTCCAATCGCCTCAGCGAGCTGGCCCGGCGCGACGGGGTGGAGTCCTACCTGATCGACAACGCCGGCGAGATCGACCCGGCCTGGATCGTCGGCAAGCAGCACATCGGCCTGACCGCCGGCGCCTCCGCACCGCAGGTGCTGGTCGATGGCGTGCTGGCGCGGTTGCGCGAGCTGGGTGCCGAGGGTGTGTCCGAGCTGGAAGGCGAGCCGGAATCGATGGTGTTCGCACTGCCCAAGGAACTGCGGTTGCGTCTGGTCAGCTGACAGCGGGTGCTCCAGGCTGGCTGAGCCAGCGCCGAGTGCATGCGGCAGGTCCGGGCGTTTCGCAGTTGCAGGTGGCCATCGTTCTAAGGCCACAGCCCCGGGCTTGAGGCCCGGATGCGTAGTCCGCCGCCTGGTGGCGATTGACCGGGCACCGGCTCCGCTCCTACAATTCACGGCTCGCCGGAATAGCTCAGTTGGTAGAGCGGCGCATTCGTAATGCGTAGGTCGTAGGTTCGATTCCTATTTCCGGCACCATCGCTTCAGTACTGGGTCGGCCATTGGTCGGCCCAGTTGCGTTTTGGGCCGATGCACGTACATCCCCGCGCTGCGCCGCCATATACGCCGCACATCACGCAGGCCGCAATCGATGGCCGCAACCGCATCTTTGCCGCCCCGCGCAGCGCTGCGACAACATGTCGCACAGTTTTGCGCGCATTAATTGCGACAGATCATTGCCGATGGGTTTCGTGCAGGTGCAGCAAAGTCTAAAATCAGGGAGCTAACTCGTGTCTTCGGTCTGCTTGGCCGCCTTCCCCCGGGAAGCGCGCCGTCAGGACGAGTCCACATGGATACGACGAACGAGGCTGGCGTTCCTTCGCACTTGGATCGACCGATGATTCCGTTGAAACATCTCGGGCGTGTACTTCGTCCAGGCCTGATGCTGCCGTTCCTGCTGTTGGCAGGCTGCAACTCGGCCATTCTCAATCCGAAAGGCCAGATCGGCCACGACGAGAAGCAGCTGCTGATCACCTCGGTCGTGCTGATGCTGATCGTGGTCATCCCGGTGATCGTGATGACGATTGCGTTCGCGTGGAAGTACCGCGCGTCCAACACGAAGGCGCGCTACGAGCCGGACTGGTCGCACTCCACCGCCATCGAAGTGGTGGTGTGGTCGATCCCCTGCGTGATCATCCTGGTGCTGGCGGTGCTGACTTGGCGCTCCTCGCACGCACTGGACCCGTACCGGCCGCTGGATTCGGACGTCAAGCCGATCACCATTGAAGCGGTGTCGTTGGACTGGAAGTGGATGTTCATCTACCCGGACCAGAACATCGCCACGGTCAACGAGATCGCGTTCCCGGTGCATACGCCGCTGAACTTCAAGATCACCTCCGATACGGTGATGAACTCGTTCTTCATCCCGCACCTGGGCACGATGATCTACGCGATGGCCGGCATGGAAACCAAGCTGCACCTGGTGGCCAACGAGCCGGGCGAATACTTCGGCCTGTCGACCAACTACAGCGGTCACGGCTTCTCGAAGATGAGCTTCAAGGCGCATGCGGTCGATCAGGCCGGCTTCGATGCGTGGGTGGCCAAGGTCAAGGCATCGCCGACCGCGTTGAACGCTGCCGAGTACCAGGTGCTGGCCGCCAACCGCAACGACAAGGAACAGTATCCGGTCACCTACTACTCGTCGGTGCAGGACGGCATGTTCCGCTCGCTCGTCGACAAATACATGAATGGTCCGGGCCATAACAAAGGCCATGGCGACCATCAGGCAGCGGCTGCAGAGCCGGTTGCCATGTGCACTTCTGGAGACAAGTGATGCTAGGCAAACTTACGATCGAGGCGGTTCCGTACCACGAGCCGATCATCATGGTCGCACTCGGTGGTGCCGGCCTGCTCGGCCTGCTCATCGCGGGCGCCATCACCAAGTACAAGCTGTGGGGCTACCTGTGGAACGAGTGGTTCACCTCGGTGGATCACAAGCGCATCGGTGTGATGTACATCATCGTGGCGCTGGTCATGTTGCTGCGCGGCTTCGCCGATGCGGCGATGATGCGCACCCAGCAGGCGCTGGCGGGTAACGGCGGCGAAGGTGTGCTGCCGCCGCACCACTACGACCAGATCTTCACCGCGCACGGCGTGATCATGATCTTCTTCATGGCCATGCCGTTCATGACTGGCCTGTTGAACCTGATCGTGCCGCTGCAGATCGGCGCACGCGACGTGGCGTTCCCGTTCCTGAACTCGCTGAGCTTCTGGCTGTTCGTGGCCGGTGCGGCGCTGATCAACATCTCGCTGGGTGTCGGCGAATTCGCGCAGACCGGCTGGCTGGCCTACCCGCCGTTGTCGGGGCTGGAATACAGTCCGGGGGTCGGTGTCGACTACTACATCTGGGCGTTGCAGGTCTCAGGCCTGGGCACCCTGTTGACCGGCATCAACTTCTTCGTGACGATCATGCGGATGCGCGCACCGGGCATGACTCTGATGCGCATGCCGATCTTCACCTGGACCGCGCTGATCACCAACATTCTGATCATCGCCGCATTCCCGATCCTGACCGTGGCGCTGGCGCTGCTGGGTGCCGACCGTTACCTGGGCACGCACTTCTTCACCAACGACGGTGGCGGCAACGCCATGATGTACGTCAACCTGATCTGGATCTGGGGTCACCCGGAAGTCTATATCCTGATCCTGCCGGCGTTCGGCATCTTCTCCGAGCTGATCGCGACCTACAGCCGCAAGCGCCTGTTCGGCTACACCTCGATGGTCTACGCCACCTCGTGCATCGGCGTGCTGTCGTTCGTGGTGTGGTTGCATCACTTCTTCACCATGGGCTCGGGTGCCAACGTCAATGCCTTCTTCGGCATCACGACGATGATCATCTCGATCCCGACCGGCGTGAAGATCTTCAACTGGCTGTTCACCATGTTCCGCGGTCGTGTGCACATGACCTCGCCGGTGCTGTGGACGATCGGCTTCATCATCACCTTCACCATCGGCGGCATGACCGGCGTGATGCTGGCGATCCCGGCCGTGGACTTCGTGCTGCACAACAGCCTGTTCCTGATCGCGCACTTCCATAACGTGATCATCGGCGGCGTGGTGTTCGGCTACCTGGCCGGCCTGACCTACTGGTTTCCGAAGGCGTTCGGCTTCAAGCTCAACGAGAAGATCGGCAAGGCCTCGTTCTGGTGCTGGATCATCGGCTTCTTCGTGGCCTTCATGCCGCTGTACGTGCTCGGCTTCATGGGCATGACCCGTCGCATGAATACCTACAACCACCCCGAGTGGGCGCCGTGGCTGTACGTCGCTGCGGCCGGTGCTGCGATCATCGGCCTGGGTATTTTCCTGAACCTGGTGCAGATCGGTTACAGCGTGTGGAAGCGCAAGGAGCACATGGACTACACGGGCGATCCGTGGGATGGCCGTACGCTGGAGTGGGCCACCTCCTCGCCGCCGCCGTTCTACAACTTCGCCGTGCTGCCGCACATCGACGACCGCGATCAGTTCTGGGCCGACAAGCAGAACGGCAAGGGCTGGGTGCGTCCGTCCAAGTACGAAGCGATCCACATGCCGCGCAATACCGGGGCAGGCGTGTATATCGGTGCCTTCAGTGTGCTGATGGGCTTCGGTCTGATCTGGCACATCTGGTGGTTGGCCATCATCGGCCTGGTCGGCATGATCGGCAGCTTCATTGCGCGCACCTTCGATGACGACATCGATTACTGGGTGCCGGCCGACGAAGTGGAGCGCATCGAAAACGCGCGCTTTGCCCTGCTCGAACAGCAACATGCGGCGCAGGCCGCGAAGGTGGTATGACCATGTCTTCCTCGACCACGCTTGACCACGCCGCCCACGCGGGCGGCCACGACGACCACGAACATCACGACGCCGGTGGCAACACCGTCTTCGGGTTCTGGGTCTACCTGATGAGCGACTGCCTGTTGTTCGCCGGCCTGTTCGCCACCTATGCGGTGCTCTCGGGCGCCACGGTGGACGGACCGACCGCCAAGGAGCTGTTCGACCTGAAGTTCGTGCTGGTGGAAACCTTCCTGCTGTTGTTCAGCAGCCTGAGCTTCGGCGTTGCGATGATCTCCGCGCACAAGCGCAGCATGACCGGGCTGTACGCCTGGCTGGGCGTCACCGCACTGCTGGGTATTGGCTTTCTGTGCATGGAAGTGTGGGAGTTCAACCACCTGATCCATGAAGGTGCGGGTCCGGGGCGCAGCGCGTTCCTGTCGGCCTTCTTCACCCTGGTGGGCACGCACGGCCTGCACGTGGCCTCCGGTCTGTTGTGGATGGCAGTGCTGGTGATCCAGATCTCCAAGAACGGCCTGACCCCGCGCAATAGCACGCGTCTGGCCTGCCTGAGCCTGTTCTGGCATTTCCTGGACATCATCTGGATCGGTGTGTTCACCGTCGTCTACCTGCTGGGAGCGCTGTAATGGCCAATCACCACGCGCATGAAACCGCTGCCGATGCACATGCCGGCGGCCTGAAGTCCTACCTGATCGGCTTTGTGATGGCCGTGATCCTCACCGTCATCCCGTTTGCGATGGTGATGAGCGGGGCGTTCTCCAAGGGCGTCATCGTCATCGTGATCTCGCTGATGGCCGCAGTGCAGATGCTGGTGCACATGGTGTACTTCCTGCACATGGATCGCTCGCCCGAGCAGCGCTCCAACGTGCAGGTGGGCCTGTTCTCGCTGCTGATCATCGGCATCGTGATCGTCGGTTCGCTGTGGGTGCTGCACAACATGAACGTCAACATGATGCATTGAGACGGTGCTGTGCCGGATCACGGCACGCCGGATCGAAGCATGCTGGACAAAAAGCCGCCGGGTCACCGGCGGTTTTTTTGTGTGTGAATCGCTGCGCAGCATGACCTATGGCATACGGGGAAGCGCGGGCAGGCGCTTAGCATCGTGGGCTTGCCTGTTCCAGGTCCCTGCGGAGTTGCGATGAAGATCCCCACCTTGTTGTCCGTGTCGTTGCTGGCGGCACTGTCGTTGCCTGCGGCCGCACAAACTGCCGCGCCGCAGGACGTGCCGTTCGACGGCACCTTGAAGATCGACGTCGATGCCACCGATCTGGCCCATCGCATCTTCAAGGTCAAAACCACCATGCCGGCCCGGCCGGGCCCGATGACGCTGCTGTATCCGCAGTGGATTCCCGGCAATCACTCGCCGACCGGGCCGATCGACAAGCTCGCCGGTCTGGTGATCAAGGTCGATGGCAAGGTGGTGCCGTGGAAGCGCGACCAGTTCGATGTGTATGCCTTCACCGTGGACGTGCCGCAGGGCGCCAGCGAGCTAGTGGCCGAGTTCAAGTTCCTCTCGCCGCAAGCCCCCAACCAGGGCCGGGTGATGATGACCCCGGAGATGCTCAACCTGCAGTGGAACACCACGGCGCTGTATCCGGCCGGCGTCTTCGCACGCAACATCAAGGCCCAGGCCAGCGTCACCTTGCCAGCCGGCTGGAGCTATGCCACGGCGCTGGAGACCGACCGCCGGGTTGGCGACACGGTGACCTTCAAGCCGATCGACTTCGACGATCTGGTCGACTCGCCGATGTTTGCCGGCAAGTACTACAAGCGCGTGGAGCTGAGCGGCGGCAAGCAGCCGGTCTACCTCAACGTGTTCGCCGACGAAGCCAAGTCGCTGGAGGCCAAGCCCGAGCAGATCAAGGCGCATGCATCGCTGGTGCAGCAGATGGACAAGCTCTACGGCGCGCGGCATTTCGACCACTACGAATTCCTGCTGGCGCTGACCAAGAAGTTGGGTGGCATCGGCCTGGAGCACCATCGCTCCAGCGAAAACAGCGGCGTGCCGACCTACTTCACCGAGTGGGACAAGAGCTGGACCGGTCGCGATCTGCTCGCGCACGAGTTCAACCATTCCTGGAACGGCAAGTACCGCCGTGGTGTCGACCTGGCCACGCCCAACTTCAACGTGCCGATGGGTGACAGCCTGCTGTGGCTGTACGAAGGCCAGACCCAGTTCTGGGGCGAAGTGATGGCTGCGCGTTCGGGCCTGTGGACGCAGGACCAGGCGCGCGAGATGCTGGCCGGCGTGGCGGCGAACTACGAGCGCGGTCGTCCAGGCATGGCCTGGCGCACCGTGCAGGACACCACCAACGACCCGACCATGTCGATGCGCCGGCCCAAGGCCTACCGTAGCTATCAGATGGCCGAAGACTATTACTCCGGCGGCCAGATGATGTGGCTGGAAGTGGACAGCAAGCTGCGCGCGCTGACCAACAACAAGCGCTCCATCGACGATTTCGGCAAGGCCTTCTTCGGCATGAAGAACGGCGACTGGGACGTCAACCCGTACACCTTCGACGACATCGTCGCCACGCTCAATGGCATCGCCGCTTACGACTGGGCGAGCCTGTTGCGCAGCCGCATGGACGGGCATGGTTCCTTGAACGGTGGCATCGAAGCCAACGGCTGGAAGCTGGTCTACAACGAGGAGCCGAACCTGGCCACCAAGGCCGACGAGAGCGACGACAAGGACGCCAGCCTGACCTATTCGCTTGGCGTGTCCCTGAAAGCCTCTGGCGATATCGGCGATGTGCTGTGGGACGGCCCGGCCTTCAATGTCGGCCTGATCGCCGGCAACACCATCGTGGCGGTCAACGGCCGCGCCTTCAGCAGTGAGGTGATCAAGGACGCGATCAAGGCGGCCAAGGGCACCACCGCGCCGATCGAACTGCTGGTCAAGCGCCTGGACCGCTACGACACCGTGCGCATCGATTACCACGGCGGCCTGCTGTATCCGCATCTGGAACGCATCCCCGGCAAGCCGGATCGCCTGAGCGAGTTGTACAAGCCGCGCTGAGTGGCAGCCGCCCGCTCGCAGCCGTTGAAGCGGGCAATGGCAAGAACTGGAGCTGCATGACCGATTGCGATCGATCATGCAGCTCCGTACGCTGTTTCTGGTCGGTACCGATGCCGGTGCCGACCGATCAAAAGACATCGCGCCAACCAAAACACTCGGCGCCATAGATGTCCAAGTGAAAACGCAGCAGCAGGAATGCGCGGTTGCATCCATTTCAGCAACGCCGCAGCCTTCCCGATTCCCGATTCCCGATTCCCGATTCCCGATTCCGGAATCCGGAATCCGGAATCCCGAATCCCGAATCCCGAATCCCGAATCCCGAATCCCCAGCCAGCGTCGCGCATCCTGAGACCGACGCCGACTATCCTGTCGCTCCAGAAGTGATTGGTTAACTGACGATGGCGAAGGCGAAAACGGCCTATGTCTGCGGCGAGTGCGGCGCCGAATACAATAAGTGGCAGGGGCAATGCACCGAGTGCGGGGTGTGGAACACGCTCAGCGAGATCGTGCTCGAAAGCGCCACGCCCGGTGGCAAGGCCTCGCCTGCGGCATCGCGGCGTAGCGGCTGGGCCGGCAAGGCCGAGGCACCCAAGATCACCGCGCTCAAGGACGTGCAGCAGTCCGAGCAGGCGCGTGTGTCCACCGGCATTGGTGAGTTCGATCGGGTGCTGGGCGGCGGCCTGGTCGAAGGCGCGGTGGTGCTGATCGGTGGCGACCCCGGTATTGGCAAGTCGACGCTGTTGCTGCAGGCACTGGCGAGCATGGCCAGCACGCTGCCGGTGCTGTACGTCACCGGCGAGGAATCGCTGGCGCAGGTGGCCGGGCGCGCAGTGCGGCTGGATCTGCCGTTGGAGGGCCTGAACGCGCTGGCCGAAACCGGCATCGAAAACATCCTGCAGCATGCCAGCGTGGCGCGGCCGAAGCTGATCGTGGCCGACTCGGTACAGACGCTGTGGACCGAATCGCTGACCGCAGCGCCTGGCTCGGTCAGCCAGGTACGCGAGAGCGCGGCGCGGCTGGTGCGCTATGCCAAGGAGACCGGCACCGCAGTGTTCCTGGTCGGCCATGTGACCAAGGAAGGCGGCATCGCCGGCCCGCGCGTGCTCGAGCATATGGTCGATGCGGTGCTGTACTTCGAAGGCGAGAGCGGCAGCCGGTTCCGGCTGTTGCGCGCGTTCAAGAACCGCTTCGGTGCGGTCAACGAGCTGGGCGTGTTCGCGATGGGCGAGAAGGGCCTCAAGGAGGTCTCCAATCCGTCGGCGATCTTCCTGTCCGGCGGCAGCACCCAGCAACCGGGCAGCTGCGTGATGGTCACCCGCGAAGGTACCCGTCCGCTGATGGTGGAGGTGCAGGCGCTGGTGGACGCCTCGCCGCTGTCCAATCCGCGGCGCGTGGCGGTGGGTCTGGAGCAGAACCGGCTGGCGATGCTGCTGGCGGTGCTGCACCGCCACGGCGGCATCGTGGTGGGCGACCAGGACGTGTTCGTCAACGTGGTCGGCGGCATCCGTGTGCAGGAAACCGCCGCCGACCTGCCGGTGCTGCTGGCGGTGTTGTCCTCGCTGCGCGACCGGCCGCTGTCCGAGAAGACCATCGCCTTTGGCGAAGTGGGGCTGTCCGGCGAGATCCGGCCGGTGCCCAACGGCGAGGACCGTCTGAAAGAGGCCGCCACCCACGGCTTCAAGCGCGCCATCGTGCCCAAGGCCAACGCGCCCAAGACCACCAGCATCAAGGGCATGGAGATCGTTGCGGTGGAGCGGCTGAGCCAGGCACTGGAAGCGGCGGCCGAGTGATGCCGGCGCAGCAGGGGGGCGACTGTCGGCACAGGCGTCGCTCTGCACGCGATGAGCTGACCCCGCACCCCCGCGCAGTGGGCGGTATGGCCGCCTGCGCCATGCCGGAATGACATCAATGAAGTTTCGGGCTGGCCGCCGCCAGCTCCGCTGACCGTCCGTCGGCCAGCAGGTCGCTATCTGCCATTAGCCGATAAGAAAACGTTTTCAGCGCAGGGCGGCTATGGCAACATGCGCGGCCCGTTGCACTGTGCACCGGATCACGGACAGCGCTCACTGCGCGTTATCAGGAGAAACACGATGGAATGGATGTTGTTGCCACTCAAGCGCTACGCCGACTTCAATGGCCGCTCGCGCCGCAAGGAATATTGGATGTTCATGCTGCTGCAGGCGATCGTCCTGCTGGTGTTGGGCGGCCTGTTCGGCATCGCGGCTGCACTGATGGGCGGCGAGAACGGTCCTGGTGCACTGGCATGGCTGGTTGCTGCCGTCATGGGGATCGTGGTGCTGGCATTGATTGTGCCGAGCATTGCGGTGACCGTGCGTCGCTTGCACGACCAGGGCAAGTCGGGCTGGTTCTATTTGATCAGCCTGGTGCCGTACGTCGGCGGCTTCATCGTGCTGGTCTTCATGTGCCTGGAAGGCACGCCCGGCCCGAACGAGTACGGCGAGAATCCCAAGCAGTAAGCGGGGACAAGGCCTGATCGAACAATGGCGCGGAGACTTCTCCGCGCCATTGTCGTTTCTGGAGATGTACGGTTGGCGCAGGCTCACCAACAACACGCGTGCGTTTGAGTGCGTAATTCAGCTCAATTGATGTGTTCTTCAACTGCCGGCAAAAACCTGGACGTCCTGCCAAGGTGTAGGAAGCAGTCGACCGGCAATGCGCCAAGGCTCTATTTGTATGTTCAATACATTATTGAACTATTAACTGGGTGCGTTTCCACTCGACATGGAGCCGGCGAAGAAGTTCTGCCAGTTAATGCCTGAGCAGATCAACGCATGGCAACGGCCGATTCACTGCAATGCAGGCGTCGATAGCAGGTAGCAAGCGCAGGTCGCCGCCGATCGCCGCGCTTCGCTCTTGCAGGGCCGCATCGCTCAACAAGCCGCAGCATGATGGGCGGTGCTGGGGCTGACGGCCTTGCCGGGCGTCGGTGCGTCCTTGTCCTGCAGGGCAAGTTCCAGCTTGTACCCATGCGAATACACGGTTCTGATGCGCACCACGCCGCTGTGATTGCACAGTTGCAGCTTCTTGCGCAGCTTGTAGATGTGCTGCTCCATCGTGCGGTCGGTGAACTCGGTGTGGCTACCCCACACCGCCTTGGCCAACTGGCAGCGGCGGAAACACACACCGGGGCTGGAAAATAGCAGCCAGGCGATCGAGAACTCGCGTGCGGTCAACACGATCGGCTTGCCGTGCAGATACACGGTATTTTCGTCGCGGATCAGCTGGTAAGGGCCCACACTCAGCTGCTGGCTCTCGGGGCACGCCTCGGCCACCGGCGACAGCGCCAATGCTGCGCGCACATGCAGTTCGTGGGAATTGAAGGGAAGGGCGAGCACATCGTGTGCGCCGGCGCGGTACCAGGCCAGGATGTCGTGGGCACAGTCGAAACGCCCCAGCACGATCAACGGCGTGGGATGGCCGCTGTGGCAGCGTTGCCAGGCCAGCAATGAGCTGTCGTCCGACGCAACGCAGGTCGCATCGAAGATCAATAGCTCGCAAGGGGAATGCCGCAGCGAGCGCAGAAGTTCGAGTTCGTCGGAAAACACCGCAAAACTCGGGGCGAGCGGTGCGAGGCTCGCATTGACCTGCGATGCCAGACGCGCGTCCTGCGTCAACAGGAAAGCCGATCCTTGCTTGCCGGGAAGGTTGCCGTGCATCAGCCGGCCTTCCCATGTCTGCACACGTACCAGTCGTACGTCGGATGCCTGTTGCGGACAGCAGGCGCCAATACAAAACCCACATGTAGAGATAAGTGCATCGCCATCGCCTTTGGCTGCCAGGGGATCCGACCTGGGGTCGGACGAATGGTATGTACCATTGCCGAGGCAGAAAGTTTCACTGCTGCGTACTTTTCTTCGGCTTTGGGTAGGCCGGCTTTAACGTACGCTCATTTAGGCGCAACACAGCTCTTACATCCAGGGCATGCGTCGTGAGTAACTAACAAAATTCCGACATCGGGCAATGCGCAGGCCGGGCGATCCGGGGAAACAACAGACGCGATCGCCGAGTTCATTCCATCGCGTGCCCAGGTCTATACCACGGTATTGCGATTTGCATGCGCTTGCAGCGCACATGGAATATGTCGCCAATTCGTCGATGCAACGAAACCGCGTGGCAATCGTTTGAAGCGCATCTTTCATTTACTGAAGCGCCGCGCCAGCAGCCATTGCCACGTCATGCCCGGACAGCGCTCAAGCCAATGCAAGGCTTGGCCTTTGGATTGCCTTGCGAATTCTCTCCGGCAGAAGTCCTGTCTTCAATACGGTTTCGCATGGCGTGCAATGTCCTATGCATGACAGCGCCGGCGGTATGCAAAAAGTGCCCTTTATCTGCATGCCGCATAACTGGGTTGCCAGGAGACAGAGTGAGGTTTTTTGATTTTCTTAGTGCCTTCGAGTGAGAAATTCCATTGGATCCGCTGCATACAATCGGTTGCGCCAGCCAGACCGGCGCATTGTTGTTTTTGCTCATCCCCCTATGAGAGAGCCCGGCATGATCCTTTCAACCTACTTCGCGGCGATCTCTGCGTTGTCGTACGCAGACCGTCTTCCTACCTATACAAGCAGGATGCTGGTTGGTGCCTGGCCGCAAGGTCTGCAACATCTTCAACAACGCCGTGATGGCCAGGCCGCCGCGGATGGCGCCGACGACGAAGTCGGCCTGCTCGGCGCCAGCGGCGATGCCTTGTTGATCCTCGAATACCAGGAGGAGGCCGAAGACGCCTACCGTCACGCCTTGAAGGCGATGCGCGGACATCAGCGCCAACTGCGGCTGCTGTCCTGCCGCAATACCGCCTGGTTGATGCTGAGCCAGCGCCGCCTGAGCGCTGCATTGAACTGCTTTGCACAGCTGGCGATGGACCGCGAGACGCCTGCCTGCCTGTGCGGGGAGAGTCTGCTGGGCAAGGCGCTGACCCATTTCCATCTGGGCCAGAGCACGCTGGCGCTGCAGACCCTTGAGCGTGCCAACGACGTGCTGGCGGACCTGGACAGCGGCGCAACCGAGTGGCTGCGCATCGCCAATGCGCTGCGCCTGGACATGATTGCGCAGTTGCGCATCCGGCGCGCCGACCGGATGAGCGACCACGTGTTCTGGCAGGCCACGCTGCGCCAGGAGGATGCGGCGCACGCGTTCGAGCCCAACGAGCTGCGCGCCTGCATCGCCGATCTGGCCGAGAGCATGCCGGTGCTCGCACAGCGCATGCGCCACGTGCGCAATCTGCTGCGCATCGCCGGTGGCGACACCTTCGGTTTCGATGCGCAGATCGATGCGCTGCCGGCCGCCGCCACCGGTTGCCCGCCCTGCGCCCGGCAGGATGCGCAGGTGGAGCTGGCGCTTGCCGCATTGGCGGTGGGGCGCGCCGATCTGGCGGAGCGTGCCCTGGCCGGTGCCGGCCGGCACCACGCGCCGCGCTGGAATCTGGAGTTCGAGTATTGCCAGGCCAAGATCAGCCAGGCGTTGGGCAAGACCGAGCAGGCACTGCTGCTGTACAACCGCTATGCGCTGGGCGCGGTGCAGTGCCTGCGCAGCGAGGTGCAGGCGCCGCGGCTGCTGGAAAGCGGCACGCCGGCGCATGTCAGCGACGACATCTCCGCGCGGCTGCCGGCCAAGTACCGGCGCGCGTACGCCTACATGATCACCAATGCGCACCGCTCGGATCTATCGATCAACGAGGTGGCTGCGCAGATCGGCGTCACCGGGCGCGCCTTGCAGCAGGCCTTCAAGTCCGCCACCGGGCTGTCGCCGACCCAGGTGCTGCGTCGTTACCGGATGCAGAGCATTCGCGACGAACTGCTGGCCGAAGGCGGCTGCGGCAGCGTGCTGCAGGCGGCCAGCCGCTGGGGCGTGGGCAGCCGCTCGGCGCTGGCCAAGGGCTATCGCCAGCATTTCAATGAGGCACCGATGGAAACCCTGCAGCGCTAAGCCGTTGCGCGCCACGGCCGGGCGTCGACGCAGGCCGTGGCGCGTCGTTTCCAAAGGGTGTGCTGCAATGGCGACCGAACGGCTGGCCAGGCGCTGAAGGCAGTCATAGTGTGACGCGCGTGCGTATGGCGTGGCTTGCGGCTATCCTGTTCGGCTCGCACTGCCACCCAGGAAGGCGCGTCCGAGGATGGGCGTGGCCGCCAAGGAAACGACGAACGATCATGCAAGATCACACCTCCGAGGCGACGGACGCCTCCCAGATCCGCCGTGCAGGCGTCGATCTCAACGGACTGATGTCCGTCCTCAGCAAGCATCTGTATTCCACGCCGGTGGTCGCGCTGCGCGAGCTGGTGCAGAACGCGCACGACTCGATCCTGCGTCGCCGGCTGGAACAACCCGACTGGCAAGGCGAATCGCGCATCGAAGTGAATGCCGACGCTGCCCAGGGCATCGTGCGCATCATCGACACCGGCGCCGGGCTGACCCAGCAGGAAATCCACGATTACCTGGCCACGGTCGGCGTGGGTTATACGCGCGGCCTGCGTCAGGGCGGGCATGAGGACAGCGGCCTGATCGGCATGTTCGGGCTGGGCTTTCTGTCGGCCTTCGTGCTGGCGCGCCGCGTCACCGTGCGCACCACCTCCTACCAGAGCCCGACGCTGGGGCATTGCTATATCTCCAGCAATGCCGAGCAATACACGGTGAGCCCGATCCCGGCGCGTGCGCAGGTCGGGACCGAAGTGGTGCTGGAACTGCACCATGACTATCTGTCGTTGGCCCAGGAAACACGGCTGCGCGAGATCCTGTCGCGCTATTGCGCGTTGCTGCGCGAGCCGATCTGGATTGGCTCCGATACCCAGGCGATTAACCCCGAGCCGCCGCCGTGGCGCATGCACGACGCGGTGCCGTTACATCCGGTGCAGGCCTGGCGGCGTCAACGCGAGTTTGCCGCACGTTTCGAGCGCAACTTCGAACCCTTGTGCTGCATGCCGGTGCGCGCGGAGGAGGGCAGCGATGCGGTCGGCCTGCTGTGGGTGCAGGACGGGGCCACCTACGGCACCAGTGACAACCGCAATCTGTCGGTGTTCCTGCGTGGCATGCTGCTGGACGACAACGCGCGCGAACTGCTGCCGCCGTGGGCGGGCTTTATCGGGGGCGTGATCGAATCCAATCGCTTGACGCCCACCGCCAGCCGCGAGGACCTGCAGCGCGATGCCACCTACGCGGCCGTGCAGCACGCATTGTCCGAGGCGCTGGTGCAGGGCCTGGCCGATGTGGCGCGTCAGCAGCCGGAAGCCTGGCGGCGCATCCTGTTGCGGCATAACGAGGCATTGCTGGGCGCTGCCTTGTGCGACGAGCGTCTGTTCGAGTTGCTGATGGAACACGTGCGGGTGCCGACCTCGCAGGGCGACCTGCCGGCGCAGCAGTTGCCGGCGCGTGGCGCGGTGCACGTGATCCTGGACAGCGACAGCGGCTTCGAAGAAATGCTGTTCCGCGCGATGGGCGTGCCGGTGGCCTACGGAAACCGCTATGCGGTGGTGCCGTTCCTGCGCCGCTGGGCGCAGGCCAAGGGCGTGCGCCTGGTCGAGCTGGGCACCGAGCAGGGCAACCGGCAGTTGTTCCAGCTGGACACGCTGCCGGCCGACGAACTGGCCTGGCTGGAACAGCATCTGGGCGATGGCGAAGCGCTGGTGCCGGCGCGTTTCAGCCCCGAGGCATTGCCGTTGGTGGTGGTGCCTGACCGCGAGGCCGAACTGAAACGCCGCCTGGAGCAGGACGAAAACGACAAGCGCGTGTCCACCGCTGCGCTGCGGCTGGCCCGGCAGTTCACGGCGGGGATCGAAGCACGGCAGACCCAGCGGCTCTACCTGAATCTCGACAACCCGGCGTTGCAGGCGCTGCTGGCGGCGCAGCGTGCCGGCAATCCGCAGGCGGCGGTGGCGGCACGGCTGCTGCGCTCACTGAAGGTGATCGTGTCGGCGCAGGGGCGCACCCAACCGCAGCCCGGTGCCAACGCATCGGGCGGATCGGATTTGAACCGGGCCTTCGGCGATCTTGCCGAGGCCGTGACCCAATTGCTGGCACGCTGAGCGCCGCATCGAAGGAGCAACACGATGGAAATCTGGAACTGGGTAGAAAAGCTGCAGGACGATCTGGGCGAAGCCGGGCAGCCGCAGAATGCGCAGCTGCTGACGCGCCTGACCGACCATATCTGCGACCTGCAGATCGAACGTGCCGAAGCGCTGTTGCCCGAGGCGCGTGCGCTGGGCAAGACGCTGGCCAATCCGTGGCTGGAGGTGTTCGTCGGGCATTGGGAAATGCGCAACCGGGTCGGCAACCTGTGCGAAGGCGAGCGTGCGCTGAGCGATGCGGTGACGCTGTTCGAACGCGCGCACCGCCCTGATGCGGTGGAATGCCCGCAGTCGGTGTGCGTGACCCAGGATCTGGCCGCGTGCTACGCCAATATCGACGGTCCGGGCTGGGTGGAAGAGCGCATCGAGGTCTGCGAGGAAACGCTGGGCCGCATCGATCCGAGCTGGTCGTGCTACCAGTGCCTGAGCTGCGAAAAAGCCGACGCCTTGCTCGACGACGGACGCGGCGAGGCGGCGCTGAGTTATCTGGACCAGCAGTCGCAGACCATTGTTGCGTATGGCGGGCAGATCTACGACGGCGTGCCGGACATGCGCATCTCGATCCTGCTCTCGCTGGGCCGCGCGGAAGATGCGCTGGCACTGATCGAGCAGCGCGAACGCGAGGCCGCGCGCGAGGGGGCGGAGTGGGCCAACTGCAGTCAGCCGCGGCGTTTGCAGAAAGCCCGCGCCTTGGCGATGTTGAATCGCGACGACGAGGCACTGGAGGCGTTTCTGCCGTGGCGCGAGGTTGCGCCGCGTTATCGCCTGCACTGGTTGCGTGCCGTGGTGGTGCTGGTGTCCCGCCAGCCCGAGCGCAATACCTGGGATCTGGGCAGCCGCCTGCAGGTGATGCTCGATCATTACGCGCAGGTCGGTGCGCATCGCATCCTGATCGAGGCGGCCGAGATGGCGATCGGGCTGGCCTTGCAGCGTGGCGCGGCGTGGACTGCGCGCCGTCACCTGGCGCTTGCGCGTGCGCACGTGCCCAAGTTGCGCCAGGACCGGGGCGCCACGCAATTGCTGGACGGTCTGGCCGTGCGCATCGAGACCGCACCGGCCGGCGAGCCGGCGCCGGTGCCCGCCGAGCAGTTGCTGGCATGGCTGGATGCGCAGGGCGAAGACGTGGCGCGTAACCCCGAGCGCGAAGCGCAGTGGTTGCTGCAGGCAGTGGCCGAGCGACCCGACGATGCCGAGTTGGTGGACACTACGGCGTCGGCATTGAGTGCGTGTGCGGCCGACGACGAGGCGATCGCGCTGCTGTGGTCATTCGTGCAGCGGCATGCCGATCGCGAAACCAGCCCGACCTTCCGGCTGATGAATCTGCTGCTGGGCCGTGGCGACGAGGCCGGCCTGCGCCGGCTGGCGCAGCTGTATCGCCCGCTGGTGCCGGTGGCGGCGCTGTGGTGCGAGGCGCAGCTGGCCCAGCGGCTGGCCGATTGGCCGGCGCTGGAGCAGGCCTGCACCGCGTTGCTGGAACTGTCGCCCGGCTCGCACGGTGCGCGCGGCTTGCTGGGGCGCATGTATCTCAACACCGGCCGCTTCGCCGATGCCACCGAGGTGTATCGACAGCTGACCGAGTTGATGGAAGAGCCGCGCTCGGCGCATTGGGATCACATGACCGCGGCCAGCGCGGCGCAGCAGTGGGACGCAGTGCGCACCTCGGCGCTGGCGCTCGGCATGGAGCTGAGCAGCACTAGTGGCGTGGTCGAAGAAACCTGGGGTTGGGTAATCGTGCGCTGCGTGGATGACGGCGAAGCTGCCGAGTACTACGCGCGGCGCACCGGCCCGGTCACCGCGCGTATCGTCGAAAATGCACCGGCGCATCGGCGCCAGCATGTCGGCGACTGGGTGGTGTTCGATGCGGAGCTGCTGTACCCGCCGCCGGAGGACGAGGCCGAGCGCGAGCGTTTCGTGCCGACCTATGCGCAGGTGCATGTGCTGGAGGCGGGCGGTTACGGCAGCAGCTGGCTGGTGGATGGCGTGCATCCCGGCGAGCAGGCGATCGACGCCTTGCGCGAGGACATCGAAGCGCGTGGCTGGAAACTGTGGCTGCATAGTCGCGACGACTATCGTGTGGTCGATCCTGAGCACGCGGAGGCATTCGACGCGGAAGATGCGAGCACGGGCTTGCCGGGCGTGCTGTTCACCGTGGCGCTGCCGGAAGCGGCGGCGCCGCTGGAACTGCATCGCGTCCTGCTGGCCACAACCGCGCAGTGGGCGCACCCGATGTGCTGGCTGCGCCTGGCCGAGGCCTGCGATCAGGATCCGCGCCCGCATCTGGACGCAGTGGAGCGCTACGGGCTGTAGGCGGCGATCAGGCTCGTCGCGCATTAGCTGCTGACGCGGCCGCCGCCGGGATTGGGGATTGGGCATTCGGGATTGGCATGCGTGGTTGCGTGCCAACTGCTGGCCTGTCGTCAGGAATGGTGGCGCTCGGAAGAACGTGCAGCTCATCTGGCTGTTCGCATTTCTTTCCGCAACCGATAGCAATCGGTGGTGCTTGCGCGCGTGCCGGCGCGGGACCTTGAGCGGCATGGATGCCGCGCCAGAGCCTACATGGACGTACTTGCGGCGTGTCCTACGCCGGTACGCGTGCAAGCGCCCTCGGCAGACCGAAGCATTCGCGTAGAACCGGTGGATGTCGTGCGCAAGATTGATTCGGTGTGCGGAGTCGGTCGGCGGCGCGGCGCCGCATCCAGTGTCGGGACACGCCGTGAATCCATCCCTGGAGGCTCGGTGGCGACATCCATGTCGCCACACGGTCCCGCCCACCGGACGCGGCGCCGCGCTCTCAAGATTGCTACCGCTGATCGGCAAGCAATGCTTTCGGGTACGTGTGGATGCCTGCTCAGTCCGTGGCCAATGCAAATCGGTAAGCCATCTATCCGCTGCCACATCGTCAGCGATGGCGACATGCCGAAGCACCTACGGCCCAACAGGCTCTCCGCATTTCTTTCAGCAACCGACAACAACCGGTGGTGCTTGCGCGGGTGCCGGCGTGGGACCTTGAGCGGCATGGATGCCGCGCCAGAGCCTACACGGACGTACTTGCGGCGTGTCCCACGCTGGTACGCGTGCAAGCACCCTCGGCAGACCGAAGCATTCGCATGGAACCGGCAGAGGTTCTTGCACAAGATTGCCAGGTCTGCGGAGCTGGTCGGCAGCGCGGCGCCGCATCCAGTGTCGGGACACGCCGGGAATCCATCCCTGGAAACCCGGTGCAAGCGCCCGCAGCAGACCTAAGCATTTGCACGTACCGCACTCTCGCAGTGCATCGCAGCTGTCCGATCAGCTGCGCTTGCCGTAACGCTCCAGCCAGTGCGCGTACGAGGGCGGCAGCACCCAGGACGGGCGTTCTTCGCCCAGGGCCAATGCGGCGTCATACGGCCAGTGCGGGTTGGCCAGGTGCGCGCGGCCGACCATCACCAGCTCCATCTGTCCGGCGGCGACGACACGGTCGGCTTCCAGCGGATCGTCGATGTTCCAGGACGAGGCAACCGGCAGCTGCGCCTCGCGGCTGACCCGTTCGGCGTAAGGCGCCAGCAAGGCCGGTCCCCACGGAATCTGCGCAGTCGGGGTGCTGAAGCCGATGCTGACGTTGAGCAGATCCAGGCCGCCTTGCTTGAAGTTGCGCGTCAGTGCGATGGCTTCCTGCAGGGTCTCTTCGTCGCGGCCATCGAATTCGATCACGCCAAAGCGTGCGGTGAGCGGCAGCTGTTCCGGCCAGACCGCACGCACGGCCTGCAGCGTTTCCAGCAGGAAGCGCGCGCGGTTGTCGGCAGTGCCGCCGTAGTGATCCTGGCGTTGATTGGCGTGTACCGAGAAGAAGCTCTGCGCCAGATAGCCGTGGGCAAAATGCAGCTCCAGCCACTGGAAGCCGGCATCGCGCGCGCGCTGTGCGGCAGCGACGAAATCGCCGCGCACGCGGGCGATGTCGTCCAGCGTCATCTCACGCGGCACTTTGGGCAGGCCGCCGCCGAAGGCGATGGCCGAGGGCGAGATGGTGTCCCAGCCGCGCGGGTCGCCGTCGGCGATGTGGTCGTCGCCTTCCCACGGCAGGTTGGCACTGGCCTTGCGGCCGGCGTGGCCGATCTGGATCCCCGGCACGGCGCCGGCAGCGCTGATCGATGCCGCGATGCGCGCCAGTCCTTCGGCCTGGGCGTCGTTCCACAGGCCCAGGCACCCGGGGGTGATGCGACCTTCCGGCGACACGCCGGTGGCTTCGACGATGACCAGGCCCGCACCGCCGCGCGCCATGCTGGCGTAGTGCACCTGATGCCACGCGTTGCTGAGGCCGTCGACGGCGGTGTACTGGCACATGGGCGGAACCGCGATGCGGTTGCGCAGCGTGACGTCCTTGAGTTGATACGGAGAAAACAGCGATGACATGGAGAGCGACCACCTGAGAAAAGCAGGCTGCGATCAGACCACGCCCGGCTACCGCGCAGACACCCTGCCGGTGGCACAGCGCGTTGCACGCGGTGCCGGTTGTGGACAAGCGGACCTGCCGGCGCAGCGGGCGCGTCCGCTGCCATGGGATGCGCGGTTCCGACAGGTATGGGGCGGCGTCAGGCGCGCTCTGCCCGCAAAGCCATGACCACCGTTGCGCAGCGGTCGGCGGCTGCATGCACGGCCGAGCCTGCGGCGGACGCCAATTGGCTGCCGTCGCGCCCGCAATTGTCGCGCCGGTGGCAAGGGAACGGGACGGCAGTCATCGCATCTTTCCAGGCGTGGTCGCGCTCACGTTCACCGCGTGCGCCGCAATGTCAAACTCTGTCTGGACGTTCCTCTGACCGCTACAGGTTCGTCGCTGGTTGCCGAAACTGAATTGCTTTATTCTGCTGCGCTTCGGCGTGGGGGCGCCGCGCCAGTCAGGGGGCGCCATCGTCCCGCATGCCCAGCCTTCTCTCTTCTACTCTCGGCGGGTGATCTCATGGTGGCATTGCAGCAGCGCTCGATCGATGCGATTCGTGGCCAGGAAAGTGCATTGTTGGCTGCATGGCTGGGCTCCAGCCTGGGCAGCGACGGACGGATTTCCCGGCAGGACATCGAAACCCAGAGTGCGGACTTTTTGCATCTGCTGGTCGCTTCCCTGAAGGACGGCGGTAGCAGCCTGGATAGCGCCGACTGGAGCGAGGTGCGTCGCTTCCTGGAAAACCTGTCGCGCGACCGCGCCACCCGTGGCTTCGATTCGCAGGAAACCGCCAACTTCATCTTCTCGCTCAAGCGGGTGCTGTTTGCGCTGGTGCAGCGCGAGTACGCCGATACGCCTGAAGAACTGGGCCAGCAGCTGTGGGCGCTGTCCGAGCTGCTGGACCGTCTGGGCCTGTACACCGTCAAGGCGTTCCAGAAGACCCGCGAAGACATCATCGTGCGCCAGCAGGAAGAAATGCTGGAGCTGTCCACCCCGGTGGTCAAACTGTGGGATGGCGTGCTGGCACTGCCGATGATCGGCACGCTGGATTCGCAGCGCACCCAGGTGGTGATGGAGTCGCTGCTGCAGCGCATCGTCGATACCGGCTCGGAAATCGCCATCATCGACATCACCGGCGTGCCCACCGTGGACACGCTGGTCGCGCAGCACCTGCTCAAGACCGTCACTGCGATCCGCCTGATGGGCGCCGACGCCATCATCAGCGGGGTGCGCCCGCAGATCGCGCAGACCATCGTGCACCTGGGCCTGGACCTGCAGGGCATCGTCACCAAGGCCAACCTGTCCGACGCGCTGGCGCTGGCGCTCAAGCGCATCGGCGTGACCGTCAGCAAGGCAGGCTGACATGGAGCGCATCCCGATCCTGCGGATGGGCGACCTGCTGCTGGTCACCATCCAGGTGGACATGCATGACCAACTGGCGATGACGCTGCAGGAAGACCTGTCGGAAAAGATCAGCGCCACCTCCGCGCGCGGCGTGCTGATCGACATTTCCGCACTGGACATCGTCGACTCCTTCATCGGCCGCATGATCAGCACCATCTCCGGGCTGGCGGCGATCATGGATGCCAGGACCGTGGTGGTGGGCATGCAGCCGGCCGTGGCGATCACGCTGGTCGAGCTGGGCCTGACCCTGCCGTCGGTGCGCACCGCGCTCAATGTCGAACGCGGCATGCGCCTGTTGCAGCAACCCGATCGCGATTCATGACCACCGGTTCGCAACCGGTGCGCACCGAACAGGATGTGGTGCTGGCCCGGCAGACGGTACGCAAGCTGGTGGTGCAGTGCGGCCTGCGTCTGGTCGACCAGACCAAGCTGGTCACCGCAGCCAGCGAGCTTGCCCGCAACACCGTGATCTACGGCGGTGGCGGTGATATGGATTGGGCCCTGGTGGAAAGCGGCATCCGCAAGGGCGTGCAGCTGACCTTCCGCGACGAAGGCCCCGGCATTCCCGACCTGGATCTGGCGCTCACCGATGGCTGGACCTCCGGCAGCGGACTGGGACTGGGCCTGTCCGGCAGCCGTCGGCTGGTGGATGATTTCGTGCTGGACACCGCAGCCGGCAAGGGCACGCGCATCACCATCACCAAATGGAAGTGATGCTTGCTGGCGAGGTCACGCGCGCGTTTCGCGTCGACGAAACCAGCCAGGTCGGGCAGGCACGGCGCGAGGCGGCGGCGCTGGCACAGACGCTGGGTTTCGATGAGGCCGCCGGCGGGCGCGTGGCGCTGGTGGCCACCGAGCTTGCCACCAACATGGTCAAGCATGGACGTGGCGGCTGGCTGCAGTTGTCCACGGTGGCCGCACGCCAGGGCATGGGCGTGGAGATCTGCGCCATCGACGGCGGCCCCGGGTTCGCACTCGTGGACGGCCTGCGCGATGGTTATTCCACCGCCGGCACGCCGGGCACCGGTCTGGGCGCGATCCAGCGCCAGGCGCAGGTGCTGGATGCGTATTCCGATGCCAAGGGTGCGGTGGTGATGGCACGGCTGTTTGCGCAGCAACGCGCCGAGCTGGACCTGCCGTACGGCGCCATCCGCCTGCCGCTGCACAGCGAAACGGTGTGCGGCGATGCCTGGCATCTGGCGATTGGCGACCAGCGGGCGACCGTCACCGTGATCGATGGCCTTGGCCACGGTCCGGGCGCCGCCGATGCTGCCGATGCCGGGACGCGCGCTGCAGCCACGGCCCGCGGCGAGCCCGGCGAGCGCATCGCGCAGCTGCATGCCGGCATGTCCGGCACCCGCGGCGGCGCGGCGGCGGTGATGCAGTTCGACAGCAGCACCGGCCGGGTGCGCTTTGCCGGTGTCGGCAATATCGTCGCCTCGCTGTGCGACGGCGACGGCGTGCGTGGCATGCCGTCGCATCCGGGCATCGTCGGGGTGCAGTTCCGCAAGGCGCAGCCGTTCGATTTTGCGGACGCCGCCGGCAAGCTGCTGGTCATGCACAGCGATGGCCTGCAATCGCGCTGGAACCTGCGCGATCACCCGGGCCTGCTGTCGCGCCATCCGCGTCTGATTGCGGCGGTGCTGTTGCGCGATTACACGCGTGGCCGCGACGATTGCGGCGTATTTGTCATGCGGCTGGGAGGCCTGCAATGAATGCTTCCGGTGAGACACCGCCGCTCGATCCGCTGGCCGAACTGGACGCGCTGCGGCGGCAGAACCAGGCCCTGCGCGAAGAGCTGGAGGAGACCAACCAGGGCGTGCTGGCGCTGTATGCCGAGCTGGATCAGCAGGCCGAACAGCTGCGCGACGTGTCCGAGCTCAAGAGCCGCTTCCTGTCGTACATGAGCCACGAGTTCCGCACCCCGCTCAGCTCGATTCTGAGCATCACGCGGCTGCTGGAAGACGGCATGGACGGGCCGCTGACTGCCGAGCAGTCCAAGCAGGTGCGCTTTGTCAGCGCCTCGGCACGCGAGCTCACCGAGATGGTCGACGACCTGCTGGATCTGGCCAAGATCGAGGCCGGGCGCATCACCATCTCGCCGGGCTGGTTCGACCTGATGGACCTGTTTGCGGCCTTGCGCGGCATGTTCCGCCCGCTCACCGATGCCGGCAGCACCACCTTGATCTTCGAAGATCCGCCGGTGCTGCCGATGCTCTATACCGACGACAAGAAGCTGGCGCAAATCCTGCGCAACTTCATTTCCAACGCGCTCAAGTTCACCCCGCAAGGCCATGTGCGCGTGTTCGCGCAGCTGGAAGGCGAGACCCATGTGCGCTTCGGCGTGCAGGACACCGGCATCGGCATTCCGGCCGAGCTTCACGACGCCTTGTTCGAGGATTTTGTACAGGTGGATTCGCCGTTGCAGAAACGCCTCACCGGCACCGGTCTGGGGCTGTCGATCTGCAAGCGGTTCGCCGAGTTGCTGGGCGGCACGGTGGGGATCAACAGCGTGGTCGGGCAGGGCTCGGAATTTTTCGTGGTGCTGCCGGTCACGCTGGCAGCGGAGGATGCACTTGGGCAGTAAGCCGCACATTCTGGTGGTCGACGACAACGCGGTGACGCGTTATTCGGTACGCCGCGTGCTCGAACACCACCAGTTCGTGGTCGACGAAGCCGGCACCGGCACCGACGGCCTGGCCAAACTGGCCGAGCAGGCATTCTCTGCGGTGGTGCTGGACGTCAATCTGCCGGACATGAGCGGCTTTGACATCGTGCGCACGCTACGCGCCGAGCCGCGCACCGCGTTGCTGCCGGTGGTGCACGTGTCGGCGGCATCGATCGCCACCGGCGACATGATCACCGGCCTGGAGGCCGGTGCCGACGCCTACCTGATTCACCCGGTCGACCCCAGCGTGCTGGTCGCCACGCTGCGCACCCTGTTGCGCGCGCGCCAGGCCGAAGACGCCTTGCGTATCAGCGAGGCACGCTTCCGCGAGATCTTCGAGCACATCAGCGCACCGATTGCGGTGGTCGATGCCAGGCTGCACACGCATGAGGCCAATGCGGCGTTTCAGCGCCTGATCGGCACCGTCACGCCCGGCGAGGCGCTTGCCGTGCCCGGCGTGGACCAGGCCGCCACCGTGCAGGCGCTGACCGACGCGCTTGCGCAGCGCGAGCGCTGGAGCGGCGCCTTGTCGATCCTGCGCGAGGGCAAGGTGTGCGAAACCGAGTGGCGCGTGTCGCCGTATCGCGAGCCAGATCTGGGCCTGCTGCTGGTCGAGGATGTCACCGAACAGCGCCTGCGCGAGCGTGAGCAGCGCCAGGAACTGGATACCGCCACCACCGAGCTGGCCCACCAGATCGCCGAGCGCCAGCGCACCGAAATCCAGTTGCTGCAGGCGCAGAAGATGGAAGCGCTGGGCAAGCTCACCGGCGGCATCGCGCACGACTTCAACAATCTGCTGACCAGCATCATTTCCGGCCTGGACATGATCCAGCTGGCGGTCGAGTCCAACCGCATCGAGCGGGTGCCGCGGCTGGCCGAGATCGCCACCGGCTCGGCGCATCGCGCCGCCGCGCTGACCCAGCGCATGCTGGCCTTTGCACGCAAGCAATCGCTGGATGCGCAGGCCTTCGACATCAATGCACGCGTGCGTTCGCTGGAAGACATGCTGCACCGCTCGATCGGCGAGAACATCGTGCTGGAACTGGAGCTGGCGGACACGCCGCTGGTGGCGGTGGCCGATGCCAATCAGCTCGAAAACGTGGTGCTTAACCTGGTGATCAACGCACGCGACGCGTTGAAGGGCCGGGGCACCATCCGCATCCAGAGCGCGGCCTATACCGCGCAAGGCGATCCGGAACTGGACGATGGCGATTACGTGGCGGTGAACGTGATCGACAACGGCAGCGGCATCGAGCCGGCCATCCTCAATCAGGTCTTCGAGCCGTTCTTCACCACCAAGCCGATCGGCGAGGGCACCGGCCTGGGCTTGTCGATGACCTATGGCTTTGCGCGCCAGTCGGGCGGCACCGCCCGCATCACCAGCACCGTGGGCCGCGGGACCACGGTGGCCCTGCTGCTGCCGCGCGGGCTTACCGCCAGCGCAGTGCCGCCGGCACCGGCACCGAGTTCGCCCCGTACACGCAGCGAGCGCATCCTGCTGGTGGACGACACCGACGTGGTGCGCATGATGGTGAGCGAGGTGCTCAGCGATGCCGGCTACCACGTGGTCGAAGCCGAAGATGCCAACGGCGCGCTGGATCAGTTGCGTGCCGGGGTGGAGATCGATCTGGTGGTGTCCGACGTCGGCCTGCCCGGCATAAACGGGCGCGACATGGCCGATGTCGCGCGCGCGCTGCGGCCCGGCTTGCCGATCCTGTTCATCACCGGCTACGCCGAAAACGCCGCCACCCGCCAGGAATTCCTGGCCGACGGCATGGCGCTGCTGCCCAAACCTTTCAGCCTCAACGACCTGCTCAACATGGTCGGGCAGATGCTCGATAGCAGCGTGATCGCCGCCCGCGCCTGACGCGGTTTACGCGCGTAGGCGCCAGCTGTCGGTGCCTGCGTCTGCCGCGCGACGATGACGACGATGTGCGCGCGCCGCCTCAGGCGTTGACCGCGTCCAGTCCAATGTCGAGCTACGTGTGTTTCAGGTGTGCGCCGCCTGTGCCTGACACGCCATGTTGCACGCGCCTGGCTGCAGTGGATGCTTGTCCAGTGCGCCGGCAGCGCCGGCGTGTCGTTGGCGTGCGCGCGCTCACTGCGCGTACGCGTAGGGGCCGAACGTGGCACCCAGAAAACCGCCGGCACTGTCGGTGCTGAGCATGCGGGCATCGCCCTGTTCCAGCAGTGTCTGCCACTGGCCGCTGCCGACCGCGTAATCCACATGCACGCGTGCGCCATCCAGGGCGAAGCGCAGCGTGACCGGTTGGGTTGCATCGGCCAGCGGCGCGCGCGCCAGCACGGTGCCGCTGCCTGGCTCCTGCGTCCCGGCGCGGCGCGACAGCAGCACCGACATGCCGGCATCCTCGCGCACCAGCAGTAAGGCCAGGTAATGCGTTTCCCTGGCGACGATTGCCAGCCCGGCCTGTTCGCCCGCTGCCAGCGTGCTGCCATCGACGGTCGCCGCCAGCGTGGCGTGGTGGTGCTGCAGACGGTGGCCCAGATACGCCGGCTGCCCGAGGCCGATATCGCCCAGCGCCACGCTCGAGGGCGTGATGCGCAGACCCTGCGGGCCGGTGACATACCACGGCGTCGTTGGCGGATGGACGGTCATCCATTGCATCGGCACGCGCGCGTCCTGGAAATGCTCGCTCCACTGCATCGGCCCGCTGGTGGGTATGCGCTGCGGGTCTGCCGGCAGCGGCGGGCGCGTGGCGACCGCAGGCACAGCCGTGCCGTGCGGCAATATCACCGGCCAGCCGTCGCGCCATTGCACCGGCAGCAGGAAGGTTTCGCGGCCCAGGGTGTAGTGGTTGCCTTGATACGGGCGGGTGGCCAGGAACACCGCCCACCAGGAGCCGTCCTGCAATTCGACCAGTTGCGCGTGGCCGGCGGAGGTGATCGGCGCGCTGCGGCTGGGGTCCAGATCGCGCTGGGTCAGCACCGGATTGCCGCTCCAGGGCTGGTAGGGCCCGGCGATCTGGCGGCTGCGGTAGATCATCTGTGCATGCTGCTCGCCGGTGCCGCCCTCGGCTGCGGTCAGGTAGTAATAGCCATCGCGACGGAACAGGTGCGGGCCTTCGATATGCTCGGGGTTGCTGGCAGGTTGGAAGCCCGCATCCACCAGCACCTGGCGCGTGCCGACCAGCTTCATGCTGGCCAGATCCAGCCGCTGCAGCCAGATCGCGCGGTGTCCGTCGTAACGCAGCTTGCCGGCCGGCACATCGTTGTTGACCAGCCAGGCGCTGCCGTCGTCGTCGAAGAACAGCGATGGGTCGATGCCCTTGGCATCCAGCCAGATCGGGTCCGACCAGGGCCCGGCCGGGTCCTTGGCGGTGATCAGGAAATTGCCGCCATCGCAGTAGAAACAGGTGTTGGCGATGTAGAAGGTGCCGTCGTGGTGGCTGATGCTGGCGGCGAACAGGCCGCGGGTGAGTTCGTCGTTGCCGTATTTGATTTGATCGGGGCGATCGATCGCGTTGCCGATCTGCGTCCAGTTCACCAGATCGCGGCTCTTGAACACCGGCAGGCCGGGGAAATAGCCGAAGCTGGAGTTGACCAGATAGAAGTCGTCGCCGACGCGGACCGCCGACGGGTCCGGATGGAACCCGGCCACGACCGGGTTGCGGTACTGCGCGGCAGTCGGTACCGGGCCGCCGTCATCGCCCTGGTAGTCGATCCGGCTGATCACCGCGCTGCCGGCCTGCGCCAGCTGACAACTCACCGCGGCCAGTACGCCCGCCATCCATCCAAGTCGTTTCAAGCTCTGTTCCTCTCCGCTGAGCGCGTCCGCATGGCGCCAGCATGACAGCACGCAGCCAGCGCAGGCATGCCGTTTCGAAATGCCTGGCGTGCGCCGAGGCATGGCTCTGCAACGGCGGCCATGTGCGCAACGGCACGCTTGCCATAGAGCTGCAACATTGCTGACATATCGTGCGCGCGGCGCCACCTTGCGTCGTCGGCCGGCATGCCCGGTGCCGACGGACGCTGGAATGGTCAACAAAACGTGGCGAGCGGTTGTCAGGTGGGCACGGACGGTAGGGGAGGAACCGGCGTGTACGAGTGCGACGTGCCGATTCCAAGTACCGGCCGTGCCCGCCTGATCGCCGCGCAGTCATGTTGATCGCCACGTTTGCCTCCGTGTCACCCCTCGCGTCACCTACCCAAGGATCATTTCGCATGTCGTTGTACTCGTCTGTTTCCGCGTCCCTGACGTCCGCCACCACGCACGCACCCGCACGCCGTTGCGCCGCCTTGCAGCGCACGCCGCTGGCACGTGCCTGCGCCGGCCTGCTGCTTGCCTCGCTGGCCGCCGCTGCCTCTGCGCAGCAGGCGCCGACGCGCCAGGGCGAGAGCGAGGGCAGCCCGACCGCGCTGGATACGGTCACCGTCACTGCCGAACACCGCGAGCAGAATTTGCAGGAAGTACCGGTGTCGGTGGGCGTGGTGCAGGGCGCGGCGATGCGCGAGTTCACCGCCGGTGGCGACGACACGCTGCTGGCGCTGTCCGGCCGCGTGCCGGGCTTCTATGCCGAGACCACCACCGGGCGCATCTTCCCGCGCTTCTATATCCGTGGCCTGGGCAATATCGACTTCTACCTCGGCGCTTCGCAGCCGGTGTCCATCATCCAGGACGACGTGGTGCTGGAACACGTGGTGCTCAAGTCCAACCCGGTCTATGACGTGGACCAGGTCGAAGTGCTGCGCGGCCCGCAGGGCACCTTGTTCGGCCGCAACACCACCGCCGGCATCGTCAAGTTCGACACCATCAAACCCGGCGATACCTATACCGGCCGCGTCGATGCCAGCTACGGCAGCTACAACACGGTGTCGCTGGACGGCGGCTTCGGCGGCCCGATCAACGACGTGCTGTCGTTCCGCGTGTCGGCCCTGTACCAGCACCGCGACGACTGGGTGGACAACACCTTCGCCGGCAGCAGTGCCGATGGCACGCGCACGCCGCGCAAGGATGCGATGGGCGGCTACAACGACCGCAATGCGCGCCTGCAGCTGCTGCTCAAGCCCAACGATGCGTTCTCGCTGCTGGGCTCGGTGCATACGCGTGACTACGACGGCACCTCCACGTTGTTCCTGCGCAATGCGGTCACGCGCGGCAGCGACAAGGTCGACGTGCCGCGCGATCGCGTGGCCTACGACGAGGCGCACGACAACCCGCAGGCGTATCAGACCGACGGTGGCTCGATCAAGGCGATCTACGATTTCGGCGGGGTGTCGCTGACCTCCATCACCGCCTACGAAACCACCTCCGGCTATAGTCGTGGCGACACCGATGGCGGCGCAGCGGCCAACTACCCGGTCAACGGCGTGCCGAACGGCTTCGGCCAGTCGATGGGGCAGATCCGCGACCTGGATCAGTACACCCAGGAACTGCGTCTGGCCAGCGAAGGCGACGACGCCCTGCAATGGCAGGTGGGCGCGTTCTACTTCGACGGGCGCGATACCACCGATTTCTATCAGCGTGCGTATTTCCTGCAGACCGCCGCGCGCAACCCCAACAACTGGGTGCGCCTGCGCAACACCAATACCTCCTGGGCCGGCTTTGGGCAGCTCAGCTACAAGGCCACCGATGCACTCACCCTGACCGCCGGTCTGCGCCAGACCAAGGACAGCAAGGAAACCCGCCTGCTCAAGACCGCCGATACCGCCGCCGGTGCGGTGACCTATCGCGGCCGTCGCGACGTGCGCATGTCCGATACCCAGCCCAGCTGGGATCTCAGCGCGATGTATGAGATCAATCCCGAGCTGAGCGTCTATGCGCGCGTGGCACGCGGTTTCCGTGGTCCGACCATCCAGGGCCGCAGCGCGGTGTTCAATTCGGATTTCACCACCGCCGATTCGGAAACCATCCTGTCGTGGGAGGCCGGCATCAAGAGCAGCCTGTTCGACAACCGCCTGCGTTTGAACGTCAGCGGCTTCACCTACACGGTGGACGACATCCAGCTCAACGGCAACGACTCGGACGGCAACGGCGTGCTGTTCAATGCCGACAAGGCCAAGGCCTACGGCCTGGAGGCGGATCTGGAGTGGCGCCCGATCTCCAACCTGTCGCTGACCGCCGGCCTGAGCCTGTTGCATAGCGAAATCCACGACGATCGCGTCTACGCGCAGGCCTGTGCGCTCAACGGCGTGGTGGTGTGCACGGTCAACGACCCGACCATCCGCGTCGGTGCCAACACCTTTGCGCAGATCGACGGCAACCCGCTGCCCAACGCGCCAAAGTACAACCTCAATCTGGCCGCGCGCTACGACATCCCGGTGGGCAACGACGGCGCCTTCTTCGTCTCCACCGACTGGAACAAGCAGGGCGAAACCAGCTTCGTGCTGTACGACTCCACCGAGTTCCGTGCCAGCGGCAATTTCGAAGGCGGCCTCAAGCTCGGTTACACCGGCGGCTATGGTGCGTGGGAAGTGGCGGCGTTTGCGCGCAACATCACCAACGAGAAGAACGTCAAGGGCGTGATCGAAAACTACATGGCGGCGGTGTACAACGAGCCGCGCGTGGTGGGCGTGTCGGTCAACGTCAACTGGCAGTAAGAGCGACTGAAAAGTCGCCAGCGGCTGCACGGTGCTCTGGTCAGCCGCTCCCGGTGCTTGATCGATCGACTGCATCACTGCGCGTGTGCCGCAGTGATGCCGATCGTAGAACGTAGAACAGACCCGCTGCGTGCATCATGCAGCGGGTTTTTTTGTGTCAACGGCTGCGCAACACCGACTGCACCCAGCTGACGATCTGCGCGCTGCTCACCGCGCCGGAGTGACGGCCCAGCTCACTGCCGCCGCGGATGACCAGCAAGGTCGGGATGCTGCGGATGCCGAAGCGCGTGCCCAGTGCCGGATGCAGATCGGTATCGACCTTCGCCAGCCGGACCTGCGGTTCGAGCAGTGCCGCGGCTGCGGCAAACTGCGGCGCCATGCTCAGGCACGGCCCGCACCACGGCGCCCAGAAATCCACCACCAATGGCAGCGCGCTGCGCAGCGCATGCTTGTCGAAATCGGTGCCCGACAGCGCCACCGGCGTGCCCAGGAACAAGGGCTTGTGGCAACTGCCGCAGTTGGGTGCATCGCGCAGACGCGCAGCTGCGACACGGTTCATCGCAGCGCAGCTCGGGCAGGCGATCAGGAGCGGTGCGTCGGTCATGCGGCGGTCTCCGGTGGCAGGCAATGCAGTCGCTGTGCTCGCACGCCATGGCGGCAAGTGCGGCTGCATGCCGCCAGTGTAACTGCCATTGTCTAAGGCCCGGTGCCGTCGGCCACTGCCGCAACACCGGGTGTGCGGCGCTCATGCGACAGGTCGGAGCGCACGCGCGCGCTGCAGTGCTCAGCCCGATTGCCCCAGGCTCAGGATCGGAACGAAGCCGCCGTAGATCAGGCGCTTGCCATCGAACGGCATCGGGTTGACCGACGGGTCCATGCGCGGGTCGTCCATCATCTTGCGCATGCCCGCATCGCGGGTCGCCTTGTCCGGCCATTCGATCCACGAAAACACCACGGTTTCGTCGTCGCCGGCATCGACCGCGCGATGGAAGTCGGTCAGTTGTCCATGCTGGACGTCATCGCCCCAGCACTCCACCACGCGCAGCGCGCCGTACTCGATGATGATGGCATCGCCCATGCGGGCATGTTCCAGAAACGCGGCCTTGTTGGCCGTCGGCACCGCGAGCGCAAACCCATCCACATACGACATGACCACCTCCTCAGACATGGCGCACGGCGTGCGCCTGATGATGACGAACAGATGCTGGTGCGACCGCACAAGCTGGAACGCATCGCGGAGATGGATGTCGCCCGCGCGTGGAGTGCGAGCATACGGTGCATCCGGGTGCCGAGCACTGGTCGCGCTCGCATGACGATGCACACCGTTGTCGTGCCCGGTTTCGTTATCGGATCGCATGCGCGGCACGCTGCGTGCCACGTCCTGGATGAGTTCGTCAGTGGGATTATGTTGTGGCGATGGGCTGGGCTTACGACAGGTCGCCAGCCCCGGGATTGCACCGGCTTCGATCAAACATCACGCCTTGCCGGGCGCCGCGGCGAACGCCCGGCGTGATGCTTGTCGCCCCGTTGGCGGCGATTACGCGGCCAGATTGTGTCGCCGCAGCACGGCTTCAAACACCACGTCGCCGCTTTCGTTGCGTGCCTGCAGCGTACCGCCGTGCGCCTTGACGAACTGGTCGGCGATGAACAGGCCCAGCCCCAGGCCCTGGCTGGCATGGAAGCTGGCCTTGAACGGCTCGAACAGGCGCGGCATCAGGCTGTCCGGGATGCGCCCGACATTGCGCACCGACAGCCGCAGCGTGTCGCGTTCGCGTCCGTCCAGGTGCACCCGCACCGGTTGGCTGCCGCCATGCAGCACCGCGTTGCCGACCAGGTTGGACACGACCTGGGCAAGCCGATCGCCATCGCCATCGCCGTCCAGATCGCCTTCGGTACGCAGGTCGATCGGCGTGTGCGGGTTGGCCTGCGCCACTTCGCCGACCACGCTGTGGGTGACTTCGCCCAGATTGCAGGGGCCGAACTGCATCGACAGCCCGTCACTGCGCAGGCGCGAGAAATCCAGCAGCTGCTCGACCATCCGCGCCATCCGCCGCGCGCTGTTTTCCAGGTGATCGAGCGTGCGTGCGGCCGAGCCATCGGCCTCCACATCCAGGCTGAGCTTGTCGGCGCACAGCAGGATCACCGACAGCGGGGTGCGCAGGTCGTGGGTGAGCACGGCCATCATGGTTTCGTTGAGGGTGAGCGCGCGTTCCAGCGAGGCGTTGCGTGCCTTGAGCAGGCGACGCTGCTGGTACAACTCGATGAACACATTGACCTTGCTCAGGATCACGTGCGGCTCGATCGGCTTGTGCAGGAAATCCACCGCGCCGGTTTCGTAGCCCTGGAAGGCGCGCATCGGATCGTTCGGCGATGCGGTCAGGAAAATGATCGGCACATGCCGGCTGCGCTGCGAGCCGCGCATCAGTTCGGCCAGCGAAAAGCCGTCCATTTCCGGCATGTGTACATCCAGCAGCGCCAGCGCCACATCGTGTTCGAGCAACAGCTCCAGCGCCTGCGCGCCGGACGCGGCACACAGCACCTGGAGGCCGTCGCGCTGCAGCAGCGCTTCCATCGCCACCAGGTTCTGCGGCACGTCGTCGACGATCAGCAGCTTGGCGGGTTCATCGCCATTGCCGTGCGCAGCCAGGCCGGTCGCGGTGAGATTCATGGGTGAAAGGCTTCCAGTCTGCTGCAGATCGCCTGCAGGGTGAGCACCGCATCGGCGCCAGCATAGGCGAGAGCGGAGGCGGGCATCAGCGGTGAGGCGGCATCGTCGGGGCGCTGTATCCAGGCGGTGCCACCGACCGCGCGCACGGCTGCCACGCCGGCGCTACCGTCGCTGCTGGCGCCGGTGAGCAGGATCGCCAGCAGGCGCTGCCCGAAGACGTCGGCCGCCGATTCGAACAAGGGGTCGATCGCCGGGCGCGAGAACAGCACCGGTGCATCCATCGACAACGCCAGGCTGTCGCGCGTTTCCACCAGCAGATGGTAGTCGGGCGGGGCGATGGTCACGCTGCCGGCAAGCAGCGGCTGCTTGTCTTCGGCCTCGCGCACCGGCAAGGCGCAGCGTGCATCCATCAGCTCGGCAAGATGGCTGGTGCGGTCGCGTGGCAGATGCAACACCACCAGCACCGGCATCGGCAGGTCCGCAGGCAGGCTGGACAACAGCGCCTGCAAGGCCATGACACCGCCGGCCGAGGCACCGATCACCATCGCGTCGAACTGCGCCGCCGCCGCGTGCATTGCGTTCATGCCGCCGCCTTGCGGAACAGGCGCTGCTCGCGTGCCACGGTTTCGAACGCCTGCGCATGCGCACCGAACTGCAGCGACTCCTTGCTGCCCAGGCCCAGGAACCCGCGGTGCACCAATGCATCGTGGAACAGGCCCACGGCACGGTCCTGCAGGCTGCGGTTGAAATAGATCAGCACGTTGCGGCACGACACCAGGTGCACTTCGGAGAACACCGTATCGGTGGCGAGGCTGTGGTCGGCGAAGACGATATTGCGCTTCAACCGGCGATCGAACACCGCGCCGTCGTAGGCGGTGGTGTAATAGTCCGAGAGCGAGCCGCGGCCGCCGGCATCCAGGTAATTGCGGCTGAACTGCGCGATGCGGTCGATGCCGAAGGCGCCGGCCTCGGCCATGCCCAGGGCTTCGGGATTGATGTCGGTGGCGTAGATCACCGCCTTTTCCAGCAGGCCTTCTTCGTGCAGCAGGATCGCCAGCGACCAGACTTCCTCGCCGGTGCTGCAGCCGGCCACCCACAGCTTGATCGACGGATAGGTGCGCAAGACCGGCACCGCATGCTCGCGCAGCACGCGGAAGTAGGCCGGGTCGCGGAACATCTCCGACACCTGCACGGTGAAGAACTGCATCGCCTGCGCAAAGGTGTCCGGCTCGTGCAGCAGGCGGTGCTGCAGATCGGCCACGCGGGTGCACTCCAGGCGTGCCATTGCGTGGCGCATGCGCCGGCGCAGCGACGACACCGCGTAATCGCGGAAGTCGTAGTGGTAGCGCTGGTAGACCGCTTCCAGCAGCACCCGCAGCTCCAGGTCGAACAGCTCCACCGCGTTCATTGCCGCGAGCACCACACCCGGCACAGCGACACCAGCTTGTCCACGTCGATGGGCTTGGCGATGTAGTCGTTGGCGCCGGCCTCCAGACAACGTTCGCGATCGTCGGCCATGGCCTTGGCGGTCAGCGCGATGATCGGCAGATCCTGCCACTGGCGGTTGGCGCGGATCTGACGCATCGCGGTCAGGCCGTCCATCTCCGGCATCATGATGTCCATCAGCACCAGGTCCACCTCGTGCTTGGCCAGATGTTCCAGCGCCTCGCGGCCGTTGCGGGCGATCTGCAGCGTCACGCCCAGCGGCTCGAGCACGCTGGAGAGCGCAAAGATGTTGCGCACGTCGTCCTCGGCCAGCAGCACGGTGGCGCCGTCCAGCACCGCGTCGCGGCGGCGCGCTTCGCGCAGCAGGCGTTGCTGGTCGCTGGGCAGCGAGGCTTCCACGCTGTGCAGGAACAGTGTCACCTCATCGAGCAGGCGCTCGGGCGAGCGCACGCCCTTGATGATGATGCTCTTGGAATAGCGGCGAAGGCGTTGTTCCTCGTCGCGGGTGAGCGCGCGCCCGGTGTAGACGATGACCGGCGGAAACGCGACTGCGTCGTTGCCGGCCATGCGCTCGAGCAGGTCGTAGCCGCTGCCGTCGGGTAGCGCCAGATCGGTGACCATGCAGTCGAAGGTCGAGCCGGCCAACTGCTGCATCGCCTCGGCGATACTGCCCACCGCGATGATCTCCAGCTGATCGCGCGCCAGCAGCAATTGCAGATTCGCGCGCAGCGCGCTGTCGTCCTCGACGATCAGCAGGCGGCGCACCGCGCGTGCATTGGTGTCTTCCAGTTGACGGATCGCGCCCGCCAGCAGCTCGCGCGTGGCCGGCTTGATCAGATAGCCCACCGCGCCCAGTTCCAGCGCAATCTGGCTGCGCTCCAGCGCGGAGACCACATGCACCGGAATATGGCGCGTGGCCGGATCGCGCTTGAGGCGTTCGAGCACGCTCAGGCCGGACGCATCCGGCAGGCCGATATCGAGCAGGATGCCGCTGGGACGCAGTTCGGCGGCCAGGCGCAGCGCTTCTTCGGCGCTGGGCGCCACCACGCAATCGAAGTCCAGCTCGTGCGCCAGGTCGACCAGCGCCTGTGCAAAGCGTGCTTCGTCTTCCACCGCCAGGATCAGCCGGCCGGGACGGGTGCGTTGGTCGCGATCATCGTCGGCACGCTGCAGCGACGGGGCGGCGGCTGCCGGAATCGGCAGCGGCGTTCCCGTGGACGCAACCGTTGCGCGCCCATCGAGGCGCGAGGCCATGGCCGTGCCACTGGCGGATTGCGACAACGGCGTGGCGCCGATCGCCAGCGCACCCGCGTTGGCCTGTGCTGCGGTGACCAGCTCGGCCGGCGCGCCGTCGATCGGCAATTCCAGCGTGAAACAGCTGCCGCGTCCGGGCTGGCTGTCCACGCGGATGCTGCCGCCCATGCGCTGGGCCAGGTCGCGCGAGATCGACAGCCCCAAGCCGGTGCCGCCATAGCGACGGCGCGTGCTGCCATCGGCCTGACGGAACGCTTCGAAGATGACCTCGGTCTGTTCGTGCGCGATGCCGATGCCGGTGTCGTTGACCTTGAACAGCACCCGGCCCGGCGTGTGCGCCTGGATCGACAGGCTGACGCTGCCGTGCTCGGTGAACTTGATCGCGTTGGCCAGCAGGTTCTTGAGGATCTGCTGCAGGCGCTGGCTATCGACGACCAGTTGCGTCGGTGCGTCCGATTCGGCAGCCATCTGCAACGCCAGGCCTTTCTGGCGCGCCAGCGGCTCGAAGGTTTCGCGCAGGCGCTGCAGCACCGAGCTGGTGGCGACGGTTTCGTCGGCGAGTTCCACATGCCCGGCTTCGATCTTGGACAGGTCGAGAATGTCGTTGATCAACGCCAGCAGATCGTTGTTGGACGACAGGATCGCCTGTGCGTATTTCACCTGCTCGGGGCTGAGCGTGCCGTCCTTGTTGTCCGACAGCAGCTTGGCCAGGATCAACGCGCTGTTGAGCGGCGTGCGCAGCTCGTGCGACATGTTGGCCAGGAACTCGGATTTGTAGCGCGAGGCGGTGGACAGCTCGTTGCTGTTGCGCACCAGCTGGTTCTGCGCGATCAGCAAGGCCTGCTTCTGCGCTTCCAACGCCTGGGTGCGTTCTTCCAGCTGCACGTTGGTCTGTTCCAGCTCGGCTTGCTGCAGTTCCAGATCGCTCTGCGATTGCTGCAGGCTGCGGCTTTGTTCCTCCAGCTCCTCGTTGGCCACGCGCAGCTCTTCCTGCTGGGTCTGCAGTTCCTCGCTTTGGCGCTGGGTTTCTTCCAGCAGGGCCACCAGCTGCGCGCGCAGCAATGCCGTGCGCAAGGCCAGGCCGATGTTTTCGCCGCAGCGCGTAAGGAGCTCTTCCTCGCGCGTGCGGGCAGTGCCCTGCGCAGCGGCGCGGCCCAGCTCCAGGATGCCGATCACCCGCCCATCGGCGATGACCGGCGCCAGCAGCAGCTCCTGGCAGGCGCTGCGGCCCAGGCCCGAGGCGATCTGCAGATGTCCGGCCTCCACACCGCGCACCCGGCGCACCGCGCCGCTACGCAAGGCCTCGCCGAGTTGGCCGGCATCGGTCGGCAATGTCCTGGACACATCGGCCGGCAGCGCGGCGCCGCCGGTCAGACGCAGGCGCTCGCCCTCGATGCGATACAACGCGCCGACCTGCGCATCCAGCGTGTCGCACAGCGCGCGCACGGCGGCATTGGCCAGATCGTCCGGGCTGTGATCGCCGCGCAAACTGGCTTCGACGGTGTTTTCGGCCTGCTGCAGCCACAGCGCCAGTTCGGCCTGGCGGCGCGCGCGGATCGCCTGCATCACCACCAGCGCCATCGCCAGGAACGACACCCCGCCGATGCTGCGGTTGATCGAGGAAAAACTGGAACTGGTACTGGATGGTGCCAGCTGAAAACCGACGGCCAGCAGCACGCACGAGAGCGCGGCGACCACCAGTGGCACCTGCACGCGATTCTGGAAAACCGTCACGCCCACAGCGACGAAATAGGTCAGCCACACCGCATAGCCGAGCGGCGTGACCAATTCCACGCCGAGCGTTCCCGCCATCAGGGCCCCCGCGATCACCCACACCCAGCGGTCGCGTGTGGTCGAGATGTTCTGCATAAAGGCACGGACCGGACAGAGAGGGCGGTCATGGTAGCCGATAAGTTTCACGCGCAAATCGCCGGGATTTTGACGCTCTGCAGCCGGGTCGGCTTGCACGCAGCCTTCACGCACTCGTCACTATGGTCGCGCGCTTTCTCGGGGGAAAGTTGCGTGATGGATGCGGAAACGGCCGTCGACAGTGCGGGGCCGCTTTCTCACGACAGCCGGCAGTGCCAGCTGTTGGTGCAGAGCGTGTCCGATTATGCGATCTACATGCTCGATACGGGCGGCCATGTGTGCAGCTGGAATCCCGGCGGCGAGCGCATCAAGGGTTACACCGCCGCCGAGATCATTGGCTCGCACTTTTCGCGTTTCTATCTGCCAGAGGATGCGCAGGGCGGCGAGCCGGCCCGCAATCTGGACACCGCCAAACGCGAGGGGCGCTTTGCCACCGAAGGCTGGCGGGTGCGCAAGGACGGCAGCCGCTTCTGGGCGAGCGTGGCGATCGAGCCGGTGCTGGAATTCGGCGTGCTGGTCGGCTTTGCCAAGGTTACCTGCGACATCGACCAGCGGCACCAGGCGCAGCAGCTGTTGCAGCACGCGCAGCACGCCCTGATGCAGTCGCAGAAGGTGGATGCGCTGGGCCGCCTGACGCTCGGCATGGCGCACGATTTCAATAATCTGCTGACCGTGATGGTGACCAGCCTGGATCTGATCGCGCTGCGTGCCGGCGACGATGCGCGCACGCGCATGCTGGTGGAAGCGGCGCAGACGGCAGTCGATCGAGGCACCTTGCTGACGCGCCAGCTGCTCGCCTTTGCACGCGGGCAGCGGCTGATTCCTGAGCGCCATGGCGCCAACGCGGTGGTGACGCGCTCGCTGGAACTGCTGCGGCGTGCCTGCCCGGCCGGCCTTGCCTTGTCGCTCAAGTTTGCCGAGCAACTGCCCGATATCCGCGTGGACCCCGGCCAACTGGAAGCGGCCTTGCTCAATCTGGTGTTCAACAGCTGCGATGCCATGCCTGGCGGCGGCAATATCGTGCTGGAAACGGCCGTGCAGCAGCGTGTTGCGCCGTCCGATCCGCATGGCCGGCCGCGCAATTACGTCAGCATTGTCGTGCGCGATGATGGCCCCGGCATGTCTGCACACGTGGCGCAATGCGCCAGTGAGCCGTTTTTCACCACCAAGGACGTGGGCAAGGGCTCGGGCCTGGGATTGAGCCAGGTATACGGCTTTGCGTCCCAATCCGGTGGTTTTGTCGAGCTGGATACCGCTCCTGGCCGCGGCACCACCGTTACCCTGTTTCTCCCGGCCATCGAGGAGGCTGAGCATGACTGAACCCCTGCGTCTGTTGATGGTGGAAGATCAGCAGGAATTGCGCGAACTGATCGGCGAGGCGCTGCGTGATGCAGGCATCACCGTCGAAACCGCCGACGACGGCCACAGCGCCTTGCGCATGCTGCGCGAGAACGGCCCCTATGATGTGGTCTTCAGCGACATCCGCATGCCCAACGGCATGTCGGGCATCGAACTGAGCGAACACGTGGCGCAGCTGCTGCCGCAGGCGCGGGTGATCCTGGCCTCGGGGTTTGCAAAGGCGCAATTGCCGCCGCTGCCGGCGCAGGTGGATTTCCTGCCCAAGCCGTATCGCCTGCGTCAGCTGATCGATGTGTTAAAAGGCGTGGCAACCAACGCCTGAGCGTTGGCTGCATGTGTCCTGCGCTGCAGAAAGCCCTGCCTGCAATCGCGCGGGCCGTGACCGAGTATCCTGCGGCTGCGCCGCTCAACGGCTCTGGTAGTACACCTTGTCGATGGCAATCTCCACTGGCGTAGCCGGCGGATCGGCCACCAGCATGAACATCTGTTTGACCGCCTGCAGATCCAGGTCGTAGAACGCACTGAAGGGAATGCTCACCTCGTGCCAGGCGCCATCGCGCACCAGGCCGTACTGATTGCCGCCCGCGGCAAAATCCACCCAGCTGTCGCCAAAGCTGGTGTTGATGCCGATCTTGAAGGTCGATGGCGTGGTGGTTTTCAGATGCAGCTTCAGCGCGCCGCCGGCATAGGCGGCCATGTCGCGATAGTCGGTCTGGATGCCCAGGCCATACCAGGCACCGGCGTTGGCGCGGTAGGCCATCACGTTGCTGCCTTCGAACGGCGCCTGCGCAATCGGGGTGAGGTTGTTCCACAGATACAGCTCGGCATCCTGGCCGAAGTTGAGCCGCCCGCTAGTATCGGCCTGCTCGGTGAACACGCCGAATCGCCCCGCAGGCGCTGCGTGTTGCGCACCTACATACAGTTGCGAACCGGGGTTTTGATACAGGCGGATGTAATCGATCTCCATCCTGCCCGGCAACGGCGCGGTCACCGCCGCAGGCGAGGTGATGCCGGTATAGGTGCCGCCCACGGCGAGATTGAGCAGCAGATACTGCTGCTGATGGAATTCGTGCAGCGAGGCGCCTTCGATATTGGAGATCGCAAACTCGAAGTACTGCTGGCCGTCGATCGACACGCGGATGAACTGCGGGTCCCAGGTCATGCGGTACACATGGAAGTCGGCATGCAGATCCACCGGGCTGGTGTAGCTGGTGTCGTAGTCGGCCTGCTGGCCGTTGTAGTCCCAGTGCACCGCGGCGCCGATACGGCGATTGGCGGTGCCATTGGCGATCGCCGCGGCCATGCCGGCTTCCAGCAGGTCGATCTCGCCGCGACCTGGCCACACGCCGATGGTGCCCAGCATCCAGTACGCCGGCCACAGCCCGTTGCCCACCACCGGCGTCTTGATGCGCGCCTCCAGCGTGCCGTATTTGAAGTGCATGCGGCCTTCGGTCTTGAGACGCGCCGAGGTAAACGGCATGCCATGGAATGCTTCGCGTCGCGCTTCGATCACCAGCCGGCCGTTATCGATGCGCGCGTTTTCGGCGCGGCTGGTGTAGTACTGCATCTCCCCGTTGCCCCAGCCGCACAGGCCGATCTGGCAGCCGTTGCCGACGTCATAGGTCCACTTGTTGCCATCGATGCCGGGGCCATTGAAGTTATCTTCCCAGACCAGAGTTTGCGCGTGCGCGCCTGGTGGCATCGCCGCTGCGCACAGCAGGGCGAACTGCACAGCGACACTGCGTAGCGTGTTCATTGCGTGCGTCTCCAAAAAGTGGACCGACGTCCATGGAGAAGTGACGCTGCGCAGCGGCTACTTCAGTGTCAAAGCAATTGTGTAGCGCGTTTCAGTTCCGTGGTGTTCATTCCGGAATAATCCATCATTGGCATGACGGCGGTCGCAGACTACATGCGCCGGATGCTGCGTGGCAGCAGCTGGCTGCGGATGTTTCGTTGCGGGCGCGACCGCATCTGCGGCGTCTAGGTCAATGCGTTCAAGCCGGCAGATGCTCCGAGCGCCAACGCATGCACGCGTTGGCAGGCTCTGGAGTGGCTACGGCGCTGGGAACGCCATCGGAATGCCACCGTGGCCGGCAAGCCACGTGCTGCGGCACATCGATGGCCTTGCGGATGCATCGGCACATTGCCCGCGGCAGCGTTTCGCGCATCCCGCATACGCCGGACTCAATGCCCGGCGTGCACCGTCCAGGCCACCAGCCGTATCACCAGCGGTCGCACCACCAGCACGCAGCAGAACGCGGTGGGCATCGCAATGCGGTAAGCGTCCAGCACGCGCCACAGGTAGCCGTGGGCAAGGCCGGTGTTGGCGCCGGTGATCACCAGGCACATCAGCAAGGCCATGATCGCGGCCATATAGAACGCGAACACAAACGGGGTGGTGCGCACGCCGAGTTTCCAGCGCGGGCGCAGCAATGAGGAGGAGGGGGGAGATGACGACATGCAGTGGCCTCGGTTGCCGCGGATCGGCGTGATGGGAAGCACTGTAGAGACGCCACTGCGGGCGGGGTAGATCGCGTAGCCTTGCGGCTTACGTAAGAAAAACTTACGAATCGTTTGGTAATACTTGCCTAGCCAATGAACATTCTTCAGTCCATCCGTAGCTTTGTCAGCACTGTAGATGCCGGCAGCATTGCCGGAGGCGCCAAGTTGCTGGGCATCAGTGCGGCTGCGGTCAGCCAGAACATCGCGCGTCTGGAGCATCACCTGGGCGTGCGTCTGCTGCACCGGACCACGCGCAGCCTGGCGCTGACCGAGCGCGGCACGCTGTACTTCGAGCAGGTGCGGCAGCTGGAGCGCGACCTGGAGCGCGCGCGCCAATCAGTGGCCGGGCCGCAGCAGGCGCCGGCGGGGCGTTTGCGGGTGGCCAGCACCGCGGCCTTCGCACGGCACGTGCTCGCCCCGATGCTGCCGGCCCTGCGTCAGCAGTACCCGCAGCTGGAGATCGAGCTGTTGTGCACCGACCGGGCCGTGCAGCACGCGCAGGAAAGCGTGGATGTCAGCCTGCGCATTGAGGCGCAGCTGGAAGACGGTCTGGTCGCACGCTGCATCGCCCAGGTACCGCTGGTGGTCTGCGCAGCGCCGGAGTATCTGGCGCGCTGCGGGACGCCGCAGGGCGCGGACGACTTGAAGTATCACGATTGCCTGCTGCTGCGTTACCCGGTCGACGGGCGCTGCCTGCCGTGGAATTTCGTGCGTAATGGCGTGCGCTTCCAGCCGGAACTGGGCAAGGCGATGGTCAGCGACGATATCGACGCGCTCGCCACCATGGCCGCTGCCGGCGGCGGCATCGCGCGGCTGGCCGCCTATGTCGTGCAGCCTTACCTGCAGCGCGGCGAGCTGCAGCCGCTGTTTGTCTCCGATCTCGCCAGCACCGCCCAGGCATTACCGGAGCCGCTGCGGATCTACCTCTGCGTCGCCGATCGCCGCGACTTCACCCCGAAGGTGCGCGCCTTCATGGAACACGTGCTCGAACGCCTTCCAGTGCAATGGCGTACTGCCGAGCCTGCACTGACGCCGGCTCACGCAGCAACCGGGGTGTAGCCAGCATTCGACATCTGGAGAGCGCCTGGTCTGTGCTCTGTTCGACAGGGCGCACCACGCGGGCGTGACGTGCTGATGCGTGATGGATGCCACGTTGCTTGAGAGCGAACGACGCTGAAGACGCAGTTTGCGCAGTTGTCGTTCTTGACCAACGACTAAGGCGGCAGTTGATGCTGCCGCTGCCATCGCTCACTCCAGCTTGAGCATCACCACCGAGCGCGCCGGCAGCGCGACAGTCACTGCGTTGCCTTGCACGCGTGCCCCATCGAACGCTTTGGGTTCCACCGTGCGCGGCTGCGTAAAGGTATTGTGCGCAGTGATCGCCGGCCCGGTCAGAATCTGCCCGGTCACCCCGCTCGCCGTCAGGCCATCCACCTCCACATTGACGCTCGCGGCCGACGTCGCATCCAGATTGGTCAGGGCGATATAGACGTGTCCATCCCTGGCCTTGACCGCCGAGCCGTGCACTGCGGGCACGTGGACGTCGCCATGGCGATACTCGGGTGTACTTAGTTGCAACGGCAGCTGGGTGGCGTCGTGGTAGGGCTTGTACAGCGCGAACACGTGGTAGGTGGGCGTCAGCACCATCTTGTCGCCGTCGGTGAGGATCATCGCCTGCAGCACATTGACCATCTGCGCGATATTGGCCATGCGCACGCGCTCGGCATGTGCGCTGAAGATGTCGATGTTCAACGACGCCACCAGTGCATCGCGCAGCGTGTTCTGCTGATGCAGGAAGCCCGGGTTCGCATCCGGCAGCCCGGCGTACCAGGTGCCCCATTCGTCCACCACCAGCGCGACTTTCCTGCCCGGGTCGTAGCGGTCCATGATCGCGCTGTGTTTGCGGATCAGCTCGTCCATCACCATCGTGCGCGACAGCGTGTCGATCCAGGCGGCTTCGTCGAAGTCGGTGGAGGAGGCGCGCGGTGGCCAGCCACCTGGCACGGTGTAGTAATGCAGGCTCAGGCCGTCCATCAGCGTGCCGGCCTCGCGCATCATCACCTCGGTCCAGTGGTAATCGTCGTTGTTGGGGCCGGGCGCGATCTTGAGGATCTTCTGATTGGCCGGCGCCTTGACGAAGGTCTGGTAGCGCCGATAGACGTCGGCCGCGTATTCGACGCGCATGTTGCCGCCGCAGCCCCACAGCTCGTTGCCGACGCCGAAGTAGGGCACCTGCCACGGTGCGTCGCGGCCATTGGCGCGGCGCTCGTTGGCCAGGCTCGAGCGGGTCGGTGCCGTCATGTATTCGGCCCACTGCGCGATCTCGTCCGGCGCCGCATTGCCCACATTGCCGGCGATATAGGCCTGGGTGCCGAGCAGTTCGGTGAAGTCCATGAACTCGTGCGTGCCGAAGCGGTTGGACTCTTCCACGCCGCCCCAGTGCGTGTTGACGCTGACCGGGCGCTTGGCCGGCGCACCGACGCCATCGCGCCAATGGTATTCGTCGGCAAAACAGCCGCCGGGCCAGCGGATGTTGGGCACCGCAATCGCCTTCAACGCTGCCAGCACATCGTTGCGATAGCCGCGCGTATTGGCAATCGCCGAGTCCTCGCCGACCCACACCCCGCCGTAGATGCCGGTGCCCAGATGCTCGGCGAACTGGCCGAACAGCTGCCGCGACACCTGTGCACCGGGCTGGTCCACGCGCAGCGTGCCGGTCACCTTGACCTCGGCCGCGGGGGCGGCGAGCGCGCTGGCGAGCAAGGCCGCGCCAACGACAGCCTGCAACAGCCGTCCCGGTGAGATTCGCAAAGTGAGGGAAATCCACTGCATCGGCTTGGCGCTCCTGTGCTGATCGATCGAGGTAGTCACACGCCGCTGCGGGGCGGGCGCGTCGCTAGCCTAGTGCCTGCAATGGCAGGTTGTCGCTGTATCGCGATCGATCAGCCAGAGGCTGGCGCAGGTCTCGCCGACATGGTCATCACGTCGCACGCCAGGATGTGCGCCGGGGCATGGTCGGCGACCGCGCTCCCCCGCTATGCTCGCCAGCTTCCAGTATCGGCAGGACGATCCATGCAGCGAGTGTTCGGGCAGTTGCCAGACGGTGTCGAAGTCCACGCGCTCACGCTGCGCAGCACTGCCGGGCTGGAGGCGGAGGTGCTCACCTACGGCGGCATCCTGCATGCGCTGCGGCTGACCACCGAGCACGGAGTGGTGCCGCTGCTGCTGGCATTACCGGATCTGCCGGCCTACGCCGCCGATGGCGACAGCCTCAATATCCTGGTCGGCCGCTACGGCAACCGTATCGCCGGCGCGCGCTACACGCTGGATGGGGTCACCCACACGCTGGCGGCCAATGAAGGGCGCAACCAGTTGCACGGCGGCCTGCGCGGCTTCGGTCGGCGCGTGTGGAGCGTGCTGGAGCAGGCGCCGGACCAGGTGCTGCTCGGTTACGACTCGCCCGATGGCGAAGAAGGCTATCCCGGCAATCTGCAGGTGCGTGCGCGGCTGCAGCTGCAAGGACGCAGCCTGCGGCTGGACTTCGAGGCGCACTGCGATGCCGCCACCGCGTTGAACCTCACCCATCACCCGTACTTCAATTTATCCGGCGACCCGCATCGGCGCGCCGCGCTGCAGGTGCTGCGGGTGCCAGCCGATCGCTATCTGCCGGTGGATGCCGAATCGATCCCGACCGGCGAAATCGCCTCCGTCGCTGGTACGCCGTTCGATTTCCGCCATGCTGCGGCGTTGGCCGACAAGATCAATCCGTCGCACCCGCAGGTGGTGCTCGGCAAGGGCTACGACCAATGCCTGGTGCTGGCCGCCGGAGCCGATTGCGTTGCCGAGCTGTACTCGCCGCACAGTGGCGTGGCGCTGCGCATCAGCAGCGACGCGCCGGCGGTGCAACTCTACGAAGGCCAGCATCTGGACGACCACCATCCCGGACTCGGCCGCGGCGTCTGCCTCGAGCCGCAGGACTACCCGGACGCGCCCAATCACCCCAACTTCCCGTCGACGATCCTGCGGCCCAGGCAGGTCTATCGCCGCCGCATCGCCTATCACTTCGCCAGCCCGGGGCCGGATCAGCCGTGGGCGGTGGTGAGCGCTGCGCTGGACGCCTGAGCGCGGGTGGCGCAGCGACGGCGGGGCCGGGACGTGCCTGAAGCCAACGCGGTCAGCGCGGCCCCAGCACCAGCTCGATCACGAACTTGCTACCGAAGAACGACAACACCAGCAGCGCCATCGCGGTCAACGTCCAGTGCACCGCCTTGGTGCCGCGCCAGCCATTGCGCCAGCGCCCGATCAGCAGCGCACCGAACACGATCCACGACAGGATGCTGAGTACGGTCTTGTGCAGCAGCCGCTGCGCCAGGAAGTCCTGCACGAACAGCAGGCCGGTCAGCAGGGTCAGGCTCAACAGCACGAAGCCGACCGTAATCGTGCGGAACAGCAGCGTCTCCAGCTCGGTCAGCGGCGGCAGCGCGCGTAGCCAGGTGTGGAAGTCGCGGCGGCGCAGGGCGCGCTCCTGCAGCCACAGCATGATCGCCAGCAACGCGGCAATGCCCAGCGTGGCGTAGGCCAGCAGCGCCATCCACGCGTGCAGTTCCAGCCGCCAGCCCAGGTCCGAGCTCGGTTCGTGGCCGTAAGCGTGATAGCAGGCCAGCAGGATTGCCGACAGCGGGAACACCACCACGCCCACCGCCGCCATGCGCCCGCGCGCGCCGAACACTGCCGTCAGCGCGGCCATGCCCAGGCCGCACAGCGATAGCGCCGCGAAGAAATGCATGTCCGGCCCGCCGGCGGTGCGCAGCGCCACCAGCACGTGGTACCCGGCGTGCAGCGCCACGGCCGCCAGTGCCGGGATCAGCCAGCGGGCAGGCGCCTGGTTGCCATCGCGCAGCACCGAGCGGGTGAGCAGCGCCGTGGCCAGCAGATACAAGGCGAACGCGATGAGAACGATTGTCATCGTGGAAGTTTCGCATATTGGGGGCTGGGATTCGGGATTCGGGATTCGGGAAAAGCAGTTGCGAGCTGCGGGGGCTGGAGGTGGGCTGGCGTGCGGGGGGCGGAGCGCGAGCGGGCAGGGGCTACCCGCTGGCACTGCAGTTGCCGTTCCTGTCCTAGCGCTGCTGCGCTGGTTGGCTGTGCGCATTGCTGCGCGTTGGTGAGGCTGCTTGCGGGTTGGCTTCGCCGGTCGGGCGGTGGGCGGCCGCTGGGGCGGCCGGCTGGCCGGTGCCGCTATAATCGACGCCCGTTTCCCCTCACGCGGTCCCTTGCGCATGTTCGAGTCCCTTACCCAACGTCTCTCCGGCACCATGGAGCGCCTGCGCGGCCGCGGCCGCCTGACCGAGGAGAACATCCGCGAAGCCACCCGTGAAGTGCGCATCGCGTTGCTCGAAGCCGACGTCGCGCTGCCGGTGGTGCAGGCGCTGATCGAGCGCATCAAGGTGCGCGCGGTCGGTCAGGAAGTGCTCAAGTCGCTGACCCCGGGCCAGGCGCTGATCAAGATCGTCCGCGACGAGCTGACCGCCGTGATGGGCGCGGCCGCCACCGACCTCAACCTCAACGTGCCGGCGCCGGCGATCATCCTGATGGCCGGCCTGCAGGGCGCGGGCAAGACCACCACGGTCGGCAAGCTCGCCAAGCACCTGAAGGAAAAGCGCAAGAAGAAGGTCATGGTGGTCTCGGCCGACGTCTACCGTCCGGCCGCGATCGAGCAGCTCAAGACCCTGGCCGAGCAGGTCGGCGTGCTGTTCTTCCCGTCCGACGCCTCGCAGAAGCCGGTCGACATCGTGCGCGCCGCCATCAGCGATGCGCGCAAGTCGTTCGCCGACGTGCTGCTGGTCGATACCGCCGGCCGCCTGGCCATCGATGCGGCGATGATGGAGGAGATCAAGGCGCTGCACGCCGCGGTCAACCCGACCGAAACCCTGTTCGTGGTCGATGCGATGACCGGCCAGGACGCGGCCAACACCGCCAAGGCCTTCGGCGAGGCGCTGCCGCTGACCGGCGTGGTGCTGACCAAGACCGACGGCGACGCCCGTGGCGGTGCCGCACTGAGCGTGCGCTACATCACCGGCAAGCCGATCAAGTTCGTCGGTACCGGCGAAAAGACCGACGGCCTGGACGTGTTCCATCCCGATCGCGTCGCCAGCCGCATCCTGGACATGGGCGACGTGCTGTCGCTGGTGGAACAGGTCGAGCACAGCGTCGACCAGGAAAAGGCCGCCAAGCTCGCCGCCAAGGTCGCCAAAGGCAAGAAGTTCGACCTCAACGACATGAAGGAACAGCTTGAGCAGATGCAGAACATGGGCGGCATCCATGGGCTGATGGATAAGCTGCCGGGAATGGGCCAGATCCCGGACAACGTCAAGCAGCAGGTCACCGGCAAGGAAGTGCCGCGCATGATCGCGATCATCAACTCGATGACCAAGAAGGAGCGCCGCAACCCGGCGCTGCTCAACGGCTCACGCCGCGCCCGCATCGCCCGCGGCTCCGGCATGCAGCCGGCCGACGTCAACAAGCTGATGAAGCAGTACCAGCAGATGGAAAAGATGATGGGCAAGCTGGCCGGCGGCGGCATGAAGGGCCTGATGCGCAACATGAAGGGCATGATGGGCGCCATGGGCGGCCGCGGCGGCATGCCGTTCCGTTGAGTTTCAATCGGCGACGCGCGCGGTAAGTCCTTCGACAGGCACGCGTGGCGTTGAACTCGCGCATGACGCGTCATCACTTCAGGCCGCGCACGATGGGTTCGTTTTCGCAGATCGACGCCTTCCAGCAGCGTTTTGGTTTAGGCCTTCCCATCCTGCTCAGTCCCATGGCAGGCGCCTGCCCTGTGCCGCTGTCTGCGGCGGTTGCCAACGCCGGCGGCATGGGCGCAATGGGTGCGGTGTTGTCGCAACCGCAGGACATCGTGGCGTGGATGGCGGCGTTTCGCGACGCGAGCGCCGGGCCTGCGCAGGTCAATCTGTGGATTCCCGATCCGGCACCTGTGCGCGACGCCGCGGTAGAGGCGCGCGTGCGTGCGTTTGTGTCGCAGTGGGGGCCGCCGGTTCCCGAGGATGCGGGCGATGCAACACCGGCCGACTTCGATGCCCAGTTCGACGCCTTGCTCGCCGCACGGCCTGCCGTCGCCTCATCGATCATGGGCGTGTTTCGGCCCGATCAGGTTGCGCGGCTGAAAAACGCCGGCATTGCCTGGTTTGCCTGCGCCACCACGCTGGACGAAGCGCGTGCGGCCCAGGCGGCCGGTGCCGATGCGGTGGTTGCGCAGGGCGCCGAGGCCGGTGGGCATCGCGGTGCATTCGACGCCGCTCACGCCGAGCGGCAGATGACCGGGTTGTTCGCCTTATTGCCGCGATTGGTCGATCACCTGGATCTTCCGGTGATCGCCGCAGGCGGCATCGCCGATGCGCGCGGCATTGCCGCGGCGCTGACGCTGGGCGCGAGCGCCGTGCAGATCGGTACCGGCCTGCTGCGCACGCCCGAGGCGGCGCTGCCCAGTGCCTGGGCCGACGCCCTGGCCCAGGCCGAGCCGGAACAGACCCAGCCGACCCGTGCATTTTCCGGCCGGCTGGGGCGTGCGCTCGCCACGCCCTATGTGCGTGCTGCCATTGCCGCCGAGGCGCCAGTGTCGGCGCCGTATCCGGTGCAGCGCGCGCTGACCGCACCGATGCGTCAGGCCGCCGCGCGCGACAACCGGCTGGACGCCATGCAGGCCTGGGCTGGCCAATCGGCCTGGATGGCACAGGCCCAGCCTGCCGCGCAATTGCTAACCCAGTGGTGGGCTGAAGCACAGGCGCTGTTGTGCCGCTGATCTTCTGCAACGGCGCAGTGGCGACAGCGCAGCAGTTGGGCGCGGCCGCATTGATCAATTACGGCCACTTCACCACGCTGCAGGTGCGCGGCGGTGCGGTACGCGGGCTGGACCTGCATCTGCAACGACTGCAACACGACGGCGCTGCCTTGTTCGGTGCATCGATCGAAGAGGCATCCCTGCGCGTCCAGTTGCGCGCTGCGTTGTCGGCTGCGAACTGCGAAGACGCCAGCGTGCGCATCACCGTGTTTGCGCAGGATTTCGACCTGCGCGATCCATCGCGCCAGCTTGCGCTCGATGTGCTGATCTCCATCGCGCCCGCAGCCCGGATGCCAACCACCGCGCTGCGCGTGCAGCCGGTCCGTCATGTGCGCGAGCAACCTCGGCACAAGCATGTCGGCACCTTCGCGCTGCTGCATCTGCGTCGCCAGGCCATGGCGGCCGGCTACGACGATGCATTGCTGATCGACGCGCAGGCGCATCTGCTGGAGGGCGCCTTCTGGAATCTGGGCGTGTGGCAGCAGGGCAGGGTGGTGTGGCCGCAAGGGCCGGCGCTGCCCGGCACCCAGCAGCGTCTGCTGCAGGCCGGCCTGCAGACGCTCGGTATCCAGCAGGAGTTTCGCCCGGTCGTGCTGAGCGAGCTGGGCGGCTTTGATGGCGCCTTCAGCTGCAACGCGCGCGGTCAGCAGGCGATCGTGCAAGTCGGCGCGGCGTCGTGGCCGGCGCAGGCCGCGCAGCTGCCATTGCTGGAACAAGCCCTGCAGACCCAGGCCTGGCAGGGGATCTGAGCAATTCCGGGGTGACTTGGCTTCGCCGCCGGAGCCCGCTATAATCGCCGGCTTACCGCGCCATTCTGGCGACTGGGCAACTCAGGAAAACGACACCATGGTCAAGATTCGACTGACCCGCGGCGGCGCCAAGAAGCGTCCGTTCTACCACATCATCGTGACCGACGTGCGCAGCGCGCGCGACGGCCGCAACATCGAGCGTCTGGGTTACTACAACCCGGTTGCGCAGGGCGCAGAACCGCGCGTCGTGCTGGACGTTGCTCGCGTCGACCATTGGGTCGGCCAGGGCGCCCAGCTGACCGACAAGGTGCGCAACCTGTATCGCGAAGCATCCAAGTCCCAGGCCGCTGCGGCCTGATCCTGGAGGGCCGGGCGTCATCGCCTGGCCCAGAGTCGACGCAGATGAAGCCGACCGAGCGCCGCATCCTGTTAGGCAGGATTGTCGGCGCTTTTGGTGTCAAGGGCGAGCTCAAGCTCGAATCCTGGACCGAGCCGCGCAGTGCGATCTTCCGGTATCAGCCGTGGATCGTGCGGACGCCCTCGGGGCAGGAATCGGTCGTGAGCGGCGTACGTGGGCGCGATCAGGGCAAGAATCTGATTGCGGTGTTCCCCGACGTCACTGACCGCGACACCGTCGAAGCCATGCACGGAACCGAGATTTACGTCGCGCGCAGCGTGCTGCCACCACCCAAGCCCGATGAATATTATTGGGTGGATCTGGAAGAGCTGCAGGTGGAAACCGTCGAAGGCGTCAAGCTCGGCACGGTGTCGCACCTGTTCTCCACCGGCTCCAACGACGTGATGGTGGTACGTGGCGATCGCGAGCGGCTGGTGCCGTTCGTGCTGCCGGATTTCGTCAAGTCGGTCGACTTCGAAGCCAACCTGATCGTGGTGGACTGGGATCCGGATTTCTGACCGGAATGGCGCATCGCGCCGCTCCGCTCTTGCTTTACCCATTTTCCACTTCCGATTCCCGATTCCCCAGTGCGCATCGACGTCATCAGCCTGTTCCCCGAGTTCATCGCGCAATGCGCGGCGTTCGGCGTGGTCGGGCGGGCGCAGGAGCGTGGCTTGCTGGAATTGCAGGGCTGGAATCCGCGCGAGCATGCGCAGGGCAATTACCGCCGGGTGGACGATCGTCCGTTCGGTGGTGGGCCCGGCATGGTGATGTTGATCGAGCCGTTGCGGGCCTGTCTGGACGCGGTGCAAGCGGCAGATGCGCGTCCAGCGCCGGTGATCTATCTCAGCCCGCAGGGGCGGCCGCTCACCCAGCCGCTCGCTCGCGAGCTGGCGCAGTTGCCACGCATGGTGTTGCTGTGCGGGCGCTACGAAGGCGTGGACGAGCGCTTTCTGGCGCAGGCGGTGGATATGGAAATCTCCATCGGCGACTACGTGTTGTCCGGTGGCGAGCTTGGCGCGGCGGTGCTGGTGGATGTGGTGACGCGGTTGCAGGAGGGTGTGTTGAACGACGCCGAATCCGCAGCCCAGGACAGTTTCGAAGGCCCGCAAGGCCTGCTCGACTGCCCGCACTACAGCCATCCATCGACCCATGACTGGGGCGATGTGCCGGAAGTCTTGCGCTCGGGCAATCACGCTGCAATTGCGCGCTGGCGTCGGCAGCAGTCGCTGGGCCGGACCTGGTTGCGTCGCCCGGACCTGCTCGATGAGGCCGGGTTGGACAAGAACGATCGCCGTCTGCTGGACGAGTTTCGCCGCGAACTCGCCCCGGGCGACGAGAAATAAGGGCTCACCCCTAGCTCTTGCACTATCGATTGGGGTACAATACGCGGCTTGCTGGCCAGCCTTGCGTCTGGCCCTCCTACGAACCTCGAGCAATCGCCGTGCGGCGACTGCCGGTCCAATATCACCAGACACGCGGTGCCCATCATGAGCAAACTCAACAAGACCATCCTGGCTGACTTCGAAGCCGCCCAGATTCAGCGCAAGCTTCCCGAGTTCAACCAGGGCGACACCGTCGTGGTGAACGTCAAGGTGAAGGAAGGCAACCGCGAGCGCGTGCAGGCCTATGAGGGCGTCGTGATCGGTACCAAGAACGCCGGCCTGAACTCCGCGTTCACCGTGCGCAAGATCTCGCACGGCTTCGGCGTCGAGCGCGTGTTCCAGACCCACAGCGCCATCATCGACTCGGTCGAAGTGAAGCGTCGCGGTAAGGTGCGCGCCGGCAAGCTGTACTACCTGCGTGGTCTGGAAGGCAAGGCTGCCCGCATCAAGGAAGATCTGGCCGCCGCTGCACAGGCCAAGGCCGCTCGCCAGGCTGCTGCCAAGGCTGAGTGAGTCACTGGCAGGCTTGTCCTGCTGTTGCCAGACGGCCGCCTTCGGGCGGCCGTTTGTGTTGTGGGAATCGGGAATCGGCATTGGGGAATCGAGATTAGGGATTAGGGATTCGCCGGTTGTGCGTACGCGATGCTCACAGGTTTACACGTGAGCGCGCGGATGTTGCGCAGTGGGGCGGGATGTCTTTTCGTGGCGACTTGGCGAGCGATGGCGTCCGTCGGCTGGGCCGATCACTCAAGAAATCCCTGCGCGCTGTCTTGATCATTTCAATACAGCGTCCTGCTCCTGCTTTCGCGTGATGTCGGCCGGTGTGGCAGCGTGCCGCCTGGCGTCAGCGCTGGCGGGGAAGCGGCGCGCCCGCGATGGGCGCGGTATCGGCGACTGGCGAGGCCGGATGCGCCGGCACTTCGGCAGCCGCGGCCAGTTCGGCAGGATCTGCCGGCGTGGTCAGCATGCGTGCCTTGCGCCAGCCGCCCCAGCGGTAATACGCCAGCGACAGCAGCATCGAACACAGCGAGCTGATCGGAAGGCTCCACCAGATGCCGTCGGCTCCCAGATGCGGAATCAAGGCGTTTGCCAGCGGCACGCGAACACCCCACAGACCGAAGGCCAGGATCAGCAGCGGCGGGATCACCGCACCGGTGGCCCGCACCACGCCGGAAACCACGAAGCTCACGCCGAACAGCAGGAACGACCAGATCCCGATGTGGTTGAGATGCCGCGCGACCTCCAGTGTCGGGCTGTCGGTCGGCAGGAACAGCGCCAGCGTCCAGCGATCGAACACGATCAGCAGCCCGATCAGTACGCCGGTCATCAGGAAGTTGGCCGCGATGCCGGTGCGCGCGGTCGCATCCACGCGCGTCCACAATCCCGCGCCCACGTTCTGCGCGGCCATCGTCGAACACGCCGCGCCCAGTGCCATCGCCGGCATCTGCACATAGGTCCACAGCTGCAACGCGGCGCCGTAGGCGGCTGCGGTGTCGGTACCGAAGCCGTTGACCATCGTCATCATCGCGATCATGGCCAGCGAAATCAGCACCATCTGCAGGCCCATCGGCACGCCTTTGACGATGAGCGCGCGCAGGATGGTCGGCGCGATGCGGAACAGGTGCAGATCGGCGCGGCCCAGCCACAGCACATGGCGTTTGCTGCGCAGATACAGCAGCAAACCGCCCAGTGCCACCGCCTGCGCCAGCAAGGTGGCCCAGGCCGCGCCGGCGATGCCCAGCGCCGGGAACGGGCCCAGGCCGAAGATCAGCAGCGGGTTGAACACGATGTCCAGCACCACCGACACCAGCAAGAAGCGGAACGGCGTGCGGGCATCGCCGGTACCGCGCAGTGCCGCCGACAGGAACGCAAACACATAGATCAGCGGCATCGCCAGGAAGATCACCCGCAGGTACTCCTCGGCCAATGTCTGCGATGCAGGCGGTGTGCCCATGGCGGTCAACAGATGCGGCGCCAGAAACCAGCCCAGCACCGCGATCAGCGCCGACAGCCCGCCGAAGAAGCTGGCACTGGTGCCCATGACCTTGCGCGCCTGCGCGATATCGCGCGCACCCATCGCCTGGCCGATCAGGATGGTCGAGGCCATGCCGATGCCGAACACCGAGCCGATCAGGAAGAACATGATGCTGTTGGCGTTGGCCGCCGCAGTCAGTGCCGCCTCGCCGAGGTAGCGGCCCACCCAGATCGCATTGATCGAGCCATTGAGCGATTGCGCGATGTTCCCGGCAAGGATCGGCATCGCAAACAGCAGCAGATTCTTGCCGATCGGGCCTTCGGTCAGGATTGCGGATTTGGGCATCGCAGGCGCGCCGTGGTGCGGAAGCTGCGAACACTAGCATTGGCAGGTGTGAGGCGTGCTGTCGCCAGGCAAGTACTAACCGCCGCAGGAGCGTGAAGCCGCCAGGCCGATGACACGGAGCACGCTGTGCGGACCAGTCTGTATGAGTCAGCCAGAGCGTGAAAGGAAGGCTGTATTTGGACGGCAGCGACGCTTGAGTTACAGCGGGCTTGCCCAGATATTTCCCGCTCAACGCAGCCCGTTGCGACGCGCCGATGCAGTGGCGCTCACGGCAGCGGCCAGCAGCCCATTGGACCCGACGGCAAGCACAACGCGATGACTCAACTGGTGGAACAAGCGACGACGGTCAGGCTGGATGTCTGGCTGTGGGCGGCGCGCTTCTTCAAGACGCGCAGCCTGGCCAAGACGGCGGTGGACAACGGCAAGGTGGACGTTGCCGGCCAGCGGCCCAAGCCCTCGCGCACGCTGCGCAGCGGCGAGCAGCTGCGCATCGACCGTGGCGGCGAGATCTTCGAAATCACCGTTGCCGCGCTGAGCGATGTGCGCGGCCCGGCACCGGTCGCACAGACGCTGTATGTGGAAAGCGATGCCTCACGCGAGGCGCGGGCGCAATGGCGGCTGCAGCGCGCCGCCGAACGTACCGGCTATCGCGCGCCCGAGGGCAAGCCGGACAAGCGCGCACGCCGGCTGATCAACGCGCTTGGCGATATCGACGCGTTGTAGGACTGCGTAGTCTGTCCGCTGCAATTGGATGGTGGAAAAAGAAACGCCTGGGTCTTCGCCACGCTGGTCAATCAAGAAAGAACGGCGCTTTCCCATTGAGGTGGGAAGCGCCGTTTTCTGTTGTGGTGCGCGATGTAGCCGGTGCAGAACCATCGATCAGAAGCTTGAGAACCGCTCATAAGACCTGGCCGGCTGGCTAGCGGTCGAGTGGTGGCGGTGTTGGTGCAAGCCGCACAGTATCCGACCAGCGCACGTCATGCTCTGCTCTTATACAAGGCACACCGACCATCTCGACGGGTCCTTGCCCGCGCACCGTCGCGGGACCTTACGCGGCATGGATGCCGCGTAAGAGCCTACAGGGACGTACTTGCGGCGTGTCCCGCGACGGTGGGCGGGCAAGGGCCTTGCAGCCAAGCCGCAGAACAGCCGCTCTACAAACATCTTCAGTGTGCCAAGTCGATCTCTTGCGTGTAGTTAAACAGAGAGCTGCAGGCGCACGCACGAGGGCGTGCGCCTTGCCACTCACGCCAGATCGAAACGATCCAGCTGCATTACCTTGGTCCAGGCGGCGACGAAGTCCTGGACGAACTTCTCCTGTGCGTCGGCACTGGCATAGACCTCGGCCACCGCACGCAGGATCGAGTTGGAACCGAACACCAGATCCACGCGCGTGCCGGTCCACTTGGCTTCACCGGTGCTGCGGTCGCGGCCTTCGTAGATCTCCTTCGATTCGGAGGTGGCTTTCCACTCGGTGCGCATGTCGAGCAGGTTGGCGAAGAAGTCGTTGCTCAGCACGCCGGGGCGGGCGGTGAACACGCCATGGCTGGAGTCGCCGACATTGGCACCGAGCACGCGCAGGCCGCCGACCAGCACGGTCAACTCGGGCGCGGTCAGCGTCAGCAGCTGTGCCTTGTCGATCAGCAATGCCTCCGCGGGCACCGCATAGCGCTGCTTGGCGTAGTTGCGGAAGCCATCGGCCACCGGTTCCAGCACCGCGAACGATTCGACATCGGTCTGCTCCTGCGAGGCATCGGTGCGGCCGGGTGCGAACGGCACGGTGACGCTGTGACCAGCGGCCCGTGCGGCATGTTCGACCGCGGCATTACCGGCCAGCACGATCAGGTCGGCCAGCGAGATCTGCTTGCCGCCCGCCTGCGCGCCGTTGAAGTCGGCCCGGATGCGCTCCAGCGTGCCCAGTACCTGTGCAAGCTGCGCGGGTTGGTTGGCCTGCCAATCCTTCTGCGGTGCCAGACGGATGCGTGCGCCGTTGGCGCCGCCACGCTTGTCCGAGCCGCGGAAGGTCGATGCCGACGCCCACGCGGTTGACACCAGCTGCGCCACGCTTAGGCCGGAATCGAGGATGGTCTGCTTGAGGGCGGCGGCGTCCTGCGCATCGACCAGCGGGTGGTCGACGGCCGGCACCGGGTCCTGCCACAGCAGTTCTTCGCTCGGCACTTCGGTTCCCAGGTAACGCGAGCGCGGGCCCATGTCGCGGTGGGTAAGCTTGAACCAGGCCCGGGCGAACGCGTCGGCGAACTGGTCGGGGTGTTCGTGGAAGCGACGCGAGATGGCCTCATAGGCCGGGTCGAAACGCAGCGCCAGATCGGTGGTCAGCATGGTCGGCCGATGCTTCTTCGCTGCATCGTGCGCGTCGGGAATGATGGCGTCGGCATTCTTGGCCACCCACTGGTGGGCGCCGGCCGGGCTCTTGCTCAGTTCCCACTCGAACTTGAACAGATGGTCGAAGAAGTCGTTGCTCCACTGTGCCGGGGTAGTGGTCCAGGTGACTTCCAGGCCGCTGGTGATGGTGTCGGCGCCCTTGCCGCTGCCGTAGCGGTTGTGCCAGCCCAGGCCCTGGCTCTCCAGCTCGCCGGCTTCCGGCTCGGCACCGACGTTGTCGGCGGGGCCGGCGCCGTGGGTCTTGCCGAAGGTGTGGCCGCCGGCGATCAGCGCCACGGTCTCTTCGTCGTTCATCGCCATGCGTGCGAAGGTGTCGCGGATGTCGCGCGCGGCGGCAACCGGGTCGGGCTTGCCGTCCGGGCCTTCCGGATTGACGTAGATCAGGCCCATCTGCACGGCGGCCAGCGGATTTTCCAGATCGCGGGTGTGCGGCACTTCGCTGTCGTCGTCCTTCACCAGCACGCCGTGCGCTTCGTCCACGCCGGGCGAACCACGCGAATAGCGCTCGTCGCCACCCAGCCACTTGGTTTCGCGGCCCCAGTACAGGTCCTGATCCGGTTCCCAGGTGTCTTCGCGGCCACCGGCAAAGCCGAAGGTCTTGAAGCCCATGCTTTCCAGCGCGACGTTGCCGGTGAGGATCATCAGGTCGGCCCAGGAGATCGCCTGGCCGTACTTCTGCTTGATCGGCCACAGCAGGCGGCGCGCCTTGTCCAGGCTGACATTGTCCGGCCAGCTATTGAGCGGTGCGAAGCGCTGCTGGCCGCGACCGCCGCCGCCACGCCCGTCGCCGATGCGGTAGGTGCCGGCGCTATGCCAGGCCATGCGCACAAACAGCGGCCCGTAATGGCCGAAGTCGGCCGGCCACCAGTCCTGCGAGTCGGTCATCAGCGCACGCAGTTCCTGCTTGAGTGCGGCCAGATCGATGCGCTTGAACGCCTCGGCATAATTGAAGGTCTGGCCCAGCGGGTTGGACTTGCTCGAATGCTGGCTGAGCAGGTCCACGCGCAACTGCTTGGGCCACCAATCGCGGTTGGTGGTTCCGGTACCGACGACGGCGTGATTGAAAGGGCACTTTGCTTCGGTTGTCATGGCAATACCTGTGTGCGTGAGCACTTGGGGAGCTGTGTGCCGAAACTGCGGACACGTGCTGGTGGAATCGAAAAGGTGGGCAATGCGTCAGCGGTGGTCATCGATCGAAGGCGCAGATGCGGCCGTGGGGTTATCGAGAATGGTCGCCGGGTGTGCCGATGCTAGCGCCTGCCTGCAGGCGCCGGTATAGGTCGATATGCAGACTGTGACTGGCAGACAGACGCATCAGGCGGACTCATCGTGGTGGCGTGCGCACACGATAAGCAGCATCGATCGGTTGGGGAATTCGAATTATTCAACCATATCGATAGCGAGACGCTATGGATGGCACGCCGGTGCCGAACCGACCCGTGCCTGCGATCTCAGCGCTTGCTAAACAGGCTGCCGCCGAGCTTCATGACATCGCCCAGTCCAAGCTTTCCGTCGCCGTCCTGATCCAGCACGCTGCCCAGCAAGCCGTTGATCCCGGTGTCGCTGCTGGCGCGCTGCTGTTCCTGCGCCAGGGCCGGGCCGAGCTGGCTGCTGGCAGCGGCATTGCCGCCGAGGAAACGCTTGGCCAGATAGGCCATCACGATGGGCGCCAGCAACTGCAGCAGTTGATTGGCCTTGCCGGTTTCCAGGCCGGTGGCCTGGCCCAGACCGGCGGCAGCCTGCGGCGCCCTGTCGCCGAACAGATGCCCCACGATACCGGCGCCATTGCCTTGCGCACCGCTGGCCGAGCCGCCCAGCAGCGCACCGAACAGGCTGCCGATGTCCGGGCTGCCGGCATGATCGCGCTGCAAGGCACCCAGCAACGCATCGGTGCCGCCGGCCTGCTGGCTGTTACGGCCCAGGGCGCCCATCAACAGCGGCAGCGCGGTCTGCACCGCCGATTGCGCCTGCTCGGGCGCAATGCCGAGCCGGCTGGCGAGTTGCTGCAACTGCGGGCCTTGCAACTGCGCGGCGAGTTGATCGGTCAACGAGGCGGACGTGGTCATGGGTGTCTCCGGTTGGACAAAACGTTGCCGCAGCGTGCGCCCGTCGCGGCAGCAGAGCAACACGGCACGCGTCGCAATGCAGGGCGAGGGCAGCGATACCGCACAGTGGCAGTCAAGCCACTTCCTCCGACAACAACACGGCAACGGGTTGACCAACCCCGCAAGGCTTAGAGCCAGGCAACTACGCTCTTACGATTCCCGATTCCCGATTCCCGATTCCCGATTCCCCGCACTCAAAGCAACGCCTTCAACCGATACAAGGCTTCCAGCGCCTGCTTGGGCGTGAGTTCGTCCGGGTCCAGCGCCTGCAGCGCTTCCTGCGCAGCGGACGAGGGCGCGGTAAACAGGCCGAACTGTTGCGGGGCGTCCAATGCGGCCGGCGCCATCTGCGCGACATGGCTTTCGCCGCCGCGTTGTTCCAGTTCGGCCAGACGATGACGCGCCTGGGTCACCGCGGCCTTGGGCAATCCGGCGAGCGCGGCCACCTGCAGGCCGAAGCTGCGATTGGCCGGGCCGTCCTTGACCGCATGCATGAACACCAGGCGCTCGCCGTGTTCGACTGCGTCCAGATGCACGTTGGCGATGCCGCTGGCACCGCCGGCATGCGACTCGTCGGCCAGTGCGGTGAGCTCGAAGTAATGCGTGGCAAACAGCGTGTAGCAGCGGTTGGTATGCGCCAGATGGCGTGCGACGGCATCGGCCAGCGCCAGGCCGTCGTAGGTGGATGTGCCGCGGCCGATCTCGTCCATCAGCACCAGCGATTGCGGCGTGGCGTGATGCAGGATGTAGCTGGTCTCGGCCATTTCCACCATGAAGGTGGATTGCCCGCGCGCCAGATCGTCGCCCGCGCCGATGCGGGTGAGGATGCGGTCGATCGGCCCGATCACCGCGCGGCTGGCCGGCACATAGCTGCCGATGTGCGCCAGCAGCACGATCAGGGCGTTCTGGCGCATGTAGGTCGATTTACCGCCCATGTTCGGGCCGGTGATGACCAGCATGCGGCGGTCGGCATGCAGCTCCAGATCGTTGGGTTCGAACGGCTGGTCGCGCACCGCTTCCACCACCGGGTGGCGTCCGCGTTCGATGTGCAGGCAGTGGGCGCTGTCCAGTTCCGGCTGCGACCAATCCAGTGCCTGCGCGCGTTCTGCGAATCCGGCCAGCACGTCGAGTTCGCTCAATGCACTCGCGCAACGCTTGAGACCTTCCAGCTCGCTGCCGAGTGCATCGAGCAGGCCTTCGTACAGCAGTTTTTCGCGCGACAACGAGCGCTCGCGCGCCGACAGCACCTTGTCCTCGAAGCTCTTGAGTTCTTCGGTGATGTAGCGCTCGGCGTTGGTCAGGGTCTGCCGGCGGCTGTAGTGCAGCGGGGCCTTCTCGGCCTGGCCCTTGCTGATCTCGATGTAATAGCCATGCACGCGGTTGTAGCCGACCTTGAGCGTGGCGATGCCGCTGCTGGCGCGTTCGCGCTGTTCCAGGTCGATCAGGAATTGATCGGCATTGGTGGACAGCCGGCGCAACTCATCCAGATCGGCGTCGTAGCCGGTGGCGATCACGCCACCGTCGCTGAGCTTGAGCGGCGGTTGGTCCGCCACCGCGCTGATCAACAGGTGCGCGGTGGCATCGTGCTCGCCGAGTTCGGCGTGCAGCGTCTGCAGGCGCGGCGAATCCAGTGGTGCGAGGATCGCGCGTACCTTCGGCAACAGCGCCAGGCCATCGCGCAAGGTGGAAAAATCGCGCGGGCGCGCCGAGCGCAGCGCCACGCGGGTGAGGATGCGTTCCAGATCGCCCAGCGCGCGGAAGGCCTCGCGCACGTCGGCATCGGCGCCGCTGTCGATGAGGGTGCCGACCGCGTGGTGGCGCTGCACCAGCACCTCGCGCAGGCGCAGCGGGCGGTGCAGCCAACGCCGCAGCAGGCGCCCGCCCATCGGCGTGACCGTGCTGTCCAGCACCCCGAGCAAGGTGTTGCGGGTGTCGCCATCGACGCGCGTGTCCAGCTCCAGATGCCGGCGCGTGGCCGCGTTCATCGAGATCGCTTCGCTGGCCACTTCCATTGCGATGGAGGTCAGATGCGGCAGCCGCTGTTTCTGGGTTTCCTCGACATAGCCCAGCAGCGCGCCAGCGGCGGCGGTAGCGCAGGGCTTGTCGTCGATGCCGAAGCCGGACAGATCGTGCAACTTGAAGAACGCCAGCAACTGGCGCCGGCCGCTGTCGGCGTCGAACAACCACGTTGGCCGCCGCCGCACGCCGACGCGGCCGCGCAGGAACTCCGGCCAGTTGTCTTCGTCGGGCACCAGCAGCTCGGCCGGTTCAAGGCGTGCGATCTCCGCTTCCAGCGCGTCCACGCTGTCCACTTCGTTGACCAGAAAACGCCCGCCGGCCAGATCGGCCCAGGCCAGGCCGTAGCCTTGCTTGCTGCGCGCGATCGCCATCAGCAAGGTGTCGCGACGTTCGTCCAGCAACGCCTCGTCGGTGACCGTGCCGGGGGTGACGATGCGCACCACCTTGCGCTCGACCAGACCCTTGGCCAGCGCCGGGTCGCCGATCTGCTCGCAGATCGCCACCGACTCGCCCAACGCCACCAGCCGCGCCAGATAGCCCTCGTAGGCATGCACCGGCACGCCGGCCATGGGGATCGGCGCACCGCCGGAGCTGCCGCGCTGGGTCAGGGTGATGTCGAGCAGCCGCGCAGCCTTGCGCGCATCGTCGTAGAACAGCTCGTAGAAATCGCCCATGCGGAAAAACAGCAGCAGGTCGGGGTAGTCCGACTTGGCGGCGAAGAATTGCTTCATCAGCGGGGTGTGCTCTGCAGCCCCACCGGTGTTCTTGGTTTTTTCTTTTGTGTCAGTGCTTTGCAAGAAATGTTCTTCCGGGATGTGGCGGTCAATCAGGGTCGCCAGCGGCGAGTAACGGTGATTTGTTGCGAGGCTGTTGCGACGACCCTCCAAACGAGATCAATCGATGTTGCGACGAAACGGACGAAGCGTTGGACTGGCACGGGATGTTGTGACGGAACCAGGAGCCGCCTCACGTCGGCGCGGATGCAAGTTTAAGCCCACGCACCGACAAATCCTTGCGCTGGCGGTCGAGAGGGTGCCGGCCCTGGGTCCCGGTGGGCGATTGGCCATCGGGCCGGGGCCTTCAAACGTCCATTGCCGGATCGCTCAACGCATACCGGCGCTGTCGCAGATGAATCCGACATCGCCGCTAGTGCGCACGGCTGCCGGCTGGGCGGCCTGATCCCTGAGCGTGTGGCTCGGTCAGCCCGAGCACGTGCTGCTACGCCACGACCTGTGGACTTCCGCAAGTCAGTACCAGCCAAGATGAGACCTCTAAGGTCAATGTTGATGACAAAACTTGGCAGGTGTTGGCACGCCGACGCTGTCGTGCGGTCCTTATTGGTTGTCGTCGGCTAGCCAGTGTCCGTTCTGTTCGCGGAACGCGCTTCGCGTACGCAAGATGCAGCCATGCGACCCCAACAACGCAGCGTGCGGCGCGGCCATCAGCCATCAAACGACGCATGCCCGGCTTGCTTGGCGCGCTGTTCGGCGCTCGCCGCGCAAAGGCCCGCGTGTGCGCGGCGCATTGCACAAACCGCCTGTTGCTTTGGGACTCTTTCGCCTTGGGAAAAGCTAAGATCGAAACTTGTGCAAAGTCGGAGGCGCTAATGATCGATCGTCGTACCTTTCTTGCCACGGGTGTGGTGGCCGCCGCCAGCTTCAGTGCCTCGGCAGCTCGCATCGCGCAAACATCACGCGCCAGCAGCCCCGCGCCGTGGGGTGCGGTGCCCAGCGCGCGACAGCTGCGCTGGCATCGGTGGGAGCAATACGCCTTCGTGCATTTTGCGATGAACACCTTCACCGACAAGGAATGGGGCTACGGCGACGAGGATCCGCGCAAATTCGATCCCAGCGATTTTTCACCCGATCAAATTGTTGCTGCTGCCAAGGCCGGCAATCTGAAAGGGCTCATTTTTACGGCCAAGCATCACGATGGGTTTTGTCTTTGGCCGACGCGCCTGACCGAGCATTGCATCCGGAACTCGCCCTACAAGAACGGCAAGGGTGACATCGTCGGCGAAATGGCAGCGGCGTGTCGACGCGCTGGCCTGGCGTTCGGCATCTACCTGTCCCCCTGGGATCGCAATCATGCCGAGTATGGGCGTCCCGGCTATCTCGACTATTTCCGCAAGCAGATCGTCGAACTCTGCACAGGCTATGGCGACCTGTTCGAGTTCTGGTTCGACGGCGCCAATGGCGGCGACGGTTACTACGGTGGAGCGCGCGAATCGCGCAAGATCGATGCGCCCGCTTACTACAATTGGCCACGGATGATCGAGCTGGTGCATCGGCACCAGCCGATGGCCTGCACCTTCGACCCGCTCGGCGCCGATATCCGCTGGGGCGGCAACGAGGACGGTATCGCCGGCGATCCGAGCTGGCCAACCATGCCCAATGCCCCGTACACCCAGGAAAACGGCAATTCCGGTGTGCGCGGCGGGGCGCTGTGGTGGCCGGCCGAAACCAACACCTCGATCCGCCCTGGCTGGTTCTACCATGCCGATGAAGACGGCAAGGTGCGCAGCCCGGAGAATCTGGTGCGCTATTTCGACACCTCGGTCGCGCGCGGCACCAACATGAACCTCAATCTTCCGCCCGATCGACGCGGCCGCATCCCCGACCACGATGTGGCGGTGCTGCAGAGTTTCGGCGACGCCATCCGCGCCAGCTTCGCCATCGATCTGGCCAAGGGTGCCAAGGCCAGTGCCAGCGCATCGCGTGGCCCCGGGTTCGAGCCGGCGCGCGTCCTCGACCGCCAGCCGGACAGCTACTGGTCCACGCCGAACGAGGTCACCACGCCGACGCTGACGCTGGAATTGTCGGCTGTGCACAGCTTCGATCTGATCCGGCTGCGCGAGTATCTGCCGCTGGGCGTGCGCGTCACCCGCTTCGCGGTCGAAGCCGAGGTCGATGGGCAGTGGCGGCGGCTGGCCGAAGCGCAGTGCATCGGTGCACAGCGCATCGTGCGGCTGGACCGCCCGGTCGCCGCACGCCGGGTGCGCCTGGTCGTGCTGGAGGCGCCGGTGTGCCCGGCGATCAGCGAATTCGCGCTGTTCCGCGCCGTTGCGCCCGTGCCGGTCGCGCGGCCGACCGCGAACGCGCCAGACGTGCTGTCCACCGCCGGCTGGCGAATTGTCGAGGCCAGCGCGCCAGGGGCGGACACGTTGCTCGACGACGATGCCAGCACGATCTGGATCACGCCCGCTCCCACGCCAGGTCATCCCGTACAAGCGACCATCGACCTTGGTGCGCTGCGTCAGGTTGCCGGCTTCAGCCTCACACCCTCGCGCACGGTGATGAACGGTGCGGCGCCGCCTAAAGGCTATCGCGCTGAAACCAGCGAAGATGGGCAGCACTGGCAGCCGGCTGGCGCCGGCGAGCTGTCCAATATCGCTTATGCGCTCTCGACCCAGCGCCTGAATTTCCCCGAGGTCCGCCAGATCCGCTACCTGCGGCTGTCGTTCGCGGAGACGGCGGTGCCCGCCGACCGGTTGGCGATCGCGGGTATCGGTGCGTTCTCGCGCTTGCGATGAGGCTTGCGCTCCCGCGCCGCCACGCGCCGCGCGGGAGCACATCGTTGCGGTGATGCAGTGTCGCGGGCATGAGATGGATCAGGCGAAGCGATGCAGAGATCAATCACGTGTTCGCATCACGTGGTGACCTGAATTTTGAACCGTGCTTGCACACCGCCGTTCCGGATGACGCGCTATGGTGCGCGGCGCACGAGGCAAGCGATCGGTTGGGTATGGAACAGAAACAGCAAGAGTGGATGCAGGCCGTGACCGAGGCGCTCAGCGACCTGCTGGCCGCACGCGTGGCGCAGGCCACGCTGCTGGAAGCGATGATGGTCTCGCATCCCGATCCGGTGATGCTGCGCAAGGCGTGGGACGAGCTGTCGTCCCAGCGCATCGCGTATGTGGCGCAGAAAAAAGCGGTCGCTGCCGATCCGCGGCCGATGGATGCCTACACGCTTGAGCAGTTCCAGGCGTGGGAAGAAAAGCTCAGCCGCTACTTTCCGCGTGCGCCGGATGCAGGGAGCACGGATGCGTGAACCCGCCCGCCAGTGGTCCAGTCGCCGGGGGTAACAGCGATGGGCCGGGCGGGTGTAACCACTGCATGTCGCCTGCGCACGCGGGCGCAGGCGACTGACTGTGCCGGGAGCCAGTCATGGCTCCCAGCCCTGCGGTGGGTTGGTGCTGACATGGTTCCTGATAATCACTGCAGCCGCTGCTACGGCCTGCGTCAGGCCACCGATGCGCGCGGTTTGGCCTTGTCGGCATCCAGGCGCAGGGTGGCAGCGGCGAGGCCGGGTGCGGTGGCCTGCAAGACGATGCTGCCGGCGCTGCGCGTGCTCTGCAGTAGGGCCGCACACAGTCCATTGAAGGCCTTGCGTTGCGGCGCCTTGTCGTCCTCATGGCTGGCGGGGTCGCCGTTGCCCACGCCGATCAACCGCGCAGGCCCGCGCAGCGCGAACTGCACCAGGCTGTCGGCGGTCGGTACCAGGCGGCCCTGCGCATCGACGATCTCCACCTTGACCACCGCCACGTCTTCGGCATCCGCGCGCACTGCATTGCGGTCGCAGCTCAGGCGGATCGCTGCCGGTTTGCCGGCCGTCTCGCGGCGTTCGCTGAGCACCAAGTTGCCGCCGCGATAGCCGCGTGCCTCGATCACGCCCGGTGCGTAGACCACGCGCCATTCGACATGGCCGTAGGCCGGCACCTGCTGCAGGCCCTGGCTGACGCCGTTGACCAGCAGTTCCACCGCTTCGAGATTGCTGTGGCACCAGACCTGGATGCGGCCCTTGTCATCGGGCTGCAGCAGGCCGTCCCAGTTCCAGTGCGGGAACAGATGCAGCACCGGTTCGCTGGTCCATTGCGCGCGGTAGTACCAGTAGTTGTCCTTGGGAAACCCGCAACTGTCGAGCACGCCGAACTGCGAGGCGACATTCGGCCAGCGGTTGTAGGGCGTGGGTTCGCCGCGGTAATCGAAGCCGGTCCAGATGAAGCCGCCAGCGATATACGGGCGCTGCGCGACATAGCTCCACCAGGCTTCGGCGGTGCTGGCCCACCATGGGTGGTCGGTGTCGTAGGCGCGGGTGTAGCCGCGCGCATCGTCGCGCCGGTAGTTGCCACGCACCGACACCGTGCTGCCGGTTTCGCTGCCGTAGATCGGAATGTGCGGATATTGCGCGTGGAAGCCATCCATCTGACTGGTGCGGTAGTTGAAGCCGACCACATCCACGACCTGGCCGACGCCATCGCCAAAGCCCTTGTCCATGGCGAAAGTGGTGGGACGGGTGGGATCGAGCTGGCGCACGCGTTGCTGCATGCGGCTGACGATGCGTGCGCCGCGCTCGGTGACCTGCTGCGGCTCTTCGTTGCCGAGCGACCACAGGATCACGCTGGGATGATTGCGCCCGCGCCGCACCATCGTCTCCAGCTCGCCCATCGCCTCGGGGTCGGTGGACATGCGGCGGGTTTCCTCGATCACGAACATGCCGAGCCGGTCGCACAGCGCGAGCAGTTCGGGCGTGGCCGGATTGTGCGAGCTGCGGTACGCGTTGCAGCCCATCGACTTGAGCTGGCGCAGGCGCCATTCGTGCAGGCTGTCGGGGATGGCGGTGCCGACGCCGGCGTGGTCCTGGTGATTGTTGGTGCCGTGCAGCTTGAGTGGCGTACCGTTCAACAGGAAGCCGCGCTGTGCATCGAAGACGGCCGTGCGCACGCCGAACGGGGTGACCAGCGCATCGACCGCCTTGCCGTCGCTGTGCACGCTGGTGGTCAGGCGGTAGAGCTGCGGAGTGTCGATCGACCATAGCGCCGCTTCGCCGAGCGGCAGGGTCTGTTCGACGAGGTGCACCTGGCCGGGTGCAACGGTGACCGCGGTGCTGGCTGCCTGTGCGACGACGCGTCCATCCGGTGCGGTCACGCGCGCCTGCACCGTGCACTGGCGCGGGGCGCTGCCGTCGTTGCGCACCTCGGTGGACAGCTGCGCGGTTGCGGTGGCGCCTTGCAGCGTGCTGCGCACGAACACGCCGTCCTGCGGCAGATGCAGCGGGTCAGTCTTGTGCAACCACAGATGGCGATAGATGCCGGCGCCTTCGTAGAACCAGCCTTCGCCCAGCGTGGCATCCACACGCACCGCGATCAGGTTGGGCTTGCCGTAGTCGAGCACGTCGCTGAGGTCGACCTCGAAGCCGCAATAGCCGCTGGCGTTGCGCCCGACGATGTGGCCATTGCAGAACACGACGCAGTCGCGGAACACGCCGTCGAACACCAGGCTGATGCGCTTGCCCAGATCGTCTGCGGGAATCTGCAGCACGCGGCGATACCAGCCCACGCTTGTTTCCGGAAAGCTCGTGCCCAGCGGCTTGTAGCCGTGCGCGGCGGCCGGATCTTCCTCGGTGATGGTGGCCGAGATCGGTTCCTGCCGGAAGGGCAGGGTGACGGCCCAGTCGTGCGGCAGATCCAGCAGTTCCCAGCCACTGTCGTCGAAGGCGAGTTGCGCGGCGGTCGCAGTGTCCTTGCCGGCCTTGGCGAAGCTGCGCTGGAAGGTACCGAACTCGAAGTCGCGCGACGGGTCGCTGGCATGGCCCAGATGGAAGCGCCAGCCGAAGTCGAACAGCAGCCGTTCGCGTGGTGCCAGGGCTGCATCGCCGAGCGCGGCAAGCGGCGTGGCGGTGTTACCTGCAGCTGGTGCAGCAGCTGCGATGGCGGGCAGCAACGCACCGGCCGTACCGACCGGAAGTGCGGCGCTTACGCCGCTGGCGAGCATGCCGCGCAGCAGCTCGCGGCGATTGATGCCGGTCATGGCTGGGTCCTCTTGTCGGTATCCGCAGCGTTGCCTGGCGTGCCCGCAGCGGGGGTGCTTGTCGTTGCAGGTACGCCGGTATACGGGTGGCGCATGAAGTCGATCGCCGGCAGCACTTCATTGGCGTGCTTGAAGTCGAAGAAGCTGGCGTTTTCCCACGACGAGCCGGTACCCCAGCGGGTCTTGCAGCTGCTGCTGGTCCATGCCGGCTCCCAGTACACGACGCCGGCGCCGCCGGTATCGATCACCAGCTGGGTGAGATCGACCATGTAGCGGAACTGACCCTGCGGCGTGGCCGGGTAGCCGGGAATCAGCGAGTCTTGGCCGAGCAGATTGTGCGAGGTGTCGCCGGAGTCCAGCGTCCACGGATAGGCGGTTTCCACCACCACCACGTCGGCATCAAAGCGGCCGCGCAGGCGCTTGATGGTCTTGCCCAGCTCGGCCATCGACTGGGTCGACCACTTGCGGTAGTAGCTGATGCCGATCAGATCGTAGTCGGTGACGCCGGCCTTGGTCGCGGCGGCAAACCACGGTTCCACATTCTCCGGCTGGGCGATATGCAGCATCACCCGCGGCTTGATCGTAGAGCGTGCGCCGATGTCGCGTACCGCCTTGATGCCGGCGTTGAACAGCTTGGCGTTGCGCTGCCAGTCGATGGGGCGCTTTTTGTCCCACGGCTTGCTGTCCATCAGATCGGAATTGCTTTCGTTGCCGACCTGCACCAGCTCCGGCATCAGGCCGGCACGGTCGAGCGCGCTGAGCGTGTCATAGGTGAAGCCGTACAGCGTGCGTGCCAGTTCATCGGTATCGGTGATGCTGGCCCAGGCTTTGGGAATCAGCTGTTTTTCGCCGTCGGCCCAGTCGTCGGAATAGTGCAGGTCCAGCAGCACCTGCATGCCTTGCGCGCGTGCGCGTGCGATGGTCTTCTTGACGTCGGACAGGTCGCTGTAGCGGGTCCAGCGGGCATCGTTCCACAACCGCACGCGCACCAGATTGGCACCGTGCGCATGGAACAGTTCGAACGGGTCCTTGACCACGCCGTTCTCGCGGTATTGCACACCGCATTCCTCCATCTCGTTGACGTAGGACAGGTCCGCGCCCAGATACAGCGTGGCGGGGGCCGGGGCGGCGTGTGCGAAGGTGGAGATGGCCAGCGCGAGCAGCGCGGGCGTCCAGAGGCGGCGTGTGGAGCGCATGCAATTCCTCGACAGATGAAACGTGGAGCGGGTGACAGCCTGCCGCATGCGGCGGTGCCGTCGTGCGGGCGGTGCGCGCAATCACAACGTCAGTAACGTAGGCGATTGCGCACACCGTGCGCAGTGGTGGAGCAGGCGTGCAGCAGCGGTGTCAGCGGTGCTTTAGAACTTGTAGGTCGCTTCCAGCGAGTAGCGACGGCCGAACACCTGATAGCCGCCGTCGTCCTGATTGGCCAGACGGTTGGGCTTGTTGTCGGTGTAGGCGCGCAGCGGTTCGTTGGTGAGGTTGCCGGCCTGGAAGCGGAAACCGAGCTGCTTGCTGTACTGCCAGTTCAGGCTCAGATCCACCGTGCCTTCGCTCTGCAACCGTGCCAGCCGCGCCGCATTCCAGCCGTACACCACGGTGTAGGGGCTGTGGTACTTGTAACCCACGCGCGCTTCGAAGCTGCCGTTGCTGTACCACAGGTCGAAGGTGCCGGTCTTGCGTGCCAGCCCGCTCAGCGGCAGCGGGTTGTCTTCCGGCGAGAATTCCTTGAGGTTGGAATCGACCAGCGAGAAGTTGGAGTAGACGCCGAAGTTTTCCATGTGCGGGATGAAGTAGAACGGCGTCTGGAAGGTGAGTTCCACACCATTGATATGCCCGCCGCCGCCATTGAACGGCGCGCTGACCAGGTAATCCAGGCCGTTGATCACTTCGCGGTCGGTGCGGTAGCCGATGCTGGAATCCACTTCCTTGCGATACACCGCAATCGCCGCCAGCGCTTCCTTGTGGAAGTACCACTCGTAGGACAGGTCGACCTGGGTGGCCTTGAACGGATCCAGCTGCGGGTTGCCGCCGCTGCCGGTGAGCTGGCCGACGGTGACGTTGGGGTCATCCAGGCGCCGGCCGGTGCGCAACTCGTCCAGCGGCGGACGCGCGATGACCTTGGCCACCGCAAAGCGCAGGATGCGTTGATCGTCGATCAGGAAGTTGACGGTGGCGCTGGGCAATACGTCGGTATATTCCTTGCTGTCGCTGCTCGCCTGCACGGTGGTGCCGACCGAATCGAAGCCGTCGCTGGTGGTCTTGGTGTTGACCAGGCGCACGCCGATGTTGCCGGTGACATCGGTGCCGAACAGCTGCGAGCTGAACACCGCCTTGGCGAAGGCTTCGCGCACGTCTTCCTTGACGTTCCAGTGGTCGAGCAACTGCTCGTCGAGCGTGGCCGGGTCGAAACCGCCGAAGCCGATCTCGGCGATGGCATCCATGTTGCCGCCGGTCAGCGTGGGCACGTTCAAGTCCGGCATGGTGACCGGATAGATCAGGCCCTGGTACGCCGAGATCGGCTGGTCGTAACCGGACTGGTTGCTGATGAAGCGGCGGTTCTGCTTCTCGCGGCGCGCGGCGCGTGCGCCGAATTCCAGCGAGGTGAACGCCGCGGCATCGACCGGGCGGCTGGCGTTGAGCGCCAGCGCGGCGATCTTGTCGCGCAGCCCCTGCGGCTCGGTCTGGCCGGCGATGCCCCACTCGGGCGTGTCCGAGCTGGTGCTGATGGTGGGGGTGACGCTGCGGCGGAAATCGAACGAGACGGTGTCCGGGTTGCTGCCGAAGCGCACCGCCTGCCAGGTGTTGTCACGCTTGGCCTGCGAGAACGACAGGTCGCTGCCCAGCGTCCACACATCGCCGCTCCACTTGGCGTTGAGGCCGCCGGCGGTGAGCGTCTTGACCTCGTTGTAGTGGCTGACCACATGGTCGACCTGCAGGTTCGAGTTGGCCAGCGTGCCGGCCACCACGTCGCCATCGACGATGGTGTAGGACGAGCCCGGCGTGGTGTACGGATTGGCGCCGGTCGAGAAGGTGCTGTAGGCCAGGCCGTTGAACCAGTTCTGCAACTGGTCCTCGTCGATCTCGATACGCGAATACAGGCCGTCGAACTTCAACTCGAAGTTGCCCGAACGCCATTGCACCGTGCCCATCGCACCGGTGCGGGTCTGCTCGGTCAGCTTGAGCTGGTCGGCCGCGCCGAACGGGGTCGGGTCCACGCGGCCGTCGCCATCCACGTCGCGCGAGGTGGTGGCATCGGTATAGCCCCAGCTGCCGATCGAGGAGTTGGAGTTCTTCTGCTTCTGGTAGGTGGCGCCGAGCGCAACCGCGAGGTTGTCGTTGATCTGGTGCACCCAGCTGGCACCGAAGCGGCTGCCCCACGGGGAATAGCCGTCCACGTCCTTGGCGTGGTCGTAGAACACCGGGCCGGCGGTGCCGACAAAGCCCGGGCCGGTGTAGTCCAGCGGGCTGATGGTGGAGATGTCCACCGTCGCGGCAAGGCCGCCGGCGACCAGGTCCGCCGACTGGGTCTTGTAGACCTTGACGGTGGAGACGATCTCGGTGGGAAACACTTCCCAACGCACGGCGCGATTGGGCTCGGAGGAGGCGATTTCACGCCCGTTGACGGTGCCCATGGTCATGCGCGGGCCAAGGCCACGCACGGTGGCCAGGCTCTCGTTGCCGCGGTCGCGGGTGCCGTTGACGCCGGGCAGGCGCACCAGCGCTTCGGCCACGGTGACGTTGGGCATCTGGCCCATGTTGTCGGCAGAGATCACTTCCATGACGTGATCGGACATCTGCTTGGCCTGCACCGCCTGATTCAGGCTGGCGCGCTGGCCGATCACGGTGATGTTGTCGAGCGTGACCGGCGGCGCAGCCGTGGTGGTGGCATCAGTGGCCGGCGGCGCGGCAGGCGCGCTGTCCTGTGCCTGCGCACTGAACGCGGTGGCCAGCACGCAGGCGATGGTGGTGCAGAGAACGTCGCGCACGGGCGTGCGGCGCAGACGCCGGCTGGCCGGGTGGCCAGTGTGGTGAACGGGCATCGTTTGATCCCTCCCAGGACAAAGTTACCGAATGAAATAGTGGCCGCTGGTGCGGCGCTGTGGAGCGGCTGCGCGTTGGCGTGTCCAACGCGGGCATGGCGGTTGCTGCGGTGTGGAGCTGATTGATCGTTTGCGTGACGCTGCGACGATGGTCGATCGCCTTGACGTCCCCCTGTCCTGCATGTGTCCGCTTCAGGGTAGAAGCGCAAGCCATTCCATTCCAATGAAGCATTTTGCGTGAGCTATCTCGCGTTGGAATGCTGCAGTGCAGCGGTAGCGTCTGCCTGGTCACAGTTGCGGCGTGAGTTGCGTGTACCGGGAAACACGGTTGCCTGGTCGACGCGACGGAACCGGGTCTCGGCCTAGCGCGCGTTGGCAGATAATCGGGGCAATGCCGGAAAGGCGCGCTGCACGCAGTCGTTGCGTTCGCAGGTCAGGCAGCCGGGGCCGATCGGCACCGCATCGTCCACCGCGTCCAGGTCCCAGCCGCGCGCATACACCAGTTGATCGGCATGGCGCAGGTCACAGCCCATCGCCAACGCAAAGGTCTTGCGCGGGCGGCCGTAGCCCGGTGCGCCGCTGCTGACCTGGCGGGCGAGCCAGAAGTAGCGCCGGCCATCGGGCATGCGCGCGATCTGGGTCAGGATGCGGTCGGGCTGGTTGAAGGCTTCGTAGACGATCCACAGCGGGCAGGCGCCGCCGACATGCGAGAAGTGGAAGTCGGTGGCCGAGTGGCGCTTGGACACGTTGCCGGCACGATCGACCCGCATGAAGAAGATCGGCAGCCCGGCCGCACCGCGCCGCTGCAAGGTGCTGAGCCGGTGGCAGACCGCCTCGAAGCCGACGCCGAAGCGATCGGCCAGCCATTCGATGTCGTACCGCGAGCGTTGGGCGCTGCGCAGGAATTGGCCATACGGCATCACCAGCGCGCCGGCGAAATAGTTCGACAGCCCGATCCGCGACAACGCGATACGCTCGGCATCTTCGAAGCCGGCGTCGGCGATGCGTGCGTCGAGCAAGGGCGCGCATTCCAGCAACGCCAGTTGCGCGGCCATCTGGAAGGCCTGCTGGCCGGGGCGCAGATGCGCGGGCAGCCACAGCACGCGCGCCTGCGTATCCACACTGCGCTTGTCGCTGTGCAGATCGGGCGCATCCTGCACCAGCAGGCCGTGGCGATCGGCCAGGCGTTGGCGCAGCCGCAGCGGCAGGTTGTCCGAGGTCAGGCCGAGTTCGGCATACAGCGCCTCGGCGCGCTCATCCAGTTCCGGCAGATAGTTGTGCGCGCGGTTGAAGTAATCGCGCACCTGCTCGCCCGGCGACAGCGAGGGCAGTGCGGCGTGGTCGGCGCCGATCTGTATTTCCAGTGCGGCGGTGCGCTCGAGCAGGTGCTGGTGGGCGCGGTGCAGGTCCAGCAAGGCCTGGGCCACCTGCGGCAGGTTGCCGGTGAGCACGCGCAGCTCGGCGGCCGACAGGCTGTGGCCCAGGCTGCGCAGCGATTCGTCCAGCGGCTCGACCAGCGCGGCCGGGTCGTCCAGGTCGAGCAGGCCGTCCAGATCGCCCAGCGCGACCTTGAGCCGCTGCTGGATTGCCAGGGTCAGGGGGCGCTGGTTGCGCTCGATCTGGTTGAGGTAGCTCGGCGACAGCCCGAGCCGGCGCGCCAGCTCCGCCTGGGTCAGGCCGTGGCGCTGGCGCAGCCGCTGCAGGCGCAGGCCGAGCTGGTGACGGAGCGGGAGTTGCGACTGGGGCATTTGCAAGATTCGCAAAATAGTGGCGGCAGCTTAGCGCGATTAAGCAGTCTCGGGCTGGGAATGCCAGGTCGCGGTGCGAACAATGCGAAGTATCTGTAGCAACCTTCTGCGAGCGACCCTGCAATGAGTGATTCCGTCCCGCGCGTTTCCCTGTTGATCGACGGCCAGTTCGTCACCTCCGCCAGCACCCACTGGCAGGACGTGGTCAACCCGGCCGACCAGTCGGTGCTGGCACAGGTGCCGTTCGCCACCAGCGGCGAAGTGGCCGCGGCGGTGGCGGCGGCCAGCCAGGCCTTCGTGAGCTGGCGCAAGACCCCGATCGGCACGCGTGCGCGCATCTTCCTCAAATACCAGCAGTTGATCCGCGAACACATGCCCGAGCTGGCCGCGTTGTTGAGCGCCGAGCAGGGCAAGACCCTGGCCGATGCCGAAGGCGATGTGTTCCGCGGGCTGGAAGTGGTGGAACACGCCGCGGCGATCGGCAACCTGCAGTTGGGCGAGCTGGCCAACAACGTCGCCAACGGCGTGGACACCTATAGCCTGCTGCAGCCGCTGGGCGTGTGCGCGGGCATCACCCCGTTCAACTTCCCGGCGATGATTCCGTTGTGGATGTTTCCGATGGCCATCGCCACCGGCAACACCTTCGTGCTCAAGCCATCCGAGCAGGACCCGATGGTGACCATGCGGCTGGTGGAACTGGCGCTGGAGGCGGGCATTCCCAAGGGCGTGCTCAATGTCGTGCACGGCGGCGAAGACGTGGTCAACGCGTTGTGCGACCACCCGGACATCAAGGCGCTGTCGTTTGTCGGGTCGACCAGGGTCGGCACGCACGTCTATCGGCGCGCCTCGCTGGCCGGCAAGCGCGTGCAATGCATGATGGGTGCGAAAAATCATGCCGTGGTGCTGCCGGACGCCAATCAGGAACAGACGCTCAATGCGATGGTCGGCGCCGCCTTCGGTGCGGCCGGCCAGCGCTGCATGGCGGCATCCACACTGGTGCTGGTGGGCGAGGCGCGGCAATGGATTCCGGCGCTGGTGGCCAAGGCCAAGGGCCTGACCCTGGGGGCGGGTAATGCGCCGGGCACCGAGGTCGGGCCGCTGATCTCCTGCGCGGCGCGCGAGCGTGTGGAAGGCTTGATCGCCTCCGGCGTCGAACAGGGCGCCACACTGGAACTGGATGGGCGCGCGCCCAGCGTGCCGGGCTTCGAGCAGGGCAACTTCGTCGGCCCGACGATCTTCTCCGGCGTGAGGCCGGGCATGCGCATCTACGACGAGGAAATCTTCGGACCGGTGCTGGTGATCCTGGAGGCGGCCACGCTGGACGAGGCCATCGCCCTGGTCAATGCCAACCCCAATGGCAATGGCACCGCCTTATTCACCCAGTCCGGTGCGGCGGCGCGGCGTTTTCAGGAAGACATCGACGTGGGCCAGGTCGGCATCAACGTGCCGATCCCGGTGCCGGTGCCGCTGTTCTCGTTCACCGGATCGCGGGCCTCCAAGCTCGGCGACCTGGGCCCGTACGGCAAGCAGGTGGTGATGTTCTACACCCAGACCAAGACCGTGACCGCGCGCTGGTTCGACGACGAAACGCTGGGCCACGGCGTCAACACCACCATCTCCCTCAAGTGACACGATCGCCATGAATGCAGCCATCCAGCTACACGCCAATACAGCCGATTTGAATGACGAGCAGGAAGCCTTCCGCGCTGCCGCGCGCGACTTTGCCGACAAGGAACTCGCACCGCACGCCGCGCAGTGGGATGCGGAAAGCCACTTCCCGCGCGAGGCGATCGCCAAGGCGGCCGAGCTGGGATTCTGCGGGCTGTACACCGATGAGGGCGTGGGCGGCCTGGGCATGCGCCGGCTCGATGCCGCAGTGGTCTTTGAGGAACTCGCCACGGTCGATCCATCCACCTCGGCGTTCATCAGCATCCACAACATGGCCACCTGGTTGATCGCCAGTTACGGCAACGACGCGGTGCGCGCGCAGTGGGGCGAGGCGATGACCAGCGGCGCCAAGCTGGGTTCGTACTGCCTCACCGAGCCGGGTGCCGGCTCGGACGCGGCCTCGCTCAAGACGCGCGCACAGCGCGACGGCGACAGCTACGTGCTCAACGGCAGCAAGGCCTTCATTTCCGGTGCGGGCGCCACCGATGTGCTGGTGGTGATGGCCCGCACCGGCGACGACGGCGCGCGCGGCATCAGCGCCTTCGTGGTGCCCGCCGATGCGCCCGGCATCAGCTACGGCCGCAAGGAAGAGAAGATGGGCTGGAACAGCCAGCCCACGCGCGGGGTGAGCTTCGAGAACGTGCGCATTCCGGCCGGCAATCTGCTGGGCAAGGAAGGCGAAGGTTTCAAGATGGCGATGAAGGCACTGGATGGCGGCCGCATCAATATCGCCGCCTGTTCGTTGGGAGCGGCGCAAGGCGCGCTGGACGCCGCCCGCCGCTACATGGGCGAGCGCCGGCAGTTCGGCAAGAAGCTGGCCGATTTCCAGGCGCTGCAGTTCAAACTGGCCGACATGGCCACGCAACTGGTGGCCGCGCGGCAGATGGTGCACACCGCTGCACGCAAGCTCGATGCCGGCAGCCACGATGCCACCGTGTGGTGCGCGATGGCCAAGCGTTTCGCCACCGACGCCGGCTTTGCGATCTGCGACGATGCCTTGCAGATCCACGGCGGCTACGGCTATATCCGCGAATATCCGATCGAGCGCCTGCTGCGCGACAGCCGTGTGCACCGCATCCTGGAAGGCACCAACGAGGTGATGCGCATGATCATTGCGCGCCACCTGCTCAACGGCGAGGAGGAATTGCGATGAGCGATTGGGCAACACGCACGCATACCGGTTTACATGTCGAACGCGACGGCCATGTCGCCATCGTCACCTTGCGCAATCCGCCAGCCAACACCTGGACCGTGCACAGCCTTGCGGCCTTGCGCGATCTGGTCCGCGCGCTGGATGCGGATCGCAGCATCTACGCGCTGGTGATCACTGGCGACGGCGAGAAGTTCTTCAGTGCCGGCGCCGATCTCAAGCAGTTTGCCGATGGCGACAAGGCTGCTGCACGGGAGGCCGCGCGTCGCTTTGGCGAAGCCTTCGAAGCCTTGAGCGCGTTTCGCGGCGTGTCGATTGCTGCCATCAACGGCTATGCGATGGGCGGTGGCCTGGAGTGCGCGCTGGCCTGCGACCTGCGCATTGCCGAGCAACACGCACAGTTGGCCTTGCCGGAAGCCAGCGTCGGCTTGTTGCCGTGCGCCGGCGGCACCCAGAACCTGCCGCGCCTGGTCGGCGAGGGTTGGGCCAAGCGCATGATCCTGCTCGGCGAGCGTCTGGATGCCGCCACAGCACACCGCATCGGCCTGGTGGAAGAGGTGGTGGGCACGGGCGAGTCGCGCGCGCTGGCCATCGCCTGGGCACAGCGCGCCGGCAAGCAGAGTCCGGCCAGCGTCGCGGCGTGCAAGCGCCTGGTGCAGTCCACCCGCCACGGCACGCATGCCGCCGCGCTGGTGGCAGAACGCGAAGCCTTCGTCGACCTGTTCGAGCAGGCCGATCAGGCCGAGGGAGTGGCGGCCTTTCTCGAGAAGCGCGCACCGCAGTGGAGCAGTGGCTGATGCTGGATGTGAGCCTCCCCGAAGAAGCCCCGGTGCTGTTCGAACAACGCGATTGCGCCGACGGGCATCGCATCGGCATCGCCACCTTGAATGCGCCCAGGACGCTCAACGGCCTGTCCTTGCAGATGACGCGCTTGCTGGATGCACAGCTGCGCGTCTGGGCCGACGACGCGCAGATTGCCTGCGTGGTGCTGCGTGGTGCCGGCGAGAAGGCGTTGTGCGCGGGCGGCGACCTGCATGGTCTGTACCAGAGCATGCGCGCGCATCGTGAGGCGGTGCCGGACGCGCAGCAACGTCGCGCGCAACCGCAGGGCAATGCGCACGCCGCTGCGTTCTTCGAAGAGGAATATCGGCTCGATCATCGCATCCACACCTACCCGAAGCCGCTGCTGTGCTGGGGCCACGGCATCGTCATGGGCGGCGGCATCGGCTTGATGTCCGGCGCCAGCCATCGTGTGGTCACCGAGCGCTCGCGGCTGGCGATGCCGGAGATCAGTGTCGGCCTGTTTCCCGACGTGGGTGGCAGTTGGTTGTTGCGCCGCGTGCCGCACGGCGCCGGATTGTTTCTGGCACTGACCGGCGCGCCGCTGGATGCCAGCGATGCCATCTATGCCGGGCTTGCGGATGTCCGCCTGGAACATGCGCAGTACGCGGCAGTGCTGGACGCCCTGGACGCGCATGCCTGGACAGGCGATGCCGATGAGGATCGCGCCCAGCTCGGCGCATTCCTGCACGGGATTGCGCAACCGCTGGAGCCGGGCCCGCTGCAGGTGCATGCGGCGCTGATCGCGCAATTGGTGGCAGGCCAGACGCTGCAGGAGGTGGTCGCCGCAATCCTGGCACTGCAAAGCGAAGATGCCTGGCTGCAGGCCGCGCGTGCCACGCTGGCAGCCGGCGCCCCCGGCTCGGCGCGCCTGGCCTGGGAGCTGCAACGTCACCCGGGCACCGGCACGCTGGCAGACACCTTTCGCACCGAGTACGTGGTGGCGCTGCATGCCGCCGCGCATGGCGACTTCGCCGAAGGCATTCGCGCGCTGTTGATCGACAAGGACCGCACGCCGCAGTGGCAGCCTGCCGCGCTCGAGCAGGCCGATGCGCAATGGGCGGCGGCATTCCTGCAATCGCCCTGGCCACCCGCACGGCATCCGCTTGCCGATCTTGGTGCAGGTTGAGTCGCTGACACGCCGCCGCGAACGGTCTTGGCGGATGCGGACAATGAGCCGCATCCGCATTGCAGGACCGAGGGACGCCACTGCGCCCGTTTGCCGCGCTGCGCTGCGGCCGGGCACACCATTCGACGGCCGCGCCAGTTGGTGATGGCCGCCCAACCCTGGAAAACCACACCATGAGCAAAATCGCTTTTATCGGCCTGGGCAATATGGGCGGGCCGATGGCCGCCAACCTCAGCAAGGCCGGGCACCAGCTGCGGGTATTCGATCTGGTGCCCGCTGCGCTGGACGCGGCAGTTGCTGCCGGCGCGCATGCCGCCAGCTCCGCACACGACACCCTGGCCGACGCCGAGATCGTGATCTCGATGCTGCCGGCCAGCCGCCATGTCGAAGCGCTGTACCTGGGCGAGGCCGGGATTCTGGCGCAGATTCCTGCCGCTGCCCTGGTGATCGACTGCAGCACCATCGCACCCGCCAGCGCACGCAAACTCGCCGCCGAAGCGCAGGCGCGTGGCCTGGCGGTGCTGGATGCGCCGGTCTCCGGCGGGACGGCGGGCGCGGCGGCAGGCAGCCTGACGTTTATCGTCGGCGGCGCCGCGCAGGTATTGGAGCGTGCGCGGCCGGTGTTGCAGGCAATGGGCAAGAACATCTTCCACGTCGGCGACAACGGCGCCGGCCAGGTCGCCAAACTGTGCAACAACATGGCGCTGGGCGTGATCATGGCCGCCACCGGCGAGGCGCTGGCGCTCGGTGTTGCGCAGGGGCTGGACCCGGCGGTGCTGTCGCAGATGATGGCGGTCAGCACCGGGCGCAGCTGGGCCACCGAAGTGTGCAATCCTTGGCCGGGCGTGTTGCCCAACGCGCCGGCATCGCGCGCTTACAGCGGCGGCTTCGGCAACGATCTGATGCTCAAGGACCTGGGGCTGGTCGCCGAATCCGCAGTGCAGGCGGGCGTGTCGATTCCGCTCGGCGAGCTGGCGCGCAATCTGTACGCGATGAACAGCCAGGCCGGCAACGGTGCGCTGGATTTCTCCAGCGTGATCAAGCTGGTGGCCAAGGTTTGAGAGCGGCTAACAAAGCGTTTAGGCCCACCGTCAAGGAGGAGTAGCCGGAGTGGCAGTTCGCATCTGTCTGGAGAGTTGATCGAACTGGGAAGTCGGCTGTAGAGCGGATGATCTGCGGCTTGGCTGCGAGGTCCTTGCCCGCCCACCATCACAGGACACGCCGCAAGTACGTCCATGTAGGCTCTTACGCGGCATCCATGCCGCGTTAGGTCCCGCGACGGTGGGCGGGCAAGGACCTGTCGAGTTGATTGGTGTGCATGGTTTTCAGTAAGACAGCCAGCAAACTGTCTGGTGCGGTGTCCTCGCCGATTGCGGGACCGTGTGGCGGCATGGATGCCGCCACCGAGCCCCCAGGGACGGGTTCACGGCGTGTCCCGCGAGCGGTGAGGGCACCGCGCACTCGACGCTGTGGTTTTGCTGCAGGGCCCTTGCCCGCCCACCATCGCGGGACACGCCGCAAGTACGTCCATGTAGGCTCTTACGCGGCATCCATGCCGCGTAAGGTCCCGCGACGGTAGGCGGGCAAGGACCAGTCACGATGGTAGGTACGCATGGTTGCAAGCAGTGCAAGCAGTGCAAGCAGTGGAAGTAGTGCAAGCAGTGCAGCCGTCCGATGAGGTGGGGTCTGATCAGCTTCTTTCTATCCGAGCAATGTCACCGCCAATACGACATCACTCCACCCGCTAACGAAAGCGAGGGTTGCCGACACGTTGCCGCCATCGCTGCGGCGTTTGAGAGGTTCTGTTGGCCGCTCCAAGTCGCTACCCGGCCTGGGCAACAAGGTGCAACGCCGCGCTCGCGTGATGTGATGTCATCACGCCCGGGTGTAATAGTCTCCGCCATCGCGTGCGCCTAAGGTGCGCGCATTGCACGAGGCCACCGCATCCATGGGACACGACCACAACCACGCACCCAGCGAAATCCGTCACGAGACACCGCTGTGGTGGGCGCTGGGACTTACCGCCACGTTCCTGTTGGCGGAAGTCATCGGTGCGTTCATCACCAACAGCCTGGCGCTGCTGTCCGACGCCGCACATATGGCCACAGACACCGTCGGCCTGATGATCGCTCTGCTTGCCGTGCGCCTGAGCCGTCGTCCTGCCGATGCGCGCCGCACCTATGGCTATGTGCGGCTGGAAGCGCTCGGCGCGCTGGCGAACGGCGCGCTGTTGTTCGCAGTCGGCGCCTACATTCTGTGGGAGGCCGCGCAGCGCTTCCGCGCACCGCAAGATATTTCCTCCAGCGGCATGCTGCTGATCGCCGGTTTCGGCCTGGTGATCAATCTGATCGCCATGAAGCTGCTGCACGCCGGCAGCGGCGAGAGCCTCAACGTCAAGGGTGCCTATCTCGAGGTCTGGAGCGACATGCTTGGCTCGGTGGCGGTGATCATCGGCGCGTTGCTGATCCGCTGGACCGGCTGGCAGTGGATCGACCCGGTGCTGGCCGTGCTGATCGGCCTGTGGGTGCTGCCGCGCACCTGGGTGCTGCTGCGCGAGGCGATCAACGTGCTGCTGGAAGGCGTGCCCAAAGGCATCGATCTGCCGCAGGTGCAGCAGGCGCTGAGCAGCTACCCCGGCGTCGAAGACGTGCACGACCTGCATGTCTGGGCACTGGCCTCAAGCACGCCCGCACTCACCGCACACGTGGTGGTCAGTGAAACCACCGACCGCGACCGCCTGCGCGACGCCCTCGCCGAGCTGCTGCACGCGCGCTTCGAGATCACCCACGTCACCTTGCAGGTGGAGAGCGGCGACTGCGGCACCGAGCCGTGTGGCGCGGCGCCGGCCGCGCAAGGCTCCGCGCATGACGATCACCGTGGTCACGCGCATTCGCACGGCGGCCACTCGCACTGACGCGGACCACGCCGCCAGTGGGCTTGTTGTCTGATCGGCGGTCGAATGGCGTTGCCTGGAGCAGGACCCAGCCAGGCCAGCCTGTCCGATAGAGGGAAGAGCCGTCCGGCTGCCGAGCTGCCGCCCAGGCCGTATGATCGAGCCGGGAAAGACTGCGAGGCCGGCGGCGCGATGGCGGTACAGATCGAACAACGCAACGAACGCATTGCTGCGCTGATTGCCGAGGCGGGCGCGGCGGCATCGGCCGGGCAATGGCAACAGGCCGAGCAGTTGTGGACACAGGTGCGGCAGTTGGCGCCGACGCACCCGCAGGCCTTGTACAGCCTGGGCGTGCATGCCTACCAGCGCGGCGATGCGACGGCGGCGCTGGAGTACCTGGCAGGCGCACGCGCAAGCAGCCCGGGCGATCCGATGGTCGTGCTGACCATTGCGGTGGTGAAGCAGGCGCAAGGCGATGTGGAGGGCGAATGGCAGGCCATCAGCGCGGCGTTGGCGCTGGATGCGTACTTCCTGCCCGGGCTGCTGGCAAAGGCCGCATTCCTGCAGGCGCGCGGCCGCCCGCGCGCCGCCGCCGGTGTCTATCGCGATGCGCTGAAGGTCGCGCCACCGGAGCCGCAGTGGCCGGCGGTGTTGCGTCGCAAGCTGGCCCTGGCCACGCAGGCAGTGGAGCAGGACACGCTTGAGCTGGAGGCGCAATTGCGCGCCGTCCTGGATGCTCCTGGCATCGCGTTGGACGCCGCGCTCGCAGGACGCTGGGCGGAGGCAGCCGCGATCGCATGCGGGCGCAGTCGCCCGTTCCATTCCCAATCCAACCGCTTGTACATCCCGCGACTGCCAGCCCTGCCGTTTCACCCGCCGGACGCGTTCCCCTGGATCGCTGCAGTACAGCGTCAGACCGAGGCGATCGCGCAGGAACTGCGCGCCGTCATGTGCGAGGACAAGGGCGGCTTTGCGCCCTACATCGCCTACGCGCCGGACCAGCCGGTCAATCAGTGGAAGGAGCTCAACCATTCGCCGGCATGGAGTTCCTACCCGTTGTGGGCACATGGACAGCCGGTGGATGAACATCTGCGGCAGTGCCCGGCAACCGCCGCCGCGTTGGCATTGGTCGATGCGGCGCAGATCGACGGCGTGTGCCCGAACGCGATGTTTTCGGTGCTTGCGCCGCAGACGGTCATTCCGCCGCACCATGGTGAGACCAACGCACGTCTGGTGGCGCATCTTCCGTTGATCGTGCCCGAGGGCTGCAGCTTCCGGGTCGGTTACGACTGGCGGCACTGGGAGGTCGGCAAGGTGCTGGTGTTCGACGACTCGATCGAGCATGAGGCGCGCAACACGAGCGCGCAGCTGCGTGCGGTGCTGATCTTTGATGTCTGGAACCCGCTGCTGAGCCAGGAGGAGCGGCAGATGGTCAATGCCATGGAGACGGCGATTGCGCGCCACCGTGCGGGATGAGGTGTTGCCGGTAGTCGGCCGGTTCAGTCCGCAGGTATGATGCCGAACCGGGCAAGCGTGGCGCGCAGCGGAGAGAGTTGGGTCGCGTAGGGCTTCCAGCGTCCGGATGCATCGCCATGCAGGGGTTGGCGCACCTGCCAGTAGCTGGCTGTCCTGACGGCTCCAGGCGCCTTGTGGAAATCCAGGCAATCCGGTTCCCAGGGCAACTGCAAAAAGTCCAGCAGTGCACGCAGGCTGCGTTCCGGCGCGGCGACGAAGGCGTCATAGTCGAAGGTATGGATGCTGTCCGGGTACAGCGACAGCCAATGCGCCATCAGTCGCTGGTAGGCGGCATAGAAATGCCCGATGTCCTCCAGCCGGCCCGCATAGTCAAACCGTTGTGGATTGAGCTGCTGCATGAAGATCGACAGCCCGTTGTCCAGCGGGTGACGACGTGTGTGCACGATCCTGGCCGCCGGAAACAGCTGCTTGATCAGCCCGATCAGTAGAAAGTTGTCGGGGCGCTTGTCGGTGATGTAACGCAGTTGCGCATGCTGGGGAACGGCCGCAGCCACGCGTTGACGATAGGCCGCGGCCAGCTGCGCCAGCGTGTGCGAGGACAGATGCTGCGCGGCTTGCGGGAACGGCGACAGCGACCGTGCAACCAGTCGCGGCAACGCATCCAGTTCGCCCCCGGCGGCGATGCAGGAGTGGCGCGACAAGGCCTGTTCGATCAAGGTGGAGCCGGAGCGGAACATGCCGCAGATAAACAGTGGCGGTACCGCGTCGTCGACAGCGGCCATGGGCGGTGGCTGGCGCGCGTCGCTTGCATCGGCAAATACCGCAGCGATGCTGTCGAACTGCTGCTGTGTGCGGATCGGGTCGTAGCGCCGTGCATGTGCATGGCCATGCCGGTTGGCGGCACTGGCCGCATCGAATGCCTGGCTGTGCAGGCCGAGGCGGTCATAGGCATGGGCCAGTGCATGCAGCAGCGTGGCCGTCAACGCAGGATCCTGCCCCGCGACCGAGCCTGCCTGCGCAAGTGCGAGCAGGCGTGTGTCCTGCGCATGGGTTGGAGGATCCAGGTGCAGCAGGCGTGCGGTGGCTTGCAGCTGCAGCGCCCGTGTCTGGGCATCGACAGGAGGATTGGCGAGCAGCCGGCGATAGGCGGCGACCGCCTGGCCGCGTGCGCCCAGCTCCTCCTGCAGGTTGCCCAGATTGAGCAAGGCAGGGGCGTAGTCCGGCCGGCACTGCAATGCCAGATCAAGTTCCTTCAGCGCTGCCGCCTCCTGATGTAGATGGTCGCTCAGCAACGCGGCGCGATTGAGATGGATTTGCTCCGGCAGCGCGGCACCGTGCTGCAATGCCTGCGCATAAGCGTCCAGTGCGGCGGATGCCTGGCCGGTCTGGCGCAGCAGATATCCCAGGTTGTACCAGGCATCGGCGCAGCGGGGCTGCGTCTGCAGGATGTGGCGATAAGCGACAATTGCCTGCGCCAGATGGCCTTGTTGCAGTAAGCGTGCGGCGTGCTGCAAGGACGGGTCCAAGGCGTTTTCCAGGCAATCTTGCAACGGGTTGGAGACCTGCAGCTTAGGCGGCGCCGTCGGTGCATTCAATCGCCCCATGGCGGGACGGTGATGAGCGGTCTTTCCTGCGTTCGCCACTTGCCTTGTATGCTCTGCTGCAATCGACGAGTGAAGATGCGCGCATGCACAAGCGAGTGGTGTTGGGGCTGACGGTGTTGAGCTGCGCCTGGGCGGCATCGGCGCAGGACGTGCCGACGCATCGCTGCGCCGCAGTACTCGATCCCTTGCCGCGGCTGGCCTGCTATGACGCCAGCTTCCCGCCAACGCAGGCGGTGCGGGCTGCGGAGGCGGATAGGGCAGTCAGGGCATTCGGCCGCAGCAGCCAACAGGCCTCGGCAGCGACAGGTGCGCAGCAATCAGTACCTGCGCAACTCACCGCGAAGGTGCTAGCGGTGGCGTATCAGCCAGACGGCACACGTATCGTGTCGCTGGACAGTCGCCAGCGCTGGGCGCTGACAGAAGCGACCAGCCGCGGGCCGCTGGCCGAGGGCGAGGTCGTGGTGATCCGCAAGGCCGCAATGGGAAGCTACATGCTGGTCACCGCTGCCGGTGTGGCGCTACGCGCCCGCCGTATCGACTAGCCAGGCCAACGACGGCATCGCAACAAACAGAAGAGAACGAATGACTGAGAGACAGCTGCGCGCCCTGTTGCACAACGGGTATCAACTGCTGCGTCAGGGACGTTATGCCGAGGCAGCTGTGTTCGCCGACCGCGCCTGCGCAGAGCAGCCTGGCAATGCGCATCTGCTGGAGCTTGCCAGTGAAGCCCGGCTGGCCAACGGCGATCCGCAGGCCGCAGCCGACCGCATCGCACAGGCCGCGGCGGTTGCAACGTCACCGCTCCCGCTGTTGATCAAGTACGGTAGCTTGCTGCTGCAGCTGCGTCGCCGACGCGAGGCCCGGCTTGTCGCCGGCCAGGCGCAGGCGTTGGCGGCCGCCGACGGCGCTGCATGGTGGCGGATCGGTGCGCTGTACAGTGGCTGCCACGAGGTGGCGGCCGCCCGCGACGCGTATCGGCATGCGATGACATTGCTGGGAGAACAGCCCGGCTTGCTGTACGACCTTGCCACGATGCAGTTCTTTGGCGGTGAATTCGATGCGGCTGAGCGCACCCTGGAGCGGCTATTGCAACTGGCACCCGGCACGGGCGATGCCTTGTACCTGCGCGCCACGCTCCGGCGCCAGACCGGGCAGCACAACCATCTGGACGATCTGCGTCACCGCTTGACCACGCTATCGGAACCATCCGCCCGAGCGGCCGGTCTGTACGCCTTGAGCAAGGAGCTGGAGGACCTGGGCCAGCATGCGGAGTCGTTCGCGACATTGACCACCGCAGCGGCCTGCAAGCGCAAGACACTGCAATACGACGTTGCTGCCGAGTGTGCGCATATCGCTCAGGTGCGCGAGGCGTACGACCCGGCTTCCTTGCGCGCACTGCAACCTGGTCATGCGGGCGAGGGGGCGATCTTCATCGTCGGTTTGCCACGCTCCGGCACCACCTTGCTGGAGCGCCTGCTGATCCAGCGCGGCGGTGCACGCTCGGCCGGGGAGCTGATGGATTTCGGTGCGTTGCTCGGCAGTGCGACCTCCGGCGTACTGTCGACCAATCCCGAACTGACCGCCGCCCAGGCATCGCTGCAGATCGATTTCGCGGCGCTTGGGCAGGAGTATCTGCGCGGCGCCCGTGAGCTGATGCACGACCATCCGGTGTTCATCGACAAGCTGCCGGTCAATTACCTGTATTGCGGCATGATTGCCGCCGCGCTGCCGCGTGCACGCATCATCCATCTGGTGCGCGATCCGCTAGACACCTGTTATGCGATGTACAAGACCTTGTTCTACAACGCCTATCCGTTCTCGTATGCGCTCGATGAGCTCGCGGATTACTACCTGGCCTACCAGCAGACCATGCGGCACTGGCATGCGGTGCTGCCCGGCAGCATTCTCGACGTGCACTACGAAGAGTTGGTGCGCGACACCGACCAACAGATCACGCGGGTGCTGAGCTGGTGCGGGCTGGAGCGCAGTGACACCATCACCGAACTGCAGCATGTGCCGTTCGTGACTGCGAGCGCAGCGCAGGTGCGCGGCGATGTCCACCAACGCTCGGTGCATAGCTCTCGGCGTCATCTGGACGGACTGCTGCCAGTGTTGACGCGACTTCAGGCAGCTGGCGTGATCGTGCCCGGCGTCGAAGCGTTGTAAGAGTTTCTCGCTGGCCGACCAATAGTTCTTGCAACTGAGCGAGCGGTTGGCTCGCGACCGACGAACGAACGAACGAACGAACGAGCAAAGCGAAATCGGGCTCCACGAGAGAAAAGAGCCCCAGAGGGCCGCTTTTTCCGTGACATCCGCACTCTTTTGGGGATTCGCCGCACCGATTCGGAGCATTTCTGAATGGCGCTTTAATTCTCCTCAACGTGGTCTTAACATCGGGTTGGCAACGTTTTTTCGGGCGCTCTTTCGTCCGGCCGTTCGCCAGTGTGGAAGCGCAGTTTGATGCGCTTGCCAACGACGTCGCAGCACGTGCCGGCATTGCCTCAGATGCCGATGCAGTGCGTTGCGCTCACCCGTTCGAACTTCTCGGAGAGAGAGATGAGATTGAAGACCACCAAGCTGCGCGACGCCATCCGGGTATCGCTCACGGTTGGCGCTGCGGCGTTGGCCCTGTCGGGAACCGTGATGGCGCAGGAGCAGCCCTCGACGGAACTCAAGAGCCTGGACGCGATCAGTGTCACCGGTACGCGCATCAAGAGCCAGACGATGACTGCCTCCAGTCCGGTGGCAGAGATCAACAAGGAAGAATTCCAGTACACCGGCTCGACCAAGGTCGAAGATCTGATCAATCAGTACCCGCAGCTCTCGGCGAGCTTCGACAACTTCGCCAACAATGGCTCGCAGGGGTATGCGACCCTCGATCTGCGTGGATTGGGCGCGCAGCGCACCTTGACCCTGGTCAACGGCAGGCGCATTCCCAAAGGCATCGGCGAGAGTCCGGACATCAGCATCATTCCGGCAGCGCTGGTGCGCCGCGTGGACATCCTGACCGGCGGCGCCTCGGCGGTGTACGGCTCGGATGCCGTCGCCGGCGTGGTCAATTTCGTGCTCGACGACGAGTTCGAAGGTGTCAGTGTCGACATGGGCTACAACGCCTACCAGCACGACAACGGCAACACCTTGATGCGCGGCCTGATGGACGACGCCGGTTACGATTATCCAACTGGAAATTCCGGTTTCGACGGTATCTCCCGCAATATGGACCTGGCCATCGGCGGCAGCTTCGGCGAGGCGGGGCATGCCACCGCATGGGCCACCTGGCGCGAGAACGATCCACTGCTGCAGGGCCAGCGCGATTACTCCGCATGCGCATTGAGCAACCGCGGCACCGCGTGCGGCGGCTCTGCCACCGCAGATCCGGCCAACTTCTATGTCGTCGCTCCGTCGGCTGGCGCGTTCTACGTGCAGCCTTCAGCCGGCGGCACCTGGTCGCAGGTCGCATCTCCGAATCTCTACAACTTCGCGCCATTGAATTACTACCAGCGTCCGGACACGCGCTACACGGCCGGCACCAACATCAAGTACGAGGTCAACGAGCACTTCAAGCCCTATCTCGAAACCTTGTTCGTCAACCGCAAGAGTTCGACCCAGATCGCGCCGTCGGGTGCGTTTTTCACCGACCTCAACGTCAACTGCGCCACCTCGGTGATCGGTAGCCTGTGCAACGATGTGGGCATCACCGACGACGAGTTCACCGTCTACGTGGCCAAGCGCAACGTCGAAGGCGGCCCGCGCATCACCGACTCGGATACCAACAGTTTCAGCATCACCACCGGCGCCCAGGGTGACATCAACGACAACTGGTCGTACGACGCCTCGTTCACCTACAACCGCAGCACCACCAAGTCGGAAAACAGGAACGACTTCGTGACCACGCGCGTCCGCGATGCACTACTGGGCTGCCAGCCTGGTTCGTTCGATGGCTGCGTGCCCTACAGCGTGTGGACCGACAGTGTCACCGCAGCAGAGGCAGAGGCGTTGCAGGGCGTGGGTATCGTCAACTACGAAACCTCGATGCGCGTGTTCAACGCTTATGTGACCGGCAATTTCGGCTACAGCCTGCCGTGGGCCGGCGATAACCCAATCAGTCTGGTCGGTGGTGTCGAGACCCGCAACGAGACCTTCAAGCGGGTGGCCGACAGCAACATGCAGACCGGCAACTTCACCGGCCTGGGTGGACCGACCTCCAATGTGTCCGGCGACATCGGCGTCAAGGAACTGTTCCTCGAAGGCGCGGTGCCGCTGGTGGCGCAGGCCGGTAGTCTGGATCACCTCGACATGCAGCTTGGCTATCGCTATTCGGACTACGACACCTCCGGTGGCGTGAGTACCTACAAGGCCGGTCTGGGTGCAACATTCGTCGATGGCAAGTACCACCTGCGCGCGGGCTGGAACCGTGCGATCCGCGCTCCGAACGTGACCGAGCTGTATAACGAAAATACGATCGGGCTATGGAGTGGTAGCGATCCGTGTGCCGGTGCCAATCCGGTCTTTACCCAGGCCCAGTGCGCCAACACCGGTGTGACTGCGGCGCAATACGGCCGCGTTGCAGCCAACCCGGCCGGCCAGTACAACGAAATCGGCGGCGGCAATACGACATTGCAGCCGGAAACGGCCAACACCTGGACCGTCGGTTTTGCCGCCAGCCCGATCAAGGGGCTCGATCTGAGCGTGGATTACTACGACATCAAGATCGACGACGCGATCCGCAGCATCGGCTCGTCCAACATCCTTACCGCATGCGGAGTGACCGGTAATGCGGATATCTGCAGCCGCGTGCGCCGCAATGCCACCACGGGCGATCTGTTCCGCGGTAGCGACCCGGACGTGTCCGGTCTGATCCTCAATTCCCAGGATAATTTTGGTTCGTTGCATTTCCAGGGTGTGGATCTGACCGCCTCGTATGCCTGGAGTGTCGGTCCCGGGCGCCTGACCGCCTCGATGATGGGCAGCTACGCCATCAAGCAGGAGTACGAGCCGGTTCCGGGTGTGCAGGAAGTGACCTACGACTGCGCGGGCGTGGTCAACGTGGCCTGCAACAGTGCCGAATGGCGGCATGTGCTGAGCACGCGCTACAGCTTCGATCGCTACACCGTCAGTCTGCGCTGGCGCTATATCGGTGAGCTGGATTACCAGAACACCGACGGCACCCGTGGCACAACCGACGTACGCCTGGTGAACCAGGACAACAAGGTGTCGGCGTACAACTACTTCGACCTGTCCGGTTCGATGCAGTTGGGCGATTACGTCACCTGGACCTTGGGCATCAACAACATCGCCGACAAGGAGCCGCCGCTGGTGGGCGGCAGCCTGACCTTCAACGGCAACTCGCTCGCCGGTTACGACCAGGCGGGCCGTTACTTCTTCACCAGTGTGGGTCTGCGTTTCTGAGGCATGTTGCAAGTTGGTAAAAACAACGGCGAGCCTTGGCTCGCCGTTGTTCTTTGCTGCCTGCGAAGCGTGGGTCGATGGCTTGCCGCGCTGCAACCTGCAGATCACCCCAGTCGCCGATCGCCCGCCGCTTGCGTGGCTGATCGACGTCGAAGACAGCGTCGACGGCTCACGCCACCGGTTCACGCAGCAACGGCGACTGCCAGCCCGGGCGCGGCGCGAAACGCTCGCCATAGCGCGCCTGCAGTGCCTGCAGACGTGCCAGCAAGGCGTCGGCGCCGACACTGCGGATGTGCTGGATCGGGCCGCCGCGGAACGGGGCAAAGCCGGTGCCGAAGATCACGCCGGCGTCGAGCAGGTCCGCGTCGGCCACCACGCCGTCGTGCAGGCAGGCGACGGCTTCGTTGAGCAGCGGCAGGATCAAGCGATCTTCCAGGTCTGCCGGCGCCTCGTAGCCGCTGGCGACCTCGGGCTTGACCGCGCGCCCGTTCTCCCACTTATACAGGCCCTGGCCGTCCTTCTTGCCGCGCTTGCCCGGCTCCACGGTGGCCAGCGCCGCCGGAATCGGCAGGTGCAGGAACGGTGCGAGCTCCGCGCCCACGCCGGCGGCAACGTCCAGCCCCACCGTGTCGATCAGTTCGATTGGCCCCATCGGCATGCCGAACTTCACTGCGGTCTTGTCCAGCACCGGGCCCGGTACGCCTTCGGCATAGGCGGTCGCCGCTTCGAGCAGGTACGGGAACAGCACGCGATTGACCAGGAAGCCCGGGGTGCCGGCCACCGGTACCGGGAATTTGTCCAGCGCTTTGCAGAACGCCGCCAGGCGCGCGACGTTGGCCGGATCCAGCCCGTCGTGCTGCACGATTTCCACCAGCGGCATCATCGATACCGGATTGAAGTAGTGCAGGCCGGCAAACTGCGCCGGGCGCTGGATATGCCCCCGGAGCTCGGTCAACGGAATCGACGAGGTGTTGGTGGTCAGCAAGGCATCAGGCTTGAGCTGCGGCTCGATGGACTGATACAGCTCGCGCTTGGCCTGCGGGTTCTCGATGATCGCTTCGATCACCAGGTCCGCCTGCGCCACGCCCGTGCCGGCCAGGTCGCCACGCAGGCGCGCCGCCACCGCCGGCCGCTTGGCCTCGTCCTTGACGCGCTTAGCGAACAACTCGCCGCCGCGGCCCAGCGCCGTATCGATGAAGCGCTGCTCGCGATCCTGCAGCGTCACCTCGAAGCCCTTGTACGCCGCCCAGGCCGCGATATCGCCGCCCATCACGCCGGCGCCGACCACATGCACATGGCGGATCGGAGCCGGCGCCGCAGCGCCGGCATCCTTGCCACCCAGCGCTTTCAGGCGCTCGGTGAGAAAGAAGATGCGGATCAGGTTGCGTGCGGTCGGCGTGCTGGCAAGCTTGACCACCGCCTTGCGCTCTGCCGCCAGGCGCGCCTGGATGCCGCTGCCGCCGGCACGCTCCCACACATTGATCAAGGCGTAGGGCGCCGGGTAATGCTCCTTGCGCGCCTTGCGCGCGACCTGCTTGCGCATCTGTGGCGCCAGCAGCTTGCGCGCGAGCAAGGTATTGGTGGCCCACGCGGTGGCGCGCTGCTTGAACGGGCGTTTGCTGCCGGTGAGCGCCAGCGCGGCCGCGACATCGACCAGCACCGCGGGCGCGGCGACCTTGTCGACCAGGCCCATCGCGCGGGCGGCCTTGGCCGCGACGGTGCGGCCGGTCAGCATCAGGTCCATCGCCGCTGGCGCACCGATCAGGCGCGGCAAGCGGGCGCTGCCGCCCCAGCCGGGAAAGATGCCGAGCTTGGTTTCCGGCAGGCCGATGCGCGTGCTGGCATCGTCGGAGGCCACGCGATACCGGCACGCCAGCGCAATCTCGGTGCCGCCGCCCATGCAGAAGCCATGGATCGCCGCGACCGTGGGGCAGGGCAGTTCGGCCAGCTTCTGGAAGACGCTCTGGCCGCGATGGATCGCATCGTTGACGGTGCCCTTGCGGTCGAACTCCTGAAATTCCTTCAGGTCGGCGCCGGCGATGAAGCCGTTGGGCTTGCCCGAGCGCACCACCACGCCCTTGGGCGGGTCCAGCGCCAGGCGTTCGACCAGCGCGCCCAGTTCGAGCAGCACCTCCTGCGAAAACGCGTTGACCGGTGCGGCCTGACGATCAAGGCTGAGCACGACCACGCCGTCCTCGCGCAGGTCGGCCTGCCAATGGCTGAATCGGAGCCCGTCGAAACCTGGAAGCATGCGTCTGGCCGTCCGGAGATATAAGGAAAGGTCGTTATCATCCAGAGGTTGTTTCCTTCACGTCAAATACCCATACCTGTCGGCAGGGCGGCGCGCGCCTCGTGCGAGGCGTCGCCAGTGGCGCATCGGTGCAGCTAGTCTGATGCGTGACGATCGTACGGATCGGTATGAACTTTTCTTTTCAATGGTTGTCTCATTGCCCGACTTCGGTGGGCTGACAGGAGTGCGGCCCGACATGGCCGAAGTCGATACACCTCAGGAGCTGGACCTGGAACTGGTCCGGCGCGTGCAGCGCGGCGAGAGCGCAGCGTTCGATGTGCTGGTGCGCAAATACCAGCACCGCATCGTTGCGTTGATCGGGCGCTACATCGCCGACTGGAGCGAGTGCCAGGACGTGGCCCAGGATACGTTTGTGCGCGCCTACCGCGCGATCAACAGTTTCCGCGGCGACTCGCAGTTCTATACCTGGTTGCACCGCATTGCCGTCAACACTGCCAAGAACCATCTGGTTGCGCACAACCGCCGCCCGCCCACCGACGATATCGAGATCAGCGATGCCGAACAGTTCGATGGTGCCACCCGCCTGCGCGATACCGACACCCCGGAGCGCGAATTGATGCGACAGGAGCTGGAACAAACGGTGATGCGTGCGGTCCAAGCCCTGCCGGAAGAACTTCGGTCGGCCATCACCCTGCGCGAGGTGGAAGGGCTGAGCTACGACGAAATCGCGCGAAAGATGGATTGCCCGATCGGAACGGTGCGCTCGCGCATCTTCCGGGCGCGCGAGGCCATCGACATCGAGCTGCGGCCTCTGTTGGAGACCGAAAGCGCTACCCGTGAGCGACACCGTGTATGAGCCATAACCCTGCCATGTCCACCACCGACAAGTTCGAGCGTCACTACCGCCAGCAGCTGTCTGCGCTGGTGGATGGCGAATTGAGCGCCGACGAGTCGCGCTTCCTGCTGCGCCGTCTGGCCCACGACGAGGAACTGGCCGGCTGCCACGAGCGTTGGCAGCTGTGCGGCGATGTGCTGCGCGGTGCGGCCAGCGCGCCGGCACCGCTGGATTTTGCCGCGCGCGTGCGCAGCGCCATCGCCGATGAGCCGGTGCCGCAGGCGCAGCCATCCACGCGTCCGGCCACGCGCTGGCGCTGGGGTGGTGGTGCGGCGATTGCGGCATCGGTTGCAGCGATTGCCCTGTTCATGGCGCGCGAGCGCCTGCCCGAGACCGTACCGCCGGCCGAGCAGGTCCCGGTGTTCGCCACGACAGCGCAGCTGCCGGCGGCCACGCCGGCCCCCGCCACGCCCGCAGCACCGAAGGCTCCGGCTGAGCCCGGCCCGGCCGCCCCCGATGAGGTGGCCGCGCTGGCCGCGGCGGTGCCGGCCGCCGCGCTGGCATCCACGCGCCGTGGCGCGGCCACACGCAACCAGCAGGTCGCCCGCAGCGTTGCCGCGCGCCAGCAGCAGGCGCCAACCCGCATGCTGGCGTCCGCTGCTCCCGCTGCGACGACGGCCACGGCCAGTGCGGCGGCGCCATCGAATCCGTTCACACATCCAGATACCACCTTGCAGGCACGCCCATGGCCGCGTGCGGCGCTGTCCGGTGCCGGTGAAAGTCCGCTCAATGCCAGCTTCCGCCAAGGCGGACAAGGCACCGCGTTCTATCCGTTTGAGCCTGCGCCGCAGGGTGTTGCCAGCCCCGCGCCCAGCCGGCCGCTGCCGGTGCAGCCGCCGCAGGATTGATGCCGCCGCCGATCTTCATCCGTTCGGCGCCCTCCCTCCCGTTATCGTGCCGGACCCCTGCAGTGGCAGGGGCTTTGGCCCCTGTCGCCCTGCCATCGGAGGCAACCTGATGAACCACCGCATTCGCACCCAGATGTTCGGCCTGATCGCCATGACCCTGCCGCTGGCCGCCTGCGCGCAGCAGTCCGCGCCCGCGGCCAAGGATGTTGCCCCGATTGCCGCCAACCGCAGCGCCACCCCGGCTCCGCAGCTGGTGGCCGGCTTGCCGGACTTCACCAATCTGGTCGAGCAGGTCGGCCCGGGTGTGGTCAATATCGAAACCACCATCACCCGCAAGGACGCCATGGCGCGCCAGCGGCGTGGTGGTCCGGGTGGGCAGGACGGCGGCGCGATGCCCGGCGACGAGCAGATGCCGGAATTCTTCCGCCGCTTCTTCGGGCCGGATTTCCAGATGCCGGGCGGGCCGCGGCAGGGGCCGGGCCAGGGCGGCGATGACGATGGCGGCATCGCCGGCAAGTCGATGGGCTCGGGCTTCATCATTTCCGCTGACGGCTATGTGCTGACCAATCACCATGTGGTCGATGGCGCCAGCGAGGTCACCGTCAAGCTGACCGACCGCCGCGAGTTCAAGGCCAAGGTGGTCGGCAGCGACGAGCAGTTCGACGTGGCGCTGCTCAAGATCGAGGCCAAGGGCCTGCCGACGGTGCGCCTGGGCGATTCCAACACGCTCAAGCCGGGCCAGTGGGTGGTGGCGATCGGCTCGCCGTTCGGCCTGGACCACTCGGTCACTGCCGGCATCGTCAGTGCGACCGGGCGCAGCAATCCGTATGCGGATCAGCGCTACGTGCCCTTCATCCAGACCGACGTGGCGATCAACCAGGGCAACTCCGGTGGCCCGTTGCTCAACACGCGTGGCGAGGTGGTCGGCATCAATTCGCAGATCTTCTCCGCCTCGGGCGGCTACATGGGTATTAGTTTTGCGATCCCGATCGACCTGGCCTTCAGCGCTGCCGAGCAGATCAAGGCCACCGGCCATGTGAGCCGCGGCATGCTGGGCGTGGCGGTCGGCCCGATCGACTCGCTCAAGGCGCAGGGCCTGGGCCTGCCGGATACACGCGGCGCGCTGGTCAACGACATTCCGCCCGGCAGCCCTGCCGCCAAGGCCGGAATCGAGGTGGGCGATGTGATCCGCGCCGTCAATGGCAAGCCGATCGATGTCGCCAGCGATCTGCCGCCGATGATCGGGCTGATGGCGCCGGGCACCAAGGTCAACCTGGACGTGTTGCGTGATGGCAAGCCGCGCAAGGTGGCCGTCACCCTGACGACGCTGGACAACCCCGCCGGCAACGCCGCCCCGCGTACCGCGGCCGACGACGCCAAGCCCAGCGCCCCGGCCAGCGTGGAGCTGCTCGGCCTGCAGGTCGCCGATCTCACTGCTGCCGAGCGCAGCCGCCTGGGCCTGGAGGCCGGCGAGGGCGTGCGCATCGCGGCGGTGACTGGCGCGGCAGCGCGCAGCACCCAACCGCCGCTGTCGCCGGGCCTGGTCATCGCCCGCGTCGGCCGCACCAAGGTCGGCAGCGTCGCCGACCTCAACCGCGCCCTGTCCAGCTACAAGAAGGGCGACGTGGTCATGCTGCTGGTCACCGACGGCAAGGCGACCAGCTATGTGGCCCTGAAGGCCGGCGGCTGAGGGAAGCCGGGATTCGTCATTGGTGATTCGGGATTGGCAAAAGCAGGCTCCTGTTCGCGGGTGCCTGCTCTTGTTCTGCCTTTTCGAATCCCCAATCCCCACTCCCAAATCCCGGCTCCAAAGCGTGCGATAATGCTGCGTTACCCTGACGACGGCACCGCCGGCGCCCACCTCAATGTCCTCTGATTCAATGCGGAATATCCGCAACTTCTCCATCATTGCCCACGTCGACCACGGTAAATCCACCCTGGCCGACCGGATCATCCAGCTGTGCGGCGGCCTGCAGGCGCGCGAGATGGAGGCCCAGGTCCTGGACTCCAACCCGATCGAGCGCGAACGCGGCATCACCATCAAGGCGCAGTCGGTGTCCTTGCCGTATACGGCCAAGGACGGGCAGGTCTACCACCTGAACTTCATCGACACCCCCGGGCATGTGGACTTCTCCTATGAAGTGAGCCGCTCGCTGGCCGCCTGCGAAGGCGCGCTACTGGTGGTGGATGCGGCCCAGGGCGTGGAAGCGCAGTCGGTCGCCAACTGCTACACCGCGGTGGAGCAGGGCCTGGAAGTGGTGCCGGTGCTCAATAAGATCGACCTGCCGACCGCCGACATCGAGCGGGCCAAGGCCGAGATCGAAGCGGTGATCGGCATCGACGCCGAAGACGCGGTGGCGGTCAGTGCCAAGACCGGTCTGAACATCGATCTGGTGCTGGAAGCGATCGTGCAGCGGATTCCGCCGCCCAAGCCGCGCGACACCGACAAGCTGCAGGCGCTGATCATCGACTCCTGGTTCGACAACTACCTGGGCGTGGTGTCGCTGGTGCGCGTGATGCAGGGCGAGATCAAGCCGGGCAGCAAGATCCTGGTGATGTCCACCGGCCGTACTCATCTGGTCGACAAGGTCGGCGTGTTCACGCCCAAGCGCAAGGAGCTCGCCGCGCTGGGCGCCGGCGAAGTGGGCTGGATCAACGCCTCGATCAAAGACGTGCACGGCGCACCGGTCGGCGACACGCTGACCTTGGCGGCCGACCCGGCGCCGCATGCGCTGTCCGGTTTCCAGGAAATGCAGCCGCGCGTGTTCGCCGGCCTGTTTCCGGTCGATGCCGAGGATTACCCGGATCTGCGCGAGGCGCTGGACAAGCTGCGCCTGAACGATGCGGCGCTGCGCTTCGAGCCGGAAAGCTCCGAAGCGATGGGTTTCGGCTTCCGCTGCGGCTTCCTTGGCATGCTGCACATGGAGATCGTGCAGGAGCGGCTGGAGCGCGAGTACAACCTCAACCTGATCTCGACCGCGCCGACCGTTGTCTACGAGGTGCTCAAGACCGACGGCAGCATCATCCCGATGGACAATCCATCCAAGCTGCCGCCGCTCAACAACGTGGAAGAGATCCGCGAGCCGATCATCCGCGCCAACATCCTCACCCCGCCCGATTACGTCGGCAACATCATCACCTTGTGCGAGGAAAAGCGCGGCACCCAGATCGGTATCAACTACCTGGGCAGCCAGGTGCAGATCAGCTACGAGTTGCCGATGGCCGAAGTGGTGCTGGATTTCTTCGACAAGCTCAAGTCGGTCTCGCGCGGTTACGCCTCGCTGGATTACCACTTCCTGCGTTTCGACGCCGGCCCGTTCGTGCGCGTGGATACGCTGATCAATGGCGACAAGGTCGATGCGCTGTCGATCATCGTGCACCGCAGCTACGCCGACCGGCGCGGCCGCGAACTGTGCGAAAAGATGAAGGATCTGATCCCGCGGCAGATGTTCGACGTGGCGATCCAGGCCGCCGTGGGCTCGCAAATCATCTCGCGCTCCACGGTCAAGGCGATGCGCAAGAACGTGTTGGCCAAGTGCTATGGTGGCGACGTTTCGCGCAAGAAGAAGCTGCTCGAAAAGCAGAAGGAAGGCAAGAAGCGCATGAAGCAGGTCGGCCGCGTGGAGATTCCGCAGGAGGCCTTCCTGGCTGTCTTGCAGATGGATAAGTAGCAGGGATTCGGGAGTCGTGATTGGGGATTGGCAACGACTTGCCAGCCCCGTGCTTTTGCGAATCCCCAATCTCCAATCCCAAATCCCGTTCCGAAGGAACATCAATGAAATGGTTTGAAATTGCCCTGGTTGTGTTGACGCTGGGCACCGGCTTCATTTGGCTGCTGGACAAGCTGTTCCTGGCCAAGCGCCGCGCGGCACGCGCTGGTCTGCTGGATAGCGAGCCGGCCATCATCGACTACTCGCGCGCCTTCTTTCCGGTGCTGGCAGTGGTGTTGATCCTGCGCAGCTTCGTGGCCGAGCCGTACAAGATTCCGTCCAGTTCGATGATGCCTAATCTGCTGATCGGCGATTTCATCCTGGTCAACAAGTTCGCTTACGGTTTCCGTCTGCCGATCACCAATACCAAGTTCATTCCGACCGGCGAGCCCAAGCGCGGCGACGTGGTGGTGTTCAAGCCGCCGCATGCGCCGGACCAGAACTGGATCAAGCGCGTGGTGGGTCTGCCGGGCGACAAGATCGGCTTCCACGGCGATACGCTATACATCAACGACAAGCCGATGCGCTACACGGTTAAGGGCGAATACATCGGCAAGGGCAAGGGCGCCGAGATGACCGGCACCACCTTGCTGGTCGAGGATTTGCCGGGCCGCACCCACACGGTGCTGGAGTGGGTCGATCGCAACATGCCGGCCGGGCAGGGCGACTGGACCGTGCCGGCGGACAGCTATTTCGTGATGGGGGATAATCGCGACAACAGCGAAGACAGCCGGTTCTGGACCCAGACGCACTTCCTGCCGGAAGCCAACCTGCGCGGCAAGGCGTTCCTGATCTGGCTCAATTGCGAAGGGTGGTTCTGCAAGGGGAGTTTCGATCCGTCGCGGATCGGAACCGGAATCCAGTAATGCACGCACGGCGTGCCGGGGGAAGCACAATGAAGCGCAAGCAAAGCGGTATGACGTTGACGTCGTTCGTGGTGGTGCTGGCAGTGGTGGGGTTCGCGCTGTATATCGGAATGAAGCTGTTTCCGATGTACCAGGAATACTATTCGGTGCGCACGGCCATGAAAGGCCTGGCCAAGGAACCCGACAGCGCCAACATGGATCCGTCCAAGTTGCAGGATCTGTTCTTTCGTCGGCTGTACATCAACTACTCGGAAAACGTCAAAAAAGAGGACGTCAAGTTCGAGCGCGTCGACGGTGGCTGGCGCATGAAGGTCAACTACGAAGTCCGCCGCGAATTGATCGGCAATCTGGATGTCGTCGGTAAATTCGAGACGTCCCAGGACATGACGGGACGTGGTGGCGAATAGGACTTTCCAGCGCGGCGATCCGATCGGGCATGCGTTTGCCGATCCGGGATTGCTCGCCCAGGCGCTGCGGCACCGCAGCGCCGGGACACCGCATAACGAACGACTGGAATTTCTCGGCGACGGCATCGTCAACCTGCTGGTCGCCGAGGCGCTGTATCAGCGCTGGCCCAAGGCCGACGAAGGTGCATTGACCCGCGCGCGTGCCGAACTCGTACGCGAAGGGGCACTGGCAGTGATCGGCCGCACCCTCAATCTGGGCGAGCGGCTGACGCTGGGGCCGGGCGAGCTGAAATCCGGCGGTCATCGCCGCGATTCGATCCTGGCCGACGCGGTCGAGGCGATCGTCGCGGCGATCTATCTGGACTGCGGTTTCGAACGCTGCCGCGCCGTGGTGCTGCCGTGGTTCGAGCCCTCGCTGGCGGCGCTGCCGGTGGGCAAGGCAGAGAAAGACCCCAAGACCCGGCTGCAGGAATGGCTGCAGGCGCGGCAGCTGCCATTGCCCACCTACGCGCTGATCAGCGAAAGCGGCGACGAACATGCCAAGCAGTTCCATGTCGCCTGCATCCTGGAACAGCCCGTCGCCCGCGCCGAAGGCCAGGGCAGCTCGCGTCGCCTCGCCGAGCAACAGGCGGCCACCCTTGTCATCGCACAACTGGATTCCAACACGTGAGCGAAACTTCTTCCCCCCACCGTAGCGGCAGCGTTGCGGTGATCGGCCGGCCCAATGTCGGCAAGTCCACCCTGACCAATGCCCTGGTTGGCGCCAAGGTCAGCATCGTGTCCAACCGGCCGCAGACCACGCGCCATCGGTTGCTGGGCATTGCCACCTTTCCCGAAGGGCAACTGGTGCTGGTCGACACGCCCGGACTGCATCGCGAGCAGAAGCGCGCCATGAACCGGGTGATGAACCGCGCCGCGCGCGGCTCGCTGGAAGGCGTGGACGCGGCAGTGCTGGTGATCGAAGCCGGCCGCTGGGACGACGAAGACACCCTGGCCTTCAAGGTCCTGAGCGACGCCGGAGTGCCGGTGGTGCTGGTGGTCAACAAGGTCGACCGGCTCAAGGACAAGACCGCGCTGTTTCCGTTTCTGGCCCAGGTCAGCGAGGGGCGCACGTTCGCTGCGGTGCATCCGGTGTCCGCGCTCAAGCGCAAGGGCCTGGAGGCGCTGGTCGGGGACCTGCTCAAGCTGGTACCGGAGGCCGAAGCGATGTTCGGCGAGGACGAGATCACCGATCGCAGCCAGCGTTTTCTGGCCGGGGAACTGGTGCGCGAGCAGTTGATGCGTCAGCTCGGCGAAGAACTGCCGTATGCCACCACGGTGGAGATCGAACGCTTTGCCGAAGATGGCGCGCTGCTGCGCATCGGCGCGGTGATCTGGGTCGAACGCGAAGGTCAGAAGGCGATCGTGATCGGCAAGGGCGGTACCCGTCTGAAGGACATCGGCGGTAAGGCGCGCCTGCAGATGGAGCGCCTGTTCGGGGCCAAGGTATTCCTGGAGACCTGGGTGCGCGTGCGCGAAGGCTGGTCGGACGACGAAGCGGCGTTGAAGGCGTTCGGATACGAGTGAGGCCCTGGCCGACGCCTGAGCCGGCGCAGCGCTGCTGGCGTGCTGACAGCCTGTCGATGCGAACGCCTAAACCGGCAACGGCGTGGAGCTGCGATGCAAGCGATGTCTCCATGGACTGGATCGCGCCTGGCCATCGCGGCTGCTGCCGTTGAGGGCTGTGATCATTTGCGCTGCGGGCAGTGGTTCACGGCGGTCATCGCCGGTAGCAGCTCTTGTGTCCTGCAATCGCGCTCCTTGTCGCATAACAGACCATGCTGATCGAACACGAACGCGGTTTCATCCTGCATGTGCGGGCCTGGCGCGAGACCAGCCTGCTGGTGGAAGTGTTGACCGAGCAGCATGGTCGGGTCGGGCTATTGGCGCGCGGGGTGCACGGGCCGCGCAAGCAGGCCTTGCGGGCCGCGCTGCAGCCACTACAACTGATCCAGTTCACCGCGGTGCAACGCGGCGAACTGGCCCAGTTGCGTCAGGCCGAGGCGCTGGATACCGCCCCCCGCCTGGCGGGCGAATCGATGCTGGCCGGTTTCTATATCAGTGAATTGTTGCTGCGCCTGGCGCCGCGTAACGACCCGGTGCCCGAGTTGTTCGATTGCTATGCGCAGGCGCGCGCGCATCTGGCATCCGGCCTGCCGCTGGCCTGGGGGCTGCGCCAGTTCGAGCGCGATGTGCTCGATGGCCTGGGCTTTGCGTTCGATCTGCAGCACGACCGCGACGGCCAACCGATCGACCCGGCGGCGCGTTACCGGCTCGATCCGCAGGAAGGCGCGCTGCGCGTACTGAGCGAGGCGATGGCGCAGGACCGGCGCGACACCGTCACCGGTGCGGCGCTGCTGGCGTTGGGCCAGGACGTCATGCCGGCGGCCGACGACATGCCGGGCCTGCGTCGCAGCATGCGGGGCGTGCTGCTGCATCACCTGAGTGGACGCGGGCTGAAATCCTGGGAAATGCTCGAGGATCTGGCGCGGCAGCGTTGAGGGTCGCAAGGCAGGTCTACCAGTCTTGCAGCAGTGGCCGGGTGCGCGTTGGATTCCATGCGGACCCATCATCATGCGTGGCGCTCAATGTCGCCTGTTCCGATCGCCGACGCTGCGCCGGGTCCAGGGAGATTGGTGCAGTCGTCCTTCAGTGCAGCAGTGCAGCCACCGCCGCATGGAACTGGGTCTGCGCCGTGCTGGAATGCGGGTCGCCGCGCAGCAGGCGCACTGCGCCGGCAAGCCGCGCCGCGCCGACAAAACCGCAGCTGGCCTGCAGCCGATGCAGATGGCCGCGCAGCGCCTGATCGTCGCTGACCTGCAAGGCCGAATCCACCGCGTCGCGGGTGCCCGGCAACTCGGCCAGGAACAATTCACGCAGCGCGTTGAGATGGTGTTGCTGGCCGTTGAGCGCGCTGAGCGCGGCGGCTTCGTCCCAATCGCTGGCGGCGATGTCGACCACGCCCACCGGCGCCACGCTGTAGCGGCCGCGCGCCAGTCCGCGACGCACCGCCTGCAGCAGGCGATCGGAGGTCAGCGGCTTGACCAGCATTTCCAGAAAGCCATCGGACTGCAGGCTGCGTTGCATCGCCATATTGGTGTCCGCGGTGTGGGCCAGTGCAGGCACGTCCGGGTGCAGCAGGCGCAAAGCGCGCAGCAGGCCGCTGCCGGTGCCATCGGGAAGATTGACGTCGATCAGCCACAGGTCGTGGCGACGTGCGCGCGCGCGGTCCAGTGCCGAAGACAGCGAGTCTGCGCAATCCACATGGGCGGGAAGACCTTCCAGCACCGCCTGCAGAAAGCCACGGCTGATCGGGTCGTCCTCTACCAGCAAGAGGCGTGGTTGGGGTTCCTGGCGTGTCGCCATGTTCATGCTGCCTCCTTGTCAGCGATGCCGCGTCCTAGCAGCCGCGTGCAGCGGAAGTGTGCCTGTGTTTGCGGGGCGCGACAATTGTTCCATCGCGCGAAGCGGCCGCGATCGGTCGCATCTGCGACAATACGCACCCTTTTTGCCCGCAGCTCGTCGCCACGTGGCCAGAACCCGAAACCGCTTCGACCGTACTCCGTTCCAGACCGCGATCACCGACCTCAGCCACGACGGGCGCGGCGTGGCCCGCCGCGACGGCGAGGGCGGCAAAGTCACCTTCATCAGTGGCGCCTTGCCCGGTGAGCTGGTGCGGGCCGAACCCACCGCGCGCAGCCGGCATTTCGACGAGGCCAGGACGGTGGAGGTGCTGGAGGCATCGCCGCAACGGGTGACCCCGCGCTGCCCGCATTTCGGCGTCTGCGCCGGCTGCGTGCTGCAGCATCTGGACGAGTCGCAGCAGATCGTGGCCAAGCAGCGCGTGCTGATGGACAACCTGGAGCGCATCGGCCACGTCACACCGCAGGCGGTGCTGCCGGCACTGGTCGGCGATAACTGGGGCTATCGGCGCAAGGGCCGCTTTTCGGTCCGTCGCGTCGAAAAGAAGGACAAGACCCTGGTCGGCTTTCGCGAGCTGGATCCGCGCTTCGTGGCCGATCTGTCGGTCTGTTACACGGTGATCCCGCAGATCGGCGAGAAGATTCCGCAGCTGGCGGCGCTGGTCGAAGGCCTGGACGGCAAGCGCGACATCCCGCAGATCGAATTCATTGCCGGCGACGATGCGGTGGTGTTGACCATCCGCCATCTGCAGCCGCTCAGCGAGCGCGACCTGCAGGCGCTGACCGCATTCGCCCAGGCGCACGGCTTTGCGATCTTCCTGCAGCCCGGGGGTGTGGATAGCGTGCATCCGCTATGGCCGCAGGAGGTGCCGCTGTCGTTCCGCCTGCCGCAGTGGGATGTGGAGCTGGCGTTCCGGCCGCTGGATTTCATCCAGGTCAACGCCTCGCTCAACCAGAAGATGATCGCGCATGCGCTGGCACTGCTCGACGCCGGGCCGGACGATCGCGTGCTGGATCTGTTCTGCGGGCTGGGCAATTTCACCCTGCCGCTGGCGCGCGGTGTGCGCGAAGTGGTCGGCGTGGAGGGCGATGCCGGGCTGGTGGCGCGCGCCAGGGACAACGCGCAGCGCAATGGTCTGGCCAATGCGCAGTTCCATGCGGCCGACCTGACCCAGGACCAGCGCAATGCGACGTGGATGCGGCAGGGCTTCGACAAGCTGCTGCTGGACCCGCCGCGCTCGGGCGCGCTGGAAGTGTTGCAGCAGCTGCCGCTGAAAAAGTTCGAGCGCATCGTCTATGTGAGTTGCCACCCCGGCTCGCTGGCGCGCGACGCCGGCTACTTGGTCAACGAGCAGGGCTTCACGCTCAAGGCCGCCGGCGCGATGGATATGTTTCCGCATACTGCGCATGTGGAAAGTATCGCGGTGTTTGAGCGCTAGGCCTTTATGTTCCGGGCGTCGGTTACCCGTCGCCCGCTTCGCGATTGCGCAGTAATTTGTCAGCCGCTGTTAGTCTTTCTTTTCGACGGCGTTCTGCCACTGCCCGTCGACCAACGCGAAGGCCATCGGCCGCGTGCCGCGTTTGCCTTCGGCCTCAACGATGACGTCGCAGTCGACCACTGGCGCCTCCCTGCCCAGTTTGCAGTGCTCGATACCGGAGACTTGCGCCGTACGCGCGGCGTCTTGAATGCGCGTGCGCATCGCCGCGTCGTTCTCCTGCACAAGCAACTGGCTGATGACATCGCGCAGGAGCACCTGCACGCGATCCTGCGGGGGTACCGGCGCGGCGACTTCCATTTCCTTCTCGCTGTGCTGCAACGCCCACGCGTTCCCTTTCGGGACAAACCGCAGCGTCATGTGTCTTTCGCTGGGCCCAGCCTGGCCGGTGACGATGCAATCCAGCGTCTCCGGTTTGGCGTCGACAGCCGGCAGGCAGCCGGTCAATGCGGTCAAGCGCGGACGAAACATGGCGGACATGAGCTCGCCGCCCTGCGTCTGCGGGTCGGCTGCCATGTCATCGGCGATGGCCGCATCTAGTGCCTGTTGCGCCTGGGCCAGCGAGACCGTGGCTGCAGCAGCGCCGGCTGTGGCAGTTGCGCACACCAATGCGGCAGTGAGCGCCGCAATGTGCATGGTGGAGTATCGGCTGCCTGTCATGGCGTTCTGTCCTTGAATGAGAGGGGGGCGGAGTGTAGAGGTCGCGAGGCTGCGTCGGCCAGCATTTTTCAGCAGGTCCCGCCATACTTGTGGACATGGGCATTGAAATCGAACGTAAATTTCTCGTGACTGGCGACGGCTGGCGCAGCGCCGCGCATGCGGTGATCCCGATGGCGCAGGGCTATATCAACGATCAGGCGGCGCTGCGCAGCGGTGCGCAGAACGCATCGGTGCGGGTGCGCATTCAGGGCGAGAGCGCGTTTCTCAATCTGAAATCGCGTGAGGTGGGGCATACCCGGCAGGAGTTCGAATATCCGATTCCGGTTGTCGAGGCGCGTGCGCTGCTGGCGCTGTGTGTCGGCGGCCTGATCGACAAACGTCGGCATCTGGTCCAGTACCAGGGGCATGTGTGGGAAGTGGACGAATTCCTCGGCGACAACGCCGGGCTGGTGGTGGCCGAGATCGAACTCGGCGATGCCGACGAGGCCTTCGCCAAACCCGACTGGATCGGCGCCGAAGTCACCGACGATGTGCGCTATTACAACCTGGCGCTGGCCTCGCATCCGTTCAAGCACTGGAGCGGGGATTTGTAAGTCGGGATTCGGGATTGGGCATCCGGGATTCGTAAAAGCTAAAGCGATGCGTCGGACTTGGGCTGATTGCGTTGCGACTCCCCAATCCCTGCCTTGGTATTGGGTTTATGCTTTGCGAATCCCCGATGACGAATCTCCAGTCCCCGCCCATGCGCATCGATATCTGGTCTGACGTAGTCTGCCCCTGGTGCTGGATCGGCAAGCGCCGTTTCGAGCAGGCGGTGGCCGCGCTCGGTGCGCAGGCACCGGCGTTGGACATCCATTACCACGCCTTCCAGCTGGACCCAGATGCTGGCCTGGAGCCGACCCCGCTGCGTGATGCGCTGGCGCAAAAGTTCGGCGGTGACGCGCGCGTGGAGCAGATGCTGGCGCAGACCCAGGCCACTGCGCGCGCCGAAGGCCTGCCGTTCGATTTCGGGCGTGGGCAGGTGCAGGTCAGCACATTGCGCGCGCATCGGCTGATCTGGCTGGCCAGCCGCGAGGGCGATGTCCAGGCCGTGATCGAAGCGTTATTCCATGCGCATTTTGCCGAAGGCCAAAACGTCGGTGCGACCGCAACGCTGGTGGCTGCCGGGGCCGCTGGCGGTCTGGACGAGGCCCGCGTGCGCGCGCTGCTGGACTCCGACGAAGGCGTCGTCGCTGTCGAGGCGCAACTGGCGCAGGCCGCTGCGCTGGGAATCCGTGCGGTGCCCAGTTTCGTCATCGATGGACGCAGCCTGATTCAGGGTGCGCAGCCGCCGGAGAGCTTTGCGCAGGCACTGTTGCAGCTGGCGGCCGAATCGGCGCCAATCGGTGGTCCCGATGCCTGCGGGCCGGACGGCTGCGCGGTGTGAACGGCCCGCGGCGTGTTGCAACGGCCTGCCGCTGACGAGATGACGCGGCCCACTCCATCGAGGACGGTTGCGGTGATCGGCGCCGGGCTGGCCGGGCTTGCCTGCGCGCAACGGCTGCAGGCTTCGGGATTGACCGTGACGTTGTTCGAGCAGGGCGACCTGCCCGGCGGACGCATGCGCAGCTGTGGCGGCGCTGGCTGGCAGTGCGATCACGGCGCGCAGTATTTCACCGCCCGCGACCCGGCGTTTGCCGCAGTGGTGGATGCATGGATCGCGCGCGGTGACGCGGCGGTCTGGCCTGCGCGCGTCGCCAGTTGGGATGGCGCCGACATGCGTGCGTCGCAGGGCGGGTTGACGCGCTTTGTCGGGGTGCCGGACATGGGCGCACCGGCGCGTGCGCTGGCGGCGGCCCTGAATATTCGGTTGGGCAGCTCTGTGCGATCGCTGCAGCGCAGTGGCGACACCTGGCAACTGGAGGTGGCAGAAGACGGAACGACACGCAACTGCTGCTTCGACACCGTATTGCTGGCGGTACCGGCACCGCTTGCAGCTGCATTGCTGGCGGACAGCGCGCCCACGCTGGCGACGACGGCCGCCAACGCACGGATGCAGCCGGCCTGGGCGGTGGTGCTGCGTTTCGACATGCCGGTCGACCCCGGGTACGACGCCTTGTTCGTCAACGTCGGTCCATTGCGCTGGGTGGCACGCAACGCCAGCAAGCCGGGCAGGGATGGCGTGGAAACCTGGCTGCTGCATGCCACTGCCGACTGGAGTCGGGCGCATCTGGACGCAACGCCTGAAACGGTGATTGCCAGCGTGTTGCCCGCGTTGGCCGCGCTTGGCCTGCCCCTGCCGCCGTCCTGTAATGCCTATCGCTGGACGGTGGCCAGCACTGAGCCCGCCTTGCAGCTCGGCTGTGCCTGGGATGCGCCGCTGAGCATCGGCATCTGCGGCGACTGGTTGGCCGGTGGCAAGGTCGAAGGGGCCTGGCAGAGCGGTATGGCCTTGGCTGCGCGTGTGTGTGCCGGCGATGCCGCCTGCAGCGGGTAGGAGTGATGCGGTGGCATGCGCGGGGGGAGATATGCGCTGGCGTGTCGATGCAGAGCGCGTCTGCACGCCAGGCCGTTCGCCAACGCAAACGGGCCGCGCAGGCATGACAGACCATGTGCCGCAATACAGTGCGCCCGCGCGTGCGACCTCGATCGTTGCGATGCTTTGTGTGCGTGCAGGCGTCCGGCATAGGTGAGCGACCCCGACGCGACCGCAGGCGAGCGTCACCCGCAGCGAGCTGCACACACGCTGCGCCTGGTCCTGGGCGATCAACTCAACCCGCAACACAGCTGGTTCGATGTCACCGATGCGGGCGTGGTCTACGTGCTGATGGAAGTGCGCGAGGAAACCGACTACGTGCTGCACCACGCGCAGAAGATCCTGGCGATCTTCGCAGCGATGCGCGCGTTTGCCGCGCGCCTGCGGCAGGCCGGTCATCGGGTGCGTTATGTGGCCATCGACAACCCCAGCAATCGGCAATCGATTCCCGCCAATCTGGATGCGCTGATGGCGCACTACCGCGCCAGCCAACTGGAGTATCAGGCGCCGGACGAATGGCGGCTGGACGAAGCATTGCAGCACTGGTGCGCGCGGCAGCCGTTCGCCACGCGCATGGTCGACAGCGAACATTTCCTGACCGAGCGCGATGAGGTGGCCGGGTGTTTTCGCGCTGGCGGCCAATGGCGCATGGAAGTGTTCTATCGAAAGATGCGCCGCCGCCACCGGATCCTGCTTGATGCCGCAGGCGAGCCGGAAGGCGGACGCTGGAATTTCGATCACGACAACCGTGCGCCATGGCCGGGCGATCCGCCCGCACCGCAGGAGTGGCGCGCCGCGCACGATCACCGCGCGCTGTGGCGCTGTATCGAGGCGGCCGGGGTGCGCAGCTTCGGCGCGCCGAATGCCGACGCGCTGCCGTGGCCGCTGGACCGCGACGAAGCCTTGCAGCACCTGGATGCCTTCATGACGCATGCGTTGCCGCACTTCGGTCGCTACGAGGATGCGATGAGCACGCGCAGCCCGCGGCTGTTCCATTCGCTGCTGTCGTTCGCGCTCAACGTCAAACTGCTGCATCCGCGCGAGGTGATCGCGCGCGCGGAGGCGGCCCTGCATGACGGGCATGCGCCGCTGGCATCGGTGGAAGGCTTCATCCGTCAGATCCTGGGCTGGCGCGAATACGTGCGCGGCGTGTATTGGTCGCAGATGCCCGGTTACGCGCTGTCCAATCGGCTCGACCAGCATGCGCCGCTGCCGCACTGGTTCTGGGACGGGCAGATCGGCATGCGCTGCCTGGCCGATGCGATCGGCAATTCGCTGGCCAACGCGCATGCGCACCACATCCAGCGGCTGATGGTGATCGGCAATTTCGCGCTGCTGGCGGGGCTGGACCCGCAGGCCCTGCATCGCTGGTACCTGGGCATCTACATCGATGCGTTCGAGTGGGTGGAGCTGCCCAATACGGTCGGCATGAGCCAGTTCGCCGACGGCGGCCTGCTCGGCAGCAAGCCGTATATCAGCGGCGCGGCCTATATCGACCGCATGAGCGATTACTGCGGTGGCTGCCGCTACCAGCGCAAGGTACGGGTGGGCCCGCAGGCCTGCCCGTACAACGCGCTGTACTGGGATTTCCTGGCGCGGCAGCGCACGCTGCTGGGCGCCAACGAGCGCCTGGCGCTGCCGTACCGGCAGCTCGACGCCATGGCACCGGAGGTACTGGAGCAGGTGCAGGCGCAGGCCGCGCATTGGCGGGCGAATCTGGAGGTGCTTTGAGCTGCAGCCGAAGGGCAGCGACCGGGCCGAGACGGCCCGAAACATGGGCCTGCCTGAATGCGCGATCTGACGCTGCAACGCGCATCTGCGACAATGCCGCGCTGCGCCAACGTGGCGCCTGGCCCGGGAGTCCCCCAACATGCTTCTGATCGGCGTTGCCGGTACCGAACTCAGCGCACAGGAACGCGACTGGCTGCAGCACGACGCGGTCGCCGGCGTGGTGCTGTTCAAGCGCAACTTCGCCTCGCGCACGCAGGTGGCCGAGCTGTCCGCGTCCATCCGCGCGGCCGCACCGCGCCCGGTGCTGATCTGCGTGGACCAGGAAGGCGGGCGCGTACAGCGCTTTCGCGACGGCTACAGCGCCCTGGCGCCGCTGCAGAGCTTCGGCGCGCAGTACGCGCAGGACCCCGAGGCCGCGCTCGCTGCGGCGCGCGCGCATGCGCAGCTGATGGCCAGCGAAGTGCGTGCCAGCGGCGTGGACCTGAGCTTCGCGCCGGTGGTGGATCTGGGCCGTGGCAACCGGGCCATCGGCGATCGTGCCTTCAGCGACGATCCGCAGATCGTGGCCAGCTTCACCCGCGCCTATGTGCAGGCGCTGCACGGTGCCGGCATGGCCGCCACGCTGAAGCATTTCCCCGGCCACGGCACCGTGCTGGAAGACACTCACGTCGACCATGCCAGCGACCCGCGTCCGCTGGAGGTCCTGTTGGCCGAAGATCTGCTGCCGTTTATCGCTGGCATCGAGGCCGGTGCCGACGCGGTGATGATGGCGCACGTGGTCTACCCGCAGGTCGCCGCGGAACCGGCCGGCTATTCGCCGCGCTGGATCGAGCAGATCCTGCGCGGGCAACTGGGCTTTCGCGGCGTGGTGTTCTCCGACGACATCGGCATGGCCGCCTCGTTCAGCGCCGGCGGCGTGGCCGGCCGGGTGCATGCGCATCTGGATGCCGGCTGCGACGTGGTGCTGGTCTGCCACCCGGAACTGGTCGACGAATCGCTGCAGGCCGTGCAGGGCCGCAGCCTCAACACCGCAGCATTGATCGGCCTGATCGGCCGCGGCGCGCTGGGCTGGGATGGCCTGCTCGCCGGCTCCGACGCCTCATTCACCACTCCCCTTTCCGCCTCTTTCGGAACAACTGCCTGATGTCCACGCTCACCATTTCCCAGGCCCTGGCCCAAGCCGATCTGCTGGTCGACCGCCCTGCCATCGATGCGGCGGTCGCCAGCATTGCCGACGCGATCGCGCGCGACTATGCCGGCGAAGTGCCGGTGTATCTCACCATCATGCACGGCGCGTTGCCGTTCTCCGGGCAGCTGGCGCTGGAGCTGGGCGCACGCGGCCAGGACCTGCAGTTCGATTACCTGCATGCCACCCGCTACCGCGGCGAAACCACCGGCGGCGAGCTGGTGTGGAAGCACCGTCCGGCCACTGCGCTGTTCGGTCGCCGGGTGATCCTGGTCGACGACATCCTCGACGAGGGCTACACGCTGCAGGGCGTGCGCCAGTGGTGCCTGGAGCAGGGCGCCACCGACGTGCGCGTGGCGGTGTTGACCGTCAAGCGTCACGACCGCTGCGTGCCTGGCGTGGCCGCCGACTATGTCGGCGTGGAAGTGGCCGACCGTTACGTGTTCGGCTTCGGCATGGACGTCAACGAGCAGCTGCGCGGCATTCCCGCCATCTACGCGATGAAGCAGTAACTGCCGCAGTTTGCCCGCGTCGCTGCGGGCAGCCCGGCGCGCAGGCCTGCGCGCCACCGTCCTGTCTTTCGTTGCAGAGGTTGCTTGTGTCCTCCACTTCCATCGCATTGGCCGTCATCGGCGGCACCGGCGTCTACAAGCTCGCACAGCTGGATCAGGTGCAGACGCACGACATCGAAACACCGTATGGCGCGCCCTCCGGCCCGATTCGCGTGGGCATGTTGCTGGGCCACCGCGTGGCGTTCCTGGCGCGTCATGGCGAAGGCCATTCGCTGCCGCCGCACAAGGTGAATTACCGCGCAAACATCGCTGCGCTGCAGCAAATCGGTGCGGCGCGGGTGCTGGCGCTCAATACCGTCGGCGGCATCACCGAGCAGTTCGGCCCGCGCGTGCTGGCGTGCCCGGATCAGCTGATCGATTACACCTGGGGCCGCGTGTCCACCTTCTGCGAAGAGCCGGGCAGCGAGGTGCAGCACGTGGATTTCGGCCATCCGTATTCGCCGATGTTCCGCAGCAAGGTCATCGCCGCCGCCAAGGTGACCGGCGTCGCAATGGTCGCCGGCGGATGTTACGGCGCAACCCAGGGACCACGACTGGAAACGATTGCAGAGATCGCCCGCATGCGTCGCGACGGCTGCGATCTGGTCGGCATGACCGGCATGCCCGAAGCGGCTCTTGCACGCGAAAAAGGCCTGGAATATGCATGTTTGGCGATCGTGGCCAACTGGGCGGCAGGCTGTGGCGACGCGCAGGAAATCACCATGGCGGAGGTGTTGGCCAACGTCGATGCCGCCTCGTCCGGATTGCCGGAGCTGATCGGCGAACTTGCACGCGGGTGATTGTCATCGGGGCATAAGCTTTGCATACTCGGCGCGTACGCATCGCCGTACACCACCCATTAATTATTGCAAAGGTCTCGCATCACCATGCCGAACGGTACCGTCAAGTGGTTCAACGACGCCAAGGGATTTGGCTTCATCTCACCGGAGGACGGCAGCGCCGATGTCTTCGCGCACTTCTCCGCGATCAACTCCAAGGGCTTCCGCAGCCTGCAGGAAGGCCAACGCGTCAGTTATGACGTGACCCAGGGCCCCAAGGGTGCCCAGGCTTCGAACATCACGCCGGTCGAGTGATGTGACTCGATTGTGCGGTTGAAGAACCCCGCCACGGCGGGGTTTTTTTTGCATCGGCCCATGCGGGGTCGGTGCCGTCCAGGGAGCGAAGGACGTGCAGCGAGCATTGCGCATTGCGGTAGTGGGTTATGGAACGGCGGGGCAGGCACTGGCCGTGCTGCTGGGCGCCGACGGGCACCGGCTGGACGTGTTCGAACGTGCCGCCACGCCCGGGCCGGTGGGAGCGGGCTTCCTGCTGCAGCCCAGTGGCCTGCAGGTGCTGTGGAAGATGGGCCTGCTGCCGCAGGCGCTCGCGCATGGCGCACCGGTGCGCCGGCTGTATGGCGAAACGCCGTGCGGACGCGCGGTGATGGACATGCAGTACCGCGATCTGGATGCGCGGCTGATGGGCCTGGGGATGCAGCGCGGCGCCTTGTTTACGCTGTTGCGCGAAGCCTGGCCGGAGCACGCGCAGTTGCATGTAGATACCCGGATCACCGCGATCGATCACGACGGCGCGCGCGTGCAGGATCAACGTGGGCAGTGGCATGGCCCCTACGATCTGATCATTGCCGCCGATGGATCTGCATCGAGCTTGCGCGCGCAGGCGCAGGGCACGCGGCTGGATCGGGTGTATCCGTGGGGTGCGTTATGGTGCCTGCTGCCACGCGATGACTGGCCGTTCGTCGATGAGTTGCGCCAGCGCTATATCGGCGCGCGCAAGATGATCGGCCTGCTGCCGGTGGGCACGCGTCCGGGCGACGCCACCCCGCGGCTGAGTTTTTTCTGGAGCCTGCCGTGCAGCGATTTTGCCGCGTGGGAACAGCGCGGCATTGCCGCATGGCGGCAGGAGATTGCGCAGATGTGGCCGGATGCACATGCACGTCTGGAGACCGTGCAAGTGCATGGCGCATTGGCGCGTGCGAGTTATCGCGACGCGGTGGTGACACGCTGGCATCGCGGCCGCTTCGTGCTGGCCGGCGATGCCGCGCATGCGATGAGTCCGCAGCTGGGGCAGGGCGTCAACATGGCGCTGCTGGATGCGTTGGCGCTGCGCGAGGCCTTGCGGGTCGGCGCCGATCTGGATGCGGCCTTGCAGCACTATCAGCGCGAGCGCCAGGCGCATGTGGCGATCTATCACCGCTGGAGCCGTTGGCTAACGCCGTTGTTCCAATCCGAGCGCGATCTCTGGGCGCACGGACGCGATCTGCTGCTGCGCCCGATGGGACGCGTGCCCGGCGGACGCGGGCATATGCTGCGGGTGCTCAGCGGCACCCAGCACGGCTGGTTCGGCAAGCTGGCACTGGCGCCGGACTTTGTGGACGCGTTGGCGCAACCGGTGCCGCGTGTTGCCGTCGACAAGGCCGAAGCGGCCGCATAGAAGAAGCACCGGTCAACGCAGTGCCGCGCCCGCTAACGCACCGGCAATGCCAGCGCGTCGTCTTCCACGCAGGCGACCAGGCGCTCGCCTTCGACCAGCGTTGGCACGATGCCCGCGGTGAAATGCGAGAACGCCGGCAGGATGGTGACGCGCTCGCGCAACCAGAACGCCGGCCAGCGACGCGACATGCCGGGCAGCGCGGCCAGCGGATGCAGGTGCCCGCACAGCACATGCCCGGTTGGATGCGGCAGCGGATCGTGCCGCAGCACGAAGGGGCCATCTTCGACCTGTTCGCCGGCCGCTTCGATATGCAGGTCGGCGCCCACCAATGCGCGATCGTGATTGCCGCGGATGGCGATCACGCGCAACGCGCAATGGCGCTCGCGCCATGCATTCCAGCGGCGATGCCAGGCCGCGCGCGGTACGGGGCCGTGCAGCAGGTCGCCGAGTATCCATAACGCGTCCACCGTGCGCTGTTGCAGCAGCGCATCCAGTCGCTCCAGATCGTGCGCGGTGCCTCCAGCCGGCATGCCGATGCCGGCGCGACGGAACACATCGGCCTTGCCCAGATGCAGGTCGGCGATCAGCAAGGCGCGTTGCGCCGGTCGATACAGTGCGCGTTCGCCCAGCAGTTCCACTGTTTCGCCAGCAAGCTGCAACTGCACGCTATCGCCCATGTTTACGCTCCAGTTGTTCGGCAGCGCGCAACACGCGGGCCTTCCAGTCTTCGGTACTCAGTTGGCCGCGCACGCGTTCGGCCCATAACGGAAACGACAATGGGGTGAGGCTGCGCGGTTTGCACAGGCGCAGTTCGCGCCGCGCGCAATCTTCCAGTGCATGCGCAAGCCGCGCCAGTTCGAGCTGGCCTTCGAACACTTCGCGCTCGGCCTGGGCAAGCAGAAGGTGATCGGGGTCGAAACGTTGCAACACGTCGTACAGCAATCCGCTGGAGGCCTGTAGCTGCCGCAGGCTGCGTGGTGCACGGCCGGGCAGCGATGGCGACAGCAAGCCGGCCACGCGCGCGATTTCGCGGAACTGGCGGCGTGCCAGTTCGCCCAGGTTGAGGCTGTCGCGCAGATCGGCAAACAGGCCCTCCGGCGACAGCAGCGCCTGCAAGACGTTTGCATCGAGTTCCACATCCTGCGCCGGTGACAGCACGAATCCGTAATCGTTGGCAGCAAAACTGAAGGTATTGCGCTGACGCCGGCCCCAGCGTGCTGCCAGCAACGCGGCCAGCCCTTCGTTGACCTGGCGGCCGGCGAACGGATACACGAACACGTGCCGGCCATCGCGCGCCTTGATGCTTTCCACCACTAAATGGTCCGGGCCGGGCAGTGAGGACAGCGAGGCCTGCAGGCGCAGCAACGGCGCCAGCGCCTGCATTTCCGGCGCATCTCCGGGATCGGCAAACACCGCTTCGACCTCGCGCCCCAGGGCCGAGGACAACGGCATGCGCCCGCCCATCCATTTGGGCACCACGCCGCTGCCACCCTTGGCCACGCGCACGTAGGCGGTCATGTCTTCCAGCCGCACCAGCTCCAGCAGACGGCCGGCAAACTGAAACCGATCGCCACGGCGCAGGCGGCCGACGAACTGCTCTTCCACCGCGCCCAGGCGGCCGCCGCGCAGGAACTGCACGCGCACACTGCCGTCGCTGGTGATCGTGCCGATGGACAGGCGATGCCGCAGCGCGACGCGCCGATCGATGACCCGGTACACGCCTTCCTCGTCGCGCACGACCTTGTGGAAATCGGGGTAATGCGCCAGCGCGCTGCCGCCCTGCACGATGAAATCCAGCACCGCCTGCCAGGTGGCGTGGTCCAGTGCCGCAAACGCATCGGTGCCGCGCACCTGCTCAAACAAGGCATCGGCCTGAAAACCGCCGCCCAATGCCAGGGTCACGCAGTGCTGCGCCAACACGTCCAGCGACAGGCGCGGTGGCGGCCGCGCCTCGATCTGGCCATGCACGATGGCGCGCCGCGCAGCGGCGTATTCCACCAGTTCCAGCGCATGCGAGGGCACGCACACCACATGCCCGGATTCGCCCGGACGGTGGCGCGCGCGGCCGGCACGTTGCAGCAGGCGTGCAATGCCCTTGGGGCTGCCGACCTGCAGCACCTGATCGACGGCGGGGAAATCCACGCCCAGATCCAAGCTGGAGGTGGCAACCACGCAACGCAGGCTGCCGTCGCGCAGGCCTTGTTCGGCCGCCGCGCGCAAGGACGGGTCCAGCGAGCCGTGATGCAACGCGAGCGTGGCCAGATCGTCCGGCCACACCGCACTCAGGGCCTGATGCCACAACTCGGCCTGCGCGCGCGTATTGGTGAACACCAGGCTGGTGCGCTGCTGCATGATCTTCTGCAGCACGCGCGCCAGCTGCGCCAGACCCAGATGCCCGGCCCACGGAAAGCGCTCGCCGCTGTCGGGCAACAGCGTCTCCAGGGTCATCGCGCGGGGTTTGACGCCCGACACCAGCGCGGCATCGGGGCGATGCGGCAACAGCACGTCGCGCGCCTGCGCCAGGTTGCCCAGCGTTGCCGACAGGCCCCAGATGCGCAGCTGCGGCGCCCAGCCGCGCAGCCGCGCCAGGCACAGCTGCAGCAGCACGCCGCGCTTGTTGCCGAGCAGCTCATGCCATTCGTCGACGATCACGCAGCGCAGCGCCGACAGCTGCGGCGCGGTGTCGGGATACGACAACAGCAGGGCCAGCGATTCGGGCGTGGTGACCAGCACATCGAGCTTGCCGCTGCGCGCCAGCCGCTTGTCGCGCGCGCTGGCATCGCCGGTACGCAGGCCCACCTGCCAATCCAGCCCCAGGGCCTCCACCGGCTCGCGCAGCGCGCGTGCGGTATCGGCGGCGAGTGCGCGCAGGGGCGTGATCCACAGCATCTGCAGCGTGCGTTGCTGCTGGCGTCGCGCGGCCGTGGCGGGCTTGCTCGCCGGCTTGCGTCCACGCGTAGACAAGGCCTCCAGCAGCGGCCCACCGAAGGCCGCCAGTGTCTTGCCGCTGCCGGTGGGGGTATGCAGCAAGCCGGACTCGCCCGCGAGATAGCGCTTCCACACATCGCGTTGAAACGGCAACGGCGCCCAACCGCGCTGCGCGAACCAGGCACGCCATTGTTGCAAGGGCGTGCCGCGTGTCTGCGCCGCAGCACTCACCGTGCCAGCGCCTGCAGGCTGCTCAGGTGGTCGGCCTCGCTCATCGGCTTGTCCTGTCGCCAGCGCAGGATGCGCGGGAAGCGCACCGCAATGCCGGACTTGTGCCGCGCGCTGCGGTTGACCGCTTCGAACCCCAGTTCGAAGACATGGTGCGCGGTGACCGCGCGCACCGGGCCGAAGCGTTCGGTGGTATTGGCGCGGATCCAGCGATCCAGCTGCAGGATCTCCTTGTCGTCCAGCCCCGAGTAGGCCTTGGCGATCGGCACCAGCTGGCCCTCGTGCCACAGCCCGAAGGTGTAGTCGGTGTACAGCGTGCTTCGCCGGCCATGTCCGGCTTGCGCGTACAGCAGCACCGCATCGATGGTGAGCGGGTCGATCTTCCATTTCCACCAGTCGCCGCGCCGGCGGCCGGATTGGTAGCTGGAGCTGGCGCGCTTGAGCATCAGCCCTTCCACGCCGCGCTCGCGTGCATCCAGGCGCAGCTGCGCGGCCGCCTGCCAGTCATCGGCCTGCACCAACGGCGAAGCGACGATGCGCGGGTCGGCGAGCGTGCTCAGCACGCCTTCCAGCAATGCGCGACGCTCCTGCAAGGGGCGCTCGCGCAAATCCTCGCCATCGAGTTCGAGCAAGTCGTAAGCGACCACGCGCGCCGGCGCCGCCGCCAATGTCTTCGGCCCGGGCTTGAGCCGCTGGATGCGCGTCTGCAAGGCGGTGAACGGCATCGGCAAGGGCTGCTCCGGTTGCCAGGCCAGCAGCTCGCCATCGATGACCGTGCCGTCGGGCAACTGCAGCGCGGCCTGTTCGATCTCCGGGAAACGGCCATCCAGGCGTTCCTCGCCACGCGACCATAACGCCGCTTCGCCGGCGCGCCGGATCAGCTGCAGGCGAATGCCGTCCCACTTCCATTCCAGCAACCAGTTATCGACCGCGCCCAGCGTTTCGACCTCGGCTTCGAGTGGCGAGGCGAGAAAGAACGGGTAGGGCTGCTGGCGATCGCCGGGCAGTTCCTCGGCGGTCAGCAGGGTGGCCAGATAGCCCGGATGCGGCCGCCAGCTGCCGAGCATGCGCTGTGCAATGCGCGCGATCTCTATCCCTGACATCTCCGCCAGCGCCTGCTGCACCAGTCGCTGCGATACCCCCACGCGCAGGGCGCCGGTGAGCAGCTTGTTGAACACCAGGCGCTCATCGAAAGCCAGGCTGCGCCACGCCTGCACGACGCAGGCCTTGCGCACTTCCACGTCCTGGTTGGCGATCGGCAGCAACCGCTGTTCGATCCACTCGGCCAGCGGCAGATCGGCCGCTTCGGTGATCGGGTCGTCCAGCAACAAGGCAAGGGTCTCGGCCAGATCGCCGACATGGTCGTAGCTGTCGGCCACCAGCCAGTCGGCGATGCCGGCGGTGTCGGTGATCCAGTCGCGCAGTTCGCCGCTGCTGGCGATGCGCATGCGCGTGCTGGCTACCTTGCCACCGGCCAGCAGGTACAGCGCCCACGCCGCATCGAACGGCGGCGCACTGCGGAAATACGCGACCAAGGCCGCACGCTTGTCGAGCGTGCCGGTGCTGCGATCCAGGGTGCGGTACAACGCGGCAAATCGCTTCACGCCGGGCCCTGCAGCTTGGTGCGGTTGTCGGCAGCACGCAGTTCCAGCGCGCGCCGCGTAAATGCGCCCAGGCAGCGCAGGCGCCGGTAAGGCCGTGGCGGCCCGATCACCGCCGCCGGCAGTGCGCGGTGCACGCGAAACGCCAATGCGTGGCGACGGAACGCGAGTGCGCCGGTCAAACGGATCCGTGGGCGCGCGCGCGCATAACGACGTGCAGGCAAGGGGTTCATTCCTCGGCTCCGAAATCGGTACGGAAGGCTTCGGCAGCGACGCCGCGTTCCAGCAGGTGCTGGATCAGGGCATCGGTGTTGCCGTGGGTGGCGATCACCCGCCGTGCGCCGGTGTCTTCGATGGTGCGCAGCAGGTCCGGCCAGTCGGCATGATCGGACACCACAAAACCGCGGTCGTAGTTGCGTCGACGGCGATTGCCGCGAATGCGCATCCAGCCCGATGCGAAACCCTGTTGCGCGTGCCGGAAGCGACGGATCCAGGCGCTGCCGGCCGCCGATGGCGGCGCCAGTACCAGTTGCCCTGCATAGTCGGCGCCACGCGCGTGTTCGCTGACCGGTTGGGTGTCCAGCATCGGGATGCCGGCCTGGCGATACACCTCCACGCCCACTGCGATCGCGCCATGCAGCAAGGCTGGTTGCGTATCCCAGGCGCGCAATTCCGCCAATACGCGTTGCGCCTTGCCCAAGGCATAGCAATACAGAATGGCGGCCTCGCCACGTTCGGCGCATTCGTGGCGCCAGGCGACGATGTCGGCCGCGACATCGGCGGTATCCGGCCAGCGATACACCGGCAGCCCGAAGGTCGCCTCGGTGATGAAGGTGTCGCAGGGCACCACTTCGAACGGTTTGCAGGTGGGATCGTGCTGGCGCTTGTAGTCGCCCGATGCAACCCAGACCTCGCCATCCACCTCGATGCGCACCTGCGCCGAGCCGAGCACATGCCCGGCCGGATGCAACGACACCCGCGCGCGTCCCAGCTCGAACGCTTCGCCGTCGGCATGCGTGTGATAGACCTGCTCGCCCAGGCGCCACTGCAGGATCGGCAAGCTCTCGTGCGTGCAGTGGTATTCGCCCATGCCGCTGCGTGCGTGGTCGCCATGCCCATGCGTGATCACCGCACGTGGCACCGGCCGCCAGGGATCGATATGGAAGTCGCCCTGCGGGCAATACAGGCCTTCGGGGCCAAGCACCACCAGATCGCCAAGTTGTCCGTTGCCGTTGCGCATGCGGCAACTCTGGCCAAGCCGGTGTGCAGATCCTGAGAATGGGAATGGCACGCATCGGTACACCGATGCAGATCGCAATCGCTAATCGAGCCAGTGCGCGATCAAGGCAAGGCCATCGAATCGATCAAGCGCCTGGCGTGGCATGAGCTGGCCTTCAATGCAGCACGCCCGCCGCCAGCTCGCGCCGAATAATCAGTCAGCACTCGGAAATCGAACACCCATGCAGGCGCTGGCCCGCATCATCCACCCCGATTCCCGATTCCCGATTCCCGATTCCCGATTCCCCGCCCAAACCGCTAATGCCGCGACCGCCGCCCAGGCGAACGCACCGCAGTCGCCTCCACCGCCAGCGTAAAGCCGCGCTCTTCACCGCCCTGCATTGCGCCGACATCCACGACCTGGCGCCGAATCTCCTCGCCCTTGCCGTTACGCACCACTACCACCACGGTGTATTCCCATGGGTCGCCATCGGCGGGATGGCGAATGGTGCCGTCGACCTTGAGCGGCACGATCGGTGCCGGCTGTGCGTGCTGCGCCGCCGCCGAGTCGAAGCGCAGGTGGTGCTTGCATGCAGGGCAGACGCTGGCGCTTTCCAGGATCGTCGCCTTGCAGTGCGGGCAGCTGCGCGTGGCACCGGGCGTGCCCGGGCGGGGCGCACTCATGTGCCGTCGCTGTCTCCGCTGACGACCGGCTTGGCCGTAACGACCGGTTTGCCGGTGTCCTCGCCCCAGCCGAAATCGGCCTGGCCGCGCATGCGCGCACCCGAGGCCACGGTCAGGCTGCCGGCCTTGACGTCGCCGACCAGCACGCCGGAGGTCTGCAGCTCCACCTGCGCGGCCGATTCGATATTGCCCTCCAGCTCTCCGGCGATGATCACCTTGTTGGCGCGCACGCCGCCGTTGAGCTTGGCGCCGCGCTCGATGGTCAGATCGCCCTTGACGTTGACATCGCCCTTGAAGCGGCCGGCCAGACGCACGTGACCGGCGCCCTCGATCTTGCCTTCGATACTGATGTCGGCGGCAATCAGCGATTCCTTGGCCTCGCTCTGGCGCTGCGGTGTGGCCGCTGCGGGCGCGGCGCTCGGTGGCGCGGCGGCTGGCACCGGGGGTGCCGGGCTGGCCTCGGCAGTGAACAGCCGCCCATCGGTAGCCGGGACCTCAGGGGCTGTGGAAACGCCGTCTTTCTTGTTGGGACCTTGATCGCGCCACATCGACATCGGACTGCCTCGCTCGGGGGTCAAAACCGACTATCGCCGCGCGGACCGATCTTTTGTGTGACGGGTTACGCAAACCAGCACCGATGGCGCGCGTGCTCAGTCCACTGCGGGCGTGGCGGCGCCATGCCGCTCGACCCGGTTACGACCGCCGTGCTTGGCGACATACAAGGCTGCATCGGCCTTCTGGATCAGGCTGGCTCCCAGCTCGCCATCGACCGGGAAGCTGGCCACGCCGATCGAGGCCGTCACCCGCGGCAACGAACGTGGACCGTCGCTGACTGCCAGGGTCGCGATATGGCCGCGGATGTCCTCGGCCACGCGTAGCGCCTCGACCCCATCAGCCTCGGGAAGAATGACCGTGAACTCTTCGCCGCCGTAGCGGCAGGCGACGTCTTCGGCACGCAGCCGGGTCAGCAGCAACTCGCCCAGCGCCGCCAGCAGCAGATCGCCGCCGGCGTGGCCCTGGCTGTCGTTGAATTGCTTGAAGTGGTCCACGTCCAGCATCAGCACCGACAACGGCAGGCCGCGGCGTGCGCAGCGCGCCAGTTCGTGGCTGAGCGATTCTTCCAGATAGCGGCGGTTGTACAGCCCGGTCAGCGGGTCGCGAATCGACTGCCGGCGCAGCGATTCGCGCAGGCGTAGATTGCTCAGCGCCAGCGACAGCTGTTCGGCGGCCGCCTCGGCGATTTCCAGGCGGGGCATCGGCCCCGGACCCGGCGAAGACAGGAACAGGAAGCCGAGCTGGGTGCCTTGCGCGGACATCGGCAGGCATGCGGTGGTGACGGCGCTGCCGGGCTCGGGCGTACCGATATGCGCGCACAGCGCATCCCGGCCCAGGTCGTCGACGATGTGCGGTTGTCCACGGCGCAGCGCCCAGCACTCTTCAGGCAGCAGATGTGGCGCGCTGTGCACCAGCGGCTCGCCCCAATGGCTGATCGCCTCGGCGCGATCCTGCGAGGCACGCAGCAGATACACGCTTCCGGCAACGCCCGGCAGCAGGCTGGCGAGGGTGCGGCTGCTCACCATCAGCGCCTCTTCTGCGCTGATGCAGCTTTGCAACAGGCCGGTATAGCGGCTGAGCAGATTGAGATCGGCGGTACTGCGTTGCAGCGCAACGACGCTGTCGCCCAACTCGCGATTGGCCTGCGCTGCGCGTTTCTCGGCCTGCGAGCGATGCCGCAGTTCGCGCATCAGCAAGGCATAGACGGTGCCGACCACCGCCAGCCCGAACGGGATGCCGGCCAGTGCCAGCACCAGCAGCAAGGCCGCACTCTGCCGGCTGCTTTCGGCGCGCTGGGTCAGCAGCTCCTGCTCGCGTTGCACCATGGTCAGCGCCTGCTCGCGGATCGCGCTGGTGGTGCGGAAGGCGGTCTGCCGGATGCCGGCGCGAGCCGGCTCCAGGCCCTGCTGCGCGTACACGTCGAGCACGTGCTGGATCTGCTGCAGGCGCGTTTCCACCAGTCGCTGCAGGGTGTCCAGGTGCTGCACCTGGCCGGGATTGTCGGCAATCAGGCGACGCAGGTTGTCGAGCAGGATCGGCAGGCGCTCGACGCTGGTCTGATAGTCGAGCAGATAGGCATCGTTGCCGGTGAGCAGAAAGCCGCGCTGCGCCGATTCGGCGTCCAGCACACGCGCCTGGATCTCGTCGACCCGGCCAATCACTTCATGCGTATGCGAGACGAGTGCTGCATCGGCCAACGAGCGACGGGCACCGACAAAGATGCCGATACCGATGGCGATGAAGATCAGGGCAGAGAACGCCAGCGCCAGCTGGTTGCGGCGGCGCGCAGTAAAAGAGGAGGGCATGGACGAATGCTAGCCTGCCAGCCTCGACAACACGAGGTCGCCGTTGGCGGGAAACAAGCGCGCCGGCCCAATTTGGCCGGCGCGTTCGCAAACTGCTGATACGGTCACACGGTCAATTAGTGCTGCGGATGTTCGGCGTCGTGCTTGTCGGCGTTCTGCTCGGCCTTGTTGGCCATCTCGCGGGTCTTGTCGGCAGTGGCGTCTGCAGCATTGGCGGTTGCGCGGCTCGCATCGGCGGCCAGTTCGCGTGCAGCCACGCGTGCATCGGCGGTGGCGGCCTTGGCCTGCACGGCGGCGCGATCGGCAGCTTGTTCGGTCGCAGCCGCAGCGTGCTTGGCAGCGGAGGCAGCATCGCGTTGCGCCTGCTCGGCGTCAGGGCCCTGGCAAGCGGCGAGGGTGAGAGCGGCGATGGCGCTCAGCGACAGCATGCGGATCGTCTTCATGGGTGGTCCTGTTCCTGTTCCGGTGTTGGAAGAGCGAGCTTATGCACGGGCCGATGCAGCCGGCGTCAATGCGCGGCCGGCCATTCAGCCAATGGGCGGTATGCACAGTGCACGTCGCGACAGGGAGCCGCTCCGGGGCAGGAACGGCAACGCTGGTCAGGCGCCTATAAATCGCAGGCAAAGAAAAAGCCGCTGGAAACCAGCGGCTTTTTCCGAACTCGCTTGGAGCTAAGAAGTGATTACTTCTTGGCTTCTTCGGCGGTGTCCTTAGCAGCTTCGGCGGTGTTTTCAGCCGTCTTGGCAGCGTCGGCAGCCTGATCAGCAGCAGCGTCGGTGGCGGCGCCGGAAGCAGCCTGGGCAGCGTCAGCAGCGGTGTCAGCCGAAGCAGCGGCGGTGTTGGCAGCAGCCTGAGCGGCGTCAGCCGACTGCGAGCCCGAGGCAGCAGCCTGGTCAGCAGCGGTCTGAGCGTCGGCAGCAGCTTCGTTAGCCGAAGCAGCAGCGTCCTGAGCCTGTTCCGGCTTCGAGCAAGCGGTCAGGGCCAGGCCCAGAGCCATTGCGATCAGCAGCTTGTTAATGGTCATTGTTTCAATCCTCGTCGTTAGATTAGGCAACGCGCTATTGCGCGCCCCCGACATGATGACGGTCCAAAGACCAGTGTCAAGCGTGCGCGCATTCAGTTTTGCAAAATCGCCGTTAAAAACAATTAAATCAATTCGATAGCGATGGCAGTCGCCTCGCCACCGCCGATGCACAGGGCCGCAATTCCGCGCTTGCCACCGCGCGTGCGCAACGCATTCACCAATGTCACCACCAGGCGGGCGCCGGATGCGCCGATCGGATGCCCCAAAGCGCAGGCGCCACCGTTGACGTTGACCCTGTCGTGCGAAATGCCCAGCTCGGCGATCGGCGTCATCGCCACCACTGCGAATGCTTCGTTGATTTCGAACAGATCCACCTCGTCCAGTTGCCAGCCGATCTTGCCGATCAACTTCTGGATGGCAGCGACCGGCGCGGTGGTGAACCACTCAGGTTCCTGCGAGTGGGTGACATGCCCCACGATGCGCGCTAACGGTGCGATGCCGCGACGTTGCGCCTCGTCTGCGCGCATCAGCACGGTGATCGCCGCGCCATCGGAGATGCTAGACGAGCTGGCGGCGGTGACGCTGCCGTCCTTCTTGAAGGCAGGCTTCAGGGTCGGGATCTTGGCGATGTCGGATTTGCCGGGCTGCTCGTCGCTGTCGACGACCACCTCGCCCTTGCGCGTGGCCACGGTGACCGGAACGATTTCATCGGCAAACGCACCGCTGCGCTGGGCAGCCTGCGCGCGTTCGACCGATGCGATCGCAAACGCATCCTGATCGGCGCGGCTGAAACCGAACTTCTCGGCAGTGGCCTCGCCGAACACGCCCATCGCCTGGCCGTCGTAAGGGTTGGTCAGACCATCCCAGGCCATGTGGTCGACCGCCTGGAAGTTGCCGTAGCGGTTGCCGGTGCGCGAATTGGGCAGCAGATGCGGCGCATTGCTCATCGACTCCATGCCGCCGGCGACCACGATGCTGGCCGAGCCGGCCTTGATCAGATCGTGTCCGAACATGATCGCCTTCATGCCCGAGCCGCACACCTTGTTGATGGTGGTGGCGCCGGTGGAGGTGGGGATGCCTGCGGCAATGGCCGCCTGACGTGCGGGCGCCTGGCCCAGGTTGGCCGGCAGGACGCAGCCAACGATGACTTCTGAAATGTCGGCCGGCGCGACGCCGGACTGCGCCAGCGCGCCGCGGATCGCAGTGGCGGCGAGCGTCGGCGCCGGCACACCGTTGAATTGACCAAGGAACGAGCCGATGGCAGTGCGTTTGGCAGCAACGATGACGATGTCGGACATAAAGGAGATACCGTTTAAAGTGAAACGATTATCTGCCTCATGCTCGGTTCGCGCCAGCACGCTCCCGGCGCTGCGACATTCGCTACGCAATCAGCTGCGACAGCCGTGTGAGGATGCAGTATAAAGACGGCGTTCGGGCCCGGGATTGGGCCCTATCCATGGAATGGGTTCGGGGAGAACATCCAAATGAAGAAGATAGACGTCGCCAGGACTGTCCTGGCCTCGGCGTTGGCCGTGGCATTGACCGCGTGTGGCGGCGGTGGTGGGGGCGGTGGTATTCGTCCGAGCACACCGACGGCACCACCACCGACGTCGCCACCGCCACCACCGCCGCCGACTTCACCGCCGCCGCCTCCGCCGCCGGTGGTGGCACCGCCGACGACGCCGGAACCTGCATTCGACGCGCATCTGGCGCTGACCAACGCACGCGCTGCGCAGGCATTGGGGTTCACCGGTGCGGGCTATCGCATCGGCGTGATCGATACCGGCATCAATACCAATCATCCGGCCTTGCAGGGACGGGTCAGCAACAGCTTCATCTATGTGGATCCGCGCACGAACAACGTCGCTGCGGGCGACGTGGTGGGCCACGGCACGGTGGTCGCGCAGCTGGCAGCCGGGCGCGCAGTGGGCCAGTGGCCGGGCGGCATCGCCAGCGGCGCCGGCCTGGTGTCGGCACGCATCATCAGCGACGAAGCACCGGACGATGACGGTAGCGGCGAAGGCAACGAGGTCGACGGCCCGCTTGGTCTGGGTCCGGTGCATGCCGATCTGATCAGCGCCGGCGTGCGCATCATGAACAATTCCTGGGGCGGTCTGTATTGGAACGACCCGGCGGTGACCAACCAGATTGCGCAGGAATACCGGCCGTTCGTCATCGGCAACGATGGGTTGGTGGTGTTTGCGTCGGGTAACGAATCGCGATCGCAACCGTCCGATACCGCTGCGCTGCCCAGCCAACCGGGCCCGAATGGCACGCTGCCTGCCGCCGATCTGGAGCGCGGCTGGCTGGTCGTCGCTGCGCTGGACACCGCCAATCCTACGCAGCTGGCCTCGTACTCCAATGCCTGTGGCGTGGCGATGCGCTATTGCCTGGTTGCGCCGGGCACCTCGATGTTCCTCGACCCCGATGCGACCGCCAGCAATATCCGCTACTTCTACGGCAGCGGCACCTCGTTTGCGGCGCCGTTGGTCTCCGGTGCGGCTGCGCTGGTGTGGCAGGCGTTTCCGTACTTCAGCAACGATCTGGTGCGGCAGACGCTATTGGGAACGGCCACCGATCTGGGCGCGGCCGGCGTCGACCCGACCTTCGGCTACGGCCTGCTCAATGTCGGCAAGGCGGTGCTGGGGCCGGCGCGCTTTGATTGGGGCACGGTGGATGTCACCGTCAACACCTTGCGTTCCACCTGGGCCAACGACATCAGTGGGACGGGTGGTCTGACCAAACGCGGCACCGGTACGCTGGTGTTGAGCAGTGGCGCCAATACGTTCAACGGCGACACCCAGGTGCTGGGCGGCACCTTGCAGACGGCCAGTCTGCAGAGTGCGCGCGTTGGTATCGCCAATGGTGCGACGTTGATCGGTGCGGGCAGGATCGGCGGACGCGTCGATAACGCCGGCACCCTGCAGGTCAACAGTGCGACGCTGTCGATCGCGGGCAACTACACCCAGGCCAGTAACGGTCGCCTTGCCTTGAACGTGGGCGACCGGGTGAACGTGACCGGGACCGCGACGATTGCAGGTGATCTGCAAGTGCTCGGCCGCCGCGATTACGTGGTCGACAACGCGACCTACACGCTGTTGCAGGCCAGCAGCGGGTTGCAGGGTACGTTCGACACGCTCAGCCGCGGCGCGGCCGTGACTTTTCTTGATGCCTCGCTGACGTACGACAGCAATACGGCTTACCTTGCCTTGCGCAGCTTGAATGCCACCGCCGTCGCCGCCACGCTGGGCATGACCGGCACGGCAGCGATGGATTCGGCAATCCGCGTCGAGCAGGCGTTCCAGCAGGTGGATGCGCAGCAACTGCAGGGCACTGGCGGCATCAGCAGCGGGTTCATCCGCGCCGCAGCGGCGTTGCAGCAGTCGCCGGATGCCAAGGCTGCCGCCGATTCGCTGCGCAGTCTGTCCGGCCGCGCGCATGCCGAGTCGGCAGCGATGACCTTCGACACCATCGATCTGGGCAGGCGTGCGTTGGCCTCGCATTTCGATGGCTTGTCGCAGCAACCGCGCATGCTGGGTGTCTGGCAGCGTGCGCTCGGTGGGCCGGGCGAGGGTGGCGTGACCACTGCAGGATTTGCCACCTCCGGTTGGATGATGGGCAACGACCTGCGCCTGGCGTCGGGCGCAGTCACCGGCTTTGCCTTCGGCGAAACGCGCTCCAACAGCCTGGGCGATCTGGACGGTGCACGCGGGCGCGATCGGCAGGTGCAGGGGCAGCTGTACTGGGGTACTACGCTGGGGTCGGCGTACACGCTGAGCCAGTTGGGTTTCGGCAACGTCAACCGGCAGATCGAGCGCAGCCTGCAGTTGGGCGAAGACCGCAGCAGTGCCTTCAGCGACTATAGCGGCAGTTACCTCAGCGGCAACCTGGAAACCGGGTATCGCCTGGGTGGCGCGCGCGCCAGCCTGACGCCCTACATGGGGCTGGATTACGTGCGTCTGCGCAGCGAGGGATTCCGCGAAAGCGGTGGCGACGGCTTCGGCTTGCGTGCCGATGCCAGCACCTCCTCGCGCACCCAGGTGCTGGCCGGCCTGCGTTCGTCCTATCGCTGGCGCGGCGTGCAGCTGGGCGGTTATGCCGAATGGCAGCAGGCGTTGAGCAGCGAAGGCCTGACGCTGGATGCCAGCTTCATCGGCGTGGACGCATGGGCGCCGTTGCGCGGCATGCAGCCGGCGCGCTCGGGTGGTCTGTTCGGCATCACCGCGGCCGCGCCGTTGGGGCCGCAGAGCCAGTTGCGCTTCGGCTACGACCAGCGAGTGGGCGAGCGTGGTGACGATCGCGCGTTGAGCCTGCGCTACAGCGCCGATTTCTGATCGGCGCGCCTGATCGGTGGTTCATCTGTCCAGGCAAGATGCCTGGACAGGTGGGTCACTCGCCGCGCAGCTTGTGCAGGAAGCGCGGTGCGGTGCGGCCCAGCGGCAGTTTGAGTTTGCTGATCGCCTCGATACGCGCCTCGGCAATCTGGTCGGCCGCCTGCTGCGGCGCGACGCCCAAGCGGGAGGACAGGTCGAAGACCTTTTCCAGGTTGTGATAGATGCTGCGGATCAGGCGCATCGCACGTTCGCGGTTGTAGCCGTCGATCTCCAGCGACACGTTCATTACGCCACCGGCATTGACCACGTAATCGGGTGCATACAGGATGCCGCGCTTGTGCAGCTCTTCGCCGATGGCGGCGCTGGCGAGCTGGTTGTTGGCGGTGCCGCAGATGATCTTGGCCTTCAGCCGCGGCAACGTGTCTTCGTTGATCGCGCCTTCCAGCGCGCAGGGTGCGAATACATCGGCCGGCACCTGGTAGATCTCCTCGATGCTGACCGCTTCGGCACCGTATTCGGCCACCGCGCGATCCACCAGCGCCGGGTTCAGATCGGCCACATACAGTTTGGCGCCGCGTTCCTTGAGCAGCTTCACCAGCTCCATGCCGATATGGCCCAGGCCCTGGATCGCAATGCTGGTCTTGCCGACTTCCTCGTGGCCGAGCCTGCGATTGAGCGAGGCCATCAACGCCTGCAACGCACCGTAGGCGGTGAACGGGGCCGGGTCGCCGGAGCCGCGATGCACTTGGTGCACGCCGGTGACGTACTCGCTCTCCAGGTAGATCTGTTCCATGTCGTTGACGTCGGTGCCGACGTCTTCGGAGGTGATGTAGCGCCCGCCCAGGGTGTCGACAAAACGGCCGAATGCGCGGAACAGCGCCTCGCTCTTGTCACTCTTTGGGTCGCCGATGATCACCGCCTTGCCGCCGCCGACATTCAATCCCGCCAGCGCGTTCTTGTAGGTCATGGTGCGGCTGAGCCGCAGCGCATCGTCCAGCGCCGCCTCGCTGTTGGGGTAGGGGCGCATGCGCACGCCACCCAGCGCGGGCCCGAGACGGGTGCTGTGCAACGCGATGATCGCTTTAAGGCCGGCGTCGCGGTTGTGACAGAAAATCACCTGCTCGTGGCCGGTGGTGTCGAGGGTTTCGAAAAGCATCGAAGGCTCCGCGGGGCTGCGTGATGTGCCTTCCCTGAGGCCGGGCCGGAACCCGTGCAATGGGAAACAAAAACGCGACGTCTGCAGACCCTGTCCGATCACGTCGCGCTGCAACATTTTAAACCACGTCGGCGGGGGCTAGTGTATGAATCTGTTCACCAATGCCGATAGCGCTGCTGCCGGAACCACAGCGTTCCCAGCCATTTGCTTCCTGCGCTGACCGGCAGGCCGGCGTGCAGCGAGTCCGGGTCGGGGCGGCCATCGGCATGCAGATTGTCGAAGCACACCACCGACCCGGCACGTGGACGCACGCGCACGCCCGCGACCGGGAAGTCGGTGTCGCCCCCCGCGTCGACGTCGTTGAGGTAGACGCAGGCGGTGCGCAGGCGATTGCCGGCAGTGGGGCGGTCGGCCGCGATCGTGCCGGGCGGCAGGTAGTCGCGATGCGCGCGGTACTGCTCACCCGGCGCGTAGCACAGCACCGACAGCGCTTCGGCATGGGTCAGCGGCAGCTGCGCACAGGCCGCCACGCGCGCCTGTGCCGCACGCGCGGCAAAGTCTTCGAGGATGGGGTCCAGGGTGGCACCGCGGCTGGTGCGGATAGGCGCGCGGCGCGTGCGCGCATCGTCGGGGTCGACCACTTCGGAGGCGCGCAGGTGCGGCCGCGCCAGCAACATCAACAAGCGGCACTCGTCGGCAGACAGCACGCCGCAGACTTCTTCGATCATGGGCGCGTCGTGGCGGCGCGTTGCGACATGTCGGGCAGCAAAACGGATGCGCGGATCGTCGACGAGCGGATCCGGCGGTGTGATCTGCACGGCAGGCGCCGCGGCGATACCCAGCGGCTGCAATTGCCGCAGCAGCTGCGCCGCGGCGTCGGGTTGCGGCGGGACGCCTTCGCCACGCAGCAGGCGCTCGGCCAGTAGCGCGGCAGCCAATGCGTCACCGGCTGCGGCGGCGCGCTCCAGCAAGGCAACGCAGCTGCGTTGCTGCGCGGGGTGATCGATCCGGCCGTGCTGGATGGCCAGCGCGCGCAGCGCAGGCGGGTAGTTGGCTGCGGCCGCTGCATGCAAGCGGGATTGCGCCTGCGTGTCGAGCACCAACAGGGCGTCGGTGACGGCCACGGTCGCCAACAGATAGTGCGCTGCCGCAACATCCTGGCGCTCGGCGTGTTGCCAGTGTTCCTGCGCACGGGCCAGGTCCACCTCGCAACCCACACCGTAGGCCAGCATGCGGCCGGCTTCGATCTGCGCGCCGGCATCGCCTGCGGCAGCGCTGCGCGTGTACCAGGCCAGCGCCTGCTCGGGCTGCCCGGTGCGCACCAATGCATGTGCCAGCGCCGTCATTGCTGCAGGGTGGGCGGTCTGTGCGGCCTGGGTAAGCTGCTGGAGGGACGGTGCCTGCATGGAGGCATTCTAGGAGAGGCCGGCAACCCTGTCGTGCCTGATCCCATGCGAGCGCCGATGCGGCCCGCATAGGTCGACGGCGGGCTCGCCGAGATCAGTGCAGGTCGCGCGTCCCCGGCGGGCGACCGGTCGCTACGGACGGGTGGTCGCGGCGATGGGCTGCCTTGCCTTGTCGGTGCGCGATCAAGCGTCCGTGGACAGCGCCAGGTGGGTCAGATACAGGCGCAGGTCGAACTCCAGTTGATGGTAGTCCGGGCTCATGTGGTTGCACAGCTGGTAGAAGGCCTTGTTGTGATCGGCCTCTTTCAGATGCGCCAGCTCGTGGGCGACGATCATCTGCAGGAACGGTTCGGGTGCATCGCGGAAGATCGAGGCGATGCGGATCTCGCGGCTGGCCTTGAGCCGGCTGCCGTGGACGCGCGAGATTGCCGTATGCGTGCCCAGCGCATGCTTCACCACCTGCAGATGGTTGTCGTAGAGCGCCTTGTGCAGGGGGGGCGAGGAGCGCATGTAGCTCTCCTTCATGGCCTTGACGTAGTCGTACAACTGCCGGTCGGTGCGGATGCTGTGGCGATCCGGGTAGCGGCGTGCCAGCACCAGGGCAAGTTTGTCCTGCGCGATCAGCTCGCGCACCTGATCCAGGACGGCGGGCGGGTAACCGGCGAGATAGCGAAGAGTGTCCATGCCAATCGATTGCTGCGAGCTGCGCATGATCGCCGATGCAGGCGCTGCTGGCGAATCTGCACACGCGATTGTGGCGTCATGTGTCAGGCGTATTCACGAATGCGGCACATCCGGATGCGTAGCGTGCAGCGCATGTTTTGCGGCACGACTGCGCAAGCACACGACTGAACACGGCACCGTGCCGGATGAGGAGACAACAAACATGATCAAGTGGGCCATTATTTTCGCCATCATCGGACTGATTGCCGGTGCGCTCGGGTTTGGCGGCATGGCGGGCGCTGCAATGGGGATTGCCAAGTTCCTGTTCTGGGCCGGCATCATCATCGCCACCGTGCTGTTCGTACTCGGCATGACGATCGCCAAAAAGGTGACCTGACGCCCGAGGCGTGCATCGGTATGCGGTTCGCATGCCGGCTACATCGCCCGGAGTGCAAAGGAGCGGCCAGTGGCCGCTCCTTTTTTTGTTCCTGCAAGCTGATCAACCAACGCAATGACAAGCGGGGCCGCAGAGCGAGGTCTAGCGCAGGACACTCGCTGCGTTCTTGCGCGGGTCAGATGCCAGTGTCTTCGGCAGTGGTGTGCAAGGCGATATTGAGTTGATCGATGGTCACGATCCAGTCGGCATCGTCGAGGCGCTCTTCACGCAGCAGCTGCGCCTGCGCCGGTGTCCAGAAGGGCGCTTCCTCCAGGCGCATGTCGCCCGGCAGCGGAGAGTGTTCGTCGATGAAGCTGCGGATGCTGACCTCATCCGACGGCAGGCCCAACTGGGCAAATAATTCGGAGAATGGGTGGACGTGTTGTTCCATTGCGACTTCCTCGAAGAGTGCGAATGGGCGGATGCTAAAGCACCTGATTTGAGCGCGCTGTGCACGCCCGGCTTGGATTTGCCCGGGCGCATGCCCATATTTGAGTTCTGAGCAGACAAGCCGAGGCGAACATGGCGACCGGATGGGCAGGTGATGGGGCGGTGCAGGACCAGATCGATGCGACCGTCGAGGATGCGATCAAGCGCGCGCGGAGCCAGCTGCATCAGGGTCCGAGCCTGACTCACTGCGAGGAGTGCGATGCACCCATCCCCGAGGCGCGCCGCAAGGCAGTGCCGGGCGTGCACCTGTGCGTGAACTGTCAGCAGGCGCACGACCAGGAGCAGGCGGCGCAAGGCGGCTACAACCGTCGGGGCAGCAAGGACAGCCAGCTGCGTTGATTGCACGCGGCTTCAGCGCAACTGGCAAACGACTGCGCTTGCCGCAAAGCGGCTGCGGCCATCGCTTTGATCTACATGCGACATTCGCACGTCGTGTCCTTGCGACGCGCCGACCGAGTCCCCCGATAACGGCTCACTACGTCTTTTCAGACGCTCTCAGTTGGCGTTGAAGTGGCTGGTCTCGCGCCAACGGCGCGTGGTGCGCTGGAAGAACAGGCTGTTGGGAACCTGCAGTACGCTGCCGGCGTGGTCGCCGGTTTCTTCCAGGGTCGTGTAAATGACGTTGATGTCGATCACCCGGCCCTTCAGGCCGGGCTTGTCGCCGCCTTCCAGCAGCTCGATGTGGTCGTGCAGGCGGAACGGGCGCGTGGTGATGATCAGGAAGGTGCAGAAGATATTGGACAGCACGCTCCATGCCGCGAAGAACGCCACGGCACCGACCGCCGCGAATCCGGTGAACGCGGTCCACAAGGTGCCGCTGGATACGCCCAGCACGTTCAGTACCGTCAGCACCGCGGTGACGGAGATGACGAAGCTGCCCACGCGACGGATGCCGATCATCATTTCCGCCGGCAGGCTGTAGCGCGTACACAGGCGGCGCAGCACTTGCCGCAGCAGTAACCGAACTAGCGCGGCAACGGTGAGGATCAGCACGATTTGGACCGTCAGCACTGCCACGGTCAGCCACTGCGGATTCCAGTGCGGCAGCAGGCTACGGATCATGGTGGGCAAAGCATCGGACGCGGACATCGGATCGTGCTGGTTCACAGAGACCGTCCATTGTAACGGGGGCGTCATTGCGCAGCTGGTGCGCGGGGTGAACGCGCGCTCAGCGGTGGCGGCAGCGAGCTTGATTCAAGGGTGCTGCGATGGATTGCCGCATCTCAGCTGTACGTGGCCGGGGCGCTCGCTGCCATGCGCATTGATGGAGGCCAACACGGCGATCCAGCAGCGACCGAAATTCATGATGACGCTGCAACCGGTCAACGTGTTGAACTGCGGCCATGCGCGGACAACGCGACAACGCGCCGCCACAGCTGCTCGGCGCGGCGCACCGGCAACCAGTGTGCCGGTGAGTTCAGCTCGACGCATGACAACCGCGTCGACGGCAAGTACAGCAGGCAGGCCTGCAGGCGCGCAGGCGTCAACGTGAGCTGCACTGCATCCATCGGCAGCGGGGCCGGGCACTGGGTGGAGCACAGGCTCAGCAGTATTCCGAGAACATGCGGCATGGCGACGTCCGATCAGGGGGCCTGCGCCTGGAGCGGCCAACGGCCGTGCTCCCGGCAAACGATGCGGCGCAGGATTGCGCCATCGCAGGCTTGGATGCGGCGGCCGGCGAAAAGGTTTAGAGCGGCTAAAAATGGAGCGAGCAGTCGTCAGGTGGGTAAGAACGGCACGCTCGGAACCGAAGTGGCACTACGGGTCCATGCCGATTCCGACCACCGGCCGCGCCCGCCGGGCGGCGGCGCAGTAGGCCGGTCGGTCGCTACTGGAACCGTGCTCGAAAAAATACCTGGGCGCGGTTTAAACCTTTGCGCTGCCCGGCGCATCGAAGTGGATATGCTCGACACCTCCATGCCCATCGATGCCTCAGCTTGTGACGGTCCGGCCGGACGCGACGATGCGGCGATGGCGCGTGCCGCCGCAGGCGGCGATCGCACCGCCTACGAGGCCATCTACCGCCGTCATGCGCCGCGCCTGTACGCGGTGGTGTGGCGGCTATGCGGCGGCAATGCGGCGCGTGCCGACGATGTGCTGCAGGAGACCTTCATTGCCGCATGGAAGGCCTTGCCGCAGTTCCGCTTCCAGAGCGCGCTGGGCACCTGGCTGCACCGGCTAGCCGTCAATACGGCCCTGATGGAGCTGCGTGCGCGCTCGGTTGCGGGCGATCAGATGGTGGACGATGTCGATGGCGAGATCCTCGCTGCCATTCCAGGTGCCGCAGCCTGCCAGGCCACCCAGATGGATCTGGAGCGCGCGCTGGAAACGCTGCCGCCGCGCGCACGCGCGGTACTGGTGTTGCACGACATCGAGGGCTGGAAACATCAGGAAATTGCCGACGAACTGCAGATGGCGGTCGGCAGTTCCAAGGCGCAACTGCATCGCGCGCGCGGCCTGCTGCGCGTGCGGCTGGGAGATATTGCATGAACCACGATCCGCTTGATTCGCACGCAACCGATGACGCTGCGTTGTCCGCGCGTCTGCGTGCGTTGCCGCAACAACGTCAGCCACCGGCACAGCTTTGGGAGCGCATCGCGCCCGCACTGACGCCGCACACCAACGTGGTTGCCCTGCAGCCGCGCCGCCAGCGTGCCTGGGCCTGGCCCGCGTTCGGTGTGGCGCTTGCTGCTGCGCTGGCCATGGTGGCGATCGTGCCAGGGCTCGATCGCTCGACGCAGGCGTCAGCGCCAGCGTCGGCGCGCCCTGGCCTGGTGGCGCAGGCACAGGCAATGGCCGGGCAATACCAGCAGGCCATCGACGCAGTGCCGGTGCAGCAGGTGCCGGCCGATCTGCGCCCGGCGCTGGCCGAGCTGGACCAGAGTGCGCAGGCCATCCACCACGCCATTGCGCAGAGTCCGCGCTCTGCATTCCTGTTGTCGCAGCTGCAACGCACCTATGCCAAGCGCCTGCAACTGACCCGTCTCGCCTCGCAGGGCGAGACGTCCTTTCCAAGCTGAGGAGCATGCCCATGCGTTACGCCCATCTATCCGTGTTGTTGCTGATTGCGTTTTGCGCACTGCCGGCGGCAGCGCAGACCACCGTGAAGCAGAGTCATCCACTAACGCGCGGCGGGCGCGTGGAGCTGGACAACATCGCCGGGCAGATCCGCGTGCGCGGCTGGGACCGCGACGACGTGGCGCTGACCGGTACCCTGGGCGAAGGGCAACGCCTGGAGGTGGATGAAAGTCCGGACCGGCTGCAGTTCGAGGTGATCTACCCGCGTAGCAACCGCAACAGCAGGGGGGCTCAACTGGAGCTGCGGGTTCCGCGCGCGGCGCTGCTGGAGGTGGAGGCGGTGAGTGCCTCGGTGGATGTCGATCAGGTCGATCTGGCGCGGTTGCAGCTCAAGTCGGTCAGCGGCAACGTGGTCGCAGCCGGACGCGCCAGGGAAGCGCAACTGGAAACCGTCAGCGGCGCGCTGCGCAGCACGGTGGCCAGCGCACGGCTGAGCCTGGGCACGGTCAGCGGGCAGATCGATGCGCCGGCCGGCGCCAGCGGCGTAGTGTCGGTCGAGTCCGTTTCCGGCCAGATCCGGGTCGGCGCGGGGCAGGTATCGCAGCTGCGCGCCGAGAGCGTGTCCGGCGCAACGGCGCTGACGGTGGCCGGTCTGGCGCCGGGCGGCAGCATCGCTGCAGAGAGCGTCAGTGGCGCGATCAGCCTGGGCGTGCCGCGCAACGTGTCGGCAGCGCTGCAGGTAGAGGTGTTCAGCGGCGACATCCGTTCGGTGGCCGGGCAGGTGGAGCGGCCGGAGTACGGCCCGGGCAAGAGCCTGAGAACCCGGCTGGGTGCCGGCAATGGTGACATCAAGCTCGAGTCGCATTCCGGTTCGGTGCGCATCGATTACGGCAACTGAGCGGCTGCGCCAACTGCGGCCGGAAACGAACGTGCCACCTTGCGGTGGCACGTCGGTACAACGCTTCGGCTTGTGGCGGGTGACGCTTAGGCGATCTTGTCGCCATCGTTACGCGCAGGGCCGAAGTTGGTGGTGAGCACTTCGATCCGGCCGCCGGTCTTGCGGAACGCGGCGATGTCGGCAGCGATGCGCTCACGACTGAGCGGCTGCGACTTGCCTTCGCTGCGAGCGATGCTGGGCTGGGATTTCTGCTTGGTCGCGGGACGTGCCATGTGGCCTCCTGTAGCGGGGAAGTGCGATGACACCGCGTGCGGCTAGGGTGGCGCGCGCGGAAGCGGTGTCGAGAAGTGCGGTCGCGTTCGGTGCGCAATCGCGGCGGCACGGCAAGCGTGCCTTGCTGACAAGCCGGCTAAGCGGTGTGCAGCAACCGTGCATTGTAACGGATAGGCGCCCGCGTTGCCTAACCGTCCGACGGACGGGCCTGGCGTGCCGCCGCCCAGGCCAGGCCCTGCACCACACCGAAGGACGGATCGCCCTGCACCAGGCGCGATTCCGGGAACGCGGCTGCCACCGTGTCGCGGATATAGCCGGCACGCGACATGCCGCCGGTGAGGAACAGCGTGGCCGGCGGCGCGTCCAGGTCGGCACGGACCTGTGCAAGCAAGCCTTCCAGTTCGCCCAGGTAGCTGGAAGCGGACGCAACCAGCGCGCTGGCCTGCACCTCCACCTCCAGCCCGCGTTCGATGAAGTCCAGCCCGGCCTGGTGCTGGTCGCGCTCGCTGAGCGCGATCTTGCAGGCTTCCACGCCGCGGTACAGGCGCGCGGTGTTGCCGGTGTCCTGCAGCGCCTGCAGGCGCTTGTCGAACGGGGCAGGGACGTCCTGGTACTTGTGCAGGCGGAATTCGCGTTGGCGGGTCATGTCCTGCACCATCGCCGCCTCCACGTAATGGTGGGTGGGCACGCGGGTGATGCCGCGGCCGAACAGCGGCATGTAGGCGGCCAGACTCAGCGCCAGATCGATATCGGTACCGCCGCGCGCGATGCCCCAGGCGCGGTGCACCTGCGGCGCGGCGCTGCCGCCGACGCTGGCATGGGCGATGTCGGTGGTGCCGCCGCCGATGTCCACCACCACGGTGTCGTGACGGCTGTCGTGGCTGACGTGGTAATGCATCGCGGCCGCTGCGGGTTCTTCGAGGAAATCCACGCTGTCGAAGCCGGCCGCGATGGCGGCGGTCTGCAGAATCTCCAGCGCCTGCGCGTTGCCGGCCTCGCCGATGGAACTGCGGAACTGCACCGGGCGGCCCAGCGTGGCGCTGCGGATATTGAAGTCGAACTGGCGCGAGGCAGTGAGCCGGATGTGTTCCAGCACATGCGTGGCGATGCCGGTGATGGTCTGGCGCGCACGCGGATGCAGGTTATAGCCCAGCATCGATTTGGGGCTCTGCACCAGGCTGCCTTCGCCTTCCAGGAAATATGCATCCAGCGCTTCGTCGCCGTAGACCGCGTTCTGCAGCAGGGCGGCGGAGCTGCGCGGCTCGCGCACCTGCTCTTCCATCCACTGGCGGCGCACGATGCGGATCGCGTCGCGGCGCAGGCTGTCGTTGCTGGACGTGCGGCCAGCCGCGGCGGCGTCGCGACGGCCGGAGTCGATCAGCCGTTCGACTTCGTACTCCAGCGCCGGGGTCAGGCTGAAATCGTCCGGGTCGCGCATGGTCTCGGGGAAATACACCGTGGTGCGGAACTGCAGGGCCTCGCCGAAGCGCACCGGTACCACCTGGCCATCGACGATCGCCGCAGCGGCGGAGTTGCTGGTACCGAAGTCGATGCCGAGTTTCATGCAAGCGGGCCTGTGAGCGGGCCGCGCACTTTACTACTTCTGCCGCCGGCGACGCCCATCGCGCTGCGTTCGGACGTCGCAGCAGCCGAACTGCCGCATGCCCGCAGGCACGCGGCGCACCCCATCAGGCCGCGACGCTGGCGACCTGGCCTTCGTTCAGTTCTTCGGTGGTGGCTTCGCGCACCTCGATGACTTCGACCGCGAAATGCAGGGTCTGCCCGGCCAGCGGATGGTTGCCGTCGACGGTGACCTGCTCCGGGCCCACCTCGGTGACGGTGACCAGCACCGGGCCTTGCTGGGTGCGCGCCTCGAACTGCACACCCGGCACGACCTCGACATCGGTCGGGAACGCCTTGCGCGGCACCTGCTGGATCAACTGCTCATGGCGCGGGCCATAGCCTTGTTCGGGCACGACATCGGCAGTGAGTGTCTCGCCGACGCGCTTGCCGTCCAGCGCCTGTTCCAGGCCGGGCACGATGTTGCCGGCGCCGTGCAGGTAGCTCAATGGCGTGTCCGGCGTCGAACGGTCCAGGACCTGGCCGCTGTCGTCGGAAAGGGTGTAATGAATGGTCGCAACGCGACCCTGGCTGATTTCCATCGGAAACCTCCATGACTTGTGATCGAGTGGGATGCGTCGGCTGACTCACGACGCCAAGAGGTGGTGCCCGCATACCGTAGGCAATCGACCCGGATGATGCAACCGCAGCCGGGGCTGCGGTTAGGGCGAGGATCAGCTTGGTGGTGACGATGTCACCGCTGCGATGCAGCTGCTTCCTGCGCGATGCGTCGGTGCGAAGATGAGCCGATCGATGCGCGTCACGCGCGGCGTTTGGCCGCGTGGCGATGCACGCATTCCACGCCCTGCCGTGCGCTAATCCTTCTCGGCGCCACGTTCGATCTGGGCGCGGCGCGCGTGCCAGGTTTCCGGCGTCTGCGGCTTGATGAACAGCGCGGTGAGCTCGGGGTGCTGACGCTTGGCGGCCGCTTCGATGCGCCCGACGCAGGCTTCGATCTGTGGCGTGGTGCGGCTGTCTTCGAACTCGGCGCTCAACGCGGCAACCACCTGGTTCGGCCCCATCTGCATGGTCAGTACGCCGTTGGCGGCGCGCACATCCGGATCGCTGGCGGCAATGCGCAGCAGCGATTCGGTGACGTGCGCATGCGCGGGTTCGCCGATCAGCAGGCCCTTGGTTTCGCGCGCCAACAGGAATGCGGTGAAGGCCAGCACGCAGGCGATACCGATCGAGGCGATGCCATCGAGTTCGGGCATGTCCAGCAGCTGTGCGCCGGCCAGGCCAAGCACCGCCATGAACAAACCGATCAAGGCGGCGCTGTCTTCGAGCAGCACGGTGAACGTGCTGGGATCCTTGCTCTGCCGGAATGCCTGGAAATAGCCCATGCGGCCCTTCTTGGCGCGGAATTCGCGCAGCGCCACCACCCAGGAAATGCCTTCGAACACGATCGATACACCGAGCACGATGTAGGCGAGCAGATGGCTCTTGGCCGGCTCGGGATTGCGCAGATGCACGATGCCCTCGTACAGCGACACGCCTGCGCCCATCGCGAAGACCAGCAGCGCGACGATGAAACTCCAGAAGTACAGCTCACGCCCGTAGCCGAACGGATGGGTCGGCGAGGGGGCCTGCGCGGCGCGGCGAAGGCCATACAGCAGCAGCACTTCGTTGACGGTGTCCACCAGCGAGTGCACGCCTTCGCTGAGCATCGCCGAGCTGCCCGAAATGCCTGCGGCGATGAATTTTGCGATCGCGATGGCAAGGTTGCCGGCCAGCGCGACATAGACGACCAGATGCGAGCCGGTTTTCTTTGCCGCGCCCGGTTTGCCAGCCGCAGGCGCGGTGGATCCTGGCGCAGCGCCGGGGGCTTGGGGAACCGATGGGTTGGGCACGTGCGACCTGCAGGGCATTCGACAAGCGCTGCACTATCGCGCCGGCGCCGTGCCGGAGACGTGATCGCGCGGCCGGGAGGCTACAATCCACGCCCATTTTGAACCTAGGAATCGCATGTCTTCCGTTCCCGCCTGCCCGCAATGTGGCCTGGACAATACCTATGCCGATGGCGCGTTGCTGATTTGCGCAGACTGCGGCTTCGAATGGAGCGCGGGCGAGTCCGCCGCGACTGCGACGGTGGTGCGCGACAGCAACGGCAACCTGCTGCAGGCCGGCGACACGGTGACCGTGATCAAGGACCTGAAGGTCAAGGGCTCATCGATTCCGCTCAAGCAGGGCACGCTGATCCGCAACATCCGCCTGGTCGAGGACGATGCCGAGCACATCGAAGGCAATTCGGAAAAGATCAAGGGCCTGGTGCTGAAGACTTGTTTCCTGCGCAAGGCCTGAGGCTGTTGCGGAGGCTGCAACACCGCCTGCAGCGTGTGTAGGAGCGCGCTTGCGCGCGATGAAGCGGTATCGATACCGCCTCATCGCACGCACGCGCGCTCCTACGTTGCGGCATGCTCAATCGCGCGGATACACCGCCGCCACTGTGCAACTCTGGCGCATCCGCGCGGCCAGGCCGCCACGCGTGGTGCTCAGATCGCCCTGCTGGCCGGATCCGGCAGCCGCGCCGGCAAGCGCCATTTCGTCGAGCACATCGACCTTGTCGCCGGGATTGCCGCAGATCGCATTCAGGCCCATGCCGGAGACGAAGCGGATCGGCGGCGCGCCGCTGAGTTCTCGGCAGCTGTCCATCAGTTCGACACGGTAGTGGCGATGCGTGCCGGGGTGACGTGGCGAGACTTCCACCACCAGGCCCTGGCCGTCTTCCGACCACGAACGCAGCATGCTGGGATTGAAGCAGTAGCTGGACGAGCCGGCGAAATTGCGCCGGCGCGCTTCGCGCACGCTGACCCCGTCCAGGGTCGGAATGCCGCTGTCGCGTTGTCGTGCCGCACTGGCGTATTCGCGCGCACTCAGTGTGGCGATCTGGCTGACCGCGCAGTGCTGCTGGCCCGAGCTCACGTATGCCGGCGCACCGTTGCAGACCCAGCCGTGCGCCGCCAGCAGGCTCGCATCCGCTTGTGCGGCCAGTAGCGGGCAGTCCTGCGCCAGGCTGATGCGGAACAGCCGCCCGCCCTGTTCGGCCACTGCCAGTGTGCGCGGATCGGCTTGATGCAGCTCCGTCACCTTGCGCGCATCCAGGCATTCGGCGTTTGGTGCGGCAGGGCGCAGCGACTCGGCCGCTGCGGTGGATGACGCGTAACCGAATAGCGTGCTGCCGAGCAGAACCGCAGTGAGTAAACGCATCACGCACATCCTTGGCAATGAGGGATGTCCGCATCATCTGCCAAGCAGGTCGCGCTGACAATCGCAGCAACGCGCGTCGGGTCGCGCGCTCAACGACGCCGGGCGGGCGGCCAGTGCTCGGCACCGCCAGCGCATACGAGTGCATGCCGATGCTGGGCTGCACGCATGTGCGCGCGAGCTCACGCGCAGCTTGCAACTCGCCGCCGTGATAACGCGGCGCAGCCTGCGCTCAGGGCGCCTCGGGCGGGTCCGAATCCAGCACCTGCAGCTTGCCGCCGGTGGTTTCGGGAAGGATGCGTTGGTCGGTGGCCACCAGCACCACACCAGGCGTCAGCAGCGGCAGCAGGCCGGCAAGGAATGCCGGCGGCACCTGCAGCCGCGCGATGGTGTCGGCATCCAGCGGCTGTCCTGCCGCGGCGCTGCTGCCGGGGATGCCGATGCGCATCCAGTTGGGCATGCGTTGACCGGGCAAGCCGGGCACTTCGCCAGGCAGGAAGCCCTGGCCGACGATGAACGCCTGCGTGCCCAGCGGCGCGGCGCCGGTCTGCGCGCGCAACGCCACCTGCGCGCGTCCGATTTCCACGCCGTTGCGATACACCACCAGTTGCTGATCGCTGCTGCTGACCAGCATCGAGATCGGGCCGGTGGGTGCCAGCGCCGGTTGCCATGCAAAGCTCTGGCCGTTGGGCAGCGGCAGCAATGCCCGCTGCGCGCCGGTGGCCGGGTCGATCGGGCTGAGCGCACGGGGATGCACCACCGCGTCCGCATCCACACCGGCCTGCGCGACCACCACCACCATGCCCATGTTGGAATTGTCGAACAGCAGCCGCGCGAATTCCGACGGCAGATGCACGCAGCCATGCGATTCCGGGTAACCGGGCAGGCCGCCTGCGTGCAGGGCCACGCCGTCCCAGGTCAGGCGTTGCTGATAGGGCATGGGCGCGGCGTTGTAGAGGTTGGAGCGGTGGTCCTTGTCCTTCTGCAGGATGGTGAACACACCGGTCGGTGTCTCGTGCCCGGGCTTGCCGGAGCTGATGGTGGAAACGCCGATCAGGATGCCGTTGCGATACGCATACGCGCGTTGCTCGGTGAGGCTGACAATCACCGCCATCGGCCCCCAGCCCTTGCTGACGCCGCCCCAGATCCATTCGCCCGGCTTGAGGTCGGCCGGCGCCGTTTCGGCAGGGCTGGACTGGCGCGCGCCCCAGAACGGCACCGCAAGCGCTGGCCCGCAGACCAGCAGCGTGCAAAAAACAATGGCAGTGAGCAGGGGCCGCATCGGCATTCCAGAGGGCAGTGTCGGCACGATCCTAGCGGGGCCGGGTGTACGCGTCATGTGGTTGCTACCGGTATGGCTACGTTGCGAAGGCATCCGCGTTGCGAGGGGGGCGTGCTGTGTACGCGTTTGCGTATTCGCCGAGCCTGGGGCGAATACACGCACAAGCGCCTGGCCTTGCGCGCCGGTTCAACGATTGAGTTGGCAGATGCACGATGGCCGCCGCCTAGCGCTAGGCGATCGGGCAAGGGATGCGTATCGCGCTTGCACGAAATACCGGGCCGGCGACGTGCTCATGTCCAACGTGCGCGTGCGGACCGGTCGATCCGCTGTGGCGGCGAGACCTGGTGCGGCTGACAAAACGGAGCGAGCAGGCGTCAGGTGAGTGCGGACGGCGCGCAGCAACCGGAATGTACGCGTGGTACATCCCGATTCCGGACATCGGCCGCGCCTGCCTGGCGGTGAGCGCAGGCGTCTTGCAGCCGCGCTCAGTTCGGCAGGGCGGGGTAGTCGGTGTAGCCCTTGGCACCGCCGCCGTACAGGGTGGCCTGGTCGAGCTCGGCCAACGGGGCGTTCTCGCGCAGGCGACGCACCAGATCCGGGTTGGCGATGAACGGCCGGCCGAAGGCGATCGCATCGGCGTAACCGCTGTTGATGGCGTGGTCGGACAGCGCCTTGTCGTAGCTGTTGTTGGCGATCCAGGCGCCGTCGAACTTTGCGCGCAGCGCGGCATAGTCGAAGGCGACGTTGTCGCGGGCACCGCCGGTTGCGCCTTCGATCACGTGCACGAAGGCCAGCCCGCCGATCAGGTTGAGACGCTCCACCGCACGTTCGAACAGCGGCTGCGGATCGGAGTCATGCATGCCGTACACCGGTGTGACCGGCGACAGCCGCACACCGGTGCGTTCGGCGCCGATCTCGTCGGCGATCGCCTGCACCACTTCGGTCAGCAGGCGGGTGCGATTTTCGATGTCGCCGCCGTACGCGTCGGTGCGCCGGTTGGAGCCGTCCCGCAGGAACTGGTCGAGCAGGTAGCCGTTGGCCGCGTGCACTTCCACACCATCGAAACCGGCATCGATGGCGTTGCGCGCAGCGATGCGGTAGTCCTCGATCAAAGCGGGGATTTCGTCCAGCGCCAGCGCACGCGGCTCGGAGACATCCTGGAAGCCGTCCTTGGTGTAGGTCTTGCCTTCGGCGCGGATGGCGCTGGGCGCGACCGGCGATTCGCCCGGCGGCAGCACGCTGGTGTGCGAGACGCGGCCCACATGCCATAACTGCAGCACGATCTTGCCGCCACGGCGATGCACCTCATCGGTGACCGCACGCCAGCCCTGGACCTGCTCGGCGGTATGGATGCCGGGCGTATCCAGGTAGCCCTGACCCAGCGGGCTGATCTGCGTGCCCTCGGCCACGATCAGGCCGGCACTGGCGCGTTGGCCGTAGTACTCGGCGGCGAGCGGCGAGGGCACCTGCCCGGCGGCGGCGCGATTGCGCGTCAGCGGCGCCATGATCACGCGGTTGGCAAGATCCAGCGCGCCCAGGCGCACGGGGGAGAACAACGGGGATTCAGTGGATTTGGACATCAGCAACCAATTGGGTGTGGATCACGCGCCAGGCGCGACACCGCGCCGATCGCGAGTGCCCCCTAGCGATGGTGGCGGAGCAAAGCGGATTCGAGCGATAGCGATAGGACACAGCGTCTCCTGGCGCGTCGAAAGCGGCCAGACTGTGACGTGCCGGGGCTTGGCGCTGAATCGCAGCAGGCGCCGTGCTTCCGTCGATTGCTGCGTTGCACAATAATAAGCCGCCCCGTCATTCTGGAGTCGGGCATGTCCGATACCGATCTTTCAACGCCGCCCGTGTCACGGCGCGATTACGTGCTGATCCTGTTTGCGTTGGCGATGGGCGGCTTTGCGATCGGCATCAGCGAATTTTCCACCATGGGCCTGATGACCCAGATTGCGCAGGGCCTGCAGATCAGCGAGCCGCAGGTCGGCCACGTGATCAGCGCCTATGCGCTGGGCGTGGTGGTCGGTGCGCCGTTGCTGGCGATCATTGGCGCGCGCTGGCCGCGGCGCACCTTGTTGCTGCTGCTTATGGTGTTCTACGCGCTGGGCAATCTGGCCAGTGCACTGGCGCCGAGCTATCACACGATGTTGCTGTGCCGTTTCATCGCCGGCTTGCCGCATGGCGCGTACTTCGGCGTTGCTTCACTGGTGGCCGCGTCGATCAGCCCGCCCAACCAACGCGCCACTGCGGTGGGCCGGGTGTTGCTGGGCCTGAGCATCGCCTTGCTGGTCGGCAATCCGTTGGCGACCTGGCTGGGCCAGATCGTGAGCTGGCGGTGGGCCTATGCGGCGGTGTCGGTGCTTGCGCTGTGCACGGTTGCGGCAGTGGCGGCGCGCCTGCCGCCTGCGCCGGACGAGCCGCGGCAACAGCCGTTGCGTGAGCTGCGCGCGTTCAATCAGCCGCAGGTATGGCTGGCCCTGGCGATCGGCGCGGTGGGTTTTTCCGGCATGTTCTGCGTCTTCAGTTATCTGGCGCCCACCCTGACCGCGGTGACCGGCGTGGAGCCGGCGCGGATCCCGCTGGCGATGGTGGCGTTCGGGGTCGGCGGCGTGCTCGGCAGCATCCTGGGCGGCTGGCTGTTCGACCGCATGCAGTTCCGCGCGGTGCCGGTATTGCTGGTGTGGTCGGTGGTGGTGATGCTGACCTTTCCGTTGGCTGCGCAGTCGGGCCTGTGGGTCTTCGTGTCCATCGTGGCGGTCGGCACCATGGGCGCACTGGCACCTGCACTGCAGACGCGTCTGATGGATGTGGCCGCGGAGGCGCAGACCCTGGCAGCGGCATCCAACCATGCCGCGTTCAATACCGCCAATGCGCTGGGCCCGTGGCTGGGCGGTATGGCGATCACGGCCGGGTGGGGATGGACCTCGACAGGCTACGTGGGCGCGGCCACTGCGCTGGGCGGCTTGCTGGTGTATGCGCTGGCGGTCTGGCAGGAGCGCCGCCAGCGCGCGTCGTTGGCGAGCTACTGAGGCGCTGCCGGCCTCGACTGCCTGCTGCAGTTAGAGTGATGAGTGGCAGAGCTGGCAGATGGCGTGCTGGTTGCGACGTTGGTCCGTACCGGACGCAAGGCCATATCCACGGCCAACTCACGAGCGCACGTCGAGACTGCATGCTCCACTGCAAGCGGACCGTACAGCGCCATGACCGAACACACGCCACCGCCCTGGAAGCGCGGCAAGCCCAAGGGTAAATCCGCCTCCACGCCGCTGACCGCAAGCCAAAAAGCCGCTGCCAAGCAGCGCGCCGAGGAGGCCGGTCGTCCCTATCCCAACCTGGTCGACAATATGTGGGCGAGCCGGCAGCCAAAGTAGGTTTGACCTGCTCTTGGCATCGATGAATCGCCATTCATTGCCTGCATGATCGCGTGAGGACAATCACCACATCACTCACATGTCGATTATGTGTATCCCGCCAAGCTAGGGCCGTACACAACGCAAAGGCATGCAATCAGCACATCGATTGCCTCATCCCCGAAAGCCAGCGCAAACGCATCCACAACTTGCGCAGCGCTGGCCCATCGCAACCAGGAGCGACACATGAGCATTCAGAGCAAGACCGAGCATAGCCTCAACGACCTCATCGCCATTTCCCGTGACGGCAAGGACTTCTACGAAGAAGCGGCCGCCAAGGTGGGTGATGCGGAACTTGCAACGTTGTTCCGCCGCATCGCCGGCGTGAAGTCCGACATCGTCAGCAATCTGAGCAGTGTGGTTGCGTCGGTCGGCGGCAAGCCGGAAACCAGCGGCACCATGGTCGGCAGCATGCAGCAGTTCTACGGCAAGGTGCGCGCCACGTTGGGCGATACCAAGTATGGCTACGTTGCCGAGCTGGAAGAGTCCGAAGACCGTCTGCTGAAGGCATTCGACGAAACCATCGCCGACCAGGACACCCCGGCCGCCGCACGCGATGCCGCACTGCGTCTTCTGCCGGAAGTGCGCGCATGCCACGACGTAATGCGTAACCGCAAGCATGCGATGAAGAACGCCGCATAAGCTGCGCGCGTGACCCCAGGCGCATCCAGGTGATGCAGCTTGCGGAGTGAACCGATAAAGGCGGAAACGGGCAGCGCAAGCTGCCCGTTTCTTTTTGTGTCGCAGGTGGCCAATGCTGCGCGATTGTTGTTCCACGCATTACACGCGTTCCACGTTTTTACATTGATGGTGAATGCGTGCCACGCATGCGTTTGGTCTGCTAGTATCCGCCGCCCTTCTTCCGGCAGGTCCGCGTACGCGGTCGTGGAATCAGCCCATGAAACAGCAGTTCCTGTACCTGTCTTCGGCCGAGGCGCAGTTGTCGCTTGGCCTTGGTGAGGAGAAGACCACCGAGCGGCTTTTCTTTGCGGTGATGGCCGATGCGACCACCGCCCAACGCGCCGCGGCAATCGCCGATGGGCTGCTGCACAACGGTCATGTCGACGGCAAGCCGCTGGCGCGCGAGCGCTTGCATGTGACCTTGCATCATCTGGGCGATTACGCGGGCGGCTTGCCGCCTTCGCTGGTGAGCCGCGCCAGTCAGGCAGCCGAGCGCGTGATGCTGGATGCGTTCGAGGTGGAGTTCGATCGGGTTGGCACCTTTGGTGGACGGCGCTCGCAGCTGCCATGCGTGTTGCGTGGCGAAGACAAGGTGCGCGGGCTGTACGAACTGCAGGGCGCGCTGGGCCGGCAGCTGGCGCATGCGGGCATTGCCGGCGACGCGCAGTACACGCCGCACATGACGCTGCTGTATTGCAACCAGTCATTGCCGCAACGGCGCTGCGATGCGCTGGCGTGGACAGTGCGCGAGTTCGCGCTGGTGCGCAGCTTCCTGGGCCAGTCGCGTTACCAGATCGAAGGGCAGTGGGCGCTGCGCTGATGTGCAGGCAGAGGCGTACGCGGTAGCCTGCGTGCATGGATGCCACCACCACACCATTGCCATTGCAGCCCGAGCACCTGGCCGCGCTCGAACAGGCCTATGCCACGCCACCGCGTGCCTATCACCACTTCGGCCATGTGCGTGCGCTGCTGCAGCACTACGCCGAGGTCGCCGCAGGGCCGGGTTGGCAGCAGCCTGTCGAGGTCTGGCTGGCGGTGCTGTTTCACGATGCGGTGTATCAGCCCGGACGCAGCGACAACGAGGCGGAATCCGCCAACTGGGCGGTGGACTGCATCCCGCGCTGGTGGCCGCAGGCATCGGTGGATCTGCAGCGCGTGCAGCGCCTGATTCTGCTCACCGCACGCCACGGACAACTGCAGCCGGCGGACGTGGACGCCGAAGCGGCGTTGTTCCTGGACTGCGACATGGCGATCCTGGCCGCACCGGCAGCGGTGTTCGATGCGTATGACGAGGGCATTGCCGCTGAATACCGTGGGCATGTCCCCAGCCTGCTGTTTCGGCTCAACCGCAGGCGCTTTCTGGCCGGCCTGCTCGAGCGTCCGCGCATCTTCCTGAGCGACTACTTCCATGCGCGCTGCGACGCTGCGGCGCGGGCCAATCTGCGCCGGCGACTGGGGCGCTGACCTGGCACGCTGCGCGCCGTGGTTCATCCAGGCGCAGCCGTGGCGCACGCTACAATGCGCGCATGCACGACCGCGCAGCTTCCGATCACGATCCACGCCCGCAGCCGCCCGAGCCGCCTGCGCCCAACGAGTGCTGCGAAAGCGGTTGCCCGCTGTGCGTGCACGATCTTTACGCGGAAGACCTGGCGCGCTACCGGCAGGCCTTGGCCGCCTGGGAAGCGCGTCAGCGAGCACATGCGCGATAAGCGAAGCGCCGCGCTTCGCGTGGCCGCCTGGAACGATTATCTTTGAACCACTTTTCCCGATGGTGCGACATGCGACGACTTGAGATGTGGAGCGCGCTCTGCGGCGCGGCGGTGTTGACGCTATCGGGCATGGCGGCTGCGCAGACCACGCAGCCAGTGAGCCACGGCCGCTTCGAGCAGGTGCCGGTGCTGATGCCCAAGGGCGAGCCGCAGCGCGTGGTGATCTGGCTGACCGGCACCGGCAACAACGTCAAGCGCCAGACCCAGGCAGAAAGCCTGCGTGCCGATGGCGCGATGGTGGCGATGGTGGATACCGCGCATCTGTACGCGGTGCTGCGCAAGGCCGGCGGTACCTGCGCGTTCTCGGTCGGCGATGTGGAAAATTTCTCGCGCTACGTGCAGGCCTTCTACCACATCCCCACCTACCGCCTGCCGCTGCTGGTCGGCGACGGCGAGGGGGCTGCGCTGGCCTATGCGATCGCGGCGCAAGCCAAGCCGCATGTGCTGGCCGGCGTGCTGACCGACGGGCTGTGCCCGGCGACGGTGTCCGACCAGGCGATCTGCCAGCCGGGCGTGCGCCCGGGCAGCAACACGCTGCTGCCGGTGCCGTTGCAGATTCCCTGGGTGCTTGCCGGCAGCCAGGACAAGCGTTGCCCGGCCGCGGCCGAAGACGGCTTCCTCAAGCAGGTGCCGCAGGCACGCACGTTCACGCGTTCGGCGCAGGGCGACATCCTGCCGGGCCTGCGCGCGGCGGCACGTTCGCTGGGCGAGCAGAAGGGCGTGGCGCTGCCGCCGCCACCGGGCGGGCTGGAAGATCTGCCGGTGGTGGAGCTGCCGGCCAAGCCCGATGGCGACAGCGACGACGACACCTTCGTGATCTTCGTCTCCGGCGACGGTGGCTGGGCAGGTCTGGACGAAGAGGTGGCCGATGCGTTAGCCGCGCAGGGCATCCCGGTGGTCGGCCTGGATTCGCTGCGTTACTTCTGGACCGAGCGCACACCGCAGGGCTTTGCCACCGATCTGGATCGCATCGCGCGTTTCTATGCGCAGCGCTGGCAACGTCAGCGGGTGGTGCTGATCGGCTTCTCGCAGGGCGCGGACGTGTTGCCGGCCGCGATCAACAAGCTACCGGCGCAGACCAAGCAGAACCTGCGCATGACCGCGCTGTTGTCGGTGGGCAAGCTGGCCGATTACGAATTCCACGTCAGCAACTGGCTGGGCTCGGACGACGAAGGCCTGCCGATCGCGCCGGAAGTGCAGCGGCTGCCCGCCGGCACCACCGTGTGCATCTACGGCCAGGACGATCAGGACGCGCTCTGCCCAAGCCTGTCGGCACAGGCCGCCAAGCGGGTCGCGCTGCCGGGTGATCACCACTTCAAGGGCGATTACGCGACCCTGGCCAAAGTGATCATGGAGCAGCTGCACGCGCTGTCGAAGCCGTAAGCGAGCGCGGCATGTCTGACCTGGTTCGGCCCAACTCCAGGCCGAACCAGGTCAACGACCTGGTTGTCACCATTCGGTTTGGCTCCCTGCAGCCCTGCAGGCCCCCGGCATTTCTTTCCGCAACCCACAACAACCGGTGGTGCTTGCGCGGGTACCGGCGTGGGACCTCGAGCGGCATGGATGCCGCGCCAGAGCCTACACGGACGTACTTGCGGCGTGTCCCACGCCGGTACGCGTGCAAGCGCCCGCAGTAGACCGAAGCATTCGCGTGGAACGCCAGATGTCGTGCGCAAGATTGATCGGTGTGCGGAGCTGGTCGGCGGCGCGGCGCCGCATCCGGTGCCGGGACACGCCGTGAATCCATCCCTGGAGGCTCGGTGGCGACATCCATGTCGCCACACGGTCCCGCCACCGGACGCGGCACCACGCTCCCGATACTGCTAGCGCTGATCGGCAGGCAATGCCTTCAGGCACACGTGCAAGCGCCCGCAGCAGAGCGAGGCATTCGCGTAAAACCGCAGGTATTGAGCGGCCTTACTCCTGCCGGCCCGGATCCGCCGAGATCAATCGGGTGACATCCAGTAGTGCCGCCGGCAGATGCATGCCGCCGGGCGCGACCAGATAACGCGGGCGCCAGGTCGGGGCAAACTTCGACTTGAAGCGGCGCAGGCCGCTGAAGCCATAGAAACGCTCGCCATGACGTGCGACCAGGCTGGCGAAGCGATTCCAGCGGCCGGCCAGGCGATGCTCGGCCAGGCCCGACAACGGCGCCATGCCCAGCGAGAAGCGCGTATAGCCGTTGGCTTGCCCCCACAGGAACAGCTCGATGAACAGGAAATCCATCGTGCCCTTGGGTGCCTGTGCGCTGTGCCGCATCAGGTCCACCGACAGCTCGCCGCCGGCCGGCGCCCACCACACGTTGGCGAAGGCCACGATTTCGCCTTCCGCCTCGGCCACTGCCACCGGGAAGCGGCGCAGGTAGTCCGCATCGAAGCTGCCCAGCGAGAAGCCCTTCTCTTCGCCGGACTTTTCTTCCAGCCATTGCTCGGACACTTCGGACAGACGCGGCAGTACCGCGTCCACCTGTTCGGGCTGCAGCATGCGGAAGGTCAGGCCGCCGCGCTTGCCGCGGTTCCAGGCCTGGCGCAGATCGGCGCGGTCGCGGCCCTCGAGGGTGAAGCCTTCCAGCGGCACGATCGCCTCTTCGCCCAGTTTGACCAGGGTCAGGCCCATGTCGAGGTAGGTCTGCCAGTATTTTTCGCCGACCTGGTAGAACACCGGGCGCAGGCCCATATGGTCGGCCTCCTCGCGGAAGCGCCAGATCAGTGCGCGCGCGACCTCGGGCGGGCCGACCGGGTCGCCCATCGAGATCAGCGAGCCGCCGTAACGCTGCATCATCACAAACCCGCGGCGCTGCTCGTCGAGCAGGAAGGCCTTGTCGCCGGTCAGCGCCAGGCAGGCCTGGGTGTCGGTACTGATGGCCAGGATCGGCGCCAGCGTCTGCAGGGTCTGCGCATCGGCGGACGGCATCGGGCGGCGGCCGCCACGCAGCAGGCGCGCCATGCCGAACACGATCACGCCCACGCACAGGATCAGCGCCGCGCGCAGCGCACGTGGCGCGTTGGCCGAGGTGGCGAACTCCCACCACAGGTCGTTGCTGTATTCGACGTGGCTGTAGACGAAGAACAGCAGCCAGAACGTGGCCACCAGCACCAGGCCAAGATTGCTCAGCCAGCGCCACGACCAGGCTTCGTCCAGCAGCGCGCCCTGGCGGTAGAACTCGCGGCGTGCCGCCCACAGCGCCACTGCGGCCAGTGCCGCCGACAACGACACCGAGATATGGCTGCCGCGCAACAGCGACAGCGGCGGCAGCAGGATGCACACGCCCAGCGCCAGCACCCAGGCCGCATGGCTGCGGCGTTGCAGGCCCTGGCCGATCAGCAGCAGCACCATGCCGCCCAGGCTGACCAGCAGATGCGAGGTTTCGATCAGCGGCAGCGGCGCCACTTCCTGGCGCGCACGCGGGGTGGGCAAGGTGCCGTCGATGACCAGCGCCGCACCCACTGCAAACACCGCCAACGCCAGGATTTGCGGCAACCACGGGCGCAAGGCCTTCCATACCGTGCGTGCAGTGCTGGCGCTGGCGCGCACCGGTGCGCCCAGGCCGGAGGCTGCCGCCATCGCCACCGAGATCAGTAGCGGCACGATGTAGTAGGTGACCCGGTAGGCCAGCGCGGCCGCCAGCACCGCGGCGGGGGTGACATGCGGCAGCAGCTTGAGCAGGCTCCACTCGAACACGCCTAGGCCGGCCGGCACCGTGGAGATCAGCCCGGCGACCACCGCCACCAGCCAGATGCCGATAAACCCGAAGTAGCCGGTGCCCGGGTCCGGCGGCAGCAGCACGTAGAACGCGGCGGCCGCCAGGCCCAGCTCGACCACGCTCAGCGCGGTCACGCCCAGCACCGTGGTGCGGTCGGGCAGCCAGAAGCGATGACTGCGGATCCCGAATTCGCGGCCCTGTCTGCCGACCAGCCCCAGCATCGCGACGTAGCCGACCAGCAAGGCGATGCCGGCGATACGAATGCCTTCTGCGGTGATCGGCAATGCACGTGCAGCCGCTTCCGGTTCCAGCAGCAGCGCCAGGCCAAGCAACACCCAGGCACCGAAGACGAAGCCCAGCGTGCTCATCAGCACCACTTGGCCGATCTCGGCCAGGGTCAGCCCGACGCTGCCATAGCCGCGCAGGCGGACCGCGCCGCCGGTCAGGGCGGCAAAGCCCAGCGTCTGCCCCACCGCATGCGCCATGAAGGCGGTGATGCCCACGCGCGCCGGATGCAGCCGCTTGCCGGTGCGCTTGAGCCCGACCCAGTCAAAGCCGACCAGGCAGGCGTAGCTGCTCAAGCCCAGCAACAGGGTGAGCGCGATCTGGCCGGCACCCAGTGCACGGAAGGCCTGGCGGATCTGCCGATAGCCATGGTCGGTGAATTGCCCCGACAGCGCGTGCAGCGCCATTGCCAGGATTGCCAGGCTGATGATCACCGGCAAGGCGCGGCGCCAGCCGCTGGCCGGCGCTTGGGAAGACACGGAGGTATCCGTCATGAGGGAAACGGGATCTGCTGAAGGGGAAGAAGGGCACATGCACGGTGCGTGCCGCGCGGGCGGTTGCTCTGCATGGGCCGGTCGGTGTCAAGGTACATGCAGGGTGATCGCGTGGATGCCGAATGAGGTGAACGCAGGGTTCGGTCGCGCCGACAGGTGTCGGCTCAGGACGGCCGCGCGCATCATAGGGCATCGCCGCGCCCACGTGCCGCAGGAGACCGATATGGACACGATGACTGTTGCAACACAGACAGGCTGCTGATGGAAGATCAACACAACAGCGGCACTGCGATGCCACCCGGGTCGGCCCGCCCGCCACGCTGGGCCGGGCAGGCCGGCGCAGTCGCCGCCTGCACGGGCCTGGCCTTCATCGCCTTGATCCTGCTGCTGCAATGGCTGCGCGGCGATCTGGACTGGATCGACGCACAGCTGAGCGCGTATCTGCACGGCGCCTATGGCCTGCTGTTGCGCACGGCCTATTGCGTGCTGGCTGCCGCGATGGCGTGGATGGCGCTGGGCCTGCATGCGGCACTTGCACTGCCCGCGCGCAGCCGCACCGTGGTGGGGCTGTTCTGGGCGGCGGCGGTGGGCCTGTGCATGGTGTCGATCGGCGATAGCTGGATGCCGGAGCTGGCGCCCGATGCGGCGATGCCGGTGCACCTGCTCTCGGCCGACATGACGTTTCTGTGCGTGATCGCGGCGGTGTTGCTGCAGTCCTGGTACTTCCGCCGCGACCGGATGTGGCAAGGCCACTTCGCCGCCGCGTTCGGCCTGGGGCTGTGCGCATTTGCGGTATTGCTGTTCCACGTCACGGTCACCAGCGCGCCGCTGGGCATCAGCCAGAAGAGCGCCATCGTGTTGATCGTGGCCTGGATGGTGCGGGTGGGGGCGTGGTTGGCGCAGCACATGCGCGCCGGGGCTGCACGTTTGCCGCATTCGCGGGACAATGCCCGGGTCAATCAACCGTAGGAAGTCTGAAAATGCTGCAGCGATTCGATGCGGGTCCGCGGATGTCGGAAATGACCGTCCATGGCGGCGTGTGCTACCTGGCAGGCCAGGTTGCCGAAGACACCAGCCAAGACATCACCGGGCAGACCCGCCAGGTGCTGGGTGAAATCGACAAGTTGCTCGCGCAGGCGGCCAGCGACAAGACCAAGATCCTGCGTGCGGAAATCTTCCTGGCCGACATCGCCGATTTCGACGGCATGAACAAGGCCTGGGACGAATGGGTGCCGCACGGCTTCACCCCGGCGCGCGCCACGGTCGAAGCCAGACTGGCGCGGCCGGAATGGAAGGTGGAAATCGTGATCACCGCTGCGGCGAGCTGATCGCAGCGCGGCGCGCGGCTCGATCGCGCGCCGACGCCGTGTCATCTGCGCGCATGCGCTCGGACATGCAGCGCAGCGTTGGTGGACGACAGCGGCGAAGAACCGCTCACACGTTTGCTTGGCAGGATCGCCAGCGCGCTTGTCGGCGCACCCCATGAGTGGAACGCCGACATGTCGCGCTTCACTCACGCGGGCCGCCTCGTCGTTTCGATGCGCGCGCGTGCGTAATCAGCGTTTGACGAAGCGGTAATGCGCCACGCCCCACTCGCGGCCCTGGTCGTAACCGAACAGCTCGGCGCAGGCCAGCCAGAACATCCGCCAGCGCTGCCACCAGCGCTGCGCATCGTCGCCATAGGTCTGCCGCAGTAGCGGCATGATCTGCTCGCGGTGGCGGTCCTGATTTTCCAGCCAGGCATTGGCGGTTTTTTCGTAATGCTCGCCCGACAGCACCCAGCGCTGTTCGATGACCACGTCCTGCTGGAAATGCAGCAGGGTATCGGCCGCCGGCATCAGCCCGCCGGTGAAGAAATGCCGTCCCATCCAGTTGTCTTCGCCGGCCACTTCGAACGGATAGGCCAGGTCGCGGTGGCAGAAGATATGCACGAACAGCTTGCCGCCTGGCGCCAGCCAGCTGCCGACGCGGGCCAGCAGCTCGCGGTAGTTGCGCATGTGTTCGAACATCTCCACCGACACCACGCGGTCGAAGTTGCCCGGCGGCAGCGCCAGCGCGTTGACGTCGGCGGTGATGACCTGCACGTTGCTCAATCCGCGCACCCGGCATTGCTCCAGGATGTGCGCGCGCTGCGGACGCGAGTTGGACACCGCGGTGATGGTGGCGCCGGGATAGCGCTCGGCCATCCACAAGGTCAGCGAGCCCCAACCGCAGCCCAGCTCCAGGATGCGTTGGCCATCGGCCAGTTCGGCGCGCTCACCGTACAGCGCCAGCATGCGTTCTTCGGCCGCATCCAGATCCGGCGTGGTGGCGTCCCAGTAGCAGCTGCTGTACTTGAGCCGGCGGCCCAGGCACAGGGTGAAGAACTGCGGCGGCAATTCGTAGTGCTGGCGATTGGCGGCATCGGTTTCGATCGCGATGGCGCTGGCACGCAGGCTGTCGATGAAGGCGCGTTGGCGTTCGCCGCTGGCGTCGGCACCGCCGGTGCGCTCATCGCGCAGGCGTTGCGCGCACAGCCGGCGGATGCCGTAACGCAATGCGGCGTCGGGGAGGACGCCGGATTCGGCCAGCCGGGTGGCGAAGGATTCTTCGGGCAGCGAGGAGGGCGGGACGGTGACGGTGGACATACGACTCTCCAGGCGACTCAGGACGAAGGGGGAAGTGGGAAAAACGCGCTGGTGCTGCGCTGGTATTGCGCGTAGTCCTCACCACGCGAGCGCAGCGCCTGCTGCTCGGTGTAGGGAATGCCGGTGAAGCGATACAGGAATACGAACATCACCACCGGCCCCAGCGCAGCCAGGGCAAGCGGCCACGGCCCGGCACCGACGGCCAGTGCCAGATAGGCGAACCAGTGCACGAACTCGAAGAAGTAGTTGGGATGGCGCGAATACCGCCACAAGCCGCTGCGGCAGGTGACGCCACGATTGGCCGGGTTGGCCTTGTGCGCAGACAGTTGCCGGTCGGCCAGGGCTTCGCCACCGACCGCGATCAACCACACCGCAATCGCCAGCGTGCTCCACACGCTCCAGGCCGGAGTCGGGTTGCTGGCAGCGGCCAGAAACGGCACACAAAACAGCACCACGACCACCGCCTGCGCCAGGAAGAAGCCCAGGAATTTGCGTTGGTCGCCGTTCCAGTGCTCGCGCAGGGCGCGATAACGGCCATCTTCGTGCGGGTCGCCGAACACGCGCACGCCCAGATGCAACGCCAGGCGCGCGCCCCAGACACCGCCGAGCACGCCGACCAGCACGCGCGGCAGCAGCGCGCCATCGGACATCCATGCGCAATACGGCGCCGCCACCGCCAGGCACGCGGCCCACAGCACGTCGACCGGGCCGGCATTGCCGCTGCGGCGTTGCCACAGCCAGCCGATCACCATCACCACGCTCGCAAACACGCCCACATGCAGCAGCGGCCAGGCATTCATTGCAGTTCTCCCCTCAGGTGTTCAGGCGATGGTCGCGCGAGGCGGCGTGCATACAGCGACAACAGACCGCAGGCCACGCCCCAGCCGATGCCGACCGCGACCGCCGCATGCAGCTGCGGCTGCTGGAATTGCACCGCCTGCCAGCTGCGCTGCGCCAACCAGTACGAAAACGGCCCGAAGATCGCGCCCAGCAGCACCGCCAGCCACGGCCGCTGCATCACCGACGCCAGCGAATGATTGAGCGTGAGCGCAAAGCCCAGCCACAACGCCAGGATCCAGGCCGGCGCCAGCAGGGTGCCCGGCCACGGTGCGGCATAACGCACCCAGCCTGCGGCGGCCAGCGTGGTGTCCAGCAGCAAGCCCAGCGACAGCGCGGCGACCAGCAACTGCAGATCGCCCGGCGCACGCCGCGACGGCCACAGCTGATACAGCGCGAACAGCGCCAGTACCAGCAGGGTAGGCCAGACGCGCGCCTGTGCGGCCGCGCTGACGGCCACCAGCCACAGCACCTGCAGGCCCAGATAGTTGCCGAGCTGCTTCATGCGTGAACGGGAAGGCCGGGCACGAACTGCGGCGGGCGTGCGCCCGGCTTGCTCAGCCATAGATGCACATCGCCGATCGAGCGTTCCAGGAAACCGGCTTCGCAATAGGCCAGGTAGAACTCCCACATGCGGATGAAACGCTCGTCATAGCCGAGCGCGCGCACCTGCGGCAGCTGCGCCATGAAGCGCTGCCGCCAGGCGCGCAGCGTCAACGCGTAGCTCGGCCCGATGTCTTCCAGGTTGAACAGGCGCAGGTCGCTGGCGCGTGCGATCGCGCCGGTCATCGCCGCCACCGACGGAATGAAGCTGCCGGGGAAGATGTGCCGCTTGATGAAGTCCACCGAGCGCAACGCCTGCGCATAGCGATGGTCTTCGATGGTGATGGCCTGGATCAGCGCCTCGCCATCGTCGGCCAGCAGGCTGCCGACCTTGGCGAAATAGGTGTCCAGATACTGATGGCCGATCGCCTCGATCATCTCGATCGACACCACCCGGTCGTAGCGCCCGTCCAGATCGCGGTAGTCGCGCAGCAACACGCTGACCCGGTCGCTCAGGCCGGCCGCGGCGATGCGCTGGGTCGCCAGTTCGAACTGCTCGCGCGAGATGGTGGTGGTGGTGACGCGGCAGCCATGCTCGCGTGCGGCGTGCAGCGCAAAGCCGCCCCAGCCGGTGCCGATTTCCACCACGTGGTGCTGCGGGCCGAGCCGCAGCTTCTGGCAGATGCGTTCGAGCTTGCGTGTGGCTGCGCGCTCCAGTGCGGCCTCGCCTTGGGCCTCTTCGCCCTCGACGAAGATCGCCGAGGAATACATCAGGTTCTCGTCCAGGAACAGGCGGAACAACGGGTTGCCCAGATCGTAATGCGCGGCGATGTTGCGCCGGCTGCCGCTGCGGGTATTGCGTGCGAACGCATGCAGGCTGCGCATCGCCCAGCCGCCCAGCCGCGCGGTGCCGGTCTCCATCGCATCCAGGCGCTCGCGATTGCGCAGCAGCAGGCGCATCAACGCGACCAGATCGTCGCATTGCCATTGCCCGTCCATGTACGACTCGCCGGCACCGACGCTGCCATTGAGCGCGGCCTGGCGATAGAAGCCGGGGTCGATGACGCGCAACTGCATCTGCAGCGCATCCGCACCACTGGCGTTGCCGAGGGTGGTGACGCCGTCGGCTTCGTGCAGCTGCAACTGTCCATTGCGCAGCTCGCCGAGCGTGGCCAGCAGGCGCTTGCGCAACAGGCGGTCCGTCCAGGAGGCCGCGCGCGGCGTAGCGGTGTCGGGCAGGGACGTGGCGTTCATCGGGGTTCTCGCACAGGCGGATGAGGGTGATCGTGGACGGGGTTGCCGCGTAGCCACAGGCGCAGGGCCTGCCAGTGAATGGCCAGCACCACCTGCACGGTCATCAAGGGGTAGGCCAGCAGCGTGCGCGCCAGGGTGCGTGCGTTGAGCGGCTGGCGTTGCAGGACCAGGGTGGCATCGAAGCGGCGCGCGCCGCGCTCGCTGCCTGCGCCATCGGGGTCAGGATGAGTGGCCGGCGTATCGCCGCCGGGCGCATCCAACACCTGCATATGTACGCGCAATTGCGCATCCGGCACGCTGAAACGCCAGTCGTACTGGTGCTGCATGCCCATGAACGGTGAAACATGGAAGCGCTTGTCGAAGCGCCAGGCATGCACGTCGCGATGCGTGCGCGCCTGCGCGACCGGCAGCACGTAGGTGTGGCGCTGCTGCCAGGGCGTATTGGTGATTTCCGCAACGATCCAGCGCAGGCCACCGTGGCGATCGAAGCAGTAGTAGAAGCTGACCGGATTGAACACGTGGCCGAAGTAGCGCAGATGCGTGAGCAGGCGGATCGCGCCATCGGGGCGCTCGCCGGTCTGGGTCTGCACGCAATCGCGCACGGCCTGGTCCAGCGGAACGTTCGGATCGCCGAGATAATCGCTGCGCCGGAACTGCGCCAGGTTGGCGCGCCCCACCGACCACAGCCAACGCCGCGCAAACACCGCATCGAGCTCGGACAGATCCAGGTACATCAGGAACAGCCGGTAGCGGAACGCCAGCGCTCTGGGCGCAAACCGACGGTGCCGCACCCAGCCGGTGTAGATCGCGCTGCGCAGTGTGCCCGCCACGCTGCCGGCACCGCTGTCCTCGCCCGGAGGCAGCGGTACCGCATCGGGGCTGGCTTCGCGCAGCAGCTGCATCACCAGTCCACTCCCAGGCCACGGGCCACGTCCACGCCGCTGCGCAGGCCGTCCTCATGGAAGCCGAAGCCCCATGCCGCGCCGGCGAACCAGGTGTGCTGCAGGCCCTGGATCTCGGCCTTGCGCGTCTGCGCGGCGAGCGCGGCCGCATTCTGCACCGGGTGGCGGTAGCGCATGCGTCGCAGCACCTTGTCCGGGGCGATGTCGTGGTCGCGATTGAGACTGACGATGAACGGCTGCGGCGCATCGATCGACTGCAGGGCGTTCATCCAGTAGCTCACCGTGCACGGCGCCTGCGGGTCGGCCGGCACATGCGCATTCCACGCTGCCCAGGCGCGGCGGTCGCGCGGCAGCACGCTGGCGTCGGTGTGCAGGACGGTGTCGTTGTCCTGGTAGGTGATGCCGCCCAGAATCTGCTGCTCGGCCGCTGTGGCGTCGCTGAGCAAGGCCAGGGCATCGTCGGCATGGCAGGCCAGCACCACGTTGTCGAAGTGCTCCTCGCCACGCAGGGAGCTGAGCACCACGCCGTTGGGCGCGCGCCGGATCGCATGCACCGGCGTGGACAGGCGCTCGAGCACCTGCCAGCGCCGACGCAGCGCACGCACGTAGCTGTTGGAGCCGCCGCGCACCACCTGCCATTGCGGACGCCCGCTGAGCTGCAGCATGTGGTGATTGGCCATGAAGCCGATCAGCTGGCCCATCGGGAATTCGAGGATGCGTTGCGAGGGCGATGACCACAACGCCGAGGCCATCGGCACCAGATGCTGGTCGCGAAACGCGTCCGAGTACCCATGCCGCTGCAGATACGCGCCCAGCGTGCTGAAGCGCTCCTCGCTGTGCAGCACCGCCGGTGCCTGCCGGTAGAAACGGCGCAGGTCGGCCAGCATGCCCCAGAAGCGCGGGCTGAGCAGGTTGCTGCGCTGGCAGAACAGCCCACCCAGGCTGCCGGCGTTGTATTCGAGCCCGCTGCGCGCATCGTGCACCGAAAAGCTCATCGTGGTCGGCTGCGCGGCCACGTCCAGTTCGGCGAACATGCGCGTGAGCAGCGGATAGTGCTGCGGGTTGAACACGATGAAGCCGCTGTCCACCGCATAGCGCTGGCCGTCCAGCTGGATGTCGTGCGTATGCGTATGCCCGCCTAGATAATCGGCGGCCTCGAACAAGGTGACTTCGTAGCGGCGCGACAACAGCCACGCTGCGCCCAGGCCGGCGATCCCGCTGCCGACCACGGCAATCCTGCCCTCGCTCATCGGCTCACCCGCTCGGCACGTTGGGTGAGCGACTTCGGCATCGGCTTGAGGTCCCACACCAGGCCCACCCACGACATCGCGGTGAGCCCGTACCAGGTGACGTCGTACTCCCACCAGCGCAGGCCCTGGCGCGCGGAGCCGGGAAAGAAATGATGGTTGTTGTGCCAGCCCTCGCCGAAGGTGAGCAGTGCCAGCAGCCAGTTGTTGCGGCTGTCGTCGCGGGTGTCGAAGCGCCGGCTGCCGAAGCGGTGCGCCAGCGAATTGATGGTGAAGGTGGCATGGAACAAGGCCACGGTGGAGATCACAAAGCCCCACACCAGCAGCTGCGCACCGGTGGTCTTCAACGCGGGCGCGGCAACCGCCAGCCAGTCGCCGAGCAGGTACAGTCCGGTCGCCAGCAGCACCGGCATCGCGATGTCGAAGCGGTCCAGGAAGCGCAGCTCGGCAAAGCGACGCAGGTCGGGAATGACCTCCCAATCGGTACGGAAGTTGCGCGGGGTCAGGAACCAGCCGGTGTGGCTCCACCAGAAGCCGTGCTGCGCCGGCGAATGCGGATCGCGGCCGGTGTCGGTATGGCGGTGATGGTTACGATGATGCGCGGCCCACCACAGTGGCCCGCGTTGCACGCAGGTGGCGCCGATGGCCGCGAACCCGAACTGCAGCACGCGCGATGTCTTGAACGCGCGGTGCGAGAAATAGCGGTGATAGAACCCGGTCAGCGCGAACATGCGCAGTGCGTACAAGGCCACCGCCATGCCGACTGCGAACCAGGACGCACCGACCCAGAACACCGCCAGGCAGGCCAGGTGCAGCGCGATGAAGGGCAGGGCGCGCAGCCAGTCGATGCGGTCTGCGCGTGCCTCGTCCAGCGGCTCGTCGGTTTGCGAATCCACCCAACGACGCAGGCTGCCGGTGCGTACCGCGAGCCACCCGCGACGGCGGGTGTCGGCAGGCTGCGGCGGCGCGGCATGTGGGTCAAAGCCAGTACTCGGCACGCGTGGTTCTCCGTGTGTAGTCGTGACCCTTTACGGACGCCGCCGGCAAACAGATGCACCAGCCCGTTTGATCGTCGCATGCGTGCGCGCACTTGGCGTGCCGGTGCGAACGAATCGCGCAATTGCGCACACATTCAACGGCGCAAGCCAGGGTGGAGGCGGATGAGGCTGTTGCTTGGAAGCCACCGCCTGCGAGGTGGTCGCAGGCGGCGTCAGGCGCGCCGGATCAGGGCGCCATTGCCAGTGTGCTGATGCCGCCCTTGGCCACCACGGTCCCGGTGGCAATGCCGCCCGGTGCGCCGCCTGGCGGCTCCAGCGTGACGGCCAGAATGGCCTCGTTGCTGAGCATGGGCATCAGCTGATCGGGAATCTGCGCGCGGCGTGCCCGCTGGTCGTCGAAGGTACCCATCGAATGGGCCTTGCCGTCCGGGGTGATCAGCCACAGCTCGGGCACCTTGTCGGCGGTGGCGGTGCGGTCCAGCGGCGTCACCGTGATGGTGTGCTTATCGGCATCCATCAAGGCGACATAGCCCGGGCGGCCGTCTTCGGTGGCCAGCGTGGAAGTCATCGCGATACCGGTCGCCGGCGCGGTGGTGGTTGCAGGCGGCGTCACCGGTGTCTGTACCACCGTGCCGGTGCCCGGCGGCGGCTGCACCGCTGCCGGCGGCGTGCGCAGGTTCAACAGCGCCAGCACGCAGACCGCGGCAGTGGCCAGGCCACCGGCGCTTGCCCAGCGCCAGAACCGCACGCTGTTCCACACCGCTGGCTTTGGCGTGCCTGCCGGCGGCGTTGCCGATGGCGCGGAGGCTACCGCATGCAACGGCGTATCGAAGCCCAGCGTCTGGCGGATGCGTGCCCAGACCTGGCCGGGCGGCGTCACCGCGGCGATCTCGTCCAGCAGCGGCGCCAGATGTTCCTGCCACTGCGTCACCGCCTGGGCGAACTGGCCGTCGGTGGCGACGCGTTGTTCGGCAGCCAGGCGCTGGTCGGCGCTGAGCAGGCCCAGCACGTATTCGCCGGCCAGCACGTCGCGCGGCGGTTCCTGGTCGATGGGAAAGGGCGTGCTCATCGTTCCAGACATGCCTTGAGTTTGGCCAGGCCGCGGCGGATCCAGCTCTTGACCGTGCCGATCGGTGTGTCGGTGCGCGCGGCGAGTTCTTCGTAGGTGATGCCGTCGAAGAACGCGGTGCGGATCAATTCGCTGCGCGGCGGCTCCAGCTCGGCCAGGCAATGGTCGATGCGGCGACGCGTGCTGGCGCGCTCGGTGCGCTCCAGCGGCGAGGCATCGCCGGCGCGCAGTTCACCGGCATCGTCCAGCGCCACATTGCGGCGTTGCGGTGCATTGGCGCGCAGATGGTCGATGGCCTTGTTGCGCGCGATCATCGCCAGCCAGGTGAGCCCGCGTGCACGGGCGGGATCGAACTGCCCGGCCTTGTGCCAGATCAGCGTGAACACGTCCTGCAGCACCTCTTCGGCTTCGGCACGTTGCGGGATCATGCGCAGGCAGACCCCGAACAGTTTCGGCGAGGTCTGCCGGTACAGCGCTTCGAAGGCATGCCGGTCGCCGCCCGCGGTTGCGGTCAGCAGTCGTCCGGTTTCATCGTCGTCGTGGCCAGGGATGGCACTCATGCGGTCGGGCGTTTTTTGAGGTGGGGGCGATGCTACCGGACTGTGCTGACGCTGTCCTTCACTTGCGCTGAAACCACAGCAGCACTGCCGCGAGCAGCAGCAGGATCTCGACGCCCGCCAATGCCACCGTGGGTGCGGAGACCGGCCACAGGCGCGCCAGCGAGACGCTGCGGAACAGCACGATCGGCACGTAGAACGCGAGTGCGACCAGCAGGCCGGTGCGCGGTTGATCGATCCAGGCGAAATAGCCGAACAGGAACGCCATGCCCAGCTGCAGGCCGCCATAGATGACCAGGTATTCCGATTGGCCGGCCGGCGAGAGCTGGGTGTAACCCACGGCATTGGCGGTCTTGGCCGGCGAGAGCGTGCACCAGATCGCCAGGACGACGTAGAGCACTGCGTTGATCCAGAGGTAGGCCTTGGCCATGGCGATGGTCCTGTATGGGGAAGAAGTGACCGGGCCGTTGTACGCAACCGCGTGTGGTCGAACGTGAAGATGGCAGGTGTCTGGTTCACGGGGCGCTGCAGCTCTTGGCCAGCGGTTGCTCGCGCGCCTGGCGCAGTTCATCGGCGCCGACGGCACGCGCAGCGGTGTCCGGAAAAACGATGCGTACGTGTGGATAGCGGCCACGCGCGTCGCGCAGGTTGCCCACGCCACGGAACTGCAGCAGGCGCTTGTCGGCGATGGCATAACGCACTTCGAGCGAGGGCACGGCCGCGCCGTACCAGGCATCCAGGCTCAAGCGAAACCGCCGCTCGCCGCCGGTATCGCCGATACGCTCGACACGGAACGCCAGCTGGCGTTGCAGGCTGGGCAGCACGAAGTCCACGCGTTGCGGCGCGCTGGCGAGCGCGTCCCAGTTGCTGCGCAGGTAGGCATCGAAGCCGGCATCGATCACGCGTGGGCCGTCGTCGGCCGGCAGTGGGGTGCGCTGCTCGGCCTTGCCGGGCTCCTGCTGGAACATCTCGCGCACGCCGTTGCGTTGCCGCACGCCCTGGCGATAGCCATCGCGGCCGTCGATCAGGCTGAAGTCGGGCGAACTGCCGCCGCCATCGACCTGCTTGCGCGCGAACGGGCGCCCATCCGGGCAGCGATACAGCACCACGCGCCCGCCATCGTCGAGCAGCCAGTGCGACTCGCGATAGCGCAGCGCGCCGCTGTCACCATCGAAGGCATCGCCATCCACGCGGGTGACCGCAGCCGCACTCAGCGGCAGGCCGCCCAGCACCAGCAGCAACAACGGCGGAATCGGCCGGCAGACGGTGGCGAGCGCGGCAAGGGCGGCGGCGAGTGGGCGCATCGGCGGATTCCTCGATGGGAGTGCCTACCAATACGAGCGCATCCGCAGCACGGATGCGCCGGATGCGTCAGGACGTTCCCGACAAACAGGGCGTCGTTGGCGGCCGGTGCCGTTGGTCAGGGATGGCGTCGCGGTGCGATACGCGCAACGCTGGCCAGCGCTGTGTCGGATGCTGCACGCCGACTCGCCAGCGTTTCAGCCGCCTGGGTGCAGCGCGATGCAGTCCACCGGGCAGGCCGGCAGGCACAGCTCGCAACCGGTGCACAGCGCGGCGATCACCGTATGCATGTGCTTGGCGCCGCCGACGATGGCGTCCACCGGGCAGGCCTGGATGCACTTGGTGCAGCCGATGCAATCGGCCTCGACGATCCAGGCCACCTGCGGCGGCGTGTGGCTGCCACGGCTGCGGTCGTACGGGCGTGCAGGACGCTGCAGCACGTGCGCCAACGCGCGCGCCCCGGCGTCGCCGCCGGGCGGGCAGTGATCGACATCGGCCTGGCCGTTGGCCATGGCTTGCGCATACGGGCGGCAGCCGTCATAGCCGCACTGGCCGCATTGGGTCTGCGGCAACAGGCGGTCGAGGCGTTCGACCAGATCGGGCGATGAGGCGGGCGTTGCGATATGCATGTCAGTGCAGCAGATTGCCGCGATACCAGCGCTGCTGTGCCAGCGCCAGCATCGGCTTGTCCTCGCGGCTGTCGCCGTAGGCGTGGACGCATTCGTAGTGCGACAGGTCGTAGCGCAGGCGGATCTGCGCGGCCTTGTGCGGGCCGCAATCGCCGTCTGCATAGCGCCCGCTCAGCACGCCGGCGTGGTGTTCCAGCTTGTTGCAGATCAACGACAGGTCATGCTGGGCGCACCACGGCTGCAGATACAGGTCCAGCGATGCCGACACCAGCACGACCTCATGCCCCTGTGCTTGATGCCAGTCGATGCGTCGCATCATCTCGGCGCGCAACATTCCGGGCAATGCGTTGCGTGCATGGTCAGCCCCATGGGCGGCCATCTCATCCAGCGAGCGACCACTGAAGACCAGGCGCGTGACGCGCGCACGCAATGCGTGTGCGGAGACCAGCCCGACCCGATAGCCGAACACCCACGGACCGGCCTGCCACTTCGCCGTCGCCAGCTGCGCAGGCGTCGCCACCTTGCGCAGGAAGCGCGCATAGCTATCGCAGGTGGTGATGGTGTGGTCGAAGTCGAACAGGGCCAGGTGCATGGGGGCGGGGATTGGGGAGTTGGGAGTGGGGATTGGTTGGAAGCGTGGTGTCTGTACCTTCTCCCACCGGGAGAAGGTGCCCCTTAGGGGCGGATGAGGGGTCGGGCCAGGCACGCGTGTCAGGTCTTCCTCAACAATCAGCTGTAGCTTCTACGATTCCCGATTCCCGCCCCCCAATCCCGCTTCACCGCACCGGCATCCCCGGCTGCGCACCACTATCGGCGTCCAGCAGTGCCAGCGCGCCGCCGTCGAAGCCGGCCGACAGGATCATCCCTTCGCTGATGCCGAAGCGCATCTTGCGCGGGGCCAGGTTGGCGATGAACACCACGCTGCGGCCGACCAGCGCTTCCGGTTCGCCATAGCTGGCCCGGATGCCCGAGAAGATCTGGCGCTTGCCCAGTTCGCCGGCATCCAGTTCGAAGCGCAGCAGCTTGTCCGAGCCTTCCACGAATTCGCACACCAGGACTTTGCCGATACGCAGGTCGAGCTTGGCGAAATCGTCGATGCCGATGAGGCTGGAAGTGGCGGTTGGGGATTGGGGATTGGCAGCGGCCGCCGGCGTCGTCTCGGCCTTGGACGGGGCAGGCTTGGCGGTAGTGACAGCGGGTGCCGCAGGTGCGGCCATGGTGTCTTTTGAAGCGTCGGTCATGGCGTCGATCAGTTTGGGGTCGATACGGGTGAACAGGGCGGTGTAGGGCTGGATCACGTGGGCGATCAGCGGGCGGACGACGTCTTCCCAGCTGGTCATCGGTGCCGACAGGAAGGCTTCGGCCTCGGCACAGGTGCGCGGCAGGATCGGCTTGAGCGCGGCCACCAGGATCCGGAACAGGTTCAGGCCCTGCGTGCACACCGATTGCAGTTGTGCATCGGCGCCGTCCTGCTTGGCGATCACCCACGGCTTGGTGTCGTCGATGTACTTGTTGGCCTCGTCGGCCAGCGCCATGGTCTGGCGGATCGCGCTGGCCGCATCGTTGCGCTCGTAGGCCTCGCGGATTGGCGCCAGCGCGGCAACGAAGCGGTCGTATTGCGCCGGGTCGGGCAGGGCGTCGGCCAGCTTGCCGTCGAAGCGCTTGCCGATGAAGCCGGCGCAGCGGCTGGCCAGGTTGACGAACTTGCCGACCAGATCCGCATTCACCCGCGCGATGAAATCGCCCAGGTTGAGGTCCAGGTCGTCCACGCCGCCGGAAGACTTGGCCGCGAAGTAGTAGCGCAGCGCCTCCGGTTCCAGGCCCACGTCCAGGAAGGTCCGCGCCATCACGAAGGTGCCGCGCGACTTGGACATCTTGGCGCCGTCCACGGTGAGGTAGCCGTTGACGTGCAGCCGGGTCGGCGCGCGATGGCCGGTGCCGTGCAGCACCGCCGGCCAGAACAGGCCGTGGAAATTGACGATGTCCTTGCCGATGAAGTGATGCAGCTCGGTCTGCGTGCCGGCCACCAGATGCGCGTCGAAGTCTTCGCCCATCTGCGCGCACAGGGTCTTGAAGCTGCACAGGTAGCCGATCGGCGCGTCCAGCCACACGTAGAAATACTTGCCCGGCTGGCCGGGAATCTGGAAGCCGAAATACGGCGCATCGCGCGAGATGTCCCAGGCGCGCAGGCCGCCTTCGGTGTCCAGCCATTCCTTGAGCTTGGCCTTGACCCCGGGCAGCGCCACATCGCCGGCCAGCCACTCGCGCAAAAAGCCATCGAAATGGCCCACTTCGAAGAAGAAATGCTCCGAGTCGCGCAGTTCGGGCGTGGCGCCGGAGATCACCGATTTGGGCTCCTTCAGCTCGGTCGGCGCGTAGGTGGCGCCGCAGACCTCGCAGTTGTCGCCGTACTGGTCAGCGCTGCCGCAGTTGGGGCAGATGCCCTTGATGTAGCGATCCGGCAGGAACATGCCCTTGGCCGGGTCGTAGAACTGCGCCACCGAGCGACGGCTGATGTGACCGGCGGCCTCCAGCCTGGTGTAGAACGCCTCGGTGAGCTCGCGATTGACCGGTGAATTGGTCGAATCGTAATGATCGAAGGTCACCCCGAACGCGGCGAAATCGCGCTCATGGCTGGCCTGGATGTTGGCGATGAAGGCTTCCGGGGTGACCCCGGCCTTTTCGGCGGCGAGCATGATCGGCGTGCCATGGGTGTCGTCGGCGCAGACGAACCAGGTCTTGTCGCCGCGCAGCCGGCGCGCGCGCACCCAGATGTCGGCCTGGATGTAGCCGACCAGATGGCCAAGATGCAGCGGCCCGTTTGCGTAGGGCAGGGCGGTGGTGACGAGTGCGGTGCGGGTCATGGCAGGCGTAATGCGGGGGACAGCCGATTATCGCATTAGTCGAGAGCCGGGATTGGGGCTGGGAATCGGGAATCAGGATTGGGGAATCGGTCAAAGCAGGGTCATGCGGCCGTGTTGTCGAGGCGCGCAGGTGTTTGGCCGCGCATGTAGCGTCAGGATGGAAGCGCACAAAAAAGGCGCCCTCACGGGCGCCTGCTCTTACCGATTCCCCAATCCCGATTCCCGATTCCCGGCCTATTCGCGAATCCAGGTCTGGGTCCGGCCCAACGCCTCGATGCCCACATAGCCGCGCATCTGCAGCTTCTTGCCGCCATCGGTCAGGGTGACCTTGGCCTTGTAGGTCTTGCCCTTGGCCGGGTCGAGCACCGAGCCGCCGCTCCACACCGCGGTGCCGTCCGGCTTGAGGCCCCACAGGATGGTCATGCCCTTGATCGGCTTGCCCTTGAGCGCGCCATCGCACTTGTCGCAGGTCGGGTTGGGCCCGTGGTTGGACTGCAGGATGTCGACCACCTTGCCGCTCAGCGTGCCGTTGCCGAGCTGTTCGATCTGCACCACCGACTTGGGCTTGCCGGTCTCGTCGTCGATGGTCTTCCAGCGGCCCACCGGCGAATCGGCGGCCTGGGCCAGCAGCGAGGCGGCGGCCAGCGGCAGGGCCAGCACCAGGGTCTTGAAGGTCTTGCGCATGTGTCCCCTCCCAGGGATTGCTATGGCCGCCGTCGACGGCCTGACCGGAATGTATACCGTGGAGTATGGTGGCGGAAAGACAGGGCGTTCAGTTTGAGGAAGGACAACGGGATGCTGATGCCGTCTGCTCCGCCATGAGGCGCGTTCGCCCGTGCTGGTTGACGATGCGAGAAATTTCCACCTCACATTCCGGCCCACGCGACAGAATGGTCGCCACATAGTCCTGACCCGTTTCCGGGACAAAGCTGCGACTCACGGTGCATAGCGGCGTGTTCAACACGCAGCGGTTGTCCGTGCAGCCCCCTGCCGACAGCGACAGGGTGATCGGTTCGCCTGACCTGACATGTGTTTCAGTGACGTATCGTCCTCCGCTGACGGCAACGGGGGGAATGCCGATTTTTTGCCCCGCGCCCGTGCCGAACGGACCTGGCCGCGAGCTTGGTGCAATGCCGGCATCCCGGCTCGTTCCGCCGACGCAGGTGCGGTTTGGATAAAGCATGGGTGCGGGTCGCTCGGTGACCAGGCGAATACGTGCACGCAGCCCATCGCTTGGCTCATCGAACGTCGACAAGGAAAGCGCTGCGCTGCGTGTTGCCCCACAGCCGGCCAGGAGCACCATCATTGCTGCCAAAAGGACACGTTCAGTTCTCATGGCACTCTCCTGACATCGGAACAAATTCCAGATCCGCCGGGGCAGCGCCGGTCTTCGCATCGGTGACGATCAGCCGACAGCGGTCGTTCTCGTAGAGTTGGCTGGCGATGTAGTGCTCCCCAGTCATCGGCGTGAATGACACAAGATTGGTACAGTTGTTGGTGGTCAGGCTTCGACGGCGTGAGTCGAGCGTTTGCACCATTCGTGCGCGCAAAAAGAGCTGCTTGTCGGGGACAACCGAATACTCCTCCCGAGGCTGATTGTTACTCAATTTGCCAAGGACGCCCTTGACCGGAGCAGTCAGCGTGCCTAGAAATCCGCCACGTCCGCCCTTTGCACAACTGGCATCTTCGAAGACATCGAAGTACTGGACTGGCTCGATAGGGATCGGGCTGGGCTTGGTGGGCTTGGCAAGCGTCAAGGTGGCGAGGGGCTCACCAGGTTTCGGCGCGACATACCGCTTTGGGAAAAGAAAGCCGCAGCCGGCAAGAATGATCGCTACAGCGACAACGATGCGCAGGATGAAGTGATACATGCGTGCAATTCCGACATGGCGTTTGTTGGCCCGTGCCGCATCCATGCCTGCGACGACGCTGCGGCGACATGACGCCGCTCTGTCGATAGCGGCTGGGCTACTTTGCGCTTGAGTCGCACGATCGACACCGCGCGAGGCGAAGGTTTGCCCTCTCTTGACGGGCAAGACTCTCTACCGCAGCGGCGGTGACAGCCAGGCATACGCGCTAGGCAATCTCGTACAACTCCAGCGGCAGGTCATCCGGGTCGGCGAAGAAGGTGAAGCGGCGGCCGGTGTACTCGTCGATGCGGATGTCTTCGGTGACCACGCCATGCGCAGTGAGATGCGCCACGGCCGCGTCCAGATCCTCGACGCGGAAGGCAAGATGGCGCAGGCCGCGTGCTTCCGGGCGGCTGGGGCGCAGCGGTGCGGCGGGAAACGAGAACAGCTCGATCTGGCCGCCATCGGGCAGTGCCAGGTCCAGCTTCCAGGAATCGCGCGCCTGCCGGTAATGCTCATCGAGCACCCGCAGGCCCAGGATGTCGCAGTAGAACCGTTTGGACACCGCGTAGTCGCCAGCGATGATCGCCACATGGTGGATGCCGGCGAGCTTCATGCCGCGCTCCAACGCATTGACGTCGACCAGCCGGGCATTACCGGCACGCTCGGCGGCGCCTCGCATGCAGATGGCGGGCGCGTGCCCGCGATGCATGACGCAGCAACGTCATCGCATGCAAGGTGCTGCGGCATTGGCAGATTTGTGGGCAAGCCCCGAGCAAGCAGGCAGTGCGCGGATGTTTGCGCAGATGAAAGGTAATGGTGCGGCATGTCAGAGGACCAGCAGAAACCAATCGGCAGCATAACCGCCCGATAGTTAGCCGCGGGCCCTGGCATACGGCTGTGCTCGTCTGCGCACGTGTTGCAGGATGGCTGATCGACATCGTGCGGCAGCGATGTAATGCGCGTGACGCAGCGCTCCGCGCGTGCACATCGAGGACCACAGCACGGCTGATCCGCCAACGCCCCTGCACGGACATGTAGCGCCGCATGCGCGATTCCTGGCCGGGAATGCGGAAGCGCATCGTGGTGCTCTCCGCCGACATCCTCCGCGTGGCAGGCCGATCTCAGGGGTTTGCCGATGGGCTGCACTGTCGACGCAACCGATGCTGGACACCGATGTCGTACCGGTGCGCATTTGCATGACGCCGCCGGGGCATCGTCCTTCCATGCCAACCGAGTCTGCCCATGTCCATTCTTGCGTTCCAGCCGCAGCATCTCAAATCCATCCCCCAGGGCGTGCATGTGATCCGGCACACGGCCGGCACGCTGCCTGATCGCGACGCGATCGTCGCAGCTTTGCCGCGCACCGAGCAGGGCACGCCGCAGTTGCATTACGACACGCTGTGGATCGGCGGCGGCCACGGCGATGTCGACAACCAAGGCGCACCGATCCAGTTAAACGACTGCAAAGGTGTCGAAGAGGTCACGAGTTTCATCGAGGATCTGGTCACCATCGGCATCCGCACGCCGGCGCTGATCGTCGATAGCTGCTTTTCGCTGGCTTGGCTGCCGCAATTTGCTCCCCTGCTCACCGAGGACGGCATGTTTGCCGGCTGGTCGTGCATCTGCGGCGTCAATCGCCTCGAACTGCTGACATCGCACCGGTTGCCGGCGCTGGTGGAGCAGATCGAGATCAATATGCACACGGCAACGTCCAGCCAGGTGGTCTACATCGCACGTGACCGGTTGCTGATCCGCTATGCGCAGTTGACCGAGAGCGTGGGGGTTAAGGCCGGCGATCTCACCGATGCCCAGGCAACCCTCGTCCGCGTCGGCAAGGCGACCTGGCAGGACAGGCCGCTGATCGCCACCGACCAGCGCATCGAGGACCGCGCCGGGTTCATCGAACGCCTGCACCAGCTCTGACCGGCCCGGCGCCGTCGTCCATCCGCGCATCCACCCAACAAAAGAGGACTGTCTCCATGACCACCTATACCAACAACGGCACCGGCACGTTCAGCAGTGCCACCACCAAGATCCGCAAGCATGTGCTCGACGACTACCTGGCGGCGAAGATCGCCAACCATGTCGGCATCCGCCGCAGCGAGGTCAACGACGCTACCGTGATCCAAGTCCCCGCCAACTACGCCAACAGCGAAGGCGTGATTGCGGACATGGAAGAGGTCAAAGGCCTGCGTGTGGACCTGCAGCGCGCCCAGACCCACGACGGTAACACCTACGCGACCTGGCAGGTGCAGTGGGGCACCGGCAGCGGCGGCAGAACCGGCGGTGCCTATGCCGGCGTATTGATGCGGGTGGCGACCGACTTCACGTTCGCCGAGTTTCGCAACGCGATGAGCGAGAGCTTCGGCTATACACCGGGCGCCTATTGCCGGCTCGATCCCTGACTGGCACGGCGAACGTCCTGCCCTCGCGCTTCCTGCGCGAGATCTCGCGCGAACTGCTGCACGACGTGCGGCCGAAGGTGCAGGTCTCGCGCAGCGCTTCGCCGGGCGCGCCGCGCAGCCTGCGGCACGGCATGATCGAGGCGCCGGCGATCACGCTCGGCGCCAACGTGCAGCATCCCAAGGTCGGCGGCGTGGTCATCGACGACGAAGACAGCGGCGCGCATGCCCGCGTGCAGGTGCGGCTCGACCCGGCACGTCAGGGCGCGTCGCACATAGAGGGCAGGCGTGTGCCCGCGATGCAGAGCGCAGCAAGGTCATCGCATGCACCGTGCTGTGGCATTGGCAGGTTTGTGGGCAGACCGGCCGCGCGCAGATGTTTGCGCAGCTGGATGGCGATGATGCGGCATGCCGAGGGCCTGCGGAAACCAATCGGCAGCATCGCCGCCCGTCAGCCAGCGAAAGCTCATGGCTCACGGCTCGCCCGCACACGGCTGTGCCCGTCTGCCTGCGCGTGGCAGGATGCAGCTTCCCCCCGATCAGTTGCACCCATGCCCGAATCGTCGCCGACCGCCATACCGCAATTCCAGCGCAGCATGCAGGTGCGCCACCTGGTGATGCTGTCGCTGGGGGGCGTGATCGGCACCGGCCTGTTCTTCAATACTGGCTACATCATCGCCAGCACCGGCGCGCTTGGCACGGTGATCGCCTATCTGATCGGCGCGCTGGTGATGTATCTGGTGATGCAGTGCCTGGGCGAGCTGGCGGTGGCGATGCCGCAGACCGGCGCCTTTCATGTGTATGCCGCGCGTTATCTCGGCCCGGCCACCGGGTACGTGGTGGCATGGTTGTACTGGCTCACCTGGACAGTGGCGCTGGGCTCGAGCCTGACTGCGGCGGCGTTCTGCATGCAGTACTGGTTCCCGCACACGCCGGCATGGCCGTGGTGCCTGCTGTTCTGCGCGCTGATCTTCGGCCTGAACACGGTGTCGGCGCGCTGGTTTGCCGAAGGCGAATTCTGGTTCTCGCTGATCAAGGTGATCACGATCGTGCTGTTCATCGTGCTTGGCGGCGCGGCGGTGATCGGCGTGCTGCCGTTGGCCGATGGGTCGCCAGCACCCGGATTGCGCCACCTGCGCGCCGACGGCTGGTTTGCGCAAGGCACGCTGCCGATCCTGATGACGATGGTGGCAGTGAACTTCGCTTTTTCCGGCACCGAGTTGATCGGCGTGGCCGCTGGCGAAACCGCGCAGCCGGCGCGTGCGATTCCGCTGGCAATCCGTACCACGCTGGTGCGGCTGGTGTTGTTGTTCGTCGGTACCGTGCTGGTGCTGGCCGCGTTGCTGCCGGCCGAGCAGGCGGCGGTGGACACCAGCCCGTTCGTGCGCGCGTTCGAGTTGCTGGGCATCCCGTATGCGGCCGATCTGTTGAATGCGGTGATCCTGACGGCGATCCTGTCGGCGGCCAATTCCGGCCTGTATGCGGCCGCGCGCATGCTGTGGTCGCTGGCCAACGAAGGCACGCTGCCGGCGCGGCTCGCAGGCCTGACCCGGCGCGGCATCCCGTTGCCGGCCTTGATACTGAGCATGCTGGGCGGTCTGCTGGCGCTGCTCACCGGCGTCTATGCGGCCGATACCGTGTTCGTGGCGATTTCGGCGGTGTCCGGCTTTGCGGTGGTGGTGGTGTGGCTGAGCATCTGTGCTTCGCACTATCGTTTCCGTCGCCAGTTGCTGCGCGATGGCATCGCGCCAGAGAGCCTGGCCTATCGCGCACCGTGGTATCCGTGGACGCCGCTGCTGGGCTTTGCACTCTGTCTGCTGGCCTGCATCGGCCTGGCATTCGATCCGCAGCAGCGCATTGCGCTGTGGTGCGGCATTCCGTTTGTGGCGCTGTGCTACGGCGCCTACGCACTCACCCAATGGCTTACGAGCAGGAGGCAACCCGCATGACGATTCTTCCGCGCCAGCCGCGCGCTGGTGCGCCTTTCAGCCAGGCGCTGCAGCAGGGCGGCTACGTGCTGCTCGATGGCGCGCTCGCCACCGAACTGGAGCAGCGCGGCTGCGATCTCAACGATGCGCTGTGGTCGGCGCGCGTGCTGATGGAGCAGCCGGAGCTGATCTACCAAGTGCATCGCGACTATTTCGCTGCCGGCGCGCAGTGCGCCATCACTGCCAGCTACCAGGCCACGCCGCTGGGCTTTGCCGCGCGCGGGCTAGACCTGGCGCAATCGCAGGCGTTGATCGCACGCAGCGTGGCCCTGGCCGCACAGGCGCGTGCCGATCATCTGCAGGCGCAACCGCAGCACGCGCCGTTATGGGTGGCCGGGTCGGTCGGGCCGTACGGCGCCTACCTGGCCGATGGCTCGGAGTACCGCGGCGACTACGCCCTGCCGCTGGCGCAACTGATGGACTTCCATCGCCCGCGCATCGCCGCGTTGGCCGAGGCGGGGGTGGATGTGCTGGCTTGCGAGACGCTGCCGTCGGCCAACGAGATCGTCGCGCTGCGCCTGCTGCTGGAGGAGTTCCCGCAGCTGCATGCGTGGTTCTCGTTCACCCTGCGCGATGCGGCACATTTGAGCGATGGCACCGCGCTGGCGCAGGTCATCCCCGCGCTGGATGCGTGCGCGCAGGTGATCGCGGTGGGCATCAACTGCATTGCGCTGGACCAGGTCACCGTCGCGTTGCAGACATTGTCCGCGCTGACGGCGCTGCCGCTGGTGGTGTACCCCAATTCCGGCGAGCACTACGATGCCGGCGCAAAACAGTGGCATGCCGGCAGCACGACCGCATGCACCCTGGCCGACCAGCATGCGCAGTGGCTGGCGGCCGGTGCGCGGCTGATCGGCGGTTGCTGCCGCACCACACCGCGCGACATCGCCGCGCTGGCGCGTGCGCGGGTGGCGGGCTGAGCTGCCTCAGCCCTTCTGCGTGGCGATCCAGCGCTGGATCTTGTCCTGCAAGATATCCAGCGGCACCGAGCCGTCCTTGAGCACTTCGGTGTGGAAGGCGCGCACATCGAAGCGCGGGCCCAGTTCGCGTTGCGCCTGCTCACGCAACTGCGCGATCTTCATCTCGCCGACCTTGTAGGCCAACGCCTGGCCGGGGATGGCCATGTAGCGGTCCACCTCGGCCTCGGCATCGGTCCGGGTCATGGCCGAGTTGTTGAGCATGTAGTCGATCGCCTGGGTACGGGTCCAGCCCTTGCTGTGCAGGCCGGTGTCGGTGACCAGGCGAATTGCGCGCCACAACGCATTCTGCAGATAGCCGTAGTAGTTGTACGGGTCCTGATACAGGCCCAGTTCGCGGCCCAGCGATTCGGCGTACAGCCCCCAGCCCTCGATATAGGCAGTCTCGCCGCCCAGGCGGCGGAACTTGGGCAGGTCGGTCAGCTGCTGCTGCAGCCCGAGCTGGAAATGGTGGCCGGGGATGGCCTCGTGCAGATACAGGCTCTCGGTCTCCCAGGTCCGGCGCGTGTCCAGGTCGGAGGTGTTGACGTAGAACACGCCCGGTGTGCTGCCGTCGCCGCTGGGGCGCATGTACGAGCCGCTGGCGGCCGACTGCGCACGCTGCGGTTCCACCACGCGCACTTCCAGCGCCGGCATGCCCTGCACATTGAACAGGCGCGGCACCGCAGCCTGCACGCGTCCCTGCAGGCCGCGGTAATAGCCCAGCAGTTCGGTCTCGCTGCGGAACGCAAAGCGCCTGTCGGTCTGCATGAACTTGTAGAACTTGGGCAGGTTGCCGCGGAACCTGACCTGCTTGGCCAGCGTGGCGATTTCTGCCTGCAGGCGCGCGACCTCGTCCAGCCCGACCTGATGGATCTGCTCCGGGGTCAGCTCGGAGGTGGTGCTCTGGCGCACGTCGTAGGCGTACCAGGCCGCGCCATTGGGCAGCGCGGTCAGGCCGTCGGTGTCGCGGCAGGCCGGCAGGTACTCGGTGGCGATGAAGCCGCGCAGCGCCCGGTACGCCGGCATGATCCGCACTTCGATCAGCCGCTTGTACTCGGCGGTGATGCGCTGCTTGTCGGCCTCGGGCATGTCTGCCGGCAGGTTGCGCACCGGACCCCAGAACAGGCTGTCTTCGGCATTGCGCGCGATGATCGCGTCCAGCTGCGGCAGCACCTTCTGCATCAATACCTTCGGCTGCACCACGCCGGCCTGCATGCCGGCGCGCATGTTGGTGATGGCTTGGTCGAACAGGTCAGGGATGCCCACCGCGCGCCGCGACCAGTTGTCGTAGTCCTTGACCGTCTTGAACGGCTGCGCGCCGGTGCCCGAGCCCAGCACCACCGCGATGCTGGCGATGTTGTAGAACTGGTTGATCGGCAGCATCCAGCTGGGGAACTGCTCGGCCGCCAGTGCGCTGCGCGCATCGCGCACGAAAATCTGGTAGCTCAGCAGGTCCTGCCCGCTCAGCCCGTCCGGCCCCAGCGCCTCGGCCTTGCCCAGCCACAGCACGGTGAAGTCGTGCGACTGCTGGCGGAACGCCGGCGACAGGAAGTTGGGCAACTGGTCGTTGTAGCGGGTCTCGCCCTGGAAGGTGGCCTGCAGCGGGTTGAGCTTGAGCGAGGCATCCCAGTACTGGTCGTAGAGCAAATTGAGCTGCTGCGCCTTGGTCAGCACCACCGGTGCGGCCACGGCACGCGGCCTGGGCTTGGCGGCTTTGCCACCCTTGGTGGCCTTGGTGGTCTTGGCCGCCGGCTTGGCGGTCTTCTTGCCCTTGCTCGCCTTGGCGCGGGTTTGCGTGGTCTGTGCCTTGCCGGTTTTCTTCTTGGCCGCATCGGCGGGCGCTGCCACTGACAGGCTCAGCACGGCGGCCAGGGCCAGGGACAGCAGGCGGGAAAAGCTGAGGGGCATTACCGGCTCCGGGAACAAGCGAGCGGGGAGCTTGCCCGATCCGCACCGTTCCGGCCACCCATGCGGCACACGGGGCGCGCCTGGAATTCATGAAGCCCGCTGCGCACGCCTGCAGCACGCAGGCATGTTGCAGTGCGATAGGCTTGCGCATATGCCAAGGGATGAATCGACATGCGGGACGCAGCTGCCCGTACAGGGTGGGCAGGGCTTCTGGCGCGATCCGGCGTTGCCCTTCGTCGAACTGCGCCAGGTGATCAACAGCCGCAGCCTGTGTTACGCCGCGCATACGCATGAGCAATGGTCGGTGGGCGCGATCGATCGCGGGCTGGCGCGCTATCGCAATGGACGCATGCAAGCGCAGGTTGGCGCGCGGTCGCTGACCCTGATCAACCCTGGCGATGTGCATGCCTGCAATCCGGATCAGCAGCAGGACTGGTCGTTCCGCATGCTGTATCTGGACGTGGCATGGCTGCGCGAACAACAACGCGCACTCGGCCTGGCCGCCAATGCGGATGTGCACATGCTGGCAGCGCCGCTGTGCCAGACCCCGGCTGCCTATGCCGCCTTCGAGCGCATGCATGCCGTGTTGACCGATGGCAACGCCGATGCGCTGGCACGCGAGAGTGCGTTGATCGCGTTCGTGGCGCGGCTGCATCTGCATGTGGAGCCGATCAGTCGTGCGCTCGCGGTCGATACCGGGCCGATGCAGCGGGTGGCCGAGTATCTGCAGACCCATCATGCGCGTGCGGTCTCGCTGCGCGAGCTGTGTACGCTGGCCGGGATGCCGGCACCGCGCTTGATTCGCGGCTTCCGTCAGGCGCACGGGCTGACCCCGCATGCGTATCTGCTGGATTGCCGTTTCCAGCGTGCGCGCGAGGCCTTGCGGCACGGCGGTGACATTGCCGAGGTCGCCTACGCGCATGGCTACGCCGACCAGGCGCATCTGCAGCGCAGCTTCAAACGTGCCTGGGCGGTGACGCCAGGGCGTTACCGCAATGCCGTGCCCCATTCCAGCAACAGATAGACCGCGCTCAGCACCAGCAGCGCCGCCAGCACCCGGTTCAACCGTCGCAGCTGCCTTGGTACCTGCACGTGCCGCCGCAGCACGGCGCCGGCTAGCAACCAGCACCCCAGCGAGGGATAGCAGATCAGCGCATACAACGCCGCAAAACCCGCCAGCTGCGTGGTGCCTGCCGTCGCATACAGGGCAACGCCGGAGGTCGCCGCCAACCAGGCCTTGGGGTTGAGCCATTGCATCGCCGCACCGGTCCAGAACGAGGCCGCCGGGCGCGCCCCGGCGGTCTGGATGACGCCATCGTCGCGCAGCAGGCGCCAGGCCATGTAGAGCAGAAACGCCACCCCGGCCAGATGCAATGCACGGCCGAGCAGCGGCCAGCGCAGCAGCACCTGCTGCAGTCCCATGCCCACCAGCAACAGCAGCGCGACGAAGCCGACGGTGGCGCCGATCACATGGCCGTGCCCGGCACGCGCGCCGGCGCTGGCGCCGGTGCTCAGCGCGACCAGGTTGACCGGCCCGGGCGAAATCGAGCACACCAGCGCGAAGCTGGCCATTGCGACAAGATGGTCCATGGCGCGGAATCCGTAGCGGGGCGCAACAGCATGGCCAGCGAGCGCGGCGACGGATTGAACAAAATTTCGATGGGCGGTCGCTGCGGGCGTTACATGATCGGCAAACGCAGCGAGCGGTCGTCAGGCAGGCGGCACGCATGACCGATGAGGCCGAGTGCGAGCCAACGCCACGGGCGCCGGCCGTCGCCTGGCAGCGCTGCGGCCGGCAGGTTTTCGCGTTGTCAGCCGGCGGCGGCTTCTTCGCGCAGTTGCTCGGCGCGCTCGGCGCCCAGGTATGCGCCGATGGCGCGGCGCGCCAGATACAGCAGCGGGATCAGTGCGATCGCAAAGCCCATCTTGTAGACGTAGTTGAGCGTGCTCACCGCCAGGAACTGGTCGATGGACCAATGCTGCGGGCCGAGCACGAAGGCGATGTAGATCACCACGAAGCTGTCCACCAACTGCGACACCGCCGTGGAGCCGGTGGCGCGCAGCCACACGTGCTTTTCGCCGGTGGCGCGGCGGATGCGATGGAACACCGACACATCGATCAACTGGCCGAACAGGAAGGCCACCAGCGACCCGCCGATCGTCCACAGCCCCTGGCCGAACACCGCTGCAAAGGCGGCCTGGTAGTCGGGCACGCCCTGGCTCTGCGCCGCCGTGACCCACCAACCCGCCGGCGCCAGTGCGATGGCGGCGAACGCGAACACGAAGCCGTAGCCGATCAGCGCCACCGCCACCCACGAGATGAAACGCACCCCGCGGCTGCCGAAGAACTCGTTGATGGTGTCGGTCATGATGAACACCACCGGCCACAGCAAGGTGCCGGCGGTGAAGCTGAGCGAGCCGGTCTGGCCGAACAGGTTCCAGTTCAACGGCGCGATGCCGAGGGTGTCTTCCAGCGCGAAGATCTTGACCCCGATGAACTCGGCCAATGCCGCGTTGACGCAGAAGAACGCGGCCAGCGCAATGAACAGGCGAACCGCACGATCGTCGAGGGTGCGCACCTGTGTCATGGCTTTAGCGATCCGCGGTACGGGTAAAGGGAACCGATTCGGGCGCCACTGCGCCGCCGGAGATGATGAAGCTCATCGCCTGGTCCACGCTCCAGTCGGTGGGCGTGAGCAGCTCCACCGGCACGATCTCCAGATAGCCGGAGGTCGGGTTGGGCGTGGTCGGCACGTACACCGCCGCCAGCTCGCGGCCGGTGCCCTGTTCCTTGATCACCCGCGTGACCAGACCGACCGACTTCATGTCCCGGTGCGGGAAGTCGATCAGCACCACGCGCTGGGTGCTGCCGGGCTGGGTCTGCAGGATGTCGAGCAACTTGCGCGCGCTGTCGTACACCACGCTGGCCAGCGGGATGCGCCGCATGATCGCCTCGAACCAGCGCAGCAGGCGCTGGCCGATCACGCGCCGGCTCAGGATGCCGACAAACAGGATCGCGCCCACGGTGGCGATCAGCGCGATGGTGTTCTGCACCCACAGTGCCTTGATCCAGCCCAGATAGTCGGGGAACGAGGCGGCGATGCGTTCGGACAACGGCACCACCCACGGGCTGCTGATGCCCGACAACAGCGAGAACACGAACTTCACCACCACCCAGGTCAACCAGACCGGCAGCAGGGTGAGCAAACCGGTCAGAAAGACGCGTTGCAGGGAAGGGCGGGTGGGCGGAGTGGGGGATTCGGACATACGCGCATTGTAGGCATTCGGCCGCGTCCGGTGCAGGCGCGCGGCGCGCCTTGTTCGCCGGGGAGACGGCAAGTGCGCATTGGCGCCATGCCACTCGCGGCTCTGTCCGGGCCGCTCTAAGATGGCGCAGCTCATCCACGGACGGTGCCCGCGCATGCTCGCCAAATTCCTCAAGTCGGCCCTGCTGGGGCTATGCATCCTGATCGCCCTGCTGGTGGCCCTGTACGCGATCTCCGCGCGCTGGCCGATTCCTGACGCGCAGCGCCAGGCGTTGGCGCAGATCGATCAACCACCAGCCGCACCGCCGGCAGGCTCGAATCTATTTGCTGCACTCTGGTTGCTGCCGTATGTCGTCCCGGCTACCGAACAGGACGTCGTGATGGAACGCGATCTGCAGCAGTTTGCGAACGCCAGGACTGCGGCCGGTTTTGTCAGCGACGCAGCGCGCTATCCGCGCACGCCGCCGTGGCCAGCCGCTGCACCGCCCAAGTGCAACTGGTCCACCCCAGACTGCCTGGACAAGGTGCGCGCTCAGCCCCAAGCCTATGCCGAGGCGCTGATGTCCCAGGCACCGCTGCTGCAGCGCGCCGCCACACTGTCATCGCGTGACTACTACCGCAATCTGTTTCCGACCCGTGCCGACACACCGCTGCCGGAGTTGCAGGGGTTGAGTGTGCCGATGACCCAGCACGCGCTGGACTTCGTCCAGGGCCACCAGCAGGCTGCGTTGTCTGGTGTGTGTGCGGACGCACAGGTGGCGCGCGTGCTGTTGCGCGGTCAGGACACACTGATCGCGACGATGATCGGGGCAGCCATGTTGCGCGGTAACGCCGAGCTGTTCACCGGCATGCTGAGCGAACTGCCGTCCACCCAGCCATTACCTGCGCATTGCCAAGCGGCATTTGCGCCGTTGACGATGGATGAGACCAGCCTGTGTGGGGGGCTACGTGGCGAAGCACGCTTGGTCAGCGCCAATTACCGCGCGGTCGTCGAAGCCGGCGGCGAGCAGCGGCGCTGGTACGACAGGTTGGTGCCGCCGCTGCTGGACGTTGAACGAACCCGTGCACTGACCGCGCCGTATTACACCTGGGCCTGCCACACCGACGTGCGCACGCAGCTGGAGCAGGACCGCAAGGTGCCGACCAGTGCCATGCCTGCCGCGCCAACAGTGACCTTCGCCTGTATCGCTAACGCAATCGGCTGCCTGTTCGCCGACGTGGAGCATATGGATAGCGCGCAGTATCAATGGCAGTTGCAGGATCTGGCCGCGACAACGCGGCTGACCTCGGCAGTGCTGTGGCTACGTGCGCATCCTGCCGAGCAACAGACGCTGGCGCAGCGCCTGGATCAACTGCCCGCCACGCTGATCCGACCAGGGCGCGACATCAACGCAGGCGAAGATGGAAAGACGCTAGAACTGACGCGTTACGCGCGCAGCGATCACGCCAACCTGCAGATGCCATTGGCGGCAAGCAAGGTGGCACAGGCAGCAGCGATGCAGGGCAAGCCGTGACACTTGCGGCTGCAGAAGGCGACACCAGTGCAGGCAAGCACGCATCGCTGATTGCATAACGGACAACGCCACCCAGGAACGGATCCCGGACGGCGTTGTCAGTCGCTACATCAGTGTGATGCCCCTGCTTAGAACCGGAAATTCAACCAGCCCATCACGAAGGTCGAATCGCCGTAACCGGCCTTTTCGAGCGCAGGCCCGGCCATCAGGTGTTCGGCGCGGAAGGTCACCGACCAGTTCGGGTCGATGTTCCAGGTGGCGTTGATGCGCGGCATGGTGCCGATACGGCGCTCGCCGGTGCTCTGCGTGCGGGCGTAGGCGCGTGCCTGGTTGTTGTAGATCGCATCGCTGGTGGTCTGCCGCCACAGCGTTTCCCATTCCAGGTTCACGGTGATCTTGGAGGTGGGCGAGAAGGTGAACGTGGGCGCAGCGGTGACCAGGTTGACCGGGCCGAAGAACGTGGCCCAGCTGAAGTAGATCGTATTGCCATAGAGGAAGTTGTTGTTGCGCAGCGTGCCGGTGCCGGAGGTGCCACCGCCGCCGGAAGCGATTTCGCTATGGAAGCCCAGCCGCGGTTTCCAGCCCGATTCGCTCAGCGTCCAGGCATTGGAGGTGCTGGCCATGTAGGCACGCAGATCGCGCCCGCCGTAGCTGCCGCGCTGCACGGTCACGAACGAGTCGGTGCGCAGCTTGCCCACATTGCCCCACAGGCGCAGGCCGTAATAATTGCGGTTTTCTTCGGCGGTCTGCCGGCCCCAGACCTGATTGTCGTTGCGGAACTGGTAGAAGAACGGCTCCAGGTACATCGGCTTGGCGGTCGGCATGCGATAGCCGCCGACCACGCCGCGGAAATGCCGCGAGCGGTCGATGCGATCGTCGCCCAGGCCCTCGGTGCCATCGAGGTTGAAGTTGAAATCGAACAGGTCCACACGGGTCTTTTCGCCGATCGCCCAGGCGCGCACACCGTTGAAGGTCACGAAGATATCGGTGTTGTCGCGCAATGCCATCAGCGTGGTGGGACCATCGACAAACACCTGACGACCGACTCGCAGGCCGAGGTCGGCATCTTTGACGCGTCCTTTCACATCGAAGAACACCTGCTGCAGGATCGCGTTGTTTTCCTGCGTGCCGGTCTTGGTACCTTCGTTGCGTCCATCCAGGCTGCCGTGCGCCAGTTCCGTATACAGACGGAAATGCTCGCCGACATGGAAGTCGGCGCCGAAGAACGCGCGGAACAGATACTGCTGCTGCGAATGGCTGCCGGGAATCAGACCGGGATTGGTGATGGTGTTGCTGCGCACACGTAATTCATTGCTGAGCGAGACATACACATCGCCCGATTCATTGAACGGGATGTACTTGAGCGGATCGAACGGACTCTTGCGCTTGGACGGATCCTTCAGATACGACCAGTCTTCGGCCCAACGCACCTGCCACATGTTGCCGCCCTGCTTGGCGCCCCAACCCTGCGCTTCCAGCGGATAACCCTTCGCGGTAGCGGGCGCTGCCGGAGCGGCGGGTGCAGCCTTCACCGGTTCCGGTTGGGTCTGCTCGGCATTGACCGGCGCGGTCTGCGCCTGCGCAAACCCCAATCCCGGCAGTGACAACCCGATCGCCAGGCACAGGCGCCGGGTGGCACCAAAGGAAGTTTCAGCCATGGCCGGCTGTGCCAAGCGTGCTAGTCGCATCGTGTCGCCCTATCGAAAAAAGTGGGTCGTCTGAGCGAGTGGTATCGGCCCAGTGGGCAATGACTGTAGTGGAGCGCTGCCGCAAAGGGAGTAACCCAATGGTTCTAAGCACATGAGCGGGGATTGGGGAGTCGGGATTGGGGATTTGCAAAAACAGGCGTGCAAGTGACGCTCCAGTTCTTCTTCAGTCCGCTTGAGTGAACGCAAGGAAATTCTCAGCCGGAATGCTCTGCGAATCCCCAATCCCCAATCCCCAATCCCCGCCTCATGACTACCGGCACATCCACTATACCCAACTTCGCAATAGCATTGCCTTCGACCTAGCGGAGATGGCCGATGAGCGAACCCGATGCCTACCTGCGGAAATTTCAGAAAGAGCTGAGTGCCGGCACGGTGTCGCTGGCCTTGCTGGCGGTGCTGGCGCAGGCCGAGGAGCCGTTGTACGGCTACCTGATCGCCAAACGCATGGAGCGGCTGGACGGCGTGCTGAGCGGCAAGCAGAGCGCGCTGTATCCGGTGCTGCGCAATCTGGAGGGGGCAGGGTTGCTGCAAAGCCATGTCGAGCCGTCCGCGTCCGGTCCGCCGCGGCGCTATTACCGCATCACCCAAACCGGGCGTGATTGCCTGCGCGACTGGACCGCCGCCTGGCGCGCCACCCGCGATTCCGTTGACTCAGTGCTGGAGGGGACCCACTCATGACGACCATTGCGCCGGCACGCCCGTTGCCGACCACCATTCCCGATTACCTGGCACAACTGCGCCAGGCCCTGGCCGGCGCGGACCCGGCGATGATCCAGGACGCGCTCTACGACGCCGAAGAGTATCTGCGCGCCGAACTAACCGAGCAGGCCGGCAAGAGCGAAGCGGAAGTAATCGCCGGCGTGGCAGGCAGCTACGGGGCGCCGGATGAAGTGGCCGAGATCTATCGCGAAACTGAAGTGACGGTGACACGTGCACTGCGTCCGCCGCTGCCGCGCAGACGCAGCACGTGGCTCGGCAGGTTTTTCGGCGTGGCTGCCGATCCACGCAGCTACGGCGCGCTGTTCTACATGCTGCTGTCGCTGGTCACCGGCGTGTTCTATTTCACCTGGGTGATCACCGGTGCGAGCCTGTCGGCCGGCTTGATGATCCTGATCATCGGCGTGCCGTTGCTGGTGCTGTTCTTCGGATCGGTGCGGGTGCTATCACTGGTGGAAGGCCGCGTGGTGGAGGCGCTGCTGGGCGTGCGCATGCCGCGTCGTCCTGCCCATCCGGGGCCGCAAGGTGGCTGGCTGCAACGCATCGGCGCAATGTTCACCGATGCGCGCACCTGGAGCACGATGCTGTACTTCCTGCTGATGCTGCCGCTGGGCATCGTCTACTTCAGCGTGTTCACCACCTTGTTGTCGTTGGCGCTGGGCCTGGCCGCTTCACCGCTGGTGCTGCTGTTCGACAACACGGCGGTGCTGACCTGGGATGGCGTGGATGTCACCAGTCCCTGGCTGACGCTGCCGTTGTTCGTCGTGGGCGTGCTGCTGCTGTTCGTCACGCTGCACCTGGCACGCGCCTTCGGCAAGCTGCACGGCATGTTCGCCAAGCGCTTGCTGGTCAAGAGCGGTGAAGGCTGAGTGCACCGTGTGGTTGCGGGTTGCGGGTTGTGCGGCACGCGACTGCGATCGTCTTGCTGCCGCGTGGTCTGCAGTGCAAGCCCTGACAGACGCGACGATATGAAGTCTGTTTGTCGTGTGGGTGATTGGGCAGCGCGGATGGAGCAGTTGCAGGGCGGCCGCTCTGTCGCTTGGCAGCAGGACCCTTGCCCGCCCACCGTCGCGGGACACGCCGCAAGTACGTCCCTGTAGGCTCTTACGCGGCATCCATGCCGCGTAAGGTCCCGCGACGGTGGACGGGCAAGGGCCATCGAAGATGGTCGGTGTGCGTGGTGGCAAGCACTTTCAATAAAGCGACCGGCAAGCTGTCTTGTGCGGGCGTCGCGCACGTTGCCACGCAGTGCGCTGTTTTTACTAGAACCAAAAATCTGCGCATAAAAAACGCCCCTTGATCGGTCTCGATCAAGGGGCGTTTTTGTCGGCCGATTTGTCGGCCAATCAGGCGCGTTTGCCGCGCTTGCGGATCGGGGTGACGGTGGCGGGGTCGCGGCTGCCGACCGGGTCGGCATCATAGCGAGCGATGAATTCGCGCACCTGCGGGTACACCACTTCGCGCCAGCGACGGCCGCTGAAGATGCCGTAGTGGCCGGCACCTTCCACTACCAGATGACGACGATGCGCCACGTCGATCCCGGTGCACAGATCGTGCACCGCTTCGGTCTGGCCAAGACCGGCGATATCGTCCAGTTCGCCTTCGATGCTGAGCAGCGCGGTGTTGCGGATCGCCGACGGCTTGACCAGCTGGCCATCCACTTTCCACTTGCCCTGCGGCAGCAGGAAGTCCTGGAATACCACGCGAATGGTGTCCAGGTAATACTCCGCCGGCATGTCGAGCACGGCGTTGTACTCGTCGTAGAACTGCCGGTGCGCCTGCGCGTCCTGCAGGTCGCCCTTGACCAGGTCGGTGTAGAAATCCCAATGCGACATCACGTGCCGGTTGGGGTTCATCGACAGGAAGCCGGCATGCTGCAGGAAGCCCGGATACACCTGCCGGCCGTGGCCCGGATACGGGAACGGCACGGTATGGATCAGGTTGTTCTGGAACCACTCGATGCCGTTTTCGGTGGCCAGGTTGTTGACCTGGGTCGGGCTGCGGCGCGCATCGATCGGCCCGCCCATCATCACCAGCGAGCGCGGCGTGGGCTCATCGTTGGTGGCCATCAACGACACCGCCGCAAGCACCGGCACGGTGGGCTGACACACGCTCACCACATGCAGGCGCTCGGCGCCGATGTGACGGATGAACTCCTGGATGTAGCTGATGTAGTCCTCGAGCCGGAAGGCGCCGGCTTCCAGCGGCACCATGCGCGCGTCGACCCAGTCGGTGACATAGACCTTGTGGTTGCGCAGCAGGGTGCGCACGGTGTCGCGCAGCAAGGTGGCGTGGTGGCCGGACAAGGGCGCCACCACCAGCACGGCCGGCTGCTGCTTCATCGTGCCGATCAGCTCGACATGGTCGCTGAAACGCTTGAAGCGCAGCAGACGGCAGAACGGCTTGCTCAGCACCTCGCGCTCGATGATCGGCAACGAATGGCCGTCGACCTCGACATCGTCGAGCGCCCAGGCCGGCTTTTCGTATTCCTTGCCCAGGCGATGGAACAGCTCGTTGCTGGCCGCCATGCGTTCGGCGCCCGGGAGCGAGGCCCACAGGCTGTCGGGGTCGGAGAACATCTTGGCGTTCGCCTGGGCCTGGTGCACCCAAGGGGCTAGCAGATTGCGGGTCAGCTCGTGCAGTTGATAAAGCATTCCACCCATCCGTGCGGCTCTTTGCTGCCGCGCAGCATACCCCCTTTGGCGCATTTGCACCTTAATGGGGCTGCGGACGGTAGAGGCTGTCATACGACTTATGGCAGGCGTCAGCGCGTTGATTGGCCGCGATTTTGTTTGCCGCGATTGGTGATTCTTTAGGTGGCTGCGCGAACCGAAAGCACGCGTTCGTCGCAGAACCCTACGGCTGCTGGACGAGTCCTCTCTCCTGCAGGAGAGGGATGGGTGAGGTGCAGGGCGAAGCGCAGTGCACTCAACCTTTATCAGCGTTCAATCTCCACCAGGCTTCGCACGCAAGCTCATCCGCCCCTGCGGGGCACCTTCTCCCGGTGGGAGAAGGGAGTGACGGTCCTCTGCCTGCGGGGAAATGAGTGGAGTAAAGCCCCTCTCCTGCGGGAGAGGGGCTGGGGTGAGGTACGCGGCGAAGCCACTCGCCATGCGTGCCTCAACCGGCCAGCGTTCTGCTCAGCCACGCTCCAGCGCAGCCGCCTCATCGGCCAACTGCGGCGATAACCAGCAGTGCGAGCCGAGTGCAGCAAATCCCACGCTGGCGAAGCGACGCCGATACCAGCGCGCCGGCCGCGCCTGAAAACCATCGTGGTCGCCTTCGAAGGCGTCCTCCTCGGCGAAGGTCTCCAGAAACGCCACGCCCGCGCACATCTCGGCCAACCCCGGCAGGCCCTGGTTGAACTCGCGCGTGGGTACGTAATGCAGCACGTCCGAGCAGATCAGCAGATCCACCGGCGCGCACGGGCGCAGCCAGGCGAAATCGCCGAAGCGGGCAGGGTGGATCTGCCGGCTGCGTCCGTAACGCTGCACCGCGTAGGCGCTGCTGTCGAAGCCCAGATAGCTCAGCTTGGGGCGTAACGCCAGCAATGGCGCGCGCCAGGCCGCCTCGCCGCAGCCGATATCCAGCACGCTGCGGATCGGGCGCTCCAGGTAGTACTCGGCCTGGCTCACCGCCAGTGCGACCTTGCGTCGCAGGCGCGCAGGGTCGGCCAGCCCGGCATCCCGGTACCAGCGGCGGAAATAGTGGGCGTCGTACTGCTTGTCGTCGGGTTCGGACATGGACGTCAGGTGCTTTCGCGTCAGCGGATAGGTGAAAATGCGGGCCATCCTACGCCAGCCAGCGAAGCCAGCACATGACCCTGTACCTGTGGATCAAGACCTTCCATCTGTTGTTCGTCACTGCGTGGATGGCGGCGGTGTTCTACCTGCCACGCATCCTGGTCAATATCGCCGAAGCCGGTGCCGAGCCTGCGGTACGTATGCGCCTGGTGCTGATGGGGCGCCGTCTCTACAAATTCGGCCACAGCATGCTGGGGCTGGCGCTGCTGCTGGGCGCGGTGCTGTGGCAGGGCTATCGGGTGATTTCGGATTTCCCAACGATGGTGGCCGGTGGGTGGCTGCACGCAAAACTGTTTGCGGTGGCCTTGATCCTGGCGCATTACATCGTGGCCGGGCGCTGGTTGAAGGGCGTGGATCAGGGCCGCAGCCTGCCCAGCGGCCGCGCATTGCGGCTATTCAATGAAGTGCCGGTGGTGTTGCTGGTCGGGGTGATCTGGCTGGTGCTGGCCAAGCCGTTCTGACACAACACCCGGGCAAGTGCATAGGCTTGCCGGATGCGCCGGTCGTCGCTGGCGTGTTCGCGCAGCACGGCGGTGATGTGGCGCGGATGGTCGAGGGATTCCGCCAAGGCGCCATTGCGAAACGGCTGCACCGACAATTGCAGCAGGTGATCGATCCGGGCCTTCAGGCTTGCCGCTATCCCATCCTTCTGGGCATGGCAGCGCCCTCGGTTGCGTACCAGGTCTTCTGGGAACACGATGCGCGCGCCATCCGTGTTTCGCAGCTCGAGTATCGCGTCAGGCGGCGATCACGCCTGGGCGCCGAGCTCGCTCAGTCCCTTGCGCGCCAGGTCGATCCAGGCGCGTTGCTCGCGCTGGTAATGCTTGGGCGAGGCGGCTGCGTGGCGCAGCACCTGCTCGAAGACGGCCCTGGCGTCTTGCGGGCGCGCGGCGCGCAACAACAGTTGCGCATAACGCACGCGCGCTTCTTCGCCCGGATAGCCTTGCGCAAGCGTTTCGTACTCGTGCAGCGCCTCGTCGATGCTGCCGCTGTCTTCGACTGCGCGCGCGTACAGCAGGTGCCCGTCGTGCGAACGGAAGTTCGGATTGGCCGCGATCAACGCGTCCAGCGTCTTGCGCGTGTCTGCGGCCTGGCCCAGCCCGTACTGGGCCTTGGCCAGGCCCAGCATCAGGTCCGGATCGTCCTGATAGATGCCGCGCAGCGCGCCCTGATACAGCTCGGCGGCACGCGCGTAGTCGCCCTGTTCCAGCAGCGTCTGCGCGAGGCGACGGCGATTCTCGGGGGTGTCGGCCACATCCAGCTGGCGCGATGCATCGCGTTGTTCGCGTTGCGGGTCGATACGCTGACGCACCTTGCGCAAGCCACGGCGCGCCGTTGGGTCGTTGCGCAGGTCCGGGATCACCGCCACGCACACGTAGACCAGGACCGCCAGCAACGAAAACGCCAGCAGGATGAAGATCCAGTACAGCGGGCGGCCGCTGCGCACCACGTGTACGCAGCAGGCGGCCTGCAATACCAGCGACAGCAGAAGTAGCGGGCTCATATCCGAACAGGTCCTTCCATGGTGGGCAATCGTCTTGCTGGCTGGCAATGCTGCGTGCAGCACCATCGCCCCGGCAGACCTCCGATCAGTTGCCTTCGTAGGCGCCGTAGCTGCGCAGGCGCTCGTAACGACGCTGCAGCAGGCCCTCGACCGGCAGCTTTTCCAGCGCTTCCAGCTCGTTGAGCAGCACCGCCTTGAGGCGCTTGCCCATCTGCTCGGGATTGCGGTGCGCACCGCCGGTAGGTTCGCGGATCACCTTGTCGACCAGGCCCAGGCCTTTCAGGCGCTTGGCGGTCAAACCGAGCTGTTCGGCCGCGTCCTTGGCCTTGGCCGCGTCCTTCCACAGGATCGAGGCGCAGCCTTCAGGCGAAATCACCGAATAGGTGCCGTATTCCAGCATCAAGGTGCGGTCGCCCACGCCGATCGCCAGCGCGCCGCCGGAGCCGCCTTCGCCGATCACGGTGCAGATCACCGGGATCTTCAGCTCGGCCATCTCCAGCAGGTTGCGCGCGATCGCTTCGGACTGGCCGCGCTCTTCGGCGCCGATGCCCGGATAGGCGCCCGGGGTGTCGATAAAGGTCAGCAGCGGCAGGCGGAAACGCTCGGCCAGCTTCATCAGCCGCAGCGCCTTGCGGTAGCCCTCCGGGCGCGGCATGCCGAAATTGCGGGCAACCTTGCTCTTGGTGTCGCGGCCCTTCTGGTGGCCAATGATCACCACCGCGCGGCCATCGATACGGCCCAGGCCACCGACGATCGCCTTGTCGTCGGCATAGGCACGGTCGCCGGCCAGTTCCTGGAATTCGTCGCAGATGGTGTTGATGTAGTCCAGCGTATACGGGCGCTGCGGGTGGCGCGCCAGCTGCGAGACCTGCCAGGCCGACAGGTCGCGGAAGATCTGTGCGGTACGCACGCGCAGCTTGTCGCGCAGCGCACGCACCTCGGTGTCCACGTTGACTGCAGGACCGGTGCTGGCCTTGCGCAGTTCCTGGATCTTTGCTTCCAGATCGGCGATGGGTTGCTCGAAGTCGAGGTAGTTAGGATTCATGCAGTGGTGTCGTCAACGTAAGGCGGGGAGTGTAGCTGAAGCGCTGCCTTCGGCCCGTACGGGGCCGTTCGGATGCACGGCAGGGATTCGGGAGTGGGGATTCGGGATTGGCAAAAGCGGCGCTGCTGCGTCCGGGTTGCTGTTGCCAATCCCGAATCCCGAATGCCCAATCCCCGCCCCTCAAGCCCACGGAGGGCTGTACTTGATCTTCAAGGTCCGCACCGCGGGGTCGGCGCGCAGGCTGTCCATCAGCTGCTGGTCGATCCGCACCGAGTGGCTGCCGTTGAGGTCGAGCATGCCGGCCACGCCGCCGGTCGGGGCGCGCAGCAGAAGGTCCAGGCGCAGGGGGGTCTTGCCGGGGCGGTGCTTGGCCAGCAGCGCGTCGATGCGCTTCCAGGCCTGTTTCTCGCGCAGGTCCAGGCGCAGCGACAGGCGCTGCGCGTGGTCGGCGCAAATCTGCTCGTAATCCCAGCATTGGCGGATGCGCAGACTGTAGCCGCCGTTGAATTCGTCCTCGCGCAGGCCGCCCTTGACGATCAGGATGCGGTCGCGGGTGAGCAGATGCCCGAACTCGGCCATCGCATCGGAGAACGCGCTGCATTCGACCCGGCCACGGCCGTCTTCGAGCTGCACGAACACCTGGCTGTCGCCCTTGCGCCGCACGCCGATCACCTGGCCGGCCAGGATCGCGCTGACTTCCGGGCGCCAGGCGCGTTTTTCGCCATCGCCGCCACCGCCACCGCCGCGTTGTTGCGAGGCGAGGATCTTCTCCAGCGCGCCCAGGTCGCAGCCGACCAGCTCGCGCACTTCGTCGCGGTGCGGGTCGAACGGGTGACCGCTGAGATAGAAGCCCAGCGTTTCGCGCTCGCCGGTGAGCAACTGGCCCAGCGGCCATTCCTTGCTTTCGGGCAGGTCCAGACGCAGCGCCGGCGCGCTCGGGTCCGGCCCGCCGAACAGCGAGTTCTGGCCCGAGGCGCGTTCGCGCGCCAACTGCTCGGTGGCCTTGACCACTTCCGGCAGCTGCAGCATCAGCGAGGCGCGGTTCTTGCCCAGCCCGTCCATCGCGCCGGCGTTGATCATCGCTTCCAGCGTGCGCCGGTTGAGCTTTGCGGTGCCCACGCGCGTGCAGAAATCCAGCAACGTGGTGTAGGGGCCGCCGCGCTGGCGTTCTTCGACGATCGCCTCGCAGGCGCCCTGGCCGACGCCCTTGATCGCGCCCAGGCCGTACTGGATGGTGTCCGGGCTGGCGGCCTCGAACATGTAGGCCGACTCGTTGACGCGCGGCGGCTTGACGGTCAGGCCGAGATTGCGCACCTCGTCGAGAAAGCCCACCACCTTGTCGGTGTTGTCCATGTCCGAGGACAGCGTCGCGGCCATGAATTCGGCCGGGTAATGCCGTTTCAGCCAGGCGGTCTGGTAGCTGACCAGCGCGTAGGCGGCGGCGTGCGACTTGTTGAAGCCGTAGCCGGCGAACTTCTCCATCAGGTCGAAGATTTCGTCGGCCTTGGCCGCGCTCACTCCGCCCTTGGCCGCGCCTTCGCGGAAGATCTCGCGGTGCTTGGCCATTTCGGCCGGCACCTTCTTGCCCATCGCACGACGCAACAGGTCGGCGCCGCCCAGCGAATAATCGCCGACGATCTGCGCCATCTGCATCACCTGCTCCTGGTACACCATGATGCCGTAGGTGTCCTTGAGGATGACTTCGGTACGCGGATCCGGGTAGATGATCTCCTGCTGGCCGTGCTTACGCGCGTTGAAGTCCGGGATCAGGTCCATCGGGCCGGGGCGGTACAGCGACACCAGCGCGATCAGGTCTTCGAAACGGTCCGGGCGCGCGTCCTTGAGCAGGCGGCGCATGCCCGAGGATTCGAACTGGAACACCGCGCCGGTATTGCCCGAGGCGAACACGCCCTTGTAGGTGGGGGCATCGTCAAGCGGAATGGCGCTGATGTCGACCGGGTCGATGCCGGCGCGTGCGTGGCGCACGTTGATCGCCTTGACCGCCCAGTCGATGATGGTCAGCGTGCGCAGGCCGAGGAAATCGAACTTGACCAGGCCGACCGCTTCGACGTCGTCCTTGTCGAACTGGGTGACCTGGTTCTTGCCGCGTCCGTCCTGGTCGTGTTCGGCGAACAGCGGGCAGAATTCGGAGAGCGGCTCGGGCGCGATCACCACGCCGCCGGCGTGCTTGCCGGCGTTGCGGGTGAGGTCCTCGAGCTGACGGGCCAGATCCATCAGGTCGCGCACGTCGTCTTCGACCTGATAGCGCTGGATCAGGTCCGGCGAGGCCATCTCCGAGTCCTTGCCTTCGCCCATCGCATCCTTGAGCGTGATGCCCAGGATGTTGGGGATCAGCTTGGCGACGCTGTCCACCAGACCATAGCTGAAGCCGAGCACGCGCCCGGCGTCGCGCACCACCGCCTTGGCCGCCATGGTGCCGTAGGTGATGATCTGGCTGACCCGTTCGCGCCCGTACTTGCGCGCCACGTAGTCGATCACCTCGTCGCGGCGGTCCATGCAGAAGTCGATGTCGAAGTCGGGCATCGACACGCGTTCCGGGTTGAGGAAGCGCTCGAACAGCAGGTTGTACGGCAGCGGATCCAGATCGGTGATCTGCAGCGCCCACGCCACCAGCGAGCCAGCACCGGAACCGCGGCCCGGGCCGATCGGAATGCCCTGGTTCTTGCCCCACTGGATGAAGTCGGCCACGATCAGGAAGTAGCCGGGGAAGCCCATCTTGATGATGGTGTCCAGCTCGAATTCCAGCCGGTCGACATAGTCCTGGCGGGTCTTGCCGGGCGCGATCGGGTTCTTTTCCAGGCGCGCGGCCAGGCCATCGCGCGACTGGCTGCGGATCCAGCTGTCCAGCGTCTCGTCTTCCGGCACCGGGTAGGCGGGCAGGAAGTAGGTGCCCAGGCGCATCTCGATGTTGCAGCGCTGCGCCAGCGCCAGCGTGTTGTCGATCGCGTCGGGCACGTCGGCGAATAGCGCGGCCATTTCGTCGCCGGACTTCAGGTACTGCTGGTCGCTGTACTCGCGCGGGCGTTTGGGATCGTCGAGCACGCGGCCGGAGGAAATGCACACCCGCGCCTCGTGCGCATTGAAGTCGCTGGCGTACAGGAAGCGCACATCGTTGCTGGCCACCACCGGCAGACCGCGCACGCCGGCCGCATGCAGCGCGAACTGGTTGAAGCGTTCCTCGCCCTCGCGCCCGGTGCGGGTCAGTTCCAGGTGCAGGCCGTCGCCGAACACGCGCTGCCAGTCGGCCAGCTGCTGCTCGGCCAGGTCGGCGCGGCCTTCGCCGAACAGGCGCCCGGCCAGGCTGTCGCGCCCGGCCAGGGCGAACAGGTTGGCGTGGCCGCTCTGCAGCCACTCCGGGTGGATCGCCACGCCGCCTTCGGGGCGGTGGCCTTCCATCCAGGCGCGGGTCAGCAGGCGCGACAGGCTCAGGTAGCCTTCGCGGTCGCGGCACAGCAGGGTCATGCGCCAGGGCGTCATGTCCGGGGTGGCGATCATCACGTCGGCGCCGGCGATCGGCTTGATGCCCACGCCTTCGGCGGCCTTGTAGAACTTGACCAGCGCGAACAGGTTGTTGAGGTCGGTGACTGCCAGCGCGGGCATGTCGAGTTCGACCGCGCGGCTCAGCAGGTTGGCCTGCTTGGCCTTTTTCGGGTCAGCCTGATCCGGTTTCTCGGGCACACGGATGGTGGAATCCGCCAGCGAGAACTCGGTGTGGACGTGCAGATGGACGAAGCGGGAAGTGGACATGCGAGACCGGAATAATGCGTGGTCAGGGTAGCGAGCGTGGTCGGGTCGAACAAGGCTTGACAGCGCCGGCGCAGGGCCGCGGCCAGCTGCCACGGGGGCTGGGCGGTGCGGCCGATTCAGGCTTCGGCTAGCTGCGCGCAGCGCGACGGTGGCGATTGCGCGGATCGGCAGGCGTGCGGGGCTGTGGGTGCGGGACGCGACGCTCCGGGCCATGGCCGCAGCGGCGGCATGCACGCCAAGCGATGGAGGACGCCGTTACCGTTCCAGGTTCGCCCGGAGGGCGGTCGGTCAGTCGGCCAGCAGCAGGTCATCGGCCGGGGCCGCGCAGGGCACGTCCCACGGCGACTGCGCCGCCTCGATGCCCAACGCACGCCGCACCGGGGCGAAGCTGCGGCGGTGCTGCGGGCAGGGTCCGTGGCTGCGCAGCGCGGCCAGATGCACCGGCGTGGCATAGCCCTTGTGCTGGTCGAAGCGGTATTCCGGGTGCTGGGCGTGCAGCTCGTGCATCAGGCGGTCGCGGGTGACCTTGGCCACGATCGAGGCGGCCATGATGGCGCGATCGAGCGCATCGCCGCCGATCAAGGCCTCGGCCGGGCAGGGCAGGCCCTTGGGCACCCGGTTGCCGTCGATGCGCGCAAACCCGGCCACATGCGCCACGCCCTCCACCGCACGCCGCATGCCGAGCATGGTCGCTTGGTAGATGTTGATGCGGTCGATCTCCTCGCTGTCGATCAGCACCACCGACCACGCCAGCGCCCGCTCGACGATGCGCGCATACAACTGCTCGCGCCGCTGCGCGCTCAGCTGCTTGGAATCGTCCAGCCCGTTGATGCGCGGCTTGCTCGGGTCGAACACCACGGCAGCCACCGCCACCGGCCCGGCAAGCGGGCCGCGGCCCGCTTCGTCGACACCGGCGATCAGACGCCGGGATTCGGCATTGGGGATTTGGGATTGGCCGAACAAGGGCGACTGGCGCGCCTCGGCTTGAGCGCCGGCAGCGATGATCTTCACGCTTTTGCTCCTGCCGAATCCCCACTCCCCACTCCCGAATCCCGGCCCTCCAGCAGCCCAGCCACCGCATCGGCCGCGCGTGCCGATGCGTCGCGGCGCAGTTCGGCGTGCAGGGCGAGATAGCGCGGTTGCAGGGCGGCGACCTTTTCCGGGTGCTTGAACCAGTCCAGCAGGGCCACGCACAGCCGTTCCGGGGTGCAGTCGTCCTGCATCAGCTCGGGGGCGAGGTCGTCGTTGGCCAGGATGTTGGGCAGCGCGTAGCGGTTGACCTTGAGCAGGCCCAGCGTCCTGACGATGCGGTAGGTGAGCGGGGCGACCTTGTAGCCGACCACCATCGGGCGCTTGACCAGCATCGCCTCCAGCGTGGCGGTGCCCGACGCCAGCAGCACCACGTCGGCGGCCAGCATCGCGGTGCGCGCCTGGCCATCGAGCAGGTGCGAACGCAGCACCGGCAGCGACGACCGCGACAATTGTTCGGCCAGCAGCTGCTTGCAGCCGGGGTTGGCCGCGGGAACCAGCACGTGCAGGTTGGGCAGGTGCTCGGACACCAGCCAGGCGGCCTGGAAGAAGGTATCGCCGAGCTTGCTGATTTCGCCATGCCGGCTGCCGGGCAACACCGCCAGCACCGTGCTGGAGGCGGACAGGCCCAACTTGGCGCGCGCGGCTGCGCGATCGGCCTGGTAGGCGATGTCGTCGGCCATCGGGTGGCCGACAAAGCGCGCATCGATGCCGTGCCTGGCATAGATCGGCGGCTCCATCGGAAACAGGCACAGCACCAGGTCGGCGCTGGCGCCGATCTTTTCCGCACGCTTCTCGCGCCAGGCCCAGACCGACGGGCTGACGTAATGCACGGTACGCACGCCGCGCTGCTTGAGCCAGCGCTCGACCGACAGATTGAAATCGGGTGCGTCGATGCCGATGAACACGTCCGGCTTCCACGCCAGCACCCGCTCGCGGAAGGCGCGGCGCAGCTTCAACAGCCGCGGCAGATGCTGCAGCACTTCGGTCAGCCCCATCACCGCCAGCTCGCTGGCATCGAACCAGGTCTGGCAGCCGGCACCACGCATCGCATCGCCACCGATGCCGACGAATTCAGCGCCCGGATAACGGCGCCGCAGCTGGTCGATCAGGCCCGCACCCAGGATGTCGCCGGAAGCTTCGCCGGCGATCAGCGCGATGCGTGGAGAGCGGAGATTGGGGATTGGGGATTGGGGATTGGCCAGCGCGTCGTGCACGACTTCGCCCGGTGTGGTGTGGACGCCTTGCATCCCCAATCCCGAATCCCGAATCCCGGCCTTCATCGCAACAACGGCCTTTCCGCCGCCTCGATGAACTCGAGCAGCCCGCGCACGTCTTCGCTGCTCTTGGCCTGTTCGGCCAGCTGCAGTTTGGCTTCGGCCAGCGGCAGGCCGGCGACGTACAGCGTGCGGTAGGCGCGCTTGATCGCGGTGATGCGCTCGGCATCGAAGCCGCGACGCTTGAGCCCTTCGCTGTTGATGCCGCGCGGGCGGCCCAGCGATTCGCTGCCGACCATGGTGAACGGCGGCACGTCGCCGTTGGTCAGCGCGCCCATGCCCAGGAAGGCGTGCGCGCCGATCCGGCAGAACTGATGCGCGCCGGCAAAGCCGCTGATGATCACGTAGTCGCCCACGGTGACATGGCCGGCCAGCGTGGTGTTGTTGGAGAACACGCAGTGGTTGCCGACATGGCAGTCGTGCGCCACATGCGTGTAGGCCAGCATCCAGTTGTCGTCGCCGACCACGGTGATGCCGCCACCGCCGCCGGTGCCGCGATTGATGGTGACGAATTCGCGGATCACGTTGCCGTCGCCGATCACCAGTTCGGTGCGCTCTCCAGCGTACTTCTTGTCCTGCGGTTCGCCGCCGATCGCGGCGTGGCCGATGAAGCGGTTGTTGCGGCCGATCCGGGTCGGGCCGTGGATCGAGCAATGCGGCCCCACCTCGGTGCCCGCATCGATCCGCACATCGGCGCCGATCAGCGAAAACGCGCCCACGCGCACATCGCTGGCCAGTTGCGCCGACGGATCGATGACGGCGGTGGGATGAATCAAGGGTGCTTGATCACGCATCGTGTCTCACCTCCAAAAACGGGTTATTCCTTGGCGCCGGCGCACATGACTTCGGCACTGGCCACGACTTCGCCGTTGACCTTGGCCTCGCCGTAATAGCACCCCATGTTGCGGATCAGACGCTTCATCTGCACTTCCAGCATCAGCACGTCGCCCGGCACCACCTGCTTGTTGAAGCGGGCATTGTCGACCTTGACCATGTAGAACAGCTTGGACAGCGCGTCGCGTCCCAGGCCGAGCTGGGTCATCACGCCACCGGCCTGCGCCAATGCCTCGATGATCAGCACGCCGGGCATCACCGGGCGGGTGGGGAAATGGCCCTGAAAAAATGGCTCGTTGATGCTGACGTTCTTCTGCCCGACGATGCGCTTGGCATCCAGGTCGAGCTCGATGACCCTGTCGATCAGCAGGAACGGATAGCGGTGCGGGATCAGCGTCTGGATCTGGTTGACGTCGATCGGCAGCTCGTAAGTGGGGTGACTCATTCTTTCTCCTTGCCCACAGCCAGGATGCGCCTTGCCAGCACATCGAGTTGTTTGAAGCGCGCGGCATTCTTGCGCCACGTGCGATTGTCGGTGAGAGGGGTGCCGGACGAATACTCGCCCGGCTCATGGATGGAATTGCGTACCACCGACTTGCCGGTGATCACCACCTTGTCGCAGATCTCCAGATGCCCGACCACGCCGACATGCCCGCCGAGCAGGCAGTAACGGCCGATCTTGGCGCTGCCGGCGATCCCGGTGCAGCCGGCGATGGCGCTATGTGCGCCGATGTGGCAGTTGTGTGCGATCTGCACCAGGTTATCCACGCGCACGTCCTCTTCCAGCACGGTGTCTTCCAGCGCGCCGCGGTCGATGCAGGTGTTGGCGCCGATCTCGCAGTCGTCGCCGATCACCACGCCGCCCAGTTGCGGGACCTTGATCCAGTGCCCGGCATCCATCGCCAGGCCGAAGCCGTCGGCACCGATCACCGCACCGGGATGGATGCGCACGCGCTTGCCCAGGCGTACCCGGGTGACCAGGGTGACGCGGGCGAGCAGCTCGCTGCCGTCATCGACCACGCAGTCCTCGCCGATGATGCTGCCGGTGCCGATCACGCAGCCATCGCCCACGCGGCTGCGCGCACCGATGCTCACGAATGGGCCGACGTGTGCGTTTGGCGAAACCTGTGCGCTGGGGTCGATCACCGCGGAAGGGTGGATCCCCGGTTCGCGCACCGGCGCCACATCGAACAAGGCCGCGATCTTGGCGAACGCTGTATAGGGATCCTTGGCCACCAGCGCGGTGCCGCGTGCATCCGCCGCATCGTCGGCGCGCAGGACCACCACGGCCGCCTGGCTCTGGCCCAGCTGTGGCCGGTAGCGCGGATTGGACAGAAAGCTCAATTGCCCGGCGCCGGCATGCGCCAGAGTGGCGACGCCACTGACTTCGACGGCGCCATCGCCGACGACGGTCAACCCAAATTGTTCGGCAATCGCACTGGCGGTCAAGCGCATAAGGGTGAACCTCTTGTAAATGTGGGAGCGCCGCTTTAACGGGGAAAAAACACCATTAAACAGTTCCCAACAAAGCCTGCGTATCTAGGGTCCTGTCGCAATCAAGCGGCGAATCCAGGAGCAAGCATATGAAAACCGTTCTTTCCATCCTTGGTGGTCTGGTCATGATGGGCGCGGTCGCGAGTGCATCGGCCCAGACCTTCGATATCGAGCAGGGCAAGGCCACTGGTCAGCAGCAACTGCAGTGTCTCAGCCTGCCTGCCGGCGACATCGCCAGCTGCCTGTCCAACACCGTGTCCACCTGGTTCGACAGCTGGTTCTGACCGGCCGACATCCCACCGGCGATACACGGGCGGCCCGCACACGCGGGCCGCCTTTTTTGTTGCCGTTGGCTGTTAGAACTGGCCGCCGAAGGTGAACTGCAGACGTTCGATCTCGTCGTTGTCTTCCTTCTTCAGCGGGAACGCGTAGCTGATCGAGATGGGGCCGACCGGTGCGCGCCACAACAGCGCCACGCCGGTGGACGCACGCAGCTCGTTGGCCTTGAAGTTGTCCACGCCGTCGTAGACGTTACCGAAGTCGAAGAACGCCGACACGCGGGCCGACGGGCTGTCGAACAGCTTGGGGAAATACATTTCCACCGAACCGACGGTCTTGAACGAACCACCCAGCGGCTGGCCGCGCGTGTAATTGAAGGTCTGTTCCGAACGCGGACCCAGCGTGTTGTCTTCGAAGCCGCGCACCGAGTTGGTACCGCCGGCGTAGAAGTTCTCGTAGAACGGCAAGCCGGTGGCGGTGACGGTGCGAAGCCGGTTGTTACCGTCGCAAGCCTGTTCCGTATAAGCGTTATTGGCAACGACGCCACACACGTCGCGCGAGCTGTCGTTGCCATAGCTGTCGCCGTAGCCCAGCTCGAAGCGGGTGTTCAACACGATCGCCGGGATGATCGGCCAGTAGTTGGAGATCTGGTAGTTGAACTTGTAGTACTCGACCGTGGAGCCGGGCAGGGTGGTCTCCAGGCCGACGCGCTGGTACATGCCGCGGGTCGGCATGAAGAAGTCGTTGCGGGTGTCGCGTGCCCAGCCCAGCTCGGTACGCCAGGCATGGAAGGTACTTGTACCGACCGCATCGATGTAGTCGATGATCGCCTGCGGGGTCTGGCCCTGGAACGTATTGATCTGGTTGCTGTCGATGCCGACCATCGCCGAGACGGTGTCGTTCTCGGTGATCGGCACGCCGAACACCACCTGTGCCGAGCCATTCTTGCTGTTGTACTGCGCGGTGTTGAAGTCCGAGTAGTCCAGCGAGCGCCACGACAGGTTGTAGCCCAGCGACACGCCGTCGTCGGTAAAGAACGGGTTGGTGTAGGAGAACGCGTAGCGCTGCTGGTAGCTGCTGCGCGAGGCTTCCACCGCCACCCGGTTGCCGCCGCCCAGGAAGTTGTTCTGCGACAACTGCACCGAGGTGGTCACACCGAAGCTCTGCGAGTAGCCCAGGCCGAACACGAAGCTGCCGGAGGTGGTTTCCTTGACGTTGTAGACCACGTCGACCTGGTCGTTGCTGCCCGGCACCGCCGGCGTTTCCACGTCCACGCTCTCGAAGTAGCCCAGGCGCTGCAGACGGATCTTGGAACGGTCGATCGCCGCCTGCGAGTACCAGGTGTTTTCGAACTGGCGCATTTCGCGGCGCAACACCTCATCGGAGGTGCGGCTGTTGCCCTTGTACAGGATGCGACGCACGGTCACGCGCGGACCCGGCACCACCTGCAGGTTCACCGCAACGGTGCGGTCCTCGCGGTTCGGGGTCGGCAGCGGGTTGACCTTGGCGAACGCGTAACCAACGTTGCTCAGCGTGTTGGTGATGGCATCGGAGGTGTACTCCAGCAGCGCACGCGAGAAGATGTCGCCGGCCTTGGGGATGACCAGGCGCTCGATGTCGGCCTGCGGCAGCACGGTGTCGCCGGTGACCTTGATCTCGGAAATCTTGTACTGCTCGCCCTCGGTGACGCCGGCGCTGACGAACATGTCGCGCTTGTCGGGGCTGATCGACACCTGGGTGGAGTCGATGCTGAAGTCCACGTAGCCACGGTCCAGGTACCAGGAGTTGAGCTTCTCCAGATCGCCGGACATCTTCTCCTTGGAGTACTGGTCGTCGCGGCGGTACCACGAGGCCCAGTTGTGCTCCTTGGATTCCCAGTTCTCCAGGATGTCCTCGTTGGCGAACTTCTCGGTGCCGATCAGGTTGACGTGGCGGATCTTGGCCGCCTTGCCTTCCTTGATCGCGATCGCCACGTCCACGCGGTTACGGTCCAGCGGGCTCACCGTCGGGGTGATCTCGACGTTGTACTTGCCGCGGTTGTTGTACTGGCGGGTCAGTTCCTGAGTCACGCGGTCCAGGCTCAGGCGATCGAAGGTGCCGCCTTCGGTCAGGCCGATGTCGCCCAGGCCCTTGAGCAGCTCCTCGGACTTGATGTCCTTGTTGCCGGTCACGGTGAGCTTGTTGATCGCCGGACGCTCCTTCACGGTGATCACCAGGATGTTGCCCTGGCGATCCAGCTGCACGTCCTCGAAGAAGCCGGTGCGGTACAGCGCGCGGATCGAGTCGGCGACCTTGGCATCGTCCACGGTGTCGCCGCGGTTCACCGGCAGATAGGTGAACACGGTGCCGGAGGCGATGCGCTGCAGGCCGTCGACGCGGATGTCGCTGGCAACGAACGGCTCTGCGGCCAGGGCAACGACTGGCAGGCTGAGGCCGGCGGCAAGAGCGAGGGCAAGCAGGCGGCGAGTGGGAAGACGCGTCATGTCACATCCGGTTGGAGTCGATTTCGGGTGTTGCTGGATGCCGACGTATGACGACGACAACAGGCGGAAAGAGTGGAGCAGCTTCATCGTGGAACCAGGCCGAGGATGTCGTTGTAGAACGCCAGTCCCATCAGCCCGGCCAGGACCGCCAGGCCGACATATTGCCCGGCAATCATGGCCCGTTCGCTGATCGGGCTGCCCTTGACTAACTCGATAAGGTAATACAGCAGATGCCCACCGTCCAAGATCGGGATCGGCATCAGGTTGATGATCGCCAGGCTGAGCGACAGCAATCCGAGGAAATACAGGAACCAGTCGAGCCCGCGTTCGGCCGAGGCGTTGGCCGCGCGCGCGATCGTGACTGGCCCGGAGATATTCTTGACCGAGGCCTGGCCGGTCAGCATGCGCTTCATCATGCCCAGCGAATCGGCGGTCATCCGGCCGGTTTCACGGATCGCCGCCGGCACCGCGGCGAACACGCCGTACTGCTGGCGGCTGTCGTAGGCCGGCGCCTGCGCTGCCGCAAATCCCACGCCCAGCAGCCACTGGCCCTGCGGCGACCGGCGCGGGGCGATTTCCAGCGCCAGCCGGTCTTCGCCGCGCGCGACCTCGATCATGCCGGTACCGCCCTGCGCGCCCAGTGCCTGCAGCTGGGCGGGAATCTCGTCGGCCGAGCGGATCGGCTGGCCGTCGATGGCGACAATGCGGTCGCCCGGCTGCAGCAGCCCCTGCGCCGCGGAGCCGGCGACCACCTGGCCCACCACCGGCGGCTGCAGCATGAACTGCCAGCCGATGCCGGCCAGCGAGGCCACGCGGCGCTCGTCAAAGCCGGCCGGCAGCCGCGACAGCCGTAGCGTGTGCTCGCGGTTGCCGGCGCCGTCGGTGGCTGTCAGCACGCGGATATCGCGCTTGTCCATGGCCGCGGTGGTGAGCTGCATGCTGGCATCGCTCCAGCTGCTGACATCGCGCCCATCGATGCGCACGATGCGCTCGCCCGGGGTCAGGCCGGCTTCGGCGGCCAGGCCATCGGCACGGCCGACGGTGGCCGAGTAATCCTGTTTGCCGACCACGAACATCGCCCACAACATCGCCATGCACAGCAGCAGGTTGGCGATCGGGCCGGCGGCCACGATGGCGATGCGCTGCCACACCGTCTTGCGGTTGAAGGCCTGGTCCTGCTCGGCCGGATGCACGTCGCCTTCGCGCTCGTCGAGCATCCTGACGTAGCCGCCCAGCGGGATGGCCGCCACCACGAACTCGGTGCCGTGCCGGTCGCGCCGCATCCACAACGGTTTGCCGAAGCCCACCGAAAAGCGCAGTACCTTGACGCCGCAGCGGCGCGCGACCCAGAAGTGGCCGAATTCGTGGAAGGTCACCAACACGCCCAGGCTGACGATCATCCACCAGACCGAACCGATGAAATCACCCATGGATGCAACTCGTCTGCGTAAATCGATCAGGCATGAAGGCTGTGATGGGCGAGGGCGCGTTCGGTGATCTGCCGCGCTTGCGCATCGGCAGAAAGCAGGGTGTCGAGGGAGTCGGCATTGTGCCGTGGGAGCGTTGTCAGTGTGTGTTCGACCAACGCGGGAATCGCTAGGAAACCCACCTGGCCCTGAAGAAACGCTGAAACAGCCACTTCATTGGCCGCGTTCAGGATCGCAGGGGCGGTTCCACCGGCCTCCAGCGCCTCCCAGGCCAGGCGCAGACATGGGAATGCGGCGGTGTCCGGCGCCTCGAAATCCAGCCGCCCCTGGGTCAGCAGGTCCAGCCCGGCAACCCCGGACTCGACCCGCTCCGGCCACGCCAGGCCAACCGCCAGCGTGGTGCGCATGTCCGGCAGGCCGAGCTGGGCCAGGGTGGAGCCGTCGACGAATTCCACCAGCGAGTGCACCAGGCTCTGCGGATGTACCAGCACATCGATCTGCGCGCCGGGCAGGCCGAACAGGTGATGGGCTTCGATCACTTCCAGGCCCTTGTTCATCAGCGTCGCCGAATCCACCGAGATCTTAGGCCCCATCGACCATTTGGGATGGGCGACCGCCTGCGCGGGCGTGACGGCGCCCAGCGCGGCGCGGTCCCAGCCGCGGAACGGCCCGCCGGACGCGGTCAGGATCACCCGGCGCACGCCGCGACTGGCGTCGCAGGAACGCAGGCACTGGAAGATCGCGCTGTGTTCGCTGTCGATCGGGATGATCTCGGCGCCGGCCGCCGCCGCGGTACGGGTCAGCAGCTCGCCGGCCAGTACCAGCGATTCCTTGTTGGCCAGCAGCAGGCGCTTGCCGGCGCGGGCCGCGGCCAGCGTGGAGGGCAGGCCGGCCGCTCCCACGATCGCCGCGACCACGGTGTCGCAGGCATCGCTGGCGGCCAGCGCGTCCAGGGCGTCGGAGCCGGCGTGCGCCTGGGTGGCCAATCCGGCCGCGCGCAGACCGTCGCGCAGTGCCGGATACAGGGATGGGTCGGCGATCACCGCATGCGCAGGGCGATGGGTGACGCAGAGCGCCAGCAGCTCGTCGACCTTGCTGCCGGCCGACAGCACGCTGGCGCGCAGCCGCTGCGGATGACGGGCGATCACATCCAGTGCCGACGCACCGATCGAGCCGGTGGCGCCGAACACGGCGACCTGACGGAGAGGAGAGCCAGCCATGCCTAGAATCCGAGAATTTCCTTGCCGAGTGCGAACACCGGCAGGGCGGCGAGCACGCCGTCGATACGATCCAGCACGCCGCCATGGCCCGGAATCACCGCACCTGAGTCCTTGGCGCCGGCATGGCGCTTGAGCAGGCTCTCGAACAGATCGCCCAGCACCGAGGCCAGCACCGCCACCGCCGAGACCAGCACCAGCTGCGGCACATGCGCCAGGGTCAGCCCGGCCAGCCAGCCGAATGCGCAGGCGACCACGATGCCGGCGACCATGCCGCCGAGCAGGCCTTCAATAGTCTTGTTGGGGCTGACCCGCGGCGCCAGCTTGTGCTTGCCGAACGCGCGGCCGGCGAAATAGGCGCCCGAATCGGCCGCCCACACCATGGTCAGCGCGGTCAGCAGCCACAGGTTGCCCTTGTCCGGGTTGGCATGCAGCAGCACCAGCGCGGCCCAGGCCGGCAGGACCGCCAACGTGCCGGCGGCGAGCTTGAGCGCGCGCGCCTGACCGTTGCCGTGATCGGCACCGAAGGTGAAAAAGCGCAGCCACAACAACGCCAGGAGCCACCAGACCACCCCCACCAGGGCGGCGATCTGGAACAGCACCATGGAGCCGGCCGAGGCCCACACCATCAGCACCATCAGCAGCAGATTGAGCATCAGCAGCACGGTACGCGGCAGGCTGTCGTCGATGCCGGAGAGCTTGAGCCACTCCCACAGGCCGGTCAGGAACAGGATCGCCGCCAGCGCCGCCAGCCATTGCGTGGGCAGCAGCACAATCGCGCAGATGGCGAGCGGCGCCATGATCAGCGCGGCAATCACGCGGGTCTTGGTCATGCGGAGGAACTCTCCGTCGCCTTGTCGGCGATCTGGGCGCTGGTCAGGCCGAAGCGACGTTCGCGCCCGGCATAGTCATCCAGTGCCTGCTGCAGCACGCCGGCATCGAACTCCGGCCACAGGGTTTCGGTGAACCACAGTTCGGTATAAGCCAGCTGCCACAGCAGGAAATTGCTGATGCGGGTGTCGCCGCCGGTGCGGATGAACAGGTCCGGCGCCGGCAGATCGGCCAGCGCGACGCGGCTGGCCAGCAGCGCTTCGTCGATCTGCTGCGGCTGCAGGCGGCCGGCGGCCACTTCTTCGGCCAATGCCCGCGCGGCCAGCGCAATGTCCTGGCGGCCGCCATAGCTGGCGGCGATGCTCAGCACCAGCCGCGCATTGGCGGCAGTGACGCGCTCGGCGGCGGCCATGCGCTCGCGCAGCGGCGCTGCAAAGCGGCTGCGATCGCCGATGAAGCGCACCTGCACGCCGCGCCGCTGCAGTTCGTCGACTTCGCGATCGAGCGCATGCAGGAACAGCTTCATCAGCGCATCGACTTCCTCCTGCGGGCGGCCCCAGTTTTCACTGGAGAACGCGAACAGGGTGAGCGCCGAGACGCCTTTTTCCAGGCAGAAATCGATGGTGCGATTGACCGCGCGCGCGCCGGCGCGATGACCGATCATGCGCGGACGCCGCCGACGCTGCGCCCAACGCCCGTTGCCATCCATGATGATGGCAATGTGGCGCGGCACGGCGGCAGCGGAAGGTGCTGGATGCATGGCAGGCGATGCCACGATCAGACCGTCATCAGTTCCTGTTCCTTGGCCTTGACGACCTCATCCACATCCTTGATGGCCTTGTCGGTGAGCTTCTGGATGTCGTCTTCGGCGCTGCGCGCTTCGTCTTCGGTGACTGCCTTGTCCTTGAGCAGATCCTTGACCTGCTGGTTGGCATCGCGACGGATGTTGCGGATGGCCACCTTGCTGTCTTCGCCCTCGCCATGCACGGCCTTGCTGAGCTCCTTGCGGCGCTCCTCGGTCAGCGGCGGCAGGTTCAGACGGATCACGGTGCCGACCACGGTCGGGGTCAGGCCCAGATCCGAGGCGTAGATCGCCTTTTCCACGTCCTTGATCATGCCCTTGTCGAACAGGCTGATGACCAGCGAGCGGCCTTCGGAGACGCTGATGCTGGCGACCTGGTTGAGGGGGGTGTCGGTGCCGTAGGCCTTGACCTTGATGCCGTCCAGCAGCGCCGGAGAGGCGCGGCCGGTGCGCACGGTGGTCAGGGAATGGCGCAGAGCATCGATGCTCTTGGTCATGCGCGTCTGCGCGTCTTGTTTGATCTGGTTGAGCATCGCCGGAATCCGTGTGGAGCTGAATCCGGAGATTATAGCCGGGACTGGGGTTTCACGACTCGCGGGTCGTCAGGACCCGCGCAGCCGGTTCACTTGCCGGCGCCGCTTCCGCTGGAGCCGCTTCACCGGCAGGCATCAACGCAGGCGTCAGCACTGCGCTTTAACGAATCCCCAATCCCGATTCCCGATTCCCGGCCTCAGCTCCGACCCTGCACCAACGTGCCGATCTGCTCGCCATGCAGGATGCGCAGCAGCACCCCGGGCTCGCTCATGCCGAAGATACGCAGCGGCAGGTCGCTGTCGCGCGCCAGGGCGAAGGCGGCGGTGTCCATCACTTCCAGGCCCTGCAGGATGACCTGGTCGTAGGTCAGGCTGTCGTAACGCACCGCATCGGGGTGCTTTTTGGGATCCTTGTCGTACACGCCGTCGACCTTGGTTGCCTTGAGCAGCAGGTCGGCACCGATCTCGATCGCGCGCAGCGCCGCGCCCGAGTCGGTGGTGAAGAACGGGTTGCCGGTGCCGGCGGCGAAGATCGCGATGCGGCCCTTTTCCAGATGGCGGATCGCACGGCGGCGGATGAAGTCCTCGCAGACATCGTTGATCTTGATCGCGCTCATCACGCGCACCTTGGCGCCGAGCTTTTCCAGCGCGTCCTGCATCGCCAGCGCGTTGATCACGGTGGCCAGCATGCCCATGTGGTCGCCGGTGACGCGGTCCATGCCGCTGGCGGCTAGGCCGGCGCCGCGGAAGATGTTGCCGCCGCCGATCACCAGCGCGACCTGTGCACCGGCCTGCTGGGCTTCGATCACTTCATGGGCGAGGCGGTTGATGACCTTGGGATCGATGCCGTAATCCCCGTCTCCCATCAGCGCCTCCCCGGAAAGTTTGAGAAGAATGCGGCGATAGGGAAGTTCAGACATGGGGAGACCTCGGTATGGGGGATCGGCAAACGCCGGCAAGTCTAGCGGAAGCCTGTCACCGGGCGTGGTAAAAATTCGGTAGTTGGCGATGCGTGACGCGTTGCTCAGTGCGCACGCGGGGGCTGCGGCGTCGGCATGTCGGTCGCATCGTAGGCGGTGACGCGGTTGCGGCCGCGATGTTTGGAGCGATACAGCGTGCTGTCGGCTGCCTGCAGCAGATGCTCGATGCTCTCGAACTGCCGGTCGCCACCGCCGTGGGTGGCCAGTCCCGCCGAGAAGGTGATGTGCAACGGGCCGCCCTGCAGTTGCGCCATCGGCGTGCGTGCGGTCTCGGCCAGGATGCGCTCGACCACCGTCAACGCCGCGTCGGCCGCGGTATTGGGCAGTAGCACCAGGAATTCCTCGCCGCCATAGCGGGCCACCAGGTCGCTGGTGCGCACCATGCGCTGCAGCGTCTGCGCGAAGTTGCGCAGCACCTCGTCGCCGATCAGATGGCCATGCGCATCGTTGACGCGCTTGAAGTCGTCCAGGTCGATGAAGGCGATCGACAGCGGCCAGTTCTGGCGCGATGCCAGCTCGAACTCGTGCGCGAGCGCGGTGCCGAGCTGGTGGCGATTGAACACGCCGGTCAATGCATCGCGGCTGGCCTGTTCGGCCAGATGGCGCATGCGGTTTTCCGATTCGTCGGCATGCCGGCGCGCTTCGGCGACATCCTGCAACTCGCGCAGGCTGCGCAGCATCGCCAGCTCGCGCGCCTGTTCGAAGATCATCTGGATGTGCTCGGGTTGCGGCACGCGGATGTCGAACAGGGCTTCCAGTTCCGGCAGCGATTCGGCGATGCGTTCGATCACCTTTTCGAAGCGTTCGGCATCCAGTTCCAGCACGTCCTGCGCCTGGCGCTGCGCGTGTTCGGTGGCGGCCGCGGCGCTGGCCGACAGCCAGATGTCTGCCAGGCGTCCGGACAGCGCGACGCAAGCCATGAACGGCTCCAGGCTGGCGGGCTCTTCCTCGCTCTGCGCGATGGCGTTCTGCAGGTACGGCGGCAACTGCCATTGATGCGCGAGCCAGGCGCCGACTTCGGCATGGGTGGCGCCCAGATGCGCGCGTTCGGCATCGAGCAGGGCGGCGTTGTCGGGCGCCTGCTCCAGCAGCGGCGCATACAGTTCGGGCGCGCCCTGCAGCAGGGCGAGCTTGCCGATGTCCTGCAACAGGCCGGCCAGCATGAGTTCTTCGGGTTTGCGGATGCCGTAGGCCTGGCCGAGGATGCGGCTGGCCAGCGCACACAGGCCGGCGCGGCGCCAGATGCGCTCATGCAGCGGATGCGCGGTGAAGGTGCTGCGTACGCCGTGCACCATCGAAAACCCCAGCGCCAGGCTCAGGGTCGCGTTGAGGCCGAGCATGGTCAGCGCCTGGCCGAGGTTGTCGATGCGGCGGCGGCTGGCGTACAGCGGCGAATTGGCAACGCGCAGCATGCGCGCGCTCAGGGCCATGTCCATGCCGATGAGGTTGGCCGTGGTGGTCATGTCCACATCGGGGTCCTGCGCCAGCTCGATGACGCGCAGCGCAACGCCTGGGGGCGAGGGCAGGTTGCGGCAGTAGTGCAGGGCGGCCTGTAGATCTGGTTGCATGGGTCATCGCCGACGGTGGGCGCAAGCATACCGCTGCGCTCGTTAATGGGGCACGCCAAGCTCTGTCGCCGCCGCGCTGCAGCGCGTGCGTGATGGACGCTGAAAAGCCTGGTCGGCATCCAGTTGTAGCGGCAACCATAACGACATCTGTAGAGTTGAGGCCGGTTGCGTGCCCGGCGGATGCGTTCGCTTCAGCTTCGTGCGTCGATGGGCTTGCGCCACAGCGGCTGGCCCAAAAAAAAAGCCGCGGCAAGCCGCGGCTTTCTCTACGCAGTGGCGAGGATCAGGCCAGACCGGCCTGCTTCATCACTTCGGCGGCGTAGTCTTCCACCACCTTCTCGATGCCTTCGCCAACGGCCAGGCGCTGGAAGCCGACCACCTCGGCACCGGCAGCCTTGACGGCCTGCTCGACGGTCTGGTCGGTGTTCAGCACGTACGGCTGGCCGTACAGGGTCACTTCGTTGACGATCTTGCTGATCTTGCCGCTGATGATCTTTTCCAGGATCTCGGCCGGCTTGGCCTTGTCCTTTTCGGACATCTTGGCCAGTTCGATTTCCTTTTCCTTGGCGACGAACTCGGCCGGGACATCGGAGGCCTTGACGTGCGGCGGGTTCATCGCGGCGATGTGCATGGCGATGCCGCGTGCCAGCTCGATGTCGCCACCCTTCAACTCGACCAGCACGCCGATGCGGCCGCCGTGCACGTAGGCTGCAACGTTGTTGGCGCTGTCGATGCGGACCAGACGACGCACCTGCAGGTTCTCGCCGACCTTGGCGATGACCGCGGCGCGACGCTCTTCGATGGTCTCGCCGCTGTCGAGCTTGACGCTCTTGAGTGCTTCGGCATCGGCTGCATCCGAGTTCAGCGCGGCGGTGGCCACGGTCTCGGTGAAGGCCAGGAAGTTCTCGTCCTTGGCGACGAAGTCGGTCTCGGAGTTGACTTCGACCAGCACGGCCTTGCCGCCGGCCTGTGCAGTGGCGATGCGGCCTTCGGCGGCAACGCGGTCAGCCTTCTTGTCGGCCTTGGCCAGACCCGACTTGCGCAGCCATTCGGCAGCGGCGTCGATGTCGCCTGCGTTTTCGACGAGTGCCTTCTTGCACTCCATCATGCCGGCGCCGGTGCGCTCGCGCAGTTCCTTGACCAGGGAAGCAGTGATTTCCATGGAATTACCTCATATGGACGAATGCGTGCGGCGGAGTGTTCCGCCAGTAGGAGACGGCGCAGCCAGGCCGGCCGCCCCCGTAGAAATGTTCAGTGGCCTCGGCGACGGGCCGCGCTGGACCCGTCGGGGCTACGGCCGCACAGCATGGTGCGGCCGCATTGCAGGCCGATTACTCGGCAGCCGGAGCGGCAGCGTCGGCCGGTGCGTCAGCCTTCTTGTCGCCCTTCTTGGCCGGAGCGCGACGGCCCTTGCCTTCGTCGGCGGACTCGGCCGAGAACTCTTCTTCGCGGACCGAAGCGGAGTTTGGCGCAGCAGCCTTGCCTTCCAGCACGGCGTCGGCGGCGGCACGTGCATACAGCTGCACGGCACGGATGGCGTCGTCGTTACCCGGGATGGCGTAGTCGACCAGGGCCGGGTCGTAGTTGGTGTCGACCACCGCGATCACCGGAATGCCGAGCTTCTTGGCTTCCTTGATGGCGATGTCTTCATGGCCAATGTCGATCACGAAGATCGCGTCGGGCAGACGGTTCATTTCCTTGATGCCGCCCAGCGAGGCGTCCAGCTTCTCGCGCTCGCGACGCAGGCCCAGCACTTCGTGCTTGACCAGCTTGTCGAAGGTGCCGTCGGTCTCGGCCGACTCCAGTTCCTTCAGGCGGGCAACCGACTGCTTGACGGTACGGAAGTTGGTCAGCGTGCCGCCCAGCCAGCGCTGGGTCATGAACGGCATGCCGCAACGCTCGGCTTCTTCCTTGATGGACTCGCGCGCGCTGCGCTTGGTGCCCAGGAACAGCACGGTGCCGCGCTTCTGCGCGATCGAGGAGAGGAAGTTCATCGCGTCATTGAAGAGCGGAACGGTCTTCTCGAGGTTGATGATGTGGATCTTGCCGCGCGCGCCGAAGATGTACGGCGCCATCTTGGGGTTCCAGTAGCGGGTCTGGTGACCGAAATGGACGCCGGCTTCCAGCATCTGACGCATGGTGACTTGGGGCATTGAAGTAACTCCTGATAGCGGAATCTACGTGCGCGGACTGGACTTTGAAGAGTCCGCACATGGATGTGCGGGCCCTTGCGAAAGGATGCGCACAAACGATTCCGGGGTTGGGCTTCCCTGTCGCCTCCGTGACGAACCCCTTGCGGGGCACCCCGGCACGGATGGTGGCAGCAGGTGTGAATTCGTCGATGACGTCCGACGTGAACGACGCAATGCGCAAGAGACGCAAAACAGCCGGAGGAGTATAGCCGGCTGAGCGGGCGCGCGCAATTGGCGAATCGGGATTGGGGATTCGGGAATCGGGAATCGGGAATCGGGCAAGTTTAGCTCCGTGAGCGTCCACAAGCCCACGAAGGGTCAGCTACCGCGATGCGCTGTACCGACTCCCGATTCCCGATTCCCTACTCACGGCTCCAGCGCTAACGTGGTCTCGATATCGCTATTAATACGTGCCACGAAGCGGCCACTGCCGGCGGGCAGGTTGGCTGGCAGTGGCCATTGGCGGGTCTGGCCGGGAAGCACGTAGCCGGCCAGATCATCGCGGATGCTGCGGCGGGTGCCGCCGGCATCGATGTAGGCCAGGTCGGCCAGCCTGGCATGGCTGAGCCCGGCATTGTGGACCTTCAGTGCGCGGCCGCTGCCCTGGCCCGACACGCTCGCCTGCAGTGCTGGGTGTGGGTCGCCGGGCTGACTGGGCAGGGCGAACACCGGCGTGGAATAGCGCAGCAATTCGGTGTCGCCACCGGCGGCATGCTGGGTCACCACCAACCGGTAGCTGTCTTCGGTCTGCACCGGGCTGGGGCCCAGGCGGATCACCCGCAGCAGTTGCCGGCCTTGCGGAGCAATTTCGAAATGCGCCGGGCTGACGGTGGCGGCGGTGGCCGGTTCGAGCAACTCGCGGTCGCCGTCCTGGCGCCAGCGGTAGAGCTTGGCTTCCGCGCGCCACGGCAGTGCCGCCTGGTTGTAGAGCCAGACGGTGGCCTGGTCGCTGTCGGCGGGAATGCGTGCGGTGGTCGGGGCGATGGCGATCTCGGCGGCAACGGCGCTGCCACCGATGGCCAGGCCGGCCAACGCCAGCGCCAGCAGGCCGCAACAGGAGCGAGACGCGGCCATGGTCAGAACGCGATCGTGGTGATGGGCGCGCTGCCGGCAGGCGCTGGCCCGGCAAGTGCGCTGGCGTCCTGCCCGGTGCTGGTGACGGCGGGGGTATCGGCGCCGCTGGCTGGCGGCGCGATCGCCATCGGCGTGCCTCGGGAACAGCTGGCACGTGGCGGCGCAGTGCGCAGCTCGCAGCCGCTGAGCAGGCGCAGGCCGATGTGCAAAGTGAAGTTTTCCGGGCCGCGAGCGGTGGCCGCATTCGCCGCGGTAGAGCTCGCGGTGCAGACGAGGGCGACCAGCGTCAGGCGCTTCAACAGAGTGACCAGCGTCATGAAGGCAATCGTTTGCATTGGAGACGTAACAAATAGCGACGCCCCCGATGTGAACTTTATTAACTGTCAGTAAGTGATGGAGACGGTCACCGTGTCGTTATAGGCGCCCGCAATGGGCTGTTGCGGTGCCGGCGCGCGGCCATACACGGTCACCGTCTGCGCGACTCCGTTGCCGGTGCCGCTGAGTGTATCGACACCGATGCTGGTGCCCCAGCGGTTGCCGCGGCCGGCGTCCCGGTACAGCTCATAGGCGATGTAGTTGGTACTGCTGGCATGGCGCATGCGCCGGACGCTGCCGGTGGCATTGATGCCATCGCCCAGCCCGATGTTCCAGGCGGTGCGGTTGGTGCACGACAGGCTGATGGTGGAGGTGCGGTCGATGGCGGTATCGATGGTGCCGGCGATGCTGCCGAAATCCAGGTCGGTGGTGACGTAGGTATTGCAGCGTGCCGGCACGTTGGCCGAGGCAGTGAACGGGAATGCGTTGCTGGCGGTCTTGGCGCCGCTGCCGCCGGCCGTGCAGCTGCTCGGCGCCGGTGGCACACCGATGACGCTCTCGTTGTAGGAGTAGCGCAGCACGGTGTCGGCACCGCCGAAATTGCTGGTGTGGTTGCCGACCGACAGGATCTGGTTGGCCGGAATCCGCCCGTACACGGTGACGGTGGTCGTCTGCGAGCCACCGGTGACCACCGGAACGCCGTAGGACAGTGTCAGCAGGCGCGGCGACGGCGTCGTCGACCCGGTGGCGCCCCAGACCTGGGTACGCGTGGCCTCGCTGTAGATCTGGAAGTCCAGGCTGTCGCTGGTGGGGTTGAGCATGCGGCGCGGCGCGTACAGCCCGTTGCTGGCGCTGCCCGGCCCGAGGTCCAGGCACAGGCTCACCTGGGCATAGCCCAGCACGCTGAGCGCGGCGGTCGCGCAGGAGACGTTGAGCGTTGCCACCGCATCGGTGGTGCCGTTGGCCGACACGTTGCCGAACGCCAGCGGGGTGCCGAGGGTGACGCTGCAGGTGGTGTCCGCGCGCGCCTCCTGGCCGGGTGCAAGCCACAACGTGGCGATCGCCAGCGCAAGCATCAGGCGCCACAGTGCGGGCAGGCTCATGGGGTTTTCTGCTCGAGGACGCAGGGCAGCGGGCCGACCCGCGGAATGCCGCCGGGGTTGGCCGGGTAGGTGAAGCGCGCGCTGCAGCGGCCATCCGGCAGCTCGACCAGGATGCGGTTGTCGATCTGCAGGTTGTCCAGATAGGTCTCGCCGTCGTAGCCGACCACCACCCGTTCGGCATCGCCTTCGCGCTGCACCACGCTGCCGACCGGCAACGGCACGCCCTGGGCGTCATGCAGCACGATCATGGCCGCACGTACCCGGGTGATACCGAAGCGCACCGCCACCCCGGACTGCTGGCGCGGTGTCACCGCGGTATCGACGCGGTCCACGCGCAGGTCCGCCGGCAGGTTCAATGTGTCGATGGACAGCTGGTTGCGCTGCCACGACTGCAGCGGGGTGACCAGCAGCATTCCGCGCGCGTCGGTGACGCCGATCAGGCGATTCTCCAGCCGTACCGGAATGCCGGGCTGGCCGTCGGTGGAGACCACCGCGAAGGCATCCTGGATATCGCGCGCGGCAAAGCCGCGGCCGTTCATCCACACCAGGCTGCCGCTGGCGCTGGCATAGCCGAAGTTGGCGCCATCCTGGTTGGCGACGCCGAGGTTGTAGCGGCCGACGCGGTTCAACCACCCCAGCTCGGCCAAGCCGCCGTTGGCATCGTCGCCGGCACGCCCCTGCAGGCGCCAACCGATCCCGCCCAGGTCGCCGTCGCCGGGCAGCGGCTGGCTCAGATCGGCCACAAATCCGGTGCGGTTGCCGTTGCGCTGCATCGAGGCGCTGGCCTGGCGCAACTCGCCGAACGTGGTCGACAGCGACAGGTACAGGCTACGGTCGCTGCGCACGTCCAGGTTCTGGTTGCCGGACAGATTGGCGGCCCAGTTGCGCCCGAAACTGCGCGACCAGAACAGGCTCGCGTAGCGCGAGGTGTCGCCTTGCGGGTAGCTCAGCCGCACATAGCTGGTGCCCAGCGAGCCGATCGGATTGACGTTGATGCCGAACACCGCGCGGTCGCTGATGCGCGCCGGCAACGCGCCCTGCAGCGCGCCCAGGTCGCGATAGTCGCCGTGGGTGCGCTGGGTGCCGACAGTGAAGTTGAAGCGACGGTTGTTCCAGGCATACCCCAGCACGTACTGGCCGCCGCGCAGCGCATCCAGCCGGCTATGTGCATAGGCTGCGTTGACCACGCCGCCTGCGCCGAGCAGCCACACGCCGCCGGCACCGGCGTTGACCACGCCGCCGCCGGCCTCGGTATGCGCTTCGATGGTGAAGTCATCGCGCAGGCCCTTGCGCAGGGTGGCACTGGCGACCGTGCGCGACTCGTAGGAAAACGAGCGCACGCCGTAGTCCTGGCGCAGATGGCCGATGCCGGCCGACCATTCGGAAATGCCGCGCGCCAGCAGTTGCGGCGTGCCATAGAACGCGAAGTCCAACCGGCGCATCTGGCCGAACGCATCGGTCACCACGATCTGCGCCTGCCCGGTGCCGCTGATGCCGGGTTGCGCGGCCAGCTGGAACGGGCCGGCCGGCACCTGGCCGCTGTACTGGCGCAGTCCGTCGACGTAGAGCTCCACCGTCGACGGCACCACCGCCTCGCCCAGGAAGCTTGGTGTGGGGGTGAGCACGCGGTACGGCTGCAAGGCGTAATTGCGGCCGATCTGTATCCCGCCCAGGCGGATCGAACGGCTCCAGTCGACAAAGCCGCTGTAGAAGTCGCCGACCGTCATGCTGGTGGCGCTGTCGGGGAAATCCATCTGCCAGGCGCTGTCCAGGCGCACCGCTTCGCTGCGCCAGCGCTGGTCCTGCGGGCGGTCGTAGGCCAGGAACACCGCGGTGGTGTCGACCATGCCGCGGCCGATGCCGAAGCCGCGCACTTCGGTCGCCAGCGACACGCTGCTGGCCCCGGCATTGCGCGTGGCATAGAGGTCGTAATTGAGCAGCATGCCCGGCGAGGCGGTGGCGCTGGGCGGTGCGACCTGTTCGGCCTTCAGTACCGTGGTGGAGAGCGACAGCTGCGCCAGCGGCACCTGCAACGCAAGCCGTTGCAGCGCAGCGTCGTAGCGCACCTCCACGTCGGGCAGGCGATCCAGGTCGACCAGCTCGCTGGCGGCGCGGTCGGCCAGGAGGAAGCCCAGCTTGCGCAGCGTGTCGACCGAGCCGCGCAGGTGGCCGTCCACCAGTTCGAACGGTGCCAGGCCGCGGTCGGCCTGGTTGAGGCTGACATCCAGGTACAGCGTCTGCGGCAGGGCCGCCACGTTCTGCGGCGCCTGATCGGGCAACGGCGCCATGTCGGCCAGATCGCCGGAGGCGGCATGTGCCAGGCAGGTGGCGGTCGCAAGCAGCGTCATCGCCAGCCGGCCCGCATCACGGCGCTGCTGGCGCGGCCAACAAGGTGCGTTCGTCCGCCTCACCATTGATCCTTGCGATGATGGTGCCGCGGCCGAACTGGGCCAGCGGTGCACCCAGCGACCAGCGCATGGTCTGGCCGGGCAGGACATAACCCACCAGCCCGTTCAATGCCGTCCTGGTCGTGCCATCGACCCGATGCTGCAGGTCGGCGACCTGGGCGTGCCCATTGCCGGTGTTGCTGATCTGGATCTGCGCATTGCCGTCGCTGCCGGCAATCACCTGCGTGCTCAAGGTCGGGGTGGATTCGGTCTTGCCCGGCGGCAGCAGGAAGATCGGCACCGAGTAGCGCAACACGAACTGCATGCCCTTGCGATCCGCATCGGCGTTGGGCAGTTCGTCGACGATGATGCGGTAGCAGACTTCCTCGCTGGTCGGCGCGGGCCCGGCGCGAATCACCCGAATCAGCTGGCGCTCGCCGGCGGCCAGCGTGCGCATCGGCGGGCTGATCAGCAGTTCCTGGGTCGGGTCGAGCTGATCCTTGCCGTCACGCTGGGTCCAGCGATAGGCGCGGGTCTGCACCTGCACCGGCGCGCTGCCGCTGTTGCTCAACCAGAGCCCGTCGGCGGACTGCTGTGCGCTCAGCGTCAGCGAGGTCGGCGCCAGCTGCAGACTGGCCGCATGGGCCGGCTGCAGCGGCACGCCGCTGCCAAGCGCCAGCGTCAGGCTCAATCCGGCCGTGACCAGCCAGGCCGGCATCCGGTACGACAGGCGGTGGTGCAATGGCATGCGCGCGCTCAGTAGACGATCGTGGCGGTGATGGTGTCTTGGTAGGTACCGGTCGCGGGATTGTTGGCCGACGGGTTGGTCACGCGGCCGTAGACCGGGTAGACCTGGTTGATGCCGGTGGCGGTGCGGCTCAGCGTATTGGTGCCGGTGGTGCTGCCCCACACCGTGCTGCGGCCCAGATCCTGGTACAGCTGGTAGGCGATAAAGTTGTTGGTGGTGACCAGCGCATCGGTGTTCTTCATGCGGCGGGTGGTGACGTCGTTGGCGGTGCCGGCATTGCTGCCCGCGCTCAGCGCGATGTTGTACGGCGTCAGCGCGGTGCACTGCGCGGTCACGCTGCCGTTGGCGTCGGCATTGGCGGTGGAGGTGGACAACACCGAGCCGAAGTCAACGTCCGTCGCGGAGGCGGCGGTGATGGTGCAGGCCTTGGTGACGGCGATCTTGACGTTGAATGTGGTGGTATCTGCTGCAGTGGCAACGCCAATGGTCGAGAGCAGGCCGAGGGACAGCAGGACAGGGCGGACAGTACGCATGGACATTTCCTTGACCGGTCTGGTCATTGGTGACGCGACGACTCGTCGCCCTGCCTCCAATGCATCAGCTGTGCCAAAGATTACCCTGAATGATTTGGCTATCTCGCTGTTTATCCTCAAAGTTTTCGCGAAATTGCGATGTCTTTCGGATGACCCCGTTCACGGACTTTTTGACGCGCGCGGTAGTGCGTCACACATGAATACGCGGCGCCGCCAGTTTCCTGCTGCCCCGTCCGTTTTGACGGCGGATGGCCTCCAGCAGAAAAAACGCCCGCGCAGGCCGTTCAGATTCAGCCCGAATCGGCGATAATCGCTGTCATGAGCGTCAATCTGAAAACCAAAGAAGAAATTGAACTGATGCGCGTCGCCGGCCGTCTGGCCGCCGAGGTGCTCGATGTTGTGGCGCCGTATGTGCAGGCGGGCGTGACCACGGCCGAGCTGGACCGCATCTGCCACGACCACATCGTCAACGTGCAGGGCACCATTCCTGCCAACGTCGGCTACCGCGGCTTTCCCAAGAGCGTGTGCACCTCGGTCAACAACGTGATCTGTCATGGCATCCCGAGCGCGGCCAAGGTCCTGAAGGACGGCGACATCGTCAATATCGATGTCACCGTCATCAAGGACGGCTGGCATGGCGACACCAGCCGCATGTATTACGTCGGCACGCCGTCGGTGATGGCCAAGCGGCTGGTGGAAACCACCTACGAGGCGATGTGGCGCGGCATCCGAGCGGTCAAGCCGGGCGCAACGCTGGGCGATGTCGGCCACGCGATCCAGAAGTTCGCCGAAGCCGAGCGCTTCAGCGTGGTGCGCGACTACTGCGGCCACGGCATCGGCAAGGTCTACCACGACGAGCCGCAGGTGATGCATTACGGCCGTCCCGGCGAAGGCCTGGTGCTCAAGCCCGGCATGACCTTCACCATCGAGCCGATGATCAACGAAGGCACCTACCACCATAAGACCCTGCCGGACGGCTGGACCGTGGTGACCAAGGACCGCAAGTTGTCCGCGCAGTGGGAACACATGGTCGCGGTGACCGAAGACGGCGTGGATGTGCTGACGCTGTCGCCGAACGCTCCCGCTCCGGTATGACGGCCACGCCGGCGGACCGACCCGACCCGGGTGTCGCCGGCGATGCCGAGTGGGCCGCGCAAGCGCGCCCGCTGCTGGTGCATGCCGACATGCGGCTGTGCAAGCGCTTCGACCAGGGCGAGCCGATCGAACGCCTGGTGGCCTTGCGCGCGCGCGCAGTCGATCAATTGATGCGCAATGCGTGGACGCGCTGCATTCCGGCCGACGCCGGGCTGTCGTTGCATGCCGTCGGCGGTTATGGGCGCGGTGAACTGTTCCCGCGCTCGGATGTGGATGTGCTGGTGCTGGGCGAGACCGGCGTGCAGCAACAGCACGAACAGGCCCTGGCGCGGCTGTTCGCCTTGCTGTGGGATGTGGGCCTGCCGATCAGCCACGCGGTGCGCTCGCCGGCGCAGTGCACCGCCGCGGCCGCCGATCAGACGGTGCTGACTGCCTTGATCGAGTCGCGCCCGCTGGTGGCCGGCAGCCAGGCGCGTGCCGCGCTGGCGGCAGCGATTTCGCCGCAACAGGTGTGGCCGGCGCGCGAATTCTTCCAGGCCAAGCGCGAAGAGCTGCTGGCGCGGCACCAGCGCTTTGGCGATACCGCCGACAATCTGGAGCCGGACATCAAGGACGGCCCTGGTGGTCTGCGTGATCTGCAGACGCTGGGCTGGATGGCGCTACGCGCATTCGGTGTCAAGGATCTGGAGGCGCTGGTCGGGCTCGGCCATGTCGGCTTCGACGAGGCCGCAGCGCTGCGGCGCGAACGCGAGGAACTGGCGCGCTTGCGCTTCGGCCTGCATCTGGTCGCCAAACGGCCGGAAGAGCGGCTGGGGTTCGATTACCAGAAGACGCTTGCCGAGCGGCTGGGCTTTGCCGACGACCCGGAAAGCCTGGGCGTGGAAAAGATGATGCAGCGCTTCTACCGCAGCGCTGCGTTGATCCGCCGTATCAGCGACCGCTTGCTGCAGCGCTTCGAAGAACAGTTCGACGGCGAGGCGGTACCGGAGCCGCTCGGCGAGGGCTTCAGTCTGCGCCGCGGCTATCTGGCCGCAGATGCAGAGGACTGGCCGGCCGGCGATGTGCTGCAGGTCTTTGCGCTGTTTGCGCAGTGGGCGGCGCATCGCGAGGTACGCGGGCTGCATTCGCTGACCGCGCGCGCGCTGGCCGAGGTGCTGCGCGAGTTGCCGGCCTACGACGTCGCCGATGCGACCGCGCGCGACCGCTTCATGGCGCTGCTGCGCGGCCCGCGGGCGGTGGAGTCGCTCAACCGCATGGCGCGCCTGGGCGTGCTCGGCCAGTGGATTCCGGCATTCGCCAGCGTGTCAGGGCGCATGCAGTTCGACCTGTTCCATGTCTACACGGTGGACCAGCACACCTTGATGGTGCTGCGGAACATCTCGCTGTTTGCCGCCGGTCGCGCCGACGAGCGTTTTTCGATCACCCATGAAGTCTGGCCGCGCCTGCGCAAGCCGGAATTGCTGTTGCTGGCCGGCCTGTTTCACGACATCGCCAAGGGCCGCGGCGGCGATCATTCCGAGCTGGGCGCGGTGGATGCGCGCGCGTTCTGCCAGGCGCACCGGCTCAGCGAAGGCGATACCGCGCTGGTGGCCTGGCTGGTCGAACAGCATCTGCGCATGTCGGTCACCGCGCAGAAGCAGGACATCTCCGACCCGGAGGTGATCCACCGTTTCGCCACCCTGGTCGGCACGCGCGAGCGCCTGGATTACCTGTATCTGCTGACCTGCGCCGACATTGCCGGCACCAGTCCCAAGCTGTGGAACGCCTGGAAGGACCGGCTGCTGGCCGACCTGTATTTTGCCGCGCGGCGCGCACTGCGCGAGGGCCTGGAGCATCCGCCGCCGCGCGAAGAGCGCCTGCGCGAAGCGCGCGAGTCCGCTCGCGCGCTGATGCAGGCGCAAGGCCACGACGATGCCACCATCGACCGCCAGTTCGCCGGCATGCCGGATGAAAACTTCCTGCGCTTCCGTCCCGAGCAACTGGCCTGGCAGGCGGTGTCGCTGATCGAGGTGCAGATTGGCCAGACCATGGTCAAGGCGCGGCGCGCGGTGCCGGACAACGATGCGCTGGAAGTGTTCGTGTATTCGCCCGATCGCGATGGTTTGTTCTCCGCGATCGTCGCCACGCTGGATCGCAAGGGGTATGGCATCCATCGTGCCCGCGTGCTGGATGCGCCGCACGATGCGATCTTCGACGTGTTCGAGGTGCTGCCGCAGGACAGTTCCGCCGATGGCGACCCGCAGCGCCTGGCCGCAGCCTTGCGCCAGGTGCTGGCCGGCGACCTGCACAAGGTGCGGCCCTCGCGGCGTGCGGTGCCGCGCCAGCTGCGCCACTTCCGCTTTGCGCCGCGCGTGGAATTCAGCGAGAGCGCCGGTGGCCGCCGCACCCGCATCAGTCTGGTTGCGCCCGATCGCCCCGGCTTGCTGGCCGATGTGGCCAATGTGCTGCGCCTGCAACACCTGCGTGTGCACGATGCGCGCATCGCCACCTTCGGCGAGCGCGCCGAAGACCAGTTCCAGATCACCGACGAGCACGACCGCCCGTTGCCCGAATCCGCCCGGCAGGCGCTGCGCGACGCGCTGTGCGCCTGCCTCGATCCCACCTAGTAGTCCGTTCGGAGACCCCCCATGGCCACCAGCAAGAAGACCGCGCGCAAGCAGGGCGCGACCCCCACCGACGCAGCGCCCAAGCGCGCGCCGAGCAAGAGCGGCAAGGCGCCCCAGGCGCCGGCCGTCGACAAGCGCAAGGCCACGGCTGCTGCCAAGCCGGTGGCCGCCAGTAAGAGCGTTACCAAGCAGGTGACCAGGAAAAGCGCGACCAAGCCGGCGACCAGTGCGGCCCCGCGCGTGGCCAAGCAGCCGACCAGCGTGGTGTCCGCGCCGGCCGCCAAGAAGGCTGCAGCCGCGAAGAAACTGCCGCTCGCCGAAAAGGCCGTCGGCGGCGCTGCAACGCCGGTGGGTACTGACGAACTCAAGTTCGGCATCGAAAGCGCATTCGAGCGCCGCGCCAGCCTGACCGTCGACGAGATCGACGGCTCCACCCGCGCCATCGTCACCCGCGTCATCGACGGCCTGGAAAGCGGCGAGTTCCGCGTCGCCGAGCCGGACGGGCAGGGCGGCTGGACCGTCAACGAGTGGTTGAAGAAGGCCGTGCTGCTGTATTTCCGCGTCAACGAGATGGCCGTGATCGACGCGCAGCCGGCACCGTTCTGGGACAAGGTGGAGTCGCGTTTTGCCGGCTTCGGCGAAGCCGAGTTCCGCAAGGCCGGCGTGCGTGTGGTGCCGGGTGCGGTGGCGCGGCGCGGCAGCTACTTCGGCAAGGACGTGGTGCTGATGCCGAGCTTCACCAATATCGGCGCGTATGTGGGCGAAGGCACCATGGTCGATACCTGGGCCACGGTGGGGTCGTGTGCGCAGATCGGCGCGCATTGCCATCTGTCCGGCGGCGCCGGCATCGGCGGCGTGCTCGAACCGCTGCAGGCCAGCCCGACCATCATCGAGGATCATTGCTTCATCGGTGCGCGTTCGGAAGTGGTCGAAGGCGTGGTCATCGGTCACCACAGCGTGATCGGCATGGGCGTGTTCATCAGCCAGAGCACACGCATCTACAACCGCGCCACCGGCGAGATTTCCTATGGCTACGTGCCGCCTTACAGCGTGGTGGTGTCCGGCCAGCTGCCGTCGAAAGATGGCTCGCACTCGCTGTATTGCGCGGTGATCGTCAAGCAGGTGGATGCCAAGACGCGCAGCAAGACCAGCGTCAACGAGCTGCTGCGCGGCCTGGCCGATTGAGTACCGCGCAGCCTGCGCGCGGCACCATGCTGTCGCGTCCGCTCAGTGGCTGGGTCCGTTGGGGCATCCCGGCCCTGTGGTTGGGATGGGTAGCGCTCTACGTGGCCGGCTCGCTGCTGCGCGATGGCGTGCCGCAGCAGCTGGAGGTCCTGCGTTGGCTGGCGCCTGCACTGGTGGTGCTGATGACCCTGCGTCTGGCATGGGCATCCGCCCGCTGGGCACAGGTCCGCGATGCGGGCGATGCGCTGGAGATCAAGCAGCAAGGACGATCGCAGCGTGTGGACCTGGCCGAGTTGCGCTCGGTCGATGCGGCATCGCTGATCCCGCCGCGGCGGATGGCGCTGAAATTCCACGGCACACGCGCCGATGTGGTGTTCCTGCCCGCACACGGGCAGAAACACGATCAACTGGTAACCACCCTGTTGGCGCGTGCAAGCGCGCGCCGCGGAGTCGAAAAGGCGACGACATGACCACGCTCTACGGATTGAAGAACTGCGACACCTGCAAGAAGGCGACCAAGTGGCTGGACCGCTTCGGCGTGGCCTACAGCTTCGTCGATTACCGCGAGCACACGCCCGCGCCGGAGACGTTGCTGGATTGGGCCGGCAAGGCCGGCGGATTCGAGGCCTTGATCAACAAGTCCTCGACCACCTGGCGCCAGCTGCCCGACAACAAGAAGACGCCGGGTTCGGACGCCGAATGGAAGCTGCTGCTGCGCGAATACCCGCAATTGATCCGTCGCCCGGTGGTGGTGAGCGACGATGGCGCGCTCAGCCAGGGCTTCTCCGACAACGGGTTCAAGGCGCGCTTCAACATCGCCTGATGGCGCCACCGCGTCATCGGTCCGTACAGGCCTGTGCGGGTCGGGCGCGGGGACGGCAGGCGACCTGCTGATGCCGGCAGCCCAGGTGCATCTTTTATCGGAAGGACGAGCATGACCAGCGACGTACTGCAACTGACCTGCGAGCTGATCGCACGCGCCTCGGTGACACCGGACGACACCGGCTGCCAGGCGCTGCTTGCGCAGCGCCTGGAGGCTGCCGGATTCGCTTGCGAGCATCTGCGCCTGGGCGAAGTCGACAATCTGTGGGCCACGCATGGCAGCGGTGCGCCGGTGCTGGTGCTGCTTGGCCACACCGATGTGGTGCCGCCGGGGCCGCGCGAGGCCTGGACCAGCGATCCGTTCGATCCGCAGATCCGCGATGGTGTGCTGTACGGGCGCGGGACGGCCGACATGAAGGGCAGCGTGGCCGCCTTCGCGATCGCTGCCGAACAGTTCGTCGCCGCCCACCCGCAGCATGCCGGCACGCTGGCGGTGTTGCTGACCTCCGATGAAGAAGGCGATGCCATCGACGGCGTGCGGCGCGTGGCCGAGCTGTTCCGTGCGCGCGGGCAGGCGATCGACTGGTGCATCACCGGCGAGCCGTCGTCCACCGAACGGCTGGGCGACCTGCTGCGCGTGGGCCGCCGCGGCAGTCTGTCCGGCACGCTGATCGTCAAGGGCGTGCAGGGGCACGTGGCGTATCCGCACAAGGCGCGCAATCCGATCCATCTGGCCGCGCCGGCCTTGGCCGAGCTGGTGGCGCGGCAGTGGGACGAGGGCTTCGAAAGTTTTCCGCCGACTAGCCTGCAGGTGTCGAACATCCATGCCGGCACCGGCGCCAATAATGTAATTCCGGGCGAGCTGCAGGTGGCCTTCAATCTGCGCTACACCCCGCTGTGGGATGCGCCGCGGCTGGAAGCGGAAATCACCGCATTGCTGGATCGCCACGGGCTGGACTATGCGCTGCGCTGGCATCGCAGCGGCGAGCCGTTCTACACCCCGGAAGGCCGTCTGCGCAGCGTCGCACGCGAGGTGCTGGGCCAGTTTGCCGGCGCACCGCCGGAAGAAAGCACCGGCGGCGGCACCTCCGATGCGCGCTTCATCGCGCCGCTGGGCGCGCAATGCATCGAGGTCGGCCCGGTCAACGCCAGCATCCACCAGGTCGACGAGCATGTGCGCGTGGCCGATCTGGAAGCGCTGCCGGCGTTGTACCGCACGCTGATCGAACGCCTGCTGGTCTGAGTTGCCGGGACATGCCCAATGCCACGCGCTGGTTTGCACACTACGCAGCCAGCGCACGGCATGCGTTCACTTGCGGCGGCATGCCGATGCTGCTGCGCGACGCGGGCATCGCCAAGCTGCACTAAGACCTTTTGGATTGCAGCAGCATCGCGCTTGCATTGCATTGCATTGCGCTGCCAGGCGGCATGGACGCACAAGGCTCGGGGGGCTAGTCGAACGTCCAGAACGGCGGTTTGATCGCCTCGCGCCAATGCGATTCGTCCGCGATATAGAACGTCTGTGCGGACGCCTTGGCAAACCAGGTTGCCGCCGTCTCCACGTCGCGCGTCACGCCGCTGCTGCCGCGTCCGAGCAGCAGACCAGAGAAATACTGACCATACACATTGCCCTGGTCCGCCGCGCGCCGGTACCAGCGCAGCGCCTCCGTACCATCTCTGTCCACGCCACCCATTCCTTTTTCATGGAGTGCGCCAAGATCGACCTGCGCCTCGGCATCGCCGTTACGGGCGCGGCGCTGGATGTCGCGTATCAGCGGGTGCAATGCACCTCCGCTTGGCGCGATGGCGGCGGGAAGCCCCGACGATCCTGATGCGGAGCGCTCATAGATCGTCGCGCGCAGATCCCAGCGCAACGCCGCAGCCGCCTCCCCACGGTCGCGGTGAAACTTGGCGAGCTCGGCGATGGCATACGGGTTTCCATGCATGGCCGCTGCCAGGTACCAGTGCTCGCCCTTGCGCGGCGACGCACGTAATGCGACGCGTTGGTCGATGTACGGGCTGTCGGGATGGAAGAGCGTCCCGCTTGCCCAGATCCGTCCCAGCGCCAGTTCGGCGCGGGTGTTGCGGAACGTCCACGGGGCGATCGCAGCGGCACGTTCGTACCAGTGGATGGCGCGCGGGTCGTTGCGTGCCTCCAGGCGTTCGGCCGCATTCCACGCGCTGTCGAAACTGCCATCGGCCGCGTGTTGTTCCAGCTGTTGCAGATAGACTGGATCGGTGCGCGGAGGGGCGCTGCTGCAGGCCTGCAGCAACACTGCAAGCAACAGGGCCAGGGGCGGCATGCGTCCGATGCGTGGGGTCATTCCATTACTGCCGATTGTTGGGGGCGGTCATTATCCTCGCAATACGTCGGTGCGACAGCGGCGTGGTCTGCGATGCCGGGCTTGGTTGCCATCGCAACAGTTGCGCCGCCGTCGAAAGCGGGATACGGTCGAGTCATGTCATCGCTCCTGCCCAACCTCGTCAATAACGCCAACCGCAACAATCTGCGCGCGAACAATCGTGCGCGGCCGATGCGGGTCTGCGACTAGGCGAAGTAAAACCACACGCCCAGGAATCAGAGAACCCGCATCGGCCGATGCGGGTTTTTTTATGGGTGTCATTCTCGTGCAGCACGCTCTTCCACCGGCCGCCAACCCCCGCAGTTTCATCCAGGAGTGTTTCCATGTGTTCCATCTTCGGTATTTTCGGCCTGCAACCCGGTGACGATCTGCAGGCATTGCGCCGGCAGGCGCTGGAATGTTCGCAGCGGCAACGTCACCGTGGCCCGGACTGGAGCGGCGTGTATGTCGACACCGGTGCGATCCTGGTGCACGAGCGCCTGGCCATCGTCGACCCGGCCGGCGGCTCGCAGCCCTTGTTGTCCGAAGATGGCGCGCTTGCGCTCGCGGTGAATGGGGAGATCTACAACCATCGCGAGCTCAAGCAGGAGCTGGTGCAGCCATACGCCTTCCAGACCGGCTCCGATTGCGAGGTGATCAATGCGCTGTACCGCGAGGATGCGCCGGCCTCCTACCTCAACCGCCTCAACGGCATCTTTGCGTTCGCGCTATGGGACAAGGCGGCCGGGCGGGTGCTCATCGCGCGTGACCCGATCGGCGTGGTGCCGCTGTACTGGGGCCACGATCGCGAAGGCCGCTTGCGGGTTGCTTCCGAACTGAAATCGCTGGTGGACGATTGCGCCGATGCCGCGCAGTTTCCGCCCGGCCACTGGTACGACAGCGCCACCGGTGCACTGAGCCGCTATTACGAGCGCTCCTGGCGCGAATACGCCGAGGTGGAAGGCGTGCAGGTGCAGTTGCAGGAATTGCGCGAGGCCTTCGAGCGTGCGGTGCATCGTCAGTTGATGACCGATGTGCCGTACGGCGTGCTGCTGTCCGGCGGGCTGGATTCGTCGCTGGTCGCCGCCGTTGCCGCGCGCTATGCACGTCATCGCATCGAGGAGAACGACACCACCGAAGCCTGGTGGCCACGCCTGCATTCGTTCGCGATCGGCTTGAAAGGCTCGCCGGACCTGGCCGCCGCCGAAGTCGCCGCCGCCGCGCTGGGCACCGTGCATCACGGCTTCGAGTACAGCTTCGAGGAGGGCCTGGATGCGCTGCCGGAGGTCATCCGCCATATCGAAACCTATGACGTCACCACCATCCGCGCCTCCACGCCGATGTTCCTGCTGGCACGACGCATCAAGGCGATGGGCGTGAAGATGGTGCTGTCGGGCGAAGGCAGCGACGAAATCTTCGGTGGCTACCTGTATTTCCACAAGGCACCCAACGCACGCGAATTCCACGAGGAACTGGTACGCAAACTGGATGCACTCAACAACTACGATTGCCTGCGCGCCAACAAGTCGATGATGGCCTGGGGCGTGGAGCCACGCGTGCCGTTCCTGGATCGCGAGTTCCTGGATGTGGCCATGCGCATGGACGCCAGTTTCAAGATGATCGACAAGACCAGCAGCGGCGCCACGCGGATGGAAAAGGGCGTGTTGCGCGAAGCGTTTGCCGGCTATCTGCCCGAGTCGATCCTGTGGCGGCAGAAAGAGCAGTTCAGCGATGGCGTGGGCTATGGCTGGATCGATGGGCTCAAGGCGCACGCCGCCGCGCATGTCAGCGACCGCGAACTGGCCGCCGCCTCCAAGCGCTTTCCGGTCAATCCGCCGCAGACCAAGGAAGCCTATTTCTATCGCACGCTGTTCGAGCAGTTCTTCCCCAGCCAGGCGGCTGCGGAGACGGTGCCGGGCGGCAAGTCGATCGCGTGTTCGTCGCCGACCGCGATCGCCTGGGATGCCAGTTTCGCCGCGATGGCCGACCCATCCGGCCGTGCGATTGCCGGCGTGCACGAACAGGCCTTGGCGTCGTAACGCTGCTGCATCGGAGTTGAAACTCCAGCGGCCGGCATGCGCTCACGCGCTGCCGGCCGCTGCTGCGATCACTCGTGGCGCACGCAGTATCCGTAGCGTTGCGGCTCGATATCCACGCCGGCCACGTCGGCCTGGTTGTTGCGCCACAGGTTCGGCTTGAAGTCGGCCGCCGTGCAGTTGGCAGCGCGGTCCACACCGATGGTGTAGGTGAACGGCGTATTGGAGAAGCGGTTGTTCTCGAACACGTTGTCCTGGCTCATGCTGTTGTCCCAGCACAGGATTTCCGGTGTGCGATAGCGGATGGCGCAGGCCAGGAACACGCCGGCGACCTTGTTGCCGTCGAACTGATTGTTGCTGAAGCGGTTGCGACGCGCGTCGGACAGATAGATGCCCTGGCTGCCGTTGCGCTCGAAGCGGTTGTTGCGGATCTCGCTGTCTTCCAGATGCTCGGTGGTCAGGCCTGCAGCCACGTTGTCGTGGATGTAGTTGTTGACCATGGTGACCTTGGCGGTGCGATTGAACGACACGCCATCCCAGATCGCGCCGGACACATCGTTGTTTTCGATGGTGATCTCGCGGGTGTCGTACTCGCTCAGCAGGCAGGCGCTGCGGCACTTGTTGACCTGCAGGCCGGCCAGCCGGATGCCCTGGCCGGAACGCACCACCACCGCGCTATTGCTCAGGTACGGACGCTCGGGCATGAATTCCTTGTCGCCGGTGCTGGCGACGATCTGCATGTCTTCGATGCTGACATTGCGGATCACGCCGGTCGGCTGCTGGTTTTCGTAGTCGCCGACCACCAGCGCCGGTTGCTGCACGCCATCGGCCATGCGCAGCACCGTGGTCGGGCCCTTGCCGCGCAAGACGAGATTGCCGCGGTGGATCGAGACCAGGCCGTTGAGCGGAAATTCGCCTTTTTCCAGGCACAGCACCGCAGGCGCATCGCCTTGCGGGAGCTTGTCGATGGCTTTCTGCAGATCCTGCCCGGGGCGCACCTTGGCAGTACAGGCGGCGACCGGCGCACCTGGTGGGCCGGATTTGGCGGGCGGCGCTGCCGAGCAGGCAGTGGCAACGAGCAGGGGCAACAGGGCGGAAACGGAGCGGGCAAGCTGAGGCATGCGGATTCCGATCAGTGGGGGGAGGAGGGCGATCGTGCGCAAACACGTTGCAGATCGCGACGGCCTCTAGTGTGTCCCACCGGACGTTAAAGTCTGGCTGATTCCGGCCTGCCTGATTCGGCGCAGGTTCATTGCACTGCCGTAGTCGAGGCCGCAACTGTGCCTGCGGCGGCCGCTATGGTCGACGAACATCACAGTTGCAGCATCGCTCAAGGCCCGGACAGGCGCCCGTTCGCCACGCTTAGAAACTGTAGGCCAGCTGCGCGTAGATACGGCGCGGTTCGCCAGGAAAGTGCCCGGTGCGTTCGGTGAACCCGCTGGCGGCGTAGACCTTGTCGAACAGGTTCTTGACGTTGACCTGCAGTTTCCAGGCATCCCACTGCGTCTGCCAGCTGATGTCGAAGATGGCGTACGGCTTGACGCGCTGGCCTTCCAGGCTGACCCGCTCGCCCACGTAGTCGGCACCGAAGGCAATCGCCGAGTTCCAGGCCGGCAGGTCGTAGCGCGTCCACAGACCGAAGGTGTTGCGCGGTGCATTGGCGAAGCGGTCGCCGGATGCATTGGTGATGCCGTTGGTGCCCGCATCGAGCACGCGTGCATCGTTGTAGGCGTACGTCAGGTTGAGCACCCAGCGTTCGGTGAGGTCGGCCAGCAGATCCACTTCCAGGCCTTCGCTGCGCACCAGACCGAGCGCGGAGAGCTGATTGACGCCATCGACGATACTGCCGTTGGCCTGCACGATATTGCTGCGTTCGATGCGATACAGCGCGGTGTTGAGCGTCAGCCCGCCATCGTTGAGCGCGGTCTTCAGGCCCACTTCCCACTGTGTACTGCGTTCGGGATCGAACGGCCCGCCGACGCTGCTGTCCTGATTGGCCGCATCCTGCGGCAGGAAGCCGCTGGCATAACTCGCGTACGCGTTGATGCCATCGCGCAGCACGAAGGTGCTGCCCACACGCCAGCTGAGATCGTTGCCGGTGACACGCGAGCCGTCCAGACGGTTGTCGTCCTTGAAGCCGTCCCAACGCAGTCCGGCCATCGCAAACCAGCGCGGCGTGAGCGTGAGTTCGTCCTGCAGGTACGCCCCATAGCGCTGGCTGCGGGTGCTGGTGGCGCGCCAGGGCAGGCTGTCCAGGCCGTAGTCGTAAAAGCCGCTGCGGCCATACACCGGGTTGAACAGGTCGATGCCCGGCACCGGCCCACGCACGCGGCCGGTGTCTGCGGTGTTGGCGGTCTGCGCGCGGAAATCCGCATCCAGCCGGTAGTAGTCCGCGCCCATCAGCAGCTTGTGCTCGATCGCGCCGATGCAGGTGCGAAACACCGCATTGATGTTGCTGGAAATTGCATCGTTGTCGCGGAACTGGTTGCGCAGCTGCCGCGTCATCCATTCGGCGGTGCCGTCGCCATCGCGGTCGATCAGGCCCATTGGCTCGTGATAGATCTGATGCTCGTCGTTCTTGAACCAGCGCATCGCCATATCCACATCCCATGCATCCGACGGCGCAAAGCGGTACTGCGCGAACGCCACCTTGGCGCGCATGTCGAGGAAATCGGTGGGCTCGTTGTGGTTCCAGCGACGGTTGGTGAGGAAGTTGCCGTCGTCATCCACCGGCACGCCGCGCAGGCGATTGCCGCCCAGGTTCTGGGTGATGTCGGTGTACTGCAGCGTGAGCTCGCCGGTCTGGCCGATATCGAACGCCACCGACGCATCGCCGATCTGGCTCTGGCTATCGGTGTTGCGGCGAAAGCCATCCTCGCCATCGGCATAGGCGCCAACGCGGTAGCGAATGCGCTCGTCTTCGCGTGCCGGCCCGGTGGCCTCGAACGAGGCCGCCCCGAAGGATTGATTACCCACCTGCAGCTCCACCCGACGCGCGGCCTGATGGCCGGGCTTGCGGGTGACGTAATTGATGACGCCACCGGGTTCGCCGCCGCCGTACAACGCACCGGCCGGGCCCTTGAGCACTTCCACGCGTTCGATATTGAACAGCTGCGGCACCGAGAAGCCGGCATACGGATCGCCACGCAATCCGTCGTAGAGCACGTTTTCCTGGCGGAATCCGCGCAGGGTGACGCCGGCGTAGCTGAAGAAACTGATGCCGCTGATGCTGCGATACAGATCGGTGATCTGGCGCGCGGCCTGGTCGTCGATCAGTTCGCGTGGCAGCACCTGCACCGACTGTGGCACCAGCGACAACGGCGTATCGGTGCGTGTGGCCACCGCGGCATCGTCGGATTTGTACAGCGTCTGCGCACGGCCGACGACGTCGACGCCATCGAGGTCGGTGACGGCTGCCGAGGTGCTGGTGTGTTGTTGGGCGAAGGCGCGGGGCGAGGGTAAAGCCAAGACAGCGGCGAGCGCGGTGACAAGGAGCGTGGGGCGCATTGGTCACTAATGGGAATGGTTATCAAATGCATCTTAGCATGTCGTGCTCGCTTGATTGGGCAGATCGGTGGGCGGGCGTGGTTGCGGATACTTGGGTATCCAGATGTGCGAGGTGCGAGGTGCGAAGTGCGAAGTGCGGGGTGCGATCGGCAGAACGCAGACACCGATTTTGCGTTCGTCCAGCCCCCAACGACTGTCGAAACCTGTGTCGACAGACTAAACAGCAAGAGCATGCCTATTTCGGCTGCAATTGCAGCGTGTAGCGGGTTGCGGTCGGCAGGAACGGGGTTGGCCGGCCGTGTACCCAATCGTCATGGCCTGCGCCCCAGAACGGCGACAACGGGTGTCCGCTCTGGCCGCCCGGCATGTGCACGATGCCGTCCTGTTCGTGGCCGGGCGACACCACCATGCGTTCGGAGGCACCGAAGGTCGGGCCTTGCACACGCGGCATGTCGCGATCGCCTGGCAGTTGGTCGGGTGGCATGCACAGCCAGCGCTTGGCGAGCGCAGGCAATGCCCGCGCGATCGGGTGACAGATGGCGGCGGTGTTGCGTTCGCCCCAGGTGCGTTCGCTCAAGGCGCCGTCCTGCGCAGCGAGATCGGTCTGCGCATTGCGTGCAGCCTCGGCAAGCAGCTGATCCCAGTTTGCATAGGCGGGCGGCAGCAGATGCGCCGGGCGCTGCTGCAGCAACGGCCAGACGATGCCTTCCAGCTGCGCGCGACGCGGCGGCAGGAAGTCCTCGCCGAGCGCGGCTTTTGCCGGCGCCAGCAGGCCCGCTTCCACTGCGTCGATGGTCATGCCGCGAAAGCCGCGCACGATGCGATAGCTGGCCGAGCGGGTGGATGCGTGCCCGTCCCACTGCCGGGTGGCGGCTTCGATCTGCTGCAAGGCCGGGTCCTTGCTGTGCTCGACCACGCTGCGCAACAACTGCCACCACCGCGTGAGCAGCACGGCGCGATCATCGAGCTGGATGGCGAGCAGGTCCAGCTCGTTGAAACGCTGCCTGGCGAACAAGTCGTCGCGGATCTGCTGCGCACGCGCACCCAGGTCGTAGCCGGCATTGCCGAGCGTGGCCAACTGCTGCGCATCGACGACGCGGCTGTTGGCGGTCCAGAGCCGGTGTGAGGGAGGATCGATCAGGGCGGGAGCAGCGTCGCTGCGCACCGGCCAGGGCAGGCAGCCGCCCGGCGCTGGCGCCGGTGTCGCCGTTGCCGCAACCGAAGGCGGTGCCGCGTCCGCACCCTGCGCCGAGCTTGCCAGTTCGGCGATGCCGCTCGGGTCACAGCCGGCGTTGCGCACCGGGCGCGCACCGATCAACCGCCAGGCGATGCGCCCGCTGCGATCGGCCAGCAACAGGTTCTGTGCCGGAATGCCCGAGCGATCGGCCACTGCAAAGGCGGCCTGCACATCGGCCGCCGTACTCATCTGCGCAAAGTCCAGCCGGATCGCACCGGGCAGCTGCGCGGCCCAGCGCAGTGCGAGCAGGCTGCCATCGGCGTTGTCGTGCAGGACCGGTCCCCAGGCGCTCTCGCGCACCGCAAAACGCACCGGCGCGGCGCCGGCCACGCGAATGGTTTCGACATGGGTGGTGAGCGCTTGCGGATGACCCGGCGTGGCCGGCGCAATCCGCGCAAAGTCGGCGGTGTCGATGTAGCTGTTGGTAAAGGCCCAGGCCACATGCCCGTTGCTGCCGACCACCACCGCCGGCAAGCCGGGCAGGGTGAAACCGGTGACGTCCACCTTGCCGTCGGGCGCGCTGGTGTCCGGGTAACGCAGGCGCGCGCGGAACCAGATATTGGGCGCGCGCAGACCCAGATGCATGTCGTCGGCGACGATGGCGCGGCCATCGCTGGTGAGGCTGCCGTCCACGGCGAAGTTGTTGCTGCCCGGCGTCTGCGGCTCGGCGCCGGTGGGGGCGGCTGGATGCGGCAGGCGGCGCAGATCCAGCGTGGCGGCGTCGGGCAGCACGGCATCGCCTTGCGCGGGGCCGAACAGCGGCGCATCCCAGCTGGAGCCTTGATGGTCGAGCAATGCCGCCAGCGCCGCCGGCACCACCGCACGGATGCGGGCGGCAGCCAGTTCGGTCTGGTTGTCGTTGTCCTGCAGGTCGGCATACATCGCCATGCCGGTGAGGATGGAGTCGTCCAGCGTCCACGCGCGCGGTGTCTGCCGCAGCAACAGGTACGGCCACGGGCGCACGCGCAGTGTGGCCAGCCCGGCATTGACGCCCTCGGTATAGGCCTGCAGCGCCGCGCGCTGGCTGCCGACCGCGACATCCAGGCTGGCATGCACGCGCGCGCGCAGCCGGTGCACGCGATTGCGTTTGTCCAGGTCCAGCGCTGCGGCCCCGAACAGCTCGGACAACTCGCCGGCCGGTGCGCGGCGCATCAGGTCCATCTCGAAGTAGCGCTCCTGCGCGTGCACATAGCCGAGTGCGCGCATGGCATCGACCTGGCTGGTCGCATCGATGGTGACCACGCCACGCCGGTCGCGTTGCACGCTGACTGGTGCCGCCAGGCCCTGCAGTGCGCTGTTGCCATCCAGCTGCGGCAGGCTGCCACGCATCAGCAGATACGCGGCCAGCACCGCCGCCACGATCAATACCACGATTGCCAGCAGCAGCCGGCCCAGCCATTTGCGCATTGTCGAGTCCTTGAGTTCGGTCACAGTGTGGCGGCCGGTCATGACCGTGGCGGGTCTGGCCGCAAGCGCAACTGAAAGTGATTCCGATTAGATCATTGCGCCGCGGCTTAGGGCACCATGCGCGCATTGCGTCGCTGGAGCACATCATGAAAGGCCATCCCGAAGTCGTCGACTACCTCAAACAGCTGCTGCGCGGCGAACTGGCCGCACGCGACCAGTATTTCCTGCACTCGCGCCGTTACGAGGACCAGGGCCTGATGGCGCTGTACGAGCGCATCAACCACGAAATGGAAGAGGAGACCGAGCACGCCGACGCGCTGCTGCGGCGCATCCTGTTCCTGGAAGGCGACCCGGACATGCGGCCGGCCGAGTTTGCGCCAGGCAAGACCGTGGTGGAGATGCTCGAGCGCGATCTGGTGGTGGAATACGAAGTGCGCGCCAATCTCGCCGCCGGCATGAAACTGTGCGAAGAACACGGCGATTACGTCAGCCGCGACATCCTGCTCAAGCAGCTGCAGGACACCGAAGAAGACCACGCCTGGTGGCTGGAGCAGCAGTTGGGCCTCATCAAGCGGATCGGCCTGGAGCTGTACCAGACCTCGAAGATCGACAAGGGCCACGTCGCCGGCTGAGTCCGGTGACTGGGCGCTGCGCAGCCGCTGAGCGTGCGTAGCGCAGGGTTGCAATCGGCAGGTGCCGCGCAGGGCATCGCCTTGCTCCGTGGTCTGCGTCAACTGCCGGCGGCCTGCGGCGGTGTTGCTCGCGCATTTCGCTGTTGTGCGAACCATCATTGCGTGGCGCAACGCCGCGCGGTGCTGATCGGCGCGCGCTGCGCTGCCTGTGCAACGTCTGCGTCGCCCGACTGGAGCGTCGGCAGCGCTCGCCGATGACAAAGTTCGCCCGCGACCGTCAGTTGCGTTGCAGGCGATAGACGCCGGTCGACAGGGCAGTGACGCCGTCGGCGCGGAAGCGCGGCTCCTGATCGAGGATGTCGCGGCGTTCCAGTTGCTGCACCCGCCATTGCGTGTCGAACAGTGCGTGCACCGCGGCAGCGTCCACCGAAAACGGCGGCCCGGCCTTTTCGGCCTGCGGGTATTCCAGGGTGATCAACAGCCCGCGGCATCCCGCAGGCAGGCGCGCGTACATGGTGTGCAGATACTGTTGGCGCAAGCCGGCCGGCAGGGCGATCAATGCGGCGCGATCGTAGACGGCGCTGCAATCGGCCAGCACGCTTGGCTCCAGTGCAAACGCGTCGCCGCAGATGATTTCGATCGGGCCGGCGATAAAGTGCTCGCCCGCGCGGCTGCTGTGGCGCTGCGGTTGCAGGCCGGCATCAGCGAAGAATTGCGTCACCGCCAGCGGCGATATCTCCACGCCTAGCACGCGATGGCCTTGTGCGGCCAACCAGTGCAGGTCCAGCGTCTTGCCGCATAACGGCACCAGCACGCGGGCAGCCTGCGGCAGCTGCAACGCCGGCCAGTGCTTTTGCAGCAACGGCATCACCTGGTCCTGATGGAAGCCGATCTGACCGTTCTGCCAACGCTGCAGCCAGAAATCTGTGTCCATGATGTTGTCTTGTTGGTTTGCGTTGACGAGTGACGTGATGCAGGCAATGGCAATGGCAATGGCACTGCAGATCGAAAGGAACCGCTCAGACCACATCGCATCGCCGTGCGACATGCACTGCGCACAACTACTCACACCGACCATCTCGACCGGTCCTTGTCCGCCCACCGTCGCGGGACCTTGCGCGGCATGGATGCCGCGTAAGAGCCTACAGGGACGTACTTGCGGCGTGTCCTGCGATGGTGGGCGGGCAAGGGCCCTGCAGCAAGGCCGCAGTCTCTCGCTCTACAGCCGACGCATCCGTACCGTTCGATTACCTCTCAAGGCGATGCAGAGCTTGAGCCTCAGCGTGACCTCGCCGTTGCAAGCCAACCTGGCCGAGGGCACGATGCCGTAACGCCGGCAGCGTCCAGCTGGCGGTAGTTTTGTGGGTCGCTCAAAACCGCACGGCAAACGCGCCATCGCGCGGTGCGTCAGCGAATCACCGTTACTGCACTTCCAGCCCGTCCACCTTTTGCCACCCTCGCGGCAACAATGCCCCGCGACTCGCACGCGCGCCCACATAGCTATCCAGATCCTTGAACGACAGGCTCATGGTGCGTGCACCGCTGCGCACCAGCAGCGTGTTGCCCGGTGCCACCGCCACCACCGCGACCACGCGCTCGGTGCCGAGCTTGGCCTTGGGGATGTCGATGATCTTGTTGCCTTTGCCCTTGTCCAGCTCGGGCACATCGCTGGCGGTCACCGCCAGCAGATTGCCGGCACTGGTGACGGCGACGATGCGGTCGCTCTGCGGATTGGTCACCTGCGCAGGCGTCAGCACATGCGCGCCGGTGGTCAGGTTGAGCATCGCCTTGCCGGCCTTGTTGCGGCCGGTGAGGTTTTCGAAGCGGGTGACAAAGCCGTAGCCGTGCGAGGACGCCAGCACGAAGCGGGTGGCGTTGTCGGCGCTGGCCATGACCTGGAACGCCGCGCCCGAGGCCGGTGAGAAACGGCCGGTCAGCGGTTCGCCATTGCCGCGTGCCGAGGGCAGGGTGTGCACGGCGGTCGAATAGGCGCGGCCTTCCGAATCCAGGAACGCCACCTGATGCGTGCTGCGGCTGCGCACCGCTGCCAGCAGGCTGTCGCCTTCGCGGTAGGACATGCCGGCCGGGTCGACCTCGTGGCCCTTGGCCGCGCGTACCCAGCCCTTTTCCGACAGCACCACGGTCATCGGTTCGCTGGTGACCATCTCGGTTTCGTCGATCGCCTGCGCGGCGCCACGCTGCACCAGCGGCGAGCGGCGTGCGTCGCCGAACTTCTTGGCGTCGGCGGTCAGCTCGTCCTTGATCAGCTTCTTCAGCTTGGTCTTGCTTTCCAGGATCGCCATCAACTGCGCGCGTTCCTTGGCCAGGGCTTCCTGCTCGCCGCGGATCTTCATTTCTTCCAGGCGCGCCAGCTGGCGCAGCTTGGTTTCCAGGATGTATTCGGCCTGTTCCTCGCTGAGCGCGAAGCGCGCGATCAGCACCGGCTTGGGTTCGTCCTCGCTGCGGACGATGCGAATCACTTCGTCCAGGTTGAGGAAGGCGATCAACAACCCTTCCAACAGGTGCAGGCGGCGCTCGACCTTCTGCAGGCGATGGTTGAGGCGGCGGGTGACGGTGTCGCTGCGGAAGCTCAGCCACTCGCTCAGCAAATGCCTGAGGTTCTTGACCTGCGGGCGGCCATCCAGGCCGATCACGTTGAGATTGACGCGGTAGCTGCGCTCAAGGTCGGTGGTGACGAACAGGTGCCCCATCAGCTGCTCGGCATCGACACGGTTGGAGCGCGGCACCAGCACCACCCGCACCGGGCTGGTGTGGTCGGACTCGTCGCGGATGTCTTCCAGCCACGGCAGCTTCTTGGCGCGCATCTGCTGGGCGATCTGTTCGATCACCTTGGACGGCGAGACCTGGTACGGCAACGCATCAATGACGATGTTGGCGTGTTCTTTCTTGTAGGTGGCGCGTGCGCGCACGCTGCCGTGGCCGGTCTCGTAGATTGCGCGCAGATCGGCCGCCGGGGTGATGATCTCGGCGGTGGTCGGGTAGTCCGGACCGAGCACGTGTTCGCACAGCTCGGCGACCGTGGCATCGGGGTTGTCGAGCAGGCGCAGCAGCGCGCTGACGATCTCGTTGAGGTTATGCGGCGGCACGTCGGTGGCCATGCCCACCGCGATGCCGGTGGTGCCGTTGAGCAGCAGGTGCGGCAGGCGCGCCGGCAGCCAGGTCGGCTCTTCCAGGGTGCCGTCGAAGTTGGGCGCCCAATCGGTGGTGCCCTGGCCGATTTCGCCCAGCAGTACCTCGGCGATCGGGGTCAGCTTGGATTCGGTGTAGCGCATCGCCGCGAACGACTTGGGGTCGTCGGTGGAGCCGAAGTTGCCCTGGCCCTCGATCAGCGGGTAGCGATAGGAGAACGGCTGCGCCATCAGCACCAGCGCTTCGTAGCAGGCGCTGTCGCCGTGCGGGTGGTACTTACCGATCACGTCGCCCACGGTGCGCGCGGATTTCTTCGGCTTGGCAGCGGCATTCAGGCCCAGCTCGCTCATCGCGAAGATGATGCGCCGCTGCACCGGCTTCAGGCCGTCACCCAGGAACGGCAGGGCGCGGTCGAGCACCACGTACATCGAATAGTCGAGATAGGCGCGTTCGGCGTACTCGCGCAGCGGCAGCTGCTCGAAGCCGTGGAAGGTGGGGCGGGTCAGATCGGTCATGTAAAGCCAGGTCCTACGAAAGAGGAGCCCGCGCCTTGGCGCGAGCTCGAAGAGCGCCGATTATCCGGATGCGGCGGGGGATGCCAAGCCGCGCGCATGCGTGCCGGCCAGATAACGCGTGGGTGGAGCGCCGAAATGGCGGTGGAACACACTGACGAAGGCGCTGGGGCTGCTGTATCCGAGCTGGTCGGCGACCTGGGCGACCGGGCTGCCCTGGCTGAGCCGCCGCAGCGCCTCTGCCAGCCGGGCCTGTTGCCGCCACTGCGCGAAACTCAGCCCGGTTTCGCTGCGGAAATGCCGGCTCAGGCTGCGCGCCGACAGCCCGCCCCAGTCGGCCCAGGCGTCCAGCGGGCGCGGGTCGGCCGGGGTATCAAGCAACTGCCGGGCGATGCGCAGCAGCCGCCGGTCGGCCGGCATCGGCAGGTGCAGGTGGTCGATCTGCACCTGGTGCAATTCGTCCAGCAGCACCGCGGCCAGGCGTTGCCGGGCGGGGGCAAGCGGCTGGCCCAGCGGCCAGTCGGCCGCGCGCATGATCACCTCGCGGGCGAGCCCGGTCAGGCGGATCACCCCGCCTTGCGCGGGCAACGCGGCGCAAGCGTCCGGCCGGACCACCACGCCCCAGCCGCGCAGCGGCCCGGCCAGTTCCACGGTGTGCTGCTGGCCGGGCGGCATCCAGCCGGCGCAGCCCGGCGGTAGCGACAGGGTTCCCTGCTCGGTGTGCACCGTCAGCACGCCGTGCTCGACATACATCAGCTGCCCGCGGACATGCGCATGCCGAACCGTCTCCGGCGCCCATACCGCGCGCAGGTCGGCCAGGAACGCGATCACCTCCGGTCCGTCGGCCCACTCGAAGCTGTCGCGCACGCCGGGCGGCAGGGCATCGCGTGTGGTTGGCGGATTTTCGACAGTCATTGGCGCAATTGTATTACCAGGCCAGGGGTGCAGGCGCGTAAGGTGGCGATCCTTGCTGGCGGTTTAATCCCGTTAGAAATATTTGCGTTGACAAATATATTTTTCGGAAGAAAATGGCCCGCCATGAATGACCTCTCCACCGCCTCGCCGTCGTTCGGCCTGCTGCTGCGCCAGGTGCGCGATGCGCTGATGCGTCAGCTCGATGCCGAAATGAAGGGCGAGCTGCCGGACTTCGGCTTCAGCCACTACGTCGGCCTGAAGATCCTGGCGGTGCGCTCGCCCTGCACGGCCAACGAGCTGGCGCTGGCGCTGGACCAGACCCCGAGCGCGGTCACCCGCCTGCTCGACAAGCTCGAAGCGCTCGGTGCGGTGCGACGCGAGCCACATGCGCAGGACCGGCGCGCGCTGCAGATCGTCATGACCGAACAGGGCGTGGCGCTGTGGGAGCGCCTGAAGCTGCGCGGCGAGCGCGCCATCGAGTATGGCTTGCGCGATCTGGCCCCGCCCGAGCGCGAGCAACTCACCTCTCTTCTCATCCGTGTCCGCGATGCACTCAACTCATGAACGCTGCTAGTTCCCCGATCAAGATGCTGCGCCTGCGGTCCACGCAGCTTGCGCGGCCGCTCGTCCTCACTGCGCTGACGCTGGCGCTGGCCGCCTGCGCCAGCAGCCGTGGGCTTGCCCCGCAGGGCACCATGCTGGAGCCGGGCGCGCTGCATGCCGAGCGCACCCTCGCGCAGGCCAACCTGAGCCCGGCCGCCTGGCCGGCCAGCGATTGGTGGCGCGCCCTGGGCGATGCGCAATTGAACGCGCTGATCGCCGAAGGCCTGCAGCACAGTCCCAGCCTGGCGGCGGCCGATGCGCGCCTGCGTCAGGCGCAGGCACGCATCGGTAGCGCGCAGGCCGATCGCGGACCCAGCCTGTCGGTGTCCGGCGGCTATGCGGGCGTGCAGTTGCCCGAATCGATGGTGGGCGATGAGCGCGGCGGCAAGTTCGGCGGCAACGGCCAACTGGTGCTGGACTTCCGCTATGGCGTGGACCTGTGGGGCGGCAAGCGCGCCACTTGGGAAGCGGCGGTGGACCAGGCGCATGCGGCCGAGGTGGACGCACAGGCGGCACGCCTGAACCTGTCGGCGGCGATCGCCGAAGCCTATGCGCAGCTCGACTACGCATGGCGTCTGCACGACGTGGCCAACGATGAGTTGACCCGCGTGCAGAAGACCCTGGAGCTCACCCGGCAACGCCGCGGCGCCGGCATCGACAGCGATCTGCAGGTGCGCCAGGCGCAGGCCCGCGTACCGTCGGCGCAGCAGCAGCTGCAGTCCGCGCAGCAGCAGATCGACGAGGCCCGCAACGCCCTGGCCGCGCTGGCCGGGCAGGGCCCGGATCGCGGGCTGGAGATCGCGCGCCCGACGCTGGGGGCGGCCATCGCCACGCAGCTGCCGAGCAACCTGCCCGCCGACCTGCTGGGCCGCCGCCCCGACGTGGTCGCCGCGCGCTGGCGCGTGGAGGCCGCCGATCAGGATATCGCCGCCGCCAAGACCCGCTTCTACCCCAGTTTCAACATCACGGCGCTGGGCGGTGTGGTGAATCGCGATGTCGGCCAGTTGCTGGAAAGCGCCTCGGTGTTCGGCGTGGTTGCGCCGGCGCTGAGCCTGCCGATCTTCGATGGCGGCAAGCTGCGCGCCAATCTGGCCGGCAGCGATGCGCAATACGACCTGGCGGTGGCCGATTACAACCAGAAGGTGATCGACGCCCTGCGCGAGGTAGCCGACCAGGTCAACGCCGTGCGTTCGCTGGAGCAGCGTGCGCGTGCGCAGGACGACGCGGTGCAGACCGTGACCGCCGCCTTCGAACTGGCGCAGCAGCGCTACCGCGCCGGCATCGGCAGCTACCTGGAAGTGCTCAGCGTGCAGGAGCAACTGCTGCTCGCACGCCAGCGCATGGCCAGCCTGCAATCGCAACAACTGTTGGCCTCGGTGAGGTTGCAGCGTGCCCTGGGCGGCGGATTCACGCCGGAACCTGCGCGCGATACCGCACACGCCGCGACCACTTCCGCACAACCGAATTCCTGAGACAGCGACGATGAGCCAGACGACTCCAACTTCTTCCCAACCTGCGCCGGCCGCGCCCAGCAAGCGCCGTGCGGCGCTGCGCATCGTGGCCATTGTGGTGATCCTGGCGATCATCGGTCTTGTGGTGTGGTACTTCCTGGTCGGCCGCTGGCACGAAGACACCGACGACGCCTACGTGCAGGGCAACCAAGTGCAGATCACCCCGATGGTCGGCGGCACCGTGGTCAGCATCGGCGCCGAAGACGGCATGCGCGTGGAGCGCGGCCAGTTGCTGGTGCAGCTGGACCCGGCCGACACCGCGGTCGCGTTGCAGCAGGCCGAGGCCAATCTGGCCAAGACCGTGCGCCAGGTGCGTGGTCTGTACCGCAGCGTGGAAGGCGCGCAGGCCGAACTGTCATCGCGCGAGGTGAGCCTGCGCAGCGCACGTGCCGACTTCGCACGCCGCAAGGATCTGGCCGCCAGCGGCGCGATCTCCAACGAAGAACTGGCGCATGCCCGCGAGGAACTGGCCGCGGCCGAAGCGGCGGTGAGCGGTTCGCGCGAGAGCTTCGAACGCAACCGCGCGCTGGTGGACGACAGTGCGGTGGCCAACCAGCCGGACGTGCAGACTGCCGCCGCGCAGCTGCGTCAGGCCTATCTCAACCATGCGCGCACCGGCGTCATCGCGCCGGTGTCCGGCTACGTGGCACGTCGCTCGGCGCAGCTGGGCCAGCGTGTGCAGCCCGGCAGCGTGCTGATGGCAGTGGTGCCGCTGGAGCAGGTGTGGGTGGAAGCCAACTTCAAGGAAACCCAGCTCAAGCACATGCGCCTGGGCCAGGAAGTGGAGCTGCATTCGGATCTGTATGGCGGCGGCGTGAACTACACCGGCCGCATCGAAAGCCTGGGCCTGGGCACCGGCAGCGCGTTCTCGCTGTTGCCGGCGCAAAACGCCAGCGGCAACTGGATCAAGATCGTGCAGCGCGTGCCGGTGCGCATTGCGGTCGATGCCAAGCAACTGGCCGGCAATCCGCTGCGCATCGGTCTGTCGATGAAGGTCGACGTCAACCTGCACGACCAGCAGGGCAGCGTGCTGCCGACCAAGTTCGCCAATGGCGCGGTGTTCTCCACCGACGTGTATGCGCAGCAGTTGCAGGCCGCCGACGCGGACATCCAACGCATCATCCAGGACAACCTGCCTGCGCAGGCTGCGTCCAAGGCGGGCTAAGCCAGCATGTCTTCGCAAGCTCCCACCGCGCCAGGCGGTCCCTCGGCACCTGCGCCCGCTGCCGGCTTTCGCCCGGCGAGCGTGGCGCTGTGCACCGTGGGCCTGGCGATGGCCTCGTTCATGCAGGTGCTGGACACCACCATCGCCAACGTCTCGTTGCCGACCATCGCCGGCAATCTCGGCGCCAGCTCGCAGCAGGCCACCTGGGTCATCACCTCGTTCGCGGTCAGCACCGCGATCGCCCTGCCGCTGACCGGCTGGCTGAGCCGCCGCTTCGGCGAGACCAAGTTGTTCGTGTGGTCGACGCTGGCCTTTACCGTGGCCTCGTTGCTGTGCGGCCTGGCCCAGAGCATGGGCATGCTGGTGGTGTCGCGCGCGCTGCAGGGGTTTGTTGCCGGGCCGATGTACCCGATCACCCAGAGCCTGCTGGTGTCGATCTACCCGCGCGAAAAACGCGGGCAGGCGCTCGCCTTGCTGGCGATGATCACCGTGGTGGCGCCGATTGCCGGGCCGATCCTGGGCGGCTGGATCACCGACAACTACAGCTGGGAATGGATCTTCCTGATCAATGTGCCGTTGGGCATCATCGCCAGCAGTATTGTCGGTTCGCAGTTGCGCCATCGCCCCGAGCAGCTGGAAAAGCCGCGCATGGACTACATCGGCCTGATCCTGCTGGTGGTCGGCGTCGGTGCGCTGCAGCTGGTGCTGGACCTGGGCAACGACGAGGACTGGTTCTCTTCCGACAAGATCGTGGTGCTGGCCTGCGTCGCTGCCGTGGCGCTGGTGGTGTTCGTGATCTGGGAACTCACCGACAAGGATCCCATCGTCGATCTCAAGCTGTTCCGGCATCGCAACTTCCGCGCCGGCACACTGGCGATGGTGGTGGCCTATGCGGCGTTTTTCAGCGTGAGCCTGCTGATTCCGCAATGGCTGCAACGCGACATGGGCTACACCGCGATCTGGGCCGGCCTTGCCACCGCGCCGATCGGCATCCTGCCGGTGCTGATGACGCCATTCGTGGGCAAGTACGCGTTACGTTTCGACCTGCGCATGCTCGCCACCGTCGCCTTCATCTTCCTGTCGTTCACCAGCTTCCTGCGCTCCAACTTCAACCTGCAGGTGGATTTCAGCCATGTGGCCACCGTGCAGCTGGTGATGGGCGTAGGTGTGGCCTTGTTCTTCATGCCGGTGCTGCAGATTCTGCTCTCGGACCTGGATGGTCGCGAGATCGCGGCAGGTTCCGGCCTGGCCACCTTCCTGCGCACCCTGGGCGGCAGCTTTGCCGCATCGCTGACCACCTATCTGTGGGCACGCCGCACCCAGGTGCACCATGCGCACATCACCGAACACATCTCGGTGTATACGCCGGGCATGCAGGAGCAGGTCACCGCGATGGGGCAGGGCGACCTGCAACGCGGCGCAGCCTCGCTCAACAATATGATCAACCACCAGGCCTCGCAGATGGGCTTCAACGACATCTTCTACCTGCTCGGCTGGACCTTCCTGGCGATCATCTTCTTCCTGTGGCTGGCCAAACCACCGTTCGGCGCAGGTGCGGGCGGCGCGGCGGCGGCGGGCGGGCATTGAGCGCGAGTCACAAGGCGCTTGGCCGCTCTAACATCGGCTAAGACAACGACTTCATGCCGGTGTAGTGCAGAGCGGGTGATCTGCGACTTGGCTGCAGGGCTCTTGCCCGCCCACCCTCGCGGGACACGCCGCAAGTACGTCCGTGTAGGCTCTTACGCGGCATCCATGCCGCGTAAGGTCCCGCGACGGTGGGTGGGCAAGAGCCAGTCGAGATGGTTGGTGTGCGCAGCACTTTGCAAAGCAACCAGCAAACCGTTTGGAGCGGTGAGGGCGCTGCAACCTTGACCGGCGCAGATGCGGCGATTCGTGTGTTCGCGCTCAATGTGTTGCTGTTTCCGGCGTCCCGCAATGCGCTGGACAGCCTTGCCGAGGCGTATGAGGCAAGCGGAGATCTCGCCCGTTCGAGTGCCATCCGGAAGGGCTTCAAGGACATGCCCGCCCCGCCCAGGAAACAATGATCAGACCGAGGGCGTGAGGTCTCAGCTGTTTGTTGCTGGTTGCAGCTCGACTGCGCGGTTCGGTGGTGCGTCGCCGTTGTCCGACTTCGGTTCGTCATGCTCGGTGTCATGGCGCGGCGTGTCGTCCTGGGGCGCGAGCAGTTGCAGCCGCTTGCCCTGATAGCGGAACTCGAGCGCGTCCTGTAACTGACGCAGTGCTTGCACCTGGGTGCATAGCGCGTTGGCGTTGGCCTCGATGGTGGACGCCTGGGCATCCAGCCTTGCATCCAGTTGGCCCTCCATCTGTTGGGCGCGTTTGTCGATTCCGTCCGAACGCCCGGTGACGATCTGCCAGAGCATGTGGCGCGCGATGCTGCCCTTGAATTGCTCGGCTTCGTGTTCGACGTAGTTCGCGAAGTTGCCGCCGAAGGCCTCCTGCTCCCAACGCCCCCTACCCAGGGTGCCGTCGACATACGCGCGTGCGCGCTTACGCAGCCGTTCGATCTTGCGGGCGTTGAGTGCACTGCCTGTCATGACCTCGATGACACCACCGAGCGCGTCGTAACTGAGGTCGATCACCTGATAGGCAATGCCGGCAACCTGCGGCATCAATGCGCGGGTGCGTTGTTCCATCTCCCAGAGGCGTCGTGCATCGGCCGTGCTGGTCTGCTGCAGCTTGTGGTCGATGCTCAGTTCGCCGCCGTGGAAGAAAATTTCGCGTGGCCAATCGCTGTCGCGGTAAAGCCAGATGCCGCCGCTGTCGGCGAGCACGTTGAATGGTGTGCCGAGACCGCATTGCTGCGAAGACACCTGCGCGCGATGGCGCGGGGCATCGTGTTTGTCGGTCTGCTGTGCCCGTGCATGCGGACTGACAACGGCCGGCAGCAGGGCAAGCCAGAGGAGGATGCGCATGGGGCGTGCTGCCGTCGTTGAGGCGTCGTGCATGGTCGCTACAGCGGCAACAGCTGGTCGCGTGTCGAAAGTCACTGACACCGCACCCTTGCGACGCTGCCGATCTGCAGACATCACCGATGCCGACACACCATCGTGCAATCGTATGGCCCAGACGCAAAAAACCCCGCCTGAGCGGGGTTTTTTACGATCTATCGTGAGTCGTGGTGCCCAGGAGAGGACTCGAACCTCCACGAAGTTGCCCCCGCTAGCACCTGAAGCTAGTGCGTCTACCAATTCCGCCACCTGGGCGACTCAGGAGGCGAATTGTGCAAGTTGCGCGCGACGCTGTCAACGCATCCGGCACAAATTTTTCGTGGTGGCCGGTGTCTGCTGGCGAAAGGAGAAGACGGCGTGGCGGACATGCGCACTGCATGCCCGCCACCACACCGGATTACGGCAGCTGCGCCGCCTGCAAGCTGACCTCTGCACTCTGCACCGGTTCGCTTGCCGAACGCGCCAGCTGCACGCGATAGGTGCCGGCGGCAATCGTCCAGTGACGCGCCTTGGCATCGAAGTCGGCCAGCGTCTTGGGTTCGGCGATCACCTGCACGGTGCGCTTTTCGCCCGGCTTGAGCGTGAGCTTCTGCCAGCCGATCAGGCGCAGCGGGGTGGCATGGCCGTCGGGCAGGGTGACGTAGAGCTGCGGCACGGCGGCGCCTTCGCGCTGGCCGATGTTTTCCACCTCGAAGTTCGCCGTGAGCTGGCTGCCGTTGGCTTCCACGCGCAGCCCGCCCATGCGGAACTGCGTATACGACAGGCCATGGCCGAACGCATAACGCGGGGTCAGCTTGCGCGCGGCGAACCACTTGTAGCCGACGTTGGCGCCTTCGATGGCGTAGTCGATGCTGTCTTCGCCCGGCTTAGCCGGCTTGAAGCCCAGGCCCGGGATCGAGGGACGCGGTAGCTGCGATTCGTCCACCGGCCAGGTCACCGGCAGATGGCCGGAAGGATTCACCGCACCGGTCAGCAGGTTGGCGATCGCCTCACCGCCGCCGATGCCCGGATACCACGCCTGCAATACCGCCGGCACGCGCTCGGCCCAGGGCATGCGCACCGGGCCATTGGTTTCCAGCACCACGGTGGTCTTGGGGTTGGCCTTGGCCACCGCCTCGATCAAGGCATCCTGGTTGTCGGGCAATTGCATGTCCGGCAGGTCCACCGATTCGGCCGACCATTGGGTGGCGAACACGATCGCCACATCGGCGGCCTTGGCCGCGCGTGCCGCGGCAGCGCGGTCCTTGCCGTCGACATAATCGATCTGCACGTTCGGCAACGCGGCGCGCAGTGCCTGCAGCGGCGAGGACGGATGGATGATCACCGGGCCGGGCCAGGTGGTCGGGTTGAGGCCGGGTACGGCGTTGCCACCGTTGATGGTGTAGTCCACACGCGAGGAACCGCCGCCGGACATCACGCCCTTGTCGGCATACCCACCGATCACCGCGATGCGGCGCACGTCCCTGGACAGCGGCAAGGTGGCCTGCTCGTTACGCAGCAGCACGCTGCCTTCCTCGGCAACATGCTGCGCGGACAGCTGCCCGGCCTTGCCGTCGATCGGCTGGCGCTGGGTGGGATGGTCGAACGCGCCATGCGCGAACAGGCTGCGCAGCACGCGCTTGACCATGTCGTCGAAGCGCGCGCGCGGCACCACGCCGGCCGACACCGCCATGCGCAACGGTGCGTCGAAGAACACCGCCGCATCGAACACTTCGCCGGCCGATTGCTGATCCAGCCCGGCCAGGGCCGCCTTGGAGCCGCTGTGCACGCCGCCCCAGTCGGACATCACGTAGCCGGGGTATTTCCATTCCTGCTTGAGTACCTGGTTGAGCAGGTAATCGTGCTCGCAGCCGTAGATGCCATTGATCTTGTTGTAGGAGCACATCACAGAGGCCGGGTCGCCGATCTTCAACGCGATCTCGAACGCCAGCAGGTCCGATTCGTGCATCGCCTGCTCGCCGATCTCGGCGCTGTGGAAATTGCGGCGCGTCTCCATGTCGTTGAGCGCGTAGTGCTTCATCGTCGACAGCACGTGCTCGCTCTGCACGCCGCGGATCGACTCGCCGACCATGGTGCCGGCCAGCAGCGGGTCTTCGCCGGCATATTCGAAATTGCGTCCGTTGCGCGGGTCGCGCTGCAGGTTGACGCTGCCGGCCAGCAGCACATTGAAGCCCTGCTGCCAGGATTCGCGGCCCATGGTCTTGCCGCCGGCATAGGCTAACTGCGGATTCCAGCTCGACGCAGCCGACGGGCCGGACGGCATCGCGGTGGCGAAGTCGCCCTTACGGATGCCGCCGGGATTGGTCACGCCCACGCCGGCATCGGCCAGTTGCTGCGCCGGGATGCCCAGCCGTGGGACGCCGGGGACATAGCCGGCCGAGCCCAACGCGCCCTCGGGCTTGGGAATCTTGTCGGTGCCCAGGCCGAAGTAGCTGCGCAACATCTGGAATTTTTCGTCCTCGCTCATCTGCGCGAGCAGACGGTTGGCGCGCTGGTCCGCGGTCAGCGCGGTGTCCATCCACGGCTGCACTGCGGCGGCGGTCTGTGCGCCGAGCGGGGCGGCAAACGCGGTGCTGACGCCAAGGGCGATGGCCAGCGCGAGATGGCGTGGCCTGGAGTGTGTAAACGGTTTCATATCGAGGTGTGGCACGGGTGGTCCTTGTGGTGCGGTTGCAATCAGGGGAGGGCACCGCAGTGCCCAGGTTCGAAAGGCGCGCGTGCGCGCCGAATCAGGTGCTTGCCGGAAGCGGGTGCCGGCTCAGAACTGCGTCTGTCCCGTGCGTAACACCGGATACAGGCGGTAGCGCTCGTCCCAGGAGGAATGCAGGCGGGCGAAGAATTCCAAGCGTGCCTTCGGGTCGGCCGCGAAGGCCGCATCGCTGGCCAGGCGCTGTTCGAACTGCGCCTTCACTGCCGGGTCGCGCTCGAGCAGGTCGCGCGCGACCTCTTCGGCGACGTAGTCCTCCATGTATTCCTTGCGCTCGAATGCGGTGTTGAACACGCCCCATTGCAGCAGCGAATCCGGCGCCTGCGGTTCCAGCATCGCCATCACCAGGCGCGACCTGGCCTGGGCGATCGGCACGAACAAGGAGCCGGCCGGCACGGTGCGGGTTTCATCGCGCCATTGCCCGGTGATCTCCAGGTTCTGGTGGCCTTCGTTGGAGCGCGCGGCAAACGTGGCCTTGTCGGCACGGAAGCTCTGCACCGGATGGGCGGCAGTGGTGGCGATGGTGTCGAAGGCGATGCCGTGCAGGCGCAGTTTCTCCGCCACCAGCGCCGCTTGCGCGGCAGGTACCAGGTAGCCGCCGCGTGGCGCATCGACCACTACGTCCGGCTTGATCTGATCGCGTAACGGCACCTTCCAGAGTTGTGGCCTGGTCTCGTCGTAGCGCGTCATCAACGCGCCGGAAATCGGCGAGGGCGTACGCGTGTAGGCGTAACCACGGAAGGCCACGGTGCGTGCGGCCGGGCCGGCAGCGAAGCTCAACGGCTCCATCTCGCCGGCCAGCCTGGTGGCGCGCTGATCGGCCGCCAGCGCATCGGCGCGCCAGCTGACGCCGTTGCGCGCGGCCTGCTGCAGCACCGACACGATGGCGTTCCGGGTGACGCGTACGCGCACCGGGTAGGTCTTCCACGAATGCGTTTCCACCAGCATGCCGAAGCGGTTGCGCAGCAGGAAATAGCCATGCGAAAACCGCGGTGGCGACACGTCGTCGGCAAAGCCCGAGGTCGGGTCGTCCTCGTGCACGAACGAGGGGTAATACGGCAGCGGCAGCGAGCCCTGTCTGGACAGGTCAGCAATTACCGCATCGCGCCAGCGCGTGCCGTCGCGTTGCAGCGTGGCATCGCCGGCGTGCACGGGTTCCACCTGCACCGACACGTCGTGCTCGAACTTGGCGCCATCGGTGACGTGCAGGTCCACGTACATCAGCGGATCCCAGTGCTGCACCAGCCGCAGCATCGCCTGCATTTCCGGCGCGTCGGCCTTGAGGTAGTCGCGATTGAGATTGAGGTTCTGCGCGGTGGTGCGCCAGCCCATCTGCTCGGGGCCGCGCTGATTGGGCCGGTTCCAGGTGCCGAAGCGCTCATGGCCGTCGACGTTGAACACCGGCACGAACACCCAGACCAGTTTGTCGAGCACGCCTTTGCCGGTTTTGCCGTCCAGCAATTCGCGCAGGGCCAGAAAGCCCGCGTCCTTGCCGTCGATCTCGCCGGCATGGATGCCGCCTTGCACCAGCACCACCGGCAACTTGCGCTGCGCAGCGCTGTCGGCATCCAGTGCGCCGCTGGTGGAGACGATCAGCGCCTTCATCGGCCGGCCTTCCGGGGTGGTACCGAACTCGATGCAGCGCACCGCCTGCGGGTAGCGCTGCGCAAAGGCATCGCAGAGCGCGATGACTTCATCGTAGCGTCCGGTTTGCGCAAACCCGCTGCGCTCGGCCTGGGTGGTCAGCGGGTCGGCGGCCAGTGCGGCAGGGGCGGTGGTCAGCAGCAACAGGCTCAGGGCCAGGCGGGTGAAGCGGGGCATCCAGCGGTCCAGTGTTCCAGGAAAACGTTTGCAATGTAGCCGAGCCGGCGCAGCAGGCCAATCTGCACTGCGTCATGACTTGCGTGTGATCGGCGTGGTTGCGGCGTACCGACAGCATTTTTCGGCACGCCTGGGCTGGAGGACGTGTCAGGTGCACCGCAACGGCGGCAATGAGCGCAGCGGCGTCGATGCATGCCGCGCGCATCCAAGGCCTTATCCCATGGTCGCGATGGCGGCCAACCGGCGGCCGCCGGTACGATAGCGCGTGTTTTCTGCTCGACCGGACTGCCCTTGACCACTTCCACCTTGCCGGGCCCCACTGCCGGTGCGCGGCTGCCGCGCCAGATACCCTTCATCATCGGCAACGAAGCCTGCGAGCGTTTCAGCTTCTACGGGATGCGCAACATCCTGGTGCAGTTCCTGATCACCTCGCTGCTGTTGCAGGAGGTCAGCGGACCCGGCCGCGAGGCCGAGGCCAAGCACATCCTGCACAGCTTCATGATCGGGGTGTTTTTCTTCCCGCTGCTCGGCGGTTGGCTGGCCGATCGCTTCTTCGGCAAATACAACACCATCCTGTGGTTCAGCCTGGTGTATTGCGCCGGGCATGCCTGCCTGGCGCTGTTCGAAGGCAGCCGCAACGGATTCTTCCTCGGGCTGGGCTTGATCGCGCTGGGTGCGGGCGGCATCAAGCCGCTGGTGGCCTCGTTCATGGGCGACCAGTTCGACCAGTCCAACAAGCACCTGGCCAAGGTGGTGTTCGACGGCTTCTACTGGATCATCAACTTCGGCTCGTTGTTCGCCTCGTTGTTGATCCCGCTGGCGCTGAAGAACCTGGGCCCGGCGTGGGCATTCGGCATTCCGGGCATCCTGATGTTCGTGGCCACGCTGGTGTTCTGGCTGGGCCGCAGGCGCTATGTGCGGGTGCCGTTGCCGCCGAAGGACCCGCACGGCTTCGGTGCGGTGGTACGCACCGCATTGCTGACACAGGCGCCGGGGCAGGGCCGCCCGGGCCTGATGCTGGCAGTGGTCTCGGTGCTGCTGGCGCTGGCGTGCTTCGCGCTGGTCGACCAGCTCGGCATCGTCATCTGCCTGTGCATGGCGCTGGTGCTGTTGCTGGCCGGCATCGGCGGCGGCACCTGGTGGCAGCTGGAGCGTGCGCGTGGCACCCATCCCGATACCGCGGTCGAAGGCGTGCGCGCGCTGCTGCGGGTGCTGGTGATCTTCGCGCTGGTGACGCCGTTCTTCTCGCTGTTCGACCAGAAGGCCTCGACCTGGGTCCTGCAGGGGCGCGAGATGACGATGCCGGCCTGGTTCACCGCCTCGCAGATGCAGGCGCTCAATCCGCTGCTGGTGATGCTGCTGATCCCGTTCAACAATCTGGTGCTGTATCCGCTGCTGCGACGTGGCGGCTGGGAGCCGACCGCGCTGCGCCGCATGACCTGCGGCATCGCCTTCGGCGGCCTGGCCTGGATCGCGGTCGGCGCCATCCAGATCAGCATGGACGGCGGCGAGCCGATGCATATCGCCTGGCAGATCCTGCCCTATGCGTTGCTGACCTTCGGCGAGGTGCTGGTGTCGGCTACCGGGATCGAGTTCGCCTACAGCCAGGCACCGCCGTCGATGAAGGGCGTGGTGATGAGCTTCTGGTATCTGACCACCACGGTGGGCAATCTATGGGTGCTGCTGTCGAACGTGGCAGTGCGCAACGCCACGGTGACCTCCCACATCGCCGATACTGGGCTCAGCGAAGCGGCATTTCTGATGTTCTTCTTCGCGGCCTTCGCGTTCCTGGCGGCACTGGCCTTCGGCCTGTACGCGCGCGGGTATCGCATGGTCGACAATTACCGTTCTGCCTGAGGTCCGCATGATTACCCTGATCCTGATCGCCATCACCGGCATCGTCTCGTGGATGGCGTTCAACAACCGCAAGCTGGCCGACCGCCTGGTCCTGTGGCCGCCGGCGCTGGACAAGCACAAGCAGTACGACCGCCTGGTCACCTACGGCTTCATCCATGCCGACCTGGGCCACCTGGTCTTCAACATGATCACGCTGTTCTTCTTCGGCCGGGTGATCGAAAAAGTGATGACCCAGCTGACCGGCAGCGTGCTGACCTACCCGCTGTTCTATCTGGCGGCGCTGGTGGTCTCGATCCTGCCCAGCTATCTGAAGAACCAGAAGAACCCGAACTATCTCAGCCTGGGCGCCTCCGGCGCAGTGTCGGCGGTGTTGTTCGCCTTCATCCTGCTGCAGCCGTGGACCATCATCCTGGTGCTGTTCATTCCGGCGCCGGCGATCATCTACGCGGTGTTCTATGTCGGCTACAGCCTGTGGATGGACCGCCGCGGCGGCGATCGCATCAACCACAGCGCGCACCTGGCCGGTGCCGCGTTCGGCGTGATGTTCATGCTGATCATGGAGCCGCGCGTGCTGCAGGTATTCCTGCAGCAGCTATCCAATCCGCGTTTCGGCTGATCGGTTGGCAAACCGACCGCTGGCCGCCGGTGGGCACGCGCGGTTAGGTCGACGGTGTCGGGAAGAGCGGGCCGCCTTGGGCGACCGGACCATGACCCTCGCGAGTGCGCGCGTGGTCCTGGGCAGTGATGCGATGCCGGCTCAGGCCGCGTCGCGGTTCTGGTCGCCAGCGACGCTGCCGGTGGGCACCGACCCGTAGGCCTGCTGCAGGCGCTGGTACACCGTGTCGTTGAGCTGCGCGAAGTCGGGGTTGTGGGTGTCGCCCGTGATGGCGAACTGGAACAGGCCTTCCAGCAGCGAGCTATCGCTGTCTGCGCTGTGTCCTGCCGAATCGTTGTGCATGCGGTGACTCCTCGTAGGTAAGGCGAAGGCATCGGCGGTCGCGCCGGCCCGGCTTGCAACGGGCGCCTTCGGCTGAGCTATCGGCGCGGCGCGAGCGAACTTAAGTGCCGGTCCGGCAGGCTGCGCGGGCGGTCACAGCATCGATTCATTTTCACGCAGGCGCGGCGCCGCGCTGGTCACACTGCTCGCCATCGTCACTGCCTCGTGCAGACCACCATGGAGGCAGCGACAGTGCAGGCAGACCACGATTCCACGCAGCAGCTCTTCAGCGTAGACACCGATGGACAACGTGCCGAGCTGGCATACCGTCTGGAAGGTGAGCGCATGACCATCACGCATACGCATGTGCCCGACGCGATCAGGGGACGCGGCATTGCCGCAGTGCTGGTCGAGGCTGCCTTGGCCCACGCGCGCCAGCAGGGCTACAAGGTCGTGCCTGCCTGCAGTTACGCCGAGGCGTATATCCGGCGGCACCAACAGTTTCAGGATCTGCTGGCCTGATCGCCGGCAGCGTGTCTTTGCAGATGTATCGATGGGGAGCAGGTGGGAATGGGGCGGTTGTCAGGAGTGAACGCAGTCCGGGGCTTGCTGATGCTGGCCGTGTTGGCAGGATGTACGCAGCGCGAGCCGACAACGGCCGAATCGGCACAGCCGGCAGCTGACGCAACCGCTGCTGCGGCACCGCCGGCCGAGCCCGTGCTGGTGCAAAGCGGCCCGCTGGAGGATGTGATCGAGCAAGCACCCGCCTATATGGTGGGTATCAGCTATCCGCGTGGGCTGGACGCGTTTCCCGAGCTGAGCGGACTGATCCGCAGCTATGCGCAGGCAGCACGCGCCGAACTCATGGAAGCGGTGTCCGGGCTCGGCAACGACAAGCCAGCCGCACCTTACGAATTGTCACTGGCGTTCGAGACCGTATTGCAGACCCCGGACTTGATCGTCGTGTCCGCTGACGGCAGCCGCTATACCGGTGGTGCGCATGGCGAGCCGTTGGTGGCGCGCTTCGTCTGGCTGGTCAAGGAGCGCAGGCAATTGACCGCGCAGGCCTTGATTCCGGACCCGGCAGGCTGGGAAAAGATCGGGCGCGAGGTGGCCGTGCAATTGCACAACGCCGCCACCCAGCGCGTGGAAGCCGATCGCGTGCCGGTCGCAGAACAGGCCGAGCAGGTGGCCTCGGCCGATCGCATGATTGCCGAAGGCACTGCCGCGCAGGTCGACAACTTTGCCCAGTTCGTGCCGGTGCTCAATCCGGCCGGGCAGATCACCGCGCTTCGGTTCGTGTTTCCGCCGTATCAGGTGGGACCGTATTCGGATGGCACGCAAACGGCCGAGGTCGCTGCCTCAACATTGTTGGCGTCGGTCGCGCCGGAATATGTACATCTCTTCGCACGCTGAGGTGTCACCCCGCAGATGATGTGATTGAATGGCTTGGCCATTCAGTAATGTAATCAAACGGGTGATATGAGTAGTTTCGATCCAACCGCAAGTCGCGTGGACCACACCTGTGTGCGCTATCCGGCGTTTCCGCGTGAACCAGCCGTCCTGGTGCGGCTGATCAAGCATCTCTACAAGCGACTGCATACGCAGGGTTGTGTGCGGCTGAAGCCATACGGCATCAGCCCGCCGGAATACGAGATTCTGATGATGCTCTACGGCACCCCGGAGCAGGCGATCACGCCTACCGAGGTGGCCGAGGCCGCCAGCGAAAAGCCGGCCAACATCACCCGGCTCACCGACCAGTTGTGCGAGAAGGGCTTGATCGCGCGTGGCAGCAGCCCGGACGATCGGCGCAAGATCATGCTGACCTTGCAGCCGGCAGGCCTGGCGTTGATCAACAGCCTGCTTCCCGACGCCTGCACGCTGCTCAATGCAGAGACCTCCAGCATCAGCGATGCCGAGCAGGTGCGGCTGGAAAAGCTGTTGAGGAAATTGCTCGACGGCGTGGATTCGGTCGAGCTCTGAGCGCGGCGTCTGCGGCTCGCGCAGCACGTTTCATCGCGACCATCAAAAACGCCGCCCGGATCGCTCCGGGCGGCGTCTTGGTTTCAACGCGGTGCGATTACGGCTTGGACTGCGGCGCTTCCGGCGTGGCGCCATCGCCGCCTTGCGCACTCAGGCCGCGCTTCTCGAGCAGGGGCTCGATCTGCGGCGCATGGCCGGCAAAGTTCTGGAACAGTTCCATCGCATCGACGCTGCCGCCGCGCGAGAGCAGGGTCTGACGGAAGCGATCGCCGTTGGCGCGGCTCAGCCCGCCGTGCTGCTTGAACCACTGCTGGGTGTTGGCGTCGAGCACTTCCGACCAGATGTAGGCGTAATAGCCGGCCGCGTAACCGCCCATGATGTGGCTGAAATACGGGGTCTTATAGCGCGGCGGCACCGGCGCGTAGGCGATGCCGTCCTGCTGCAGGGCCTTGGCTTCGAACGCCATCACGCCGGCGGCGTCGGGCACCTGGCTGGCGCTGATCTGGTGCCAGTTCTGATCGAGCATGGCCGCACCCAGATACTCGGTGGTGGCAAAGCCCTGGTTGAACTTGGACGCGGCAATCACCTTGTCCAGCAGCGCCTGCGGCATCGGCGTGCCGTTCTGGTAATGCTTGGCGTAGTTCTTCAGGATCGACGGCTCGTCGGCCCACATCTCGTTGACCTGCGAGGGGAACTCGACGAAGTCGCGCGGCACGCTGGTGCCGGAGAAATACGGGTATTTGACGTCCGAGAACATGCCGTGCAGCGCATGGCCGAACTCATGGAACATGGTGGTCACTTCATCCCAGGTCAGCAGCGTCGGCTGGCCGGCCGGCGGCTTGGGGATGTTGAGGTGATTGGCGACCACCGGCTTGAAACCGGTCAGCGCCGACTGCGACACGTAGGAGTTCATCCAGGCGCCGCCGCGCTTGGATTCGCGTGCGTACATGTCGGCGATGAAGATCGCCAGCTGCTTGCCGTCGGCGTCGAACACGTCATAGACGGTGATGTCGTCGCGGTAGGTCGGCAGGTCGGTGCGCTGCTTGAAGGTCAGGCCATATTCCTGATTGGCCGCATAGAACACGCCGTTTTCCAGCACGTTCTTCAGCTCGAAGTACGGCTTGAGCTGGGATTCGTCGAAGTTGTACTTGGCCTGACGCACCTTCTCGCTGTAGTAGGCCCAGTCCCAGGCTTCGAGCTTGAAGCTCGGCTTGCGCGCGGCTTTTTGTTCCTTGTCGATCATCGCCTGCAGATCGGCCGCTTCGCGCTTGGCGTTGGCCACCGCGGCCGGTGCCAGCTTGCCCAGCATCGCGTTGACCGCTTCCGGCGTCTTGGCGGTCTGGTTTTCCAGCGAATAGGCAGCGTAGGTCGGGAAGCCGAGCAGCTTGGCCTTGTCGGCGCGCAGCTTCATGATGCGCGCCACCAGTGCGGTGTTGTCGTACTGGCCGCCGTGGCTGCCACGCGACACCGAGGCGTCGTAGATCTTCTTGCGCAGTTCGCGATTCTTCAGCTGGGTCAGCGGCGGCTGGCCGGTGGTGTTGAGCAGCGCGATCACGTACTTGCCGTCGAGCTTGCGCGCCTTGGCGGCTTCGGCGGCAGCGGCGATCTGCTCTTCGGACAGGCCATCGAGCTGCTTGACGTCATCGACGACAACGGCGGCGGCATTCACTTCCGCCAGCACGTTCTGGCTGAAGGTGGTGCCCAGGTTGGCCAGCTCGGCATTCATCGCCTTGAGCGTGGTCTTGTCGGCATCGGAGAGCTTGGCGCCGTCGCGTACGAAATCGCTGTAGTACTTCTCGACCAGGCGCACGCCCTGGGCGTCCAGGCCCAGCTTGCTGCGCTGGTCGTACAGGGTCTGGATACGCGCGAACAGCTTGCCATTGAGCGAGATCGCATCGCGGTGCGCGGCGAACTTCGCCGAATAGTCGGCCTGCAGTTTCTTGCGCGCGTCGTTGGTGTCGGCACCGACCAGGTTGAAGAACACCGTGGTGGCGCGATCCAGCGTGGCGCCGCTTTTTTCCAGCGCGATGAGGGTGTTGTCGAAGCTCGGCTTGGCCTTCTGGTTGGCGATCTTTTCCACTTCCTTCAACTGCTCGGTCATGCCGGCGTCGAAGGCGGGTGCGAAATCGCTGTCCTTGATCTTGTCGAACTGCGGGTAGTGCAGTGGCAGCGTGCTGTCGGCAAAGAAGGGGTTGGCTTGGGTGGCGGCCTGCGTGGCGGCAGGTTCGGCGATGCTGTAGGACGGCATGGCAAGTCCCAGGGAAGCGGCCAGGGCAAAGGCGAGACGGGTGGTCAAGAGGGTGGCTCCAAAGTGCGAGCCGCCGAGGCTACCCCAGCCGGGCCGGACAGGCGTGTGACAAAAGGCATGGCTGCAAGGTCATTGCGATGCCATCAGGCGGGCACGAGCGGTGCTCGCCTTGCGGATGCAGGAACCGATGACACCATGCGCGCGCAGCCGCCGGACCGGCGCTGCCGGCATGCGCTGCGGCGTGTTCCACTCGGCTGCATTCCGGCTGCTCGGCGGGCAGCGAGGTCTCGATCAGTCCGCCTGACGGATGCTGGCCGGTAGCGTGCCGTGTCAGCGGCCGGCAACGGCCGGGACCAGCGGGAAGGGTCAGCTGGCTGCGGCGACGGGTCCGTTGAAAACCGCCCCTCCCGGCTGACGCGCTCGGCAACCGCGATGCGACACCGCGGGCTGCTGGGTTACGCTGCCCACCTCGCACACTTCAGGGCAGCCATGAGCGACATCTCCACGTTCGAATTCACCGACCTGGAAGGCCGGCCCCGCTCGATGCGCGATTACGCCGGCAAGGTGGTGCTGGTGGTCAATGTCGCTTCCAAATGCGGCTTTACCCCACAATACGCAGGCCTGCAGGCGCTGTGGCAGCGCTATCGCGAGCGTGGTCTGGTGGTGATCGGGTTTCCCTGCGATCAGTTCGGTCATCAGGAGCCGGGCGATGCCGCGCAGATCCGCCAGTTCTGCTCGCTCGATTACGCGGTGGATTTTCCGCTGGCCGAGAAGGTCGAGGTCAATGGCAGCGGCGCGCATCCGCTGTGGCAATGGCTCAAGCGCGAACAGCGCGGCGTGCTGGGATCGGAAGCGATCAAGTGGAATTTCACCAAGTTCCTGATCGGCCGCGATGGCACGGTGCTGGAGCGTTACGCCCCGACCACCAAGCCGGACGCGCTGGCAGCGGATATCGAGCGCGCGTTAGTTGAACCGTAGGAGCGCACCTGGGCGCGATGAGGCATTACCGGCAACGCTTCATCGCGCCCAGGTGCGCTCCTACGACAGTGCATGCCGGCGTCGCGGTCTGCGTAAACGCCGCATCGCGCGGGCGTCTCACGCGCGCCGCATCACTTCTCAACGAAGGCACGCTCGAACACGTAATGCCCCGGCGTGCCGATGCGTGGCGAGGTCTGGAAGCCACGTGCATCCAGCAAGCTGCGCAGGTCGGCCAGCATCTGCGGGCTGCCGCAGATCATGAAGCGGTCGTTGGCCGGATCCAGCGGCGGCAGCCCGAGCGTCTGCTGCATGCGGCCATCGGCCATCAGCTCGGTCAGGCGGCCCTGGTTGGCGAACGCCTCGCGCGTCACCGCCGGGTAGTACATCAATTTCTCGCGCAGGATGTCGCCGAGAAATTCGTGCTGCGGCAGCTCGCGCTCGAAGTAGTCGCGATAGGCCAGATCCTGCACGAAGCGCACGCCCTGGGTCAGGATCACCTTGTCGAAACGCTCGTAGGTTTCCGGGTCCTTGATCACCGACAGCCACGGCGCCAGACCGGTACCGGTGCCCAGCAGATACAGGTTGCGGCCCGGGTGCAGGTCGCTGATCAGCAGCGTGCCGGTGGGCTTCTTGCCAACCAGCACTTTGTCGCCCGGCTGGATGTGCTGCAGCCGCGAGGTCAGCGGACCGTCCGGCACCTTGATGCTGAAGAACTCCAGGTGTTCTTCCCAGTTGGCGCTGGCGATCGAGTAAGCGCGCAGCAGCGGCCGCGTCTCGGTCTCCAGACCGATCATCACAAACTGCCCGTTCTCGAAGCGGAAACCGGCATCGCGGGTGGTGGTGAAGCTGAAGTAGGCATCGGTCCAGTGACGGACCTCAAGCACCGTTTCGGCGCCGAAAGCGGAAGACATACCGGTAAGTGTCGTGGGAAGAGTACCCGGCAATTCTACCTCAAGCCGGCCAAATGAGAGAGGCTCTCATTTGGGTGCCGGGATTGGGGAGTCGGGATTGGGGATTGGTAAGAGCTGCCGGCTCATCCGCGAGCCCGATGCGTCCAGAACCCAGGATCTGCTCTTGCAAATCCCCAATCCCGACTCCCCAATCCCGGCCTCACCGATACCCCGCCGCCTGCAACTCGAACAGCTCCGCATAGCGCCCGCCCTGGGCCATCAGTTCGGCATGGGTGCCGTTGGCCTCGATGCGGCCCGCGGCCAGCACCAGGATGCGGTCGGCCATGCGCACGCTGGAGAAGCGGTGCGAGATCAGCACCGCGGTGCGGTTGTCCGACAGCTCCTTGAAGCGCTGGAACACCTCGAACTCGCTGCGCGCATCCAGGGCGGCGGTGGGTTCGTCCAGGATCATCAGCTGCGCATCGCGCATGTAGGCGCGCGCGATGGCGATCTTCTGCCATTGCCCGCCGGACAGGTCCACGCTGTTCTTGAAGCGGCGTCCGACCAGCTGGTCGTAGCCATCGGGCAGGCTGTCGATCAGCTCGCCGGCCATCGCACGCTGCGCAGCGGCGCGGATGCGCGGCACATCGTCCATCGCATCGACCTGGCCGACACCGATGTTCTCGCCCACGCTCAGGTGATAGCGCACGAAGTCTTGAAAGATCACGCCCAGGTTGGCGCGCACATCGTCCAGGTCGTAGTCGCGCAGGTCGCGGCCATCGAGCAGGATGCGGCCTTCGTCCGGGTCGTACAGCCGCGCCAGCAGCTTGACCAGGGTGGTCTTGCCGGCGCCGTTTTCGCCGACCAGCGCCAGCACTTCGCCGGCACGCAGTTCGAAATCCAGATGCCGCACCGTCCACTGTTCGGCATCCGGGTAGCGGAAGCCCACGTCCTCGAACACGAAGCCCTGGCGGATCGGTCGCGGCACCAGCAGCGCGTTCGGGCGCGAGCGGATCTCCGGCACGATGTTGAAGAACGAATACAGATCGTCCAGATACAAGGCCTGGCCGGCGACCTGCGAGAACCCGATCAGCAGGCCTTCGAGCAACTGGCGCAGGCGCAGGAAACTGCCGGCCAGGAAGGTCAGATCGCCGATGCTGAAATCGCCGCGCACGGTGCGCCAGGCGATGTAGCCATAGGCCATGTAGTAGCCCAGGGTGCCCAGCGCAGCCAGCAATGCGCCCCACAACGCACGCTTGCGCGCCAGCGCGCGGTTGGCCTGGAAGAACTTGTCGGCCAGCCGGCGATAGCGCGCGATCAGGAAGCGGTGCAGGTTGAGGATCTTGACTTCCTTGGCGGTCTCGACGCTCGCGCCGACCTGGCGCAGGTAGTCAAGCTGGCGCCGCTCCGGCGTCCACTGGAAGTTGAGCGAATAGCCCAGCGCATTGAAATGCGCCTCGCCGATGAAGGCCGGGATCAGCGCGATCGCCAGCAGCAGAATCAACCACGGCGCATACACCACCAGGCCCACGGCCAGGCTGACCACGGTGATGGCGTCCTGCACCTGGCCGAACAGCTGGCTCATCAGGTTCATGCGGTTCATGGTCTGGCGCCGCGCGCGATCCAGCTTGTCCTGCCGGTCGGGGTCTTCGAAGTCCTCCAGATCCAGCTGCGCGGCGTGCTCCATCAGGCGCACGCTGGCGGCGTTGTTGAACAGCTCCGACAACAAGGCATCGGCGTAGCCGACCAGCCGGCCGAGCAGGTCCGAGCCGATCGCCAGGGCCAGTTCCAGCGCCAGCAATTCCAGCAACCGGTTCAGCCGGCCGCTGCCCAGCGCCTGCGCCAGCGAGTCGAAGGCCGGCGGTTGACCGACCAGGTGGATGGCCTCGTCGATGATCAGTTTGCCGATATACAACGAGGCCACCGGCATCAACGCGCGCAGCACGCGCAGGCCGATGCTGCTGGCGCTCAGCCAGCGGCTGGTCTGCCAGATCTGGCGCAGGAAGGGCGGGAGGTTGCGCAGCGCATCCAGGCGCTCGCGCAGGGTAGGGCCGGTACGGGGAGCGGCAGGCGCAGAGGCGCCGGAACGGGAGGCTGACATCGGCTTAGTGTGCAGCGCCACGCGTCGGCGCGGGGTGTTGGAGGTGCGCCGCGCCCACGGCGGCATTGGCGCGCCGCTGCCGACTGCACGCGTGCAAGCAACGTGGTCGCTTGCCTGTAGCGCGCCAATACCGCGGGGGCAGCCCCCGCGTGCGATCGCAGGCCTGATCAATTGCCTCGATTGACGCAACGCCCGGACACGCCGGGAGTTTCGACTAAAATGGCCGGATTGCCCCCGCCAGCCGTAGAGCCAGCCGTGACCTCGATCAAGCAGGAAGACCTCATCCAGTCCGTCGCCGACGCGTTGCAGTACATCAGCTACTACCACCCGGTCGACTACATCAGGAACCTGTCCGCTGCCTACGAGCGCGAAGAGTCGCCGGCGGCCAAGGACGCCATCGCGCAGATCCTGATCAACTCGCGCATGTGCGCCGAAGGCCATCGCCCGATCTGCCAGGACACCGGCATCGTTACCGTGTTCCTCGAGATCGGCATGCAGGTGCGCTGGGACGACGCCACCATGGGCGTGGAAGACATGGTCAACGAAGGCGTGCGCCGCGCCTACAACCACCTTGACAACAAGCTGCGCGCCAGCGTGCTGGCCGACCCGGCCGGCAAGCGCACCAACACCCGCGACAACACCCCGGCGGTGGTCAACACCAAGATCGTGCCCGGCCACCATGTCGAAGTGATCGTCGCGGCCAAGGGCGGCGGTTCGGAGGCCAAGAGCAAGTTCGCCATGCTCAACCCGTCCGACTCCATCGTCGACTGGGTGCTCAAGACCGTGCCGACCATGGGCGCCGGCTGGTGCCCGCCGGGCATGCTCGGCATCGGCATCGGTGGTACCGCCGAAAAGGCCATGCTGCTGGCCAAGGAAGCGCTAATGGAGCCGATCGACATTGTCGACCTGCAGGCGCGCGGCGCGTCCAATCGCGCCGAAGAGCTGCGCTTGGAACTCTACGAAAAGGTCAACGCGCTCGGCATCGGCGCGCAGGGCCTGGGCGGCCTGACCACGGTACTGGACATCAAGGTCAAGGATTACCCGACCCACGCGGCCAACCTGCCGGTGGCGCTGATTCCCAACTGCGCGGCCACCCGCCATGCGCACTTCACCCTGGATGGCAGCGGCCCGGTGATGTTGGACCCGCCGTCGCTGGAAGACTGGCCCAAGCTCACCTACAACCCGACCAACGCGCGCCGGGTCAACCTGGACACCATCACCCGTGAGGAAGTGGCCAGCTTCAAGCCGGGCGAGGTAGTGCTGCTCAACGGCAAGCTGCTGACCGGCCGCGACGCTGCGCACAAGCGCATGATCGACATGCTCAACAAGGGCGAAACCTTGCCGGTCGACTTCACCAACCGCTTCATCTACTACGTCGGCCCGGTCGACCCGGTGCGCGATGAAGTGGTCGGCCCGGCCGGCCCGACCACCGCCACGCGCATGGACAAGTTCACCCGCCAGATGCTGGAGCAGACCGGCCTGCTGGGCATGGTCGGCAAGTCCGAGCGTGGCGATGCGGCGATCGAGGCGATCCGCGACAACAAGGCCGTGTATCTGATGGCGGTCGGCGGCTCGGCCTATCTGGTGTCCAAGGCGATCAAGGCCGCACGCGTGCTCGCATTCGAAGACCTGGGCATGGAAGCGATCTACGAATTCGAGGTCAAGGACATGCCGGTCACCGTGGCGGTGGATTCCACCGGCGAATCGGTGCACAAGACCGGCCCGCGGCAATGGCAATCGCGCATCGGCAAGATTCCGGTCGTGGTGGAATAAGTAACCCTGGAACGGCGACGCACTTGCACTGCGTCGCCGTTTTCAGTTTGGGCGCTGCGCGTGCCTGCTGTTCGCACGCGCTGCCTATGTGTTGGAAAAAACGCCTGCATGCGTGTCTCACGTAGGGTGGCGGGACGGCCCAACAGGAACGGGCTATGCTCGGGGCGTACATGCCGGCACCCTCAGGAGAACAGGAATGCTCCGTCTCGTCTGCCTCGCCTTCCTGGTGTGCGCCAGCCTGCCTCTGGCAGCGCAACAAAAGACCCAGCCCACCGTGCTGTTTCCGTCCGGCAACTATGCGCCGCAACCCACCGCGCCAGTACCGTTTGCCGAGAAAAAGCCGCTCAAGCCCAGCGACACCGCAACGCGCTTCAACGGCCCCTCGGCGATGGAGCGCTGCATCGCGCAGTGCAACCGCCGCGCCGCGCAGTGCGCCGCCGACCGGCCCAGCGAAAGCAGCTGCCGCATGGCGGTTGCACCACGCGGAAAGAGCTGCGACGCAACCCAGAATCCGGCGCAGCGGGCCAATTGCATGGCCCAGGTGTTCGATTGCACGCAGCAGAGCGATGTCAATCGCTGTGAACCCCGCAAGCTCGCCTGCTTGCGTTCCTGTACCAACTGACGAAGGAGTTTGCATGACCACCACGCTGTACCACGCCCCCAGCACTGCCGCACTGGTCGTGCATTGGCTGCTGATCGAACTCGATGTGCCGCACGTACTGCATCCGCTGGACTTCGACCGGCGCGAGCAGAAATCGCCGCAGTATCTGGCGCTCAATCCGGCCGGCGTGGTGCCGACGCTGGTGCTCGACGGACACGTGCTGACCGAGGCGGCCGCGATCGTGCTGCATCTGGCCGACCTGCATCCGCAGGCTGGGCTGGCACCGCCGCTCGGTACTCCCGAGCGCGCGGCGTACTACCAGTGGATGTTCTTCTGCGCCAACACCTTGCAGCCGGCGTACCGGGCCTGGTTCTATCCGGACGAGCCGGCCGGCGCCGCGCACGCGGATGCCGCGCAATCCCAGGCACGCGCCAGACTGGAGGCGGCCTGGGCGCGGGTCGATGCACACCTGCAGGCCAATGGCCCGTATCTGCTCGGGCAGACCCTGTCGGCGGCCGATTTCATGCTGACCATGATGATGCGTTGGTCGCGCAACATGCCCCGGCCCAGCGACACCTGGCCGGCCTTGCAGGCGCATGCGCAGCGAATGAAAGCCCGCCCGGCATTTCAGGAAACCTATCGCCGCGAGGGTCTGACGGACTGGACCTGAACCGAAGGGCGCGGGCCGCGAAATCGTGTCGACATAAGCTCCAGTCGCGCCGTGGTGCCGCGCCTGGCGCGGTGTACGATCGCCAGACAACCAGAGAGCAGGGGCTCGTCCATGTCGCATTCCGCATCCCGTCGAAAACTGCTGCAATGTGCCTGTTGTGCGCCGATCGCGGCCGCCGCCGCGTCACTGCCGTTCGCCGTTGGTGCGGCGCCGTCGAAGAAGACCGATCTCAATGCCGAGCAGGCATTGCAGGTGCTGCGTGACGGCAATGCCGCCTTCGTGGAAAACCGCCCCAAGAAGGTCATTTCCGACAGCAAGCGCCGTCTGGAACTGGCGCTGGGGCAGACCCCGTTCGTGATTCTGGTGTCGTGCTCGGATTCGCGCGTGCCGCCGGAACTGCTGTTCGGCCGCGGCCTGGGCGAGATGTTCATCGTCCGCAATGCCGGCAATACCGTCGACACCACGGCACTGGGCTCCATCGAATACGCGGTCAGCCAGCTCGGCGTGCCGCTGGTGGTGGTGATGGGCCACGAGAGCTGTGGCGCGGTCGCCGCGGCGGTGTCGGTGGTGGAGAAGAACGCATTCTTCCCGGGCGCGATCGGCGCGATGATCGAGCCGATCGTCCCGGCCGTGCTGACCGCCAAGAGCAAGGGCGGCGACGACCTGCTGGCGGCCTCGGTCAAGGCCAACGTCAAGCGCACCGTCGACCGCCTGCGTGGCGCGTCCGAGCCGGCGCTGCTCGAACCGCTGCGCGCAGGCAATGTTCGCGTCGTCGGTGCGTATTACACCTTGAAAGATGGCAAGGTCGATTTCTTCGACGTCTGATCGCTGCCAAAGCCGTTTCATGAAGACAGCGCAGGATGATCTCCTGCGCTGTCTTTTTTGTATGTGCGGAGGGTGTGGAGCAGCCTAGCTGTCAGCGCTGTGGAACTTGGAGCGGCTATCAAACTGCTGCGCTCATCGCCAGGCAGGCGTGGGCCGTGTCCGGAACCTGCATGCCACGCATGCACTACGATTCCTGCGCGCCCAGCTGACGACTGCTTGCTACGTTTTGCCGCTCCAAGCTGCAAGTCCACAAGTAAAAAAGCCGGCATGCGCGCATGCCGGCTTTTCAATGGTCTCGACGTTGCTCAGCGCAGCGGTGCGATGTGCTTAGAACCACTCCAGCAACGACACGCCCAGGCCGATGTAGGTGGCCTTGTGGTTGTAGTCGATCAGGCTTTCGCCGTAGCCGTCGAACACCTGCACGTGGCCGCGCAGCAGGTTGGTGATCGGGAAGCCGTAGTCCAGCTGCACCGAGCCGTGCGAGCGGTCGCCGCCGCGCAGCGAATGCCGCGCGATCAATGCCACTTCGTGCCCGTCCTTGTTGTAGACCAGGGTGGCGTCGCCACGGCCCATGTAATCCTCGATATCGGGATTATTGTCGTCGGCGCGGTCTTCCTTGATGCGGAACCACGGGCGCAGCGTCAGTGCCCAGTTCTCGCGATCCAGCCCGATGTTGAGGATGACCCGGTTCCAGGAGCGCGACAGCGGATCTTCGCGGCCGTTGGACATGTGGTTGATGCTGATGCCGCTCATGCGGCCCTTCCAGCCGAACAGGCTGTAGTTGTTGCGGAACACCAGCATCGCTTCCGGCTCGTAATTGGTTTCGCGGAACGGGCGCGAGGCATCGGTGTTGTAGGCCTGCCAGCGCGAGCTCTGGGTGTAGCCCATCCAGATGTCGCCGTTGTCGCCGAACAGATCCTCGACCACCTTGGTCTTGAAGCTGAGCTGGAATTTCAGTTCGGTGCTGTCCAGTTGCTGCGGGGTGGACACCGAGTTGGCCGGGTTCGGCGACTGCGGGGTGCGGTTGGAGTCGCTGGTCCAGAACGCCGGCAGCAGGTAGACCGGCTTGTAGCCGCGCAACTGGAAGGTGCCCAGCTTGGAATCCTTGGCCAGCTCCCAGCGGCGGTCCAGCAACGAACCGCGGCCGGCGTTGGCGACCGCCTCGGCCTTGGGCTGGTCCTGGCCATCGGCACGGAAGAAATCGCCGACGCGGCTGATGGCACGCTCGTCCTGCGGCTTGGACTCTTTCTGCTTGGCGATCTGCGCGGCGGCATCGGCCTCGGCGGTCAGCTGCGGGGTATAGCCCAGCGCCTGGTCGTAGCAGGCCAGCCGTGCCGCATCCGAGGTGACGGAAGTGCAGGCCTGCGGCGAGGCGGGGGTAGGGGCGATTTCCTGTGCGTGCGCCAGCGGCGCGGCCGCCAGGGCAATCAGCATCAAGGGACGGGTGCGGTGCTTGGACATGGGCAGTCTGGCCGAATAAAGGCGCCAGGCAGGCGCGTCAGATGCGAAGCTTAACGGTCGCGCCTGCATACGCGGTGTGTACACGGTGGCATAACATCCGGGCGATGCCTGCAATCGATAGCTGGCCGCGACCGCGTTGGCGGCTGGGTTGTCGTTTTCCATGCGATCAATCGACCCACTCAGCCTCGGTGAGCGCTGGAAATCGGCTAGAAAAACCAAGCGATGGCGAACACGCCCAGCATGCACAGGCCCAGTGCCAGCTTGGTCGCGGTGCCGAACACGATGCCCAGCCAGGTGCCGAAGCCGACCTTGGTGGCCTGGTCGGATTTGCGGGTCTGCCAATACTCGCCGAGCCACGCGCCGGCGAACGGCCCGACGAACAAGCCGATCGGCATGAAGAAGATGCCGACGACCGAGCCGATCAGCGAGCCCCACAGTGCCGCCTTGCTGGCGCCGACCCGCTGGGCGCCGTACACAGTGGCAAGGAAGTCGATCGCAAACGACAACGCCGTCATCAGGCCCAGAATCACCAGCGCCACCCAGCCGACGTGGGCAAAGCCATCGGCCCAGGCGGCCACCAGCAGCCCCGCGAACACCAGTGGCAGGCCTGGCAGCGCCGGCAGGACGACTCCGGCAAGGCCGATCAGGACCAGCACGCCAGCCAGGATGTAGTAGACGACGGTGGTATCCATGATGTTTAAAAATGTCCTGTTTCAGGCTTGACAAAATTGCGCAAGGGCTGCTTGAAAATTCGTTTGGCGCGGGTTAAGTTGCCAGCGCTGCTGTTTGCAACGGTCACCGTGAATCGTGGCCTGATGCGGTAGATCGTTCGATCCGCTACATCTTTGTACCTCGCTTCCTCCTTGCAATCACAGCCACCACCGTCAGTCCATCACAGTGTCGTAGGGAGTCAGTCGAGATGTCCAATATCGAACGCGAGAATGGTGTCGTGAAGTGGTTCAACGATGCCAAGGGCTTTGGCTTCATCAGTCGCGAAAACGGCGAGGACGTCTTCGTCCATTTCCGTGCGATCCAGATCCAGGGCTTCAAGAGCCTCAAGGAAGGCCAGAAGGTCAGCTTCACCGTCGTGCAGGGACAGAAGGGCCTGCAGGCCGATGCGGTGCAGGTGGTCTGAGCGCGGCGCAACACCGCGGCCATCGCGCAGACAGCAGAAAGGCCCGTCGCCGGGCCTTTCTGTCATTCGCCAACACTGGCGAATCGAACGTAGCGAGCAGTGGTCAGGCGGGCACGAAGAGATCGAAGTACACGTGGATGCATGTCGATTCCGGGCGCCGACTGCGCCGGCCTGACGGTGAGCGCAGTGGTTTTCCTGGCCGCTACTGGTAAGCGCGCCGATCAGCGCAGCACGACCTTGCCGTTGACCACGCGCACATAGGCGTTTTCGCGCACGCCAGCCAGGTCGCGCTGGTTCACCACGATCACGCGGCCGTCGTCCATGCGCACCTGCACATCGAAGCTGTCGCTGGTGACGTTGTTCTGGATCGCATTGCCCGCCAGCGCGCCGGCGGCGGCACCGGCCACGGCCGAGACGTTCTTGTTGCCCTTGCTGCCACCGGTCTCCTTGGAGATCTGGCGACCGGCCACCGCGCCGACGATGCCGCCGAGCACAGCACCGGTGCCGGTAGGAGCGCTGCGGGTCGGGCCGACTTCATCGATGCGGGTCACGATGCCGCAATCCACGCAGCGTGCCTGCGGCTGCGAATAGCCCTGGTCGTAGCCGCGGTCGCCGCGGTAGCTGCCGTACTGGGGCTGGGAGGTGGCGCAGCCAACCAGCGTTGCGGTTGCAGCCAGGCCAATGACGAGCAGTCGGGTCTTCATGAGGTCTCTCCGGGGTGGTTCGAAAAAGCGGTCAGGGCCGCGGCGACGTCATCCTGTGTTGGTCAGGGTGAACGGTCTGCCAACTGGATCACTCCAGGCTTAACGAAACCCGAGCGTGCTGTTCACAACCGCTGCCATGCGCGTCGATGCGGAGGTGCGATGGCGGTCAGCGGAAGTCGCGATGACAGGCCTCGCAGGCGTCATTGATCTGTGGCCTGACTGCGGCAAGCGCGGCGCAATCGGCTGGCGGCGTGCGCTGTGCCTGGTCCAGGACGGTGCGCAGGGCGCTGGCATGCTCGCCGAAGCGGCGGTCCTCGCCGATGTCTGGAAAGGCCGGCTCCAGTTCGCCGGCAAGCAGGCGCAGCGATTGCAGTCGCGCTCGCTGGCGTGTGGAGTTGCAGCCACCATCGGTATCGGCTTGCAGGGCGCGCACTTGGTAAGCCATCACCTGCATCAGGCTGTCCGGCACCGGGTTGCGTCTGGCCTGCAGCACGCGCGCCACCATCACCGTGCACGCCAGCCCGATCAGGATGCCCAGCACCAGCAGGAAGGCATAGCGGGACGCGCGCGATTGTTCGGTGGGCGGGGCGGGCATGGACGGACCTCCGTGGACGCGGGCTTCAATAGGTCGATGGGCGCGCGCTGAGCGGCGCGCGTAAAATAGGCCGATGAAAGCACAATGGCGTGAACGCTTTGCCGGTATCGACCGGCTGTACGGAGTCGGCACGGTCGAGCGGCTGGCCGCCTGCCGCGTGGCGGTGGTGGGGATGGGCGGCGTGGGCTCGTGGGTGGTCGAGGCGCTGGCGCGTACCGGCGTCGGCCATATCCGCCTGATCGACGCCGACGACCTGTGCGTGTCCAATACCAACCGGCAGCTGCCGGCGCTGGCAGGGCAGTACGGACGCAACAAGGCGCGCGCGATGGCCGAACGCTGCGTGGCGATCAACCCGGAAATCGAAGCCGATGCGGTGGAGTCGTTCCTCACCGCCGGCAATATCGAACAGCTGCTCGGCGATGCGTTCGACCTGGTGATCGATGCCTGCGACAGCTTCCGGGTGAAGGTGGAAACCATCGCCTGGTGTCGCCGACGCAAGTTGCCCTTGCTGACAGTGGGCGCCGCTGGCGGGCGCACCGATCCCACCCTGGTGCGGGTACGCGATGTCTCGCGCACCGAACACGACGCGATGCTGGCGCTGATCCGCAAGAAGCTGCGCAGCGAGTTCAACTTCCCCAAGAATCCGCAGCGCTATTTCGGCGTGCCGGCGGTGTACTCGCTGGAGAACGTCAAATATCCGCAGGCCGATGGCAGCGTCTGCGGCATCCGCCCGCAACTGGATGCCGACGCCACACTCAAGCTGGATTGCGGGGCAGGGCTGGGCGCAGCCACGCATATCACCGGCACCTTTGCGTTTGTCGCGGTGGGCAAGGCGCTGGAGATGTTGCTCAAGCCGAAGGTGGCTGCTGCCAAGCCTGTTGCCGAGGCTGCCTCGGCGGGGTGAGTGCGCGTTGCCGTGTCATGCGGCAACGGGCAGTGCGCTCAGCCCGGCAACCCGAACAACCGCCGCGCGTTGGCGGTGGTCTGCGCGGCGATGTGCTCGGCCGCCTCGCCGCGTAGCTGTGCGATGCAGTCCAGCACCGTGCGCAGGTAGGCCGGCTCGTTGCGTTGGCCGCGGATGCTGGCGTCGGGCTGATCCGGCGCATCGGTTTCCAGCAGCAGCCAGTCCAGCGGCATCGTTGCAGCCAGGCCGCGCAGGCGATTGGCACGCGGGTAGGTCACCGGGCCGCCCAGGCCGATCATGAAATCCAGCTTCCACAATTGCTGCGCCTGTTCGGGGCTGCCGGCAAAGCTGTGCACCACACCACGCAGGCCGCCCACGGCCTTGATGCGGGCGATGACCTCTTCGGTGGCGCGCCGCGCATGCACGATCAGCGGCAGCCCGAAGCGCTTGGCCAGCTGCAGTTGCCCGTCGAAATAATCGCGCTGCATCTGCGCGTCCAGCCCGTCCAGATAGAAGTCCAGCCCGCACTCGCCGATGGCGCAGGGCCGCTCGCGCTCGATCCACTCGGCCAGCAGCTGCAGGTGTTCGGGGCGGTGCTGATCGAGAAAGATCGGGTGCAGCCCGTAGGCGGGGTGCAGTCCGGGTGCCTGGGTGCAGACGGAGCGCAGCGCCGGCCAGCTGGCGGCGGTGATCGCCGGGATCACCTGCTGCACGACACCGGCCGCCTGCGCGCGCGCGATCACCGCGGCGCGGTCGTGGTCGAACTCGCCGGCATCCAGATGGCAGTGGCTATCGACCAGCTGCATCAATCGCGGCGCACCGGCGCGGGCAGCGGTGCCTTGCGGGTCTTCCAGTTGGCCAGCAGCAGCGTGGTCAGGCCGAACAGCAGCTCGTCCAGGAACGGGATCGGGTCCGGGAGCACCAAGTCGACCAGAAACAGCGCCGCCGCCAGCTTGAACAAGGTGGGGTAGCGCAGCTTGCTGGCCCAGTCCAGGGCGCGCGAGGTAACGAGATTGCGCATGCGGATGCTCCGGCTGTTAGCAGTGCATGAAATAACCGCTAGCTGAACTTAACTGCGGCGTTCATGAGCGAGGGCGTTTTTGTTCAGGGTTCGCGTGCTGGAATCACGCCGTCAACAACGCGGCGTGTCCGCACGGAGCTGGATCATGAAGAGCAATACGACAACTATACTGGTCGCTGCTGGTGCGTTGCTGGTTGGAGGCGTGGCCACGGCCGCCTTCATGAATAATCGTCCGTCGTCCGGCGATTTCGTCGCCAACGGCGAGCCGGCACCGCGTGGTCTGGAATACGCCGACGTGGTCAAGGTTGCACCCATCACCGAGCGCGAGCCGCAGTATGCGCAGGTCGTCAACAGCGCGGCCATCCGCGAAACCACCACCAGCTCCTCGCCGCGCGAAGTCTGCCGCGACGTGGTAGTGCAGGAACGTCTGCCTGAGCGCGATGGCAATGTCGGCGGCACCGTCGCTGGCGCGGTGATCGGCGGCCTGCTGGGTAACCAGGTCGGCGGCGGCAATGGCCGCAAGCTGGCCACGGTGGCCGGTGCGGTCGGTGGCGGCATGGTCGGCAACCGTGTGGACCGCAATCATGTCGGCGGCCGCGTGGTGGACCGCACCGAGCGCCAGTGCCATACCGAAAACGCCAACTCGCAGTCCTCGCGCGTGGTCGGCTATGACGTGACCTACCGCAATGCCGACGGCACCACCGGCACCATGCGCATGGACAGCAAGCCGGGCGAACGCATCTCGCTGGGCGATGCCGACAACGTGGTGGCCTACGACGTGACCTACCGCTACGACGGTTTCGAGAAGACCGTGCGCATGAACGACAAGCCGGCCAGCGATCGCCTGCCGGTGGTCGACGGTCAGCTGGTGACCCAGACCGCTTCGACCGCCGGTGACAGGGGCGTTCGTGTGGATGCGGGCAGCACGCGTCAGTAAACCGCTGGCAGCGATCCGCCCAGGATCGCTGGTTGGCAAGAAAGGAGCCGGCATTGCCGGCTCTTTTCGTTTTCAGGCGCTGGTCACGACGTCCGTGCGCTGAACAGGTCGCCGCCATGTTCGGCCGGCAACTGGCTGATAATCGCCACTTCTCCTGGAGTGGAAGCCGACATGCCGGTGCGCCCCGATGATCTGTTCGATGTACGTGCGCTGCTGACCGACGACGAGCGGGCAGTGCAGGACGCGGTGGCGCGCTTCACCGATACGCGGGTGCTGCCGGCGATCGGCGATGCCTTCGACGCAGGGCGCTTTCCGCGCGAATGGGTACCGGAACTGGCGGAGCTCGGCCTGCTGGGTGCCAGCCTGCCGGTCCGCGATGGCGGCGCGGGCCTGGGCGCGGTGGCGTACGGATTGATCTGCCAGGAACTGGAGCGCGGCGACAGCGGCCTGCGCAGCTTCGTCAGCGTGCAGTCCTCGCTGTGCATGTACCCGATCCATGCCTACGGCAGCGACGAGCAGCGCCAGCGCTGGTTACCGGAGATGGCCGCCGGCCGCCTGATCGGCTGTTTCGGGCTGAGCGAAGCGCAGGGCGGCTCGGATCCGGCCGCGATGACCACGCGCGCGGTGCGGCAGGGCGACGGCTGGCGCTTGAACGGGGCCAAGATGTGGATCACCAACGGCAGCATTGCCGGCCTGGCGATCATCTGGGCGCATACCGATGACGGCGTGTGCGGCTTTCTGGTCGAGACCGGCAGCGCCGGCTTCAGTGCGCAGGACATCGCACACAAGATGAGCCTGCGCGCATCGGTGACCTCGGGCTTGTTCCTGGACAACGTCTACGTGCCGGAGCAGATGCGCCTGCCGAACGCGGCCGGTCTGAAGGCGCCGCTGGGTTGCCTCAATCAGGCGCGTTACGGCATCGCCTGGGGCGCGATCGGCGCGGCGGTGGCCTGTCTGCGCGAGGCGCTGGCCTACAGCGGGCAACGCATCCTGTTCGGCCGGCCGCTGGCGGCCACGCAGAGCGCGCAGATCAAGCTGGCCGACATGGCGCGGCGGATTTCCACCGCGCAGCTGCTGGCGCTGCAGCTCGGGCGGCTGAAGCAGGCCGGCCAGCTGCGGCCGGAACAGATCTCGCTGGCAAAGTGGAATAATTGCCGCATGGCCCTGGATGTGGCGCGCGAGTGCCGCGATCTGCTGGGCGCGGCCGGCATCACCACCGAGCATGTGGCGATCCGGCATGCGCTGAACCTGGAATCGGTGATCACCTACGAGGGTACCGAGACCGTGCATCAGTTGGTGGTCGGGCGTGCGCTGACGGGACTCAATGCGTTTTGACGAGGAGTGGGTGTTGATCGACAGGGATGGGAAGCGACGTCTGCGTGGCGCGTTCTGGATGAGTTGCGTGCTGGCCGTGGTGGCGAGCGTGATCGCACCGGCACAGGCCAGCGAGGCGCCGCGCATGGCGCCGCCACCGGCCTGGGTCATCGCCGATGCGGTGCCCGACAAGGTGCCCGGTGCCAGCGGGCTGCGCTATGAACTGGTGTCCGATCAGGTCGATCTGACCGGCGCGGCGCCGCAGGCGTATCGCCGCCTCAGTTACACCGTGCAGCGTGCGAAAAGTCTTGACGAAGCCGGGCAGATCTCCATCGATTACCAGCCGCAGTACCAGCAGCTGGCGCTCAACAGCCTGGAGGTCTGGCGCGACGGCAGGCGCATCGACATGCGCAAGCAGGCGCACTACGCCCGGTTGCGCCGCGAAAGCGGACTGGAAGACGGTTTGATCGATGGCGCGCTGACGCTGTCGATCACTTTGCCGGACCTGCGCGTGGGCGACCGGGTCGATTACGGCGTGACCATCACCGGCAGCAATCCGGTGTTCGGCAAGGGCTATTACGACGTGTTCGATGCGCGCTACGGCGTAGCGCTGGGCGAGCGCCGGGTGCGCGTGCGGCATCCGGCCGGCATGGGATTGCAGTGGCGGGTGACGGCGCCCGGTTTCAGCCGCAACGTCAGCCGCACCGGCGATGTGGCGACACTGGACATCGCCGCACGCGACCTGCCCGCCGTGCAGGAGGAAAAGGACACCCCGGAGGATGTCGATCCGTATGGCCGGATCGAAGTCTCCACTGCCGGCAACTGGGCGGCGGTGGCGGCATGGGCAGCGCAGTTGTATCCGCACGCGTTCAAGGACGCGCGCGTTGCCGACGGGATGGTGCAGAACCTGCAGCTGCGCCGCGACGACCCGCAGGGCGCACTGCTGCGTGCAGTGGCCTTCGTGCAGGGCGAGATCCGTTATGTCGGCCTGGACATGGGCGAGAATTCGCACGCGCCGCATCCACCGGAAGTGACGCTGCGCAATCGCTACGGCGACTGCAAGGACAAGGCGACGCTGTTGATCGCGCTGCTGCAACTGGCCGGCATCCGCGCCGAGCCGGTGCTGGTCAGCAGCGACAAGGGCCACGGGCTGGATCTGCGCTTGCCCAGTCCCTACGCGTTCGATCATGTGGTGGTGCGCGCTCACCTGCCGCAGGGCGAGGTATGGGTGGATGCTACGCGCGACCGCGAAGAGGGCCCGCTGGCGCAACGCCGGCCGTTGCCGTTCGTGCGCGGCCTGCCGGTCGTGGCCGGGCAGCGCGATCTGGTGGCGGTGCCATCGCCGATGCCGACGCTGCCGCAGGTCGAGGTAGACGAGGAGGTCGTGATCTCGCTGCGCAAGCCGCAGCGTGTGGCGACCTTCACCGTGGACACGACGTATCGCCAGGGACGCGGCGAGCGCGTGGCGACCAGCTTCGACGACAACGGTGCGCAAGCGGTGGGCGAGCACTACCTGGAATTCATGCAGCAGTACTACACCGCGCTGATGCAGGTCGGCGTGCCGACCATCGACGCGACCGATGTGTTGAACGTGCGCACGCACGAGGCCTACCGCCTGGAGTGGCCGACCGACGAGGGCGACGAGCTGGGCTTTCCGCTGTTCCAGCTCGGCGAATGGATGGACGCCCTGCCCACTGCGGCGCGCAAGAGCCCGCTGGCGCTGGGCGGCCCGCGGCTGGCGCGGCAGACCGTGCGGGTGCGGGTCGACCCGGCGGTGCGGGTGGAAGCGGATACGCAGGTGGTCGCCAACCCGTGGTTCCGGTTCTCGCGCACGGTCTCCACGCACGAAGGACGCATCGTCATCGTCGGCGAGTGGCAGCGGCTGTCCGACCGCATTCCCGCCAGCGGCGTGAAGCGTGCAGCCGCCGACATGGAGCGTGCCCGCGACCTGCTGTACTTCAATCACGACCTCAAGCCGCAGCCGCACAGACAGCCGCTGGAGATGCACGTCTTCGTCTATCCGCTGGCCGCGCTGCTGGCGCTGATCGTGCTGGTGCTGGCATGCCTGGCCTGGTGGCGCGGCGGTGGCTTGGGCGGGATGCTGTTCGATCCGCACACCGTTGCGCAGCGCCTGCACACGCAGGCCCGCGCGCGCTGGAGCGCGTGGTGCGTGTTCGGCCTGATCCTGGTGCTCTCGAGCTGGATGTGGGTGTCTCCGCAGCCGTTGTGGGTGCACGCCATCGCCGTGGCGATCATGCTGGCCATCGCGCTGGTGGGCTGCGTGTTGCTGCAGTGGATGCTGCGCTGGATGGGCGGCACTGCGGAGTTTGCGGTGTTACTGCCGGCGCTGCTGGGCAGTGCCTTGCCATGGCTGGTCTGCCTGCTGGCGACGCTGGTCGCGCTCGGTGGCGATATCGTCCTGTTCCGGACCGCTGTGCACGATCCGGCCGGGCTGGCGCAGGTGGCCATGGCGGTGCTGATGCTGCTGCTAGGCGGGCTGTGGTGGTCGATCGCTGCGGTCCAGGCGGTTGCCGGTGCGACCGGCTGCGCACGCGCGCGGGCCTTTGGTGCGCTGGCATTGACGTTGTCGGTGCTGGGCATGCTGGTCGCCGTGCTGGGTGTGCCGGTGGCGTTGGTGGTGATGCGCTGAGCCGCGCCGCCGGCAGCGCACGCAACCACGGCCACGCCTTGCAGCAGAATCGATGCAGGGCTTTGCAAAGATCCCCGGGGCTGTGACACTGCCAGCCCCTCGTTGCTGCCGCGGAGCCAGCTTGATGTCGACCGTGCGTCCCCCGTTGACCGTCCATGGCATGTCCAGTTCCGGCAACTGCTACAAGGTGCGCTTGCTGCTGGAGCAATTGGGCAGCCGCTATCACTGGGTCGAGGTCGACAGCGCCGCCGGTGAAACTCGCACGCCCGCGTATCTGGCCAAGAATCCCAACGGCAAGGTGCCGATGGTGGAGCGCGACGACGGCCGCGTGCTGACCGAATCCAACGCGATCCTGTTCTGGCTGGCCGAAGGCACCCCGTACCTGCCCACCGACGCGTGGCAGCGCGCGCAGGCCTTGAGCTGGATGTTCTTCGAGCAATACAGCCATGAGCCGTATGTCGCGGTGGCGCGGTTCATCAGCCTGTGGACGCCGCGCGATGCCGCGCGCCGCGCCGAACTGCCGCAGCTGCGCGCCCGCGGCGAGCAGGCGCTGGCCGTGATGGAACAGCACCTGCAGCAGCACCGCTGGTTTACCGGCAACGACTACGGCATCGCCGATATCGCGCTGTTTGCCTACACCCATTGCGCCGAGGACGGTGGCTTCGATCTGGAGCGCTGGCCGGCGATCGGTGCCTGGCTGCAGCGCGTGCAGGCAGTACCCGGTTTTATCGCAATGCCGGCGCCTGCAGCCGGCGCGGTGACGGCATGAGCGGCATGCGCTGCCGGCAGGAGCACTGACGATGTGCGGATTGGCTGGACTGCTGCTGGCCTCGCCACGCATGCATGGCGAACAACTCGATGCGCTGGTGCGGCCGATGGGCGCCGCCTTGCGTCATCGCGGCCCCGACGATGCCGGCACCTGGTGCGATGCGCAGGCCGGCGTGGCGCTGGCGCATCAACGCTTGAGCATCCTGGATCTGTCGCCGCTGGGCCATCAGCCGATGCGCTCTGCCGATGGCCGTTATGTGCTGGCCTACAACGGCGAGATCTACAACTTCGCGCAACTGCGCGCGGCGCTGTCCGCGCTCGGGCACCGCTTCCGCGGTCATTCCGATACCGAAGTGCTGTTGGCGGCGGTGGTGGAGTGGGGGCTGGACGACACCCTGACTCGCTGCAACGGCATGTTCGCGCTGGCGTTGTGGGACGAGCGCGACAACTGCCTGTATCTGGCCCGCGACCGCGTCGGCAAGAAGCCGCTGTACTACGGCTGGGCCGGCGACACCCTGGTGTTCGGCTCCGAACTCAAGGCGCTGTGGCAGCACCCGGACTTCGATAACGGGGTCGATCGCAATGCGCTGACCTTGCTGCTGCGGCTGGGCTACATCCCGGCACCGGCCTGCATCCACGAGCGCACCTTCAAGTTGATGCCCGGGCGGGTGCTGCGGCTGGATGCGCAGATGGTGGCGGCCGGCGCGGCGGCGCATCGGCCGGACCAGGCGCAGCAGCCGTTCTGGAACGCGCGCGAGGCGATGCAGCGCGCGCTGGCGGCGCCGTTCACCGGCAGCGATGCACAGGCCGAGGAGCAACTCGATGCCGTGCTGCGCGATGCGGTGGCGCTGCGCATGGTGGCCGACGTGCCGGTGGGCGTGTTCCTGTCCGGCGGCACCGATTCGTCGATCGTCACCGCGATGATGCAGGCGCAGAGCGCCCAGCCGGTGCATACCTTCAGCATCGGCTTCGAAGGTTCGCATCACGACGAAGCGCCGCTGGCACGCGAGGTGGCCACGCATCTGCACACCGACCACACCGAGCTGTATGTCAGCGGCGCCGACGCGCTGGCGGTGGTGCCGACCCTGCCGGACATGTTCGACGAGCCCTTCGCCGATGCCTCGCAGGTGCCGACCGCGCTGGTCGCACGGCTGGCGCGCGGCGGGGTGACGGTGGCGCTGTCCGGCGATGGCGGCGACGAATTGTTCTTCGGCTACGGCCGGTACCAGCGTGCGCTGCGCAACTGGCGCATGCACGGGCTGGTGCCGGGGCCGCTGCGGCGCTTGATGGCGCTGGCGGCACGCCGCAACGGCGAGTCCTCGCGCACCGGCGGCCTGGCCGCGCTGGTGGCCGAGGCCGGCGCACGCGGCATCGGCGACATCTACCGCAACCGCATTTCGCGCTGGCGCGATCCGGCCGCGGTGGTGCTGGGCGCGACCGAGCCCGACAGTTTCTACAGCCTGGCCGACCCGCTGCACGGCTCCGGCACGCCGGCCGACGCGATGATGCTGGCCGACTTTGCCGCCTATCTGCCCGACGATCTGCTGTGCAAGGTGGACCGCACCACCATGGCGGTGGGGCTGGAAGCGCGCGCGCCGTTGCTGGACTGGCGGGTGGCCGAGTTCGCCTGGTCGCTGCCGCTGTCGCTGAAGTACCGCGACGGGGTCAGCAAATACCTGCTCAAGCGCGTGCTGTGCCGCTATCTGCCCGACCCGATGGTCTACCGCGGCAAGCGCGGCTTCGGCGCGCCGGTCAGTGCCTGGCTGCGTGGCGACCTGCATGGCTGGGCCGACGATCTGCTGGCGCACGCTACGCTGGAGCGCGACGGCGTGTTCGCCGCCGACACCGTGGCCGGGCTGTGGCGGGACTTCAACGGCGGCGAGCGCAAATGGCATACGCACCTGTGGACGGTGCTGATGTTCCAGGCCTGGCAGGTGCATTGGCGCGCCCAACGCGCCGCGATCGGCCGCTGAGGCAGCCGCGCTTCACCGGGTATGAGCGCCAGGCTGACTAGAGTCGGGCGCTGATTCCCCCAATGGAGCGTTCCCCATGAGCAAGATCACCATCGCCGTGCTGGTCGGCAGCCTGCGTGCCGCGTCCTACAACCGCCAACTGGCGCGCGCGCTGGAGCATCTGGCCGGCGACAAGGCCGTGTTCGAGTACGTGGAGATCGGCGACATCCCGCTGTACAACCAGGACCACGATGGCGATTACCCGGCAGAGGGCACGCGGCTGAAGCAACAGATCCGGTCGGCTGACGCGGTGCTGTTCGTCACCCCGGAGTACAACCGCTCGATTCCCGGCGTGCTCAAGAACGCCCTCGATACCGGCTCGCGCCCGTACGGCGACAGCGCGTTTGCGGGCAAGCCGGCCGCCGTGGTCGGCATCTCGGTCGGGGCGATCGGCACCGCCACCGCGCAGCAGCACCTGCGCAATGTGCTGTCGTATCTGGACATGCGGGTGCTTGGCCAGCCGGAAGTCTTCCTGCAGTACAAGGAGGGCCTGTTCGGTGCCGACGACCAGGTTGCCAACGCCGACAGCCGCAAGTTCCTGCAGGGCTTCGTCGACGCCTTCCTGGGCCTGGTCGAACAGTCCAAGCGCTGAGTTGACCACAGCGGCGTTGGGCCTGGAGACAGCTGTCAACCGGCACCGGTGACGCAGCGCAAACCCAGGTGCAGCAAGCGTCTCGGTGGTTGCGACAGCCGCCGCGTAGAACGGTGATGCACCGGCTGTCCACCAGTTATCCACAGAGTTGTGCATGGTCGTCGGCGCCGCCGATGACTATGCTTCCTGCCCTCGTCTCCCTTGTGTCAGGTCTGTTTGTCCATGGCTGCTCGTCCTGGTTTCCGTTCCAAGCGCAATCGCGATCGCGACGATGACGATTACGATCGTCCCGAGCCGCGGCTTGACCAGTTGCGGGTACCGCCGCATTCGGTCGAGGCCGAGCAGGCCGTGCTCGGCGGGTTGATGCTGGCGCCGGATGCGTTCGATCGGGTCAACGACCAACTGACCGACAACGATTTCTACCGCCGCGATCACCGGCTGATCTACCGCGCGATTCGCGAACTGAACGAAAAGGACCGCCCCTTCGACGCGGTGACCCTGGGCGAGTGGTTCGAATCGCAGGGCAAGCTGGAGCAGGTCGGCGACGGCGCGTACCTGATCGAGCTGGCCAGCACCACGCCCTCGGCGGCCAACATCGCCGCATACGCGGAGATCGTGCGCGACAAGGCGGTATTGCGACAGCTGATCGAGGTCGGCACCACCATCGTCAACGACGGCTTCCAGCCCGAGGGCCGCGAAAGCGTGGAGTTGCTGTCGTCGGCGGAAAAGGCGGTGTTCAAGATCGCCGAGGCCGGCGCGCGCGGGCGTACCGACTTCGTGGCGATGCCGGGCGCGTTGAAGGACGCCTTCGAGGAATTGCGCAGCCGTTTCGAAAACGGCGGCAACATCACCGGCCTGCCGACCGGCTACAACGATTTCGACGCGATGACCTCCGGCCTGCAGCCGACCGACCTCATCATCCTGGCCGCGCGTCCGGCGATGGGCAAGACCACGTTTGCGCTGAATATCGCCGAATACGCCGCGATCAAATCCAAGAAGGGCGTGGCGGTATTCTCGATGGAAATGTCGGCATCGCAGCTGGCGATGCGCCTGATCTCGTCCAATGGCCGCATCAATGCGCAACGCCTGCGTACCGGCGCGCTGGAAGACGAGGACTGGGCGCGTGTGACCGGCGCGATCAAGATGCTGAAGGAAACCAAGATCTTCATCGACGACACGCCGGGCGTGTCGCCGGAAGTGCTGCGCTCCAAGTGCCGCCGACTCAAGCGCGAACACGACCTGGGCCTGATCGTCATTGACTACCTGCAGCTGATGTCGGTGCCGGGCAACAGCGAAAACCGCGCGACCGAAATCTCGGAAATCTCGCGTTCGCTCAAGGGCCTGGCCAAGGAGCTCAACGTGCCGGTGATCGCGTTGTCGCAGCTCAACCGCTCGCTGGAAACACGGACCGACAAGCGCCCGGTGATGGCCGACTTGCGCGAATCCGGCGCGATCGAGCAGGACGCGGACATGATCGTGTTCATCTATCGCGACGACTATTACAACAAGGAAAATTCGCCGGACAAGGGCCTGGCCGAGATCATCATCGGCAAGCACCGCGGTGGACCGACCGGGTCGTGCAAGCTCAAGTTCTTCGGCGAATACACCCGGTTCGACAATCTGGCCCACGATTCGGTGGGCAGTTTCGAATAAACCTCCTGCCTGATGCCGGGCGGCAATCCGTCGCTACGGCATCGCGCCATCCTTGCATCTGCTGGCTTATGCTGCGCGCCTCATCGCCGCTGCCGAGCTTGTATGTCCTACGCCATCGTCTGGTTCCGTCGCGATCTGCGCCTGCAGGACAACCCGGCCTTGCAGGCTGCGCTGGATGCGGGGCACCAGCCGATTCCGCTGTATATCGATGCGCCGCACGAAGAGGGCGAGTGGACGCCAGGCGCCGCCTCGCGGAGCTGGCGGCACCGCTCGCTCGCGGCGCTGGATGCGGACCTGCGCGCGCTCGGCAGTGGTCTGGTGCTGCGTGCAGGTGACAGCGCGCAGGTGCTGGATGAGCTAATCGCGCAGACCAAGGCGGTGGCGGTGTATTGGAACCGCAAGTACGAGCCGGCCACGCAGCCGCGCGATGCGCAGATCAAGCGCAGCCTGCGCGAGCGCGGGATCGAAGTGCAGAGCTGCAACTCCGCACTGATGTTCGAACCGTGGCAGTTGACGACGCAGCAGGGCGGCCCGTACAAGGTGTTCACCCCGTTCTGGCGCAATGCGCTTACCCAGCTGCAATTGCCGGCTGCCGTGCCGGCACCGCGCAGCCTGCCGCCGTTGCCTGCGCAATTGAAGAGCGCTGCGCTGGACACGCTGGGGCTGCTGCCGGCGCTGGACTGGGACCGAGGCTTCTGGGAACACTGGCAGCCCGGCGAGGCCGGCGCGCACGAGATGCTGGAAATCTTCATCGATGGCGCGCTGTCCGGGTATCGCGAAAACCGCGACCGGCCCGACCGGGTCGGCACCTCGCAGTTGTCGCCGCATCTGCATTTCGGCGAGATCGCGCCGTGGCGGATCGCCAGCACGCTGGAAGCCAATCGCAACGCACGCAACGGTGCCGAGATCGACGGCTATATCCGCCAGCTTGGCTGGCGCGATTTTGCGTATCACCTGCTGCACCATTTTCCCGACACCACCAACCAGAATCTCAACCCGCGCTTCGAAGGCTTTGACTGGGCCAAGGTAGACCCGGTCGCATTGCAGGCCTGGCAGCGGGGCCGCACCGGCATTCCGATTGTCGATGCCGGCATGCGCCAGCTCTGGCACACCGGCTGGATGCACAACCGCGTGCGCATGATCGTGGCGAGCCTGCTGTGCAAGCATCTGCGCGTGCACTGGATCGAAGGCGCGCGCTGGTTCTGGGACACGCTGGTGGATGCGGACCTGGCCAACAACACGCTGGGCTGGCAGTGGGTGGCCGGTACCGGTGCCGATGCGGCGCCGTATTTCCGTGTGTTCAATCCGGTCACGCAGGCCGAGAAGTTCGATCCGCAGGCCGCCTACATCACGCGCTGGGTACCTGAGCTCGGCAAGCTTGCGGTGAAGGAACGCTTCGCGCCGTGGCTGCATCCGTTGTCGCTGGCGCGGCTGGCACCTGAGTATCCGCGTACGCCGATCATCGGCCTGGCCGAAGGCCGCGATGCGGCGCTGGCGGCGTATGCAAAAACGCGCGGCTAGGCGCGCGGCAGGGCGAGCGACCTCCTGATTGCGTGGTCAGCTGATGCTCGCTTCTGCGTGTTTGCTTCTGCAAGGCTAAGGCGTTGCATGCGTGTGCTGCAACGCTTGTTTCGCACATCACCGAATGCGTTACGTGTAGGCATGCCGCTGTCCGAGCAGAAAACGTTTTCCTGAATGCAGCACTAGCTGCGCGCGACTGGAGGTCGGTTTCATCATGCGCCAGTCGCGTTGGACTGTTTATCCTCGCCGACACGATTGAGTGCCGGATGGTCCGGCCACAGGAGAACACCATGTCCCCAGCAGCCACCAAGAGCCTTGCCGTTGCCCTGGCCAGCGCCATTGCGTTGTCCGCCTGCGCCACCGGCGGCTCGTATGTGCAGCGCGACCAGTACGGCGAGCAGACCCAACAGCAGAACCGCACCGGCCGCAACGCGCTGATCGGCACTGCGATCGGCGTGGCCGCTGGTCTGCTGACCGGCGACAGCGCCACCGAACGCCGTCAGCATGCGATGGTCGGTGCCGGCATCGGCGCGCTCAGTGGCGCGGCGGTTGGCCAGTACCAGGATCGCCAGGAGCGCGCACTGCGTGAGCGCACCGCCAACACCGGCATCGAAGTGCAGCGCCAGGGCGACAACATCACCCTGAACCTGCCCGACGGCATCACCTTCGACTTCGGCAAGTCTGCATTGAAGCCGCAGTTCTACAGCGCGCTCAATGGCGTGGCGTCCACACTGCGCGAGTACAACCAGACCATGGTGGAAGTGGTCGGTCATACCGACAGCGTCGGCAGCGACGCGGTCAATCAGCGTCTGTCCGAAGAGCGCGCCGGCGCGGTCGCGCAGTATCTGACTGCACAAGGCGTGCAGCGTGAGCGTATGGAAACCATGGGCGCCGGCAAGCGTTACCCGATCGCCGACAACAGCACCGACGCCGGCCGCGCACAGAACCGCCGCGTCGAAATCCGCCTGATCCCGCTGCGCTCGGAGGGTGCCGGGAACAACACGGGCATGCGTTGAGTTTGCCGCACTGAATCGTGGCGAGTCGACTGACGAGCCGCAATGAGTAAGCAAGACAGGCCGCGAAAGCGGCCTGTTTTTTTGCGCTGCGAATTTTTGATCAAGCGCGCGTCGGGTGCAAAGCTGCCGATCTGCGGGTTTTCTGCAGGGCCCTTGCCCGCCCACCCTCGCGGGACACGCCGCAAGTACGTCCCTGTAGGCTCTTACGCGGCATCCATGCCGCGTAAGGTCCCGCGACGGTGGGCGGGCAAGGACCTGTCGGGATGGTCGGTGTGCGTGGTTGCAAGCAAGGCAAGCCGTAGGTTGCTCGGAGCACTAAGTGTTCGATCAACCTCTCGCCATTTTCCCATCGCAAACCGAGCAACAAACGGACTTTCAACACGCAAGCTACAAACGTCGCATCTGCTATCGCAGGCCGAGTAACAATTTTTAAAAAAAGCAGCCGACCAACTCTCTGGTGCGGTGTCCTTGCCGGTTGCGGGACCCTCGGCGGCATGGATGCCGCCGAGGAGCCTCCATGGACTGATTCACGGCGTGTCCCGCAAGCGGTGAGGGCACCGCGCACTCGACCAACTGGTCTTTTGACTTGCAGCTAGACGTTATCGCTAGGCGTTGACCAACGCAGTTTCGGATCTCCAGACCACGCTAAAGCTCGCGCGCTCGGTCGCTTCAAGATTGCATCGGTCGACAGCGGTATGGTGACTTCGCCACGACCAAAAGTGCCGGAGCTGGATGGCCTCGACACTCCGGCAGGAATTCGGGATTCGGGATTCGAGGTTTGTAGCGGCCGGGACGTTTTCGCTTGTACGGGCAACGTCTCCCCATCACCCTTCGGGCACCTTGTCCCGAGGGGGACGAGGGTGCTCCGTTAGGCGACTACGAGTACAGACTACGCCGTGACGTTTTCCAGGATGCGCTTGCCCTCGGCACGCAGTTCCGCCTCTGCGCCGACCTCGATCTTTGCATCGTTGTCGGCTTTTTGTGCCGCCAGGCGCGCAGGGCACTGCGCCATCATGTAGTCCGCATCGAAGTTCATCCGCGTCACCAGGAAGTCCACGAAGGCGCGCACTTTCGGCGAGACCAGGCGGCCGCCGGCGAACACCGCGTTGAAGTCCACCTCCGGCCCGGTCCAACCCGCGAGCACCCGGCGCACCAGACCCGATTGCACGAACGGCTTGGCCATCACATCGCCGGTCAACAGCAAGCCTTCGCCGCATAACACCGCGCCATTGAGCGCAGCCGGATCGTTGGCCACCATCAACGGATTGACCGGGAAATCGCGCACATCGCTGCCGTCGCTGAGCGACCAGAAAAAGCGGTTGTTGTGCACGTTGCGGTTCTTGCGCAGCGCCAGGGTGCGATGGAACTGCAGCTCGTCCGGATGCAGCGGCTCGCCATAGCGCTCGATGTAGGACGGGCTGGCGAAGACCTGCGTGCGCAGGCTGCCGAGCTTGCGCGCCACCAAGTTGGAATCGGGCAGCGCGCCGACACGCAGTGCCAGATCGGCTTCGCCGCCGATCAGGTCCAGCTTCTCGTTGCCCAGATGCATGTCCAGCTGGATCTCCGGGTATTGCGCATGGAACTCGCCCAGCAACGGCGCGATCCAGGTGATGCCCAGCGAGTAGGGCACGGTGAAGCGCAGCCAGCCGCGCGGGCCGGACTGCAATTGCCCGACGGCGCTCTCGGCCTCTTCCAGTTCGCGTGCGATGCGCTGGCAATGTTCGTGATAGACCGAGCCGGCTTCGGTCAGACCGATGCGGCGCGTGGTCCGGTGCAGCAGGCGGGCGCCCAGGCGGGTTTCCAGTTCCTGCACCTTGCGGCTGACGGTGGTCTTGGGTAGGCCGAGCGCGTTGGCGGCGGCGATGAAGCTGCCTTGTTCGACCACCTTGACGAAGATCAGGGTGTCGTTGAGATCGTGAGTCATGGGACTGCCTTCCGGGGTCAGGAGGGATTAGACCGCTTACGGGACGATTATTCCCCTAAATCCGGACTAATCAAGTGCTGGTTTGGAGCCTAACTTATGCGGCATCCCCTCCATGCAGGAGCACGGCCATGTGGTTGTGCAATGTTTTCGGCTTGTCGTCGACATCGCGTAGCGCCATCGAAGGTGCCTTCGATCCGGTGGTTTCCACGGCGAGAAGCCCGCGTGCCGGCGTTTCGCGCGCTTTTTCGGCATCGCCCCGGCGTCAGGCCGGCGGCGCTCCGACACAGCGGACTGGACTGTCGGCGCGTCTGGCGCAGCGCGGAATTGTCCCGATGTCGGGAGTGAAAGTCCCATGACCGGGATGGTCCAATCCGAGACGGCCGTCATTGGCGGCGCGGGCAATGTCGGCGCCGGTATCGTCGCCGCCTTGCTCGATGCCCGGATGCCGGTGCTGGTGATTGGACGCGACGCCGCCAAGCTCGACGCGCTGCGCGCGCAGCATGGCCACACACCGCTGCTGGAGACCTTGCAGGGCTCGGTCGCCGACGACGCTTCGGCGCAGGCGTTGGCCGGCGAACTGGCCCAGCGCCCGCGTCCGCTGGCGGCGGTGATCGCCAGCGTGGGCAGCCCGCTCAAGGCCGGCCGCCTGCTGGACCGCCCGGTCACTGCGCTGCGTCGCCGCATCGAGCGCGACGTGCTGCCGCACCTGGCGGCCGCGCGGCATCTGCTGCCGCTGCTGGCCGAGGCCGAGGGCGGCGGCCGCTACCTGTTGCTGGGCAGCCCCTGCGCGCTGCGTGCCTGGGCCGCGCATGGCGATACCTCGATCGCCGCTGCCGCCACCCGCATGCTCGCCCAGGTCCTGCACGAGGAAGCCAAGCCGCTGGGCGTCCGCGTGCACCTACTGTCGGTCGAGCAGCCGGTGTGTACGCCGGGCCGTGCCAAGGACGCGTGTCCGGAATGGATCCGCGCCGTGGATGTCGGCCGCGCGGCGGTCTCGCTGATCGCCGGGCCTGGCCAGCCCGGGCAAGCCATCGTGACCGTCAGCCGTCGCCTGCACGCCGCTCCTTCGGCCGACCGGCTCGCCGGTCTGCATTTTCCCATCCCCACCCGAGAGATTTCCCCATGACCCCGAACGCCACCCCGTTCCGTTTTCCCTTGCGTACTGTATTGACGGGCGCCGTACTCGCGGTTGTGCTGGCCGGTTGCGGCAGCAAGGCTGCCGAGACCGGCGCGCCGCCGCCGCCCAGCGTCAGCGTCGCCCCGGTGTTGCTGAAGGAGATCAGCCAGTGGGACGAATTCAGTGGCCGCATCGAGCCGGTGGAAAGCGTCGAGCTGCGCCCGCGCGTGTCCGGCTACATCGACAAGGTCAACTACGTCGAAGGCGCCGAAGTGAAGAAGGGCGATGTGCTCTTCAGCATCGACGACCGCAGCTACCGTGCCGAATTTGCGCGCGCCAACGCGGCGCTGGTGCGTGCACGCACGCAGTCCACGCTGGCCCGCAGCGAAGCGGCACGTGCGCGCAAATTGTCCGACCAGCAGGCCATTTCGACCGAGACCTGGGAGCAGCGCCGCGCTGCCGCCGATCAGGCCGATGCCGATCTGCTGGCCGCACAGGCCGCGCTGGATACCGCCAAGCTCAACCTGGACTGGACCCGCGTGCGTGCGCCGATCGATGGCCGCGCCGGGCGTGCGATGGTCACCGCCGGCAATCTGGTCACCGCCAGCGACAGCGCCAGCGTGCTGACCACGCTGGTGTCGCTGGACAAGGTGTTTGTGTACTTCGATGCCGACGAAGGCACCTTCCTGCGTTATTCGCAGATGGCGCGCAACGGCGAGCGTCCGGATGCGCGCGGCGGCGAGTTGCCGGTGCGCATCGGCCTGGTCGGCGAGCAGGGCTTCCCGCATACCGGGCGCGTGGATTTCCTGGATAACCAGGTGACCCGCAGCACCGGCACCATCCGCGTGCGCGCGGTACTGGACAACGCGCAGCGCCAGTTCACGCCGGGCCTGTATGCACACGTGCAGTTGCTGGGCAGCGGCCAGTTCAAGGCCATGCTGGTCGACGAAAAGGCCGTGCTGACCGATCAGGACCGCAAGTACGTGTATGTGGTCGACAAGGACGGCAAGGCGCAACGGCGCGACATCGAGCTGGGCCGCAATGCCGATGGCCTGCGCATCGTGCGCAAGGGACTGGCCGCCGGCGACCGCGTGGTGGTCGATGGCGTGCAGAAGATCTTCATGCCTGGCATGCCGGTCGATGCCAAGACCGTGGCCATGGCCACGGCACCGGACAAGCGCACCGCCTCGAACTGATTCATCGCTGCATCGCACCCGTGACCACCGGCCTTGAAACAGGGCCGGTTCGGGGCCGCTGTGCCGCGCCGCCACCTGGCGGCAACCTCTTTCAGGACCACCCCAATGGACTTTTCCCGTTTTTTCATCGACCGGCCAATCTTTGCCGCGGTGCTGTCGATCATCATCTTCGCTGCCGGCCTGATCGCCATGCCGCTGCTGCCCATCAGCGAGTACCCGGAAGTGGTGCCGCCGAGCGTGCAGGTGCGTGCGGTGTATCCGGGCGCCAATCCCAAGGTCATCGCCGAGACCGTCGCCACGCCGCTTGAGGAAGCCATCAACGGCGTGGAAGACATGATGTACATGAAGTCGGTCGCCGGCTCCGATGGCGTGCTGGTGGTCACCGTGACCTTCAAGCCGGGCACCGATCCGGACCAGGCGCAGGTGCAGGTGCAGAACCGCGTCAGTCAGGCGCAGGCGCGTCTGCCCGAGGACGTGCGGCGCCAGGGCGTGACCACGCAGAAGCAGTCGCCGACGCTGACCATGGTCGTGCATCTGACCTCGCCCAAGGGCAAGTACGACTCGCTGTACCTGAGCAATTACGCCACCTTGAAGGTCAAGGACGAACTGTCGCGCCTGCCGGGCGTGGGCCAGATCCAGATCTTCGGTGCCGGCGATTACGCCATGCGCATCTGGCTGGATCCGGACAAGGTCGCCGCGCGCGGGCTGACCGCCAGCGACGTGGTCGCGGCCATCCGCGAGCAGAACGTGCAGGTTTCCGCCGGCCAGCTTGGTGCCGAGCCGATGCCCAACAAGAGCGACTTCCTGCTGTCGATCAATGCGCAGGGCCGCCTGACCACCGAAGAAGAATTCGGCAACATCGTGATCCGCAGCGGCAACAGCGGCGAGATCGTGCGGCTGTCGGATGTGGCGCGTCTGGAACTGGGCGCTGGCAACTACACCTTGCGCTCGCAGCTGGACAACAAGAACGCGGTGGGCATGGGCGTGTTCCAGTCGCCGGGTGCCAACGCGATCGAATTGTCCGATGCAGTGCGCGCCAAGATGGCCGAGCTGGAAAAGCAGTTCCCGCAGGACATGGCGTGGTCGGCTGCGTACGACCCGACCGTGTTCGTGCGCGACTCGATCAGCGCGGTGGTGCACACGCTGCTGGAAGCGGTGCTGCTGGTGGTGCTGGTGGTGATCCTGTTCCTGCAGACCTGGCGCGCCTCGATCATTCCGTTGCTGGCGGTGCCGGTGTCGGTGGTCGGTACGTTCGCCGCGCTCTACCTGCTGGGTTTTTCGATCAACACGCTGAGCCTGTTCGGCCTGGTACTGGCGATCGGCATCGTGGTCGACGATGCGATCGTGGTGGTGGAAAACGTCGAGCGCAACATCGAAGAAGGGCTGGCCCCGTTGGCCGCGGCGCATCAGGCGATGCGCGAGGTGTCCGGGCCGATCATCGCCATCGCGCTGGTGCTGTGCGCGGTGTTCGTGCCGATGGCGTTCCTGTCGGGCGTGACCGGCCAGTTCTACAAGCAGTTCGCGGTGACCATCGCCATTTCCACGGTGATTTCGGCGATCAATTCGCTGACCTTGTCGCCGGCACTGGCCGCCATGCTGCTCAAGCCGCATGACGCGCCGAAGGATGGCCCGTCGCGGTTGATCGATCGCTTGTTCGGCTGGTTGTTCCGTCCGTTCAATCGCTTCTTCAACAGCAGTTCGCACAAGTACCAGGGCGCGGTCTCGCGCACCCTGGGCAAGCGTGGCGCAGTGTTCGCGGTGTATGTGCTGCTGCTGGTGGTCACCGGCTTCATGTTCAAGGTGGTGCCGGGCGGCTTCATTCCGACCCAGGACAAGCTGTACCTGATTGCCGGTACCAAGTTGCCGGAAGGCGCCTCGCTGGAACGCACCAACGAAGTGATCCGTCAGATCACCCAGATCGCGCTGCAGACCGAGGGCGTGGACCACGCGATTGCGTTCCCGGGCCTGAACCCGCTGCAGTTCACCAACACGCCCAATACCGGCACGGTGTTCCTGACGCTCAAGCCGTTCAGCCAGCGCAGCCGCACAGCGGCGCAGATCAATGCGGAGATCAACGCACGCATCAGCCAGATCCAGCAGGGCTTTGCGTTTGCGTTCATGCCGCCGCCGATCCTGGGCCTGGGGCAGGGCTCGGGCTACTCGCTGTACATCCAGGACCGCGCCGGCCTGGGCTATGGCCAGTTGCAGAGTGCGGTCAATGCGATGTCCGGTGCGATCTCGCAGACGCCGGGCATGCAGTTCCCGATCGGCACGTATCAGGCCAATGTGCCGCAGCTTGACGCCAAGGTCGATCGCGACAAGGCCAAGGCACAGGGCGTGCCGCTGACCAACCTGTTCGACACCTTGCAGACCTATCTGGGTTCGTCCTACATCAACGACTTCAATCGCTTCGGTCGCACCTATCAGGTGATCGCCCAGGCCGATGGACAGTTCCGCGACAGCGTCGAAGACATTGCCAACCTGCGCACCCGCAACGATCGCGGGCAGATGGTGCCGATCGGCAGCATGGTCACGCTGGGCCAGACCTACGGCCCGGATCCGGTGATCCGCTACAACGGCTACCCGGCCGCCGACCTGATCGGCGAAGCGGACCCGCGCGTGCTCTCCTCCACCCAGGCGATGCAGACGCTGGCCGGCATGGCGCCGAAGGTGTTGCCCAACGGCATGAACATCGAGTGGACCGACCTGAGCTATCAGCAATCCACCCAGGGCAACTCGGCGTTGATCGTGTTCCCGATGGCGGTGTTGCTGGCGTTCCTGGTGCTGGCCGCGTTGTACGAGAGCTGGACGCTGCCGCTGGCGGTGATCCTGATCGTGCCGATGACCTTGCTGTCTGCCTTGTTCGGTGTGTGGCTCACCGGCGGCGACAATAACGTGTTCGTGCAGGTGGGGTTGGTGGTGCTGATGGGCCTGGCGTGCAAGAACGCGATCCTGATCGTGGAGTTCGCCCGCGAACTCGAAATGCACGGCAAGGGCATCGTCGACGCCGCGCTGGAAGCCTGCCGCCTGCGTCTGCGCCCGATCGTGATGACCTCCATCGCCTTCATCGCCGGCACCGTGCCGCTGGTGTTCGGGCATGGCGCCGGCGCCGAAGTGCGCTCGGTCACCGGCATCACCGTGTTCGCCGGCATGCTCGGTGTGACCTTGTTCGGCCTGTTCCTGACCCCGGTGTTCTACGTGGCGCTGCGCAAGTGGGTGACGCGTCGCGAAGCCGCTGCACCGGCCACTGTTGCGCACGATCACGTCAAGGCGTGAGTGCGTCGTCCCCAATCCCCATTCGCAGTACAAGGACATTGAAATGAGCAACCACAAGATCGCATTGGTCACCGGCGCCACCCGCGGCATTGGCCTGGAAACGGTTCGGCAACTCGCCCAGGCCGGCGTGCATACGCTGCTGGCCGGGCGCAAGCGCGACGATGCCGTCGCCGCCGCACTCAAGCTGCAGGCCGAAGGCCTGCCGGTGGAGGCCATCCAGCTCGACGTCAACGACGACATCAGCATCGCCGCGGCGGTCGGCACGGTGGAGCAGCGTCATGGCCACCTGGACATCCTGATCAACAACGCCGGCATCATGATCGAGGACATGCAGCGCACGCCGTCGCAGCAGAGCCTGGAGGTGTGGAAGCGCACCTTCGATACCAACCTGTTCGCGGTCGTCAGCGTCACCAAGGCATTCCTGCCGCTGCTGCGTCGCTCGCTGGCCGGGCGCATCGTCAATGTGTCCAGCATGCTCGGCTCGCTGACTCTGCATACCCAGCCCGGTTCGCCGATCTACGACTTCAAGATTCCCGCCTACGACGCCTCCAAGAGCGCGGTCAACAGCTGGACGGTGCACCTGGCCCATGAGCTGCGCGACACCGCCATCAAGGTCAACACCGTGCATCCGGGCTACGTCAAAACCGACATGAACGGCGGCGGCGGCGAGATCGAGGTGGAGCAGGGCGCGTACAGCAGCGTGCAGATGGCATTGCTCGACGCGCACGGCGCCACCGGCAGCTTTACGCATCTGGGAGAAGTGTTGCCATGGTAAGAAACTTCCTGAGCGTGGCACTGGCCGCGCTGGTGCTCAGCGGCTGCGCGGTGGGGCCGGATTACCGGCCCGACCCGCCGGCCGCGGTAACCTTGCAGGGCGCGCAGGATGCGGCCTTCAGCAGCGAATCGCCGGTCGGTAACTGGTGGTCGCAGTTCGACGACCCGGTGCTGGAGCAACTGGTGCGCGATGCCTTGTTCGCCAACCACGATCTGCGCATCGCCGTGTCGCGCGTCAAGCAGGCACGTGCGGTGTTCGTTGAGCGTCGTCTCGACCAGGCCCCGCACATCACCGCGCAGGGCAGCTTCGATCGACGCGAACAACAGCAGGTGGTTGCCGGCAACCAGCGCTTCCTCACCGAACAGACCACCCTGGGCCTGGATGCGGCCTGGGAGCTGGATCTGTTCGGCCGCCAGCGACGCGCCTCGGAAGCGGCGCGTGCGGATCTGGAAGCCGAGCAGGCCGGCCTGCTCGACGTGCAGGTCACCGTCGCTGCCGAAGTGGCGCGCAATTACTTTGAGTTGCGCGGCACGCAAAAGCAGCTGGAGGTGTCCAAGCGCACGCTGACCAACCTGCACGACACCCAGCGGCTGACGCAGACGCGTTGGGACCTGGGCGCCGGCAGCGAACTGGATGTGCAGAGCAGCCTGGCGCGCCTGAAGGCGATCGAGGCGGACATTCCGTTGCTGGAAACCGCCGAAGCGCAGTACCGCCATCGCCTGGCGGTGCTGCTCGGCCAGGCGCCCAATGCCCTGGACGCCACCCTGGTGGCGCGCACCACGCCCGCGTTCGCACGTGCATTGCCGCTGGGCGATACCGCCGGATTGCTGCGTCAGCGCCCGGACGTGCGCAGCGCCGAACGTCGCCTGGCAGCGGCCACCGCGCAGGTCGGCGTGGCCACCGCGGATCTGTTCCCGCGCATCAGCGTCAGCGGCTTTGTCGGCTTCCTGTCCGGCGACGCGGCCAGGCTGACCGAGGGCAGCGGCAAGGCCTGGTCGATCACCCCGTCGATCAGTTGGGCGGCATTTGACTTCGGCACCGTGCGTGCCCGCCTGCGTGCCAGCAAGGCGCAGGCCGACGGTGCGTTGGCGCAATACCAGCAGACCGTGTTGCTGGCGCTGGAAGACACCGAGAACGCCTTGATCGGCTACGGCCGCCAGCAGGCACGCCTGGCGATCGTGGTGGAGCAGGCCAATGCGGCGCGACGTGCCGAACAACTGGCGCAGATCCGCTACCGCGAGGGCTCGGAAGACTTCCTGACCCTGCTGGACGCGCAACGCACCCAGCTGGCCGCCGACGATGCACTGGCGCAGGCCGAGGCCGCGGTGAATGTCGGCGTGGTCGGTGTGTACAAGGCGCTGGGCGGCTGGAAGCAGGGCGAAGCACCTGCGGCACCGGTGGCCGTGCTCAATCGGTGAGGCAGGCCTGCAGGGCGGCCGTCAGGTCGTCCTGCAGGCAACCGGCTGCGCCGATGCGTCGTCCGCCAATACGGCGCATGGATCTCGGGCACCGGACTGCGTGCCTGCTGACCGGCTGATCACACGAGGAACTGCGCTCAGTCGGCCACCCGCACGCTGTCGCGGCCACCGTTCTTGGCCAGATACAGCGCCGCATCGGCACGCGAAAACCAGTCCTGCCAATGGGTTTCGCCATCGTGGCGCGCCGCGCCCAGCGACACGGTGATTCGCCCACCCGGGCCACGCAGCCCGTTGCGGATCACCTTGCGCAGGCGTTCGGTGGCCGCTTCCAGTTCCTGCAGGGAGCCGGCACGCAACAGCACCACGAATTCTTCGCCGCCGAAGCGGAACACCTGATGCGGCTCGCGTACTTCAAAGCGCAGGATGGTGGCCAGATCCGACAGCGCGGCATCGCCTGCGGCATGCCCGTACAGATCATTGACCTCCTTGAAATGGTCCAGATCCAGGATGATCAGGCTGTTGAGCCGTTCATGCGGCTGGCGCCGGTCGATCTGATGGGTGAGCGCACGTTCGAGCATGCGCCGGTTGGGCAGGCCGGTCAGCGCATCCAGCGAGGCCAGCTCTTCCAGATGCACGCGGTCATCCTGCATGCGCAGCGAAAACGCGTACCCCACCGCCAGCGTCACCAGCGTCACCACGACCGTCGACACACCCTGGCCGGGGCTGACGATCAGGCCCGGCAACAGCAACAGCGCCGCCAGCAACGGCAGGCTCAGCAGCACGGCGCGTCGCGGGCCGCACAGGAAGTAATTGGTGGCCAGCACCGGAAACAACCAGGGCAGGGCACCGTCGCCGCCGCTCCAGCAGGCGACCAGACAGCCGCCGACATTGATGGACGCCAGCCACACGCCGCCGGCGCCGGTGCGTTCGGCATCGCGCATCTTCCAGCCACGCCATATCGCAAGCACACCGAGCGATGCGGTGATCAGACAGGCCAGCGCCTGACCGGTGATGGCCAGGTACACCGCATAGAGGCAAAGCAACAGCGCGGTGATCGGCCCCAACATCTTGACGATGCCGAGGCGGAAATCCCGCCGCAGGTGGAGGATCACAGGGAAGGTTCTATAGGAGTCGGCATCATTATCGGCGGAGCCTTGCGAAAGTTGAGCGTGCACGCGCCGCGGCAACGGGTAGGGAAATGAAGCGTTGCCGCGCCGGGCTTCGCACATCCTTGACGGCCGTGCCGCAACCGTAGCGTCTTTGCCGTTGGAGTCTGCCATGCCCGCACGCGAAGAACTCGACACGCGCCTGGATGCGCTGCAGGACGAACTGCCGCAACTGTCCGCCGATGAAGACGCGGATTTCGACTATCTCGATTTTCAGGCGCGTGCCCAGGCCCTATTGAGCAGCGCCGCAGCCGAGGACGCGGCCTATGTGCGGACGCGCATCGACGGCATGCTGGCCGGCGCTGGCCTGATTCCAACCGATGCGGATGGGCACAGTTGCGCTTGAATCCTGGTCTGCGCGGGCACTAAAACGCTTGTATTGCAGGGCACGGCACTGAGGTATGCCTGCAGGCGCAGATTCAATGCCGATAACGGCATGCCTTAGCCTGCAGCCGGGGTGCCCGCACTCACCACCTGATTGCGTCCGGCCTGCTTGGCGCGGTATAGCGCCTCGTCCGCGCGCCGCAGCAGCTGCGCCATATTGCCTGCATGTTCGGGAAAGCTGGCCGCACCGAACGAGGCGCTGACCTTCGGCAACGAGACGCCATCGGCCATGACCTGCAGCGACTCGATGCCGGCACGCAGTTTCTCTGCCATCCTGCAGGCGGTCGCCAGATCGACCTCCGGCAGGATGATCGTCAGCTCCTCGCCGCCGTAGCGGCAGCAGATGTCTTCGCCGCGCGTCTGCGCCAGCAGGAAGTCGCCGATTGCCGCCAGCACGCGGTCGCCGCCGCTGTGGCCGTGCAGATCGTTGAACTGCTTGAAGTGGTCCACGTCCAGCATCAGCACCGACAAGGGTTGTACCCGCCGCGTGCAGCGCGCCAGTTCGTGATTGAGCGCCTCTTCGAGATAGCGGCGGTTGTACAGACCGGTCAACGGATCGCGAATGGATTGCTGGCGCAACGTTTCGCGCAGGCGCAGGTTGTGCAACGCCAGCGACAGTTGTTCGGCCGCAGCCTCGGCCACGGTCAGCGAGGCCAGATCGCGCGGATCCTCGCTGCGCAGCGCCAGCATTCCCAATTGCGTGCCCTGTGCCGATAACGGGATGCACGCGGTGCTCGCATGCGCCGGAAGATTGGCGCCGATGTGTTGGCAGAGCATGCCCTGGCTGGCGTCTTCCACCACATGCGTGCGATCGCGGCGCAGGGCCCAACAGGTGTCCGGCGCGATGCTGGCGTTGTCGTCGTCGGCCATCGTGCCCCAGGCCACCACCTGCTCGGCACGATCGCGCGAGGCGCGCAGCAGATAGACCGCGCCGGCCGCGCCCGGGATCAGCGGAGCGATCGTGCGTGCGGTGATTTCCAGTGCTTCCTCGGCATTGCGGCAGTTCTGCAGCAGGCCCGAGTAACGTGCCAGCGCCTCCAGCCCCGCCGACGTGCGTTCGAGCATGGCGAACGATTCGATCAGGCGTTCGCTGGTCGTGCTGGCAGCGTCTTCGGCGAGCACGCGCCGTTCCAGTTCGCGCGACAGCAACCGGTAGGCCAGCAACATCACCAGCAAGCCGCTGAAGATCCCGACCACCGTCACCCACAGCACCCACTGCGCGCTGCGCGCATTGGTGTCGTTGCGCTTTACCAGTTGCTGGCGCTCCAGTTCCGTCATGGTCTGCACCTGGCGGCGCAGCGAAGACGAGGTCTGGAACACGCCACGTGCGATCGACGCGCGCGCGCCATCCAGGCCTTGCTTGCGATAGCTGTGCAACAGGTCGTTGATCTGTACCAGGCGCATGTCCACCAGGCGTCCAAGCGCCACGACGTTGCGCCGCTGCACCGGGTTGTCCTGCACCAGGGCATCCAGCCGCACGATGCGCTCGGGCAGCCGCCCGATCGCATCGGCGTACACCCCGAGAAACGCCTCGTTGTCGGTCAGGACATAGCCGCGCACCGACGACTCCGCCGACAGCATCCCGGCCTGGATCTCGTCGATGCTGGCGATCACTTCCTGCGTATGCGTCACCCAGCCGGCGTCGGACAGCGAACGCTGCGTAGTGAAATAACCGCCCACGCCGATCAGGACGAAGATCATCCCGCCGAGCGACAAGGCGCCGGCGGCGTGGCGTTTTGCTTTTTTGGTCAACACCGTGTTCCCCGACACCGATTGTCTGGTAGAGGCTGATGCAAGCCGCGTGCCTATGCTCCACTTCGCTTGCCAGTCAGCTGCGGGAAGGGGTTGAGGTCGCTCCGGCGCCGGCACGGCGGTATCCTTCGCGTTCGTCACCGAGCCGGGCAACAGATTGGTCATTTTTCTAGGTAGCTATCAATTGACCTGCCGCGCTGCCCAGGGCGATGGCCCTAGCCGCGGCTGGGTTGCCGACTGGCAGATCGCCCAGATTGGTGCCGCAAGCGCCGGCGACCTGGCAGGCAGCGCCCTCTCCGCCACATTTCCCGATCACCGCAGCGCCATGGCCGCCGCCCGCGTCGCCGGCATGGTGACGCTCGAAGCCATGCACGCCGAAGCGCAACGGCAGCTCGAATCCGCCTGAGGCGCATGCGCGTCTGGTCGCATCGACCAAGCCGGCACTCCTCAGCGCCAGATGAGCTGGCACACCGTTTGCTTCCGTTCCGGGAGAACGCTGGGGAGCGTCTTCGACGGAAGCGACATGCAAGAGCCCAACAAAAGTGCCCTGGTCCTGCTGCAGCAGGAAGCCACCGAACTGCTCGCGCTATTCGATCAACTGCGTGGCGATGCAGCGCCGGCGCATGACGCGGCCAACATCGTCGCAACCACACCTGCCGAACGCACCGAACAGACCGTCCACGTCACTAATTGACTCGGCAGGTAAGCCTGCAGTCGGCTGCGATGCACGGGCTGTTGGGCAACACGCGATGCGGCATTTTTGTCAGCGCCATGTCGCTGCCGATCATGCGTCACCGCGGCAGGGTATCGCCCATGAAAAAGGCCGGGATCCCTCTGCATCGAGGAGTCCCGACCTTAGTCGGTCGTCTTAGGACCGTTGTTTGGTGGAGGTGGGCGGAGCCTGAAGACGCCCTTACGCAAGCCATTGACCCTAAAGCATTTCGGGTCTTCCAGCTGAGCCTGATTTGATACCTCCGATGATACCTCGAGATGGATCAAGAACGGTGCGCCCACCATGCCGCTAGGGGAGAAAACGACGAAAGCCCATCAAAGTCAGACTTTTCCTACCCCTCCATGTGGCCAAAGTGGTGGCACACTCGGCTGAACTGCCGAGGCGGAGCCTTGGGATACAAAGTCTGTGGCGTCATCCAGGGGGGAGAGGCGTTGGCTACGTTTACGATCTATCTGCTTCGCGAGTCTGTCAAAACCGCAAGAGATGCTGTCATTGATGGTGCAAGAGAGCATGCCATTGAAGATGGGCTTTCAAAATATGGACAGTTGTTCGTCAAGGACACAAAGCCCAAGCCACCCAAATGGGCTGAGCTGTTCGAAAGCTACATCGACAAAAAGCTTCTCGGGACTGTCCAGTCCTCTTCGGCAGCTTTTATCATTCCAGTCGATCAACGCCTCTTTGCCCTAACTTTTGGACAAGGTCGCTTTTTGCTCCACCCGGATGCCTATGAAGAACGGTTTGGATTGATCGTAACGCTCAACTCAATTAATTCCGATGCCCTGCGAAGTATTGATAAGCGGGCATTCGTCGAAGACCAAAATAGTAGGGTTCAAACAGCGCAAGCCGCGTCAGCGTTAAGTTTTGGAGTCGACATCGAACGCGATTTAGTTCGCGGCATTGTAGGTCGCCCCGTGGATTTCAGGCTTGGGAGAAGATTGGCTGGCGCTGATGCTTTAACGGTCACCTCAGACGTCAGAGTTCCTGGACTCAAATCTTTATTGCGGCGTTACCTTAAAAAATTCGAGTCCAAAGACTACCAAGCCAATTTTCCGTGGATCGATCAAGTTCGCCAGTTGATCCCCAAGGGAACAGTTGCCACCAAATTAGATGCCATGCTTGTCGATAAGGTAAAAGAGGCCTGGCACAACAATGGTGTGGTCGATGGTTGCTGGCTAGCAGTTCCCGACATCGTAGATTGGGAAAAAGTCGATGGATTTAAATTCACAAGCTCAAAGGGGGAGGGTGTATCCAGTGATCTGCGCTTTCGGGCTTTGATTGCTGCGTATCCTGGTGAAGAGCCTAGTCTGTCGTTTCTTCGTAAGCATTACGCGATGTCTGTTAATGAAGACGAAAAAACAGTGGACAGATGGGCGCTGTATCGCTGCATTCACTGTGAGATTGACGACGAGGGAAAGTCTTACATTCTTTCCGCAGGGCGATGGTTTGAAGTTGACAAAGAATTTGTAAGTGCAATTGAGAGAGCTTTCAAGGACATCGACAAGTATCCTCACGCATTGCCTCTTTATAATCATCGGGATGAAGGGCACTACAACGAGTCTGTTGCGGACGAAAGCGCTGGCAGGTGGTGCTTAATGGATAAAAAGATGCTTCGTGTTGGTGGGATTCACGATAAGGTTGAGTTTTCTGATCTTTATGGTGGCGGCGAAATCATCCATGTAAAGCATTATGGAAGTTCTGCAGTCTTAGCCCATTTGTTCAATCAGGGCCTTGTGTCTGGCGAATTGCTCCGATCGCATGAGCCGTATGTCTCACTTGCCAACGAGGAGCTTTTAAAAACCCACCAGCTTCCTTTGGACCCAGTTGGTGAGAAGTTCTCTATCCGGGATGTGGCGAAATACACCATCATCTTTGCTATTATTAGTCAGTCCAACAAGCCAGATCTTCACCTGCCATTTTTCGCGAAGGTGATCCTGAAAAGTGTTCATGCAAGGCTGGTGGAACTGGGATATGCAAATGTGATGCTTGCTAAGGTGGATTGCAGCACTGACGTCTCTGTCGCAAAAGTCAAACCTACGCCAATAAGAAAAAGGCGGGCCCGGCACTCCGGCTTGCGTCGTGCCGGTTAAGGAGATGGCATTCATGAATGGATTGATCGCATTGGAAATCTGCAAGACTGAGAAGTTCGATGTTGATGGAGAAAAAGGAGTGGAAGGCCAAGCGCCCCAATGAAAAGTTCTCCAAGCATCTAGGATGAAGTTGAAAATGTCTCGTATCGCGATGGCTATGTCTCGACAAATCAAGCTTAAGTAGATTAAGATCGATACCTAATCAATCCATCTAAGCAGAATCCGCTCGCGGGCCAACTTAATCCGTGAGTTAGAGCAAGGGAGAGTCGCGAGGTGTCATGAGAGTGGGTGGGACGGCAGTTCAATCAACCTGATGTATCAACAATCTCATCTGGAAGAAAAAAGCAGTCGTTCGGTGGGTTCGATTCTCACCGATGGTAAGGAAGTTATGTTTAACTCAACTCAAACGCAGACCAAGGAGAAGCGTATGAATAATTTATCATTCAATATTAATCTGAAGTCCAAGTGGGTTGTTGGGTTGTCCGTCCTTACCTCGCTAGGTTTGTGTGGTGTATGCCTCACCCAGCCTCATGACACTTTTACCCCGATAATTTATTCCAACTGCGCGGCTTAGCCCAGCCGTGAGGCCTACTTCTTACATCGGAAATCTTCATGCGTCACAAGCTGGCGGGTAGAGACGGCGTTTTGATTTCCATTCCCGAGGGCGGCCACGGCTTGCAAGAACCGGATCTGCATTCTCATCATCAAATCATCAAAACGGTTGCTGCGGACTAGATGCTGTCACTTCGGCATATCGGCGGTTAGAAAAGGTCTGAGCTTAGTAAGCGGGAATCGGGCGCCACCGTATGGGGCGCGCCGCCAGATGGTCGTCCTATTTGAGAGGCCCAGCCCGCAGTCCAGCTTGCTGCCGCGTCTTGTCTTGCCGCACCCCAAGACCGACGCCTCAGGGTCTGGCGATAGGCCAAGCCCACGACTACTGACAGCGACTCGCGCAAAGCGAAGCCGCAACCTTGACCACCAGTTGCCTCCGGCGATAGTGCTGCCCCCGCACTCGATTTAAGAGGTTGATCGGTCCGCGCTGTCGTCGTTTTCGGAGCCCAACAGGAGTTCCAAGGGAGGCAAGGCAGTGCGCAGCCGGTTCGTTGTTGATGCGTATCCCTCAGTATTTGTCGCGTTCGTTGCCCTCCGGTCGATGGTCCTTTCGGCAGCGGGTTCCCGCTGACCTCCAACCGCTGCTTGGCTTGCGGGCGATCAAGCGCACCTTGCACACCACTGTTTTGGAAGAGGCACAACTGCGAGCGGCCACCTTGGCATCGCACTACGAGCGGCTGTTCGCTCGATTGCGGGACGACGGATTGGATCAGCGCAGTCGGGCAGACGCTTCCGCCTTGGTGGCATCCGCCTCTGCAATACCCTTCCGCAACCTGACCTTGCATCGAACCAGGATGCTGGACGGAACGGTGTATGAGCGTTGGCAAATCGACAGCACCAAAGGCGTGAGATTGTTTCGAGAACTCCACGAAGGCCTCCGCTCGGAAGGCGAACGACCAATCCCACTGCCGGCGTCGCCACTGGCCGTGGCAGCGTATGTCTCCAAGCTCGGCTCGACCCTTGAGCCAATGACGCTTGGGAAGGCGCGGCATGCGTGGTTGGCGACCTTGAAGGGCCGCACCTTGCCGAAGACCTATGTCATCAAGAAGTCGGCCATCCAAGCATTGGTGGACTACCTGGGTGAGAAGACGAAGATCCATACGATCACGCGGTCAGACCTAGCTCGCTGGTATCAGCAGATGCGGAAGGAGGGCGCTTCCACACCAACGCTGACGAACAAGCAGAGCTACATGGGCGGGAAGGGAGGCTTCTTCGATTGGGCGATGGCCTCCGGTCACTACCCCCAAGGCGATAACCCGGCGAAGGGTCATGTGAGCTATTCGGCAAGGGAACGGCGGGCTCGACGGAAGCTTGGGTTTAAGGCTTTTGATCGTGAGCAAATCCAGGCAATCTTCTCGCCGGTCAACTTCCCCAGGCTTTCTCCAAATGCCCGCTGGGCAGCGCTCATTGGCCTTTACACGGGAGCCAGAGCCTCTGAGGTTGGGCAGTTGTTGGTGGCGGATGTGTTCAACGAGGACAACATCCCTTGCATCCGGATTTCAGATGAGGGAGAGCACCAGAAGGTCAAAACCGAGGTAAGCCTGCGCACTGTGCCCATCCATCCCGAGCTGCTGGCGCTGGGGTTTTGGGACTGGGTTGAGAGCCGAAAGGCTGCTGGTCACAAGCGCTTGTTCCCGCACGCCAAAGCAGACGCGATGAACGGGCAAGGGAACTGGATCACGAAGGCGTTTAGCCGCTATCTGGGCGAGATCGGCAAGGATTGGCCTAAGGCCAAGCGCGGGTTCCACTCGTTGCGAAAGACCTTCATCCAAAAGCTGCAAGGCCTGGGTGTGTCTTCCGAGCTGCGTGCGCAGATCGTGGGGCACGAATTGGATGATGAGCATCACGCAACTTATAGCCGCGACTTCACTGTCGGGGAAAAACTGAATGGGTTAGGTTCATATTCACCTGGGCTAAGCCGAATTTTATTTTTTCATTAATCTGTTTTTCGTAATGGGTGGGTTATTTCTGTAGTGCGGAAAATAAAATATGGCGTTGACATTTGATGGGGCAATGTTATTAGTAGGAAAATTTTCATATGGTCTGACGATGGCGCGAGAGAAAAACATTGAGGAGCTTAATGAGGGAATTGATTTAGATCCCGAATCCTGCATTCCGCAGGGTGATTGGACTGAAAACGATTGGTTCCCGAAATTTGTCTCCGATTATATCAAAGACATGAAGGATGAGCAGGGTATCTAGCTGAGCCGCGTAATAGGCAGAATGGTCGTTAGCTTACATCAGCTTTGGAAGTAAGAATTTTGATGAAGCTAGCAGCATTTACTACTTTAGCCAAATGTCCAGAAGATAGGTTGTTTGCAGTGGCAAGCAGCTTGGTTGGCTTTGTTTTAAGTGAGCCGTCGGCGGATGCGGTGTCGGTGCTAGGAATTCTGCGATTCAATGCATCCATAAATTGAATGATCTCTTTTGTATTTCTAATTACGTGGATAAATCCTTTGTCAGAAAGAATTATGACATTTATCTCTTCGCCATCAGGATTTGATGTTTTTGATATTGATTGCAAGTATTCATTAAAATTTCTGGCTGGTAGACCAAGTGGAATCCAGGCTCTGCCCCCGTTGCTATCATCGGAATTTACGGAAATTCCAAGCTGCGAAGTGTAGATCGAAGATGCCGAACCTGATGAACATTCGCTACAAGTAATGAGCTCAGTTGGATGTTCTTTTTTTGAAAATGAAAAATTAAAGTTTTTATTTATTCGTTCACTAACAATTTTGAGTGTTCTATCGGAATCCTCCAACATTGTCTTCGTGTCGTATTTTGCCTTAAAAATTGCATCCACATACCCGTTTAAGGTGGAAATCAGATAGGGCTGAATGCACAGGGCCTGTATGCTTCCTTCCCAAAATGCCAGCTGATGACAAAGTAAGCTGGCAAGAACATCTGATCGCTGATTGGAAGTCGGCGGTGTTTTGCCGAATGTCTTAGCTAGTTCCTTTACAGCGACGAAGGCGCGCTTGGTATGCCGCCTCTCCTTTCCTTCGCCGGTTAGGGCCCACTCTGAAGTCGATTTGGCGGAGGTGGATTTTACCTCTAACAGGAAAAATTTCTCGTTAGCATTTAAAAGAGAATCTCCAAAAATAGACTCTGCGTTTCCGGATAAATTCACTGCGGGCGGCGGATATTCATCGTTGGCTCCAAGCATGATCCACTGCAGATCGCGCAGTGCAAGCACAACAGATACCTCCCACAAGCTTGCCATTTAGGATGCCCTCAGAAATCCGATGTGGTTTACGGAAATTACATCGGCAGTGAATCGCCCAGTAGTTGATTCGCGAGCCCGATCAAATAGTATTAAATAATTATTGGCTAAGTCCTCGATTCTCGCTAAGCCGAGACGGCTTATGATCTCAGGAACGCGGTTTTCATGGATTGAGATGCGAAAGCTGCTATTCAAGGTGCCAAAGTTTGAGTAGTAGGAGCGCCCGTGCGCCCAATAACTAAGTGGGCGGACTATTCCCCAAAAGCCCTGCCACCTCAGCGTATGGCGTTCCAGCTGCGCATCTTCAAAGCGCACGAAAGCGTCGTGGACAGCCATCTCTGTGCGATTGGGATCCGGCATGCGAAGCGTTAGAGAGCTGGTCTTGAAGCTTGGCCAATGCACAAGCTGTTCAAGGAGCTTTTGAGGGCCTCGCGACACGGAATTCGTTGATCGCGTCCGGTCCCCGCCGCCGCGAGATCGGCTTTCGCTCTCCGTTGGTTCACCGGTTAAGAAGTTATCGTCCGAGCCTTCATCTTGATCAGTTACGATCCGAACGATCAGCGTGGTGTTTCGCTGCTCCCAGTGAGCCACAGTTCGATCCGTATCGTCGTCTTCCCAGGGGTCCCTATAGCTCCGAGTAATATCGCACTCATCCCCATGGGGAAGGGCATAGAAGTGTGCGACTTTGCTGCGCCGCCCTGCGCTAGGCTTTGAAGCAGACCTGAAATGAGCGGTGGCCTCGCAATAAGTGCAGCGCAGATGCGGCTTCAATGCTCGGCGAGCAGACACATCCAGGTCCGCCACTTCCTGGGCCGTGTAGTCCTGGTCGCTTCGACGATCCCTTGCTTTATCCATAGACACCCCCTGTCTTGACCTACATGCTTTCAAGGGTTGTGGCAGTAGTCAAGCTGTTCAAGTTGAGGAGGCCCGACCGGCCTCATGCCCTCCCGATATCCAAAAAAGACAGAGGTCGCTGCGGAGCAATACGATAGAATAGTAGAGCTTGTCGATAGATCGCCGTGCAGCTTTACTGCAATAGATTTCTCCCGAATAATTTGCTAATCAACCGATTGGAATAGTCCTGAATGACAACCGCGTCTTTGAGTGCCCTTGCCGCTGCTAAAGAGAAATTGGCAGAAGAAATTCGGAAGTTGGAAGAGCAGGAAGCTCAGCTACGCCAGCAGCAATCATCTGAAGCCTATTCAGAGATCGTCAAGTTGCTCGACCAATACACCGATCATTTCAGTGCAAAGCAAAAATCTGAAATTGCAGCTCTGATCGGTGCTGATGTGCGCAAGCCGAAGAAGGCTGCTTCCACAAGAAAGGAAGTGGCGCCCAAGTATTGGTTGCCACACAACCAAGAGACATGGTCAGGGCGTGGTCGTCCGCCCAAGGCCTTCACCGTTTGGCAGGGCAGTGCTTCTTACAAAGAATGGAAAGCCAAGCATCCGGATGAGAAGTTCCCGGCTTTCCCGGGCTGAGGCTTGCGAATGCGAGGCAACGAGTGCCCGAAGGGACTTCGGGCACTCATTTCTTACGTCTGCGGATTGCCGTCTATTAGCTCAGGTCACAACCACTCGGCTGTGGCCAAGTAGTTGCCGGCAGCATCGCCTTGACGTCTGCTGGCGCCGTGATGCCAATCGTGCTGGCGCCAAAGGTGTCTTCCAGCTCATTGATGCTGACGATGTAGCTGTCCAGCGATCCGAGCGTGGCGCTGTTCGGAATGAGCCAACTGATGGCCCGCGAGCCGCCATTGGGATTGGCCGTGATGATGGTCTTCCAGAAGAAATCCGGCGTGCGGATGCCATGACTGGTGAGGAAGTAGTCGTTGGTCGTGTCGCTGTAAATGACGCCCCCATAGACTTGGACGCTTGCTATATCGCGATAACACTCAGCCACTTCTTCGGCACGGACCCAGATGCCTTGATTGAAGCTAGCCACCTGAGGAACGATGTTAGACATCAAGTTGGCGCGGCGGATGTAGGTGGCGTTGTAGTCCATGTGATTGGACGTAACCAGATGTCCCCGGTCATAACCCGAACGCACGCTGGCATAGGAAGCACTCGACGTTTGGCCTGCGCAGCCACTGGGTAATTCGGTATCCAAGTTGAAGCTTGAAGGGCGCGCTGCCGAGCCGGTGTCGGCTTGCAATACATACTCGTAGCGCAGAGCGGTGCGGTTCGTGCAGTCGTAGCTCAACGTGTAGCCGCCCTTGTTGAGCGTGACCACTTGGGCCTGGGCCGCAGCACTGAACGTGGTGATCAACGACACGGCGAGGAAGATTCGGAATCGCATAGCAGCACATCTCCTTGTGTTTTCTGGGGTCGCACAAGCTCAGCAAGCACGGAACAAGGCCGTTGCCTGTTGAGGAACGCATGAGTTGACAGAGTTGAAGCAGGCAGCCCAACTGGGCGAGTGGCAGGGTTGCGCCGCGCCCCTATTGCCACGATGTGGCACGCGGTCGTCACTTGTATCTAACAAACGAACTCTAGCGTCAATCCCTAATTCTTGAAGTTGTGACCCAGCTCCAACGACCTGAGCCGCCAGCAAGTGGGTGGCTCCACCAGCGTGGCACAGGCGGTGCAATCTCAGGCGATGCGACAGCGCCATCGATACTCTGGGTTATGGACAGAGCCCAGTTGCGAACCCACCTTGATCACTTGGACGATGCGGTGCCAGCGTTGCGGGCATCAAGTCCTGACAGATGCCATTTCTTACGTGCTTTCGCGGGCATGGCGCACATCATTGAGGCAAAAGCTCTCACTGCTCAGGATGCCGAATTCGTTGGACGGCGGATCAATGAGATTTTGTTCTGGCATGGGCTCAGAAGCATGGACGAACAAGGCTGGGGTGACGTCTGTTGCCAATCAGCCGACCTACTCTCACGCCCACTGAAATCGCAGCGATAACCCAGCTCACTTTGCTATTGCCAGTGCGGTGGACGACAAGTTCTTGATTGGTCCTCTGACTCGGAAGTCCCTAGAGTAAGCGGCGGCAACTGCTTGTTCAGATCGATTGATCGCTTGGCTAGCGGCCGCCCTGAAACTTGAACGTAAAGCGAGCGGCGGGTAGTGGGGGGGGCCATCCCATTGATGGGCACGGGTGTGGCGTCCACCAGTGTCAACGTGCCGTCGGCAACAGGCACCGGAACGCCAAGCGTGAGATCAATCTGCTGGGACCAGCCGCCGCCGAGCACGGTCGTCCTGACGATCAGCTGCCCTGCATGAATACATTGGACATCAGCCGGGCAACGGCTGTCCTCAATCACTTGGTCGGGACGCACCTTGGGCCCATCGACCGCCGCAATCTCGCCCAGACGCACGGGGCCTTCAATGGGCGAGCTAGTGACGGGGCCAGTCGCTGCGCACCCGGCAAGTGAGACGACCCAAATCGTTGTAAGCACTCGCACTCGCATTCGAGTAGCTAGGGCAGCTTTTAGCTGAGCGTTTCGCATGGTTGGCCGCAGGTCGCGAGATGGCCCGAGTGTCCCATAGCTTTACGAAACACGGTTGAGCTGCGTGCCTGAGACTAGTCCAGCCGAAATGCTGTGAGCGCGAGCACTTCTTGTGAGCGGACTCTTATGGCATGAAAAAGTTAGCGCTCGGCAAAAGAGTGAGGGCGATTGGCAAAAATTGCACGCCAGCAGCATGCAGCCCTCTTGGCGCCTCAACCACCGGCATGGGAGTAGCGCATCACTACTCTCCACCAGCGCTTGGCCTCTTGAAGGGAATCTTGGCTTCGCTGTCCCGACCGCAAGGACAGGCCTCCTTCTCGTCGCTGGCGCTTTGTTGCGGCCCTTCGCTGTGTGCCGCTTGCGCGGTGCTCGCTCTCGGGTGCGGTAGGGACGGACGCTTCGCCTGTCGGTTCCCACGAGGCGCACAACGCGCTGGTGGAGACAAACCGATGAAGCGCACCCAAGACATCAAGGCTCAATACCAACTCCAGATGGACGAGGAAGGCATCTTGCTCGCCGCAGCCACCATCCTGGAACACCGCCTTCAACGCCAAGGCCGCATCCACAGCCCCGAGCAAGCCGGCGATTACCTCATTGCCCGCTGCGCACATCTTAGTCACGAAGTCTTCGGGGTCGTCTTCCTGGACATCAAGCATCACATCCTGGCGACCGAGCATCTCTTCTTCGGCACCATCGACGGCTGCGATATTCATCCCCGAGTAGTCGCCAAGCGCGCCCTGGATTTGAACGCTGCTGCCGTCATCCTTTTCCACAATCACCCGAGCGGCAATCCGGAGCCAAGCGAAGCTGACCGCAAGGTCACCGAGCGCCTGCAGCAGGCTCTGGGCCTCCTCGACATCCGAGTGCTGGATCACTTGGTGATCGGCGGGCGTCAGCACACCAGCCTTGCAGCAAGAGGGTGGGCGTAGCCCACCCTCTCTCTCATCGGTTGTTGGCATAGGGCCACCAGTGCGCCTGATCTTGCAAAAGATATGGCGCTACGCTTGAGTCCGGTCTTCAAGCTTCTTTCGCCGCTGACGCCATTACGGCAAGATCCAAGTGAAAGAGAGGCAGCTGAAAATTTTTACGGCATCGAAAAAAATCGAAGGAGGGGGTTGTTGATGAGCCAGGATGCGATCCAACTGATCCAACGCTTGGGGAGGCATGATGTTTGAGCAGGTTGAGAAGCTCTTTGAAGGTTCTGATGAGCTGTTGGAGGCATTGGCGCCCATCACATCGGCTCCGCCGTTTGATCAAAGTGATCGGCTGCAAGTTTGTCGCGCGCTTTGCCTGCTTTCGATTGAACACGCTGTTGCGAGTCGCTGCTTACTTGCAGCCGGTTCTGAGCCGTCCACCTTGGTTGTTCATCGGGCGCAGTTCGAAGCGCTGGTGCGCGCCGTGTGGGTCCTTTACTGCGCAAGCGACACCGAGGTGGCCTGCTTACAAGAAGAGCTGACACCGACAAGTGAATCACTAGCGGCTCGTTTGCCAATGCTATCCAAGATGCTGATCGCTCTTGAAGCGGTGAAGCAGGCAGCCGAGCCACTGCGGGTGTTTTTGGAGTTCAAGAAATACTCTTGGGCGGCACTCAACTCGTTTGTCCACGCGGGTGCACACGCGCTTCATCGGTTGCGAACGGGCTTCCCGCTTGAACTTGTTGAACTTGTGGTCAAACAAAGCAACGCGTTGGTCGTGATGGCTCACATGCAACTCGCAATCACCGCAGGTAGCCAAGAGGCGGTGCGCTGGGTCGCTACGACTGCGGACGGATTTCCCGCTGTGCTTCCTCCACGAATACGTTAGGATTTTCAGGCAAGCGCCATCGCCCACAGGCTGTCAGGCTGATGAGTGGCAAGCTTGCGGTGCAAGTTGCTTGCAGTGAGACTTGAACGAAGGACGGTTTGGATGACAAATATCAGCAAGGCGGAAAGCTTCGAAGACGGATTTTTGCGGGCTGCGCTTGAAGTCATCGCAAAGCGCGATGAGCGCGAGGCCATCATCACCAGCCAGGATTTCGATGGCCTGAAGCAACGACTTGATCGCTCACCGAGCACGACGCGCTTCACCCAAGCCATGGCGGAATTCTACCTCGGCATCCCGAGACGCCAATTCGATCAGTTCAAGCGTGAGCACGGCAATCCGTTTCTGATCAGCAAGAGCACGCCGCGCTCGATTGCTAAGGTGGAACTCTTGACGTGGTATGCCCAAGTCACCAAAGCCCGAGAGCAGATCCAAGAGCCGATCTCGGGTAACTTCGGTCGAACGCGGAAGGGCATCCCCTTCATCGTGATCCGCGCGTCGGCTGGCAAGATCAAGAGTGTGATCTCGCATGCGGGCATCACGGGGCTCGACATGAGTGTGATCGAAGAAGCTTTCCAGCAAGGCGCAACGATCTTGACCCTGACCATCGATCAAGCCTTGGCGCTGCCTTGGCAATCAAACCCTGAGAAGAGGCATTGGCGAAATGCCTACCGCTCTCATCTGATGACGGTCCATGCATCCAAGATGGCGTGGCTGGATCGCCAAGAGCTGGACGAAGACACCAAGCCTATTCGGGGCGACAGGGGGGCCTAAAGAGCATTGACTGCCTGGTGCATCTAGTCGCCAGTATTGTGGGCGACTGATGAATGGATGTTCAGCGATCATGGCGATTTCGTCCTGTAGCGACGCGCCTGCGATGCATAGATTGCGTTCCGAAGCTTGGCAAGTCGTCAAGCGCGGAGAGCAAGATGAAATACACCATCGAGATCAATGCGACGGTCCAAGTCGCCCACTACATGACAGTTGAAGCAAGCTCGCCGCAGGAGGCGCTTGCTCAATGCGATGTCGACACGATTGCAAACAGTGACTTCGATTTCGACCAATGGCACAGCGCACCTGAGATCCTTCGCATCGAAGATGAAGGCGGCTCGCTCATTGCGTGCGACTACGAGGATGATGTTCCTGACATCAATGATCTGTAAGCCCCGTTTTGGCCTGTCCAATCGACTGACGCCATCACGCTGTGATCTTGACGAAAGACGTGATGGCGTTAAGTTGAAGGTGAGGAGAGAAAATGGACCAGACACTTAAAAGAAAGATTAGACAGGCAGTGAAGCAGGGGAGTGAGATGTATGTGGTGTCGCTTTGTCAGGAACAGGGCGATCCCGATGCTGCAGCACGCTACGCCATTGAGGTGGCAATCACGAGCGGCAAAGAAAGCTTGGTTGATCAACTGGCGCCACTGCTGTCAGAGTCATTTGAGGTCTATCCGCTTGATGTGGCTGCTAAGGCAGGATCACTGCGGGCAGTCGAGCAGCTCATGGCATTTTGCGACACAGAGGATGACGAGGCATTGGTGCTTGCTGCCAGGCACGGGCACACGGAGTGCGTCAAACGCCTGCTCAAAGAGTGTAGCCCTCTGCAACATGACTCACTTGCGTTGTATGAGGCCGCGCGCCGTGGTCATGCAGATGTCGTCTTTCAATTGGTCCTGTTCTCAGATGCCAAGGCACAGGACAGTCGAGCATTGATTGCCGCATGCAAAGAAGGACATGTGGAGGTGGTCAAGCATCTGTTGCCTTATTCATCCAAGATCCAATGTGCGCAGCATGGCTTGGCAGCGGCAGCCGAGAACAACCATGTCGACGTCGTTGAGTTCTTGATCGAAGCTGGCCTTCCCGATCCGGAAGACACCTACTCATTGGGACTCAACGCGGCCGCTACCAAAGGTCATGAACACTTGGTGCGCACCTTGCTCGGAGCGATTGTGACAACCCACCGTGCGCCCCGTGACTTTGGCGAAGAGGCGCTGCAATCTGCAGCACGAACCGGGCATGTAGGTATCGTCAAATCCATCTTGGAATTTGCGCACAAGACCGCCTATCCCGAATTGGCTTTGCACGTCGCACTCGAAAATGGCCATGATGAGGTGGCCGACATCTTGGTGCGCCGAGTGAACTTAGATGATGTGCGGGACCTGATCACAGAGGAAGCGATTGAGGCGAAGCTTGATGAGGCGATTGCCAGAGTTGATACGGCCAAGCAGCGCAGAGAGCTTCAATCCAACGAGCGCAAAAGGGTGGCGCAGAGCGATACGGCAGAGCCGGTGACGATGAACTCATCTCGTAGCGTGCGCTTGTAGCATTGCTTTGGACGCTAGGGATAGTCTGATCAATGCGGCCGGAGTCTGTGGCAAGCCACATCGGTGGCGCAGACAGCACTCAGACATTCGGTTTTTCGACGATTCCGCGCATTTTCGTTGTGTTTGCCCCATTACAGGCACACCTTCTCCACGTCAGACATCAACTGCTTTCGCTTCAGCCACAGGTTCGACAGCGCAAACAGCATCAGCACCTGCGCGGTGTTCTTGGTCAGGCCGCGCTAGCGCGCCTTGACGAACCAAACTAGCGTTTCGCGCTTGTTCTTGATCTGCTTCAGCTTTGAGGGCTTCTCGGTGATCAAGTAACGCAACTCGCGCTTGCGCTTCATCTCTTCGTGCTTTTCCAGCCTGGTGTAGCCACTTCACAACCATTGGTGTTGCGATCCAGAGTTGAAACCGCCTGGCTAAATCATTCAGGGTGACGATCAAGGTGCCAAGTCGTCAATGCCTTGACCGTGTCGACATTTGCCTTAGCTTGAAGCGAGTAGGGGTGCTGCGGGGCGGGGAAATTGGACAGAGATGGTGTTTGGAGCGGCGTGCTGGACGAGTATTTCTCTCGCCATGATTGCAGCTTGGTGTGTAGCACCCAGGATTTGTTCTGCCTAAGACGAGCCAGCGGGTTGCGCATAGGCAACGAGGCATCGCTTGAAGCATTGCGATCTGATTGGTCGCTCCTATTGAGACGTCGCCTGATTACACAGCGAAGCTTGAGTGTGGTCGCTTTCTTGATGAGGCGGTCACCCGAGAAATGCCAACAGATCTTGGACTGGGCGCGTTTGGAAGATGGGGCTTTGACGCCCGATTGGTCGATCGTTTCTTACGAGCTTTTTGGAGAGGTCTTTTCAAGTACGGGGGTCTCAGATCAAGATCTTTGCGCATTTGTAAATCAGCTCGATGTTAATCCAGCGAGAGTAATCCAAGAAGCAACTTGTCTTTTTTACGAGAATTTACGCCGGGAGGTTGCGCTTTGGGAGAAATTTGAAATCAGTCAAGAGAATGTTTTTACATCAGGATGCAGTGCTGAGATTGTTCGTCTGTAATTTGCTAGGCTCATGACTGATCAAGGTAGGGGCCCCGCAATGCCGATAACAGTAGCCAAGGATGTCGAGACAGGGAAGACCTTCAAAGCGAATGAAATCGCTGATGATAATGTCTATGCGCAAATGAAATTATGCGTTTTGGTAGACGGGAGCGAGACGATTGTCGTGCCGGTGCGGCGGAGGGATGCGTTGCACTTCCGAAGGCTCGGCGGCCAGCAAAAGTTCACCGCTTGCGATCGAGCGCCAACAACTGTCGAACATGGTAAGGCGGTTGCAGGATTGCTTGATCGCTTGACACAGGCAAAAGGCGATCTGCGTTTTGTTACGTATGTCTTCGAAGGTGGCGATCAAGGTGCCAACGGGAGAGATGAGCAGACTATTTTCAAATTGCTCTCGAAGAGTGAGTATCGATGGTATGGTGAGAACCAAATTCGCTTTGATGATGGCAAGTATATTCAACCTGACATCAGCGGAAGGGACATCGCCAAGATGGGTCCCGGAAGCGCCAATCCCGGCGTGATCATTGAGGTCATCGACACGCATCCTCCAGAGCTGGAAACCTTTGAAAAGCTGATGTCGCTCTCTAGGAGTGGCTATGCTGTGTTCTTCTTTCTTCTCAGGGACAAGAGCCCATTCTTCGCGCAGTTTTACAACAGCATCAAGAATTTGCCTCCGATCACACAAGTTCGGTTCACCTGTGCACTACTAAGGGGCGTCTTGGTTGTGAACGGAGAACGCATTGTCTTGAAAGAGAAGAAAGTCAGGAGGCTTATCAACGCGGAAGCTTACGTCAAGCTCATCGAGAGGCTGAAAGCATTTGGTATCGTCCCTTGAGGCGAGCGCGATACCCAAGTTCTTACGCTGAGGAGCGCCTAGCGTGTGACCATCTAAAGTCGGACGGTTGCAAAGATTAGATCAGCTCTATTTTAGTATTTGGGCTTCTCTAAGTCTGTGGAGCGTGGAGCAGTGGTGTGGTCGTCGAGCGAAAGCATACCGAGGTGCTTTCCTTCCTTTGTGAGCTTGTGCATCGGCGATCCATCCAGCGGCACTACCTTGAAATCGGGAAGTTCGATCTTGACGGGAAGCTCGGCAAGAAGCAGTTCGCCAATCTCAATTCGAAGTGTCGTTTGAACTAAGATTTCGTAATCTGTGGCTTCAACCGGTGCCTTGGCTTCAAACTCAAGTGTTCCCATGACAACTGGTAGTGTCTCGCCCTTCAAGAGTGCATAAGCAAGGTCGATATCTCCCATTTCGCCCGGTGTGATGTCATAGCCAGGCGGCAATTGGAAGGAAGATTGGACGGCGTCGGCCACAAGGTGGAGCCTCCCAAACGTTCGGGCGGTATTTATCAGTAATTGGAGCTCCGGCACCGTAGCAAGCGTAAAGGGAAGAACGTGGTGCGAACCTTCGAAACTAAATTCAATCCTTGCACACTGTTTGATCTCCACTGACGTCGCCCATGACTCCCAATCGCGCAGCGCGTTGAGATCTCGGATCGGGACCGATGACAATCTCACATCACTCCAAGTGATGCGCCAATCGACCCTTCCCCCTCTGGCACCTTGCTTATGGAAATCGGTAGACATCTCCATGAGGTGATCTGGATGACATGCCACCACTGACACGCCTTCCTGCCCAATAAAGAGTTCAGCGGGAAGCGTGACGATTGGCGAAGATACGGTGTGACGTTCACCAGCATGCAGGCGAATGAATCCTGTGCGGCGTCGAGTTGGTTCGATAGATATCGTTCCACCGGCCCGGTAATCTAAACCGAGAGTGGATAGAAGGGGAGACCCCATCGAGCGTACATCTTCCACCTGGATCTCTGCAGGCTTACCTAGCCTAATGGCGTCAGACAGGGCTCTTAAGTTAGCCTCACCAGCAGCAGCTTCAAATTGGATGCGGGCTTTGGAACCGCCCGCAGCGGCCCGGATAGTGAAGCACTCCCGCCCATCAACGAGCCCAACGTCAACCTCAAGGCTAGTATCAAGAGAGTTGAGGTAGACACGCCGATCTTCCGCAAGTTCAACTAGTGCATGATGCCGCTGTGCAACTGGCGTTAGATTTGCTTTGAGGAAGTGTTCGAAGCTCTCGCGTTCGTTGAGTTCTTGATTGAGGTCCATCCGCACACCCGCATTGCCCGAGCCGCTCAGTCGACCTGGATTGGCTTTGGCCCACGCCTGCGCGTGAACCCAATAGAGCTTCCCATTACCAGTGCGTCTGACGATAACAACGGGCTGTGGGTCTTCCGCATAGTGACGAAGACGGTTTTTAGCAACTGGTGCTGTGACGCTACGCTTCTTACCAACTTTCGCCTCGCCCTTGACTTGGACCGAAAATCGAGCGCCCTTGTAAAGAGCACGATCAGGCATAACGAGAAGGTCGTAGCCATCATCAATGTGGTCGGTGCCAACCACCCATCCCCAGCTGTTGAAGAGCTGCTCAACCTCGAGTTCAGCGGCTCGTCCTGTAATTTGATTGGCTGAAAGGCTCACAGCATTATCTCCTTGTGAACATGGACGACTCCGTTCCAATGCGGCGAGGCAATGGGAGATGATCATCCAGACGGATGGATGGTTGACTACCCTTTGCCAAAATTCATTCCGAACAGAAAATTTACCACTTCGTAGCGCTGGCAGGTAAGCAGATGCTGTCAGGTGCGCCTGGATGTCACCAGAATCCTCACGCCGCTGCTCCTAGAGACCCACTCTTCGTATCTCCCAATCGCCACGGGATAGCGTTCGGACCTGATGGAGGTCGGTGTCGTAGATGGCGATCAGCTCAGAGCTGCTGGCGATGATGTGGCCTCGGATCTTTCGTTGGCCTTTTTCCCAGAGTTCTGAATCGCCTCGCGATACCGGACCAAGGAGGCGATGCTTCTCAGTAACTGCTTCCTCTTTCCCATAACGCTCCCCAATTACGCCTGGAATTGTTGAAACGAGCAGGCCAACGGAATACAGCGTCAATGCTAGATAAATTCCTGAAAAAGCCATGCCTCCTGAGGTGATGCCAAGCTTCACTCGTGGATGACGCCGATAGAAATCCTGAAGGCGACCATTGCGAACCGATTGTGCGGGGAGGCGGTAAACCCAGATAGCTAGCCATAACGTAAAAAAAGTAATCGCTATTGAACCCCACGGAAAAGCACTGAACATTCCGAACCCTTGAAGCACAACGGCATAGTAGCCGCGAACGACCTTCCAGTCGGCCGATTGTGGAAATAGGTCGGCCTGAACGCCCCAGGCTTTGAGATAGCTTGTGTAAGCGACATGCCCGCAGCCGTGAAGAACGATTCCAGCTAGTGTTGTCACGGCAGCCAGACTACCGACGAAGCGGGTGATGGAGCACGACCTCTTGGAAGATGCACTGTTCGCGTCTTCTGGTGACGGGGTGGAACGCTTCGATCGGACAATTTCGATATGGCGCATAGTTCTCGTAGATCAACTGCGAGATGGGAAGGAGCTGCGTAGCCAACCCATCGCCTCATCAAGGTCTAGGTTCGAGCTGGCATAGGACACTTGAAGCAAGTGGGGCGAAAGCAGATTGTCCCACTTTTGGCTAGCCAAATTTTTCGCGCCTGCCAATAGCACTTCAATGGATGGGGTTGGTGCAGCGGCGATCGCCTTGAGCGCTCTCTCGATGTTCTCATGGGCATTCGGACCCCGCGTGATCTCGACCCCCAGTCGGCTCCCCTGAGCCTTGAAGTTCCTGGCATTGAGCAAGCAAGCGATTGCATCGTTGGCCGCATCGCCCAGCCAAGTGAGAAGCAGGATGTCGCTTCCCCTATCCAGAAAGAGTTGATCATCCAAGCTGTGTTGCTGGTAGCTGGTCCGTCCTTCGTCGATGAAGCGCTGCGCACACGCATCCACAAACGTCGGCGTCAGTGTTCCCTTATAGATCGCTCGCATGGTTTGACGCACTTTGGTATGCACGCGTCCGCCGCCGCCGCTGAACAACGGTGGCGCGCCACTCTTGGTGGCAGACACGTAGATCGTCTTCTGGCCTTCGTCGATTTGCTCGACCATCCAGGTGCGCCCGCCAAACAAGATACGCTGGCCGGTCGTGAGCATCTGGGAAATGGGCAGGGTGCCAAGCGGTTTGCCAGCAGCGACAATCCGGAATTCCTCGTCGACCGTGAACGCTGCATAGAACGAGTAGTGGTTGACGATCCGGTCGCCGACAGGTCCGTGCAACAAGAGCCCGGATCCATCTTGGATCAAGATGTCTTGCTGCCCCAAATGGCGCAGCAGCTCGACAAACGCATCACGAGACACTTGATTGAAAGGGGCATTGGGGGCGCACAGCAACTGGAATGCCTGAGGTGCAGTCAGGCCGCCATACTGCGCAATGGCGGAAAGGAGCTGCTGGATGAAGGTGGAAAGATGCGCACCTTTGACCACAGGCGGCTCATACCATTTTTCGGTGAGCAGCATGACCACGGCCAAAGTCTGGAAGGTGTCGAGCCTCAGGCGTGTTCGAAGATCCGCTTGCGAGTCGATGGCGTCTTCAATCACATAGCCGCGCAGGATCGCAGCTTCACCTTTGCGTCTTCCGGATCTTCCCATGCGTTGACGAAGACTGGCAACGGTAGGGGGCGTGCCAATCTGGGCAACGCTCTTGACCGCGCCGATATCGATGCCGAGTTCCAATGTGTTGGTGCAAACGGCAGTTGCTGGCTGATCCTTCTGTTTGAGCGCAGCCTCAGTGTCGTAGCGAATTTCTTTGGAAAGACTGCCATGGTGCGGCCAGAACTCACGCGACACGCCGCCTTTCTCGCAAAGCTCATTGAGCAGGTGGGTATAGCGCTCGACCTCACGGCGGCTATTGGGAAAGACCAGGTTGTTGCTACCGCGAAGGATTTTGAACAAATGCTCGGCCACAGCCAATGGTGCTAGTTCTTGCTTCTCCTTCTTGTCATCAGCTTCGCCCTTTTGAGGAACAGGTTCTTCAAAGCCTTTGATGATAAGGAGAAGTTCTGACGCATCGGAAGGGGCGTCGACAATCGCGGCGGTGCCCGCTGGACGCAGAAAGCGCGCCGCAGCCTGCATGTCACCCAATGTTGCCGATAGCCCAATGCGAGGCACTTTACGACCAACGATGGTATCGATCCTGTGTAGCAAGGATTGAAGTTGTTTGCCGCGCTCGCTGCCGATGAAGGCATGCAGCTCGTCGATCACAAAGTAAGCCAGGTGCTTGAAGATGCCGGCAACCGAGGTGCCTCGGTTGCACAGCATCGCTTCCAGCGACTCTGGTGTGATCAAAACGACGCCATGCGGCTTCTTGAAGAAGCGTTGTTTGCTTGTGCTGCTGATGTCGCCATGCCACGGCCACACCGGAATGTCGAGGTCTTCGCACAGTCGCTCCAATCGACCGAATTGATCATTGATCAAGGCCTTCAAGGGGCTGATGTAAACGATCAAACCTGCTGGGGTTTGCTGTTCGAGATACGTCAGCGCTGGCAGGAAGGCCGCTTCCGTCTTCCCCGAGGCGGTGCTAGCAGCCACGATCACATCTTGATCGGCAGGCAGGATCAGTGGGATGGCCATTTCCTGGACATCCCGCAGGGCTTCCCATTGCTCTGCCCACAAGTAGCGCTGGATGCCTGGCGAAAGAAGAGAGAAGGCGTTCGACTGGCTCATGGATTAAAGCTTGAACGAAGCCAATTCATCATCCCCTTGAACCGCGAGATCTTCGTCGCCGCCATGGTCTTCTTTGACCTCAACCTCGCCGATCAAAGTTTGCCAAGCCGTGCCGGGGTTTTGCTCCAAGACCGCTAAAAGATTGATGAACGCGGTAATCGTGGTGCGGGGCGTGCGGAAGAAGCTGTCACCAATCCGATTGGCGCAGTGCTCCATGAATTGCTGGACAGCTTCGTCAGGCAGCAGATACTTATCCGCATCACCGCCTGCGTAGACATGACGGATCTTGGTCAAAAGCACATAGAAGTCTTCCGCAGTGAGGCTCGAAAGTCGCACAACAGGTCCAGAGAAGTCGACCAGACCTTCCTTGGCAAAGGTGTTTTGGGCCAAGCGACTTTGAAGCGCTTGGTAGCTGTAAACACCGCGCCGGGTGTCCATCAAGAATTCAGGCGTGCCACCCAACACGAAGCCAAGGCCAACTGCCGTGCCTTGGAAGGAGTCATTGAGCATGCGCAAGATCTGCTCATAGTTCGAGTTGCGTGCCTGTGCGTTGGCAAGCTTATAGAGATTGACGAGCTCGTCCAGGCACACCAGAAGGCCGCTAAAGCCGGCCAAGCGCACGAAGCGCCCCATCAGTTTGAGCTGATCGTAGACCGAGGCATCATCGACAATCGAGCGCACACCCAGCGCAGATTTGGCGTCGGTCTTGGTGGAGAACTCGCCACGCAGCCAGCGAATGGCATCGGATTTGAGTTGCTCATTGCCTTGTTCAAAGCCCTTGCAATAAGCCGCAATGACATCAGCGAAGTCATAGCCGTTAACGAGTTCCGTCAGCTGCTCAAGCTTGGCGCGGATGACTTGTTCGGTGGGAACATCCTTTGCTTTGGCTTCGGTCTTAGCGGTCGCGATGAATTTCTCAACGACCCCTGGCAGCGCGCCACCGTCCGGCTTTGTGCGGGTAGCTAAGTTGCGCATCAGCTCTGCATAAAGCGAACGGGCTTGGCCACCGGAGGCATGCAAACGCCGATCGGGATTGAGGTCCGCACTCGCCACAACAAGCTTGCGCTCCATGGCAATGGCACGCACGAGGTTGAGGAAGAAGGTCTTGCCAGCACCGTATTCGCCAACGACCAGTCGGAACGAGGAGCCGCCATCGGCCAAGCGATCAATGTCGCTGACCAACGTTTCGACTTCGCGAATGCGCCCAACCTGGATCAGGTGCTGACCCGCACGAGGCACGACACCTGCACGCAATGACTGGATGACCGCATCACGATCCTTGGCACGAATAGGGTTGCTCATTGCTCTATTTTCTCGATGAACTCTGGGTTGATCTCCACCGGATCGTCTCCTTCAGAGAATGGGATGTCATAAGCATCAAACGATGCATCATTGATGTGTTCAAGTGCGCCGTCGAGCATCAGCTCCAGATCCGAAGCGCCATCTTCCAGTTCGGAGCGCGTCCAGTTGGGTCGGGAGAGCATGAGGCGCAGCAGTGCGCTATGCGCTTCATCCAAACCCAACAGGCCAGGAGTAGAAGCAGCTTCTTGACTGGGGAGCGGCAGTGCTTGGGGCTCGATGATGGGCTCAGGCACATCCTCGGTAAAGATGCCAGCCAAGAGGGCAGAGACCTTGGCGGTATCGTGTTGGAGTTCGGCAATACGTTTGGGGTCCAGGCGAAACTGCTTTGCTGGCTCTACCTTGGTGGTGCTTCTTCCCGCGCTCACGGCATGGACGTCACTAAAGACACGCTTGGTCTCCACGCCGAGCGTCTTGTAAACCTTCTCCAAGAAGCGCATTTCGTCTGGCGAGACCGTACCGTCGCTTTGCGCAAGGCTTGCCATTGAGGCTGCGATTGTTTCCTTGGTGGGTTGATCCAATGGATCAAGCTTTTTCTTGAGCGAGGCCAGAGTGATTGGTGCTTGGCTCAGCCATACAAGATGCGCACGAAGGCGCTTGTGGTCGGCGGGACTGAGGTGACTCCATGCATCAATCTCTCGGCCAAGATGTTCGATTTCGTGTGCACTGAAATCGCCATCGGCTTGTGCAACCGTGGAAGCAAGTTGCAAGGTCAACAGTGCGATTTGATACGCGCTGCTTTGGGCTTGATGGGTTTGGCCGGGCAACAACGCGAAGAGGACCACAGGATCAGCATCGCCAGGCGCCCGCGCGCCTTCGAGCACGTTGGGTTCCATTCCGATGTGAGCTGCCTCAAGCGTCCTGGCAAGGTCTCGGATCTTTTCTCGGTTGAGCGATGCTCCACCATTGCCGAAGCGATCGGCAAGCTCGCTCAGGGGCAGGGTGATCGCACGACCTTGAACCTCGTCCACCAGCAATTGGAGCGCTGCTTTGCGCGGGGCAGGCCAAATGCTGGTTGGCAGGTGTAGCAAGCCATCCAGCGTATTCCGAGCGTCGGGGTTCTTGTTGATAAGGCGACTCAGCGGGCCGAGTTCATCCGTGCATTGCTGGACGATTTCGTTGAGCTTCTTGATGGGCCCGGTGAGCGCTGTGACATCGGGTGTCTCGCCAAACGTCTTGGGCTTGAAGCTGGTGCCATAAAAAGCAGGAGAAAAGGTCTGCCTCGAAAATTTAAGCTTGGTGCGGTTCTTGGGCAGGACCAACCCCGCGTCAAAAAGCTCCCGGTAGCGCTCAACGAAGAGCTGATCGAATTCTTCAGCGCAGCGGACAGTAGGAGTGCGCATGGAGACTTCTGGGCTGAGGCGCGCCCAGGCAAGGGCCAAGGGTGCGGGAACCGGGGCACGATCCAAGGAGCATTGACCCAAGGCTAGGCGGAGGTAAAACGGAAGCTCATGGGTGCGCTGAAAGCGGGGAAGCGGCTTGGTGTAAAGTTTGTCCTCAATGTCATCGAGTTCCATCCAGTCGAGCAAGCTGTTGGTGTAGCTTCGAATTCGTCCATCGGCTTTGCCGTAAACGGCATCGAGCTGCCTGAGCGTTGCTTTGATGACCGGCCAGTCCTGCTTCGAATCGGGCTCTCTGACGCCATCGAGCACAACCCGCCTTTCGAGGCCATACAGGAACCGGAGCACATATGTGCTGTTGCATTCGGGATCGGATCGATCAGAAGCCAGCCAATTGATGTAAGCGCGGCGTTCAGTGGCAGATAGGTCAGCGTAGCTTCCCCAATAGCCACTTGGCTCGCGATAGTCGCCAGTTGCTGCAACAGAAAGGCGGCCATTGACCAAGCTCGGTTCGTCTCCGCCTGTTGGCGTAGCGAGATTGATCCCCGCGTAGAACAGCCCACCTGAGATTTCTACCTCACGAATTTCGATGATCTCGCCCGGCTGCACCCAACGCGTCTTCTCCCAGCCCGCAGGAGGCTTGGGCACCAAGAATTCTTTGGCGGGTGCACTGCCGGCGATGCTGGTGCGATGAAGTTCGTCCGTGGCGTTCGCCGGTTCCGTGCGGGAGGCCGCAGGCAACGGTGGCGGAATGGATGACACCTGTGTCTCGCTCGTCGGAACAGGAATAGGCGGCAATGCAGGTGGCAGTGCTGGGATCGTCTCAACTCTTTCAGCAGTTGGCGTTGGTTGGCTTGCAATCGGCACGATCCCGCGTTGGTCTTCGAGTTCGGCGCCGGCCGTAGATTGAGCCTGCCGAGGTATGGCCGCTTTAGCAGCGACTGCACGCATGGCGTCAAGAAGATTGCTGTTCAGTTGCTGCGGCGATGACGGGGCTTCCGTAGGTGCCGAGGCGATGGTTTGCGCGTCTGGTGTCTTGGTTGTTCCTAGATCGCTTGGACTAGGCGAAGCAGTTGGGCGTGGGCGGCTCGGGGTGGGCACGATGATGCGCGGAGCGTCTGATGCGGCGTCAATGGCAGAGTTCGCTTGCCGACTGATTGATGGTTGCTCAGTCACAGCGCGCATTGCTTCAAGTAAATTGCCGTTGGGCTGCTGAGAGACGGGACGATCTTGAGAATTTCCTGTGGCGCTCGGTTCCAGTGCGGCACGTGTGTCTGACAGAATGATCGGAGACATTTCCGCCTGCCCGGGAGGGGCAGGAGTCGGTGGTGCTACTGGTGTCGTCGGACCGTGCTCGGCAAGGTGTGCCATCGCGGTCCTCAAGTTCCCAGGGCGGTTCTTTGCAGCAAGAGCTGGGTTCTGTGGAGGCGCCGCCTGAGAAGGGGGGACTGATTGGCTCAACGCTGCAGTCGGTTCCGCAACGCGCTCGCTGGCAACCCTGTTGCTCTGCGAGGGCGATGGAGCGATCGGTGGTTGAGCGGCCTCTAGCATGGAAGACAGGATCTTCCGATTGGCGCTGGCGGGAGCCGGCGCTGTAGAGCTGCGAGGTTTGCTTGGAGTTGACTTCAACCCAGTAAGTTCGGCGAGCGTCGGCTCACGCACAATGGGGGCAAGCGGCTTCTTTTGGGCCTGCCACTTCACGAAGAGGTAGAGCCCGAAAGCGACCACAACAGTAATGCCGAGGGCAATCCACACCTGTCTCGGCACCATCGCGATGATCGCCAAGGCGATCACGATCACGGTGAGGCCTGAGCCTTGTTTCTTTCTGCGTCTCGCCACGTGGCCCCCTGCCTCTAGCACTCCTCTTAGGGATGTTAACCGGACATCATGCTAGATGGATATGAACTTTTGGCTCAGTTAGAAGATGGGTATACGAAGGTCATAGCAAAATATATGCTCAAGCTTGGGTAGGTCGAAATCGGTCCAAAGGAGCTTCGATGATTGATCTTGATGAGGTTAGAGCTTTACTTGACGAGTGGAACGCTGAAGCCAAAGAGCGAGTTGCTAAAGAAAGGATCAGCGGAGGAGTCAGTGATCTCGATTTTCTAATAAAGAATGACATCTGTGAAAGGCATCGGCGAGAGCTGATTTCCATGGATGATGCGCTTGAGTCCTTAGAGGTAGAGATGAATTCAATTTCCGAGGATGAGTTTGCTCCGGAGGAAAAGGAGTATGACGTAGGTCTTGCTGAGAAGATTACAGAGTTGCGCGAAGAAATTTGGTTGATAATTAAATAGTTCGGCCGCTCTATTTTTTGAACACTCCGACAAAGAATTGATTCACATGCCAAATTTAGAGGTGATAGAAAAATATCTTCTGGCGCTGTATCGCGCCATAAGAAAATTTGCCAGCCGCTCCCGTCTAACGGCAGCAAGGCGGCTATTTTTTATAGCGCTGGCTGGTGTAGCAGTAGCCATAATTTCAGTGTTTTCGTTTAACGGTTTGATTTGGTATGTCGATCAGGAGTCTGCTCAGCGAAACAAGGTCTATGCCAGTAAGATGGAGAGGTCGAGAATTGACCGGGCTATAGATGCGGTAAGTATTTGTTCAAAAGAAAAAGAGAAGAAAAGTGTGAATGCGAATTTTTATTGCAACGAGGCAGTGTGGCGTTATAAGAATGTCATGGGGCGTTGCGAAAGTTCGGAGCGAGTAATTGAGCTTGTGAAAAATAAAGCATATGAGGCGATGCAGTTAGATATGCGACAGCATCTTGAAGATGTGGAGGCTGCAGCGTTGAGAGATGCTGAAAACTTTCTGGAAAAGGTATTTGCGGAATTTAGTGCGAATCAATGGCAAATTTTTGTTGCTTCTCTGATTTTACTGGTCCATTTGATGGCTAGTTGGGCTATGTATAAGAAAAGGTTGGGTGGATTTTGATGCTTGTTCTGATTTGTCTTAATTGTTATTCTAGTTTTTAGATCCGCCACGGATTTTATGGAAATTAACAGCCGTGGCTAATGCGGTGACTCAGTGCGTGGCTAATTTTGTATTCTTAGCATGTTATCGATACATAATTGGCAGGTTGCGATTACATTGCCTTTTTATTTATTGGTAATATAAGAAAACAGGCGATGCGGTGCATTGAGGGTTGTTAAGCATTTCGTTGAAGTTCGTGACGTAGCGACTGTTTTATTAGTGCCTGCAAGCTGAGGCGGCTAGTATATAAATTCTTGAAATAATCATCGGTAAAAGCTTCTTTAGAAAGATGAATATTGCAGGACGGTGCGTAACGCGCAAAACTTATGCGAGTTAAGTTGCTAGTGCCGTCTTTTTAGGGTTATAATTTGATCAAGGGGTGCTTAGCCCCCTACCTTCTTGGTGCCAAACGCGGCGCATAGGGAGGCGCAGTTCGAGTCCCAGTTTGGGTTGCAGACTTCCCTGGTGGTCAAAGCATCTGTCATCACTAAGGAGCTGAATATGACTTCAAACACACACATTGAATACGTTGTTCCACACGCTGTAGACGAAGGATGCATGGGTGCTCGTAAGAGTGCCGAAGTGGTCTTGAATGGGCAGCAAGCTAGGGTAAGAAGCGAGACGCATGGATGGCTCCTCGGTTTGTCCATTCGCGGGTGGTTCAAAAGTGCACTGTGGTCTGGTTGGTTGGTGGCGTGCCTCTCGCGGAGCCCAGTTGGGGAAGAGCTACAACCCAAGTTGAAGGACGAATGCGCTTAACTTTGACGATCGTGACCAAGGGGAGGCTAGAAGGTTCGAGTCCTTCTCTCCGCGCCAATTTATTGGACGTTGCTTTGCATTTGTGGCGTCCGTTTGTCTCTACGCGACTGAGCACTGAGGCCAAAAGTGTCAGCCTGACTATTAAGGCTGTGTAGGAAGCCCGGCAGCGTGCCGCGCCGGGCTTCCAAATAAACGCGGCACCCATCCAAGGCAGGTTGACGTGCAAAGCAATTTCTCGCAAATCACTCCGTTCAGCGATTACTTGTTCCTCCGTGAGTATTTGATCGGTGGAGGCACCATCGAGCATGCGCTGCAAACTGTGGATCAAGTATCACGCTATCAGCAGGCAGGTGGTCTGTCCGATCCAGTGGCGCTGGCGCATGTCTCCGATGAAGCAGCGATACTGCGCTACTGCATGTCGGCTATCGACTATCACTCGCTCGACGCCCAGCTGGCAGTCATTCGCGATGACTATAAGAGTAAATACACGTCTGCTTGGCAAACGTGTTCCCGTGTCAAGGACTGGGCGAATTCAGTGGTGGGCGCTTTTGCGCAGCTTGAGCGTTCCTGCGTGTATGACCAGACAAGTAAGCTGCTGCCTAATCGGACTGGGATAGCTCGCTTCAGGTTTGGCGATGCGTTTCGCTGGCTGACTCAACTAGGGGGGGGGCTTGAAGTTAGGGAAGACGAAAGCGATTTTCGTGCGACGTCGCAACGATGCTTAGCTATCGCTCAGTTGCTAAATAAGAACTTGCTTGAGGCGTCCGTTCGAGCACACTCGATGATCGAGAGGACCTATAAGGATGTGCCAGTCGTGCAGGAACTCAACAGCTATGAGGTCGCCGCAGGCAAGTTCGCTGACTACTTGCAGGCGCTCAAAGAAATTGACGAGATTCCGTTGAAAGGGATCGATGAAGCTACGGAAGAGTTAGCTTCCTGGTGTAATTACTTGGATGGCTATCACGCACGCTTCAAGGCCATCCTTGACCGAGCCTATGAAGGCTATATTCCATGCCTTATTGCGCGCGCAAGCTTCTGGGACGAGCACGTGCTGCCAAAGCTCGAAAGTGCCTAATCTCACTTTCCTGCGGCATCAATTTGGCTGAAATAGCAAATGTAGCATCTACCCTGCGAGGGATAGATTAGATCAATCCGCCTTGCATAGGATCTAACAATATTTTCTCCGTCGAATCGCTCAGGAGCATCTTGCTATAATCCTCACGGCTGCGCAGGACGATAAGATGATCCAGCGCAGTTGCTGGGCAGCGCAGCAGATCCATCCGATCCTGTTTCGACCCATCAGCAAATGTAAGGTTTGCTTGGACCTTCGGCTCGCCATTTATCCGATCCAACTCTGTAGGGTAGGGCGCGGCCAGCCAACGACCATAGTCTAGCGCCGCGCGTGAAGCGTGCAGGCTTCCACCTTTAAGGTCTGATTGAACCATGACGACGCCTTGGGCAAGGCCTGCCTGAGTTCGATCTCGTTTGACAAAGAACTCAGGACGAGGCTCTACGCCAAACCGGTATTCGGAGACCAAGGCCCCGCCCTTGTTGAGAATATCCTCTGCCAACCGTGCATTGGTCTTGGGTGCTACGGTATGCAGGCCATGGGCCAAGACAGCGACTGTATGCCCGTCATGGTCGAGCGCCGCCCGGTGCGCGATGGCATCACAGCCCTTAGCTAGTCCGCTGACCACGCTCCAACCTTGCTCAGCCAGATATTGAGCAATTCTTTCGGCGATGAGAGCGCCATGCTTAGTAGGCTCACGTGTGCCAATGACTGCCACTGACTTAGCTGCCTCAGGTGCGAGCGTGCCGCGCACAAACAGCAAAAATGGATCGTCTTTCGTCGCTGCAAGCAAGGTGGGATAGTCCGGGTCGAGGGGCGAAAGAATTCGAGCGCCATGTCGCTCTGCCTGTTCGACCTGCTTCTCTGCTCCGTCTAATGCGTGCTTCCAGGCCACGCTGTCGCGCAAGGTGGCGGCGTTTGCCGGGAACTGGTAGGACATGCTCTCGGGTGTGGCGGTTTCGAAATTTGCCATGCTTGCCATCTTGCGCAGCGTGACAGGCCCGATGCCTTTGAGCATGGACAGCGCCAGCAATTTGCCGGTGGTTGGTGAGATCTCGCTCATTGATATTTCAAGGGGTCTGATACGGTCTGGGCCAGGCTGAAACAGTCTACGGAACTAGCACCTGCGTCGGTGAGGTATTTTTTGGCATACAACAGGGTTGATCCGGTGGTTGTCACGTCATCGATGACTAGGAACCTCTTGCCTTGCACTTCCGCTGGATTGGCAACGTAGAGGTGATCACGAACGTTGGCGAAGCGCGCCTCCTGCTTTAGATGATCGTGGCTTTGAGACTGCACCCCCGGCCGGTAGCCGAGCACATTGGGGTTGAATGTCAATCGCAAATGGTTGAGTCTGGGGTTGGTGCCATACGACGCCTGTAGCTGTGCTAACAGATGTGCAAGCCGGTGCGACCGGTCAGGCCTGGCAGGGATGACCGTAATGACCAATTCTGGACCGGTTCCGCTGAAGGGCAATACAGAAGTAAGGATGAGGTAGTGGAAGGCGATAAAGCTCCGGATTGTTTCGATCCATTCCGAGGGAAAGATCACCGCATCTTTGTTGTCTTGGATGGCCTGAGATAGGCGATGCCAGTCTCTTCGATACTTCAAGGCTTCGCAGAAGGTGAAGTAGCGCCCGGCTACATGCACGACATGCCGTGCGTTCTCACCCGGAAAGAATTTGCCAATCTCATCAAAACGTGGCTTTGCAGTGGCCGGCATTCCGGCGTCCAGTAAGCGTTCCAAGCAGGGCAGCCCGGGCAAGGGATCTTCTAGACAGGTCCGAAGTTCTTCCTGATCTCCTAATATCACGTCCGGGAGCAATGAAAGACTACGCCAATGAGTCTTCTGATAGCTGCGCGGCCAACCCTTCTTAAACAATGCCACGCGGCACCCCGCGTTGTAAGCCGCCTTAATGTCTACGTCTCCGTCACCCACGAGGAGAACATAAGGGAGCTGATTTGTGTCGTTCATGTCTAATGCAATCATGGCGTTATGAATGCCCTCACCATTAGGCTTGCAACGCCGCACGTCTTCGTAAGCGATTACGACATCCCAGTTGGTCTGGGAGTAGGCCTTGGTGAGCACCACATCGACATAGCGCCTGGGTGATCTCGTAAATATGCCGAGCTTCAATTCGGAAAATTCTGAGCGCAGTCTGAGTAATGTGACTTCATCAATGATGTTTCGCTGACGGCTCCTGAAAGCAGCACCGACCTCGGCCGCATAGGCTGCGTCGTCACGATGCTTGCCAGCCTCACGGAGTTCTTTCATGTCCTCGGTATCGACCAGCGTCTGGTCGAGATCAAACAAACAAAGCCGGATCATCCTATTCCCCTGTAAGTCCATTTGCCCGAAGACACTATCTCAAAGGTCTGGCGCATGACAACAGCAGTGAGGAGGTTCTGGGAGGGGGTAATCGCAGACGAAAGCTTCTGGCCCTTAGTAAGACTTCCGAGGGTCCGGGGGGCAGAGCGTGATGAAGAGATCAAGCAGCCAAGAGAAGCCATGCGGGCCGCAGTCGTAAGTTGCCTACACAACGCATCTCGGTTTTCCCATGCCAATGCACTGCCAGGCGCTTGACCAGCGTGAGCGTATTGCGGCTTGCAAGTCCTCTCTGGTTCTTGACGGCCCATTTGGCATGTGCAACTCTCGACATTGGCAATAGCCAGGGGTCCATACCCCGAGTTGCTGCGGGCTCATTACGATCTGATGCTCCTTGTTTTGAACGGGGGGCCTTGGGGAAACCGCAGTCAAGGTCCAGAACTACCGTCAAAACACATAGGAGCCAGAGATGACATCAAGATTCCGCAGCTGAGGCTGCTAGGGCTTTTCTAGCCCCGTCCATTGCAAATGACCAGCTGCATGCGCCATTGGTGCATCGCAATACCTCGCTGTGCCCAAATTGAGGAATATCTTATGACCAGCTTTGACCGGCAGGCCGTGCTGCGCCTGTCCGAAACGCTTCATCGTGCTTGTAGTGAGCACTTTAGTATCAGTCCGCATCGAATTCGCGAAGCCACGATTCGCGCCTTTGGCTTCAATAGCGAGGCTGCATGGCTTGCTCACATCGATCAAAAGCCCGACTGGATAGGGATTAATTTCGATATGCTTACCTTCGTCATGAAACTAGCGCAAATGACCAATTCTTGGCCGACTGCTGAGGCTGTGGGTGCGTTGGCCTCCGGTGTTCGACTGGACTTAAACATTGCGTTTGATCCCAGTCGTCAGCATCCCCGTTACACAAACACGACCTATGAGGTTCATGCTGCCCTTAGCGGGCTGGATGGACATGTTTGGGCACGCCCGCCTGTCGTGGTGCTGCCTGAATTTTTCAGCGGGAAGCCCGGCGATGCTTTCCGTAGAGAGAAGTTTCGGGTCGATTCTTCTTGGCAGCATCGGAGCTTCCCAGATAACGAGCTACACCAGGAGAAAGGGCAAGCATTTGGGCGCAACATCGTCACTGCGCGTTTGATAGACAATGAGTGGCAGGGAGGCCTGTTCGTCTACGACCCAGAAGATCAGAAGGACGATCGCAAAGTTCGTAAGAACGCTCACGCGGCACTGTCTCGTGCAGTGCTTGCATCGGTGTTACCGGGCTTTCGTTGTCGCGTCTACCGACCCAATCAGTATGATCAACGCGCGAGACGTGTTGAGATGTTTTTGGATCCATCAATCCTCGCTCAGCTCCATGGGGTGGACCTAATTTTTAAGGTTCCACAGATCGGTGGCTGGCGGGCCCAGGTCATCCATCCACATTGGTATGCTGGTTTGAACGAAGTGCCTGATGAACCAAGTGGACGCTTCCATGATGGCTTTTGGGCTTGTGATCTCTACTTCCATCCCGGGCGCTCGGGCGTCGAACAAGCGTCGGATTTCGATCTCAAAAAGGCCTTCTATGGCGTCATGAGAGAACGCTTGCGCGAGATGATCGGAAATGCCGCGCATCGCTTGTAGGTGACGCAGAGATCCTAGCCGCTGTGAGTTGCCACGTGCCCCCGTGTGTCTCGCCTCTGAAAAGTCGCTCCCGCTCTGATGCCATCCTCGTTCTCAGGAAGGCGCTGCCCCTCTTGCGTTTTGTCACATTTGCGTTACTATGTTCACACGTCGCGAGACAACCTTCTATTCAGACCGGGCCAATCCACCAAGTGTGGTGCGGCCCGTGTCCTTTTACGGGGTCTGGGCATGGCTATTTGGCTGCCCGAATGGGTGTTGCAGGACAATTCTGTCAATCGCGACACGCTCTTCTTGGAGCAGGCTTGGCGCGAGTTACTCGACCCTCAGTCGCCAGATAGTTATCGGGCCAGAGCACTTGATCCGTTCTCGCTGTTGAGCGAGCTTTACCGTGTGTGTGAGCTGGCACGAGTGGACTCGAAGTGGCTTGCGCATGTTCATCTCATTTGCGAAGAGATCCGAGACGAAGCTTCTGCGATTATGCGTTTGCCGTTAGCAAGTGCTGCCAAGCATGCGGTGCAGACTCTTTCGGCTTTTACGACGGTCAAGCATGACGATATCCATCGAGTCGCAGAGAGTGCACGGCTGGTATTAGATCTCAGTGGCAATCCTTTAGCTGTCTTTTACCAGCACGCTTTATCGCTAATTGAGCCAGAACTCAAACAGAAGTCTTTTCTTTTACGTAGCCTTGGGATGATGGCGACGCGTGCTCACCAACTCGGTCGGCGCGATGAATTTTTGTCAGATGAAAATTTAGTCGATCTGTCTATCGAACCTGCTGCGTGGCTTGATAAAATTTATCAAAGACTTACCACGCCAGAGCAAAATCAAAGTTGCTTCATCGCTGTAAGCGGGGATGTCAGCAAGATCGATGCACTTCTGGCTGGCGGAGATTTCTCGCGTATTGGTGTGTCACGCCTCGGAACAAGCGAGGTGGCACTGGCTTGGCATCATGTGCACTCAGAGCTTTATTTGGCTGAGATTTCTTTAACTGCGATGACGCCGCGTCTTGCAGCAGAGCGCGCGAGGCTGCGCTTCCAGCTATTGCTGAACGTCTTATCGCTATATGCCAATGGCAATCATCATCGACTCAGTCATCAGGTGCTTGTTGAAACCGACAGTGGCATGCATGCGGTCGACGTTTCGGCAGCGGCGCATTACGGTCTTTTTGCACGTAATGACTTTGCTCGGACTACAAGGCAGAGATTTAATGAGTTAGGGGGACGGCTGAGCGGCAGACTTGAGAATATGTTGAGCGCACACGCGCTCGGATTGGATAGTAATGATCCGCCAGCAGCTTTGAGTCACTTTTGGACATCGCTCGAAGCGATGGTCGGCCCGAAAGGACCACCTAACATCGGCGAGCGCGTCATGCACCTCATCGCGCCAGTAGTTACGTCTCGGCGCATTCATAAGACTGTGACTTATCTTGCTTTGTGTATTTTGGATGTTAAGCGGCTCACTGAGAGTGCGCTTGACTTTGCTTTAATGCCAGCCTCAACGAAGGGGCACGTCGCGAGAGAGGATGTTCTAAGCTGCATTACAGGCCTCAAAGACAACCCGGGGATACTAGCTCTGCTGCGTATCGGCGGCGTCAATCCACTTCTTTGCTACCACCTTCAAAACGCTTGGGAGGAAAGTCATGATCCTCAGGCGCTTGGAAAAGCGCTGTCTCGGTCAGAGCAGCGTGTAAAGTGGCAGATCATGCGCATATATCGGGCCCGTAATGTGTTTGTCCATCAAGGTGAGCGCGATGATTTGGCGTGGCGGCTTCTTGAGAATGCTCAATCCTACATTTCTTTCGCAGCAGGCCGGCTGCTTGACGATATGAGCCAGCATGTGAGCTGGACGATCGATACGGCCTTGGAATTCGAAAGGCAGAATTTTGAACGTGTTTGCGATGCTTTAAAGACGAAAAAAAATCTGCCACTTAAGACAATGGACCTTCTCATTCACCTTACGAAGCGGGCCGAGAATGTCCCACTTTGGGGAGAAGAGTCGAGATTTGGTCGTCCTCCTGCGCAGCCAGTAGCACCTTCCGGTTGATCTATCGACTGGGTAGGGTGGACCAAAAATATACAGCAAAAATCATGGGTACATCTTTGCATCTCTGCTGAGTCGTTCCTTGAATTGCCCGCGCACATAGCCTGGAAGTGTCACAGACGGCTGATACTGATCCAGCGCCTCGATCTGGATCTTCCGAACATTTCCTGACGACTTGTGGACATAGTTGTCTTGGAGCACAGGCGCCTTCTTGCTCAGAGAGTGGCCTGTGATCAATGCGATGTGCTCTACCCGCACGCCCTTGGCGTCTAGTTCGGTTGCAAGCGTATGCCGGAACGCATGCGATCCGATGCCTTTGCCAAAGCCAAGCTCCTTCAAATACTTCGCAAACTGGTTCACAAAGCCCTGGCTGTAGCGCCCGTTTGGCTCGCCTGTCTTGCGGCAGGTGCCGGCCGACAAATTGGGGAAGAGGCGCGGGTGGCCGGACGCTTTGATGTCGGCCAAGAAGTCGAGGAAGCCCGCCTGGATGAGGCTTGGGTGGATCGGCACCTTACGGATGGCGCTCTTGCCCTTGAGGCTTTGCCGGCTGCGTTTGCCTGCGCTTTGCGCCAAGTCCTCATCCACGGTCTTCTGAATCGAAAAGCACCACACGCCTTGGTCTTGCATGATGTCGGCCACTTTGAGCTGCGCGATCTCATTGATCCGAGCGCCCGTGAAAAGGGCAATGAGCGGGCACCACCATCTGTGCGGGTATTTTCTGGCCCACGGCAGGAAGGTCTCCGGGTTGAAGATCTTCTGGATTTCTTCTGGTGAGAGCAGACGCTCTGGCTCGTCGTGGTCAATGAGAAGGTCGGCACGAGGAGCTTTGAACGCTGCCATCGGCGAATGAGGAATAGCTTTGGCATCGTCTAGCGTGTTGAAGAAGGAGTTCAAGAAGCGGCGATGCAATTCAAGCGTAGCGTTGGCTGGCTGTGTTCTGCCCAAGGCCTGCCCTTTAGTGATCAACCCTTTGACGTCAAGCTTTTGATAGGCTGGATTGGACATGAAGTTCTCAGGGGCCCAGCGCAACAGATCCCACATCTCATAGATATGCGTGTGATTGATGCGCGCGACGGAGATGTTGCCAGTCACGCGTTGAAGGATCGCGAGTGTTCGCCGATAGGCGTCGATAGTCGTCCGCATGACGCCTTGGCGATCCTTGTCATTGAGGAAGTCTTCTACCTCCTTTGAAAGAAGCCTGGCCGGAGTTGCCGGAGGCAAAGGCTCTGCATAGCGCGTTCCTGAGCGTCTAAGTCGGCGCTTGCGCTCTTGATCGTCGAGTGTCGCTTGAACGAGATCTTGAAAGTAGACTGCGCCAGCTTGGCTCGTGATGCGAATATTCTTAAAAGCGGACTTTCCGCTACGGACTTCTTCGATAAAAAGATCGCCAACGGGGTGTTGCAGATAGTGCTGTAATTGAGGAATTTGCAAAGGCATCTACTTATCCGTGTGTGGAGGTAGATTTGTGATAAGGCAGTGGCGATTTTCGTCAATACAAAAAAGAGACAGAATTTTGATCAGGAAGATTGCCTAAGCCGGATCTTCTTGCGGTGCGAATTTCTGCAAAGATGAGTAAATCTGTTTGGTCTTTTTGTATAGAATAATGTAGGCGGCGCGGGGATTTTTGTTTGATTTGATTAAAATAGCCATAGACGTGCTTGTAGTGTTTAAAAGTAACAAATCGCAAAAAAGCGAGAGATATCTCACGCAAATAAAATGAACGCCAGATAAATTAAGTGGCTCTACCTAATATAATAATTCTTAAGAAGACAGTTAGGCAATCTGATTTATGGCGTTTGGGCTTTTGCAAACTCTTGAAAGGAAGTCTGAGCATTTGAGACATAAGTGGTCTGAAATGGGCCCGGGGACTAGCAACAACGGAGAGCAAGTGGCCCAGCTTCCAGGATGACAGTCACCTGATTTTCGCCGGGCGAGGGTTAGCGTCATTCCACGGTTCGAAATGGTCAAGATATGAAAATATTCATCAGTTCGCTTATCACGGGTATGGAAGCCGAGCGTGCGGCAGTCAAGCAGGCCATCGAGCTTCTCGGTCATCAAGCCATCATGGCGGAGGATTTCGGCGCCCGAGCCAGCTCTCCCCAAGTCGCATGTCTGAGTGGCGTGCGCGATGCGGATCTTGTCATCCTCGTTCTTGGACCGCGCTACGGGACCAAGCAGGCAGGAGGCGTTTCAGCAACGCACGAAGAGGTGCATGAGGCCCGGAGCCGCAAGCCACTTCTGATGTTCGTGCAGTCCGGCGTGGAAGCGGAACCGGATCAAGCCGAACTAATTAAGGAGATTGGCAAGTGGCAAGGTGGTCAGCTCTGGGATGGCTTTGTCTCAGCGGATGACCTGGGGCAAAAGGCAACTCGCGCCATCCATCGGTTCCAGCTGACGCAGGCCGTGGCGCTCCTCGATCCCACAGGATTGCGCGATCGTGCACTGGCGCTCTTCCCACGGATCGAGCGCGGCTATCAGCAAAGTGGCACGGTCTTGCAGCTTGCTGTTGCAGCTGGACCGGACACAACAGTGCTTCGCCCCGCCGAGATGGAAGCCCAGCCCCTTCTGGAGGCCATGCAACAGCATGCGCTCTTCGGAAAACCCTCCATTTTTGATCGTGGCTTGGGGATGCAGTCGCGCTTAGAGGGAGACGCGTTGCTCTTGGCCCAAGAAGGTCCACGCAGCGAAGGTGCGTCGATCCGGCTCTGGCCGAATGGGGATGTGCTCCTGAGCTTGCCCGTGCCACCTCCCGAGCGCGACATGGGGCTATCGGTGGTCTTGGAAGAAAGCGTCGCAGAGAAGCTTGAAGCGGCGATCGCCTATGCCGCTTGGCTTCTGGGTCAGATTGACCCTACCGAACGGCTTACCCACGTGGTGCCGGCAGTGCGATTAATCGGAGAGCACGCCGGCGCTTGGAGGACTCGCGCTGAGCACGACGCCAGCCCGAACAGCATGCAAGTGCCTTGGCGACAGGGTGAGCACCAAGAGCCCATGCTTCTTTCGCCACCACATCAAGTCAGGCAGGCGCTGTCCATGGACGCGCAGCGCATCGTAGAAGACCTGGTCGTGCTCTTGCGCCGCCGCTGGATCAACTGACGTCCAACATGACGTCAACCGGGAGAAATCGATGAGCATTCCCGCACAAGCTTTTGCAGATCGGCTTCCCAATGACCTATCACCTGGCAGCATCTTTCTGTTCCGAGAGAGTTGGGCAATGTTGGTCAACAATCAGCAGGAAGAAGGCGACCCTGTTCTCGCTTTCTTGATGCTCCAAGGCGAGCGCGCAGGTTCGCTCTTCAAGGTAGGAGAGGGCATGACTCGATGTCTGACTCTGGCTGAGCCGTTCGGATGGTTCGCATCAGTGAAAGAGGTAGCGCTCCCAGCACATGACGTGGTGGATACCGCATCACTATCACTTACGCCACATGGGCCGGTGGTGGTTGGTCAAATGCCCAGCCAATGGGGGGACGGCGACAAGATCGCGTTTGGCATGGATGGACAGCCCCGTAGTGTCCATCCCCGTGGCGCGGTTAAGCGCTTTGCTACATGGAGCGCTGAGCTCTCCCATCCGTCTCGGCCTTTCGTTAGCTTGAGACGCATCTTTGAGGTCGATCGAACTGCTAGCTAGTTCCATCAGTTAGGCAACGAAAGCAGCGAAAAATAGTGATCCCAAAGGCCTTGCGCTTCTCTAAATCTAGAGAAAGTGTTTCTCCAACATCAGGAGAAACGCATGGCCATCTACCACACCCGCATCAAAACTTATAGCCGATCAAAGGGGCACTCTGCGATCGCAGCTGCGGCCTATCGCGGCGGCTACTTGCTCACCGATCCCAAGTCGGACGCTCGCCACGACTACCGGGGTAGGGCAGGCATCATCCAATCGCGTTGCATGGCGCCACTTGGTTCGCCTGCATGGGCCGATGACCCGCAAGCACTTTGGGCCGCTGCAGAAGCCGCAGAGCGACGCTGCAACAGCACCGTGTGTCGCGACTTCGCCATCGCGCTGCCGCACGAGCTTGATGACCCAAAGCGCTGGGACCTTACCCTGGATATCGCACATCGCCTGATTGAGCGCTTTGGCTTTGCCCTGCAAGCGAGTCACCATCGCCCGACCAAAGACGATCCTCGCTACTTCTACGCCCATCTGCTTGCAACAACCAGGCGCATGCAAGCCTCTGGCTTGACCCAGAAGACGCGGGTGCTCGATGGGCGCATCAATGGCAAGGAGGAAATCGAATGGATCCGCGCCATGATCGCTCATCGGATCAATGCACACCTTGAACAGGCTGGCATCGGCAAGGCGGTTGAGCATCGGCCCTTGACGGAACGCTTGGAAGCGATGAGAGGCAACGGGATCTTTGTCCAAGGACAAGCAAGCTTTGAGCAGCTTCTGTCCCGCTACCGCCAAGAGGGGCGACTGTTGAGCGTGCCGGATGGCCATACGGCGGAACAGGCCCAGCGAGAGCGCCCTGGGCCAGGCATGGATACTTCTGTTGATCAGGCTTCGGTGGCGCAGATGCCTATGCCGACATCCGTTGGCAGACTCAGTTCAAATAAGGACGACGAAGCTCTGTCAACAATGCAAGTAGATCGAAGCGGCCATCAAGATACGCATTGAGGGCGTCGGTCATGTGCTGATCAATGCCAAAGCCAGCCGCGTTTTGTTGGGCGATCCAGCCTTCGACATGGGTCTGGCGGAGTTGATGCTCTTGATGGTCGAGGAGCGTAGCGAGGGAGTGGACGGCAGAAGTCATAATGACGAATCCAGTGTTGTGGTTCTTCGATTCGTAGCAGAGAAGTCTTCGCCGTCAAGCCCAGTCGCCTAGCGCAATTGTCGCTCGGTCAGAGCTTCAATTTTTCGTTGACCGCCTGACTGACCAACTCATACCACTTGTTCATCTCGGTCTCGTTGCCGAACTTGATCGTCCAAACGGGATGATCGATGTCGCGAACATTGAGCGTCAGCGTGCCCTCGCGGTTGTAGTTGTGCCAGTGCTTTTCCCAAGATCGCACATCGCTCAGTGCATATGACTTGATGCGACTTCCCGTCTTAAACTTGATAGATGAGCGGACCGTTGACATAGCAATGCGCGTGTTCTTGTAGCCGTGGAATCGTTGGAAGTCATGGTCAAATGTTGCGTTGTCACTGCGCGTTTTCACCGTCTTAGCAAGCACCAAGAAGATCGCGGCGCAGCCAGCGAAGAAGACCAGGGTAAGAAAAGTGCCGACGGTCATGCGAATTCCTGAGGAATGGATGGTGTCACCGTTGATCGCCAACGGTGGTTATTGGACGCGACCAGTGATTTTCCAAGTGCCGCCCATCTTGGTGAACGAGTAAACCCCGTCCATCTGATTGCCAAAGTCGCGATCCATGGCTCTGACCTTGGCCGTTACGTCACAGGTGTAGCTGGGCGCACCTTCCGCCTTCGTGCACTGGTTGCTTTCGAAGTCTTCAATACGCGCCTTTTCGTTGCTGTTGTCTTGGACGAACAGCAGGAATGCATGCTCTCGCTCAGACTGCGAGGGGCCACCGGAAGAGCAGCTGGCCAAACAGACCGACATCAGGCCAACCAGGGCCAAGCAAAGCTTTGACATGTGCATCTCCAAAGAGGGAAGGGAAGAGCGCTAGGGATCCACCAGACCGACAGGTTCGGATGCCCTGATTGCCGGCATGCTCAATGGCTGCACGCCTCCGCACACCGGCAGGAATGACCGGTGTTGGTGCTTGGCAGTCGCAGTTGATTGGCTGACGGAACCATGTTACTGATAAAGTAACAGACAAGGCAAGTCGGAGACCTCATGCTCAAACACGTCATTGCATGTTTGTGGTCACATTTTGGATCTGGACGACGCTCGTCTCATCTTCGCCAACCGCCTCCGTCACGCGCGCCAGAAGGCCGAGCTGACTCAAGAAGCCTTGGGTGTTGCCGCTGGACTGGCTCCTGAGGTGGCCAGGACGCGCATCAATCGCTACGAGAAGGGCGTGAACGAGTGCGATCTACGCACCGCCAAGCGCTTGGCCGACGCTCTCGGCATGCCACTGGCTGCCTTCTTCGCCGAGACCGATGAGGTGGCAGACGCCATCCAGGCGCTCGCGAAGCTCTCCGTCGAGGAGCAGCGAAAGGTCGTGGCCGAATTGCAGCTCAAAGCCCAGGGCAGCAATCAGCCTAGCCCATAGTGCGGGGGGCCTTACTGCGGTCCTGGCATGCGTGCAGGTCAGACAATTCCTACACAAATGCCAATGCCCATCCGATCTGAGCGGGTGGTGTGATCCTGTAATCTTGCGAGCGGACGGTCGTTTTCAAACAAGCCAGGGATCACAGATGGAAGGCAGCGCGTCATGACCGGCAAGACCAAGCTCAGCGTCGCCATCGTGCTCTTGCTTCTTGCCCTCACCGCAGGCATCTACCTCTCCGGTCAGTTGATCCTGATGCTGTTGAAGGTGGCTGGGCCGCTTAGCGTCGGCACCTATTGGTCTTACGTCAAAGCCCTCGACCTTCCCCAGTTCGCTCCCTATGCCACCAAGATCAAGCTGGCTGGTGCCCTCGGCTTCGGCGTGCCGCTCCTGGCCTGGTTCGCACTGCTGATTCCACTGTTCAAGCCAAAGGCCGCCGCCTTGCATGGCGACGCCCGCTTTGCTTCGGGCAGTGATCTGGCCAAGAAGGACATGCTCAAACCGTCGCCAACTGGCATTGTGGTCGGCAAGCGCGGTGGCAAGTTGGTGCGCTTGCCCGGCCAGCAGTTTGTGATCCTGGCCGCGCCCACGCGTTCCGGTAAGGGCGTGGGCATCGTCATTCCCAATCTGCTCGACTACCAAGGCTCAGTGGTGGTTCTGGACATCAAGCAGGAAAATTTTGATCTGACTTCCGGCTGGCGCAAGAGCCAAGGCCAAGATGTCTTTTTGTTCAACCCCTTTGCAGAAGACGGGCGCACCCATCGCTGGAATCCACTGAGCTACATCTCACCCGATCCGGCGTTTCGCGTGTCGGATCTGATGAGTGTTGCGGCCATGCTCTACCCAGATGGCTCCGACGCCCAGAAGTTCTGGGTGAGCCAGGCCCGCAACGCGTTCATGGCGTTTACGCTCTATTTGTTCGATAGCTTGGACGATCAGATCAAGCGCAAGCACCCGAAAGACACCTGGATGTTCCCAACGCTTGGGATGCTCTATCGCGTGTCGTCTGGGGACGGAAGCGACTTGAAGGGCTACCTCAAAAAGCTCTCGCAGCGCGACTTCCTGGGCCGCGACGCCAAGACGGCGTTCGACAATTTGCTCTCGCAAGCCGAGGAGACCTTCGCGTCGATCATGGGCACGTTCAAGGAGCCGCTCAACCAGTTCATCAACCCGATCCTGGATGCATCAACCAGCGACAACGACTTCCTGCTGACTGATGTGCGCAAGAAGAAGATGAGCATCTACATCGGCATCCAGCCGAACAAGCTGGCCGAAAGCCGCTTGTTGATCAATCTGCTGTTTAGTCAGCTCATCAACCTCAACACCAAAGAGCTGCCGCAGAACAACCCGGCGCTCAAGCACCAGTGCTTGCTGTTGATGGACGAGTTCACGTCCATCGGCCGGGTCGACATCATCGCAAGCGCGGTGAGCTACATGGCCGGCTACAACATCCGCTTGCTGCCGATCATCCAGAGCATGGCGCAGCTGGACGCAACATATGGCAAGGATGTCTCGCGAACGATCATCACCAACCATGCCTTGCAAATCGTCTACGCCCCACGCGAGCAGCAAGATGCCAACGACTACTCGGACATGCTCGGCTACACCACGGTGCGCAAGAAGAACAAGTCGCACACCAGTGGCAAGCAAAGCAGCGTGTCCTACTCCGAGACCGAGCAGCGCCGCGCCTTGATGCTGCCGCAGGAGTTGAAGGCAATGGGCTTTGACAAGGAAGTCTTTCTCTATGAAGGCATCCCAAGCCCGGTGCTCTGCGAGAAGATCAAGTATTACGAAGATGCCTATTTCACCAAACGGCTGCTACCAAAAGCCGAGGTGAAGAAGCTGTCTGCCGCCGTCTCGAGCTCATAAAAATAGCTCTTGATCACAAATTTAAGCCATGCCGGGAAACGAAGATGCCATTTGTAAATGAATTTATTCCGGAACCGGATGTTGTGAAATACGACTTGGAAGCAATCGATAGAGACTTTGTGGTCGGTGGCACCAATGCAAGAGACTGGACAATTGATCGTGATCGCGACCTGTATTTGCGCAATGTCGCAAACGGCGGCGGCACTGAAATTGAAGTCAGAAACCAGACGAAATTTTCCTTCTATTGGCATGGCGAACTCCTGACGCTGAGACTGGATTTGGTCGACGGTGGAGGCGCGCGAGGTCAGTCCGGTTGGTCCCATTGGAGACTGATGTGGATCAATGGTGGAGATGGACTGCCTGAGCATCTCAAGGCTGACAAGGAGCAATTCATAGCTGACCTCAAAGAGGCCTTGCTCGCATACAAGGATTTTGGCGTCCACTCCAGAAACACGGACTACCACATCGTTTTTGAAATCGATGAGGGGTGCTTGGTGTGAATGGCTCGATATCTGCCCAGGACGCAATCGATAGGATTCGTCAGAACCCTGGCGATTATCAAACACCAGAATCGCTGCGGTCGCTCGCCGCGCAGGTGGATGCGAATGCCTCCGGCAAGGTCACTGTTCTCTACAGTGGCCCAGCAGCAAAGGACATCTGGTCGACTGATGTCATTGGGTCGATGATCGATTCTGGCGAAGACATCCGGGTTATCGATAAAAGTCAGGCATCGAAGTTTCTTAATTCCCGCGAGTTCTATACCGCGCTCGCCGACATCTATGAAATTTCGCCTCGTGAGCTGATAGAGGGGTCTCATCGGGGGCCTGCCACGGAGTGGCTCTACCACCCTACGCAAGGTCCTTGGGCAGATGCTTCCGGACGGTTTGCCGATGCAACCGTAGGTGAAGTTCATGCGATCGTGGGCGACGCTCAGCCAAGCCGCGTCTTTGGCGAAATTGAAGTGCCTCACATTCTTGCCAATCCAAACGTTACCTCGATTGAGGGGCTTCCACGTGAAGCGCTGGTTGGTGTGAAGGATCGGCTCGGTCAGCAAGCAGCCTTTGAGCTGATCGTGGCCCGTGCGCGTGAACACGAAGGCATGCTGCGCATCCCGGCCACTGATGATGCGCTTCGCGAGAACAAAGTTCTGAGGCTCGACAACAGAGAGTATTTTCGAGGAACAGCCATTGAGGGAACTTCAAGGGCGTTAGACCAGAGCACGCTTCCGCTCAGTCAGCGTATGAAACCGCCAACCGAGCATGCCCAGGCGGGTCAGCAGCGCTGGGATGAATGGCAGGGACGCAACATCCAAACCACGCCGGAACCTGAAATCCCAGGCTTGCGTCGCGCCGGGATGACAGCAGGGCTTGCGGGCTTGGGTGTTGCCGCCACTGCCTACGATGCGTCGCAAACCGGAGAGCGTGTTGGCACGCTGTTGGCACAAGACAACCTCACTGCTGCACGCTCAGAAGCGTTGCACTTTGCTGCCCGGGGCGCGGGCGGCTGGGCGGGCGGCGCCGCTGCCGCTGCCATTGTTGGCACAACCGGTGCAGGCCCTGTCGCGTTGGTAGTTGCCGATGGTTATCTGTTCAGTGCCGCTGCCGACAAGGCCGCGACCCTGTGGGACAACCGTCAGATCTATGCGCAGACCGACAAGCAGGGCGTGAGCTGGGAGTTCAACGGCAGCCAGTGGCTGCGCCAAGAAAAGGCCGATCTGCCCAACGATGGCGTGGATAGGCCGCAGAAGCAGGCCATGTTCGCACTGCCTGAAAAGGCGCGCGAGCTGAACTATCACGCCAGTGGCGAAGCGACCGAGCAGGCGCTGGGCAAGGTGCAACCCAGTAATCCCTATGTGCAGCCATCCAGTGAGGCAGATGCTGCGCATCTTTACGCACGGGATTGGCGGAATGATCCGGCAAGTGGCCAGTGGTCTCGGATGGTCGCCGACGACGTCGATCGGAACGATCGGCCCATCTGGACGGTGGATCCAGCAAGCCCTGAGCGCAATGCCGCGTTGGATCAACAAGCAGCCCAGGTGGTAGACGCCAACATCGCCCGAGGTCCGGCTGCGATCGCAGCGACTTATCAGGCTGCCCATCAGCGCAATGGCTGGGATGACTTCGGCCCCGTGCCAGCTGCCGTGCAAGCCGCATTGAACCCAGACTCGCTGCAAGCATCGGACGGCAAGCAGTATCAGCGCGATACGCAAGGCCAGTGGCGGCATGATGGCGTTGCTGCCGAAGGCAATGTCCCGTTGGAACTTAACGCGACGCGTGAACGCTTGCAGCCGGCCTTGGAGCAGCACGAGCAGGCATTGGCACAGATGCCGGCAAGGCAAACGCCAACGCCACAGCAGCAAGACCAGGCCAATACCGAAGCGACCTATGCCGCCTATGGCGTTGCGCCCAATGCACAGACCGCAGGCGCGATCCAGCTCGCGGTGCAACGGACACGTGAGGCAAACGGAATCGATGCAGCGACCAGCTCTTTGGCATTGGAGCGTGATGCGACCGGTCAATACTCGGTGGACAGCCCCATCCAGCATCTGAGGCGGGACGCCGATGGTGCAGTGCGCGTTGCGGCGACCACCAGCGCTGATGAGATCCATCACGCACTCGGCGAGGTGCAGTCGCTTCGGCAGGAGCAACCGCCTTCGGCCGGTGCATCAGACCTGCGCATTGATGCGCAGTCGCCTCAGGAGCGCGACGCCTACGAGCAAGCGTTGCGCGAAGCCAATCGGCAAGGTGTGTCCACGCAAGAGGCGCAACAGGTCGCAAGCTTCGCCGCAACGACCGTTACCGCTCCGCATGTGGATGAAACCCAAGCGCCTCAGGCAGCCATTGACGTGCAGCGAGATCGAGACGTTGCACGCATACCCGACGGGCCTGCTGTTGCGGAGACGGCAACGCCTGCTCCGGTCGTGATGCCTGCATCCGTCAACGCGCCTCTGCAGGAAGACGTGCGCCCGGTCGCTAAGCCTGCTGAGCCGAAGTCCGAACCTGTCCCGCAACGCGAACCACAAGAGACCCAAGCACCTGAGGTTGCTGCACCTCCGACAGCCGGCGCAGTCCAGCCGAAGGCAGAGGCAGTGGCGCCAGCTTCTGCAAGCGCGTCTGCGCCGAGTGTCGGATCGCCTTCATCAGCTCTCACGTCTCGTGAGGAAACTCCAACTCAGGCAACTGTTCCAACGCCGCCGTCATCGCATGAGGTGGAAGGGCTGCGCCTCGGCGACCGGGGACAAGAGGTCGAGTTCTTGCAGTATCGATTGCAGCAAGTGGATGCCCGGGGGCCAAACGGTCAGGCCGTGCCGCAAGACGGGCACTATGGTCCAGAGACGGAACATGCGGTAAGGCAGTTCCAGCAAGACCAAGGTTTGCCGGCAACGGGCGTTGCCGGCCAAGACCTGGACGCGGCGTTGTCCCAGGCACAAAGCGCGCGCCGAGATGCCTTGAAATCCACAGCGCCGGCATCGGCAAATGGGCCGGTGGAGCAGGGCAGCGAGCAGCAAGCGCAAGGAGTTGCACCACAGAACGGTGCGCCATCGGCTGTTCCATTGCAGGCAGAGCAGCAAGAGGCGGTGCGAGCGCCGTCGCCGGCAATTCCAACGCAAAGCGAAGTGCCGGCGCAGATCGTATTGCCGGAGCGCCAACCCGCTGCCTATGCGTCGTCGCCAGGTTTTGGTGGGACAACTGCCCGCTCTAACGCACACGAACACGATGAGGATCGGGTTGAGCAAGCAAGGCCCCTCCAAGATGCCGCTCAGCAGGCGTTTCCCTCTGATCATCGGGATTACGCGTTGTTCTCTGCCATCCAGGCGCGGCTCCCTAAGGGCACATCCGATGAGAAGACGGCTGAGGTATTGCATGCCGTCAAAGAGTCAGGGATCGAACGCGCGGATGAACTCCGCAAGGTGACCATCCAAGATGATGTCGCCTTTGTCTTTGGCAAAACGCCCGGCTTTCACTCGGAAACCTCGCTCAACACGCCATCGCCTGGCATCAATGACACCTTGCAGAAGACGGAAGCACTGGATCAGCAACGGGCGCAGGAGATGGTGCAGTTTCAGCGGGAGCGCGAAGAGATCGACAAGAGCCCAACTGGTCCCGTGATGACGATGGCCGCTCGCTCTCAACAGCAAGCGATGTCAGACACGTCCAGTGGTGATGGGGGCGGTGGCTGACGTGGTGGAAGCCTAGGATCGGTGTGATAACGATTGGGAGCAGCACGTGCTCTAAGTTGATGTTGACGCGTTTTGTGCGCTATCCGCCGTGTTCCGACTCCGCAATGTGCGGCTGCGCTTTGCGCAACGCACCTTCGCTTGACGCAAGCCTTGGTTGCTGAAAAAGCAATAGCGTGGGCTTGCGACCTTAGGTTTTGGCGCCAATGCCAACGCCAGATCAACAAAACGCAAATGTAATTTTAATGTCTGCGCGGGTAGCCTCATCTCACGCAAGTTGTGCAGTAGATCTCGAAGTGTAGGTGCTATGGATAGCGGGTCAGGTCAGACGGATGACGCAGAACAACCGCTCTTTCGCAAGCGAAAGGGGCCGGAGACAACTTCCACACTCGGCGACCTAAAAGATGCGTTTCCCTCGTCCATCCGGATCTGGATTGGCTGTGGCTGTGCGCTTTTCCTCTTGCTGGCCACTTTTGTTCTGACCGCGTCTTACTCCAAGCGGGAGCACGTGTCGGGCCAGATCATTTCGACGCATGGGCGAGTGGATATCCGCAGTGGAACGCCTGGCCTCATCCTGTCGACGACATTGAAGCCCAATGCCTTGGTCAAGAAGGGCCAAGTGCTTGCGGAGCTGTCAGCCGACATCACCGACGAAGCGGGTCGCTCTTTGTCCGATGAGACGATCAAGCGTGCGCTCACCCGATCAGAAGAGCTGACCAAGGAGCAATTGCAGACGCATGACTTTTCCGGCCAGCGCGAGCGGGAACTGACGCGTCAAGTCGAAGAAACGACCGGCGCGATGCAGGAAGTCGCTCGCAAGATCTCAATCTTGGAAAAGAAATACGCCAAGAACAAAGAACTCTTGAAGACCATTGAGCCGCTGCTTGCTGAGAAGTATGTGTCCAAATACACCTACCTCACCTACGAAAATGCTCTCTTGGATGCAGAAGCGGAGATCCAGGATGCCCGCGCGCAGCAGTCCACACTTCGTAATCAGCGTGCCGCATTGCTGGGTGAAATCACCGAGATAAAGACAACCGCCAGCAGACAAGCGAGTGAGATCGAGCGTGAGAAATCCACGATCGAAGATCAAGTGGCCAGAGCCAAGTCCGACCGGCTGCAAACCATCACTTCACCCTTGAGCGGCACCGTTGCAGCAATCTATGCATCCCAAGGTCAGCGCATTGGCACCGACTCGATCATCGCGTCCATCACCCCAAGCGAGTCGGTGTTCGAAGCTGAAATCCTCATTCCTTCAAGAGCCATCGGACATGTGACGGTCGGCACCGAAGTGCTGCTCAACATCGCCGCATTCCCGAAAGCAAAATATGGTGCCATCCAGGGGCGCATCGCATCGCTGTCGACGCAAACCAGTCCCCTCGGTGAGTTGGAGCGCCGCTATGGTCGCCAGTCGCCCACTGAGCCGGTTTACACCGCCAAGGTGGCTTTGCCTTCTCAAACCATCGGCGTCGCCCAAGAAGCGAAGTCCTTCCTGCCGGGGATGGAAGTGGATGCGGAACTGATCTTGGAAGGCCGCAAGATCTGGGAGTGGATGTTTGACCCCTTCCAAACCATGGGATCACGCTTGACGGGTGAAAAGCGATGAAGGACGTCTTGACGCCATCAGCCAATGGCGATTCCGAGACGGATCGCTCTGCGGAACCAAGCCTGGTGTTCTCCTCGAAGCGCCGTGTGCCCCATATCCGTCAGACGGAGTCGAGTGAGTGCGGCCTGGCCTGCATTGCGATGCTGCTCTCCTACTACGGCCATGAAACGAGCCTTGGGGAGCTTCGCAACCGCTTTACGGTGTCAACCAGTGGGGCAACGCTCGCCTCGCTGATTGAAATCGCTGACGCCAACGGACTCACGACGCGTCCGCTTCGCTTGGAGCTTTACGAACTGCCCAAGCTGTCGTTGCCTTGCATGGTCCACCTGCACCACGGGCACTTTGTCGTGCTGACAGCGGTGAGGGGAGGGCACGTGCACATCAGCGATCCCGCAACGGGCGTCAAAAAAATCAAGCTCGATGAGTTCGATGAGCTCTTTAGCGGGATTGCGTTGGAAGCGCATCCGGGCCCGGCCTTCAAGAAGATCAAGAGCGTGCCATCGGTATCGCTTCGTGATCTGGCAGGCTCGCTTCGGTCCCTGGTGCCCGCGTTCTGGGGTGTGGGCATCTTGGCGCTCTTCTTGGAAGGCTGTGCGCTGATTGCGCCGCAATATCTGAGACTGACCATGGATCAGGTGCTCAGCGTCAAGGACGATGGCCTAGTCACCACATTGGCGATCGGTTTTTCGATCGTGCTCCTGGTCCAGCTCGTCTTGACCGTTGCCAGGAAGTGGACCTTGCTGTGGATCTCTTCCACCACCGGCTTGCGGTGGAGCAGCAACTTGTTCCGTCACTTGGTGTCGCTACCCCAGTCGTATTTTGTGAAACGGCACACCGGGGATATTTCAAGCCGCTTCCAGTCGATCTACTCCATCCAACAGTCACTCACGACGAAGATGATGGAAGCGGTCATCGATGGGGTGATGTCTTTCCTCATGTTGTTGCTCTTGATGAGCTACGACGCGCCGCTTGCCTTCGCCTTGTTGGCTTTCACCATTGCCTATGTGGGTTCGCGCTACGCCTACTACGCCAAACTGAAAGAAGCCAACCTTGATCAGATCAACATTGATGCACGCCGGCAAAGCTTGCTCTACGAAACGGTCCGAAGCATCCAGCCCATCAAGCTGTTCAACAAGTCAGCGCTCTGGGCGTCGCGCTTCACGAACTACAGCGCGAAAGCCACCAATGCGACCATCGGAGCCGAGCGTATCCGCATTGGGTTCGATTCCGTCCAGCTTCTCATCCAAGGCCTGTGCCGCATTTTCGTGATCTGGGAAGGCACCCGGCTGGTGCTCAGTGGGGACATGACGGTCGGGGTGTTGACGGTCTTTTTGATCTACGCGACCCAGTTCAGCCAACGCAGCATCAATCTGGCCGACTACTTGATGCAGCTCCGGCTGCTTCGCTTGCACACCGAGCGCATTTCAGACATCACGCACAGCGAGCCTGAGTCGTTTCTGCATGGCAACGGCGCACTGGAAGACGCTGCGCCCGCCATTGCAATTGCCAACGGCTATTTCCGCTACTCGTCTACGGACAAGTGGATCATGAGCGCCTTGCAGCTCAGGGCCCCGGCAGGCCAGGTGATTGCAATTGTCGGGAACTCTGGCGTGGGTAAGACCACACTCATCCGTGTTCTGGCGGGGCTTGAAGATCTTCAAGTCGGGGACTTCTTAGTCAATGGAGAGGATCTGCGCAAAGTCGGTAAGTCGAGCTACCGGAGCAAGGTCAGCATCGTCATGCAGGGAGACAATCTGTTGTCCGGGACGTTGTCGGAAAACATCTCCATGTTCGATGAGCACATTGATCAAGAGCGTCTTGTGCAGGCTGCGAAATTGGCATGCATCCACGACGATATTCAGCGCATGCCAATGGGCTTCAACACCAGAGTCGGCGACTTGGGAAACACGCTGTCAGGCGGTCAAAAACAACGGATCTTCTTGGCGAGAGCCTTTTACAGGCGCACCAAGTTGTTGCTGATGGATGAGCCAACGACTGGGGTTGATGAGCAGATGGGCATCCAGTTGATGAAGAACATCAAGAGCATCGGCGCGACCACGGTCGTCGTGACGCACGACAAGAATATCTCTCGGATGTGCGATATGCACTACCTCTTCGTTAACGGGAACCTGAGGCCCCTGATCAAAGAGCAGCCAAGCAGCTTTGAACAGGACAATGCAGTGGAAACAGCTGGAAAATCCAGCCAAGGATAAGTAGTAATACTTGTAAAAGTAATTCAGAGAGAGAAGCCTTATTGCGAATCAAATAGTAGAAATGATTGGATCAAAATTAAACGCACAGGATGGAGTGCTGTAATGAGAGAGCTAACAATCGAAGAGCTATTCCTAGTGGCAGGTGCAGCAGCCGCTGCGGACGTCGATCCAAGCGAGCCGCCCACTGAGTTGCCCCCCGTGGTCGTTAATCCACCTCCATCAGAACCACCAACATTGCCGCCAACACCGCCAGTTGAGCAACCCCCACCACCGCCACAAGGTGGAGGAGGGGGCAACGATGGTGATGTTTTTGTCCCGCTGGCTGCTGAAAACAGAATCGATAACGCCTTTATTGATAGCGTCGAGGGCGGGCAACAGCTAGATGCATATGTCCCCACCAATAACGGCGTGGTCATAGATCAGAGCGGAGTAACTGTGGCAACTGGAGTCGATTTGGGTGGCCAAACTACCGAAAGCCTTGCCGCGCTAGGTGTGGATCAGGCGCTTGTTACTACGTTGACGCCCTACCTTCATCTAACAGGACAAGATGCGCTGAATGCCGTTCAAAACAACCCTCTCCACATCACCGAGGCGCAGGCAGATGCGTTGGATAACGCAGTTCGATCAAACATTTTAAATACGGTTGTTAATAGCTATAACAATTCTTCCGATTATGCTGACTTTTATCAGCTGCCTGGTGGCGTCCAGACCGCCATCGCAAGTGTTGCTTACCAATACGGCCCTGGCCTTGCCACAGCAACCCCCAATTTCTGGACCCAAGTAACAACGGGACATTGGCAAGATGCTGTTACCAATCTGAACGATTTCGGTGATGCGTATGATACAAGGCGAGACAGGGAGGCCGCCCTTATTCAACAAGATATTACGAACGGCAGCGTGCCGGGTGGCGGTTAAGTGTTGACTTATAACGTGAGGTTGGAGATGAAGGCTAACAAAAGAATTGCATCAATTGCAATAATGATCTTTTCATTGTGGGGAAGCGTTTTGGCCACGGCTGCGCCTGCCAAGATTAATTCTGCGGTCCTATCGGCTTACTTTGGTCAGTCAGCAGGTGACTATATTATTCCCGGAAAACCATTGGTGCAGCAGTTTGGGGAGGCTCTGAGCGGTCCACCCAACAAAGACGTTGATGTGGGGAATGGGTTGACCTTAATATCCGGCTGCCGCTACAAGAGCTGCATTGAGAAAGGTGCAGTTGCGATCAAGAGTGATAATACGGTCGAAGCTGCTGGGCTCATTCACTTTAACTGCAAAGCCGACACCAAAAAGTCGGGCGCTTCTTGCTCAAAAAATCCCACTTTCACCTTATTTGTGCCCAGGAATAAAAAGAGCCTCGACGCAGAGATTTCTGTTCTGAGATGGGCACATGAATATGCGCCAGATGCTACTTTTGAAACGGTCACGTTGGAGAAATGAGGTTTGCATGCCAAGAGTAAGAGGCCAACAGAGGTAAATTTATCTTCAAGTGCTTCGAGTCTGCCTAGCTCTAAGTCTATGTGATCCGGGCTTGCAATGGACCGTTATTTATGGGCTGCACGGGAAATAAAAAAATGATGTTTAGGAAGAAAAGAAAGCGAAACAGTAATTTATCAATCGAAATATTGCAGGGAGTGCTGTAATGAGAGAGCTGACAAACGAAGAGTTATTTCTAGTGGCAGGTGCGGCAGCCGCTGCGGATGTCGATCCGAGCGAGCCGCCTACTGAGCTGCCGCCAGTTGTAGTTAACCCTCCCCCAAGTCCGCCTCCGACTATTCCCCCTTCACCACCAGTTGAACAGCCAGGGCCTATTAGTCCTCCAGGTGGGGGTGGCACTCCTCTTCCAACAGCGCCGGAATACGATCTCAACTTCACGCGTGCGTTGACAGCGGAAGAGTCGGCCGCTCTGGTTAAATTTGACGATGCAATCTACTTTGTTAAAGACTCTATCAGCTCGCTTCCTGATAACGCTTATATGCAAATGAGCGATGGTTCAACCGTGCAGATGTCTGAAATCAAGAGTCTGATGCTCAATGCAGACTATAAGGTAAACGAAGCGGGCACTAGCTATAGTAATGGGTTTGCGACTGGGCAGTCCGACTATAACAACGGCGACCCACAGATATCAATAAACATTGACACCATTAAGGGTTATTCCGATCTAATGGGAGGGGCGAATTTCTTGGTGATGCATGAGCTGGCACATAATGCAGCAGCTGCTCGAACCCTTTACCAAAACCTCTATCAAGATGGTTTTACCAATGCTGAGTTTAATCAAAGTGAGAAATTTGCCAATGATATTGTGAGGGGTGTTGCAAATTATCTCAGCATAGGCGTGCTTGGTCCCAGTGATACAAAGGTTGTTGGTGGATATAGTGAGGTAACTCCGACTATCATTGTTCCAACCCCTTGATTTTACATTCGCGTTAAAGAGGTGCTTTCGATGTCCATAGTTAGGGTTGCCTTAAATTCGATTTGCGTGCTTACGCTCGCCGGCCTAATGGTCGGGCAGGCCCGCTCAAATGACCAGCGAGAGAGTGCTGCTAGGGCTCTATGTTCAGAAAAGTCTCAGCTTAAAGACAATTTCTATGTGGAGGGCGGGAGTGCGAATTTGGTAGTCCCCCTAGCCAAGGTAAGTAAGGTTGACAATGTCCGAGTTCATGCGATCAAAGGCACGTGCGCTCAATTTGTTGACTATTATTCTGGTGATACCTATTACCTGTCCACCAACCTAAAAATTCAGGCGAAGCCAGGGATTATTGGTGATATAGATCCTCGTCCCGAGAAGATTGGTAAGGGTAATTTTCTTGCAGCTAAAGATGGTGCGCTATCAAAGGGCGTATTGGTCGATTCAATTCTCGTATCGCCATCACACGATCACTCAGACGACAAATACGTGGGAGCCTGGGTCACTAATGGTAAAACGCGCCTCATGATGTATTCAAAAAGCAAATCAGGACTTCCGAAAAAGGGAGAGGCAATTGCCGAGATCGATGGTCAAGTAGTTTCACTGGCTCAAATCGGTGCGCTGCACAGGGTTGACCAGGGGACGCTTTATGCTTTGGTCAAGGATGACTCTTCCTTGTTGTCGGTTGCTTTAGATATTTATCGCCTGTAGATCAGGTTGAAATTGAATCGCGTGCTTATTTGAGAGGCCAGTAATGTTGGGCGTGCACAAAGGTCTTGCGGTTACATTGCTGATGGCTGTCTTCTGCACAAGCGCCATTGCGGAAGATGGAATTTCAGGGCTCGCCATGGATGAAATAGTTGGTAAAATCTATGATCCGGGTAAGCCGGTAAACTATGAAGTTTTCCGCGAAATTGGACTCCGTGATTTCCATCAGGTGAGTTCAAGTCGATCATTGAACATTGCTTTTCGCTCAAATACGTTCAAGACGCGGGATCAGTATGCGATCTCCTTCGTTGAGTTCAGGGTCCCGCCTGAACTCGATAAAGGAGTGAGTTTTATGTATATGGAGCTCGCTCCTGGGCGCTGTTATGAAGTGTCTAAGATCAAGCAGAAATTTGCGCTCACCCCATACGTCCTGCCACCCAATCCCCATGCGCCACTCGCCGACGTTAGTAAGGATGTCTTCTATAAAACCAATCTTGGTGAAACGTCGGTGTATGTAAAGGCGAGTTCGAAGGGCGAGTGCTTGCTTGGTCTCACGAGAAGTCGAAACTGATGAGGTCCGCTGGTGCTAGCCAATTAGGCATCAAATTGGTTAGCGCTAATCCGGGCCGACATCTGGGCAGGCTTCAAGACGACACTTGAAGCGCTTTAAATGCAATGAGGGCTGGAGTGAAATTTTATAAGAGTAGTGTATGGTCCTCAGCTATCGTGGCCTTTTCTATTTTAGTATCGGCCACATTCTGTGGTGACGCCTATGGTTCAGAAAAAGTGCTTGACGAACTGGTGTCGCTATTCAGTAGCGGCGTTATTGTTGAAGAGTCTCAGGTCAACAAATTAATTAGAGCCGGCAAGACCGAGATTGTCAGAGACGAGCCCCTTCGTCGTCACTATCGAGTTTCATTGAATGATCAGAAGTCCCAGGTAGCAGCGTTGAGCTTCGGCGTTCATCGCAGTGATGAAAGCTCTCAGGCTTGGACAGTAGCTGCCCTAGCTGTAATTTCTGCTGACAAAAAAGCCCGAGGCTGTGAAAGATATAGTGATATCGTTAAAAAATATGCTTTTGTGGAAGGCATACGTGAGCCTCGGGCCGTGATAAAAAATGCAGCTTGGACCCAACCAGCGACATTGACGAAAGGGCCGTATAAAATCTATGTCTCGACGACGGACGTGACCTCGCCTTGTGCTTCTGGGCTGACGGTTTCGACGAGGCTGAGTGATGGTTTGGATGCTGTCACTCAAACGTCAAGTAAATAGTGTTCATTTTTGCACCGGCCTGTGCATAACGACTAAGCTCACGCATTACATGTTCTCGTAAACAGCCCAAGGTCATTGCAAGGCAACAGCGTGATGGCACTTACGGCTCTGGTCGCTCCTTCAAGTTATTCCGAATGATGAGCAAGTAGACGAGGAGGGCGGGCACGCACGTCAGGCAGATGCCAATGAAAAACATGCCATAGCCTTGGCTTTGTCCATTGAGCGTGGTGAGATAAGCCACTGCTAGGCCTGAGAAGCCGGCAAGCACCCTGCCGAAGATGGAGTAAAAGCTGGTTAGCCAAGCGTAGTGCTCACCTGCGCGTCCAAGCGTGACCAGCTTTGACATGTAAGCAACCAGGGCTATGCCGGTATAGCTACTAGCAAGGTTTTGAAGAATAACGCTAGCCCAAAGCAGTTCAGCAGACTGCTCGTTCGACGAGAGCGATGCAAGAACGAGGAGGGCAAGGGCTTGGAGAGCTGCGCCAACAAGAATGGTCGTGCTCAAAGACATACGCTTCAAGCTTGTGCCTGCAGCCAAAATTCCGAGGAAGGCTGCTGGGATCCCAAGCCAGATATGCAGGGATCCGACCACGCTCTTTCCAATGCCAAGGGCATAGAAGAAAGGATTGATCATGGGACCCAGAAGAATGTCCGGTAGGCGATAGCAGCCGATGAAGACGACCACCGCGATCCATCCTTGGAGCGTGGAGGGTCGAAGCGACACCAACGGAGCCCCCTGCTTCTCCGCACTCGTGCGACCTGGGGTGAGGACGCTATCGGGGGCAGATCGCAGAAAGAGCGTTCCGCAGATGGGCACCAACATGAGGGGAAGCAGAAGTGCATAAGCAACTTGCCAGGACAGCCGCGCTGCGAGCAAGAACACCAGACCGTCGCTCAGCAGTAGAGCAATGCGGTAGCCAAATTGGTAGGCAGTGAGGAGCTTGGCTGGCTGCTGGTGCACTGCCTCTTGTTCGATCCGGAACGCATCGACTGAGGCATCCAGGGTCGCACCGCCAAAGGCTGCTGCGATGCAGCTCAGTGCAATCAGCGGAAGGCTGCCAGCGACAACGCTCAGGACAAGGCCTAGGAGAGAGATGGCGACCATGATCGAAGACAAGACAATCCAGCCTTGACGGTGCGACATGGTGCTTCCAACGACCGGCGCACGACGTTGGTCGAGATGGCGGGCCCATAGGAATTTTAGGGAGTAGGGAAGTGCGGTCCAAGCCAAGGCACCGATGACTGCGATCGAAAGCGACTTTTCGCTGAGCCAATAGCCTAAGGTGCTGCCGATCAGCGGATAGGGCAAACCAGAACCGAAGCCCAGGAACAAAAATCCAGTCCAGGCCTTGGTCGACCTTGATGTCACTTCGTGCATAGGCTGCAACTGCCTTGTCGCTTCGGTTCGTCCATTCGTATCAAGGAAGCAACGTGTCTTCCTCAGCTATTTTTGCGAAGTCTGTGGGTCTTGGTTCCCAGCATAGCGCCCGTCTTATCTCGCACCAAGCGATACGCTTGCTTGAAGTGAGGGCGCAAGCGATGCCGGAGTGCTCTCGCCAGGCGTCGGTGATGCCCTGGCATAGCCACGAAATCCAAGATCCAGAGTTGATCACCTTCGTTCCAGTCGCTAATCGGCAAGAACGGCGGATCTTGCAGAACCAAATGACTGGCGGTTTCAGGCGTCAGATAAGCCCATAAGGCGTAGCCGGTCCAGACCCCGTCTTCGTCTTCAATCGTGACGAGCTGGCCTAGGCGAATTGCAGGCCATAGCCACACATAAGCCGCTGCGATACTGAACTTCTTGCGGTCAGTCTTGAACAGGAGTTGCATTGCCAGGCCAAGCGCCTGCGCATCAACGGCATTAGGTTGCATGGGTGGTGGTTGAGTTAAATGTCTGCGCTGCAACGGCAGCGTCCGGGAAGGTGAGCAGTGCGGTAGGGATTGATGCACGCCCGTTCAAGCTTAGACCTACCAAGTAGCTGTTAGGTTCGCAGTCGACAAGCGCGACGGTTCGATGGCCAGAATTGGTGATGCCCAGTGTCTCATCTGCGACTTCGGCACCGAAGATCAGTGTTCCCCCACGCACGCGTGGCCCCTCCAGCTGGACTGTATAGGCCATACGATGCGTATCAAAGAAATACAAGGCGGTGGACACGTGATCGCTTGCGTAGCCCAGGACAAGCCAGTGTGGCGGTAAGCCTTTCCAAACGCGGCGTGAGACCGCGACCTCGGTTGCGATAAAAGCCGAGACCCGCTCGGGTCCCGACGACCGATCGGCCAGGATCGACCGCACCAGCTTGATCGCCCGGCGTTTGGAGACGCGATAGGAAAGGCGCGGTCGTGGTCTCAGCCAGCGGTTGGCCGCACAAAGATGGAGATGTGCGTTCGGAAGTTCGCGCAGGAGCGCCGCGATCTCCTCGCCAACAGGAGACCCGTAGCTTGCTTTGCCTCTGATGTGGTCGGAGAGCCAATCGTGGCGCTCATCGTGCTTTGTGGGCTGATCGAGCGCATAGTCAATGCGCTGTTGCTCGCGGTAGTAGTGCGCAATGATCGCTTTGAAATGGAACACCTCTGGGCTTGACTCAGGCAAAGCACACGCTTCTGCACAGTGATGGAGAAACGCAGCTTCCATGTGATGCTCGATCTGGATAAGCAGCTGATCGATGTTGGCGATTGCCTTGTCAAAGCGGGAATACTTCTTGAAAAAATAGGCAAGCGAGGGAAGCGAGTGGCGAACATCACGCATCTCATCGCCGAAAAAGTGACGATGCCCATCGGTGCCACGCTTCCAGGTGGGAACTGCGCGGAAGCCGCCGAAATCCAGAAACTGCGCGTTCGATGTGATGTTGTCGCTTGTCGGGCGTCCGGTCCAGAGGCGATGCGCGCGACTTGCGGCAATCTGCTCGGCAAGGCGGAGGTAGAGCGCAGACAAGTCAACGCCTAGGTCATTGGGATTGCCTGCATCGCGCTGCGTGTGTTCGTCGGCAAAGTGGATGGCATCTTTGACTCGCAGGCTATCTTGAAATTGATCGCTGTTTGCACTGCCTGATGTCCCGAAATACAGGCTGCGCTCGAAATGCGCCAAGCGCAGGAAAGCAGGCCTGATCAGAATGGCGCACCGCTCCGGCTCGTCGGCATCGGTGCGCGCCAGGGAGAAGCCGGCATCGATGATGGCAACGATGGGGACTGTCCCGTGGGGGAGTTCTGCGTTGAGGATCTCGCTGGCGACTGCCTCGCGAATGGCGTCGTAAAGATAGAGACAGCCATGGGAGTGTGACCAATCATGGGCCTCGGAGACCAGTGGCGTGGGGCCGGTTCCTTTGGCGATGAGCATGCCATCGGAGCCACAGCGGCCACTCCCCCCGTGGATCGCCCCACCGCTCCCACCATAGCGATCAGCGCCCAGTGCCTGTCCGCCGAAGGTGCCGGCAACGCAGTGGGCTTCGATAGAGGTCACGGCAAAGCGCTCAAGCAAGGACGCTGAGATGCGGGCCCGAGTTGACGCGTCGTGGATGGCTATGCCTAAGTCGTGAAACCAGCGCTCATTGAGCCAGAGCAAAGAAGCATCCGGCAGTCTTCCCACTGGAAAGGGCACGAGCATTGAGGTGCTCACGCTGGCAAGGCTCAACAGGTTGGGGTCGTTCTTATCATCCATGTCCCAGTAGTCATTGGGCATTTCGCTTCCTTGTTTCCGCAGCTGTTGCGACTTAGCGTTCGATCGGCGTTGGTGATGCTACCAACCTGACGGCAATTCGTCTTGCTGCTGCTTGGATTTCCCGAGGCCACGGGACATCACTTCTGCATGGACAGTCAGCATAAAAACGACACATGGCGTGAGGGCGTAATCAGATTGGTACAGGTCTTATTCATTCTTTAGTATAACTAATATTTATATGTAAAAAGAGCCATGGTTGATCCAACTGTGGCAAAAAAATTCAAAGAAAAAATTAAAGAGCAAGAGCGCACTTATGGTTTCTGCTTTGCAGAAACCGTGCGCCAACGCTGCGCGTCGGTGCGGTGGCTTTCGCCACCTCGTTGCCTATGCTTCGCTAGGCAACACAGCCACTTCAAAACCTCGTGACCGAGGTCTCTGTGCTGTCGAGTTCGCTTTTCTCTCGACGGGCAGATGTTCTGCCGCTTCTTTGTGTGCTCCACAAACAGGAGTTTCACAAATGGCGATTTATCACGCAACAATGAAGTCTTTCAGCCGAGGCAACGGCGACTCTTCGGTCGCAGCAGCTGCTTACCGCGCAGGGTTTGATCTGCTCGATATGAGCACAGGGCTTGGCCACAATTATTCCCACCGAGGCGGTGTCGATTTCCATCAGATGCTTGCGCCGAAAGGAGCGCCCGAGTGGTGTTTCGATGCGCAGTATTTTTGGAACGCGAACGAAGCGGCCGAGACGCGCAAGAACGCACGCGTTTGCCGAGAAGTCGAGGTGTCGCTTCCGCATCAACTCGATCAACACCAACGGAGAGCGCTCGCTTTAGCGCTTGGCCAATTGCTGGTCAATCGGTTCAAAGTCGCCGTATTGGTCGCTGTGCACACACCAAGCAAATATGGTGATCAGCGCAATCATCATGTGCATTTGCTGATGTCAGCGCGACAAGTCGGACCGGGAGGACTAGGGGAGCGCGCCTGCGCTGAGTTTGATGCGCGACAAGGCGGCGGCACACGAGCGCTGCGGCAAATCCGCAAAGACATTGCAATGGTCATCAATGCGCACTTGAAAAATGCGGACTACTCGACTCGGGTAGATCATCGCAGTCTCCGAGCACAAGCACACGAAGCCGCGCGTAATGGAGATTTTGAACGCGCCCGCGAACTCACGCGCCGGCCTGGCAAGCACTTGGGCAAAGCCAAAGTGGCGGTGATGCGCAAAACGAAGTTCACAGCAGAAGTCAGAGGTAGGGGCGGTCAAGCTGCGGCCTTGGCGCTTTCAAAGATTGTCGCTGAGCACATGAAAAAAAGCGGGGGCGTCGTGCACGAAGTGCCACCGTCCCACAGTCATGCGGCAGCACTTCGGGATCGGGCCAACGCACAGGCTTCTGGATTGGACGGGCGCACAGCAGTTGGGCAGACACGATTGTCAGGCGCAGAGCGGGTGCGGCAGATCAAAGAGCGCTTGGCGCGTGCGCCAGCGCCTCGCCCGGGTCTCTACACGCCTTACAGCGGTCAGACCCGACATCTTAGTCGCGTGACGCGTTTGGCTCGTTCCTCGGGCCGACAAGACGCTGAGTTGCTCAATGCGCAGGCGCAGCTGATCGAAGATTGGCTCGAAGCCCAGCGAGAGGTGGCTCAGCAGTCTCTCGAAGTCTTGCGGCAGATCCCGGGTATCCAGATTGAACACGAGTTCCAGCGCGCTCACTCGACATTGGTTTGTCGGCGAGTCGATAGCTACGCCACCAAGCCATTTCTCTTTGAAGACACCGAGATGCTTGCTCGCTCAATCAGCAAGTATGCCCATACGCTGGTGCGACCCTACAAGGCGCGCATGGCCGTGCTGGATGCGCAAGCCAAGCTCTATGAGCATGAATACGATCCCGATACGAGAGTGGTGGCCAGAGCACAGCGGCGCTTGGCGCGGACGAAGAGGCATGTCTCCCCGCGCATCCAAGCGATCCAGCAGGGGCGGATCAAGCGGGCTCGAAAAGCGATGGTGGAGGCGGCTGAGGGCTTGGAGAAGAACTTCTCTCCGCAGCCGATTGAGGTGCTGACGCCTGAGGCATCTGGAGAGGATGCACATCCACCGCAGGCCGAGGGTGATGCAGGGCATTGGGAGTTGAAGTTTCGGCCACCGAAGCCAAGTCTATGACGGCTCAGATATTTCTGACCGTTGACCGCGCAGCAGACTGATGGTGCGCCTAGGCATTTGGCTGGAAGCTAGGATTGTCGCAGAAGGTTCCTGCCAAACGATCGGAACAACGCCGCCCGCCATTGGCACCCGGCGCCGAGATTGAGGCTTCAACGCTAGCGACAAAGGAGCCCCGCATGCGGGGCTCTTTCTGTTGCAGCCCGAGTGCTACGGCTTTGCGCATCGATCTGTTGAAGTGCAAGGCAAATCAACTTCTGCATCCTGAGGCAGTTGACGTGGCTTCCTGTCCCGTAGACGAACTTCTCCTACTTTGCGAAGCTGTGCTCTACGGAACAGGGGAGGCTAGATACATGGAGTTTGTAGGTAAACCCATCACGGGTGAGATGATTTATAACAAGCATGCTGCTGCCATCGCAGACTGTTCTGAGGTCAAGGTTGCAATTGCCTACGCCACGAAGCCATCCGGCGAGATCCTGCTGTTTGACGACTGCCTCACCAAGGGGAAAAAGCTGACGTTCTATGGCCGCGTCGACGGTTCATGCCCCATCGATCTGCGTATTCTCGACTGGTTCTTGCGTCGTGCATCGCCAAACTTAGTGTGCCATCTTGTGCCGCACTGGCTACACGCTAAAGTGATTTGGTGGGTGGGCCAAGGGGCTTACATCGGTTCGGCAAATCTGACCGATCGGGCATGGTTCAAGAACTTCGAAGCTGGGGTCTACATCAAGCACGAAGAGCTTGAGCACTTTGGGATGGTGCTCCAACTTGAAGCATTCTTCGATGGCCTTGCGCAGAAGTCGTTCCCACTCGATAGAGAGGAATATGAGCGTCAGATCAAACAGGAGAAAAGGAGGGAAGATCTAGTCGGCAAGCTCAACAAGATCGAGAGTGAATTCGAAGACGATCATTGGAAGCTGAAAGACCGCACACCTCCTATCGCCCCTACGCCAAATCGAAAGGCGCGCGAAGCTAAGATCGCAGCTTTCCAAGCCGAATGGTCTCGCACACTTACCTTGATCCGAAATGTTGGCGCTCGTGTTGCGCTTGATGAGAATCGCCCCAGTTGGATTTCATCAGATGTGCCTCAAGGCGTTCAAGGTGATCAGTTCCTTCACGCCTACTATTATCAAGTCGTCAGGCCTCATACTGAAAAAGACGCTTACGAACGCGAATTCCGAAAGAACCGTCTCGATCCAGAGGTTGCACTACAGAGTGGACTTGCCTGGTGGAAGGCAGGCGAATATGAGCATGAGCATGAGGAATCTACGATTTATACGTCGGCGCCGTTGCTGCACGAGCTTCTTGCGCGAGGCAGGATCACCACACTCACCGAAGGTGAATGGGTCGATGCCCTTACCCGCGTATACGCTTTTGGCGATCATGCGATGAAGATCAGCAACCCATACTTGCGCTTGGGCACCGATCCAGGCAGCCAAGCGAAGAGTGAAGCCTTGGCGCGGATACTTTGGAAGCACCAGTCTGGGAACGGCATGACTGCGCCCGAGGTGCTTGATTTCGTAATTTGGGGGAATGGCGATGTGGCCGAGCGTATTTGGCTAGCGAGCCATGATCCCGCCTACAAGCTTGCACACATTGGCACTAGTATCTTGGGTGAGGTGGTGGGTTGGGCCCGTCCGACTGACTACCCACCGCGTAACTCACGCACGAGTAAAGCGCTTCGAGCGCTTGGGAACGACGTCGATGTTCTCGTCTAGCAGCCAAGACTCACCACTGGGTAGCTCATTGGACACAATTCTGCGTTGACACGCGAAGCCGCGATTAGCTAGAACACCAACGCAAGACAATCAGAACAAAGACAATAAGCGCGATCCAAGCTCCTGCGCCCATGCGTTTGGGTGAGCTGGTTCTGCGAGGTCCCGGTGATACCTGATGAGAGCTGGGGCGGGGCGCGGACCCAGTTGGCCTTGGAACAGCCTGAGGCGTCTGTCGCTGCATCCTTTGAAGGACTTGAGCGTTAGGAGTGCTCGGCGGGGGAAGTGGCTTGGGAGCTTGTTGGCTCGTGCTCCGAGGAACTGTATTTCCCGCTCCACCCATACCCTTGAGGATGTTTTCATTTCGACCAGCGGTAACAACAGGTGCTTTCCCGCCGCGCAATCGGAAGCGCGCTTCTACCTCTGTAAGTTGCTTGATCTGACCTGGATTTTCGATGCTAATGCCGATGCTGATATACGATATCTTCCCGGCTTGACCGTGATAGGGCGGCTCTACCAGGCCGGTCACGCTGACCCAACGGCCATTCCAGCTGCTGTTGGGCTCCGAGGGGAACTGCCGCAATGCCTCAGACCAAATTGAAAGTTTTACGGACTTGCCTGTCCAATCGCCAAAATTGATGAAGATGAAAGGCTTTTTGTTCCTGCCGTATCGTTTTTGAGTGACATCAACGATCCTGCCAATCAACTCCACGCGGCTGCCGACCTGAGCTTCGACTTGGGCAAAGTTCGCCGCATCACAGACCGTATAAGGGCTTTGGTAGGCAATGTCTTTGGGCTTGCCCTGTGGGTTGAACACAATTGTGTTCGGTCCGAGTCCGCGCTGAACACGGAAGTCGGCAAGTGTCGGAACTTGATCAAAAGGCCCATCCGCAAGCTGCGCAAGCGACTGCGCGGGAACCTTCAACCCCGGAAGGCCTAGAACTTGATTGAAGATGACAGAGGTGCCGGGGTCAAGGAAGTCGTTCCGCCGAAAAACGATAGCGCTGGGTTCGGAGTTCGAGGCTTTCCAAAGTCCCGGAGATACGGTCAGGGCCTGTAAAGCGACATCAAGTGTGATGAAAGAAAAGCGATCAAGCTGCTCGTTGAAATTGGACGCCGTGCGCTTAGGGTGCTGGAAGTTGGCTTGGCCAAGTTCAGTCGCACCACTTCCACGCAGGGCTTCGACAAACATGCCGTCATAGTCAATGAGCTGGACGGAACTACCGTCTGCGTTGACCATCAGGTTCTCAGGCTGAATGTCGCCATGAGCAATCTGCTGTGCTTCCAAATACGCGGAAAGAGCTGCAAGCGCCTGACGAAGCTTGGTTAGCGCAGCAGCATTTCCGTGGTTGCGTTCCAAAAACTCGGCAAGCGTGGTGCCCTGAGCCCACTCCATTTTGACGATGGGGTAGAGGTTCCCATCGATCAGGATCCCGCTAGGGATGAAATCGAACGGCAGGAAGTAGGGACTCGCAAGTTGCTTGAGTCGGAGTGCAATCGCCTGATAGCGCCGTTCCAGATCGTTGGATTTTTTGTGAAAACAACGCAGCGCAAAGCGCTTTCCGCCCGTATCAACCGTATAGGTCAGTGCAAAGCCGCCACACAAAGCCAATGGTAACCCCAGTCCGGTGGTCCGCAACTGCCCGGCTCTAAGCTGTGGATCTTGAATCGCACGCGCAGGCGCTTGTAGTGCTTCGTTGTATTTCTCAAGCGATGGATAGTTCATAGATGTCCGGCGCCAGTCAACGCGGCGATAATGAGGGTGGTGTCATCCCGCCTCATGCTCCCTTTGGTTCGCTCTTCTTCGACAAGGCTGACAAGCTCCTCCAACTCCCTGACAGCATGAAGTCGTTCAAGAGCAGTGGGATCACTGCGCTCCTGGTGTTCAAGCAGCCACGCGGCTAGCGCGTCTGTCATGCACAAGAGAAGCCGATATCCATGGGTCTCATAGGGCCAAACCACCTCAGTCCAGACCCCGCTGCCATCTTCAAACAAGAGCGCATTGAGATCGGGCTTGGTGCTGATCAATGTTGGATGAAGAGAGAACTGCTCCGAGCTTTCATAGGGCGCGCACGCGAGCATCTGCTCACCATCGGTGAGTGCGGCAAACGAATCGCCAATCGCCGTGACTCTGATCTGTAACTGTTCGGCCTCGTCTTGTGCAACAAGCAGGGTGCCGAAGCTGCCGCGCTCATAGGCAGCAGCCTTCGACCAAGACAGACTTGGCGCGTCATGGAGCGCTTCGTATTGCCGCGTGGATGTGGCTATCGCATCAGACAGATTGGCAGGGTGCTCCAAGAACTGGTCCACAAGAAGCGCGGCCCAGTTCTTGGCGTCGAACGATTCGGATGCACCGTCAGACAGCACGATGCGTCCGGACGCCGCTGCCAAAAGATAGGCGTCTTCATTGGCTTCCGGCGCGTCCAAATGTTTGGCAACAGAGCCGTCGAACAAGATCTGGATGGGCATGGTCAGCGCAGCTGGGCTGCTCGCGTTCCGATATCGAAGAAGTCCACGATCTCCGCAGTCTCTGCGTTGAACATGAAGCCGCGAGACTCCATGGTCGCCTTGATTCCCTTTTCCTGAGCAGCTTGTTGCAAGTGCGGGGGCAGGGGGCTCGACATCCGGAAAAGGAGTTTGGCGTAGTTGTCAGACAGACCAGCGTCCGAGATCGGGAAGGTCACTGGATCGCCACCGCTAGCGCTTACGTGCAGGTTGAACAGCAAAACATTGCCGTCATTCGTGGCAATTTGTTGGAGTTGCTGGGCAAGGCCCTCCGGATCACCGTCTGTGGATTCGCCGTCAGTGACATGGAGAACGGTGGGCGGATAGCTGTCTGGATGCGCATCGCACCAGGCCACAAGTTCAGCGGCTGCGCTGGTGATGGCATTACACATCGGGGTGCCGCCAGAGGCGCGTGCTTCAAACCAGACCGGGAACTTGATGGACTGGCTGACCAAGCCGCCTGCGCCATCATCGATCCGCTTGACTCGGTCTTCAACGCGCAAAGGATTGGCTTCGATTTGAGAGATTGGGTGGAGCACGGTGTGCGAGAGAGCACCCGCCAAACCGTTCTGCGCGTCCGAGTTTGAGTAGCCAAGAACGCCGACTTCGAAGTAGTTGCGCGTTCCCTCAGACTTGGTGCACCGGGTGATCAGTGTTGCAAGGGTGCGGTTGAGCACGTCGGCGACGAACTGCGCCTTGGACTTACCATTCGTCATTACTTCCTGCATGGAGCCGGATTGATCGACCAAAAACAAGAAGGCGGTTGGGCTAGTGCGACTAATCTCTGCGGTATAGCTCATCAGGACTCCTAAGTGCGAGCTAGAAGACTTCCAGCTCTTCCAAGCCACATCATAGCGTCAGACCTTCAAGATGTTCAGGCGCGACCTGTTGCCGGTGGCTGTTATAGAGCAAAATGTGATCAATGCATGGAAAGAATCTGTTACGGCCTCCCAAAGGCCTGAACAAGTAGTTCCGACAAAAAACGCAGTAAAGTGGCGTGGGCTGCGAGAGCTTCTTCCTTCGAAACTGCTTTTCCGTAGCTCACACTTGCATCTGTATAGAGCAAGGATGCCAGCTCAAGATCGACATGAAGATCGCCTTGGTCATTGAGTGCTTGTGCAAACTTGACAAGTTCATGATTTGATTTGAAAGGTATGCCTTTACTCGCGAGGAGTCCCTTCATGACCTTTTCAGCACATGTGGCGGTATCTCGTCTTGCTTTGCCATAGCTACGCTCAACGCTCGTCAGTGCTTCGACGCTATGGTTGTAATCTGCGCGTGCTTGTCGAAACAGCGGGTCGTCGCTTTGAGCGATTGCGTCTAAGAATGTCAAAGCATCCAAACCCACGAGAAAACGCGATGCGACTTCATCGAATGCTTTTTCATCTAACGTATCAGCATACGACTGAGTCATCCCCTCAAAGCAATCGAGCATGTTCACATCGATAGGGCCACGACTGATGATGTTTTCTTTTTCTCCTTGATGAAGACGTCGATCACATACCAAGCGTAAGCTGCCGTTGCTGTAAGGTCCACGCACCTTCCATGCTCGGTATTCAAGTGGAATAATGAAAAAGCCAAGAGAAGGCAGAACTTTGATGTCTTCCCCATATCGCTGCTCATACCAAGAATGAGCTCGTTGAGAGAGCCAGGTCGCAGAAAATGGCCGGCTGTCACCAGGCGGGCCACCGCCAAAAAGAATGATTTTTTGCCCTTTCCCGTAAGTTTGGGCAATGAGAATGGCCGCATTGCCAGGACGTTGATGGATATGCAGGTCCAATCCATTGAAGTGCTCGTCCAGCCCCATCATCATCTGGTCGAAGTCGTGTTTTGACTCGGGCTTCGGTGGCGCGTTCCATTCCGATTTCAATATAATTACTCTGTTATGAATGGGGATGTAGTGGTGGCGTCGTCTTTGAAATAAGTCATTATAAAATCTCGCCACTGGTGGTTGCAGTTTAATTTTTAGAATTTTTCAATTTATGGATGGGGGTCATAATTGGACGGCTTCTAGTAACTGTCGGCGCTCATAATGAGTTTTGGCAGGTTGGTGATCTTGATGCTCATTGGCAACAGCTTCGAGCAATTCATCCAGTTCGACAGACAAGCTAAACAGTGCGTCAAGCTTTGCCTGGCTGTCGAAAATGCGTCGCGTGCCATCAGGGACATCGAGTAGTTTTGCCTCGTCAGGATGATGATAAAGATAATCAAGGTGGCGTTGAGTCTCTGCTAAAATGGCAAGTTCGAACGTATATCCCGCGCGAAGGGCCGTCGGGTTGGCGTGGAACATGATTGCTGCGAGATCAAAGCTTGGCAGTGCAATGGTCCTATCTGAATCAGCTTTGACATTCTTGACCAGTCGTATAGATTTTTTAAGCGAGCCAAGTGTAAGATTATCTCGGTCTGACACCTGTTTGATGTGCTTGAAGGGGAAGTTTGTCATTGTAGAGTTTGTCTTTTTGTCTAAGATGATGACTCCGCGATCATGCATCGCGCCGCTTTGTTGGTAAGCGGCGGTCTCATGCCAGTGGGACGGGACAACATCGACTGACCGGGCAAGCGATCCGCCGGAAATTTTGATTGCTTTACTTCCCGTTGTATCAACTTTCGCTGCCTGGAACGCGTTCCGTAACGCCAGCTCTTCCTCATTTCGAAGATCTTTTAGCTCCTGTAAAGAAGTCAGTTGCGTTGGCTGATAAGCCCCGGCCAAAGCGCGAATCCCGTTAGGATCATAGTTGTAGAATCGCTCATTAATGAGCGTAAGGAGGTCTACATCGCTGACTCCCCGGATGTGGACATTTAGCGGGACGGATCCTTGAAGATGAAATTCCAGGTTAAATGCTTTTACGCGCTTTTCGAGCTGATTTGCTACTCGCATTGCAGTCTCAGTGCTTATACGGGTGTAATCTGCATCCACTTCTTGCATTGCGCCTAAAGCATAACGCGTGTGGGTTTATTAGAAGCTTTCTTTTCCCATACCTCCTCGCGCAGCATTTTGCCGATGTAGTTAGCCAAAGCAGCTTTGTCCTCTACCAAGAGATCAAATCGGTCCTCGCCACTGCGTCTTGATTTCAAGGCAGTGATACGCTCATTAATAGTCTTTGCCATCACTGCTTCCTTAGTGTGAAATTGCCCGACGAGTGACGTCCATCACCGGTAAAGTAATCGCCGTTACCACTCTTCATGTCTTTTACGAACACCAGTCGTGCAAAGCCACGATGAGCGTTGAGCTGTGTTTCTCCAGCTTTGGGCTCATTGCGATAGCTGTAAAGCAGCACAAATCCTTCAATGGGATCCGAAACCAAGCCCGCAACGTCACTGTTAGATTTTGATAGACCCGCATCTAGGTGGATCCGCACCCTGTCCCAGTCCTGCGTGATCGTCATCGTTCCCGTCCAATTGACGGCGTGCGAATCAGGACGTGGGAAGGGATGACCTTCGCAAATCCATGTGCCGGAGAGATCAGCAACCTTTAACCATTGCATGACGAGTGGGATGCGCCAGATCCAGCGAGGAAAGATTAAGTAAAGAACGGCATACACCGTTCCTGCACCGAGCAGAGATAGGACAACGGGCGGTAGGTTTGCGCTAAGGCCGAGCCCCTTCGCGATGTCGACGGCTTGCAAAAGGGTCCAGACCAATAGGCCTGAGACAATCGAAGCTGTTCTGGCGAGGTATTTCCCGATCTGCGCCCGGTTGATCCCGCCGAGCACTACATACTCATGATCCATTTGAGCCCCTGTTTTTTCAACCACCATAGGATGGTCGCTAATAGTCTCAAAGAATGCGACGGTTGAAATACGTCCGTAGTCGTGAATCGTTGAAATTATGTTGTTGGGTTCGCTTAGGTGTGGTCGCTACGAAGGAAGTCAGACTGAAGTGGGGAGGCAGTGGCGGGACAAGAACGCTCAAGCTGCTTAATTCCTCCAACCGGTGGTCCGCGCCTTAGTCGTTCTATTCTTTGCCGCTTGCTCGCGTCGTCGCTCCATGTGGCGAACCTGCTTGAACGCACGATCAAATTGCCCAGGCGTATAAGCGGGAAGGGGAAGCGGCGGGCCAAACTGTTCAATGGCCGAAAAGCGAGCGGGAACAGAAGGCGGATCAACGTAATGCTTCAAGCCCGGCGGAAGCGTCAACTCATGGCCGGTGATTTGCTGGGAAATCGGAAGCGACACGCCGTGCTCATTGACCAGCGAGTTGGACAAGGTGTGCCGGAAGCAATGAAAGCTTTTGAGCCGTTGGGTCAGTCCTTGCTTGATCGCATAGGCCCGGAACTGATCCCCTAGCGCGTCGCCGTAGCCGTTTTCGGCGTTGTAGGCCAAGTGCGGGAACAGTCGCTCAAAGCCTGCGTGCTTGACCTCATCCACATAGACCAAGAACCCAGCCTCGATCAGGGATGTGGGTAGGGGCACAAAGCGGGAGGAGTGGGGGTTCTTCAAGCGTTGATCCGGCTTGGCTCCCCGGAAATGCACGCCCCAGAAATCGCCGACCTTGCCGATGTCGTCAACATAGAGCTGAGCGACCTCGTTGACCCGAGCACCGGTGGCAAATCCCAACAGCGTGCCAAACCATCGGTGCGGATACTTGCGGGCCCAGGAAGTGAACGCATTCAGTTCAAGCAGGGCTTCAAGCTCGGCTTGGCTAAACGGATCACGACTCGGCTCATCGGTGAGCGACTTGGCACGATTGAGGATGGCTTTGTGAGGCGCCTTGCTAATCAGGTCTTCGTTCGCCAAGGCGTTGAAGAAGGACGCAATACGATCCCGATGCTTTTCTTTGGTGCGCATGCTCAGCAGTTCATGACCACCTTGCCGCGCCTTGCTCAGGATTTCGACAGGGGTGAGGCCGGCGAACACCGCCTTCTTGGTAGCGTTGCTTGGATAGTGCTCAAGCGCATCCAGGAACTGGCGGACATCATCGGGCTTGTAGTCTTCGACCGGTTTGTCGCCGACAAGCGCCACAAACAGACCCAGGCTGTGTTCGGTGTCGAGCACGTTTTTCGCGCTTCGCCCCACACGCCGCATTTCACTGATGTGGATGGCCGCGCGCTCTGAAAGCAGCGGTCCGGCGATTTTCACAGAAGCCAGTTGCTGAAGGGGGAGATGTTTCAGTGCGTCCAGCAGCCGGGCGTGATCGTCTGCTCCGTTGGCAGAGAGCTCCACGCCACCGACCTTAATGGTGTAGGGGCGTGCTTCGTTCCCTTGCAACGCGGCCAAAGCCTGGCTCAGCAAATCGTCCTTCATGCTGCTTGCCCCCCGCCGCATCCGATCGAATGCTTCCGAGAGTGCCACAGCAGTTCGAGCTACGGCCAGTCGGGCAGCATCACCCGGGGACAAGCGAACGGGACGGACAAGGTAGCGCGAGCCAACGAGAGCTTGGAGGTCGGTCGGGACAAAGAAGCGCACATAGAGCCCAGCAGGGCGGCGCAAAAAATAAGGCTTCGGCACGGGGTTTGATACCTCGTTTGATACCTAACGCAGGCTCAAACTGAACATCAAACCCCGGGCCTAACCTTCGCGAAATCAAGCACTTACTGCTCTTTTCCGCGATCAGATGGTGGAGGTGGGCGGAATCGAACCGCCGTCCGGAAGCACTCCATCCCCAGCACTACATGCTTAGCCCTCCGTTGGATCTCATTCCCAGGCAGCACGGTTGGCAAAGCGCACCTGGAAACCAGCCTGCTTTATCTAACCGGTAGCTGACAGGCAGCCACTACCGATGGTTCCGTGATAATGACCCTACACCTACGAGCACGGGCACAAGTAGGTTCGGGGGTTCGCCTTAGGCGGCTGTAGAACTACAACTAAAGCCAATTAAGCGGCGATAGCGAAGTCCGAACCGTAGTTGTCATCGTTGGCAACTAAAAGTTTGCTGCTGGATTAACGAGGAAAGCTGCCCCCTCGGCATGCGCCAAGCGACTTCGCGACCCCCGTCGAAACCAGTGCACCCCCGGGGAAAGCATCAAAACGCTGACCTGATCAGTGTAGGGATCGGAGCGCCCTGTCACAAGTGGTGAGACGTGCAGCGCTTACAGTGGCTTCAGTCCTATCGGACGGAAAAGTCTGGTAATCAAGGAGCCAAACGATGGCGACAGGCAAGCCCCCAGGTCCGCGGCAGGCACGCAGCACGCCCCGCAAACGCGCATCGGGCGTCGACGCCCCCAGGCCTCGGCCCTCCTCAGGCAGAGCCGCGCAGCAGCAGGCGCAGGACAGCGGGCCGACGCGCGTGCAGGGCAAGGCGCGCACCGTGATCTACATCCATGGCATCGGCAACAAGCCGCCGGCCGAGGTGTTGCGCTGTCAGTGGGACAAGGCTTTGTTCGGGCGGCCGATGGGCGAGCGCACGCGCTTGGCGTACTGGGTCAATCGCGAGCGCTATCCGGTTGCCGAACCCGGTAACTGCGATGCGCGCGATGTCGGCCCGGCGCTCAATCAGAGCGTGCAGCGCGCCCTGAGCACGCTTGGGCTGGTGCCAGGCGAGCAGGATCTGCATCTGCTCGCCGATGCGTTGGCGCAGAGCGAGCAAGAGCGTGTCGATCTGCACCGCTTGCTGGATGAACTGGATGCCGCGCCCGCGATGCCGGCGGCGGGCGAGGTGCAGGCCAAAGGTCCGATCGATGCGATCAACCGCGTGCTGCTGCGGCTGATCTCCGCTGCGCTGCTGCAGGACGTGCACGATTTGTTCTTCGTGCCCGAGCGTGCGGCCTTGATGCGCGAGAGCCTGATGCAGCGGTTGCGTTCGGGTGGCGGGCCGTTTGTGGTGGTGGCGCACAGCCAGGGATCGATGATCGCCTTTGACGTGCTGCGTCAGCTCCAGGCGGCCGAGTGCGAGGTCATCCTGTTCCTGACCCTGGGCTCGCCCTTGGGCCTGCCGCAGGTGCGCAGCATGTTCAAGCGCTGGACCGGCACGCGCAAGCTGCCGTTTCCCGCGTGCGTGCGGCGCTGGATCAACGTGGCCGATACGCGCGACCCGATCGCGCTGGATCCGGATCTCGGCGACGACATTGCCAACGCCAAGGGGCGTTTCGAAAACCTCGCGGGCGCGCGCCTGAATCCGGACTGGCAGCACAACGCGCATTCGGGCTCGGGCTATCTGTCGATTCCGCAGGTGCGCGCGGCGGTGCGCGAAGCGGTGGGCGTCGGCTTCGACCAACCGGTCTCCAATGCGGTGCTGATCAAGGATCTCAGCGAGCAGCTGGAAGCGCATGGCGCCGAGTACCGGCATGAGGTGCTGATCGAGCTGGATCGCCGGTTGCTGGGCGACGACCCGGCCGCCACGCGTGCGCTGCTGTTGGCGCAATTGCGCCAGACCGCTGCAGCGACCACCGGCTTGAGCGGCGATGCGCTAGACGAGGCGATCGAGCTGGAAGATGCCTTGCAGCGGTTTGTGTCGGCGCGGCTGACGCGGTTCGAGATCGAATCGCTGCAGGACCGCTACCGCGCGCTAGGATTCCGGCGCGTGTGGCGCGATGCCGGCAAGCGCGCGTTGATCAACGCGTCCGGTAACGTCCTGCATGCCGATGCGGCGCGCACCGCGTATCGCGCACGCGGGCAACAGATCGGCTGGGCGGTGCTGGACACCGGTATCGCAGCCAGTCACCCGCATTTCTTCGCAAAGGGAGAGCGCGACACGGTGGTGGCGCAATGGGATTGCACGCGGCGGGGTGCAGCCAGGCGATTGACGCGCGCCGACGGCGATGCCTTCGCCCGGCTGGATCGGCACGGGCACGGCACGCATATCGCCGGGATCATCGCCGGCCATAGCCGCGCGGTGATTCCCGACGCGCAGGGCAACCCGGGCAAACCGCTGGAGTTTGCCGGCATGGCGCCGGACACCCAACTGTACGGGTTCAAGGTGCTGGACGATGCCGGCAACGGCCGTGATTCGTGGATGATCAAGGCGGTGCAGCAGGTGGCAGCGATCAACGAGCGCGCCGGCGAGCTGGTCATCCACGGCGTCAATCTGAGCCTGGGCGGTTACTTCGATCCGGAGAGCTACGGCTGCGGTTTTACGCCGCTGTGCAACGAGTTGCGGCGGCTATGGCGGCAAGGCGTGCTGGTGGTGGTGGCCGCCGGCAACGAAGGTCTGGCCTGGTTGATGCGCAACGACGGCGATGCATATCCGGCCAACATGGATCTGTCGATCAGCGACCCGGGCAATCTGGAAGACGCCATCGTGGTCGGCTCGGTGCACAAGAGCAGCCCGCACAATTACGGCGTGTCGTATTTTTCGTCACGCGGACCGACCGCCGATGGACGCGGCAAGCCGGATGTCGTGGCGCCGGGCGAAAAGATCCTGTCGGCCTATTACGATTTCGACCCGAAAGATCCGGCCAGCCTGATGGTGGAGATGAGCGGCACCAGCATGGCCGCACCGCACGTCTCCGGCGTGCTGGCCGGCTTCCTCTCCGCCCGCCGCGAGTTCATCGGCTTCCCGGATCGGGTCAAGCAGCTGATGCTGGACACCAGCACCGACCTGCAACGCGATCGCTATGTGCAGGGCAGGGGAGTGCCGAATTTGATGCGGATGCTTGGAGCGACGTGATTCGGGAGTCGGGATTGGGGATTCGCAAAAGCACGAGTTCTACGCGTCGCCTTGTTGCTCACCAGGGCTTGGAGACAGCCCAGCGCCGGCTGCGAATGGCTTTGCCGTTACCAATCCCCAATGCCGAATCCCCAATCCCGGCTACTCACGCATCCCGGTTATGCCGCCGCATCACGCGCTGCTTGTCGCGTTGCCAGTCGCGGTCCTTGGCGGCGTCGCGCTTGTCGTGATTCTGCTTGCCCTTGGCCAGTGCGATTTCCAGCTTGACCTTGTTGTTGCTCCAGTACAGCGCGGTGGGCACCAGGGTGTAGCCGTCGCGTTCGACGCTGCTCAGCACCTTGTCGATTTCCCGGCGGTGCAGCAGCAGCTTGCGATCGCGGCGTTCCACCGGCACGGTGTGGCTGGAGGCCTGGATCAGCGGGGTGATCTGCGCGCCGATCAGGAAGATCTCGCCGGAGCGCACATAGGCGTAGCCATCGATGATGTTGGCGCGGCCGGCGCGGATCGCCTTGACCTCCCAGCCCTGCAGGGCCAGGCCGGCTTCGTAGCGCTCTTCCAGGTGGTATTCGTAGCGCGCACGCTTGTTCAGCGCGATGGTTTTCGTGGCCGTCGCGCCGTTTGCTTTATCCTTGGCTGGTTTCTTGCTCATGCCGCCATTGTCGCCGATTCGGCGTCATCAAACGATCTTCTGTCTTTCACAAGTTAGCGAATGCCTACCATCCGTCGCAGCGCCCTGGTCGAACACAGCGCCACCCGCATGTTCGATCTGGTCAATGATGTTGCCGCCTATCCGCGCCGTTTCGGCTGGTGTGATGCTGCGCAGGTGCTTGAACAGGACCAGGCGCATATCGTGGCGCGGCTGGATCTGGGGCTGGGGTCGTTCCGCACCTGGTTCACCACCGAAAACGTGCTCGAACGCCCGCAGCGCATCGTCATGCATCTGCGCGACGGGCCGTTCAAGCGCCTGGAAGGCCTGTGGGAGTTTCAGTCGCTGGGCGAGAACGCCTGCAAGGTCAGCCTGACCCTGGAAGTGGAAACCAGCTCGCGACTGTTGGGCCCGGCGCTGGCGCTGGGCTTTCAGGGCCTGGCCGACCGCATGGTCAACGATTTCGTGCGGGTCGCCGATCGCGGCGACGTCTGAGCATGCGGGTCGACGTCGTGCTGGCCTGGCCGGACCGCTGCAGTTCGGTGTCGCTGGAGCTGGCCGAGGGCGCCACCGTGGCCGAGGCGATTGCCGCCTCCGGTCTGGCACCGGATCGACCACCTGCCGCGCAGGCGATCCATGGGCTGATCGCACGCGCGGATCAGGTGCTGCGCGACGGCGACCGGGTGGAATTGCTCAGGCCGCTGCTGCTGGACCCGAAGGAGGCGCGGCGGCGGCGTGCCGGACCGAGCAAAAAGGCCGGTCCCAACGGATAGCTGTTGGCCGGCACTGCGATGCATGCGCGCCGTGCGCAACAGCGAGCTCTTCTGGTGAGTGATCTAGACAAGCGAGCGCAGCCGGTAGCTTGAACAGGCGCATGTCGCCCCGAGACGGCTGACAAAAAGCCGCAGATGTCGATATCTGGATCAGCGCTGCAGTTCCTGATCGAACACATCTTTTCGACTAGGCAAATGAAAAACGCATCCGTTCAAACGGATGCGTTTCTGGTCCAGCCAACACTCAGGCGATTACGCGGTAAGCGACCAAGCGCATCAACGGCCGCGCTGCTTCTTCTTGTCGCGGGCCAGATTGCGACCGAACTGCTTGGGCGCCGACTTGGCCAGCTGCTCGTCCTGCGACGGGAAATAATCGCCTTCCCAGCGAACGACCTGCTCGTTTTCGAAGAACACGGTGAAGTTCTTGATCTCGGTGCGCGCCAGACGGTCCACGCGCTGGGTGGAGGTGTAGTCCCAGCGCTGCGAATGGAATGGATCGGGGATCGAGGGGGTACCCAGCAACGCGCTGACCTGCTGCTTGCTCTGGCCTACCTGCAGTTGCTCCACGGCATTCTGTTTGATCAGATTGCCCTGGTAGATCGGCTGCTTGTAGATGATGCCGCAGCCAGCGGTGGAAAGAGCAACGGCGGCGACCAGCAGGAGATTACGCATCGGGGATTAAGTGCTGAGGAAATCACGCCGATGATACACTCCCGCCGGTCGCCGCGACCCGTTTGATGGCAGCTGGCGCTAAATCGCCAATGAACGGAGAACATATGGAAACCCACGACCTGCGCAAAGTCGGGCTCAAGGTGACCCATCCGCGGATGCGGATCCTGGAGTTGCTCGAGCAGAAGAGCAACCAGCACCATCTCAGCGCAGAAGACATCTATCGGCAGCTGCTCGATCATGGCGACGAAATCGGTCTGGCCACGGTGTATCGGGTGCTGACCCAGTTCGAGGCCGCCGGTCTGGTGCTGAAGCACAATTTCGAAGGCGGCCAGGCGGTTTATGAGCTGGATCGCGGCGGCCATCACGACCATATGGTGGACGTGGACACCGGCCACGTGATCGAGTTCGAGAGCGAAGAGATCGAGGCCTTGCAGCGCCAGATCGCCGCCCAGCATGGCTACGAGCTGGAAGAGCACTCGCTGGTGCTGTACGTGCGCAAGAAGCGTCCGCGCTGACGGCAAGCTGGGTGGCATCGCGGTAACGACAAGGCGGCTTCGGCCGCCTTGTGCGTTTGCCGCCATCGGCTGCCTGGGCAACCCCGATGGCGGCCGAGACAGCGCCCGGCGGCTCAGGCGCTTTGCAGCAGCTTGCGTGCCGCCGCGCGGGCTTCCTTGCTGACTTCCACCCCGCCCAGCATGCGCGCCAGTTCTTCCTGGCGCGCCTGCGGGCCGAGCAGTTCGACCGCGCTCTGGGTCATGCCGTCCACCGGCGCCTTGCTGACCCGATAGTGCGCGTGGCCCTTGGCGGCCACCTGTGGCAAGTGGGTCACGCACAGCACCTGGCGCTCTTCGCCCAGGGCGCGCAGCTTTTGCCCGACGATGTCGGCCACCGCGCCGCCGATGCCGGAATCCACTTCGTCGAAGACCATGGTCGGCACACTGTCCAGCCCGAGCGCGGCGACCTCGATCGCCAGCGAAATCCGTGACAGCTCGCCGCCGGAGGCGACCTTGCGCAATGCGCGCGGTGGCTGCCCGGCGTTGGCGGCGACCAGGAATTCCACCCGCTCGGCGCCGTTGGGGTCAGGGCGCAGGGTGTCCTGGGGCTGCAGCTGGATCAGGAACTGCCCGCCGCCCATGCCCAGCTCGCCGATCAGCGTGGTAGTGGCGGCCGACAAGGCCTCGGCAGCGGTGCTGCGGCTGGCGCTGAGGCTGCTGGCCGCGCTGCGCCAGACGCCGATCGCCGCCTCGATATGCTTGTCCAGCTGCTGCAGGCGCTCGTCGGCGCCGCGCAGGCTCTCCACTTCCAGGCTCATGCGGTCGCGCTGGGCGGCCAGTTCGTCCGGGGTGACACGGTGCTTGCGGGCCAGATCGTGCAAGCGGCCGAGCCGGCGCTCCATCGCCTCGAACTGGGCCGGGTCGGCCTCCAGGTCGTCACGCACGCGGTCGAGCAGGGCCAGCGCCTCCTCGATCTGGATGACCGCGCTGTCCAGCAGTGCATCGACCTCGCCCAGGCGTGGCTCGTGCTCGGCCACGCGCGCCAGGTCGTGGCGACTGTCCTGCAGCAGGCCCAGGGCGGAGGCGCCGTCGTCGCCATTGAGCTGCAGGGCCACGCTGTCGCAGGCGCCGATCAATGCGGTGGCATGCGCCTGCCGGCGGTGATTGACGTCCAGCGCGGCGATCGCGGCCGGGTCCAGGTCCTCGCGTTCCAGTTCGCCGAGCTGGTGTTCCAGAAAGCCGATGCGGTCGGAGACATCGCCCTGCGCGGACAGCGCATCGCGTTCGTCCAGCAGGGCCTGCCAGCGCTGGCTGGCCTGGCGCACCTGCTCGCGCTGCGCGCCGTTGCGGGCATAGGCATCAAGCAGGGCGAGCTGGCTATGGCGGGCCATCAGGGCCTGGTGTTCGTGCTGGCCGTGAATCTCCACCAGCCGCGAGGCCAGCTCCGCCAGTTGCGAAGAGGTCACCGGGCGGCCGTTGATCCAGGCACGCGAGCCGCCATCGGCACGGATGATCCGGCGCAGCTGGCATTGCGCATCGTCGTCGAGCTCGTTGTCCGACAGCCAGGTCAGGCCCGGGTGCTGGGCCGGCAGCTGGAATTCGGCCGACAGCTCGGCGCGGTCGGCACCGTGGCGGACCACGCCGCTGTCGGCGCGCAGCCCGGACAGGAAGCCCAGTGCGTCCACCATCAGCGACTTGCCGGCGCCGGTTTCGCCGGAAACCACGGTCATGCCTGGCCCGAATTCCAGTTCGGTGGCGCGGACGACGGCGAAATCCTTGATGGAGAGGTGTCTGAGCATGGGGTCGAGTGTGAACGCTTTGGGGAAGCTTAGGGTGGGAGCGGCGGGCAGGGAATAAGACGCTTGCCAACCGCAGGGCCAGACATTATCTATGCCCAGTCTCACCGGATGATCCCATGCGCGCGTCACAGTCCCCAACGCTCGATCCCCGCGCACGCCAATTGCTGCGGACGCTGATTGCCCGCTATATCCGCGATGGCGAGCCGGTCGGTTCCAAGACGCTGGCCCAGCACGCCGGGCTGGACGTCAGCCCGGCCACCATCCGCAACATCCTGGCCGATCTGGAGGATGTGGGCCTGCTCAGCTCTCCGCATACCTCGGCCGGGCGGGTGCCCACCGCGCACGGCTACCGGGTGTTCGTCGACAGCCTGGTGCAGATGCAGCCGCCCGGCGAGGAAGAAGTGCGCCGCCTGCGCGCGGAGCTTGCCAGCGGCAACGGCACCCAGTCGCTGCTGGGCAGCGCCTCGCAGATGCTGTCGGCGATGAGCCATTTCGTCGGCGTGGTCAGCGCGCCGCGGCGCGAGCAGTTCGCGTTCCGGCATATCGACTTCGTGGCGCTGGACGCGCGCCGGGTGCTGGCGATCCTGGTGTTTGCCGACAACGAGGTGCAGAACCGGGTGATCGAGCCGCGCCGGGCCTACGAACCGGCCGAGCTGGAGCGGGTGGCCAATTACCTCAATGCGCAATTTGCCGGGCGCGCGCTGTCGGACATCCGCGCCTCGCTGCTGCGCGAGCTGCGCATGGCCAAGAACGAGATGGAGCAGCTGCTGGCGCACAGCGTGGATCTGGCCAGCGAGGCGCTGGTGCCGGCCGACGCCGACGATATGGTGATGGCTGGGCAGACCCGCCTGATGGGCGTGCAGGACCTGTCCGACCTGGACCGGCTGCGCGAGCTGTTCGAGGCCTTCGCCAGCAAGCGCGAGATCCTGCAACTGCTCGAACGCACCATCCAGGCGCCGGGCGTGCGCATCTTCATCGGTGAAGAGACCGGCATGGTGTCGCTGGACGATGTCTCGCTGGTCACCGCGCCGTATGCCGCCAATGGCCAGGTGCTGGGCGTGCTGGGCGTGATCGGGCCCAAACGCATGGCCTACGACCGGGTGATTCCGCTGGTGCAGACCGCCGCCCAGGTGCTGGGCGCGGCCATGGAACCGCCCGGCACGCGATAAGCGGCAGCGATCGAGACGATCGTTTTGCTTGAAACGCGCGCGCGCGCCCACATACGGGGTGACGTTGGGGCGGGCGTTCCGCTTGCCCGGGAACTGCACATGAACCAAGACCACCCCGAATTCGACTCCGAAGACCTGTCCCAGAACCCACCCGAGACCGATCCGCTCAAGGCCGAGATTGAGTCGCTGCGCAGCGAGATCGCGCTGGTCAAGGCCGATGCCCTGCGCGAGCGGGCCGATCTGGAAAACCAGCGCAAGCGCATCGCCCGCGATGTCGAGAACGCGCGCAAGTTCGCCAACGAGAAGCTGCTGGGCGAGCTGCTGCCGGTGTTCGATAGCCTGGATGCCGGCCTGACTGCGGCCGGCACCGAGCCCAGCCCGCTGCGCGATGGCCTGGACATGACCTACAAGCAGTTGCTCAAGGTCGCGGCCGACAACGGCCTGACCCTGCTCGACCCGGTCGGCCAGCCGTTCAACCCGGACCAGCACCAGGCGATCAGCCAGGGCGAGGCCGAGGGTATCGCCCCGGGCCACGTGGTGCAGGTGTTCCAGAAAGGCTATCTGCTCAACGAGCGTCTGCTGCGCCCGGCCCTGGTGGTCGTGGCCAAGCACGACTGAACCGCAGCGCCCGGCTGAACTGCCGGGCGCATGCGCGAAACGCAGATTCGTGCAGGTGGCTTGAACACCTGCGCACCACCCCCACATCTCAGCCAGACCCGGCTTCGCCGGACACAGCTACAGAATCATCAGGAGCGTATCCATGGGCAAGATCATTGGTATTGACCTCGGCACCACGAACTCGTGCGTGTCGATCATGGACGGCGGCAAGGCCCGCGTCATCGAAAATTCCGAGGGCGACCGCACCACGCCTTCGATCGTCGCCTACACCAAGGACGGCGAAGTGCTGGTCGGTGCCTCGGCCAAGCGCCAGGCGGTGACCAACCCGAAGAACACCTTCTACGCGGTGAAGCGCCTGATCGGCCGCAAGTTCACCGACGCCGAAGTGCAGAAGGACATCTCGCACGTGCCGTACGGCATTCTTGCCCACGACAACGGCGATGCCTGGGTGCAGACCAGCGATGGCAAGCGTATGGCACCGCAGGAAATCTCTGCGCGCGTGCTGGAAAAGATGAAGAAGACCGCCGAGGACTTCCTGGGCGAAAAGGTCACTGAGGCCGTGATCACGGTGCCGGCTTACTTCAACGACAGCCAGCGTCAGGCCACCAAGGACGCCGGCCGCATCGCCGGTCTGGACGTCAAGCGCATCATCAACGAGCCGACCGCGGCCGCCCTGGCCTATGGCCTGGACAAGAACGGCGGCGACCGCAAGATCGCCGTGTACGACCTGGGCGGCGGTACCTTCGACGTGTCGATCATCGAAATCGCTGAAGTCGATGGCGAGAAGCAGTTCGAAGTGCTGGCCACCAACGGCGACACTTTTCTGGGCGGCGAAGACTTCGACAACCGTGTCATCGAGTACCTGGTCGACGAATTCAACAAGGATCAGGGCATCGACCTGCGCAAGGATCCGTTGGCACTGCAGCGCCTGAAGGACGCCGCAGAGCGCGCCAAGATCGAGCTGTCGACCAGCCAGCAGACCGAAGTGAACCTGCCGTACGTCACCGCCGATGCCTCGGGCCCGAAGCACCTCAACATCAAGCTGACCCGTGCCAAGCTCGAAGCGCTGGTGGAAGACCTGGTCAAGAAGTCGATCGAGCCGTGCCGCACCGCGTTGAACGATGCCGGCCTGCGCGCCAGCGACATCAACGAAGTGATCCTGGTCGGCGGTCAGACCCGCATGCCGAAGGTGCAGCAGGCGGTTGCCGATTTCTTCGGCAAGGAACCGCGCAAGGACGTCAACCCGGACGAAGCCGTGGCCGTGGGCGCTGCGATCCAGGGCGGCGTGCTGGCCGGCGACGTCAAGGACGTGCTGCTGCTGGACGTGACCCCGCTGTCGCTGGGTATCGAAACCATGGGCGGCGTATTCACCAAGATCATCGAAAAGAACACCACCATCCCGACCAAGGCCTCGCAGACCTTCTCCACCGCCGAGGACAACCAGTCGGCCGTGACCGTGCACGTACTGCAGGGTGAGCGCGAGCAGGCCCGCTTCAACAAGTCGCTGGCCAAGTTCGACCTGTCCGGCATCGAGCCGGCGCCGCGCGGCATGCCGCAGGTGGAAGTGTCGTTCGACATCGACGCCAACGGCATCCTGCACGTGTCGGCCAAGGACAAGAAGACCAACAAGGAACAGAAGGTCGAGATCAAGGCCGGTTCGGGTCTGTCGGACGAAGAGATCCAGCGCATGGTCGCCGACGCGGAAGCCAACCGCGAGGAAGACAAGAAGTTCCAGGAACTGGTGCAGGCCCGTAACCAGGCCGATGGCCTGATCCACGCCACCCGTACCGCGATCACCGAGCATGGCAGCAAGGTCGGTGGCGATGTGATCGGCAAGGTGGAAGCGGCGCTATCGGATCTGGAAACCGCCATGAAGAGCGACGACAAGGCGCAGATCGAAGCCCGCAGCAAGACCCTGGAAGAAGCCGGCCAGTCGCTGTACGCAGCCGCCGCCGCGGCAGAGCAGGGCGGCAACGCCGATGCGGCCAGCGGCAACGCGCAGGCCTCCAAGGCCGCCGACGACGTGGTGGACGCCGAGTTCACCGAGGTCAAGGACGACAAGAAGTAAGCCGTGATTTGGGAGTCGGGAGTGGGGATTGGCAGCCGCTAAAGCTGCCGATCCCCATCCCGATATCCTTTACGCGTCGCGTCGCCAAGGCGGACCAGCGCATGCTGTCCGCTTTTGCGTTTCAACGAATCTCAAATCACGAATCCCCAATACCGGCTTATGAGCAAACGCGATTACTACGAAGTGCTGGGCGTTGCCCGTGGCGCCAGCGACGAGGAGCTGAAGAAGGCGTATCGGCGCTGTGCGATGAAGCACCACCCGGACCGCAATCCAGGCGACGCTGCTGCCGAGGCGATGTTCAAGGAGTGCAAGGAAGCCTATGAAGTGTTGTCGGACGGCAACAAGCGCCGCGCCTACGATGCGCATGGCCACGCTGCGTTCGAGCACGGCATGGGCGGTGGTGGCGGTGGGCCGGGTGGCCCGGACATGGGAGATATCTTTGGCGATATCTTCGGCAATATTTTCGGCGGTGGCGCCGCCGGTCCGCGCGCTGCGCGACGTGGCGCCGACGTCGGTTACGTGTTGGAACTGGATCTGGAAGAAGCCGTCGCCGGCATCGAGCGCCGCATCGAGATCCCGACCCTGATCGAGTGCGAGCCCTGCCACGGCAGCGGTTCGGAAGACGGCAAGGTGGAAGTGTGCGGGACCTGCCACGGACGCGGCCAGGTGCGCATCCAGCGCGGCATCTTTGCCATGCAGCAGAGCTGCCCGCATTGCGACGGACGCGGTACGCTGATCCAGAATCCGTGCAAGACCTGCCACGGCGCCGGTCGCGTGGAAGAAGACAAGGTGCTGTCGATCAAGGTGCCTGCCGGCGTGGATACCGGCGACCGCATCCGCCTGGCAGGCGAGGGCGAGGCCGGTCCGGCCGGCACGCCGCCAGGCGATCTGTATGTGGAAGTGCGCGTGCGCGAGCATGCGATCTTCCAGCGCGATGGCGACGACCTGCATTGCGAAGTGCCGATCCGTATCTCGCAGGCGGCGCTCGGCGATACCGTGCGCGTGGCGACCCTGGGCGGTGAGGCGGAGATTCGCATTCCGGCCGAAACCCAGACCGGCAAGCTGTTCCGGTTGCGCGGCAAGGGCGTGCGCTCGGTGCGTAGCCGCACCGAAGGCGATCTGTATTGCCGCGTGGTGGTCGAAACGCCGGTGAATCTGACCGCCGACCAGCGCGAGTTGCTGCAGCAGTTCGAAGCCACGTTCACCGGTGAGGATGCACGCAAGCATTCGCCCAAGTCGGCCACGTTCATCGACGGCGTCAAGGGCTTCTGGGATCGGATGACGTCCTGAGGCCGGGAGTCGGGGGTCGGGATTGGGGAATCGTAAGGGCGGTGTGGCCGGGCCTGCAGGGATGGTGCGCCAGCGTGGCGATTCGGGATTCGCAAATGCGGACGCCCGCTTCCGAATGCCCGGAGAGTTGCACGGCTGAGCGAGGTTCTCCCTATCAATGCCGGCCCCGGGGGCCGGCATTTACGTTTGTGCGGCGGGAGCCCACAGAGGTAAGGGCGATAGCGACTGCTGCCAGCGCATAGACCAGCCTGGCGGCGGTGCGTGCAGCGGCGAGCGGACGGTGGGCGCATCGATCGACGCTGGGCGCGCGGTGGCGCTGGCGTAAAATGCGGCGATGAACAATGCCCCCGACAGTCACCTCGTCCACGGTCGCCGCCAGCGCCCGGATGGTCCTTCGCCGATCGATGTGATCTCGGTGCAATCGCAACTGGTCTATGGCCATGCCGGCAACAGCGCGGCGGTGCCGCCGTTGCGTGCGCTGGGCCTGCGGGTGGCGGAAGTGCCAACCACGCTGCTGAGCAACGCGCCGTTCTACGCCACCTTGCGCGGCCGCATCCTGCCGGCCGACTGGTTGGCTGACCTGTTGCTGGGTGCCACCGAGCGCGGCCTGCCGCAGCGTGCGCGCATGCTGGTCTCCGGCTACTTCGGCAGCCTGGCCAATGGCGAGGCATTCGCCGACTGGCTCGAGCAGACCCTGCCGCAGGCGCCGCAGCTGCGGTATTGCCTGGATCCGGTGATCGGCGACACGCACACCGGCCCGTATGTCGAGCCTGGACTGGAGCGCGTCTTCGCCGAGCGGCTGTTGCCGCATGCCTGGCTGGTGACGCCGAATGCGTTCGAGCTCGGGCGCCTGACCGGTTTGCCGAGTCTGCAGCAGGACGATGCCATCGTCGCCGCGCGCGCACTGCTGGCGCGCGGCCCGCAATGGGTGCTCGCACACAGCGTGGCCGGTGCGGCCGGTGAGCTGGTGACCCTGGCGGTCAGCGACACGGCGGTGTATCGCTGGGCCACGCCGCATCTGCCAGTGGATGTGGCCGGCACCGGCGATGTGCTGATGGCCTTGCTGATCGGTTTGCTGCTGCGCGGGGTGCCGTTCGAGCAGGCGGTGGGGCATGCGCTCGGCGGCGTGCACAGCGCGCTGGAAGCGACCCTGGCTGCAGGCTTCGAAGAGTTCGATGTGCTGGCCGCCGCACCGGCCGCACTCGCGGCCGCACCGCGCTTTGCCGTCGAGCGATTGGCGTGATGGCGCAGCCGGTGGTCGGCATCGTCGGCATCGCCGGCGCCTACGGACGCTGGCTGGCGCAGTTCCTGCGCACGCGCATGCGGCTGGAGGTGATCGGCTTCGATCCGGCCGGTGACGGCGACATCGACGAAGCCACATTGGCGCAGCGAGCGGATGTGTTGATTTTCTCTGCACCGATCCGCCACACCGCCGGCTTGATCGAGCGCTATGTGGATCTTGCCGGCCCGCGTGCCGCGTCGCAGTTGTGGATGGATGTCACCTCGATCAAGCAGGCACCGGTCGCCGCGATGCTTGCCTCGCCGGCCGAGGTCGTCGGCCTGCATCCGATGACCGCACCGCCCAAATCGCCCACCTTGAAAGGGCGGGTGATGGTGGTCTGCCAGGCACGCCTGCAGCACTGGTCCACGTGGGTACAGGCGCTGTGTACCGCGTTGCAGGCCGAGTGCGTGTACGCCACGCCCGAGCACCACGACCGCGTGATGGCGCTGGTGCAGGCAATGGTGCACGCCACCCATCTGGCACAGGCCGGCACCTTGCGCGACTACGCGCCGCTGCTCGGCGAGCTGCGCGCGCTGATGCCGTATCGCTCGGCCTCGTTCGAGCTGGATACCGCGGTGATCGCGCGCATCCTCTCGCTCAATCCGGCGATCTACGAAGACATCCAGTTCGGCAATCCTTATGTCGGCGAGATGCTCGATCGGCTGTTGCTGCAACTGCAGGAATTGCGCGCCCTGGTCGCGCAAGGTGACGATGCGGCGCGCGCGCAGTTTCGCGTCCGGTTCCTGGACGACAACGCGCAGGCGCTGCAGGGCGAATCGCTCGCGGCCGGCAACTACACCTATGAGCGCGTGGGCTACCTGCTGGCCGACCTCACCGAACCGCTGACCCTGAGCGTGTATCTGCCGGAAGACCAGCCCGGGTCGTTGCGTGCCTTGCTGCATGTGTTCGAGCAGCACGGGGTGAACCTGTCGTCGATCCACTCCTCGCGCACGCCGGTGGGCGAGCTGCATTTCCGCATCGGGTTCGAGCCGGGCAGCGATCGCGCCGCGCTGGCGCGGGCAGCCAGCGAAATCGACCGCAGCGGCATCGGGCGGGTGCTGGAGCGTTCCGACCGGAACGGGTAGCAGCAGTGCGGGGCGGCCGTGGGCTTGCCCACTGTCGATGGCCGCATCAGGGTGCAGATGTCAGTCACCGATCACGTGCTGGCCGCATGACACTGCATGCGATGGCCCCATGCGCGACGGTGATTGTCGCTGGGCGCAATGCCGGACAAGGCGCACCGCTTTCATCCACACAGGGTGTGGATGAAACCTGCACAAGCATGTGGATAACTGTGTGCAGCCATTGCGCTGCAACGGCTGCGAACGGGTTGGTCAAAAAATGACCAGTGCCATCTCAGGGCGTCGACAGGCGCAGCTCGCCACCATCGGTGATGAAGCGCTGGCCATGCCGTTGCAGGCGGCGGCCATCGGGCAGTTCGTAGCGTGGCGCCGTGTGCGCTTGCGTGCGTGGTTGAGGCCCGTTGCGGGATTCGAGCTCGTCGCGGAATTCGATGATGACGTAGGACTCGCCATCTGCACCGATTGCGGGAAATTGCCGGAAAGACATACGCATCTCCGAAGGATTTCAGGGTCGCAGTGCGAGCCGCCAGGGACCGCACGCCCGGCGCCGGGCCGGTGCAGGCGAGCATGCGCAGGCAGGTGTTACCCGGGCGTCATTGCGCACTGCGGCACCGCTCGGGAGCCGGCAGGCAGCCTGCTCAACGGCTCAGCTGCAATGCGTCCCGGTCGGCCGTTGCCGCTGCCAGCTCGGCACGCGCCGAGGCAATGCGCGCCTGCGCATCGATCAGGCGCACGCGGGCATCGTTGGCGGTTTCCTCGCGCTGATTGACCAGGAAGAAATCGCCCGACCCCAGTTCGAAGCGGCGGCGTTCGGCCACGGCCAGGCGGTCGGCCAGGCTGCGTTCTTCGTCGGCGATCTTGGCCAGCCGCTCGGCAGCGGTGAGCGAGATGACGATCGATTCGACCTCCACGGTGATCTGGTCGCGCAGGTAGCGGCTGCGCTGATCCAGCGCCTCGATCTCGGCGCGTGCTTCGGCGACCTTGCCCTTGGCGGTGCGGTTTTCCAGCGGCACGCTGAAGCGGAAGCCGATGATCGCATCGGTCGGCGAGCGGTTCGGGCCGCCCACACCGGGCGCCCCCAGGTCCTTGCTGACCTCGAAGGTGACATCCAGGCGTGGTTTGAGATCGTTCTGCGCCAGCATCAGCCGCGCGGTGGCCTGGTCGATCCGGGTCAGCACCGCGCGGTAATCGGGGCGCTCCACCGGTGCGGTGATCCTGCTGGCACCGGCCAGACCTTCCAGCGCCGATGTATCGGCCGGCAGGCGTTCGGTGGAGACGATCAACGGCATGCCGGCATCGTCGCGCAGGTACAGCGACAAGGCATTGGCGGCGTTGGCGAAGTCCTGCTCCGAGCGCACCACCAGGGCGCGCCGGCGGACCAGGTTCTGGTCGTTCTCGGTCAGCAGGATGGTGGGCCGCGCGCCCAGCGTCACCTGCCGCGAAATTGCATTGCGGCGCTGCTCGGCCAGCTGCAGCAGCTCGTTGTACGCGCGCAGCTTCAGGCCGGCCGCGACCCAGCTCTGGTAGGCATCCACCGCGCGGCGTTGCACGCCGATGGCGACCATTTGCGCTTCGTACTGGGCGACATCGATATCGCCACCGGCAACGCTGCGGCGGGTGCGGCGTTCGTCGACCACGCGGTCGCGCAGCAGCGCATACAGCGCGCCGACTTTCACTTCGCCGCCGCGGTCGGTGTAGGACTTGTCTTCGTAGACCGGGAATGCGCCGCGCGAGGAGCGGTAACCGCCGTAGTAATAGCCGCCGTTGTCATCGAAGGGACGCTTGACGGTGCTTTCGATCGTGCTGCCGTCGTAGTAGCCGGCCTCGCGCGAACGGCCGTCGAGATCGAACACGGTATCGAACGCACCATCGGCCGAGATGCCCTTGCCCTCGGCCTGGCGGACCTTGGCCAGCGCTTCGACGATCTGCGGGGAAGAGCGTGCAGAGGAGCGCAGCACTTCGTCCAGCGTCAGCGGGGTGGTCTGGGCGGCGACCACGCCCGGTGCGAGCGCGATCAGCAGGACGACAAGACGGCGGATCATTTCTTGCCGGTCTCGTCGTCTTCGGCCTTGGGCGCCGCCTTGGCCTTGCCCTCATCCTGCGTCGTCGTCGCTGCCGGACGGCGGCCGAACTCCAACGGGAAATTGTTGAGCTGGCGCCACAGTTCGTAGCCCACCTTTACCGTTTCGCCCTGCACCCAGCCGCGCACCTTGCCGCCCTGGCGGGCGAATTCCTGCGCCGGCCAGGCCGGCTTGCCCGGCTGCGGTTCGACCAGGATGCGGAACAGGCCATCGGGCGCGGCATTGGGGTCGATGGCGCGCACGCGGCCATCGAACATGCCGTGCGCCACCGACGGCCAGCCGCTGAACTGGATCGCCGGCCAGCCTTCGAACTCCAGCCGCACCGGGCGGCCGGGGCGGATCAGCGGCACGTCGCGGCCGTCGATATACAGCTCGACCGCGCGCTCCACCCGCTCCGGCGCGATCACCGCCAGCACCGTGCCGGGCGAGACCATCGCACTGCCGCTGGCGGCGTTGAGCTGCTGCACGCGGCCATCGCGCGGTGCACGCACCAGCTGCGCCGACTGACGGTTCAACTGGATGTCGATGCGGGTCAGCTTGGCGCGCGATTCGGCCAGCTTGGCATCGGCCTCGGCGACCTTGATCTGGGTCAGTTCGAAGTCGCGGCGGCCAGCCAGCCCCTCGGCGAGCAATTGCCTGCTGCGCGCCACATCGATGCTGGCAACCGCGCGCGATTGCTGGATCGCGGTGATTTCCGCCTGCACCTGGGCCCGCTCGCTGGCCAGGCGGGCGAGCAGATCCGGGTCCAGATCGCCGACACGCGCGATCGGATCGCCGCGCGAAACATGCTGGCCGTCGTGCACATACCAGCGCTCGACCCGGCCGGGCACGAAGGCGGTGACCTGCTGCTGGCGGTCGCCCGGATCCAGCGCCACCACCTGGCCCTTGCCGCTGGCGGTCTGCACCCACGGCGCCAGCGCCAGGATCGCACTGGCAATGACAATGCCGATCAGCAGCATCCAGGCCAGCGCCTTGGCGATGCTGGGTGGGCGCATCGCCGCCAGGGTGGGGAAGTGCGCGTTGCGATCAGTCGCGTGCTGCATCGTTTGCCTCCTGCGTGGAGGCGATCAGTTCGGCGCGGGTGGCAAAGCGCTGCTGTCGCTCGGGCTGCAGGTGGAACCAGCCATCCAGGGTGATGTCTTCCGGCCGGCCGGTGCACAGCAGCACGGTGGTGCCGGCCGCCTTCAGGCGTCGCAGCACGCCGGCCAGGCGGTCGGCGGGAATCAGGTCGTACAGCTGCGACAGCATCAGCACGCGCGGGCGCACCAGCAGCGCATTGGCCAGCTTCAAGGCCATCACTTCACCGATCCACAGCGGGTAGCCGGAAGCGGCCAGCCGCGTGTCCAGGCCTTGCGGCAGCGCGGCGATGCGGGTGCGCAAGCCCACCGCATCGATCGCTTCCAGCATCGCCTCGGAGTTCACATCGGCCGACGCCAGCGCCAGATATTCGCGGATGGTGACTTCGACAATGGTCGGCCGGTCGAGCACCGTCACTTCCGAGCGCAGCAGATACATGTCGAAGGTGGCCATGTCCGCACCGCCCACCATCACCAGCCCGCGATCAGGGACCACATGGCGCTTGAGGATCATCGCCAGCAGCCGCTCCGCGCCGCCATCGGCGATCGTCACCAGCTGCTCGCCGGCAGCCAGCGAAAAATCGAAACGCGCGCCGTCGATCACCACCCCGTCCAGGCGCACCGCGCTGTTGCCGGGCGTCTTGCCGGGTGCCACGACCGCGCGTTCCTGCGGGATGGCGAACAGCAGCGACAGTTCCTCGGAGCTGGCCACCAGGTCGTAGAACGCGTCCAGGTACGCACCGAGTTGCGAGATGCCGTAGAAGACCGCGCTGAGGATCAGCTCGGCTGCCACCAGCTGACCGATCGACAGCTCGCCCCGCAGGATCAGGTTGCCGCCCAGCGCCAGCAGCGCCGCGCTGGCGATCGCGTAGACCAGCAGGAACGCGACCGTCTGGGTGAAGCTGTAACGGAAGTGGCGCCGATGCCGGTCGACATAGGCGGCGGTGACGGACTCGGAGCGGTCCATCGCAAAGTTGAGGTGGCGGCTGGATTTATAGAAACCGTTGGAGCCGCCAACACTTTCCAGCCAGCGCGCAGCCTCGTGCTTGGCATGGCTCAGGTCGACCGCGGTGCGGATCGACCCGCGCGACCAGATCATCCAGATGCCGAAGATGACCAGCAGCAGCAAGGCATTGAAGCCCAGGAAGAAGGGATGATAGAAGCTGGTGAGTATCAGTCCGACCGCCGATTGCAGCACGATGGTGAAGGCGCCGATGGCCAGGCTCGGCACCGCCTTCTGCACCACCACCAGATCGAAGTAGCGGTTGAACATGTCGCCGCGGTTCTGATCGGCGAAGAACGGATTCTGCGCATGCACCGCGCGCACGGTGATTTCCGACACCACGCGTGCGAACAGCCGGCGCTCGAACAGCGCCATGACCCACACCCGCATCGCACTCAGGCCGGCGACCAGCAGCAACAGGCCCAGCAGCAGGCTCGACAGGGTCCACAGCGGCGCCGGCAGCGCGGTATTGGTCACGCTGTTGATCAGCAACTGCACCGAGATCGGCGTGGCCAGCGACAGCAGGCTGATCGCGACTCCGTACACCATGGCCAGGCGCACATAGGGCATGTCCGGCCCGACGATTTCCGCCAGCCAGGCTCCCGCTTCTCGCCATCCGATCTGCTTGCCCGCCATTCGATTTCCGTTGATGAGTTCAATGAAGCATTGACGAGTTGCAGCTGGCGAACAAGGCCGCAGCACTTATTCGACGCATAGGATTTTCCTATGCGGCCACCGCACGCAGAAGATTGGCGATCAGGCCGAAGGCCGGCGCGCGTCCTGCGCCCTGCCGCCACAACAGCCCGATCTCCCTATAGTAGCGTCCGCCTTTGATCGGCCGGACCACGACATCGTCGCCCTCGCGGATTTCCTGGCGCACATACAGGTCTGGCAGCAGTGCAAGACCCATGCCCATCCCGGCCATCTGGCGGATCGCATCCAGGCTGGTGCCTTCGTAATCGCGCAGCACATTGGCGCCGACGTCCATGGCGATCGCCGCAACCTGTTCGGCCAGGCGGTACTCGGGCATCAAGGTGAGCAGGTTGGCGCCGCGCAGATCGGCCGGCGTGATGCAGGTCTTGGCCCGCAAGGGGTGATCGGCGGCCATGGTCACGTGCAGCGGTTCGCGGAACAGCCGCTCGCTATGCAGGCCGCGCCCGGCCACCGGCAATTGCGCCAGGATCAGGTCGTGCACGCCGCTGGCCAGGCCGCTGGCGAGCGCGGTCGGCAGGCCTTCGCGCACGTGCACGCGCAGCGCCGGGTGTTCGCGGTGCAGGCGCGCGACCAGGCTCGGCATGAGATAGGCGCCCAGCGTGGGCGATACGCCCAGCCGGATGGTGCCGATCAAGGTGTCGGCCGAGGTGGCGCGGACGTCTTCCAGATCGGCGACGTCCAGCAGGATGCTGCGCGCGCGATCAAGCAGGTCGCGCCCCAACGGGGTCAGGATGGCCGGCACGCCGCGTTCGAACAGCGCGGCGCCGACGATGGTTTCCAGCGCACGGATCTGTTGCGACAGCGAGGGTTGCGACACGCCCATCTGCTCTGCGGCGCGGGTGAAGCTGCCGGTGTCGGCGAGCGCGACGAAATAACTGAGCTGGCGAATGGTGGTTCTGGGGCGGGGCATGCGTGACGTCGTCAGGTGGGGCGCGTGGGGGCGCAGGATCGGCCCGGGCCGCTGCCGCGGACACGCCGGTATGACAGCACACGCCGGTGTCACCCAGGCGTCATTGATCGATGAACTGCAGCCGCGCCAGCTCCGCGTACAGGCCGCCTTCGGCGATCAACTGCGCATGCGTGCCCTGCGCGACGATGCGGCCGGCATCCATCACCACGATGCGGTCGGCCTTGAGCACGGTGGCCAGGCGATGGGCGATGACCAGCGTGGTGCGGCCTTCCATCAACCGGTCCAGCGCCTGCTGCACGGCGCGTTCGCTCTGCGCATCCAGCGCGCTGGTGGCCTCGTCCAGCAGCAGGATCGGCGCGTCCTTGAGCAAGGCGCGCGCGATCGCCACCCGTTGCTGCTGGCCGCCGGACAGGCGCGTGCCGCGTTCGCCGAGTTCGCTGGCGTAGCCCTGCGGCAGGGCGCGGATGAAACTGTCGGCCTCGGCGGCCGCGGCGGCGGCTTGCACCTCTGCATCGCTGGCGTCCAGACGCCCATAGCGGATGTTGTCGGCGGCGCTGGCGGCAAACAGCGTGGGCTGCTGCGGCACCAGGGCGATGCGTTCGCGCAGCAGTACCGGGTCGGTATCGCGCAGGTCCACCTCGTCGATACGCAGCCTGCCGCTGACCGGGTCGTGGAAGCGCAGCAACATCGCCAGCACCGTGCTCTTGCCGGCCCCGGAGGGCCCGACCAGCGCCACGGTTTCGCCCGGATGGACATGCAGGTCGAAGCCATCCAGCGCCGGCGCATCGGGGCGCTGCGGATAATGGAACACCACCTGATCGAAATGGATCGCGCCGCGCAGCGGCTGCGGCAAGGGCTGCGGCGTGGCTGGCGCGACGATCGCCGGCTGCTCGTCGAGCAGTTCGCCGACCCGGCCCATGCCGCCGGCCGCGCGCTGCAACTCGTTCCAGACCTCGGCCAAGGCACCGACCGAGCCGCCGCCGATCAGCGCGTACAACACGAACTGTCCCAGCGTGCCGGGGGTCATGCGTCCGGCGATCACATCGTGCGCGCCCAGCCACAGCACACCGACGATGGCGCCGAAGATCAGCATGATCGCCACCGCTGTCACGGTGGCCTGGGTGCGGATGCGCAGCCGTGCGGTATCGATCGCGGCGAACAGGGCCTGGCTGAACCGCTGGCTCTCGTAGCGCTCGCGCGCATGCGCCTGCACGGTGCGCACCGCGCCCAGCGTTTCGGCCGCCAGCGTGTTGGCATCGGCAACGCGGTCCTGGCTGGCGCGCGAGATCTTCTGCAGGCGGCGTGCGCCCAGCACGATCGGCAGCACCGCCAGCGGAATGCCGATCAGGGTGAAGCCGGCCAGCCGCGGGCTGGTGACGAACAACATCACCATGCTGCCGATCACCGTCACCGAGCTGCGCAACGCCACCGACATGGTGGTGCCGATCACGCCGCGCAGCAGCTCGCTGTCGGCTGACAGGCGCGACACCAGCTCGCCACTGCGGCTGCGATCATGGAAGCCGGCGTCCAGCCCGATCAGATGCGCATACAGGCGGCCGCGCAAATCGGCCACCACTTTTTCGCCCAGCAACGCGACGAAATAAAACCGCGCGGCCGTTGCCACCGCCAGCACCACCGCCACCGCGAACAGCAGCGCGAAGGCATGGTTGATCTGCGAGCCGCCGGAGAAACCATGGTCGATCATCTGCTTGACCGCCGCCGGCAGGCTCAACGTGGCGGCCGAGGAAATGGCCAGTGCGATCAGCCAGGCGGCGAACAGGCCACGCTGGCGCTGCACGAACGGCCACAAGGTGCGCAGGCTGCCAAGCTTCCGCAACGGGTTGGGCCTGGCGACGGCTGGCTGGTTCATGCGGCTTCCGGTGATGAGAGATGGACACGGTTGCGAGTGGCGTCGCACAGGCGCGTTTTCAAGCCGGCCAGTTGATCGGCAGGCAGTTGCACGCGCAGTGCCGCGCCCTGCGCGTCGAAGCGCTCGTCCAGCTTGTCGGCGTGGAAGGCGCTCAGTGCAGCATGCACCAGGCCCAGGTCGTCGAACTGACATTGCAGGTCGAGCAGCGACAACGCAATCAATGGCTGTCGCGCCGCCAGTCGCAGGCATTCGGCCGCGGCGCCGCCGTAGGCACGCACCAGCCCACCGGCACCGAGCTTGATGCCGCCATACCAACGCGTGACCACCACCACCACGCGGTCATAGCCCTGGCCATCGATGGCCGCAAGAATCGGCCGCCCGGCAGTGCCGCTGGGCTCGCCATCGTCGCTGGAACGGTAGTCCTGCCCGTATCGATAGGCCCAGCAATTGTGGGTGGCATCGGCAACGGACACGCGCTGCACGATCTCCAGCGCCTGCGCGGGAGAGTCCAGTGCCGCAGCGTTGGCCAGAAAGCGACTGTGCTTGATGTCCAGGCTGTGGTGCGCGTCAGCGGCGAGGGTATCGAGCATCGTCGCCATTCTATGCGAGCCGGTCGCGCCGGACGCCGCAGCCATCGTGACTGCCGTTGCAAGCTTGCAGATCGGCAGGGGATGCGTTGCGGCGTTGCGCCGACGGGTAGATGCGCAATGGGTGCGCGCAGGCCCTGGGGCCATTACACGCAGGCCGTGTGGCTGCTCCGTCGACTTGGCGAGCAACGTGACGCGCGGTTCGGGCCGGGGCAGGTGCCGCCGGGTGCGGCATCGCGCCGGAGCGATGGCCGTATACGTGAGAGATGTCCGAGGTGCGTCGCTGCACTTCCACGCAGCTGACGTATGACTACAGCGCCGCTGCGTGCCTACTGAGGCGCATGCCTGACGCCGGGCCTGGCCTGCGATGGGGCAGGGAGCGTGCGTCGCCCCGCATCACACCAGGGTGGAGCGGCGCTTCTCGTCGATCCACTTGGACGCCTGCGCCGGCGTGTAGTGCTGCATCCACTCCAGCATCTGTTCGATATCGGCGCCGTACCACAGGTCGCTACGCTGGTCCGGATGCAGGAAGCGCTCTTCCACCATGCGATCAATCATGCCGATCAGCGGTGCGTAAAACCCTTCGATATCCAGAAACGCACAGGGCTTGTTGCCGATGCCGAGCTGGCGCCAGGTCAGCATCTCGAAGATCTCTTCCATGGTGCCGAAGCCGCCGGGCAGGGCGACGAAGGCATCGGACAGCTCGAACATGCGCATCTTGCGCTCATGCATGGAGCCGACGATTTCCAGCGTGGTCAGCCCACGGTGCGCCACCTCCCAATCGGCCAGCTGCTGCGGAATCACCCCGGTGACTTCGCCACCAGCCGCCAGCACCGCATTGGCCACGGTGCCCATCAGCCCGACATTGCCGCCGCCATACACCAGCCGCAGGCCCTGCTCGGCGATGCGCTGGCCCAGCGCAGTGGCGCGCTCGGCATAGGCGGGTTTGTTGCCGGCATTGGAACCGCAGTAGACGCAGATGCTTTTCATGGGATTCGGGAATCGGGAGTTGGGAATAGGGAATGGGTCAAAGCAAACACAGCAGCCAGAACGCATGACGCCGGACCTAGGTCCGGCGTCAGCATGAAGAGAGAGGTGAAGGGAACGCTCTTACGATTCCCGATTCCCCACTCCCGATTCCCGGCTTAGTTGGCCTTATGAATCGCGCGCTTGCTCACCGCCATCGCGGCGTCGTGGATTGCTTCGGACAGCGTCGGATGCGCGTGGCAGATGCGTGCCAGATCGTCGGCCGAGCCGTTGAACTCCATCGTCAGCACGCCTTCGTGGACCAGCTCGGACACGCCCACGCCGACCAGATGCATGCCCAGCACGCGATCGGTTTCGGCATCGGCGATGACCTTGACGAAGCCGGCCGGCTCGCCCATGGCTACGGCACGGCCGATCGCCGCGAACGGGAAGCTGCCGGCCTTGTAGGCGACACCTTCGGCCTGCAACTGCTGCTCGGTCTTGCCGACCCAGGCAATCTCCGGCTCGGTGTAGATAACCCACGGAATGGTGTCGAAGTTGACGTGGCCAGGCAGGCCGGCGATCAGCTCGGCAACCGCGATGCCTTCCTCGAAGCCCTTGTGCGCTAGCATCGGGCCACGCACGCAGTCACCGATCGCCCACACGCCATCGACGCCGGTGTGACAATGTCCGTCCACCTCGATCTGGCCGCGCTCGTTGAGCTTGACGCCGGTGCCTTCAGCCAGCAGGTTCTTGGTCGCGGCCTTGCGGCCCACGGCCACCAGCAACTTGTCCACGGTCAGGGTCTGCTCGCCGGCGGCGTCGGTGTAGCTGACCACCACCTGCTTGGCATCGCCGCTGCCGGTGATCTCGGTCTTGCTGACCTTGGCGCCGAGCTTGATGTCCAGGCCCTGCTTCTTGAATTCCTTCAGCGCGGTCTTGGCCACTTCGGCATCGGCCAGCGCCAGGAAATCCGGCAGCGCTTCGAGGATGGTGACCTCGGCGCCCAGGCGCTTCCACACGCTGCCCAGCTCCAGGCCGATCACGCCGGCGCCGATCACCGCCAGACGCTTGGGAACGGCGGTGAAATCCAGGCCGCCGACGTTGTCGACGATGGTGTCGCCTTCAAACTTGGCGAACGGCAGCTCGATTGACTCCGAGCCCGGCGCCAGGATCACGTTGGTGCCCTTGAGCTCGATCTCGCCGCCTTCGTGCTGGGCGACCTTGACGATGTTGCCCGGCAGCAGCTGGCCGAAGCCGTAGTACGGGGTGATCTTGTTCGCCTTGAACAGCATCGCGATGCCGCCGGTGAACTGCTTCACGATCTTGTCCTTGCGGCCGATCATGGTGGGCACGTCCATCTTGGCGTCGTTGAAGCTGATGCCGTGGTCGCCGAACAGGTGGCCCATGTTCCAGAACTGGCGCGAGGAATCCAGCAGCGCCTTGGACGGAATGCAGCCCACGCGCAGGCAGGTACCGCCCAGCGCCGGCTTGCCATCCTTACCGATAGCCGCGTCGATGCAGGCGACCTTCATACCCAGCTGGGCCGCGCGAATCGCAGCGTGATAACCGGCCGGACCGGCACCGATGACGACGACGTCGAATTGTTCTTGTTCGCTCATTCTTCGCTCACGAGATTGGGAATTGGGGATTGGGGATTCGTAAAAGCGGGATGCTCGGGAGGGGGCGGCTCTCGCCAATCCCCAATCCCGAATCCCCAATCCCGGCTTTCATCACAGACCGAACAACATCCGGCCCGGGTTTTCCAGCTGATTCTTGATGTCGACAAGGAACTGCACCGAGTCCTTGCCGTCGATGATGCGGTGGTCGTAGGACAGCGCCAGATACATCATCGGAGCGATCACGACCTGGCCGTTCTCGGCGATCGGGCGTTCCTTGATCGCATGCATGCCCAGGATGGCGCTCTGCGGCGGGTTGATGATCGGGGTCGACAGCAGCGAGCCGAAGGTGCCGCCGTTGGTGATGGTAAAGGTGCCACCCTGCAGATCGTCCAGTCCCAGCTTGCCGGCGCGCGCCTTGGCGGCGTAGTCGGCAATGCCCTGTTCGACGTCGGCGAACGACTGGCGCTCGACGTTACGCAGCACCGGCGTGACCAGGCCCTTCTCGGTCGACACCGCGATCGAGATGTCGCTGTAGCCGTGATAGATGATGTCGTCGCCGTCGATGGAGGCGTTGACCAGCGGGAAGCGCTGCAGGGCGTTGGCAGCGGCCTTCACGAAGAAGCTCATGAAGCCCAGCTTGATGCCGTGCGCCTTCTGGAACTCGTCCTGCAGCTCCTTGCGTGCGGCCGAGACCTTGGCGAGGTTGACCTCGTTGAAGGTGGTCAGCATCGCGGTGGAGTTCTTGGACTCCATCAGGCGCTTGGCGATGGTCTTGCGCACGCGGGTCATCGGCACGCGCTCTTCCGGACGGGCGCCGGACGCCTTGCCCACGCCGCCGGCCTTGGCGAAGTTGACGATGTCTTCCTTGGTCACCGCGCCACGACGGCCGGTACCTTCGATCTGGGCCGGATCCACGCCCTGGGTGATCGCGGAAAAACGCGCACCCGGCGGCAGCGCATCGGCAGCGGACTTGGACGCAGCGGCCGGCGCAGCGGCAGCAGCCGGGGCCGGTGCGGCGGCCGGGGCAGCAGCGGCAGGCGCCGGTGCCTCGGCCTTCTTCTCGTCGGCCGGTGCGGCCGCAGCCACGGCGCCTTCTTCGATGATCGCCAGGATCTGGTTGCTGGTGACGGTGCTGCCGGCTTCGAACTTGATTTCCTTCAGCACGCCGTCGACCGGCGAAGGAACTTCCAACACGACCTTGTCGGTTTCCAGGTCGACCAGATTCTCGTCGCGCTTGACCGCTTCACCGGCCTTCTTGTGCCAGCTGGCGATGGTGGCGTCGGAAACGGATTCGGGCAGTACCGGAACTTTGACTTCGGTGGCCATTCGGGGAGCGTCCTAGGGTTTTCGTTCTTTGGGGAAGAGGAGTTATTCAGCGACTTGGTCGTTGAACGGATTGAGGAGCGCATCGGCGACCAGCTTCTGCTGTTCGACGATGTGGTCGGCCATATGGCCGGCGGCAGGCGAGGGCGAACGGGCACGGCCGGCGTAATGCAGGCTCTGGCCGCTGGCCAGGCAGAAGTTCAGATGGTGGCGGATCTGATACCACGCACCCTGGTTCTGCGGTTCTTCCTGGCACCACACCACGTCGGTGGCGTTGGCATAGGCCTTGAGCTCGGCGGCCAGTTGCGCACGCGGGAACGGATACAGCTGCTCCACGCGCAGGATGGCGACGTCGTCCTGGCCACGCTTGGTCTGGTCTTCGAGCAGGTCGTAATAAACCTTGCCCGAGCACAGCACCACGCGCTTGACCTTGCCGGCATCGGCCTTGGCGTCGGGAATCAGATGCTGGAACTCGCCCTCGGCCAGTTCTTCCAGGCTCGATACCGCCAGCTTGTGGCGCAGCAACGACTTGGGCGTCATCACCACCAGCGGCTTGCGGGTGGTCATGCGCATCTGGCGGCGGATCATGTGGAAGCACTGCGCCGGCGTGGTCGGTACGCAGACCAGCATGTTCTCCAGCGCGCACAACTGCAGAAAGCGCTCCAGACGCGCGGAGCTGTGCTCCGGGCCCTGGCCTTCATAGCCGTGCGGCAGGAACAGCGACAGGCCCGCGATGCGGCCCCACTTGGCTTCGCCAGCGGCGATGAACTGGTCGATCACCACCTGCGCGCCGTTGGCGAAGTCGCCGAACTGCGCTTCCCAGATGCACAGCGCATTCGGGTCGGTGGTGGAGTAGCCGTATTCGAAGCCCATCACCGCTTCTTCGCTGAGCAGCGAGTCGATGATGGTGGCATCTTCGGGGTTCTGCACCAGCTGGCGCAGCGGCAGGTGATAGCTGTCGGTCTTCTGGTCATGCAGGATCGCGTGACGGTGGAAGAACGTGCCGCGACCGGCGTCCTGGCCGACCAGGCGCAGCTTGTGGCCTTCGGCCAGCAAGGTGGCATAGGCCAGGTTTTCGGCAAAGCCCCAGTCGCCGGCCTGCTCACCAGCGGCCATCTTGACGCGGTCGTCGTAGATCTTGCCGACGCGCGCATGCAGCTCGACGCCTTCCGGAATCGTGGTGATCAGCTTGGCCAGACGGTCCAGCTGCTCGCGCTTGACGCGGGTGTCGACCGGATCGGCAGCGGTGCCGACCAGATACTTGGACCAGTCGATGGCGAATTCGTCCGGCTTGCGCGTCGCCAGTTCGGTGGTGTACTCGCCCGAATCGAGCTTGTTGCGATAACCGTCGACTAGCGCCTTGGCCTCGTCGGCGCTCAGCACGCCGTCGCTTTCCAGCTTGGCGGCGTACAGCTCGCGGGTGGTCTTGTGCTTGCGGATGGTCTGGTACATCACCGGCTGGGTCGCTGCCGGTTCGTCGGCCTCGTTATGGCCCCAGCGGCGGTAGCAGACCAGGTCGATGACCACGTCCTTCTTGAACTGCTGGCGGAATTCGTAGGCCAGCTTGGACACGAACATCACCGCATCCGGGTCGTCGCCGTTCACGTGGAAGACCGGCGCGCCGATCATCTTGGCCACGTCGGTGCAGTACAGCGTGGAGCGGGCGTCGTCGCGGGCGCTAGTGGTGAAGCCGATCTGGTTGTTGACCACGATGTGCACGGTGCCGCCGACGGCGAAACCGCGCGCCTGCGACATCTGGAACAGTTCCATCACCACGCCCTGGCCGGCGAATGCGGCATCGCCGTGGATCAGGATCGGCAGTACGGTCTTGCGCTCGGCATCGCCGAAGCGTTCCTGACGCGAACGCACGCTGCCGACCACGACCGGGTCGACGATTTCCAGGTGCGAGGGGTTGAAGGCCAGCGCCAGATGCACCTGCTTGTCGCCACCGACCGCGATGTCGGCCGAGAAGCCCATGTGGTACTTGACGTCGCCGGTGTGGGCGCGGTCGTCGTGGGCGTGCTCGAACTTGCCTTCGAACTCGTCGAACAGCTTGCGCGGGTTCTTGCCCAGCGTATTGACCAGCACGTTGAGGCGGCCGCGGTGGGCCATGCCGATCACGATGTCCTTGACCTGATCGTTGCCGGACTGGCGAATGATCTCGTCCATCATCGGGATCAGCGCGTCGCCGCCTTCCAGCGAGAAGCGCTTCTGGCCGACGTACTTGGTGTGCAGGTAGCGCTCCAGGCCTTCGGCAGCGGTGAGCCGCTCCAGCGTGCGCTTGCGGCTGGCCGCGTCGCCGGCGATCTTGCCGCCGGCATCTTCCAGGCGCTTGTAGATCCACTGGCGCTGGTCGAATTCCTGGATGTGCATGAACTCTGCGCCGATGGTGCTGGCGTAGGTCGCCTTCAAGCGGGCCAGCAGATCCTTCAGCTTCATGCGCGGCTGGCCGCCGACGCCGCCGGTGCTGAACTCGCTGTCCATATCGGCCTGCGACAGGCTGTGGAACGGCAGGTCCAGATCGGGCGGGTTGACCGGCGGGGTCAGGCCGAGCGGATCGAGCTGCGCGCCGAGGTGGCCACGCGCACGGTAGGCGGTGATCAGGCGGCCGACGTTGCGCTCGCGCTCGTCACTGGCCGCGGCGCCAGTGCCGGCGTTGGCAGCCTGCTTGGAGGCGGTGAGGATGTGGGCAATGGCCGCCGAGTGCGGTACATCACCGGCATCGCGACCCTTGAAGCCATCGAAATAGCTCTTCCACTTCGGGTCAACACTGTCCGGGGCGACGAGGTACTGCTCGTACAGATCCTCGATATAGGCGGCGTTGCCGCCGGCGAGCTGCGATGACTGTGCGAACTGCTTTAGGAGATTATCCACGATGGTAAGTCGGGTCTGCTGTGGGGATGATTGTGCGGAAGCGCCGGGGCGAGATGCCCTGTCGGTCGGTCTCAAATCTCGAAAAATTATACCCCCTTGCGCTAGTGAGGGGGCGTCTGCCAGCTGACCGGACGGGTAGGTGCAACCGCCTGACGCCTACGTGCGAAGGGCGCTGCGGTCTCAGATGCCGAGTGCGCGCGGTTCGTTCCAAAGCGCGCTGCGCTCCCATATCTGCGCGAATTCGCGCTCCAGCTGGCGGCTGCGCGCCGCGCCCGACAGCCAGGTTTCGCCATCGTCGAAGCGATGGCCTGTTGGACGAAAGTAGTAGGCGTCATCACCCACCACATAGGCCGACGCGTAGCTGGCATCGACTGGATCGCTGACCGCACGGAAGCGGAACACGCTGGGCAGGCGCTGGGCCAGCCGCAGCATCGCGCTGCTGTTGGCGCCCGCGGCGGCGGTGTCCTGCACCAGCACCTGCACGCGCTTGTCGTGGCGGGCGGTGGCAAAGCGGCGCAGCGCATCGAGCACTGCGGGGTTGTCGAACAGCGGTGGATCCAGTGCCCGCGTATAGATCAGCACCTGGCGGCGTGCGGCGCACAGCAGGCCGGTGGTGGCGGCCAGGGCCGCGCGCAGGTCGTCCACCGCCATCGGGCCGTCGAGACGGCGGTGTAGGGGCCTGCCCGGACGATCGCCCGCCGTTGCCGCGCTAGCCGGGTGCCGGTCGGAAGAGGTGTCCGGCAGGAAGCCCAGGCGTGCGAACACGGCCTCGGCGTCTGTGTTCACGCGGGTTTGTAGGCCGGGCCAGCCGCGTTGTTGCGCGGTGGCGACGGCGGCTGCGAGCAACCGGTCGGCCAGGCCGCGGCGGCGCCAGCCCGGCAGCACGCCGAGCCGGTCGATGCGCCGATCTGCCGTCAGCCGCACCGAGCCGATCAGCTGGCCGTCCTCGCTGCGCAGCGCCAGGTGCAGGCTGAGCGGGTCCAGGGCGTCCCAGTCGGCAGCGCTGTCGTCGGTGCTGCCAGTGCCGCAGGCCAGGCGCAGCGCACGCAGGGCTGCGGCGTCGGACGCCGCATCCAGCGAAACGATCTGCGGCCCGGCCTGGGAACTCATGCGCGCTGGTCGGACCCGTCGTCGTCGCCAGCGTCCGCTGCCGCGTCGTCGTCGGCCAGCCCGCTGTCGTCGTCCTGGTCGGCATCCTCGCCTTGTTCGGCCTCCTCAGCCTGGGCCGGGCCGTCCGCGGCGTCGGCGACCTGCTCGACGTCGGCCTCGGCGTCGATCTCGTCGTCCGCGTCCGGCGTGTCGGCCTCGGCGTCGGCATCGTCTTGGTCAGCCGACAGGCTCACGACGTGGGCCTGGTCGTCGTCGATGTCCTCGAAGTCGTCCTCCGCCTCCTCGTGGGCGCGCTGGTAATGGCCCTGCGCCAGCAGCTCCAGCACCACCTCGCGGCCACGGTTGGACAGCTGCGCATACAGCGCGCCGTCGATCTCTTCGGCCGCTGCCAGCCGTGCGGCGTCCTTGGCCGACAGCGCGAATTCCAGGCCGCTGCAGAACAGGGTGGCGCCACGCTTGGCGCGCCGCCAGGCCAGCCGCGACCAGGGGTGACGGTGCAGCAGCACGCCTTCTTCCAGCGCCTGCTCGACCGCCTCGCGGGGGATCGGTTCGGGTGCCGGCACCACGTCGCCGGAGGCGCGGTAGGTGGTCATGAAGCGGCCGAACCAGTCGCCCAGGCGATCCGGGTCGTTCATGCGCAGCGCGTTGAGCGCTTCGACCACGCGGTTCATCGCGGTGACGTCGATCTCGTACGGATCGGCCGGCACCTTGAGGTCTTCGTCGTGATAGCGCACGGCCTCGTCGGCATCGGCGATCAAGGTGTCCAGGTAGTCGCCGATCAGCTCGGCCGAGGACGGCGCGCGGGTGCCGATGGAGAAGGTCAGGCAGGCGTCTTCGGCCACGCCGTGGTGCGGCACCAGCGGCGGCAGGTACAGCATGTCGCCCGGGCCCAGCACCCAGTCGTGGGTGGGCTTGAAGTCGCGCAGCAGCTTGAGCTCGACATCGTCGCGGAACGCCAGCGGCGCGGCCTTGCGGCCCTGCTGCGCGCGTGCGTCGATCTGCCAGCGGCGGTGGCCCTGGCCCTGCAGCAGGAACACGTCGTAATGGTCGACATGCGCGCCGACCGAGCCGCCGGTGGCGGCGAAGCTGATCATGATGTCGTCGATGCGCCAGCGCGGCAGGAAGCGGAACTGCTCCAGTAGCGCGCGCACGTCGGCGTCCCACTTGTCCACGTCCTGCACCAGCAGGGTCCAGTCATGGTCGGGCAGGCCGGGAAAGTCGGTTTCCTGGAACGGGCCGGTGCGCACGTTCCAATCGTCGGTGGCGCGGTCATGGCTGATCAGGCGTGCCAGCACGCCGTCTTCGCAGGCCAGGCCGGCCAGGTCTTCGGGCTGCAGCGGGGACTGGAAGTTCGCAAACGCGTTGCGGATCAGCAGCGGATGCTTGTGCCAGTAGTTGCGCAGGAAGCGCTCGACCGGCATGCCCAGCGGCTGGTCGCGGGTGGCGTGGATCTCGAAGGGCAGTGGCGCGCCTTTCCTGGCAGCGATCTTTTTTGCGGGGGTCTTTTTCATGGTGTCACGGGTCCGACTGGAGGGCCGGCGCTGCGGCCGGCGAGGTGGCTTATTGTCGCCCAGCCCGCCATGCGCTGCCTTGCATGCGGGTGTCGCGGTGAGGTTGCGGTGCGCGTCCGGGCCATGCAGGGCCGGGGATGCAGCTGGGTGTCTCGGTGTCAGCAGATCAGCGGGTGGAGATCTGGTTGTTGCTGCCGTAGTCGTTGACCACCGCAGTGCCGGATTGCTGGGTGATGCGGTTGCCGCGGCCGTGCAGCGTGGCGGAGGCGATCGCCTGCGCCTGTACCTGGTTGTCGTCGCCCGGCACCAGCAGCGCGCCGATGCGGCCGGCCTTGAGCGTGGAGGTGCGGCTGAACAGTTCGATGGTGCTGGCATCGCCGGCGAGGGTGACCTGGGCATCGTTGCCGACCATGCGCACTGCCTCGGCGCGCTCGATCTGCACGATCGCATGCTGGCCCAGTACCGCGATCGTGCCGCAGTCACCCTTGAGGACCAGATTGGCGTTCTGGCCGGTCAGATCGACGTTATGGCCGTCGCAGCTGACCGTGCCGCTGGTCGAGGTGACCATCAGTGTCTGCCGCTCGCCATTGCTGGCGACCTGGGTGGCGCCGTCCATGCTCGGAACTGACGGAACCGAAGGAACCGGCGGCACCGCTGCGGCCGCCACGCCGGCCGGCGCGTGCGGCGCGGCAGCGGGGGAGTCGGGGTGCGAGTCGGGAGTGGCCTGCTTCCCGCAGGCCAGCAATCCGCAGGCCACCGATGCAAGCAGGGAGACAGACAGCAGCGCGCGCAATGCCATGGCAATACTCCTGACAGCTGGATACAAGGGCGTGATACCGGTGGATGAATACCGCTGCTTAGATCGCGCGCGCCAACTGTTCGGCCAGCCCGGTGTAGGCACCCGGCGTCAGCGCCCGCAGCCGCTGCTTGTCCTGCTCCGGCAACTGCAGGCTCTCGACAAAGGCCTGCATGGACGCGGCAGTGATGCCCTGGCCGCGGGTCAGCGCCTTGAGCTGTTCGTAGGGGTTGGGCAGGCCGTGGCGACGCATCACCGTCTGCACGGCTTCGGCCAGTACTTCCCAGGCCGCGTCCAGATCGGCATCCAGGCGCTGCGGATTGACGGTCAGCTTGCCCAGGCCCTTGGCCAGCGAATCCAGCGCGACCTGGGTATGGCCGAACGCGGTGCCGAGCGCGCGCAGCACGGTGGAGTCGGTGAGGTCGCGCTGCCAGCGGCTGATCGGCAGCTTGGCGGAAAAGTGCTCGAACAGCGCATTGGCGATGCCGAAGTTGCCTTCGGCATTTTCGAAGTCGATCGGGTTGACCTTGTGCGGCATGGTCGATGAGCCGACTTCGCCCTCCTTGAGCTTCTGCTTGAAGTAGCCCAGCGAGATGTAGCCCCAGATGTCGCGCGACAGGTCGATCAGGATGGTGTTGACGCGGCGGCTGGCGTCGCCGATTTCGGCCACATTGTCATGCGGCTCGATCTGGGTGGTGTAGGGGTTGAACACCAGGCCCAGGCTTTCGACGAAGCGCTGCGCGAACGCGGCCCAGTCCAGCTCCGGGTACGACACCAGGTGCGCGTTGTAGTTGCCGACCGCACCGTTGATCTTGCCGGTCAGTTCGACCGCGGCGATCTGCTTGCGCTGCCGCTCCAGGCGCGCGACCACATTGGCGATTTCCTTGCCCAGCGTGGTGGGCGAGGCGGTCTGGCCATGCGTGCGCGACAGCATCGGCTGGCCGGCCTGGGCATGGGCAAGGGTGCGCAGGCTGGCGGTGATGCCGTCCAGCGTGGGCAGCAGCACCTCGCGGCGCGCCTGCTCCAGCATCAGGCCGTAGCTGAGGTTGTTGATGTCCTCGCTGGTGCAGGCGAAATGCACGAATTCCAGCGCCGGGCCCAGCTCGGCATCGTCCTTGAGCTGTTCCTTGATGAAGTACTCCACCGCCTTGACGTCGTGGTTGGTGGTGCGCTCGATCTGCTTGACCCGCGCGGCATCGCCGACGCTGAAGTCGTCGGCCAGGCGGCGCAGGGTCTGGGTGGCGGCGGCCGAGAATGGCGCCAGCTCGGCGATGCCCGGCTCGGCAGCCAATGCCAGCAGCCATTCGATCTCGACCTTGACCCGTGCCCTGATCAGGCCGTATTCGGAGAAGATCGGGCGCAGCGCATCCACTTTGGAAGCGTAGCGGCCGTCGAGCGGGGACAGGGCAAGCAGGGCGGAATCCGACATGGGCAGGGCACTGGGAGGCTGGCGGGGGTGCGTATTCTACGCCGCCCCGGCGCCGGCTTCGCCGATCGGCCGCACCGTGATGGCCTGGATCCGGTGCCCGGCCATGCGCCGCACGGTCAGTGCGTGGCCGTCCAGCTCCAGGGTTTCGCCTTCTTCGGGTAGCCGCTGCAATTGGTGCACGATCAGCCCGCCGACCGAATTGACGTGGTCCGGCGCGCTCAGGTCCTGGCCCAGCAGGCGTTCCAGGCGGAAGATCGAGGTGCTGCCGGCCACCAGTAGCGAGCCGTCCTGGCTGCGGATCGGGGCATCGCGCACCACGTGGCGGTGCTCGTCCTCGATCTCGCCGACCACCACTTCCAGCAGGTCTTCCAGGGTGAAGAAGCCCAGGATGCGGCCCTCGTCCTCCACGCACAGCGCCAGATGGGTGGTGCCGGTGCGGAACTGCTCCAGCGCGCTGGGGATCGGGGTTTCCAGGGTCAGCAGGGTGGGCGGGCGCAGCAACGGGCGCAGGTCGTCCAGGTCCTGGCTGCGTGCCATCGCCACCAGCAGATCCTTGGTATGCAGGATGCCCAGCACCTGCTCGCCATCGGCGTCGAACCACGGGTAGCGGCTGTAGCGCGACTCGCTGAACTCGGCCAGCACCGATTCCAGCGTCATGCCTTCGCGCAGGCTGCGCAGGTGCTCGCGCGGGCGCATCAGGTCGCCGGCGACCAGGTCGGGCAGTTCCAGTGCATGGCTCATCAGGGCCAGCCCGTGATCGGGCGTGGCGGCGTTGGGATCCTGGCGGCCGACGATCAGCATCAGCTCCTCGCGCGAGTAGCGGTGCGACTGGTGCTCCACATCGCCCCAGCCCAGCACCCGCAGCAGGCGGTTGGCGCTGGTGTTGAGCACCCAGATCGCCGGGTACATCAGCCAATAGAACACATAGAGCGGCGCGGCGGTCCACAGCGACATCCGCTCCGGGCGGCGGATCGCCATGGTCTTGGGCGCCAGTTCGCCCAGCACGATGTGCAGGAACGAAATCAGGCTGAAGGCGATCGCCAGTGCGGTGAACTGCGCCGCTTCCGGCGACAGGCCGGCGGTATCGAACAACGGCTGCAGCAGATGCGCGAAGGCCGGCTCGCCGACCCAGCCCAGGCCGAGCGAGGCCAGGGTGATGCCGAGCTGGCACGCCGACAGGTAGGCATCCAGATGCGCATGTACCCCGAGCAACAACCGTCCACGCCAACCGTTGTTCTGCGCCAGGCCCACCGCCTGCGTGTGGCGCAGCTTGACCAGCGCGAACTCGGCGGCAACGAAGAAACCGTTCAACAGCACCAGCAGCAGTGCGACGAACAACAGCAGCACGTTACCCAACATGGCGTCCGCCTCCGTGCCGCGTTACAGCAGTGACGTTGCGTGTCAGCGGCTGCGCGTCAGTGCCGGGGCGGTGTGCAGGCGAGAAAGACGCAAACGATGCGTTTCTACAGTCAGGGTCGTCGCCCATGGCGGCGTGGTACCTCGTATGGATCATTGGGCAGTCTAGCCCACGGCTTGCGACGACACGGTCGCAACGCCGCGAGCGAGTATCGTAGGCAGTCTCGCCAGCGTGGGTACGCCCGCTGCCAGCCATCCATCACCACAAACCAACCATGTGCGGAGAGTGCAGATGAGCGAACGTTTCAGGACCGAACACGACAGCATGGGCGAGCTGCAGGTGCCCGCCGATGCCTTGTGGGGCGCGCAGACCCAGCGTGCCGTGCAGAATTTTCCAGTCTCCGGCCAGCCGATGCCGCGCGGCTTCATCCGCGCGCTGGGGCTGATCAAGGCCGCCGCGGCCGGCGTTAATGCCGAACTCGGGCTGCTGCCCAAGTCGATCGGCAAGTCCGTGCAGGACGCGGCGCTGCAGGTCGCCGACGGCACGCATGACGCGCAGTTCCCGATCGACGTCTACCAGACCGGCTCGGGCACCTCGTCCAACATGAATGCCAACGAGGTGATCGCCACACTGGCCACGCGCGCCGGCAAGGACGCGGTGCATCCCAACGATCACGTCAATCTCGGCCAGAGTTCCAACGACGTGGTGCCCACCGCGATCCGGGTGTCGGCGTTGCTGGCGGTGCAGGAACACCTGCAGCCGGCGCTCAAGCATCTGCGCAAGACCATCGACAAGCGCGGCAAGGGGTTGGACAAGGTCGTCAAGACCGGGCGAACGCATCTGATGGATGCGATGCCGCTGACCTTTGGCCAGGAATTCGGTGCATGGTCGGCGCAGCTGAGTTCGGCGCAGGAGCGCATCGACGATGCCCTCAAGCGCCTGCGCCGGCTGCCGCTGGGCGGCACCGCGATCGGCACCGGCATCAATGCCGATCCGCGCTTTGGCGGCAAGGTGGCGAAGGCCTTGTCGGGCTTGAGCAAGTTCAAGTTCGAGAGTGCTGACAACAAGTTCGAAGGTCTGGCTGCGCAGGACGATGCGGTGGAGTTGTCCGGTCAGCTCAATGCGCTGGCGGTGGCATTGATCAAGATCGCCAACGACCTGCGCTGGATGAATGCCGGCCCCCTGGCCGGGCTGGGCGAGATCGAGTTGCCGGCGCTGCAGCCTGGCAGTTCGATCATGCCGGGCAAGGTCAACCCGGTGATTCCCGAAGCCACCGTAATGGCCTGCGCACAGGTGATCGGCCACCACACCGCGATTACCGTGGCCGGGCAGACCGGCAACTTCCAGTTGAACGTGACGCTGCCGTTGATCGCCTACAACCTGCTGGATTCGATCAACTTGCTGGGCAATGTGGCGCGGCTGCTGGCCGATAGCGCGATTGCCGGGTTGAAGGTGCGTCAGGAGCGCGTGCGCGAGGCACTGGACCGCAATCCGATCCTGGTCACCGCGCTCAACCCGATCATCGGCTACGAGAAGGCCGCGGCGATCGCCAAGCGAGCCTACAAGGAACAGCGCCCGGTGCTGGACGTGGCACTGGAAGACAGCGGACTCACCGAAGCGGATCTGCGCCGTTTGCTGGATCCGGCAGCGCTGACCCGCGGTGGCATCCAGGCCGGCAGCACAGGCGGCGGTGGCTGACCACCGCAGCGTGCGTGCGTAGGAGCGCACCTGGGCGCGATGGGCGTTGTCGGTAAAGCCCCATCGCGCACGAGTGCGCTCCTACACGCTTTACGCGAATCCGCGGCGTCGCCAGGACTCAGTGCCGCTCGGCCTGCACGTTGCCGAAGCTCTCGCGATACGGCTGCAGCGACGGGATTTCATCGAGCAATTCGCCGCTGAGCTTCTGGATCTCCGGGGTGGCGGTCAGCTTGATCGACTTGTATTCAGGGTCTGCGCCAGCCTCGTTGACGGCCTGCTGGCGCAGCATCTGCAGGTGCCCGAACAGCAACTGCAACTTGGCGCGCGTCGGCTCTTTCTGCGGCAGCGCGATATCGTCGATCTTCAGCGTGCCGTCGGGGGTGATTTCCGCATTGGCCGCGGGTGGGCGGCGGATCATCACCGACTGGGTGGTAATGGCAACGCGCGGCTTGCCGCGTTCGGCGCGCCGCGACGACTGGTCGCCACAGGCGGTCAGGGCGCATAGCAGAAGCGCCATGCAGAGCATCACGAACTTGTTCATGGGGTCGCCGGATTCAGGGGAGCGCACTAGTGTAATCCCGCTCCGGCCAGCCGATCGGCGCCTGCGACACATGGCGCGGCTGACAAGATGTCGCAGGCCGATGTTGGGTGCCTGGCGTGCGCGCAGCAATCGGCGTGACGATCCATAAGGTTCCGGTCAGCCGCTGCGCCCGTCGATGCGGGCGCAGCGGCGATCAAGGCCGCGCTTACTTGCGGCAGTCGTCGATATCGTGCTGGGTGAGGGTCGAGTACGGCGCGAATGCCGGCACCAGTTGCGCGGCGGCGTCTTGCGCGTTGCGCAGCTTGGCCAGCTGATCACAGATCTGCATCGCAGTGTGTTTGAAGGTTTCCGCCTGCGCTTCGATCTTGTCGCCGATCTGGTCGGTGTTGCCGCTGAGCACACCCTTGAGCGCTTCGCCGGCGGCATGCGCACCGAAGGCCGCGCCCTGCGTGCCGATGTCGATGCCTTTATCGGCGACGCCCTGGATCTGCACGTAGAACCCGCGCATCGCCTGCCGCTGCGCATCGTTCAGGCTCACCGGCTTGCCGGCGATGCTGAGCGCGCCATCCACGCCGATGGTGGCCGCGGGCAGGCCGTCGCGGTGGAGCGTCAGGCTCTTGCCGTTGAAGATCACCCCGTTCGCGTTGGTCTTGCCCGACACCACGACCGTGGGTTCGGACTTGCCGCAGCCGACCAGCAGCGCGCCCACCAGTACCGCACAAATCAACAGTTTCATCAGCCGTTCCCCTCTTGAATGGTCAATGCAGTGGTCAGTTGTCGGTCGGCACGCGGGTGGTGCCGGCCACATCGCTGACGTCGATATCGCCGCTGCCCTTGCGCGCGACGCTGACATCGCCGCGCACCTTGTGCACGCTCAGGGCGCCGGAGTTGACCGCTTCCACGCCGACATCGCCTTGCACATCGTCGATGTCGACATCGCCGGAGCCGATCGTGCCGAATTTGACGTTGCCTGCCACGCCGCGCAGCTTGACGTCGCCCGAACCGACCTTGCCAACCTCCGCTGCGCCATGCACCTGCCTGGCCTTGAGATCGCCCGAGCCGATCGCCAGCACGCGCAGCGATCCCATCTCTTCCAGTTCGATATCGCCGGAACCGACCTTGGCGGTGACCCGGCCCCTGGTGCGGCGAATGGCCATGTCGCCGGAACCGACATCGGCACTCACGGCCGCAGCGCCGCTGATCTCGGCGTCACCAGAGCCCACGTCGAACTGCACCAGCAGCGTGTCCGGCACGCTGCCGCGCAGGTCCAGGTACGAATAGCTGTCGCCGATGGAGATGCGCAGCGGGCGGTCGTCGGCCAGCGTGACCACCAGCTTTTCGCCGACCCGCTTCTGGGTGACGGTCAGGCCCTTGAGCAGATCGGCCCTGGCGGCGCAGGCGCGGCCGCCCAAACGCCCGCCGTTGCCCGGCGCGGCGTCCAGATGCAGGTCGTTGGAGCCCACCTCGAACAGCACCGACTTCACTCCGCTCAGCTTCAACTCCAGGCTGCGCGGTTCGGAGAACTTACATTGCTCTTCGGCAAACGCAGCGCCGGGCACGGCGAACAGGATGGCCAGACTCAGCACACGACGCATGGGATGTCCTTCAGGCTTCGGAGCGCCGACGGCGCAGGTAGATGGAGGCGGCGATCAGGACAACGCCGATTGCAGCGCCGATCCAGATGTCCGGATTGCCGTAGACCCGTGCGCTGTCGGTGTGCTGCAGCGCCCATTGCACCAGGTCGCTGGGGTTCTGCATTGCGCTGCTGTCGAGGTTGCCGCTGACCGCACGCGGCGACCAGGTGCCGGGCAGGGCGCTGAGCAGGCCGCGGTAGCCGACGATGTACCAGATCCAGCCGATCGGCAGCGAGATACCCGGCATCGCCGAGAGGATGCTCAGCATCACGCAGGCCAGCAGCGGGAACAGCACCGCCCACAGGAACGGCTTGCTGGTGGCCCAGGCCGAGCAGAACATCAGCCAGCCCACCGTCGGCAATGCCCACAGCAGACTCATCGGCACGGTCTTCAGCAACAGCCACAGCAACGAGAACGGGTGCGAATGGGTGGCCAGGGCCCAGGGGCTGGGGACGCCGGCGATCGAGGCGCCCACGATGGCGATCAGCCACAGTGCCAGGCCGACCAGCACGCCGATCACGATGGCGATCAGCGGCGCCAGCAACAGCGCCCAGGCGGCCTTGGACAGCACCGTCTGCACATCGGACACCGGCAGCGATTTCCAGAACAGTACGCTGCGGTCGCGACGGTCGTCGTACAGGCTGCCCAGCGAATAGAAGAACACCACGAACGCCAGGACGACCGAGGCGATGCCGATGCCGCCGAGCAGCAGGCCGTCGCCGACCTGGCCCAGGGTGCGCGTGTATTCGGCCAGATCGTCCATCGTGATGCTGTCGCCGATCATGTTGCGACGCGCGCTGATCGCGCCGATCACCGCGCCCAGCAGCGCGAAGAACACCGCGATGCCGCCGGTGATGATCTGTGCCCAGACGAAACCGCCACGGTGTTCCCAGTACTCGCGTTTGAGCAGCCAGCCGAACGTGCGTGCGGGAGAAGCTTGGTGGGTGAGTGCATTCATGCGTAGGTCCCCTTCATGACCGCAACGAACAGGTCGGCAAGGCCGGGATTGCGGGTTTCGCCAAAACGGGCGAGCTGCGCTTTCGGCACGCCATCGAACAGCATCACGGTCTTGCCAAACGGCAGGCTGCGCTCGTCGATCGGCTGCAGGCCTCTGGCGGCGTCGAGATGCTCGGCACCCACCAGCACTTCGGTGTACCGCTCGGCCACGTTTTCCATGTCGGCGGTCAGCACGATGCGGCCGTCGCGGATGAACATCACATCGGTGAGGATGTGTTCGATCTCTTCGACCTGGTGGGTGGTGACGATGATGGTCTTCTGCTCGTCGAAGTAGTCCTCCAGCAGGCGCTGGTAGAACTGCTTGCGATATAGGATGTCCAGGCCCAGGGTGGGCTCGTCCAGCACCAGGATGCGGGCATCGATGGCCATCACCAGCGCCAGGTGCAACTGCACGATCATGCCCTTGGACAGTTCGCGCACCCGCGACTTGCGGTTGAGCTGCGTATTGGCCAGGAAGCGCTCGCACTTGGCGCGATCAAAGCGCGGGTGCACGCCGGCGACGAAGTCGATCGCCTCGCCGACCCGCAGCCAGCGCGGCAGTACCGCCACGTCGGCGATGAAGCAGACCTCGTTCATCAGCGCATTGCGCTGGGTGCGCGGATCCATGCCGAGCACGCTCAGTTCGCCATCGAAATCGGTCAGCCCCAGCACCGCCTTGAGCGCAGTGGTCTTGCCGGCGCCGTTGGGGCCGATCAGGCCGACGATGCGCCCGGCAGCGATGGTGAAGCTGGTGTTGTCCAGCGCGAGCCGATGCTTGTAAGCCTTGCGCAGGCCACGTGCGTCGACCACATGGTCGGAGGAGACGGCGGTCATGGTGTTTTTCCCTGTGGCAACAGATCGTCGATGGACAGTCCCAGGCGCTGGATGCGTTCCAGCACTGCGGGCCATTCTTCATTCAGGAAACGCTCGCGCTCGCTGCCGCGCAATTTCTGTGCGGCCTCCGGGGTCATGAACATGCCCAGGCCGCGGCGTTTCTCCACCAGGTTCTCGTCAGCCAGTTCCTGGTAGGCGCGCGAGACGGTGATGGGATTGAGTTGGTAGTCGGCCGCCACCTGCCGTACCGAGGGCAGGGCGTCGCCAGGCTTGAGGATTCCATCGAGCATCATGGCAATCACCCGTTCCTTGAGTTGGCGGTAGATGGGAGCGCCGTCGCTCCATTGGATGTCGTTCATGGTCAGCTCCGTGGACGCAGAACCTGCGCGAAGGAGAAATAGGGCATCGACAGCGAAGCGCGCAGGTGCCGGCTGGGCCGGGTGCGCGCCTCGGGGGGAGTTGTCGCGTTTTCCGTAACCGCCTCCGACACGCCATAATCGGCGCCGGATTCCGTGACCTGACTGGAAGCGGCTCCCAGGCAACCAATGGCGAACAGGGCGCTGCCGAACAGCAGCAATGGAGCTGGTCGCGTGAAGCGTGTGCTGTTCATGCTTTCCCCTGCGTTGGATGACTGGTGTTGTATTCAACTATAACACCGACACGCAGGCAGTCAACTGCCTGTCATACCCAACTGATGGCACCCCGCGTCGGCGGGTGGCCCGGACCTATCGAAAGGGATCGCTCATGTTGCTCAAGCGTCTGCTGGTCGTTGTATTCGCTGGCTTTTTCTCCGCCTCGGCGCTGGCCGCCGGCGCGCCGGTGCTGGATCTGGATTACCGGCCGTTGGCCGGCAAGGCGCCAATCAACCTGAACCGTACCTACGGCGGCAAGGTCCTGATGGTGGTCAATACCGCCAGCAAGTGCGGCTACACCCCGCAGTACGAAGGGCTGGAGGCGCTCAACCAGCGCTTCGGCAGCCGCGGTTTTTCGGTGCTGGGCTTTCCGTCCAACGATTTCCAGGGGCAGGAACCCGGATCTGAGAAGCAGATCCAGGAATTCTGCACGCTGACCTATGGCGTCAAGTTCCCGATGTTTGAGAAGGTGCATGTGTTGGGTGCGCAGGCCACGCCGCTGTATCAACGGCTGACCCAGGCCACCGGTGTGGCGCCGGGCTGGAACTTCCACAAGTATCTGATCGGGCGCAATGGACGGGTGGTGGCGCAGTTCCCCAGCAAGATCAAACCTGACGATCCGAGCGTGCTGGCGGCAATCGAACGCGAGCTCAACGCGCCGTCGCGCTGAGCACGGCGCTCGCAAGGCCACGCGCACATGCGACAATGCGCATTCAGCGCCGGCGTCGGCGTGTCTTTTCACTTTCGGGAAGTGCATCGAATGAAGATGGGAAAGCGCGGCGCGGCGGCGTCGCTACTGATGGTGGCACTGTCGGCATCGATGCCGGCGATGTCGCAGCAACCGGCCGCAGCGGCCACCAAGGAGAAGCCAGTTTTGAATGCATCGTCTGAGAAGAGCACGCGCGACAACGTCAGCTACGCCATCGGTATGGACGTGGCACGTTCGTTCGAGCCGATTGCCCAGGACATCGATGTGAGCGCACTGCAACGCGCCATCGAGAATGCATTCAAGGGCGGCAAGCCGCTGTTGTCCGACGAGCAGACCCAGGCCACCGACACCGCACTGCGCACGGCGCTGGCGGCGCGTAACGGCCAGCAGGTCCCGGGCATGGCGCCGGGTAGCGCGCCGGCCGCGCCGTCCAAGGAAAATGTCGGCCTGATGCTGGGCGATCGCGCGGTCGGTCCGTCGCTGGCCGGCATCAAGGACGAGATCGATCTGTCGATCCTGATGGAAGCGGTGCGCACCGTGTTCGCCAAGGGCACCACGCGTCTGACCCAGCAGGAAGCCGCTGCCACCATGCAGGCGTTCGCCTCTGCCAAGCAGGGTGCAGCCGGTGCAAAGAATCGCGAGGAAGGCAATGCCTTCCTGGCCAAGAACAAGACCGAAAAGGGCGTGATCACCACCGCATCGGGCCTGCAGTACATGGTGCTGCGCCAGGGCAGCGGCGAGCGTCCGATGCCCACCAATACGGTGCGCGTGAACTACGAAGGCAAGCTGCTCAACGGTCAGGTGTTCGACAGCTCCTACCAGCGCGGCCAGCCGGCGGAGTTCGGTCTGAATCAAGTCATTGCAGGTTGGACCGAGGGCGTCGCGTTGATGCCGGTCGGTTCGAAATACCGTTTCTGGATTCCATCCAACTTGGCCTATGGCCCGAACGGCACGCAGGGGGGGCCGATCGGACCAGACGCAACGTTGACGTTCGATGTCGAACTGATGGGTATCCTTCCCTGATCCCCCACAGGAGTACCCCCACCCATGCGAGTTGCGATCTTTGGTACCGGCTATGTTGGTCTTGTCACCGGTACCTGTCTGGCGGAAGTAGGTCATCACGTCATCTGCGTGGATATCGACCAGGCGAAAGTTGATGGTCTCAATCGTGGGGTGATTCCCATCTATGAACCCGGCCTGGAGCCGATGGTGAAAGCCAACCACGCCTCTGGCCGGTTGCGCTTCACCACCGATGCGGCCGAGGCGATTGCGCACGGCGAAATCACCTTCATCGCTGTGGGCACGCCGCCGGACGAGGATGGCAGTGCCGACCTGCAGTACGTGCTGGCGGTTGCGCGTACCGTTGGTCGCCATATCGATGGCCCCTCGGTGGTCGTCAACAAGTCCACCGTGCCGGTCGGCACCGCCGACAAGGTGCGCGTGGCGATCCAGGAAGAGCTGGACGCACGCGGCGTGGACCATGAGTTCGATGTGGTCTCCAACCCCGAGTTCCTCAAGGAAGGCGACGCCGTGGCCGACTGCATGCGTCCGGATCGCATCGTGATCGGCGCCAAGAAGCCGGCGGCCATCGCCCGCATGCGTCGTCTATATGCGCCGTTCAACCGCAACCGCGACCGCATCGTGGAGATGGACGTGCGTTCGGCCGAGCTGACCAAGTACGCGGCCAACGCAATGCTGGCGACCAAGATCAGTTTCATGAACGAGATCGCCAATATTGCCGAGCGCGTCGGTGCGGACGTCGAGCACGTGCGGAACGGGATCGGTTCGGATCCGCGCATCGGCTGGCACTTCATCTACCCCGGCGCCGGCTATGGCGGCTCGTGCTTCCCGAAGGATGTGCAGGCACTGGCCAAGACCGCCGAACAGTACGGCATGGAGCCGACCCTGCTCAACGCGGTGGAAAGCGTCAACAACGCGCAGAAGGGGCACCTGTTCGAACTGGTGCAGCGGCATTACGGCGCCGAAGGCACCGGCAGCATTGCCGGCAAGACCTTCGCGGTGTGGGGCCTGGCGTTCAAGCCCAATACCGACGACATGCGTGCCGCGTCCAGCCGCCGTTTGATGGAGCAGTTGTGGGAAGCCGGTGCCACCGTGCGTGCCTACGATCCGGAAGCGACCCATGAAGCCAAGCGCATCTTCGGCGAGCGCGACGATCTGACCTTCTGCGACGAGGCATTTGCTGCACTGGAAGGCGCCGACGCCCTGGTCGTGGTCACCGAGTGGAAGCAGTTCCGCAGCCCGGATTTCGGCAAGATCAAGCAGGCCTTGAAGGACGACGTGGTGTTCGACGGCCGCAACCTTTACGACCCGCAGGAAATCGAAGCCGCAGGTCTGGCCTACTACGCCATCGGACGAGGCCGTTCGTTGCATGCATGAGCAACTCTCGCCGCGCGACCAGGAACTGGACGCGCGGTTGGTTGAACTGGAAACGCGCCTGTCCTTTCAAGAGCAGGCGCTCAATGAACTGAGTGAAGCACTTGCGGACGCCCGTTTGACGGGCGCCCGCAATGCCGAACTGATCCGCCACCTGCTCGAGGATCTGGGCAAGGTGCGCTCCACGTTGTTTGCCGACGCAGCGGATGAACCGCCGCCTCCGCATTATTGATTGCAGATTGCCACCGCCATGAGCGATACCTTACGTGACCAGTTGCTTGGGTTGGGCTTCAAGTCCGCACCCAAGCCCGAACGCAAACCCGACGCACGGCCTGCCGCGCGTCAGCATGGCAACGGTGGCAGGCCTGCGCCCGGCGGCAACAAGCCGGGTGGCCAGGGCAGGGGACCGCAGCGGCCGCATGCCGCTGCGGCGACCGACGGCAGGGGCGAGCGCAAGAATGACGGCAGGCCGGAGCGTCGCAACGATGGCAAGCCGGCAGGATCGCAACGTCCGCCGCAGTCCACGGCCGACCGCCGCGGACCCAGGCCGGCACGCACGCGTGAGGACATCGACCTGGCCAAGGCCTATGCGATCCGCGCGCAACGCGAGAAGGACGAGCGCATCGAAGCCGAGCGGCTGAAGCAGGAAGAAGCACGCCTGCGTCGCGAGGCCAAGGCCAAGCTCGAAGAGCTGCTCAAGGACAAGGGGCTCAATCATCCCGATGCGGATATCGCCCGGCATTTCCCGTATGGCGGCAAGATCAAGCGTATCTACGTGACTGCCGATCAGCTCAAGGCGCTCAACGCCGGCGAGCTCGGCGTGCTGCAGCTCAACGGTCGTTATCTATTGGTGACTGCCGAGGTACTGGCCGACGCCGAAGCGGTATTCGCGCCATCGGTGGCATTGAAGGTGGACCCGAATGCGCCGGCAGGCGAAGACCCGTATGCCGATCCCCAGTACCAAGTGCCCGACGACCTGGTCTGGTAAGGCTGCGTAGATAGTTTTGTGTTGGCACATGGGCACCTGATGGGTGCCTATGTTTTTTGTCCGTTGCCCTGTGTGTTGCGTGCTTGAATTGTTACTTGCGCGCCTTCGGGTCGAGCTATGCGGCAAACGCACCGCCGGCGATACACGGGCCGGTCACGGCGCGCGCGGCACCATCGCCGCGTTACTGTCGACGCAGCCGGGCATGGTGCCCACTGCGTCGCTGCCCACTCCTGCCGATGGTGCCGTGTATGTCCATGTTGTCGAACGTGTTGAAGTCCCGTGCCGCTGCGTCGATTGCGTCCACTGCGCGTGGCGCTTCGGGTTTGCAGGCGACGCGCGCCACGGTGTTGGCCGCTGCCATGCTTGCGTTATGCGGGATGAGTGGGCAGGCCGCTGCACAGACGGAGGATGCGCCCGCGTTTGACCGTCCCGGCATTCCGTTTGCCGCCGAGGTGCTGCAGCCCGGTGTGTTCGCCTGGGAGCAGGGGCTGCCGGATGCGAGTACCGATCGCAGCGACGGGCAGCGAATCACGCAGTACACCGCCGATACGGTGCTGCGCCTTGGCTTGTTCCAGAACGTGGAACTGCAGGTCGGCAGCGACAGCTACAACTGGCAGCACGGCGGCGGTGCGCATGTGCGTGGCGGAGGCGATAGCCATATCGGCCTGAAGGCGGCATTGCCGTCACAGTCGGACAGCTTTCATTGGGCCGCGCTCGGCAGCTACAGCGTGCCGACCGGCAGCCCTGCCTTCAGTGATGGCTACGCGCGCGAACTGGGCGTGACCGCGTCCTGGGATCTGGCCCAGCAGCGCGCACTGGCGCTGTACGTCAACTATGCGCGCGACAGCGACGGGCATACCTGGACCTTCTCGCCCAATTACACGTTCTTTTCCGGCGAGCATTTCAGCAGTTATGTCGAGGCAGGCTTCGATACCGGCAGCGAGCATTCGCGTGTGGCCGGCGCCGGTGGTGCCTGGCAGTTGCCGCATGCGATGCAACTGGATGTCTCGGTGCTGCGCGGGCTGACCTCGGAGAGCCCGGACTGGCAGGGCGGGATCGGCCTGTCGATTGCCTTTCAGTGATGGGATGATGGAAGGCGGCGGCAGCGTCGCGGCAGCTGTCCATGTTGCACTGCCGCATGCATTGAGTGCCCGGAAAAGGCCTAATTGGATCGATCCAATCGACGCCAGATGCATGCGCACTTCTCCCATTGCAAGGTCGGCAACGTGACGCGTGCCAAACCGGCGCCCTCCGCTTCGGAGGACGGCGACGCGCGCCGCAACGGGCGCGGGGCGGTGACCCTGCGCGATATCGCCAGTGCCATCGGCGTATCGCGCGCGACGGTGTCGTTGGTGCTGCGCGGTAGCCCGCTGGTGCATGCGACCACGCGCGCGCGCGTGGAGGCCGAACTGGACCGGCAGCACTACGTCTACAACCGTGCTGCGGCCAATCTGCGCTGCCGCACCTCATCCAGCATCGCGCTGGTCATCAACGATCTGTCCAATCCGTTCTTTGCGGAATTCGCCGCAGGCGTGGACGAAGCGCTGGGCGCGGCCGGCTATGTGACCCTGCTCGGCAGTACCGGCGAATCGACGCAGCGCCAGCAGGCGGTGCTGACCTCGCTGATGGAGCACACCCCTGCCGGCATCATCCTGTCGCCGGCCGAAGGCAGCCAGGCAGAGGCGCTGACCCAGGTGCTGGGACGACAACACAACGTGGTGTTGTTCAACCGCGAAGTGGAGGGCGCGGGCTGGGATCTGCTGGCGCTGGACAACGAGCAGGGCGCGTTGCTTGCCTGCGCGCATCTGATCGCGCAAGGCCATCGGCGCATCGTGTTCTTCGGTGGCCATGCCGAATCCAGTTCCTGCCGGCAACGCCGCGCCGGTTATGCGCGTGCGATGGCCGATGCCGGTCTGGCCGCGCATTACGTCGAATCCGCACCGAACAGACAGGATGCTGCGTTGTGTGCCGCTCGCATGTTGGACAGCACCGCGCACGATCGCGCAACTGCGGCGGTCTGCTACAACGACAGCGTCGCGTTGGGCCTGATGGCGGCGCTGGCGATGCATGGCATCGTGCCAGGGCGCGATTTCGCGGTGACCGGTTTCGACGATATTGCCGAGGCCGCGTTGTTTACGCCCGCGCTGACCACGCTGGCCGCAGATCCGCGTGCGCGTGGCCGCCAGGCTGCGCAATTGGTGTTGCAGCGTATCGGGAGTCCCGCCCTTGCATCGCAGCGCCTGACCGCCGCGGTTGAATTGAAGATCCGCGCCAGCAGCGCCAGCGCGTCAAGCTCCATGGTTCCGCTTCATTCCCCCAGCGATTCCCCCGCCCATTCCCCCACCAAGGCCTCAGGCCGCTGACCAGGCAATTCCTATGGTTTCCCTTTCCACGCAGTCCACAGTGCCAAGCGGCAACAAGGCGCCCGTCAACAACGGCGTTGCGTTGTCGGTCGTCACCACGATCTTCTTCATGTGGGGCTTTCTCACCTGCCTCAACGACATCCTGATTCCGCATCTGAAGGCGGTATTCGAACTCAACTTCGCCCAGGCGATGCTGGTGCAGTTCACCTTCTTCGGCGCGTATTTCCTGATGTCGCTGCCAGCCGGTTGGCTGGTGGCCAGGCTCGGCTACAAGCAAGGCATCGTGGCCGGGCTGGCGGTTGCCGCGGTCGGTGCGCTGGGCTTCTGGCCCGCAGCGGAACTGCGCGTCTATGGCGCATTTCTCGGCGCGCTGTTCGTGCTGGCCACCGGCATCACCATCCTGCAGGTGGCGGCCAACCCGTATGTCGCGCTGCTGGGTCCGGAGCGCAGTGCGTCCAGCCGCTTGACCCTGGCGCAGGCGCTCAATTCGCTGGGTACCGCGATCGCGCCGCTGTTCGGTGGCTGGCTGATCCTGTCCAACACGGTGATGAGTGGCGACCAGCTCAAGGTACTGCCGGAAGCCGAGCAACTGGCCTATCGCGTGCAGGAAGCGCAGGCCGTGCAGGGGCCGTACATCGGTCTGGGCATCGTGCTGTTTCTGCTGGCGATCTTCGTGTTCCTGTTCCGTCTGCCGGCCCTGACCGATGCGGGCGCGCAGAAGGATGAAAGCAGGCATTCGCTGCTGGATGCGCTGGCGCATCCGCATGTGCGCTTTGGTGTATTGGCGATCTTCTTCTATGTTGGTGCGGAAGTGGCGATCGGCAGCCTGATGGTCAACTATTTCTCGTTGCCGCAGATCGGCGGGTTCACCGAACGCGAAGCGACCCACTACGTGTCGGCGTACTGGACGCTGGCGATGATCGGCCGCTTCATCGGTTCGGCCTTGCTGGCCAAGTTGTCGCCGCGCGTGCTGTTGTCGGTGTTCGCCGGGATCAACGCACTGCTGCTGGGCCTGACCATGGCCAGCGGCGGCATGCTGGCGGTGTATGCGCTGGTGGCGATCGGTCTGTTCAATTCGATCATGTTCCCGACCATCTTTACTCTGGGCATCGAGCGGCTTGGCCCGCTGACCGGCCGCGCCTCGAGTCTGTTGATCATGGCCATTGTCGGCGGCGCCATCGTGCCGTATCTGCAGGGCCTGCTGGCCGACAGCATCGGCCTGCACGAGTCGTTCGTGCTGCCGCTGGTGTGCTACCTGTACATCGTGTTCTACGGCATCTGGGGTTCGCGTCTGCGCGGCGCACTGGCGGAGGCGCGCGCATGAGTGCCTTGAAGAACCGGGTGGTGTGTTTTGGCGAGGCCTTGATCGACATGCTGGCACTGCCACAGGCCGGTCCGGATGAGGCGCGCACGTTTGCGCAATACGCCGGCGGTGCACCGGCCAATGTCGCGGTCGCGGTGACGCGCCTGGGTGGCGCAGCGCATTTCGTCGGCATGCTGGGGCGCGACATGTTTGGCGATTTTCTGCTGCAGAGCCTGCAGCAGGCCGGTGTCGCCACCGAGGGCATCGTGCGCACCGATGAGGCGAAGACCGCGCTGGCGTTCGTGGCGTTGGATGAAGCCGGTGAACGCAGTTTCAGTTTCTACCGTCCGCCTGCGGCGGATCTGCTGTTCCGGCCGGAGCATTTCGCCGCGGACGGCTTCACGCAAGCTGCCGTGCTGCATGTGTGTTCCAACAGCATGACCGAGCCTGCGATCGCGCAATGCACGCTGGACGGCATGCGCCGCGCACGCGCCGATGGCGCCATCGTCAGCCTGGATCTCAACCTGCGCCCGATGCTGTGGCCGCAGGACGTGGACCCGGCTGCACTGCTGTGGGAGGCGTTGGCGCTGGCCGATGTGGTCAAGCTCTCGCGCGAAGAACTCGATTACCTGGCCGGCACGCTCGATGGCGACGCCAGCGCGGTCACCCGCAAGCTCTGGCAGGGCCAGGCCAGCTGGTTGCTGGTCACCGACGGTGGTGGCCCGGTGCACTGGCAGACACGCACCGATTCGGGTCAGGTACCGGCCTTCCGCGTGCAGGTGCGCGACAGCACGGCAGCGGGCGATGCGTTCGTCGGTGGCTTGCTGTTTCAGCTGGCGACGCGTGCATCCACGCTGGAGCAGCTGTCCGGCGATGCCGCTGCGATCACCGAGGTGATCCGCTTTGCCGCGGCGGTCGGCGCGCTCGCGGTAACGCGCAAGGGCGCGTTTGCGGCCATGCCGAGCGTCGATGAAGTCCATTCCCTGATCCAGGAACAATCATGAGCCGTTTGCCTGCGAGCCCCGCACCCGATTTCCGTTCGGCCGATGTACTGCGTCAGCATATCGCCGACACCATGGCGTTCTACCACCCGCGCGCGATCGACCCGGCGGGCGGATTTTTCCAGTATTTCCGCGACGATGGTTCGATCTACGATGCCGGGCATCGGCATCTGGTCAGCAGCACGCGCTTCGTCTTTAACTACGCGATGGCGTATCGCGAATTCGGCGATGCGCAGTACCTGCAGGCGGTGCGTCACGGCCTGGACTATCTGCGCAACGTGCATCGCAATCCGGCCACCGGCGGTTACGCATGGACCTTGCGTGATGGCGTGGTCGAAGACGACATGAATCACTGCTACGGCGTGGCCTTCGTGCTGCTGGCGTATTCGTGCGGCCTGAAGGCGGGCATCGAGGAGGCGCGCGCATGGATGGACGAGACCTGGCAGTTGCTGGAAAAGTATTTCTGGGAGCCGGAATTCGGCCTGTACCGCGACGAAGCCGATGCGCAGTTCAACTTCACCAGCTACCGCGGTCAGAACGCCAACATGCACATGTGCGAGGCGATGATCGCCGCGTACGAAGCCAGTGGCGAGCAACGCTACCTGGACCGTGCGCTGTCGCTGGCCGACACCATGACCCGGCGCCAGGCGGCCAAGGCCGATGGCCTGGTGTGGGAACACTACGATCTGCAATGGAACATCGACTGGGACTACAACCGCGACAATCCCAAGCACCTGTTCCGCCCCTGGGGTTTCCAGCCGGGCCATCAGACCGAATGGGCCAAGCTGCTGATGCTGCTGGATCGCTACGCACCGACCGACTGGTTGTTGCCGACCGCGCAACACCTGTTCGATGTGGCGGTGGAGCGCTCCTGGGATGCGCAGCGTGGCGGGCTGTATTACGGCTTCGACCCGGACGGCAAGGTCTGCGACGACGACAAGTATTTCTGGGTGCAGGCCGAATCGCTGGCGGCGGCGGCGTTGCTGGCGCAGCGCAGCGGCGAGCCGCGCTACTGGCAGTGGTACGACAAGCTCTGGGCGTATTCCTGGGAGCACATGATCGACCATCGCTATGGTGCGTGGTACCGCATTCTGGATGCGGATAATCGCAAGTACAGCGACGAAAAGAGCCCCGCCGGCAAGACCGATTACCACACCATGGGCGCCTGCTACGAGGTCTTGAACGTGTTGCCGCCGGCTGCTTGATGCTGGCGTGATCAAGGGGCGCCGCCGCGCAATGCGTCGGCGCCGCGTAGGAGCGCCCCGGGGCGCGATGCGGCTTTACCGATAAAGCCTCGTCGCGCCCGGGTGCGCTCCTACGATGTCTGCAGTTTGCGGCTGTGCTTATTCCGGGTCGTAATCCAGATTCGATGCCAGCCAACGTTCGGCCAATGCTACGGTGATGCCCTTGCGCTTGGCATAGTCGGCCACCTGTTCCTTGCCCAGGCGCCCGACCACGAAGTACTGGCTCTTGGGATGGCTGAAGTAGTAGCCGGAGACCGCTGCGGTGGGCAGCATCGCGAAACTTTCGGTCAGCGTCATCGTGGTATGACGCTCGGCATCGAGCAGGTCGAACAGGGTGCGCTTTTCGCTGTGCTCGGGGCAGGCGGGATACCCCGGTGCCGGGCGAATGCCGCGATAGCGCTCGGCGATCAGTGCCTCGTTGTCCAGCGTCTCATCCTCCACATAGCCCCAGAATTCGGTGCGCACGCGTTGATGCAGGCGCTCGGCCAGCGCCTCGGCCAGACGGTCGGCCAGGGCCTTGAGCAGAATCGCGTTGTAGTCGTCATGCGCGGCTTCGAACCGCGCCACATGCGGCTCGATGCCGATGCCGGCGGTGACCGCAAACGCGCCGATCCAGTCCTGCTTGCCGCTGCTCTTGGGCGCGATGAAATCGGCTAGGCAGAAGTCGGGGCGGTCGATGGGTTTGTCGACTTGTTGGCGTAAGAAGTGCAAGAGCTGCCGGGATTGGGCATTCGGGATTTGGGATTGGCCAGGCTGCTGCGAATCTCCAATCCCGCTTGCCGAATCCCTGTGGTCTGTCAGCACCACTTCCACGTCATCGCCCACACTGTTTGCCCGCCACAGCCCGAACACCGCCTTCGCGGTGAGCCATTTTTCGGCGACGATGGTGCGCAGCATCTTGCGTGCATCGCGGTACAACTCGCTGGCCTGGCTGCCGACCACCTCGTCGCTGAGGATCGCCGGGAACTTGCCGGCCAGCTCCCAGGCCTGGAAGAACGGGGTCCAGTCGATCAGCTCGATCAACTCCTGCAGCGGATAGTCGTCGAACACGTGCAGGCCTGGCTGACGCGGGTCGGGCGGTGTGTAGGTGTCCCAATCACAGTCGAAACGCTGTGCGCGTGCCTTTTCCAGCGACACCAGGCGTTTGGCATCGCCGCGGTTGCGATGGCGCGCGCGGATCTCTGCGTAGTCGGCATCGTTGGCGGCGACGAAGGCCTGGCGCAGGTCGCGCGAGATCAGCGATTGCGCAACGCCCACCGCGCGCGAGGCATCTTTCACCCACACGGTGGGGGCGGTGTAGTGCGGGTCGATCTTCAGGGCGGTGTGCGCGCGCGAGGTGGTGGCGCCACCGATCAATAGCGGAATCTCGAAGCCTTGCCGCTGCATCTCGCGCGCGACATGCGACATCTCTTCCAGCGACGGCGTGATCAGGCCGGACAAACCGATCAGGTCCGCATTCTCTGCGCGTGCACGGTCCAGTATCACCTGCGCCGACACCATCACGCCCAGATCCACCACGTCGAAGTTGTTGCATGCCAGCACCACGCCGACGATGTTCTTGCCGATGTCGTGCACGTCGCCCTTGACGGTGGCCATGATGATCTTGCCGTTGGACTTGCCGACATCGCCGGTCCGCAGCTTTTCCGCTTCGATGAAGGGCAGCAGGTACGCCACCGCCTTCTTCATCACACGCGCGGACTTGACCACCTGCGGCAGGAACATCTTGCCGGCGCCGAACAGGTCGCCGACCACGTTCATGCCGTCCATCAGCGGGCCTTCGATCACGTCCAGCGGGCGGGTGGATTGCTGGCGCGCCTCCTCGGTATCGGTTTCCACGAATGCGTCGATGCCGTGCACCAGCGCATGCGCCAGCCGCGCACGCACCGGCTTCTCGCGCCAGGCCAGGTCTTCGACTTTCGCCGCGCCCTTGCTGCCTTTGTAGCGCTCTGCAATTTCCAGCAAGCGTTCGGTGCCGTCCTTGCGCCGATTGAGGATCACATCTTCCACGCGTTCGCGCAGCTCCGGGTCCAGCTCGTCGTAGATCGGCATGCCGCCGGCGTTGACGATGCCCATGTCCATGCCGGCCTTGATCGCATGGAACAGGAACACCGAGTGGATCGCCTGGCGCACCATCTCGTTGCCGCGGAACGAGAACGACACGTTGGAAACGCCGCCGGAGACATGGCAGTGCGGCAGCGTGCGTTTGATCTGCCGGGTGGCTTCGATGAAGTCCACCGCGTAGTTGTCGTGCTCCTCGATGCCGGTGGCCACCGCAAAGATGTTCGGGTCGAAGATGATGTCTTCCGGCGGAAAGCCCACCTGCTCGGTCAGCACCTTGTAGGCGCGCGTGCAGATCTCGACCTTGCGCGCGCAGGTATCGGCCTGGCCCACTTCGTCGAAGGCCATCACCACCGCGGCAGCGCCATAGCGCAGCACCTTGCGCGCCTGTTCGATGAACAGCGCCTCGCCTTCCTTGAGCGAGATCGAGTTGACCACGCTCTTGCCTTGCAGGCACTTCAGGCCGGCTTCGATCACGCTCCACTTGGACGAATCCACCATCACCGGAATGCGCGCGATATCCGGCTCGGACATGATCAGGTTGAGAAAACGCGTCATCGCCTTTTCCGAATCGATCAGGCCCTCGTCCATATTGACGTCGAGGATCTGCGCACCGTTGGCGACCTGCTGGCGCGCCACCTCCACCGCCTCTTCGTAGCGCTCTTCCTTGATCAGCTTGCGGAACTGCGCGCTGCCGGTGACGTTGGTGCGCTCGCCCACGTTGACGAACAACAGGTCCGGGGTGATGACCAGCGGTTCCAGGCCGGACAGGCGGGTGTGGCGGGGAGTGCTCATGCGATGCTCTGAAGAAGGGCGGCCGCGTTGCTAGCCCGGATCGGAAAAGGAAGTGACGGGACGCAGTCGTCCGCACTCATCCGGCGCTGCACGCCTGCTTCCCCGGCATGCGGATGAAGGTGCCCGAAGGACGGATGAGCCTCAGCGCTCTGCATCACGCCGCCAGCTCCTGCGAGCCAGGCAATTGCCGTGGCGGCAGGTCGGCGACCGCTTCGGCGATCGCACGGATGTGATCCGGCGAGGTGCCGCAGCAGCCGCCGACCAGATTGAGCAAACCGGCCTGCGCGAATTCGCGCAGGGTTTCGGCCATTTCTTCCGGGGTTTCGTCGTACTCGCCGAAGGCATTCGGCAGGCCGGCATTGGGATGCGCGCTGACGTAGGCGTCGGCAATCTGCGCCAGCGTTTCCACATGCGGGCGCAGGTCCTTGGCACCGAGCGCGCAGTTCAGGCCCACCGACAGCGGCCGCCCGTGCGCGACCGAGGCGTAGAACGCCTCGGCCGTCTGGCCGGACAAGGTGCGTCCGGAGGCATCGGTGATGGTGCCGGAGATCATCACCGGCAGGCGTCCGCCGCGCGCTTCGAACACTTCCTCGATGGCATACAGCGCGGCCTTGGCGTTGAGCGTGTCGAAGATGGTTTCCACCATCAGCGTGTCGGCGCCGCCGTCGATCAGGCCGTCGATGGCCTCGCGATAGGTGTCGCGCAAGGCGTCGAAGCTGGTGTTGCGGTAGCCGGGGTCGTTGACGTCCGGGCTGATCGAGGCGGTGCGGCTGGTGGGGCCGAGCACGCCGATCACGAAGCGCGGCTTGTGCGGGGTCAGCGCCTCGACTTCGTCGCAGCAGGCGCGCGCGACCTGCGCGCCGGCCTTGTTCAATTCGTACACCAGATGTTCCAGGTGGTAGTCGGCCTGGCTCACCGAGGTGGCGTTGAAGGTATTGGTTTCCAGCAGGTCGGCACCGGCGTCCAGATAGGCGCGATGGATGCCGGCGATGATCTCCGGGCGCGACAGCAACAGCAGATCGTTGTTGCCTTTCAGGTCGTGGCCTTCCGGTGCGTGTGCGTGATCGCAGTCCGGGCCATGCACGTGTACCTGCGCGCTGTCGTAACCGTCGGCAAAGCGGGTACCGCGGTAGTCGGGCTCCTGCAGATCGTGGCGCTGGATCATGGTGCCCATCGCGCCGTCGATGATGAGGATGCGTTCGGCGAGCGCGGCAGTGAGTTTGGCGGCGCGCTCGGGATGCAGCCAGGGCAGTGCAAACGGGATTGGGGGTTGGGAATTGGAGATTGCTGCGGGCGTCATGATGCGATTCTCCGTGAGGCAGTGGCGCCGCTTTCGACGATTCCCGATTCCCGACTCCCAATTCCCGGCTTCGCCGCAATCAATGAAATCACCTCGAAATGCGGCGGGCGCTTCTCGCGCGTCACCGTCTCCAGGCTGGACACGTCCAGCCCGGCTTTCTCGGCAAACCTGCGCAGTTCCTTGGCAGCAAAGCCAAGATTGACGTGGCCATAGGCGTGCACCGCGGCGCGGTGTTCGTGCTTGGCCAGGCTGCACAGCAGCAGCCGCCCGCCGGGGCGCAGCACGCGCGCGGATTCGGCCACTGCCTGCGCCGGCTTGGCTGCGTAGGTGAGCGCATGCATCAGCACCACCAGGTCGAAGCTGGCATCGGGAAACGGCAGCGCATGCATGTCGCCCTCGCGCACTTCCACATTGCGCAGCTTGCGCAGGCGCTCGCTGGCGGCGGCGACCACGCGTGCGCTGGTGTCGATGCAGATGTAGCGGGTGGCATGTGGTGCCACCAGCTCGGCCAGCACGCCGTCGCCGGAGGCGATGTCGAGCACGTCGCCGGTTTCCAGCAGGGGCAGGGCGGTGCGCGCCAGCGCCTCCCAGGTGCGCCCCGGGGAATAATGCCGCTCCATGTCGCCAGCCACCGAGTCGGCCCAGTTCTGGTCGGCGGCGCGGTTGGCCAGCACTGCGGCCACACGCTCGGCGTCCTGACGCAGCAGCGGGTCGTCGCTGCCGGTGCTCAATGCCAGCCACAGGGCTCGCTGCGCCGGGTCCAGCGACACCTCGTCGAAACGGTAGTAAGCCGATACGCCGGCGCGGCGGTCGCGCACCAGCCCGGCTTCCTTGAGCTTGGCCAGGTGCGTGGACACGCGCGGCTGGGCCAGGCGGGTGATCGCCGACAGCTCGGCCACGGTGAGTTCTTCCTGCTCCAGCAAGGTCAGCAGGCGGACGCGGGTGGCGTCGGCAAATACTTTCAGGCGCGCCGACCAGTCTTCCAGATCCATGAATATCTCTATATCGCGATATGGAGATATTTTCGGCCGAGCAGGGTGTGGGGTCAACTACATACGCATGCGAATGGTTGGGGCTACAATGGGCGCTCAGTCTAGGCCTGGAGGGGTGCGACGTGGATTTCAGCTTTACCGAAGAACAATTGATGATCCAGGATGTGGCGCGCCGCATCGCCCAGGAAAAGATCGCCCCCAGCGCGGAGCAGTTCGATCGCAGCGGCGAGTTCCCGCTGGAGAACATCCGCCTGCTCGGCGAGAACGGCCTGATGGGCATCGAGGTGCCTGCCGAGTACGGTGGCGCCGGCATGGACCCGATCAGCTATGCGCTGGCGATGATCGAGATCGCCGCCGCCGACGGCGCGCATTCCACCATCGTGTCGGTCAACAACTCGCTGTTCTGCACCGGCATCCTGAAGAACGGCAGCGAGGCGCAGAAACAGCTGTACGTGCGCGCGATCGCCGAAGGCGCGCAGATCGGCGCGTTCGCACTGACCGAGCCGCAGTCCGGTTCGGATGCCTCGGCGATGCGTTGCCGCGCGGTCAAGCAGGCCGATGGCAGCTTCGTGATCAACGGCAAGAAGAGCTGGATCACCTCCGGCCCGGTCGCCAAGTACATCGTGTTGTTTGCGGTGACCGAGCCGGACAAGGGCTCGCGCGGCATCACCGCTTTCATGGTCGACGCCGATCGCGCCGGCTTCCATCGCGGCAAGACCGAGCCCAAGCTCGGCATCCGTGCCTCGGCCACCTGCGAGATCGAGTTTGCCGATTACATCGCCCAGCCCGACGAAGTGCTGGGCGTGGAAGGCGAGGGCTTCAAGACCGCGATGAGCGTGCTCGACGCCGGGCGTATCGGCATCGCTTCGCAGGCGGTCGGCATCGCGCGTGCCGCCTATGAGGCGACCCTGGCCTACGTCAAGGAGCGCAAGGCCTTCGGTGCGGCCATCGGCACCTTCCAGATGACCCAGGCCAAGATCGCCGACATGAAGTGCAAGCTGGATGCGGCGCTGCTGCTGACGCTGCGCGCGGCCTGGTTGAAGGGGCAGGGCCAGAAGTTCGGCACCGAAGCGGCCGTGGCCAAGCTCACTGCCTCGGAAGCGGCGATGTGGATCACCCATCAGGCGGTGCAGATCCACGGCGGCATGGGCTATTCCAAGGAAATGCCGCTGGAGCGTTACTTCCGCGACGCCAAGATCACCGAAATCTACGAGGGCACCTCGGAAATCCAGCGCCTGGTGATCGCCCGTGGCGAGACCGGCCTGCGCTGAAGCGCCTGATCCGGCAGTACGTCGCGGTCGACACCATCGGCCCAAGCTGCGCAGCAGTCGATCCGGCACCTTGGCGCTGGCGATTGCCTCGCACTATGTAGGAGCGCGCTTGCGCGCGAAGCGGCGTTCTCGATAACGCCCCATCGCGCGCAAGCGCGCTCCTGCGCAGACGTGGGCGGTCAGATATCGCAGCGGCGCCGTGTCAGTGGCCTGGCGCCGGCACACCGCAAGCAACGTCACAGCCTTACATCGCGCGTGGTTGCGCCCGACCTTGTCGTGCGCGGCGCGCGCGGATCACAATCGCGGCTTCTCTGGCCTCTGGTGCGCGCATGCCCCGGTCCTTGCACGCTGTGTTTTCCCGCCTTCCGTTGTCGGCCCTTGTTCCGGTGCTGGTGTGTTGGGCGCTGTTGCTGGTCTGCGCTGCGGCAACTGCGCAAACGCCGCCGCCCTCGATCGTGCCCACCGACCGCCTGCAGGAAGCCTGGTGGGCGCAGCGGCATGCGCAGGTGCTGGAGCAGGTGAAACAGCACGCCGACACGCCGCTGTTGTTGATCGGCGATTCGATCACCCAGAACTACGAAAAAGCCAAGGCACCGGACGAGGATTTTCAGCCGACCTGGCAAACCTTCTACGGCAGCCGTGGCGCGCTCAACCTGGGCTTCAGCGGCGACGGCACCGAGAACGTGCTGTGGCGGCTGGCCAATGGTGAGGTCGATGGCCTGCAGCCCAAGGTCGCGCTGGTATTGATCGGTACCAACAACACCGGCCACCTCGGCCAGACCGCGGAGCAGGCCCAGCTCGGTATCGATGCGGTGGTGGCGGCGATTGAACAAAAATTGCCGCGCACCCAGATCTTGCTGGTGGGTGTGCTGCCCAGCGACATCTCCAGCGAGAAGTCGCGCCGCGATGCGCAGATCAACCAGGGCCTGGCGGTGCGCTATGGCGACAATCCACGCGTGACCTATCTGGATGTGGGGTCGATCTTCCAGCGCGACGGCAAGCTGCGCACCGAGCTGTTTTACGACACCCGCTTCCGCCCGCCGGCCGCTGCCCTGCATCCGGACACGCAAGGCCAGCGCATGCTGGCCGAGGCGATCGAGCCGACCCTGGCGCGCCTGCTGGGCGAGCCGCCGGTCAAGCCGGTTGCCGCGCTGGGCCGCGATTTTGCGACCTCGTTGATTCCGGTCGACCGGCTGGAGCAGGATTCCTACGACTGGTATGCGCGTCACCATGCGGCGCTGGCCGCAGCGCGCACGCTCAAGCCCGAGGTGGTGATGATCGGCGATTCGATCACGCACTTCTGGGCCGGCCCACCGCAGGCCACGCGTGTCAGTGGCCCCGAGTCCTGGAGCTGGTTGTACGGCAGGGCCCCGGTGCTGAATCTGGGCTTCGGCTGGGACCGCACCCAGAACGTGCTGTGGCGCATCCGCCAGGGCGAGCTCGACGGCCTGGATCCGCGCTGGGTGGTGCTGCATATCGGCACCAACAACCTCACCGGCACCGCGCAAGCGCGCGCATCCACGCCGGCCGAGACCGCGCAGGGCGTGGAGGCGGTGGTGAGCGAGGTGCGTCGCCGTTTGCCCAGGAGTCAGCTGATCCTGATGGCGATCATGCCGCGCGGCCGCCATGCCGGGGATGCGCAGCGCGCGCCCATTGCCGAGACCAATCGGCTGTTGGCCGCGCGGTATGGCAAGGATCGCTCCGTGCGCCTGGTCGACATCGGCCCTCGGATGCTGCAGCCGGACGGGACCTTGCCCGAGGCGCTGATGCCCGACGGCACCCATCCCAGTGAGACCGGGTATGCGATCTGGGCCACGGCGTTGCGCGAGGCAGGCATCACGGCAACGCCATAAGCGTCCTGCGCTGCGGAGTCAGGGCTGCGCCTTCGAAGAGGGCGCTGCTGCCGCGCAGCAGGCTATCCGGTTGCACAGTTGCCGCGTCATGGGGTGAGCGGAATGAAAGCTTCGGCCGCCGATCAATAGCGGGCTGCCATCGGCCGGCAACGCCGGCGCACGGCCACCAGCGGAACTTTCCGGACCCCAGAAACCAGAAGACCCCCGATCGCTCGGAGGTCTTTTTAAACTGGTGCCCAGAAGAGGACTCGAACCTCCACGAAGTTGCCCCCGCTAGCACCTGAAGCTAGTGCGTCTACCAATTCCGCCACCTGGGCAGGTGAGCCGCGAATTTTGCAGACTCCCGGCGGGCTTGTCAATGCCTGGCGAGCGGCGATGATGGCCGGCCGGGCGAGGCTTGCTGCCCATGGCGCGGCCGCAAGGGGTACCATGTAAGCAATGACAAAGAAAAACACCCCAGATTCCGATCGGCCCAGTCGCCGCAAGTCCACCAGCCCGGGCGAGTCCACCACCGCCGAAAAACAGAAGTTGCCGGGCTGGATGCCGGACTTCCTGGTCCGCGCCGCCGCCGGTGCGTCGACCAAGTCCGCCAACAAACGCGCTGCCGACAAGGCCGCCAACGCCTCGCCCGAGCTGCCGGTAGCGCCCGCGCTGCCCACGCCGCCGGCACCACGCGCACCGCATCCGCGCAAGAGCGGTCCGCCGGCGCCGCCGCCGGAACGCTTCCAGCAGGCGCCGACCGAAGCGCCCGCGCCGGCGGCGGAGTTCAAGGACCCGCATGCCGATCGCGAAGCACTGCGCTACGCAGAGCCGATCGCCAGCCGCGAGGCCATCCTGCAGTTGCTCGACGCCTGCGATGGCCCGCAGACCGCCGAGGAAATTGCCGAAAAACTCAATCTCAGCGACCGCATCGACGCGCTGGGCAAGCGCCTGGCGGCGATGGTGCGCGAAGCGCAGCTGGTGCAGAACCGTCGCGGCGGCTACGCGCCGGTGCAGCAGACCAGTCTGATTGCCGGCGTGGTGATCGCCAATCCGGAAGGCTTCGGTTTCCTCAAGCCGGACGAAGGTGGCGACGACCTGTTCCTGCCGCCTTACGAAATGCGCAAGGTCATGCACGGCGACCGTGCGCTGGCCAACGTCACCGGCATCGACCGCCGTGGCCGTCGCGAAGGTGCGATCGCCCGCGTGCTCGAACGCCGTATGTCGCGCATGCTCGGACGCTTCTTCTATGAGCATGGCGTGGCCTATGTCGACCCGGACGACAAGCGCGTGCAACGCAACGTGCAGATCGCACCGGACGGCATCGGCGAGGCGCGCGAAGGGCAGTTGGTGGTGTGCGAACTGATCGCGCCGCCGGACGCGCGGCGCCCGGCGATCGGCAAGATCATCGCGGTGCTCGGCGACAAGCTCACCCCGTCGCTGGTGGTGGAGATGGCCATCCATGGCCATGAGCTGCCGCACGAATTCCCGCAGGAAGTGCTGGACGAAGCCGCGGCAGTGCCGTTGGTGGTCGAGCCGCAGATGATCGGCGGGCGCGTGGATCTGCGGCAGATGCCGCTAGTCACCATCGACGGCGAAGACGCCAAGGATTTCGACGACGCGGTGTATTGCGAGCCCAATGCTGACGGTTTCCGTCTGGTGGTGGCGATCGCCGACGTGTCCAACTATGTGCGTCCCGGCACGCCGCTGGACGATGAAGCGCAAAAGCGCGCCACCTCGGTGTATTTCCCGGGGTTCGTGGTGCCGATGCTGCCGGAAACCCTGTCCAACGGCATCTGCTCGCTGATGCCCAAGGTCGACCGCATGTGCTTTGTCTGCGACATGCAGGTGGGCCGCGACGGCGAAGTCACCGGTTCGCGTTTCTACGAGGCGGTGATGAACTCGCATGCGCGCCTGACCTATAACCAGGTCTGGAAGGCGGTGGGTGAAGACGATGCCGACACCAAGGCCTTCATCGGCCCGTTGCTGCCGCAGGTGCAGCGCCTGCACCAGCTGTACAACGTGCTGTCCAAGGCGCGCACGCAGCGTGGCGCGATCGAGTTCGAAACCTCCGAAGTGCGCTTCGTGCTCGACAACACCGGCGAAGTCACCCAGGCCGGCATGCTGGTGCGCAACGATGCGCACAAGCTGATCGAAGAATGCATGATCGCCGCCAACGTCGAGGCCGCGCGTTACCTGCTGAGCATGCATGTGCCGGCACCGTACCGCGTGCACGAGCGGCCGCCGGAGAGCAAATACGAAGACCTGCTGGAGTTCCTCAAGGAATTCCAGCTGAGCCTGCCGGCATGGAGCAAGGTGCGCCCCGGCGACTACACCAAGTTGCTGAAGAAGGTGCGTGCGCGCCCCGATGCGGCGCTGCTGGAATCGGTGCTGCTGCGCAGCCAGAGCCTGGCGGTGTATTCGCCGGACAACAACGGTCACTTCGGTCTGGCGCTTGAGGCATATGCGCACTTCACCTCGCCGATCCGGCGTTACCCGGACTTGCTGGTGCACCGCGCGATCAAGCACGCCCTGACCGGTGCCAGCCCGGAAAAATACATCTATACCCCGCGTCAGATGGCGGCCTTGTCGCTGCAGTGTTCCGAGCGTGGTCGGCGTGCCGACGAAGCCGAACGCGAAGTCGACGAGCGGTATCGCGCCGCGTGGATGGAAAAGCATGTCGGCGGCCAGTTCGATGGCGTGATCAGCGGCGTGACCGGGTTCGGCCTGTTCGTGGAGTTGACCCAGTCCAAGGTCAACGGCCTGGTGCATGTCACCCAGCTGCCGCAGGACTATTACCAGTTCGATCCGATCCGCAAGACGCTCAGTGGCGAGCGCCGTGGCCGCACGTTCCGTCTGGGCGATCCGGTGCGGGTGCTGGTGCTGAAGGCCAGCATGGAAGAGCGCAAGATCGACTTCCGCCTGGCCGAGGATCGCGGCGATTCGCCCGAACCGCCGCCGCCGCCGAGCGCTCAGCCGGCCAAGCGCAAGAAGAAGCAGTACTAAGCGCGTCTGCAGGACCGCGAGCCGCCGTCCGGCGGCGGCTCGCGATGCGTACGGACCGCCGGATATGAGCGGCAGGTCGTTGCGGGCAGACGCTCGCAACGCGCGCTGGATGCCCACTTTCAAGGCTTGTGGCGACGATGGACGCAGCAATCGAGTACAGCGGTGGCTGCCAGTGCGGTGCGGTGCGTTTCCACGTGCGCGGCAGGCTGACGGACGCCTCGATCTGCCATTGCCGCATGTGTCAAAAGGCCTTCGGTGCCTACTACGCGCCGTTGGTTTCGGTGCGCGGTACCGAGTTCAGCTGGACACGCGGCGAGCCGAAGCGCTTCGCCTCGTCATCGATGGTGTTGCGTGGCTTCTGCGCCGAATGTGGAACGCCGCTGACCTATGAAGCGCCCGACGGCCTGGCGATTGCTGCCGGTGCGTTCGATACGCCCGAGCGGCTGCCTCCGGCAATCCAGTACGGGGTGGAGCGCAAGCTGCCCTTCGTCGATGCATTGGCCGATCTGCCGGCGCGCACCACCGAGGACGATGTCGCCGCATTGACCTTTCTGGCCGATGTGGTGTCAAGGCAGCATCCGGATCACGATACCGCGCAGTGGCCAGTGTGAGTCCGCGCCCGCAGGCGTGAGTGCCTACCGCAGGGGCGCGCGACAGCGGGTGCGCGCAGGTGCCGGCACCATCACGACGGTGCGAGCGCCATCTTCGATCCCCGCAATCGGCCGTACAGCGTGCTGAGGTTCTAGCCGTGGTCCAGGAATAACGCGATCTCATTGCTGGCAGCGCCGTCTGCGCTCCGGCCGTGACGTGGCAGGCCGCAGGCCCTACCATTCCCCTTTATCTCTTCGTATCCGGCGCAATGAGCAGCAAGCAGAATCAGTGGATCGTCGGCGTCAACGCCGTCGCCTCGTCCGTCGAGAACGACGCCGACAACGTGCGCGAGGTCTTGATCGAGGCCGGCAGCAAGAATCCGCGCCTGATCGAAATCGAAGAGCAGGCCCGCCGCAAGGGCATCGACGTGCGCCGGGTCAACACCCAGGCACTCGATGGCGTCGGTGGACAGGTGCGCCACCAGGGCGTGGTCGCGCGTTATGCCGCAGCGCGGCTGTGGGCCGAAAACGAGCTCGAAGCGCTGGTGACCGCAGCCGAGGGACGTGCCTTGCTGCTGATCCTCGATGGCGTGCAGGACCCGCACAATCTCGGTGCATGCCTGCGCAGCGCGGCCGCGGCCGGCGTCACTGCGGTGGTCATTCCCAAGGACAAGTCGGCCACGGTCAACGCGACCGTGCGCAAGACCTCGGCCGGTGCGGCCGACCGTATTCCGGTGGTCGCGGTGACCAATCTGGCGCGTTGCCTGCGCGATCTGCAGAAGCAGGGCGTGTGGCTGTATGGCCTGGCCGGCGAAGCCGAGGCGTCGCTGTACAGCGTGGACCTGCGCGGCAACGTCGGGCTGGTGCTCGGTGGCGAAGCCGACGGCCTGCGTCGTCTCACCCGCGAGCATTGCGATGGTCTGGTCAAGATCCCGATGCCGGGCGATATCGAAAGCCTCAATGTGTCGGTGGCCGCCGGTGTGACCCTGTTCGAAGCGGTACGCCAGCGCCTGGGCGCCTGAAGCGGCGACCGAAACGACTGCGCTCACCGCCAGGTGGGCGCGGGCGCGGCCGATGCCCTGACTCGGCATGCACCACCCGTGCACTGCGCTTGCTGCGCGTCGTCCGCATCCAGCTGGCGACTGTTCGCCCTGTGTTGCCAACCACTCTGCATCGCACGCATGTGCCAATGGCGAGCCGCGCAGGTCGATCGGCACGGCGAGATCGCGCGTGCGGCGCAGCGCGGTCCGCGCACCACGCAGCAGTCGATCTGCGCAAACCATGGCGCCGGTGCACTTGCCGCTGCAGTGTCTGGCGGGCAGGTGGCGCGCTGCATATGACTTTCGCCCAGGCATGTGGAGATCCACCGGCGCGCGTGCCCGTTTTTGCCTACCATATCGCCAGCGAACGGCGTGTTATGTCTGATGAGAGATGGGGCGGGGGCCTGGTCGACGGGCGAGAACGGATGCGATGCCAAGGCGTCGGCACGGGGAGACAAGCGGCCGCAGCGCTGGCTCGGTGCCGTTGTCTGCATGCTGCTGGCGCTGTGCTCGCTCGCGGCACTGGCTGCACCGGCGGGCACGGCGCCATTGCGCGACTACGCGATCGACAGCTGGAGCTCGCGTAACGGCCTGCCGCACAACTCCTTGCGCGATATCGCCCAGACCCGCGATGGCTATCTGTGGTTCGCCACCTGGGAAGGCCTGGTGCGTTACAACGGCCTGGAATTCGGCATCATCGACCGCAGCACGCGTCCCGGCCTGCCCGACAACGGCGTCGGCGCCTTGTACGTCGACCACGACGGGGCGCTGTGGCTCAGCGATGCGCGCGGCAATCTGGTGCGGCACGGCAGCGACGGGCAGTGGCGGCACTGGCAGCGGCAGGGACAGTGGCCGCAGGCGCTGATCCATGCAATGACCATGGATGCGCACGGCCGCATGTGGTTGCTGTTTGAGGGCCACGGGCTGGGCTGCCTGTGGCCGGATGGGCGCTTCGAGTATTTTCCGCCGCGCGATGGCGTGCCGCTGCAGAGCAGCTTTCCGCGCATGGCGTTCGACGACCAGGGCCGGCTGCTGATCGGCACGCTGGACGGCCTGATCTATCGCGAACCGGACGGGCGCATGCATCGCGCCCCGGCCGCCTTCGGCCTGCCGCCGGGGCTGGCGTGGCCATACCGCGCGCCGGACGGCACGCTGTGGGTCGTCGCCGGCGAGCAGCTGTATCGGCTGCGGGGCGAGACTGCCGAGCTGGTGCGGCGGGTGCCCGGGCAGGGCCATTTCACCGCGATGCTGCAGGACCACCATGGCGACCTGTGGCTGGGCAGCGAAAATCAGGGGCTGCTGCGCATCGGCGGTCATGGAGTGGAGCATCTGCCGGCTGGTCGCAGCCTGCCGACCGGGCGCATCGTCAGCCTGCGCGAGGATGCCGAAGGCAGCATTTGGGTCGGCGCCAACGGCGGGCTGTTTCGGCTGCGCGAGACGTTGTTCAGCAGTTACAGCCAACGCGATGGGCTGAGCGGCGACTACGCCCGCGCGGTGCTGGAAGACCGCGACGGCAGCCTGTGGATCGCCAGCACCGCCGGCCTGGATCGGATGCTGCCGGACGGACGCATCGTGCCGGTGGCGGTGGCCACGCCATCCGGGCGCAAGCTCTCGGTGCTCAGCCTGGCGCTGGATCGGCACGGCGATCTATGGGTGGGAACGTATGCCGATGGCGTCTTCGTGCTGCGCGACGGACGCCTGCTGCGGCATTACGGCGACGCCGAGGGCATTCCCAGCGGGCATATCCGCGCCATCGTGATCGAAGACTCCGGCGTGGTGTGGCTGGCCACGCAGCGCGGCGTGGTGAAGCTGGTGAACGGCAAGCGGGTGCCCCTGGCCGTCGACGGCCTGCCCGATGGCGTGGTGACCGCGCTGGCCAGCATCGATGGTGCGCTGTGGATCGGCTCGGTCGACGGCGCGGCGGTACTGCGCGACGGAAAATTGCAGCGATTGAATCTGGAAGCGCTGGGCGGCGCGCGGAGCGTGTTCGGTTTTCAGCGCATCGGTGACGCTGTCTGGATTTCGACCGATCGCGGCCTGTACCGGGTGCGCAACGGCAGGCTCGCACGCGTGGGCCTGGAGCAGGGCATGCCGGTCGATACGGTGTTCCAGCTGGTCGGCGACCGGTTCGGCAACGCCTGGATCAGCAGCAATCGCGGCGTGCTGCGCACGCAACTCACGCAGCTCGACGCGGTTGCCGATGGACGCGGCCGGCTGCTCATCGAACGCTATGGCGAGATCGACGGCATGGGCAACGCGCAGGCCAACGGCAGCTCCGGGCCGAGCATGATCGCGCGTGCCGATGGTTCGATCTGGGTGGTCACCGCCGGCGGCGTGAGCACGGTCGACCCGGCGCGCCTGCAGCGCTTTCGCGAGCGGCGCGCGCCGCCGGCGGTGATCGAGAGCGTGCAGCAGGACGCACGTCCGCTGACATGGCGGCAGCAGGCACGCCTGCCGGGCGGGCATCGCCTGAACGTGTCCTACGTCGGCATGAGTTTTCTGCTGCCGGAGCGGATCGAATACCGCACGCGCCTGGAAGGCCTGGACAACGACTGGACCGAGCGTGGCCGGCAACGCAGCGTGGAATTCATCGGCCTGCCGCCGGGGCGCTACCGTCTGCATGTGGCGGCCCGTCACCCGGGCGGTGCCTGGAGTCCGCACGAGGCGATGTGGGCGTTCGAGGTGCTGCCGCTGTGGTGGCAGCGCCAGGACGTGCGCCTGGCCGCGGTGCTGGGTGCGATTTTATTGCTGGCGCTGGTGTATCGGTTCCTGCTACGCCGCTACAAGAGCCATAACGCGCGCCTGGCCGAGCTGGTGCGCAAACGCACCGAAGATCTGCAACTGCAGGCACAGCGCTTGCTGCAGGCCAACCAGGAAAAGAGCGAGTTGCTGACGCGGCTGCGCATCAAGTCGGATGTGTTCGAGCGCCAGGCGCACGAGGACGCCCTGACCGGGCTGCCCAACCGCCGGCATTTCGACGAGGCGCTGGCGCGCGACATCAGCCGCGCCCGCCGCAGCGCGCGCCCGCTGGTGCTGGCGATTCTGGATATCGATCATTTCAAGCGCATCAACGACCACTATTCGCATGCCAGTGGCGATGCGGTGCTGCACGAAGTCGGCGTGCTGCTGACCGCCGCCGCGCGCGCGTCGGACCTGCCAGCACGCCTGGGCGGTGAAGAGTTCGCTCTGCTGCTGGCCGACACGACGATGGAGGATGCGCAGGCGCTGTGCCAGCGCATCCGCGAGCTGTTCCACGCGCGCCACGGCTGGGGTGGCGTGGAAGGCCTGCAGGTGACCTTCAGTGCCGGCGTGGCCAAGTTGCGCGACGACGACACCGGCTCATCGCTGATGCAACGCGCCGACCAGGCGCTGTACCAGGCCAAGAGCGCGGGGCGCGATCGCATCTGTGTGGGCTAGCTGCTGGGATTGGGGAGTCGGGATTGGGGATTGGCAAGGGCAGTGTGTTGGTCTGCTTTAGAACCCACCGACTGGCTGTGCCATTGCGTGCGGAGCATCGTGGCTCAGCAGAAGGGACGCGTCAGGCAGCGTGCCTTTGCGAATCCCCAATCCCCAACGCCAAATCCCCGCTCAAACAGGCCCCGGCCAGGCATTGGCGATCGTGCAGAACAGCCGCGCGGTCTGCTCGGTGTCGTAGACCGCGCTATGCGCATCGGCGGCGTTCCACTCCAGGCCTGCGGCTTGTGCCGCGCGCGCCAGCACGGTCTGCCCGTACGCCACGCCGGCCAGGGTCACGGTGTCGAATACGCTGAACGGATGGAACGGGTTGCGCTTGTGGCCCACGCGCGCAACCGCGGCGTTGAGGAAGTTCAGGTCGAAATGCGCGTTATGGCCGACCAGGATCGCGCGCTGGCAGCCGTACTTCTTCACTGCCGCACGCACCGGTGCGAACACATGGTCCAGCGCGTCCTTTTCCTGCTTGGCGAAGCGGAACGGGTGGTCGAGCACGATGCCGGTGATCTCCAGCGACTTCGGGTCGATCTCCAGTCCTGGCGCCGGCACCAGATGGGCACTGGCGGTGTCGCCGGGGAAAAACCGCCCGTCGGCATCCATTTCGATCGGCACACAGGCAATTTCCAGCAGGGCGTGCTTGTTCCAGTCGAAACCTCCCGTTTCCACATCCACCACCACGGGCAGGTAGCCGCGGAAGCGCCGCGACATGGGCAGGAAGGAGGGGGCAGGCTGCAGGTCGACCGGTTCGTTCATCGGCATAGCCTAGCAGGTCGCACGGCCGGCCCGATCGTGGCAGCTGGCGGCCTGCCCGCGTGTACTGAGCGGCGATCCGGCAAACAAAAGCCCGACCCGTGTTGCCACGGATCGGGCCCGGAAGCTGTGCTACACCGCTGGCGTCAGCGGGCGGCGACCACGCTTGCGATCAGCCCGGTGGCCACCGCAATTAGCACGTAGTTGTTGTCCACGCGGCGCCACTCGTGCCCGCGCTGCGGCGTGTTCAAGTGATGCTTGCGGTAGTCGGTTACCCGTATGCCGCGATGGTCGGGTGCCAGGCGCTCGCCACGCCGATACGGCGGGCCGCGACGATCGTTGCGGTGGTCGTCGTTGTGCGCGCTGGGGCGGTGGTCACGCTTGTCATCGTGCCTGTCGTCGCGATGATCGTCGCGGCGGTCCGGACCACGCGCGTCGTGGTGCTGCGCGCCGCGGTCGCGGTCGTCATGCTGTTGCGGCGCGGCGAACGCTGCGCCGGACGTCAACAGCGACACAACCATGAGGGATCCGATGATGCGTTTCATCTGCCTACTCCTGCGTCACAGGAACAGCCTGTGCGAGCCCACCGTAGGCATTTGGAGCTGAATACGTAATGAAATAAGGCGTTGCGGCCTGTGCCGGCAAATGCCGCCGGCACACATTGACGATCAGATGACGCCGGTGGTGCTGGTGTCGTCGCGCTTCAGGCGTGGCGGCAGCGGCTGTTCGCCATGGACCAGGAACCACACGTTCTCGGCGATGTTGGTGGCGTGGTCGCCAATGCGCTCCAGGTTCTTGGCCATGAACAGCAGGTGCGTGCACGGAGTGATGTTGCGCGGGTCTTCCATCATGTAGGTCAGCAGCTCGCGGAACAGCGCGGTGTATTGCGCATCCAGGCGTGCATCTTCGTCGCGTACGCGGATGGCCGCATCGGCATCCTTGTTGCGGTACGCCTGCACCGCTTCGCGCACGGCATCGGCGGCCATCTGGCCGAGCGCACGCAGGCCCACCGTCTGCGGCAGCGGCGGTGCGGAATTGAGCGCGATCGAGCGCTTGGCGACGTTGGCCGCGTAATCGCCGATGCGTTCGATATCGGCCGGAATACGCAGGCCGGCCAGAATCTCGCGCAGGTCGCGCGCCATCGGCCCACGCAACGCCAGCCGCATCACGTCGTGGCTGATCGCATGCTCCAGCGCATCGATCGCCTCGTCGTTGACCACGATGCGATGCGCAGCGTTGTCGTCGCGACGCTCCACCACATCCAGTGCGGCTTCCAGCTGCGCCACCGCCGTGTCGCCCATGCGCACGATCTCGGCGACAAGACGGTGCTGCTCCTCGTCGTAGCTTTTGACGATATGGTCGTTGAGGTGCTGGTTCATCGTGATCTCGATTCGTGGCAATGGTGGATGTCCGCCGTAACCCTGGCGACATCGCAGGTGATGCAAATGTCGTGCCGGGCAGTGCGGCGGAGCTGCGTCAATGCGGCGTTGCGATGGCCCGCCTTACATCAACCGAAACGGCCGGTGATGTAGTCCTCGGTCTGCTGCTTGGACGGCTGGGAGAAAATCGTTTCGGTGCGGTCATGCTCGATCAGGTCGCCCAGGTACATGAAGGCGGTGTAGTCGGAGACGCGCGCCGCCTGCTGCATGTTGTGGGTCACGATCACGATGGTGTATTCGCGCTTGAGTTCTTCCACCAGTTGCTCGATACGGCTGGTGGAAATCGGATCCAGCGCCGAGGTCGGTTCGTCCAGCAGCAACACGTCCGGGCGCAGCGCCACTGCGCGTGCGATGCACAGCCGCTGCTGCTGGCCGCCGGACAGTCCCAGCGCGCTTTGCCCCAGCTTGTCCTTGACCTCGTCCCACAGCGCGCCCTGGCGCAGCGCCTGCTCGACCCGGTTCTGCATGTCGGCCTTGGACAGTTTTTCGTGGTGGCGGATGCCGTAGGCGACGTTTTCGAAGATCGTCATCGGAAACGGCACCGGCTTCTGGAACACCATGCCGACCTTGCTGCGCAGCCGGTTCATCGGGTACTTCGGCGACAGGATGTTTTCGTTGTCCAGCAGCACTTCGCCACGCGCTTCCATCTTCGGATACAGCGCATAGATGCGGTTGAAGATGCGCAGCAGGGTGGACTTGCCGCAACCCGACGGCCCGATCAGCGCGGTGACGCGCTTTTCCGGGATCTCGATGTTGATGCCCTTGAGCGCGTGGTACTTGTCGTAATAGAAGTCCAGATTGCGTGCGGCCACCTTCACCGGCGCCTGCGCGGCCGGTGCTCCCTTGGCGGCCGGAACGGCGATGCGATGCATCGGCATGGCGTTTTGGAGATCGTTCATGTCGGGTGTCCGGAGGGAGAGGTCAGTCATTGGAAATCTTGTTGCGCAATAGCAGGGCGCGCGCGCCCAGGCTCACCAGCAGCACGAACACGGTCAGCACCAGCGCGCCGGACCAGGCCAGGGTCTGCCAGGTCTCATAGGGGCTGCCGGCGAACTGATTCATGATCACCGGCACGCTGGCCATCGGCTGGAACACGTTGCTGTTCCAGTACTGATTGCCGAAGGCGGTGAACAGCAACGGCGCGGTCTCGCCGCTGATGCGGGCCAGGGCCAGCAGGATGCCGGTGAGGATGCCGGCCGAGGCGGCGCGATACAGCACCTGCACGGTGACCTTCCACTGCGGGATGCCCAGCGACAACGCCGCTTCGCGCATCTGCGCCGGTACCAGGCGCAGCATTTCGTCGGTGGTGCGCACCACCACCGGCAGCACGATGAAGGCCAGCGACAGCGCGCCGGCAAACGCGGAGAAGCGCCCGCCGGTCTGCATCACGTACAGCGTGTAGACGAACAACCCCAGCACGATCGACGGTGCCGACAACAAGATGTCGTTGACGAAGCGCACCACCAACCCGGCCTTGCGTGCATTGCCGTATTCGGCCAGCCAGGTGCCGGCGGCAATGCCCAGTGGCGTGCCGATCGCCAGCGCCAGGCCGCACATCACCGCACTGCCGAAGAAGGCATTGAGCAGGCCGCCTTCCTGCATCGGCGGCGGTGTCATCTTGGTAAACAGGTTGACGTCGATGCCTGGCACGCCCTTGGACAACAAGGTCCACAGGATCCAGCCCAGGAAGAACAGGCCGAACACCGCGGTGACGCAGGACAGCAACAGTGCGATCGCGTTGGTCACGCGGCGGCGGTTGTACAACGATTGCGAGACCGAGGACATCAGTTGCCCTCCCGACGCGACAGCTGCATCAGCATGAAGCGCGCAATCGCCAGCACGATAAAGGTCACGATGAACAAGACAAAGCCCAGTAGCAGCAATGCCGAGCGATAGGTTTCGGTGGCCTCGCCGAAGTCATTGGCGATCAGCGCGGCGATGGTGGTGCCGGGCTCCAGCAGCGACGGCGACAGCCGCACCGTGTTGCCGACCACGAACGCCACTGCCATGGTTTCGCCCAGCGCACGGCCCAGGCCCAGGAACACGCCGCCGATCACCGCAGAGCGGGTGTAGGGCAGCACGATGTCCCAGCTGACTTCCCACTTGGTCGACCCCAGCGCGTACGCCGATTCCTTCAGGCGCGTCGGCACGGTCAGGAACACCTCGCGCATCACCGAGGAGATGAACGGAATCACCATGATCGCCAGCACGAAGCCTGCGGTCAGCAACCCGATTCCCAACGGCGGGCCCTGGAACAACGGGCCGATCAGCGGCAGCGTGCCCAGGTGATCGTTGAGCCAGGGCGTCACGTGCTCGGTCATCACCGGCACCAGCACGAACAAGCCCCACATGCCATAGATGATCGACGGGATGCCGGCCAGCAGTTCGATGGCGGTGCCGACCGGGCCGCGCAGCCAGCGCGGCGCCACCTCGGTGAGGAAGAACGCGATACCGAAACTCACCGGCACCGCAATCACCATCGCAACCAAGGCGGTGACCAGGGTGCCGTAGATCGGCGCCAGCGCGCCGTATTTGTTTTCCACCGGATTCCAGTCGGCGGAATAGAAAAAGCTCAGGCCCTGCATCTGCAAGGCATGGCGCCCGCCCCACAGCATCGACAGCGCGGCGCTGCCGAGCGCCAACAGGACGAAGACGACCGTGGCGGCCAGCGCAAGCTTGAACAGGCGATCGGCACGTGCATCGCGCAGGTCGCGGCCGCGCGGGGCGGTCATCGCTTCGGGAATGGCGGTGGCATTCATTCGATTGGACTCGTCACCCGCGCACTGGCGGGAGCGTGAGACAGCAGGAACGGCGAGGCACCCGCAGGCACCTCACCGCAGCGCAGCCCGCCATCACAGCGGGTGCAGGGCATCACTTGAACTCGCTGGCCCAGTAGGCCTGGATCTGCTTGACCAGTTCCGGCGGCAGCGGCACGTAATGCAGTTCGCTGGCCTGGGCCTGGCCGTTGTCCAGCGCCCACTTGAAGAAGTCCAGCGTCGCCTTGCTGCGCGCCGCATCCTTGGGCTGCTTGTGCATCAGCATGAAGTTGGTCGCGGTGATCGGCCAGGCCTTCTCACCCGGTGCGTTGGTGATCACCAGGTTGAAATCCTTGGCGTTGGCCCAGTCGGCGCTGGCGGCAGCGGCGGCAAAGCTTTCCGCATTCGGCTCCACCCACTGGCCGGCCGCATTCTGCAGCGAGGCGTAGGGCATCTTGTTCTGCAGTGCGTAGGCCAGTTCGACATAACCGATCGAACCCTTGATCTGCTGCACGTACGAGGCCACGCCTTCATTGCCCTTGCCGCCGACGCCACCCGGCCACTGCACCGAGGTGCCTTCGCCGACCTTGCTCTTCCACTCCGGGCTGACCTTGGACAGGTAGTTGGAGAAGTTGAAGGTGGTGCCCGAACCGTCGGAGCGATGCACCAGGTTGATCTTGGTCGCCGGCAGGGTCACGCCCGGATTGGCCGCGACGATCGCCGCGTCGTTCCACATCGTGACCTTGCCCAGGAAGATGTCGCCCAGCAGCGCGCCGGTCAGGCGCAGCTTGCCCGGTGCGATGCCTTCCAGGTTCACCACCGGCACCACGCCGCCGATCGCCGACGGGAACTGGCCCAGGCCGGCCTGCTGCAGTTCGGCGCTGTCCAGCGGCTTGTCGGTCGAACCGAAGTCCACCGTGCCGGCCTTGATCTGCGCGATACCGCCGCCGGAGCCGATCGACTGGTAGTTCACCTTGTTGCCGGTGGCGGCGTTGTAGTCAGCCGACCACTTGGAGACCAGCGGATAGATGAAGGACGCACCGGCGCCGGAGATCTCGGCGCTCTTGCTGTCGCCAGCGGTGGCACCTGCGGCGGTGGCACCCTTGGCGGTGTCGCCGGACTGCGCATCCTTGCCGGGCGAGCAGGCGGCCAGGGCGAGGGCGATGGTGAGGGACAGGGCGGTCAGGCTGGCCGACTGCAGTTTCATGGAAGCTCCGAGGCTGGGTTGGCCGGGGGACCCGGCAGACCACGCTATGAAATGATGTTTTTGTTACACGTGCATGACAGTGCCTTTTGGAGAAGGCATCACAAAAAAGACGCGACCCCGTGGGGGCCGCGTCCCGGTGCCGACGCCGGGGAGAGAGACGGCGTCGTTCCTGTCGCTGTGGCTGGGGTTACTTGGGCAGGTTCTTGGCCCAGTAGCCTTCGATCTGGGTCACCAGGCTGTCCGGCAGCGGCACGTAGTCCAGCTGCTTGGCCTGCGCATCGCCCTTGCTGTAGACCCAGCGGAAGAACTCCAGCGTGTTCTTGAGGCCGGCCGGATTCTTGGGCTTCTTCTGCACCAGGATGAAGTTGGTGGCGGTGATCGGCCAGGCATTGTCGCCGGAGGCATTGGTCATCACCAGGTAGAAGTCCTTGCTGTTGCCCCAGTCGGCGCTGTTGGCGGCGGCTGCAAAGGTCTCGTCGGACGGCTGCACGAACTTGCCGGCGGCGTTCTTCATCGCGGTGTAGGCCATCTTGTTCTGCAGCGCATACGACAGCTCGACGTAGCCGATGCCGCCCTTGATCTGCTTCACGTACGCGGCCACACCCTCGTTGCCCTTGCCGCCGATGCCGGTCGGCCACTGCACTGCGGTGCCTTCGCCGACCTTGCCCTTCCAGTCCGGATTGACCTTGGACAGGTAGTTGGTGAAGTTGAAGCTGGTGCCCGAACCGTCGGAGCGATGCACCACGGTGATCTTGCCGTCGGGCATCTTCATGCCTGGGTTGAGCGCGGCGATCGCCGGGTCGTTCCAGGTGCTGACCTTGCCCAGGAAGATGTCGCCCAGGGTCTTGCCGTCCAGCTTCAGCGCGCCTGCCGCCACGCCGGGCACGTTGATCACCGGCACCACGCCGCCGATCACCGACGGGAATTGCGCCAGGCCGGCCGCGGCCAGTTCTTCCGGCTTGAGCGGCGCATCGGACGAGCCGAAATCCACGCTGGCTGCCTTGATCTGGGCGATGCCGCCGCCCGAACCGATCGATTGATAGTTGACCTGCTTCTTGGTGGCCGCGTTGTAGTCGGCCGACCACTTGGACATCACCGGGTAAATGAACGACGCACCGGCGCCGGTGACATCGGCGGCCTGGGCGCACAAGGCCAGCGAGGCGGTGAGCACGCCGACGGCCAGACGGGTCTTCAGAGAGTGGATCACGGAACAGCTCCTGTAGCGAAGGGATGAGGACGTCCCGCGGTCGTGCCATTGCAGGGCAGGGGCATGACCGCGCGGTGTCCGGGAGATGACATGCAGATGACGGTGTTGCGGCGGGGGGCGTTGCCGGGTCGGATCAGGCCGGTTGCCGCCGTGGCACGCTCACGGGAGCGCAGCACGGCGGCCGATCCAGCGCGCACTTACCAATAGAACTGCGCACGTGCCTCGATGATCGACGGGTTGTCGTCGACCAGGCCACGCGTGGCGCTGTTGTAACGGGTGCTTTCCACCTTCGCGTAGTCGAGTGCGAACTTGAAGTTGGAGCGCCAGTACCAGTTGGCACCGATCGTCCACACGTCCATCTTGCCGCCCAGCACGCCGTCCACGAACGGGGTGGTGCCGTTGGAGACCAGGTGGCCGTCGTTGAGGTCCAGGGTGTCGTAGCGCACCGCCAGCTGCCACATCCCCGAGGCCGGTGCGTTCGGCAGCGGGGTGGTCGGCACGCCGGCCTTGTAGCCCCAGGTCTCGCCGGTGATGTTCCAGACGCCGCTGACGTACCAGCCGTCACTCTTGTAATCGTTGGCGTTGTTGCCGATGCGCTTGGCGTTTTCCTGGAAGAACTCGCTCTGCAGCTTGAACGGGCCGGTGATCCACATCGCCTCGGCGCCGGCCACACCCACGCGGTCCACGTTGGTGATGGCGCCGCTGTCGATCAGGCGCACCGTGGTCAGGTCGGCGTCGGGGCGTGCGCGCAGGCGCAGGGTGTCGTCGTCGGTGTCATAACCCAGGTAGCTCAGGCCGAAGTGCAGCACGTTGCCGCTCTCGTTGATCGGCGCCCAGGTGCCGCGCGCGCCGTAGCCGCTGCCGTGTGCCTGGTTGCGGGTCAGTTCGCGGCCGAACGCACTGGCGGTGATGCTCCAGTCGTTGTCGCCCATGCCGTAGGCCACGCCCAGCCGGCGCGAGATGCCGTACGTGTTGGTCACTGCGGCCTTGGAGACGAAGTCATTGTTCTTGGTGCTGGACAGCTCTTCCAGGCTGTTGGGTTGCTTGAACTGGCCGACCTGCAGATAGTTGTTGGCGTTGCCGGCGAACTTGTACTTGATGTTGTTGTCGAGGAAACGCCCGGTGCTGCGGATGGTGGTGCCGCGGATGGTGACTTCCTTCAGCACGCTCGGGTCGTAACCGGCCACCCATTCGAAATTGCCCGGGCCCTTGCCCTTGAGCACCAGCTCGGCACGGCGGATGCTGAATTCGGAATTGTCGCCGTTGGCACCGATCGGGCCATTGAGGTCCTGCACATCGTTGTGGAACCAGTTGCCGTCGGCCTGGACCAGGCCTTCGAGCGACATCTCCGAGCCGCCAATCACGTCGATGGCGATTTCGGCGTGCGCAGCGGGTGCGGCCAGCGCCAGCAGCAGGGCGGAGCCAAGCAGGGTGGGAGAAAGTTTCATATGTGCCTTGCGACCTGAGAAAGTGAGCGCAGGCTATGGCGTGAAAGTTGCGTTAATGTGACAACTTCAGATCGCGCTGCAATCTGATTTTTGTCAACAAAGACAAAGATTTACGCGTGTTTGTTTTTTGTCAGTGTGTGTCATGAGTCTGAACGGGACGCGTCGTGTGACAGATGTGACAGTGGCGTGGTTCACCGTTTGAGCGAGCTCAAGCTTATTGCGACCTGAACCAACCAGGTGGAACTGTGGCGTATCAAGCGCTTTGTGCGTCGCACCACTTGCACAGGCGCGTTCTAAATTGTTAGTTTCGAGGCCATGTTTCCTCGATTCCTCCAATTGCTGTTGGTCTGCCTGCTCGCGCTTACTGCGTGGTCGGCGGCCGATGCGCACAGCCGCATCCACGATGCGCTTGTGGGCGACGGCGTGGCGGTAATGGCGGATGCTGGCGAAGAACGTGACGCAGCCGATGATCTGCAGGGCGACGGGGATGCACAGACCCAGGTCGATACCCATTCTGCAGACGATATCCCCTTGCTCTCCCAGGCATGGCCGGTGGTCGCACGTTATTTCCCCTCCTGGTACGCGCATTACGCGCCGGCAACTCAAAAACGCGACCTGATCCCGCAACTGCGTCCTCCTAACGCAGTGCGCGCCTGATCCTTCGTTAGTCGCGTCAACCGGTGCAGCGCACCGGCTTCCTTTGACTTGTTCGTCTTTGCACTTCGCGGTTTGCGCCGCGGATGGCCATTCGTTGCCTAGAGGTATCTCCCATGGAAAGTTTGCTAGAAGGTTTTCGTCATTTCCGTAAGGAAGTGTATCCGCGCCAGAGTGCGCGCTTTCAGGAATTGGCCGGCGGCCAGAGTCCGCATACGTTGTTCATCACCTGCGCCGACTCGCGTGTCATGCCGGAGCTGATCTTCTCCGCACAGCCGGGCGAATTGTTCGTCTATCGCAATATCGGCAATGTGGTGCCGCCTTACTCCCAGCACGTCAGCGGCGTGGTTGCGGCGATCGAATACGCCATCGCCGTCCTGGGCGTGCGGCACATCGTGATCTGCGGTCATACCGACTGCGGCGCAATGAAGGCCGTGCTCAAGCCGGAATCGCTGGAAGACGTGCCGTCCGTGGCGGCCTGGCTCAAGCACACCGATGCAGCGCGTCACGTCACTGCCCATCACGGGCACGACCCGCATAGCCAGGAAGCGCTGAGCTGCATGACCGAAGAGAACGTGGTCTCGCAGCTGGACCATCTGCGTACGCAGCCGGTGGTCGCCGCGCGTCTGGCGGCCGGTACCTTGCGCATCCACGGCTGGATCTATGACATCGCCCATGGCGAGATCCGCGCCTTCGATGCCGAGAAGGGTGGCTTCCGTCCGTTGTTGGCGGACAACACCCCCGAAGCCACCCCACGTCCGCGACTGCAGCAAGTCGTGCGCGCTGAACTCGCCTGACGGAGCACATCATGAACACATCAGGTATCGGCGGATATTTCCGCCAGGGACTGTTCGGACGTGATTTGTTGTCGTCTGTCGTGGTCTTCCTCGTCGCGCTCCCGTTGTGTATGGGCATTGCGATCGCTTCCGGCATGCCGCCGGCCGCAGGTCTGATCACCGGCATCATCGGTGGGCTGGTCGTCGGCTTCCTGGCGGGCTCTCCTCTGCAGGTGAGCGGACCGGCCGCCGGCCTGGCTGTGTTGGTGTTCGAACTGGTCCGCGAGCACGGCATTGCCGCCCTCGGTCCGGTGATCCTGCTGGCCGGTGCGATTCAGTTGGTTGCCGGTCTGTGCCGCGCAGGCGTGTGGTTCCGGATGACGTCGCCGGCCGTGGTGGCCGGCATGTTGTCGGGTATCGGCATCCTGATCGTGGCCTCGCAGGCGCATGTGCTGATGGACGCCGCTCCCAAGGCGCGCGGTCTGGAAAACTTCGCTGCATTGCCGGCCGTAGTGTGGCAGGCGATCACCGAAGGGACCGGCCGTACCGCGTTGTTCGTGGGCCTGGCCACCATCGGCATCATCCTGGCATGGGACAAGCTGCGTCCGCAGCGTCTGCGCTTTTTGCCGGGTGCGTTGATCGCGGTGGTGGTGGTCACGGCGACGGTGCAGTTGCAGGGCCTGAACGTCAACAAGGTCGACGTGCCGACCAATCTGTTCTCGGCGATCAGCATCCCCAGCGTCGCGGACATCTTGGGCGTGTTCAATGCGACCTTGCTGGTGTCGGCGGTGACCTTTGCCTTCATCGCCAGCGCAGAGACCTTGCTGTCGGCGGCGGCGGTGGATCGCATGCATCAGGGTGCGCGTACGCAGTACGACCGTGAGCTGGCGGCGCAGGGTGTGGGCAATATGCTGTGCGGCTTCCTGGGCGCATTGCCGATGACCGGCGTGATCGTGCGTAGCGCGGCCAATGTGCAGGCCGGTGCGGCCACGCGCATGTCCACGGTGCTGCATGGCGGCTGGTTGCTGGTCTTCGCGATGCTGCTGCCGTGGCTGTTGCGGATGACGCCGGTGGCGTGTCTGGCCGGCATCCTGGTCTACACCGGTGTGAAGATGATAAAGATCGGGCAGGTCAAGGAACTGGCGACCTATGGTCGCGGCACCGCGGCGATCTACCTGGCGACCACCTTCGCGATCGTGGCGACCGACCTGCTGACCGGCGTGCTGATCGGCTTCGGCCTGTCGTTGTTCCGTCTGGCCCTGCATTCTTCGCGCCTGAAGGTGGACGTGCGTGAGCACGAGCACAAGAAGGACGAGATGCATCTGACCCTGCAGGGCTCGGCAACGTTCCTGAAGGTGCCGGCGATGGCGCGTACGCTGGAAAGCGTACCGCCGAACACCGCACTGCATCTGGACGTGGCCAAGCTGCATCACGTCGACCACGCCTGCATCGAGTTGCTGCGCGACTGGAGCCGGAATGCGGCCTCGCGCGGCTGCGAGCTGGTAGTGGACTGGAACGAGCTGGATCGACGCGTGGAAGGCCAGCCGACGGTGGAAAGCGCGCTGGTCGAACAGCGCGTGGAGCAAGCCAAGGCGGCGTAGACCTGCTGCAGACGCCCGGCGCTCGCGCCGGGTGACATCTATCGTGACCGGGTGATGCATGGCGCCGCAAGACGCATCATCCCGGTCACGATTTTTTTTTGGGCGGGGATTGGGGAGTCGGGATTTGGGATTTGCAAAAGCCGGGAATGGCGTTGCCGATACGAGAAGCCTGGCGCCTGGCTGGACGCTGCACAGTTATTACGACCGGTTTCGCTAGATTGTGTCAGCCAGGTTGAGTCAGACCGCGTCATCCCTTCGGTGTTGTCGGCCTTTCGGCGGGTGCGGGGGTCTTGTCGCGGTAGCGGCATAGGTCGTGGATCACGCAGCCTGGGCAATCGGGTTTGCGTGCCTTGCAGACGTAGCGGCCGTGCAGGATGAGCCAGTGGTGTGCGTCGTGCAGGAATTCGGCAGGAATGACCTTGACCAGTTTGTCCTCGACCACGCGCACGTCCTTGCCCGGTGCAAGACCAGTGCGGTTGGCGACGCGGAAGATATGCGTATCCACCGCCATGGTGGGCTCGCCGAACGCGGTGTTGAGCACGACGTTGGCGGTCTTGCGGCCGACGCCGGGTAAGGCCTCCAGTGCAGCGCGATCGTGCGGCACCTCGCCGCCGTATTGCTCCAGCAGGATCCTGCAGGTGGCGATGACGTTCTTGGCCTTGGCGTTGAACAGGCCAATCGTGGCGATGTAGCGCTTCAGGCCTTCTTCGCCCAGATCGAGAATGTCGCGCGGAGTATTGGCCACCGGATACAGCTTGCGGGTGGCCTTGTTGACGCCGACATCGGTGGCTTGTGCCGACAGCAGCACTGCGATCAGCAACTCGAACGGCGTGGTGTATTCCAGCTCGGTGGTCGGGTGCGGATTGAGCTCGCGCAGGCGCGCGAACATCTCCTGTATTTCGGGCTTGCGCATGTTGCTGCCGCGCCGTGCCGGCGCGGTGACGTGGAGTGCGTTCATGGCTGTGCTCCACCAGCGGCCTTGGCCTTGGCGCGCGCCAGGATGGCCGCAGCCAGCGGCGGTAATGCGGCGGCCGCCGGTTGGCTGGGCGCCGGTGCCGGCGTCCGGCGTGCATCGCGTTCGGCGGCGCGACGTTGCAGGCGCGCGGCGCGTGCACGGTAGCGGTCGCGTGCTGCCCAGGCGTCGCGCAGCCGTTGTTGTGCGGCCAGCAGCACCGCGCTCAGTTGCGGGCAGGCCGGATCCAGCAGGTCGTCGCGTGGATCGGGCCGGTACTCCATCAGGCCCAGTGCCAACGCACGATCGAGATCGTCGGCGTGGACGCAGTCGAACAGCTGCAGGGCTAGTGGACGTGGTGCCGGTGTGGGGTCGAACGTCATGGCAGGCCGATCAGCGATTGAGAAAGTGTGCGGGGCGTTTTTCGAGAAAGGCGCCGGTGCCTTCGCGCATGTCGTCGCTGGCGAACAACAGCGCAAATTGCGCGGTTTCCAGCTGCAGGCCTTCTTCGATGGCGCATTCGCCACCGAACACCACCGCATCCAGGATGCCGCGCAGCGCGAGCGGTGCGGCGGCGGCCAGGCGTTGTGCCAGGGCGAGGGTTTCGTCCTGCAGCGCCTCCGGCTCGACTACGCGATTGACCAGGCCCAACTGGAACGCGCGCGCGGCATCGATCGGCAGGCCGAGCAGGCACAGTTCCAGGGCTGCCGCTCGCCCGGTCAGACGCAACAGCCGTTGCGTGCCGCCGAAGCCGGGGATCAGGCCGAGATTGATTTCCGGCTGCCCCAGGCGCGCGCTGGATGCGGCGATGCGCAGATGGCAGGCCATTGCCAGCTCCAGCCCGCCGCCGAGTGCAAAGCCATTGACCATGGCGATCACCGGCTTGGGCATGCGCTCGATCCGGCGCATCAGCTGCTGGCCGAGCAGCGAGAACTCGCGGCCCTGCATCGCCGACAGGTCGCGCATTTCGGCGATGTCCGCGCCGGCGACAAACGCCTTGGGGCCGGCACCGGTCAGTATCACCACGCGGATGTCGTCCGCGCTCGCAGCCTCGGCGAAGGCGTGATCCAGCGCCCGCAGCGTTTCTTGGTTCAAGGCGTTCAGTTTGTCCGGTCGATTGACCGTGATCGTCCGTACACTGGCGTGGTCGGCGATCAGAATGACGTGATTGGACATGGAAATCCTTACGAACGTAAAAAATTAGTAAATGCGGAACTTCCGAAAGCCTTGCTGGTCATAGCTTTCGTGATAAGTAGCGGTTCGCTATCGCGGCCGCTATCCTAGCGCGTCATCTCAGGCGGCAGACCCGTCCTGTGCCACCACCCTGGAGAATTGTTTGATGAAGTTGCGTTCTATCGCGGTCGCTGTGGCGGCCCTGGCCCTGACGGGCAATGCACTGGCCCAGGACACGACGTCCGAGAAGGGCAAGTTGAGCTACTACTTCGGCTATGACTACGGCAACAACCTTGCCGAGCTCACCGGCCGCGGCGAGCAGCTCGACATCAACTCGGTGGTAAAGGGTCTGCAGGACGCCTATGCCAAGAAGCAGCCGGCGATCACCGCCGACCAGCTGAAGCCTGCTGTCGAAGCGTTCCAGAAGCGTGAGCAGGGCCGTGCCCAGCAGGCCAAGGCTGAGTACGACAAGGCCGCTGCTGCCAACAAGACCAAGAGCGACCAGTTCCTGGCCAAGAACAAGGGCACCGCTGGCGTGCAGACGCTGCCGAGCGGCGTGCAGTACCGCGTGATTGAAGCCGGCAAGGGCGCCAAGCCGACCCAGGCCAGCACCGTGCAGCTGGAAGTGGCCGGTCCGTTCCCGTTCGGCGACCGCGAGAAGGCCCGTCCGGCGCAGCAGATCCCGGCCATCAAGGTCAGCGAAGTCGAAATGCAGGCGATGCGCGACACGCTGCTGCAGATGCCGGCCGGCTCGAAGTGGGAAGTGACCCTGCCGCCGGAGAAGGCCTACGGTGCCGACCCGCGTACCCCGTTCCCGCCGAACGTGGCTGTGCAGTTCGAGATCAAGCTGGTCAGCGTCAAGTAATTGCGTTTGCTGTTGCTGTGACAACGCCGGCCACCAGGCCGGCGTTGTCGTTTGGGTCCACCGGATGCGCGACAGGATGGACGGACGGCGGGAGGATGCGGTGCGGCGGGAGCCAGCGATGAGCGACACGGATTCGAACCGCAGTGGCCTGCCCAGCCCGTGTATCGGTGTATGTTCGTTGGACGCGCAGGCGCACTGTGTCGGCTGCCTGCGCAGCCTGGATGAAATTGCACGCTGGATGAGCATGAGCGACGGCGAACGTCAGGAGTATCTGCACACGGTTCTGCCCGCGCGCGCGTTGGCCGCGCGGCTGCCCGAATGTGCGCAGCTGCAGCGTGCGTTGTATGCGCTGGACACCGCGCCCGACGGGCCGGGCTGGAATCATGCCGAATTGATCGACCTGACCGAAGGCGGCGCGTCTGCCGAGGCCGCAGTGCTGTGCGGTCTGGTGCCGCGCGCGCAGGGCACCATGGTGCTGCTGACCCGACGCACCGACAGCCTGCGTCACCATGCCGGGCAGGTCAGTTTTCCCGGTGGCAGGGTCGAGCCGTCGGATGCGGATGCGGCCGCTGCGGCCTTGCGCGAGAGCTGCGAGGAAATCGCGCTCGGCGCCGGCCAGGTGCATGCGCTGGGATATCTGGATCCGTTTCTGACCGTGAGCGGGTTTCGCGTCACCCCGGTGGTGGCGGTGATCGACCCGGCGTTCGTGGCGGTGCCGCAGCCGGATGAGGTGGCCGAGGTGTTCGAGGTGCCGTTGGGTTATCTGATGGACCCGGACAATCTGCGCAGCGTTGAGCTGGAGTTTCGCGGCCGGCCACGCCGCGTGCTGGAATACGACTGGCCCGGCCACCGCATCTGGGGTGCCACCGCGGCCATTCTCCTCAATCTTCGTCGTCGTCTGGAGCAGGTTGCATGAGTGCGGAACCCCACTGGACCACGCTGGTCGACAGCGCCACGCTGGCCGCGGCATTGCCGCATCCGCAGTTGCGACTGCTGGACGCGCGCGCTGCGCCACCGACTGCGCCCGACCCGGATGCAGCGCGCAAGGCCTATGCACAGGGGCATCTGCCAGGCGCGCACTACGCCGATCTCGACGAGGACTTGGCCGATCTGTCGCAGCCGGCGCAAGGGAGGCATCCGCTCCCGCAAAGCGCGGCATTTGCCAGGCGGCTGGGTGAGTGGGGGATCGACCCGGACAGCCAGGTGGTGATCTACGACGCCGCCGACGGCAGCATGGCCGCGGCGCGGGCATGGTGGATGCTGCGGTTGCTGGGGCATCGCCGCGTGGCGGTGCTCGATGGCGGGTTGGCCGCCTGGCGCGCGGCGGGGTTGCCGGAAAGCACCGAGCCGCCGGCACTGCACGATGGCGCGGCGTACCCGGGCAGCTTCGACGGCGGTGCCGTGGTCGAGGCCGGGCAGATCCTGGCGCGGCTGGATCAGGCGCCGGGCTGGTTGCTGGATGCGCGCGCCGCCGAGCGGTTTCGCGGCGAGGTGGAGCCGGTCGATCCGGTGGCCGGGCATGTGCCCGGTGCGGTGAGTCGTCCGCTGGGTGTGAGCCTGCGCGACGGGCGCTTCAAGCCTGCCGAGGAACTGCGCAGCGAGTTGTCAGTGCTGCTGGGCGCCTATCGCCCCGAGCAGGCAGTGGTGATGTGCGGCTCGGGCGTGACCGCCTGCCATCTGCTGCTGGCGCTGGAAGTGGCCGGCTTGTCGGGCGCGCGCGTTTACGCCGGCTCCTGGAGCGGTTGGTTGCAGGATGCGACACATCCGGTCGCGACCGGCCCCTGATTGCAGGCACAATGGCGGCAGGAACGGTGACCTGTGGGGACGCAGGTTCGCTGCGCGGAGCGCAGTTTCTCGCAGTGCTGGGTGACTCATGCGGTTGCAGTTGCAGGTCGGCGCGCTGTGCGTCGCGATGCTGTCGATGGCTGCCTGTTCGGCGGGATCGACCGCCGACGCCAACGGTGCGCGCATTGCCGGTCGTGGACAGAGCGACCGCCATGCGGTGTATCAGGTCGAACTCGAACGTGCACGCGCCGAGCGCTTGCAGCGCTTGCGTACGCCCGACGGTTGGCTAAGCTACACCGGCTCCGGGCGTGTGCGTGCAGGCCATTACCAGGTGGGCAGCGATCCGCGCAGCGATCTGGTGTTGCCGGCCGGTCCTGCGCAACTGGGGCAGCTGACGCTGGATGGCGACGGCCGCGTGCACTTCGACGCCGCCGCCAATGTACCGGTGTACTTGAACGGGCAGCGCGTCGATCGCGTCCGCCTGGAGCCGGAGCGCGCAGGGCAGCGGGGTGATCGCCTGGATGTGGAAGGGCGGCAGTTCTATCTGGTGCAGACCGGCAGCTTGTTTGGCTGGCGTTTCCGCGACCCGGCAGCGCCGTTGCTGAGTCATTTCGCCGGGCTGGAATATTTTGCGACCGATCCGCACTGGCGCATCCAGGCGCGCTGGCAGGCGTATCCCACCCCGCGCACGACCACATTGCTGACGTCGATCGGCACACCGCTCACTGTCGAGATACCGGGCGAGGCGGTGTTCTCGCGCAATGGCGAGCAATACCGCTTGCAGCCGATCGTCAGCGACGACGGGCAGGGCCTGTTCTTCCTGTTCGCCGATCGCACCAGCGGCAAGGAAAGTTATGGCGGCGCGCGTTATCTCTACACCGCGCCGCCACATGATGGCCGGCTCGTGCTCGACTTCAATCTGGCCGAAAATCCGCCCTGCGCGTTGACGCCGCACGTTGTCTGCCCGATCGCATCGCCGGAAAATCGCCTGGATCTGGCGGTGAATGCAGGCGAGAAGACTTACCGCGCCGCCGAGCGCTGAGCGCTGCACCAGCTAAGGGACATGCGGGGCCGATGGTGCCGTGGGCAGCGCTGCTAGCGCGGCGTATGCGACCAGCTGACCGCCGCTTCGATCTGTGGCCACGGAAACAGCGGGCCGGGGTCGAGCTTGCGCTGGATCTTGCGCGACGGGTCGTCGCTGGCCGCTTCCTGGGTGGTGTCCAGTGCCTGGTGGCCGGCAATGCGGCGTACCGACGGCAACTGTTGTTGCAGCCATTGCAGCAGCGTGATCAGTGCGTTGATCTGCACCTGCGGGTACGGTTCGCTCATGCACTGATGGCGCGAGTCCAGCCAGTGCGGATAACGGCCGCTGTTGACCAGTTCGATGCCCAGCGTATGCGGGTTGTGGCCGCGCACGTGATGGGCGACGCGCTCCAGCGCAACGTATTGCTGGATGCTGCCGTTGCGGTCGATGTAGTAATGCCCGCTGTTGCCGGTGCCGCTGTCGTAGAGCACGCGTTCGCCGTATTCGCGCGCCATCGCCATGTCGGGCAATTCGGTGCAATGGATGACCACCATGTCGATCTGCGTGAGCGCGCGTCGCGCCAGCCGCGATTCGTAGGACAACGGCGCGTAGGTGATCGGTGGCGACGGCAGGACGGCATCGGACATGGGGCGGATGCTAGCATTCGACGATGGCTTTGAATCCCGACAGCCCTTTGGGCAAATTGATGGCAACCCTGCCGCAGACCGGCCAGGTGACCTGGATCGGCGTGCGCCCGGCGCGCGACGTGGACATGATCGAGGTGGACGCGGCGCAGGCCACCACCGGCATCGGCCTGGTCGGCGACCGCTACAAGGGCGGCAGCGGCAAGCGCGGCGTGACCCTGATCCAGGCCGAACATCTGCCGGTGATCGCAGCGCTGGCCGGCCACCCCGCGATTGCGCCGGCCACCTTGCGCCGCAATCTGGTGGTGTCCGGCATCCCGCTGATCGCCTTGAAGGGGCGGCGCTTCCGCATCGGCGATGTCGAGCTGGAAGGCACCGACCCCTGCGATCCGTGCTCGCGCATGGAAGACGCGCTGGGCGCAGGCGGCTACAACGCCATGCGCGGCCATGGCGGCTTGTGCGCGCGCATCCTGCGTGGCGGCGTGCTGCGCATCGGCGATACGGTGCAGGCGCTATGAGCCGCGGTCACTGCATCCTGTCGCACGGCTTCGAAAGCGGCCCTGACGCGCTCAAGGTCACCGCCCTGGCCGATGTCGCCGGGCAGCTGGGCTGGACCCACGAGCGCCCGGACTACACCGATCTGGACGCACGCCGCGAGGTCAGTTCGCTTGGCGACGTGCAGGGCCGGCTGCAACGCCTGCTGGAGATCGCGCGGGCGGCGGCCGACAAGGGCCCGCTGGTGCTGGTCGGCTCCAGCCTGGGCTCGTACATCGCCGCGCAGGTGTCGTTGCAGGTGCCCACGCGCGGGCTGTTCCTGATGGTGCCGCCGACGAGGATGGGGCCGTTGCCGGCACTGGATGCGGCGCGCGTGCCGATTTCCATCGTGCATGCCTGGCGCGATGAATTGATTCCGGCCGGCGAGGTGATCGCCTGGGCGCAGGCGCGGCATGCGCGCTTGCTGCTGGTCGATGACGAACACCGGCTGGCGTCGCATGTGGATGCGTCGGCGCGTGCCTTCGCCGAACTGTTGCAGAGCCTGTGATGCGCAATGTTCTGAAGGTGTGCGGGCTGCGGGGCGTGCGATGAACGTGCTGATTCGCGAAGCCAGCGATGGCGATGCCGCGGCGATCGAACTGCTGACGATGGTCGCGTTCATGCGCGACGAACATAGCCGCCACGACGAGCAGCACGTGATCGCCGCCTTGCGCAACGACGGCGCGCTGGCGCTGTCGCTGGTGGCCGACCACGACGGGTATGTGGTCGGGCACCTGGCGGTGTCGCCGGTGTCGCTGTCGGACGATTCGCCTGGCTGGTATGCGTTGGGGCCGCTGGCGATCGGGCCGGGGCATCAGCGCCAGGGACTGGGCACGCGCCTGGTGCAGGCGGCGCTGGGCAGCTTGCGCGAGCGTGGCGCCGCCGGTTGCCTGGCATTGGGCGAGCCGGCCTTTTTCCGGCGTCTGGGCTTTGCGGTGGAACCGGGGCTGGTGTTGCCCGGCGTCCCGGCGTCCGAGCTGCAGGCGCTGGCGTTCGGCGACCGTCTGCTGCCGCTGGCCGATGTCGCCTATCACCCGGCCTTCGGGCTGGGTTGAGTGCAGCCGCTGGCGACCGCCTGGCGTGATCCACGCCAGGCCTTGCGTGCGGTGCCAGTTCGCTCGGCCGCATCTTTCATCGCGGTAGAGACGCCGTCGCGCCGGGAGTGATCGCAGCATGGCGAGCGCTGCGATTGGCGCGCTCCTGTCGAGGTGGACGATGCAACGTGATGACGAAGACCTGGGCCAGGCCGCGCAGGCGGGCCGGCTGATTTCCCACGGCAGCGATGACCAGGACGATGCTGCATTGCTGGCATCGCTCACATCGCGTTTGCGCCAGAGCGGTGACCGGCCCGATGCGCTGGTCCAGCGTCTGCTCGGTCTGGTCGATGCGCTCTGGGCCACCGAGTTCGGGCGGTTTTTGCTCAGGCATCGCGGGTTGAATGCCTACTGGACCCATCGGCTGGTGACGTATCGCGCCGATGCGCAGCCGAACGAGTCGATGTCGGCGATGGAACGGCATATCTTCGAAGAGGCGCCTGCAGTGCTGGCGACCCGCGAGCGCTTCGGCATCTTCCAGCAGCAGCTGCAGGAGCTGCTGCGGCCAGGCATGACGCTGGCATCGGTGCCCTGCGGATGGATGGGCGAGCTGTTGCTGTTGGACTACCGGGAATGTCCGGACGTGCGCCTGATCGGTATCGACCTGGACCCACAGGCGCTGGAAGGGGCGCTGCACCTCGCACGTGCGCGCGGGCTGGAGGGGCAGCTTTCGCTTCGTCTCCAGGACGCATGGACGCCTGGTGCCGACGATCACGTGGATGTGCTGACCAGCAATGGCTTGAACATCTATGAGCCGGACGACGAGCGCGTGATTGCGCTGTATCGCGCATTTTTTCAAAGGCTGGCGCCAGGCGGCGTGCTGGTCGCAAGTTTCCTGACACCGCCGCCGACGCTGTCTGCCGAGTCGCCGTGGAAGCTGGAACACATCGATCCCGAGGCGCTGACGCTGCAGAACCTGGTGTTCGCCGAGATCGTCCAGGCGCGTTGGGCCTCGTTCCGCACCCACGCGCAGACCCGCGCACAGCTGGAAAGCGCCGGGTTCACCGATCTCCGCTTCATCGATGATCGCGCCGGCATCTTTCCTACGGTGGTTGCCCGGAGACCTGCGGCCCGCTGAGTGGGTGGTGGCGAAGGCATCGGCCGCGTCGTAGGCGCCGCTGTGCCGCTGTGCCGGTTGGACGCAAGCCTGGCGGGCGAGTTTCGTGCTGCGTGTTAAGTGTGCGGGCTGCGGGTCCCGGCCTTCGGCGAGTACTTGCCGCGTTTTTCTCGAGGGCGCCTGGAAGTCAGCAGGTGCCGGCCGCCAGGAGCTTGAGCATGTCTGCAAGGTCGGGCGCTCGCCATGCTGCGCTTGAACGCGGTCAATCCTGCCGCGGTGTTTGGGATTTGGCTTGCGTCGCAGGCTGACCTACACTTTGCCGCGTTGCCCACTGTCTGAGGATTGGTCCAATGCGCCATTGATGCCGCCGTCGTGATGACGGCCTTACCCGCTGCCGGTCCGGCTGGATCGGTGCGTGTGCTGGCATGCAATGGAGACCCGTATGACCTGTCCGTCGCTGACGCTGGAAAGCGTTGCGTATGTGCTGCCCAATGGCAGCCCGCTATTTTCCGATCTGACCATCCACATCGACCAACGCGCCACCGGCCTGGTCGGGCGCAATGGCGTGGGCAAGAGCGTGCTTGCGCGCCTGCTGGCCGGCGAGGTGCTGCCCAGCGCCGGGCGTTGCGTGCGCAACGGCAGCGTGCATTACCTGCCGCAGCGCGTGCGCGTGGCGCCGGGGCAGAGCATTGCCGAACTGGCCGGTGTCGCGCCGCTGCTGGATGCGCTGGACCGTATCGCCGCCGGCAGCGTTGCGCCCGCCGATTTTGAACTGGTCGGCGAGCGCTGGACCGCCCATGCGCAATTTGCCGCAGAACTCGAACGGCAAGGCCTGGGTGGGCGCGATCCGCGTGCACCGGCCGCGCAGCTCAGCGGCGGCGAAGCGATGCGCGTGGCACTGGCCGGTGCGTTTCTGACCCGGCCGGACCTGTTGATTCTGGACGAGCCCAGCAATCACCTGGATGGCCCGCAACGCCAGCGGCTGATGGATCAGTTGCTGGCGTGGAGCGGTGGCTTGCTGGTGATCAGCCACGACCGCGGCCTGCTCGATGCGATGCAGCGCATTGTTGAATTGTCCGCGCAGGGGCTGCGCAGCTACGGCGGCAATTACACGTTCTATGCGCAGCAGCGTGCCATCGAACAGCAGGCGGCCAGCGCGTTGCTGGCCCAGCGCAAACAGGCGCGTGCACGCGGTGAGCAGGCGTTGCGCGAACAGCAGCAGCGTCAACAGCAACGCCAGGCACGCGGCGCGCGTGCTGCAGGGCAGGCCAACCAGGCCGCGATCCTGCTCGGCGCGCAGAGGCAGCGCAGCGAGGTCAGCGCGGGGCGGCTGCAACAGCAACGCCAGGCCGAACAGGCGCGGCTGAGCGAGGCGGTGGTGCAGGCCGCAGCGCTGGTGCAGGACGACCCCACGATCGCGCTCCTGGCGCCGACATCGCCCGCCGGGGCATCGCGGCAGCTGGCCACGCTGCAGCAGGTGGAGCTGGCCGACGGACGGCTGGGCGGGCGGCGGGTGGACCTGCTGCTGCATGGGCAGCCGCGGATCGGCCTGGTCGGCCCCAATGGCAGCGGCAAGTCGTCGTTGCTGCAACTGCTGGCCGGGCGCCTGCAACCCAGCGCGGGGCAATGCCAGGTGCATGTGCCGGCGGCGTATCTGGATCAGCACCTGGGCCTGCTGGATCCGATGCGCTCGGCCGCTGCGCAGCTGCAGGATGCAGACCCGGGTGCGCCAGCCCACGCACAGCGGCTGCGGCTGGCGCTGCTGGGGCTGGACCAGCAGCGTGCCGACCTGCCCACCGGCCAGCTCAGCGGCGGCCAACGGCTCAAGGCGGCGCTGGCGTGTGCGCTGTACCGGGCGCAGCCGGCGCAACTGCTGTTGCTGGACGAGCCGACCAACCACCTGGACCTGGCCGCGGTGGAAGCGATCGAGGCGCTGCTGCGCAGCTACCAGGGGGCGCTGATCGTCGCATCGCACGATGCCGCCTTCCTGCAGCGGCTGGGCCTGCAGCAGCGCCTGGAGACTGCGCAGCCGCAGTGGCGGCTGGCGCCGTGGTGAACCGCGTAGCGGGCGATCCGGCCGGCGGGCTGGTAAAGCCGGCTCCGATGGCCGACCATTTGCGCCCCGCCCGCGGCGGCCACGGCTTTGCCCTCCCGGGCGCCGGCCCAGCGTCCTGCTCCCACGCTCGCCCCCACGGCCAGCGTCTCCATCGATACCTGCCTACGTGAAATTCTTCGCATCCTGTGCCAAGGGCCTGGAATACCTGCTTGCCGACGAGCTGCTGTCGCTCGGTGCCAGCAAGGCCACCGCCACCATCTCCGGCGTCAACGTCGAAGGCGACCTGCGCGATGCGCAGCGCGCCGTGCTGTGGTCGCGCCTGGCCAGCCGCGTGCTGTGGCCGCTGAGCGAGTTCGATTGCCCGGACGAGGACGCGCTGTATGCCGGTGTGGCCGAATTGCCGTGGGACGAGCACCTATCCGTCGGCCACACGCTGTCGGTGGACGCGCATGTCTCCGGTACCGCGATCACGCATGCCCGTTACGCGGCGCAGCGGATCAAGGACGCGGTGGTCGACACCATGCGTCGGCAGGGCCTGGAACGTCCGTCGGTGGATGTGGACAGCCCGGATCTGCGTCTGAACCTGTCGCTGCGCAAGGGCCGCGCCACCATTTCGGTGGATCTGGGCGGCGGCCCGCTGCACCGGCGCGGTTGGCGCATGGCGCAGAACGACGCGCCGCTCAAGGAAAATCTGGCCGCGGCGGTGTTGCTGCGCGCCGGTTGGCCGCGCGCCTACGCCGATGGCGGCGGCCTGCTGGATCCGATGTGCGGCAGCGGCACCCTGCTGATCGAAGGCGCGCTGATGGCCGCCGACGTGGCGCCCGGCCTGCAGCGCTATGGCAGCGATCTCCCCAGCCGCTGGCGCGGCTTCGACCGCGAGGGCTGGCAGCAACTGGTGGGCGAAGCGCGCGAGCGCGACAGTCTCGGCCGCGCCGCGCTCCGGCAGGTGATCCACGGCAGCGACATGGACCCGCATGCGATCCGCGCCGCGAAAGAAAATGCGCAAGTGGCCGGCGTGGCCGAGGCGATCTGGTTCGGCGTGCGCGAGGTAGGCGACCTGCAGACCCCGCCGCAGGCCACCGGCGTGGTGGTGTGCAATCCGCCTTACGACGAACGTCTGGCCGCCGATGCGGCGCTGTATCGCCGCATCGGCGATACCCTGCAGCGCGCCGTGCCGCAATGGCGGGCAAGCCTGCTGTGCGGCAACGCCGAGCTGGCGTATGCCACCGGCCTGCGCGCGGGCAAGAAATACCAGCTGTTCAATGGCGCGATCGAATGCGCGTTGATCGTCTGCGACCCGATCGCGGTGCCGCGGCGCACCCCGCTGGCGGCGCCGACCGCGCTCAGCGAAGGCGCGCAGATGGTCGCCAACCGCCTGCGCAAGAATCTGCAGAAGTTCAAGAAGTGGCGCGCACGCGAAGGCATCGAATGCTTCCGTGTCTACGACGCCGATCTGCCGGAATACTCCGCCGCCATCGACGTGTACCAGCAAGCCGATGGCGATCGCCGCGTGTTTCTGCATGTGCAGGAATACGCGGCGCCGGCGACGATTCCGGAAGCCGACGTGCGCCGCCGTCTGGGCGAACTGCTGGCCGCCGCACGCGAGGTGTTCGAGGTGCCGGGCGAACGCGTGGCGCTCAAATCGCGCGAGCGCGGCAAGGGCGGCAGCAAGTACGGCCGCTTCGAGCAGCGCAACGAGTTCATCAACGTGCGCGAGCATGGCGCGCTGCTGCGGGTGAATCTGTTCGATTACCTGGACACCGGTCTGTTCCTGGATCATCGCCCGTTGCGCGGCACCATGGCCACGCAATCGAAGGGGCGGCGCTTCCTCAACCTGTTCTGCTACACCGGCGTGGCCAGCGTGGAAGCGGCGGTGGCCGGCGCGAGCTCGACCACCAGCGTGGACCTGTCCGGTACCTATCTGCAGTGGTGCGCCGACAACCTGGCCCTGAACGGCCAGGCCGGCAGCAAGCACAAGCTGGTACAGGCCGACGCGCTGGCCTGGCTGGAAGCCGAGCGCGCGCATTTCGACGTGATCTTCTGCGACCCGCCGACCTTCTCCAACTCCGCACGCGCCGAAGACTTCGACATCCAGCGCGAGCATGTGCGGCTGTTACGCGCGGCAGTGGCGCGCCTGGCGCCAGGTGGGGTGCTGTATTTCTCCAACAACTTCCGCCGCTTCAAGCTCGACGAGGAACTGGTGGCCGAGTTTGCGCAGTGCGAGGAAATCAGCCCGCGCACCATCGACCCGGATTTCGAGCGGCATGCGCGCATCCATCGCGCCTGGCGATTGACCGCCTGAGGAAGTGGCCCGGTGACGTCTGGCCGGGCAATACGCGTATGGCGCGCGAGATTGCCGCGCCCGTTACGCTGCCGCGCGCCGTGTCACCGGTGGCGCCCGATCGCGCAGGCGCAGGTGCGGCCGCACAGGCGAGGGCGGGGCGGCCAGCCAACAAGCCCACCACAGCGCTGCGGTATGCTGATTCGCATGCTCTGGAGTCAACGATGACCGCACCACCCCGGATTGCCTTTCTCGCCAGTCACGCCGAGCCGGCGGTGACCGCGCGCGCGCGTCTTGTGCAGCGCTATGGCGATCATGCGCTGGACACCGCCGACATCGTCTGCGCCCTGGGCGGGGACGGCTTCATGCTGCAGACCCTGCACCGGCACGGCGCTGCCAGCAAGCCGGTGTTCGGCATGAAGCTGGGCTCGGTCGGGTTCTTGATGAACCAGTACCGCGACGACGAGGACGACCTGCTCGCGCGTCTGCAACGTGCCGAACCGGCGCACCTGCGCCCGCTGGAAATGCAGGTGCAGACCGAGTCCGGTGCCAGCACGGTGTCGCTGGCCTACAACGAGGTCTCGCTGCTGCGCCAGACCCGCCAGGCCGCGCATCTGAGCGTGGATCTCAATGGCCAGACCCGCATCGCCGAGCTGATCGGCGACGGTGTCATGGTCGCCACGCCAGCCGGCAGCACCGCCTACAACTATTCCGCGCACGGGCCGATCCTGCCGCTGGGCTCGCACACGCTGGCACTGACGCCGATCGCCCCGTATCGCCCGCGCCGCTGGCGTGGCGCCATCCTCAAGGCCGATACCGAAGTGTGCTTCCGCGTGCTGGACCCGTACAAGCGCCCGGTCAGCGTCACCGCCGACTCGCACGAGATCCGCGACGTGGTCGAAGTGACCATCCGCGAATCCACCCAGCGCCAGGTGACGCTGCTGTTCGATCCCGAACACAATCTGGAAGAACGCATCTTCAGCGAACAGTTTGCGGTTTGAGGAGCGGGGATTGGGGAGTGGGGATTGGGGATTGGCAACGGCAGCAGCGTGCCACCTAGCGCACGCGATGTTGTCGGCACAGTACGCTGCGGTATGAATGATCCGGTCCCGAATTTGAAACTCCCTGATCCCTGCTCCTGACCAATCCCGAATCCCCACTCCCGAATCCCCGCCCCAATGACCGATAATTCCCCAAGACTCCTGACCGTCGCAGTGACCTCGCGCGCGCTGTTCGATCTCGAAGAAGGCCATGCGCTGTTCGAGGCCGATGGCGTGGAGGCGTATTCGGCGTTCCAGCGCGAGCATGAGGACGACATCCTGGAGCCGGGCGTCGCCTTTCCGGTGGTGCGCAAGCTGCTGGCGCTCAACCACGATGTGCCCGAAGAAACCCCGCGTGTGGAAGTGATCCTGCTGTCGCGCAATTCCGCCGACACCGGGCTGCGCATCTTCAATTCGATCCAGCACTACAACCTGGGCATCGTGCGGGCGACCTTCACCTCGGGTCAGCCGACCTGGCCGTACGTGAAGCCGTTCGGCACCGACCTGTTCCTGTCGGCCAACCCGGAGTCGGTACGGCGTGCGCTCACCCATGGCATTGCGGCGGCGACCATCATGCCGCGCGCGCCGGGCGAACGCGCCGAGGCCGCCGCGGCGATCGTGGACAACGACGAAAGCCGCCTGTCGACCCAACTGCGCATCGCCTTCGACGGCGATGCGGTGATCTTCGGCGACGAGAGCGAACGCATCTCGCGCGAGCAGGGCGTGGAGGCATTCGGGCGCCACGAGCGCGAACGTGCGCGCGAGCCGTTGTCGGTCGGGCCGTTCCGCAATTTCCTGTCGGCGCTGCATGCGCTGCAGGCGGCATTCCCGCCGGGCGAGGCCTCGCCGATCCGCACCGCGCTGGTGACCGCGCGCTCGGCGCCGGCGCACGAGCGGGTGATCCGCACCCTGCGCGAGTGGGGCGTGCGTCTGGACGAGGCGCTGTTCCTCGGCGGGCGGCACAAGGGGCCGTTCCTGGAGGCGTTCGGCGCGGACATCTTCTTCGACGATTCGCAGCACAACATCGACAGTGCGCGCCAGCACCAGCACGTGGCGGCCGGCCACGTGCCGCATGGCGTGGCCAACGATCCGCCGGGCAGGTGAGCCAGGCACCGAAGCCGGCCGGACGCGCCGCGCTGCGCTCCAGCTGGCGCCAGCTGGAGCTGTACTTCGCCGACGACACCGTGCAGACCCGCATGTCGCGCTGGGCGCCGTACCGGCTGATGCTGCCGTATACGCGCGGCATGCTGGCGGCGCTATGGCTGCAGCCGCGGCCCGAACGCATCGGCCTGATCGGCTTCGGCGGCGGCGCGCAGGCCAAGTTCTGCCACCGGTATCTGCGCAGCACGCGCATCGAGGCGGTGGATGCCGATGCGCAGGTGCTGGCGTTGCGCGATGCGTTTGGCGTGCCGCGCGACGATGCACGGCTTGAGGTTACGCATGGCGACGGTGCGCAATGGATCGGTACGCGTGCCGGGCGCTACGACTTGTTGCTGCTGGATGCCTACGATGCCGATGGCATCCCACCGGCGTTGTGCACGCCCGAGTTCTACGCCAATTGCCGCGCTGCGCTGACGCCCGGCGGTGTGCTGGCGCTGAACCTGTTCCAGGTGCCGCTGGCCGGGCATCTGGCCGCGCTGCGCGAGGTATTCGATGGGCGGGTGCTGCTGTTGCCCGAGCCGGATCCGCGCAACCAGTTGCTGTATGCCTGGAACGGCAAACGCACGCCGGGCACTGCGGAGCAGGCGCTGGCGACGTTGCCGTGGCTGGCGCGCCGGCAACTGCGGCCGTCGATGCTGCGGCTGCAGGCAGCGTGGATGGAGCGGGCCTGGCGGTTTTCGTGAGCCGCTGTCGGGCGCGTGGCGTCAGCCTGCGAAGGAGAACACTTCGACCGCGCTCGCAGGCGCGCGGTCATGGGGGCAGCGGAGTTTCCGCATCTGCCAGCGGTAACTGGATGTCGGTCAGCCGCCAGCGCAGCCCTTGGCGGGTCAGCACGAACACCACCGGCGCTCCGGTCGCGGTGCGGGTGGTGGCGGTGAAGCGGCGGGTGGATTCGAAGCGCTGCTCGGCGCCTTGCAGCGGACGCGCCGGCGCCGGCGCCGCATAGGTGTCCGGGCTGACGGTGTCGCCGGTGACGCGATTCCACACGCTATGGCCTTGCAGCAGCGCGCCGATGCCCAGCGGCGTGACCAGCGTGTCCACGCCGGCACCGCTGATGCCGCTGGCGAGCTGCAGGGCGAACCCGCCGAGCAGGCTCGATTGCATGCGGCTGCCGGCCTGGCGGACCAGGTAATCGTCCAGCTGCGCCTTGAGGTTGACCCGCAGGGTGGGGAAATCCACATGGCGTTCCAGCTGCGCGGCGTCGCGATTGGCGACTGCCTGGCTGATGCCGCGAATGGCCAGGTACGGGCCTGCAACCACATAGCTGACAAGCAGCAGCACGGCCAGTACAGGCAACAGCAACCAGCGTTTGTTCATGGTGTGCAGTCCATCGCGGTGGTTGGTGCAAGACGCAGCGATGCACAGCGCCGCGCAGCGAGAGATCGCTCCGGTATGCCGATCGCCGGCGCCGCGTCGATGGCTGTCGGCGCCGCGCGATCCATCAAAATTCCAGATCCAGCGCGGCGCACAGGTAATCGACGAACGGCGCCAGCACCACCAGGTCGGCCTCGATGGTCTGGCGCAGGCGCGGGCCGGTCATGACGGCATCGTCGAGATGACGCAGGTACGCCCAGTTGCGATGCTTGAGATCGTCGATGAACTCGAACTCGTTGGGAAAGCCGCGCGGTGCACGCACCAGTTTCTCGCTGTCGTCCAGCGCGAACTTGCGGCGCAGTCTGGGTTCGTAGGCGGCCGCTTTCCAGTTGGCGGGATTGTCGAAGATGAACTGGCGCAGCTTGCGCTGGGTGTCCGGCTCCGGATGCCACAGCCCGGCACCGACGAAGCTCTCGCCCGGCTGCAGATGGATGTAGAACGACGGCGCCGGCACCTGGCGGCGGCGCTCATGGAACAGGCGCGCGCCCTGCCAGTTCTTGTACGGCGATTTGTCGTTGGAAAAACGCGCATCGCGGTAGATGCGAAACAGCGAGCCGCCCTGGGTCTTGGGGTCGGCGCGATAGTGCTCGCTGACCTCGGCCAGGGCCGGCTGCAGGTCGGTGATGAGCTGCAGGAACGGCTGGCGCACATGCGCCTCGTACTGATGCCGGTGGTCGTTGAACCAGGTCTTGTCGTTGTGGCGCGCCAGTGCGCGCAGGAACTTGAAACTGGCGTCGGAAAAATAGGTGGTCATAGCGTGCGTTGGAGGTCCAAACCCCAGGCGGCGAGCTGATCGAGCAGGGACTGCTTGGTAGCATCGTCGGGGTGAGCAAGCCGTAAATCCGCGATCTGCGCATGGAACTGATCGAGCGTGACCTCGCCCAGGCCACGGTCTTCGAGCAGGCGCTGGCGACGGTAGACGTTCCAGCGTTCCTGCTCTTCGAACGACAACGTCTGCGGCCAGTTGCGCGCGCGGTAGCGGAACAGCAACTCGACCAGGCGCGGGTCGCGAAAGCGCGACTCCAGTGCCCCCAGTTCGGCCGGCGCACTGGCGCGCACCTGCGCCAGCAGGCGCTTGTCGCCTTCGGCCAGGAAGCCGTCATAGAGCGAGGCATCGGCATCGTTGACCGCCGGCGCCGCAGCACGCTCGTTGCCGTACACCTGGCGCACTTTTTCGGCCAGTTCAGGGCCGAGTTCGCGCAGGCGTGCAGCCTTGGCCAGCACCGCGTCGTGGTCGATGCCCAGGCGCTGGAAATCCGCTGCGCGCAGATGCTGCCAGGCCACCAGCGCCGGCGACTTGTTCAAGTGCACTTCCTTGAGCGGAATGCGCTGCTCGCCCTCGGGCAGGTCGGCGGCGCGGATATACAGCCGGTCGGCGATCTCGTCCGGGCTCAGGCGCAACAGCACTTCAGGGTCGCCATCCAGATCAAACACGATCACGCGGCTGTCGATGCGCGGATGGCGGGTCAACGGCAGCACCGCGGCGGCGCACATGCGCGAGGCGGGATAGCGCTGCGAGATATGCAGCACCGGCTGCATCGCGATGACGTCCAGCAGCGTCGCCGCAAAGCGCTTGTCGCGCAGGCGCAGCGCGTAGTTCCACAACTTAGGTTGATGCTGCTGGAACCTGCGCGCCATGCCGATAGTGGCGTACACGTCCGACAGCGCCTCGTGCGCGTCGCCTTCGCGCACTGCGTTGGCATCGGCCAGGTGTTCGAGCTTGAACGAGGTGGCGCCGTCTTCGCGCTGCGGCCAGACGATGCCATCCGGGCGCAGCGCATGCACCAGCCGCAACACGTCGAGCAGGTCCCAGCGCGAATTGCCGCCGCGCCACTCGCGCTCGTACGGGTCGTAGAAATTGCGGAACAGCCCGCAGCGCACGAACTCGTCGTCGAAGCGGATCGAGTTGTAGCCCAGCGTGCAGGTCTGCGGCCGGCTCATCTGCTCGGAGATGCGTGCGAACGCTTCGGCCTCGCTCACGCCTTCGCGCAGTGCGTGTTGCGGGGTGATGCCGGTGACCATGGTCGCGTACGGCGAGGGCAGCAGATCGTCGGCCGGTTGCACATAGAAACTGATCGGCTCTTCGATCACGCGCAGTTGCGCATCGGTACGCACCGCGGCGAACTGTGCGATGCGCGTGCGGCGTGGATCCTGGCCGAAGGTTTCCAGGTCGTAGAAGAGAAAGCTGTCAGGCATGCCGTATGAAATCCAGATCCGCGGCGCACTGCGCAGGGCGCCGCCAGTGCTGCCTAGTATCTCTTATCCGCGCCTACGCCTGCTGACGCCGGCCTGTGCGAGTGGATCAGTGCGCGCCTTCCAGCGGCTGCAGGCGCGCATGCACGACCGCTTCCAGCGCGGCCCAGTCGATGCGCGACAGGTCGCTGTGCCCGCGCGTGGCCTCGACCAATATCTGACGCTGGATCTCGCTGCGCGCCAGGGCGATCGAGTAGCGCGTGCGCAGGAAGGTCACCATCGTGTAATGCGGCACGAAACGGGTGGGCCAGCGCGCCTGCAATTGCTGTTCGAGCGCGCGTTGCAGCAGGAAATCGGGATCGTCGACGCGGTCGCGCATCTCCAGGTAATTCTCCAGCGCCATCTGCTGGATTGCTGCGGCGTCGTCACGGCGTGCGGCCTGGAACGCGGCAAACGCAGTTTCCAGATCCTCGTGCGCATCCAGCTGCTCTGCCAGCGCCACGCAATCTTCGAACGCGCAGTTCATGCCCTGGCCGTGAAACGGCACCATCGCGTGCGCAGCGTCGCCGATCAGCAGTGCGCGGCCGCCCAGATGCCAGCGGTCCAGGGTGAGGGTGCCGAGCAGGCCGGGCGGATGTTCTTCCCAATGCTCCTTGAGCTGCGGGATCAGCGGCAGGGCATCGGGAAAATCACGCGCGAACAGGGCCAGCGCTTCGTCGCCGGTACGCGTGGTGGCAAAGCTGGGCTCGCCGGCATTGGGAAGGAACAGCGTGACGGTGAAGGTGCCACCGTCGTTGGGCAGCGCGATGCACATGTAGCGCCCGCGCGGCCAGATGTGCAGCGCATTGCCTTCGATGCGGAAACCGCCACCCGGCAGCGGCGGAATTTCCAGCTCCTTGTAGGAGTGATCTAGGAATTCGGTGCGTTCACCCAGCGGCGACTTGCGCTGCATCGCCGCGCGCAAGGCCGAGCCGGCGCCATCGCTGCCGACCAGGCTCTGGAAGTGGATTTCGTGCGGCTGGTCGTCGCGGTCGTCGATGAAGCGCGCATAGCCGGCATCGAAGTCCACCGTGTGCAGGCGCCGATAGAAATGCACGCGTGCGCCGGCGCGTTCGGCCAGATCCAGCAGCGCGACGTTCAACGCGGCGCGGTGGATTGACCAGATCACTTCGCTGTCGTCGCGCCCGTAGCGCTGCAGCTGCGGTTCGCCGATCAACGGATGCACCATGCGCCCGCGCATCATCACCGCCTTGGCCATCACCGCGTCTTCGGCACCGGCCTGGCGCAGCGCATAGCGGCCGCGCTCGGCCAGCGCCAGGTTGATCGAGCGGCCGGACTCGTAGCCCTTGATGCGCGGATCGCCGCGGCGCTCGTAGACGGTGACCTGCCAGCCGCGACGCGACAACAGGATGGCCAGCAGGCAACCGGCCAGGCCAGCGCCGATCAAGGTCAGGGAACGGGGAGAGACTGCGCTCAATGCGGTATCCGGCAGCGGCCGGACGCAAGTGCCGGCGAAGGGGGAGAACGGGGATGGCTGGCAACGGCACCTGCCGCGGTCAGCCAGGTGCGGGTTCGGAGTGTACGTGCGCGTGTGCCGGTTCCGGTCCCCGCGCCGATCTGGTCGATGGCACAGTCTGTGCCGCGTGTGCTCAGGCGCTGGCCCAGGTTTCCACCTGTTCGACCAACCGATGCAGATCGCTGAAGCGGTTGTACAGCGGCACCGGTGCGATGCGGATCACGTCCGGTTCGCGCCAGTCGCCGAGCACGCCGACCGACTGCAGGTACTCGAACAGCGAGCGCCCCTGCGCGCGGCCACCGGCCACCCGCAACGACAGCTGGCAGCCGCGTTGCGCCGGCTCGGCCGGGGTGACGATCTGTAGCACCTGCGGCACGCGGGCGTGGATCAGCTGTTCCAGGTGCCCGGTGAGTTGTGCGGACTTGGCGCGCAGCGCCGGCATGCCGGCCTGATCGAACAGCTCCAGCGACGCACGCAACGGCGCCAGCGCCAGCACCGGCGGATTGCTCAGCTGCCAGCCTTCGGCGCCAGGCGAGGGCACGAACTGCGGCTGCATGCGGAAGCGGCTCTGCTGCTCGTGTCCCCACCAACCGGCCATGCGCGGCAGGTCGCTGTTGGCATGGCGTGCGTGCACGAAACAGCCACCCACCGCGCCGGGGCCGGCGTTGAGATATTTGTAGTGGCACCACACCGCGAAATCTGCGCCGTCGTCGTGCAGCGTCAACGCGATATTGCCGACCGCATGCGCCAGGTCGAAACCCACCATCGCGCCCTGCGCGCGTGCCAGCCGCGCGATTTCGCCCAGCTCGAAGGCCTGGCCGGTGCGGTACTGGATGCCGGGCCACAGCACCAGCGCCAGCCGCGGACCGTGCCGTGCGATGGCATCGGCGATCGCCGCCATCGATACCGTGCCATTGGGTTGGTCGGCTTCCACTTCGATCAGTTGCGTGGCCGGATCCAGCCCATGCAGGCGCAGCTGCGATTCCACCGCATGGCGGTCGGACGGAAACGCGCCGGCTTCGATCAGGATGGCGCCACGCTCGGGCGTGGGCCGGTAGAAGCTGGCCATCATCAGATGCAGGTTGACGCTCAGCGTGTTCATCGCGACCACTTCGCCGGGCTGCGCACCGACCACGCGCGCCAGGCCATCGCGCACCAGCTGGTGATAGGTCAGCCACTGGGTGGGGCCGGTGAAGTGGCCTTCCACCGCGAGCGCGCCCCACTGGTCGAGCACCTCGGCCACCATCGCACGTGCGCCGCGCGGCTGCAGGCCCAGCGAATTGCCGACGAAATAGGTCTGGTCCTGGCCGGCATGCTGCGGGAACACGAAGTCATCGCGCAGGTGGCGCAGCGGGTCGGCGGCGTCCAGGGCAACGGCATGGGCGCGGGACAGCAGGTCGGTCATGATCACGGCTCGCAACGCAGGTCAGTGACGCAGTTTACCCGCCGGCACCGTGTGCGCCGTCATGCGCCGCCGCCGCCTCGGCTGCAGCGGTGGTCGAGGCTGGCCGGGCAGGGCGCAGTAGATGCGTCAGGGTGCCGATACTGTCGGTGATGCGGTCGATGGTGTCGGCCAGTGCGGCGGTGGCGGGCGAGCCGTCGGGCAGGGCTGCCAATGCATCGGACAGCTGGCGCTCGGCGCTGCGCAAGGTGGCCGCGGCGGGAATGCCGCCGTCGACCAGGCAGGCGATCAGCTCGGACAGCGCCTGGTCGGCCTGTTGCGCGAAGGCGGGCAGCGCTTCCAGCGCAGGCAGAGGATGGCCGTCGCGCAGCACCGCCTCCAGCGACAGGGTGGCGCGGATCAGCCGGTTGCCGTTGGCCAGCAAGGATTCGGCGAGTTTGAGCTCGTGCAGATTGCGCCGGCTGCGTGGCTCGCCGCGCAGCCGTTCGATCGAGGCCTGCGCGTTGGTGCGCGCCACGCGTGCGGCAGCGCGGGTGTCGCCCAGATCCTCCATCCTGCCGAGCAGCAGATTGCGCAGATGATCGCGGTAGGCGCTCAGCAACTGCGCCAGTGACGCGCGGATATGCCGGCGCTCGCGCGTGGGCCACACCGCGTAGGCGATCAACGCCCAGGCACTGCCGGCGACCGTGGCCTGCAGACGCGCGCCGATGGCCTCGCCTGGTGCCACGCCTTCGAAGGACAGCAGCAGCACCAGCATGCCGGTCAGAAACGCCACGCCGATGCCGTAATTCACCTGCGTCAGCAGGCGAAAGCCCAGGCAGAACAGTGCCAGCAACGCCAGGCGGACGCTGGCGCCGTCCATCGCCAGGTGCGCCAGCAAGGTCGCCACCAGCAGGCCGACGAAGGTGCCGGTCACGCGCAAGGCGCCGAAGCTGAAAGTGCCGCCGAAATCCGGCTTGAGCACGATGGCGGTGGTCATCGGAATCCAGAAGCCGTGCGGGATCTGCTGCCAGCGCTGGAAGGCGATGGCCAGCGCCAGGCACACGCCGCAGCGCAAGGCATGCCGGAACGCCACCGAGGACAGATCCAGGTTCGCGCGCAGCGTGGCCCAGGTCGCTGCGGGCCGCAGGGCCGCCGGCAGGCGCGCTTCGGCCAGCTGCGCCTGGATCTCGCCACGGCTGCTGGCCCAATGCGCGTTGCGGATCAGGGCGCGCAGCTGGCCGCCGAGGCCTTGCGCGCGCGCCACCGCCACCCGCACCAGCCGGCGCTCGCGGGTATCGGCGTTGTCGTGCTGGAACTGCGCCAGTGCGGCGACCAGATCGTCGAAGCCGGTCATCGAGGCATTGGCGGCGAGCGGGTCTTCGCCCACCGTCATCGCATGCGCGAGCTGTTCCAGCACGATGGCGCTGCGTTCGAGCACGCGCTCGATCGCCGGGCGCGCCTGCGAGTCGGTCAGGCGGGTATCGACATCGGCCAGCGACAGCAGCTCCAGCCGTACGCGCTCGCACAGCTCGGCGATGATGCGGAAGCTCTGCACGGCGATCGCACGCGAGCGATGCTCGCCATGCAGCATCACCATCGCATCGAGCACTTCCTGGGTGGCCGGTGGCGGGGCGCTGGCTTCCGGACGTTGGCGTGCGATGCCGGCCAGTTGACGCATCAGGTCGGCCAGCGCGAAGCGCTCCGGGCGATAGCGTTGCAGTGGCCAGGCCGCCAGTGCCAGCACTACCTGGAGCAGGCCGCCGGCGAAGATCAACGCCGCCACGCCCGCGGCCTGCTGTACCGGCAGGCGCATGTCGGCGCTGACCACCAGCAGGATCATGCTGGTCAGCCCCACCCGCGCCGCTACCGGGCCAAGTGCCACCAGCAAGCCGCCGCCAAGGCCGAGCAGCAACCCGGCGATCACCAATGCCGGCGTGTTGTGGCCGACCCAGATGCCGAGCAACGTGGCCAGGCCCGCTGCCAGCGCGGCCATCAGCGTGCGTTGCAGGCGCGCGCGATACGGGCCGGGCTGGTCGGTGAACATGGTGTTGAGCGCGCCGGTACACACGGCCAGACCGGCGGCGACATGCCCGGTGGCCACGCCGACCGCCAGCGGCAGCACTACCGCGGCGGTGTTGCGCAGCGCAACGCGCAATGGCACGTCGCGCGGCTTGAGGTCGATCAGCGTGCGCAGCATGGCATGGGGTTCAACGCGGGCGCACAGCGCGGCTGCGGCGCGTGCACACGCCCGACACACGGCGCGCTGCGCACAGCTGCATCGTCATTGCGTTGCGCGGCATTGCGAGGGCGCGGCGGCGCGCCGATGGCCACCGCCGAGCGAGCGCGCTCGAAGACCTGTGCGACGCGTGCCTGGAATTGGCTGGGCCATCGCCCACTCATGCCTCGACAGTGGCATAGCGCTCCGGCGCAGGGTGCAGATGCCCGCACTGGTTGCAGGTGCGCAGCGCGAGCGAACGGTAGAAATGATCGAACACCGGCGGAAAATCGGTTTCGATGTCCTGCAGCGGAAACATCGCCTCGTACAGTTTGTGATTGCACTGCGGGCAATACCACTGCAGGCCGTCCTGCTCGTTGGGCAAGCGCTCGCGTTCGATCACCAGGCCGATCGAGCCAGCCGCGCGTTGCGGCGAATGCGGCACCTTCGGCGGCAGCAGGAAGATCTCGCCGGCGCGGATCGGGATGTCGCGTGCCACGCCTTCGTCCTGCACCTTCAGTACCATCTCGCCTTCGAGCTGGAAGAACCACTCCGGGCCTTCGTCGTAGTGATAGTCGGTGCGCGCATTCGGCCCACCGACGATCATGATGATGAAGCCGTCCTGCTGGATGCATTTGTTGCCCACCGGCGGCTTGAGCAGGTGGCGGTGTTGCTCGATCCAGGCTTGCAGGTTGATCGGCGGGACCAGCATCGACGTTCCTCGGCAAAGAAGACGTCCAGCATAGCCAACCGACGGCGCCGATGGGCGCCGCGGCTGGATGGCGTGCGGGTGCGGCTCAGCGTTCGGCGTGATCGGCCTGGATGCGCGCCAGTGCGGCGTCGTAACGTTCCTGCAGCAGCTCCGGGCGGTCGATCGACATGCCCAGGTCGTGCGCACGTCCGTCGCGCAGGCTGTAGACCCAGCCATGCACCTGCAGTGCCTGGCCGCGGTCCCAGGCGTCGCGCACGATGGTGGTACGGCAGACATTGACCACCTGCTCGAGCACGTTGAGCTCGCACAGGCGCGCGTGCTGCACCGGCAGGTCGCCCGCCTCGTGCAGGCAGGCCTCGTGCTTGTCGGCCACATCGGTGACGTGGCGGATCCAGTTGTCGACCAGGCCCATGCGCTTCTGGGTCAGGCTGGCGAACACGCCGCCGCAGCCGTAATGGCCGACCACCAGGATGTGCTTGACCTTGAGCACGTCGACGGCGAACTGGATCACCGACAGGCAGTTCAGGTCGGTATGCACCACCACGTTGGCGATGTTGCGGTGGACGAACACCTCGCCCGGTGCCATGTCGATGATCTGGTTGGCCGGCACGCGCGAGTCCGAGCAGCCGATCCACAGGTACTCGGGCGTCTGCTGGGTGGACAGCTTGGAGAAGAATTCCGGGTCCTCGCGGCGGATGCGCTCGGACCAGGCACGGTTGTTTTCAAGCAAATGGTTGAGCTCGTTCATGCGCGCAGTATTCCAGAAAACGCAGTGTTGGTGGCCCCCTGTCGGGGACCGGGATGAATCAGCTTTCAGGCTTCGTAGTATCGGTGAAGGGCCGATGTCCCGCTATTGCACCGATGCGGAAACTGGCGCCACCGATCAATTCAACAGGTGGCGCCGATGGCTGACTTCAACATGTTTTTTCCGACCCTGCTCAAGCACGAGGGCGGCTTCGTCAACGACCCCGCCGATCCGGGCGGTGCCACCAACAAAGGCATCACGCTGCTGACCTTCAAGGCCTGCGCCCAGAACTTGCTGGGCGTGGAGCCCAGCTTGGCGAACCTGCGTGCATTGACCGATGCCCAGGCCGGGGTCATTTACAAGACGCAGTACTGGGACCGGCTACGCGCCGACCAGATCGCACTGCAGCCGTTGGCCAACATCTTGTTCGACTTCTATGTCAACGCCGGCGGCAACGCGATCAAGCTGCTGCAGACCGTGCTCAACGCCCAGACCGGCGGCGCGCTGGTGGTGGACGGACGGATGGGACCGGCGACCTTCGCCGCCCTGGCATCCAGCAATCAGCAAGACCTGTATGCACGCTACAGGGTCGGCCGCAAGGACTACTACCAGCGACTGGTCGCCGCGCGACCGGCGCTTGGCAAGTTTCTCAAGGGGTGGCTGGCACGCGTGGATAGCTTCCCCAGCGCGGTCTGAGCCGTCACCGTCCCCGCGACATCTCCGACCAACGAGCCCAACATGGCGCAAATCTCCCTCAATGATCTGATCGAAGCGCTGGCCGGGGCAGTTATCGACGCCCAGGACCGGATCGAACAGCACCAGATGGCTAACCTGGGCGCGTTCTTTGACGAGGACAACCGTCCCAGAAGCGTTCTGATCCGCTTGCCGTCGCAGCACCCGGAAGCGGGCGAGAACGACGAAGACCTGTATCGCGCACCGCTGTTGCCGCTGGTGTCGTCCAACGTCCTGCGCATCAAGGACGTAGAGATCAGCTTCGATGCACAACTCGGCGAGCTCAGCGAACTGGACGAAGCCGCGTTGCCGGCGTCGCTGGCGGTTCCTGCCGCAGTGGATGACTGGCATCCCAAGCCGCCAGCGCTGCCCGGCCAGATCGGCATCGACCTCGGCTCCAATGCAAAAAGTGCGCGGCACAGTGCGGTGCATGTCGTGTTACGCGTGGAAGGCAGCGAGCCGACCGAAGGCGTGGCACGTCTCATCAATCGCCTTGCGCAGTCGCAAGGCGTGTTCAAGACGGTCAAGGGCGATTGATCCCGCCGTCATCGATTTTTTTTCAAACAACCACTCTTCAGGAGAACACCATGAGCGATATTGTCAATATGTCCGACCAGTTCAAGGGCCTGCCGATGGCGGACCTGATCGGCGCCCCGTTGCGTGCAGCCTGCGATGCGCAGGTCATGCTGGCCCGCGCCACCGCAGACTTCATCAAGGTCATCGGTTTTCTGCCGCCGACCGACCCTGCTGCCGATCCCAACGGAAACGGCGGTACGCGGACCGCGCAGTTCAAGTTCAAGCGCCCGGTCGAAGACCCCAGCGGTACCGGGATGGCCGAGGAGGAAGTCGAGATCGTCGTGCCGCTGCTGACCTTGGTCAACGTTCCCAATTTGAGCATTCAGACCGTGGACGTGACCTTCGACATGGAAGTCAAATCCTCGTTTTCGGAAAAGGAAGCCGAAGACAAGAGCCTCAAGGTGGATTTGGAGGCAAGCGTCGGCTGGGGCGTGTTCAAGGCCAAGGTCAACGTGCAGGGGTCGGTGTCCAGCCACAAGGAAAACACGCGCTCTTCCGATAACTCGGCCAAGTATCACGTCGCATTGCACGCCGAAGATCGTGGTACCCCCGAAGGGCTGTCGCGCGTGCTCGACATCCTGCAGACCGCCGCAGCGCCACGTAAAGTCACTGCGCCTGTCCCGGTGCCGTAAGCGTCGCTGTTGAGTCCTGCACCTTTCTATCACCCGAGTCGTTGCCGATGATCGATTTGTCAGAAGTGAGCTACATCAAGCGCATCGTCGTCGGCAGCGACAACCCGGCAAAGATGCAGACCGCTGAGCAGGTCGAGGCCGCGCAGCATCTGCTCAATCGCTGCCTCAGCGAAGCGCCCAGGGGAACGATTCTCGGGATCGAGAAGAGCTTCACCATTGTGCAGCTGGGCGAGCATCAGGTGGTACTGCAATGGTTGTGCTACCACGTGGGGTTCAAGCGCAAGCCGATCTGGCTGACGGAGTCGTAGATGGCACACGCGAGCTATTCCCTGGACGTCTTCGTGGAGCTGCTCGACCAGGCCGTCCGACGAGCGCAACAGCGATGCCGCCAGCGCCACGCCGCACTGGTGGATGCTGCGGTGGCCGCCTGCAGCATGCAGGTTCGCTGCATGGATGATGACGGAACGGCCCAGGGCGAAATGGAGACCCTGCTGTCCATTCCGGTCTGCCAATTGCGTGCGCTGCGGCTATCGCAAATCAGCGAGTTTTCGTTGACGCTGCAAGTGCAAATAGAGCCGGTCACGCAGAGCGACGGCGCTCCCGGACTGGCGCTGCGTATCGCGCCGCCACGCAGCCGTACGCCAAGCCACGCGCTGAAAATCGGCTATCAAGGCAGCGAGCGTCCGCGTGGCGTGCTTTGGTTCGATGGCATCGCGCTGAAGGAATGGACGCTTCATCCGTTCGTGGACGTGCCATCTTCCGGTCCCGGAGCGGTGCCGTGAGGTTGCTGCTGTCAGACGCCGATGCCCGCGCGCTCGCCGAGCGGCTGGGAACCGATGTGGCGGCCCTGCATGCGGCTCTCTGCCGGCGGTCTTGGTACCGGCGGCGGCCCATCTTCATCATCTGCTTGGTTGCAGTTCTGGTAATTACTGCAGCCGGTGTGCTGAGCAGCAGCTTGATCGATCTTTCCATCCTGTCCAACTTCTTATCGGAGCTTTCTCATGTCTGTCCAACCTCATCATCGACGTCACGTTCTCCGCATCACCTCAGCACTGGCCTTGTGTCTTTCGTTGAGCGCAGTACAGGCCGCTCCGGCTGGTAGCATTCCGACAGGTGACTGGCGCGGAATCCTGTCCGCCAGCGGCGGTGCCGGCCCGGTTTATGTTCGCCTGAGCGGGCGCGCGGTGGGAGCCGACGGCACCCAAACGGCGGACGTGCGGTTTGGACCTCCTTTCAATTGTGCGCTGGAGCTACGAGCGCAGCCGGACGGTTACGCGCTGCTGTCTCGCAATGGCGGCAGGTTTTGCGATGCGCTAGCCGGTGGCCGCGCCCAGCTTGAGGTGACGGAGGGTGCGACGTCCGGCATGCAACTCACGCTGCCCGGCCACGATTCGCCGTTGGTCGTTGCCTTGGATCAGAGCAGCGCAGGTTTGGCCGAAGCGGGGCGCTGGCGCGGGGCGGGCCTGATTTCCGCCCAGCTGGAGATCGTGGCGACCACAGTCCGCCCGGGAGACGTGCTCGGTCGCCTGCGCTATGGCGCCCCCCGCGACTGCCAGGTGGAATTGCGCTATGCCGGGCGTGCGGCAGGCGCGTTGAATGCCTGGGTCGGGGCCAACGATAGGGGCTATTGCCGCCAGCTCAGCGATGGCCAAGCCAGTCTGCGGATTCGCGACGATGGCAGCGCAGAGCTTGCTCTTGTTGTGAAAGGTCAGCGCGATACGACGCTGTTCGAACGGATGCCCTGAGGTCGGGCTGGATGCGCGCCTGCATGTTGGGAATCACTTATGTGGAAGCGAACCAGGATGCGCGTCGGCCTGCGGCGACGCGCGGTGGCCCAGTCCGTCTCGTCGTCAGGATTCACCGGGCCGGTCTTCTCCAGCGTGCTTGAACAGCTGGAGCTCGAATGTCGGGCCATGGTGTCGTATGCGCTAAAGCAGGGGTTGGCAATGTCGCCCGATCTGCCTGGCCGGTTGGCGGAACTACGGGTGACGCCTGGCACCTCCCTGCATGGCGAAGCTGGCGCGCGCGAACTGGCCGCTCTGCACCGACAGCTGGTTCGCGCGATCCAACCCGCAACGCCGCAAGCGGTGGTGCTGATCGAGCGGGAGCGCTTACGCGGTGGCTTTTTGCGCTGGCTCGGTCCAATTCCGCTGATCCGCACCTTGACCTTAAGCTCGGTCGGCTGCCTTGCCTCAGTGGTCGGGCTGGCGATGTCCAGCCTTGTCAACGAGCAGAACATCGCGCTGGGATTTCTCGACTCCTCGGGCAGCACGCTGGGCTGGAATGTGATGTTCATCCTGGCCTGTGCCGGGCTTGGCGCAGCGTTTTCCGCCCTGTTCCAGGCCCATCGTTACGTCGCCGACGCGACGTACGATCCGCGATTCGATTCTTCCTATGCCGCGCGCATGATTCTGGGCCTCATCGCCGGTCTGATCTTGGTGGAGTTGCTGCCGGAGGATCTCTTTGCCGAAAGTAGCCTGGGCGCGTTCGGAAAACCCGCGTTGGCGATGATGGGCGGATTTTCGGCAAGTGCCGTCTATCGCCTGCTGCAACGCATGGTCGATGTCATGGAAACGGTCGTACGCGGCGATTCCAGCCAACACGCCGCTGCAGCGATCCAGTCTCAGCGCGCATCGGTCGAGTCCGAAGGCATCCGCGCGCGTGGCGAACTTGCCGCAGGTCTGCTGGACCTGCAACGCGAGTTGGAAGCGGACCCGCGTTTGGATCAGGTGCGTCAGCAACTGGCCGGCCTTGCCAGGCAGGTGATGTCCGGCGATTCGTAATCTTTCGCGGTTGAGCTGCAGCTGGAACCGCGTTCGTTTTTTATCGGCAGTCTTATGCAGAAACGATGTCTGGCACAGGGTGCCAAGCATTCGGTGGCGGTGTGGGTTGGTCCGGAGCGGCGCAGTCCGCTTCGGCTCCGGTGCAACGTGCGTAACACACCTCAGGCAAACCTACCCGTCATTGCGTCGCACCGACATCTACACCGTTGTGCAAACCAGCATTTGACGGTCGCCAAATCAGTCCAGAACCGATGGTGCCGAGGTGAGCGTATGACAAGCTCGCTCAAGTGCTCCTGCCGAGCATCTGTCGATTCGCTGCAGCGCGCCGCTCGAATGCCGCTGCACATCGCGGTCCCCATTCGTGTAACCGAGGGAATGATGAAGACACGTATCGTCGTCGCTGCTGATCGCACCATCCTCGTGGAAGGCATGGTCGCTTTGCTGCAAAAGGTTCCGGGTTTCGAAGTGGTGGGGCATGCCGAAGACGGACTGGCGTGTCTGCAGATCGCTGCCAGAGAGCAGCCGGATATCGTCCTGGTGGATGTCCTGCTCCCTGGCCTCAATGGCATCGATCTGACGCGACGTTTGATTCAACGCAGTCCCGGCAGCCGGGCAATCTGCATTGCTCCGTCCGACGCCTGCATGCGTGCCAGCGCGGTCTTCGAAGCTGGCGCAAAAGCCTATCTGGCGCGAACCAGTACCTTCGCCGAGTTGCTGCGTGCGATTCAACTCGTTGGTCAGGATCAGATCTATATCAGTCCGCAGATGTCGCGTTCGTTGATCGCAGGACTGCGTCGAGCCGCCAAAGACGATTCTGCGTATACCCGGCTGACCTCACGTGAGCGCGAAATCGTGCAGCTCTACTCCGAAGGCCTGTCGACCAGGCAGATCGCCACGCGCTTGCACTTGAGCGTGAAAACGGTAGGCACGCATCGTGAAAACTGCATGTTGAAACTCAATATTCAAAGCATTGCCCAGCTCACCCGCTATGCAATCGCGCAAGGACTTTCTCCGCTTGACCCCGCATCCGGCTGTGGCAGCGATCCCTGTGAGGCGCTTGTGCCGCAGCGATCGCGCCGGGCTGGCTGAGTTGCACTAGCCTTCGGGGAAATAGGGTGCCAGGCACGCCGGCGTCGGCCGACAATGTGGCCGACGCGTCCCAACCCTCTGGTGATCCGTCTTTCCAATGTGCAACTGCTGCCATCTCAGCGCGTCGGATTGGCGTCCATGGCCGCCTGCATCAACGCTGCGATCGCGTTCGAGGCTTGGTCGGGTTGCTGTGCCAGAAACTGGCTGACGCTGCGCTGATTGGCGGCGGGGTGGTTCTGGCTGAGCTTGAAGGTCAGCTCGATGCGGCTCGGAACGAAGCGGAAGCCGACCAGGCCGCGTAACTGGCGGCGGTGGCTGTCGCGTTCCATCTCGAACAGCCAGTCGCTGCCGACGCGTTGTTCGAAGTGGGTGCTCATGCGGCCGATCAGCTCGCCCAGCGCTGCCTCATCGCTCACCTGCTCGCAGCGTCCATGCAGATGCGCCACGGCGTAGTTCCAGGTCGGCACACGTGCGGCCGCTTCCTTGTCCAGATACCAGCTGGGCGACACATAGGCGTGCGGACCCTGCACCACGAGGACCGCATCGCCGGGGCTGCGTGCCTGCGGATTGGGGCGCGCCCAGTGGCCTTCGATGACCACGGATTGCGCATCGCGTCGGTACAGCACAGGCAGATGCGAGATCGCCAGCTGTCCGTCCTCGCCGTGGCTGATCATGGTGACGAACGGGTCGCGCGCGATCAGCCAGTCCAGCAGTGCCAGATCGGTCTGCGCGAATGCGCGCGGGGCGTACATGTCAGGCGCGACCGCCCAGGGTCAGCACCATGCGTTCGCGCAGGTCGGCATCGTCGTCGCCACGCGGCGGCGACACTTCGTCGAGCGAGAAGCCACGCATCAGCGCGTCTTCTTCGTCCAGCCCGTCGAGCGCGACGAATTCGGCATCGAACAAGGCCGCGCGGGCGCTGTCCTCGCTGTCGTAGGGCAGGATCTTGCCGTCGCTGTCCAGGACTTCGGCGGTACCGGCCTGCTTGACGCGCAGGCGTGCCCAGATCAGCGTGCGGCCAATCGTGGCCAGCCACCACGAATCGTGGTCGTCATGAGCGGTGTCTTGCGGTGTATTCATGGCATTACCTTGGAAAGCAGGCCGAGCAGGGCTGCCATGCCCAGGCCGAAGAAGATGGTCAGCAGCGACAGCCAGGCCGGCGTGGCCAGGCCGGACAGCGCACTGTCGCGATGGCTGCGGTAGCGCCGCGCCAGCAACCAGCACAGCGCCGCAGGACTGATGAAGGCCGGCTCGCCGAAGCTGGCCAGCGCCTCGGGATGTCGGTCGCGCAGGTGCACTAGCGTCAGCGGCCAGAAGATCAGCAAGGCGGTGAGGCCGGCAACCGCCACACCGACAAAACACAATGCGAAGAACAGGGTCATGTGCCCGCCAGCATCAGTGCGAGTTGGGGAAGTGCTGCGCCGATCACCAGCGCAGTGATGGTCCACCATAACGGACGCACGGCGTGGATGATCGCCCTGCGTGCCGTATCACCCTGCCACCATGCGCTGGCACCTGGATGTGCGGCTGCCAGCTGCTCCAGCCGGACGCCGCGCACCCCGGCGATGCCGGCGCCCAGCAACGCCGCCGCGAAGGCCAGCAACTGCAGCGTGGCGGCGGCCAGCAGGCTCACATCAGAACTCGGCGCTGCCCGGCGCGCGCGGGTAGGGGATGGCGTCGCGGATGTTGCTCAGCCCGCACACGTAAACCACCAGGCGCTCGAACCCCAGGCCGAAGCCGGCATGCGGCACCGAGCCGTAGCGGCGGAAATCGCGGTACCAGCTGTAGTGCTCCTGGTCCAGGCCGAACTGCGCCATGCGTGCATCCAGTACATCCAGGCGCTCTTCGCGCTGGCTGCCGCCGATGATCTCGCCGATGCCCGGCGCCAGCACGTCCATCGCCGCGACGGTCTTGCCGTCGTCGTTCAGGCGCATGTAGAAGGCCTTGATGTGTTCGGGGTAGTTGGTCACCACCACCGGGCGGCCGATATGTTCCTCGGTCAGCCAGCGCTCGTGCTCGGTCTGCAGGTCCAGGCCCCATTCGACCGGGAAGTCGAACTTCTTGCCCGAGTTCTGCAGCAGCTTCACCGCCTCGGTGTAGTCGATCTGCTCGAACGGGGCATTGATGAAGGCCTCGAGTTTGGCGATCGCGTTCTTGTCCACGCGCTCGGCCAGGAATGCCAGATCGTCGCCACGCTCATCGAGCACCGCGCGGAACAGGTACTTGAGGAACTGCTCGGCCAGGCGCGCGTCTTCGGCCAGATCGGCAAAGGCGATTTCCGGCTCGATCATCCAAAATTCGGCCAGATGGCGCGTGGTGTGGCTGTTCTCGGCGCGGAAGGTGGGGCCGAAGGTGTAGACCTTGCTCAGCGCCAGGCAGTAGGCCTCCACGTTGAGCTGGCCGGACACGGTCAGGAAGGTTTCCTTGCCGAAGAAGTCGCGGCTGAAATCCACCGCGCCGCTGGCATCGCGCGGCAGGTTGACCATGTCCAGCGTGGAGACGCGGAACATCTGCCCGGCGCCTTCGGCGTCGGAGGTGGTGATGATCGGGGTGCTGATCCAGTTGAAGCCGTTCTGGTGGAAGAAGCGGTGCACCGCCTGCGCCAGGCAGTTGCGGATGCGGGTGACCGCGCCGAACAGGTTGGTGCGCGGGCGCAGGTGCGCCACTTCGCGCAGGAACTCCGGCGACATCGGCTTGGGCTGGATCGGGTAGGTCAGCGGGTCTTCGACCCAGCCGACGATCTCCACGCCGCTGGCCTGGATCTCGAACGACTGGCCCTTGCCCTGCGACTTCACCAGCACGCCCTTGGCGATCAGCGAGCAACCGCTGGTCAGGCGCTTGATCTCGTCGAAGTTGGGCAGGGTGTCGTTGGCCACTACCTGGATCGGAGCGAAGCAGGAGCCATCGGTCACGTTGATGAAGGCCAGTCCGGCAGATCCGCGCAGCGTGCGCACCCACCCCCGTACCGTGACTTCGCCGCCTTCCGGGAGTTTTCCCGCAAGCGCATGTTCAACGCTGACCACCGTCATGACTTGTCCTCGCCGTAGCGACTTTGAATGGTCTGCGAGTTTACTGGCTGCGGGCGCGCTGGCGCGAGCATCTGAACCGCTTGCCGGTGGTTGCGCTTGTCCAAGGCCGGACATGGCCCCATCTGGGGAACACGGCGTCGCAGCGGCTGCAGCCCCGGTGATTGCAGCCTCGCTATACTTGCCACCATCGTTTCCGGAGCATCCCCCATGGCCATCAGCCTCACCCCCGCCGCGCTGGAGCGCGTGCAGCGTTTCGTGCAGCAGACCCCGGGGACGCTGGGTCTGCGCTTTGGCGTGACCAAGACCGGTTGCTCGGGCTGGGGCCATGTCACCGACTTGGCGCGCGAGAAACGCGACGACGACGCGGTGTTCGAGCAGGAGGGTGTGCGCATCTTCGTCGACCCGGTCAGCCTGCCGCTGGTCGACGGCACCTGCATCGATTTCGGCAAGCACGGCCTGAGCGAGACCTTTACCTTCCGCAATCCCAACGCGACTGCCGAGTGCGGCTGCGGGGAGAGCTTTACGACCGAAGCCGAGCATCGCTGAGCTCGCTGGTGCGCGCTATTCCTTCTCCCTGCGGGAGGAGCTGCCCGAAGGGCGGATGAAGGTAAGGGGCGAAGCCTCGCGCGGTTAGACGTCACCAGTGGCTTCGCCGCGGACCCTCACCCCAACCCCCGCTCCACGCCCCGGCCCGCGCTTGCGGCGCGGGCGCTCCAAGGTACGCGCGCAAGCGGTGCCTTATCGCCCCGGCGGGGAGAGGGGCTCAAGCGGTCGCCGCGCAGATGTCACGTTCCTAGGCTCGGCCGCTGGCTCGGCCCGGTTGCGGCTAAGCGCCTGAACTGCCATACTTTCTTGCTTCCTGCCCGGTTCCGGGTGGGAATCCTTGCTCCACCGGCCGCCTTGCGCGGGTCACCGGGGAGCTGTCCGGCCCACGTGGCCACATCCGAAAGGTAATACAACATGAGTCGTCATTACGAAGTCGTGTTCCTGGTCCACCCGGATCAGAGCGAGCAGGTCCCGGCCATGATCGAGCGCTACAAGTCGCTGATCGAGGGCGGTAACGGCACCATCCACCGTCTGGAAGACTGGGGCCGCCGTCAGCTGGCCTACCCGATCCAGAATCTGGTGAAGGCGCACTACGTGCTGCTCAACATCGAAGTCGACCAGGCCGTGCTGAGCGAGCTGGTGGAAAGCTTCCGCTTCAACGATGCGGTGCTGCGTCACCTGGTCGTCAAGCGCGACGGCCCGGACACCGAGCAGTCGCTGATCATGAAGAGCAAGGACGAGAAGGGCGACAAGCCCGAGCGTAGCGAGCGTCGTCGTCGTGATGACGATGAGGGCGATGCTGCACCTGCCGCCACCGATACCGACGGCGACAACGCCGAAGCCGCTTAAGGAGCGCTGTCATGTCCAAGTTCTTCCGTCGTCGCAAGTTCTGCAAGTTCACCGCCGAGGGCGTGAAAGAGATCGATTACAAGGATCTCAACACCCTGCGTCAGTACCTCACCGAGAACGGCAAGATCGTGCCGAGCCGCGTGACCGGCACCAAGTCCAAGTACCAGCGTCAGCTGGCCACGGCCGTCAAGCGCTCGCGTTTCCTGGCGCTGATCCCGTACACGGACAATCACGACGTTTAATCCGAGTCGTTGATGTGAGTCCCTCACAAGAACCCGCACGGTTGTATGTGAGTCCCTCACAAAAGCCCGCACGGTTGTATGTGAGTCCCTCACAAAAGCCCGCACATCCATGTGCGGGTAATAAATATAGAGGCCGGTCATTCGAGATGCGGTGTTGATCGTGCTCTTGCGATTCCCAAATCCCGATTCCCGAATCCCGTCTTTTCGGACAGCAAACGTTGCGTCGGCCAAAGCGCCGGCGCTAACGAATAACGGAGCACCACCATGGATCTGATTCTTCTGCAGAAAGTGACCAACCTCGGCGGCCTGGGCGACAAGGTCAGCGTCAAGCCGGGTTACGGCCGCAACTTCCTCGTGCCGCAGGGCAAGGCCGTTCCGGCCACCGCTGCCAACGTTGAAGCGTTTGAAGCCAAGCGTGCTGATTACGAAGCCAAGGCCAACACCATCCTGGCCGATGCACAGAGCCGCGCCGGCAAGTTCGAAGGCGCCAGCGTCACCATCGGCGCGCATGCGTCGACCGAAGGCAAGCTGTATGGCTCGGTCGGCCCGCGCGACATCGCCGAGGCGTTCACCGCCGCCGGCCTGCCGCTGGAAAAGAGCGAAGTGATCCTGGGCGAAGGCGCATTCCGCAATGTCGGCGAGTACGACGTTGTGCTGCACCTGCACGCCGATGTGGAAACCTCGGTCAAGGTCATCGTCGAATCCGACGCCTGATCCACGCTGCACGCTGTACCCGAAGGGCGCCTGGTTAGGCGCCCTTCGTCTTTCTGCGGCCACGCCAGCGATGCCAGGGCCGCTATACTCATGCTCCATTGCCGGTTCCACGGCCCATAGATCTTGTGGATCAAGGGCTTAGGGGCGGCTTCACAGGAAAAAGCGCCTGCCGGCCTCGCCCGTGCGGTGCCCGGAACCTTCAGTCCCATGCGCCTGTCCACGATCAAACTGTCCGGTTTCAAGTCGTTCGTCGACCCGACCACGTTGCACCTGCCCACCAACATGACCGGCATCGTCGGTCCCAACGGCTGCGGCAAGTCCAACATCATCGACGCGGTGCGCTGGGTGATGGGCGAAAGTTCGGCCAGCCGCCTGCGTGGCGACTCGCTGACCGACGTGATCTTCTCCGGCTCCTCGGCGCGCAAGCCGGTGTCGCAGGCGACGGTGGAGCTGATCTTCGACAATTCCGATCACACCATCAGCGGCGAGTTCGCCTCGTTCAACGAGATCTCGGTCAAGCGCCTGGTCAGTCGCGACGGCAACAGCGCCTACTACCTCAACGGCACCAAGTGCCGGCGCCGCGACATCACCGACCTGTTCCTGGGCACCGGCCTGGGGCCGCGCAGCTACTCGATCATCGAGCAGGGCATGATCAGCCAGATCATCGAGGCGCGCCCGGAAGACCTGCGCGTGTATCTGGAAGAAGCCGCCGGCATTTCCAAGTACAAGGAGCGCCGCAAGGAAACTGAAACGCGCATCCGGCATACCCGCGAAAACCTCGATCGCCTCGGCGACTTGCGCGAAGAGATCACCAAGCAACTGGCGCATCTGCAACGCCAGGCGCGCCAGGCCGAGCAGTATCAGGCCTTGCAGGAAGAGCGCCGGATCAAGGACGCCGAGTGGAAGGCGCTGGAATACCGCGGCCTGGATGGCCGGCTGCAGGGGCTGCGCGAAAAACTGAATCAGGAAGAGACCCGGCTGCAGCAGCTGATCGCCGAACAGCGCGATGCCGAGGCGCGGATCGAAACCGGGCGCGCGCGTCGCGAGGAAGCCGCCGAAGCGGTGGCCAAGGCGCAGGCCGATGTCTATCAGGTTGGTGGCGCGCTGGCGCGCATCGAGCAGCAGATCCAGCACCAGCGCGAGCTCTCGCATCGTCTGCACAAGGCGCGCGATGAGGCGCAGAGCCAGTTGCAGGAGCTGACCCAGCATATCAGCGGCGATTCGGCCAGGCTGGCGGTGTTGCGCGAGGCGGTGGACGCTGCCGAACCGCAACTGGAACAGCTGCGCGAGGACCATGAATTCCGCCAGGAGTCGCTACGCGAGGCCGAAGCGCGTCTGGCCGACTGGCAGCAGCGCTGGGAAACCCATAACCGCGACACCGGCGAAGCCTCGCGTGCCGGCGAAGTGGAGCGCACGCGCGTCGATTATCTCGATCGCCAGTCGCTGGAGGCCGAGCGCCGCCGCGAAGCGCTGGTCAATGAGCGCGCTGGGCTGGACCTGGATGCGCTGGCCGAGGCGTTCGAGCAGATCGAGCTGCGCCACGAAACCCAGAAGACCTCGCTGGACGGGCTGACCGAGCAGGTCGAAGCGCGCAAGCACGCGCTCGGCGGGCTGCAGGAACAACAGCGCGCCAGCCAGGGCGAACTGGCCGACGTGCGCAAGCAGGCGCAGGCCGCACGTGGCCGGCTGTCGTCGCTGGAAACCCTGCAGCAGGCCGCACTCGGCCAGGAGCAGGGCGCCGCAGTGGCGTGGCTGAAGTCGCGCGGGCTGGATTCTGCCGCACGTGTCGGCGAGCGCATCACGGTCGAAAGCGGCTGGGAAAACGCGGTGGAAGGCGCGTTGGGGCAGTTGATCGAAGGCGTGCTGGTGGATGCGCCGGAACAACTGGTCGATGCGCTGGGCGAATTGGGCGAGGGTCGCATTGCGCTGGTGTCCGGTGCCAGCGACAACGCGAGCTTCGCGCCGACCTCGCTGGCGGCCAAGGTGCAGGGGCCGATCGCGATCCGTCGCCTGCTCGCGCGCCTGCACGCGGCCGAGGATCTGGAGGCCGCGCGCACGCTGCAGCGCAGCCTGCCCGAAGGCGATTCGGTCATCACCCGCAGCGGCGAGCGGCTGGGCGAGGGCTGGGTGCGGGTGTCGCGCTCCGGTGCCGCCAAGCAGGGCGCCTTGCTGCGCGAGCGCGAGATTCAGGAGCTGCGTGCGCAGATCGAAACGCTGCAGGAGCGCGAGGCCGAACTCGAGCAGCGCCTGGGCAGCTTCCGCGAACAACTGCTGGCGGCCGAACAACAACGCGAAGATGCGCAGCGCCAGTTGTACATGGCGCACCGCAGCGTGTCCGAGCTGGCCGGTCAGCTGCAGAGTCAGCAGGGCAAGGTCGATGCCGCGCGCACGCGCATCGAACGCATCGAAAACGAATTGTCGCAGCTGCTGGAAACACTGGACACCAGCCGCGAGCAGGCACGCGAGGCACGCGCCAAGCTCGAAGACGCAGTGACCCTGATGGGCGACCTGCAAGGCACTCGCGAGGCGCTGGAGAACGAACGCCGTCAGCTCACCGATGCGCGCGATCAGGCCCGCGATGCCGCACGTGGCGTGCGCGATGCGATGCATGCATTGGCGCTGACGCTGGAATCGCAACGCACCCAGATCACCTCGCTGAGCCAGACGCTGGAGCGCATGGACAGCCAGCGCGGCCAGCTCGATACGCGCCTGGAGGACCTGGTCGCCCAGCTCAGCGACGGCGACTCGCCGGTGGAAACGCTGGAGCACGAGCACCAGGCCGCGTTGAGCGAGCGTGTACGCACCGAGCGCGTGCTGAGCGAAGCGCGCACCATGCTGGAGAGCATCGATGGCGAGCTGCGCAGCTACGAGCAGACCCGCCAGCAGCGCGACGAACAGGCGCTGGCCCAGCGCGAGCGCATCTCGCAGCGCAAGCTCGATCAGCAGGCGCTGGTGCTCAGCGCAGAGCAATTGGAGGCCGCCGTGGTGAAAGCCGGCTTTGTGCTCGAAGACGTCGTCAATGGGTTGCCGGAAGCCGCGAACGTGGCCGAGTGGGAGGCGGCGGTCGGCCAGATCGACGGCCGCATGCGGCGGCTGGAACCGGTCAACCTGGCCGCGATCCAGGAGTACGGCGAAGCGGCGCAGCGTTCGGAATATCTGGACGCGCAGAATCTGGATCTCAACACCGCACTGGAGACGCTGGAAGAGGCGATCCGCAAAATCGACCGCGAAACCCGCGGCCGCTTCAAGGACACCTTCGACCGGGTCAATTCCGGCGTCCAGGCGCTGTATCCGCGTCTGTTCGGCGGTGGCCACGCGTATCTGGAGCTCACCGGAGAAGACCTGCTCGACACCGGCGTGACCATCATGGCGCGCCCGCCGGGCAAGCGCGTGTCCAGCATCTCGCTGCTGTCCGGTGGCGAGAAGGCGATGACCGCGGTGGCGCTGGTGTTTGCGATCTTCCAGCTCAATCCCGCGCCGTTCTGCCTGCTCGACGAGGTGGACGCGCCGCTGGACGAAGCCAATGTCGGCCGCCTGGCCAACATGGTGCGGGAAATGAGCGAGAAGGTGCAGTTCCTGTTCGTCAGCCACAACAAGGCGACGATGGAGGCTGCGCGCCAGCTCTCCGGTGTAACCATGCGCGAGCCGGGCGTCAGTCGCCTGGTCAGCGTGGACCTGGAAGAGGCCGCACGTTTGGCGGGTGCGGCATGACGTGCCATGCTTGTCGGAATATCGACACCTGTCACTCTTATGCGGAGGCACGCTGAATGTCCGACATGGCCATGATCCGGATCGGGATCCTGATCGCTGGACTGCTGCTGGTCGCGGCCATCTTCCTGTTTGGTCGCCCGAAAAAATCGCCGCAAGGGCGCCGGGTCGACAAGGACGACGGGCAACCGCGCGAGCGCCGCGAGCCGGTGATCTCCAGCGAGCCTGGCGTGGATGGCGACCCGTTCGAGCGCAATGAAGGCGCCGAGCAAAGCGAACTGAACCTGGACGATGCCGATGCGGCCGGCGGCAACGATGTCGGCAAGCGGCCCAACCAGGATTTCGACAAGATCGTCTCGCTGTTCGTGGCCGCCAAGGCCGGCCAGGTGCTGCGCGGCGAAGACGTGGTGGTCGCTGCGGAGAAGACCGGGCTGGTGTTCGGTCACATGAATGTCTTCCACCGTTTGGTGGAAGGGCACCCGGAGCGCGGGCCGATCTTCAGCATGGCCAGCATCCTCAAGCCCGGCAGCTTCGACATGGCCAACATCCGCGAGATGCAGACCCCGGCGATTGCGTTCTTCCTCACCTTGCCGGCGCCGATGACCGCGCTGGATGCCTGGGAAAAGATGCTGCCGACCGTGCAGCGCATGGCCGAACTGCTCGACGGCGTGGTGCTGGACGACAGCCGCAATGCGCTGGGCCGCCAGCGCGTGGCGCATATCCGCGACGAACTGCGCGCCTACGATCGCCAGCACCAGGCACCGCCGCTGACCAAGTCGCCGCGCTGGTGAGTGCGTATTGCTTTTAAGTGCGCGCTGCTGGTGATGTGCGTGGGTGGTGATTGCGCACCGCTGGTGATCGAGCGTCGCTGAGTCAGTGATTGCGAGCCATTGACCGCGAGTCATCCCGACCGTGAGTCATCCAGACGCGGTCTGAGTCGCGACCTGCCGCAGGACGCGTTCTAGCGTAAAGGTGAACGATGTGGAGCTTGCAGGGCGCGCTGGCGGTGCTGATGTTGCTGGCGGTGTGGGCCATCCTGGCCGCACCGCTGCTATGGATGGCGTCGCGGATTGCGCTGCGTTTGCGCAAAGGCGCGTCGGCAAGCCCAGGTCGCGCGCAATGGAACTCGATCGGGTTTGCCGCTGCAGTGGCGCTACTGGTTGCGCCAGTGCCAACGCCCATCGTCACTGTCTTCCTGCCGCACGTGATCGCGCTGTTGGATGCAAGCTACTACGCGCGCATCTTTCAGGGCCCGCCGATGATGCGCCAGCTCCTGGTGTGGATTGCGGTGTCGATGGCGCTGACGTTTGCGCTCAGCTACGTGTGGATCCGGCGCGTGCTGCGTCCGAATGCTGCCGCGCCTCTTCCAACGCCCACGCGATAGGAAATCAAAGCCCCTCTCCGGCGGGAGAGGGGGGTGGGGTACGGAGGCGAAGCAGTGGAGCAGTCGGTGATTCAGGTCTGACGGCGCGTGGCGACGCGTTTGTCATTACAGGTGATGGCAGATCTCCGAGGCGCACCCTCATCCGCCGCTTCGGGGCACCTTCTCCGGAGGGGAGAAGGGATGGCCACTCTGTGCTTGGCGATCAGCGCTTGGCCTTGGTAAAGGCCTCGCGAAAGCGCAGCATCTCCGCCTCGGTGCCGACGCTCACACGCACCCGCTTGGGCCAGATCGGCCAGCTGCGGCCGACGATGACGCCCTGTTTCTGCATCGAGTCGGCGAACACGCCGGCGTCGCGCTTGACGTCGAGCAGGAAGCAATTGGCCTGCGTGGGCAGGCAGGTGTAGCCCTTGCTCTTGAGCCAGGCGATGGTGTCGTCGCGCACGCGGGCGTTCTCCGTGCGGCGGGTCTGCACCAGCTGCGGGTCGCGCAGGCTGGCGATGCCGGCGGCCATTGCCGGTACCGACAACGGGTTGCTGCCCAGGCTGGCGAGCTTGGTCTGCAGCCCCGGCGGCGCCAGCGCGGCGCCCAGGCGCAGGCCAGCCATGCCGTAGAGCTTGGAGAAGCTGCGCAGCACGATCAGGTCCTGGCGCTGACGCACCAGGTCCGCCATGGACGGCTCGTTGCTGTAGTGGATATACGCCTCGTCGACCACCAGCACCGCGCTGGCCGGCTTGTTGGCCAGCAGCCACTCGATATCGGCGCGCGGGGTGATGGCGCCGCTGGCGTTGCCGGGGTTGCACAGGTAGATCAGGCCGGCGGACGGGTCGGCCTTGGCCATCGCCTTGACGTCGTGCGCGCCATCGGCCCGCAGCGGTACCTTGCGTACCGGCACGCCGCGGGCGGTGGCGCTGTCGATGATCGGGTCGAAGCTTGGGTCGGCCACCACCAGCCCGGCACGTGCCGAGGTGAACAGGCCGCCGGCACGCAGCAGTGCGTCCCTGGAGCCGGGAAAGAACGCCAGATGGTCGCCGGGCAGTTGCAGCTCGCCGGTCATCAGGTTGCGCAGGTCCTGTTCCATCTCGAACTGATAGCGGCCTGCACGTGCCAGCGAGCGCGTTGCCGCGTCCACTGCGGCGGGCGAGGGGCCGAGCGGATGTTCGTTGAGATTGAGAAACACCGCGCCCGCTGCCGGCGCCACGCCTGGCTTGGCAGGCGCAGCGGCACGCTTGCGGGCTGCCTCGGCTGCCGGTGCCAGGCCCAGTGCGGAGATCGCCACGCCAACGCTGGCAAGGCTGAGAAACGAACGGCGCGAAACGGGCAACGGCACGGTGAGCTCCAGGCGAGCAGGCAAAGAGGGCGCCACGCTAGCGGGTTTGTGCCTGTCTGCCTATCGGGAAATCGCTGCCGGGCTCGCTGTCGCGCGGTTTGGTCGGCGGTCCGGCAGCACTTGCACACCGGCACGGCCCGTTAGAATGGGCGGCCCAGAGCCAGCCCAGCGATCGTATGACTGTCAGCCCGGATCCCGCTCAGCGCATCGACGCCCTGCGTCATCGTATCGAGGACGCCAACTACCGCTATCACGTGCTTGACGAGCCGCAGATGGCCGACGTCGACTACGACCGCCTGATGCGCGAACTGGAAGCCCTGGAGGCTGCGCACCCGGAGCTGGCCAGCGCCGATTCACCGACCCAGCGCGTCGGCCACCTGGCCGCGTCGCGCTTTGCCGAAGTGCGGCATGCCCTGCCGATGCTGTCGTTGGGCAATGCCTTCAGCGACGAGGAAGTGACCGAGTTCGTACGGCGGATCAGCGAGCGGCTGGAGGTGAAGCAGCCGCTGTTCTCGGCCGAGCCCAAGCTCGATGGCCTGGCGATCAGCCTGCGCTACGAAAACGGCGAGTTCGTCCAGGGCGCAACGCGGGGCGACGGCGCCACCGGTGAGGATGTCAGCGCCAATCTGCGTACCGTCAAGGCGATTCCGCTGCGCCTGCGTGGCGAAGGCTGGCCGCAGGTACTGGAGGTGCGCGGCGAGGTGTACATGCCGCGTGCCGCCTTCGAGACCTACAACGCGCAGATGCGCCTGCAGGGCGGCAAGGTGCTGGCCAATCCGCGCAATGGCGCCGCCGGCTCGCTGCGTCAGCTGGATGCGCGCATCACTGCGCAGCGCCCGCTGAGTTTCTTTGCGTATGGCGTGGGCGAAGTGAGTGAAGGTGCACTGCCGCAGACGCATTCGGCGATCCTGGCGCAGTTGCGCGCATGGGGTTTTCCGGTCAGCGCCTTGGTCGAGGTGGTGCAGGGCAGCGACGGCCTGTTGGCGTATTACCAACGCATCGGTGAGGCGCGCGATGGCTTGCCCTTCGATATCGACGGCGTGGTCTACAAGCTCGACGATCTGGCCGGGCAGCGCGAGATGGGCTTTGTCTCGCGCGCGCCGCGCTGGGCGATCGCGCACAAGTTCCCGGCGCAGGAGCAGTCCACCACGGTGGAGGCGATCGAGATCCAGATCGGCCGTACCGGTGCGGCCACGCCGGTGGCGCGGCTCAAGCCGGTGCACGTGGCCGGGGTGGTCGTCACCAACGCCACGCTGCACAACGCCGACCAGATCGCGCGGCTGGATGTGCGCGTGGGCGATACGGTGATCGTGCGGCGTGCCGGCGATGTGATTCCGGAAGTGGCCGGCGTGGTTGCCGATCAACGGCCGCCCGGCACCCAGCCATGGCAGATGCCCACGCACTGCCCGGTCTGCGGGTCGGAAATCGTGCGCGAGGAAGGCGAGGCGGTGTGGCGCTGCTCCGGCGAGCTGACCTGCCCGGCACAGCGCAAGGAAGCGTTCCGGCATTTCGTCTCGCGCCGTGCGATGGATGTCGATGGGCTGGGCGAAAAATTCATCGAGGTGCTGGTCGATAGCGGCGTGGTGCAGGGCGTGGCCGATCTGTATCTGCTCAACGTGGACCAGCTGCTGCAATTGCGCATGATCAGCACTGCCGAAAGCCCGCACGCATTCCTGCGCGAGGCGCGCGAGCATCTGGCCAGCGGTGCGTACGGCCAGCTGGAAAATACCGTGGTCGGCATCGGTGTGGATCTGGCCGGCGAGCGCGAGGCGCCGCACACCTGGCAGGCCGATCTGTTGCGCGCCGGGCTGCCGGCGTTCGACTGGAACCGCAAGAAGATCGCCACCAAGTGGGCGGAAAACCTGATCGAGGCGATCGAGCAATCGCGCGATACCACGCTGGAGCGTTTCCTGTTTGCGCTCGGCATCGAGCATGTCGGCGAGAGCACCGCCAAGGCCTTGTCGGCGTGGTTCGGCGATCTGGCGTTGATCCGCCATCTGCCGTGGCCGCTGTTCAAGCGCGTGCCCGACATCGGTGGCGAGGTGGCGCGCTCGCTCGGGCACTTCTTCGACCAGCCCGGCAATCAGCAGGCCATCGACGACCTGCTGCAGCGTGGCGTGCGCATTGGCGATGCGCATCCGCCATCACCCAGGCTGCGCGAGGCGCTGAGCTTTGCCAGCGTGCTGCAGGACATGGATATCCCCAAGGTGACGCCGGTGCGTGCGCAGCAGCTGGCTGCCGCGGTGGCCTCCTTCGATGCGCTGCGCAGCGCGGGGTCCGATGCCTTGTTGCAGGCCGGCGTTCCCGCGCCGGTGGTGGCGTCGCTGCTGCAATGGCTGGAGCGGCCGGAAAATGCGGCCTTGGCAAGCGCCGCGCAGCAGGCGATGGAAACGGTGCTGTCGCGTCTGCCCGACGCCGACGCGCTGCAAACCGGCCCGCTCGACGGCCAGACCGTGGTGATCACCGGGACCCTGGCCGCGCTCACCCGCGATGCGGCCAAGCAACGGCTGGAAGCGCTGGGCGCCAAGGTCGCCGGCAGCGTCTCCAAGAAAACCGCGTTTCTGGTGGCTGGCGAAGAAGCCGGGTCCAAGCTGGACAAGGCGCAGTCGCTGGGCGTGGAGATCTGGGACGAGGCGCGCTTGCTGGGCTTCCTTGGCGAGCACGGCCAGCAACCATGACCGTGACGCAGGTCGATCTGGACGCGTTGCGGTTGCGCGCGCGGCTCAACGCGCTGATCCGCGATTTCTTCGCCGAGCGCGGCGTGCTGGAAGTGGAGACGCCGGTGCTGTCGGAGGCCGGCAACACCGAGCCGAATATCGAGAGCTTTAGCACGCGCTTTAGCGGCCATGTCGATGCCGGCGCGGCGGTGCGCTGGTTGCGCACCTCGCCGGAATATCCGCTCAAGCGGCTGCTGGCGGCCGGGGTGGGCGATTGCTACGAGCTGGGGCGGGTGTTCCGCAATGGCGAGGCCGGCGGCCGCCACAATCCCGAGTTCAGCATGCTCGAGTGGTACCGGGTGGGTTGGGACGATCGCGCCCTGGCACAGGAGACCGTTGCGTTGGTGCGCCGCGCGCTTGCGCTGGTCGGGCGCCACGCGCAGGTGCAGGTGCTGAGCTATCGCGCGCTGTTCGTGCAGGCACTGGGCATCGACCCGTTGCGCGATCCGATCGAAACGCTGCGCGCACCGCTGCACGACATCGCCATCGATCCGGATGGCCTGACCCGCGACGACTGGCTGGATCTGCTGGTGACCCATCGCCTCCAGCCGGGCTTTGCCAGCGACACGCTGACCGTGGTGCACGACTGGCCTGCCAGCCAGTGCGCGTTGGCGCGCATCCGCCCCGGGGAGCCGCCGGTGGCCGAGCGCTTCGAGCTGTATCTGGGCGCCTACGAGGTCGCCAACGGGTACCACGAGCTCAACGATGTGCAGGAGCAGCGTGCGCGTTTCATGCGCGACAACGCGGTGCGTGCGGCGCGTGGATTGCCGCAGCTGCCGGTGGATGAGCGCCTGCTGGCGGTGTTGTCGCAACTACCCGATTGCGCGGGGGTGGCGGTCGGTGTGGACCGGCTGTTGATGGCCATGCGTGGCACCACGCAGATTGCCGATGTGCTGGCCTTCGCGTTCGCCCGCGCCTGACCCACGGCGGTACCCAGTGTCTGCGCGGCACCGGGCGCGCGCCCGGTGCCATCCCGCTGTCATCGCCACCGTATTGCTATCTTCACATCGATGATGCTCTCATCGTGGCGTCCACGGGGGCGCGGCGCAGAGTGTGTTTGGGTGAGGATTGTCGGCATGAAGTGGCTGATCAGCTTATGCGGTTTGTGGTGCTTGCCGCTGCTGATGCTGGCCGATGCGCGTGCGGCGGATCGCGCCGCCGGCGTCGTCCGTTGCGAGTCCAAGGACATGGCGCGCGTGCATTGTGCGATGGATACCGAGCACGGCGTCCAGCTGGTACGCCAGCTGTCCGAGACCAGTTGCATCCGTGGCAGCGAGTGGGACATCGAACGCGGTGGCGTCTGGGTCGAACAGGGCTGCCGTGCGGAGTTTGCGGCCGCGCGGGTGCTGAGCGCTCCGCAGATGCGCCGCGTGGTGCGCTGCGATTCCAACGGCGGCAAGGTGGTTTGCCCGGTGGTGCTGCGTGGTGCGCCGGTGCGCCTGCTGCGCCAGCGCTCGGTGTGGCCGTGCAAGGAAGGCCGCAGCTGGGGTGCGCGCCGTAACGAAATCTGGGTCTCGCGCGGCTGCGATGGCGAATTCGAGGTCGCTGCCGAGGACGGTTCCGGGTTCGTGGCCATGCCACGCATGGTGACCTGCGAATCGAAGAAGGGCGCACGCCGCACCTGCGGGATCTCGGTGGAGCGCCAGGTGCGGGTAGGCCGGCAGATCTCCAAGAAGGAATGCGTGGAAGGCCAGACCTGGGGCTGGAGCCGCGACGGCGTGTGGGTCAACGACGGCTGCCGCGCCGAGTTCATCGTCGACTGATGGAGTGACGAAACCGCTGCTCTCCATCGCGTAGGTGGGCGTAGCCGGCGCCGTGGCCCCGTCAGCACGCGACCAGGTTGGTGAGGGTGTCTAGCCCTCGACCAGCTCTGCTTGGAACATCCAGACCACGCTGAAGCTCAAGCTCCCAGTTCTCTTGAGATGTGATTGAACGGGGTGCGGATGCGTCGGGCGTGGAGCGGGCGATCTGTGGCTCGGTTGCAGGGCCCTTGCCCGCCCACCCTCGCGGGACACGCCGCAAGTACGTCCCTGTAGGCGCTTACGCGGCATCCATGCCGCGTAAGGTCCCGCGACGATAGGCGGGCAAGGACCCGTCGGTGTGGTCGGTGTGAGTGGTGCAGGCAGGGCGTGACGTGCGCTGGTTGGAGCACTGTGCGTCGGCCAGCTTCTCTTTACCTTGCCATCGCAAGCCGGGCAACAGAAAAGCGTTCAACACGCCACCTGCCAACTTCTCATCCGCCTCGCGCAGGCTGCGCAACAGGCTTCCAAGAAGCTGCCGGCCAACTCTCTGGCGCGGTGCGGACGCCGCGCACTCGACCAGCTCAGTAGCGACATCGCCAGCGGGCTGAGCGATGTGGCCACTGACTGGGCTGCCCGCGCGCCTTACAATGTCCGGATGAACGACAGCGCCCATATCGATTACGCCCGCTACGACCATATCCGCCCGCTGCTGTGGACGGGCGATGCCCTGGAACTGCTCGACCAGCGCAAGCTGCCCTTCGTGGTCGAGCATGTGCGTTGCGACACCAGCGATGCCGTGGCCGAGGCGATCCATTCGCTGGCCGTGCGCGGCGCGCCGGCGATCGGCATTGCGGCCGGGTGGGGCGTGGTGCTGGCGGCGCGCGACATCGTTGCCGACGACGGCAGTGCGGCCCTGCAGAAGCTCGAACCGGCGCTGTTGCGGCTCAATGCTGCGCGTCCGACCGCGGTCAACCTGGCCTGGGCGCTTATGCGCATGCGTCGCGTGCTGGGCGCTGCCGGTGCCGACTGGCGCGAGGTAATCGCGCGCGAGGCGCAGGCCATCGCTGACGAAGACCTGGCGGCCAACCGGCATATGGGCGCGCTGGGTGCGTCGTTGATCGAGACCGGCAGCGGCGTGCTGACCCATTGCAATACCGGTTCGCTGGCCACCGCCGGCTTCGGCACCGCGCTGGGCGTGATCCGTGCCGGCATGGCGCAGCAGCGCATCGCCAAGGTGTTTGCCGGCGAGACCCGGCCGTGGTTGCAGGGTGCGCGCCTGACGGTGTGGGAGCTGCAGCAGGATGGCATCGACGCGACCCTGATCGCCGATTCGGCCGCCGCGCATCTGATGAAGTCCGGGCTGGTGCAGTGGGTCATCGTCGGCGCCGACCGCATCTGCGCCAACGGCGATACCGCCAACAAGATCGGCACCTATCAGCTGGCGATCGCCGCGCGCCACCACGGCGTCAAATTCATGGTGGTGGCACCGTCGTCCACGGTGGACATGGACACCGCCAGCGGCGATCAGATCGAGATCGAGCAGCGCGATCCGGGCGAATTGTTCGGGATCGGCGGCGTGCGCACGGTGGCCGATGGCATCAACGCCTGGAATCCGGTGTTCGATGTCACCCCCGGCAGCCTGATCGATGCGATCGTCACCGAACGCGGGGTGATCGCGCAGCCGGACCTGGCCCGCATGCAGGCGGCGTTCGGCGGCTGAGGCCAGTGCGGCGCACTATCGCCGCATCGCCCCGCCAAAATCCTGCAAGTGCTTGTTTCTGGCCGGTAAACCGGCGGCATCGTGGTGCCCCTTCGTGATACAATCCGGGGCTTGAATCGATCGGCGGGAGCGTGGGGTCGGCAGCCCGTTGTCAGGGCGCCCCCGACGCGGCTTTCCGGCTCGCCCGCCACCTCACTTACGGAACCCGAATGGCAGAAACCGCCAAGGAAATCATCCAGGTCAATCTGGAAGACGAGATGCGCAAGAGCTATCTCGATTACGCGATGAGCGTGATCGTGGGCCGCGCACTCCCCGATGCCCGTGATGGCCTCAAACCCGTGCACCGTCGCGTCCTGTACGCCATGCACGAGCTGGGCGCACACAGCAACAAGGCCTACTTCAAGTCGGCGCGTATCGTCGGCGACGTCATCGGTAAATACCACCCGCACGGCGACCAGTCGGTGTACGACACGCTGGTGCGCATGGCGCAGCCGTTCTCGCTGCGCTACATGATGGTGGACGGCCAGGGTAACTTCGGTTCGGTCGATGGCGACTCCGCCGCGGCAATGCGTTACACCGAGTCGCGCATGTCGCGGCTGGCGCATGAGCTGATGGCCGACATCGACAAGGAAACCGTCGATTTCCAGCCCAATTACGACGAGAAGGAACAGGAACCGACGGTCATGCCGACCCGGTTCCCGAGCCTGCTGGTCAACGGCTCGGCCGGTATCGCGGTGGGCATGGCCACCAACATCCCGCCGCATAATCTGACCGAGGCGATCAACGCCTGCATCGCCTTGATCGACACGCCGGAGCTGGATGTCGAAGGCCTGATGGAATACATCCCTGGCCCGGATTTCCCCACCGCCGGCATCATCAACGGCACCGCCGGCATCGCTGCCGGTTACCGCACCGGCCGTGGCCGCGTGCGCATGCGCGCCAAGGCCGATGTGGAAGTGGCCGACAACGGCCGTGAAGCGATCATCGTCACCGAGATTCCGTATCAGGTGAACAAGGCGCGGCTGATCGAGAAGATCGCCGAGCTGGTCAAGGAAAAGAAGCTCGAAGGCATCAGCGAGTTGCGCGACGAGTCCGACAAGGACGGCATGCGCATCTACATCGAGGTCAAGCGCGGCGAGTCGGCCGAGGTTGTGCTCAACAACCTGTATCAGCAGACCCAGATGGAGTCGGTGTTCGGCATCAACATGGTGGCGCTGATCGACGGCCGCCCGCAGTTGATGAACCTCAAGCAGATGCTGCAGGCGTTCATCCGCCACCGCCGCGAAGTGGTGACCCGCCGCACCATCTTTGAGCTGCGCAAGGCGCGTGCGCGTGCGCACGTGCTGGAAGGCCTGACCGTCGCGTTGGCCAACATCGACGAGATGATCGAGCTGATCAAGACCTCGGCCAACCCGCAGGAAGCGCGCGAGCGCATGCTGGCCAAGACCTGGGAACCGGGTCTGGTCGGCGCGCTGCTGGGTGCTGCCGGTGCCGAAGCCTCCAAGCCGGAAGATCTGGCGCCGGGCGTGGGCCTGGCCAACGGCTTCTATCAGCTCAGTGAAGTGCAGGCCTCGCAGATCCTGGAAATGCGCCTGCATCGCCTGACCGGGTTGGAGCAGGAAAAGCTGACCGACGAGTACAAGCAGTTGCTCGAGGTCATCCAGGGCCTGATCCGCATCCTGGAAAACCCGGACGTGCTGCTGCAGGTGATCCGCGACGAGCTGATCAACATCCGCGAAGAGTACGGCGACGAACGTCGCACCGAAATCCGTCACAGCGAAGAAGATCTGGACATCCTGGACCTGATCTCGCCGGAAGACGTGGTGGTGACGCTCTCGCATGCCGGCTATGCCAAGCGCCAGCCGGTCAGCGCATATCGTGCGCAGCGCCGTGGTGGCCGCGGCCGGTCTGCGGCGGCGACCAAGGAAGAGGATTTCATCGACCAGCTGTGGCTGGTCAACACGCACGACACGCTGCTGACCTTCACCAGCAGCGGCAAGGTGTTCTGGCTGCCGGTGTACCAGTTGCCGGAGGCCGGCTCCAATGCGCGTGGCCGTCCGATCATCAACTGGATTCCGCTGGAACCCGGCGAGCGTGTGCAGGCGGTGCTGCCGGTGCGCGAGTACGCCGACAACCGCTATGTGTTCTTTGCCACGCGCAACGGCACGGTCAAGAAGACCCCGCTGAGCGAATTCGCGTTCCGCCTGGCACGCGGCAAGATCGCGATCAACCTCGATGAGGGCGATGCGCTGGTCGGTGTGGCCTTGACCGATGGCGACCGCGACGTGTTGTTGTTCGCCTCCAACGGCAAGACCGTGCGCTTTGGCGAATCCACCGTGCGTTCGATGGGCCGTACCGCCACCGGCGTGCGCGGCATCCGTCTGACCAAGGGTGAAGAGGTGGTCAGCCTGATCGTGGCCGAGCGTGCCGGCGGCGTTGAAGGCGATGTCGAGGACGAGGGTGTCGAGGACGTGGTGGAGAGCACGGATGGTGTCGAGGCGGAGGTGATCGACGTTGCCGAGAGCGACGACATGGCCTACATCCTCACCGCCACCGAGAACGGCTACGGCAAGCGCACCCCGCTGACCGAGTACCCGCGCAAGGGCCGTGGCACGCAGGGCGTGATCGGCATCCAGACCACCGAGCGCAACGGCAAGCTGGTGCGTGCGGTGCTGCTGGGCGCCACTGACGAAGTGCTGCTGATTTCCGATGGCGGTACGCTGGTGCGCACCCGCGGTTCGGAGATCTCGCGCGTGGGTCGCAATACCCAGGGCGTGACCTTGATCCGCTTGTCCAAGGGCGAAAAGCTGCAGGCGGTCGAACGCCTGGATGCCTCGCTGGATGAGGCCGAGGACGTGCTGGACGATGCAGCGGTTGCACCGGCAGCAAGTGCAGACGACCTGCCACCCACCGAAGCGTGATCGCATCTGGCGAGCAACGCAGCTGAAGAAAAACGCCGGCGCACAGCCGGCGTTTTTTATTGCACGCGGTGACATCTGCAACGCAGTGTTTTTCGACGGCGTTCGCAAAGAACGCGGTTTTTTCACCGCAGCGGGTCGAAGGTTGGGGGTGGTGCGGCGGCGTTGCGTCGCCGCAGATCGAAGAGGAACAACTGATGACGACATTGCATCGTCCTTCCCGTCGCGGCCACTGGGCGCTGGCGACGTTGGGAGGCGTGATTGGAGTGCTGGGCGCCGTGCTGCTGGCAGGCGGCGTGTGGCTGGCCGCGCTGGGCGGCTCCTGGTATTACGCGCCTGTGGGCGTGGCCTTGCTGATCGCCGGCGTGTTGCTGTTTCGCGGTCGCAATGCGGGCGCGTGGTGGTTTGCCGCAGTGGTGGCGGCGACGTTGCCGTGGACGTGGTGGGAATCGGGCAGCGACTACTGGCGTTGGGTACCGCGGCTGGGCTTGATCGTCGGCCTGGCGTTCGTGCTGGCGCTGCTGCTGCCGAAGCTGGAGCGCCCGGTGTCGCGCGCGGTGTCGCGCAGCGTGGCCGGCGTTCTGGCGGCGGTGTTCGTGGTGGCCTTCGCGCTCGCCTTCGTGCCGTTTGGGGTGACCGAGGCCGATGGCGCGCTGGCACACGCCGCCGGCATGGCCGCGGGCCTGGTCAAGCGCAGCGCGTCTGCAGCGCCGGCCGCCGCCGACGGGCAGCCGGGCAATGCGCCTGCCGACGACGACTGGGCCGCATATGGACGCAGCCAGGCCGGGCAGCGCTATTCGCCGCTGCAGCAGATCAACCGCGACAACGTTGCGCAATTGAAGCAGGCCTGGGTCTTCCACACCGGCGACCTGCCGAGCAAGCGCTGGGGTGCGGAAACCACGCCGTTGAAGGTGGGCGACAGCCTGTACCTGTGCACTGCGCGCAATCAGGTGATCGCGCTGGATGCCGCCAGTGGCAAGGAGCGTTGGCGTTACGATCCCAAGGTCAAGGATGAGGCGATTCCGTATACGGCCGCCTGCCGTGGTGTGTCGTACTACCAGGTGCCGGCGGCAGCCAATGAGGCCGCCGCAACGATGGCAACGGAGGGGGCGCCGCTGTGCCGCACGCGCATCATCGAAGGCACGCTGGATGGCCGCCTGATCGCGCTGGATGCGCGTAGCGGCAAGCCGTGCACGGACTTCGGCAACAACGGCCAGGTCGATATCACCGTCGGCATGGGGCAGACGCCGCCGGGTTATGTATCGATCAATTCGCCGCCCGCCATCGTGCGCGGGGTGGTGGTCACCGGCCATCAGGTGCTGGACGGGCAGAAGCGTTACGAGCCGTCCGGTGTGATCGAGGGCTTCGATGCGGTGACCGGCCAATTGCGCTGGGCCTGGGACATGACCCATCCGGACTGGAACGGCGCACCGCCGCCGGGCCAGACCTGGACGCGTGGCACGCCGAACATGTGGACCACCGCCGCGGCCGACGAACAGCTGGGCTATGTGTATCTGCCGATGGGCAACTCCACCGCCGATTACTGGAGCAGCTCGCGCACGCCGGAGGAGAATCGCTATGCGACCTCGCTGGTGGCACTGGATGTCACCACCGGCAAGCCGGTGTGGAATTTCCAGACCACGCATATCGATGCGTGGGATTACGACCTGGGCTCGCAGCCGAGCCTGATCGACTTCCCCAAGGACGGCGTCAACGTGCCGGCAGTGTTGTTGCCGAGCAAGCAGGGCGAGTTGTACGTGCTGGATCGGCGTACCGGCAAGCCGCTGGTCGGCGTGGAAGAACGCGCAGTGCCGGGCGGTGGCGTGGAGCCGCAGATGCGTGCCAAGACGCAGCCATTTTCGCTGTACCACACGCTACGCAAGCCGGATCTGACCGAGCGCGATATGTGGGGGATGACGCCGATCGATCAGCTGGTCTGCCGCATCCAGTTCCGCAAGGCCAGCTACAAAGGCATCTACACGCCGCCGGAAGCCGACCGCCATTCGATCGAATACCCTGGCTATAACGGCGGTTCGGACTGGGGCAGCGTGTCGGTGGATCCGCAGCGCGGCGTGATTGTGGCCAACTACAACGACATGCCCAACTACAACCTGCTGGTGCCGCGCGCCAAGGCCGACAAACTGGGCTGGGCACCGCGCGATGAAGCGCGCGGCGATGCAGGTGGCGCAGAAGGCGCGGGCGATCCGCAGGCCGGCACGCCGTACGCGATCAACGTCAACGCCGGCTGGCGCCTGCCGTTCACCAAGCTGCTGTGCAAGCAGCCGCCGTATGGGGGCATTCGTGCAATCGATCTGGCCAGCGGCAAGACGCTCTGGGACCGCCCGTTCGGCAGCGCACGCGGCAATGGTCCGTTCGGCATCCGCTCGGGTCTGCCGATCGAGATCGGCACGCCCAACAATGGCGGTTCGGTGGTGACGGCCAGTGGCTTGATCTTCATTGCCGCAGCCACCGACGACCTGATCCGCGCCATCGATCTGGCCACTGGCAAGGAGCTGTGGCATGCCAAGCTGCCGGCCGGCGGCCAGGCCAACCCGATGGTCTACGCCTACAACGGCCGCGAGTATCTGGTGATCATGGCCGGCGGCCACCACTTCATGGAAACGCCCGCAGGCGATGCCGTGGTGGCCTACGCGCTGCCGCAGCAGGCACCATGACGCAGGCAGCGGTCAAACCCGCCAACCAAGGCAGGCCGGCCATTCCCGAGGCCTGAAACGAAAAAAAGCGCACCGCAAGCGGTGCGCTTTTTTTTGGGCAATCGCATCACAGCAGTCGCTGCATCAGGAAGCGGTCAAACAGCATGCATCTACCTGTTGACCCAACAGAACCCCGCACCCACGCTCTTACGATTCCCGATTCCCGATTCCCGATTCCCGACTCACCCAACGTTAGCCGCAACCGCATCCTCCATCACCGCATCGCGCACATCCTGCGCCAGCGTCGCCTTGACGATGATCGAGCGGATGGCATCGGTGGCATCCGACAGCGGCACATCGCTGCTCAGGCGCTGGAAGGTGTCGCGGCTGTTGTAGCCTGACCCGTCCTTCAGATAATGGTCGTACATCGACAGCAGATCCTGGCAGGCGGTGATCAGCGCCGCGACGTTGCCGCGCAACAAGGCATAGCCGATCTGGTCGAAGCTGTGCAGGCAATCGGCCAGCCAATGCAGGTCGTAACGGGCGGTGGCCGGTTCCGGCGCAGTGTGGCCGCGGCTGTAGGCGCTGTAGCGGCGCAGGCTGCGTGCCACCCGTGCGACGTGCGCGAACAACGTGCCGATCTCGTTGGCGATATCCAGCCGCTGCACCATCACCATCGGAATCACCTGGCTGTCGGCAGCCGGCGCCTGTTCGGCGGCCGTCTGTTCCTGCTGCTCCAGCGATTGCTTGAGGACGGTGTAGCTGCGCTGCAGCGATTCCAGCTCCAGCACGCTGGCGGCCGCACGCGCCTTCGCCTGCGAGAGCGCAGCCTGGTAGCGGGCTAGGCTGTCCTGGGTGCTGGCGAGCTGGCCGGATTCGGCACGCAGCTGGCGGCCACGCACGAACGCCAGCACGGTGGCAATCAGCGCCCAGAGCGCGAATGCAGGCACCAGGTAGATCAAGATGCCCATGGAGATCCCTCGAAACGTTGCATACCTTGTCGGCCTGCATGCGGCGGACTTGAGGGCAATCGTCGAGAATGTGATGGGCAACGATGTCCTCGCTTGCAACCCGACGCCGGAAGCTCTCGCGCCCCCTGACCAAAGGCACGTGGCGGGCGGTATCCCGGCATGCTCGAATCAGCGCACTCGCCAGCCCGGAGCCTTGCATGCGCAGATGGATCGATCGCTGGCCGCCAACGCTGCGGCGCGTCCGCTCAGCCGGACTGATCTGGGTCGTGATGTGTGCCACCGCGCATGCCGCGCCAGCCATGCCGTCATCGGCACCCGTGCAGGTGGGTTACAGCGAGGCCACGGATCTGTTCAACCTGCTGGATAACCTGTCGGACTGGTTGCCGGGCTATACGGCGCCCGTGTATCGCAGCTATTTCGAAACCCATGGCGGGCTGGACCCGGCCGATCGTGCAGCGCTTGTGGCCTACGCAGCTTTCCGTCGGCGCACCTCGGGGCTGGCAAAGGACGACGATCTGGAGGTGCTCGACCGTGTGTTTGCGCCAGATGCCACCCGTGAGGTGGATCCTTTTTCCCGGCATTTCCTCGGGAACGCGGGATTCGAGGCGTCAGCGGATGCCGCCATTGCCGAGCAGTCGGCAGACGACCAGGCGATGTTGCGCGCGTACTTTGCCCGCTTCGTTCCGCGCGCCAGGCGCGTGGTCGCCGTTGCACCGCGTTTCGAGCAACAGGCGCGCGAGCTGGACGAGGAACTGTCCAACTCCGCCGTTTCGCGGTTGGCAGCGCAGATGCGGGCGTTCTTTGCGGTGCCGGAGCCTGCGGTGTTCCAGGCAAGATTCGTCTGGTGGCCGGAGCCGGACACCACTCAGGCCAAGGTGCGCGGACGCACCATGCTGCTGTATTCGCAGCATGATGCGCGTGCCGGCACGGCCTCGATGGACTGGGCGCCGATCGTGTTGCATGAGTTGAGTCATTACCTGTCTGCGGGGCAGCCCTTGGCGCGCAAACGCATGCTCGCTGCCAACTTCGTGCGGCTGTGTCCGGGTGCGGCCACCTTGCGTAACCCGCTCAACGCGCTGGAAGAGCCCTTGGCGATCTACTGGGGACAGTACCGATTCGAGCAGGCAGTGCGCGGGCGTTCGCTGCCGCCGTCGTCGCAGTGGTACATCCAGGCGGACGCCGATCGGGCGGCGAAGGCGATCGCAGCGGCCTATCCAGCAAGCGGTGCGACACCGGTGCTCGATGACAGCGCATTGCTGGCCGCTGCTGCATCGGCCTGCAAGTAGACCGTGATGGAGCTGGAAGCCGTCGGCAGAACGCGGCAGATCGTCGTCGCCTGCTGCGGACGCTGCGCCCACAACCGGTGATCTCCGCGTGCGGCGTGCACGCGGTCGACGAAACAGCCGGGGCCTAGAATCCTCAGCCGAGAATGCCCGGCAAATCCAGGCCTTTTTGCTTCGCGCAGTCGGTGGCGATGGCGTAGCCGGCATCGGCGTGGCGCATCACGCCGGTGGCCGGGTCGTTCCAGAGCACGCGCTCCAGGCGTCTGTCGGCCGCCTCGCTGCCGTCGCAGACGATGACCATGCCGGCGTGTTGCGAGAAGCCCATGCCGACGCCGCCGCCGTGATGCAGCGACACCCAGGTCGCACCGGACGCGGTGTTGAGCAGGGCGTTGAGCAGCGGCCAGTCGGAGACCGCATCCGAGCCGTCGGCCATGGCTTCGGTCTCGCGGTTGGGCGAGGCGACGCTGCCCGAATCCAGATGATCGCGGCCGATCACCACCGGCGCCTTCAGTTCACCACTGCGCACCATCGCATTGAAGGCCAGGCCGAGCCGATGGCGGTCGCCCAGACCGACCCAGCAGATCCGCGCAGGCAGGCCCTGGAAGGCGATCTTTTCGGCAGCCATGTCCAGCCAGCGATGCAGATGCGCATCGTCGGGGATGAGCTCCTTGACCTTGGCATCGGTCTTGGCGATGTCGTCCGGATCGCCACTGAGCGCGACCCAGCGGAACGGGCCGATACCGCGGCAGAACAGCGGCCGGATGTAGGCGGGCACGAAGCCGGGGAAATCGAACGCATTGTCGACGCCGGCCTCCAGCGCCATCTGGCGCAGGTTGTTGCCGTAATCGACGGTGGGCACGCCGAGTGCGTGGAAGGTGAGCATGGCGCGGATGTGGTTGGCCATCGAGTCGCGCGCGGCCGCTTCCACCTCCTTCGGCGCGCTCACGCGTTTCGCGTCCCATTCCTCCACCGTCCAGCCCTGCGGCAGGTAGCCGTTGATCGGGTCGTGCGCGGAGGTCTGGTCGGTCAGCAGGTCCGGCTTGACCCCGCGTAGCAGCAGTTCGTCCAGCACGTCTGCGACATTGCCGAGCAGGCCGACCGACAGCGGTTTCTTCGCCGTGCACGATTCCTCGATCAGGCGCAGCGCTTCGTCCAGGTCGTCGGTCCAGGTGTCCAAGTAGCCGGTGCGCAGCCGCATGTCGATGCTGGAACGGCGGCATTCCACCGCCAGGCACGAGGCGCCGGCCATCACCGCGGCCAGCGGCTGCGCGCCGCCCATGCCGCCCAGGCCACCGGTGAACAGCCACTTGCCGGCCAGGCTACCGCCGTAATGCTGGCGGCCCATTTCCACGAAGGTTTCGTAGGTGCCTTGCACGATGCCCTGCGCGCCGATGTAGATCCAGCTGCCGGCGGTCATCTGGCCGTACATCGCCAGACCCTTGCGATCGAGTTCGTTGAAATGCTCCCAGCTGGCCCAGCGCGGCACCAGGTTGGAGTTGGCGATCAGCACCCGCGGCGCATCGGCATGCGTGCGGAACACCCCGACCGGCTTGCCGGACTGCACCAGCAGGGTCTGGTCGTCGTCCAGGCGGGTCAGCGCGGCGACGATCGCATCGAAGGATTCCCAGTCGCGCGCGGCGCGGCCGATCCCGCCATAGACCACCAGTTCCTGCGGACGCTCGGCCACGTCCGGGTCCAGGTTGTTCATCAGCATGCGCAGCGGCGCTTCGGTGAGCCAGCTTTTTGCGGTGAGCGTGGTGCCGGTGGCGGCGCGGATGACGCGGGTTGCATCGTGACGGGTCATGCCGGTTTCCTTGCAATCAACGGTGCGCCGCAGGCGGCGTGGTGGCGGAGGAGTGAGCGGTGGCGTTGGCAAACTGCAGGCAGGCCAGCAGCACGTGGCGCAGCACCGCACGCAGTGCGACCGCATGTGCGGGAAGCCAGGGCGTGGGCCAGTTCTGCGGGGTGATGGTGTCCGGCTCGCGCATATAGCCGCGGCACGCCAGCTCCATCTGCAGCGTATGCACGCCATGCCCGGGCTGCGCGTAATGGCGGGTGATCCAGCCGCCCTTGAAGCGCCCGTTGCGCACGGTGCTCGAGCCGCTGCTGCGGCACAGCTGCTCCACGGCATCGGCCAGGGCCGGATCGCAACTGCGGTCGTCGTTGCTGCCGATGTTGAACTGCGGCAGCTCGCCATCGAACAGATGCGGAATATGCGAGCGGATCGAATGCGCGTCGTAGACCACGATGCTGGCGTGCTGCGTACGCAGGCGCGCGATCTCGGCAGCGAGCGCAGCGTGATAAGGGTCGAACCACTGCGTGCGGCGCCAGGCGATCTGCGCTTGGTCGGGTTCGGCGCCGTCGGCATACAGCGGCTGGTTGTCGAAGGTGGTCAGCGGGCACAGGCCGGTGGTGTTCTGGCCCGGGTACAGGGACGCTCCGCTGGGGTCGCGGTTGACGTCGATCACCGAGCGCGAGATCGCGGTGCGCACGGTGGTGGCGCCGAGCGATTGCGCGAAGTCGTACAGCTGATGCACCCACCAATCGGCATCGCGGCGTGCCAGCCAGGGCGAGACGAACTGGTCGACCATCTCCTCGGGCAGCTCGGTGCCGGTATGCGGAAAGCTGAGGATCAGCGGCGCATCGCCGCGGTGGATCTCGAGCCAGGGCAGGGCGCTCATCGCGGTGCACCTTGTGCTGGTGCGATCGTCAAGGCGCGACGATGTCGCGCCTGCATCCGGCCGGCGCGCGGCGCGCAAGCGCGCAGCACGGCCTGACGCGCAAGCAGTCCGCGCGCGCGTATCGCCCGCAGTGCATGGTCGTCGCGCAGATGCGCGCTCGGCAGTGACGCGAGACCTTGCACCCGCGAACACGACGCTGCCGAGGTCATTCCAGCGGCTGCGAAGTGGCGCGTCATGCGTGCTGCTCCACGCCTGGCAAGGCGATGGCGACCGCCTGCGCGAGCGCGCCCGAACGCACCAACGCACTGGCCGCCAGCATGTCGGGATGGAAATAGCGGTCGTCCTGCAGGGTCGGTACCTGCGCGCGCAGCAGGGCGCGCGCGGCTTCCAGCGCGGTGCTGGAGCGCAGCGGCGCATGGAAGTCGCAGCCTTGCACGGCCGCCAGCAGTTCGATGCCGATCACGTGCGCGGCGTTCTCGGCCATCGCCAGCAGACGCCGCGCGCCATGCGCGGCCATCGACACATGATCTTCCTGATTGGCCGAGGTCGGGATCGAATCGACACTGGCCGGATACGCGCGCTGCTTGTTTTCCGACACCAGGGCCGCAGCGGTGACCTGCGGAATCATGAAACCGGAATTCAGGCCCGGGCGCGGGGTGAGGAACGCCGGCAGGCCCGACAAGGCCGGGTCGACCAGCATCGCGGTGCGGCGTTCGCTGATCGAGCCGATTTCGCAGACCGCCATCGCCAGCATGTCGGCCGCGAAGGCCACCGGCTCGGCGTGGAAGTTGCCGCCGGACAAGGCCTCGCCGGTATCGCTGAACACCAACGGGTTATCCGAGACACCATTGGCCTCGATCTCCAGCGTGCGTGCGGCCTGACGCATGATGTCCAGCGCCGCGCCCATCACCTGCGGCTGGCAGCGCAGGCAGTACGGATCCTGCACGCGCACATCGCCCAGCCGATGCGATTCGCGGATGCTCGAATCGGCCATCAGCGCGCGCAGCGCGGCAGCGGTGGCGATCTGCCCCGGCTGGCCGCGCAAGGCATGGATGCGTGCATCGAACGGCGTGTCCGAGCCCTTGGCCGCTTCCACCGACAGCGCGCCGGTGACCAGCGCTGCCTGCAGCACGGTTTCGATCTCGAACAGGCCGGCCAAGGCGCAGGCGGTGGAGAACTGGGTGCCGTTGAGCAGCGCCAGGCCTTCCTTGGCGCCCAGCACGCGCGGCTGCAGCTGCGCCTGTGCCAGCGCGTCGGCGGCAGGCAGGCGTTGCCCGCCGACGAAGGCTTCGCCGACGCCGATCATCACCGCGGCCAGGTGCGACAGCGGTGCCAGATCGCCGGAGGCACCGACCGAGCCCTGGCACGGCACCACCGGCGTGATGCCCAGGCGCAGCATCGCGTCCAGCAATGCCAGCGTCTGCGGCTGCACCCCGGAAGCGCCCTGGGCCAGGCTGGTGAGCTTGAGCGCCATCATCAACCGCACCACCGGCACCGGCGTGGGCTCGCCGACGCCGGCGGCGTGCGAGAGCACGATATTGCGCTGCAGGGTCTGCAGGTCCTCGCGTTCGATGCGCACGCTGGCCAGCTTGCCGAAGCCGGTATTGACGCCATACACCGGCTCGCCGCGCGCCACGATGGCCTCCACCGTCTGCGCGCTGCGCAGCACCGCGGCCGCGCAGGCGTCGTCCAGCACGACGTCGGCGCCGCGATACAGCGCACGCCACTGCGTCAGCGTGACCTGGCCGGGCTGCAAGACAAGAGAAGCACTCATGATGACTCCGGATTCAGCAGGAATGCCCGCGCCAGACGCGGGCATGAAGAGGGTTGAAGCCCATGCGGTAGACCAGGTCGGCCGGCGCATCGATGTCCCAGATCGCCAGGTCGCAGTGCAGGCCGGCGCGCAGCCGGCCCAGTCGCTCGCCGCGCCCGAGCGCGCGTGCGGCTTCGCGGGTGAACCCGGCGATGCACTCGTCCACGGTCATGCGGAACAGCGTGGCGGCCATGTTCATCGCCAGCAGCGGGCTGGTCAGCGGCGAGGTGCCCGGATTGCAGTCGGTGGCCAGGGCCAGCGGCACGCCGGCGGCGCGCAACGCCGCGATCGGCGGCAGCTGGGTGTCGCGGGTGAAATAGAACGCGCCCGGCAACAGCACCGCGACGGTGCCGGCGCCGGCCATTGCGGCAATGCCGGCGTCATCCAGGTATTCGATGTGGTCGGCCGACAACGCGCCATGGCGTGCGGCCAGTTGCGCGCCATGCTGATTGCTCAGTTGCTCGGCATGGATCTTGATGTCCAGGCCGTGTGCCTGCGCGGCGCGGAAGACCTGTTCGGCCTGTGCGGGCGAGAACGCCAGATGCTCGCAGAACACGTCCACCGCCTCGGCAAGCCCTTGCGCGGCGATCGCCGGAATCATCTGCGTGCAGACGGCATCGATATAGCTCTGCGCATCGCCGCCCGGCGGCACCGCATGCGCACCGAGGAAGGTCGGCACCACTTCGACCTTGCGCAGCGCAGCGAGCTGGCGTGCCACGCGCAGCTGCTTGGTTTCGTCCTCCAGCGTCAGCCCGTAGCCGGATTTGATTTCCAGCGTGGTCACGCCTTCGGCGAGCATGGCGTCCAGGCGCGGCAGGCTGGCGGCCAGCAGCGCTGCGTCGTCGGCGGCGCGGGTGGCGCGCACCGTGGCCACGATGCCGCCGCCGGCTGCGGCAATCTCGGCATAACTGGCACCGCGCAGGCGTTGCTCGAATTCGTTGGCGCGATTGCCTGCATACACCAGATGGGTATGGCAATCGATCAGGCCGGGGCTGATCCAGCGACGCCGGCAATCGTGCGCAACGTCCGGTGTCAGCGCCGGGGCCTGCGCGGTCGGGCCGGCATAGGTGATGCGGCCGTCCTGGCAGGCCAGAACGCCATCGTCCACGATGCCCAGGCCACCATCGGCTGCGTCCAGGGTCATCAGCTGTGCGTTGTGCCAGAGGACGTCGCAATGCATGGCGCAGGCTCGTGGTGTCTGATATGTATATACAATAGAACCGGCAATCGAGGGTGTCCAGTGGCAGACCAACAGGTGCAGGCGTTGTGGGCGGCGCGGGCTCTCCTGCCCGATGGCTGGGCGGGCGACGTGCGGATCACACTGGCGCAGGGGCGCATCGCCTCGGTGCAGCCCGGCGCCACGCCTGCTGCAGACGACACCCGGGTCGAGCGGCTGCTGCCCGGGCTGGGCAACCTGCATAGCCATGCGTTCCAGCGCGGCATGGCGGGGCTGACCGAAGTGGGCGGGCGCAGTGGCGACAGTTTCTGGAGCTGGCGCGAGTTGATCTACCGCTTCGTCGACCGGCTCGATCCGGACAGCCTGCAGGCGATCGCCGAACAGGCCTATGTGGAGATGCTCGAAAGCGGCTTCACCCGCGTCGGCGAATTCCATTACCTGCACCACAGCCCCAGCGGCGCGGCGTATGCGCAGGCCGGCGAAATGTCCGGGCGCATCGCTGCTGCCGCCGCCAACACCGGCATCGGGCTGACGCTGTTGCCGGTGTTCTATGCGCATGCGGATTTCGGTGGCGTGGCGCCCAGCGCAGCGCAGCGTCGTTTGATCCACGACATCGACGGCTTCGCTCGGTTGCTGGACGACTGCAAGGGCAGCTTGAAAACATTGCCGGATGCCGTGCTCGGGCTGGCGCCACACAGCCTGCGCGCGGTCACGCCGGAGCAGTTGGCTGCGCTGGTGCCACTCACCGATGGGCCGATCCACATCCATATCGCCGAGCAGCAGCGCGAGGTCCAGGCCTGCCTGGCCTGGTCCGGCCAGCGCCCGCTGCAGTGGCTGCAGGCCAACGCACCGGTGGATGCACGCTGGTGCCTGGTGCATGCCACGCATGTGGACGCGAGCGAGCTGCAGGCCATCGTCGACAGCGGCGCGGTGGTCGGTCTGTGCCCGATCACCGAGGCGAATCTGGGCGACGGCCTGTTCCCGATGCAGGCATTTGCCGCTGCGGGCGGGCGCTTTGGTGTCGGCTCGGATTCGAATGTGTTGATCGACGCGGCCGAAGAACTGCGCCTGCTCGAATACGGCCAGCGTCTGCAGCTGCAGGCGCGCAATGTGCTGGCGCAGGGGGGCGCCTCCAGCGGGCGTTGGTTGTTCGAGCAGGCGGGCGAGGGTGCCGCGCAGGCCCTGGGCATTGCGCGCAGCGGCATCCGGGTCGGCGCATCGGCCGATCTGCTCGAACTGGACCCGACTCATCCGGCGCTGCTGGCGCGCAACGACGATGCGCTGCTGGATAGTTGGCTGTTCGCCGCGCGCGGCGGTGCGGTGCGCACCGTCTGGCGCGCCGGGCAACCGGTGGTGCGCGACGGGCGCCATGTGGATCGCACGCGGATTGCCACGCGTTTTGCCGGGGTTCTGCGATCGCTGCTGAGCAAATGAGCGGATGCGCGCACAATGCGGGTCTGACCGGAGACCTGTTTTGACCGCCACCCCCACCGCCGCGCCCGGCACCCTGCATCAACGCATCCGGCAGGATCTGGAACGCCGCATCCACAGTGGCGACTGGCCGCCCGGTCACCGTGTGCCGCCCGAGCACGAGCTGATGGCGCAATACGGCTGCTCGCGCATGACCGTGAACAAGGTGCTCGGCCTGCTTGCCGATGCCGGCATGATCGAACGGCGTCGCCGCACCGGCTCGTTCGTGGCGCGCCCGCATCCGCATCTGGAGCAGGTCGCGTTGTCGATCCCCGACATCGAAGTGGAAATGACCGCGCGCGGCCACGTCTACCGGTTCGCGTTGTTGTCGCGTCGACTGCGCAGCCCGCGCCTGCGCGTGCCGCAGGAGCGGGCCCTGGGCAGCAGCGGCAAGGTGCTGGCGCTGGAAAGCGTGCACCTGGCAGACGGCCGCCCGTTCGCGCTGGAACAGCGGGTGATCGACACCACTACCGTGCCCGAGGCGTTACTGCAGCCGTTCACCGACGTGGCGCCGGGCAGTTGGTTGTTGCGCAACGTGCCGTGGACGCGCGCCGAACACCGCATCAGCGCCGTCAGTGCGGACGCCGCGCAAGCCGAACGCCTGCAGGTGGACGATGGCGCGGCCTGCCTGGTCATCGATCGCCACACCTGGCGCGGCGACCAGCCGGTCACCTACGTACGTCAGCTGTTTCTGGGCGGATCCTACGACCTGGTGGCGCGGTTCGCACCGGGAATGCGCTGACCCTCAAGCCTCGCGCGCAGGCGCATGGGGCGATCCATGAATCAGATCGTCGTGCACTGCCGCCAGCGCACCGCTTCGTCCACGCCGGGGCGCGGATTGAGTTGCACGCGCACGGTGCGCAGGTAGGGATAGCGCTGCAGTTCGCGGCAGATCAACGGCCACGCCGCCGCATCGTCAACCGAGCGATCCACCGCCAGCGTTGCCTGGGTGATCCAGATGCCGCGCACCAGGCCGGGCGTCTGTGCCAGCGCCTTGGACACCTCGCGCTGATAGCCCTGCATGGTTGCCGCATCCGGTTCGGCATCGCCTGCCAGTGGCGTCAATGCAGGCGGTGCGGCTGATGGCGGCGCGGCCTGCGGCGAGCTCGCGCCCTGCGGTGCAGGTGTTGCAGCGACCGCTGCGGCAGCGCCTGGGGCGGCGGCCACCGCTGCCTGCTGCGTGGGCGCAGGCGGCGCCACCGGTTGCAAGGCCAGCACCGCGACCAGCGCCAGGGTCGCCAGCGCTGCACCGGCAATGACGCTGTGACGGATCGCGCGACGGCGCGCCATGCCGACTACGCCGGTTTCCACATCGCCCGGCAGATACGGTTTGAGCAAGGGCCACAAGCGCACGCCATCCAGCACTTCGATGGACTGCTTCTCGGCGGCCGCCAGGCCTTCGCGTTCCATGCGGCCCTCGGTCACCATCACGCCGCCGCCCGCGCCGGCCAGCCGCGCCATCGCGCCCAGCTCGTTCACCGCTGCCACGCCGATGCGATAGCCGCGCCCGTGCTTGCAGGCCACCAGGCGCGTGCCGTGCTCGGTCTGCATCATGAAGTCGGCCGTCGGCAGGCCGTCCTGCGGCACGTGCGTGGGTTGCCAGCCGCGTTGCTCCTGCAGCACGCGCTGCACCACGGCGGAAAAGTCGCGCCAGTGCATCGCCGCCAATGCACGCACACCCTCGCTGGTTTCGTTGGCACGGCGGCGCACCAGCCACACATACGCACACACTCCCAGCCAGAGCAGCAGGGAAGCCACAAGCGCCACAATCCAGGAAGGCATGAGCATCAAGCGAAGGTATGGAACGTATGACGAAGCGGTGCGCCTAGAAGAATCCTTCGCCGCAGATTCGTCAATGGATCGCGGGCGGCGATACCACGCAGCGTGATCCAGATAGCGAAAGACCCGCCAGTCCGAAGCCGTGAGGGGAGGGGAGCAAACGGACTTCGTATTACAGGACTGGCGGGTCCTTCCTGATTGTCTAAAAAATCATGTTGCTTTGCAACATTGCCGGGCTGGCTTATTCACCATCAAACGCAGCGCTGCCAGGGCTGGAGTTGCTGCTGGTCGAGCCTGCGCCGGTGGTGTCGCTGCTGGCGGCCTGTGCGGCCTGATTGGCGGTGCGGTTGGCGCGCTTGGTTGCGGCGGTATTGGCGCGCACCTGGGCCTTGAGCGATTCCACCTCGCGGCGCAGGTTTTCCAGTTCGTCCTGCTCGGGGATGTTGAGCGTGCGCAGCACGCCCTTGACGCGTTCGTCGAAGGCCTTGCCCAGCTTGTCCCAGCCGCGTACGGCGGTGTCGCGTGCCTGCTCGAACTGGGTCTCCACCTCTTCGCGCAGCTCATCGACGCTTTCGGCTGCCTTGCGCTGGCCGCTGCGCTCGTAGGCTGCGCCTTCGCGCACCAGCGAATCGAACAACTTGCCACCCTCGCTCTGTACCCGTCCCAGCGCACCGAGCCCGGCCAGCCACACCGTCTGCGCCGATTCGCCGAGCCGGCGCGAAATCTGTTCTGCCTGCGCCTGGAAGCCGTGCGCGGCATCGTCGCGCTTGCCGTTCTGATCGTATCCGGTCGTCATGGAATGCTCCTGTGGGTTGCCAAAGTGACGTTGCCTTCACCCTAGTCCCGGCACTGCATCGAGCAGGTGAAGCACGCTCAGAGCATCCGCCTGCCACGGGCCGCGCGGGTGACTTGTCGCTGAAGCACCTGCGCGGTCAGGCCCTGGCCAGGCGATCAGGCCCGGACCAGCGACGCGGCATGCTCAGGCGAGTTTTTCTGCCAGCAGGCGACGGATCTCCGACTCCACCATCGGCTGCATCGCCGACAACAGGAAACCGAGCTCGGCGGTGACATGTACCTGCTGCGGCAGCAGGGTGATTGCCCCATCCACGCCGGCCCGCGCGATGCGCAAGGTGTCGCCTTCCCAGTGCGAGGCGACGCCATAGCGATCGGTCAACTTGCGCGCCGCCGCATCGATCGCTGCGCGGGCCTGGGCCGGCGACAAGGCATGGTCGTGGCGGATATCGATGCTGGACATGGGTTCCATGGGAAAGATGAAAGAAGCGTGCATTGTGCGCATGCGCGGGCCAGGCTCCAAGTGCGGCGCGCGTGTGGTCGGGCAGCGACGCACCTCGATGCCGTACCTGCGTCGGCCGGACGCCGGTCACATTGTTGGCCGCGGCGCGGGGCAAACCTGCTAGGCTGCGGCGGGTGCGCGATCTGCAAGTTCATTTCACCCACCGGCAGCAGCCGGATCATTCCCTCAAGCCCGGCGTCCACCGGATCGTCCGCCATGCCTCCGGCAGCGTGCGGGTGGTTGCCGATGCGCAGGGGGCGTTGCTGTTGGCGCAGTTCTGCCTGGACCAGCGCGGGCTGTGGCTGCAGGTGGCCAACGGGATCCGCGGCATCCATGTCAACGGACGTCCGGTGCGGCGCATGGCGCTGTTGCGCCCCGGCGATGCGATCTACGCCGACGGCGTGGAGATGCTCCTGCGCAGTGCGCCATCGAGCGCGCCGGCCAACGACGTTGCAGACGACGATGCCGGCCTGAGCGAGGTCTGCCTGCTGTTGCGCGGGCTGGGCGGCCGCCATCACGGGCGCAGCTTCACGCTGGACCGCTCACGCCTGGTCGGCAGCGACCCGGCGGCGGACATCGTCATCGACGACCCGGCCTTCGCCGCGCAGCACGCGCGCCTGGAACGTCACGGCGACCGTGTGCTGATCCGCGACCTGGGTTCGGAAGAAGGCAGCTGGATCAACGGCGTGCAGGTGCGCGACGGCTGGCTGCAGGCCGGCGACCAGATTGTGTTCGATGCCCGCCACCGCTTTGTCGTGGAGGTGCCGCGGATCCATCACGGCACCACCTGGGACCTTCCCGAGTCGGAGCCGTTGCCGCCACCACGCGCGCCCGGCGAACCGGTGCGTGCGCCGGTCAAGGTGGCGCGCTGGCCGTGGTTGCTGCTCAGCGCGGTGCTGCTGGCGGCGGCGTTGAGCGCCTTGCTGTGGTTCGGCGCGCGCTGAGTTTCTTCCAGATCCGCCAGCCCAGCAGCACCGCCAGGATGCCGGCATACAGCGCCGGTTCGCGGATGTCGGATTTCACCAGCCACCAGAAATGCAGTACGGCCAGCAAGCCGATCGGGTAGATCAGCATGTGCAGGCGTCCCCAGTTGCGCTTGAGCCGCCGCATCCAGCCCTGGGTGGAGGTGATCGCCAGCGGCACCAGCAGCAGCCATGCCGCAAAGCCCACGGTGATGTAGGGACGCTTGAGGATCTCCTCGAAGATCTGCGTCCAGTAGCCGCGCAGATCCAGGCTCAGGTAGGCCGCCAGATGCACGCTGGCGTAGAAGAACGCGTACAGCCCGAGCATGCGCCGGAAACGGATCAGCGTCGCCTGGCCGGTGAGCTGGCGCAGCGGCGTGATCGCCAGGGTGATCAACAGAAAGCGCAGCGCCCACAGCCCGGTGCGGTGCTCGATCTCGGCCACCGGATCGGCACCCAGCGCATCGCTGCCGGTTTGCCAGACCTGCCAGAACTGCCAGCCGAGCAAGGCGATCGGCGTCAGCGCGGCGACGTGCACCAGGGTCTTGGCGGCGATCAGGGACGCGGAAGTCTTGGCCATGCGATCTCGAAGAAGGAAGCGATGCAGCGCGGGCATCAACATGCATCGTAGGAGCGCACCCGGGCGCGACGGGCATTCCTGGTGACGCCCGTCGCGCCCGGGTGCGCTCCTACTCAGGGGGCATCACTGCCCTTAGAACCACTTCTTCAGGTCCATCCCCGCGTACAGCGAGGCGACCTGGTCCGCGTAGCCGTTGAACGGCTTGGTCGCGATGCGCTCGGCGAACAACTTGCTCGCGGTGCCGGCGATACGGCGCTCGGTCTTCTGGCTCCAGCGTGGGTGATCCACCGCCGGATTGACGTTGGAAAAGAAGCCGTATTCGGACGGCTGCAGATCGTGCCACGCGGTCTCGGGCATCTTCTCGACAAAGCGGATTTCCACGATCGACTTGATGCTCTTGAAGCCGTACTTCCACGGCACCACCAGCCGCAGCGGCGCTCCGTTCTGCTGCGGTAGCGGCTTGCCGTACAGGCCGGTGGCCAGCAGGGTCAGCGGATGCATCGCTTCGTCAATGCGCAGGCCCTCGCGGTACGGCCAGTTGATCGAGCGGTAGCGCACGCCCGGCATCTGCTGCGGATCAGCCAGCGTGGTGAATGCCACGTACTTGGCCTTGGAAGTCGGTGCGAAGCGCTTGAGCACCTCACCCAGCGGCACGCCCGTCCACGGGATCACCATCGACCAGCCTTCCACGCAGCGCAGCCGGTAGATGCGCTCTTCCGCGCTGATGCCCTTGAGCAACTCGTCCAGCGACAGGCTGCCGGGCTTTTCGCATTCGCCGCTGACCTTCACCGACCACGGCGACAGCTTCAGGGTCTTGGCGGCCTTGGACGGGTCGGTCTTGTCGGTGCCGAACTCGTAGAAGTTGTTGTAGCTGGTGACGTCTTCCAGCCGGGTCAGTTCCTCGGCGGTACGGAAGCCGCTGCGTGCCTGCGCCGGGGTCACCACGGTCTTGGGCGGAGGCGGCGGATCGGCCTCGGCGCAGCCGGCCACGCCCAGCGCCGGGGTCAGCGCAAACAGCTGCAGCAGCCGGCGTCGGTCGCGGTAGACGGCCTCATCGGTGATCTCGCTGGACGGCGTCTTCAAGACATCGCGAAGGGACATGGCTCGCTCCTGACAGTGGCTGCTGATGAGAATACCGGACCATGGTGATGACGCTGCCGATGGTCTACGCAAACCATACGTCGCCGTGGGTGAGAAGGATGCACATGCAACTTTTCTGCAACGCTGCCAAGGCCGGTGCGCTGCGGCATACTAGAAGGCTAGCTCGACAAGGTGTGCCATGACACGCGCGTTCAATTTCAGTGCCGGCCCTGCGACATTGCCGGAATCGGTCCTGCGCCAGGCGCAGGAAGAGATGGTCGAGTGGAACGGCGTCGGCGCCTCGATCGTGGAAATCAGCCACCGCAGCGCCGATTTCATGGCCGTGGCGGCCGCGGCCGAAGCCGATCTGCGCACCCTGTTGTCGATTCCCGACGATTACGCGGTGCTGTTCACTGCCGGTGGCGCCACCACCATCCAGGCGCTGCTGCCGCTGAATTTCGCCGCACCCGGCCAGGCCGCCGACTACGTGATCACCGGCCACTGGGGCAAGACCGCGATCAAGCAGGCGGCAACCTATGTGGATGCACGCATTGCCGCCGACGGCCAGGCGGGCGGCTTCACCGACATTCCGCCAGTAGCCAGCTGGACCTTGTCGCCGCACTCGGCCTACGTGCACATCACTGCCAACGAAACCATCCATGGCGTCGAGTTCCGCGACACGCCGGCGGTGGGCACGCTGCCGCTGTTTGCCGATTTCAGTTCGTCGATCGCCTCCGAGCCGCTGGATGTGTCGCGCTACGGGCTGATCTATGCCGGCGCGCAGAAGAATCTGGGCCCGGTTGGCATCTCGGTACTGATCGTGCGGCGCGAGTTGCTCGAACGCGCCGGCCAGCCGCGCGCGGACATCTTCAACTACGCCTCGCATGCCGCCCGCGATTCGATGCTCAACACGCCGCCGACCTGGAACTGGTATCTGCTCGGACTCACCGTGAAGTGGATGCTGGAGCAGGGCGGGGTGGACGAGTTCGCCCGCCGCAACGCCGAAAAGGCCGCGCTGGTGTATGGCGCGATCGATGGTTCCGGCGGGTTCTACCGCAACCTGGTCAAGCCGGCGGTGCGTTCGCGCATGAACATCCCGTTCTTCCTGGCCGACGAGCAGCTGGATGCGTTGTTCGTCAGCGAATCCAAGGCGGCCGGTCTGCTGGCGCTGAAGGGGCACAAGGCGGTCGGCGGCATTCGCGCGTCCTTGTACAACGCGATGCCGGTGGCGGGCGCGCAGGCGCTGGCCAGCTTCATGCACGACTTCCAGCAGCGTCACGGCTGAGTCTTTCATTCGACCGCGGCGCATGCCGCGCAGGCGCATGCGCCGCAATTTCAAGGAATGCCGAGCGATGGCTCCCAAGTCCAGCAAGCCCAGTGCCCCCACCGGCGGCAAGACCAAACCGGCAGGCAAGTCCGCCGCCAAGTCCGCGGCCAACGCCTCAGACAAGCGCGCGACCAAGCCGGCCACGGCTGCGCCGGTGCTGGCCGACGTGCGCGCCAAGATTGACGAGATCGACCGCACCATCCAGGCGTTGATCGCCGAACGCGCCAACTTCGCCCATCAGGTCGGCAAGGCCAAGGGCAAGCTCGCCGCGGCGGTGGATTACTACCGGCCCGAGCGCGAGGCGCAGGTGCTGCGCATGGTGGTGGACCGCAACGAAGGCCCGCTCAGCGACGAAGTGCTGGTGCACGTGTACCGCGAAATCATGTCCGCGTGCCTGGCCCAGCAGGAGCCGTTGAAGATCGGCTATCTCGGCCCGGAAGGCACCTTCAGCCAGCAGGCGGTGCTTAAGCACTTCGGTCGTTCGGCAGTCGGCCTGCCGATGGCAACCATCGAGGAAGTGTTCCAGGAAGTGGAAGCCGGCAATGCCGATTTCGGTGTGGTGCCGGTGGAAAATTCCGGCCAGGGCACCATCCAGGTCACCCTGGACATGTTCCTGACCTCCAACCTGAAAATCTGTGGCGAAGTCGAACTGCGCGTGCACCAGTACCTGCTCTCGCGCAACGGCCGGCTGGAAGACATCGAGCGCATCTACGCGCATTCGCAGTCGTTTGCGCAGACCGCCGGTTGGCTGCGTTCGCACCTGCCCAAGGTCGAGAAGATCGCCGTCTCCAGCAATGCCGAAGGCGCACGCCGCGCCCGCAATGCCGAGGACGCCGCGGCGATCGGCGGCGAGAGCGCCGCGCATGTGTATGGCTTGAAGAAAGTCATCATGAAGTCGATCGAAGACGACGACGACAACACCACGCGTTTTCTGGTGATCGGCCGGCAGATCTTTCCCACCTCCGGGCATGACCGCACTTCGGTGCTGGTGTTCATCCACGACAAGCCGGGTGCGTTGTTCGACGTGCTCAGCCCGTTCGCGCGGCATGGCATCAGCATGAACCGCATCGAGTCGCGTCCCTCGCACCAGGCCAAGTGGGAATACGGCTTCTTCATCGACCTGGCCGGCCACGTGGAAGACGAGGCGATGAAGCAGGCGCTGGCCGAACTGGAAGCGCACTCGGCGCAGATCAAGGTGCTGGGCTCGTACCCGGTCGCCATTCCCTGAGCGCCGGGCGTCACGCCAGCGCCGTCCCGACGGGCGCGTCGTCACCGGCCGAGGTGACGGCAGCGCCACGACACTCTTCAACACGTATCGCCGCACAGGGCGATGCCGCAGCAATCGGATCACACGCATGAGCAGCAGCACGCACCACTGGATCGCCCGGCAGGGCAGCGCATTGCAGGGCAGCCTGGCAATCCCCGGCGACAAGTCGGTCTCGCATCGCGCGGTGATGTTCGCCGCGCTGGCCGATGGCGTCTCGCAGATCGACGGCTTTCTCGAAGGCGAAGACACGCGCTCCACCGCGGCCATTTTCGCCCAGCTCGGTGTGCGCATCGACACGCCGTCGGCGTCGCAGCGCATCGTGCACGGCGTCGGCGTGGATGGACTGCAGCCGCCCAGCCAGGCGCTGGACTGTGGCAACGCCGGCACCGGCATGCGTCTGCTCGCCGGCCTGCTGGCGGCGCAGCGTTTCGATAGCGAGTTGGTCGGCGATGCGTCGCTGTCCAAGCGCCCGATGCGGCGCGTGACCGGCCCGCTGGCACAGATGGGCGCGCGCATCGACACCGAGGACGACGGCACCCCGCCGCTGCGTGTGCACGGCGGCCAGGTCTTGCATGGCATCGACTTCGTCTCGCCGGTGGCCAGTGCGCAGGTCAAATCCGCGGTATTGCTGGCGGGCCTGTATGCGCAGGGAGAGACGTCGGTCAGCGAGCCGCATCCCACCCGCGATTACACCGAACGCATGTTGTCCGCGTTTGGCGTTGAGATCGACTTCTCGCCCGGCAAGGCGCGGCTACGCGGTGGTCAGCGTCTGCGCGCCACCGATATCGCGGTGCCTGCGGATTTTTCGTCGGCGGCGTTCTTCATCGTGGCAGCCAGCATCATTCCCGGTTCGGAGGTGCTGCTGCGTGCGGTGGGCCTGAATCCACGTCGCACCGGGTTGCTCGCGGCACTGCGGCTGATGGGCGCAAATATCGCCGAAGAACGTCACGCCGAACATGGTGGCGAGCCGGTGGCCGATCTACGCGTGCGCTATGCGCCGCTGCGGGGCGCGCAGATTCCCGAAGCGCTGGTGCCGGACATGATCGACGAATTCCCGGCGCTGTTTGTGGCCGCCGCTGCGGCAACCGGGCAAACGGTGGTCACTGGCGCTGCCGAACTGCGGGTCAAGGAGTCCGACCGCCTTGCAGCCATGGCCACCGGGCTGCGCGCGCTGGGCGTGCAGGTGGACGAGACCCCGGATGGCGCCACCATTCATGGCGGCAGCATCGGCAGCGGCGTGATCGAAAGCCATGGCGACCACCGCATCGCGATGGCGTTTGCCATTGCCGGGCAGCTGTCCACCGGCAGCGTGCGGGTTAACGACGTGGCCAATGTCGCAACTTCGTTTCCGGGGTTCGACAGCCTGGCGCGGGACGCCGGTTTCGGGCTTGAAACGGCCTGAGTAGTGAAACGGCTTCAGTAGGAAAGGCGGGCAGTTCTCTCATCGAATGAGGACTGCTCGAGCTAAAGCCTCGTGAGTGGTTGAGTGGTAACGCCTGTCAGTCGACGTTTAGATGCCGCATTTCAGCCAGCACGGCGCTACTGCGATCCAACTCGGTTGATCCCACTCAGCGCTCTGCGGTGAACTCCACCGGCACCTGCACGCTGCTGACGACGGCGTGGCCGTCACGGGTGGCTGGCTCGAAACGCCACTGACGCAAGCTGTCCATCACCGCTGCATCCAGGCGCGGGTCGTTGCTGCCGCTGCGATCGACGATGCTCACATCGCTCACCCGGCCTTGTACATCCAGCTGCAGGCGGGCGGTGCGGCTGCCTGCGATCCCGGCCTGCGCGATATCCGACGGGTAGCTCGGCATCGCATTGCCCGGCAGCGGAATCGCTTCTTCAGTGCTGATCGGCGCGCGCGCGGGTTGGTGCGCAATCATGGTCATCGCACGCGGGCCCTCCGAGGTCGGCAGGATCTGCCGACTGGCCGCAGGCGCAGGGCGCGTATCGGTCGCAAACGATTCATCGCTATGGCGGGCCCACCACCAGGTCGGCACCACCACCAGCAGCGCCAGCAGGGTCGCCCACAGCCATGGCGAGGCGCCGTCGGCCATGTCGTCGCCCACGCGGTCTTCCGCATGCACGGGGCGGGGCGGCAGTGCCTGGGTGGGGTGTGACGAGGGATTGGAGATGAAGGACATGGCCGGCCTCCTGGCGCATCTTTGGGATGACGTGGCCAGTCTGGTCGGCCTTGCCTGAGGCCCAGCTAAGGCAGAGCACTCAGGAGGGTTTAAACGGCGGTAGACATTCAGCTTGGTCAAACCGAGTCGGGGTCTGGTTTGACCCACGTTGTCCGGTTAACGCGCAGTGATGTTCGTCGATTGCTGCAGTCCGGCGGTCATCGGTTTTGCGGTGTATGCGACGCAGCTATCGGTGGACTTACTGCGCCGGCTTGAACTCGAACGGGATATCCAGACTGCCGGCAATCTGCTGGCCGTTGCGCTGCGCCGGATGGAAGCGCCAGTGACGCACCGCTTCCATCGCGGCGCGGTCCAGATCGCGCGAGCCGCTGCGTTGCACCAGCGTCACCCCGCCCGGATTGCCCGCTGCGTCCACGTCTACCCGCACCACCACGTCGCCGGCATCGCCGCGACGCAAGGCAGCCGAGGGATAGCGTGGCGGCGGCATCTGGCCCTGCATCGGCACCGGGCGATCTCCGCCTGCGGCCGCCGCGGTGTTTGCCGGTGCTGCGCCCGGCGCGCCGGGAACCGCGTCCTCCGGCAAGGGCGTCGGCGCGGGCGAGGCTGGCGGCGCAGTTTCCACCAGTGTCGGGGCTTCCTCCGGTGGCTTGGCCTGGGGCATGTCGCTGGCGCCGTCCTGGGCCGGCAGCGGCGCGGGCAGCGGCTGAATGTTGTCGTCGGCCTGCGCACCTGCAGCCGGTTGCGCCGGCGAGGCCTTGTAGAAGTCGTCCTTGCGGCCGGTGGCCCACACCAGCAGGAACAGCAGCAGGCCGGCAACGAAGGCGATACCGGCAATTTTCAGGGTGTGGCGGGGCAGACGCAGGACGATCTGACGATCGGACGCAGGGCGGGGCGCGGGCATAGGGCTCACCTGAAGGATCGGGCCAATTCTGGCATAGCGGCGGTGAATCGATCGCAGCAGGTGACGGAACAGGCGATAATCTCGCGCTTCCTACCGACACACAGACTCCCGATGCTAGATCCGGCCCTGCTTCGCCAACATCCCGCCGACCTTGCCGAGCGCCTGCGCAGCACGCGCAGTTTCTCCCTGGACACCGCGGAACTGGAGTCGCTGGAAAGCGAGCGCAAGCGCATCCAGGTGCGCACGCAGGAATTGCAGAGTCAGCGCAACTCCAAGTCCAAGGCGATCGGGCAGGCCAAGGCCAAGGGCGAGGATGTCACTGCGCTGATGGCCGAAGTGGCCGGTTTCGGTGATGAGCTCAAAGCCTCCGAAGAAGCGCTGGAGGTGATTCGCGCCAAGCTGGAGACCATCGCGCTGGGCTTGCCCAATCTGCCGGCCGACGACGTGCCGCAGGGCAAGGATGAGAGCGAGAATGTCGAGCAGTCGCGCTGGGGCACGCCGCGCCAGTTCGACTTCCCGGTCAAGGACCATGTGGAACTCGGTGCGCCGCACGGCTGGCTGGACGGCGAGACTGCCGCCAAGCTGTCGGGTGCGCGTTTCACCGTGCTGCGCGGGCCGGTCGCGCGGCTGCACCGCGCGCTGGCGCAATTCATGCTCGACCTGCATGTTGGCGAGCATGGCTATGAAGAAACCAATGTGCCGCTGCTGGTCAATGCCGAATCGATGCGCGGCACCGGGCAACTGCCCAAGTTCGAGGACGACCTGTTTCAGACCGAAGTGGGCGAGTCGCGCCGCTATCTGATTCCTACCTCGGAAGTGCCGCTGACCAATGTCGTGCGCGACGAAATCGTCGATGCCGAGCGTCTGCCATTGCGTATGACCGCGCATTCGATGTGCTTCCGCGCCGAAGCCGGCAGCGGCGGCCGCGACACGCGCGGCATGATCCGCCAGCACCAGTTCGAAAAAGTCGAGCTGGTCACCGCCTGCGCGCCGGAACATAGCGATGCCGAGCATCAGCGCATGACCCGCTGCGCCGAAGTGGTGCTGGAAAAACTCGGCCTGCCGTATCGCAAGGTGCTGCTGTGCACCGGCGACATGGGCTTCTCGGCAATCAAGACCTACGATCTGGAGGTGTGGCTGCCGTCGCAGGACACCTATCGCGAGATTTCGTCGTGCTCGAACTGCGGCGATTTCCAGGCGCGGCGCATGCAGGCGCGCTGGCGCAACCCGGCCAGCGGCAAGCCGGAGCTGCTGCACACGCTCAATGGCTCCGGCACCGCCGTGGGCCGCGCAATGATCGCGGTGATGGAGAACTACCAGAACGCCGACGGCTCGCTCAATGTGCCCGAGGTGCTGCGTCCGTATATGGGCGGGCTCGAGCGGATCGGATAAGAGCGGCCGAGGCTCCGGCTGCGTGGCATCCAGGCGGACGCGGCCGATGCCTGGAATGGGCATGCATCTTAATATTCGATTCCGGGCGGGCAGGCAGCCTCGACTGGCGACTGCCAGCTCCGGCTCGCTCGTCAGCCTTGTTTAGCATGTTGCTCGCGCGGCCGCTCAGCCGCCCAGGTTGAGATGGCGTAGCTGTTAAACATATTGATCAAGAACGGGGCCATCACTGGCCCCGTTTGCATGTTCATGGCGCACGGCCTGTTGCGGCGCCTGGAAGATCCCGGCGGATCTAGCGAGCGCTACCCGCCGACATCTGCGCTGGGTGCTGCGCGTAGCCGCGGCGAAAACGATGGAGCTCAGGGCGCAAGAGTTCGATGGTCTGGCTGCAAGGAACTACATTTCTGATGTATCAGGTCGTTGCTCTGTTGGAATAAAGGTGGTTAAATATTACCTATCGTTCTATCCATGGATGCATGCGCCATGCACGACCTGAATGACCTGTACTACTTCGCGATGGTGGTGGACCACGGCGGCTTCGCCGCGGCCGAGCGTGCGCTCGGGATCCCCAAGTCGCGCCTGAGCCGCCGTATCAGCCAGCTCGAAACGGATCTTGGCGTGCGCCTGCTGCAGCGCTCCACGCGCCGCTTTGCGGTCACCGACGTCGGCACCAGCGTGCATCGGCACGCGCAGACCATGCTGGCCGAAGCCCAGGCCGCGCGCGAGGTGGTGGATCGTCTCAGTGCCGAGCCGCGCGGTCTTGTACGTGTGAGCGTTCCGGTCTCGCTGGCGCAGATCCAGCTGCCCAAGCTGTTGCCGGAATTCCTGGCCAAGTACCCCAAGGTGCGGCTGCAGCTCAACATCAGCAATCGCCGCGTCGACGTCATCAACGAGGGCTACGACATCGCGCTGCGCGTGCGATCGCGCCTGGACGACGACGGCAGCCTGGTGATGCGCAGCTTTGGCCAGGTGCAGGAGTTGCTGGTGGCCAGCCCCAAATACCTGGACCGCGCCGGGCGTCCCAAGGACCCGAGCGAGCTGGCCAACCACACCACCATGAGCACCAGCGAAGACGAAGCGCACCAGCGCTGGGAACTGCACGGCCCCAATGGCGAGATGCGCCGCGTGGACCTGCAGCCGCGTCTGGCCGGCTTCGATTTCCCGCTGCTGCAGTCGATGGCGCGCGATGGCTTCGGCATCACCATGCTGCCGGAAACCGTGTGCGCCCAGGCAGTGCGCAGCGGCGAGCTGGAAGTGGTACTGCCGCACTGGTCGCTCCCGCAAGGCATCTGCCACGCGGTGTTCGCCTCGCGCCGCGGCCTGCTGCCGGCGGTGCGGGTGTTCATCGACTTCCTGGCCGAGCACCTGCCGCAGGAAATCGAACGCTCGCGCCTGGATTGCGGCGGCAACTGCGCCGAGCTGGCCGAAAAGCTCAAGCGTGCGGCCGCGACCGCACCGCGCCTGGCCGTGGCTGAAGCTGGCTGAGCGCTTTGCCTGTTCGTGGCTGAAGCCGGCCAAGCGCTGCGCCTGGTCGTCGACGTCGGCACATCAGCGCTGTCGCTTGGCAGCGCTGCGTAATCGAGAACGCCGCGTAACCCGGCAAGCGGAACCGCTTGGCAGAGTTGCGCAGCTCAACAACACGCGGCGCTTAGCAAAGCGCGTCCGGGCATGCGAGAATGCGCGCCCGGGAGCAGTCCCGGGTCGATGGCAGCGCGCAAAGCGGAGTCCATCGACACACGTCACCCGCATCGCGCGTGGCGCAAGCGTGATCACCCGACGCCTTTGGCGGTCACGCAAAGCAGCATCGGAGAGATGGCCGAGCGGTTTAAGGCACCGGTCTTGAAAACCGGCGAAGGGTCAAACCTTCCGTGGGTTCGAATCCCACTCTCTCCGCCAGCCCGCCGATTTCACGCCGTGGCGCGAAATTCTGCGCGATAGCGACACCAAAGCCGCCGATTGCCGCATGGCTGCTGTACCTGCCAAGTCTCATGCTGCCACTATATGGCAGCATGAAGTGGCTATGAGCTTGCTTGCATGTCCCGCTCCGAACGCCTTTTCGATCTTCTCCAGACGCTTCGCCGCCACCGCCGTCCGGTGAGCGGCAAGGTGCTGGCCGAAGAGATCGGCGTCAGCATCCGCACCCTCTATCGCGATATCGCCAGCCTTCAGGCGCAAGGCGCCACCATCGAGGGCGAGCCGGGCGTCGGCTACGTCCTGAAACCGGGATTCCTTCTGCCGCCGCTGATGTTTCCGGCAGAGGAGATCGAAGCGCTCGTCTTGGGCTCGCGCTGGGTAGCGGACAGAGCAGACAATCATCTGCGTGATGCGGCGAGAAGCGCACTGGCGCGGATCGCCGCCATATTGCCACCCGAACTGCGCGACGAGCTGGATGCGTCGTCACTGCTGGTCGGGCCTGGTGCCAACATCCCGGCCGACGCGATCGACCCGGCGCTGCTGCGCAAAGCGATCCGCACCGAACGCAAACTGTCGCTGTCCTATCGCGATGGATCAGGGACAGGGTCGGAGCGTGTGGTTTGGCCGTTCGCGCTCGCCTTTTTCGATCAAGTGCGCGTTTTGGTCGGATGGTGCGAACTGCGCCAGGATTTTCGCTCCTTCCGCACGGATCGCATCGCCTGTGCGGAGATACTCGACGCCCGCTATCCCAAGCGACGTCAGGTGCTGCTGAAACAGTGGCGGGAGATCCAGAAAATACCGCGCCCGGACGCTTGATACTGCCGGAAACTGGCAGCATCAGGTCATAGGATCATGCCTGTCCAACGAACGACAGGTGCAACTCATGACCAACAGCAACAGCATTCTTCTCTATGTGACCGACGCGCTGAAGAGCGCCGCCTTCTACACGAAACTGCTCGGGCAGGAACCCGTGGACGCAAGCCCGACCTTCGCCATGTTCATCCTGCCCTCCGGCCTGGGGCTCGGCCTCTGGGGCAAGACGGGCGTGGAACCCGCGCCGGCGGCTGTGGGCGGCGGCTGCGACATAGGGTTCAAGGTCGATACGGCTGCCATGGTCGATGCGATCCATACCGATTGGCGGAACAAGGGCGCGGATATCGCCCTGCCGCCCACCGACCTCGATTTCGGTCGGAGCTTCGTCGCCGCCGATCCGGACGGGCATCGTCTGCGCGTCTACACCGTGAACGAGGAGATGTGAGCCATGTCCAAGGCCTGGATTGCCGTCGCCTCGGCGGAGCATGTCCGGATCGGTCGAGAGGCCGGCTTCATGCAGGTCTGTCACGGCAAAGCGGCGCCGCTCAGGCGCATCAGGCCGGGCGACTGCGTGATCTACTATTCGCCGACCGTCACCTTCGGGGCCAAGGAACGTTGCCAAGCCTTCACCGCGATCGGCGCAGCGCGCGATAGCGCACCTTACCAGGTGGAGATGGCAAGCGGCTTCAGGCCCTGGCGGCGGGATGTCGTTTGGCAGTCTGCGGAAGAAACCCCGATCCGGCCACTGCTTGGCCGGCTCGCCTTCACCCAGGTCGGCGCCAACTGGGGCTATCAGCTTCGCTTAGGTTTGTTCGGTATCGACGAGGAAGATGCCGACGTGATCGCGCAGGCCATGATGCATGGGCGTCGAGAGAGCGCCCCGAACGTCGCTATTTCCGCCTCATATACGCAAATTTCCGCGCACGGCGGCAGAGAATGCGGCGTTGGAGGGCTATAGCGTAGACGTAGTGCTCATCATCGTCGGGCGCGGTCGCGGTCTGCCATATGTCGCTGCAGAGCACTAAGGCGCCCGCTTTTTTCGAGACCCGCCGATTCGTCATGGCGGGCAGTGCCGTACCGTTTGCAGCGGACCGTGCGCAGGGCAGCTGCCAACCGATGTGGCCAACGCGTCTGCAAATCTCTGCCGTCTGTCTCGGCGCAGCAGCTGGTTCATGGCCATCATCTGCTTGCCGTCCCCGCGATTGCTGCAGCCGATGCTGAGCAACGCCGGGACGGCCTTTCCACGCGGTCAAATTCGCCATGGGCGCTTCCAATGTCTGGTCGACATCATCGTCCGCGTCACATCTTTCGCATGATTTCGGCGCTCGCGCTTTGCTGGTGCTGCCTGCAGCACCGGCTGCTGCGGCTGACAGCATTTCGCCTGGGGATTGGCGCGGAATCCTGTCCACCCGCGGCGGCACAGGGCCGGTTTATGTCGTTCTGAGAGCGCGCGCAGGCAGGTGCTTTGACTGCCTGGATCGGTGCCAACGATAGCGGCTACTGCCGGGGGCTCAGCGACAGCCAAGCCAGGATGCAGATGCGTCCTGATGGCAGCGCCGTGCTTTCGCTGCTCTTGAATGGTCAACGCGATATGGCGTTGTTTGAGCGGGTGCCCTGACCTCGATGCAGGCGCAGGCTGCCAGCGCGACAACACCGCCGTCTTTCGAACAGTGATTACTGTGTGTTGGTGTGCTGATGGGAGTTAAGCCTTGCGGCAGCAAACGAGGAAAAACATCAGGGGCGTGGCCTGGCTATAAATTGTTCATGAAATGAGCAAAATCAGCCGCCTGCGAGGACTGCCGCGGGTTTCTCTAACGAAGCGGCAGCTTCGACTAGAAAAGCGAAAGGAATGCCCAGCGTAAGCCGGATCGCGCGTCTATTAGCCATTGCCATTGCAAGGGTAGGACAGAGTAGGTGTACGGCCCTCGACAAGTGACTGTCCCCGGCTTCGACGGAGCGTAAACAGCGGGTGGAGCACATTGGCCTGACCAGCCATAAAGCCAGGAACCTCATGAACGCGCCCGTCGAATACCGCCCCGATCTGGAAACGCCCAGCGTCAGTGAACAGGAAACCATTCGTTCCCTGGAAGCGCTGTTCGTTGACATGGCAACGACCGTGGCTGAAAAGGAAGGGCATGCGCACCGCGCAGTCCATGCGAAAGGACAGGGCCTGTTCACCGCCAAGCTCAGCGTATTCAACGATCTGCCCGAAGAGCTGCGACAAGGCCTGTTTGCAGGGCCCGGGCAATACGATGCTTACATCCGCCTGTCATCGCCACCTGCAGAACAACTGAGCGATGCTGTCTCGACCCCGCGCGCTCTGGCCTTGAAGGTGTTGGGTGTCAGCGGCGAGCGCGTCGAGGGCGGAGACGAGAAGCACAGCCAGGATTTCTTGATGGTCAATGGCCCTTCCTTCACCACCCCCGGTCCCGATGGGTTCTTGCGTAATTTCCGGGTGCTGGCGACGACCACGGAAAAGGCGCCAGGCGCCAAGGCGGCGCTTTCAAAAGTGCTTCGGGGTGTCGAACACACGCTTGAAAAGATCGGTGGGGGAAGCGGCAGCATCAAGCAGATGGGCGGACAGCCGCAGGTTCATCCGCTGGGCGAGACGTTTTTCTCGCAGGTGCCGTACCTCTACGGGCGTTACATTGCCAAGTTCTCGCTGGCGCCGGTGTCCAGCAATCTCGTCGAACTCGATGGGCAGGAAGTTGGCGACTCCCCGGATGCGCAGCGCGAGGCCGTTCATCACGCCATCAGCACCCTGGACAGCCCGGCCGAGTGGGAGCTGCGCGTGCAGCTGTGCCGGGACGTGGAGAAGATGCCGGTCGAGGATGCGTCGATAGAGTGGTCGCAATCCATCAGCCCCTTTGTGGCAGTCGCGCGCGTGGTGGTCGAGTGTCAGGCTGGCTGGGACGGAGAGAACTCGCAGCAGCTGGAAGACCGCATCGCCTTCTCGCCGTGGCATGCCTTGGCCGCGCACCGGCCGCTGGGCGCCATCAACCGGGCGCGCCGTATCGTGATGGCAGCCTCGCGCCGATTCCGCTCCGAATTCAATCGCTGCCCGATCCACGAGCCGACTGGCGTCTAGCCGTCCTCGCTGCTTGCCTCGTGTCATGCAGTCTCTCTGCATCCGCGGGCCGGAGTGCCCCGGATTGCAGCTGCCGGGCAAGGATTTTGACAAGTCGTTGAGCGACTGCAGCGACCGGCTTGGCATGGCAGGGTGACCGCCGCCGCGTTTGGTAAGGAGTAGCAGGCCGCGGGCTCGATCCACCAGGACTGCTGCTCTTGCTTAGCTGAATGCTCGACTCGCCCAGGGTGGTGGATCGGGAAAGAACCATCAAGAACGGCCGATCGCTGCCGCTAGGGACGCATCCCCAACGCAAGCAGCAGAGGCCGCTATGTTTTTCTCCGACAGCCACAAGGTGGACGCACTGACCAAGGCGGTTGATGCCACGTTGAAAGGTGGCAGTGCGCAGTGGCCCAACAACGGATCGGCTCTGCTGCTCAAGAAGATGGCCGAGCGCTTGTATGCGGCCCAGCAGGAGCGCGACCTGGCCAAGGCCGAGGCGGAAGACGCGGCCACCGCATTACGCCATCTGGAGGGCCGTTTCGAGCTGGTCGCCAGCGGTACGACCGACGGGCTCTGGGATATTGGCGTCATCGCCGGCGATCCCAGCCACCCCGACAGCCCGGTGTGGTGGTCGCCGCAGATGCGCCGGCTGCTGGGCTTTGCCTCTGAACAGGATTTTCCCAATGTCCTGGACAGCTGGGTCGCATGCCTGCACCCGGATGACAAGCAGCCGACGCTGGATGCCTTTGCGGCGCACCTTGCCGATCGCAGCGGTCGGACGCCCTACGACGTCGAAAACCGCCTGCGTCTGAAATCCGGCGAATATCGGTGGTTCCGCGCATTCGGCACCACCGAGCGCGATGCGCAGGGCTTGCCGCTCCGGGTGGCGGGTTCGCTCACCGACATCACCGAGCGTCGCGAGCGCGAGCAGTTCCTCGACATCACGCTGACGCGCTTCGAGCTCGGCTCACAGATGCTCAGCGATGGCTTGTGGGACATGAGCGTGATCGCAGGTGATCCGATCAACCCGAACAACGAGTTCTGGTGGTCGCAGCAGTTCCGCCACCTGCTTGGCTTCGAGTCCGAGCAGGAGTTTCCCAATGTGCTCGATAGCTGGGCGTCACGGCTGCACCCGGAAGACAAGGAGCGTTCTTTGAACGCGTTCGCGGCGCATTTGAACGACCGCAGTGGCCGCACCAACTTCGATATCGAGTATCGCCTGCAGCTCAAGAACGGCCAGTACCGCTGGTTCCGCGCACGCGGCCTGACCAAGCGCGCTGCCGACGGCACGCCGTTGCGTGCGGTTGGAGCATTGATGGACGTGGAAGCCGGGCGTCAGCTGGGCGAGGTGGCAAACACGCTCAGCAGTGCGGCAGGCGACATCGTGCGCAGCAACGATGACCTGTCGCGGCGCACGGAGCAGCAGGCGGCGGCGCTCGAGGAGACCGCAAGCTCCATGGAGGAGATGACCAGCATCGTTCGCAAGAACGCCGAAGGTGCGCGTCAGGCCAATTCGCTGGCGAGCAAGGCCGCGGAGACCGCGTTGCATGGCGGTGAGCTGGTCAATGGTGTCGTCAGCACCATGGCGGCAATCCAGGCATCGTCGCGGAAGATCGGCGAAATCATCACCGTCATCGATGGCATCGCGTTCCAGACCAATATCCTTGCCCTGAACGCGGCCGTGGAAGCGGCGCGGGCTGGCGAGCAGGGACGTGGCTTTGCGGTCGTCGCGTCCGAGGTGCGTAGCCTCGCGCAGCGCTGCACCATGGCCGCCAAGGAGATCCGCGACCTGATCGCCGATTCGGGTGCGAAGGTGGGGCAGGGTGCGGAGCAGGTCAACGTGGCGGGAAAGGCCATGGAAGAACTGCTTTCCTCGGTGCGGCAGGTCAACGACATCATGAGCGGCATTGCCGCGGCCAGTCACGAGCAGAGCGCTGGCATCGAGCAGATCAATCAAACCATCTCGCAGATGGATGCAGCGACGCAGCAGAATTCCGCTTTGGTTGACACCATGGCATCGTCGGCCCGCGCACTTGAGGATCAGGCGACTGCGTTGGTGGAGAGTGTTGCCAACAGCTCACGCAGCGTCGCTGGCAAGGCGAAGCTCGCATTGGCCGCATAACGCGCGCAGCCAGTGCCGCCCTGTGACCTGGTAATGCCGGGAAGCAGGGCGGTGCACTGGAAACCAGAATGCGCTCGATGGCTTTTCTACGCTCGGCCTGAAAAGGCGCCCGGTCTAGACCGATCGCCTGAAATGTTTCATCGGGCAGGTGCGGTGTCGATGCGTGCGCCCGTCGCGAATGAGGCTCTCTGGATTTTTCCGTCGATCACCTCGTAGATGCATAGCATCTCAACAAGGCCAATCCCGTCTGGAAAGTTGCGGGTGATGCGCTCCGCGTCGGCGACGATGTTGCCGACGACGGTCCGCGACAACAGCTGCGCATGCAGGTCCGGCTCCTGAAAGCGGGCCAGAAACCGCTCGCGAAGCATGGCATGCCCCTTGGCCAGCTGTGGTCCGTGCAAGGTGTAATGCTCGGCATCGTCAGCATAGGTGGCCAGCAAGGCGTCGATATCCTTGGCGTTGTAGGCATCAAGCTGCGCTTGAACGATCGAGAGCAGGCTATCGGTGGTCATGTCTGACAATGCTCGTGTAGAGAAGGACAAGCCGCTATCGTCCAGCATCTACGGATGACGTGCCAAGGATTTGCTGGCAGTGAGGCACCGAAGCAAGCGGATCCTGGTGGGTGTCTGCTAGTACCAACCCAGATACAGCGTCGCAATGCCCCAGGTGTCGATCAAGCCATGCGCCAGGATCATCGCCCAGAGGTTGCGTCGTGATCGCAGATAGACATAGCCGAACAACGCGCCGACAAGCCCGGTCAGCAGCACCCCCGAGATGCCTTGGGTCAGGTGCATCGCGCCAAACAGGGCTCCCCCTGCCAGTGCCGCCATCACGCGTCCGCCACGATAGCGGCCCAGCAAGTGATCGAGGTGGTGCATCAGGAACGCACGGAAGACCAGTTCCTCGCCAAGCGCCGCGCTGAGCCAGGCGCCGCCTGCCAGGTGGGCTGCCGCGTTGACGTTGCCAAGCAGTGCGCCGTAGCCGCTGTAGTCGGCTTTGGTCCCGGTCAGCGCATCGATCAGCGGTTGCACGAACGGATTGATGACGCCGATGACCAGCGCGAGCAGCAGCAGCGTCCAGCCGAGCAAGGCGCGGGACGGCTGAGGCTTTAATCCACAGGCACTCAGCGAGCGCGTTTCCAGCCAGACCAAGGCAATCCCTAGAATGCCGACAAGCGGCATCCGCCAGGGAAACTGCACCCAACGGTAGTGCGCCAGTGCGAGGATGACGGCGATTGCTGCGATGCGTGCCAGAGGATGTCCCAGTGCAGGGATGCCCGGGTGGATATGTGCGCTTGAGGAGCCTTGTTGAAACATGCTGGACGAAGGATCGAGTAGGTCATCGAACGGTAACCACGGGAACGACAAGCGTCCTGTGCCAGAGGGCATGGGTTGCTGACTACGAAGAGGAGAGACATGCGCTGTTTCAGGCGCTCGACCGTGAATCGCATTGAAGTGGGGCCGGCCGATGTCGCCGTGTGCGGTGAAGACGCTGCTGGCAGCGGCTGATTTCAACCTTCATCACTGATGGGTTTGCATTGAGTTCAAGCAATGTCTGCATCAGCACAGTTTTTCAGTTGGCAGCCGCTCCACGTTCTCATTTCATTTTCTGGTGACGTAGTGGCCGGGGATTCGTTTCAGCTTGGATTGCAAATAGCTCAGAAGTGACGATGTCCCTGGTGCCTTTGCCATGCGGCTTGAGTTGCCTGATCACAGCTTGAGCATTGATTGCCGCGCTCAACTTCAGCTGGTATCGATCATCTCAAGCGATGGTTCTTCGTTATAGAAACTGCGTTGGCTAGTGGTGACCGCTGACGTCTGTCACGCAAATGCTCTGCTTGAACTCGGCATCACCTTGCTTGTTCAGCTGTGTTTGCGCCGACTGGCACAACGCACCACCAAGGACATGTGGATCCGGATACGCTATGCGCCTCCCACAACGTTGTTGAAAGGTATGGAGCAGTTGAACGAGCAATGGATGACAGCGGTTGTGGATGCCTTGAGCGACCTGCAGGCAGCAAGGGTGGCGCAGGGCGCGGTGCTTGAGGCCCTGGTTGCTTCGCATCCATCGCCGGTGCTGCTGATGCGGTGTTGGGATCGCCTTTCCTCCTCCTTGGTTGCGACCGTTTCGCAACACAAGGCCTCCTCGACAATGGCAAAGCCGATCGAGGCGTATACGCTTGAGCAGTTGGCAGCGTGGACGGATCGAATGGAGCGCTGTTTTCCCCAGGCCAGAGGGCAATCCTAGCCCGGGCTACTGCAAGGCAGCGCTTGCCATTCCGCTCGATGCACAGCACCTGGCCATCCAGTGCGTAGCGTAGTCATACGCACTGGATGGATCAGCGAAGGCAACAATGAGCAGTCGCCAGCAGTGCAGTGTGCTGGCGCCGGACGCTAGCCGGCCGTCAAGCTCCTGTTCTCAGCCTTGGCGGCTATCAGCGTTGCGAGACAGAGCGGGCGGTCTGCATTGACGCGCTGGACTTTACTGACGCATGCCAATCGCCAAACGATTGAATGCGGCCATCAGCGCGATGGCAAAGCTCAGGTCGGCAATCTCGGCGTCACTGAAATGGGCTTTCAGAAGAGCAAAGTCATCGTCAGGGGCTCGGCTGTTTGCAATATCTGTCAGTGACTCGGTCCACCCCAGGGCCAGGCGCTCACGTTCGCTGAAATGCGGACTCACCCGCCACCCGGCCAGGCTGTCCAACTTGGCGTCGGGCATGCTGCCGGCACGTAGCGCAGCAGCGTGCATTTCCAGGCAAAAGGCGCAGCCATTGAGTTGCGAAACGCGCAGGTAGACAAGTTCAATCAGGGGCTTGCCGAGGCTGCTCTTCTCCAGTGCCTTCTTGGTGGTGCCAAATCCTTTATAGGCATCTGGAGATAGGGTTTGGTAAGGCAAACGAAGTGTGTTCACGCAGAATCCAGTCTTGAGTCAGTGGCAGCAAGCAGCCGTTTTTAGGAGGCAAACCCGCTGATGCTGCCGTTGCGCCAATGAGGCCGCAGAACAGGAATGAGCGGCGAGCAATGTTCGGGTGCCCGGCGGAACTTCAGCCGCATCTTGTGCGACCACGCCTACTTTAGGAGACTGATGTCCCAGCTGGATGGGGCAAGAATTGAAGAGTCGAGTGGGACATGAGTGAGAGGGGGCAGTGCGAGCCGGCGCGCGACTTGCCGATGTTTCTGCAGTTGTATTGGCGCTACCGAAACGCAATTGCGCAAGGCGGGCTGCGCCCGGGTGACCGGGTGCCTTCGGTGCGCAGTCTTGCCAGCGAAGTAGGGGTTGCGCGTGGAACGGTAGAGAAGGCTTACGAGTTGCTCGTGAGTGAGGGCTACCTTCTGACCAGGGGACCAGCCGGAACCGTCGTGTCACCCATGGCGCGTGGCGTGGGCGCTGGCCGGCGTGACAGTCACCCTCTGCCGCGCGCCGCGCCTTCGCTGGGCACGTCGTCTGCAGGCGTGCTCAGCAGGCCCTTCCAACTCGGCGTACCGGCGTTCGATGCATTCCCCTGCAAGGTGTGGAAACGCCTGGCGGGGCGTCACCTGCGCTCGCTGGATACGGCAGCCATGGCCTACCCCGAAGCGGCAGGTTATGAGCCGCTACGCCGTGCCATTGCCAACTACCTGGTCAGCTCACGAGGCGTTGCCTGCACATACGAGCAGGTGTTCGTGACTGCAGGCTACCCGGGTACCCTGGACTTGATCTGTCGCACCCTGCTGAAAACGGGGGATGTCGGCTGGTACGAAGATCCGGGCTATGTGTTCGCCCGCCAGTTCCTGCAACGCTCCGGGATGCAGCTGCAGCCGGTGCCAGTAGACGAGGAGGGCTTGAACGTAGGCGAAGGTCTGAAGCAAAGCCCTGCGGCTCGATTCGCCGTGGTCACACCTGCCCATCAAAGCCCGACGGGCGTGGCACTTTCATTGCCTCGCCGCCTGCAATTGCTGGACTGGGCCAGCCAGGTCAATGGATGGGTGATAGAAGACGATTACGACAGCGAATTTCGTTACCACGGCAGGCCCCTTCCGGCGCTCAGTAGCCTGGATGACAATGATCGCGTGCTCTATACGGGGTCTTTCAGCAAGGTGCTTTTCCCTGGTCTTCGCCTGGCCTATCTGGTTGTCCCCAAGGCCCAGGCCGAACGTTTCGCCGATGCAGCCGGGCAGTTTGGCGGTGTGGGATCCTTCGTGTCACAGGCCACGGTCGCCGAATTCATGGAGCAAGGGCACTTCTCCCGTCACTTGCGCAGGATGCGCGTGCTCTACAGTCAGCGGCGCAGCTATTTGGTCGATGCGCTCACCGACATCTTTGGCTCCCGCATGGCGATCCAGCCCCAGGCAGGCGGACTCCAGGTGCTGGCTTATCCCGCGACAGGACAAAGCGATGCGCTGCTGGCGCAGGCCGCCCAATCCCACGGACTGCCACTTCAGGCATTGAGCAGGTGGCGAATGCGCCCCTCATCATCCGGCGGTTTGCTGATGGGATTCTCAGGCTTTGCAACGCGAGAACAAGCGTACGCCTCGGTTCACCGGCTACGAGCAGCGCTGGATGACGTGTGGGCGCCTGCAGGGCCTCGCGTTTGTGCTGCATCGCCCCGGGCCTGAAGCATTTTGATCAGCGGCCACCCTGAAAGCGAAAGGTGAAGCGCATGTCCGACGTGGCGGCCGTTGCCGAGTCTGCTGGCGGGGCAGTGGCGTCGACCAACGTCAACTGGCCATCGGCCACAGGCACCGGGACGCCAAGCGTGAGATCGATCTGTTTGGACCAGCCGCCGCCGAGCACGGTTGCCCTGACGATCAACCGGCCCGCCACGACGCATTGCACCTCGGCCGGGCAACGGCTGTCTTCGATGACGCGGTCGGGACGTACCTTGGGGCCATCGACCGCCGCGATTTCTCCCAGCCACACCGGGCCTTCGATGGGCTGGCTGGCAATGGGGCCAGCCGCCGCGCACGCGGCAAGCCAGGCGACCAGAAGTGTTGCAAGCACCAGCGTGCGGAAGGGGCGGAGACGTTCCATGGCGGCAATCATGCCCGTGTGTTGTGGAGATGCAAGCTGATGTTTCGGTGCGCTGTGCGGATGTAGCGACCACATCAATGCGATGTAGCGTCACTTCGCCGTGACGCGCCCGCGCAAGTGCGCAGCATTGCGCGAGCGCAGGCAGCAATACGGCCAGTCACTAAGGATCGCGCCACCCGGCCAGTCAGATCACCGAGGCATTGACCTTGAACACCTCGACCGCCTGCGTCAGCTGGGTCGAATGCGCTTCCAGCGAACGGGCCGCCGTGCTCGCGGCTTCGACCAGGCTGACGTTCTGCTGGGTGGTTTCGTCCATCTGGGCGATGGTCAGGTTGACCTGTTCGATGCCGCCGGCCTGTTCCTGCGAGGCGGCGGAGATGTGGCCCATGATGTCGGTGACATGCTGGACGCTGGTGACGACCTCGCCCATGGTGGTGCCGGCCTTGTGCACCAGCGTTGCACCGTCGGCGACGCGCTGCACGGAGTCCTCGATCAGGCGTTTGATCTCCTTGGCGGCGTCCGATGAGCGGTGCGAGAGGGTGCGCACTTCCGAGGCCACCACGGCAAAACCGCGGCCTTGTTCGCCGGCGCGTGCGGCCTCGACGGCGGCATTGAGCGCAAGGATGTTGGTCTGGAAGGCGATGCCGTCGATGACCGAGATGATGTCGGCAATACGCCTGGACGAGGCTTCGATGCCGGACATCTGTTCGATGACCTGGCCAACCACGTCGCGTCCTTCCGAAGCGATGGCGGCGGCGCCCAGCGCGAGCTGATTGGCGCGGCCGGCGTGCTCGGCATTCTGCTTGACGGTGGAGGTCAGTTCTTCCATCGAGGCAGCGGTTTCTTCCAGGCTGGCGGCCTGCTGTTCGCTGCGGCGCGACAGTTCCTGGTTGCCGCTGGCGATGTCTTCGGCGGCAAAACCGATGCTGTTGGAGGTGGTCTGGATATGCGTGACGATGTCGGTCAGGCGATGCACGGTGCTGTTGGCATCGTCGCGCATGGAGGCGAACACGCCGTGGAAGTTGCCGGTCATGCGCACGGTCAGGTCGCCATCGGCGATGCACCGCAGCAGGTCGGAAAACCTGGCCAGGTTGGTGTCGGAGGTGGCCATCATGGTGTTGAGGTTTTCGACCATCAGGCGGAAGTCGTGCTCGAACTTCTCAGGCTGGCCGCGCAGCGCGAAGTTGCCGGCGCAGGCAGCCTGGGTGAGCTGCTGGATCTGCGCGTTGATGGCGCGCAGGTTCTGCTTGACCTGCTGCATGGTGGCGGTGATGGCGGCTTTCTCGCCGGGGTATTGCTCGATTTCGGGGGCCAGGTCCCCGATGGCATAGCTGCCCATGACCTCGGTCATGCGCAGCTGGGTCTGCACGTGCGCATGCACCAGGGCGTTGGTGTCCTGCACCATGTGCCCGTATTCGCCGGGGAACTGCTGGGCGTCGGTGCGGTAGCTGATCTCGCCGGCATCGTGGCGGGCCGCCATGCTGCGTTGGGCGGAGATCACGTCCTGCAGGCGGCGCTGCATCTGCTGCATGGCGCGCAGCAGCTGGCCGGATTCGTCCTTGCTGGTAGGCAGGTCCTGGCTGCGCAGGTCGCCGTCATTGATGCGCTCGGCCAGCCGCAGCGATTGGCGCAAGGGCAGCACCACGCTGCGGGTCAGCAACCACGCAATGGTGGCGCCCAGCAGCAAGGCAATGACGGTGGAGACCACCATCAGCATTGCAAAGCCGCGCGCGGTTGTCACCGCGTCCTTGGCGGCCGCGCGGTTCTTGGCCTCCTGCAGGTCGATGAAGGCGTTGATGCTGGCCAGCCAGGCGACGAAGGCGGGGCGCGCCTGCTGCAGCAGGCGTTGTTCGGCATGCGGCTTGTCGGCGCCATCGCGGAACGCGCGCACCTGCGCGATCAACGGCATGGTGCGCTGCTCGATGGCCTTGATCCGCTGGAGGATGGCCTTTTCTTCCGCGTCCGTGGAGGCCGCGATCATGTCGTCCAGTGGCTTGGCGGAGCGGGCGTAGTCCGCGGCGAGCTTGTCGATCGATTGTTCTGCCGTGTGCCGCTCTGCCGGGTCGTCCAGCAGCACGACATCGCGCAGGGCGATCGCGCGGTCGTGCACGCTGCCGCGGAAATTGATCGCATAGCGTTGCTTGACGCTGTTCACTTCGTTGATGGCGGTGAGCTGCTGGTCGATGCTGCGTACGCGCTGGATGCCGACGACGGTGAGGATCACCATCAGGACAATGATCGCGAGGAAGCCGAGGGCCAGGCGCTGACCGATGCGCAGATTCGAAAGCAGGGACATAGGGAGTTTGATCGGTGATCCGGCGAGCGGAAGAGCGGGGAGAATCCCAGCAACAGCTGGGAGGCGATGCGCCCGGGACACCGATGGGGTCGGCAGCGTTGCCGCTGCACGAAGGATGTCTCGACCTGTTCGTTAGCGGCTTGCGTCAGCGGAAATGAAACCGCTCGCCGCGGCAGGATTCATCCACGGTTGGCTTCGCAATGCTTTCAGGCCAGGGCGAGCAGAACGCAAGCCATCGGTCGCGGCCGCAGCGCAGTGCTGCGGTGCCGGTCAGCGCCAGGGCAGAAGCGGATTCAGGCGCGGCAAGTGACCAAGGCGTGGAGACGGCCGCGGCGCCTAAGCTGCGGCCGATTGCAGGCGTCGATCAGCATGCATCGTGCCGCCACCGCAGCCCAGCCGCCGATCCAGATGGCTTCAGTCATAGCGCGACAGATCCGGCGCCTTCATCGACGGCGTCATCAGCTTGGCGGCAATGTTCTGGATGCTGGGTTGGCTGGCGAATTTCAGTGCGCCGTGCAGCAGCTGGATGCCGAGCCGGCTGTGTGGGTTCATCAGGCGCGGGCCGATCTTCGGTACGCCCTGGCCCTGTTCCACCATCGGCCGCATGGCGTCGGCGTAGGCGGCGAAGGCCTGTTCCAGCGTCGCGGCGCGTGCGATCTCGTTGGCCAGCACATAGCCGCCGGTGACCGCCAGGGTGGCGCCGATGCCGGCCAGCGGGGTTGCGCACCAGGCCGCATCGCCGGTCAGCACGACGCGGCCGGCGTGCCAGCGCGGCATGCGCACCTGCCGCAAGGCATCGAAGTAGAAATCGTCGGTGGTGTCCATGCCGTCCAGCACCCGCGCAGCCTGCCAGCCGGCGTCGGCGAAGCGTTCGCGCAGATAGGCCTTCTGGGTCGCCATGTCCCAGTCCTGCTCGCCCTCGGGGGCTTTCTGCAGCGACAGCATGGCGCGCGTGGTGCCATGCTGGTCCGGGCGCAAGGAGATGCTGCGCCCGCTGGTGGCGTGATACCAGCGCCACAGGCGGTCATCGTCGGCGGTGCGTGCGATGGTGAAGTAGGCGATGGTCAGATCCATCCAGCGCGGGTCGTTCTCGCCGGGGAACAGCAGCTCGCGTGTGGCCGAGCCGACGCCTTCGGCGACGATGACGGCATCGAAGCGGTCGCTGCGTCCGCTCTGGAAGTGCACGGTGGCAGCCTCGCCGTCGTTGTCGATGCTGGCGATGCGGTCGCCGAACCGGTACTCGGCCTTCTGGCGGGCGGCGTCGTAGAGCAGGCGGGCGAGGTCGCCGCGCAGGATTTCCAGTTCTGCGGTCGGGCCATCGCCGTCCATGTCGTCGGTCTTGAAGGTCGCTACCGCATGGCCGTGGTCGTCGACCCAGGCGGTGCCTTCCTCTCCGGTGCCGTGATCGAGTGCGGCCTGCTCCAGGCCCATGCGCTGCAGGACCTCGCGGCCGACGCCGCGCACGTCTATGTTTTGGCCGCCATCGCGAAACTGCGCGGTCTGCTCGACGACGCTGACGTCGAACCCCTGCTGGGCGAGCGCCCAGGCCACGGTGTTGCCGGCGACGCTTGCGCCGGTGATGAGGATGCGACGCGCCATGACAGACCACCCGGAAGAATAAATATCAGAAGTGATATTACATGTCCTGGTCGCGCTGCTCCAGGTTGGCGATCAGGCGCTGCATGAACGCGACAGTCTGCTGCGCCTCCTCGGGCGAGAAGTCCTTGAGCGCATCGGCATTGAGATCGATCAGTATCTTGCCGCCGATCTCGGCGATCTTGCGCCCGCGCGACGTGAGCGAGACCACCGCGGCGCGGCGGTCCTGCGGCGCCGGGGAGCGCTTGATCAGCTTCAGGCCCTCCAGCTTGTCCAGCAGGGCCACCATTGCCGGCTGCTTCACCGCCGAGTCGATCACCAGGTCGCGTTGCAGCATCGGCCCTTTCCAGGACAGCAGCATGATTGGCCCGATCAGTGCCAGCGACACGCCATGCGGCCGCAGTTGCGCATCCACCAGACGATTGAAGACCCGCGCAGCATGGTTGGCCAGATACCCCGGTGCGACCGCAGCCAGTGGGTGAATGAGTACGTCGCGATCCTGCATCTGCGTTACCGTGCCACGCCTTTCGGCCATCTCGCGATTTTATCCGGGCACGCGCACCACGGGGCATTGCCTGCGCGCCGCGTCGAGACATCCATGCCGGCTGCCGCGCGGCAACGCGCGCCATGGTGGGGGCGGCGCGCAGTCAGCAGGTATCGTCACCTGAGTGTTGTAACGTAGGCGGGCGCTGCACGCCGGGCAGGGCGCCCACGGCGATGCCGGATGGCGCTGGTGGCAGGTCAGGCCGGCTGGTCGGCCTGGTCCGATCCTGCCAGCCGGCGATGCGCGGCGTTGGCCCCTGGTTCCTCTTCAATGGTTCGTCAAAGATGCTTGTTTGGGTGATTGGTAAACCGGCCGCGCACCGCGGTGCGCATTGCACGCAGGACGACTGCCGCTGGACGGCAGCACGATCGGGCGCCGCATGAGCGCGTCGTTTCCGTATGGCGACAGCGCCATGGCGCAGGCCGTGCGCGCCTACGACTGGGCCGCAACACCGCTGGGGCCGACCACGCAATGGCCGTCGCCACTGCGCAATGCGGTCAGCCTGATGCTCAGCTCGCCGGAAAGCATGTATGTGGTGTGGGGCGATGCGCTGACCTTCTTCTACAACGATGCCTATACGCCGATCCTGGGACCGCGGCAGCCGCATGCGCTGGGTGCGCCGCTGCAGGAACTGTGGGCCGATGCGTGGGAGGCGGTGCGTGCGCCGATCGAGGCGGCGTTTGCGGGGCGCGCCTCGCGCTTCGAGGAAGTGCCGATCGGCATGAACCGCTACGGCACGCCGGAAGATACCTGGTGGACGTTCTCGTTCTCGCCGATCTATCTGGACGATGGGCGTGTGGGCGGCGCGTTCTGCGTCACCAACGAAGTCACCGACCGCAAGGTGGCGCAAAACCGGCTTGCCGATGAGCACGAGCGGCTGATCCGGTTGTTCGAGCAGGCGCCGATGTTCATGGCGTTTTTGAGCGGTCCGCAGCATCGGGTGGAGTTCGCCAACCCGTGCTATTCGCGCCTGATCGGGCACCGCGACGTGATCGGCAAGCCGCTGGCCGAGGCCCTGCCGGATCTGGTCGAGCAGGGGCATCTGCATCGCCTGGACGAGGTGTATCAGTCCGGGCGTGCCTATGCGGCCAATGCGCTGGCGTACAACGTGCAGGCCGAGCCGGGCGGCCCGGTGGAGCGACGTCTGCTGGATCTGGTCTACCAGCCGATCGCTGGCGCCGACGGCACCGTCTCAGGCATCTTCGTGCAGGGCCTGGATATCACCGACCGCATCGGCCTGGAACGCGCGGTGCGCGAGGCGGAAGTGCGCAACCGGCAGATCCTGGACAGCGTGATGGACTACGCGATCATCGCCACCGACCTGCACGGCCTGGTCACGTCCTGGAACGAGGGCGCGCAGCGCATTCTGGGCTGGAGCGAGGCCGAGATGCTGGGCCAGACGCTGGAGCGCACCTTCACCCCGGAAGATGTGGAGCGCCGGCAGATCCTGATCGAGGCGGCGGCGGCGCTGGAAAGTGGCAGCGGCATGGACGAGCGCTGGCATGTGCGCAAGTCCGGCCAGCGTTTCTGGGCGAACGGTTCACTGATGGTGCTGCGCGAAGAAACCGGCGCGGCGATCGGCTTTGTCAAGGTGTTGCGCGACCGCACTGCCGAGCGGCTGGCCAGCGAAGCCCTGCGCGAGAGCGAGCGCCGGCTGGATGCGCTGGTGCGCGCGTCTTCGCAGTCGATCTTCTCGGCCAGCGCCGACTGGCGCGAGCTTCGCCAACTGGTTGGCGAGGGGGCGCTGAGCGATGCGCTCTCGGCAAGCTTGAACTGGCAGCAGGAGATGGTGCACCCGGACGATCGCGCGCGGCTGGCCGAAGCCATTGCGCATTCGATCATCAACAAGACCGGGCTGGATGTGGAATACCGCGTGCTGGATGCCGATCAGCGGGTGGGTTGGACCCTGATGCGCGCGATTCCCCTGCTGGACGAGCGCGAGCAGATCGTGGAGTGGTTCGGCACCGCTGCCGACATCACCGACAAGCGGCTGGCCGAACAGCAGCTGCGCCAGCTGACCGAAACGCTGGAAGAGCGCGTACGCGAACGCAGCGCGGCGCTGCTGCTGGCTGAGGAAAAGCTGCGCCAGAGCCAGAAGATGGAGGCGGTCGGCCAGCTGACCGGCGGGCTGGCGCACGACTTCAACAATCTGCTGACGGCGATCAGCGTCGGTCTGGAGCTGTTGCAGACGCGTATCGAACAGGGCAAGTACGACCGCCTGGAGCGCTACGTGGAAATGGCGCAATCCAGCGCCGCGCGCGCCACCGCGTTGACCCAGCGGCTGCTGGCGTTTTCGCGCCGGCAGACCCTGGCGCCCACCGCGCTGGAGGTACAGGCACTGGTGCAGGGCATGCACGACATCATCGCGCGCACGCTGGGGCCTTCGATCGCCTTGCAGCTGCGCCCTGCAGCCGACCCCTGGAAAGTGCTGGTGGATGCGCCGCAGCTGGAAAACGCGCTATTGAACCTGTGCATCAACGCGCGCGATGCGATGCCCGATGGCGGCGAGCTCACCATCGCCGTCGCCAACCGGGTGCTGGACGCCGGCGCCGCCCAGCAGCTGGACCTGCCGATCGGCGAGTACGTGTGCCTGAGCGTGCAGGACACCGGCACCGGCATGAGCGCCGAGGTGATGTCCAAGGTGTTCGAGCCGTTCTTCACCACCAAGCCGATCGGGCAGGGCACCGGTCTGGGGCTGTCGATGATCTACGGATTCACCCGCCAGTCTGGCGGCCACGTGCGGATCGATTCGGAGGTGGGCGTCGGCACCACGATGGCGCTGTACCTGCCGCGCTTCGATGGCGTGCTGGCGCAGGACGAGGCAGTGCCGGCGACCGAGCAACCGCTGCGCTCGACCGCGCCAAGCTGCACGGTGCTGCTGGTGGAAGACGAAACCGCGATCCGCGTGCTGATGTCCGAAGTGCTGAGCGAAGCGGGCTACCGCGTCATCGAGACCGCCGAAGGCAGCGCCGCAGTGGAGCGCCTGCGCTCGCAGGAGACGATCGATCTGCTGGTGACCGACGTCGGCCTGACCGGCGGATTGAACGGACGTCAGGTCGCCGACGCGGGGCGGCAGTCGCGGCCGACGCTGCCGGTGCTGTTTGTCACCGGCTACGCGGCAACCGCGGCGGTGGGCGCCGGGCAACTGGAGGACGGCATGGAGGTGCTGACCAAGCCGTTTCTGGCCGTGGACCTGGAACGCCGCGTGGCGCAGTTGCTGGAACGCAAATCGCACTGAGGCCTGCATGCAGGCCTGGCGATGATTCGGTCGGGCTTGCTTACAGCGCGGTCTGCACGATGCCCAGCAGGTCGCGCAAAGAAAACGGCTTGGTCAATAGACGCATGCCGGTATCGAGAAAATCCGCGCGTTTGGCAATGGACCCGGCATAGCCGGTCATGAACACGATGGGCAGGGCGGGATACAGACGGCGCGCATTGTCGGCAAGGTCGCGCCCGTTCATGCCGGGCAGGCAGATATCGGACAGCAGCAGATCGAACGGACGCGCCTGGTTGAGCTGCTCCAGCGCCTGCTCGGCATCTGGCGAAGCGATGACCTGGTAGCCCTCATCACCCAGGATATCTGCGGTCATCGCACGAATGGCATCGTCGTCTTCGACCAACAAGATACGGGCGTTACATGATGCGTGATTCACCGCTGTCCTCGAGCGATCGCAACCATGCGATGCACTTCATGCGTAACGCTAGGCCCACGCGCGTGACGAACGTGTCGGAACTGTCATAAAGCACGGCGCAGGTCACAGCACGCTACCGGTATCGCGGGCGCTCAGCTCGCGCCAAGCAAGCTGATCCATTCATTGGTGCGCAGCGGCCAGTGATGCGCCCGTGATAAATTTAAACCTATGAAAAATCTGAAGCCGATGATCGCAAACCGCATTACGACTGGTACGACGGGGCTTGACACCATCCTGCGCGGCGGCCTGCCGCCCAACCGCCTGTACCTGCTGGAGGGCCAGCCGGGCTCAGGCAAGACCACCGCATCGCTGCAGTTCCTGCTCGATGGCGCTGCCAAGGGCGAGAGCTGCCTGTACGTGACCTTGTCGGAAACCATCGACGAGCTCAACGAAGTGGCCGCCTCGCACAACTGGTCGCTGGAGGCGCTGCATATCTTCGAGCTGGCATCGGCCGAAGCGTTTCTGGGCGATGGACGCCAGCAGTCCATTCTGCATCCGTGGGAAATGGAGCTGGATGGCACCATCAAGCTGATCCAGTCCGAGGTGGACCGGGTCAAGCCGACGCGTGTGGTGTTCGACTCGCTGTCCGAGTTGCGCCTGCTGGCGCAGGATTCGCTGCGCTACCGGCGTCAGGTGCTGGCGCTCAAGCAGTTCTTTGCACCGCGCAACATCACCGTGTTCCTGGTCGACGACCTCACCGGCGAGAACGGCGAACGCGATGCGCATCTGCACAGCCTGTGCCACGGGGTGATTTCGCTGGAACGCATGACGCTGGATTTCGGTGCGGCGCGGCGGCGCATGCAGGTGCAGAAATTGCGCGGTGTGGATTTCATCGCCGGCTACCACGACCTCACCATCACCACCGGCGGCATGCGGATCTTTCCGCGGCTGATCGCCTCCGATCACCATGTGCCGTTCATTGGCGATGCGGTGTCCAGTGGCGTGGCGCGTGTCGATGCGCTGCTGCACGGGGGGCCGCTGCGCGGTACCAGCACGCTGCTGACCGGGCCTGCCGGTTCGGGCAAGACCAATATCGCGCTGCAGTACGTGACCGCTGCCTGCGAGCGCGGCGAGCATTGCTGCATCCTGGAATTCGACGAGCGCACCGGCACCTTGCTGACGCGTGCCGAGAGCCTGGGCATGGATCTGCGCAAGTATCTGGACGCGGGCCTGCTGGAACTGCATCAGATGGATCCGGCCGAGCTGACCCCGGGCGAGTTCGCCTGGGCGGTGCGCGCCAGCGTGGAACAGCGCAACTGCCGCGTGCTGGTGATCGACAGCCTCAACGGCTATCTCACCTCGATGCCGCAGGAAAAGCAGCTGATGCTGCAGATGCACGAGCTGCTGTCCTACCTCAACCAGAGCGGTGTGACCACGTTCCTGGTCAATCCGCAGCATGGCCTGGTCGGCACGATGTCCACCGGCAACCTCAACATCTCCTACATGGCCGACACCGTCATCCTGTTCCGCTTCTTCGAGGCGCAAGGGCGCATCCGCAAGGCCTTGTCGGTGATCAAGAACCGCAGTGGCGCGCACGAGGATTCGATCCGCGAGCTGCGCATCGGGACGGGCGGTATCCATCTGAGCGAGCCGCTGGAGAAATTCCACGGCGTGCTGACCGGTACTCCGCATTTCGTTGGGGACGATACGCCGTTGCTGGATCGTCCACTTGACTACCTGTGACCCGGATGGGTCCATCGTCCACATCATCGCGCCGTTCGGCCGCGATGCGGAGAGCATTGCCGGCATCGTCGGTCAGCGCGGACTGACGCGCCGGGTGTACGGGTCGCTGGCTGCGCTGGCGGACGACCTGCTCGATGCCTCCGGCGTGGTGGTGCTGACCGAGGAAGCGGTGGGCGGGGATCTGAGTCAGTTCTCGCATGCCCTGCAGAGCCAGGCCGCCTGGTCGGATATTCCGTTCGTGCTGCTGCGTGCGCCGCGCGGCAGCCACAACGGGCGCCAGGCCACGCTGCCGGCGGAAGTGACCAACGTCATCGAGCTGGAACGGCCGCTGAGTTCGTCTTCGTTGTTGAGCGCGATCTCCACTGCGTTGCGCTCGCGCCAGAAGCAGTTCGTCATTCGCGACCAGATGGCGCAGTTGGCCGAAAGCAAGACGGCCCTGATGTCGAGCGAGGCCGAGCTGCGTCGCGTCACCGACGCACTGCCGGTGCTGATTGCCTTCATCGACAAGGATCTGGTGTACCGCTTCGCCAACCGCTCGTATGAAGACTGGATCGGCATCCCGCCTGCCGAGGTGATCGGGCGGTCCATGGTGGATGTGGTGGGGCCGGCGATGGTGCAGCAGCGCCGCGCCTGGATCGAGGCCGCGTTGGCCGGGCAGGCGTTGACGGTGGAGGCCAGTTGGCCGCACGCCGACGGACGCCGGCGCGATGCGGAGATTCGCTACATGCCGCGCCTGGATGCGGACGGCCAGGTGGACGGCTTTCATGTGTTTGCCACCGACATCACTGCGCGCGCGCTGGCGCTGGAATCGATCCAGCAGCAGGCCAGCCTGCTCGAGGTCAAGGTGGCCGAACGCACCGCCGAGCTGCAGCAGCAGATGCTGGCACGCGAGTCCAGCGAAGCGGCATTGCGCCAGGCGCAAAAGATGGAGGCGGTGGGCCAGCTCACCGGCGGCATCGCACACGACTTCAACAACATGCTGACCGGCATCCTGTCGGCGCTGGATCTGGCGCGCTTGCGCATCGACCAGGGCCGCACCGAAGGGCTGGGTCGCTTTCTGGATGTGGCGTCGGCCTCGGCTCTGCGCGCGGCCGCACTGACGCAACGGCTGCTGGCGTTCTCGCGCCGGCAATCGCTGGAAGCGCGGCATCTGCATCTGAACGACCTGGTGGTATCGCTGCAGGAATTGCTGGCGCGCACGCTGGGCGAATCGGTGCATCTGGAAACCGATCTGCAGGCCGACCTGCCGCAGGCGTATGTCGACGAAAACCAGCTGGAAAGCGCGCTGCTCAACCTGGCGATCAATGCCCGCGATGCGATGCCCGATGGCGGGCAGCTACGCATCGCCACCCGGCAGTTGCAGGTCCAAGCGCAGCCGCTGGAACTCGGGCGCGGGGTGACGCTGGCGCCGGGCAATTACGTGGTGGTGTCGGTGACCGACAGCGGCGCGGGTATGCCGGCCGACGTGCTGGAGCGTGTGTTCGAACCGTTCTACACCACCAAGCCGATCGGGCAGGGCACCGGCCTGGGCATGTCGATGATCTACGGCTTCATGCAGCAGTCCAACGGGCAGGTGTGGGTGGAGTCCGAGCTGGGCAAGGGCACCACGGTGAGCCTGTATCTGCCCGCCGGTCTCCATCCGCAGGCGCTGTCGCCGCAACCGCAAGCCGGTGCCGTGGTGGCCGGGCGCGGCCAGCAGGTGTTGGTGGTGGAAGACGACGAACAGGTGCGGCTGCTGGTCACCGAACTGCTCAACGAGTTGGGCTATGAGGCCGATGTGGTGGCCGACGCCGATGCGGCGCTGCCGATCCTGGCTTCGCAGCGGCGCATCGATCTGCTGGTGACCGATGTGGGCCTGCCCGGACTCAACGGGCGCCAGTTGGCCGAGATTGCGCGGCAGTCGCGGCGGGATCTGCCGGTGATCTTCATGACCGGCTATGCGGAAACTGCGCGCGATCGCGGCGAGTTTCTTGCCGACGGCATGAGCATGATCGCCAAGCCGTTTACGCTGGGCGAGTTCAGCGGAAAGCTGCACGAGGTGTTGGGGCCGTCGGCCTGATGGCGTTGCGCGGTCAATCGCGCCTGACACCACGACGGCGCTGCCGTCCGCTGGCACCGGGGCGTTTTTGATGAGGGATGCAGCCTGAGGTTGGCGTCAGGGCGCTGCGCGCCCGGATTGCCGCGCGCTGGCCAGCGACTCGGCCACGGCGATCTTGTCGGCCACCGCCTTCTGCATCGGCGAGCCGGCGTCGAGCAGGCCGTGCAGATGCCGCCAGTGCTCGCTGGCGGCGTGGTAGTCCTGCTGCTGAAAGTCGCTGATGCCCAGCAGCCACAGGCCGCGTTGATGATCCGGCTCGCGTGCGACCACCTGTTGCAGGCGGCTGCGTGAGTTGGCGTCGATGGCGAAATCGCTATGCGTGGCCATGTCCGCGGCCACCCAGCCGACGATGGCGGCGCTGAGATCCGGCGCGATTTTGAGCGCTTGCGCATAGGCCTCACGCGCATCGGCGGGGCGGTTGTCCTGCTCGTGGGTTTTGGCTTGCTGCATCCACGACTCCAGCGCCTGCTCCTGCGCAGCGTCGGCGTTGGCCTCTGCGGCCCGGGCCTGCTCACCCGCGGCGGCGACGGCAGGCGCGTCTGCCGGTTGTACCTGGGGCTGCGCCGTCGCATACACACGCCGTGCGATCGCATCCGGCGCGCCGACCAGCCGATACAAGCCGGCCGTGGCGATCGGCAAGCCGAGCACCAGCACAATCGGCAAGGTGTAGCGTGCGTTGCCATTACGCGCGGGCTGGCGCAGCAACGGCACCAGCACCAACAGCAAGGCGACGACCACCAGCGCGGCGCTTGCGACATAGAAACCGGTCATCACCATTCTTCCTCCGGTTGCGGCGCCACCGGCGTACCGGCGCGCGCACGTTTGCGCACGGTATGGATCACCACGCCCGCACCGGCACCCAGCAGCAGCAACGGACCGAACCACAGCAGCCAGGTGCCGCGCTTGACCGGCGGGTCGTACAGCACGAAGTCCGAATAGCGATCGACCATGTACTGCTTGATCTGCGCATCGCTCCTGCCGGCCTGCAACTGCGCGAACACCTGGTGGCGCAGATCGCGCGCAAGCTCGGCGTTGGAGTCGGCCAGGTTCTCGTTCTGGCACACCAAGCAGCGCAACTGCGCGGTCAGGCGCTGATAACGCGCTTCGTCGCTGCGGTTCTTGAACGGCAGCGGGTCCACCGCCTGCGCCGCCAGCGGCGGCGCAAGCAGCACGCCCAGCAGCAGCACCAGCAGCAGCACCAGCAGCAGACGCAGTTGCCGGCCGTGCATGCGCCAGTACCAGCGCCAAACCCAGCGCGCCGCCATCACCGCGTGCCCTTGGGCAGTGCGGCGATGGCGGGCAGCAGCTCGTCGTTGATGACCGCGGGTGTGAGCACGCCGATGTGCTTGTAGCGGATCACGCCTTGCGCATCGATCAGGAAACTCTCCGGCGCACCGTAGACACCGAAATCGATCGCGGTCTGGCCGGCTTCATCGGCAATCACCAACGCATACGGATTGCCGTACTGCGCAAGCCAGGCCGTGGCGTCGGCAGGCGCGTCCTTGTAGTTGTAGCCGATCAACGCCACCTCGAGCCGGCTGGCCTGCGCCATCAGCACCGGATGTTCGTGCACGCATTCGGCGCACCAGCTGCCGAACACGTTGAGGACATAGGGCTTGCCCAGCAGCTGGTCGCGGCTGACGCGTTGCTCGGGCCGATCCAGCCGCGGCAGCGAGAACGCCGGTGCCGGCTTGCCGATCAACGGCGAGGGTACATCGCGCGGGTTGTGTTGCATCGTCCAGTAGATGCCGAAGCCGAACAGCGCCGCCAGCAACAAAAAACCCAGCAAGGGCAGCAGACGGTTCATGCGTGCGATTCCTGCGCAGCGACACTGGTGCCGTGTGCGGGTGCCGTGGCCGCCGTCGTGGCGAGCGCCGGCGCACGGAACCGGCGGGCACAGGCGCTGACGAAGCCGCCCAGCATCATCAGCAGGCCGCCAGCCCAGATCCAGCGGATGAAGGGTTTGTAGTACAGCCGCAGCGTCCAGTCGTACTCGATGTGTTGATCGTCCAGCGGCTCGCCGAGGGCGACATACAGATCGCGGGTGATACCGGGGTCGATCGCCGATTCGGTCTGGATGCGCTCGCTGCTGTACAGGCGTTTTTGCGGATGCAGTTGCGCGACCAGCTGGCCATCGCGGCTGACCTGCACGCTGCCTTGTTCGGCCTTCCAGTTCGGCCCGTCGATCAGTTGCACGCCGTCGAAGCGGAAGGCGTAACCGGCGATCTCGGCGGTCTGCCCGGGCGACAGCCGCACGTCGCGTTCGACCGACAGGCTTTCCGACACCAGCACGCCGGCCACGAACACCGCCACGCCCGCGTGCGCGAGCAGCATGCCGGCCATTTCCGCCGGAAACCGCCGGCCGCGCGGCATCTCGCGCCAGCGCTTGTACATGTACAGCGCGGTGCCGGCCGCCACCCATGCGGCGACGCCGATGCCGGCGATCGCCCTGGGCTGGCCCTCGGCAAACAGGCTGCCGACCAGCGCACAGGCGACTGCGGCGATGCCGGCGCGCGTGCCCAGTGCCTGCAACGGCGCCGCCTCGGCCTTGCCCCAGCGCAGGTACGGGCCGAACGGCAGCAACAGCATCACCGGCAACATCAGCAGCGGGAACAGCAAGCCGAAGTAGGGCGGCCCCACCGACACCTTGCCCAGGCCGAAGGCATCGGCCACCAGCGGAAACAAGGTGCCCAGCAACACCATTGCCGCCGCCACGGTGAGCAGCAGGTTGCCGATCAGGATCGCGGTCTCGCGCGAGGCGGCGGCGAACGGTTTGCCGCTGGCGATCCGGGGCGCGCGCAGCGCGTACAGCAGCAACGAGCCGCCGACCACCGCGACTAAAAAGATCAGGATGTACAGGCCACGGCGCGGATCGGCGGCGAAGGCGTGCACCGAGGTCAGCACGCCCGAGCGCACCAGGAAGGTCCCCAGCAACGACAGCGAGAACGCCAGGATCGACAGCAGGATGGTCCAGGCGCGCAGGCTGCCGCGTTTTTCGGTGACCGCCTGGGTGTGGATCAGCGCGGTGCCGACCAGCCACGGCATGAAGCTGGCGTTTTCCACCGGATCCCAGAACCACCAGCCGCCCCAGCCCAGTTCCGCATACGCCCACCAGCTGCCGGCGACGATGCCGGCGGTGAGGCAGGCCCAGGCCACATTGGTCCACGGCCGCGCCCAGCGCACCCAGGCCTGTTCCAGTTCGCCACCCAGCAAGGCCGCCACCGCAAACGCAAACGCCACCGAGAAGCCGACATAGCCGGTGTACAGCACCGGCGGGTGGAAGGTCATGCCCGGGTCCTGCAGCACCGGATTGAGTTCGTTGCCATCCAGCGGAATCGGCGACAGCCGCGCGAATGGATTGGAGGTGAGCAGGATGAAGGCGAGAAAGCCCACCGATACCAGCCCCAGCACCGCCAGCACGCGCGCGGCAAAATGCTGCGGCAGATGCCGGCTGAAGGCGGCCAGCAACAGTGTCCAGGTCGACAGGATCGCGATCCACAGCAGCAACGAGCCTTCGTGCGCGCCCCACACCGCGGCAAAGCGGTAGTACCAGGGCAGGGCGATGTTGGCGTTGTCGGCGACATAGCGCACCGAAAAATCCAGCGACAGCAGCGACCAGGCGAGCAGGCCGAACGCCATCCACACGAACAGCGCCTGACCGACCGCGGCCGGCCGCGCAATGCCCATCAACGCGCCATTGCCGCGCCAGGCGCCGATCAGCGGCAGCACGCCCTGGGCGAGCGAGAGCAGTAACGCCAGGATCAGTGCGATCTGGCCGAGTTCAGGCGTCATGGGCGAATCGCATCGTGCAGCGAAGAGGGATCATCGAGGGAAGGAACAGCCTGCGCGCCGCATCAGCGCGGCGCAGACAGCGGCACCGCGGCGGCGGGAATCGGCTTGCCGACATGGCCTTCGGCCATCGCGTCCTTCAGTTCCTTCGGCATATAGGTTTCGTCGTGCTTGGCCAGCACTTCGTTGGCGACGAAGCGCCCGCCCTGCATGCGCCCGTTGGCGATCACCGACTGGTTGTCGCGGAACAGGTCCGGAAGAATGCCGGTGTATTCGACCTGCGTCGCGGCATGCTTGTCGATCACGGTGAAGTGGACGGTGAGACTGTCGGTGGCGCGCTGGATCGAGCCGGCCTTGACCATGCCGCCGAGGCGGAATTGCCGGTAGCTGGCCGCCTCGCCGGCATGCACCTGGCTGGGCGTGAACAGGTAGCTCATGTTCCGCTGCAGCGCGAGCACGATCAGCGTGACCGCCAATGCCGCAGCGGCGAGCGCGCCGATCACCAGCCACAGGCGTTGTTTGCGGGTGGCGTTCATGGGGCGTCACGCTCCAGCGGCGCTGTTGCCGACAATTCGCGCGTGCGCCGCGGCGTTTGCCGTTGCAGCTGGCCGCGCAGCTCGCGCGGCAGCCGGCGGCGACGCAACCATGGCGATGCCAGGTCGGCCAGCAGCACCAGCACGAACAGCGCGTACGCGGTCCACACGTATTGCCCGTAACCGCCCATCGCCAGCAGGGTCGTCATGCGGTGCGCTCCGTCAACACGATGCGGCGCGCCCAGTCCTTGCCGCTTTCCAGGGCGAGCAGGTCCACACGCACGCGGCCGAACAGGCTGGCCACGTAATAGCACTTGGTCGCCAGCGTCATCGTCAGCAGCGGCCACAGCATGTCCGCGCTCATCGTGGAGGGGCCGAGCAGGCGCACGGTGGAGCCCTGGTGCAGCGTGTTCCACCACACCACCGAGTAGTGCACGATCGGCAGATTCACCAGGCCCACCAATGCCAGCAAGCCGGCCGCACGCATCGCCTGACGGCGGTCTTCCACCGCGTGGTACAGGCCGAGCACGCCCAGATACAGAAACAGCAGCAGCAACTCGGAGGTCAGCCGCGCATCCCAGGTCCACCAGGTGCCCCACATCGGCTTGCCCCACAGCGAGCCGGTGCACAAGGTGATGAAGGTGAAGGCCGCACCGATCGGCGCCGAGGCCATGGTCACCACCTCGGCCAGCTTGATCCGCCAGACCAGTGCGATGAACGCGGATACGCCCATCGCCGCGTAGATGAACAGGCTCATCCAGGCGCTGGGCACGTGGATGAAGATGATGCGGTAGGCATCGTGCTGCTGGTAATCCGGCGGCGCCAGCACCAGCCCACCGTAGGCGGCTACCGCACCAAGCAATAGCGCCAGGCCCAAGGCCCACGGACGCACGCGTCCGGCCACGCGATAGAAGGTCGGTGGCGAGCTGAGTCTGTGCAGCCACAAGGGAATCCACTTGGCCATGCCGGTGTCGTCAGTTGGAATGTCTGGCGGGAGGCGCCAGGGCCTGCACGGCGGCACCGGCGTTGACCTGCAACTGGCCGTCGGAGAGCTTGCTGGTGCGCTGCATCAGCTCGCGCAATGCAGTGGCGTCCAGCGACGGCGACAGCGACAACAGCAGCGCGACCACGCCGCTGACATGCGCGGTGGCCATCGACGAGCCGGAGGTGAAGTCGTAGCGGCCGTTCGGCTGGGTGGTCAGGATGTCCTTGCCGGGGGCGCTGAGCACGCCGGGCATGGCCGCGGTGGGGCTGCTGCTGCGTACCACCAGCACGCCCGGCACATCGTTGGGAAAGCCGTCCAGGCGGCCGTTGGGCGGCATCGCGGCGACCACGATGCGGCCCTGCTGCACCAGGTGCTGCAGCATCTTGCTCAGCAGCGGGTCGGCCGGGCCGCCCAGGCTCAGGTTGATCACGCGCGCGGAGCTGTTGTTGATCGCCGCCAGCGCCTTGGCCAGGGTGAAGGTGTTGCAGCGTGCGGTGGCACCGACCGTGGGCGCATACCAGCAGGCCTTGTAGATGCTCAGCATGGCCTTGGGCGCCATGCCGACGATGCCTTGATGGTTGTTGCTGCCGGCGGCGATGATGCCGGCCACCTCGGTGCCGTGCGAGTCGCTGCTGGTCATCACCGGCGAGTCGTCGACCAGGTCGTGCACGTCGCGGATGCGCGCCTTCAGGTCGGCATGCGTGGTGTCCACGCCGGTGTCGACCACCGCTACCACCACGCCGCGGCCCTGGGTGACGGTCTGTGCGCTGGCCGCATCGGTGGCGATGAAGCCGCGTTGCAGATCCACGTAGGGGTCGTTGTAGCCGGACAGCGCGGTGGTCTTTTCCGATGCGTCGGCGGAAAACACCGAGAAATCCTGCACCGGTTGCACCAGCTCCACGCCGTCGTCGTCGGCCAGCGCGCTGACCAGTTCGTCGCGCGACACCCCCGGCGGTGGCTGCAGCACGGCGCAATACAGGCCCAGCGAGGTGATCGGCCAGCCGGAGACTTCGCGCAGCTTGTAGCGCTGCTTGAGTGCTTCCATGCGCACGGCGGCCTTCTGACCGGCGCCGTAATAACTGGAGGCGTAGCCGATCAGGCTGGACCCGGCGCGGGCTGGTGGCGCGCTGAGCGGGTTGGCCACCGCCAGCAGGATGTCGCGGCTGCTGTCGGGCGTATGCGCATCGGCCGCTGGTAGCGTGCTGGCGCTGGCGGCGGCTTGCGCCGGCTCCTGCGCGGCGGCTTGCGGGCCAAGGCCGATGCAGGCGGCGATGATGCCGATGGCGAGCAGGCGCTTCATGGTGCGGACACGATCTCGGCCATGCGGATGCCCGGATTGGCGCGCAGTTGCTGCACGGTCTGCTGCGGCTGGGCCGGCGGTTGCGGCTGGGCCGGCACCACGGTGTAGGCGCCCATCTCGTTGGGCCCGCCGATTACCTGCAACTGCTGTGCATGCAGCAGGCGGTCCCAGTCGGCCACGGTCATCTTGGCGTCCGGCACCACCCGGATGGCGCCTTGCGGCACCGGCTGTGCGGTGGCGCTGCTGAGCGTGCGGTAGTCGTGCGAGGGCGCGGGCGAGGCCAGCCTGACGCCCATGACGCCCAGGCCGATTGCCTGCACCAGCGCCGCGGCCGCCAACGCGCGCACCGTCCAGCTACCGGAGCGGCGCGCTGGCGGCGGCGCGGGCGCGCTGGCCTGCTCCGGCGCGTCCAGGCGGCCGAGCAGGCGCTGCAGGCCGGCATTGGCGTCCAGCTTTACCGCAGACGGCAGCGCCAGCGCCTGGCGCAGGCGGTTCTGCTGGGCGAACTCGGCACTGCACGAGGCGCACTTGGCCACGTGCGCGATCAGCCAGGTGTTCTCTTCCTCGGTGGCGCTGTCGAGCAGGACCGCGGGCATCAGTTCCCAGGCGTGCGAGCATTCCTTGCCAGGCGCGATGAAAAACGTCTTCATTGCATGGTCTCCGTATAGGGGGCGCCGCCGGCCAGACCGGGCAGCACATTGCGTAATTTGACCCGCGCATGGAACAGCCGGGCCTTGATGGTGCCTACCGGGCACTGCATGATCTCGGCCACTTCTTCCAGCTTGTGGCCGACGCCGTAGACCAATTCGATCACCAGGCGCTGGTCCGGCGACAGCCGTTCCATGCCCTTGTCGAGCCAGTCGCGCAGCTCGCGGTCGTCGTTGTCGTCGGCGCTGGGGGCGTGGTCTTCCACCACCGCGGTATCGTCGATGGCCTCGCCGTCGTGCTGGCGCAGGCATTTGAGGCCGCAGCGATAGGCAATGCCCATGATCCAGGTCGAAACCTGCGAATCGCCGCGGAAGTCGCCGGCCTTCTGCCAGGCGATCCAGAAACAGTCGTTGATGGCTTCTTCGATGATGTCCGGGCGCCGGGTCAGGCGCGACAGGAAGCGGCACAGCCGGCCGTGATAGCTGGTGTACATGGTGGACAACGCGGCGCGATCGCCCGCCGCCATGCGGCGCAGCAGCATGCGATCGGTGGCATCACCCAGGGTGTCGGAATCATTCATCGAGGCAGGCACGGCTTAGGACGCATGTCAGTGCCCGCGGGCGGGCAAAAGGTTGCGTGGGGATCAGAAGGTGACCGACGCGGTGCCCAGCCAGGGCGTTTCGCCGGGGCCGCCCTGCAGGCGTGGGGTGTTGTCGCTGGTGACGATGCGTTCCAGCTTCAGCGTCCATCGGTCCCGACTCCAGCGCAGGCCGAATTGCCCATACTGATAGCGGCCGGACCGGGCGGCGCCGTAGGCCATCGCCGGAAAACGTGACGAACCGGCGCCGACTGTCAGGCTGAGGTCGTCGCGCAGCGGGATATTGGCGGTAACGTCGATGGCGACATTCCACGGCGACTGGTCGGCGCGCGGGAAATTGAAGGTCGACACCGAGAAGGTCAGCACGTCGCGATAGGACCAGGCCAGGCTGGCCTCCTGGCGGTCGAAGGTGCGCGTGGCCTGATTGGTCGGGTAGCCGTAATACAGCGCGCTGGCCTGCATCTGCCAGCGGTCGCCCAGCATCCAGGCGCGTGCGGCCTGGGCGGTCACCGCCACCGGCCTGCTCAGCGAGGGCGATTGCAGCGCGACCGACGCCGACATCGACCAGCCCGGTGCGGGCAGCCAATAGCCTGCGGTCTGCAGGGTGGCCTTGTTGGGCGCGATCGAGATGCCGCGGTCGATCAATTGCGAGGTCAGCGCCACCGCGCCGCCGACCGTGCCGGCGATGGCGTTGCCCGGGCCCAACACCAGGGCCAGCAGCAGGCAGTGACGCAACGCGGCGCGTCGGCGTGCGGCCTGCGCGTGCCGGCAGTGCGGCATGCCCCAGGGCGTGTGGCAGCGTCGCCGGCCCGCCCAGTGGCCGCTCGCGAGCCACGGCTGCCCGTCGCAGGCGCAGCTGCGTCGCGTCCGGAGCGGGTAGGGCCTGGCAGTCAAGGCATTCGGCAATGGGGTGGGCGTCTACATGGAACAGGGGCGCGATAGTGACCCATCACGCAAGACGAGACCGCTGCGACGGCGGTTGTTCCGTCCGTATACGCGAAGGAACCGGCACAGGCAACGCGCACCTGTGCCGGTATGCGCCGGCGATCGCGCTTCCGGATGCCAACCGGCAGCGCGCCGGTGGCGATCAGTGCAGGGTGTTGAGGTAGGCGATCAGCGCGTCGAGTTCCTTTTGATCTTCCAGGCCTTCGTACTTCATCTTGGTGCCCGGCAAGGCCTTGGAGGAGGACTGCGACAGATAGGTCTTGAGCTGGGCAGGCGTCCACTGCCACTTGCTGGCCTTGAGCGCATCGGAGTAATTGCTGTAGTCGGCCAGGCTGGCGGCCGGGCGCCCGGCCACGCCGAACATCGACGGGCCCTTCTTGTTCTTGCCCTGGGCGGCGCTATGGCATTCGGCGCATTCGGTCATGAAAACGCCTTTGCCGTCGGCCGCGTGCGCAGGTGGGGCAAGCAGGGCGCCGGCCAGCAGCAGGCCGGCCAGCGGGGCACACAACAGGGTCTGGTGGAATGACTTCATGGGGGTCCTTACGCGTGCGGGGGGATCAGAACGAGACATTGACCGACAGCGCGAAACTGTCGAGATCGCGCGGGTTGGTGATCGGAATGCCGCCACCGAACACATTGGTGGTGCTGCCGTTGAACTTGTCGAAGCGGAACCAGGTGGCCGCAAATCGCACGTTGGCATTGGTGGTGTAGGTGCCTTCCTTGCCGAACGGGGTCCAGTACAGCAGGATCAGATTGGCGGTGGTGTCGGGGATGCCGTAGGGCTGATAGCGCGCCACATCAAACGAGCCGCTGTTGATCAGATGCGCCGCCAGCACGCCGTAGGTCTGCTTGAACGCGTAGTTCATGCTGATGTTCTGGTCGCGCACGCTGCCGCGATCGCGCGGGGACATGCTCGGGTCGGTGGGCAGCAGCGGGCTGCCGTATTTGCGGCGTTCGTAGATGTTGACGTAGGCCAGCGACAGCACGTGCTCGCGGGTGCCGAGGAACTGATAGGTCAGGTCGTAGCCCAGATCAGTGAGGTCATCGCTGGGGCCGCCGCTGCGCAAGCGCTGGCGGCGCGTGGTCATGGCGGTCAGGCCGGCCGAGAAGAACTGCCGCTTCATGTCCTTCATGTAGGCAAAGCGCGCATAACCGGTGTCGCTGAGCTTGCCCGGGTCGCCGTTGGGGTTCCAGCCCAGGTGGTCCTGCGCGTCGGTGGACAGCGCGCTGTAGCTGCCGACTTCGCCGTACCAGTTGCGGTCGAACAGGCCGTACACGGTGGCGCCGATCACGCGGTTGGAGAGCGAGGACGAACTGAGCATGCTGGCCGAGCCCGCATTGGACACCGGGCTCAACGTCGATGCATTGGGCAGCACCTGGATCGGGTCGGACACGCCGGGATTGTTGTTGATGCTGACGCCGACCATCGCGTCCTTGCCGGCCAGCTGGAACGGCTTGCTGACAAAGCGCAGATCCACATCGTCGAGCTGGGTGTTGAAGGTGTCGTTGCCGCCGTTGTTGGAGCGGATCTTGGAGTAACCGCCGACGTGGTCGTTGACCCGCCCGGCCAGATACAGGTCCGCTTCGTTGATGCGTGCGCTGCTGTCGCCGCGGCTGGGATTGCGCCGGGTCCAGGTGACCTGGCCGGAGGCCGGGATCTTGGTGCCGTTGCCGTCGGTATCGGTAAAGCCGCCGAGCTTGAAGCGCATGCCGTACGGGGTGAGCGACGGACCGTAGGAGCCGACATGGCAGTCCGCGCACGACGAACCGGTCTGGCGTGCGAACGAGGGAATCGCCTGCGCCTGGGTGCTGGCCAGCAGCAGCAACGGGCCGGACACGCACAACAAGGAGGTCAGGGAAGCGGTGCGCGTGGCAGTGGTGCGACGCGGAGCGGGCTGGGGAGTAGGCATGGAAAGTCCTTGTTCGACGGTACGGGGGTCGGCGCTGCGGGAGCGGGAGGCGGCGGGCAACACGGCGGAGCTCATCGGCGTTTTCCCGGCAGCACGCGGTGCAGCAGGCCATCGCGCAACACCAGGTGATGCCAGAGGGCGGCGCCGATATGCGCGATCACCAAGGCCAGCAACACCCAGGCGGCATTCAAGTGCCAGGTGCTCAGGGTGTCGGCCAGGTCTTCATCCGGCGCAACCAGATTGGGCAGCGTCAGTCCGAACAGGTAGACCGGTTTGGCGTAGGCATTGCTCAACGACCAGCCGATCAGCGGCAGGGCGACCATCAAGCCGTACAGCGCGAGGTGGGTGGCGCCAGCAGCCAGCCGCATCGGCAGCGGCGATGGCGGGCCAGGCGGCAACGCGCGCAGGCGGATGCGCAGGCCCACCCGCAGGACGAACAGCAGCAGCACCATCAAACCGAAGTGGCGATGGCCTTCCATCAGCCACTGCCGCAGGGCGCGTCCTTCCAGCTCGGCGCGCAACAGGATCAGCGTGGCTGCCATGGCCAGGCAGAACACCGTCAGCCAATGCAATACGCGCATCGGTCTGGGCAGCGGAATGACGCGCGCCGGCAGTGCGGACTGCTCCGGCAGCGCACTGACACTGTCGGCTGCAACCGCATCGGGCGCGTGGGGGGATGAACTCATCGATCGGTGTCCTGCGCTGGTGTCGTTGGATCCGGCAGTGCGCGGTGCGCTGCCAGGCCTGGCTCCCCACGCCGGCCGAGCTGCGGCCACGTGAACGTGCACCGATATGTGCGGCGCGGCCGCTGAAAGGTTGCATCGCCGTGCAGTGATGACGTGCCTGGCCACGGTGTTGGCGGCAGCGACTGCGCTTGCGCGCACACGGGTTCGCAGCGCCGTGACGCCGCGCAACCTTTCGCGCATGCCGGCGCACTCAGGCATGTCGCACTACGTGCAGTCAGCGGTTACGCCCTTCCGATCATGGCCATCGAACGCATCCAGTTGCATACCCACGGCGACGATCGCGGGCTGCTCATTTCGTTGGAGCAGCAGCGCAATGTCCCGTTCGAGATACGTCGTGTGTATTACCTGTTCGGCACCCGCAACGGCGTCCATCGCGGACAGCATGCACACCGGCGGCTCAACCAGCTGGCGGTGGCCTTGCACGGCTCGGTGACGATCCTGCTGGATCAGGGCGACGGCCACGGCCAGCAGGAAGTGGTGCTGGACGATCCATCGCAGGGCCTGCTGCTCGGCCGCATGGTGTGGCGCGACCTGCATCGCTTCAGCCCCGACTGCGTGCTGATGGTGCTGGCCGACCAGTTCTACGATCCCGCCGACTACATTCTCGATTACGACCAGTTCCTCAGCGAAGTGCGCGCTGGCAGCGGTCTGGACGCACGCAGGTTGGAAGCATGAGCGTGCACAAGCCCCTGGTGATCGTGGGCGCAGGCGAATTTGCGCAGATCGCCTGCGAGTATTTTCAGCACGACAGCGACTACACGGTGGTGGCCTTCAGCGTGGAGCGCGACTTCCTGTTGCGGCCCACGCTGGCCGAGTTGCCGGTGGTGGCCTACGAGGAGCTCGAACAGCGCTATCCGCCCGAACAGTACGAGGTCTTCGTCGCCATCCCGGCCACGCAGCTCAATCGCCTGCGGACGCGCTTTTTCCAGGACATGTTGCGGCGTGGCTATCGCTGCGCCAGCTATGTCAGCTCGCGTGCGTTCGTCTGGCGCAATGCGCAGATCGGCGCCAACTGTTTCCTGTTCGAAGGCAACGTGATCCAGCCGTTCACCCGGATCGGCGACAACTGCATCCTGTGGAGCGGCAACCATATCGGCCACCGCACCGTGGTGCAGGACAATGTCTTCATCGCCTCGCATGCGGTGATTTCCGGCTATTGCGAGATCGGGCGCGGCAGCTTCATCGGTGTCAACGCCACGCTCAGCGACAAGGTGCGCATCGCCGCCGACAACATCATCGGCGCGGGTGCGCTGGTGACCCGGCATACCGATGCCGAGCGTGTCTACGTTGGCTCGCCGGCGCGCGCGGTGGCCGGTAGATCCAGCTTCGACGTGGAGCTGTGAGCATGTTTGCCTGGACCAAGCGCGGCCTGGTGTTCGACGTCGCACGCGATGGCGTGGGCGGCTGGATGCAGCACGCCGCGCTGACGCCGACGCCCTACCGGTTGTCTGCGCAGGTGCTGCGTGTCTATGCGGGCTTTCGCGATGCGCAGGGCGTGAGCCGGATCGGCTATGTGGACGTGCGCGCCGACGTACCGACGCAGATCGTCGGCGTCAGCCCGCAGCCGGTGCTGGATATCGGCCGCGCTGGCTGTTTCGACGACAACGGCATGATTCTCGGCGATGTGGTGGCCGGGCCGGATGGGCTGTACATGTTCTATGTTGGCTTCCAGCGCGTGGCCAAGGCCAAGTTCCTGGCCTTCACCGGGCTTGCGCTGTCCCGCGATGGTGGCGAGCGTTTCCAACGCTTGCAGGACACTCCGCTGCTGGATCGCGCGCCCGGGCGCAGCACGATTGCCGCGGTGCATTCGGCACGTTTCGAGGAGGGGCGGTGGCGGCTGTGGTACGCGGTGGGCGACGATTGGGAAACCATCGGCGGCCAGCCGTATCCGCGCTACCACATCCGCTATGCGGAGACCGACGATCTGCGCCATATCCCTGCCGACGATGTGGTGTGCCTGCGCCCGCAGGACGACGAATACCGTATCGGCCGTCCGCGCGTGCATCGCCTGGGTGATCGCTATCTGATGTATTTCACCCGCGGCGATACGCACGGCGGTTATTTCCCGGGTTTCGCGTCCAGTCGCGACGGTGTGCAGTGGCAGCGCGATGACAGTCAGCTGGGGCTGCAGCTGTCCGAGCAGGGCTGGGATGCGCAGACACTCTGTTACCCGGCCTTGATCCAGCAGCATGATCGGGTGTTGATGTTCTACAACGGCAATGCAATGGGGCAGGCCGGCTTCGGCCTGGCCGATGCCGCGTTGCCGCCAGGCCTGCAGGGGCGCCATGTTTTCGGTTAGGTCGTATCTGCCCGGCGATGCGCCTGCCTGGGATGCCTTGGTGGCGTCCTCGCGCAATGGCAATGTGTTGCATCGGCGCGGCTACATGGATTATCACGCCGACCGCTTCGTGGACGCATCGTTGCTGATCGAACGCGGTGGCGAGGTGGTGGCGGTGTTGCCGGCGAACGTGGAGGGCGACTGCGTCAGCAGCCACGCCGGCCTGACCTATGCGGGCCTGCTGTCGTCCACGGCCTTGCGTGCGGGTGCGACCTTGCAGGTGTTCGAACAGATCGCCGCGCACTATCGCGCGCGTGGGGTGCGCGAGCTTGTGTACAAGCCGGTGCCGCATATCTTTCACGCATATCCGGCCGAAGAAGACCTGTATGCCCTGCATCGCGTAGGCGCGCAGCTGTACCGGCGCGATCTGTCCTCGGCGATCGCGTTGCGCGAGCCATTTGCGTTCAGCGCCGAACGTCGACGCTCGCTGGTCAAGGCGCGCAAGGCCGGTATGCAGGTCCAGGCCAGCACCCGACTCGATGAATTTCATGCCCTGCTGACCGAGGTGTTGCAGCGCCACCACGTGGCGCCGACCCATCGGCTGGACGAGCTGCAATTGCTGCAACGCCGGTTTCCGCAGCAGATCGTGCTGCATGAGGCGCGAGCCGAAGGGGAGCTGTTGGCGGCAGCGCTGGTGCTGGATTTCGGTCGCAGCGTGCATACCCAGTATCTGGCGGTGTCCACGCGCGGTCGCCAGCTGGATGCGCTGAGCCTGCTGCTGGCCGAGCTGATCACCCAAGTGTATGCGCAGCGCCATTACTTCAGCTTCGGTATCTCGACCGAGCAGGCCGGCCAGGTGCTCAACGACGGTCTGGTCGAACAAAAGGAACGTTTCGGCGCACGCGCCGTGGTACAGGATTTTTATCGGTGGATGCTGTAATGGATGTGCCGTTCTTGGATTTGCGCGCGGTCAATGCGCGGTATGCGGAGGAGCTGAAGGTCGCTGCGGCGCGGGTGATCGATGCCGGCTGGTATGTGCTTGGGCAGGAGCTGGCCGCCTTCGAGGAAGAATTCGCCAGCTACTGCGGCGCTGCGCAGTCGGTGGGTGTGGGCAACGGGCTGGATGCGCTGTCGCTGATCCTGCGCGGCTATCGCGAGCTGGGCGTACTGCGCGAGGGCGACGAAATCATCGTGCCCGCCAATACCTTCATTGCCAGCTTTCTTGCGATCAGCCAGAACCATCTGGTGCTGGTACCGGTGGAGCCGGATCCTGCGACCTTCAACATCGACCCGGCCAGTGTGGAGAAGGCGATCGGCCCGCGCACGCGCGCCATCATGGCGGTGCATCTGTACGGGCAGTTGGTGGATGTGGCAGCGCTACAGACGCTGGCGCATCGCTACGGGCTGATGCTGATCGAAGATGCCGCGCAGGCGCATGGCGCCAGTGCTCACGGGCGACGTGCCGGCGCCTTTGGCGATGCGGCGGCGTTCAGTTTTTTCCCGACCAAGAACCTGGGCGCACTCGGCGACGGCGGCGCAGTGGTGACCTCGGATGCGCGCCTGGCCGAGCGCATCCGCGCGCTGCGCAACTACGGTTCGCAGGTGAAGTATCACCACCTCTGCCAGGGCGTGAATTCACGGCTGGACGAGATGCAGGCGGCGTTCCTGCGGGTCAAGCTGGGCTATCTGGACGATGAGATCGCCCGTCGCCGCGCAGTGGCGCAGCGCTACCTGCACGGCATCGACAACCCCCTGATCACCTTGCCGACGGTGGTGGCCGAAGCGCAGCACGTCTGGCATCTGTTCGTGGTGCGCAGCGCCCAGCGCGATGCCTTGCAAGCGCATCTGCTGCGCTCGGGAATCCATACCCAGATCCATTACCCGGTGCCGCCGCATCGGCAGCCGGCCTACACCACCTTGGGCGATGCCTGCCTGCCGGTGAGCGAGCGGCTGCACCGTGATGTGCTGAGCCTGCCGATGGGGCCGGCGCTGGACGATGCGTCGGTTGCGCGCGTGATTGCCGCATGCCAGTCGTTTGGCGCCCCCGCATGAATGTCGTGCGCAGCAGCGCCTACACCGGCGTTGCGACGCTGGCCAAGCTGCTGGCTGCGCTGGTGGTGGTGAAGCTGGTGGCGGTCTACGCCGGCCCGCAGGGGGTCGGCCGGCTGGGCCAGTTCCTCAATCTGATGTCGGTGCTGGCGGTGCTGGCAGGCGGCGGCATCAGTGCCGGCATCGTCAAGTACGTGGCCGAGTACCGCGACGACGCGGCTGCGCTGGCACGTCTGCTCAGCGCGGCACTGTGGTACGCGTTCTGCGCGGCCTGCGTGATGGCGGCACTGGCGTTGCTGTTCAGTGGCGCTATCGCCGAGCGCCTGCTTGGCGATGCGGCGTACCGGCCGCTGATCTGCGTGGCGGCGGTGGCGCAGCTGGGCATCGCACTGGTCAATTACATCCTGGCGGTGATCAACGGCTTCATGGACGTACGCCGCCTGGCATTCGTGCAGGTCAGCGGTGCGGTGCTGAGCACGGCACTGGTGGCATGGCTGTCCAGCCAGGCACAGCTGCAGGGCGCCTTGCTGGCGCTGGTACTGGGTCAGGTGCTGTGGTTGCTGGCCGGCGTGCCGGCGCTGCGGCGCAGCGGTTATTTTCGACGCGAGATGTTGCGCATGCGCTTCGATGCGCAGATGACGCGCAGGCTGGCGACGTTCTCGGTGATGACGCTGACCTCCACGCTGGTGCCGCAGCTGGTGGCCATGCTGGTACGCGACCATCTGGCGCTGCAGTTCGGCTGGCAGCAGGTGGGTTACTGGCAGGCGGTGAGCCGGGTGTCGGATGCGTATCTGCTGTTCTTCACGACCGCGATCAACGTGTATTACCTGCCCAAGCTGGCATCGCTGCATGAGCGCGCAGCGCTCGGGCGCGAGCTGCGTGCCGCGTATCGCCATGTGCTGCCGGCGGTGATCGTGATGGCGCTGGGCGTCTACCTGTGTCGCGATTGGCTGACCTGGCTGTTGTTCGACGCCCGGTTTGCCCAGGCCACCCCGCTGTATGCCCCGCAGCTGCTGGGCGATGTGATCAAGATCGCCGCCTTCGTGCTGTCGTACGTGATGCTGGCCAAGGCGATGACGCGGCTGTTCGTGATCTCCGAATGCGTGTTTGCCGCCAGCTATCTGGCGCTGGTGTATCTGTTCACCGCGCAATGGGGGCTGATCGGTGCGATGTATGCCTTCCTCGCCAACTACGTGCTGTATCTGCTGTTCAACATCGTGGTGGTGCGGCGCTATCTGGTGCAGCCGGCATGAGCGATTCCACCCAACCCCTCGGGCGTGCACGCTGGCCGCTGGTATCTGTGCTGATCCCGGCCTTCAACCACGAACGCTTCGTGCAACGCTGCCTGGACAGCGTGCTGGAGGACCCGTACCCGTGCAAGGAGCTGGTCATCATCGACGATGGCTCCAGCGATGCGACCGGCGAGAAGATTGCGCAGTGGATCGCCAGCCATGGCCACCGGCTGCCGGTGCAGTTCGTGCAGCGCGCCAATCGCGGGGTGGCGGCCACACTCAACGAACTGGCGCTACGTGCGCGCGGCGAGTACCTGCGGCTGGGTGCAAGCGATGATTATCTGCTGGCCGGCGGGCTGGATGCACAGGTGCGCTACCTGCGTGCGCATCCGCAGAAACTGGCGGTGATCGGCGATGCCTGTGTGGTCGACCAGCATGGGCAGCTGCTGCACGGCAGCGCCATGCGCGACCTGCATCGGGTGGATGTGGACCTGTACCGCTCCGCATCCGGCATCCGCCGCGCGGTGATCCAGCAGTGGGCGGTCGGCGGCGCGGTGGCGCTGCTGCGCCGCAGTGCCTTCGATGCGCGCGCCGGCTGGGACGAGTCGCTACGGATCGAAGACTGGGATTTTTTCCTGCGCCTGGCCGCGCGTGATGCGCTGGGTTTTGTCGACGTGCCGGTGTGCGCGTACCGGTTGCATGGCCACAACCTCAGCAAGACCGTGGACGTGCGCGCGCGCATCGCCAACCTGAGCGAGTCACGTCAGGTGGCACGGCGCTGTGCGGAATTGTTCGATGCGCCCGAGCGCAGCTTGCTGCACGCGCAGTCGCACTACATCGCGGCCAAGGTGGCGTTCCTGCAGCGCCGGCCGCACCGGGTGATCGGGCATCTGCTCGCCTATGCCTGGATGTCGCTGCCAGCCAGGTGTCGGCCCAGGCAGGCGCGCAGCACGGTAAAACCGGCATGAGCACGTTGTTACGCCGGCCGGCGACCTATCTGGCACTGCCGATGCTGTTCAGTTGCGCGCTGACGCTTCTGACTTACAACTTGCCCGGCGACTATGCGGACGGCATCGCGCTGCTGGCCGCTGCCGCCGCCGCGACCTGTGTACTGGATGCCGTGCTGCGCGTGCAGTTGCCTGCGGTGGAGCGCTTTCGCGCCTACCGTTACGCCGGCACTCGCGATGCGTTCCTGGTGATGACGCTGGCGGCGGTGGTGACGCTGTTCTGCATTGTGGATGTGGCGCTGTTTCCGATTCCGCTGTTCAGCGATCCGTCCTCGTATGCCACCTTGAGTCCGCTGCGCGCGCATGTGCGGCACATCTCCAACATGTGCTGGATCCTGCCGCCGATCGCGCTGCTGTGCGTGCGCCATCGCGGACTGCGCGCGGCGATGCTGACGCTGGGATTCGTGTTTCCGATCGTGGTGATCGACCGCAACCGCATCTTTGCCGGGCTGTTTTCGTTCGTGCTGGTGATGCTGTTGCGCCGCGATCCGGCACGTCGCCTGCCGTGGAAGACCATCGGCCTGCTGGTGCTGGCCGGCGGCGGGGTGTTTTCCATCCTCGGCGCATTGCGTTCCGGCTCGCTGGCCACGGTCGCCCTGCCGTTCAGTGCCTTGTATCGCGCCATGCCGCAGGGCGTGCAGTGGTTGCTGCTGTACATCAGCGCCGGGCCGTACAACTTCGGCGCGATCCTGGCCAAGGGCTATGTCAACGCCAGTTTCCTGGTCAATCAGCTGGTGCCGTTCAGTGGCTCGATCGCCACTGCCGGCACCAGCATTCCGCTGGATGCGCCCAACATCAATGTAGGGACCGAATTCTTCCCGTTCCTGATGGCCTGGGGCGCGCCGGGTGCGTTGCTGGCACTGCTGGCGTTGTATGCAGGGCTGGTGTGGAGCGTGCGCCTGCTCAACAGCTCGCTGTCGATCTTCCATGTGCTGATCTTCCTGCGCATCGCCTATGCCTGCCTGATGTCGCCATTCGCGCCGCAGGCCTTTACCTGGACCAATTTCGGCTTCATCGCGCTGTGCCTGGTGTTGCATGCCTGCACGGTGCTGTTGCCTACCCGCAATGCCGTACCCACCGCTGCTGCGTAATGCGCGGCCGCTTCGCTTCACCCTGTTCCAGAGCCGGTGCACCATGACTCAACACGACGATATCTATCTGATCGACCTGTGGCGCATCCTGCGCCGCGAATGGCGCTGGGCGCTGGCCGCACTGCTGGTGGTGCTTGCACTGACCTTTGCCTTTACCCGCCTGGCCAGGCCGCAGTGGGAAGCCACCGCCTGGATCCAGGTCGGCGAGATCGGCCCCACGCCGGCCGGGCGCGACCCCAAGGTCGAGCCGTTCCAGCGCGTGATCGACCGCATGAAGACGCGGCTGTTCCAGGATGCGGTGCTGCGCCAGGCCGGCGTGCCGCTGAAAAGCCGCGCTGCGCAGCTGTACCGCGGCAGCCTCAAGCCGGACCCGGACCCGTATGCCAATCTGATCGGGGTGACTATCCGGGCCGAATCGTCGGCGCAGGCGCGCAAGCTGGCGATGGCGACGGTGAGCGCCTTGCAGGGCCTGCACGGCGACACCAACGCAGTGGCGCTCGCACTGGCGCGTACACGCCTGCAAGGCCTCACCGACGATCTGCGCGCGGCAACCCGCAACCGCGATCGGCTGCAGCAGCAGGTGCAGGCCGGGCAGGGCGCCGCCGCGGCCACGCCGGCCCAGGTTCTGGCGGGCGTGCTGTTGACCGACAGCAACACCACCGTGCGCGCATTGAAGAGCGAACGAGACGATCTGATTGCCCGCCTGACCACGCGCTACACCTATCAGACCTCGCTGGCGTGGCCGTTGTACGTGCCCGAGCAGCAGGCGTTTCCCAATGCCGTCACCGCCTGGGCCGCCGGCCTGCTCGGCGGGGCGGGGCTGGCGGTGCTGGCGGCGGTGTTGCGCAATGCATGGCGGCGCCGCACGGTGGCCGCACCGCGCGCTGCCGGCTGATCTGCGCAGCGCCGTGCGGCACGCTGCGCAAGGCTGCCCACGCTGCAACCAAACCGCCGGCTCGAGGCACTCACCGGTCAATCAAGCGATTGCCGCGTTGGCGGTATCGCGTCTGGAGAGTGTCGTGAGAACAGCTGGATCGGTGTGGGAGGCTGCGCATGTCGGTGGCCAATGAGCATGCGGCGCGCGGTGGCACGGTGGCCCCGGAGCGCTTGCTGGAAACGCAACGCGCGTTCGACAGCGTTGCGCCCGACTACGACGGCCCACGCGGCAACAACGCGTTGATCCAGCGCATGCGCACCACCTTGTGGGACACCGTCGCGGCCGAGCTGCCGGTGGGCTCGCATCTGGTGGACCTGGGCTGCGGTACCGGCCTGGATGCCGGCGAATTCGCACGTCGCGGTTATCACGTGCTGGCCACCGACTGGTCGCCGGCGATGGTCGAGCGCACCCGCCATCGCGCGGCCACGCACGGCCTGCAAAAGCGCCTGAGCGCCGCCCATGTCGGCATCCAGCAGCTCGACCAGCTGCAGGGCAGCTTCGACGGCATGTATTCCAACTTCGGCCCGCTCAACTGCGCGCCGGATCTGCCGGCGGTGGCGGCCGAATGCGCGCGTCTGCTGCGCGCCGATGGCTGCCTGGTGTTCTCGGTGATCGGGCGCATCTGCCCCTGGGAAATCGGCCATTACGGCGTGCGTGGGCGGCTCAAACGCGCCGCGGTGCGCGCCGCGCGCGGGGTCACCGCGGTGGGCATGAACGGCCACACCATCTGGACCTGGTACCACCTGCCGCGCGAGTTCTACCGCGCCTTCGCCAAGCACTTCGTCCTGGACCGCTATCGCGCGTTGAGCCTGTTCCTGCCGCCGCCGTACCTGGTGGATTTTTGCGAACGGCATCCGCGCCTGTCCGCGCGCCTGGGGCAGTGCGACGACCGGCTGGGCGGCCTGCCGTTGCTGCGCGACATGGGCGACCACTTCCTGATCGTGATGCGCAAGCGCTGAGTGGAGACGCCGATGTCCATGGCCGATGTCTGTCTGCAGGGCGCGCGCTCGATCACCCTGGCCGGCCCCTCGCGCGCGCCGCTGACCATCCGCGCGGGGCGCTTCGGCGGCACGCTCGGCACGCGCAGCCTGCGGCTGGACCTGCAGGGGCATGTGCTGGCGCCCGGCCTGATCAATGCGCACGATCATCTGCAGGTCAACTGCGTGCCGCCGCTGCCGCAGGGCGCGGCGTTTCCCAACAGCTATGCGTGGATCGAGGCATTCCAGGCGCATTTCCAGCATCCCGAGGTGGCCGCGGCCCTGCGTGTGCCCAAGGCGGTGCGTTTGCGTCACGGTGGTCTAAAGAATCTGCTGGCCGGCGTCACCTGCGTGGCGCAGCACGACCCGTGGCATGCCACCCTGGACGAGCCCGGCTTTCCGGTTGGCCTGCTGCGCGAGTTCGGCTGGAGCTATGCGCTGGGATGGACCGGCTATGGCCCACCGGTGCAGGGCAGCTTTGCCGCCACCTCGCCCGAGCATCCCTGGATGATCCACCTGGCCGAAGGCACCGACGCGGTGGCGGCCGCCGAGCTGGACGAACTGGATCGGCTCGGTTGCCTGGCCTCCAACAGCGTGCTGATCCACGGCGTGGGCATGGGCGAGTGCGACATCGAGCGGGTGATCGCGTGCGGCGCGGCGGTGGTGTGGTGCCCGTCGAGCAATCTTGCGCTGCTGGGTCGCACGCTCGACCCCTGGCGCCTGTGCATGGCGGGCCGGCTCGCGTTGGGCAACGATTCGCGCGTCAGCGGTTCGCGCGATCTGCTGGAAGAACTGCGCATTGCCGCCAGCAGCGGCTTGGCCGCGGATCTGTTGTTCGGCCTGGTCACCCATCAATCGGCGCGCATCCTGCGCATGGCCACGCGTGGACGCCTGGCGCCGGGGGCGGCGGCCGATCTGGTGATCGTGCGCGACCGCGGTGGCGACCCGGCCGACAGCGTGGTGGGCTGCACACGCAGCGACCTGCGTGCGGTGATACGCGATGGCGTCCCGCGCATCGCCGACCCGGATTTTGCCGACTGGTTCGACGCTGCAGGCGTCCGGACCGTGCCGGTGCTGCTGGATGGCCGCCCCAAGCTGCTCGATGCCACGCTGGCCGATCCGGCGGTGCTGGCACTGGAACCGGGCCTGCAGCGCGTGGCGCTGGCTGCGCACCGGCCCGGCGTGGCCATGGCCACCAGCGGTGCGCTGTCGTGAGCGCAGTGCCGACGCTGGAGCCGGCAGCGGCGTATGCGCTGTGGGCGCAGGCGTATCCGCCGCATGCGCACAATCCGGTGATGCTGGCCGAGGAGCGCGCCATGCTCGCGCTGATGCCGAGCGTGTTGCAGGGCCAGCACGTGCTGGACGCCGGCTGCGGCAGTGGCCGCTACATGCTGCATGCCTTGCGGCGCGGCGCGCTGCAGGTCACCGGCGTGGATCTGTCGCCGCAGATGCTGCAGCGTGCGCACACCGAGCTGTCGCAGCACTGGCCAGCGGCGCGCATGCACCTGCAACAGGGCAGCCTGGAGCAACTGCCACTGGACGATGCAGTGGCCGATCTCAGCGTCTGCGGCCTGGTGGTCGGCCATCTGCAGCGGCTATGGCCGGCGCTGGAAGAACTGCATCGGGTCACCCGCGTCGGCGGCATCGTGCTGTGCAGCGACGTGCATCCGATCGGGCATGCGCTGGGCTGGCGGCGCGACTTCAAGGCCGATGGCCGGCAGTACGCGGTGCGGCATACGCAACATCTCTACAGCCATTGGCATGCGGCCTGTGCGGCGCTGGGAATGGAGATCGAAGCAGTGGCCGAGCCGATGCTGGACCCGGCCGACATCGCGCCCGGTGCACGGTTCGATCAGGCCGCGCTGCAGGTGCCGGTCGCGCTGGTGTTGCGGCTGCGGCGCATCGCGTGAGCGCCGTGGCGGTCATGCTGGCCACTTCAGCCGCAGGCAAGCCTTGCCGTTTGCGCGCCGCGCATTGCGCGGCACGTGGCCCGATCGCGATTGCAGGCCGTGCAATCCGGGCGTGGTCGCTGTCATGAGCTTGCGGGTGGCGCAACTCAACCTGGTGCCGACGCCGGCCGGCCTGACGGCAGAACAGGTGTTCGCGCAATGGCCATCGCTGGCCGATATCGCCGAGGCCGTCGCCAGCGCCGGAGTGCGCGTGGCGGTAGTCCAGGCCTCCGCACTGAACCTGCGGCTCACCCGCCAGGGCGTGGACTACCGCTTCGTCGAGCTGGGCGCGCGCGGCAGTGCGCAGCGCGCAGCGCTGCTTGCGGCGACGCTGCGCGAGATCGGCGCCGATGTGGTCCATGTCCACGGTCTGGAATTTGCCGGCGATGCACGCCGTCTCGCGCGCCTGCTGCCGCATACGCCGATCCTGCTGCAGGATCACGCCAATCGCCCGCCGCGCTGGTGGGCCCGGAGTGTGTGGCGGCGTCGCTACGCTGCCGCCGCCGGGATCGCGTTCACCTCGCTGGACATGGCGCAGCCGTTCGCACAGGCGCGCCTGTTCAAGGCCAGGACGCAGCTGTTTGCGATTCCCGAATCGAGCAGCCGCTTCTTGCCGGGCGATCGCCTGCAGGCACGCGAGCACACCCGCCTGCATGGCGACCCCTGCGTGTTGTGGGTCGGGCATCTGAGCGCGGCCAAGGATCCGCTGTGCGTGCTCGATGCCGTCGCCCTGGCCGCGCGCGTGTTGCCGGGGCTGCGGCTGTGGTGCGTGTTCGACCAGGCGCCGTTGCTGGAGCAGGTACAGCAACGCCTGCGCGCCGATCCGTCGCTGGCGCGCTGCGTGCAGCTGCTGGGCAAGGTGCCGCATGCGCGCGTGGAAACCCTGCTGCGTGCCTGCGATCTGTTCGTCTCCGCCAGTCATGCGGAGAGCTGCGGTTATGCCGCAGTGGAGGCGTATGCCTGCGGCACCTTGCCGCTCTTGACCGATATCCCGGCCTTTCGTGCGCTCAGCGATGGCGGCGCAGTCGGCGCGTTGTGGCCGGTGGGCGATGCCTCGGCCCTGGCGGAACTGCTGTTGCGGCTCTTCCGGCAACGCCCCGACCGCGCACAGGTGCGCGCGCATTTCGATGCACGGCTGTCGTTTGCCGCGGTGGGGCAACGCTGGAAGCATGCGTACACCCGGTTGCTGGCCGCGCCAGGGCGGGCCGCATGAAACTGGCCCTGGTGGTCCCGGGCGGCGTGGACCGCAGCGGCGAGGTCCGCGTGATCCCGGTGTTCCTGACCCTGATCGAATGGCTGGCGCGCCATCACCAGGTGCATGTGTTCGTGCTGCACCAGGAGCCGTTGCCCGGTACCTGGGCATTGCGCGGCGCCACCGTGCACAACATCGGCGCCAGGCGCACCCGCACGCGCGCGATCGCCGCCATCGTCGACGAACATCGGCGTGCTCCGTTCGATGTGATCCAGGCCATTTTTTCCGGCTATTGCAGCCTGATCGCGGTCGCCGCGGCAAGGCTGTTGCGTCGTCCAAGCGTGGTGCATATCGCCGGTGGCGAACTCGTCGCATTGCATGGCATCGGCTACGGCGGCCGGCAGCGCTGGCGCGGGCGCCTGCGCGAAGCGGTGATCCTGCGCCTGGCTGATCGCGTCACCGCGGCCAGTGCGCCCATCCTGGAGTCGCTGACGGCGCTCGGCATCCACGCGCAGCGGGTACCGCTGGGCGTGGACCTGCGGGCCTGGCCGCCGGCGGCGCCACGTGCACGCAGCGGCGGCATCGCCCGCTTGCTGCATGTGGCCAGCCTCAATCCGGTCAAGGACCAGACCACCTTGCTGCAGGCAATGGCGGCGCTCAAACGCGCCGGTGTCGCCTTTACCCTGGACATGGTCGGCGTCGATACGCTGGACGGCGCCATGCAGCGCCTGGTGCACCAGCTGGACCTGGGCGGGCAGGTGCGTTTTCTCGGTTTCAAGACCCAGCGCGAGTTGCGCCCGATCATGCAGACGGCCGACCTGCTGGTGCTGTCGTCCTTGCACGAAGCCGGCCCGCTGGTGCTGCTGGAAGCGGCGGTCGCCGGCGTGCCCACCGTCGGCACCGCAGTCGGGCATCTGGTCGAGTGGGCACCGGTGTGTGCGCTCGCTGTGCCGCCGGGCGACTGGGCCGGGCTGGCAGAAGCCGTCCGCCAGGTCTTGGCCGATGACGAGCTGCGCCTGCGCCTGGCCTGGGCAGCGCAATGCCGTGCGGTACGCGAGGACGCGGCGTTGACCACGCGGCTGTTCGAGCAGCTGTATCGGCAACTGTGCGAGGCGCGGCCGCTGCGCTGACTGCGCCTGCAAGGACGCAGCCTGCAGCGGCCGCCATGCAGTACGCGCGGTGCAGCAACGAGGCTGCCAGGCCAAACGTGGTGACATCCTCGCAAGGGTGGTCGACTGTACAAGCCGAACGCTTGTGCACGCCTGCTGCAGTCCTGGAATGACCAACAAGACGTCGCGATCGGCCGATGGATGGTGCGGACGGCGCGCTCGGAATCGGACTGTGCGGCTGATACCTGCCGACTCAGGGCACCGGCCGCGCCGGCCCGGCAGTGAGCGCAGCAGCGTTGTCAGCCGCGCTCAGACTGGTTGCAGATAGCCGTCCAGCGCTGCACGCACCACATACAGCATGTCGGTGCGCGGCACCGGCCGGGTCAGGCGCGTCATCACCCGGCGCAGCTGGGTCTGCCGCACCCACGGCTGGTCCTGAAGCCACAACTGGGTCTGCAGCATATCCGCACGTTCCTTGCGGCTCTCGGCCGACGGCACCACCCGGTTGCGCAGGTACTGGCGCGCTTCGCCCAGCGAGCGTGACCATTCGATGCCGGGCAGGGCCGACAACCACAGGTTGGAACACGAGGCGGTGGTCAGGGTCTGGCGGGCCGCACGCATGCGCAGCAGGCGCGGGCAATCGGCCTGCAGCCGCGCCATCACCGCCGGCGGCACCACGCTGCGGTAATAACGTTGCAGCAGCAGCAGCGGTGGCAACGCCCACCACGGTGCCATGGCCGGGTCGTCCCACAACTGTTCCCAGTCGCGCGGGCCCATGCGCGTGGCCAGCAATGCCAGGTCATGCAGATGCATCAGGCGGATGCTGCGCTGGCAGATGCCGCCGGCGGCATGCAGCAGCAGATGGCACATCAGCGCGCCGACCGACGGGTAGGGATTCAATCCCGGCTGCGGACGCTCCGGCAGGATGCGCGCGGTGATGTCCACGCTGCTCAGCGGCAGGCGTTCCTGGATGCGGGTATGCAGCTCAAGATTGATCGGCGCATCGCGATGCTCGCCCAGTCCTGCGACCGCCTCGCCCTGCAGCGGCTTGAATACCTGATGCTTCCATTGTTCGAAGGAGGCCACATAGCCAAGCTCGCACAACAGCGCCGCCGCCGCGGGCGCATCCTCCGGCGCCACCAGCAGATCGATATCGGCCATCGGGCGATCGCCGGGCAGATAGACGCCGAGCCGATGCAGGGCGGTGCCCTTGAGACCGACCAGGGCGATGCCCGCCGCACGCGCTGCCGCGTCGATGCGCGTCAGCAGCAGCGCGATGCGCCGATGGCGGTCTTCGACATGGCTGCGTTGCTCGTGCAGAAACGCGGTCCAGTCCGTGTCCTGCCACAGCGAACGGCGTTGCAGCAGCGGCGACACCCCATGTGCGGCCGCCGCGGCCGCGGCCAGCTGCCATTGCAGCCGGTCCCACTGCGGCACCGCCTCGCCGGGCTGCGCCAATTCCCGGGCCAGCCGTTCGGTGGCCGTCTGCAGGCCGTGCTTGATGGTGCGAAGGGAAGGCTGCATGCGGCGGAGATTCCGAGAAAGGCAACGTGAGGTCGGGAAGCGAGGTCGGCGGGTTGTGCGTCAGCCGACCAGCACGCTGGCCAACTGGCGCGGTTGATGTGCGGCAGCGCCGGCAAGCGGCGCGGTGCGATGTTGCTGTTCGCTGGCGATCAAGGCGGACCAGCGCGCTTCCAACGTGTCCGAGGCCTGTGCAAACGCATCGGCGCCCAGCGTGGCGCGCGCCTGTTGCAGGTCGACCTGCGTATGCAGCAGATCGCGCACGCTGCGGTAGAACTCCGAGTCGTACGCGCCATGGAACATCATCGCCAGGTCGTCGCTGTCCTGCCAATGGGTCTTGCCGCCCAGCTGGTTTTTCACTTCTTCGTAGAACTTGGTGCCGGGCAGCGGATAGGACACGCTGACGCCGATGATGTCCGGGTTGGCCTGCGTCACCAGTGCGCGCGTGGCCAGGATGTCTTCGAGTTCTTCGCCCAGGTAGCCGAGTTGAATGAAGAAGCCCACGCGGATCCCATGCGCACCCAGGCGCCGGCGTGCGGCGATCACCTCGCCAACCTCGGTGCCCTTGGTCATTTTGTCCAGGATGCGCTGGCTGCCGCTTTCGGCACCCAGCCAGGCTTCGGCGCAGCCGGCGCGCGCCAGTGCGGCAGCCATACGCTCGCTGGCCAGGTCGGCACGGGTCTGGATGGTGAACGGGATCGCGCCATCGGCATCGCTCAGGCGCTGCGCAAAGGTTTCCACCCAATCGATATGGAAGCCGAAGATGTCGTCGGCCATCCAGAGGTGATCGGGTTGGAAGCTGCGCTTGAGATGGATCATTTCGGCAGCCACGTCTTCCGCGTCGCGGCGCTTGTAGTGGTTGCCCCAGATCGGTTTGGCGCACCAGTTGCAGCGGAACGGACAACCGCGCGAGGCGGCCATGTTGAGGCTGAAATAGCCGTGCCGTTGCCGCCAGAATCGCTGATAGCGTGGCATGTCGACCAGGTCCCAGGCCGGCAGGCCGCTCAGGCGCGCGTCCGGCGGTTGCGCGCCACGATGCACGTGTGCTGCAGCAGATGATCTGACGGCGATACGTGCAACGCCCGCGAGCCAGGCGTCTGTATCGATGATGGGATCTTCTTCGACGCGCGCCACCAGTTCGAGCAGTGGTGCAATGCCTTCGCCGATCAACACCGCATGCGCGCCGGCAGCCAGAAACACATCCGGGTTGTCGGATGCATCCGATCCGGCCACCAGCACGCGGCAGCCGGCCGCGCGCGCTTGCGCAATCATTTGGCAGGCCGCCTCGCGCATGCGGCTCAGGCACATCTTGGTGAGGAAGTTGAAGTTGTCCTCGTAGAACACCACTAGATCCGGCTGCGCAGCGTGCAAGGCGCCGGTGTAGTCCTGCACGTCGTCGGCCAGCATCGCGTCGAACAGGCTCAGCGCATGGCCGCGCTCGCGCAATAACGCGGCAACCTGCAGCGTTGCCAGCGGTGGATACGGCTTGCCGCGCTCCCATTGCTTGGGGTCGTAACGCAGGAAATACGAATGACTGACCTGGATCTTTAGCATCTGCACAAGGCTCTCGTTCTGTCGCCAGGTGCGCGCAGCGGCGGCGTGCGCAGGCACCGGCATTCGGCTCGGCAGTAGGTGCGGATGCAGGTGGCTTTGGTTGCGCCGATCGGCATGCCGTCGTTGGCGTGCATTGGGCACGCGTGCCGATGCGGATGCGGCAACCTTTCTGTTGCCGTTCGGCACACACCGGCTGATCGATGCAATGGATGGAAGGGCATGCCGCAGTCGGCTGCGTTGGCGCAATTGATGCCGGTGGGCGATGACGCAGGCACTGGCGCGCCGGATGCGGCGGCAGTGGCAGCAGATCCGTTCGGCGAACATCGGCCGCGTCGGCATTGCGTGCGCCGGCAGATCCTCGGCGCACTGTTCCACTTCGAAAGCGACAGCGAGGCGCTGCTGGCATTGGTGGACCTGGCCTACGCCGGCCTGCCCGCGCATCGCCTGCCGGGTGCGCCGGAATTCCATATCACGCTGGATCTGGTGGCGCGTGGTCACGCGTCTTCGAGCGCACAGCCGCCACGGGTACGCACTCATGCCAGCGGCGGATTGCTATGCGGCGTCATGGATGCCTGCAATTACCTGATGTTGTCGGTGCCCGCGCGCCGCGCCATGCTGGTGGTTTCCGACGACATACTCGCCCACGCCTATCACGTGCGTTATGAGCTGATCGAATTTTCGGTGTTCCTGCTGGCGGCGCGCGGCATGGGCCTGGTGCCGTTGCATGGCGCCTGCGTGGGCCGGCAGGGACGCTGTGTGCTGTTGCTCGGCGCCAGTGGCGCCGGCAAATCGACCCTGGCGCTGCACGGCCTGCTGCATGGCCTGGATTTCATCGCCGAAGACGGTGTGTTCGTGGAGCCGGAGGGTCTGCTGACCACCGGCGTTGCCAATTTCCTGCATCTGCGCGCCGACGCGCTGGGCCTGGTCGATGCGGACACCCGCGCGTGGATCAGCGCCTCGCCAACCATCCGCCGCCGCAGCGGTGTGGAAAAATTCGAGATCGACATCCGCCACGGCCGTGCGCAGCTGGCGCGCGCGCCCTTGCAGCTGTGTGCGGTGGTGGTGCTGTCGGCAACGCCAGCGAGCGATCCCGCACAGCCATTGCTGGCGATGCCCGCCGAACGCATCGCCGCTTGCCTGGCAGACGATCAACCGTATGCGGCCGGGCAACCGGGCTGGCAGCGCTTTATCCAACAGGTACAGCGCATCGGCATGTTCACCCTGCGCCGTGGAGCGCATCCGCAGGCCGCGCTGGACGCGCTGCTGCAGGTGTTGCGGTGAGCGCGCCGGCAACGCGGCAGCAGCGCGGCCTCTTTCAGGCCGACGCCATGCCGCATGCCACCGTGAGGGTCAGGCGTGACTGAGATGCGCGCGGCTGCAGACCGCAAGCCCATGGGCGCGCTATGGCGCGATTTCGTCGGCACGCTGGTGCCGGCGGATGTTTCGACCATCGCACTCTATGTCGGCTTGTCGCTGCTGGCCGCACTGGCCGGCAGCCTGGTCGCGGTCAGCCTGGTGCCGCTGGTGCAGCCTGGTCATGCCGTCCGCCTGGCCGGCTACGCGCTGGCTTCAGCGGATGGTCTGGCGATGCAGGTGGCGCTGTTTGCCGGTGTCAGCCTGGTGTTTGCCGCACTGCGCTGGCATGGCGCACGGCTGGCCGCACAGCTGACCAGCCGCTACGCGATCGGGCTGCGGCAACGCGTGCATGCGGCGTTGATCGATGCGCCGCTGCCGGCGCTGTCCGGTGCCAGCTCGGCGGAAATCGCCAATGTGCTGACCTACAACATCGAGATCGCCACCCAGGGCTTCAGTGCAGCCTTGCAGCTGCTGGTGGCCGGCATGACCGCACTGGTGAGCATCTGCATCGCGGTCATGATCGCCCCCGCGTTGCTGATGGCGACGCCGTTGCTGCTGGCACTGGCGTGGCTGGGTTTGCGCATCTCCAGCAGCGACGCCCAGGCACGTATCAGCCGCGATTACGTGGCCGACATGACGCAGCTGTTCTGGTTGAGCGAAGATTTCCCGCGTCGCCTGCGGCATGTGCGTTCGTTCCAGCGCGAAGCACTGGAAACCCGCCATTACGAGCGCATTTCCGCACGGCTGGGGCAGGGCTATGCGCAGCAGCAGGCGCTGGTGGCGGGCAGCCGGCTGATGCTCGAAGCCACCGCGGTGGCCGCCATCGCCGGCATCCTGGTGCTGGCCAACCTGTGGCAGGGCGCGGACCGCGCTGCGTTGATCACCGTCAGCCTGCTGCTCGGGCGCCTGCTGCCGTATCTGGTCAGCACTCGCCAGAGCGTGCAGCAACTGCGCTCGGCGTGGCCGGCGTTGCAGCTGTGGCGGCGCTATGTGGCGCTGGGCACAACGCGTCCGCCGGCGTCGGCCGCACCGGCCCAGCCGTTGCCGGCCGCCCTGCATCTCGAACACATCGGCCTGGCACCGCCGTTGCCCAGGCTCGCTCTCGATCCGCTGCTGTTGCTGCCCGGCGAACTGACCTTGGTCGTCGGTCCCTCCGGCATCGGCAAGAGCAGTCTGATGGACGTGCTCTCGGGTCAGACCCCGCCTGCGCAGTTCACCGCGCACATGGCCGGGCGCCGGCTGGATTTCACCGCGTATCGCGCCCTGGTGCGGCATGGCGCCTACCTGGGCCAGGGGGTGCGGCCGTGGCAGCGCACGGTCCGCGCCTGTCTGGACTGGGCATTGCCCGGCACCAGCGATGCACGCATGTGGCAGGTGCTGGCCGACGTCGGCCTGGGCGCGCGTCTGCAGCGCGACGGGCAAGGCCTGGACAGCCCGATCAACGGCCCGGATGGGCGCCTGTCCGGTGGCGAAGCGCAGCGCCTGCTGCTGGCGCAGGTGCTGTTGCGCAAGCCGACCCTGGCGGTGCTGGACGAGGCCACCAGCGCACTGGATGCAGAGGCCGAACAGCAGGTGTTGTGCATGCTGCGGCAACGCCTGCCGCAGACCGTGCTGGTGGTGGTCTCGCATCGCACCAGCCTGGCCGCAGTAGCCGATCGCACTGTTGTCTTGGGCACCGCAGTTGCCGCGCAGACCGCTGCCCACGCCGATGCGGTTGCAAGCTCAGACGCGTGATGCCAGATGGCGTGCTCGCGTTGGCAGCGCGATCAGCCGGCAATCTCTTCCAGCGCCCGATTGCGCGTGCGCGGGCCCAATAGCGCAATCACGCTGGCCAAGATCGACATGCTGATCACGATAAAGGCCAGCACGCCATTGCTGCCGACTTGGGCGAGTAGCCAACCGATCAGCACGCTGCTCACCGCCGTGGAAAGACGGCTGAAGGAATAGCAAAAGCCCACCGCCCGCGCGCGCAAGCCGGTGGGGAACAGCTCGGCCTGATAGCCGTGATAGGCAAAGCTCATCCAGGCATTGCAGAACGCGATCATCGCCCCGCACAACACCATGCCGAGCGCCTGATGCTGCAGCGAAAACAGCACGCCGAACAGCACTGCGCCCAGGGCCGATGCGGTGATCTGCCATTTGTTCTCCCAGCGCTGCGCAAAGCGCAGCAACAGCAGCGGCGCCAGCGGGTAGGCCAGCGAAATCGCAAAGGAATAGGCCAGGCTCTTGGTCACGCCGGTGCCTTGCGCCGAGATCAATGCCGGCAACCAGTTGCCGAAGCCGAAGAAGCCGATCGCCTGAAAGATATGGAATACCACCAGCATGCCGATGCGCCCGCGATACGGCGCACGCCACAGCATCGCGGTCTGCATGTCGCCGGCCGGCGAGGGGGCAACCGGCTGCGGTGCGGCCAGGGGCGCACCCAGATCGCGCGCGCAGCGCGTTTCGAGCTGGGTCAAGACCGCATCGGCTTCGGCATGGCGTCCCTGCGCCGCCAGCCAGCGGGCCGATTCCGGCAATCGGCTGCGCAACCACCAGATCGCCAGCGCAAACACACCGCTCAGCAGCACCACCCAGCGCCAGCCGCTCACCCCCAGCGGTGCGTGCGGCACCAGCAGCCAGGCAGTCAGCGCCACCGCAGGCACCGCCAGAAACTGTACGAAGAATGCAAACGCGAATGCGGCACTGCGCATATGCCGCGGCACCAGCTCGGACAGATAGGTATCGATGGTGACCAGCTCGATGCCCAGGCCGATCCCGACCACCAAGCGCAGCACGATGACCCCGGTGGCGGTGTGCTGCAGGCCCATCGCCACGGTCGCGGCGGTGTACCAGATCAGGGCAAAGGTGAACACCGGACGGCGCCCGAAGCGGTCGGCGAACGGACTCAGCAGGGCCGCGCCGACGAACAGGCCCAGAAACGTCGCCGCCGCAAACGCGGCCTGGTCGGACATGCCGAACGCGCCATCGGCAGCGCTGGCAAAGATGCCGTCGCGGATCAGCCCGGGGCTGATGTAGGCGGTCTGGAACAGGTCGTACAACTCGAAAAATCCACCCAGCGCGAGCAGGCCGACCAGCCGCCACAGCGTGGCGCTGGCCGGCAGCCGATCGATCCGCGCGGCGATGTGCACGGTGGCGGAAGCGGGGTCAAGCGGAGCGGTCGAAGCCATCGTCATGCAGGCGCTGCTAATGCGGTGTCCATCATAGCCAGCAGCCCTGTCACCCGGTGCCCGCGCTTCGCGGTCAGGCAACTGCATTCGCAGGCGATCCGCCGAGCGCCAGACATCAACAGCCATCGTGCACAGCGTGAAGCCCCTCTCTCCGAGGCGAATGCATGGCTTGCGCGCCATTACCGCGCCTGCATTGCAGCGCCTGTGCAACGAGGCGCGGGCCTGGGCACGGAGCGGGGCGGTGGCCAGCTGCAGATCCTCCCGTTGTTTGACCACTGGAATGCTGTAATCCCCCCAGCGCCACCTGGGCAGGTGGCAAAGCCGCCTGGCCAGCCCCATCTCTTGCACATCACTCATTCCCCGGAGTCATCCGATGACGCCCATTTCCGTGCTCGACTTGGCGCCGGTCTGCGAAGGCAGCGACACCACCCACGCCTTCGCCAACATGCTCGATCTGGCCCAGCACGCCGAGCGCTGGGGCTACCAGCGTTACTGGCTGGCCGAGCATCACAACATGCCGGGCATCGCCAGCGCCGCCACCGCGGTGCTGATCGGCCACGTCGCCGGCGGCACCAAGACCATCCGCGTCGGCGCCGGCGGCATCATGCTGCCCAACCATGCGCCGCTGCAGGTGGCCGAACAGTTCGGCACGCTGGCCTCGCTGTACCCGCAGCGCATCGACCTGGGCCTGGGCCGTGCGCCCGGCACCGACCAGCCGACCGCGCGCGCCCTGCGTCGCTATTTCGACAGCGCCGACCATTTCCCGCAGGACGTGGCCGAGCTGTTGCGCTACTTCGCGCCGGTGGTGCCGGGGCAGCTGGTGCAGGCAGTTCCGGGGGGCGGTCTCGACGTGCCGGTGTGGCTGCTGGGTTCCAGCCTGTTCAGTGCGCGGCTGGCCGCGGCGATGGGCTTGTCGTTTGCGTTCGCCTCGCATTTCGCGCCTGACGCGATGGACGAGGCGGTCGCGATCTACCGCCGCGAGTTCCGTCCGTCCGCGCAGTTGGCCAAGCCGTACGTGATGCTGGCCTTGAATGTGGTGGCTGCGGAAACCGAAGCGCAAGCACGCCGCCTGTTCACCACCCAGCAGCAGAGCTTCGTCAACCTGCGTCGCGGCAAGCCGGGCAAGATTCCCGCGCCGATCGACGACATCGACAGCTTTTGGCAGCCGCACGAGCGTGCCGGCGTGGAGCGAGCGTTGGCGTGCACGGTGCTGGGCGATGCGGAGCAGATCGCCCAGGGCGTGGCCGAGTTCATCGAGCGCCACACCCCGGACGAACTGCTGTTCACCGCCAACATCTACGACCATGCCGCGCGTTTGCGTTCGTTCGAAATCGCCGCCGTGGCCTGCCGCGAACTGGACGTGACTCCTGCGTGATTCACGTCGCTTTGCGCGGCGATCCGCTCAGATGCATGCACCTCCATTGGGAACACCAGCATGCAATTTCAGGAACGCAGCGAGAGCATCAAGCAGTTGGCGGAATTGATCCGCGGCGTGGACATCGCGATGTTCACGACCGTGTCGGCCGACGGCAAGTTGGTGAGCCGGCCGTTGGGAACGCAGGAAGTCGAATTCGATGGCGACCTGTGGTTCGCCACCGCCGCCGACAGCCCCAAGGTGGCCGAAATCGCCGCCGATCCGCGCGTCAACGTGGCCTATGCCTCGGCCTCGAAGAACAGCTACGTATCGGTCGCCGGTACCGCACGCGTGGTCGATGACCGCGCCAAGATCGAGCAGCTGTGGTCGCCGGCGATGAAGGTGTTCTTCCCAGGTGGCAAGGACGACCCGAACCTGCGCCTGATCCATGTGCGCGCCGAGTCGGCCGAGTACTGGGATGGCCCGAGCGGGCTGCTCGGCAAGGCGCTGTACTTCGTGATGACGGCCGTGACCGACGATACCGGCAGCCTGTCGGACAACCGCGTGGTCGATCTGAAGTAACTGCGCTCCAGGTGCGCCGGCCGTCGCGCGCTCAGCGCCAGGCGGCCGGCCACCAACCGCGGATCAGGTCCAGCAACTGGTCCGAGGTGACGCCGAACACCGCCACCGAGATCAGCGCAGCGGCCCAGCCCACCAGCAGCAATGCGCCGTCGCGCTCTAGCAGAGCCAGCGCAAACAGCAGCAGGATCAGCCCGAAGATGTAGTTGGTGAAGGGAATCGGCAGCGTCAACAGGATGCCGACCAGCACCAGCAGCACGCCGGTGAACATCTGCGCCGGCATCCGGTCCAGCATGCCGTGCAGGCGTGGCTTGAGCAGCCGGTCCAGGCGCTGCAGCGTCGGCGCAAGCCGCGCAACGAAACGCTGGCTGGTGCTGCGGCGCGGCCCGCGATCGCCGATGAAACGCGGCACCCATGGCTTGCGCAGGCAGCACATCATCTGCAGCCCGATCAACACCGTCAGCGGGCCACTGATGCCGCCGGCCACGCCGGGAATCGGAATGAACGACGGCAGGATCGCCAGGAACAGGAACACCCCGAATGCGCTCTGCTGCAGATCGGCCAGGATCTCGCGCACCCGCAGCACATGCTCCGGATCGCCCTCGCTGAAGGCCGCCAGCAGGCTGCGGATGCCTTCGTTGCGATAGCGCATCTGCGCGCCGTCCGCTCCATCCGAGGGCGGTACGCGGTTATCCGACGATGTCATCGCTGCCCTCGTCGCTGACGCGGCTCAGCAGCAGCTTGTCCACGCGTGCGCCATCCAGGTCGACGATCTCGATGCGCCAGCCGGCCCAATCGAAGAATTCGCCCGCCTGCGGAATGCGCCCGAAATAGTAGATGCACAGGCCGGCGAGGGTGTGGTAGTCGCCTTCGTCGGCCTCCGGCAGTTCGGCACCCAGCACTTCGCGCAGTTCCTCTACCGGCAACGAGCCGTCGATCAGCAGCGAGCCGTCGGCGCGCGTGACCACCAGCGCGTCCTCGTCGGTGTTTTCTACCGCCTGCAGGCGGCCCACCACCGCGCCCATCAGGTCGCTAATGGTCACCAGCCCGCGGATTTCGCCGTATTCGTCCACCACCAGCGCCATCGACTGCTGTTCTTCGCGGAAGATCTCCAGCAGCTTCATCGCATGCGTGGATTCGGACACGAACAAGGTGTCGCGCAGCGCCTGGAACAGCTGCGCGCCGTGTCCGTCCATGCGCGTGACCAGCGACTTGACCTCCAGCACGCCGGCGATGTCCTGGTCGCTGCCGCGGTAGACCGGGTAACGCGAGAATTCGTGTTCGCGCATCACCAGCAGATTGCGCTCCGGCTCGGCATTGGCATCCAGCCAGGCGATGCGGTTGCGCGGCGTCATCAGGCTGTCGGCGGTGCGGTCGCCCAGCCGCATCACGCGGTTCATCATGTCGCGCTCGTGTGCATCGATCACGCCGGCCTCGTGGCTTTCGGCCACCAGCATGCGGATCTCCTCTTCGGTCACCGATGCCGATTCGTCCTTGCCCATGCCGAGCATGCGCAGCACCAGCCGGGTCGAGCGCGCCAGCACCCACACGCCGGGCGCGGCGATCTTTGCCAGCCACGCCATCGGCACCGCGACCACCCCGGCGATGTCTTCGGAGTTGCGCAGCGCCAGCCGCTTGGGCACCAGCTCGCCGAAGATCAGCGTCAGGAAGGTGATCAGCGCCACCGCCAGCGTGCTGCCGATCACCACCGAATACGGGCGCGGCTTGCCGACTAGCTCGAACGAGGCCGACAGCGCCGGGAACAGCCCCTGCAGCCAGCTGCTGATGGCCTCGCCGATCGCCTCGCCACCGAACACGCCGGTGAGGATGCCGATCAGGGTGATGCCGATCTGCACCGTGGACAGGAAGTTTTCCGGGCTTTCGGCCAGCGCCAGGGCGCGGGCGGCGCGCTTGCTGGAGCCGGCCATCTGCTTCAGCCGGCTCTTGCGCGAGGTCATCAGGGACATTTCCGACATCGCGAAGAAGCCGTTCAACAGGATCAGCGCGATGACGATCAGAAACTCAACCACGGGCGTCTTCCCCGGTCAGTGAAGGGGAGGGCGGGCGAGCACTGGGTTGGCCGGCGCGCACAGGGGCGGGGCGGCAACGGGGGAATATAGGGTCGTCTTCCATAGGGTGCACCCGAGGGCGCGGGAGCATGTTAGCAAACCACAGGGTGGTTCGAGCCGGGAAATGCCGATGTGAAGGCCGCCCGCGCCGCCGAGATACCCAGACAGGTCATGGAACGGTCATAATTCGCGCTTGGCGTCCGTCTCTCCCTCGACGGCAGGAAGTTTTCCACCCATGTTCTCGTTGCAGACCATCTTCGGCTCCGGCAAGCAGTTCTATGCGCTTCTGAACGAAGCGGCGCAGGCCGCCTACGACAGCACCAAGGCCTTGCACGCCATGATGCGCACGTCCGACCGCCAACCCGCGCTGGACGCCTTCAAGCTGGCGCGCCTGCGCGAACGCGCCGCCTCGGACAAGATCGGCCAGGCGCTGGTGGACAGCTTCATGACCCCGATCGAGCGCGAGGACATCGAAGCGCTGGGCTCGGCGCTGTACAAGATTCCCAAGCAGGTCGAGAAGTTCGCCGACCGCTACTCGCTGGCCACCAAGCATCTGGAGCACATCGACTTCGCCCCGCGCGCGGCGATGCTGGAACAGGCCGCCGCGGTGGTGGTGGAGATGGTGGCCGACCTGCCGCAGATGAACATCGATCGCATGACCGCGCTCAACGACAAGCTGCGCATGCTGGAAAACGAGGCCGACCGGCTGATGCTTGAGCTGTACCGCGACATCTATTCCGGCCGCCTGGACACGCTGCAGATGTTCCTGCTCAAGGAATTCTTCGAGATTCTGGAAAAGGCCATCGACCGGTGCCGTGAGGCAGGGGTGGTGGTGTACCAGATCGTATTGAAGAACAGCTGAGGTCGCCGCGTGCTTACCCTAGTTCTGGTGGTGATCCTGGCGGCGTTGGTGTTCGAGTTCATCAACGGCTTCCACGACACCGCCAACTCCATCGCCACCGTGGTCGCCACCAAGGTGCTGTCGCCGGGCTGGGCGGTGATGCTGGCCGCCGGCATGAACCTGATCGGCGCGCTCACCGGCACTGCGGTGGCATTGACGATCGCCTCCGGTTTGCTCAATACCGACGTGGTCGAAGTCACCCCGCAAGTGATCCTGTGCGCGCTGCTGGGCGGCATCATCTGGAACCTGATCACCTGGTGGAAGGGCCTGCCGTCGTCGTCCTCGCACGCCCTGATCGGCGGGCTGTGCGGCGCCGGCCTGGCGGCCGCGCACAACAACTGGAACGCCTTGATCTGGTCGGAAAACATCGGTAACTGGGCCAAGAACAAGGGCCTGTTGTGGAAGGTGTTCGTGCCGATGATCACCTCGCCGATCGCCGGCTTCCTGCTTGGCATCGTGGTGATGCTGCTGCTGTGGGCAATCATCGCCGGCATGGCCCGGCTGGGCGGGCCGATCGGGCGGCTGGCGCGTCCGCGCTGGGTCAATGCGTTCTTCGGCAAGGCGCAGATCGCCTCGGCCGCCTACATGGGCTATGCCCACGGCCATAACGACGCGCAGAAGACCATGGGCATCATCGCCATGACCCTGATCGGCGCGCAGTCGGCCGGTGCGCTGGACGATCTGCCGAGCTGGCTGTCGTTCCTGCATCCGGGCACCGGCCTGGCCGCGGGCGCCGGCATTCCGATTTGGATCGTGCTGACCTGTGCGGTGGTGATGGCCGCCGGCACCGCCTCGGGCGGCTGGAAGATCATCAAGACGCTCGGCCACAAGATGGTCAAGCTGCATCCCATCCACGGCTTTGCCGCAGAAACCAGCTCGGCCACCGTGCTGACCGTGGCCGCGCACTTCGGCATGCCGGTGTCGACCACGCACAGCATTTCCACCGCGATCATGGGCGTGGGCTTTGCCAAGAACCCGCGCTCGCTGCGGCTAGGTGTGATCGAGCGCATCGTCTGGGCCTGGATCCTGACCATCCCGGCCGCCGGCGGAGTGGCGTATCTGATCCTGCGCTGCTTCGAATGGTTCGGCTGGACCTGAGCGATGTCGCGCTGTGGTCACCTCGGTGGGCGAGCATGCGCGCCCACCGCGGCATGTGCTGTTGTAGGTCATGCCGTTCGACTCTGATGTGCCAACGCGTCCTGCCTGAGGAAACGCGCCGATGATGCTTGCGCTGGTGTGCGTGCTGTTCTTGCTGTCCTGGCTGATCGGCCGCCGGCGCTGGCTGCGCACTGCGCGTGCGCTGGCAGCGGCCACATTGGCGTTGCTGCTGCTGGTGGGCTGCGGCCCGTTGGCGAGCTGGATGCTGCACGGGCTGCAGCAGACCGGCGTCAACGATTTCAACGACTGGCGTGCACGCAACATGATCGTGCTGCTGGGCGCGGGCACGGTGCGGCCGGATGGCCCCGACGCCACCGCCGAGGCCAACATGTTTGCCTATGGCCGCATCGTCGAGTCGGCGCGGCTGTACCGGCAGTGCCGTGCGCATGGCGGCGACTGCAAGATCGAGATCAGCGGCGGCGACGCGCGCGGGCTGGGGCTGTCCGAGGCGGTGGTGTATCGAAAGGTGCTGATCGGGCTGGGCATCGCCCAGGCCGACCTGATCATGGAGCCGTCCAGCATGAACACCTGGCAGAACGCGCAGTTCAGCCAGCCCTTGCTGCGCCAGTACCGCCCCGATCGGGTCGTGTTGGTGTCCTCGGCCACGCATCTGCGGCGTGCCGAGCTGTACTTCCGCCACTTCGGCATCGAAGCCACGCCGGTTCGCTCGGACTGGTTGATCGCGTCCTGGGCGTGGTTGCCGCAGAGCTACAACTTCACCGTGGCCGATGTCGCCTTGCACGAGTACCTGGGCATTGCGCGCTATCGGGTTTACGAGTGGCTGGGGTGGAATGTGGAGGCTGTTCGGGCTGGGGCGTTGTGAATCGGGAATGGTGAATCGGGAATGGGGAATGGTGATTCGGGATTCGGGATTCGGGATTCGTAGCAGCTGGTGCGCTGCCTGATATGTGCGGCTGATTAGCGTCCGACGGCGCTTGCCGCTCCGGATTAACGGGTGGTAAGGAGTGTGCGCGGCGGTCGGGAAGGGGATTGCGCTGCTTGGTGGCAGCGCGGCTGGTTGCGCATTTAGTTGCGGCTGGCGTGATGCATCGCCCGCCGCGTGTGCGGCCGGCGATGGTGGTGCTCAGCGGGTTTCGTACATCGTCTTGACGTCGTTGCGGAACGCGGCCTGGCTGTCGGCGCGGTTGTAGAACATGTGGCCGCCGGGATATTCGCGTACCTGCACGCGCTTGGGGTCGCTGCCCATCGTCGGCATCTGGTCCACTGTCAGCACCGAGCCCATGAACGGGCAGGAGAGATCGTTCCAGCCATGCGCGATCAACACACGCAGCTTGGGGTCGATCGCCACCGACTGGCGCAGCTGGGTGACCGCGCCCTTGCGCAGTTCGTCGTTCCAGTCCCATAGCTTGTTGACGTCGTAATTGAGCGCCTGATAACGCGCATCGACCTTCCAGCCAACCACGCGGGTGACGAAGTCCACCATCGCGGTGGTGGTCGGCGCGATGATGCTGTCCAGCAGCGGGTCGTTGGCACGCTGCTCGGGATCGTTGGGGAAGGGGTCGAACGCGGTCACGTTGGAGTCGTAGCGGCTGCCCAGCTCGCCCTTGTCGCGGAACACCTCGCGCAGGTAGGCCTGGGTTTCCAGGCGCCCGCCGGAGCGGCGCACATAGGTTGCGTCCAGCCCGGTCATGCGGGTGACCTGCTGCAGCATCGCCTCGGTCGCCTGCGGGTCGGTGCGGCCCTTCATCAGCGCCACCGCGTAGTCGCCGCGGGTGTAATCGATCACCTGGCGCATCGCCGTGTCGCTGAGCTGGCCCTGGCGCTCCAGGTGTGCGGCGGCGATCGAGGGCAGCGTCATCATCCAGGCCAGCGGCGACACATCGCTGTTGTCGTCCAGGGTGGGATTGAGATACGGCGACACCAGCACCACGCCGTTCATCGCCACGCCCAGCCGGGTCTGCAGGTACTGGGTGATGCGCGGGCCGCGGAAGCCGCCATAACTTTCGCCGACCAGGTACTTGCGTGCCTGCAGGCGGCGGTTCTTCAGCAGCCAGTCGTAGACCACACGCGAGAGATATTCCACGTCGGCCTGCGGGTTGTAGAACTGCTTCTTGGCCTCGTCGTCGCCGATCAGGGTGCGGCTGAAGCCGGTGCCGACCGGGTCGATGAACACCAGGTCGGTGAAGTCCAGCCAGGTGCCGGGGTTATCGCGCAGCGCCGCCGGCGCGGAAGCGCTGTCGCCTTCGGCGCCGAAACCCACCACCTTGGGTCCGATCGCGCCCATGTTCAGATACACCGACGACGCACCGGGCCCGCCATTCAGCGCGAAGGTCACCGGGCGGTCCTTGCCATCGACGGTGTAGGCGGTGAACACCACCTCGCCGGTGGTCTTGCCCTGCGCATCGCGCACCGGCAGGGTGCCGACGGTTGCGGTGTAACTCAGCGTGCGCCCGCCCACGCGGGTGCTTTGCCGCACGCTGGCATCGGCCGGCAGTGGCGCGGGCTTGGCGACGGCGGCATCGGACTTTGCGTCGGTTTTTGCAGCGTTGTTGTCGGGCGTGTCGGCCAGCGCGGTTCCGCTGAGCAGGACGCAGGCCAGCAGGCTGGCACGGAGAAGGGAGGGCATGAGCATCAGGGGTTCGGCAGGGGAGCGACGATGCTAGGCCGCCGATGGCGTCCGATGGATGTGCACAAAGGCATGTGTGTCGCGCTGACCGACGTGGCCTGCCTGGCTTGGAGCAGCATGTGCCGCTGCAGGCAGCCGTCTGAGCCAAAGGGTGGGGTCTGCGCAGTCCGCTGAAATCCGCGTCGACTGAAAAGAAAACCGGTAACACCTCCTTCTCCCCTCGGGAGAAGCTGCCCCGCAGGGGCGGATGAGGGGCGCCTCAGAGGGATATCACTGCCAGCGATGGCAATCGCGTCGCCACGCGCCACCAGAGTGAATCATCGGCTTCACCCTCACCCCAACTTCCGCTTCGCATCCCCGGCCCGGGCTGGCAGCGCGGGCGCTCGAAGATACCTGCGCACGCAGTGCCTTCTCGCCCCGATGGGGGGGGGCGAAGCTTCCGCTGCTTGGTGTTCTCGGATTTTCAGCGAATTCAAACCTCCAGCGACGCCAGATCGCCCTTGGTCTCCAGCCACTGCTTGCGATCGCCGGCGCGCTTCTTCGCCAGCAGCATGTCCATCAGCGAGCGGGTCTGTTCGCCATCGTCGATGGTCAGCTGCACCAGGCGACGCGTATCCGGGTGGATGGTCGATTCGCGCAGCTGCTGCGGATTCATCTCGCCCAGGCCCTTGAAGCGGGTGACGCTGACCTGGCCCTTGAGCTTCTCGCGCGCGATCTTGTCCAGCAGCGTGGTCTTTTCCTCTTCGTCCAGCGCGTAGAACACCTGCTTGCCCACGTCCACGCGGAACAGCGGCGGCATCGCCACGAACACGTGGCCGGCCGCGACCAGCGCAGGGAAATGCTGCAGGAACAGCGCGGTCAGCAAGGTGGCGATATGCAGGCCGTCGGAGTCCGCATCGGCCAGGATCACCACCTTGCCGTAACGCAGCCCGGTGATGTCGTCCTTGCCCGGATCGCAGCCGATCGCGATCGCCAGGTTGTGCACTTCCTCGGAGGCCAGCACGCTGCCCGATGCCACTTCCCAGGTGTTGAGGATCTTGCCGCGTAGCGGCAGGATCGCCTGGAAGTCCTTGTCGCGGGCCTGCTTGGCCGAGCCGCCGGCCGAGTCGCCCTCGACCAGGAACAATTCGGTACGCGACAGATCCTGGCTGATGCAGTCGGCCAGCTTGCCGGGCAGGGCCGGGCCCTGGGTGACCTTCTTGCGGACAATCTGCTTTTCGGTCTTCAGGCGCGCGCTGGCGCGGTCGATGGCGATCTGCGCGATCTTCTCGCCGATCTCCACGTTCTGATTCAGATACAGGCTGAAGGCATCGTGCGCGGCGCCTTCGATGAAGCCGGCGGCCTGGCGCGAGGACAGCCGCTCCTTGGTCTGCCCGGAGAACTGCGGGTCGGTCATCTTCAGGCTGAGCACGAAGGTGACCCGGTCCCACACGTCTTCCGGCGCCAGCTTGACCCCGCGCGGCAGCAGGTTGCGGAAGTCGCAGAACTCGCGCAGCGCATCTGTCAGTCCCGAACGCAGGCCGTTGACGTGGGTGCCGTGCTGCGCGGTCGGGATCAGGTTGACGTAGCTTTCCTGCACCAGTTCGCCTTCCGGTACCCAGGCCGCGGCCCAGTCGACGATCTCGGTGTCCTTCTTCAGGCTGCCTGCAAACAGGTCGGCCGGCAGCATCTCGTGCTCGGCCATCTCGCCCTTGAGGTAGTCGCGCAGGCCGTTCTCGAAGTACCAGCTGTCCTGCTCGCCGGTGGCCTCGTCATGCAGCTTCACGGTCAGGCCCGGGCACAGCACCGCCTTGGCGCGCAGCAGATGACGCAGCGCGCGCACGTTGAACTTGGGCGTGTCGAAATACTTCGGATCGGCCCAGAAGCGCAGCCGCGTGCCGGTGTTCTTCTTGCCAACGGTGCCGACCACTTCCAGCTTGGAGGCAGCGTGGCCGTCGCGGAACTCCATGCGGTGCTCGCTGCCTTCGCGCTTGATGAACAGCTCGACCTTGGTCGACAGCGCATTGACCACGCTCACGCCCACGCCATGCAGGCCGCCGGAGAAGGTGTAGTTGCGGTTGCTGAACTTGCCGCCGGCATGCAGCCGGGTCAGGATCAGCTCGACACCGGGAATCTTTTCTTCCGGGTGCATGTCCACCGGCATGCCGCGGCCGTCGTCGGACACCTCGCAGCTGCCGTCCTTGTACAGGGTCACTTCGACCTGCCTGGCGTGACCGGCCAGCGCCTCGTCGACCGAGTTGTCGATCACTTCCTGCGCCAGATGGTTCGGGCGCGCAGTGTCGGTATACATGCCAGGGCGGCGTTTGACCGGGTCCAGGCCCGACAGCACTTCAATATCGGCGGCGTTATAACGGGTGTTCATGCATCTCGTTGGCACGTGAAACGACGGGCAAGTGTGGGGGCTGGGCCGATTTTTTGCACGCGACAGGCGTTCAGTGCAGGGCGGGGTGCGGCTGGATACCCTGGCGTTGGATTCGGAACCAAACGTCCCCACCTGAGGATGTCACCGAACCCGGAGGACACCATGAAGTTCAAGCACATCCTGATGCTCACCCTCGGTGCTGCCGCAGTGGCCGCGCTTCCTGCCATGGCCCAGGCCGCTCCCCAGCAGACCGGGCAGGGCGCCGGCGCCAGCGCGCAGAAGGCCGACGACGCCAAGGCCAAGACCGAAGCCGAGCGCAAGGCCGAGCGCCGCGCCGCCTCCGCGGCACACAAGCCCAAAGCCGACGCCGCCACGCGCGAGGAAGAGGAAGAAGAAAAGCCGGCGCGCTGATTCCATCGCGCGACGGCACAACGCCACACGGACGCCCCGGCCTTGGTCGGGGCGTCTGCATTTGCGCGCCAGGCGCAGCGCGTTTTTCGCCGCTGTGACGACATGATCGTCACGCAACCCTTGGGCATTCGCCCGTCACCCGCTAAACTATGGCTTTCCGGGAGGCTTCAAGCCCCATGACCCCCCTGATTTTTGTTACCGGCGGCGTAGTGTCCTCGCTAGGCAAGGGCATTGCCGCCGCTTCGCTTGCCTCCATTCTGGAAGCGCGTGGCCTGAAGGTCACGATGATGAAGCTGGACCCGTACATCAATGTGGACCCGGGCACGATGAGCCCGTTCCAGCATGGCGAGGTCTACGTCACCGACGACGGCGCCGAGACCGACCTGGATCTGGGTCACTACGAGCGCTACGTGCGCACGCGGCTGTCGCGCAAGAACTCGGTCACCACCGGCCGGATCTACGAGAACGTGATCCGCAAGGAGCGTCGCGGCGATTACCTGGGCGCCACCGTGCAGGTGATCCCGCACATCACCGACGAGATCCGCCGTTGCATCGACGAGGCCACCGCCGGGTTCGACGTGGCGCTGATCGAGATCGGCGGCACCGTCGGCGATATCGAGTCGCTGCCGTTCCTGGAAGCGATCCGCCAGGTGCGCACCGAGCGTGGCGCCGAAAAGGCCATGTTCATGCATCTCACCCTGGTGCCGTACATCGCCGCCGCCGGTGAGTTGAAGACCAAGCCGACCCAGCATTCGGTCAAGGAGCTGCGCTCGATCGGCATCCAGCCGGACGTGCTGCTATGCCGTTCCGAGCAGGCGGTGCCGGATTCGGAGCGCCGCAAGATCGCGTTGTTCACCAACGTCTCCGAGCGCGCAGTGATCAGCTGCCCCGATATCGATGTGCTGTACGGCATGCCGCTGGAGCTGCGTCGCCAGGGCCTGGACGAACTGGTCATCGATCAGTTCAAGCTGCGCGACAAGGTGGCTGCGCCCGACCTGTCTGAATGGGCTGCGGTGGTGGATGCGGTCAAGCACCCGCTGGACGAGGTCACCATTGCGGTGGTCGGCAAGTACGTCGATCACCAGGACGCCTACAAGTCGGTGGCCGAAGCGCTGCGTCACGGCGGTCTGCGCCAGCGCACCAAGGTCAACCTGAAGTGGCTGGAAGCGCAGGATCTGGAGGGCAGCGACATGGCTGCGCTGCAGGATATCGACGGCATCCTGGTGCCGGGCGGCTTCGGCGACCGTGGTTTCGAAGGCAAGGTGCTCACCTCCAAGTATGCGCGCGAGCACAAGGTGCCGTACTTCGGCATCTGCTACGGCATGCAGGCGGCGGTGGTGGACTATGCCCGCCACGTGGCCGATCTGGACGCAGCCAACAGCACCGAGAACGATCGCCAGTCGCCACACCCGGTGATCGGTCTGATCACCGAATGGCGCACCGCCACCGGCGAAGTGGAAAAGCGCGACGAGAAGTCCGACCTGGGCGGCACCATGCGGCTGGGTCTGCAGGAGCAGCGGCTCAAGCCGGGCACGCTGGCGCGCGAGGTGTACGGCAAGGACGTGGTCGCCGAGCGTCATCGCCACCGCTACGAGTTCAACAACCGCTACCGCACCCAGCTGGAAGACGCCGGCCTGGTGATCTCCGGCAAGTCGATGGACGACACGCTGGTGGAGATGGTGGAGCTGCCGCGCGATGCGCACCCGTGGTTCCTGGCCTGCCAGGCGCATCCGGAATTTCTGTCCACCCCGCGCGACGGGCATCCGCTGTTCATCGGCTTCGTGCGCGCTGCGCGCGAGAAGAAGGCGGGCGGGAAGTTGTTGAAGGAAGCGCGTGCCTGAGCCGCTCCTTCTCCCGTCGGGAGAAGCTGGCGCGCAGCGCCGGATGAGCGGCGCCGCAACGCACCGGGAGTTGGCAGCCATGACGAACGCGTCGCCACGCGTCAGCCAGGGCAAACCATCGCACTTCAGCAGCGCTTCGCAACCGTACCCGCACACCAACCCCTCTCCCGACGGGAGAGGGGCTTTAATCAATAGGTGACCTGATGAAACTGTGTGACTTTGACGTTGGCCTGGATCAGCCGTTGTTCCTGATCGCCGGCCCCTGCGTGATCGAGTCGATGCAGCTGCAGCTCGACGTGGCCGGCAAGCTGAAAGAGATCACCGGCAAGCTGGGGATCAACTTCATCTTCAAGTCGAGCTTCGACAAGGCCAACCGCACCTCCGGCACCAGCTTCCGCGGCCCGGGCCTGGAAGAGGGCCTGAAGGTGCTGGCTGCGGTAAAACAGCAGATCGGCGTGCCGGTGCTGACCGACGTGCACGAATACACCCCGATGAACGAGGTCGCCGCCGTCGTCGACGTGCTGCAGACCCCGGCCTTCCTGGTGCGCCAGACCGATTTCATCAAGAACGTCTGCGCCGCCGGCAAGCCGGTCAACATCAAGAAGGGCCAGTTCCTTGCGCCGTGGGATATGAAGCCGGTGGTCGACAAGGCCAAGTCGACCGGCAACGAGCAGATCATGGTCTGCGAGCGTGGCGCCTCGTTCGGCTACAACAATCTTGTCAGCGACATGCGCTCGCTGAGCGTGATGCGCGACACCGGCTGCCCGGTGGTGTTCGATGCCACCCATTCGGTGCAGTTGCCGGGCGGGCAGGGCAGCAGTTCCGGCGGCCAGCGCGAGTTCGTGCCGGTGCTGGCGCGCGCGGCGGTGGCGGTGGGCATTTCCGGCCTGTTTGCCGAAACCCATCCGGACCCGTCCAAGGCCTTGTCGGACGGCCCCAACGCCTGGCCGCTGGACCGCATGGAAGAGCTGCTCGAGACCCTGATGGAGCTGGATGCCGTCACCAAGAAGCACGGGTTCGCGCGCTTCGCATGAGTTCCGATGCCTGGGCGCTGGCCGCGTCGCAGCGCCAGCGTCGGCAGTGGCGCCACTGGCCCTGGGGCTGGATCGCGCTGGTCGCATCGATCGCCGCGTGGGCGTGCATGGCCGCGATGGTGTTTCTGGTCGCTGCCAGCATCGGCATGCCGGGTGACGGCGACCATGCCATGCAGGCCACGCGGGTGCCAATGCTGGTCACGCTGCTGCTGGCCGCGGTCGCGATCACAAGTTGCCTGATCGCCGGCCCGCTGGCGTTGCGGCTGGCTCGCCAATCCGGCGCAGCGATCTTTGCGTTGGTGTTGCTGTCGGTCTTGCTGCTGCTGTCTGGTTTACCGCTGCTGGGCTTGATGGCCTAGCAGCATGCTTGCCGGCCTGTTGCGTGCGGCAGCTTCACGCGATTTGGCAATGTGCCGGTGTGCGGCGATAATCCCGCAGCTTGTTTCCGGTGTACTTCCCCCTTACTGGTAACCGATCGACCTATGACCACTATCGCCAAGATCCTCGCCCGCGAAATCCTTGACTCCCGCGGCAATCCCACGCTGGAGGCCGAAGTCACGCTGGACGACGGCTCGTTCGGCCGCGCCGCCGTGCCCTCGGGCGCCTCGACCGGCACCAAGGAAGCGGTGGAACTGCGCGATGGCGACAAGACCCGCTACCTGGGCAAGGGCGTGCTGCATGCGGTGCAGAACGTCAACGGCACCATCGCCGAGACGCTCAAGGGCTTTGACGCGGCCGACCAGCAGGGTCTGGACCGCCGCCTGATCGACCTGGACGGCACCGAGAACAAGGGCCGCCTGGGCGCGAACGCGCTGCTGGGTGTTTCTCTGGCCGCCGCGCATGCGGTGGCCGCCTCGCGCAAGCAGCCGCTGTGGCAGTACCTGTCCACCATCACCGAGTCCGACGTGGCACTGCCGGTGCCGATGATGAACATCATCAACGGCGGCGCGCATGCCGACAACAACGTCGACTTCCAGGAGTTCATGGTGCTGCCGGTCGGCTGCAGCTCGTTCTCCGAAGCGCTGCGTGCCGGTACCGAAATCTTCCACGCGCTCAAGTCGGTGCTCAAGGGCCACGGCCTGAGCACGGCGGTGGGCGACGAAGGCGGCTTTGCGCCGGACTTCCGCAGCAATGTCGAAGCGCTGGACACCATCCTCGAGGCGATCGGCAAGGCCGGCTACACCGCCGGCGAAGACGTGCTGCTGGGCCTGGACGTGGCTTCCAGCGAGTTCTACGACAACGGCAAGTACAACCTGGTTGGCGAGAACAAGCGCCTGACCAGCGAGCAGTTCGTCGACTTCCTGGCCGACTGGGTCGCGCAGTACCCGATCATCAGCATCGAAGACGGCCTGGCCGAGGACGACTGGGCCGGCTGGAAGCTGCTCACCGACCGCGTCGGCAAGAAGGTGCAGCTGGTCGGCGACGATCTGTTCGTCACCAACCCGAAGATCTTCAAGCAGGGCATCGATTCGGGCACCGCCAACGCGATCCTGATCAAGGTCAACCAGATCGGCACGCTGACCGAGACGCTGGAAGCCATTGCGATGGCGCATGCGGCCAATTACGCCTCGATCGTCTCGCACCGCTCGGGCGAAACCGAAGACACCACCATCGCCGACATCGCCGTGGCTACTACCGCCACGCAGATCAAGACCGGCTCGCTGTGCCGCAGCGACCGCGTCGCCAAGTACAACCAGTTGCTGCGCATCGAGCAGGCGCTGGGCTCCGGCGCGCGTTACGCCGGCCGCGACGCGTTCGTTTCGCTCAAGCGCTAAGCCGTGCGCAACTGGCGCTGGCTACTGCTGGTGCTGGCGGTGCTGATGGCTTGGCTGCAGTACCGCTTCTGGTTCGGGCCTGGGAATTCCGGCGAAGTGATGATGCTGGAAGCCCAGGTCGCGCATCAGACACAGGACAACGAAGGTCTGCGCCAACGCAACCAGGCGTTGGCAGCAGAGGTGAAGGATTTGAAGGACGGCGAGGCGGCAATCGAGGAACGCGCGCGCAGCGAGCTGGGCATGATCAAACCGGGCGAGACGTTCTATCGCGTGGTCGAGGATGCACCGCCGCTACCGCCCGCGGTGGCCGCGCCGTCCGCTGCGCCCGTCGAGCCTGACGCTCCGGCGGAACAACCATGACCGGTTCGATCTGGGCGATTGTGCCGGCCGCCGGGCGCGGCACGCGTTTTGGTGGGCAGACCCCCAAACAATATCTGTCCGCTGCCGGGCAACCGCTGATGGCCTATACGCTGGCGGCGCTTGCCGCGCATCCGGTGGTGGCCGGCATCGTGGTGGCCATCGCGCCCGACGATGCGGATTGGCCAGGCTGGACTTCGGTGCAGGACAAGCCGGTGCTGACCTGCGTCGGCGGCGGGACACGTGCAGCATCGGTGCTGGCCGGATTGCTGGCCCTGCCGGAGAGCGTGCGGGCCGATGACTTTGTGCTGGTGCACGATGCCGCGCGGCCCAATCTCGCCTTGGCCGATCTGGAGCGTCTGCTGGAAATCGGCCGCGGCGATCCGGTCGGCGCGATCCTGGCTGCGCCGGTGCGCGACACGCTCAAGCGAGCCGGCGACGATGGCGGCATCGATGCCACCGAGCCACGCGAGCGGCTGTGGCGCGCGCTGACCCCGCAGCTGTTCCGTCGCCATCAACTGATCCGCGGCCTCACCGAAGCGTCGGCGGCCGGGGTGGACGTGACCGACGAGGCGATGGCGATGGAGCGGCTGGGATTGCGCCCGTTGCTGGTGGAAGGTGCCGAAGACAACTTCAAGGTGACCACGCCGACGGATCTGGCGCGCTTCGAATTCGAACTGGCGCGCCGCGGCGTGGCGGTGGATGCCTTGTCGCCTGCAGCCGATCCGCGCGCCGGGGCGGTCGTTGGCCACACCGATGCGCTGTCCGCTGGCGCGCACCACGACGCCGACGCTCCCTAATCACCACGGATTACCATGTCTTTCAATTTTCGAATCGGTCAGGGCTACGACGTGCACGCGTTCGGTGCGGGCGACCACGTGATGCTGGGCGGCGTGCGCGTCGCGCACAGCCATGGCGTGCTCGCGCACAGCGATGGCGACGTGGTGTTGCACGCGCTGTGCGATGCGATGCTGGGCGCGGTGGCGCTGGGCGATATCGGTCAGCACTTTCCGCCGTCCGACGCGCGCTGGAAGGACGCCGACAGCGCGCAGTTCCTGCAGCATTGCGATCACTTGCTGCGCGAGCGTGGCTGGCGCGTCGGCAATGCCGATGTCACCGTGATCTGCGAGCGTCCCAAGATCGGCCCGCATGCGCTGGCGATGCGCGAACGCATCGCCGGCCTGCTGGCGATCGAACTCGATGCGGTCAGCGTCAAGGCCACCACCAGCGAAAAACTGGGCTTCACCGGCCGCAGCGAGGGCATCGCCGCCCAAGCTGCGGTGTTGCTCGGCAAGATCGCCGGCTGACCGCGACTGACAAACGCCTGCGCGCACCGTCGGTGGCATGGACGGTGCCGGGCATGGCGATGAATACGCATACCCTGTGGTCCCGAGCGTGCCATCCACACGCATCCGGCCACCCCGGCCAGGTTTTTCCAGCCGCTCTAGATCGCGGTTACCTGCGCCGGGCTCGTCTTGGCGTCGCACCGCGACACCACCGCGCCGAGGCATTCGGCACATAGCGCACGACCTGTCGGCGCGAAGGTAAATCACAGCATGAGCGACACCTCTGTTCTGCCGCGTGCGCATGGCGCTGCGGTCCTCGGCGCGGCAATGCGCAGCACGCCCGAAGATTTTCAGGTCGATGAGCTGCCGGCCTTCGAGCCCACCGGCGAGGGCGAGCACCTGTTGCTCACCATCCGCAAGCGTGGGCAGAACACCGCCTATATCGCGAAGAAACTCGCGCAGTGGGCCGGGATCGCCGAAATGGGCGTCAGCTACGCCGGGCTGAAGGACCGCCATGCGGTGACCACGCAGCGCTTCAGTGTGCATCTGCCCAAGCGCATCGCGCCGGAGCTCGCCGCGCTCGACGACGATGAGATGCAGGTCATCGCCAGTACCTGGCACAACCGCAAGCTGCAACGCGGCGCACTGCTGGGCAATCGTTTCGTGTTGACGTTGCGACAGGTGCAGGGCGAGCACGCGGCGATCGAACAGCGCCTGCAGGCAATCGCCGCGCGCGGTATCCCGAACTGGTTTGGCGAGCAGCGTTTCGGCCGCGATGGCGGCAATGTGGCCTCCGCGCTGGCGATGTTCGGTTATGTGTCCAATGCCGACGGCACCTTGTCGGCGGCGCCGGCATCCCGGCGGCGGCTGCGCAACGATCAACGCTCGATGCTGCTGTCGGCGGCGCGCTCGGCGTTGTTCAATCGGGTGCTCACCGCACGCGTGGAGCAGGGTAGCTGGGACGCCGCGCTGGATGGCGAGGCGTGGATGCTGGATGGCTCGCGCAGCGTGTTCGGCCCCGAACCGTTCACCGATGTACTGGCAGAGCGCCTGGCGCGCTTCGATATCCATCCCAGCGGGCCGTTGTGGGGCGCCGGCGAGCTGCGTCCGACCGGGCAGGCTGCGGCAGTGGAGCAGGGCGCGTTGTCCGATCCGCAATCGGAGGTGCTGCGACAAGGCCTGGAGGCCGCGGGCTTGAAGCAGGAGCGCCGCGCACTGCGCTTGCGTCCGCAACAGCTGGAGTATCGCTGGCTGGATGCGGACAGCCTGCAGATCGAATTCGCACTGCCGCCGGGCTGCTACGCCACCGCAGTGCTGTGGGAACTCGGCGAGGTCAGCGACGTCGGCCGTCTCAACGCTGGCCTGCGTTCCGACGCCTAGGCCTGCTCGGTTGTCGTTGGCCGCCCGGCAAACACGTCACCGCCGTAGGAGCGGACCTGGCCGCGACAGGCCTGCCCATCAACGCGTCCTTTGCGCAAGCGCATGCTTGCACCAGCGACCCGTCACCCAATCGGCGCTAACGTCGTGCCAGCAACACCAGCAATGCCCCGGTGCCACCTTGCGTGGCCGGCGCGGAATGAAACGCCAGCACATCGTTGCGCTGACGCAGCAGGCGATCCATCAGGTTTTTCAACACCGGCGCGCCATTGTCCGACTGCAGCCCCTTGCCGTGGATGATGCGCACGCAGCCATGGTCGTGCGCATGCGCTTCCAGCAGGAACTGCCGAAGCAGCGATTCGGCCTGCGCGGCGGTGGCGCCATGCAGGTCCAGTTCGTCCTGGATCGAGAATTGACCGCGCTTGAGCCGCTGAAACAATCGGGTGGGAAGATTCTCGCGCCGGTAGCTGGCGGTATCGCCGGCCTCCAGCGGCGCACTGTCGCGCAGCAGACGCGCGAATTCGGTGTGCGCTTCCGCATCGTCGCGCTCGGCCATGCGCGCGCGCGGCTTGGGGCGCGGCTTGGCATTGGCCGGTGGGGCGACTTCACGAATCGGCTTGACCGCGCCGATCGCTGCGCGGAACAGCGCGCCGTCGTCTTCGTCTTCAGGATGCGACATGCTCACAGCCTAACCTGCCCAACCTCAGGCGCAAGCGAAGATCAAGCGCGAAGGGCGCGGACGCATCCGGTATCATGACCCGGTTTTCCGAGGAGTCCCATGCGCGTACTGGTTAGCAACGACGACGGTGTCGACGCCCCCGGCATCCAGATTTTGGCCGAGGCGCTGCGCCATGCCGGTCATGAAGTGATGGTGGTCGCGCCCGACCGCGACCGCTCCGGCGCCAGCAATTCGCTGACGCTGGATGTGCCGATCCGCACCCGCCGCATCGACGCGCAGACCTGCGCGGTTGCCGGCACGCCCACCGACTGCGTGCATCTGGCGCTGACCGGCATGCTCGATTACGACCCGGACATCGTGGTCTCCGGCATCAACAATTCGGCCAATCTGGGCGACGACGTGATTTATTCGGGCACCGTGTCCGCCGCGATGGAAGGCCGTTTCCTCGGTCTGCCGGCGGTGGCGGTCTCGCTGGTGACGCACAACCACGAAGCGCATCACTACGAAACCGCCGCGCGCGCCGCGGTGGAGATCGTGGCGCGGCTGAAGTCCGACCCGTTGCCCGCCGATACCATCCTCAACGTCAACGTGCCGGACCTGGCCTGGTCGGAGGTGCTCGGTTTCGAGGTCACCCGGCTGGGCAACCGCCACCGGTCCGAGCCCTGCGTGCCGCAGCGCGACCCGCGCGGCCGCACCGTGTACTGGATCGGCCCGGCCGGGCCGGAGCAGGACGCTGGCGCCGGCACCGACTTCCATGCCGTGCGCACCGGGCATATCTCGATCACCCCGATCCATGTCGACCTGACCCGTTATCAGGCGCTGGAGACGGTGGCCGGCTGGGTGGGCGGCCTGACCGCCGCGCTGGATACGCCGGCATGACGCCGAGGCTGCGGCTGCAACCGGAATCGGTCGGGATCGGCATGACCTCGCAACGCGTGCGCGACCGGCTGGTCGAGCGCCTGCGCGAGGCCGGCATTCAGGACGAAGCGACGCTCAACGCGGTGCGCACCGTGCCGCGCCATCTGTTCATCGACGAAGCGCTGGCCTCGCGTGCCTACGAAGACACCGCCTTGCCGATCGGCCACGGCCAGACCATCTCGCAGCCCTGGGTGGTCGCGCGCATGACCGAGGCGGTGCTGCAGGTCGGCCCGACCAGGGTGCTCGAAGTGGGCACCGGCTCAGGCTACCAGGGCGCGATCCTCGCCGCGCTGGGGCTGGAGGTGTACACCGTCGAGCGCATCGGCGACCTGCTGCGGCAGGCGCGCAAGCGCTTCCGCCATCTGGGCATGAACGTGCGCAGCAAGCACGACGACGGCCGCATCGGCTGGCCCGAACATGGCCCCTACGATGCCATCGTGGTCACCGCCGCCGCTCCGGCGCTGGTCGATGCGCTGGTCGATCAGCTGGCGGTCGGCGGGCGGCTGGTCGCCCCGGTCGGTGGTGCCTCGTCGCAGTCACTGGTGCAACTCACGCGCGCTGCCGACGGCGCGATCGAGCAGCAGGTTCTGGCGCCGGTCACGTTCGTCCCGCTGTTGTCGGGCATGCTGGATTGAATCCATGAGAGTTTCTCGATGAAGATCTTCGGGCCGTTGTACGACGTGGCCATTCGTTGGTCGCGCAATCGCCGCGCTCCGGCGCTGCTGACCGGCCTCAGTTTCGTGGAGGGTTTCATCTTCCCGGTGCCGCCGGAGGTGATGCTGGCGCCGATGTCACTGGCCGAACCCAGGCGTGCGTTGTGGTTCGCCACCTTGAGCCTGATCGGCTCGGTCTGCGGTGCGCTAGTAGGTTACCTGCTCGGCCATTTCGCCTTCGCCGCATTGCAGCCGCTGATCGAATGGCTGGGCTGGAGCGCGAAGATCCAGGCGCAGATCGAGACGCTGCGCACGCTGGTCGCCGATTCGCCGTGGAAGGCCTTCTGGGCGCTGGTGCTGGTGGGCTTCACCCCGATCCCGTTGAAGATCTTTACCTGGGCCTCGGGCGTGGTCGGCGTGCCGATCCTGCCCTTCATTGCCAGCATGCTGGTGGGGCGCGGCAAGCGCGTGTATCTGGTGGCCGGCGCGATCCGGCTGGGTGGGGCGCGTGCCGAGGCCGCGTTGCATCGCTGGATCGAGCCGCTGGGCTGGGTGGCCATGGCCGTTCTGGCGGTGGGAGCAGGCTGGCTGGTGTGGAAGACAACCAACGGATGAGCAAGTTGCAGATGAATTCGGTACGTAAGACAGCAGTCCTGCTCGCAGTCGCCGTCGGGCTAGGCGCCTGCAGCAGCGCCACGGTGGTGCGCTCGCCCGGAGCCGGCGGTGGTTCGGCGTCCGCGCGTCCGTCCGCGACGCCGCGTCCGTCGGTGCCGCGCCCGGGTGCGACCGTCACCGTGCAGCGCGGCGACACGCTGTACGCCATCTCGCGCCGCACCAACATCACCGCGCCGGATCTGGCGGCCTGGAATGGCCTGTCCTCACCCAACACCATCTATCCCGGCCAGACCCTCAAGCTCTATCCGCCCGGAGCCAGCAGGCCGGGCGGCAGCAGCTCCAGCGCCGGCATGGTGGTTCCGCCGCGCCCGAGTGCCCCGATCGCAGCACCGGTCAGCAGCGGATTTCCGTGGCGCTGGCCGGCCGACGGCGTGGTGGTCGGCACCTTCGTCAGCGGCGAGACCACCAAGCAGGGCGTGGACATCGCCGGCGCCAGCGGGCAGGCGGTGCGTGCCGCGGCCGACGGTGTGGTGGTGTACTCCGGCGCCGGCCTGGTCGGCTACGGCGAGCTGATCATCATCAAGCACAACGACCAGTGGCTGTCCGCCTACGGACACAACCGCAAGCGCCTGCTCAACGAAGGCCAGAGTGTCAAGGCCGGCCAGCAGATCGCCGAGATGGGCCGCAGCGGCGCGGCCCGCGACATGCTGCACTTCGAGATCCGCTACAACGGCAAGCCGGTGGATCCGTTGCTGTATCTGCCGAGGAAGTGATTCGGGATTCGGGATTTGGGATTCGTAACTGCAGCGGCGCTGGGCCGATGGTGCTGCGTGGAAGGTGCGTTCTACCGGCCTGAGCTCGCTTGAGGTGTCGCTACTGCTGCTGGCATGAGAGCAACATCTGCTCCAGCCCGCATCTGCTCCAGCCCGCTGTTGCGAAACCCCAATCCCTAATCCCTAATCCCTAATCCCTGCCTTCCAGAATCATCGCCAATGCCACCCGGCGGCCTTCGCTGGCCAGCACGTTGTAGGTGCGTGCCGCGGCCGCATTGGTCATCGCTTCCAGGCCGATGCCGCGGGTCAGGCAGGCTGCCAGCACGTCCGTCTTCGGGAACTGCTGCCGCTCGCCGGTGCCGAGCAGGATCACCGCCGGGGCGAGCGCCAGCACCGCGTCCATATGCGCGACCTGGAGTTGTTCCAGGCCGGAGACCGGCCAGCCTTCCACCAGCTCGTCGGGCATCAGGATGAAACTGCGCTGCAGAATCTGGTCGTTCACCTTGGCGTGGCGGCCATCGGCCGCGCGCAGCGCATAGGTGTAGTCGGGGTGTTCCTGACTTAGAGGCATATCGAACTCGTCGGGTCAGCCGCGCGGCAGCACGATCTGACGCTTTTCCTTGCTGGGGCGGTACAGGATGGCGACATGGCCGATCCGCTGCACCAGCGCGCTGCCGGTCTTCTCACTCAGTTCGGCGATCATGGCGTCACGGGCCTCGCGATCCTCCGATGTCACCTTCACCTTGATCAGTTCGTGGCGCTCGAGCACTTCCTCGAGTTCGGCCAGAAATGCCGGCGTGACCCCTTTGCCGCCGGTTTGCAGCAGTGCCTTGAGATCGTGGGCCTGACCGCGCAGGAAACGGTTCTGGGCGGAGGTGAGAACAATGGACATGCAGGATCAAAGGGAAGCAAAGGGTGTTCAGGGTATCATGGCGACCCGTTCAGACCCCTTTGCCGATGCCTTCCCGTAGTAAAAGCAGCCAGCGCTGGCTCAAGGAACACTTCGCCGATCCGTTCGTCAAGAAGGCGCAGGCCGAAGGCATGCGCTCGCGCGCGGCCTACAAGCTGGAAGAACTGCTCCAGCGCGACCGCCTGCTCAAGCCGGGCATGGTGGTGGTCGACCTGGGCGCGGCGCCGGGCGGCTGGTCGCAGCAGGTGCGCAAGTCCATGGGCGACAGTGGCCGGGTGGTGGCGCTGGATATCCTGGAGATGCCGCCGCTGGCCGGCGTGGAGTTCCTTCACGGCGACTTCAGGGAGCAAACCGTCCTATCGGAATTCGAGGCGATGCTGGGCGATGTGCCGGTGGACCTTGTGCTGTCCGATATGGCCCCCAATAAGAGTGGCATGGATGCGGTCGACCAACCGCGGATGATGCACCTGGCGGAACTGGCGATGGAATTTGCCGACACCCACCTGAAACCGGGCGGGGCGTTCCTGATCAAGCTGTTCCAGGGTGTCGGGTCCGACGACTACATTCGTGAGCTTCGCCGCCGCTATGACAAGGTGACGATTCGCAAGCCGGCGGCTTCGCGCAAGCGCTCCCCGGAAGTTTATGCGCTCGGTCAGGGCAAGCGTGCCCAGATCAAGTAAGCTGCCAATGACCACCGTGTTTCAAGAATCGAAGAGTAGAGGGCACCGGAGCCAATGAGGATGAACGACTTGACCAAGAATCTGCTGCTGTGGGTGGTCGTCGCGGTTGTGCTGATGGTCGTCTTCCAGAGCTTCTCGCCGCGGATGGCGGGCGGTGTCGGCCCCGACTCGATCACCTACACCCAGTTCCTGAAGGAAGTGGACTCAGGCCGTGTGAAATCGGTGGACTACACCGACGAAACCAACCTGGCGGTCAACGCGATCCGCTTCAAGCGCACCGACGGCAGCGAAGCCACTGTTTACGGTCCGCGCGACGACAAGCTGGTCGACGTGCTGTATAGCAAGAACATCGAAATGACCCGCCAGAAGCCCTCCACCGGGCCTGGTTTCTGGTCGTTGGTGCTCAACTTCCTGCCGGTCATCCTGATCATCGGCTTCTGGCTGTTCATCATGCGCCAGATGCAGGGCGGTGGCGGCGGTGCCAAGGGTGCAATGAGCTTCGGCAAGTCGCGCGCCAAGCTGCAGGGCGAGGACCAGGTCAAGATCACCTTTGCCGACGTTGCCGGCTGCGACGAGGCCAAGGAAGAAGTCGGCGAGCTGGTCGACTTCCTGCGTGACCCGACCAAGTTCACCAAGCTGGGCGGCAAGATCCCGCGCGGCGTGCTGATGGTGGGCCCGCCGGGTACCGGTAAGACGCTGCTCGCCAAGGCGATCGCTGGCGAAGCCAAGGTGCCGTTCTTCAGCATTTCCGGCTCGGACTTCGTGGAAATGTTCGTCGGCGTGGGTGCCAGCCGCGTGCGTGACATGTTCGAGCAGGCCAAGAAGCATGCGCCGTGCATTATCTTCATCGACGAAATCGATGCGGTGGGCCGTCATCGCGGCGCCGGTCTGGGCGGCGGGCATGACGAGCGCGAGCAGACCCTGAACCAGTTGCTGGTCGAGATGGACGGTTTCGAAGGCGGCGAAGGCGTGATCGTCATCGCCGCGACCAACCGTCCCGACGTGCTGGATCCGGCGCTGCTGCGTCCGGGCCGTTTCGACCGCCAGGTTGTGGTCGGCCTGCCGGACGTCAAGGGCCGCGAGCAGATCCTGCGCGTGCACATGCGCAAGCTGCCGCTGGCCGACGACGTGGTGCCGATGGTCATCGCACGCGGTACGCCGGGCTTCTCCGGTGCCGATCTGGCCAACCTTTGTAACGAGGCGGCGTTGTTTGCCGCGCGTGGCAGCGAGAAGGAAGTCCGCATGGACCACTTCGATCGTGCCCGCGACAAGATCCTGATGGGTGCCGAGCGCCGCTCGATGGCCATGAGCGAGGACGAGAAGACGCTCACTGCCTATCACGAGGCAGGTCACGCCATCGTCGGTCGTCTGGTGCCCGAGCATGACCCGGTCTACAAGGTCACGATCATCCCGCGTGGTCGCGCCCTGGGCGTGACGATGTATCTGCCGGAAGGCGACCGTTACTCGATGAATCGAGTGGCGATCGAGTCGCAGCTGTGCTCGCTGTACGGCGGCCGCGTTGCCGAAGAGCTGATCTTCGGCGGCGACAAGGTCACCACCGGTGCGTCCAATGACATTGAGCGTGCGACCAAGATGGCGCGCAACATGGTCACCAAGTGGGGCTTGTCCGACGAGCTCGGCCCGGTGGCCTACGGCGAGGAGGAAGACGAGGTGTTCCTGGGTCGTTCGGTCACCCAGCACAAGAACGTCTCCGACGAGACCGCGCGCATGATCGACGAAGTGGTGCGCTCGATCCTGGACAAGGCCTACAGCAAGACCAAGGCGATCCTCACCGAGAACCTGGACAAGCTGCATGCGATGTCGCAGCTGCTGCTGCAGTACGAGACCATCGACGTGCCGCAGATCGACGCCATCATGGAAGGCCGCGAGCCGCCGCCGCCGGCAGGCTGGGGCAAGTCCGACAAGGACGGTGGCAACAACAACGACAAGGGTAGCCCGCGTCCGTTGCCGCCGATTGCCGGGCCGGCCGAGCAGCTGTAACCCAACGCATCGGTCAGCTGCAGCAGCATTCATCAAGGCCGGGAAGCGATTCCCGGCCTTGATGCGTTATAGCGCCGCATCACCCGATCAGCGCTTGCCGCAATCATCCAAGGAGACACCATCGATGTTTGACACCGCCCTCAAGCTGGATTGCGCCGGTCGCGAGCTGCGACTGGATGCGCCGCAGGTGATGGGGATCGTCAATGTCACGCCGGACTCGTTTTCCGACGGCGGCCAGCACGCCAGCTGCGAGGCCGCCATCGCGCATGGCCTGGGTCTGGTCGAGCAGGGCGCTGCGCTGCTGGATATCGGTGGCGAATCCACCCGTCCCGGCGCCACGCCGGTGTCACTGGAGGACGAGCTGCAGCGCGTGATCCCGGTGATCCAGGCATTGGCGCAGCAGACCACTGTCCCGATCAGTGTGGATACCTACAAGCCGGAGGTGATGCGCGCGGCGGTCGCAGCCGGCGCCGGCATGATCAACGACGTGCATGCACTGCGCTCGCCGGGGGCGCTGGATGCGGCAGCCGAGTTGCGGGTGCCGGTGGTGTTGATGCATGCACGCAGCGCGCCGCATGCGATGCAGGACGCGCCGCACTACGACGACGTGGTGGCCGAGGTGCATCGCTTCCTGGCCGAGCGTATCTTCGCGGCCGAAATGGCCGGGATCGACAAGCGCCGCTTGATCCTCGACCCGGGGTTCGGCTTTGACAAGACCACTACGCACAATCTGACCGTGCTGGCGCAGTTGCAGCGCCTGCAGGAGTTCGGCCTGCCGGTGCTGGCGGGGCTGTCGCGCAAGCGCAGTATCGGTGAGTTGACCGGGCGCCAGGTCGCCGCAGAGCGCGTATACGGCTCGGTCGCTGCGCATCTGATCGCCGCCCAGCACGGCGCGATGTTGCTGCGCGTGCATGATGTGGCCGCCACCATGGATGCCCTGAAGGTGTGGAGCGCGATGGCGGCGATTCCGCTGCCGCGGGTGAGCGCGCCTGTGGCACCGAGCATTCGCTGGCCGGACGAGGACTGATGCCGGCCGACCGCCGCCCGCTGGCGATTGCGCTGATGGGGCCGACCGCCAGCGGCAAGACCGCGCTGGCACTGAACGCCGCGCAGCGCTGGAACGGCGAGATCGTCAGCGTCGATTCGGCGCTGGTGTATCGCGGCCTGGACATCGGCGCGGCCAAGCCGGATGCGGCGATGCGCGCGGCGGTGCCGCATCACCTGATCGATCTGCGCGAGCCCTGGCAGATCTATTCGGCGGCGGAATTTGCCAGCGATGCGCGGCAGGCGATCGAGCAGATCGTGGCGCGCGGCAAGCTGCCGATTCTGGCCGGCGGCACCGGACTGTACTTCCGCGCCTTGCTGGAAGGGCTGTCGCAGTTGCCCGAGGCCGACCCGGCGGTGCGCGCGGCGATCGCAACCGAAGCCGGCGAACTTGGCTGGGCCCGGATGCACGCACAACTGGCGGACGTCGACCCTGTTGCGGCGGCGCGCATCCATACCACCGATCCGCAGCGGATCCAGCGCGCCCTGGAGGTCTACCGCATCAGCGGCAGGCCGATCAGCTACTGGCAGGCGCTACCGCCGGGTCCGCGCTTGCCGGTGCGGGTGCTGAAGGTGGTGCTGGCGCCGCGCGAGCGCGCGGTGCTGCATGCACGCATCGAACAGCGCCTGGACACGATGCTGGCGCAGGATTTCCTGGCCGAGGTGGAACGTCTGCGGGCACTGCCGCAACTGCGTGCGGTCGCCGCGCCGCTGGATCTGCCCGCGGTGCGCGCGGTGGGGTACCGCCAGGCCTGGGAGTACCTGGATGGGGCCGGTCGCCTGGCCGACTTCCGTGACAAGGCGGTGCAGGCCACCCGTCAACTGGCCAAGCGGCAACTCACCTGGCTGCGTGGCGAGCTCGACGCACGCTGGTTCGACCCGGAGCGTGACCGCCATCGACTGCAGAGCGCACTTGTCGGCTTCCTCGGTCAACGTCCCCCTGTGCGGCAGGCTTCAGGCGTGTAACATCCCGTTTCCGGGGCCGGCTGGGGATGGCAGGTGTCGACCGGGATTATAAGAACAATAATGAAGAGGAGTTTTCGATGGCTAAGGGGCAATCTTTACAGGATCCATTCCTCAACGCGCTGCGGCGCGAGCGGGTGCCGGTCTCTGTGTATCTGGTCAACGGCATCAAGCTGCAGGGCACGATCGAGTCGTTCGACCAGTTCGTGGTTCTGCTGCGCAATACCGTGAGTCAGATGGTCTACAAGCACGCCATCTCCACGGTCGTGCCGGCGCGCAATGTGCGCGTGGGACCGGGTGGTGGGTATGTGCAATCCAATGAAGGCAACCAGGCGGAAGATGACGACGTCGAGCAGTAATGGAGTAGTGCGTGTTTGATCGCTCACGGAAGGGTGAACACGCGTTGTTGATTCAGACCCACTCCGGTGGGCCTGCCGAAGAGGATGTGCTGGAGGAGTTCGCCGACCTTGCCAAGTCGGCGGGCGCCACGGTGGCGGCCACGCTCACCGCGCGCATCGACAAACCGAACCCGTCGACCTTGATCGGCAGCGGCAAGCTGGAAGAAATCAAGGCCGCCGCCGAGGCCACTGGTGCGGATCTGGTGTTGGTCAACCACACCTTGTCGCCGGGCCAGGAGCGCAATCTGGAGCGCTATCTGGAGCGGCGCGTGATCGACCGCACTGGCTTGATCCTGGACATCTTCGCGCAACGGGCACGCAGCCACGAGGGCAAGTTGCAGGTGGAGCTGGCGCAGCTGCGGCATATGGCCACCCGGCTGGTCCGCGGCTGGACCCACCTGGAGCGTCAGCGCGGTGGTTCGATCGGCCTGCGCGGCCCTGGCGAAACCCAGCTGGAAACCGACCGCCGCCTGCTGCAGAAGCGGGTGGAGCAGTTGCAGCAGCGGCTGGAAAAGGTCGAGGTGCAGCGCACCCAGATGCGGCGTGCGCGCATGCGCAGCGAACTGCCGCGGATTGCATTGGTCGGTTACACCAATGCCGGCAAATCCACGCTGTTCAACGCCTTGACTGGTGCGGAGGCCTACGTGGCCGACCAGTTGTTCGCCACGCTCGACCCCACCGTGCGCCGCATCGCGCTGCCCGGCGGCAGTGCGATCCTGGCCGACACGGTCGGCTTCGTACGCGATCTGCCGCACCAACTGGTCGCTGCATTCCGTTCGACCTTGTCCGAGGCGCGCGACGCCGATCTGCTGTTGCATATCGTCGATGCGGCCGACCCGCTGCGCGAGGAACGCATCCAGCAGGTCGATGAGGTGTTGCATGCGGTGGGTGCGGGCGATCTGCCGCAGCTGCTGGTGTTCAACAAGATCGACAAGATCGAAGGCGCGCAGGTGCGTCACGATGCGCAGGACGGTATTCCCGACCAAGCTCGGCGCGAACGCGTGTGGGTTTCCGCGCGCGACGGACGCGGGCTGCAGGAACTGCAGCATGCGCTCGGGCAGCGACTGGACCTGCGCCATGTGACCGGACAACTGCGGTTGCCGCCATCGGCCGGCCGTCTGCGCTCCAAGTTGCACCAACTGGAAGTGGTGCGCGGCGAGCAGTCCGACGAGGACGGCTGGTTGCTGGACGTCGACCTGCCGATGGTCGAGGCCGAGCGCCTGGCTGCCGGCGACGACGGTGCGCCACTGCGCGCGATGCTGCCCGATCGTCGCGAAGACTGGGAGTCGTGATCGGCGCTGCACGGTCGGCTTGTGCCGGCCGTGCAGATCGCCGTTGTCGGGGCAGGCTGATGGGTGCAAGCGCTGCGGCGATCGCGCCGTTTCGGCCGTGGCGTTCTGTTTGCTGACGACCGAACGCGTGTCTGCAGCAGTGGTGCAGGCGTGAGAACGTCCGCCAGCAGCCGATATCCTTGCGATCCTGTCGCCAGCACAGCCGATGCCCGCTGCCATCGCTGCACACCGCTACTGAACCCCGGCCACGTCGTCGCTGGCGCGGATTGGGCGCCAGCGCAGACAGGCGCGGCAAATTCGGCTAAAACGTCGGTTGCTCCTTCACTCGCCGTGCCCATGTCCATGTCCGCCGATTCCGAACTGCAGCAGCTGGCCGAACGCCTCGGTCAACAGCTGCTTGCCGCGCGCGAGCGCCTGGTCACTGCCGAGAGCTGTACCGGTGGCTGGATCGCCAAGGCGGTCACCGATGTGGCGGGGTCCTCGCACTGGTTCGATTGCGGCATGGCCGCCTACAGCTACGAGGCCAAGCAGGCCTTGCTGGGGGTGCGGCCGCAGACGCTGGAAGTGCATGGTGCGGTCAGCCGCGAAACGGTGATTGAAATGGTGTCGGGCGCGCTGGTCAATTCCGGCGCGAGCATCGCGGTGGCGGTGACCGGCATCGCCGGCCCGGGTGGCGGCAGTGAGGACAAGCCGGTCGGCACGGTATGGATCGGCTGGAAGCGGCGCGGCGGCTATGCCACTGCGCAGTTGTTCCAATTCGCTGGCGATCGCGATGCAGTGCGGCGTCAGACCGTGGTTGCCGCGCTGCGGGGCTTGAGCGCACTGCTCTAGTCCTCGTACGGAAGAAAGCCGCACGCGCGCCTATGCTGCGCGCAGTGCGACGCTGGCCGCGGTGTTTCTCTTCGACATCCAGCGATTGCGCAGTTCATGCATGGCTGCAATGCAGCTTTCGTTGCATTGCGTTCGCTGCGCGCTGCGCAGCTTCTGCCAACGGTGTGGTCCAACCCCGTTCACTCGCTAAGGTGTGGTCTCACGCGACCTGCGGCGCTCGCCGCAGTGCATTGCGGGCTCTTTGTCGGGGGACAGGCATGCGCATGCAACAGCAACGCAGCACCGGGCTTGCGCTGGCGCTCTTCGCGGCCGCACAGGCATCGCCGCTGCATGCGCAAACGGCCACGCAGCAACAGCGCAACGAGCCGGCAACACTGGCGGCCCTGAAGGTGACTGCGCAAAAACGCGAGGAATCGCTGCAGAACGTGCCGGTGGTGGTCTCGGTATTGCCCGGGCAACTGCTGCAGGACAGCGGCGTGCATGACATCAAGGAACTGCAGGTGCTGGTGCCCGGCTTGATCGTGACCAGCAGTCAGAGCGCTGCGCAGACCACCGCGCGCATCCGCGGCATTGGCACCGTGGGCGACAACGCCGGGCTCGAATCCTCGGTCGGTGTGGTCATCGATGGGGTGGCGCGCGCACGCAACGGCGTGGGCTTTGCCGACCTCGGCGAGCTTGAGCGCATCGAGGTGTTGAAGGGGCCGCAAGGCACCGTGTTCGGCAAGAACACCTCGGCCGGCGTCATCAACGTGGTGACGCGTCGGCCCAGTTTTACCCGCAGTGCCGATGCCGAGATCACCGTGGGCAACTATGGCGCGCTCGGGATTGCCGGCGCCTTCAACGATGCGCTGGGCGACACCAGTGCCTTGCGCGTCTATGCCGCCAGGCGGCGTCGCGACGGCTTCGAACAGGTGGTCACCGGAGCCGGCCCGCGCACCGCCAGCGACGATGGCGACCAGAACCTGCGCACTGCGCGCGTGCAGTGGTTATGGGAACCCGGCGCCGACTTGGACATCAATCTGGCTGCCGACTACACCCGCCGCGAGGAAAACTGCTGCGTCACCGTCACTACCGAACGTGGGCCGACCGCAGCACTGATCGATGCGCTGGCACCAGGCGGGCAGGGCACGATTGCGCGTGCCGATCCGCGAGGCAGGCGTGCCTACAGCAATCGCAGCACCGCGCAGGATATCCAGGACAAGGGCGTGTCGGCGCAGCTGGATTGGACCACGCCGTGGCTGGGCAAGGCGGTGCTGACCTCGATCACCGCATTGCGCGACTGGACATCCGTCAATGGTCTGGACTTCGACTACAGTGCGGCCGACATCCTCTACCGCGCGCCGCGCGAGGACGAGATGCTGACCCGGTTCAAGACCTTCAGCCAGGAACTGCGCCTGGCCGGATCTGGCGAGCGTCTGGACTGGATGGTCGGTGCGTTCTACGCCGACGAAACCCTGCATCGCAACGAGTCCTATCGCTTCGGCAGTGCCTACGAGCCGTATCTGTCCAGCGTGTTGCTTGCACGGGTCAATCCGGCGCTGGCCACCCGTGCGGATGCAACGCGCTTTCTCGCGGATGCTACCGGCTTGCCGGCCGGCACGCTGTTTCGCGGCCAGGGTAGCCAGGATCGCTTTCGGCAGGATGGCACCAGTGCCGCGCTGTTCACCAACAACACCTGGCATGCCACCGATGCATTGGATGTGGTGGTTGGGCTGCGCTACACCTACGAGCACAAGGTATTGCAGTCGAGGTTCGAAAATCCCGATGGAAGCCCGGCGTGCGCCAGTTACTTCGCGGCCAATGGTCAGCTCGATCCGGCCGCGTTGCGGCGTATCGGGGCCGCGCTGGTCGCGCGCGGCGTGCCTGCATCGGCAGTGCCGGCAATCGCGCCACAAGTGGTCGGTTTCACCTGTCTGCCCTGGGCCAATGTCGCCCATGCCGGCCGTCGCACCGAGCAACGCCGCACCGAGCGCGAATGGTCGGGCACGGCGAAGCTGGCATACCGCTGGAGCGATGCGGTGATGACCTATGTGTCCGCCGCGCGCGGCTACAAGGCCGGCGGCTTCAACCTGGATCGCGTGCAGTCCTCCGATGGTTTGTCCAGCGGCGTGCAAGGGATCCTGCCGGTGGACGACACCGCGTTTCCCGGCGAATTCGTCGACAGTTACGAGCTCGGCGCCAAGACCAGCTGGCTCGGTGGCAACCTGCTGCTCAATGCCGCGCTGTTCTATCAGGACTTCAGCGACTTCCAGCTCAACAATTTCCTCGGGACCAGCTTCGTGGTGCGCGCCATTCCCAGTGTGGTGTCGCGCGGCATCGATACCGAACTGCTGTGGCAGGGCGCCATGCCCGGCCTGATGGTGCAGGGTGGGCTCAGCTACACGGATACCGCATATGGCGACGATCCGCTGCCGGACGCCGATCTGGCACTGCTGCCGGGCAGTCGTTTGAGCTTTGCGCCACGCTGGTCGGCCAATCTTTCGGTCAGCTACGAGCACGCGCTCGGCAATCGCATGACCGGCCGGTTCAATGTCGGCGCGAAGTATGTTTCCGAGTACAACGCCGGCTCCGATCTGGATCCGCAGAAGGCGCAACCGGGCTATACGGTGCTCAATGCACGGCTGGGCATCGGCGCCGACGACAAGCGCTGGATGCTGGAAGCGTGGGCAGAAAATCTTGGCAACGAAACCTATCGCCAGATCGTCATCGATGCGCCGCTACAGGCGGGTTCGTGGAATGCATTTCTGGGCGCCCCGCGCACGTATGGGCTCACCTTGCGGTTGCGGTATTAGGTCTCGAAGGCCCAAGCACGGCATTGCCAAGGCAGCAGGATGCATGCGCAAGCGCAACCTCGGCTAAGCCCGCGGGTGTTCATGACGCGACAGGCACGTGCAGATCGGCTACAAACAAGGTCCCGCTTCCAACCTGCGTGCCGATGCTTCCGCTTTTTGCTCATGCGTTGTCGTTGTCCTTGCTGCGCCGATCTGCGGGCGCTGTCCTGGCGTTGCTGGATGAGCGGCGCGCAGCCGTCCGGCAACCGATGCCTGCGGCGGCCGGCCACCGCGCCGTCCTGTGCGCGAGCGATCATGCAGCCACAGGCGTTGCGCGTGGTCGCGCATGCTCAACAGGCGTTTGCAAGGAGCCCACACAAGCAGCGATGCACGTTAACGCCATGCGGCTCGTTGCCGCAGCGCAATCGCAGGCGGTGTGCTGATGTGGGAAGCGCTCGGCACCGTTCGAGACCTGGGGCGGCTGCAGGAAATCGCCGCGGTGCTGATCCGCTACGGATTCGGCGATGTGGTGCGGCGCATCGGGCTGGCCGACGTGCTCGAACGTGCCGGCAAGCTGCTGCACTGGCATAACGCCGAGGGCCGCCTGCGCATGTCTGCCGCGACGCGGGTGCGGCGCGCGCTCGAGGAACTTGGGCCGACTTTCGTCAAGCTGGGGCAGGTGCTGGCCACGCGCGTGGACCTGCTGCCGCCGGAGTGGATCGAAGAGCTGAGCGAGCTGCAGAACGCCGTGCCTGCGTTGCCGTTCGAACAGATCCGCCCGCAACTGGTCGCAGCCCTGGGCGCGGAGCCGGAAAGCGTGTTCGCACGCCTGGACGAACAGCCTCTGGCTGCGGCATCGCTGGCGCAGACGCATCGCGCCTGGCTGGCCGATGGCACGCCGGTGGTGCTGAAGATCCGCCGCCCCGGCATTGGCGATGTCATCGATGCGGATCTGCGTCTGCTGGCGCGCCTGGCGGAAATCGTGGAAACGCGTGCGCCCGATCTCAAGCGTTATCGCCCCGCCGAAGTGGTGCAGCAATTCACCGTCTCCTTGCGGCGCGAACTCGATTTCGCCGCCGAGTGCCGCAATGCCGAGCGCATCGCAGCCAATTTCGTCAACGACCCCCAGGTGGTGGTGCCGTCCGTCTATTGGCAGTGGACCTGCGAATCGCTCAACGTGCAGGAATTCATCGACGGCATCCCGGGACGGGACCTGATCGCCGTGGATGCGGCCGGCCTGGACCGCAAGGCGCTCGCACGCACCGGCGCCGGGATCGTGCTGAAGATGGTGCTGCAGGATGGCTGTTTCCACGCCGACCCGCATCCGGGCAATATCTTTTATCTGCGCGACGGGCGCATCGCCGTCATCGATTTCGGCATGGTCGGGCGCGTTTCCGAGCAGCGCCGCTTCCAGGTCGCGCAACTGCTGCATGGCATGGTCAGCTACGACGCCGAAGCGGTCATCGACGTACTGCTGGAATGGGCCGGTACCAGCCTGGAGATCGATGAGTCGCGGCTGCAGCAGGATATCGGTGCCTTCGTCGACGAGTACCGCGGCGTGCCGCTGAAGGAGCTGCGCATCGGCGCGATGCTGGGCGATGTGACCTCGATCCTGCGCGATCACGGGCTGACCCTGCCATCGGATCTGGCGCTGATGATCAAGGCGTTCCTCACGCTCGAAGGCATGGGGCGCCAGCTCGATCCGGATTTCGACATGGCCACCGAGGCGCGTCCATATCTCGAACGCGTGGTGCTGCAGCGTTATGCACCCAGCGCAATGTTGCGGCGCAGCCGTCGCACCGTGACCGGCGCGATCGACCTGATCGGCGATCTGCCACGCGATCTCAAACGGCTGCTGCAGGCCGCACGGCGCGGCAAGCTGCAACTGCAGATCGAAACGCGTGCATTGCGCGAGTTCGGCGAGCAGGTCGATCGCGCGGCCAACCGGCTCACCATGGGGATCGTGACTGCCGCGCTGGTGATCGGCTCGTCGATCGTCATGAACAGTGTCGGCGGCAGTGCCAGCCGCTGGCTGCTCGCGTTGGGCGTCGGCGGTTTCATCGGCGCAGCCATCTGCGGCGTCTGGATCCTGTTCTCTATCTGGCGCAGCCGCCGCTAGACGCGGCACATGCTGACCCCCGATTGCCGGACTGCGCATGGCGCACAACGCGGCTATTGCGCAGGCGTCAGTTAGTAGTAATACTACTAACCATGGACCTGACCGATACCCAGCAAGCAATCCTGGCCTTGATCGCCGAGCGCATCGATGCCGACGGCGTACCGCCCTCGCAGACCGAGATCGCGCGCGCCTTCGGCTTCAAGGGTGTGCGCGGCGCGCAATACCATCTGGAGGCATTGGAGCAGGCCGGTGCGATCCGTCGCGTCCCCGGCCAGGCCCGCGGCATCCGTCTGGCCGGGCAGGGCGCCCAGTCGCGCACTCCGCCTGCCGCTGCAAACGAGCCGATGCGCGACGATGTGCTGCGTCTGCCGGTGCTGGGACGCGTGGCCGCAGGCCTGCCCATCGGCGCGGATATCGGCTCGGACGACTTCGTGGTGCTGGACCGGGTGTTCTTCTCGCCGTCGCCGGACTATCTGCTCAAGGTGCAGGGCGACTCGATGCGCGACGAAGGTATTTTCAACGGCGACCTGATCGGGGTGCACCGCACCCGCGACGCGCGCTCGGGGCAGATCGTGGTGGCGCGCATCGATGAGGAGATCACGGTCAAGCTGTTGAAGATCGGCAAGGACCGCATCCGCCTGCTGCCGCGCAACCCGGACTACGCGCCGATCGAAGTGTTGCCGGATCAGGATTTCGCGATCGAGGGCCTGTACTGCGGGCTGTTGAGGCCGAATCGTTGAGTACTGCGCCGATGGCCCCACTGGCGTTATCCCGAGCCGGTGCCGCAGGATTTCCCGCTGCCATCGCCATGGCCGCCTCCCTAATCTGAGTGTGTCGCAGCCAGTCTCAGCCTGTGCGATACACCGCCGTTACATTAGCCCTACACCGAAATCACTGACAAGGATCACCCAGATGGATGAGAACAAGAAGCGCGCCCTTTCCGCCGCACTGAGCCAGATCGAGAAGCAATTCGGCAAGGGCTCGGTGATGCGCATGGGCGACCGTGTGATCGAGGCCGTCGAAGTTATTCCGACCGGCTCGCTGATGTTGGACATCGCACTGGGGATCGGCGGCCTGCCCAAGGGCCGCGTGGTGGAGATCTATGGTCCGGAATCGTCGGGCAAGACCACCCTGACCCTGCAGGCGATTGCCGAGTGCCAGAAGAAGGGCGGCACCGCTGCCTTCATCGACGCCGAGCATGCGCTGGACCCGATCTACGCCGCCAAGCTGGGCGTCAATGTCGACGACCTGCTGCTGTCGCAGCCGGATACCGGCGAACAGGCGCTGGAAATCGCCGACATGCTGGTGCGTTCCGGTTCGGTGGACATCGTGGTGGTCGACTCGGTCGCTGCGCTGACCCCGAAGGCGGAAATCGAAGGCGAAATGGGTGACCAGCTGCCGGGCCTGCAGGCCCGCCTGATGAGCCAAGCGCTGCGCAAGCTGACCGGCAACATCAAGCGTTCCAACACGCTGGTGGTCTTCATCAACCAGTTGCGCCACAAGATCGGTGTGATGATGCCGGGCCAGAGCCCGGAAGTGACCACTGGCGGCAACGCGCTGAAGTTCTACGCATCGGTCCGTCTGGATATCCGTCGTATCGGCGCGATCAAGAAGGGCGACGAAATCATCGGCAACCAGACCAAGATCAAGGTGGTCAAGAACAAGCTGGCGCCTCCGTTCAAGCAGGTCGTGACCGAAATCCTCTACGGCGAAGGCATCAGCCGCGAGGGTGAGCTGATCGACATGGGCGTGGAAGCCAAGCTGGTCGAGAAAGCCGGCGCCTGGTACAGCTACGGTGAAGAACGCATCGGGCAGGGCAAGGACAACGCGCGTGGCTATCTGCGCGACAACCCGCAGGTTGCGGTGCGGCTGGAAGCCGAGCTGCGCGAGAAGTTCCAGCCGGCCGAAGCGCCGCGCGAAGCCGGCGACGATGTCGAGAAGGAATAACAGCAGCCAGGTAGTGCGAGCTCGGCCGTCATCAGGCAGGTGTCTCGGCGGCCGCGCGAACCGGGACGTCCGCGGGGCCACCCCCGGTTCTGCCTGCCTACCGGCCGCGTCCGCCTGATGGCAGAACGGCAGCGCTGATGGCTGTGGCAGGTTTTCTATCGCGGGGACGGCGGAGTCAGTGCCGTCGCTTCCCGCGGTAGATCTATTGAAGGCCAGGAGGGCAGGCGCCATGGACGGCGCATTGATGCTGTGAGTTTGGTACTTGGGACACCCACGATGGACGAGCAACAGCCCGCGCCAAAGCGGGGACGCCGGTTCAAGGAGCAGACGCCGGTCCAACGCGCACTGGGATTGCTGGTGCGGCGCGAGCATTCGCGCAAGGAATTGAACCGCAAGCTGCTGGCCCGCGGTATCGAGCCGGACGCTGCACAGGCGGCCGTGGAGCGCCTTGCTGACGAGGGGTGGCAGGACGACACCCGTTTTGCGGCCTCGGTCGTGCGCAATCGCGCAGGCTCGGGCTACGGCCCACTGCATATCCGCGCCGAGCTCGGAACCCATGGCCTGGACAGCGATGCCATCAGCGCCGCAATGGCGACATTTGAGGGCGACTGGACCGAAAACGCGCGCGATCTGATCCGGCGTCGCTTTGGCGACCAGGGCCCCACCGATCTGCCGCAACGGCGCAAGGCCGCCGATCTGCTGGCCCGGCGTGGTTTCGATGGCAACAGCATTCGTAGCGCCACCCGCTTCGACCTTGAGGACTGAGGGCGTCAGGCCTGCTACCCTTCGTGGTTTCAGGTTGTTCCGCTCATCTGCGCCCACATCTCATTGGGTGACCGGGACTGCCGCCCGCCCAATGCCAGCACATGAACGCACCTGCCAAATTCAGCACTTCCCAGATCCGTAGTGACTTCCTCGCGTTCTTCGAGGGGAAGGGCCACACCATCGTGCCATCCGCGCCGCTGGTGCCGGGCAACGACCCGACCTTGCTGTTCACCAACTCCGGCATGGTCCAGTTCAAGGACGTCTTCCTCGGCGCGGAGAAGCGCAGCTACGTCCGCGCGGCCGACGTGCAGCGCTGCCTGCGTGCCGGCGGCAAGCACAACGATCTGGATTCGGTGGGCTACACCGCGCGCCATCACACCTTCTTCGAGATGCTGGGCAACTGGTCGTTCGGCGACTACTTCAAGAAGGACGCCATCAGCTGGGCCTGGGAGCTGCTGACCCAGGTCTGGAAGCTGCCGGCCGAGCGGTTGCTGGTCACCGTCTACCACACTGACGAAGAAGCCTTCGCGCTGTGGCGCGACATGATCGGTATTCCGGAAAGCCGCATCGTGCGCATCGGCGACAACAAGGGTGCGCCGTACGCGTCGGACAACTTCTGGCAGATGGCCGATACCGGCCCGTGCGGCCCGTGCACCGAGATCTTCTTCGACCACGGCGACCATATCGCCGGTGGCCCCCCGGGCTCCCCGGACGAGGACGGCGATCGCTTCATTGAGATCTGGAACCTGGTGTTCATGCAGTTCGACCGCCAGCCCGACGGCACCCTGGTGCCGCTGCCGGCGCCGTGCGTGGACACCGGTATGGGCCTGGAGCGCCTGGCTGCGATCCTGCAGCACGTGCATACCAACTACGAGATCGATCTGTTCCAGGCCTTGATCGGCAAGGCCAGCGCGCTGACCGGCGTCACCGATCTGGAGAACAAGTCGCTGCGGGTGATCGCCGATCACATCCGCGCCTGTTCGTTCCTGATCGTCGACGGTGTGCTGCCGTCCAATGAAGGCCGCGGTTATGTGCTGCGCCGGATCATCCGGCGTGCGCTGCGCCACGGCTGGATGCTGGGGGTACGCCAGCCGTTCTTCAGCAAGATGGTGCCGACCCTGGTCGAGTTGATGGGCGAGGCCTATCCCGAACTGGTGGTCGCGCGGGAGACCGTCGCGCGCGCGCTGCTGGCCGAGGAAGAGCGTTTTGCCGAGACGCTGGACGCCGGCATGAAGATCTTCGATGACGTCGCCGCGCGCGCGCAGGAAGTGATTCCCGGCGCCGATGCGTTCCGCCTTTTCGATACCTACGGGTTCCCGGTCGATCTGACCTCCGACATCGCACGCGAGCGTGGCTTGCGCGTGGACATGGAGGGCTTCGAGTTCGCCATGGAGCGTCAGCGCGAGACCGCGCGTGCCGCCGGCAAGTTCGGTGGCGGCGTCGCATTGCCGGCCGATCTGGTCGCCACCATGTCGCCGACGGTGTTTCTGGGCTACGAGGCCTATGACGCCGATGCGCTCAAGGTCGTGGCGTTGCTCAAGCAGGGCCGTCCAGTTGAACGTGCAGAAGCCGGCGACGAGGTCATCGTGTTCACCGACCGTACGCCGTTCTATGCCGAGTCCGGTGGCCAGGTCGGCGATAGCGGCCAGCTGAGCGGTAGCGATGTCTCCATCGAGATCACCGACACCCAGAAGTTTGCCGGTCAGTTCCATGGCCATGTCGGGCGCATCACCGAAGGTGCGCTGGCATTGGGCGATGGGCTGGCAGGCGGCATCGACGTGCAGCGTCGCGGCAAGACCATCCTCAACCACTCGGCCACGCATCTGCTGCATGCGGCCCTGCGCGAGGTGCTGGGCACGCATGTGCAGCAGAAGGGCTCGCTGGTTGCACCGGACCGTTTGCGGTTCGACTTCTCGCACTTCCAGCCAATCACGCCCGAAGAGCTCGCCGTGATCGAACGCAAGGTCAACGCCGAAGTGCGCACCAACCACAGCGTGGAAGTGCACAACATGGCCATGCAGGAGGCGCTGGATTTCGGCGCGATGGCGCTGTTCGGCGAAAAGTACGGCGAGAACGTGCGCGTGCTGAAGATGGGCGGTTATTCCACCGAGCTCTGCGGCGGCACCCATGTCACCCGCACCGGCGACATCGGCTTGTTCAAGATCACTTCCGAGGGCGGTGTGTCCTCGGGCGTGCGTCGTATCGAGGCGGTGACCGGGCAGGGCGCGCTGGACCATGTCGCCGATGAGGAGCGACGTCTGCTCGAGGCGGCCAGCCTGCTCGGCGGCAATACCGCCGAGGTGGTCGACAAGGTTCGCGCGCTCACCGAACGTCAGAAGCGGCTCGAGCGTGAGCTGGAGTCGCTCAAGGCCAAGCTGGCCTCCGGCGCAACTGCAGACCTGGGTTCCAGCGCGGTCGATGTTGCAGGCGTCAAGGTGGTCGCCGTGCGTCTGGAGGGCTTCGACGCCAAGGCGCTGCGCGATGCGATGGATCGCCTCAAGCAGCAGTTGGGCGACTCGGTCATCGTGTTGGCAGGCGCTGCTGGCGGCAAGGTTGCGCTTGTGGCCGGCGTGAACGGCAGCCCAACTGGCAAGGTGAAGGCGGGGGAACTCCTTGGCCATATTGCCAGTCAGATCGGAGGCAAGGGCGGCGGTCGTCCGGATCTCGCCCAGGGTGGTGGCGAGGATGGTCCCGCCCTTGCGACCGCGCTGGAAGGCGTGCCCTCCTGGGTCAAGCAACACTTGGGCTGAACACTTGTCCTGGTATGCCTTGCTGGTTGGCAGGGTGTCCCGCTACCATTTCCGGTCTATTCCCTTTACCTAGGGCGCGCCTCGTCAGTCGGCCGCCGATGCTGGTGGGAAACCCACCGGTTCCAGGAGATTTGCAAAATGTTGATCCTCACTCGCCGGGTAGGCGAAACCTTGATGATCGGCGACTCGGTCACTGTGACCGTACTCGGCGTCAAGGGTAATCAGGTGCGTATCGGCATCACCGCACCGAAAGATGTTGCTGTACACCGCGAAGAAATCTATCAGCGGATCCAGCGTGGGGATGAGCCGGTCGCTTCCGGTGCGCATCAGGGCGACGATTCTTCGAATTGATCGTCATAAAGGGTTTACGTTAGCCCCTCTTACCCGGTATTCTTCGCGGCCTGCAACGGACACCGCGGCAGGACGCAAAAACTGGAGCGATGCCCGAGCGGCTGAAGGGGCTCCCCTGCTAAGGGAGTATAGGGTCAAAAGCTCTATCGAGGGTTCGAATCCCTCTCGCTCCGCCAGTGTTCTAGACGCCCGCAAATCCCTGATTTGCGGGCGTTTTCATTTGTGCCGGCAGGTCAGTGACGGTCTGCATGGGCATCGCTGGCGCAACGCCGGCGGCTGTGCCGGCCGCAGCATCTGAACTGCCACGAACGCGCTGCGGGCAGCGATTCAAGTAAGCCGGGCACGGGTCGCTAAGGCTGTGACACCTCTCTCGGATCTCACCCCGATGCGCCTGCCGCCGCTGCTTGGACGCTTGTTTTCTTCACTGAGCCGTGGGCTGCAGCACAAGGCCGATGCGGTGGACCGGGTGATGGCGGTGATCGAGTTCGATCTGGATGGCCGCATCCTGCATGCGAACCAGAACTTCCTGTCGCTGATGGGCTACCGGCTGGACGAAGTCGTCGGTCAGCATCACCACATGTTCGTGACCCCCAGCGACCGCGACAGCGAAAGCTATCGACAGTTCTGGCAGGCGCTGCGTCGCGGCGACTTCAATGCCGGGCGGTTCTGCCGGTTGGACAAGAACGGGCGCGAGGTGTGGATCAACGCCTCCTACAACCCGTTGCTGGATCGCGCGGGCAAGGCCTACCGGGTGATCAAGTACGCCACCGACATCACCGCGCAGGTGCGCCAGACCGCCGACTTCGAAGGCCGCATCGATGCGATCGACAAGGTCATGGCGGTCATCGAGTTTTCGCTGGATGGCACGGTGCTCGATGCCAACGAGAATTTCCTTGCGGTGATGGGCTACCGGCTCGATGAGATCCGCGGCAAGCATCACGGCATGTTCGTGGACGCGCAAACGCGGCAGTCCGCGGCCTATCGCGCGTTCTGGGACAAGCTCGGGCGCGGCGCGTTCGACGCGGGGCGCTACAAGCGCCTCAACAAGGACGGCAGCGAGGTGTGGATCCAGGCGTCCTACAACCCGGTGCTCGACGAGCACGGGCGGCCGTACAAAGTGGTCAAGTACGCCACCGACGTGACCCGCCAGGTGATCGATTCGGCCGACGCCGATGGGCGCATCCAGGCCATCGACAAGGTGATGGGCGTGATCGAATTCGATCTGCAAGGGCGCGTGCTGAGTGCCAACGACAACTTCCTGGCCATTTTGGGGTACTCCGCCGAGGAGGCGATCGGCCAGCATCACCGCATCTTCGTGGACGCAAGCTATGGCGCCTCCGAGGACTATCGGCATTTCTGGGCGAAGCTGGCGCGTGGGCAGTTCGATGCGGGCCGCTACCGTCGGCTGCGCAAGGACGGCAGTCCGGTGTGGATCCAGGCGTCCTACAACCCGATCCTGGATGTGTCCGGGCGCCCGTACAAGGTGGTCAAGTACGCCACCGATGTCACCGATCAGGTGCGCTCGGCCGAGCGCATGCATCAGTTGATGCAGCAGACCATGAGCATTGCGCAGAACGTGCAGCGCGAAGCGCACCATATTTCGGTCAGCAACCAGGAACTGGTGAGCCGCTCGTCCACGCAGTCGGCAGCCGTGGCGCAGACCTCGACCACCATCGATCAGCTGGCAGAAACCGTGCGCAGCAATTCCGACAGCGCCGGTTCGGCGCAGCGCATGGCCGAGGCATCGGCCGATGTGGCGCGACGCGGCGCCACCGTCATCGCCGACATGGTCAAGACCACGGCGGGCATTCGCGCGGCCACCGACCGTATCGGCCAGATCATCGAGGTGATCGACGGCATCGCGTTCCAGACCAATATCCTGGCCTTGAATGCAGCCGTGGAAGCGGCACGCGCTGGCGAGCAGGGGCGTGGATTTGCCGTGGTGGCGACCGAGGTGCGTAGCCTGGCGCAGCGCTGCAGTGTCTCGGCAAAGGAAATTCGTGGTTTGATCGACAATGCGACCGACCAGGTGGGCGATGGTTCGCGCCTGGCCGAGCAGGCCGGGGCGGTGATGCAGGACATGGTCGGTTCGGTGCTGCGGGTCACCGCCACCGTGGAGCAGATTGCCGCTGCCAGTCAGGAGCAGGCGCGGGACATTTCCACCGCCAACACCGCGCTGCAATCGATCGGTGTGCAGGCGCGCGACCAGGCGCAGATGGTCGACGATCTGGCGCGCTCTGCACGTGTGCTGGAAGCCGATGCCGACGCGCTGTTTGCCCTGGTCAATGGCGATAGCGATGGCGATGGCGCTATAGCGGCGGCGCGCAGCGAGACCCCGAGCAAGCTGCTTGCCAGGCCTGCCAAGCCGCAGGCCGCGTGATCTCGCGCAGTGATGCAGTACTGCGCGGCGTTGGCGTTGGCGATGCGTTGCGTCAAGCGTGGCAGCGTCATCGCAGTCCTGCAATCAGCGTTGCTTGAGCACAAAAAAGCCCGCCGGAAGCGGGCTTTTTTGATATCGGCAAATCTCCAGTGCGCAGCGTGCCGGCTTGTCGGCGGCACGCTGCGCGCTGCGCTGGTGCCGCTTACCTCGGCAGGTCGAACACCAGCACTTCCGCATCGCGCGCATCGGCCAGCACGATCTCCGGCTCATCGGTGATCTGCAGCGCATCACCGGCCGACAGCGCCTGGCCATTGACGCTCAGGCTGCCGCGCGCCACCTGCACGTAGCCGATGCGGCCCTCGGCCAGTGGCTGCTGCAGGCGCACCTCGCCATCGAGGATCGAGGCATACAGGCGCGCATCCTGGTGCAGGCGCAGCGAACCGTGCTCGCCGCCGGGCGAGGCGATCAGGCGCAGCTGGTTGCGCTTGCTGTCTGCATCGAAATGCTTCTCCTCGTAGCTGGGCTCGATGCCGCTGCGCTCGGGCATCACCCAGATCTGCAGGAAGTGCACCGGTTCGCTGGCGGAGTGGTTGAACTCGCTGTGGGTGACGCCGCTGCCGGCGCTCATGCGCTGCACGTCGCCGTAGTGCAGCACCGAGCCGGTGCCCATGCTGTCCTTGTGCTCCAGTGCGCCACCCAGCACGTAGGAAATGATCTCCATGTCGCGGTGGGCATGGGTGCCGAAGCCTTCGCCCGGGGTCACCTTGTCTTCGTTGATCACCCGCAGCGGGCCGATGCCCATGTGGCGCGGGTCGTGGTAACTGGCGAAGGAGAAAGTATGGCGCGAGGACAGCCAGCCATGTTCGGCGCGGCCACGGGTTTCGCTCTTGCGGACATTCAACATGCTGCTTCTCCTTGAAGGGTTGGTGTCGCCAGGGAATGAATCGGTGTCCCGGCGGCTTGATGGCTAGTCTCCACCTCCGCGCCGGCGCCAAAAAGCGAGTAGATTTGGTCGCTACCATCGAAAAAATCGAACAATGAAAATCAGCCTGGAAGCGTTGCAGATCCTGGATGCGATCGACCGCCGCGGCTCGTTCACGGCCGCGTCCAAGGTGTTGTTCAAGGTGCCGTCGACGATTTCCTACACGGTCTCCAAGCTGGAGGACGATCTGGGTGTGCAGCTGTTCGAGCGGGTCGGCCCCAAGGCGACACCGACCCAGGCCGGGCGCGAGCTGCTGCGCGAGGGGCGGCAGCTGCTGCGGGCCGCGCAGGAGCTGGAGGTGCGGGTCCGGCGGGTGGCGTCGGGTTGGGAGTCGGACTTTGCGATCGGGCTGGATGCGATCCTGCCGGTGGCCTTGCTGCAGGCGCAGATCCTGGACTTCTACACGGTGGCCGACAGCACCCGCCTGCGCGTGGTGAGCGAATCCTTGTCCGGCAGCTGGGAGGCGTTGCTGGATCGGCGCGTGGACCTGATCGTGGCGGCGGGCGAGGGGCCGAGCGGTGGTGGCTATGTCGCCGAGGCGATCGGCACGCTGGGCTTCGTGTTCGCGGTGGCCTCCACGCATCCGCTGGCGGGCGCCGGCCTGCTGGGCGCGGCCGAGCTGGCCGAACATCGTGCGATTGCGGTGGCGGATTCGGCGCGGCGTCTGCTGCCACGCACGGTGGGCCTGCTCTCCGCGCGCGATGTGCTCACCGTGCCGGACATGCAGGCCAAGCTGCAGTTGCAGCTGGCCGGTGCCGGCTACGGTTTTCTGCCCGAGCCGTATGCGCGCGGCGCGCTACAGGACGGGCGGCTGTGTGCGCTGCAGGTGGAGACCCGTAAACCTGATGAAACCTTCTACCTGGCGTGGCGGCCGGGCGAGGAGGGCGAGGCATTGGGCTGGTGGCGGCGCGCACTGCGCCGCGATGGACTGTTCGATGGCTGGTTGCAGTCGCTTGCCGAAACGTATCGTTCCGTCGCCGCCGGGCAGCCGCGTGCGTGAGGAAGGGCGGATAATCGGCCCTCGCCGTCGCGCAGGGTCGCCGCATGCAAGGCTTGATCGAACAGTACGGATTGGCGCTGGTCTTTGCCAACGTGCTGGCGTTGTCGCTGGGCCTGCCGGTGCCGGCGCTGCCGACCCTGGTGCTGGTCGGTGCCGGCTACGCGCTGCAGGGCGGCAGCGATGCCTGGCTGGCCGGATTGCTGGCGTTGGCAGTGTCGGTGCTGGCGAGTCTGCTCGGTGACCTGGCCTGGTATCTGGCCGGCCGCCGTTTCGGCAATCGCACCCTGCAGTCGCTGTGCCGGCTGTCGCTGTCGCGCGATACCTGCATGAAGAAGACCGAGCGGTTCTTCTCGCGCTGGGGTGTGCGGGTATTGGCGGTGGCCAAGTTCGTGCCCGGTCTGTCGATGGTCTCGGTACCGATGGCCGGTGCGATGCGGGTGCGCCCGGCGGCATTCCTGCGCTATGACGCCCTGGGTGCGTCGCTGTGGGCGTTCGTCGGGCTGAGCCTGGGTGCGCTGTTCGCGCATCAGGTGCAGGACGTGCTCGCGTTGCTGTCGGATCTGGGTTCTGGTGCGGTGGTGGTGCTGGCCGTGTTGCTGGCCTGCTATGTCGGCTGGCGTTGGTGGCGGCGGCATGCCTTGCTGCGCTCGCTGGAGCACGCGCGTATCGCGGTGGACGAGCTGGTGCCGCTGCTCGATGGCGACGAAGCGCTACGGCCGACGGTGCTGGACATCCGTGCGCCGGGCCACCGCGATCTGCAGCCGTACACGATTCCCGGCGCGGTATTTGCCGACGAGCGGCAGCTTGCGCAGATCCTGGCCAGCGTGCCGCGCGATCGCAGTGTGGTGATTTATTGCGCGTGTCCGGACGAGGTGTCGGCGGCGTGGTTGGCCGGCCGGATGCGCGAGCGCGGATATGGCGACGTGCGGCCGTTGCTGGGTGGGCTGGATGCATGGCGCGACGCCGGGCATCCGGTGACCTCGCTGCTGCCGGTGGCGGTGGTTGCCCGGACCGATGTGCTGGGTGCGATGGCCTGACCGCAGTGACGCGATGTCCTGCGGCGGGCGTGCTGGTCTTTGGCAGTTGCTGCGTCGCGTTCGCTGCGTGGTAACAGCGTGGCCACGCCATGCGCTCGAACGACAGGCAAAAAAAAAGACCAGCAAGCTGGTCGTTTTCTTCAAGATTGGTGCGCCCGGAGAGATTCGAACTCCCGACCGCCTGGTTCGTAGCCAGGTACTCTATCCAACTGAGCTACGGGCGCATTATCTTGTTTTGACTTGCATTTCTAACTTGCAGATCCGTCGCAGTGTGATCGGACCCTTGTAACTAAAAAGACAGCGGTTGAAGGCTGTCTCTTATTGTTCTGAAGATGGTGCGCCCGGAGAGATTCGAACTCCCGACCGCCTGGTTCGTAGCCAGGTACTCTATCCAACTGAGCTACGGGCGCGTCGTCAGGAGCGGAATTATGCGGATGCCTGGAGTCCTCGTCAATCCCTTTGTGACATTCGATTGTCGCTACCCTCATCGCCAAGACGCCGGCGCAGTGCAGCGGCCACGGCGGCAGGCGTCTTCATCCATGCGAAGTGATCACTGCGCGCGCCCAGTTGCGCATCGTCCAAGGCAACACGTTCGGCACGTGCCTGCGGCATTTTCTGCAGCAAGGCCTGCAAGGCGCCGGGCGGGCCGAAGCGGTCGCGTGCAAAGGTCACTGCGCTGATCGGCAGATCGAGTTGGCCCAATGCCTGCTCGAGATCCCACGACGTGCCTGCCGCACGATAGCGATTGCTGCGACCGACCTGCGCCCAATCGGCGATCAGGCTGCGCGCCTCGGTGCCGCCGAAACCGAGCGTTCGCCCGTGCAACACGCCCTGCGTGCGTGCCAGCCATGGCAGCAGCCGGAAGATCAGCGGCAGGCCGTAGCGCATCGGCACCGGAAAATTGCGCCAGTACGGCGAGCCGCTGGCGACCAGCCACAGCTGCGCAATCCGTGCCGGCTGCAGCGCGGCATGGCAGCAAGCCAGTTGGCCGCCCAGGCTATGACCGCCCAGCACGCACGGCAGCTGCGGGTCATGCAGGTCGAGCAGCGCGCGGCTGGTGGGGATATCGTCGGCAAGCAGCGTGCGATAGCCCCAGTCGTGCTCGCGCGAGGGGCGCAGGGTGCTGCTGCCGTTGCCGCGCCACTCGTGCAGATACACCGCAATGCCGGCGCTCGCCAGGGCGTGCGCGAACGGCTGGTAGTGGCGGGCGGCAACGCCCAGTGCCGGCAGCCACAGCAGGCCGGCGATCGGCCGCGCCGGTGCGTGGCGGAGCACCTGCCAGGCATGTCCATCCGCTGCGGTCACGACAAGCGTGCTGGCCTGCACGCTCATGGGCTGGGCGCGGCACCGAAATGGTCCAGCACCAGCACCTCGCCGTGACCGGGGCTGTGGCCGAGGCGGATGGCACGCGCAACGTAGTCGATGGCCGCTTCGCAGGCGTTGAGTAGGGACAGGCCCTGGCACAGCTGCGCGGCAATGGCCGCCGACAGGCTGCAGCCGGTGCCATGCGCATCGACCTGCAGGCGCGGATGCATGAACACGTCCTGGGTGACGCCGTCATCGAAGCGGTCGATCACCCGCGTGCCTTCGTGCAGGTGACCGCCCTTGAGCAATACCGCGTTGGCGCCGAGTTCGAGCAGGGCGGCGGTGGCGTGCTCGGCGGCATCGGCATCGTCGATGCGGCGGCCGGTCAGCAGTTCGGCTTCGGGCGTATTGGGTGTGATCAGCGTGGCCAGCGGCAGCAGGCGCATGCGCAGGGCCTCTAGCGCGGCGTCTTCGAGCAGGCGGGCGCCACTGGTGGACACCATCACCGGGTCGAGCACCACGAACGGTGGGCGATGGGTTTCGAGCAGATCGGCCACGCAATGGATGACCTCGGCGTTGGCGAGCATGCCGAGTTTGACCGCCTGGATCTCGAAGTCCGCAAAGCAGGCATCGATCTGCGCTCGCAGAAACGCGACCGGCGGGATATGCACGGCAGTGACGGCGCGGGTGTTCTGCGCGGTCAACGCGGCGATCGCCGACAAGCCGTGCACGCGGTGCGCGGCGAAGGTCTTGAGGTCGGCCTGGATGCCGGCACCACCGCCGGAATCGGAGCCGGCGATGGTCAGGGCGGACAGCGTGCTGGACGTGGTCATGGGGGGATTCTGCACTGCTGTCTGGCGGATGTGCGGATCAGCGCGTGCGCCAGCGACGCCACTGCAGGTAGCCAACGTAGCCGGCACCGGTCACTCCGGTCAGGCCGGCCGGCAGGTAGAGCGCGTCGTAGTGCCAGCGCTGGAACAGCCAGGTGCCGAGCATGCTGCCGCCGAGAAAGCCGCCGATGATCAGCCCGCTCAGCGTGAGCCGGCGCACCTGCAGCGGGCGCCCGCGCAGTAGATGTCCCAGGCCGATGCCCAGGTCGGTGAACATGCCGCTCAGATGGGTAGTGCGGACCGCTGCGCCGCTGAGGGTGGTGGCCATGGCGTTCTGCAGGCCGCAGGCGCCTGCGGCGACCAGCGCGCCGCCGACATGGTGCAGCTTGAACAGCGGGATTGCCGCCAGCAACAGCAGCGCTTCGAGCAGCAGCGCCGCGCCGTAGCGCTGTCCCAGCCGCAAGACATCGTCCTGGATGATCAGGCCGCTGAGCATGGCGCCTGCGCAGAAGGCGATCAGGATGCCCCAGAGAAAGCCGATCTCCGATGCGCTGTTCTGCACCAGGGCCACGCCGAGCAGGCTGGTGGTGCCGGTGAGGTGGCTGACCACCTGATGCTCGGAGCCCAGGTAGCCGACCACGTTGACCATGCCGGCCACGCCCGATAACGCCACCGCGCCGATCCAGACCCAGCGCGGCAGCAGGATTCCCATCGCGGGTCAGGGCGTACCGTTGACGGCGATCTTCGAGAACGCGCCGGTTTGCGGATCGTACAGCGCACCCCAGAAGGCACTGCCGCCATCGCACACCCGGATCGCTTCCTTGGCAGGTTTCACCGGCGGATCGTTCGGGAGTTTGAAGGCGTTGATGTAGATCAGCTGCTGGCCCTGGATCACCACGCCCACGTACTGGCGATCGAAATCGCGCGGCTCGGGGATGGTCGGCGTCAAGGCATCCTGCCTGGATTCGAGCTGTTCGATCTGCTGCTGGCTCGGTGTCCAGTAGCCGGTGATCTGGCCCGGATGCCGCGCCGGGCTGTCGCGCGAGCAGGTGTCCAGCACCTGCTCGGCGATGCCCTGGCGGGTGATGACCCAGGACTGCCCGTTCTTGAGGTTGGTCGGCACGCTCGCTGGCGGCGGCGCGGTCGCGCAGCCGGCCAGTGCCATCACGGCGAGCGCCGCCGCGCCGCGCAGCCTGTGCATCACAGCACCTCCGAGGCGAAGTCGGCCAGGCGCGAACGCTCGCCGCGCCGCAGCGTGATATGCGCGCTGTGCGGCCAGGCCTTGAAGCGATCCACCGCATAGGTCAGGCCGGAGGTGGTTTCGGTGAGGTAGGGCGTGTCGATCTGTTCGACGTTGCCCAGGCACACGATTTTGGTGCCGGGGCCGGCGCGGGTGATCAGCGTCTTCATCTGCTTGGGGGTGAGGTTCTGCGCCTCGTCCAGGATCAGGTAGCGCGACAGGAAGGTGCGTCCGCGCATGAAGTTCATCGAGCGGATCTTGATGCGGCTGGCGAGCAGGTCGTTGGTGGCCGCACGCCCCCAGGCACCGCCGTCCTGGTTGTGGGTGAGCACTTCCAGGTTGTCGGTCAGTGCGCCCATCCACGGCGTCATCTTTTCTTCCTCGGTGCCGGGCAGGAAGCCGATGTCTTCGCCGACGCTGACGGTGGCGCGGGTCATGATGATTTCGCGGTAACGCTGCTGATCCATCGTCTGCGCCAGGCCGGCGGCCAGGGCGAGCAGGGTCTTGCCGGTACCGGCGGTGCCGAGCAGGGTGACGAAGTCGATTTCCGGGTCCATCAAGGCATTGAGCGCGAAGTTCTGCTCGCGGTTGCGCGCCACGATGCCCCAGACCGCGTGCTGGCCGCTGCGGAAATCGTCGACCAGGCACAGCGTGGCCTTGCCGCCGCCGACCTTGGCCACGCGCAGCTCCACTTCGTCCTCGCCCGGCAGGTACAGGTACTGGTTCGGATACCAGTCTTCGTCCTCGGCCAGCACGATCTCGTAATGGGTGCGGCCACGCTCGTTCCAGCTGCGCAGGTCCTGGTTGTGCTTTTCCCAGAAGTTGTCCGGCAGCTCGATGGCGCCGGTGAACAGCAGGCTGAAATCGTCCAGCGCGCGATCGTTCTGGTAGTCCTCCGCGTTCAGGCCGCTGATGTAGGCCTTGATGCGCAGGTTGATGTCCTTGGACACCAGGATGACCGGCACATCCGGATGCTCCTCGCACAGCGCCAGCACCGAGGCCAGGATCTTGTTGTCCGGGATCATCGCGCCGAAGGTGCGGCCCGGGTCGATCGGATGAATCTGGAAATACAGCCGGCCGATCGCGGCCTGGCCCTTGAGCTGGATACCCTGCGGATGGCTGAGCAGAATGCCGGCCTGGATCTGCTCGGCATTCGTGTTCTCCAGCAGTTCGTCCAGGAAGCGGCTGACCTGGCGCGCATTGCGGCTGACTTCGGACGTGCCCTTCTTGGCGTTGTCGAGTTCCTCGATCACCTGCATCGGCAGGAACACATCGTGTTCCTCGAATTTGAACAGCGCGGTGGGATCGTGCATCAGCACGTTGGTGTCCAGCACGTAGATGCGCTTGCCTCGGGTCATTGGGTCTTCCAAGTGATGGAGCAGGGGCGAGCCATCACGCCTGCAGGGCAGGGTGATGGAGGACACGGGAAACCAGGGGGCGTCACTGTCTGGCGTGCGCCTTCAACGCGGCCAGCACGGCGTCGGCGTGGCCGGCAACCTTGACCTTGCGCCAGGCCTGCACCACCACCCCTTCGGGCGACAGCAGGAAGGTGCTGCGCTCGATGCCGAGCACCTGCTTGCCGTACATGTTCTTTTCCTTGATCACATCGAAGGCGCGGCACAGGGCCTCGTCGCCATCGCTGACCAGCGGGAAGGTAAATCCCTGCTTGGCGCAGAAATTGTCGTGCGACTTCACCGAGTCGCGCGAGACGCCCAGCACGACCGCGCCGGCCTGGGTGAACTGCGGCAGCAGCGCATTGAAATCCAGGCCCTCGGTGGTGCAGCCGGGCGTGCTGTCCTTCGGGTAGAAGTACAGCACCACCCATTTGCCGGCGTAGCCGCGCAGCGTGGTGTTGGTGCCGCCGGACAGCGACAGTGGCAGGTCGAAGCTTGCAGCGGGTAGTTCGAATACAGCGTCGGTCATCGTTGCTCAGCCCTAAGTGGAGGGGCGTACGGCGCGGTCAAGCCGGGCCGACGTCCATCCCATCATAAGCAGCCACATGGAAACGTTTAGCAAGCGCATCGAACTGCGCATTGCGCTGATTCAGCGACTCGATGGTGTGCTGTTCCAGCTTGTCCACGTGCAGGAAATAGGACTCTTCGTCGTCGCCATCGTCTTCGTCGCGTTCGCCGAGGAAGATGTCGATGACCCGATAGCCGTCCTGGGTCAGTTGCTCGGCGAGGTGTTGCAGCGGTTGCTGCGCCGGGTCGGCGAAGAAATATTCCCAGCGCAACGGCCCGTCGAGATTCCAGTCGGTCTCGGAGCGGATGTGCTCGAACATCTGTTTCAGTGCGGAAAGGGCAATGGCCATCGGAACGTCTGCCTCAGAACTTCATCGGGTCCATGATCGCGTCGAGATTGAGGTGATCACAGAATTCCAGGAAATCATCGCGCAACGCGGCGATGTGCATGTTGGCCGGCACGCCGATCGTCACCTGCGCCGAGAACATCTCCGCGCCGGTCTGCATGGCGCGGTAGCGCGTGCTCTGCAGGTTCTCGATGGTGATGCCCTGGCGGTCGAAGAAATCGGCCAGCTGGAACAGGATGCCCGGCTTGTCGGCGGCGATGACTTCGACGATGTAGGGCAGCAAGTTGGACTGGGTCTGCTTGGGGCCGGTGCGGTACCACACCAGCTTCAGGCCTTCCTCGCGCTCGAGCCGGGTCAGCATCGCTTCGAGCTTGGCGACCGAATCCCAGGAGCCGGTGGCCAGGGCGGTGACCGAGACATCGCGCCCCACCGTGGCCAGGCGGGCGTCCACGAGATTGCAGCCGCTGTCGGCGATGCGGCGGGTGACGGGCAACAGGGGGGACTCCGGATGCGTCGTGTAGGCGTTGATCAGGAGGTGGTTTTCGGTCGGCGAAGGCCGGGGAGTCGAGTCGGTCAAAGGGGCTTCCGGCATTGCATCAGGCTGAATGGCCGCCCGGGCAGGCGCCCTGGCGGTGACCAGCATACTTGCCCGTGGTTTCGCGCCGCAAGTAACATGCAGGCGGCCACAACCCGCGTGCGCGCGGGCCTTTCCTGTCACGTAAGAGCAGCAGAATCTTGTCCCTTTCCGGCATCATCACCGCGCTGGCGACCCCTTTCGGTCCGGACGGCGCACTCGACCTGGATGCCTGGCGGCGGTTGCTGGAACAGCAACTGCACGGCGGCGTGCAGGGAATCGTCGTCGCCGGCTCCACCGGCGAGGCTGCGGCACTGAGCGACGAGGAGTACGACACCTTGTTGCGCGCCGCGGTTGCGCAGGTGGCCGGCCGCGTGCCGGTGCTGGCCGGTACCGGCCTGTCGGGCACCGCCAAGACCATTGCGCAGACGCGCCGCGCCGCCGCGCTGGGTGCGCAGTACGCGCTGGTGGTGACGCCGCCGTACGTGCGTCCGACCCAGGCCGGCCTGCAGGCACATTTCCAGGCGGTTGCCGACAACGGCGGGCTGCCGGTGGTGCTGTACAACGTGCCCGGCCGCACCGGATGCGATCTGTTGCCGGAGACGGTTGCTGGACTGGTCGGCCATCCGAATATCGTCGGTATCAAGGAAGCGCGCAGCGAACCGGAGCGCGTCGCCGCGCTGGTGGCGCTGCGCAGCGAGTCCTTCGTGGTACTCAGCGGTGACGATGGCAGCGCCGCGCAGGCGATGCTGTCCGGCGCCGACGGGCTGATTTCGGTGGCGTCCAACGCGTTGCCGTCGGCGTACCGGCGGCTGTGCGATCTGGCCCGCGATGGCCAGCGCGAGGCGGCCACCACGTGGGACGCACGCTTGAGCGAGTACCACAGTTTCTGCGGGATCGAATCCAATCCCATCCCGGTCAAGGCGCTGCTGCAGCGCGCCGGGATCGGGCACGGCCTGCGTTTGCCGTTACTGCCTCTTTCAGCGGCGCACCAGCCTGCCGCCGACCGCCTTGCCGCCGACGCTGTTGCGTTGGAAGCGCTTTCCAGCCGCGAAATGCTCGCGGCCTGACCCAGGAGATTTATCGATGCGTCATTCCGTTTCCCCCGTCCGCGTGCTCTCGCTCGCGTTGCTGGCGACCGCCACCGTCGCCGCCACGAGCGGTTGCAGCTGGTTCCACAAGGGCGCACGCGGTGACTACGCGCTGGCCCCGGAAGCCCGTCCGCTGGAAGTGCCGCCGGATCTGAACCTGCCCGACACCTCCGGTGCGATGAAGGTGCCGACGCTGGCATCAAGCGCGCAGCAGAACACTTCGGCGCCGCCGTCCGCCAGCGCCAACAGCGGTTTCACCACGCCGGGCGAGCGCGACGAGGTATTCGCCAAGGTCGGCGCTGCACTGGCAGACATTCCCGGCCTGACCATCGCCAGCAAGGCGCAGATGCTCGGTTCCTACGACGTCAGCTACGAAGGTTCCAGTTTCCTGGTACGCGTGGTGAAGGTCGAAGCCGGCAGCTATGTGTCGGCGGTGGATCCGCGCGGCATGCCGGCCACCGCGGCAGCGCCGGTGGCGGTCATCACCGCGTTGAAGGGCAAGCTGGGCGGCTGAGGCCGCTGCAGCAATCACGGACAGCAGAACGGGCGCTTCGGGCGCCCGTTTTGCGTTCTGGTGCGTGGTATCGCTTTGTCGCTGCGTTATCGCCAGGCTGGATGCTGCCAGGCGCCGTTTTAGCGTTGCAGCAGTGGCAGCTTGTTCGGCTTGCCATCCCACTCGGCGGCATCGGGCAGCGGCTCCTGGCGCACGGTCAGCACCGGCCAGGCCTTGGCCAGCTCGGCGTTGAGCGCGACGAAGCCTTCCTGGCCTGCCGGGACGTCGTCTTCCGGGTAGATCGCATTGGCCGGGCACTCCGGCTCGCACAGCGTGCAATCGATGCACTCATCCGGGTCGATGACCAGGAAATTCGGGCCGACGTGGAAGCAATCCACCGGACAGACCTCGACGCAGTCGGTGTATTTGCACTTGATGCAGTTTTCGGTGACAACAAAAGGCATGGCGGAATCCGGCGTTTAGCCTGTCAATTCTAAAGCAGTCCGGTGGCCGGTGTGGGGTTGGCCGGGATTTGTCGGCCTCCAGCCCTGGCCGCTCGGCGCGGTCCTGACCGTCTCCGGTCAGGCCAAGCCGCGCTGCCTGGCCAGCGCGAACAATCCCGTGGCAGCCAGATCTTCCGGATGCAGCTGCGTCTGCACGCCCAGCTGCGCCAGCGCCAGCGCGTAGCGCTGCGCCAGGCCGGGCCTGCCGACCAGGTGCACGGTGGCGTGACTGCCGCGCTGCTCGCGCAGTTCGTGGCCGATCAGCAGGCCCGAGAGGTAGGACGGCAGTGCGGTGGCGGCGAGGCGGTCGAACAGGCCCAGCGTGCGGGCGCCGAACAGGTGATGGCTGAGGCCGCCGGGCGCGGCGCTGCGGTCGACGCCTTGCGCGAAGGCATCGGTGTCCAGGTCCGCAGGGTCGTCCTGCATCAACTTGCCCAGGATGCTGTGCTGGCGCAGCACCGCATACAGCTCGCCGGTCATGACGGTGGCGAAACCGGTCAGCTGGCCGTGCGCGATCTGCGCCCATTTGCTGTGGGTGCCGGGCAGGCAGGCGACGTGCTCGCCGTCGCCGAGTGCGGCGATCAGGCCGACCAGCTGGGTTTCCTCGCCACGCATGACATCGGGCACACCGTGCTGCTCGCCGGTGCTTACGCCTGGCACGAACCACAGCGTGCGTCCGGGCAGCAGGTCGGCGTAGCTGCGCATCGCCTGCGCCAGTGCGGTGGTATCGGCCGGGCAGGGCAGATAGGCCTGCTCGACCCAGCCATTGCGGCTGCCGATCATGCCCGACAGCAGCAGCGGGCCATCCCAGCCGTCGATCAGCGTGCTCAGCACTTCGGCGAAGCGGCCCTGGCAGGCCAGGATGCCGTCGCTGCCGCGGCGTTGCTCCAGCACCGTGCCGTCGGCAGCGAGCAGGTAGCCGCGCAGGCTGCTGGTGCCCCAGTCGATGGCGATCATGCGCTGGCCACCCGGCTCTCGGGCAGGCCCTTGATCGGCACGTCGCAGACGTACAGACCGCCGGCTTCCGGCGTGCGCGCCAGTTCTTCGGCGCTGTGGTCCAGGCGCGAACTGATCACGTGCAGGCGGTCCAGCGCGGCACCGCCGAGGGCGCTGCAGGTGGGGTGCTTGACCGGCAGCTGCACGATGCGCTCGATGCTGCCGTCAGGGCGGTAACGCACCACGCGCCAGGCGCGCCATTGCGCATTCCACAGATGGCCTTCGCTGTCGATGATGGAGCCGTCCGGCTCGGCATCGTCGCGATCCAGCGTGGTGAACACGCGCACGTTGCTGGTCTGCGCGGTGTCGGCGTCGTAATCGCAGCACAGGATCTGCGGGCGCAGCGAGTCGCAGTAATACAGCGTGCGGCCGTCGGGGCTGAAGCAGATCGAGTTGGGTATCGACACGCCCGGCAGCGGCAACGCACGCAGGCCGTGGCGCAGCGAAAACTGGTACATCGCGCCGCGTGCGGCCTTGTGGTCATGCTCGTCCATGGTGCCGAACACGAGGTTGCCGTTGCGGTCGGCGCGGCCGTCGTTGCTGCGCGTATGCGGGTTGTCGGCTTCGATATCGGCCAGGTGCTCGAGCGGCAGCGTGTCGGCGTCGGCGTTGTCCGGGTCGGCGATGCAGACCGACTTGGCCAGTGCGATCATCACGCGGCCGTCGTCCATCAGGCCGAGGCAACCGGGGCGGTCCGGCAGCGTCCAGTACTGCGTGTGTGCGCTGTGCGGATGATGCCGCCACAGCCGCTTCTCGCTGATGTCCACCCAGTACAGCGCTTCACGTTGCTCGCACCACAGCACGCCTTCGCCATGCGTGCAGCGGCTGTCGACCGCCAGCACGGCGGTGTGTTCGGGCGTGCTCACCATTCGGCGATGCTGCCATCGCTGTGACGCCAGACCGGGTTGCGCCAGTCCGGCGGATTTTCGTTTGCGCGCTTGAGCATGTCTTCGTCGATCTCCACACCGAGCCCGGGCTTGGGCAGCGCGGCGATACTGCCATCGACACACTGAAAATCGTCTTTATTGATGACGTAATCGAGCAGGTCGGCGCCTTCGTTGTAGTGGATGCCGATGCTCTGTTCCTGCAGCACCGCGTTGTGCGAAACGAAGTCCACGTGCAGGCAGGCGGCCAGCGCGATCGGCCCGAGCGGGCAGTGCGGGGCGAAGCCGACATCGTAGGCTTCGGCCATCGCGGCGATCTTGACGCACTCGGTGATGCCGCCGGCATGCGACAGGTCCGGCTGCACCATCCCGATGCCGCCGGCGCACAGCACGTTCTTGAATTCGAAGCGCGAGAACATGCGCTCGCCGGCCGCCAGCGGAATCGAGGTGCTCGCGGCCAGGCGCGGGTAGTACTCGGCCTGCTCGGCCAGCACCGGTTCCTCGACGAACAGCGGCTTGAACGGCTCCAGCTCGCGCAGCAGCGCCTTGGCCATCGGCGCGCCGACGCGGCCGTGGAAGTCGATGCCGAAGTCGATGCTGTTGCCGAAGGTCTCGCGGATCTCGGCGACCTTGACCACCGCCGCATCGACCGCGCGCGCGCTGTCGATCAGCTTCATTTCCTCGGTGCCGTTGAACTTGAAGGTGTCAAAGCCCAGCGCACGGTAGTCGGTGATCTGCTGGATGATCGCGCCCGGGCGGTCGCCGCCGACCCAGCGATAGGTCTTCATGCGGTCGCGCACCAGCCCGCCCAGCAGCTCGTACACCGGCACGCCCAGGGCCTTGCCCTTGATGTCCCACAAGGCCTGGTCGATACCGGCGATGGCGCTCATCAGGATGGCGCCGCCACGGTAGAAACCGGCGCGGTACATGGTCTGCCACAGGTCGTTGATGCGCGCCGGATCCTTGCCGATGACGTAGCCGGCCAGTTCGTGCACGGCGGCTTCCACCGAGCGCGCGCGGCCTTCGATGACCGGCTCTCCCCAGCCGGTGATGCCCTCGTCGGTTTCGACCTTGAGGAACAGCCAGCGCGGTGCGGCGTGGTAGGTGGTGAGGCGGGTGATCTTCATCCTTGCAGTTCCTGGTAGGCCTGCACGAAGGCGCGTGCATGCGTCTGGGTCGTTTCGAGCGATTGCGCGGGTTTGTACAGTTCGCCACCGATGCCGGCGCCGGCGGCGCCCTGGGCAAGGAAGCCGGCCAGGGTCCGCGGGCTGACGCCGCCGACCACGTAGACCGGAATGTGCTTGGGCAGCACCGAGCGCAGCGCGCGCACATGCGCGGCGCCATAGGTGGCTGCCGGAAACAGCTTCAGGATCGTGGCGCCGGCATCGATGGCGTCGAACGCCTCGCTGGCGGTGGCGAAACCGGCCACCACGGTGAGCCCGCGCGACACCGCATGGCGGATCAGCGACGGGCGCGTATTCGGGGTGACGATGAAGCGCGCACCGATCTCGGCCAGGGTGTCGACATCGTCGTTGCGCAGCACGGTGCCGGCGCCGATCCAGGCGCGCTCACCGTAGGTCTGCTGGGCCAGGGCGATGCTTTCGGCCCAGCGCGGCGAATTGAGTGGGATCTCGATCGCGTCGAAGCCGGCGTCGATCAGTGCACCGACATGGTCGAGCGTTTCTTCCGGCGTGATGCCACGCAGGATGGCGATCAGCGGCAGGGCGAACAGGCTGGCGGTGGTGTCTGAGGTCATCGTGTTACTCGCGATAGAACGGAAAGCGGCCGCCAGCGTCCGGATGGGCGCCAGCGTCGGGGGAAGTTGCAGCGCTGCACGGCAGCGCATGGAGGGCGACAGGCGGTCGCGACGAGGTGGCTGAGGCACTTGCGTGCGCACTCCAACGGCCTGCAATTGGCCGGCAAGTTGCCGTCATCGTCGTCCACCTCCGCAATCATGGCGTGCGTGTTGCCATCTCGTGGAAGATGGGTCACGTCTGTTCTGGCCGCGCCCGGGAGGTAGGGGCTCCTGCTGCGGCGTTCGATAGCCTCGCGCGGGGAGATATGTGCTGCAAATGAAATTTTCGGCATATTCTATTCCTCTTACGAATACAGCTGCGTGGCGATACCCCATGGCAAATTCCGGCACTCCCTGGTTCAACGCTGCCCGTCTCAAGACGCGCCAGTTGCTGCTGCTGCTGCATCTGCACGAACAACGTTCGGTGCTGCGTGCGGCCGAGGCCGCCAGCATGACCCAACCGGCCGCCTCCAAGCTGCTGGCGGAAATGGAAGACATGCTGGGGGTGAAACTGTTCGAGCGGCATGCCCGCGGGGTGGAGCCCACCTGGTACGGCCATGTGCTGATCCGGCGTGCGCGTGCGGCGATGTCGGAGATCGGTCGGGCGCAAGAGGAAATCGCCGCGCTGCGCGCCGGGCGCATGGGCCAGGCCTCGATTGGCACCGTTGTGAATCCGGGCACCAACCTGGTGCCGCAGGCGATCGCCGAGGTCAAGCGCGAGTTCCCCGACATCCTGGTGCGGGTGGAAATGGACTACAGCCGCCCGCTGGTGGCCAAGTTGCTGGACGGCCAGCTGGACATCGTGATCGGCCGCATCCTGGGGCCCGAAGGCGTGGGCGAGCTGGAGTTCGAGCCGCTGGCCGACGAGCCGCATTCGGTGATCGCGCGTGCCGGCCACCCGCTGGCCAGCCGGGCCGGCCTGCAGCATGCGGATCTGGTGCGGCATGGCTGGATCCTGCCGCCGGCCGACAGCGTGCTGCGCGCGCGGCTGGATTCGATGTTCATGGAGCACGGCGTGCAGACGCCGACCAATGCGATCGAAACCTCGTCGCTGCCGGTGACCTCCACGCTGCTGCGCGGCACCGACATGCTGACCGCCTTGCCGGTGGAGTCGGTGGCGCCGCTGATCCAGGCCAAGCTGCTGACCGTGCTGCCGATCGAGCTGGGCGTCCGCATGGAGTCGTTCGGCATCATCCGGCGGCGCGATTACATCCTGCCGCCGGGGGCCGAGCGCATTCTGCAGGCGCTGCGCACCACCGCGCGGCGTTTGTACCCCGGTCTGCGCGGGCCGGAATCCACTGGTTAAACGGGCTCTTCCATTTCTATTCCGGCACGGCATACCAGGCTGTGAATTTTTCATTGGCTGGCGCTAGACCACGCGCCTATATCTGTGAGCCAGATCGCACGCTGAAGCGCACGTGAAGTCGGGCAGGTGATCGGCGGCCAAGCCGCCATGCAGTGAGAAGTGGAGCCGGGCGGCGACGTCCGCGTCCTGCACGATCATGCGGCCCGTTGACGGTGCCGCGACAACCAGTCTTCAGTCGTCTTGCGTCCTGGGAGGGATTCAGATGTACAAGTTTTCAAGCCATGCCTCGGCAGGGACGGGCGTGCACGCACGTCGTACCCCGCGTTTGCGTCATTCCGCCATGGCCGTCAGCATCGGGCTGTTGCTCGCCGCACCGGTGTACGCACAACAGACGCCGTCGTATCCGACTGCCCCGGCCGGCAAGACCGCCGGCAGCGCGGTGGATCTGGATACGGTGGAAGTACGCGGCGTGCGCGCCAGCCTGATCAAGTCGCAGGTGATCAAGCGCGATGCCAGCCAGATCGTGGATTCGGTCAGTGCCGAAGACATCGGCGCCTTGCCCGACCGCAGCGTCACCGAAACCCTGCAGCGCGTCAGTGGCGTAACCATCGATCACTTCGCCGCACGCAGCGACCCGGACCATTTCTCCGCCGAAGGCAGCGGCGTGATGATTCGCGGCCTGACCCAGGTGCGCGGCGAACTCAATGGGCGCGACATTTTTAGCGCCGCCAGCGGCCGCGGCCTGAGCTTCGAAGACGTGCCGGCCGAGTTGATGGCCGGTGTGGACGTCTACAAGAACCCCTCGGCGGAAATCATCGAAGGCGGGCTGGGCGGCACCGTCAATCTGCGCACGCGCATGCCGTTCGACAATCCGGGACGGATCGTTGGCGGTAACGTCGATTACAACTACGGCGACATGAGCAAGAAGTACAAGCCGTCGGCCTCGTTCCTGTTCAGCGACCGCTGGAACACCGGCATCGGCGAAATGGGCTTCATGATCGACGTCGCGCATTCGGAGCTGGCCACGCGCTCGGACGGCATCCAGGTGGAGCCGTACGTGCGGCGGACCGATGAGGCCGTGCTGGCCGGCAGCGGGCGCAGCGAAGTGTTCGTGCCGGGCGGGGTGAACTGGCGTCAGCTGGATTTCGAGCGCAAGCGCGACGGGATCGCGGCGGCGTTCCAGTGGAAGCCCAGCGATGCCACCGAGATCTATGCGCAGTTCCTGCGCTCGCGCTACGAGATGAACTGGCAGGAGCGCGCCGCGTTCTTCAACGACAGCAACAACAGCATCACGCCGGCACCGGGCACCACCTTCGACTACGACGATCGCGGCGCCTTCCTGCGCGGCTCGCCGGTGTCCAGCTCGTGGCGCGGGGTGCTCACCGGCGATGGTGTGCGCTTCAATACCGATAACCGCTATTCCGAACAGCGCACCACCACCACCGACATGTCGGTGGGCTTCAGCCATTTCTTCAACGACAACCTGCAGATCAAGGGCGATATGCAGCTGGTGGAGTCGGAGAACGAACAGCTGGATTTCACCGTGTTCAGTGCGACCTATCTGCCGGGCCTGTCGTACGACGTGTCGGGCAAGTATCCCAGCGTGCAGATCGCCAATCCGGCCTTTACCCAGGACCCGTCCAACTACTTCTGGGCGGCGGCGATGGACCACCTGGGCAAGAACCGCGGGCGGCAGCTGTCCACGCGCGTGGATCTGGAATACACCTTCGATGACAGCAGCTGGTTGCGTTTTGCGCGCTTCGGCATGCGCGCCACCGACCGCAACCAGATCAACAAGAATTCCGGCTACAACTGGGGCGTGATCTCCGACAACTGGGCCGCCATTCCGGGCACCAGCAACGGCCTGGCGAATATGTCCGAGTTCATGACCGACCAGTCGTCGTTGTTCACCTTCTCCGACTTCTTCCGCGGCGGGGTGAACGTGCCGACCACGCTGGTGGTGCCCAACAGCAGCCTTGTCAACAACTACCGCTCCGCCTCGCAGATGATCCAGCAGATCGTGGCGCTGCGCGGCTACGGCTGGGCGCCCGACACCTATCAGCCGCAGGACACCAACCGCCAGCACGAACGCACCCAGGCCGCCTACGCGGCGCTGTACTTCGGCAACGACGAGGCCTGGGGCGTGCCGGTGGACGGCAACATCGGCATCCGCGTGGTGCAGACCAAGACCCAGGCCGAAGGCTTCGGCCAGTTCCAGAACCTGGCCGGCCTCAATGTCTCACCGGAACTGCAGGCGCGCTATACCGGGCAGTACTTCGAGAACAACTCCCAGGGCAGCTATACCAACGTGCTGCCCAGCCTGAACCTGCGGCTGCGCTTCACCGACAGCCTGCAGTGGCGCTTTGCCGCCTCCAAGGCGATGGCGCGCCCGGACTACACCCAGCTGCAGCCGTATGTGTTGCTCAACGTGGAAACCAACGACGCCGGCCAGGCCACCGATTTTGTCGGCACGGCCGGCAACCCGAACCTCAAGCCGATGGTGGCCAACCAGTTCGACACCGCGCTGGAGTGGTATTTCGACACCAGCGACATGCTCTACGCCACGCTGTTCTACAAGAAGGTCAAGGATTACTTCTCCACCCAGACCCGCAGCGAGATCTACGACAACCGCCCGTGGCTGGTGACACGCCCGTACAACATGGACGAGGGCACCATCCGCGGCGCGGAGCTGGGCTATACCCAGTTCTTCGATCAGCTGCCGGGCTGGCTGAGCGGGTTCGGCGTCAATGCCAACTTCACCTTCGTCGACAGCCAGGGCGGCGCCAACACCGCCACCGACCCGTACACCAATACCACCGTCACCGGTGTCGAGCTGCCGCTGGAAGGCCTGTCGCGGCGCAGCTACAACCTGGCCGGTATCTACGAGAAGGGCCCGTTGTCGTTGCGTCTGGCCTACAACTGGCGCTCGCGTTACCTGCTGACCACCAGCGATGCGTCCACCCGTCTGCCGACCTGGGCCGACGACTATGGCCAGCTCGACGGCTCGTTCTTCTACCGCTTCAACGAGCATCTGCAACTGGGCGTGCAGGCCAACAACCTGACCAACACGGTGACCAAGGTGCTGATGGGGCCAACCTCGTACGAAGGCGGCGAGGTGGATCCGCGTCTGTATACGCGCTCCTCGTTCGTCAACGACCGGCGCTATTCGCTGGTGCTGCGCATGAACTGGTAAGCAAGGGCCATCACGGAACTGCCGTGCGCGGGCTCGCAGACTTGAGCCCGCTTTGGCCGCTCCGGCCATCCGGATCCGCAATGCCAGACCCAGCGGGTTTGTCGGCGTTGCTATAGGTTTTACGAATACCTTTCCAGGAATATTTCATTGGTGTGGCACGACGGCGCCGCCCTATGCTCCGGCCGCAGCCGCTAGGTAAGCCTCGTCAGGATTACCACGCATCGCACCCGCCCGGCCTACCGGTCGTGGGCGGATGCGGGCCAGCACCAACGACGGGCAGGGCGTTCGCGCACCGACCCGCTAAAAACTAGAAGTACATGCGTCCTGGGAGGGAGCACCATGTCAGTGCAACATCGCCACATTCCGGCAGGCCGGACTGTGGGTCAGCGTTCGATCCGTGATTTCCGCCGCTCCGTGATGGCCCTCAGTGTGGCCACGCTGTTGAGCGCGCAGGCCTACGCGCAGGACGCGACCACCACTGCCGCCCCGGCCCAGGACTCCACCACCCAGCAGCTCGACACCGTGCAGGTCACCGGCACGCGCAGCAGCGTCACCAAGGCGCAGCTGGTCAAGCAGAACGCCGAGCAGATCGTCGATTCCATCGTTGCCGAAGACATCGGCAAGCTGCCCGACAACAACGTCGCCGAGGCGCTGCAGCGTATCTCCGGCATCCAGATCTCGCGCAACTACGGCGAAGGCAGCTCGATCGCCATCCGCGGCCTGACCCAGGTGCGCACCGAACTCAATGGCCGTGACATCTTCACCGCCAACGATGGCCGTGGCCTGAGCTTCGAGGACGTGTCGGCCGAACTGCTCGGCGGCGTCAACGTGTACAAGAATCCCTCGGCCGACATGATCGAAGGTGGCCTGGGCGGCACCGTCGATCTGCGCACGCGCCTGCCGTTCGACTACGACGGCCGCAAGATCGCCGGCAGCGTCCAGTACAACTATTACGACCTGGCCGACGACGGCAAGCCGGCGTTTTCGGGCCTGTTCAGCGATCGCTGGCAGACCGGCATCGGCGAGATCGGCCTGCTGGTGAACTACTCGCAGCAGAAGAGCCCGTTCCGCCAGGACACCATCTCGATCGAGCCGTGGTATACGCAAACCGATCTGCCGGGCTATGAAGGCCAGGGCGTGTCGGTGCCGCACGGCGCCGGCATCAACACCACCATCGGCGAGCGCGAGCGCAAGACCGGTGCGTTTGCGATGCAGTGGCGTCCGAACGATTCGGTCGAGGTCTATACGCAGGTGCTGCGTTCGGATTACGACTTCAGCTGGCACGATTATTCGTTCTTCGCCCTGACCGGCGCCAACCCGATGCAGGGCTTGCCGGGCATCCAGGTCAACGACCGCAACGAGTTTGTCAATGGCTCGTTCCAGAACGTGCCGACCGAATCCAACACCAGCCTGACCGAGCGGCATTCGGTGACCACCGATTACTCGCTGGGTGCCAAGTGGACGGTCAATGAGAAGCTGACCCTGAGCACCGACTTCCAGTACGTCGATGCCACCACCAAGGGCACGCGCTACATCGTCGCCACCGGGCAGGACACCAGCCCGCAGTTCAATGTCGACTTCCGTGGCGATCTGCCGCGCCTGTCGGTGACCGATGCCAGCGGCGCGGAAGGCTATCTGGCCGATGCCAACAACTACGACGGCTGGCGCTGGCACCTGGACAACAAGGACGACAACAAGGGCACCGAGTTCGCCTGGCGCGCCGACATGGACCTGGCCTTCGACAGCGACTTCGTGCGCAGCTTCAAGGCCGGTGTGCGTTACACCGACCGCGATGCCGAGACCAAGGGCAATATCTACCGTTTCATGTGCATCAACGATTGCTCGGGCACCCCGTTCTCGCAGTACCCGACCATCGGCCTGGTGACCAACCCGATCACCGACTTCTTCCGCGGTGAGAGCAGCACCTTCGGCCGCACGCTGACGGCTGCCGACTCGGCAGTCGCCAATTACGAGCAGACCCTGGCCACCTTCGGTGCCAGCCCGCTGGAATTTGCGCCCAACAACATCAACACGCAGAACGAGAAGACCTACGCAGCCTATGGCGTGCTGCGCTTCGGCGTGGACAGCGACTCGATTCCGTTCGACGGCAACATCGGCGTGCGCGTGGTGCGCACCGAGGTGGGCTCGCAGGGCGTGCGCACCGGGACCGACAGCGAAGGCGGTGGCCTGATCCCGGTGGATGCGCAGCAGACCTATACCGACGTGCTGCCGAGCTTGAACCTGCGCTGGATGCTGAGCGATCAGCTGCAGTGGCGTTTTGCGGCCTCGCGCGGCATCTCCCGTCCCACCTTCGACCGGCTCAACCCGAACCTGAGCCTGAGTACCGGCACCTCCAATGGTGCCTCGACCTTCACCGGTACTGCGGGTAACCCGAGTCTGGAAGCGGTCAAGGCCGACCAGTTCGACACCGCGCTGGAATGGTACTTCGGCCAGGGCTCGATGATGTACGGCACCCTGTTCTACAAGAAGGTCGAAGGCTTCATCGCCAATGCCGTCTTCAACGAGGTCTACGACGGTCAGGTCTGGCAGATCACCCGTCCGGTCAACGGCGATGCCGGTAAGATCCGCGGTGCGGAGCTGGGCTACACGCAGTTCTTCGACTTCCTGCCGGGCTGGTTGAGCGGCTTCGGCCTGCAGACCAACTACACCTATGTCGACAGCGAGGCGCCGAGCCCCACTGCCACCGACACCAATGGCCAGGCGCTGACCGTGCCGCTGGAAGGCCTGTCCAAGAACAGCTACAACGCGATCCTCAGCTACGAAACCTCGCGCTTCCAGGGCCGTGTGGCCTACAACTGGCGCAGCGACTGGCTGGTGACCACCGCGGGCAACGGCACCGGCAACCTGCCGGTCTACAACAAGGGCTTCGGCCAGCTGGATGCCTCGCTGCGTTTCAACATCAATGATGTGTGGTCGATTTCGCTCGATGGCGTGAATCTGCTCGATACCCGTCGCGAAAGCTATCTGGGCACCGAGTCGCGCTACCGTGACTTCGTGATCAACGATCGTCGGTATGGCCTGACATTGCGGGCCAGCCTGTAGAACGCGCCGTAGGAAGTGCGTCTCCGGTCCGGCGAGCTGTGCAGGCAGCCCGTCGGGCCGGTGTTTTTCCTATCGACGGCATGCCGTCGATCGCAAGAGGAGCCGGAGGAATGATCGCTGTGATCGATCCGCCTACTGTGCGCCGCGTTACCGCAGCGATGTGGCCGGTCCGTGTATGGCTGGCACTGCTGGTGCTGTTGTCGCTTTCGATTTTGCCGCTGCAGGCCGCCGATCCGGCGGTGCAGGGGCCATACCAATGGCGCAGCGTCGCCATCGGCGGTGGCGGATTCGTCACCGGTGTGCTGTTTCATCCCGCCGAGCGCGACCTTGCGTATGCACGCACCGATGTCGGTGGTGCGTACCGCTGGGATGCGCGTGCGCAGCAGTGGATCGCACTGACCGATTGGCTGGGTGCCGACGACTGGAACCTGATGGGGATCGACGCATTCGCGGTCGATCCTGCCGACCCGCAGGCGTTGTATCTGGCCGCGGGCACCTACATGCACGAGCGCGCCGGCAATGCCGCGGTGCTGCGCTCGTTCGATCGCGGCCGCAGTTTCGAGCGTGCCGAGTTGCCGTTCAAACTCGGCGGCAATCAATTGGGCCGTGCCAATGGCGAACGGCTGGCGGTGGACCCGCACGATGGCCGTGTGCTGTTGCTGGGCTCACGCGATGCAGGCCTGTGGCGCAGCGACGATCGCGGCGCGCACTGGGCGCGGGTGGATACATTTCCCGCCGAGGCAATGGCGGGCGCGACGGCGCGCAATCATGTCGGACGCGAGCAGGCGGTAGGCATCGCCTTTGTCGTCTTCGATGCCGCCAGCGGCCGCGCCGGCCGTCCGACCCCGCGCATCTATGTCGGCGTGTCCACCGCGCAGACCAGTCTGTATGTTTCCGACGACGCCGGTCGCAGCTGGTCGGCGGTGGCCGGGCAGCCCAAGGGCCTGCGTCCCAGTCATATGGCTGGCGGCAGTGATGGGCAGTGGTACCTGAGCTACGGCGACCAGCCCGGGCCGGACCTGATGGCCGGCGGCGCGCTGTGGAAATACACCCCGGCGCAGGGGCGCTGGAGCGAGATCAGCCCGATCGCGCAGCCGGCCAGCGGCGATGGTTTCGGCTGGGGCGCGGTGGCGGTGGATCCGCAACAGCCGCAGGTACTGCTGGCCAGCACCTTCCGCCGCCGTAGCCCGCGCGATGAGCTGTTCCGCAGCGTGGATGGCGGGCGCAGCTGGACGCCGTTGCTGGCGGGCGCGCAGTTCGATCACAGCGCAGCGCCGTGGACCGCACAGGCCACGCCGCACTGGATGGGCGCGCTGGCGATCGATCCGTTCGACAGCAACCACGCCTTGTTCGTCACCGGCTACGGCATCTGGGCCTCGCGCAACCTGCAGGATTTCGCCAGGCAGCAGCAGCCGTTGCAGTGGTGGTTCCAGGATCGCGGGCTGGAGGAGACCGTGCCGCTGGATCTGCTCAGCCCGATGCAGGGCGCGCACCTGCTCAGTGCGCTGGGCGATATCGACGGCTTCCGGCATGACGATCTGGAACGTGCGCAGCTGCAATACGCCGGCCCGCGCCTGACCAATGGCGAGAGCATCGATGCCGCCGGGCAGGCCGCGCAGTGGGTGGTGCGCAGCGGTACCGTGCGCGATCGCCGCAACAACGAGATCCGCGCGCTGTACTCGCGCGATGGCGGCGCGCAGTGGACGGCGTTCGCCAGCGAACCGCCAGCCGGGCAGGGCGCCGGCAACATCGCCATCGCCGCCGATGCATCCCATGTGGTGTGGGCGCCCGAGAAAGGCGGTAACTGGCGCACCGCCGATTTCGGCAAGCACTGGCAGCGTGTGCAGGGGCTGCCCGAGACCGCAGTGGCGGTGGCCGATCGCGTCGATGCGCGGCGCTGGTATGCAGTGGATACCGCCAGCGGGCGCTTGTACGAGAGCGGCGATGGTGCAGCGAACTTTCGCGACACCGGTGCACAGGCCGGCAACCCGGCGCGCGACGAACGGGCGCGCCCGCAGCTGCGCCCGGATCCGTGGCGGGCAGGGGTGGTGTATCTGGCCAGCCCCGCGCTGGGCGTGATGCGCTGGCAGGACGGGCGTTTGCAGACCTTGTCCAGGCCGGACGAGGCGCGTTCGCTGGGCATCGGCAAGGCATTGCGCGATGGCGCACCGCCGGCGCTGTATCTGGCCGGCCGCGTGGATGGAGTCGACGGCGTGTTCCGCTCCGACGATGAAGGCGCGCACTGGTTGCGCATCAACGACGACGCGCACCGGTTCGGCAAGCCCTACAGCGTCACCGGCGACCCGCGCCTCCCCGGGCGCGTGTACTTCGCCACCGGTGGGCGTGGCATCTTCTACGGCGATCCACGATGAGTGCTGCGTCCCTGCGTACGTCATCGCGCTGTCTTACCGTGTACGGCGGCATGCGCCGTCGCATCGCTGCGCGCCAAGTGGCCGCGCCGACCCTGGAGATCACTGCATGACCGTTTCTTTCATCCGTCGTGGCTGCCTGTTGGGCCTGGTCCTGGCCAGCCCTGCTGCGTTGGCGCAACCGAGCCTGCCGTTGTTGTTTGCCGATGGCGCGGTGCTGCAGCGCGACCAGGCGATGCCGGTGTGGGGCTGGGCCACGCCCAATGCCGCGATCACGGTCAGCTTCGACGGCAAGCGGGCCACCGCCAAGGCCGATGCCAAGGGCCAGTGGAAGGTCAGCCTGCCCGCACACAAGGCCGGCGGCCCCTATGTGCTGAGCGTGCAGGGCGACGGCGGCGAGTTGCAGGTGCGCGATGTGCTGGTCGGCGATGTGTGGCTGGCCAGCGGTCAATCGAACATGGAGTGGCCGTTGGCGCAGGCCAGCGATGGACCGCAGGCGGTGGCGGCCGCCAACGACCCGCAGTTGCGGCACTTCAAGGTGCCCAAGTCGTGGTCGCTGCAGCCGGAAGCGCGCCTGACCGGCGGCGACTGGAAGCCCGCCACACCGGACAACGCCGGCGAGTTCACCGCAGTCGGTTATTTCTTCGCCAAGGAGCTGCGCGCCAGCACCGGCGTGCCGATCGGCATCGTCAACAGCACCTGGGGCGGCAGCGCGATCGAGGCCTGGATGGATGCAGCCTCGCTGGGCCTGGATGCCGGGCAGAACCAGGGCGCGATCGAAGCGATCAAGCAGCGCGATGCCGCTGCGCAGGCGGCCACCGGCAAGCGCATCGCGCGCTGGCCCAAGGTGGATGGCGAGATGCCGCAGTGGCGCGAAGCGGCGTTCGACGACAGCGACTGGGACAGCATCCCGACCACCCAGCAGTGGGAATCCAGCGGTTATGACGGCATGGACGGAATCGCCTGGTATCGCACCACGGTCACCCTGAGCGCTGCCGAAGCCAAGGCCAGCATCACGTTGGGCGTGGGACAGATCGACGACTCGGACATCACCTACGTCAATGGCCAGCAGGTCGGCACGACCGAAAAGCAGTGGAACCTGCCGCGCGTCTACAGCGTGCCGGCTTCGGCCTTGCATGCAGGGGTCAACCACATCGCGGTACGGGTGGAAGATCTCAGTGGCGGTGGCGGCATGCATGGCCCGGACGAGCAGCGCTTCGTGCAGACCAGCGCCGGTGCCAAACGCGCGTTGGGCGGCTGGAAATTCCGCCCCGCCGCCGTGCGTGTATCGCTGGTCGACAACAAGAATCAGCTGCCCACGCTGCTGTACAACCAGATGATCCATCCGCTGCAGCCGTTCCCGGTCAAGGGCGTGATCTGGTACCAGGGCGAAACCAATGCCAGCGACACCGGCGCGCTGAAGTATCGCCAACAGTTCGCTGCGATGATCCAGCAATGGCGCGCCGAACGCGGGGAAAAGACGCTGCCGTTCCTGTGGGTGCAGCTGGCCAACTTCAAGGCCGGCGGCGACAAGGGCGAGCTGAGTCCGTGGGCACTGTTGCGCGAGTCGCAGTCCAAGACGCTGGCGCTGCCGGCGACCGGTCAGGCGGTGATCATCGATATCGGCAACCCCACCGATATCCATCCCACCAACAAGCGCGATGTCGGCCATCGCCTTGCGCTTGCTGCACGTCATGTGGCGTACGGTGAAACGCTGGTGTACAGCGCGCCGGTGTTCGAGCAGGCGCGCTTTGTTGATAGTCAGGCAATGCTGAGTTTCGACCTGCAGGGCAGTGCCTTGCAGGTGCGTAATGGTGGCGAAGTGCAGGGCTTCCGTGTCGCCGGTGCCGACAAACACTTCCATCCGGCCACCGCACGCATCGAGGGCGATCGGGTGATCGTGCGCAGCGACGCGGTGGCTGCACCGGTCGCGGTGCGCTACGGCTGGAGCGAAAATCCGGACGACGCCAACCTGGTCAATCGCGAACAGCTTCCCGTTTCCCCCTTCCGCACCGATACCTGGTGACACGGAGTCCTATGTCCATGCATTCCCCCGTTGCACGTCTAATCGCTTCTTCCCCTGCACGCCGTTGCCTGCGTCCGCTGCTGCTGTCCGCGCTGACGCTGGCCCTGGCAGCGTGCCAATCCGGCGAGCAGAACGACAAAGCCAAATCGGCCGCAGTCGCACCGACTGCCGGTAGCGCAGCGACCGCGCCTGCCACGGCAGCGGCGCCGGCTGCGCAGACGCCGATGCCGCAGTTCGTCAGCAAGGACGGCAAGCACGCATTGATGGTCGATGGTGCGCCGTTCCTGATCCTGGGCGCGCAGGTCAACAACTCCAGCAACTATCCCGGCGTGATGGACAAGGTGTGGCCGGCGATGCAGGTGCTGGGCCCCAACACCGTGCAGGTGCCGATCGCCTGGGAGCAGGTCGAGCCGGAAGAAGGCAAGTTCGATTTCTCCTTCGTCGATACGCTGCTCACGCAGGCACGCAAGCACAAGGTGCGGCTGGTGCTGCTGTGGTTTGCGACCTGGAAGAACAACGGCCCGGCGTACGCGCCGCACTGGGTCAAGACCGACAACCAGCGCTTTCCGCGCGTGGTGACGCGCGAGGGCAAGGCGATCGGCTCACTGTCGCCGCATGCGCAGGCCACCCTGGATGCCGACCGCAAGGCCTTCGTCGCCTTCATGCAGCACCTCAAGCAGGTCGATCCGCAGCACACCGTGATCATGATCCAGCCCGAGAACGAGCCGGGCACCTACGGCAGCGTGCGCGACTTCTCGCCGATGGCGCAGAAGCTGTTCGACGGCCCGGTGCCGGAAGAGCTGCTCAAGCGCTTGAACAAGCAGCCAGGCAGCTGGGCACAGGTGTTCGGTGCCGATGCGGACGAGATCTTCCATGCCTGGTCGATCGGTCGCTACATCGACCAGGTGGCCGAAGCCGGCAAGGCCGAATACCCGCTGCCGATGTACGTCAACGCCGCATTGCGTGGCCCGTTCAATCCCGGCCAGCCTGGCCAGTACGCCAGCGGCGGCCCCACCGACAACGTGCTGGATGTGTGGAAGGCCGCCGGCCCGCATATCGACCTGCTGGCGCCGGACATCTACATGCCCGAATACCGTACCTACACCACGGTACTGGAGCGCTACGCCCGCCCGGACAATGCGCTGTTCGTCGCCGAAACCGGCAACCGCCCGGAATACGCGCGCTATCTGTTCCCCGCGCTGGGCCACGACGGCATCGGCTGGTCGGCGTTCGGCATGGACTACACGCGTTATTCCAACTATCCGCTGGGCGCCAAGCACGTCAACGCAGAAACCCTGGCCCCGTTTGCGCTGGGGTTCGAGCTGGTCAAGCGCGGCATGCGTCCGTTCGCCAAGGCCGCGTCCGAAGGCAAGCTGCACGGCACGGCCGAAGAACCCGGCCAGGCGGTGCAGGAGCTGCAGCTCAACGAGCGTTGGGGCGCCACCATCACCTACGGCGTGCCGCAGTTCTGGTTCAAGGGCGAGCCGCCGGGCAACCCCGAGCCGATCGGTGCGGCCTTGATTGCCGAGCTCGGCCCGGATGAATTCCTGGTCACCGGCTACCACGTGCGCGTGACCCTGCATCCGGCCAGCGAGGCGACCGCCAACATGCTTTACGACCGCGTCGAGGAAGGCGTCTACGACGGCAGCGACTGGAAGTTCGAGCGCAACTGGAACGGCGACCAGACCGATTACGGCGTCAACTTTTCCAGCGCGCCGCAGCTGCTGAAGATCAAGCTGGCCACCTACAAGTAAGCCTGCACGGCCGCCTTCTGCGCAGCCCGATCGCTGCGCAGCAGGCCGGCTTCCAGGTCGAACGCAATGAACCCATGCGTTGCCGCCCCCGCGGCAGCGTTTCGTAATTCCAAGGGAGTGAACATGCAAACCATCAACCGTTCCGCCGGCCATGCGCCTGCCACCCGACGTACACCGCTTGCGCAGTGCCTGGCGTTGTCGCTGGCCTTGCTGGCCAATGCCGCGCACGCGCAGGAAGTGCGCAAGGCCGCTGATGGCGTCACCGTGGTGCCGAGCGCCAAGGGCGCCGCACCGGTGCGTCTGCAGGTGGTCGATGCCGGCATCATCCGCGTCAGTGCCGACCCGGACGGCGACTTCGCGCGCAGCCCCAGCCTGATGCGCGTGCCGGTGCAGGGCGATGGCAACTTCCAGCTGGCCGAGCAGGGCGACAGCGTGCAGCTGAAGACCGGCAAGGTCACCGCCACCGTGTCCACCGTCGATGGCCATGTCAGCTTCGCCGATGCCAATGGCAAGCCGGTGTTGTCGGAAGTTGCCGGCGGGCGCAGCTTTGCGCCGCTGAAAGTGGAGGGCAAGCAGTACCTGAGCGTGCGTCAGCGCTTCCAGTCGCCCGACGACGAAGCGCTGTACGGCTTCGGCCAGCATCAGCAGGGCTGGATGAACCAGAAGGGCCGCAACATCGAGTTGCAGCAGAACAATATCGACATGGCGGTGCCGTACCTGGTGTCCAGCCGCAACTACGGCCTGCTGTGGGACAACAACTCGATCAGCCGCCTGGGCGACCCGCGCGGCCTGCAGCCGCTGCCCAAGACGCTGAAGCTGTACGACGCCAAGGGTAAGGCCGGTGCGCTGACCGCACGTTATGCGATCAACGGCAAGCAGATCGTCGAACGCCGCGAGAGCGAGGTGAACTACCAGTACCTCAGCGACCTGACCAAGTATCCGAAGAAGGCGATCACCAAGGACAAGGACAGCCGCATGCAGGTCACCTGGGAGGGCGAGATCGAAGCGCTCACCGGTGGCGAGCACACCTTCTCGCTGTATTCGAGCGAGTACGCCAAGCTGTACGTGGACGGCAAGCTGGTCGTTGATCGCTGGCGCCAGAACTGGAACCCGTGGAATCACGAGTTCAAGCTGGATCTGGAGCCGGGCACGCGCCACACCGTCAAGGTCGAGTGGGACCTGATTGACCCCAGCTACATCGCGCTGCTGCACCGCGACCCGCTGCCGGCCGCCGAAGCGAAGGACCTGTCGCTGTGGTCCGAAGCCGGCCAGATGATCGATTACTACTTCGTCTCCGCCGATTCCTACGATCAGGCCGTGGCCGGCTACCGCGAGCTGACCGGCAAGTCGGTGATGCTGCCCAAGTGGGCCTACGGCTTCTGGCAGAGCCGCGAGCGTTACAAGAGCCAGGACGAGTTGGTCGGCGCAGTGGCCGAATACCGCAAGCGCAAGTTGTCGCTGGACAACATCGTGCTCGACTGGTCGTACTGGCCCGAGAATGCCTGGGGCTCGCACGATTTCGACCCGCAGCATTTCCCTGATCCGGACGGTATGATCAAGGCCGTGCACGACATGCATGCGCAGATCATGATTTCGATCTGGCCCAAGTTCTATCCCACCACCGCCAACTACAAGGAACTGGACGCAGCCGGTTTCATGTTCAAGCGCAACGTGGAAGTGGGTGAGCTGGACTGGATCGGCAAGGGCTACAAGAACTCGTTCTACGATCCTTATTCGGAAAAGGCGCAGGCGATCTACTGGCGCCAGGTCAACGAAAAGCTCAACAGCAAGGGCTTCGATGCGTGGTGGATGGACGCCGACGAACCGGACGTGCATTCCAACCTGGACATCGGCGAGCGCAAGGCGCGCACCACGCCCAACGCGCTGGGCTCGTCCACCGAATACTTCAATTCCTACCCGCTGCCGCACACCCATGGCGTGTACGTGGGCGACCGTGCGGTCGACGACAAGCGCGTGTTCATCCTCTCGCGCAAGGGCTATGCCGGCACCCAGCGCAATGCGGTGGCAGTGTGGAGCGGCGACATCGTCTCGCGCTGGGACGACATGCGCGACCAGATCTCCGGTGGCGTCAACATGGCGCTGTCGGGCCTGCCCAACTGGACCTTCGACATCGGCGGCTTTGCGGTGGAGAAGCGCTACGAGAACCAGGACCCGGCACACCTGCCGGAATGGCGCGAACTCAACACGCGCTGGTTCCAGTTCGGCGCATTCGTGCCGATCTTCCGCTCGCACGGCCAGTTCCCGTACCGCGAGATCTGGAACATTGCCCCGGAAGGCACGCCGTTCTACGACAGCATGGCGTACTACAACCGCCTGCGTTACGCGCTGCTGCCGTACATCTACAGCCTGGCCGGCGACACCTATCAGCGCGATGGCGTGATCATGCGCGGCATGATGATGGACTTCCCGAACGACCCCAAGGTCCGCGACATCAACGACCAGTACCTGTTCGGGCCGGCCTTCCTGGTCGCACCGGTGACCCGCTTCGGCGCCACCTCGCGTCAGGTCTATCTGCCGGCCGGCAGCAGCTGGCTGGATTTCGCCACCGGCAAGCGCTACGAAGGCGGCCAGAGCATCGAGGCGGCCGCGCCGATCGAGCGCATGCCGTTGTTCGTGCGCGCCGGTTCCATCGTGCCGACCGGCCCGGTGCAGGAATACGTGGATCAGAAGCCGGATGCGCCGCTCACCGTGGTGGTCTACACCGGTGCCGACGGCCAGTTCTCGCTGTATGAGGACGACGGCAAGGGCTATGGCTACGAGAAGGGCGAGTTCAGCCGCATTCCGCTGAGCTGGAACCAGGCCAAGGGCGAGCTGAGCATCGGCAAGCGCGAAGGCAGCTGGACCGGCATGCAGGCCAAGCGCACCGTCAATGTGCGCTTTGTCGACGGCCCGCGCGAGGACGCCGGTGCGCTGGAGCCCAGGACCGATGCCAGCATCCAGTACGACGGTAATCCGGTCAGCGTGTTGCAGCGCAAGATTGCGTCCGGCAAAGCGCGTCGTCGATGATCGCAACTCGTTGTCAGTCAGTGAGTGCGCAGATGCCGGATCGCCGCAAGGCTCGGGCGTGCAGGTCCGGTCATGCAGCACGGTGGTGCACGTGCTGACCCGCAGGGAAGTCTGCAAGACAACCGGTGCCGCACTCGCGGCGCTGGGCGCTGCGCCGGCTGCGTCCGCCATTGCTGCGCCGACCAAGGCTGCCGGCGAGCAATCGTTGCCTGCCGTTGCTGCGGGCGATGCCTTGCAGCTGTGGTACCGCGAACCGGCCAACGAGTGGGTGCAGGCGCTGCCGGTCGGCAACGGCCGGCTGGGCGCGATGGTGTGGGGCGGTATTGCCCACGAGCGCCTGCAACTCAACGAGGACACGCTGTACGCAGGTGGCCCGTACGATGCCACCAGCCCGGAAGCACTGGCGGCCTTGCCACAGGTGCGCGCGCTCGTGTTTGCCGGGCGCTATGCCGAAGCCGAAACCCTGGCCGACGCAAAGATGCTCTCGCGTCCGCTCAAGCAGATGCCGTATCAACCGCTGGGCGATCTGTTGCTGGATTTCGATCGTGCCGACGGCATCAGCGAGTACCGCCGCCAGCTCGATCTGGATACCGGCGTGGCCACTACCACGTTCCGCTCCGGCGGTGCTGTGCACAAGCGCGAAGTGTTCGTGTCGGCGCAGTCGCAATGCATCGTGGTGCGCCTGTCCTGCGATCGGCCACACGCGATTTCCCTGCGCGTGGGCATCGACAGCCCGCAGACCGGCGAGGTCACGGTGGAGCAGGGCGGGCTGCTGTTCAGTGGCCGCAACGGCAGCTTTGCCGGCATCGACGGCAAGCTGCGTTTTGCCTTGCGCGTGTTGCCGCAGGTCAAGGGCGGCACGCTCAGCGGGCTGCGCGACCGCCTGCGCATCGACGCCGCCGATGAAGTGGTGCTGCTGCTCACCGCCGCCACCAGCTACCAACGCTTTGATGCAGTCGATGGCGATCCGCTGGCATTGACCGCAGCAAGCATGCAGAAGGCGGGCAAGCTGGACTATGCCGCATTGCTGCGTGCGCATCTGGCCGATCACCAGCGGCTGTTCCGGCGCGTGGCGATCGATCTCGGCACCAGCGAGGCGGCGGCACTGCCTACCGACGAGCGCGTGCAGCGTTTTGCGCAGGGCAACGACCCGGCGCTGGCCGCGCTGTATCACCAGTTCGGCCGTTACCTGCTGATCTGCAGCTCGCGGCCCGGCACCCAGCCGGCCAATCTGCAGGGCATCTGGAACGACCTGATGCAGCCGCCGTGGGAAAGCAAGTACACCATCAACATCAACACCGAGATGAACTACTGGCCCAGCGAGGCCAACGCGCTGCATGAGTGCGTCGAACCGCTGGAATCCATGTTGTTCGATCTGGCCAAAACTGGCGCGCACACCGCACGTGCGATGTACGACGCACCCGGCTGGGTGGTGCACAACAACACCGATTTGTGGCGCCAGGCCGGGCCGATCGATGGCGCCAAGTGGAGCCTGTGGCCAATGGGCGGCGTCTGGCTGCTGCAGCAGTTGTGGGACCGCTGGGATTACGGCCGCGACCGCGCCTATCTGGGCAAGATCTATCCCTTGTTCAAGGGCGCAGCGGAGTTCTTCGTCGCCACGCTGGTAAAGGATCCGCAGACCGGCGCGATGGTGACCAACCCGTCGATCTCGCCGGAAAACCAGCATCCGTTCAACGCCGCGCTGTGTGCCGGCCCCACCATGGATGCGCAGCTGCTGCGCGATCTGTTCGCCCAATGCATCGCGATGAGCAAGCTGCTCAAGGTCGACGACGCCTTCGCGCAACAGCTGAGCACGCTGCGCGAGCAATTGCCGCCCAACCGCATCGGCAAGGCGGGGCAATTGCAGGAGTGGCAACAGGACTGGGACATGCAGGCGCCGGAGATCCATCACCGCCATGTCTCGCATCTGTATGCCTTGCATCCTTCGAGCCAGATCAATCTGCGCGATACGCCCGAGCTTGCCGCCGCGGCCAAGCGCACGCTGGAAACGCGCGGCGACAACACCACCGGCTGGGGCATCGGCTGGCGGCTGAATCTATGGGCACGGCTGGCCGATGGCGAGCATGCCTACCGCATCCTGCAACTGCTGATCTCGCCCGAGCGCACCTACCCAAATCTGTTCGACGCACATCCGCCGTTCCAGATCGACGGCAACTTCGGCGGCACCGCCGGCATCACCGAAATGCTGCTGCAAAGCTGGGGCGGCAGCGTGTTCCTGCTGCCTGCCTTGCCCAAGGCATGGCCGCGCGGCAGTGTGCGTGGATTGCGCGTGCGCGGCGGTGCCAGCGTGGACCTGCACTGGGAGGGCGGTCGCCTGCAGCAGGCACGCGTGCACAGCGAGCGGGGCGGGCGCTATCAACTGTCTTACGCAGGGCAGACCCTGGACCTGGAACTGGGTGCTGGCCGCACCCAGCAGGTGGGCCTCAACAACAACCGATTGGTGACGCAATGAGCTTGTACGTAGGACTGGATGTGGGCACGCAGAGCGTCAAGCTGGTGGCCTACGATCCGCAGGAGCGCGCCGTGGTCGCCACGATCGCCGCGCCCATGGAACTGATCAGCCGCGACGACGGCACCCGCGAGCAACAGGCGCAGTGGTGGATCGACGGCATCGTGCATTGCTTCGCGCAGCTCGATGGCGAGCAGCGTGCGCAGGTGCGTGGCATCTCGGTCTCCGGCCAGCAGCACGGCTTTGTGCCGGTGGCCGCCGATGGCAGCGTCACCGCACCGGTGAAGCTGTGGTGCGATACCAGCACCGCACTGGAATGCGAGGAAATCATGGATGCGGTGGGCGGCGCCGCAGGCAGCGTGGCCACCGCCGGCAACCCGATCATGGCCGGCTACACCGCCTCCAAGCTGCCGTGGACGCGCAAGCATCGCCCCGAGGCGTATGCGGCGATGACCACGGTGATGCTGCCGCACGACTACGTGAACTTCTGGCTCACCGGCGAGCGCTTTGCCGAAGTCGGCGATGCCTCCGGCACCGGCTGGCTGGACGTGCGCACGCGGCAGTGGTCCGAGCGCATGCTCGGCGCGGTGGACGCACAACGCGACCTGCGCGAGGCACTGCCGCCGCTGGTGGAGACCGGCGCGGTCTATGCCTTGTCTGACGCAGCCGCCGATGCCTTGAATCTGCCGGCCGGTGTGCGTGTCACCACCGGCGGCGGCGACAACATGATGGCCGCCATCGGCACCGGCAACGTGGTGCCGGGGCGCCTGACCATGAGCCTGGGTACCTCGGGCACCTTGTTCGCCTACGCCGATCACCCGGTGGTGGACGACGAGGCACGCTGGGCCGCGTTCTGCTCGTCCAGCGGTGGCTGGCTGCCGCTGATCTGCACCATGAACTGCACCGTCGCCACCGAGGCGGTGATGCGCATGTTCTCGATCACCCGCGAGCAGACCGACGCCTTGATCGCCAGCACCACGCCCGGCGCCGATGGCCTGGTACTGCTGCCGTTCTTCAACGGCGAGCGCACCCCGGACTTGCCGGCCGCCCGCGGCTGCCTGTTCGGCATGGACCTGCACAACACCACCCCGGCGCATTTCTACCGCGCCGCGATGGAAGGGGCGACCTATAGCCTGCGCAACGGCTTCGATGCGTTCGTTGCGGCGGGTCTGCAGTTCGACACCATCCTGCTCACCGGCGGCGGCAGCAAGAGCGCGCAATGGCGGCAGATGGTGGCCGATATCTTCAACCTGCAGGTCGTGGTGCCGACCCAGCCCGAAGGCGCTGCCTTCGGTGCCGCGCTGCAGGCCTTGTGGGCCTGCGATCGCGATGACGGCGGTACGGACGCGTTGTCGGATGTGGTGCTGGAGCATCTGCAGGTCGACGACAGCCTGTCGGCGCGCCCGGATCCGCAGCGCGTGGCCCAGTATCAGCAGCACTACCAGCACTTCCTCAAGCACCTGCATGTGGTCAGCCCGCTCTACGCCGGCTGATCGACACGCTTTCTACAACTCCCCCAGCAGCAAGGACATTCCACCCCATGAGCAACACCGTCTACATCGGCGCCAAGGAATATTTCCCCGGTATCGGCAAGATCGGCTTCGAAGGCCGCGATTCGGACAACCCGCTGGCGTTCAAGGTCTACGACGCCAACAAGCAGATCGGTGACAAGACCATGGCCGAGCATCTGCGCTTTGCCGTGGCCTACTGGCACAGCTTCTGCGGCAACGGCGCCGATCCGTTCGGCCCGGGCACGCGTGCGTACCCGTGGGATATCGGCAACACCGCGTTGAACCGCGCCGAAGCCAAGGCCGATGCCGCGTTCGAATTTTTCACCAAGCTCGGCGTGCCGTACTACTGCTTCCACGACATCGACCTGTCGCCCGATGCCGACGACATCGGCGAGTACCAGAGCAACCTCAAGCACATGGTCGGCATCGCCAAGCAGCGCCAGGCCGACACCGGCATCAAGCTGTTGTGGGGCACCGCCAACCTGTTCTCGCACCCGCGTTACATGAATGGTGCATCGACCAACCCGGACTTCAACGTGGTGGCGCGTGCGGCGGTGCAGGTCAAGGCCGCGATCGATGCCACCGTGGAATTGGGCGGCGAGAACTACGTGTTCTGGGGCGGCCGCGAAGGCTATGCCTGCCTGCACAACACCCAGATGAAGCGCGAGCAGGACAATATGGCGCGCTTCTTGACCCTGGCACGCGACTACGGCCGTGCGATCGGCTTCACCGGCAACTTCCTGATCGAGCCCAAGCCGATGGAGCCGATGAAGCACCAGTACGACTTCGACAGCGCCACGGTGATCGGCTTCCTGCGCCAGCACGGCCTGGACCAGGACTTCAAGCTCAACATCGAAGCCAACCACGCCACGCTGTCGGGCCACAGCTTCGAGCACGACCTGCAGGTGGCATCCGATGCCGGCCTGCTCGGCAGCATCGACGCCAACCGCGGCAACCCACAGAACGGCTGGGATACCGACCAGTTCCCGACCGACCTGTACGACACCGTCGGCGCGATGCTGGTGGTGCTGCGCCAGGGCGGGCTGGCACCAGGCGGCTTGAACTTCGATGCCAAGGTGCGCCGCGAGTCGTCCGACCCGCAGGATCTGTTCCTGGCGCATATCGGCGGCATGGACGCGTTCGCACGCGGGCTGGAAGTGGCCAATGCGCTGCTGACCTCCTCGCCGCTGGAGCAATGGCGCGCCGAGCGTTACGCCAGCTTCGACAGCGGCGCGGGTGCGGACTTCGCCAACGGCAGCAGCACGCTGGTGGATCTGGCCAAGTACGCCGCCGGCAACGAACCCAAGCAGCTCAGTGGCCGTCAGGAAGCCTACGAGAACCTGATCAACCAGTATCTGACGCGTTGATGTCCCGTGGCCGGCGGCGCACTGCGCGTCGCCGGCCGATGTCGGCTGCCCCCGTGGCCGCTCCCTTGCATGCTTCCAGGTGAATCCATGTCCAGTGTCTCCGTAAACGGCGCCCCCGATGCCGGTGAGAACACCCGTTTTATCGTCCTGATCAGTTGCGTAGCCACGATCGGCGGTTTTTTGTTCGGTTTCGATAGCGGTGTGATCAACGGCACTGTCGACGGCCTGAAGCAGACCTTCAATTCCAGCGCCGCCGAGACCGGGTTCGAAGTCGCCTCGATGCTGCTGGGCTGCGCCATCGGCGCCTTCTTTGCCGGCCGTCTGGCCGACCGCTGGGGCCGCCGCGCGGTCCTGATCATTTCTGCGGCGCTGTTCCTGCTCTCGGCCATTGGCGCCGGTGCCTCGCACAGTTCCGGCTTCTTCATCTTCGCTCGCGTGATGGGCGGCTTTGCGGTGGGCGCCGCCAGCGTCATCTCGCCGGCCTACATCGCCGAGGTCGCCTCCGCGCGCTATCGCGGCCGGCTCGCCACGATGCAGCAGATCGCCATCATCAGCGGGCTGTTCTGTGCGTTCCTGAGCAATTATCTGCTGGCCAATGCTGCCGGTGCCTCAACCGAGCCGCTATGGGCCGGGCAGGCCGCCTGGCGCTGGATGTTCTGGATGCAGGCGGTTCCCTCGCTGCTGTTCCTGTTGCTGTTGCTGGTCATCCCGGAAAGTCCGCGCTACCTGGTGGTCAAGGGCCGCCGCGAGCAGGCGCTGGTGGTGCTGAAGCGGCTGTACGGCAACGCCGCCGCGCAGACCAAGCTGGCCGAAATCTCGGCCTCGATGTCGGCCGACCAGCACAAGCCCAAGTTCTCCGACCTCATCAACAAGGCCACCGGCAAGATCCGTCCGATCGTCTGGATCGGCGTGGGTCTGGCGGTGTTCCAGCAACTGGTCGGCATCAACGTGGTGTTCTATTACGGCGCCGTGCTGTGGCAGGCGGTGGGCTTCTCCGAGCAGGACGCACTGCTGATCAACGTGCTCTCCGGCGGCCTGAGCATCGGCGCCTGCCTGGTCACGGTGATGCTGGTCGACAAGATCGGCCGCAAGCCGTTGCTGTGGATCGGCTCGGCCGGCATGGCGGTCTCGCTGGCCCTGGTGACCTATGCCTTCGCCACCGCCTCGCTGGACCCCAACGGCAAGCTCGCCATGTCCGATGCCATGGGCATGCTCGCGTTGGTGGCCGCCAACGTCTACGTGGTGTTCTTCAATGCCTCGTGGGGCCCGGTGATGTGGGTGATGCTGGGCGAGATGTTCCCCAACCAGATCCGCGGCTCGGGCCTGGCCATTGCCGGCGCCGCGCAGTGGACCTCCAACTTCGCCATCACCGTCAGCTTCCCGATCCTGCTCGGCAGCATCGGCCTGGCCGGCGCATACGGCATCTACACCGTCGCCGCCTTCATCTCGGTGTTCTTCGTGCTCAAGTACGTCTACGAGACCAAGGGCAAGGAGCTGGAGCAGATGGAGGGCTGATCTCCCCGTTATGCTGATAGCGGCATGGAAGACGAACAAGGCCGCGCACTGCGCGGCCTTGTTCGTTGACGGTCTCGCCGGGATCTTGCCGATGTCTCGCATACCTGCGGGCGCCTCAATCGCGCTGGCTGTCATCGTTGGGCTGGATTGGGTGCGTGCGTCGTCTCGTGACTGCCGGCAGCTCTGACCTGTGCTGTGTCAGGCGGCCTGATTCCCGCGTGGCCCAACGCACCAGCAAAGTGCAATGCGCGTCTTCAACGGCGATAACCGCCTGCAAGGGCACCGGCTCTTTTTGCAAATTGTGCGCCACCGCTATACTCCACCAGGCAGTTTCCCTCCAGACTAGGGCGAATCGTGGAACCAAGGAGTGGTGGTATGGCAGTAGCTAAAGAGCTTGTCAGAGGCATGCTGATCAGCGTGTGCTACTGCTTGGTGTTTCTGATGCTTTGGCGCTTGTCGATCGAACAATGGTATCTGCCGGTTGGTTTGCGCGTAGTCGCCTTGCTCTTTCGGCCTTATCGCGAGTGGCCTTTTCTGTTGGCAGGTGACGCTGCGGCGATGTTGTTCTTGCGTATTCCGCTAGGCGAGTTACAGGGCTTCAATCCGTTATGGTCATATCTGAGTCCCTTCATTCATGCGCCTTTGATTGCTGGGGCGATTGGCCTGCTTCGATATCAAGTTCCTCATATTGTTAAAAGCCAGCAGTGGTTTATTCCTGCTGCTCTTGCTATAGCTCTCTGGAACGCTATATGCAGCCTGTTAATAAACGTGACCCTCGGTGGACCGCAGGCTGACCCTGCACTAGACCTGATAGTGCTCTATTGGTCAGGTAGCTATCTGGGCATGCTGGTCTTGCTTCTTCCTGCGATGTTATGGGCGAACTGGAATGACGGTCCTGTACGCCCGAGTCTCCAGCGAGATCTCGGAATCGCGGTGGCTGTTATCCTCGGTTTGTTCTTCTTATTAGGGGTCTCGCAGGAACCATTGACTCGAAGCATCTTGATGGTTGCGATGCTCGTGCCAATGGTCGTGTTGACTTTCAGGCAGGGGTGGAGAGGCAGTGCTCTAGGGTCACTATTGGCAAGCTTCGCAATTGAGTTCTCGCTTCCTCGGGTGTATCAGATCGGGTTTTTTGATCAACAAGTCTTTAGTATCCAGTTGCTCTATGCGGTCACGACGACAGCTCTTTTTGTTTTCAATGCTCGTCTGCGCAAGCCTGCCCGCGATAAGGTTTCGAACCAGCCAAGAGATGATGCCTTCATACTAGCCCGAGCAAGCTATTCCAGTGCTGAGCGCATGCTGCGCAATCGGGTGCTCGAATACTCTGACATCAATGTTCAGATCAACAAGATGCGCAAAGATGTGGTGGCTGATTTGAGGGGCAGAGGGCAGCATTCTGCAGCAATGGAGATGACGCGGGTTGGTGTCCTTGAGTCGCAATTGCTTCAGCAGTATGTCGCCGCGCTGTATCCGTTGGAAATCGAGACGCATGGGCTGTATCAGGCTCTGCGTTCGTCAGCACTCGAACGCTTCTGCCAATCTCAGTTTCAATGCGTGTTTCGCGGTGACTGCAGGAAGCTGTCATTGGAGCTCCAATTGAGTGCTTATCGCAGTACGCTCAATTGTGTGGAGATCTTGCCGCCGGCTAGTCGGCACTTCATCCAGGCTCGTGCTTGGACAGGGAGAGGGGCTAAGGGCGTGTTGGTGCGCGTGATTGCGGATTCGTCGTCAGCTGAGGCGGCCAAGAGCGACTCGGTCGATGTGGAAGCTGAACTGAAGGCGCGCTTGAAAGCGCATGGCGGCATGTTTCGCCGCCGCCATGCGTTGGTTCTTACCTTTCTGGTTGCCGAGCCAGTCTCCGTTGCAGTCAGGGGGAGACTATCCAGTGTTCCCCAGTTGCTTCCCGCCAGTTGAATACCGTGAAGTTCTTTGTTTTGTAGACAAGTCGTGCTTGATCACGCTGAGTTGAATCAAACGTTGGCGGATTGTTTGAACTCGTGCTTGCCGAAATCCTGTTTGCCGCCGGCAGCACGACGCGTTCTACATCCTTGCCCATTGGCAAGGTCCAGAGTGCGTTGTCCACTCGTGCTACCACTGCGTGGACCACTCCAGTTACATCGTTGATCTGGAGATATGTCACTCCATCGCGATGGAGTTCATAAATGGCAAGCGACGGATCCATCGTTAGGTTGGCTGCCTTGGGATTGCTGTCGCCAAGTCCTGTCATTGCATGTACGCCGACGCCACCATTGGCACAGCATTGAGCCATTGCCATGCCTGACGACAGCATTCCAGCAACGACGCAAAAAGCCATAAGCCAATCTTTTGCGTTCTTCATGATTTTGCCTTCCCCCTGCATGGGGCAACTCCGCCTGCGATTCAGGCGCTTATACGTTACGTGTTGAATGGCAGATTTTGTTGATTGTTTGTCGCAGAAAATCGCTGCGGCATACCGTTCGCCGATCAGCGAGGAACAGTCAACCGCATCCGCTGTTACCTTGGACCTATCCGGTCAGGCGTGATGTGCAGTGCTGGAGCGCGCGCGCTATTTAGCGGCTCGGCTCGAGTTCGCCACCGGCACGTTCAAACCATCCAATCACTCGCCGGTGATGAGATTCGCCCCAACGACGCGAGAACTGCTGGGTGTGGTGGTCGCCGAGGTCGCGCAGGCTGGCGAGTCGTTGGGCGATGAAAGGGACGGTCAGTGGCTGGGCGCAGTCGACTTCGATGCAGTGGCGCCAGGCGGTATAGCTGTCGGGGATGACGGGCGACATCGAGGCGCTCTTCGGTAAAAGTGAACGTGAGGGCAGTGGCGAGGCACGGCGGGCTTGATTTTGCGCAACGAGTGTTACTTTATAACACTTCATCCATCGTTCGTCCGGTCACGCCGTGTCGCGTTCCTTGCCGCAGAGTGTCGTTTGCCTGGTCACCATGCCGAACCGTCCGCGCTCCAAGTGGCGCGGTGGCCGCGTCGATCCAGCGGGGTTGGCCCGATGAGGCGGCGGCAGGTGTTGCACACCGTCGGCGCAGCCTTGCTGCTGTCGCCGCGCCTGGTCCAGGCGCAGCCGCTGCCGCTGCTGCGTAGTTGCAATCTGCAGCGTCAGGATGCGGGGCTGCGACTTCGGCTCGCATTGAGTACGCAGGTCGCCTACCGCAGCTTCAGCCTGTCCAATCCAGCGCGCTTGGTCATCGACCTGCCGGGCGTTTCGACACAGCCACCGCAGATCGATCCATTGCCTGACGGTCTCGCGGTCGTTGCCATCCGCAGCGGCCCGCACGGCGATGGGCTGCGCGTGGTGCTCGATCTGGCGCAGCCGCTGACAGCCACGGCGCGCTGGGAGGATGGTGCACTGGTGGTCGATCTTGCTGCTGTGCCCGGCACTGCGTCGTTGTCCGCAGCCGATCCGACCGAGCCGGCCGTTGCGGCGGCTGTGCCCACGCGCTCCCGCCTGCATCCCTACGTGGTCGCCATCGACGCCGGTCACGGCGGCAAGGATCCCGGCGCGGTCAGTGCCGATGCGCGCTACGAGAAGTATGTGGCCATGGCGGTCGCGGGGCGGCTGCACCAGCGCCTGGCGGCCGATCCGCGTTACCTGCCGACCATGATCCGCAGCGACGATCGCTTCGTGGCGTTGCACGAGCGGGTGTTGATCGCCCATCGCCACAATGCCGATCTGTTCGTATCCATCCATGCCGATGCTGCGCCCAGCAGCCAGGCGCGCGGCGCGTCGGTATTTGCCTTGTCGCAGAACGGCGCCAGCTCTGCATTGGCGCGCTGGATCGCCGACAGCGAAAACGCCGCCGACGACATGGGCGACAGTGCGCGCCGCTTGCGGGTGCCCAGCAACCCGGTGCTGTCGCAGGTGCTGGCCGACCTGTCGCTGAGCGGCACCATCGCCAGCAGCGTGGCGTTCGGCAAGTTGATGCTCGGGCGGCTGCAGCAGGTGACGCGGCTGCATCAGGACCAGGTCGGGCAGGCCGGCTTTGCCGTGTTGAAGTCGCCGGACATTCCGTCGCTGCTGGTGGAAACCGGCTTCATGAGCAATCGCGACGACTGCCGGCGGCTGTGCGGCGATACGCATCAGGACGAACTGGCGCACACGCTGCATGCCGGTATCGACGATTACTTCCAGATGTTTCCCGGTCGCGCCTGAGGCGGGATTGCCCTCATCTCCTTCTACGAGCTTTCGATGTCCGCCACGCTTCCCGATGTTGCCGTTACCGAACCTTCCCCACTGAGCGCGCCGCTGCGCTGGGTCGGCATGCAGGACATCGCCGTGCCGCTGTGCCTGGCCGATGCCGGGCCCAGCGGCAGCGTGGCCGCGCGTGCCAGCGTGCAGGTGGATCTGCCGCGCCGGGAGCTCAAGGGCATCCACATGTCGCGCTTGTACCGCCTGCTGGATCGGCATCTGGAGCAGCCGGTGTCGCCAGCGATGGTGTCGCAGCTGCTGCAAGCGCTGATCGACAGTCATGCCGATTGCGGCAGCCGTGCGGCGCGGCTGGCGCTGAACTTCGAGTTGATGCTGCGGATGCCGGCGCTGCGCAGCGAAGGGCTGAGCGGTTGGCGCGCCTATCCGGTGCGCATCGACGCGCAATCCAGGGCAGGCCGCACCGAGATCCAGTTGCAGGTCGATGTGCTGTACGCCTCCACCTGTCCCTGTTCGGCGGCCTTGTCGCGCCAGTTGCTGAGCGATGCGTTTTTGCAGCAGCACCAAGGGCGCGATGCGTTACCGGTCGCAGAGGTTGCGCAATGGCTGCAACACAACGGTTCGCACGCCACGCCGCATAGTCAGCGCAGCGTGGCGCAGGTGCGCGTGGAACTGAGCGCATGCGTGCAGCGCTTTGACATCCGCGAACTGGTCGGCCTGTGCGAACAGGCACTGGCGACGCCGGTACAGGCGGCGGTACGGCGCATCGACGAGCAGGCGTTTGCCCGCTTGAATGGCGCCAACCTGATGTATGTCGAAGATGCCGCGCGGCGGTTGCGCAAGGTGCTGGCCGAGCGCCACGCCGTCTTCCATGTGGCAGTGCGCCACCTGGAAAGTCTGCATGCCCATGACGCCATTGCCGAAACCGACAGCGATGCCGGCGCGTTTCATCCATTGGCTGAGTGAGGAGTTGCCATGCAATGCAAACATCCACGTCGATCTGCCGTTGCTGCGCGCAAATGCGAGATTGATCGCACGCTGCGGCGATGCGGACGCGCTGTCGCGCAGGCCTATGTGTTGATCGGGCCGTACATGATTTTTGTAGTGGGGTGATCGGCAAGAGCCACGCCCATGTGCCGCCGCCAGGGTGAACGATGTGCAGCCGCAGGACTGAATTGCGCGATCGGCGGTAAGGCGCAATCCGCAGCGCTCGGCGCCGTAACCGGCCTCAGCCAATCGGCGCATCTCAGCAAATTGGCTCGATGGCGTTGCCATGGGAGCTGCGCTTGTCTGACCGGTGCGGGATCAATGCGCGTCCACCCGACCAGCGGCAACCACCCATGCCCAATAACGCAAAAACCCCGCAATGCGGGGTCTCGGCGTGTTCTGCAGTCAGACGACGGTGGTGCTCCCTAGGGGACTCGAACCCCTGTTTTAGCCTTGAGAGGGCCACGTCCTAACCATTAGACGAAGGGAGCGTTTGGTGCGTCTTGTGCAGCGCGCTAGTATAGTGCGCTAAAACCCGTTGGGCAATCCTGCAACACAAGACGGAAGCGCCATCATCGAACCCTCAGTTACATCTCCGTTCACGCTGCGCGTCATCCCACGCGATCAGCACACCATCTCGCGCAAGGACATCAGCCCCAACGCGCTGCGCGTGCTGTACCGCCTGCGCGAATCGGGCTTTGGTGCCTACCTGGTCGGCGGCGCCGTCCGCGACCTGCTGGTCGGCGGCCATCCCAAGGATTTCGACGTGGCTACCAGCGCCACGCCGGAAGAAGTCAAAGCGCTGTTCCGCAACTGTCGCCTGATCGGCCGCCGCTTTCGCCTGGCGCATGTGGTGTTCGGCCGCGAGATCATCGAAGTGGCCACGTTCCGCGCCAACATCGACGATGGCAGCGGCGACCGCGAACTGGATAACGGCCGGCTGGTGCGCGACAACGTCTACGGCACCATCGAAGACGATGCGATCCGTCGCGACTTCACCTGCAACGCGCTGTACTACGCGATCGAGGATTTCTCGGTACGCGACTACTGCGGCGGCTTCGAGGATGTGCAGGCGCGCCTGATGAAGCTGATCGGCGACCCTGAGCTGCGCTACCAGGAAGATCCGGTGCGCATGCTGCGCGCGGTGCGTCTGGCGGCCAAGCTGAACTTCGATATCGAAGCCGGCACCGCAGAACCCATCCCGCGCCTGGCCGGTCTGTTGTCCGAGGCCGCGCCGGCGCGCTTGTTCGAAGAGATTCTCAAGCTGTTCCTGTCTGGACACGGTGTGGCCAGTTTTGAGGGGCTGGAGCGTTACGGCCTGCTCGGTGCGCTGTTCCCGGAGAGTGCGGCCGCATTGCGCTCCAACCGCAGTGGCGCATTGCGCGCCATGGTGCTGGAAGGTCTGCGCAATACCGATGCGCGCGTGGCCAACGACGAGCCGGTGTCGCCGGCGTTCCTGTTCGCCCTGCTGCTCTGGCCGGCGTTCTGCCGCACCCTGATGGGCCTGCAGGCGCAGGGCGTGCAGCCGGAAGACGCGCAGCGTCGCGCCGCCGACCGGGTCACCCTGCATCAGCTCGAGCGCGTGGCGCTGCCGCGCCGTTTCTCGCTGCCGATGCAGGAAATCTGGCTGCTGCAGACGCGCTTCTCCTCGCGTCAGCGCAAGCGCGTGTTCCGCACCTTGTCGCATCCGCGTTTCCGCGCCGCGTTCGATTTCCTGGTGTTGCGCCAGTTCGCCTCGGCCGATCACGCCGCCGATGTGGAGTTCTGGCGCGAGGCGCAGAAGTCCTCCGGCCAGGAACTGGTCGATGCGATCGAAACCGCGCAGGCCGATCACGAAGGCGAGGAAGGTGCACCGCGCAAGCGGCGCCGTCGCCGCCGTCGCACCGGCGCACCGGCAGGCGAGTAGGGCGTGTACACCGCCTTCGTCGGCCTGGGCGCCAACCTGGGTCCGGCCGAGGCCAGCGTGCGCGCGGCCATCGCCGCACTGGGCGAGCTGCCGCAATCCACCCTGATTGCTGCCTCGCGCCTGTACCGCACGCCGGCCTGGGGCCGCGAAGACCAGCCCGATTTCATCAATGCGGTGGCGCAGCTGCGCACTGCGCTGGCGCCATTGCAACTGCTGGAGGCCTTGCTCGGCATCGAGCAGGCCTTCGGCCGGCAGCGTATCGACGGCGAGCGCTGGGGCCCGCGCACGCTGGACCTGGATCTGCTGCTGTACGCCGATCAGGTGATCGACCTGCCACGCCTGCAGGTCCCGCACCCGCATCTGCAGGCGCGCGCCTTTGCGCTGCTGCCGCTGTCCGAGCTTGCTCCGGAGGCGATCATTCCGGGCCATGGAACAGTGCGACACGCCCTGCAGGCCATCGATGTCTGCGGGCTGGAGCCGATTGGGTAGATAATGGCCGGCTTATCACCCCACGTAATGACTTCATGAGCAGCCATACCGACAGCAAGCCCTGGACCGTGCCCGCCTTGGCGCAGGCCAAGCGCGAGGGTCGAAAACTGGTCATGTTGACCGCCTACGACGCCGGCTTTGCGCGGACCTTCGATGCCAACGGCGTCGACCTGATCCTGGTCGGCGATTCGCTGGGCATGGTGGTGCAGGGGCACGATTCGACCTTGCCGGTGACCACCGCCGACATGGTCTACCACACCGCCGCGGTGGCCAGGGTGCTGGAGCGGGCGTTGCTGGTGGCCGATCTGTCGTTCCAGGCCGATGCCACGCCCGAGCGCGCGCTGGACGCTGCCACCCAACTGCTGCAGGCCGGCGCGGAGATGGTCAAGATCGAGGGCGCCGGGCACAAGCTCGAGGTGATCCGTTATCTGGTCGAGCGCGAGATCCCGGTCTGCTCGCATCTGGGGCTGACCCCGCAATCGGTGCTGCGTTTTGGCGGTTACACGGTGCAGGGGCGCGGCGAAGCCGGCGAGCAGTTGCGCCGCGACGCGCAGGCCGTGGTTGATGCCGGTGCCAGCCTGGTCGTGCTGGAATGCGTGCCCACGCCGATCGCCACCCAGATCAGCGCCGCGCTCGGCGTGCCCACCATCGGCATTGGTGCCGGCCCCGGCTGCGATGGCCAGGTGCTGGTGATGCACGACATGCTGGGCCTGGACAGCGGCCACCGCCGGCCCAAGTTCGTCAAGGATTTCCTCGCCGAAGGCGGCTCGGTGGCGGGCGCAGTGCGCGCTTACGCGCAGGCCGTGCGCGACGGTAGCTTCCCCGACGCAGCGCACGCGTACGCCGCATGATCCAGACCCTGACCGATCTGTCCACCCTGCGCGCACTGGTCACCGGCTGGAAGCGCGAGGGCCTGCGCGTGGCGCTGGTGCCGACCATGGGCAACCTGCATGCCGGCCACTATTCGCTGGTGATGCTGGCGCGCCAGTATGCCGACCGCGTGGTGTCGAGCGTGTTCGTCAACCCGACCCAGTTTGGCCCCAACGAAGACTTCGCGCGTTACCCGCGCACGCCCGAGGCCGACCTGCGCGGCCTGGAAGACGCCGGCTGCGATGCACTGTGGCTGCCCGACGTGGACACCATGTATCCGCTCGGCACCGCACTGGCCACACCGATCCACGCGCCGGGCGTCAGCGACGTGCTGGAAGGGGTGTGCCGGCCGGGGCATTTCGATGGCGTGTGCACGGTGGTGGCGCGGCTGTTCAACCAGGTGCAGCCGGACGTGGCCGCCTTCGGCAAGAAGGACTACCAGCAGCTGGCGGTGATCCGCCAGATGGTGGCTGACCTGGCGTTTCCGATCGAGATCCTGGGCGGCAGCATCGTGCGCGAGGCCGACGGCCTGGCGATGAGCTCGCGCAACCAGTATCTGACCGCCGACGAGCGCCCGCGCTCGACCCAGATCCGCAAGGTGCTGCTGCAGATGCGCGACAGCTACGCCGCCGGTACGCCGCGTGCGCAGGTCGAGGACGCCGCCACCCAGGCGCTGGAACAGGCCGGTTTCCGCGTCGATTACGCGGTGGTGCGGCTGCCCGACCTGAGCGAGCCGGGCGACAGCCATGCTGGCGCGCGCGTGGCCCTGATCGCCGCCCGTCTGGGCAGCACGCGGCTGATCGACAACCTGGAATTCTGAGCGGTCTGATGCCGCTGCAGGCGCTGCGTCAGGCCGTGACCGGCGACGCCTGCGATCCTGCGCACAGGCGTGTTTGTCCAGTGCCGGCCTGAAGCCCTCACCACCGGTTGCGCGGCAGGCCGGTGGACACCGGCGCTTTCCGCTAAAATGCCGGCTTTCCTTTGCCGTTGCCCGTCATGCACCTGTCCCTGCTGAAAGCCAAGATCCACCGCGCCACCGTCACCCATTCCGAGCTCAATTACGAAGGCTCGATCGCCATCGACGGCCTGCTGCTGGAAGCCACCGGCATCCGTGAGTTCGAACAGGTGCATATCTGGGACGTCACCAACGGTGCGCGTTTCAGCACCTATGCCATCCGTGCCGACGAAGGCAGCGGCATCATTTCGCTCAACGGCGGCGCCGCGCGTCACGTGCAGGTCGGTGACCTGATCATCGTGGCCGCCTTCGCCAGCATGAGCGAAGCCGAAGCCGAGACCTTCAAGCCCAATCTGGTATATGTGGACGGCAGCAACACGATCACCCACACCAACCACAGCATCCCCACGCAGGCCGCATGACACATACCAACGGATTCGACGCGCTTCACGCCCACGCCCAGCGCCTGCGCGGCGCTGCCATCCCCGCATTGCTTGCCGCCGAGCCGCAACGGCCGACGCAATACGCCAGGCAGGTCGGTCCGTTGTATTTCAATTTCGCGCGGCAGAAGTACGACCGCGCCGCGCTGGATGCCTTGTTCGCCATCGCGCGCGAGCGTGACCTGGCCGGCGCGTTCCAGCGCCTGTTCCGCGGCGAGCAGGTCAATGTCACCGAACAGCGCGCTGCATTGCACACCGCATTGCGCGGCGACTTGACCGATGCGCCGGTGGCCTCCGAAGCGTATGCCACCGCTGCGGAAGTCCGCCAACGCATGGGCGCGCTGATCCAGCAGCTGGAAGCCACCGACGTCACCGATATCGTCAGCGTCGGCATCGGCGGTTCGGACCTGGGGCCGCGGCTGGTGGCCGATGCCTTGCGGGCACCGTCGGGTGCGCGTTTCCGCGTGCATTTCGTCTCCAATGTCGATGGCGCGGCGATGCAGCGCACGCTGGCCACGCTGGACCCGGCACACACCGCCGGCATCCTGATTTCCAAGACCTTCGGTACCCAGGAAACGCTGCTCAACGGCAGCATCCTTCACGCCTGGCTGGGCGGCAGCGAGCGCCTGTATGCGGTGAGTGCCAATCCCGAGCGCGCCGCCAAGGCCTTCGACATCGCACCGAGCCGCGTGCTGCCGATGTGGGACTGGGTCGGTGGGCGTTATTCGCTGTGGTCGGCGGTGGGTTTCCCGATCGCGCTGGCGATCGGCTTCGAGCGTTTCGAACAATTGCTGGAAGGTGCTGCGCAGTTCGACGCGCATGTGCTCGACACGCCACTGGAAGAAAACGTCGCCGTGCTGCACGGCCTAACTGCGGTGTGGAACCGCAACCTGCTCGGCAGCGCCACGCATGCGGTGATGACCTACGACCAGCGTCTGGCCCTGCTGCCGGCCTACCTGCAGCAACTGGTGATGGAAAGCCTGGGCAAGCGGGTCAAGCTCGACGGTTCTGCAGTGGACAGCGACACCGTGTCGGTGTGGTGGGGCGGTGCGGGCACCGATGTGCAGCACAGTTTCTTCCAGGCGCTGCACCAGGGCACCAGCGTGGTGCCGGCCGATTTCATCGGCACCGTGCACAACGACGATCCGTATGCGGAGAACCACGTCGCGCTGATGGCCAACGTGCTGGCGCAGACCGAAGCGCTGGCCAACGGCCAGAACAGCAGCGATCCGCACCGCAGCTATCCGGGCGGCCGCCCGAGCACGGTGATTCTGCTCGATGCGCTGACCCCGCAGGCGCTGGGTGCGCTGATCTCGATGTACGAGCACAGTGTCTACGTGCAGTCGGTGATGTGGGGCATCAACGCGTTCGATCAGTTCGGCGTGGAGCTGGGCAAGCAGCTGGCCAGCCAGTTGCTGCCGGCGCTGAAGGGCGAGTCGGCCGACGTGGCCGACCCGGTGACGCGCGAGCTACTGGCCAAGCTGCGCGGCTGAGCCTGTTGCGCATCGATGGGTGTCAGATGACGGGGCCTGCGGGCCCCGTTTCGTTTCTGGAGCACCTGCCTGGCGATAAATTTGGACTAAATGGCCAAATTTCCCAAAATGGGACGTTGGGAGTAGGCTGAAGCCACCACAGCGCGCAGGACCGTCCCATGTCTCGCCTCCAGGATCTGCCCGAGCTCGAAAAATCCCCCGCCGCCGACATCAAGGTGAAGGGCTGGCCCAGCCTGATGCGCAAGGTGCGCTCGCATGGCGCGGTGGTCATCACCAACCACAATCACCCCGAGGCGGTGGTGGTGGACGCGGAGGAATACCGCCGGCTGGTCAGCCAGGCGAGTGCAGCGACGGCCTCCTCGACGCGCGCGCAGTCGCTGCAGGCATTGCAGGCCAGGTTCGATGCGCATCTTGCTGCGGTGACCGATGGCGCAGGCCTGGCCCAGGTGATCGGCAAGCCGGCACGCCGGGGCAGCAAGATCGCGCTGGGGCCGTCGCTCTAAATCGTGGGGAACATTCTGGTGCTGGCCGGCGTCAACGGCGCCGGCAAGAGTTCGCTGCTGGGCAGCCTGCTGCGGGAAGACGGTGCCACCTGGTTCAACCCGGATGCGTTCACCCGTGACCTGGTGGAGCAGGGCTGGTCACCCGAAGATGCTAATGCGCAAGCCTGGCAGGAAGGTGTGCGGCGGCTGCGTCAGGCCATGGACGCCGGCCACGACTATGCATTCGAAACCACCCTGGGCGCGACCACCATCCCGCGCCTGCTGCGGCAGGCCTGCGCGACGCACACGGTGGCGGTCTGGTTCTGCGGCCTGTCCAGCGTCGAGCTGCATATCGCACGTGTGGCAGCGCGCGTGGCCGCGGGCGGGCATGCCATCCCCGAGCACAAGATCCGCGAACGTTACGATGCCTCGCGCGCCAACCTGATCGCGCTGTTGCCGCACCTGTCGGTGCTGCATGTCTACGACAACAGCGCGCCTGCCGACGCGACCGGGCAGGTCGCGCCGCTGCTGGTGCTGGAACTGGACCGCAACGGCCTGCAGCACCCGCAAACGCCCGAAGAATTGGCGCAGGTGCCCGAATGGGCCAAGCCCATCGTGATGGCGGCGCTGGAGGTGCGGCAGTCCTGAACCGCGCGCTCAGGCACTTGCGGTCTGATCTGCTTCTCACTGACGCTGCCAGACATCCATCGACTCACCCGTAGGAGCGCACCCGGGCGCGACAGGCCTACCGGCAAAGCTCCTCGCGCCCAGGTGCGCTCCTACTGGCCTTGCGACAGCAGCGAGAACGCCACGCTGCACGTGTCAGCCTCACCCGTAGGAGCGCACCCGGGCGCGACAGGCCATACCGGCAAAAGCTCCTCGCGCCCAGGTGCGCTCCTACTGGCATTGCGACAGCAGCGAGAACGCCACGCTGCACGAACGGCGGCGCTTACGCCTTGCCCAGCTTCACCGCTACCGGGTCGCCGGTGAGATAGCCCACCGCTGCGCCGAAACGGTTCTTGTAATTGGCGCGGATCAGCGGATCCAGCGTGGCCTTGACGGTGTCGTGCAGCGGGCTTTCCCAGTCGCCGGGATGCTGGAAATTGCTCATCACGTAGGTCCAGCCGTGGATCTGGTCGACCGCATGCAGGCCGGTGGATTCGGCGCCGGCCGGCACCGACAGCACCCGCGTCAGCGTGCCGCTGTCCACGTTGTAGGCCCACAGGAAATTGTTGACGTGCAGGCTGCTGTCTTCGCCGATGAACAAGGTGCGCAGCGCTTCGGAGAACTTGAGGTTGTCCGGGTTGGCCAGCCGTTCCGGATCGGCCAGGTTGCCCAGCGCGTCGGCCTTGGCCAGATCGTGGCCGGTGAGCGCGGCCGGTGCGGCCATGTCGATCGGCACCCAGTCGCTGTGGATCGGCGCGCCGTGGTTGTCGCGCTGGCCGCCGCGCAGATTCAGGGCGTACACCGCACCCGCATCCGGGCCTTCCACCTTCACGTCGCCCGAGCCGTTGCGCATGCTGGTGACGATGTAGGACATCGCCATGTAGGCGATCTTGTCGCGGGCGTTGACGGTGGTGCCTTCGAGCTTGGTGAAGCCCAGGCTGCCGCCGGCCAGCGCCGCGTAGCGATGGGTTTCCAAATAAGTCGCCGCCTTCTCCATGCCCGGCTTGATGCGGATCCAGTTGAAGGTGCCGTTGAACGGGATCTTGGTGAACGAGGCGTCGCCCGGGTCGCTCAGATGCACGTCGAGGATGTCGGCGGCGGTCAGGCGGTCGGCCATGGCCTGGATCTCGGCACTGGTGGCGTGGCCGAGCTTGATCCAGCGCAACGTGGCCGCGCCCGGGCCCACGCCCGAGGTCTGCTGCCACTTGCCTACGTACAAGGTGCCGGCCGACAGGTCCGCCTTGCGGTCGGCGATGAACATGAAAAGACCGCCATTGGTGGCGTCGTCGCCCATCAGCACGGTGCGCTGGTCGGGCATCACCTGCACCAGCTCGTGCGAGATGCGGCCCAGGCAGTAGTGCTTGCGCACGCTCCCGGTGCCGTCCGGGTGCACGGTGATTTCGGGCAGGTGGCCGTAGTGATACGGGTTGGCTTTTTCCGGGTCGCCGTACAGGTGTGTGCTGTAGCTGCGGAACTGGGTGTTGCCGGCCAGCGCGGTGGCGTCGGGTTCGTACTCTTCGCTGGACAGATGGGTATTCCACGGCGACAGGCTGGCGCCGCAGGTGGTCCACAGTCCGTGCACCGGCGCGGTGTCGACGTTGTGGTATTTCACCAGCGACAGCTTGCCGGTGGCCGGGTCCTGATCCAGCGTCAGCACCGCGATCGGCGCGGGCAGGTGGCGGTTGGTGTCGTTGCCGGCCTGGTCGCGGGTGGTGTATTCGAACTGCACCACCGCAAACACGTGGTTGCCCTTGACCCCGGGCACCTTGGCATCGGGCAGGGTCAGCAGCGAGGAGCCGTCCGGGCAATCGGAAAAGAACGGGCGTTCGGCACCGGGTGTGGAGCGGTCGATGATCGGCCGATGCTGGATGTCGTAATAGCCACCGGCCAGCACGGTGCCGCCCTTGCCGTCGGGCACCTGGTCGCCGGTGACGAAGAACGGGTGGTACGCAAGCGCATAACGCTGGCTGCTGCCATCGCTGCGCGCCACTGTCAGCGCCGACCCCACCGTGGTGGTGGCCATCGCCGCGGGGTTGGCCAGGCTGGGTGCGGGCATGCCATGGAAGGTGGCCGACACCAGCTGGGTCGGGTTGTCCGACGGCCGCAACGGGTGTGCGGCCAGTGCCGCGCCACCGAGGTGTTGCAGGGCGGCGGCGCTGGCGCTGCCCAGCGGCAACAGCGGGACGGACGCCAGCAACTGCATCAGGCGGCGGCGGGCGGGATCGGGGGAGGCAGACATCGAAACTCCAGGCAAAGACGACGATCAACGATGGCCGGTGGCGCATCGGCAAGCCGGTCACGCTAGGCCCGAGGTATGACAGTTGTTTGACGGCGAGCTCACCCGTTGGCGGGCGTTCGAACACCTGCCTGCAAGCGAACCCGGCAATACCTGCGCGGGCGACAGGGGCTGCGCAGTGCGAAGCCTGCGAAGTGGTGCATTGCAGCAAAGTACGCCGTCGCGAAAGATCAAGCGCCACGCCGGATTCGGCGCTTTGCCGTGGTTTGACAGGTGCTGCCGGTATTCCAAGCCTATAGCCCGGGCCAATAAGTTGGCCGTCGTTTGGCATACAAGCGCGCGTTGTTGACAGGGTAGGGGAATCACGCAAGCGTACGCCGCCTAATGGCCTGCGGCGTCACGCATCGCCGTGGGGAGAACCACCTGGAGACCTGGATCTTGGACAAGCTGCTTCGTCGTACCGCCGCGCCTGTCGCGCGTCGTGCCCTCTCTCTGGCCACCGCCGCTGCGGTGCTGATGCTGGCCGCCTGCCAAGGCAAGGACACCGCTGCCGAGGCGAGCAAGACCGCACCGGCCGCCGCACCTGCCGAGGCGTCCACCACGATCCATCCCGACCAGTGGCCGTCGCCGAAGTGGCCATTCGCCCAGGACCAGGCCCTGGAGCAGCGCATCACCGATGTGATGGCCAAGATGAGCGTCGAAGAGAAGGTCGCGCAGACCATCCAGGGCGACATCGCCAGCATGACCCCGGACGATGTGCGCAAGTACCGCATCGGCTCGGTGCTGGCCGGCGGCAATTCCGATCCGGGCGGCAAGTACGACGCCAGCCCGGCCGAATGGTTGAAGCTGGCCGACGCCTTCTATGAAGCGTCAATGGACACCTCCAAGGGCGGCAACGCGATTCCGATCATCTTCGGCATCGATGCGGTGCACGGTCAGAGCAACATCGTCGGCGCCACGCTGTTCCCGCACAACATCGGCCTGGGCGCCACGCGCAACCCGGAGCTGATCAAGCAGATCGGCGAAGTCACCGCCGCCGAAACCCGCGTCACCGGCATGGAGTGGACCTTCGCGCCGACCGTGGCGGTGCCGCAGGACGACCGCTGGGGCCGCAGCTACGAGGGCTATTCCGAGTCGCCGGACGTGGTGGCCAGCTTCGCCGGCAAGATGGTCGAAGGCGTGCAGGGCGTGCCGGGCACCCCGCAGTTCCTCGACGGCAGCCACGTGATTTCCTCGGTGAAGCATTTCGTCGGCGACGGCGGCACCACCGACGGCAAGGACCAAGGCGACACCAAGGTGTCCGAAGCCACCATGCGCGATATCCACGCGGCCGGTTACCCGCCGGCGATCGCGGCCGGTGCGCAGACGGTAATGGCCTCGTTCAACAGCTTCAACGGCGAGAAGATGCACGGCAACAAGGTCATGCTGACCGACGTGCTCAAGGGCCGCATGAACTTCGGCGGCTTCGTGGTCGGCGACTGGAATGGTCACGGCCAGGTCAAAGGCTGCACCAACGAAAACTGCCCGGCCTCGTTCATTGCCGGTGTCGACATGGCGATGGCCTCCGACAGCTGGAAGGGCATCTACGAGACCGAACTGGCGGCAGTGAAATCGGGCCAGATCTCGGCCGAGCGCCTGGACGATGCGGTGCGCCGGATCCTGCGGGTCAAGCTGCGCCTGGGCCTGTTCGAAGCCGGCAAGCCGTCCAAGCGCCCGCTCGGTGGCAAGTACGAATTGCTCGGCGCGCCGGAACACCGCGCGATCGCCCGCCAGGCAGTACGCGAGTCGCTGGTGCTGCTGAAGAACCAGGCCGGCATCCTGCCGCTGGATCCGAAAAAGCGCGTGCTGGTGCTGGGCGACGGCGCCAACGACATGGGCAAGCAGTCCGGCGGCTGGACGCTGAACTGGCAGGGCACCGGCACCAAGCGCAGCGACTACCCCAATGGCAACACCATCTGGGAAGGCCTGGACAAGCAGATCAAGGCCGCCGGCGGCAAGGCCGAGCTGGCAGTCGATGGTGCGTACAAGACCAAGCCCGACGTGGCGGTGGTGGTGTTCGGTGAGAACCCGTACGCCGAGTTCCAGGGCGACATCGCCACCCTGCTGTACAAGCCGGGCGACGAGAGCGAGCTGGCGCTGATCAAGAAGCTCAAGGCCGAGGGCATCCCGGTGGTGGCGGTGTTCCTGAGCGGGCGCCCGTTGTGGATGAACCAGTACATCAACGCCGCCGATGCCTTCGTCGCCGCTTGGTTGCCGGGTTCGGAAGGCGAGGGCATTGCCGACGTGCTGCTGCGCAAGGCTGATGGCACGGTACAGAATGACTTCAAGGGCAAGCTGAGCTTCTCCTGGCCCAAGACCGCGGTGCAGTTCGCCAATAACGTCGGGCAGAAGGATTACGACCCGCAGTTCAAGTTCGGCTTCGGCCTGACCTACGCCGACAAGGGCGACCTGGCTGCGTTGCCGGAGGAATCGGGTGTGTCCGGCGAGCAGTCGGTGGGCGGGGTGTACTTCGTGCGCGGCAAGCCGGCGCTGGGTATTGCGATGCAGCTGTCCAATGCCGGCCAGGCCAACATGCCCGCGACCACGCTGCCGGTGGGTCTGTCCGATGGCAGCCTGAAGATGACCGCGGTCGACCACAAGGCGCAGGAAGATGCACGGCGTCTGGTCTGGTCCGGTGCCAAGGCCTCCAGCGTATTGCTGGTGTCCGGCAAGCCGGTCGATGTCTCGCGTGAGAGTAATGGCGATGTGCAGTTGCAGCTGACCGTCCGCCGCGACAGCGCGGTGACCGCGCCGGTGTGGCTGGGCGTGGGCTGTGGCGACAAGTGCGGCGGCCGCGTTGATGCGCAGAAGACCCTGGCCGCGCTGCCGCAAGGCCAGTGGAAGGTGGTTGGCGTGCCATTGAAGTGCTTTGCGGTGGCCGGTGCAGATGTGACCAAGCTGACCCAGGTCGCCAGCATCGAAAGCGCTGCAGCGCTGGACCTGTCGGTGTCGAAAATCGCGCTGGGCGCGCTCAACGAAGCTGAAGTCACGCTCGACTGCCCGGTCAAGTAAGCAGCACACCCGCAGGCGCGCTTGCGGGTGTGCCCAGGTAAGAACCACATACATGCGTCGCCGGCCCCGGCGACGTGTTACAGCGGCCACCCTCAGCGGTGGTGTCATCAGCCGCCGCGGGACGCGCGCGTCGATCGGCCGGGACGGCCTGCAGCTGCGGTTCGCCGCGCTGCTGCCGCGCACGTAGTGCGGGCGGCGGCAGTCTGCAGACCTGTCCGGTCCACGACGCTCAGCCCAGAGCCAGACAGGAGAGTGCAGTGGGTTTGGCGACGTTGGATATCGTGATTGTGCTGGTCTATCTGACCGGCATCTTCGTGCTCGCGCAGTGGGTCTCGCGCGAGAAGGCAGGTCACAGCAAGAGCGCCGAGGATTACTTCCTGGCCAGCAAGTCGTTGCCGTGGTGGGCGATCGGCGCCTCGCTGATCGCCGCGAACATCTCGGCCGAACAGATCATCGGCATGGCCGGTTCCGGTTATGCGATCGGCCTGGCGATCGCCTCCTACGAGTGGATGGCGGCGCTGACGCTGCTGATCGTGGGCAAGTTCTTCCTGCCGATCTTCCTGCGCAACGGCATCTACACCATGCCGCAGTTCCTGGAACAGCGGTACGGCAAGTGGATCCGCACGCTGATGGCGGTGTTCTGGCTGCTGCTGTACGTGTTCGTCAACCTGACCTCGATCCTGTGGCTGGGGTCGATCGCGGTCAGCCAAGTCACCGGCATGGACCAGACCCTGGCGCTGGCGTTGATCGGCGTGTTCGCGCTGGTCTACCAGCTGTACGGCGGTCTGAAGGCGGTGGCGCTGACCGACATCGTGCAGGTCACGCTGCTGGTGCTGGGCGGCCTGCTGGTGGCCGGGCTGACCCTGGCGCGGATCGGCGACGGTGCCGGCGTGCTGGCCGGCTTCAAGCATCTGTGGAGTGCGCACCCGGAGCACTTCCACATGATCCTGAGCAAGGACAATCCGTTCTACAAGGACCTGCCCGGCCTGAGCGTGCTGCTGGGCGGTCTGTGGGTGATGAACATCAGTTACTGGGGTTTCAACCAGTACATCATCCAGCGCGCGCTGGCGGCCAAGAACATCGGCGAGGCGCAAAAGGGCATGGTGTTCGCCGCGTTCCTGAAGCTGCTGATGCCGTTGGTGATCGTGGTGCCGGGCATTGCCGCGGTGGTGCTGGCGCCGGACCTGGCCAAGCCCGACCAGGCCTATCCGACCATGATGCAGCTGTTGCCGACCGGCATCCTGGGCCTGGTGTTCGCGGCGCTGGTGGCGGCGATCGTGGCCTCGCTGGCCTCCAAGATCAACTCGGTGGCGACCATCTTCACCCTGGATTTCTACGCCAAGTTCCGCCCGCAGACCGAGCAGAAGCAACTGGTGCGCGTGGGTCGCATCGTGGCCATCGTGGCGGTGGTGATCGGCATCCTCACCGCGCGGCCGTTGCTGGGCAACTTCGATCAGGGCTTCCAGTTCATCCAGGAGTTCACCGGCTTCTTTACGCCCGGCGTGGTGGTGATCTTCATGCTTGGCCTGTTCTGGAAGCGTGCCAACGAAGCCGGCGCACTGACCGCGGCGATCGGCTCGGTGGTGCTGTCGTTCGCGCTCAAGTTCGCCTGGCCGGAACTGCCGTTCATGGACCGCATCGGCGTGGTGTTCGTGGCGGCGCTGGTGCTGGCGATTCTGGTGTCGTTGATGACCGCGCCCACCCAGGCGCGCGACCTGATCCGTACCGACGATGTGGCCTACGGCACCACGCTGGGCTTCAAGGTCGGTGCGATCGGAGTGGTGGTGATCCTGATCGCGCTGTACGCGGTGTTCTGGTAATCGCCCAGTCAGTCCGCTGAAATTGGTTGTGCGCATGGGGCGCGACACTCAGGTGTCGCGCCGCGTGCGTTTTGGCTGCTGTGCTGCTTCCGCTTACACCCGCGCCGCGGCCAGGCTTGCGGCGAGCAGGTTGACCGGCGCTTCGAACTGCTCATACCACGGCGTCTGCAGCCAGGTTTCCAGTGCCGCTGCCGGCATCGGTTTGGCGATCCAGTAGCCCTGACCTTCGTCGCAGCCCCAGGCGCGCAACTGCGTGTAGGCCTCTGCCGACTCGATGCCTTCGGCGACCACGCGCTGGCCCAGGCTGTGGCCGAGCTGGATCATCGCCGGCACCAGGGTGCGGTCGGTGCGGTTGTCCGGCAATGAGCGGATGAAGGATTGATCGATCTTCAACGAGCTGGCCGGCAGCTGTTTGAGATAGCTGAAATTGCTGTAGCCGGTGCCGAAGTCGTCGATGGCGATATGCACGCCCAGCGCTGCGATGGCCGCCAATTGCTCGGCCAGATGCTCGGGGTGGCGGATCATCGCGCTTTCGGTGAATTCGATCTCCAGCCGGCGCGGATCGAGGTTGTGGCGCTCCAGGCCACGCCGCAGCAGGCCAACGAATCCGGGCCGGTCCAGATCGGCGGCCGACACGTTCAGGGCCAGATTGAAATCCAGGCCCTGTTGCTGCCAGCGCGCGGCCTGGGCGATGCCGTTGTCGATGACCCAGGCGGTGATGCGGTTGATCAGCGCGGTCTTCTCGGCCATCGGCACGAAATCGGCGGGCATCACCGGGCCGATCATCGGATGCTGCCAGCGCAGCAGCGCCTCCACTCCGACGCAGCGGTGATCGTGCAGGTCCACGCGCGGCTGGTAGTGCAGGCGCAGCTGGCTGGCGCTGTCCAGCGCGGCGGGGAGGGAAGCCAGCAGGCGGAAGGTATTGCGCTGGGCCACGTCGTGCTTGCGCTCGTACATGCTCCACGGCACGCCGCGTTCGCGCGAGATATCCACCGAGGTGGTCAGCGAGCGGATCGTGTCGGCCGCGCCATAGCTGGTCTGCAACGAGACCGCGCCGATCGAGGCCACTGCGGTATGCGGAATGCCCTGATGTTCCAGCGTCTCGGCAAAGGCCTTGGAGACCTTGGTGCACAGCGCGGACAGACGCTGCGTTTCGGCCTGGGCCAGAAAGCCGAAGGTGGTCGGGTCCAGCCGATACAGCGCGGTGCCGGCGGGCAGATACGCCGCCAGCCGACGCTGGGCGATGGCCACATAACCGTCGGCGTAATCCCAGCCCAGCGCTTTGACCATGTCACGGAAGTAATCGCTGCCGCAGATGTCGACCGCCACCGCGGTAGTGGCCGGCGCGCTGTCGCGTTGCGACAGCCAGGCATCCAGGTCTTCGGCAAAGCGCGACCGATTGGGCAGCCCGGTCGGGCCGTCGCGGTAGGTGGTGCTGCGCAGGTTTTCCACCCGCAGCACCGCCAGGTCGCGCAGGCCTTCCAGTTGGGCGATCGCTTCGGCGTCCAGGCCCGGACGCGGGCTGGTCCCGATCACGCACAAGGTGCCGATGCGGTGGCCGTCGCGCAGCGTCAGCGGCGCGCCGGCGTAAAAGCGGATGAAGGGTGGCCCCAGCACCAGCGGGTTGTCGCAAAAGCGCGGATCCAGTTGCGCGTCGGGCACCACCATCACCTTGGGGGCGCGGATCGCATGCGCGCAGAACGCCTGGTCACGCGGCGTTTCCTGCGGCTCCAGGCCGATGCGGGCCTTGAACCACTGACGATGCTCGTCCACCAGCGACACCAGCGCGATTTCCGCGCCCAGGTTGCGGGCGGCCATCGCGGCGATGGTCTCGAACACCGGGTCCGGCGGCGAGTCCAGCAGGCACAGGCCACGCAGGACGGACAACCGGGTCGACTCGTCGACCACGGGCGGAGGAGGGGACTTGGCGGGAGCGAGCACGGATTGCATGTGCTTCTATCGGCCTGGAGCGTAATCCCTTGATCGATCGCGCTGGGCGCCGTTCAGTTGAAGCGGGCCTTGCCACGCGATGGCTGCGACTGAGCCGCTGCCGCGACGACAGCTGCGCGATGGCATCAGGCCACAGCATGAGGCGACAGCCAGGCGCCAGGCCCGCGGTCGCGCTGACTCCCACGTCATGCGTGATTTAAGCAAACGTGCGGCGTCGCGGCCGGCGCTGGCGCGCGGCCGCTAAACATTGCCGACCCCTCGCCGATGACTGAGGGTGCGCCTGCTTCGTCGCCCCACAACAACGTAATCGTTCAGCGCACTTGTTTCGGCGCTTGTTCGATATGTGACAGGGGTTGCATCGGCTGGCACGTCAAATTGACACAGTGTTCACGCGCACTGTGAGGGTCGCCATCGTTCGTCGTCCTCCCCTCTGTCTGGAAAATCGATCGTGAAATCACCGTTGTCTGGTTTTGCCCACCGCATGCTGCTGGTCGTTGCAGGCCTGGCAGTGTCGTCTGCCGCGCACGCGGGGCTGTCGGTGTCCGGCACACAACTGCGTGAGTCCAATGGCAACACCGTGGTCTTGCGTGGCGTCAATCTGCCGCACGCCTGGTATGCAAGCCGTACCGACGCGGCCCTGGCTGCCATCGCTGCCACCGGCGCCAATAGCGTGCGCGTGGTGCTCAGTTCCGGTTATCGCTGGAACCGCACACCGGAGGCCGAGGTGTCGCGCATCATCGCGCGTTGCAAAAGCCTGGGCTTGATCGCGGTGCTGGAAGTGCACGACACCACTGGCTATGGCGAAGACGGCGCTGCCGCTGGCCTGGCCCACGCTACTGCGTACTGGACCAGCATCCGCAAGGCGCTGATCGGCAACGAAGACCAGGTCATCATCAATATCGGCAACGAGCCGTTCGGCAATCAGTTGAGCGCCAGCGAATGGGTCAACGGCCATGCAACCGCAATCGCCGCATTGCGCAAGGCCGGACTGACCCACGCCCTGATGGTGGATGCGCCGAACTGGGGCCAGGACTGGAAGTTCTACATGCGCGACAACGCTGCCGCGTTGCTGGCGCGCGACAGCCGCCGCAACCTGATCTTCAGCGTGCACATGTACGAAGTGTTCGGCAGCGATGCGACGGTCAACAATTATCTGCGCGCTTTCCGCGATAAAAAGCTGGCGCTGGTGATCGGCGAGTTCGGTGGAGACCATCGCGGCGCGCACGTGGACGAGGCAGCGATCATGCGCCGTGCCCGCGAATACGACGTTGGCTATCTGGGCTGGTCGTGGTCGGGCAACGACAGCAGCACGCAATCGCTGGATATCGCAATCGGCTGGAACGCCACGCGCCTCAGCAGCTGGGGGCGCAACCTGATCCTGGGCGCCGATGGCATCACCGCGACCTCGCGCAGGGCGAGCGTGTTCGGGCCACGTTGAGAGTGAAGCCCTGCGGTCAGCGTCTTTAATTTTTTGGGATGCCTGGATAGTTTGCTGCAGAGCTGCAGCGCAGTTGATCTGCTGCTTGGCTGCAGGGCCCTTGCCCGCCCACCCTCGCGGGACACGCCGCAAGTACGTCCCTGTAGGCTCTTACGCGGCATCCATGCCGCGTAAGGTCCCGCGACGGTGGGCGGGCAAGGACCAGTCGAGATGGTCGGTATGCATGGTTTTCAACAAAACAGCCGGCAACCGGTGCGGTGTCCTTGCCGCGCCCTCGACGCTGTGAATTTGCTGCAGGGCCCTTGCCCGCCCACCATCGCAGGACACGCCGCAAGTACGTCCCTGTAGGCTCTTACGCGGCATCCATGCCGCGTAAGGTCCCGCGACGGTGAGCGGGCAAGGACCAGTTGAGATGGTCGGTGTGCATGGTTTCGACAGAGCAACCGGAAACCGGTGCGGTGTCCTCGCCGTGTTCTCGACGCTGTGAGTTTGCTGCAGGGCCCTTGCCCGTCCACCATCGCAGGACACGCCGCAAGTACGTCCATGTAGGCTCTTACGCGGCATCCATGCCGCGTAAGGTCCCGCGACGATGGGCGGGCAAGGACCCGTCGAGATGGTCGGTGCCATAGTGGAAGCGACGCAGGACGTGCGCTGGTCGGATGACTAAGCGTTCGATCAACCTTTGACCATTTTCGCGTCGCAAGCCGAGCAGCAAACGGGCTTTCAACACGCAAGCTGCAAACGTCGCATCTGCTGCCGCAAGCCGAGCAACACGCTTTCAAGAAAGCAGCCGGCCAACTCTCTTGCGCGGTGTCCTTGCCGGTTGCGGGACCCTTGGCGGCATGGACGCCGCCAAGGAGCCTTATCTGTTCAGATTCTGCCAGTCTGGGTGTCGAGAGCCGACGTGGGCCACCGTTAGAGCCTAGATCATTGCCGATCGTCGTGGAGACAGGTGCCCACGTCGGTTTCTCCCCCGTATCGCCCGAACAGTTGCCAGTGTTGCCACGCGTAGACGTAAGGCTGGGCAGGCGGGGGAGCTCTCGACCCTTTAAGCCTAACGGAGTTCACCCATGAACGGCATCGGGATTGATGTGTGCAAGGCCATGTTGGATGTGGCCGTCCATCGCGGCCCTTTCGAGCGGTTTCACAACACACCCGCGGGCCATCGCAAGCTTCTGTCCTGGCTGGCGACGCAGCAGGTTGGCCAGGTTGTCCTGGAGGCGTCTGGCGGTTACGAACAGCAGATACTGGATGCCCTGTTCGACGCCGGTCACCAAGTCGTGCGGGCCGATGCGTACCGCTGCCAGGCCTTCGCTGCTGCCACCGGTTTGCCGGCAAAAACAGATCGCCTGGATGCGACCAATCTGGCCTGCATGGCGGCCACCCTTGAGCTGCGTGCCTATCAGCCGATGGAGCCTTGGCGGCGAAAGCTGCGCGAGTTCGTGCGTGCGCGACAGCAGCTTGTGGACCTGGCAACAAGCGCGCAAAACCAGTTGGAACAGGGGACGGACACCAGCTTACGCCGCCTGCTGCAGGCCAATATCACGCAGATGAAAAAGCACTGCGTGCGACTGGAAAAACACATCGCCGAACAGGTCCGCCAGCAACCGCAGTTGGAAGCGATGCGTTCGTTTAAAGGCGTCGGAGCGATCCTGCAAGCGGTGATCGCCAGTTATCTGCCGGAGCTGGGCACCCTTGATGGCAAGGCCATTGCCAAGCTGGTCGGCGTCGCTCCCATCGCCCACGATAGCGGCACCACACGCGGCATCCGCAGGATCGGCGGCGGGCGGATCGAGGTGCGCAACGTGCTGTACATGGCCTGCCTGTCGGCCATCCAGCACGAGCCCCAGATCCGGGAGTTTTATCGGTCGCTGCGGGCACGCGGAAAGCCCGGCAAGGTCGCCGTCGTGGCGGCGATGCGCAAGATGCTGGTCATCCTCAACGCCCGCGCCAGAGATGCGCTAGGCGGACAGGCCCAAGCCATCCCGACCTGAGTGTCAATGCGCTCGATGGGGCCATGGCTGCCGACAGGCGGCCAGCACCACCGTGCCCGGCTTGCGGAGCGGCAGAGCCACTCCAACAACACAGTTGCTCCATGGACGGATTCACGGCGTGTCCCGCAAGCGGCGAGGGCACCGCGCCCTCGACTCACCGAGCGTTTGACTTAAGCGTCGGATCGCGCCAAAAAAACAGCGCCATGGTTGAACGGATCAAGCCTCGGGTAGCGCCTGAAAAACGCCACGGTTCAACGTATCGATGTCAGGCCTCAACGCCCGGGCTCGCGTAACGGCCCCGGGCTTGGCCGCTTGGTCAGCTTGCGCTGCAGCGAGCGGCGGTGCATGCCGAGCAGGCGGGCGGCGGCGGAGACATTGCCGCCGGTCTCGTGCAGCGCTTGCTGGATGTGCTCCCACTGCAGGCGGCTGAGCGGTGTCATCATCTCCCGCGCGGTTTCTTCTTCGTCCGGCTCCGGCAGCTCGTCGTCCTCTTCGCCCAGCGCCCGCATGATGGTCGGGATATTGGCCGGCTTGGGCAGGTAGTCGTCGGCGCCGAGCTTGATCGCCTCCACCGCGGTGGCGATGCTCGCATAGCCGGTGACCAGCAGGATGCGCATGTCGGCGCGGATCTCGCGCAGCGGCTGGATCAGGCTCAGGCCGGAATCGTGGCCGAGTTTGAGGTCGATCAAAGCGAAATCGGGCAAGGCGCTTCGGGCGGTCGACAGGGCACTGGCCGCGTCGGTGGCGGTCAGGGTTTCCACGCCGCGGCGGGCGAGGCTGCGCTGCAGCGTGCGCAGGTACAAGGTGTCGTCGTCGACCAGCAGGCCGGTACGCAGGGGAGTGCTTGTCATGCGAGTGCCTCGTGTTCGGAGAGCGGCAGACGGAAACCGACGCGGGCGCCGCTGCCTTCGGCGGGCAGCATCCACAACTCGCCCTGCAGCCGCTCGACGGTGGCGTGCGAGAGCGCCAGCCCGACGCCCATGCCGTCGTGCTTGCCGCTGTTGAATAAAGTGCCTGGCAGCATGGCCTGCGAGGTGTCGAAGCCCGGACCGTAGTCGCGGACTTCGCCGCTGAGATGGTCCTGCTCCACGCGCAGGGTCAGATCGATCTGCGGCCGGCCGGCACGTTCGCCGGCATCGGCCGCATTGTTGAGCAGCACCATCAGCAGATGGCTGACGCCCGGCTGCAGCAGCAGGCGCATCGGTGCGTCGTCGTTGCGGCGCAGCTCGATGGTCGGGCGCACCAGCCGCCATTGTTCCAGCACGTCCTTGACCGCCACCTCGCGGCTGAGGTGGCCGTTGTCGGCCGGTGCGGCCAGCGCCAGCACGCGCTCGTGGCACTGCACCAGCAGCTCGCGCAGGGTATCCAGGTCCTCGCGCAATTCGCCTTGGTCGCATTGATCGGCGATGTCGTCGACCAGCAGGGTCATCGTCGCCAGTGGCGTGTTGAGCTCATGCGCCACCGAGGCCGCGTGCGTGGCCAGCGCGACGATGCCCTCGTTACGCGCGAAGCGCTCGCGCAGCGTGGAGATCTCGCGCTCGCGTTCGCGCATCGACAAGGCCAGCCGGGTGGCGAAGGCCAGCACCACCACCGTCGACAGCAGGAAGTTGGCCGCCATGCCCCACATGTGCAGGCTGAGCGGGTCGAAGCTGCCGTAGGGCAGCGGCAGGCCGAATGCCGCACTGATCACATAACCGGCCACACAGGACGCTGCCACCGCCATCGCCCAGCCCAGCGGCAGGGCCAGTGCGGCCAGCGCGATCAGCACCAGGAACAGCGAGCCGAACGGGTTGGCGATGCCGCCGCTCCAGCCCACCATCCAGGTCAGCACGGTGACATCGACCAGGATGTGGCCAAACTCGGTGGCCGGGCTGACCGCGCCACGGTGGGCCACCCGCAGTTGCGCATACAGGTTGAACACCGCCAGTGCGGCCACGCCGGCCCACAAGGGTTGCTGCGGCAGGTCCAGACCCATCAGGCCGGTGGCGACCAGGATGGTGGCGGCCTGGCCGGCGGTGGCCAGCCAGCGCAGGCTGCACAGGGTCCGCAGGAAGGAGGCGTCTGAGGAATTCATCACGGCAATGCTATGCGCTCGGGGGCGTGGCGGCCTGCGACAAACCGTCGCATCGGCCCGGAAGACGACCCGCGCAGCGCTTCAGCTGTGAGCGGACCGATGACAGGCTAAAATACCGCGATGTACGACGCCGTGACTCGCCCAACCCCTCCCGCCGACGCCACCGCCTGGCCGCGCCGCATCACCCAGGCCGTCAAGATCGGCAGCGTGACTGTGGGCGGCGGCCACCCGGTGGTCGTCCAGTCGATGACCAATACCGATACCGCCGACATCGCCGGCAGCGTCAAGCAGGTGGCCGACCTGTGGCGCGCCGGCTCGGAAATGGTGCGCCTGACCGTCAACAACGCCGAGTCGGCCGCGGCCATTCCGCGCATCGTCGACAAGCTGCGCATGATGGGGATCGAGGTGCCGTTGATCGGCGATTTCCATTACAACGGTCACCAGTTGCTCGCCGCCGAGCCGGCCTGCGCCGAAGCGCTGGCCAAGTACCGCATCAATCCGGGCAATGTCGGCTTCGGCAAGAAAAAGGACCTGCAGTTCGCGCAGCTGATCGAGTTCGCGATCAAGTACGACAAGCCGGTGCGCATCGGTGCCAACTGGGGCTCGCTGGACCAGTCGCTGGCTGCGCAGCTGATGGACGAGAACTCGCAGCGCGACACCCCCTGGGATGCCGGTCGCGTGCTGCGTGAGGCCTTGATCCGTTCGGCAGTGGATTCGGCCGAGCGCGCGGTGGAGCTGGGGCTGGCGCGCGAGCGCATCATCCTGTCGGCCAAGGTATCCGGTGTGCAGGAGCTGATCGCGGTATATCGCGATATGGCGAGCCGCTGCGACTTTGCGCTGCATCTGGGCCTGACCGAGGCCGGTATCGGCAGCAAGGGCATCGTGGCCTCCGCCGCCGCGCTGAGCGTGCTGCTGCAGGAAGGCATCGGCGACACCATCCGCATCTCGCTGACGCCGGAACCGGGCCAGTCGCGCACCCAGGAAGTGATTGTCGCGCAGGAACTGCTGCAGACCACTGGCCAGCGCGCCTTCACGCCGATGGTCACGGCCTGCCCGGGCTGCGGCCGCACCACCTCCGAGTTCTTCCAGGAACTGGCCGGCGTGGTGCAGAACCACGTGCGCGCCAAGATGCCGGAGTGGAAGATCAGCAACCCCGGCGCGGAAAACATGACCCTGGCGGTGATGGGCTGCGTGGTCAACGGGCCGGGCGAATCGCGCCACGCCAACATCGGCATCTCGTTGCCGGGCACCGGAGAGGCGCCGTCGGCACCGGTGTTCATCGATGGCGAGAAAAGCGTCACCTTGCGTGGCGAAAACATCGCCTACGAGTTCATCGATCTGATCGATCAGTACGTCGAACGCACTTATGTCCGCCGCGCCGGCTGAATCGCCGGCCGGTTTCAGGGGATGGCTGCGCAGCAATGCGTGGCGCATGGCGTTGCTGTTTACCGGCGTGCTGCTGCCGTTGGGCTTGTTCGTCGACCTCGCCGACGAAGTCCACGAGCTGGAAAACTTCTATTTCGATGAGCCCCTGCTGTGGAGCATGCGCAGCATCGCCACGCCGGGGCTGGACGCGTTTTTCGGGGTGATTTCCAAGATCGGCTACCAATACGGGGTGATCCCGGCTGATATCGCCATCGTGCTGGTGTTGCTGATGTTGCGGCGCTGGCGCGAGGGGACCTTTGCCGCACTCGGCTTTGGCGGCTCGGCCTTATTGAACATGGGCGCCAAGCAGGTGTTCCAGCGCGACCGCCCGAGCCTGTGGGAATCGATCGCCCCGGAAAGCACTTTCAGCTTTCCCAGCGGGCATGCGATGGGCTCGATGACGCTCGCTGCGGTGCTCATCGCGCTGGCCTGGAACACGCGCTGGCGCTGGCCGGTGACCATTGCCGCCAGCCTGTTCGCGGTGCTTGTCGGCGTGTCGCGGATCTACCTGGGCGTGCATTATCCCTCCGACATCCTGGGCGGCTGGTCGGCCGCGCTGGTATGGGTGGTCGGGCTGTATCTGGTGATGTTTCGCGGCGCACGGCGGCCGCATTGGCGCCGCCATCTCACCTCGGCCTGAGGGCACGGCCGCGCGATGTCGAACGTGGTCGGCGCAGGCGTGCGACCGGGACTGGCGCAGACCGGCACGGTGTCCGACTCAGTAACGACGTATGCGTTCCCGGCGCCACAACTGCAGCCCGATCACGCTGCCGATCGCGGCCAGCAGAATCATGTAATACGCCGGTCCCATCGGGTGCTGCTTGAGCAACATCACCACCACCAACGGGGTCAGGCCACCGAATACCGCATAGCCCAGGTTGTAGGCGAACGACACCCCGGACAGGCGCACCACCGGCGGGAACGCTTCGACCATGACGCGCGGAACTGCCCCCAGGACGCCGAGCGCCGCGCCCAGCAGGGCGTACAGCGGAAACAGCAACTGCGGATCACCGGCCAGGCGATAGAACAGCCAGGCGCTGGCGCCCAGGAACACGCTGCCGGCAAGCAGCACGCGTCCATTGCCGTAGCGATCGGACAAGGCGCCGGCCACGATCGAGCCGATCGCCTGCAGCAGGACCGCGAGCAGGTTGGCCTGCAAGGCGACCGCTGCCGGGTAGTGGTACGCGCTCTGCAGCAGCGTCGGCGTCATCAACGACACCACCAGCACCCCGGCTGCCACCATCCAGGTCAGCCATAACGACTGCGCCACACTGCGTGGATGATCGCGCAGCACCAGCTTGAGCGGCGTTTCGCGCGCGACGGCACGCATCGCCATCAGCTCGGCGAACACCGGTGTTTCGTGCAGCCAACGCCGCAGATACACGGAAAGCAGGCCGAAGAGGCCGCCGGCCAAGAACGGCAGGCGCCAGGCATAGTCGGCGATTTCCTGCGGCGTGAAGGCGCGATTGATCGCCCCGGCGCTGAGCGAACCGAGCAACACCCCGGCGGCCAGGCCGGCGGTCAGTGTTCCGCAGGCCAGTCCCCTGCGTTGCGCAGGCACGTGCTCTGCGACGAAGACCCATGCACTGGGAACTTCGCCGCCGATGGCCGCGCCCTGCAGCAACCGCATCGTCAGCAGCAGCAGCGGGGCGGCCAGGCCGATCTGCGCATAGGTCGGCAGCACGCCGATGGCCAGGGTCGGCAAGGCCATCAACCCGATGCTCAGCGCGAACATGCGCTTGCGACCGAGCAGGTCGCCGAAGTGCGCCATCACGATCCCGCCCAGCGGACGGATCAGGTAGCCGGCAGCAAAGATGCCGAAGGTCTGCAACTGCCGCATCCAGTCCGGTATGCCCGGCGGAAAGAACAGCTCTCCCAGCACCGTCGCGAAGAAGATGAAGATGATGAAGTCGTAGAATTCCAGCGCGCCGCCCAGCGCGGACAGGGCCAGCGTCTTGTAGTCGCCGCAAGTGAGCTGGCTTGTGGGTGCAGTGCCTGTTGTGGAAGGGGTCTTCAAGGCATGACATCCTGTGGCAGGTGCTCGCGCGCATGCGCGTGCTGGAGCAGTGAGGTATGAGTCATCCGTGCTATTGCCGCGGCAATGCCCAGCTTGCACGCTTGCCCGCCATGGCAAGGCGCATGCACTTCGGGAAAGGCGCGCTGGCTGCGCCTTCGGTACCGATCAGTCGCGCACACTTGCGTGCGCCGCCGCTTCGGCATGCAGTGCGGTGGTGTCGAACAACGGCAGCTGCGCATCGCTGCTGTCCATCAGCAGCGAAATCTCGGTGCAGCCCAGGATGATCGCTTGCGCACCCTCCTGGCCGAGGTCGGCCATGACCTGGCGGAAATAGCCGCGCGACTCCGGCCGGATGATGCCCTGGCAGAGTTCGTCGTAGATCACCCGATGCAGTTGCGCGCGTGCGTCGGCCGGCGGTACCAGCACCTGCAGGCCACGCGCAGCCAGGCGCTCGCGATAGAACGGCTGTTCCATGGTGAAACGCGTGCCGAGCAGCCCGACCCGGGTGACCCCCGCGGCAATCAACGCATCGGCGGTGGCATCGGCGATATGCAGCAATTGCAGCGGCGTTGCGGAGGTGATCGCATCGGCAACGCAATGCATGGTGTTGGTGCACAGCACCAGGAAGTCGGCACCGCCGGCATGCAGCGCGCGCGCCGCTGCCGCCATTGCCTGGCCTGCGCCGTCCCAGTCGCCGGCGTGTTGCAGGCGTTCGATCTCATGGAAATTGACGCTGTACAGCAAGAGCCTGGCCGAATGCAGGCCACCGCAGGCCAGGCGCACCCGCTGGTTGATGATGCGGTAGTAGGGCAGGGTGGATTCCCAGCTCATGCCGCCGATCAGGCCGATGGTTTTGCTTGGAACCGGCATGCCGACCTCACCTTGGAACAGTCAACGAAGTGCGTGCGCATCGCCCCTTCAATGGCCGGGGAGCGCGTACCAGCGCAGTGTACGTCGGCATCGTCGCCACGCCACCGCGCGGGCCGGTCAGGCCGCTCGCAGACGGTCGATCACTCGCCCGGTTTTGCGCCTTCCAGCGGTGCGTGCGTGGCGGCGCGACGTGCCAGCACGCTTTCACGATGGGCGATGTAGACATTGGCGCAGATGATGATGGCCGCACCGATCAGGGTATGGTGTTCGATCGCCTCGCCGAACAGCCACCAGCCCAGCAGCGCCACCAGCGGCAGCTGCATGAAGCTGATCGGCTGCAGTGCGGAGACTTCGCCCAGCTTGAGCGCGCGCGTCCAGAACAGCTGGCCGGCGGTGCCGAAGATGCCGGTCGCCGCCAGCCAGAGCCAGTCGATGCCCTGCGGCCAGCTCCACTGAAACAGTGCCGGAATCAGCGACATCGGCACCCAGAACACATAGGTGTAGAACACCACGGTGTCCGAGTCGTCGCTGCGCGAGAGCTGCTTGATCTGGATCGCCACCACGGCGCTGATCACCGCTGCCAGCAGCGCAATCAGCAGACCGGGCGTAAAGGTGGACGAGCCTGGCCGCAGGATCACCAACACGCCGATGAATCCGGCCGCCACCGCCAGCCAGCGGCGCAGGCGCACCTGTTCGTGCAGCCACACCACGGCCAGCACGGTGACGAACAACGGGGTGGAATACGACAGCGAGATCGCCTGCGACAACGGCAGGTGGCCGATCGCCCAGAACCCGCACAGCATCGAGGCCAGGCCGATCAGGGTACGTGCCAGGTACTGCGGCAATTGCCGCGTGCGCGGCAGCGCCTTGCCGGCGCGCAGGATCAGCGGCAACAGGGCTAACAGCCCGAATGCATTGCGAAAGAACGCGATCTCGGTGGTGGCGATGGTGCCCGAGGCCAGCCGGATGCAGATGGCCATCAGGCCGAAGGCGAAGGTACTGGTGAGCATCCACAGCGCAGCACGTCGTGATGCCTGCTGCGCTGTCACCAATGCGCTCCGATGATGCGCGGCTCCTGCTCCAGGATCACCGAGTAACGCTCGCGCACCGATTCGGCGATGCGCCGCGCAAAGTCCAGCAGCTGCGCACCGCTGGCGGTGCCGTAGTTGACCAGCACCAGGGCGTGATCCGGCGACACCCCGGCATCGCCTTCGCGCCGGCCCTTCCAGCCGCACTGCTCGATCAACCAGGCCGCCGACAACTTGCCCTGGCCGGGCTGCTCACCGGGATACACCGGCATATCGGCAAAGGTGGCCTGCAGCGCGGCAATCTGCTCGCTGGGCAGCAAGGGATTCTTGAAGAAGCTGCCGGCATTGCCGAGCACATCCGGGTCCGGCAGTTTGCGTCGACGGATGTTGATCACCGCCTGCGCCACATCGGCGGCACCGGCCAGGTCGGCGCCCATGCTCGCCAGCTCCTCGCGGATGCCGGCGTAGTCCAGCCGCAACTCGTGCAGCAGCGGCAGATTGAATTCCACCGCGACGATCAGATAACGCTCCGGCTGCTGCTTGAACACGCTGTCGCGATAGGCAAAGGCGCACTCGGCCGCGGTCAGCCGCACGAACTGCTGGGCATGCAGATCGAAGGCGTCCACCACATGGATGAAGTCGCCCACCTGCGCGCCGTATGCGCCGATGTTCTGGATCGGGCAGGCGCCGACAGTGCCGGGAATCAAGGCCAGATTCTCCAGCCCCGACAGGCCTTGCTGCAGCGAATACAGCACCAGCGCGTGCCAGTTGACGCCGGCACCGGCGCGCACGATGGCGTGGTCGGCATGGTGCGCGATGATGGCGATGTCGCGGTTTTCGAAACACAGCACGCAGCCCTGCGGGTCGCCGGCCAGCAGCACGTTGCTGCCGCTGCCCAATACCAGCAGCGGTTGCCCGGCGATCTCCGGCGCCGCCAGCGCCTGCGGCAAGGCATCGGCTGCGTGGATGCTCAGCAACCAGCGCGCCGTGGCATCGACATGAAAGGTATTGAGCGCGCGCAGGGGCGCGTGTTCGCTCAAACGCCAGCCGTCCTGTGTTGCATCGCTCATAGCGGCGACACCGCACCGCCGCTGGGCGCTTCGCGGCGGCGACGGATCGCGTCCACGCATTCGCCGATCAGCGGCGGCCCGCGATACACCAGGCCGCTGTAGCACTGCACCAGCGTCGCGCCTGCTGCCATCTTGGCCACCGCATCCGCACCGGAGTTGATGCCGCCCACGCCGATCAACGGGATCGACTCCGGCAGACGCGCGCGCAGGCGGCGCAGCACCAGGGTGGATTGCCCCAGCAGCGGCGCGCCCGACAGGCCACCGGCTTCGGCGGCCAGCGGATGGTTGGCGATCAGGGTGCGCGTCACCGTGGTGTTGGTGGCGATCACGCCATCCACCGCCAGATCGGCAAGCACGCGCGCGGCCGCATCGATGTCGCGGTCGTTGAGATCCGGCGCCACCTTCACCAGCATCGGCACGCGCTTGCCGTGTTGCGCGGCCAGGGCTTCCTGGGTGTCGCGCAGATCGGCGATCAGCCGGCGCAGCGCCTGTTCTTCCTGCAGCTCGCGCAAGCCGGCGGTGTTGGGCGACGAGATGTTGACCGTAATGTAGTCGGCCAGCGGGTAGACGCGCTCCATGCAATAGCGGTAGTCGCTGGTGGCTTCCTCGTTGGGCGTGTCCTTGTTCTTGCCGATGTTGATGCCGAGCAGGCCGCCGCGACGCCGCGCGCGTTGCACGTTGGCCACCAGCACGTCCACGCCCAGGTTGTTGAAGCCCATGCGGTTGATCACCGCCTGGTATTCCGGCAAGCGGAACATGCGCGGTTTGGGATTGCCTTCCTGCGGACGCGGCGTCACCGTGCCGATCTCGACGAAGCCGAAACCCAGCGCGAGCAGCGCATCGATGTGCTCGCCGTTCTTGTCCAGGCCGGCACCGAGCCCGACCGGATTGGGAAACATCAGACCGAAGGCCGGCGTCGGCAGCGGCACCGGGCGCTTGGCCAGCAGCGGCGTGGTGCCGGTGCGGTAGGCGACATCGATGGAGCGCAATGCCAGCGCGTGGGCGCGCTCGGCATCGAGGGAAAACAGCAAGGGGCGGGCAAGCGAATACATGCGGGTCAGTTCAATCCCCCGGCGAACACCCGGGTCTGGTATTGGAAGTCGATCAGCCCGTCGCGCGCATGCGCATCGAACAGCGTGCGCAGCGCGGCGAGCATCGGGGCATGGCGTGGGTCATGCGCGAGCGGCGCATACGACGAAGACAGCAGCCGGCCGCGCAAGGCATCGAAGTCCAGCCGTTGCACATTTGGAAAGCGTGCCATCGCGCGGAAGCCTTCGCCGAACCACGCCTGCATGGTGGCATCGTCCTGATAGCGTTCGGCCACGGCCGAATAGTCGGTACCGTAGTCCAGCAGCAGTTGCTCGTAGCCGCGCAGGAAGTCGGTGGTGTCCAGCTCGCGGCTGTTCCAGTAGATCACCGCCAGCCCGCCGGGCTGCAGGATGCGCGCCCACTCGGCACGCACCGCCTGCACGTCGAACCAGTGGAAGGCCTGCGCCGCAGACACCAAGCCGACGCTGGCATCGGCCAGCCCGGTGGCCTCGGCGGTGCCGTCGACCGCGCGGAACTTGGGGAACTCCGCCAGCCACTGCTGCGCGGCGGCGCGCATGGCCGGGTTGGGTTCCACCGCCGTGACCGGATAACCGGCCTCCAGAAACAGCCGGCTGGAGATGCCGGTGCCGGCACCGATATCGGCCACCGCGGTGGCCGGCGTCAGGCCCAGCTCTTCGTGCAGCCAGCGCAGCAGCTGCGGCGGATAGCTCGGCCGGTAGCGCACATAGGCCGCGACGCGGTCGTTGAAGCGTTGGGCGGAGGAGGGCGCGGCCATGCTCAACTGTTGGCGGCCGCAAGCCAGGCCAGGCCGCCGAAGAACAAGATGAAGATCGCCACCCCTGCCACCCAGAGCGCAACTGCCAGCCAACCAAGAATCAGCCCGCCGATAGCCAGCCCGTCGCCGTCCAGCCCCTGCGGATTGCGGCGGATTTCGCCACGCGCCAGGTGGCCGGTGATGATGGCGCAGAGGCTGCCGAGGAACGGGATCAGCGTCCAGCCGAGAATGCCCGAGACCAGGCTGACGATGGCCATGGCGCTGGTCTGTCGAACGACGACGTTCATCATGAACTCCTGAAGTGGCGGCAGCCGACGGCTGGCGTGTCCTGATTATCCCAGAGCTGCCGCCCGAATGGCGTGCCGTCTGCGGCCAGACGCGGTGCGTGGCCGGTTTTGACCGGAATGGGCGAGGCTGCGTCTGTGGCCGTCCCTGATATCGGGACTAGCGGCCGCTGAAACGTTGAGCACCGAGGTCGTGCGCAACTGCGTGACTCACTGCAAATGATCCGGGCACCCGGCCGCCGCTGATTGGCTGAGCCGGACGCAGGCACAACGTGGCAGCCATGCTCCGGCAAGCTTGCGACAGCGCGCCGGCTCGATGCCCGGCGCGCCTGCGCGTCGATCAAAGATCGAACTTGATGCCCTGCGCCAGCGGCAGCGAGGCGGAGTAGTTGATCGTGTTGGTCTGGCGACGCATATAGACCTTCCACGCATCCGAGCCGGATTCGCGGCCACCGCCGGTCTCCTTTTCGCCGCCGAACGCGCCGCCGATCTCCGCACCGGAGGTGCCGATGTTGACGTTGGCGATGCCGCAGTCGCTGCCGGCCGCCGACAGGAACTTCTCGGCCGCCTTCAGATTCTGGGTGAAGATCGACGACGACAGGCCCTGCGGCACGCCGTTCTGCAGCTCGATCGCCTCGTCCAGCGTGCTGTACTTCATCACGTACAGGATCGGCGCAAAGGTCTCGTGCTGCACCACCGCGTCGCTGTTTTGCAGCCCGGTGACGATGGCCGGCAGCACGAAGTTGCCCGGGCGGTCGATCGCGGTGCCGCCCACTTCGACCGTGCCGCCAGCGGCCTTGGCCTTGGCGATCGATGCCAGGAACTGTTCCACCGCGCCCTGGCTGTTGAGCGGGCCCATCAGGTTTGCCGGGTCGGTCGGGTCGCCGATCTTGCTGTCGAGCTGCTTGTACGCCTTGACCAGCGTGGCCAGCACGTTGTCGTAGATGGATGCGTGCACGATCAGGCGGCGCGTGGTGGTGCAGCGCTGCCCGGCGGTGCCCACCGCGCCGAACACGATGCCCGGGATGGCCAGCTTCAGGTCGGCGGTCTCGTCCAGGATGATGGCGTTGTTGCCGCCCAGCTCCAGCAGGCAACGGCCCAGGCGGTGCGCGACCTTTTCCGCAACCACGCGGCCGATCTGGGTCGAACCGGTGAAGCTGATCAGCGGGATGCGGGTGTCTTCCACCAACTTCTGCGACAGCGCCGTGCCGGCATCGTTGATCAGGAAGAAGATGTCCGGGAAACCGGCGTCCTTCAACGCCGCATTGCAGATCTTCATCGTCGCGATCGCGGTCAGCGGGGTCTTGTTGGACGGCTTCCAGATGCAGATATCGCCGCAGATGGCCGCCAGGAACGCATTCCACGCCCACACCGCCACCGGGAAGTTGAACGCACTGATGATGCCGACCAGGCCCAGCGGCTGGTACTGCTCGTACATGCGGTGGCCCGGCCGCTCCGAGTGCATGGTGTAGCCATAGAGCATGCGGCTCTGGCCGACCGCGAAGTCGGCGATGTCGATCATCTCCTGTACTTCGCCATCGCCCTCGGGCTTGCTCTTGCCCATTTCCAGCGCCACCAGCGAGCCCAGCGCATCCTTGTGCGCACGCAGCGCCTCGCCACACAGGCGAACGGCTTCGCCACGGCGCGGCGCAGGCGTGGTCCGCCACACCTTGAAGGCAGCCTGCGCACGCTGGACGATCAGCTCGTAGTCTTCCGGCGTGGTGGCCTGCACCTCGGCGATCACCGCGTTGGTGGTCGGATTGAGCGGCTGCAGCACCCCGGCGCCGGTGGCCTGCGACCAGGTCGCCTCGCCAAGATAGGTACCGGAATTGGACGCGGCGAGGTCGAGCGCCTTGAGCAGGTCAGCGGACATGGGATCTCCAAAGGTCGGGACGGTCGCGCGGCGGCCAGGGCCTCCCGCGACACGGGTAGCCGCCGATTTTAGCAGGCTCCGCCGACCACCCGCCGGCTTGGCAATCGCAACGATCGTGCGACAATGCCCACCTTGGCCCCGTAGCTCAGCTGGATAGAGCGTCCCCCTCCTAAGGGGAAGGTCGCCCGTTCGAATCGGGCCGGGGTCACCATGAATCAACGAATTAGCGCCGATTTTCTTTTCGGGTCTTGCCAGATTTAGAGACATATCCACAGCCGACTGCCGCAGGTGCCACAAGCGTGCTCGCGTGGCCGAAGTTGGCGATGAAGCGCTTCAATTCCCTTCGCGCCTTGCCTGCTGTGGCGGGGTGCTCGGCCACGTCCACTCAGGGTAGACGCTCACCAGTGGCAGGCGCGCAAGGATGCGTACGCCATGCGTCAGCTCAGCTTCTTTCGCTGCTGGTATTTCTTCAGCCTCATGAGCGCCGAGGCGGCCGAGGCAGATGCGGTGAGGTACGCCGCTCTGGTGCCAGCGGAGGTAGGCACTTGCGCCTCGCAGAGGCTAACGAGCGAGTTAGCGCACCGCTCGTTACTTGACTTGCTGCGGTGCGGGCAAGCAGGCTCCGCTGCGTCTAAGGAAAGATGGATATGCCCATGCGCGAAATTGATGGATGGACAGTTTCCGCCCATGTGGAGACGGATGAAAAGGGGAAGCCCGTGGCCGGAATTTTGAGCAGGCGTCTCGAAGGCCGGGCACGTCATATGCTTTGGCTGCGTGGCTTCAAATTTCGCAATGAACGTGAGGCGAGAGAACACGCTGAGCGTGTTATTACCAAGATCCGGGGCGTCACCGGTGAGGGCGTTCCGATACCTTCCTGACTAGCGCTTAGGGGCCAAGACCTGCCCGCGCAAAACAGGCCCTAGTTCGTTTGTCGTTGCGCAAACGCCACCTTTCTCACCCATGCCGCACAACCCGCACCCCCACCGGCCTTGCAAACTTATCCATCGCCACCGAGGAGATGCGGCTATGGCGCAGCAGGCTGCCGAGCTGTTCGGGAACGCCCAGGCGTTGATCGACTTCCGGTTCGAGCACGGTGCGGCGGCGTTTGCGCTGGTCGGCCTTGGCGAAGCGAATGCGGTTGTACTCGGCCCAGCCGACCGTGGTGATGGCGCTCATCAAAGCGATCACCGGCAGGGCGCCAAGTGCGAACGGATCCAGCGCGTTGTGCTTGAGGTAAAGCTCCATGTAGGCGCTGCGCAGGCCGAAGAACCAGGCGATCAGGGTTGCCAGTGGTGCCCACAGATAGAAGTAGACCATCCAGGCGCCGGCGGTGGCGGCGCCGTAGGCGAGTCGGCGCGAGCGGCCGAGGCGTTGTGGCAGGTTGATGATGGGCGGTGTCATTGGATTCCTCGGTCGGGGCTTTTCCAGCGGGCGCGTTTGCTGCGGCGCGCGAGCAGGGCACGGGGGAAGGCGATGACGGCAGTGAGCATGCCGATCATCCAGAAGGCGACCGGATACCAGATCACCCAGAAGAACTGGCGCGCCAGGCCTTTTTCATAGCGGCGTTCGATCACCAGGCTGGTGGCGAACTGCATCAGGCACACCACCGCCAGCACCAGGCCATGCCAGCGCGGCAGGATGGTGTCGACGTACAGCGCAGGCGGCAGCGGGATGACCTTGCCGAGCAGCCACAGCACGATGATGAAGAGCATCGTGTAGGCCCAGGCCAGGCTGAGTGCGTATTCCAGCAGCACGCCCCACATGCGTCGGCTGCGCCAGGACAGCACGCGGCGGCCATGGCTCAGCAACACTTCCACACCGCCGCGTGCCCAGCGCAGGCGCTGCATCCACAGGCCGCGGAAGGTCTCCGGCATCAGGATCCAGCACAGTGCGTTGGGTTCGTAGCGGATATCCCAGTCGTCGAGCTGCAGACGCCAGGAGATGTCGATGTCTTCGGTGACCATGTTGTCGGACCAGAAGCCGACGTGATGCAACGCCGAACGCCGGAACGCGCAGATCACGCCCGACACGGTGAACAGCCGTCCGTAAACACGCTGCGCACGCTTGATCAGCCCGACGATGGCGGAAAATTCGCCCACCTGCATGCGGCCCATCAGCGTGGTGCGGTTACGCACGCGCGGGTTGCCGGTGACGCCACCGACGCGCGGGCCGGAGATCAGGTGGCCGACCATCCAGCGGGTGGCGTTTGGGTCCAGGATGGCGTCAGCATCCACGCAGACCAGATAGTCCGAGCGCGACGCCAGCGTGCCGACGCGCAGCGCGTTGGCCTTGCCGTGATTCTGCTCCAGGTGCACCACGCGCAGGCGCGGATGCTGGTGGGTGAGGTCGTCGAGCGCTTGGGCCGTGTCGTCGCTGCTGCCATCGTTGATGGCGATGATCTCGAAGTCCGGGTAGTTCTGCGCACTCATCGCGGCGATGGTTTCGCCGACATGCTTGGCCTCGTTGTAGCAGGGCACCAGCAACGACACGAACGGCTCGCTGGCCAACGGTGGCGGCGACGAGGGACCCGGTGTGCCGCGCTCGCGTCGCAGGTAGTAATACGTGCCTCCGATCATCCAGAAGAACGCCATGATGATGGGATAGAAAAACGCGAAGTTGAACAGGGCGCCCAACAGGAGGCTGGTCGTCATCGGTTACCGCTCGATATATGGGAATTGCCGAGCCGACATGGCCTCGCGCGCTTCGGGAACAGACGGGTGGCCGCCGATGAAGTCGTCGGGGTAGTACGCCAGGTGGCGCACGCCCGCAGCCAGCAGCAACTTGCTGTGTTCGAGCAGCACCCCCTCCGGCAAGGGCTTGCCGGTGCGCCAATCCACGGTCTGCAGTTCGAAAATGGTGTTCTCGAAACCATGCGGCTGCTGGCCGACACGCTGCGCCAGCTGCTGCAGCCACTGTTGCGGGTCGTTGGCTTGCTCCATGTACGGCATCGCCATCAGTGCGGTGTAGTCGTAGGCCGAAGCAAACGCATCCAGGCGCTGCGCGAACCAGGCTTCGCTATGCGGCTGCAGCACTGGCTGCGCGAACAGGTTGCGCACGGTCACCAGTTTAGGACGCCAGCGTTCGGCGGCTGCTTTCAGCTCCTGGGTGAAGCCGATCAGCTGCTGCGTGCGCGTGGCAGGATCGCCATTGCCGTAGGCAGGCAACTCGTCGTCGCGCAGATAGGCATCGTCGTGAAACAACAGGCCTTCGAAGTAGGTGTTGGCAGCCAGGTCTTCGTAGATGTCGGCGACCAGCTGATGCGTGCGCGGATTGCCCGGGTCTAGGCGCGGCACATCCTTCGGGTCCTTGCCGCGAATCTGCAGCGCCGTCTGTTGCTGTGCATCGGGTAGATGGAAGCCCAGCACCGGTAGCCAGGCGAATACGCGCACGCCGGCACGGGTGCGCAGCTGCCAGGCCACACGCCCGAACAGATCCGCGCGCATCGGCAGATGCCGGTTGGGGAAGTACAGCGCATCGGCTGCGCCATCGCCATCCGGGTCGGCGAAGGCCTGCAGGAACACATGGCTGGGGCCGATGTCCTTGACGCGCTGGACAAGGATGTCGAGGTTGCGTGCCAGCTGCGCCGGATCCGGGTCGTAGACGTAATCCAGATCGATCTGGATCGCACGCAGGCCGTCGCGCGACAGGTCGCGTCGCAGTTCGCCGGCCAGGTCGCGGACATCGGGGTTGTTGAACAGCAACAGGCGGCCGAGGCTGGCCAGCGATTGCCCGTCCACGCGGTCGCGGCCCTGCTGGCCGATATCGGCTTCGTGCGAACGGCCTTCCAGATCGAAGCTGAGCGTCATGCCCAGTTGCGCGGCAATGGCGTTGCTGGCGCGGTTGTAGGCGGCATACGGCCACACCATGGCGCGCGGCGGTTTGCCAAGATGCGCCACGATGGCGTCGCGGCTATGGCGCAGATCGGTCTGGATGCGCTGGCGATAATCCGCTTCGCTCTCATAGCCCTTGCCCGCCTCCCAACGACGGGTGACCGCTGCCGGGGTCTGATTGCCAAATGGATTGCCGGGGATACCTTTGTGCAGATCGTCGCTGTGCGAGCCGATTTCGATCAGGCCGCTGTCCTGCATTTCGCGCAGTTGTGCCCAGGTGACGAAATCATCGTGGGTGAAATCGCGATGGCCGTAGGGCACTACCTGGTCGGCCGGCAATTCGACCCAGCTGGTGACGGGGGCGACCAGTGCGGGGTAGCCATAGGCCTGCAATAACGGAAAGACGCGCGTGTAGACGCTGCGCAAGCCGTCGTCAAAGGTCAGCAACACCGGCCTGGAGGGCAGGGCGCGCCTTCCTGCACGTGCGTCCAATACCTGCTGCACGCTTACCGGGTGGTAGGCATGCGAACGCAGCCAATCCAGATGCGCGGCGAAGTTGCTGGTGGACACCGCATAACGATCGGAATCGCCCTTGGCGGCGACGTCGTCGCGAATATCGTGGTAGCTGAGCACCAGCAGGCCCGCCTGCGCCGACGACGCGAACGTCATCAGCAGCAAGGCGACCAGCAACAGCGGCAGGCGGATCAAGGCGTACCTCCCCATCGGAAATCCAGGTCGAATCCAAGTTGTTGTTCGCGCTGGCCGTCGTAGACCGGGCGCGACCAGCTCACGCCGTAGCTCAGCGCACTGCCGTCGCCCAGCGACCACAGGTGCCGATACGCCGCGCTGGGCACCCACTGGCTGCCGAAGCCGGACTGATAGGTCGGCCCGACGGTGACCTCAAGCCGCTGCCGGAAGGCGTAGTCGTAGCGACGCCAGCCGATCTGATCGATGCGCACGCCAGCGGCCACCGCAGAGGTGCGGCGCGGATTGAAGTAATTGACGGCGCGGTCGTCTTCGGCGCGTCCGGCCGAAGCGGCGAACAGGCCATCCAGCAGCACGTGCGGGCTGGCCCACAGGCGCTGGCTGCCGGACAGATCCAGCTGATCGCGCCGGTTGCCGTCGCTGTAGCGCAGCTGGCGTGCCTGCAGTTCCCAACGGCTTTCGTCGTTGGGAGTCCAGCGCAGGGCAGCGCCGATGCTGTCGCCGGTGATGCCGAAGCGGCGTGCCTGCAATGAGGCATCCGGATCGCGCGTGCGCCAGGCCAAGCTGCCGTACCAAACATCGGAAAACCGCCAGCCGGCATCCAGCGCCCAGGCGGTGCCATCGCGATCGAATTCGTCGAGCGCGCGTCCGCCGTAGGCGCTGACATCCAGGCGGTCGTAGCGGTAGTGGGTGCCCAGCCAGAAGCTGCGGTAACGCACGCGCGTGTCCTGGAAATCGGCCCAATCGTCGCGTGCACGCAATCCCACGCGCCAGCGCTCGCCGAGCAGTGGCGATTCGGCTTCCAGCAGCGTGCTGCCGAAGTCGTTGCCGAGCGGCGAGGTGCTGTTGGTCAGGGTGTCGCTGTCGCTGCGGCCGCGCGCATGGCTGAGATGTACCTGCCAGCCGCGTTGACGTTCCAGCGAGGCACCAAGCCGCTGCAGGCCGGCATCATCCGGATATTCCTTGTGCAGCGGCGCAAAGGTCGCCTCGGCCAGATCCAGGCGATCCAGATCGCGCTGCGCTTCGACCACGCCACTGCGCGCCTGTTTCTGATGCGGATCCAGCGTCGATGCCATCGCGTTGCGTTGCAGTGCCGCGCTCGGGTGCCCGCGACGGAATTCGATCGAGGCCAGTGCCGCCTGCAGCTCTGCATTGTCGGGGCCGATGGCCACACGTTCGCGCAACAGGGCGTCTGCGTCGCGATTGTGGTTGGCCGCCGAGCGTGCGGTGGCCAGGGCGATGTCTGCGCTGAAGCGATCCCAGTTTTCGTAGCCGCTGCTGGCACCGTTGCGGCGCGGCCACGGCGCCTGCGTGGCCGCGAGTTTTTCAAACAGCGGCATCGCCAGGTCGAAGCGTTCCTGCTCCAACAAGGCATAGCCCAGCAACAGCTGCGTATTGAAGTCGTCGGGATTGTGCTGCAGGGCCTGCCGGAGCACGGCTTCGGCCTCGGCCGGGCGACGCAGGCCCATCAGCGAATCGCCGACCGTCGGCAGCACATAGGCGGGAACCTCGATACCTTCCGCCTTCAACGCCTGATAGTTGGCCACGACGTCGCGATGGCGCTGCCTCTGGTTGAGCGCGACCAGGCTGTCGACGCGCAGCCGCGTGGCTTCCCACGTCAGCGTCGGCGGTGATTCGCGTTCGATGCGGGCGACATTGACCAGGGCCTGATCGGTCTCTGCATAGCGGTGCGCCGCATCGATGGGCTCGGCGCTGGCCCACCCGATCATGCGGGCGACACGATCGTTTTCGATGCGCTCGCGCTCCTGCTGCGAAAACCAGTCCGGATGCCGCCACATGGCCTCTGCCGCGAGCTGTGCGCTGCCGAGATCGCTCAGCGTGATCGCACGCATGGTGTAGGCGCCACGATCCCGCGGATTCGCACGCAGTACGCGCTCATAGATGGCCAAGGCATCCGCATGGCGTTGCTGGCCGCGCAATTGCTCAGCCTGCTGCATGGGAGTGAGGGCGGTAGAGGCGTCAGTCACCCCGTTCGGCCGCACCTCACCACCGTGCGCCTGGGGCACACATGCGGCAATCAAGGCGAGGCCGAGCAGAGAAGTGAGTGCGCCCGTGCGGTCAGGACAACCGCGACGCACGTGGTTGCAAAAGCTGGGGGAAAAGGCAGTGCATTAGCGGTCCAGGCGTATGACGACTGGCGATACTGCGTATGCCCATGTAAAGCCTACGTCATCACGAATTTAACGCGATCGTCATCGGATCAGTCTGCTTTATATGTGACTTGAGTCACGAAAAATGCTTGAGGCAATCTTCGCGCTCCAATTAATTGCCTCCAAGCGGCGCCGCGGGGATCTGAAGATTGACCAGACCGGCATTACTCAACTACGCCGCTGATTTGCCACGCTGGTCGCAGTTAGATATTCATTAAAGGTCATTACTCTGTTGTCAACGTTAGCGGCACGTTGCCGGATGTTTCGGGTTTGAGAGAGGCGGAATTCGGTAGTGAGCGCGTGGCCCGAGATATTTTCGCCCGCTTTTTAAGTGATTTACGTCACAAAAGTAAAAGGGTCGGGTTTTTCTTACAGGGTGGCCCCTACATGGCGCGTTGACCAGTTCTTAACGTTCCATCACAGTTGCGCCGCACTCGTTGTGTTGAAGGGTTGCGTCGCCGTCTTGGTGGCCAGGCATAGCGGTGTGAGCGACGGCGCGCCAAGGCGCGGCCCGCCGCACAGGGGGCAGGACAGATGTGGATGCGTTCGGCGCCAATGGCGCTGGCGGCTTGCCTATGGGCTGTCGCCGGGCTGGCGGCTGCACAACAAACAGCACCGATAACGCTGGATCGGCAGGAGCAATTGCGCCAGGCCGAGGAGATTCAGCGGCGTCAGGAACAGGAGCGACAAGCACCCTTCGCCGGCCCGCGCGAGGATGCCGAGCGCGTGGATACGCGCAGCACCGTGCTGCCCAAGGAGGAACTGTGTTTCCCGATCGCCCGCGTGCGCCTGTCCGGTGCAGGGAACGACGGTGCACGCTTTGCGTGGTTGTGGAAGTCGCTGCGTCGTTATGAGGGCCGCTGCATCGGTCGCGCGGGTATCGACATCATCCGCCGTCGCGCCCTGGACCAACTGGTCGCGCGCGGCCTGGTCACCACCCGCATCGGCGTGCCCGAACAGGATCTTTCGCGCGGCGAACTGCGTTTCGAATTGATGCCCGGCCGCTTGCGTACGGTGCGCGTGGTTTCCGACACCGGCAGCGAACATTGGAAGAGCGCGCTGCCGCTACGGCACGGCGACCTGCTGGACCTGCGTGCGATCGAGCAGGCGGTGGAGCAGTTCAAGCGACTGCCATCGCAGGACGCCAAGATCGACATCGCTCCGGGCGAGGCACCGGGCGAATCGGATCTGGTCATCACCTTGCAGCATGGTCGGCGCTGGCGCGGCGTGGCCAATGCCGACGACTCTGGCGTGGAAGCCACCGGGCGCGTGCAGAGCGGGCTGGATTTTTCGCTGGACAACCTGCTGGGCCTCAACGATCTGCTCAGTGTCGGCTACAGCCATGACCTGGCCACGCGCGACGAAGAGCGCGGCACGCGCGGCAACAGTCTCAGTTACAACCTGCCGTGGGGCTGGTGGACGTTTGCGTTGTCGGCCTCGTCATACCGCTATCACCAGCGCGTGGACGGATTTTTGCAGACCTTCCAGTCCAGCGGCGAATCCAGCAACGCGCAGCTGGATATCCAGCGCGTATTGCATCGCAACGGCACCAGCAAGACCTCTGCCGGTGTCACGGTTGGCCGGCGGCGTGCGCGCAGCTATCTGGATGGCGTGGAGATCGGCATCCAGCGTCGCGATACCAGCAGCGCGGAGTTCTACTTCACCCATCGCCGTTATCTGGGGACGATGCAGTTGGACGTGCGTATCGCGCATCGGCGTGGCACGCCGTGGTTCAACAGCCAGTGGACCGGTTACGACCCGCAGATCGGGTTCCCGACATTCCGTTATGGCGTGACCACGCTGGACGTGAGCACCGCCATGCCGTTCAAGCTGGGACCGGTGCCGATGGCGTGGGAAAGCAGCCTGCGTGCGCAAACTGCAGGCGAGCTGTTGCTTGGCTCGGAGTTCGTCACCATCGGGGGCCGCTACAGCGTGCGCGGCTTCGATGGCGAAGCGACCTTGGGCGCGGAAAAAGGCGCGTATTGGCGCAACACCTTGAGTTTTCCGATCCAGCAGATCGGGCTGACACCGTACCTGGGCCTGGATGCCGGTCGCATCGATGGCACCAGTGCCAGCGGCCTGCGCGGCCGCAGTCTGGTGGGCGGCGCGGTGGGTCTGCGCGGCGGTTGGTTCGGTGCCAGCATCGATGCGTTTGCAGGCTGGGCGATCCATCGCCCGGACGGATTTGGAAGTGCGCAGCCGGCATATGGCGCGCGTGTGATCTACCAGTTCTGACATGGATCGCGCCGCCAGCCGGCAGCGCGCTGTTGATTGATGACGCCCACCAGTGGCGAGAGAGAAGCGATGGACACCGAAGCGATGAGCGTACGTGCTTACCTGGCCGAACAAAGCAAGCGCGCGCTTGCGTTGCTACTGTGCTGCACGGTTACCTGGACATCGTTTCCGGCGTGGGCACAAGTGGCGCCAACGCCAAATCCCGGCGGGCAGACACCCGGTCAACAGGTCGCCGCCAATGGCGTGCCGGTGGTGGACATCGTCGCGCCCAATGCGCGCGGCATCTCGCATAACCGCTACAGCAATTTCAACGTCGGCCCGAACGGGTTGATCCTCAACAACAGCGCGCAGATCTCCAAGACCGAGCTGGGCGGCTATGTCGCCGGTAACGACAATCTGCAGCGCAGCGGTGCCGCCTCGCTGATCCTCAATGAGGTCACCTCGGCCAGCAGCCGCTTGCAGGGGTACACCGAAATCGCCGGTGCCAAGGCGCAGTTGGTGATCGCCAACCCCAACGGCATTTCCTGCGATGGCTGCGGGTTTCTCAACACCTCGCGCGTGACCTTGACCACCGGCACACCCAACCTGGGCAGCGATGGCGCGTTGAACGGCTTCAGCATCACCGGCGGTGCGCTGAGTATTGGCAGTAACGGTCTGGATGCGTTCAATGTGGACCGCCTGGACCTGCTCTCGCGTCAGCTCAGCGTGGAGGGCTCGATCTGGACCAGGGAACTGGTCGCTGCCGCGGGTGCAGGGCGGGTCAACTATGACGGCATGCTGCTGGACGTGGTGCCGGGCACCGATGGCGCGGCACCGTCGATCGGCATCGACGTGGCGCAGCTGGGCGGCATGTATGCCGACCGTATTCGCCTGATTGCGACCGAAGCCGGTGTGGGCGTGGTGAGTCGCGGCACTCTGGCGGCGCAGAGTGGCGATCTGCAGATCGACAGCGCGGGCCAGGTGAGCCTGAGCGGGACCACGGTGGCGCGCGATGGAATGGGTGTGCGTGCAGCCGGTGACCTCGACCAGCGCGGCGTGCTCGGCTCGCAGCAAGGCGATGTGCGTCTGCGCGGCACGCGCATGACCCTGGCCGGCGATCTGGTCGCCGCCGGTATCCTGGATGCACAAGCCAGCGGCACCTTGAGCCACAGCGGCCGCAGCAGTGCCGGCGCCATCCGTCTGTTCGGTTCGGAATTGAATGCCGATGGCAGCCTGCATACGACTGGTGCGTTGGATCTGGGCGCCGATGGTGTGTTGCGCAGCAACGGTGTGGCCTATGCGGCAACCGCTGCAACCCTGCGCGCGGGCCAGATTGGCCTGACCGGCACGCTGCAGAGCGGCGGCGCGATCGGGCTAAATGCGAACGCGATTGATGCACTGGGCACCCTGGACGCGGCCACCGCCTTGCGCGTGAACAGTAGCGGCGACGCGCGCCTGGGTGGATTGGCGCAGGCCGGGCAGGGTGCTGATGTGCAAGCCGGCGGTCGGCTGGAACTGCAGGGTCAGCTGATTGCAGCGGATGCAGTGGCGTTCAATGCGGCGAGTATCGACATCGCACAGCGCGGCGTAGTGTCTGCGGGTGGCGATCTGGAGCTGCGCAGCGCAGGTGCGCTGAACAATGCCGGTAGCGGCTACGCTGGCCGCGATCTGCGTCTCCAGGCAGCGTCCGTCACCACGACAGGCAGTCTGGCGGCCGCACGTGATGCGCAGGCGGCGGTTGCGGGTGGTCTGGTCAATAGCGGCACGTTCGTTGCTGGCAATGCGCTGACCATCGACGCGGCGCAGCTGGACAGTCGTGGCGATATCGGCAGCCAGCGTGGGGAGACGTTGCTGCGCAGCCGCGGTGGTCTGGCGCTGAGCGGCAACACCGTGGCAGGCACTGCCCTGGGCCTGGACGCCGCAGCGGATGCGCAGGTCTCGGGCATCGTCAACGCTGGTAGCGTAAATCTTCGTAGCGGCGGGGATGCCGCACTCTCTGGCACCCTGCAGACCACCGCCGGTGGGTTGGTGATCACCGCAGGCGGTGAGCTCGTCAGCGATGCCGTGGTGGGTTCGACAGGCACGATCGATTTGCAGGCGAACGGCGCGCTGCGTCAGCGTGGTCAGCTCCGCGGCGACGGCGCGGTACAATTGCGTGGCGCGGCGGTCGAGCACAACGGTGTCATCGATGCAGCTGGCGACCTGCGCATCACCAGTGCTGCCGAGCTCGCGTTGGACGGCACCGTGCAGAGCGCTGGCTCAGCCACATTGCAGGCGGGCGCAGCACTGCAGAACCGCGCGGAGGTGATTGCAGCTGGTGCGCTGGATGTAGAGGCAGCCTCGTTGCGCAACGCGCAAAGTGGCGCGTTTTCGTCGGATGCCGGTGCGCGCGTGCGCACGGCCGGCACATTGGACAATGCCGGCAGCCTGTATGCGGCGAGCGATCTGCAGCTGACCGCAGGCGCGTTCACGCAAAGCGGCAGCGCCAGCTCGGGCAACACGCTTTCGGCAGCTGTGAGCGGGTCATTCGACAACGCTGGCAACGTGATTGCCAGGAACGCGCTACAGATCGATGCCGGCAGCGTGCGCAGCAGCGGTCAACTCGGCAGCGAAGCGGCAGGTGTCCGTCTGGGCAGCCAGGGCGATATCGCGCTGCAAGGCGTGGTTGCCGCTGCGACCACGCTGCAGGCCAGCGCCGCTGGCGATCTGCAGCAGGCAGGGTCGCTAAGAGCGCAATCGCTGGCATTGAGTGCCGGGCGTGATCTCGCCGCTGCTGGCAACCTGCAATCAGCGTCCACGCTGGATCTGCAGGCACAACGTGCTCTGACATTTGCTGCCCAGGGCCAGGCTGGCGGTGATGCTTCGATGCGCGCCACCACACTGACAACCAGCCAGGATGCGGTGTTGCAGAGCACGGGAGCGATTGCGCTGGACAGCGCGGCCATCGACAGCCGCGGCAAGCTGGATGCAGGGAGCGATCTGCACATCCGCAGCCAGGGCGATCTGGCGCTGGCGGGTGTGGCACAAGGCGGGCGCGACGTTGTTTTGAATGCCACCGGCGCGCTCAGCAACGCAGCGCAGGTGTTTGCAGGGCGCGATCTGTCGTTGCAGGCAGGTAGCCTCGACAACACCACGAGCGGTGTGTTGGCGGGCGAGGGCAACATCGCCCTGACCGCTACGGCACTGCTGAACAACGCTGGCCGCGTGCAGGCCGGTGGCGATCTGCAGGTCAGCGCAGCAAATATGGACCAGGGCGGCAGCGCGTCTGCAGGCAAGGCGTTGCGCGCCGCCATCGCAGGCACGCTGGCCAATCGTGGCAATCTGATCGCCAAGGATGCGTTGCAGGTCGATGCGGCCACGCTGCGTAGCAGTGGACAGTTGGGTAGCGAGCGGGCCGATGTCACGTTGAACAGCCGAGACGCGCTGCAACTTGAGGGTGTGGTTGCAGCGGCCACTGCATTACGTGCGACTGCTGGCGGCGATTTGCAGCAGGCCGGTTCGCTCAAGGCACAGTCGATCGCGTTGCAGGCGGGGCGCGACCTCACTGCAACTGGCACTCTGCAATCGGCATCCACGTTGGATCTGCAGGCGCAGCGCACGCTCGCTTTGAACGGACAAGCATCGAGCACCGGTGACGCGAGTGTCACCGGCGCGAACATTGTGACTGGTGCAGCAGCAGTGCTGCAGAGCGGAGCCGCCATCACGCTGGATGGCGGCTCCATCGAGAGCCGTGGTTCACTCGATGCGGCGACCGATTTGAACGTGCACAGTGCCGGTGATCTTGCACTGGCTGGCGTGGTCCAGGGCGGGCGCGATGTTGCGCTGACCGCTGCGGGCGCGTTGAACAATGGGGCTCAAGTCGTTGCAGCCCGCGATCTGAATGTGCAGGCCGCCAGCGCCAACAATGCTGCAACTGCAACTCTGGGTGCACTACGCGACCTGCGCGTCGATGTCGCCGGGGTGTTGGAAAACAAGGGCAGCCTGCATGGCGAGCGTGGCCTTGCACTGAACACCGGCACGCTGCTGCAGCGCGGCCGTGTCTACAGCGGGGATGCGGTATCGATCTCGTCGACAGGCGCATTCGAGAACGTGGGCCAGTTGGTATCCGGCAAGGACCTGACCATCGCTGCCGACAGCATCGTCAGCAGCGGGCAACTCGGCTCGGTCAACGGCGCACTGACGCTGACCAGCCAGAACGCGATCGATCTGCACGGTGTTGTGGCTGCGGCGACCACGCTGCAAGCCACCGCTGGCACCGATCTGCTGCAGGCCGGCTCGCTCAACGCGCAGGCCGTCACCTTGCAGGCTGGCCGCGATCTGACTGCCGGTGGAACCCTGCAGTCCGCGTCTGCGTTGGATCTGCAGGCGCAGCGCAGCCTGACGTTGAACGGTCAGGCGCAGGCGGGCAGTGACGCCAACCTGCGCGGCAACAGCATCGCCACCGGCCGCGACGCCGTGCTGAAAAGCGTCGGCGCGATCAGCCTGGATGGTGCGGCAATCGACAGCCGTGGAACGCTCGACGCCGGCACGGATCTGCGCCTGCTCAGCACGGGAGCACTTGCGCTCGCAGGCGTGGCGCAAGCCAATCGCGATGTCGTGTTGAGCGCAACCGACACCTTAAGTAATGCGAGCCAGGTGATTGCCGGCCGTGATCTGTCGGTGCAGGCAGGCAACATCAACAACGTGGCGGCCGGCGTGTTGGCGGCCGATGGCAGCGTCACGCTGACCACTGGCGCGTTGCAGAACGGCGGCAGCCTGCAGAGCGGCGGCGATCTGCGCATCACCGCCGCCAGCATGGATCAGGGCGGTACTGCGATTGCAGGCAAGGCCCTGACCGCGAAGGTCACTGGCACGCTGGACAACCGCGGCAACCTCATTGCCAAAGACACGCTGCAGGTGGAGGCAGGCAGCTTACGCAGCAGCGGCCAGCTCGGTAGCGAAACTGCCAACGTCAGCTTGATCAGCCAAGGCGACATGACGCTGCAAGGCGTTGTCGCCGCAGCGACCACACTGCAGGCCACTGCAGTTGGCGATCTGCAGCAGGCCGGCTCGCTCAAGGCGCAATCGATCGCGCTACAGGCCGGTCGCGATCTCACCGCCGCAGGCACGCTGCAGTCGGCAACGCAACTGGATCTGCAGGCGCAGCGCGCACTGACAATGAACGGACAGGCGGTGGCGAGTGGCGATGCAACCCTGCGCGGCGCGCGGATCGGTACCGGTCAGGCTGCCGTACTGCAAAGCGGTGGCGCGATCAGCCTGGATGGTGCCGCGATCGACTGCCGTGGCGCACTCGATGCAGCCACTAACTTGAACCTACGCAGCACCGGCGACCTGGCGGTTGCCGGTGTCGCGCAAGCCGACCGTAATGTGGTGCTGAGCGCAGTTGGCGCGTTGACCAATGCGGCGCAAGTCGTCGCTGGTCAGAGCTTGAACGTCACCGCAGCCAGCGCAAGCAATGCCGCCAGCGGCGTGCTGCTCGCGCAGGGCGACGCCACCTTCGCCATCGGCGGCTTGCTCGACAATGCTGGCGCCGTGCGCGCCGGCAATCAACTCGCCTTGGGCGTCGGGTCGCTGCGCCAGACTGGCCAGGCCTACGGCTTGCAACGCCTGGGTGTTATCGCCACTGGAGCGGTGGACAATCGCGGTGACCTGATTGGCGGCAATGGCTTGCGCGTGGAAGCGGCGCAAGTCAGCAGCAGCGGCCAGTTGGGTAGCGAGCGCGGCGATGTTGCATTGATCAGCCGCGGCAACCTGCAGCTCGGGGGTAGCCTTGCATCGGCTGGTACCTTCTCGGCGCAGGCCGATGGCACGCTGGCACAAAGCGGTACCTTGAGTGCAGGCAGCACGCTGGAATTGCGCTCGAAGGGCGACCTAAGTGTGGCCGGCCAGGTCGGTGCTCAGCAGGTCACCCTGACCAGCGATGCCGTGTTGCGTCAGCAGGGTACCGTCAGCGGTACGACGGTGGGCCTGCAAGGCGCGCGTATCGAGAATGCCGGGCAGACTACCGCCTCGGGTAACTTGAGTTTGCGTGCGGGTGAGATCAGCATCGCCGGCACCGTCGGCGCTGGTATCAACGCAGATGGCAGCCTCGGCAGCGGACGCACGCTGAGCCTGATCGCTGATCGTCAGCTCAGCGCCTCCGGCAAATTGCTGGCCGGCGGCAACCTCACCGCGCAGGGCAGCCAGCTGCAACTGGCGGGTGCCAGTACGCGCGCAACCGGCAACGTTGCACTGACCACCGGCGGCAGCCTCGATCATCGCGGTGGCGACTTGCTCGCTGGTGGAACGCTCACCGTGCAGGCAGGCGGCAACATCGACAACGGGCGTCTCAACAACGTCGCAGGTCAAATGCAGGCCAACCAGCTGAGTATCGACGGCGGCAGCTTGAGTAATGTCGGCGGGCGGTTGGTGCAAAGTGGCAACGGGCTGACCCGTGTCAGCATCGGCGGCGCGATCGACAACACCGGCGGCACGCTGGCCAGCAATGCGCAGGATCTGACCATTACCGCGGCCAGCCTGGAGAATGCGCAGGGGCGGATCGAACACGCCGGCACCGGCGCCTTGTCGGTCACCAGTCGTGGCGCGTTGGGCAATAGCGGTGGGCGTATCCTGACGCAGGGTCAACTGACGCTGGGTGCCAGTGGCGGGTTAAACAACCAGGGCGGCGCGATTGCCGCAGCTGGCGATGCGGTGCTGACCGCTGCCAGCCTTAACAACGTCAATGGTTCGGTCTCCGCACGTGGGTTGAACGTGCAAACGGGCGGCACCACCGACAACCGCAACGGCCTGCTGCAGGCCAGTGGTGGTGCGTTGACCTTGCGCGCCGACAGCCTCAGTAATACCGGCGGCACCGTGCAGGCAGTCGCCAGCGGCGGAGCAGGCGGTGGTCTGCGCGTAGAGCTCAATCGCGGCCTGGACAACGGCAACGGCACCATCGGTGCCGGCACCGATGCAGTGATCACTGCAGAAAACATCAGCAGCAGCGGCGGCAGTCTGCAAGCCGCACGCGACCTCAGCGTCACCGCACGCGGCCAGTTGGACAATCACCAAGGTGGCAAGCTCAGTGCGGGGCGCGATCTCAACGTTGCCGTCACCGGTGCGCTGCTCAATAGCGGCGGCCAGCTCGATGCCGGCAACACGCTGACCGCATCGGGCGGCCTCATCGACAATACCCAGGGCAGCATCGTCAACAACGGCGGCGGACTGACGCGCATTACCACGGGCGGGGCCCTGACCAACACCAGCGGCAATCTCGGTGGGCGCGGCAGCGTGGTCATCGACGCTGCCAACATCGCCAACAACGGCGGCCAGTTGGTTGCTGGCGGCGATCTGATTGCCAATACCAATGGCTTGAACAACCAGGGCGGCAATGTCTATGCCGGCGCGAGCTTTCTGTTGCAGCGCGCAGGCGCCACGCTGGACAACCAGAACGGCAGGATCAAGGCCGAGCAGGCTGTCCGCCTGAATCTGCAGAACCTGAGCAATGCCGGTGGCCAGATCGGTGCCGGCAGCGCGATCGGTGGTGCTGGCGATGTGGTGATCGATACCGTCGGTTTCGACGGCGGCGGCAGTATTCTTGCGCAGAATCTGCTGGATCTGACCTTGCGTAGCGACTACACGCATCGCGCAGGTGCTGACCTCACCAGCAACGGGAATTTCAACCTGCGCGTAGGCGGGAGCCTGGTCAACGAGTCCACGCTCAAGGCTGCGCGCACCCTGGACATTACGGCAGGCAGCATCACCAACCGCGCCGGTGCCAACATCCTGTCCAACGACACGCGTCTCAACGGTGGCAGCATCATCGACAACGCCGGCAGCATTTCCGGTAACAACGCACTGTCGCTGGTGGCGAACAGCATCAACAACACCGGCAGCATCGTCGGCGGCAACGTCTCGGTGAACACCGGCACATTGGTGAACGGCGCCGACTTCGGCGGCGCGACCGACAACGCAGCCTATGGCTCGGCCTTGCTTGGTTCCACCGGCAACATGAATCTGATCGTGCGCGATCAACTACTCAATCGCGACGCGCGCATCTTCAGCCTGGGCAATATCGCCATCGGCGGCGCGCAGGATGGCGGCGGTACCTTGGTATCGCGTACGGGTGTGGTCAATAACCTGTCGGGCAGTATCGAGGCTGATGGGAGCATCTTGATTGCGGCCAATCAGCTGAATAATCGGCGGCGGGTTTTGACCACTGCATTGGGTGCATTGACCGAGCAAGAAAAGGCAGCTGCGAATGCAACGATGCCCGAGGAGCTTATTGAGTCACGTGGAATCGTCTATCCAAGGCAATCTTACTTCATTCGTTTTCCTTACACAGGAAAAAATCCTGGTGTTTATCGTTCCTATTCGGTTGAGCAGCAAGAGCGTCTCATCGCTGCAAGTACGGAGGGACGAATCGCGGCTGGAGGAAATATAGCGATTTCCGGAAGCATCACCAATAACACTTCGTCGATTGCGGCGGCAGGTGCGCTGCAAATAAACCAACGTGGCGTGGGTGGATTGAGTGATGGGCTTTTCGTTGGAGGAGAGTCGATCTTCAACGAATCGCTTGCCTTGAATAGGCAAGTCGTACAGAGAGACTACGAGTATTCAGTAACAGCAGTCATTGACGACTGTGCGCTGAACCAAGGGAATCGGCGTCCTATCTGTACATATGATGCCGAGTCAAAAACCATTTCTTCTTCCACGATCAACACGAGCTATATCGCCCTGGGCGCCAGCATGACCGGTGGCCAAGGCGTCAGCATCAACGGCGCCAACATCAGCAATGGTGCCGTCGGCAGCGACGGTCGTGGTATCAGCGGCGCTTCGCTGAACGGTGTCGGCGCACAAGGTGGCTTGACCGGTCGCGCCACGCAAAGCGCCGGTGGAGTGGGCGGCCAGGCAGTGATCGGCCGCGCCAATGGCGGCGCGAACAGTATTCGTGTTGCCACCGGTACGACCGGCAGTGCAGGCACTCAGGTGGGTACCAACACGCAAGACGCAACGCTGGCTACATCGGGTGGCATCGTCAAGATGTCGGTTGCACCTGTCGCGTCCAACGACAGCGGGCTTGTACGCAGCAGCGTCGATCAGGCAGACGTGCAGGCCACCGCGGCCGGTACCGGCGTCACTGCCGTCGCAACTGACAGCCGTACCCGAGTCGATCCGGCCACCATTCCGGTGACCAACATTGTTGGTAGCGGGCAAACCTCGCTGACGCAGATCGATCTGCCCATTGGCGGGCTGTATCGCCTATCCGGCGGCACCGGTACCGATCTGACCGCAATGGGCCGTGCTGCCAACGGGCTGGGCGGCATCAATGCCTGGCGCAGCAATGGCCCGGGCCGTCGTTACCTGATCGAGACCGACCCGCGCTTCGTCAACTACGACAACTTCATCAGCAGCGACTTCCTGCTGGACAAGCTGGGTGTAGACCCGGAGTGGACCCAGACCCGCCTGGGCGATGGCTTCTATGAGCAGCGCCTGGTGCTGGACCAGATCACCCAGCTCACTGGCCGCCGCTATCTGGGCAACTACGCCGATGGCGTGGCGCAGTACCGCGCCTTGCTCGAATCCGGCGTGGCCGCCGCAGGCCAGTTGCAGCTGAGCATGGGCGTGGGCCTCACCGCCGCACAAGCGGCCGCGCTGACGCAGGACATCGTCTGGATGGTGGAGCAGGACTACCAGGGCCAGAAGGTGCTGGTACCGGTCGTGTATCTTGCCTCCAACTCGCTGCAGTTGCGTGGCAATGGCGCCTTGATCGCCGGTGGCAACGTCGAGCTCAACGCCACCAACGCCATGAGCAACCAGGGCGTCATTGCCGGCGCCGATGTCAGCATCACCGCAGGCAACCTGCTCAACCAGGGCCGCATCAGCGGCACTGGCAGCGTTGCCCTGGAAGCGCGCAACGACCTGCTCAACCAGGGCCAGATCCAGGGTCGCGATGTGGCGCTGGTGGCCGGCAACAACCTGGTCAGCGAAGCATCCAAGGCCATCAACGGCGTTGGCATCCTGTCGGGCATCACCGCCAGCAACACCTTGCAGATGATGGCCGGCAACGACATGACGCTGACCGGTACCCGCGTGCAGGCCGATGGCAGCGCAGCGTTGATTGCGGGCAACAACCTCAGCCTCACGCCCAGCGCCTTGCGCAACGACAACGGCTTGCTGCGCGGTGGCGACGCCGTGTCGGTAACCACGGGCAAAGATCTGGTGATGTCGGCAGGCAACGACCTGCAATTGCACGGCGTCACCATCAAGGCCGACGGTAGCGCTGCACTGCAGGCAGGCAACAACCTCTCGCTGACACCGACCACCGGTCTGGACGGCAAGGTCGCCACCCGTACCAACATCAGCACCGGCGACAGCCTGCAACTGACCGCCGGCAACGACCTGACCATCCGCCAGGCCAACGTCAAGGCCGGCGGTGATCTGATTGCTGCAGCAGGCAACAACCTCAACGTCGAATCCGTCCTCAACGAGACCGAAACCAACAGCTACAAGACCCGCAACGGCAAGACGCGCGTCACCACCACCACGACCACCCAGAGCATTGACCAGCAGGCGCTCACTGCCGGCGGCAACCTGATCCTCAGCGCCGGCAACGACGTCAATCTGGTCGCGGCCAAGCTGGACGCCGGCAAGGGTCTGGGCATCAGCGCCGGCAACGACATCAATGCCAGCACGCTGACCACGGTGGACACCAGCAACACGCTGGAAACGCGCAAGCGCTTCAAGCAGACCACAACGACCAGCGACGAAACCGTCCACGGCACCGAGCTAAACGCCGGCGGCAACCTGGCGATGCAGGCAGGCAACGACATCACCCTCACCGCCGCATCAGCCGCCACCAAGGAAGGCGGCATCACCCTGGCCGCCGGCAACGACGTCAACCTGCTCGCCGCCATCGAACAGCACGACGCCGTGCAGGACATGACCAAGAAGAAGAAGGGCACGTTCTCCAGCAAGACCACGACCACGCATGATGAGTGGCAGGACACCGTGGCGGTTACCACCACGCTCAGTGGCGACACGGTGCAGATTGCGGCGGGTAACGATCTGCTGTCGCAAGGCGCACAGGTCGCCAGCACCGGCGATGTGGTGTTGGCCGCAGGCAACAACCTGACGCTGGACACGGTGCAGAACACGCACAGCGAGGAACACGAAAAGACTGTCAAGAAGTCCGGTCTCTACGGCGGCGGCGGATTCAGCGTCGCTTTGGGCGTCACCAAGAAGACCGACGGCCTGGACGTCACCGAGGTCACCAACAGCGGCAGCCTGGTCGGCAGTACCGATGGCTCGGTGACAATGACCGCCGGCAACAAGGTGGCCATTACCGGCAGCGATGTGCTGAGTGCCACCAGCACTACGATCGTGGGCAAGGAAGTCACGATTGCCGCGGCAGAAAATACCGTGGATATGGTGCAGACGTCCAAGCAGCAGAGTGCTGGCATCACGTTAGGATTGACCGGTGGGGCTGTAGACGCCGCGCAGGCGATCTACGGCGCAGTCAAGCGCGGCTCGGAGGTTGAAGACGATCGCCTGAAGGCGCTCTATGCCGCCAAGGCGGGTTACGCGGTCAGCGACACCGTGGGCCTGGTTGGCAATGGCCTGAAGGGCTACGACGGCCAAGCGGTTGCCGGAAACATGACAAAGACTGGCGCCGCCGCAGCCGATGGTGCGCAAGGTGCCGCCAATGCGACGGGGGTAAGCTTGCGCCTTGGCATCGGTGCCAGCAGTTCGTCGAGTAAGACAACCACACACGAAGAGACCACCGGCGGTAGCCGCATCCTCAGTAATGGTGATGTCACCATCGCGGCAACTGGCGGCGATCTCAACGTCATTGGCAGCAAAATTGCCGGTGAAAATGTGGCCTTGGCTGCAGCAAACAATCTCAACTTGCTCAGTAACAAAGAAACCAACACCACTAAGTCGGAGAACAAGAACGCAGGCGGTGAAATCGGCATCAGTGTCGGTGCGGTAACTGGCTATTACCTCACGGTGTCTGCAGGCAAGGGCAGCGCCAAGGGCAATAGCGATCTACGCACAGAAAGCGTGGTCACTGCCAACGACACGTTGACCTTGGTGAGCGGCAACGACACTACGATCCAGGGTGCACAAGCTGTTGGCAACAAGGTCCTTGCTAATGTCGGCGGCGATCTGCTGATCAAGAGCGAGCAGGACACCAATGAGTACAAGAGCAAACAACAGCAGGCCAGTCTGACCCTAGCGACCGGCTCGGGCAGTGGCGGCAGCTACAGCCAGCAGAAGGTCAACAGCAGCTACACCAGTGTGACTGAGCAGAGCGGCATCCAGGCTGGCAATGGTGGCTTCGACATCACTGTGGGCGGTAACACGAAGTTGGTCGGTGGTGCGATTGCTAGTGCTGCCGATGCCAGTCTCAATCGGCTGTCCACCGATAGCCTGACGGTCGAGGACCTCCAGAACAAGGCGGAGTACAAGACCAGCGGCGTAACAGTTGCCGGCGGCACGGGCAGCAGCATGGCCAGCGTTGCCATCGGTGCCGGATTGAGCATGCTGGGTAACGCCAGCGACAGCTCAAGCAGCACGACCAAAAGCGATATCGCCGCCGGTACGATCCAGATCCGCAATGGCGACGACTCTGCGCTGGCAGGGTTGGATCGAAGTGCGGCCGAGTTGCAACAATCTGGGCTGAAGGAGATTTTCGACGAGCAAAAACTTGCCGAACAGCAAGAGCTTGCTCAGGCAGCGGGCGAAGTGGCGTTGCGGTCCGCTAAAGCGGTGATCACCTATAAGCGGGAGCAGGCAGCAGCTGCTGCAGACCAAGCGATGAACGATTTGTCTGTCGCCGAACGTGATGGCGATAAGGCAGCGGCTGCTGAAGCTCGTAATCGATTAGCAGATGCAAAGCAAAGTCTGGCGAGCTGGAATGACAAAGGAACTGCTAAGCAAGTCACGCAGGTTGCTGCCGGCGCGCTCGCAGCTGCGGCCTCTGGAGGCAACGTCTTGGCAGCCGCAGGTGGCGTGTTTGTTAGCGAGAATGCACTCCCTAGGTTTGCCGAAGCTTTGCAACGTAACGGCGTTAGTCCCGGTAGCGATGTCGAATCGGCACTAATGGGCGGAATGGCGGCTCTTTTCGGGGCAGCCGGTGGCCTCCTTGCCGGTGACACACAGGCAGGTGCTTCTATGGCGAGTACTGCACAAGTCTACGGCTACTACGATTACCGCGATGGAAGACAGCAGCGCCAGGGTATGGTGGCTGCCGCTCTGGATAAGATCAACGTGGTCGACCCTGACCAGCGGGCAGGTATCAACACGGTTTTGGATAATGCGGTCAGGTTGGGAGCCAATCCGGACGACTTAGTGTTGTTGCTAAAGTCTCCTGAGGCAGGTTCATATCTTGCAAGTATCGCTGCGCCGGAGACCTATGCCTTCAAGCTGTACGGAAAAGAGTACAATCGGCTTACTGTTGATCAACAAAGTGAAGTAATCAAGAAGATCCCGACAGGTACTGTTACTGTATTGATTGGGAAGACAGAAGGGACATCCGCATCTGATAATTTGCAGTCCCGGGATGTCGGCGGTTCTGCTGCAACTGGTTCTACTGGCTTAAGCGGAGCGGCATCGGATAACGAAAGCTTGCGTTTCAAGGGCGCTAGAGTTGTATCCGATTTGGCGATCGCAGGCGGACAGAAAGTCGAAGAGTTCAAAAACTTCCTTGGGCCAAAGACCGCCGAAACGACTGCTCTTGTGCTAATGGCGGCAGCCGGTGGTCCGGTTAAAACGTTCGGTGGCGCACTTTTGGGTGCGACGCCAATTGCCAGCTATGCACAGGACAAGAAAGAGACCTTCTTAGTTCAGCCATTTTCGCCGTTTGTAGGTTCAGCTGCATTCGGTGCCTACACCGACGGTGATCAACAGGCGGTTTATCCGGCTAGTCACGCCACGAGCTCAATGCTTGTCGATACATTGCTCTCATCGCTCGGTGTGTTAGGGACAAAGGCGGGTATTGCTGGAATTATTAAGAGTAGTGATGGATTTGCAGGTGCGGTAAAAGATGCTGAGCAGTACACATCGCTTCTTGATCCTAAGGCAACTAAACACATTTTGGATGGCGATTCTCCCACGTCGGGAGGGCATCGATTTGGAACAGGAAATCCTGGAAAAACGGAATTTCCAGCAAGCTGGAGTGATGATAAGATAGCTCACACTGTTTCTGATATTGCTACTGATCCAAAAGTTAAATGGTCTTTGCCGGATGGTCGTGGATATATAACTGGGACGGCGAATCGCGATGGTTTGGATGTAAAGGTTGTTTATGATACAAAAAAAGGTAGAGTTGTGAGTGGTTATCCGACAAATGTTCCCAAGAATCCAAAGCCATGAATATTTATCATAATTTGGTTAAGAAAAATCTTTATATCGTTATATCTGAGTTGGCTAATCAGCCTGGGGTTGGTAATTCATTTTTAAAAAATGAAATGTCTTATGTGGATCAAATTAACCAAGTGATGGAATGGGTACAGGATGCTGGTGAATATGGATTGGCTTATGAAAGCATTATTTGTCTACTTGAAAAATATGATTTCACTTTGTCGGGTTTCGCTGTGGTTAAATTATTGGAAGTGGCGCTTATATTTGGATTCAAAACAGATTTAGAGCAGGATAAAGATTTTGATCGGCGCGGTTAGGCGTACGTGACATCTTCCCCGCGTGAGGTTAGGAGTAGAGCTAGAGCGTGTTATAAAATTTAAGCGAATGCAGCTATTGCAGTCGGATGACGAACAAACGCTCCTATCACTACTAGGATCAGGTTCACTTGGACATGCACTCAATTTTGAGTGGGAGCTCATGTCAGCCCCGCGCAATTCATTGCCAGCTAAAGTTGATGGCCCGCAGTTGATGCTGCGCGCCAAACTCAGCAGGTGTCGGGTTGTCGGTCAGCCTAGGGAGTCGTGCAGGCCTTGCTGTCGGCGTTATGGCGGCGCAAATCCATAGTGGACTGACTAAACTCGGACCATTCATCCGCGTAGTCGCGGCTTGCACAGATGCTCTGCCAGGCTAAGGAGCACGACAACACTTCACGGCAGTCATGACGCAAAGTATTTCAAGAAAGTCGCAATGGCTCGGCCTCCTCGTCTGGTTGGCGCTGTGCTATGCGGTCGCTGGGCTTGGTGCGATGGCATCCATCCAGGCGGCCAGCTTCTATGCAGAACTTGCACGGCCGGCGTGGGCGCCGCCGGGCTGGTTGTTCGGGCCGGTGTGGACGGTGTTGTACGGGATGATGGCAGTGTCGGCTTGGTTGGTGTGGCGCCTTGGGGGATGGGCTGGTGCGCGCGTGGCGCTGACACTGTTCGTCGTGCAGCTGGCGCTCAACGGACTGTGGAGTTGGTTGTTCTTTGCGTGGCATCTGGGGGCGTGGGCGTTCGCTGACATCCTGGTGCTGTGGCTTGTGCTGGTGGCGACCATCGGGGCGTTTGCGAAGAGGCAGGCTCTGGCGGCGTGGTTGTTGGTGCCGTATCTCGCATGGGTGAGCTTTGCGGCCGCGCTCAACTTTTCGATCTGGCAACTCAATCCTCAGGTGCTCGGCTGATCTCGCTGCGGACCTTAGTGACTTGCACCTACCAGCGTGACGGCAGCGACGATCTGTTGCTTGATGCGAAGTGACGCCTATAGTGATGCGGTGCATTGCGCTCAAGTGAGCCCGTTAGCTGCATCGCATCAGCTGAGTCACACGTCAGCCGAGTGACACGACGGCACCAATCCATGTGCAAAACCTGCGCAGGGCCGTCCGCTTAGGCCGCTCCAAAAGTTTCCATAGCAATCAATTGCTTGCGAGCGCGTCGCTTAAATCCCTGAGCCGCAAGGTTTTCTGTTCTGTAGGCCGAGCACGTGCGCCTGCCCATTCACGCAACGCTTGACAGGCCTCGCCGCGGTGATGTCTTTTGCGTACATGCCTAACGCCTCCGCCATCTCCTCGTTTACCTGTCAGCCGCATCTGCGGCCGGGTGCGGGCGTGGCCGGCATTAGCACCACCATTACCACCGTCACCATTCGCCCGGTGCGGCCCGTCGTCTTCGCGTAACTTCCGAAAACAACGGCCCCGCACCCGGATCAGGATGCGGGGGCTTTCCTCCCTCATCTGATGCGGACGGGGCCTCCCTAACGAGGTCTGTCGATGTCATCGCCTGTTGTTTTGCTCGAACCCGCCGCTGTTGCCGCATCTTCCGCACGCACCATCGTGCACAAATTCGGCGGTACCTCGGTGGCCGATGCCGAGCGCTACCGGCATGTGGCGCAGTTGTTGCTGGCACGCGACGAGTCGGTGCAGGTCACCGTGGTGTCGGCGATGAAGGGGGTGACCGATGCCTTGATCGCGCTGGCCGAACTGGCCGCGCAGAACCGCCCCGAATGGCGCGAGCGCTGGCATGAGACGCGGGCGCGCCATCGCGGTGCGGCGGTGGCCCTACTGGGCGAGCATTCCGGGCCGACGGTGGATTGGCTGGACGAGCGCTTCGAGCATCTGTCGCAGATTCTCGGCGCCTTGGCGGTGATCGGCGAGCTGCCGCGCGAGGTGCTCGACCGCGTGCAAGGCCTGGGCGAGGTGTATTCGGCGCAGTTGCTGGGCGACCATTTCCGTGCGCTTGGCGAGGATTGCGCGGTGCTGGATGCGCGCGATGTGCTGGTGGTCAACCGTGGCGAACTCGGTGTCGATGTGGACTGGGACACCAGCGCGCAGCGCCTTGCGACCTGGCGCCAGGCGTATCCGCAGACGCGCGTGGTGGTCACCGGGTTTGTGGCGCGCGACCGCGCCGACCGTATCACCACTTTGGGGCGCAATGGCAGCGATTATTCCGGTGCAATTTTCGCGGCCTTGTTCGATGCCGATGAGCTGCATATCTGGACCGACGTGGATGGCGTGCTCTCGGCCGATCCGCGCGTGGTGCCCGAAGCGGTGCAGCTGGAAACGCTGAGCTACGACGAAGCCTGCGAGCTTGCCTACTTCGGCGCCAAGGTGGTGCACCCGCAGACCATGTCGCCGGCCATCGAGCGCGGCTTGCCGATCATCATCCGCAATACCTTCCAGCCGGAACATCCGGGTACGCGCATCACCGCCAGCAGCGCGGTGAGCGGGCCGATCAAGGGGCTGACGCTGAGCCCCGATCTGGCCGTGCTCAACCTGGAAGGCACCGGCCTGATCGGCGTGCCGGGCACCGCCGAGCGCGTGTTCGCGGCGCTGCGCACGGCGCAGGTGTCGGTGGTGATGATCTCGCAGGGCTCGTCCGAGCATTCGATCTGTTGCGTGGTCAAGCAGCATGAATCCGAGCGCGCGCGCAATGCCTTGCTGCAGGCCTTTGCGCATGAACTCACGGTCGGTCAGGTGCAGCGTGTGCAGCTGACCACCGGCATCAGTGTGCTCGCCGCAGTGGGCGATGGCATGGCCGGGCAGCCGGGTGTAGCGGCGCGGCTGTTCGAGTCCCTGGGGCGTGCGCAGGTCAATATCCTGGCGATCGCACAGGGTTCGTCGGAGCGCAACATCTCGGTGGCCATCGACGCGGCGCATGCGACCAAGGCCTTGCGCGCGGCGCATGCCGGCTTTTGGTTGTCGCCGCAGACGTTCTCGGTGGGCGTGATCGGCCCGGGTAACGTGGGTGCGGCGTTGCTGGATCAGTTGCGCATTGCGCAGCCGCAGTTGCTGGGCAAGGCCAACCTGGATCTGCGCCTGCGCGCGGTGGTCTCGCGCGGCCGCATGCTGCTGGACGAGCGCGGCCTGGTCGGCAACTGGCGCGATGCCTTCGCCTCCGCAGCCACCGCGACCGATCTGGAGCGTTTCACCACGCACTTGTTATCCGCGCATCTGCCGCATACGGTGATCATCGATTGCAGCGGTAGCGCAGAAGTGGCCGATCGCTATGCGGACTGGTTGGCTGCCGGCATCCATGTGGTGACGCCGAACAAACAGGCCGGCTCCGGCCCGTTGCAGCGCTATCAGGCGATCCGTGCGGCGGCCGATGCCAGCGGCGCGCGCTTCCGTTACGAAGCCACCGTGGGCGCGGGTTTGCCGGTGATCACCACGCTACGCGATCTGGTCGATACCGGCGATGCGGTGACCTCGATTGAAGGCATCTTTTCCGGCACGTTGGCCTGGCTGTTCAACAAGTACGACGGCAGCGTGCCGTTCGCCGAACTGGTGACGCAGGCGCGCGGCATGGGCTATACCGAACCGGATCCGCGCGACGATCTGTCCGGCGTAGATGTGGCGCGCAAACTGGTGATCCTGGCGCGCGAAGCCGGGCGCGAGATCAGCCTGGAAGATGTGCAGGTCGAAAGCCTGGTGCCCGAAGCACTGCGTCAGGCCAGCGTGGACGATTTCATGGCGCGCCTGCATGAGGTGGATGCGACGTTCGCGCAGCGCCTGGCCGACGCACGTGCACGCGGCAATGTGCTGCGCTATGTCGCGCAACTGCCGCCGGATCGCGCACCGAGCGTCGGCCTGGTCGAATTGCCGGCCGATCATGCGTTCGCCAATTTGCGCCTGACCGATAACGTGGTGCAGTTCACCACGCGTCGTTATTGCGAGAATCCGCTGGTGGTGCAGGGGCCTGGTGCGGGGCCGGAAGTCACCGCAGCCGGCGTGTTTGCCGATCTGCTGCGGGTGGCGGCGGGCGAGGGGGCACGCTTGTGAATCAGGCGGTTGCAGACCAGTCCGCGGAGATGCAACAGGTGGCGATTGCTGCGCGCGAGCTTGGCCAGGCACGCGCCTTCGCACCGGCCTCGGTGGCAAATGTGGCGGTGGGATTCGATCTGCTTGGCTATCCCATCGACGGCGTCGGCGACACCGTCACGGTGCGGCGCATCGATGCGCCTGTGGTGCGCATCGCCGCCATCCGTGGCACCACCGTGGCCTTGCCGCTGGATGCTGAACGCAACACTGCGGGTGCGGCCTTGATGTCGTTACGCGCGGCGCTGGCGTTGCCGTTCGGCTTTGAAATCGAGATCGACAAAGGCATCGCCTTGAGTTCGGGTATGGGCGGATCGGCAGCGTCATGCGTGGCGGCGTTGGTTGCCGCCAACGCGCTGCTGGATGCGCCGCTGAGTAACGAGCAGCTGTATCAGCACGCACTCGATGGCGAGGCGGTGGCCAGTGGTAGCCGCCACGGCGACAATCTTGGCCCGTTGTTTTTGGGCGGCCTGGTGCTGTGCACGCTGGAGCGTCTGGTGCCGATCAACGTGCCGGCCGCGTGGCATAGCCTGTTGGTGCATCCGGATGCGGTGCTGGAAACGCGCCGCGCGCGCGAAGCCCTGGCCGGCGACTATCAGCTGCGCGAGTTCGTCGCGCAGAGTACCAACCTGGCCTTGGTACTGGCCGGCTGCTATGCCGGCGATGCGGGGCTGGTGCGTGCGGGACTGCGCGATGTGCTTGTTGAACCACGCCGCGCGCCCTTGATCGCCGGCTTTGCCGCTGCCAAGCAGGCCGCGATGGATCACGATGCCTTGGGTGCCAGCATCTCCGGCGCCGGCCCCAGTGTGTTCGCCTGGTTTGCATCGCGCGCCGCCGCCGACGCTGCCGCCGCATCGGTCAAGGCCGCCTTCGCAGGCGTTGGCCTGGATAGCCAGCACTGGGTGTCTCCGATTGCCAGCCCGGCCGCGCGGTTGCTCGCATGAGCCATCGCGCGCATGTCGTCGTCGATCGATCGCCCGCCCACGGCATCCATGCCGTGCAGCGTGCAACGCAACGTTTAACCGACCACGACCTCGCTGATCTGCATCACCGGCGCAAGATCGGTGTAGTTGGCGATATCGGCCAGGATCTCATCGGCATGCGGCCCGAAGCTGGCGCTGAAGGCCTCCACCGACTCGCAGAAGATATGGCACATGCCGATGAAGGCCGGGGGGCTGCCCGGCTCGCCGCCGCTGATGCCCTTGTCCACCGTATAGCGCAGGCAGGCCGCGCCCATCCGCGCGCTCACCAGTGGCATGTGCGCGTCGCGGTAGTAGGCATGGTCGAAGCGGGCGCCTTCGCGGTACGGGTACATCACGCTGACCTTGATCATCTGCCGGCTCCACTGGAAGGTGCGCGCAGCATAGCGCTGCGCCGCCCTTGCCGGGCGCCGCCGCAACGCGGCGTGGCCATGCCGCAGTGTCCGGCCTTCTCATTCACGGGTAACGCCCCGTCTTCGTTTTGTCTGGAGTTGTCACCATGAACTTCCTCTCCACCCGTGGCGGCGCGCCCGCCGCCAGCCTGAGCCAGGCGATTGCCGCCGGCCTGGCGCCCGATGGCGGCCTGTACGTGCCGCAGACCCTGCCACCGGCACGCACGCTGACGGCCGGCACCACGTTGGCCGACACCGCCGCCACGTTGCTGCGGCCGTTCTTCGACGGCGATGCGTTGGCGGCCGAGCTGCCGGCCATCTGTGCCGAAGCCTTCGACTTCCCGGCGCCGCTGGTGGCCCTGGGCACCCCTGGCGATTACGCGCTGGAGCTGTTCCATGGCCCGACCGCCGCGTTCAAGGATTTCGGCGCGCGCTTTCTTGCCGCCTGCCTGACCCGCCTGCGCCGTGCCGAAGACCGTCCGCTCACCATCCTGGTCGCCACCTCCGGCGACACCGGCGCTGCCGTGGCCGCGGCATTCCACCGCCAGCCGGGTCTGCGCGTGGTGGTGCTGTATCCGGACGGGCGCGTGTCGCCGCGCCAGGCGCATCAGCTGGGCTGCTTCGGCGACAACATCCACGCCCTGCGCGTGGCCGGCTCGTTCGACGAATGCCAGGCGATGGTCAAGCAGGCCTTGAACGATGCCGACCTGCAGGCGCAGCTGCCGCTGAGTTCGGCCAACAGCATCAGCCTGGGCCGCTTGCTGCCGCAGATGAGCTATTACGCACACGCCGCCCTGCAGCACCATGCCGGGGCGGGGGCGGCGCTGAATCTGGTGGTGCCCACCGGCAACCTGGGCAACGGGCTGGCGGCGATCCTGGCGCGCGCGCTCGGTGTGCCGCTGGGCCGTATCGCGTTGGCGTCCAATGCCAATCATGTGTTGCCGGATTATTTTGCCGGCGACGATTACGCGCCGCAGCCCAGCATCGCCACGCTGGCCAATGCGATGGACGTGGGTGCGCCGAGCAACTTCGAACGGCTGCGCTGGCTCTACCAGGGCGACGATGCCGCGCTGCGCGAGGCCTTCCGTGCGCTCTCGGTGGACGATGCCGCGATCCGCCACACCGTGCAGCAGCGCTTTGCGCGCTACGGCGAAGTGCATTGCCCGCATACCGCCACCGCCGTGCATGTGCTGGAGCAGCTGCGCGCAGAAGGGGCCGAGGGCGGCACCGGCGACTGGGCGGTCGCGGCCACCGCACATCCGGCCAAGTTCGAGGGCGTGGTCGAGCCGCTGATCGGGCGTGAGGTGGAGGTGCCTCCAGCGCTGGCCGTGCTGCTGCAGCGTCCTGCACATGCCGAAACGCTGGCGCCGGACTATGCGGCGTTCCGGCAGCGCCTGCTTGCGGATGCCGCCTGACCGAACGCGTTCAGCCTGCCGGGGTTGGAAAGTGCGGCACATGCGGCTATTTGTAGGGGGTGCGGTTCCGCCATGGCGCCGCGTCCGATGTGGGTCGTTGCATGTCTTATCGAGTGATCGCCGTTGCCGCCGCGTTGTGCGGGTGGGCAGCGGCTGGAACGGCCAGTGCGGCCGATGCCATCTCCGCCGGACCGTTGCCGGGGCTGGGCGCACCGCGTATCGGTCTGGTCGATGCATTGGCGCGGCAGGCGCCGTCGCTGGATCGCCAGGTGCTGGCCCTGGCGGCCGAGGCGCTGCAATGCGCGCGGCAGCGCCAGCAGGTGGGCGCTGAGCGAGTGCTCAGCGTCATCGACTACAGCCGGCCGTCGACCGAGCGCCGGTTGTGGGTGTTCGATCTGGAGCGGCAGCGGTTGCTGTTCCAGGAATGGGTGGCGCACGGGCGCAATACCGGCAACAACCTGGCGGCGAAGTTTTCCAACGACGACGGCAGCTTCCAGTCCAGCCTGGGTGCGTTCACCGCGCAGGAGTCGTACACCGGCCACAACGGCTATTCGTTACGGCTGAAGGGCCTGGAGCCTGGCTTCAACGACCATGCGCGCGACCGCGCGATCGTGATCCATGGCGCGCCCTATGTCAGCGAGGCGGTGATCCGCACGCAGGGCCGGCTTGGCCGCAGCCTGGGCTGCCCGGCGGTGCGTCCGGCGGTGGCCAGGCAGTTGATCGATACCCTGCGTGAAGGCGCCTTCGTGTTCGCCTACTACCCGGACCGGGCCTGGCTGCGGCAATCGCGGTTGCTGGGCGGCGGCTGCGGTGCGGCGGTGGCGAGTGCGAATGTGGGCGGTCGCTGAGTCGTTGTAGGCGGCGCGGGCTGTAACGATCGCGCGAGCGGACTGAAGTGCTGGCATCGCATTCGAATCTGCGGGTCAGTCACGCGGCGATGCCTGCTGTCTGCGCGAAGCGCAAAGCAAAGCTTGGTCAATGGCCTGGTGCGGACGTCGCGCAAACATCCGCAATTGGTGATGCCAACTTCCGCACCACTTGCGCCTATGGGTGCGTGCGCTCGCTGGTCGCATCGGTCCTGCTGGCCGTCGCGTCTCAGACGGTATCGCCCGCCAGGCTGCGCAGCGCCGCGTAATCCAGGATCTGCACCAGATGCAGCTGCGGCAGCGCGATCAGCTGCTGTTGCCGCAGCTTGGTGAAAGTGCGGCTCACCGTTTCCACGGTCAGCCCGAGGTGGTCGGCGATATCGCTGCGGCTCATCGGCAACGCCACCGTGTCGCCGGTCGCGCCGGGCTGGGTGGAGCGGGCGGCCAGTCGCAGCAGGAAGTGCGCCAGCCGTTCGCCCGGTTGCAGGCGTGCCAGCAGCAGGCCGGTGTCCTGCGCGGCGGCCAGCTCCATGCTGGCACGCTGCAGCAGCTTGCGTTCCAGCTGCGGGTAGCGCTCGCGCAACTGGCGCATCTGCGCCAGCGGCGTGCGGCAGACCCGGCTGTCGATGATGGCTTCGATATCGTGGCGGTGCTGCGGGGTTTCGGTCAGCCCCACGTAATCGCCCGGCAGCACGAAGCCGGTGACCTGGCGGCGGCCGTCGGCCAGCGTGCGCACCATGCGCAGCGCACCGGAGGTGAGCGTATAGACGTGGTGGCGGGTGTCGCCGGCGCGCACCAGGGTGCTGCCGGGCGCGTAGGACTGGGCGCTGGTGGCCTGGTCGAGTGCGTCCATTTCCTGCGGCGACAGCGCCGCGCAGATGGCGCGGCCGCGGACCGCACACTGTGCGCAGTCGGAACCGCGCGCATCGGTGCGCGCGGCTGCGCTGGGCGCCGGGCAGGTCGTGCTGGGGTCTGGAAGCTGCCGGTACATGAGTCACGCACTGCTGGAACGCGTGTGAATGATACGCCATGCGGTCAGCGCGGCCGGCAGCCGGTAGAATTGCGCGTTCGCCACATTGCCCTGCAGGAGTTTCGCTCGTGATCAAGCCCCGTACGCCGCCCGGCATCATGGAATTGCTGCCGCGCGAGCAGATCGCGTTCCAGCGCATGCTGGACGTCATCCGCCGCAACTACGAGCGGTTCGGGTTCCTGCCGGTCGAAACCCCGGTGTTCGAGCTGTCCGACGTGTTGCTGACCAAGTCCGGCGGCGAGACCGAGCGCCAGGTGTATTTCGTGCAGTCCACCGGCGCGCTGGCCAATGCCGCCGCGGCGGCAGACGAGGGCGGCGAGGGCGGCCTGCCGGAGCTGGCGCTGCGTTTCGACCTGACCGTGCCGCTTGCCCGCTACGTGGCCGAGCACGAGCACGACTTGAGTTTCCCGTTCCGCCGCTACCAGATGCAGCGCGTGTATCGCGGCGAGCGTGCCCAGCGCGGGCGGTTCCGCGAGTTCTACCAGTGCGACATCGACGTGATCGGCAAGGATGCGTTGAGCATCCGCTACGACGCCGAAGTGCTGGCGGTGATCCACGCGGTGTTCGCCGAGCTGGGCATCGGCGCGTTCAAGGTGCAGTTGAACAACCGCAAGCTGCTGCGCGGCTTCTTCGAAAGCCTGGGCGTGGCCGAGGGCGAGCTGCAGCTGGCGGTGTTGCGCGAGGTCGACAAGATCGACAAGCGCGGCGCCGACTACGTGCGCGACACGCTGGTGGGCGAAGGCTTCGGCATTGCCGCCGCGCAGGTCGACAAGATCCTGGCCTTCGTGGCGGTGCGCTCGAACGGGCATGCCGATGCGCTGGCGCAGCTGCAGGCGCTGGAGGCCTCGGTCGCTGCGAGCGCGACGCTGGGCGAGGGCATCGCCGAGCTGCGCGAGGTGCTGGAACTGGTCAAGGCGCTGGGCGTGCCCGAGAGCGCGTACTGCCTGAACTTCTCGATCGCGCGCGGGCTGGACTACTACACCGGCACCGTCTACGAGACCACGCTGACCGACCACCCGCAGATCGGCTCGATCTGCTCGGGCGGCCGTTACGAAAGCCTGGCCAGCCACTACACCAAGTCCAAGTTGCCCGGCGTGGGCATTTCGATCGGCCTGACCCGGCTGTTCTGGCAGCTGCGCGAGGCCGGCCTGATCCAGGGCATCGCCGAAAGCAGCGTGCACGCGATGGTCGCGCTGATGGACGAGTCGCGCTTGGACGACGCGCTGGATATCGCGCGCCGGCTGCGCATCGGCGGCATCAATACCGAAGTGCAGATGGAGCCGAAGAAGATCGGTAAGCAGTTCCAGTACGCCGCACGCGCGGGCATCCGCTTCGTGGTGCTGGCCGGCGACGACGAGTTGGCGCGCGGGGTGGTGGCGGTCAAGGACCTGGTGCGCGAGCAGCAGTTCGATGTGGCCCGCGACGAGCTGGCCAGCACCTTGCTGGTGGAGCTGGAGCAGGCCAGGGCGATGCTGGTGGCCGGTAACGCCACCGGCGATTGACGCCTCCGGAAGCAGCGCGATGGCGCCGCCAGGGTGGTAAAGACGGTCAGCAGCGCTCACGCCTGCTGAAGCATGCACAGGCCCACTGGCACCTCGGTGTCGGTGGGTTTGTCGTTTCTGGTCCGCCGCACGGTTCGGGGCTTCTCTGAACGCTTTGCCCGTCGGACTTGTCCCGCAACCTGTGTTTGCGTTAATGTGCTAACACGCTATTACATTAACGCAATGAAACAACGACCTGCCCCCCGCGAAAGTGCCGATGCCGCCGCCTCCCTCAAGATGCTGGCCGATGCGCTGGCGTGCCTGAAGGACCCCGGCGCGGTCGAGGCCTTTCTGCGCGACCTGTGCACGCCCGCCGAGCTGGAGGCCATGTCCGACCGCTGGCGGGTGGTGCCCTTGTTGATCAAGGGCGTGCCGTATCGCGAAATCCACGAGCTGACCCAGGTCAGCGTGACCACCATCGGGCGCGTTGCGCGCACCCTGGAACATGGCGCCGGCGGCTATGCCGAGGCCCTGCGCGAGCAATCGTCGCGCCCTGTCGAATCCCACTGAGAGAACAAGATGAGTGCTTCCACGGCAGCACCGGCCCGTGACCGGTTGCGTATCGCCATCCAGAAGAGCGGCCGCCTGGCCGAACCGGCGCGCAGCCTGCTGGCCGCCTGCGGGCTGAGCTGGCGGCAGAGCCGCGACAAGCTGTTCTGCTACGGCGAATCGCTGCCGGTGGACCTGCTACTGGTGCGCGACGATGACATCCCCGGCCTGATCGCCGATGGCGTCTGCGATCTGGGCATCGTTGGCCAGAACGAACTCGAAGAGCAGGCATCCGAGCGCCGCCGCAACGGCCTGCCGGCCGCGTATCACGCGGTGCGCGGAGTCGGTTTCGGCCAGTGCCGGTTGATGCTCGCGGTGCCGGAAGAGTGGGACTGGCAGGGCGTGGCGCAACTGGCCGGCAAGCGCATCGCCACCAGCTACCCGTCAATCCTGGCCGACTGGCTGGAGCGCCAGGGCATCGACGCGGCGGTGGTGGAGCTGTCTGGCTCTGTGGAGATCGCCCCGCGCCTGGGCACCGCCGATCTGATCTGCGATCTGGTTTCCAGCGGCGCCACCCTGGCCGCCAACCAGCTCAAGCCGGTCGAGCTGGTGATGGAGAGCGAAGCGGTGCTGGCCGGTGCGGTGCGCGAGCCGGCCGACGCACGCGCCGCGCTGCTGGCGATGCTGCTGCGGCGCATGGATGGCGTGCTCAAGCTGCGCGACAGCAAGCTGCTGATGTTCCGCGCTGAACACGGCAACGTGGATGCGCTGCGCCGTCTGCTGCCCGATGCCGAGCCGCTGGTGCAGCTGCCCGACGATGGCAACGGCGCGTTGCGCCTGCAGACCATGTGTCATGGCGCGGTGACCTGGCAACGCTTGGAAGAACTCGAACGCGCAGGTGCGCAAGGTCTGATGGTGTTGACGGTGGAGCGATCGCTGGCATGAATATTCTCGATTGGTCGCAACTGGACGCCGCTGCACGGACGCAGGCATTGACCCGCCCGGTGCAGACCGTGGCCACGCAGACGCGCGACGCGGTGGCTGCATTGATTGCCGATGTGCGCGCACGCGGCGATGCCGCCTTGCGCGAGATCACCGCGCGTTTCGATGGCGTGGCGCTGGACAGCTTTGCCGTGAGCGAGGCCGAATTCGCCGCCGCCGAAGCGGCGGTGGCGCCGGAACTGCGTCAGGCCATGCAGGATGCGGTGGCGCGCATCGACACCTTCCACCGCGCCGGCATGAGCGAAGGCTATGCGGTGGAAACCGCGCCGGGCGTGGTGTGCGAAAAGATCGTGCGGCCGATCGGCCGGGTCGGCCTGTACGTGCCGGCCGGCAGTGCGCCGTTGCCGTCGACTGCGTTGATGCTGGGCGTGCCGGCACGTCTGGCCGGATGCCGCGAGGTGGTGTTGTGCACGCCGCCGCGCAAGGACGGCAGCGTGGATCCGGCTGTGCTGGTTGCCGCGCAGCTGACCGGCGTGCGCCGGGTGTTCAAGCTCGGCGGTGCGCAGGCGATTGCGGCAATGGCGTATGGCAGCGAATCGGTTCCGAGTTGCGACAAGCTGTTCGGCCCGGGCAACAGCTTCGTCACCGAGGCCAAGCAGCAGGTGGCGCAGTCCGGCGCGGCGGCGATCGACATGCCGGCCGGTCCGTCCGAAGTGCTGGTGATCGCCGATGCCGGTGCGCAGTCGGCCTTCGTTGCCGCCGATCTGCTGTCGCAGGCCGAACACGGCCCGGACTCGCAGGTGCTGCTGCTGTCCGACAGCGATGCGCTGATCGCGGCGGTGCAGGTGGAACTCGATGCCCAGCTGGCGCAACTATCGCGCGCCGGGATCGCACGCCAGGCGCTGGCGCAATCGCGCCTGATCAAGGTGCAGACCCTGGACGAGGCGTTTGCGATCAGCAACCGCTATGCACCTGAGCATTTGATTCTCGCGCTGCGCGAGCCGCGTGCGTGGCTGAGCCAGGTCGAAGCGGCCGGGTCGGTGTTTCTCGGCGATTACACGCCCGAAGCGTTGGGCGATTACTGCAGCGGCACCAACCATGTGTTGCCGACCAGCGGCGCGGCGCGCGCCTACAGCGGCGTGAGCGTGGCCAGCTTCCAGAACATGGTCAGCGTGCAGGCTGCCAGCAAGGCCGGCATCGACGGCATCGGCGCATGCGCGCTGATTCTGGCGCGCGCCGAAGGCCTGGATGCGCACGCCAATGCAGTGGCATTGCGCATGGGAGTGGCAGCATGAGCACGTATTCGATTCTGGATCTGGTGCGCGAGGATTTGCGTGCGTTCGCCGGCTATTCGTCGGCACGCACCAGCGCTTTGCAGGGCGATGTGTGGCTCAACGCCAACGAGTCGGCCTGGGGCAATCCGGCCGACCCCGGCGCGAGCACGCGGCGGTATCCGGATCCGCAACCCAAGGGCTTGCGCAGCGCACTGGCGGCGCTGTACGGCTGCACGCCCGAGCAGCTGTTGATTGGCCGCGGCAGCGACGAGGCAATCGATTTGCTGGTGCGTGGCCTGTGCGTACCCGGGCGCGATGCGGTGGTGGTGACGCCACCGGTGTTCGGCATGTACGCGGTGTGTGCGCGCCTGCAGAACGCACCCCTGGTCGAGGTGCCGCTGATGGACGGGCCTGCGGGTTTCCACGCGGATATCCCGGCGATCGTTGCGGCAGCGCTGGCCTCGCAGGCCAAGCTGGTATTCCTGTGTTCGCCGTCCAACCCGGCCGGCTCGGCGATTGCCCTGGACGCGATCGAAACCGCGGTGCAGGCCCTGCAGGGCAAGGCGCTGGTGGTGGTCGACGAAGCCTACGGCGAATTCTCCGATGTGCCATCGGCTGTGAGCCTGCTTGCGCGCTACGACAATCTGGCGGTGTTGCGCACGCTGTCCAAGGCGCATGCGCTGGCAGCGGCGCGCATCGGCAGCCTGATCGCCAACGCCGAGCTGATCGCCTTGCTGCGGCGCTGCCAGGCGCCGTACCCGGTGCCGACGCCGTGCGCGGCAATGGCCGAGCAGGCCTTGTCGGCGCCTGCGCTGGAGGTCACGCGTCGGCGCATCGCCGAGGTACGCAGCGAGCGCACGCGCGTGCACCAGGCGCTCGAGCAGCTGGCCGGGGTACGTCAGGTGTATCCCTCGCAGGGCAACTTCCTGCTGGTGCGCTTCGACGATGCCGAAGCGGCATTCCAGGCATTGCTGGAGGCCGGTGTGGTGGTACGCGACCAACGCGCGGTTGCGCAGCTGTCCGACGCGCTGCGTATCACCCTGGGCACGTCCGAACAGAACGAGCGCGTGCTGAGCGCACTGCAACGCAAGCAGGAGGCCGCCGCATGACCCCGATTCTTTTCGTCGACCGCGACGGCACGCTGATCACCGAGCCGGCCGATTACCAGATCGACGCATATGAAAAACTGCGCCTGGTCGACAACGTGATTCCGGCGATGCTCAAGTTGCGCGATGCCGGCTATCAGTTCGTCATCGTCAGCAACCAGGACGGACTGGGCAGCGACAGCTATCCGCGCGCGTCCTTCGATGGCCCCAACAACCTGATGCTGCAGATCTTCGCCAGCCAGGGCATCGTGTTCCGCGAGGTGTTGATTGATTGCAGCTGGCCGGCCGACAACGCGCCCACGCGCAAACCCGGGGTCGGCCTGATGGTGCCCTACCTGCAGGACCGCACGATCGACTGGGCACGCTCGGCAATGGTGGGCGACCGCATCACCGACATCCAGTTCGCGCAGAACCTCAATATCCGTGGCTTCCAGCTGCGCACCGACGAGTTCGGTGGCGAGTGGGACTGGCCCGGCATCGCACACGAGCTCGCCGATGCACCAAGGCGCGCGGTGGTTCAGCGCAACACCAAGGAAACAAAGATTCGCGTCGAACTGGATCTGGACCGCGTGGCCGAGCCGAAGACCGCCACCGGCCTGCCGTTCTTCGATCACATGCTGGAACAGATCGGCAAGCACGGCGGTTTTGCGCTGGACATCCGCGCTGAAGGCGACCTGCACATCGACGAGCACCACACCATCGAAGACACCGGTCTGGCGCTGGGCCAAGCCTTGCGCGAAGCGCTGGGCGACAAGCGCGGCATCGGCCGTTACGGCTTCGATCCCGACGACAGCCCGTGGCGCGTGGCCGGCGCCACCGCGCAGCATGGCTTCACGCTGCCGATGGACGAAACCATCGCCAGTGCCGCGCTGGATTTTAGTGGCCGGCCGTACTTCGTGTTCGACGGAGAGTTCAAACGCGAGCGCGTGGGCGACATGCCGACCGAACTGGTGCCGCATTTCTTCCGCTCGATCTGCGACGCCTCCGGTTTGAACCTGCACCTGAGCGTGCGCGGTGAGAACGATCACCACAAGGTCGAAGCCTGCTTCAAGGCCCTGGCGCGTGCGTTGCGCCAGGCGATCCGTCGCGAAGGCACGGCGTTGCCCACCACCAAGGGTGCGCTATGACCGATGTCGCGTTGATCGATGCCGGCGGCGCCAACCTGGGCTCGGTGCGCTACGCGTTGGAGCGGCTGGGCGTGGAAGCGCGCCTGGTACGCGATGCAGCCGGGTTGCAGGGCGCGCAGCGGGTGATCCTGCCTGGCGTCGGCGCTGCGCCCGAAGCGATGTCGCGCCTGCGCGCACAGGGCCTGGTCGAGCCGTTGCGACAACTGCAGGTGCCGCTGATCGGCATCTGCTTAGGGATGCAATTGCTGTTCGAGCATTCCGAAGAAGGCGATGTCGATTGCCTGGGTCTGCTGCCGGGCATCGTGCGTCACATGACGCCGGCGCTCGGCATTCGCGTACCGCATATGGGCTGGAATCAGCTGGTGCCGATGCGCGCGTCCGCGCTGCTGGACGGCCTGCCGGCGCGTGCCAGTGCGTATTTCGTGCATGGTTATGCCGCGCCGGTGACGGCCGACACCGTGGCCGCCTGCGATCACGGCGGCCTGTTCACGGCGGTGGTGCAGCAAGGCCTGCGCTGCGGCGCGCAGTTCCACCCCGAGCGTTCGGCCGAAACCGGTGCACGCATCCTGCGCAATTTTCTTGAGATGAGCTTCCCATGAGTTTCACCGTTTACCCCGCCCTGGATATCCGCAACGGTCGCGTGGTGCGCCTGCTGCAAGGCGACTACGCACGCGAGACGCAGTACGGCGACGATGTGCTGCCGCGCGCGCAGGCGTTTGCCGGTGCCGGCGCGCAGTGGATGCATCTGGTCGATCTGGATGCGGCAAAGGCCGGTGGTTACACCCTGGCCACCACACTGGGCGAGATTGCACGTGCCACCGGCTTGCGGGTGCAGACCGGTGGTGGCGTCCGCTCACGCGCCGATGTGGCGCGTATCCTCGATGCTGGCGCCGCACGCGTGGTAATCGGCTCGTTGGCGGTGCGCCAGCCCGACAGCGTCATCGAATGGCTGCAGGAATTCGGCGCCGATCGGTTGACCATCGCGCTGGACACGCGACAGGACGCCGACGGCGTATGGCAGTTGCCGGTGCACGGCTGGACCGAGGCCGCCGAGGCCACGCTGGATCAGTTGGCCGTACGTTACGCGCGGGCCGGCCTGCAGCATCTGCTGTGCACCGACATCGCACGCGACGGCATGCTGTCCAGCCCGAATATGGATTTGTACGCGCACCTGCGCACGCTGGCGCCGCAGTTGCAGGTGCAGGTGTCCGGCGGTGCGCGCAACCTGGTCGATGTCGCGGCCGCCAAGGCTGCCGGATGCGCCGGCATCGTGCTCGGCAAGGCCTTGCTGGAAGGGCATCTGGCATTGAAGGAGGCACTGGCATGCTGAGCCGCCGCATCATTCCGTGCCTGGACGTGCGCGACGGGCGCGTGGTCAAGGGCGTCAAGTTCCGCGACCACATCGACATGGGCGACATCGTCGAACTGGCGCTGCGCTACCGCGACCAGGGTGCAGACGAGCTGGTGTTCTACGACATCGGTGCCAGCCCGGAAGGGCGCTCGGTCGACTACACCTGGGTCGAGCGGGTGGCGCGGCTGATCGATATCCCGTTCTGCGTGGCCGGCGGCATCGGTAATGTGGAAACCGCGCGCGCGGTGCTGCATGCCGGTGCTGACAAGATTTCGATCAACTCGCCCGCGCTTGGCCGCCCGCAGTTGATCTCCGAGCTGGCCGATGCCTTCGGCGTGCAGTGCGTGGTGGTCGGTGTCGACTCGATTCGTGAGGACGATGGGCAGTGGCGCGTGCGTCGCTATACCGGCGACCCGAGCAAGACCCAGGCCTTGCCGATGCGCACGCTGGACTGGGTGGCCGAAGCGCAGCGCCTGGGTGCGGGCGAGATCGTGCTCAACTGCATGGACAACGACGGCGTGCGGCGTGGTTACGACATTGCACAGCTGCGTCAGGTGCGCGCGCTCTGCCACGTGCCGTTGATCGCCTCCGGCGGTGCTGGCGAGATGCAGCATTTTGCCGACGTGTTCGACCAGGCCGATGTCGATGGCGCGCTGGCGGCAAGCGTGTTTCACAGCGGCGCGATTCCGATCCCGGCACTCAAGCAATTCCTGCGCGCGCAACAGATCGAGGTACGTGATGGGCAGTAACGAGATGACAGCGGGCGACGCGCTCGCCGCGCTGGACTGGAGCAAGGGCGAGGGCCTGTTGCCGGTGGTCGTGCAGGACGCCGACAACCTGCGCGTGCTGATGCTGGGCTACATGAACGCCGAAGCGCTGGCGGTGACGCAGCAGCGTGGCGAAGTGACCTTCTTCAGCCGCAGCAAGCAGCGCCTGTGGACCAAGGGCGAGAGCTCGGGCAACGTGTTGCGGGTGGTGTCGATCGAGACCGATTGCGACGCCGACACGCTGCTGGTGCAGGCGCGCCCGCACGGGCCGACCTGCCATCTGGGCCGCACCAGCTGCTTTCCGGGCGCCCCCGGCCAGTTCCTCGGCAGCCTGGATGCCTTGATCGCCACGCGCGAGCAGGAGCGCCCGCACGGCAGCTACACCACCAAGCTGTTCGAGCAGGGCATCCGCCGCATCGCGCAGAAGGTGGGCGAGGAGGGCGTGGAAACCGCCTTGGCCGGCGTGGTTCAGGGCGATGCCGAGTTGCTCGGCGAGTCTGCCGACCTGCTGTATCACCTGATCGTGCTGCTGCGTGCGCGTGGCCTGGGCCTGGGCGACGCGGTGGCGTTGCTGGAGTCGCGGCACAAGTAACGTAGTCATGTAGGAGCGCACCCGGGCGCGACGGGCGTTATCGATAATGCACGTCGCGCCCGGGTGCGCTCCTACGGAATGTGTCGGCGTGTCTTTCGCGCCGTGCGCCTGGCGAGGGCGGGTACAATTTCCGCTGATCTTCGCGCGGGAAAACGCATGCAGCTTCGCTTCGCTCTGTTGGCCCTGGGTGTGCTCGCGGGAAGCGCGTACGCGCGCGATGCCGTTGTCGATGGCACCGTCTACGAAGAACGCGACGGGCGTGCCGGGCGCAGTGCCGATGAGCCGGGCATTGCCGATGTAGTGGTCTCCAACGGCGAGCAGCTGGTACGTACCGACGCGCAAGGCCGCTATCGCCTGCCGGTGCGCGACGGGCAGACGGTGTTCGTGATCAAACCGGGCGAGCGCAGCTTCGTGCCAGCCGCCGACGGACTGCCGGGTTTCTGGCGTCACTACGCGCCCAAGGGCTCGGCCAAGCGCAAATACCCAGGCATCGCCGCAACCGGGCGCAGCACGCAGCACTGGGATTTTGCGCTGACCCCGCGCGCCAGTGCCGGCAAGGAGGGCTTCCAGATGCTGGTGTTTGCCGACAGCCAGACCGCCAGCCTGACCGACGTGGGCTACTACCAGCGCGATATCGTGGCACCGATCGTCGGCAAGACCTCGGCCAGGCTGGGCACCACGCTGGGCGATATCGTCAGCGACGATCTGAGCCTGTACCCGGCCTTGAACAAGGTGACCACCCAATTGGGGGTGCCGTGGTTCCATGTGCCGGGCAATCACGATCTCAACGTCGACGCGGGCGACGATGCGCATTCGCTGGACAGCTGGCGTGCCGTTTACGGCCCGGATACCTATGCGGTGGAAGAGGCCAACGCCAGCTTCGTGTTCCTGGACGATGTGATCTATACGCCAGGCGGCAAACCGGCCTATGTCGGCGGCCTGCGCGAGGACCAGTTCGCGTTCCTGCAGGCTTATCTGGCGCAGCTGCCGCGCGAGCGGCTGCTGGTGCTGGGCATGCATATTCCGTTGTTCGACGCGGCGCCGGGGCAGGAGACCTTCCGGCATGCCGATCGTCGCCGCCTGTTCGCCTTGTTGAAGGATTTTCCGCATGTGCTGGTGCTCAGCGCACACAGCCATACCCAGCGACAGGTCGATCACGGCGCCGACGAAGGTTGGCAGGGTGCCCGCCCGCTGCACGAATACAACGTCGGCGCGGCCTGCGGTGCGTTCTGGTCCGGCGCCAAGGATGCCGACGGCATTCCCGACGCGACGATGAGCGACGGAACGCCGAACGGGTACGCGGTGCTGCAGGTCGCGCCCGGCGGCGACTACACGCTGGCCTATCACGTCGCGCGCTCGGTCGATGATGCGCAACTGCTGCTGCACGCGCCCAAGGTGCTGCGCCAGGGTGCGTATGCGGCCTGGGGGATCTACGCCAATGTCTTCATGGGCCAGGACAACACCCTCGTCGAGATGCGCATCGACAATGGCGCATGGCAGCCGATGAAGCGGGTGGAGCGCGCCGATCCGCGCCTGCTGGCCGAGAACGTGCGCGATGATGCGGCCGAGCAATTGCGCGGCTACGACCGCTCGCCCGAGGCCACGCCGTCCACGCATCTATGGCGTGGCGCGTTGCCGACCACGCTGGAGGTAGGCGAGCACGCGGTGGACGTACGCGCATCGCTGCCGACCGGGCAGTACAGCGCACGCACGGTGTATCGCTTGCAGCGCGCCGATCTCTGATAGGGATGCGTGCGTGGTGCGGGGGTTCTTGGGTGAAGCCCGTCGCGCATAAATGCGCTCCTACGGTGATTGGTTGTTGGTTCGTTGACGCTTGAACCCTATTGCCGGAAACACAAACGCCTCCACGAGGGAGGCGTTTTGGGACCCGGGCTGGCAGGCGATGGCGCGCTGGCGGGGATCGATGCTGGCTGGCGTGAGCTGGCTGGCCGGGCGAGTGTAGCGAGGCTGCGCCAGCGCTGACGAAATGAGAATTAGTCTCAGCGCGTGGCAATCTTCATGGCGTCGCGGGTGCCGGCACGGGCGACGGTTTGCGCGGGCTGGCCGGTGCGGCCGGCACCTTGACCTTGGTCGGATCGTCCAGCGACCTGCTATCGGGATCGGCTTCCGGATCCTGGTCCTGCCCGGCGTCCGGGGCGGTCTCCAGCGGCGGATACGGGTAGGCCACGGCCGCGCCTGCGTGCAGGCCTGCACGCCAGCGTGCCAGCACCGGCGCGATGCGCTTGCCGAGCGATTGCTGCGGCAACGACGGCAGTTCGCCTTCCTGCTTCTCGCGCGCGGTGATCGCCGTCTTGGCCATATCGAACGCGGCCAGCGGGTCGTCGCTGCGGTTCATCGCATCGATCAGCCAGGCCTGGCCGAAGTAGGTTGCATTGGAAGTGTTGCCGCAGCCGAACGAGGGTCGGTCGGCGCGCGCGGCGGTGAGGATCAACGTGTCCGGCGAACGCAGCGCCGGAATGAAGCCGCCCGAGTAGCACGCCGACAGCACGATGATGCGATTGCCGATGCCGGCATCGTCCAATGCCTGGCGCAGATCCTGCGGGCTGATGAAGTCTTCCTCGTTCTGGTCCACCTGCACGTACAGCGTGTGGTCTTCGGTGCCATGGGTGGTGACGAACAGCAGCAGCGCGTCTTCCTTGCGATCCATGCGCTTGCCGATTGCGGCGAGCGTGTCGTACAGGTTGTCGTAGGTCGCCAGCGGTGCGTACGGCTGCTCGCCCAGATTGTCGGGGTTGTTGACCAGCGTCACCACGCGGCCGCGCGCAGCGAAGCGTTGTTCGAACAGCTGCCTGAGGTAGAGCGTCTCGTTGCGAAACACATCGTCGCTGGCATCGCCGGCGAAGCCGACCACATACAGGTCGGTCACCCCAGGACGCTGTGGCTGCAGCGCGTTCAATGCCTGCGCAAGCGCCGCCTGGTCGACCGGGTCGACCTCATCCTTGCCTGCCGCCGCCTGCTTGGGCAATGCGGCACCCGCATCGGGGTGACAGCCGGCCATCAAGGCCACGATGAGGATCAACAATGAGAGTCGCCGCAACAAGGCGTTCGGTCCGAAGGGGGAATGCAGCGACATGACAAACGCCGAGGTCTGGGAGGACGGGTGGAGCGCCTGGGCGCAGTGATCGCAACGCAGGCCATGACGTTGCACAACGTCCATCGATCCGCTTCAAGCACATCTTGCAGAACACGTTGCCTGCAGCAGGCCTTCCAAGTCTCGCCACTGCGCATCGACAAGGTCGGCTGAGCCACGCCTGCAACAGCGCCGCGAGCCTGCCGTCAGGCGGGTGCGCACGGCGCGCTTGAACCGCAATGCATCAGGAGCGCATGCAACGCGGAGTAACGACTGCGCTCACCCGAGGATGAGCGCAGCGGACTTGCCGATCGCGCTTACAGCGCCAGCTCGGTGAAACTTTCCACGCGCTGGTGGCTGCCGATCTCGTCGGCCGAGCGTGGGGAGGGGTAATCCTCAAGGCGGTCCAGCAACGCGGTACGCATGCCGGCACGCTTGGCGGCGTCCAGCTCTTCGATCACGTCCGACAGGAACAGGATCTCGCCCGGCGGCACGCCGATGCGTTCGGCGATGCGGCGGTAGCTGGCGCTCTCGCGCTTGGGGCCGACCTCGGTATCGAACCAGTCGCTGATCAGCCCGCTCAGGTCGCCGGCATCGCTATGCGCGAAGAACAGCTTCTGCGCCGGCACCGAGCCGGACGAATACACGTACAGCGGAATGCCGGCCGCATGCCAGGCCTGCAGCTGGATCGCCGCATCGGCATAGATGTGCGCGGTGAAGTCGGCGGTCTTGTAGCCGTCGCTCCAGATCATCCCCTGCAACGCCTTGAGCGCAGTGTGCTTGCGATCCTCGTCGATCCAGGTCTGCAGGGTGCTGACCAGGACTTCGTCCGGTACGTCCTCGCCGATCTCGTCGGCCACCTGGTTGAGCCAGTGCCGCACCTGCGGGTGACCGCCGTGCTCCTGCACGTAGGCCGGCATGGCGCGGCGCGCATACGGAAACAACACGTCCTTGACGAACGAGATGCTGCTGGTGGTGCCTTCGATATCGGTGAGGATCGCTTGCGGTCGTGTCATCGTCAGCTGGCCTTTGGAGGTTTCTCGGGGGCGTAGCGGGGGAATTGTTGGGCGATTTCGGTGCCGGTGAAGTGGCCGACCCAGCCATCGGGCTCGGTGAAGAAGCGGATCGCCACAAAGTGCGGCTCCGGCCCCATGTCGAACCAGTGCAGGGTGCTGTCGGGCACGGCGATCAGGTCGTCCTTCACGCATTCGATCTCGTAGACCTTGTTGTCCACGTGCAGCGTGAACTGGCCCGAGCCGGCGACGAAGAAGCGCACCTCGTCTTCCTTGTGGAAGTGCTCGTCCAGGAACTTGGCGCGCATTTCCTCGCGCTTGGGATTGTCCGGCGCGATGCTGACCACATCGACAGTCTTCAGCCCGCGCTCGGCGCTGAGCCGCTCGATATCCTCGCGGTAGGCTGCCATCACCTGCTCGGGTGATGCGCCCGGCTCGATCGGCTGATTGGCCTTCCAGCGCTCGAAGGTCACGCCGATCTTGCTCAGCTCGGCAGCAATCTGCTCGCCGTCGCGGCTATCGAGCTGCGGCAGGTTGGGATCGGAATCGTTGTAGATGCGAAGTCGGCTCATGGCGATCTGGCTCACAAGGGAAGGGGGGAGGTGGCGAGGACTCAGCGCGGGCCGCGCAGCTTCAGCAGCTCGAGTTCGCAATGCAGCAGGAATTCGAAGGCCTCCAGGTGACGGCGCGCCTCTGCCATGTTGCGGCCCCAGGCATACAGACCGTGCCCTTCGATGAGATACCCCCACAGGCTCTGTTTGTCCAGCAGGGCCTCGACCTGTGCGGCCAGCACCTGCATGTCCTGCGTATTGGCGAACACCGGCACGTCCACCGCCGTTTCATGTGTGGTGTTGCCTTCGAAGGCTTTCAACAGCTCATAGCCCTCCAGCCGGATCATCCCGCTGCCGGCGTACAGCCGCGAGGCAATGGTCTGCACCGGCGAATGCGTGTGCAGCACGCAGCCGATCTCGGGGAAGCGGCGATACAGCTGGGTATGCAGCAGCGTTTCCGCAGACGGGCGCAACGGACGGCCAACCGCCAGGCCATCGAAGTCCACCACCATGATGTCTTCTTCGACCAGGCGGCCCTTGTCGCGGCCGGACACGGTGATCGCCGCGTGCTGTTCGTCCAGGCGATGGGAGAAATTGCTGCTGGTGGCCGGCGTCCAGCCGGCCTGGGCCAGCTCGCGGATATTGCCGATCAGCAGGTGCGCCAGCTCGTGCAGACGCGCGGCGCTATAGGGCAGGGGGGCAGTGGTCGCATTCATGGACCTATTCTACTGCCCCGCCGGATTACGGTCAGGTGCAGCGCAGCAGGGTTTGTTCCTGCCACGCCCGTACCCAGATCGGCCGACAAAACGTGAAGAGCGCGCGCCTGGCAGTGGGCGCGGTGGGTTTGTCAGTCGTCTGTTGTTGGATGCAGTCAGAAGCCTAGGTCAAATGCCTGGTTGGTCGAGGGCGCGGTGCCCTCACCGCCCGCGGGACACGCCGCAAGTACGTCCATGTAGGCTCGGTGGCGGCATCCATGCCGCCACACGGTCCCGCAATCGGCGAGGGCACCGCACCCTAAAATTGGTCGGCGCTCGCATATAAAGCTGCCTGTCGCGCGACGTGCGTCGGGACATCGAGCTCACTCATCAGGATCGGACAAGGTGGCGTCGAACAACGTGCATCGTGCGTTGCTCGTACATGCACACCGACCATCCCGATTGGTCCTTGCCCGGCCACCGTCGCGGGACCTTACGCGGCATGGATGCCGCGTAAGAGCCTACAGGGACGTACTTGCGGCGTGTCCTGCGATGGTGGGCGGGCAAGGACCCTGCAGCCAGGCCGCAGATCAAGCGCCCACCAACCAAGCTACAGATCAGCCCGCCCAAGATCAGCCGCTCTGCGATAGACCAGCGCGCAGGCGTTCTATCAGCCGCTCTCAGCCCACGCGTGTGCTCAGCGACTGTCGCGCAGACGGCTGTGGCGATAGCCGTAGCCGAAATAGACCACCAGCCCGACCAGCGTCCACACCCCCATCAACATCCAGTTGTGCAGGGTCATCGCCGACAGCAGGGCCAGGCAGCTCAACACGCCAGCGCTGCAGATCAGCCAGGCCACCGGCATGCGGAACGGACGCGGCAGTTCCGGGTGGGTGCGGCGCAGGATCAGCACGCCGGCGCACACGGCGGCGAACGCGATCAGCGTGCCCATCGAGGTCAGCTCGCCCAGCACATCCAGCGGGAACACCGCTGCCAGCAGGGCGATGCCCACGCCGGTGATCACGGTATTGACGTGCGGGGTGCGGTACTTGGGATGGATGCGAGTGAAGATCGACGGCAGCAGCCCGTCGCGCGCGATGATCATGAAGATGCGCGGCTGGCCGATGATCATCACCAGCACCACCGACGACAGCCCGATCAGCGCGCCGACTTCCACCACCACGCGCAGCCAGGCCAGCTGCGGATGCGCCGCCACCGCGGTCACCACCGGCTCGTCGGTGCCGAGCAGGGTATAGGGCACCAGGCCGGTCATCACCGCCGCCATGGCGATGTACAGCACGGTGCAGATGACCAGCGACAGGATCATGCCGATCGGCAGGTCGCGTTGCGGGCGGTGCGATTCCTGTGCCGCCACCGACACTGCCTCGAAGCCGATATAGGCGAAGAACACCATCGCCGCGCCGCGCAGCACGCCTTCCATGCCGTACTTGCCCGGACCTTCATTGGCCGGAATGAACGGGTGCCAGTTGGCGGTATCCACGTACTTCCAGCCCACCGCGATCACCAGCAGGATCAGCCCGGTCTTGAGGATCACCATCGCCATGTTCATCGCCGACGACTTGCGGATGCCCACGTAGCACAGCCAGGTCAGCAGCAGCACGATACCGGCGGCGGGCAGGTTGGCGATTGCGCCGGTGCGCTGCAGCTTGCCGTCCAGCGGCGCGCTGACCAAGGCAGCCGGCAGGTGGATGTTGAAATGCTCCAGCAGGCTGAGGAAATAGCCGGTCCAGCTGACCGCCACCGCCGAGGCGGATACGCCGTATTCCAGCACCAGCATCCAGCCGATGAACCAGGCCGCCAGTTCGCCGAAGGTGGCATAGGTATAGGTGTAGGCGCTGCCGGATACCGGCACCATCGCCGCGAACTCGGCGTAGGCCATTGCGCAGAACGCGCAGCACACCGCGGCCAGCACGAACGACAGCATGATCGCCGGGCCGGCATGGTCTGCCGCGGCCTGGCCGGTGATGACGAAGATGCCGCCGCCGATCACCGCCCCGATGCCCAGGGCGGTCAGCCCCCAGGGCCCGAGTGCGCGTTGCAGGCCCAGCCCGTCGGCCGCCTCGTGGCTGGCGTGCGGGTGCTTGGTGGCCCAGAGTTGCTTGAACATGCAGCGGTTCCTGTTGAATCCCTGCACGTGGCGGTGCGGGCGTGTGCGAGATGTGCGGGCTGTTGCGAAGGACTCGTGTCGTCAAATCCCCGCACACGGATGTGCGGGCTCTTGCGAGGGACTCGCAATCAAACCTTACGGGCCAGCCGGCTATGGCGAATGCCATAACCGAAATAGATGACCAGGCCGATCATGGTCCAGCCCACGAACACCTTCCAGTGTTCCTGGAAGGCCTGGAAGAACAGGAACAGGCAGGCCAGCGCGCCCAGCGGGCAGATCAGCATCGCCAGCGGCACCCGGAACGGCCGCGGCAGATCCGGTTTGGTGAAACGCAGCACCATCACCCCGGCGCACACGGTGGCAAAGGCGAGCAGGGTGCCCATCGACACCAGCTCGCCCAGCACGCTGAGCGGGATCAACCCTGCCAGCAACGCCGCGACCACGCCGACGAAGATCGTCCCGACATAGGGGGTATGGAACTTCGGATGCACCTTGCCGAATAGTCGGGGCATCAACCCGTCCTTGGCCATGGTGTAGAAGATGCGCGGCTGCGCCATCAGCATCACCAGCACCACCGAGGACAGGCCGGCGATCGCGCCGATCTCGACTGCGGTCTTGAGCCAGGTCAGTTGCGGGTGCGCTTCCAGCGCGGTGGCCACCGGCTTGGCGGTGCCGAGCTGGGTGTAGGGCAGCAAGCCGGTCAACACCGCACAGACGATGATGTAGATGACGGTGCAGACCGCCAGCGATACCAGAATGCCGATCGGCATGTTCTTCTGCGGATCCTTGGTCTCGCCGGCGGAGGTGGAGACCGCGTCGAAGCCGATGTAGGAAAAGAACACGATGGACGCGGCGCGGAACACGCCGTCCCAGCCGAACTGGCCCGGCCCGGTATTTTCCGGGATGAAGGGATGCCAGTTGGCCGGGTCGATGTAGGCGATACCGAAGCCGACGAACAGGCAGATCACCACCACCTTGATCGCCACCACGATGGCGTTGGCGAATGCCGATTGGGTGACGCCGACGTAGCACAGCATGCTCACCGCCGCCACGATCAGCACGGCCGGCAGGTTGATGAGGTTTCCGGAGCTGACAAAGTTGTGGCCGTCCCAGGCCAGTGGCGCGCCGGCCAGCTCGGCCGGGAACGGCAATCCAAGCGTGCCGGTCAGGAAACTGATCAGGTAGGCGGACCAGCCGACCGCAACGCTGGAGCCGGCGAACAGGTATTCCAGCACCAGGCACCAGCCGATGAACCAGGCGATGCCCTCGCCGAGGGTGGCATATGAATACGAGTAGGCGCTGCCGGAGACCGGCATCATCGCCGCGAATTCTGCGTAGCACAGGCCGGCGAACGCACAGGCGATGCCGGCGAACACGAAGGACAGCATCACCGCCGGGCCTGCATGGTTGGCAGCGGCCTGGCCGGTCAATACGAAGATGCCGGCACCGATTACCGCGCCGATGCCGAGCATGATCAGGTGCTTGGCGGTGAGGGTGCGTTGCAGGGTGGCTTCGCCTTGCAGGCTGCCTTCGACCGGTTCGCCCCCATCGACATGTCCAGCGGGCTCGATCGGTTTGACCCTCAACAGAGACTTCAGCATTCGGTACATCCCTAAGTGGCAAAGCTAAGGCGCGCGCGCCTGGGCGAAGGTGGTGCGCCGCATCCCGGTGGGACAGGCAAGCGGCCTACCTTGCCAAAGCTACACGCTCACGACAAGCACGTACGCAGCATGAATGGCGATAATGGCCGCCTGGCCCGCAACGGGCGACCGGGAACGACAGATGGTGGATGCAACCCTGCAACAGCGATTGGCCGACTACCGCGCACGCTGGCCTGACGAAGCGGAACTGGCCGAGCAGTTCGCTCAGCTGCTGGACGATGCCACCAACCCGTTCCTGCGCGAGCGTGTCGAAGGTCATTTCACCGGCTCGGCGTGGGTGGTCAGCGCCGATGGCACGCGCACGTTGCTGACCCATCACCGCAAGCTGCAACGCTGGCTACAGCTGGGCGGGCACGCCGACGGCGACCGCGACCTGGCGCAGGTGGCCTTGCGCGAGGCGCAGGAGGAATCCGGATTGACCGGCTTGCGCCTGGCTGACGCGGCCATTTTCGACCTGGACCGGCACTGGATTCCCGCGCGCGGCGAGGTGGCCGGGCACTGGCATTACGACGCGCGCTATGTGGTGATGGCTGGGGCGGACGAGGCGTTCGAAGTCAGCGAAGAATCGCTGGCCCTGGCGTGGCGCCCGGTCGCCGAACTGCTTGCCGATCCGCAGCTGGATCCGTCGATGCGGCGCATGGCGGAGAAGTGGATGGCGCGCGCGCGTTGAGCAGCTTGTCAAAGCCCCTTTCGTCGGGGCGATAAGGCACTGCTTGCGCGCCACTGGCGCGCGCGCCGCAAGCGCGGGCACTACGCCTGGTACTTGCCGGCTTCGGTGGGCGGCAGCAGCGCGGCCGGCGATCGGCTGCTCGGCTCGGTCAGACATCCTGTCTGACTCGCCGCCGCGGCACGTCCTTGTGCCGCTTTCCGCCAATCCCCGGTCACGCTGCTGCCTCGGCCATTCGCTGTCATGACCTTGGAAGCAGTGGGTGAGTGATGAGACGTTTTTTCATGCTCAGGTCTGAGAATCAAAGCCCCGCTCCCGTGGGGGCGAGCAGGCGCAGCTTGCGCGCCACAAGCGCGGCCTGGCCTGTCGCTTAGCGGCTTCGGTGGGTGGCAGCAGCGCGGCCGGCGATCGGCTGCTCGGCTCGGTCAGACATCCTGTCTGACTCGCCGCCGCGGCACATCCGTGCGCCGCTTTCCACCAATCCCCGGCCACGCTGCTGCCTCGGCTATTCGCTGTCATGACCTTGGAAGCAGTGGGTGAGTGATGAAACGTTGTTTCATGCTCAGGTCTGAGAATCAAAGCCCCTCTCCCGTGGGGGCGAGCAGGCACAGCTTGCGCGCCCCGGCCCGCGCTTGCTGCGCGTGCCTGGAAGCGCCCGCGCAGCAAGCGCGGGCCGGGGCGCGGAGCGGATGTTTGGGGAGAGTACGGCCAGGTATCGGCTGCCAGTCTACGAGTCACCCTTACTGGCGCGTGGCGACGCGTTTGCCATGGCAGACGCACCGAAGTTGGCCGCAGCGCCCCTCATCCGGCCCTTCGGGTCACCTTCTCCCGTTGGGAGAAGGGATCACCTCGGTACAAAGTCCGCTCAGTACAGAATGCGCGTCCGCAAGGTCCCTTCGATCAAGGCCAGGCCTTCCTTCAACGCGGTGGCCTGCGCCTCGCTGGCGCTGACGTCGATCACCACGTAGCCCACCTTGGGATCGGTGCGCAGGAACTGGCCGTCGATGTTGACGTTGTGGCGCGAGAACAGTTCGTTGATCTTGGACAGCACGCCGGGCACGTTGCGGTGGATATGCAGCAGACGCAGGCTGTCGGGGTGCTCGGGCAGGGTGACCTCGGGGAAGTTCACTGCCGACAGGGTGCTGCCGTTGTCGCTGTAGCGCACCAGCTTGGCGGCCACTTCGATGCCGATATTGTCCTGCGCTTCCAGCGTGCTGCCGCCGACGTGGGGGGTCAGGATCACGTTGTCGTGTGCGGTCAACTTTGATTCGAACGCATCGCCATTGCCCTTGGGCTCGATCGGGAACACGTCCACCGCCGCGCCGCCGATCTGGCCCGAGCTCAGCGCCGCGTCCAGTGCGTCGATGTCGATCACCGTGCCGCGCGAGGCGTTGATCAGATGCGCGCCGTGCTTCATGCGCGCGATTTCCGCCGCGCCGATCATGTCCTTGGTCGACGGCGTCTCCGGCACATGCAGGGTCACCACGTCCGAGCGTGCCAGCAGGTCGTCCAGATCGATCGCCGCACGCGCATTGCCCAGCGACAGCTTGGTTTCGATGTCGTGGAAGATCACCTGCATGCCCAGCGACTCGGCCAGCACGCCGACCTGGGTGCCAATATGCCCGTAACCGACGATGCCCAGCACCTTGCCGCGCGTTTCGTGGCTGCCGGCGGCCGACTTGGACCACCCACCGCGATGGCATTCGGCATTCTTCTGCGGGATGCCGCGCAACAGCAGGATTGCCTCGGCGATGACCAGCTCGGCCACGCTGCGGGTATTGGAGTAGGGCGCGTTGAACACGGGGATGCCGGCCAGCTCGGCCGCGTCCAGATCGACCTGGTTGGTGCCGATGCAGAAGCAGCCCACTGCGATCAGGCGCTTGGCATGCGCCAGCACCTCGGCGCTCAACTGCGTGCGCGAGCGGATGCCGACGATATGCGCCTCGGCGATGCGCGCGATGAGCTCGTCTTCCGGCAACGACTTGGCGTGCAATTCGATCTGCGAATAACCGGCGGCGCGGAACACATCCACGGCAGTCTGGCTGATGCCTTCCAGCAACAGGACGCGGATGTCCTGCTTGGGAAACGAGGTTCTCTTCGGCGACATGGGGGAGCGCATTGCAGCAATCGGGTCGGCAACTATGCCAGATGGGCCGCGCGATGGGGCGCCCGCAACGCAGTGTTTGCGCAGGCAAAGTCCTTGTGGTGCAACGGTTTCAGCTGAATCCAACGCCGCGGCGGCGCCATGTCGTGCAACTGGACGAGGCTGGCGCGCACTGGCACGCTGTGCGGTTCCTACTGCAGCGCCGTGTGTCATGACCGATCCCCGCATCCTTTCGTTGCAACAGGCCGTGCCCGCGTTGCGTTTGAAGACCGAGCCGGCCGACCTGGAACACTACGGCCGCGACTGGACGCGGCGCTGGACGCCCAACCCGCTGGCGATCGCCTTGCCCGGTTCGGTGGACGAGGTGCAGGCGGTGCTGCGCTGGGCCAATGCGAACGCGGTTGCGGTAGTGCCCTCGGGCGGGCGCACCGGCTTGTCCGGCGGTGCGGTGGCTGCCAATGGCGAGCTGGTGCTGAGCCTGGAGCGCCTGAACAAGCCGCTGGAGTTCAACGCAGTGGATCGCACGCTCACCGTCCAGGCCGGCATGCCGCTGGAAGCGGTGCACAACGCCGCGCGCGAGCATGGGCTGGTGTATCCGGTGGATTTCGCCGCGCGCGGCTCGTGTTCGATCGGCGGCAATATCGCCACCAATGCCGGCGGCATCCGCGTGATCCGCTACGGCAATACCCGCGACTGGGTGGCCGGCCTGAAGGTGGTCACCGGTGCCGGCGAACTGCTGGAACTCAACAACGCGCTGGTGAAGAATTCCAGCGGCTACGATTTCCGCCATTTGATGATCGGCTCCGAGGGCACGCTCGGCGTGGTGGTCGAAGCGACATTGCGACTGACCGACCCGCCGCCGCCCAGCAACGTGATGCTGCTGGCGCTGCCTTCGTTCGAGGTGCTGATGCAGGTGTTTGCCGCGTTCCGCGCGCAGCTGCGGCTGGAGGCGTTCGAATTCTTCACCGACCGCGCGCTCGAACACGTGCTGGCGCACGGCGCGCAGGCACCGTTTGCCGAGGTGCATCCGTATTACGTGGTCACCGAATTCGCTGCCGGCGACGAGGCCCAGGAAGCCGCAGCGATGGCGGCATTCGAAACCTGCATGGAGCAGGGCTGGGTCAGCGACGGGGTGATCAGCCAGAGCGATGCGCAGGCCGCGCAACTGTGGCGACTGCGCGAAGGCATCACCGAAGCGCTGGCGCGCTACACGCCGTACAAGAACGACGTGTCGGTGCGCATCTCGGCGATGCCGGCGTTCCTGGCCGAAACCCAGGCGTTGCTGCACGATGCGTATCCGCATTTCGATGTGGTGTGGTTCGGCCATATCGGCGACGGCAATCTGCATATCAACGTGCTCAAGCCCGACGACACCAGCCAGGCAGATTTCGTGGCGGCCTGCGATCAGGTGACCAAGTTGCTGGCGCAGGCCTTGCAACGTTTTGGCGGCAGCATCTCCGCCGAACACGGCATCGGCCTGGTCAAGAAAGCCTACCTGTGGAGTACCCGCTCGGCCGAGGAGATCGTCTTGATGCGCGGGATCAAACATGTGCTCGATCCTCATCTTTTGCTGAATCCCGGCAAGCTGTTCGAGATGGACGACGCGCCTGCCGCCACGCGTGCCGGTTAGTCTTTCACCACCTTCACATGGAATCGATACGCCAATGATGCGCTCCCTCGTGTTTTGCGCTTTGACGCTGCTGCCGCTGGCGACCTTCGCATCCAGCCTGGCCGGAACCTCGGCGGGTGCATCGTCGGCCGGGTCATCCAATTCCTCCGGCAGCAGTTCCGGCGACGACAAGGTAGTGGCCGACGCACGCGAAGATGCCGCCGGCTTCGTCGCCAGCGATGGCGCGATCCGCGGCGCGCGGCTGGAAGCGGCGCTGCTGCAGTTGCGCAGCCGTAGCGATGCGGCGCGGCTGTCCAGCGACCTGGAACTGGCGCAGTCCATCCTGGCCCAGTGAGTTCTCCTCGCCGGTGCTGGTGGCTGTGGCTGGCCGCAGCGATCGCACCGGCGGCGCAGGCCGAATTACGCATCGATGTCGATCCGCAGGGCCTGTCTGCGGCGCAGATCGACACCACGCACGCATTGGTGAAACAGGTGGCGCAGCGTCTGCCGCCGGCCTGGATGCAGCGCATCGATGCACCGATCCAGCTGCAGTGGCGTACGGACTTGCCGGCACACGTGCATGGCCGCGCGATCGGCCGGCGCATCCTGCTCGATCGTGCGCTGCTGGATGCCTGGAGCGTGCAGGCGACAGCTGCGCAGACCGACCCCGGCGCACCGGCCACGCGCGCGGCAATGGCCGCCGTGGTGCATGAACTGGCGCATGTGCTGGACCGCGGTGCGCACGGCGGCCTGTCGCGCGACCCGCGGCTGCGCGATCTGGCCGGCTGGCAGGTGCGTCCCTGGCGGATCGGGCGCGGCGCAAACCGGTTCAGCGATCGCAGCCCCGACGATTACGAGCGGCGCAGCCCAGCCGAATTCGTCGCGGTGAATCTCGAACACTACGTGCTCGATGCCGACTATCACTGCCGGCGTCCGGCGCTGGCCGCCTGGTTCGCCGAGCAGGTCGGTGGCATGCCGAATGCAACCCATTGCGAGACGACGTTGCCGTACCTGCAAGCTGATAACGATGCCGGCGCGATGTCGCTGCTGGCACTGGATCCAGCGCGTGTGTACGCGGTGGACTACCTGCTGGCCGAGGGCAATGCGCAGCCGATGAGCCGCTGGGGCCACAGCATGCTGCGTCTGGTGATCTGTGCCCCTGGCCGCACGCCCGGTCCCGATTGCCGTCTGGATCTGCAGTATCACCGCGTGCTGTCGTTCCGCGCCTTCGTCGGCGATGTGCAGATTTCCAGCTGGCGCGGGCTGACCGGCTCGTATCCCTCGCGGCTGTTCGTATTGCCGTTGAATCAGGTCGTGGACGAATACACCAAGGTGGAGCTGCGCGCGCTGTCGTCGGTGCCGCTGACACTGACGCGCGAGGAGATCGCCGCGCTGCTCGCACGCGCCGCGCAGGTGCATTGGAGTTACGACGGGCGCTACTACTTCATCGGCAACAACTGCGCGGTGGAGACCTTCAAGCTCCTGCACGACGGCGTGCCGCGGCTTGCCGCGGCCGGGCTGTCGTCGATCACCCCGCGCGGCGTGAGGCAGCGCTTGCAGCGCGCCGGCATCGCCGACATGCAGGTGCTGGACGACCCTGCGCAGGCGATTCGCCAGGGCTATTACTTCGAGTCGGCGGCAGCGCATTACCAAACCATGTTCGAGGTGATCCGCCGCGGCCTGCCGGTGCCGCAGACCAGCGTGGAGCAATGGCTGGACGCGCGCGCGGACGCGCGTGCGCAGTGGTTCGACCGCGGCGGTCTACGCGAGACCGCTGCAGCGTTGTTGCTGGAACAGGCCGCGTTGCGCCGCCAGGAGTTGCTGGCACGCGATGCGCTCAAGCGCCTGCTGACACCCGGCGCTGCCGGGCGCGACTCGGTGCAGGGTCAGCTGCAGTCGCTGTTCGCGCGGCAGGCCCAGCTCAGTCACCCGGCCACGCTGTTGGGCAGCGCCGGCTACGGGCTGCCGCAAGCGGAAGAGCAGCAAGACCTGAGCGTGCGCGTGGCGCAGGAAACCGGCGTACTGGTCGACGGCTGGAAACAGCTGCAGGCGCTGGGGCGGCAGCAACTGCCGGCCGACGTCCGCGCCGGACTAGAGCAGGGCGAGGCGAATGTGCAGCGCCTGCGCGCACGCCTGCGCGTGCTAGCGCGCGGTGATGCGGCTGCCGACAAAATGCGGTCGGAGATGGGTATACCTTTGCAGGCGCAATAGCGATTCGGACCACGCCGGGGGCGCGGTACCAGCCGCTCTCCCTGCGGGGCGAGAAGGCACTGCTTGCGCGCCATCGGGGCGCGGAGCTGAGGATAGGGCGAAGCTCTCGTGTGAGTCCAACTGCACGAGGCTTCGCCCGTACCCTCATCCGGCGCTTTGCGCCTACCTTCTCCCGATGGGAGAAGGTAGGCGCTGTGGCCTGCAGCTGTAAGTCCCAGTCCCCAGTGCTCCGGCCAGGGACAATGCATTGCACAGCTGGCACCTGTCACACCAGCCGGCGCACCTCAGCCAGCCGGTTGCAGATCCGCCTGCACCGAATACTTGCGCAGCCACTCGCTGACCCGCGCGTTGTTGCGGTATTGCTTCAGTAGCTTTGCAAGCCGTGCCGGTGCCGGCGTGCAGAATTGCGCGATCGCCACCTCGATCTCGTGGCGACGATCGGCGTCGTACGGGTCCTCGCCCGCGAAGTGCTCGCAGGTGTCGTAGTCCTCCACCAGCGTGCGCACATCCTCCGGCATGCCGCACAGGCCGGGCGGATGTTGCAGCCACTCCTCGTCCACCTTGGCATCGGTGCAGGCCACCGGCGCAGGTGCGTGCGTGGCTGTCGGCGCCGGGGCTGGTTGCGCCGTGCAGGCGCCCAGCAGCCCCAGCATCACCACAACGACCAGCTTGCGCATCAGTCGGCGCGGCCTGCGAATTCGCCGGTGGTGGTGTTGACCAGCACGCGCTCACCGTTGGTGATGTATTCGGGCACCATGATTTCCAGGCCGGTGTTGAGCTTGGCCGGCTTGGGCCGCTTGGTGGCGGTGCCGCCCTTGAGTTCGGGCGGGGTTTCGACCACTTCCAGCGTCACCGTCTGCGGTAGTTGCACGGCCACCGGTTGGTCGTCGATCACCTGCACGTAGATGCCGGTCAGCCCGTCGATGATGTAGCCGGCATCGGTGCCGATCACGTCCGCATCCAGCGTGTAGGGTGTGAAGTCCTCGTCGTCCATGAACACGAACGCCTCGCCATCCTTGTACGAGAACGTCGACAGGCGACGCAGCAACTCCACTTCCGGCAGGTTGTCGTCGGCGTCGAAGCTGGCGTCCAGCTTGGCGCCGCCGGGCACGCTGTACATGATAAAGCGGAAGCGCACGTTGCCACCGCGGCCCTGCGGCGAGCTACGCTCGATGTCGCGGATCTGGTAGATGCCGCCGTTGTATTCGACGACGTTGCCTTTCTTGATGTCGTTAGCTTTCATGGAATGAGTCAGGGATTGGTGATTTGGGATTAGGGATTGGCAAAGCAGAGCTGGAGCGGGCGGGCAGGGCAGTAGTGCTGTTACGAATCCCCAATCCCGACGCACCAATCCCCGCTACTTCGGCGCCAACCGCACGCCGCCGTCCAGGCGAATCACGTCGCCGTTGAGATAGCGATTGCGCAGGATGAAGACGACGGTGTCGGCGTATTCGTCGGGTTGGCCCAGACGCGAGGGGAACGGGATCGCCGCAGCCAGCGATTGCTGCACCGCCTCGGGCATGCCGTCCACCATCGGGGTCCAGAACACGCCCGGTGCGATCGTCATCACGCGGATGCCAAAGCGGGCCAGCTCGCGTGCCATCGGCAAGGTCATGCCGACCACGCCCCCCTTGCTGGCGGCATAGGCGGCCTGGCCGATCTGGCCTTCGTAGGCGGCCACCGAGGCGGTGTTGATGATCACGCCGCGCTCGCCGTCGTCGCCGGCACTGTTGTGCTGCATCACATCGGCCGCGGCCTTGGCCACGTTGAAGCTGCCGACCAGGTTGACCAGCACGGTGGTGCGGAAGGTTGCCAGCGGCATCGGCGCTTCCTTGCCGAGCACGCGGCCCGAACCCAGGATGCCGGCGCAGTTCACCGCCAGGTTGAGCCCGCCCAGCGCCTGCGCGGCCTGCGCCACGTTGGCGGCGACCTGCGCTTCGTCGGTGACGTCGGTGGCGAAATACTGCGCGTTGCCGTCACCGAGCAGTGCCAGCGCCGCCTCGGCCTTGTCGGCGTTGACGTCGAACAGGGCGACCTTGCCGCCGTCGGCCACGATGCGCTGCGCCACGGCCAGGCCCAGGCCGGACACGCCGCCGGTGACGATGGCAAGAACAGAAGAAGGCTGCATGCGGTGGTTCCTTGGAAATCCTGGAAGCCGGTGGATGCCGGCAGGCGAACGGGTGACGACGCAGCCGGCGATTCTAGCCGAAGCGTCCGTGTGACCGCCCTGGAAGATGCGCGGGCGTGGCGGCGGCGTGCGGGACTAAAATCTTAGCCGGCGGCCGCCAAGGCCTTGCCGACCTTGCTGCCGGTCTCGCGACCCAGCAGCTGCGCCAGCCAGCGGCCGGTGCGGGCGAGGGCGGGCAGGTCGATGCCGGTCGGCATGCCCAGCCCATGCAGCAGATACACCACGTCTTCGCTGGCCACATTGCCGCTGGCGCCCTTGGCGTAGGGACAGCCGCCGGCACCGGACACCGCCGCATCGACCACGCGCACGCCTTGCTCCAGGCAGGCGGCGATGTTGGCCAGTGCCTGGCCGTAGGTGTCGTGGAAGTGCACGGCCAATGCCGGCATCGGGACCGCCTGCGCCACCGCGGCCAGCATCTGGCGTGCCTTGGCCGGGGTGCCGACGCCGATGGTGTCGCCCAGCGAAATCTCGTAGCAGCCCAGTGCGTACAACCGTTGCGCGACATCGACCACGTCGGCCACCGGCACCGCGCCCTGATACGGGCAGCCCAGCACGGTGGAGACGTAACCGCGCACGCGCACGCCGTCGAGCGCGGCCTGCTCCAGGATCGGCCGAAAGCGCGCGATCGATTCGTCGATGCCGGCGTTGGTATTGGTGCGATTGAAGGCCTCCGACGCCGCGGTGAACACCGCCACCTCCTGCACACCGGCGGCGCGTGCGCGCGCATAGCCCTGCAGGTTCGGCACCAGCACCGGATAGGCGATGCCCGACGCCTGGGTGATGCCGGCGAACACCTCGGCCGCATCGGCCAGCTGCGGCACCCAGCGCGGGCTGACGAAGCTGGTCGCCTCGATGCTGCGCAGCCCGGTCGCGGAGAGTTGATCGATCAAGGCGATCTTGTCGGCGGTGGCGATCGGCGTCGCTTCGTTCTGCAGGCCATCGCGCGGGCCGACCTCGACAATGCGGACGAAGTCGCTCACGCCGCGCCCTCTGGCACCCAGGCCGGGCTGCGCTTGTCGAGGAAGGCGCCCAGGCCTTCCTGGCCTTCCGCGGAAACGCGCAGGCGCGCGATCCACGCGGCATTGGCAGCGTCGATGGCGTCGCGGTCGATCGGTGGCAGCACCGCGCGCACCAGCGCCTTGGCGCTGGCCGCGGCCAATGGCGCGGCCGCCAACAACAGGCGGACCTGGCGCTCCACCGCGATATCCAGTTGGTCGGCGGCCACCAGTTGATGCAACAGGCCCAGCAGCTGCGCGGTGGCCGCGTCGAAGATCTCGGCAGTGGCGAACCAGCGCCGTGCCTGGCGCGCGCCGATCGCGGCGATCACATACGGCGAAATCACCGCCGGCAGCAGGCCGAGCTTGCTCTCGGTCAGCCCGAAGCGCGCCTCGGTGCAGCCGATGGCGATATCGCAGCACGCCACCAGGCCCACGCCGCCGCCGAACGCCGCGCCGTTGACGCGCGCGATGGTCGGCTTGGGCAACTCGTCCAGCGTGCGCATCAAACGCGCCAGGGCGAGCGCATCGGCCGCGTTGTCGGCCTCGCTGGCACCGGCCATGCCGCGCATCCAGTTCAGGTCGGCGCCCGCGGAGAACGCAGCGCCGGCGCCGGTGATCACGACGACGCGGATCTGCGCCGCTCGGCCGGCCTGCTGCAAGGCGTCGGTGAGCGCGCCGATCAAGGTCGCATCGAAGGCGTTGTGCACCGCCGGGCGGTGCAGTCGCAACGTGCGGACCGCTCCCTGGTCCTCCACGATCAAGCCGGTGTCCTGCATTGCGTCAACGTCCATGAATGGGATGCGAACCATGATAGCGGCACGGGTCGGCTGAGCCATGACGCGGTGCGTCGATGCTAGAATTGAGAACCATTCCTAACAATCAGGCCGTCTTTGTGACGCTGTCCGACATGCCCTTGCATCGCGCCGCCATCGTGGATTCCGTGGAGGATCGCCTCCCCAACGACACGATCGCCCGGCGTCTGCGCGAACTGGGTTTTGTCGCCGGCGAAGAAGTCACGGTGCTGGCGACCGGGCCGGTCGGGCGCGAACCGCTGCTGGTACAGGTCGGTTACACCCGGTTCGCCCTGCGCCGTAGCGAGGCCGCACGCGTGCAGGTACGCGTCGATGGAGCACAGGCATGAGCGTGGCAAGCGTTCCGTTGCGGCTGGCGCTGGTGGGCAATCCCAACAGCGGCAAGACCGCGCTGTTCAATCAGCTGACCGGCAGCCGGCAGAAGGTCGCCAACTACACCGGCGTCACCGTCGAACGCAAGGAAGGGCAGTTCCGCGCGCCATCCGGGCGCGACTTCGCGGTGCTGGATCTGCCCGGCGCCTACAGCCTGCAGCCGGCCAGCCTGGACGAGGCGATCACCCGCGACCTGTGCCGTGGCTTTTACCCCGGCGAACCGGCACCGGACGTGCTGGTCTGCGTGATGGATGCGACCAACCTGCGCCTGCATCTGCGCTTTGCGCTGGAGCTGCGCGAGCTGGGCCGGCCGATGATCGTGGCCTTGAACATGGTCGATGCGGCGCAGCGGCGCGGCATCGTCATCGACCTGCCGGCGCTGGAACAGGCGCTCGGGGTGCCGGTGGTGGAAACGGTGGCGGTACGCCGCGGCGGAGCCAAGGCGCTGGTCGAGCGCATCGACGCGCAGGCCGCGCGCCTGGCGGCACCGAGCGCCACGCCGCCTGCCGATGGCAACTACCATGCGCAGGTGCGACAGATCCTGAGTGCGGCGGTGACCATGCCGACGCGGACCTCGCGCGTGGACGATGCGCTGGACCGCTGGCTGCTGCACCCGCTCTGGGGCCTGGTCACGCTGGCGGTGGTGATGTTCCTGATCTTCCAGGCGGTGTATGCCTGGGCCAACCCAGTGATGGACCTGATCGATGCCGGCACCGCGATGCTGGGCGAGTGGGCGGGCACCACGCTGCCGGAGGGCCCGCTCAACAGCCTGCTCAAGGACGGCATCATCACCGGCCTGGGCGGGGTGATCAAATTCCTGCCGCAGATCCTGATCCTGTTCGCCTTCATCCTGGCGCTGGAGGAGTCCGGCTACCTGCCGCGCGCGGCCTTCCTGCTCGACCGCATGATGTCTGCCGCCGGCTTGTCCGGGCGCTCATTCATTCCGTTGCTGTCGAGCTTTGCCTGTGCAGTGCCGGGCATCATGTCCACCCGCAGCATCCAGGACCCACGCGACCGGCTCGCCACCATCATGGTCGCGCCATTGATGACGTGTTCGGCGCGCCTGCCGGTGTATGCCTTGCTGATCGGTGCCTTCATCCCGCAGAAGACCGTGTGGGGCATCTTCAATCAGCAGGGCCTGATCCTGTTCGGGCTGTATGCCGCGGCCATCGTCAGCGCGCTGCTGGTGTCGTGGACAATGAAGAAGTGGCGCCGCGACAAGAGCGAGCACCCGCTGATGCTGGAGCTGCCGTCGTACCGCCTGCCGCATCTGCCCGACCTGGCGCTGGGGCTGTGGGAGCGTGCGCTGATCTTCCTCAAGCGCGTCGGCGGCATCATTCTGGCCCTGACCATTCTGCTGTGGTTCCTGCTGTCGTTTCCGGCCGCGCCGGCCGACGCCACCTTGCCGGCGATCGATTACAGCTTCGCCGGGCGCATCGGCCATGCGATGGCGGTCTTCTTCGCGCCGCTAGGCTTCAACTGGCAGATCTGCATCGCGCTGATTCCGGGCCTGGCCGCGCGCGAAGTCGCGGTGGCCTCGCTGGCAACCGTGTACGCGCTGTCGGCGGCCGACGACGATGCCGCGGCGCAGGCCTTGTCGCCGCTGATCAGCGATGGCTGGTCGCTGGCCACCGCGCTGTCGCTGCTGGTCTGGTACATCTACGCTCCGATGTGCATCTCCACGCTGGCCACGATCAAGCGCGAAACCAACTCGTGGAAGCAGATGACGGTCAGCGCGGTGTACCTGTTCGCGCTGGCCTACCTGGCCTCGCTGGTGACCTACCAGCTGGCCGTGCTGCTGGGAGCCGGCTGAAGTGGATCTGTCACTTACGCTGCAATACCTGGTCATCGCGCTGGCGGTGTTGCTCAGCCTGTGGGTGGTGATGAAGAAGCAATTTCCCGGCACGCTGCGGCGTCTGCGTGGCGCAGTGGCGATCGGCCTGCTGCGCGATGGGCGGCCTGCGTGGATGCGGGCGCTGGGCCGCCGCGTGGCACCGCCGGCCGCGCAGAACGCCGCGGCCTGCGGTGGTTGCGACAGCTGCGGGCCGGCGCCGCCGCGTCGTCACTGATCCATCGCATCCCTTACACTTGCGCGGCCGCAGGACGCGGCGGTGCAGGGGACACAGATGCGGTTGTTGGTGTTATTGGCAATCCTGGCGGCGGTTGCCGGCATTTATAACTACGGTGGCAACGCGCTGGACGAAGCGCAGGTGCGCGATTTCTACGCCGCGCACGACAAGGCCATGCTCGGTCAGGACGGCGAAGCGCTGTGCGCGATGACCGCGCCGGCGTTCGAAATGGTGGTGCTGTACCGCATGGATTCGCATCAGAAGCGGCAGACCACCACGCGCGAGCAGTACTGCAAATCCAATGGCGAATGGGCGCAGGTGCTGCGTCAGATGCGTCATGTGACCAACCCGGAAGAGGTGATCGACTACAAGCAGTCGATCACCAGGATCGAGATTGCTGCCGATGAGGCCTCAGCCATGGTCGAGACGCGCGCCACGCTCGGCTTGCCGGGCTTGCGAATGACCTTCCGCTCGCGCGACAAGCTGGTCCGCAAGCGCTGGAAGACCTTGATCGAACGCAGCGAAGGCACTGCCTGGGTCGGCCCGGCGTACGACTGAACGCCGTCGGCACGATTGCTGCCGCATTGTCGTGCCGGCGCCATCGATGCGCGGAAGGGCTGCCTGTGATCGGTACGCGCTGCCCTGGCTCGCGACCCAGCCGATTTGCGCACGTAACCCGCGTCGACGACAGAAGCCGGTGACCATCCTGGGCGAGGGGATGCGCGTGTAGCGATTGCCTTGCCGGCTGGCATCGGCGCCAGTGCATCGGCATCACTGCAGCGCGTGTTCGTTAGCGCCACCGCAACCCAGGCGTGTGTGGTGACGCGTGGCGATGGTCGGTGCAGCAGCGATACCGTCACTGGCCGGGTCGCGTAGCCGACGCTGCAGTGCACAGCGCGTCGGCCACGGGCCTTCGCTATGCTTGCGCGATGACGACTTCCTTCCAGATCTCCCGACGTGCGCAGGCGCTGACCAGTTCGGCGATTCGCGAAATCCTCAAGGTGACCGAGCGGCCGGAGGTGATTTCCTTCGCCGGCGGGCTGCCGTCGCCGGCCACCTTTCCGGTGGAGCGCATGCGCGCGGCCAGCGATCAGGTGCTGCGCGATGCGCCGCAGGCCGCGCTGCAATACGGCCCCACCGAAGGCTATGCGCCGCTGCGCGAATGGGTGGCCACACGCCTGAGCCGCGACGGCGCCAGCATCCGGCCCAGCCAGGTGTTGATCACCACCGGCTCGCAGCAGGGTCTGGACCTGCTCGGCAAGGTCTTCATCGACGAAGGCAGCAAGGTGCTGGTGGAAACGCCGAGCTACCTGGGCGCGCTGCAGGCGTTCTCGCTGTTCCAGCCGAGTTTCGTCGGCATGCCCTCGGACGAGGACGGGGTGGTGGTGGACGCGCTGGATCCTGCAGTGCTGGCCGATGCGCGCTTTCTGTATTGCCTGCCGAACTTCCAGAACCCCACCGGTCGCCGGCTGCCGCTGGCGCGCCGTCAGGCCCTGGTGGCGCGGGCGGCGGAGGCGGGCGTGCCGATTGTCGAAGACGATCCGTATGGCGAGCTGTATTACAGCGGCCAGCCGCTGCCGAGCCTGCTGTCGCTCAACCCGGAGGGCGTCATCTACATGGGTTCGTTCTCCAAGGTGCTCGCGCCCGGGTTGCGGCTGGGCTATGTGGTCGCGCCCGAAGCGGTGCTGGGCAAGCTGATCCAGGCCAAGCAGGCGGCCGATCTGCATACGCCCTCGTTCACCCAGCGCGTGGTCCACCAGACGTTGCAGGACGATTTCCTGGACACGCATATCCCGCAGATCCGCGCGCTGTATGCGCGTCAATGCAGCCTGATGCTGGAGGCACTGGATCGGCATTTCCCGCCCCAGGTGCAATGGAATCGCCCCGAAGGCGGCATGTTCCTGTGGGTGACCCTGCCGCCCGGGCTGGATGGCACCGCGCTGCTGGCGCGTGCGATCGCGCGCAATGTGGCATTCGTGCCGGGCGCGCCGTTCTACGCCACCTTGCCGCAGGTCAATACCTTGCGGCTGTCGTTCGTCACCGTGCCTGGCGACAGGATCGACGCCGGCATCCAGGTCCTGGGTGAAGTGCTACGCGAGGCGCTGGCCGAATTGCCCGGGCAGGGCGCGTGAGTACGCAGACCGCTGGCGTGCAGGCGCCTGCGCTTGCGACCACCATCGACAGCATTGCGATCGGCATCGCACGCGACTTCACCCGGCCCGGTAGCCGCAGCGCTATCGACAAGCGGGTGGTGGACGGCAGGGTGCACGTCGGTCCCGACGGTCTGCACGGCGACGAGCAGGGCGACCGGCGTGTGCATGGCGGGCCGGACAAGGCGATCCATCACTATCCCCGTGAGCACTACGCCGCCTGGCAGGCCGAGCTCGGTGCGCATGCGTTGCTGGAGACGGCCGGCGCATTCGGCGAGAACCTGAGCAGCCTCGGCCTTACCGAAGCCGACGTCTGCCTGGGCGATCGCTTTGCATTGGGTACGGCGGTGGTGGAGGTCTCGCAGCTGCGTCAGCCATGCTGGAAGCTGTCCGACCGTTTCGGCCTGCGCGACATGGCGCGCCGCGTGCAGGACACCGGCCGCACCGGCTGGTATTACCGCGTGCTGCAGTCCGGCGACATTGCGGCCGGCGATACGCTGACACTGCAGCAGCGACCGCATCCGCAATGGACGCTGTCGCGCCTGCAACAGCTGCTGTATGCGCGCGATGTCGATGTCGCCGCCATCACCGAGGTGCTGCAGCTGCCGCTGGTGCCGTCATGGCAGGCGCTATTCGAACGCCGCCTGCAACGCCGCGAAATAGAGAGCTGGAGCAAACGCCTGCACGGCGCAAGCGACTGAGAGCCGCCAACACCATCGCGCGCAATCAAAGGCCTCAGCCGCGCTAGCTGCAGGGCTGAGATTTGGGATTCGGGAGTCGGGATTGGGGAATCGCGGTCACGAAGTCGGCAAACGCCACCTTCCAGGCGCCACCATGATGGCCGTGTGCCATGCGTCCTAATCGTCCTTACCAGCGTGCAGCGACGCAGCCCTCACCAACCCATGACCGCTCGCGCCGTTGTGTGCCAACCACCACGCGCACCCCACGGACGCCACCAAGCCAAAGCGCCACAGCACGTAAAACGCGCACACCCGCATCCGCTCTCACGATTCCCTAATCCCGATTCCCGATTCCCGGCTTTTACAATTCCCGATTCCCGATTCCCAGCTATCTTGTACAACCCCATCGCCCAGCTAGGCCTGCCGCCATGACACCGTCTCCTGTGAAAGTTCTGATCCACGGCGCCTCCGGGCGGATGGGCAAGGCATTGCTGCGCCTGGCTGCCGAAGACGAGGCGCTGCACGTCGTCGGTGCGGTGGTGGGGCGCTCGCCGTCGCAGCGCGTGGTGGACGGTGTGCCGTACTTTGCCGCCAGCGAACTCGGCGGTGCGCCGGCCTTCGATGTGGCAATCGACTTCAGCCTGCCGCAGGGCTTCGCACCGATCCTGGCGCTGTGCGCGCAGCGCGGCAAACCGCTGGTGTCCGGCACCACCGGCCTGGATGAGGCGCAGCGCGCCGCGTTGCTGCAGGCCGCGCAACAGATCCCGTTGGTGTGGGCGTCCAACTTCAGCCTGGGCGTTGCGGTGCTGACCGAACTGGTGGAGCGTGCCGCCGGCAGCCTGCCGGGCTGGGATTGCGACATCGTCGAGGCGCATCACGTACACAAGCAGGACGCACCCTCCGGGACCGCACTGACGCTGGGGGAGGCGGCCACTGGCAGCGGCGCGCAGCCGCGCTTTGCCAGCCTGCGCGCCGGCGACATCGTCGGCGAGCACACGGTGCAGTTCACCGGGCTGGGTGAGCGGGTGGAGCTGGTGCACCGCGCCACCAACCGCGACATCTTCGCGCGCGGTGCCCTGCATGCGGCCAAGCGGCTGCTCGGCAAGCCGGCCGGCAGCTATCGCGTGCGCGATCTGGTGCTGTAAGCCGGCGCGTCGCCGCGCATGAATGGCGAGTGATCGCGGTGGCGCATTCATCCCGCCATTGCCATGCCAGCGCGGCGACCAGTGTTCTCCAGGCTGGCATGCCGGGGCACTTGCCTTTACAATTCTCGCTTGCCCGAACCAGCGTCGGACCGGTCCTCAGCACCGCGTCCGCGCTTTGCTGCAACCGGAATTTGGCCGGAAGCGCATCGGAGTCCCAGGCAGCCAGAGCGAGACCCCCACGTGACCCAACCCGCAATCCTTGTCCTCGAAGACGGCACCGTGTTCGAGGGCGAATCCGTAGGCGCCAACGGGCTTTCCGTCGGCGAAGTGGTGTTCAACACCGCCATGACCGGTTACCAGGAAGTCCTGACCGATCCCTCCTACGCCCGCCAGATGGTCACGCTGACCTATCCGCATATCGGCAACACCGGCTTTACCGATCAGGATGACGAGGCCAGCAAGATCTGGGCCGCCGGCCTGATCGTGCGCGACGTGCCGCGTCGCCCCAGCAGCTGGCGCAGCGAAGTCGCGCTGCCGGAGTGGTTGCAGGCCCGCGGTGTGGTGGCCATTTCCGGCATCGACACCCGCAAGCTGACCCGCCTGCTGCGGCAGAAGGGCGCCCAGAACGGCGCACTGATGGCCGGCGAGATCGATGTCGCCAAGGCACTGGAAGCCGCGCGCAGCTTCCCCGGCCTGAAGGGCATGGACCTGGCCAAGGTGGTTTCCACCGAGACCAGCTACAGCTGGCAGGAAGGCTCGCTGGATCTGAATTCCGACACCTTCGTGCGCGCCGAGCTGAAGCACAAGGTTGTTGCTTACGATTACGGCGTCAAGCTCAACATCCTGCGCATGCTGGCCGACCGTGGGTGCGACGTCACCGTGGTGCCGGCACGCACGCCGGTGGCCGAGGTGCTGGCGATGAATCCGGACGGCGTGTTCCTGTCCAACGGACCGGGCGATCCGGAACCCTGCGATTACGCCATCAGCGCCATCCAGGAATTGATCGCCAGGCAGGTGCCCACCTTCGGCATCTGTCTGGGCCATCAGCTGCTGGCGCTGGCCGCCGGCGCCAGCACGGTCAAGATGACCACCGGCCATCACGGCGCCAACCATCCGGTGCAGGATCTGGACGGCGGGCGGGTGATGATCACCTCGCAGAACCATGGCTTTGCGGTCGACGAAAGCACGCTGCCGGCCAATGTGCGGGTGACCCATCGGTCGCTGTTCGATGGCACCAATCAGGGCATCGCGCTGACCGACGCACCGGCGTTCTCGTTCCAGGGCCACCCGGAAGCCTCGCCGGGCCCGCGCGATGTAGGGCCGTTGTTCGATCGGTTCGTGGAGTTGATGGCCAAGGATGCCAAGCGCGCATGAGCGCTCGTTTGATGGGCGTGCTGATCGTGCTGATGGGCGTCGCGCTGACGTATTGGGGCGTGTGGATGCCGCTGGAGCAGGCACGCGCTGGTGCACAGTCAATCACGCTGCACGGCGGCATGAAGCTGGCCTTGCTGGTACCGATGTGCTTCGTTTTCGGCGTCGGCTATGTGGCTGGAGGGGAATCCTTTCACCACCGCATGCAGAACACCGACCCGGACAAGGTACGCCGTTGGGGCAAGACCTCCGGGATCGGCTGGCTGCTGATCCTGGGCAGCTTTGCCGCGTCCTTCGGGCTGTATCAATGGCTTCAGCACACCCTGCGCGCCCTCGGCTATGGATCTGCCGGATGAACCCGGCGTTCGACTCCGCTGAGTCGATGCACTATCACGCCGCGTCGCGATGCGATCGCCGCGGCCACTCTTCCGCACCTGCGGCTTGCCGCATGTTCCTAATCGAGTAAAGAAATGCCAAAGCGCACCGACCTAAAAACCATCCTGATCATCGGCGCCGGCCCGATCGTCATCGGCCAGGCCTGCGAGTTCGATTACTCCGGCGCGCAGGCGTGCAAGGCGCTGCGCGACGAGGGCTATCGCGTGGTGCTGGTCAACAGCAATCCGGCCACGATCATGACCGACCCGGACATGGCCGATGCGGTGTACATCGAGCCGATCAACTGGCAGACGGTCGAGAAGATCATCGCCAAGGAAAAGCCTGACGCCCTGCTGCCGACCATGGGCGGTCAGACCGCGCTGAACTGCGCGCTGGATCTGGCCGACCACGGCGTGCTGGAGAAGTACAACGTCGAGCTGATCGGCGCCAAGCGCGAAGCCATCCGCATGGCCGAAGACCGCGAGCTGTTCCGCGTGGCGATGGGCGAGATCGGCCTGGATTGCCCCCGCGCCGAAGTGGCGCACACGCTGGAAGAGGCGCTGGATATCCAGACCCGGGTCGGCTACCCGACCATCATCCGTCCCAGCTTCACCCTGGGCGGTAGCGGCGGCGGCATCGCCTACAACCGCGAAGAGCTGATCGAGATCGTCGGCCGTGGCCTGGAACTGTCGCCGACCACCGAAGTGCTGGTGGAAGAATCGGTGCTGGGCTGGAAGGAATTCGAGATGGAAGTGGTCCGCGACACCGCGGACAACTGCATCATCGTCTGCGCGATCGAAAACCTCGATCCGATGGGCGTGCATACCGGCGACTCGATCACCGTGGCGCCGGCGCAGACGCTGACCGACAAGGAATACCAGCGCCTGCGCGATGCCTCGATCGCGGTGCTGCGCAAGATCGGTGTGGATACCGGCGGCTCCAACGTGCAGTTCGGCATCAGCCCGACCACCGGCCGCGTGGTGGTGATCGAGATGAACCCGCGCGTGTCGCGCTCCTCGGCGCTGGCGTCCAAGGCCACCGGTTTCCCGATCGCCAAGGTCGCCGCCAAGCTGGCGGTGGGCTACACGCTGGACGAATTGAAGAACGAGATCACCGGTGGCCTGACCCCGGCCTCGTTCGAGCCGTCGATCGACTACGTGGTCACCAAGATCCCGCGCTTTGCGTTCGAAAAATTCCCGCAGGCCGATGCGCGCCTGACCACCCAGATGAAGTCGGTGGGCGAGGTGATGGCGATGGGCCGCACCTTCCAGGAATCGCTGCAGAAGGCACTGCGTGGCCTGGAAACCGGCAAGATCGGGCTGGACCCGACCGGCCTGGATCTGAGCAGCGAAGACGATATCGCCGCGCTCAAGCGCGAGCTCAAGGCACCGGGCCCGGAGCGTCTGTTCTATGTCGCCGATGCGTTCCGCGCCGGCATGAGCGTGGCCGATGTCTACGCGCTGTCGTTCATCGACCCGTGGTTTCTGGATCAGATCGAAGAACTGATCAGCCACGAACAGCAACTGGCCGACGACGGGATGCCGGCACTGGATGCGGCGCGTCTGCGCACGCTCAAGCGCGCCGGTTTCTCCGACGCGCGGCTGGCCGAGCTGACCGGCACCAATGAGGAATCGGTGCGCACGCTGCGTCGCGCGCTCAAGGTGCGCCCGGTCTACAAGCGCGTGGATTCCTGCGCCGCCGAGTTCGCCACCAGCACCGCGTATCTGTATTCGACCTACGAGGACGAGTGCGAGGCGCTGCCGACCGACCGCGACAAGATCATGATCCTGGGCGGTGGCCCCAACCGCATCGGCCAGGGCATCGAGTTCGACTACTGCTGCGTGCATGCGGCGCTGGCGCTGCGCGATGACGGCTACGAGACCATCATGGTCAACTGCAACCCGGAGACCGTGTCCACCGACTACGACACCTCCGACCGTCTGTACTTCGAGCCGCTGACGCTGGAAGACGTGCTGGAAATCGTCGAGCTGGAAAAACCCAAGGGCGTGATCGTGCAGTACGGCGGCCAGACCCCGCTGAAGCTGGCGCGCGCGCTGGAAGCCAACGGCGTGCCGGTGATCGGCACCTCGCCCGATTCGATCGATCTGGCCGAAGACCGCGAGCGTTTCCAGCAACTGGTCGACAAGCTGGGCCTGAAGCAGCCGCCGAACCGCATTGCCCGCAATGCCGAGGAAGCCCTGGTGCTGGCGCGCGAAATCGGCTATCCGCTGGTGGTGCGCCCGAGCTACGTGCTGGGCGGCCGCGCGATGGAAATCGTCTACGGCGAATCCGACCTGGCGCGTTATGTGCGCGACGCGGTCAAGGTCTCCAACGATTCGCCGGTGCTGCTGGACCGCTTCCTCGACAACGCGGTGGAAGTGGACGTGGACATCATTGCCGACAAGGACGGCAACGTGCTGATTGGCGGGCTGATGGAACACATCGAAGAGGCCGGCGTGCATTCGGGCGATTCGTCCTGCTCGTTGCCGCCGTATTCGCTCTCGCCCAAGACCCAGGCCGAGCTGCGCCGTCAGGTGGTGATGCTGGCCGAAGGCCTGAACGTGGTCGGCCTGATGAACACCCAGTTCGCGGTGCAGGTGAACGAGGCCGGCGACGACGTGGTGTTCCTGCTGGAAGTGAACCCGCGTGCCTCGCGTACCGTGCCGTTCGTGTCCAAGGCGATCGGCATGCCGCTGGCCAAGATCGCCGCGCGCTGCATGGCCGGCAAGACGCTGGCCGAGCAGGGCGCCACCAAGGAAATCGTGCCGGGCTATTACTCGGTGAAGGAGGCGATCTTCCCGTTCGCCAAGTTCCAGGGCGTGGACCCGATCCTCGGGCCGGAGATGCGCTCCACCGGTGAGGTGATGGGCGTGGGCCGCAGCTTCAGCGCCGCGTTTGCGCGTGCGCAGGAGGCCGGCGGCATCAAGGCACCGCCGGTGGGCAAGGCCTTCGTGTCGGTGCGCGATCCGGACAAGCAGCGCGTGTTGCCGGTGGCGCAGGCGCTGGTGGAGCGTGGCTATACGCTGGTCGCCACGCGCGGCACCGGAGCCTGGCTGCAGCAGAACGGGCTGAGCTGCGAGATCGTCAACAAGGTCGCCGAAGGGCGCCCGCATATCGTCGATTCGATCAAGAACGGCGAGATCGTGTATATCGTCAACACCACCGAAGGTCGCGCCGCCATCTCCGACTCGTTCTCGATCCGGCGTGAAGCGTTGCAGCATCGCGTGACCTATTCGACCACCGTTGCCGGCGCCAAGGCGCTGGTGCATTCGCTGGAATTCCGCGGCACCGGCCCTGTCTGGTCGCTGCAGGAACTGCACAAGGAGCTGGAAGCATGAGAGCACCCATGACGGCAAAGGGCGCGCAGCGTCTGCGCGAAGAGCTGGACCAGCTGAAGTCGGTCAAGCGTCCGGCGGTGATCAACGCGATCGCCGAAGCGCGCGCGCACGGCGATCTGAAGGAAAACGCCGAGTACCACGCCGCGCGCGAGCAGCAGAGCTTCATCGAAGGCCGCATCAAGCAGTTGGAAGGCGAGCTCTCGCATGCCGAGATCATCGACATCACCAAGCTGTCGGCCGGCAACAAGATCGTGTTCGGCGCCACGGTGACGCTGGCCGACACCGAGACCGACGAAGAGAAGCGCTACCAGATCGTTGGCGATCTGGAAGCGGACATCAAACTGGGCATGATCGCGATCTCCTCGCCGCTGGCGCGTGCGTTGATCGGCAAGCTGGAAGGCGACTCGGTCACCATCGATGCGCCGGCCGGCCAGCGCGAGTACGAAGTGGTCAGCGTTGCCTATCTGGACTGACGGGCCGGGATTGAACGACGCCACCGCCCGATGACCACCGCCACGCTGCTGCTGCCGGAAAAACGCCGCCTGCCCGGTGAACTGGGCGACACGCCGGTGGCGCGTGCGCTGGCGCGTGCCGACCAGCAAGGTGCCGAGCCCGGCGAAGTGGCGCAGCTGCAGCGCCACTTCTCGCTGACGCCTGCGCACTGGCCGGTGGCCGCGTTGACCCGCCAGCTCGATGCCGGCGATGCGGCCGGTGCGACCTGGGTGCGTGCCGATCCGGCCTATGTGGTGCCGGATATGCAGGGCGCGCGCTTGATGGGCTACGGCGAGGCGCTCGGCCCCACGGCCGAGGACCTGGCGGTGTTGCTGCCCATCCTCAAGCCGATGTTTGGCGATGCCGGCTTCCTGCTGGATGCGCCCACGCCTGCGCGCTGGTATCTGCGGCTGTCGCCGGATGCCAAATTGCCAGAATTTGCGCCACCGGATCTGGCGATCGGCGATGACCTGTTCGAGCATCTGCCGGCCGGCGAGATCGGCCGGCGCTGGCGTGCCTTGCTGACCGAGGCGCAGGTGCTGCTGCATCAGCATCCCTGGAACGAGGGCCGCGTGGCCAGCGGCAAGCCGGCGATCAATTCGCTGTGGTTCTGGGGCGGTGGCGTGCTGCCGCATGCGGTCAGCTCGCCGCACCGTCAGGTACGCAGCCGCGAATCACTCCTACGTGCGCTGGCGCTGGCGGCCGGTGCCGATGCGCAGGGCGAACAACGCGTGGATGCGTTGGTGGACCTGCGCCATCTGCGCTCGCTGCAGCAGTTCAGCGACGACGCGGTGGCGCCGCTGCTGGCGGCGATGGCACGCGGCGAACTGGATCGGCTGGTGCTGGATTTCCAGGACGGCGAAACCGTGTCGCTGACGCATGCGCAACGCTGGCGTTTCTGGCGCAAGCCGCGCGTACAGCTGGCGCAATGACCTCCACCCCGCGGATCGTCCGGCGCCCGCCCGGGCAGGCCGGCAGCTGGCCCGATGCCATGTTACCGCTGCTGCGCCGCATCTATGCCGCGCGTGGCGTTACCGATACGCACGGCGCGCAGCCGCGCCTGGGTCAGTTGCTGTCGCCGCAGTTGCTGCACAACAGTGACGTGGCGGCCGAGTTGCTGGCCGATGCGATCGCCCGGCAACGGCGCATCCTGGTGGTGGGCGATTTCGACTGCGATGGCGCCACCGCCTGTGCGGTCGGCGTGCGTGGCTTGCGCATGCTCGGCGCGCTGGATGTGCATCACGCGGTACCCAATCGCATGGTGCATGGCTATGGCCTGTCGCCGGCACTGGTGGAGGAGCTGGCCGCATTGCAGCCGGATCTGCTGGTCACGGTCGATCACGGCATCGCCTGCCACGCCGGCGTGGCCGCCGCCAAGGCGCGCGGCTGGACGGTGCTGGTCACCGACCACCACCTGCCTGGCGAGGTGCTGCCGCCGGCCGATGCGATCGTCGATCCGAATCTGGCCAACGATCGCTTCCCGAGCAAATCCCTGGCCGGGGTCGGGGTGATCTTCTATGTGCTGATGGCCTTGCGCGGCGTGCTGCGCGCGCGCGGTGCCTTCGCCGAGCGCGCCGAACCGGATCTGTCGGTATTGCTGGACCTGGTGGCAGTCGGCACCGTTGCCGATCTGGTGCCGCTGGACACCAACAACCGGGCGCTGGTGTCGGCCGGCCTGCGCCGCCTGCGCGAAGGCAAGGGTTGCATCGGCCTGCGCGCCTTGATCGATGCCAGCGGCCGCGACGTGGCGCGCTTGAGCGCCAGCGATATCGGATTTGCATTGGGCCCGCGTCTCAACGCAGCCGGCCGGCTGGAAGACATGGCGCTGGGCATCGAGCTGCTGCTCAGCGAGGACTGGAACCGGGCGCGCGAGATCGCCGGCATGCTGGAAGAGATCAACGCCGAGCGACGGGCGGTGCAGCAGTTGATGACCGACGATGCCGAGCAGGCCGTCACCAAGGTGGTGCTGGATGCCGATGGCGCGTTGCCGATCGCCGCGTGCCTGTTCGATGCCGACTGGCACCCGGGCGTGATCGGCCTGGTCGCCTCCAAGCTCAAGGACCGCCTGCATCGCCCGGTGATTGCATTGGCGCCGGCCGAGCCGGGCAGCAGTCAGCTGCGTGGTTCGGCACGTTCGATCCCCGGCCTGCATATCCGCGATGTGCTGGCGGCAGTGGATGCGCGCCACCCGGGCCTGATCCAGAAGTTCGGCGGGCATGCGATGGCGGCCGGGCTGAGTCTGGAGCATGCCGCGCTCGCGACCTTTGAACAGGCATTCCAGCGCCAGGTGCAGGCGATGGTCGACGCCTCGCTGCTGCATGCCGAATTGCACAGCGATGGCGAACTGGCTGTGCACGAACTCGATCACCTGCATGCAGAGGCGCTGCGCGTGGCCGGGCCGTGGGGGCAGGGCTTTCCCGAGCCGCTGTTCGATGGTCAGTTCGAAGTGCTGCAATGGCGCCTGCTCAAGGAACGCCATCTCAAGCTCACCCTGCGCTGCGCCGGCCGCGCCGAACCGCTCAACGCCATCCACTTCAACGGCTGGCGCGGCAGCGAGCCGGCACGCATGGTGCGGCTGGCGTACCGCCTGGTCAGCGACGACTATCGCGGCGGCACCGCGGTGCAGTTGATCGTCGAGCACTGCGAGCCGGCGGCAGTCACGGGCTGAGCGCGCGGCTGTCAATCGCGGGCTTCGGTAGGGGCGACAGCGCGGCCCTGCAGCCAGGCTGCACATCAACCGCTCTACACGGGACGGCGCACCCACAGCCGGCATGCACTTGGTGGTACATGCCGCAAGTGGCGCCTGCCTGATGATGGCGGCAAAGTAGTTCCGTTCGCCGCTCAAGGCGTCTTGCAGGGCAGTGCAAGCGCACGCTCGCACCGTTCTCGCCTCGATCAGGGCGCCTTCTTGACCTCGGTCACCAAGGTCGGCAATTCCCACGCCCCGCCAGCGGCCACCAGCCGACACAGGCCGGAGGTGGATTTGGAGGTCGGCACAAAACGGCGGCCGTCCCAGGTCCAGCTGGCCTCGCTGTAGCAGTCGCCCAGGCCGCGGCCCTTCTGCGATGCAAGGATGGTGGAACCGTCGATATCGCTGGCGTGCGTGGTCACCAACGTCGGCGCGAACGGCGCGCGTGCATTGATGACCCAGAAACCGGTGCCGACGTTGTAGGCGCCCATCCAGCAGTCGGTCGAGACCAGCAGTTTGTCGCTGCTGAGCCGGGTAACCGTCAGCGGCTCGGTTGCGTCACCGGCCTGCAGTCCCTTGCATTCCTCATCGGCCGGCAAGCTGGCACGCAGTGCTTGATAGAGCGCCGGCAGTGTGCCCAGGCGCGCATCGGCTGCTTGCGTTGCTGCGAGTCTGACTGCTCGCACCTGCGGTGCGGGCACGGCCGGCAGCACTGCAGCGTCGTCGCGATCGCCCTTGCGCACCAGTGCGCCACGCGTGCCCAGCCGACCCTGGAACTCGTCCATCTTCAGCAGCACCGCTGCGGCGCCGCGGTCGGACAGCTGCCAGCGGCGACCATCGTTGCCGAGCGCCACGATCTTGCTGCTGCGGGTCAGTGCGGCCAGCAGCGCGGTCACCTGCGCGCTGGTCAGCGGAGCGGTGCCGCTGTCGCGATTTAGTGTCAGCTTGCCCAGGTCGCGCTGGTCGATGCGCAAGGTGAGCGATGCCGGCATCTTGATCTCGTCGTACTGGCCCAGCACCAACTCGGCGGTGACCGCTTGCCCGGCACCGGCCTTGCGCGTCAGCAAGACCGATACCGGCGTGCTGCCGTCGTCATCCGGCTGATAACCGGCAGCGCGGCAGGTGCGGGTGTTGTCGCAGGCGATGGTCCAGTCCTGGTGATCGAAGGCAATGCCGACCGGCGCATCGGCAAGGGCGGCGACGGGTGCGAGCAACAAGGTGGCGGCAAGCAGGGTAGGGCGCATGGTGTCTTCGAAAGAGCGTATCCGGCGGGCATCTTGCGTTGCTGCCGACGGGCCGTCCAGTGCGTCGCATGCCGAAGCGGGACACGCCTGCGCAACATTTTCATGACGGCACCGGCGCGCTGTCGGTCTTGCTCGCCGGTCGCGGCCTGCGTGCACGCAATCCGAACAAGGGACGCAACCAGCGCACCCGGCGGATCGCAAACTCATGCAACGCCAGGCAGCCGATCACGGTGGCGGCGATCACCAGCGCCGGCTCCAGCCAGGCATTCAGATGCAGCGGCATCAGCCAGTACAGCGTCACGATGATCAGGCTTTGGTGCAGGATGTACCACGGGAACACCGCCTCCGTGCAGTACGGCAGCCAGCGGAACGGGCGATTCCATCGAAGCCTTGCCCAGCCGAGAATCGTCAGCAGCGCCAGCCAGGTGTAGGCGGCCCGTGCGCTGTGTTCGATCGCCTCCCACGGCAGCGCGGCCAGCGGTGCACCCAGTTGCGCAGTCTGCCCCTGGATGCTGGCATAGCGAATGCCCAGTTCGGTGCCGATCGCCACCAGCGCGGCGACCAAGGTGAGCCAGCGCAGTTGTACGGCCAACTGCCAGAAGCGTTCGCGGCGTGCCAACAGATACCCCAGGACGAACAGCGGAAACGATTCGGCGTGCACGAACCAGTCGCCAAACAGCGCGTGGGTGGGCGGATGCCGCGGCATTACCCACAGCACGCAGAACGCTTCCCACAGGATCGGCAACAGCAGCAGTGCCGGCACCGCCAGCGCAGCGGGTAAGCGCGGCCACGCGGCCAACCGCAGCGCTCGGGTCAGCGACACCAGCGCCATCAAGGCGATGGTGTAGGGCAGTAGATAGGCCAGATACCACAGATGGTTCCAGGTGATGCCGTGCTCCCACCCGTCGAAACTCCCGGCCGGCCACGGCCGCACCTGCCAGTAGCGCAGCAGGAAGCTGCCGAAGCCCGGGCTGACCTTGCCGTTGCTCACGCCCTGGCAATAGGCCTGCACCGCGACCACCACGAACATGCCGAACAACAGCGGCGGCAGCAATCGCCCGCAGCGCTGCAAGGCAAAGCGCCAGGGCCTGGCCTGCGGCCGCGCCAGCCCGATCGCGATGCCGGAGATCATGAACAGCAGGGGCATCCGCCAGCGGTTGAGCACGATCATCGGCCATTGCAGCCACTGCGCGGTGTGCACGCTCTTGAGGTGGAAATCCCAGTCGGCCACATAGGCCATGCCCACGTGATAGAGGATCAGCAGTGCGAAGGCGAAGACGCGCAAGGCATCGATATCGTGACGGCGTTCGGTCATGGTGGTGTCGGCAGGAGGCATGCCCGCATCCTCGGCAACGCAGGCCCCAAACAGCTGCGCCAAGGGCGGCAATGCCGTCCCCGAGTGACCAGTTGCGGTCCCACAGGGACGAACCGGGGACGGCAAACGGGCGGTTTGCATAGAATGCGCGGATGAATTCACCTGTGTCCGGGGCTATCGCACACGAGACCGACAGCGATGCCAGCGCGGGCAGGCGCTGGGTAGCGTTGATCTGGCTGCTGGTTTTCTATGGCAGCGCGCTGGGCAACACCGCGAGCACATGGCTGGCAGCACGGCGCGACGGTCAGCCGCTGCTGCTGTGGCAGGTGCTGACCTGGGAGCTGAGCAGCGCGACTGTCTCACTGCTGCTCTTGCCGCCGCTGATCTGGCTCTGCACGCGTTGGCCATTGCATGCCGACGTCTGGCGGCGGCGCGTTCCTCTTTATATTGCGGCCGCACTTGTCTGGTGGCTGCTGCACGTGAGCGGCATGGTGCTGCTGCGCAAGCTGGTCTATCTGGCGGTCGGTGCGCACTACGATTTCGGTGCCTTGCGGTTGCAGTGGCTGTATGAACTCTCCAAGGATCTGCGCACCTTTGCCCTGCTGGTGGCGTTACGACATGCGCTGGCATGGTATGGCCGGCGTCGGCAGGGCGAGGCGCATCTGCTGGCTGCGCCAGACGAAGGCCCGCCGGTCGAACCGCTGGACCGTCCGGAACGTTTTCTGGTGCGCAAGCTGGGGCGCGACTTCCTGGTCGCCACCGCCGACATCGAATGGGTCCAGGCGTCGGGCAACTACGTCAATCTGCATGTACGCGGCCACGATTACCCACTGCGCAGCACGATGGCCGCGATCGAGGCCAGGCTCGATCCTGCCGTGTTTGTGCGCATCCACCGCAGCTATCTGGTGCAGCTGGCACGCGTACAGGCGATCGAGCCGCTGGAATCCGGCGACGCCCGCGTGCACCTGGCCGACGCCACCGTGCTGCCGTGCAGTCGCCGTTACCTGGCCGCGTTGCGGGCGGTGGCAGGGCAGGCGCCTACACCGCAGCGTGTCGAGGCCGCACAGGGCTGACGGTTGTCCAGGCTGTCAGCCCTGCGATCGCACCGAGGGCTTTGCAGTGGCAGATGAGCACAGGCGCTCGTCGTCTGAGCCGCCTCCTGGCTGCCTTGTTCCAGTCTGAGCTTGCAGTGCTGGCCATGACGTCCACGGCCGGCACGAAACTGCGGCCCGTCACGATCGCCACTGCGTTCCGCCACCGTCGCCCGCTTGCTAAACTAGCCAGCTTGTTTGCCGGAAGTCCGTCATGATCGAAACCAATCCGATCCGCCAGCGCATCACCGATCTCAACGATCGCGTGCTCTCGCTCAGGGGGTATCTTTGACTACGACGTCAAGAAAGAGCGTCTAGAAGAAGTCAGCCGGGAGCTTGAGAGCCCCGATGTGTGGAACGACGCCGAGCGCGCGCAGGCCCTGGGCCGCGAGCGCTCGATGCTGGAAAAGACCGTCATCGGCATCGCCGATGTGCTGACCGGCCTGAGTGATGCCGGCGATCTGCTGGAACTGGCCGAAAGCGAGCAGGACGAAGACACCGCGGTGGCGGTGATCGCCGATCTGGACAAGTACCAGGCCCATGTCGAAAAGCTGGAATTCCAGCGCATGTTCTCCGGCCAGATGGACGGCGCCAACGCGTTCGTCGACATCCAGGCCGGCGCCGGCGGCACCGAGGCGCAGGACTGGGCCGAAATCCTGTTACGCATGTACCTGCGCTGGGCCGAGTCGCGTGGCTGGAAGACCGAGCTGATGGAAGTGTCCGGCGGCGAAGTGGCGGGCATCAAGTCGGCCACGATCCGCATCGAGGGCGAGTACGCCTACGGCTGGCTGAAGACCGAGATCGGCGTGCACCGGCTGGTGCGCAAGTCGCCGTTCGATTCGGACAACCGCCGGCATACCAGCTTCACCTCGGTGTTCGTGTCGCCGGAAGTGGACGACAACATCGAGATCGACATCAACCCGGCCGATCTGCGCACCGACGTGTATCGCTCCTCCGGCGCCGGTGGTCAGCACGTCAACAAGACCGAATCGGCGGTGCGTATCACGCATATTCCGACCAATACCGTGGTCGCCTGCCAGACCGGCCGCAGCCAGCACCAGAACCGCGACAACGCGATGAAGATGCTGGCCGCCAAGTTGTACGAGCTGGAAGTGCAGAAGCGCAACGTCGAGCGCGACGCGCTGGAAGCCACCAAGTCCGACATCGGCTGGGGCAGCCAGATCCGCAATTACGTGCTCGACCAGAGCCGCATCAAGGATCTGCGCACCGGCATCGAACGCAGCGACACGCAGAAAGTGCTGGACGGCGACCTGGACGAATTCGTCGAGGCCAGCCTCAAGGCCGGTCTGGCGGCAGGCTCCAAACGCCTGGATGCCTGACTGCAGCAAGACGTCGCCGCGCCCGCCGCGCAGCGACGTCTTTTTTCGCGGACGCTGCGACATGTGCAGCGCCGCGCAGCCTGTACATCGCCACGCAGTCCCGTTGCGCCGTGCAGTTGTCACCGATACACCGTAAAACGCAGGAACCGGCCAGCCCGGTTCCGCATTCTCCACCGGGCACGCGCCCGACCTATCGCAGACCGATTCCCGCCATGACCGAACAGACCCCCGCGCCGCAGATCCCCGCCGACGAGAACAGCCTCATCGCCGAGCGTCGCGCGAAACTGGGCGCGTTGCGCGGCCAGGGCATCGCCTATCCCAACGATTTTGTGCGCGAACACTTTGCCGGCGATCTGCAGGCGGAGTTCGCCGATGCCGACACCTGGACCTCCGAGGCGCTGGAAGCGAGCGGGCGCACGGTCAGGATGGCCGGCCGCCTGATGGCCAAGCGGGTGATGGGCAAGGCCAGCTTTGCGCAGATCCAGGACGAGTCCGGGCGCGTGCAGCTGTTCCTGCAGGGCAATGTGCTGGGCGATGCCTATGCCGCGTTCAAGGGCTGGGATGTCGGCGACATCGTGGCGGTGGAGGGCGGGCTGACCCGCACCAAGACCGGCGAGCTGTCGGTCAAGGCCAGTGCGCTGCGCCTGCTGACCAAGTCGCTGCGTCCGTTGCCCGACAAGTGGCACGGCCTGTCGGACGTGGAGCAGCGCTATCGCCAGCGCTACGTCGATCTGATCGTCACCCCGGAGGCGCGCGAGGTCTTCATCAAGCGCTCCAGGATCATCCGCGCGATCCGCGCCTGGCTGGATACGCGCCGCTTCCTGGAAGTGGAAACGCCGATGATGCATTACATCCCCGGTGGCGCCACCGCCAAGCCGTTCACCACCCACCACAACGCGCTGGATCTGGACCTGTACCTGCGCGTGGCGCCGGAGCTGTACCTCAAGCGGCTGGTGGTCGGTGGGCTGGAGCGGGTCTACGAGATCAACCGCAACTTCCGCAACGAGGGCGTGTCGACCCGGCACAACCCCGAGTTCACCATGCTCGAGCTCTACGAGGCCTATGCCACGTACCACGAGATCATGGACCTGACCGAGCAGGTGATCCGCGACACCGCGCAGTCGGTGCTGGGCACCACTCAGGTGAACTGGGACGGCGCCGCCATCGATCTGGCGCCGGCTTTCCGGCGCTGGCGCATGGATGAGGCCGTTCGTCACCACAATCCGGAGATCAGCGCGGCCGATTGCACCGATCGCGATGCGCTGCTGCGCCACTGCGAGCGGCTGAAGATCAAGGTCAAGCCGTCCTACGGCTGGGGCAAGCTGCTGCTGGAAATCTTCGAGGCCACCGTGGAACACACCCTGGTGCAGCCGACCTTCATCACCGACCACCCGGTCGAGGTGTCGCCGCTGGCGCGTTCCAGCGACACCGAGCCGGGGTACACCGACCGCTTCGAGCTGTTCATCAACGGCAAGGAGCTCGCCAACGGCTTCTCCGAGCTCAACGACCCGGAAGACCAGGCCGCGCGCTTCCAGGCGCAGGTGCAGGCCAAGGACGGTGGCGACGACGAAGCGATGCATTACGACGCCGATTACATCCGTGCGTTGGAGTACGGCATGGCGCCGACCGGCGGCCTGGGCATCGGCATCGACCGGCTGGTGATGCTGCTGACCGGCAGCACCTCGATCCGCGATGTGCTGCTGTTCCCGTACATGCGTCCGGAAGCCTGATCTTTTTTGTGTCGTCGGCGTGCCGACGGCACAGATACTGCATATGCTAGAGCGGAGCCCCGAATGGCGTATCGTCGGGGGAGTCGGCACAGCGGCCGGCGTCATCGCTTTTCCGTTCTCGGGATAGAGGAGCAACGGCTATGCAGGATGTTTTGGGTAATCTTGCCGGCGTATCGTCGGCGGATCCATCGGGAAGCTGGTCGGAAAAGGCGGATCTGGGATTGAACATCGTCATTGTCGATGACCAGATGTCTGCGCGGACGATGCTGCGCCACGTCATCGAGGACATCGCACCGGAGTTGAAAGTCCACGATTTCGGTGACCCGCTCGACGCGCTGGCGTGGTGCGAGGCCGGACGGGTGGATCTGTTGCTGCTCGACTACCGCATGCCCGGCATGGATGGCCTGGAGTTCGCCCGGCGTCTGCGCCGGCTGCCCAGCCATCGCGATATTCCGATCATCCTGATCACCATCGTCGGCGACGAGCCGATCCGCCAGGCGGCGCTGGAAGCGGGCGTGATCGATTTCCTGGTCAAGCCGATCCGCCCGCGCGAACTGCGTGCGCGCTGCGCCAATTTGCTGCAGCTGCGTCAGCAGAGCGAAAGCGTCAAGCAACGCGCACTGTCGCTGGAGCAGCGTCTGCTGGCCAGCATGAACGAGGTCGAGGAGCGCGAACGCGAGACGCTGTCACGGCTGGCGCGCGCCATCGAGTACCGCGACTCGGGCACCAGCGCCTTCCTGGAGCGCATGTCGCACGTGGCCGGCCTGATCGCCGAGCAGCTCGGCCTGTCGGAAGAAGAAGTGCGCATCATCGAGATGGCCGCGCCGCTGCACGACATGGGCAAGATCGCCATTCCCGACGCGGTGCTGCTCAAGCCGGGCAAGCTCACCGACGACGAGATGAGCATCATGAAGCGGCATCCGCGGATCGGCTACGAGCTGCTCAGCGGCAGCCAGAACCGCTTCATCCAGGTCGGCGCCCTGATCGCGCTGCGTCACCACGAGCGCTACGACGGCACCGGCTACCCGGATGGACTGGTGGGCGAGGCGATTCCGCTGGAAGCGCGCATCGTGGCGGTGGCCGACGTCTTCGACGCGCTGCTGTCGCCGCGCCCGTACAAGGAGGCCTGGACCATGGACGCCGCGCTGGCCTATCTCTACGCACAGCGCGGTCGCCTGTTCGACCCACGCTGTGTGGATGCGCTGCTGCGCGGCCGCGCGCAGCTGGACCAGATCTGCGGCGAATTCTCGACCGCATCGGCACGACCCGGGGTGTAAGGCTATGAATCCGTTCGGAAGGATCCGGCAGCGGTTGATGAATCGACCTGACAGCGAACATGGCCAGGCGATCGTCCGCATCGTTCTGATCAGCCTGATCCTGTCGTATGTACTCGTGCCGAGCGTCCGGCACAGTTTGCCGCTGCACCAGCACACCGGTGTCTTGGTCATCGTGCTGACAGGCCTGGGGCTTGGCCTGGCGTTGTTTGGATGGCTGCTGTGGCGACCCGACCGCTCGGATGCGCGTCGCATCCTGGGCATGCTGGCCGACTACGGGCTGATGGCTGCCGGCATGATCCAGATGGGCGAGCCGCTGGCCTGGGTCTATGTCGTGGTGATGTGGGTCACCGTCGGTAACGGCCTGCGCTACGGCAACCGCTATCTGTATCTTGCGGTGGCAATGGCAGTGGTGAGTTTTTCCACGACGCTGTCGATGACCGAATACTGGCAACACAACCAGCGCCTTGGGGTCGGGCTTGCGGTTGGTCTGGCCGCCGTTCCGCTGTATTTCTCCAGTCTGCTGCGGCAGTTGACCCGTGCAACCGCCGAGGCGCGCCGCGCCAGCGAGGCCAAGAGCCGCTTTCTGGCCAACATGAGTCACGAGTTCCGGACACCGCTGAACGGTCTGTCCGGCATGACCGAGGTATTGGCAACGACGCGGCTGGACGATGAGCAGCGCGAATGCCTGAAAACCATTCAAGCCTCCACACGCAGTCTGCTGGCGCTGGTGGAGGAGGTGTTGGACATCTCGGCCATCGAAGCCGGCAAGCTGCGGATCAACGCGTCCGATTTTGCAGTGCATGACACCTTGCAGGCAATCGGTCTGATCCTGGAGCCGCAGGCCAAGGCCAAGGGCTTGCGTTATCAGGCAACTATCGCCGCAGATGTCCCTCCCCGTGTGCACGGGGATGCGGGACATCTGCAGCAGATCCTGCTCAATCTGGTCGGCAATGCGGTCAAGTTCACCGACCACGGCAGTGTCCAGTTGAAGGTGGCGGCCACCGAGGCCAGCGGTCGCGCTGGTGTGCTGCTCCGTTTTGAAGTGCTCGATACCGGGATCGGTGTGCCGGTCGATATGCGTCCGCGTTTGTTCGAGGCGTTCGAACAGGCGGACACGGGACTGGCGCGCCGCTTCGAAGGCAGCGGCCTCGGAACGACGATCGCCAGGGGGCTGGTGCAGTCGATGGGTGGCGCGATCGGGTTTGAGGAAAATCCCGAAGGCGGCAGCTTGTTCTGGTTTGAACTGCCGTTCGGCCTGGCGACCGCCAAGCCTGCAGCAACTCCGTCGCCTGTGCTGCACGAGACGGAGTCCACCACCATACCGGGCAACGTAATTGCGTTTGCCGATCCGTTCCTACGTCACCGTGCCCGCGTGCGTAGCATGCAGATCCTGGTGGCGGACGACCATCTGGCAAATCGCCTTGTGCTGCAGCGGCTGCTGCAAAAAGCAGGGCATCGCGTCACCTGTGTTGATGGCGGCGAAGCCGTCCTGGATGCGCTGGCCGAAGCCGACTACGACGCGGCCATCGTCGACCTGCATATGCCTGGTGTCAGCGGTCTGGACATGTTGAAGCAGCTGAGGGTCATGCAGGCCGGCGGTAAGCCGGGAACCCCGATCGTGGTATTGAGCGCTGATGTCACCCCCGAGTCGATTCGCAGCTGCGAACAGGCGGGCGCCTATGCATTCCTGGCCAAGCCGGTGGCGGCGATCAAGTTGCTGGATACTCTGGCCGAAATCGCGGTCAACCAGAAGCTGCGTCAGACCGATCTGAGCATTGGTACCCGTAGCGCGGCCCCAAGCGGCGCAGTCCTCGATCCTGCCGTGCTCGACGAGCTGGCGGAACTGGGGATGGGAAATGAGTTCGAACGCGAGTTCATTCAACAATGTCTCAGCGATGCTGCGGCATGTGTTGTCCAGCTCGGTAAGGCGGCGGCGGACGGAGATTGGGCACGTCTACGCGAGCATGCTCACGCGGTCAAAGGTGTTTCCAGCAATCTCGGGCTGGTGATGTTGGCCGAACAGGGCGGTGAGTTAATGCGCCTGCCGGAAGCGCAGCTGCGAGCAGAATGGAGTCAAAGACTGGAGCAGCTGAAGACTGGTTTGAAGCTTGGGCGCGAAGCGCTCGCCCAGCGTGCTCAAAATAAGTCCGACGGAGGCGTCAGCGGGAATGGCGACCGTGGGTAAGCGAAGCCCGGCAATAGGCCGGGCCTGATTCCCCCAGTATTGGATCCACCAAAATCAGGCGACACCCGCGCCTGCGCGGCGGTTCTGTGCTTTGACCAAACGGCCCATCGTGCGCAGTGATTTCTCATTGAGTGCCAGGGCCGTGTCTACCCAGACTTCGGTGATGCGCAGCAATTCCTCGTAAGGCACCGCCTGCGCGAGATTGCGTGCGGCGTTCATCGCCAGATAGGAGTGGGAGATGCGCTTTTGCTGGCGAATCAGCGTTTCTGTGGCAACCACGCCTTGGCCCTTCGGTACGAGTACGTCCACGATCCCCATCGCATGCATTTCTTCGCTGCTGTAAATGCGTCCATCGAGAATGATCTTCTCTGCCAGATGGGGCGAAACGCGACGGCACAGGAAGGAATATGCGCCCATGCCCGGAAACAGGCCGAACAGGACCTCGGGCAGTCCCATGCCGATGCCTTCCTCGGCCACGATGGTGTGGCAGGCCAGGGCCATCTCCAGTCCGCCTCCCAATGCATCGCCCTGCAGCAGCGCGATGCTGCGCACATCCCCACCGAAGCCGGTATGCAGGTGATGGACGCCTTCCACGCAGCGAATCGCATACCGCATGAGTTGCTCGCGATTCTGTTCGCGGATCAAGCGTGCGAACAGGTCCAGATCGCCACCGAGATTGAAGGCATCCGCGTCGGAGGCGAGTACGAAATGGCGCAGTTCCCCACTGCGTCGCTCATGCGGAGCGCGGGTGATGGAGCCCATGACATCCCAGATGTCGTCCAGTAACTCAGGACTGCAGCAGGGACGTATGCCAAAAGGCGCATCGGCATGCATGAACAACCAGTGGGTGCCGTCAGCAGCCGAAGAATCGACCCGAATGGTGGAGTGGGGACGACCGAGGGAAATCTTTTCAATCGTGTTCATGGGCGTGATCCTGGAAAAGCCCGCAGTGGGAGAGTGAACGCCGGCGGGCGCGCGCGATCCACTCCGAATCGATGCTACACCGGCACTATCTCCATGAACGCAGAGGGCTTCCTTTCTATCCGGTGAGCCCTATGACCTGAATCTTTCAGTGAATTTCCGCAAGCAAAAGTAGTTTATTGTGAATTGCACATTCTTGAAATTATGTGTCCCGTGATTCTGCGTTCCGGGGCCGCCGAAGTACTCCCTGGGTGGCCGTCATGAACTCTGAAAAAGCATGATGGTATTTCCACGCATCAGAACGGCGCAGATAACCAAGTGCAAATCGGCCCTTATTCCGGCGCGCGCGTCGTCGCACGCTGGCCGTCCGAAACGAACGTTCCGTCCGAAGCCTTCAAAAACAAACGCCCGCAAGCCTGGCGGCAGTGCGGGCGTTGGATAACAGCCGGGTGGCTGTCGATCTGCGCTGGCGTAGGTGGATTATCCCTTGGGCGCATCCCGCAATTCGCGGCGCAGGATCTTGCCGACATTGGTTTTCGGCAATTCCTTGCGGAATTCGATCACTCGCGGCTGCTTGTAGCCGGTCAGGTTGGCGCGGCAGTGCGCCTTGACGGCGTCAGCGGTTAGGGCAGGGTCCTTCTTCACGATGACGGCCTTGACGATCTCGCCGGACTTCTCGTCCGGTACGCCGACGGCGGCCACTTCCAGCACGCCGGGCATCTCGGCAATCACGTCCTCGATCTCGTTCGGATACACGTTGAAGCCGGACACCAGGATCATGTCCTTCTTGCGGTCGACGATGTAGACAAAGCCCTGTTCGTCCATCCGCGCGATATCGCCGGTATGCAGCCAGCCGTCGGCATCCATGACCTTGGCGGTTTCTTCGGGCTTCTTCCAGTAGCCCTTCATCACCTGCGGACCCTTGATGCACAGCTCGCCGATCTCGCCCAATGGCAGCGCCGCGCCGGCGTCGTCCTTGATGCAGGCATCGGTGGACGGAATCGGCAGGCCGATCGAGCCGTTGTAGTCCTTCAGGTCCATCGGGTTGATGCAGGCGGCCGGCGAGGTTTCGGTCAGGCCGTAGGCCTCGACCAGGGTCAGGCCGGTGACCTTTTTCCAGCGTTCGGCGACCGAACGTTGCACCGCCATGCCACCGCCCAGGGTCATCTTGAGCGACGAGAAATTCACCTGATCGAAGCCGGGGGTATTGAGCAGGCCGTTGAACAGCGTGTTGACCCCGGTGAAGGCGGTGAAGCGGGTCTTCTTCAGTTCCTTGACGAAGCCGGGCATGTCGCGCGGATTGCTGATCAGGTGATTGCAGCCGCCGATCTTCATGAAGACCAGGCCGTTGGCCGTCAATGCAAAGATGTGGTACAGCGGCAGCGCGGTGATCACCACCTCGGCGCCTTCTTCCAGCTTGCCGGTGCCGGCAAGCCACTGATGGGCCTGCTGCATGTTGGCCACCAGATTGCGGTGGGTGAGCATCGCGCCCTTGGCCACGCCGGTGGTGCCGCCGGTGTACTGCAGGAAGGCGATGTCGTCGGGCTCGATCTGCAAGGTCGGCATGCTGTGCTTGCGGCCCAGCGCCAGTGCGTCGCGGAAACGGATCGCGCCATTGAGGCGGTAATCGGGCACCAGCTTCTTGACGTACTTGACGACGAAGTTGACCAGCGCCGCTTTCGGGAAACCGAGCATGTCGCCCAGCCCGGTGGTGATCACCTGCTTGACCGGGGTGTCGGCGATGACCTGCTGCACGGTGGTGCCGAAGTTGTCGATCACCACCAGCACGCTGGCGCCGGAGTCGATCAGCTGATGCTTCAGCTCGCGCGGGGTGTAGAGCGGATTGACGTTGACCACGGTCAGGCCGGCACGCAGGATGCCGAAGGTGGCGACCGGATACTGCAGACAGTTGGGCATCATCAGGGCAACGCGGTCGCCTTTCTTCAACTGCAGTTCGCCAAGCAGATAGGCGGCGAACTGCTCGACCAGCTGATCAGCTTCGCGATAGGTGATGGTCTTGCCGAAGCTGTGATACGCGGGGCGGTCGGCAAACCGCTTGACCGAGGTGGCGAACACCTCGGCCACGGTACGGAACTGCTCCAGATCGATCTCGGCGGCGACGCCGGCCGGATAACTTTGCAACCAAGGACGTGCCTGATTCATCTGCCCCCCTCCAGGGTATTCGGTACGTGCCGCGGTGTGTTCCACGGCACTACAACAGCGGGCAGCATACCGTCATGGATGGAAAAGGCGAAGCGTGATGCAGAGCAGCATTCAAGCGCGGTGGCGGGTCGGGTTGGTCGCGATTTTGGTCGTGGCCCTGAGCGGTTGCACGCGTGCCGCACCGGAGCAACGGCTGCGCGCAACACTCGAAGCGATGCATCAGGCGATCGAGGCGCGCGAGATTGGTGAGGCGATGGCGCCGGTGGCCGAGGACTTTGTCGGCGAACAAGGGCTGGACGCAGCCGGCCTGCGACGGTTGATGCAACTGCAGATGCTGGGCAACCGCCGCATCGGCGTGACCCTGGGGCCGGTGGATGTGCAAGTGCGCGATGACACCGCGCGCGTGCGCTTCACCGCGCTGCTGACCGGTGGCAGCGGACGCTGGCTGCCCGAGCAGGCACAGACCTATCAGGTGACCACCGGCTGGCGCCTGCAGGACGGCGACTGGCAGCTGACTCACGCGCAATGGGAGCCCGCGGGGCGGTGAGGACGGCGATTCCGGGGCGCGCATCATCAGGCGAGCGCGGCCGGTGTCTGGTGGCAAGGTATCTCCCCGTCGCGCTGCGTCGCGTGCAGCGTCTTGCTGCGTCCGACGATGCTTCGCTCGTCCAGCGTCGGCAAGTTCTGGCCACCCAAAACGACACTCCCGCCTGGCGGCGGGAGTGTCGTCGAGCTGATGGCGCAGCGTACCTTGCGATCAGGCCGCCTTGCGTGCGGCCAGTTGGCGCAGCACGTACTGCAGCAGGCCGCCGTGCTTGAAGTACTCCACTTCCTTGGGCGTCAGCAGCAGCACCTTGACCTGGAACTGCTTGACGCTGCCGTCGGACTTTCTGGCATCCACGGTGGCACGGCGGCTGGCGCCGTCCTGCAGGCCGGTGATGTCCAGCACTTCCGAACCATCCAGGCCCAGCGTCTGCGCGTTTTCGTTCTCCAGGAACTGCAGCGGCAGCACGCCCATGCCGACCAGATTGGAGCGATGGATACGCTCGAAGCTCTCGGCGATCACCGCCTTGACGCCGAGCAGGTTGGTGCCCTTGGCCGCCCAGTCGCGCGAGGAGCCGGTGCCGTATTCCTTGCCGGCCAGCACCACCAGCGGCACGCCGTCGGCCTTGTACTTCACTGCCGCATCGTAGATCGCCAGTTTTTCCGGCGCCGCGCCGTCCTTTCCGTAGTACAGCGTGTTGCCGCCTTCTTCGCCACCGAACATCAGGTTCTTGATGCGGATATTGGCGAAGGTGCCGCGCACCATCACGTCGTCATTGCCGCGGCGGCTGCCGTAGCTGTTGAAGTCGGCCGGTTGCACGCCGCGCTCCTGCAGGAAGCGGCCCGCCGGTGAATCCTTCTTGATGTTGCCGGCCGGCGAGATGTGGTCGGTAGTGATCGAGTCGCCGAACAGGCCCATGATGCGCGCACCGTGCACGTCCTCGACGTGGCCGACCTGCATGGTCATGCCGTCGAAGTAGGGCGGGTTCTTGATGTAGGTCGAGGCTGCGTCCCATTCGTACAGCGCACCATCCGGGGAGGCGATGGTGTTCCAGCGGCTGTCGCCCTTGAACACGTCGGCGTAGTTCTGCTTGAACATTTCCGGGCCGACGGTGGCGGCGATGGTGTCGCCGATTTCCTTGTTGCTCGGCCAGATATCGCGCAGATACACCGGCTGCCCGTCGCTACCGGTGCCCAGCGGATCGGTGGTGAGGTTGATGTCGGTGGTACCGGCGATCGCATACGCCACCACCAGCGGCGGCGAGGCGAGGTAGTTCATCTTCACTTCGGGATGCACGCGGCCTTCGAAGTTGCGGTTGCCCGACAACACCGAAGACACCACCAGGTCGTCCTTGGCGATTGCCGCAGACACATCGTCCGGCAGCGGGCCGGAGTTGCCGATGCAGGTGGTGCAGCCATAGCCGACCACGTAGAAACCGAGCGTTTCCAGATCGGCGAGCACGCCGGCCTTGCTCAGGTAATCGGTGACCACGCGCGAGCCCGGCCCGAGCGAGGTCTTCACCCACGGCTGCGCCTTCAGCCCCCTGGCCGCCGCGTTACGCGCGAGCAGGCCGGCACCCAGCATCACTGCCGGGTTGGAGGTGTTGGTACACGAGGTGATCGCGGCGATCACCACCGAGCCGTCGCGCAGCTGCCAGCCGGCACCGCTGTTGGTGGAACTCTCGGCCTGCGCTGCCTTGGCGCCGACCGCGGTGCCGCCGCCGCCTTCGTTCTTCAGCCGGTCTTCCTGCTTGATGTCGGTCAGGCGCTTGCTGCGCGCGTCCACGAACGGCTTGAGGCTCTCGCGGAAGTTGGACTGCATGTCTTCCAGCAGCACGCGGTCCTGCGGGCGCTTGGGGCCGGCCAGCGACGGCTTGACCTCGCCCATGTCCAGCTCCAGCGTGGCGCTGTACTGCGCCGGCGGGGTGTTGGCGTCGTGCCACAGGCCCTGCGCCTTGGCATAGGCCTCGACCAGCGCGATCTGCTCCTCGCTGCGACCGGACAGGCGCAGATAGGTCAGCGATTCGTCGTCGACCGGGAAGATGCCGCAGGTGGCGCCGTATTCCGGTGCCATGTTGCCGATGGTGGCGCGGTCGGCCAGCGGCAGATGCTGCAGGCCTTCGCCGTAGAACTCGACGAACTTGCCGACCACACCGGCCTTGCGCAGCATCTGGGTGACGGTGAGCACCAGATCGGTGGCGGTGGCGCCTTCGGGCAGCTTGCCGCTGAGCTTGAAGCCGACCACCTGCGGAATCAGCATGGACGAGGGCTGCCCCAGCATTGCGGCCTCGGCCTCGATCCCGCCCACGCCCCAGCCCAACACGCCGATGCCGTTGATCATGGTGGTATGGCTGTCGGTGCCGAACACGGTGTCCGGGTACGCGATCTGTGTCCCTTCCTTGTCCGCGCTCATCACCACGCGCGCCAGATTTTCCAGGTTCACCTGGTGGACGATGCCGGTGTTGGGCGGCACCACCTTGAAGTTTTCGAACGCCTTCTGGCCCCAGCGCAGGAAGCCGTAGCGTTCCTGGTTGCGCTGGAATTCGATCTTGCCGTTGAGGTCGAGCGCATCGGCCGAGCCGAACACGTCCACCTGCACCGAGTGGTCGATAACCAGCTCGGAGGGGATCTGCGGGTTGATCTGGTCGGCGTTGCCGCCGAGCGTGACCACGGCATCGCGCATCGCGGCCAGGTCGACCACGCATGGCACGCCCGTGAAGTCCTGCAGCACCACGCGGGCGGGCATGAAGGCGATTTCGATATCGGGCTCGGCCTTGGGGTCCCACTTGGCGACCGCTTCGATATGGTCCTTGCCGACGGTGACACCGCCGTCCTCGTGCCGGAGCAGGTTCTCCAGCAGGATCTTCATCGAATAGGGCAGGTGGCCGATATCGAAGCGCTCGCCCAGCTTCGGCAGGCTGTAGTACTCGTAGCGCTTGCCGTGGACCTCAAGCGAGGTGCGGGTGGAAAAGGAATCGCTCATGCATCACTCCTATGGCTGCAGGCTGTAGGTCTGTTTGGAACAGTGTGACCAATTCAGTGTGTACGTTCGGTTGCAGGACAGGGTATGTGGCCTTGAGTACGACAAGTCAAGTATGTAAAATCGGCGCATACTTTCTGCCGGGGCCACCTCCATGGAAGCCACAGTTGCCGAACGCGGGCAGATCACGCTGCCCAAGGCCGTGCGCGATGCCCTGGGCCTGACCAAGGGCACCACGCTCAAGATCGAGCTCGACGGCGGGCGCATCATCCTGCGCAAGGACGTCAGCGAGGCGCTGCGCAAGGTGCGCGGCAAGTTCAAGCTGGTCGACGGGCTGACCAGCACCGACGAGGCGATGCGCGCCATCCGCGGCCGCGCCCCCGGGGATCCGTTCGACCCATGATTGCCCTGGATTCCTCGGTGCTGCTCGACATCCTGGTCGGCGATGCGGTCTACGGCGAAGTGTCGGAGATCTGCATCGGCGATGCGTTGGCGCGCGACGAAGTGGTGGTCTGCGATGCGGTGGTGGCCGAGGTGCTGGCCATGCTCGATACCCAGGTCGACCTGATGGAAACCCTGGCCTCGATCGGGGTGCGTTACGAAGCCACCCAGGAAGCGGCGGCGGTGCGCGCCGGCCATATGAACAAGCGCTTCCGCGCGCGCGGCGGCAAGCGCGAGCGGGTGGTGGCCGATTTCCTGATCGGTGCCCACGCGATGCTCCAGTGCGACGGGTTGATCACCCGCGACGAGGGCTTTTTCCGCGACTACTTCAAGGGTTTGAAGATCGTTGTTCCCAAACCCGCAAGCTGATCCACGTTTCGCGTCTACACATTCACTGTTGTCTTTCGGAGAATCCGCATGTTGGAAGCCTACCGCCACCACGTTGCAGAGCGCGCCGCGCTCGGTATCCCGCCGCTGCCGCTGACCGCGCAGCAGACCGCCGAGGTCATCGAGCTGCTGAAGGCTCCGCCGGCGGGCGAAGAAGAATTCCTGGTCGAGCTGCTCAGCCAGCGCGTGCCGGCCGGCGTCGACGATGCCGCCAAGGTCAAGGCTTCGTACCTGGCTGCGGTGGCCTTCGGCACCGAGAAAACCGCGCTGATCAGCCCCACGCGTGCGACCGAACTGCTCGGCACCATGCTGGGTGGCTACAACATCCAGCCGCTGATCGACCTGCTCGATAACGCCGAGCTGGGCGCCACCGCCGCCGAAGCGCTCAAGCACACCTTGCTGGTGTTCGACGCCTTCCACGACGTGCAGGAAAAGGCCGAAGCCGGTAATGCGCATGCCAAGGCCGTGCTGCAGAGCTGGGCCGATGCCGAGTGGTTCACCAGCAAGCCGGAAGTGCCGCAGAGCATGACCGTCACCGTGTTCAAGGTGCCGGGCGAGACCAACACCGACGACCTGTCGCCGGCCCCGGATGCCACCACGCGCCCGGACATCCCGCTGCACGCGCTGGCGATGCTGAAGAACAAGCGCGACGGCGCGGCCTTCGAGCCGGAAGAAGACGGTAAGCGCGGCCCGATTCAGGCCATCGCCGATCTCAAGGACAAGGGCCATCTGGTCGCCTACGTGGGCGATGTGGTCGGTACCGGTTCCTCGCGCAAGTCGGCGACCAACTCGGTGCTGTGGTGGACCGGCGAGGACATTCCGTTCATTCCGAACAAGCGCTTCGGCGGCGTGTGCCTTGGTTCGAAGATCGCCCCGATCTTCTACAACACGATGGAAGACGCCGGCGCGTTGCCGATCGAGCTGGACGTGTCGCAGATGGAGCACGGCGATGTGGTCGAGCTGCGTCCGTATGACGGCAAGGCGCTGAAGAACGGGCAGGTGATCGCCGAGTTCGCGATGAAGTCGGATGTGCTGTTCGACGAAGTGCGCGCCGGTGGCCGCATTCCGCTGATTGTCGGCCGCGGCCTGACCGCCAAGGCGCGCGAGTTCCTGGGCCTGCCGGCCTCTGACCTGTTCCGCCTGCCGATGGACCCGCCGGATACCGGCAAGGGCTTCTCGCTGGCGCAGAAGATGGTCGGCCGCGCCTGCGGCTTGCCGGAAGGCCAGGGCATGCGCCCGGGCACCTATTGCGAACCGAAGATGACCTCGGTGGGCTCGCAGGACACCACTGGCCCGATGACTCGCGACGAGTTGAAGGACCTGGCCTGCCTGGGCTTCTCGGCCGACCTGGTGATGCAGTCGTTCTGCCACACCGCGGCCTACCCGAAGCCGGTCGACGTCAAGACCCACCACACCTTGCCGGAGTTCATCTCCACCCGTGGCGGCGTGTCGCTGCGTCCGGGCGATGGCGTGATCCACAGCTGGCTCAATCGCATGCTGCTGCCCGACACCGTCGGTACCGGTGGCGACTCGCACACGCGTTTCCCGATCGGCATTTCGTTCCCGGCCGGCTCCGGCCTGGTGGCCTTCGCCGCCGCCACCGGCGTGATGCCGCTGGACATGCCCGAGAGCGTGCTGGTGCGCTTCAAGGGTGAGATGCAGCCGGGCGTGACCCTGCGTGACCTGGTCAACGCGATCCCGCTGTATGCGATCAAGGACGGTCTGCTGACCGTGGCCAAGCAGGGCAAGAAGAACATCTTCTCCGGCCGCATCCTGGAAATCGAAGGCCTGCCGAACCTGAAGGTGGAACAGGCGTTCGAGTTGTCCGATGCCTCGGCCGAGCGTTCGGCGGCCGGTTGCACCGTGCACCTGGACAAGGCGCCGATCATCGAATACCTGACCAGCAACATCACCCTGCTGCGCTGGATGATTGCCGAAGGCTATGCCGATGCGCGCACGCTGGGCCGCCGCATCAAGAAGATGGAAGAGTGGCTGGCCGATCCGCAGCTGCTGCAGCCCGATGCCGACGCCGAGTACGCCGCCGTCATCGAGATCGACCTGGCCGACATCCACGAGCCGATCGTGGCGTGCCCGAACGACCCGGACGACGTCAAGACGCTGTCCGACGTGGCCGGTGCGGCGATCGACGAGGTGTTCATCGGTTCGTGCATGACCAACATCGGTCACTTCCGTGCCGCTGCCAAGTTGCTGGAAGGCAAGCGCGATATCCCGACCCGTCTGTGGGTTGCACCGCCGACCAAGATGGACGCCTCCGAGCTGACCAAGGAAGGCCATTACGGCACCTTCGGCGCGGCTGGTGCACGCATGGAAATGCCGGGCTGCTCGCTGTGCATGGGCAACCAGGCGCAGGCACGCGAGGGCGCCACGGTGTTCTCCACCTCCACGCGTAACTTCCCGAATCGTCTGGGCCGCAACACCAACGTGTACCTGGGTTCGGCGGAACTGGCGGCGATCTGCTCGCGTCTGGGCCGCATCCCGACCAAGGACGAGTACATGGCCGATGTGGGCGTGATCAAGACCAGTGGCGATCAGATCTACCGCTACATGAACTTCGATCAGATCCAGGAATATCAGGACGTGGCCGACACCGTCGCTGCCTGATCCAGCTGGCTGATCACCTGTTCGAAGACGCCCGGCAATGCCGGGCGTTTTTCGTTATTCGGGCGATGACTTCGTTTTAGCTGCGTGATGTCGGGAGTTAAGGCAATCGCAGTTAACTCGGCTATCGCATTGCAACAAAAATCTGAAGTCCGGAGGTCTAGAGTGGCGCCGCTCCCATCGCTCTGATTGATCTCCAATGCCCACTTGCACGATCGCTGGTCAAACGCTGCACTACGCACAACACGGTCAAGGGTTTCCGGTGTTGCTTGGCCACAGTTATCTCTGGGACGCGGCCATGTGGGAGCCGCAGATCCAGGCGCTTTCGCAGCACTATCGGGTCATCGTTCCCGAGTTGTGGGGGCACGGGCAATCAGCAGCATTGCCAACAAGCACGCAGACGGTTGGCGATCTTGCCAAGCAGATGCTGCTGTTGCTGGATGTGCTGGAACTGCCGCAATGCGCGGTGGTCGGCCTGTCGGTCGGCGGCATGTGGGGCGCCGAGCTGGCGTTGCTGGCACCGCAGCGCGTGCGCAGCCTGGTGCTGATGGATACCTTCCTGGGTGCCGAGCCGCAAGCCACGCAAACGCGTTATTTCGCTCTGCTCGATGCGATCGAAGCGGCCGGGCAGGTGACGCCTGCGTTGATCGAGGCGATCGTGCCGATCTTTTTCCGCCCCGGCATCGATCTGAATTCCGCACTGCCGGCTGCGTTTGCGCAGCGCCTGGCCGCGCTGTCGGCCGAGCAGTTGCGCACCTCGATTGTGCCGCTGGGCCGGCTGATCTTCGGGCGCGCGGATCGCCTGGAGGCGATGTCCGCGCTGAATCCGGCCAGCACCTTCCTGCTTGGCGGCGCAGACGATATTCCGAGGCCGCCGGAAGAATTGTGGTTGATGGCCGAGGTGATCGGTTGCGACTACGAGCTGATCCCCGATGCAGGGCATATCGCCTCGCTGGAGAATCCGGCGTTCGTCACTGCGCAATTGCTGGGTTGGTTGAAGCGCACCGTGGCATCGGATTCGACGCGGATGGAAAGGCGCGCGCTTGAAGGCAGCGCTCAGGCACAGGCACCGCTCTCATGATGTGCTGCTGATCTGGCGATCAGAACGACATCGTGCGTTGCTTGCAAACATGAGCACCGGCCACTTCACTTGGCGCTGCTTGCAACCATGAGCACCGAACACCTCACTTGGTCCTTGCCCGCCCACCGTCGCGGGACCTTACGCGGCATGGATGCCGCGTAAGAGCCTACATGGACGTACTTGCGGCGTGTCCTGCGATGGTGGGCGGGCAAGGACCCTGCACCGAAGCGCCAGATCAGGTGCTTTGTGTTCGCTTCTTCCATGTCGTGCAGCCTGAGCTCAGGACAACCTGCTTTGAGCGCTGTCTGCCGTTTCAAACCAGCAAAGCCGGTTGGTCGAGGGCGCGATGCCCTCACCACTTCCGGGACACGCCGTGAATCCGTCCGTGGAGGCTCCTTGGCGGCATCCATGCCGCCAAGGGTCCCGGAACCGGCAAGGACATCACGCCTCCTAAGTTGGTCGTGCACTGATGCAACCGCAAAAGCGAGATGACTTGAGCGAGGCCATTAAACGCAACGGCTTTGTCGCCTGCATGCATGGGTGCATGGCTATTTAGCGATAGGAGCAAACCCAAGCAACTTGCGGCCCGCCTTCGACGGAAAGTTTTGGAATTCAGACCACGTCAGCCAGATCGCACAAGGTCCATGGAACCAGCGCTGCATCTAACCCGCCGGCCGCCGTTCCTGCTGTTGCCATGCACACCGATCCTCTCGACTGGTCTTTGCCCGCTCGCCGTCGCGGGACCTTACGCGGCATGGATGCCGCGTAAGAGCCTACAAGGACGTACTTGCGGCGTGTCCTGCGATGGTGTGCGGGCAAGGGCCCTGCACAGAAGCACCAGATCAGATGTTTTGCCTTCCGGCAATTTGCTTCGATCTGCTGATGTGGGCGTAGAAACGCTATGAGAACAGCCTGCCAAACCACGACGTCGTGTCGTGAGCCGCTCTAAGACTGCGCACCCAACCAGGCTTCCAGTGCCGCTGCCGGCAATGGCCGCGAAAATAGATAGCCCTGCAGCACTTCGCAGCCGAGGTCGGCGAGGAACAGGCGTTGGGCTTCGTTTTCCACGCCTTCGGCAACCACGTGCTTGCGCAGATGCTCGCCGATGCGCAGCACCGAGGTGGTGAGGGCGCGGGCGTCTTCGCTGTGTTCGATGTCGCGCACGAAGCTCATGTCCAGCTTGAGTTCGTCGATCGGCAGGCGATGCAGGTGGCTCAGGCTCGAGTAGCCGGTGCCGAAGTCGTCCAGCGACAACGAGATGCCGGCTTCGCGGATGGCGTGCAGGTTTTCCAGGACGCCGGGTTGCCCGGAGAGCATCACGCTCTCGGTCATTTCCAGCGTGAGGTCGGAGGGCTGCGCGCCCATGTCGGCGATCAGGCGCAACAGGTCGCTGAGCATGCGCGGGCTTTCGAAGCTGCTCGCCGACAGGTTCACCGACACGCGCGACACCGGCACGCCACGCTTGCGCCAATCGGCGATCTGCCGACAGGCGCTGCGCAGCACCCAGTCGTTGAGCTGCGGCATCATGCCTTGTTCTTCGGCCACCGGCAGAAACCGCGCCGGCGAAATGGCGCCCATTTGCGGATGATTCCAGCGCAATAGCGCTTCCACGCCGTATAGCGCGTGCGGTGCGGCGCTGTGCAACTGCGGTTGGTAGTGCAGTTGCAGTTGATCGCGGCCGATGGCCTGGCGCAGCTCCGCTTCCAGCGCAACGCGCTCCTGCGCCATGCGGTTCATGTCGGAACTGAAGAAGCGGAACCGCCCGCCGCCTTCCTGCTTGGCGCGATTCATGGCCAGATCGGCATGCCGCAGCAGGATGTTGATGTCGCGCCCGTCCTCGGGAAACATCGCCACGCCGATACTGGCCGAGGGATGCACGGTCATGTGCCCGACCGGCAGCGGCCTGGCAATGGTGCCCAGTACGCGTTCTGCGGCGGCACTGGCCTGCTCGGCGCTGCATTGCGGCAGCGCGAGTGCGAATTCGTCGCCGGCCAGGCGCGCCAGCATGGCTGTGGCGGTCAGCTGTTCGCCGATGCGCAAGGCGATGTCGCGCAACAGCCCGTCGCCGGCGGCATGGCCCTGGCTGTCGTTGATCAACTTGAAGCGGTCGATGTTGATGAACATCAACGTGGCCGGTTCGCCGGCGTATTCGGCCTGCGTCAGTGCTTGCTCGGCGCGTGCGCTGAACATGATGCGGTTGGGCAGGCCGGTCAGCGCATCGTAGAACGCGAGTTGATGCACGCGTTGGCGGATCTGTTCGCGTTCCAGCGCCAGCGTGCACAGCTGCTGGCACAGATCGGTGAGGCGTACGTGCCACGCATCGGCACGCTGCGCCCTGCGGTAATACAGCGCGAAGGTACCGAGCACGCGTGCGCTGTTGGAGCGGATCGGCGTGCTCCAGCACGCGCGCAAACCCATCGGCAGCAAGAGTTCGCGGAATTGCGCAAACAGCGGGTCGGTGGCGATGTCTTCCACCATCACCGGGCGGCCGCGCCAGGCGGCCGTGCCGCAGGCGCCTGCACCCGGCGCGATCTTCAAACCGTTGACCGCATCGGCGTATTCCGGCGGCAGGCTGGGTGCGGCCAGCGAATGCAGGCAGCCCTGATTGTCCGCGCTCATGACCGTGGCCAGCACGTCCGGTGCGATGCGCTCGACCTCGGTGCAGATCAGCGTCATCACCTCGATCAGCGGCCGCTCCTGCACCAGCGCCTCGAGCACGCGGTGCTGCAGCACCTCATGCATCTTGGTGTCGGTGATGTCGGTCAGCACCGCCACGTAATGCGATGGCAGATGCCTGGCGTCGTAGATCGGATTGAAGTTGAGCGAGATCCACAGCGGCGTGCCGTCCTTGCGGTACACCAGCAGGTCGGCCTGGGTCTGCTGCAACGCGTCGGCGCGGTCGCGGATGCGCGCCACTTCTTCCTGGCCGCTTTGCGCGCGGGTGAGCACGTCCGACGGACGCTTGCCCACCAGTTCGGCTTCGGTATAGCCGAACATGCGCTGGAAGCCCTCATTTGCGTAGAGCAGGCGCGATTGCAGATCGCAGATCAGGATCGCACTGCTGCTGCCGTCCAGCGCTTCGGCCAGCAGGCGTGAGCGCGTGGCGTCGGGATGTTCGTCAGGCCTGGTTATGCCAGCGGTGAGCGGGCCGGGCTTGATCGTCCCGGGGGCGGGCGCGTGATCTGCCGGCGCATCCGCCGTCGCCAGCGAGGCGGTTCCCGTAATGCCGGGAGCCGCCGCCTGTTCGGTCGGATGCGGGGGACGGGCCGTCATGCCGGATCAGCGTGCCTGTGCCGACAGCGCGATCAGGCGCTCGGCAACGCGGCTCAGCGGCACCACTTCCTGCGCGGCACCCAGTTTGTAGGCGGCGCCGGGCATGCCCCACACCACGCTGCTGGCTTCGTCCTGCACCAGCGTGGGCGCGCCGGCCTGCAACATTTCCAGCAGGCCGCGTGCACCGTCGTCACCCATGCCGGTGAGGATGGCGCCGACCGCATTCGGGCCGGCGTTGGCGGCCACGGAGCGGAACAGCACGTCCACCGCCGGCTTGTGGCGATTGACCGGCGGGCCGTCGTCGATGCGGCAGCGCCAGCGCGCACCGTCGCGGATGATGCGCAGGTGCTGGCCGCCCGGCGGCAGGTAGGCGTGGCCCGGCAGGATCGCCTCGCCATCGCTGGCCTCGCGCACCGACATCGCCGAGTGGCGATTGAGGCGCTCGGCGAAGGCGGTGCTGAAGCTGGCCGGCAGATGCTGGGTCATCACCACCGCCGGGGCATCGGCGGGCATGTGTTCGAGCACCACGCGCAGGGCTTCGGTGCCGCCGGCCGAGGCGCCGATGGCGATCAGGCGGTCGGTGGTGCGGAAGCGCAGCGCGCTGCCGGGAACCGGTGCGGACTGCATGTCCAGGGTGACCTTGGGCGCGCTGGGACGATTGAGCGCGCTGACCTTGGCCTTGGAGGCCATCTTGACCTTGCTGACGATTTCTTCCGCGTAGCCTTCCAGCCCGCGTGCGACGTCGATCTTGGGCTTGGAGACGAAATCCACCGCACCCAGCGACAGGGCCTGCAGGGTGGTGTCGGCGCCACGCTCGGTCAGCGACGAAATCATCACTACCGGAGTGGGGCGCAGGCGCATCAGATTTTCCAGAAACACCAGGCCGTCCATGCGCGGCATTTCCACATCCAGCGTAATCACGTCCGGATTGAGGCGTTTGATCTTTTCACGCGCCAGGATCGGGTCGGCGGCCGAGCCGATCACCTCGATGCCGGCATCGCGCGAGAGGATTTCGGTCAGCATCTGGCGTACGACCGCTGAGTCGTCGACGATCAATACACGCACAGGAGTTTCCAGCGTCATTCGAACAACTCCACTCCACCGGTAACCGGTGCTTTGGACAGACGGGCGCGCACGGCCGATTCGGCGGCGGCGACTTCGGCTTCGTGTGCATGCGGCAAACGCTGCACGACCACGCGTCCGGTCGTCGGGAAGAACCACACCTTGCGCGGATGGATGCCGCACAGATCTTCGGCAATGATGGGAATGTGTTCGGCCTGCAGATACTGGCGCACGAACTCGGCGTTGCGGGTGCCGACCGGGTTGCTGGTGAAGCCCTTGAGCACGTTGGCGCCACCGAAGACCTTGGCTTCGATGCGTTTGCGATGCGCGCCGCGCTTGAGCATGTCGTTGATCAGCAACTCCATCGCATAACTGCCGTAACGCGCGGGTGCGCCATCGCCAACCTGGCCTTCCGGCAACAGGAAGTGATTCATGCCGCCGATCTTCAGGACCGGGTCGCGCAGGCAGGCGGCAACGCACGATCCCAAGGTGGTCGTCAACGCGGTGTCGTCGTCGACCACCAGGTACTGGGTGGGCAGCAGCTTGGCGGTGATGGTCTGGAACCGCGAATCGCGGTAGCGCATGACATCGTCGACCTGCACGGCGGTACTCATGCAGACGCTCCCGCGCGCGGGCTGCGCCGATACAGCGTGCGCCCGCACGGCTGGATCAGATCGGCCGCGTGCAGGTAGTTCTCCGAATGCCCGGTGTAGAGCAGACCGTCGTCGCCCATATGGCTGACCAGCCGCGACAGGATGCCGCGCTGGGTCGGCTTGTCGAAATAGATCATCACGTTGCGGCAGAACAGCGCCGCGTACGGGCCGCCGACGTCGTAACGCGGTGCCAGCAGGTTCAGCTGGCGGTATTCGATGAGCTGGCGCAACGCCGGGATGACCCGGCACTTGCCTTCGTTGGGGCCGCTGCCGCGCTGGAAGTACTTGCGCTTGATCGATGCGTCCAGCGAGGCGACGCGGTCGATGGCGTAGACGCCGCGCGAGGCGGTTTCCAGCACCTGGGTGTCGACGTCGGTGGCGACGATGCTGACCGGCGGGGTCAAGGTGCCGAAGGCTTCGCAGGCGGTGATGGCGATGGAGTAGGGCTCCTCACCGGTCGAGGCCGCGCACGACCAGATCTTCAACGGTGCCTGCGAGGCGCGCTTTTGCAGTTCTTCGCGCAGCTTGTCGAAGTGGTGCGGCTCGCGGAAGAACGAGGTCAGATTGGTGGTCAGCGCGTTGGTGAACGCCTGCCATTCCTCTTCGTCGTTGCCTGCTTCCAGCTGGTCCAGGTAGTCGCGGAAGGAGCGCAGGCCGAGCACGCGAAGACGACGCGACAACCGGCCATACACCATGTCGCGCTTGGCCGGAGCCAGGGCGATGCCGACACGCTGATAGATCAGGTCGCAGACGCGCTTGAAATCGCGGTCGCCAAAATCAAATTCGCGTGTGTCTGAAGCGGAAGTCGAGGTGGTCGTCATATCCATGCGCGTCGTTAGCTATGACTGGATATCGGCCACGTGGTCATGCAACTGAAGCACCAATCACGTATTGCAGACAGTCGGGTCTGCTGACGGTGCCCGGCGCGGCGTGGGCGGTGCGATCGCACCCGGCGGCGGGGCAGCGCGCGCTGCGCCGAGCGCAGATACACCAAGCCCCGGCAGTGCCGGGGCTTGGTGGGGGACAGCGGTGGATCAGAACTCTTGCCAGTTACCGTCGGCCAACGCGGCCTGCGGCTTGGCCGGACGTGACGAGGTGGCCGCTGCGCGTGCAGCCGGTTTGGCTGCGGACTTCACCGCCACCGGGCGCGAGGCGACCGCGCGCACGCGGGCGGCGGGGGCGGCCTGGGAGGCCGGCTCGTCCAGCTTGAACACCGACACCGCTTCGGCCAGGTGGCCGGCCTGCTCTTCCATCGAGCGTGCGGCCGCAGTGGCTTCTTCCACCAGGGCGGCGTTCTGCTGGGTGGTTTCGTCCATCTGGGTGATGGTCTGGTTGACCTGCTCGATGCCGGCCGACTGCTCCTGCGAGGCGGCGGAGATCTCGCCCATGATGTCGGTCACGCGCTGCACGCTGGCCACGATCTCGGCCATGGTCGCACCGGCCTTGCGCACCAGTGCCGAACCCTCGGCCACCTTGTGCACGGAGTCGTCGATCAAGCCCTTGATCTCCTTGGCCGCACCGGCCGAACGCTGTGCCAGCGTACGCACTTCCGAGGCGACCACGGCAAAGCCGCGACCCTGTTCGCCGGCACGGGCGGCTTCCACCGCTGCGTTCAAGGCCAGGATGTTGGTCTGGAACGCGATGCCATCGATGACCGAGATGATGTCGGCAATCTTCTTGGACGAGGCTTCGATGCCCGACATGGTGGTGACCACCTGCGAGACCACGTCGCCGCCCTGCGAGGCCACGCCGGTGGCGCCAATGGCCAACTGGTTGGCCTGACGGGCGCTTTCGGCGTTCTGCCGGACGGTGGAGGTGAGCTCCTCCATCGAGGCAGCGGTTTCTTCCAGGTTGGCGGCCTGCTGCTCGGTACGATGCGACAGGTCGCTGTTGCCGGAGGCGATCTCGCCGGCCGCCGAGTTGATCGCGGTGGACGAGACCTTGATGCGCCCGACGATGTCGGCCAGCTGCTCGGCGGTGGCATTGGCATCGTCACGCATCTGCGCGAACACGCCGCTGAATTCGCCGTGCATGCGCACGGTCAGGTCGCCGCGCGACAGCGCCGACAGCAGCGCGGAGATCTGCTCCAGGCTGCCGGCGTTGGCATCCAGCAGGCCGTTGAGCTGCTGGGCCAGCTGCAGGAAGAAGCCCTGCTTGCCGTCGGTTTCCACCCGGCCGCTCATGTCGCCGCTGGCGGCGGCACGCACGATGCGGGCGACTTCTTCTTCAACCTGGACTTCGATGGTGCGGTCGCGCCATTCGCAGACATCGCCGGTGCTTTCGCCCTGCTCGTTCTTGATGACGGTGACGGTCTGCATCATCACAAACTCGCCGTAGCGCTCTTCGAAGCTGGTGATGCCGTCGCGTTCCAGTGCTGCGATGGCCTTGCGCACGGTCGTTTCGGGCAGGCCGAGATAGCTGATGTGCTGGCCGATGATCTTGCTGGCTTCAAAATCGGGCGAGGACAGACGAATGCTGCCTTCGTAATGCGTGACCAGCTTCATGAACGCCTCGTTGGCGTAGATCATGACCCGGTCGGCGTTGGTGATGAAGGTGCTGGTGGATGATTTGTCCAGCGCGGTACGGATGCGCAGGTTTTCGTCGGCGATCTTCTGATCGCGTTCGATGCGTTCCTTCAGGTCGCGCTGCATGCGGTGCATGGAGCGCATCAGTTCGCCCACTTCGTCCTGGCCCTGCACATTGATCTGGCCATCCAGCTTGCCGCTGGCGATTTCGGTGGCGGTGGAAACAGCGCCGCGCATGCTCTTGACGATGGAACGTGCGAATAGGAATGCCAGGCCCAGACCACCGGCGATGCCGATCAACAGCACCATCACGGTCAGCGAGACCGAGGTGGCATGGACTTTTTCGGCCTTGTTCTTGGCAGCCTGCGCCAACGTGTTGTCTTCGACGATCAACGCGGCCAGCGAATCCTTGGCCTTGTTGTGCAGGGTGCGGGTCTCGCCGACAAAGGTGTCGACGGCATCGTCGGGCAGATTGAGCTCGACCATTTCGTCGACGCTGGCGTAGGAGGCCGCTGCCTTCTTCCAGTCCGCCACGAACACGTCGAACAACTTCTTCTGCTGCGGGCTCTCGATCAGGCGGGGGTAGCCCTTGATCGTGGCTTCGATTTCGCCATGGAGCCGCTTGGCGCGGACCTTGGCTTCCTGCTTGACCGAGTCGCTGGCGCGTACCAGATTCTGATAAGACGCATTTCGATATTCGCCGAGCATGCCGCGCAGGTCGCCTGCTTCGCGCACGCTGGACATGGTATTGCCGGCCAGATCGCGGGTGACGTTATTGAGCGACGCCAGGCCGGCATAGGCGATGATGCCCTGCACCAGCATGATCAGCAGCACGATGCCGAACGCCAGCATCAGCTTGGGCATCAATTTCAGATTGTTGATCCATTGCATTGACACGATTCCCCGATAGAAGTCAGTGCGCATAACCGCAAACAGCAGATCGCCACGCGCGAGGGCGTGGCGATCTGTGGGCGATTACTTGATGGTGGCCAGCTTCAGGCTGGCCGGCGAGCTGACTTCGATTTCGGCACGCGAGCTGTCGCGCTGGATCTTGCCGAGCACACAGACGTCCTTGCCTTCCAGGCTTTCCGGGGCAAAGCTGAACTTGCCGCGGTTGGCGCCGTCGATGCGGGCCGAGAAGGTGTGACGCGGGAACATGCCGCCCATGTACAGGAAGGTGGGTTCACCTTCCGAGCTCTGGGCGTACTTGGCCTTTTCGACCTTGCCGCACACCATGCCGTCCTTGCCGACGAAACGGGTCGCCATTTCCGGCGGAATCATTTCCTGCGACTGAGCCGACAGCGTGGGAGCAACGATCACGAGAGCAGCGACGGGGAGGAGCGAGAGCAGGAACTTCATTGGGATTCTCCAGAATCAAAAGTCGAACGGTGACCCGTTTGTGTACGCGGGCTTCTATTCAGCTATCGGCTAGCCGCCGTTCAACTTGAATCCGAAAAACGTGATTTCTATCTCACTTCAACTTCGTTGTGCGTCTCGTGTCGGGAAGCTCCCGACACCAGATGGTCTGAATCAGGCCGCTTCTTCGGCCAGTTGCTGCTGACCGAGTTCGGTGCTGTCCAGCAGGGTCTCGATATCCAGCAGGATCAGCATGCGGTCGTCCTGGGTGCCGATGCCCGAGATGAAGCGGGTGTCGACCGAGGCGCCGAATTCGGGGGTGGGGCGGATCTGGTCGTCGTTGAGTGGAATCACGTCCGAGACGCTGTCCACCACGATGCCGACCACGCGGTCTTCGACGTTGAGCACGATCATCACGGTGAAGGCGTCGTAGCGCGCTTCTTTCAGGCGCAGCTTCAGGCGCAGGTCGATCACCGGCACGATGGTGCCGCGCAGGTTGATCACACCCTTGATGTAGTCCGGTGCGTCGGGCAGGCGGGTGACCGAATCGTAGCCGCGGATTTCCTGCACCTTCAGGATGTCCACGCCGTAGTGTTCTTCGCCCAAGGCGAAGCTGAGGAATTCACCACCGGTGCCGGTGGTCGTGCTTTTGTCGTTCATGGAAACTCCGGGCGTTGCGGCTGAGTGTCGGATTGCAGCTATAGGAAAAGCATGCGGATGAGGATTGCCCTAGCAACATCGGCGCAGCGCAGGGCAACTTTAGCCGCGCGCCGTGGCTGGTGCGGGTGGGTTCAGAACACGCCGCTCTTGCGCGCATTGCGCTGGCGGTCGACCCGGAAGATGTAGCGCTGGATGGTCTCGTCCGCGCCGCGTGGCAGGTCGCTGAACTGCATGCCGACGCGGAAACCTTCGCTGCCGTTGGGCAGGGTTTGCTTGTACTGGCTGCACACCGTCAGCGGCAGGGTGATCGGAGCGGTGTCTGGCAACTGCAGCGTGCAATTGCGGTAGGTGCGCTGCGGTTCGAGCAGGGGCATGCCATCGGTGAGCGAGACGGCCAGGCCACCGCTGCTGATATCGATCACGCGCAGCTGCAGGTTGAGATTGCCGCCCTGTGCTTCGTCCTGGCGAATGATGCAGATGGGCGAGTCGGTGATCGGCGTTTCCAGCCGGTATGACTCGCGACGCTGCAGGTGATACATCGCCTCGGGCAGCTCGGCGCGGAAGGCAACGTGGATGTCGCGCTCCAGCCGCTCGGGCGTTTCCAGGCGGAAACGGATATTGACCCGTTCCAGCTGCGCGTAGCACAGCAGGTACTTGGCGTCCTGGATGGCGCGGTTGGAGGCTTCGTTATGGCTGCCGTCCAGAATCACGCAGTCGTCGTCTTCGTCCACCTCGAGCACGGCAGTGGGCACGGCCATGTCGCGCCCGGCCACATGCATGGTCACGATGGCGCGCTGATCGAGCAACTGGCGCAGCAGGCCACGGATCTGCCGTTTATTGCGCAGCAGATAGCGCTCGTCACCTTCGGCAAGGTGGTCGGCGTCGTGGTCCAGCTCTGAGGTATCGCCTTGGGACATGGGCACAAGCACTGTGGATGCGGGAAGACGCCGGAACGGTTGTCCCGGCGTCGCCTTGATATCGGCGGCAAAGCGAAATCTTTAAGAGCGGCTGACAAAAACTATTGCATGAAGCGTTGGTTGCTTTGGGTGTTGTGTTCCCAGTGGCTGGATAGTGCACATGGATCAAGTGTAGAGCGCGTGGTCCTGCCGCTTGGCTGCAGGGTCCTTGCCCGCCCACCATCGCGGGACACGCCGCAAGTACGTCCGTGTAGGCTCTTACGCGGCATCCATGCCGCGTAAGGTCCCGCGACGGTGAGAGGGCAAGGACTTTCGAGGTAGTCGGTGTGCGTGGTTGTAGGTCTCGATTTCTTCAGGCGTTGTGCTTCGATGGGCTTGGATGGTGCGGATACATCAGTCGCAGAGCGGGTGATCTGCGACTTTGCTGCAGGGTCATTGCCCGCCCACCATCGCAGGACACGCCGCAAGTACGTCCGTGTAGGCTCTTACGCGGCATCCATGCCGCGTAAGGTCCCGCGACGGTGAGCGGGCAATGACCCGTCGAGATGGTCGGTGTCATAGTGGAAGCGACGCATGACGTGCGCTGGTCGGCTCACTAAGCGTTCGATCAACCTCTGACCATTTTCCCTTCGCAAGCCGAGCAATACGCTTTCAAGAAAGCAGCCGACCAACTCCCTGGTGCGATGTCCTTGCCGGTTGCGGGACCCTTGGCGGCATGGATGCCGCCAAGGAGCCTCCATGGATGGATTCACGGCGTGTCCCGCGAGCGGTGAGGGCACCGCGCACTCGACTCACCGAGCTTTTGATCTGAGCATCTGATCGCGTCTGAACGCGGCAACGATTCCAGGGTCTCGTTTTTTCAGGCGCTGTGTTTCGATGGGCTTGGATAGTGCGGATACATCAGTCGCAGAGCGGGTGATCTGTGACTTTGCTGCAGGGCCCTTGCCCGCCCACCATCGCAGGACACGCCGCAGGTACGTCCGTGTAGGCTCTTACGCGGCATCCATGCCGCGTAAGGTCCCGCGACGGTGGGCGGGCAAGGACCAGTGAAGATGGTCGGTGTGCACGGTAAGAGCAGTGCTTGATGCGCGTTGTTCGGATTGCGCGTTCAACAATCTTCTATCACGAGCCGCACAACAAGCCTTCAAGAAAGCAGCCTGCCAACTGTCTGGCGCGGTGTCCTTGCCGGTTGCGGGACCCTTGGCGGCATGCATGCCGCCAAGGAGCCTCCATGGACGGATTCACGGCGTGTCCCGCGAGCGGCGAGGGCACCGCGCACTCGACTCACTGAGCTTTTTGATTCAATCAGGATCGCGCCTAAACGACGCGACGCAGTCTTCGCTGACGGATTCACGGCGTTTCCGCGAGCGGCGAGGGCATCGCGCCCTCGATTTACATATTCGATGGGCGCGTCGTCGTCTGTCGCATCAGGTGTAGGCGTGGCGTGCGTTGGCCAGCAAGGTGTTCAGTTGGTCCTGCTGTTCCAGGCGGAACACGGCCACTGCATCCACCAGTTGCGCGGCCTGGTCTTCCATCGCGCGTGCAGCCGCTGTGGCTTCTTCCACCAGGGCGGCGTTCTGCTGGGTGGTTTCGTCCATCTGGGTGACGGTCTGGTTGACCTGGGTGATGCCGGCGGCCTGCTCGCGCGAGGCGCTGGTGATCTCGCTCATGATGTCGGTGACGCGCTGCACCGAGCTGACCACCTGCTGCATGGTGCTGCCGGCTTCGGACGCCAGTGCGGCGCCGTTGCCGATGCGGGTCACCGAGTCCTGGATCAGGTGCTTGATCTCCTTGGCTGCGCCGGCCGAACGCTGTGCGAGCGTACGTACTTCCGAGGCGACCACGGCAAATCCGCGGCCCTGTTCGCCGGCGCGGGCGGCTTCCACTGCCGCGTTCAAGGCCAGGATATTGGTCTGGAAGGCGATGCCGTCGATGACGCCGATGATCTCGGCGATCTTCTTGGACGAGGTGTCGATGTCGGCCATGGTGGTGACCACGCGGCCGACCACATCGCCGCCCTGGGCCGCCACGCCGGCAGCGTCCAGCACCAGCCGATTGGCCTGGTCGGCGTTGTCGGCATTCTGCTTGACGGTGGCGGTGAGCTCCTCCATCGAGGCGGCGGTTTCTTCCAGGGCGGCGGCCTGCTGTTCGGTGCGACGCGATAGGTCGCCATTGCCGGTGGCGATCTCGGTGGCGGCCGAGTTGATCGCCAGCGAAGAGTCCTTGATCCGGCGCACGATGCCGGCCAGTTGGTCGGCGGTGGCATTGGCGTCGTCGCGGATGGTGGCGAACACGCCTTGCAGGTCGCCGTCCATGCGCGCGGTCAGATCGCCCTGCGACAACGCAGAGAGCAGGGCGGACACGCGCGACAGCCCGTCCGCATTGTTGTCCAGCAGCGCGTTGAGTTGCTGGGCGAGCAGCAGCAGGAACCCCTGCTTGCCTTCCAGGCCGACGCGCTCGCTCAGGTCGCCGGCGGCGGCGGCCTGCACGATACGTGCGACCTCCTGTTCCACCTGGACTTCCTGGGTGCGGTCGGCCCACTCGACCACAAAGCCCATGCGCTCGCCGGCCGCGCCCAGCACCGGGTTGACCACCAGCCGCATGGTGCGGCCACCGACATGGATCTGCGCGGTGTGGGTGCCGGTGAGCTGGTCGAGCATGCGTGCCTGGTGCTCGGGCTTGCGATGGAACTGGTCGATGCTGGCATCGATCAGCGCATCGGCATCGAAGTTGGGCAGGTCGCGGCGCAGTTCGTCCTGCACGCTCTTGAGCATGCGTTGCAGCGGGCGGTTGACGTAGATGATGCGGCGATCGGCATCGGCGATCATCACGTTGGTGCTGACATCGTCCAGCGCGGTGCGCACGCGCAGCGCTTCGCTGGCGATCAGCTGATCGCGTTGCAGCCGCGCGCGCAGGTCGTCGCGCATGGCGCGTGCATTGAGCAGCAGGCGACCGAGTTCGTCGTGGCGGTCGATCTCGATGGGATTGTCCAGGCGCCCGGCAGCGACGTCGCCGAGCACGCGTTCCACCGCCAGCAGCGGGCGGGTGACCATTTTGCGCGCGGCGATGAAGACCACTGCAATGCACAGGCCCAGCACCACCAGCGAGAACAGCAGCATGCTGCCCATCAGCTCGTCCAGCGGGCCGTCGATGGCGCTGCGCGGCTGGGTGCCGATCACCGCCCACTGCCACGGCGCGTAGCGCTGGGCGGTGACTTCGAAGGCCTGGGCGTTGCCCTGGGCATCGCGCAACTGCAGGTTGGCGCTGGGCTGCTTGCCGTCCAGCACCGACTGCAGCAGCGATTGCTGCTCGGCCGGCACCAGCGCCGCCAGCGTGGCCGGTGTGCCCGGCGGTGCGGCGATGACCTGGCCCTGGTGCTCGCCCGGCGCCATGTCGACGATGAGGAAATAACCGTCCTGGCCCAGCTTGGTGGTGCTGACCTGCGCCTTCAGCGCGGCCAGGCCCTGGGTGTAGTTGCGCCCGACGAACAGGGCGCCGATCACCTCGCCGGCGGCATTGCGCAGCGGCTGGTAATGGGTCATGTACTGCTCGCCGAACAGCTGTGCCTGGCCGGTGAAGGCCTTGCCTTGCGACAGCGCGGCGTAGGCCTTGCCCTTGCGGTCGAGCAGGGTGCCGACCACGCGTTCGTTCTGCTTGTTGCGCAGCGAGGTGGTGATGCGCACGAAGTCGTCGCCGGTGCGCGCGAAGATCGTGGCGACCCCGCCGGCGGTCTGCGCAAAGCGATCCACCGCGTCGACGTTGAGGTTCAGTACCTGCTTGCCGGCCCGCAGCGACGGCGTCTGCTGCTCGCCGATGACGACGGTGCTGGCGGTGTCGAGGCTGCGCTCGCCGCTGGGGAGCATGGTCTCGAACACGCTGCCCAGGCGCTGGGTGCCCTCGGTCAGGGTGACGTCGTACATCGCCACCGACTGCTGCATCAACCGGGTGCTGGAGCGCAGCTCGGCCTTGACCTGGGATTCGATGTCGTCGGCGGACTGGCGGTAGATGGTCAGGGCCAGCAGGCCGAGGGAGAGCGCAATCACCAACGTCAGCAGCGCGGACAGCCGGGTGCCGACGGACAGGCGGTTGAAGGAGTGCATGAGGGATCGACCTTGCCCGGGGGAGGGCGTTACGGATGCGTGAAGTCGATAGCGGCCGTTTATGCAATTAATTGATGGTTTGTGTCGAAATCCGCACAATTGTCCAGTTCGCTTGCCGGATTAGGCGGTTGCCGCACTGTGGCGATTGTTAGTTTTTGATGAAATATGACGCGTCGCCTGACGCTCCGTCTGACGCCCGCCGGCCGATGTAGACCGATGCCCGGAACAAAAAAAGGGCCGCTTCCCTCGCTAGGAAGCGACCCTCAAGATTCGTCACCGAATCAAACTACGCTCGAATGGTGTTTCTGGAGATTGCGGGTGTCACGCGTTGCGGTGGGGCTCAGAACTCCTGCCAGTCGCTGGGGCCTGCCGTGGCTGCCGCTGTCGCCGTGCCTGCGGTGCTGCGGCGTGGCGCTGCGTTGCTGCCGGCACGTGCGGTCGGGCGGGCGGCAAAGCGTGCATTGACCGGCGCAGCGACCATCGACGCGGGCTGACGTGCGGCCGGGCCCTGCTCGACAATCTTGAACACGGCCACCGCCTCGGTGAGCTGCTGGGCCTGTTCTTCCATCGCGCGGGCGGCGGCGGTGGCTTCTTCCACCAGCGCGGCGTTCTGCTGAGTAGCTTCGTCCATGTGGGTGACGGTCTGGTTGACCTGCTCGATGCCGGCCGACTGTTCCTGCGAGGCGGCGGAGATCTCGCCCATGATGTTGGTGACACGCTGCACGCTGGCGACGATCTCTGCCATGGTCTTGCCGGCCTGGTCCACCAGCTGCGAACCGTCGGCCACCCGCTGCACGGAGTCGTCGATCAGGCTCTTGATCTCCTTGGCCGCCGCCGACGAACGCTGTGCCAGGGTGCGCACCTCGGAGGCGACCACCGCAAAGCCGCGGCCCTGGTCGCCGGCACGCGCCGCTTCCACGGCGGCATTCAAGGCCAGGATGTTGGTCTGGAACGAGATGCCGTCGATGACGCTGATGATGTCGGCAATGCGCTTGGACGAGGCCTCGATGCCGCTCATGGTGTCGACCACCTTGCTGACCACCTCGCCACCCTGCGAGGCCACGCTGGCGGCACCGATGGCGAGTTGATTGGCCTGGCGTGCGCTTTCGGCATTCTGGCGCACGGTGGAGGTGAGTTCTTCCATCGAGGCAGCGGTTTCCTCGAGGTTGGCGGCCTGCTGCTCGGTGCGCTGCGACAGGTCCTGATTGCCGGCAGCGATCTCGCTGGCGGCGGCATTGATCGAGGTGGCCGAGTGCTGGATATGCCCGACGATGCCGGACAACTGGGTCGCCGTTGCGTTGGCGTCGTCGCGCATCTGTGCGAACACACCCTTGAACTCGCCGTCCATGCGCGCAGTCAGGTCGCCCGCCGCAATCGCACGCAGGATGCCCGACAACGACTGCAGGCTGCCATCGGCGGTGGCCATCAACTGGTTGAGGCTCTCGACCATGACGCGGAAATCGAACTGGAACTGCGCCGCATCGCCGCGTGCGCCGAAGTCGCCGTCGGCAGCGGACTGCGCCAGCTGCTTGATCTGCTGATTCATCGCCGCCAGGTTGGTTTTCACCTGCGCCATGGTGTCGGTCAGCCTGGCCTTTTCGCCGGGCAGCGCGTCCATGTCCTCGCTGAGGTCGCCGATGGCGTAGCGGCCCATGATCTGCGCAAGACGCAGCGTGACCTGGACGTGGCTGTCGACCAGGGCGTTGGTATCGCCGGCCATGCGGCCGTAGTCGCCCGGGAACGCGTCGGCATCCATGCGGAAGCTGATCTGGCCGTTGTCGTGGCGCTTGGCCATGTCCAGCTGCGCGGTGATCAGGTTGCGCACCTGCGACTGCATCTTGTCCATTGCCTGCAGCAGGCGGCCGGTTTCGTCGCTGGCCTCGCTGTGCACTTGGTTATCGAGCCGGCCGTCGGCGATCGCCTCGGCGGCGCGCGTGGCGCGGTTCAACGGGCCGGTGAGGCTGCGGGTGATCGTCCAGGCCAGCAGGGCGCTCAGCAGCACCACGGCCAGGCCGCCGCCGATCAGCATGGCGCGGCCACGCGCCATCGAGGCATTGGCCTGGTCGTAGGCCAGCTGGCTGCTCTTGCGCTGCGCGTCCGAGTAGGTGCGGATCGCATCCTGCCAGCGCTGGGTGGCCGGTGCGGCGCGTTCGAGCAGGATCGGCATGGCCTGGTCGACCTTGCCGGCCGTGCCCAGTTCGCGCACCTGCTGGTTATGCGCCAGCGCCTGCTCGCGGGTCAGATCCAGCGCGTTGCGCAATTGCTGGTCGTGCGCGTCGGCGGGGAACGCGTAGAGCTTCTCGCGCAGCTCCTTGTAGCGGATGCGCTGGGCGTCGATCACTTCGCCGAACTGGCGATTCTGCTCGGCAGTGGTCGGCAGCACGATGTTGCGCAGGTTCAACGAGATGGTGGCATTGGCGTCCAGCATGTCGGTGGCGTACTGGATCATCGCCATGTTGCGGTTGACGATGGTGTCCAGGCGCTCACGCGCCTGGCTGAGCGTGTACAGGCCGGCGGCCACCAGCGCGCAGGACAGAAGGATCAACACGCCGAAGGCCAGGGAGAGGCGCTTGCCGACGTTGAAGCGGTGCAGAAAGGAATTCATGGAGTGACCTGAGCGAATGTGCCGTTAGGTGGACTGGCATGCGATGCAGTGCTGGAGCAGTGCGTCGCACGTCATCCCTTGTGTGATGCGTCGGTCAGATAACGGCGTTAGAACTGCTGTATTGAGGCAAGCCGGGCTGGCCGGTAAAGCCGGGTCTCAGGCACGTGACTGCCATGTGTACAAGGGGTAGGGAATTGGTGGGGGTGTGTCGGGAATTTCCCTAGAAAACACCCGTTTAACGTGGTTTTGGAGGCAACGCGATAGAGTCCGGCTTGCACGATGTGAAGTGCGATTTCACGCTGGCCGCGGTGCATGCGGGCTTGCGGGCAGCTGGCATGGCGCGCACAACGTAAAACGGCACCGCGTGTGCGGTGCCGTGGTGAACTTGCTGCGGATGCGGAGTGCACGGCCGCGTGCTCGTGCGTGGTGTCGAGCGTATGGATCCCGCGCACCGTGCACGCCGGTTGCAACAACCGGCGTGCACTGCTGTCGATGTGCTGACAGTGCTTGCTGGCGGTTTTAGAACTCCTGCCAGTCGCCCACGTCGTTTGCCGTTGCCGACGCAGCAGCGGTGCTGCGGCGCACCGGCGCGGCCGTGCTGGTGCGGGCGATCGGGCGCGGTGTGCTGCGGGCGTTGGCGGGCGCATTGGCAATGGCCGACAACTGGCGCGCCACCGGTGCGTGTTCGGCAACCTTGAACACGGCCACCGCTTCGGTGAGCTGCTGGGCCTGTTCTTCCATCGCCCGTGCGGCGGCAGTGGCTTCTTCCACCAGCGCGGCATTCTGCTGGGTGGTTTCGTCCATCTGGGTCACGGTCTGGTTGACCTGCTCGATGCCGGAATACTGCTCCTGCGACGCAGAGGAAATCTCGCCCATGATGTTGGTGACGCGCTGCACGCTGGCAACGATTTCGGCCATGGTGGTGCCGGCCTGGTCGACCAGGGTGGCACCCTGGGTGACCTTGTCGACCGAGTCGTCGATCAGGTGCTTGATCTCCTTGGCGGCACCGGCCGAGCGCTGCGCCAGCGTGCGTACTTCGCTGGCGACCACCGCAAAGCCGCGACCCTGTTCGCCGGCACGCGCCGCTTCCACCGCGGCATTCAGGGCCAGGATGTTGGTCTGGAAGGCGATGCCGTCGATGACGCTGATGATCTCGGCGATCTTCTTCGACGAGCTCTGGATGTCGGACATGGTGGTGACCACCTTGGCCACCACATCGCCGCCCTGCGAGGCCACTGCTGCCGCGCCGATGGCGAGCTGGTTGGCCTGGCTGGCGTGCTCGGCATTCTGCTTGACGGTGGAGGTGAGCTCTTCCATCGAGGCAGCGGTTTCCTCCAGGTTCGCCGCCTGCTGCTCGGTGCGCTGCGACAGATCCTGGTTGCCGGAGGCGATTTCGCCCGAGGCCAGGCCGATCGCATCGGCAGCGGTCTGGATGCGGCCCACGATGCCGGCCAGCTGTTCGGCGGTGGCGTTGGCGTCGTCGCGCATCTGTGCAAACACACCCTGGTACTGGCCACTCATGCGTGCGGTGAGGTCACCGGCGGCGATCGACTGCAGCAGGCCGGACAGCGACTGCAGGTTGCCGTCGGCGGTGGCCATCAGGTTATTGAGGCTTTCCACCATCACGCGGAAATCGTACTGGAAGCGCTCGGCATCGCCGCGGGCGCTGAAGTCGCCGTTGGCGGCGGCCAGTGCCAGCTGCTTGATCTCGGCGTTCATCGTCGACAGGTTCAATTTGACCTGATTCATTGCCGTGGTGATGGCGGCTTTTTCGCCCGGCAGCTGCGGCATGTCTTCGCTCAGGTCACCGATCGCATAGCGCTCCACCAGATGGATGGTCTGCATCTTGACCTTGATGTGCGCGGCGACCAGCTCGTTGGTGTCCTTGGCCATGCGGCCGAAGTCGCCCGGGAAGGCGCCGGCATCCATGCGGAAGCTGATCTGGCCGTCATCGTGGCGCTTGGCCATGTCCAGCTGTGCGGTGATGAGGTTGCGCACCTGGCCCTGCATGCGATCCATGGCCTGCAACAGGCGGCCGGTTTCGTCGTTGGACTGCGTGCGCACGTCGTTGTCGAGATTGCCGTTGGCGATCGCTTCGGCAGCGCGGGTGGCCTGGGTCAACGGGCGCACCAGGCTGCGGGTGATCAGGAAGCCGAGCAGGGTACTGAACAGCACCACCGCCAGGCCGCCGCCGATCAACATCGCGCGGCCGCGGGCCATTTCTGCCGTCGTGGCCACATAGGCTTCCTGGGTGCGCTGACGCTGCAGATCGGAATACTCCGTCAACGCGTCCTGCCAGTTCTGCGTGTTCGGTGCGGCCTTTTCCAGCAGTAGCTTGAGTGCCTCATCAGCCTTGCCGGTCAGGCCCAGCTGCGCGACCGCTTCGTTGGTCTTGCGGGCCTGGTCGCTGGCAAGGTCGATCCGTTCGCGGATCTGGGTGGCCTGGGGCGAGGCAGAAAATTCATACAACTTGCGGTGGGTCTCTTCGTAACGCTTCAGCTGGTCCTTGATGATGGCGTAGAAGCGCAGATTGTCTTCTTGCGAGGTCGGCAAGACGATGTTGCGCAGCTGCACGGCGATGACCGAGGTGGCGTTGGTCATGTCCTGTGCGTACTGCATGATCGTGATGTTGCGGTTGACCACCGTGTCCATGCGTTCGCGGGCCTGCGCCAGCGTGTAGAGGCCGGCGGCGACCAGCGCGCACGACAACAGGATCAGCGTGCCAAAGGCGAAGCTCAGGCGCTTGCCGACGTTGTACCGTTGAAGAAGAGCGATCATTTGGGGGGTCTCGAGGCAGTTGGCAAGGAAGGACAAGACGCGTCGGGGAGGACGCGTGGGCGGTACACGGGTGCAGCGGGCAGGCATCCAACCGATCCATCACCCGGGCCACAGCGTGGTGACCCCAGCAATTGCAAGGCAGGTATGCGTGCGTGGTAGGTAACGGCCGGTGCCTGGACGACTGAACGCGTGCCCACCGCTGCGTATGGGTGGCCGTCACTGAAGTGACGCGCATGTGCACAAATGGACCGGAAACGTCGATGGGAGCGCTATCAACACCAATGCATCCATCGGCGGATTCACATCTGTCTCACCCTTTTGGGCGCGGTGCGACGTTGCCGTTGCGAGATGGCCGGATGGAAATCCCTGGCCGATGCAGTGATGGGGCCGGCTATGCGACGTTGTCGCAGCGGCGTGCGAGAGCAGGGCATTGCCTGCGCCAGACATCAAACGGCTGCCGGGCAGATTGACGTCGGGTCCGCAGCGGACGTCATGCCGCTGCGTTGGTTCCAGTCTGGAGGCAGCGCTTGATTGCGCGGCCCAGGCGGTGTTGCTCGGCCGCGATCGGTCAGCACACCGGCGCCGGCGACCCTGTTGCACGAGGGCCCTATGCGCTGGCCCACATGTGTACGGCCTCGCGCGCATGCAGCTGCGCGCGCAACCGCCTTACGCGGCGCGCACCAGCCTGGCCGGCCTGGCAGCGGCCTGCAGCTGGAACACCGACACCGCATCGCGTAGCTGCTGCGCCTGTGCTTCCATCGAACGTGCTGCGGCGGTGGCTTCCTCCACCAGCGCGGCGTTCTGCTGGGTGGCCTGGTCCATCTGCGCGATGGTCTGGCCGACCTGTTCGATGCCCTGCGACTGCTGCTGCGAGGCTTCGCTGATCTCGTGCATGATCTCTGTGACGCTGTGCACCGAATCGACGATGTCCTGCATGGTGCGGCCGGCCTGGCTGACCAGCACATTGCCTTGCTCGACCCGGCTCACCGAATCGTCGATCAGCTGCTTGATCTCCTTGGCCGCGCCGGCCGAGCGCTGCGCCAGGGTACGTACCTCGGAGGCGACCACCGCAAAACCGCGCCCCTGTTCGCCGGCGCGTGCCGCTTCCACCGCCGCATTCAGGGCCAGGATATTGGTCTGGAACGCGATGCCATCGATGACCGAGATGATGTCGGCGATCTTGCGCGAGGCGGCCTGGATGCCGGCCATGGTGCCGACCACTTCGCCGACTACCGTGCCACCTTGCGAGGCCACCGCGGCGGCACCGACCACCAGCTGGTTGGCACGCCGCGCATGCTCGGCGTTGTTGCGCACGGTGGAGGTGAGTTCTTCCATCGAGGAGGCGGTTTCTTCCAGGTTGGCGGCCTGCTGCTCGGTGCGCTGCGACAGGTCCTGGTTGCCGGCGGCAATCTCGCTGGCGGCATCGTTGATGGCGTCGGTGGACTGCTGGATGCGTCCGACGATATCGGCCAGCTGCGCCACGGTGGCATTGGCATCGTCGCGCATCTGCGCGAACACGCCGTGGAAGTCGCCATGCATGCGGGTGGTGAGGTCGCCGGCGGCAATGGCGCGCAGCACGCTGGATAGCGCGCCCAGATTGCCATCGGCGGTGGCCATCAACTGGTTGAGGCTCTGCACCATGGCCAGGAAGTCGTGCTGAAAGTGCTGTGTATCGCCACGCACGCTGAAATCGCCGTTGGCCGCAGCCTGCGCCAGCAACTTGATCTCGCTGTTCATCGCAAACAGGTTGCGCTTGACCGCATCCATGGTGTCGCTGAACACGGCTTTTTCGCCGGGCAGGCGGTCCATGTCCTGGCTCAGGTCGCCGATGGCATAGCGCGACATGATCTGCGCCAGCTTCATCTTCACCGCGATATGCGTGCCGACCAGGGCATTGGTGTCGCGCACCATGGTGCCGTACGCGCCCGGGAAGCTCTCCGCGTCCATGCGATAACTGATCTGGCCGGCGTCGTGGCGCTGGGCCATCTCGCTCTGCGCTGCCAGCACGCGCTGCAGCTGCTCCTGCATCCGGCGCATGTTGTCGAGCAACTGGCCGGTTTCATCGCGGCTGGGCGCGGCAATGTGTTCGCCGAGCTGGCCTCGGGCGATATTGGCCGCCACCGCAGCGGCGCGGCGCACGTTGCGGGTCAGCCGCGACAAGGTGTACCAGCCCAGCGCCGCGATCAGCACCGCCAGCAGCGACAGCCCGGCAATGGCCTGCCACATCGCGTTGCGGGCATCGGCCAGGTGGCGTTCGGACTGGCGCTGCAGGGCCTGCAGCGAGACGCTGCTGAGCGCCTGCATGGCTTGGCCGAGATCGTCGAGCGCAGCGTTCCACTGGGTGTCGGCGTTGGCGTCGCTGCCGTCCAGGGCGGTGCCGAGCGCGGCCAGCGCTGCGGTTGCACGCGTGGTTTCGGTCTTGGCGGCATCGGCCAGGGCGGGGTCGGGTTGTTCCAGCAGGCCCATCGCCTTGTCCAGCTCATGCCGGAAGCGCGCATGGCTGCGGGCCAGCTGGCCGAGCTGTTCGCGCAGCATGGCGCGGCTGTCGGCCGCCTGCGACGGGTCGCTGGCCGCATCCAGGCGGGTCAGCGATTCGGTGGCATCGGGACTGTAGATCAGCGTGGCCACCACCAGGTGGTAGCTCTCGATATAGGGGGTGTAGACCAGCTGGCTGTCGTCGCGCAAGGCGTCGAGCGCAGCAAACGCCTGCTCGCTGACCGCGGCATAGCCGTCTGCAGCGGCACTGGCAACGTGACGCTGCTGCAGGCCAAGCAAGGCCTTCTGGCTGCGTTCGAAGCCCGGCATCGTGGCGGTGGTGGCCAGCAGTTGTTGCAGATCGCGATCGGCGCGCGTGGCCGCGGCGCGGGCGGTGCTGCCGCTGTCGACGTGGGCGGCGTGCAGGTCGGTGATCAGGCCCAGCATCTGCCCGAGCGGCGCGTAGCTGCGCAACTCGTTGCTGCTGATGGCCACACTTTCGTTGAGCTTGCCGCTGTACAGCAGTACCGGAATGACCAGGCCGGCCAGCGCCAGGATCCCGATCATGCCGAGCTTCCTGGCGATCGCCAGATCATCCCAGCGGCTGCTCCAGCGCTGCGGAGAGGGTGGGGCGGTCTGCGGCGACAGCGCGGGCGAAGTGGTCATGGAGGGTTCTCATAGGCGTACGCAGCCTATCGGCCGATAACAGTTATGCCTTGAGCCGGTCAGCATCGATGCCGCCCGGCTCCATTCAGACTGTTGTGCTCGCTTGGCTCAGAACTCCTGCCAGCTGGCGTCGTTGCTCGGCGCGGTGGCCACGGGGCGCGGCTTGGACGCGGCGGTGCGTCCGGCCGCGACCACCTTGGCCTTCAGCGCGGGAGTCACCACCGGCCGCGCCGCGGCGGTGCGCACCGGCGCCAGGGCATAGCCGGCATCGGTCTTGAACACCGCCACCGCGTCGGTGAGCTGGGTGGCCTGGTCTTCCAGCGCACGTGCGGCGGCGGTGGCTTCCTCCACCAGCGCGGCATTCTGCTGGGTGGTCTCGTCCATCTGGGTGACGGTCTGGTTGACCTGCTCGATGCCGGAGGATTGCTCCTGCGAGGCAGCGGAGATCTCGCCCATGATGTCGGTGACCCGCTGCACGCTGGACACGATCTCGCCCATGGTCTTGCCGGCGCTGTGCACCAGCACCGACCCTTCGGAGACACGCTGCACCGAGTCGTCGATCAGCCCCTTGATCTCCCTTGCGGCCGCGGACGAGCGCTGCGCCAGCGTGCGCACTTCCGAGGCGACCACGGCAAAGCCGCGGCCCTGCTCGCCGGCACGGGCGGCTTCCACCGCCGCGTTCAAGGCCAGGATGTTGGTCTGGAACGAGATGCCGTCGATGACCGAGATGATGTCGGCGATCTTCTTGGACGAGGCTTCGATGCCGCTCATGGTCTCGACCACCTTGCTGACGATCTCGCCGCCCTGCGAGGCCACGCCGGCCGCGCCGATGGCGAGCTGGTTGGCCTGGCGCGCGCTCTCGGCGTTCTGCTTGACGGTGGAGGTAAGCTCTTCCATCGAGGCGGCGGTTTCTTCCAGGTTGGCGGCCTGCTGCTCGGTGCGCTGCGACAGATCCTGGTTGCCGGCCGCGATCTCGCTGGCAGCGCCCTTGATCGACACCGCCGAGGCCTTGATGCCGCTGACGATTTCGGCCAGCTGCGTGGCGGTGGCATTGGCGTCGTCACGCATCTGCGCGAACACGCCGCGGAAGTCGCCGCTCATGCGTGCGGTGAGGTCGCCGGCGGCGATGGACTGCAGCAGGGTGGAGAGCGACTGCAGGTTGCCGTCGGCGGTGGACATCAGGTTGTTGAGGCTTTCCACCATCAGGCGGAAGTCGTACTGGAAGCGCTCGGCATCGCCGCGGGCACTGAAGTCGCCGTTGGCCGCCGACACGGCCAGGTGCTTGATCTCGGTATTCATCGCACCGAGATTGACCTTGACCTGCGCCATGGTCTCGCTGAGCACGGCCTTTTCGCCGGGCAGTTTCTCCATATCCTCGGACAGGTCGCCGATCGCGTAGCGGCCCATGATCTGCGCCAGGCGCATCTTCACCGCGATATGCGAGCCCACCAACGTGTTGGTGTCGTGCGCCATGCGGCCGTACTCGCCGGGGAAGGCAGTGGCATCGATGCGGAAGCTGATCTGGCCGTCGTCGTGGCGCTTGGCCATGTCGGTCTGCGCGGCGAGCAGGTTGCGCAACTGCAGCTGCATCTTGCTCATCGCCTTGAGCAGACGGCCGCTTTCGTCGTTGAATTGGGTGTCGACGTCGTTATCCAGTTTGCCGCCGGCAATCGACTCGGCTGCGCGGGTGGCCCGGCTCAGTGGCTGGGTGAGGCTGCGGGTGATCAGCAGGCCCAGCACGCCGCTCAGCAGCACCACCAGCAGCGAGCCGCCGACCAGCAGCTTGCGCGAGTCGTCCATGGATTGCAGTGCGACCGCAGAGGCCTCACCAGCCAGCCTGTCCTGCAGGGCGATGTTCTCGGCGATCTTGTCCTGCCATTGCTGCATCGCCGGCGCGGCCTGGGTCAGCAGCAAGGGCAGCGCCTCATCGCTGTGGCCGGTCATGACCAGATCCATGACCTTGTCGTTCAGGACCTTGGCGACCGCACGGCGGCGATCGATTTCCGCCCGGATGGCCTTGCCTTCCTCGGAAGGCGGAATTGCATACAGCGTTTCGCGTGCCTTGAGGTAATCGGCGCGCGCGGTCTTGATGATCTCGATGAACTTGAGATTATCTTCATTGGAGGTCGGCAGGACCACGTTGCGGATCTGCATCGCAATGATGTAATTGGCATTCATCATGTTGTGGGAGAGGCGGATCTTCTCCATGTTCTGGTGCACCAGATGGTCCACCAGCGCGCGTGCAGAGGTCAGGCCGCGGTAACCGATAAACGCAATGATGCCGGATAATACGATCAGGACAGCAAAAGCCGCCGCTAGTCGAGGGCCGACGTTGTAGCGTTGGAGAAGTGCAGTCATGACAGATCCTGGAAGGCTTTAGGCGATGGATGGGAGCGACCAGGCAACGCCAACCAGTGTCTGCGTGACATGTCGCTATGCGCAGTAACGGCGCGCGATCGCATCACTGAATACCTCGATATCAAAAAAATATATAACTCGGTCAGGCTTGTGAAAAATATAAGTCGCCAGGGGTGGAGTTAATCGGGTTTTGTAATCGCTACCGGCGGAGATAATGCCGAACTCGACAATAGGCATATTGCTACATAAGTAAAAGGTTATTTTAAAGTTGTTTTATTGCCTATCGGGTTGATATGTCTTTTAAAAACGATGCGGCAATAAAAAAGCCGCGCTTTCAGGAGCGCGGCTTGTGTTTCACAGCGGCCAGTGCGCGGCCGCTGCGGCGTTTCCTAGAACTCGGCCCAATCCGATTCGTTGGACGGTGCCAGCGCCACTGCGGCGCGTGCAGCGGGCCTGGCGACCGGCGGCTTGGTCGCCGTTGCGCTGGCGGCGGCAGGCCGCTTGGCAGCGATCTGGCGCACCACCGGCGTGGCACGCGTCACCGCTTCCAGTTCGGCCGACAGGCGGAACAAGGCCACCGCTTCGGTGAGCTGCTGCGCCTGTTCTTCCATCGAACGCGCGGCGGCGGTGGCTTCTTCCACCAGCGCGGCGTTCTGCTGGGTGGCTTCGTCCATGTGGGTGACGGTCTGGTTGACCTGCTCGATGCCGGCCGACTGTTCCTGCGAGGCGGCGGAGATCTCGCTCATGATGTCGGTCACGCGCTGCACCGAGGAGACGATCTCGCTCATGGTGGTGCCGGCCTGGTTCACCAGCGCCGAGCCTTCGGCCACCTTGCTGACCGAGTCGTCGATCAGGCTCTTGATTTCCTTGGCGGCGCCGGCCGAACGCTGCGCCAGCGTACGCACTTCGCTGGCGACCACCGCAAAGCCGCGGCCCTGTTCGCCGGCACGTGCCGCTTCCACTGCTGCGTTCAGGGCCAGGATATTGGTCTGGAACGCGATACCGTCGATCACGGAGATGATCTCGGCGATCTTCTTGGACGAGGTCTGGATACCGGACATGGTGGTGACCACCTGGCCGACCACGCTGCCGCCGTGCGAGGCCACATCGGCGGCACCGATCGCCAGCTGGTTGGCCTGGCGTGCGTGTTCGGCATTCTGCTTGACGGTGGAGGTGAGCTCCTCCATCGAGGCGGCGGTTTCTTCCAGGTTGGCGGCCTGCTGTTCGGTGCGCTGCGACAGGTCCTGGTTGCCGGCGGCGATTTCGCCAGCGGCGGTGTTGATGGCCAGGGTGGAGTGCTTGATGCGCCCGACGATGTCGGTCAGGCGCTGGGTGGTGGCATTGGCATCGTCGCGCAGGCGCGCGAACACGCCGTGGAAGTCGCCATCCATGCGTGCGGTCAGATCGCCTTCGGCCACGGCGCCGAGCAGCTGCGACAGCTTGCCCAGATTGCGGTCGCTGACCTCCATCATCGAGTTCAGGTCCGCCACCATCACCGCGAAGTCGTACTTGAAGCGCGCCGCGTCGCCGCGTGCGCTGAAGTCGCCGGCCGCTGCGGCCTGCGCCAGCTGCTTGATCTCGGTGTTGATCGACAACAGGCTGGCCTTGGCCGCATCCATCGCCTCATGCAGGATGGCGCGGCTGGCCGGCAGACGGCGTGCGTCCTGGGTCAAATCGCCCTGTGCGTACTGGTTGAGGATGCGCACCGCGTCGGTGATGGCATCCAGATGCTCGAAGATCATCGTGTTGATGCCGCCGGCCAACGTGCCGTACACGCCGGGGAAATCCTCCGGCATGCGGTGGGTGATGTCTTCGGCCGCATGCAGGTGCGACATGCGCGCGGTCTCGTCGCTGAAGCGGCGCAGCATCTGCGTCATGCCGCCGGTGGCTTCGAGCATCTGGCCGATTTCATCGTTGCTGGTCTTGTTGACCTGCACGCTCAGATCGCCACGCGAGACCGCCTTGATGGCGCCCAGCGCCTTGGACAGCGGATTGGTGATGCTGCGTGCGATCAGCCAGCCAAAGGTCACCGACAGCGCGGCCATCAGCAGCGTGCCGATCAGCAGCACCGCGCTGGTCAGCTTGAACGAGGCGTCGCTGGCCGCGACCATGTCGCTCAGGGCCTTGGATTGCTGTGCATACAGCTTGTCGACCGAGGCGAACAGTTCCTTGCGGATCTCGCCGGACTGCTTGCGCGAAAATTCCATCGCCGCAGCGCGGTCGGGTTCTGCATAGAGCTTGCGCAGCTGCTGGTTGGCGGCGAAGTAACGCGTGCTGGCATCGCTCAGCTTCGCGTATTCGGCCTGCAGCGGCGAGCCGGCGCCGATCTTGGCGTCCAGCAGTTTTTGCGTCTCGACGTACTTGGCCTGGATCTCGTCCATGCGCTTGAAGAACATCGCATAGCGTTCCGGATCGTCCAGATTGACGAACTGGCCCACTTCATAGACGCGGAATTCGCCGGCAAAGCCACGCAGCTCGGACAGACGGCTCAGCACCGGCACCACGTCCTGGTTGATCAGGGTGGTCTGCTGCTGCATCTGCTGCATGCGCGAAAAGCCGAGCCCGCCGAGTAGGGCAGTCAGCACGGCACTCAGGCAAAAGGCAAACATCAGTTTGCGGCGGATCGGCCAATCGTTGAACTTGTTCATCAGTAACTCCGGGGCATTGCGCAGGAACGCTCTCCAGCACGCTAGCGGCTGCCCGGCATGATTCTTTATCTTTGAAGGATGAACGGTGCGGCGGCCGGCTCGCGGATGCCGCGATCAGGCCGCCGGCTACGCTGCCGTGGCGGGCAGGGCGGGCACGCCGGTGGCGCGGCAAGCGCGCAGGTGCGGCCCAAGCTTGGGCCGCCTGCACGCGTGGCTCAGAAGTCCTGCCACTGCCCGTCGTTGCCAGTGGCGACCACCGGCCTGGTTGCCGGCTTGCGTGTAGCCGCTGCGCCGGGGCCACGCTTGAGCGCAGCCACTGCCGCTGCGGCCGTCGGCGCTGCCGCCATCGGTGCCGGCGCATCGGCAAGGGTGAAGCGTGACACCGCCTGCGCCAGCTGACCGGCCTGGTCTTCCATGGTGCGCGCGGCAGCGGTGGCTTCTTCCACCAGCGCAGCATTCTGCTGGGTGGCCTCGTCCATCTGGGTGATGGTGAGGTTGACCTGCTCGATGCCGGCCGACTGCTCCTGCGAGGCTGCCGCGATCTCGCCCATGATGTCGGTGACACGCTGCACGCTGGCCACGATGTCGGCCATGGTGGTGCCGGCCTGCTGCACCAGCACCGAGCCTTCGGCGACCTTGCTCACCGAGTCGTCAATCAGGTGCTTGATCTCCTTGGCCGCGCCGGCCGAGCGTTGCGCCAGCGTGCGCACTTCGCTGGCGACCACCGCAAAGCCGCGGCCCTGTTCGCCGGCACGCGCCGCCTCCACTGCGGCGTTCAAGGCCAGGATATTGGTCTGGAAGGCGATGCCGTCGATGACGCTGATGATCTCGGCGATCTTCTTCGACGAGACCTCGATGCCGGACATGGTGGTGACCACCTTGGCCACCACCGCACCGCCTTGCGAGGCGACGCCGGCCGCGCCGATCACCAGCTGGTTGGCCTGGCGCGCGCTTTCGGCATTCTGCCTGACGGTGGAGGTCAGCTCCTCCATCGAGGCGGCGGTTTCTTCCAGATTGGCCGCCTGTTGTTCGGTGCGTTGCGACAGGTCGCTGTTGCCGGCGGCGATCTCGCTGGAAGCGGTGTGGATGCTGCCGGCTGCCTGCTGGATGCGCCCGATCACCAGCGCCAGTTGCTCGGCGGTGGTGTTGGCATCGTCGCGCATGCGGGCAAACACGCCGTGGAAATCGCCCTGCATGCGCGCGCTCAGGTCGCCATCGGCCAATGCGCTGAGCAGGCGCGAGACCTCGGCGATGCTGACCGCGTTGGCATCGAGCAGCGCATTGAGCTGCTGCGCCAACTGCAGGAAGAAGCCTTGCTTGCCGGCGCTGTCGATGCGCCTGGACAGGTCGCCGGCCGCGGCGCTGCGCACCACATCGGCCACGTCGATTTCCACGCGTGCCTCGGCGGTGCGGTCGCGCCATTCGCAGACAAAGCCCAGATGCGCACCGGCCGGGTCGCGGATCGCCGAAACATCCTGGGTGATGCATGCCGCGCGGTACTGCACCTGGCGTTGCGCCGAATCCTGGCGATCCAGACGTTGATAGATCTCCGCATCCTGCGCATTGCCCACTTCCAGCATGGACACCGATTGGCCGATCAGATTGCTGGAGCGGTCGAACGCCGGCGCGCAGGCGTGGATGTCGTCGGCATAGGTCTGCAGCAAGGTCCGCAGCGCGGTGTTGGCGTAGATGATGGTCAGGTCCGGGTCGGCGATGTACATGCCGGTGGAGGCGTTGTCGAGCGCGGTGCGGATGCGCAGGTTTTCCGCAGCGATGCTGCGCTCGCGCTCCAGCCGTTCGCGCAGGTCGCGCTGCATGCGTGCCAGTGCGGCCATCAGGCTGCGCGTGTGATGTGCGGCCACCGGAATAGGCTGGTCCAGGCGACCTTCGGCGATGTGCTGCGCAGCGCTCATGGCCAGCTGCGGCTCGCCGCCGAGCAGGCCGAACACCGAGCGCAGGATCCAGCCTGCGGCCAGTGCCAGGCAGACGAAGGCGAGCACCACCGCGCCGCCTTGCTGCCACATCACCCGGTGGCTGTCCTGTTCGGCCTTGAGCCGATTGGCCTTGTTCAAGGCCAGGATGCGCTCGCTGATCGCGCCCATGCGGGTTTCCAGTTGGGCGAATTTGGCGGTGAAGTCGGCGTAGGCCGCGCCGCTGTCGGCCTGCGTTTCGGCCAGGGTCATGACCTGGTCGGCCGCGCCGATATAGGCCTGCACTGCCGGTGCCGCCGCGTCCAGATCGCTGCGCAGTGCCGGGTCCAGCGGCAGTTTGCGGTTGGCCTGCAGCGCCTGACGAAATTCCGTGGCGTGTTCGCCCAGTGCGCTGCGTGCTTCTGCGATCGCAGCGGCGTCCTGGCGCGAGGCAGCCAGCAGGGCGGCAGTGACGTCGCCACGCAGGGCGTCGTGCATCATGTCGGCCTGCATGTGGTTGCGCAGCGCATCGGAGGAGATGACCTGTGCGGCGATCGCGTCGAGCAGGCCGCGCTGGCCGTTGTAGCCGACGCCGCCCAGCGCGAGCAGCGCCAACGCTGCCACCAGCACCAGGATCCCCAGCATGTGCATGATCTTCATTGTGTGGCCTGTTTCAGAAGCGGAAAGACAGACCCACGCCGAGCGCGTGATCCGGTGAGCGATCGTTGAGGCCGCGGCTGTACACCGCGTCCAGTTGCACATCGTTGCTCAGCAGCCAGGCCGAGCCGACATCGAGCAGTGCCACGGTGCCACCGTCCTCGCTGTTGGCGACCTGCGGCAATGCCACTTCCACGAAGGAGCGCACGCGCTCGTTCCAGGCCTTGCCCAGCACCGCGCCGAAGATGCCGGCGGTGTAGCGGTTGCCTTGCCCATCGTCGTCCCACACCACGCCGGGCATCACCCCGGCCGAGAGGCTGTCGCTGAGCTCCCATTCGGCCACCAACCGCAACGATGGCCGTGCACCGTGCCCACGCAGGGCGCGGGCGCCGCTGGGCAGGTCCACATGCAGCAGCCAGGCCAGCGAGGCCTTGCCGTCGTCGGACCCGGCAAGATGGTGTTTGACCCCGAGCGACACATCGGACATGCCGCTCACGCTGGCCTCGCCGGGCGCGTCGATGCGCTGCCAGCCATCGGTTTCCAGCCGCAGTTCCCAGCTCTGGCCCAGGCCGTAGCGAAACAGCGTGGGCGTGGAATATCCGTCGACCGACGCATCGCGCTCCCAGGCGACGCTGGTTTCCACCTGCAACCGGCGGTCGCCGACGGTGAGACTGGACTCGACGAAATCAGGGCGGTCGGTGGCGATCGGATCTTCGGCGCGGGCATGGCCGACGACGCAACACAGCACAATACAGCTGGCAACAAGGCATGGCTTCATGGCGACCCCTGGAACGCGCGAATCTCCGGGCGCATGTGCAGGTCTGGCGACCAGGCAGATGCGCTGCTGGACCGGCTACTGCGCTGGGACGCAGGCCGCCGATGTCTCCCTCGCTAGCGGCAACGGCGGCTGAATCTTTAAGCATGGCCGATGGCCGGAGCCGGGCAGTGGGGTCGGGTGTCAGGTCAGCGATATGCCGCTAGTGGATGTGCTTCATCCTGCGTCGCAGCTGCGCGCGTGCGCAGCTGCACACGCTGCACTCAGAAATCCTGCCACTGGCTGTCGTTGCCGGCGACACTGCCGGGCGACTTGCGGGTGGGGTGACGCGGCGGTAATGCCGCACGCTTCTTGTCGGTCGGCGCCCGGGTGGATGGCGCAACCGCGCTGACCACGGGTCTGGCGGCAGGCGCAATCGCCGCCGGCCTGCCGGCATGGCTGAGCTTGAACACCGCCACCGCCTCGGTCAGCTGGCCGGCCTGTTCTTCCATCGCGCGTGCAGCGGCGGTGGCTTCTTCCACCAATGCCGCGTTCTGCTGGGTGGCCTCGTCCATCTGGGTCACGGTCAGGTTGACCTGCTCGATCCCGCTGGACTGCTCCTGCGAGGCGGCGGAGATCTCGCCCATGATGTCGGTGACGCGCTGCACGCTGGCGACGATCTCGGCCATGGTGGTGCCGGCCTGCTGCACCAGCGACGAGCCTTGCGCCACCTTGCCGACCGAGTCGTCGATCAGGTGCTTGATCTCCTTGGCCGCGCCGGCCGAGCGCTGCGCTAGCGTACGCACTTCGCTGGCGACCACCGCAAAGCCGCGCCCCTGTTCGCCGGCGCGTGCCGCTTCCACTGCCGCGTTCAGGGCCAGGATATTGGTCTGGAAGGCGATGCCGTCGATGACGCTGATGATCTCGGCGATCTTCTTCGACGAGACCTCGATGCCGGACATGGTGGTGACCACCTGCGCCACCACCGCGCCGCCATGCGAGGCGACATCGGCCGCGCCGATCGCCAGCTGGTTGGCCTGGCGTGCGTGCTCGGCGTTCTGCTTGACGGTGGAGGTGAGCTCCTCCATCGAGGCGGCGGTTTCTTCCAGGTTGGCGGCCTGTTGTTCGGTGCGTTGCGACAGGTCGCTGTTGCCGGCGGCGATCTCGCTGGCGGCCGCGTTGATCTGCGTGGCCGAGGTCTGGATGCCCGAGACGATGCCGGTGAGTTGCGCCACGGTGGCATTGGCATCGTCGCGCATGCGTGCGAACACGCCCTGGAACTGTCCGTCCATGCGCACGGTGAGGTCGCCCTCGGCCAGCGCGCTGAGCAGGCTGGAGATACGCTCCAGGCCTTGCGAGGTGGTTTCCAGCAAGCCGTTGAGCTGACGGCCGAATTCCAGATAGAAGCCGTGCTTGTCGTCCAGCGCCAGACGCTGGCCAAAGTCGCCCATCAGCGCCGACTGCACCAGCGCGGCGACCTCTGCCTGCGTGCTGACTTCGGCGCTGACATTGCGCCACAGCAGCATGCTGCCGCTGCGATGGCCATCGGCGGCGTAGAGCGGGGTCATGGTCAGGTCCAGCGTCACCGGGCCGAAGGTGTAACGCTCCAGCGTGGTGGACTGCAGTTGCTGCAGGCGCTGCAAGCGCGCCTTGCCGTCGGCATCGCTGCCGAATACGTAGTCCAGCGGTTTGCCGACCACCGCATCGGCGCTGAAGCCCTGCTGGCCCTTGGCATGAAACGCCGCTTCGCCGCATTTGAACGAGGTGTGCAGCGCCTCGGTGATGAACACCGCATTATGCTGCTCGTCGGCCAGCAGCACTTCCATTTCCGAATGTTCCAGCGCGGTGCGGATGCGCAGGTTTTCGTTGGCGATCTGTGCGTCGCGTTCGATGCGCTGGCGCAGGTCGGTCTGCATGCGCTGCATGGCGCCCATCAGGCGGCCGACTTCGTCCTGGCGCTGCGCGGCAATCTGGTTGTCCAGCTTGCCGGAGGCAATCGCACCGGCCACCTTGGCCGCGACGTCCAGCGGACCCACCACCTGGCGCCGCAACAGTGCGAACAGCGCCAGGCTGAGCACCATCGCCGAGCCCAGGCCGACCGCCAGAATGGTCCACAACAGCCGATGTGCCTGCTGCATGATCGCCGCATACGGCACCACCACGCCCAGCGCAAAACGCTCCTGCGCCTGGCCGATCTGCAACGGCACATAGGCGCTGACCGTGCCGGCGGCATCCGGCGTGAAATCCAGATAGTCCTTGCCGGCCCTGGTGGCCGTCAGCATCGTGCGATAGTCGGCGCCGTCGGCCGGCTTGCCGATCCGCGCAGCGTCGCGCGAGGCCAGAATCACCCCGGCGGGCGAGATCAGTTCGACATAGCCATCGTCCATCGGACGCAAGCCGCTCAGGCGCTTCTGCAACGCGGCCAGGGCGAAATCCACCGACACCACGCCCACGTATTTGCCCTGATCCATGATGGGCGTGGACAAGGTGGTCATCAGCACCGGCTTGCCGCCGATCTGGTAATCGTAGGGGCCGGCCACGATCTGCCGGCCCAGCTCGCGCGGTTTGAGGTTCCAGTCGCCGTCGCCGGGTTTTTCGTAACCGACCAGGGGTTCGCGGATCAGCGACTGGCCGTTGTAGGCCCAGTAGGTCATGAAACGGCCGGTGTTGTCGTGACCCTCGGCATCGACATAGTCGCCGTCCTTGCCGTCGAAGGCCTGCGGCTCCCACAACGTGCCCATGCCCACCCATTCGGGATGGTTCTGTAACTGGTCGTGCACGATCGCCGACGCCGCCTCGCGGCTCACCCCGCCGTGCGCACGCTGCGCCAGCAAGGCGCTGGCGACCGACTGGCCGGTGGTGAACGCCTGCCCCAGCTCGCTGCCGATCTGCTCGGCCTGATAGCGCGCGGCGTTCTGCATCGTGGTCTGTGCCGAGGCGATCAGTGCGCGGCTGCTTTGCCAGTAGCTGATCGCCGCAGTGAGGCCGAAGCACAGCAACGCAGCGACGGCGGTGCCGAGCATCAGGCGGTACGCCAGACTGCCGCCGGAGCGGGATTGCGTGAGGGACGAGGGCATGGGCGTGGCTTCGAAGTGAGGGAGGTGGTGCGGGAGCGATCGGGCGGTCGTCAGCTGGCGACGCGCAAGGCCTCCGCGCGCGCGGTACTACGGCTGCTGCCGCGCTGTGCGGGCGAGGCAACGCTTACCCGGAAGCTGGACACCGCCTCATCGAGCTGCTGCGCCTGCTGCTGCATGGCGTTGGCGGCGGCGGTGGCTTCTTCCACCAGCGCGGCGTTCTGCTGGGTGCTCTCGTCCATCTGGGTGACGGTGAGGTTGACCTGCTCGATACCGGCCGACTGTTCCTGCGAGGCGGCGGAGATCTCGCTCATGATGTCGGTCACGCGCTGCACCGAGGACACGATGTCGGCCATGGTCTTGCCGGCCTGATCCACCAGCGCCGAACCCTGCGCCACCTTGCCGACCGAGTCGTCGATCAGGTGCTTGATCTCCTTGGCCGCGCCGGCCGAACGCTGCGCCAGCGTGCGTACTTCAGAGGCGACCACCGCAAAGCCGCGACCCTGTTCGCCGGCACGCGCCGCTTCCACCGCCGCGTTCAAGGCCAGGATGTTGGTCTGGAAGGCGATGCCGTCGATGACCGAGATGATCTCGGCGATCTTCCGGGACGAGGTCTGGATGCCGGACATGGTGTCCACCACCTGGCTGACCACCTGGCCGCCCTGCGAGGCCACCGAGGCGGCACCGATCGCCAGCTGGTTGGCCTGGCGTGCGTGCTCGGCATTCTGCTTGACGGTGGCGGTGAGCTCCTCCATCGAGGCGGCGGTTTCTTCCAGGTTGGCGGCCTGCTGCTCGGTACGTTGCGACAGGTCGTTGTTGCCGGCGGCGATCTCGCTGGCCGATTCGGTGATGGCACCGGCGGCCTGCTGGATGCGCCCGACGATGCCGGCCAGTTGCGTGGCCGTGGTGTTGGCGTCATCGCGCATGCGTGCAAACACGCCGTGGAACTGACCGTCCATGCGCGCGGTCAGGTCGCCCTCGGCCAGCGCGGCCAGCAGCTCGGACAGCTTGCCCAGGTTGCGGTCGCTGACTTCCATCATCGCGTTGAGGTCGTTGATCATGCGCGCCGAGTCGTGCCTGAAGCGCGTGGCATCGCCGCGCTGGCTGAAGTCGCCATTGGCTGCGGCCTGGGCCAGGCGCTTGATCTCGGTGTTAATCGCCAGCAGGCTGGCCTTGGCCGCATCCATCGCTTCGTGCAGCACCGCGCGCGTGCCGGGCAGGCGCGCGGCGTCGCGCGACAGGTCGCCTTGCGCATATTCGTTGAGGATGCCGATCGCATCGATGATGGCGTCCAGGTGTTCGAAGATCATCGTATTGATGCCGCCGGCCAGCTCGCCGTAGACACCGGGGAAATCGGTGGGCATGCGGTGGCCGACGTCTTCGCCGGCGTGCATGTGCACCATCACCTTGGTCTGCGCGGAGAAGCGCTCCAGCGTGTGCACCATGTCGTCGGTGGCCTTGAGCATCTGGCCGATTTCATCGCTGCCGTGCTGTGCGGTGCGCACGCTCAGGTCGCCACGCGCCACGCCCTTGATGGCGGCGAGCGCACGCGACACCGGCTCCAGGATCGAATTGCCGATCAGCCAGCCCACCAGCAGGTTGAGCAGCACCAGCACGCCGCCGGCCAGGGTGACGACGCCGGTGAAGGCCAGCGCCTGGGACTGGGTGTCGTCCAGATACACGCCGGTGCCGATCACCCAGCCCCACGGCTTGTACAGCGCGGCGTACGAGGTCTTCTGCACCGGCTCTTTTTCGCCGGGCTTGGCCCAGGCGTAATCGACATAGCCGCCTCCGGCCTGCGCCGCAGTGACGAAGGCCGGGAAGATGCGCTTGCCGTCCGGGCTCAGCACGTCGTTGAGCGGCTTGCCGTTGAGATCCGGGCGGATGGGGTGCATCAGCATCACCGGCGTCTGGTCGGTGACGTAGATGTAATCCACGCCGCCGCGTGCGCGCATGGTGGACAAGGTATGCAGCGCGGCTTTCTTGGCGCTGTCCATGTCCATCTCGCCCTTCTCGGCGCGCTCGGCGTAGCCGTTGACCACCGCAATCGCCATCTCGATCTGGCTCTTGAGTCCGTCGCGGCGCGTATCGGTGAGATCCACGTATTGCATGCGGGCGGCGATCACCGCCAGCGCGATGATGCCCAGCGCCACCAGCGCGGTCTGCGCCAGGAACTTGCGCTTGAGCGGAACGTTGGCCAGCGTGTTTGCAATCGTGGTCTTGAAGGTCATGGCAGGTATCCAGCAAAGGAATGTGACCGGGATAAGTCGAATAGCGACCTGATCCCCAAAATGTTGAGCGCTGCGCGACAGCCGGTCCGACGGCGGCTTTTCAGCGGTTTTTGAGGCGAGACAGGCGTACGCCTGGCATGTCATCCGGTTGCCAGGGCCGCGCGGCGATTGCGCGCACCCGCGCGGGCAGGGCAGGCGGCACCGGGATCAGCCGGGCAGGGCGCACGCGTACCTGCGTGGCAGGCCGCGTGGTTTGGCGCAGCGCAGGGCTGGCTAAGCGGGGAATGCTGCAACGCCACTGCGACCACCCGGTCGCAATGCGGGCAGTGCTCAGTTGCGTTGCGTGTTGCCCACGCTGGCCACCGACTGCTGCAGGGTCTGCAGTTCGGTCCACAGCAGGTGGCGCGTGTCGCCGGCATGGCCCAGCGACAGGGCCTGCGCAGACTGCAGGTCGCCATCGTGCAGGGCGCGATTGGCCTGCCGATGTTGCGCCAGGTACTGGCCCAACTGCTGCTGCACCAGCGCGAACTGGCGCGCCTGTTCGCCCTGCGGCGCGCTGGCCTGAAAATAGCCCGCATGCCGTGCAATGCGTTGACGCAGGTTGCCCAGGCGCTCGTCATAGGCCTCGATGCGGGCAGGGTCGTGCGCTGCGGCAAGCTGCGCCCGCTGGTCGTCGCGCAACTGCACCAGGTCGATGGCCAGCGACTGCAGCGCGCTCATCGGCACGTTGTCCAGCAGGACCGAAACCGGCGCGGCCGGTGCTGCGAAGGACGGCGGCAACGAGACGCTGGCAACCAGCAGCGCGACGGCGAACACCGAGCCCAGCATGTGGCGGGCAGAGCGTGGTGAGTTGACGGTAGGCATGCGGACTTCCTTGAACGTAGCGCGGGCCAGGCAGCCCTCATTGCTCCTGGTATCGGCCGCCGAAGCTTGTGCTTGATCACCTTTCGACCAACGGCAGCATTGCCTGGCGATCGCAGGGGTGGTCTGGTGCGTCCGTGAGTCGCTGCCGGATGGCAAAACGCCCCGACAGGATCGGGGCGTTTCGGGTGTCGATGCCGACGTGTCAAACCGGACAGGGCGTTTGCTTCTCCCCGCGGCAGAAGTGGCGTGCAGCGTCGGACGAGGGGACGAAGGCAGGTCCCTGTGGCTTAAACCACCGTCAGATGCCGCGCGGCGGGTGTGCGGCTTGCCGACGGCAGTGCCACGTTCGGCTGGATCTTGAAGATCGCCACCGCATCGGACAGCTGCCCGGCCTGTGCTTCCATCGCCCGTGCGGCGGCGGTGGCTTCTTCCACCAATGCCGCGTTCTGCTGGGTGGCCTGGTCCATCTGCGTCACGGTCAGGTTGACCTGTTCGATGCCGGCCGACTGTTCCTGCGAGGCGGCGGAGATCTCGCTCATGATGTCGGTGACACGCTGCACGCTGGCCACGATCTCGGTCATGGTGGTGCCGGCCTGATTCACCAGCACCGAGCCTTCGGCGACCTTGCTCACCGAGTCGTCGATCAGCTGCTTGATCTCCTTGGCCGCACCGGCCGAGCGCTGCGCCAGCGTGCGCACTTCGCTGGCGACAACCGCAAAGCCACGGCCCTGTTCGCCGGCACGCGCTGCCTCCACCGCCGCATTCAAGGCCAGGATGTTGGTCTGGAAGGCGATGCCGTCGATGACGCTGATGATGTCGGCGATCTTCCTGGAAGATGCCTGGATGTCGGCCATCGTCGCGACGACCTTGCTGACCACCTCGCCACCTTGCGAGGCCACGCCGGCTGCGCCGATCGCCAACTGGTTGGCCTGGCGGGCGCCTTCGGCATTCTGCTTGACGGTGGAAGTCAGCTCCTCCATCGAGGCGGCGGTTTCTTCCAGGTTGGCCGCCTGCTGCTCGGTGCGCTGCGACAGGTCGTTGTTGCCGGCGGCGATGTCGCTGGCGGCCGCATTGATCGAGGTGGTGGCGTGCTGGATGCGCCCGACGATGCCGGACAGCTGCTCGGTGGTGGCGTTGGCATCGTCGCGCATCTGCGCGAACACACCGTGGAACTGGCCGTGCATGCGCTCGGTCAGGTCGCCGGCGGCAATTGCCTGCAGCACCTTGGACAGGGCACCCAGATTGCCATCGGCAGTGGCCATCAGCTGGTTGAGGCTCTCCACCATGGCCAGGAAGTCGTACTGGAAGCGCTGCGTATCGCCACGCACGCTGAAATCGCCATTGGCCGCGGCCTGGGCCAGCAACTTGATCTCGCTGTTCATCGCAAACAGGTTGCGCTTGACCGCATCCATGGTGTCGCAGAGCACGGCCTTCTCGCCGGGCAGGCGGTCCATGTCCTGGCTCAGGTCGCCGATGGCATAACGCGACATGATCTGTGCCAGCTTCATCTTCACTGCAATATGCGAATCGACCAGCGCATTGGTGTCGCGCACCATGCTGCCGTATTCGCCGGGAAACACCGCTTCGTCCATGCGGAAGCTGATCTGCCCGTCGTCGTGGCGGCGCGCCATGTCCTGCTGTGCGGCGGCAACCGCCTTGAGCTGGTCCTGCATGCCGCGCATGCTGGTCAACAGCTGGCCGGGTTCATCGCCGGGCTGCGGGCCGATCGGGTTGTCCAGCTTGCCGTGCGCGATGGCGTCGGCGACCTGGGTGGCCTGGGTCAACGGACGCACCAAGCTGCGCGAGATCAGCCAGGCCAGTGCGGCAGCAAGGCCGGCCGACAACAGACCGAAGGCGATCAACGCGCGGTTGGCCAGCGCCACGCTGCCCAGGATGGCGGCGGCACCGGCGGCGTTCTGCGCATTCTGCAATTCCACCGCGGCGCCAATCGCCTTGGAGCGTCGCTCCAGCAACGGCTGCGCTTCGCCGCGCAACAGCTGCTTGGCGCCATCCAGATCGCCGCTGCGGATCATGCCGAGCAGACGGTTGTTGGTGGCGCGGGCTGCGGTGAGGCTGTCTTCGATGGTCTGGCGTGCCCGCATGCCATCGGCGGTGGTCGGCAGACGTTTCAGCGCAGCCCACAACTCGGCGTAGTGCGCGCGATTGGCCTTGAGCTGTGCATCGATGGCGGGCTGTTGCTGCGGCGAGGCCAGCATGAAGTCGCGGATGTAACGCTCGCCAAGCATATTGCTTTCGCGCATCTGGTTGAGCAGCTGCGCCTTGCGGTTGTTGATCTCGATGATGATCGAGACCTGGTTCTTGACGGTCTTGAATTCGTACAGCGCCAGGCTGGTTGAACCGGCCAGCAGGACGATCAGCAACGCAAATGCCAACGCCAGGCGTCGCCCGACGTTGAGGGAGTGCAGAAATTTCATGGTGTTCTCGGAAGGGAGGGAGGAGAAGAGGTACAGCGGTAGCGTTCGCTAGCCGGCTTTCTTGAGCTTGCCGGCGTCTGCCGGCCCGCTTGCGTTCTTTAGATGTGACGCGTTGCGCAGTGTGCGTTTGGGAGAGCGGGGTGAGGAACGAGGTGACCTGAGCTCACGTTGCAGATCGCGCACAGCCAACGCTGAGCACGCTGCGCGCATGCAGGCGTGCTCAGCCACGGGCAGGCAGGCAGCAAAAACAGGGCACACAGACGCCGCAACGACAAAGCCCCGGCATCGCTGCCAGGGCTCTATCGTTGCCGCACAAAGTAGCGGCCTGGATGCTTTGAGCCCCTCTCCTGCGGGAGAGGGGATGGTGCGAGGGTACCGGCGCAGCCGCGTGTAACTCCGACTGTGCGTGGCTGTGCTCGTACCCTCATCCGCCCCTTCGGGGCACCTTCTCCCGGTGGGAGAAGGGATCACATTGCAGTTGTTGCGTGGCTTGGCGTCTTACGCGGCCTGCGGTACGCGCAGCGAGCGCACCAGCCCACCGATGTCCACGATCAGCGAGACCCGGCCATCGCCCAGGATGGTGGCGCCGGACACGCCCGGGATGCGGCGGTAGTTGTTCTCGATGTTCTTGACCACCACCTGTTGCTGGCCGAGCAGTTCGTCCACTTCCAGCGCGATCTTCTGGCCATCGCCTTCGACCACCACCACCAGCGGTTCCTGCGAGGACTGCTGCCCGCCGAAGCCGTAGTAATCGGTGAGCGACAGGATCGGCAGGTACTCGCCGCGGACCCGCAGCACCCGGCCGTCGCCCGCCATCGAGCGGATGTCTTCCGGTGCCGGCTGCAGGGCCTCGAGCACATAGGCCAGCGGCAGGATCAGGGTTTCGCCGGCCACCGACACGGTCATGCCGTCGAGGATGGCCAGGGTCAGCGGCAGACGGATCAGCACGCGGGTACCGCTGCCGGCATTGCTTTCCAGCTGCACTTCGCCACCCAGGCCCTGGATGTTGCGGCGGACCACGTCCATGCCCACGCCACGGCCAGACAGGTCGGTCACGGCATCGGCGGTGGAGAAGCCCGGTGCGAAGATCAGGTCCCACACCTGCGCATCGGTCGGGTTGTCCGGCACGGCGATGCCACGTTCGGCGGCTTTTTCCAGGATCTTGGCGCGATTGAGGCCACGGCCGTCGTCGCTGACTTCGATCACGATATGGCCGCCCTGGTGCGAGGCCGCCAGGGTAATCGTGCCGGTCTCGTCCTTGCCGGAGGCGCGACGCGCATCGGGCATTTCCAGACCGTGGTCGATCGAGTTGCGCACCAGGTGCACCAACGGATCGGCAATCTTTTCGATCAGGCCCTTGTCCAGTTCGGTGCCTTCGCCGATGGTGCGCAGGCGCACCTGCTTGCCAAGGCGGCTGGAGAGGTCGCGGACCAGCCGCGGGAAGCGGCGGAACACCGCATCCACCGGCAGCATGCGCACGCCGATGACCGCTTCCTGCAGGTCGCGGGTATTGCGTTCGAGCAGATCCAGGCCGGCGAACAGCTGTTCGGCATGCGCCGGATCCAGGCCGGTGGAGACCTGCTTGAGCATGGCCTGGGTGATGACCAGCTCGCCGACCAGATTGATCAACGCATCGACCTTGTCGACGCTGACGCGGATCGAGGTTTCCGCTTCGGCAGCGGCGGCCTTGGCCGGCGTGGCGGCAGCAGCGGCGGCAGGTTCGGCAGCAGCGGCAGGTGCCGCAGCGACGGCGACCGGCGCCGCGACAGCGGCTTCGACGGCCAGGCTCGGCGGCGGGCCGGGCACCGCCATCGGGCGGATGTCCAGCTCGCAATCGTCCACCACCCAGGCGAAGGTGTCTTCGATCTTGCTGCGCGGAATCTTGCCGATCAGGCCCAGGTCCCAGGCCAGGTAGGCTTCCAGCGGGTCGATGTTCTCAAAGCCCGGCATGCGCTCCAGGCGTGCGGCAATCTGCAGCGGGCCCAGGTGCTCGAGCTCGCGGATGATGCGCAGCGGGTCGTTGCCGCTCATGAACAGCGACGGCGCCGGGGTGAAACCGATATGCCAGGCTTCGGGTTCTTCTTCCTTCGGCTTGGCGACCGCGGCGGCGGTCGGCGCTTCGCCGGCCAGCACGGCGTTCAAACGGGTATGCACGGCCTTGACCGCGGCCGGGTCGGCCGGGGTGCCGTGTTCGGCTTCGCGCAGCAGGGCGCGCAGCACGTCGACCGAGCCGAGCATGGCATCGACCGCATTGGGTTCGAGCTGGCGCTTGTTGGAGCGCAGCTCGTCCAGCAGCGTCTCCAGCACGTGGGTCAGGCCGGCGACGGCTTCGAAACCGAAGGTGGCCGCGCCGCCCTTGATCGAGTGCGCAGCGCGGAACACCGAGTTGATGATTTCCGGGTCGCGGTTGCCCTCTTCAAGGGACAACAGCCCGGCCTCCATCGCGTCCAGCCCTTCGCGGCTTTCCTCGAAAAAGGTGGCGTGGAAACGTTGCAGGTCCATGCTCATGGGCGTGAGATCCGATGGTGAAGCGAGTAAGGATTAACCCAGAACTTTCTGGACGGTGGCGATCAGCTGTTCCGGATTGAACGGCTTGACCAGCCAGCCGGTGGCACCGGCGGCCTTGCCTTCGGACTTCTTGTCGGCCGCCGACTCGGTGGTGAGCATCAGCATCGGGGTGAACTTGTAGTCCGGCAGCTGGCGCAGCTCGCGGATCAGCGAGATGCCGTCCATGTTGGGCATGTTCACGTCGGTCACCACCGCATTGAAGCGTTGGCCCTTCGCGCGGCCCAGCGCAACGGCGCCGTCCTCGGCTTCTTCGACGGCAAAGCCGGCAGAGGTGAGGGCGAAAGAGACCATCTGGCGCATTGACGCCGAATCGTCCACCACCAAGATACGTGCGCTCATGCGGCGTTCTCCACAGATTTCAGGTTGTCATTGGATGCGGAAAGTCCGAGCGCGTCGGTGACGCCGAGCAGACGGGCCGCATCTCTAAAAGTGTCGTTGCAGCCATCGAATTCGGTATGCAAGCCCGCCTGGCGGCGCGTCTGCACAAAGGCGCAGAGCAACTGCACGCTGGCGGTATGGATGCGCCGGACGTCGCCGGCATTGAGCACCAGGTCGCCGTCCTGGGTCAGGAACGCGGCAAGCTTCTGCTTGAGGTCGGCGCTGGTCTCGATGCCGAGATCCTCACCCAATGTCACTGTGCTCATTGTTGCTCCGAACGGATGGTTCTATGCGTACTAACGGCGGGGGGCGGGAAAGCTTTAACGCTGAATCGTTGCGCGTGCAGGTGCGCGTCAGCTGCGCGCTGGATCAATGCAGCAGATGGCTGGCATCGAGCAGGATCATCGGTTGATGGCCCAGCCGCGCGACGCCGCGGAACAGGTTGTTGGAAATGCGGCACAGGCGGGCGTTGTCCGGCGGCTCGATCTGCTGATCGGTCAGGCTGGTGACATCTTCCACCGCCGACACGCGCAGGCCCATGGTCTCGCCGTTTTCTTCCAGCACCACCACGCGCGTCTGCAGGTCCATGTTGATCGGCGCCGAGCCCAGATGCATGCCCAGATCGATCACCGGCACCACCTGGCCACGCAGGTTCATGATGCCGAGCATCGCGCTGGCAGTGCCGCGCAGTGGCAGCAGCGGTACCGGCAGCACCACTTCCTGCACCTTGAGCAATTCCAGCGCATAGGTCTGCTCGCCGCAGCGCAGGCGCAGCCAGCGCGTGCTGCGTTCGCTGGCGCGCCGCTCGGCCTGGATGTGCTCGGCCTGGCCGGGAGCCAGCAGTGCCTGCAGGCCTTGCGGGTAGATCGGCGGCGGCGGCGCGCGGTGCGGTGCCTGCATGGGTGCCGGCGCAGGCCGTGCCGGTACCGGCGGGGCAGGTGCGGCATCGGCAAAGGCCGGGTCGGCATCCATCTCCGACAGCAGATCGGCCGCCAGCAGATCCGCGCTGGAGGCCGCCGTGGCGAAGGCCGGGTCGGCGTCCATTTCGGCCATCAGGTCGGCCGTGCTCATGAACGGGCTGGGCGCAGCGGTGGCAAAGGCCGGGTCGGCATCCATTTCGGCGAGGAAGTCGGCAGCAATGTCTGCGGTGCTGGGTGCGGCGACCACCGGCGGCCCGAAGGCCGGGTCGGCATCCATTTCGGCCAGGAAATCGGCAGCGATGTCTGCGGCGCTGGGTGCGGCAACCACCGGCGGCCCAAAGGCCGGGTCGGCATCCATTTCGGCCAGGAAGTCGGCGGCAATGTCCGCGGCGCTGGGTGCGGCAACCACTGGCGGCCCGAAGGCCGGGTCGGCATCCATTTCGGCGAGGAAATCGGCAGCGATCGCGTCGGCGCTCAGCACCGCGGCAATCGCGTTGGACGTCGCCGCTTCCGACACAGCGGCGGCTTCGGGAGCCGCGGCAGCCTGCACCGGCGGCTCGGCCAGCGCGAGGTCTGCGTCCGCAGGCGCCGGAGTTTCGCTGGCAGCAGGGGCGGCAGTGGCCCCAGCAGCCGGGGCGGGGATCTCGACGCCGGCGTCGTGCAACAGGCCTTCCAGATAATCGTCCAGCTCACCGTTGGCGGTGTGGTTGCTCATGCAGCTTGCTCCATACGCATCGCGTCATCGGCCAGCACCCATTCCAGCGCGCGGCGATAGGCGGACAGGCCGCGGCCCTGGTAGTCGCCGCCGGTGGCGGGGACAGTCAGTGCGGCGGCATTACAGATTCGGGTATCCACCGGCACCGCGTCTTCCCAGACGACGGCGCCGTAGGTGTCCTGCATCTCCCTGAGCGTCTCGGTGCCGGCGCGGGTGCGACGGTCGAACAGGGTCGGCAGGATCGACACCGGCAGCGCGCGGCGACGCGAGCGCTGCACCATGTCGGCAGTCCGCACCATGCTGGCCAGGCCATGCAGCGCCAGCGGCTCGGCCTGGGTCGGCACCACCACGCGGTCGCAGGCGGCCAGGGCATTGATCATCAGCAGGCCGAGCGTGGGCGGGCAGTCGAGCAGGATGTAGTCGTGCTGGCCGGCATGCCGGGTCATTGCGTTCTGCAGCGCCAGGCCCAGGCCGGGCTGGTTGGCGCTGCGGCGTTCCAGCGTGGCCAGTGCGGCTTGTGCGCACACATAGGACAGGCCGGGGATGGCGCTTTCATGGGCCAGGCTGGCCAGGTCGCTCGGCGGGGTGCCGAACAGGTCCAGCACACCGCGCGGCGGCGGGTCGATCGCCACACCGAACGCGCGGGTGAGGGAGGAGTGCGGATCGAGGTCGATCAACAATACCCGGTGGCCGAGCGCGGCCAGGCCGCGACCCAATGCCAGCGTCGTGGTGGTCTTGCCGACGCCGCCCTTTTGGTTGGCGATTGCCCAGATACGCATCTCACTGCACTCCTTGAATTACGGCGGGGACGGAACTTGTGCCGCTTTCGGTGGTGACGGCCGTTTGGCCGCCGTCAGACTTGGGAAGCTTGGGCGCCCCGGCGGCGGTCGCATGCATCTGCGATGGCGGATCGGGTGCGAGTGAGCCAGCCGAGTCAGCGAGGATGATCAACACCACACGCCGGTTCGCATTCCGTCCCGCCTCAGTGCTGTTATCGGCACGTGCGCGGAATTCTCCATAGCCCACCATCGCCAATCGTTGCGGGGCCACGCCGTCGTCGGCAAACAGGTGCACCACGCTGGCGGCGCGCGCGGCCGACAGCTCCCAGTTGGAGGGGAACTGTGCGGTGGCGATCGGCTGGTTGTCGGTATACCCCTCCACGCGCACGCCATTGGGCGCATCGCGCAGCACCGCGGCCAGCGCCGACAGGGTGCCGCGGGCGCTGCCGGCCAGCGAGGCCGAGCCGGTGCCGAACAGGATGTCGCTGTTGATCTCCACCTCGATCCACAGGTCGTTGCGGCGGATGGTGATGAGTTTCTGCTCGATCAGCGGCGCCAACGTCTTGCTCAGCTGCTGGGCCACCGCGTCCATCTGCCGCTGCGCGCGCGCCAGCTGCGCCTGGTTACGCAGCGACACCGGCATGCGCATCTGGGCGGCCATCGACGGCAGCAGGGTGGGGTCGGTCGGCCCGCTGGAGGCGGCCATCGGCGCGCCGGCCTTGATCACCGAGGGGCGGTCGTAATCGGCGCCCAGGGTCTGGGTCTTGCCGATCTGCACCGGGCTGGCGGCAGTGGACGAGCCGCCGAAAGCGGTGGTCAGCGCCTGCGCCATGACCTTGTACTTGCCCTCGTTGAGCGAGGAGATTGCGTACATCACCACGAAGAACGCCAGCAGCAGCGTCATCAGATCGGCATACGGAATCGCCCACGCTTCGTGGTTGCCATGGTCTTCGTGATGTTTGCGACGGCGGGCCATGACGGGACTAATGCAAGTATCCGGCCAATTTCGACTCGATGTTGCGCGGGTTCTCGCCCTGGGCGATCGCGATCAGGCCTTCGATCGCCATTTCGCGCTCGTTGGTGCTGCAGTGGATGACGCTCTTGAGCTTGGCGGCGACCGGCAGGAACAGCAGATTGGCCGAAGCGATGCCGTAGATGGTGGCGGTGAACGCCGCGGCGATGCCATGGCCGAGCATGGCCGGGTCGGCCAGGTTCTTCATCACCGCCATCAGCCCCAGCACCGCGCCGATGATGCCCAGCGTGGGCGCATAGATGCCCATGCCTTCGAACACCTTGGCCGCGGCAAGATCCTGACGCTCCTGGTTGTCCATTTCGATCTCGAGCATGTGCCGCATGGATTCGGGCTCCACGCCATCGACCAGCATCTGCAGGCCCTTGCGCAGGAACGCGTCGTCCTGGCGCGGGAGCTGGTCTTCCAGGCCCAGCAGGCCCTGGCGGCGGGCGATGTTGCTCCATTCGACGATGCGCGCCAGCAACTGCGGGCGATCGCTGGCCGGCGGCTGGATCACCCAGCGCAGGATCTTGAAGGCGCGCCGGAAAACCGCCGGCGAGGTGTGCAGCAGGATCGCCGCCACGGTGCCGACGATCACGATCACGAAGGCAGCCGGCGACCACAGCGACGAAATGCCGGCGCCTTTCAACACGCTGCCGCCCACGATCGCCACGATCGCGAGCACCAGTCCGATGATGCTGAGTCTGTCCATGGAAGCCATATCGGCGCGAGCGCGGCGGACTTGATAGGCGCACTCGGTCGATGCGCCAGAAAGTTGTCGTTTTGCGGCATGGGCCGCTTCCACGCTGGCGTCGATGCAGGGTTGACAGGTCATCGGCGCGTGCGCTTCCGACCAAGGCGTGTCATCAATGCCGCAGCAGGCCCCGCCGCCCTTGCGCGTGTACGCAGGCAACAAACGCGCGCATGTTCGGTGGTGGCGATCGCGTTGGCGATGGCCGCCAAGCGGCGTGTGGTGGACGATGCCCTGACGTCGATCCAGCCTATTGCTGAGTTTGGTTTCAAATAAGGTGCGTTCTGGCGCTTCGGCGAACCGCTTGCGTCCGGTTGCGGGCAAGGGTGTGTTGCTTGCAGCGATCACGCTGCTGCAGCCGGCGACGCGGCAGGCCGTGCCATGCCGCGCGCAAGCGTGGCGGGCCGGCCGGCCATCGTGGATGCCTTGCAACGCCGCGGGCCTGTTGCGGGGCAGAATGCGCTGCCGCATCGGCTGTGCTACTTAGCTTTCCACGGCATTAGAACGATCTAATTGCATCTGCGTGGAAGCGGACGCAAGAGGAGGGGGGCGCAACGGCGCCGGATATTTCTGCGTCACTTCGCGCGGCGTCTTTGTCCGATCGTTGTATCGACAGGAATCCGCCGAAGCCGATCACTACTGGGAGAGCATGATCGAAATGAACTGCATGCCATTCGCACGCAACCGCAGCACGCTGTCCGCCGGTATCGCCATCGTCTTGTTCGCGAGCGCCGCCTCTACCACCGCTGTCGCCCAGCAGGCCGACGCCACGCCGGCGCCCACCGGCCAGGCCGAGGTGCAGGCCACGGACCTGGATGCGGTGACGGTGACCGGCTACCGCTACGCGATCGAAAAAAGCCTGGAGCAGAAGCGCAACGCCAACGCCGTGGTCGATGTGATCACCGCCGAGGACGTGGGCAAGTTCCCCGACAAGAACGTGGCCGATGCGCTGCAGCGCGTGCCCGGCGTGGTCATCAGCCGCGACGGCGGCGAAGGCAAGAACGTCAGTGTGCGCGGCCTGTCTTCGGAGCTGGTGCTGACCGAATTGAACGGCAACTACATCGCCACCGCCGAATCCAACGGCGACCCGACGCGCTCGTTCAACTACACGCTGCTGCCGTCGAACCTGCTGGGCAGCGCGGAGCTGTACAAGACCCCGGAAGCGCGCATCGACGAAGGCGGCATCGGCGGCACGGTGATCCTGCAGACGCGGCGCCCGCTGGAACTGGAGCCACATTCCGGCTTCGTCTCGGCCGAGGGCACCTGGTCGGATACCAGCAAGAAGACCGACGGCCAGTTCTCCGGTTCGTACTCGTGGCACGACAAGGACAACCGCTTCGGTGTCTTCGTTGGCTACACGCAGCAGAAGCGTACCGCGCGCACGCTCAATGCCAGTACCGAGAGCTGGCAGTGGTACGGCCGCGACGAAGTCGGCCCGGCGGTCGACGTGAATGGAAATCCGTCGGACTTCAACGCCAACTGGTGGGGCGGTACCGGTTTCTGGGACCAGAACAGCAATTACTACACCGGTTTCATGATGCCGACGGCGGTCAGCCTGGACGCCAAACGCGAGGAGCGCGAACGCAAGGGTGGGCAACTGACCTTGCAGTTCAAGCCGACCGACGACCTGACCCTGACCGCGAACTACTTCCGCTTCGACCTGTCGCAGGACTCGCAGACCAATACCATCAAGATTCCCGAGTGGAACATTGCCCGCTATAACGGCGATGGCAACTGGCGCGGCGGCCGTCTGCTCGACCGGCTGCAGTTCGATCCCAGCGGCACGATTGTCACTGGCGCCGCCTACAGCCTGCGTCCGGGCAAGACCTACTATTGCAGCGAGGCGCAGGCCGCCGCGGCCGGCCTGCCGCCGGGCGGCTGGGGCTCGGACGATTGCACCGTGCCGACGCCGCAGATCACCGGCAGCTACAACATCGAGAAATCGCAGTCGCAGACGGTGGATCTGGGCGGCGAATGGCGTGGCGAGCAGGTGGACGTGGCGTTCAAGGTCGGCCGCACCTGGGCCAAGGGCGGGCCGGAGCTGCAGTTCTCCCTGCCGATCAAGCCGCGCCTGCAGAACGCCGACGGCAGCTGGACCAACGGCAACTTCGCCAGCGCCTGGGACCTCACCGGCACGCCGTCCATGACATTCTCGCCGCAGCTGATGCAGAACCTGCGCGACGGCATCCTGCAGGTCGACCTGGGCTCGACCGGCTCGTCCTGGACCCGTAACACCAATCAGCAGCAGTACGCGCAGATCGATACCACCTGGCATTTCGATGGCGAGGTCTTCGACTCGCTGCAGTTCGGCCTCAAGCGTCGCGACGGCGGCATCCACCGCAGTACCGGCAACAACTACTGGGTGTGCCCGGGCACCGATCCGGGCGACTACGACAACCGCTACTGGAACGGGCGCTGCAATGCCATCGCCACCCAGTTCTCGCCGGGCCTGCTGTTCGCGCAGGACAACCTGGCCGGTGGCGTCAACGCCAGCGCGTTCCCGGCGATCAACTTCCCGGGCTACATCGGCTACTTGAACCAGACCTACGGCGCGATGCAGACCCGCAGCGAAGACAACTTCGTCTACAACGTCGACGAGGAGATCTATTCCACCTACCTGCAACTCAACTTCCACACCGAGCGGCTGCGTGGCAACGTCGGCGTGCGGGTGGCGCGCACCGGCCAGCGTGCCGATTCCACCGACAAGGTGACCGCCTACAACGACTACTTCTTCGATGGCGCCGACGGCAATCCGCTGGCCTGCCAGCAGGGCGCCGCCATGCCCAGCGGCGCCCCGGCCGACACCTATTGCGGGACCGAAGGCTACTGGCGTTTGTCCGACAGCGTGCAACGCACCGAGTCGTTCGTGGTCAGCGGGCTGGACCGCAACTACACCGACGTGCTGCCGAGTTTCAACCTGGCCTACGACCTGACCGAGAACCTGCTGCTGCGCGCGGCAGCAGCCAAGGTGATCGCACGTCCCAGCTACAACGACATCGCCGCGCCTGGCAGCCTGGAGTTTTACAGTCCCGAGTACGTGGCCGACCGGCGCCTGACCGGCGGTGCCAGCGAGCAGGGCTGGTACGGCTCGGGCAGCAACAAGAACCTGGAGCCGTACAAGGCCAACCAGTTCGACCTGGGGCTGGAATGGTATTTCCAGCCGGGCTCGGTGGCAGGTGTGGGACTGTTCCGCAAGAACGTGGAGAATTTTGCGGTCGACGTGATCAGCGACGTGAACATGATGGTCGACGGGCAACCGGTCACCGTGCAGAACTACAGCACCCAGGCCGGCGGCCAGGACGCGGTCTCGCAAGGTGTGGAGCTCTACGCGCAGCACACGCTGCCATTCGGTCTTGGTGTGCAGTTCAACTACACCTACAACGATGCCAGCAAGGCGGCGGTGCGGCTGGAGGACGGCACCGAGGCCGGCGAGACCTCCATGCCGGGCAGCGCCAGAAACCAGACCAACCTCACCGTGTTCTACGAGATCGACAGCCTGCTGCTGCGCGCCTCGTACAACCGTCGCGGCGAACTGGTGCAAGGCCTGGTCAACGGGTTGAACGTCTTTGAGGAGCCGTACTACCAGATCGACGTGAACGCGGCCTACAACATCACCCCGGCGCTCAGCCTCACCGCCTCGGTGCTGAACCTGACCAAGCAGGAGTCCCGCTCGCACCTGGGCGAGGACACCCGCGCACGCTTCTATACCGGCGGCTACGCAGGCCGGCTGGCGTACCTGGGGCTGACCTACAAGTTCTAGCGCCAACGTGTCGCGCCCATGTCTGCCGCGTGGCGGTATGGGCGCGATGGTAAAGAAGTGAACCTGGAACCGTTATTTGTTTTCCGCAAGTTTAGTTGGTTCTGTCTTTTCTTCGCAGCGCCAACCTCATATCGTCATCGCTATATACTGACTTGGTGGGGACGCGCCTGATGAACAGCATCAATTATCCCTGGACAGAAGCTTCACTTTCAGATGCAAGTGAGTTTAATTTTGATATTGGTGATTCTGGGCTGCTCGCCAGTGAAGCTTCTGCGCATCGTATAGGTGACCTACTTATAGCGGAAGAGCAGCGTGCCGATGAGCAAGCCACCTCACCGCGAAGTCGGGTTCTTCGTATGGTGGCTTCAGCATTGCAGCTGCACCAAAGGCTTGATCTACCCAAGGCCCCTTACAGCGCAATGATGGAGTTCGATGGCCGGCGGACAGCTATTGGTTCGGATTGGAGTGGGTGTGGCGCAGTGCTGGAGGAGTTGGGGAGACGTTCGCCCAATCCTGTGATCTGCGCTCGGCTTTTGGATCTTGCCTGGCTGGTCGAGCGGAGTCGTGTTGATGCTGGTAGAGCGGCCGTGCTCGCCTACATTCGTGTAGCAGATGGGATGCTTACCCGCGAGCTTAGGCATCGGGATTATGATTCAGATCATCGTCCCATTGGCGAGGTCACGAGGTCGCTTCGCAGAGGGCTCCAGATCTGTGACCTGCTGCGCCTGCGCGAGGACGACTCCGATCTCATAGCGCTGAAGACTTTCTGCTTGGCGTCTGCCGGTCAGTTTGAGACTGAAGGCGACAGCCAGGGACTGCTGGCCATGATGAATCTGGCCTTGGACTATGACTTGGATCTGCCGGAGCATTGTGCACCTCGTATGGAGGCAGCTGCACGCGGATTCACTTCTGGAACAGACCCTCATTTTGTTTGCGATGCGCTTGTTGGTGCGGGTCGCGCTTGGCGCCGTGCGAAGGACAGTGCCAACTACGAACGATGCATGATTGAAGCAAGCTGCCGTATGGCAGAGCACGGAAAAGCACTCGGCGGAAATTTAAGTGGGTCACATTTCGTACAGCAGGCCATTGACTTGCTGCGGGGGCTGTCTTCGCCTGATGCAAAAGCTTTCAAGCGCGAGCTGCGCATAGAGTTGATTCGGCTTCAGTCCGCTGCCGAGGACGAGTTCGGCACCTTCGAGTACTCGTATGATCTGAGTGAGTTGGTCAAAGCTGTGAAAGATCGGACTCAGGGTCTTTCGATTAAGGAGGCTCTGTTCTTGCTTGCTGCTATCCACCGACCCCGACCTACTTCGCTCATTGAGCAAGAGGCAATTGAAGGGATGCGCAAGCATCCGTTAGGTTCTTTGTTCGGTGTTCAGCAGCACGATTCCGATGGCCACGTTCGATTCCGTTCTCCGGGAACGGACACGCGGAACATTGATCCTGCTGCGTTGGAGCATGCTATCGCGAGGCAAGAGGGGATCTACCGAGAGACTGTGGTGCGGGGCCGAATCGCTGTCGTTCTATATCAGTTGGCCAGCGAGCACTCAGTATCACTAGACGAGGTCTTCCCTCTCTGCCGAGAAAGCCCATTCGTTCCCCCTGATCTCACGGAGACCTTTTCTAAGGGAATTCTGGCATTTCTGCATGGTGATATGACGTCGGCCATTTTCATCCTCACTCCGCTGCTAGAGGCCTCGCTGATCTATGTCCTGAAAGGACATGACGTCGATGTTGTTCGTCACGATGAGGATTCTGGGACCCAGGAAGACATGAGCATTACGCAGTTGTACAAGAATCATCGCGGTGAGCTAGAGGCCATCTTCAGTGCGCCCGTGATTGACGACATCGAGCGAGTGTTCCTTACTCGGTCCGGTCCGGGGCTTCGCCACGCCATCGCGCACGGAACGACAAGCGATGGCCAATCCTACTCCGGCGATTCCATCTATGCTTGTTGGCTGATGTGGCATCTTTGTCTGGTCCCACTATTCAAAGACCACTTTGAAGCTCGCGGCAGCGGCTCTGAGCCGAATGCTACAGATTGAGGCCTTCATGCCCAATGTCTCAGATCTAGAAGAGCTGACCCTGTGGAGACTTTTCCTGAAGAAATAACGGTTCGGAAATAACGGTTCCAGGTTCTTAAGTATCCCCACGTTTTTAAAGCACCAGCGTCATCCTAGCCAGCGTGAGACAGGTTCCATGGGTCAGCGCCTGACCAGCGCCTCGCGGCCGACGTGCAGTGTCGAGTAACGCTTGCGTGTGCTGCTGCGTGGCGATAGCCACTGGACGATACCGGTGGCTTCGCAGCCCAGCCCCGCCAGCCAACTGGCGAAGGTGGCAAGCGTATTGAGCAACAACAGGATCTGCAGTCGCTCACCGCGACGGGTCAAGCTGTCTTCCATCGCCTGGCCGTAGCGACGCAGAAGTAACGGTTCCAGGTTCACTTCCACGCAGCATGGCCTTAACCGTGATGGGGCAGGTGCACTTATCAGGCAACGGCGTTCGGCTTGCCTGGCCCGTATGGAACTGCGCCAGCGGCGCACGTAGCCGCGCGAGACTTGCCAGCGTGTATTGACACGCCAGACCGCGTACTTGCAATCTAGGCCCAAGGAGCGTCGAAACTCCTCACGTAGCGGTACCCACCTCCGTCAAACCGGTGGGTTTTTTGTGCCTGCATCCTGCAGGTACAAGCCGACGCAATGCCTGTGTCGGGAGGGCGGCTAATACAACACCCGCAAGGGGAATATGCCCGCCGGCTACGTGCGGTTTCGAACCTCCCGACATCCCGTCGCCGTTGGCGGCGGTTCTTGGGTTGTTCCAGGAGGGCGTTGCCATGTCTACCGCACTATCCATGCCGGCATCTGTACCGGTTGATCTGTTGCCAGCCTCTGCTCACCGCCTGCGGGGGGATATGGGCGATGTGCTGCGCAGGCTCGACGCAAGCACAGCTATTGAGCAGGCGAGAGACCATACCGCGCATCTGCTGAGTCGCCAGCTCGGTGTGTTGTCGCGTACCTCACGCCGCCGGCTCGCACGCAGTGCCGTGGCGCTGCAGCAGTGCGCGGCCGCATCCATCACCCGCCACCACCCGGAGGCGCCATGACCCGCCGCCGCCCACCCACGGCATCTGCCAGCGCACGGCCCACCCGCACACGTACGCGCCCCGCGCCACCCAAGCGGGTGCAGTGGGTTGTTGTGGAGCCCGACCGCACCAAGCTGCCACCGATGCTGCCGCCCGACCCGGACGCCTCCCCGCAAGGCCCCGGGACGCTACGCGCACCCCGCCGCGCCCGCCGCCCGCGCCAATGCACCGTCAGCTACACCCATTACCCCGGCGCCCACGACCACGCCGGCGACCAGCACGTGCCCCATGTCCGCCTCAGCGGCCTATGGCTGGAACAACTGGGCTTTGCCATCGGCACCAAGCTGCGCATCACCGCGAGCGAAGGGCAGCTGCTGATGGAGGTGTTGCCGCCGGTGGAGGTGCCGGCCAAGGCGCGCAGCGTGCGGCGATGATGGTGCGGGTGACAGAGACCTGCGATTGACCTCAGTGCCGCATGCCACTAGCGTCGCAGCGACATCAGCGCACTACGGACGCTTCATGATCGCGCGCCCCCTCTACGCCTTGCTCGCCACCCTGGCTCTGGGCGCATGCGCCCACGCGGCGGGCGGCGCAGCTCCGGCAACCGTCACGGAGACATCCGCCCTGAGTTCATCCAGCCCTGCCACTGTGCCGCCTGACAAGCCCACTGCGGAGGGTTTGCTTGGCCACCTGCTTGCGTTGATCAGAGGCAGCCAGACCATTTCCGACTTCACTCCCGAGCGTCTGAAGTCGGCAATGGGGCAGGTCGTTCAATTCGTAAAAAAACGATGAACGCCTATACCGTGCTTTTGGCCGGCTCACCAAAGAGTGGAGCTACGGCTTTGGTGTTGATGAAACCAAACTCGATGGACGCTGGTTTGAATTCCGTTTTGATCGCAATGTGGCCGGTGCATCGTCTTCAATGACTGAGATCTGTCGTCTGGACTTCGACCGCTTCACCCAGCAGCTTGAGCTAATGGGATTTGCGCGCGAGCGCAACATCGTCGAGGACGGCCGCTGGATGAGTGATCTCTACACGCGCCCAGGGATGCGTGTAGAGGTTTTCCCGAGAGGCGAAGCTGCGGAACCGCAAGAGTTGGTAGCGCACAAATGCGTCGAATGGGTCTACATCCGATAAGCTGAGGTAGCGGACATGTCACTCAGCCCTGGAGTTGTCAGGACTCATAAAGCAACGCGCGCATAGGGCATTGGGGGTACTTGAGAGGCGTGCATAACACGATGACATTGAAAAACTATCAAGATTCCCCCTGCAGCACCAACACTTATTGGAGAAAGGCCGTGCCTCTTGCAAACGATCCAATGCGCTTTGCACTCACGGCATTGATTACCTGCCTGATCGCTGGCTGCAGCCTGCAACCGCCGCCTGCAAACGTGCCTATCGCAAAGGAGCAGATAGAGATGAGAACGGTCGTCCCGTTGGTACGGAGTTTGACCCCACATGATCGTGGGCCTACAGAGCTGGAATTCGATGTGCCCGCACTGCCCGACGACGCGACTCCTCCCGTTTTCATCGGTGTGCGGATCACCGGTGTCGATCCAACTGCCGTCTCCCAAAGTGCTGACAGGCTGATTAGCGCTGGTGTTTCGGCCGAGCTCCACTTGGAGCGTATTGAGCCATCCGGTCCGGTCTCCGTGGAATTGCAGCGTAGTCAGCGTGTGGGAGTAGGTCAGCAGGCGTCCATTCCCCTGTCAGCTGATGGTATGGCTCCTGGTCTGTTCGCTTTTGATGCGGACGGTACGACGCTGCAAGACGCCGGTTTGTCTACTGAACAGACCGCGTCCAGGGAGTTGGCGTTCGGCTATAGCAATGCTGTCCAGCCAGGCCGTTATCGGCTCAAACTGCGCTTTGATCAGAACGCCGAGGCGCTGGTTGCGGCTAATGCTCAACTTCTTGTCGCTTACACCTACAAAGGAAAGTGAGGGGAGTGAGCATGGATGATCATGAAAAGCGCTATGCAGTCACTGTCTACGTCGCTGCCGCAGGTACGCCGTTGATGGCCGGAGGCACATCCTTCGGTGGCCATATGTACTACTCGATTGACGACGGAACGACTGTCAAAAGTTATGGGTTCTCACCCATCAAGCATGGCGAGGCTAGCGGGCCAGGAAAAGTTTCGTTCAATGACGTCGATACCTACCAAAAACCATATTACTCACGCACGATGGAGATCGATAAGGCGCAGTATGAAAAGCTGGAGGCCTTCGGCGCGGCCCCTGCTAAGCACGGGTTCAATATGGAATATCACGGTGCTAAAAACAGTTGTATCGACTTCACATGGGATGCGCTCAATCATGCTGGACTGCACCGGAAGACAAAAGATGGAGTTGATAAAGACTTTGAGGGGGATATCAGACCCGTAGAAAACGTAGATGATATCAAGAGCATTCCTGCTCCTGTGCCTACAAGTGAGTTGAATAAGGAGCACAACAATCCGAAGCCCAAGCAGGAACTTTGGCAGAAGATGATTGGTGAGGCGCAGCCGCCCGGTGAGCAGGTATCTCCACTACAGGAAGTAACACAGCTCGCGAGAGTGCTGCCAACAGATCCGCTGCATCACCAAGCAGAAGAAGCCGTTCGCCGCCTTGAGCAAGGTCTCGGCCGCGAGTACGACAACAACAGCGCACGGCTGGCAGCAAGCAGCGCGTATTTAGCCAAAGAGAACGGGTTGTCGCGAATCGATCATGTCGTGCTGAGCGAGAACACCAAGTCCGTGCGCCAGGGCGAGAACGTCTTCGTTGTGGAAGGTGCGTTGAACGATCCCGCTCACAAGATGGCGCATATGAAGACGAGTGATGCGATTGCGCAGCCCGTCGAGCAATCCTTGGCGCAATTACAGGCCTTGGGCGAAACTCAGCGCCACCAGCAATCCCAGCAGCAGGAGCAACAGCGAGAGCAGTCGATTGCGCCTCAACACCGGATGGTGTGAGGTCTGGTGAAGTAATGGTTCTGAAATAACGGTTCCAGATTCACTTCCACGGCAGCCTAGCCGTCGCCAAACCATCGCGCCCATGCCTGCGCGCGTAGCGACATAGATCGGCAGCGATGCTGGTAGTGACACGACAACGGCCGCAGTACGCGGCCGTTGTCGTTAGATCAGGCAACCAGGATCGTCTTGACGATTCCCGATTCCCGATTCCCGATTCCCGATTCTCCCAATCCCGAATCCCCAACCTCAATGATCGCTGGAACGCAGCCCATCCACATCCAGGATCAGCGCCATGCGGCCGTCGCCGATCAGGGTGGCGCCGGCGTAGCCGGGCAGGCCGCGCAGGGCGCGGGGCAGGGGCTTGATCACCACTTCCTCGCGGCCGCGCACCTGATCCACCACCAGGCCGAAGCGGGTTTCGCCGGCCTGCAGCAGCACCACCGTCAGTAGCGGCGGTTGTTCGGCAGGCACGCCCAGCCAGCGACGCAGGTCGATCAGCGGCAGGGTGTGCGAGCGGCGGTCCAGCACGGCGCGGCCGTCGAACCAGCCCAGCGAGGTCTGCGGGGCGTGCAGCACTTCGACCACGCGCGCCAGCGGCAGGGCGTAGACGGCTTCGCCGGCCTGCACCAGCAGGGTCGGCAGGATCGCCAGGGTCAGCGGCACGCGGATCATGAAGCGGCTGCCGCGGCCCAGTTCGGACTGGATCTGGATCTGCCCGCTCAACTCGCGGATGCGCGATTGCACCACGTCCATGCCCACGCCGCGGCCGGAGATGTCGGTGACCTCGGCCTTGGTCGAAAAGCCCGGCATGAAGATCAGATGCAGGCACTCGTCGGTGCTCAGGCGGGCGGCGGCTTCGGCATCGATCAGGCCCTTGTTGCGGGCGATCTCGCGCAGGCGTTCGGGGTCGATGCCGGCGCCGTCGTCCTGGATTTCGATGCTGACGTAGTCGCCTTCCTGCTGCGCCGACAGGCGCACGTGACCGCTGCGCGGCTTGCCGGTGGCTTCGCGCAGGGCCGGCGATTCGATGCCGTGGTCGATCGCGTTGCGCACCAGGTGCACCAGCGGGTCGGCCAGGGCCTCGACCAGGTTGCGGTCCAGTTCCGTCTCGGCGCCGATCAGTTCCAGCTCCACTTCCTTGGACAGCGTGCGCGCGACATCGCGGGCCACCTTGGGGAAGCGTGCGAACACCTTGCTGACCGGTTGCATGCGGGTGCGCATCACCGCGGTCTGCAGGCGCGCGGTGGCGATGTCCAGCGTGCTGACCGCGCGGTCGAGTTCTTCGTCGCGCAGGCGGGTACGCAGGGTCTTGAGGCGATTGCGCGACAGCACCAGTTCGCCGATCAGGTTGACGATGGCGTCCAGGCGCTTGGTGTCCACGCGCACGGTCTGCTCGGCGTCGGCCGCCTTGGCCGCCGCCTTGGGCGCGGCCTTGGCGCCAGGCGCAGCAGCGCCATGTGCGTCATCGTGTGCGGGTGCAGCGGCAGCGGCCTTGGGCGCGGCCTTGACCGCCGGCGGGCCGCTCTTGGCATCGAACTGCGCAATCAGCGAGGCCGGTGCATGCGGCACGGTTTCGCCCGAGCCCATCGCATCCAGCATGGCCTGCAGATAATCCAGCGACTGCTGCGCGGCATCGAAGTGATGCGCCTGCAACACCGCCTGGCCGGAGCGTGCCATGCCCAGGGTTTCCTCGGCGGCGTGGCAGAGCTCGACCATCGGCTTGATCGCCAGGAAGCCGGCGCCGCCCTTGAGCGTGTGGAAGCCGCGGAACACCGCGTTGAGCTGGTCGGCTTCGTCCGGTGCCTGTTCCAGCGACACCAGCTGTTCGCCGAGGCGATCCAGGATTTCCTGGGCCTCGACAATGAAATCGGCAGCAATATCGTCTGGAACAGCACTCATGGTTACAGCCCCAATCCGGACAGCAGGTCGTCGGCGTCGTCCTGCGACACCGCGTGACGGTCCAGGCCCTTGACTGCAGGACCGGCAAGACCGCCGTCGTCTTTCTTCGGCTCGGGATTCTTCGGCGGCAGGCCGAGCGCACCGAAGCCCTCGTGCACGCGCCGCACGATGCCGGCCACGCGACGGATGATCTGGCCGCTCAGGTCCTGGTAGCTCTGCGCCAGCGACAGCTCGGTCAGGTTATGGCGCATCTTGTCCATCAGCGCGCCCTGGTCCTGGTTCAGGCCACCGTCGCGCAGCTGGTTGGCCAGCTCGCGGCATTCCTCGACCAGGTCCAGCGTGCGATGGCTGGCCTTCTCGGTCATTTCCACCACGTGGTCCAGGCGCGAGCAGGCATCGTCCAGTTCGCCGGCTTCCTCGGGCACGGTGGGCAGCTCGCCCAGCGCCTGCCCGAGTTCGCGCGCGAGCCGGCTCAGGCTCTGCATCATCGGGCGCGTGCGCAGCGCGGCGAGGTGGTCCACCTCGCGCCGCCAGGCGACCTGGTCACCGCTTTCCAGTGCATCGAGCGCGTGCTGCAGGCGCTCGATCAGGGCGGCACGTTCGGCATCGGCTTCCACGGTGGCGTTCATCAGGCGGTCGCCGCCAGACGTTCGAACACCTTGCCCAGCTTCTCTTCCAGCGTCTGTGCGGTGAACGGCTTGATGATGTAGCCGTTCACGCCGCACTGGGCCGCTTCGATGATCTGCTCGCGCTTGGCTTCGGCGGTCACCATCATCACCGGCAGGTGCTTGAGCTTGGCGTCGGCGCGGATGTTGCGCAGCAGGTCGATGCCGGTCATGCCGGGCATGTTCCAGTCGGTGACCACGAAATCGAACGGGCCGGCCCGCAACGCCGCCAATGCGCTGTTGCCGTCTTCGGCCTCTGCGGTATTGGTGAAGCCCAGATCGCCCAACAGATTCTTGACGATACGTCGCATCGTCGAGAAGTCGTCCACGATCAAAATCCGCATGTTCTTGTTCACATCAAGCTCCTAACACTAAAAATACGCGAAAAAATCATTCGTCAATTTCGACACCGGCATCGGCCAGTTCGAAGACCTTGAGGCGGCCGCGCAGACGCACCACCGCCTGGCCATGGATCTGGCAGACGCGCGATTCGCTGACACCGAGCACGGCGCCGATTTCTTTCAGGTTCAATTCCTGTTCGTAGTACAGCGACAGCACCAGCTGCTCGCGCTCGGGCAACTGGCCGATGGCCTTGCCCAGCTCGCGGCCGAATTCGCCACGCTCCATCATCTGCTGCGGATTGGGGCCGCCCTTGGCGGTGGTGTCCAGCTCGCCGTGATCCTCGATCCGCGACTCCAGGCTCAGCACCTGGCCGCGGGCGGCATCTTCCATCAGACGCAGGTAGTCGGGCAGCGGCATCTCCATCGCGGCGGCCACTTCGGTGGCGGCGGCGGCGCGGCCGGTGTGCTGTTCGATCTTGCGCACGGCGGCGGCAGCGTCGCGTGCGCGGCGGTGCACCGAGCGCGGTACCCAGTCGCCACGCCGGATCTCGTCGATCATCGAGCCGCGGATGCGGATCGAGGCATAGGTCTCGAACGAGGCGCCCTGTTCGGAGTCGTAACTGCGCGAGGCTTCGATCAGGCCGATCATGCCGGCCTGGATCAGATCGTCCACTTCCACGCTCGCCGGCAGGCGCGCGGCCAGATGGTGGGCGATGCGGCGCACCAGGTCGGCGTGCTGGGTGACGATATCGTTGGCGTTGTTGCGCTGCACGGCGCGGTACTGCGCGCTGGCCGTGGTTGCGGTAGCGGTGCTCATGCGGCCACTCCCCGTTGGATGATGCGTTCGACGAAGAACTCGACATTGCCGCGCGGCACGGTGGGGGCCTGCCAGCGCGAGGTACGGCGAGCGATTTCTGCAATGGCCTGCGCCGACGGACTGGCGGGGTAGGCCTTGATGACCGGCTGCTGGCGCTGCACCGACAGGCGCAACCAGTCGTCCTGCGGCACGTGGCCGAGGTAGTTCAGCGACACGTCGCCGAGGAATTTTTCGCAGACCCGCGACAGCTTGTCGTACAGCAGGCGGCCCTCGTTGGGGTCGCGCACCATGTTGGCGATGATCTGCAGGCGGTCCACGCCGCGTTCGCGCGAGAGCACCTTGATCAGCGCATAGGCGTCGGTGATCGAGGCCGGCTCGTCGCAGACCACCACCACGGTGTCCTGGGCGGCCTGGCAGAAGGTCAGCACGCTGTCGGTGATGCCGGCGGCGGTATCGATGACCATCACGTCCAGGTCGCGTTCCAGCTCGGAGAACACGTTGACCAGGCCGATGTGCTGGGCCGGGGCCAGTTCTGCCATGTGGCGGCGACCGGAGGCGGCCGGGACCACCAGCACACCGCCGGGGCCTTCGATGATCACTTCATCCAGCGTGCAGCGGCCGGCGATCAGGTCGGCCAGGGTGTACTTGGGCGACAGGCCCAGCACCACGTCCAGGTTGGCCAGGCCCAGGTCGGCGTCCAGCAGCAGGGTGCGCTTGCCCATGTCGGCCAGCGCCACGGCCAGGTTGGCGGAGATGTTGGTTTTACCCACGCCGCCCTTGCCACCGGTCACGGCAATGGTGCGCACCGGGCCCAGGGGCTCGGGACGGGTCGCCGACAGGGGGAAGGCGTTGGTCAGCTTGGCGTATTCACGCGACTGCATGGTTGTGCTCCGGAGTACAGGGCTTATCGGCAGCGCGCCGCAAATCTTCAAGGCGAAGAACGAGACTGGCGGCATTGGCGCGGTGCAGGTCGTCGGGGACCCGCTGTCCGTCAGTCACCCAGGTGATGGGCATTTGGTGATCGACGACGACCGACAGCGCACTACCGAAGCGGCCGGTCTCGTCAAGTTTGGTCAGCACCACGCCCTGGGGCTTGGCGTGGGCAAAGCGGCGCACGACCTCGTCGAGGTCGGAAAAGTGCGCGTTGGCAGGCAGCACCAGCAGCGAGGTGACCTGATGCGCGGCGCGCAGCCAGTTCAGCTGGGCGGCCAGGGCGCGGTCGCGCTGGCCCATGCCGGCGGTGTCGATCAGCACCAGCTTGTAGTCGCGCAGGCGCTCGAGCAGTTCCAGCAGGCTCTCGGCGCTGTCGGCCTCGTGCACGGCGATGCCGAGCTGACGGCCGTAGCTGTGCAGCTGCTCGCGGCCGCCGACGCGCTGGGTGTCGGTGGTGACCAGGGCCACATCGCGCGGGGCGTGCTGGGCGGCGAAGCGCTGGGCGAGCTTGGCGATGGTGGTGGTCTTGCCGGCGCCGGTCGGGCCGACCAGGGCGATCACGCCGCCGCGTTCCAGCGGGTCGACCGGGGCCACCGGCAGGCGCTTGGACAGCAGGCCCAGCATCAGCCCGCGGCCGCGGTGCAATTCGGTATCGGCCGGAATCTGCAGTGCCACGTCGCGGATCAGGCCGGCGTCGAAGCCGTAGTCGTCCATCAGCTCCAGAGCCTGCGCGCGCACCGGCGAGCCACGCAGGCGCTCGTCGGTGAGGCGGTTCATTTCGCGCTCGATCATCTGCCGCATCAGCGCCAGCTCGCCACGCAACTGCTTGAGTTCTTCATCGTTCTGCGGCGCCGGGGCGGCGGCGACCGGCACCGCGGCCAGCGCCGGCGGGGCGACCACCAGCGGCGGCAACGCGGCCGGCGGCAGGATCTGCGGCAGCGCGTCCAGGTCGAAGTCGGCGTCGTCGTCCAGCGCGTCTTCGTCCTGGTCGTAGCCGGCCTGCACGGGGGCAGCAGCGGCGGCCATGATCGGGGTCGGGGCCTGCACCGGGGCAGCCTGCACGGCGGCGCGCTGCACCGGCGCGGTGGTCAGGAAATCGGCGAACAGCTGTTCCGGCACGGCCGACAGCGCGTGTTCCTGGCGCGGCGCGGCGGTCACCGCGACGGCATGGGCCAGGGCCTGGGCGGCAGGCGAGGGGACGGCAGCGCTACGCACCGGTGCGGGGACCTGCGGCTGGCGCGGCACATTGACCGGCTGGCGCAGCGCCATCGCGGCGATCATGTCTTCGGCGGCACTGGCAACGCGCTGGCGCTGGCTCGTACCGGCATCGGCGGCCTGCTTCAGCGGTGCGTGGACCGGTGCGGCGGCGGCTTGCGGGGCCGGTGCCTGCGGGGCAGCTGCCGACGGGATCGGCGCGGCGGCAACGGCCGGCGTCTCGGAGCGCGCGGTTTCCAGGGCGCGCTGCACGAGTTCTTCGTCGTAGTTGCTGGCAGCGACGATCTCGATGCCTTCGGCGGTGCGGCGATTGGACAGGATCACTGCGTCCGGGCCGTGTTCTTCACGCACCATGCGGAATGCGGTGCGCATGTCCGGGGCAACGAAGCGTTTGATTTTCATGCGAAGTGCCTCCAGGAACGGGACCCGCCGGACGCCGGACGGGTGCGCGATGAATGTGGGTGTGTTGCCAGCGTCATGAGTTGCCTGTCCCGTTCGGTTGTTCCAAGTGCTGCTCTCGCCCCGCAGCGGTGGCGCTGGCTGCGGTCTCGGCAGAGCTAATGCACGCGGCGTGCCAAAACGGGGTGCCGGGGTTCCGGCGCGGGAAGCTGGGGCGTTAGGAACAGGCGGGGGCTGTGTGTCCGGCCGGGTCCGACGGCTTCAAGTCGATGGATTGATTGACTTTTTTCCGGGGCGGCGATGCGCTGGCGTCGTCGTGCGGGCGGAAGCGCTGGCGGCCGGAAGGCCAAGTCTGGGGCGCTCGGGATGCCTGGAAACGGCCAGCGCCGTGCAATCGATTGGAGATCCGGGCCAGTGGCGGCTTTCCGACGCCGGGGCGCTGGTCGGTCTCCGGCCTGCTGCCATCGCTGGCCAGCGTGGTGGGTAGGTTCGTAGGAGCGCACCTGGGCGCGACGGGCCGTCCCGGTAACGCCTGTCGCGCCCAGGTGCGCTCCTACGGTGGTGTCGGCGTCTGCGGTGCGTTGTCGGATTGCCTGGCCTGTCGTAGGAGCGCACCTGGGCGCGACGGGCTGTGCCGGTAACGCCTGTCGCGCCCAGGTGCGCTCCTACGGTGGTGTCGGCGTCCGCGGCGTGTTCTCGGGTTGCCTGGCCTGTCGTAGGAGCGCACCCGGGCGCGACGGGATGTGCCGGTAAAGCCAATCGCGCCCAGGTGCGCTCCTACAGTGGTGTCAGCGTCTGTGGTGTGTTGTCGGATTGCCTGGCCTGTCGTAGGAGCGCACCCGGGCGCGACGGGGTGTGCCGGTAACGCCTGTCGCGCCCGGGTGCGCCCCCACGGGGGGCGTTGGTCGGCGGGGCGGTTTCAGCTGATCGTGCCGACCAGCTTCAGGCGCTTGTCTTCGGGCACTTCGCTGTAGGCCAGTACCGACAGGGACGGGACGCTGTGGCGGACCAGGCGGGCCAGGGCGGCGCGGACCTGGCCGGGCACCAGCACCACTGCCGGCTCGTTGCGGGCTTCCTGCTTGCCGACGCAGTCGGCCAGGCTCTGGTGCAGGCGCTCGGCTAGGCCGGGCTCCAGCGCCACGCCGTTGCCGTGGGTGGACTCCTGCAGCACGCGCTCCAGCTGCGGGGCCAGCGTGTAGACCGGCAGCTCGGCCGACATGCCGGCGATTTCCTGCACGATGAAGCGGCCCAGCGAGGTGCGTACCGCGGCGGTGAGGGTGGTCGGGTCCTGGCTGTGCGGGGCGTGCTCGACCAGCGCTTCGACGATCTTGCGCAGCTGGCGCACCGGGATGCGCTCGATCAGCAGGTTCTGCAGCACGCGCACCACCACCGACAGCGGCAGCGCCTTCGGGGTGAGGTCTTCGACCATCTTCGGCGCGGTCTTGGCCAGGGTCGCCAGCAGCTGCTGCACTTCCTCGTGGCCGAGCAGTTCCGGGGCGTGTTCGCGGATCAGGTGCGACAGATGGGTGGCGACCACGGTGGCCGGGTCGACCACGGTGTAGCCCATCGATTCGGCATAGGCGCGTTGGTGCGGCTGGATCCAGGTGGCGTCCAGGCCGAACGCCGGGTCCTTGCCGGGGATGCCGTCGAGCTGGCCGAGCGCGCCGCCCGGGTCCAGCGCCAGTTCGCGATCGGGATAGATTTCCGCAGTGGCCACCGGCACTCCGTGCACCAGCAACCGGTAGGCGTTGGCCGACAGTTCCAGGTTGTCGCGGATATGCACCGGCGGCACCAGGAAGCCGATGTCCTGGGTGAGCTTGCGGCGCACGCCCTTGATGCGCGCCATCAGTTCGCCACCCTGATTCTTGTCAACCAGCGGAATCAGCCGGTAGCCCACTTCCAGGCCCAGCGGGTCGATCGGGCGCAGCTCGTCCCAGCTCAGCTCCGAACTGGCCTGGGCGGCAGTGGCCGCGGCGGCGGCCTTGGGATCGGTGGCGGGGTCGCCGGTCGGCGGGATGACCAGGCTGCGCTTGTACATTTTCCAGGCGATCACGCCCAGGATCAGGCCCAGCGTCAAAAACGCGACGTTGGGCATGCCCGGCACCAGGCCGACCAGGCCCAGGATCGCTGCGGCCACCGCGAGGGCGCGGTGCTGGCCGAACACCTGGCTGATCATGGCGCCGCGCATGTCCTGCGCGCGCGAGGCGCGGGTCACCAGCAAGGCGACCGAGGACGACACCAGCAGGGCCGGCAGCTGCGCCACCAAACCGTCGCCGATCGACAGCAGGGTGTAGGTGGAGGCGGCATCCACAAAGCTCATGCCGTGCTGGAACATGCCCACCGCCATGCCGCCGACCAGGTTGATGAACAGGATCAGGATGGCGGCGATGGCGTCGCCGCGGATGAACTTGTTGGCACCGTCCATCGCACCGTAGAAGTCGGCTTCCTCGCGGACTTCCTCGCGGCGGGCCTTGGCTTCCTCGCGCGTCAGCAAACCGGCGTTGAGGTCGGCGTCGATGGCCATCTGCTTGCCGGGCATGGCGTCCAGGATGAAGCGCGCGGTCACTTCCGACACGCGCCCGGCACCCTTGGTGATGACCACGAAGTTGATGATGGTCAGGATCGCGAACACCACGATACCCACGGCGTAGTTGCCGCCGATCACGAACTGGCCGAACGCCTCGATCACCTTGCCGGCTGCGGCATGGCCGTCCTGGCCGTTGATCAGGATCACGCGGCTGGAGGCGACGTTCAGCGCCAGCCGCAGCATCGTGGTCATCAGCAGCACGATCGGGAAAATGGTGAATTCCAGCGGGCGCTGCACGTAGACGACCGCCAGCAGCACCATCAGCGAGATGGCGATGTTGAAGGTGAACAGCGCATCCAGCACCGGCGCGGCCAGCGGCACCATCAGCATGGCCAGCATGGCCATCAGCGCCAGCGGCGCGCCCAGGCCGTTGCGCAGCAACTCCATGATGCGCCGGGCATTCATCGGGGCGGGTTGGGCGCTCATGCGCTGGCTCCCTTGCCGAACTCATCCACGTCCAGCGACGGCAATTCCGGCATCGGGCCGCCGTTCCAGCCACGCAGCTGGTAGACGTAGGACAGCACCTGGGCCACGACCGAATAGAGTCTCACGGGAATTTCCTTGCCGATTTGCGCTTCTCTATACAAGGCGCGTGCCAAAGGCGGGGCGGTGACGATCGCCACGCGGTGCTGTTCGCAGGCTTCGCGGATGCGGAAGGCCATTTCATCCACGCCCTTGGCCACCACGATCGGGGCGCGCATCTTGCCGCCTTCGTACTTGAGCGCCACCGCGTAGTGGGTCGGATTCATCAGCACCACGTCGGCCTTGGGCACCGCTTCCATCATCTGGCGCTGCGACATCTGCATCTGCATCTGGCGGATGCGGCCCTTGACCTCCGGGCTGCCCTCGCTCTCCTTCATCTCGCGCTTGATCTCTTCGCGGGTCATCTTGAGCTTCCGCAGCCAGTTCCACTTCTGGTAGGGCGCGTCGATGGCGGCCAGCAGCACCAGCGCGCCGGCGGTGTAGAACAGCAGGCTCTTGGTGAAGTCCAGGCCGTTGCCCACCGCCTGTTCCAGCGGCTGGTTCACCAGCGAGCGCAGGCCGTGCAGGCCCTTGGAGATGCACAGGCTGGCAGCCAGGCCGACGAACAGCAGCCGCAGCACCGACTTGATCAACTCGGCCAGGCTGTTGCTGCCCCACATGCGCTTGATCCCGTTCATCGGGTTGAGCTTGGTGAGGTCGGGCATGATCGCCTTGCCGGAAAAGCGCAGCCCGCTCATCAACAGCGGGCCGGCCAGGCCGGCGGCCAGGCAGATGCCGATCAACGGCAGCATCACCCACAGCAGCTGCAGCAGCAGGTCGCCGAAATGGCCGAACAGCGCCATCGGGTTTTCACGCATCTTCGGGTCCGGGCTGAGCGCAGTCTTCATCCAGACGCTGGCGCCATCGCCGATACCGCGGGCCAGGGCCATCAGCGCGAACACGCCGGCACCGAACACTGCGGCAGTGGACAACTCGCGCGATTGCGGGATGTTGCCCTGCTCGCGGGCTTCGCGCAGGCGTTTTTCGGTGGGAAGCTCTGTGCGTTCGCCGCCGTCTTCGGACTCGGACATGGAGGTGCCGGTGACTGGTCAGCCCTGTGTCATGCAAGTGGCGTTCCAGTTCGGGAATCGGGAATCGGGAATCGGGAATCGGGATTGGGGAATTGAGATTGGGATTGGGATTGGGATTGGGGATTGGGTAGTCGGGACGCAGCGGCTGTGCGTGGGACTGCTGGCGGGTCGTTGCGCGTGGATGCCGGGGCGGCGGTTGTTTTGACGCCTTCGCTCAGCCGGTCGGGCGAGTTGGGCCGTCGCGTTGGGCGACCACCATCGCGATGAAGTGCTCGGCGTCCATTGGCCGGCCCAGCAGGTAGCCTTGCAGCTGGTCGCAGCCCAGCCGTTCCAGCGTGTTGCGCTGGGCGGTGGTCTCCACGCCCTCGGCCACCACCTGCAGGCGCATGGTGTGCGCCAGTGCCACCACCGCGGCGACGATGGCGATGTCTTCCGGGCCATTGTCCAGGGCCTGCACGAAGCTGCGGTCGATCTTGAGTTCGTGCGCGGGCAGCTTGCGCAGGTACATCAGGTTGGAATAACCGGTGCCGAAGTCGTCGATGGCAATGCGCACGCCCAGCGCATTGAGCTGGCCGAGCGTGCGCAGGCAGGCCTCGGCATCGCGCATGGCCATGCTCTCGGTGATTTCCAGGGTGAGCTGGGCCGGTGGGATCGCGTAGTTGGCCAGGGTGGTGGCCACCTCGTCCAGCAGGCTGGGCGAGGCCAGCTGCGTGGCCGAAAGGTTGACCGCCACCCGCCAGTGCCCATGTCCCGCCTCGCGCCAGTCGCGCATCTGCCGGCAGGCCTGCTGCAGCACCCAGCTGCCGAGCGGGCCGATCATGCCGCTGCGTTCGGCCAGCGGGATGAAGCTGTCCGGCGGCACCAGGCCGCGCTCGGGGTGCTGCCAGCGGAGCAGCGCCTCGGCGCCGACCGGGCGGCCATCGTCGGCGCAATACTTGGGCTGGTAGTGCAGGACGAACTGACCCAGTTCCAGCGCACGCGGCAGATCCTGCAGCAGCTGCAGGCGCTCGCGGGTGGTGCCGGTCATCGAGCGCTCGAAAAAGCTGTAACGGTTGCGGCCGGCCTGCTTGGCGTGACTCATCGCCGCATCGGCATGGATCATCAACTGATGTTCGCTGCCGGCATCCTCCGGATACAGCGCAATGCCGACGCTGCTGCTGAGGCGCAATTCCTGGTCGGCGACCAGGAACGGCACCGCCAGCGCCTGCAGCAGATGCGCGGCGATGGCGGCGGCATCCTCGGGGTCGGCGATGGCCGACACCAGCACGAACTCGTCGGCACCCAGCCGCGCCAGGCTGCCGTGGGCGCGCCGGTGCGCACTCATGCGCCCGGCTACCGCCACCAGCAACTGGTCGCCGAACTGGTGGCCGTAGCCGTCGTTGATGGCCTTGAATCCATCCAGGTTGATCAGCATCACCGCAAAGCGTTGCCCGTCGCGCTGGGCGCGGTCGATGCTTTGCAGCACGTGCTCGTGCAGCAGCACGCGGTTGGGCAGGCGGGTGAGCGGGTCGTGCAGGGCGGCCAGCACCAGCTCGGCATTGGCCTGCGCCAACGACCGCGCGAGCACGTCGGTGCGTTGCTGGAAGCGCCGCGACAGCACCGAGATCACCAGTGCCAGCGCCAGCAGCGCCAGCGTGACCAGCACCACCACCGCGGCCAGCCAGGGCAGCGGCAGATGCGCACCGGCGGCCGCGCCGCAGATGCTGCCGGGCGCGAACTGCGCGGCCGCCATGCCGGTGTAATGCATGCCCACGATCGCCACGCCCATGATCATCGCCGCGATCAGGCGCAGGCTGTAGCGGCGGCCGTCGTGGCGCAGCCGGAAGGCGATCCACAACGCCGCCGCCGAGGCGCCGATGGCGATGGCAAGGGACAGCCCGAACAGCAGCGGGTCGTAGTTGATGGCCGGGGACATGCGCAGCGCACCCATGCCCATGTAGTGCATCAGCGCGATGCCCAGCCCCATCAGCACCGCGCCCATGCCCAGCCGCGGCCACGGCAGATCGGCCCGCGAGGTCAGCCACAGCGCGAATGCCGATGCCAGAATCGCCGCCAGCATCGAATAGGTCGTCAACGCCAGGTCGTAGCCCAGCGGAATCGGCAGGCGAAACGCCAGCATGCCGACGAAGTGCATCGACCAGATGCCGATCCCCATCGCCACCGCGCCGCCCATCAGCCAGGCCACGGCATCGCCGCCACGGCTGGCAGTCACACGTGCGGCCAGATGCAGTGCGGTATAGGAGGCCAGCACGGCCACCACCAGCGACAGCATCACCATGCCAGGGTTATAGGTTCCGACCACCCATCCACTTCCGGCGCCGAGGGACGCACTTGCTCAAGCACCTAGCGACCCCGGGCGCCACTTCTTGAGCGCCTGCGGGCAGCCGGCGGCGATCGACGTGCATGCGCCGCAGGTCACGCGCAACTGCGCTGGTCGGCCGGGCAGGGGCCGCCGGCGATGGCTGTGATGCGTTGGAGGCGAGGGGGCTGCGCGCGAGGTGACGGTGCGGGCGATGCTGCGGTGCCGTGACCGGCATGCGGGTAGCTGCCAGTGCATGCGTGGATGCTGTGCGTCGAGCTGAAATCCGTACGCAGCGAGCTGCGCCCGACCGGCGACTCTTGGGCTCACGCCACCGACGATTCGGGCTCTTCCGGTTCGATGCGATTGCGGCCATGCCGCTTGGCGCGGTACAGCGCCTCGTCGGCACGCGCCAGCAGCGTGGCGGCGTTGTCGCCGTTCCGGAACCAGGCCACGCCGACCGAACAGGTCACCTGCAGCGGCCGGGCGGCACCCACCTCGTACGGTGCCAGGCTGAGCTTTTCGTGGATGGCGCGCAGCCGGTGCTGGCTATGCTGCGACATGCCCGGCAGCAGCAACAGCAGTTCCTCGCCACCGTAACGGCCCACCTTGTCCGAGTCGCGCAGGCAGGCGGTCAGGCGAGCGCCGACCTTGGCCAGGACCGCATCGCCGACCAGATGCCCGTGTTCGTCGTTGACCAGTTTGAAGTGGTCCAGATCGATCAGCACCACCGCCAGCGGGTGCCCGCCGTGCGCACAGGCCTGCAGTTCTTCGGCCATGGCTTCGAGCACGCCGGAGCGGTTGAGCAGGCCGGTCAGGGCATCGTGGCTGGCCTTCAGGGCCAGCGCTGCGCGCGCGCTTTCCAGATCGCGTTTTTCGTGTTCCAGCTGATAGGTGCGCTCGGCCACCAGTTCGGCCAGCATGCGCTCGCGCGCGACCAGATGGCGGTGCCGCCAGCGCCACAGGCCGGCCAGCAACGCGCTGCCGATCAGCACATACAGCACGATCGCCGGCGGGCTGCGCCACCACAGCGGGGCCACCGCAAACGGCAGGTCGGCGATCGGCGAGGCGGTGCGGCGGTAGCGGTCCAGCACCTGCACCTGCAGCCGGAAATGCCCGGAGGGCAGCGGCGCCTGGTCGATCGACAGGTTGTCGCTCTGGATCCATTCGTTGTGCAGGCCGAGCAAGCGGTAACGCACGGTCAGGCGGCTCGGGTCGTCGTACACCTCCATCGTGGACAGCTCGATATGCAGCGGCTTGTCGCTCCAGCCCAGCAACTGGCCGCGCTGCACCGGCACGCCGCCACGGCTGACGCTGTCGATGCGCACGCTGGGCTGGCGCGCATCGAACAGCCGCGCCGGATCCAGCAGATGGCTCACCCCGCGCGAGGTGCCGATCCAGACCGACCCATCCGGATCCTCGGCGAAGGCGGCTTCGGAGATGTCGTCCCACAGCAGGCCCTGCGACTGCGACAGATGCGCCCAACGCTCGCCGTCGTAGACCTCCACGCCGCGCGCATGGCCCACCCAGACCCGGCCGAGGCTGTCGCCGCGCATCAGGTAGACGCCGACATCGCGCAGCGCCTCGTCGCTGATCGCCTGCAGATCCAGCCGCTCGCCCAGCAACATGCCGTGCCAGAGACCGGGCCGATAGAACGCCAGCCACACCTCGCCGCTATCGCTGATGTGGAACTTGCTGATCCACGGGTCGGAGGTGCCGCCATTGACCAGCACCTCGACCTTGGACCAGCGCGCGCCCTGCAGCCGGAACAAGCCGTTGGCGGTGGACACCCACAGCGTGCCGTCGGCGGTCTGCTGGACATCCGTATAGGCGATGGTGGGCATCTCGGTGACCGCTTCCATCGTGCCGCCTTCCAGCGGGCGCCGGATCACGAACAGCCCGCCCGCGCTGAGCATCCACATCCGCCCCTGGCGATCGATCAGCAGGCGGCGCGCGGTGCGCGGCAGTTTGGCGATCTGCGCACTGCGGCCATCCGGCCAGGTGCGGCGCAGGAAACCGGCCGAATTGAGCGTCCACAGGCTGCCGTCGGCGCTGCGTTGCATGCCCACGATCTGGATCCCGGAGGCCTGCAGGGCCGGAACGAACCGGCCGCCCGGATCGACCTGGCGGCCGGTGCCGTGTTCGTTGCCGACCAGCAGCGCGCCCTGCGCGTCGCGGGCGATCGACCAGGTGGGCGCGGCCGGCATGCCCTGCGAGACGTCCCAGTTCTCTATCCATTCGTAGCCGGCCCAGCGCACCAGGCCTTCGCCATCGACGGTCATCCAGACATCGCCATCGCGGTCCACCAGGATCGCATCGCTGCTGCCGGGCGGCAGCCCGTTGTCGGCGCCGAAACTGCGCCAGCGGCCGTTCTCCCAGCGTGCCAGCCCGTCGTTGCGACGCACCAGCACGCGCCCTTCGCGGTCCAGCACCAACGGTGCCTGCCGCCCGATGGTTCTGCCATCGAGCAAGGGCAGCGGCTGCACGCTGAATTTGCTGGCGCCCGGCGCGCGATAGAGCAGGTTGCCGGTGCCGCGGACCCACAGTGCGCCGTCGTGATCACGCAATACGCTGTACCAGCGATCGTCCGGCACGCCTTGGTCCGGCCCGTACACCTGCACCTTGCGTTGCGCATCGATGGCGCACAGTCGCTTGGCGCAGCCGGCCCACAAGGTGTCGCCTTCCACCGACAGGCTCAGCACCTTGGACAGCTCGGGCACGCGCACCCGGGTGGCGGTGTCCAGCAGCGGCTCGCTATGCCAGTGGCCGTTGCCGCGTGCGCTCAATCGTTCCAGCGTGCCGCCATTGGCCAGCACGGTGCCCCAGGAGGGACTGGCCAGCAGCATGTCTTCCTGCAGGTGTTCGGCCTCGTCGGGGGCCAGCTTGCGGAAGCCGTGCTCGTCGCCGACGAACAGGGCCTGGAAGCCGGCCACCCACAGCCGCCCGTCGGCGGCTTCGGTCATCGAGGTGATCGGTTCGTTGCGCAGGCCATCCAGCATGACCTGCTGGAAGCTGCGCCCGTTGTAGCGATACAGGCCGCTTTCGGTACACACCCACAGCAGCGTGGCGCGGGTCTGCAGCAGGCAGGTGCCGGCCAGCCCGAGCAAGCCCTGGTCGTGGGCGTAACGACGAATGCTCGCGCTCTGCGCGCCGGCCAGATCGGCCAGCGACAGCAAGGCCAGCAGCAGCACCGCCAAGAACGGTGCACGCCGGCCTGACGACCTGCATTGGCGGTACTCAACCCCCACGAGCGTTGCACTCTCCCACGCATCGGCGCGTGTGGTCCGCGCCCCTCGCGCGGGTGTCTCACGCTTGCCATGGGCGGCCCCCATAGCAGGCCGCAGTAAACCGACTAGCGGCTGTTCACGCGTGTTTCTTTAATGCTTAAGCAGGCATGGCGGCGTGAGTGCGCAGCGCGCACGGCCATTGCCGGGCGCGTGTTGTTCCCTGGGCCGGACCCTGTCGCTGCAGGCGCGATCACGCAGATGGCTTGATGCCGGTTTCAAAACAGTTGCGTGCTGCTCGCGCACAAGCACCTGCGTGGCAGCGGACACTCTCTGCAGCGACGTGTCTGCAGGCGCGCCGCCAAGGCCCATTGTGCGCCGGGTCGGTCGGCAGATCGCAGCATTGGCACTGCCTTTCGGCCTGCGTCCGGGCGCAGGCTCAGCCGCTGGCCGCGGCGTCGTAGCGCACATGGTCGTAATCGATGCGGTTGCGTCCATTGCGCTTGGCGCGATAGAGCGCGGCATCGGCGCGCGCCAGCAGCTGTTCCAGGGTTTCGCCCGGCTGGAACCAGGCCACCCCGACCGAACAGGTCACCGGCAACACGCCGCCATCGATCGGGTAGTTACCGCAGATCCCGCGATGCAGTGCCTGCAGGCGATGGGTGGCTTCGGCACTGAGCCCCGGCAGCAGCGCCAGCAATTCCTCGCCGCCGTAGCGACCGATGCGGTCGTCGCCGCGTACCAGCGTATCCAGGCGCCGGCCGACCTCGGCCAGCACCGCGTCCCCGGCCAGGTGGCCGTGCTGGTCGTTGACCAGCTTGAAGTGGTCCAGGTCGATCAGCACCACCGCCAGCGGCCGCGCGCTGGTATCGGCACGCGCCAGCATGCCGCGCAGCGCGTGCAGGATGCCGGCGCGATTGAGCAGCCCGGTCAGCTCGTCGTGGGTGGCCTTGAGCGCCAGTTCGGCGCGGGCCGCCTCCAGCTCGCGCTTGTCCTGTTCCAGCTCGGCAGTGCGCTCGGCCACCAGCTGCTCCAGTTCGCGTTTGCGCCGCAGCAGTTTGCGCGTGCGCCAGCGCAGCAGCGCGATCACCGCGGCAATGCCCAGCAGCACGTAGCCGGCCACTGCCGGCGCGCCGCGCCACCACGGCGGGCGCAGCACGAAACGCAGCCGCGCGACCGGGCTGGCGCTGCGCTGGTAGGCATCCAGCGCCTGGACTTCCAGCGTATAGGTGCCGGGCGGCAACAGTGGGTAGGTGAGGTGACTGAGCGAGGTCTGGGTCCAGCGCGCCTGGTGGCCCTCCACCCGGTAGCGGAAGCTGATGCGGTCCGGGCCGCCTTCGGCGCCGGGTGCGCTGATGTCCACATCCAGCGGCACCTGCGACCAATCGACCTGCGCCCCCGGCGTGATCGCCTGGTTGCCACGCCGCACGCGCAGGATGTCCACGCGCAATGGCGGCGCGTCGAACACGCGCAACGGATCGATCAGATGGGTGGCGCCGCGGCTGCTGCCGAGCCAGATGCTGCCATCCACGTCCTCGAAGAACGCATTGGCCGACATGTCATCCCACAACAGGCCCTCGGTGCGCGTGGCCCGCGACCAATGGCCGTTTTCCAGCATGTCCAGGCCCTGGCTGCTGCCCAGCCACAGCCGGCCCTCGCGGTCGTGGCGCAGGATGAACGGCATCACCCGCGCCACCAGCGGATCGTCCACCGCGCGCAGCGCCAGCACGCCATCGGCCTGCAGGCGGCCATGCCACAGCCCGGTATCGCGCAGCGAGATCCACAGCTCGCCATCGGGAGCAAAATCGATCAGGAAGAAATCCTGGCTGGGCAGCGCGCCACGCACCTGCACGCGCTGCCAGGCGCCGTCTGCCTGCCGCTTGTACAGCCCCTCGCGGGTGCTGGCCCAGAGCCGGCCCTGGGGGTCGAGATCGACATCGCCCACGAACGCGGCCGGCACGCCCGGATCGCGGATGGCCTGGTATGGCGCGCCCGGCGGCATGCGATACAGGCCGCGCGGGGTGGTGATCCACAAGGTGCCGGCCGCGTCGAACAGCAGCTTGTTGATCGGCAGGCCGAGCTGCAGCACGTCGACGGTCCGGCCGCTGCGCGGATCGCGCCGCGCCAATGCGCCGGACGAGCGTGCCACCCAGGCGGCGCCGTCTGTCGGCGAGAGCGCCAGGGAGATCGACTGCAGCAGAGGCTGGCCGTCGTCCAGCGTCCAGGGCTGCATGCGCCCGCTGAGCGGATCCAGCACATTGGAGCCGGCATCGCTGCCGACCAGCAGCTCCCCGCTGGGCAGCCGCTGGATCATCCAGGTCGGCGCTTCCGCCAGGCCCTGGCTTTCGTCCCAGTGTTCGATGTTGCCGTAGCCCAGCCAGCGCTGCACGCCCAGGCCACGGGTACCGATCCACAGCTGGCCGGTGCGCTGCATCAGCAACGGGCCGACCATCGGGCTGATCGGCAGCCCCTGGTCGTGGCCGAAATAGCGCCAGTGATCGCCTTCCCAGCGCACCAGGCCGCGATCGGAGCGGGTCAGCAGGCGGCCCTGTGCATCTTCGGACAGGGTGGTGGCGGCCGAGAGCGTGTCGAAGCTGGTGCCTGCCGGCGCCGCATGGTTGCGGAATACACGCTCTCCCGGCGCGCGCGACAACACCAGGCCACCGCCGCGCAGCCACAGGGTGTTCTGGTGGTCGCGAAAGATCGCCCGCCACTGCCGCTCCGGCACTCCGTCGGCTTCGCCAAGCAACTCGGTGCGTCCGTTCTCGTCGATCCGGCAGACGTGCGGCCCGCAGCTGCTCCATAGCGCCGTGCCATCGGCAAGTAACGCCTTGCCGGCCGGCAGGCTGGTGCCATCGGCCAGCTGCAACGGCAGCGGGTGCACCGACCAGCCGCCCGTGTGGTCCGGCGACAGATGCAGCAAGGCGTTCTCGCTGACCACCACCATGCCGCCGGCATAGGCGGCCAGCACATTGCCGCTGTCGGCGCGGATCGGTTTGCCGTCGCGCTGCAGCTGCACGAACGCACCGCCGTCGCGCACGAACACGCCGTTGGCACTGGCCACCCATAGCCGTCCTGCCGCATCCAGCGCCAGGGCGCGGATGTAGCGCGCATCCAGGCCGCTTTCCTGGCCGACCGGGATGAAGCTCTCGCGCTCGAAGCGGTGCAGGGCCAGCTCGGTGCCCACCCAGACCACGCCCTGGCGGTCTTCAAGCAGGCTGTTGACGGTCATGCCCTGCAGGCCATCGGCCTGGGCGTAGTCGCGGAAACTGTAGGTCTGTGCCTGCAGGTGGCCGCACACCAGCAGCCCGGCAATCCACAGGCAGGCCCAGGCCCACCAGTGGCCGCCTCGTGACGCAATCGGAGCGAACAGCGCAGACAGGTTGGGCATCGGTTCCCGCGGGCTTTGGCGTGGGTGAGTGATGGCGATTGGCGGTATCAATCGTCCTGTGCCGTTGACGGCTGACGGGCGAAAAACTTGAGGCAGTTCACACTTATGGATGTGTCCGCTAGGCGGTCAATTCCCTGGCGGCGTCGAAGGCGGTATCGAACATGCGTTGCACGGGCGGTGCGAATTCGCTGGCGAAGCTGGACAGCAGGAACAGCCCCAGCAACACCGTCAGCGGCAGGCCCAGCTGCATCGGATTCAGCGCCGGCGCGGCCTTGGCCAGCGCGCCGAATGCCAGGTTGACCGCCAGCATCGCCACCATCATCGGCAGTGCCAGGGTGAGCCCGCCGCGCAGGATCTGCAGGAACAGGGTCGGCGCTACTTCGGCGAAGGCGGCGGCGTCGGGAAGCGCGGTGCCGATCGGCAGGGCCTTGTAGCTGTCCACCAACAATGCGATCACCGCTAGGTGTCCGTTTGCCGCGAAGAACAGCAAGCCGAACCCGAGATAGAACCACTGCGCGATCACCCCGGAGGTGACTCCGCGCAGCGGGTCGGACATCTGCGCAAACGACAGGCCGGTGGACTGCGACACCAGCTCGCCGGCCATCGCGCCGGCCTCGAAGATCAGCTTGAGCATGAAGCCCATGCTGGCGCCCACCGCCAGCTCGCGGGCGACGCTAAGCACCGCCTGCGCGGTGAAACCGTCCCAGTCCGGCACCGGCGGCAGCAGCGGCGCCAGCACCATCGACAAGGTCCCGGCCAGCATCACCCGCACCCGTCCCGGCACCGCGCGGGTGCCGATCAACGGCATCGCGGTCAGCAGCGCACCGGTGCGCAGCATGGTCCACATGATCGCCCCGACCATCGCAAACGCGCGCTGGCCGTCGATCACCATCTGGGTGGCAGCATCCATCCGGCCGGGTCCGCTAGCCGATCAGATGCGGTATGCGCTGGAACAGCGCAATGGTGAACTCCACCAGATGCCCCAGCAGCATGCTGCCGGTGGCAAACAGGGTGGCCGTCAATGCCACCGCCTTGGCCACGAAGGCGATGGTCGGCTCGTTCAACTGGGTGGCAGCCTGCACCACGCCGATCACGACACCGACAACCAGCACCGCCAGCAACATCGGGCCGGCAATCCACAGGACGGTGACCAGGCCACCACGCAATTCGGTCAGGGCGATTTCAGGGCTCATGGGTGTGATGATGCAAGTGGGGTGCCAAAGGACGGGATTCGGGATTCGGGATTGGGGAATCGGGAATCGGGAAGCGGGAATCGGGAAGCGGGAATCGGGAAGCGGGAAGCGGGAAGCGGGAATCGGGGGGGAGGTCTGAAGCTGGTGCGACGGTGTAGGGGCTGACCAAGGTGCGGTCTGCAGAAGCTCGCCCCTCTCCAGCGGGAGAGGGCTTGGGGTGAGGGTACGAGGCGAAGCCACGCGTGTTGGGTGGTTCCGCTGGGCGTCGCTCAGCTGTGCGCTTCGGCCGCTATCGGCTGCACTGGCTGGCGCGCTTGCTGTCTGCTCTACGTCTGTTGCTCGACTTCGGGACCCCATGCCGAAGCGGCAGGCCGGGTCGACACGCCGGCAGGGCGGCGCGCATGCAGACCTTGCGGCTACGACGCGTTGAAGCTCGCGGCCAATGTGCCCACCACCAGCACCCAGCCATCCACCAGGATGAACAGCAGGATCTTGAACGGCGCCGAGATCAACATCGGCGACAGCATCATCATGCCCATCGACATCAGCACGCTGGCGACCACCAGATCGATGATCACGAACGGGATGAAGATCAGAAAGCCGATCTCGAACGCCGTCTTCAGCTCGCTGGTCACGAACGAGGCCACCAGCACCGGGAACGGCACCGCGTCCGGGCCGGCGTACTTGCCGTCGCCGGCCATGCCCGCGAAGGTCATCAGGTCGGTCTCGCGGATCTGCGCCAGCATGAAGGCGCGCAGCGGCTGGGTGGTCAGCGTCCAGGCGGTCTGGAAATCGATCTGGTTGTTGAGGTACGGCGATAGGCCCGCGCCCCACATCTTCTGCCACACCGGCATCATCACCAGCGCGGTCAGGAACATCGACAGTCCCAGCAGTACCTGGTTGGACGGGGTCTGGCCGGTGCCCAGCGCCTGGCGCAGCAGGCCCAGCACGATGGTGATGCGGGTGAAGGCGGTCAGCACCAGCAGCATCGACGGCAGCAGGGTGATCGCCGTCATCAGCAGCAAGGTCTGCAGCGGCAGGCTCACTGGCTGGTCGCCGATGCGGCCGACGCTGACATTGGGCAACGACGGCAGCTGATTGGCGCCGGCCGGAGCGGCCGCAGGCGCGGCGGCGGGAGCGGCGGCCTGGGCCATGGCCGGCAATGCGGCAGGCGTGGCAGCGGCCAGCAGTGGGCAGCTCATCACCAGCAGGATCAGCACCAGGCGGAGGCTGCGCCCCCAGCGATTCCAACGACTCAACATGTCACGGGTCCTTGCGCAGCTTCTGTGCCAGCAGCTGGGCGAAATTGGGAAGTTGCTTGAAGTTGGGCAGGGTGGGGGCGGGCGCGGACGGCAGCGGTTCGGGCAGGGTGTGCAAGGTGTTGATGCCGCCGGCGGTGACGCCGAGCAACAACTGCTGGCCGTTGACCTCCACCACCACCACGCGTTCCTTGGCACCCACCGCCAGGCTGGTCACCACCCGCAGGCCTTCGGTACTGCGGAAACCGCTGCCGGGCATGCGCTTGAGCAACCAGCCCAGGCCGACGATCAGCGCCAGCACCAGCAGCAATGCAAACACCGCGCCAAACAGGCTAGGCGAGGACGGTGCCTGCGCGCCGACCTGGGTGGCCTTGGCCGCGACCGGCGCGGCAGTGGCCAGCAGGCCGATCACCGCAGCCTCCGGATCCGTTCGCTGGGGCTGACCACGTCGGTCAGGCGGATGCCGAAGCGGTCGTTGATGACGACGACTTCGCCATGCGCGATCAAGGTGCCGTTGACGTACACGTCCAGCGGCTCGCCGGCGCCGCGCTCCAGTTCCACCACCGAGCCCTGATTGAGCTGCAGCAGGTTGCGGATGGGAATGCGCGCGCGGCCCACTTCCAGCGACAGCGTCACCGGCACGTCCAGGATGACGTCCAGGTTGAGGTCGGTGGCATTCTGGTCGTGCTCGGCCTGCAGGCTGTCGAAGGTGGCAGGCGCGGCGTCGAGGATGTCGGAGTTGATCATTTGCTGGAGTCCTGGGAGGGAACGGCGCGTGGGGCTTGCACGCCGGGCGGGCGTACGGCGGTGATCTTGACGGCGTTGTTGCCATTGGAAACGCCGAATTCGCCGGTGAACAACGGGATGTCTTCCACGCACAACGGCACCTGTGCGGGCAGGTCGATCGGCAGGATGTCGCCGATCTTCAGGCCGGTGAGCTGGCGCAGGCTCATGCGCTTGCTGGCCAGCACGCTGGACAGGGTCACCTCGGCGGTGTCCAGCTGCTCGCGCAGCATCACGTTCCAGGAGTCGTCGCGGTCGTTGCGGTCGCTCTGGATGCCGGCATCGAGCAGTTCGCGGATCGGCTCCAGCATCGAATACGGCAGGGTGATGTGGATCTCGCCGCCGCCGCCTTCCAGTTCGACATGGAAGCGGCACACCACCACGTACTCGCGCGGGGTGACGATGTTGGCGAAGTGCGGGTTGATCTCCGAGTTGATGTACTCGAAGTCCACTTCCATCACTGGCGCCCAGGCTTCCTTGAGGTCGGCGAAGGTCTGCTTGAGCATCAGCTGCACCACGCGCATCTCGGTGGCGGTGAATTCGCGACCTTCGATACGGGTGTGGTAACGGCCGTCGCCCCCGAAGAAGTTGTCCACCACGGTGAACACCAGCGTGGGTTCGAACACGATCAGGCCGGTGCCGCGCAGCGGCTTGAAGCGGATCAGGTTGAGGTTGGTGGGCACGTACAGCGAGTGCATGTACTCGTTGAACTTGACCAGGTCGATGCCGCGCACCGACAGGTCGGCCGAGCGCCGGATCAGGTTGAACAGGCCGATCCGCCACAGCCGCGCGAAGCGCTCGTTGACCATCTCCAGGGTCGGCATGCGGCCACGGATGATGCGGTCCTGGCTGGACAGGTCGTACTGGCGCGCCTCGCCGGGCAGCGGCTCCGGCTCGGTATTGACCGCACCCGAATCCACGCCATGCAGCAGGGCATCGATTTCGTCCTGGGAAAGCAGATCGCTGACGCTCATGGGGCAGGCCTTACTGGGTGACGAAACTGGTGAACAGCAGTTCTTCGACGCACTTCTTGCCGGTCTCGCTGGTCATGACCTTCTGCGCTTCGGCCAGGGCGGCCTTCTGCAGCTTCTGCTTGCCGACCAGGTCGGCCACATCGGTGGCCTTGACCTGCGACAGCAGCATCAGCAGATGCGCGCGGATGGCCGGGGCGTTTTCGGTGATCAGCTTGAGGTCTTCCGGGTCGCGAGTGACCAGCTGCACCTCGACCTGCAGGTACTGCGGGCCGTCGCCGGGGTCGGCCAGGTTGACCACGATTGCCGGATCCATCGGGAAGTACTGCGCCGGCTTGGGCACCTCGGCCACCTTGGGCGCGGCGTGCTTGCCGTCTTTCTCCTCGCCCTTGTGGCCGAAGAAGAACCAGGCGCCGCCACCGGCAGCGGCCAGCACCACGACCCCGACGGCGATCAGCAGAAGTTTCTTGCCGCCCTTCTTCTTGTCGCCCTTGTCGTCTTTGTCTTCGGTCTTCTTGGGTTTTTCCGCGGCTGCCACAGTCTGCTCCAGGGGGAATGCTCACCCAATGGATGCAATTGGCGTGCCAATTCGGCGACGGTTTCCCGGCGCGCGTACAGCTTCAACGGCAAAACCCCCGCAGGCCTTGCGCTGCGAGGGGCGTGGGGCGTGCCGGAGCTTGCCGGCATCCAGGTTTCAGCCGCGCCGGGGCGTGCCCGGCGCGCGCGCTCAAGCGTAGGCGTCCAGCAATCCACGCTGGCGTAATACCACCGACGGAATTCCGACAGGCGGGCTGTCGTCCAGGCTGAGGCCATTGCCATCGCTGCCGCCGCCGTTGCGGTTGCCGGACTGGCTCTGCTGTTGCTGGCCGACATCGGCCTGGCCGAGCTGGAAGCCGTTCTGGCCGAGCATTTCGCGCAGGCGCGGCAGGCTCTGCTCCAGCGCCTGGCGCACGTCGGCATTGGCGGAGCTGAAGCTGGCGTTGACCTTGTCGCCCTCCAGATGCAGCCGCACCTCGACCGGGCCCATCTCGTTCGGGGTCACCTTGATATGGGCATGGCCGATCTTCTGGTCGGCCAGCCAGCTCATGCGCGCGCCGATGGCGTCGTCAAAGGTGTCGCTGCCCATTTCCGGGGTCGGGGTGGGCGAGGCGCTGAACACCGGCGCCGGGTCCTGCAGGCGGCCGAGCGCGGCCGCCGTGGTGGTCGGCAGCACGAACGCCGGGGCGTCCGGCGCGGCCGGGCCGGCGCTGTCATCGGTGGCCGGGTCCAGCGCCTTGGTCGCCATGCTCATCAGTGCGGCCGCCTGGGCGTCGCCGCTCAAGGCGGTGACGGAGGTGGGCTTGGCGCCTGCGGTGGCAGCCGGTGCCAGCGCGCCCAACGAGGGCAGGGCGGTGCCGGCGGTCGCGGGTGCGGTGGGTGCGGCCGCGTCGGTCGGCAGCGCGGTTGCCGTCGGCGTGGCGCCGGCCGCAGCTGTCACGCCGGCAGCCAGTGCCGCAGCCGCGGCCGCCAGCACATCGCCGCCGGGCAATGCCTGCGCCAGCAGACCCATGCCGAAGCCGCCAAGGCCCGGCGGTGGCCAGCCGGTGTCGGTGGCGGTGGCTGCGTCGGCCTGTGCGTCTTCGCCGTTGCTCGCGGTCTTGCCGCCCTTGCCGGTCTTGGCGGTGGCGGCAGCGCTGCTACCGTCGGCGGCAGACGACTCCTTGGCGGTGCCGGACTTGGCAGCCTTGGCATCGCCATCCTGCGCGCGCGGGCGTGCGGTGGCATCGCCCGGCGCGTCGTCGCCGTGGTCGTCGTCGCTGCGCTGCTTGTCGGGCTGGTTGGACTTGGGCGCGGCCTGCTTGGCCGGCACGCGCTCGGGCGCCTGCGGCGGGGCCTGGTTCGGCGTGTTGGCCGGGTTGAGCATGCGCGCAAACGGGTCCTGGCCGGCGTCCGGCTCGGACGAGGGATCGCTGTAGCTGGATTTCTTGCCGGTGCCGGCGAGTGCGCCGAGGCCGGCGGCAAAAGCGGACAAGGGGTTCATGCGGATTCTCCGTGGGTGTCTTCGCTGCGGGCCAGGCGCGAACGACGCGCGCCGAGGTCGTCCATCTCACGCTGGTCGCGGCGTTCGATCACCTTGTTCTCCTGCGCACGGTAGCTGGCCGCCAGTTGCTCCAGCACCTGCTTCTCGCGGCTGGCCAGCAGCAGCCGGGTGCGCTCGGCTTCCACCTTGTTGCGGTTGTTTTCGACGGTCTGCGCCTGCTGCAGCACGGCGCTGTCGAGCCGGTCCAGGAAGGCGCGGCGGTTGGTCAGTGCAGCGGCGCTGGTGCCGGCCATGTGGCTGTTGGCGTATTCCTCGGCGTAGCGGCGCAGCTCTTCCAGGCGCGACTGGTGGGTGTCCAGGGCGCGCTGACGCTCGGCCAAGTCGCGCGCGACCTTGTCTTCCTGTTCCTGGGCGCGGCGCAGCAGGGGGTCGATCCGTTTGGACTGCATCATGGATTAGTTCTCGGGTTCGACCAGCCGCTGCAACGCGGACAGGCTGTCGGGCAGGTCGGCGGCCCGGTGGACGTCCTGGCCGAGGAATTCGACGATCTCCGGCCAGCGCGCCAATGCTTCGTCGGTGGCCGGGTCGCTGCCGCGCTGATAGGCGCCGATGGCGATCAGGTCGCGGTTAGCGGTGTAGGCCGACAGCAGACGCTTGAGCTTGCGGATGCGCAGGCGCCAGGTGTCGTCGGCGATGTCCTGCACCACGCGGCTGACCGAGGATTCGACGTCGATGGCCGGGTACAGGCCGCTGTCGGCAACCCGGCGCGACAGCAGGATGTGGCCGTCGAGAATGGCGCGCGCGGCGTCGGCGATCGGGTCCTGCGGGTCGTCGCCCTCGGTCAGCACGGTGTAGAAGGCGGTGATCGAGCCGCGCCCCTTGGCGCCGTTGCCGGCGCGTTCCACCAGCGCCGGCAATTTGGCGAACACCGACGGCGGGTAGCCGCGGGTGGTCGGCGGCTCGCCGACCGACAGGCCGATCTCGCGCTGCGCCTGGGCGAAACGGGTCAGCGAATCCATCAGCAGCAGCACGTTCAGGCCCTGGTCGCGGAACCATTCGGCGATGGCGGTGGCGCGGTAGGCGCCATGCAGGCGCGCCAACGGCGGGCGGTCGGCCGGGGCGGCCACCACCACGGCGCGGCGCAGGCCTTCCTCGCCCAGCGTGGTTTCGACGAAGTCGCGCACTTCGCGGCCACGTTCGCCGATCAGCCCGACCACGATCACGTCGGCCGAGGTGAAGCGGGTCATCATGCCTAGCAGTGTCGATTTACCGACGCCGGAGCCGGCGAACAGGCCGACGCGCTGGCCGCGGCCGATCGGCAGCAGCGCGTTGATCGCGCGCACGCCGACATCCAGCGAGGTGGTGATGGGCTCGCGCGCCAGCGGGTTGATCGACACGCCGGCCATGCTGACGCTGCCTTCGCCGCGGATCGGGCCCTTGCCGTCGAGCGGGGTGCCGTCGCTGTCGATGACGCGGCCGAGCAGGCCTTCGCCCACTTCCACGCCGCCGCGGCGCCGCGAGGGCACCACGCGGGCGTTGGGCAGCAGGCCATGCAGTTCGGCGCTGGGCATCAGGTAGGTGCGTTCGCCGGCAAAGCCGACCACTTCGGCATCGACCCAGCCACCGTCGACTTCGACCTTGCAGGTGGCGCCCATCGGCGCCTCGCAGCCGGTGGCTTCCAGGGTCAGGCCGACCGCGCGGCGCAGGATGCCTTCGCGGATCAGGGTGCGCCCGGCGCTCGGTTCCAGCCCGAGTCCGCTCAGGCGGGTGGCCAGGCGCAGGTTGCGTGCATCCAGCCAGTCGGCCGGGGTGGCACCCAGCAGGGCGCTCACAGGCCCGCTCCGGATTTGCGCATGACTGTCTCCAGCGCGGCCCGCAGGCGCGCGTCCAAGGTGCCGTCCACGCGCACGCTTTCGGCGTGCACGCGCAGGTCGCCGCGGCTCAGGCTCAGGTCCGGGGCCACGCGGGTGGTGCTGCTGGGCGCCAGATGCGGCAGCAGCGCGGTGATGTCATCGGGATGCAGGCGCACTTCCACCTCGCGGCCGGCGCCGCCGACCGCATCGACGGCCTCCTGCACCAGCTCGGCCAGCAGCTGCGGGTCGGCCTGATAGGCACGCCCGACCAGCGAGCCGGCGATGCGCACGGCCAGCTCGCCGAGCGCGCCGACCACTTCGTTCTCCAGCCGCGCCAGCGGGCGGGTGAAGTTGTCCAGGATGCCGTCGATCTGCGCGGTCAGGCGGCGCACTTCGGACTGGCCCTGGGCAAAGCCTTCGGCATGTCCGCGGGCGAAGCCTTCCTGCTGGGCGGCGTCCTCGATCGCCTGGATCTCTTCGAGGGTCGGCGGACGCAGCACCGGCTCGAGCACGGCCGGCTCGTCATACTCCGGCGCTGGCGGGGCCGGCTCCAGGTGCAGGTCGGGGGCCAGCCAGCGGGTGACGATGTCGTTCATACCATCGCCTCCGCACCGGCGCCGCCGAGGCTGATGGCGCCTTCGTCAGCCAGGCGGCGGACGATGGTGAGGATTTCCTTCTGCGCCGCTTCCACGTCGGCCAGGCGCACCGGGCCGCGCGCTTCCATGTCCTCGAGCAGGATCTCGGCGGCGCGCTGGGACATGTTGCGGGTGATCTTCTCGCGCACCTTGACGTCGGCGCCACGCAGGGCCAGGCCCAGGCGCTCGCCGGAGACCTCGCGCAGCAGCGTCTGCAGGCCGCGGTCGTCCAGGTCCACCAGGTTGTCGAACACGAACATCAGGTCCTGGATCTTGCCGGCCAGGTCGGCGTCGATCTTGCCGATCTCGCCCAGCACGCCCTGGTCGGCGCCGGTGTCCAGGAAGTTGAGGATGTTGGCGGCCACCTTGATGCCGCCCACATTGGACGACTTGAGGTTCTGGTTGCCGGAAAACTGGCGCTCCATGATGTCGTTGAGCTCGCTCAGCGCATTGGGCGGGATGCCGTCCAGGGTGGCGATGCGCAGCAGCACGTCGGCGCGGGTGCGCTCGGGCAGCAGCTTCAGCGCCTCGGCGGCCTGGTCGCTGTCCAGATGCGCCATGACGATGGCGATGATCTGCGGGTGCTCGTTGCGCACCAGGTCGGCCACCGCGCGCGGGTCCATCCACTTCAGGGTGTCCAGGCCGGTGGTGTTGCGGCCGAGCAGGATGCGGTCGATCAGGCCACCGGCCTTGTCGGCGCCCAGCGCCTGGATCAGCACGTTGCGGATGTAGTCGTCGGCGCCCACGCCCAGCGAGGTCTTGCCGGCCAGTTCGCCGTTGAACTCGTCCATCACCTTCTCGACCTGATCGCGCGAGATGCCGGTCATGGTAGCCATGGCGATGCCGATCTTCTGCACCTCCTTGGGGTCCATGTGCTTGAGCACTTCGGCGGCGTCGCTTTCCCCAAGCGACAGCAGCAGCACGGCGGCGCGCTGTACGCCGGTCATCGGTGGTGTATCAGGCTTCACTGGCGACCCATCCCTTCACGACTTGTGCGACACGTTTTGAATCGGCTTTGACTGCTTCGCGTGCGAGACGCATGCGTTCTTCGTAGGCGTCCGGCAGCGCGATCGGGTTCTTGCGGTCCTGACCGAGCTGGGCGGTGTCCTCTTCCAAACGCGGCATAAGGTCGTCATCGTCGACCATCCGCACGTCGGCGCTCTGCGGAGTGCCATCGTTGCCGCCCTTGGCCTGCTTTTCCTTGATTGCGGTCACGCCGGTGAGCTGGCGCAGGGTGGGGCGCACCACGCCGAACAGCAGCGCCAGCACCACCACCGCACCGACCAGCAGGCGCAGACCGTTCTGCACGCGCGGGTCTTCCCACCACTTCGGACCTTCCTCGCCGGCCACCGCTTCGCGCACGAACGGGGCATTCATCACCGACACCGTGTCGCCACGGGCCGCGTCGAAGCCCACCGCCTGCTTGACCAGGCCCTCGATGCGGGTGAGCTCGGCGGCCGTCAGCGGCTGCTCGACCATCTTGCCCTTGGCACCGGGGCGCGGGACGTTGTCCAGCAGCACCGCCACCGACACCCGCTTGATGCGGCCGGCCGGCTGGCGGGTGTGTTGCAAGGTCCGGTCCAATTCGTAATTGCGGGTGGCGCTCTTGGAACTTTCGGTCGGCGCGGCCGGTGCGGCGGCCTGGCCATTGGCAGCGGCCGGGGTACCCGGTGCGCCGGCAGTGGCGTTTGCGGCCGGCGCCGGCGGCTGGCCGGGGCTGTTGCTGGTGGCGCCCGGGGGGCCCTGCGGGCCGGTGGCGCTGGTGCTGGTGTCGCTGACCTGTTCGCTGCGCAGCTTGGCCGGTTCGCCGTTGTAGAGCTCGCGTGCTTCCTCGACCACCGAAAAGTCCATGTCCACGCTGACTTCCGGGTTGACCCGGCCCGGGCCGGTCATCGGCTCGAGCAGCTCGCGGATACGCTGGTTGTAGGAGCTTTCCTGGCGACGCACCTGTTCGAACTGGGCGGCATGCTGGGCGGCGTCGCTGTTGGGGTCGGCGATGGAGAGCATGCGGCCGCTCTGGTCGACCACGGTGACGCGCTCGGGGGTCATGTCCGGGATGCTGGAGGCGACCAGGTTGACGATGGCATCGACCTGGTTGCGCTCCAGGCCCTGGCCGCCGCGCAGCTCCAGCACCACCGAGGCGCTGGCCACGTCACGCTGGCGGGTGAAGGCGCTCGGCTTGGGGATGGCCAGATGCACACGGGCCTCGCGCACCGGGCGCAGGGTGCCGATGGTGCGCGACAGCTCGGTTTCCAGGGCGTGCTGGTAGCGGGCGTTTTCGACGAACTGGCTGACGCCGAAGCCGGGGTCTTTTTCCATCAGCTCGAAGCCGCCGCCAGTCTCCTTGCCGGTCAGGCCGGAGCCGGCCAGCTTCAGGCGGGCGTCGTACAGACGGTCCTGCGGCACCGAGATGGCGCCGGTGTCCTGGTCGATCTTGAACGGGATCTGCGCGGTGCGCAGCAGGTCGGCCGCTTCGGCATTGCCCTTGTCGTCCAGGCCGGTGTACAGCGACTGGTAACCGGGTTTCTGCGACCAGAAGAACACTGCCAGACCGGCCGCCACCGCCACGGCGATCATCGCCATCATGGTCAGCTTGCGGGTGATCTGCAGGCTGCGGACACGGTCGAACCATTGCCCCGCCTTTTCGGCGTTCTGGTTCATGTTTTCTTTGGTGATCGCGAGAGCCATGTGTCGTCAACCTTTACAGCGGCATGTTCATGACGTCCTGATAAGCCTGGACGAGACGGTTGCGGACTTCCACGGTGGCGCGGAAGGCCACCTGGGACTGCTGGGAGGCGACCATGACCCGTGCCAGATCGGCACTGGGGTCGCCCATTTCAAAGGCCTTGGCTAAGGCGCCGGACTTCTGCTGAGCCTCGTTGACGCCGCCGATGGCGCCGCGCAAGGTCTCGCTGAAGCTCGGTGCCTGGGTGGCCGGTGTTCCCTGCGTGCCGGCCAGCCCCTGGATCTGATTGCCGCGCGCCGCATCGCCCACCGCGCCCATCGGGCCTTGGCCCATCTGCGTCTGGTAGCTGCGGATCTGCGAGAGGATGGAGGTAACGGAGTCGCTCATGGGTGCGGTCAGCCAGGGAGGCATCCACACCAATGCAAGCGGCGTGCCGAAACCGCGCCGGGATTCCGGCGCCGGGGCGGGGAGAGGCTTTAAGTCAGCCGCGGATTGGTCCGGCGCTGGGCGATGGCCCAGGAGTATTGGGTGCAGAGCGTCGGATCTGCGGCTTGGCTGCAGGGCCCGTGCCGCCCACCATCGCAGGACACGCCGCAAGGACGTCCGTGTAGGCGCTTACGCGGCATCCCTGCCGCGTAAGGTCCCGCGACGGTGGGCGGACAAGGACCAAGCGAGACGGTGGTGCATGCACCCGCGGCCTCGATCCACTAATCCGGCAACCACGCCTCACGCCAGCGATCAAGATTGCTTCCGGTCAGCATCCAGTCGCGGCGCACCACATCACGCAACGCCGCGCCCTTTGCCGCTGAAGCGGCCGGGTCGGCCAGATGCTCGCGGATCGCGCCGATCCAGTCGCGGTAGCGGTTTTTCACCAGGGTCACCGGCAGGTTGCCCTGGTAGCAGCGCACATCGCTGGCGATCACCGGGTAGCCGCAGGCGCCGTATTCGAGCAGGCGCAGATTGCTCTTGCACTCGTTGAACAGGTTCTGTTCCACCGGCGCCAGCGCCAGGTCCAGATCCAGCGCCGCCAGTGCGGCCGGGTAATGATCGATCGGCACGCCAGGCTGGAACTGATGGATGTGCTTGCGCAACGCGAACGGGTACATCCCCATGAACACCCATTCGACTTCGTCGGCTAGCTCGCGCACCACATCGGCGATCAGTTCGAGGTCGCCGGTGTGACTGACGCCGCCGGCCCAGCCGATGCGCGGCTTGCCGCCCTGGCGTTGCTTGCGTTCGCTGCGTGCGGGCAGGTGCTCCCACCAATGCGGCGGCAGGCGGTTTTCGGCCACGCGGATATCGCCATGCAACCCGGCGAACGCCTCGGCCAGGGCAGGGGTGGACACCACGAAGCGGTCCACCATGCCCAGCCCGCGCCGCACGGTCTTGAGGATGTCCTTGGGCATGTGCTCGCGATGCGCGTTCTTCAGCGGCAGGTTGGGCAGGTAGTCGTCCAGCTCGTAGACCTTGAACGCACGCGACAGCGCCTGCATGCGCCGCATCGCTTCCAGTCGCGGCTCGCCGACCTGGCGTTGCAGGATCACCACGTCGGGATCCTGGCGCGCCAGCTCGCTGATCTCCAGATAGCCGTTGAACAGCACGCCTTCGACCATGCCCGCCTCGCGCAGGGCGCGCAGCGGCTGGATTACCCGGTAGTGGCCGCAGCCTTCGATATCGGCGGGCAGGGCGATCATCGTCGGTAGCGGTCGCCACGACTGCAGCGGCCGCCAACTGGCGCGCGGGTCGGCCAGCTGGAAGCCGGCGCCGGGATCCAGCGAGAAGCCCGGGTTGTAGGCCGGGTCGTTGGCCATCACCGGCAGCCAACGCGCATACATCGCTTCTTCGTCGAGTGCAGTGGCGGGTGGCGCGTCGGGCGGGTCGATCAGCAGCTGCGCGCGCGCGGCGTAGACATTGAGATAGCCGGCCTGCTGCAGGCGCAGACATAGGTCGACGTCGCTCCATTGCGCCAATGCCGGTTCCTGCGCAAAGCCGCCGGCGTCCAGGAACAGCTGGCGCGGCAGCATCAGGCATTCGCCACTGAGCGCGCTGTAGTTCTGATCCAGTTGCAGGCGCTGCAGATAACCCGATTCGTCAAACGCCGCACCTGCAAAGGCGCGCGCCGCTGGTGCCCCCAGGCCCAGCAGCAGGCCGGCGTGATGCACGGTGCCGTCGCCGCGCAGCAGCTTGCCGGCCACCGCGCCGACCTCCGGGCGCAGCGCGTGGTTGAGCAACTGCGCCAGCCAATCGGCCTTGATCGCTGCGGCGCCGGCCGCCAACCACAGCAACATCTCCCCACGTGCTTGCTCGGCCGCCGCATTGCAGGCCGCCTCGCGCGACGGCGCACCGTCGAAGCGCAGCACGCGGATTTGCTGCAGGCCGAGGTTGTCGATGCCCGCCAGCCAGTCGCGCAGCCCCGGTTCGGCGCTGTCGCCGCGATCCAGCAACAGCAGCTCGTAGTGCGGGTAGCCGGTGTTGGCGAGCACGCTTTCCAGGCAGCGCTGCACCTGCGCCAGGCGTCCATCCACCAGCACCAGGATGCTGACCAATGGCTGCTGTGCATGCCGGTAATCCACCGCGTGCCGGCCGGGGCCATTGCTGCTCACCAGCGCGTCCACATAACCGCGCGCGGCGAGATGGCGGGCAATGGCGCGCCGTTCGTCTTCGTCGCCATGCCGCGTGGTGGCCGATGCCACCAGCAAGGGTTCGGCGATGTGCTGGATGCAGGCCAGGCCGTAGCGTTCGACCAGCCCAAGCTGGTAATCCAGTTCGAAGGCGTCGCTCGTTTCGGTTGCAAAGCCGCCATCGGCCGCTAGCGTTTGGTGCCGGAACAGCCAATGCCGCGACATCGTCGACGGTGAACTGAGCAACATGTCCAGGTATAGCGCCGGTCGCATCGCCAGCCCCAGCTGACCGCCGTCCAGCGCGACCACTTCATCGGCGTAGATGGCCTGACACGTGTCCGGCAGCGCGAGCATCTCCAGCGCCAGCATCAGCAGGCCACTGGCGGTGAACAGGCTGCCGGCCTGGACCAGCAGCACCCAGTCGATGGACTGTTGCGTGGCGATGGCCCGATTGAGTGCGGGCACCAAGCCGTCCGGACCGATCAGCACACCGCGCCCGCCGTGCTCGGCGGCCTGCTGCGGCGAGCTGCTGATCACCCAGGTCTGCTGGTTCCGATAACACGCCACCGCCGCCAGGCTGGCCTGGGTTGCGGCCACCGCCGCCGCATCGCCGTCGCTGTCGACCACCATCACTGCGATCCGTGGGCCGCCCGCATGCGCCTGCAAACGCGCATCGATCAAGGCGCGCTGCACGGTGCTGGGATGACGCACCCCCAACCAGGTGGCCGGCGACACGCGCTCGGCCATTCCTGCGCTCTGCATCAAGGCGTTGACCAGATCCACCGACTTGAACACCCGCGCCTTGTGCGGGCTGAGCGGGGCGACACGCACCTGTCGGTTGTCGCCGCCCTCGCGTCGCCAGCCAAGTTGACGGATGCCCTGGCGCAGGTCGTCGTGGCCTTGATCGCCGATACCCGGCTGGTCGCGGCCGGCCTGACTGAACTGCGCGCTGGAGACGCGAAACTGCGTGAGCGGGCTGGACAGCAGGGCCAGGTTGCCGTGACGCAGCAGCTTGACGTAGATCGCCAGGTCGCCAACCCAGTGGATGGCCTTGCCGTTCAACATCATCAGCTCGCCACCCAGCGCCACCAGGTCGTCGCGCCGTGCAAGCACGCAACTCGGCTCGCCGATGAAGTTGATGGCGTGGTCGGCCAGGAACGACACCAGCTCCGGCCCATCGATCAGCACGTCCTCGGCAAACGGGAAGCTGGTGGCCAGGATGTCCGGCAATGGGGCGCCGTCGTCGTCGATCCGCAGCCGGCGCGAGGACGCCAGCGCGGTGCCGGGGTTGCGCTCCATTGCGCCGACCAGCTGCGCGACGCAGTCCGGCTGCAGCACGTCGTCGTCGTGCAGGAACTTGACGTACTCGCCCTGCGCCAGGCCGATCCCCTTGACCGTGCTGCCGAGTTCGCCGAGGCGGGGGGTATTGCGGTGGTAGCGGATCGGAAATGGGGCGTCAGCCAGCCTCGACGCCAGCACGGCCTCGATGGCGCCATCGGCGTTGTCGTCGCAGATCACCAGCTCCAGCGCCGTGTAAGTCTGCGCCAGCACGCTATCCAGCGCCTGCGCGAAATAGCGCGGCTTGTAGGCCGGCATGACGATGCTGACGAGGGCAGGAGAGCTCACGGGTGGTGGTTCGAGTTGATCATTCAAGAATTATCCGATGCTAGATGCAGTGCCAACGCGAATTAGTCCGATCACGCGGAAGGCAGCGAGCATCGAATTGGCCGAACCGATGCAATATGCATGCCGCTCGAAGCATGACGCGTCGTTATCGGGAGGAATGGCTACGCTGCCACCGTGCTGCCCGTCGGCAACCCTTTTTCCGTCCTGGCTCCTGAAGTAGGCAATGCGCTTGGTTACGGGCCATTTGGCATTCAAGAGCAGGCAGTGGCCGTTTGGCGGCGTGCCACCGGAATTCGGCAGCACTCATCACGTCCTTCGCTTGCGCGGTAGATGAATCGTCCAACGAAGAACGCCACATCAACGCCCCGTGCCTGGCTTGCTCGCCTGAACGGGTGTGGGCGATGAAAATACCCTCGACCGGTGAGTGGTGATGCCCAGACAAGGTTGCAGGATTACGAGTGCTGTGATCCAGGTCTCCTGCATGTCAACGATGGACGCATCGAGAGCGCAATGCACTCGAGATCTGGGCCGATGGACAGTCAAAGGCCGGTGGGCAGTCTATCCAGAACGTCATAGGTCATGTTGATACTGCCGTTTCCGTTCGTTACCAGCCAAACGCCATAGCCGGGAGGTAGGTAGACCTGGTAGGGGAAGTGGTCTGAGGGAGGGGCAACGCCGAGAAATATTACCCTTTTGGTTCCGTCCCCATATCCGGATGGCGCCGATGTATCCGCGTAAACGGCAAGGCCTATTGCGGATGAAGCGCCGCTCAGACTACATGTGCGAATCACGAGGCCGTACTGGTTGGTGGCAGGAGAGACAATTTGCGTCACAACGTTGGCTGCAACGCCGACATTCGCAAATTGAGCTCCTACCGGAACAATCGTTGTCTTGCCCGAGATTTCCATGGTGGTTTCCTCGCTTCAGAATACTGCTGAGATGCGTCGATAGAATGATATCCGTCGAGATCTAAAGGACGTTTCGATGCACGACGCGCACACCGAACCATGACACTACCCAGTGGAGGGTAAGCTGACAAGTCGAGTTTTTCGCTGTGTCCACAATCCGGCTTATGACATTAATCGAGTGCCCTTTGTCATGCTCTCGCAAGTCGATGATGGCGTAGACCAACTGGCAGATGTCCGACAGCATGAGCAGGTTCTATGCTTTTCAGGAAGTTCGATATCTCAATGAATTCAGGAAGGGGATGGTTGAAAAGAAAATTTGCGGGCGTCAGTCATCGCTCTATCTCTCCAAGCCGTGAAGTTCCCTGGGCTTACTCCGCCCAGGGTGGTGGTGCGGCACCGGCGACGGGCGATGCATACAAAACGAGGTCGTAGTAGTGGCCGGGAGAGTGCTGGCGTAGACGGAAGTGATAGCCATCCACCAACTTGTCCAGTTGTTCCACGATATCCAGTAAATCCTGGGCGTAGTGGTACACACAGATAGCCATGCGGGGGCGCTGGGTGCGGATGAGATGAGATGCGCCTTCGAGTGCCCTGGCTTCGAACCCTTCGATGTCCAACTTCAGTAACGTCAGCTTTTCCAACTCATCGTCAAGACGAGTAGTAGCAACGGAGATTCCGCCATCCGGCGATACATGGCTGGAAACGGTGCCGGTCTCCTCGAAGCGCAGCGTCGTCTGTTCGTTGGAGATCGCTTTTTTGATGGCCCTGAAATTGTGCGGGGGAAGGGGGAGGGCGCTCGCGACGCCCTCCAATTTCTGGAAGTTGATGTTGTCGGGTTCGAAGGCGGTGATGCTTTCGTAGCGATGGCGGGATGCTTCTAGAAACTTGTGGACGATGGGGCCTTGGAAGGCACCGCCATCGCAAAAGTGTTCACGCTTGCCCAACTGGAATGTGCTGGTATCGGCGTATTCTGAAAAGTACTCGTTGATCGGCGTCGCCCAGCAGTCCAGTAGGAGGCTGGAATCGTAGGTCAGGCGGAACAACAGGTTGCTGTAGAGCGTAAAAACGCTGAACTCGTCGTCCAGTCGATCCGCAAAACGCAGAAATTCGTCCAGGCGCAGAAGCGTCCGCTGACGGTATACCTGGGCAGGCTCGTATACGGCGACCAGCCCACAGTTGGCAACGGCCAGGCAGGCATTTACCCTTTCAATGCCTGCTTGCTCGCAAAGCTCGCGGGCCAAGCCCGATTCTCCCGGGCTATAAGAAAAGTCGATGGCCAATGCCTGGGGATACTGGGCCGCTTGTTCGATGAACTGGCGAGAATTCCAGCGCGGCACCCCATGAACGGTGTCGCTGTCGCTTGGCTGGTCATCAACGGCGGCAATTACATGGCTGGAGCGCTGGACGATCTTTGGGCCATAAATGTCGCCAATGCCCGAGCGCGGTTGGAGCAAAAAGAGGGGGCGCTGCTCGAAATGCGGGATCAGCGGATCCAAGCAAGGCGCAACGCTCAGTTGCTCGATGCCCGCATTGGTGCACAGGTCATTTGCAAACGCCCGTCCGCGCGGGCTGCAAGAGAAATCGATAGCGATCGCATCGGCATACTGCCCCGCCTTGGCAAGAAACTCCTGACTGCTCCAGCGCGGCGCGCCATGAATGCGGTCCAGGTGGATGCTCTGGTCATCAATTGCGGCAACAACATGATGCAGGTCGGCAACCACCCTGGGACCATGCACCATGCCTGCATAGGACTCGGGAGCGACGAGGAAGACAGGACGGTCGGCAATCGCGGGCAGGCGTGCAATGACATCCTCCAGCGCAGGGCGCTCCTGCTCCGCAATACGGAGAATCCGTTGGCGAAGCTGCTCATTTCTTGAGTTCATGAACGTCATCTCTCGTAGGTATGAATGGGGGCGTCGTAGCGGGCGTCGAAATAGGTCTTGGCAGGCACGTCCTCGCAATAGACACGCGGCCAGCCAAGTTCGCAGTTTCGTCCCACCTTGACGCCCCCACTCACGATGGCGCCGGTCCGCAGGATGCTATTACTGCCGATCTCGACGCCCGCGCCGATTTGCACACCGTTCTCTATCCAGCATGACGATTTGACGCGGCATGCCGGTCCGAGGTGTGCACCGGCGTGGATGACGGTGTTGTAGTCGATCCTGCACCCGTGCCCGACAACGGCATGGGCACCTACGAATGCGTTGAGCCCGATGGTCGTGTCAGAGCCGATGGCTGCGCTGGAGTGGATGAAGGACTCCAGCTTGAAGCCACGTTCCATTGCTGCCTGCATCAGTTCCATGCGCTTGAAGTTGCCGAAGCGTTCGTCGAAAGCCACGAACATGGCGCCGTCGGTCGGATTCAGCCCATCCAGCACGGCCAGATCGAATTCGTGTCCCGCGTCTTGTGGCACGTCGATTCTGATGACCGCCTCGTCCTGACGCGCCTGCTTCCAGGCGTGAAAGGCCAGGTCGAGGTACTCGCTGCTGCCGATGATCCACCTAGATTTCATGTTCGGTCTCCATCAGCAGCGTGTACCAACGTTCGACCAAGCGATTCATGGATTCATAGGCTCCCTGGGTAGGCAGCGGCGCGTCGGTGTGCAATGCAGACTGCACCCGCTCCATGATGTCGACGTCTTCGCCCACTACCACCTTGCTGCCGTGCATCTGCGCAAGCAGCACTTGGCTGGAAGAACCGTAAGGCTGTTTCTTGCGTGCGCTAAACCAATAGATTTCCAGGTCGGTCCGGTCCGGGGCGACGGGGATATGGTGTTCCAGCGTGAAGGAATAGCCACCGTTGGAACTGGCGATATGCATGTTCGGGAAGGCAAGCCAGTTGAAGTAGGCATCCTGCTTGCCCCAGCGCTCCACTTTGTCGTGCCAGCCGAAATGCTGAAAGTTGGGGATGGGGGCTTCCGGGCCGCCGAAACTGAAGCGGCGCATCTCGCGCCGCAAGGCTGCGGGCGATGTGCCCTGCAAGGCTTCCATGGACTGCCTGGCTTGTTCCTCGTTTACCTGGGGAGTGAAGCTGACACTCTTGGCCAGTGTTTTGGGGTGGACAAAGCGCGGGTGGTTGGCGTCCCGCAGATTCTCGTAGGCCAGCTTCCAGTTGTACCGGCCATGCCATGTGGTCACCATGACCTCGGTGTCGTAGGCGTTGGAACTACTTTCCAGCAAGGCGATGAAGTCTGCCGAAAACTGCTCCTCGATGGGCATCGGGTTGGAGTCGAGGTTGACGAACAGCAGGTTGCCGATGGCGCGCAGTGAGAATTCGCGCAGCTTCAGGTTGTCCCTTTCACTAGTGTCCAGGCGATAGATCGCATCGCAGTCCGGGATGTTTTTTACCCGGCCTTGTTCGTCGTAACTCCAGGCGTGGTAAGGGCACACCAAAGGCCGGCAACCGATAGCACCGGTTTGAATCAGTGCACTGCGGTGAAGGCAGACGTTCTCGAACGCACGGATTTGGCCGTGGAAGTTCTGAATTACCAGGGGAATGCCCGCGATCTTGCGGGTGATGAAGCAGTTGTTTTCCCGCAGCAGTGTCTTGAGCCCTGCAAACAACCAAACCCGACGGAAGATCTTGCGCTGCTCGCGCTCAAAGATTTCCTGCGACAGGTAATACTTGGGGTGCATCCGGGAGCGCATCGATCAGTCTGCTGGGTTGTTTTTGTGGAAAACAATTTTGGCCGGATTGCCGAACACCGTGGCGCCGGCCGGTACGTCCTTCATGACCACCGCACCGGCTCCGATGACCGCGCCGTCACCGACCTTGACGCCTGGCATCAGGGTGGCGCGTGGGTGCACGGTGACGAAGTCGCCGATCTGCACGCCACCGCCCATGAACGTCATTGCGCCAACGTGCACGTAGTCACCGATGCGTACGTCGTGCCCGAGCATGCTTTGGGCATGGATGGTGACAAAGTCGCCCATGCGCACGTCCGGCCCGGAATGGACCAGCAAACCAAAGAAGCAGCCCTGGCCGAAATGCACCCGCCTGCCCAGGCGGACGTCGGTGCAGATTGGAATGAACCGCCCGCCCTTTTCGAGGATCGGCAGAGCATAGCGGTGGCGGTCGTAGGGATTTCCCATCGCACAGACGAATACATCGTCAGGCTGGGGCAGATAGCTCATCGGATCGCCGATGATCGGTGTATCGACCCCGTAGCGATCTAGGATATCGGCGCGGCTGTCCAGGAACCCGCCGATCAGCCAGTCCTTGCCATGCCCGGCATCGTTACGCATTTGCTCAAGGACTTCGCGGCCCCAGCCGCCGGCGCCGATAATGAGTGCGCGTTCCATCAGAGCACCGCCCCGCCGTCCATGACCAGGCTGGTGCCGGTGACCCAGCGGCTGGCGTCGGACAGCAGGTAGACCGCAGCGTTGGCGACATCTTGCGGTGTGCCTAGACCCAGTGGATGGCGCGCGCGTTGTTGGTTCAGCAGTTCATTGAGCCCGTTGTCCTCGCCCCAAAGGCGCGGAGTGGGCACGGCCGATGGCGAAATCCCGTTGACTCTCACGCGGTGCTTCGCCTGTTCTAAAGCCAAGCACCGGATAATGCCCAGCAGGGCGGACTTCATTGCCGAGTACGGCCCCACGCCGCGTGTACCAATATGCGCGGAGGTGGACAGCATGAACACGATGGAGCCTTGCGCGTTAATGGCATTGGCTTGCAGCAGACGCTGCGTCAGCATGACCGGTGCAAGGAAATGAACCTGGTACATGCGCGTCATCAGTTCTTCCTTCAGTTGGCGGATCGGCGACAGCATCTGCCCGCCGAAGCAGTGCACGACGCCGTCGATGCGCTGGCTGGCTTGCACCAGGCGCTCCCGGTCCTGCGAAACAGTCAGGTCGGCCTGCACCTGCACATGCCCATCGCCGGCCAGTTGCGCATGGGTTTGCTGGAGACGCTCGGGATCGCGACCGCTGATGACCAAGCGCGCGCCACGCCGTGCGCAGGTCAGCGCGATTTCCTGGCCAAGGCCGGACGATGCGCCGGTGACCAGGATGGTCTTGCCAGTAAGGGAAAAGGCTTTGCGAGTCGGATTGCTCATGCGTAGATGTCCATCGGCACGGTCAGGCCACCATCTACGACGAAGTAGTTGCGGGTGACCCAGCGACTTGCGTCGGACAGATAAAACACCGCCGCATAAGCCACGTCTTCCGGTTCGCCCAGTCCCAGCGGGGTCAGTTTGGCGTGCTCATCGATGTTGCCGCCGCTCTTGTTGAGGCCTTCAAGCATTGGCGTGCGCACGTAGCCGGGCACGATGCAGTTGGCGCGGATACCGTGCTTGGCCACTTCCAGTGCCAGAGTGCGCATTGCGCCGAGCAGGGCTGACTTGCTGGCGGAGTAGGCGGCAGTGGCCACAGGACCGATGTGCGAGCCCACCGCCGAGATGAATAGGATCGAACCTTTGGCGTTGATGCGCTTTTTCGCCAGCAGGCCGCGCGTCAGTAGCAGCGGTGCATAGACATTACTGGCGAAGGTTTCGTCCAGTTGCGCGCGGTTGATCATCCGGAATGGTGCTAGCCGGGCGATGCCGGCCGCGTGTGCGACGCCATCCAGGGCACCGACCGAAGCCACCAGATGGTCGATGTCCTCCTGCTTGTCCAGATTGGCGATTACCTGCTCATGCCCGGTGCCTTCAAGTGCGGCGAAGGTCTCGGCCAGGCGGCCTTCGTCGCGGCCGCTGATGACCAGTTGTGCGCCAATCTGCGCGCAACTCAGCGCGATCTGTCGTCCGATGCCTGACGATGCGCCGGTGACCAGGATGCGTTTGCCCTGCAACGAGAACGGGTCGTTGGGATCGAGGGCGATATTCACGACTCGATCAACTCAGGAAACACCGCGCCTTCGATATCAACCAGGCAGGTACCCCAAGACAACCCGATCCCGAAGCCTGAAAGAAGGACACGCTTGGGGCCAGATTCGAGTTCCTTGTTGATCCGTGCGGTCATGGTCAGGGGCAGCGATGCGCCGCTGGTGTTGCCGAAGTCGCGCAGGGTGGACGGCACCTTTTCGATCGCAAGGCCGAGCTTCTTGCGAATGGTCTCGTTGATCATCCGGTTGGCCTGGTGGAACACGAAATAATCGATGTCATCCTTGCTTACACCGGCATACGCGATCAATTTTTCAACTGCGGGGGGAACGCGCTGGGTCGAGAAGCTGAGCACGGCGGTGCCATCGAGCTGCAGATCGGTGGCCCGGTGCCAGCGATCCTTCTCGTTTTCACGATAAGGCAGCAGGTGCTGAATGGCGACAGGCTCGCGTTGACCACCCACCGGCAGGATGATGGCTTTGTAGCCGCTCCCATCGCTGTTGAGGTCGAAATACATCGGCGCTGCGTTCTGGTCGAACTCCAGCGCCGTGGCGGTGCCAGAGTCCGAGAAGATCGGGTCTTCCAGATTGGCACTGCGGTCACCCACCAATAACAGGCCTTTCTTGACGCCGCCGGCAGCGATCATCGAGCCGAGCAGGTTGATGCCGAACGGGTAGGCCGAGCAGCCCAGGTTGACGTCGAAGGCGACCGTGGCATGCGACAGCCCTAGCCGGTCCTGCAGGATGATCGCGGTGGCCGGGATCGGGTAATCCGGCGATTGGGTCACCACGATCAATGCATCGATCTCCTCACGCTTCCACTGCAGACGCTCCAGCAGCACTTCGGTCGCATCGAAGGCCAAGTCGGAAAAGCACTGCCAATCCGAGGCCATGCGGCGTGTCTCGATGCCGATGTTGCGCACCAGGCGCTCGCGTTCGGAGCGGATCTGCGGGCGGCAGTCGGTGAGATTGGACACGACCCGCTTCGGCACGCAGGTCGCCATGCCGGCAAAGCGGACGTTGTGCAGCGTGGAGGTCGGCATGTTACGCCTCGGTCAGTCTGTAGAGATCGCCCACGGTAACGGCGGCGGTCAGATCGTCGCCGGTTATGGTCTTGCCGTACTCCATGTCGAACATGACGATCACACCCAACGCGGCCAGCGAATCCCACTCCGGCAATTCCAGCAGCACGGTGTCCAGCGTGACATCAACCGGTTCCTGGAAGTCGGTGGCGGAGAGGAAGTTCTCGATAAATGTTGCCTGGGTCATGCGAGCTCGCCTGGTTGCCTGTTGAAGAGATGGGAGTCTGAAATGCAGCTGCAGCGTGTTGCGATCATGTTGCCTGTGCACGGGCGATCAGATCGGCAATGGTATCGACCTGGTCGCCGGTCAGGCCAGGAAAGATCGGCAGGCACAATACCTGTGCGGCCACCGAGCGCGCGACCGGCAGCCATGCCGGCGCCGAGGAGGGCAGGGCGCGATACATCGGGAAATCGCTGATCAATGGATAGAAGTACCGCCGCACCAGGATGCCGTGCTCGCGCATCAATTGGTACAGCGCATCGCGCGACAGCGGGTAGTCGTCCTGCACCAGGATCGGAAAGTACGCGTAGTTGGCGCTGGCGTGATCGGGCCGTGCCACGCAGCGCACGCCGCGAACATCGCTCAGGCGCTGCCGATACTGTGCATCGATGGCGCTGCGCTGGGCGATGGCGTGATCGATGTGCTTGAGCTGCAGCAGGCCGAAGGCTGCGCTGATCTCGTTCATCTTGCCGTTGATGCCCGGCGCCACCACCGTGGTCTCATCGACGAAGCCGAAATTCTTCAGATGCCCGATGCGCTGATAGGTTCTTTCGTCCGGGCAGACGATGGCGCCACCTTCGAAGGTGTTGAACACTTTGGTGGCATGGAAGCTCAACACGCTCAGGTCGCCGTGGCGCAGGATCGAGCCACCCTCATCGCGCACGCCGAAGGCATGCGCCGCGTCGTAGATCACCTTGAGGTTGTAGATGTCGGCGATGCGCGTGATCGCAGCGGTATCGCAGGCGGTGCCGTAGCAGTGCACCGGCATGATGGCGGTGGTCTGCGGGGTGATGGCCGCTTCGATCTTGGACGGATCCATGTTGAGCGTCACCGGGTCGATATCCACAAACACCGGGGTGATGCTTTTCCACAGCAGCGAATGCGCAGTGGCCACGAACGAGTAGGGCGTGGTGATGACTTCCCCGGTGATGCGCAGCGCCTGCAGCGCGGTGATCAACGCGGTGGTGCCGTTGGTGAGCAAGGCCAGGTGCGGCACGCCCAGGTACTCGCACAACGCGCGTTCGAGCGCGTGATGCATGTCACCGCCATTGCTGAGAATGCGGCTGGACCAGATCTGCTCCAGATAGGGCAGAAATTCTTCCAGCGGCGGCAGCAGCGGACTGGTGACAGGGATGGGCATCAATGCCTCGGCAGGTGCTGGTGAATGTCGGAATTCCGCCGCAGCCGATGGCTGCGGACGGGGCAATCCTGCTGAAGCAAGCGCTATGCCAGCGAGCCGGGCCGGGGTGCCGGCCCGCTCAGTTCGCCAGCTCGGTCTGCTCGCGATCGATGCCGTACTTGCGCAGCTTTTCCACCAGCGTGGTGCGGCGCAGGCCGAGCAGCTGCGCTGCATGCGCCACCACGCCCTGGGTGCGTTCCAGCGCCTCGTTGATCAGTGCCAGCTCGATGTTGGCCATGTGGCCACGCAGATCGATGCCGTCGTCGGGCAGGCTGGAGCTGGTCGCCGGCTCGGCATCGGCTGGCGAGGATGGCAGGGTCACCACATTGCCCGGCAGCGCGATGTCCTCGACGGGGGCGGCAACCAGCGCCGGCTCGGGCGCAAGCTCGACCGGCACGGCCGCGGCAAAATCACCGCGGTAGCGCGCCGGCAGGTCCTGCACGCGTACCAGTCCGCCCGGATGCAGCACCGCCAGGCGCTCCACCAGGTTGGTCAGCTCGCGCACGTTGCCCGGCCAGTCGTAGCTGCGCAGCGCCTGCAGGGCTTCGTCGGCAAAGCGCACTTCGCCGCGTCCGGTGCGTGCCAGCTGCCCGGCGATGGTCTGCACCAGCATGGCCAGGTCGTCGACACGTTCGCGCAGCGCCGGCATCTCGATCGGGAACACGTTGAGGCGATAGAACAGGTCCTCGCGGAACTGGCCGTCGCTGATGCGGGTTTCCAGGTTGCGGTGGGTCGCGGCGATCACGCGCACGTTGCAACGGATGGTCTGGCCACCACCGACGCGCTCGAAGCTGCGCTCCTGCAGCACGCGCAGCAGCTTGACCTGCATCGGCAGGCTCATGTCGCCGATTTCGTCCAGCAGCAGGGTGCCGCCCTCGGCCATTTCGAAGCGGCCCTTGCGGGTGCTCAGCGCGCCGGTGAAGGCGCCTTTTTCGTGACCGAACAGCTCGCTTTCCAGCAGATCCGGCGGGATCGCGCCGCAGTTGATCGCCACGAACGGCCCGTCGCGCCGCGGCGAATGCTGGTGGATGGCGCGCGCGACGACTTCCTTGCCGGTGCCCGATTCGCCCAGCACCAGCACCGTGGTGTCGAAGGCAGCCACCTGGTCGATCAAGCGGCGCAAGCGGGTCACCGCCTCGCTGTTGCCGGTCGGGCCGGTGTCCTGCTGCACGCCGGCCTGGTGCTCGGCATCCAGGCGCTTGAGGCTGGCACGGCGCAGCAGGGCTTCCAGCTGCGTATGCCGCAGCGGGGTGTCCAGCGTCCAGACATTGGCTTCGTGCAGGCCATGGGCCTGTGCGAACGCGCTCGGGCTGCCTTCCATCAGCAGCACCGGTGGCGGCAGCTTGGCATCGGCCAGCCAGTCGAAGAATTTGTCGGCCTGTGCAGCGTCCTGCGCCGAGCCCACCATCACCGCCATCCATTCGTCGTGGCGATGGCGGCCGGGATTGATGTCGGCGCCGTCGGTGACCCAGCGGGGATTGAAGTCCATGAACTCAAGCAGCGAGACCGTGCGCTCGGCGCGCACGGCATCGCTGTCGATCAACAGAATGCGGGACTCACTCATTCCTGGCTCCTTCCGTCAGGCCCTCCAGGATTGGCATGACTTCCTGGATATAGGACAGCTTGCTAACAAAATTGTCAGCACCCGCGCGAAGAGCATGTTCACGATGCTCTGCATCGTCGAAGTGGCTCGCGATGACAATATACGGCGGATCGTCCTGCGTCTTGATCAGACGCGTTGCCTGCAGCCCGCCCATCTCCGGCATGGCCAGGTCCATCAGCACGACATTGGGGCGCAGCGACTCAGAGCGCTCGATCGCTTCCAGTCCATTGGCGGCACTGCCCACGATATCGAGCCACTCCACTTTGCGAAAATGACGCATCGCAGCGTTGATGAAGCCCTCGTGGTCGTCGACCAGCAGCACGGTGAGTTTGCTCATAGTAATCCTTATCCTGCCCGGGCAAGCAGCGGTTTGTTGATGCGGCGGCGCTCGCGTGCCGGGGCGATGTCGAGTTGTTCGCGGTACTTGGCCACAGTGCGACGGGCAATATTAACGCCCTGGCGCGACAACAGCCCGGCGATGGCTTCGTCGGCCAGCGGCCGCCCGGCCGGCTCGCTTTCGATCAGTCGCCGCACCATCGCCTTGACCGCCTGGCCGGAGACGCTGGCGCCTTCCAGACGTACGGCAAAGAAGTGCTTGAGCTCGAAGGTGCCGCGCGGGGTCTGAATGTATTTGCCGGTGGTGATGCGCGAAATCGTCGACTCGTGCATGCCGATCTCATCGGCAATTTCCTTCAGCGTCAGCGGTGCCATCGCTTCTTCGCCGCGCACCAGGAAGGTGGCCTGGCGTTCGACGATGGCGCGCGTGGCGCGCAGCAGGGTCTCGTAGCGCATCGACAGGCCGCGGGTCAGCCAGCGCGCTTCCTGCAGCATGTCGCGCAGCGGCTGGGCAGCGTCGCCGGCCTCGGCCAGTGCGCGCTCATGCACCGGGTTGATACTCACCCGATGCGTGGTGGCCGGGTTCAAGGCCACCCGCCAGCTGCCATCGGCATGCCAGGCGAGCACGTCGGGAATCACGCTGGCGTTGCTCTCCTGCAACAGGTCATCGCCGGGGCGCGGCTGCAGCGACAGGATCAGCCGTACCGCTTCGCGCACATCGTCCACTTCGGCATCGTGTGCGCGCGCCAGCACCGGATAGTCGTGGCTGGCCAGCAGGTCCAGGTCGCCGGCAAGGATGCGCGCGGCCAGATGGCGCGCCGGCACCCGGCCGGGCAGGGCGCCCAGCTGGGCCTGCAGGCACTCGCGCAGGTCGCAGGCGGCCAGGCCGGCCGGGTCGCCGTGCAGCAGGCGCTGACGGACCGCTTCCACTGCCTGCACGGTCATACCAAGACGGGTGGCGCCAAGCTGCTGCAGCGTCGCCAGGGCCTCGCTCAGATAGCCGGCGTCGTCGGTCTGCTCCAGCCAGAACGCGGCGGCCCCCAATGCGGCCTCGTCCAGGTCCAGCGCCAGATCGCGCAGGATGCGCACGTGCGGGTCGGTGGATTCGCCGGCTGCCACGCGCTGCATGCGGTCGTCGTCGTCGCCGTTCCAACTGCTGCTCTGCACGTCCCACATCGTGCTTTCCGGCAGTTCATCGAAGGCGGCGACATCGGATGCGCCATCGTCGCTGGTCGCGGCGGCATCGCTGTCGGCCAGTTCTTCCAGTTCCAGCAGCGGGTTGGTTTCCAGCGCGCGACGGATTTCCAGTTCCAACTGCATGCCGTCCAATTGCAACAGACGGATCGACTGCAGCAACTGCGGGGTCAGGTGCAGTTGCTGGCCAAGCTGGGCGGAAATGGTCGTCTTCATCGAAGCGCTTCCGGAAGGCGCCGCACGTGGCAGCGATGGAACGCATCTTGCAGGACAAGGCGACGGGTTTCTAATCAGGGAATCGCGTGAGGCAATTCGTGATTTTCCTGACAGGGCGTGGGGAATTCCCTGACGTTCAATACGGACTCAAGCGTGCCCGCCGGAATCCCGTCACTGTTTTCGTCGCTGGCGGCCGTTTCCGGTCGGCGCAGCGGTTTGCTCAGACCAGTTCGTTGTGATGCTTGGCGGCCAGCAACACCAGGTCGTTGGCACGCCGGCAACCGAGCGATTCCATCATGCGCGCGCGATGGGTCTCCACCGTCTTGACGCTGATGCCGAGGTCGGCCGCGATTTCCTTGTTGCTCTGGCCGCGGCCGATCTCGCGCAGGATCTCGCGCTGGCGCGGCGACAAGGCAGCGATACCGACCGGTTTTTCCCGGCCCAGCATCGGCGCGATCATCTTGGACGAAATCTGCGGGCTCAGGAACACCTGGCCGGCCGCCGCTGCACGCAATGCCAATTCCAGCTCAAGCGGCGCGGCATCCTTGACCACGAAGCCGACCGCACCGCGATCGAGTGCATCGCGCACGTGCACCGGGTCGTCGTGCATCGACATCATCACCACATGCGTGCGCGGCGCCGCGCGCAACACATCGGTCATGGCATCCAGGCCGCTGCGGCCGGGCAGGGACAGATCCATCAACACCAGATCAGGCCGGTGCAGGGATGTCATGTCCAGAGCTTGCTGTGCATTGCTGGCCTCACCCACGACATCGATGCCGGCGAAGGTTTGCAGCAGCCTGGACAGGCCGGCACGGACAAGGGTGTGATCGTCGACGATGATGACTCGCACGGCGCAGAAGAGACCTTTTTTCAGTAAAGGGCACCTTAGCCGACCCGGCGCCCCGCGCCAACAGGCGCTATCAGCGCTGGCGGCGGGCGTCGGCGATCTGACGGCGATGCAAACGGAACAGATGACGTTCCAGCGCCTCCTGCAAGCCTGGGGAAAGCGGCGCAAACCGCAGCCATAGCCAGTGATCGTGGCCATCGCTTGCGCTTGCCAGGACCTCGGCAGGAAGCTGTACCAGTTCAGGAAGCCAGTCGGAGGGTTGCAGGCAAACGCTGCCCAGGGTGCCCGGCGGGTGGCTGCTTGCGCAGCTCAGGCGGATTCCGCGCACCGACCAGTGCACGTTCGCCTGGATCAATCCGCTGTCGCCCTGTTGCACCAGGCGGCCGATCAGGGCCAGCATCAGGTCGAGCTTGGCGTCCATGCGCTGCACCAGCAGCGGCAGCTCGCCACGGTCTTCGCTGGTGTCTTCGCTGCGCAGGTCTTCCACCTGGCCCAGGCTGCGCAGCAGGGTTTCTGCGGCGCTGTGCGAGCCGGCGTCGCTGCCGGCACGGAAGCTGGCTGGCAGGCGCACTTCGCAGCTGAGCGTGTCGGCGAACAGCGCGGCATCGGCCGATGGCGCGAATGTGCCGAGCGCGGGCATCAGATCCGTCCGATCCGTGCGTAGGCGCGGCTGGCCGTAGAGGACGTGCGCTGCGCGCGGATCAGATCCAGCAGCTTGCGTCGACGTTCGAGCATCATCCGCATCAGGTCCTGCTGCATCACCTGCAACGTCTGCAACGCGTCGCGGTCCTGACTCAGGTCCGCCTGCTGCGCGTACTCGCGCAGGTGCAGATCGTGGGCGTCCAGCATGAACGGCATCACCTCGAATTCCTCCTGTGCCATGGCCAGGCGGATGTCGGCAATTTCGGCTTGAAGGCTCTGCGCGCTATGCATGGTATGACTCACGAAGCGGCGGAAAGGCCGCGTTGGTCCAGGGGAATGGAATTCCACGCCGAGTCGATTTCGCTGAGCAGTTCCAGCGCTTCGGTCAACGCGGTTTCGTCGTTGTGCAGGTTGGCGGCAGTCAGCCGCTGCATCACGTAGTCGTAAAGCGCCGACAGGTTACCAGCGATCTCGCCACCGGCTTCGTGATCGAGCGATCCGTTCAAGTGACCGACGATCGCGCAGGCTTCGCCGATGGCCTTGCCCTTGCGCGCCTGGTCGCCCTGCGCCAGGCAGGCCTGGGCCAGACGGATGCGCTGGCAGGCGCCGGCGAACAGCAGCGACACCAGCTTGTGCGGGTCGGCTTCGGTCACGCTGGTGGACACGCCGACCTTGCGGTATTGCTCGGCATACTGACGATTGGAACCGTACATGGATGACTCCTCAATGGGCTGACCTTCGTTGGTCCCGGAGCGCTGCGCTCCTGCGACGACGCTCCTGCCGGAAGGCAAGGCCGAAATCACGATAGGCCCTTCTTGTATCGGCAAGACCATTGCGGGACTTGAGGATCCTCATCACGGAAATCAGCTCGTCAGCAGTCCGCTGAGCGAACTGGTGCTGCTCTGCAGCTTGCTGATCATGGTTTCCATCGCGGTGAACTGCGCGGTGTAGCGATCGCTGAGCTTGGTCATGCGCGCGTCGAGGTCATCCAGGTCATCCTCGTAGCCCTTGATCTGCTTGTTCAGGCTGTCCGAGCGCAGGGTCAGGGTGCCGTTGTTGGCGTTGACGTTGCTGTCGAGCAGCTTGGTCATGGCCGAGCCGAACTTGCTGTCCTTGCCGAGCACCTCGGCGGCGGCACCGCCATCGGCGGCGATGGCGGTGTCGAACTTGCCGCCATCGAAGCTCATCACGCCATCCTTGTCGATGGTCAGGCCGAGCGACTTGAGTTCGGTGAGGTTGCCGCTGACCTGGCCGCGCAACTGCTGCTGCAGGCCGCGCACCAGCGAGTCGCCGGTCAACGCCGCGGCGGTCTTGGTGGTGGGGTCGTAGGCGCTGCTCTTGGCCAGCAGGGTGTTGGCGGTGTTGTAGGCGGCCGCGTACGCGGTCAGATTGGCCTTGAGGCCGCTGGTGTCGGCCGCAACGCCCAATGTGACCTTGGTGCCTTCGGCGGCCTTGGTGAGGTTGAGCACCACGCCCGGCACGATATCGGTGACGGTGTTGGAGCTGGAGGTGCGTTCGAAGCCGTCCACGCGCACCAGCGCATCGGTCGCGGCCACGGACTGGGTCAGGCCGCCGCTGACGCCGGGGCCATAGGTGAGGCTGCTCAGGCTCGGGTCGCTGGCGCTGACGGTCAATGCGCCCTTGGTACCGGTGTCGATCGCGTTGAACACCAGGTGCTGGCCGTCGTTGGCGGTCACCACGCTGGCGGTGACGCCCTTGCCACCGGCCGCCTTGTTGATGGCGGCGGCGATGTCGGTGAGCTTGTCGGTGCCGCTGATGTCCACGGTGATTTTTTTCTCGCCATACCCGATCGTCAGCGTGCCGCTGCCGACAGTGGCATCGGCAACGAACGCGCCGGAGGCGAGCTTTTGCGCGCTGGCCAGCGAGACCACTTCCACCGAATAGTTGCCCGGCGCGGCCGAGCTGGTGGTGGTGGCGGTGAAGCCGGCATCGGTCGGCACCGTCGCTTTGTAGGCGTTGGTGTCGGCGCTGCTGATGACCTTGTCCAGCGCAGACTTGAGCGTGGTCATGCTGCTCTTGATCTGGCTGATCGCCGACAGCTGCGTGGTCGCGGCGCTCCCGGCCTTGTTGATGCGCGCCTGCTCCGGGTCTTTCTGCCGGGAAACCAGGGTGGACACCACAGTTGGGATGTCCAGACCGGAGCCGGAAGTGCTGATCACCGATGCCATGTTGCATTCCTCGTCTGGGCGTCCAAGCAAGGATGGACGCATGGGATTACGAGACGGGTATCGGCCGCATCCGCCAGGACTTTAGCGGCAGCAACCCGTTTCGCTCACGAGCTGGGGTAATGCAATTTCCATGCCGGCGGGCCGCGTCAAAAAACCCGCGCCAGGAAAGCGTGCTGCGCGTTCGCGCCAAATCTCGGGCGAAGGAGATCTGCGGCCACAAAAAAAGCCCCTCCGAAGAGGGGCTCTTGACTTGCTGCGAAGCGCTGCCGATTACTGCAGCAGGCTCAGCACGTTCTGCGGAACCGACTTGGCCTGGGCCAGCATCGCGGTACCGGCCTGCTGCAGGATCTGCGTGCGGGTCAGCTCGGCGGTTTCCTTGGCGTAGTCGGTGTCGCGGATACGGCTACGCGAGGCCGACAGGTTTTCCGAGGTTGCGCTCAGGTTGGCGATGGTGGAGGTGAAGCGGTTCTGCACCGCACCCATGTCGGCGCGCGAGGAGTTGACCGCGGTCAGCGCCTTGTCGACGATTTCCAGGGCCTTCTGTGCGCCGGAGAACGTGGAGATGTCCAGGGTGCTCAGGGTCGAAGCGGTGGAGCCGGAAGCGGCCGAGGCAGTGGTGATGCCGGCGCCGACGGTGATGCCTGCGGCGCTGGAGGTACCGGCGGTCAGCGAGGTGAAGTCCTGGCCAGCCTTCAGCGATTCGATCTGCACCGTACCGTCGGTCTTGATCGAGGCGTACATGCCGGTCTGGTCGAGCTTGTCGTTGATCGCCGCAGCCACCTTCTTGTTGACGTCGGCAGCGCTCTCGCCGACGCCGATCTTGACGTCCGAGATGGTGACGCTCTTGGCTGCACCGCTGGCGTCCTTGAACGACAGGCTCATGCCGCTGATCGAGCCCGATGCGGTGGAGGTGCCGGTCACGCCAGCGCCGGAAACGGCGGCAGCGAAGTTGGCCTTGCCCAGCGAATCGACATTGGCGTCAACGATGCTGTTGATGCCGATGGTCTGGCCGGCGTCGGCGCCGACCTGGAACAGCGCGCCGGAGAAGTCGCCGTTCAACAGCTTGGTGCCGTTGAAGTTGGTCTGGTTGGCGACGCGGTCGATTTCGGCGGTGAGCTGCTTGACTTCGGAGTTCAGCGCGTCACGGTCGGTCGGCGAGTTGGTGGCGTTGGACGACTGCACCGACAGCTCGCGGATACGCTGCAGGTTGCTGCCGATTTCGACCATCGCGCCTTCGGCGGTCTGGGCCAGCGAGATACCGTCGTTGGCGTTGCGCGAGGCAACGTCCAGGCCGCGGATCTGCGTGGTGAAGCGCTCGGAGATCGCCAGACCTGCGGCGTCGTCCTTGGCGCTGTTGATGCGCAGACCCGAGGACAGACGCTGGATGCTCGTCGACATGCTCGCGCTGCTGGTGTTGAGGTTCCGCTGAGCGTTCAGCGACATTACGTTGGTGTTGATTACCTGTGCCATTTTGATTTCTCCTAAGCGATTTTTCCGGCAAGGGGGACTTGCCCGGAGCCTCCGCAGGGGGGCCATCAAGTTGGCCGTTGCCGCTGCTGAGATGAATAACGGCGTTGCGTCGGGAACCTTTAGCGAAATCCAGTGTTTTTTTACTGTCTTTCTGCTGCGGGACGAAATACGGAAGCGTTGTGTATCAAGGGGTTTGGTTTATTCGGCAGCACCCCGTAGATCTTTAGCGTTGGTATAACTTTTGACGAATAAACTCCGTCGGCCTGCGCAAGTGCTCGCGCGCAGGAGTGCAGAAAACGCGGGTTTTCTGCTGCAATCAGCGGATCAGGTTGAACAACGACGACGACTGCATCTGCTGAAAAATCGTTTGAGCGGCCTGCAACGAGGCCTTCTCCAGTTCGTACTGCCCAAGCGCCGAGGCGTAATCCAGATCGCGGATCGACGACAGGGTGGTCTTGAGGGTGACCTCGTTGGACTCGAGCAGGGAGTTGGCGTTGTCGATCGCCGACAGCTGCGCGCCGCCGGAGGCGCGCGCATCGATCATCTTCGACGAGGCCTGTGCGATGTCGCGCATCGACGACTGCAGCGTGTTGATCATCGCCGCCTTCTGCGGCTGGGTCAGCGTGTCGGAGTTGAGCGCGCCGACCAGGTCGTCGATGGTGGAGAACACGTCCTTGGTGGTGGAGGCGCCGATCTGGAAACTGTCGCCCACCGCCGGTGCACCGCTGATGCGCATGCGCACGCCGGCCGCGTTGATGTCCTCGCCATCCTTGTAGGTGCCGGTACCGACCACCGTATTGGTGCTGTCGCGCACCTCGTAGGTGTCGGCGGCGGTGAACTGCACGCTGTAGCTGCCGCCGTTCCAGCTGCCGGTGCTGGCATCGCGGCTGAAGTCCAGCAGCAGCCCGGTGCCGGTGTTGGCAGTGTTGGGGTGCGCATCCACGGTGCCGTCGCCGGTGCGGATACGCATGAAGATTTCGCTGCCGGGCAGGGTGTCGCTGACGAAGGTGTCCGGCGCCACTTCGACCTGTTTCTGGGTCTGGTCGCCGTTGTAGGTGACGCCGCCGCTGCTCTTGATGAACGGCGCGCTGCCATCGGCGGTGCCGCCGAACAGGTAGCGCCCGGTGCCGTCGGTGCTGTTGGCCAGGCTGACCATGCTGTCGCGCAGGGCGGTCAGTTCCGAGGCGATTGCCTTGCGGTCGTCGGGGCTGAGCGAGGAGTTGTTGGCCTGCACCGCCAATTCGGTGACGCGCGCCATTTTGTCGCCGGCCTGCGACAGGGCGTTTTCCTGCAGGCCAAGGCGGTTCTGCACGTTGTTGGCGTTCTCGCCAAATCGGGTGATCGCGGCCAGTGCGCGATCCAGGCCTACCGCAGTGCCGGCGGCGACCGGGTCGTCCTTGGCGGTGACCAGGCGCTGCCCGCTGGTGAGCTGGGCCTGGATCTGGTTTAGCCGGGACTGCTTGGCCGTCATCGACGACACCGACTGGCTGTACATCATGCTGGTGGAGATACGGTCAGTCATCAGCGTACGGCACCCAGGATGGCTTGGAAGATGGTGTCGGCGGTGGAGATCATCTGTGCGGCGGCCTGGTAGGCCTGCTGCAGCTTCAGCATGTTGGCGGCTTCCTCATCGAGGTTGACGCCGGAAATCGAGTCGCGGCTGGCCTGCGCCTGGTCGTTGATGACCTTCTGCGCGTCCGAGGCATAACTGGCCGCACGCGCGGCCGAGCCCACCGAGGTGGTCAGGCCCGACAGCGCGCCATTGAGCGTGACCGTGCCGCCGCTGAGCGCCTTGGCATCGTCGAGATTGGCCAGCAACTTGGCGTTGCCGTTGTCGCTGGAGCCGGCACCGGTGGGGCCGACGCCGAAGGTATCGCCGGCCTTGGGCGCGCCGTCCAGCGCAAAGCTCCAGCCGTTGGCGCTGATGGTCTGGCCGGCGGTGTAGGCGAACGGGCCGGCGCCGTCGATGGTGTACTGGTTGGCGTCGATGAACTCCACCGACGACGGGGTCAGCAGCGCCGGGTTCTGCGCATTGGTGACCTTGACGTCGCTGATCTTGCCGGTGCCCAGGTTGGCGACCGTGGCGGAGGCCTTGACCGGGGTGGCCGCGGCAATCCGCGAGGGGTCGGTGATGGCCACCGACAAGGTGCCGGCCAGCCCGGCGGTGGGCTGCAGCAGGAACTTGTCGCCGTTGGCCGGCGTGCCGCCGACCACCAGGCTGACGCCGTTGAGCACCAGCGGATTGGCCGGGGTGCCGGTGCCGCTGAGCGGCACCGCCGAGCCGGTGCTGGCATTGGTGGCCTTCCACGCAGTGCCGTCGAAACTGAGCGTGACGTTCTGCCCATCCACCGCCGCCATGTTGCTGAAGCTGGCGCTCAGCGACGCGCTGCCGGTGTTGCCCGGGTTGGCGGCGGTGGTGGGCGAGCCGATGTTGAAGAAATTGCCACCCATCGCGCCATACAGGTCCATGCCTTGCGCGTGACCGGCGTTGAAGGTGCTGGCCATGCCCACGGCCAGGCGACCGAGTTCGGCCTGGGTCGGTTCCAGCACGCTGCTGCGGAACTCCAGCAGCCCGCCGATCTGCCCGCCCAGCGAGCTGGCGCTGAGGCTGACATTCTGGCCCTGGGTCTGCATTGCCACCTGCAGCTTGCTCGGCTGATACGGGTCGGCGACGGTGGTCAGCTTGGACGAGGTGGTTCCCACCACCAGGGCCTGGCCGCCGGAGGTGAAAACATTCATGAAGCCGCCGTCCTGCATCACCGCGGTGCCGCCGGTGTAGCCCACCAGCTTGGACACCAGCGCGTCGCGCTGGTCGAGCATGTCCGGTGAGGCGCTGTCGATGCTGTTGCCGATGGTGCCGTTGATCTTGGCGATCTGCTGGGTCAGGCGATTGACCTCGTCCACCGCGGAGGTCAGGCCGCTGTTGACCTCGTTGCTCAGGCTGTCCATCTGCCCGTTGAGCTGCTTGAAGCGCGTGGCCAGCGAGTTGCCGCTGTCGAGCATGCTCTGCCGCTCGGCGGTGGACGAGGCATTGGACGAGACCGCACTGGTGGAGTCGAAGAAGTTCGACCACAGCCCGGCCACGTTGGTGGCGGTGTTGGAGTACAGGCTGTCGACGCGGTTGGACAGCGAGGACAGCTGCTGCAGCCGCGACAGCTCGCCGCCGCTGTCGAGCAGGCGCGAGGTGGCCAGCTGGTCGGCCACCCGGCTCACGTCGGTGATCTTGGCGCCATTGCCCACGAACGCGTAGCCCATGTCGGTGGGCGTGCGCGTTGCAAATTCCACACGTTGGCGGCTGTAGCCTTCGGTATTGATGTTGGCGACGTTATGGCTAACGGTCGACAACGCCCGTTGGAAGGCGATCAGCGCACTGGTCCCGGTGGACATGATGGACATGGGCGTTTACCTCAACGACGAATGGTGCCGAGCCCAGCAGGCTCGGCGGTGCTGGCATAGCGGTTGGACAGGTCGGCCGCCGCGTTGCCGATCGCGGCCACCGCACGGTCGATGGTCGGACCGTTGGCGATCGCCGCGATCTTGGCTGCGTAGCCCGGATCGGTGGCGTATCCAGCCTGTTGCAAGCCGCGTGCAAAACCCTTGATATCGGTGCCGGCCTGCAGTGCGGGCTGGTAGCGACTGTTGTTCTTCAGCAGCCGCACGTAGTCGGCAAAGCTCTCCTCGGCCGAGCCGTAGGCACGGAAATCGGCGGTTTCGGTGGTTTTGACGCCATTGACGTATTCGTGGGTGCCGGTGGTGACCTTGTCACCGCTCCAGCCGGTGGCCTTGATGCCGAACAGGTTGTTGGAGTCGCCGCCATTGCCGATACCGCGCCGGCCCCAGCCGGTCTCCAGCGCGGCCTGCGCCACCAGCGCACGCGGATCCACGCCCAGTTCGCGCGCGGCCTTCTGCGCATGCGTCCAGATCTTGGCGACGAAGCCTTCCGGGGTACGCTCGCCCAGGCTGGCGGCCGCGCTGCTCGCCGCACTCGCATTGACCGCGGCGTTGGCATCGGCGGCATCGCTGGCCGCCACATCGCTCCAGCGATCGTTGGCCGAGGGCCAGCTCAGCGCGGCCGCATCGTCGCTGCCGGCATCGCTGCTGCCGGTGCGCCCGGCGATCAGATCCAGCACTTGGCTCATGCCGATGCCGCCCAGGCCGCCTGCGCCGATGCCTGCAGCGCTACCGGTGCTTGCGCCGACGCCGGTCGCCGCGCCATCGCGGCTCGGCAGCGGCAACGAGGCGTCGCGCTTGCCGGCCACCAGCGAATAGGCCTTGGCGGCATCGGCGGTGCTCAGCGAGGTATTCAACGCCGGGCCGCCGGTGTCGCCGCTCAACTGCTTGGAGATCATCGCCGACAGGCCCAGCCCCTTGCCGTCGGTCAGCGCCTTGGCCATCTGCTGGTCGTACATCTCGCGGAACATCTGGTTTTCGCCCGGGAACATCGGGTCGCCAGAGCTTGCATCGCGCATGCTCTTGACCAGCATCTGCGCGAACTGTCCTTCGAGCTGACGTGAGACCTTGTCGATCTTGGCGGGATCGGCCTTGGTGCTCGGGTTGAGATCAATGGGCGAGGCTGCGATACGCATGTCAGATCACCTCCAGCTCCGCCGTGAGCGCACCGGCTTGCTTGAGCGCTTCCAGGATGGCCACCAGGTCGCCGGGAGCGGCGCCCACTTCGTTGACCGCACGCACGATCTGATCGAGCGTGGTGCCGCCTTCGAACTTGAACATGCGGCTGCCTTCGGAGGTGGCCGTGATCGTCGACTGCGGGGTCACCGCGGTGCGGCCGCCACTGAAGGCGCCCGGCTGGCTGACGTTGGTGTTCTCGCTGATGGTCACGGTGAGCGAGCCATGCGCGATCGCCGCCGGCATCACCCGCACCAACTGGCCGATCACCACCGTGCCGGTGCGTGCATTGACCACCACCTTGGCCGGGGCATCGCCCGGAGAGAGTTCGACATTTTCCAGCCGCGACAGCAGGCCGATACGCGCGCCAGGATCGGTCGGCGAGCGCACTGCCACGGTCACGCCGTCCACCGCACGCGCGGTGCCGGCGCCGAAGCTGCTGTCGATCGCCGCGACCATGCGCGAGACGGTGGTGAAGTCGTTCTGGTGCAGGTTGAGGGTGATCTCTCCGCTGCCGGCAAACACGTCCGGCAATGCGCGTTCGACGGTGGCGCCGTTGGGAATGCGGCCGACGCTGGGGATGTTGACCGACACCCGCGAGCCGTCCTTGCCCTGCGCGCCGAAGCCACCGACCACCAGGTTGCCCTGCGCCATCGCATAGACCTGGCCGTCGGCGCCCTTCAGCGGTGCCATCAGCAGCGAGCCGCCACGCAGCGACACCGCGTTGGCGATCGAGGACACGGTGATGTCGATCGGCTGGCCGGGCTTGGCAAACGGCGGCAGTTCGGCATGGATGGCCACGGCCGCGACGTTTTTCAGCTGCGGATTGACGTTCGCCGGAACATTGACGCCCAGCTCGCCAAGCAGGTTCTTCAGGCTCTGTACGGTGAAGGGCGCCTGGCTGGTGCGGTCGCCGCTGCCGTCCAGGCCGACCACCAGGCCGTAACCGACCAGCGCGTTGCCGCGCACGCCGCCGACCTGGGCAAGATCCTTGATGCGCTCGGCCGAGGCCGGCGCGGCGATCGCGCAGACCGCCACAGCGGCGGCCAGCAGACGGAAGGGCAGGGAAGACAGATTCATGGTCGCAGGCTCAGTAGGGCGACAGACGGGAATTGAAGAAGCGGCTCAGCCAGCCCATCGCGTTGGACTGCGCGATCGCGCCGCGGCCGCCGTAGGCGATGCGGGCGTCGGCCACCTTGCTCGAGGGCACGGTGTTGTCCGGGGCGATGTCGGCGGCGCGCACGATGCCTTGCACCTGCACCAGTTCGTCGCCCTGGGTCAGGCGCAGGTTCTTCTGCCCCTGAATCACCAGATTGCCGTTGGGCAGGCGCTGCATCACGGTGACGGTCACGCTGCCCTGCATGCGGTTGCTTTGCGCGGTGTTGCCCTTGCCGTCGAAGCTGCGATCGCCGCTCAACGAGTTCTGCAGCACATTCAAGCCACCGACGGTGAGCGGCGCTCCCAGCAGCGTCGGCGCGGCCATGGTGGTCGCGTCCTTCTTGCTGATGCTGGTATTGGCGGTGGACGAGGCGGTGGTGCTTTCCACCAGGTTCACCGTCAGCAGATCGCCAACATCGCGGGCGCGGCGGTCGCCGTACAGGTTCAGGCTCGGGCCGGCGGCGTAGATCGCCCCGGCGGTGGGCTGCGCCACCGGCGCGACCACCGGCACGATCGGCGCCAGTTCGGCGAACGGCCGCACATCGCCGGCCGCCACGCAGCCGCCCAGCAGCGCGCTGCAGGCAATGGCGAGGCACAGGGAGGAAGGAGAAGGCAGGCGGGACATGGCGTGGATTCCTGAGAGGGCAGCGACCGGCGGGCCGATCAGACGTTGTTGTTCAAGTAACCGAGCATCGAGTCGGTGGTGGAGATCGCCTTGGCATTCATTTCGTAGGCGCGCTGCGTTTCGATCATGCTCACCAGTTCTTCCACCGTGTTGACGTTGCTGCCTTCCAGCGCGCCCTGCACGGTGTTGCCCAGGCCGTTGAGGCCGGGGGTGCCGTTCTGAGCAGGGCCGGAGGCGGTGGTTTCGACAAACAGGTTCTCGCCCTTGGACTGCAGGCCCGAGGGGTTGATGAAGTCGGTCAGCGTCAACGCGCCGATTTCCTGCGCGGCGGCCTGGCCGGCCAGCGTCACGCTGATGGTGCCGTCGTTGCCGATGGTTAGCGACTGCGCGCCTTCGGGGATCTGGATGCCCGGCTGCAGCGGGTAGCCGCTGTTGGTGACCAGCTCGCCCTGCGCATTGATCTGGAAGGTGCCGTCGCGGGTATAGGCCGAGGTGCCGTCGGGCATCTGCACTTCGAAAAAGCCGCGGCCGTTGACCATCACGTCGAGCGCGCGGCCGGTCTGCTGCTGGCTGCCCTGGTCGAAACCCTTGAAGGTGGAGACCACCCGCACGCCGGTACCCAGTTGCAGGCCGGTCGGCAGCTGCGTCTGCGCGGAGGTGGAACCGCCCGGCGCACGCACCTGTTGGTACAACAGGTCTTCGAACGCCGCACGATCGCGCTTGAAGCCGGTGGTATTGGTATTGGCCAGGTTGTTGGAAATGACCGACATGCGCGTCTGCTGCGCATCCAGTCCGGTTTTGGCGACCCACAAAGCCTGATTCATGACCCGATTCCTCGTTAGACCCGGGGATGTGTTCCGGGTACGGGTGGGTATATGCACGTGCTGTGCCAAACCCGCGTCGGATTTTTGCCGGCTGTGCACTGGATCACGCGAAGTGGCCGCGGTGGCCTGCGCGGGGCAGGGGTGGCGGCGGACAGGCAGCGGCTAGGCCGAAGCGGTGGACACCTGCGCGGCAGATCAGGCGCGGCAGATCGGTCGCCGGTCAGCGATGTGTTCGACGACGTGTGAACCCTTGGCGCTGCGTGCGGAAGGGTTTGGGGATTTGCCGGCTGGCATTGCGACGCAGTCAACAGGCTGGTTGGTCGAGGGCGCGGTGTCCTCACCGCTCGCGGGACACGCCGTGAACCCATCTCTGGGGGCTCGGTGGCGGCATCCATGCCGCCACACGGTCCCGCAATCGGCGAGGCCTCCGCACCAGAGAGTTTGAAGGTTGCTTTCTTAAAGCTTGTCCATTGCTCGGCTTGCATTGAGAAGATCATTGGACGCGCCGTTATCCAAGCAACCCACGTCAGGCATTGTTTGCACCATGCACGCCGACCATCTCGACAGGTCCTTGCCCGCCCACCGTCGCGGGACCTTACGCGGCATGGATGCCGCGTAAGAGCCTACACGGACGTACTTGCGGCGTGTCCCGCGATGGTGGGCGGGCAAGGGCCCTGCAGCAAAGTCACAAACCAGCCGCTCTGCAGCGAATGCCCAGATCAACAGCATTGCCAACCGCACACACCTTGCCAACAAACCATCGGTAGTCAGCGTCAACCGCATACAAACCACCTGCGAGACCGCAGGAGTCGAACGACATGCCACTTCGCTCGCGAGCCACGTCCCCTAGGCGGCCGCCATCCAGGTGCTAGGCAGCGCGGCAAGCCAACCGGCGGTGCGGCAGTGGGCGCCAGTGGCGCTTAGCCGCTAACCCGCAGCAGCGAATTGGCCGACTGCGCGTTGTCGTCGCCGTTCTTGATGATCTTGACCTGCATTTCGAACTGACGCTGCAGCTGGATCATCTCCACCAGCGCGCCGGCGGCGTCCACGTTGCTGCCCTCCAGCATGCCGCTGTTGATGGTCTTGCCGGTGGCCACTGCAAACGCCTGCGCCGGGTCGGTGCTGGTGTTACGCATCAGCCCGTCCGGGCGCCGCGTCAAACGGTCGGCGGGGGCGTCGACCACCTTCATCTTGCCGACGATGGCCATGGTCTGCGGGCCTTCGCCCTGCGGAATGATCGAGATGCTGCCGTCGCTGCCGATCTCCATCGCCTGGTGCGGTGGGATCGTCATCGGGTTGCCGCCCTCATCCAGCACCGCATGCCCATTGGCGGTGACCAGCTGGCCATTGGCGGTGAGTGCCAGCTCGCCGTTGCGGGTGTAGGCCTCGCTGCCGTCGGGCGACTGCACCGCCAGCCAGCGGTCCTGCTGCAGCGACACGTCCAGCGGGTTGCCGGTGACCTTCTGGTGGCCCTGGCTGCGGTCGAAGCCCTGGTCCATATGCAGCGCATCGATCCGCGACGGATAGCCCTTGCCCTGGATCTTGAACGCCTCGGTATTGGCCAACGCAGCCTTGAACCCCACCGTGTCGACGTTGGCGAGATTGTGCGACACGGTGCCCTGCGCCTGCAGGGAGGCGCGGGCACCGGTCATCGCAACGTAGAGAGCTTTGTCCATTGGGCACCGGGATTGGGGAGTCGGGATTCGGGATTCGTAAAACGCTGGCTATTGCGACCTGGCAGAAGAGGGACAGGGCCGGCATCCGTTTAGCGGAATACCGGCTCTTGCCAATCCCTAATCCCTAATCACTCATCCCAGCCGTTAACGAATATTGATGATCGTCTGCGTGACCTGATCCTGGGTCGAGATCATCTGCGAGTTGGCCTGGAAGTTGCGCTGGGCCACGATCATGTTCACCAGCTGCTCGGTCAGGTCCACCGTGGAGGATTCCAGCGAGCCGGATTCGATCTGGCCCAGGTCCGAGGTGTCCGGTGCGCCGGTGCGGGCGGCGCCGGAGGTGTAGCTTTCGGCCCACATGTTGTTGCCCTGCGATTGCAGGCCCTGCGGGTTGACGAAGGTGCTCAGGGCGACCTGGCCCAGCGGCTTGTCGGCGCCGTTGGAGTAGCGCGCGAACACCACGCCGCTGGTGTCGATGCTGATCTCGTTGAGCTTGCCGCTGGCATAGCCGTCCTGGCGGGTATCACGCAGCGCGAAGGCTTCGCCGTACTGGGTCGAGCCGCTGACGTTGAGCTGCATGTTCAGCACGCCGGCGCCGGTGCTCGGGGTGAACGGGTCCATCGTGATGATGCCGTTGGCCGGGGTGGTCAGCGCGCCGGTATCGGAGAACTGCAGCGTGGTGGGCGCACCGACCGCGGCACCGTCCACGTAGTTGTGCACCTGCCACTCGTTCGGGTTGGCGGTCTTGACGAAGTAGGAGGTCTGCACATGGCTGACGCCCAGCGAATCGTAGACGTTGATGCCGCCGGTGGAGTGGCTGTAGGTCTTGTCGTCGGCCGGGCTGAACGGGGTCACCGACGGGGCGGTGGCATTGCCGGGCAGGGTGAAGGCCAGGTTGACCGTGGAGGTCGACTTGGGCGGGCTGTCGGTGGTCAGCAGCTGCAGGTCCGACAGGCGGCCGACGTCGAAGCCGTTGCCGCTCGGGTTGGGAGCGAAGACCTGCAGGCGCGCGCCTTGCGGATTGATCACATAGCCGTTGGCATCGGTCTGGAAGTTGCCGGCGCGGGTGTACATCTTGGCGCCGTTGGAGGTCACGGTGAAGAAGCCTTCGCCGGAGACCGCCAGGTCCAGGCTGCGCCCGGTCGGGTCGATATTGCCCTGCGAGAACTGCTGCGCCACATTGCTGACGCGCACGCCCGAACCCACCGCATTGCGCGACAGGCCGTAGCTGGTGCTCTGGAACATGTCGGCAAACTCGGCACGCGATTCCTTGAAACCGGTCGTGTTGACGTTGGCGATGTTGTTGGAGGTGACGTTCAGATCGGCATTGGCTGCGTTGATGCCGGACAACGAGGTATTGAAAGCCATGGATGAGGTCCTTTAAGTGTCGGTTGCCGGCTCAGCTGACGCGGAGCACGTTGGCGAGCGGGGAAGTGCCTAGCCCGGTCAGGTTGAGATACAGGCCGTCCGAGCCGATCGTGACGCTGTCCACCGGCGCGTCGACATAGGTGGACAACTTGCTTTTGGAACCGGCGGTGTCGGTCTGGGTGGCGGTCACGCCGTACTTGCCGGCGGCCATGCGGTTGCCGTTGGCATCGGTGCCGTCCCAGGCAAACGACACTTCACCGGCGGCGCTGGCCGGCACGCTGAGCTGTTTGACGAAGGCGCCGTTGGCATCGGTGATTTCGAAATTGACGGTGCCGGCCGAGGTCGCGGCGACCACGCCCTTGGCCGAATTGGTGGCATCGATGGCGAGCTGTGCGGAGGGCACCAGCACGTTGTGCCCGACCAGCGAGGCGCCCTTGAGCACCTGATCGCTGCTCTGCGCTGCCGAGAAGCTGCTGACCTTGGTATTGAGGTCGCCGATGCCCTGCACGGTGGAGAACTGCGCCAACTGGCCCAGAAACGCGCTGTTTTCCATCGGCTTGAGCGGGTCCTGGTGCTGCAGCTGCTCGGTCATCAACTTGAGGAAGTCGGCCTGGCCGAGCGATTCCTCCTTCTTCTTGGTCGCTGTGGCGCTGCTGGAGGTCAGCCCGAGGCTGGTGTAGAGGTCACTACCGATCGTGCTCATGTGAAAGGGTCCGTAAGGGAAGGGTCAGCTAGGAGGGTCAGCGACCCATGGTCAGGGTGGCGAGCGCCAGTTCCTTGGCGGTGTTGAGCATTTCCACGCCGGCCTGGTAGTTGCGCGAGGCCGAGATCATGTTGACCATCTGCGAGACCGGGTCCACGTCCGGCGAGAACACGTAGCCATCGGCATCGGCCAGCGGATGGCCGGGCTCGTAGCGACGGATCGGCGGCGCGTTGGTGGTGGTGATCTCCTTGACGTTCACCGAGGTCAGGCTGGGGTCCTGGCGACTTTGCTGGGCCTGGAAGATCGGCTCGATGGGCTTGTAGGTCGCCTCGGCCGAGCCAGCGACGGAGTCGGCATTGGCCAGGTTGGAGGCGATGGTGCTCAGGCGGACCGACTGCGCGTGCAGCGCCGAGCCGGCCACATCGAAGATGGGTAGATTGCTCATGACTTATTGGCCGGTGATCGCGGTGAGCATCGAGCGCACCTTGGATTCGAGGAAGCTCAGCGAGGCGCGGTATTCCAGCGCGGCGCGGCCGTAGGCAGCACGTTCGGCATCGGGATCGACGGTATTGCCGTCCAGGCTGGGCTGGTCGGATTCGCGGGTGATCTGGAACGGGTTGAGCCCGGCACTGCTGCCGATCTCGTAATGCTTGGCGTCGGTGGTCTGCAGCAGCGTTCCGTCGCGTACGCCTTCGGCCGATTTGAGCGCCGCCTCGAAATTCAGATCCTTTGCCTTGTAGCCAGGGGTATCCACATTGCTCAGATTGCTGGCAATGAGCTTCATGCGCTGCTCGCGTAGCGGCAGAGCATCGCCGTGGATGCCTAGAAAGGACGAGATGGAATTGGACACGGTGCTCTCCCGCGAAGTGTTACCAGGGAGAAAGCAATGTTTGTGCCAATCGAGGTGGTGCGGGCCGCGGAACGCGGAGAGTGATCGGAGCTGCCGACGAACGGCAGCTTGGCCGTCCCGGGAACGCGATGGACATCGTATCCGTCGTGGTGTTGCTTCGATCAGGCACGCCAGGCGGGAAGGTTCGGGATGACGTCAGGACTGCCCGCCGACGTCCGGCCTTAGCGGATGTCACTTTAAAAGCGGGTTGACGCACACCGCTCCAACTTCAATGCTGCCGGACTCTTGGAAGCCGGCGCATCGCCTTGTCGCTGCCATCGGCTCCGACCCGGCAGCCGCCTGGCCTGCTCAGGCCGCTTCGGCGACCACTTTCAGGCGCGCCAGCACGTAGTCGGCCAATTCGTGGGCGCTGTACTTGGCCACGAAGGCATTGGCGCCGACCTGTTCGACCATGGCGTTGTTGAACACGCCCGACAGCGAGGTGTGCAGCAGCACGTACAGGCCTTGCAGGCCCGGCGTGCGCCGGATTTCTGTCGTCAGCGTGTAGCCGTCCATGGCCGGCATTTCGATGTCGGAGATGACCATCGCATAGCGGTCGGCTGGATTTTCGCCTGATGCAGCCACCTGCAAGAGGTGGTCCAGCGCCTGGCGGCCGTCGGACAACAAGGTCGCCGAGACGCCGAGTTGGTCGAGTACGCTGCGGATCTGCTGGCGCGCCACGCGCGAGTCGTCCACCACCAGTACCTGGAACTGCCGGTCGTAGGCGACCAGCTGCAGCGAGGGATCCAGCTGCACGTCCTTGCTGACCTTGGCGATGTCGGCGAGCACGCTTTCCACGTCGATGACCTGGATCAACTCGCCCTGGAAGCGCGTCACCGCCGTCAAATAAGTGGCTTCGGCGCCCAGTTCCGGCGGCGGGTGGATATCTTCCACCGCAATATTGACGATGCGCTCCACGCCGCTGACCAGAAAGCCCTGGACCGAGCGGTTGAATTCGGCCACCACCAGATAGCCGGGGCCGTTTTCCGAGTGCGCGTCGCGCTCCGGGTGGCCGATCGCCAGGCCCAGGTCCAGCACCGGCACCGAGCGCCCGCGCACGTCGGCCACGCCGGCGAACTCGGTCGGCAGGCCGGGCACCTGGAACAGCTCCGGGCGGCGCAGCACCTCCTGCACCTTGAACACGTTGACGCCAAAAAGCTGGCGCCCGCCCAGCCGGAACAGCAGCAGGGCCAGTCGGTTGTGGCCAGCCAGACGCGTGCGCTGGTCGATGCGGTTGAGCAGATCGTGGGTCATGGGGCAGATATCGACAGCGCCCTCGGAAAACTTGAGCGGTTTTAGCCTGGCGTGGGGCGCTGTCGGGATTGGGGAGTCGGGATTCGGGATTGGCTCAAGCGCCGGGATCTGGTGATTTGGGATTGGGGATTGGCTCAACGGCGTGAATGAGCGCGTTGGTCAGGCCGTTGCTGCTTCTGCAGCCCTGAAGACTTCGGAGACAGTTGGTCGGATAGACCCGCTGGCTCAAAGGGCCCTGGCAACGGCTAAATGAATCACCCGCCAAGCCGCTTTTACAAGTCCCCAATCCCAACTCCCCAATCCCGGCAAAAAAACAGGCACGCCTCTTGCACTGCCTGTTCCGTCTCCCTCCGGATCTGGTCCCATGCGCCTGCTCCTGCTTGTCATCTTGTTGGCTGCCGCTCCGGCCTGGGCCCAGAGCTATCAGTCTGTCGATTCCATCCGCGCTGCGGCGCTGGCCACCGTTGGCCCGGATGCCGAGGCCGAGGCCACGCTCGATCCGGGCTTGCGCATGCCGGCCTGTCCGATCGCGCTGCAGGCGCAGCCGACCGGCACCAATACGGTGGAAGTGGCCTGCCCGCAGCCGGCCGGCTGGCGCCTGTTCGTGCCGCTGAAGGTGCGCCGCAACCAGGACGTATTGGTGCTGCGCCGCGGCATCAGCGCTGGAGAAGTCATTTCGCTGGCCGATATCAGTATCGAGAAGCGCGATGCAGCGCGCATCGTCGGCGCGGTGCTGGCCGATCCGGTGGCAGCGGTGGGCAAGACCGCCCGGCGCATCCTACCGGCCGGCTCGCTGCTGTCGGCCAACGATCTGGTCACGCAGCGGCTGGTCCGGCGCGGCGACACCGTGCCGCTGGTGTCGCGCAATGGCGGTCTGGAGGTGCGCATGAGCGGTCGCGCACTGTCCGATGCCGGCGAGAACGAGCGGGTTTCGGTGGAAAATTCCTCTTCGCGCCGGGTGGTGCAGGGGATCGTCGAAGCGAGCGGGACCGTTGTAGTGTCCAGATAGAAAATCGCTATAAAGTTTTTTTTTGGCATGCCGTTATCCCCTACGACCTGTAGAGGAGTTCCCGACATGAGCCAGAAAATCGAAGGCAATCTACCGACCGCTGCAACCCTTCGCACCGCGGCCACGAGCAGCAAGATCGCTTCGGCCGGTGAAGATCGCGCGTCCCCGATCGCCGCATTGCCGCCGACCGACAGCGTCAAGCTGACCGGTGAGGCGACCAACCTGCAGAACCTGCAACGCACGCTGTCGCAGTCCTCGGCGATCGACACCGGTCGCGTCCAGGCAGTGAAGGATGCGTTGCAGAACGGCAGCTACTCCATCAACCCGGATGCCATCGCCAGCCGCATGATGGATCTGAATCAGCAACTGGCGGGCTAATCCCCGACCCAAAGGATGAACGTGAACGAGTTCCTGCAACGTCTCAGCGATGCGCTGGCCGGCGAACGCCAGGCATTACTCGAGAACGACATCGATGGGTTGATGCGCCATACGCAGGACAAGCTGTCGGCACTGCGCGCGCTGGAAGCGGCAATGCCCCAAGGCGAAGAAGAGCGGCTGCGCGAACTGGCCGAAGCCAATCGCGCCAACGGCGCGCTGCTGGCACGCCGGCGCCGCGAAGTGAACTGGGCACTGCGTCATCTGGGCCGCACCGAGAGTGCGCCGTCCTACGACGCCAAGGGCCAATCGAGCGTGCTGCGCGGCGGTCGTTCGCTGGCAGTGGCCTGAAGCACCGCAGCGTGCCCGAGCGCACGCGCAGGCTGGACCAGATGTCTGTGCCGCAGCTTTGAGCTGCCCGGCGTGCAAGAGCGTGGCCCCGCGCAATACGAGGCCTGGGCGGTTCGGCGTATATTGAAGCGTCCTCTACGCCGCCCTGTCCCGTGACTGCCAAGTTTTTTCTCAATCAAACCCTATTACCGTCCTCGACCATGCTGCGCGCCTTTGGCGACCAGATGCTCGAGGGCGTGCTGCTGTTCCGCGCCGACGGACAGCTGATCCTGGCCAACGCCATCGCCCGCCAGAGCCTGTGCAAGGAAGATCCTGCCGACGACCGCAATCTCGGCGAACGGATCTCGCAGGTGCTGCCGTCGGATGCGCTCAATCAGGCGCGCAGCAAGGGCAGCTGGACCGGCAGCCTGCCGGTGGCCGATCGCGTGGTCATCGCGCATCTGTACTACAACGAGGAGCAGGGCGTCGGGCACTTCCTGGCGCTGTTCCACAACATCGAAGGCCAGCAGGACTACGAGCGCGAGCTGCAGCAGCGCCATGCCGAATTGCGGCAGGCCTATCTGCGTTTGAACGGCGCGCAGGACAAGCTGCTGCAGTCGGAAAAAATGGCCTCCATCGGCCAGCTGGCCGCCGGCGTGGCGCACGAAATCAACAACCCGATCGGCTATGTGCACTCCAATCTCGGCAGCCTGCAGGAATACCTGCGCAGCCTGTTCACGCTGATCGAAGCCTATGAGCGCGCACTGCAGGCGCCGGATCCGAAGGCGCTGATTCCGGAGATCGACGAGATCCGCAACCGCGCCGACATCGACTTCATCAGCCGCGACCTGCCGCAGCTGATGGCCGAGTCGCGCGAAGGTATCGAGCGGGTCACCCGCATCGTGCGCGACCTCAAGGACTTCTCGTACTCGGACCGGTCCGAGTCGTGGAAGATGGTCGACCTGCATGCCGGTCTCGAATCCACGATCAACATCATCTGGAACGAGCTCAAGTACAAGGTCACGCTGGAGCGCAATTACGCCGAGCTGCCGTTGGTGGAATGCCTGCCGTCCGAGCTCAACCAGGTCTACATGAACATGCTGCTCAACGCCGGCCAGGCGATCGTCGAGCGTGGCACGATCACGGTCACCACCGGCCGCGACGAGACCGAGAATGTCTGGATCCAGTTCCAGGACAGCGGCGCGGGCATCGCTCCGGACCTGCTGCAACGCATCTTCGACCCGTTCTTCACCACCAAGCCGGTCGGCAGCGGCACCGGCCTGGGCCTGTCGATCTCCTACGGCATCATCAACAAGCACCACGGCCGCATCGACGTCGAAAGCGTCCCGGGGCAGGGCGCCAGTTTCCGGATCGTGCTGCCGGTGCGGCAGCCGCGGTAGCGCTTGGCGCTGGGATTGGGGAGTCGGGATTAGGGATTGGCAAGAGCGGTTTTGCCGCGCTCTTGCCGTCTGCCTTACTCAGCGAATCTCCGATTGCGGCTCAGGAATATCGCTGTTGGCTTTTGCTTTACCAATCCCCAATCCCGAATCCCTATTCCCTGCCGTTACGCAGCTCATCATGCGTGCGAAATGCCTGACGAATGTGCTCGCGCAGCTCGTCGTCGTTCCAGGGCTTGGTCAGGAAGCGGTAGATCGCGCCGCGGTTGATCGCTTCGGTGACCGTGGCCAGATCGGTGTAGCCGGACAGCACCAGGCGCACGGTGTCGGGGTAGAGCATCTTGACCCGGCCCAGGAACTCGGTGCCGCTCATGTCGCTCATGCGCTGGTCCGACAGGATCACCTGCACGTCGTTGGTGGCGAGCAGGTCGAAGGCGTCGCGCACGTTGCCGGCGGCCAGGATGCGGTAGCCATCGCGGCGGAACAGGCGCACCAGCGAGCGCAGCACGTTTTCTTCGTCGTCCAGCAGCAGCAGCGTGCGGTCGGGGCGGCTTTCGGCGAACGATTCCGGGCGCAGGTAGCGGCGGCGTAGCGCCATGCCGGCCGACTCGGCCGACATCGGTTCGCCGAACAGATAGCCCTGGAAGATGTCGCAATCGTTGCGCCGCAAAAAGCCCAGTTGCGCCTGCGATTCCACGCCGTTGGCGATCACCGTCATGCCGAGTTGGTGGCCCATCGCGATGATCGCGCGCGCAATCGCCGCCTCGCGGCTGCCGGCCGGCGCGCTCTTGATGAAGCTGCGATCGATCTTCAGCCGGTCCACCGGATAGCGCACCAGCGCGCTCAGGCTGGAATCGCCGGTACCGAAGTTATCCAGGCTCAGGCTGATGCCTTCGTTGCGCAGGTTGGCCATCGTCTCGTGGACGAAGTTAACGTTGTTGGTCAACGCGCTTTCGTTGATCTCCAGCGTGACGAACTGCGCCGGCACGCCGGCGGTCTGCAGCATCGCCATCACTTCGTTGAAGAAACCCGGGCGCAACAGCTGCAGCGTGGAGACGTTGACCGCGATGCTGAAATCGTCGAAGCCCTGGTCGCGCCACAGCCGTGCCTGGCGCACCGCGTTCTGCAGCACCCATTCGCCGATCTGCACGATCACCCCCAGGCGCTCGGCAGTGCGCATGAAGCGTTCCGGCACCAGCATGCCCAGGGTAGGCGACTGCCAGCGCAGCAGTGCTTCCATGCCGACGATGCGGCCGTCGCGCGCGCTCACCAGCGGCTGGTAGCGCAGCCGCAGTTCGCCATGCGGGATCGCATCGACGATCTGCCGCGCAATGATGCTTTCGCTATGCGCATTGGTGGTCGAGTTGCGCGTGTACAGGCGCACCGTATTGCCGCCTTCGCGTGCGGCCTGGTAGCTGGCTTCTTCGGCGTAGTCGAGCAGGATCGACAGCGAGGTGGAGTGTTCCGGGCACAGGCTGATGCCGACCTTGCCGGTCATGAACAAGGTGTACGGCAGCACCGACAGCGGCAGTTCCAGCTGCTGGCGGATCTCTTCGGCAAAATCCTCCGGCAGCGGGGTGTCTTCGCGACGCACCGCCACCACCACCATCTCATCGCTGCCGTGACGCCACAACTTGCCGCGCGCGCCGAGAAAATCCTGCAGCCGGCGCGCCACCAGCGTCAACGCCTGATCGCCGACTTCGGCACTCATGTTCTCGTTGATCGAGGCGAAGTGATCGATATCGATGTGGAACACCATCAACGGCGGGCCGCCGGATGCGGCAGCGTCCACCAGATGCAGCAGTTCGGGATTGCCCGCGCCCAGGCGGGTGGGTTTGACGATTTCCAGTCCGGGCGGGATTACGGGGCTCCACATGACTTAACGTCCACCATCGTCGTGGACGGGCTCGCCGACCGGGTGATAGGGCAGGCGCAACGTCACGCGCGTGCCTGCTCCGGGTGCTGATTCTATCGCGAGCGCGCCGCCGACGGTTTGCGCACGCTCACGCATCACGATCAGCCCGAGCCCACGCGGGCCTTCCGGTTCGAAGCCATCGCCGTCGTCGCTGACTTCCAGGCGAAAGCTCTCGCTGTCGATCGAGTACAGCCGCATGTGCACTTCGCCGGCGCAGGCGTGGCGCAGCGCGTTGGTCAGGCTTTCCTGCGCAATCCGGAAACACGCCTGCTCGATCTCGTTGCCCGGGCGCACGTCCAGTGCCTGGATATCCAGCTCCAGCCGCACCGGCGATGCGCGAAACAGCATCGAGGCCTGCCAGCGCAGCGCCGCTTCCAGGCCCAGCGCATCCAGCTGCGGCGGACGCAACAGCATCGACAGGTTACGCAGCTTGGTCACGGTGCTGTCGGCCAGCGACACCACTTCCAGCAGGTCTTCGCGGCGCGCGTCAGGATCGGGCTCGTCCAGCGCCGCATGCGCGGACAGCTTCATTGCCGTTATGGCCTGGCCGATGTCGTCGTGCAGATCGCGCGAGATCGCGCGGCGTTCGTCCTCCTGCAGCGAGAACAGGCGCTTGGCCATCGCCTGCAACTCGGCATTGCTCTCGGCCAGCGCATCGCGCATGCGTTCGGGTTCGCTCAGGTCGCGCACCACCAACAACTTGCAGCTGCGTCCGCCATAGCGGATATCGCCGGCCGACAGGCCGGCATAGAAGGTGCTGCCATCGCGGCGGCGCATCGCCCGTGCGCTGGACACCGGCTCGTTGCGATCGCTGCCCGCGCGCAGGTACTCGCGCACCACCGGCAGATCACTGTCGCCGACCAGCGTCTGCAGCGGCTCGCCCAGGATGGTTTCGCCCTGGAAACCGAACTGCACCGATCCGGCGGCATTGGCATACATCACGTGCTCGTCGGCCAGGATCAGCACGCCATCGGGCAGCACCCTGACCAGCTCGCGGAACTGCTCCTCGCGCTCGCGCAGCAAGCGGCGCGACTGCTCGCGCTCGCTGACGTCCTGCAGCGTGCCATGGATATGCCGGGCGCCGTTCGGGTTGGTCACGCTTTCGGCGCGCAGATGCACGGTGCGCGGCTGCGAATCGCCACCGGTCAGCGGCAGCAGCACGTCGATCTGCACTTCGCCACCGGTGCACATGTCCTCGATCATGCGCTCGATCCGCGCCTGGGTGGCGGTGTCCGAGGCGGTCAACAGTTCTTCCAGCCGATGCTCGCGCCGATGCATCGGCACGCTGCGGCCAAGCAGGCGGTACACCGCCGGCGAGTAGCGCCCCAATCCGGTCGCGCGATCCAGCTGCCATGAGCCAAGCCGCGCGATGCTCTGCGCCTCTTCCAGCCGCTGCAGCGCCTCGTCGCGCAGATGCTGCGCCTGGCGTTCCTCGCTGCGGTCCACGGTGACCACCAGGCGAGCAGGGCCGCTGGCCAGATGCAGCTGGTTGCTGCGGATCTCGACATGGCGCGGGCCGCTGCGGGTCAGCAGATCCTCGTGCAGGGTGCAGGTGGCGTCGCCCTTGGCGCGGATCTGGGCAATGATTTCCTCCAGGCGCGCGCCGTCGGCGTTGGGCCAGATTGCCTGCAGCGTCTGCTGCAGGAATTCGTCGCGCTCCCAGCCGAAGAATTCCAGCGCTGCCGGGTTGGCATCCAGGATGCGCAGCGTGGCCAGGTCGTAGATCAGCGCAGGGCTGGGCAGGGCCAGGAACTTGGCCTGCAGCACCGCCTCCGATTGCGCCAGTTGCGCGTGCTCTTCCACGATCAGCGCCACGAAACGGCGCAGCACCAGGTGGATCACCACGCTCGACACCAGCAGGAAGCTGGCGTCCGACCAGCGCTCCGGCATGGCGGCGCCGGCCAGGTGCAGCAGCCGGTTGCCCAGCAGCAGCCAGATCACCCCGACCAGCAAATACAGCCCGGTCAGGGTCCACAGACCTTGTTGCAGGCGCTCGGCGAGGCGAAGACGGGACACGGGAGCGGACGAAAACGCGGGCGCGGCGACAGGATGAGGCATGGGTCCGCGGACGACCTTTGGTGCTGGCGATGCAACCATCTTAGCCGCAACTCGTCCCGGTTCGGTCGGGCCCGAAACACGCGCCTCAACTAATCCAGGAAACGGCCGTTATCCATTGCGACTCCGAAGGCCGGGGTCGATTCTTCGGAGTGTTCCAGAGTGGACTCAGGCGTCATTGCAAGCATGCTGCAGCACCCGCTGACCTCGGCGGTGGTGTTGTTGGATGCGCATGGCCAGCCTCTGGCGGCCAACCGCGTTGCGCAATCGCTGGGATTGCCGTCCACCCTTGGCGCCTATGCCGAAGTCCTGGAAAGCAGTCGCGTCCAGGTGGCCAATAGCGGCGGCATGGCCGCCTGCGTGCTGCCGGGTACCGGTGGCGGGCGTCTGGAAGGCTGGCTGCGCGCGGTCAGCGACGAACACGGCCAGGTCATGGCCTTCACCCTGAGCATTCCCGAGCCGATGGGCGCCGACGGTACCAGCCGCTGGGAAATGGGCCTGGACAGCGCCGATCACGGACTGTGGGACTGGGACATTCCAGCCGATGTGGTCTACCGCTCCGAGCGCTGGACCCGCATGCTCGGGTATTCCGAGCAGCCGCTACCGAACAATCTCACCGCGTTGTCCGGGCTGATCCATCCCGACGACCACGCGCTGGTCAGTGCTGCCGTGCAGGCGCACCTGGACGGGCGCACCGATACCTACACGGCCGAATTCCGTCTGCGTCAGCACGACGGCCAGTGGCGCTGGATCCTGGATCGCGGCCGCGTGGTGTCGCGGACCGCCGACGGCCGCCCGCTGCGCATGGTCGGCACGCATACCGATGTGCACCACCACAAGTTGCTCGAGCAGCAGCTGCGCGAGCAGCAGGCCCAGCTCGAAGAGGCCCAGCGCATCGCCAGCATGGGCAGCTGGAGCTGGGACACGCTCAAGGACACGCTGTGGGTGTCGCCGGATTTCCTGCAACAGCTCGGCGTGACCCAGCAGCGCCTGCAGGGCATTCGCGACATCCTGCGCCTGCTGGGCCGGCCGTCGGTTGCGCATCTGCGCAGCGCCTGGCGCAAGATCAAGCACGAAGGCCTGCCGGTGCATTTCGAGCTGGAAATCAATGGGCTTGGCGACGTCAATCCGCATCACCTGCGGGTCTGGGCGCAGCCGGTGTTCGATGGCAACGGCAGCATGGTGCGTTTGCTCGGCCAGTTGCAGAACGTCACCGAGCAACGCCAGACCGATGCATTGATCCGCTGGCGCACCGAGCTGCTCAACCGCGTGTCTGCGCTGGGCAAGATCGGCGGCTGCGAGATCGAGGTCGACACCCGGCGCATGCAGTGGACCGAGGAGTGCTACCGCATCCACGGCCTGCGCAAGGAAAACATCACCCTGGAGCAGGCGCTGTCGCTGTACACGCAGGACTCGCGCGACGCCTTCGAGGCGGCGCTGCTGCGTATCTCCGATGGCGGCCTGCCCGAACAGCTGGAGCTGTGTTTCTACCGCAACTCCGGCCAGCGGATCTGGGTACAGGTGCTGATCGAGCTGGACCGTCGCGAAGGCCTGCCGCCGCGTTTCGTCGCCTTGTTCCGCGACGTCACCCGCGAGCGCGAAGCCAACGAGCGCATCGAGCTGCTGGCCCACTACGATCGCCTGACCGGTCTGCCGAACCGCTTCCTGCTGCGCGAGCAGGCAGAGAACGCGATTCGCGAAGCGCACGAGCGCGGCCAGGTGCTGGCGATGCTGCTGATCGATCTGGATGGCTTCAAGAGCATCAACGATTCCTTCGGTCACGCCACCGGCGACAATCTGCTCAAACTGGCCTCGGCGCGCCTGCACCAGCATCTGCGCAACAGCGACCTGTTCGGTCGTTTCAGCGACGACGAATTCATCGTGCTGCTGCGTGATCTCTCCGAACCGGAAGACGCCGGCCATGTGGCGCGCAAGCTGATCAGCGCGCTCGGCGAGCCGCTGCGCAAGGACCACGTCACCCTCAAGCTCGGTGCCAGCATCGGTATCGCGTTGCAGGGCGAGGGCCTGTCGGATTTCGACAGCCTGCTGCGCGCCGCCGATGCGGCGATGTATGCAGCCAAGGAATCGGGCCGCAACACCTTCCATTACTACAGCCAGGACGTGCTGATGCGTGCACAGCGCCGCCTGGAGCTGGAACACGCGCTGCAAGGTGCGCTGGAACGCGAAGAATTCACCCTGGTCTATCAGCCGCTGGTCAACACGGTGGGTGAATCGTCGCCGGCGATCGAAGCGCTGATGCGCTGGAATCGCCCCGGCCATGGCCAGTGCAGCCCGGTCGAGTTCATTCCGATTGCCGAGGAGTGCGGCGAGATCGTGCGCCTGGGCGAATGGGTGATCGGCGAGGCCTGCCGCCAGGCCGTGGTCTGGGACCGCGCCGGGCTCAATTTCAGCCGCATCGCGGTCAACGTCTCTGCGGTGCAGTTGCGCGAGCGCGGCTTTGCAGAGCGCGTACTGGAAATCTGCCGCGACAACGGCTGGTCGCCATCGCGCCTGGAACTGGAGTTGACCGAATCGGCCTTGATCCGCGATTCCGACTCGCTGCGCCGCTGCTTCGAGCTGTTCGAACAGAATGGTGTGCTGTTGGCGGTGGACGACTTCGGTACCGGCTTCTCCAACCTGCATTACCTCAACCGCTTCCCGGTGCAGCGTCTGAAGATCGACCGCAGCTTCGTGCAAGGCATGCTCGACGACGCCAACACCGCCGAAGTGACCCAGGCCATCGTGCATCTGGGCCACGCGCTGGGCATGCAGGTGGTCGCCGAGGGCGTGGAAACGGTGCAGGAAGACGCATTGCTGCGCCAGCAGGGCTGCGACGAAATCCAGGGCTATTTCTACTCGCGGCCGCTGTCGCCGCGCGACATGGCGCAGTGGCTGCGCGAAGCCGAAGCCGGCATGCGCCTAGGCGCACGCCTGGTCCTCGCCAACTGACGCCATCTGTCGCAGCGCCCGGCGTCGCCCGCCTGGCTGTTGAAATGCGCCGGTCAAAAGCTCAGCGAGTCGAGGGCGTGATGCCCTCGCCACTTGCGGGACACGCCGTGAATCCGTCCAAGGAGCCAGCAACCGGCAAGGGCACCGCACCAGAGAGTTGGTCGGTGGCCAGATAAAAACATACGTATTGCAGGGTCTTGAGACTTTGAGAAGTCCATAGCCTGCCTGTTGAAAGCCTGCCTGTTATTCGGCTTGCGTGAGGAAGATTTTCGGACGCAAGGTGATCCGAACAATGCACCTCGTGCTCTGCTTGCAACCCCGCACACCGACAATCTCGACTGGTCCTTGTCCGCCTACCGTCGCAGGACCTTACGCGGCATGGATGCCGCGTAAGAGCCTACAGGGACGTACTTGCGGCGTGTCCTGCGATGGTGGGCGGACAAGGGCCCTGCAGCCAACCTGCAAAGCCAGGCGATCCACACCTGATCCATCACACGCCTGACTACCGAAAAGGTACACGTCGCAATTCAGAGCGGAAGCTACGTCGTGCCGGTGCAGCCCGCTCACCATCGCGGGACCTTGTGCGGCATGGATTCCGCTCAAGACACCTCAGGAACGGATTCAAGGCGTGACCAGCGACGGTAGGCAAGTAAGGACCCCGCAGCCAGGCCGCAGATCATCCGATCGAAGTGTTGCGTTATGTCGTGGAAGTACTCGAGCAGACGGGCAGGGGAGACCTCACCCTGGTGCTGCAATCGCACGGCATTGCGTGTTCGGAGCCACGCCGGGTAGCACGGCCTGATGCACAAACGCCACAGGTCGGGCAGTGAATACAGCCAGCGGGGCGCCTGCCGAGGCACGCCCCGCTGTCGCACAAAAACGTCAGCGTCCGGATACGTCGACCGCGGCGCCATCCAGACCCAGGTCCCAGGCCACGGTCGCAAACAGCAGTTCTTCTTCGCTGCAGCTGCGGCGCGGGTGCTGCATTGCCTGCACTTCCGCACGGGCGGCACGCTCCAGCCGTTCCAGCGCGGCCGGCATGCGCACGCTGCGCAGCGCGGGCCGGGCAGCGTCGCTTTGCGCAATGCGCTGGGCGTGTGCAGCTGCCAGCGCGGCTGATTCCAGCACGGCCGTGGGTGCATCGGTGGGCGGAGCAAGGAGCGTCATCAGCGGAATACCAGGTTGTTGCGGAACGACAAATCCCCGGAAGGCCGGGGAATGTCGGAAATCAGACAGTGCGTGGCATCGGTCTTAGAACAGCTCGACCGTACCGGCGCCCATGCCTTGCTGCGCCACCGGCTTGTGCGGCGGGCGCTCCCATTCCACACGCATGTCGCGCAGGCGGTTGGACACCTTGGCCAGCGCGGCGACCAGATCGCTGTCGTACACGCCGCCATTGCGATGCAGCAGTTCCTGCAGCGCCACCGCTTCGCGGTTGATCGCGGTGAGGCGATCGAGGTGGGTATGGATACCGCTCAGCGTCTGCGTGGCGATGTCCTCGAACTGCAGGGCACGCACCGCTTCGGCCACGCTACCGTCGATGGAGCGCGCACATTCGGAGATTTCGCGCATGCCGTCGCCCAGCGAGGCGTTGATCTGCGCGACATTCTCCAGCATCGCCGCCGATTCGTGGCGGGCTTCGCGGGAGCGATCCATGTGACGCGAGGCCAGCTGCGAGACCGTTTCACGCACCTTGGCGATCGATTCCTTGGAGCTGTGCGCCAGCTTGCGGATCTGTTCGTTGAAGGTGGTGGAACGCTCGGACAGATTGCGCACCTCGTCGGCGACCACCGCGAAGCCGCGACCGGCTTCACCGGCACGGGCTGCTTCGATGGCGGCATTCAATGCCAGCAGGTTGGTCTGGTCGGCGATCGACTTGACGTCTTCCAGCAGCGCGAAGATGCCATCCAGATGCTGGGCCATCTCATCGATGTGATGCACGGTGTTGGTGCTTTGGCCGCTCACCTGTTCCAGCGCTTCCACCAGTTGCTCCATGCGGGAGCTGGCGTGCTGGGCGAAGCGGGCGACGTCGACACCGGCGCTGCCGTCGTCACCGGCACGGTCGACGATGCGGGCCAATGCCTGGCTTTGCTGGCGCGACTTGCGGTTCATCGCTTCGAAGCTGCCACCAAGACCGGACACGGCCTGGCGGATCAGTTCGCGGGCACGCTCGACTTCCGAGCGCGAACCGTCGACTTCGTTGCTGACGAACGTACGCAGTTCGTTGAGCAGTTGGTCCTGCTCGCGCAGGATGCGGGTCTGGTCCGGATTACGCCGGAACTGGGAGTAGGTCACCCAGGCAGCGAAACCGAGCCAGCTGAGCGTCATGGTCGCCAGGATCGCCCAGCGCACCGAAGCGGGCCAGTCGAATCCGACAGCGAAGGGAAACAGCAAGGTCAGGGCCAAAGGGGCGGCCAGACGGATAAGTGGACGTGAATACATGGGCGTTCTCGGCAGAGTCACGGTTGCTGTATCGGCCGTACCCCCTTTGTCTTTAGCGACGATCGCCACATCGTCTCGCCCGTTCAAGCTTTGTTGACACGCGCCAGCGACCGCCAGCGCGTGTAGCACACCGGGATCGTCAGTGGTTTAGCGCAGCGCGCGGTCCACCGCTTCAATCATTGCGCGCTTGGCAAACAGGAAATCCCACAGGCTGCCACCCATCTGCCGCCACAACACGGCCGAGCGCACCGCGGCCAGCAGCAGCGCGCGGATTTCCGCAACCACGCCGGCCTGGCCCAGGTAATGCGGATTGCCCTGCACCATGACCTTGGGGCGCAGGTGGCTGATGGTGTGCGCATACAGCCCGCCCAGCGAACTCAGCACGTCAGGGTGGCCGCTGTCGCCCAGGCTGTGTGCCTGCCGCGCCGCTGCCTCGATGCCATTGGAGACCGTGGCCACGGTGGCGGTGTCGCGCACGAAGCGGCGCTCCAGCTGCAGCACTGCCAGCGCCAGCCGCGGCAGGACCTCGTCCTGGCCCTGGTTGTGGAAATAGTTGTGCAGCAGCCTCAGCCCTGGCGCCAGGTCCGCTGGCGAGCCGTACACGGCCTCCGGCGAGGACGCATCCACCCGGAACACGCTGTCCATGGCGGTACGCACCGTCGCAGCCTCCGAATGCCCGGTTTCGGCGATCCGCCGCACCTGTTGCAGGGCCTGGGCGACGCCGGCAAGCGCCAGCACGCGGTGATCCATGGAAGAACTCATCAAGCCACTACCTCAGGTGAAAAAGAAGATCCTGCCAGTTGGCGTTCCAGCGGCGCATCGGTGGCGGCAATGACCGCGCCGCCCAGGCATTCCTCGCCGTCGTACAGCACCAGCGACTGCCCGGGCGTCACCGCCCGCTGCGGCCGCTCGAAACGCACCTGCACGCTGCCATTGTCCTGCACCTCCACCGTGCACGGCTCGTCGGGCTGCCGGTAACGCGTCTGCGCGGTGCAGCCGAAGCTGCGCGCCGGCGGCGCCCCGGTGACCCAATGGGCCTGCTCGGACTGCAGCCAGCGCGATTGCAGCAGCGGGCTGTCGCGGTCCTGGTCCACATACAGCACGTTGCTCGCCACATCCTTGCCGACCACGTACCACGGCGCGGCGGCACGCCCACGCACGCCACCGATGTTCAGGCCTTCGCGCTGACCCAGGGTGAAATAAAACACGCCCGGATGCTCGGCAATGCGCTGCCCCTGCGGATCGCGGATCTCGCCGCTGCGCGCGGGCAGGTACCGGCCCAGAAACTCGCGGAAATCGCGTTCGCCAATGAAACAGATGCCGGTGGAATCCTTCTTGGCATGGGTCGGCAGACCGGCGTCCTGGGCGACCCGGCGCAGCGTGCTTTTTTCCATATCGCCGATCGGAAACAGCGTCGCGGCCAGTTGCGTCTGTCCCAGCTGATGCAGGAAATAGCTCTGGTCCTTGCTGCGGTCGGCGCCGCGCAGTAGGCGCCAGCGCCCGCCGCTGTGCGCCACCCGCGCATAGTGGCCGGTGGCGATGCGCTCGGCGCCCAGCGCCTGGGCCGCATCCAGAAAATGCTTGAACTTGACCTCGCGGTTGCACAGCACGTCTGGATTCGGTGTGCGCCCGGCCGCGTATTCGGCCAGGAAGTGCTCGAACACGCCGCTCCAGTATTCGCCGGAAAAATCGCGGAAGTGGAACGGGATGCCCAGCACTCCGCACACCGCCACCGCATCGCGGCGGTCGTCCTCGGCGCGGCAATCGCCGCTGCCGTCGTCGGCCCAGTTCTGCATGAACAGCCCGGCGATCGACTCGCCCTGCTGGGCCAACCGCCAGGCCGCCACCGACGAATCCACACCGCCGGAGACACCGACAACGATCCGCGGCGTACTCATGCGACGTGCCGCACCAAGGCCAAGGGATGGCGCTGGCCGGCCAGATAGTCGGCCACCACTTCCCACACCAGCGGGCTGCGCAGGCGCTCGGTCGCGCTGCGCAATTCGTCCGGCGTCATCCACAACGCGCGCACCACGCCGGTATCCAGGCTGCGCTCGGGATGGTGGGTCACGGCCTCGGCCACAAACGCGAACCGCAGGAAGCACTGGCCAGTCGGGGCGACCCATTGGTAGGTGCCGATGAAGTGGGTCAGGCGGACATCCCAGCCGGTCTCTTCCAGCGTCTCGCGCACCGCCGCATCGAGCAGGCTCTCCTCCGGTTCCAGATGCCCGGCAGGCTGGTTCAACAACAGCTTGCCGCCAATGGTCTCTTCCACCTGCAGGAAGCGCCCGTCGCGCACCACCACGGTGGCCACGGTGACATCCGGATGCCAGCGTTGGTCGGAAGCGCTCATCGCTGCGGGTCCTGCGCGATCGGGGCCGCGCTCGCGCTAGCGGCGAACCATACGGTTTGAAGCCAGGTCCAGCGGCGCTGCGACCCGGCAAGGTGCACGGAGCTGGGCAAGTCGGCAGTGAACGACGGCGCCAGCAACCGCGCGGTCAGGGAATCGGTCATCAAGGGCCAGCCATGGAATCGGAGACAAATTGTGCGGGGCGCGGCGTAAATCGTCCAATGCGTGCGGCGATGAACCGTATAATGCCCGGATGCCTCGTAAGACCTCACACGAACACGATCACGGCCTCACCGTCGAAGCCAGCAAGCCTGAAGTGGCGCCACCGCCGCGTTATCAGGTGCTTTTGCTGAACGACGACTACACCCCGATGGACTTCGTGGTGACGGTGCTGCAGCAGTTTTTCAACCTCGATCTGGAGCGGGCCACGCAGGTCATGCTGCATGTCCACACCCGTGGACGCGGCGTCTGCGGGGTCTACAGCCGCGAAGTCGCCGAGTCCAAGGTGGCGCAGGTCAACGAATTCTCGCGCATGAACCAGCACCCGCTGCTGTGCACGATGGAACAGACCTGAGGCGTCAATCGGATCATTCCAGCAGCGCAACACTGTGGCTGCAATCACATGCTAACGCCGTCTGAACATGCCTATCCGATAGGGTTGTGGTAAATCCCAACAAAAGCCGCATATTGTTGGCAACAGCCGTTCGGAGTTACCAATGTTCAGCAAAGACCTAGAGCAAACCATCGGCCAGTGCTACAAGCGAGCACGCGAGGCGCGTCATGAGTTCATGACCGTCGAGCACCTGCTGCTCTCGCTGCTGGACAACCCGTCCGCCCAGGCCGTCCTCAAGGCTTGCGGCGCCGACCAGGTGCGTTTGCACAACGATCTGGAGCAGGCGATCGAGGCCTCGGTCTCGCGCCTGGCCGAAGACGATGGCCGCGACACCCAGCCCACCCTGGGCTTCCAGCGTGTGCTGCAGCGTGCGGTCTATCACGTGCAATCCTCGGGTAAGAAGGAAGTCACCGGCGCCAACGTGCTGGTCGCGATCTTCGGCGAGAAGGATTCGCACGCGGTGTACTTCCTGAACCAGCAGGACATCACCCGTCTGGATATCGTCAATTACCTCTCGCATGGCATCGCCAAGCTGGGCGAGGACGGCGAGCAGCCGTCCGCCTCCGATGGCGAGCCCAAGAGCGAGGGCGGGGAGGGCGAGGCCAAGGGCGATGCGCTGGCCGAGTTCGCCACCAATCTCAACGAGCAGGCCCGCAACGGCAAGATCGACCCGTTGGTCGGCCGTGGCGACGAAATCGAGCGCACCATCCAAGTGCTGTGCCGCCGCCGCAAGAACAACCCGCTGTACGTGGGCGAGGCCGGCGTGGGCAAGACCGCGATCGCCGAAGGTCTGGCCAAGCGCATCGTCGACAACGACGTGCCGGAAGTGCTGGCCGATGCGGTGATCTTCTCGCTGGACCTGGGCGCGCTGGTCGCCGGCACCAAGTACCGTGGCGACTTCGAAAAGCGCCTCAAGGGCGTGCTGGCGGCGCTGAAGAAGGTGCCCAACGCGGTGCTATTCATCGACGAGATCCACACCATCATCGGTGCGGGTTCTGCATCGGGCGGCACCATGGATGCGTCCAATCTGATCAAGCCGGCGCTGTCGTCTGGCGAGCTGCGCTGCATTGGCTCGACCACGTTCCAGGAATACCGCGGCATCTTCGAAAAGGACCGTGCACTGGCGCGTCGTTTCCAGAAGATCGACATCGTCGAGCCGACCGTGGGCGAGACCTTCGAAATCCTGCAGGGCCTCAAGCCCAAGTATGAGGCGCACCACGGCGTGACCTATGCCGATGACGCACTGCAGGCGGCCGTGGACCTGTCGGTCAAGCACATCGGCGACCGCCTGCTGCCGGACAAGGCGATCGATGTGATCGACGAGGCCGGTGCGCGTCAGCGTCTGCTGCCGGAAGGCAAGCGCAAGGAGCTGATCGACATCGAGGAGATCGAGACCATCGTCGCCAAGATGGCGCGGATTCCGGCCAAGCAGGTCAGCGCGACCGACAAGGACGTGCTGCAGCATCTGGAGCGCAATCTGAAGATGGTGATCTTCGGGCAGAACCCGGCGATCGAGACGCTGGCCGGTTCGATCAAGCTCGCACGCTCGGGCCTGGCCAATCCGGAAAAGCCGATAGGCAACTTCCTGTTCGCTGGCCCCACCGGCGTCGGCAAGACCGAGGTCACCAAGCAGCTTGCGCTGCAGCTGGGGATCGAGCTGGTGCGCTTCGACATGTCCGAGTACATGGAAGCGCATTCCATCAGCCGTCTGATCGGTGCCCCTCCGGGCTATGTCGGCTTCGATCAGGGCGGTCTGCTGACCGAGAAAATCGTCAAGACACCGCACTGCGTGCTGCTGCTGGACGAGGTGGAGAAGGCGCATCCGGACATCTTCAACATCCTGTTGCAGGTCATGGATCGCGGCATCCTCACCGACACCAACGGGCGTGAGGCGAACTTCAAGAACGTGATCCTGGTGATGACGACCAATGCCGGTGCCACCCAGGCGTCGCGGCGGTCGATCGGCTTTACCAAGCAGGATCACTCCACCGATGCGATGGAGTCGATCCGTCGTGGGTTCACGCCCGAGTTCCGCAACCGCCTGGATGCGATCGTGCAGTTCCAGCCGCTGGGCTTCGACCACATCCTGCGGGTGGTGGACAAGTTCATCATCGAGCTGGAAATGCTGTTGCAGGAAAAGCACGTCTCGCTGTCGGCTACCCCGACTGCGCGCGACTGGCTGGCCCAGCACGGCTTCGATCCATTGATGGGCGCGCGCCCGATGTCGCGCGTGATCCAGGAGAAGATCAAGCGTCCGCTGGCCGACGAACTGTTGTTCGGCAAGCTGGTGGAAGGCGGTCGGGTCAATATCGACGTCAAGGATGGCGAACTGGTGGTGGAAGCGCACCCGGAACCGGAGCGTCTGCTGCCGGCAACGGTCGACTGATCGCCTTGCGGTCCTGAAACGAAAAAACCGCTCGAAAGAGCGGTTTTTTTTATGCCCTCAGAACGTGTGGCCCGAGTGGAGGGGGCGTAGAAGCCGAGCGGCGGTCGCGGCTCGCGAGGAGCAACGACAGCGCGCTTCCGGAGCTTGGGCGGAGTAGCGACCGAGGCGCAAGCACTGGAGGCAAGGTGCGAGCGAAGGGCAGAAGCAAGCCGACACCGCCGGATCACCGCTGCCAACCAGATCCGCAAATCTCGGGGGCACGACAAAAAGCGGCCATTGGCCGCCTCGCGTCTCACACCAGAACCGCTTACTTCATGCGGTAGGTAATACGACCCTTGGTCAGGTCGTAGGGAGTCATCTCAACTTTGACCCGGTCGCCGGTCAGGATGCGGATGTAGTTCTTACGCATGCGGCCGGAGATGTGGGCGATGATTTCATGCCCGTTTTCCAGCTTGACCCGGAACGTGGTGTTGGGGAGCGTCTCGCTGACGCTGCCTTCGAATTCAATGGAGTCGTCTTTCGACATGTAATCCTGTGCAATCACGGCTGGCCCGGAAGGGCCGTAAGGGACGGCATTTTACGCTCCATCTCCCCGCGGTGCAAATTTTATGTTAAGCGGACTTCAGCGAGCGCGCTGGCAGGCCGCTCGCCGTAGCGCTCGGACCAACTGCCGGGTGCCGCCGCCTGGCCGACCTGCAGCCGCACCTGCTGCAGGAATTCTGCACGTGGCAGGCGTTGTGCACCCAGGCGCATCAGGTGTGGGTTCTCCACCTGCGCGTCGAGCAATGGCCAGCCGCGGGAGTACAGATGCGCAGCCAGCGCCGCCAGCGCCACCTTCGAGCCGCCGCTGTCGGCACTGAACATGCTCTCGCCGAAGAACATCCGGCCGACCGCCACGCCGTAGATGCCGCCGACCAGGTGCATGCCATCGAACACCTCTAGCGAATGCGCATGGCCCAGCCGATGCAGTTCGATGTAGGCCTGCTGCATCGGCGTGGTGATCCAGGTGCCATCCTGGCCGGCACGCGGAATCGACGCGCAGGCATCGATCACCTGCGCGAAGGCGGTATCGGCGCGCACGATCCAGTGGCTGCTGCGCAGCTGGCGACGGAAGCGCGAGGACAGGCGCACGCCATCGGTACGAAACACCGTGCGCGGGTCCGGGCTCCACCACAGAATCGGCTGGCCTTCCGAGAACCAGGGAAACACGCCACTGGCATAGGCGTTGAGCAGGCGCTGCGGCGACAGGTCGCCACCGATGGCGAGCAGGCCGTCCGGCTCGCGCAACGCGGACTCGGCCGGCGGAAACGGGGCGGCCGGATCGGCCGCCAGCAGGTAGGGAAGGGCGCGGGACATGCGTGCAGTGTAGAGCGTGTCGTACAGGTGCTCCCAGGGTGTTGACCATCGCCGGCACGCGACGAACCGCGTGTGTGGTCGACATGCTTTGCGGCATGCGTCCGCAAGCACCGCGATGCTGGGCGCGTAGTTCGCTACTCGGCTAAGGATTAGTCCTTGGACGGGTTGAATCGCATCGCCGCCACATCTGCAAGACGCCCGGCCGGCGATCAGCGGCGGCTACGCCCTACGTCGCCGCCGCGAGGTTCAGTCGCGAAACGGGCTGTGCTCGGACAGCTCGCGTGCATGCCGGGCCACCGCCTGGCGCTCGTCGGCGCACCATTGCGCCAGCGGCTCGCGGAAGCCGGGGTCGGCGATCCAGTGACGGCTGCGGACCAGGGTCGGCAGAAAGCCGCGCGCGATCTTGTGCTCGCCTTGCGCGCCGGGCTCGAAGCGGGCCAGGCCCTCGCGCAGGCAGTATTCGATGCCTTGGTAGTAGCAGGTTTCGAAATGCAGCCCCGGAAGGGCTTCACCGCCCCAGTAACGCCCGTACAGCGTGTCGCGCCCGCGCAGGCAGAGCGCGCCGGCGATCGGTTTCCCGTCCAGCTCGGCCAGAAACATCACCAGCTGGCGCGGCAGGTGCCGGGCCAGGTGATGCAGGAATTCCGGCGTCAGCGCGGGCGAGTTGCCGTATTCGTTGAAGGTCTTGAGGTAGAAACCGTACATCGCTTCCAGGTCGGCGTCGCTGGCTTCATCGCCATGCACCACGCGCAACTGCACGCCGGCCCGCTGCACCTTGACGCGCTCCTGGCGGATGTTCTTGCGCCGCTTGTGGTCCATCGCCGCCAGGAAGCTTTCGAAATCGCTCCAGCCGCTAGCGTTGTGCCAGTGGTACTGCAGATCGTTGCGCTCCAGCCAGTCGGCGTCGAAGGCGGCATCTTCGTCGGCCGGGTGGAAGTTGACGTGCGCCGACGACAGCCCGCTGCGCTCCACCAGCGTGCGCATCGCCCCGAGCAACTGCGGGCGCCAGCGTGGTGCGCCCAGCAGGCGTGGTCCGGTCACCGGCGAGTAGGGCACCCCGCACAGCCACTTGGGGAAGTACTCCTGCCCGTAGCGCGCGTAGGCATGCGCCCAGGCGTGGTCGAACACGAACTCGCCATGCGAGTTGTTCTTCAGGTATCCCGGTGCGGCGGCGACCAGCGTGTCGCCGTCCCATAGCGTCAGGTGCAGCGGGTTCCAGCCCCAGTCCGGTCGCAGGCAGCCCTCCTGCTCCAGGCCTTCCAGGAACGCATAAGAAATGAATGGGTGCGCGCCGTCGTGCAGCGTGTCCCAGGCCCCGGCCGGAAGCTCGTCCAGCCGGCGGCACCAGCGGGCGGTGACGCTCATGCGTACGGCCCGCTGGTATCGGCGCTGCCCGCACGGCGCGGCCGGCGGTCAGCAGCCACCTCAGGCGCTCTTGTCGAGGTAGCGCTCGGCATCCAGCGCGGCCATGCAGCCGAAGCCGGCCGAGGTGATCGCCTGGCGGTAGTGCTGGTCGGCGACGTCGCCGGCGGCGAACACGCCGGCCACCGAGGTCTCGGTCGCCGCGCCGTTGAGGCCGGAGCGGATTTCCAGGTAGCCGTTGTTCATCGCCAGCTGGCCGTCGAACAGTTGGGTGTTGGGGTGATGGCCGATGGCAACGAAGAAGCCGTGCGCGACGATCTCGCGGGTGCTGCCGTCGAGGGTGGACTTGACCCGCACGCCGGTGACGCCGGCATCGTTGCCCAGCACTTCATCGATGGCGTGGTGCCAGACAGTTTCGATCTTGCCGGCGGCGACCTTGGCGAACAGCTTGTCCTGCATGATCTTTTCGGCGCGCAGCGTATCGCGGCGGTGCACCAGGTAGACCTTGCGGGCGATGTTGGACAGGTACAGCGCTTCTTCGACTGCGGTATTGCCGCCGCCGACCACCACCACGTCCTGGTCCTTGTAGAAGAACCCATCGCAGGTGGCGCAGGCGGACACGCCGCGGCCCTTGAAGGCTTCCTCGCTGGGGATGCCCAGGTACTTGGCAGTAGCGCCGGTGGAGATGATCAGTGCGTCGCAGGTGTATTCGGCACCGTCGCCAGTCAGCCGGAACGGGCGCTGCGACAGGTCGGCGGTGTGGATGTGGTCGAAGATGACCTCGGTCTCGAAGCGCTCGGCATGCGCCTGCATGCGGCTCATCAGGTCTGGGCCCATCAGGCCGTGGGGGTCGCCCGGCCAGTTGTCGACTTCGGTGGTGGTCATCAGCTGGCCGCCTTGCTGCAGGCCGGTGATCACCACCGGCTTGAGGTTGGCGCGGGCGGCGTAGACCGCGGCGGTCCAGCCGGCCGGGCCGGAGCCCAGGATCAACAGGCGGGAATGCTTGGCGGGACTGGCAGAAGAGGCGCTCATGTATACTCGCGATCTAGGAATTGGCAGGGCAGACGAGTGAATTCGCGCCCCTGTGGCGGCATAGAGTGGCGGTCCCCACCCGGTGAATCAAGGCGGCGCGATGGAACTGCTTGAACCGCAGATGGCATGGTCCACCCAGTACGCGTAATCGACGCCGCCCCGTGCGGCGTTTTTTGTTGACCATCGGATGCCCGGGCAGGCGATGCGCATGCAACAGCTGAAACCGTGGCCTCAGTCGTTTATTATCAACCACTAACAGCATTTTTCTAAGGTCTGGCTACAGGTGGCAAAGCAGGTTCCCGAACGCAGCAAGCCCGCTGAGGGCAAGACGTCCTCGCGCAAGACAGCGGCGGCGGACAATCCGCGTCGGCAAAAGCTCTGGCGCGATCTGGCATTGATCGCGGTGGCGCCGCTGCTGCTGTATCTGCTGGCCAGCCTGTTCACCTATTCGAGCGCCGATCCCGGCTGGTCGCAGACCGGCAGCGTGGTCGCGCCGGTGCACAACATGGGCGGCCGCGTCGGCGCCTGGACGGCCGACGTGCTGCTGCAGCTGTTCGGTTATGTGGCCTTCCTGCTGCCGGTGGTGCTGGGCGCGGTGGCCTGGATCGCCTTGTTCGGCATGGACAAGGAAGGGCAAGCCGAGGCCGACCTGGGGCCGGCATTGCGGCTGGTCGGCATGGTGGGTTTCCTGATCGCCTCGACCGGCTTCCTGCATCTGCGCCTGTTCAACGGCGACGTGGCCGCCGCCGGCGGGATCCTGGGGCGATTGGTCAGCAATTCGCTGAGCGCCGGGTTCGGGGCCCTGGGCGCCAACCTGTTCGTGCTGGTGCTGCTGCTGGTGTCGATCACCCTGGCCACTGGCCTGTCGTGGTTCGCGGTGATGGAGCGCATCGGCACCTGGGTGCTGGCGCTGGGGCCGCTGATGCAGCGCAAGACCCATCAGGCCACCGAGTGGCAGCAGACCCGCGTGATGCGCGAAGATCGCGAGGAAGTGCGCAAGGTCGATGCGGTCAAGCAGGCCAAGCGCGAGCCGGTCAAGATCGAGCCGCCGCCGGCACCGGTGGTGGAGAAGAGCGAGCGCGCCAAGCGCGATACCCAGATCCCGATGTTCCAGGGCGTGAGCACCGACGGCTCCGACCTGCCGCCGCTGGCCCTGCTGGACGACCCCAAGCCGCAGGCCAAGGGGTATTCCGAAGAGACGCTGGAGACGCTGTCGCGGCAGATCGAGTTCAAGCTCAAGGACTTCCGCATCGAAGCGCAAGTGGTGGGGGCCTATCCGGGTCCGGTGATCACCCGCTTCGAGATCGAGCCCGCACCGGGCATCAAGGTCAGCCAGATCAGCTCGCTGGACAAGGACATCGCGCGCGGGCTGTCGGTCAAGTCGGTGCGCGTGGTCGACGTGATTCCGGGCAAGTCGGTGGTCGGCCTGGAAATCCCCAACGTCACCCGCGAGATGATCTTCCTGTCCGAGCTGCTGCGCTCCAAGGAATACGACAAGTCGGCCAGCCCGCTGACGCTGGCCCTGGGCAAGGACATCGCCGGGCGCCCGACGGTGGCCGACCTGGCGCGCATGCCGCACTTGCTGGTGGCCGGTACCACTGGCTCGGGCAAGTCGGTGGCGGTCAATGCGATGGTGCTGAGCCTGCTGTTCAAGGCCTCGCACAAGGAACTGCGGATGCTGATGATCGATCCGAAGATGCTCGAACTGAGCGTCTATCAGGGCATCCCGCATCTGCTGGCGCCGGTGGTCACCGACATGAAGGAGGCCGCCAACGGCCTGCGTTGGTGCGTGGCCGAGATGGAGCGCCGCTACAAGCTGATGAGCGCGGTGGGCGTGCGCAACCTGGCTGGCTTCAACAAGAAGATCAAGGACGCCATCGACGCCGGCCAGCCGATGATGGACCCGTTGTTCAAGCCCAATCCCGAGCTGGGCGAGGCGCCGCGGCCGCTGGAGACGCTGCCGTTCATCGTGATCTTCATCGACGAATTCGCCGACATGATGATGATCGTCGGCAAGAAGGTCGAAGAGTTGATCGCGCGCCTGGCGCAGAAGGCGCGTGCAGCCGGTATCCATCTGATCCTGGCCACGCAGCGGCCGTCGGTGGACGTGATCACCGGCCTGATCAAGGCCAATATTCCGACCCGCGTGGCGTTCCAGGTCAGCTCCAAGATCGACTCGCGCACCATCCTGGACCAGTCCGGCGCCGAAGCGCTGCTGGGCAATGGCGACATGCTGTATCTGCCGCCCGGCACCGCGCTGCCGGATCGCGTGCATGGCGCCTTCGTCAGCGACGAGGAAGTGCATCGGGTGGTCGAGCACCTCAAGGCCAGCGGGCCGGTGTCCTACGTCGAGGGCGTGCTGGACGAAGTGCAGACCATGGGCGATGGCACCGTGGTCGGTGCGACCGGCTTGCCGGAAAGCAGTGGTGGCGGTGGCGACGAGTCCGACCCCTTGTACGACGAGGCCTTGCGCATCGTCACCGAAACCCGGCGCGCCTCGATCTCCGGCGTGCAGCGGCGCTTGAAGATCGGCTACAACCGCGCCGCGCGCCTGATCGAAGCGATGGAAGCGGCCGGTGTGGTCAGCCAGCCCGAGCACAATGGCGACCGCACCGTGCTGGCACCGCCGCCGCCCAAGTAATCGGCGACCGGCAACGCGGCGCGTATCGGCTTGGCCGTGGCGCCGCGTTCCGGGCTTGTTCGGATTGCGGATGCCTAGACGCGTGGATGCGGCAATGTTGGAGGCCGGTGCCTGACGCTGCGGCGCGCACCCGCTACCCTGTTGCACGAGGGCCGCTCCGGCCCGCCGCGATCAAGACCCATGCTGCGTCGTTCCGTGTTGCTGTTGCTGCTGCTGATCTCATTGCCGTTGCTGGCCCAGGCCGAGCAACAGGCCGCGCCTGCCGCCGCCGCGGCGCGCACGCAGGCCGACACCAACTACAGCTTCGTGCGCTATCGCGCCGACTACGAAGTGCGTGCCGATGCCAGCAGCGTGGAAACCGACGAGTACGAGATCCTGCTCAAGACCAAGTCGGCAGTGGAGCAGTTCAGCCAGGTGCGGCTCAGCTACAGCGAGAAGATGGAAACCCTGGAGGTGCTGCAGGCCTACACCGTCACCGCCGAAGGGCTGCGCCAGGACGTGGCGCCCGACAAGATCTACACCCAGGAAAGCTATTCCAGCGCGGCGGCGGCGATGTATGCCGATCGCAAGGTCAAGGTGGTGGTGTTCCCGAATCTGGCGCCGGGCGCGCGTATCGTCTATCGCGTGCGGCGTGCACAGAACACGCCGTACTTCCCCGGTTATTTCAGCCTATGGGAGACCTTCAGCGTGTTCGCGCAATACGACGATGCGGTGGTCACACTGGTGGCGCCGAAGGCATTGCCGATGCATTTGTCGGTGCGCGGGCTGCAGGGCGGGACCAGGCCGGTGGTGCGTGGCGATCAGGCGCGCTGGGAGTGGCGCTATCAGCGCACCACGCCGATGAAGAACCAGAACTGGAGCGCGGCGACCTGGGAGTTCAGCCCCACCTTGATGGCCAGCACCTTCGACAGCTGGGCGCAGATGGGGCTGGCCTATCACGTCAAGGGGGGCCGCGCCGCTGCGGTGACGCCGGCGATCCAGTCGCTAGCCGACGAGGTGACCCGCGGCATCGACGCACCGCGGGCGCAGGCCGCTGCGTTGTACGCGTGGGTGGCACGCAATATCCGCTATGTGGCGGTGTACCTGGGCAATGGCGGACTGGAGCCCAACAGCGCCGACAGCATCCTGGCCAACCACTATGGCGACTGCAAGGACCACACCGTGATCCTGGAAGCCTTGCTGGCGGCCAAGGGCATCGCCAGCACCCCCGTGCTGATCGGTGCCGAGGGTGGGCCGACGCTGCCGCCGATCCCGGTGCTCGGCCGCTTCAATCACGCCATCACCTACATCCCGGCGTTCGATCTGTATGTGGATTCGACCAACCCCTATGCGCGTTTCGGCCAGTTGCCGGCCGGCGACCTCGGGGCGCCGGTGGTGCATACGCTGGACGGCAAGGTCACGCATACCCCGCCCAACGACCGCAAGGTCAACCGCTACGTCGCGCGTACCGAGTACCGCTTTACCCCGCAGGGCGGGCTGCACGGCCTGACCACGCTCGACAGCGGACAGACCGGCGAGGTGGGGCTGCGTGCGATGTTCGTGCAGCTCAATGCGCAGAACCGCAATCGCATCGAGGAGTCGATCATTGCGCAGTCCGGCTTCGATGGCACCGGCGATCTGTTGATCCAGGGCGACCCGCTGGATCTGGATGCGCCGTTCAACTATCGCTACACGTTCCAGGCCGAGGATGCGGTGGATTTTTCGGTGGTCGGCGGCATGACCTTGCCCGATATGCCCGGTGCCGAATCCACCCGAGGCATCTATACGACCACCTCGGCCGACGACAACCTGACCCCGTTCTACTGCAACGACAGCGTGCGCGAAGAGACCTATGTGGTGAGCTTCCCGGCGACGGTGCCGATCATCGCAATTCCGCGCAGCAGCCGCTTTCGCAATGCCGCTGGCGAGTACGCGGTCGAGTGGACGCGCCAGGGCCAGACGGTGACGGCGGTGCATCGCCTGCAACGCGCGGCAGTACGTGGGCCGCAGGCGCTGTGTCAGCCGCAGGATTACCGCGCGTTTCGCGAGCTCTACCAGCAGGTGCGGCGCGGCTTTCGCGGGCAGATCGTGTATGGCGATCTGTCCAGGGTGCAGACGGCGCAGTGAGATGGGCTAACTGGCGGCGGCCGCGATCTGAACGCCTTGTGCGATAGCGCTCGCCCATTCATCCATGAAGTATCAGAATTCACGCATACCCTTTCTGGAACATCGCGATGCATCGCCAGCTCCGTTATGCCGTTCTTGCCACCGCCCTGTTCGCCGGCACCGCGTTTGCCGGTGCGCGCCAGGAGCTGGACACGTTCACGCGCGGCCTGAAAGGCCTGGACGGGCAGTTCAGCCAGCAGGTCTCCGATGCCAATGGCCGGGTCAAGGAGCGCGCGAGCGGGCGGGTGGCATTGTCGGCGCCGCGCCAGTTCCGTTGGGAATACGCCAAGCCCTACAAGCAGCTGATCGTGGCCGACGGCAAGAAGGTGTGGGTGTTCGACCCGGACCTGGAGCAGGTGACCGTGCGTGCGCAGGGCAGCGAAGAACAGAACAGCCCACTGGTTGCATTGATCGACCCGGCGCGCCTGGACAAGCAATACGACGTCAGCGAAGAAGCGGCGCCACGTGACGGACTGCAGTGGCTGTCGCTGACGCCCAAGGTCGACACCGAAGCCAGTTTCCAGATGGCCTCGCTGGGGTTCGGCAAGGATGGCCTGGCCAGGATGGAAGTGGTGGATGCGGTCGGCCAGCGCACCGCGATCAGCTTCAGCGGCTGGAAGCGCAACCCGGCATTCGCCGCCGACACCTTCCGCTACACGCCGGGCAAGGGTGTGGACGTGGTCGGCGACGCGCAGTAAGCCGTTGCTTGCAGGAGTCGTGCAGCCAACGGCCGTGTTCGCAGAAGGTCGTTGGCTGACGCGATACAATGCCGCGTGGCACGAACCAAGCTCCCCATCACTCCCGAAGCCGATCTGCTTAGCGTAGACGGCGAGCATCTGCGCCCGCTTGCCGAGCGCATGCGTCCGCGCACCCTCGACGAGATGGTCGGGCAGAAGCGACTGCTCGCGCCCGACAGCGCATTGCGACGCGCGGTGGAATCCGGCCGTGTGCATTCGATGATCTTGTGGGGCCCGCCCGGCTGTGGCAAGACCACCCTGGCGCTGCTGCTGGCGCATTACGCCGACGCCGAATTCAAGGCGATCTCGGCAGTGCTGTCGGGTTTGCCCGAGGTGCGCCAGGTGCTGGCCGAGGCTGCGCAGCGCTTCGCCGGCGGGCGCCGCACGGTGTTGTTCGTCGATGAGGTGCATCGCTTCAACAAGGCGCAGCAGGACGCGTTCCTGCCGCATATCGAACGCGGCACGATCCTGTTCGTCGGCGCGACGACCGAAAATCCCTCGTTCGAACTGAATTCGGCATTGTTGTCACGCTGCCGCGTGCACGTGCTGGAAGGCGTTTCTCCGCAGGACATCGTCGAGGCCTTGCAACGTGCGCTGCATGATCCAGAGCGCGGGCTGGGGCAGGAGAGTATCCAGGTCAGCGATGCCTCGCTGCTGGAGATTGCCAGCGCGGCCGATGGCGATGTGCGCCGCGCATTGACCCTGCTGGAGATCGCTGCAGAACTGGCAGGCGGCGAGGGTGGCGAGATTACCCCGCAGACGCTGCTGCAGGTGCTGGCCGACCGTACGCGTCGTTTCGACAAGAACGGCGAGCAGTTCTACGACCAGATCTCGGCGCTGCACAAATCGGTGCGCAGCTCCAACCCCGATGCCGCGCTGTACTGGCTCACGCGCATGCTCGACGGCGGCTGCGACCCGGCCTATCTGGCACGGCGGCTGACCCGCATGGCGATCGAGGACATCGGCCTGGCCGATCCGCGCGCGCAGAGCATGGCGCTGGAAGCCTGGGACATCTACGAACGTCTGGGCAGCCCGGAGGGCGAGCTGGCGTTCGCGCAACTGGTGCTGTATCTGGCCAGCACCGCCAAGTCCAATGCCGGCTATGCCGCCTTCAACCAGGCCAAGGCCGAGGTGCGCGCCACCGGCACGCAGGAGGTGCCGCTGCATCTGCGCAACGCGCCGACCAAGCTGATGAAGACGCTGGGCTACGGGCAGGACTATCAGTACGACCACGACGCCGAAGGCGGGATCGCGCTGGACCAGACCGGCTTTCCGGATGCGATGGGCGAGCGGGTCTATTACAACCCGGTGCCGCGCGGGCTGGAGATCAAGCTCAAGGAAAAGCTCGATCGCCTGCGCGCCGCGCGCGAGCAGGCGCGGGCTGACAAGGGCGGCAAGCCCACGGCATAATCGGCCGCACAGGAGATGGCATTCCTCCTTGAACCGCACGCACCCTGCGCGCTGATGATGCCTGCCCACCCCCGCCGGGGCGGCAGGTCTGTGCCCCGGCATCTTTTCTTGCTCAGAAAACCGGATGATGCCGACATGCACGACACCTTGTTGAAATCCCCTTCGGCCGCCTGCGGAGTGCGCGCATGAACGCACCGGTGTGGTGGCAGCAATTGCTGCTGGCGATGACCGGCGGTGCGCTGGGTTCCGGCCTGCGCTTTGCCATCGGTGCCTCGTTGCTGCAGCGCTTCGGCAACGGATTTCCGTGGGGCACGCTGACGGTGAATCTGCTCGGCTCGTTCGTCGCCGGCGTGCTGCTGGTCTGGCTGGATGCGCGCGGGCCGGCGAGCTGGCCGCTGCGGGCTTTGCTGATCGTCGGCGTGATCGGCGGGCTGACCACGTTCTCCTCGCTGATGATGGAATGCCTGGTGTTCGCACGCACGGATCGGTCCGCGATGATCGGCGTGTATCTGGCCATCACGCTGGTGGCCGGACTGGCGCTGGTGTTCGCCGGTGCGCGTACCGGCCAGTGGCTGGTGGCGCGCTAGGCGCAGCTCTGCCGTGTAATCGCGGCAGTGAAGCCAAGGCCGGGATGCGGCGACGTCGCGTGCATGGCGCCACGCCGACGATCGAATGGCTGGCATGTGTTGGCGCCGCCGGGCGACGGTCAACGTGCGATCAGGGGGCCATGCTCGGACGCGACGCCTGGCCGCGTGCCTGTCGGGCGCGCCGACGGATGCATGATGTCGCTGGCATTCGCTGACGACCGTTTGCACTGGCGCATAAAAAAGGCGTGCTTGCGCACGCCCTGATTGATCGACAGCTTGGTCGGCACTGCGAGATCGGCCCGGCGGCCGATCCCGCAGTACATGACTTACAGCGCTTCGATGATGCCCGCCGCGCCCATGCCGGTGCCGATGCACATGGTGACCATGCCGTACTTCTGCTGACGACGGCGCAGGCCGTGCACCAGGGTGGCGGCACGGATCGCACCGGTGGCGCCCAGCGGGTGGCCCAGAGCGATGGCGCCGCCGAGCGGGTTGACCTTGGACGGATCCAGTTCGCTGTCGCGGATCACCGCCAACGCCTGGGCGGCGAAGGCTTCGTTGAGCTCGATCCAGTCGATCTGGTCCTTGGTCAGGCCGGCCTGCTTGAGCGCCTTGGGAATCGCCGCGATCGGGCCGATCCCCATCACTTCCGGACGCACGCCGGCCACCGAGAAGCTGACAAAGCGCGCCAGCGGGGTGAGGCCGTAATCCTTGATCGCCTGCTCGGAGGCCAGCAGCACCGCACCGGCGCCGTCGCTCATCTGCGAGGAGTTGCCGGCGGTGACGCTGCCGCCGAACTGGCCGTTGCGGAACACCGGGCGCAGCTTGGCCAGGCCTTCGAGCGAGCTGTCCGGGCGCGGGCCTTCATCGGTGTCGACCAGCCGCTTGCGCAGCGCGATGACATTGCCGGCCAGGTCGGGCTGGTGCGACAGGATTTCGTACGGAGTGATTTCGTCGCGGAATTCGCCGGCGGCAATGGCGGCAATCGCCTTCTGGTGCGAAGCGAGCGCGAATGCATCCTGATCCTCGCGCGAGACCTTCCATTCCTCGGCCACTTTCTCGGCGGTGATGCCCATGCCGTAGGCGATCGCGACATGGTCGTCGGCAAAGACGTTGGGCGACATGGCGACCTTGTTGCCCATCATCGGCACCATCGACATCGACTCGGTACCGCCGGCCAGCATCAGGTCGGCATTGCCCAGGCGGATCTGGTCGGCGGCCATCGCCACGGCCTGGATGCCGGACGAACAGAAACGATTGATGGTCTGGCCGGCCACGCTATTGGGCAGGCCGGCGAGCAGCACGCCGATGCGCGCCACGTTCATGCCTTGCTCGCCCTCGGGCATCGCGCAGCCGATGATGGCATCGTCGATCCGCGACAGATCGATGCCTGGCGCCTGCGCCACGACTGCACGCAACACGTGCGCCAGCATGTCGTCGGGACGGGTATTGCGGAACACGCCCTTGGGCGCCTTGCCGACCGGCGTACGGGTGGCGGCGACGATGTAGGCTTCTTGAATCTGTTTGCTCATGGCTATCTCCGATAGCCGGGATTGGGGAGTCGGGATTAGGGATTCGCAACAGCGGATCCTGATTCCTGAATGTTCCTGCCCGGCGGATGAATTTGGTGGAAGCGAGAATGTTGGAGGGCAGGGGAGCCGCTGTTACGAATCCCCAATCCCGAATCCCGAATCTCAGTTCCTCAACGGCTTACCCGTCTTGAGCATGTGCCCAATCCGCGCCTGGGTCTTTTCCTGCTGGGCCAGTTCGACGAAGTGCTTGCGCTCCAGCTTGAGCAGCCATTCTTCGTCGACCAGTGCGCCGCGATCGACTTCGCCGCCGCACATCACCGTGGCGATGCGGGTGGCGATTTCATAGTCGTAGTCGCTGATGAAGCGGCCTTCCAGCATGTTGACCAGCAGCATCTTGAAGGTGGCGATGCCGACGTCGCCGGCGACCTGGATGCGACGTGCCGGCAGCGGGGCGCGGTAGCCGCCTTCGGCCAGTGCGCGCGCTTCGGCCTTGGCGATGTGCAGCGCCTCGAAGCTGTTGAACACCACCTTGTCGGTGGCGCGCAGCAGGCCCAGCTCCTTGGCATTGACCGCCGAATTGGACACCTTGGCCATCGCGATGGTCTCGAAGGTCTTCTTCAGCTCGGCGAACACATCGCCGCCCGGACCTGCGGCCTGCGAGGCGCGCACGGCGATTTCCTTCAGGCCGCCGCCGGCCGGCAGCAGGCCGACGCCGGCTTCGACCAGACCGATGTAGCTTTCCAGCGAGGCCACGGTCTTGGCGCTGTGCATCTGGAACTCGCAGCCGCCGCCCAGCGCCAGCCCGCGCACGGCCGAAATCACCGGCACCTGCGCGTACTTGATGCGCTGGCTGGTGGCCTGGAAGTTGGCGACCAGCGCTTCGAATGCATCGACCTTGCCGGCCTGCAGCAGACCCAGCGCGCCGGCCAGATCGGCGCCGGCGGAGAAGGGCTCCTTCTGCTGCCAGATCACCAGCCCGGCGAAGTCCTTCTCGGCGCGGCCGACGACCTCCTGCAGACCGTTGAGCACGTGATCGGAGACGGTGTTCATCTTGGTCTTGAAGCTGACCACGGCGATGTCGTCGCCGTCATGCCACATGCGCACGCCGTCGTTTTCGAACACCGTCTCGCCCGGCGAGAACTGCTCGCCCAGCAGCGGATCGGGGAAGCGCTGGCGCTTGTACACCGGCAGTGCCGAGCGCGGCAGCTTGGCGTCGCGCGCCGGGCTGTACGAGCCTTCGGCCGCATGCACGCCATCGCGGCCGTCGAACACCCAGTTCGGCAGCGGCGCGCTGCTCATGCTCTTGCCGTTGGAGATGTCTTCGGCAATCCACTGCGCTACCTGCTTCCAGCCGGCGGCCTGCCAGGTCTCGAACGGGCCGAGCGACCAGCCGTAGCCCCAGCGGATCGCCAGATCCACGTCGCGCGCGGTCTCGGCGATATCGGCCAGGTGGTAGGCGCTGTAGTGGAACAGGTCGCGGAACGTGGCCCACAAGAACTGCGCCTGCGGGTGCTGGCTTTCGCGCAGCTTGGCGAACTTCTCGGCCGGGTTCTTGATCTTGAGGATCTCGGCCACTTCCGGCGCCGCGCTGCGATCGGCGGTTCTGTAATCCTGCTTCTCTAGGTCCAGCACCACGATGTCCTTGCCGACCTTGCGGAAGATGCCGGCACCGACCTTCTGGCCGAGCGCGCCCTTGCCGATCAGCGCATCCAGCCACTTGGGCGACTTGAAGTACTGGTGCCACGGATCGTCGGGCAGGGTGTCGCCCATGGTCTTGATCACGTGCGCCATGGTGTCCAGGCCGACCACGTCCGAGGTGCGGTAGGTCGCCGACTTCGGGCGCCCGACCAGCGGGCCGGTCAGCGCATCGACTTCATCGAAGCCCAGCCCGAACTCGGCGGTGTGGTGGATGGTGGAAAGGATCGAGAACACGCCGATGCGGTTGCCGATGAAGTTCGGGGTGTCCTTCGCATACACCACGCCCTTGCCCAGCGTGGTGACCAGGAAACTTTCCAGTCCTTCCAGCACGGCCTTATCGGTGCCCTTGGCCGGAATCAGCTCGGCCAAGTGCATGTAGCGCGGCGGATTGAAGAAATGCACGCCGCAGAAGCGGTGACGCAACTGCTCGGGCAGCACGTCGGAGAGCTTGTTGATGCCCAGGCCCGAGGTGTTGGAGGCCAGCACGGCGTGATCGGCCACGAACGGGGCGATCTTCTTGTACAGGTCCTGCTTCCAGTCCATGCGCTCGGCGATCGCTTCGATGATCAGGTCGCAATCGCGCAGCTGCTCCAGACCGCTTTCATAGTTGGCCGGCGTGATCGCCTCGGCCAGGGCCTTGCTGGCGAGCGGGGCAGGGCTGAGCTTGCCGAGGTTGGCGATGGCCTTGAGCACGATGCCGTCGGCAGGACCTTCCTTGGCAGGCAGGTCGAACAGCACGGTGTCGACACCGGCGTTGGTGAGGTGCGCGGCGATCTGCGCGCCCATGACGCCGGCACCGAGCACGGCAGCACGACGGACTAGCAACGGATTGGACATAGCGATGAGCCTTTGGTGTGAGCGACTACGGTGTGGAGTGGGTACGGAAACCGGGTTCCGCAAAACGAATCAGTTCGCGCGCGGCGCGCGCGCGGTGGTCGGCCTCGCTGACCCCGGCCGGGCGCTTGATCAGTCCGAAATCGGCCATCGCATAGGTGAGCGCACCGGCGAGGAAATCCAGGCGCCAGTACAGCTCTTCCTTGCTCAGGCCCGGCACGCAGGCAGCGATGGCCTTGCCGAACTCGCGCAGCACATGCCCGTAGTGATCGGACAGGAACTTGCGCAGGTTGTCGTTCTTTTCGGCATAGGCGCGCGCAATCACGCGCACGAACGCGCCGCCACTCTGGCGGTCCTGCGCCATCGCCAGCGCCGGCTCGACGAAGGCCGCCAGCACCGCGGTGAGTTCGCCTGGCTGTGACTTCCTGGCCGCCTCCAGTTGCTGCAGGCGCGCGGCGGTCATCTCGTCCATGCGGCGACGGAACACCTCGTTGACCAGGTTTTCCTTGGACCCGAAGTGGTAATTGACCGCCGCGATATTGACGTCGGCCTGGGTGGTCAGCTGGCGCAGCGAGGTTCCTGCGAAGCCATGCTGGGCGAACAGCTCCTCGGCCGCGCCGAGGATGCGGTCCTTGGTGGAGAAGTGGGCGGGCTTGGGCATGCGCGGGGCGGAACTCAATCAAACGATTGTTTGAGTCTACGGGCAGCATGGCGCACCGGTCATGCGGCAATGCAGCACGATTCAGGGGGCGGTGTGCAAACGCAGCGATGAAGAGATAGAATTGACCATCGCAAAGAAGCCTAAGCCCGCGTTTTGACGCGGGTTTTTTTCATGATAATCTCGGGCCTTCAGTGGCCCGCCCAACGGAGATCCTCCCATGGCGCTGGAGCGCACCCTGTCCATCATCAAGCCCGACGCCGTTGCCAAGAACGTCATCGGCGAAATCTACAGCCGTTTCGAAAAGGCCGGCCTGAAGATTGTGGCATCCAAGTACAAGCAGCTGTCGCGTCGTGAAGCCGAAGGCTTCTATGCCGTGCACCGCGAGCGTCCGTTCTTCAACGCGCTGGTCGAGTTCATGATCTCCGGCCCGGTGATGATCCAGGCGCTGGAAGGCGAGAACGCCGTTGCCGCACACCGTGACCTGCTGGGCGCGACCAATCCCAAGGACGCTGCGCCGGGCACCATCCGCGCCGACTTCGCCGACTCGATCGATGCCAATGCCGCCCACGGCTCGGATTCGGTCGAGAACGCTGCCAACGAAGTCGCGTATTTCTTTGCCGCCACCGAAGTGGTCTCGCGCTGAGGCCGAGAGAGTCGAATCGTGAATGAGGTCGTGATCCCCTCCGTGCTGCAGGACGTCCCCGTCCGTACCCCGGAACTGCGCAAGCAGAACCTGCTCGACCTCGACCGCGAGGGACTGGAGCGCTTCTTCGCCGACACGCTCGGCGAAGCGCGTTACCGTGCCCATCAGGTGATGAAGTGGATCCACCATCGCTACGTCACTGATTTCGACCAGATGACGGACCTCGGCAAGGCGCTGCGTGCGAAGTTGCACCAGCACGCCGAGGTCCTCGTCCCGAATGTCGTGTTCGACAAGCCCTCCACCGACGGGACCCACAAGTGGCTGCTGGCCATGGGTACCGACGGCAAGAACGCGATCGAAACCGTCTATATCCCCGACAAGGGCCGCGGCACGCTGTGCGTGTCGTCCCAGGTCGGCTGCGGTCTGAACTGCACCTTCTGTTCGACCGCCACCCAGGGCTTCAACCGCAACCTCACCACCGCCGAGATCGTCGGGCAGGTGTGGGTGGCGGCACGCCATCTGGGCAACGTGCCGCACCAGCAGCGCCGCCTCACCAATGTGGTGATGATGGGCATGGGCGAGCCGCTGATGAATTTTGACAACGTCGTGCGCGCCATGAGCGTGATGCGTGACGATCTGGGCTACGGCCTGGCCAGCAAGCGGGTGACGCTGTCGACTTCGGGCCTGGTGCCGATGATCGACCGGCTCTCGACCGAAAGCGATGTCTCGCTGGCGGTCTCGCTGCACGCGGCCAACGACACGCTGCGCGAAAGCCTGGTGCCGTTGAACAAGAAATACCCGATCGCCGAGCTGATGGAATCCTGCGCGCGCTATCTGCGCGGCAACAAGAAGCGCGATTCGGTCACCTTCGAATACACCCTGATGAAGGGCATCAACGACCAGCCCGAGCATGCGCGCCAGCTGGCCAGGTTGATGCGTCAGTTCGACAATGCGGTGCAGTCCAAGGACGCCGGCAAGGTCAACCTGATCCCGTTCAATCCGTTCCCGGGCACGCGCTACGAGCGCTCGGGCGAGACCGAGATCCGCGCTTTCCAGAAGATTCTGCTCGACGCGCAAGTGCTGACGATGGTCCGGCGTACCCGTGGCGACGATATCGATGCCGCCTGCGGACAGCTCAAAGGGCAGGTCATGGACCGCACCCGTCGTCAGGCGGATTTCCTGCGCACCCTGGAAGGGCAGGCCGGTCGAGATGCGGCAGCGTGATCTAGCGGCCATGGCGGCCGTGGCGATCGCACTGTGCGCGGTCGGCTGCGGTGGTCGCAATGCCAAGGCGGGCTCGGTCGAGACGGTCGAGGAGGTCGCGCAGGTGCATTCGTTCCGCGACAGCACCGAGACAAAGAATCGTCTGGCGGTGCAGGAGAAGCTCGGCCTGGCCAATAATCGGCTACAGACAGGCGACTACGCCGCTGCCGAAGAGCAGGTCCGTGCAGCCTTGAAGAAAGATCCCCAGTCGGTGGATGCCATTGGTCTATTGGCGCTGATTCAAGGCGTCAAGGGCGATGTCGCCGGCTCCGGCGCGTCATACCGCCGGGCCGCGGAACTTGCGCCGCAGCGCGGCGATGTCCTGAACAATTACGGCGCATGGTTGTGCGCGAACGGCTCGCCGGCCGAATCGCTGATCTGGTTCGATCGCGCCCTGACCGACAGAAACTACGCATCGCCAGCCTCCGCGTTGGGCAATGCAGGTGGCTGTGCACTCAAGGCGGGGCAGCCGCAGCGTGCGGCCGGCGACTTGCGCAAGGCGCTGGAACTGGATCCGCGGAATCCGTACGCACTCGAGTCGATGGCGCGCTCCGAAGCAACCAATCGCAATTATTTCGAAGCACGCGCGTTTATTGAACGACGGCTTGCGGCTGCACCGGCAACCGCTTCCGTGTTACAACTCGCCATTCAGATTGAGCAAGGGCTAGGCGACAAGGTAGCTGCCAGCCGTTATCAACAGCGGTTGGTCAAGGAATTTCCTGACGCAGCGACCGCTAACCCCGGGGCCAATGCATTGTGATCAGTGATTCCAATCCGAACCCTTTTGAGCAGGAAAAGGGCTGCGGACAGCATTTGCGCGACGCGCGCGAAGCGGCAGGTCTGAGCGTTGACGAGGTCGCCGGCAAGCTGCGCATGCCGGCACACGTGGTGCGCTCGCTGGAGCAGGAAGAGTGGCAACGCCTGGGTGCGCCGGTCTTTGTGCGCGGTCAGTTGCGCAGCTATGCGCGGCTGCTGCATGTGGACCTGGAGCCACTGCTGCAGCAGGCGGCGATTGCGCCGATCGAGCCGGTCAAGCTGGTCAGCCATACGCATACGCCGCGGGCGCGGCGCATTCTGGAAAGCACGGCACGCAAGGCGATGTATGTGGTGATCACCGGCGTGTTCGCGGTGCCGGTGTGGTACGCGACCCGTTCGCATCTGGATGGCAAGGCGCCCAGCACGGTATCGCTGGACAGCATGCCGGAAGCGCCCGGGACCGGCACCCCGGCCAACACTGCCACGCCGCCGGCCAGTGCGCCGCGCGAGCAGCCGGCGCCGTACATCGCGTCGATGACGCCGGTGCCGCGGGCCACGCCCGAGGTCGAGACCCCTGCAGCGTCGGCCGCCAGTGGCGGCAGTTTGTCGTTGAGTTTCAGCGGCGACAGCTGGGTGCAGATTCTGGCACCGGATGGCAGCGCGGTTGAAAAAGCACTGGTGCGTGCCGGCGAGCGTCGCAGTTATTCGCCAGGGCAGGTGGGTCGCATCGTGCTGGGTAATGCGTCGGCGGTAGAGGTTCAGCAAGGCGGCAGTATCGTCGATGTGAAACCGTTCCAGCGCGCTAACGTGGCCCGTTTTGCGGTATCCTCCGACGGCTCCGTGGTACCTGCTTCCGAGTGAAGCGGACTGCGGTTTTTCATTTTTCCCTATTGATGTTCCGCGCCTCCGGGATGACGGAGCGAGAGTACGCATGGCGATCGACGATCTGCTGGACGAACACGAACAAGGCGAACGCGTTCGTTCCTGGTTGAGAAAGAATGGCGCAGGGCTGGTAGGCGGCGTCGTTGTGGGCCTGGCCCTGATCCTGGGCTGGCAGTGGTGGCAGAAGCACACCGCCACCCAATCGGTGGAAGCCAATACCCGTTACGAAGCGGTGGTCAAGTCCATCCAGGGCAAGGACCTGGACAAGGCGGCCAAGGACATCGTGGCGCTTGACGACGGCAAGGGCGGTGTCTACGCCGAACTGGCTGCATTGCGTCTGGCCAAGGCCCAGGTGGATGCCGGCAAGCATGCCGAAGCGATCAAGACCCTGCGCGATGTGCCTGCCGAAGGCGAACTCAAGCAGATCGTGCAGCAGCGCCTGGCGCGTGTGTTGACCGAAAGCGGCAAGCCGGACGAAGCGATCAAGCTGCTGGCCGATGCACAGGACCACACCAGCCTGGAGATCCGCGCCGATGCGCTGGTCGTGCAGGGCAAGCCGGATGAGGCGCGTGCGCTCTACGCCAAGGCCCTGACCACGGTGGACGTGGCCTCGCCGCAGCGCCGTTTGCTGGAAACCAAGCTGATGGATGTGGGCGGCAAGGTGCCCGATCCGGCGGAGCAGATTTGATGAAGCAGGTTGATATGTACAAGCGCATTGCATTGATCGCCCTGATGGGCGTGTCGCTGGCCGGTTGCAGCACCGTCAAGGGCTGGTTCGCCGGGAAGGACGCTGCTGCCAAGAAGGCGCAGGAACCTGCCGAGTTGGTCAAGTTCGAGCCGTCGGTCAAGGTCGACAAGATCTGGTCCACCGGCGTGGGCAAGGGCGAAGGCCATATCGGTGTGCGCCAGCGTCCGGCGGTGGCCGATGGCAAGGTGTACGCCGCGGCGATTACCGGCGGCGTGCAGGCGCTGGACCTGCAGACCGGCAAGCGCGTGTGGGAATACAAGCCCAAGAAGGAAGAGCGTAACGATCGCAAGTTCAAGCAGCGCCTGTCCGGTGGCCCCGGCGTCGGCGAAGGCCTGGTGGTGATCGGCACGCTATCTGGTGACGTGATTGCGCTGAACCAGGCCGATGGCACCGAAAAATGGCGTGCCAAGGTGCCGAACGAAGTCATCGCCGCACCGGCGATTGCACAGAACCTGGTGTTGGTGCGCAGCAACGATGGTCGCGTCAGTGCCTTCGACGCGGCTACCGGCGAGCGCCGCTGGTTCCATGCCGAAGAAGGCCCGACCCTGTCGGTGCGCGGCAATGCGCCGATCGTGACCGGCCCGGGCGTGCTGTTCGTCGGCAACGACAGCGGCACCTTGAGCGCCCTGGCGCTGCAGGACGGCCGCCCGTTGTGGGAGCAGGCGATCGGCGTGCCGGAAGGCCGCACCGAGCTGGAGCGCATGTCCGATGTGGACGGTGCCCCGGTGCTCGACGGCACCACGTTGTATGCGACCAGCTTCAAGAACGAAACCCTCGCACTGGAAGGCCCGAGCGGCCGTCCGCTGTGGACGCGCGATCACGGCGGCGCCGGTGGCGTTGGCGTGTCGTCGGCGGTGGTGGTGGTGTCCGACAACGCCGGCTCGGTGTGGGGCCTGGACAAGAGCAGCGGTGCGGCGATGTGGTCGCAGGCCGCGCTGGCGCGTCGCTCCCTGACCGGCGTCGCTATCCAGGGCGATTACGCTGTGGTCGGCGATTACAAGGGCTATCTGCACTGGCTGAAACTCAGCGACGGTGCACTGGCCGCGCGCGCTCGCGCTGGACGCGACACGCTGCTGGCGCAGCCGATCGTCGTGGACGGCATTCTGTTGGTACAAAACACCGATGGCGATATCACCGCCTTCCGGTTGGCACAATAAGGACTTCGCGATGCTGCCCCTGGTCGCCCTGGTCGGACGGCCCAATGTCGGCAAGTCCACCATCTTCAATGCGCTGACGCGCACCCGTGACGCGCTGGTCCACGACCAGCCCGGCGTCACCCGCGACCGTAATTACGGGGTCTGTCGTCTCGACGAGGAACGCCCGTTCATCGTCGTCGATACCGGCGGTATCGCCGGCGACGAGGAAGGCCTGGCCGGCGCCACCGCGCGGCAGGCCCGCGCCGCTGCCGGCGAAGCCGATCTGGTGCTGTTCGTGGTCGATGGCCGCGAAGGCGCCTCTTCGCTGGACGACGAGATCCTGGCCTGGCTGCGCAAGCTGGCGCGGCCGACCGTGCTGGTCATCAACAAAATCGACGGCACCGACGAGGAGACCGTGCGCTCGGAGTTTGCGCGCTACGGTTTCTCCGATGTGGTGGCGTTGTCTGCCGCGCATCGGCAAGGCATCGACGAACTGCTTGAGGAAGTCGGCGCACGTCTGCCCGAGGAAGGTGCCGGCGAGCTGCTGGATACCGACCCGGCGCGTGTGCGCATCGCCTTCGTCGGGCGCCCGAACGTGGGCAAGTCGACGCTGGTCAATCGCCTGCTCGGCGAAGAACGCATGATTGCCTCGGAAGTGCCGGGCACCACGCGCGATTCGATCGCCGTGGACATGGACCGCGACGGGCGCCAGTACCGCTTGATCGATACGGCCGGCCTGCGTCGCCGCGGCAAGGTCGAGGAGGCGGTGGAGAAGTTCAGCGCGTTCAAGACGCTGCAGGCTATCGAGCAATGCCAGGTTGCGGTGCTGATGCTGGATGCGGGCGAAGGCGTCACCGACCAGGACGCGACCATTCTGGGCGCCATCCTGGACGCTGGCCGCGCCCTGGTGGTGGCGATCAACAAGTGGGACGGGCAGAGCGACTACCAGCGTGCGCAGGCCGAAGACCTGCTATCGCGCAAGCTGGGCTTTGTCAGCTGGGCCGAGGCGGTGCGGATTTCCGCGCTGCACGGCTCGGGCATGCGCGAGCTGTTCCAGGCGATCCACCGTGCACACGCGTCGGCCACGCACGAGTTCAGCACCAGCGAAGTCAACCAGGCGCTGGAAATCGCTTACGAGACCAATCCGCCGCCGAGCATCCGTGGCCACGTCTCCAAGCTGCGTTACGTGCATCCGGGTGGCGCAAATCCGCCCACCTTCATCGTGCACGGCACGCGCCTGAAAGTGTTGCCGGAGTCCTACAAGCGCTATCTGGAAAACTTCTTCCGCAAGCGCTTCAAGCTGGTCGGCACGCCGGTGCGTTTCATCTTCCGCGAAGGTGCCAATCCGTACGAGGGCAAGAAGAACACCCTCACCGAACGGCAGGTGGCGCGCAAAAGACGGTTGATGAAGCACGTCAAGGGCAAGTAAGCAGGGAACGGTCCGTGCCTGGCGAATGATCGTCAGGTGGGGGGCCGCAGCGGCTGCAACCGTGGTCGAGTGCCGCGAGCTACGCCAGAAAAGTGCAGTGATTCCTTCTGGCATCTGCACTGGCAGTGCCTGGCGTTCTGAGTCGTCGTGGTGCACTGGTATCCTGCGTGCCATGACCGACTATCCCTCCCGCATTCCCTATGCACAGGCGCTGCAGATCCTGCAGGCCGTCGCCGCCAATAGCCGTCCGCCCGACGAGAACATCGCCACCTCGCGTGCCGATGGGCGGATCAGCGCTGCCGATCTGATCGCACCGATTGCGTTGCCGCCCTTTGCCAACAGCGCAATGGACGGCTTCGCGTTACGGCATGCCGATGTCGCTGGCGGCGATGCGGCGTTGCAGCTGGTCGGCGAACAGTTCGCTGGCGAACGTTGGACCGGCACGCTGAGCGCCGGGCAGTGCCTGCGCATCACCACCGGTGCGCCGCTGCCCGATGGCGCCGATACGGTGATCCCGAAAGAGGATGCGCAGGAACGCGATGGCGTGGTGCGTTTCCATAGCATGCCTGCGCCGGGTGCGGCGGTGCGCCAGGCCGGCAGTGACGTGCGCGCGGGCGATCTGGTGGTACAGAGTGGCCAAGTGTTGACGCCTGCGCGGATCGGACTGGCGGCTGCGCTCGGTCTGTCGCGGCTTGCGGTGGCGCCGCGGCCGACCATTGCGGTGCTGGCCACCGGCGATGAGCTGGTGGAGCCGGGCATGCCGTTGGGGCCGGGACAGATCTACAACAGCAACCGCGACATGCTGATGGCGCAGCTGCGCGCACTAGGCTACGCGCCGACCGCATGGCCGACCCTGCCGGACGATCCGCAACGCATCCGCACCATGCTGGAGGACGCGGCTGCGGCCTTCGACGTGGTGATCACCTGCGGCGGCGTCTCGGCGGGGGAAAAGGATTATCTGCCGCAGCTGATCGGCGAACTCGGCCGCATCCACTTCTGGCGCGTGCGCATGCGCCCGGGTATGCCGGCGGTGCTGGGCCAGATCGGCCGCTGCCTGGTGCTGGGCCTGCCGGGCAATCCGGTCTCGGTGCTGGCGACGCTGATCGCCTACGGCGTGCCGTTGCTGGATGGCCTGCAGGGACGTAGCGAGCCGCGTCCGCTGTGGCATGCAGCCCTGGCCAGTCCGTGGGAAAAACGCCACGAGCGCCTGGAGTTCCTGCGCGGGCGGCTGGAGTGCGGCGAAGACGGGCGTCTGACGGCATTGCCGCATCGTGGTGATGCATCGCATCTGCTGCGTGGCGCGGCCGACAGCAATGCCTTGATTGTGTTGCCTGAGCAGGCGCGGCGCTTCGAGGCGGGCGAGAGCGTGCGGGTGATTCCTTACGCGCTTTGAGTGTTTGGTGCAGCACGCGCGACAACCGGCGGGGCCGCGCTCGCCGCCAGGCGGGCACTATCGGCTGCACGCCGGTCCTTTCGCGCCTTCGGCACTAAACGCCGACGCTGCGCGAGCTGATGGCAACCAAAATGGATGGCGCAGCCCGGTGTGGCAGACCGTCCCGTCCACGTCGTACGCGGGAACGCGGCGTCTGGACGCGAGGCTGCAACAGCACCGATCAGGCCGTTCTCAGCCGACGGCGCTGCCGCAGAATGCGGCGTAGTCGGCATACCCGGTGAATGCAACGCCGGGCGCACACACCGGGCAATGCGGGTCGGGCGGCAGCCGGATTTCGCGAAAGCGCATTGCCAGCGCATCGAAGCTGAGCAAGCGCCCGGTGAGGGTGTCGCCGATGCCCAGCAGCAACTTGATCGCCTCGGTGGCCTGTAGCAATCCGATCACCCCGGGCAGCACGCCCAGCACGCCGGCCTCGGCGCAGCTTGGCGCAAATTCGGGCAGTGGCGGCTCGGGAAACAGGCATCGATAGCACGGTGCATGGCCGCGCTTGCGGCCGGCATCGAACACGCTCAATTGCCCTTCGAACTGCTGTACCGCGCCGTAGACCAGCGGTTTGCCGAGTTTGACGCAGGCATCGTTGAGCAGATAGCGCGCAGGAAAATTGTCGGCGCCGTCGACCACTACATCCACGTCCTTCAACAGGGCTTCGACATTGCCGGCAGTCACGCGTGCCTGCAGCGCCTCGACCTGCACGCGTGGATTGAGCGCGGCAATGCGCTGCGCGGCCGAGCTGACCTTGGCAACGCCGACGCTGTCTTCCACATGCAGGATCTGGCGCTGCAGATTGCTGCGGTCCACCACATCGTCATCGGCGATCCGCAGGTGGCCGACCCCGGCGGCAGCCAGATAGAACGCCGCCGGCGAGCCGAGACCACCTGCACCGACCAGCAACACGCGCGACTGCGCCAGGCGCTGCTGGCCTTCCAGACCGACCTGCGGCAGGCGCAGATGGCGCGAATAGCGCTCGAGAAAATCCTGCTCGTCGGGCGGCAGGGTAGGGCGCACCAAGGGAAGGCCGGCGCTGGTCCACGCGGCGGTGCCACCGAGCACCGAAGACACCTGCGTATAGCCGTGCGCGCGCAAGATCTCCGCCGTGTGTGCCGAGCGCTTGCCGCTCTGGCAGATCAGCACGATCTCGCGCGCCTGCTCCGACAGATGCTGTGCGGGTGTGGTTTCCAGATCGTGTTGCGCAATCGCCAACGCGCCTTCGGCCTGGCCGCCGGCACGTTCGTGCAACTGCCGGATATCGATCAGCAAAGCGCCTTGCAGCGCGCGCAGGCGGGCGTTGGCAGGGGAGATGTCGTGGCTGCTCATGGCGCCATTGTCGCGCAAACACAGGCCATGCGATGCACAGGACTGCCATGTTGGCATCAGGCTCACCAGCACGGCGGTAGCGTGGGCACACAAGGAGACCCTCAATGACACCCGATATCGACGCGCAATTGAAACAACTTGCTGATGCATTGCCTGATATTCGTCGCCAGCATCCGGACGATTTCTGGGATGTATTCCATGCACGTGCAGAGAAGATCACTGCTGCCGCAGAGTCGCAGGAGCAGGCGGCGCAAATCGTCAAACGCATCGACGAAATCCTGTCGGCGCAGCAGTTGGGCCCTGCGGATCCCGGCGCCTGACCCAGCAGTCTTCGATGCGCGGGCGCTGTCGTAGGTCAGGTTGGCCTGCGCCCACTCCGCGTATCCATAACATCGACCGGCAGCAAGCTGGCGCAGCATTACGGTAGCGCCGGCTTGCCCTTGGCATCGCATAGCGGTGCACGCAGGGATCCTGCCTGGCACGCAGTCGCTGCATGCAATCGATTAGCGCATGGGGTCGGCCATCTCAGCAGATATGCGGATCGGTCGGAGGGATAATGCTCGGCCTACTGATATACCGTCATGCCCGCCGTGCACGCGGCCGTTGGCAGATGGAGCTCTGAAGCATATGCGTACAGCGCTTGATCGCAGCATCGGCGGTGCTGAGTGCTGGGTGTTCCAAAGCAGTCTGACGGTCCCAACCATCTTCCGTCGGCGCAGGAGCCTGTTGCGCAACTTACCTGCACTATACGTAGCGCCGCGCCGAACAAGGACGCCATGCCACCTTCACTCCATGTGAAGCGCACTGCGTTGCAGCACCGTCTCCTCTCCATCTTTCGACACCGGTACGACGATCGGGTCACGCAACCAGGTCCAGCATGGATGCACACCCTCTGGCTGGAGATTCACATGAAAGTACGTCACCCGATGTTTGCGGCGCTGACCCTGTGTTTAGGCATCACCGCCGCTGCGCACGCGCAGAATGCAACGCAGGCCGGCATGCCTGCCACCACGCAGCAACAGGCGGGCAATAGCGCCCCGAGCGCGAAGGAGCGTGAGGCACTGGGCACCTTGAGCGCCATCAATACCAGTGAAATCAGTGCGGCCAATCTGGCGCTGCAGAAGCAGGTGCAAGGTGGCGTGCGCGACTATGCGAAGCAGATGGTCAAGGAGCATGCCGACAACAATCAGAAGCTGGCCAAGTGGTCGCCGGACCTGTTTGCTGCCGCTGCCAAGGCGCAGATAAGCAAGGGCAAGACCGAACTGGCGATGTTGCAGAAGCTCGATACCAAGGCCTTCGAGGCCGCCTACGTCACGGCAATGGTCAAGGACCACACCGATGCGCTGGCGGCGCTGGACAAGCAACTGATTCCTGCGGCCAAGACGCCACAGGTGCTGGCGCATCTGCAGACCACGCGCAGCCATGTCGCCGAGCATCTGGCGGCTGCCAAGACGCTGCAGGCCAGCAGCAAGGGTGCTGGACGCTGAGACATGCCTGGATTGCCGGCAACACCGGTTGCCGCCGCTGAAGATCCGATGCTGCGGATGCGTCGCCTGATCATCCGTGCCGAGCCGCACCAGATCCTGGATGCGTGGTGCGATGCCAATGTGCAGCGACGCATCCTGCGTGGAGTGGCGGAGCTGGCGGCTGGCGATGGGCATGCATCGCGCTGGGTGCTGCAGGCAACCTGGTGTAGGCGCGGTGTTGTCGGGTTGCAGCGTGGTGAGGCGCGCCTGGGTGAATCGGTGCGCTACCAGATCGATGGCGGTCGCGGCCTGCAGCTGGGCGTGTTGCTGCATGTGCAGACTGCGCCTGCATGCGCGGGCAGTTGTGTCACGTTGAGCCTGCAGGGTGCAGATGAGCGAGAGCGCGCTGGGCCATCGGTCGAGCGCATGCAGCGTGTCCGGCATCTGTGGATGGGCAAGGCGTTACGGCGCCTGCGTGACGGTATGGACGTGTGAGATCGCGTCCGCTCGTCCGCACCTTGTCGATGGACTTCGAATGCCTGGCCCCCCGATTGCAGTTGCTATGGGCGGCCAGGTTTTGAGGGTTCAGTCGGATGGGGTGCTTGCGTCGACCACCCCGGGGATCGGTTCGGCATTGCCGAAGTGCGGCCGCAAGGCATCCACTCCGTGCTGCGGCTTGGCCAGCGGGGTCAGGTCCTGGCGATTGGCGCGACGTTGCGCGGTAGAGAACGTAGCCAGCTTGTCGCGCTGATCGATCAACGGTTGCTGGACCTCGCCATCGCGATTGAATGACCAGGCCAGCATCGGCTCGCCTAGTGGCAATGCATCGCCCGCGGCGGTGCCGTTGCGCGAGTGCCAGGTATGCCAGGTCTTGCCATAACTGTTGAGCTTGCTGCGCATCAGTTCTTTCTCCGCGACCAGCGGCAGATTGGGCGCGGACAGCTGGCCCGACAGGATTTCGCCATTGTGCGGATGCCAAAAGCTGCGCTCGTGCTGCGGCAACTGCGCGAACAGTTGTTCGGAAATGATGTACTCGATGCCGGTCAGGTTGGCCTGATCGGTATTGCCGTCGTAGAGCGCGCATTGCGCCAGGTCTTCATTGACCTGATGGCAGTAGTGATGCGCCTCCATCTGTACATCCGGTGCGTCTTTCATCGGATGGAAGCCCACCAGGTAGATGTCGAGCTTGCCGACCGGCCCGGTCGGTTGCAGGACCCTGGCGCCGGCTTCCAGCACATTGGTCTTGGCGCTTTCAGGCGCGCCCGGCAGGGTAACCGAAGGCGGACTGCGCGAGCAGCCGGCGCACAGCAGGGCGATCCAAAGCGCGGACGGTCGCATGCGATCTCCAATAATGAGTAGTGGGGCCAGGCTACGGAGGCTGATGGTCTGCGAGGCGTGAGCGCGTGCGCCGATACCAGCGGAGCTTCACCTCGCTTGAGCATCTGCTTAATGCCATGGCGGCGATGCTGGTCTATCACGCACGCCTGGTCGCTCATCTATGTCCGCCACCACCCGCAAGATAGCGACATTTAACGTCAATGGCATCACTAGCCGGCTGCCGCATCTGCTGGAATGGCTACAGCGCGAGCAACCGGACATCGTCGGCTTGCAGGAATTGAAAGCCACGCAGGACGCTTTTCCGCAACAGGCGATCCGCGACGCCGGCTACGGCGTGATCTGGCAGGGCGAGAAGTCGTGGAACGGCGTGGCATTGCTGGCGCGCGGCGCCGATCCGGTGGAAATCCGTCGCGGGCTGCCATGGGACCGCGGCGATACGCAGAGCCGTTATCTGGAAGCTGCAATACACGGGGTGGTGGTGGCCTGCCTGTATCTGCCCAATGGCAACCCACAGCCCGGGCCGAAGTTCGACTACAAGCTGGCGTGGTTTCAACGCTTGATCCGGCACGCCAAGACGCTGGTGGACTTACCGCACCCGGTAGCATTGATCGGCGATTTCAACGTGGTGCCGACCGACGCCGACATCTACGACCCCAAGGGCTGGCGCAAGGATGCGTTGCTGCAGCCGGAGAGTCGCCAGGCGTACCAGACCCTGCTCGAGCAGGGCTGGACCGACAGCCTGCTTGCGGTGCACGGCGAAACGCCGATCTACACCTTCTGGGACTATTTTCGCCAGCATTTTGCGCGCGATCGTGGTTTGCGCATCGACCACCTGCTGCTCAACCGCACCCTGGCGCCCGAGTTGCAGGACGCCGGCGTGGACAAGTGGGTACGTGCACTGGAAAAGGCCAGCGATCATGCGCCGACCTGGATCAGCGTGCGTGTGCCCGAAGCGGTAGCCGAGCCAGCAACGCAGGCCAAGGCCGTGCCCAGGCCACGGAAGCGGGCCGTGGCAAAGGCAAGCCCGGCACGCACGTCCATGACGAAGAAAACGCCCAAGACTGCGGGGAAAAAGGCCGCGACGCGGTCTGCCGCCAGCAAGTCAACCGGACCCACCAAGCCGCGCAAGCCGACGAAGAAAACCGCCAAATAACGCGGCAGGGCTAGCCAATACTGCCCGCGTGACGCTCCATCCGACGCTGCTTGATCCGGTGCAGCACATGCCCGGTGAGGGCGGTCAGTAGGATCAATACGTTGCTGACGATAAACACGGCATTGTCGACCAGGTAGCTGTAGAGGATGAACAGCACCGAGGCGCTGATCTGGCCGATGAACAGCCAGCGAGACACGCCCTGTGCCGCATCCGAGCGCCATTGCTTGTAGATCTGGCGGATCAAGGTGGCAATCAGGACGGCACTGGCGAGCCAGCCCACAAGGTCGACGAGTTGCATGCGGCACAGATACCGTGGGGGAACTACGTGCCACTGTGCGATCTGCCGTGTAGGCGCTGCGTTCTAGCGGCTTCAAGCGAAGTGCGCCCTGGTCGAGACGAGGGCGCACATGCAGCAGCATGCGGTGATGCCGCGATCGCTGCGCCTGTACCGGCCGCGTCGGGGGCCGGTATCCTAGCCAGGTCATCCACCGGTCGACCGTGCCTTGCTCATGATCAGCTACGCCGACGCACTTGCGATTGTCCATCAGCAGATCGCCGTGCTTGCCGGCGAGTGGGTGGACAGCGCCGATGCCGAGGGACGGGTGCTTGCGCAGGCGTTGTCGAGCCCGGCCGAGTTGCCGGCGTTCGACAACAGCGCGATGGATGGATTTGCATTGGTCACGGCCGGCCGTGGCGCGATCGCCGGTAGCGAACACGAGATCGGTGGCAGCGTTGCCGCGGGCGAAGATGTAGTTGGCATTGCGGCGGGCAGCGCGTGGGAAATCATGACCGGTGCCGGCTTGCCTGCCGGTGCCGATGCAGTGGTGCCAATCGAGCAGGTGGACGTGCTGGCGCACGATGGCGCGCGGCCCGGCCGCATCCGGCTGCGCGCCGATATCCGCGCCGGTCAGCATATTCGTCGACGTGGGGAAGATGTGGCCTTGCACGACCGCGTGATCGAGGCCGGTACCGTGCTGCTCGCCGCGCACCTGATGCTGCTGGCCGGGCTGGGCTGTGCGCGGGTGCAGGTGGTGCGGCGTCCGCGTGTGGCCTTGATTGCGACCGGCCGCGAGTTGATCGGCGATCCGGCGCAGCCGTTGCGGCCTGGCCAGATTCGCGATGGCACCAGCAGCTATCTGCTCAGCCAGCTGCGTGCAGCCGGTGCCGAACTGGTCTGGCATGGACAGGTGGGCGATGACGATGCCGGCTTCGATCTGGCGCTTGCGCAGGCGCGCGATGCGGGCGCCGAGGTGATTCTGAGCACCGGTGCGGTGTCGCGCGGGCGCTACGATTTCGTGCCCGATGCCTTGGCACGGCATGGCGCGGCGGTGCTGTTCCACAAGGTTGCGGTGCGGCCGGGAAAGCCGGTGTTGCTGGCGCGCTTCGCAGACGGTGCGCTGTATGTCGGTTTGCCGGGCAATCCGATGGCCAGCGCTGCCGGGCTGCGCTTTTTCGTGGAGCCGGCGCTGCGCGGTTTGCTTGGCATGCCGGCCGAGCGCGGCTTGCAGGTTGCGCTGGAGACGCCGATGCAGGCACGACCGCTGTGGCGGCAGCACCTGCGTGCACGTTTGACCTGCAGCGCTGCCGGCGTGCTCTGCGTGCAGATCCTGCCGCAGCAGGAGTCGTTCCGCGTGGCGCCGTTGTTGCAGGCCAATGCGTGGGCGGTACTGGAGCCGCAGGACGAAGGCGCCGCGCCCGGTACGACAGCGCAGGTGTTCGGGCTGGGCCATCTGCAGCCGGCGGCACCGGCGATTGCGCCGTGAGCCAGCACTTGCACGTCGTGCGATGCCATGCCCGCGAGCAGACGGCATGAGCGCGAGGCTTGCATGGACGGGCGTGGTGCTGGCCGGGGGCCGTTCCTCGCGGATGGGGCAGGACAAGGCGCTGCTGCAGTGGCGCGGACGTCCATTGCTGGAGCATATGCAGGTGTTGCTGCGCGATGCCGGCGCGCACAATGTGGTGATCAGCGGCGATCGCCCGGACTACGCCGGGATTGCCGACGCACAGCCGGACCTGGGGCCGCTTGGCGGCCTGGCCAGCGTGATCGATCAGCTGGCCGATGCAACGACACTGGTGGTGGTGCCGGTCGACATGCCGCTGCTGTCCCGGTCATTGCTGGAGCAGCTGTTGGCGCCACCGCATCGGCGCTGCGTTACCTTTGAAGACCAGATGCTGCCGATGCGTCTGTACCTGGATGGCGTGGTGCGTGAGGCGCTCACTGCGCTGATGGCCGGCCCCGTTTCGTCACGTTCGCTGCGCGCCCTGCAGGTTGCGCTGCAATGCCATCGCATCGCTGTGACCGCCAGCGAACGCGCCGCGTTCGTCAATTGCAATACGCCCGAGCAGTGGAGTCAGCTCATTCATGAAAATCCAGATTGAAGCTCAGCAGCTGCGCTTCCGCATCGACGAAGCCGAATTGGCCGATTTGCTTGCCGGGCGCACAATCGAGAATCTGAGCCGCTTGCCGAGCGGGCAGGGCGCGCGACTGCTGCGCCACAGCGTCAGCCTGAGCGATGGTGACGCGGCCTGCAATTGCACTGCCGGGCATTGGCAGTTGTCGGTGCCGCGCGATGCGCTGGAACAGCATGCACGGCAATTGCCCAGCCGCGAGGGATTGCGCTTCAGCGTCGATGCCGGTGCTGGCCATGCCGAACCGACGGCGTTGCAGGTGACCTTCGATATCGACGTGCGCGACAGTGCGCGCAAGCGCTTTCCGAAGGCCTGAAGTGTCATCAGCGCACACGCGCAGCGCTCATGCGTTGATTTTTTCAAGCCCCGCAGCAATGCCGGGCACCCGATCGCAGGCCAGGCCGCGCGCCTGCAGCGCCGCTTCGATGGCAGTAGCATCGGCATCGCTGTAACCGGCGCCACTGCGCAACGCGACCACGTGCAGGCCTTCTGTGGCCAGTTCCAGCACCAGGTGCTGTTGTGCGTCGGCCTGCTGCGGCAAGGCGCGGCGTGAGGCATCGCGTCTTGCCAGTTCCAGCACCGCGTCGGGGATGTCGTCGCCGATCAGCAGGACGTCGGCCAGATTCATCGCACGTAGCGCCTTGATGGTGAGCAGGCCGGGATCGCCCGGGCCGGTGCCGACCAGTTGCACGCTGCCGCGTGCCGGCACCGCGCCGGCATCGTCCAGTGCGGCGATAAAGGCGCTTTCGGCTGCGTCGTCGTTGCCGGCCTGTAGCAGCAAGGGCACGTCGCCGTCGATGACGCGGTCGAACCAGCGCCGGCGTCGGTTCATGTCGGGGAACTGGCTGCGGATGCGCTCGCGATGACGCGCGAACATGCCGGCGAAGCGGCCCACCGAAACATCCAGTTCGCGTTCCAGCCGTTCGCGCAGACGGCGTGCCAGCATCGGTGCGGCACCAGCGGAGGAAATGGCGATGACCAGCGGGTCGCGATCCACGATGGCCGGCACCTGATAGGTCGACAACTCGGCATCGTCCACCACATTGACCAGGCGCTGACGCGCACCGGCGGCAGCGGCGACGCGTTGATTCAACTCGCCATCGTCGGTGGCGGCGACCACCAGCCACACGTCGTCGATCCAGGCGGGATCGAACTCGCCGCCCAGTTGTTCGAAACGGCCGGCCTGCATCAGTTCCGCCAGTTCGGGCGAGAGCGCATGCGCATACAGGCGTATCTGCGCGCCGGCCTTGAGCAGCGCCAGCACCTTGCGCGTGGCGACCTCGCCACCGCCGATGACCAGCACGGCGCGCGCTTGCAGGTTTGCGAACAGCGGGAACAACGGCATCAGACGTACTCCGAAAGGATGGCTCGCACCGACGGCATGTTGCATGGCACCATCAGGCCACGTCCACGCCTCGCTGCCGCCAATGCGTGTCTTGCTGGTCAACGATACCGAAAAGCCGATCGGCGAACTGCGTCAGGCACTGACGCGCGCCGGTTACACGGTGCTCGACGATGTGGCCTCGGTCGGTGCCTTGCTGCACGCGGTGCAGAGCCAGCAGCCGGATGTGGTAGTGATCGATGTCGACTCGCCCTCGCGCGATACCCTGGAGCAACTGTCGATGCTGCATGCACATGCGCCGCGGCCGGTGGTGATGTTTTCCGGCGATGGCGACGATGCCTTGATCCATGCGGCTGTCGGCGCCGGCGTCACCGCCTATGTGGTCGATGGCCTGGCGCCGGCGCGGCTGGCGCCGATCGTGCAGGTGGCGCTTGCGCGCTTTGCGCAGGAAAGCAGCATGCGCAAGCGCCTGGACGATGTGCAGCAGGCGCTGCAAGACCGCAAGCTGATTGATCGCGCCAAGGGCCTGCTGATGGAAAAACGCGGCCTGAGCGAGGCCGATGCCTACGCGGCGCTGCGCCAGCAGGCGATGAAGCAGGGCGTCAAACTGGCCGAAGTGGCGCGACGCATCGTGGCCATGGCCGAGTTGCTGGGATGAACACATGAGCCAAGCCGACCTCCCCGTATTGCGCGTGGCCTACATGCCGCTGATCGATTGCGCGCCCCTGGTCGCGGCGCAGCGGCTGGGCCTGGATCGCGTCCATGGGCTGCAACTGGAATTGCAACGGCAGGCCTCCTGGGCAGGCGTGCGCGACCGTCTGCTGGCCGGCGAGGTCGATGCGGCACATGTGCTGGCCAGCCTGGTGTATGCGATCGACCTGGGCATTGCCGGGCCGCAATGCCCGATGGCGCTGTTGATGACGCTCAATCACAACGGCCAGGCGATTACGCTGGCGCCTGCGCTTGCGCAGGCCCTGGAAGAGGGGCAGAGCTTGCCGCAGGCGCTGGCCAGCCTGGGCCGTCGCGCGGTGTTTGCGCAGACCTTCCCGACCGGCACGCATGCGCTGTGGCTCTATTATTGGCTGGCCGCGCGCGGCGTGGACCCGATGCGCGACGTGGAGGTGCTCAGCATCCCGCCGCCGCAGATGCCGGACGCCCTGGCCAGTGGACTGGTCGACGGCTATTGCTCCGGCGAGCCGTGGGCTGCGGTTGCGCAGGCGCAGGGCAGCGGTCGCCGGGTGATCCGCAGTGGCGAGCTATGGGCCGGACATCCGGAGAAGGTGCTGGCTTGCCGACGCGAATTCGCCGCGCTGCAACCCGAGTTGAGCGAACGCCTGACCGCCTGCGTACTGGATGCCTGTCGCTGGCTGGATGCGGACCCGGCAAATCGGGCGCAATGTGCGCAATGGCTGGCCGAGCCGAAGCATATCGGGGTGTCGGCCGCGCATCTGGCTGCCTGTCTGGATGCCGATGTCGAAGCCGAGGCACATGCGAAGGATGTGACAGCGCTGGCCTTCCATCGCGATGGCGCGGTCAACATGCCGTGGCTGTCGGACGGGGAGTGGTTCCTGACCCAGTTCCAGCGCTGGGGCTGGCATGACATCCAGGAAGACGACATCGTGCGGCTGCGCGACATCCATCGACTGGACAACTATCGGCGCGCTGCCGCGCGCGTGGGCGTGGTTTCCTCCGAGGGCGACCACCGCAGCAATCGGTTGTTCGATACGCCCTGAGCCCGGGTGCCGAGCGCATCAGGCGGTAAGTCAGGCTGGGGTGCGCTGGATGCATTGGATCTTGCGGACAAAAGCCGAGGCAACGGCAACGGCGCGAGGCATGTGGTCTGCGGCTTGGTGCAGGGCCCTTGCCCGCCCACCCTCGCAGGACACGCTGCAAGTACGTCCCTGTAGGCTCTTACGCGGCATCCATGCAGCGTAAGGTCCCGCGACGGTGGGCGGGCAAGGACTTGTCGAGATGCTCGGTGTGCATAGTTCTCAATAAAGCAGCCTGCAAACTTCCTGGTGCGGTGTCCTCGCCGATTGCGGGACCGTGTGGCGGCATGGATGCTGCCACCGAGCCTCCACGGACGGATTCACGGCGTGTCCCGCGGGCGGCGAGGGCACCGCGCGCTCGACTGACACGGCTTTTGACCTAGATATTTGATCGGTATGCACGCGTCCTAGATGAGGCTTACGAGCACAGCCGTGTATTAGCTCTGTTGGGCGCTGTTAGTCATGCCAAGCGACAGAGCCTGCGATACAGGGTGCACGCTGTTGGTGCAAGGCTGCACAAAAGACGGGACTGGTGAGCTGCAATGGCGTGTCGGTAGACTGTCGTGAAATCGGACGGACTGCATCCAAAGCGCTATTTTTCAATGACTTGTATCGTCGTGATGCTCAGGTGAGCAAGTTGGCACGTTGATTGCGTAGTGATTCCGTGCAGGTGCAACGGCGTACCTGCCACAACACGAACACGATGCAGCGGATCAACGGCGATCCGCACGCATCCAGGACAACGGCGTCCTTCCGGTTTTACCGGAGGGGCGCCGTTTTTTTTTGGCCATCGCATTCGAAGAGGTCTCTATGCAGCGCTCGTTCTGGCGATCCGGGCACACGCCCACCTTGTTCGCATCCTTCCTGTATTTCGACCTGAGCTTCATGGTGTGGTATCTGCTCGGTCCGCTGCAGGTACCGATTGCGCAATCGCTAGGGCTCGATACGCAGCAGCGCGCCTTGATGGTGGCGGTGCCGATCCTGTGCGGCGCGGTGCTGCGGCTGGTGCTGGGCATGCTGGCCGACCGTATCGGTGCCAAGCGCGCGGGTGTTGTTGCACAACTTGCGGTGATCGCTTCGTTGTTTGGTGCCTGGCAGTTCGGCGTGCACAGCATGGGGCAGGTGTTGCTGCTGGGCGTATTGCTCGGCATTGCTGGCGCTTCGTTCGCGGTTGCGCTGCCGCTGGCCTCGCGCTGGTACCCGCCGGAGCATCAGGGCACCGCGATGGGAATTGCCGGGGCGGGCAATTCCGGCACCGTGCTGGCGGCGTTGTTCGCACCGATGTTGGCGTTGGCGTTCGGTTACCAGAACGTGTTCGGACTGGCATGCATTCCGCTGCTGCTGACGCTGGTCGTATTCGTCCTGATTGCGAAAGAAGCGCCAGTACCGGTCGCGCGCAAGCGCTGGTCCGACTATGGCCGCGTGTTGGTGGCTAATCGCGACGCATGGCGCTTCATGTTTTTCTATTCGGTGACCTTTGGCGGTTTTTCCGGGTTTGCCAGTGCATTGCCCGGCTACTTCCACGACCAGTTCGGTTTCGATGCGCGTACTGCAGGATGGGCGACGGCTGCCTGCGTGTTGGCGGGTTCGGTGATGCGTCCGTTGGGCGGTGTGATTGCGGACCGCATTGGCGGCACGCGCGCCTTGCTCACCGTCTATCTGCTGGTGGCTGCGCTGGTGGGCATCGCAGGCTTTGGCGCGGGTGGGGCAATGGTGACGCTGGCCTTGTTCGTACTGACCTTGCTGTGCCTGGGTGCCGGCAATGGCGCGGTGTTTCAGCTGGTGCCGCAGCGGTTTGCGCAGGACATCGGCGTGATGACCGGCTTGATCGGCATGGCCGGCGGCATCGGCGGGTTTGCGCTGGCTGCGGGCCTGGGCGTGCTCAAGCAGCACACCGGCAGTTATGCGATGGGCATGTGGATGTTCGCGGCGTTCGCACTCGGTGGTTGGGCGCTGCTGGCCGGGGTCAAGACACAGTGGCGTAGCGAATGGTCCAGCGCCGGCGCGGCGCGGGTCTGACATGTCGACAGGAATCCAGGCAATGAAGCAACCCAGACTCGTCGTCATCGGCAATGGCATGGCCGGCATCCGCACCGTGGAGGAACTGCTCAAGCTGATGCCGGGCATGTACCAGATCACCGTGTTCGGGGCCGAGCCACATCCCAACTACAACCGCATCCTGCTGTCGCCGGTGTTGGCCGGCGAACAGGAGTTCGACGATATCGTGCTCAATCCGTTGCAGTGGTATCAGGACAACGGCATCCGCTTGCATCTGAACAAGGAGGTCACCCGCATCGATCGGGTACGTCGCCGCGTGATCGCCGCCGATGGCACCGAGGCGGAATACGACCGCTTGTTGATCGCCACTGGTTCGGTGCCGCTCGTGTTGCCGATTCCCGGTAACGAATTGAAGGGCGTGATCGGCTACCGCGATATCCAAGACACCCGCACGATGATCGAGACCGCGCGCAGCAAGCGGCATGCGGTGGTGATCGGTGGCGGTCTGCTTGGGCTGGAAGCGGCCAATGGCCTGAAGCTGCGCGGGATGGACGTGACCGTGGTGCATCTGGCCGGGTGGTTGCTGGAGCGCCAGCTCGATCCGGTAGCCGGCAATCTGCTGCAGCAGGCCCTGCGCGCGCGCGGGCTGGAGTTCAGGCTGAGCACGGCGACCAGTGCAGTGCTGGGCAACGCGCAGGGCGAGGTGATTGGCGTGAAGTTCGCCGATGGCAGCGAGATCCCGGCCGATCTGGTGGTGATGGCAGCGGGCATCCGCCCGAATACGCGGCTGGCCGAAGAAGCCGGCATCCACTGCGCGCGCGGCATCGTGGTCAACGACAGTCTGCAAAGCTTCGACCCACGCGTGTACGCAGTGGGCGAATGCGCAAACCATCGTGGCATTGCCTACGGACTGGTGGCGCCGCTGTTCGAGCAGGCCAAGGTGTGCGCGAATCACCTGGCGCAATTCGGCATCGGCATTTATCGCGGCTCGGTGGCGTCGACCAAGCTCAAGGTCACCGGGATCGATCTGTTTTCCGCCGGCGATTTCATGGGCGGCGATGGCTGCGAGGAGATCGTGCTGTCCGACCCGGCCGGCGGGGTCTACAAGAAGCTGGTGATCCGCGACGACGTGCTGGTCGGCGCCTGCCTGTACGGCGACACCAGCGATGGCGGCTGGTACTTCAAGCTGCTCAAGGACGGCACGCCGATCCAGGCGCAGCGCGATCAACTGATCTTCGGCGAAAGCGCGCTGGGCGATGCCGGCACCGGCGGACAGGATCGCGCCAGTGCGATGGCCGACAGCGACGAGGTCTGTGGCTGCAACGGCGTGTGCAAGGGCACCATCGTCAAAGCCATCAGCGAGCAGGGGTTGTTCACCGTCGACGAGGTGAAGAAGCACACCAAGGCCGCCAGTTCCTGCGGGTCGTGTACCGGCCTGGTCGAGCAGATCCTGATGAACTGCCTGGGCTCCAACTTCCAGGAAACGCCGAAAACCAAGGCAGTTTGCGCCTGCACCGATCTGAGCCATGGCGATGTGCGGCGCGCCATTGCCGAACACAAGTTGCTGACCCATGCGCAGGCGTATGCCTTCATGGAATGGCGCACGCCCAACGGCTGCGCCACCTGCCGGCCGGCGATCAACTACTACATGTTGTCGAGCTGGCCGCATGAGGCCATCGACGATCCACAGTCGCGTTTCATCAACGAACGTGCGCACGCCAATATCCAGAAGGACGGCACCTTCTCGGTGATTCCGCAGATGAAGGGCGGGGTGACCAATGCCGGCGAGCTGCGCCGCATCGCCGATGTTGCCGACAAATACGCAGTGCCGATGGTCAAGGTGACCGGTGGCCAGCGCATCGACCTGCTTGGGGTCAAGAAGGAAGATCTGGTCGATGTATGGCGCGATCTGGGCATGCAGTCCGGGCATGCGTACGGCAAGTCGATCCGCACGGTGAAGACCTGCGTGGGCAGCGAGTTCTGCCGCTTCGGCACACAGAACAGCACGCAGATGGGCATCGACCTGGAAACCATGCTGGCCAATATGTGGAGCCCGCACAAGGTGAAGCTGGCGGTGTCCGGCTGCCCGCGCAATTGCGCCGAATCCGGCATCAAGGATGTCGGCATCATTGCGGTGGATTCGGGGTGGGAGCTGCATGTGGGCGGTAATGGCGGCATCAAGACCGAGGTCGCCCGCTTCCTGGTCAAGGTGAGCACCGCCGAGGAAGTGCGCGAATACACCGGTGCGTTCCTGCAGCTGTATCGCGAGCAGGCGTATTACCTGGATCGCACCGTGCACTACATCGCACGGGTGGGGCTGGATTACATCCGCGCACAAGTGGTGGATGACGCGGCCAACCGGCGTGCGTTGTACGAACGCCTGCTGTACTCGCTGGAAGGCCTGGTCGACCCGTGGAAGGCGCGTATCGCCGGCGAACGGCGGCAGGAGTACCAACCCTTGCGCATCGCCGCGCCGGTCGCAACGGTGGAGGAATGAGCATGCAACAGGCCGCGTGGATTCGCGTGTGCGCGCTGCAGGAGTTACCTGCATTGGGTGCGCGCGTACTCGAGATCGAGGGCATTGCACCGATCGCCTTGTTCCGCACCGCCAGCGATCAGGTGTTTGCGTTGCGAGACCATTGCCCGCACAAGGGCGGGCCGTTGTCGCAGGGCATCGTGGCCGGCGAAACGGTGACCTGCCCGTTGCATGGCTGGGCGATCGCCTTGCAGAGCGGCCAGGCCTGCGCACCGGATGTGGGCTGCGCGCCGCGTTACCCGGTCAAGGTGGAAGCCGATGCGGTATGGATCGTGTTGCAGCCGGTATCGCTGCCGGATGCAGTCGCCGAGCCGGCCGCATGAGCGACGGCCAGCAGCTACCTTTGATCGGTGCGGCGGTGCAGCCGCACACATCCGCACCGATGCATCGCATCACCCGTTCGACCTGCTGCTACTGCGGGGTGGGCTGCGGGGTGCTGATCCACAGCGAGCACGACAAGCATGGCGAACGCATCGTCGGCATCGAAGGCGACCCGCTGCATCCGGCCAATCATGGCCGGTTGTGCAGCAAGGGCCTGGCCTTGCCGCAGACCGCCGCCAGTACGCAGGGGCGCGTACTCGCGCCGGAGCTGCGTCGCCATCGGCAGGCACCGCGGGCGGCGGTGAGCTGGGATCAGGCGCTCGACCACGTCACCGGCAAGCTGGCGGCGATCATCGAGGAGCACGGCGCGGACGCGGTGGCGTTCTATCTCTCGGGACAGCTGCTGACCGAGGACTATTACGTCTTCAACAAGCTCGCCAAGGGCCTGCTGGGCACCAACAACATCGACACCAACTCGCGCCTGTGCATGTCCAGCGCGGTCACCGCCTACAAGCTGGCGCTGGGCGCCGATGGCCCGCCCACCTGTTACGAGGATCTGGAGCTGGCACAGACGGTACTGTTTGCCGGCAGCAACATGGCGTATGCGCATCCGGTGCTGTTTCGCCGGCTGGAAGAGGCGCGGGCGAAAAATCCCGCCATTCGCTGGGTCGTGATCGATCCGCGTCGCACCGACACCGCGGCCATGGCCGACCTGCACCTGGCGATCGAACCCGGGACCGACGTCGCCCTGTTCAACGGCATGCTGCACCACCTGATCTGGGAGGGTCTGGTGGATGAGCGTTTCGTTGCGGCGCATACCGAGGATTTCGACGCCCTCAAGCACATGCTGCGCGAGTACACCCCGCGCATGAGCGCCGAGATCTGCGGTATCTCGCACGAGGACCTGGTGCAGGCGGCCGAGTGGTTTGGACGCAGCCCGGCGGCGTTGTCGCTGTACTGCATGGGCCTGAACCAGTCCGCGCAGGGCACCGACAAGAATCTGGCCCTGATCAATCTGCATCTGGCGACGGGGCAGATCGGCAAGCCGGGCGCAGGGCCGTTTTCGCTGACCGGCCAGCCCAATGCGATGGGCGGGCGCGAGGTCGGCGGCATGGCGACGATGCTGGCGGCGCATCGCGAGATCGGCAATGCCGACGATCGTGCGGAACTGGAACGTCTGTGGCATTTGCCCGCCGGCCGTCTGAGTGCCACGACCGGCACACCGGCCGTGCAGTTGTTCGAGCGTCTGCGTGCGGGCACGTTGAAGGCGGTGTGGATCGTCTGCACCAACCCCGTGCATTCGATGCCGGAGGTGGATGGCATTCGCGCCGCACTGGAACAGGCCGAACTGGTGATCGTGCAGGACGCGTTTTCCGGCACCGACACCGTGCCGTACGCCGACGTGCTGTTGCCGGCCGCCAGCTGGGGCGAGAAGGACGGCACCGTGACCAACTCCGAGCGCCGTATCACCCGCGTGCGCAAGGCGGTGGACGCGCCGGGCCAGGCGCGCGCGGACTGGTGGATCGCCCGCGAAGTGGCACGCCGGCTCGAAGCGCGTCTGGCACCTGCCAGCGATGCAGGTCTGTTCGGGTTCGACAGCACCGCGCAGATCTTCGACGAGCAACGCGCCTTGACGGTGGGGCGCGATCTGGACATCGGCGGGCTGGATTACCCGCTGCTGGATGACGCGCCGCAGCAGTGGCCGTTCCCTGCCGGCGCCGCACACGGGCAGGCGCGGCGCTATACCGATGGCCTGTTTGCCACTGGCAACGGGCGCGCGCGCTTCCACGCCACGCCGTATCGCAAGGTGGCCGAGCCGACCTCGGCCCGCTTTCCGATGCGCTTGCTGACCGGCCGCCTGCGCGATCAATGGCATGGCATGTCGCGCAGCGGACGCGTGCCGGCAGCGTTTGCGCATAGCCCCGAACCCGCGTTGCGCATGCATCCGGACGACGCAGCGCGGCGCGGCCTGGTCGCCGGCGAGCTGGTGCAGATCGCCAGCAAGCGCGGTGCGCTGGTGCTGCCGCTGGAACTGTCCGACGAGCTGCGCTCGGGCAGCGTATTTGCCGCGATGCATTGGAGCGGGCAGCACCTGTCCAGCGGCGGCATCAACGAAGTGAGCAGCCCGGCGGTGGATGCGCGCTCGCAACAGCCCGAGCTCAAACATGCGGCGGTGCGGGTGGAGAAGGCGGTGTTCGGCTGGCATCTGCTCGCTGCCCGGCGCGGCGATGCGTTGGCCTTGCAACAGGCACTGCAGCCGCTGTTGCGCGACTGCGGCTATGCATCGCTGCGGCTGCATGCCGAGTCGCTGGCCGAGGCCGGCGGGCACTGGGCGGTCCTGCATGCGGCCTGCGAACGCGCGCCGGATGCGCAATGGCTCGATTGCCTGATCGCTGCATTGCAGCTGCCGGCCGGTGCAGACGTGCTGGAGTACCGCGACCTGCGCCGCGGGCTGCTGCGTCGTGTGGGCTGGCGCATGCAGGACGGCCACAACCATATCGACGGCCTGCTGCTTAGCGCGGCGCAGCCCCGCGAGGCCAACCAGGCGTTGCTGCGCAGCGCATTGGCAGGCCGGCCCTGGTACGGTCCGCGGCTGGCGGTGTTTGCGCAGACGCAGGGCGCGCCCTGCGACCCGATCGTCTGCAGCTGCATGCAGGTGTCGACTGCTGCGATCCGTGCCGCCATCGACAACGGCGCCGACCTGCACCAGCTCAAGCAACGCCTGGGCTGCGGCACGGTCTGCGGCTCCTGTGTTCCGCAACTCACCCGGCTGTGCCGGCAACCCCGACACGCCTGAGTGCCTGTCCCGACCTCCACATATTGCGAGACTTGCTCATGTCAGTCATTCCGTCCTGCGCGCGTGATGTGGTGTTGTTGTCCGCCGGCCCCGGCGATCTGGACCTGCTCACCATCAAGGCGGTCAAGGCGCTGGCTGCCGCGCAGGTGCTTCTGCTGGACGATCTGGCCAACCCGCAGATCGTCGAGCTCGCACCGCAGGCGCGGGTGATCCGGGTCGGCAAGCGCGGTGGCTGCCGCTCGACGCCGCAGGACTTCATCTGCCGGCTGATGCGGCGCTACGCCTTGCAGGGCTTGCGCGTGGTGCGCGTCAAGGGCGGCGATGCGTTGCTGTTCGGGCGCGCGGGCGAGGAGATCAGCTTCCTGCGCCGCGCCGGAGTGGGCGTGCAGATCATCAACGGCGTCAGTGCCGCATTCGCCGCTGCATCCGCGCTGGAAGTGTCGCTGACCCATCGCAGCCATTGCCACGGCATCACCTTCGTCACCGCGCATACGCACGATCACGGCGAGCCGAATTGGGGCGCACTGGCCGCCAGCGGCACCACGCTGGGCATCTACATGGGCCTGCGCCGCGCCGATGTCTTGGCCACCGCGTTGCTGGCGCATCTGCCGGCCAGCACGCCGGCGGCCATCGTGCAGGCCGCCACCCGGCCCGAGCAGCAACGCCGGCTGACCACGCTGGGCGAGCTGGGACTTACCGCCGCCGGCATGCTGCCGGGCTTGCCGACCTTGCTGCTGGTGGGCGCTGCCTTATCCGAGGCGGCAGCCCAGTGCGACGATCGCTTCGGTATGGCGCTGGAGCAGGCGGCGGGGTGAGCGCGATTTGCCTAGCGCCGTGCGCGCCGATCCACGCGCGGCTTGGTCGCAAAACTTCAATGGATCACGTGGCGTGCCAACACGCGGCGCGCATGCCGCAGCGCGATGCGCTCGTAGCACAGGTGATAGACCACGCCGAGCAGCAGCGCGGCGCTCACGCTGAGCAGCAGGTTCACCGGCCAGGTGGCCAGTGGCCCCATCCGCCGCGTGGTGCGTGCCACCAGCGACATCAGCGGCATATGCACCAGGTAGATCGCATACGACGCATTGCCGAGCGATAGCAGCACCGGGCCGATACGCAGCCAGCCGCGCCATTCCGCGCGCACCAGCCCGACCACTGCGCCAGCGATCGCCAGGCCGAACAGCGGCGAATGCGCGCGTTGCATGCCATCGAGCACGAAACACGCCGATGCCACGACCGCGACTGCAGCGCTGACCCACAGCGTCCATGCTGCAGCGCTCAGTACCGCGCGTGCCGCCAGCATGCCGAACACGAATTCCAGCGTGATGGGATGCAACAACAACGCCCGCCAGGAAACTTCCACCGGCTGCGCGAACGGCGCGCCAAGCGCGGCGTACAGCAGCGTCAGGCCGGCCCAGAGCAGCGCGCAGCGCAGCGGATGCCCGCTACGGAAGAACAGCCACGCCAGTGCATAGAACATCAGCTCGTAACTCAGCGTCCACGCCACGCCCAACGCGGATTGCCCACCCATCGGCAACAGGGTCAGCGTGGCAAACCAAGACCAGCCCATGTCGCCATCATCCAGGCTGGGCCGCAGCGTATAGGCCAATGCCAACGCAACACCCACCGGCCAGTACGGCAGATAGATGCGGCTGATGCGGCTGCTGGCGTAATCGCAGCTCCAGCCCGGCGTATCCGCACCGGCATGGTTGACGTAGTAGATAATGAAGCCCGACAACACGAAGAAGAAGTCCACGCCCAGGTAGCCGTGCGCCAGCGCTGCGGCCAGCCATGCCGGTAACGGCTGCACCAGATGCGTAGTGGGCAGCACGCTGTGGCTGAGCACCACCATCGTGGCGGCCAGCGCACGCCCGGCCTGCAGGACGCGGATGGTGGGACGGGCAGGCAGCGCGACCATCGGCTGCGGCATCGGTACGCGGACGCCGGCCGATGTCCCTGCGCTCAGGCGGCCAGTTCCGCAGCGTCGGCAAAGACGCTGGCCTGTTCGGCACGCAGGCGATCGATCAGGCGGTTGGCCGGCAACTGCACATCGTCGTAGGTCAGCACCTGGTCCTTGGCCACCGCATGGCGGAGTACACAGCCTTCGCCCACGCCCATCGGCAGCAGCCCGGCGTTTGCGGTGATATCGGCGCGCTCGCACTGGCCGTAGCTCATGTAGCCGCCGAGTCCGTCGATGGTTTCGCCAATGGCCAGGTCGCGCTTGGCGGTGGCAATCACTTCCACCAGCGGCGCCCCCAGCGGTTGCAGCACCGCATCGCCCAGCAGCACCACCCGCGCCACCGACAGCGGGACTTCGAAGTGGCAGAGGTGGTACGGCGTGTAGAAGCTGTACAGCGGGCCTTCGCCGAGCTTGTAGAGATTGAGGTAGTGCTGCTGCCTGGCATCGTCGTGGCTGGCCAGCACGAACACGCCGGGCGAGGGCAGGGCGCCGACCACGTAATCCACCGCGCCGCCCACCGCACGCAAGGCCTCGATGTCGTAGCGCCGGGTCAGTTCGTCAACGTGCGCGCGATGCTCATAGCCTGTCATGCCGCGCTGCAGGATCGACATGCCGGTGCCATTGGCCACGATCGCCTGCTCGAAGCTGATCTTGGTGCCGTCGGCAAAACTGGTGACCATATGCGGGTCCTGGCCCCACTTCGCTGCGAAACCGGCCTGTGTTGCCGGTGTGCGATACGGGTCCTGCAGGCCCTTGATGTTGCCGCACAGCAGCGGCGTCAGACCGATCGAACGCACGAACCGGTACAGGTTCATCTGCACACCGGGCTGGTCGCCATCGCAGGCGCTGAAGATCACCCCGGCTGCATCGGCCTTGCGCTTGAGCAGCGGGCCGACGGTGCCGTCGAGTTCGGCATTCATGGTGACCATGTGGCGGCCGTGGGCGATGGCGCCCAGACTGATGCGTGCACCATAGTCGATGGCGCCGGTGGCATCGATCAGGCAATCCAGCGCATCGCATTCGTACAGCAGTGCAGGGTCATCGGTCACGGCGGGAATGCCTGCAGCGATCTGGCGCTTCAACTCGCTGGCGCCATCCACCACGCGTGCGTGCTGACCAGCCTGGCGGTAGGCTTCCAGCGCCTTGTCCACGCTGCGGTTGCAGATCACCGACACCCGCATGCCCGGCACCGAATGCGCGATCTGGTTGACGATGCCGCGCGCCATGAAGCCGGCGCCGTACAGGCCAACACGCAACGGGCGGCCTTCGGCGGCACGGGCCTGCAATAGACGATCGATATTCATGCGCGCTCCCGCGGGGTGAGTCCGGCAAGGGTGGGGATGCCGTGTTGTTGTTCGTTGAAATCCGGCCACGCGGCATCCTTGTCGGACACCAGCTGTGGTTCGAGCGGCCACTGCACGCCCAGGCGCGGATCGTTCCAGCGCAAGCCGCGCTCGGCCTGCGGCGTGTACATCGCACTGGCGAAATAGAACGCCTCGGTCTGCGGCTGCAAGGTGATGAAGCCATGCGCAAAGCCGCGCGGCACGTACAGCGCCAGGCGATTGTCGGCAGTCAATTCGGTGCCGTACCACTGCAGGTAGGTGGGCGAATCCGGGCGCAGATCCACGATCGCATCCCACAGCGCACCACGGATGCAGCGCACGATCTTGACCTCGGCGGCGGGCGGCAATTGGTAGTGCATGCCGCGCAAGGTGCCGGCCTGTGCATTGAACGAGTTGTTGACCTGCACGAACTGATCGACCAGGCCGGCCTGCGCCATCTCCTGGGTGCAGAACACGCGTGCAAACCAGCCGCGTTCATCGCCGCGTTGTTCCGGCTCGATCACGAACGCACCCGCCAGCGGGGTGGGGTGGAAGATCATGCCGCCGCCCTCAGATCCGCTGCCAGGGTTCCTGTGTCGACCAGCTGCTGCAGGATGCGCAGGCGAATGAAGTCCGACCGCTGGCGGAAGTCGCCATCGCTGAACCCGGCGCGCTGCAGATCGTCGCGCAGCTCGGTGATGGTGGAGCGCAGGGTTTCCTGCGGTTGATGTTCCGGCGCCAGTCGTTCGAACAGCGAGAAATCCACGCGATAGGAGCGGTTGTCGCTGGGTGCGCTGGTGGAGATCGCAACATGCGCAGAGGGGATCGCCACGCCGACCGCATGGGCAAGATCGCGGATCTGCACGTTCCAGCGCTCCGAGCCGGCATTGACGAACAAAAACTGCCCGCCTGCCGCTGGCGTGCGGCGCAATGCCCAGTCGATGGCGCGCGCCATGTCGCGCACATGGATCAACGGCCGCCATGGCGAGCCGTCCGACAGCACTTCCACGGTACCGTTGGCCACCGCGCTGGCGACGAAATCGTTGAGCACCAGATCCAGCCGCAGACGCGGGGAAGCACCGCAGGCGGTGGCAAAGCGCAGGCAGGTAATCACCATGTCGGTGTCCAGCTGCGCAAGCGCACGTTCGGTGTCGATCTTGGAATGCGCATACGCGGTCAGCGGTGCGATCGCGCTGGTTTCCGAACGTGGCGTGCCGTCGGCGGCGGCGCCGTACACGCTGCAACTGGAGGCAAACACGAAGTGTCCCACGCCGGCCTGCGCGGCCGCCTGCGCCACCGCCACGCTGGCGCGGCAGTTGATCGCATCGGTGACCAGCTCGAAGCGCTTGCCCATCGCATCGTTGGAGATCGCCGCCAGGTGCACCACCGCGTCGAAGCCCTGCAATTGCTGCGCGGTGAGATCGCGCACGTCGCCGAACCATTGCTGGTCCAGCACCACTTCCGGCAGGCGGCGCGGGTCGGACAGGCAATGCGCGAACCAGCCGCGATCCAGCCCGACCAGCCAGGCCTGCGGATAGCGCTGTCGCAAATGCGCGGCCACGACCGGGCCGATGTAGCCCATGTTGCCGGTGATCAGAATACGCATGTTGTTACTCCCACACGCGCCAGGGCGCGCGATTGGATGACCAAAGAGTTTCGAGATGATTGCGGTCGCGCAGCGTGTCCATCGGCTGCCAGAAGCCGTCGTGGCGATACACGCTCAGCTCATCGCGATCGACCAGTGTTTCCAGCGGGCTGTTCTCCCACACGGTGGCATCGCCGTCGATCACATCGATCACGCGCGGGTCCAGCACGAAGAAACCGCCGTTGATCAGGCCGTCGCCATCCAGCGGTTTTTCGCGGAATCCGGTGACCTGTTCGCCTTCCACACGCAGGGCGCCAAAGCGACCGGGCGGTTGCACTGCGGTGACCGTGGCCATGCGGCCTTCGCGCTGGTGCAGTGCGATGGCGGCGGTGATGTCCACATCGGCCACACCATCGCCATAGGTCATGCAGAACGCCGCCTCGTCGCGCAGATGCTCGCGCACCCGGCGCAACCGGCCACCGGTCATGGTCTGGGCACCGGTATCCACCAGCGTCACGCGCCAGGGCTCGGCGCGGGTGTTGTGCAAGGTGGTGGTGTTGCTGCCGAGGTCGCAGGTGACGTCGGATTCGCGCATGTGGTAATTCATGAAGAAATCCTTGATCACCTCACCGCGGTAGCCCAGACAGACGATGAAATCCTGGATGCCGTGGTGTGCGTAGATCTTCATGATGTGCCAAAGGATCGGCTTGCCGCCGATCTCCACCATGGGCTTGGGGCGGATGGCGGTTTCTTCGGAAATGCGCGTTCCCAGGCCGCCCGCCAGAATGACTGCTTTCATTGCGATTCCTTGAACTGACGCGCCGGTGACTCGGCGCAGTGCGATGGAGCGCTAGGCGGTCATGCTCAGCGCAATCGCCGGCGGGCAGGCGGTCTGTTCGGCCATCGTGGCCAGGTTGTCTAGCATGGCAAAGCGCTCGGCCATCAGTGGCGGGCGCGGCAATTGCAGGGTCTGCAGGATCTGCGCCCACCGGTGTGCCCAGTCGTGCCGTCGCAGGCACTGCACGGTGTTGTGCAGGCGGGCACACTCCAGTCGGTCGGTCTGCTGCTCCAGATCACGCAGGAACAGGCCAATCTCCTTGCCATCGGCCGGCAGCTCGATCACTGCATCTTCCCAATCGAAGTGCTCGGCAAATTCCGGGCATGCCTGTGCGGAGCCCAGAATCACCGCACCCCCAGCGGCACCTTCGAAATAGCGCGTTGCCAGCGCCTGTTTTTTCACACCCTTGAAAAATCCTTGGGTATCGACCACGAAGTCGTGCGCCATGAAGAACTTGGCGCGCTTGATCATGGCTGCCGACTGCAGCCGATGCGCAGCCCAGTCCTGCACCGCGCCACCGCGCAGCACATCGTGCAGATAGAAAAAATCCGGGTTGGCCTGTGCATGCGCAAGCAACTGCGCGTGCACCTGCGGCATGCGCCGGCCGATGCTGACCACGTCGATGCAGCGTTGCGGCGGCCGCGGCTGTGGCGTTGCCAGCAGGGTGTCGCAGGCGCTGGCCAGAAACGAGACCGGCGTGCGGGTATAGCTACGCAGCGCATCGACGCAACTGGCATTGAGTACGAACACATGGTCGAACTGGTCCAGCAGTTTCAACTCGGCCTTCTGCGATTCCAGCAATTCCGGCCAGGTTTCCAGTAGGTACACCACGCGGGTACGGCAGCGCTCGCGCCATCCCTTGATACGCCCCAGCGTGCTCAATTCCCTGGGGAACTGGCACACGTAGAAAAACAGGTCATAGTCCTGTTCGACCACCCGTGACTGTGCGTTGGAGAGCGCAGGTTGCCCGCTCAGCCGCTGCAGCGCAGAGACACTGCGGTATTTGAGTTCGTTGAGCAGATACGACACGCCGGGATTGACGCCGCGCCCGCGGGTGTAATCGGCCGCGGGCGGGCACAGCAGCTGCGCGTGTTCCAGACTGCGGACCACGTTGAGCAATGCATATGCCTGCCCATTGAAGGCCTCTGGCCATGCCTCGTAATTGGAGGCAAGCAGGACCGAACGCGTTGCGTCCATTCAAACTCCTTCGGTGATTGCAGCTTCGAACCGGACGCGACTGGGCGCGCTCGGGTGGGGGAAGAATGCACACCGCAAAATTCGGAAAACGTCTGTCGGCGTTGAATAACGTGATTTACGTCATGACTTGAGCTGAATATAGAGCTGGATAGTGAGAAAACAGTGATAACGGTCGCGACAATCCTGCGCGTTCTAGTGTGCGGATAGACTGATCGGCCATCGTGTGAGAGCGGCCATGCAAGACGTAGAGTGCATCGTGATAGGTGCCGGAGTGGTGGGTCTGGCAATTGCGCGCAAGCTGGCGATGCGGGGGCACGAGGTGCTGGTGCTGGAATCCGAAGGCGCCATCGGCACCGGCACCAGCGCACGCAACAGCGAGGTGATCCATGCCGGGCTCTACTATCCGGCCGCTTCCTTGAAAGCGCAGCTGTGCATCAGCGGCAACCCGCTGTTGTATGCGTATTGCGAACAGCGCCACGTGCCGCATCGGCGCTGCGGCAAATTGATCATCGCCTGCGACCACGCGCAGCGCGACCAGCTCGAGCAGTTGCACCGCAATGCCATCGCCAGCGGCGCGCACGGCTTGCTGCCGCTCGACGCAGCACAGGTACAGGCGCGTGAACCGGCCCTGCGCTGCGTGGCGGCGCTGGAGTCCACCGCCACCGGCATCATCGACAGCCATGCGTTGATGCTGGCGTTGCAGGGCGATGCCGAAGCGCATGGCGCCACCGTGGCGCTGCGCGCACCAGTCGCGCAGGTCGAGCCGCTTGCGCAGGGCTTGCGCGTGAGCGTCGCGGGCCAGGCGCCGGCAAGGCTGACCTGCGCCTGGCTGGTGAACGCGGCCGGTCATGGTGCGCCGCCACTGGCCGCGCGGATCGATGGCCTGCCTGCGCATGCACAGGTGCGCGGCTATTTCGCCAAGGGCAGCTACTTCACCCTGGCGGGGCGCTCGCCCTTCCAGCAGTTGATCTACCCCATGCCCGAACCTGGCGGCCTGGGTGTGCATCTCACGCTGGATCTGCATGGGCGTGCGCGCTTCGGCCCCGACGTGGAGTGGGTCGCGCGGCCCGACTATCACTGCGAGCCAGCGCATGCGGCGCGTTTTGCCGCAGCGATCCGGCGTTACTGGCCTGGCCTGCCGGACGGCGCATTGCAGCCCGGCTATTGCGGTGTGCGCCCGAAGATCAGCGGGCCGGGCGAGGCGGCGGCCGATTTCCGCATCGACGGTCCGTCCATGCACGGCATCGCCGGTCTGGTGAACCTGTTCGGGATCGAGTCGCCAGGCTTGACCTGCTGCCTGAGCATCGCGCGGCATGTGGCCGCATTGCTGGCTGACGGGCGCAGCGCCACTACGCTGCCGGTCTGACATCGCCGGACCTTGCGCCTGGTTGCGGTTCGCTGACGCATTGGGCGAGCCAGGCATCGATCGATCTGACGATGCTGCATGCCTGGATGCTGCCGGCGGCGGCCGTACGAGCACGTCGTTCGTGCGGCTGCGCTGGTAGCGCTATCGGTGTGTCGCGTGCGCAACATCAGCCTGCGCAAGGCAGGAGTGCAAGATTTGCACAGCGAGCGCAGCTGTTTTTTCCTGCATCGTGCGGCGTGGCGCCGTCTGGCAGGGCTTTACGGGTTGGCACGATAGTTGCGTTACCCCTCCTACCAGTGGCGTGATCGACGCATCGAGAGGAGGCACAGTGGAAGACGGACAAAGCAATACTCGTAGCCGGCGCGGTTTTGCCGCATTGGATCCTGAAAAGCGCCGCGTGTTGGCGAGCAGCGGCGGCAAGGCAGCGCATGCCAGCGGCAACGCGCACGAATTCACCAGCGACGAAGCACGCGAAGCTGGCCGCAAGGGCGGCCAGGCGGTCAGCCGCGATCGCGATCATATGTCGCGGATCGGCAGCAAGGGTGGGCGTTCCAAGCAGGCCAAACCTCAGGAAGAGGCCGTCTAGGCAAGAGTGCGGCGCGCATCTGGCGCGCCGTTCTTGCTGCAGCGGACTGCAGGCCCTGCACGCCATGTGCGGGGCCTGCTTCGTTTTGCGGAGCTGTCCGCAGCGCTGGCAGCATGTCTGGAACAATCGATTGCAGCGACATGTTGTTTTTAATCTGCTTGTGCGTTGCTTGGGTTGATTGAGACCTGATAAAGATATTGATGTGCAATGCATCACGACGAGATCGGAAGTTTTTCCACTCGTTGTCGCACGCACGCTATCGATTGCAGGGAAATATTTCGCGATTGCCTGGTGCACCTACCCAGGTGAATGCAGGATTTGCACCCACTGCAGAGTTGCAAAACCGGCAGATGGAGTAGGAGCCAAGCGCGTTCGGTGGAAGGCTAGGGATGCCACTGCATGGCAGCTCGCCTGTCTTGAACCCTTCGACCGCCCAACACTGAAACCGGGTCAGCGAATAGGGCAGGCCCAACCGCGGCCACAGTTGCGGCAATCCTTATCCAAAGCGGTATCGCGCCCAATGTCGACACAGCCTTGTTGACAGGCAAATTTGAAGGTCAGCAGCAACCGGGCTCGACCTTACGGGTCGTCACCATCATCGCATCTTCCGCCGAATGGACCGCCCGGCGCGCAGCGCTTACCCTGGCCGTCTTTCAATGGACGGCACCGGTAATGACAGAACGCATGGCCTATCCGATCGGCACTCCACAACAGGCCTGGGGCGAGGCGGAGCGCGCCGCATGGCGGGCACGTCAGCTGCGTCAGCGCAGTCATGCCGACGATGTGGTGCAGGTCATCGATGTACTGGATGCCAGCTATGAGCGTGTGCATTACGGGACGATCCAGGCGGCAGCCGAGCAATATCCGCTGATCGCGCTGCGCAGCGCGCAGTGGGACGCCGGTTTACCTTGCGCGCTGGTGACCGGTGGCGTGCATGGCTATGAAACCAGCGGCGTGCAGGGCGCACTGCAGTTCCTGCAGCAACGCGCGGCGGCCTACGCAGGCAAGCTCAATCTGCTGGTGGTGCCTTGCGTCAATCCGTGGGGCTACGAGCGAATCCAGCGCTGGAATGCCCATGCCATCGACCCCAATCGTGCGTTTCGGCCGGACAGCCCGGCCGCCGAGTCGGCGGCCTTGATGCAGCTGGTCGCCACAGTGGCCGGACAGATGCTGGTGCATATCGATCTGCACGAAACCACCGACAGCGACGAGAGCGAATTTCGTCCGGCCCTGGCCGCACGTGACGGCGTCGATTTCGTGCCCGGCAGTATTCCCGATGGCTTTTACCTGGTGGGCGATAGCGACGATCCGCAACCGCAGTTCCAGCAGGCAATCATTGCCGCCGTCGCCGAGCTCACCCATATCGCACCTGCCGACGCGAACGGCCAGATCATCGGCGCAGCGGTGGTCGCTCCTGGCGTGATCAACTACCCGGTACGGCGTCTGGGCCTGTGCGCGGGCGTCACCGACGCGCGCTATCGCACCACCACCGAGGTGTATCCGGACAGTCCACGCGCGACGCCCGCGCAGTGCAACGCTGCGCAGGTGGCTGCGATCTGCGCAGCGCTGGAATACGCGCTCGCACAGCGCTGACAGCGTGGGTTGGCGCCAGCACTGAAGCTGTTGCCGCAGCGACGCCAGCCATCCGCAGCACTGCCCAGGCACACGCGTTTTTGCCCGATCGCGCGGCTAGACTATGCAGTTCTTCAAATGCATGGACGACACTGAATGACCCACGATGCGATAGACGGTGCACGCAGACGCCTGCTGGGCGGCGCGATGGGAATGGCCATCAGCGGCGGTGTGCTTGCCAGGCAACCCAAGACGGAGAACACGATGGCGCAGGACACGCAGTTGCAGAATGGCAGCTGGCTCAATCGGCCACGGACCGTCGCGATCAGCGGCGGCACCTTGGACGTGGTCACCGACAAGGCCACCGATTTCTGGCGCAAGACGCATTACGGATTTACGCGCGATAGCGGGCATTTTCTCGGTATCACCGCCGCAGCGCGCTTCACCGCGCAGTTGCGGGTGCGTGCGCAATACGAGTCGCTCTACGATCAGGCCGGCATCATGGTGCGCGTGGACGAGCAGCACTGGGTCAAGGCGGGCATCGAGCTTAGTGATGGCCGTGCCATGCTCAGCAGCGTGTTGACCAACCCTGTCTCGGATTGGGCGACCGGCCCCTACGAGGCCGACCCCAAGGACTTCTGGATACGCGCCACCGTTGCCGACGGCGTCCTGCGTCTGCAGGTATCGGCCGATGGCCGGACCTGGCCACTGGTCAGGCTTTGCCCGTTTCCCGTCGCCGACGCGTACCAGGTCGGGCCGATGTGCTGCACGCCGGAGCGTGCAGGGCTGAAGGTGCGGTTTTCCGACTGGACGCTAGGTCCGCCGCTGGGCAAGGACCTGCACGATCTGAGTTGATGGCTGCGTGGCAATGCAGCGTGCGCGCTGCGTTGCCACGCGATCACTGCAGGCGGCGAGGGCGGCGCTGTGTGAGTCGATCAAGGACGACGCACGCGCCTACTCGGGCAGATCGCATCACGGCAAGCGCTGTTCGGCCACCGCGCCTGCCACATAGGCCGCCACCAACTCCGCTTCCATCGGCCGGGCCAGCAGATAGCCCTGCGCTTCATCGCATCCCCAACTGCGCAGCAGCGCAATTTCGTCGGCATGTTCGATGCCTTCCGCCACGGTGCGATATCCCAGTGCACTGGCCAGGCGTACCACCGCCTCGGCGCGCAACTGCATGCCGGCCTTGGTGGCGATGCCGGTCACCAGCGAGCGATCGAGCTTGAGCACGTTGACCGGCAGCTCGGTGAGGTAACCGAAGTTGCTGTAGCCGGTGCCGAAGTCGTCGATGGCCACACTGACCCCGGCGTCGCGCAGGGTGCGCAGCCGGGGCACGGCCTCGACATTGCTGCGCAACCAGCGGCCCTCGGTGATCTCCAGCTCGATGCGATGGGTGGGAATGGCCAGTTCCCTGCAACGTTGGATGACGTCTGCGGCGAGATTGCGGTTGCCGAAATCGCGCGAAGACAGATTGATCGACATGGAGAAATCCAGCCCCTGCGCACGCCAGCCGGCCAAGTGCACCAGCGCGTTCTCGATCACCCAGTTGGTGACGGTGCACATCAAGGCGGTCTTTTCGAACAAGGGAATGAATTCATCCGGGCCGATCGGGCCGAGGTTGGCATGCCGCCAGCGCAACAGCGCCTCGAAGCCAGTCACCGACAAGTCTTCAAGATTGATCCGTGGCTGGAACACCAGGCGGAAATCGCCAGCTTCTAGCGCCTTTTCGGCATCCAGCGCCAACCGGTACGAGCGCTGGATCGCATCGTCGTGGGAGGCGCTGTACCAGCACACGATGGCGTGATTGCTGATCGCATCGCCCAGCGCCACCAGCCCCTTGCGCATGACATCGTTGGTGTCCGGTTGTTGCGGTGCAAAGCGCACCACACCGGCATGGAAGGTCAACGACATGGGGATGCCGGCCGCATCCATCGGTGCATGCAACATGTCGCGCAGATCGAGCAACAGGTCTTCCATCTCGTCCGGCGCGGAATTCAATAGAAAAAACGCAAAACGCATCGGTGCCACGTGATAGACCGTGGCCTTGCCGCGTAGTGCGCGCGTCAGCACGTAGCTGGCATGGCGCACCAGTTCTTCAAGTGGCTGCATGCCCAGCGCCTGACGTGCTTCATTGGCCGCCTGGGTGTCGTAGACCTCGATGAAGGCGGCGATGGTCGGCACACAGTGGCTGCCAAAGGCCAGGGCATCCAGGTCCGACTGCAGCTGGCGTGCATTGAGCAGGCCGCTGTGCGGTTCGCGCCGCCCGGCACCGAATTGCAGTTCCAGCTGCGCCGCGGCCACATTGGCGAACATCAACAACTGTTGGTGTTCCTGGCTGGCCAGGCGACGCTCGCGCGTATCGATTACGCACAGGGTGCCGGAGACGCCGGTCTGCGGTGCACCCACCGGAACGCAGGCAATAAAGCGCGCCGGCAAGCCCGGGAAGGCGGCGTCGCCCAGCTGGATCGGGGCAAGGGCGGCAGGTTCGATCAGCTCCGTCACGCCGTTGGGCGCAGTAGGCGCATGCCGGCACAACCCGATGGCTTGCTCCACGTGGGCGGCACTGATGCCGCGCGCCGCCAGCACGCGCACGCGGCCACCCTCGACGATGGTCAGTGCGGCCGCAGGCGCGACCAGTGCATGGCACAGCAGGCGCGCAATCTGATCGAGCGGCTCCATGCCACCCAGGTCGATCGGCACACCCGACCAGTCGAAGTGCTGTTCCTGCCGTTTGGTATCCAAAGCAAGCGTCATGTCGTCAGATTCCGTGTTGAAGATCACACACTGCATGGCTACTAGAAACAAACCGAGGTCATCGACAGGTGACGATCATCGGGCACTAAAACCTTTTCGAATAAGCCGGCCTCTTCAATAAACTGCATCGCAAGCTATCGAACGCGACAATAAACTGGGCAGGCGGAGTGGCCGCACACAAATACCGCAATCAATGAACGGCGTCGACAGTTGGTGGTGGTCTTAATAGTGAAAGCGGGCTCATTAAAACAGCTGACGACACTGCAGCGATCGGGAATTCATTCCTGCGCCGCAGCATTCCACACAAAGTTGTAGTCGAAATGGTTCGGTTCGCTAATAACCAGACTGCCGCATCAGATCTCTTTAAATCATTCGACCTCATCCAATCATATTCCGCTTTACAGCTGAATCATGCCATTTTTTTACTTGAAGCCTGCCGCGCATGATCTGTGGCGCCTGCCGCATGAGGTGGCGCGATAACACTGACGGGCACGAGCAAACCAGTCGACAGTTTCGACGTGTGTCATGGATAGTTTTGTGGTTAGTGATATTCAGCACAGTTTCATGCATGGCGCTTTGCCTATTAATCTCCCAATATTATCCGCAGGGAATGGTATTAAACGTACTCATCCGTAGGCGATACCGGTTGGTGCGGCAAAAGCTGTTTTAAACCGACTCGACAGTAAATCAACTTTCTGCTGTTGGAGAGCGCGTGTGTGTGCGTGAGTCTCTGCACGGCGATACAGGGGGAATAAAATGAATCGTGCATTTGCGCTGGTCTGGAACGCGGCGATTGGCAATTGGGTGGTGACGCACGAGCTGGTACGTCGGCGGCGCAAGCCCGGTTCAACCCGCCGCAGTGTGGCGAGCCTGGTCGTCCTGGCGGTGGGAGCCGCCGCACCGATGCTGGCCTGGGGGGCATGCACACCTGCGCTCCCCACAGCGGGTGCAACCGTCACCTGCACAGGGTTGCCAATCACCAGCAACAGCTTCGCAAGCAACGCAAACAACCTGACCATCAACGTTGCGGCTGGCACGCAAATGACCGCCGGGCTGCTGGGTGGCACCGCCATTGCGCTCAGTGGCACCAATGCCACGCTCAACAACAGCGGTACGATCGATCCCTCGGTGCTCGGCCTGTTGTCGGTGTTGAGCACCGGCGTCACCATGGGCAACGCCAGTTCCACCACGGTGACCGCCAATAATCTCGCCACCGGCGCGATTTACGGTACCGGCGGCCTGCTGGGAGCGAACCTGCTCAATCTCGACGGCATGGCGCTTGGCATCACCTCGGCCAGCAATGGCGTCGTGCAGATCAACAATGCCGGCCTGATCGATAGCCGTGCATTGTTGAACCTGTCGGTGCTGAGTGCGGATACGCCGGTGATTGCAGTCAGCGGCGGCGGTACCGTCAATGCGGTCAACACCGGCACCATCAACGGGCGTGTGGGCTTCCAGAGCTCGGCCACCGGCAACAGCTTCGTCAACGCCGGCACCATCAACGGCAGCGTGTCGATGGGGGCGGGCAGCACCAACAGCTTCACGGCGGTGACTGGCGGCAGCGTCAACAGCGGCGGCGGGCTCGCGCTCGAACTGCTCGGGCCGGGTGGCTTGCTGAGCTTTGCGCAGACCGGTGTGGTGGATGGCGGCGCAGGCGGCACCAATACGCTGATCCTGCAGAATTCGGCCACCGGCACTGGCAGCGGCAGCACCGGCGTCGGAACACTCAGCACCGCGCAGTACATCAATTTCGGCAGCCTGCGCGTCAACAGCGGCACCTGGTCGGTGGGGGGCGGAAGCAACTTCGGCAGCAGCGCGCTCAATGGCGGCGTACTGCAGTTTGCCAATCCTGCGCAGCTAGGCACTGCCATCACCGCCAACGGCGGTGCGCTGGAGGCGACGGCCGCCGGCCTGAGCCTGTCGCCTGCCGGCGGCATCACGTTGGGAACAGGTGGCTTGACCTTGCAGGGCGCCAATGCCCTGACCGTTGCCGGCCCCATCGTCGGCACTGGTGCGCTGACCAAGACCGGGACCGGTGCGTTGGGCCTGACCGGCAGCAATACCTTCAGCGGTGGCGTCAACCTGCTCGGCGGCTCAGTGACCGTTGGCACCAATGGCGCACTGGGAACCGGCACCGTCAACGTATCTGCCGGCAGCGTGCTTTCCAGTGCGGCAGTCGACTTGCCGAACGCGTTCGTGCTCAACGATTTCATCGGCATCGGCGGTGCCAATAACCTGCGACTTGGCGGCGGCATCAGCGGCGCCGGCGCGCTGAACAAGATCGGCACCGGCACGCTCACCCTGGGCGGCAGCAATACCTACGCAGGCGGCACGACGCTGGGTGCGGGGACGCTGCTGATCGAAACCAACACCGCGCTCGGAGCGGGCACGGTGACAGCCGCCGGTGGGCAGCTGGATACCAGCGCTCCACTGACCCTGGCCAACAATGTTGCCTTGACCAATACGCTGGGCCTGGGTGCCAGCGGCAATGCGCTGACCTTGACCGGTACGCTCGCCGGTGCGGGTGGTGTCAACAAGACCGGCACCGGCACGCTCGCACTCAACGGCACCAACACCTTCGCTGGCGGAACCACACTGGCATCGGGCACCTTGCAACTGGGCAGTGCCTTGGCACTGGGAAGCGGCGGCCTGAACGTCACCGGCGCGTCCAACCTCAGCAGCAGTGCGCCACTGACGGTGGCCAACGGCATCAGCCTTGGCGGACCCTTGAACTGGACCGGCGCGCAGGCGCTGACATTGAGCGGTGCCATCAACGGTGGCGGCAGCCTGATCAAGAGCGGTGCGGGCGACCTCACCCTGACCGGTAACAATGCCTACACCGGCGGCACCAGCTTGAGTACCGGGCGCCTGGTGGTGGGCTCGAACGCGGCACTGGGCACCGGCACCCTGACCGCAAGCGGCGGCGAGCTGGATGCCACCGCTGCGGCAACCCTGGGCAACACGATTGCACTCACCGGTAGCTTGGGCGTGGGCAGCAGCGGCAATGCCTTGAACCTGACCGGCGCCATTGGCGGCACCGGTGTGTTGAACAAGCTCGGCACCGGCAGCTTGACCCTGAGTGGCCTGAACACCTATGCCGGCGGCACCAACCTCAATGCCGGCATCTTGCAGGTGGCCAGCGGCACCGCGCTGGGCACGGGTGCGTTGAACGTCACCGGCAATGCGGCCCTGCAAAACACGACGGCCACCGCGTTGAGCAACGCGATCGCGCTGACTCCAGGTGCGCTGACACTCAGCGGGGCGCAAGCACTGACACTGAGTGGCGCGATCAGCGGCACCGGGAGCCTGATCAAATCCGGCAGTGGCGACCTCACGCTGAGCGGCAACAATCTGTACAGCGGCGGCACCACGCTCAGCGCCGGCACACTGACGGTGGGCAGCGACACCGCGCTCGGTGTTGGCGCGCTGAGCGCAGCAGCCGGTACCACCCTGGACAATGCAACCGTCAGCACGCTGGCCAATGCCATTGCATTGGCAGGCCTGGTCAACGTGGGTGGCAGCAACGCGCTCACGCTTACCGGCGCCATCACCGGCGTGGGCAGCCTTGACAAGCTGGGCCCCGCCAGCCTGACCCTGGCCGGCAACAACAGCTACACCGGCGGCACGCGCCTGAGTGCAGGCAGCCTGATCCTGGGCAGCGACACCGCTTTGGGTCTTGGTACCCTGACCGTTGGCGGCGGACTGCTCGACAGCACCGCCGCACGCGTGGTCGCCAACAACGTGGCGCTGGAAGCGGACCTGCAGCTCGGCGGCAGCCAGGATCTCACCCTCACCGGTGCGGTCAGTGGCGTGGGTGGCGTGGTCAAGGACGGCAATGCTGCATTGACGCTGGCTGGACCGAACAGTTTTGCCGGTGGCGTGGATCTCAATGCAGGCGCGCTGCTGATCGGCGACGGCGCAGCGCTGGGCACCGGGGCGCTGACCGCTGCCGATGGCACGCAGCTGCAGGCCACCGCCGCGACCACGATCGGCAACGCTGTGGTGCTCAACGGTGCGCTCTCGCTGACCGGCAACAACGATCTGGGCATCACCGGTATCGTCAGTGGCGCAGGCAGCCTGATCAAGCAGGGCGCCGGTGCGCTGACCCTCACCGGCAACAACGTCTATACCGGCGGCACCTTGCTCGACACCGGCATCCTGTCGGTCGGCAGCGATAGCGCACTCGGCACCGGCGCGCTCACCGCTGCCGATGGCACGCAGCTCACTGCCAGCACTGCGGTGACCTTGCAGAACGCGGTCAATGTCGCCGGTCAACTCGCCATCGATGGCCAGGACCTCACCCTCGATGGCGTAGTCGACGGCGCCGGTCGCCTGATCAAGAACGGCACGCAAACGCTCACGCTCAATGGCAACAACACCTGGGCGGGCGGACTGCAACTGCAGGGCGGCGCAGTGGTGGTCGGCAGCGACACAGCACTGGGCTTGGGCACGCTGAGCACCGCCGCGGGCACCACACTGGATGCCAGCACCGCGGTGACGCTGGGCAATGCGCTTGCCTTGAATGGCGCACTCACCTTGCCTGGCACGCAGGACATCACGCTCAATGGCGTCGTCAGCGGCAGCGGCAGTCTCGACAAGCAAGGCGCTGCCACGCTGACCTTGGCCAATGCCAATAGCTTCAGTGGCGGCGTTGCGCTGAATGCGGGACGTGTGGTGCTCGGCAACGACGCTGCGCTGGGCGTGGGTGCGCTGCTGGTCGGCGGCCCTGCCGAACTGGATGCCGCTGCCACGCTGACGCTGGGCAATGCGGTGCAGTTGAACGATCAGCTCACGCTGGTCGGCAGCAACGATCTCGGCTTGAACGCTGCCATCACCGGCAGCGGCAGCCTGATCAAGAATGGCGCCACCACGTTGTCGCTCAACGCGGGCAACAGCTATAGCGGTGGCACCACGTTGACGGCCGGCACCATTGCGGTCGGCGCCAACGATGCACTCGGCACCGGCAGCCTGTCGGTCGTCGGCAATGCAGCGCTGAGCAATGCGATTGCGGTGGCGCTGGGCAACGACATCGCGCTTGGCGCAGCGCTCACCGTGGATAACGGTGCGGACATGCTGGTCAGCGGCACCATCAACGGTACAGGCGACTTGATCAAGACCGGTGCCGGCACCCTGACCTTGACTGGCAGCAACAGCTACACCGGCCCGCTGGCGATCCAGGCCGGCACGCTGGTGGCCAGCACCGCCGCCTCGCTTGGCAACGCCAGCAATGTCGATGTCGCTGCAGGGGCGGTGCTGAATCTCAGCAACGGCGGCCTGATCAGCGCGCTCAGCGGCGCCGGCAATGTCAACACCGATGCCGGCGGTACGCTGCAGTTGGGCGGTGGCGATTTTGGCGGCAGCCTCGCCGGTGGCGGCAATCTGGACAAGGTCGGCGCCGGCACGGTGCGCCTGCTCGGCAACAGCGCGATCGGCGGTGCCACCCAGGTCAGCGGCGGCACCCTGGATGTGATCGGCACCCTGGGTACCAGCGCATTGAATGTGGCGCTGGGCGGCACGCTGACCGGCACCGGCACTACCGGCAACGTGGGAAGCAATGTGACCATCGCCGACGGTGGCCGGCTTGCATTGACCAGTGGCTCCTCGCTCAGCGTGGGTGGCCTGACCCTGGCACCGGGTGCGTTTTTGGATGTCGCACTGGCAGCGCCGAGCAATACGCGGCTGCTCGCGGTCAATGGCGACCTCACCCTGGACGGCACGCTCAACATCACCGACATCGGTGGGTTCGGCACGGGTGTGTACCGGCTGATCGATTACACCGGCCTGCTCACCAACAACGGTCTGGCGATCGGCCTGTTTCCGGGCAGCGTGGATCTCAGCCAGCTCGCGCTGCAGACCGCCATCGGCCAGCAACTTAACCTGGTGGTGACGGCGCCGGGCAGCATCGTGCAGTTCTGGGATGGTGTGCAAACCACCGCCAACGGCACCGTCGACGGCGGTGCAGGAACCTGGGGTGCGGCGACCAACTGGACCAACCAGGACGGCAGCGCCAACAGCACCTGGCAAGGCGATTTTGCGGTCTTTGCCGGCAACGCAGCCACCGTCGGCGTGGTGGGGACGCAGAGCATCGGCGGCCTGCAGTTCGTCACCGATGGCTATCAGCTGACCGATGCCGGCGCGGGTGGACTGGCTGTGACTGCGCCGTTGACCGCGATCCGTGTGGATCCGGGTGCAACCGCCAGCATCGATGTCGCCATTTCCGGCAGCGGTGGCGTGGAAAAACTCGACACCGGCACGCTGGTGCTCGATGCGGCCAACAGCTATACCGGCGGCACTGCACTCAGCGGCGGCACCCTGGTGCTGGGCGACGCACAGGCACTGGGCACCGGCACCCTGACCGCAGCAACCGGCACCAGCCTCGATAGCAACCAGGCATTGGCGGTCGGCAATGCGGTGGTGCTCGATGGCACTGTCAACCTGGTCGGCAGCAACGACCTGCGCCTGTCAGGCCCGATCAGCGGCGCGGGCAGTCTGATCAAGAACGGCGCGTCCACGCTCACGCTCGACGGTGCCAACAGTTACGTCGGCGGCAGCGTGTTGAACGCAGGCACCCTGGCGGTTGGCAGCAACACCGCGCTCGGTGTCGGCAGCCTGTCGGTGCTGGGCAATGCCACCTTGAGCAACGCGATTGCGCTGGCACTGGGCAATGCGGTCAATCTCGGTGCCGATCTGACCATTGCCAGCGCGGACGATCTGGCCCTGACCGGGGTGCTGAGTGGCGCGGGTGCCTTGACCAAAACGGGCCTGGGCACCTTGACCTTGTCCGGCGGCAACACGTTCACCGGCCCGGTGTCGGTGCAGGCCGGCGTGCTCGCCACCACAGCCGCAGGCGCGTTGGGCAACACCAGCGTCGTGGATGTGGCCGCAGGTGCCGGGCTCTCGCTCGGCAGCAATGCGGCCCTGGGCGCAGTGACCGGGCAGGGCAATGTCGCGGTGCTGGGCGGCGCCACGCTGCAGCTTGGCGCCAACAACGTCGGCAGTACTTTTGCCGGCAGCCTGAGTGATGCAGGCAATCTGGACAAGGTCGGCACCGGCACCTTGCAGCTCACCGGCACCAGCGCGCTCGGCGGCGCCACCCAGGTCACCGCCGGCACGCTGGATGTGGATGGCACGCTGGCCAGTGCAGGTGGCCTGACTGTGGGCAGCGGTGCCAGCTTGAGCGGCAGCGGCGTGGTCGATGCGGCGGTCACGGTGAACGACGGTGGCCGTCTGGTGGTGACCAGTGGCGCAGTGTTGACCACCGGCAGCCTGAGCCTGGCTCCCACTGCCACGCTGGACGCGTTCCTGGGCATCCCCAGCCAGACCGGCGTGTTGGCGGTCAATGGCGATCTCACCCTGGACGGCACGCTCAACATCACCGACATCGGCGGCTTCGGCACCGGTGTGTACCGCCTGATCGACTACAGCGGTGGCTTGACCGACAACGGCCTGGGCATCGGCACGCTGCCAGGTACCATCGATCCCACCCAGCTGACGTTGCAGACCGCGCTGGCCCAGCAGGTCAACGTGGTGCTGCTGGCGCCCGGCAGCAACGTGCAGTTCTGGGATGGTGTGCAGACGGTTGCCAATGGCAGCATCGATGGCGGCGCAGGCGTCTGGGCCGCAGGCCCCACCAACTGGACCTCGATCGATGGGCTGAGCAACAGCGACTGGCAGAACAGTTTTTCCGTGTTCGCCGGCACCGCAGGCAATGTAGGCGTGCAGGGCACGCAAGGCATCACCGGCATGCAGTTCATCAGCGACGGGTATGTGCTGAGCGATGCCGGCGCCGGTGCATTGAGTGCCAATGCGGCCACTACCATCATCCGGGTCGACCCCGGCGTCACCGGCACCATCGACGTCGGCATCGGCGGCACCGGCACGCTGCAGAAACTCGATACCGGTACGCTGGTGTTGAGTGCTGCCAACACCTATACCGGCGGCACCGCGCTCGGCGGCGGCACGCTGGTGCTGGGCGATGCGCAGGCATTGGGCACCGGCACGCTGACCGCGGCAGCCGGCACCAGCCTCGATACCGACCAGGCATTGGCCGTGGGCAATGCGGTGGTGCTCGACGGTGCGGTGACGCTGCTAGGCAGCAACGATCTCGCCCTGACTGGCGCCATCAGCGGTGCCGGCAGCGTGATCAAGGCCGGTGCATCCACGCTCACGCTCAGTGGCAACAACAGCTATGCCGGCGGGACCGCGCTGAGCGATGGCACCTTGTCGATCGGCAGCAATAACGCGCTGGGCACCGGCAGCTTGTCGGTGGTCGGCGCTGCGGTGCTGACCAACCCTGTTGCCGCAACCGTGGGCAATGCGGTCGTCCTGGGCGCTGCGCTGAGCGTCGACACCCCGGCAGACCTCTCGCTTGCTGGCGATATCAGCGGCAGTGGCGCCTTGATCAAGACCAACACCGGCACGCTGACACTGGACGGCAGCAACAGCTACACCGGCGGCACGACGATCAACGCCGGCACGCTGGTCGGCGACAGCGCCAGCCTGCAGGGAGCCATCGTCGACAATGCGACGCTGGCGTTCAACCAGGCGGCCGATGGCGTGTTCACCGGTTCGATCACCGGCACCGGCAGCGTGATCAAAGACGGCGCCGGCGCGCTAGTGCTCAACGGTGCGAACGGCTACACCGGCGGCACCACGATCACAGCCGGTACCTTGATCGGCGATACCACCAGCCTGCAGGGCGATATCGCCAATAACGCGGCACTGGTGTTCAACCAGAACACCGGTAGCGTCTATGCCGGCACGCTCAGCGGCACCGGCTCGCTGCAGAAGGCCGGCACCGGCGCGCTGCAATTGCTCGGGCCCAACACCTATACCGGCGGCACCGTGATCAGCGCCGGCAGCCTGATCGGCAACACCACCAGCCTGCAGGGCAATATCGTCGACAACGCCACGTTGGTGTTCGATCAGGCCAGCGATGGTGTGTTCGCCGGTGCAGTCAGCGGCACCGGCAGTGTGGTCAAGCAGGGAGCGGGGGCGCTGACGCTGGTTGCGCCCAATACCTATAGCGGTGGCACCACCATTGCCAGCGGCAGCCTGATCGGCAACACCACCAGCCTGCAGGGCAACATCGTCGACAACGCGACACTGGTGTTCGACCAGGCCGGCGATGGCACGTTTGCCGGCAACGTCACCGGCAGCGGTACGTTGATCAAGAACGGCGCGGGCGCGTTGACGCTGGATGGCGTCAATGCCTATCTCGGCGGCACCACGATCAATGCAGGCACATTGATTGGCGATACCGACAGCCTGCAGGGCAATATCGCCAATGCCAGCGCGCTGGTGTTCCAGCAAACCGCCAATGGCACCTACGCAGGGACCTTGTCGGGTACCGGCAGTCTGCTCAAGGATGGTGTGGGCACCTTGCTGGTCACCGCAAACAGCAGTGGCTTCACCGGGCCGATCACGATTGCCGCAGGAACCTTGAGTGTGGGTAATGCTGCCAATCCAGGCGCCGCATTGGGCGGGCCGGTCACGGTGGGTCCGGGCGGCACGCTCACCGGCAGCGGCAGCATCGGCGGCCTGACCTCCGGTGGCACCGTGGCGATCGGTGGTACGGCTGGCACGATCAGCGTCGGCGGCAATGCCGCGCTCGGAAATGGCTCCACCCTGCAGGTCACGCCGGGCGCAGGTGGCACGGTGACACCGATCAGCGTGGGCGGGGCGGCCACGCTGGCACCGGGCAGCACCCTGCAACTGGTGCGTGCGACTGATCTGCCGTTGTTCACCGAGATCCCGGTCATCAGCGCCGCTGGCGGGCTGACCGGGCAGTTCACCAACGTCGTTTCCGACTACGCCTTCGTCACGCCGAATGTCAGCGCCAGTGCCACTGCGTTGTCGGTGTCGTTTGGCCGCAACACCGTGGCCATGGTCGATGCGGTCACCGCGCCAAACCAGCAGGCTGCCGCAGCTGCGGTGGATGGCTTGCCGACCACCAGCCCGGTCTATCAGGCGGTGGTGCGCTTGCCCGACGACCCGCAGGCGATCAGCACGGCGTTTGCCTCGCTGTCGGGCGAAAGCCATGCCAGCACGGCGACCGCTTTGCTGGATAGCCGCTTCCTGCTGAGCGGCGTCGGCAATCATCTGCGTGGCGACAGTCAGGATGCGCGGGTGGGCGACACCACGGTCTGGATCACCGGCCGTAGCCTGCCCAATCGTGTCGATGGAGATGCCAACACCGCCTCGGTGCGGCGCGAGGACAACGGCATCATGGCCGGTGCAGAACGGCGCATTGGCGAGCGCAGCGTGGTCGGTGTCGCGGTCGGTAATCAGGACATCGAAACCCGCTCGCGCGAATCCTTGGATCGTTCCGATATCGATGGCACCCATGCCGGCATCTACGCCCAGGCAGATTGGTCCGCGTTCGCTGTGCAGGCTGCGGTCGACTACGCGGATTACAGCGTGGACAGCAGCCGTCGGGTGATGTTGCCCGGCGTGCTCGAAGAGCGGCTGACCAGCAATTACGATGCGAAGGCGGTCACCGTGTCGCTGGAAGCGGCCTGGAATCTGCGCACCGGCAATGCGGTGTACAGCCCGTTTGTTGCGGCGGACTACACGCACCTGAAGACCGACGGCTTCAACGAGCGCGGCGGCATTGCCGGGCTGTCGGTGGACAGCGCCAAGGACGAATACACAACCAGCACAGTGGGTGTGCGCGGGCGTTGGCAGTTGGGTGCGGCGGCCGGGGTGTATGCCTCGGTGGGTTGGCGGCATGCGTTCGGTGACCGCGCTGTGGAGCGGTCGGCCGGCTTTGTCGGCAGCGGCTCGCAGTTCTCGGTGCAGAGCGTCACGCTGGCGAAGAACGCGGTGGTCGGCGAACTGGGCGTCAGCCTGATTACCTCGCCCAACAGCCGCATGGCGTTGTCGTTGCAGGGACTCAACGGCGATGGCCAGACCGCATACGGCGGCCAGGTCACCTGGGGCTGGAGCTTCTGAGTCATCGCAGACCAAAAAGCCCCGGCATTGCCGGGGCTTTTTTTTTGCCTGATGCGCAGTGCTGCATGGCATCAGTGGTTGTGGTGACCAAGTGCGGTCGGGTGCCGGTCGCGATCAGAACTGCCAGCGCAAGCCGACATTGGCATTGATGCTGTTGGCATCGGAACGACCGCGCTCGGCGCCCACGTTGCCGTAGATGGAGAAGGCATCGTTGAGCTGGTAGCGCACGCCCACCGAGGCACGTGCCGACTGCTTGGACACCGGCTCGCCGGCCACGTTGAAGCGCGCTTCCGGCAGACCGGTGAACCAGGCGGTGAAGTCCGAGTTCGGATTGCCGAGCAGCGAGCGGTAGGCGATCAAGCCATCAAAGCCCCACTTGCCCCGTACCAGATGACCGCGCACACCCACCTCGCCATAGCCGGCGCGCAGCGTGTCGCTGTTGGCGCTCAACCCCAGCCCGGTGGCCGACGCTTCGCTGAAGGCATCCTGGGTCTGGCTGACCACGCCTGCGGCAATGAACGGCGACAGCCCTGCCTGCGGCATCAGGCCGACTTCCGCGCGCAGCGACCAGTTGGTGTCGTGGCGGCGATCCTGCAGGCGCTCGCCGATGCTGCCGGCCTGCACCGTGCGTTCGGTGTCCACATTGCTCATGCCGTAGGAACCGATCCCGGACACATACGCTTGGCCGATCGGCTGATACAGGTACGCGGTCATCGCGTAACGGTCCGAGCGCAGGCGACTGGCCGACGCATCGATGTGCGCACGGTCCTGACCCGAACTCAGCGCCGCACCCACGATGGTGCCGGCGTTGCCCATCGGCAGATCCACGCCGACGGTGGTGGCCTGCTGGGTGTAGTCGGCCGAGTCGAAACCCTTGCCGCCCAGTTCGCCGTCCAGATAGCTGCCCTGCATCCAGGTGGTCAGCGTGGTGGTGTCGACCAGGTAGGGCAGGCGATCGGCCGCCACGCGTGCATCGTTGAGTGCCGACTGGAAGCCCAGCGTGCGCTCGATGCCGTGCACTTGACCGGCCAGGGTCGGCAGCGATGCGGCAACCTGCGCATCGTTGGCCGCCAGTAGCGCGCCGGTAGCGCTGATCAGGCCACCCAGGTTATCCGTATCGCCGGAGGCCACACGCGTATCCAGCACCTTGACCAGCGTATCGGCCTGCGTGGCACCGTTGACCACCGACTGCGGCGCACCGGCCGCCTGCGCGCTGGCAGCGGAGGCATTGCGGGTCAGCGTGGCGGTGACGGTGGTGGGGTCGTAGGCGAGCGAAGCAGTCCAGAAGAAGTTGTTGGCGTACTGCACGCGGTCGAAGGTGCCCTGCAACGTGCCGGCCTTGACGATCTTCTCGCTGCTGCCGACGTTGTAGCCAGCCGCTTCCGGCAGCAACAGCAGGTTGCCCTTCAGGCTGGCCTGGCCGGTGACGGTCAAGCCCTTACCCAGCTCGAGGGCGGTGGTGCCGGTGGTGTTGACCAGGCTGTAGTTACCATTGATCACGCCGCCGTGCGATTCGAACGTGGCCGAGTTGAGCACGGTGACATCCGAACGCAGGCTGCCGGACAGTGCGAGCACGCCATCGCTGACGCTGGTGCCGCCGGTGTAGGTGTTGTTGCCGCTGAGCGTGAGCTTGCCGGTGCCGTTCTTGGTCAGGCCGCCGGCGCCGGAGATGTCATTGCTAAAGGTGCTGTCGTAGCCGGAGGTCACATTCGCCGACCAGTTGCTGGCGAACTGGCCCGGGCCCTTGATCGCCTTGGCCGCATTGACTAGGCCGAAGCCGTACAGCGCATCCACGCCGGGGTCGCCCAGGTCGGTGGCGGTGGTCAACAGGGTCTGCTGCAGGTTGGAGGCGCTCATCCACGGATACACGCCCAGCACCTGCGCCGCGATGCCGCTCACTGCGGCAGTGGAGAACGAGGTGCCGGCGATCTGGCCCTGCAGCTCCGTGCCGGCCAATGCCGGTGCGAAGTAGCTGCCCGGCGCCACCAGGCACCACTGTGCAGCGGCGCCGCAATGGTTGGAATAGCTGGTCAGGCCGGCGGCATTGCCGGCGCTGTCGATGTTGACCGCGCCCACGGCCAGCCAGTTGTTGCGCAGGCTGGCTTCCTGCACCGGCGTCGCTGCCGGGTAGGAGGCTTCCGCCGCGCCTTCGTTACCGGTGGCGGCCACGATCAGCGCATCGGCCTGCACCAGCGGGGTCAGCGCGTACTTCCAGGCCAGTGCGGCATTGGCACTGCTGGCCGCATCTGCATACGAGGCGCCGATCGACAGATTGGCGATCCGCACACCGGCAGCCGCCAGGTCCACCGCAGCGCGGCGGGTCTGCTGGGTACCGCAGGAGTTTTCGGCGCAGATGCGCGCATAGAACAGGTCTGCATCCGGCGCGATGCCGCCGGCGAAGCCATCCTGCGCGGTGCCCAGCACCAATGCCGAGATGACGGTGCCGTGGCCGCGCAGCGCGTTCGACGTGGATTCCGGTGTGCCGGGGCTGGCGGTGTAATCGTTGAAGGAATCGACCTTGCCGCTGATCGGCGCGTAGCTGCCGTAGAGGTTGTCGTCCAGCACTGCCAGCTTGACGCCCTGGCCCCTGGCACCGGCCTGCTGTGCCAGATCCGCATTGGTCGGCACCAGCAGGTTGCTGCCCAGGCCCTGGTAGCGGGCGGGCGCAGGTGCCGGCGTCGGCGCGGTCTTGGGCAACGGGTCGGCCGTGGTGGTGCCCGGCGTTGTCGGCGTCGTCGGAGTTGTCGGAGTTGTCGGCGTCGTAGGCGTCGTAGGCGTAGACGGCGTCGGAGCGATCACCGTGGTCTGCGGCGGATCACTGCGGACATTGCCGCCGCCGCCGCCACCGCCGCCACAGGCAGTCAGGACAAGGCAGGAGGCGATCGTGGTTGCGAGTAGCGAGCGATTCATAGGTTGGTCGATTCCGGTAGTGGCGCGCCGCAACTGCAAAAGATCTAAAATTTGGCGCAGACGATTCCATCACCGGGGATTGCCGGCGTGGCATTTGATTTCACGTGTTATTCACTTTATCCGCCGCGAATCTGTCCCCTCAGATAAGCGCTCCGGATAACACGGTGATGCGCCGACGCATTGAACCGTGTGCTTGCGAGATTGTTTAACGGCGCTATCGGTAAACTCTAAAGCCTGAACGGACAGTTGCTATTCAGAGAAAAACATCACGCATAGGGTTTTATGATTTAATCCATAGCCAAATTGGATTAGAAAACTCCCTATCAGGCCCGACCGCAACGAAATGTCAGAGCGGACGCGACAATAAGCGGTCACGAATCTCCGGGGGCGGCAATCCTAAATGCGATGCATATCGCAGGTAATCGGGAAATGCGTCGAAGGTGTCGGTGAATTGCCCACACGCCGTAGCGGATTCGACTGTAAGTTAGCAGCTCTAACGGACTCTTCCGTATCAGGCCTGACCGGTGCGGTTTATTGAAATGACACCGGTGTTATATTAAATTTTCTGCTACTAGGCGAATATATCCGCCGAATTTATATTGACCAAAAGCGAGCGAGCCCGGCCATTGTGCCCAATTCTTCGCATTTCCTATATGAAATTCGCAAGGAGATATGCTCGAAGAAACGATTGATGTTCAGTGCGCCGAATAAACTTCGAGGCCGGCGCGCCCTTGCTTCGGGCCATCAAAGCTGAATGTGCTTCGGGCCATCAAAGCTGAATGCCAGGGGAATATTCAAGCCGATTGTTTCGGGGGGGAGCTCAAAATTTGGCGTTCCCCTACAGCAGATTATTCTGATGATGTCCTCGTCGGCGCCGCTACGTCCGCCACGCAGAGTGCGACATCGGTGTCATCGCAGCATGGTCGGGCCTGCTCAGGCCGCAGCGGTTCTGTCGGAAGTGCGCCGCTGGTGCTGCGCTAGCGTCTGCATAAATTGTTCAAATTGCCACGCCACCAAATTTGGGCATCACAGCTATGCTCGAGCCCGATGAGTACCCACTGCACCGAAAGAATGTCCACGGAAGGCACCGACCAGGGCCTGCCGTACCGCGTGGTCGCTCGACAGCTCGGGCATCGGCGCATCGTGCTGGAGACCTTGCAGGTCTGTGGACATCCCGTGCCGCTGCCGGCTGCACCCACCTTCGGCTCGCTGCAGACCGCGCTGGAGATCGGCACCAGGCTGGCCGAACAATACATCGGCCAGTTGATCGTCAAGCAGGCCGGTGGGCGGCCGGGGCTGGCGGCTGGCCCGGCGCCGCTTTAGCGGGGCCCGATCGGTTTCGACGTAGTGCCGCCACCGGCATGGCACCCCGCAGCGGCATCATGCGCTACGGTTGTCGAATCCCGCCGCAGGTTCACTGGGCCCGGGCTTTGGCCAGTGCCGCCTTGGCGCGTGTGCCGGCGGCCGCACCGACGCGCTTGTCCAGCACCTGGGCCAGTTCGTGCAGTTGTGCCTCGGTCACACCGATGTTCAGGCCGATCTTCAAATGCGATTGCAGCTGCGCCTCCACGCCTTCCAGGGCGGCGAGCACGCTGATCGTGGCCAGTTCACGGCTCATCCAGTCCAGGTTGTCGCGGGCAAAGATGTCGCCGAACAGGTGCGTCTTGAGGTACTGATCGATTGCCGGCGCAAACGCGAACAACGGCCCGGTCACCGGTGCGCCGGCCAGACGGGTCTGGTTGGCGGTGCCCAGCGCCAGCAGCGCATCGCCGCTCGGTACCGGGCCGGGGTCGTGTCCCGGCGCATCGGCGATGCCGCGCTGCTTGCGTGCATCGGCGACCTGCATCAGCGCAGCCAGTGCATTGAGGCTGCGCGGAAACCCGGCGTACGCATACAGCTGGACCAGTACCTCCTTGCAGTCGCTGATGCTCAAGCCAGCATCGAGGCCCGCCTCCAATGCGGTGTTCAAGCGGTCGATATCGCCGGTGGCCGCAAACGCGGCAATCGGCGCAATGGCCTGCTGCGTAGGCGACAAGGTGGCGTGTGTCGTCATGGACGTGATCTCCGAAGGGTGTGCTGCCGCGGGGGAGGGGGCAACAGAGAGCAAGACAACTGCGCCCAACAACAGCGCAGCCATGGAGGGGAGAGTGCGGCGCAGCGCGCTTGCGCATGGCATCCCATCTCTCCACCGATTTAGGGGCAAGGCAGCGCGAATCCAAGCATCCGATGCCGGACCATGCGGTGCAGATGGCGCCCCAGCTGTGCGTACACCATGCCGAGTCGAATGCATCAGGCTTGCGCTTTTCATCGCCGTCTCCTTGCCGTACATACCGGCAACGAGCATGACGCAGATGCAATGCCGCTCCATCCATCCAGCTTGCATGGTCCTATGACCGGTGCTCATCACTGCACACCCGCACTGGAACTCAAGCCATCCTGGATGGGTGCTGCTGACCAAATCGGCGGGGAAGGGAGTCAGTGCTGGTCTTGGTCACGCAGCTCATGCAATCGCATCGCTGCGGTCCTATTCTGTGCCCCTGTTTGGAGCGGCGCTGGCTGGGCATGCTGGTCGTGTCAGTCATGGTCAACGCGGTTGCCAGCAACATCATTGCGAATGCTTTCATCTGCCTGCTCCTCCAGTGGATAGAGCCCAGCGTAGAGAGCGGCCTGGAGCACGCACATCTTTCCATGACCTGTGATCATGGCGGCGGTCCAGCGGTCGCTCTGCAGGATGAGTGGTTTGGGTTTCGCCTGAGCGGCGCAGCCTTGGAAGGGGCTGGATGTCTCCATGCCCGCCACGCCAGAGCGCCTACATTCCACTATTCTGTCGTGGGCTTTTGCAGCGACAAATCCAGCCGGTTGAGAAGCCACATCAGCTGCCTGTGTCAAAGAGCGGGTGATTGCCTGCTCGGTTTGAGTTACAACCGTTCTTCTACCGGTAGTTGATTGATGAAAACTTCACGTGGCGATGGTGATGGGCTTGGCCGCACATTCCATGGCTGTCCTAGTGCGCAGTTTCGCCGCTGCTGCAGCACGACACTTGAGAGGCGACATGACGAGTAGCGGCAGGGAGCTCCTGAAATGGATTGCGCTTGTTTTTATGACCTTCGATCACGTAGTCAAGGCACTGCTGGATGGCTATTTACCGGTTCTATCTGAACTCGGACGCATAGCCTTCCCAGTTTTTGCTTTGATCATGGCCTTCAATCTCGCGCAACCTGGAACCGACTACGCGAAGTCGGTAAAGCGGTTGGCTGGCTGGGGGCTCATTGCACAGCCGTTCCACGTGTGGGCATTTGGTTTCCTGCTGCCGGTCAACATCCTTATCACCTTCGCACTTGCGACTTGTCTCGTCTGGTCAATGCAAGATCGCCGCTGGCTGCTGGCCTCGTTTCTTGGACTGCTTGCGCCAATGGCCGTCGACTATCAATGGATCGGAGTTTGGCTTGTAGGGGCGGCATGGAGCTGGTTTCGCACTGGCGGAACGCTGCAGTCACTTGTCGGCCTGGCTTCCACAAAACCGACTTTAGCCAAATTGCCGTGGACGTTGTGGATCTGCATGGGACTGTTGTGTTGGAACAACGGCAATGGCTGGGCCTTGTTGGCACTTCCGCTGATGCAGCTCGGCAGGCTGCAGTTACCGCTACCCCGGCTACGTTGGGCATTTTATGGTTATTACGTTGCACACTTGGCTGTGATCGGCCTCATCTGGACAGTAAGTTAATCGCGTCCCGCGCCGCGGATGCTGTTCGAATCGATAGCCTTGGGTCACGATGTCCTGAACCATGGGCACGAGGATTCTGCATTAGAGCAGCCGTCGCGCAGAGATGACTCAGCATCACCGCGCTCATCACGTAGCAGCTGGCAGCATCAGGTCACGTTTCACCAACGCGCCGAATGAGTCCGCCATGAATTCAACTGCCATGCCCGCCCGATCCTGGGCCATCCATCCGTTCCATGCAGCCGTGCTCGGCGGTGTGTGGCCGCTGTTTCTCGGCTCCTTGCTGAGCGATTACGCGTACTGGAGCAGTCATCAGATCCAGTGGGCCAATTTTGCTGCGTGGCTGCTGATCGGCGCGATGGTATTGACGACGATCGCCTTGCTGTGTGCGATCGTCGGCTTCGTTCGCGGAAGCCGCAATGTGATCTATGTAATCGCGCTCGGTGCAGCATGGATCGTCGGCTTCTTCGACGCCCTGCATCATGCCCGCGATGCCTGGGCCATCATGCCGGCAGCGTTGGTATTTTCTGCGATTGCGACCGCATTCGCGCTTGTTGCAGCCTGGTCGGGGCTGTCCAGCCTGCGCGTGGGAGGTGCCCGATGAAGCGTCATACCATTACCGTCGTGTCGGGTTCCATCCTCGCTGCCGCACTCGCGTCTTGTGGCAAGGCACCCGAGCTCAAGCAACACGGCACCAGTCCCGAACTGCCAGCGCCGGATCGCGGCCTGCTGCCCGATATGACCATCGCCGAGCCGGCAGCCTGGGGCGAGCGCAAACCCACCGTGCCTGCGGGTTACCGCATCACTGCAATCGCCACCGGTCTGGGCATTCCACGCCAGACGCTGGTGTTGCCCAATGGCGACATCCTGGTCGCCGAAGGCCGCGGCGGCAATGCACCCAACCTCAAGCCCAAGGACGTGATTGCCGGTGCGATCAAGGCCAAGGGCAACACCTCGGTCAAGAGCGGCAACCGTCTGACGCTGCTGCGCGATGCCGATGGCGACGGTACCTATGAACTGAAGACTGTGTTTGCCGACAAGCTCAATGCACCGTACGGCCTGGCGCTGATCGGCAATGCGCTGTACGTGGCAAATCAGGACGCACTGGTGCGTTTTGATTATCAGCCAGGGCAGACCAAGGCCAGCGCTGCGCCCAGCAAGGTCACCGACTTGCCGTCGGCCATCAACCATCACTGGACCAAGGCGCTGACCGCCAGTGCCGATGGACGCTATCTGTATGTTGCGATCGGCTCCAACAGCAATATCACCGAGCGCGGCATGATTGCCGAAGTCGACCGCGCCCAGGTCTGGCAGGTGGATCCGGCAACCGGTGCCCACAAGAGCTATGCCACCGGGCTGCGCAATCCCACTGCATTGGCGATCCAGCCAGGTAGCGGCGCACTGTGGGCGGTGGTCAACGAGCGTGACGAAATCGGCCCGAACCTGGTGCCCGACTACCTCACCTCGGTACGCGAAGGCGGTTTCTACGGCTGGCCCTATAGCTACTGGGGCAAGAATGTGGACACGCGGGTCATGCCGCAGGACCCGCAGAAGGTCGCCTCGGCCATCGTGCCCGACTACGCGCTGGGCTCGCATGTCGCCGCACTCGGTGTCGCTTTTTCTTCGACCACGATGGGAACGCAGTTCGGCGACGGCGTGTTCGTCGGGGAGCACGGCAGTTGGAATCGCGACCCGCCGGTGGGCTACAAGGTGGTGTTCGTGCCGTTCCGCGATGGCCGCCCGGCGGGCGACCCAATCGACTTCGTCTCCGGCTTCCATGGCGACGATGGCCTGACCCGCGGTCGCCCGGTCGGTGTCACGCTCGATCCACGTGGTGCGTTGATCGTCGCGGACGATCTGGCCAATACGATCTGGCGCGTGACGCCGGATGCGGCGCCTGTCGCGCCGCAAGCGGCTGCGCAGTAAGCCTGCCTGCATGCCCGGTTCTGCAAAGAACCGGGCAGTACTCGGTGTGTTACTTGCGCCAAGGGTGCGGGGGGCAGGGGCTACCTGTAGGTCTCATCAGGAACAATCCAACTTTTCAGAGACACCGGCCTTCAAGGCACTGGTTTCTATTCGCCGTCTATCGGCACCGCGATTGATCGGCCTCCAATGCAGCCGTAACGAATGCGCATCGATGAACACCGAGCGCAACACCGTCTTCGCAGACCACCGCAAGGGATAGGCATCGCCGTCCCATTGGCATACAGTGCCGGCCCCGCGTCGGCCTGGATGATGCAGGCATCAGTGCGATGGATCTCTGGTGAGCCAATCGGCTAGACGCTGTTACCAAGGCAAGAACAGACGGACCACGCTCTGCCGATCACCCGAGGCTTGTTGTTGATGTTGTTCAGATGTTCGGTGGTGGTTGTCGTTGCACTCTTCGCTTCACCCCTTATTGCAGCAGAGTTGGTCGGCCGGGCAACCGTGACCGATGGTGACACCATCACTGTCGCGCAGAAACGTATCCGCCTGTGGGGCATCGATGCACCCGAAAGCACGCAGCAATGCACCAGCAACGCTGGCAGCGCATGGCCTTGCGGCCGACGTTCCGCTGCTGCACTGGATGGCTATCTGCTCGACAAGACGGTTCGCTGCCAACCCAAGGACACCGATCGCTATGGACGGATCGTAGCCGAGTGCTATGTGCAGGGGCAGTCGGTCAACCGCTGGATGGTGCAATCCGGTTGGGCGGTGGCCTACCGCGAGTACGCCACCGCGTTCGTTGCCGACGAACGCAACGCGCAGCAGCAACGGCGCAATCTCTGGGCTGGCAGCTTTCAGATGCCTGCTGATTACCGACGCAGTAAGCGCACGCAATCGGCACAGCGTGCACAGCGTGCACAGGCGGCAGTGCAGACGCAAACGCCTGCGCACTGCGCCATCAAGGGCAATATTTCGAGCAAGGGCAGCAAGATCTTTCATATGCCCGGGCAACGCGATTACACGCGGACCAGCATCTCACCTGCCAAGGGCGAGCGTTTTTTCTGCACCAGCCAGGAAGCGATCAATGCAGGCTGGCGGCGCGCGGCGCGCTGATGGCAGGCACAGTGTGCGATCCAGCGTCGAGCAGCTTATCGCGACGCCTGTCGATCCTGCTGGGGTGTTTTGGTCAATCAACCCAGCGCGGGGCAAGCACCACACCTGAAACATGCACATGCGCCGCAAGGTGTGAGCTGCGTTCTGACCGTCACGCCAAGAGCGGCTGAAAACACGTAGCCAGCGGTCGTCGGGAGTATGGACGAGGAACTCAAAACTCCAAGGGTAGAAGTGACGCCGATCCCGAGCACCGGCCGGGCCCGCCTGACGGCCGCGCAGTAGTCCTGCTAGCCGCTCTAATGCCCGACAAAAGCCTCGATATTCTGGACCAGGCTGCGGCGGGTGTAGGGCTTGCTCAAGAACGTGGTCCGGCTGGGTAGTCCATTGGGAGAATGCCCCAGACCCGATGTCAGGATCGCCGGCAGATTGTTACCGTCTGCGCGCAGATACGAAATCAGGCCGTATCCATCGAGTAAGCCCGGCATCTGCAGGTCGGTGAAAACCAGCGCGATCGCCGGGTGCTTATCGATATGCTCCAGCGCGCCCTGCGCATCGGTTGCGGTGACGACCGCATAACCGCTTTCGGTCAGCAGCAGCGTGGCCAACTCGAGCGTGTCAGCATCGTCTTCGACGACAAGAATCAGTTTTTCGTTTGTAGAGCCCATAAAGCAGGTTTTCTGAGGATGCATGCATCACACTACGTTTCCCACGCGAAAAACACGTGATCGATTTGAGAACCATGAACAGCACGCAGGACTTTCCCGACCATCGCTATCGACAGGTCGTCGAGCTGTCGCTGGATTCCATCAAGGAAATTGCCTTGGACGGACGCGTCAGGTTCGTCAATGCACATGGTCTGGCGCGTGTGGCGTTTGTCGATGCCAAGTCCGTGGTGGGTCTGCCCTGGGTGTCGTTATGGCCAAAGCGATTCAGGCCACGCGTGCAACAAGCGCTCGCTGCCGCCGAGCGTGGCGAGTCGCAGCAGTTCGAGACCGAATGTACGAATGCAGACGGGCAGCTCCAGAGCTGGTTGGTGTCGACAAGCCCACTGCGTAACGCTGATGGCCAGATCGAGGGCGTGCTGGCGGTCAATCGCGACATCACCGAACGCCGGCAGTCGCAGCAAGCATTACGCACGCTCAACCAGACGCTGCAGGCCCGCAGCGAGGCTACAACCAGGCACGATGAGCAGGCTGCTGCGGCGACGCACGACCAAGTACGTGCAGAGGCGCAGTCTCCAAGCATCGAGGTTGAGCTGGATATTGCACGCGCCGCGCAGCGTCTGGCTGAGCGCGTAGCCGAGCGTGCGCAGGAGGGCGAGGCAGTCGGTCAACTGTTGGCCGGTGTCGTTCACGACCTGAACAATGTGCTGCAAACCGCGGGCGCTGCCATCGATGTGGTTCAGTCGCGTGGCTCGATCGTAGAAGAGGATCAGAAGATTTTGCGCATGGCAGAGACCGCTCTGCAGCAGGGCTCGGTCATGGCCCAACGCCTACTGGGCTTTGCACGCAAGCATCCTTATGCTCCCGAACGTGTCGAGCTCAATGCGCTGGTCGCGCGCCTGCTGCCCTTGCTTCAACAGGCGGCAGGCGCTGCGGTATCGGTCGAGTGGGAGACCACGACTTGCGACAGTGACGTACTGGCGGATCCACACACGCTGGAACGGGCCTTGTTGAACCTGGTGATCAATGCGCGCGATGTCTGCGCGGTGCGTGGCAGGGTCTGCATCACCGTGGCGACGCGGACGCTAGCAGATGTGGATGCCGCCGGTCGTCGGGCCGGCGATTACGTCACCCTCTCTGTCCAGGACAATGGCAGCGGTATTGCACCGGAGATCCGCGATCAGCTGTTCGACGCCTACTTCACCACCAAACCGGCAGGCAAGGGCACCGGGCTGGGCTTGGCGCAAGTCGATGGGGCGGTCAGACAGGCCGACGGCTATATAGAGGTGCAATCGGTACCAGGGCAGGGCGCCTGCTTCACGCTGGGCTTCCCTGCAGCGGAGCCATCTGGTTCCTGACATCAGACGTAGCGGCGTCGCTCAAAGACTCTCGAGAATGCCCAGCGGCGTGATGGTGCATCTGCCCATCCATTGTCTGGCGTAGTGGTGCGCGGCAAGTTGCGTGTCGAATCGCATCTCATGCCTGTGCCCATACAAGGTGATTCCATCATCGAACGACACCAGAATCTCCGGGGAGAAAACACCGCCCACCGGGACCGTATGTGCAGTCAATCGATAACGACCAATCTGCCGAAACATCGTGGGGTCCATCATAACCTCGGTAGCGGCAGTGGCCGGCGTGGCCGGCGCATTAAGTCGAGAACAGTTGCACCTTGATCGCAATTTTTTCAACTTGCAAGCGATAAAGGCAATAATCAGCAGATGACGATTAAATCAAAAAGAACACGACCACAGTGGATTATGCACAGCTCGCTTATACAGATAAACGTAGTTTCCATTGTCGCGACAGCTGGTGGTGATCGAGATATCGATCGCTGGATAAACTGATTTATTTGCGCCGTTTCCAATGGCGATCCCATCCAATGCCTGGAACCGACGCGACTGCTTGCTGCTGAGCAGTAGTTGGCGATACACCCAGCGCTTAAGTATGGCTAGCGAAACTTAGCGTGCAGTCGCCAGGCGAGTGCGGATGACGCGAAGGAATCGCGGCGTAAGAGTGGTGCATGTACTTCCCAGCACCAGCCACGCCCGCCTGGCGGCTACCCAGTGATGTTGATAGCCGCTCTAAACCTGATTACCCAGTACCGGCTCGCCTGCCAGTACGGCCATCTCCAGTCGAGCCAGGTGATCGCTGAATCCGCCGGTCGCACGGGCGATGCGGCGGGCGCTGGTATTGACGACCGGCTTGACCAGGCGGGCAATCTGCATGCCCGCGCGCTCCAGTGCCGAGACCAGCGCCACGTCTTCGCTGCACTTGAGCGCAGAGAAACCACCGGCTGCCACGTACGCAGCCACACTCATGCCGAGATTGGCGCCATGCACATGCGGATGCCCATCGCGGCGAATTTCCTTGGTCAGGAAGGCCTGCCGTGTCTCAGGACGGAAATCGTGCCAGTCGGTCACCTCCACCACGCCACAGAACACATCAGCAGCGCAATCGAGCTGTGCCGAAAGCCAGTCCGGCGGTACGCAGGTGTCGGCATCGGTAAACGCGAGCCAGCGCGCCCCGCGCGCAATCGCGGCTGACGCCGCCGCGGCACGCGCAATGCCGACACCACCGGAGGTGGTGACGGTTCTTGCGCCGTGCGCGCGTGCGATGGCGCCGGTACCGTCGCTGCAGCGATCGAGCGCGACATGGATTTCCACGCGCTCTCCAAACAGATGCGGATGCGCGGCCGCCACCAGAATGGATTGCAGGCACTTGCCGATCAGATCCGCTTCGTTATGCGCCGGGATGGTCACTGCGATCATCGCAGCTGCTCCTGTTGTGCAATCGACGGCCCGGACATCCAGGCCTGCAGCACGAAGTCCGCATCCTGATAGGAACACAGCGTGTCCATTGCCAATGCCTGGTTCAGCGCGCTGTGGACCTGCTCGGCACTGCGTAATGCACCGTCGAAGTCATGCCGCCAGTGACATGCCACAAGACAGCCCTTGGCGGTGAGCGAGCGGGCGAACAGCGCGACGGTCTTTTCGAACGCCGGATCGTCGAGGTAATAACCCACTTCACTGAAGACGATCAGATCGAACAGCCCTTCCGGCCAGTCCGACGGATGCGCGGCCTGTTGCAGCGTGACCGCAGGCAGCGCCTGCACGCGCACGCTCGCCAGCTCGACCGCCTGCTGCGACAGATCCGTCGCCAGCAGCGTGTCGCAACGCAGCGCCAGCTGCGCGGTCAGCTCGCCGTTGGAACAGCCAAACTCCCAGCCGCGCGCGAACCTCGGATAGGGCAGGGCACCGAGCAGGATGTCGCGCTTGCGTTGCTCGTACCAGCGCGAGCGATAGCCGAACGGGTCTGCATCGGCATACATCTGCTCAAAGTGCTCAACGCTCAGCGCGGTCATCGGATGAAGACCTCAAACGGCCGCGCAAAGCGCTCCAGCACCGACGGCGGCAGGATCGGTGCTGCAACGGCCGGCGTGCAGTTGCCAAGCTGCGTCGCAAAGCACGCGATGGCGCGCTGCTTGGCACCCAGCACCGCGGGCGATAGATCGAAGCGCACGGCAGTGCCATCGGCAAATACCCCGTCTTCCGGACGCGACCAATGCCACGCCCAGACCGGATATTGCAGACGCCGCGCCGACTGCGCCTTGCACGCGGCATGGGTCGCACGCGATGCGGCTTCATGATCCGGATGGCCATCGCGGTCCCAAGTCACCAGCACCGTGTCCTGCGCAGTGATCAGATCGCCGAGGGCCTGTGCCATGCGCGCTTCGCATGCCGCCAGCGCGCCGTCGCCCAGGGCGAGATGGGTCAATGCGCCAGGCACTACACCCAACTGCTGCGCGGCAGCTTCCAGTTCCAAGCGCCGCGCCGGACCCAACACCTGTGGCTGCCAGCCGGGTTCGTCGGGATAGGCCTGCTCCCCATCGGTCAGCGCGATGATCAGCACCGGTACGCCTGCGGCACGCGCGGCGGCAATCAACCCGCCACATCCAAGCACCTCATCGTCCGGGTGCGGCGCCACCACCACCAGACGCTGGCCGCCTTGCATCAGGTGCGACAGCGTGGCACGTGACAGCTCGCTCAGGTAAGGCGCGGCGCGCCATGCGGCTTCCGGCGTGCCTGTGCCCTCGATGGGCTGCCCGGCTAGATCTTCCAAGGCGATGTCTCCTGTTGGCACAACTCGCCCAGGGCCTGCAGGTCGCGTTCTGCATGGTGTTGCCGAATGAACACCGACAAGTCGGCACAACGCTGCGCATGTGCGCGGTTGCCGCACAGCGGCCCTGGACCCAACGCACGTGCGACCCGATCCAGCGTGTCACGTGCCACCGCCTCGACCACGCTGCGCACCTGCAGTACGTCACGCAGATGTGCCTGCTCCGGCTGCGCATCGATGCGTGTTGCCAGCTGGCGCAACAACGCAGCGGCAGATGCCAGGCCTGCATCGATGGCGCCCAGGTGCGCGGCGGCATGCGGATCTTTGCTCACACGCGCAGAGGCACGCAGCACATCGGCAACTGCAACGGTGGCGCCGAACCAGCACGCGGCGATGCCGGCACCTCCGTGCCAGAATCCAGGTCGGGTCAGGTACGCATCACTTGCGCCAATCTGCTGCGCTGGCGTATCGGAGAAACGGACATTGGCCGTCTCGATGCCTTGCATGCCGACCGCCTGCCACGCACTGCTGTCGATCTGAATGCCGGGCTGATCCAGCGCCACGGCAAACAGGCAACTGGCGCCTGCATGGCCCGTCGTCACCAGCGCATGCGTCACTTGCGCGGCACCAGAACACCACGCCTTGGTGCCGTTGAGCACTTGTCCGGAAAAACGCATATCGGAGCCGGGTGGCTCGGCCGCCCACACCGCCCAACGCTGGGTCGGCGTGATGAGATCCACGCCCAGATCGGCGCAGATGGCTTGCGCATCGTAGTGCGCTTCCAGGAACTTGGCCGCGCACAAGTCATCTGCCGCGATATCGGCAAGCGTCTGCCAGCGTTCCATGGTGTGACCCCGCCCGGGGAGCGGCAGCGTCGGATGGGTCTCGAGCCACTTGTCCGCAATCGAATGCTTGAGTCCGGCGGTAGGGGCTGAATCCGTGTGCGATGCAAAGACAAGGGTGTGCGATGAAATACGTGCGCTCATCGGAACAAGCTAAGCAGCACACGGTGCAAGGCGTGTGACGCGTGAAGAGGGCTCTCCAAGTGAAAAGCGAGCAGAAGTGCAGGGATGTTGTCGCAACTTGCTGCGCGAATCGATGCTCAGACGACAATGTCGTTGCAGTGGAATATGTGGTCACTGACTCGTCTGCGTTGTGCCACCCTTCAACAGCAGCGGGCTAATCGGCGCGATGTATCTCGACCACAGGCTCCGAATCGCGACCGATCACAGCGACGCGATGACGAACTTGATCGCGCACGCATTCGACGCCAGCGTTGCGGCGTCGCTCGACTCCTGGTGCAGGGAGTTTCCAAGGATGCAGGGCACCGGCAGGCAAATGCTGCAGCCTAAAATTTGCAATTGACAGCATATTGTCATATCGGCAGCATGCTGCCTATGAGCACTCAAGACGATTTACTGGCTGTCCGCAACCTGGTGATCAAGATCTTCGAAACGAACGGCCGTCTGGTCGAGACCGGTAATGCATTGGTACGCCCTGCCGGGCTGACCACTGCGTGGTGGCAGGTCCTGGGCGCGTTGGGCTATTCGCCGATGCCACTGCCGGTGGCGCATATCGCGCGCAACATGGGCATCACCCGGCAGGCGGTGCAGCGCGTCGTCGATCTATTGCTCGAGCAAGGCTTCGTTGCGCTCCAGCCCAATCCCCACCACCAGCGCGCAAAGCTGGTGGTGCTCACGCGCACCGGCCGCGCCGCGCTAAATGCAGCAGAAGCCGCCGCCGCTCCGCTGGACCAACGCTTGCTGGATCGCATCGGAGCCAGACGCGTGGCAACCGCGCTCGCCGTGCTGGTCGAAATGAACGAGGTCATGGCGCAGGACGTCAGTGCGCCGAGCGCGACCGCCGACGCAACACGCGTCTCCCGAAAAAAAGGCAGGCCATGAACGCTTCCGTACAACGCGACGTCGACACCGACGTCATCATCGTCGGAGGTGGCCCGATCGGGTTGACCACCGCCTGTGCGCTCGCCCATCACGGCGTCGACTTCCGCGTCTTCGAACAACGCGTGCAAGCCAGGCCGCATTCGCGCGCCAACAACCTCTGGGCGCGGCCGCAGGAGCTGCTCCACAGCATTGGTATCCGCGATGCGCTGGCGGAAAAGTCGTATCGGATCACCAAGGTCAACACCTTGCTCAACGGGCAGACCGTCGACCCGGTGGAAATTGCCGATATCGCCAGCCCGTATGCGCAGGTGCTTTACAGCGGGCAGGACGTCATCGAAACCGTGCTGACCGAGCAGCTCGAGGCGAAAGGCGGCAGCGTCGAGCGTGGCCGCAAGATCATCGGCTTCGAACAGGATGCCGACGGCGTCACCGTCACGCTTGTAACATGCGACAGCGGCGACCAGGCCGACGGCCCGACCGAGCAATTGCGCTGCCGTTACCTGATCGGCGCCGATGGTGGCGACAGCGCCGTGCGCAAACAGCTCGGGCTGGATTTCGAACCGAAAAAGCTACCCAATCGTATGAACCGTCAGGTCGATGCCAAGCTGCGTTGGCGACGTTCCACCGATTTCGATCAGCTCTGGTTTTTCTATTACCCCAAGGGTTTCTGCGGTGTGCTGCCAGTGTGGGGCGGCTACCACCGGCTGTTTTTCCTGGCCGACGACACCGGCATCCCGGAGCGTGACCCGACCCTGGAGGAAATGCAGACCATCGCGCGCGAGGTGACCGAAGACCCGACGCTGACGCTAAGCGATCCGATCTGGCTGACGCATAGCCGCTTCCAGCATGGCACCGCCGCGCATTACACCAAGGGGCGCGTGCTGCTGGTCGGCGACGCCGGTCACCGTACCTTGCCGATCGGGGGGCAGGGCATGAATGCAGGCCTGCACGATGCGATCGGCCTGGCATGGCGGCTGGCGATGACCTTGCAAGGCGAGGCCGCGCCGGTGGTGCTCGATTCCTACGACGTAGAGCGTGGCGGCGAGCACCGTGAACTGGATGAACGACAGGCGCGTGGCTTCCACAACAGCGTCTACCGCGGCCCGATCAAGGATGCGGCCATGGGCATCGCCGCCAAGCTCATCCCCACCATCGGCACGCTGATCCAGGGCTCGGACGATCTGCAGCAGTTGTCGGTGGCGTATCCGCAAAGCCCGCTCAACGACGATCATCTTGGCGGCCTGCGCGAGCTGCTTCAGCGCCGCGTGCCGCACTGCGGCGACCGCGCGCCCGATGCGAATGTCGTCGCCCCAGATGGCACCTCGACAACGCTGTTCGCCCATCTCTACAACCCGGATGGATGGAGTTGGGGATGGGCGCTGCTTGCCTTCGACGGGCGGCAGCACGATGCCATGCCACAGCTGCGCCTGGCGCTTGCCGGTCTGGAGGCGTGGCCATGGCTGCGGCCCAGACTCATCCTGGGCGCCGCCGTGCCGCAACCCGACGACGCCACCGCACTCTCGGATCTGGACGGCGCTGCGCACGCCGCCTATGGCATTGCAGACACCAGCGCGCTGATCCTGGTGCGGCCCGACGGCCACATCGCCTTTCGCGGTCGTGCGGATACGCCGGAACATCTGCGCTCTTATTGCAAGCGCGTCTTCGACCCTGCGACAGAAGGCGCTGCACGCTGAGCCTGCAGTGATCCATCCAAACCGCTCGATGACGCTGCGCAAGCTGGCACCACCGGGAACGCTGCTCCTGCTTTGCTAGGATGCGCGCACATGCTACCCAGGAGGCCAAGCGCATGACGCCCACAGTGTTTCCCGAGCCCGAGCTGTTCCTGCCGCAGCGCGGCGAGCCCGCGTTGCGGTGGGGAGTGCTGGGGCCTGGAGCGATCGCCTCGGCGTTCGTGAGCGCGCTGCGCCGCCATACCGGGCAACAGCCATTTGCAGTGGCCTCGCGCACGCGTGCGCGTGCCGAGGCCTTTGCCAGCACCTGGGAGATGCAGCGTGCCTATGACAGCTACGAGGCGCTGGTTGAGGACCGCGATGTCGACATCGTCTATATCGCCACACCGCACAGCGAACATCTGCAGCAGGGCTTGCTGGCGCTGTGCGCCGGCAAACATGTGTTGATCGAAAAGCCCATCACCACCTGCGCCGACGATGCGCGTGTGCTGGTGCAGGAGGCGCGGCAGCGCGGCCTGTTCCTGATGGAAGCCATGTGGAGCCGTTACCTGCCGCATACCTCGGTGCTGCGGCAACTGCTGGCCGATGGCGCGTTGGGCGAGCTTCGCCATGTGTTCGCCGATCTGAGCCAACGCGGTCCTGACGACGCGACGCACCGCCAGCGCAATCCTGCGCTCGGCGGCGGCGCGCTGCTGGACCTGGGCGTGTATACGGTGCAGTTCTCTTCGATGATCCTGGGCGCACCGACCGCAATCACGACCACCGGCGCGCTGACCGACACCGGCGTGGATGCCTTCTCGACCATGGTGCTGTCGCACGGCGGCACCGCGCAATCCACGCTGATCAGCTCCATCGTGGCCCGCAGCAGCTCCACCGCCTATGTCACCGGCAGCCAGGGCCGCATCGACCTTGCCGGCGAGTTCCACAACCCGACCGCGCTGAGCCTGGTCGGCAACGACCACGCCGGCACGCCCGCGATGTGGACGGATCCGACCGGAATCAGCGGCTACGCGGGCCTGTCGTGGCAAGCGACAGCCGCGGCGCGCTACATCGGGGAAGGGCGCAAGGAGTCTCCGCTCCATCCGCTGGATGAAGTGATCCAGATCCTGACAACCCTGGATACCGCGCGGGCACAGCTGGGATAGCGGGCAGGGCGTTTGCAGCCGCCAAGGCGCGTTTGCAGAGAGTACAGCGCACGGTCATGCAGGATGTTCAAAAACCGCATTGCCAAATGCAGCACGTATTGCAGCTGATGCAAGCCCGCCCGCCTGCCGATGAGCGCAGGCGAGCGATGATCAACGCGTAGCGCGCCTGAGCGCGGTTTTTCACAAACAGGATGGAATCGACGCTCTTCAAGCGCCGGCCCGACGCGCAGGGCCGGCCGCGGCAAAACAAAACCCCGCGTATGCGGGGCCTTGTGGTGATCTAGGTGCCCGATGCGCGATGGACGCGCTTTGGCACTGCCAGGCGCGTTTCGCTAGCCGCGCTTAGGGCAGGTCGCACTTGATTTTCGCGTCCACATAATAGGGCTTTGGGACGTCCGGGTTCTTGCTGGTCTTCTCGAACACCACCTCGAACGAATCAAGATCCACGCTGCCGTTGCGCGACTTGCAGGCGTCCTGCAGTTTCTGCTTTACCGCCGCGATACCCGCATCGCGATTGGCGCCATCGGCGCTATTGGTCAGATTGGCGATCTCGGCAAATGCAGGCGAACTCAGACCCAGCAGGCAACCGACAGCCATAAGCGTGTGCAGCTTCTTCATACAGTCTCCTTTGCGATGTCTTTGATCTTCCGGGGGCATGGACGACAACGGCAATCGATATTCAGCGCAACAAAGCGCCGCGGTCCAGCCCGGCGCAGCATAGGCTGGGCGGGTTAAGGCATCGTGCAGGCGCTCGCACATCCGGTGACGGATCGCTTTGGCGTGTAGGTCAGTTGCAGATGCGCTCAGCCCTCAAAAGCAAACGGCCCGGACTAGCCGGGCCGTTGTTTGCGATGCGACAGATCAGAACTCCTGCCAGTCGCTTGCATCGTGCGATGCGCCTGCGGCCACCGCCCGTTTCGCTACAGGTGCCTGGCGTCCCGGGCTTTTGACAGCGGCAGGTCGGCCCGCAATCTCGCTGAGCTTTGCCGCAACCGGCGCTGCCGGCCGCGTGGTGCGCGTACTGCCCTCGCTGATCTTGAACACCGCTACCGCCTGCGTCAGCTGCACGGCCTGTTCTTCCATCGAGCGTGCGGCGGCGGTGGCTTCTTCCACCAGCGCTGCGTTTTGCTGCGTGGTTTCGTCCATCTGTGTCACGGTGGTGTTGACCTGTTCGATACCGGCCGACTGTTCCTGCGATGCCGCAGAAATCTCGCCCATGATGTCGGTCACGCGCTGCACGCTGGCCACGATTTCGGCCATCGTGGAGCCTGCCGTGTGCACCAGCGTCGAGCCTTCGGCGACCCGCTCGACCGAATCGTCGATCAGGCTCTTGATCTCCTTCGCCGCAGCGGTGGAGCGCTGGGCCAGGGTGCGGACTTCCGACGCCACCACCGCAAAGCCGCGGCCTTGTTCGCCGGCACGTGCGGCCTCCACTGCCGCGTTCAAGGCCAGGATATTGGTCTGGAACGAGATCCCGTCGATGACGGAGATGATGTCGGCAATCTTCTTGGACGAGGCCTCGATACCGGCCATGGTGCCTACGACCTTGCTCACGATCTCGCCGCCCTGCGAGGCCACGCCAGCCGCACCGATCGCCAGTTGATTGGCCTGACGGGCGTGTTCGGCATTCTGGCGCACGGTGGAGGTGAGCTCTTCCATCGACGCGGCGGTTTCTTCCAGGTTGGCCGCCTGCTGCTCGGTGCGCTGCGACAGGTCCTGATTGCCTGCGGCGATTTCGCTGGCGGCAGAATTGATCGACACGGCCGAGTGCTGGATACGGCCGACAATCTCTGCCAGCTGCGCGGCAGTGGCGTTGGCGTCGTCACGCATCTGCGCGAACACGCCCTTGAACTCGCCGGTCATCCGCGCGGTGAGATCGCCTGCGGCGATGGATTGCAGCAGCGACGACAGCGATTGCAGGTTGCCGTCGGCAGTGGCCATGAGCTGGTTTAGGCTGTCGACCATCACATGGAAGTCGTACTGGAAACGCTCGGCATCGCCGCGTGCACTGAAGTCGCCGTTGGCTGCGGATTGCGCCAGCTGCTTGATCTCGCGGTTCATCGCAGACAGGTTGGCCTTCACCTCGTCCATGGTCTGCGTGAGCACGGCCTTCTCGCCGGGCAGGCGGTCCATGCTCTCGCTGAGGTCGCCGACGGCGTAGCGCCCCATGATGCGTGCCAGGTTGGTCTGCACCGCCAGATGCGACGCCACCAGCGTATTGGTGTCCTTGGCCATGCGGCCATAGTCGCCAGGAAACGCCGCGGCATCGATGCGGAAACTGGTCTGGCCATCATCGTGGCGCCTGGCCATGTCGCTCTGCGCGTCGAGCAAGGATTGTAGCTGCCTCTGCATGCCACGCATCGCGCGCAACAGACGGCCGGTTTCATCTTTGGCGTCGCTTTCCACGTCATTGTCCAACTGGCCGTTGGCAATCGCCTCTGCGGCTTTGGTTGCGCGTGCGAGCGGCTGGGTCAGGCTGCGGGTGATGAGCCAGGCAAGCAGGCTGCTGATCACCACCACGGCAACGCCACCGGAGATGATCAGCAGCTTGCCGCGATTCATCGACGCCACTGCGTCGGCATAGGCTTGCTGGCTCTGGTTTTCCTGACGCGTCACCAGCTCGCGGATCTTGTCCTGCCATGCCATCGTCGCCGGGCGCGCCTTTTCGCTGAGCAAGGCCTGCGCTGGCGCATTATCGTTTTTAGCGGCAAGTACCATGACCTGGTCGTTGATCTTGCCCGAGATGGCACGTCGCGCATCCATCTCAGCGCGAATCTTGCGACCTTCCTCGGAGCTGGGCAGCGTATCGAGCTTGGCACGCAACTCGCTGTAGCGCTGGCGCTGCGCCTTGATGGTGGTCAGCGCTTCGTTGTTGAGTTCATCGCTGGTGGCCATGGCATAGGTGCCCAGCGCGATCAGGATCGATGAGTTGGCATCCAGCATGCCGTTGCCGATCTGGATCTTGGCCATGCGATCGAGCACGATGAAATCGAATTGCTGCCTTGCATTGGCCATGGTGACCAGGCCCGTCGCCACCAGCAGGCTCGACAGCAGAATCAGGATTCCGAAGGCGACGCCGAGACGGCGCCCGACGTTATAGCGTTGCAAATAGGCAGTCATGCGAGTCGTCCTGATGTCCAGTGGGTGGCACCGGCTGGCAGGCCACGTGATATTCGCGTGAATGCCTCGGCAACGTGATAACGACGCGAAAAACAGAAACTTAAACCTTCCGCTCCAGGCCGTGTTTAGCTCGCATTTGCGTTCACGCAGGTCAGGAAAAAACCGACTTTCGGCGCGGTGATTCTCAGCGTGATAATGCTGACGTTGCTTGCCTCAGCATCGTGCTCGATGCCTGGCTTGTTCGTATAGACGCCAGCTGCGGCAGCGAACGGCCTGTCCGACCAGATTCTCTGGTTTACGGCGCGCGATACAGCGTCCAGCGCAAGCTGCGTTGCGGTATCAACGTGCGTCAATCGTGCTGCTTCATCGCTTGGTTCACGTGCTTGGCCTGGGCAATGGCCTGCACCCATCGGCGCTGGCGCGGGATATGCCGTTGGCTGGCTCTCAGCGCGTTGGCCAGCCGGCGCGTCTGCTCTGGATGCCATGTCGTGCCATCACCGGCTCACTCCGCCACCACGCCTTAAGCGTGATCATGTCACCATGAACAGCAGTCAGATCACCGCGCGAACGATCACGGTCACCCCGGCAAGCACCGCATCTGCCGGCAGCGAGGTGGTGGTGCAGTTGTCGGCCAGCCCCGACCCGCGCTGGCAGGCGTGTTTCCATTTCGTCGTGCAAGGCCGCGATGGCTTCTTCCTGCAGGGCAGGCCGGTGTTCGACAACGCAAGCTTTCACGGGGTCTTGCAGGCCGGGCAAGCCGAGGCCTTCCGCCAGGAGCTGCCGGATGTGCTGGTATCGGCCAGCGTGCTCGCGCGTGCCCAGGTGAACAAGGACGCAGCGCGATAAGCGTGCTGCTTTGTCCGTAGGAAATGCTCGGAGAGTCGTGTCCGACGGCGGTCACTTGGTGACAGGCCTGAAATAGCGGTGGTACGGCGAGGCTGCTTGTCTGCACGACCGCCCGGGGCATCCATACGCCGTGAACAACATCGCTACTGCACAGCTCGAACGCTGCCTGCACGTGGCACCCAGCACTACAACTCGAGCGCCATATCCCACCGTTCCAGACCCGGTGCATAGCCATCCACCGTCACTTGCTGCACCACAAAACCGAAGCGGGCATAGAACTGCCGCGTGTGTTGACTCGTATCCAACAGGACACGCCGGACATCCGGCATCTGGCGCAATGCTTCAAGCCGGGCCAGGAGCAACTGCGTCCCCACGCCGCAACGGTGCAGCCGCGGGTGGACCATGCCCCAGCACAAGCTCGCCGTGGTGCCATCGGCGCCGATCGCGTAGCCGGCGGCGCCAGCGACAGCGTTGCCGCGCTCCAGTAGCTGGTAGTGCCACGCCGCGGCGTGATGGCTCAGGAAGCTGGCAAAGTCGGCACGTTCACCGGCGCTGAAGAACACCGGCACATTCGCATCGAAGAGCGCCATGCAGGCGTCGAAATCCCGAGATTGATACGGCCGAATCGTGTCCATCTGCGTAGTCTGCCTCAGACGCGCAGATGCCATGCAGCGGCATGACATCCTGCCAGTGATCACCGCGCCTGTCGTACCACCTGCGCTCAGGCCCGGGCCGTCGCCTCGCGCACAAAGTCTTCATAGCTGCGCAGCGCACGTCCCAGCATGGCCTGCAGTTTTTCCAGCGTGCCGTCGGCCGCCCGCATGCCGTGGGTCTGGATGCCGGCCATCATCAGGCGCATGTCGTAGGCCAGCCAGGAAGGGCCGTAAGTGGCCATCTGCGCTTCGAAGGCAGCCACGTCGTCGCCCGCATAGGCGATCTCGCGCCCAAGCGCCGCACTCCAGACCTTCGCGGCGGAAGGGCCCGTCACTGCATGCGGGCCGACCAATTCGAGCGTGACACGCTCAAGTGCGGCGGGTGCGCGGTCGCGGCGCAGCAACTCGGCAACCGCGATATCGGCGATGTCGCGCGCATCGATCATGGCCACACCTGCCGAGCCGATCGGCATCGGGTAGACCGCGTACTGTTGAATCGTCTGCTGGATCATCGCTTCGTTCTGCATGAAATACGCCGGGCGCAGAATCGTGGCAGCGATGTCGAGGCTTTCGATCATGCGCTCGACCGTGTACTTGCCGGTGAAGTGCGGCACGTTGGTATACCTGTCGGCATGGATCACCGACAGGTACACGATGCGCTCGATCCCTGCTTCCTTGGCAAGATTCAAGGCGATCAGCGCCTGCGTCACTTCGTCGGGAGTGACCGCATTCAACAGGAACAGTGTGCGCGCCGACGACAACGCGGCGCGCATCGACGCGACGTCGGTGAGGTCTGCGACCACTTCGGTGACACCGGTCGGGAAAGTGCGCTTGCCGGGTTGGCGAACCAGTGCCTTGACCTTGGCGCCTGCGTCGGCCAGGCCCTGGGTGATCAGAGAACCGATGGTGCCGGTGGCACCGGTAACGAGAATGCTCATGTGAATCTCCTGCTATGGATGGAAGAGGCGTCAGTGCGACATGTCCGCTGCGCTTGGCGTTGCGGTGACGAGACGATAGGCCGTTGCACCCACAATACGAAGACGCCAAGATGTAGACGCCTGGTTTCAAATGTGGAACACCATGGATCTCAATGCATTGATCGATTTCGCGCTGGTCGCGGCGAACCAGGGCCTGGGAAAGGCGAGCCGTGCCAGCGGCAGATCCAAGGCGACCCTGTCGCGTCGCATCGCCGAGCTGGAGGAGCAACTGGGAGTGCGACTGGTCGAGCGCAGCGCACGTGGCCTCAGGCTCACCGAGGCCGGGCAGCTGCTGATGGAGCGCACCGAAGTGCCGTTGAGCGAGGTGGCCGAGGCCATGGCAGCCGCACGCGAGGGGCTCTCAAGCCCGCGTGGGCGCTTGCGGGTTGCATCGCCGGTGCTGTTCTCGCAACTGGCGATGGGGCGCATCGGCGCAGAGTTCTGCGCGGCCTATCAGGAGATCACGCTGGAGGTGGTGGCTGAGGACCGCACGGTCGATCTGGTGGAAGAGCAGTTCGATGTGGCCATCCGCATCAACCCCAGCCCGGACAGCAGCCTTGTGGGGCGCTGCTTCGCCAGGGATCGGCTGGTGGTCGTGGCCGCCCCCGGCATCGCCATGCCGACCGGCGGCGCGGTTACACCACTGCCCGCCGTGGTGATGTCGAGCTTCCAGCCGACCACATGGACGCTCGATGACGGGCGTCTGGTCCTGGAACCCATTCCAAGACTGCGGTTTTCCTCGTTCCTGATGGTCCGCGACGCGGCGATGGCAGGCGGTGGCATCGCGCTGATTCCGCAGTCGATCGCCCGGAACCAGCTCGCGTGTGGCGAACTGTTGCAATGGGGCACCATCGCTGACGCGGAGCCGGCGTTGTGGGTGTTGCACACGTCCAGGCGCCTGGCTGCCCCGAAGGTGCGTGCCTTCGTGGACTTTATGTGCGAAAGGTATCCGGATGGGTCGCTGGTGCTGAAGGGGTAGGGCGCTGCATCCAGCTTGTGCGGGCCAGCCTGTGTGGCAGCCAGCGTGGACGCGTTATCGCTGGACAGATCCACCACTGGGGTGCAGATAGCGCTGCGAAAGTGCTGATCGATAAGCCGGTCCACACGCTGATGGCAGGCCCGCTTGCGCGTCCTCGAACATGCTGGTTCGGGGACGCGCGGCCGCGTCATGACGTCGGTAAACCGCCTCGCGCTCAGGGATGCATGCCGCAATGAGGCAAGCCCTCCCTTGCCCAGCTGACCACTGCAGATGCCCACTCAGCCGCTCGCCGAGCACTCGGTTGCCTCACACGCGCAATAACCGCCTGGCTAGGCTGCGGCCGCGCGCGGCATCGGCTTGCTCGCCACCAGCGCCCAGGATCGGGCGGCGCAGATGGGGCGGCGGCAGGCAGATCAGCACGCACGGCGTCTTTGCCAGTGCCGACTGCAGCGAGGAGCGCCAGACGCCGCGGCGGACGACGGCGTCGTGTTCGACCACCAGCACGTCGGCGCAGGCGCGTTTGAGCAGGCCGGCGATCTCGCGCCGCGGATTGCCGACGGCGACGTGGATGCGCACGCGCAGGTCCTCGTCGGGCAGTTGCTGGACCAGGTCGCCGAGCCAGCTGGCGGCCGCGTCTTCGCTCAGCGGCTTGTCGTTGAACAGGCTGTCCACCAGCAGGCCTTCGCTGATTTCCGGCACGACATGCAATAGATGCAAGTCGGCGCCGCGACGGCGTGCCAGGGCAGCGGCATCGCGCAGCGATTCCAGGCTGGTTTCGCGGCCGGTGATCCAGCAGGCGACGTGGCCGCCGACGGCGCCATCGCGCGGGATCGCATCGGCGTAGGGCAGGGTGAGCATCGGCGTGGCCACGCGCTGCAGCACCCGCGCACGCAGCGAGACATGCAGCGGGCGTGGCAGGCCGGTGCGCTCGGACGGCGGCATGATCAATAACGCGTCGTCGCGGCTGCGGCAGAACGAGACGATGCCGGCGGCGGCCGGGCCGCCGGCAAGTGCGCGCTCGCAGCCCGGGTAATTGGAAGCCTCGGCAAAGAACGCATCCAGCGACTGCTGGGCCTGCGCACGCTTGCCCTTGGCGTGCACGTGCAGGATGGTCAGGCGTGCGCGCAGGCGGTCCACCAGTTGCGCCACGGTCGGGATGGCGGCATGGCAGGTCTCGGAAAAATTGGTGGCAAAGATCAGGTGGGTGGGGGTGGTCTGCATGGCTGGCTCCGTGGTCAGTAGATGAAACCGTCGATGGCGCGCACTTCGCGCAGCGGTACGCGCTGGCCCAGCATTTCGCGCAGGGTGAGTTCGATGCCGCGCGACAGCGCGGTCATCGGGGTGTCGTGCACGGTGTTCTCGAACGGGTCTTCGATGGCGCTGCTGGCGCTGTCGATGGCGATCAGGGTGAAGCTGATCAGTACCGAGGCGATCGGCATGGCCAGGCCCATGCCGGCGATCAGGCCCAGCGGCACCAGCCAGCAATACATGTTCACCAGCGTGCGCGGCAGCGAGGAGAACTGCCGCGGCAGCGGGGTGTTCTTGATGCGTTCGCAGGCGCCCTGGATGTTGGCCAGCGTGGTGAGGTTGGCGTCCAGCGACGACCAGCGCAGGCTGTCGAGCATGCCCCAGTCGCGCGCCTGCTGCAGTTGCTGGCCCAGCCGCAGGGTTAGCGCGTTGGGGATGTTGGCGTAGCCGCGCAGGTCGTCGGCGCGTGCCTGGCCGAGCAGCCCGGCCAGCTCGGGAAACGGGTTCTGCCGACGCAGATGGCAGCGCAAGGCGTGCACGAAGGCGACCTGGTGCACCACGATATCGTCGCGCAGTGCGGCCTGGCGCGGGTCGGCCGGGTCCACATCCAGCGCGGTCAAGGCCTGGCGTGCGATGGCGCGCGAAGTGTTCACCAGCGCGCCCCAGAGTTGCCGCGCCTCCCACCAGCGGCCATAGGCCGCATTGGCGCGGAACGCCAGGAAGATGGTGAGCGCCGAGCCGAGCTGGGCCAGCGGCAAGGCTTCGATCGACAGCCACTGCCAGCCGAAGAAGGTGTAGAGCACGGCCACAGCGCAGTCGAACGCCAGCAACACCAGCAGGCGCTTGTAGGTCTTGGGCCAGATGCGTCGCAGCGGGAACGTATCGCGGGTGATCATGGGAGAGGCAACATCGACGTGGGGTGGATGCATTACACCCAGCCTCCACGGTCGTGTCTGCCATCCTTGCGCCAGCGTTGGACAGTGCACGCACCGTCCGAACGATGCGGCCGGGCTATCTTTCGATAGGGTGAAATCCGCAGCCCTGGCCACGATGCTGTGGCATCAACCATCGCAAGAGAGGAGCGGCATTGCAGCGCAGGTGCATGGGTAGGCAATGGACAGACTGAGACTGCCATTCAAGTGGCGCGGGCAGGTGGTCAAGCTCAATCGCGGCCCGACGCTGTGGGCGTCGCTGGCGATGCTGGCCTCGCTGGTGTGGGCGGAGTGGTACTCGCACCTGGGCGTATCGCTGGGGCTGCTGTACATCCTGCCGGTGGTGCTGGCGGCCACGGTGCTATCGCGGCGCGACATCGTCATCGCCGCGATCGCCTGCGCGGTGCTGCGCGGCCTGTTCGTCACCGACGAAACCCCGGTCGAACAGGCACTGCGCTTTTTCATGGCGACGATTGCCTATGCCGGCTGCGGGCTGCTCGTGGCCGAAATCAGCCGCACCCGCCGGGTGATCCTGGCCCATTACGTGCAGCTGCGCGCCGAACAGCGGCTGCGCCGGCGGCTGGAGCGGCAATTGCGGCTGCTTGCCGAGAGCAGCCCGGCGGCCTTGCTGACCGTGGCCGGCGACGGCCGCATCGTGGCGGCCAACCGCGCCGCGCACGAGATCCTGGACATGGCCGAGGAGGGCGGGCTGGAAGGCCGTGCGGTGCGCGAGTTCCTGCCGCTGCTGGACGACGCGCTGAGTATGAGCGCCAATCTCGATGGCATGCGCACCTCTGCCAGCACCTGGGGTTGCCGCAGCGACGGCACCCGCTTTCCGGCCACCACCTGGTTCTCGGTCTACGAAGACAGCGCCGAGCGTCACCTGGCCGCGATCCTGGTCGACACCAGCGAGGAAGTGCGCGCGCGCGAATCGGCGCACTTCGACGATGTGCTGAAGAACAATCGCCTGCTGGCCGGCGCGGTGTCGCACGAGATCCGCAACCTGTGTTCGGCGGCGGGTGTGGTCACCTCCAACCTGGCGCGGCATCCGGCCATTGGCGCTGATCCGGACCTGGCCGCGTTGCGTAGCCTGGTGGCGGCATTGATGGAGCTGGCGTCCTTCAACCTGCGTCGGCAGCTGCCCGACGACGCGCATGAAACGCGGCTGCAGACGCTGTGCAGCGAGCTGGATGTGATCATCCGTTCGGACTGGGAGGACGTTGAGGGCCAATTGGTGATCCAGATCCCGGCCGACTTCCCCTCGGTGCACGGCGACCGCCACGCGCTGTTGCAGGTGTTGCTCAATCTGGCGCGCAATTCGCTGCGCGCGGTGCAGGCGCTGCCACCGCAACGCCGCCAGTTGATCGTCAGTGCGCGCCTGGAGCAGGAGCGTGCAGTGCTGAGCGTGCGCGACACCGGGCCCGGCATTGCCGAGCCGGGCCGCCTGTTCCAGCCGTTCCGCAGCGACAGCGACGGCTCCGGGCTGGGGCTGTACATCTCGCGTGCGCTGATGGCCAACCAGGGCGGTCTGCTGCGTTACGCGCCTGGCGGCGAAGGCGCCTGTTTCGAGCTGCATCTGCCGCTGGCGCACGCATCGTATGCGGAGGCGCTGGATGGATGAGTCGCGGCGCGCACCGGTGCGCCTCTATCTGCTGGACGACCACACACTGTTCCGCGAGGGCCTGCTGCGCCTGCTCGGTGCCGACGCCCGCTTCGAGGTGGTCGGGCAGTCCGGCGCATTGGCGCAGGCCATCGTACAGATCGCCTCGCTGACGCCGGACGTGGTCATCCTCGACTACGACATGGGCGAGTACAACGCGCTGGATTACATGCGGCGCCAGGCCGAGCAGGCGCGCCGTCCGGCCACGCTGGTCGTCACCGCCGGGCTGCCCGAGCGCGACGCGCTGGCCTTGATCCGGCTCGGCGTGTCCGGTATCTGCCGCAAGGATGTCTCCACCGATGAACTGATCGACAGCATCCATGCGGTGGCGATGGGCCGGGTACTGATCGACCAGCGTTATCTGCAATCGCTGGTCGCCCAGGGCACCCAGGAAAGCCGGCCCAGTTTCACCGACCGTGAGCGCGAAGTGCTGCGTGGCCTGCTGCGTGGGCAGTCCAACAAGTTGATCGCACGCCAGCTCGGCAGTTCGGAAAGCGCGATCAAGGCCACCTTCCAGCAGCTGTTCAACAAGCTCGACGTGCGTTCGCGCAGCCAGTTGGTGATGGTGATCCTGCAGGATTATCGCGACCTGGTATGAGGCGTCTTGTTCCTTTGAAAGACACCGGGCGAGCGATGCAGATGCAGATGCTTATCCGCTGAGCCCGATGCAGTTGCAACGGCACGCTGACAGATAGGGCGTGCGACAAGGCCGCATGTGTGACGCTGATCTGCCGCCTTGCAGGCATGCCGATCGGGATGCAACAGACGTTGTTCGCGGACAAGCGCCAAGCCTCACGTCATCACACGATGTCGGACTCATCTGCACGAGGCATGGACAAAGCGCCGGTCATCATGCGCGCCTGATGGAGAGAGGTGTTACATGGCGAAGCCGACGCTGTTCTTCCTGCACGCGCTTGGGTCCAGCAGCAACGAGTGGTCTGGGGTGATCCAGCGACTGGAGGCGCGTTTCGACTGTGTGGCGCTCGATATTCCCGGCTTTGGAGACGCGCCGCCGCTGCAGTCGGTCGACACCGCCGCACTGGTTGCCTGGTTTGTCGAAGAGGTGATCAGGCGGCAACCGACCTGCTGGTTTGTGATCGGACACAGCATGGGCGGAAAGATCGCCACCCTGGCAGCGGCGCAGGCGCGCGATGGCGTGGCCGGGCTTGCTGGCCTGGCCGGCGTGATCCTGGTCGCGGCGTCGCCGCCGGCGCCCGAGCCGATGGAGGAATCACGCCGGCAGACCATGCTGGCGTGGTTCGAAAAGGGCCATCCCACCCGGCAAGAGGCCGAGCAGTTTATCGACGACAACTGTGCGGCGAGGTTGCCTGCGCCTGTGAGGAACGCGGCTGTAAACGATGTGCTGCGAACCAGCGCAAAAGCATGGATCGCCTGGCTCTCACACGCCAGTCGTGAGGACTGCAGTGCGCAAGCCGGCTGCGTGCATGTGCCGGCGTTGATCCTCGCCGGCAGTGAGGATGGCGACCTCGGCGAAGCCGCGCAAACAACGCTGAACGCGCCGCATTACCACGATGCGCGTCTTGCCGTCGTGGCCGATGCCGCGCACCTGATCCCCTACGAACAACCGCAACACCTGGCGCAGCTGATCGCAGCGCATGTGGAGCGCAGCATGGACACGTGCCTGCCCGATGACTTCGTCAGGCTGCTCAATGCAGACCGGGTTGCCCCGCGCATGCGCAAGCTGCTGCTCAGCCGGCATGCCGGCCCACCCGCAAATGCGCAAGGCGTGCTGAGCCAGCACCAACTGGAGATACTCGGCGCAGTCGTCGCGCGTGTATTGGATGGGGCCGGCGATGCGCGCGCGATTGCACGGCGAATCGACGTCCAGCTTGCCGAAGGTGCGGGAGATGGTTGGCGCCATGCCGCGTTGCCACCCGATCGGCTGGCGATGCCGCTGGGGCTCGACACGCTCGACGCGCTGAGCAATGGCTTCGCTGGCCTGCCTGCGGAAACTCAGGACCATTGGCTGCACGAGGTGTCGCGCGCGACGGCCGGAGATTCCTCGGCACATGGGCTGGATGCAGCGCAGCTGGCGCACTGGTTCGAGGACGTGCGCGCCGAAGCCGTGCGGACCTGGGTCAGCCTTCCCGCCACGATGGCCGCATTGGGATACGACGGCTTTGCGGTTGGCGGTGTTGGTATCGACAGCCTGGGCTATCAGCACACCGCGGCCGACCGGCAGGAAGCCTGGCAGCTTCCTGCCGAAGGCCTGCGATGAACCCGGGCATCCACGACGCTGCAGTCGATGTGGTGGTGGTAGGCAGCGGTGCAGGCGGCGGCCCGCTGGCCGCACGGCTTGCACAGGCAGGTCTGTCGGTGGTGGTGCTGGAAGCGGGTGCGTCCTTCAGCCCCGCCTCCCATCTGCCCGATGAGTTGACCACCGGCATCTACTGGATGGAGGAGCGCCTGAGCGGCGGGCAGACGCCCACCGCATTCGGCGCCAACAATTCCGGTTCGGGTCTGGGTGGTTCGACCCTGCACTGGGGCGCCTTCTGCCCGCGTCCGGACAAGCGCGATCTGAGCCTGTCGACGCACACCGGGCAGCGCAGCATGGACTGGCCGATCGCGCATGAAGAGCTGCTGTCCTATATCCGCCGCGTGGAGGAGTTCATCGGCGTGTCCGGGCCGGCGCACTATCCATGGGATCCCGAGCGCAGCTACGCCTATGCGCCGCCGCAGCGCAATGCCTCGGCCAACGCGATGGAGCGCGGTTGCCGCACGCTAGGCATCACCGCCACCGATGCCCCTGCCGCATTGGTGACCAGAGCGCACGCGCAGCCGCACTACGGCATGCGCGCGGCCTGCAACAACTGCGGCGCCTGTCATCAAGGTTGCAGCAATGGCGCCAAGGTGAGCGTCGATACCACCTGGCTGCCGCTGGCGCGCGCGCACGGTGCCCAGTTGCGACCCGGTTGCCGGGTCATCGATATCGAGCGCGACGCCCGTGGCATGGTCAGCGCGGTGGTCTATCAACAGGACGGACGCGAACTGCGCCAGCGGTGCGCAAGCGTGTTCCTATGCGCAGGCGGCGTGGAAACACCGCGCTTGCTGCTCAACCTGGGGCTGGCCAACTCCAGCGGTCAGGTCGGGCGCAATTTCATGGCGCATGTGGCCACCCAGGTGTGGGGGGAGTTCGATTCGGACATGCGCATGAACCGCGGCTACCCCTCGTCGCTGATCACCGAGGACATGCTGCGCCCGACCAATGCCGATTTCATCGGCGGCTATCTGGTGCAGAGCCTGGGCGTGCAGCCGATCACCCTGGCCAACACTCTGGCACGTGGCGCAGGCCTGTGGGGGAGGGAGCTCGTCTCGACCATGGCGCGCTACAACCGCCTGGCCGGCATCGGCATCAATGGCGAATGCCTGCCGCAAGATGCCAACCGGCTAAGCCTGTCCGACGAGTGCGATGCTTTCGGCCAGCGCAAGGCGCGTATCGACTTCAGCTACGGGCCCAACGAACGCGCGATCGATGCCCACGCACGCGCATCGCTGCACGCAATCTGGGAGGCGGCGGGCGCTCAACGCATTTTCGCCGCCGCCCGCTCCGCACACACATTGGGTACCTGCCGCATGGGCACCGATCCGGAGCAGGCCGTGGTCGACCCGGACGGCCGCGCATTCGATATCGCCAACCTCTACATCTGCGACAACTCGATTTTTCCAAGTGCGCTGGCAGCCAATCCCGCGCTGACGCAGATGGCACTTGGCCTGCGCACGGCGGAGCGTTTTCTCGCCCGCTAGTGGCGCGCCTACCACCACCTCTCTCTACCACCAGGAGTTCAGCATGGATCTCGGAATCAACAATCGGATCGCCCTCATCAGTGGCGGCGACTCCGGAATGGGCAAGGAGACTGCGCGGCAGCTGCTCGAAGCCGGCGTGCGCGTGGCGATCACCGATCTTCCGGACGGCACGCTCGATCAGGCAGTGGCCGAGCTGTCGGGCCTGGGGCAGATCATCGCCATCGAGGGCGACGTCACCCGCGAGCAGGACGTCGCCGCCATCTGGACACAGGTGCGCGAACAACTGGGCGACCCCGACATCTACATCAACGCAGCGGGCGTCACCGGCGCAACCGGCGACTTCCTCGAGGTCAGCGACGCCGGCTGGCTCGAAACGCTGGACATCAACCTGATGGGCGCAGTGCGCATGTGCCGCCAGGCCATTCCCGCGATGCGCCGCAATCAATGGGGAAGGATCGTGCTGTTCGCCTCGGAAGACGCCGTGCAGCCCTACGTGGACGAGCTGGCCTATTGCGCATCGAAGGCAGGAATTCTGAGCTTGGCCAAGGGCCTGTCCAAGGCCTACGGACCGGACAACGTGCTGGTCAATACGGTGTCGCCCGCCTTCATCGCAACCCCGATGACCGACAAGATGATGCAAAAGCGCGCCAGCGAAAACGGAACCACGTTCGAGCAGGCGATCGAATCGTTCCTGGACGAAGAGCGTCCCGGCATGGCGCTCAAGCGACGCGGCCGCCCGGAAGAAGTGGCCTCGGCGGTTGCCTTCCTGTGCTCCGAGCGAGCCAGCTTCATCAATGGCGCCGGGATCCGGGTGGATTCGGGATCGGTCTTTACCATCGCGGGTTGAGGCTGGCGTCGTTCCGAGATGCGGCGAACCACATAGCTTCCGCATCCTGTCTCTGCACCCGGTACCAGGTGCGGATAAGTAAGCGCATGTGTAATCGGCTGCAGGAATACTGCAGCCGCGTTGCCCAGGAAACCAGCGCGTTCAGCGGAGTGGGCGCCCACGTTCGCGGCAACGCACTCACCACAGCCTTGGCAACCGCCTGCGGTGCACGGGCCGCGCAACTCCCCTCGATACCCATCCCACGCCGTATCGCAGGCATTGTCTTCGGCAGGGTAGGAGACGCTACCTTCTGCTTCTCGCTGCGGCATCGCTGTTACCGGCCGCCGCCAACGCTTTCGGCGCGAACTGATACCCCATCGAGCGCCAGGACGATGCGATGCCCAGGTCATAGCCATAGACCAGCGTGACGTGGATGGCCGACATGGCGGCCGCCTTCTTGTCATTGGCGAGGACGACCTTGGCAATTTGCTCCGCCAACGCCTTGTCGTCGATGCGCCGTTCGGACAGGTTGACCTGCACAACCACAGATTCGACATTCGGCGTGCCGAACAACGACGGCCGCTACGATTGAACAGATACAGATAAAGGCCCGTCTCCGACCAAAAACGGGCTTGGCTAAGGAGTACAGCTTGGGGGAATGTGGCTATCGATTAGGGGTGTTTATCGGGGGTATGTGATACGCCCAGGGTTTCCTAGACATCCCAAGGCCATGGAAAATGGCTGATTAGGAGGTGTCTATGAGCAGCAAGCGGTATACGGATGAGTTCAAGATCGAGGCGGTCCGGCAAGTGACTGATCGTGGGTTCAAGGTGGCAGAAGTCGCCGAGCGGCTGGGTGTCACCACGCACAGCCTGTACGCCTGACTGCGCACGTTCGGCAAGCCTGGCGTGGTGCAGCGCGCCGAGGTGGACCAGAGCGCCGAGGTTCGGCGGCTAAAGGCAGAGTTGCGTCGAGTGACCGAGGAGCGCGACATCCTAAAAAAGGCCCCCGCGTACTTTGCCAAGGGGTAAAGGCAAAGTACGCCTTCATGCAAGCCCACTGCGGGGAATTCAGGGTGTGTGTGATTTGCCAGGTGTTGCGGGTCAACCGGGCGGGTTATTACGCCCGGTTACGCTCGCCCGACAGTGAGCGCGCCAAGGAAGATGATCGCTTGCTTGGACTAATCAAGCACCACTGGCTGGCCATCGGCAGTGTTTATGGGCATCGCAAGATCACCACGGATCTGCGCGATCTAGGTGAGCGTTGTAGTCGCCATCGGGTGCATCGGCTGATGCGCACCGAGGGACTGCGTGCCCAGGTGGGCTATGGTCGCAAACCGCGCTTCCATGGAGGGATGCAGTGCAAGGCGGCTGCCAACCTGCTTGACCGACAGTTCGACGTGACGGAGCCGGACACGGCCTGGGCGAGTGATTTCACCTTCATCCGCACGCATGAAGGCTGGATGTATTTGGCCGTTGTGATCGATCTGTTTTCCAGGCAGGTCGTCGGCTGGGCGATGCGCGATCGGGCCGACACCGAGTTGGTCGTGCAGGCCTTGTTGTCTGCGGTGTGGCGGCGCAAACCCAACACTGGTTGCTTGGTTCACTCGGACCAAGGGTCTGTCTACACCAGCGATGACTGGCGCAGTTTCCTGGCGTCCCATGGCTTGGTGTGCAGCATGAGTCGGCGTGGCAACTGCCACGACAACGCACCCGTGGAGAGCTTCTTCGGCCTGCTCAAACGCGAGCGGATCAGGCGGCGGACCTATCCCACCAAGGACGCCGCTCGCGCCGAGGTATTCGACTACATCGAGATGTTCTACAACCCCAACCGCCGCCACGGTTCAACTGGCGACTTGTCCCCTGTAGAGTTTGAATGGCGCTACGCGCAACGAGGGTCTTGAGTGTCTACGGAACCCTGGGCGTATCAGTCGATCAATTCTGCCGCCAGCGAAATCGCTGCCGGCAATCAGGATCTGTCGCAGCGCACCGAGCAGCAGGCCGCCAACCTGGAAGAAACCGCCGCGTCGATGGAAGAGCTGACCTCCACCGTGCGCCAGAATGCCGAACACGCCCGTCAGGCCAACCAACTGGCGATCGGTGCGGCGGGCGTGGCATCGCAGGGCGGCGAGATCGTGAGCAAGTACGTGCTCGCGGGCTTCGATCTACCCGATACCCAAGTCTCTGCGTGCGGCCCGACACCTCGGCCAGTGGATGTGCAGATCATCCACGACAGGCCGGCGGCGACATTGTCGGAAGCCCACTTTGAGGCTCATCCTGCAGTTCGGTCCAGACGACACCACGCCTCGCTAGATGCAGAGGCACTGCGACTGGCATGCCTCAAAATGTAGGTTCTAAGCTTAATTCGTTCGGTATCATCCCCCTCGACGCACGGGGGGGAAGGGCATGGAAGCAAGATTTCTAGCGGTTCTGGCGTTGGCAATCGTCGTGCCTGCTCAAGCACGGCAGGTGCACAAATGCCGCGAACGCGGTCAGGTCGTATATCAGTCGGCGCCTTGTGCATCAGGTCAGGCCGAAAAAGCGTGGGATGCAACGCCCGTTCCTGAGCCGTCAAATGCCGAAAAGTGGCGCCTATATCGCATAGATCGCCAGCTGAAAGCCCGCAATAGCTCAGGGGGCTACTCGGGCGGCGCCACGGTTCCTGATACGGCCAACGGGTCTGCATGCCAGCGCGCCAAGACAGGCCGGGCTGCTGCGTATGAAGCCGCTGGCGTACACCGTGACTTTGCCCTGTCCAGCTATTGGGACAACATCGTCCAGGACGCCTGCAAATGACCAGGGGTGTAGAGGCACAGCCCCTACGGATAACGCTTTATCCCGCGGTGCGTCCGAAGTGGCGTTCTCGCCATTCGCCAAGATTCACTACGACGACCTTGACCATTGACTGCTGAACCGCTTTTCGTTTGGCGTTCCGCCTGCGGACCGAATCCCGGATGTCGCTGGCATTGGCGTGCCAGAGCAATCCACGCAGCCGGCGTTCTGGGATCCGTTCGCCGCTGGGTGCAACAAGGTCTCGGCCGGCCAGGCGCCAGCCAGCCCAAGGGCCTGTCAGTTCTACATGGTTGGTGACGACGCGCCGATGCAGATCTTGGGCACAGCTATTCGGGCAAGGGGCGAACCGGGCTCGGTAAACCTGTGACCACACTTCTTTCGTCTCGCTTCATATAAAACAATCACTTATCGGTGGGCGAGGATTGGGTTTGGATTCGGTATCACTGTAACAAGGGGACCAGTAAAGCTGTGACTACTTTGGGGTGAACGCTAAAGCTGTGACTTTCCCGACCCGCTGAATTTTTGGGAAAAGCGATCAACAATTCCCCAAGTCTTGCTTGGAGAAGGGTCTTGAGCGATGAAAAGTTCGAGCCGTACATACCTTGGGTGCGCGACGCCTTGCTGCCAGGAGAATCAACATATGCATTTCTGAACAAATTGGGTTGGTTCGCTGCAAGGGGCCCACTTCAGCTGATGCGTGATCTTCGTATCACCGAGCAAAACCAGTATCCCCGCAAGCCAGATCGGATCGACTACGCGGAGGTGGTGAATGAATGGAGCAGTAAGGCGCACAGGTATCTGTGGCCAATCCAGCAAGGGAGGCTAAGGGAGTACTTCAATGAGTCGGATTTCCTAATGCTGAAGGACTACTCAGATAGGGCATGGGAAGACGAGTGTCTCCGCTTTTGCACAGAATGCATCGCCCTTGGAATGCACTTCACGGTCTGCCAACTGCAGTTCGTTGAGTTCTGTCCTTACCACCAACGACGACTGATCTCGCACTGCCCAGTCTGCGGGGAGCAAATGAATTACATCGCCGCCGTGTCCCGCCCAGCATTTGGCTGTGACGGCTGCGGTGGCTCTCTGTTAGCTGCCGATGTGACCAATGTGTGTGCGAACCGACGCGTCCGATGGCAGATTTCACGCGCCCACCAGGAGCTGTTTAGGGCAATGGATACTTGCGCACCGATTTATTCCATGACGACGGGACGGTTTGGCAGGAAAGGCTATTTTCCCGGAGTCAAGGAGGCTGCCACAGCGATGTTGGAGCCCAATAGACAACGTTCCGAGGAGCTTTCTTTTGTACCAACATTCGCCGCTATCAAAGTCACTCCCAATCATCGGGGACAGCCATCTATCCATCGGATCTCAAAAAGCCCCCGTGCCGAGGAACCATGCTCGATCAACGAGGAGAATCGTACTGTCGTCCATCGAACTGCCCAATTGCGAGCAGGTGCCTGGCTGCTTCAACGGTATTCCGATCACCTTACCTGTATCGCAACCTCGCGAGAGGTGATCAAACGCAAAAAAGTGGGGCAGTTTCCTGCTCGGACCGCGCATAAGCTTTGTTGCATAGGGAACGGGTTTGTGGCGTGGGAGATGTGCCGCATTGACCGCGTACACGAGAAGCTTCCCTATGAACTCTGGGACGCGTGGGGGCTTAATAGCACGGCCGAGCGGTCCTTCGGTTCCTACGTCCTTGAGAAGGCAAGCCTGATGAGTTCCATTTCGACCTTCCTGAGAAGTGATCCGGATGAACTGTCAGGTTGGCTAGCAAATAAATTGCCCACGAGCTTTGAGCGTTGGCAAGCATCGAGGATAAATGAGGGCACACCGGCGATACTATGGCAGGACATAAACGACGTCGATTTTTCCGAGGTGTGTGAAGCTTCAAATATTAATGAAGAAGCGAGATGGCAGTTAATTTCGGCTCACTGCATGGAAAGCTATGACGCATTGCAAGAGCCGGCACTAGCTAAGATGCGTGCGGAGCATGCGGCTAAGAATCTGGAGCGTGAATACGGGTCGCGCGAGCGTGCGGCGATCTCTATGCCGATTGTGCACGCGAGGATAAACGAGGCGAACGGGTGTTCCTACTAGCCCGTGAATCGCCGGGCAGCCTTTCATATGCGACGTGGTTAGTGCCTGTCGTTATCAAGAGCGACTGATTGTATTCGAGCGAGATATCCCCATGTGTTTTGAGCAACTCCAATCGCAGCGCAATGAGCGCCGCTTCGATGCTCGCATGGGCGGGTGTATATGAGGTCAAGCCCTCAGTTGTCACCTCCAGGGCGCCATCCCGGTAGCGCTCAGGCAACGGATGATCGATTCGTTCGTACCATGCTTCACCGGCCGCATGTAGGCAAGCGCAGGCATCGAGCATGTCCTGGTTTTTCCTCATCAGGAAAGGCAGTACCCAAAGGTCTCCCAGTGCCCGAGGGAGCTTTGACGGCGCGGATCGGTCACCCCATACCGAGACATTGGCCACGGCGTCTTGCAAGTAAGGTCGAAGCCGTTCGCCCAGTCGCTGGCCGTCTTCGAAGGCGCGTTCGTGCATTGAGGCAGAGAATGCGGTAACCGCGTTGTCAGCTAATTCCCTTGCCGCTTGTGTCCCCCGGTGCCTGCGCCAGGTGACCTCATGCAGAAAGGCGATGACAAAGAGCAGTGTGCTGGGGGTAGCCGCTTTAATCAGCGCGCTGGTGCATCGGTGCTCAAGATCGGCGTATAGCGCCGGATCCAGGTGTTTCACGGCGGCCATGACGCGCCCAGGTACCAGCAGAAGACCTCGCGAGTTGGTGTAAACCAGCAACTGCTCGCGTGAGTCCAACAATGAGGGCGGATCAAGCTGCATGTAGCGGTTGAAATCGCGCAGCAACCAAGCGCGTGACGCCGGCACACGTTCACATACCCGTTCGAGCAGGTTGAACTTCTTGGTCTTGTCCTTGATCTCTTTCCAATAGGCGCCGTCGGGGTTCTTGCCCGCGTTGTGGATCTCTTCGAAGACCCGAGGTGTCAGCCCCTCATAGATCGCCCCGGTGAAGCCCTCGCAGGGCAAAAGCAGAGTTCGATTCAACCACTCGACGTCGCATTCCAACGACTTCAACAGGTATCGGGTCCATATCCATGCGCCTATCTGACGAAATCCGCTAGCACAGTCCAGCACCATGATCGGGACTCTTCGGGCGAGGATTGAAAATCAAACCACGGCAGGAGATTGAATCTGACGACCTTCCCTGCGAGTAGTCTGTACGCCAGCACTACTGGAATTAAAAACTAATTCACAAAAAAGAGCCCGCCACGGCAATGGTCGGACTCTTGAGGCCAGGTCGTTTGGAGGACCTGTTTATGCCGAAGACACTATACACCCCTTCCCGCCACGCGGGTCAAGGTCGCACCCGCTTGCCTTCCGCCGCTGGTCTGCGCGGGCAACCTAATGGGTAAGACCCCGGCGCAAAAGAAGCGCAACCAGTACCTGGCCTCCGTGCGTGCCAGAGGGGCCAGCGGCCACAACCTGTGGTTTGTCAGCCCCCCGCAGGACACGCAGGCGCTCCCGCTAACGCTGAGTTCGGACATCGAATTGGAGGCCTTCTTCTACCTAGAAGGTTCACCGGATGTGGCGTTCGTCGACTATTCCCCCCTGCGCCACGGGCGAGCGCACTCGCACCCGGGGCGGCGGCACTTCGCTACCGTCACCACGTTGGAGGGTACCGAGCTCGACGTCGACCTGGCCCTTGAGGCCGACAAGGCATCGGCGGCAGGCCGGCGATTGATCAGCCTGGCGATGCTCAACGCAGCCAAGGTGCGTGTCCAGAGCTGGCGGGCCATCGTTCCCACGATCAACCGGTGCCGATCGCATTCCTTGGGGCCGCTGATCATTCGCTGCCGGCATCTGCTGGAAGAACATGGCGAGCTAGCGGTTCGGGATCTGTGCCAGCAGCTCACCTCCGAAAGCACCGCGCTGATCACAGGCGCGGTGGCCACGCTGCTGCGTTCGCGCGAGGTCGAGAGCAACGTGGATACGCGCCTATGGGGTCCCGGTACTATGCTGCGGACCCATCTCCATGGGTAGCCGCCTGACTCTGAAGACGACGCCTCCGGAGCGTTTGGTTCTCGCCAGCTGGGCCATGCCATCACTGGAAGGCCTGGGTGCGGCGGAGAAGAAACGGTTTTACTCGCTCAAGGAGGCCATTACCGGCTATGTGCACGGCGCACGGATCACACGCCTGCTGCAGGCCCAATCGATCTGGAAAGAGGTGTTCTATCGCGCCTATGACAAGTGTGTCGCGCTTGATGGGCAAGGCATGCCGATCGGCTGGGTAGGGCTGCTGCCCTATTTGGAGATCCAGCCGCGGCAGCGACGGAAGCCCCTGCCGACGCATCAAAGCAAAGGGCTAGCGGGGGCATTTGCGCAGTTCCTACGCCAGAACAGCGACATTTCCGCAGCATTGGAGTCGTACTTGCTGCTCAATGCCAAACGAAAGCCCGGCGGAGAGGCGGGCGTCCGACACAAGTCGGTCCACATGGAATTTTTGCGTTTATGCGAGGCCAAGGATCCCGACATGCAGTCCTGGCCTTTTACCTCCCGTCGGCGTGGGGCGGGGGCCTTACGGGAGTTCACCAAGGCCTTTCTGATCCAGCACTACGACGCGATCGTGGCTACCCAATATGGGGACAAGGCCGCGACCAAAGCCAAGGCCGGCAACGGCCATGTCTCTCGCCTCGTGGCCTGTATGCCAATGGACATCGTCGAGATGGACGAGCATGCCATGGGTTGCATCGGCACCGTCAGGATCGAGACGCCTGAGGGTTTCCGGTTTTTGGATGCAGGCCGAATGACGCTTTTGCTGCTGGTCGATCGCCACAAGGGCTGGATCATGGCCTTCAAGGTGATCTTCCGCGAGGCGGCCAACGCCGGCGATGCGATGGACGTACTTCACGCGGGCGTAGTCGGCGAACCGGACTGGGCCCACCGCAAGGACGGTCAGCTGGCCACGCGCCCCTTGGCAGACCTGGACGACCGCTTCGGCTGGTGTGGATTCAACTGCCTGTTGCTGGACAACGCGCTCATCCATCTAGCTGACGAACTGGTCTCACGTGTGATGTCGCTGAGCGGATGCGCGGTGAACTTTGGCCCAGTAAAAACGCCAGCCCGGCGCCAATTAGTAGAACGCGTTTTCAACGAACTGGAACGCGCAGGCTTTAAACGGCTCCCTCAAACCACCGGTGCTGGACCACAGGATCCTCGGCGGCAGAAGGCGGAAGAGGCCGCCCGCGCGTGCGTGCTGTCAGAGCGCGAGATTGTGGATCTAGTATCAAACCTGTTGCGCAACTTCAACGAGAAAATGGGCAAGGCCAACTTGGCGGCCAGCCCCGCCCAGCGCATGCATGCGCTCATTTGCGGACCCGAACGCGATCAGTACCAGTTTCCGTTTCTACCCCCGCTTCGGGAAGGCGAGGCAGATCTGTCCAAGTCGATCATCACCGTACCAATTCGGGGAAACAAAGCCACTGGGCGTCGCCCCTATTTTTCTTTTTTGGAGGTCGACTACACGAACCCGGCCATGGCGAAGGATTGGGCGCTGTTGGATGAGCAGGTCAACCTAGAACTGCATGTGGCACGAACCAATGTCCGATTCATTGATGCTTTCTGCCGTCAGCGCCCCTTGGGCACATGTCAGGCGGGTGGCCGCTGGCGTTGGAGCGATCACTCGATCGATCTACGGCGCCAGATCAATCAGCTCCTTCGCGGGGGCTACATCGAGAACGATAGGAACGACGATGTCGTGGCCGCGTTCCTGAAGAAGGTGGCGGACGAATATGCCATTGCCAAGGGTAAATCCAAGCCGGCCAAGGCGGCCATGCGACATGTGGGCGATCACAACGCCCGCCGCGATGTGCCCGATGACGTCCCCAACACCGCCGATCAGGTTAAGCAGGTCGGAGTCGCAGTGACGGACCTCCTGGATCGGGCCAGCGACTCAACAACGTCCAACTACATGCAGTGGGATGACATAGGTGCCTTCAACGGAGATCGTTATGACGATTGAGAAGATTCTACGCTTGCGTGATCAGGTATGGGATGAGCATCCGCTAATCATTGAGCGAGCGGTGCTGCCAACGCTTGCTGCCAAGGACGTTCTGGCCCGTGTTTGGGCGCTTGGCCGCAAGGGCAGGGGATCCATTGCCTTCTTCGCCCAGCCGCTGTCGGGCAAGAGTTCATGTGCCGAGTTGCTATTGGTGGAAATGAAGCGAAAAAAGCCTGGCTGCGGCGTGTTGATCTTTGAGGTGGTCGAAGATACCAATCCGGCCGAAGGGCGCTTACTTTCGGAAATCCTCAACCAGATCGACTATGCGCCCAAGATCGCCAGAGATTTGGCCGGCAAGCGTACCCAAGTGCACCGCGCCTTGCTGGCCCTATCAGGGGAGTCCCGGCACCTTTTTCTGATCTTCGATGAAGCCCAGGAGCTGAGCTGTGACGAGTTTGCCTGGCTCAAGTCGGTCATCAATCGCCTAGTGCGAGACCGCGTGAAGGTCACAGTGGTCTTGTTCGGGCAGGTCGAACTCAAAGAGAAACGGCAACAGTTGAAGGCCGCACGCTCGGATCTGGAAAAGCGCTTCATGTCCACGTTGAACGAATTCAGGGGGATTCAGAACTCAGCAGAACTGGAACCGCTGCTGGCGGCAATTGACACCGGTTCTGAGTTTCCTGTGGGTTCGGGAGTGAGTTACCTGCAACTACTACTGCCCCGATTCTATGAGGGCGGGGGGCGGCTTGTCAGCAGTAGCGCGCTGTTCTGGCGCGAACTGAAACAGCAACGCTTGCCTGGCGTGGGGACCGTCGTGGCCATGTCCAGTGTGGCAGGGTTCTTGGCATCGTTCTTCATTCACCTTCGTGGTGCAGACAGTGCGGAGCTGAAGATCACATCTGAACTGCTTCAGAAGATTGATGTCATCTAGGGCCTCGGCCCCGACGGGTTTTGTCGCCCATCTCTCAGAGCATTGGGAGAATAACTCCCTTTTTGGGGCATATGCGGCGATCGGTCGATTCAACCTGTGCCGCGCATATGATATTGCCAAACTCATCGAGCGGCCCTTACGCATATTCCAGCCGTGTCGTCCGCCTTCGCCCACCCACCTGTTCGAATTCATGAACTGGGTAGCGCAACTGAAGGTGGCGAACGACGAAATCACGCATCAGCTGCTCCGTCGCGTGATCACCAAGGCGCGCCAGGACCTCACTGAAGTGCCTCTGGAGTGGTATCGAGCCACGGTGTTCTGGTGCCCGCAGTGCATGAAGCGGAATCATCACAAGGCGATCCATCAGCATCGCTCACTCTGGCTCTGCCCTGAGCATCAAGTCCGCCTCGAACAATTCTGCAACTACTGTGGCCAGCACATTGGCTATCGTGTCTTCTTTGATAGGGAGCCGCTGCAATGCGGCGGATGCGGAAGTCGTCTGGATGGCCTGGATGACGGCGCCATATCGCAGACCGCCGCACCTAAAGCCTCCTCGTTCGGGGATCAACCGACCTGCCAGGCAGCTGAGCAGGTCTGGGTTGCCGGTCTGCCATGGTCATCCGGACCGCCTCGTCCGTTGGGTATTTCGCCCCATGATGTGCGCATTCATGCGGCAGAGAGGATGCGCGCAGCAGCACCTTGCCCACAAAGCCGGGTGCTTAGTCAGTACTTCCGCTTCATCCCGCCTAGGCAAGTAACCAAAACCCTTGTTAATAGCCACACAGAAGCTATTTCTCGCATTGCCGCCCAGGCGCGCACCTTGGCGCGGAAGTCTGGCCATGCGTGCATGCAAGGCATGGGTGGTGGATCAGGCAAACATCAGCTTCAGTGCCCCTGCAGCATCGGCTTCTCCATGTGGTGCTTGCGCAGCCAGCTCGGGCAAGTCAACACTGCGGTCTGGTCAGACAATGTCAACCTGTTAGCGTATGAAGGGTCGCATCTGGGCTTGTGTTTGTCGGTGAGCTGGCTAGCGTACGTGCAGGCACCGCTTATGGGGAAGACCTCCGCCAGCGAGATGTTGCTCGCGTTTTGGGATATTCCTTCAAAGATACGATCACCCCGCCGACGTAGCGAGCACACCCACGATACAAGTGTCTTTGTTTCCCACACCTTTCAATGGTCTGCCGTTCACTGTCGTCATGTCGGCAATCAGGTGATGAGCCTAGGGGAGCGCTTGTCGACCTCGGGCCGCCGATCATTGCGTCATGTCCAAAGCGATGTTATTGCAGATGCGTGCTGGATCATGGATCAGTTAGGTGTCTCCGCAAGGCGCTGATACTGCTTACGCGGTGTGATACATGGGCGCATGTGTCACACCTGCGCCACTAAGTCCGAGGGCTCACCGGCTCAACGATGCAGCAGTCAAAGCCGAACGAGCAGGGGCAATGTCTAGGACAGTGCCATTTCCACTACCAAACTGGCCCAGATGGGATTGCTGACAAGGTCGCGTTAACCACCTTCAAGGAGCTGCCAGGCGAGGGCAGAACTTGGCCAGCATGCGAAGTCGCACCGGCTGACATTGGGTGAAGCCTCGGTGGCAGCGTCTGGCCGCAGCAAGGAGCTCGTGCCGGACCGGTGCAAGAAAGGCGCGCCTGGCCAGTCCTGTATGACAACCCCGTGCGGCCGACTATCAGACCCATGCCCACATGTCTGGCCGAATCCTAATCGTGGGCAAGACGTACGTGACGCGAGTGCAGATCCGTAGGTGCTATATCAGCTCAAGGGTGGGGGGAGACATCCAGTACCGATCGCCCAGTCGCGTGGCGACGGTGGAGAACGCAGACGTTAGCGCACAGTCTGGGAGCGAATGGGAAGGGGAAAAGCAAAGCTTTCCTTCCAAGCTGCCCTGGGTGAGCCTGAGTCGCCGCGGCAGTTCGCTGCTCAGCGTGAACTTCAAAATCTCGACGTTGCCTGGGTATTGCAGGGAGATCGATGCCATGCTGCGAACCGCTGCCCAGCACGCATAGCGCCAATGGCCCAGGCTGTATCGGGACTCGTACGGCATGAGTAGCCGGGCCAATTCAACAAGGAAAAAGTCGGGAAACTGGTGAATGCGCAACTGATGCCGAAGATAAGCGGTCACCTCCAGCGGAACCAGCTCCTGCCAGACCCTTAACCACATCTCTGCATAAGGGGGCTCTTGAGCTTCACTTTGCAGGTAGTCCTTGAGCCGCGATTCGAGTTCTCCGAAGGGGACGTGTGGCCAAGTGTAGGACCAGGCAATCTTGTCACCAGCGATCGCATGGATATCCGGGCCGGTCTCCGGCTCGATTCGGATGACTCCCAGCGCATCCAATACCGAAAGAACACTATGAGTCCCCTCCAGGGTGGGCGCCAAGCGTGTTCGCGCGTGGAGAGCTTGCACCAGAGCCAGAAGATAGAGGGCGCCACGGCCGCCTAGATGACGGACGTCGCTAATGGTTGGGGCGTCAAGACGCCCAAGACCCTGAGGCTGCGGTTTTGAGTTGTTCATTTCTTTGACGAAGGGACACGGAGCAGTCAATCCAGGGCCCGAGCTGCTTGCTGGCCGTTGCCATAGCATCTAAGAATATCTTAGTATCCAAGCGCCGGTCACTTCCGCCATCCTTAACCCTCTCTTGAGGGGGTAAAAGTGAACGGGCGGACGGCAGAACATCCGGTTTTTGCGCTGCGGCTAGCACAGGCGCGCGAACGAGCCGGGCTATCTCAGAAGCAGCTCGGCATCCTTGCCGGCTTGGATCCCGCCGTGGCCTCTCCACGTATCAACCAGTACGAACGCGGCAAGCACGAACCCCAGATCAAGACAGCCAAACAGCTGGCGGAGGTGCTTGGCATACCCGCGGCATTTCTCTACACCGAAGACGAACTGTTGGCCCAACTCCTTCTGCAGTGGAACGACCTATCCGTTCGCCAGAAGAAGGATCTGCTCAAAAGCCTTGAGAAAACTCCGGCGAAGCGGGAGCCGCGCAAAAGCCGATGACGCGTTGGCCCGCGCGTTAGAGATCAAGCAGTCGAGCCGCTGGGTTGCTTGACGCGTCACCGGCATTAAAGTAGCCGATCACTTACGCCATGAAGCGATGCTCAGTCAGCGTCACTAGGGCGGGCGGCGACCGCCCTCGGTGATAAAGCCCGAGCGCGGACTGTGACCGCCAAAGTCACCGTTTAACCCCGCCTGCAATGCCCGCCGCTGCACAATCGCTGCAACCGCCTTCGGCGACAGACTCGTTCACCCCAGAGGCGGCGGAAGAAGGGCCCCTGTGATGTCGGCAGCGCTCAGCCAGGCAGCCAGGGCGACCCTGCGCGGCCCAACACGGGTTGGTCTGGTGTGGAAGTGGCGCTCGGACCAGCCTGCTGGTCTTGCTGTGCTCCAGCCGGTAGCTGAAGGCGTTTTCGCCAATGCAGCGCTGTGCAGCCGATGCCGAATTTGAACGCCTGTTGGATGATTCGGTACATGAGTGTGCGTGCTAGATATCCAGGTTTAACCGCCTGGCCAATTCCTCGTGGCAGGTCAGTTCCGTTCCACGTTCGTAGGTCAGGCTCTGCCGCAGGAACGCCGGCAGTTTCTTCATCTGCCGCGTAAACCCAGCCAGTGCCGCCTCGGCCGTGCAGCCCTCCATCTTGCACAACACCAAGAACCGGGTCTTGCGCTCGACCAGCGTGCCCACGCAGGAGCGATTGAAGGCGCGTTTGATCAGATCGCCCTCCCAATGTCCTGGAACCAGGCGTTGCTCCACATGCTCCGGGCGATGCACGATGCGCAGTTCCTCCGGCACCTACGAACGCTTTGCCGCAGTGGTAAGCCGCAGCCCGCGCGTCGGCTTGCCTAGGCGCAACGCGTCCACCAGCGCCTTCTTCAGCCCACCGCGCGGATGGGCATAGATAGCGGCATAGATTGTTTCGTGGCTGACCCGCTGGCGGGCATCATCCGGATGCATGACACGCAGTGCTGCGGCAATCTGCTGGGGGAGACCAGCGATCGAACACCAGCCGATCATGCACGAAGGCGAACATGACCGTCCCTTGTTCAAGCAGACACGGATGCACGCTGCGCCCGATAGCTGACTGCCGCCGAATGTCGCGACGACTGCTGGCGTCTAATTTCCCGGCTCAGGGTCGATGCGCTGCGTTCAAGGCAGCGGCCGATCGCTCGCAGGCTTGTCCCTCAATCACGTTCCACCTGAAGCACCGCACACTCCTCAGGACTCAGACGACTGTACTGTTTTCTCTTCCCGACACCCTACACTCTGCGAGGTGTTGCACTTGAAGGTTGAGTCTGCCCAGTGTCGCGCATCTCGGGGCTTTGTTCAGAGGTTCCCTAATGGGCGGCCAGCAGCGGTTTGGCCGCGCTGTCAGGCGTTTGTATTAGTCAGCGCACTGTTTCTGGTTGCACCCGGATTTCGTGTTCCGTTTCGCCGGCTACAAGCGGCATAGGTTGGTTCTTGACCCACTGTGCATGCCCCCTGTCGAAGTACGAGGACAGCGGATTTGACGACTGGCCGCCAGGCATCGTCAGCAGTCCCTGCGATTCGCGCCCGGGCGCCACGACCATGCGCTGGGTTGCGCCGAAGCCCGGGGCTTGAACCAGCGGCATGTGGGTGTCGCCGGACATCTCGGTGTTGGGCATGCTGAAGAACCACCCGAGCACCGGAATGTTCCCGAATATCGGATGGCGCATTTCCAACCGGTTGCGCTCACCCCAGGTCGAAAGGGTCAGATCGGGATCGTCGGTTTGATATTGTTTGAGGCTGCGATCAAGAATGCTGCGCAGGTAATCGTCCCAACTCGCGAAACCGGCAGGCAACCAAGCCGCCGGGCGTTGGCTGACCATGGCCCACACGGGATACTCGGCCTGCGGCAGGTTGTCATAGAGTTCGGCGGCGGTCATGCCGCTGCCGCTGGCCAGCAGCGTCAGGATTTCGCCGGACACGGCGTCGCGATATTCGCGGATGACCCGGTACGCGACCGAATTGGCCGAAGCCCGGTGGGTCCAGCCGCGCAGCCGCGCCGCAAGCACGTCGTACTTGCCGTCGCGTGGGTTGGGCCGCTCCGCGATGAGGCGCAGCATCAGCTCGTTCCATCGCTCCAGAAACAGAGCGCGGTCATCGCCCTGGATGCGCATCGCCGCGGCCTCGTCGATCGGTTTGGTTCGATCGAGCGCATCGGCGATCTGTCTGGCGCGCGCGCCGAGCTGGTAGGAGCCGTCGCATACGGCCGGCGCGTCGGCCTTGGGCAGGATGCGCTGGTTCGCGGTGACGAGGTAACCGGACGGCGGATCGACGACTTGCAGATCCGCGATCGTGGTGTTGAGACGGCTCCAATCGTCGACGCGTGCGGAGTCGGCCAATCGCGGCGCGATCGGGCAGCCGTCTGCCCGACTCGGAAGCTGCCCGGCCAGTGTCCAGCCGATCCTGCCGTCCGCGTCGGCGACGACGAAGTTGACCGGGGGTATGCCCGACGCGCGCGCGATGCGGATCGCTTCGGGCACGTTATTGGCTGCGAACAGATCCAGGTGCAATAGATTCGTCGCCAGGCGGTTGTCGCCGAGCCAGCGCCGTACCAGCGGCTTGCGCCGCGGGTCGCGATTGGTCAACGGACCCCAGTGGGTGAGCAGGAAGCGCGTCGCCGTGTCGGGCGCGTCGGCGACCTTGATGGTCTCCTGCTCGCTTTGATAGGGCAGGCAGTCCGCGTCGACCCGATAGCCCGGAGCGCTGCCGCGCTGGCAAGGCGTCAACGTCAGCAGGTCCGCCCAATCGCCCTGGCTGTTGGAAAATCCCCAGGCGACGTGACCGTTGCTGCCCACGACGAAGCCCGGAAGACCCGGCACGGTCAGGCCGTAACCCGATTGCCGGGGCGTGCCAGCCTTGTCAATATGGATTTCGGCGCGATACCAGATGTTCGGCACGGTCAGGCTCAAATGCATATCGACGGCCAGCAGGCCTTGCGCATGGGCGGTCCTGCGACCGCTGACCGCCCATGCGCTACTGCCGTTGAAAACCGGATACCCGCGCGGTACGGCATCGGCGCCGAGTGTACGCGCCGACGCGTCGCGCAGCGGCGGAGCTGGAATCGCGGCCGTCGCTGGAGCCGTGGTGCCGTCGAGAAAGCTCGAGTCCCATTCGCCGTGATCCCAGCTGATGAACCGGAACACGTCGTCGGGCAACGTTTGCTTGAGCCGGCTGAGGAACTGTTCCTTGCGCGCACCTGCGTCGGTGAGCATCAGAAACATCGCGTGGATGATGAGAAGGCTGTCTTCATCGCGCCACGGCCTGGGCTCGCTGCGCAGAACCACGTATTCGAACGGCCGCACCCGCATATGAGCCAACCCTGCGTTGACCCCGCGCGTATAGGCGTGCACGGTCGCGATCAGGTCCGGGCGCGAGGCAGCCAGCTGTTCGCGTGCGAGCGCGCGCAGTTGCCAGCGGCGCTGGACGATGTCGAAACCCAACTGTCCGCCGCCGAACAGCTCGCTCATTTCGCCGGCCGCGCTCCGGCGCATCACGTCCATCTGGAAATAGCGATCCTGCGCGTGCGCATAACCGAGCGCCCAGGCGGCGTCGGCTTGCGAGGCGGCGTTGATTGCGGCGATGCCGAGCGCATCCCTGCGCAGGCTGACCGGCGCGGCGATATCCGCCGAAGCGATCTGCCCGTCCAGATTGGGCAGGCTCAGCGCAAGCACGGCCAAGGCGCCGATCGGCAACGCGAAAATCGCCGCGAACAGCAGGAGGATGAACCAGCGAAGAAAGTCTATCTTTGGGGCTGGCTTCACGACCGTCCTCGAAAAAACGCACGGCACGCCTGACGACCGCTTGCGCGTCGACGGCGCCGTCGTGGAGACGCTCGCAAGCGTGTACGCATCAGCGCGCCGACACTGTGCCGGCCGACGGGTCAATCCAGCGCTTGCGTCGCAATCATTGCATCCGGCCGCGCTCGCAGATCACCGCCGGAGCGGACCGGTAAACCGGGGCTGGGACGGATCAGCCGTCCCACTGGCACAGGTGCAACAGCACGCCGGTCGGATCATGAACGAATACAACACTGGCACCGTAGGGCTGCCTGGAAGGCGGCTGCACCTGCGCGTCGGCAAACGTGTCGTCTTGCAACACCGAAGAAAGATGCGCGTGCCATGCCTGCGCATCCTCGATGGTCACGTGCAGCATGCTGTTCTCGGCCACGTCCTTGAGGTAGTAATTCTGGATGTAGAAATGTTGCTGGTCGCTCAACTGGACCAAGGCCAGACCGGGGCCGACATCGTGGGTTTTCCAGCCAAGGGCGGTATAAAAGCGCTTGGACAGCGCGAAGTCCTTGGCGGGGATGAACGGACGAATGTCCGTGACTTTCAGGTTGGGCACAACGACCTCCGTGACTGGCAAGAAAACCGCATCCGTTGCGTGAGTTTTCGCGCTGCCGCAACGGGGTCAAGGTGCTTTGTATGGCAGCTGCTGACGCTACTCGATGTGGCGGGTAGATTCAAGGTGACGCCATGGTCTTCACAGCGTTGAAAGCATCGCGATGCGCCTGCCGGCGCTGTGCTTGAAGTTCAAGCCATCTTCGCTTCGGAAGCCTCCAGCAGCAGCCGCGCCGGCCGCGGGAAATGCCGGCAGACGCCGCGTTCGATAAGCTCGTCGATCTCCGACGACGAAAACAACACGTTGTCCTGGAAGAATCGTGTCGCCACGCCCGCATCCGCAGCGCCGACCGCATCGCGCGCGGCGAGGTGGAAGGGAATCGCGGTCTGGATGTCGACGCCGTTGCCGAACCAGCGATCCGCGAAGCGACCGAGCACGCGGTACTTGCGTACGAACTCGTCGAACCCGGCGATGGCGTAATGCAGGATGCACGGATCGCTCTGCAACGTCGGCTGGCGATATGCGCGCGTGGACGGCTGGAACGCGTCGGCCAACGAAGGCAGGGCCTGGCCAGGCACGGTGAATTCATGGACCGTCATGCCCGGCAGCAACCCCGCGTCCACGCGCGCGGCCGCCTTGCCCCAGTGGTAATAGTTGAAATAGCGTGGCCGCCGCGGAAACCTGCTCAGGAACCAGCGCTTCCGCTCATCGTCGACACAGGCAGGCGAGAGTTTGAACAGCGTTTCCTCGCGCACGATGTCACCCGGCTGCCACGACAACGGTACCAGCTCGTGGTTGGCGTAATGAACCTGGCGCAAGCCCAGTGCTTCGGCATGGCGGAAATGCTCGGCGACCGTGCTGCCCGCGCAGTGGAACAGCTCGTCCACGTCAATGTGCAGCAGCCAGCGCTGGCCGGCGCGCAAGGCGAGGTCGATGGCGATCTTCACGTTCAACAGTTGCCGGGCCATGACTTCGCGCTCGCGCCATTGATGCGCGAAACCGATCAGCTCGTGCTCGAGTGCGATGCGTCGCCAGGCGGTTTCAAGCGCGTCGTCGCGGCGGATCAGGCTGACCCGCGGTTCCGAGCGCAGCCAGTCGGGCACCGCTTCGGCGGGATCGTCGAGAAAGAGGTACAAATGGGCAAAGCCGATGGCGAGGTGGTAGCGCGCGAAGTTGTCCAGGTAGGCGCCGGCGGCGCGCAAGGTGGTAACGATCGCGGCACCCGGTGCGGCTTCGACCGGGACTGCATTCACGGACATCGGAGGGGGCTCCCGGTCATTACGGCCAGCGGTGGGCGATGCGCGTTGCAAGCGAAGCGGCCAGCGCATTACCCGACGAAACGATCGCCGCGGCGATGACGCAGCACTTGCGCCGCAAGCGGCCGCTGCCGGCGCTCAATCGGCGATGCCCAGCAACCGGTCGAGCTGCGCTCCGAACGCGCTCTCCCACGCGTTCCATCGGTTGGCCGAATCCTCGATCGACGGGCTGGCGGCGATCGCCGCGACCACCTCGTCGTTGCGCCGGGTCAGCTCGGGCGGCAGCGGACGAACGAAATCGAGCAGAAGGATGCCGCGGTCGCGGTCGCTGCGGTTCCACGCCGCATGCAGGTGGCTGTCGTCGAAGATCAGGCTGGCGCCATTGCGCCAATGCCGGACCTCGTCGCCGACCTGCAGGCCGCACGCTTCCGGCGGATCGGGCACCACCAGGCCGAGGTGATAACGCAATACCCCGCAGTAGTTGCCGTAATGCGGCGGCAGTTCCTTGCCCGACTGCATGATCGAGAACATCGCGACCTGCAGCCCCGGCACCCGTTGTAGCGCACGCGCGGTCGCCGGGCAGCGCCGCGCGTTGCGTTCGGACCAGCGCCCGTAGGCGTACAGCGGCAGCACTTTCCAGCGCCGGTCCTTGGTCAGCGAATACTGGCCGACCTGCACGTCTTCCAGCCCCGGCAGCAGTTCGACCGCGTCCAGCACGCGTTCCAGCTCGGCCCGGATGACGGGATACTCCGCCTCAAGTTCTTCGACCCAGGCGAACCCGTCTGGATCGAAGAACGCGCAGCGACCGTCGGCGCTGGCGCGGATCGCATCGACGAGCGATTGCAGCCCGGTGGCCGGCGATGCTGCGATCTGGATGCCGACCGTGTCGTTCGTGGTTGCCATCGCCGCGTTCTCCGTCCAGCCTATAGCCTGTGAGCGATGTACAACCCGGGATGATCGGTGTTGACGTGGCCATACCCGCACTCCTTGTACCAGCCTGCGACTTCCGCGATCGAATGCCGGTGCTGGTAATAGGGCGCGACGTTGTCGTGGGTATAAAAGACGGCCGAGTGGTATTGCTCGCTCAGGCTGAGCAGGTTGCGCTCGCTCAACGCGCCGAAATTGCTGATCCGCTTGATCGTCGGTATCAGGATCGGGAACAGCAGCGCCACGTAGGCCTTGCAACAAAGCATGCACGCCCATGCCGGCAAGTGCCGCGGAATGTTGAGCATGTGCCAGTCGCGTTGGCGGTACAGCGCGCCATAGGCGTGGTTGGGATATTCCTTGGCAACCGGATACAGCCAGCTGAGGAAGGTGCCGCGGCGTTTGACCGTCGCGGCGATCGCGCGGAACGCCTGCGCGGTGTCCGCAGTGTGGTGCATCGCCGCAAAGCTCATGCCGAACGCGAACGTGCCTTCCTTGAACGGCGGATGGAACATGTCGGCCTGGACGAAGTGCAGGTTGGAGATGTGCTTGTTTTCCTCGTAGGAGGATTCCAGCGTATCGCTCAAGTCCAGCCCGACCACGTTCTGGGACGGCACGCACTTGGCGAACTCCACGGTTTTTTCCCCACTTCCGCAGCCGGCGTCCAGGCACCAGCTGTCGGGTCCGGAAGCAAGCAGGGCGCCTTGCGCGCTCTGGTGAATCCACAGCACCGTGTCGAGCACGTCTTGCGCGAACACCATGGTGCGCCGCTCGGCCTTGCCGGCGAAGCGGCTCATCCATTGCGTGCGGAAACTCGAGCGGGTCTTCTGTACCGGGGCGGTGTTCAAGATCATGCGCGGCACGCGGTTGACGATCGGATAGCGGCGGGCACACCCGCGGCATTCCAGCGATCCTTCCAGGGTCTCCGCGCCCTCGGTCCGATCCGGATGCAGATCCAATTCACTGCGGCACCCTGGACAGCAGAGGATTTCCAGAAGCTTCCGTTTCATGCGGGGTGTATCCCTACAGTCCGTTTGCCAGCTACTCTAATAACCATGGGTCGATAAATCCAGCGTCGCCAGCACGCGCACAAGACGGCCCCGGCGGACCAGCGCCATACCCACAGCGGTATCGCTCGGTCAGCGGCCGGATGATCGCCATCACTGCGGCCGCATCCTCGTGCAGGAAGAAGTGCCCCCCATTCAGCTCGTGAAAAGAGAACGGTCCCTGCGTGTGCTCGCCCCAGGCGGCGACGTCGGCGACCTCGGCCAGCATGTCCGACCGGCCTGCCACCGCGGTAATCGGACAATGCAAGGCGTGCGACGGTGCATGGCGATAGCGTTCGGCCACCGACAGGTCTTCGCGGATGAAAGGCAGCAGATACGCGATTGCCTCCTTGTCCTGCAACACCGCTTCGGGCGTTCCGCCGTAGCGGCGCAACTCCTCGATGAGCTCGGCATCGGTCAGTTCGGAAATCGGAGGGGACCGCCTGGGCATGTGCGGTGCGCGTGACGCGGCGGCGACCATGTGCACGGGCGCGTCGATGCAGCGACGCGACAGCTCCAGGCCGACCTCGTAAGCGACCAGTGCGCCGAGGCTGTATCCCAGGAAGATCAACGGAACGTTCGCAAGCGTAGCGACATCGGCGCAGACCTCGGCGGCGATCGATTGCGGCGTGCGCGCGACTTGCCCGGTCGTCCGCGGATAACGCACTCCAAGCAATTCAACATTGCGCGGAAAGGACGAACCCCAGTTGCGGATATGCGATGCGTTGCCGCCGGCATACGGAAAGAACAGCACGCGCACCGTCGGCGATCGTTCCGGCGTCAGCAGCAATAGCGATTTGCTCATCGTTGATCCGTGGTCGTTTGCGTTGGCTGGAGCGTTGCGAATTATTCGACATCCGCGCCAGCGGCCCATGCCGGTGCCGAGCCGTCCGGCGTCGTGTCGCAGCGCGACAACCGCAGCCGACGAAGCCGCCGGGCAGGTCGCGCGAACAGGAAATCGCCGGACCGTCGCTCGATCGTGCGGCCGAGCCGACGACGATCGAGCGACTGTCATGTCCCCGCGATGGACGTACACAGTCAGGACCGGACGCAACGGGAACGGTGCGGACAGATGATACACTGCGATCGCCTCGCCATGTCGCCGGCCAGCTTGCGCAGTTATCGCGATGCCCACGGCGAGACGAGTTGCTGTTGCCTTCAGGCGTCGGAGTTTGTGCATGCGCCGGCTGTGCCGGACATCGTTACAACTGCGAAAGGCAGGAGGCGGAAAGCCGAAGTGAATATGCGTGCCGGGGATCGCCCCGCGGCTTGCGGCCTGGACCGCACCGCGCATTTCGCGATATCCGTGCGCGCATGCGGCCGCCGCGACACGTGGCGGTCAGGGGAACACAGAAGGAAGAGTGTCGACCGTCGCGCCGTGCGATCACAACAGGAGAACGTATGAAAGTCGGGTTCGTAGGCTTGGGGAAGCTCGGATTGCCTTGTGCGGTAGCGATGGCGGACAAGGGCCACGACGTGATGGGATATGACTGCCTGACGCAGAACATGAGCAAGGCCGAGCGAACATATCGCGAGACAGGGCCCGACGGACGATCCGATTTCAATCAGACGCTGCGCGACAGCAACCTGCGTTTCTGCGAACTCAAAGAACTGGCCGAACACTCCGACGTGATTTTCGTGGCCGTGCAGACGCCGCACCTGCCCGAGTTCGAAGGGATTTCCCGCATCGGTGAAGCGCGCGCGGACTTCGATTACACCTACCTGTGCGAGGCCATGCGCGGGCTGGCCGCGGTGATCGAGCGCGACACCATCGTGGTTGTGATCTCGACCGTGCTGCCGGGCACGATGCGCAATGTCGTGGTGCCGCTGATCAACGCAAGGATGAAGCTGGTCTACAACCCGTTCTTCATCGCGATGGGCACCACGATCGTGGATTTCCTGAATCCGGAATTCGTGCTGCTCGGCGCGCACGACCCGGCCGCGCTGGACACGATCAAGGCGTTCTATGCCGGACTGGTCACCGCGCCGGTGCATGCCACGACGCTGGAGAACGCCGAGCTGATCAAGCTGCTTTACAACACCTACATCGGCATGAAGATCGTCTTCGCCAACGTGGCGATGGAGATTTGCCACAAGACCCCGAATACCGACGTGGACGACGTGGTCGCGTGCCTGGCGCTGGCCAACCGCCGACTCATCAGCGACAAGTACCTGTCCGGTGGCATGGGCGATGGCGGTGGCTGCCATCCGCGCGACAACATCGCCATGTCCTGGTATGCGCGCAAGACAGGGCTGAGTTTCGACTGGTTCGAGAATGTGATGCAGGCGCGCGAAAGCCAGACCCGCTGGCTCGCCGATCTGATGCAAAGCTACCGCCTGCCGCTGACCATCCTAGGCTACGCCTACAAAGAAGAGACCAACATCACCACCGGTAGCGCAGCGATCCTGCTCAAGAACCTGCTCGAAGAGCGCAAGGCCGAGGTGCTGCTGTTCGATCCTTACGTCGACGCGGACGACCGGCATATCCCGCGCGATGCGCCGCGGGTGTACCTGATCGGTTGCAGGCATGCGGCTTTGCAGGACTATCATTTTATTTCCGGTTCGGTGGTGCTCGATCCATGGCGTTACCTGCGTAGCGTCAGTGAAGGCGTGGAGTACCGACCGATCGGTATCGGCGTCGGCTGACGCGGCCGGTCCGGGTCGCAGCGCGGCGGTGGCAACGGTGCCTGCCGTCGCCGCTCACTGATTTAGAAATCCCAGTCGGCGATGCGCCGGTCCGGTTGTTCGGCCATGCCGGCGTAGATCGAGCGCAGCCGGTCCAGCCAGGCTTGCGCCGTTGCGTGTTCGAATTTGTCGCTTGCGTAGTGCAGGTTGGCCAGGATCTGCCCGGGCTGCTGATCCACCACCAGCGACACGTCGACGTGCAGCAGGTCCGGCCTGCCTTCCGGTCCATCGGGTTGCGGCTGCACGCTGAGGCCGTCGAGCGACAGCGGGCTGCGCGGTTCGTTCTGGAACCGGAACAGCGCGCCGATCGGACGGTGGCGCAAGTTCATCGCATCGAAGATCTTTTCCGCCGACAGCGACTGGTAGCTCTGGCTGGCGACGGCGACTTCGCGTACGGCATGCAGGAAACCGCTCACGGTCATGTCCGCGTCCACACGAAAGCGCATGGCGATGGCCTGGGCGAACGGACCGATCAGCGATTCCAGCTCCATTCGCGGACGGTTGCCCACGATCGTGCCAATGATGACGTCGTCCTGACCGCTCAAGCGCATCAGCAACAGTGCATAGCCGGCGAGGATCGCCATCGATGGAGTCACGCCACTGTCCTTGACCAGGCGCAACAGGCCGTTGCTCAACGCGCGTCCGCACACCAGATGGACTGCAGCGGCGCGGTGACTGTCCACCGGCCCGACGGGGGTGTCGGCCGGCAGCGCCAGCGCCACCGGCGCGCCGGCAAGATGGTGGGTGTAGTACTCGACGTGCTTGCGCAGGTTTTCACCCTGCATCCAGTCGTGAAACCAGGCGACATAGTCGGCGAACTGGATCGGTAGCGGCGGCAGGGACGGGTTTTCGCCGGCCTTGAACGCATTGTACAGCGCGCTGGTCTCGCGGATCAGAACTTCCAGCGACCATGCATCGCAGATCAGGCGATGCAGGGCCAGGATCAGCACATGTGTGCTCGGATCAAGGCGGATCAGGCAGGCGCGCAGCAACGGCCCGGCGCTCACGTCGAACGGCTCGCTGCCGAACTGTCTGTACAAGTCGAACACCCTTTGCTCGCGCTGCGCTTGCGGCAGGTGGGCCAGATCGAACTGCGACAGCGGAAACCGCGCCTGCGCCGAAATTCGCTGGCGTGGCTCATCCGGATCGACGTCGAGGTCGAGCCAGGTTCGCAGGATTTCGTGGCGCGCGACTATCGCGTCCAGGGCCGCGGTGCAGGCCTTGCGGTCCAGCGTGCCGTGCAGGCGCAGCGCGGTGCAGTACAGCGCCGGGTGCTCGTGATTCGTGCGGGTACGTTCCCAGCGCCACAGTTGTTGCTGGATCGGCGATAACGGGAGCGGGCGGCTTCTGTCGGCGACCGGGATTTGCACTTGCGCGGTTGCGGCGGTACTGGCCAGCGCATCGCTCAGCTCGGCCAGGGTAGGGCAGGCGAACACCGTGCGCAGGGCGAGTTCCTGGCCGAGTACAAGACGCACGCGCGCGACCAGTTGGATCGCCAGCAACGAGTGGCCGCCCAGTTCGAAGAAATGGTCATGGCGACCGACGTGCGGCAGTTGCAGCAGGTCTTGCCAGATCAGCGCCAGCGCCTGTTCGCGCTCGCCGCGTGGCGGTACGTAGGTTTGCAGCGGCAGCGCGTCTGCGTCCGGCGCCGGCAATGCCTTGCGGTCGAGCTTGCCGTTCGGAGTCAACGGCATCGCCGGCAGCAGCACCAGCGCCGCCGGCAGCATCGGTGTGGGCAAGTGTGCGCGCAGGTGCTGGCGCAGTGCGTCCAGGTCGGGGGATTGCGCGCCCGCGCCGGTCACGTAGCCCACCAGCCGCGCGTGTGCGCCCGTGCCGTGCAGCACCACCGCCGCTTCGCGGACCTGCGGCCAGTCGCGCAGGCACGCTTCGATCTCGCCCAGTTCGATGCGATGGCCGCGCAGCTTCACCTGGCTGTCGTTGCGGCCCAGGTAGTCGAGCGTGCCGTCGGCGCGCCAACGGCCCAGGTCACCGGTGCGGTACAGCCGTGCGCCCGGCGTCGGCCCATGGGTGTCGACCACGAAGCGCTCGGCGGTCAGGCCTGCGCGCGCTTCGTAGCCGCGCGCGACGGCGATGCCGCCGATGTAGAGTTCGCCCGGCACGCCGATCGGGACCGGTGCGCCATGCGTGTCCAGCACGTAGATCCGCACGTTCGCGATCGGGGCGCCGATCGGCACCTCGCCCGCTGGCGGCAGGTGCGCGCAGGCGTAGGCGGTCACGTCCACCGCCGCTTCGGTCGGACCGTACAGGTTGTGCAGGCCCACCTGCGGCCACCGCGCGGCGAATCGCTGCGCCAGCTCGCGCGACAAGGCTTCGCCGCTGCAGAACACCCGTGTCAACGATGCGCAAGTCGAACTTGCGTCGACCGCTTCCACGAAGGCATCCAGCATCGAGGGCACGAAGTGCAGCGTGTCGATGCCTTCGCGCTCGATGAGCGCATGCAGATAGCCTGGATCGCGATGCCCGCCCGGCCGCGCAAACACCAGCCGGGCGCCGGCCAGCAGCGGCCAGAAGAACTCCCACACCGACACGTCGAAACTGCACGGGGTCTTCTGCAGGACGCTCTGGCCGGGTTGCAACGCATAGGCGTCCTGCATCCAGCGCAGCCGGTTGACCACGCCGCGGTGCGCGTTCATCACTCCCTTCGGCCGGCCGGTCGAGCCGGAGGTGTAGATCACGTAGGCCAGCTGCGCATTCGTCAGTCCGGGTACCGCGAGGGCGGCACCGGACAACTGCGCCCAGGTGTGCGGCTGGTCCAGCCACACCTGCTGCGCGGCGCCGACCAACTGCGCCGGCACCGGCGTGCGCTGGGTCTGCAGCACCACCGTCGGCCGGCTGTCGTGCAACATCTCGGCCAGGCGCTGCGGCGGCGCGTCCGGGTCCAGCGGCACATAGGCGCCGCCAGCCTTGAGCGTGGCCAGCAATGCCAGCAACAACGGTACCCCGCGCTCCACGCTCACCGCCACGCGGTGCTCCGGGCCGACCCCGCAGGCGCGCAGATGCCGGGCCAGGCGATTGGCACGCCGGTCCAGTGCGGCATAGCTGACCTGCTCATTGGCATCGACCGCGGCGATCGCATCGGGCGTGCGCGCCACCTGCGCTTCGAACAGCGTGTGCACCAATCCGTCGGCACAGGCGCGGTCGGTGGCGTTGAAGTCCTGCACCACCTGCCGCCGCGATGCGGCATCGAGCAGGCTCAACGTGGCGAGCGGACGCTGCGGATCCTCGACGATCTGCCGCAGCACGTGCGCGTACGCAGCGGCCCAACGTGCGATCGTGTCCGCATCGAACAGGTCGCTCGCGTAGTTCAGCGTGCCCAGGATGCGATCGCCCCATTCCACCAGCCCCAGCGACAGATCGAACTGGGCACCGTTCTGCGGCACCAGCCCCGTCGCCGCATCCTGGGTCTGGCTGCGCGGCATGTTCTGCAGCGCGATCATCGCCTGGAACACCGGATGGTGATTCAAATTGCGCGCCGGCTGCAGTGTCTCCACGATGCGGTCGAACGGGATTTCCTGGTGCGCGTAGGCGTCCAGGATCATCTGCCGGGCCTGTTGCAACAGCGCGTGGACGTTGCTGCGCTCGTCCACCTGCAACGGCAGGGGCAAGGCATTGGCGAACAGGCCGATCACGCCTTCCAGTTCGGTGCGTTGCCGGTTGGCCATCGGCGTGCCGATCACCACCGTCGCCTGGCCGCTGAGCCGCGACAGCAGCACCGCGAACGCGCTGTAGAGGAGCATGAACAAGGTCATGCCGTGCGCGGCAGCCAGGGCTTTGAGGCGCTGGGTCAACGCAGGATCCAGCACCAGATCGTGACCGGCGCCGCGGTAGCTGCGCGCGGCCGGACGCGTACGATCGAGCGGCAACTGCAACAAGGCTGGCGCGGCGACCAGACGCTGCGCCCAGGCTTGCGCCAGCGCGTCGCGCTGCGGCGATTGCAGCCAGCGCTGCTGCCAGCGTGCGTAGTCGGCATACTGGATCGGCAGCGGTGGCAGGGACGGCTCGGCGCCTTGGCGGAAGGCCGCGTACAGCGTTTCCAGCTCACGTGCGAACAGCAGCAGCGACCAGCCGTCGGCGACGATGTGGTGAAGCTTGAACAGCAACGTGTGCGTGTCGGGCCCGAGCAGGAGCAGGCGCACGCGCAGCAGCGGCCCTTGGGCGAGATCGAAGTGCGCATCGATTTCCTGCGCGGTGATGCGGGCGAGGGCGGCCTGACGCTCGGCGGGGGCGAGCGCACGCAGGTCGTCGACCGGCAAGGCGATGTCGACGTCGGCCGGCGCCAGCACCGTGGCCACGGCCTGGCCGTCGAGCGTGCCGAACACGGTGCGCAACGATTCGTGGCGGTCGCGCAGGGCGTGCACGGCGCGATGCAGGGCGGCCGGATCGACCGGATCGCGCAAGGCCAGCGACCCCATCAACTGATACGCGATGGTCGATGCGTGTTCGAGCTGGTCGAGGAACCACAGGCGCTGCTGCGCCAGCGATGCCGGCTGCGGGCCGGTGGTTGGCTGATGCTCGATTTTTTCCGCCGGCACCGAATCGGCGGTGGCCAGCGCATCGCTCAGCTCGGCCAGGGTAGGGCAGGCGAACACCGTGCGCAGGGCGAGTTCCTGGCCGAGTACAAGACGCACGCGCGCGACCAGTTGGATCGCCAGCAACGAGTGGCCGCCCAGTTCGAAGAAATGGTCATGGCGACCGACGTGCGGCAGTTGCAGCAGGTCTTGCCAGATCAGCGCCAGCGCCTGTTCGCGCTCGCCGCGTGGCGGTACGTAGGTTTGCAGCGGCAGCGCGTCTGCGTCCGGCGCCGGCAATGCCTTGCGGTCGAGCTTGCCGTTCGGAGTCAACGGCATCGCCGGCAGCAGCACCAGCGCCGCCGGCAGCATCGGTGTGGGCAAGTGTGCGCGCAGGTGCTGGCGCAGTGCGTCCAGGTCGGGGGGCTGGGCGGCTACACCGGTCACATAGCCCACCAGGCGCGCGTGTGTGCCTGCGCCGTGCAGCACCACCGCCGCTTCGCGGACCTGCGGCCAGTCGCGCAGGCGCGCTTCGATCTCGCCCAGTTCGATGCGATGGCCGCGCAGCTTCACCTGGCTGTCGTTGCGGCCCAGGTAGTCCAGCGTGCCATCGGCGCGCCAACGGCCCAGGTCGCCGGTGCGGTACAGCCGTGCGCCCGGCGTCGGTCCGTGAGCGTCGACCACGAAGCGCTCGGCGGTCAGGCCTGCGCGCGCTTCGTAGCCGCGCGCGACGGCGATGCCGCCGATGTAGAGTTCGCCCGGCACGCCGATCGGGACCGGTGCGCCATGCGTGTCCAGCACGTAGATCCGCACGTTCGCGATCGGGGCGCCGATCGGCACCTCGCCCGCTGGCGGCAGGTGCGCGCAGGCGTAGGCGGTCACGTCCACCGCCGCTTCGGTCGGACCGTACAGGTTGTGCAGGCCCACCTGCGGCCACCGCGCGGCGAATCGCTGCGCCAGCTCGCGCGACAAGGCTTCGCCGCTGCAGAACACCCGTGTCAACGATGCGCAAGTCGAACTTGCGTCGACCGCTTCCACGAAGGCATCCAGCATCGAGGGCACGAAGTGCAGCGTGTCGATGCCTTCGCGCTCGATGAGCGCATGCAGATAGCCTGGATCGCGATGCCCGCCCGGCCGCGCAAACACCAGCCGGGCGCCGGCCAGCAGCGGCCAGAAGAACTCCCATACCGACACGTCGAAACTGCACGGGGTCTTCTGCAGGACGCTCTGGCCGGGTTGCAACGCATAGGCGTCCTGCATCCAGCGCAGCCGGTTGACCACGCCGCGGTGCGCGTTCATCACTCCCTTCGGCCGGCCGGTCGAACCGGAGGTGTAGATCACGTAGGCCAGCTGCGCGTTCGTCAGTCCGGGTACCGCGAGGGCGGCACCGGACAACTGCGCCCAGGTGTGCGGCTGGTCCAGCCACACCTGCTGCGCGGCGCCGACCAACTGCGCCGGCACCGGCGTGCGCTGGGTCTGCAGCACCACCGTCGGCCGGCTGTCGTGCAACATCTCGGCCAGGCGCTGCGGCGGCGCGTCCGGGTCCAGCGGCACATAGGCGCCGCCAGCCTTGAGCGTGGCCAGCAATGCCAGCAACAACGGTACCCCGCGCTCCACGCTCACCGCCACGCGGTGCTCCGGGCCGACCCCGCAGGCGCGCAGATGCCGGGCCAGCCGATTGGCACGCCGGTCCAGTGCGGCGTAGCTGACCTGCTCATTGGCATCGACCGCGGCGATCGCATCGGGCGTGCGCGCCACCTGCGCTTCGAACAGCGTGTGCACCAATCCGTCGGCACAGGCGCGGTCGGTGGCGTTGAAGTCCTGCACCACCTGCCGCCGCGATGCGGCATCGAGCAGGCTCAACGTGGCGAGCGGACGCTGCGGATCCTCGACGATCTGCCGCAGCACGTGCGCGTACGCAGCGGCCCAACGTGCGATCGTGTCCGCATCGAACAGGTCGCTCGCGTAGTTCAGCGTGCCCAGGATGCGATCGCCCCATTCCACCAGCCCCAGCGACAGATCGAACTGGGCACCGTTCTGCGGCACCAGCCCCGTCGCCGCATCCTGGGTCTGGCTGCGCGGCATGTTCTGCAGCGCGATCATCGCCTGGAACACCGGATGGTGATTCAAATTGCGCGCCGGCTGCAGTGTCTCCACGATGCGGTCGAACGGGATTTCCTGGTGCGCGTAGGCGTCCAGGATCATCTGCCGGGCCTGTTGCAACAGCGCGTGGACGTTGCTGCGCTCGTCCACCTGCAACGGCAGGGGCAAGGCATTGGCGAACAGGCCGATCACGCCTTCCAGTTCGGTGCGTTGCCGGTTGGCCATCGGCGTGCCGATCACCACCGTCGCCTGGCCGCTGAGCCGCGACAGCAGCACCGCGAACGCGCTGTAGAGGAGCATGAACAAGGTCATGCCGTGCGCGGCAGCCAGGGCTTTGAGGCGCTGGGTCAACGCAGGATCCAGCACCAGATCGTGACCGGCGCCGCGGTAGCTGCGCGCGGCCGGACGCGTACGATCGAGCGGCAACTGCAACAAGGCTGGCGCGGCGACCAGACGCTGCGCCCAGGCTTGCGCCAGCGCGTCGCGCTGCGGCGATTGCAGCCAGCGCTGCTGCCAGCGTGCGTAGTCGGCATACTGGATCGGCAGCGGTGGCAGGGACGGCTCGGCGCCTTGGCGGAAGGCCGCGTACAGCGTTTCCAGCTCACGTGCGAACAGCAGCAGCGACCAGCCGTCGGCGACGATGTGGTGAAGCTTGAACAGCAACGTGTGCGTGTCGGGCCCGAGCAGGAGCAGGCGCACGCGCAGCAGCGGCCCTTGGGCGAGATCGAAGTGCGCATCGATTTCCTGCGCGGTGATGCGGGCGAGGGCGGCCTGACGCTCGGCGGGGGCGAGCGCACGCAGGTCGTCGACCGGCAAGGCGATGTCGACGTCGGCCGGCGCCAGCACCGTGGCCACGGCCTGGCCGTCGAGCGTGCCGAACACGGTGCGCAACGATTCGTGGCGGTCGCGCAGGGCGTGCACGGCGCGATGCAGGGCGGCCGGATCGACCGGATCGCGCAAGGCCAGCGACCCCATCAACTGATACGCGATGGTCGATGCGTGTTCGAGCTGGTCGAGGAACCACAGGCGCTGCTGCGCCAGCGATGCCGGCTGCGGGCCGGTGGTTGGCTGATGCTCGATCCGCTCTTGCAACGTGTCCTGAGACGCAGCCGCGGGGCGTAGCCGAGCGGCCTTGGCCAACTTCAGCAATTGCGCCTTTTGCGCGGCGGTGAGCTGAGTGATCTGCTTGTCCAAATCGCGTCCTATCCTTTGCCCAGGCCCGTGGACCGCCAGCGCAACCGCCTCAAATGACCACGGTTTCGTCGTGTGCGTCGCCCACGCGCGGTCGCGCTGCCTGCAACTGTTCGATTCTTTGCGCGAGTTGGTCGATGGTCGGACAATCGAGCAATCCGGCGAGGGTCTGGTCGACCTGGAACTCCTCGCGGCAGCGCGACAGCAACCGGATCGCCAACAACGAGTCGCCGCCCAGGTCGAAGAAATCGTCGTGGATGCCGACCTCGCGAAGCCCCAGCAAATCCTTCCATATCTGCGCCAGTCTGGATTGGACGTCGTTACCTGGTGCCTGCAGCGGGATGGCCAGCTCGGGACGCGCACGGGTCTCCACCGACAGGTTCTGGCCGGCGAGGAACGCACCCACGCCGACCCGTGCGGCCATCCGGGCGCGCTCGATCAGCGGCTGCAGTGGTTCGGTGGAGACCGCCACGCGACAGAAGTCCTGGTGCAGGATGCGATCGAAGACGTCGGTTCCGTCGCGAGAAGACATGCCGCGCAACAGTTGGTCAAAAAAATCCCCTTCGGATTGACGCGCATCCGGCGGCGGCGCCGTTTGCGTAAGCCCGAGCCGTTCCCAGCCATCGTAGGTCAGGACGATCTTGCCGATGTGGCGTGCGGCGGCCATGTAGTCGAACGCTTCGACAATGCGGTCGATCGGGAAGCTGCGGATCGGCAGCGCCGTCCAGTGGCCCTGTGCCAACTGCTCGACGGTTTTGCTCCAGGCGCGCTCCAGCCCCGGATCGGCGGTATCGACGACGATTGGCAGGAAGTGCTTGCCCTGCACCTGGGCGATCGGCTCCAGTTCGTCGTTGCCCAGGCCCAGTTCGAGGAACCGGCCCTGCGGGCGAAGCACGTCCAGGCTCGCGCGGCCCAGTTGCAGGCCCAAGGAGTTGAGCACGACATCCACGCCGCCGGCCGTGCGTTCGAGGATTTCGCGGGCAAAGGCCGGAGAGCGCGAGTCGTAGACATGCTGGACGCCGAGCCCGAGCAGGAACGCGCGCTTGGCCGGGCTGCCCGCGCTGGCATGGATGTTCGCGCCGATCTGCTGCGCCACCTGCACGGCCGCCAGCCCGACCCCACCGGTCGCGCTGTGAATGAGCACCGACTCGCCGCTGCGCAGGCCGCCGATCTCGCGCAACGCCAGCTGCGCGATGGTGAACGCCACCGGCGCCGCCGCGGCTTCGGCCACCGACAATCGCGCCGGTCGCCGCCGCAGCCACGCGGCCGGGTAGACCGCACGCGGGGCAACCCAGGGGCCGCCGAATCCCATCACTTCGTCGCCGACCTGCAGGGTGCCGACCTCGCTGCCGCAGCGGGCCACCACACCGGCGAATTCCAGGCCGAACTTACCCTTGGGACTCGGCGCCGGCACCATCCCGAGCGCCACCAGAACGTCCTTGAAGTTCAGCGCGGCGGCATGGATGTCGACTTCGACATCGTGCGGGCCCAGCGCAGGCAGATCCCTGGCGACGAAGCGTAATGCGCTCAATTCGCCGACGGTGCCTGTATCGAGCAGGAAGTTCGCCGGCGCTTGTGGCTGGGGTCGCTGCGACGGGGCGGACGCCGTGGACGGCGCCATCGCGCTCTTCCTGGCGGTCATGCCGCCTACCTCGACCCAGACCGCGCCCGATCCATCCACGATGCGCGCGTCGAGGGTCAGCGCGCCGCCGTCGCGCACCAGCGCCTGGTCGCTGCGCGCATGCGCGAACAACGCTTCTGGAAACCGCCCAGGCCTGCGAATCCGCACGCGGCGGTAGTGCAGCGGTACATAGGGTTCGGTCTGCGTCTGGAGCAAGGCGGGAATCAGGAACGAGACCGCGCAATCGAGCAGGGCCGGATGCAGCAGGTAATCATCGAGATCGCCGCGGTATTGTTCAGGCAGGCGCAAGCACGCGCTGCCACGGCCGTGGCCGGCGGCGACGCTTTCGAACGCACGCCAGCGCCCGCCGAAACGCATGCCGGCATCGCCCGTGCCGTGCCCGTTGCCCAGATGCGAGCCAGCATCGGCCAGCGGCGCACCGTCGAGGAAATCGTCCGTCGCATCGATGCTTTCGCTCTCATGCAGCGCGGCGATGTCGGCGCGGGCGTGCTCGGTCCAGGCGTCGCGCGTGCGCGCATCAAGCGTGCGGACAGTCAGCGAATAGCCTTCGCCGCGAGGCGTCAACACGACCTGCAGTTCGCATGCGTCGGCATCGGCGACCACCAGCGGCGCCATCAGGGTCAGATCGCTGATCTCGGCGCTGTGGCTGGCGGTGCATGCAGCGAACGCTGCGAATGCGAGTTCGATGTAGGCGGTGCCCGGCAGCACCGCGGTGCCTGCGATACGGTGTTCGTCCAGCACCCAGTTGTCTTGCGCGCGCAGCGTATTCTCGAACATCCATTCGCCGGCGACCGCGCCGGGCCGCTTGCGTCCCAGCAACGGATGCACGGGCGCAGGCAGCGCGACCGGCTCGGCATGGCGTTGCCGCTGCGCGAAACGCGCCTTCGCGCGTGCCGACATGCCGGCGTCCAGCCAGTCGGTCCAGTTGATCGATACGGTCAGGCCGCGCGCGTGCGCGTGCCGATACGCGGCGAACGCATCCAGGAAATCGTTGGCGGCGACGTAGCCGATTTCGCCGAATTTCAAGGCGTGCAGAACCGAGCCGATCGAGGAGCACAGCACGAAGAAGTCCAGCGCCCGCCCGTGCAGGATGTCGTCCAGATGCACCGCGCCGCGGACCTTCGCCCACAGGGCGCGCTCGGTGCCGTCCTGGCTGCGGTTCTGGATGATGCCGGCGGTATCGGCGACGCCGGCAGCGTGGATCACACCGTCGATCGCGCCGAAATCGTCTTCGATCGCGGCGATCGCCCGCACCAGCGCGTCACGATCGGCCACATCGGCCTGGTAGAGCCTGACCCGGCAGCCTTGCGCCCGTAGCGCGAGCAGCGCAGACGCCAGATGTGCCTGTTCTGGATCGGCGGCTTCGGCGCCGCTGGCCAGCGCCTGCCAGCGATCCTCCGGAGCGAACGCCGAGCGGCCGAGCAGAGCGATGTCGCAGCGTACGTTGCGCGCCAGATACGCGGCCAGCGCCAGTCCGACGCTGCCGTAACCGCCGGTAATCAGATACACGCCACCGTGCCTGAGCCTGGGCTTGGGCACCGCCGGCACCGGCAGGTGCACGGCCTCGAACGCCTGCACCCAGCGGGTATCGCCGCGGTATGCGCACACGACGTCTACCGGCTGGTTTTCGCATTCGGCGAGCAGGCGGTCGAGCAGGCGGTCTTCGACGACGGAGCCGGGATTCGGCGCGATCACGTCGACACCCAGGCACGACAGGTTGGGGTACTCCTGCGGAATGACCTTCAGTGCGGCGGTCAACGCCGCCTTGTCCGGTTGCGGGGCATGCTCGCCGCCGACATCGTGCACGCGACTGTAGACGCAGGTCAGGCGTATCGGCTGGGTGACGCCGGCCTTGCCCAGGGCCTGCGCCAGCGACAGCAGCGCATGCAGGCCGCGCCCGAGCCCTGCGCTCAGGCGCGCGGAAAGCGGCTCGGCATCGGCGGGGTCGGGCAGGCTCCACAGATGCACGATGCGGTCCGGCAGCCTGTCCTGGCGCGACAAGTCGGCCAGCAACGCGGCGTAGTCGCCGGGGCTGCGCGGATCGATGCTTGCGCGCGTGGCCGCGAGCGGTTCGAAACCAGGACCGGCGAACACCTCGATGACGTCGTGGCCGCGCTGTCTGATCCGTGTGGCGAATTCGGCGCAGAAGCGATCTTCCGCGGTCAGCAGCAGCCAGCGCTTGGGTGCCTGCGGCACCGGCGCTGCCGGCGGCGCCAGACAGCGTTTCCAGGTCGGAACGTAGCACCAGTCGCCTGGATCGGCGCTGGCCTCGTGCGCGGCTTGCACGACAGGTTGCTCCTGCTCCTGCTTTTGCACCTGCGCGGCGGTGAGCGTCTCGGGTGCTTCCAGCCAGTGACGCGAGCGCACGAACGGTAGCGAAGGAATCGGCAGTTTTCGCCGCGCCTGCTCGCCGTGAAAGGCGGCCCAATCCAGCGGCAATCGGTTTACCCACGCGGTGCCCAGGCCTTCGTATAGCCGCTGCGCCGTCGTCGCGGCGCCATCGGCGGGCTGCCACGCGTGCAGGTGCGCAGCCCATGAGGTGTGGCCGGCACCATCTGCCTGCGCGGAGAAGCACAACGCGACGTGATCGCGGCCCGAGACCAACGGTGAAGAAGCGCTCTTCGCGGCATCGGCGGCGTCGACGATCTCGGTCGTGTCCAGCAGCACGATGTCCGGATGCGCCTGGCGTACCGGTTGCGGCGTCGTGCCCGAGTACAACGCAGCGACGGCTTCGGACAGTGTGAGCGCTCCGGCCACGCACGCGGCCACGCCGGCACCGGCGCCGTTGCCGGCGACCGCCTGCGGCAGCACGCCCCAGCGCATCCACAAGCGCGCCATCGCGTATTGGCCGGCGAACAACACGGCCGCGCGCAGCGTGGCCTGTTGCGGCAGAGCCTCTTGCACGAATGCCGCGCACAGGTCGACGGACTCGCTGCCCGCGCACTGGCGCGCCGCGTCCGCGCACAGGCGAACGTCCGCACGGACGCTCGCCTCGTGCGCATATGCCGCTTTCATGACGCCGAAATCGTCGGCGCCGGGCTGCGGGAAAACGAAGGCCACGCGCAGGTGTGGCGCCGGCTCCGCGCTGCTTCCCGCGCCAGTGTCGATCAGCTCGAGCAAGTGCGTACGATCGCGCGCGACATAGGCGTGACGATGATCGAACGCTTTCCTGCACACGCCCAGGGTGAACGCCACATCGGCGATATCGACATCGCCGGCTTCGCGCAGATAAGCCGCCAGCTGCCGCGCGTTCGCAACACAGCCGGCGGCGGACGGCGCCGACACCGCAACGATGTGGAACGGCCGGGTCGACGCATCGCAGCGCGCAGCCGGCGGCGGCTCCTGCAGAATCAGGTGCACGTTGGTTCCGCCGATTCCGAACGCGCTGACGCCGGCGCGGCGCGGCTGCGGACCGTGCGGCCACGCGCTTGCCGTGGTTGGCACGTAGAAGGCGCTGCCTTCGAGCGCGCCTTGCGGATCGGGGCGGCGGAAATGCAGGCTCGGCGGGATCATCGCGTGCTGCAGCGCGAGTGCGGCCTTGATCAGCCCGGCCATGCCCGCGGCCGTGTCGAGATGCCCGATGTTGGTCTTCACCGAACCCAGCGCGCACGATCCGGCCGCGATCGCCGGGTCCGCGAACACGTCGGTCAACGCCTCCAGCTCGACCGCATCGCCGAGCAGTGTGCCGGTGCCATGGCCTTCCACCAGGGATATGTCGGTGGCATCGACGCCGGCGTTGGCGAGGGCCTGTTCGATGACCGTGCGCTGGCCGGATGCGCTCGGTGCGGCGAAACTGACCTTGTGGCTGCCGTCGTTGTTGACCGCGCCACCCAGAATGACCGCATGTATGAAGTCGCGGTCGCGCAGCGCGTCCTCGATCCGCTTGAGCACCACGAAGCCGCAGCCGCTGCCGCCGACGGTGCCCCCGGCATCGGCGTCGAAGGCGCGGCAATGGCCATCGCGCGCGTAGATGCCGCCAGGTTCGTAAGCCGGCGGTTGCTGCGGCAGCAGCACCGAACTGGCGCCGGCCAGGGCGATGTCGCATTGGTAGGTGGCCAGCGCCTGGCAAGCGCTGTGCACCGCGACCAGCCCGGTCGAGCATGCGGTACTGATGTTAACGCTCGGGCCCTTGAGGTCGAGTCGGTGCGAAATGGTGGTCGGATAAAAATCCTTGTCGTTGGTGAAAAGGATCTGCGACGCACCAACGGCCTGTGCCAGCGACGGATATATCGGCAGGATCTGGCCGAGCAGATAGGTGCTCAGGCTGGCGCCCATGAATACGCCGACCAGGCTGTCCGGAGCGGTGTTGGCGCAATTCGCGCTGTCCAGCGCGAGCCACGCGCATTCCAGCGCCAGCCGCAATTGCGGATCAGCGATGTCGGCCTGTCTCTGGGTGAAGCGGAAGAAGTGCGCGTCAAATTGTTCGACGTCGGCGAGTAGGGCGCGTGCGGCGGTGGCTTCGTGCCCGCCGCCGGTGCCTTGCTGCGGCACACGTGTTATCGATTCGATCCCACCGACCAGATTGCGCCAGAACTGTTGCGCAGTGTCCGCGCCGGGAAAGCGGCACGAGATGCCTGTAATCGCGACCGCGTCATGCCTGATACCCTGCAAGGTCAACGCCGCGTCGGTTTCGCGCATAGGTCAACAGCCTCCTGCCAGCATGATTATCCAACGCAATGACGTGTGATATCGTCCGGCCGCGCTTTATCCCGATCGTGGCGACATACACTAAGGCATGCAGCGAGCCTATCACAGTACCTTACGCGGTCGGTGCCGCCCGTATTGCGACGCAGGGAGGGTTGCGGCGGACACGACGCTGATCGAATGCCCGTGCGCGCCAGCGGCACTCGGCGCGCGCATGTCAATGCGTCGACAGGCCGAGGCTCGATGAATCGCAGGCTGGCCGACGCGGCGCTGCTGGCCTATGCCAGGCTGCTGCGTCGGTTCGAACGGGTGCCCGCCGCGACGGCGCAGGTCGAGCGGGTGGTGATCTTCTCCGCGCTGGGCCCGGGCCTGCGCGCCGGAGACCACATCGCGGCATCGATCGCGTTCGAACTGGTCGCCCGACGTTTCCCCGGCGCCGAACTGCATTTGGTCACCACCGCGTTCCAGGCCGGCAAGTTCCACGATCTCTACCTGCTGCACATGCCGATTGACCGCCTGATCGTTTGCGACGATCCAGCCTTCGGCCGCTGGCGCAACTGGCTGAGGCTGCTGCGCGGCTTGCGCGCTGCGCGCTATGACGCGTGCGTGCACGACAGCCGCGACACCCGGCTCAGTCCGCTGTTCGCTCACCTGTGCGGCATCGGCAGGCGCTTCGGCCTGCAGCGCGGGCTTGCCGTCGACGCCTTCGTCAACCAGGGCCAGATCGCGCTGAGCGGCGCCTGGGGCGCAATGACCTTGCTCGACATGGCCCAGGCCTATGCACGGGCGCTGGCGTTCGACCCGCCGCTGCCGCGCGAGCGGATCGACCCGCGCTTTCGGCTCGCGCCGGTGGATCGGCCGCTGGCGTTCTCCGGCCGGCGGCCGATCATCGTGGTACATCCCGGCGGCAGCCGCGACTGGAACCGGCGCTGGCCGGATGCCCATTACCAGGTGCTGTGCGAGCAGTTGCTGCGCCGATACCACGCGCAGATCGTCCTGGTCGGTGGCGACGACGAAAGCGACGAGGCGCAGCAACTGGTCGATCGCGTGCGCGAACGCTGCAGCGACGGCGAGTTGCGGCAAGCCTGCGGCGGCGACCTGAACTGGATGGCGCAGCACGTGGCGCAGGCGGATCTTGTGGTGGGCAACGATTCTTCGGTGATGCACATCGCCGGCTGTCTTGGCGTACCGGCGGTGATCATGTTCGGGCCGACGCCTTATTCGACCTGGGACGCCTATCGCAACCAGACCAGTGTGTCGCTGGAACTGGATTGCTGGCGCCACCGTCCCACGCTGCACCGCGACGCAGTGGCCGCCTGCAGCCGCGACTGCCCGGTCGAATACGATCCGGCACTACGCCGCTATCCGCATTGCATGACCGGCTTGAGCGTGGAGGCGGTCTTCGACGCCTGCGAACGCAAGCTCGCCGCAGGCGGGCGGCGCGACGGGCGCGACGGGCGCGACGCATCGAGCGTCGCCGGCACCGCCGCCGACCCGGCCTGAGCGGCGTGTCGCACGCGTGCAAGCGCAGGGCCGGCCCGGCGCTTGCATCGTTATCACGGCAAAGCCTTGCGTGATCCTTGCCGCGTGTGTGTCGATGTCCTAGGCTGGGACGGCAAGCATGGCCAGCTGCCGTACGGCGGGTCCGGGCGCACGAGCGCGGACTCGCGGTGACGCCGAAGACTGCTCGGGCTTGAACGACGCGTCGAGATGGCTTGATCCGCATTCCAGGGCCCAACAGTGAGCGAGCGATGGACAGCTGCGATCGATGCTTTGGCCTGGCGCACGATACGTGCGGCCGCCATCGGCCATGCCAGGGCGACTGAAGCAATCGCCGGTGCGCGCGAGCGGCGTTCGCGGCCGGACCAGGTGCGCAAGATCTGTTTGTTCGCGGCCATCGCCAACCGCGACAACCCGCATGTGCCCGGGCTCGGCGACCTGATCAGCAAGAACCTGTTCCTCAAGCTGCTCCGTCAAGCCTATCCAAACGCGCGGCTGTATTGCGTGGCCGGCCCCAACCTGCTTCGGCGCTATCGCGATTTCATGCTCAAGCACGGCTACATCGACGAAGTGGTCGAGTGCCCGGAACCGGGCGCGCGCGCGCCGCGACGCTGGATCGCGCTGATCCGCACGTTGCGCAGGCAGCGCTTCGACCTCTGCGTGATCGATCCCAGCAGCACCGGGTTGCGCGCGATCCAGGCCTATCTGAGCGGCATCCGCGAACGCGTCGGCGTGCCGCTGGACCCGGTCGAAGCTGTCTTCGTCAACAGGACGGTCGCGCTGGATTTCGCCCAGGCCGGGCGCTTTCCGGATCTGCTCGACAGCACGCGCGCCTTCGCCGAAGCGGCCGGCGTCGATATCGGATTGCACGTGCCGGGGCCGGGGCGATGTTTCCCCTACGTCGCCGACGAGGCGCACGAGCAACGGCGCGGCTTGCGCATCGCCGTGCACATCGGCGGCGACGCGCATTGGAACCGGCGCTGGCCGCTGACGCACTACCGCGAGCTATGCGCACGGCTGTGCCGCATCGACGGCGCCGGCGTGGTGCTGGTGGGCGGTGCGAGCGAGGCGGCCGAGATCGCATCGCTACGTGCCGCGGTGATCGCTGCTGATCCCGCCGCCGACATCCACGACGCGAGCGGCGGCAGCCTCAACCATATGGCCGCGCAGCTCGACCGCGCCGATCTGTTCGTCGGCAACGACTCCGCGCCCATGCATATCGCCGCTGCGCTGGGCAAGCCGGTCGTGGTGCCATGCGGGCCGATCGGCCCGGAGCTGTGGCAAAGAATGTATGCCGCGCGCGTAGTGCGTGGCGAGCACGCCTGCAGCCGGCCGTCGGCGTTCTCGCTGCAGCGGCATGGGCAGCGGCAGTTCTCGTGCGCCGAGTTCCACTGCCCCTACGCCTACGATCCGCGCGATCCGACATATCCGCGATGCCTGTCGGACACCGGCGTGCAGCAGGTGTTCGATGCGGTGCTGGACAGCGTCGCGGCGCGATGCGGCGCCAATGCGTCCGCGGCTTCGCGGTGCTGAGCGACGGAGGCCGCCGCGACAGCCGCCGGATGTGACGCGCTTTGTTTTTGCACGGGGGCAGGTCACAATCGGACCATGGGGTCGGTCCGGCGTCCACGGAAGCGATCCGGGGAATTCAGCGCAGGAGGCCAACCGATGACAACAAATTCCAACAATCTGCGCCGGCTGTACGCAGTGCTGATCGACAGCCTGGTGACCGCGGGCAGGGTCGCCGAAGCCGGGCAGTGTGCCGATCTGGCCGTGCGCCAAGGCGTCTGGAAGCACGCATTCCAGCGACCGCTGCACTACATCGACTATCTGCCGCCAGTAGTGTCCTACGATCCGGGCAAGTTCTGGATCGCCGGCTACCTGCAGCGCCACTACGCGGAAATCCTCGCCGAATTCGAGCGCGTCTCCACTGCCGACGGCGCCGCATTCAAACCGGTCGAGGAACCGCTCGTCGACCGCGGCGGCTGGGATCAGGTGATCTTCTACGAAGGCCGGCGCCGGTTCCAGCAGGTCGAGGAATTGTTCCCGGCGACCTCGGCGATCCTCGACCGCATCCCGCACGAACACCGCTGCGCGGGCGTGATCATGCTGTCGTGGCTGCAACCCGGAACGCATATCGCCCGCCACTGTGGATACACGAACGGCCGCCTGCGCATCCACATGGGGATCAAGACGCCCGCGGGCGCGAAGATGCGGGTGAACCAGTCCACGCTGACCTGGCAGCCGGGCGAGTGCCTGGTCTTCGACGATTCGATCGAACACGAAGTCTGGAACGACAGCGACGAGCCACGCGTGGTGATGCTCTACGACATCTTCCATCCCGCGCTCGCCGAAGCCGACCGGATCGAGCTTATGGGTGGCGAGTACGCGCAGGATCAGGTGCGCCGTTCGATGAAGGAGCGTGGATTCCGACGCCTGTCGCTGAAGAGCAACGGCGAAGTGCAGGTGGATCTGGACCGTTTCACCGATCTCACCGTGAGGCGCTACCTGACCGATAGCGGCATCAGCACGATCGAACTCGGCGCTGACGGCGAACTGCAGATCCAGCGCTGATGCGCGGCCCGGACATTCAGCCGTCGAGCAGCCGCGCGGCTCTTGCGAATGCGGCGGCGGTATTTGCGTATTCGCACTCGTCGAGCGGGATGTCGAGCACGAACGTGTGTACGCCGGCGCGGATCAGCGACGCCAACAGTTCCGCGGTGCGTTCGTGGCCTCCGACGAAGAACGGGCAGTCGGCCTGGAACGTCTTGAACGGCAGCATCCAGAATTCCGGCGACGCGTCGGTTTCCTGCGCCGCCGCCAGTTGCAGCCGGCGCTTCCACTGCGAATCGGTGTTGTTCATGGACTGCTGCTGCACGAACCGTCCCAGTTCGTCGTCCGGAAAGCGCGCGCGCGCCGCGACCCATGCCGACGCCTCGTCTTCGCGCGTGACGATGCCGAAGTGGATCGCCTGGCCGGTGATCGCGCCGTCGGCAAGCGCGGGCCCGAGCATCTGCAGGCCGATCGCGTCGATCCGGCTGGCCACGCGTGCAGCCGCATCTGAGTGTCCGGCGACGTAGTAGTGCGGCCGCAGGGCCTCATCCAGCGCCGGCAGCAACTGCAGGCCATCGACCGTGTAGTAGCGGCCGTCCACGGTCAGCGGCATCCCCTGCAGCAAACCATCGACGATCGATGCGTACTCGAGCAGGCGATCATAGCGTTCGTCGTGGTTCGCGCCGTCGCCGAGTGCTGCCAGATGGCTGAGCGAGGTGCCGGTCACCAGGTTCAGGCGGACTCGCCTGCGGAACATCAGGCCGAACGAGCTGATCATGCGCGCCACGGTGAACGGATGCATGTAGACCGGATTGACCGCCACCAGCGGCTGCAGGTGAGCGCTGCCGGCGGCCACGGCCTGTGCGATCAGCCAGGGCTCGACCGCGATCTCGTTGCCGGTGAGGATGAGGATGCCGGAGCAGCCGTGGCGATCGCTGAGCCGGATCGTCTCCAGCGAGTTCCGCCAGAACAGCTCGCCGTTGCCGGCACGGGAAATCAGCGACAGCAGTTCGATACGTCGGCCGCGGTACTCGAACATCCGGATATCCTCCGTCGACGGACAATTCCCATGCCCGGGGGGCGTCTTCCTTGTCGCTCGGCCACGCCCAGGCAAGGAAAACCAGGCCTGTCGCGCGCCGGCACGACGCGCCGGCGACGATACCACCGAACCCGGCCGTGCCGAGTGCGTTGCGGCCACGGCGCGAGCGGGCCGTTGCATTTGCGCCGCAATCGTACAGAATCGGCCACGCGCAGCTTCGTTCCTCCTGGCGGCGATCCGGTGCGAACGCATCGCTCCGGTTGGCGCAGTTCGTTGGGGCAGGGATGCTCGAAACTCCGCAACGCCGATAACCTTGATCGCGCACCAGGGGCTGACGTCGTGATGCATATCCTGATTCTCGCTTACGAGTTTCCACCCGTGACGTTCGGTGGCGCGGGCACGTATCTGGCGCAGTTGGCGCAGGGGCTGGAGTCGGCGGACCTGCGCCTGACCATCGTCGTCGGCGGCGGCGACAGACGCGATTCGATCATCGAAGCGAACCGGCAGGTCCACTTCCTGCGCCCGGCGGTCGACGAACTCTCGCTGGGATTCGAGTACTTCGGCCTGCTGTCCGACACGACCGCGGACGAGGTGGTTCGCCGGTGCGAAAGCGAATGGGGGATTCCCGACCTCATCCATTGCAACAACTGGTTCACCTACCGCTCCGGCGAGCGGCTGCGCGACTGCTGGGGCGTGCCGATCGTTGCCACGGTGCATTCGCTGGAGCATTTGTTCACGCCGCGCTGGGGCTGCGACACCCTGGCCTACATCGCCGAACTGGAGCGCGACATGTGCAGCCGCAGCGATCTGCTGATCGCGGTGAGCGCCTCTGTCGAAGACGACGTGCGCACGGTCTGCGCCGATGCAAAGATCGCGGTGATCCACAACGGTGCGCAGCCGCTGCCGCAACCCGATGCCGCCGCCATTGCCGAGGTCGCGGCCATGCTGGCGCCGGCCGGCGGCGATGAAGTCGGCACCGGCAAGCGCAAGATCGTCGCGTTCGCCGGGCGGCTGGTGCCGCAGAAGGGGCTGCGCTATCTGTTGCGCGCGTTCCAGCTGATCGGCACCGAGCGCGAGGACATCGTCTTGGTCGTCGCCGGCGACGGCACCGACCTCCACCCCCATGCCCTGCGCTACGTCGCCGAGCGCGATCCGGTGCTCGCCACATCGACGCGCTTCATCGGCAAGTTGAGCAGGCCGCAATTGCACGCGCTGTATGAGCGTTCGGCGGTGGCGGTGGTGCCGTCGCTGTATGAACCGTTCGGCTATGCGGCGATCGAAGCGATGGCAGCGGGTGTTCCGGTCGTCTGCAGCCGCATGGGCGGCCTGGCCGAAATTATCGAACACGACCGCAGCGGCGCCCTAGTCGACGTGTCGTTCGATGCATGCGGGTTTGCGCGGATCGATCCCCGCGTGCTCGCCGACGCCATCGTGGAACTGGTCGACGACCAGGAGCGGGCGATGCGCTACCGCGAGAGCGGACGCACGCGCGCCGCCGAGTTCAGCGGTGCGAGGATGGCGGAACATACGTTGCGTGCGTACCGTAGCGCAGCACAGCAAACGGCGGAATCGGTCCAGGCGAGGCGGCAACAGAATGCAGCTGTCGTTGCGTCGTCCGATGCCCGTTAAAGCGCGGGGCGGCACGGCGTTTGCCGCAAAATTATGATAAGAGTGGCCGTGGCGTAACGACGATGGGCGACCGCTGCCGCAGCAGGTAGCGCCAGTCGTGGGTCGCCTCGATCGCATCGAAGCACCGGCTCACATAGGGAGGAGGGATGGCGACGGAAGAGCTGCTTGAAAGCATCCGGGCGGGCAACCCGGCGGAGGTGGAGGTGGCGCTTGCGAAGGGTCCTGCACTGAACGCGCAAGACGAGCACGGCTGGACCGCGCTGTGCTGGGCCGCTGGCGGCGGCAATGCCGAGATCGTGCGCACGCTGCTCGCGCGCGGCGCGGATATCGGGCTGTGCGGCCAGGACCAGCGCACGCCGTACCTCATTGCGCTGGCAGCGGGACATCGCGATGCGGCGCAATTGCTGGCGCAGGCACAACAGCATCTTTGCTCCGGCGCCAGCCAGCCCGCCGATGGAGCAGAGCACCAACGCCCCTATTGCCGCGCCTATCCGCTCGCTGCATTGCAACAATTCGCGCAGTGGCCACACCACCGTGAACGCGCTCCAATGCCGGCACAGGATACGGACGCGATCGTGTTCCTGCACCGCGACTTCAGCGTGACCGGCTCGATCTGGGCGGGCGAAAGCGTGATCTTCGACGAGGTGAGCGACGAATGGCGCGCGTTCTGCCGGCAGCAGCTCGCATTTTCCCCGCCCACCGACCTGGATCTGCTGGACCCGGCGCAGGATGGCTGATTTTCCGGCCCACGCGGTGCGCACGCTGGTCGATCTGTTCCGGTGGCGGGCGGAGCGCGATGGCGACCGGCCGGCGTTCAAGTTTCTCGAACGCGGAGAGGTGCAGCAAGCCCTGACCTGGCGGCAGCTGGACGAGCAGGCGCGGCGGACCGCGGCGTTGCTGCAATCGCACGGCGTGCGTCCTGGCGATCGGGTGCCGATCTCCTATCCGTCGGGCCTGGACTATATCGTCGCCATCGCCGGCGTGCTGTACGCCGGAGCGATCGCGCTGCCGCTGCCGCAAGGCAACGCGCGCAGGCTCGCGTTCCGGCTTGGCCAGGTGGTCGCCGACAGCCGCGCGCGTTGCGTCATCGCGCCGGGCGATATGCGCCAAGGCTTCGTTGAAGCGGCCGAGCAGCGCCTGGCCGATGCGCGCTGGCTGGACCTGGGCGAACGCCATGCGATCGACGCCGCGGCCTGGCGCGCGCTCAAGATCGATGCCGAAGACACCGCCGTGCTGCAATACACGTCCGGATCGATTGGCGACCCGAAAGCCTGCGTGGTCAGCCATCGCAACGTGCTGTGCAACGAAGAGACGATCCGCGTCGCCTTCGGCCACGACCACGACACCGTGGTGGTCGGCTGGCTGCCGTTCTATCACGACATGGGTTTGTTCGGGAACATTCTGCAATCGGTATACGTGGGGTGCCCGTGCATCCTGTTTTCGTCCACCGAATTCTTCCGCGAACCGCTGCGCTGGATGGAGGCGATCACGCGTTTCGGCGGTACCACCAGCGGCGGGCCGAGCTTTGCTTACGAAATGTGCGCCAGGCGCGCAGCGCCCGAGGAGGTCGCACAGTGGGACCTGCGCAGCTGGCGACTTGCGTTCAACGGCGCCGAGCCGATCCAGGCCGAAACCCTGTCGCGCTTCGCGCGCGCATTCGCACCGAGCGGCTTCCGGCCGCAGGCCATGTACCCCTGCTATGGCATGGCCGAGGCGACGCTGTTCGTCACCGGTGCCGAGCTGGATCGCGAGCCGACCCTGTTGCCGGTGGACGCGCTGGCGTTGCAGCTGGACCGGATCGCGTCGCCGGCGCACCCGGCCCAGGCGCAGACGCTGGTCAGCTGCGGCAAGCCTGGCACCGGTGTATCGGTGGCGATCGTCGATCCGCAACGGCGGGTGGCGCTGGCCGACGGCAGGATCGGCGAAATCTGGGTGCATGGTCCCGGAGTGGTTGCCGGATACTTCGAAAAGCCGCAGGCGAGCGAGGAGACGTTCCGTGCCCGGCTCCAACACGACCTGCAGCGCGACTACCTGCGCACGGGCGATCTGGGCTGCCTGATCGACGGCGAGCTGTACGTGACCGGGCGGTTGAAAGACCTGATCATCCTGCGCGGCAGGAACTATCACCCGCACGATATCGAGCGGGTCGCCGAGCGCGCGCACGCGTCGATCCGCGCGGGCAGCAGTGCGGCCTTCGCGGTGGCCGATGTGGACGGCGAGCGGTTGGTGCTGGTCTGCGAAATCGAGCATCGCACCGGCTTCGAGCCCCAGGCAGCCGCCGACACGGTCCGCGCGGCGATCGCCGAGCACCTGGACGTGGGCGTGCACACCGTGGTGTTCGTACGCGCTGGCCAGGTGCCGAAAACCACCAGCGGCAAGATCCGCCGCCAGGCGTGCCGGCAATTGTTTCTCGACGATGCGCTGGTGCGGCTGGAGCCGCGCAAGGCCGTGCGCAGCGAACCGGAAGCCGACGAACCCGCGTCGGTGCTCGCGCAACAGGTTCTCGCCGCGGCCGCCGGGCTGCTCGGCCGTCCGGCAGCGGATCTGCCGCGCCACCGTTCGCTGCCGGCGCTCGGCATGGATTCGCTGATGATGGCGCGCCTGGCGCTGCTGCTGGAGGCGCAGCAGTTGATGGTTCCGCTGGCGCTGCTGCACGAAGTGGGTGGCCTGGACGAACTGATCGCGTATTGCCAGGCGCATCCGCACGATCCGCGCGCGCGGCGGCCGTCGTCACCTGCGCCTGCGCGCGCGCCGTTGAGCCATGGCCAGCGCAGCCTGTGGCTGCACGCCCAGCTTTTCCCCGCATCGCGGGCCTATCACCTAGCCTGGACGGCACGCCTTACCGGTGCGCTCGATGTCGACCGACTCGCGGCCGCCTTCCTCCAATTGCAGCGCACGCATGAGGCCTTGCGCATGCGGGTGGAGGTGGTCGCCGGCGAACCCTGGCAGCATTGGGACTCGCCGCCGGCGCAACTGATCCAGGTGGATGCGCGCCACTGCAGCGACGTGCAGCTGATGCAGCAACTGGCGGCACGCGCCGACACGGGTTTCGAGTTGCAGTCCGCGGCGCCGATCGAAGCGGTGCTGTACGCACGCTCCGATCGCGAGCACGTGCTGCTGCTGCGCGCCCACCATATCGCCGTGGACCTGGGCTCGTTGCCGATCCTGATGCACGCCTGGCAGGCCGCCTGCGGCGACGCCGTGCACCCACACCGATCGCGACCGCATGCCGGCGACGACGTGCAGCGCGAGATCGACTACCTAGCCAGCGCCGATGCGCACGAAGACACCGAGTACTGGCGCGACCGCCTGCACGGCTACCTGGCCCTGCCGGCGGCATTGCCTGGACGGCGCAAACGCGCGCTTGACCGCCGCCAGGGCGCGGCGACGGGCTGGCCGGTTGCGCCGGCCGTCGTCGAGGGCTTCGGGCGACTGGGCCGTGATCTCGGCTGCACCGCGTTCGATCTGCACCTGGCCGTGTACGCGGCCATGCTCGCGCATTGGACCGGGCGCACCGAGGTGGTGGTCGGGGTGCCGTTCGACCTGCGCGAGGGCGACGGTTCGTCCGACGCGATCGGTTACTGCGTGAACCTGCTGCCCATCGTCGTGGAAGTGAATCGCACGCAATCCTTCCGCGCATTCGCGGCGCGGGTGCGGAAGGCGGTGCTGGCGGCGCGCAAGCACGCGCGCCTGCCGTTGGACGCGATGGCGCAGCGCCTGGGCGCCGCGCGCGAACCGGGACAGGTGCCGTTCGTCGACGCGGTGTTCGTCTGGCGCACGCTCGGCGCCGCCGCACAGGCGTGGCATGCGCCGGGCCGCCTGGACGCGCGCCTGGCCGGCGCCGCGGTCGAGGTCATGGCACTCGATGAGCGCGGCGCGCAATTCGATTTCAGCATGGTCGTGACCGAAACCGGAACCGGAACCGGGCTGTCGGCCAAGCTCGTCTACGACCCGCAGGTGCTCGACGGCGAGAACATCGACCGTGCTGCAGAGCGCTTGCAGGCGCAATATCGCGCGGTCGCCGACGACGCGGACACGCCACTGTCGGCCTTGGCTCTGCTGGGCGCGGACGAGCGGCAACTGCTGCTGACCGCTTTCGACGGGCCTCGCCGAACGTATCCAGCGCAGGCGACGTTGCTGTCGCTGTTGCTCGAACAGGCCGCGCGCACGCCTGCGGCAGTGGCGCTGTGCGGCACGATGGGAGGCCCGGTCTGCGGGGACGCGCGGCCGCAGTGGACTTACGCGCAGCTGCACGCGATCGCGTCGCGGGTTGCGGCGCGATTGCGCCAGCGCGGATACGGCGGGCGCGATGCGCTTGTCGGCGTGGCCATCGACCGTTCGGCCGCGATGGTGGTGGCGATCCTGGCCGCGATCCATGCTGGCGCGGCCTATCTGCCGTTGGATCCGGACGAGCCGGACGATCACCTGAGGCAACTGCTGCAAGCCAGCGGTTGCGGGGTGGTGCTGTCGACCGCGGCGCACCGGAGCCGTGCGGCGTTCGCCGATGTCGAGTTCGTCGACATCGGTGTGGCCGGAGCCGCGGCCGCGCAACCGCTGTCTGCCGACATCGGCTGCCGGCCCGACGATCTGGCCTATGTGATCCACACCTCGGGATCGACCGGCCAGCCGAAGGGCGTGATGATCGAACACCGCGCCATCGTCAACCGCCTGCTGTGGATGGCCGAAACCTTCGAACTCGACGCGCGGCAGGTGTTCCTGCACAAGACGCCGGTGACCTTCGACGTGTCGGTGTGGGAGCTGTTCCTGCCGCTGCTGCTGGGCGCCAGGCTGGTTTTGCTCGCGACCGGCGGAGAACGCGATCCGCCGGTGCTGATCGAGCACATGCGCCGCTTCGACGTCAGCATCGCCCACTTCGTGCCGTCGATGCTGCTGGCACTGCTCGCACATCTGCCCGCGCAGACCCGCCTGCCGGCGTGGTCGCGCTGCATTTGCAGTGGCGAGGCACTGGAACCGCACTTGCGCGACCGTTTCGTCGACGCGTTCGGCGATACCGCGCTGATCAATCTCTACGGTCCGACCGAAGCCGCGGTCGACGTGACCTGGCATGTCGTCGGACGCGACGAGGCCGACATACCGATCGGCCGCGCTGCCGCCAACGTGAGGCTGCGGATCCTCGACGCGGACGAGCGGCCGGTTCCCATCGGCACGCCGGGAGAACTGTGCATCTGCGGCACGCAGGTCGCGCGCGGCTATCTGAATCGGCCCGAGGCCACGGCGCGTGCGTTCGGCGTCGATCCCGTGGACGGCGTCTCTCCGCTGTACCGCACCGGCGATTTCGCCCGCTGGCGCGGTGACGGCAGCGTGGAATACCTGGGCCGGCGCGACAGCCAGATCAAGATTCGTGGCCGGCGGGTCGAGCTGGGTGAGATCGAGCAGGCGTTGTGTGCCTGTCCCGGCGTGCTCGGCGCCGCGGTCGCCACCCGCAGCGACGCCCATGGCGATCTGGAGCTGGTGGCATTCCTGCTGGGCGAGACCTTGCCACCACTGGAGGCAGTGTTGGCGTTTCTCAGGCAGCGTCTGCCGCGGCCATTGATTCCCTCGGCGTTCGCGCGCGTGGACGTGCTGCCGTTGACCCGCAGCGGCAAACTCGACCGCGGCCGGTTGCCGTTTCAGGCACTGCAACGGCCGCGCGCGGGGTTCGAACCGCCGCGCACACCTCAGGAACACGCGCTGTGCCGGATATGGGCCGCCGAACTCGCGGTAGCCCCGGTCGGTGTGGACGACAATTTCTTCGACCTGGGCGGCGATTCCATCCGTGCATTGCGCATCGTTGCCGCGGGTGCCAGGGAGCAGTTGAATTTCACCGTGGCCGACCTGTTCGCCCGTCCGCGCGTACGTGCCCTGGCCGAGCGGCTGCAGGCTTCGGTGGCGGCCGCCATACCCGCGCCGCAGCCGTTCGAATTGATCCCGGCGCAGTGGCGCGACCGCCTGCCGGCCGACGTCGAGGACGCGTATCCGTTGTCGTACGTGCAACGCTCACTGGTGTACCTGTCCGAAACCAGTCCGGTCTACGAAATCTACGTAACCAGCCTGCGCATGAAGGGGCGCTGCGATCCGCAGCGGCTGGCGGAGTGCATGCGCCACGCAGCGCAGCGCCATCCATTCCTCCGGGTCAGCTTTGACCTGGTCGCGTTCGCAGAAGGCGTGCAGCGCGTGCACCGGGACGTCGAAGTGCCGTTCCAGGTGCTGGACCGGCGCGACGTGCCGGCAACGGCGCAGGCGCGTGAGCTGCACGAGTGGATGCTGGCCGAGCGCAAACGGCGGTTCGACTGGAACAGCGCACCGATGCTGCGCTTTACCGTGCACCGCTGGTCCGAACACGAGTTCCAGTTCAGCCTGAGCGACGCCGCATTCGATGGCTGGTGCGTGGCGTCGCTGATCACCGAGGTGCTGGAGGAGTACGCGGCGCTGTGCGAAGGCAGGCCCTTGCAGCGGACCGCGCCGGTCACGCGCTACGCCGACTTCATTGCCCTGGAGCGCGCCGCGGTCGCCGACGACGGCACGCGCGCGTTCTGGCACGACAAGGCGCGCCGCTTCGGCGCCGGTGCGCTACGCCGGCCGGAGCGCACGCCCTTGCAGGGCCAGCACCTGCAAGGGCGCGTCAGCGTCGCATTCGCGGCCGAGGTGCACGATGCCGCGGTGGGCCTGGCGCGCGCGCTTTCGGTTCCGCTCAAGAGCGTATTGCTCGCCACGCACATGCGCGTGCTGTCGGCGTTGTGCGGCCGCCGCGTCGTCAGCGGGTTGGAGGTCAACGGCCGGCCCGAGGGTGAGGACGGCGACCGCGTGATCGGTGTGTTCAACAATACGGTCGTGTTGTGCCTGGAACTGCAGGATGCCTCCTGGAGCGCATTGATCCGCGATTGCTGGCGCGCCGAGCAGGAACTGCAACCGTATCGCCGCTATCCCTACCATCAGCTGCGAAAGGACTTCGGCCAGACGCCGTTCGACGCGGTGTTCGTGTACACCGACTTCCACGTCTACCAGCGCATCGTCGGTGCCGAGACGTTCCAGGTGCTGTCCGCGTCGGCTTCGGACCAGACGTTCTTCGCGCTGACCGCGCATTTCAACCGCGACGTGCTTTCGGGCAGCTTGCAATTGCTGCTGGACTTCGATCCGGGCCAGTGGTCGGAGGCCAGCGTGCGCGCACTCGCCCAGGCGTATCGCGACAATCTCGCGGCGATGCTCGCCGATCCCGCGGCGGCGCATGCCGGCCGTGCCGTCGCATCGTCGGTGCCGGTGCCGGCCGTATCCGGCCCCCGCCAGCACTGCCTGCCCGAGCTGATCGGTGCGCAGGCACGCCGCCACCCCGACCGGGTCGCGATCGTCTGCGGCGACACCCATGTCAGCTATGCCGCGTTGTGGCGGGATGCGGAACAGATCGCGCTGGCCTTGCGCGAGCGCGGCCTCGGGCCGGAAGCGCTGGTCGGGGTGGACCTGCAGCGTTCGGTCGACCTGATCGCCGCGTTGCTGGGCATCTGGTTGTGCGGCGCCGCGTTCGTGCCGCTCAATCCGGGCGAACCGTTCGAACGCCGCGAGCGCATCGCGCGCGACAGCTTGGTTGCGCTGGTGCTGACCGATCACGCGCACGCGCTGGCCTGGCCGGTGCCGGCATGCACGCTGCCGTCGTTGCGCGGGTCGGCCCGGCGATATCGCCGCGTGCGGTCCCCGGCGGATCCGCGCAACGTCGCATATGCGATCTACACCTCCGGTTCGACCGGCGCGCCAAAAGGCGTGCTGATCCAGCACGATTCGCTGGCCAACTACGTCGCCTGGGCCGTCGCCCATTACGGCCTGGACGGCGGCGACGTGCCGGTGCATACCGCGACGTCGTTCGACCTGACCATCACCAGCCAAATCGCGCCGTTGACTGTCGGCGCGACCCTGCGCCTGATGGCCGATGCCGACGGCGTGGCCGAACTGGCCACGGAGTTGATGCACGGGCCGGGCGCGGCGTTGATCAAATTGACGCCCTCGCACCTGGATTACCTGGCGCGTGCCACCCAGGCCGACGGCATCGCTCATCCGCCGGAGCGGCTGGTCGTGGGCGGCGAAGCCTTGCGCGCGCAATCGCTGCACGCATGGCGTCGCCACGGCACCCGGATTTTCAACGAGTACGGTCCGACCGAAGCCACGGTCGGATGCTGCGTGCACGAGATCGGCCAGGACGATCCCGAGCACGGCAGCGTCGCGATCGGCGCGCCGATCGCGACGACACGCCTGTACGTGCTTGATCCCTGGGGCGAGCCGCTCGCGCCGGGCCTGGTCGGCGAACTATGGATTTCCGGCACGGGCCTGGCGCGCGGCTATCACGGCGCGCCGGCCGGGACCGCCGACCGGTTCCGGCCCGATCCGTTCGCAGCCGGCGCGCGCGCGTATAGGAGCGGCGACCTTGCGTTCGTGAACGACGCCGGCTTGTTCGAATACGTCGGCCGCAGCGACCGTCAGCTCAAGATCCGCGGCTTCCGCATCGAGCCGTCAGAGATCGAAGCGGCGCTGTTATCGCATCCGCAGCTGGTTTCAGCCGCCGTGGTCGCGCGCCGCACCGCGGCGGGCACCATGGCGCTGGCCGCCCATGTCGTCGCCCGCAACGGCCAGAAGCCGCAACCGCAAGCGCTGCGCACGTACCTGGCCGCGCGATTGTCCGAACCGATGCTGCCGGCGACGATCGCCGTCGTCGACGCGTTGCCGCTGACCCGCAACGGCAAGATCGACTACCCGCAACTGGCCGCCGCCGCGCCTGACGAGCGCGAACGCCTGCGCGAACTGTTGCAACGCATCGAATCCGCGAGCGCCGAGGAAATCGCGCTGTTGCTGAGCGACTCGGACCCGTAGCGCGGGCCCATTGGGACAGGGTGAGAAATGGACGAATTGAAACAACGTATCGCGAATCTGTCGGCCGAACGCCGAGAGGCGTTGCGGCGGCTTGCACCCGAGCAGTACGCCGCCCTTGTCGCGGCGGACCACGCCGGTCAGGCGCTGGAACAGCAGCTCAAGGACATCTGGAGCGACGTGCTCGGCATCGCGGTCGCGCGCGATGACAATTACTTCGAACTCGGCGGCGACTCGGTGCTCAGCGTGTCGATCGTCGCCAAGGCCAGGGCAGGGGGGCTGCCACTGTCGTCGACGCTGTTGTTCCGTCATCCGACCGTTGCCGGACTGGCCCAGGCGCTGAAACAGGTGCCGGCGGAACACTCCGGCGAACCGGCGATCGAACCCACGGCAGCGACGGCCGCTGTGCTGGCCGCGCCGCTGACGCCGTTGCAGCTGGGCATGGTGTTCCATTCCCAACACGACGCGGGCCAGGCTGCTTATGTCAGCCAGCTGTCATGCGCGCTGTCGGGCCCGCTCGATCGCGACCGCGTCGAACAGGCATGGAAGCAGCTGGCGCAGCGGCACGCCGTGCTGCAGGCGGCGGTGGATCTGGACGATCCGCTGCACCCCAGGCTGCGCCGCTACCGCGATGCGATGCCGTCGATCGAATACCGCATACTGGAGGGGGCGACGGCCGAGGCGGCGCAGCGATCGTTGCAGGCGTTCCTGGAGCAGGATCTGGCACGCGAGTTCGATCTGGCGCGCGCGCCGTTGATGCGCGTGACCTTGCTGGAGACCGAACACGGCCAGCACCGCTGCGTGTGGACGCATCATCACTTGCTATTGGACGGCTGGTCGCAGTTGATCGTGCTGCAGGAATTCCAGTCGCTGTACCTCGGCGACGTGTTGCCGTCGGTAACGACGTCGTTCCTGGACTACGCCAACTGGCTGGCCCGCCGCGAGACCGACGCTGCGGCCGCGTTCTGGAAAACCTACCTGCGCGGCGCCGCTCCGCTTTCGCTGGCGCACACCGCCACGGCCGCGACGGCGAAGCAGGCGCGCATCGCAGTGCGCCTGGCCGCCGCCGACATCGCCGTGCCGGCGTTGGCGAAGCGTCTGCGCGTGACCCCGGCGGTATTGCTGGAGGCAGCCTGGGCGCTGGCATTGGGCCAGATCGCGGCCACCGCGGAGGTCAGCTTCGGACTGACCGCGAGCGTGCGTCCGGCGGAACTTCCCGACAGCGAACGCATCGTCGGCCTGTGCATCAACACCTTGCCCATGCGCATCGCCATCGCCCACGACGGCACGGTGGCCGCGTGGCTGGCGGGCGTCCAGTCGGCGCAACACGCATGGCTCGAGCATGCCCACGCCGCGCTGCCCGAGGTGTTGCGTTGGACCCAGGCCGGCAAGGACCTGTTCGACAGCCTGCTGGTGTTCGAGAACCTGCCGCGGCAACTTGCCGCGCAGAGCGGTGCGGTGTTTCGCGAAATCGCGGACGTGGTCTCGACCGTGCGTGAACATTATCCGCTGGTGCTGGTGGTCACTCCGGGCGAGGACTTCCTGGCCGAGCTCAAGTACCTGCCGGCGGCGATCGGTGACGAGCAGGCGCAAACAGTCATGGCCTTGTTCGAATGCGCCCTGCACGCACTGCATCAGGAAACGCACATGCCGGCGCTCGCCGCGCGGCTCAGGGCGGCAGCGCACGCGCGCATGCAGACGCTGCGCGAACAGCGCGCCGCCGACGACCGGCGCCTGCTGCTGGGCGCGCGACGCGCGCCGGTGCGTCTAGATACTGACGCGGCGTCATGAGCGAGCTGCCGCGATTGCCGGCGAAGCGGCGCCTGGTCGTGCACAGCACGCAGGATCTGGTCGCGTTGCAGTTGCCCACCGCCGGCAGCCTCGATATTCCGCTGATCTCGCCCACCACCGACCGCGTCGACCTGGTCGCATGGTGCGCCGACAACCGTGAGCGCCTGAACGAACTGCGGCGCCGTCATGGCGCGATCGCGCTGCGTGGATTCCGCGTCGGCGACGCCGACGGCCTGCGCCGGCTGGTACTGGCGATGGGCGACGAGCCAATGGCCTACCTCGAACGTTCCAGCCCGCGCATGCGGGTCGGCGAGGACGTCTACACCTCGACCGAGTACGCCGCATCGCAGGCCATCCGCATGCATTGCGAAAACTCCTACGCTAGCCATTGGCCGCGGCACATCGCCTTCTACTGCCGGACCCCGGCCGACGCCGGCGGCGCCACGCCGATCGCCGACTGCCGCCGCGTGCTCGCGGCGCTGGACCCGGCGATCGTCGCCGAGTTCCGTGCGCGCGGCGTGCGCTACATACGCAACTTTCATCCCGAGCTCGGCCTGTCCTGGCGCGAGGTGTTCGCGGTGGATACGCGCGAGCAGGCGGAGGCACGCTGCCGCGCGACCCAGAGCGGATTCGAATGGTCGCACGACGGCGTGTTGCGGACATGGCGCAACGCGCCGGCGGTGGTCCTGCATCCGCACACGCGCGAGCCGACCTGGTTCAACCATGCAGCGTTCTTTCATGTGTCGTCGTTGCCGCAGGAGATCGCGAGCGGCCTACTGCAGCGCCATGAATACCTGGCGCTGCCCAACCACACCTACTACGGCGACGGTGGCGTCATCGACGACGCCACCGTCGCCGCGATCAACCGCGCCTACGACGACAACGCGCTGGGCTTCGACTGGCGGCGCGAGGACGTTGTGCTGCTCGACAACATGCTCTACTCGCACGGACGCGCGCGCTACAGCGGTCCGCGCAGCGTGTTGGTCAGCATGAGCGATCGCATCGCGGCCTCGGCGGTGGAGCCGGGATGAGCGACGCCATAGCGTGGGCCGGGAGCGACGGCAGGCGGCACCTAGCGATCGTCGGCGGCGGCCAGGCCGCGAAGTGGTTGCTATTCGGCCTGGCCGAGCGCCTTGCCCGCGGCGAGCGGAGCCTGTCGCAGCTGCGGATCAGCGTGTTCGAGCGCGGTTGGGAATTCGGCACCGGCTTCGCCTGGAGCCGCCACAACACGCTCGCCGAGCACGAAACCAGCCTGGCCGCGCCGATCAGCCGGGTTGCGTTTGGCGACGACCAGCGGCGCCAGTTCCAGGACACGGTGTCGTTGCTGCGCGAGCACGGACTGATCGTGGACCTGCGCCGGGGGATCGAGATCGCGTCCATTCAGCGCGAAAACGGGGCGCTGCACCTGTCGATCGCCGGCGGCGACAGCGTTCGCGCCGATGCCGTGGTGCTGGCGAGCGGCCACTGGCAGCCGCGCGATCCGCTGGAAGGCGCTCCCGGCTATCACGTCAGTCCCTGGCCTGCGGCCAAGTTGCAGGAAGACGTCTGCGGACGCTGGCTGCGCGAGGGCGCGCGCGCGTCCAAACGGGTACTGGTGCTGGGCACGTATCTCAACGCGCTGGACGCGGTGATCAGCCTTTCGCACCGGGTCGGCCGCTTCATCGAGGAGGCGGACGGCGGATTGCGCTTCGAGGGGCCGCGACAATTCAGCATCGTCATGGGATCGCGTCGTGGCAGTCTTCCGCGGGTGTGGGGACGTGCGCCGTCGCTACGGCCCGCGCGCGTGCTGACCGCGGCCGCGCTGGAGTCGTTGCGCGGCGCAGCAAACGCGGAGGGATTCGTCCCGCTCGACGCGTGCATCGAACTGCTCGAACAGGAAATCGCGCTTGAACAAGGCCAGCGACCGTCGTTGCGCTTGCTCCGTGTGGCCGCAGGACCTGGGCGGAAACGGTGCGCCGCAGACACGACCATCGGTTTGCGTCATCGGCTGGCGTCGGACCTGCGCGCTGCGTTCGCACCTGAATCGGGCTCACGCCGCTACGCCGACACGCTGCGGGTGCCATGGCAAGTCGCGCTGTTCTCGACGTTGCCGGTGCTCAGCGAGTATTCGCACGCGCTGTGCGCTGAGGATGAGTTCGACTTCGATCAACGCCTGCGCACGCGCTTGTTTCACCACGCGATGCCGATGACGCTGCACAGCGCACGCAAGCTTCAGGCACTGATGGCGTCGGGGCATCTGCAGGTGATGGCACTCGGGCCGCACTATGCTTGTGTTCCGAATCTGCAAGGGGTAGTGTTGACCAGTCCCGCGCTGGAAGCGCTTCGAGAAATACAGGAGTTCACCGATGTCGTGAGGGCCTACGCGGGCTCGGGCGATATACGACACCATCCGACATCTCTTGTTCAAGGCGCCCTGCGCTCTGGGATCCTGCAACCCGCGGCTAGATATTTTCGCAATCCGGATCACGCCGACGCCATCGCAGTACGCAAAGGGGCTTCGGCCTTGATCGAGCGCCGCCGTGGACCCGCTCTCGTCGTCGGAGGCGTGGATGTGAATCCCGGCACGCGTGAAGTCATTGGGGCCGATTCCGAGTTCGCCACCGCTGACCAGCCGTTGTTGTTCGCGATGGGGCCGTTGCTGATCGGCCAGTTCCTCGACGCGCACAGCATCGGCCAGTTGATTCGCGACAGTGGCCGAATTCTCGACACATTGACGTCCACGCAAAAGCGGACGAAGTAGTAGGCACCATCGGAAATGTTTGGATGTCGCTGCGCCGATCGAACACAGGCGGCAGCAAAACGATGTGATCGAACGTGATGATGTAAGCGGGCTTGGCCGCCTTCCAGCAGGACCACTATCCGATGGTCCGCCGGCCACGCAAAGCGTTAGGGCGACGAATTAGGAAGTGCTCCTCTCTGATTTGCAACCGGAGGTTGTGGCATGTTTCGACACGCCGGCGATGCCGACGCGAGACAGCAGACGTCAGGGTTCCAGCCGACCGCCGCGGGCACCGTGCGCGATCTGCGGGAGCGTACCAATTTAGCCGAGGCCATCTCCTTCTTCGCCTCGCGCCAGGAAGCGCAGACATTTGCCGCCACCGCCCTTGCACACGCGCTCCCCGTCCTGCCGCAGGCAGTTCGCTACGTCGACTACGGCGGCGGCCAGGGCGTGCTCGCCGATGCGATGCGCAACGCGCTGTCGGCTGCCGGGCGGGAATGCGACGTCGCCGTGGTGGATTCCAACCTGCGCTACCTGCAGGATGCGCGTGCGCTGAATCTCGATACCCGGCTCGCCAACATCGAAGAATGCCCGTTGCACGACGCCGATCTGGCGTCCATGCGCCTGGTCAACCATTACTGCGGATACAACCAGCAGGCCGCGATCCTGCGCAGTATCCACGCCGGCCTGCGCCCAGGCGGCGTGTTCGTGTCCCAGATCGAGACCGGCAGCGACGCGATCTGCCGCTTGCAGACCAGGATAAGCAACGCCTTGTCGCAGGAAGGCTGCAGCGGCTACTACTGGCCGACATTGGATGAATACGTCGAACTCGCACAGGCGGCCGGCTTCGTCGGGATCGACGTTATCGGCGAAAGCGCGCCGGTTGAATCGACCATCAACGAAGGCCTGGCCGCGGCATGGCGGCGGTTCAACGGCCGCGAACTGCAGGCGCTGGTGGCCGACGACAGCGCCGAACAGATGCAGCAACTGCTCGCCCGGCGAGCGCTTTTTTTCAAGATGTGCCACGGCCTGATCGCCGAAGAACTGGACGCCGCGACCTCCGACGCCTCAGCAGGGCCCGCATTGAGCAAGTTCAAGCTTCGCTACCCGGTGCTGTACTGCCGGCGCTCAGAATAATCGTTGCCCGTTCGCGGGCGGCAGAACCGATCCGACGCTGACTGAAGACCAATTTCCCATGTCAAACATCACAATCCAAGGATTCACCTGCTCGCCGCAGCAGAGCCTGTTGTGGTCATCCCTGCGGCGTCCAGACGCCAAGGCGTATGTGCAAGGGGTCGTACGCATCGCCGGTTACGACGAGGGCCGGGTCCAGGCGGCGTTCGCGCAACTGGAACGACGCCACGAGTCGCTGCGCACGCGCTTCGCCTTGTTGCCGGGCATGCGCGATCCGTTGCAGGTGATCGTCGAGGACGGCGGTGCCTGGAGCGACGGTGCCGACCTGCGCGATCATGCCGACGCCGCTGCACGGCTGCAGGAGCTGTGTCGTGAAGAGGCCGGCAAACCATTCGATTTCGAACACGGGCCGCTGCTGCGCGCCGCCTGTGTGCGCAGCGGTGAAGATGCCCTGACGCTGGTTGTGACCGCCTCGCCGCTGGTGGTCGATCGCGGTTCGATCGTACGGATCGCCGGCGAGCTCGCCACGATTCTGGCCGGCACCGCGGACGCCGGCGAGGACGGTTACCAGTACGCCGACTACGCCAGTTGGCGCAACAGTCTGCTCGAATCCGAAGAGCACGCCGCGGCGCGGTCGTTCTGGGAAGCCGCGGCTGCCTACCAGGCATCACACGGCGGCGACCAGGCGCCGGTCGACACCGGGCAGGTCAGCGTCGCGTTCGATGCCTCCGTGGCCCAGCGCCTGGCAGGCATCGCGCAGACCTCAGGCGCGTCGCTGAGCGAGGCGTTGCTGTGCGCGTGGCTGACCTATTGCGGACGGCTCGACGGTGCCAGCTCCGCGCGCGTGGAATCCAGCTTCGACGGCCGTACCCATGCCGAGCTGGAGCGCGCGATCGGCCCCTTCGAACAGCGGCTTCCGGTCGATCTGGAATGGCGCGACAGCGACGTGTTCGGCGAAACATTGCGCAAGCTCATGGGTGTCGTCGACGGCATCCGCGCCCATCAGGATTACGCCGGACCCGACGTCGGCGCTGGCAATGCCTATGCGGTGCGCGGTTTCGATTTTCTCGATCTGGGCACGGGCGCCGCCGCTGGACGCGTGCAGGTTGCGCACGTGGCCCGGCAAGGCGCACCGCGCAAGCTCAGCCTGCAGGTCGAACGCTCCGCAGCGGGCGAGTACGCGTTGGTGCTGCAGTTCGACCGTGGACGTTGGTCGGTCGAGGAAGCGCAGCGCATCGCCGACGGGCTGACCGCCTATCTGGCCGACATCGCGCAACAGCCGGATCTCGCGCTCGATCGCCTGCGTATCGTCACCGAAGGCGAGAAGACCCGGCTGCTGGAGTTCTTCAACCAGACCGCGACCGTCTACCCGGGCTCGGAGCTGTTCCATCGTTTGTTCGAGCAGCAGGCGCGCGATACACCGCATAACACCGCAGTCGTATATGGCCGTGACAGCCTGAGCTACGCCGAGCTGGACGCGCGCGCCGAACGGCTGGCGCAGGCGCTGTGCGCGCAAGACGGCGTCGCCGCCGGCAAGGATCACGTCGCGGTGCTGCTGCGCCGTACTCCGGAGTTGCTGGTCGCCGTGCTCGGCGTGATGAAGGCCGGGCGCGCGTACGTGCCGCTGGATCCCGAACATCCCACGCCACGCTTCCAGGCCCTGCTCGCCGATCTGTCGTTGCCGCCGGTGATCACCGAAGCGGCGCTGGCCGAGCGGGTTCCGCCGGGCGTGGCGGTGCTGCGCATCGACCAGCTCGACGCGACCGGTTCGCAACCGCAGACACCGCCGCAAGCCGAGACCGCCAATGAGGACGGCGAACGCGTCGCCTACGTCCTGTTCACCTCCGGCTCCACCGGCCGGCCCAAGGGCGTGGCGATTCCGCACCGTGCGCTCAGCAACTACGTGAAATGGTCTGCCGCGACCTACGGCCTGGCCAGCGGGCAGGGCGCCCTGGTGCATACCTCGATCGCGTTCGACCTGACCATCACCAGCCTGTTGGCGCCGTTAACGGTCGGCCAGCGCGTGGTCCTGCTGCCCGAAGACGACGGCGTCGCCGCGCTGGCGCGCGCGCTCCAGCCAGGCAGCGATTACAGCCTGGTCAAGATCACCCCGTCCCATCTGAAGACCCTGCGCGGGCTGATGGCGCCAGGCACTCTCGACAACAGTATTCGCGTGCTGGTGATCGGCGGCGAAGCGCTGGAAGCGGCGATGCTCGAGGACATTCGCAGCCACGCGCCGACGATGCGCGTATTCAACGAGTACGGCCCGACCGAAGCGACGGTCGGCTGCAGCGCCTGGGAACTGGGGCCGGCCGATCAACACGGTGCGGTGCCGATCGGCCATCCGATCGCCAATACCGCGCTGTACGTGCTGGACCGCCACGGCCAGCCGGTCCCGATCGGCACGCCCGGCGAACTGCACGTCGGCGGCAAAGGGATTGCCATCGGATACACCGGCGCCGACCAGCTGGAAGGGTTCCGCGCCAACCCCTGGGGTCCGGGGCTGTCGTACAAGACCGGCGATTTCGTCCGCCGCCGCGAGGACGGCGCGCTGGTGTTCCTGGGCCGCGTCGACGAGGAAATCAAGGTCAACGGCGTACGCATCCAGCCGTCCGAAATCGAAGCGGCGTTGTCGCAACATCCCGCGGTGGCGGAAGCGTTCGTCGTGGCCTACACCAATGCCGGCGGCGAGCGCCGGCTGGTCGCCTATATCGTCGCGCGGCCTGGCCAGAGCGTGCATCCGCAAGCCCTGCGCGACTGGCTGGCGCAGCGGCTGCCGATCGCGATGACGCCGTCGTCGTTCATCACCGTCGCCGCGATTCCGGTCAACCGCAACGGCAAGCGCGATGCATCCGCGTTGCCGCCGCCCGAGAACGCAGTGATGACGCTGGCGCCGTACGTGGAGCCGCGCAACGAGGAAGAGCGCGTCCTGCAGAACATCTTCGCCAGGATCTTCGAATCCGAGCGCATCGGCATCGACGACAACTATTTCGTCCTCGGCGGCGATTCGCTGCGCAGCGTGCAGGTCTCGGCGCTTGCGCAGAAGATGGGGCTGATGGTCTCGGTGGCGCAGATCCATCGCAGCCCGACCATCCGCGAGCTGGCAGCGAAGGTGCGCGTGGGCGATCCGTTGCTGGAATCGGCGCCCAACACCGTGCCGTTCAGCCTGATTTCCGCGCAGGACCGTGCGGCGATGTCCGACGACATCGAGGACGCGTATCCGCTGAACCTGCTCCAGGAGGGCATGATCTATCACCGCGAGTTCGCGGCGAAATCGGCCGTCTATCACGCGATGTGCTCCTATCGCATCCGCGCGCCGTTCGACCTGGACCTCATGCGCAAGGTGATCCAGGAGCTGGTCGAGCGTCATCCGCTGTTGAGGACGTCGTTCGACCTGTCCACCTACAGCCGGCCGCTGCAGCTGATCCACAAGACATTCGAGCTGCCGTTCCGGTTCGACGACCTGCGCGGCCAGTCGCCGCAGTCCCAGGACGAGACGGTCGACCAGTGGATGGAGCAGGAGAAGCAAACCGGCTTCGACCTCGATGGCTATCCGCTGATTCGCTACCAGGTGCACCTGCTGGAAGACGGCGTATTCCAGCTCGGCTACAGCTTCCACCACGAGATCATCGATGGCTGGAGCGACGCGTTCATGGTGACCGAGCTGCTGACCCACTACCTGTCCACAGTGTTCGGCCAGCCCTACGAGGCACCGCTGCCGACCACGACCTTCCGCGAGGCCATCGCGCTGGAACAGGTGGCGTTGAAGACCGAGCGTTTCCGCGAGTTCTGGCTCAAGTACCTCGACGACGCGCAGCTGATGAACCTGCCGCGCCTGATCGGACGGCTCAAGGCAGACAAGGGCGCACGCAAGATCATCAAGTTCGAGATCCCGATTTCCCAACAGCTGTCCGATTCGGTCAAGGCATTGGCCGAGAAATTCGGCGTACCGCTGAAGACGCTGCTGCTGGCCGTGCATCTGCGGGTCATGAGCGTGTTCGGCGGCGGCAAGGACGTGCTCAGCTACACGGTCGGCAACGGCCGTCCCGAAAACAGCGAAGGCCACGGTGTGATCGGGCTGTTCGTCAACAGCCTGGCGTTCCGGCTGCCGATGCCCGGCGGCACCTGGGAGGAACTGGCCCAGTCAGTGCTCAAGCGCGAGCAGGAACTGCTGCCGTACCGGCGTTATCCGATGGCCGAGCTCAAACGCCAGGCCGGCAACGAGCCGCTGTCCGAAACGCTGTTCTTCTACAACCATTACCACGTTGCCGACGTGCTGCAGCGCTGGAGCGACGCTGAGTTGCTGGGGCTGAAGGTCTACGGCGAATCCACCTTCCCGTACTGCATCAACGCCTATCTGGCCCCGGTCACCAAACTGCTCGGAATGCGGGTCGAGTACGACAGCCTGCAATACACCGCCGAGTTGATGGAAGTGATCGGCCAATGCTACCTGAGCGTGCTCGACAGCATGGTCGCCGCGCCGAACGGGCGTTACGACGAGGATCCTTTCATCAGCGACGCCGATCTGCGCAAGCTCACCCACGACTGGAGCGCCACGCCGGAAGTGCCCACGGACTGCCAGGGTATCCATCGCCTGATCGAGGCCGTCGCGCGCGCCACCCCGGACCGCGTCGCCGTCACCCAGGGCGAGGAACATCTTTCCTATGGCGCGCTCAACCGCAAAGCCAACCAGCTCGCGCGACATTTGCGCGAGAGCGGCGTGCGCCCGGGCGATCTGGTGCCGCTGTGCCTGAACCGTTCGGTCTGGATGCCCGTGGCGATTCTCGGCGTGCTCAAGGCCGGCGCGGCCTACGTGCCGATCGATCCGAGCAATCCCAAGGATCGCATCGAGCTGGCTTTGCAGGACATCTCATCGGCAATCGTGGTGACGACCTCGGATCTGGTCGAGATCGCCGGCCTCGGCGGTGCGCGGCCGCTGCTGCTGGATCGCGAGAGCGAAGCGCTCGACGCACTGCCTGGACACAACCTGGCGCTGCCGGATATGGGCGATCGTCCTGCCTACGTGATCTACACCTCCGGCTCGACCGGCCGGCCGAAGGGTGTGCAGATTCCGCACCGTGCGTTGATCAATTCGACCCTGGCGCGGCGCGAGTTCTACCTGGAGCGCGTGGAGAACTTCCTGCTGCTGTCCTCGTATGCGTTCGACAGCTCGGTCGCCGGCATTTTCTGGACCCTGGTCGACGGCGGCAGGCTGGTGCTGCAACCCGAATCGGCCGGCGTCGACCTGACCACGGTCGAAGACGCGGTACTCGACGAACAGATCACCCACACGCTGAGCATTCCCTCGCTGTATGACGCGTTGCTGCAACAGCACCGCGATCTCGGTCCGCTGGCGCTGAAGACCGTGATCATGGCCGGCGAAGCCTGTCCGGCCGAGTTGTATGAATGCCACAGCCGCACGCTGCCGAAGGTGGCGTTCTTCAACGAGTACGGGCCGACCGAAGCCACGGTATGGTCGACGGTGTCGCGTGGCGAGGCCACGCCGCTGTGCCCGTCGGTGCTTATCGGCAAACCCGTTCCGGGCACGCAGGTGCTGGTACTGGACGCATTCGGCTTCCCCGTGCCGGTCGGTGTCGCCGGCGAACTGCATATCGCCGGAACCGGACTCGCCGACGGCTACGTGCAAGGCCAGGCGCTGACCGCCGAGCGTTTCGTGCCCAATCCGTACGCCGCCACGCCCGGCGGGCGCATGTACCGCAGCGGCGATCTGGTGCGCTGGATGGCCGACGGCCGCCTCGACTTCCTCGGCCGCATGGACGGCCAAGTCAAGATCAACGGGTTCCGGGTCGAGACAAGCGAAATCGAATCGGTACTCGGCAAGCATCCCGACGTGCATCGCGCGGTCGTGCAGGTGCGTTCGGAAAAGGACGGAGCCAAGCGGCTGGTGGCCTACATCCTCGCCGACACCCGGGACGAGCCGGCGCTCATCAACGAACTCAGCCAGTTGGCCCGCGACAAGCTGCCGAAGTACATGCTGCCTGCGCAATACGTGCGCCTGGAAACCCTGCCGACCACGGTCAGCGGCAAGCTCGACCTCAAGTCGCTGCCCGAACCGCCGAAGGAGCGCGTCGGCAACGTCGAGATCAGACTGCCGCGCACCACCACCGAAGAGGTTCTGGCGGGCATCTGGTCCGAGGTGCTCGGCGTGCCGGTGGTCGGTATCGATCAGCATTTCTACGAACTGGGAGGAGAGTCCTTGCGCGCGATGCGCATCATGGCCCGCATGCGTAGCGCGTTCAAAGTGCAACTTCCGATCAACTTGCTGATGACCGACGACCTCAACGTCGAACGCGTCGCCGAAGTGATCGAAGCCACCCTGTGGAGCCAGGCGCAGCAGCGGAGCGCATCGGATCACGTTGTCGGCAGCGTCTAGCGGGCGGGCACGATGTCTTTGTCCGAATTTCTGGCGGAACTCAACGCGTCGGGCGTGCGCCTCTGGCTAGATCAGGGCGCACTGCGCTATTCCTGTCCCGCGCCCGGGCTGCGCCCGGATCAGCTCGCCAGACTCGCCGCAGTCAAGCACGATATCTGCCAGCTGATCCGCAGGACCTCGACGCATGCGCCGGCCCAGGTTGCGCCGGCGAACGCGGGCGATGCCGGAGCAACGCGGCTCACCTTCGAACAACGACGCATCTGGCGCAGTTGCCTGATCGCTCCGCAAACGCGCGCGTTCAACATCTGCGGACAGGCCGAACTGGCCGGCGAACTCAATCTCGCCGCGCTGGAACAGGCGCTGCAAGAAATTTCGCGCCGTCACCCCGTCCTGCGCGCGCACGTCGATGGTCCGGAGGACCGCTGCGCGCTGGTTGCCGGTGCGGACGCGCTGCCGCGGCTGCCCTGCATCGACCTGAGCGGCCTGGTCCATGGCGACGCCGTGGCCGCGCGCTTGTGCGACGAGGAGAGCCGCCGCCCGTTCGATTTGCGGCGCGGGCCATTGCTGCGCGCGTTGCTGATCGTGCGCGCACCGCGGCGTCACGCGCTGGTGCTGAGCCTGCACCATCTGGTCTGCGACCACTGGTCGGTGCAGGTTCTGACCCGCGAGCTGCACGCGCTGTACGTGTCCTACACGCGCGGTGGGACCGGCGCGCTTGCCCCGCTGCGCAAGCGGTTTGGCGACTATGCCGCGGCTGAATCCGCGCGTGCCGATGGCGACGGATTCGCCGACGGGCTGAGGTTCTGGGAGAGCCAGCTGCATGGGCTGCGCCCGACCTTGCTGCCCTCGACCGCGGATCCGGGACAGGACGCGATCGCCAGCGAGCAGGCCGTGCTCGCGGCGCCGGCGCTGCACGCGCTTCGCGCGCATGCACGTTCGCGCCGGGTCGGGCTTCCAGTGCTGCTGATGACCGCGTTGTTCGTGCTATTGCGCGAATACGTCGACCAGGACGACTTGTGCGTGGGCACCACGGTGGTGCATAGGCCGCATCCCGACGACGAAGCACTGATCGGCTTGCTGATCAACACCCTGGTGCTGCGCTGCGACCTGTCCGGGGCGGCGACGTTGGATGCCGTGCTGGCGCGGATGAAAATCGCCTGGAATGCGTCGGTCGCGCATTCGGACGTGCCATTCCAGCTGGTGCTGGACCGGATCCGCCCGTCGCTGGGTCCGCATGCGTTGCCGTTCAACGTGGGTGTGGAAATTCGTGCGGATGTTTCCTTGGCGTCGGAACAGGTGCCGGGACTGCGGGTCACCCCTGTGCAGTCGCGTTTCGTCGCGCCGGTGCGGGACTTGACGCTGTTCCTGGAAGAGGCCGCCGACTGCCTGGCCGTCCGCTTCGAGTACCGCAGCGGCGCGTTTGCCGCCAACGCCATCGCCGGCTTGCAGCGTCGCTATGTCGCGCTGCTGCAAGCCCTGCCTGCGCTGCTGCCGTCGTCGATCGACGCGCTGCCGGTGGAGCGGCCGCCTGACCTGATGCAGGCATTGGCCCAGGGCGCGTCGACCATCGTCGACATGCTGTACCGGCACGCACAGGACCGGCCCGATGCGATCGCGCTGGAGACGATTTCGGAGGATGGCGCGAGCACCCAATGGAGCTATGCGGGGCTGCGCCGCCGCGTGGATCGGGCCGCGGCGGCGATGCGGATGCGGGTCGGAACCGAGACGGTAGTGGCGCTCTGCATCGGCGATCCGGTCGAGTGCCGGATCGCCGCGCTCGCGTTGATGCGTGCCGGCGCCGCGCCGCTCGCACTGGATCCGGAGTGGCCAGCCGCGCAGGTCGACGTCGTTCTCGCGCAGGTCGGTGCGCTCGCGGTGCTGGCCGATCGTGCGGTGCCTGGCGTGTTGCCGCTGTGGCGCTGGCAGGACATAGCGGCCGGCGCGGGCGAGGCCGCACCGCCGGCGCCACCGCCGGCCAGCATGGCCTGGGTTCGGGTGCGCGATGGCGCGCAGGCCGGTGCCGTCGCGATCGAGCATCGCGCGCTGGTGCGCGCCGTCGAGGCGCTGGCGGCGAACCTGGAACGCGCGTCATGCGCTCGCTTGCTGGCAACCGCCGCGCCATGGCACCAGGCTTTCCTGATGGAGTTATGCCTGCCGCTGGCTTGCGGCGGCACGCTCGTGGCCACGCAAGCTACCGTGCACGCGGCCGCAGCGCTGATGTGCACCGAACCCGATGTAATGCACGCCGTTCCGGGCGTCGTCGACCGCATGCTGCAAGCGCGCGGGCTGCCTGTCTCCTTGCGCGTGATCGTGATCACCGCGGAGAGCTTGTACGCGGACACATTGAACCGGTTGTTTTCCCAGGTTTCGATCGAACGCGTCGTGCACGGCCATGCCTGCGCGGAATCGGCCCTGGTGTCCAGCGTCGCCGTGATCAGGCGGCGCGATCGCGGCGAGACGATGCAGGCGCGGGGCAGGGTGGATGGACCGGCAATTGCAGATCTCATCCGCTTACCGCAACCGTTTGATACGCAGCTGGCACCCTCGAACGCGCCGTCGCTGGACGCCGCATCGCGGCGGCAGGTGGTGCAGGACTTCAACGCCACCGACCGCGCCTGTGCCGACGGATTGGTGCACACGCTGTTCGAAGCGCAGGTGGCGCGCACGCCCGATGCGATCGCCGCGGTCGATGCCAATGAGCAGGTCAGCTACGCCGCACTGGACCGGCGTGCCAATCGGCTGGCCCGGCATCTGCGCGCCTGCGGGGTCGGCCCGGAGCACCGCGTGGCGGTGAGCGTGGAGCGCGGGGTACCGTTGTTGCTGGCATTGCTGGCCACGCTCAAGGCTGGCGGCGCCTATGTGCCGCTGGACCCGGACGCGCCGCCGCAGCGCCTGGCCGAGATGTTGCACGACAGCCGGCCGACGGTGGTGCTGCAGACCCAGCGCACGCCGGTGCCGGCGCAGTTGGTCGGCGCCGCGCAGCAGGTGTGGCTGGACCAGCCGCACACCTGGGCGCAGTTGTCCGGTGCCGCCCTCGCGGTACCCGGACTGACGAACGCGCAGCTGGCCTACGTGATCTACACCTCCGGTTCGACCGGCCGGCCGAAGGGAGTGATGAACGCGCACCGCGGCGTGGTCAACCGGCTGCGCTGGATGCAGGACGCCTATGCGTTGCAACCCGGCCAGAGCGTCCTGCAGAAGACCCCGTGCAGTTTCGACGTGTCGGTATGGGAGTTCTTCTGGCCGCTGCTGGCCGGCGCCCGGCTGGTGTTTGCGCGGCCGGGCGGGCATCGCGATCCAGGCTATCTGCATGCGCTCATCGAGCGCGAAGGCATCGACACGCTGCACTTCGTGCCCTCGATGCTGGATGCTTTCGTGGAAGAGATCGGCGCCAGGGAAGTCGGCGCCGGGATGGAAGAGGTCGGTGCCGGTTCGACTTGCACATCGTTGACACAGGTGTTCTGCAGCGGCGAAGCCTTGTCGCGCGAACTGGCGCAGCGGTTCGCCGCGCGGTGGCCGCAGGTAGGCCTGCATAACCTGTACGGTCCGACCGAAGCGGCGGTGGACGTGACCGCCTACGCCTGCGCGCACCTGCCGCCAGCGGGCGAGGTGCCGATCGGCGCCCCGATCGCGAACGTACGGATCTACGTGCTGGACACGCATGGCGCACCGGTCCCGATCGGCGTGCCGGGCGAACTCTACATCGGCGGCATCGCCGTTGCACGTGGTTACGAAGCGCGTGCAGGCCTGACCGCCGAGCGCTTCGTGGTCGACACCCATGGGCCGACGCCGGGCGCACGGCTGTACCGCACCGGTGACCTGGGCCGTTGGCGCGCCGACGGCACGCTCGACTACCTGGGCCGCAACGACAGCCAGGTGAAGCTGCGCGGCCATCGCATCGAACTGGGCGAGATCGAAGCGTGCCTGCGCGACTGGCCGCAGGTCCGCGAAGCGGCGGTGGTGCTGCACGGCACGGGCGCACACGCGCGGCTGGTGGGCTACGTGACCGGCGCGGGCGCGCAATCCCCCGACCTGGACGCACTGCGCCAGCACCTGCGCGCACACTTGCCCACACCGATGCTGCCGGCGGCGCTGGTGCTGCTGCCGGCGATGCCGTTGACTCCGAACGGCAAGCTCGACCGCAAGACATTGCCGGCGCCGGCGATCGTTGCCGGGTGGGACGTGGCCACCGTCTCCGTCTGGGAGCATGAATCTGCCGACCCGGCCGGCCTGCATCCTGTGCGACGTCGTGCGTTGTTCGCGCCGATTGCGACGCCCTCGACGCGCGCCAACGTGCAGCTGTTGCGTCGGCAAAACGCCGACGCGCCGTTGGGCGCGACCGGCCGGATGGCGATCCGCGGTGCGGCCATCGCGCGCGGCTACCTCGGGCAACCCGGATGGACGGCGGAGCGATTCCAACCGGACCCGGCGTCGCAAATCGCCGGAGCGCGACGCTGCCTGACCGACGACTTCGGGCGCATCGGCGCCGACGGCGCCTTGTATTGCCTGGGCGCCGACGGCGACACCCTCCTGCATGGCCGCGCCATCGAGCTGCCATCGCTGGAAGGCGCGTTGCGCGCGGATCAGCGGGTCCGCGCGGCCGCGGCGCGGATCGCCACCGACGATGCGGGCCGATCGTCGCTGACGGCGTACATCGTGGTCGACGAGAGCCGCTCCATCGGCATCGAGACCGAACTCATGCAGCGCCTGACCGAGCAGCTGCCTGAGTACATGCTTCCCGAGTCGCTGCTGCGTGTGCGTGCGCTGCCGCTCGCCGCCGACGGCAGGCTGGACCGGGCCCGCCTGTTGCTGTTGGACCGGCAAGAGCGGACGCCGTCGCATAGCCAAAGCGAAGGCGTCCTGGTCGGGATCTGGAAGCTGGTCCTGCAGAGCGACATAGTCGATGCCGATCGTAGCTTTTTCGAACTGGGCGGAAACTCACTGAATCTGCTGACCGCGGCGCGCCTGGTCAGCGATCGCTTCCAACGTAAGGTCACTGCCGCGGATCTGCTGCGGCATGTGTCGCTGCGCGGCCTGGCGCGCCATCTGGATGCGGCGAACGCACACCAGGACGACGGCGATACGCCGCAACGCCGGGCCGCTGCACGCCTGAGCGCGCTGCGCGAGCGTCCACGCCGCGCTAGTGGGGCGCGGCCATGAACGCGTCACCCTCCCGTGACGGCCCGCACTTGCTCAACGGCTTGCGCTACCTGGGCATCGCCGTCGAAGCGGATGCGACGCAGCTCAGACTCAACGCGCCGGCCGGCGTCCTCACGCCGACCATGCAGGCCGCGATCAAGGCACACAAGCCGGCGTTGCTCGCCGCTGCGAACGCCGCCGTCGCGCCGTCGCCGCAGTCCGGGTTGCCGCTCTCGTTCGAACAGCAACGCGTGTGGCTGGCGCAGCAACTGGCTCCGGATTCGCCGGAATTCAATCTCGCGCTCGCCTTCAGGATCGACGGCCCGCTCGCGCCCGAAGCGCTCGCGCGCGCGATGACCGACATCGTGCGACGGCACGAAATCCTGCGCACCGTGTATACCGGCGGCGCCGAGCCGGCGCAGGTGATCGGCGAGGCCGTCGACGTGCCGTTGCCGATCGTGGATCTGCGTGCGCTGGCCGAAGCGGACCGCGAACGCGTCGCCGAACAGATCGCCAACGCCGAGATCCACCGACGTTTCGACCTGCGGCGCGACCTGCCGCTGCGCCCGCTGCTGCTGAAGCTGCAGCCGCAACGGCATTGGCTGGTGATATCGCGCCACCACATCGCCGCCGACGGCTGGTCACTGGGGCTGTTCCTGCGCGAACTGGTTTTCGCTTACGAGGCATTCCGGCGCGGCCGTCCGGCCGGGCTTGCCGCGCCGGAAATCCAGTACGCCCGTTACGCGGTCGAACAGCGCCTGGCCAGCGACGAGCAGGAAAATGCCCGCCACCTGCGTTATTGGCAGGACCGGCTGCGCGGCGCCGACCCCAACGTTTTCCCGCACATGCGCAGGGCACCGGCCGCGACCACCGGCAGCGTGGTCGTGCGCCAACTCGACCTGGCCCAGGCACAACGCATCACGGCCTGGTGCCGGCGGACCGGCGTCACCGTATTCGCCGCCTACCTGGCGGTATTCCTGGCAGTACTGCGGCATCGCAGCGGGCGGCGCGATCTGGTGATCGCGACCGACTACGTCAATCGCGACAGCGTGGAGCGCGAATCGGTGATCGGCATGTTCGTCAGGCGCCTGACCCTGCGCTGCGAACTTCAGGACGACAACAGCTTGCTCGACCTGGCCAGGCAGGTGAAACGGGTGACGTTCGAGGCCTGCAGCCATGCCGAGGTGCCGCCCGAGCGCATCGCTCGATTGCTGGACCGCGACGGCAGTGGCGGCCGGCCGCAGGTGATGTTCGGCATGCACGGTGCACCGCTGCATGCGCCGTACCGCGACCTCGCGTTGTACGGTACCCGCCGCGCCGAACTGCTGGACCTGCAGGTCGCGACCAACGAATTTCCCCTGAGCATGTACGTGAGCGACACCGCTGCGGGCCCGGTGCTGGTGCTGCGCCACGACGACGCGGTTGTCGCCAAGGCCGAAGCCGACATGCTTCTGCTACAGTTCCAGGGCCTGATCGGTCTCCTCGCCGAGACAGGCGATGCCTCACTGAAACAGCTATACGCAGTGGCGGCCACGGCGGAGCGCGAAGCCGCGGCCAATTACCTGACGATGAGAGCCCGCCGCTTCGGCCAGCGGTCCCTCGACACCAGAGGCGTCCAACAGTGAAGTTCAGCGACTATCGGAAGGTCGTTACTCCCGCGTCAGCGCTGCCTGCCGAACAGGATGCGCTGCTGGATCTGGTCGAGATCGCGAGCAATCACGACGAACTTCCGATCTTCGTCACCCCGAAGCGTCCGATCGATCTGGCCGCCTGGCTCGCCGCCGCGGCGCCATCGCTGCATGCGCTGGCAGACACGCGCGGCGCGTTGCTGTTTCGAGGCTTCAGCGTGCATGGCGCGGTCGACATGGAACGCTGCGTGCGCAACCTGATCGGCGAGCCGATGGATTATCGCGAGAACACGTCGCCGCGCACCGCCGTGCGCGGCAACATCCGCACGTCCACCGACTATCCGGAGACAGAAACGATCCTGCTGCACAACGAGCATTCGTACAGCAGGCTCTTCCCGATGCGGGTGTTCTTCCATTGCACCGTGCCGGCCAGCAGCGGCGGCAACACGCCCATCGCCGACTGCGGCGGCGTGCAACGCCGGATCGATCCGGCGATCGTGCAACGTTTCCGCGAACGCGGCTGGCTGTACGTGCGCAATTTCGTCGCCGAGGTCGGCCAGTCCTGGCAGACCGTCTACCAATGCGAGGATCGCGACACGCTGGAACGATTGCTGGACGACGCCGACATCGGTTTCGAATGGAATGCGGCCGGACGCTTGCGCACGCGGATCCTGCGCCCCGCAGAAAGCCGGCACCCCACGACCGGAGAATCGCTGTGGTTGAACCATCTGCTGTTCTGGCACTTTTCCAGCCTGGACCTGCAGATGCAGCGCATGATCCGGTCCGAGTTCGGCGAGTCCGAGCTACCACACCAGACCTACTACGGCGACGGCGAGCCGATCGAAGAAGACGTGCTGGCGAACATCCGCGAGGCGTACGAGCAGGAGCGGTGTGCGTTCGCGTGGCAGGCCGGCGATCTGCTGATGCTGGACAACATGAAGGTCGCACACGGACGCGATGCCTACGTCGGCCCGCGCAACCTGTTATTTGCCATGGGCCATCCCTACGACCGGCGCAACAGCAACGAGTGGATCCGCGCGCATGCGTAACGCCGGCGACGACTACCGCCGGCGCTGGCTCGAACGTCGGCAGCGCGGTGCCGAGGCAGCGACCGGCGATGGCTGCGTGACAGCACCCGACGCGACCGGCGCGGTGCGGGCGCTGTACGAATGCTATCCGTATCCATCGCGCGAGCAGGCCGCGCCGATCCGCGATGTATCCAACGCCATCGAGATGCTGCTTGGCCCTGGCGCGCTGCACGGCCGCTGCGTGCTCGATGCCGGCTGCGGGACCGGGCACCGCCTGGTCGGCATGGCGCGGCAGTTCCCGCACACCCGGTTCACCGGCCTGGACCTGTCCACCGCGTCTCTGGACGTGGCTGCGTCGCTGGTGGCACGGCACGGCCTGAGCAATGTAACCCTGCTGCAAGGCGACTTGTCGCACGGAAACATCGCCGGCCGCTACGACCTGATCGTCTCCACGGGCGTGATCCATCACCTGCCGTCGCCGCGCAGCGGATTCCAGTCCCTGGCCGGGGCGCTGTCAGACGACGGCCTGCTGTATGCCTGGCTCTACCACGCATACGGAGAATTCGAGCGCATGCTCGAGCGTGAGCTGGTCGCCGTGTTCCATGGCGACGGCGACGATCTGCAGCAGGGTATCGCCGTTGTCGATGCGTTGGGCTGCGTCCTGCCGGACGATCAATACGGCGCCACCGGCGCGCGCCTGGACGATGCGGAAGAGTGGCGGCGCAGCAAGCTCGCCGACGCGTACCTGCATCCGGTGGTGCATACCATGCGGATCGAACAGGCACTGGACCTGCTCGAAGGCACCGGCCTGGACTGGGCCGGCGTCAACGGCTGCAACTGCATGGGCCACAGCCATTTGTTCGACCTGCACCGGCTGGCCGACGGACTGGAGCGCGAGCTGTCGATCTATCCCGAGGCCGCGTTCGAGCATGCGGACATTCGCCGCCGCGCGCACGCGCTCGATCCGCTGAAGCAGCTGCGGGCGCTCGAATTGAAGTTGAAGCCCACCGGCTTTTCCATCGTGGCCGGGAAAAACGCTGCCCTCCGACACTGCACCCGGCGTATCGGCGGCAATGTCTTGCGACGCTGGAACTAACGTTGTGGACGACACTATGGACACGCACTTGACCCATCCTCTCTCCAGCCAGCAGCGCCGCACCTTGCGATGCCAGTTCGGTAGCGACGCGACGTTCTTCGTGGCGCAATGCTCCGCGCAGATCTCCGGTGCAATCGAGGACACGGCGCTCGCCGCGGCCTTATGCACCCTGGTGGAGCGCCACGAGATCCTGCGCGCCGAACTCGACGAGCTGGCCGACGACGCCGGTCACCACGACGCGGGCGAGGGCGACGCGCAGGCGACGGCACGGCCGATCGACATCGGGGTCGGCAGCCGCTTGCGGGCACGGCGATCGAACACCCCGGACGGCGCCCGGCTGGAGCTGAGCCTGCCCGCGGTGGTGGCCGATCGCGCGACCTTGCACAACCTGGTCGCGGAATTGAACGCGTTACTGGGCGATGGCGGCGCTGCGCTGCCCGAATCGGTGCCTTACGCGCTAGTGGTGCAATGGCAGCAGGATCTGCTGCGTGAACCCGAAGCCCAGGTCGGCGTCGCCTTCTGGCGGACCCGGCTGGCCAACCCGCCGGCGATACCGAGACTGTTGCTGGAGCGTGCGGATTCCGATGCGCGCTTCGCTCCGTCGCGGCTGTCGCTTCCCGTCGACGCCGCACTCGCCACGGCCGCCGCCGCGCTCGCCCGCAGGCTCGGGGTCAGCGTGCAGGCGGTGCTGGTCGCGACCTGGAAGACCCTGCTCGCGCGGATGACCGGCGCGCCGGAGGTGTTGCTCGGCATCGTCAGCGCGGGACGCGCCGACGAATCCTTGCAGCAGGTGATCGGCCCGCTGGCGCGCACGCTGCCGCTGCGGCTCCCGTTCCATGCGGCCATCCCGCTGCGCTCGGCGATCGAGGAAACCGACCGCTACCTGTTCGACGCCGATGCGTGGCAGGACTGCTTCGTCGGGGGCGACAACGCGATCGGCCCGGATGACGCGCAATTGCCGGCGTTCGTCTTCGAAATGCTGGAAACCGATGCACACGCAGCGGCTTCGCCGTTGCGGATCGTCGACGACTACGTCTGCAGCCAGACCTTCCGCTTGCGGCTGGGCTGGCGCACGCTTGCGATCGACCTGGATTTCGACAGCGCACGCCTGAGCCCTGCCCAGGCCCGGCGTATCGCGACGGCGTTCGTGGAACTGCTGCAACGCGTCTGTGTTGAGCCCGACGTGGCCGGCGGCACGGTCGCGATCGCCGGCGTGGAGGAAACCCGCAACCTGTTGCAGTCGGTGTGCCTGGGGCCGGCGCTGGAAGGCGACGCGCCGCCGCCGGTGCATGTCGCGTTCGCAACCATCGCCCAACGATTCCCGCAGCGGATCGCGATCGCTGCGGTGGACGGCGCGGTCTCGTTCGCCCAACTCGAACGTGCCAGCCGGCGCGTCGCGCAGGATCTGCTCGACCACGGCATCGGCGCGGAGCAGGTGGTGGCGATCCTGGCCGAGGACGCCGTGAACACGATCGTCGCCGTGCTCGGCATCCTCAGGGCCGGCGCGGTGTTGCTGCCGCTCGACCGCCTGGCACCGCCGCAGCGGCTCGAAACGATCGTCGCGCGCGCGCGGCCGGCCGCGTTCATCGCCACCACGCCGGCGTCCCGGGGAGCGCTGCAACCCCTGGCCGCGGCGACGGCGGCGCCGTTGCTGGACTGCGACGGCGGTGCGCCGGCGCAGCGGGAGCTGCCCCCGGTGGCGATTCATCCGCAGCAGGCGGCGTATGTGCTGTACACCTCGGGCTCGACCGGCGAACCCAAGGGCATCGCCGTCCCGCACGCTGCGCTGGCCAACCACATGGCGTGGATCGTCGACGCGTTGCGCATCGGCCCGCAGGATCGCGTCCTGCAGCGCACGCCACTGAGTTTCGATGCCTCGATCTGGGAAGTGTTCGCGCCGCTGATCACCGGCGCCTGTCTGGTGCAGTGCGCACCGGACGCCAACTTCGACGTCGACGGCCTGCTGCAGACCATCGTGCGCAACGAGGTCACGGTGATGCAAACCGTGCCGAGCCTGCTGCAGGCGCTGTTGTCGGCCGGGTTTGCTGGCGCGGTTTCGCTCAGGACCCTGTGCTGCGGCGGGGACGTGTTGCCGGCGCGCCTGCGGCAGGAGGCGGCGCAGGTGCTGGACGCCGAGTTTGTCAATCTGTACGGGCCGACCGAAACCTGCATCGACGCATCGTGGTGGAGCGGCGACGCGCCGCACGGCGGCTCGATCCCGATCGGCAAGCCGATCGCCGGTGGCGAGATGTTCATCGTCGAATCCGGCCTGCCCGCACCGATCGGGGTGGGCGGCGAGATCCGCATCGGCGGTGCCGGGCTGGCGCGCGGTTACCTGCATCAGCCCGCCGCGACAGCGGTGGTGTTCTCGCCCCATCCGTGGTCGGCGCTGGCTGGCGCCCAGTTGTATCGCACCGGCGATTTCGGTTTCTGGGACGAAGAAGGTGCCGCGCATTTTCTCGGTCGCCAGGACGATCAGGTCAAGCTGCGCGGGGTCCGCGTCCAGCTGGAGGAAATCCGTTCGGCGCTGTTGCAGCATCCGGCGGTCGGCGAGTGCCAGGTCATGCTCAGCCGCGACGACGGGCAGGCGCACCAGGCCCTGCTGGCATTCGTCGAATTGCGCGCCGACCAGGACGCCACCCATGATTTCAGCGCCGAATGGCAACGGCACCTGCGTGCGCGACTGGCTGACACGGTCGTGCCGACCAGCTTCGTGGTACTGGCGCAGATGCCGCGCACCGCCAGTGGCAAACCGGACCGCAGCGCGCTGGCATCGCTGCAGGTGACGCCCAGGCGCAGCGCGCCGGCCACCGCCACCGAGCAGACCGTGGCGGTCATCTGGAAGGAACTGCTGGAGGTGGAAGAGGTCGACGCCGAGCAGAACTTCTTCGCCCTGGGCGGTCATTCGCTGCTATTGACCAAGCTGGTGGCGCGGGTCGCCGAAGAGCTTCAGGTGCAGGTGCCGCTGCGTGGCCTGTTCGATGCGCCGACGCTGTCCGGTTTCTCCGCGATGATCGACGCGCTGAAGGCGCAACCGCAGGCGCACGACCGGCCCGAGTCTGAACCGGAGTCGTCGCGCTCATGAAGCGCAGCTTCTCCGACTGGCGCGCGCAAAGCGCGCGGCAGGCGGTGCCTGCTGCGGACGATGCCGTCACGGACCTGCCGGGTGCACACGCGCCGGCGCCTGACGCACCGATCGCGGCGGCTGCGCAGCGCGACAGCTTTCCATTGTCCTTCACCCAGGAGCGGATCTGGTTCGTCAACCAGCTCGATCCGCTCAAGCCGATCTACGTCTGCCCGCACCCGGTGCGCCTGCGCGGGGCGTTGAAGCCGGCCGCGCTGGAAGCGGCCCTGTCGGCGATCGTCGCGCGCCACGAGCCGCTGCGCACGCGTTTCGCCATGCACGGACAACACCTGCGCCAGCAGGTTCTGCCGGCGCGGCGCCGGTTGATCCCGCTGGTCGACCTGAGCCACCTGCATGCGGACCAGGCCTGGCGCACCGCGACCGCGCTGGCCCAGAGCGATACGCTGCGGCCGTTCGACCTGAGGAACGCTCCATCGCTGCTGCGGGTCGCGCTGATCCGGCTGGCGGCCGACGACCACGTGCTGTTGTTCACCCTGCATCACCTGATCGGCGACGACTGGTCGATGGCGGTGCTGATCGAGGAAATGGCGCAGTGCTACGCCCAGTGCGTGCTCGGCCTGCCGTCCTCGCCATCGCCGCCATCGCTGCAATACGGAGATTACGCGCAATGGCAGCGCGACATGGCCGACGACGGTCGCCAGGAGGAGCGGCGCCGCTACTGGCACGACAAGCTGCGCGGCGTGCCGGTACTGAACCTGGCCACCGACCGCAACCGCGGCACGGTTCAATCCCATAGCGGTCACAAGGTGTTCGCGCAACTGCCGCCGCCGGTGATGGGCGGGCTGAAGGCCTTGTGCAACCAGGTCGGCACCACCCCGTTCGTGATCGTGCTGGCATTGTTCAAGTTGATTTTCCAGCGCTACTCCAACCAGGACGACATCGCCATCGGCGTACCCGTGGCCGGTCGCGCGCGGCCGGAGCTGCAACGCATGGTCGGCCCGGTGCTGAACATGCTGGTGATGCGCTCGACGATCGACGCGCGCATGCGCTTTGCCGACTTTCTCAAGGACGTGCGCAACACTGTCGTGGACGCCTTCGAGCACCAGGACGTTCCGTTCGAGAAGCTGGTGGAAGACCTGCAGCCGGCGCGCGACCTGAGCCATGCGCCGCTGTGCCAGGCGATCATCGCCTACCACTATGATTCGCTGCCGCGCTCGAGTTTCGCCGACCTCGCTGGCGAGCCGATCGCACTGTCGCGCGCGCCGGTGGTGTTCGACCTGGACATCACCGCGACCGAGCACGAGAACACGCTGTGGTTTTCGGTGACCTACGACACCCAGCTGTTCGACGAATCGACCGTGCGGCAGATGATGACCGAATATTCGCTGGCGGCCGCGGCGGTCGCCGCGGATCCGTCCATCACGCTGACCCGGTTGCGCGCCGAGTGCGCGCGCGCCTGCGCCGGGCCGCTGGCGCTGTGGAACGCCGCGCCACCGGTGGACGTGGCACAGCGCGACCTTGGCTCGCTGTTCCTGGATGCGGCGGTGGCCAGGCCGGACGCCGTGGCGCTGATCGCCGCGCAAGGGCGGGTGACCTACGCGGCACTGCGGCGAAGGGCGCTGCACATCGCCGGCCGCCTGCGCGCGGCGGGCGTCGGTCCCGAGCGCGTGGTCGGCAGCGCGATCGCGCGCTCGTGCGAGTCGGTGGCCGCGCTGCTCGGCATCCTGATCGCGGGCGGAGCCTATGCCTACATCGATCCGCACTATCCCGACAAACGCATCCGCGAATTGCTCGATCTCACCGACATCCGCGTCCTGCTTGCCACCGCGGCGGAGGCGCCGCGGTTCGCGTCGTTCGATGTACAGGTGGTGGTCGTCGACGGCGACGAACACCATGACCCGCAACCACTGCTGCGGCCGCGGCTGCACCCCGACAACAGCGCCTGCGTGGTCTTCACCTCCGGCTCGCAAGGCATTCCGAAAGCGGTGATCTCGCCGCACCGTGGACTGCTGAACCGGCTGCAATGGATGTGGGACACCCAGCCTTATCGCGACGGCGAGATCCTGGCCCACCGGGTCTCGCTCAATTTCGTCGACTGCATCTGCGAGGCAGTGGGGCCGTTGCTGCAAGGCCGGCCGCTGGCGATCGTCGACGAGCGTGCCGGCCACGACGTCGCCGAACTGCTGCGCACGCTGGCGCAGGAACAGGTCGGCCGGCTGGTGCTGATTCCGTCGCTGCTGGCGACCTTGCTCACGCTCGATCCCGACCTGGGCGCGAGCTTGCCCGCGCTGCGCCACTGGGTCTGCAGCGGCGAACCGCTGGATGCCGACCTGGTGCGACGCTTCCGCGACAGCGTGCCCGGCGCCAGGATCTACAACTTCTACGGATCTTCCGAGGTAGCCGCCGACGTCACCGCCGTCGATGTGACCGACACCGTTGCGCCGCACGGCGGCGTACCGCTCGGACGTCCGATTCACAACACCCGTGCCGCGCTCGTCGACGACCTGGGTTTCCCGGTGCCGCCCATCGTCGCCGGCGAAATGGTGATCGCCGGCGACGGCCTGGCGCGCGGCTACAGCCGCCTGCCGGCGGCGACGGCAGACCGGTTCCGGCCCAGCCCGCTCGGCGGAGCGCCCGGTGAACGGGTCTACATGACCGGCGATATGGCCAGGCTGAGTCTCGACGCCGAATGCAGTTTCGTCGGCCGTCGCGACCAGCAGATCAAGATCCATGGCAGGCGCATCGAACTGGGTGAAATCGAGAGCGCGATGCTCGCGCATGCGCGGGTGACGCAGGCCGCCGCACTGGCGGCGAGCGACGGACACCTGCTGGTGGGCTTCTATTCTTCCGACAGCGGGCTGGGCGAGCAGGAGTTGCTTGGTTCGCTCAGAACCCGCCTGCCGCAGTTCATGCTGCCCTCGCAATTGATCCGGATGCAGCGCCTGCCGTCGCTGGCCACCGGCAAGCTCGATCGCAAGGCGCTGTCGGCGCTGCACCCGCTGCACCCGCTGGATACGCCCGACGCGCAGCCGTCCACGCCGCTGGAAAAACAACTGGCCGATATCTGGCGGCGTGTGCTCAATCTGGACACGGTCGGCGCGCGTGCCGATTTCTTCTCGCTGGGCGGCCATTCGATGGCCGCGCTGCAGATGCTCTTTCTCATCGACAAGGAATTGCAGCGCAAGCTCGATATCGCCGCGTTGTTCCAGAATCCCACGGTGGCCGCGCTGGCCAGCCACATCGGTACGCTGGCGGCGGAGCCCGTCGACGAGTCGACCAGCGTTGAGGCGATCCCGGATCCGGCCAGCCGTGGCCAGCCGTTCCCGTTGACCGACCTGCAACAGGCCTATTGGGTCGGGCGCACCGATGCGTTCCGTTTCGGCCAGGTGTCGATCCACGCGTACTTCGAAATCGAGGCCGAGGGACTCGACCTGGGCCGCTTCACCCGCGTGTGGAACACGCTGGTGCACCGCCATGACATGTTGCGCGCGGTGGTGACTCCCGACGGCCAGCAGAAGATCCTGGCCGAGGTTCCCGATTACCGCATCGACGTGATCGACCTGCGCGACCTGGACGAATACGACGCGGGGCAGCGATTGTCGGCGTTGCGCGACGAGCTCTCGCACCAGGTGCTTCCGCTGGAACGCTGGCCCGGATTCGACGTCCGCGCCACCGTCCGCGACAGCGACCGCATCCGGCTGCACGTCAGCATCGACACGTTCTTCCTCGACGGGTGGAGCCAGCGGCTGCTGTTCGGTGAACTGGTCGCGCTGTATGACGACCCCGACGCCGTGCTCGACCCGCCGCAACTGCAGCTTTCGTTCCGCGACTGGTTCCTGGCGGCGCGCGAACTCGCCGCCACGCCCGCGTACGCGCGCTCGATGGCCGTCTGGACCGAACGGATCGGCAAGCTGGCGCCCGCGCCCGAGCTGCCGGTGCTGCACCGGCCAGGGCAGGGCGCGACCGCCAAGGTGCGCAACCTCAACGCGCAGCTCGACGCCGCAGCCACCCGGCGCCTGCGCGAGCGCGCCCACGCGTTGGGCCGGTCGATCGTCGACGTTGCGCTGGCGGGCTACGTGCGCATCGTCTCGGCGTGGAGCGCCAACGCGCGCTTCACTTTGAATATTCCCACGTTCAGCCGCATGCAATTGCATGCGCAGACCAACCGCGTGGTCGGGCCGTTCTCGAGTTTCACCATCGGCGAATTCGACGGATCGGCGGCGGGCAACTTCGCCGACCTGCTGGCACAGGCGCACATCCAGCTGCGCTTCGGCGCCGAACATCAGCTGGTCAGCGGCATCGAGCTGATGCGCGAGCTGCGACGCACACACGGCTTCGCCTATTACCTCCCGGTGGTGTTCACCAGCCTGATCTTCGACGCCGATGCGGCGGCGGTGGATTTCGTCTCCAGGCCCAGCACGTTGCGCAGCGTTTACGCCTGCGGCCAGACCCCGCAGGTATGGCTGGACAACCGCGTCGACCTGCTCACCGGCGGCGTGCTGTCGCTGGGGTGGGACGTGCCCGACGGCGTATTCCCCGAAGGCCTGGCCGACGACATGTTCGATGCCTACGTTGGCTACCTGCGCGCAATGGCCGACAAGGATTGGAACGCGGGCGACAGTCTGGAAATTCCGTACCAGCGGATCGAGGCGGCGGATCCGCCGTGCAGCGATGGTCTGCTGCATACCGATTTCGTGCTGCAGGCACGGGCGACGCCGCAGGCCGATGCGGTGCGCTGCGGCGCTACCCGGCTCAGCTACGCCGAACTGCACGGGCTGGCCCAGCACCTGAGCGCGCAACTGCGCGCAGCCGGCGCGCGCCGCAACGGCCTGGTCGCGGTGGTGATGGAGAAGGGCTGGGAGCAAGTGGCCGCGGTGCTGGGGGTGGTGCTGTCCGGCGCGGCCTACCTGCCGCTGGACGCGCGGTGGCCGGCCGAGCGCCTGCAACAACTGCTGGACGAAGCACAGGCCACCGTGGTGCTGACCCAAGCACGGGTACTGCAGTACTGGCGTGCGCCGCCGGGCCTGCACACGATCTGCGTGGACCAGCAGCGCGGCCGCGTGCCGGCTGCGCTGCCCGCCACAGCCGGCGAGCCGGCGCAACCGGACGACCTGGCCTACGTGATCTACACCTCCGGATCGACCGGCCGGCCGAAGGGAGTGATGATCACCCACCGCGCCGCGCTGAATACCGTGCGCGACGTCAACGAACGTTTCGGCGTGACCGCGGCCGACCGGGTGCTGGGTCTGTCGTCGATGAGTTTCGACCTGTCGGTGTACGACGTGTTCGGCACCCTGGCGGTCGGTGCCTGCTTGGTGCTGCCGACGGCCGAGGGCGAACGCGATCCGTCGCAGTGGTGGTCGCTGATCGCCGCGCATGCGGTGACGCTCTGGAACAGCGTGCCGGCGTTGCTGGATCTGCTGGTGGACTACGGCCGCCGTGTCGGCGTGCGCGCGCACGGCGCGGGCGTGACCAGCCTGCGCCTGGCCATGCTCAGCGGCGACTGGATCGGGCTGACGCTGCCGCAGGCGATCCGGTCGCTGGCGCCGGGCTGCGCGGTGGTCAGCCTGGGCGGTGCGACCGAGGCGGCGATCTGGTCGGTGCTGTATCCGATCGAGGCAGTCGATCCGGCCTGGACCAGCATTCCGTACGGCCGGCCGATGAAGAACCAGCGCTTGTACGTGTTGAACGACGCCTGGCAGCTGTGCCCGGTATGGGCGCGCGGCAGCCTGTACATCGCCGGCGACGGCCTGGCGCTGGGGTACTGGCGCGACCAGGAGCGCACGGCGGCGAGTTTCGTCTCGCACCCCCGCACCGGCGAGCGGCTGTACCGCACCGGCGATCTGGCGCGCTACCGTCCGGACGGCTGCGTGGAACTGCTGGGCCGCGAAGACCTGCAGATCAAGCTGCACGGTCACCGGATCGAACCGGGCGAGATCGAGGCGGCGATGCTGCAGCATGCAGCGGTGGCGCAGGCGGCGGTGGTGGCGCAGCGCACCGCGCGCGGCGACCAACAACTCACTGCGTTCGTCGTGCTCGCCAGCCAGCCGGCCGACCGAATGGCCGCGGCCGCGCCCGCCAGCGATTACCTCAAGAAGCTCGAGATCCGCACCAGCCAGCCCAACGTCAGGAAGGACCTGAGCAAGGCCGGCATGCCCGCGATTGCGCTGGACCGCGTGCAGGATGATGTCGCCACGCTGCTCAGGCGCCGCAGCCGGCGGCGTTTCCTGCCCGACGCCATGCCCGCGCGCGATCTCGGCCTGATGTTGTCCGGCATCGCCCAACTCCGGCACTCGCTGCTGATGTTCCCCAAGTACCAGTACGGCTCGGCCGGAAACCTCTATCCGATCCAGGTGTACCTGTATGCAAAGCCCGGGCGGATCGCCGGGCTGGAGCCGGGTTACTACTACTACAACCCGCGTAATCACGACCTGCGCACATTGCCGGATGGCAACGCACTGCGCGCCGAGGACATCGGCGAGGAGAACGCCGCGCTGTTCGACGACTGCGCGTTCGCGCTGTTGCTGGTCGCCAGCATGGCGGCGATGAGCGAACTGTACGGCGAGGCAGGTGGGCGTTACGCAGCCATCGAGGCCGGCCTGGTCACCCAGATCCTGGAAAACGGCGCCGCCGATCACGGCGTCGGCCTGTGCCAGATCGGCGGGGTAACGTTTCCGGCGATGCGCGATCGCCTGGCCGTCGACGAGCAGCACGTGCTGATGCACGCGCTGCTCGGCGGACCGGTCGATCGCGAAGAAGATCCGGTCCACGGCGCGATCGAAGACGCAAAGGCCTTTGGACGGTCCAGGCAAGCTGCCACCGTCGAGACGTCGGCCGAGGCCACGTTCGCAGCGCTCAAGGCGATGCTCAAAGCGAAACTGCCCGCCGCGCTGGTGCCGGCGGCGTTCGTGGCGATGGAGGCCCTGCCGTTGAACGCCAACGGCAAGATCGACCGCGGCGCCTTGCGCGACGTGCAGCCGGCCAGCGGCGCGGCGCGGGCAGCGTCGGCCCCCCCGGCAGCGGCAGCGGCACCGTCCGCGGCGATCCTGGCCGAACTGTGCGCACAGGTGCTGGGGCGCAGCCGGGTCGGGGTGCAGGAAAACTTCCTGGAATCCGGCGGCAACTCGATGCTGGCGATTAAGTTGATCAGCCGGGTACAGAACCTGTTCGGCCTGAGCGTTCCGCTCGCCGACTTCTTCGAAGATGCGACCCCTGCTGGACTGGCAGCGTTGATCGACAAGCTCAGACAGGACGCGGACCACAACGCCGAGGTCTGGCAGCCGGCGGTCGCCGATCCGGTCAACCGGTACCAACCGTTCCCGCTGTCGGCGGTGCAGCAGGCCTATTGGGTAGGGCGCCGCGATTCCATCCACCTGGGCAGCGTCAGCACCCATGCCTACATGGAAGTGGATATTGCCGAACTGGATGTGGCGCGCATGCAGCGGGCGATGCAACTGCTGATCGCCCGTCACGACATGCTGCGCGTGGTGTTTTCTGCCGATGGCTACCAGCGCATCCTGCAGGAGGTGCCGGCGTACGAGGCTGGCTACCGCGACCTGCGCGGCCTGAGCGCCGCCGACGCCGATCGCTCGCTGGCGCAGACCCGCGCGCGCATGTCGCACCAGGTGCTAGCCACCGATACCTGGCCGCTGTTCGAGATCTTCGTCCAGCAACTGGACGGACATTGCCGCCTGCACCTGAGCATCGACCTGCTGCTGGCGGACGCCTACAGCCTGCAACTGTTGCATCGCGACTTTCTCGGCTTCTACCAGCACGCGGAAAATTACCAGGCGCGCACGGTCGACTTCTCTTTCCGGGACTACATCCTGGCCGCGCGCCGGCTACGCGAGTCGCCGCGCTATGCGCGCGCCAAGCGCTACTGGATGGAGCGCTTGCAGCAGTTGCCGCCGGCGCCCGAACTGCCACGGCGTGGACGCGCCGGTACCGGCGCGCACACGTTCCTGCGCTTGTCGGCCCGGTTCGAAGCCGATCGCTGGGAAGCGCTGCGGCAGAGGGGGGCGCGCAGTGAACTCAGCCCCTCGAGCCTGCTGTGCGCCGCGTTCGGGCGGATCCTGGCGCTGTGGTCGGGAGCCGCGTGCTTCACCCTGGGCATGACCACGTTCGGTCGCCTCGCGCTGCATCCCGACATCGACGAGATCGTCGGCGATTTCACCACCATGATCCCGTTGCTGGTCGATGTCGGCGCATCCAGGTTCGAAACCGCCGCGCAAACCGTGCAACGGCAGATCTGGCGCGACATGGACAACGCACTGTTCGACGGCATCGAAGTGCAGCGCGAGCGCAACCGTCTGCAACGGCACATCGGCGCGGCAGCCTTTCCGGTCGTGTTCACCAGCACGATCGGTGCCGGTGTCGGCGAGGGGGCAGGGGAGAAAGTGATCGCCGCGCCTGGCGACGCCGGGCCGGTGCTCAGTGGCAGCATCGGCCACAGCATCTCGCAGACCTCGCAGGTGCTGCTTGATCATCAGGTCACCGAAGTGGCGGGGGCGCTGTCCTACACCTGGGACTACGACGCCGAGCTCCTGCCCGAAGACCTGATGGGCGACATGTTCGCCGCCTATGGGCAATTGCTGGATGCGTTGTGCAGTGACGAAGGGGCATGGGATGTCTGAGACCGCAACGCCCGCATGCGCGGAAATTCCCGCCAGCCGGCTGTTCCCGCCCGAACAGCGTGCGCTGATCACCGCACTGAACCGCACCGATGCGCCGCGCAGCGACGATCTGCTGCATACCGATTTCGTGCTGCAGGCACGGGCGACGCCGCAGGCCGATGCGGTGCGCTGCGGCGCTACCCGGCTCAGCTACGCCGAACTGCACGGGCTGGCCCAGCACCTGAGCGCGCAACTGCGCGCAGCCGGCGCGCGCCGCAACGGCCTGGTCGCGGTGGTGATGGAGAAGGGCTGGGAGCAAGTGGCCGCGGTGCTGGGGGTGGTGCTGTCCGGCGCGGCCTACCTGCCGCTGGACGCGCGGTGGCCGGCCGAGCGCCTGCAACAACTGCTGGACGAAGCACAGGCCACCGTGGTGCTGACCCAAGCACGGGTACTGCAGTACTGGCGTGCGCCGCCGGGCCTGCACACGATCTGCGTGGACCAGCAGCGCGGCCGCGTGCCGGCTGCGCTGCCCGCCACAGCCGGCGAGCCGGCGCAACCGGACGACCTGGCCTACGTGATCTACACCTCCGGATCGACCGGCCGGCCGAAGGGAGTGATGATCACCCACCGCGCCGCGCTGAATACCGTGCGCGACGTCAACGAACGTTTCGGCGTGACCGCGGCCGACCGGGTGCTGGGTCTGTCGTCGATGAGTTTCGACCTGTCGGTGTACGACGTGTTCGGCACCCTGGCGGTCGGTGCCTGCTTGGTGCTGCCGACGGCCGAGGGCGAACGCGATCCGTCGCAGTGGTGGTCGCTGATCGCCGCGCATGCGGTGACGCTCTGGAACAGCGTGCCGGCGTTGCTGGATCTGCTGGTGGACTACGGCCGCCGTGTCGGCGTGCGCGCGCACGGCGCGGGCGTGACCAGCCTGCGCCTGGCCATGCTCAGCGGCGACTGGATCGGGCTGACGCTGCCGCAGGCGATCCGGTCGCTGGCGCCGGGCTGCGCGGTGGTCAGCCTGGGCGGTGCGACCGAGGCGGCGATCTGGTCGGTGCTGTATCCGATCGAGGCAGTCGATCCGGCCTGGACCAGCATTCCGTACGGCCGGCCGATGAAGAACCAGCGCTTGTACGTGTTGAACGACGCCTGGCAGCTGTGCCCGGTATGGGCGCGCGGCAGCCTGTACATCGCCGGCGACGGCCTGGCGCTGGGGTACTGGCGCGACCAGGAGCGCACGGCGGCGAGTTTCGTCTCGCACCCCCGCACCGGCGAGCGGCTGTACCGCACCGGCGATCTGGCGCGCTACCGTCCGGACGGCTGCATGGAACTGCTGGGCCGCGAAGACCTTCAGATCAAGCTGCACGGTCACCGGATCGAACCGGGCGAGATCGAGGCGGCGATGCTGCAGCATGCAGCGGTGGCGCAGGCGGCGGCGGTGGCGCAGCGCACCGCGCGCGGCGACCAACAACTCACTGCGTTCGTCGTGCTGGTCGAAGCAAACACGCCGGAGCCGGGCAACGCCTTGTTCGCCCACGCCATGCAAAAGCTGCCGCAACACCTGCATCCGGCCCGGATCGTCGTGCTGGAACAGTTGCCGCTCGACGACTTCGGCCGGATCGACCGTGAAGCCCTGCAAGTACACGGCGTCGTCGATACCCCGATCATGTCGCCATCCGCATCTGAGGGACGCGACGACACCCTCGCCGCGATCGCCACGATCGTCGCCGACGTGCTGGTCGTCGACGACTGCGGTTTCGATCAACGCCTGCTCGATCTTGGCGCGGACTCGGTCGGCATGATCCGCATCGCCAATTCCCTGGAAGAGCGCTTCGGCCATCGGCCGGGGCTCGAATTCCTGTTCCGAAATCCGTCGCTGCGCGACATCGCCGACGAGCTGTCGGTGCTGGCGAGCACCGGATCCGATGCCGTCCAGACCTTGCGATAAACGGCCATGAACATACTGTCGATCAACTTCAATCATGACGGAGCGGCGGTAGTGCTGAAGGACGGCCATGTCGCCGGCTACGTGGCGACCGAACGCTTTTCCAGGAAGAAAAAGCATCCGGGCGTGCGTGCCAGCGACATCGAAAACCTGCTCGACCAGGCGCAACTGCAGTTGCGCGACATCGACCAGGTGCTGCTGCTCAATCTCAACAACATGGATTCGCCCGAGGTGGTGCAGCTGCACGGCACCAACTTCAAGGACACCTGGCCCGAGTTCTGGATCGACGGCAGCTACAGCACGATCAATCTGATGGGCACCCACCTGCCATGCGCGGTGATGCACCATTCCTCCCATCACGTCATGCACTCGGCCGCGGCTTATTTCTATTCGCCGTTCGAATCCGCGGTATCCCTGGCCTGCGATCCGATCGGCGCGCACGCCTTTTTCATGCGCGGCATGCAGCAGGCGCCGGTGCCGTCGTATCGGCATCTGGTCGCGCCGCGCGTCTACGACCGGGTGGCCGCCGGACTGTTCGGAACCGGCCTCATCGGTGCGGGCAAGTTGATGGGCTTGGCTCCTTACGGCGCCGACGAACGCGAGATCGACTACGCCGAGTTGCTCGGCATGCATTACCAGAAGGCCCATGCGCGCCTGCTGGAACAGACCCGCGACGATGCCATCGAAGTGGCCGCCGCCGACGGCAAACCGCTCAACGCGACCGTGGCCTTCCATGCCCAGGCCTTGCTGGAGTACGAGCTCTCGCGTCTGTTCGACGAGTTGTACGAGACCTGCGTAGCGCACGGCATCGAGCCCAATCTCTGCCTGTCCGGCGGCACCGCGCTCAACTCGGTGGCCAACCAGCGCTGCTTCGAGCGCTCGCGTTTTCGGGACATGTACCTGTATCCGGCCTGCGGCGATGACGGCACGCCGATCGGCGCGGCGCTGATTTCCTGGCACATCTTCATGCAGCAGCCGCGCATCGCGCGCAGTAACCGCGATGCGATGTACTCGCGCCGCAGCTACGACCATCTGATTCCAGACGCACTCGACCGCTACGCGGCCTCGGTCCAGGTCGAATCGCACGAGGATCACGCGCCGGTCGCGGCGCAGATGATCGCCGACGGGCGGGTGATCGGCTGGTTCCAGGGCGCCAGCGAAATCGGGCCACGCGCATTGGGCAATCGCTCGATCCTCGCCGATCCCAGGCGTGCGGACATAAAGGACTACCTCAACCGCACGATCAAGCAGCGCGAGATGTTCCGACCGTTCGCGCCTTCGATCCTGCGCGAGCATGCGATGGAGTGGTTCGGCATTGAGGAGAGCCCGTTCATGCTTCGGGTCGCGCCGGTGCGCAAGCCCGGCGTACCGGCGATCACCCATGTCGACGGCACCACCCGTTTCCAGAGCGTGGATGCCGCCGACAATCCCTCGTACCACCGGCTCATTTGCGCATTCCACCGCCTGACCGGTATTCCGTTGGTGCTGAATACGTCATTCAACGGCAAGACGGAGCCCATCGTGGAGACGCCGGACGATGCCATCGCGTGCATGCTGAACAACGGACTCGATGCGTTGGTGTTTCCAGGCCGCATCGTGCGTCCGCGACGCACCGGGTAATAACCACGACGATGCAACAACGACACTTGATCAGAACGCTGCCGATCTGATAAAAGTGCTTGCAAAGATGGGGCACTCCGGCAGCGGCCAATCGTGGCGCTAACCAACTGCTAACGCTGTTGACGAATGGGGAAAGAGGAATTCCATGTCCGACATCGATGACGATCAGACCACCTACCGTGTGGTAGTCAATCACGAAGAACAGTATTCGATCTGGCCTGCGACCAGGGAGTTGCCCGCGGGCTGGCGCGACGCCGGCAAGCAAGGCAGCAAGGCGGAGTGCCTGGCGTACATCGAACAGGTCTGGACCGACATGCGTCCGCTCAGCCTGCGACAGCATATGGAGGAGATGGCGCGCAATCCTCCCGTCGCCGAAACCGAGGTGCCCGTCGATGACGAACCCGTGCCGCTGTACCAGCGGCTGGCCGACGGCGAGCATCCGGTGCATTTCATCTCCCGTCCGGAAACCAGCGCCAGCGTCCTGCGCCGGTCGATCGATCGCGGCTACGTGCACGTCGTCTTTCCCAACACTCAGGGCGGCACCGAGCTCGGCATCCGTATCGACCCGGCCAACACCGACACGAGCAAAGCGGACTTCGAGGCCGGCTCGGGCGAAGTCAGTCTGGCCGGCACGCTCACGCTCGACGGCGCCCATGTCCGCTGCAACGCGCGGCTGGATCTGGCCACGCTAAAAGGCACGGGTCATCTGCAACTGCTTGGCTGAGCCGAAGCCCGCTCCCCGGGCATAGCGCGAGAGTGCGATCATGAATTCTGAGGGCGGGCGCGCTTTGCCGCGCATCGGCATGGCGGGTGCTTGCGTTGTCGTCGGTACGCACGACTGCGTGGGCGAAGGCGATCGTCGCAGGGTGGATTCAAGCCGGATGTCGGCGCATGCCGATGCAGCGGTCGGTCCGGCGTTTCTCGATCGGCGCAAGGCCAGGTGATTGAACGATCACCAGCCCATCGAGCCGATCGCGATCGCCGACCGCAACAGGCCATTGCGGGCGTCGTTGGCGCAGCAACGGCTCTGGTTTCTTTCACGCCTGAAGGGGGCCGATCGCGCCTACTACATCCACGGCGGGCTGCGCTTGCGCGGCGCGCTGGATCGTCGTGCATTGCTCGATGCGCTGGATCTGATCGTTCAGCGGCATGAGACCCTGCGCACCACCTTCCGCCAGATCGATGGCGATGCTTATCAGTCGATAAGCGCCGCGGCGCACGCGAGCGTTCGCCAGCACGACCTGAGCGGCGTGAAAGACGCCGGCGAGCGCTTGCGCGATATCGTCGGGCACGAGACGACGCAAGCCTTCGATCTGGAGCGCGGCCCGCTGGTGCGTGGCTGCTTGATCCGACTGAGCGCGGACGAGCACGTGCTGCTCATCACCATGCATCACATCGTCTCCGATGCGTGGTCGATGGGCATCCTGACTAACGAGCTCGGCGCGCTCTATTACGCGCTGTCGCGGCACCAGGACAATCCGTTGCCTCCCTTGCGCATCCAGTTCGCCGACCACGCCGAGTGGCAGCGAGAGAGGCTCGAGGGGGCGCGGCTGGAACAGCAGTTGGCGTATTGGCGACGGGCACTGGCCGATGCGCCGGCGACGACCGAGCTGCCCGGCGATCGGCCACGGCCGCCGATCCAGAGTTATCGCGGCGGCAGCGTCGGCATCGAGCTGGATCCACAACTGGTCATTGCACTCAAGGCGTGCAGCCGGGCTCATGGCGTGTCGATGTTTACGACGTTGCTGGCTGGCTGGAGCGTGCTGCTGTCGCGCTTGAGCCGTCAGTCCTGCGTGTTGATCGGCAGTCCCACCGCAAACCGCTTTCGCAAGGAGCTGGAAGGTCTGATCGGGTTCTTCGTCAACGTGCTGGTGCTGCGCATCGATATCGACGCGGATGCGAGTATCGGCGAGCTGCTTCGGCATGCGGGCGAGCGCGTGCTGCAGGCGCAGCAACACGCCGACGTGCCGTTCGAATACGTGGTCGAAGCCTTGAAGCCACCGCGTAGCCTCGCACATACACCGCTGTTCCAGGCGGCGTTCGTCTGGCAAAGCGTACCCAAGGCGCATCTGGGCCTGCCGGGGCTGTCCGTGCAGCCGTTGGCCATGCCCGGCGATACCGCACAGTTCGACGTGACGTTGACGCTGGGAGAGTCGGGCGATCGCATCCTGGGCACGCTGAACTACGCGAGCGACCTGTTCGATGCGGACACGATCGCGCGTTGGGCCGCTGCGTACGCGCACGTGCTGCGGCAGATCGTCGAGGATCCGCAGCGTCCGCTCGCCACGTTGAGCCTGCTCGATGCCGCATCGCGGCGGCAGGTGGTGCAGGACTTCAACGCCACCGACCGCGCCTGTGCTGACGGATTGGTGCACACGCTGTTCGAAGCGCAGGTGGCGCGCACGCCCGATGCGATCGCCGCGGTCGATGCCAATGAGCAGGTCAGCTACGCCGCACTGGACCGGCGTGCCAATCGGCTGGCCCGGCATCTGCGCGCCTGCGGGGTCGGCCCGGAGCACCGCGTGGCGGTGAGCGTGGAGCGCGGGGTACCGTTGTTGCTGGCATTGCTGGCCACGCTCAAGGCTGGCGGCGCCTATGTGCCGCTGGACCCGGACGCGCCGCCGCAGCGCCTGGCCGAGATGTTGCACGACAGCCGGCCGACGGTGGTGCTGCAGACCCAGCGCACGCCGGTGCCGGCGCAGTTGGTCGGCGCCGCGCAGCAGGTGTGGCTGGACCAGCCGCACACCTGGGCGCAGTTGTCCGGTGCCGCCCTCGCGGTACCCGGACTGACGAACGCGCAGCTGGCCTACGTGATCTACACCTCCGGTTCGACCGGCCGGCCGAAGGGAGTGATGAACGCGCACCGCGGCGTGGTCAACCGGCTGCGCTGGATGCAGGACGCCTATGCGTTGCAACCCGGCCAGAGCGTCCTGCAGAAGACCCCGTGCAGTTTCGACGTGTCGGTATGGGAGTTCTTCTGGCCGCTGCTGGCCGGCGCCCGGCTGGTGTTTGCGCGGCCGGGCGGGCATCGCGATCCAGGCTATCTGCATGCGCTCATCGAGCGCGAAGGCATCGACACGCTGCACTTCGTGCCCTCGATGCTGGATGCCTTCGTGGAAGCGGTCGACGCAAGTTCGACTTGCGCATCGTTGACACGGGTGTTCTGCAGCGGCGAAGCCTTGTCGCGCGAGCTGGCGCAGCGATTCGCCGCGCGGTGGCCGCAGGTGGGCCTGCACAACCTGTACGGTCCGACCGAAGCGGCGGTGGACGTGACCGCCTACGCCTGCGCGCACCTGCCGCCAGCGGGCGAGGTGCCGATCGGCGCCCCGATCGCGAACGTGCGGATCTACGTGCTGGACACGCATGGCGCACCGGTCCCGATCGGCGTGCCGGGCGAACTCTACATCGGCGGCATCGCCGTCGCGCGCGGCTACGAAGCGCGCGCAGGCCTGACCGCCGAGCGCTTCGTGGTCGACACCCATGGGCCGACGCCGGGCGCACGGCTGTACCGCACCGGTGACCTGGGCCGTTGGCGCGCCGACGGCACGCTCGACTACCTGGGCCGCAACGACAGCCAGGTGAAGCTGCGCGGCCATCGCATCGAACTGGGCGAGATCGAAGCGTGCCTGCGCGACTGGCCGCAGGTCCGCGAAGCGGCGGTGGTGCTGCACGGCACGGGCGCACACGCGCGGCTGGTGGGCTACGTGACCGGCGCGGGCGCGCAATCCCCCGACCTGGACGCACTGCGCCAGCACCTGCGCGCACACTTGCCCACACCGATGCTGCCGGCGGCGCTGGTGCTGCTGCCGGCGATGCCGTTGACTCCGAACGGCAAGCTCGACCGCAAGGCATTGCCGGCGCCGGACGCAGACGCGCTGCCGCTGCAAACCTACGTACCGCCACGCGGCGAGCGCGAACAGGCGCTGGCGCTGATCTGGCAAGACCTGCTGCAACTGCCGCACGTCGGTCGCCATGACCATTTCTTCGAACTGGGCGGCCACTCGTTGCTGGCGATGCGCCTGGTCGAACGAGCGCGCCACCAAGGCATCGACATCGCCTTGACCGTAGTGTTTGAAAACCCCACGCTCGCCGCGCTGGCCGCGCGCGTGACCGCAGTGCCCGTTCTTGCCTTGCCGCCTTGCGTGGTGCACATGCGCGAAGGCTCGCACGAACAGAACATGTTCCTGATCCACGACATCAGCGGCGATGTCGCCGCCTGCGTGCCTCTGGCGCAAGCGCTGCCGCAAGGCTGCTGCGTCTACGGCTTGCAAGCACGCAGCGATGACGCGGCTGCGCAAACCTCGATCGGCGCAATCGCCGAGCTGTACCTGCGCGCGGTGCGCGGGATCCAGGTTCAAGGCCCTTATCGCTTGGCCGGCTGGTCCCTGGGCGGGCTGATCGCGCAGGAAATGGCCTTTCAGCTCGAATCGGCGGGGCATACCGTCGACGTCGTCGGCATGGTGGACTGCGCGCTGCTGGATACCGAATCATGGCCGGACCAGGCCGACGACCAACTGCTAAGGCACCTGCGACCGCCATCCGAAGCCGTGGCAGCGGATGAAACGCATTCGGACGCCGCGCCGGACTGGGCTATCATCGCCCTACGTCGCCGACTGCTGCAGGCAGGAACAACGCATATGCCGAACGCGATCAATTCCCCGATCCAGTACGTCTTCGCTTCCGCGTCGATGGACACGTCGCAGGCGCGGGCTCACGCTCGGCGCCTGGGCGAGGACGTGACACTGACGGAAATGGACGCCGATCACTGGACGATCATGGCACCTGCGCGGGCCGCAGCAGTCGCGCAGGTGCTGGCCGCGGCACTCCGGCCGCCGGCCCGCGCGTCTTAGGAAGCGTTCCGTGCGCGCCGATACTGCGTTGCGCGCGTTGCCCCGGCCACCAGCCTGGGCCGCAACGCATGCCTTGTCTCGACGCACCACAGGACGCTCCGCACGCACCTCGAAGTACATCACGCGCGCTAGGCTACCGACGAACCGACGCGACAAGGAGTTCGAGCATGGACACTTTCGGCCCCAGGATGTTCGAGCGCCTGCACGACGCCTATCACGCCAGTGGCCAGCGGGGCGTGTGCGCGTTCGAGATCGACGGCCAGGCAGGTGAGCAGTTCCATGTCGTGGCGGACGCCGACGGCATCGCCTATGGCGACGGTGCGCATCCCAATCCGTCCAGTACCGTGCGCATGACGTCGGCGATCGCCAATTTCGTGCTCGACAGCCCCGAATCGATCGAGTTCCGTTCGCCGACGTTCGCTCAGCAGATGCAGGTGCAGGGCGACCTGAGCCTGGCGTTTTCGCTCGGCCTGCTGCTGCGCCGCCCGTCCGCGGCGACCGTGGCGAGATTCCAGGAGGCCACCCGCATCAGCGGCTCGCGCGCACCGGTCGCAGCGATCGAGCGCCTGTATCGGCCATCGACCGAACAAGTGCTGGCCTGCCTGGCAGAGCAGCGTCCGGTGGTGGTGGAAGGCGCGCTGGACGCCTGGCCACTGCCGCGCAGCCTGCAGGAGTTTGCCGAGCGGTTTGGGCATTGCGCACTGACCATCGATCCGCGCATCGTCCAGCAACGCGATATCTCGGACCTGGTGCGTGCGTTGGACGGCAGCGGGGCGGAGGACATCTACACCCATGGCTGCCAGATCCCGGCCGCGCTGCAGCAGGCCTTCGCGCCGCCATTCTTCGATCGCCACGGGCCGCCCGCGATCGCGCAATTGTGGATGGGGCAGGGCGGGGCGGGGACGCGGCCGGTGACGTTGCTGCATCGCGACGATCTGCACGGATTGCTGGCGCAACTGTACGGTTACAAGCGCGTGCTGATGTTCCCGCCCGACCAGGGCGAATTCCTGTATCCCTCGATCGCCTACACCAACAGCCAACCCTGTCGCGTCGATCCGTCCGCCGCCGACCACGCGCGGTATCCGCTGTATGCGAACGCGCGCGCCCTGCAGGTACGGCTCGGACCTGGCGAGATCCTGGTCAATCCGCTGGGCTGGTTCCATTGCGTGTTCGCCGAGGACAAAGTCGTTTCGCTCAGCTATTCGTTCCGCGCCTGATCGCACATTCCCAAACGCATTCACCATCGAACACAGGAGAGCGCAATGAGCATCGGATCCGTCACCCGCGCAATGGCCGTCGCCTGCTGTTTCGGCGGGCTGCTTGCGACCACCGTGGGCGTTTGCGCGCAGCCGGCCGCGCCAGCCGCACCAGCTGCGGCGGCCGCCGACAACGCCGTCATCCGGGAGCTGGAAGCCCGGCTGGCGACGGCGTTCGTGAAGAAGGACCTGGTCTTCCTGGACTCGGTCATCGCCGAGGACGTGATCTATGTAGGCTCCGACGGCGCGCGCATGAACAAGAGCGCGTACCTGGTGCTGGTGACCAAGGATCGCGTGTATTCGAGCTACGTCAACAAGACCATGGTGACACGGATGTACGGCGATTTTGCCGTCGTCAGCGGTCCGGAAAAAGTGGCCGGAGAATTCGGTGGCTGGAAGGGCCAGGTCGATGTGGTGACCACCCGGGTGTGGGCGCACCGCGCCAACAAATGGCAGATCGTGCTGTGGCAGGCGACCACCGCGCCGGCACCGCCGGCCGCGCCACACTCCCTGCAAAAGTGGCTGCATGGCGGCTGAGCGATTGCCCGCACGCCGGTCGCGGCACGCTCAAGCGTCCGCGTGCAGTGGCGAGGGCGCGGTCATGAAGCCGGGGTAATGCGTCTGGGCGGTGCGGCTGCCTTGGCGCTCGAAGATCGCCAACGCCATCAGCCGGAACAGACCGATGAGCGCGGCCGGGTCCGTGGCCGCCTGCTGCGCCAACTGCGCCGCCGCCCTGGTGTCGAACAGGCTGTCGGCAACGTCGACGTACTTCTCGACGAACGACGGCCACGCGTTGCGAAACAATACGAAAAACATCCGCGTGATCGACGAGGTGTCGTTACCCTGGAAAAACGGCACTTTCGGTCTCTGGCAAAACCGCTCGGGCATCCAGCGTGACGCTGCCTTGCGCACGATTTGCTTGTCCCAGAACAGCTGCGCATGCGCCGATTCCGGGATCGACCACAGGAACTCCACCAGGCGCGGATCCAGAAACGGCACTCGCGACTCGACCCCCTGGGCGGCGCTGGTGCGATCCTCGTGCCACAGGTTGTATCGCTGCAGTGAGCACACGAACGAGCGCATGAGCGGACGGTACGACAGCCGCTCGCGATCGCGCACGTTGTCGCGGTCGATCCAGTCGCGATAGGGCGGCGCGAACGCGGCCACGCGCTGCGCCTTCAAGTAGCCATCCCACGAGACATGCGGGGCTGCGTAACTGTTGGAATAACCGCCGGCGAACTCGTCGGCGCCCTGGCCCAGCAGCACCACCTTGAGCTCGGGCCGCTGCGTCTTCAGGAAGCGATGCGCCTCGTGCTTGAAGAAGATTTCCGGGTCCAGGAACGGCGTATCCATCATCCAGACGAAATACTCCAGTTCCTCCAGGCCGAGCGGTTGTTCGGCGAGGAAATGATCGGCGCGAAAGCGCACCTGCGAAAAACGCAGGCCGGCGTGCGCGGCCAGGCTGCGAGCCGCATCGGCATCGCCGGAGGCTTCGACCGTCTCCTCGACGATGTTCAGGCAATGGATGTCCGGGCGATAGCGCCTGGCGATGGCGGCGATCGTGCACGAGTCCAGGCCGCCGCTGAGGAAGATGCCGACCGGCACGTCGCTCATCAACTGGGCATGGACCGAGGCTTCGAGCAGGTCCGCATAGCGTTCGCACAGCTGTTGCGGGCTGGCCGCCGCTTCTATCTCGGTGTCTTCGATGCGCCAGTAAGCCTGCGGCCGCGAGCACCGGCCGTCATGCACCGTCAGATAATGGCCGCCCGGCAGGACGTCGACGCCCTCCACGTAGCTCGGCAGGCGCAGCGCATAGCGTGGATCGTGCATGCCGTCGCGCGGGCCGCCAAGGTGGAGATCGCTCCAGTCCAGTTCCGGCGAGCACTGCGGATGGGCGCGCAGCGCCTTGATTTCGGATCCGAACAGGAACGTATCCGGGCCGTCGCAATAGAACATCGGCTTGACCCCGAGATGGTCGCGCGCGAGCACCAGCTTGCGTTGCCCGATGTCCCAGATGCACAGAGCGAAGATGCCGTTGAGGCGGGCGAAGGCCTCGACACCGAATTCCTGGTATAGGTGGACGACGATCTCGCAGTCCGAATGGCTGCGGAACACATGGCGGTCGCCGAGCTGTGCGCGCAGCTCGCGGTGATTGTAGATTTCGCCGTTGACCACGGCCACGATGCTGCGCTCCTGGTTCCAGAACGGCTGCGCGCCGCCAGCCACGTCGACGATCGACAGGCGGCGGAACACCAGTGACAGCCTGTCGTCGCAGTAACGGGTTTCCTCATCCGGCCCGCGGCGCGCCAGCTGCAGGCCCATGCTGTGCAGGATCGACGCGCGCTCGTGCGCGGGTTGCGCCGCGCCGTGAAAATCCAGGAAGCCTGCAATTCCGCACATGGAGTCGTTACCGCCGTCGGATCGGTGGGTTCAAGCCGTTGGATGGATCGCCGGCGCGCCACTCGGGCGGTACGTGGTCCGTCCCGGCCCCGCGCACACGCGGCCGGGATGGCGTTGCGCGATGCGGCGCGTCACAACGGCGCCGGCGCACGCAACGGCGCGGCGCTTGCGGCCGGATCGGCCGGGGCGAAGGCGGCGGTACGATCGCCGGCGCGCTGGCAAACTGGCGGGTTGCCGCGATCGAACACCATGCTGACGTCGGCGCGGTCCAGGAAGCGCAAATCGTGGGTGATCGCAATGACGATCTTGCCCGCCTGCTTGAGCCAGGGAAGCAGTTCGTCGTAGAACCAGGCTTTATGCTCGGCGTCCTGCTCAGCGGCGAATTCGTCGAACAGGATGATCTGGTTCTTCTCCATCAACAGCAGCAGCAGGGCGACGCGGCGTCGCTCGCCGGTGGAGAAGTGCGCGGCCTGCGCCAGCAGACTCTCGCGCGACAGCTGAAGGTGGGAGAGCCGGGTCCGGCCGAACATGTCCAGGGAGGTGTCGGTGACCTGGCGGTCGTAGTCGCTGCCCGACAGCGAATGGAACAGCGAAAAGTCGCTGAACAGGGCGGAGACGTTGGCGCGATACAGGTGGCGGTTGGATTCGTCGATCTCCACGCCGTCCACGATCAGGCTGCCGGCGCCTGGCACGTACAGGCCGCACAGCATCTTTCCGGCCGTGGTCTTGCCGCTGCCGTTGCCGCCGGCGATGAACAGCGATTCGCCGGCGTGCAGGGTGATGTCGATCGGACCGATGACCAGGGTGGGCTCGCCATCCTTCTGATAGGTATAGCTCAGCGAGCGCGCTTCGATCCGCTGGATTGCCGGCTTGTCGCCGGCTGCGTCGGCGCCGCCTTCGGCGTGCGTCTCCAGCTCTCGTTCCAGCAAGCCGGTGAGGTCGCGGATCCGGTTCAGCGCGAACGTCGCCTGCGCGTTGGTCTGGAATCCCTGCATCACCGCGATCAGCGGGGTAAGCACGAAAAACATCAGCAATGGCGCGGTATAGCCGATTTCCGGCCCGAGCAGGCCGATCGAGGTGCCGTAGATCATCAGCAGCGGCAGGCTGAAGATCCACACCGTGTGCAGGGAGCCGGACAGACTGAAGATCAGCGCCGAGCGCTGCTGCAAGGCGTTGATGCGCTGCTGGTTCTGCGACGCCGAGCGGGTCATCTGATCGCGCTGGCGTCTGCTCAGTTTGAGCTGCTTGAGTCCGTCGGCGAGATCCCGGCCGATGCCGGAGGCGATCTCGCGCTGCTTGCCCAGCAGTTCCAGAATCCGCGAGGCATACCGCCAGCACACGTGATGGGTGACGATACTGACGGCGGTCGCGGCGACCACCAGCACCAGCGCGATCGGCGACATCCAGCCCAGGTAGCCGAGCGCGACGGTGAGGAACACGAAGTTGCGCAGCACGCCGATCAGGCCCGGCATCGCCACGCCGACCTGGCCGACGTCTTCGCCGAGCGTGGTCAGCCAGCGCGGCGGCCCGATCTCTTCCAGCATCCTCAATGGGGTGCGAAAAATCGCCTGCAGTAGATCCTGACGCATCGTCAGCGTGCAACCGCTCACCAGGCGGTTGACCGCGGCCGACGACAGCAGCGTGGTCGCGATCACCAGCGCGATCAGCAACACGAACTGCGGCCACAGCAGGGCCACGTTGGACGGATTGCGCAAGGCTTTGGACACCAGCAGGATTAGCCCGAGGTTGCTGACCGCGTTGACTGCATCGCTCAGTATGCACAACAGGAACAGTGGTGCCGACTGACGCCACATCAATGCAACGATACGCATGCCGTGGTGTCCCTCAGGAAGTTAGGCAAGGCAATGGCAGCTTGGCCACTGCATTACATCCGACGCAGCCGAACCGGTGCGCATCCCGGGCTGGTTCGCATACACGCGCGGACATGGGTCGAGCGCGGCGAGCACGAACGGCTCACAGGACGCATCTCGCGGGACATCTGTCGCAGCGGCTTCAGTCACCAGGCCAGCTCCTTCACCTTCGCAGTTCGTCCGATGATCTTGCGTGGGGCCGCTCGCGATCGGCGGCAGTGGTAAGCGCGGCCTCAATATACTGCAATCCAGGCAGCGAGAGGGCGCTCGAAAACGCTAGCGTCCGACTGCGACGACGCAAAGCGACGCCGCCCCGCGATCACTGCACGCGGCATGCGAAGCGAATGCGGTACTCGCTCTGCGCCGTCGCAGCGCCCGCCGAAGCTGCACGGATGTGCATTTTTAGAGCTCCAAACTGCGCTTGCAAGCCCGCTTTCGAATGCATATGATCGGGCGATGGGATATACGGACAACCACTACCCCGCATGAGGGGACGCCGGTCGCCGCATTCGCAATAAGCGGCCTGCGCTGGGCGGTATTCGCCTCGCCATGCATGGATCTGCTTCGCTGCAAGCGTGCCCTATGACCAAGCGTTACGTGGTTCTTGCCTTGCTGATCGTCGCCATCGCGACGATCGCAGCTTTCGTTTTTAGCCGCCCCCCGCAAGAGCAGAACCAGCGCCGATGGGCCACGCTGGTGACTAAGCGCGGCACGCTGGAAGATTCGATCATCGCCATCGGTGCGATCAAACCCGACGTCGGCGGACAGGTCAAGGTCGGCTCGCAGATCTCCGGCATCGTCGAACAGTTGCGCGTCAATGTGGGCGACATGGTCAGGCAGGGCGACGTCCTCGCCGTCATCAACACCAGCCAGATGCGCGCGCGCATCGACGCGCTCGAGGAAGACCTGGCCACCGCCAATGCCGAGCACGCGTATGCCCAGGTGCAGTTGCAGCGTTTTTCCCAGATCAGCGATATCTCGCGCAACCAGGTCGACGGGTTTCGTCGCGATGCGCAGGTGCGCGCGTCCACGGTCAGGCGGGCGCAGGCGGAATTGCGCCAGGCGCGCATCGAATTGGGCTACGCGACCATCACCGCGCCGATTTCGGGGATGATCGAATCGGTCAGTACCTATCAAGGCGAAACGGTGGCTGCCAGCTTCTCGGCCCCGACCTTCGTCACCATCGTCGATCTTCAGCGCCTGCAGATCGAGTGCAATATCGACGAAAGCAGCATCGGCCAGATCCGTACCGGGCAGGAGGTCACCTTCACCGTCGACGCGTTCGCATCGGAAGTGCAGAAGGGCGTGGTAAGAGCGATCCTGCCCAAGGCCGAGCTTGTCAACAGCGTGGTCAACTACATCGTCATCGTCGAGATACTCGACAAGAAGGAGTTGTCGCTGCGGCCGGAAATGACTGCGCGGGTCAACTTCGTGCTGCGCTCCAAGGGTGGTATCGTGCTGGTGCCGCGCAGCGCCGTGATCCGGCAGGGCGGCAGCAGCTACGTTCTGGTCCGCGACGGAGAGGGCTGGACCAAGACCAGGGTCCGCACTGGTGCGGGCAATTCGCAGCAGGTCGAAATCAGTTCCGGTGTCGGCGCCGGCCAGACCGTCCTCGTGGATGGCCAGCTGTGGGTCGCGGAATACGGAGGCGGGGCAGATGATTGAGCTCAAGGACGTCAGCAAGATCTACCGCAAGAACGGCGAGGCGCCCGTCAGCGCCGTCGATCGATTGTCGCTGACGATCAGCAAGGGCGAGTTCATCGCGATCGTGGGTCCGTCCGGCTCGGGCAAGAGCACCCTGATGAACCTGATCGGCCTGCTCGACCGGCCCGATGCGGGCCAGTACCTGCTCAACGGGCGCGCGGTGCAGGGGCTGTCGGACAACGAGCTCGCCTCGCTGCGCAACGGCTTCATCGGCTTCGTGTTTCAAAGCTACCATTTGCTGCCGAGGACGACCGCGCTGGAGAACGTACAGCTGCCGCTGCTGTACGCCAACCGCAAGGATTTCAAAAGCCTCGGCGAAGCGGCGCTGGCCGCGGTAGGCCTGTCGGACCGCATGAGCCACTACGCGAGCGAATTGTCCGGCGGCCAGCAGCAACGCGTGGCGATCGCGCGCGCGTTGGTGAACGAGCCCAAAATCCTGCTGGCCGACGAGCCCACCGGCAACCTGGACAAGGTGGCGTCGGACGACATCATGAACGAGTTCCGCAAGCAGCACGACCGCGGCACCACCATCGTTCTGGTCACCCACGATCCGGAGGTCGCCAGGCGCGCGGACCGGGTCATCACCATCAGCGGCGGGGTCATCGTCGACGACGCCCAGGGGGTGCAGGCGTGAACGCCAGCCTGCTGTTGCGCATGTCGCTGACCCGGCTGCTGCGCTTTCGTCTGCAAACCATGCTGATGTCGATCGGCATCGTGATCAGCGTCTGCGCGACCACGCTGATCGCGCTGGCGCTGGTCAACACGCGCGACCGGTTCACCGTTTATTTCAGCCGGATTTATCCGACCGATGCGATCGTGCTGACCCCGCAGTCCGGCAACGAGACCTGGGATGCCGAAGGTTTGCGGCTGACCATCAAGGACATCGATTCGATCCTGGCCACGGTCAAGGAGATCCAGGACTGGGACCCGTTGGTGTTCAGCGGACAACGCGTGGTCAGGGTCGGCCCGAACGCGACCATGGCCTTGATCACCGGCAATTCCGAACGCGCCCAGCACATCCGCAACCGCGACGTGGACGCGGGTGAGTACTTCACCCAATCCGAGGTCTCCGGCCGCGCCCGCGTCGCCTTGCTGGGATCTTCGGTCGCAACGACGTTGTTTCCGAATGAATCGCCGGTCGGCCAGCAGATCTCCATCGACGGTATTTCGTTCAAAGTCAAGGGCGTGCTGGAAACCATCGGCCTGGATCCTCATGGCAACGATCAGGACGATTTTATCCAGTTGCCGTACACCACGCTGATGGATCAGGTCGAAAAAATCGATTCGGTTACCAGCGTCACGTTCGTGCTGTCCGATCCAGCGCGCATGAAGGAGGCGGCGCGGCGGATTTCCGAGGTGCTGCAAGAACTCCATCCCTACGATCCGGCTGCCGGCGATCCGTTTCCCATCGTGACACCGGTCGATATCCAGCATCGCCTGGACGATTCGTTCTTCACCATCAAGACATTCGTCGCGCTTGCGGCGGCCATCGGCTTCGCGCTGTCGGGCGTGGTGATCGCCATGGTCATGGTGATGAGCATCAAGGCGCGCACCGCCGAGATCGGCCTGAGAAAGGCGATCGGCGCGCGCAGCAGCGACGTACAGTGGCAGTTGCTGATCGAAGCGGTGCTGGTGGCGGTGACGGCTTCGTTGGCCGGATTGTTGCTGGCCAAGATCATCGTTCTGGCCACCGCGTCGATGCTGCTGGAAAAATTTGGGCTGGTGATGCACAAAACCCCGTTCCTGGTGATCCTGGCCCTGGTCGCCGCCGCCGTCGCCACCGCCGCGCTGAGCACCCTGCTGGTCGCCAGGCGGGCCGCAAGACTGGATCCGGTGATCGCTCTACGTCAGAAATGAACACGAGCGGCTCACTCTGCCCATAGGAGCACCACTGGATGGCCGCGTCGGTTTTCCTACAGCGATTGCGCCTGCAAGCAACGATCCTGTTCATTGCCTTGCGCGTGTCGGGGTTGCGCTCGCTGCTGGCGATCTTCGCCATCGCCATGGGCAGCGCCGCGGTGATGATGATCATGGCCTCCAGCGCGGGTACCCAGCGCCGCTTGCAAGCGCTGACCGAGGTGGTCGGCAAGAACATGTTCATGGTCCAGACCGGGCGGTCGAGCATCGCCCGGTCCGGTGCCGTCGCCGATGCCAAGCTCACTCTCGCCGACGCAGATGCAATCGGCTACGAAGTTGCCGGCGTGCAGCGCGTGCTGCCCGTACTGCAGCGCAACAGCGTAGTGGTGAAGAACACCCGAAAAAGCTTTCCCACCACCGTGCTCGGCGTGACCGAGCAATACTTCCAGGCCAGGAAATGGAAGCTCGGCGAAGGCCGGCTGATCGACGATCTCGACGACCGCCGCATGGAGCGGGTCGCGGTGGTCGGCGCGGGCGTCGCCCGCTCGGTGCGCGCCGGGGGCTCCCTGGTCGGCGACATGTTGATCGTGGCCGGCGTGCCGTTCATGGTGATCGGGGAGTTGCGCGAAAAGGGGCTGGGGCCGGACGGCAAGAGCGAGGACACCAACGTATTCGTGCCGCTGCAGACCTCTCTCAGGCGACTGTACAACGTCGAAAGCCTGTCGCATCTGCTGGTGCAGACGCGCGACTGGCAGCAGATGCCCGCGGTGGAAGCGGCGACTGCGCAGATCCTGCGCAGGTCGCGTGGGATGCGGGCCAACGGCGAGGACAATTTCGAGATCCTGGGGCTGGTCAGGCAGAACGAAGCCACCCGGGTCAGCAACGCGCTGATCGGCAGAATCGGGCAATTCCTGGCGGCCACGCTGCTGATACTCGGTGGCGTGGGCATCTTCACGGTCACCTACTTCAACGTGACCCAGCGCAAGTCGGAAATCGGATTGCGACGTGCGCTGGGCGCCAAGAAACGCGACATCGCCGCGATGATTGCGACCGAGGCCTGCCTGTTGAGCGTGATCGGCGGGTGCATGGGCGTGGCGCTGGGCGCCCTGGCCGTGTTCGTGCTCGGTCGCTGGACGGAGTGGCCAGTTAGCGTGCAGCCTGCGGTGGTGATCAATCCGCTGCTGATCGCCATCGCCATCGGTTTCGTATTCGGCGTGCTGCCTGCGCTGCGTGCCTCCCAACTCGCACCCGTCGAAGCGCTACGCGCCGACGGCATCTGATATCAGGAGAACCTCGATGGGCTCGTACCAGATGCCGCGATGGATCAGCCGTTATTGGAAGGATCCGTCGGCACGGGGCGGCCGCGAGGAGCGCGAGGTGCAGGCCGCGGGCGAGCCGATCGCAATCATCGGCGTCAGCGCCGCGCTGCCGCTGGCCGCGGACCTGGATGAATTCTGGAGCAATCTGATCCAGGGCAGGGACTGCATCACCACGGTGCCACCGGGCCGCTTCGAGTGGGAATCGGTGCGCGGCGACTCCGAAGAACTCGGCATCGAAATGCGCAAGGGCGGATTCATCAGCGGCATCGACGAATTCGACCCTCTATTCTTCAACATCTCTCCTCGCGAAGCCGCGACCATGGATCCGCACCAGCGCCTGCTGCTGATGCACGCATGGCGCGCGATCGAGGACGCCGGCTACGCGCCGCGTTCGCTGGCCGGCAGCGATACCGGCGTATTTATCGGCCTGCAGGTGCACGATTACGTCCGCGTCATCGCCCGCGCCGATCGCCCGGCGGAGGGATATACCTCGACCGGCCTGCTGTCGTCGGTCACCTCCAACCGGATCAGCCATCACCTGGATTTCCGTGGCCCCAACGAGGCCATCGATACGGCGTGTTCGAGTTCGCTGGTGGCGCTGCATCGCGCGGTGCGCGCGATCCAGAGCGGCGAGTGCGAGCTGGCACTGGCCGGAGCTGCCCACCTGATGTTGACGCCGTACCTCTATGGCAGCTACGCACGCGCCGGCATGCTGAGCCCGGATGCGCGCTGCAAAACCTTCTCTAGCGAGGCCAACGGCTACGTACGCAGCGAGGGCATCGGCCTGTTCCTGCTCAAGCGGCTTTCGCTGGCGGTACGCGATCGCGACCATATCCACGGTGTGATCCGTTCCACCGTCGAGAACCACGGCGGCGCGGCGCGCTCGTTGACCGCGCCGAACCCGCGTGCGCAGGCCGACCTGATCTATCGCGCGTATTCCCTGGTCGATGCCGATCCTCACAGCATCGGCTACATCGAATGCCATGGCACCGGAACCCCACTCGGCGACCCGATCGAGGTCGAAGCGCTGAAGTCGGCGTTCGACCGGCTGAGCGATCGCTACGGTGTCGTGCCGCAGACGGGGTATTGCGCGCTGGGATCGGTGAAAGCAAACATCGGCCACCTGGAGATCGCCGCGGGCATCGCCGGTCTGATCAAGGTATTGCTGCAGCTCAGACATCGGACCCTGGCACCGACCCTGCACAGCCAGCCGCGCAATCCCTACGTGGTGACCGACGGCAGCCCGTTCTACGTGGTCGAACAGTCGCAGCCGTGGCAGGCGCCGCAACGCGACGGTGCACCGGCGCCGCGCAGCGCCGGCGTGAGTTCGTTCGGCTTCGGCGGAGTCAACGCCCATGCGCTGGTCGAAGAGTATTGCGCGCCGCCGCGCGCGCCGACATCGGCGCGGTGTTTCCCTGTGCTGCTGTCGGCGCGCAGTGCGCAAGCCTTGCAGGCTCAGATCGCCGCGCTGCTGAAGGCGGTCGAGGACAAGCCGGCCGGCGCGAACGCATTGCTCGACATCAGCCACACCCTGGCCTGCGGACGCGAAGCCATGGCCCACCGCCTGGGCTTCGTCGCCGATTCGCACCAGGCGTTAACCGGATGCCTGCGCGCGCTCGGCGAAGACATAGCACCGGAGCAGGTGCACCACGGTCACGTCGATCTGCACCGGCCACCCGCCGGCGGCGACGTACCGGCGCAAGCCGTGCTCGAAAGCGCGCTGGTGTCCGCGCAGGTCGCCACGCAGCTGGTGCGACGCTGGGTCCAGGGCGAGGCCATCGACTGGAGCACCGTCTTCGGCGCGCATGCGCCGCACCGTTGCAGCCTGCCGACCTACGCCTTCGAGATGCGCCGGTTTCCATTGCCGCAATCGACTTACCCAGCGGGCACCGCGGCCAAATCCGGCGGCTTGCGTCTGTCGGGCGAGCAGGTGTTGCTGCGGCGGCTGGATCTTGCCCTGGACGGCGACGAGACCTATCTGACCGATCACATCATCGATGGCGCGCGGCTGTTGCCGGCCGTGGCCTATCTGGAACTGGTCCGGGCGGCGCTCGAGTACGCAGCGCCGGAGCGTGCGGGAGCGGACCAGCCATCGGCCGCACCGCGCTCGATCCGATTCGACCAAGTGCGGTGGCTGGCGCCGTTCGCGCCTGCCGGTGCGGCGTCGTTGTCGGTGTGGCTGCATGGCGATGCATCTGCACCAATACGCTTCGAAGTCGGCGCCCATGGCGAGCGCCAGGCACCGGACGTCGTCTACGCCAGCGGCACGATCGCGCGCGAGGCGGCGGTCGATCGCCCACAGGTGGACATCGCCGCGGTCCGCGCGCGTTGCCGGCATGCGACCCATGCGTCGGCGCAGTGCTATGAAGCGTTCTCGCACATCGGTTTCGACTACGGATCCAGCCATCGCACCATCCGCGAAGTGCAGCTCGGAGACGGCGAAGCCGTGGCGCGGCTCGCGCTCACCGGCACGCCGAGCGCGGGGCTCGCCCTGGATCCGGGAATACTCGATGGTGCCCTGCAGAGCGTCATCGCCTGCCATCTCGATGCGCGCACCGCCTGGCGACTGGCGCCGGGCGCGCGGCCTTCGCGTTGCCGGCACGTGCAGGTGTTGCATGCCAGTACGGCTGCGGCCTGGGCGGTGGTGCGCTGGGATGCCACGGCCGCCGTCAGCGGCGCTCATACGGCGTTCGATATCGATCTGTGCGACGACGACGGCACGCTGTGCGTGCGCTTCAGCGACTTCGCGTTTCACCCCGCGGCGCAGGAGCGGCTGCTGGTGCACGACGAGATCGCATCGACCGTGCCGGCCGATGCGGCCGACATGGCATCGCAAGGCCTGTTCGTGGCGCCGGCGTGGATACCGGTGGATTCCGGCGGCGATCGGGTCGCGAGCGACGGCGTGATGTTGGTGATAGGCGGCACGACCCAGGCCCGTGCCGCTCTTGCCGATTGCGATGCTGGCATTCGCTTCCTGTCCGCGGAGGTAATCGACGACGCACAACGCTTGCGGCGCGCGATCGCCGAACGCAGCGACATCCGCCGGCTGCTGTGGCTGGTCGACGACGACGCGCTCGCATTGACCGATGACGCGATGCTCGACGCGCAGACGCGCGGCGTGTTCCGCTGCCTCACGCTTGCGCAGGCCTTGCTGGCCGCAGGCTACGGCCACCGTTGCATCGACTGGCTGACGCTGACCCGATCGACACCCGCGCCAGCCAGCGCCGCCCGGATCGATCCGGTGCATGCCGGCCTGCAAGGCATGATCGGCAGCATCGCGCGCGAGTACCCGAACTGGCGCGCGCGGCTCATCGACGTGCCGGCGGACGCGTCGCTACCGCTGCACGCGTTGACCCGCGCGGATTTCGAACGCGGCCCGGTGCTGGCGTATCGCAACCATGGCTGGTACGAACGCCGCGCCTGCGTGGTCACCGACCCGCCGCAGGACGAATACATCGTCGCGGCGGAATCGGTCTGTCTGATCATCGGCGGCGCCGGCGGCCTCGGCCAGGCCTTCAGCCGTGCGCTGCTGCAGCGCACGCCCGATCTCCAGCTGGTGTGGATGGGACGGCGGCCGCAAGCCGCGATCCAGGCCGGCATCGACGCGCTCGCCTCGCTGGGGCCGCGCGTGCACTACATCCAGGGCGATGCCGCCGACCGCGCAAGCCTGGAACGCGCGCGCGACGCGATCCAGGCGCGTTTCGGCAAGATCGATGGCCTGATCCACGCGGCCATGACGCTGGCCGACCGCTCGGTGGAGCGCCTGTCCGCCGACGAACTGCGCGAGGTGCTCGCGCCCAAGGTCGCCGGCTGCGTGCGCCTGGCCCAGGTATTGGATCCCGACCGCCTGCGTTTTGCCCTGTTCTTTTCCAGCATGAACGCGTTCGCGACCTTGCCGGGGCAAAGCAACTACGCCGCCGCGAGTTGTTTCGAAGACGCGTTCGCGCTGGCCTGGGGCGCGGCGGCGCGCTGCCGCGTGCGCGTGGTGAACTGGGGGTATTGGGGCGAGGTGGGCGCGGTCGCGTCCGAATACCACCGCACGCGCATGGCCAAGGCCGGCATCGCGGCGATCCAGGCGCCCGAAGCGGTCAATGCCGCCTTGCGCATGTTGAACGCGCCATTGATGCAGTACGGCTACCTGCGGGTACAGGATCGTGCCGGTCTGGCGGCGATCGGTGTCGACCAGGACCACCGCCTAGAGATCCAGCCGCGTTCGCTCGTAGCGGACGCCACCGCGCCGCAGGCGGAAACGCCACTGGCCGGTGCGGACGCGCTGATTGCCGAGGATGCGGCGCTGGAGCAAGCGATCGTCGCGGTGCTGTGGTCGCAGTTGCGCGCACTGTGCGATTTCGCTGCACCGCGCGCCGCGGAGACCATCCGTTGCGACGCCCGCATTCTCGATGCCTACCGTCCATGGTTCGAACGCTCGCTGGACGAACTGGTCCGGCATGGTTACCTGCAACGCAGCCACGACGGCGTATATGCCGCGACGGCCGTCGACAGCGCGCCCGCGCAGGCCTGGGCGCGATTACGGGAAGCGCGCGGAAACATCGCGCTGCGCGCGTATGCGCAGACCATGCTGGAGGCGCTCGCGGAGGTCCTGACAGGCCGCCGTTCGGCGGTCGACGTCGCGTTCTCCGAGCGCACGTCGATCGCGGCGGCGGACAGCTACTTCAACGATCCGGCGCTGCGCCATTGCAGCGTGGTGATCGCCGACATCGTCGCCGAGCGCGTCGCACGCCTGCGTCGGCATCAGCCCGGCGCCAGGATCCGCATCCTCGAAGTCGGCGCCGGGCGCGGTGCCACGACGCGCCGTGTGATCGACGCGCTGCGCGCACAACCCGATGCGATCGACGAATACGCATTCACCGATCTCTCCGCCGCGTTCCTCGCCTCCGATCGCAAGGCCGCGCTGAGCCTGCCGGGCTATGTCGACTACCGCACGTTCGACGTCGAGCGCGATCCGCAGGCACAAGGCCTGGAGCCAGGCAGGTACGACGTCGTCATCGCCGCCAACGTCCTGCATGCGACCCAGGATATCGAACGCGCGCTGGCCCACTGTAAGGTGTTGCTCAAGCGCGACGGAGCGCTGCTGGTGCAAGAGCTGACCCAAAATCCGGTCTACACCCACGTGACCTACGGTTTGCTGGAGGGCTGGTGGCGCTTCACCGATTCCTGGCTGCGCCTGCCGGGCGGACCGGCGCTGTCGCCGCCGACCTGGGCCGCGCTGTTAGCGCAGGCGGGCTTTCGCATGGTCTGCTTTCCCGCCGCATCCGCGCATGCGCACTCGCACCAGGTGGTGTTCGCCGAAAGCGACGGCATCTGGCTGCGGCCCGTCTCCACACCCGCGAGCACAGCGACACGCGCGGTCGAACCCTCCGCCAAGCGCGAGGTCGCGTCCGCGGACGCGGCACACGCCATTTCCGCCATCGGTGACAGGCAAAGCCAGATGGAGCAGATCCTGGCACGGCTACAGGCGACCGCGGCGGAAGTGCTGGAAGTCGACGAAGCCGTGTTCGCCAACGATTCGCAGCCTTTCGCCGAAGTGCTGCTGACCGAGTACGGGATGGATTCGCTGTCCTCGATCAACCTGCGCAACGCCCTGCGCCAGCGCTTCGGCATCGACGTGCCTACCCAGCAATTGCTGGGCGAGAAGACGTCCACGATCGCCGATGCGATCTACGAACAAATGCTGATGCAACGGCTGGTGTCGCCCGGGCAGCCGCAGGATGCGGCGCAGTCCGAAACCTTCGTTTTTTGAGCCGGACCACCGAATGGACTTGCGCCCGTGCATCGACGATTCACACCTTTACGGCCCGGCCCTGGACGCCGGGCTCGACGGCATCCGGATGCTGGTGGATCACACCGCGCGCGGCATGTTCGCCGCCGCGCTTGTCGGCACCGACGACGTGCACGCCGAGACATTCCTGGGACCTTCCGTCGCCGACGACGCGGCGGCGCAACCCGCGGCGGTCGCCGGCCACGGCGTGCGCAAGGCCTTGCTCGATTATCTGTTGGACGAAGGACGGCTGACGCTGGACGAGCAGGGCAGGGTGCGCGCCTCAAGTACGCTGACGGTCGCCGCCGCCGAGCGCCAGAGCGCCGACGCGCTGGTGTCGACCCGGCCGGAGCTGGCCGACGCGCGCGAATTGCTGGGGGTATTCGAGCGCCGCGCCGCGGACCTGCTGGCCGGCGCCGACGGCATCACGATCCTGCGCGATACCCTGGGGTTCCAGCGCATGCAGGCGCTGTGGGAGCGGCTGACCCTGCACCTGCCGCAGCGCCGGGTCGAGCGCCAGCTGGGCGCGGAACTGTTGATCGAGCGCATGCGCCGGCAACGCTCCGGCATCACCGTGCTGGAGTGCGGCGCCGGCGTTGGTTCGGTGCTGCGCACGGCCCTGGAACTTCCCGGCTTCATCGCGGCGGTCGATGCGCTGGAGCGATACGTCTACACCGACATCAATCCGTTCCTGATCGAATGGAGCAAGGACTGGTTTCGCCGGAACGCGCCGCCGGCGCTATTCGCCCGCATGGAGTTCCAGGTGCTGGACCTGGACGCGGGCAGCTGCACGCAGTCACCGGCGGCCGGATCGGTCGACCTGGTGATACTCGACGATGTCGCCCACGACGTCGTCGACGTCGTGGCGACGCTGCAATGGCTCGGAACGCTGCTCAGCGCCGACGGCTGGCTGGCGATGATCGAGAATTTCCGCCAGCCCGCGCGGGATTTCCTGTTCATCGAAATCTTCCCGATCACTTTCCACAGCTATAACAAAGCGCGGCTTGGGCGCGGAAGCCGGATCAACCGCGGTTTCATGAGCCTGCCCGAATGGCGCTCCGCGCTGGAGCAGGCTGGTCTACAGGCGCTGCAGGTCGTGCCCGACCCGCATCACCACCACCGCTGGCCGATGGGAGGCATCGTCGCCGCTTGCCGCGCGTAGGGGCTGACCCGCGCCACAGGCCACGGACGGAACAACGATGAGCGATCTGAGCACATTGCTGGAAGAACTGTCTTCGCTCGGCATCCGTGTGTCTGCCGAAGGCGGGCAGCTCACGCTGAGCGCGCCCAAGGGTGCGCTCAGCGACGAATTGCGCCGGCGGCTGATGCAGCACAAGCCGGCGCTGGTGGCGGCGCTGAACTCCAACCGCGGCGCTCAGGCGATCGCCGTCACGGCGCAGGCAGACATCGGCAACGATTCCGCGCCGTTCGCGCTGTCGGATTTGCAACTGGGCTTCTACCTGGCCGACGACCCGTACATGGAGTACCACGTGCGGCCGCACGCCTACATGGAAACCAACTACCAGGAGCTCGACGTCGCTGCGTACACTGGTGCCTGGAACCGTGCCTTGCGCCGCCACCGGCGTGAATTGTGCGTCGTCAACAGCTCGATCGAACTGCAGATGCTCGCCGAGTTCGAACCCGTCGCGTTCGTCGAAGACGACCTGACCGGCCAGCCCGCCGAGCACGTGCAGGCGCACCTGGCACGCGTGCGTGCACAGATGGCACGCAGCGAACTGCCGCTGGACCGATGGCCGTGGTTCGACCTGCGTATCAGCACCTGGGACCAGGACGGGGTGCGGACCTCGCGCGTTCACTACAACCACAACAGTTTTTTCGTCGATGGCTTCGGAACCTCGAAGTTGCTCGAGGAAGTCGAAGCCTGTTATCGCGGCGCTCCGGACCGCGCGTCACTGCAGCTGTCGTATCGCGACGCGGTGCTCGCGCTGGAAAACCTTGCGCGATCGCATGAGGGCGAGGTGGCGCGCGCGTACTGGTTCGATCGCCTGGCCGGTCTTCCCGCGCCGCCGGCGCTGTCCCAGGTCGCCGCGACGCGACGGCGGCGCTCGCACCTGGAGCGCCGTTCGATGCTGCTGCCCGCGGCGCAATGGACAGCGTTCAAGGACGCGGCGGCAACGTACGGCCTGACCCCGTCCAACGCGGTCGTCGCCGCGTACGCCTATGTGCTGGCCGAGTGGAGCAACAGCGATCGCTTCATCCTCAGCCAGATGGTGACGCGGCGTTTTCCGAGCGTGCACGCGGATCTGCTGGGCATGCTCGGCAACTTCGCCTCGCTGTACCCGCTGGAGATCGCGCTCGACCCAAGCCTGAGCTTCGCCGACAACGCCCGGCGCATCCAGCAGCAAGTGCTCGAGGATCTCAAGCACCTGCAGATCGGCGGCATGCAGGTGCTGCAGGAACTCAACCGCATCCGCGGTTCGTTCGGCAGCGCGCCCAGCCCGTTCGTGGTCGGCAGCGGGCTGGCGATGCGCGCTTATCGCAAGCCGGATTTTCAGGTGCTGGAAACCTCGCAGACGGTGCTGGACCACCAGTTCTTCGAGCTGGAAGACGGCAGCCTGTATGCGGTCTGGGATTTGATCGAGGAGTGCTTCCCGCCTGGTTTCATCGACGCGATGTGGGCGGCGTTCGAAGGCTGGATACACGAACTTGCGGCGGTGGCCGCGGCCTGGGACCGGCGGCAGGTGGAGTTTGCGCATGCGTGCGTCGATGCCGGAGCGACGGCTTCCTCGCCGTCCGACTGGGATCCGCACGCGCGCCTGCACGATGGCCTGGCGCGCAACGCCCGCGACGGCGGCGCCGCGGCGGCCGTGGTCGATCGCCACGGCACCGTCGATTACGCCGAGCTGGACGCATGGAGTGCGGCCTGCGCCGCGCAACTGCGCGCGCGGGGCGTCGGCCGCGGCGCAATCGTGGCGATCATGATGGACCGCGGCCGCGAGCTGATGGCCTGCGCGCTGGCGGTGGCGCGGGTCGGTGCGGCCTACGTGCCGATCGACCCCGCGCTGCCGGCCGAGCGGGTCGGCTACATGCTGCAGGACTGCGGTTGCGGCGTGGTGTTGATCCAGGCAGAACACGACGCTGCCGCCGCGTGGCCGGCGGGCGTGACGCCGTTGGCGATCGCTGAGTTCGCGCCGACGGCGCAGCCCGTGCACGACACGGCCGACCCGGCGCAGGTGCGCGGCGACGATCTTGCCTATGTGATCTATACGTCCGGCACCACCGGCCGGCCCAAGGGGGTGATGATCGAGCACGCCGCGGCCATGAACACGATCGACGAGGTCAACCGGCGCTTCGGCGTGACCGCGCACGACCGTCTCTTCGGGGTGTCCTCGTTCGGCTTCGATCTTTCCGTGTACGACCTGTTCGGTGCGCTCGCTGCCGGCGCCTGCGTGGTCTATCCGAATCCGGACGCGACCCTGGATCCGCATCATTGGCTCGACCTGCTCCAACGCGAGCGGGTCACGGTATGGAACTCGGTACCGGCGCTGATGCGTCTGCTTGTGGAGGCCGCGCAAAGGCGTGCGGTGTCGTTGCCGGATCTACGCCTGGTCATGCTCAGCGGCGACAAGATCCCGCTGGAACTGCCCGACGCGGTGCGTGCGATCGCACCCAATGCCAGCGTGGTCAGTCTGGGTGGCGCCACCGAAGCGTCGATCTGGTCGATTTTCTATCCGATCGCGGCGGTCGATCCGACCTGGCCCAGCATTCCTTACGGCTACGCCATGGACGGGCAGTCCTGGCGCGTGCTTGGCCGTCATGGCCGGCCGTGCCCGCGCTGGGTGCGCGGCGAGCTGCTGATCGGCGGGCACGGCCTGGCCCGCGGCTACCTCAACGAACCGGAGAAGACCGCGCGCAGCTTCGTGATCGATGCCGCGACCGGGCAACGCTGGTACCGCACCGGCGACCTGGGGCGTTATCTCGATGGCGACTGCATCCAATGGATGGGACGGATCGATTCGCAAATCAAACTGCAAGGCCATCGCATCGAGCCGGCCGAGATCGAGGCGGTGCTTGGCGAACATCCCGACATCGCCGACGCGGTGGTGACGGTGGGAACGACAGCGAACGCACACCGGATACTGATCGGCCACGTCGCCGGTCTCGACGGCCTGCGCGCGGCCGATTGCGAGGCCTTCCTGCGCAGCAAGTTGCCCGCGTACATGGTCCCGGGCGTGTGGCGGATCCTGCCTCGCCTGCCGGTAACGGCCAATGGCAAGACCGATCGCGACGCGCTGGCGCGGACCGCGTTGGAGGTAGACCCGGCGGCGGTGACGCCGCGCGCGCATGTGCCCGCCGCGGACGAGATCGAGCGGCAGATCCGCGACATCTGGCAGCGCGTGCTCGCGCTCGATTCGCTCGGCGTCACCGACGATTTCTTCGAGGTCGGCGGGCAGTCGTTCGATGCGATCCGGATCTTCGCCGCGATCAAGCAGGCGTTCGGGCAGACCTACACACTGAGCGATTTCTGGATCGCGCGCACGGTGCGTGCGCTGGCGGCGCGGGTGAAGTCCGGCGGTGCGCCGTCCGTGCAGGGGCAGGCCGCGGTGCGTCTCAACGATGAGCGGCGCGGGACCGGCTTGTTCCTGGTGCATCCGGCCGGCGGCTCGGTGATGGCGTACGCAGCGCTCGGCCGGTACCTGCAGCGTCCGTTGTATGGCCTGCAGGTCGGCGCCGATCCGGCGCTGGCGTCTGTGCGCCGCAGCATTCCCGCGCTGGCGCAGCGGCATGTGCAGGCGATACGCAGTGCCCAGCCGGTCGGGCCGTACGCGATAGGCGGCTGGTCGACCGGCGCAGTGCTCGCGTTCGAAATCGCCGCACAACTGCAAGCTGCCGGAGAGCAGCTCAGTTCGCTCGTGCTGCTGGACGGCCCCGCGCCGTGGCCCCGCGCCGAACCGGATCCGCAGCAACTGCTGGCGTGGTTCCTGCAGGACCTGGGACTGGGACTGCCGGTCGAGCGTCTGGCGCCGTCGTCCTTCGCCGGCCTGGATGCTGACACGCAATTGCGCAAGGCCTCGCAGGTGCTGGAGCTGTCTTACGATACGTCGCTGGCCGCGGTCTACACGGTGTTCCGCGACCAGGTCGCGGCCGCGGCGGATTACTCGCCCGGTGCGGTGCAGGCCGATGTCGTGGTGGTCCGCGTCGAACAGGATGTCGTTGCGGAATTCGCCGGCCACCCGGCGTACGATCGTGCCGACTGGGGATGGTCGCAGCATGTCTCCGGCAAGGTCGTCTGCCTGCGCGTTCCGGGCACCCACTACAGTCTGTTCGAGGACGCGACGATCGCGCAGTACCTGGAGCTGATGCATGGCTAGGCGACATGGCGTCGCGGGGCGCGGACGCGGGTCCGCGCCGGGACAATGAGGAGCGAGTCGATGCAGCAGCTGTTGGCAATTCTGGCCGAGAAGCAGGTGCGGATCGAGCTGCGCGACGGCAAGTTACATGTGCATGCCGCGCCTGGGGTGATGACCCGCGAGCTGCAGCACGCCCTGGGCGAACACAAGGATGCGCTCATCGGTCATCTGCAGGCGCAGTCCGCGCTCGCGCCAGCGGAGAACTACCCGCAGGCCGTCGCGGCGATCGAAGATGCCGACCAACCGTTTGCGCTGAATCCGGTCCAGCATGCGTACTGGTTCGGTCGCAACGGCAGTCTCGCACTGGGCGGGACGTCCACCCACGTCTACATGGAATTCGCGTGCCGTGACGCCCTCGACCCGGCGCGCCTGAGCGCGGCGTTGCGCCACGTGATCGCCCGCCATGGCATGTTGCGTGCGATCGTCGACGCGGACGGGCGCCAGCGGGTACTGCCGCGGGTCGATCCGTACCAGATCCAGGTGCACGACCTGTCCGGGCTGGACGACACCGGCACGGCGCAAGCGCTGGCCGGCATTCGCAAGGAGATGTCCGAGCTGGTCCTTCCCAGCGACCGCTGGCCGCTGTACGTGATCCGATTGATCCGCTTGCCGGGCGATGCCTGGCATCTGTGCATGGGCTGGGATTTTTTGACCATCGATGCGTGGAGCATGATGATCATTCTGCGCGAATGGGCACGGTTCTACGCCGATCCGGACTTTTCCCCGCACCCGTTGCAGCTGACTTTCAGAGACTACGTGCTGGCGGAGGAGCGCTGCCGCGCGCTGCCGTCCTACCAGCGCGCACGCCGCTACTGGCTGGACAGGCTGGACACCCTGCCAGGGCCGGCGACGTTGCCGCAGTCCAAGGCCAGGCCCGACACGCGTTATGCGTTGACGCGGCGCACGCTGAAGCTGGCGCCGTCGCAATGGACCCAGCTCAGGGCGCGCGCGCGCGCGCAGGGCATCACCGCATCGAACCTGCTGCTGGCGGCGTTCTCCGACGTGCTGGCGCGCTGGAGCGGGACCCCGCGATTCTGCGTGAATCTCACCTTGTTCAACCGCTTGCCGCTGCATGAGCAGGCGAACGCCATCGTCGGCGACTTCACCACCTTGATGCTGGTCGAAATCGACGCCTCGCGCGGCGGCAGCTTTCGCGACCGTGTCGGCCGGGTCCAGGCGCAATGCCTGCGCGACATGGAGCACCGCCAGTTCAACGCGGTGGACGTCATCCGCGAACTCAACCGCGGCAAGGACGCCGCGCTCGACGCGTCGTTCCCGATCGTGTTCACCAGCACTCTGATGCTGGACGGCAGCCGCGCCGAGAGCAGCAACGCGTTCAATGCCTTCGGCCCGATGGTCTACGGCATTTCGCAGACCCCGCAGGTGTCGCTGGATTGCCAGGTGTTCGATATCGGCGGCGAGCTGCTGGTGAACTGGGACGCATCCGATGCGCTGTTCCAGGCGGGCGTGCTCGACGCGATGTTCGCCGCCTACGCCACGCTGCTGGACACCCTGGCCGCGGATGACGCGGCCTGGGACAGCACCGATCCCGTGCCGCTGCCTGCCGCGCAGGCGGCCACCCGCGCGCGCGCGAACGCCACCGCGGCGGCAACCCCGGATCACTGCCTGCACGAGCCGTTCGTGGCCGAGGCCTTGCGCGATCCAGGCCGGTTGGCGGTGCGATGCGGCGGCCGCGCACTGAGCTATGGCAGCCTGCTCGCCAACAGCGCGACGCTGGCATCGCAACTGATCCAGTCAGGGGCCGCCCCCGGGCAACTGATCGGCATCTGCGGCGCGCGTGGGCCCGAGCAGGTGGTCGCGGTCATGGCGGTCATGCTTGCCGGCTCGGCCTATCTTCCGGTCGATGCGCGCTGGCCCGCGCTGCGCCGCGACCAGGTACTGGCTGAAAGCGAGGCCAGGATCGTGCTCGCATTGCCGGGATGCCCCGACGACGGGTTCGCCTGCGGCATCGTGCGCGTGGACGTGCGCATCGACCCGGATCGCGCCGCGCTCACCCAGGCGCCGCCACGGCGCCAGTCGCCGGCGGACCTGGCCTACGTCATTTTCACCTCCGGTTCCACCGGCCGGCCCAAGGGCGTGGTCATCGATCATCGCGCCGCCGTCAACACGGTCGCGCACATCAACCGGATCTTCGCGCTGGAAGCGAGCGACAAGGTGCTGGCGGTGTCCGACCTCGGCTTCGACCTGTCGGTCTACGACCTGTTCGGCACGCTCGCGGCCGGCGCCACGCTGGTCGTGCCGGAGCCATCGCTGGGACGCGATCCCGGCCATTGGCACACCTTGATCCGGCGCGAGTCGGTCACGGTATGGAATTCGGCGCCGCAGCTGATGAACATGCTGGTGGATTTCGCGCAGTCCATCGTCGACGGCGCGATACCCTCGCTACGCCTGGCCTTGCTGAGCGGCGACTGGATCCCGGTGAAGCTGCCCGATCGCCTGCGCGCGATCGCCGGCGATCTCGACATCGTCAGCCTCGGCGGCGCGACCGAATGCGCGATCTGGTCGATCCACTTTCCGATAGGCGCGGTGGATCCAGGCTGGTCGAGCATCCCTTACGGGATACCGCTGCCGAACCAGACCTTCCACGTCCTCGACGCCGGGTTGCGTGCGGTACCCGATTGGGTCGCCGGCGACCTGTACATCGGCGGCAGCGGCCTGGCGCAGGGGTATTGGAAGGACGAACACAAGACCAGCCTCGGCTTCCTGGTCCATCCCGACAGCGGCGAGCGGCTGTATCGCACCGGCGACAAGGGCCGCTACCGCAACGACGGCGTGATCGAGTTTCTCGGCCGCGACGATCTGCAGGTCAAGGTGCGCGGCAACCGGGTCGAACTCGGCGAGATCTCGTCGGTCCTAGCTGCGCACGCGACGGTGCGCGAAGCGGCGGTACGCGTACTCGGCGAGGGGTCGAACAGCCGCCTGGTCGCGTACGCGGTGCCGGCGAGCGCAGGCGCGGCGCTGGACGAAAGCGCCCTGCGCACCCATCTGAGCGAACGTCTGCCCGATTACATGGTGCCGGCGCGCATCCTTGCCCTGGACGGCCTGCCGCTGAGCGGGAACGGCAAAGTGCTGCTCGACAGCCTGCCGGTGCCGTCGGACGGCGAGCGCGTCGCCGCGGACACGGTCACCTTGCCACGCTCGCAAACTGAACACCGCATCTGGAGCGTATGGTGTCGGGTGCTGGGCAAGGAGCTGTTGCACATCCGCGCGAATTTCTTCGATGTCGGCGGCGACTCGTTGAGCCTGGTGGAGGTGATGAACCAACTCAACCTCGGCCGCGAGCAGCCATTGTCGATCAACGCGCTGCTGCAATACACGACCATCGAGTCGCTGGCACGGCACCTGGACGGCCAGGACGGTGCGGGCAGACGCCAGCACAATGCCGCTGCGGCGGCGAAGGCACCACCGGACGGGCACGACGACGCCGTGGCCGTGATCGGCATGGCCGGGCGCTTTCCCGATGCCGATAACGTCCACGCACTGTGGACCAACCTGACCGCGGGACATTGCGCGGTGCGCCAGTTCAGCGACGCGGCCTTGCTCGCCGCGGGCGTCGACCCGCTGCAACTGGCCGCGCCCGATTACGTCAAGGCCGGAGTGGTGCTGGCCGGCATCGACCGGTTCGACGCCGGTTACTTCGACCTCACCCCGGCCGATGCGGCGATCATGGATCCGCAACAGCGCCTGTTGCTCGAATGCGCGACCGCGGCGCTCGACGACGCTGGCTACGCGGACGAACGCGGCGGCGCCCGGATCGGCGCGTTCGTCGGCAAGGGCACCAATTTCTATCTGTACGAGCACCTGATTGGCAATCTCGAACTGGCCAGGAACGCCGACGTGATCGGCATGCTCAGCCTCAACGAGGCCGATTACGCGGCCACGCTGCTGTCGTACAAGCTTGGCCTCACCGGACCCAGCCTCGGCATCAACACCGCGTGTTCGACCTCGCTGGTCGCCGTGCACGCAGCCTGCCACAGCCTGACCCGCTCGCGTGACTGCGAGATCGCGATCGCGGGCGGTGTGACCATCGCCAACACGGTCAGCCCGTCGGGCTACTCCTACGTGAGTGGACACATCACCTCGCCCGACGGCTACTGCCGCGCCTTCGCCGACGACGCCAAGGGGTGCGTGTTCGGCAGCGGTGTGGGCCTAGTGGTGTTGAAGCCGCTCAAACGGGCGATCGCCGACGGCGACAACGTGCTGGCGGTGATCAAGGCCACGGCGATCAACAACGACGGCGCACGCAAGCTCGGCTTCACCGCGCCAAGTGCGCAAGGGCAGGCGCGGGCGATCGCCGATGCGCTGGAGGCGGCCGGTTGCGGGCCCGACGCAATCCAGTCGATCGAGGCCCACGGCACCGGGACCGCGCTGGGCGATCCGATCGAGTTCGAGGGGTTGCGCGCGGTGTTCGGCGGCCCCCGCGCCTCGGGCGAACGCTGTCCGTTGGGTTCGATCAAGACCAACATCGGCCACCTCGGCTCGGCGGCCGGGATCGCGGGGCTGATCAAGATGATCCAGTCCTTGCGCCACCGCCAGATCCCGCCGAGCCTGCATGCCGCAGTGCCGAGCCGCAAGATCGATTTCGCCGACAGCCCGTTCTTCGTCAATACCGAACTGCGCGACTGGCCGGCGCCGGCGAGCGGGCCGCGCCGCGGCGGGGTCAGTGCATTCGGCGTCGGCGGCACCAATGCGCACGTCATCGTCGAGGAAGCGCCGGCCGCGCCCGCAACGCCCGATAGGGCGCGCACCGCACGCAGCGAACTGCTGGTGCTGTCGGCGCGCACCTCCGACGCCTGCCGGCAAGCGGCGGGCGAGCTGGCCGCGGCGCTCCGCGGCGATACGCAGCTGGTGCTGGAGGACGTCGCCCATACGCTGCAGCTCGGGCGCAAGGCGCACGAATGGCGCCTAGCGCTGGTGTGCGAGGACAGCGACGACGCGGTACGCGCCCTGGATGCAGCCGCGCTGCCGTTGCGCGAATTCAACCATCGCCATACCCCGCAGGTGGTGTTGGTGCTGGCGGGCGAGGGCATCGCACGCATCGACGCGATCGCCTGCCTGCATCGGCAGGAACCCGCATTCGCCGACGCGTTCAATCGCTGCGCGCAGGTACTGCTCGGAATCGCCGCATACGACTTGCAACCGCTGCTCACGCACGCCGATGCCGCGCACATCCAGGCACTGCCGCCGCGGCAACGCATGGGCCTGCAGTTCGCGTCGGAGTATGCGCTGGCGCAGTTGTGGCTGAGCCTTGGCATCAAACCAGCGGCGCTGCTCGGGCGCGCGTTGGGCGAATACGTGGCCGCGTGCCTGGCCGCGGTGTTCTCGCTGGAAACCGCGCTGGCCCTGGTGGATGCGCAAGCGCGCCTGCTGCTGCCGCAGGAACCGGAGCAGCATTGCACGGTGGACGCGACGGCGGACTCGTTGCAGGGCCTGGTGGATGGGTGCGGTTGCCGGATCGTATCGGTGGACGGCGCGCAGCGGTGCGGCGTCAGTGGAACCGCCGAGCGGATCCTGGCTTTGTCGCAGCGCTTGCACTCGCTGGGCATCGGCCATCAACAGGCGTCGGCCGTGCTGTCGACGGCGCGCGCCGCAAGCGCGAGCGGCGATACCGGTTACGCCGCGTACGCGCAATTGCTGGCGCAGGCATCGTTGCAGCCGCCCGCACTCGCGCTGGTGCTCAGCGGTAACGAACGCGAGCGCCGCGCGCCCGACGACAGGCGCTACTGGGAACGCCAACCGTCCAACCTGGTCCAGTTCCATTCGGCGCTGCAGAAGATCGACCGGCTCGGCGATCCGATTGTGTTGTCGATCGGCGCCTGCGCGGCATTCGACGCAGTGGGGACGGACGCGCGGCCGCGTATTCGCGGTGTCGCCGCTGCAGGCGATAGCGATGGCGTGAATGATGCGCGCAAGGTCTTTCTGCAGGCCGTCGCGGCGCTGTGGATGGCTGGCGTGGACGTGGATTGGAACGGTCTGCATGCCGGATGCACGCCGCGACGCGTCTCGCTTCCCAGCTATCCGTTCCAGCGTTCGCGCCACTGGATCGAACGGTCCGCCTTCAACCGGCTCGGTGCGGCGGCCACGCTCGCGCCCGGGCACCATGGCGCACAGGAACCCGCACCGGCGACGCCGCCCGACGACGCCGCGCACGTCGCCACAACCGACCAGCGCGGCCGCATCCAGGCCGACATCGCGGCGATCTGGGAAGGCGTGCTGGGAACGAAGAACATCGGCAGCAACGACAACTTCTTCGACATCGGCGGAAAGTCGCTGACCGCCACCAGCATCTTCGCGCGGATCAAGAGCGAATTCGGACTTGAGCTTCCGCTGGATAAGATGTTCGAGTTTGCTACGATCCGGCAGATGTCTCTGTACGTCGCCGCCAAGCTGGATCCGGCGATCGTGGATCGCTTGTCGCCACAGGAACTGGAAGAAATGCTGGCCATGACGGAGGACTGATGCTGCATTTACACCACACTCGTTTGCAGGATGCCGGAGCGGCCGCATGGCTGCCATGGGGTTTGACGCTCGCATGCGCTCTTGCGCTGTGCTGGCCGGGCAGCGCGGCGGCGCATACCGTGAGCGCGGCGGAAGGTTTCATGTCCGGCCTGATGCATCCGGTCTTCGGACCGGATCATTTTCTGGCAATGCTGAGCGTGGGCATCGTCAGCACCCAGCTCGGCGGACGCTATATCTTCGTGGTGCCCGCGGTATTCGTCTGCGCCATGATCGTCGGCGCGGTGTTCGGCATCTACGGCTACCAATGGCCCGCCACCGAAGTCGGAATCGCATCGTCGGTACTCACCCTGGGCGTCGCCATCCTGCTGGTCAAGGACAACCGCTACCGCTGGTTGATCATGGCTGTGACCGCGTTGTTCGGTTCGCTGCACGGGCACGCGCACGGGCTGGAGATGCCGCACGCCGCCGATCCGGTGTTCTACGGAGCCGGATTCCTGGTCGGTACCACAGCGATCCATCTGCTCGGCGTGCTGATCGGTCACGTCATGATGGCGCGTCCGTCACTGACCCGCTATCTGCGTCTGCTCGGCGCGGGCATCGCGATCATCGGCGTGGTGTTCGTCGTCGATTTGCTCTGAACGCCTCACTGCGATGGCGGCGCGCCCGATGTCCATTCGCCACGATGCGTCCAAGCACGCGCGATACGATTGCATCGTCGTCGGCGGCGGTACCGCGGGCGTCATCGTCGCAGCGCGACTGGCCGAGGACGGCCGCCGCCGCGTGTTGTTGCTGGAGGCCGGCGACGCCGGCGGCGGCGAGCTGCCGCGCGCATTGTCGACCGCCGGCTTTCCAGTGCTGCAGGGATACAACTGGCCGTGGCAGGCGCATGTGCGGGACGAGGGCATCGGCTCGGCGGTGACGCTGCCGTATCCCATGGCCAGGACCCTGGGCGGCGGTTCGGCGATCAATGGCTCGGTCGCCGTGCATGCGCGGCGCGAGGATTACCAGCGTTGGGCAGCGGCAGGCAACCCCGGTTGGGGTTGGCAACAAGTATCGCCGTGGTGCGCGCGCGTGGACCGCGTTCTGTACGGCGACAGCGGCTCGGCATCGGCATACCCTGCATCGCTTGCCACGTCCCCGCTGCAGGACGGCTTCATCGCCGCCTGTGCCGCGCGCGGATTCCACACCGTGGACGTGGCAGTCAGCGACAGCGCGGGCGTGGGCGCGATTCCCCATAGCGCGGTCGCCGGGCGGCGGCGTTCCAGCGCCACGTTGTACCTGCGCGACGCGCCGCATCACACCAATCTCGAGATCAAGGGCGGATGCGAGGTGCGACGACTTCTCCTGACTGGAGCGGGCGAACGCGTGAACGCCTCCGGCGTGGAGGTGCGCAGCGCCAGCGGAACGGACGTTTTCCATGCTGCGCACATCGTGGTGTGCGCCGGTGCGATCGGCTCGCCTGCGTTGCTCGCACGCTCCGGAATCGGCCCGGCCGACGCGCTCGCGGCTGCTGGCATCCCGGTGCGGCTGGCGCTACCGGGCGTAGGGCAGAGCTTGCAAGACCATCCCGTGGTCAGCCTGTGGGCGAAGCCGCAGCCAGGCCGACACGCGCTGGGCGACACCCTGCATAAAGGCCTGCTGCAGTTCGCCAGCGCCGACGCCGCGCAGGGCTGCGATCTGCAGATCTTCGCCCTTGCCGGCATCCACGCCGACGACCTGCCGGGCGTCCATGAACTGGGCGGAGACGGCGTCGTGTCCGGATTGTCGAGCGTTCTCGCCGCGCCGCGTTCGACCGGCCGGATCGAATTTTTGCCGCTAGACGGTGCGCTGGTTCCGCGCATCGTCCTCAACCTGCTCGACCGCGACGACGACCTGCAGCGGATGAAGACCTGCGTGCGCATGGCATGGGACCTGATCAGGAGCCGGCCGCTGGACGCATTGATCGGCCGTCCCATGTCTTGCAGCCAGCGGGTGGTCGATTCCGATCCGTTGCTCGAACGCATGCTGCGCGTCACCGTGCGGGCGTCGTGGCATCCGGTGGGAACGTTGCGGATGGGGCCGCAACGCGACGGCATGGCCGTGGCCGACGAGCACGGACTGATTCATGGCTGTGATAATGTGTCCGTCGCCGATGCATCGCTGATTCCGGCCATTCCCACGGTGCCCACGAATCTCAGCTGCATGGTGATAGGGGAACGTATCGCCGCTCATCTGCGCGATCGGATCGGATAGACCTACGAAGGCCGCCATGGCCGGGCGCGCGCACAACATGGAGAGATCGATGAAACACTCAGAAGAGTCGCTTGCTCATCAGATCGCACTTGGATGGATCGCATCGCTGGCGATATTGGCGACGACGTTGTTGAGCATGGCCTTGTTCGGCATGTTTTCCGAAGCGGACTTTATCGCTCTGCGCCAGGATCCCGGCTACGACGGCGTGTTCGTGCTGAAAATCCTGTCCGCTGTCTACCTGTTCTCCGCAATCGGCGTCTATGCGTTCGGGTCCAGCCGCATCTTCCGCTGGGTGGAGACGTCCACGGCGATCCTGGCGTTCCTGCTGATGCTGCTGCATCACCTGAGCCATTGGGTCGCCGGCCAACGGATCGGGCTCATGTCGCATCTGATGGACGTGCTGCACCATGTTTCGATGGGGTGGGTGATCCTCAATTCACTGCGCTGGGCGCGCCTGTCGCGCAAGCCGGGGGCTGGCAAGCCTGACTGAGGCAAGATCACCGAGCGGATCGGACGACCGATGGCGACAGGCGCTTGCGCCTGGCCGAAGCCGAAGGAGGAATGCTGGATGGACAAGGAACGCAATGGGCTGTTGCTTTCGGCGACTGCATCGGCCAGCGAGGTGTTCGAACGTGTGCCGGCCCATGCCGGGCGCTACAGCAGTGCCGTCGATTCCGCCGCATCGCGACGGATGCGTGCGAAGGTGCATGCACCGGACGCTACCCTATGCAAGCGTCGGTCGTCGCTCGGCTGATGAAACCCCGGTACCGCACTCGCCGACGCTTCATCGACGCGGTGCGCTCGCACCGCATTGTCGCGTTGGCGGTCGCACTGGCACTGGCGATGCTGATGTCGTTCCAGATCGCGACCCAGACCGTGACCAGGCTGCTATGGCCCGCGCACACGCACGTTGCATCGCAAGCGCAGCGTGACGGTGTCGGCGACCACTCGCCATGCCGATGGTTGAACGCGTGCGTGCACGGGCAGGGCGCTGCCGCGACGGCCCGTCGCCCGCACGCGGCGCCAGCGATGCAAGCACAAACACCCGGTGACGCCGGCGTGGCTGCCCAGATCGCCCTGCCTGCACGCGTAGACCATTTGCGCCTGTGGCTGGAGCATGCGGACGCGCATACGCCGTTGCGCCCGACTGCCAATTCGTCGCCAGCCGAAGACGCGTTCGCTGCCGAGGCCGGGCCGGAACACTCGCACATCCAGATCCTGTCCCACGCATTGGCCCACGCGGCAGGTGTGGGTTATCACCGCCACGCCGCCGGAACCACCGGCGTGGTCTACGTCGATGACGACGGTCCGCAACTTCCAGCGAAATTGCTGATGCGCTCCGGCGACATCAGCCCGATGCTGCTGCCGGCACAACTGCTGCTGCCGATTCACGACCTGTCGTCCGCCGCACCGTCGGGCCCGCCGCTGCTGGCGCTGATCGCGCGGTACTGCCTGCCCGGTGAACGCCCGCCGCGCTGAGCGTCCGACGCCGTCGAGCATCCTCCGCCGCGGCTGCGATGCGGCGGGCGCGAAACGAATCCGCACTGCATTGCCGCAGCTTCACAGCCCGCGCTGTTGCGCCTGCCCCAAACGGGCGGCGACGGCGTCGCATGCACGTCCGCGGACCGCACCGAGGAATCGAAATGTTGCGTGCTCATCCAAGTGTCCTATCGTCGCTCCGATCGAGGGACGACGTGCATCCCCGTCATGTCACCCGCCTGGCCTTCGCCTTGTCGATCGCGTTGGCCGCACCGGCAGCGATCGCGCAAACTGTCGCCCCCCAGGACGAGGAACTCACCACCACCAATCTCGACCGCGTGCAGGTGTTCGGCCGCCGCCAGAACCTGGTCGGCGAAGCGATCAGCGCGTCGGAGGGATCGGTCGGCGTGATCGAGTTTTCCGCGCGCCCGTTGCTGCGCAGCGGCGACCTGCTCGAATTCGTGCCCGGCGTCGTCGCCACCCAGCATTCGGGCAGCGGAAAGGCCAATCAGTACTTCCTGCGCGGTTTCAATCTCGACCACGGCACCGACTTCGCCACCTTCGTCGATGCGATGCCGGTGAACATGCGCACCCACGGTCACGGCCAGGGTTATACCGATCTCAACTTCCTGATCCCGGAAGCGGTCGACGAACTCACGTACCGCAAGGGCGTGTACTACGCCGACGTCGGCGACTTTTCCTCGGCCGGTTCGGCACGGTTTCGCATCGCCGACCGGTTGGACCGCGGCCACGCCGAGCTGACCGCGGGCGGCAACGGCTACCTGCGCGGCGTTGTCGTCGACTCGGTCGATAGCGCCGGCGGTGGCTCGCTTCTCTACGGCACCGAGCTCCTGCGCAACGACGGCCCCTGGACCGACATCGATGAGGACGTGCGCAAGTTCAACGGCTTGCTCAAGTACAGCGCCGACATCGCTGGCGGCCGCGGCAGCCTGACCCTCATGGGCTACCACAACCGCTGGAACTCCGCCGACCAGATCCCGCGCCGCGCGGTCGAGCAGGGGCTGATCGACGAACTCGGTTCGCTGGACACGATGGTCGGCGGAACCTCCTCGCGCTACAGCATTTCCGCGGACTGGCACGGCCCGGCATGGGGCGGCGAACTGGCGGCGAGCGCGTATGCGATCGACTACGACCTCAGCTTGTATTCCAACTTCGCCTATTTCCTCGACGATCCGGACAACGGCGACGAGTTCCGCCAGGTCGACCAGCGACGCATCTACGGATTCGCACTGTCGCAGCAATGGACCGCCGGCCGCAGCCGCTGGCGCGTCGGCGCGGAGGGACGTTTCGACGACATCGGACGCGTCGGCCTGTTCCGCACCCGGGCCCGGCAGCTGCTGTCGACGGTGCGCGACGACGCGGTCGAAGAGGGCAGCCTGGGCGTGTTCGCCGCGCACGAGTTCCATTTCAACGACGCCTGGCGCAGCTATCTCGGTATTCGTCATGACCGTTACGACTTCGACGTCGATTCGCGCTCGTTACCGGTGAACTCCGGCAAGGCCGACGACAGCGCGACCTCGCTGAAGGCCAGCCTGGCGTGGAAGCCGGTCCAGGCAATGGAGCTCTACCTCAGCGCGGGCCAGGGCTTTCATTCCAACGACGCGCGTGGCACCACCATCGTGCTCGACCCGGTGAGCCGCGAGCCGGTCGACCGGGTCGATCCGCTGGTCGATTCCACCGGCTACGAGCTCGGCGCGCGCCTTTACTTCAGTAATCGTGTGCACGCCACCGCCGCGCTGTGGCGCCTGGATCTGGACTCGGAACTGCTGTTCGTCGGCGACGCCGGCACCACCGAGGGTAGCCGCCCGAGCCGGCGCGAAGGCATCGAGTTGGGCGTGTACTGGTTCGGCAACGGTATCTTCTCCGGCGACCTGGATGCGTCCTACACCGAGGCGCGCTTCAGCGATTCCGATCCGGCCGGCCGCAAGATCCCCGGTTCGATCCCGCTGGTGGTGTCCGCCGGCATCACCGCGCGCCTGGACAGCGGCTGGTTCTCGAGCTTGCGCGTCCGCCATTTCGGCGCGTATCCGTTGATCGAAGACAATTCGGTGAAGTCCGATGGTTCGACCCTGGTCAACCTGCGCGCCGGCCGCGAGTGGGACCGGTTCGGGGTGTACCTGGACGTGTTCAACCTGCTCGATTCCAACGACCACGATATCGATTACTTCTATGCCTCGCGCCTGCCCGGCGAGCCGGAGGAGGGCGTGGAGGATATCCACTACCATCCGCTGGAACCACGCAACGTGCGGGTGAGTTTTCGCTGGCGTTTCTAGGCTGGTTGCCGGCGCCGCGCGTTCTTCAGCGATCGCGTGGCGCCGGCAGCGCGGTCCGGCGCAAGCTCCAGCGCGGACGTCGGATGGTTACGATGCGACCGCATCGGCGACGCCGCCGGTGCCGCTGGACGGCTCGTGCAAGCCTGCCTGCTGCGACAGGTCGAGCAGTTCTCCAGGGTCGTATGCGGCGATCTGCCTGTCGACCAGCTTTTCCGCCAGTTCGGCCAGCAGCGGCGCAGAAAACACATCGGCAAGCGATGCTTCGACGTCCAGTTGGGTGCGGATGCGCGCGACCAGCTGCACGGCCATCAGCGAGTTGCCGCCCAGCTCGAAGAAATGGTCGTGGCGGCCGATCGGGTCGATCTGCAGCAACGCCGCCCAGATATCGGCCAGGGCCTGTTCGATCTCGCCCTCGGGCGGCTGGAAGCTGCGCGTCGACAGGGCTGCGCTGAGCGGCGCGGGCAAGGCCTTGAGGTCGACCTTTCCGTTCGGCGTCAGCGGCAGCGCGTCGATGATCGCGATCACGCCCGGGATCATGTAAGCCGGCAAGGCCTCGGCCAGGTGCGCGCGTATCGTCTCGACCGTGAGCGTGGCCGCGCCCGTGCAGGTCAGGTAAGCCGCGAGAGCTTTTTCGCCCGACGCGTCCTGCTGGGCGAGCACGACCACTTGCGCGACCTGCGGATGGGCAAGCAGGCGCGATTCGATTTCGCCCGGTTCGACCCGATAGCCGCGGATCTTGACCTGCAAGTCGCTGCGGCCGAGGAACTCGATGTTGCCGTCGGGCAGCAGGCGACCGCGATCGCCGGTACGGTACAGGCGCGTGCCGGTGAGCGGATGCCGCACGAAGCTCGCCGCGGTCCTCGCGTCGTCGCGCCAGTAACCGCGCGCAAGCCCAACCCCGCCGATGTACAGGTCGCCGGCGACCCACAGCGGTGCCGGCGCCAGATCGCTTTGCAGTACGTGCATGCTCTGGTTTTCCAGGGCCTTGCCGTAGGGAATGCTCTTCCATTCCGGCGCAACCGAGGCGATCGGGTAGGCGATCGACCAGATCGACGCTTCGGTCGCGCCACCCAGGCTGATCACCTGCGCCGCCGGCATCGCGGCGCGGATGCGCTGCGGCAGGTCCAGCGCGATCCAGTCGCCGCTCAACAGCACCAGCCGCAGCTGCGCGGGATACGGATCGGCCTGCAGGTCGTCGACGAACATCCGCATCAATGCGGGCACGGTGTTCCAGACCGTGATCGGTTCGTGCCGCTGGGCCAGCGCGAACAACTCGCGCCACGCGGCCGGATCGCGGATCGCCGACGCCTCGGGCAGCACCAGCGTGCCACCGGCGCCGAGCACGCCGAAGATATCGTAGACCGACAGGTCGAAGCTCAGGCTCGACAACGCGAACACGCAGTCGCTCTCGTCGACCCGGTAACGCCGGTTGATGTCGGCGATGGTGTTGTGCACGGCCTGATGTTCGATCATCACCCCCTTGGGCACACCGGTCGATCCGGAGGTAAAGATCACATAGGCCAGGTCGTCCGGCAGTGCGTCGCAGGCAGGTTCGCGCAACAATTCGGGCGGTGCGGCGCCGGGTTCGTCTTCCAGCACGTACAGCCGGAAGGGTCCCGGCGGGCAGCGCTCGACCGCCGCGGGCGAGGCGACGATCTGCTCGACACCGCCGCTGTCCAGCAGCAGCGCGATGCGCTCGCGCGGCAGACCGGCGTCGATCGGCAGGTAGGCGGCGCCCGCGCGCAGGATCGCGGTCACCGCCACCACCTGCCGCCAGTCCTTGTCCATGAGCACGGCGATCAGGCGATTGCGCGCGGCGCCACCGGATTTAAGCCGGTTGGCGAGAACCCGGCTGCGCAGCTCCAGCTCGGCATAGCTGATGCGCTTGTCGCGGCAGCGGATCGCGGTCTTGTCGCCCTGCCGATGCAGTTGCCGCAGCAACGGGTCGTGCAGCCGCCGCGGCAGCGGATCGGACACCGGCGCGTTGGATGCGGCGATCGCGCGCATTTGCGCTGGCGGAAGCTCGACGCTGGCCGGCCGGTGCCAGCTGCCGCGCTCATCGTGCAACTGCGCCAGCAGAGCATTGAACGCCGCGAACATCGCGTCCAGCACACCGTCGCCGAACAGCCCGGCCACACTGTCCCAGTTGCAGCGCAATCCACCGGCCTGCTCGAACAACTGCACATCCAGCCAGACTTGCGAGGTCTGGGTGATGCTGTAGCCCTCGGCCTCGGCGATGCGGTCGTGCAGCGACGCCAGCGTGCGCCCCTGCGCCAGGCCGAGCGTGCTGGTGACGACGATCGGATAGCTCGTCGCCGCGCCGCCGGCCCGGCGCAGCGTCTGCTGCATGTCCATGCCGTCGAAGTAGCGGTATTCCAGGTCGGTCCACAGCTGCCGCTGGTGTGCGCGCAGGCGCTGCAGGAACGGCACCGACCGATCGGCGTAGGACATTTCTAGCAGCACCAGGGTGGTGAAGTCGCCGATCAACGCATCCAACTGCGGATGAAAGGGGATGCGGTTGAACAGGGTGAGGTTGAGCGCGAACCGCGGCTGCTGCGCCCAGCGCGACAGCACCTCGCCGAAACAGCCCAGGATCAACACGGTCGGGGTGATCTGGTGGGTTCTGGCCAGCGCGAGCAGGGCCTGCCACTGCGGCGCGGGCACTACGCAGCTGCGGCGCTCGAAACGCGGGTGGGTGATCTGCGCCGGGTCGACCGCCAGCGGCAGGTCGGGACGGGCAGGGAAGTCGGCCGCACGCGCGGTCCAGTACGCCTTCGAATCCAGGAAGAGTTCGGATTGCGCGAATGCCTCGCGCGCGCGCACGTAATCGCGGAACGTCAATTCCAGCACCGGCAGACGGCAGTCGGGTTCGCGGTAGGCGGCGATGAATTCGTCGAGCAGCACCATCGCGCTGGACGCATCCAGCACCAGCGCATCCAGGCTGCAGTGGATGATGAACGCCTCGTCGCTCAACCGGCTGATGCGTACCTCGAACAGCGGCCAGGTCATGCCGTCGAACACCTGGTGCGACATCACCGCCCGGGTGTTGGCCACGCCGTCCTGGCGCTGGCCGGGATCGGCGTGGCGGTAGTCGTCCAGCACGGACGCGTACGCCGGCACCGTCGCCAGCACCTGCTGGGTCGCATCCGGGCGCACCACCGTGCGCAGCGCCGGGTGTCGGGCGATCATGCGATTCAAGGTCGCATCGAACCGCGCCGGATGCAGCCCCGCGACATTGACCTCGGCGTAGGCGTGCGCGCCGACGTTGCTGAGTTCGGCGACGCCGCTGCGTCCGACCCAGTAGGCCAGTTGTATCGGCGTGAGCGGGAACGGGTCGAACCGGCCGGCGCGATCCGGCGCCAGCGTCTGGATCGGACGTTCGCGCGCGGGCTGGCTTGCGCCCAGCGCCTGCGCGAGCGCGTGCACGGTCGGCGCCTGCATGAATTGCTGCAGCGTGACCGCATGCCCGAACCGCTCCTTGATCAAGCCGACCAGGCGCACCGCCGACAGCGAATTGCCGCCGAGCAGAAAGAAATCGTCGTCGATGCCGATGCGTTGCAAGGCCAGCGCCGACTGCCAGAGCTCGCACAACGCCAATTCCAGCGCACTGCCCGGCGCCACGTGCGCGGCGATGTCCTGCCCGGAAGCGGCCGGGCGTGGCAATGCGCGCCGGTCGAGTTTGCCGTTGGCGGTCAGCGGCAGAGCCGGCAGGTGCACGATGTCGGCCGGCACCATGTACGCCGGCAGCCGCGCGCGCAAATGGGCGACGAGGTCGTGGTTGCGCGCGGCGCCCCCCTCCACGCCGGCGACATAGGCCAGCAGCTGGCGCTCGCCGGCCACCGGTTCCACCACCACGACCGCGGCCTGCGTTACCTCCGCGTGCTGCATCAGATGCACTTCGAGCTCGCCGGGCTCGACTCGGAAACCGCGGATCTTCACCTGCTGATCGATCCGGCCCAGGTACTCGATCTGTCCATCGGCGCGCCAACGCGCGCGATCGCCGCTGCGGTACATGGTCGCCGGCCGGTCTGCGTCGTCGGCATTGCAATCGCCGAGGAACGGATCGTGCAGAAAACGCCTGGCGGTCAGCTCGGGCTGATTCAGGTAGCCCTCGGCAACGCCCAGGCCGCCGATGTAGAGCTCGCCCGCCACGCCGACCGGCACCGGCGCCAGCTGCGCGTCCAGCACGTAGATCCTGGCCGAGGAAATCGGCCGCCCAATCGGTACCACGTTCGCGGTGGCGGCCGTCGCAGGCACGGCGTAACAGGTCGCGAACGTCGTCGCCTCGGTGGGGCCATACATGTTGAGCAGATGCTGCGGCGCCCTCGCGCTGCCGGCTAGCAGGCCGACGATGCCAGGATCGGCGGCCTCGCCACCGAACAGCAGATAGCGCAGCGGCGCGAACAGCGTCGACGACGCGCGTACGCATTGATTGAACAGCGAGGTGGTCAGCCACATCGCGGTGACATGCCGTTCGACGATGATGCGTTCGAGCGCCTGAGGATCGAGGCTGGTCAGATGCGGCACGATCAGCACGCGCGCGCCATTCAACAACGGCGCCCAGATTTCGAAGGTGGAGGCGTCGAAAGCCGGATTGCTGCAATGGGCGACGCAGTCGTCCGGTTCGATCGCGATGTAGTCGTTGTCGACGCAAAGCGACAGCACGGCGCGCTGACTGACGACCACGCCCTTGGGCGCGCCAGTCGAACCTGAGGTGTACATCACGTAGGCCGGCGCCACGCGGGCCGGCGTCGGCGGGTCGGGCAGGTCCGTGGACGCTTGCGTGGCGATCAGCTGCTGCGCCGCGACCGGATCGATCCACTTCAACGCTCCCGCGCACTCGATGCCTGCCGCGGTGATGGCCATGCTTGCGCCACAGTCCTGCAGAATCGCCGCCCGCCGCTCGGGCGGGGTGTCCGGGTCGATCGGGACGTAGCTGCATCCGGCCTTGAGGACGGCGATCTGCGCGACCAGCATGTCGATGCTGCGCGGGATCAGCACGGGCACGTTCGATCCGGCAGCCAGGCCGCATGCGCACAGGTAATGCGCCAGCCGGTTGGCGCGCGCGTTCAAAGCAGCATAGCTCAGCCGTTCGTCTTCGCTCTCCACCGCCACGGCGTGGGGCAGGCGCGCGGCTTGCATTTCGAAACGGCGATGGAGGCCGGCATCTGCCGGCAGCGGCGCCGGAGCAGGATTCAGGCGCTGCAGCGCCGCGCTAGCGATGACACGGTCCTGCAGCGGAACGCAGGACACCAGCTGTTCGGGATCCCGCGTCATCGCCTCGATGGCGTTCTGCAGATACTCCGCCCAGCCCATGACGGTCGAACGCTCGAACAAATCGGTCGCATAGTTGAGCGTGCCGGCGATACCGGCCTCGGTCTGCTGCAGGAACAAGGTCAGGTCGACCACGGCGCTGCGGTTCTGCACGTCCCGGGCCTGAATCCGCAGACCGGGCAGGGCGAGCTCGTCGGCAGGCGTGTTCTGCAGCCCGAACAGCACCTGGAACAGCGGGCTGCAGCCGGGCCGCCGTACCGGCTGCACGGCATCGATCAGCTTTTCGAACGGAAGATCCTGGTGCCGGTAGGCGTCGAGCGTCGTCTGGCGCACACGCTCGATCAGGCCGCTGACGGTGGTGTCGTCGTCGATGCGCGTGCGCAACGCGAGCGTATTCAGCAGACAACCCACCAAGCCTTCGACCGCCTGCCAACGCCGGTTCGCGATCGGCGTGCCGACGACAATGTCCTGTTGCCCGGACAGGCGCGAAAGCACGATGACCCAGGCCGTCTGCAGGATCATGAACACGGTCGCCTGGCTGCGCCGGGCCAGAGCTTCGATCGCGGCTGTCCGGTGCGCATCGAACGCGATCTCCACGCTGTCGCCGCCGTAGCTCGACCAGCGCCGGCGCGGACGATCGGCCGGCAGTGTGATCTGCGCCGGCGCATCCGCCAGTTGTTCGCGCCAGTACGCCAGGTGCTCGCCTATCGCTTCGGAATCGAGCTGCGCTTGCTGCCACACCGCGTAATCCGAGAAGGCGATCGGCAGCGCGGGCAGGGCAGGCATGCCGGGAGCGACCAGGCCGCGATACAGGATCAGCAGTTCCCGCAACAGAATCCCGCGGGACCAACCGTCGGCCACGATGTGGTGCACCGTCAGCAACAACGCATGCTCGGCGGCGTCGAGCACCAGCAGTGTCGCACGCAGCGGCTGCTCGCCGTCCAGCGCGAACGGCACGGCCGATGCGTCCAGCCCCGCCTGCTCGATCCGGCGCTCGCGCTCGGCGCCTGGATCGAGCTCGCAGTCGAGTTCGATCCAGGTCGGCGACGCGTGATCGTCCACCTGCAGCACCGGCGTGCCGTCGATCTGCGCAAAGCGCGTGCGCAGTGGTTCGTGACGCTGGATCAACGCGAACAGCGCCGATCGCAGCGCGGCACGATCGAGCGAGCCGGTGAAACGGACCTCGACAGTGAGGTTGTATGCCGCGCCCGCGCCTTCCTGATCCAGATACCACAGCCGTTGCTGGGTGCAGGACAGCCCGACCTGCGCAGGCCTGCGTTCTGGGGCGATGGGCTGCGGGCCCGGATCGGCCGCGCGCGCGCCACCCAGGCGCTGCTTGAGCCGGTTGCGCAACCGCTCAAGATCGGGGGCGCTGCCATTTTCAGACGCGGGGCCGGTCATGACTGATCCTCTGCGGTATCCGTTTCCGCGCTGCACCACAGCCTCATCGCGTTGCGATCGGCCGCCGTGCGGCCTATGCTGCCGAGCAGCCGCTTCCCGTTGCATGGGAAGCACCGTTTTTGCTGACGAACGACGATAACACGAACCTGCCGGGCTACAGCTCGCGTTCGCGTCCCGCGACCGGTTGCTGGACCGGAGTTCGCACGGCGGCACCGCGATCGACTTTTCGCCCGCCGTGCGGCCTGGTTCGATGATGCGGTTCGATCGGCATGATCGGGGTGCTACATTCGCGACCCAGTGTCGCGTGCACTGCGCCCGCAGGATCGGCGAGCCACTCAGCGAGGACGAGATGCAATGAACGTTACGATGCTCAGAGCCAAGATCCATCGGGCCACGGTGACGCACGCCGAACTGCATTACGAAGGGTCGATCGCCATCGACGAGGACTTGCTCATCGCCTCTGGCATCCTGCCTTACGAGCAAATCCACGCCTGGAACGTGTCCAACGGCCTGCGCTTCGTCACCTACGCGCTCAAGGGCGACGCCGGCAGCGGGGTGATTTCGGTCAACGGCAGCGCCGCGCGCAGCGTGCAGGTCGGCGACATCCTGATCATTGCCGCGTTCGGCTCCTTCGAACACGCCGAGGCGAGGACACTGCAGCCGCGCGTGGTCCACGTAGACGCGCAGAACCGTGTGCGAGGCTGAGGCGGTGCAGGCCGCGCGCATCGGTACGCGCCGCGATCTGGCGGTGATGTTTCCCGGGCAAGGCTCGCAGAGCAAGGGCATGGGACGCGCGCTGTTCGCCGCGTTTCCGCAACAGACCCGGCGCGCCAGCGAGGTGCTGGGCTATTCGATCGAACGCTTGTGCCTGGAAGATCCGGACAAGCAGCTCAACGATACTGTTTACACGCAGCCGGCGCTCTATGTGGTCAGTGCGCTTGGCTTTCTGCGCAAGCGCATCGACGGCGACCCGGCCGCCGAAGCCGAATACGCCCTCGGCCATAGCCTGGGCGAATACAACGCATTGCAGGTGGCGGGCGTGTTCGATTTCGAGACCGGCTTGCGCCTGGTGGCCAAGCGCGGCGAAATCATGGGCCGCGTGCGCGACGGCGCCATGGCCGCGGTATTGCAGATCGACGCCGCGCGCGTGCGCGAGTTTCTCGATGGCGAGGGCCTGCATGGCGTGGACCTGGCCAACTACAACACGCCGACCCAGACCGTGGTGTCTGGCCGCAAGGACGATATCGAACGCGCGCTCGCGGCGCTGCAGCGCGCAGGGATTGCCGCGATCGCGCTGAAAGTCGGCGGCGCGTTTCACTCGCGTTACATGCGCGAGGCGACCGAGGAGTTCGCCACGTTCGCGCACGGCCTGGACTACGCTACGCCGCGCCGCACGGTCATCGCCAATTCCGATGCCGTCCCCTACGGCGCCGACGATGTCGCCAAGCGGCTCGCGGCGCAGATCGCAACGCCGGTGCGCTGGCTGGACAGCGTCCGTTATCTGATCGATCGCGGCGTATCGGAATTCGTCGAGATCAACGGCACGATCCTGGGCAGGATGGTGGCCGAAATCCGCAGTGCACCGCCACGATAGCTTGCAAGGATTCCACTCGGCCCGGACGCGGGCGAAATCAGGCGAGCTCCCGTTTCCCGCAGAACTGAGCAGGTTTGCGCATGCACAACACACCCGGTCCGGTCCGACAGCTGATACGGCGAACAGGCGCATTTCTCGCCTTGCTTGGCGGACACCTGTCGATAAGGCGGTCGCCGCGACTGTATGAAACGATCGTGGAGTGGCTGAACGAGCCGCGCTGGAGCACCAACGCGATGATGAGCGCGCTCGCGTTCACCATCAGCGTACGCCGCGTCGCCCGCTCCGTTAGGCTCGACTGCCGCACGCGCTGGAGCAGGATTGCGTTCACGTTCCGCCACCGCCGCGTGGGCGCCGATCGCCCGGCCGCGCAGGTCAAGTCGATGCTGTGTCCGACCCGTAGCCGGGTCAAGCGGGTTCAACTTTTCGTCAGGAGCGTGCACCGTACCTGCGCCGATCCGTCCCAGGTCGAGTTGCTGTTTTATGTGGACGACGACGATCCGCAGCTCGACCAATACCGGATCGCGGTCGAGAAGATGAGAGCCGCGTATAGCGCCTTCAGGGCCCTCGAGCTGATCGTGGGCCCGCCGATCAGCGTCTCCAGGTCCTGGAACGTGCTTGCGGACAAATGCAGCGGCAATCTGCTGATGATGGCCAACGACGACCAGATGTACATCGATTACGGTTGGGACTTCCACCTGGATAAGTGCTATGGCGAGCGCGAGGACGAGGTGTTCGCACTGTTCTTCGAGGATGGGCAGTATCCTCCGGATGGCGGCGACTTCCCGATCGTGAGCCGCAGGTGGTACGAGACGCTGGGTTACTTCACCCCCGGCATTTTCGAGTTCTGGTACAACGAGGCCTGGATCTTCGACGTCGCCAATCGCCTGCAGCGCATCATCCGCATCTCCGGGGTGCTGGTCGACCATCTACACTACAGCGAATACAAGTCGGTCCTGGACGACACCTACAAGCGCCACCGCTTGAACTACGAGCGGGTCAACCGCGACAGCGAGCTGTACAACCGAACCGCCGATGACCGCCAGGCGGCCGCCGACAAGCTGCGGGCGCTGATGGTGTCCTAGCTCCGCAGACGGCTGGCACGGCTCAAGGTTCGCACATCATCTGCGCGCGGAGCGGGGCGCTTGTCGCGCCGGCCAATGGCGCAGTGCGACGGCGTCAGACTAGCGGGAGCTGCGCAACCGGCGGGCGAACTCTTTCAGCGTCGGCGAGCGGAACAGGTCGTGCACGCGCACACGCCATCCGTGTTGCCTGCATGACGTGACCAGCCTGGCCGCACTCAGCGAGTCGCCGCCCAGCTGGAAAAAATTGTCCTCCCGGCCGACGCGCGGGATCACGAGCACTCCTGCCCACAACGCAGCCAGGCGCAACTCTATGTCTCCGCGCGGCGCCAAGTACCCACCGCGGGCAACGGTCTTCTCGGCCGCCCTAGGCAAGGCTGCGCGGTCGATCTTGCCGTTGGGCGTGAGCGGGAAAGATTTCAGCTGCACGTAGGCAGCCGGCACCATGTAGGCGGGCAGGCCGAGCGACAGCTGCGCCTGGAACGCGGCCGGCTGGAAGCGCACGTGGTCCTTGCAGACGATGTAGGCGACCAGGCGCTGCGAGTTCGCACCGGTCTGCTCCAGGCGCACCGCAGCCGCCTCGACCGCGGCGATCGCGGCCAGATGCGCCTCGATCTCCTCCAGTTCGATGCGGTAGCCGCGCAGCTTCACCTGCGAATCGCGGCGCCCGCAAAATTCCACGTGCCCACTCGGCAGCCAGCGGCCCAGATCGCCGGTGCGGTACATGCGACCGGTGACACCGCGAACGAACGGGTCGTCGACGAATTGCTCGCCGGTCAGGCCTGGTCGATGCATGTAGCCGCGGGCCACGCCGTCGCCGCCGATGCATATTTCGCCGATCATCCCGACTGCGACCGGCAATCCGTAGGCATCGAGAATATAGATTCTCGCCGTGTCGATCGGCCGGCCGATCGGGACGACGGCGCGCGCGCCCAGCTCGCTGCAGTCGTGGACGCTGGCCCATACCGTCGCCTCGGTCGGCCCGTACTCGTTGTACAGCCTCAGCGAAAGCGAACGCGCTGCATCGACCAGCGATCGCGGACACGCATCGCCCGCGGTGACCAATCGCAGCGCCGGGTTCACGCCGCGAAGGCCACCGAGCTCATGGAGTATCTGGCGCAGGAACTCCGGCACGGTAAGGACATAGTCGATGTCCTCGGACACGATCTTGCGCGCAAGTGCGCGCGCGTCACGCGCCGCTGCGTCCGAGGCGATCACCAGGGTGCCGCCGGTGGCGAGAGCGCCGTAGACCACGGCGATCGAGCTATCGAAGGAAATCGGCGAAATCAGCAAGGCCCGGCCGATGCAGCAGTAGTAGCGCTGGCGTGCGCGGGTAGAACTGACGGCGCTGGCGTGTTCGACCAGCACGCCCTTGGGAAGTCCTGTGGAGCCTGAGGTATAGATCACATAAGCAAGGTTGCCGGGGCCTAGCCGTGACGCAGACAGGCGGGGAGCGCGTGCGGAAGCGATGGCGATCGCGGCAGCGCTGGCGCCTTGCTTCAGGTCGATCCTGGGCAGGCGCGCGCGTTTGCACAGACTGGCTAGCGACCGCGGCGCGATTGCCGCGACCGCGCCGCTGTCCTCGATAATGTGGCGCAGGCGATCGTCGGGAAGCGCGGGATCCAGGGGCACGTAAGCGGCGCCGGCCTTCAGCACGCCAAGCATCGCCACGATCATGTCCTGGCCGCGCGGCATGCACACCGCCACGCGATCCTCCGTCGCGACCCCCTGGGCGCGCAGGTAGTGCGCGAGCCGGTTGGCCCGCGCATTCAGATCGCGATAGCTCGTTGACGCATCGCCGAACTTCAGCGCGGGATGGTCCGGGCGGCGACGCACCTGCTGCTCGAACAACTGGTGCAGCAGCAAGTTGCGCTCGCTCGGCGGTTTGCGCGCGTTGAACATGGCCACGACACGACGCTGCTGCTGCGGGGACAACAGCGGCAGGCTGCCGGCGCAGCGTTGGCCATCGCCGGCGATGGATCCGGCCACATGGGCCAGCCGCGCCGCCAGCTGTTGCATGCTGGTGTTGCGAAACTTGCGCGCGGCGTAGATCAGCTCTGCCGTTGGCCTACCGTCGATCGCGCGAATGCGCAAGGCTACGCCGAACGAGGCCGAGTAAAGCGGCGGCGGCTGTTGTGAGCGTAACGACAGGTGCGGCGACGGCGACCGATGAGCAACGCTGGTGTCCAGATGGACCATGACCCGATCCAGTACCGCGTCCGCCATGCCGTGCTCGGTATTGCCCAGGATCCATTCGCTCGGCGTGCTCGCCATCGCCTCGATCGCGGCGAGATCGCCGCCGATCCTGGCTAGCAGGTCGTCGATGCTGGCCAAATCGCAGGCGCGGACCTGGAACGGCACGATCTCGTCGAGTGGGCCGACCACGCCGCCGGCGCGGTGACGCGGTAACAGCAAACCCATGGCGATATTACTGGCCGCGCCCAGCTTGGACAGCAGCACGGCCCAGGCTGCGATCAACGGCACGTGGATCGCAAGGCCCGCCCCTGTCGAGGTGCGGGCGAGATCGTCCGCGATCGCCGCGCCCAGCGGCACGCGCACGCTTCCAAGCCGGTTACCGACACCGGTCGCAGCGGAAGCGTCAGTTTCCAGCTCGGCGCAGGCCGGCGCGCCGCGCAGATGTTCCTGCCAGAAGCACAGGCGCTCGCGCACGTCATGGGCCTCAGCATGCTGCCACTGCTGTAGCGCTGCGTCGACGAGCTGCGCCTGCGGCCGCTCGTCCTCAAGCGAGCAGCCTTGTGCCGTCGTTGCGTAGATCGTCATCAGATCGTCGGCGAGGATGCCCACCGAGCGGTCGTCGACGATGATCCGGTGCAACGTCAGCACCAAGTCGGCTTGGCCGTCGCCTTTCCTGATCAACACGCAGCGTCCCAGCGCCCCCCGGCTCAGGTTGAACGGCTTGCCGGCGTCATCGGCCATGAAGCGGCGAATCCGGCGCTCCAGCGTTGCGGCGGAAACATCCCCCCAGTCCAGCTCGGGAAAGAACACCTGTGGCGGGGCGGGCCAGATCCGCTGATAAGGATCTCCGCCGTCGCTGTGGAAGGTCGTCCTCAGCACCGCATGTCGCTGGATAAGGACCGCCAGCGCCGTCCCCAGGATCGCGGTGTCGATCCGTCCGTGGAAGCGCAGCTGCACCGTATGCCGTCGCGTACCCGCGCCGTGTTTGGCCGTATCACCAGCGATCTGGTCGGTAAGCCATATCTTCCTCTGCGAGAACGTCAACGGCCCCATCAACCTGTCGTTGGCATTCGTTGACGCGTTCGATTCCATCCGCGCCATTATCCGGGCCTCCGTTGCCATATCCTGCCCGGATCGGAGCGGCCTGCGCGCGCCACGACGTCGCGCAAGTCGAGCGGAATCAGCGCGTCGATGAAATCCAGCGATGCGCGTTTGTCCATTCGCACCATCCGGCCGATCTCGCCGATGTGTTTCAACAACCGCGCTTCTCCGCCGCGGCCACGTGCGGCGCCGCGCGTCTGCTGATGATCGAAGGCCAGCGAATGCAGGGTAGCGGCCCACGACTCCAACGCCTTGAACGCACGCTCGATCCGTTCCAGATCGGCCAGCTGCAATTGCTCGCGCGCGTAGTCGAGCACGCTGACCAGGATCCTCCGATGCTCCATCAAGGTCCGGGTACCGCGCAGATCCAGTTCGTCTCCGGCGCGAATAGCCAAGGCCAGGCGTTGCACAAACGCGGCGACCGCATTGAGCCCGTAGACCTCCTGCTCGCAAGTGGCGTATTTATCGAGACGGCATTCCACGTAGTTGACCATTGCGCTCGCGGTCGCGAGCGGATCGAACACCTGCAGCCCGAACGGCGTATCGGCTCGCACGATTCCATGCAAAACCGGCTCGTAGAAATGCAAGTCCGACATCCGTCGCGGATCGCCGCGCTCAGTGAACGCGCGCGACAGGGCCGCGTAGCTGACCAATGTCGAACCGTAAGTGCCATCGGCCAGATAAGTGGACACCGTGAACGTCTGTGCAGCCCTGTCGCAAGCGGTCACCAGGCAAGGGTGGTTGTACGCCTCGCGCGCCGCATGTGCGCGAGTGCCGGGAATGAAGCAATCGTTGACGGTCGCGTAGACATAGATACCGCGCGACAACATGTGCACGGCCCATTCGACGATCGCCGCCCGACTGGCCTGGCCGATGTCGAACGGCGGCAACCGCTCGCGTAACAAGCCGAACGTGCAGAACCTGGCGATCGTGTTCCAGGGGGTGATGTACAACTGGCACGCCCCCGGCTGGTGCGCAGCCTGGTCGGTGGGCGCGCCGAGATTGAGGTAGTAACGCGACAGCAGATTGCGTACGTCCAGGTCCGTGGCCAGAATGCCGAGCGCGAACGCCGTGTCCAGATACGCTTTGTAGGCTGGATTCGCATCGAACGTCAGCGAGTGCGAATGCGGCGCGGGTTGCCTGGTATCGGGACTCAAGGGCATCGTTTCGTTTCTTTCGTCGCGGTTCGCACCGTGAATGTGGCGTGGCGCGCGCATCTGCGTGAAATTCGGCCGACACCGCGACGGGATTGGATCGCGCGACACGGTATGCGGTGCTAGGCGGGTTGGGGCGGGTCGCCCGGGGACAGCGGGGTCTGGCTCAACCACCAGACGATGAGGGGTGCAAAGAGCCAGGTGATCACGAACGGCAGCGCCGCCGGCAGCGCGTTCGGATTCAATACCCGAACGGCTGCGGCAATGGCCAATGCCAGCAACGGCGACAGCCCCATGCTCCGGTAATACGCCAGCAAGCCGGGCGAGCCTTGCGAGGTCAAGCTACTCGACGCTCGCCATTCCAGCATCTTGCGTTTGGAGACGATCATGCGAAAACTCGCCCGTACGATCGCATCCAGCAAGACCTGTGCTTCATGGATCAGGAAAATCAGGCCGGCCGATTTCATCAGCACCCAGGTGCCGATCCATCGGCACATCGACAGCAGATTGCCCAAGCGGAATCTTTTCAGCAGCACGTACACGATTTCGACCAGTGAGGGCGCCCAGGCGGTGGCCAGCACGGCTAGCGTCCAGTAGACGGGCGTGGCACATGTCATCCAGCCGAGCACCAGGCATACCAGCGCAGCCGCTGGCAGCAGCATGCGAACGGCGTTCTGGCCGATTTTCCAGCGCGCAAACGGCGGTGCGGCGACGCGCTCGCCCCTGGGAGCGCGCGCGACGCCGAACAGCCATGGCAGCAATTGCCAGTCGCCGCGCATCCAGCGGTGATTGCGCTGCGAGTTCGCATGGTAGGTCAGCAACGACACCGGCAGGATGACATCGCCCACGCAGGCCGAACGCACGAATGCGCCTTCCAGCAGATCGTGGCTCAGTATGGAGTTCTCAGCGATGCGCCCGCCCAGCAGCCGATGGAACACGTGCACGTCGTAGATGCCTTTGCCGATATAGCCGACCTCGCCGAACATGTCCTGGTCGAGGTTGTGCGGCGCCCTATCGACACGCGGCGGCCCGGCGGCCATGTCGACCAGCATGTTGACCAGCAATTCGAGGCGATTGGGGGCGCAACCCTTCGGCAGCGCCAGCATCGGCCGGGGTTGCAGTACGCCGTAACCCGCCACGACGGCATCGCGCTGCTCGGACAGTTCGGGTCGATTGAGCGGATGGGCCAGCGAACTGGCAAGTTTTTCGATCGATCCGGGCGCCAGCTGGGTGTCGTCCTCGTCCAGCGTCACCACGAATTGAACGCCCGACAGCTTGCCGGTGTCGCCGTGGATCAGCTGGAACGCATCGGCTGCATTGGGTTCGACCAGCAAGGCGTTGAGCTCTTCGAGCTTGCCTCGCTTGCGCTCCCATCCCATCCAGCAGCCTTCGCCCGGATTCCATCGCCGAGGCCGATGCAGCAGAACGAAGCCGCCGCCATAGTGCGCGTTCAGGCGGTCGATCTGACCCATAGCTTCCTGGATTAGGATTTCATCGTCGTCCATGAGTTGCGAATGCGCATCGACGAAATCGGACAACAGCGCGAAGCTAGCACCGCACCCCCGGTTGTCGATGTGCAGGCCTTCAAGGGTCTCGCCGAGCCTGCGAACGACATCGGTCGAGGACAACAGGCACGGAACGACCACCAATGTCTTGTGGTCCTCACCGATGCCGGCGCTGAAGTCCAGGCGGGGCAGGGGATAGGGCTCGAACTGGCTGTAAAGCAGGCCCACGATCCAGGACGGAAGCAGGCAAAACCCGTAGATCGCCACCGCCACGCCAAGGACCACGGTCCAGGCGGATGAAAGCGCGAACGAAAAAGAACCGATCAATGCGAGCGCATAGATCACCGCAATGGCCGCGATCAGCCCGGTGTAGGCGGGTAGTAGCCAGGACGGTTGTTCATGACGAATTTGTTCGCGCCACGACAGGCGCAACTGGGCTTGCGCCGAGAGCGCCAGCAGTCCCTTGCCGGTGAAGTAGTAGCCGATATGTGATCGGCGATCGGCGACGCCGGCGAGCAGACAGTTGCGCTGCGCCAGTTCCAGCGCGAGATTGGCGATAGCGCAGGGGCTGAGGCCCGAACGAGCGCTCCATCGATCGACCAGCCAGCGGTAGTCAGCCTGCGATCGCGCGTCCATCTTGCAGAACACACCGCTGGGATCGCGCCAAAGGATCCTTTCAACGTCTTCGACGGATTCATCGAAATTCATGGCCGCTCCGTGCGCTTATTCCTTCATCGCAATCGGTTTGGGTATCTCACAGACGCCCGATCCAGTCAAGCCTAGCGGCGACCGGTCCAGACCGACATTGAGCATCATCAGCGTGGCTGCAGTTGTATACACTACGTGGGCGACGGAGCGGGCCGCAGACTGCCTGGCTCGGCGCGCCGCAGGCGCACGGTGACTGCGATGCTCGATCCGCTAAGCCGATTGCAGTCAACGCCAACCAACGGTCCATGCACATGATTTTCGTCGGAAGCGGAGCTCTTCTTCGTCACGCTGTGTATTACGCGCAATCCGTCGGGCTAGAGGTGCGCGCGGTGTCTTGTCCGCCCGGCGAACACTTGCCCGGCGCACTGCATCAATCCGGCATCAAGATCGTCCAAAACGGTAATCCCGATGCCGATCTCGCCCGCGTGCTGAAGTTCGCCAAAGGCGAAACGGTGGTGTCGATCAACAACCGGCATCTTTTCAGCGACAAGCTGCTTGCGTCCGACGCCAGCTTTTTCAACATCCACAACGGCCTGGTTCAGCGCTACCGTGGTGCCGCCGAAGCCTGCGTGTTCGCCGCGCTGTGCAGGGACGAGGAGGAGTATGGGGTGACCCTGCACCGGATCCTGCCGGGGCAACGTGTCGATTGCGGTCCAGTGGTCGAGCAGCGGGTCTTCGACATCCTCCCGCAGGACGGCTTCGGTGAGGTCATGGACCTGGCCTTGCGTTGTTGCCGGCAGATTTTCGAACGCAACGTGCTCGCGCTCGCGCAAGGGGCGTTCCAGTCGCGCGCGGTCGAAGTTGCCGCCACTGCGGTCAGCTACGACCAACTCGCCAAACTGTACGCTGCGGCCGGTGCGGACGTGCGCAGGCGCGCGGCGCGGCTTGGCAAATACCGGCCTTATTTCCCGCGCCTTCATTCACTGGTCGCAACGACGGCGAAACCTGCGCGAGGCTACCATAACGCGACCGTCGCCAAGGCCTGATCGACTCGTGCAGCGACACCCCGCCGTCTCTGCGCTCGCGGCCATTGACGGCGTTTGTCATGTCAATACCCCGCATGACACCCGCATTGCCGCGCAGTATTTGCTGTGCGTCGCCGAGACCTGATCATGACAACCGATACCGAGAGCAGCCCCATCCAGGTTACGCCATTCCCAGGTATCGGCGCCCCTAGCCTGAGCGCAAGCAGCAACCGCATCGATCTGTGGCTGTTGCGTTACGATCGGATCGACGATGAGGCGCTGTTGACGCGCATGCGCCAGTGGCTGAATCCGGCCGAGCGCGCGCAAGAACCACGTTTCTACTTCGCCGATGACCGCAAGCGCTATCTGCTGACCCGCGCTCTGGTGCGCGCTACGCTTTCGCGTTATGTGCCGGTTGCACCGGCCCAGTGGCGGTTCGGCACAAATGCCTACGGCAGGCCACATATCGAAGCGACGCAGGGACAGGCCGGAGCGGAACTGCGCTTCAATCTCTCTCATACCTATGGCCTGATCGCATTGGCTGTGACGCGAGAGCGCGAGATCGGCATTGACGTGGAGCACGTGAGCCATCGCGAGGTATCGCTCGACATCGCGCATCACTTTTTGGCCCCCGAAGAAGTCGCGGCGCTGGCGCAAATGCCCGTAGCGCAACAGCAGGACAGATTCTTCGAGTATTGGACCTTCAAGGAGGCCTATATCAAGGCGCGTGGCATGGGCCTGTCTCTGCCGTTGGATCATTTCAGCTTCGACTACCCGCAGTGCGGCACGGTGCGCCTGAGCGTACGACCTGAACTCGACGACGACGCGGCGCTTTGGAGCCTGTGGCAGTACCGTCCACAGCCGCACTACCTGCTGGCGCTATGCGCCCAGCGCGACACCAGCGCACCGACCCAGGTCTGTGTGCGAGAGTTATCGACGACGCTGCAAGAGCGTACCGTAGCGCTTCTCCCGACACGGCGCTTGCACGATAACTGAATCAAAATTTTTTGACCTTCTCCCCGTTGCCGATGCTGTATTCGACTGCCGCCGCTCCCGGCGTGAGACCGGAGGCGAGAATTGCTGTGCCCATCTAAGGCGTGGCGGCGCTTAAGCGACCGTATTTGCTTCATTCCCGATATAACAATCCTGGTTCCGGCTGCGCGGTCAGGCGGCGCTCCGGCTCACAGGTGCGAAAGAAGAGCCGTCGTCATAGGCGAGAAAATTCTCCGGTTTAAAGGTGCCGCCGCAAAGGTTCTTGGATCCAAGATTATGAATGACATACCAGATTTCAAAGCAATGGAAATGAATGAGCGCCAAGTAAAGAGTGCGATGATGCTGATAGCCGTGGTCCCGCAGCCATCGCAGGATCGCCTGGCGGAGCAGTGATGGCAGTAATAGATGTAGCTACTAAGGCTGTCCATACCTTCAAGCGCTGCGGCCGTTTTGGCGAATGCATTTAGGATTCTTCTTATTCCACGCCAATACCGAATCGGCGAAATCCGCGTAATGCCTCATTTAAGCGATGCAATTGTTGTCGGTCACTCGAGAGTGATATGTCAAATAGCAATCCGTATCAAGCACTACTTCGATCAAAAATTAAGGCCGCAATTGAGAAGGCGTGTGGTGCCACAGCCTTCTCTCATCAAGGAGTTAAGGGTAGCGTTCTCGAAATTCTCATCGGAGAACTTTTCGAACCGCTGTTGCCAGATAGGGGCAGCTATGGGACTTATAGCCAAGCAGAGCCAATAAAAACGGCAGCTAAGCACTCAGGAGAAATTCCTAGGCTCTGTTCCCGTTGGCTGAGGATGACGTCACGCCGAGATGGCCAGAGCCAGCAGCGACGCGGCGCTGGCGCCGGATTGGGCATTCCAGTCGAGCGCCCGGAACCAGCCGAGGTAGTTCGGCAAGTAGGACGTTGCCACTCCCTTGAAGCGCGCCATCCAGGCTTTGAAACGGCTGTGGTAGGCATTGACGTTCTGGATGTGCCAGGCGCCATGTGTGTGCTCACCACGCAAGGTGTTCACCGCGTTGTGCTCGATTTCCAGCTCCCGCGCCACGGTGGCCAGCAAGTTGCTGCCGTCGGTGCACAGCACTGCGTCCTTGGCCAGGGCCACTTGCAGCACCGGGGTCACGCAAAGCTTGTTGGCCGCTTCCAGTACGAAGTCCGTGGTCTGACCAGCCCGGTTGCGCACCACCAGAATCGGCACTTGCTCGGCGGATAAGCCACGTTTGGCGGCCCGACCGCCCCGACGGCGCGGCTTGCGCGCCTGCTCGGCCAGCAGTTGGCGGCGCTGGCCCTTGTACGAGCGCAGCACATAGGTCTCGTCGGCCTCGGCCACTCCATCAAGGTGCTGCGCCTTGACCTCGCGCGGCAACGTCAGGAACCGGTGGCGCCAGCGAAATGCCGTGGTTCGATGGACGCCCATTCGTGCCGCCGCCTTGCGCACGCTGAGCCCTTCATCCAAGGCCTGGGCTTGCAGCAGCCATTTATCGCGGTGCCGCAGTCGGGCCAAGGGCGTGCCAGTCAGGGCGTTGAATGTCACACCGCAGCCGCGGCACTTGTAGCGCTGCAGACCATTGGCCTGGCCGTTGCGCACCACCCGCTCGGCCTGGCACCTGGGACAACCCAGGTGCTGCGACAGATGGGCTTGAACCACGGACGTGGTCTGCTCCAGCGCCACACCGCTGCCAAGCCACGCCATCATTTGCTCTCGCTGCCCGGGGGTGAGCTTGGCCGTCAAGGCCATCAATTGCTTGAGTTCGCGCGCTCGCATCGTGGACTCCATCGGCTCGAAACCCTCGGGCCGTGGTGCCAATCTGCGGCGTGGCCGGTTCACCGACTGAGATCGTCACTACTTAACGGGAACAGAGCCAATTCCTAACAGCGTCGTTACTATACATATGTATATTCAAAAACTTCAAGACTGCGCTGTGCGACGATTCAGTGCACTATCCAAGGACTCGGATCATGGTAATGCAGAAGTTCACCGGCGCTGCCGCGCAAGCAGAAGCCCAGCGAGTTGTAGCGCTTTCACGCGAAAGTATCGATTTGGCGCTGGCACCATTTGCGCCAAACAGCACTTTCAAGGTTTGGTTCTCGACCTACCGCGGAATCGAGGAGCTGATCAATCTGCCCATAGAGTTGGCAAGCGAACCGCTGTTGTACAAGGTTCTCGGCCTTGACCTGCTTGACATGGGGAGCTTCGCCCAAGACGTGGCGTCTATCAAAGCAAGCCTGGATTCTCGTTTCTCGCGCTTGGTAGCGCAGCGCTTGCTGAAGACGCTTGTGCAATTGCAGGCCATCTCAAGTTCGTTTGCAATGAATGGAATCCCCTGTGCCAGCGAGTTGAGGACGGTGGGATCGGCCATAGGGTACCTTCAGTCCCGTCGGCGGCACATTCTGGCCCTTCTCCACACGATTCCCAGCGCTTGCCAAGGCTCAAAGCAGCTGCACGAACTCGACGGCCTCAATCAGTTCCTCTATTTGATAGAGACTGCTTGCCTGGGAACGACGGCGATGCACTACAACCTGATGCTGTCGATCGTCTATCCGGACTTCAGTTTGGAAGTTGACGATGTAGGAGCTTCCGCAAGCCATGGCTTCAATGCCCTCGACTCGCTCTTCTTGGAGCCTGAGCGAACGGCCATTACCGAAATGGCCGGTGTGGACCTTAGCGGCTTTAAGAAGTTGCCCGTGAATCACCGCCTAATCTTCTCCAAAGCGGAGCTGGAGAACAATTTGGCGCACATAGCCGCGGCTTATGCGGAGTTTAATCTTGATCAAACTACATATGGCCAGCTGGATGCGTTCTTCCGTAGCTTATTGCCGATGGTCGTGGACGAGTACTTCGTGCAGCTGACGCCAAGGCGTTTTGCTGAATTGATCTCTGAGCACAAGCTTTCGGATGCCCTCAAGAGGGCGATGGTCGTTGAGAGTGGCGACTACGTCGATAACACCAGCACATATGCACCATTTACTCGAGTCGGTGGTGAGTTGATCACTTCGGTCACCCTGCTTAGCCGATTTGCTAACCACTGGAAGAACTCCTGTCTCAATCGCGTTCGCCGCTACCAGATCCGCTCGGGGTTCATCTTTGAGGGGTCGGTCAAGGAGGCTCTGCGGGACCAGGGGTTCACTGTTACAGGCATTAAAAGGGTTGGACATGCAGAGTTCGACGTTGTTGCGACGCTCGACGGCGTGATCTATAACGTTCAGTGCAAAAATAACCTCGTGGACCTGAATAGGATCGAGGCGGATGTGAAGAAATTCGTCCGCTACAACCGCAGCCTGGATCGTGCCTATCAGCGGGCGCTTGAGAAGGAGCGTGCGCGTGAACAAATGCTCTTGGACGAACTGGCTTTAAGCGACATCAAGCACTTCGTGGTGAGCCGTTTTCCCGTTGCGACCCAGAACCCCTCCGTACTCCCCTTCGGCGAGATTTCGCGATTCAAGGCCATTGCTGTCGGTACTTGAGATGTCAGAAGCTTTGGTGGAGGCGTCGCGACGGCCAGTGTAATACCTCAGTAGAATCTGGCAGGATGACTCGCTGTACGCCTATCGCGGCGGCGGCGCGACATTGGACGCTTGCAAGCACGCCCCTCTACCGCTGTACGCGTTCGTGATTTTCACTGAATTGGAGGCTCGTGCTTCACCGGGCATGGCTTACGTGGCAGGTAGCGACTAGCGACCAGTGAATAGCTTCGATTGCCGGCTGGGCGTGAGCCGGTCGGCGTGGGTCAGTGTCGTAGCCTTCAGGCGCCGCCTGCCTTCGGGCGAGAAGGCATCTATCTCCTTGAGCTCGATCAGCCTTGCCAACGCATGCTTGTACTTGTCGCTGTCGGCCGGCGAGGTGTTGCAGGTGGTTGCGAAAAGCTCACCCAGTGTGAGGCTGGCGTCAACGTGGATACGCCGCGGCAGTTGCTCCATCAGCGCCTTGACGCTCGCTTCGGCCGCGGGGTCGTCGAACCCGAAGGGCAGGGCATTCTGGCCGAGGAAGTCGTCGTCCCTGCGCGTATGGTATCGCAGGATCGCGCCCTGGAACATGTCGATGCCGGCGCCGCCGTAGTGCAGAAAATCGTTGTTGCTCTTCCAGTGCACGCCGGTCATGACGTCGCGAGCCTTCGGGTGCTGCGACAGATGCACCAGCCAGTAGTCGCCGTGGCCGGTCGTGCGGATGAAGAACACCGTGTAGTACTGCGCGCCAGTTTTCTCGATCAAGCTTTGGTACAGGCGGCTCTGGATGAACAGACGGAACTCGGGCTCGTTGACTTTGATCTCGCGCACCGAGCGGCCCTTGAACACGTCGGGGATGCCCATCGACTGCAACGTCTTGCGCGACTGCGGCGTGTCGCTGACGAAGTTGATGAAGGAGTCGACCGCGAAGGTCAGGATCACCTCCGAGCGCGGTAGCTCGCGCAGGATGTTGCGGATCATCGGCAGTGGCACGTCGCTATAGCCGTACTGGTCGAGCAAGAACAGCGAGCGGCCTTTGCGCGGACTCTTGCCCTTGATGAACTGGATGATCGCGGCGGCGTGATCTTCGAAGCCGCCCTGATGCAGATGGATGTCTGTGCCAAAACGTTCGCCGAAGCCTTCGTCGCGCAGAGTCTTCTGCAGGGAAGCGAAGCCGTCGGGATGCTTCTCGATGAAGACGTAGTCCACCAGCATCTGTAGCGGCTTGGTGCGCTGCATGCTCATCAGCGCCTGAGCCTCGCGCACTGTGTTGAGAAACGCAAAGGGGGAACCAAGTACCCGCTCCCCGGTATCCTCGTGACTATAGATGCCGCCGCCAGCGAACCCGTCGACCAGCGTGACACGCATGGCGTCTTGATGCGGCGAGCTGACTAACGTCTGCAGATACTCGAGCAGATAAGCCTTCAAGACCTCGTGCTTGGCGACGCTGTGTTGGGCGATTTGCGCAGGGGCGCCGTCGGCCGACCATTCGTAGGCTTTCTTAACCACCGACTTTCCTGGGCTGCTGGAACTGCTTTGAGTTTATGCGCTAGAACAGGGAAAACGCCAAAAATGGAGTCTTTCACTCGCCCTTAGGCCATGGCGGCGACATGAGCCGGCATTTCGTCCCAGGTGCGCCCGTTGAGCAGCCGACCATTCTTGGCCTTGGCGCGACGCTTGCCGTCGGCGCCCCAGCCACCCCATTGCTTGAAGAAAAAGGCGACCTTCTGGGCGTGGCACTGCACGCGCACTGCCTCGGCCCATTCGGGCGCCATTGGTCGTGCCTTAGGCCCAGACTCGCCGCCAACGATGACCCAATGGATACCGCTCAGGTCCAGTGCGCCAACGTTCTCGAGCAACGGCTCGACCGAAAGAAAGCGGATGCCGGCGTTTATTGTGCGTAGATAGTCGATGCGTGGCACGCCGTGGCGGCGATTCTCGACCGATACACCCAGCCAGACGTTGGTTGGCACCGTGCGCGTGCGGAAGAACCGCGCCATCCGCGCAGCTCGCTTGGTGAGTACCTGATAGGAGTGCTGCGGCGTGGCCGCCATCACCGCAACGATCTGCTCGATGTAGATGTCGGGTACCTTCTCGTGGAACAGATCCGACATCGAGTTGACGAAGTACGTGGTTGGCTTCTTGCGCTTAAGCGGCTCTTCAAGTCGGCTTGGCAGCAGGGTGAGCGCGAAGCCATTCTCATAGCCGACCGTGCCCATGGCCTTGAGGCGGCGGGCGAGGGTTTCGGCGTAGCAGTTCTTGCAGCCGGCCGAGATCTTGGTGCAACCGACGATCGGATTCCAGGTCTGCTCGGTCCATTCGATCTTGGACGTGGTTGTCATGCGCTTGTCCTTTTCTGCAGGATATTGACGCGCAGTTTCAGGCGCTGAGACGACGCGTGAAGTGTAGCAAGCACGGCAAGACCGGTCACTGCGCGTCCTCAAGCAGGCATGCGGCGGGATTGTTGGTGGCGCTGCCGGATTGGAAATACCCAATCGCCTGGGCCACCGAGCGATGTTCGGTCAGCGCCATCAAGGCGGGCAGGGCGACGCCCTGGCGACCGCCTTCAGTAATGAAGCCCGAGCGAAGGCTGTGCCCACCAAAGTCTCCCTCCAGCCCGGCCAGGCGCGCGCGGCGCTGCACGATCGCGGCGACCGCCTTAGGCGACAGCGCCGGGCCGACGCGATCCTTCCAGAGACGACGGAAGAGGGGGCCGTCGATTATGGCCGCCGCATTCAGCCAGGCATCCAGCGCAGCACCGGCGCGGCCAAGCACCGGCTTGTCTGGGGTGGCGCTAGCATTGGGGCCGGCCTGCTGGGTCTTACTGTGTTCTAACCGGTAGACGAAAGCGGTCTGACCAACGCGGCGCAAGTCCTGCCAGTTGGCTGCGGCGATCTCGCTGCGTCGCCGCCCTCCACTGGCAAAGCCGAATAGCAGCAGGGCCTTATCCCGAAGCCCCTCTAATGAATCGTCGCAGGTGACCAGCAGCGCTTCAAGTTCGCTACGGGTGATGGCAGTCTTCTTGTGTGGCCGCTCGCCACGTTTGACCGAGGCGCGGCGCCCGCGCTTGAGCAGCTGGCGTACTGCAGGCGCTTCACACGGGTTAGCGGCCTTATGCGCTTGGTGGGCCGCCGAGAGCACAGCCACGCGATGCACAACAGTGCTGAGCTTAAATGGACCGAGCTTCTGCTTGAGGCCAGCTGCGACCAGGTGTGCATCCAGTGCCGGCGGCAGCTCCCATGTCAGGCCAGTCTTTCCGCGCCGGGCCAAGTGGTCGACCACAAACTGGACCACCGCCGGCTCGGGCACCGGCAGCGTGATCGGCTGCCCAAAGCGACTCTGGAACCAGGCCGCCCAGTACCGCAGGGCGGTGGCATAGCTGCGGGTGGTATTGGCTGCGGCTGCTTCGGCCAGCAGTTCGCGCACGGCGTCGGCAGCCTGCATCGCGAGACGATCCGGAGCGAGGATGCCGAAGGCAGGGACACTAGGCGCGAGCATGTTAGATTTCATATGTCGTACGTATTAAATACTGCAATTTAAGGTGTCTACTGCCGATAACTATCTGTTATCGGACATGGATTGGCAATGGGGTAGGGCGTTCGAGTCGGAGGGCATCAGATGGCCAAAGGAATCCAAGAAAACGAGGTCTTTAAGGCGGCTGATGCGTTGCTCGGCGCCGGCGAACGGCCGACCGTCGAACGCGTGCGCCTGCACCTCGGACGCGGTTCGCCGAATACGATCGGGCCGTTGCTGGACGCGTGGTGGACTCAGCTCTCCCAGCGGCTCGATCACCGGCTGGCGCTGCCGGAGGTTCCGGAGGATGTGGGCGTGGCCTTAGCCAAAGTGTGGGAATTGGCGTTAACGGCCGGGCGTGGACAAGCAGACGCTGCGCTGGCGCCAGAGCGCGCTTTTCTGGCCAATGCCCAAGCCGAGATAGAAACCCGTGTGACCGCCGAGCGCGAGCGCATTGCCGCCATTGAGGCACAACGCCAGCAGGCGGTAGTTGCTGCCCAGATCGCCGAGGCGGCTTTAGCCGTCTGCGAGCAACGAGCCGGCGAGCTCGCCGTACAGGTGGGCGCGCTGCAGCGGCAACTGGAGGAGCTGAGCGGGCGCCGGGGCGCCCTGGAAGTGCAGCTGCACAGCGCCCAATCCCGTCTGGAGCAGGAACGAAGCGCGGCCGCGGGCGAACGCGAAACCCTGCAGACGCACCTGCGCCAGGTCGAGGATCGGGCTTACACCGAGATCGATCGCCTGCGCCAGGAAGCCAAGGTGCACAAGGCCCAACTGGCTACGCAGGCCCGCGAACATGTCGCAGCACTGCGCGAGGCCGATCAAGGCCGACGTGCGGCCGAACGGGCCCAGCATAGCGCCGAACGTGAGAGCGCCGCTGCCCAGGCACGGGCGCAGGCACTCGCACAACCACGTCCCGCCAATGCGCGGCCCGCCATCAAGAAAAAGGCTGCTAGTGCCACGCGCAGGTTGCCCAAGCGGTAGGCTGCGCCCTCGCCGCTGGCAAGCGGGTGGGGCTAAGCGCTACGCTAAGAACTCCTTAGTCTTGGTGAGCAGTCGCATGACCCTGCCTGACGAGCGCACTCGCAATCTGCTACAAGCCGGGGCGTTTCTCAAAGAACTCGCCGGCAGCCAAGCCGTGCCCAAGTCCGTGCGCGAGGAAGCCCATCGGCTGTTGCGTCACTACCCGACACTCAGTGATGTGGAAGCCATCGCCCAGCATGAGGAGCGGTTGCGGGACCTCACCCAATCGGCGTTTGTGCGGCCGTATCTAACCTCGCAGTTCGAGCAGGAGTGGTTTCGCAGTTACCCCAAAGGTCCTCATCGAATTTAACGATGGCGCGTATACAAAGCCACGTAGGAGCCACGTAGGGGACGGGAATGCCTGAGGAGCGGCGACCTAGAAGTCTCGGTGAAACGGGTGCGAGACCGGCTCGCCGAGTCCATTTCCGACACCCAGACAGGCACCTTCCCTAATTTGGGCAAGCCCCTGCCGGTCCGTGCAGACGATCTCAGGGCCTAGACTTCTTGCGCTTAAAGGACTTTCGCCGGTCCGCCGCGGCCTTTGACGTGGCGACAAGCATCTCTCTGCGGAAGCGCTCCGCCAATACAACCGCCTCGTCATAGATGCCTGGCTTGCCGCCCCTCAGCCGAAGAAATGTCTGCTGCAACGTCGGAGAGATACCCAGACGCCGGTGCCTCATGAAGTAACTCAGTTGCTTGGCTCCAACGTAGGAAGAGAATCCGGCAAGGAGGATGCATACCTGGATCCACAACGAAGCCGCCGCCGGGACCTCACCCGAATAGATGCGAATAAGCATCCATCCGCAGCCCACCAACATGACGGCCGGGAACGCCATAAAGATAAGCCGGAGGGGCCTGCCAAACCGCAGAATCCCTACTGGATCGCGAGCCCGCGCGATTGTGTCAATTGCGTAAATAAACAAGGGTACGCCCAAGCACGCAATGTCAATGTTCGACAAGGAGTAGCTTGTTTTTAGCCAGGCTGAAGATCGCAGAGAGTACGGCTGCAAACACCAGTAAAGAGAGCAGATCAGAGTGAAGCTCGGCGTAAAATCGCCTCAAGAACTCGTTGTTCTTCCTGTAGTGCGAGTTTAACAGGTCCGCAAGATAGAACGCGCTCAAACCGCATGGAAGATCAATGAGCGTTACAAGGGGCACGGCGAGCGATGCCGGCCACCCAAGGGAAATGAGATATGGAGTAAAGGCAAGCAATCCCCAAAGAAGAGAGCCTGCGACTACTAGTAAGAGGATGATGTGCATCGAGTTCAATCATAGAAATCTGTGATAAACATCGGCAAGACGTACGCAGAACTTGAGTCAATCCGCTTATAGGTTATTAGCAACCCCGCATCACTCAACGTGCTTCGGCGTGAAGTTCGCGCAGAAAGCACGCCCCTGCGTCCGGATCGGGCGCGCGTGAGTCGTGTGCAGTGCGAAGCTCAGGATGCTACCTTCTTCTTCAAGCAATGTGGCGACTGGGGAGTCGGTGGCAAGCGACGCTCCAAGAAGGCCAACGTGAGCTAGATCAACAGGGGGAAGAGGGAATGAACGGAGTCACTCGCCAAGCCTTGGCGCGCTACGAAGACAGGGAACACTCCTTGGTTAAACACACCATTTTGGCGTCCTATCTTGAGCGCTGCTTGATGATCATCGGACAGCAATGGAGCAAGATCGCATACATCGACTGTTTTGCTGGCCCATGGAAATCGTCCACTGATGACCTGTCCGACACGTCTCCAGGTATCGCTATCCACATCATGGCGGCCTGCCAAGCGCAGCTGCGTGAGAAGATGCAACGTCAGGTGCAAATTCGCTCGATTTTCGTGGAATCCGATACCGAGCGCGTGGACCTGCTGAACGCTCATGTCCAGCACGCGCCGTCGAGTATCGCCCGGCCGGAAATCTGGCGTACTTCTTTCTCAGAGGCAACCCCAGCCATATTGCGCTGGCTGCAGCCGGACGAATTCGCTTTCGTGTTCGTCGATCCCTTTGGCTGGAAAGGCATCATTGAACCGACCGTGCTGGCCCCTTTTCTTAAGCGGCCACACACCGAGCTCCTCATCAATTTCATGTGGAACTTCGTCAATCTGGCAACCGGCCTAGCCGAGCAGGACACCAACTTGGCTGCGGTGTTTGGCACAGATTGGCGTGACGCAGTGATCCACGGGGGCGAAGCCAAACAACGCGAGCTGATGCGACGTTATCGACGAAAACTTGCGGACGTGTGCGATGGCCATGGTGGTCAGCGTCTGCGCACCGCCATGCTTCCGGTGGAATACATTAACAAAAGAAAGGTCATCTTCAACTTGGTATATGCCACTCATCACCCTGCGGGGCTGGTGGTGTTCTGGGAAGAGGCAGAGAAAACGGCGCAGCAGCAGACGAGGCTCAAACTGCAACATCGCTTGGACAAGAAGGCTGAGAAGCTGGGACAAGGCGACTTCTTCAATGCCGACCAGCATGAAGATGAGCCGACGATGCCGTCCTACGATTTGAAAATGGCCTGGCTGCGAAGGCTTCCTCAAGTAGGGAGCACTCTGACTGTCGACACGGTCGCCATGGCTGACCTGATCGAAGAAACCGACGGTTTGCTTTCTGAGCTGCAGGCTGCGCTCGGCGAACTGATCAAATCCGGCATTGTCGAGAACACAAACGCCAAACGGCGACGCACTGTGAACGTAGTCAACTATCGTAAGAACGAAGTGTTGCGACGCCTGGCAGCCTGACCACGGCGATTTTTTTTGAACGCCTTCGCTTTGCGTCATCGTCGCAGGCATAGTCAAGAGGAAACCAAGGACACGAACGAGCCGGTCTCATTGAGACCTGGAAGGAGTACGAACTGAAGCGGCGTTGAAACTGGGGATTTCAAAGCGCGGCGTTGCGGTTTGTGGGGCTACCAAAGTGCGGCTGTTGAAATCCGGGATACTAGAGTGCGGCCATTGGGGAGGGTTGATGCGGCTGCTGGTTAGAAATTGCTGCGCTCAACCTCGAGCAAGGGCAAAAACTAACGGGAGGCGCAAAACCTGTGACTTACCCGAACTGGACGCCGGACCTGTGACTTGGCCGGTGGTGGGGTGAAAAGTCACAGCTTTACCGAACCCGGTTGCCGCGCTCAACAAGAGCCAAATCCAGCGAAGTCGAGCCGATGCCGCCCGGATATCTTATTTCGCATAATGTATATTATGTCAGAACCAACTTAGCAGCCGACTACCTCACAGCCCCATTGTCTTCCTGCAGCTCCCGCTTGAACGGCACATCCGGCGGCGGTCTGGCTGTTGCCGGTTGATCGTTGAGGTTCGGGTCGCTCAGGCCGCAGCCGCCGCCGAACTGCAGCAACGACACCACACAACTGATCTTGGTGGTCGTGCCCGGGATCGGGATCTCGATCTTCTTCAGGCCGCGCCGCACCCATTCCTGCAGCAGCGACTGGTTCGGCATCCAGTACTTGTCCAGCGAGGTCGGCGTGTAGCCGTACGGCGGACGTTTGAGCCAGGTGCCGCCCTGGGCGATCTGGTCGCGGGTCCAAGTATCGGTTTCGCTGCCTGGCGGTCCTCGATCACCGGCGCCGTTGCCGGCATCGCCGGCTCCGGCGGCGACGTGAACGCTGCCGTCTGCGTTGAACATGCCATTGCGTGTTCCATTGGCGCCTGTGGCGTCACCGGCGCGACGACGGTCGGATTTGCTCCAGTCGTCTGCATTGGCCGCGACATCCCAGCCGCCGCTGCGGTCTGCTGGCGCCGGGCCGGCATTGCTGGTCGCCGGCTTGGCTGCGGATGAGGCTGCCGCCGTAGTGCTGCTGGGTTGCGCCGGTCGCGCCGAATTCGCCTGTGCCTGATTGGGCTGCGTGGAGGCCGCCGATGGTTGCGTTGCTGCAGCTACCGACGTCGACGATGTCGGCGCTGGAGTCGCCGGCGTCTGCTGGGCTGGCCCGGCCGGTGCCGGTTGCTGCGCGGGATCCGGCACGCTTGGCAACTCGGTCGTTCGAATGGCCACGTCAGGCATGCGCACCGTCGGTGTGATCTCGCGGCTGCGCACCGATGGCGCAACGACCTGGGGCCGGTCCGGCACGACGATTTCCCGCTCGCGCACCGTCGGTGCGTTGGCAGTGCGCATCGCGACGGTCGCTGCGGGACGCTGCAATTCGCGCAGCTGCGGCTGCTCGGTCACGGTCTGGATATCGCGCTGACGCACCTCGATCTGCGGTGCGGCCGACTCGACCGGACGCGGAGCGACCGTGATTGTCGGCGGTGGCGGCACGACGAAGTCGTTCGTGGCCACCGGTGTTTCGGTGACCTGCAGCGGCGATTCGATCGTGACCGGCGGCACCTGCACGGTCACGCGTGGTACCTCTGGCGCCACCGGTTCGCTGGCAGCGGCAGCCACCGGTTCCGGCGCGATGTCCTGGGCCTGGGCAGCGCTTGAAGGAGGATCGACGGACTCGACACGCGCAGGCTCCGGCGGCGCTGCGCTCGGCCTGCCGGTCGCAGCGGATGCACTGAACTGCGGCGCTGAAACCGTACTGCCCGGGGCGGCCTGCGCAGCGTCAGCGGGCTGCCCTTGCCCACCGCCCTGCTCTGCCGCACCGTCGCCAATGAAGGTCATGCGCACCCGCGATTCGTCGCCGGTCTTGGTGTCATCCGGCGCCCAGCGCACCGTGACCACCCAGATGAGCAGTGCGATGAAGCCAAGATGGATCAACAGGCTGCCGAGCAGCGCCAGCCAGTGCTGTGGCCGCTGGTCTTTCGGCCGCGGCTCCCAGTGCTGCCACCACAGGCTGCGAAATGCCTGGAACGGCGACAACGACGCCACGCCAGCACCTGCAGGCGGTACTGGCCGTGCCAGCAGCACGCCCATCACCTGGTCGTCGTCGAACGCAGCCGCCGGCCCGATGCGGCTGCTCATCCAGGTTGCCCAGCCGTAAGGCAGGCCGGTGCGCCGATCCAGGATGAGCTTGCCCGGCATGCGCGCGCGCAGTGCCTGCAGCAGATCGGCGGCCGTGGTCACCGGTGGCGCGGAATCAGGCCGCGCTATCGCGCGGGATATACGGCGCGTCGCCGGTGGCGTGGTCGGTCGCGTCGCGCACCGCTATCACGCCGGGCACGCGCCCCATCAGGGTCTTCTCGATGCCCTGCTTCAAGGTCACATCGGCCATGCCGCAGCCGTGGCAACCGCCGCCGAAGCGCAGCAGCACGACGCCCTCTGCCGAGACCTCCTGCACCGCCACGCGGCCGCCATGCGATGCCAGCTGTGGGTTGATCTCGTTCTCCACCACCCAGCGCACGCGCTCCACCATCGATGCGGAATCGGCCGGCGCTTCGCCCTTGATCTTGGGCGCCTTGATGGTGAGCTGCTGGTTGCCGGTGGACTGGGTGACGTAGTCGATCTCGGCGCCATCCACCCAGGGCACGCTGGCGGCGACGATATATAAGGTGAAACCGTCGCAGTCGATCGCCCATTCGTCGCCGCTCAGGTCCGCCGGTTCGGCGAACTCCAGCCGGGCGTCGGCGCGCGGAGTGCCCGCGTCCACCGCGCTCAGGCGCACACCCATGCCGGGCACGCCCTCGCGTTCGATGAGCTTGCGGAAATAGGTTTGGGCTTTGTCGGATATCTGGATCATGCGGGTTATTCTACCGCTCAATGCGCCTGCGCTCATGGAACACCGTGATCCTGAGTGAACGCGCTGTCCGCCACCCCTGCGAGACTGTCATGACCGATCTGATTCCCCTGGAACAGGCCCATTGCCTGCCGCGCAAGGGCAGCGACCACAAGCTTGGCGAAGCGCGTCTGGCTGAACTGCTGCCGCAGGTGCCGGGCTGGGAGCTGGCCGAAGTGGGCACGGCAATTACCCGCACATTCCGCTTTGCCGACTATTACCGCACGCTGGCCTTCGTGAATGCGCTGGCCTGGATCGCCCACCGCGAGGACCACCACCCCGACCTGGGCGTGCATTACGACCGCGTGGTGGTGCGCTATTCCACCCACGACGTCGGCGGATTGAGCGAAAACGACTTCATCTGCGCGGCCAAGGCCGCCCAGCTTTACGATCAAGGAGCCACCCCATGACCCTGTCTCGCGCTGCCCTTGCCGGCCTGTTTCTTGCCGTCGGCATCAGCGGGTGTGGCAAGTCGTCGCAGCAGCCCGCCGCCCCGGCGGTGGCACCGACCGAACTGGCCGCCTTGAAGACCCCGCCGCCGGAATACTCGCCGCAGCTGGCCTGTGCCGGCATCGGCGGCACCTCGGTGCTCCGGGTCGTGGTCGGTGTCGAAGGCACCCCGACCGACGTCTCGGTATCGCAAAGCAGCGGTCAGCCGGTGCTGGACGAAGCCGCGCAAAAACGCGTGCGCGAATGGAAATTCCGGGCCGCCACGCGCAATGGCCAGGCAGTGCCGCAGACGATCCAGGTGCCGGTCGCGTTCAAGCCGCCGGTGCCGCGCCCGGACGAATGCTTCGCCATCGAAGAGCGTGCGCGTCGAGGCGGCTAAGCCGCCTTTGATGCCTTGCGCGTACGGCCGCGGCAACGCGCCGGCGCGCAGCACGCAAGGCTGAGCACGGCGAACGGCCTGCATCAGCTCCAGCTACCCACGGTGCGCGCCTGATGCCGGCGTGCACGCGTCAGGGTTATCGCGCCAGACACCACGCCTTCGTCATCCAGGCATGGCCATCCTGCAGCCGCAGTGTGGTCATGCGCAAAGTGCGCAGCAGCAGTCGCCACGCTCCCCGCCGAGTACGTTCTATTCCACGAGGTCGTGCGTCACATGCTCGAAGTGTCATCCCACAATGTCTGGACCGCATTTGCGGTCACGCTGGCCGCTGGCCTGGCGACCGGACTCGGCAGCCTGATGGTCGTGTTCTCCAAGAAGCCCAACCCGCGCCTGCTGGCATTCGGGCTGGCATTCGCCGGCGGTGCGATGGTGTATGTGTCGCTGTCGGAGATTCTCAACAAGTCGATCGCCTCGTTCTCCAACGCCTACAACGACAAGCTCGGCTTCACCTTCGGCACGCTGGCGTTTCTGGCCGGCATGCTGCTGATCATGGTGATCGACCGCCTGGTGCCCAACCCGCACCAGAGCCTGTCCAGCGACGATCCGCTGTTCCGCGACGACAACCGCGCCTATATCCGCCGGGTCGGCTTGATGACCGCCATCGCCATCACCGCGCACAATTTCCCCGAAGGCCTGGCGACCTTCTTCGCCACACTGGAAAGCCCCGCGGTCGGCATGCCGCTCGCGTTCGCCATCGCGATCCACAACATTCCCGAGGGCATCGCCATTGCGGTGCCGGTGTACTTCGCCACCCGCAACAAGTTCTACGCCTTCGGCGCCAGCCTGCTCAGCGGACTGGCCGAGCCGATCGGCGCCGGCATCGGCTATCTGGCCTTGTCCAGCGTGCTGTCCGAAGCGGTGTTCGGCACGGTCTTCGGCCTGATTTCCGGGGTGATGGTGTTCCTGGCGCTGGACGAATTGTTGCCGGCGGCCAAGCGCTACGCGCAGGGCCACGAGACGGTCTACGGCCTGGTGGCCGGCATGGGTACGCTGGCGATCAGCCTGGTGTTGTTCCGCTTTGCCACGCCTTAACGCCCGGCGGAGCCGCAGCCGCAGCGCCGGCACGACGACCATCGCGCCGACCGCCAGGACGCGTCGGCGACGCGCTGGCGGCCGAGACCGGGATGGGAACTTCGCCGCGGCGCAATGGCGGCCTCAGCGCCCTAGCCGGTCCAATGCCTCGGCCAGTTCCGGCGCCAGCGGCGCGCTCAACACATAGGGCGTCTTGCCGGCGTCCAGCGCAAATTCCAGCGAAGCAGCGTGCAGGAACAGGCGCTTCAGGCCGAGCTGGTCGCGCAGGCGCTTGTTGACCTCCGCTTCGCCGTACTTGTCGTCCCCGGCCACCGGGTGCCCCAGGTGCTGGGCGTGCACGCGGATCTGGTGGGTGCGGCCGGTTTCGATACGGACTTCGCAATAGGAGTGCCCGCCGCGTCGCTCCAGCAGCTTGAAGTGGCTCAGCGAGGGCTTGCCGATCGCATTGACCTGCACATGCCGCTCGCCGCCCTGGCGCAGCCCGATATGCAGCGGCGCATCGACTGTCATCACTCCATCGGGCATGCGGCCGACCAGCAAGGTCAGATAGCGCTTGGTGATGCCGCGGCCTTCGACACGGTCGTCTTCGCGCATCAAGGCCTGCAGCTCGGTCAGCGCCGAACGCTTCTTCGCCACGATCAGCAGGCCCGAGGTATCGCGGTCGAGCCGGTGCACCAGTTCCAGGGTCTGATTCGGGCGCAGGGCGCGCAGGGTTTCGATGGCGCCGAAGCTGATCCCGCTGCCGCCATGGCTGGCGACCCCGGAGGGCTTGTTCAGCGCCAGCAGGCGCGCGTCCTCGAACACGATCGCCGCTTCCAGCCGCGCCAGGAACGACGCCGGTGGCGCCGCCTTGTCGCCCTCCTCGGCCACGCGCACCGGCGGGATCCGCACTTCCTCGCCACCCTCGAGCTTGCGCTCGGCCTTGGCCCGCCCGCCGTTCACGCGCACCTGTCCGCTGCGCACCAGCTTGTAGATCAGGCTGCGTGGCGCGCCCTTCAGCTGGCCGAGCAGGAAATTGTCCAGCCGCTGCCCAGCACGGTCTTCCGGAACTTTGAGAATGCGCACGCCCACACGGTCGGTGGGCGGCTTGGGGGTCTGGGGGTCGGTCATCCGGCTCTTTATTCTGTTACACTCGGCGAGCGAGATAAGGGTTTGATTTCGTTGGAAGTTGATTGGCCAGAAGCCTGCCTTCCGATGATTCCGGCACAGTGCGCGACCACCGCCCCCGGGGCGGCCATGTTAGCGGCTCACCGGCCTACCCGGCCATCGCCGGCGGTTTTTGACCGTCGCGCTGAACATGTCCCGTGCGCTGCCCCGGTTCGTCCGGACGCGGCTGCCGGCCCTGAAACACCTATAAAAACTTAAGACAAGCGCTCCCGCGGCCTGCCGTGGTGTTGCAGCGCTGGAAACCCTGGTCAGGCCTGTCCGCGCGTTGCGCGAAGGGCCGACAAGCTGTTCCAGAGGCGAAACGTCACGGCGTTCCGCGCGGTAGAGCGCGAGAGGAACGCAACAATGAAGCGAATGCTGATCAACGCAACGCAGGCCGAAGAGCTGCGCGTGGCGATTGTGGACGGCCAAACCCTGTACGACATCGACATCGAACAGCCGTCCAAGGAACAAAAGAAGTCCAACATCTACAAGGGCCGTATCACCCGGCTCGAGCCCTCGCTGGAGGCGGCGTTCGTGGACTATGGCGCCGAGCGCCATGGCTTCCTGCCGCTGAAGGAAATCTCCCGCGACTATTTCCAGGCTGGTGTCGACCACAACAAGTCGACCATCCGCGAGTTGCTGCGCGAGGGCCAGGAAATCGTGGTGCAGGTCGACAAGGAAGAGCGTGGCAACAAGGGCGCCGCCCTGACCACGTTCATCTCGCTGGCCGGCCGCTACATGGTGCTGATGCCCAATTCGCCCAGCGCCGGTGGCGTCTCGCGTCGGATCGAGGGCGAAGACCGCGCCGCGCTGAAGGAAGCGCTGGACAAGCTCGACATCCCCGACGACATGGGCGTGATCATCCGCACCGCCGGTGTCGGCCGTGACGCCGAAGAACTGCAGTGGGATCTGGACTACCTGCTGCAGACCTGGAAGGCGATCGCCGAGGCGGCGCTGAGCAAGCCAGCCGCGTTCCTGATCTACCAGGAATCGCGCCTGATCATCCGCGCCCTGCGCGACTACCTGCGCGCCGACATCGGCGAAATCCTGGTCGATACACCGGAGCTGTATGCCGACGCCCAGGAGTTCATGCAGCAGGTGATGCCGCAGAGCCTGCGCAAGCTCAAGCACTACACCGACGACATTCCGCTGTTCAACCGCTTCCAGATCGAATCGCAGATCGAAGGCGCCTACGAGCGCAACGTGCGTCTGCCGTCGGGCGGCTCGATCGTGGTCGACCAGACCGAAGCGCTGACCGCCGTCGACGTGAACTCCTCGCGCGCCACCAAGGGCAGCGACATCGAAGAAACCGCCTTCCAGACCAATCTGGAAGCGGCCGAAGAAGTGGCCCGCCAGCTGCGCCTGCGCGACCTGGGCGGCCTGGTGGTGATCGACTTCATCGACATGGCCTCGACCAAGCACCAGCGTGAAGTCGAAAACAAGCTGCAGAACGCGCTCAAGTACGACCGCGCACGCGTGCAGTTGGGCCGCATCTCGCGCTTCGGCCTGATGGAAATGAGCCGCCAGCGCCTGCGTCCGAGCCTGGGCGAATCCAGCCAGATCGTGTGCCCGCGTTGCGACGGCCATGGCCGCATGCGCAGCGTCGAGTCGCTGTCGCTGTCGATCATTCGCGTGGCCGAAGAGCACGCCATGAAGGAAAACACCGGACAGGTGCTGGTCCAGGCCCCGGTGGAGATCGCCAACTACCTGCTCAACGAAAAGCGCAGCGCGCTGCGTGAGATCGAGCAGCGTCACGAGTCGCCGATCATCATCGTTGCCGACGAGCAGCTGCACACCCCGCACTACGAAGTCACACGACTGCGTGAGAACGAGCTGGGCGAAGACAGCGGCAAGCCGAGCTACCAGCGCGGTACCCCGCGCAAGCTGCCGGTGCATGCGCTGACCAAGGCACAGTTGAATATCCCGGCTGCGCCGGCAGTGACCTCGATCAAGCCGAGCCAGCCGGCTCCGCTGCGTGAGGAGGCCCCTGCCCCGGTCGCACCTGCACCTGCACCGGCTCCGGTCGCGCCACTGCCGCTTCCCGCGCCGGTCACCGGCGTGGTCGGCTGGCTGAAGCGCATCTTCGGCGGCGTCGAGCCGGTTGCGCCTGCGCCCGAGTCGACCCAGCGTCCGCGTCAGAACGATGCCGGCCGCAGCAGCCGCAACGAGCGTGGCGATCGTGGCGGCCAGCGTCGCGACGGCCGCGATGCCCGCAATGGCGGCAACGGTGGCAATCAGCACCGCGGCAATGGCGGTAACGGCAATGGCAATGGCGCCAACAAGGAGCGTCGTGACGAGCGTCGCCAGCCGGCCAATGGTCAGGCTGCGCAAAACGGCGGTCAGGCGCAGCAGGTGCAGGTGCCCAAGCCGCCGCGCAACGAGGCACAGCAACAGCCCAAGCAGCCGCAGCAGGCCCAGCAGCAGAAGCAGAAGCCGCAGAACCAGGCACCGCGCCCGCCGCGTGCAGCTGCGCAGCAGCAGGACGGCGCGCCGTCCGAGCGGCAGCAGCGCCCTGCGCGTCAGGAAGAAGGCACTGCCTCGGCGCAGACGCTGACCTCGACTGCTGCAACCGCAACGACTGCAACCGTGGTCGCGGCAATTGCCGGCACCGCAGCACCGGCAACGCCAGTGGCAGCAGCTGCGGTCACCCCGGCGCATCCGGTCGAGGTCATCGTGACCGAGTCGCATGCCGATCGCGGTACCGATGCAAATGCGGAGGGCCAGGCACCGGAGGCAGCAGGCGATGATGCGGCAAATGGCGAAGGCGGCAGCCGTCGTCGTCGCGGTCGTCGTGGTGGCCGTCGTCGCCGTCGCGGCGCTGGCGCAAACGGTGAAGGCGGTACCGGCGTCGATGGTCTGGAGACGGACGATCTGGACGGCGACGCCGAAGGCGATCTCGATGGCGACAACGAGAGCGACGAAGCCGGTGCGCAAGTCCACACCTCGGCTGCCCCGCGCGCTGGTCAACCGGAGTTCGACTTCGACGACGACGCGAGCACGCCTACGGTATCGGCACGCGCCAAGCCGGAATCCAGCGCTCCGGCCGCAGTGAAACCGCGCCCGGTCCCGAAGGAGCGTGCGGAAGCACTGCTGGCGGCTGACACAACGTCGACCACGGCGCCGGTTTCCAATGCCACGCCGTCGTTCGAGCAGCAGGCTGCAACTCCGGCAGTCACCGCAGCCGAGCAGGCACGTGGCGATGCATCGGCGGCCTCCGCGGCACCGGCTGCAACCGCCTCGGCCAGCAACACGGCGTCGGTTGCATCGGCACCGGCTGCGCAGGCTTCTGCCGTTGCATCGACGACCCCGCAAGCGCCGCAGGCTCCGGTTGTTGCGCAGGAATCGGCGACCCCGCCGGGTCAGGCGCCGGTTGCCGCTCCGGCTCCGTCCGCTGCCTCGCCATCGGTTGCCGCCTCGGCTCCGGTCGCGACGCCAGCCGCGGCTCCTGTAGCTCAGCCGGTCGAGCGTGCTGCTCCTTCGGCCGTGCGTTCGCCCGAGCCGGCTGTGCAGTCAACGCCGGTGCCGTCGGCATCGGCCGACGCTGCAGCGCCTTCGGTTGCTCGGCAGGAACAGGCAGCACCGGCTGCAGCCGCGGCAGCAACGCAAGCGGAGCCGGTGAAAACCGACGCAGCGCCGCCAGCCGTCAGTGTGCCGAAGCCGGTCGCTGCTGCGCCTTCCAGCGCGCAGGCGGACGTCGTGACGTCCAAGCCGCAGCATGCCGAGCCGTCAACGGCGGCAAGCCCGGCAGCCGATGTTGCTGCCACGTCCACCGCCACAGTGCCGCAGACCTCGCCGTCTGCCGACGCTGCGCCGGCACGCAAGCCGTACGCTCCTGTGCAGACCACGCTGCTTGACGCATTGGCTCCGGCCGACGCAACAGCAGCGACCGCGACATCGACGCAGGCCGAAACGCCGGTGCCGTACAAGGCGCCTGAGCGGCCGGTAGTGGTCGCGCCCGTGGTGTCTGCAGACGCCAACGAGCAGACTGCCGACAAGCCGAAGCCGACCGTCGTCGTGTCCGAGACAGCAAAGACGGCAGATGCAGCGCGCAATGGCGATGACGCGCAGGAGCAGCAGGACGACACCAACAAGCCGCGTGGCGATCACTGATCGTTTCCCAGCCGGTTGAACCCGCCTGCGTGAATCCAGGCGGGTAGTGTCAAACAAGGCGGCCTTCGGGCCGCCTTGTTTTTGTGTGCGGCAGTGTCATGCCGATACTGGATGACCAGGCCTTGCAGGAATCGCAACGAAACAGTTGCTGCGCTCGCAGTCGCGCTTGTCCCAGGCGCTGTTCCCGCCGCATCAACGAGCGACGGGGCGATTGCCGCCAAAATCAGGACTCAGGCAGAAGCCAGCGCCATCATGGCCCTGCGCCGTAACTGCATCCACGCCAGCAAACCGAAATGTCCGCTGCTACGCATCGGCAAGCGTTCGTCATCGAATGTGGCGGCGTTCAAACCGATTCGATCGGCCTGCTCCAATGGCGCAGCGCACCGCGCTGTAACGACAGGTCATCATCGGCAGCCGTCGCAAGCAAAGCGCCTTTCGGGCATTAAATGCCGAAGCGAACACGCGCGTTCGGGACGCAGGAGTGCTTCTCCCGCGCAGAACAGCGTGCATGCTCTTTTAACCCGCTCGTTGTGCAGCAGCATCTGACTGCTGCATCTGCAAGATCGAAACCCGAGGGCGTGGCTTACAAGGTACGCGCCGGATCGGTCAGACCGTACTGATTGGCCAGACGCGCCAGGGCGATGTTGTCCTGGATGCCGACCTTCTCGAACAGGCGCGCCTTGTGCGTGTTGATGGTCTTTGCACTGAGGTTCAGGCGCTTGGCGATGTCTTCCTGGCGCAGGCCCTGGGTCAGCAACAAGGCCACCTCCAGTTCGCGCGGCGATAGCGCGTCGAAGGGCGAGCTGCCCCCTTCCAGGTTGGACAGGGCCAGATTCTGCGCAATGGTATTGCCGAGATAGCGCCGGCCCAGTGCGACTTCGCGCACTGCGCGCAGCAGCTCCTGCGCATCGCCGCCCTTGCCGACATACCCCGATGCGCCGGCTTCGAGCAGACGCTTGGGCAATGGGCCATCTTCCAGCACCGACACGATGATGACGCGGGTGCCGTAATCGCCCTTGACGATGCGCTCGGTGATTTCCAGGCCGCTGACACCGGGCAGGTGCAGGTCGCACAGCACGATCTCGGGCTTGAGCTGGCGGATTTGCGGCAAGGCCGCCTCCCCGCTCTCTGCCTCTCCCACCACATCGATGTCCACTTCCTTGGACAGGATCATCTTCATGCCGGTACGCACGAGTGCATGATCGTCGATCAGAAAAACTCTGATGGTCATCCTTGTTGTCCTCGCTGTGCGGCTGGCTGGTGCAGCCTATCTCCGTGAATAATTCAGGGCAAGCTCGATGCGACGTATTACGTTCGAGTCAGAACGCGAAGTACTCTGCCGCCACGCGTCATGGTAGGCATTGCATGCACTATCGCGGCGTGATCGGATGATGCGAGCGCGCCCAATACGCGAACATCGGGCATTTCACTCGCGCTCGGTCAGATTTTTCCTGCTTCGGTGCTGCGCTCGGCATCCACCAATGGGCGCAATTGCGCATCGAGTGCAACGCGTTCGTCGAACACGAAGCAGCGGCCGTCATAGCCTTCGCCACCGACTTCTTCGAAATAGCCGAGGATGCCGCCTTCGAGCTGCAGTACGTTATCCATGCCGTCGGCCTGCATCCACAACGCCGCCTTCTCGCAACGAATGCCGCCGGTGCAGAAGCTGACCACGGTGGCGTCGGCCAATGCAGCGCGATGCGCCTCCAGCGCCGCCGGCAGGTCGGTGAACTTGTCGATCGGCAACGTCAGCGCGCCCTGGAACGTGCCGTACGCCACTTCCTGGGCATTGCGCGTATCCAGCAGCACCAGCGGGCGGCCGCGATCATCGCGCCCTGCCCGCATCCACTCGCGCAGCGTGGCGGGCGTCACCGCAGGCGCACGGCCCTGCAGCGGCGAGGCATCGTCGCGGCGAAAGCTGATGATCTCCGGCTTGACCTTCACCTTGAGCCGCGCGAACGGCTGCAACGCGCTCAGGCTGTACTTGATGCGCATCTGCGCAAAGCGCGCATCGGCCTGCAGCCACGCATAGAACGTGTCGATCTGCTCGGCTTCGCCGGCCAGAAACAGGTTGATCCCTTCTTCGGCCACCAGCACCGATCCCTTCAAGGCCTGCTGCCCGGCGTGTGCCAGGACGCTGTCGGCGAGCGACTGCGGGTCCTGGATGGTGACGAATTGGTAGGCAGCGGTATTGGTGATCATGCGGCCATTTTAAGCCGATGCGGCCGCAGGTGCGATCAGCCGCGCAACAGCAGGAACGGCAGCAGGACCAGCGAGGCGACAACCAGCATGCCGATCAACGTGGCGATCACGAACAGGGGACGCTTGCGCAGCAGCGCGCCGAAGGTTTCGGCCGTGCCGGCAGCGAGCGCATCCTGGCGCTGCGCACGCGCCACGGCACCGCGTTGGGCCTGATACGCATCCATCAGCGCCTTGGCGCGCGGGTGATCGGCATCGTCGCTGAGCCAGATGCCGCCGGCGGAGATGCCCCAATTGCTGGGCCGGGTTTCGTAGATCTGCACCAGATGCTCGCGCATCAGCGCCCGTACCTCGTCGGCTTCGTCATCGGGAACATTGCGCAGATTGAGCAGCAGCTTGGCCATGGGCACGATGATACCGGGAGCCAGGTGCGATAATGATGCACTCCCTTTGCTGGACCATCCCATGCGCCTTCTGTTGACGCTTTGTGCTGCCCTGCTGCTCGCGGGCTGTGCGCCTGCCCTGCCGCCGTCCGGCGGCACCATCGCCACGTTCGAGCGGATCGACCGCAACATCGGCACCGGTGCCGAAGCCACACCGGGCGCGATGGTCACCGTGCATTACACCGGCTGGCTGTATGACGAAAAAGCCGCCGACAAGCATGGCAAGAAGTTCGACAGCTCGCTCGACCGCGCCGAGCCGTTCCAGTTCGTGCTGGGCGGCCATCAGGTGATCCGCGGCTGGGACGAGGGCGTGGCCGGCATGCGTGTGGGCGGCAAGCGCAGCTTGATGATTCCGCCCGAGTACGGCTATGGCGACAACGGCGCTGGCGGCGTGATCCCGCCCGGCGCATCGCTGGTGTTCGATGTGGAATTGCTCGGCGTGCAGCCGCGCTGAAGGGCTGAGCAATGACGGATGCGAGCAAGCGGCGGCTGGCCATCATTGGCGGTGGGCCGGCCGGCCTGATGGCGGCAGAGGTGGCATGTGCGGCAGGCCTTGCGGTCGACCTGTACGAAGCCAAGGGTTCGGTGGGGCGCAAGTTCCTGATTGCCGGCAAGGGCGGCTTGAACCTCACCCACTCCGATCCGATGCCGTTGTTTGCGCAGCGCTATCGCGAGCGCAGGGAGGCCGTCGCATCGTGGCTGCAGCAGTTCGATGCGGACGCGCTGCGCGCCTGGGCACGCGATCTGGGCGTGGAGACCTATGTCGGCAGTTCCGGGCGCGTGTTCCCGATGGATCGCAAGGCCGCGCCGCTGCTGCGCGGCTGGGTGCGCCGACTCAAGGAACAAGGCGTCACGTTTCATGTGCAGCATCGTTGGCTTGGTTGGAGCGATGACGGTGCGCTGCGTTTCCACTCGCCCACCGGTGATGTCGAACGCACCGCAGATGCCGTGGTGCTGGCGCTCGGTGGCGGCAGCTGGCCGCAGCTCGGCTCCGATGGTCGCTGGCAAGGCGTGCTGCAGGATCACGGCATTGCGGTGGCGCCGCTGGTGCCGGCCAACTGCGGCTTCGACATCGCCTGGAGCGCGCATTTTGTGCAGCGGCATGCCGGTGCGCCGCTCAAGCCCGTGGTCGCGCACTGGCAGGATCGCAGCGGCACACCGCAGCAGTTGCAGGGCGAGTGCGTTGCGACGTCCACCGGCATTGAGGGCAGCCTGATCTATGCGCTGGCTGCAGATCTGCGCGCGCAGATCGATGCCGATGGCGTCGCCGAGCTGGGCCTGGACCTGCTTCCGGGGCGCTCGCTGGAACGCGTCAACGCCGAACTGGAAAAACCGCGCAAGGGACGCAGTTTCAGCGAGCACCTGCGCCGGCAGGTCGGCATCGACGGCGTCAAGGCCGCCTTGCTCTACGAACATCTGGGCAAACAGGCGGGCGACGATCTTGCGCTGGTGGCGCGTACGCTCAAACACTTGCCGTTACGCCTGCTGCGACCGCGCCCGCTTGCCGAGGCGATCAGCTCGGCCGGTGGCGTGCAGCTGGAGGCGCTGGATGCGCAGCTGATGGCGCGCGCGCAGCCTGGCGTGTTCTGCGCCGGCGAAATGCTCGACTGGGAAGCACCGACCGGCGGCTATCTGCTGACTGCCTGCTTCGCCAGCGGATTACGTGCCGCGCATGGCGTGGTGCAATGGTTGCAGCAGACTAACCGCGCTACAGACGATCGCTGACCGCCTCGCGCGGCCACACCGATTTGACGTCGTAAATCACCGCACCCGGTTTGCCCAGTGCGGCAATACGCTGGGTGTCGTAGTCGCGGTATTGCGCATGCGCGACTGCCAGCACGACGGCGTCGTACGCACCGTCGTCCGCAAGCTCGCACAACTGCACGCCGGCATGTTGCAGCGCTTCTGCGGGGTCGGCCCACGGGTCGCAGGTGTCGACCTGCACGCCCGCGGCTTGCAGCAGCTGCACCAGTTCCAGCGCGCGGCTGTTGCGCAGGTCCGGGCAGTTCTCCTTGAAGGTGGCGCCCAGCACCAGCACCCTCGCCTGCGCAAGCACCACGCCACGTGTGGCCAGCATGGCGCAGACGCGCTCGGCCACGTGCCGGCCGACGCGGTTGTTGACCTGGCGCGCGGTGTGGATCAGGTCCGGGTGATAGCCCACGCTTTCGGATTTGTGCATCAGGTAATACGGATCCACCCCGATGCAGTGACCACCGACCAGGCCGGGACGGAACGGCAGGAAATTCCACTTGGTTCCGGCAGCCTCCAGCACGTCCAACGTATCGATACCCAGCTTGTCGAAGATCAAGGCCAGTTCGTTGACCAGTGCGATATTGACGTCGCGCTGGATGTTTTCGACCACCTTGGCGGCCTCGGCCACGCGCATCGACGGCGCCCGCCAGGTGCCGGCAGTGATGATGCTGGTGTACAGCGCGTCGACCGCATCGGCGGCTTCTGCGGTGGAGCCGGAGGTGATCTTGCGGATATCGCGCAGACGCCGCTGGCGGTCACCCGGATTGACGCGCTCGGGGCTGTAGCCACAGAAGAAGTCGTCGTTGAAACGTAGCCCCGATGCGGCTTCGAGCAAGGGCACGCAGACTTCTTCGGTGGTGCCCGGGTAAACGGTGGATTCGTAGATCACCAGGTCGCCGGGTTTGAGCGCAGCGGCGATCAGCGTGGTGGCACTGCGCAGCGGTTCCAGGTCGGGCTGCTCGAAGCTGTCGATCGGCGTCGGCACGGTGACGATGAAGATGCTGCACGCAGCCAGGTCCGCAGCATTCGCGGTGTAGCGCAACCGGGTGGCGGCAGCCAGCTCGGTGTCGTCCAGCTCCAGCGTGGCATCGTGGCCATCGCGCAGCTGCCCGACCCGCTGCGCATCGATGTCGAAGCCCAACGTATCGCGTTGCTCGCCGAATGCAACGGCCAGCGGCAGGCCGACATAGCCCAATCCAATCACGGCGATGCGGGCCTGCAGCGGAGCGAGTAGCGTGGTGCTGGACATGCGGTTCCTTCGATCGTGCGCAGCCGGTTGCTGCGCGCCTGCGCGGTGGGAGCATAGCGCAGGCAGCCATCGGACCATCAGTGCGGCGAACTGGCGACGCGGCGATTCACAATCGGCGCGCAATCAGGCACGCTATCGCAATGCCCGGGTGGCGAAACTGGTAGACGCAAGGGACTTAAAATCCCTCAGCTGCAAGGCTATGCGGGTTCGATTCCCGCCCCGGGCACGCTTTAGTGGCGCTGCAAACCGCACAAGGCCATCGACGCGCAGGCAAACCTTGCCCGCTGCGAGGTTGCAGCGCTCTCGCATTACGCAGTCCAGCCTCCGCGTCGCGCTTACAAGTGCATGGCGCGCCCTCAGCCGGCTCCCCTGTCTCGGACATCACCGCAACCGTCAGTGCCTCGCAGGCTGAGGTGGAACAGCGCGAGCAGATTGGTGATCACGGCTGCGGTAGACATGGTCAGCGATGCTAAGACCTGCTCTGAAGGAGATGAAGCGGCGCGCCATTGCACAGCGATGCAGACCGCGGTGCCCTTCCGTGCGTCTGGAGAGCAGCAACTGCAGCATCCACGCAGTGCCACGCACAACGATGCGATCTTGTTTACGACAGACGTCCTGGCGCCAGCGGTGCACCAAGCGCAATGCACATCTGGCATCAAGCACGCTGCGCTACGTCAGCGAGAAGAAGGCCAATAGTTGCCCTCCTCAAGTGCTAGCCCGACACCAGCGTCGGCCAATAAAAAACCCTGTATATCGTTCGATATACAGGGTTCGAATTTGGAGCGGGAAACGAGACTCGAACTCGCGACCTCAACCTTGGCAAGGTTGCGCTCTACCAACTGAGCTATTCCCGCGTGGAGCAAAATTGTACAGCTTGTTACTTCGTTGCGCCAGTCCTGTCGTCGTTGCCGACGCATGAAACAACGCATGCAATGTGGAGGCCTGGGCCGGAATTGAACCGGCGTACGCGGATTTGCAGTCCGCTGCATAACCACTCTACCACCAGGCCGAAACATCAAACCCAAGGCATCCTGCCTTGAAACAACGAGACCTCCGGCAAGGGGCCTTGTCTACATCTGGAGCGGGAAACGAGACTCGAACTCGCGACCTCAACCTTGGCAAGGTTGCGCTCTACCAACTGAGCTATTCCCGCTTGGGAGGCGAAATTCTACAGCGAACAGCATCGCTGTCAACTATTGCTTTCGACTTTTTTCGGTTTGCTGGTGATCGCGGCTTTTTCGTCGGCGCGCAGGCTCGGCCAGGCGGCCTGCAGGTACTGGAAGCCGGACCACAGCGTCAGCAATGCGGCGATCGCCAGCGTCCAGTAACCGGCGCGGAAAATCAGGTTGCCGAACCAGATTTCATGCGTGGGCATCTGCCCCGGCGTCACCGAATACAGCAGACACAGCAGCGCGACCATCTGTGCGGTGGTCTTGACCTTCCCGATCACCGCCACCCGCACCTTGGCACGCTGGCCGATTTCGGCCATCCATTCCCGCAATGCGGATACCGCGATTTCGCGGCCGACGATGACCGCCGCCCAGAACGCCATCCATGGTGTGGGATGGCCCTGCACGATCAGGAACAATGCCACTGCGACCATCAACTTGTCGGCCACCGGGTCCAGGAACGCGCCGAAGGCCGAATACTGGTGATAACGCCGCGCGACCCAGCCATCCAGCCAGTCGGTGATGGCAGCCAGCGCGAACACGCCGGCGGAGGCGAAATTGGTCCAGGTGTACGGCAGGTAGAACACCACGACCAACACCGGGATCATCACGATCCTCAGCAGTGTCAGCCACGTGGGGATGGTCAACTTCATTACGGACTCGACTCGCCTGCCGCATCGGGAAGCGCCAGCCCGTGCAGGTTAGCGTAGATTCGCGCGGCAAGTGCGGCATTGACGCCCTCCACCCGCGCAATCTCGGCCTCGCCGGCGGCCTTGAGCCCGACCAGCCCACCGAAATGCTTGAGCAGGCTCGCGCGTCGGCGCGGACCGATGCCGGGGATATCCTCGAGCTTGCTGGTCATGCGCGCCTTCTGGCGGCGGCCGCGGTGACCGGTGATCGCAAAGCGGTGCGCCTCGTCGCGCACCTGCTGGATGAACTGCAGTGCCGGCGATGCCGCGCCCGGCCGCAGTTCGCGGCCGTCGGCCATGATCAGCGCCTCGTGCCCCGCCCTGCGCTCCTCGCCCTTGGCCACGCCGACCAGCAGCACATTTTCGATGCCCAGATCAGCCAGCGCGCCCTTCGCCTGTGCGAGCTGACCGGCGCCGCCGTCGATCAGCAGCACATCCGGCAGCACGCCGTTTTCTTCCACCGCGCGTCGAAAACGCCGTTCGATGGCCTGACGCATCGCGGCGTAGTCATCGCCCGGCGTGATCCCGGAAATATTGAAGCGCCGGTATTGGCCGCGCACCGGGCCGCTGGCATCGAACACCACGCACGAGGCCACCGTCGCCTCGCCCATGGTGTGACTGATGTCGAAGCACTCCACCCGCTTGACCTGCTCGGCCAGCCCCAGCATCTCGCGCAATGCCTCGCTGCGTGCGTGCTGCGCGCTCTGGCTGGTGAGTTCGGTGACCAGGGTCAGCTGTGCGTTGCGTGTCGCCAGCAACAGATAGCCGGCACGCTCGCCGCGCACGTTCCACTTCAACGTCACCTTGTATTCGGCGGCGGTGCTGAGTGCGGCTTCGATCAGCTCGGCATCGGGAATTTCGCGATCGAGCAGGATCTCGCGTGGCGGCGAATGTTCGGCGTAGTACTGCGACACGAACGCAGCCAAGATTTCGTCCGCGCTGTCTTCGCCATTGGTCTTGGGAAAGAACGAGCGCGTGCCCAGGTTGCGGCCGTCGCGAAAACTCAGCAGCAGTACGCAAGCCTGGCTGGCTTGCGTGGCGCAGGCCAGCACGTCCAGATCCGCCGCGCGGCCGTCCACGTACTGGCGGTTCTGCATGCTGCGCAGCGAGGACAGCAGATCGCGCAGGCGTGCGGCGCGCTCGAACTCCAGCGCCTCACTGGCCTGCTGCATCGACTGCATGATCTCTTCGCCGAGCTGATCGCTCTTGCCTTCCAGAAACATGGTGGCGCGGCATACCGATTCGGCGTAATCGAGCGCGGCAACCAGCTCTACGCAGGGCGCGCTGCAGCGGCCGATCTGGTATTGCAGGCACGGCCGCGAGCGGTTGCGGAACACGCTGTCTTCGCAACTGCGCAGCTTGAACAGCTTGTGCATCAGGCTCAGCGTTTCGCGCACGCCGGTAACGCCGGTGTACGGGCCGAAGTAGCGCCCCTGCACGGCACGCGGGCCACGATGCAGGGCGATGCGCGGCCACTGCTCGCGGGTCAGCAGCACGTAGGGATAACTCTTGTCGTCGCGCAGCGACACGTTGTAGCGCGGCGACAGCGACTTGATCAGCTGGTTTTCCAGCAGCAGCGCTTCGGCTTCGCTGCGGGTCACGGTGACGTCCATCCGCGCGACCTGCGACAGCATCGAGGTCAGTCGCGCATTCTTCGGCGTGCCGTTGAAATAGCTGCCCACGCGCTTGCGCAATGCACCGGCCTTGCCGACATACAGCAAGGTGTCGTCGCCCGCGTACATGCGGTAGACGCCGGGCGCAGTGCTCAGTTGCGCAGCAAACGCCTTTCCATCGAAATCGGATTGGGGCCTTGCGTTCATTCTTCTATCGAAACATCGCGCAGTTCGCCGCTCGCCAGGTCGTAGCGCAACACGGCATGGGCATCGGTCTCGGCAACCCACACCGCACCGGCGGCGACCGCCAGCCCGGCCGGGCCATGCAGGCGGCGCGGCAGCGCGACCGTGGTCAGTTCGCCGCCACCCAGACGCAGGCAGCGCAGGCGGCCGTTGCCGGTGTCGGCAATCCACAGCATCGGCGAGTCGGCCGCCAGCGCGATGGCTTGCGGAAACTGCAGCCGCGCAGTGCCGCGCGGGCCGTCCTCGTCGCCGAACTGCCAGGTACCCTGCCCGCCGACCAGGGTCTGCACCAGATCGCCACGCAATTGCATGGTGCGGATCGAAGAGCCCAGGCCATCGCAGATGTAGGCCACCTGCTGCACCGCGGCCAGGCCGGCCGGCTGTGCAAATGCGGCCAGATGCCCGCTGCCATCGCGAATCTCGAGCGCGCCGGTACCGGCGCGTGCGCTCAATGCGGCGCGGCCCAGGTCATAGCTCCAGATGCGGTTGTCGCCCGCCATGGCGATCAACACCTGATTGTCGGCAACGGCCAGGCCTTGCGGGTAGTTCAGCGCCGAGGCACCGGCGAACGCCAGCGGCCCCTCGACCGGCTCGCCGGAGCGCCCGGTGCCGCACAAGGTGTCGACCTGCCCGCTGCGCAGGTTGATCCGACGCAGGGCGTGATTGCCGGTGTCGGCGACATACAATTGGTCGCGCTCCGGCGCCAGGCCTTGCGGACGCCGGAACGCCGCTTCACCGACGCCACCATCGATGAAGTCCGCATTGCCGTGGCCGAACTGACGCAGCACGCGGCCGCCATGCGTGCATTCGAGCACGCGGTGATGGCCGGTGTCGGCGATATACAGGCGGTCCTCGGTAGCGGCCAGGCCGGTTGGAAACCGCAGCTCCAGGCGCGGCTCGGGATCGCGCTCGGCCACCCCGTGCAGATCGGCATCCGACGGCGGCTGCTGGCCTTCGCACAGGGCGACCAGCGCCTTGTCGAGATCGCCGGTCACGCCGACCAGGCGCTGACGCTCGCGGCCGTAGGCATCGAGCAGCACCAGCGTCGGCCAGGAGTCGATGCCGAAACGGCGCCAGGTCTCCCAGTCCCTGTCGAGCAAGATGGGCGCACTGACGCCATGGCCGCGCAGTTGTTTGAGCGCGCGTTGCGGCTCGCGTTCGCTGTCGAAGCGCGGCACCTGCACCACGATCACCTGCAGCCGGCCGGGGCTGCGCGCCTGGAAATGCGCCAGCTCGGCCAGGCGCTCGGCGCACCACACCGAGCTGGCATTGACGAATGCCAGCACCAGCGCCCGCCCGCGATGCTCCTGCAGGGTGGATGGCCTGGCATTGAGCCAGGTAGGAAATTCCGGCAATTCCTGGGTAAGCTGGGCAGTCATACCGTAATTATGCCCAAGCCCGATTAGCTGCGGGTGAGTCTGGCCACGGTCTGGCGCGCAGCGGTATCGACCAGCTGCCAGGCACGCTCGAAATCGTCCATGCCACCGGTGTAGGGGTCGGGAATATCGTCACGCTCTTCCACACCGGCCCAGGGCAGCCAGAGCGCGACCTTGTCGCGCAGCGGCGCCGGGGCGATGCGTTGCAGATCGCGCAGATTGCTGCCATCGGCGCACAGTAACCAGTCGAAGTGTTCGAAGTCGGCGCCACGCACCTGGCGCGCGCGCAACCCGGAGATATCCACGCCATGGCCGCGTGCACAGCGAATCGCGCGCGGGTCCGGTGGATCGCCGGCATGCCAGTCACCGGTGCCGGCCGAATCGACCTCGATCCGCCGCGACAACCGCGCGTCGTCCAGCCGCGCACGCAGGGCGCCCTCGCCCATTGGCGAGCGGCAGATATTGCCCAGACACACGATCAGCACCCTCATGCCGCTGCCACGCGGGTTTGCGCGCGCGCCAGATCGTCCGGCGTATCGATGCCCGGCGGAAACTGTTCGGGCGTCAACGCCACCGCGATGCGGTAGCCGGCCTCCATCACGCGCAATTGTTCCAGCGACTCGATGCGCTCCAGCATGCCGGGCGGCATTGCGGCAAAGCGCTGCAGAAATCCTGCGCGGTAGGCGTAGATCCCGATATGGCGCAGCCATTGCCCGTCACTGGGCAAGCTGTTGCGCTGACTGGCGAAGCTGTCGCGATGCCAGGGAATCGGCGCGCGGCTGAAGTACAAGGCGTCGCCACCTGCGCTACGCACCAGCTTGACCACGTTCGGATCGAACACTTCGTGCGCGCTGTCGACCTGCGCGGCCAGCGTGGCCATTTCGGCGCCGGAGTGCAGCAGCAGCTCGGCCACCGCACGGATGCCGGCGGCCGGCGCGAACGGCTCGTCGCCCTGCAGGTTCACCACGCAGGTATCGGCTTCCCAGCCGGCGATCCGCGCGCATTCGGCAAGCCGGTCGGTGCCCGATACATGTTCGTTACCGGTCATTGCCACATGCACGCCGGAAAGGCCTTCAATCACCTCGGCAATGCGTGCATCGTCGGTGGCCACCCAGACCTCACGCGCACCGGCCAGCAGCGCCCGCTCAGCCACATGCTGGATCATCGGGCGATCGCCGATCAGTTGCAGCGGCTTGCCCGGCAAGCGCGTGGAGGCGTAGCGCGCGGGAATGGCGACGACGAAATCTGCAGGGGTTGTGGTGGTCATGCGTGCGCGCTCTGGAAAGCAGGAAGAGTTGAAGAAACGAGATAACCGAATCGCATGATGTCGTGGTGTGATTGAGCGAAGTCGCGGTGTTCAGTTGAGCAGCGATGCCCGACATCAGCACTACGCGCCGCTGCCCGTACTGCTCGCACAGGCACACCGACCATCTTGATTGGTCCTTGCCCGCCCACCGTCGCGGGACCTTGATGTACTTGCGGCGTGTCCCGCGACGGTGGGTCGGCAAGGACCCTGCAACCAAGCCGCAGATCGCCCTACCGGCGCAGCGTTCACACGCCCTGCCGGCTGGCCAACTTGTCCAGGCGATCCAACAGGCTCACCCAGAACGCCGCCGGCAGCTCCGCCTTGAGCGGCACGCTGTACAGCCATTCGTCGGCAAATGGCCTGCATTTCACTGCATCCTTTTCGGTCATCAGCACCGGCAGGCGGCTGCCGAAGCTGAAGTCGGCGGCGCGATAGACATGGTGATCGGGAAAGGCATGCGGCACCACGCCAATGCCGCGCGCGCGCAGCATTGCGAAGAACCGTTCCGGGTGCGCAATCCCGGCCACCGCATGCACGCGCTGGCCGGCAAGCCTGCTCAATGGCTGAGCGCGCTTGCCATCCATCGGTTGCACACTGTCGATGCTCAGGCGCATCTGCCATTCGCCGAATCCGGCGTCATCGGGCGCAGGTGCGGTCGCTGCTGCGCTTGCCTGGCCCAGATTGACCACACGGAAATCGCAGTCGCGTGCGCGTGCAGCCGGCTCGCGCAGCGGCCCGGCCGGCAGCAGGCGCCCGTTGCCGTAGCGGCGCTGGCCATCGACCACTTCGATCTCGACATCGCGGGCCAGCCGGTAGTGCTGCAGCCCGTCATCGCAGACGACGATGTCGCAGCCCGCTTCGACCAGGGCGCGCGCCGCAGCCAGGCGATCGCTGTCCACACGTACGCGGGCGCCGGTCTTCCAGGCGATCAGGACCGGCTCGTCGCCGCCGAGCGCGACCGGCGTGTCCGCCTCGACCCAGCGTGCCGTGCCCGATTCGTCACGGCCATACCCGCGGCTGGCCACGCCGGGCGTCCAGCCGGCCTCCTGCAACTTGGCGACCAGGGCAATCGTCAACGGCGTCTTGCCGGTGCCGCCGGCAGTGACGTTGCCCACCACGATCACCGGCACCGGCACGCCGTGGCGCTTGCGCCAGCCGCGGCGATACAGGGCGCGTCGCAGCGCGATGGCAGCGCCGTAGACCGGCGCCAACAGGCGCGCCGACAGCGGGATCGGCGCATTGTCGTACCAGTAACCCGGCGTGCGGGTGCCGCGCTTGCTCATGCCTGACGTTCGCGGAACTGCATGCCGTGCAGGTGCGAGTACAAGCCGCCCTGCTCCAGCAATTGGTGATGGGTGCCGCGCTCGACGATACGGCCCTGGTCCATCACCAGCACCTGGTCGGCATGCTCGATGGTGGACAGGCGGTGCGCGATCACCAGCGTGGTGCGGTCAGGCATCAGCTTGTGCAAGGCGTCCTGCACCAGGCGTTCGGATTCGTTGTCCAGCGCCGCGGTGGCTTCGTCCAGGATCAGGATCGGCGCATCCTTGAGCATCGCGCGCGCGATCGCCAGACGCTGGCGCTGGCCGCCGGACAGGCGCCCGCCCTTGGTGCCCACATGCGACTGCAGGCCTTCGGGCAATTGCGCGACGAACTCCATCGCGTTGGCGCCCAGGATGGCGCGTTCCAGCTGGCCGGCATCGGCACTGCGCATTTCGCCATAGGCGACGTTGTCAGCGATGCTACCGTCGAACAACATGACCTGCTGGCCGACCAGCGCGATCTGCCGCCGCAGATCGGCCAGCGCGTACGCCTGCACCGGGTGCCCGTCGAGCAGGATCTGCCCGGACTCTGCTTCGTAGAAGCGCGGGATCAACTTGATCAGGCTGGACTTGCCGCTGCCGGAACGCCCGACGATCGCCGTCACCGTGCCCGGTTGCGCCACGAAACTGACCTCGGCCAGGGCCGGGTTCACCTGGCCAGGATAGCGTGCAGTGACATTGCGGAATTCGATCAGGCCCTTGGCGCGCGTCAGCGGCACCGCGCCCTGGTCCGGCTCGTCGGGACTGTCGAGCACCGAGAACAGGCGCTCGGCCGAGGCCAGGCCACGCTGCACCATGTTCTGCACATTGGTGAGCTGCTTGAGGCCCGGAATGATCGTCAGCATCGAGGTCATCAGCACCACGAAGTCGCCGGCGGTCAGCCGCCCGGCCAGTGCCTGGGCACCGGCCACGAACAACAGCGCCGACAGGCCGATCGCACCGATCATCTGCACCGTGGCGGTGGAAATGCCACGCGTGGATTCGACCTTCATCGCCAGACGCAGATTGCGGTCGGCCAGCGCGCCATAGCGCTCCATTTCGGTCTGCTGGGCACCGTAGATCTTGACCTCCTGATGGCTGGACAAGGTCTGGTCGGCCGCCTGCAGCAGATGCGCGCCGCTTTCCTGGATGCTGTGGCTAATGCGCCGATAGCGCCGCGCCACCTTGTCCATCACCCAGGCCAGCACCGGCGCCAGCACCAGGATGGTCAGCGTGACCTGCCAGCTATGCCACAGCATCAGCGCCAGCGCGCCGATCACCTGCAGCGATTGCTGGATCATCACCTTGACCGCATCCACCGCCGCCTGCGCCACCTGGTCCGAGTCCGAGCCCAGCCGGATCAGCATCGACGGCACCGGTTCGGAATCGAAGCGCGATCCCGGCAGGCGCAGATATTTGGACATCACCTTGACGCGCAGGTCGCGCGCGATGCTGCGCGCGGATTTGCCCATCGCCATATCGGTGATGTAGCCGGCGACCCCGCGCACCACGAACAACAGGATGATCTGCACCGGCAGCCAGCGACTGACTTCGGCATTCTTGTAGATGAAGGTCTCGTCGGTGATCGGCTTCATCAACGCCAGGAAGCCGGTCGTGCCCGCCGCTTCGATCAGCGCGGCAATCAGCGCGGCCACCAGCAACAGGCGATACGGCTTGGCGAAGGCCAGCAGGCGACGGTACGTGCGCCAGGACGAAACTGGCGCCGGGCGGTCGTTGGAGGTGGTCACTGGCGGGTTCCGTTAGTGCGGGTCTGGCCGGTCGTGGGTGTCGCCCCGGCTTGAGGCGCTGTGGCGATCGCGATGCGGCGGAAGCCGAGTTGCCCCAATGCATCCTGCGCGGTCACCACCGCTTGATACGGCGTGCGTGCATCGGCGCGCATCAACACTGTCTGCTCGCGGTCGTCGCCGGCGAGCTGGGCGATGGTCTGCTTGAGCGAGTCCACGTCCGAGCGCAGCACTTCCTGATCGTTGATGAAATAACGCCCATCGGCATTGACCAGCACGCTCAGCGAACGTGGCGGTGTGCTGCTGTGCTGGTCGCTGGCGGTCGGCAGCTGCAATTGCAGCGTGGAGCGTGCGTCGAAAGTCGTGGTCACCACGAAAAAGATGATGAGGACAAGGATGACGTCAATCAATGGCACCAGATCGATATGCGGCTCGTCCTGGCTTCGGTCACTGCCGATGCGCATCCGTCAGCCCTTTGCCATGGCAGGTTTGCCAGCTGCCGCGACCGGCGCCGCGGCACCTGGCACCGCGCGGCCGTCCATCGTGTCCAGCAACAAGGTGGCTTCCTGCTCCATCTCGATGATGTAGCCGGCGATGCGGCCCTTGAAGAAGCGATGCGCCATCAACGCCGGTACCGCGATGATCATGCCGGTGGCCGTGCACACCAGCGCCTTGCCGATGCCGCCGGCCAGCTGGTTCACATCGCCCACACCGTGGTCGAGAATGCCCAGGAACATCTGGATCATGCCGACCACCGTGCCCAGCAGTCCCAGCAGCGGCCCGGCCGAAGCGATCGTGCCCAAGGCATTCAGATAGCGCTCCATGCGGTGCACCACATGCCGGCCGGTGTCCTCGATACGCTCGCGAATCAACTCACGCGGACGACCGCGCACGTCCAGCGCTGCGGCCAGCAAGGCGCCCAGCGGCGAATTGCGCCGCAGCGACTCGATGTGGCTGGGATCCAGTTTGCCGCGCGCGGCCCAGTTGCGGACCTCCTCGCCCAGACCTGGCGGGGTCACCTCGTTGCGGCGCAGGCTCCACAGACGCTCCAGCACGATCGCCAGCGCGATCACGCCCAGCAACAGCAACGGCACCATCGGCCAACCGCCTGCCTTGACCAGCTCCAACACGATTCGATTCCTCCGGCAACGCGGCCGCCTATTCGCTGGTCGATAGGATAGCAGCCGACCGCCGCCGTTCCGCAGCATCCCAGAGCCGTGGCTGCCAGCGCCGCCGCTCGCGTACCTGCAGGCCGTCGGCGCCCAGCCAGACCCGGATCGCCCCGGCCTGGGCCGTGTCGAGCAACTCGGCGCCACTGCCCTGCCAGCGCTGCACCACCTCGGCACGCGGGTGACCGAAGCGATTGCCGTGCCCGGAGGACACCAGCGCCAGCCGCGCGCCGGTGGCGGCGATGAAATCGGCATGCGAGCCGTCGGCGCTGCCATGGTGCGGGACCACCACCACATCGGCACGCAACTCCGGGGCATGTTCCCGCAGCAGGCGGCGCTCGACGAGCTCGCCGATATCGCCCGGCAACAATGCGCTTCCATACCGTGTTTCGATGCGCAGCACGCAACTGGACTGATTGCGCAGATACGGAAAGCCGGCGCTGGGGTGCAGGAAGCCAAAGCGCACCCCGTCCCATGCCCATTGCTGGCCGGCACGGCAGCGGGTGCTGACGTCCAGTGGCGCCTGTGGCGGTGCCGCCGTCATCGCCACGGGCAATCCCGCACGCACCGCTGCATAGCCGCCGGCATGGTCGGCGTCGGCGTGACTGAGCACGATGGCATCCAGGCGGCGCACCCCGAGCGCGCGCAAGGCCGGCAGCACTACCCGCTCGCCCGCATCGAAGCCATCGCGCACCGCCGGGCCGGTGTCGAACAGCAATGCATGCCGTTGCGTGCGTACCAGCACCGCCAGGCCCTGCCCCACGTCAAGGACCTGCACGTCGGCCTCGTCGGCCGCGGGCAGCTCGCGGTCCGGCCACAGCAGCGGCAACCACAACAGCAGCGCCATGGATTTGCCGGGCGTGCCGCGCGGCAACAGCAACCAGAACGCGCCGAGCAAGGCCGCGACCAACGCGAGCGCATCGGACTCGGGCACCCACCACAACGCCGCCGAAGTCTGCCCGAGCCAGACCAGGCCCGGCCAGGTCAGCTCGAAGCACCAGCCAGCCAGTCGCCATGCCCACACGCCCGCTCCCGGCAGCGCTGCTTCCAGCCCGGTGCCCAGCAAGGCGAGTGGCACCACTACAAAAGTCCACCAGGGAATGGCGACCAGATTGGCCAATGGCCCCACCAACGATGCCTGCCCGAACAGGCTGACGGTCAACGGCAGCAGGCCGACAGTGGCGACGGTCTGGACGGACAGGAAGCCGCGCACGATCGCGCGATCGTCCGCTGGCAGGCACCACACCAGCCAGGCCACCCCGGCAAAGCTGAGCCAGAAGCCCGCCACCAGCACGCTGAGCGGGTCCCACAGCAATACTGCCAACAAGGCCAGCGCGAGGATCTGCACGGTGCTGGCACGCCGCCGCAGCACCCGCGCCAACGCGACCACGGCAATCATCAGCACGGTGCGCACCGTGGGCAGCGCCAGGCCCGCCAGCACTGCATACCCTGCGGCACCGAGCAAGGCGGCGACCGCCGCCGCGTGGGACCGCGGAATCCGCGTTCCAAGCACCGGCCAGGCTCGCCAGAGTCCGGCGACCAGCATGGCGACGAATGCAGCGACCAGCCCCACATGAAATCCCGAGATCGCAATCAAATGGCTGAGCCCGGTCGCACGCAGGGTGGCCCAGGCTGCATCGTCCAGCCCGCGTGTGTCGCCCAGGGCGAGCGCGCGCAGGTAAGGCGCCGATGATCCGGGCACGCGGTCGGCAATGCGCTGAGACATCGCTTCGCGCCAGGCATCCACACCGCGCGGTGCAGCGGTCTGCCGCGCCGCAGCCGGCACCCGCACATAGCCGCTGGCGGCAATGCGCTGCGCCAGTGCCTGCCGCTCGGCATCGAAGCCACCGGGGTTGCGCAAGCCGCGCGGCGCGCGCAGCTTGAGCCGCAGCTGCCAGGCGGCGCCCGCGCGCAGCGCGGCACGCGGCCCGATGCGCTCGGCACCAAAGTCGTCATACCAGGCCAGCTGCAGCAGCTTGCCGCGCAGTGCGCCGGGCTGTGCGGGATCGTCATCCACGCGCAGCTGAAAGCGCGTGCGTCGTGGCTCGGCGACCGGCAGTTCAACAATCTGCCCGCGCACCGTCAGTTCCCGCGCTTCATCCTGCGGGCGCAGTTGTGCCTGCAGGACGCCGGCGACCTGCCAGCCCATCAGACCGAAACCGAACACCGCGCTGGCCAGCGTCCCCACCAATACGATCCACCGCGGACGCAGCCATGTGCCGAGGCCGATGCCCAGCAGCCCTGCAGCAAGGCACGCGGCATAGACCGCACGCGACAGCAGCGCAGGCGACCACGCGCACACCACGATGCCCAGCAACAAGGCCGCTGCCACGGTCATCGTCGATACCCGCCGCGGTGTAGGCGGTGCCTGTGCTGACGCATCCATGCTGTCGGTCCCCATCCCGGCCGTGGTCCATCCACCGACTCAAGTTAGACCAGCGCCCGCGTCGGGCACAGCAGCAACGGGCGCATTGCGCGGTAGGAATCAGGCCAACCCTGCAGTGGTATATCCAGCCGGTGGAAGGTGCTGCCACGCAGGTGCAATGCGCCAGGCAGAACAGCGTGTGCAGGCCGCACAGCAACCGTATCAGCCTGCATTCGCCTCGATTTCATGACTGCCGCGCTATGTTCGCCACTGTTTCTGAGGAGCTTCCCCCATGCGTAAAGGCACTGCACTGATTGTCGGCGTGACCGGCATTTCCGGTTACAACCTCGCCAATGTCCTGGTGGCCGATGGCTGGACCGTCTATGGCCTGGCACGGCGCCCGCTGCCTCAGGACGGCGTGATCCCGCTTGCGGCCGATCTGCTGGATGCCGACAGCACCAGCACCGCGCTGCGTGGCCTGCCGATCACCCATGTGTTCTTCTGCACCTGGACACGGCGCGACACCGAGCGCGAAAACGTCGAAGCCAACGGCGCGATGATGCGGCATCTGTGCGAGGCACTGAGCGATGCGCCGCTGCAGCACATGGCGCTGGTCACCGGCACCAAGCATTACCTCGGTGCGTTCGAGAACTACGGCAGCGGCAAGGCGGAAACGCCGTTTCGCGAAAGCGAGCCGCGCCAGCCCGGCGAGAACTTCTACTACACGCTGGAAGACCTGTTGTTCGCACACGCCGAACAGCATGGCTTTGGCTGGAGCGTGCATCGCTCGCACACCATGATCGGCATGGCCAATGGCAGCAATGCGATGAACATGGGCGTGACGCTGGCGGTGTATGCATCGCTGTGCAAGCACACCGGCCAGCCGTTCGTGTTTCCCGGCTCGCAGGCGCAGTGGAACAGCCTCACCGACCTGACAGATGCCGGCCTGCTCGGCAAGCAGCTGGCCTGGGCCGGCCTGAGCCCGGCCGCCCGCAATCAGGCCTTCAACACCGTCAACGGCGACGTGTTCCGCTGGCGCTGGATGTGGACCCAGATTGCCGACTTCTTCGGGCTCGACGCTGCGCCCTGCCCCGAGACCCCGCAGCCGCTGGAGGCACGCCTGAGCGAGACCGCGCCGGCAATATGGAGCGAGATCGCCAGCCAGCATGGCCTGGTGGAGGCCGACGTCAATCGATTGGCATCCTGGTGGCACACCGATGCCGACCTGGGCCGCGAGATCGAGTGCGTCAATGACATGACCAAGAGCCGCGAACTGGGCTTTACGGATTTCTACGACAGCCGCGCCTCGTTCCTGGAACTGTTCACGCGCCTGCGCGCGCTGCGCATCATTCCCTGATGCGCTGGGTCGTCGCCACACGCGTGGCGGCGACCGTTCTTCCTGTCAACGCAAGTCCTGTCACCGCGAGCATTGACGCGTTGCTGCGCGCGGGCACCGCGTGCTGAACGCGCATGTTGTGGCCACCGTCGGTCGATGCATCACGCAAATACACCCGCCACCAGCCCCAGGATCTTCAATTTGAGATCGCGGGTTCACCGCCGCCCAGCCGCCAGGAACTCCGGCGGCCAGGCGACGCGTCTCACACCGCAGATGGCGCCAGTTCGCGCAACTTGCCCTGATGCAGCTCGAGCACGCGGTCCAGGCGCCGCGCCAGGCTGCGATCGTGCGTCACCAGGACCAGACTGGTGCGCTGCGCACGATTGAGCTCGAGCATCAGCTCGAACACGGTCTCGGCGGTCTTGTCGTCCAGGTTGCCGGTGGGCTCATCGCCCAGCACGCAGCCTGGCTTGTTTACCAGCGCACGCGCCACCGCCGCACGCTGACGCTCGCCGCCGGACAACTCGCTGGGCTTGTGCTCGATGCGATGTCCGAGCCCGACCGATTCCAGTAACTGCAAGGCCTGCGCCCGCGCCACCGACACCTCTTTCCCGGACAGCAGCACCGGCATCATCACGTTTTCCAGCGCGGTGAATTCCGGCAGCAGATGATGGAACTGGTAGACGAAACCCAGGGCCTGATTGCGCAGCTTGCCGCGCTCGCCATCGGACAACGCCGACATGCGCCGGCCGGCCACGTACACCTCGCCCGAGGTCGGAATGTCCAAGCCGCCGAGCAGATGCAGCAGCGTGCTCTTGCCTGCCCCCGAGGCGCCGACAATGGCCACGGTTTCGCCGGTCGCCACGGTCAGATCCAGACCGTCGAACACCGGCGTGCGCATCTTGCCTTCGGCGTAGGTCTTGCCCAGACCCTCGGCGCGGATCACCGCCTCTGCTTGGTGTGGCGTTTGCAAGGCCGATCCCCTGATCTCATTCATAACGCAGCGCCTCCGCCGGCTGCGTGCGCGAGGCGCGCCATGCCGGATACAAGGTCGCCAGGAAACTCATCACCAGCGCGACGACGGTGATCACCACCACGTCCTGGGTCTGCATGTCGGTCGGCAAGCCGGTGATGTAATACACGTCCTCGGGCAGCAGCTTGACGCTGAAGATCGTCTCGATCACGCCCAGGATGCGTTCCAGGTTGAGCGTCAGCACGATGCCGCCGATCACGCCCATGATCGTGCCCATGAAGCCGATCAACGAACCCTGCACCATGAACACCTGCATCACCCCCGCAGGCGACAGGCCCAAGGTGCGCAGGATGGCGATATCGGCCTGCTTGTCGGTGACCAGCATGACCTGCGAGGACACCAGGTTGAACGCGCCCATCGCCACGATCAGCGACAGCAGGATGCCCATCACGGTCTTTTCCATCTTCAACGAGTGGTAGAGATTGGCGTTCTCCTGGGTCCAGTCGCTGACCCGGTACGGGCCATGCAACTTCACCGCCAGATCGCGCGCCACCGGCCAGGCCTGATCCATGTCGTGCAGGCGCAGCCGCACGCCGGTGACGCCGTCCATGCGCAACACGCGCGCCAGGTCCTGCATGTTGACCACGGCCAGGCCGCGGTCGATCTCGTTGTAGCCCGCCTCGAAGATTCCGCTGACGGTAAAGCGTTTGAGCCGCGGCATCGCGCCCAGCGGCGTGGCCTGGGTATCGCTGAGCAGCACCACGATGCTGTCGCCCATGTCCACGCCCAGCCAGATCGCCAGCTCCTTGCCGATGACGATGTTGTAGGAGCCCGGGGTCAGGCTGTCGACCGACCCCTGCTGCATCTTCTTGGCCAGCACCGACACCTTGCCTTCTTCGGCAGGAACGATGCCGCGCACGATCGCCGGCTGCTTGCGCGGGCCCTGCAGCAGCGATTCGGTTTCGATGTACGGCGCGGCACCGGCGATGCGCGGATCGGCCATGGCGACCGCGACCGCGTGCTGCCAATCGTGCATCGGCGCGCCGTCCGCACTGACCGTGGCATGTGCGGCCATCTGCAGCAGACGATCGCGGATTTCCTTCTGGAAACCGCTCATCACCGCCAGAGTGGTGATCAGCACGGTCACGCCCAGGGCGATACCCAGGATCGATGCCATCGAGATAAACGAGATGAAGCCATTGCGCCGCTTGGCACGCAGGTAGCGCAAGCCGATGGCAACCGGGATAGGTTTGAACATGCGGTTCAACCAGGAAAGGGACGCTATGGTGCCACTTGCGGCCGCCGGGACGAAATGGCGTGTGCCTGAGCGGCCAGACGCAGTTCACGTCGCTGCGCTGCGGGCAAGGTGTCCGGCCAGAAAAGCAGGCGTTGGCGACGTGCATCCAGGCCGGTCCACGCCACCACTGCGATCGGTCCGCGCCATGCCACCTGCAGGCCTTGCACCTGCGCGCCGTCAACGCTGGCAGGCGTTTCGCTCCAGGGCACGATCACTTCCCGTGCTGGCGAGCGCAACAGCAGGCGCAGCGATCGCCCACCGGTCAACACTGCATGGACAGACAACAGCATCGCCAGCCATGGCGGCGCCCCGCTCCGCCAGAGTGCCCACAATGCGAGCGCGCTCAGCACGCCCAGCGCGCAGGCAAGCCCGCGCGAGGGTCGCCACTCAAGCCGGCATGGCGCGAATATCGGCGATGAGTGCGGCGTTGGCGGCATCGGGGCAGGCCTCGTATCCCATGAACCAGCGCCACAACTTATCGTCTTCGCAATCCAGCAGCTGTAGGAAAACCGCGCGCTCGGACTCGGAAGCCTGCGCCCAGCGTTGATCCAGATAGCGCCCGAACAATTGATCGAGCTCGCGCATGCCGCGTCGGCAACGCCAGCGCAGTTTCTTCAGCAGGGTTTCTTCATCCATCTCACTCTCCAGCTCGCCTTGCCGGCGCCGAAAACGACAGCGGCACCAGACCAAGGGCCGGTGCCGCTGTGAACCATCTCCCCGCCGAGGCGGGCCCGCATTGCGCTGCGATCAGGCGCGACGCGCCATCATCAACTTCTTGATCTCGGCAATCGCCAGCGCCGGGTTCAGGCCCTTGGGGCAGGTCCGCGCGCAGTTCATGATGGTGTGGCAGCGATACAGCTTGAACGGATCTTCCAGGTCGTCCAGGCGCGCACCGGTGTCCTCGTCGCGCGAATCGATGATCCAGCGATACGCCTGCAGCAGGATCGCCGGGCCCAGATAGCGCTCGCCATTCCACCAGTAGCTCGGGCAACTGGTCGAGCAGCAGGCGCACAGGATGCACTCGTACAGGCCATCGAGCTTGCGGCGGTCTTCCGGCGACTGCAGGCGCTCGCGGTCCGGCGGCGGCGGGGTCTGGGTGCGGATCCACGGCTTGATCGACGCGTACTGCGCGTAGAAGTGCGTCAGATCCGGCACCAGGTCCTTGATCACGCTCATGTGCGGCAGCGGATAGATCGGCACCTCGGCCTTGCCGCAGGCGGCAATCGCCTTGGTGCAGGCCAGCGTATTGGTGCCATCGATGTTCATCGCGCACGAGCCGCAGATGCCCTCGCGGCAGGAGCGGCGGAACGCCAGTGTCGGGTCGATCTCGTTCTTGATCTTGATCAGGGCGTCCAACACCATCGGGCCGCACTTGTCGAGATCGATCTCATAGCTGTCGGTACGCGGGTTGGCTTCGCCATCCGGATCCCAGCGGTAGACCTTGAAGGTGCGCTTGTTCTTGGCGCCCTGTGCAGGGTAATGCTTGCCCTTGCCGATCTTTGAATTCTTGGGGAGGGTGAACTCTGCCATAGCTGCTCTCGTTGGCTCAGGCGATGCGCGGTGCGAACGACAACCGCACCGTGCGCATGAAGGTAAAGATGACGGATGCCACCGCCGAGGCGGTGGCGCAACCGCCGGCGGCTTGCCGGCGTTGCCCCTGCGTCATGAGGCGATCCAGCTGGCGCGGTGCACGGCTGCGGTACCCGGACAGGCCGGCCAGCAGAGGCAATGCGAAAGCGGATCGATCCATGCGCATCGATCAGTAAACGCGCGGCTTCGGCGGGACCACGTCCACGTCCTTGCTCAGCGTGTACATGTGCACCGGACGATATTCGAACTCGCACTTGCCCTTGTCGTCGACGGTGACCAGCGTGTGCTTCTGCCAGTTGACGTCGTCGCGGTCCGGGAAGTCTTCGTGCGAATGCGCGCCGCGGCTCTCATGCCGCTGCTCGGCCGAGTTGATCGTCGCCACTGCGTTGAGCAGCAGGTTGTTCAACTCGTAGGTTTCGATCAGATCCGAGTTCCACACCAGCGAGCGGTCCGAGACCTTGACGTCCTCGAAGCTGGCGAAGATCTCGGCCATCTTGTCGACGCCCTCTTTCAGCGTCTTGCTGGTACGGAACACGGCTGCGTCCGACTGCATGGTGCGCTGCATGTTGTCGCGGATCACCGAGGTCGGCGTGGAGCCGTTGGCGTAGCGCAGCTTGTCCAGCAGGCCCAGCGCCTTGTCGCAGGCATCGGACGGCAGCGTCTTGTGCGGCTGGTTGGGCTTGACCGTCTCGGCGCAGCGGTTTGCCACCGCACGGCCGAACACCACCAGATCCAGCAGCGAGTTGGAACCCAGGCGGTTGGCACCGTGCACCGACACGCAGGCAGCTTCGCCGATCGCGTACAGGCCCGGCACGACCGCATCCGGGTTGTCGCCCTGCTTGCGCACGACTTCGCCGTAGAAGTTGGTGGGAATGCCGCCCATGTTGTAGTGCACGGTCGGCAACACCGGAATCGGCTGCTTGGTCACGTCCACACCGGCAAAGATGTGCGCGCTCTCGGCGATGCCGGGCAGCTTTTCGTTGATGACTTCCGGGCCGAGGTGGGTCAGGTCGAGCAGGATGTGATCCTTGTGCTCGCCCACGCCACGGCCTTCGCGGATCTCCACGGTCATCGAGCGCGACACCACGTCGCGCGATGCCAGATCCTTGTAATGCGGTGCATAACGCTCCATGAAGCGCTCGCCGTTGCTGTTGCGCAGGATGCCGCCTTCGCCACGCACGCCCTCGGTGATCAGGCAGCCCGCACCGTAGATACCGGTGGGATGGAACTGCACGAACTCCATGTCCTGCACCGGCAGGCCGGCACGCATGACCAGGCCGCCGCCGTCACCGGTACAGGTGTGGGCGGAGGTGGCGCTGAAGTAGGCACGGCCATAGCCGCCGGTGGCTAGCACCACGCCGTGGGCGCGGAACAGATGCAAGCTGCCATCGGCCATGTCCAGCGCCAGCACGCCGCGGCAGACGCCTTCCTCGTCGAAGATCAGGTCGAGCGCGAAGTACTCGATCATGAAGCGCGCGTTGTGCGCCAGCGACTGCTGGTACAGCGTGTGCAGCATCGCGTGACCGGTACGGTCGGCCGCCGCGCAGGTGCGCTGTGCGGACGGGCCTTCGCCGTACTTGGTGGTCATGCCGCCGAACGGGCGCTGATAGATCTTGCCCTCTTCGGTACGCGAGAACGGCACGCCGTAGTGCTCGAGCTCGATGATGGCCGGGATCGCCTCACGGCACATGTACTCGATCGCGTCCTGGTCGCCCAGCCAATCGGAGCCCTTGATGGTGTCGTAGAAGTGGTAGCGCCAGTCGTCTTCGCCCATGTTGCCGAGCGCGGCCGAGATGCCACCCTGCGCCGCAACGGTATGCGAGCGGGTCGGGAAGACCTTGGTCAGGCAGACCGTCTGCAGGCCCTTCTGGGCCAGGCCGAACGTGGCGCGCAGGCCGGCGCCGCCGGCGCCCACCACGACCATGTCGTACTTGTGTTCTGTGATCTTGTAAGCGGACATCGAATTATGGATTCCTGTTTGGTCGCGGACGACTCAGCTGATGCCCAGCGCAATACGCGCCACGGCAAACACGCTGACGATGGCGCCCAGCACGGCGACGAAGCGCACGATGGTCTGCGCAGCAAGCGCGAGCAGCGAGTTGTGCACGTAATCTTCCAGCACCACCTGCATGCCCAGCTGCGCATGCCAGAACGAGGCGATCAGGAAGCCGACCAACAGGATCGCGTTCCAGGGCTTGGCCACCGCGGCGCTGGCCGCAGCGTGATCGGCACCGATCAGGCTCAGCACGAAGATCAGGAACCAGATCGACAGCGGCACCAGGGCGGTGGCGGTCAGGCGCTGCACCACGAAGTGCTCGGTGCCGGTCTTGGCGGCGCCCAGGCCACGCACGTTCTTCAGCGGGGTACGGTAGCGGTTCATACGGCACCTCCGGCCAGCAGTACATAGGACCAGATCGCAGCGGTGAGCACGAAGCTTAGGATCAGCGACAACCAGCCAAGACTGACGAACGAGCGCACTGCATAGCCTTGTCCGAAGTCCTGCATGATGTGGCGCAGTCCACCGAACAGGTGGAACGCGAAGCACCAGGTCCAGCCGAACAGGAAGACCTGGCCGTACCAGGCGCCTGCGTGCTCGCGGAAACAATTCCAGTGGTCGGGGCCGAGCATCAATGTCAGCAAGGCGGCGGCAATCGCCAGGGCGCCGATGGACAGTACGATGCCGGTGGCTCGATTGAGAATCGAGGTCACCATCTGTATCTGCCAGCGGTACACCTGGAGATGCGGGGAAAGAGGACGTTCGCGGATCGCCATTCGCTGGGCTCGTTTTCTCGGCTGGGCGGCACTAGACCGCTGTGGCTAAAAGCTGCTCAAAAATCGATGCAGCGTCCATTTTTTTCCCAGTCGCCGTAGCGCGTTGGCTCGGGGCCGTCGCGTCCACCAATCTCCTTGGGCAGTGGCTGCTTCTCGGGAAGATGCTCCTGAGGAGAAGGCTGCGTCTCGGAATCCTGCGCTGGGGTGGGGGTTGGATGGCCTATCATAGTGGTCTCACAACATTGCGATTTTAGTCCTCCCCTTCCATGGCTGACAACCTGAATCTTATTCCACAGGGTTTTGGCTCCCTGCACGACATGCAATACGTCCGCTTGATCGGGACGGATGCAGTGGCGTTCGCGCATGCGCAATTTGCCAACGACGTACAGGCGCTGGCGATCGGGCAGTGGCAGTGGAATGCGTGGTTGACGGCAAAGGGGCGCGTGATCGCCATCTTCGCACTCCTGCGTGAGGACGACACCCACCTGCTGATGCTGTTGCCCGATGGCAATGCGGCCGAGATCGCAACGCAACTCGGCCGTTTTGTGTTCCGACGCAAGCTCAAGATCGGCGTGGCGGCGCTTTCGGCGTTTGGCGGCCTTGCCGCGCCCGCCCGCGCCCAAGGCGCGCAGGCCGATATCGGAACGCAGCGTATCGAATTGGACCTTGGCAGCCCTGCCCTGCCGCGCACGCTGGTGTTGCTGACGAACGATGAGGCATTGGCCGCGCCTATCGAAGTACCGCGCATGGATGCCGAGTGGCGCCGTACGGACCTGCAACTGGGGCTGGCGCGCCTGCCCGATGCGCAACGTGAGCAGTGGACGCCGCAGCAGCTGGCGCTGGATCGCCTGCAGGCCTTCAGCGTCAAAAAGGGCTGCTATCCGGGCCAGGAGATCGTGGCGCGGACGCATTTTCTGGGCAAGGCCAAGCGTGCGCTGCAGCTGTTGCAGGTCGATGCCGTTGGCAGCGATGCGCTGGTCGAGGCGGGCCAAGCCGTGCTGCTGGGCGATGCCACCGTCGGCACGCTGGTCAGCGTGGTGGGCGATCTTGCGCTGGCGGTGTTGCCGCTGGAGCTGACCCTGGAAGCCTACGCCGTGCTGCAGGCGGGCGCGCATGCCGCCCGCCCGCTTGCGTTCGTGCAGGGGCTGGCGCGTTAGGCCAGCGCCAGCCGTTCGCCGCTGGCCGGGTCGAAGAAGTGCAGCGCCTCGCTGCGCAGTGCCAGGCGCAGCTGCTCCCCCACCGCCGGCAGGGCCTGCGGCGCGACCCGGATCACCAGCGGCTGGCCGCCACGGTCGAGGTTGAGGAAGATCTCGTTGCCGACCGGCTCGATCACATCGATACGCGCGTCAAAGCCCAGCGCGGCGTCGTTTGACGGCTGCAGATGCTCCGGACGCACGCCGACGATCACCTCGCGACCGAACCAGCTGCGCTCGACCCGCGCCGCACCCAGCGGCACACGCCAGCCATCGGCCATGACCAGATGCAGGCCGTCCTGCTCATCCAGGCGCCCCTGCAGCACGTTCATCGCCGGGCTACCGAGGAATCCGGCCACGAACAGATTGGCCGGGCGGTCGTACAGCGCCATCGGGCTGTCGATCTGCTGGATCACCCCATCCTTGAGCACCACGATGCGCTGACCCAGCGTCATCGCCTCGACCTGATCGTGGGTGACGTAGATCATCGTGGTGCCGAGCTTGCGGTGCAGCTGCGCGATCTCGGTACGCACGCTGTGGCGCAGCTTGGCATCCAGGTTGGACAGCGGCTCGTCGAGCAGGAACACCGACGACTCGCGCACCATCGCCCGCCCCAGCGCCACGCGCTGACGCTGGCCGCCGGACATCGCCTTGGGCAGCTTGTCGAGCATCGGGGTCAGCCCCAGCAGCTCGGCGGCGTTGTTGACCCGCTCGGCGATGACCTGCTTGGGGTGGCCGCGCAGCTTGAGCCCGAAGGCCAGGTTCTCGGCCACGGTCATGTGTGGGTAGAGCGCATAGCTCTGGAACACCATGGCGATGTCGCGGTCCTTGGGGGCCACGTCATTGACCACGCGCTCGCCGATCTTGAGCGTGCCGGCGCTGATGTCCTCGAGCCCGGCGATCATGCGCAACAGGGTCGACTTGCCGCAGCCGGACGGCCCGACCAGCACCATCAATTCGCCATCGGCGACCTCGAAGCTCGCACCCTGTACCGCGACCTGGCCGTTCTCGTAGACCTTGCGGACACCTTCCAACTGCACTTTCGCCATCTTCGGCCTCAACGTAAGTTGTGCGCCCTGCCCTCGGCCCTCCCGACGGCGGTGACGCCGCATGCGCCTGCAAGGAAATTTCCTGCAAACGAATGCATTGGTTTATTCTGACATGTAATCGTTTTCACATGGCAACATCGATCTCGGGAGGGACCATGCCGCCACCGACCCAAGCCGCTGCCTCAAGCGGTGCAGCCTACCTTGCAAGGCCCGCCATTCGGCCACGCATGTTCAGGTCTACCGCCGCGGCGCTAACTGCTGACGGCCACTTGCTGCAACAATCGGGGATTGGGCGTACGCGTCCATCCCCCGCTGCGCGCACGCCAGTGTCGCTCAGGAACAGACATACCGACCGCCGGCTATCCGGCGCCTTTCCGACCAGCTGCTGATCACGATGTCTCCAGAATCTGAAATTCGGTCCATGCACAACACCCTGATCCTGTTCGGCGCCACCGGCGATCTCGCCCAGCGCTATCTCTTCCCGTCCCTGCTGCGATTGTTCGTCGATGGCCTGCTGCCGGAGGATTTCCGTATCCGCGCGCTGGCGTTGTCGCCGCACGACACCGAGGCATTCCGCGAGGTCCTGCGCCCGCGCCTGGCCGCCGCGCTGCCGATCGCCACGCCCGAGCAGATCGAAACGCTGCTGCAGCGGGTCGACTATCGCTCGGTGGATCTGCGCGATGCCGAGTCGGTGGCCAATGCCGTACGCGAGCTGGCCAGCCGCCAGTGCGTGAGCTACCTGGCGATTCCGCCGGGCCTGTACATCAGCACCTGCCAGGGCCTGGCCCTGGGCGGTGCGCTGGCCGCGCCGCACCGGCTGATGCTGGAAAAGCCGATCGGCCACGACTCGGACAGCGCCCGCGAGATCCTGCAGTCGATCGGCGCGCTGATCGACGAAGACCGGGTGTTCCGCCTGGACCATTACCTGGGCAAGGCGGCAGTGCAGAACCTGATCGCCCTGCGCTTCGGCAATACGTTGCTGGAAGCGGTGTGGAACCGCACCTACATCGAGTCGGTGCAGATCCTGGTGGCCGAAAGCGAAGGCGTGGACGGGCGCGACGCCTACTACGCACGCTCCGGCGCGCTGCGCGACATGGTGCAGAGTCACATCCTGCAGTTGTTGTGCCTGGTGGCGATGGAGCCGCCGGCCTCGCTGGAAGCCGACCGCATCCGCGACGAGAAGGTCAAGGTGCTGCGAGCGCTGCGCCCGATGACCGCCGAGCATGCCGCCCACGACAGCGTGCGTGGCCGCTACACCGCCGGCAGCATCAACGGCCAGCCGGCGCAGGCCTATCACCCGCCGGAAGGCAGCGACGTGGAAACCTTCGTCGCGGTGACCGCGCATATCGACAACTGGCGCTGGGCCGGGGTGCCGTTCCACCTGTGCACCGGCAAGCGTCTGGCCGAGCGTTCCACCCGTATCGTGGTCACGCTCAAGCCGGTGACGCATTGGCTGTTCGAGCGCCCGGACCGGCAGAACGCGGTGCCCAACCGCCTGACCTTCCAGCTGCAGCCGCAGGAAAACATCGAGCTTGGCCTGATGAGCAGCCTGGCCGGCCCGGAATGGGGCGCGATCGAACTGCAGCCGCTGGAACTGGAACTGTCGGTACCGACCGGCCTGCACCGCCGCATCGCCTACGAGCGCCTGTTCGTGGATGCCTTCAACGGCAACCCGGCACTGTTCGTGCGCGACGACGAGGTCAAGGCCGCCTGGTCGTGGATCGACAGCGTCAGCGATGCGTGGAAAGACGCGCAGTTGCCGCTGCAGCCCTACCCGGCCGGCAGCTGGGGCCCCGATGCCGCGGCGCCCTTCCTGCCCCCGGCCACCGACGCACAGGGACACACCGCATGACCGCTCCTTCCAAGCCGGTGCTGGTTGCCGATATCGGCGGAACCAATGCGCGCTTCGCGCTGGCCGATGTCGACGCCTCGGTGCCGCTGCTGGATGACACCTCGCGCGAGTTTGCGGTGGTCGATTTCGGCTCGCTCGGCGAAGCCGCGCGCTATTACCTCGACCAGATCGGCGTGCAGGCGACCCAGGGCGTGTTCGCCGTGGCCGGCCGCGTGGACGGCGACGAGGCGCGCATCACCAACCATCCGTGGGTGATCTCGCGCTCGCGCACCGCGGCGATGCTGGGCTTCAGCACCCTGCACCTGATCAACGACTTCGCCGCGCAGGCCATGGCGATCAGCCTGCTGCGCCCGCAGGACGTGGTGCAGGTCGGCGGCGCCAGCTGGCGGCCGGCGCCGATCGATCAGCCGCGCAACTACGGCGTGATCGGCCCGGGCACCGGGCTGGGCGTGGGTGGGCTGATCATCCGCAATGGGCGTTGCTTCCCGCTGGAAACCGAAGGCGGCCATGTCAGCTTCCCGCCCGGCACGCCGGAGGAGATCCGCATCCTGGAGATCCTTTCCGAGCAGTTCGGCCGGGTCTCCAACGAGCGTCTGATCTGCGGCCCAGGCCTGGTCAACATCCATCGCGCGCTCAGCGAGATCGCCGGGGTCGACCCGGGCCCGCTACAGCCCAAGGACATCACCGCGCGTGCGGCGGCGGGCGACCCGCGCTCGTCGCGCACCATCGATCTGTTCTGCGCCATCTTCGGCGCGATCGCCGGCGACATGGTGTTGATGCAAGGCGCCTGGGACGGCGTGTTCCTCACCGGCGGGCTGGTGCCCAAGGTGCTGGATTCGCTGCAGCATTCCGGCTTCCGTCAGCGCTTCGAACACAAGGGACGCTTCTCCGCGATCATGTCGCGAGTGCCGTCGCTGGCGGTCATGCATCCGCATGCCGGCCTGCTCGGCGCCGCCGCCTATGCGGTGGATGCGCAGCGTCAGCATCCAGGGGAGCAGCGATGAACCTGCAGGACAATCCGCGCATCACACTGGTGCGCTACGAAGACCCGGCCGAATGGACCGAGGCGGTGGCCAGCGAGATGGCCGACCTGCTGGAACAGGAGATTTCGCGACGCGGCCAGGCACGCATGCTGCTGTCCGGCGGCACCACCCCGGCGCCCGTGTACGAATCGCTCGCTCACCGTCCGCTGGACTGGTCGCGGGTGGAAGTGGGTCTGGTCGATGAGCGTTGGCTCTCGCCGCAGGATCAGGACAGCAACGCCTGGCTGGTCAATCACAGCTTTCTGACTCATGCACCGGCGGCGACCTTCATCCCGCTGGTGCGCCCGGGCAAGCAGTTACCCGAGTGCGTGCACACCGCGAACCTGCAGGCCAGGCACGCCGAGCCTGCGTGCCTGGCGGTGCTGGGCATGGGCGGCGACGGACACACCGCCTCGCTGTTTCCGGGCTCGACCGACCTGAGCAAGGCGCTGTCCAGCCCGCAACCGTATGCGTCGCTGGATGCCACCGGCTGCCCCGGCTCGAATCAGTGGCCGCTGCGGATCACGCTGACACCGGCCGGGTTGGCCGCCATCCCGACACGCCTGCTGCTGTTGCGCGGCAAGCAGAAGCTGGACGTGCTGCAGGCTGCATTGGCCGGTGACGATGTCAGCGAGTATCCGATCCGCGTGGCGCTGCAGCCGCCGGGCCCGAAATTGCGGGTTCATTGGTGTGCCTAGGTGCGAGTCCCTCGCAACAACCGATGTTGTGCGAGTCCTTCGCAAGAGCCGATGTTGTGCGAGTCCCTCGCAAAAGCCCGCACATCCATGTGCGGGTATCTACGAAAAGAACAGCGTGATTACCTTCCCCGTTTCTCATAGCCGGTAGCCAATGAGCCTGCATCCGAACATCCAAGCTGTCACCGACCGTATCCGCAAGCGCAGCGCGCCGTCGCGCGCGGCGTATCTGGCCGGTCTCGATGCCGCCCTGCGCGAGGGTCCGTTCCGTAGCCGTTTGAGCTGCGGCAACCTGGCGCATGGTTTCGCCGCGTCCGAGCCGACCGACAAGTCGCGTCTGCGCGGTGCGGCCACACCCAACCTGGGCATCATCACCGCCTACAACGACATGCTGTCGGCACATCAGCCGTTCGAGCATTACCCGCAGCTGATCCGCGACACCGCGCGTACGCTCGGTGCCACCGCGCAGGTCGCCGGCGGCGTGCCGGCGATGTGCGACGGCGTGACCCAGGGCCGCGCCGGCATGGAGCTGTCGCTGTTCTCGCGCGACAACATCGCCCAGGCCGCAGCGATCGGCCTGAGCCACGACATGTTCGACAGCGTGGTGTATCTGGGCGTGTGCGACAAGATCGTGCCGGGCCTGCTGATCGGCGCGCTGGCGTTCGGGCATTTGCCGGCGCTGTTCATGCCGGCCGGACCGATGACGCCCGGCATTCCGAACAAGCAGAAGGCCGAAGTGCGCGAGCGTTACGCCGCCGGCGAAGCCACCCGCGCCGAACTGCTGGAAGCCGAGTCGTCCTCGTATCACTCGCCCGGCACCTGCACCTTCTACGGCACCGCCAACTCCAACCAGGTGTTGCTCGAGGCGATGGGCGTGCAGCTGCCCGGTGCCTCGTTCGTCAACCCGGAGCTGCAGTTGCGCGATGCGCTGACCCGTGAGGGCACCGCGCGTGCGCTGGCAATTTCTGCGCTGGGCCAGGACTTCCGTCCGTTCGGTCGCCTGATCGACGAGCGTGCCATCGTCAATGCCGTGGTCGCGCTGATGGCCACCGGTGGTTCGACCAATCACACCATCCACTGGATTGCGGTGGCGCGTGCGGCCGGCATCGTGCTGACCTGGGACGACATGGATCTGATCTCGCAGACCGTGCCGCTGCTGACCCGCATCTACCCCAACGGCGAAGCCGACGTGAACCGCTTCCAGGCCGCGGGCGGCACTGCCTTCGTGTTCCGCGAGCTGATGGACGCCGGGCTGATGCACGACGACCTGCCCACCGTGGTCGAAGGCGGCATGCGCGCCTACGCCAACGAGCCGCGCCTGCAGGACGGCAAGGTCGTATACGTGCCCGGCACTGCGACCACCGCCGACGACAGCGTGGCGCGGCCGGTCAGCGCCGCATTCGAATCGCAGGGCGGCCTGCGCCTGCTGCGCGGCAACCTGGGCCGCTCGCTGATCAAGTTGTCGGCAGTCAAGCCGCAGCACCGCACGATCGAAGCGCCGGCAGTGGTGATCGATACGCCGCAGGTGCTCAACAAGCTGCACGCCGCCGGCGTGCTGCCGCACGATTTCGTGGTGGTGCTGCGTTACCAGGGCCCGCGTGCCAACGGCATGCCGGAACTGCATTCGATGGCGCCGTTGCTGGGCCTGTTGCAGAACCAGGGCCGGCGCGTGGCCTTGGTCACCGACGGCCGTCTGTCCGGTGCGTCGGGCAAGTTCCCGGCGGCGATCCATATGACGCCCGAAGCCGCACGCGGCGGGCCGATCGGGCGTGTGCGCGAAGGCGACATCGTGCGCCTGGACGGTGAAGCCGGCACGCTGGAAGTGCTGGTCTCGGCCGAAGAGTGGGCATCGCGCGAGGTCGCACCCAACACCTCGGTGGCGGGCAACGACTTGGGGCGCAACCTGTTCGCCATCAACCGCCAGGTGGTTGGCCCGGCCGACCAGGGCGCCATCTCGATTTCCTGCGGCCCGACCCGTCCGGACGGCGCGCTGTGGAGCTACGACGCCGAGTACGAACTCGGTGCCGATGCAGCGGCCGCCGCCGCACCGCACGAGTCCAAGGACGCCTGATTCCCCTTCCCTCTGCGCGACCGCCTCGCGGTCGCCGTCTAACGGAGTTGCAATGACGATTGCCCAGACCCAGAACACCGCCGAACAGCTGCTGCGTGACGCCGGCATCCTGCCGGTGGTCACCGTGGACACGCTGGACCAGGCGCGCCGCGTGGCCGATGCGCTGCTCGAAGGCGGCCTGCCCGCGATCGAACTGACCCTGCGCACCCCGGTCGCGATCGAAGCGCTGGCCATGCTCAAGCGTGAGCTGCCCAACATCGTGATCGGCGCCGGCACCGTGCTGAGCGAGTTGCAACTGCGTCAGTCGGTGGATGCCGGTGCCGACTTCCTGGTCACCCCGGGCACGCCGGCGCCGCTGGCGCGCCTGCTTGCCGATGCGCCGATCCCCGCCGTGCCCGGCGCAGCCACGCCGACCGAGCTGCTGACCCTGATGGGCCTGGGCTTCCGCGTGTGCAAGCTGTTCCCGGCCACCGCCGTGGGTGGTTTGCAGATGCTCAAGGGCCTGGCCGGCCCGCTGTCCGAACTCAAGCTCTGCCCCACCGGCGGCATCAGCGAGGCCAACGCGGCCGAGTTCCTGTCGCAGCCGAACGTGCTGTGCATCGGCGGCTCGTGGATGGTGCCCAAGGACTGGCTGGCGCAGGGCCAGTGGGACAAGGTCAAGGAGAGCTCGGCCAAGGCGGCGGCGATCGTGCGGCAGGTGCGTGGGGGCTGATTCTCTTCCCAGCGTATCCAGCGGCTTGGAACCCAGGTTGCCGGGAAAGCTGGATAGCTGAGGACAGCTGATCAGTTGGCGCTTTGGTTTTGAATGAGGAAAGCCCGATTTGCTGGCGCTTTGATTTTGGTTGAGGAAAGGCTGCTGGCAGGCGACTTGTTTCATGCGTGCGAGCGGCCCGCGGGCGCCGGGGCAGGACACGCCGTGAACCTATCCATGGGGGGCTCTTACACGCGCCTTGTCGTGTAAGGTCCCGCCCCGGCGCCCGCGGACCACTCTCGAATGTTCCTGTGTTGCCGGAACGGAGAGCAACAATTGCCGCAGGGCATGCTCGACCTAGGTTTCGATCGTTGCCTCGGCTATTGGGGCAGAGGCCTCTTCGCCTCCTTCTTGAAGGCGGCGGATTGAGAGCGATGGAAACCGTGCACTTCTGAGTAGTTGGCATCTGGGCGGTTTGTCTGAGAGCTACGAAGTCGAAGGTCCAGAAGACGTGCGGCGACCTTGGCGGATGATTGGCTCGCGCCAAAATCGACCACTGAATTGGCAGCCTTTTTTCGTCGCTCAACGTCACGGAAACGACTCGCCGAGGCGGCAGCGTGGCCGGGGATTGGCGGAGAGCGGCACAGGGATGTGCCGCGGCGGCGAGTCAGACAGGATGTCTGACCGAGCCGAGGAGCCAGTCCGCGGGCGCGCTGTCGCCCTCACCGAAGCCAGTGACTGACGGGCGGGTGGTACGCGGAGAAACCCGTACCCTCACCCCAACCCCTCGCTCCGCGCCCCGGCCCACGCTTGCGGCGCGGGCGCTCCAAGGCACGCGCGCCCTTGGCGCGCAAGCCGTGCCTCCTCGCCCCGACCGGAGAGGGGCTTTGCGCCTTGTCACTCAGGGCCTCAGCGCGCTGGTGAATGCCTTACGCCGGGAAAACTTCAGCAGGGTTGGCGGCTCACGATTCCAGCGCAACGCTTGTCGGCGGCGTCTTCGGCACGCCGCGCGCACGTCGTACCAGCGCGGCTGCGCCGTTGCTCATGTCATCGAGAATTGCGTAGATCGTCGGCAGGAACAGCAGACTCACCACCGTCGAGAACGCCAGTCCGCCGGCGATCGCGCGGGCCATCGGGAAGTACGGCGGGCCGTCGCTGAACATCGTGGTGCTGGTCAGCGAGATCGGCACCATCGCCAGGATGGCGGTGCCCATCGTCATCATGATCGGCCGCAAGCGCTCGCGTGAGCCTTCGATCAAGGCTTGGGTGCGGCCCATGCCGCGGCGGCGCAGGTTGTTGATGTGCTCGATCATCACGATGCCGTTGTTCACCACCACGCCCATCAACACCAGGATACCGATGAAGGACATGATCCCGAACGAGGTGCCGGTGATCCAGAACAGCCAGAACACCCCGAAGATCGAAAACACCACGCCGCTCATGATCGCCGCAGGAAACAGCAGCGATTCGAACACCGCCGCCATCACCACGTAGATCATCACCAGCGCGATCACCAGGTTGAACACCATCTGGCCCATCGCTTCGCCGTCGTCCTGGTAATCGCCGCCGTCGAAGGTATAGCTGTAGCCGGCGGGGAAATTCATCGCCTTGAGCGGCTTTTCCATTGCCGCGCGTGCTTCCGGCACGGTGACCTTGCTGGCCAGATTGGCCTTGATGGTCAGCGTGGTCTGGCGATTGGTGCGGCCGATCTGGGTGGCGGCCGGGCGAATCTGCACATCGACCAGACTGAGCAACGGCACGCTGCGGCCATCCTTGGTACGCACCGTGAAGCTGGCCAAGTCTTCCGGCTTGCTCTGTTCGGCGCCGGCAAAGCGCACCCACACCGGCACCTCGTTGTCGCCGCGGCGGAACTCGCGCAACGGCGTGCCACGCAACGCCAGACCGACGAAACTTGCCACCTGCTCGGCACTGAACCCGAAGGCCGCCGCACGCTCGCGATCGACCCGGATCGCCAACTCGCTGGTGCGGTCGCCAGTGTCCACATGCACGTCGCGCAATTCCTTGCGCTGCGCCAGCAGCGGGATCACATCGTCGGCCAGGGCCTGCAAGGCCTGGGTCGAATCGCCGACCAACTGCACCTGCACGCCTTGATTGCCGCTGCCGCCATCGCCTTGGTTGCCGATGCTGTAGTCCGCACGCGCCGAGCGCGGCAAGGCCTTGCGGATCTGTTCCAGCAACGCCGGCAGCTCCTTGACCTTGCCTGCGTCGAAAGTCACGGTGGTGCTGCCGCCTTCCGCTTCGCTGAACCACGAATAGATCTGGGTGATGTGGTACTTGTCGCGATTGGCTTGCAGGTAACGCTCGACCCGCCCCACTTCCTCCCCCATCTGCTCATGCGTGTACGAGCCTTTCCACTGATACTGGATGAAAGCCTCGTTGCCGCCATCGCCGCCGAACATGTCGACCTTGGTCAACTTCATCGGCACCAGGCTGATCGCACTGACCAACACGATGCCGGCCACGCTCCAGCCGCGATGGGCCAGCGTCCATGCCAGCACCTTGGCATAACGGCGCTGCAGCCGCGCGATCACGCCGCGCTCGGAGCTCACCATCGGCGGCGTCTTCATGCGCGCCGACAACATCGGAATCAGGCTGATCGCCACCAGCCACGAGGCCAGCAGCGACACCGAAATGGTGATCGCGATCTGCGCCATGAAGATGCTGATGTTGTTGGTCTCGCCGAACAGGTTTGGTACGAACACAATGCAATGGCACAAGGTGCCGGCGCTGAGCGCGATCGCCACGCTGCGCGTGCCGAGCAGGGCCGCCAGCTGCGGTTGACCGGGCATGCGCTCGCGTTCCTGGTAGATGCTTTCCACCACCACCACCGCGTTGTCGACCAGCATGCCGACCGCCAGCAGCAGGCCCATCATGGTCAGGATGTTGAGCGTGACGCCGACGAAGTACATGAAGCCCAGCGTGATCGCAAAGCAGATCGGAATCGCCAGCGTCACCATCAGCGTCGATGGCCAGTGGCGCAGGAAGAAGAACAGCACCGTGATCGATAACAACAGGCCCACCGCGCCGGCTTCTGCCAGTTCCGCCAGCGACGAGGTCACCGCCTTGCCCTGGTTGTCGATCACCTTGATCTGCACATCGCGCATCGCAGGTTCGGCGCGGATGTCCTCGACCTCCTTCAACGCCGCCTTGGACACATCCACCAGGTTGGCGCTGCGCTCCTTGTAGATGTCCAGCCCGATCGCCGGGCGCCCATCCAGGCGGCGGCCGTAATTCATCCGCGTCGGCTTCAGCCGCACCTGCGCGATATCGGCCAACCGCAGCCCCTTGGCATTGAGCACCAAGTCGCGCAGTTCCTGCAGGTCGCGCAATTCGCCGATCGGCTGTACCCGAATGCGCTGGCCGTTGTCGTCGATCTGGCCTGCCGACACCGAAAAATTGAGCTTGCCCAGTCGCTCGCTCAAATCATTGAGGCTGAGGTCGTGCGCGGTGAGCCGATCCGGCGCGATGGCAATCTCCACTTCGTTCGGCGGTGCGCCGGAGATCTCCACCTTGGCCACGCCGGGAATCCGTTCGATGCGCCGCTTGAACTCACGGTCGAGCATGTCGTACGCGCCGGTCAGATCGGTCTGGCTGGCCAGGCGTACCTTCAGCACCGGTTCGTCGCTGCTGGACCATTTGTAGATGTGGAAGCGCTGCAGATCTTCCGGAAAATCGTCGCGGATGGCATCCAGCCGCTCGCGCGCATCCGATGCGGCGATGGCGATGTCGCGGTCCCAATCGGAAAACTCGATGAAGATGTTGGCGCCATCGGCGGTGGCGGTCGAGCGCATGCGCTTGATGCCGGTCATCGTCGCCAGCGCCTCTTCGGCCGGCCGCACCAGGTTGCGTTCCACCTCGTCCGGGGTGGAGCCGGTGTACGGCAGTTGCACGAACAGGAACGGTGCGGAAATGTCCGGCAGCGCTTCCAGCGGCAGCCGGAACGCGGCAATCAGCCCCACCACCACCAGCGAGACGAAGCACATGATGGTGGTGACCGGCCGACGGATGCTGAAGGCGGCAACGCTCATAGCGCCTCCAGCCCGTCGGAGTTACCGGTCGCCTGCGCACGTTGGCCGGCCGTGCGCCGGCCACGCTCCAGGTAGTATGCATCGGCGCGACGGTCCAGCAGGTCGTACACCACCGGGATCACCAGCAGGGTCAGCAGCGTGGACACCAGCAACCCACCGATCACGGTGATCGCCATCGGCGCGCGCACCTCGGCGCCCTCGCCCATCGCCACCGCCAACGGCAGGAAGCCGAACAAGGTGCACAGCGTGGTCATCACGATCGGCCGCAAGCGCGAACGCGCACCTTCGATCAAGGCCTCGCGCTTGGGCACGCCTTCCTCGCGCAGTTGGTTGACCTTGTCGATCAGGATGATCGCGTTCTTGGTCACCAGCCCCACCAGCAGGATCAAGCCGATGAACACCACCACCGACACCGGCTTGCCGGTCATCAGCAAGGCCAGCACCGCGCCGACCATCGCCAGCGGAATGGTGAACAGGATGACGAACGGATGCAGCAGCGATTCGAACTGCGAGGCCATCACCAGATAGACCAGAAAGATCGCCAGACCGAAGGCAAACAACAGCGACTTCACCGATTGCGCGAGTTCCTCGCCCTGCCCGCCGATATGCATGCCCACGCCGGCGGCCAGCGGATCGTTGCGCACCATCGACTCGACCTCGCGCACCGCGCCGCCCAGATCCATGTCATGCAGGCTGGCCGAGACGATCGCCACGCGGGTCTGATCGGCGCGATGGATCTCGCTCGGCCCGGTCGTTGCCACCACCTCGGCCACCGCCGCCAGACGCACCGGCCGGCTGCTGCCCGGGTTGACGATCAGCTGCCGGATCGCATCCACACTGGCGCGGTCGCTGTGTTGCGCACGCACCAGCACATCGATCTTGCGATCGCGAAAGCTGTAGCGCGTGGCCACATCGCCGCGCACCTTCTTGACGATCACATCGGCGATCTGGCGGGTGGTCAGGCCCAACGCAGCGGCGCGTTCCTGATCGAAACGGATCTGGATTTCCGGGAAGCCCTCTTCCACCGTCGACTTGACGTCGGCGTAATGGCCATTGGCCCGCAGCATCGCCGCCAGCTTCTGCCCGGCACGTTCCAGCTCGCCCAGATCCTGCCCGCGCAGCTCCACTTCCAGCGGCGTGGAAAAACTGAACAATGCTGGCCGTGCAAAATCCACCTGCGCTCCCGGATGGTCCACCATGCTGCTGCGTAGTCGCCTGGTGGCCGCCGCTTCCACTTCCGGGCTGCCGCCGCCGGCCATCACCACGGTGAGCTTGCCGATGTTCTCGCCGCTCTCGGTGGGGTTGGCATCCAGCCGCGTACCGCTGCCGCTCACCCCATACAACGAGGCGATGCCCGGGTCCTTGTCGTGCGCCAGCTGCAACTCGCGCACTAGGGCGTCGGTCTGCGCCAGCGGCGTGCCGGAAGGCAGCTTCACCGTCATTTCGAAGCGGTCCTGCGCCAGCTGCGGAATCAAATCTGCACCCAGCATCGGCACCAGCAACACGGTGCCGATAAATGCGGCGGCCGCCAGTCCCAGCACCAGGCCGGGCCGCCGCAATGCCGCCGGTAGCATCGCCAGATAACCACGCTCGGCGCGGCCATACGGCGCCATCGCCAAGCCGCTGGCCTTGCGCATCACCGGCGACACCACCCGTGCGATGCCGCGCCACAGCTTGACCACCGCCCACGCCACCGCGAAGAACGCGTAGCGCACGCTCGCGCCGGCCCCGCGCCGACCGGCAGCCACCGGCTTGAGCCAGCGCTGCTGCGGCTGCCACTGCGGATGGCTGGGCTCGTCCGGGAATGCCATCGGCGGCGCGCCCTTGAGCGAACTCAGCATCGGGATCAGCGTCATCGACACCACCAACGAGATCGCGATCGCGATCGCCACGGTCAGCGCCTGGTCGCGGAACAACTGCCCGGCGATGCCCTCGACGAACACCAGCGGCAGGAACACCGCGATCGTGGTCAACGTGGATGCCATCACCGCCATGCTGACTTCGCGGGTGCCGGCGATTGCCGCATCCAGCACGCTTAGGCCACGCTCGCGCGCCTTGGCGATGCTTTCCAGCACCACAATCGAATCGTCCACCACCAGCCCGGTGGCCAGTGCCAGCCCGCCCAGCGACATCACGTTGAGGCTCAGGCCCAACTGGCCCATGAAGAAGAACGTGGTGATGATCGACACCGGCAACGACAGGCTGATCACGAAGGTGCTCCAGCCATCGCGCAGGAACAGGAAGATGATCAGGATCGCCAGCACGCCGCCGATCACCGCATCCTTCTTGACGTCGCTGATCGCGTGCTCGATGAAGTGCGACTGGTCCTCGATGGTGGTGATCTCCACATCGCCGGGCACGGTCGCCTTCAACTGCTCCAGCCGCTTGCGCAGCGCCGCGGCGGTGGACACGGTATTGGCATCGCCTTCCTTGTAGATCGCCAGCTCCACCGCTTCCTTGCCGCCCAGGCGGATGATCGCCTCGCGTTCCTTGTAGCCCTGGCGCACCTCGGCCACATCCTTCAATCGCACCGGCATGCCGCCGGCGATGGTGCTGCTGGACGCCGACGAGGTGCTCTGCACCTCGGCCGCCGCCGCCAATGCCGCCTGCGACCCGGTGGACGCGGCAATCGCATACATCTGCTGCATCGCCGCTTCCGCGGCGCTGCCGCTGCTGCTTTGCGTGGTCACCAGCATGTTGCGGATCTCGTCCAGATCCACGAACTGGTTGACCGTGCGCACCAGATACCGCTGCGAGCCTTCTTCCAGCCGGCCGCCGGAGATATTGACGTTCTCCTCCTTGAGCCGGGTGATCACGTTGTCGATCGGCAGGTTGAGCTGCGCCAGTTTCTGCTGATCGATATCGACCTGGATCTCGTCTTCCAGCCCGCCGCCGACCTTGACCGCGGCCACGCCGGCCACCGGTTCAAGTTTCTTTTTCAGATCTTCATCGGCGTAGCGACGCAGCCCGGTGAGCTGGCGGATCGCGTCGTTGTCGGAGGCCGGCGCCTGTTTGGGCGACAGCGCCAGCCGCATGATCGGCTCAGTGGATGGATTGAAGCGCAGCAGCACCGGCGGCTTGGTTTCCAGCGGCAGCGACAGGGCCTCCATCTTGTCGCGCACTTCCAGGCTGGCCTGGTCCATGTTGGTGCCCCAGGCGAACTCCAGCACCACGTCGCTCTGCCCGGTGCGCGAGATCGACTTGAGCTTGCGCAGGTTCTTGACCACGCCGACCGCTTCTTCCACCGGCTCGGTCACCAGCGTTTCGATTTCCGCTGGCGCCGCGCCAGTGTATTCGGTGCGCACGGTCAGCGTGGGGTAGCTCAGGTCCGGCAACAGGTTGACCTTGAGACTGCGCAACGCGATCAGCCCGAACAGCAGCATGGTCACGGTGATCATCGCGATGGTCACCCGCCGCCGCGTGGCGAAGGCCACCAGACCGCCGCCGCCAGGCAAGGGGACATGCGGGTCGTGCACGGGTGCGTGCGGGTTGCCGTGATCGCTCATGAGCGTTTCCCGTCGCTGCCGGCTGCCGGTGCCGCCGCCGCAACCGGCTTGCGGTCGGGCTGGCCGATGACCTGCACCGCAGTGCCATCGCGCAGCGCCACCTTGCCGGCGGTCACCACCTGGTCACCTTCCTTCAGCCCTTGCCGCACTTCCAGCCACGGACCTTCGGCATAACCGAGTTTCACCGGCACCCGGCTGGCCTTGCCATTACGCACCACGAACACCGCCGGCTCGCCATCGTCCAGCAGCGCCAGGCGCGGAATCACCAACGCGTCCTTGCGCTGGTCGTAGTCGATGCGGATGCGCCCGAACATGCCCGGCTGCAACGCTTCGGCGCCCTGGCCGAACGCACAGATCACCCGGAAGGTGCCGCTGCCCGAATCCACCACCGGCGCAATGCGGTCGACCTTGCCGATGAACTGCTGACCGGGCAAGGCATCGGCCAGCAAGGTCACCGGCTGGCCGGATTTGAGCGTGGCGAGTTCGCGCTCGGGCACGTTGAGCGTGGCTTCCAGCTGCGAATCGTCGACGATGCGGAAGATCGGCGTATTGATCTGCACGAAGTTGCCGGTCTTGATCGAGCGCGAGGCGATCACCCCGGAAATCGGCGCCTGCACCGTGGTGTAGGACAGCTCCAGCGATGCCAGGCGATGCTGCGCGCGGCTGTTTTCGACATCGAACTTGAGCTGGTCGACATCGGCGGCACTGACCAGCTGCTGCCCCACCAACTGGGTGGCACGGCGGTAACTGTTCTCCAGTTTGCGCAGCTGCGCTTCGCTTTGCGCCACCGCCAGATGCGCACGGTCCGGATCCAGGCGAACCAGGGCCTGACCCGCGGACACCTTCTGGCCCTCTTCCACCATCACCGCCAATGCCACGCCGGAGGTCTTGGCCACCACCTGCGCTTCGGCACGCGGCTCCAGGGCGGCGGTGCCGGTATAGCTGGCCGCCACCGCACGGCGTGCGGCCTTGGCAATTTCCACCGGTACCGCATCGACGGTTTTCTTCTCCTCGGCGGCCTTGGCCTCGCCATCTCCCGCCTTGCAGCCGCCCAGCAACAGGCTCGTGGTGATCAACAATGCAGCGGCGCAGGTTCCGCTGCGGCCGGGCAGGAAGGAGAGTGGCGACATCGTCGTGTCCTAGTGGATGCGTGAACAGGTGTTGTAGGCAAGTAGACCACCCGAACGATCATGTCGCCAATGCGCCAAAGGTCATGGTCTGTTCAAGTTCGCGTATTCACCCCGTTTGCGCGGCGCCAAATCGCAGGCATACTCGGACCGGTTCCGCCACGCCCCCACGTGCGGACGTTCAATCAGTCTTCCGGATACGAAACCATGCGCCCGCAGCCGCTCGCCGCTTGTCTCGCTCTGGTCGTCTTCCTGCCGTTTGGGGGCGCATCAGCGACACCGTCAGTCACGCCAGCCGCACCCGCCACGCCTGCGCCCGCCGCGGCAGTGGCCACACCCGCAGCGCCCACCGGCAATCCGTCCAACGGCCGCTTGCTGGCCTATACCTGCCAGGGCTGCCACGGCGTCACCGGCTACAAGAACGCCTACCCCAGTTATCGCGTGCCCAAGATCGGCGGCCAGTCCAGCCAGTATCTGACCCAGGCGCTGACCGAGTACCGCCAGGGCAAACGCAAGCATCCCACCATGCAAGCGCAGGCGCAGAGCTTTTCCGAGCAGGACATCGCCGATATCTCCGCCTACCTGTCCACCCTCAAATAAGCGCCCACATGCCGAACGCCCTGCACGCTCCGCGTCTAGCCATCGCCCTGGTCGCTGCCCTGATGTTGGCGGCCTGCTCCCAATCCCAGGTCGAGTCCACCGATCATTCTGCAGGCGATGCCGGCCACGCCAGCGGCGAACATGGCTCCGGCTCGTCTGCCGGCCTGCCGGCCGGGCGCGCCGACGCCGGCGACAAACTGGCGCACGCGAAAGGCAAGGCCACCGGCCAGAGCTGCATCGATTGCCATGGCGCCGACGGCAACGCCCCTATCGACCCCAGCTATCCCAAGCTCGGCGGCCAGTACGGCGATTATCTTGCGCACGCCTTGCAGGCCTACCGCAGCGGCGATCGCCAGCACCCGTTGATGACGGCGCAGGCCACTGCACTGAGCGATCAGGACATTGCCGACCTGGCCGCCTACTTCGGCGCACGGCAGACGCAACTGCGCGACCTGCACGGCGTCAACTGAGTTGCAGACGCACAGCGTGCCCGCGCACGCTGCGTCTCATGCGAAATGAAAAAGCACTTGCGCGAACATTAACAGGCCGCTATCATTTCGTTCTCAGTTTCGTGGGGCCATAGCTCAGCTGGGAGAGCGCCTGCATGGCATGCAGGAGGTCGGCGGTTCGATCCCGCCTGGCTCCACCACTCCTGGCTTAGGCCGTCAGGGTGACAACTCAGGTTTTGATACGCGTCCCCATCGTCTAGAGGCCTAGGACACCACCCTTTCACGGTGGACACCGGGGTTCGAATCCCCGTGGGGACGCCAATCATCTGAAAGCCCCGGCACTGCCGGGGCTTTTTTTGCGTGTTTTTCAGCATCGATTGCGTGCGCGGTTATCTGCACGCGGTGCTCGTGGTGTGGCGTGTCATCTGTCGATATCGATGATGCAACAGCTCCGCATCAACGTAGTGCGTCCTGGAGCTTTGCACCTCACCTGCTGCAGCTGCCGGCACGGTTACGCGTATGCCGGTGCAAGCAAACGCGGGATGTTGCGATGCGGATCGAATGTTGTGCGCAGACTGTTGCATATGACCGACGTGCAAAAGCTGCCACGGCCACTGCATCGCCACACCTTACGCAACCAGACACTCGTGCATGCAGACGACATCTAGGTCGATCAGTTTGCGACGTGGGCACTTATCAAGCGCTCGCAAAGGCACGCGCCACATTGGTCCCCGCCACTGGCGAATCCGTCGCGCAAACTTTTTTGCGCACACCACTTCCCAAGTGCCATCGATGTCGCTATGATTGCCGGCTCGCAGCATCGTGGGGCCATAGCTCAGCTGGGAGAGCGCCTGCATGGCATGCAGGAGGTCGGCGGTTCGATCCCGCCTGGCTCCACCAAATTCCCGACATAGGCCGTCTGGAATCTACAACAAGGTTTTGATACGCGTCCCCATCGTCTAGAGGCCTAGGACACCACCCTTTCACGGTGGACACCGGGGTTCGAATCCCCGTGGGGACGCCAATCATCTGAAAGCCTCGGCACTGCCGGGGCTTTTTTTTGCCTGGAATTCAGGGCGCCCTGCTCCACCGCATGCAGTCGGTGGCGGCACGATACGCGCGCATCGCGCCACTGCATCCAAACACGCGCGGATCGACTGTGGAACGCGCTCACTCGACGGCACACTTAACTTGCTTGCGAGTCGAACAAATCCGCACAACGACGGATCAGGTCTGGCCAACATCCAGCGCCTTGCGGCCTTCGTGAGTGAGATCGATGTCTCCGTCTTCGGCCTGTGTTGCATAGCCGGCACGCACTGCCCAGTTGGCCTCTTCGTCGGCAACCGGCGTGGTGCCATGGATGTCGCGCAAGATGCGCAGTTGCTGCGAAGAATCGAAATCCATGGGAAGCCACCTGCTTGAAAAGAGCTTTCCAAGGTACGCATCGCGCGTGATGGTTGCGTGCCTGCAGGCGCCTGGCGTCAATGCACGCTCATCTCGCCGGAATTTTCAGCGACCACGCATCATCGATGCGCGGTAATTGAACACGCCGCCATACGGCGAAGAAAGATGACGATGCCGCACCAACTGCTGCACCACGTCGACGACAAATCGCTCTGTTTCTGACCGCAATGCTGCTCGGCGCGACGGGGGCAACAGCCGCCAACATTCGCAGGTTCCGACGATTATCGAGCGCACAAAAGAAAAGCCCCTCTGACCGTCGCCAGAAGGGCTTTGCTCGTACCGCTACATCCTGGTGCCGAAGGTGGGACTCGAACCCACACGCTTTTAAGGGCGGCGGATTTTGAATCCGCTGCGTCTACCGATTCCGCCACTTCGGCGTGGCCGCGCAGTATAGCGACTTGCGCATGAAACGAACAGTGTCAGAACGCGCCTGACGAATTCAGGTGCAAGCAGTGGCGCCAGCGCTGCATTGGAGCAGTGTCGATATACTGGCCGACTTAGGTGAAGGAGTAAGCAATGTCGGTGTTGCGTGGAGTTCGGGTGCTGGTGGTCGAGAACGACCAGATGAATGCCATGCTGCTCGATCTGCAGCTCGTCCAGGCTGGCGCGGTCGTGCTGGGTCCGGTTGGGGAAGTTGCGCAAGCGCTGACCCTGATCCAGGCCGATGCGCCGGAGATCGCAGTGCTCGACTACCGTCTTGGCAATGGCGAGACCAGTGAGCCGGTCGCGCGGCTGTTGTCGGAGCTCGGGATTCCGTTCGTGCTGGCGACCGGTGTTGCCAGTGGCACCATCCCCAGCGGCTTCGAGCGCGGCGTGATCCTGACCAAGCCCTATTTGTCAGACGAACTGATCAGCGCGCTGTCCAGGGCACGGCAGCTGAGCGGCGCCGCCAGCTGAGCAACAGCACAAGCGGGTGCGTCGCCCGCATGTATGCGCGGCCAGTCTTCAACGCTCTTCACCGTCAGCCACACCTGCAGACCGCCCGCCCGCCGCGCTTAACGTAGACCCCTCGCGCGGTCGCGCCGGCTGCCACATCCCCTCGATCACGGCCCGCTTGCCACTAGAATCGTGCATCCAGGCATGATGGGCAGGTCACCAATGGATATCGCCGTGTCGCCGTTTGCCGGTCTGTTGCCGGAGACGTGCGAGACAGCCGGGCTGTTGCTGGCGTCGTCCGCATGGGCCGCTGACCCGCTGCTGCGCGACAGCCCAGCGCTGCGCACGACGCTTTCGCTGTGCCTGCATGCACAGGTGCCGATGCTGCTGGTCTGGGGCGAGCAGTCACGCTGCATCTACAACGATGCCTGCATCGCGCTGTTGGGCGAACGCCACCCGGCAGCATTCGGCCAGCCATTGGGGGAACTTGCAGACAGCGTTGAAGCCAACCACAGCGATGCCGATGCGCGTGCAGCTTTGATGCTATCGGCGTGGTCCTGCAGCCCGGTGCTGCAGGCCGGCAAACCTCTGGGCATGCTGTATGTCGCCGGCACGCCCGCCCCTGCTGCAGGGCCGCCCCGTCGCGAGTCCGCGCCCGCAGCGGTGTCGCCTTCGCTCGACCAGTCGCCGGCCTTCATGGCGGTGCTGCGTGGACCCGGCTACATCATCGAAAGCGCGAACCAACGTTTCCACGAGCTGGTCGGCCAGCGTCCGTTGATTGGCCGCCCCTTGCTCGAGGCGATGCCCGAAGTTGCTGACCAGGGCTATCTTGAGCTGCTCGATGAGGTTCGACGCAGCGGCCGTCCCTTCATCGGCGAGTCAATGTCCGCCTATCTGCAGCGCACGCCCGGCAATGCGCTCGATCAGACCTTCGTGGATTTCCTGTATCAGCCGATGCGCGAGCGCGACGGCCGCATTGACGCGATCCTGGTGCACGGATTCGATGTCACCCAGCAACGCAGCATGGCAAGTCGCGACAGTTTCCTGCTGATGCTCGAAGACGCGCTGCAAAACGTTTCCGATCCGCGTCAGATCATCGATACAAGCGTGCGCTTGCTGGGCGAGCATCTGCAGGTCAATCGCTGCGCGTTCGGCCTGGCAGCGGCCGACGGCAGAACCATGCACGTGATCAGCGACCATGTGCAGGACATGCCTAGCCTGCAGGGCGATTTTCCGCTGGAAGTGGCGCAGGGCCTGCGCGACGCCTTGCTGGAAAACCGCCCCTGGTTCACCACCGATGCGATGGCGCCCGGTGCGCCGGACTATGTGGCGCAGCAGTACCGACGCTCCGGCCTGCGCGCATCGCTGGCGATTCCGCTGCACAAACACGGGCGTCTGGTCGCGGCCATCGGCGTGCATCAGCGCGCACCGCGGCGCTGGCTGTCCACCGAGATCGAGCTGGTCCGCCTGGTTGCGGCGCGCTGTTGGGAATCCATGCAACGCGCCAAGGCGCAGCAGCAACTGGCCGCCAACGAGGCGCGGCTGCGCCGACTGGCCGACACGCTGCCACAGATCATCTTCATTGCCGACCCGGAGGGCGAGCCGCATTACTTCAACCGGCGCTGGTACGAATACACCGGACTGGATCCTGCCGACCACCAGACTACCGCGTGGCATCAGGCACACACCGCCGATGGCCTGCAGCTGTCCGCGCAGGCCTGGGTGTTGGCCATCGAGGGCGAGCGCGCCTACGAGATGGAGTGCGAGCTGCAACGCCACGATGGCCAGCGGCGCTGGCACCTGGCGCGTGCCCTGCCCGTGCGCGGGGACGACGGCAGCATCAGCGAGTGGATCGGCACCTACACCGATATTCATGACCGCCGTGCGTTCGAGCAACAGCTGCGCGAAAGCGAAGTGCGCTTCCGCGCTTTGTGCGAAACGGTGCCGGCCATGATCTGGATGGCCGATGCGCAGGGCGACTGCGTGTACTGGAATCCGCGCTGGTATCACTTCACCGGGCAGGCCGAAGACCAGGCCATGGATCAGGGCTGGTGGGATGTGATGCATCCGGACGATGCCGAACGCGTGCGCCACGCATTCGGCCAAGCCTTGGAGCAGCGAGGCGAGTTCCTGGCCGAGTACCGCGTGCGTCGTCACGACGGGCAATACCGTTGGTGCATCGATACCGCGTCGCCGCACTTCGCCAGCGACGGACGCTTTCTCGGCCATATCGGCTCGCTGACCGATATCTCCGAACGCAAGCTGATCGAGGATGAAACCGCCTCCGATCGCGCCATCCTGAGCCTGATCACCACCGGCGCACCGCTGCCGGTGGTGCTGGACGCCATCGCAGCGAGCGTGGAAGCGCGTGGCGACATTGCGCTGTATTGCGCAGTGATGGTGCTGGATGACGTACGCAAGACGCTGAGCTTCGGCTCGGCGCCACATTTTCCGGTCGAGTACCGCGGGCATTTCGAAGCCTCGCCGATCGGACCGAACGGGCCGCCGTGCGCGCGCTCGGCCTATCTCGGGCAGCAGGTGATCTGCGAGGACATCCAGGCCGACCCCAGCTTCAGCGACCACCACGCGATTTCGGCGGCGCTGGGCATCGTTGCCTGCTGCGTGACGCCCATCCTGGATAGCAATGGGCAGGTGCTGGGCACGCTCAACATCTACTACGACCGCGTCCACCTGCCCTCGCTGCGTGAACAGGCGATGGCGCGCTCTGCATCGCATCTGGCCGGCATCGTCATCGAGCGCACGCGCGTGGATGCCAAGCTCAAGCAATCGCTGCAGGCCGAGACCGTCGCACGCAGCCAGGCCGAGCATGCCAGCCGGGTCAAGGACGAGTTCCTGGCCACGCTCAGCCACGAATTGCGCACGCCGCTCAATGCCATCCTGGGCTGGTCGCGGCTGATGCAGTCGGAGGTGTTCGAGCCGGCCAATCTGGGCAAGGGGCTGATCATCATCGAACGCAGTGCGCGTGCGCAGACGCAGATCATCGACGACCTGCTCGACATGAGCGCGATCCTGTCCGGCAAAATCCGCCTGCAGGCAGAGCACTTCGATATCGCAGGACTGATGCGCAGCACGGTGGAGTTGATGCAACCCTCTGCACTGGCGCGCGACATCGCACTGGAACTGGATGCACCCGGCGAAGCCGAGTTGTGGTTCTTCGGCGATGCCGGGCGGCTGCAGCAGGTGCTGTCCAACCTGCTCAGCAATGCGCTCAAGTTCACCTCACCCGGCGGAACGGTGCGGGTGGCGCTGGACATCGAGGACGACCGGCTGCGACTGTGCGTGCAGGACACCGGCATCGGGATTGCGGCCGAGTTCCTGCCGCATGTGTTCGACCGCTTTCGCCAGGCCGATGCCGGCACCACGCGGCGCGTGGGCGGGCTGGGGCTGGGCTTGTCGATCTCGCGCCAGTTGGTCGATCTGCACGGCGGCAGCCTGGGTGCCTCCAGTGCCGGCGAAGGCAAGGGGTCGACCTTCACCATCGTGTTGCCGTTCCAGCACGGGGTCAGCGATCTGCGTCCCGCGTCGGCCGGGTCGCTGCAGGTCGGTCCGCTGCCGAGTGATTGTCTCGGGCGCCTGGATGGCGTGCGCCTGCTGCTGGTCGACGACGACCAGGATTCGCGCGAGGCGGTAGTGCAGTTCCTGATGCTTGCCGGCGCGCAGGTGCAGGCGGCCGGCTCGGTGGAAGCGGCCGAACAATGCCTGGCAGAGACTCCCTTCGACGTGCTGGTCAGCGATATCGCCATGCCGGTGCGCGACGGCTACGACTTGATCCGCACCGTGCGCTCCGGCCGCGCCGACCTGCCGCGGCACATCCCCGCGATCGCCCTCACCGCCTATGTACGCGAAGAAGACCGCGACCGCGCAGTAGTCGCCGGATTCGATGCTCATATGGGCAAGCCGGTGGAACCACCCGGCCTGGTCGACCTGATCGAACGCCTGATCTTGCCGACACGCGCGGTACGCAGCGAGGCGTGAGATCGCCTGGAACGCAATAAAACAGCGTGGTCAACCGACTGCTGTTTGCAACAAACTCACCGACCATCCCGACAGGTCCTTGCCCGCCCACCGTCGCGGGACCTTACGCGGCATGGATGCCGCGTAAGAGCCTACAAGGACGTACTTGCGGCGTGTCCTGCGATGGTGGGCGGGCAAGGGCCCTGCACCAAGGCCTCAGATCAGCCGCCTTTCGAACAATTTCTCTGCACATGGCATCGCGATGGCCGGAGAGCAAGATCCCCGCAGCGGCATTGCAGATCAACCGCTCCAATAGCGATCCAATCGCAGCAGCGGACCCGCCGCCTCGCGAGCGGGTCTATCTACACTGCCCAGCCACGCCAGGGCAGCCGCCGGGCACGCTGGCTCAGCCGCGCTTGGCGCGTGCGAATGCCGCGGCTAGCGCGTTGTCGGCCGGCGGCGCAGTGGTACGCGGCTTGCTGTTGCCCTGCGCCGGGCCACGCCCACCGCCACCATCGCGCCGGCCCTGCCCCGTGCCGCCATTGCCGCGCTGATCGCGCGACTGGGCTGCGGCATCGGCCGGCGGTGGCGTATCGGACAGACGGCAGGTCAGTGCGATGCGTTTGCGCGCCACGTCCACTTCCAGCACCTTGACCTTGACGATGTCGCCGGCCTTGACCACATCGCGCGGATCCTTGACGAAGGTGTCCGACAACGCGGAGATGTGCACCAGGCCATCCTGATGCACGCCGATATCGACGAACGCACCGAATGCGGCCACGTTGCTGACCACGCCTTCGAGCACCATGCCCGGCTTGAGGTGCTTGATGTCCTCGATGCCTTCGGCGAACTGTGCCGCCTTGAACTCGGGGCGCGGATCGCGGCCGGGTTTTTCCAGCTCCTTGAGGATGTCGCGCACGGTCGGTACACCGAACTGCTCGTCGGTGAACAGCTCCGGCTTGAGTCCACGCAGGAAGCTGCCATCGCCCAGCAAGGCCTTGATCGGCTTGCCGGTGCTGCCGACGATGCGCTCGACCACCGGATAGGCTTCCGGATGCACCGCCGACACATCCAGCGGCTCGTCGCCATCGGCGATGCGCAGGAAACCGGCGCATTGTTCGAAGGTCTTGTCGCCCAGACGCGGCACCTTGAGCAGGTCCTTGCGGCGCTTGAACGGCCCATTGTCGTCGCGATGGCGCACGATGTTTTCCGCCACCGTGCTCGACAGCCCGGATACGCGCGACAGCAGCGCCGCCGACGCGGTATTGACGTACACACCGACCGCATTGACGCAGTCTTCCACGCGCGCCTCCAGCGCCTTGGCCAACCGATACTGGTCCACGTCGTGCTGGTACTGGCCCACGCCGATCGCCTTGGGCTCGATCTTGACCAGCTCGGCCAGCGGATCCTGCAGGCGCCGCGCAATCGACACCGCACCGCGCAGCGACACGTCCAGATTGGGGAACTCCTTGGCAGCAAACTCGGACGCCGAATACACCGACGCACCGGCTTCGCTGACCACGATCTTCTGCAGCTTGCTCGCCCCGCACAGCGCGATCGCCTCACCGGCGAGCTTGTCGGTCTCGCGGCTGGCGGTGCCATTGCCTATCGCAATCAGCTCCACGTTGTGCTGCATGCACAGCTTCTTGATCGTCTGCAGCGACTGCTCCCATTGCCGCTTGGGCTCATGCGGGTAGATCGTCTCGGTGGCCACCAGCTTGCCGGTGGCATCGACCACGGCGATCTTGCAGCCGGTGCGGATACCGGGGTCGAGCCCCAGCACCACGCGCGGGCCGGCCGGTGCGGCCAGCATCAGGTCCTTGAGGTTGTCGCCGAACACGGCGATCGCCTCGGCCTCGGCCTTTTCGCGCGCCTGGTTGAACAGGTCCAGCAGCAGATGCATGTGCAGCTTGGCGCGCCAGGTCAGCCGGCAGGCATCCAGCAACCAGCGATCGGCCGGACGGTTCTGGTTGGAGATGCCGGCATTGCGCGCCACACGGCCCTCGGCGTACTGATGGCCGGCCTCGGCATCGTTGCCCGGCTCCAGATCCAGGTACAGGAACTCCTCGCGGCGCGCACGAAACAGCGCCAGCAAGCGGTGCGAGGGAATCTTGGACAGCGATTCGGCATGATCGAAGTAATCGCGGTACTTGGCACCGGCCTCTTCCTTGCCCTCGGCAACGCGCGCGCGAATCACGCCGTTGTCGTTCAACCAGCTGCGCAGCTCGCCCACCAGGGCGGCATCTTCGCCCCAGCGCTCCATCAGGATGGCGCGTGCGCCCTCCAGCGCTGCCTTGATATCGGCCACGCCCTTCTCTGCATCGATGTACGCCGCAGCAGCGACTTCCGGCGCCTGGTTCGGGTCGGCCAGCAGGCCATCGGCCAGCGGCTCCAGACCGGCTTCGCGCGCAATCTGCGCACGCGTGCGGCGCTTGGGCTTGTAAGGCAGGTACAGGTCTTCCAGCCGCGACTTGCTGTCGGCCGCCACGATCTCGGCGCGCAATTCGTCGCTGAGTTTGCCCTGCTCGCCGATGCTGGACAGGATCGCCGCGCGGCGCTCTTCCAGCTCGCGCAGATAGGTCAGGCGCGTTTCCAGATTGCGCAGTTGGGTGTCGTCCAGCCCGCCGGTGACTTCCTTGCGGTAGCGCGCAATGAACGGAACGCTGGCGCCTTCGTCGAGAAGGGCGATGGCGGCGCGCGCCTGGGCGGGTTGGGCACCGATCTCGTCGGCGATGGTGCGAGCGATCTGCTGGGCAAGCTGGCTGTCGTGCATGGCGGCGCGGCCGGAGCCGCTTCACTGAAAAAAGCATTTTCGCAGTGCTGGCCCGCCGCGGGAACCCGTTGACAGGATCGCCATAACCCTATGCCGGCGCGTCCTTTGACGGCTGACGAGCGCTAGCGGGCGATCGTCAGGTGGTTACAGAGGGTGCGAAAGAGCTGAAGTACCGTTGTGATACCTGCAGCAGTGGCACTTGGCGCCCACTGACAGTGAGCGCAATCGTCCGTTTGGCTGCGCTTAGCTGGCGCGACCTGCGTAATGCGTAGCCGCGCGCTCGACCAGAATGCTTTCGTGCAGCGATTCCAGCGCCATCACGCGGATCTTGCCGACGTCCTTCAACGGCACCATGCGCTCGACATAGATCTCCGGGCCGGCGTCGGTCATCGCGCGCGACTTGCTGAACCCATAAGGCACAACTCCCTTGTCGCCATCTTTGCTGCCACCGACGTACAGAACGATCGACATGCCCACACCCTCTTTTAACAACTGTGACTACGTTAGTGGCGCGAGCATAACGACCGTGCCGTGAGGAGCTTTCCACGCACGTTAACGCCGGCTGTTTGCGGTTTGGTGACGGCGGGATCCCCTCGCCTGTCTGCACAACCGCTTCACCCGGCCTGCCGGTCCAATTGCGCTCCGCTCGCACGTACGACACTGCATGGACCTCAAAAGTGGTTACCCGTTCTGGTCGATCCGCAACGGATTGATGCGTGCCTATCCGCGTCTGGAGCGCGATACCGATTGCGAGGTGGCCATCGTCGGTGGCGGGGTCACCGCCGCCCTGATCGCGCACGAGCTGCTCAAGCACGGGCACGAGGTGGTGGTGCTCGAGCAGCGCGAGATCGGCTGGGGCAGTACTTCGGCCAGCACCGCCTTGCTGCAGTACGAAATCGACACACCAATGATCGAGTTGGCCAAGCACTACGGCATGCCGGCGGCCGCGCTGGCATACACTGCGTGCGCACAAGCCATCCTCGACCTGCAAGGCCTTTGCAATACGCTGGGCGGCTGCGACTTCAGCCGTCAGGACAGCCTGTACTACGCCAGCCGGTCGCGGGATCTCGACGACCTACGCAGCGAACTGCAGGTGCGAAAAACCCACACTCTTCCGGTCGAATGGATCGAGCGCGCGCCGTTGTGGCACAACTACGGCGTACGCTCGGAAGGCGCGATCCTGAGCCGCCTGGCCGCCAGCGTCGATCCGTATCGGCTGTGCTACCGCCTGTTTGCAGAAGGCGAGCAATACGGCGCGCGCATCTACGACCGCACTACGATTGCCACGATCAAACCCAACGACCGGCATGTCGCGTTGCGCACCCGCGACGGAGTCACGCTGCGCGCCCGGCACGTCATCATGGCCGCAGGCTACGCGAACCAGCAGTGGCTGTCGCAGCGCGTGGCACGCAACCGCAGCAGCTACGCATTCGTGACCGATCCGCTGCACGACGGCGAGATGGGCGCGCTCAAGCACACCATGATGTGGGAAACCGCGCGTCCCTATCTCTACCTGCGCAGCACGCCGGATGGACGCGTGGTGGCCGGCGGCGAAGACGACAACATCGATCTGCCCGCACGTCGCGACGCGCGTGTCATGCGCAAGCTGAAGACGCTGCTGAAGAAGATCCACCAGACGATGCCGGACATCAGCCTGCGCCCGGTGTTCGCCTGGGGCGGGACCTTCGCCGAAACCGCCGATGGACTGCCGTTCTTTGGGCCGCATCCGCAACATGGGCCGCGGGTCTCGTTCGCGATGGCGTACGGCGGCAACGGCATCACCTACAGCGCGATCGGCGCAGGCTTATTGCGCGCGCAACTGGAAGGAAGGCCTCACCCGTTATCGGACCTGTTCGGTTTCTCGCGGTTGCGCTGAGGTCCCCACGGCCACCAGCCGTGGCCGTGCAGCGCATATGCGTCGGCGGCCCGTTCCAGCGGATTGCGTACGTGGATGCCGCCGCACAGCAAATACACCGGCAAAAACAGCGGGCCGAGCAGCATGTACTGGTAGACATGCGCACGTTCGTGGTCGCCCAGGCGCACCGGCGGGTGCTGACAACGTCCGGCCGCATGCGCATACGTGCTGCACTGCAGATCCAGCGAGGCGCCCTTGAGCAGGATCACGTTGCCCAGCGTCATCGCCCCGCCCGGTCCCCATGGCCAGGCATGGAACACCACGGCCAGTTCCTGCCCCGACCAGCGCGGACGCGCGCCGAAACAGCTGCCGGCGGCACCGATGGCAAGGCCGAGCAAGGTATTGGGCAGCGTCCACAACGCGCCCAGCACCTGCACGGACAACCACCGGCGCCGGGCGGGCGTCAGTCGGCCTGGTTGGGGATCAGCAGCCACAGGATCAGATAGACCAGGATGCCGGGGAACGCGGCCGAGGCGATCGACACGATCACGAACAAAACGCGCAACAGCGTGGAGCTCCAGCCGAAGCGGCGGGCGATGCCGCCGACCACGCCGGCGATCATGCGGTCGTTGAGGGAACGGGACAATGCGGTGGTCGTGGCCATGGAAGGCTCCTTCGAACGTGTTGCCCAGTCTAAAAACCGCAGCGACTGCGCCTTGTGACGGCTGCGGCTGTTCGCTGCAGGCACAGCGCAACCCGAAGCCGGATCACGCGTCGCCGCCACGCTCCTGCAACCAGCGGTGGATCGCCACCGGCACCTCGCGCTGCGCACGTCCGGAGACGTAGATGCCGATATGCCCGCCGCGGAAACTCAGCTCGGTGTAATCGTCGCTGCCGACCAGGCCGCGCAATGCACGCGAGGCATCGGGCGGCACCAGATGATCGTGTTCGGCGTAGATGTTGAGCACCGGCATGTCCACTGCCTGCAGATCGACCGCCTCCCCGCCGATGCGCACCTGCCCGGTCACCAGCCCATTGCGCTGATAGAACTGGGTGACGAACTCACGGAAGGCCTCGCCGGCCAGATCGGGCGAATCGAAGATCCACTTTTCCATGCGCAGGAAATCTTCCAGCGCCTGCTTGTCGTCGAGGATGTCGAGCAAGCCGACGTATTTCTGCAGATTCAGCCGGAACGGCTTGAGCATCAGGTAACTGGCGTTCATCAGATCCGCCGGCACGTTGCCCATGGTGTCCACGAACAGATCCACATCGACCATGCGCGCCCAGTTGGAGAGCATGTTGTCGGGGGTGTGGAAATCCACCGGCGTGACCATGGTGATCAGGTTGCGCACCTTCGGCCGCTGCAGCGCCGCATAGCACAGCGCAAACGTGCCGCCCTGGCAGATGCCGAGCACATCGACCGCCTCCAGCCCCGACTGCGCGCGCAGGTGATCCACCGCGCCATCGATATAGCGCAGCAGATAGTCCTCCAGCGTGAGGTAACGCTCGGAGCGGTCCGGGTAGCCCCAATCCAGCACGTAGACGTCCTGGCCGTGGCCCAGCAGGCCCTTGACCAACGAGCGGTCGGCCTGCAGATCGACCATGTAGGGGCGGTTGACCAGCGCGTAGACGATCAGCAGCGGCGTCCTGGTCACCGGCGCCTGCTCGCCGACAAAGCGGTACAGCACCACCTTGCCATCGCGCCAGATTTCCTCGCGCTCGGTCACGCCGTAATCCACGTCTTCCACGCCGGGCAGCAGCTTGAGCCCCTCGCGCAGCTTGCGCTGCATCGACAGGGTTTCCTGCATCAGGTCTTCGGCGCTGAATCCCAACGGGCCTTTCATGTCTGCGCTCCACGTGGCTTGCGTGCGGCCGGCTTACCGGAAGCTGTGCCGGCCGATGGCCTGGCGGCGCTTTTGGACGCCTTCGTGTTCTTGGCTGTGGCGGCTTTCGCTGGCGATTTCCTGGCCGGGCTGGTCGCCGCTGCCTGCTTGGGCGCAGTGTCCGCCCTGGATGCCGGCGCGCGTTTGGCCGTGGCCGGCGCAACCGGGTCAGCCGCCGCTGCAGCGGGCTTGCCGGCCGGGCTGGCCGCAGTGCGCAGCATGCGCCGCACCGTACGTTCCAGCTCGGCGATGCGGCGGTGCGCGGCGTCCATCTCAGAACGCGTCGGCATCCCGAAACGCTCGCTCAACTGTTCCACTTCTTCCTGCAGCGCGGCGCGCAAGCGCATATGCGCATTGGCAAAGCCGCCGTACACCTCGCGAAACTGGTCGGACAATGCGACGTCGGCATACGACTCTTCGGCGGCCTCGATCCACAGGTCGAACAAGGCACGCGCACTGGTCAGCTGACTGCCGCTGCTTTCGTGCTCGCCCAGCTTGGAGGCGAACCGGCCGAACGCCTGCTCGATGGCCGACTTGAGTTGTTCGCCATAGGCCTGCGATTGCGCCTGGTACTCCTGCTGCGCACGGGCCAGCGTCTGCAGGCGTGCCTGGTGATTGCGGCTCACGCCGAATGCCGGCATGTCCAGCCAGGGCGCGTTTTCTTCCCGCCACTTCGCCAGCGCCTGCGCGGCGTCCTGCAGCCACGGGTCGAAGCCGCCCGGGCTGCCGCCACGCAGCGAGCCCAGCGTCCACTGCATCAGCTGCTCGCCCTGCCCCTGCACGGCGCGCCGCCAGGCTTCGGAGACTTCGTTGGCCGAGGTGTCGCGCCCGGCGAACTGCGCGGCCACCTGCTGCATGGTGCCGAACCAGTCGCCGGCCTGATGACGGAAGCGGTCGATGGCCTCCTGCGCCTGCGGTGCGGCCTGGGTGGGCAGCAGCTGCGACCACCAGTCCATCGCCTTGCGCCAATCCTGCGGTGCGTCGCTGCCCGGCCCCGTCCCGGGAACGGCACCGGGCTGGGCAGCGGCGCCGGACTGGCCGTGGCGCATGGCATCTCCCCAGGCGCTCCAGTACTGGCGCGCCTTGTCTTCGAAGTTGCCGTTGTCCGAACCGCTGGTTGCCATGATCCCTTCCCGTGACTGTCCACCAGCCATCCTACCGCGTGTGCCCGGCCGTACCGGTCAGGGTTTGGGGATGCGCAGCGTCTTGCTGATCATCAGCGAGCCGGACACCGCAAACAGCAGCACCAACGGGTGGAACTGCCACGGCCCCAGCTGCCACTGCCCCCACCACAAGGTCTGGCCGATATGGCCGCTGCTGGCAGCGACCGCCAGCAGGATCACCAGCAGCAGGCTGGTGGGAATCGGGGTGCCTTCGAAGTACGGCACCTTGTCGGCCTCGCCGGCGATCTCTTCGGCAGTCACGTTGTAGCGCGCCAGCCGGCTGACGCCGCAGCAGACGAAATAGCTCAGCACCAGCCAATCCCAGCCGCCGCGCATGCCGCAGGCATAGCCCAGCGCCGCCGGCGCTACGCCGAACGAGATCACGTCGGCCAGCGAATCCAGCTCGCGGCCCAGGGTCGAGGACGCCTTGCGCCAGCGCGCCACATGCCCGTCCAGCGCATCGAACACGAACGCCAGCGGGATCAGCGCCATGCCCAACAGCAGGTCGCCGCGATGGCCTTCCTGCAGGAAGCGCATCGACGCAAACACCGCGCCGGTACCGCAGAAGGCGTTGGCCAGGGTGAACCAGTCCGCGAGTTGGAAATCGCGCAGCATCGAGAAATGGCGTTTCATGCGGAACCTGAGAGGAGCAAGGCGCAAAGGGTAACGCGCGCACGCCATGCAGGCGACCGTTTCACGCTATCGGCTAGGCTGGCAATCAGCATGGCCGCTCCGGCCGGGCACGATCGACGACGAGGACCGCATGAAGCGCAGCATCCTGATCACCGGCGCAGGCAGCGGCATCGGTGCCGGCATCGCCACCGAGCTGGCCGCCGGCGGCCACCATCTGATCGTCAGCGATATGGATCTGGCGGCGGCCGAACGCACCGCGCAGCGCCTGCGCGACACCGGCAGCTCGGCCGAAGCACTGGCGCTGGACGTGACCGATGACCACGGCATCGCGCAGGCCTTGGCGTGCGTGACGCGCGCGCCGCAGGTGCTGGTCAACAACGCCGGCCTGCAGCAGGTTGCCGCGCTGGAAGACTTCCCGATGCAGCGCTGGGCCTTGCTGGTGGATGTGATGCTGACCGGCGCCGCACGGCTCAGCCGCGCGCTCCTGCCCGGCATGCGCGCGGCCGGCTACGGGCGCATCGTCAACATCGGCAGCATCCACTCGCTGGTCGCCAGCCCGTACAAGAGCGCGTATGTCGCCGCCAAGCACGGCCTGGTCGGCCTGGCCAAGGTCATCGCACTGGAAACCGCCGACTGCGACATCACCGTCAACACGCTATGCCCGAGCTATGTACGCACCCCGCTGGTGGAGCGCCAGATCGCCGACCAGGCGCGCACGCGCGGCATTGCCGAAGAGGCGGTGATCCGCGATGTGATGCTCAAGCCGATGCCCAAGGGCGCCTTTATCGACTACGACGAACTCGCCGGCACGGTCGCGTTCCTGATGTCGCATGCCGCGCGCAACATCACCGGGCAGGCGATCGCCATCGACGGCGGCTGGACCGCGCAGTGAGCACGGCTGGCGAAATTTTCACCAGCTTCCGTGGCCGCCTTGCACCGCAAGGCGCGCGCGCAGTTGTCCACAGACTTGCGCAGGATTCATCCACAACCGGTGTGGAGAAGTGCGTGGAGGCGGAATGCAGGCGGCAGGTCGCCACAGCGTGCAGCGCCGGCTTGCGGTTGCGCTCGCCAGGTCGATCGCAAGTGCATTGGCGCCAGCAGATCGAAGTCCATTGAGGACGGCGGACGCTTAACTTCGGCACTGCGGTGACCGCGCCAGCCAGCAATAACAGCCGCGCTCGCCTGGGCGGCTGCGCACTCCCTCAATCTCGCTCAGACGCGCGAATACGTCCACGACTGCATGCGCCCGTCGCGATACGGCATCACGCCATGAAACGGACGCGGGTCGCCATCGAAAACCAGCGGCAGGAAATTGCGGTCGCCCTCCCACATCGGTACCTGGTCCATGCGGTCGATCGCCACCCATTCCAGCGTGCCTTCCGGGTTGGAGGCCTGTGGCTCGCCCTGGAAGCTGCGGATCAGGAATACGAAGCCCAGCCAGTCCTCGCCATGCTTGCCGAAGCCCGGCCAGCTGATGGTGCCGCGCAGTTGCATGTCGCCGCACTCCACGCCGGCCTCTTCGCGGATCTCGCGGCGCATGCCGGCCAGCACGTCTTCGTCCGGTTCCACCTTGCCGCCGAGCCCGTTGTATTTGCCCAGGTGCTGATCGCCGGGGCGGGCATTGCGATGGATCATCAACACCTGTGTGCCGTCGGGCGACAACAGGTAGCCGAGCGTGGCGACGATGGGGGTATAGGGCATGGCGGGCGAGCTGGAATCGAGCGCATCAGTATGACCGATGCTGTGCAAGCGGCGTGGCGCAGCCTCAGCCGACCGCAGCCTGCGAGCCCGGGCGCGGTGGCGCGACGTAGTCGGTATCCAGACGCAAGGTAGCCACGCCATGGCCGCGCTCGGCCAGATAGTCCAGCCACTTGCCCAGGAACGTATTCATGCGCATGCGGTGGCTGATCAGCTCGGCCGGCGGCGGGAACATGCCCATCACGTCCTGCCAGCGACGGCCGACATAGCAATGGGTGGTCTCGGCCTGGCGCGCATCGCGGTACAGGCGCACGTAGGCCGACGGGTCAGGCTCGCCGGTGACGGGATCGCACAGGTCGTAGGTCAGCCGCAACTCGACCGTGTAGCGGTGACACTCGATCACGTCCAGACGCAGGTCCAGCCCATCGCCGATCGACGAGACATAGGAGCCGGGAGCGAGGTCGGCCGGTGCGAACAGCCGGGTCAGATGCTGAAAGTTTTCTGCGTACAAGCCCATCAGCCAGCCGAACCGGCTCAACTTGGGGATGCGTTCGAGTTTACTCAGTGCTTGCGCCATGAACCGATCCTACACGCTGCGCTGCCGCACGGGCAGCATTGACGACCGGCCACCGGCAGGCCTACCTTGGCGGAGCCCTACCCCGCCCGCTTGATTTCCTTGACGCTTGCCGACCGGCCGCGATACGTCACGGCAGCCCTGGATAGTGAATACGCTACGCGCGGCCCAATCCCCAATCCCGCCAACCAATTCCCGCCTCAAAACATCTCGCGCTGCAGCCCTAGCGTGGACAACACCTTGCTGGAAATTTCCTCGATCGAGGTATTAGTGGTGCTCAAGGTCGGAATGCGCTCCATCTGGAACATGCGTTCGGCGGTGGCGACCTCGCGCCGGCAGGTCTCTGCCGCGCTGTAGCGTGAATTGGCGCGCCGCTCCTGGCGGATCTGCTGCAACCGCTCCGGGTCGATGGTGAGGCCGAACAACTTGCTGCGGTAATTGCGCAGGCGCGGCGGCAGGCGCTCGTTTTCCAGATCTTCCTCGGTCAACGGATAGTTGGCGGCGCGGATGCCGTAATGCAATGCCAGATAGATGCAGGTCGGCGTCTTGCCGGCGCGCGACACTGCCACCAGGATCACGTCGGCCTCGTCGTAATTGAGTGCGATACCGTCGTCGTGGCTCAGCGCGAAGTTCATCGCATTGATGCGGCGGTGATAGGTCTCGAAGTCGACCATGCCGTGTGCACGCCCCACGCGCGAATGCCGCGGCGCATTGAGCTCGCGCTCCAGTGGCTCGATGAAGGGCGCGAACACGTCCAGCATCAAGGCGCCGCTTTCGGCCAGGATCATGCTCAGCTGGGGATCGACGCAGGAATTGACCACCACCGGGCGCACCTGGTACCGCTCGCCTGCTGCGCGCACGCGCAATGCCGCATCGCGCGCTTTTTCTGCATCATCAATGAACGACATGCGGTCGGTGACGAAGTTGAATCCACTGAACTGCGTGAGCAGGCTATGCCCAATCGTTTCAGCGGTGATACCGGTTCCATCGGAGACGTAGAACACCGGTCGAATTGTTGACATCAAGACCACCTCTTTGAACTGGTGTCCAAAACTTACGGGTTCATGCTTGTGCAGATTCCGCTGTGCACTGCATCATAGCGGCTTCTTCCTACGGACGCGGCCATCCAGCCCGCTCGGGCGATGGCCATACGGAGCATCGCGCTTGAACGAGAATATCCTGTGGTTGCATGAGCTACGCCTGGCCGATCTGGCCCGCGTAGGTGGTAAGAATTCCTCGCTCGGCGAGATGATCGGCAACCTGGCCGGGCTTGGCGTTTCGGTTCCCGGTGGATATGCGACCACTGCCGAGGCTTTCAAGGACTTCATCGCGCATAACGATCTGTCCAAGCGCATCTTCGACAAGCTGGCAACGCTGGATGTCGAAGACGTGTCTGCCCTCACCGTTGCCGGCAAGGAAATCCGCGGCTGGGTGATCGATGCTCCGCTGCAGCCGGAACTGGACCGCGATATCCGCACCGCGTACGCACAGCTGTGTGCGGAAAACGGCGGTGGCGAAGTGGCCGTGGCGGTGCGTTCGTCGGCCACTGCCGAAGATCTGCCCGATGCCTCGTTCGCCGGCCAGCAGGAGACCTTCCTCAACGTGACCGGTGCCGACGATGTCGTGCACAAGGTCAAGGAAGTGTTCGCCAGCCTCTATAACGATCGCGCAATTGCTTACCGCGTGCATCATGGCTTCAAGCACGAAGACGTGTTCCTGTCGGCCGGCGTGCAGTTGATGGTGCGCTCGGGCGTCGGTGCGGCTGGCGTGCTGTTCACGCTGGACACCGAATCGGGCTTCCGCGACGTGGTGTTTGTCACCTCCAGCTTCGGTCTGGGCGAGATGGTGGTGCAAGGTGCGGTCAACCCGGACGAGTTCTATGTCTACAAGCCCACGCTGACCGCAGGCAAGCCGGCGATCCTGCGCCGCTCGCTCGGCAGCAAGGCGATCCGCATGGTCTACTCGGATGTGCCCGGCGAACGCGTACGCACCGAAGACACGCCGGTGGAGCTGCGCAGCACCTTCTCGATCAGCGACGAAGACGTGCAGGAGCTTTCCAAGCAGGCGCTGGTGATCGAAAAGCATTACGGCCGCCCGATGGATATCGAGTGGGCCAAGGACGGTGTCAGCGGCAAGCTGTTCATCGTGCAGGCGCGTCCGGAAACCGTGAAGTCACGCAGCCATGCCACCCAGATCGAGCGTTTCTCGCTGGAAGCCAAGGACGCCAAGATCCTGGTCGAAGGCCGTGCGGTAGGCGCCAAGATCGGCAGCGGCGTGGCACGCGTGGTGCGCTCGCTGGAAGACATGAATCGCGTGCAGGCCGGCGACGTATTGATCGCCGACATGACCGATCCCGATTGGGAGCCGGTGATGAAGCGTGCCTCGGCCATCGTCACCAATCGCGGCGGCCGCACCTGCCATGCGGCGATCATCGCGCGCGAACTCGGCGTGCCGGCCGTGGTCGGCTCGGGCAACGCCACCGATGTGATCAGCGACGGTCAGGAAGTGACGGTGAGCTGCGCCGAAGGCGATACCGGCTTCATCTACGACGGCCTGCTGCCGTTCGAGCGCACCACCACCGACCTGGGCAACATGCCGCCTGCCCCGCTCAAGATCATGATGAACGTGGCCAACCCGGAACGTGCGTTCGACTTCGGCCAGTTGCCCAACGCCGGCATCGGCCTGGCGCGTCTGGAAATGATCATTGCCGCGCATATCGGCATCCATCCCAACGCGCTGCTGGAATACGACAAGCAGGACGCTGACGTCCGCAAGAAGATCGATGCCAAGACCGCTGGCTACGGCGACCCGGTGAGTTTCTACGTCAATCGCCTGGCCGAGGGCATCGCGACGCTGACCGCCTCGGTGGCACCGAACACGGTGATCGTGCGGCTGTCGGACTTCAAGTCCAACGAGTACGCCAACCTGATCGGCGGCTCGCGTTACGAACCGCATGAAGAGAACCCGATGATCGGCTTCCGTGGCGCCAGCCGCTACGTCGATCCGTCCTTCACCAAGGCCTTCTCGCTGGAGTGCAAGGCGGTGCTGAAGGTGCGCAACGAGATGGGCCTGGACAACCTCTGGGTGATGATTCCGTTCGTGCGCACGCTGGAAGAAGGCCGCAAGGTGATCGAGGTGCTGGAGCAGAACGGGCTCAAGCAGGGCGAAAACGGCCTGAAGATCATCATGATGTGCGAGCTGCCGTCCAACGCGCTGCTGGCCGACGAGTTCCTGGAGATCTTCGACGGCTTCTCGATCGGCTCCAACGACCTGACCCAGCTCACCCTGGGCCTGGACCGCGACTCGTCGATCGTGGCGCATCTGTTCGACGAGCGGAACCCGGCGGTCAAGAAGCTGCTGTCGATGGCGATCAAATCGGCGCGCGCCAAGGGCAAGTACGTGGGCATCTGCGGCCAGGGGCCATCCGATCACCCGGAACTGGCCGAGTGGCTGATGCAGGAAGGGATCGAGTCGGTATCGCTGAATCCTGACACCGTGGTCGACACCTGGCTGCGTCTGGCCAAGTTGAAGAGCGAGAGCTGATGGGCATGTTGGGTGCGGTGTTGGCGGCTGCGGGAGCAGTCGCCGCAAGGCCGGTGGCGGCCAGGACGGCTGAGCCGGCGTTCAACTGGGCCAATATCCCGTGGGCGCAATACGCGCTCAACTGGGGGCTGGCCCTGCTGATCGTGGTGGTCGGCATGTGGCTGGCCAAGCAGCTCAGCCAGTGGCTGCACCGTGCGCTGACCCGCGCGCGCATCGAGATCACGCTGACCAACTTCCTGCGCAACGTGTTGTATGCGTTGCTGCTGGTGCTGGTCTTCGTCAGTGCGCTGAGCAAGATCGGTGTGCCGCCGACCTCGCTGATCGCGGTGCTGGGTGCGGCCGGCCTGGCGGTCGGTCTGGCGTTGAAGGATTCGCTGTCCAACATCGCTGCAGGCGTGATGCTGATCGTGCTGCGGCCGATGCGCGATGGCGACCATGTGGTGATTGCCGGCCAGGAAGGCATCGTCGACGAGATCCGGATCTTCCAGACCCGGATCCGCTCGTTCGACGAGCGCATGATCACCCTGCCCAACAGCACCATCACCACCTCGCCGATCGTCAACTACAGCACCCTGCCCAACCGGCGCCTGGAAGTGACCGTGGGCGTGGGCTACGGCGACGATCTGAAGAAAGCCCAGCAGCTGTTGCTGCAGATCGCCAAGGACAACCCGAACATCCTGGATTCGCCGGCACCGTTCGTGCAGGTCACCAACCTGGGCGAAAGTACTGTGGATCTGATGCTGTTCGCGTATGCGACCAACGGCAATTTCGGCGCGGCCAAGAGCACCACGCTGGAACAGATCCGCAACCAGTTGCTGGACAACGGGCTTAACATCCCGTATCCGCAGCGCGACCTGCACGTGTATCACCACGATGCCGACGGCAAGCCGATCTCCGACCTGCTGCTGAAAGGCATCGCCGACGACGGCGACCTGAGCAAGGGTCCGCCGCTGGCGCGCTGATGCATTCAAGGGCGTGATGGAAAAGCAAAAGGCCGCATCGAACGATGCGGCCTTTCTTATTGGATGCGCTGCCATTGTGTGGCTTCTGGCCTGCCTGGTCGGCAGTAAACGTTGCCGGACGTACGCCTGAGCGTGGTCCGCAACTAGGCGCCGGCAATCAACACGCCAACAGCGCGCAACGACGCCGTCGCCAGCGCTCAGGCCGGCACGTCGGCCTGGGAATCGCCGCCCAGCGCGCCCATGAACTGGCGGTAGTGGCGCAGCTCGTCGATCGAATCGCGCACATCGCTCAGGGCGGTGTGGGCCGAACTCTTGGCAAAGCCATTGGCCACCGTCGGCGCCCAACGCCGTGCCAGCTCCTTGATGGTGGACACGTCCAGGTTGCGGTAGTGGAAGTAGCGCTCCAGGCGCGACATCTGGCGGTGCAGGAAGCGGCGGTCCTGGCAGATCGAATTGCCGCACATCGGCGAAGCGCCGGCGCGAATCCACTCGCTCAGGAAGGCCACCGTCTGCGCCTCCGCCTGGGCATGGGTGACCTGGCTGTCGAGCACGCGCTGCCACAGCCCCGAACGGCGGTGCTGATTGCGGTTCCACTCGTCCATGGCTTCCAGCGTCGCCAGCGGGTGGGCGATGGCCAGCTCCGGCCCTTCGGCAAGCACGTTCAACTGCGCATCGGTCACGATGGTGGCGATCTCGATGATGGAATCGCGATCGGTATCCAGGCCGGTCATTTCCAGATCGATCCAGATCAGTCGGTCGTTGCCTGCAAGGGTGTCTGCCATATCGCCGTCCTGTGGAGGGCCGTCGCCGGCCGGATGCTGAAGGGCGCGCATCATACCGCGGCCGCGCCGCTCAGGGCGCGAGGGGCGGCTTGCCGCGCTTGGCCCTGAAGTAATTGGTCAGGCGCAGGCCGGCCTCGGCGGCCAGCACGCCACCGCTGACCTGCACGCGGTGGTTGTGGCGCGGGTCGGCGGGCAGATCGAACACGCTGCCGCAGGCGCCGGTCTTGGGGTCGCTGGCGGCGAACACCAGCCGCGCGATGCGTGCGTGGATCATCGCCATCGCGCACATCGCGCACGGCTCCAGCGTGACATACAGCGTGCAGCCGATCAGCCGGTGGTTGGCCAGGCGGCGGCCGCCTTCGCGCATGGCCATGATCTCGGCATGCGCGCTGGGATCGTGGCTGGCGATATTGAAGTTCCAGCCCTCGCCCAGCACGGTGCCCTCGGCATCGATCAGCAGCGCGCCGACCGGGATCTCGTCAAAGTCGCGTTCGGCACGCTCGGCCAGTTGGAGGGCGCGTTGCATCCACTGTTGGTCGATCAGCGCCTGCGCCGCTTCTACCGACGTTTCCACCGGCATGCTCACGCGGCGCTGCCGCCCTGGCGATCCAGGAAGGCGGCGAACGCGGCCACGGTGGCTTCGCTGACATGGTGCTCGATGCCTTCGGCGTCGCGGCGCGCGGTGGCCTCGTCGATGCCCAGGGCGAGCAGGAAACGTTCGACGATCTGATGGCGCTGCCGGCTGGACGCGGCCAGCGCCTCGCCGGCCGGGGTCAGGAACACACCACGATACGGGCGCTGCACCACCCAGCCGTCGCGCACTAGCCGCTTGAGCATCTTGGCCACGGTCGGCTGCGCCACGCCCAGGCGTGCGGCGATGTCGACCTGACGCGCCTCACCGCCGTCGACCAACAGGTCGGAGATCAGCTCCACATAGTCCTCGACCAGCTCGGCGCGGCGCGCTTCGCGCACCTGACGGAAGCTCTCCATATGCACCTGTGCGTCGATCAGCGCCGGCGCGGCTGCTTCCAGCTTTTCGCTCTTGCCCACCCTCATCCCCGTCATCACGTCCGGCGCCAGTGCCGGGATGCGTAGTTTGAAGCACGCAGCCGATCATTACGATTTAAATTGCCAATGCTCAACAGCATAGCACTTGCTATATCATCGGCACGACTCCTAGCCAGCCTGCCTGCTCCGCATGTCCGTCGATCTCCGTCCTCACCCCGCCTTGCCCCTCCCCTCGCCGGCCGCGGCCAATGGCGGGCTGGGCGATCACCACGCCAGCGTCGCCGTACCCAAGGGCGGCCACTGGTGGTTCCGGCTGCTGGCGTTTCTGGGCCCGGGCTACATGGTGTCGGTCGGGTACATGGACCCGGGCAACTGGGCCACCGACCTGGCCGGCGGCTCGCAGTTCGGCTATCTGCTGCTGTCGGTGATCCTGCTGTCCAACCTGATGGCGATCGTACTGCAGAGCCTGTCGGCGCGGCTGGGCATCGCGACCGGGCTGGACCTGGCGCAGGCCTGCCGGGCGCGTTACCCGCGCGGGGTGAATCTGGCGCTGTGGGGCATCTGCGAACTGGCGATCATCGCCTGCGATCTGGCCGAGGTGATCGGCACCGCCATTGCGTTGAAGCTGTTGTTCGGCATTCCGCTGACCGTGGGCGCCATCATCACCGCGGTGGACGTGGTGCTGGTGCTGTTGCTGATGAACCGCGGTTTCCGTGCGCTGGAAGCGTTCGTGATCGCGCTGCTGTTGATCATCTTCGTCTGCTTCGGCATCCAGATCGCGCTGGCGGCACCGCCGATCGCCGCCGTGCTGGGCGGCTTCATTCCGCGTGCGCAGGTGGTCACCGACCCGCGCGCGCTGTATCTGGCGATCGGCATCATCGGTGCGACGGTGATGCCGCATAACCTGTACCTGCATTCGTCGATCGTGCAGACACGTGCGTATCCGCGCACCGATGCGGGCCGCAAGTCGGCGCTGCGCTGGGCGGTGACCGACAGCACCGTGGCGTTGATGTTCGCGCTGTTCATCAATGCCTCGATCCTGATCCTGGCGGCGGCGGTATTCCATGCGCAGGGCCGCACCGATGTGCAGGAAATCGAACAGGCCCACGCCCTGCTCGCGCCGATGCTGGGCGTGGGCCTGGCCTCGACGCTGTTTGCAGTGGCGCTGCTGGCCTCCGGCGTCAATTCCACCGTCACCGCCACGCTGGCCGGGCAGATCGTGATGGAAGGCTTCCTGCAACTGCGCTTGCCGCCGTGGCTGCGGCGCCTGCTGACGCGTGGCATCGCCATCGTGCCAGTGGTGATCGTGACCTGGTTGTATGGCGAGGCCGGTACCGCGCGGCTCCTGGTGCTCAGCCAGGTGGTGCTGTCGATGCAGCTGCCGTTTGCGGTGATCCCGCTGGTGCGCTTCGTGTCGGATCGTGAGTTGATGGGCGCATTGGTGGCACCGCCGTGGCTGGTGCGCATTGCCTGGGTCATTGCGGCGGTGATCGTCGGCTTGAACCTCAAGCTGCTGTGGGATACCGCGCTGCAGTGATCCGCCTCGGTGATCTGTCACAGTGGTCAGGTTGCGGTCGAGGCTGATGCGTTGGCGGCGTCTCGCGCGTCCCGTGTGCAACGACCAGTTCGACGCATGCGCTACCGACCGCATCACACCAGGCCCGTGATCACGACGTCCGGATTGCATGCCCTCGCCCGCGGCAGCGCCCATGCCTCCGTTCGAGACGCGCCCGGTCGACGCAGCTTTCTCATCTCTGCAACGGCCGCTCTGGCAGCGTGAGCGCTGCCGAGCTTGGCCAGTGCTGCCCCGGCGCTACGCGCCCATCCCACCACACCGCCCCACCCGACCAACAACGGAGTCAACCCAATGTCCAATTTCGTCACCCGCCCCGACGGCACCAACATTTTTTACAAGGATTGGGGCAACGGCCAGCCGGTGGTGTTCTCGCACGGCTGGCCGCTCAGCGCCGATGCCTGGGATGCGCAGATGCTGTTCATGGGCCAACACGGCTTCCGCGTGATCGCGCACGACCGCCGCAGTCATGGCCGCTCGTCGCAGACCTGGGACGGCAACGACATGGACACCTACGCCGACGATCTGGCGGCAGTGATCGAGCAGCTGGACCTGCAGGACGCGATCCTGGTCGGACATTCCACCGGCGGTGGCGAAGTGGCGCATTACATCGGCCGCCATGGCAGCAAGCGCGTGGCCAAGGTGGTGCTGGTTGGCGCAGTGCCGCCGCAGATGGTCAAGAGCCCGACCAATCCCGGTGGACTGCCGATCAGCGTGTTCGACGGCATCCGCGAAGGTGTGGCCAAGGACCGTTCGCAGTTCTATCAGGAGTTGACCACGGCGTTCTTCGGCGCCAACCGCGACGGCCACAAGGTCACCCAGGGCATGCGCGATGCGTTCTGGCTGCAGGGCATGCTGGGCGGCCACAAGGGCCAGTACGACTGCATCAAGCAGTTCTCCGAAGTGGACTACACCCCGGACCTGGAGAAGATCGATGTGCCGGCATTGGTGGTGCATGGCGACGACGACCAGATCGTGCCAATCGATGCATCGGGCAAGCTGTCGGCCAAGATCATCCAGAACGCCGAACTGAAGATCTACCCAGGCGCCCCGCATGGCCTGCCCGTCACCCACGCCGATCAGTTCAACCAGGACCTGTTGGCCTTCGCCAAAGCCTGATCCGGTTCGATTCGCGACACCAAGCCGGCTCGTGAGAGTCGGCTTTTCTATGCGTTTCTCCTTCGCGCCGCCGGCTTCCAGGCGCGCAAAGGCCATCGCGCCGTTCGTCGGCCACGCCCGTCCCGCCGCAAGCCTGTGACGTTCTCGACCGTTCTTGAACGCCACGCCACTTGACGCAGCCGCCGCGCTTCCAAAACGATCGGCTTGAGCTATCGTATGCACCGCCAGCGGCGTGGGGGCCGCTTCAGCATCATGCGCAACAGCCGATAACGGCTAGGTCCGACCGCTGCCGGGGGGCTGCGACGGCGTTCGATTCAATCACTAAACGCGTTCAGGGGAATTGCGATGTTTCGTCACTCTTTGCGGGTGCGCCTGCTGTTGCCGGTGCTGGCCTTGGTGCTGGTCGTGGTGGTGGCACTGACGGTCATCCTGGCCATTACCGAAGCGAACCGGGTCAAGTTCGAGATCGGCGACGCGATCGAGCGCCAGTCGGTGTCCTTGCAGACCCTGTTCTCAGTCACCCGCGCGATGATGCTCGATCGCGTCAATTCCTCCATGCGCCAGCTGCGCAAGGAAGCTAACGCACACGGCGCCGCCAGCGTCGGCAACGAAGTGCGCGTGGGCGAGCGCAGCGCCAACGACCTGCTGCTGGGCCAGAAGGCGCAGGCCAACGTCTTCGACATGCTCGACGATGTCACCGCCATCCACGAAGGCACCGCTACGCTGTTCTCGCGTACCGGCGATGACTTCGTGCGCATCTCCACCAACGTCAAGAAGGACGACGGCAGCCGCGCCATCGGCACCGTGCTCGATCCCAACGGCCAGGCCGCCGCCAAGCTGCGCAACGGCGAAAGCTTCTACGGCGTGGTCGACATCCTCGGCAACCCGTACGTCACCGGCTACGAGCCGATCTTCGCCGGCAACGACAAGCGCGTGATAGGTGCCTGGTACGTCGGCTACAAGGCCGACACCCAGGCGCTGGAAAACGTGGTCAGCAGCCGTCGCGTGCTCGACTCCGGCTTCATCGCCGTGTTCGACAGCAAGAACAAGCTGCGCTTCCAGTCCACCACCGGTGCCACCACCGACACCGCCACCATCGAGCGGATCGTCAAGGAAACGCCGGACGACTGGGTCGTCACCAAGCAGGAAGTGCCCGATTGGGGCTTCACCCTGGTGTCGGCCTACCCCAAGAGCGACGTCAATGGCGTGATCGTGCGCCAGTCGCTGTGGATCGCCGGCATCGGCCTGCTGGTCTGCGCGCTGTTGCTCGGCCTGCAGTGGGCGTTGATCTGGAGCCGCGTGTTGCGCCCGATCCAGCACCTGACCACCGTGGCCGAAGAGCTGAGCCTGGGCAAGTGGAACCACACCATCGACGAGGTCAACCTCAAGGATGAAATTGGTACCCTGGCGCGCGCCATCTCCCGCCTGTCAAACAGTGTCCGGCTAGCCATGGAGCGGCTTAGCAAACGCTGAGCTGCGCGCACCCATTCCGTACCAGATGATGCAAGGAAGACGCCATGTCCACTGAATTCCGTCCGCTGATCGAGGTCCTGCGCGAGCTCAAGGCGCTGGCACTGAAGAAAGCGTCCGGCTTTCTGTTCATCGTCACCGAGGAGAACCACTCCTGCATCATCCGCCTCAACGCCGGGCAGATCGAAGAGGTGGTGTTCCGCATGCTGCGCAATGATGAGGCGGTGCAACGCCTCACCATGGTCAATGCGGCCAAGGCCCGCTTCCAGACCGATCCCGGCGCCGGCATGGGCAAGCCCTCGCTGCTGAGCGACGACTCGCGGCAGTGGTTGATGGGCGGTTTCGAACAGGATCTGGGTGGTGCACCGGCACCGCCGCGTGCGGCGGTTGCAGCGCCTCAGGCACAGGCCGCAGCAACGCCGCTCGCCGCACCGAACGCAGTACCTGCAGGCGCTGGCTCCCCACCGGACGAGCGCGTCCGCGATGCACTGGAAAAAGTCGCGCTGAATTATCTCGGCCCGATCGCCGGCATGCTCTGTGACGAAGCCTGGGACGCATCGAGCGACATCGAGCAGGTGCTCAATCAGCTGGGCGCCAACCTCTCCACGCCACAGGAAACGCAGAAGTTCATGGCAGATGCGCGCGTAGCGCTGGCCAAGCTGCGCTGACGCGAGACGAGGCTACGCTGCTAGCAATGCATTAAACCGTCCAGCACTGATCTATTGCTCGTCCACCACTTCACTTATCGCCGTCTCCTTCGAAAAGTAACACTGGAGCAGGAAATCTCCCGGGCATTGCAGACTAGGTGACGCGTCGGCGGCTTGCATAGTAATGAGCTGGATGAAATAAGGCCGGCATGCCATGGACCTGCGCGCCTCGCCCTATGCGCTGCGCGGCGGACCCGCCCACTGAGCGATGAACTCGCCGATACTCTCTGCGATGCCGCACTTAATTGTGCTCAGGCGCAGGATGGGGATGCCACTTTTCGCCAGAATTCCGTTCTTCAAGGCGTCACGCGCCGCCTGATCTGGTCGGTCATGGGAACCACCATCAACCTCGATCACCCCTAACGGCACCTTGCCCACTTTGAAGTAAATCACGAAATCCCAGCTGGCGCGTGCCATGAAGGCTAGCTCGCGTTGCGTCAAATCCGGATTATCCGGCGACGCGACCTGATTCAACTTGATCTGATCGTGGTACATCAACGACCAGTACATAGGAGCGGACAGCGCCTCGCGCAGTAGATGTGCCACGATCTGTTCGGACTTGTAGCGAGAGTCTTCGGGCCTCAAGCGCGCATTCAAACGCGCGAGGGACTGGTCGTACTCGCGATACAGCAGATCGAATGCCGATACCACCGGCGCGCGCACAATCTGTTCGTCCTGTGCGTAATAGGTAAGGTAGCGCATCAGAGCCGCAATCTGACCATTGTTGCCAGTGAACACCTCGTCGCCCGTCACCAAAGTGAAGCGGCGCTTGGCTCGCGAAACCGCTACGTTGATCATGTGCGGGTCGTCGACGAAATCCAGCCGCTCACGTTGCTGGTTGTAGCGCTTTTTATCCAGTACGGTGGAAAAAACGATCTCGTCGCACTCCCGGCCCTGAAACTTGTGCACGGTGTCCTTGACGAAATCCTCCGGTAGGCACGTGCCCGAGAGATTAACCTGCGCCCGGAACGGGGCGATAAAGCCACGGCCGTCGTTGTCCATCCCGACGGGATCGCCCTCGTCATCCAGCAGCTTGAGCAGGGAATCCAGTTCCCTAAGGTTGGTATTCTTACGGGTATGGTTCCCCCTGGCAGTTATCACCAGGCGTAGAGGCATCTCCCCCTTGTCTTCGGTCATTGGTACCAGTGCATTGTCGTAGAACTGCTGGTTGCAGAATTGAATGATTCTGGGGTGGCAGCGGTAATGCTCTTTCAGCAACGTCCTGGGTATCGCAGCCCCGAACACGTTGATGCACGAATCAAGCAAACTGTATCGCTCGCAATCGTAGGCATCGGCGGGCGCAGGCAAGCCGAGAGACACCGGAATGTGCGCCAACTGGCGGTTGTCGCCGACGACGACCAGGTTCTTTGCGCAGCCCAGCGGCAGGATACCCGGCACAATGTCCTGTAGTGAAGCCTCGTCGATGATCACATAATCAAGGATTGCACCAGACGCGATCGAATTGACAATGGAGTGCGTGCCGCTGCCCAGAATCGGAAAGCGCCGTAGGAAGGTATCGAACTGTTTTCGATGCCGGTATGTGTCGGCATCGAAGCTGTCAGAAGGCCGCGTCTGAGCCTGCAGATGTTGCTTCAGGTGACGCATCGATGCCGCCTTCAAAGCCTCCAGCGAAACATCGAAACTTGCGCGCGCCAACGAGTCGCGGCATTTCTGCAGCTCCGCCTCCTTATCCCGTGACGCCTTGTCGTAATAATGCATCTGCAGTGCATGGAAAACGGTCAGGCGCGCATCGCCATCAGCGAACGGCTTGGTGCGGAAAATCTTGAACTTGAACAGCAGCTCGATGCGATCCTTGAGGCGGATGCGCTGCTCACCGAGAAGGGCCAGGTAGGCCATCAGATCCGTGGTCTGGGGTGGCGATAGTCCGTACTTGTCCAGCGAGGCGGTCACCTGCACCCCGCTTTCTGCTTGCCACTGCTGTAGATAGCGCCGCTCGACGGTCAGCTCGTCTAGCTCAACCTGCAGTTGCGCCACCCGATTGCGATCGTGTAGGTGCTGCTTCACGCGCTCAAACAGGACCTGGATTTCCTCCAGCGAAGGCGCAGGCTCGGATTCGATGGGTGGCCACGGCGCCAGATCGGCGAAGAAGTCCTTGCGGTTGTCCTGGTTGCCGAGCTTGGCGACTAGGTGGCCCAGGCCGCACTTCTCCAGCTTCTCATAGACGTTTTCAACCGCCGCATTGTTGTTGGACAGTACCGCCACCGTCTGCCCACGCAGCAGGATATTGGCGAGGATGTTGAGGATGGTCTGAGTCTTGCCGGTACCTGGTGGACCCTCGATTACGCTTACCTGCGCGCGGAACGCCTGCTCGACCGCCGCAAGCTGGCTCTCGTTCAGCCCGAATGGATAGATCAGCCCCTGGCCAGGCGCCAGTGCACCGTTGCTTCCCGTGCAATAGGCATGCAAGGCAGTGTCGGCACTGGCAGGCAGTCTTTCCAGTTGGCGCACGACATTCGAAGCGATTTTACGGTCAGTTTCAGATGTCGCGCAATCTCGCCGGGCATTTGCCACGGCTGAAAAATAATGGAAGATCGGCGTCTCTTTTATCGCCGCCGGCGCGACAAGACCGATATCGTCCATCTTATAGACGTAGGGCCTACTGGCATCCGGATAGTGCACGACCGCATACCGTTCGCCGTAGATCGTCACCTTGGAGGTGGGCTTGACGATCCTGCTGCTTGGCTTTGTCAGTAACATCTCGCACAACTCGCGCGATGGAGAAACGCGACAGTTGCTAAGTGGGCGGGTGTAGGTTTTTTTTGAGGGGTAATGACAAGTCAGTTGCAGGGCTTTGTACTTGTCACTCCAGCAAATCACCCAATCACTGATCTTCGAAGTCTTATCTTCGCCATCCACATAGATAGAAACCATACGTCCCTTACTCGTGTGCGAATGGCCTCTTGATGCCGCTTCGCGGCGAACATCGAGTGCAATTCTCTGTGCAGGTAAGGAATTATCTTGCCATCACCAACGCATGAAAAAATATGGCTGCATGGTCAGCAAGAGACAATCTGTGACGTAAAGCAATTATGCGCAACTGCAAACCGGCGCATGACTTTTCGATATTTCTCAGGCACTGCACCATTGCATGCCTTCAACGTTATGGCGCCCATTTACTATTCACGCCCACCGGATGACGCTGCCTACGTTGATGCCCCAAAGGCCGCCAAGGTTGTGCGGGAGGCGGTGGCGGCCTCTCGGTTGTTCTAAGCTCGCGAAAACTTGCTCGACGGCAACTGTCTTTTACAGACGGAGCGATTCCGATCGACATTCCGGTCTCATGGTCACTTGTTCAGAGCCACGCCATCGGTACGCTCGATCCGCACCACGTCAATGCCTAGCCGCAGCTCTGCTACACAAAAACAGGAAATCCACGCCCTGCTGGCCGGCAATGGCCACCGATAGCTCTCGTGGATACCTATTTTTTTTAAATCAACACGTTACCGCAGATTTTTCGATAACCGGCGATAGTCCCCGGAGGAGTCAACTCACTCCCACTCAATCGTCGCCGGCGGCTTGCCGGAGATGTCGTAGACCACGCGCGAGACGCCGCGCAGTTCGTTGATGATGCGGTTGCTCACCGTGCCGAGGAAATCGTATGGCAGGTGCGCCCAGTGCGCGGTCATGAAGTCGATGGTCTCCACCGCGCGTAACGCGATCACCCATTCGTAGGCGCGTGCATCGCCGACCACACCGACCGACTTGACCGGCAGGAACACCGCAAACGCCTGGCTGGTCTTGTCGTACAGATCGGCCTTGCGCAGTTCGTCGATGAAGATCGCATCGGCCTTGGCCAGCAATTCGGCGTATTCGCGCTTCACTTCGCCCAGGATGCGCACGCCCAGGCCCGGGCCCGGGAACGGATGGCGGTACACCATCGTGCGCGGCAAGCCGAGTTCGACACCGAGGCGGCGCACTTCGTCCTTGAACAATTCGCGCAACGGCTCGACCAGGCCCAGCTTCATGTGCTCGGGCAGGCCGCCGACGTTGTGGTGGCTCTTGATCACGTGCGCCTTGCCGGTCTTGCTGCCGGCCGACTCGATCACGTCCGGATAGATCGTACCCTGCGCCAGCCACTTGGCATTGGCCAGTTTGTTGGATTCCTCGTCGAAGATATCCACGAACAGGTTGCCGATGATCTTGCGCTTGGCTTCCGGGTCGCTGACGCCTTCGAGCTTGGCGAAGTAACGATCGGCCGCGTTGACGCGGATCACCTTCACGCCCATGTGCTCGGCGAACATCGCCATCACCTGGTCGCCTTCCTGCCAGCGCAGCAGGCCGGTATCGACGAACACGCAGGTCAGCTTGTCGCCGATCGCCTTGTGCAGCAGCGCGGCGACCACCGACGAATCGACGCCACCGGACAGGCCCAGGATCACTTCGTCATCGCCCACCTGCTCGCGCACGCGCGCAATCTGGTCGTCGATGATGTTGGCCGCCGTCCACAGCGTCTGGCAGCCGCAGACATCGACCACGAAGCGGCGCAGCAAGGTCTGGCCCTGCAGCGTGTGGGTGACTTCCGGATGGAACTGCACGCCGTACCAGCGCTTGTCCTCGTTGGACATCGCCGCCACCGGGATGCGGTCGGTCACCGCGGTGACGGTGAAGCCCGGCGGCACCTGCGACACGTGGTCGCCGTGGCTCATCCACACATTGAGACGCGACGCGCCGGCATGATCGGTCAGCCCTGCGAACAAGGCATCGGCGGCCACCACATCGACTTCGGCATGACCGAATTCGCGCTGGTCCGCCGCCTCGGTCGCACCACCCAGCTGCGCTGCCAGCGTCTGCATGCCGTAACAGATGCCGAACACCGGCAAGCCACTGTCGAACACTTCCTGCGGCGCGACCGGCGCACCCGGCAAGGTGGTCGACTCCGGACCACCGGACAGGATGATGCCCTTGGCACCGAAACCGGCGATCTCCGACGGGTCATGATCCCAGGCCCAGATCTCGCAATACACCCCGATCTCGCGGATACGCCGCGCAATCAGCTGGGTGTACTGCGCGCCGAAATCGAGGATGAGGATCTTGTCGCTGTGGATGTTGGTCATTGGGGCCGGGATTGGGAATTCGGGATTGGAGATTGGCAACAGCGGGATGGCGGCGATGCGCCCTGCCGAAGGAGATGCGGCGGGCTACTACCAATCCCCAATCCCGAATCCCCAATCCCGCGCACAGACATCAGCCCATGCGGTAATTCGGCGGTTCCTTGGTGATCTGCACGTCGTGGACATGGCTTTCGCGCTGGCCGGCACCGGTGATGGTGACGAACTTCGGCTTGGTGCGCATTTCCTCGATGGTCGCGCAGCCCACGTAGCCCATCGTGGCGCGCAGGCCGCCGATCAGCTGATGGACGATGCCACCGACCGGGCCGCGATACGGCACGCGCCCCTCGATGCCTTCCGGCACCAGCTTGTCGGCATCGCTGGAATCCTGGAAATAGCGGTCCTTGGACCCCTTCTCCATCGCGCCCAGGCTGCCCATGCCGCGGTAGCTCTTGTAGCTGCGGCCCTGGAACAGCTCGACCTCGCCCGGGGCTTCCTCGGTGCCGGCGAACAGGCCGCCGACCATCACCGTGGAGGCGCCGGCGACCAGCGCCTTGCCGATGTCACCCGAGTAGCGAATGCCGCCATCGGCGATCAGCGGAATACGGTCCTGCAGCGCCTCGGCGACCATGTCCACCGCGGTGATCTGCGGCACGCCGACACCGGCGACCACGCGCGTGGTGCAGATCGACCCGGGGCCCACGCCGACCTTGACCGCATCGGCGCCGGCGTCCATCAATGCCAGCGCGGCATCGCCGGTGACGATGTTGCCGCCGATCACCTGCAGCTGCGGATACGCCTTCTTGACCCAGGCCACGCGATCGATCACGCCCTGCGAATGGCCGTGCGCGGTATCGACGATGACCACGTCCACGCCGGCCGCGGCCAGCAGTTCGATGCGCTGCTCGGTGTCGCCGCCCACGCCGACCGCCGCGCCGACCAGCAGGCGCGTGGACCCGTCCTTGGCCGCGTTGGGGTTATCGGTCTTCTTCTGGATGTCCTTGACCGTGATCAGGCCGCGCAGCTCGAAGCTGTCGTTGACCACCAGGATCTTTTCGATGCGGTTGCGGTGCAGCAGCTCCAGCACTTCCTCGTCACTGGCGCCTTCGCGCACGGTGATCAGGCGATCCTTCTTGGTCATGATGTGGCGGACCGGATCGTCGAGCTTCTTCTCGAAGCGCATGTCGCGGCTGGTGACGATGCCGACCAGTTCGCTGCCATCCACCACCGGCACGCCGGAGATGTTGCGCGCGCGGGTCAGCTTGAGCACCTCGCCGATGGTCGTGTCCGGGCTCACCGTGAACGGCTCGGTGATCACGCCGGATTCGAATTTCTTGACCCGGGCCACTTCGCCGGCCTGCTGCGCAGGGGTCAGATTCTTGTGGATGATGCCGATGCCGCCCAGCTGGGCCATGGCCACCGCAAGGCGGTGCTCGGTCACTGTGTCCATCGCGGCCGAGAGAATCGGCAGTTTCAGGCGCAGATCGCGGGTCAGCCGGGTTTCCAGGCTGACGTCCTTGGGCAGGACGATCGAATGAGCGGGGACGAGGGAAACGTCGTCGTAGGTGAGAGCTTCAGCCTGGATGCGGAGCATCGGCGGACCCGAGTTTGGGGAAGCGCGGCATTTTACCCTGAAAGCCTTCACGAAGACACAACGCGACTGCAATGCAGCGTTACACGCGCCTCAGCCAGCCGCGTCGGCCGCTTCCAGCGTGTTCTGCATCAGCGTGGCGACCGTCATCGGCCCGACTCCACCCGGCACCGGCGTGATCCAGGCCGCACGTTGCACCGCTGCGTCGAAACCGACATCGCCGACCAGGCGGCCGTCGTCCAGCCGATTGATGCCGACATCGATCACCACTGCGCCCGGCTTGACCCATTCGCCCGGAATCAGGCCCGGGCGACCGACCGCCACCACCAGGATGTCGGCATTGCGAACGCTGGCTTCCAGCACCTCGGGCGGGGTGAACTTGTGGCAGCTGGTGACCGTGCAACCGGCGATCAGCAGCTCCAGGCCCATCGGCCGGCCGACGTGATTGCTCACGCCCACGATGGTCGCGTTGCGGCCGCGCACCGGCTGATCGGTGTGCCCCAGCAAGGTCACGATGCCGCGCGGCGTGCACGGACGCAGGCCGAATTCGCGCAGCGCCAGGTGCCCGACATTCTGCGGATGGAAGCCGTCGACGTCCTTGCGCGGATCGATGCGCTGGATCAGGCGATTGGCATCGGGAATCCCCGGCAGCGGCAGCTGGATCAGGATGCCGTGGATCTTGGCGTCGGCATTGAGCTGGTCGATCAGCCGCGCCAGTTCGGCCTCGCTGGTGCCCTGCGGCAAATCGTAGTCGAAAGCCTCGATGCCGACCTTTTCCGCCGCACGCCGCTTGTTGCGCACATACACCGACGAAGCCGGGTCGCCGCCGACCAGCACCACCGCCAGCCCGGGGCGCGTCTTGCCGGCGGCCAGGCGCGCATCCACGCGCAGCTTCAGCCCGTCGAGCAATTCCTCGGCGATGCGGCGACCATCGAGAAGGCGGGCCGGAGCAGAGGCAGCTGGCGCGGAAACGGTCATGGGGCGTCAGGTGTAGAGTCGAAGGCCGTCTATTGTCCCCGATTCCGTCATGACCGACACCACCTCGACACCCGATTCCATCACCACGTCCATCGAAGCGGCCGCATTTCGCCGTCTGTTGCAGCATCTCAACCAGCAGCGCCCGGATGTGCAGAACATCGATCTGATGATCCTGGCCGGCTTCTGCCGCAACTGCCTGGGCGACTGGTACCGCGAAGCCGCCGAAGTGCACGGCCAGCCGATGAGCAAGGAGCAGGCGCGCGAAGCGGTGTACGGCATGCCGTTTGCTGACTGGAAACAGCAGCACCAGAAAGATGCCACACCCGAGCAACTGGAAGCCTTCGCGGCCGCTCAACGCCGGCACGGCTGAGCCGGTCGACTTGTCAGCTCAGGCCGGCAGCTTGGTGCCGGCCGCTCTATCACCAAAGGTTTTTTCTCGACCAGCCGAGGCAATCCCAGCGCCGAACCCGCTTCGGTGCTCGCCAGCCACACATGACTCAGTCGCGGGTCACGGCTTCGGGCTGAGTGGCCTGCGGCACCGCATCGGGATTGAGCGTGCGGCTCTCCCGCCGCGGCGGGGTGAACGGCGTGGGCTTGGGCACGGTGGGCGTGAGATTGCCGTACATCAGCCCTGCCACCGCACCGGCACGCGTATTGCCGGCTGCAATCTCCAGTTCGAAACGCTCGGCATCGCGACGCCGGATCTCGCGCGCGATGGTGACCGCCTCGTCCTCGTCCACGCCCAGCTCGACCAGGGCCGCCTGCCCGAACGCCACTGCCGACTCAAAGGTCTCGCGAATCTGGTAGTCCACCCCGGCAGCGACCAACTGCAATGAGTGCTCACGGTCGAACGAGCGCACCAGCAACCTGGCGTGCGGGAACTCCTGCCTTGCCAGCTCGACGATGCGATTGGCCGCCTCGCGGTTGTCGATGCACACCGCGATCGCGCGTGCGCTGTGCGCACCGGAGGCATGCAGCACATCGAGCCGGGTGCCGTCGCCGTAGTAGATCTTGAAACCGAACTGTTCTGCGCTCTGGATCATCTCGATGTCGTTATCGATGATGGTCACATCCACATCGCGCGCCAGCAGTGACTGGCTGGCAACCTGCCCGAAGCGCCCGAACCCGATGATCAGCACGCTGCCGGTCTGGCCACTGACGGCTTCCACGCCTTCCAGCGACGGCTGGGCGGCCGGCGTCAGCCGTCGCTGCAACAGCACGAACAGTGGCGTCAGCGCCATCGACAACACCACGATTGCCGTCAGGCTGGCGTTGACCTGCGCGTCGATGACGCCGGACGCCGATGCTGCCGCGAACAGCACGAAGGCGAACTCGCCGCCCTGCGCCATCAGCACGCCACGATCCAGCGCCTGGCGATGGTCGCTGCGCATCAGCCGCGCCACCGCGTAGATGCACACGCCCTTGCCGAGCATGAGCGCCAGCACACCGGCAACGATCAGCCGCCAGTCTGCCGCAACCACACGCAGGTCCAGGCTCATGCCGACGCCCAGGAAGAACAACCCGAGCAGGATGCCGCGGAACGGCTCGATATCCGCCTCGATCTGATGCCGGAAAGTGGATTCGGACAGCAGCACACCGGCCAGAAACGCGCCCATCGCCATCGACAGCCCGCCGACCTGCATCAACAGCGCCGCGCCCAGCACCACTAGCAAGGCCGCCGCCGTCATCACCTCGCGCGCCTTGGACGCGGCCAGGATGCGGAACAAGGGATTGAGCAGCCAGCGCCCCGCCACCACCAGGCCGACGATGCAGGCCAGACCGATGCCGATGTCCTGCCAGCGTTGCGTGGCCGCCTGCGGGTCGCCGTTGGCGCCCATCCAGGCCACGATCGCCAGCAGCGGCACGATCAACAAGTCCTCGAACAACAGGATCGCCACGATCTTCTGACCCGGCGGCAAGGCGACATCGCCCCGCTCCGCCAGCAACTGCATCACCACCGCCGTGGAGGTCAGCACGAAGCCGGATGCGGCCACGAATGCCACCGGCGGCGCGAAGCCGAGCAACAGGCCGATGCCGGTCAGCACCAGCGCGCACACTGCGATCTGCAGCGTCCCCAGGCCGAAGATCTCCTTGCGCAGGCTCCACAGGTGCGATGGCCGCATTTCCAGCCCGATCACGAACAGGAACATCACCACGCCCAACTCGGCCACGTGCAGGATCGCCTGCGGGTCATCGAACAGGCCCAGGCCGAACGGACCGATCGCCAGACCCGCGGCCAGGTAACCCAGCACCGAGCCCAGGCCCAGACGTCGGAACACCGGGATGGCGACCACGGCAGCGCCCAGCAGGGCCACCACGTTGATCAGTTCGCTGGATTCGGCAGGCTGGCTCATGCCAAGGATTCTAGCGGCAGGCGCGCACCACGGACCTGCACCAGAGTGCGCAGTTTGCAAAGCGGCCTGACGTGTCGATCAGCCAGCGGCACGGCGTTCTCGCCCAGCGAGGCCACAAACGACGAACGACGCCAGATGGCGTCGTTCGTGGATGCAGGCGATGGCCAGGCAATCAGCCGCGCGCGTCGGCCTCGGCCAATGCGGTGCGCAGGATTTCCTTGGCCGGCCCGCCATGCTTTTCGTGCTCAAGCGCGAAATGCACGGTGGCCTCGATCAGGCCGATATGCGCGCCGCAATCGAAGCGACGGCCTTCGAAGCGATAGGCGTCGACGGTTTCCTGCTGCAGCAGTCCAGCGATCGCATCGGTCAGCTGGATTTCGCCACCAGCGCCGGCGCCGGTTTCTTCAAGCAGTTCGAAGATCTTCGGGTTGAGCACATACCGGCCGACCACGGCCAGATTGCTCGGTGCCACTTCCGGCTTGGGCTTTTCGACGATGGCGTTGATGCGCCCCTTGCGACCATCGAACGCATCAGTGGCCACGATGCCGTAGCTGGCGGTCTTGTCGTGCGGCACATCCTCCACGGCGATGACGCTGCCGCCCGAGGCTTCGGCCACATCGGCCATCTGGGTCAGCGCACCGGCACCCCGGTTCCAGATCAGATCGTCCGGCAGCAACACCGCGAACGGCTCGTCGCCGACCACGGCCTTTGCACACAGCACGGCGTGCCCCAGGCCGAGCGCTTCGGCCTGCGTCACGAAAATGGCGCGCACGCCTTCCGGCAAGGCATGCCGCACCAGCTCCAACTGTTCGAGCTTACCGGCGCGCTCGAGCTTTTGCTCCAGCTCGTAGGCCTTGTCGAAGTAGTCGGCGATCGAGTGCTTGTAGCGATTGGTCACGAAGATCAGCGTGTCGCAACCGGCCTGGATGGCCTCGTCAACGGCGTACTGGATCAAAGGTTTGTCGATGATTGGCAGCATTTCCTTCGGCACCGTTTTGGTTGCCGGAAGAAAGCGGGTCCCAAGACCTGCGACGGGGAATACGGCCTTGCGAATACGCTTGCTCATTAAAGTCTTCTGACCTCACGTGCGGGGAATGGAACGACCGTATCAGATCGCGCGTCGACTTTCCGTCGAGCAGCCGCAAAATCCGGCATCAGACTGCCGAGCACAGTCTCCATCGCCTTGATGTCATAGCGGTTAACCGCCTCACGCAAGCGCGTCACCAGCTGCAACACCTGCTCGTGCGAGAACTCGCGCACACCGGCTTCCAGAATCTTGGGATGCGCGGTGGGGCGATAGTCTTCGTCCGAATAGAACAGGGTTTCGTGCAGCTTCTCGCCCGGACGCAGGCCGGTATAGAGGATCGCCACATCCTTGCCGGGCTGCTTGCCGGCGAGACGGATCATCTGCTCGGCGAGCAGGCGGATCGGCACCGGCTCGCCCATGTCCAGCGTATAGATCGCGCCATGCGAGGCGGAGGCCGCGGCCTGCACCACCAACTGGCAGGCTTCCGGAATGGTCATGAAGTAACGCGTCACATCCGGATGGGTCACCGTGACCGGGCCGCCCTGGCGGATCTGCTCGCGGAACAACGGCACCACGCTGCCGGCCGAATCCAGCACGTTGCCGAAACGCACGGTGATGAAGCGCGTTGGCGCATCGCGTGCGTCCAGGCTCTGGCAGATCATCTCCGCATAGCGCTTGCTCGCTCCCAGCACGTTGACCGGCTCGACCGCCTTGTCGGTGGAGATGAAGACGAAGGTCTCGATGCGTGCACGCTGGCAGGCGCGCGCTACGTTTTCGGTGGCCAGCACGTTATTGCGTACCGCCTCGCGCAACTGCTCTTCCAGCAGCGGCACCTGCTTGTAGGCCGCGGCATGAAAGACGGCATCCGGCAGCGCGGTGTTCAAGGCATGCGCGACCACCGCCGGGTCGCCGCAATCGCCCAGTACACGGACCACTTCGATATCCGGGAACAACCGACGCAGGTCCGAATCGACGGTCAGCAACGCCAGCTCATCGATCTCCAACAGCACGATGCGGCGCGCACCGTGCCGGGCGCACTGGCGGCAGACTTCCGAACCGATCGAGCCACCCGCGCCGGTCACCATCACCGTCTTGTTGGTCAACCAGTCGCGAATCAAGCGCCAATCCGGGGTAACCGGCTTGCGGTTGAGCAGGTCCTCGATCGCGACTTCCTTCAACTCGCCAGGCAACGAGCGCCCTTCCAGCACGTTGATCAGCTTGGGCACCATCCGGAACGGCAGCCCGGTACTTTCGCAGATGGCCACCACGCGCTGCATGCCCGAGGCATCCAGCGACGGAATCGCGATGACCAGCAGTTTGGCCGCCGTCTCCTTGGCGATGGCTGCAGCCTGGTCCAGGTTGCCCAGCACATTCAGGCCCTGGATCTTGGCGCCATGCAGATTGTTGGCATCGTCCAGATAGCCGACCGGCACAAATGCGCCGGTGCGGCGCAGATCACGGACCAGACCTTCGGCGGCGCGACCTGCGCCAAGGATCAACACGCGCTGCGCGGCATCGCCGGAGTGCGCGATCTGGTAATCCTTCCAGGCGCGGTACAGCAGCCGCGGCGTACCCAGCAGCGCCGACAGTGCGAACGGATAGACGACCAGCACCGACAACGGCACCCCATCAAGGCGGTCATAGGACAGCGCCAGCACGATCGCGACCAGGCCGAGAAAACTCGACTTGAAGATGTTCCACAGGTCCGGCACCGAGGCGAATCGCCACAGCCCGCGATACAGGCCCATCTTCCAGAACACCAGGCCCTGCGCGACCAGAACCACGGCAGTGCGCCAATCCCACAACGGCAGATCGGGAGCCTCGCGCAGCATGGAGTAGCGGCCGGCGTGCAGCAGCTGCCAGCACACCCACACCATCAACAGGTCATGCAGCACCACCGCTGCTTGCGGCAGGGCTTTGGTCAAACGGTCACGCCAGGAAATCATAAAAGTCCATTACTCAGGAATTGCGCAGTCCATCGCGCAGAAAAAGCCAGATTGCGGTGGCACCCACGCCCCATACCAGGGCTCCGGACACTTGCAGCCAAATTGCATCATGACGAATTAACACATACAAGCAGACGGCAGCCACGCTGAAAGCGAAATAAATACCGGTTACCGGAACGTGCGTCTCAAGCCTGCGTGCCAGACGCTGATAGAGATGTTGGGCATGCGGCTCCCACCACCGTTGTCCGGCGAGCATGCGAGACAGCAGCGTGAAGCCGGCGTCTACAAGAAATGCTGTCAATGGCAACCAACTGATCCACCAACTTACCTGCCCGCTCGCTACCGTGAGTGCGAGCAACGCAGCCAGCACATATCCCAAGGCACCACTGCCGCCGTCACCCAGAAAGATCCGCGCACGCGGAAAGTTGAACGGCAGAAATCCCAGGCAGGCTGCGGCGACGGCAAGGCCGGCCCAGGCCCAGGCGCCAGGCACGACGGCAGCAAAGGCCAGCGCGGCCAGGGCCGCCTGGCTGCTGGCCAGGCCGTTGATGCCATCCATAAAGTTCCAGACATTGATCAACACCACCGACGCCATGGCGGTGAGCACACCGTCCCAGAGATTGCCGGTGTGATGGCTGACCAGCCAGCCCAGCATGACGGATGCCAACAGATGAATCGCAAAACGCAGCCTGGCCGAGAGCGGACGATGGTCGTCCCACCAACCCACCCCGGCCACCAGCACCAGCCCGGCCGCGAACCAAGCCAGGATCGGGCCTGCCGCCGGCCAGAACACGCCGGCCGCCACGCACCCGAACAGCAGCGCCGCCACGATTGCCATGCCACCGCCACGCGGGGTGGCGACCACATGGCTGCGGCGTTCGCCCGGATGATCGAGCAGCCGCCGATGCAGCGCGTAGCGCCGCAACAACCAGGTTCCCAATGCCGCGACCGTCAGGTGCGACAGACACCACCACAGCCAGGCCTGCGGCATCAGACCACCGCGTAGTTCAACAGCGGCTTGACCGTGCCCCATTCCTTGCAACTCGGGCATTGCCAGTGGTGCGTCTTCGCGCCGAAGCCGCAGCGGGTGCAGCGGTAACTCGGGTTGCGCACCAGCAACTGGTCGGTGATGTGCTTGAGATCCTGCAAGGTGCCGACCGGGTCGCTGCCTTCGGCCAGGGTCAGGTCGATCAACGCCGATTCGCCGCGGACCGATGGCCGATCCTTGAGCTGACGGCCCAGATAGGCCAACGCCGGCGCCACGCCATCCTGCGCTTCCATCAGCTGCGTCAATGCCAGCACCGGGGCAATGCCGCGATAGTGCTCGGTCATCTCGGACAGGAAATTACGTGCGCCGGCGATATCGCCGACCCGGCGATACGCCGCCATCAATGCAGGAATGATCTCCGGCAGGTATTCCGGATCATGCCGCGCAGCACGTTCGAACGCGCGTACCGCCGCTTCGTCGTGTCCGCGCTCGGCTTCGATGCGTCCTTCCAGAATGCCGGCGCGCACCGAGGTGCCATCGGCCTGGTAGGCGCGTGCGATCGCCTGCAATGCTTCGTCGGGCTTGCTCAGGCCGCGATAGCGGTCGGCCAGCTCGCACTCGAATTGCGAGATCAGCTTGCCCATCGGCTCGCCGGTGACTTCTTCGTAACGGGTGGCGTTGTCGATCGCCTTTTCCCAATCGCGCTCGGCCTGATAGATGCCGATCAGGTGACGCAGCGCCTGCGGCGCACGCTGATCCAGTTGCGCCAGTTCGGTGAATACGGTCTCGGCGCGATCCAGCAGACCGGACTTCATATAGTCCTCGCCCAGCGCCAGCAAGGCCTGCACGCGCTGCTGATCGGTCAGGTCGGCGCGTTGCACCAGGCCCTGATGCAGCCGGATCGCGCGGTCGACCTCACCGCGACGGCGGAACAGATGCCCCAACGCGACCTGGGTCTCGAAGGTTTCCTTGTCCAGTTCTGCGATATGCAGAAACAGCTCGATTGCCTTGTCCGGCTGCTCGTTGAGCAGATAGTTCAGGCCGCGAAAGTAGGTGCTGGACAGGCGACTGACCTGGGTATCGCCGTGGCGTTGGCCACCGCGGCGGCCAACGACCCAGCCCCCCAGCGCTGCCAATGGCACGAACAGGAAGAACCAGATCCACTCGGTCAGAAAGTCCATACGCGCTTACAGTCCATCAAAGGGGCGCGGCTCGACTGCGGCAGGCGTGATCGGCCTGGCGTCGGTGCGACTGACTGCAACCGCCTTGTTGGCCTGGCGCAGTTTGGAATAGAGGGGAATGACCACACTGACCAGCACCATGCCGGCACCGATCAACACACCGACCAGCAGCGCGACAATGATCGCGATTCCGGAGGTGGTGTGCACACTAGAGAAAAGGAAGTCGAGAGTGACGTCCTGGGAATTGACCGCACCGATGATCAGACCGACCAGCAGGAAGGCCAACATCACCAGCAAGCGAAACACCTTCATGGCCAGACTCCGTCAAAAGAGGCTTAGCTTAACCGAGCCGACATAAACGCAGCGGCAGAATGACCTCAGTCAGCCGCATCCAGCAGATCGACCGGGACCACGGAGCTGACACGCTCGCGCAATTCCTTGCCAGGCTTGAAATGCGGAACATGCTTGCCCGGCAACGCGACCGACTCGCCGGTCTTCGGATTACGGCCAAGACGTGGCGGGCGGTAATGCAGCGAGAAGCTGCCGAACCCGCGGATTTCGATCCGATCACCATCGGAGAGCGCCTGCCCCATCATTTCCAGCAGCGATTTGACTGCCAGATCCACGTCGTCCGCCTTCAGATGCGCTTGACGTCGCGCCAGGATTTCAATCAATTCGGACTTGGTCATGGGAAGACTTGCTTTTTTCGACTGACACATCGGAATCGGCCCGGGCAAGCCCGGGCCGATCCATCACGCTCTTGCGAGCGCTACGCGCTTACTCGGACTTGTTGCTGTTCAACTGTGCACGCAGCAGCGCGCCCAGCTGGGTCATGCCACCGGATGCGGCCGAAGACTGGTATTCCTCCAGCGTTTCGCGCATTTCGGCATCGTCCTTGGCCTTGATCGATAGCTGCAGGGTGCGGCCCTTGCGGTCCATGCCGACGAACTTGGCTTCGATCTTGTCGCCGACCTTCAGGTGCTGGGTCGCATCGTCCACACGCTCGTTGGCGATGTCGCGCGCAGCGACGTAGCCTTCGATGCCATCGGCCAAGTCGATCGTGGCGCCCTTGGCATCCACTTCACGCACCACGCCTTCGACCTTCGAACCCTTCGGGTTGGAAGCCATGTACTGGCCGAACGGATCCTGCTCCAGCTGCTTGACGCCCAGGCTGATGCGCTCACGTTCCGGATCGACTGCCAGCACAACGGCTTCCAGCGTGTCGCCCTTCTTGTAGTTGCGCACGACATCTTCGCCGGTGGTGTTCCAGCTGATGTCGGACAGGTGGACCAGGCCGTCGATGCCGCCGTCCAGACCGATGAAGATGCCGAAGTCGGTGATCGACTTGATCTGGCCGGACACCTTGTCGTTCTTCTTGTGGGTGGCAGCGAAGGTTTCCCACGGATTGGCGGCAACCTGCTTCATGCCCAGCGAGATGCGGCGACGCTCCTCGTCGACATCCAGCACCATCACTTCGACTTCGTCACCAACCTGCACAACCTTGGACGGGTTGACGTTCTTGTTGGTCCAATCCATCTCGGAGACGTGCACCAGACCTTCGACGCCCGGCTCGATCTCGACGAATGCGCCGTAATCGGTGACGTTGGAGACCTTGCCGAACACGCGGCTGTTGGCCGGGTAACGACGTGCGATGTTGTCCCACGGATCTTCGCCCAGCTGCTTCAGGCCGAGGCTGACGCGGTTACGCTCGCGATCGAACTTCAGCACGCGCACGTCCAGCTCGTCGCCGACGTTGACGACTTCGGACGGATGGCGCACGCGCTTCCAGGCCATGTCGGTGATGTGCAGCAGGCCGTCGATACCGCCCAGGTCCACGAATGCGCCGTAATCGGTCAGGTTCTTGACGACACCCTTCAGGATCGCGCCTTCCTGCAGCTTGTCCATCAGCTGCTCGCGCTCTTCCGAGTGCTCGCTCTCGACCACGGCACGACGCGAGACCACCACGTTGTTACGCTTGCGGTCCAGCTTGATCAGCTTGAACTCAAGTTCCTTGCCTTCCAGGTAGGCCGGGTCGCGCACCGGGCGCACATCCACCAGCGAACCAGGCAGGAACGCGCGGACATCCTTGATGTCCACGGTGAAACCACCCTTGACCTTGCCGCTGATGCGGCCGGTGATGGTTTCGTTCTTTTCCAACGCCTCTTCCAGCTCGTCCCACACCATTGCGCGCTTGGCCTTCTCGCGCGACAGCACGGTCTCACCGAAGCCGTTCTCGATGGAATCGAGGGCAACCTTGACCTGGTCGCCTACGCCGACATCGATCTCGCCAGCGTCATTACGGAACTGCTCGATCGGCACGATGCCTTCGGACTTCAGGCCAGCGTTGATCACCACCACGTCGCCGCGCACTTCCACGACGGTACCGGTGACGATCGAGCCCGGCTTCAGCTTCGCCAGATTGGCTTGACTGGCTTCGAACAGTTCAGCAAAAGATTCTGTCATTTGAATTTTACTCAGTTGAACACACGGGCGTTGATCGTCGGATGCGACAGATGCCAAGCGCCCAGCCTGTTGGTCGACTCCGGACAGCGAGTCGGTTAAGTAGTAATAGAACCGCCACACGGGATGTGCGACGGAGCCTTGGAACGCCTTACGGTCGGCGGGACATGCCCGCTTGCGGAACGCTTACGACGACGTGCGAGCGGCTAACAACCCGACCACACGCTGGACGACATCCTCGATCCCCATTCCGCTGGTATCGATCAGCACGGCGTCTTCGGCCGGCCGCAATGGCGCCACCACCCGCTGCGCATCACGGGCATCTCGAGCCATGATCTCGCGCAGCAGGTCGTCAAAGATAACCGAAACACCCTTTTCCATCAACTGTTTATGGCGACGGCCCGCACGTTCTTCGGCACTTGCGGTCAGAAACACCTTGAAGGCGGCATCGGGGAAGATCACCGTGCCCATGTCGCGCCCGTCCGCGACCAGGCCGGGCGCCTGCCTGAATGCGCGTTGGCGCTCCTTCAGTGCGCTGCGCACCTCGGGAATGGCCGCAATCGCCGAGGCCAGTGCACCGGTGGTCTCCAGACGCAGCTCGCCGGTGGCGTCCACGCCGTTGACCAGCACCCGCAACCCTGCTTCGCCGGCGTCGTCGAACTCCACCTTAGTATCGAAGGTGCAGCGCACCAGCGCGGCCGGGTCGGAGACATCCAGATCGGCCCAGCTCGCCGCCACGCCCACCGCGCGATACAGCGCGCCCGAATCGAGGTAATGCCAGCCCAGCCGGGCGGCCACAATCCGGCTCACGGTGCCCTTGCCGGCGCCGGAGGGACCATCGATGGTAAGGACGGGCGAAAGGTCGGTCATTCAGGTTTCCGGAAGGTCATCAGGCGGTAGTGTAGCGCCGCTCGCGGGCATTGCGATGCAACCACTTGAAAGCACGACGAAAAGCCGGTTAGAATTGCCGGCTTAATTCCGGGTGCACCCTCGATTGCGGGCACTCTTCCATCGAATCCAACCGTTTACGCCGAGGTGTGCCATGAAAGTCCTGTCCTCCCTGAAGTCTGCGAAGACCCGTCACCGCGACTGCAAGGTGGTCCGCCGCCGCGGCAAGGTCTTCGTGATCTGCAAGTCGAACCCGCGTTTCAAGGCGCGTCAGCGCTAAGCTTTCGCCGCGCGTGCAAGACCCGAGAAAGCCGCCTTCGGGCGGTTTTTTCTTGGCCGATGCTTCACGCCGACGATTGCCTCATGCAGGCTGGAATGCGCGGCCGCCCGGCCGGCTCCGCGTAACGGCCGCGCTGGCAGACATCCGGCGCGGCGTTGGGTAACACCGCTCTGCAAGCACGCTGGCCCTGGTTTTGCTGTAATCACCATCCGAATCTTGTCCACTGGGGAGTAGATGACATGCGCAACCGTTTGTTTGTCCTGCCGCTGATCGCGCTGATGGGGATCAGTGCCGCTGCGTCGGCCGATACGCTGCTGATCGACCGCGCACAGCAGAAGCCTGCCGCTGCCCTGCCCTTGCGCGGCGACAGCATGAGCCAGGTCGAAGGCCGTTATGGCGCGCCGCAGGAAAAGCTGGCGCCGCGCGGTGGCCAGAAGCGCCAGTGGCCGACGATCCACCGCTGGGTGTATCCGGCCTTCACCGTGTACTTCGAAAAGAGCCGGGTGATCGACGTGGTGGCCAACCAGGCCGATGCCAACGAGATCGGGCCCAAACCTCTTTGATGCGAGTCCCTCGCAAGAGCCCGCACATCCATGTGCGGGGATTTGAATTAACAGCCTGGGCTCGCCTGGGCATTGATGGGTAATTTTCAGGTATGACCGATCGCGTTCGCTTTCCTGCCGAGTGGGAATCTCAGTCCGCCGTGTTGATTGCGTGGCCGCATGCGGGCACCGATTGGGCCGAGCGTCTTGCCGAGGTGGAAGAAACCTATATCGCGCTGGTCACGGCGATTTCCCGTTTCGAGCCGCTGATCGTGTGCGTGGCCGATGACGACCTGCAGATCTACGCGGAAGCGCGGCTGCGCTCGGCACGGGTGGACATGGCGCAGGTGCGCTTCGTGGTTGCGGCCTACAACGACACCTGGCTGCGCGATTCGGGCCCGATCACGCTGCGCAAGGACGGCGGTTTCCGCCTGATGGATTTCCGCTTCACCGGCTGGGGTGGCAAGTTCGAGGCCAGCCTGGACGATCAGTTGGTCACCTCGCTGGATGCGGCGCAGGTGTTTGTGCCCTCGCAGGTGCAGACGGTGGACTTTGCACTGGAAGGCGGCGCGATCGAGACCGATGGTGCGGGCACCTTGCTGACCACCTGGAAGTGCCTGCACGAGCGGCATCCGCAGCGCACGCGCGAGTCGCTGAGTGCCGATCTTGCCGCGTGGCTGGCGCAGGACCGCGTGCTGTGGCTGGATCACGGCTATCTGGAAGGCGACGATACCGATGCGCATATCGATACGCTGGCGCGCTTCGCCGGCCCGGATGCGATCGTCTACCAGGGCTGCGACGTGGCCAGCGATTCGCATTACACCGAACTGCAGGCGATGGGCGCCGAACTGGCTGCGTTGCGCAAGGCCGATGGGCAGCCGTATCGGCTGTTCGTGTTGCCGTGGGCGGAGCCGATCCTGGACCAGGGCCGGCGTCTGGCCGCCTCGTACGCCAACTTCCTGATCGTCAACGGTGCGGTGCTGATGCCGGCTTACGGCGACAAGGCCGATGCGGGCGCGCAGGCGGTACTGGCCGAGGCGTTTCCGCAGCACGTCATCGTGCCGGTGCCGTGCCGCCCATTGATCTGGCAGAACGGCAGCCTGCACTGTCTGACCATGCAGCTGCCCGCCGGTCTGCTGGCTGCCTGAGTCACTCCTGTTCCGGCCGGCAGGCCGGTGTTACACCATCGCGCGCTACCTTAGTGCGTCACCTAGCTGGACGAATCGCCATGACCCGTCATCTCCTTCCCGTCGCGCTGATCCAGGAGCGCAACCACGGCGACGCCGCGGCCAATCTGGCCATCATCGAATCGCGCGTGGCCGAAGCCGCCGCACAGGGCGCCAAGCTGGTGCTGCTGCAGGAACTGCACAACGGTGCGTATTTCTGCCAGCACGAGTCGGTGGACGAATTCGACCTGGCCGAGCCGATCCCCGGCCCCAGCACCGAGCGGCTGGGCGCGCTGGCCAAGCAACACGGCGTGGTGCTGGTGGCCTCGTTGTTCGAGCGCCGCGCAGCCGGGCTGTATCACAACACTGCGGTCGTGTTCGAAAAGGACGGCCGCCTGCTCGGCAAGTACCGCAAGATGCATATCCCGGACGACCCGGGCTTCTACGAAAAGTTCTATTTCACCCCGGGCGATCTGGGCTTTGCGCCGATCGATACCTCGGTCGGCCGGCTCGGCGTGCTGGTGTGCTGGGACCAGTGGTACCCCGAAGCGGCGCGCCTGATGGCGCTGGCCGGTGCGGAACTGCTGCTCTACCCCACCGCGATCGGCTGGGATCCGGATGACCAGCAACCCGAGCAGGAGCGCCAGCGCGATGCCTGGGTACTCAGCCATCGCGGCCATGCGGTCGCCAACGGGGTGCCGGTGCTGTCGTGCAACCGCGTCGGCCATGAGCCCTCGCCGTTGGGCGCGTCGGGCATCCAGTTCTGGGGCAACAGCCATGTGCTGGGGCCACAGGGCGAGTTCATCGCCGAAGCCGGACAGGACCCGACGGTGCTGGTGTGCGACGTCGACCTGCAGCGCAGCGAACACGTGCGCCGCATCTGGCCGTTCCTGCGCGATCGCCGTATCGATGCGTATGGCGACCTGCTCAAGCGCTACATCGACTGACCGCATGCCTGTCGAGTTGCGCGAAGTCCGCGACGCGGACATCCCGGCCATCACCGCGATCTATGCGGAGCAGATTGCCGGGGTCAACAGCTACGAATACAGCGCACCATCGCGCGATGAGATGGCTGCACGGGTGCGCGCGGGCGTGGATGCCGGCTACCCCTATCTTGTTGCCGAGCGCGATGGCGTGGTGGTCGGCTATGCCTACGTCGGCGCCTATCGCGCACGCGCCGGCTACCGCTGGACCGTCGAGAATTCGATCTATCTCGCCAGCGGCGCGCAGGGCCACGGCATCGGCAAGGCCTTGCTCGGCGAGCTGATCGCACGCTGCCAACAGCGCGGCTATCGACAGATGATTGCGGTGATCGGCGATGCCGACAACCTGGCATCGCGACGGCTGCATGAACGTTTTGGTTTTCGCACGGTCGGAGTGTTCACCGGTATCGGCCGCAAGCATGGTCGCTGGCTGGACGGCGTGCAGATGCAACGCGCGCTCGGCTCCGGTGACACCGCCCCTCCTTCTGATGAATGACCCCATGACTGAGCAAACCACCCACGTTCTGGACGATGCGCTGTCCGGCCAGCCGCATCGCATCGTCGAACGCGATGGCGTGCGCTATACCCTGCTCGGCACCGCGCATGTCTCGCTGGCCAGCGTGGCCGCGGTGCAGCGGGCGATCGGCAGCGGCCGCTACGACGCGGTGGCGGTGGAACTGGACGCGCAGCGCCTGCAGGCGCTCAGCGACCCGGATGCCCTCGCCCGCCTGGACCTGGTGCAGGTGATTCGCAAGGGCCGGGTGGCCTTGTTTGCGGCCAACCTCGCCCTGGCCGCCTACCAGCGCCGCCTGGCCAAGCAGCTCGGTATCGAGCCGGGCGCGGAATTGAAGGAAGCGGTGAACCTGGCGCGCGCGCAAGGCCTGCCGGTGCACCTGATCGATCGCGAAGTCGGCTTGACCTTCAAGCGCGCGTCCGGGCGGCTGGGATTCTTCGGCAAGATGAAACTGGCTGGCGGCCTGCTTGGCGGCCTGTTCGCGGCCGACGAGGTGGGCGAAGAGGAAATCGAAAAGCTCAAGCAGGGCGACATGCTGGAGGCCAGCTTCGGCGACTTTGCCAGCGAAAGCCCGGAGCTGTACGAGACCGTGATCGCCGAGCGCGACCAGTACATGGCCACGCGCCTGCGCGAGGAAGCCACCACCGATCAGCGCGAGATCCTGGCGGTGGTCGGTGCAGGACATCTGGCCGGGCTTGCACGCCACCTGGAGCAGGACACCGCCGCACCCGGCCCGTTGCGCGAGTCGCTGGAATACGTGCAGCAGCGCAAGCGCATTCCGTGGATCACGCTGGGCATCCTGGCGGTCATCATCACCGGCATCGGCATCGGGTTCTGGCGCGGCGGCCTGAGCATGGGCGCAGACCTGTTGTTGCAGTGGGCGATGTATACCGGCGGACTGGCCGCGCTGGGCTGCCTGCTGGCCGGCAGCCACCCGTTGAGCATCCTCACTGCGGCGGTCGTGGCGCCCTTCAAGCCGTTCCGCCTGAGCGTGCCGACCGGTGCGTTCGCCGCCCTGGTCGAAGTGCATATGCGCAAGCCGGCCTATGGCGATTTCCTGTCGCTGCGCGACGATGCGCAGACCTTGCGCGGCTGGTACCGCAATCGCGTCTCGCGCGTGGTGCTGACCTTCCTGCTGACCAACTTCGGCAGCATGGCCGGCGTGTGGCTGGCCGGTGTGCAGATCTTCAATCGCCTGCATGGGTGAGCGTGGCGGCGCTGCAATCTGCAGCTTCTCGTAGGAGCGCACCTGGGCGCGATGGGGCGTTATCGGTAAAGCCCATCGCGCCCGGGTGCGCTCCTACGTGGTTGATGTAGGGGTCGAGTTACGGCTGATCGGGCGCGAGCTGCAGGCGCACCCAGACGCCGTAGTGATCCGAGGCCCAGCGCCCTTCGGCATACGGGGTGTCGAACAGGATGCGCGCTTCGCGCGCCAGCAGGCGGTTCTGCTGGAAGAACACGTGGTCGATCCGCGCCGGCGTGTCGAAGACATGCAGGTTCAAGGTGCTGACGGTGGCGTCGCTGTTTCGATGCACGCTGCCGTAGCTGTCGCCGTAGCCCTTGCGTAGCGCTTCCAGATCGAGGGCATCGGCGGCGGTGTTGAAATCGCCTGCGATCACGACCGGGGCCTGCTCGCTGTTGGAGGCAATGAAGTCCAGCAGGTCGGCGACCTGACGCGTGCGTGTGGCCGTGCCACGCGCATCGGCACGTTCATTGAGGTGGGTGACGTAGACATTGATCGGCTGGCCGTCGACATCGACCTGCAGATGCGCGGCTACGCGGTAGTCGTCCAGCGGCTGCAGCAGGCGCTGATGCCGGGCCAGCACCGTGCGCCGGCTCAGCAACGCGTTGCCGTAGCGCTTGGGCGCACCGACCGGATCGGCCGAGGCGAAGGTGTAGTCGTAATCCAGCTTGCGCGCCAACCAGGCGGCCTGGTTCTCCACGCTGCCGCGGCGCTCGATCACTTCCTGCAGCGCGATCACGTCCGGCGCCAGTTGCTTGAGCTGTCTGGCGATATAGGCGCGACGCGCCGGCCAGTCTTCGCGGTCGTGATGCAGGTTGAGCGTGACCAGGGTCATCTCGCGCTGCGCCGCGCCCGGCGACTGCACTGCCGAGGATGCGTGTGCTGCCTGGTCGGTCTGCTCGAGTTGTGCGGGTTGCGCGGCCTGCGTGGCGTGTACAGCGACAAAGCACAGTAGCAGCGCCAGCCACGCGACCGGCCACCCGCCGCCGCGCCGCACCGGCGCTGCCCGGGTCGGTCGAGCCGCGTCGTTCATTGCGAGGCGCGCTCGGCCCGCCGCACCGCGCTGGGCACATCGATCTGCACGTTGGCCGGCAGCTGTTGAATCCGCAGTTCCCCGTTCTGCCATTCGGCAGATTCACCGTTGATGCTGGCCTTGCCCGGCGTGCCCTGGTACGGCCACGGCAGCACCACCCCGCCCGGCGGCAGGATCAGGCCGGGCTGCAGTTGCAGCACCAGCTGCTTGTCGGTGCGCTGCAAGGTGTAATTGAGGCGCCCGTACGGTGTGCGCAGCTCGGCGATGCCGATGCCCTTGCCCTCGAACCAGCGCGTCGGCGTGCCGGCAGCGATGACCAGGCTGGCGTCGGATTCGCGTCCGTAGGCGAACATGTCCAGCACCGAGCGCACGAAATCCGAGGCGACCCAGGCATGCGGCAGGTCGCCGACGAAGAACGGCGTGCGCGGCGTGCGCGAGACCACTTCGGCCCATTGGTTCCAGGGTTGCGGCGCACGGTCCTTGAAGAAGAACGCGGTGGCGTCCCAGGCGCGGTCGCGCCAGCCCAGACGCACGAACGCGGCCACGTTGCGCCATTCGTAGGGCGTGTAGTCCTTCCATGCGCGCTTGCCGTCGCGGCGGTCGGAAAACTCCTTCCAGTAGCGCTCGAAGGTATTGGTCAACAGGTCCTGCGGCAGGCGTTGCTGCTCGCCGCCCGGGGCCAGCGCGATGGTGGTCGAGGTCGCATCGAAGTCGCCCAGCTCGGCCGAGCCGGGCAGGAAATCGAGACTGTGCTGGCGCACCGCCGCCCCCAGCGAGGCGACCAGGTCGCCACTGAATTCGTCGCGTGCGGCGCTGAAGCGGGCGACCTCGTCGGGCTTGTCGAGTGCGCCGGCCAGCATCGCCGCATCCTTGTAGCCGCGCAGCGCCCAGAAGTTGTCCCAGTACGAATGCACCGGCTTGGCCGAATAGCCTTCGTGGCTGATCGACACCGGCATCATTCCGTAGAAGGCCGGGTTGCGCATGAAGTTGTCTTCGGTGCGCTCGCTGGCGCGCAGCTTTTCCATGTAGTCGTAGGCGCCGGTCACGTGCGGCCACATCTTTTCCAGGAACGCCTTGTCGCCGGTGTAACGGTAGTACTCGGCGATGTTGAAGATCAGCTCGCCATGGCTGTCGTTCTCGGGCACCGGGTCGCTGCCGCGGTCGTCCACGCAGCACGGCACCATGCCGTCGGCGAACTGATACGGGGCGAACCAGTCGATGTACTCGCGCACCACGTCTTCGCGGCCGAGCCGCAGCAGGCCTTCGGAAATCATCGCGCCGTCGCGGATCCAGCTGCGCGAATACGAGCGCGTGCCCGGCTGCAGGCGCGGGCCGATGCGCGAGATCAACATATGCGCCAACGCGGTGCGCAGGGTGTCGACCACCGGCTTGCCTTCGGCCGGCACGCTGATGCGCACGCGATCGAGCTTGCTGCGCCACTGCTGGGCCACCTGCTGCTGCGCCTTGTCGGCATCGAAGCCGGCCGGCAGTTGCGCGGTGCCGGTCTGCGGAATCACCAGCGCCACCTCGCGTTGTTGGCCGGGCTCCAGCTTCCAGCGATACAGCAGCACGCCCGAAGCCAGGCCGGTGTCGTCCTTGACCTGGGTGATCGTCGGCGGCGTGGCGGCGGTGAGATGGCTGACATCCATGCCGCTGTCGAAGGCGCTGGCAAAGCCGGCATCCGGACGTTGTGCGGCGAATACCCGCGGCTTGCCGTTGACGCTGACCTGCGCGCCCTCCACCGCCAGTTGTTCGATCCGGCTGACACCGCCCAGGGTATTGAGGAACTGCGCCGGCGGGTTGACCTGGAACGGCCGCACCGCCAACGCCAGGGTGAAGTCACGCGCCTCCTTGCCGGTGTTGTGCAGCTGATAGCGTGCGACCAGTTGCGCCTGATCCGGGGTGCCCTGCACGAACGCGGTCACGCGCAGGTTCATCAGGTCGTGATGCCAGTCGACGCTGGGAATCGGCAGGTAATCGTCCTGCAGGCTCTGCTCGCTGCTGACATCGGACCAGTGCAGCAGCTTGCCGCCGGTGACCACGAACGGCTCGATGCTGAAGCCGCCCTTGCCCACTTCCACCGCGCCGTCCTCGCCGATCAGGCCCTGCTCGGTGCCGCCATCCAGACCCAGGATGGTCCAGTACGGCTGCTCGCCGGAGAAACCGCGCGGATAGCTGCCGCGCGGCATCTGCGCGGCCAGCGACTTGATGAAGTCATTCGGGGTCGCCGCAAACGCCAGCGGCTGCAGCTGCACTTCCTTGATGCCGTAGCGCCAGTTGGGGCCGTCCTTAAGATCGAAGCGCAGGTAACGCGCCTCGGTGTCCGGCAGCGCCAGCCAATCGGTGCCGCCGGCACCGGCCGTGACGGTGCGTAGGTCGCGCCAGCCGCGCCCGTCGCTTGACGCGCGCACCACGTACTGCGAGGCCTGCAGGCCGGGGACCCACTGCACCACCGCGCCGCCGAATTCGCGCACCTTGCCCAGGTCCAGCGTGACGGTCTGTTGCTTGACCGCGCCGCTGAGCCAGAAGGTCTCCGGCTTGCCGTCGGCCAGGCGTTGTTCCAGTGCGGGCGCGGTATCGGTGATCGCCTCGGCCTTCAACGGCGAGGTGTCTTCCGGCGGCAGCGGCGTGAGCGTCAGGCGGTCGAAGCACACCGTGCCCTTGCCGCCGACCTTGTTGTAGATGGTGAACTCGACATCTGCGCTGCTGCGCAGTTGCTTGTCCTGGCCCGGGCCCCAGGCCTTTTCGATGTTGCGCTTGCGATAGCCGACGGTGGTCCAGTTCTTCGGGAAGTTGAAGCCGGGCCGGTTGACCCACCACACGTTGTCGCCGCTGGCATCGATCAACTTGACCTGCAGGTCGTTGGACGGCGAGTCGCCGCGCAGCGCAAAGCCGATGCGATAATTGTCCGGATAGTCGATCGGCAGGTTGCGGCGGATGCCGACATAGCCGGACACGCCGTTGAAGTTGTAGTCCAGGCACAGCGCATGCCCGCCGGCACTGGTGGCGACCGGCCGCAGCGAGCCGCTGACCTGGTTGGACACCACCAGGCGCCAGGCGCCGATGTCGTTGAAGCCGTCGAGCACGCGTTCCTGCGCCTGCGCCGTGACCGCAGAGGTGGCAACAGCGGTCATGGCAAACAATCGCAGGAACATTGGCTTCACCCCTTCACACTCCCCAGCAGAAGACCTTGGATGTAGTAGCGCTGCAGCGCGACGAACAATAGCAGCACCGGAATCACCGTCACCACTGCGCCGGCCATCATCAGCTCCACGTCCATGATGTGCTCGCGCGACAGTGCGGCCAGCGCCACCGGCAAGGTGTACTGCTCCTGGTCGGTCAGCACGATCAGCGGCCACATGAAATCGTTCCACGAGCCCATAAAGGTGAAGATGGTCAAGGTGACCAGCACCGGCTTGAGCATCGGCAGCACGATCTGGAAGAAGATCCGCATCTCGCTGGCGCCGTCGATGCGCGCGGCCTCGATCAGTTCATCGGGAATGCTGCGCGCGTACTGGCGCACCAGGAAGATGCCGAACACCGTCGCCAGCGCCGGCACCACCACCCCGCCGATGTTGTTGACCAGATGCAGCTGCTTCATCAACAGGAACAACGGCAGCATCGCCACCTGCGCCGGGATCACCAACGCGGCCATCAGGATCTTGAAGATGCGCTCGCGGCCAACGAACTGCAGCTTGGCGAACGCATAGCCGGCCATGGTGTTGATCAGCAGCGAACCGAGCGTGATCAGCCCGGACACCATCAGGCTGTTGGCGAAGTTGCGCGCCATGCCGGTGCGCGCGAACAGTTCGTGGTAGTTGGCGGTGGTGAACGCCGAGGGCAGCATCGGCGGCGGGAAGCGGCTGGCCTCGCCGGTGGGCATGAACGACACCGACAGCATCCACAGCAGCGGCGCCAGGCTGACCAGCGCCAGCAGCAGCAGGCCACCGTTGATCAGCACGCCATTCCAGCGCGATTGGCCGACATCACGACTCATATCAAATCCCTCTTGCGGCCAAAGCGCAGCATCACGGTGGTCACTGCCAGGATGATCAGGAACAACAGGAACGCCACCGCCGACGCGCGGCCGAGGTTCCACCACTTGAAGCCTTCCTCGAACATGAAATACAGCACGCTCACGGTGCTTTGCAGTGGGTCGCCGCGGGTCATCACGTAGGGCTCGGCGAACAGCTGGAAATAGCCGGAGATGGTGATCACCCCGACCACCATCAGCACCGGGCCGAGCATCGGCAGGGTGATATGCAGGAACTGCTTCCAGCGCGAGGCGCCATCGATGCGCGCGGCCTCATACAGGTCCTGCGGGATCGCCTGCAGCCCGGCCAGGAAGATCACCATGTTGTAGCCGAAGTTCTTCCACACCGCGAACAGCATGATGGTCGGCATCGCCCAGCGCGGGTCGCCCAGCCAGTCGATCGGGGCGATGCCCAGATGGCTCAGACCGAAGTTCACCAGGCCGTATTTGATGTGGAACAGATAGCGCCAGATCACCGCCACCGCCACCAGCGTGGTCACTACCGGGGCGAACAAGGCGGTACGGAACAACGCCTTGAAGCGCGAGGCCTTGGCATTGAGCAGCAATGCCGCGCCCAGCGACACGCCGATCGACATCGGCACGCCCAGCAGCACGAAATACGTGGTGTTCCACAACGACTTCCAGAACAGCGGCGTCTGCAGCAGGTCGATGTAGTTGCCCAGGCCGACGAAGCGCAGATGGCCGCTGTCGGCCAGCGCGTACAGATCGAAGTCGGTGACGCTGAGCACCAGCGCGGCGAACACCGGCACGCCGAAGAACATGCCCAGCACCAGGATCGACGGCGCGGCGAACACCCAGCCGGCGACGGAATTACGCTTCATCATCGTGCCGCTCCCTCGCCCGCTGCCGGTGCTGGCGCTGCGGCAGGTGTCGCCGCAGGCGTTGCCGATTCACCAGCCGGACCGACATGCCCGCCCTCCTGTTCGAAGATCCAGCGGCGCTTGGCCAGAATCTCGTCCACGCGTTTATCCAGTTCCTGCACGGCGGCCTCATGTGATTGGCCGCCACGCACCACGCGTTCGGTCACCAGGCGCATTTCCTGCACGATGCGCTCCCACTCCAGCACTTTGGGCGTGGCCTTGACCCGCTCCAGCTGGTCGCCGAAGGCATGCGCCAGTTCGTCGTTGGCCAGCGAGGGCAACTTCCAGGTGCTGCGGCGCGGCGGCAGGTCGCCGATGATGGCGTGGAAGCGCGCCTGCACCTGCGGCTGCGACAGGTATTCGATCAGCTTCCAGCTGGCGTCCTTGTGCTGCGACGACTTGAAGATCACCAGGCTGGAACCGCCGGCAATGCCCGCGCCCAGACCGTTGGGCCCCGGCAGCGGCGCAGTGCCCCACTTGCCTTCCATGCCCGGCGGCTGGCGCAGCTTGAACTCGCGCACGTTCCACGGGCCGGACAGATAGAACGCGTAATAGCCGTTGAAGAACTCGTACCAGACGTTGGAGACCTGGGTCTCGGAGACCTTCGGCGCCCAGCCTTTCTGATACATGGTGTCGTAGAAGCCCAGCGCCTTGCGGAAGCCCTCGCCGCGGAAGTTGCCGTAGTTGTCGTGGTCGCGCAGCAGGCGGTCGTCCTGCTGCAGCGCGAACGACAGCTGCTGCTCGAACTCGTTGAGCGGCATCAGGATGGCGTAGCGGTCCGGGCCGACCTTGCGCTTGATCGCCGCCATCACCTGTTCCATCTCGGCCCAGGTCTTGGGCATCTCGCTATAGCCGGCCTCGCGCAGCAGGTCCTTGCGATAGAACAGCAGCCGGGTGTCCACATACCACGGCACGCCATACAGGGTGCCGTCGACCAGGTTGGTGTCCCACACGCCGGGGAAATAATCCTGCGGGTCGACGATCCTGGAACGCGCCACATACGGCTGCATCGGTTCCAGCGTGTCCAGCAAGGCGAACTCCGGCAGCCAGGTGTTGCCGAGCTGGCACACGTCCGGCAAGCCATCGGCGGCAAAGGCGGTCAGCAGTTTTTCGTGCGCCGCCGTCATCGGGATGTTCTGCACATCCACATGGATGTCGGGGTTTTGCTTCTCGAACTCGGTCACCAGCTCGGCGACCACTTCGGCCTCCTTGCCCATGGCCCAGAAGCGCACGGTGGTCTTGCCGGGGTCGGAGCGTTCGCATCCCGCCACACCCACACACAGTGCGGCGGAGATCATCAACAGTTTCAAAAGGCGCACGGATTACTCGGGTTTTTGGCGTTGCGAGGGGTCTTGCTGGGCCTGGGCGGCGGCGGCACGCGACTCGGCCATGCCCAGCGCGCGGGCGGCGGCCTTTTGCTCGTCCTTCTGCGGCGCCGGCTGCGGCTCGCCTTCGGGGGTGAGCCAGCCGCCGGTAAAGCCGGCGCGTTCCAGACCGGCCCGGATGTAGGGGTTCTTCTTCATCACGGTCCAGACAAATTCGTTCTGGTAGTTGGCGATCATCGCCAGGATCGGGCCCTGGTCGATGGCGATGTAGTCGCTGGCCACCCAGCCACGGTCCGGCACCATGCGCCCGGTCTTGAGCGGAATGTCGTAGTTGAAGCTGGGATTGAACGAGTCCAGGAAGCCGTAGCTGGAATACAGGAAGTCGCCATAGCGCTTGTGCATTTCCTCGGTGGCCGGGATCACCACTTCCGGGGCGAACACGATCGAGGAGATCGCCGCCGACGGCACGATGGTGCCGTCGTCGAAGTTCTCGCGCAGGCCGGCGCCGCGCGAGGAATAGTGGCGGAACTGGCGCTGCTCGCCACGGTATTCCTGGCTGGTGTTCTGCGGGCCGTCGCCCGCGGTCAGGCCCCAGACGTTCTCGCCGTAGTCCTTCCACTTCATCGGGTTGTCGATGGCGTAGTCGCGCTGGGCCAGGGTGGCGCGGCGGCTGTTGAGGAAATAGTCGATGCCGCGTTCGCGCATGTACTGATCCTGGATATCGCGGAAGTCGATCCAGACATGGCTGTACTGGTGACCGAACAGCGGGCCGAAGGACAGGTATTCCTGGCCCTGGTAGACACCCCAGTCGTTGTTGTAGGTGCGGGTCCAGCTGGTCCAGGCATCCACGTCCACGCCATGGGTCGGCGAGCCCAGCGCGAGGATGTACAACATCATCGCCTCGTTGTAGCCCATCCAATCGTGGTCGATGAAGCCGCTCTCGGGGAACCAGCCCATCGAGATCAGCGGTGCGCGCTGCTGCAGCCAGCGCCAGTCCACGCGCTTGTACAGCGCATCGGCGATCTGCCGGATCTCCTTTTCGCGCGGGTCGTCGCCGTCGTAATACGACTGGGTGAACAGCACGCCCATCATCAGCAGCGCGGTATCCACGCTCGACAGCTCGACCCAGCTGTCGTAACGGTTGCCCTGCTGCATGTCCAGAAAGTGGTAGTAGAAGCCCTTGTACCCGGCCCTACCGGTCCGCTGCGGCCCCATTGGCGCATCGCGGAAGAATTTGAGTGTGGTCAGGGTGCGGTCGATCGCCTGATTGCGACTGACCCAGCCGTTCTCGATGCCGATCGGGTACGCGGTCAGCGCGAACCCCACCGAGGCGATGCTGGCGAACGGGCGCGACGGAAAGCGGTCCGGCGACAGCCCATTGAGTTCGTTGGTGGTGTCCCAGAAAAACTGGAAGGTGCGGCGCTCGATGTCCGAGAACAGCGGCGGCAGCGCGGGTTTGACCGGCTTGGGTGGCAGCTGCGCTTCCACCAGGATGACTTTCACCGGCGCCTTCTTTTCAGCCACCTTGGGTTCCTCGGCCTGCTTGCAGGACGCCAGCACCAGCGCGCCCAGCAATAGTGGAATCGTCAACCAATACGAAGTCCTGCCCCTGTTCATCCGCCCCCCACTTGTGTAATCGATTACATCTCGCACGCCAACCTACCCTATCCAAGCGCCGAGTTCGACCGCCCCGGCAGCTGCCGGGGCGGTCGAGTACCTCACCAGTTCAGGCCGAAGGCCAGTCGGAAGGTACGCATCGGCGACGCCAGCACGCCGGTCGGGGTGCCGTAAGCCGTGTTCAAGTCTCCGAGTGTCCCGGTCTCGCCGTTAAAGTTGGCGTAGTTCACCCAATTGAACACGTTGAGGATATCCGCACGCACGTTGAATTTGACACCTGCGCCGGTATCCCACTCTTTATTGGCGGCGATGCTGAACTCCTTGTAGCCCAACGTACCGTCCGGCTTGAACTGCACGATGTAGCACTGGTCGTTGCCGGCCAGGCAGTTCTGCCCGTAGCGCGCGGTCTGGCTGGCCAGCGACAGCTTGCCGGACAGCTTGATCTCGTACGGCAGCTCGTAGATGCCGGTGACCACCAGGCGATTCTTCGGAATGCCGCCGGCCTCGCGCCAGCCGTAGTCTTCAACGCGCTCGCGGTCCAGTGCGTAATGCTCGCCAAACTGGCGGTTCTCCTTGGCATCGGAATAGGTGTAGGCCACCGTCAGGCCCCAGCCGGACTCCTCGTCGAACGGCTTTTCGACCTGCAGGGCGAGCTGGTTGTTGCGGGTTTCCACGCCGTTGGTCCCCAGCACGATGGCGCTATAGCCATCCGGGCCGTCGGTCGGCGAGCCGGAAGTGGTGCCCGGCTGGAAGAACGACCCGTCCGGCAGACGGTTGCCGCGCACGAACGCGAAGCCGTCATGGCTTTCGATGCGGCTCAGGGTCACGTCGGTGAACCAGTCCTGGCCCCACAGCGGCACCATGTTGCGCATGCCGATGCTGAATTGATCCGAGTACGGGGTCTTGATGTTGTTGTCGATCAGGTAGACCTCGCGACCGCCGCCGCCACTGCTGGTTGCCGCCAGTGCGTCGAGACCTTCCTGGGTGTTGTAAGCCGGATTCCAGGCCACGCACGGGTCGCCCAGGCAGGCTTGGCTATTCTGGTTGTTGGGGTTGGTGAAGTAATAGCTGTAGGACTTGAACGAGTTGTTGAGCTGCTCGAGCGCCAGGTAATCGAAGATGTTGCGGTCGTAGGCACGGCCGGCACCGCCATAGATCACGTGAGCCTGATCGCCGAACAGGTCGTAAGAGGCACCCAGGCGCGGCTGCCAGGCATTCTTGAATGCCTTGCGGTTGTTGCCGGTGCTGATGAAGTTGTTGATGTCGTAGTTGGCGTTCTGCAGGTTGGGCCAGTTCTGCAGCGCACCGGCGACGTCGGACGGGGTCACGAAGTCCAGGAACGCCGGGGTTTCTTCGTAGTCATAGCGCACGCCCAGGTTCAGGGTCCAGTGCTCGTTGACCTCCCAGTCGTCCTGCAGGTAGATGCCGTACTGCTTGTTCTTGGACACCACCGAACCGCCACCTTCGACCAGCGGCGCACCGAAGCGCACCCGGTACGGCGTTTCGAGATCGCCGAGGATGTTGTAGTAGTACTGCGGGTTGGCTGGATTGAACTGGGTGGAATCCAGATCGATGCTCTTGAACTTCACGCCCATCTTGACGGTGTGCGCGCCGTGCCATTCCAGGCTGTTCAGGGTCAAATCGTCCTGGAAGGTCCAGCCCTTCTGACCCTTGCGCTGGAAGCTGCTGCCGGCGCCGGCGGACAGCACTTCGTCCTCGATGCCGCGCACTGGCGCATAACTCAGCACATAACCGGTGCCGTTGTTGATCGGCGCCTGGTTCCAGAACGCGCTCTCGTAGCTGAGGTTGGCTTCGTTGAGGAAGTTGGCGCCGCTGTACTGCCAACGCAGGTTGGCGCGCTTTTCTTCCTGGCCGTTGATGCTGCCGTGCTCGAGGGTCGAGGTGCCGCCGACGTCGTTGAGCTCGTCTTCCTTGCGGTACTTGCCGCTCAGCTCGAACAGGCTGTTGTCGCCGATGGTCCAGTCGATCTTGGCGAAGTACAGGTCTTCCTTGAACGGCGTGCTGTAGGTGGCGACCAGCGGCTGCAACTGCGTGGGCAGCTGATCGACGCGGTCCGAATAGATCGAACCGGGGATCACCACGTTCGGGGTGGTGTATTCCTTGGCTTCATAGGCGACGAAGAAATGCGCCTTGTCCTTCAGGATCGGGCCGCTAAAGGTGGCGCCGTACTGGGTTTCCTCGAAGTCGTCACGCACGCCGGCGCGCTTTTCCAGCGGGCTTTCTTCGCGCCAGCTGTCGTTGCTGGTATCCCAGAAGAAGCTGCCGTGGAAATCGTTGGTACCGGACTTGGACGAGGCCACGATGGCCGCGCCGCTGACCTGGTCGAACTCGGCCTTGTAGTTGGAGGTGATGACCTTGTACTCGCCGATCGCCGACTGCGGGAACGGATTGCCGCGGCTGGAATCCTGGCCGCTGACGCCGCCGGTCAGCACGTAGTTCTTCTGGCTCACGCCGTCGATGTAGACGTTGGTGCCTTCGGCCGAGGTAGCGCCCGAGCGCACCTTGGTGGTGCCGTTGGCCTCGCGGGTGAACTGCACGTTCGGCACGGTGTCGGCCAGTTCCAGGAAGTTGCGCGTGGCACGCGGCAGGTTCTGGATCTGCACGTTGGAGATGTAGGTGGCGTTCTCGGAGGTACGGGTTTCCACCAGTACCGGCGGAGCCTTGACCTGCACCGCGTCCAGCGTGGTGGCGTTACCACCGTCAGCCGTGGCCGGTTCGCCGCCGACACCCAGGTTCAGGGTTGCGGTCTGGCCGACCTGCACGGTGACGTTCTGCGAGGTGGTCTGGCCGTTGGCGGTGACGTCCAGGCGGTACGAACCCGGCGGCAGGCCGCCGAGCGAGTAGCCACCGTTGCTGACCTGCACGGTGCGGGTCAGGCCGGTGGCGAGATTGGTCGCAGTGACCTGGGCCTGGCTGGCAGGTGCCGAGTCGACGGTGACCTGGCCGCGGATGGTCGCCGCAGCACTCTGCGCAAAGGCCGGTGCGGCACCAAGCAACAGGCAACTGGCCAGGGCGCAGCTGAGCAGCTTGCGCGCCGGACTGGCGGAATGGGGGTAGTGGTGGCGCATTGGTCCCTCCAGGGATCGGTACAGATTGTTGTTGTGGCGTTGCGACTTGCAGGAACGACCGCTGCGGGGGGCAGCGGGAGCGGACAGAACGTCCGCGAAAAGGGTCAGCGGGCAGGAAACCTCAGGGGCCGGGCTCGCCGGCGCCGCAGGAGGCGCGGATCACCAGCTCGGGCGTGAGCAGTTGGCGGATGCCGTCATCGCGGCCGGGCTGGTCCACCAGCCGCATCAGCCGGGACATCGCCTGCTCGCCCAGGCGCGCGATGCTGACCCGCATCGTGGTCAGCGCCGGGTGGACGAAACGGGCCAGTGGAATATCGTCGAAACCGGCCAGTGCCACGTCGCCGGGCACCGAGACATTGGCCTGGGCAAACGCGTACAGGCAGCCCAGCGCGGTCATGTCGTTGGCGGCGAATACCGCGTCGGGCAGCGCGCCGCCGGCCAGCATCGCCTGCCCGGCGCGGTGGCCAGAGGCCTCGTCGAAGTCGCCGGGGAATTCGATGCCCTGCGCGGTATCGCCGTAGGCGGCGATGGCATCGCGGAAGCCGCGCAGGCGTTCGCGCGCATCGAAGTTGAGCACCGGACCGCCGATGAAGGCGATGCGCCGATGTCCGGCCGACAACAGATGTTCGGTCATCGCCATCGCGCCGGCGTGGTCGTCGATGCTCAGCACCGGATAGGCATCGCCGGGAACGTGCGCGTTGATCAATACCGTGGGCAGCGCCTGCGGCAGGTTGTCGGTGAGGAACCCGGGCTGCTCGGCATACGGCGACAACACCAGCAGACCATCCACGCGCCCGCGCATGGACTGCAATGCCCTGCCCTGCGCCTCCGGGTCGCCGTGGTAACTGGACACCAGCAGATGCTGGCCGGCGGCGCGTGCCGCACCATCGATTCCGCGGATCAGCTCGGAAAAGAATTCGCCATACAGGTCCGGCAGCACCACGCCCAGGGTCTGGGTGCGTCGGCTGCTCAGGCTGCGGGCTGCCGCATGCGGGCTGTAGCGCAGCCGCGCGGCCACGTCCTGCACCAGCTGGCGCACCGGCCCGGCGACGTTGTCATGCCCGTTGAGCGCACGCGACACCGTTGCAACGGAGACCTGTGCTTCCCTGGCGACATCTTTGATGGTGACCGCACCCTTGGCCATTCGTGTCGCCCTCCGCGACCGAGTTCCCAAAACTGGCGCGGACTGTAAGCGTTTTCATACGAAGGCGTAAACCCCTGTCTTCACGCCCGTGAAAACGCTTACAGATCAAGCATCTGCAAGTGATGAATACGTGAAGCAATGTGTTGCGACGCAACAAATACCGCCCATGTGTCCACGGATGCAGGTCGACGGCGATCACGGTTGGAGCGGTTTGGTCCGCTGCGCAGGAAGCGGTCGCCCCCGTAGGAGCGCACCCGGGCGCGACGGGGTATCAGTCAAGTCCAGTCGCGCCCGGGTGCGCTCCTACGACGGCGGGTTGAGTGGCCTGGTTACCCTGCCTCGCCCGGCGCGATCGCCTCGATCGACAGCGCGTGGATATCGGTCTGCATCATCTCGCCGACCGCGGCATACACCGCGCGGTGCCGTGCCAGCGGCGGCTTGCCGGCAAAGGCGGCGCTGACCACGCGCACATTGAAATGCCCACGCCCGTCGCGCGCGCCGGCATGCCCGGCGTGGCGATGGCTGTCGTCCACCACCTCCAGCTCGGTCGGCGCCAGCGCCGCCTGCAGCGCGGTACGGATCCGCTCGACCCGGCTCATGGCAGCACCCGGCGGAACGGGCGGACCTCGGTGCGAACGTACACGCCCGCCTCGACATACGGATCGGCATCGGCCCAGGCGCGGGCGTCGTCGAGCGCGTCGAACTCGGCGATGACCACGCTGCCACTGAAACCGGCCGGGCCCGGATCCTCGGCATCGATCGCCGGGCATGGGCCGGCCACCAGCAAGCGACCTGCCGCCGCCAGCGCCTGCAAACGGGCCAGATGCGCCGGTCGCGCCTGCTGCCGGGCCGCCAGTGCGTCGGCCCGGTCATACCCTTCGATTACGTACCACATAGGCCACCTCGCCCAAGACGTGAAGAACAGCCCCGGGATTCTAGCCGCCTCAGCGCTGGACACCGCCCCCGCGCACGCATTACCCTTGCCACCACTGCACACGCAATCGGACGCAGCGGCCCGTCGGCCCAGGCCCCACGCCTCCTCGACGACCGATTCGCTGCCCACCGCCGACCCGCGTAGACGACCTCCTCGCTGTTCCGTCGCCGCATGCCACGCGGCGCACGTTGTATGTGGATTTGTAGGATCGTGCCGGCACGGGCACGACATTGATCGCAATAATTCAAGGCAAAGCCCTGCAGGCGCGGCTCAGACCGCGGCCGGCGACCGTAAGACCCGATGTCGACCTGATGAATTCCGAACTCGCGCACGACGCGAATCCGCCAGCCACGAGCGCGCCGCCACAGCAGCAGGAAATGCCGCTGGCGGTGGTGCATGGGCAACCGGTGCTGCAGATCCCGCAGGATCTGTATATTCCGCCGGACGCGCTGGAAGTCATCCTGGATGCCTTCGAAGGTCCGCTGGACCTGCTGCTGTATCTGATCCGCCGGCAGAATCTGGACATCCTGGATATCCCCGTCGCCGAGATCACCCGGCAGTACGTGGATTACATCAACGTGATGCAGGAGCTGCGCTTCGAACTGGCGGCCGAATATCTGGTGATGGCCGCGATCCTGGCCGAGATCAAGTCGCGCATGCTGTTGCCGCGCCCGCCCAGCGAGGAAGGCGAAGAAAACGATCCGCGCGCCGAGCTGGTGCGCCGGCTGCAGGAATACGAACGCTTCAAGCAGGCTGCCGAGGATCTGGACACCCTGCCGCGCATGGGCCGCGACAGCGCGCCGGTGCAGGCGCATCTGCCCGAGCGCGCCGCGGTCAAGCTGCCGCCGCCGGTGGAACTAAAAGAAATGCTGATGGCGCTGTACGACGTGCTCAAACGCGCCGAACTGTTCACCGGCCATGCGATCAAGCGCGAGGCGCTGAGTGTGCGCCAGCGCATGGGCGATGTGCTGAGCCGTCTGGACGATGGCAGGTTCTACCGTTTCGAATCGCTGTTCACGGCCGAAGAAGGCAAGCTCGGCGTACTGGTCACCTTCCTGGCGCTGCTCGAATTGGCCAAGGAGCAATTGCTGGACATCGTGCAGGAGGCGCCGCTGGCGCCGATCTACGTGAAGTCGCTGGCCTTGGGCAATACCAATGCGCCGCTGCAATTCTCCAGCGAATTCGATGACAGCGATGCCGCCAACGAACCCCTCTGAAGCCGATCACCGAATGGATCAAGCGTTGATCACCCGCATTATCGAAGCCGCCCTGCTGGCGAGCAGCCAGCCGCTGACGCTGGCGCAGCTGCAGGGCGTGTTTCCGGAAGAAGAACCTGCGCCGCCCGGCAGCGTCGAGCGCGCGCTGGAACTGCTGCGCGACGGCTGCGCCGAGCGCGGCGTGGAGCTGGTCGAGGTGGCCTCGGGCTTCCGCTTCCAGGTCAAGGCGGACGTGCATGGCTGGGTCGCCCGACTGTGGACCGAGCGCCGTACCAAGTACACCCGCGCCACGCTGGAAACCCTGGCGCTGATCGCCTACCGCCAGCCGATCACCCGCGGCGAGATCGAGCAGGTGCGCGGCGTGGCGGTCAGCAGCAACATCATCCAGGCGCTGGAAGAACGCGAGTGGATCCGCGTGGTCGGCCACCGTGACGTTCCCGGCAAGCCGGCCCTGTTCGGCACCACCAAGGGCTTTCTGGATTACTTCGGGCTCAAGCGATTGGACGAGCTGCCGCCATTGTCTGAGTTGAAGGACATTGCCGAGCTGGAACCGCAGCTGCCGTTGGACCGCGACGGCCAACTGGATGGCGCGGTCCCGGCGTCGGCGGCGATGGGTGCGGAGCATGCTGAAGCGGGTCCGGAGACAGATCCAGACCCGGATAGGGCGGATGCAGACGGCGCCGGCGCCGATGCGGCGATTGCCGCCCGGACTGACGCGGCGGCGGATGCAGCTGCTGACGCGGATGCCGACCCGGTCGACGCTGCGCCGGAACACCGCGATGCCGAGGATGTGCTGCCGGCATCGGACAGCACCACCGATGCAACCAGCGACAGCGACGACACAACGCACGTCGATGCCGATACCGAGCTGGCCGTTGATGCCGATGGCGATGCCGATGTTGACGTAGACAACAGCGACCAGACTGCCAGCCCAGGCACTGCAGTCGACGACGCACACGAACACCACGCCGACGCGGTCGATGACCACGCCAGCGCCGATGAATCCAGTAACGACACACCGCAACACCCCGAGCATGCCTCGGCGCAGGACCCGAATCCGTTGGACCCAGATGACGCCCGTGAGGGCGACCCCGACACCGCGCCGGGAACGCGCGCGGATGCAGTGAACGAAGACGAAGACAACGCCGTCGCGACGACGACCGTGGCTGTTGACGAAGCCGATTCCGACCCAGAGGCCGACCCAGAACGCGTCGGCCGGAGCCAGACACATGAGTGACACCCCCCGCAAGCTGTCGTTGAACAAGCTTTCCCTCAAGCGCGACAGCGCGCCCGAAGCACCCAAGCTGGAAGAGCGCCTGCACAAGGTGCTGGCCCAGGCCGGCCTGGGGTCGCGCCGCGCGCTGGAACAGCGCATTGCCGATGGCCTGATCAAGGTCAATGGCGCCGTCGCGCAGACCGGCATGTCGGTGCGCAGCGGCGACAAGATCGAGCTGGATGGCCGCAGTTTCGTGGCCAGCGCGCTGACCGAGCCCTCGCGCGTACTGATCTACAACAAGCCCGAAGGCGAAGTGACCACGCGCGAAGACCCCGAAGGCCGCCCGACCGTGTTCGAGTCGCTGCCGGCATTGAAAGGCTCGCGCTGGATCGCCATCGGCCGCCTGGACATCAACACCACCGGCCTGCTGCTGCTGACCACCGACGGTGAGTTGGCCAACGCGATGATGCACCCCTCCTACGAGGTCGAGCGCGAATACGTGGTGCGCGTACGCGCCCCGGAAGGCGAGGACAAGGTCTCCGACGCCATCATCGAGCGCCTGTCGCGCGGTGTGCTGCTGGAAGACGGCGGCGCCAAGTTCGACGAGATCGAACGCATCGGCGGCACCGACTCGCACGACTGGTTCCGCGTGGTGGTCAAGGAAGGCCGCAACCGCGAAGTGCGTCGCCTGTGGGAGTCGCAGGGTTGCCAGGTCAGTCGCCTCAAGCGCAGCCGCTACGGCAAGATCTCCCTGCCGCGCGAACTGCTGCGTGGGCAGTCGATCGAAGTGGCACAGGACAAGGTCGACAGCCTGCGCGCCGAACTCAAGCTGGAAGAAGGCGCGCCGTCGGCGCTGACGCTGCAGCCGGTGATCGGCCAGCGCCGCGCCGCCAAGTCCACCGTGCACGTCTCGCGCGATGGCCGCAGCAATGCCTACGTCAACGGCCAGACCTCCGGCGCCGACGAAGGCCGTGAACTGCGTCGCTTCGACAACCTGCGCGAAGATCGCGGCGGCCGTGGCCGTGGCAAGCCGGGCGGTTTCCGCGGTGGCCTCACCGTCAGCGGCGAAGCGGCGGCCAAGCAGTCGCAGCAGCGCCCGTTCAAGCAGCGCGCTCCCGGCAAGGGCGACCGCGCCCTGCCGGACGGCAACCCGGCCGCGTTCCGCAGCTGGTACGTGCCCGATGGCGTGAGCACCGGGCCGAGCGGTCACCGCAATGCCGGCCCCAGCGGCCCCGGCACCGGCCAGGCACGCCCGTACGCGAAGAAGGGTCCGGGCGGCGCACGTCCAGGTGGCGGCGCGGGCAATGCCCGTCCCGGCGCAGGCGGCGCGGGGCGTGGCGGCGCCGGTGGCGGACAGGGCCAGTCGCAGGGTCAGGGCCAGGGTCAGCGCAAGCACCCGTACGGTCATCCGGGCAACGCACCGAGCTTCCCGTCCGATCACGCCAACCCGGGTTTCAGCCCGTATGGCGCGGCACGTCCTGCGGCCGGTCGCCCGACCGGCGCACGTGCGGGCGGCCCCGGTGGCAACCGTGGTCCGGGCGGCAATCGCGGTCCGGGTGGCCCGGGCGGCGCGCCGCGTGGACCCGGCGGCCCGGGTGGTCGTCCCCCGGGTGGCGGCAATCGTCGCCCGCCAGGCGGCGGTGGTAATCGCGGTCGCTAAGCTGCGGCACGCGCAATAAAAAACGGCCCTGCAAAGGGCCTTTTTTTGTTGTTGCTTCCGTGCCTACGCAGCCTTGCAGCTGCTTGCCGTAGCAGCAACACCGAGGTCGTAACACGTCAGCGCGGGAGCGCCCTGTGCTGGCGTTGCGCGTGCCGGCAGGCGTCGACCATTCGCGACGCCTGCGCTGCACTGCGCAGCGTCTTACTTGCGACGCTCGATGACGAAGTTGCCCACCGCCACGCCCAGATCGACGCCCTCGCCCGTGCCGGCCAGGGCCAGCGAAATGTCGCCCTTGGTGACCACCTGTGCTGTGCTGGACTTGACCACGCCGGCATGCGCTTCTGCCGCCGCGTAGGTGCCGAACAGATCATTGAGGCTGTAGGCACCGGAGAAGGTGCCGCGGCCGCCGACGATCTTGGACTTGCCGACGGTCAGGCCGCCGCCCTTGCTGGAGATCTTGACCGGAATCACCGCGCCGTTGTCGCACTTGATGGTGCCGGTGCCGCTGGCGGTCTTGTAGAACACCGACCAGCCCGACAGGTTGAACGACAGCTGGCAGTCGATGTTGCCGGCGGCCTGCGCCTGCGGTGCAAGCGTTGCGGCGCCCAGCAGCGCGAGGAGGGAAAGGGACTTGATCATGCGGGCATTCCGGTTGGTGAACGTGGCGCCGAGCCTAGCAGCGCCGATGTGGCAGCCGCGACAACATGCCGGCACCGCGCATGCGACCGTTCAGCGAATCATTATTTCGCCGGCCGGCGGCCTGCGCCGCCACAGTCTGCGACGGCGGCATGGGATGATTGCAGCATGCAACGCACCGCCTACAGCCTGCTCTTCGCCGCCCTGCTGCTGCCCACCCTCGCCCACTGCGGCGAGACCATCCCGACCCAGGGCTATACCGTCGTGCGCACCTATCCGCACGACACCGCCGCCTTTACCGAAGGCCTGTTCTATCTCGACGGCTACCTGTACGAGAGCACCGGCGAACTGGGCCAGTCCAGCGTGCGCAAGGTCGAGCTGGAGACCGGCCGCGTCCTGCAGCAGGCCTCGACACCGGCGCCGTTTTTCGGCGAAGGCATCGTGGCCTGGCACGATCGCCTGATCCAGCTGACCTGGCGCAACCAGCGCGGGTTTGTCTACGACCTGGCCACGCTGACACCGCGCACGCAGTTCAGTTATTTCGGCGAGGGCTGGGCGCTGACCCGCGACGACAGCAGCCTGTACATGAGCGATGGCACTGCCCGCATTCGACGGCTGGATCCGCAGACGCTGCAGCAGGTCGGCAGCATCAAGGTCACTGCCGGCGGCAAGGCGCTGGACAATCTCAACGAACTGGAATGGGTCAGCGGCGAGCTGTTGGCGAACGTCTGGTTGACCACCCGCATCGCACGCATCGACCCGGCCAGCGGCAAGGTGATCGCCTGGATCGACTTAAAGGCGCTGGTGCCGGACGCCGACACCCTGAGCGACCCTAGCAACGATGTACTCAACGGCATCGCCTACGACGCCGAGCACGATCGCCTGTTCGTCACCGGCAAGCGGTGGCCGAAGATCTACGAGATCAAGTTGGGTGAGTAGCGGGGATTGGGGATTGGGGATTCGCAACAGCGGGCAAACGGATAGCTGTGCCTTGCCTGCTTGCACCAATCCCTAATCCCTAATCCCGTATCACAAATTCATCCGCATCCAGCATCGCCGGGAAGCGTGCGCGGTGTTCGGCCAGGGCGGCAGCGCTGAGGGTGGTGGTGACCACCTGCGGCTGCTCGCGGATTTCCACCTGCGGCTGGCCGAGGAAATCGATCACGGCGCTGTCGCCGGCGTAGTGCAGCTGATTGCCGTCGACGCCAACGCGGTTGACCGCCGCGACAAAACACAGGTTCTCGATCGCGCGTGCGCGCAGCAGCGTCTTCCATGCATAGGCACGCGCGGACGGCCAGTTGGCGACGAACAGTTGCAGATCGAAATCCAGCTGGCCCGGCCGCTCGACATCGAAACGATTGCGGCAGAACACCGGAAAGCGCAGGTCGTAGCAGACCTGCGGATTGATCCGCCAGCCCTTCCACTCCACCGTCAGGCGATCGCGCCCGGCCGCGTAGCGCAGGTGCTCGTTGCCGAAGCGGAACAGATGGCGCTTATCGTAATACTGCAGCGCCCCGTCCGGCGTGGCCCACAGCAGCCGGTTGAACACGCCTTCGGGCGTGCGCAATTGCACGCTACCGGTGACGGCCGCACCCAACCGCGCCGCCTGCGCACGCACCCAGGCCACGGTCGGCCCGTCCATGTCCTCGGCCTTGTCGATGGCGTCGTTGGAGAACCCGCTGGTAAAGGTCTCCGGCAGGATCACCAGATCGGTCCGCCCGGCCAACGGCTCCAGCAACGCACCGTAATAGTCGCGATTGCCGGCCGGGTCATGCCAGCGGGTGTCGCCTTGGATCAGTGAGATGCGCAGGTCGTGCATTGAAGGCTCGGGATTCGGGAGTGGGGATTTGGGATTCGAACGGCGGGTTTCGGGTGGCTTCCTGTCATCGGCTTTCTGCGAACTCGTCAACAAACGACCAACCGCCGTTACGAATCCCCAATCCCGATTCCCCATTCCCAGCGCTTCAGAGCTGCTGCAACCGCGCGATCGCCGCATCCAGCGTCGCATCGTTCTTGGCGAAGCACAGCCGCGCCAGTCGTTGTCCTTGCGGCGCGGTTTCGTAAAACGGCGACAGCGGAATCGCGGCCACGCCCTTTTCCACCGTCAGCCACTTCACGAACTCGGTGTCGGGCAGGTCGCTGATCGCCGAATAGTCGACCAGCTGGAAATAGCCGCCGGGCACCGGCAACGGCTTCAGGCGCGTGGTCAGCAACTGTTCGCGGAAACGGTCGCGCTTGGCCTGGTAGAACGCGCCGAGCTGCTCGTCGTGTTCGGGTTCGTCGCGGATCATCGCGGCGAATGCGTGCTGGGCCGGGCCGAAGCTGGTGAAGGTGTTGTACTGGTGCACCTTGCGGAACTCGGCACTCAGTGCCGGCGGCGCGATGGCGTAGCCGATCTTCCAGCCGGTGCAGTGATAGGTCTTGCCGAAGCTGGAAATCACGAACGCGCGCTCGCGCAGTTCCGGCCAGCGCAACACCGATTCGTGGCGGCGGCCGTCGAACACGATGTGTTCGTACACCTCGTCCGAGAGCAGGAAGATGTCGCTGCCGCGCAGCAGCTCGGTCAGCATCTGCATGTCATCGGCAGACAGCATCGCGCCGGAGGGATTGTGCGGCGAGTTGATCATCAGCAGGCGCGTCTTCGGCGTGATCGCCGCGCGCAGCGCCGGCCAATCGATGGCGAAGGTCTGCGGGTCCAGCGCCACGTGCACCGCGCGCGCGCCGGCCAGGTCGATCGCCGGCTCGTAGCAGTCGTAGGCCGGGTCCAGCACGATGACCTCCTCGCCTGCACGCACCACCGCGTGGATGGCGTTGAAGATCGCCTCGGTGGCTCCGCTGGTGACGGTGATCTCGCTGTCGGCATCGACCTGCGCGCCGTAGCAGCGCTGCGCCTTGCCGGCGATGGCCTGGCGCAAAGCCGCAACGCCGGTCATCGGCGGGTACTGGTTGTGGCCGCCCGCCATGGCCTTGGTCAGTTCATCGACCAGCCGCTGCGGCACCGCGAAATCGGGAAAACCCTGGCCCAGATTCACCGCGCCGTGTTCGGCCGCCAGCTGCGACATGACGGTGAAGATGGTGGTGCCCACCTTGGGCAGCTTGGTCGTGAGGGGCATCGGGCCTGTCCGGGCAACAAACGGGGGGACCGCGAGTGTACGCAAAGCCGCCAGGCGGTTGCGCCCGGCCGGTGCAAAACAGCGTTCCCGGACACATCACGCCGCCGAACGCGCCCCCGGCAGCGCGCCATCGTCGCTACAATGCGCGCCCTGCCTCGCCCACCCCATGCCGTCCTGCGACGGGAGCCCGCTGCGCCGATGATCGAACCGCTGCACACTGCGCCACCGCTGCTGGCGGCGCGCGCGCTGGCTTTCAGCCGCAACGAGGAGCCGGTGTTCGGCCCGCTGGATTTCCATGTCGATGCCGGCGAGGCGCTGCTGGTGCAAGGCGACAACGGCGCCGGCAAGACCACGCTGCTGCGGGTGCTGGCCGGGCTGCTGCATGTGGAGCGCGGGCAGCTCGAGATCGACGGCAAGACCGCGCGGCGCGGCGACCGCAGCCGCTTCATGGCCTATCTGGGCCATTTGCCGGGGCTGAAGGCCGATCTCAGCACGCTGGAGAACCTGCACTTCTTGTGCGGCCTGCATGGCCGCCGCGCCAAACAGATGCCCGGCAGCGCGCTGGCCATCGTCGGCCTGGCCGGCTACGAGGATGCATTGGTACGGCAGCTGTCGGCCGGCCAGCGCAAGCGCCTGGCGCTGGCGCGGCTGTGGTTGTCGCCGGCCCCGCTGTGGCTGCTGGACGAGCCCTACGCCAACCTGGACCTGGACGGCATCACCCTGGTCAACCGGATGATCTCCGCGCACCTGCGAGGCGGTGGCGCGGCGCTCGTCACCACCCACGGCGCCTATGCGGCGCCGCCGGTGCGCACGCGCATGCTCACGCTGGAGGCGGCGGCATGAGCCTGCATTCGCCACGACCCTCGCTGTGGCAGGCCGCGCGCGCGCTGCTCAGCCGCGACCTGCAGCTACTGTGGCGCCGTCGCAGCGACGCCTTGCAGCCGGCGCTGTTCGCCCTGCTGATCGTGGTGTTGTTCGCGCTGGGCCTGGGCGGTCGCCCGGACCTGCTGGCGCAGGCCGCACCGGCGGTGCTGTGGCTGTCGGTGTTGCTGGCCGGCCTGCTGTCGCTGGATGCGCTGTTCCGCAGCGATGTGGAAGACGGCTCGATGGAGCAATGGCTGCTGGCGCCGGTGCCGTTGGCGTGGCTGATCGCGGTGCGCGTGCTGCTGCATTGGGCGACCAGCGCGCTGCCGTTGATCGCGGTGACGCCGCTGCTGGGCGAATTGCTGCACCTGCCACATGACCAACTACCGGTGCTGCTGGCATCGTTGGCGCTGGGCACACCGCTTCTGAGCCTGCTTGGTGCCGTGGTTGCGGCGCTGACGGTGACGATGAAACGCTCTGGTATTCTCGTGGCGTTGCTGGCGTTGCCGTTGTATGTGCCGGTGCTGGTGTTCGGTGCCGGCAGTGTTGCGGCCAGCGGACAAGGACAGGATGCAGTGGGTGCGTTGTTGTTGCTGGGCGCCGGATTGGTGATCGGCGTGGTGCTGGCACCGCTGGCTGCGGCTGCCGCGATCCGGATTTCCTTGAGTTGAGCCCTGCGGTCGAGACGCTGTCGACAAGACGCTCCACTCATTGCGTTGTTGCTGTTTCGAGAGCCAATGCCATTCCAAAGGCTGCTGCCATCGCATGAACGTCGTCGCCCGCTGGTTTCACCAACTCGCCTCGCCTCCGATCTTCGACCGTTTCACTGCGCGCTGGGCGCCGTGGTGCTACGCGCTGGCCGCGGTGTTGCTGAGCGTGGGCATCTGGCAGGCCTTGTTTGCGGTGCCGGCCGACTACCAGCAGGGCGATAGCTTCCGCATTCTGTATATCCATGTGCCGAGCGCGTGGATGAGCCTGTTCGTGTTCGGGCTGATGGCGGTGTACGCGGCGATCGCGCTGATCTGGCGCATCAAGATCTGCGAAATCCTGGCGATGGCCTGCGCGCCGATCGGCGCGGCGTTCACCGTGATCACCCTGCTGACCGGCAGCATCTGGGGCAAGCCGATGTGGGGCGCCTGGTGGGATTGGGACCCGCGCCTGACCACCGAGCTGATCCTGCTGTTCCTGTATCTGGGCGTGATCGGTCTGTACCAGGCCATCGACGATCGCCGTCAGGCCGCGCGCGCGGCCGCCTTGCTGGCGATCGTCGGCGTGGCGTTGCTGCCGGTGATCCGCTATTCGGTGGTGTGGTGGAACTCGCTACATCAGGGCCAGAGCATCCGCCTGCTCGGCCCCTCCAGCATCGATGCGAGCATGCTGCTGCCGCTGTGGCTGATGGTGATCGGCACCAAGTTCTGGTTCGCCGGCTCGCTGCTGACGCGTGCGCGCGCCGACAACCTGCGCCGCGAGGCCGGCAAGGCCTGGATCGTGCGCGATGCGCCGGAGGGCGCGGCATGAGCTACCTGCCCTACGTCATCGCCGCCTATGCGGTATTCGTGCTGGTGCTGCTGTGGGACCTGATCGCCGGCCGCTGGCAGCTGCGCCGCGCGTTGAAGATCGCACAGGCGCGGCGTCTGCGCGAGCGCAAGCGCGCGGTGCCCAGCGATGCGGAGCTGATCCGGTGAACCCGCAACGGCGCCGCCGCATCTGGCTGGTGATCGCACTGGTGCTGGCCGGCGGCCTGGCGACCGCGCTGGTGGCGATGGCACTGCAGCGCAACGTGGCCTATCTGTACACACCGTCGGAAGTGCTGCGCGGCGACGCCGGCGAGCATGCGCGCTTCCGGCTCGGCGGCATGGTGGAGAAAGGCTCGTTCCAACGTGCGTCCGGTTCGCTGGAAGCGCAATTCCGCGTCACCGATGGCGATGCACAGTTGCCGGTGCGTTACGACCGCATCCTGCCGGATCTGTTTCGCGAAGGCCAGGCCGTGGTGGCAACCGGACGCATGCAGAACGGCGTCTTCGTCGCCGAAGATGTGCTGGCCAAGCACGACGAGACCTACATGCCGAAGGAAGTCGCCGACAAGATGGGCAGCGCGCACCGCAAGCACGACGTGCCGGCGGCCGCAGACCAGGCCGGAGCGCTGCGTTGATGGCAGGGGTCAAAACGTTCGCCTCGCTGCGCTGTGATCGCTTGCAGCTTGCTTGCGTGGCCGACGATGTCGCGATGCCTGGCCAGGCGCATGCAGACGCGGCAGGGATGACGCCTCTGCACTGCGCCCGCAATCCTCGTATCACTGCATGCTCGCCAACGCGCCAACCCGATGCTGCCTGAGCTCGGCACCTTCCTGCTGATTCTGGCCTTGCTGGTGGCCCTGGTGCAGGCCGCGCTGCCGCTGGCCGGTGCGCAGCGTGGGCGCAGCAGCTGGATGGCGGTCGCGCGGCCGGCCGCGTTGCTGCAGCTGGGCCTGATCGCAGCGGCCTTCGCGCTGCTGACGCATGCCTTCCTGGTGCAGGATTTTTCGGTGCGCTATGTCGCCGAGAATTCCAACAGCCTGCTGCCAGTGATGTATCGCTACTCGGCGGTATGGGGTGCGCACGAAGGCTCATTATTGCTGTGGACGCTGGTGCTGGCGCTGTGGACCGGGGCGGTGGCGCTGTGGTCGCGGCAGTTGCCCGCGCAGGTGGTGGCGCGCGTGCTCGGGGTGATGGCGCTGGTCAGCATCGGCTTCCTGGCGTTCCTGCTGTTCACCTCCAATCCGTTCGCGCGCTTGTTGCCGGTGCCGCTGGAAGGCGCCGACCTGAATCCGCTATTGCAGGACCCGGGGCTGATCATCCATCCGCCGATGCTGTACTGCGGCTATGTCGGCTTTGCGGTGCCGTTCGCCTTCGCCATCGCCGCGTTGCTGGAAGGCCGCATGGATGCACGCTGGCTGCGCTGGACGCGGCCATGGACCAACGTGGCCTGGGCCATGCTCACCGTCGGCATCGCGCTCGGCAGCTGGTGGGCGTATTACGAACTGGGCTGGGGCGGCTGGTGGTTCTGGGACCCGGTGGAAAACGCCAGTTTCATGCCATGGCTGGTCGGCACCGCGCTGCTGCATTCGCAGGCGGTCACCGAAAAGCGCGGCAGCTTCGCCAGCTGGACCTTGCTGCTGGCGATCGCCGCCTTTTCGTTGTCGTTGCTGGGCACCTTCCTGGTGCGCTCGGGCGTGCTGACCAGCGTGCATGCGTTTGCGGCCGACCCGTCGCGCGGCTTGTTCATCCTGGTGTTCCTGCTGGCGGTGGTCGGTGGTTCGCTGCTGCTGTACGCGTTGCGTGCGCCGCGCCTGTCGCTGGTCGATGACCCGCGCCGCGCATTCGCCGGCAGCTCGCGCGAAACCTTGCTGCTATTGAACAACCTGCTGCTCGCTTGCGCCTGCGCGATGGTGTTGCTGGGCACGCTGTATCCGCTGCTGGCCGACGCCTTGGGCCTGGGCAAGCTGTCGGTGGGGCCGCCCTACTTCGGCACCTTGTTCCTGGTGCTGATGGCGCCGTTGGTGGCGCTGTTGCCGTTCGGCCCGCTGACCCGCTGGCAGCGCGAGCAGCCCTCGCGCCCGCTGGCGATGCTCGCACCGTGGGCAGGCCTGGCGGTTGCCGCAGGCGTGCTGACCTGGTTCGCCGCGCCGCAGGGCCAGTGGAAGGCGGCACTCGGCGTGGCCGGCGCGGCCTGGGTACTGCTGGGCACGCTGCGTTTCCTGTGGACGCGGCGCGCGGCCAAGGGCCGCAAGCTCACTGCCGAAATGCTGGGCATGCTGCTGGCGCACCTGGGCGTGGCGGTGTTTTTGGCCGGTGCGTTGCTGGTGGAATCACTGAGCCTGCAGCGCGAGGTCGCACTGGCGCCCGGGCAGCAGATGCAGATCGGCCGCTACGCGCTGCACTTCGATAATGTCGAAGAACTGCGCGGGCCCAATTACGTCTCCGACCGTGCCAATCTGCAGGTGTTCAAGGACGATGCGCCGGTCGGCCTGCTGCATGCGGAAAAACGCCGCTACGCCAGCGGCGGGCAGACCTTGACCGAGGCGGCCATCCGTCCCGGCCCGTTCGGCGACCTGTATGTCGCGCTTGGCGAACCCCTGGGCAATCAGGCCTGGGCGGTCCGCGTCCACCTCAAACCGTTTGTCCGCTGGATCTGGCTGGGGGCGCTGCTGATGGCGCTTGGCGGCCTGGTCACCGCGGCCGACCGGCGTTTTCGTCGTTCTCCGGAGATCCAAGATGGTTGAGTCACGTTCACCCCGCCTGCCCACTGCGGTTCTGGTGGGTGCCATCGTGCTGCTGCTCGCGCTGGCAGCGCTGCTGGTCTATGCGGTGGTGCGCTCCGGTCAGGACGATCGCGATGCCCTGCCCTCTGCGCTGATCGGCAAGCCGGCGCCGGAGTTCGCGCTGCCGCTGCTGCACGACCCCAGCATCGTGGTGCATGCGCGCGAACTGCGCGGCGCGCCGTACATCATCAACGTGTGGGGCAGCTGGTGCCCGGCCTGCCGCGAGGAGCACCCGGTGCTGAGCCGCTTTGCGCTGACCAAGCGCGTGCGCGTGATCGGCTACAACTGGAAGGACGAGCGCAACGATGCGCTGCGCTGGCTCGAACAGCTGGGCAACCCCTACCTGCTGGTGGTCGCCGACAAGGACGGCCGTACCGCGATCGACTTCGGCATCGCTGCGGCACCGGAGACCTTTCTGGTCGACGGGCGCGGCGTGGTGCGCTGGAAGTACAGCGGCATGCTCACCCAATCCATCATCGACACGCAGCTGATTCCGGTGCTGAGCAAGATCGAGCGCTCGCCCAGTGCCGCTCCGGACCTGCACGCCAAGCAATGATGCGCGCCTGGCTGCTGACGCTGCTGCTGTTGCCCTGGCTGGCGCTGGCCCAGCCGGTCGGCGACCCGGCGCCGCTGCGCTATGCCTCGGCCGAAGAAGAAGCACGCTTCCATGCCCTCACCGCCGAGCTGCGCTGCGTGCAGTGCCAGAATCAGTCGCTGGCCGATTCCAATGCGCAGATTGCCCAGGACCTGCGCCGCGAAGTGCTGGCGCTGATGCACGAAGGCCGCAGCGATGCGCAGATCCGCCAGTTCCTGGTCGCGCGCTATGGCGAGTTCGTGCTGTACCGCCCGCGCGTGGAATCGCGCACCTGGCTGCTGTGGTTCGGCCCGCTGCTGGTGTTGTTGCTGGGCGCTGGCGCCATTGTGTTGCTGGTGCGCCGACGCAGCGTGGCTGCGCCTGCCCTGCCCGCCGATGAGCAGGAGTGGTGATGGCCGGCTTCGTCATTGCGGTGGTGGTACTGGCCCTGCTCGTCTTCGGCGTGGCGCTGCGGCCGCTATGGCGCGAGGCACGCGGGCTGACCGCCAGCATCGCGGTGTTGCTGCTGGCGGCGAGCGCGGCGCTGTACTGGCTGGTCGGCACGCCGAGCGCGATTCAGGCGCCGGCCGAGCGGCCGGCCACGCCACGCTCGCTGGATGAAGCCATCGTGCAACTGCGCGCCGCACTGGCGCGCAATCCCGATCAGGCCGAAGGCTGGGTATTGCTGGGGCGCTCGCTCTCCAGCCAACAGAAATTCGCCGAGGCGCGCGATGCGTTTGCGCGCGCCGTCGCGTTGCGTCCGGACGAGCCGGATGTGCTGGTGGCGGCCGCACAGTCGCGCATGCTCGCCGACGACAGCGGGCGCCCGGATCCACAGGCCATGCGTCTGCTGGAACATGCGCTGGCGGTGCAACCGGACCATCAACGCGCACGCTGGTTCCTGGGCGTGGTGCAGCGCCAGGCCGGTGAACCGGCCAAGGCCAGCGAGACCTGGGAGCCGTTGCTGCGCGTGGTGGATGCATCTACCCGCCCCGGCCTGCTGGAACAGATCAACGCCGCGCGCCAGGAAGCCAGGCTGGCGCCGATCCAGACGCCGGCTACGCCTGCCGCCGATGCAGCCAGCGGCAAACGCATCCAGGTGCGCGTGACGCTGGATGCCGAGTTCGCCAAACGCGCCGGGTTGCCGGGCGACACCAGCGTCTTCGTGATTGCGCGCGCCGCCGACACGCCGATGCCGGTAGCGGTGGAAAAACACGCGCTAAGCGAGCTGCCGTTGACCATCACCCTGGACGACGGCGACAGCCCGATGCCCACGCGCAGGCTGTCGTCGCTGGACACCGTGCAGGTGCTGGCACGGCTGTCGCGCAGCGGCAACGCGATGCGCCAGGCCGATGACGTCGAAAGCGTGCCGGTGATGGTGGAACTGTCCACTGCCGCGCCGGTGGAGCTCGTGATCGGTCGCTGATCGGCAACCACGTGTCGACGCGACGCAATCAACCATGACGCCGCACCAGAGTGAGTCGGCTGTGGTTTTGAAAACCACGCACACCGACCATCTCCACTGGTCCTTGTCCGCCTACCGTCGCGGGACCTTACGCGGCATGGATGCCGCGTAAGAGCCTACACGGACGTACTTGCGGCGTGTCCTGCGAGGGTGGGCGGGCAAGGGCCCTGCAACCAAACCACAGATCCGCCGCTCTGCAGAGTGGCATCACACAGAGCAACGACTCAAACCGATTCCCAATTCCCGAATCCCCATTCCCGAATCCCATCCTGCACCCCGGCACCTGCCATGGCAGATAGAATTGCCGCATGACTGAATTCATTCCTCCCGGCACGCTGTTCCACGCGCTGCCCTCGCCGTTTCCGATGAAGCGCGGTGGCGTGCTGATGCAGGCGCGTGTCGCCTACGAAACCTGGGGCACGCTGGCAGCCGATCACAGCAATGCGGTGTTGATCGTCACCGGCCTGTCGCCGAATGCGCATGCCGCGGCAAATCAGGCCAATCCGGAGCCGGGCTGGTGGGAAGCGATGCTGGGGCCTGGCAAGCCAATCGATACCGAACGCTGGTTCGTGGTCTGCGTCAATTCCCTGGGCAGCTGCAAGGGCTCGACCGGCCCGGCGTCGATCGACCCTGCCACCGGCACGCGGTATCGCCTGGGTTTCCCGGAACTGTCGATCGAAGATGTGGCCGATGCCGCAGCCGACGTGGTGCGCGCGTTGGGCATCGAACAACTGGCCTGCCTGATCGGCAACTCGATGGGCGGCATGACCGCACTGGCGTTGTTGCTGCGCCACCCCGGCATCGCGCGCAGCCATATCAATATCTCCGGCAGTGCGCAGGCGCTGCCGTTCTCGATCGCTATCCGCTCGCTGCAGCGCGAAGCCATCCGCCTGGACCCGCACTGGAACGGCGGCCACTACGACGACACACGTTACCCGGAATCGGGCATGCGCATGGCGCGCAAGCTCGGCGTGATCACCTACCGCTCGGCACTGGAATGGGATGGCCGCTTCGGCCGCGTGCGGCTGGATTCGGAGCAGGCTGCCGACGATCCGTTCGGCCTGGAATTCCAGGTCGAAAGTTATCTGGAAGGCCATGCGCGCCGCTTCGTGCGCTTCTTCGATCCCAACTGCTATCTGTATCTAAGCCGCTCGATGGATTGGTTCGATCTGGCCGAGTATGTCGACGACAGCCTGGCCATCGACGCGCGTGTCGATGGCACGCAAGCCGACGACACTGCTGTCGCCGCCAGGCCGGATACAGGCATCTCGACCGACGCCACGGTGCTGGCCGGCCTGGCGCAGATCCGTATCGCGCGGGCGCTGGCGATCGGTGCCAACACCGACATCCTGTTCCCCGTGCAGCAGCAGGAACAGATCGCCGAAGGCCTGCGCGTCGGCGGTGCCGAGGCACACTTCATCGGCCTGGATTCGCCACAAGGCCACGATGCCTTCCTGGTCGATTTCGCACGCTTCGGGCCGGCGGTACGCAACTTCCTGGATGCTTGCTGATTTCCAGACCTGCGCAACGGCGGCGTGGTCCGTCACGGCAGCAGAGCCTGCCGCGCAAGACGCTGGCCCTGCTGTTCCTGATCGGCATGACCGCGACGGTGGTTGCAGGCCGCCTGCCGGCGCTGCTGGCGCTGTGGTACGCGGCTGCAAGCATGCTGGCGATGCTGGTCTACCGGCTCGACAAGAGCGCAGCCCAACGCGGCCGACAACGCACCCCGGAAGCCACCCTGCACCTCATCGCACTGCTCGGCGGCTGGCCGGGCGCGCTGCTGGCGCAGGCACTGTTCCGGCATAAATCCAGCAAGGCAGCCTTCCAGCTGCGGTTCTGGATCACTGTCGTAGTGAACGTCGCCGCCTTGTATTGGGCATGCCGCCAACCTGCGCTGATGGCAGCACTCCACGCATTGCTGGGGTGAGCGGCGCCTGCGTGATACATGCGCACAACCGGTCAGTGCAAACCGGCAACAGCATCCTCAGGCCAACGGCTCCAGCGCACCGGCCCGCAGGCGATAACGCCGCTGCACCACGCCATCGGGCACGCTGTCGTGGGTGATCATCACCAGGCTGCGCTCGCCCAGCGCGGCAGCTAGATCCAGCAGCAAGGCGTGCGCGGTATCCACATCCAGGCCGTCGGTGGGTTCGTCCAGCAGCAGGATCGGCGCCTCGCGCAGCAAGGCGCGCGCCAGCGCCAGCCGGCGCGCCTGGCCGGCCGAGAGCGTGGCGCCGTTTTCGCCGACCCAGGTGTCCAGACCGTTCTGCGCGGTGGCCCAGGCGCGCAGACGCACCTGGTCCAGCGCGTTCCACATGGCCGCATCGCCTGCGCCGGCATCGCCGATGAGCAGGTTGTCGCGCACCGTGCCGGCAAACACCGGGGCATTCTGCGGCAGCCAGGCGATGCGTTGATGCCATTGCGCCTGCGCGAAGTGGCGCAGGTCGATATCGGCGTAGGTCACCTGCCCGGCCTGCGGGTCCCACAGCCGCAACAGCACTGCGGACAAGCTGCTCTTGCCGCTGCCGCTGTCGCCGCTGATGGCGATGCGCTCGCCAGGCGCCAGGCTCAGATCGAGCGCCTGCAGCAGCGCACGTCCGCTGCCCGGCCACGCAAAACTAACCTGTTGCAGGCGCAGCGTACCGCTGCGTGGCGCATCCACTGGCTGCGACGGATCAACGACCGACGGCGCCTGGTCGACGATGGACTGCAGGCGCCTGGCCGCAACGCGCGCGCTCTGCAGCGCCTGCAAGGCGAGCCCGGCGCCGGCCCAGACCTCCAGCAATGCCATGGTCAGGAACACCAGCCCGGCCGCCATTTCCGCAGCAATCAATCCGCGTTCTGCCGCGCTCAACCCAAGCCACAACATGCCGGCCAGACCAATAACGCCGCAGACCGCATGCAGCAGATTGCCGCTGATCAGGCGACGGCGTTGCAGGCGATCGCCATCGACCACCGCCGCCGCCATTGCATCGACCTGATGCAGCCAGGCACCTTGCGCATCCACCGCAGCGAGATCGGCCGCACCTTCCAGCCCCTCGAACGCCTGCGTGCGCAAGGCGGTGCGTTGCCGGGCGCGCAGCTGTTCGCGCTGCGCACCGCCGCGCGCCACCTGCCACGGCACCACGCCGCCGATAACCACGCCCAGCACCACCAGCAACACGCCGGCCGGCGGATAGATCAGCGCCGCTGCCACCACACCGGCCACCCAGATGCCGAGCAATGCGCTCAACGGCGCCAACGCGCGCACGCTCACGCCATCGACCTCGCCGATGTCGGACATCAACCGCGCCAGCAGATCGCCGGTGCGCGTGGCCGACAGGCGGCCCGGCGCCAGCGGCAACGCGCGGCGAAAGAACCACACGCGCAGATCGCGGGCGATGCGCAGCGTGGCGTCGTGGCCGATCAATTTTTCGCCATAACGCGAAACGATGCGCGCAAAGGTCAGCGCGCGAATGCCGGCCGAGGGCGAAAAGAAGTTGAAGCCGCTGCCCATGCCGGCGACACCGGCCAAGGCGGCGGCGGTCAGGAAACTGCCGGACACGCCGAGCAGGCCCACGCCAGCCAGCATGGTGACCAGCACCAACAGCGCCGACAACAGCAGCCGCCAGGCATGCCGGCGAAACACATCGCGCAGACGGTCGGGCTGTGTGCCGTTCATGGCAGCTCCGCGGTGACAGTGGCGCCGCGCAGGTCGATCACCGTATCGGCCCAGCGCATCACCGCCGCGCTGTGCGTGGCCAGCACCACCGCGCGACCGCGTGCGAACACGCCCAGGGTGCGCAGCAACTCCGCTTCGGTGTCCGGATCGAGGAAGGCAGTGGGTTCGTCCAGCAGCAACAGGTCTGGCTCGCGCAGCAACAGCCGCGCCAGGGCCACGCGCCGTGCTTCGCCACCGGACAGCCCGAAGCCGCGTTCGCCGATCTGCGTGTCCAGGCCCGCAGGCAGCTGCGCGGCAAAGCGCAGCACCTGCGCGGCGTCGGCCACCGCGTGCAGGCGCGCAGCGCCGGCCTGCGGATCAGCCAGGCGCAGGTTGTCGGCGATGCTGCCGTGAAACAGATACGGCCGCTGCGTGGCATAGCCGATGCGGGTCCCCGGCCGCAGCACCACGCTGCCGGCCTCCGGCGCCAGCCAGCCGGCCAGGCCCTCCAGCAAGGTGCTCTTGCCGCTGCCGCTGGCGCCAATCACCGCCACGCGCTGCCCGGGCTGCAAGGTCAGCGAAAAATGCGCGACCACCGTGTGCGGCGCGCCCGGCGGCCGTAGCGCGAGATCGCGCGCCTGCAGCAGCGGGGCGTGTGCCTGGGCCGGTTCCAGTGCGCGCAAGGCAGGCACCGTCATCGGTGGCGCTGCCGATGGCGGCGCGAAGCCTTCCAGCAGGCGCTCGGCTTCGGCCACCGCCGCCAGCGCATTGGCACGGTCGTGGTAATGCGCCGCCAGCCGCCGCAACGGCGCAAAGAATTCCGGCGCCAGCAGCAGGCAGAACATGCCCGCGCCCAGCGTCGGCAAGCCGTGCAGATCCAGCATGCCCAGATAGGTCAGGCCGAAGTACAGCGCCACGATCGCCACGCTCACCGAGGCGAAGAATTCCAGCACCGTAGACGACAGGAAGGCGATGCGCAGCACCTTGAGCGAACGCTCGCGCACGCCTTCGGCCGCCGCGGCAATGCCGCTCAACTCGGCCTCGCCGCGGCCATACACGCGCAGCAGGCCCAGGCCCTTGAGGCGATCGGCAAAGTGCCCGCCCATCCGCGCCAGCTCGCTCAGCTGGTCGCGCCCGGCGGCTTCGGCGCCCCAGCCCACCAGCATCATGAAAAACGGAATCAGCGGTGCGGTCAGCAGCAGCACCAGGCCCACCACCCAGTCGACCGAAAACACCGCGATCAGGATCAGCGGCGGCACCAGCAGCATCTCGGTGCGTGCGAGCTGGTAGCCGACGAAGTAACCCTCCAGCGCATCGGTATGCGCCAGGCTCAATTCGCCCAGTTCGCCGCTGCGCTGCCGGCGCAGCCACACCGGCCCATGCTGCACCAGGCGGCGCGCGATGCGGGCACGCAATTCGCGCCTGGCCACATCGGCCACCTCGCCGGTCAGCGACTGCGCCCAGGCATTGAGCAGCGCGCGCCCGACCAGCGCACAGACCAGCCCCGCCCCCACGTCACGCAACTGCGCCAGCGCCAGATGCTGCACCAGCACCGCCTGCAGCAACCACGCGATCGCCGCCGCCTGCGCCAGCAGCAGCACGCCCGACACCGCCACCGCCACGCCGGCCAGGCGCCGCGCACGCGTGGCCGGGGCCGCCAGTGCATCCAGCCATTGGCCGCGTTGACGGCGCTGGGCTGGCGTTTCGCTGGCTCGCACGCTGGGCTGGCTCACATCGCTCTCAAGGAAGACATCGTGTTGCAAGCGATTGTAAGTCGCCACTTCCCGCTACGGGCTGCGCATTGTGCCGCACCCGCCCGCCTCGGCATTGATCTGGATCAACGCGCGTGTCGCGGCAAGCGCAGATGATCGGCTGCATTCCTTCATCGACACCCAACCAGGCCCACCCGCCATGATCGACTCGACAGTTGTTGAACTGTCGCGGCTGCAGTTCGCAGTCACCGCGATGTACCACTTCATCTTTCCGCCGCTGACCATGGGCCTGTCGTTCCTGCTCGGCATCATGGAAAGCGTCTATGTGATGACCGGCAAGGACATCTGGCGGCGCATGACCATGTTCTGGGGCGTGCTGTTCGGCATCAACTTCGCCATGGGCGTGGGCACCGGCATCGTGATGGAATTCGAGTTCGGCATGAACTGGTCGTACTACAGCCATTACGTCGGCGACATCTTCGGTGCGCCGCTGGCGATCGAAGGCCTGATGGCGTTCTTTCTGGAGGCGACCTTCCTGGGCCTGTTCTTTCTTGGCTGGAACCGGCTGAGCAAGGTGCAGCATCTGGCCACCACCTGGCTGGTGGCGCTGGGCAGCAACTTCTCGGCACTGTGGATCCTGATCGCCAACGGCTGGATGCAGAACCCGACCGGCGCGGTGTTCAACCCGGACACCATGCGCATGGAAGTGGTCGATTTCATGGCGGTGCTGTTCAACCCGGTGGCACAGGCCAAGTTCGTGCACACCGTCAGCGCCGGCTACGTGCTCGGCGCGGTGTTCGTGATGGCGATCAGCGCGCTCTATCTGCTGCGCGGCACCCATGTGGAGATGGCGCGGCGTTCGTTCGCGGTGGCTGCCGCGTTCGGCCTGTTGTCGTCGCTGTCGGTGGTGGTGCTCGGCGACGAGAGCGGCTATGCCGCCAACGAGCACCAGAAGATGAAGCTGGCGGCGATCGAGGCGATGTGGGAAACCGAAGCCGCGCCGGCCGACTTCACCGCATTCGGCATTCCCAACCAGCAGACACATCGCAACGACTACGCGGTCAAGATCCCGTACCTGATGGGCTTGATCGCCACACGTTCGCTGGACCAGCCGATCCCCGGCATCCTGGAACTGGTCGGCCGTGCCGAGCATCGCATCCGCGGCGGCCAGATCGCCTACGGCGCGCTGGAGCGCATCCGCGCCAACAAGGACGATGCCGAAGCGCGCAAGGTCTTCGATGCGCATTGGCAGGATCTGGGCCACGGCCTGCTGCTCAAGCGCTATCGCGACGATATCGGCAATGCCACGCCGCAGCAGATCGCCCAGGCCGCGATGGACACCGTGCCGCGGGTGCTGCCGCTGTTCTGGACCTTCCGCATCATGGCCGCCATCGGCATCTACCTGATCGCCTTCTTCGCCATCGCGTTCTGGTTCGCCTGCAAGCACAACTTCCAGGAAAAGCGCTGGTTCCTGACCCTGGCGCTGTGGAGCCTGCCGCTGCCGTGGATCGCGATCGAGTGCGGTTGGTTCGTGGCCGAGTACGGCCGCCAGCCGTGGGCGGTGGAAGGCGTGCTGCCGACCTTCTACGCCGCCTCGGGACTGGATCTGTACGAAATCGTGTTGACCCTGGTGGGCTTCACCGCGCTGTACACCACGCTGCTGGTGATCGCGATCAAGCTGTCGCTGAACACCATCCGCAAGGGCCCGGATGCGCTGTTTCCACCGAGTCAACGCACCCCGTCGCCACACAACAGCTCGCCCCACACGTCCTCACCCAACGCCCCATTGAGCACCGGCGCACTGGCCGGCGGCGCACCGTAAGCCAGGAGACACAACCATGGATTTCATCTTGCTCGACTACACCACATTGCGCGTGATCTGGTGGCTGTTGCTCGGCGTATTGCTGTCCGGTTACGCGGTGATGGGCGGCTTCGATCTGGGCGTCAGCACCCTGCTGCCGCTGGTTGCCCGCAACGATGCCGAACGCCGGCTGGTGATCAACACCATCGGCCCGGTCTGGGAAGGCAGCCAGGTCTGGTTGATCCTGGGCGGCGGCGCGATCTTCGCCGCATTCCCGCCGTTGTATGCGGTGAGTTTTTCCGGGTTTTATCTGGCGATGTTCCTGATCCTGTTCGCACTGATCCTGCGCCCGGTCGGGTTCAAGTTCCGCGGCAAGCTGGCCGACCAGCGCTGGCGCAGCAACTGGGATTGGGCGTTGTTCGTCGGCGGTTGCATTCCGGCGCTGATCATGGGCGTGGCGGTCGGTAATGTGCTGCTCGGCGTGCCGTTCCACTTCGACGCCAGCATGCGCACGTTCTATACCGGCAACCTGTTCGGGCTGCTGACGCCGTTCGCGCTGCTCGCCGGCCTGCTCAGCGTGGCGATGTTGATGGCGCACGGCGCGGCGATGCTGGTACTCAAGACCGACGGACCGGTGGCCGAGCGTGCGGCGCGTTTCGGCAGCATCGCCGCGCTCTGCGCGGTGGCGCTGTTTGCCGCCGCCGGTGCATGGGTGGCGCTGGGTCTGCCGGGCTATGCAGTGACTTCGCTCCTGGCCACCGATGCGCCGACCAATCCGCTCGGCAAGACCGCCGCACTCACCGCGGCCGGCGGCTGGCTGCACAACTACAGCAGCATGCCGGCCACATTGATGGCACCGCTGGTCGGCCTGGTCGGGCTGGCGATGAATGCGCTGCTGTTGCGTGTGCGTCGCGGCGGCCTGGCGTTCATCGCCTCGGGTTGCGCCATCGTCGGCATCGTCTTTACCGTCGGCTTTGCGTTGTTCCCGTTCCTGTTGCCCTCGTCCACCGCACCAAGCGCAAGCCTGACGCTGTGGGATGCCTCCAGCAGCCGCCTGACGCTGTGGATCATGCTGCTGGCGACCACGCTGTTCATGCCGATCGTGCTGGCCTACACAAGCTGGGTCTATCGCGTGCTCAAGGGCAAGGTCACCGCCGACGAACTCTCGGCCAATCCAAACGCCTATTGAGCATGCCCGCTGCGCGTTGCGATGCACAGATGCATCGCGCTCGCAGCAGGCAACAACCTCGCACCTGTTTCAACGACTCAAGGAGAACAACTATGTGGTACTTCGCCTGGATCCTCGGCACCGGTCTGGCCGCACTGGCGGCCGTGCTCAACGGCATGTGGTTCGAAGCACGCGAGCCGGAGCGTGGCCAACCGCATCAGTAAAATTATTTTCGCTAGATGCTTGCCGATTCCGCATTCCCTATGTAACATACGCGGCTCCTTCGGGGTGTAGCTCAGTCTGGTAGAGCGCTACGTTCGGGACGTAGAGGTCGCAGGTTCGAATCCTGTCTCCCCGACCAGTTTCAAAACACAAAACCGGCCTCGTGCCGGTTTTGTGTTTTCAGGCGCTGGCGCATGCATGCGCGCAGTGCGGATGGTCTGTCATGTCTGTTGTCATTGCCGCTGCCTCCCCGTCCGCCCGGTTGCGTGGTCGCGGCTTGGTGCTGGCTGCCATTTTGTTGTCCGCCTTCAACTTGCGTACCGCGGTGACGTCGCTGACGCCGCTGCTGGAACGCATTGCCGACGAGTACGCATTCGGCGCGCCCACCATGGGTGCGCTCGGCATGTTGCCGACGGCTGCATTCGCACTGACCGGTGTGGCCACGCCGGCCTTGCTGCGCCGCTTCGGCCTGCTGCGCACGGCGCTGCTGTCGATGGCATTGGCCACTGTCGGCCTGGTGTTGCGCCCGCTGCTGCCGGGCACTGCCGGACTGCTGATCGGTTCGCTGGTGGCACTGGCCGGCATGGGCATGGGCAACGTGGTGTTGCCGCCGCTGGTGAAGCGCTATTTCGGCGATCGCGTCGGCGGCGTCAGCACGCTCTACATCACCGTATTGCAGGTCGGCACCCTGCTGCCGGCACTGCTGGCGGTACCGGTGGCCGATGCGCTGGGCTGGCGCAGCTCGATGGTGGTGTGGGTGTTGCCGGCACTGCTGGCATTGGCGGCCTGGGCCATGGTGCACACCAGCCACCGCCGCATCCGCGCGACCGGGCCGGCACCGGTCACGCCCACACCCGAGGCCGAGGGCCGCGTGGCACGCACCGCCCTGGGCTGGAGCATGGCGGTGACCTTCGGCATGACCTCGCTGGTCACCTATTCGATGTTCACCTGGTTGCCGACGCTGCTGCGCGAAGCCGGCGCCTCGCCCGCGTTCGGCGGCACCATGGTGGCGCTGTTCGCGGCACTGGGCATGGTCGGCGCCTTGACCATGCCGGCGCTGGCGGTCCGCATGCGCAACCCGTTTCCGATCGTGCTGCTGTGCGCGGCCTGCCATCTGGTCGCGTTTGCCGGGCTGTGGTGGGCGCCGCTGGCCGCGCCGATCCTGTGGGTGACCCTGCTCGGCCTGGGGCCGAGCACCTTCCCGCTGGCATTGGTGCTGGTCAATCAACGCAGCCGCACTGCGGCCGGCTCGGCGGCCCTGTCCGGGTTCTCGCAGGGCATGGGCTATGCGGTGAGCTGCCTGGGGCCGTTCCTGTTCGGCTGGCTGCACGCACACAACGGCGGCTGGACCTCGCCGTTCGTCTTCCTGGTGATCTGCATCCTGGTGCAGCTGGCGGCCGCCTGGGTGGCCTGCCGCCCACAGTTGCTGGAAGACGTCTGGGCGCCGCCGCCACGCGGCGCCCGCGCGGTCAACGTACCGGCAGACTGATGTAGCTGCTCGTCCACTGCACCGTGTAGATCACGAATCGAATTCTGAGATCATCAAACCTAATATGCCCGCAGCTGACATCGATTGATGTGATCATGCTTGCAATAGAATGACAAGTCATTGCTTGCACCAATAAAATATGACATACCAGTACTTCGCCAGAACAGCTGCGCGAGATCACATCGTCCGTAACGGCGATAGCAATACTAACATAAGCAAGAATTAGCTCTCACAATAAACAAGTAGATAAGGACGCCCGAGTCATGGTCACACGGCCGTCGAATCGAATCAACTTGCATGACAATAAATACACACACATAGGAAAATAAAATGAAATCAAATGCATTTTTTTCACTATTGGTTACATTTTTTTACAGTTCGACTGCATTTGCGGCCACGGACTACAATCGACAAGTTGAGCGCATTGGCGTGCAGGGAAGCACCGCTTATTTTAGCGTAAAAGAAGCGCTTTCGAACAACTGCAAGTTTGACATTGTCTATGTAAGCCTGACAAATGAATTTGGTAAAGCATCTTTCGCCAGCTTACTTGCCGCTCAACTTCCCGGAAAAAAAATTTCCCGCCTTGAGTATTCCCAGCCTTCGCCGGGAGATACTTGCACACTTACTCTCCTAGAAACCACAAACTAGCTTTCTAAAATATGGTTAAACCAAGCAATGAAACTAAAAAACTCCACAACTTCACCTTTCACTCTTTAAAAACCATTTAAATTTACTTACCAACTAGTACGTTATCTAGGCTAACACTGACATTGGCAATTATAAAAATCAACCGCAACCGTTTATTTATGGTCAGCGTACCGGCAGACTGATGTAGCTGGGCTGCTCGGGGCTCACATAGATGCGCTGGGTAGCCTTTCGATAATCGCCGGGCTTGGCGAAGAAGATGTTGTCCACGTAGGTCTGCGGATTGCGGTCGTATAGCGGAAACAGGCTGGACTGCACCTGCACCATCACCCGGTGGCCCGGCCGGAAGGTGTGGTTGGCGGTCGGCAGGCCGAACTGGAACGCCAGCGGCTGATTGGACGCCAGCGGCTTGGGCGTGCTGAAACTCTCGCGATAGCGGCCGCGGAAGATCGCCAGCGACACCGGCAGCTCGTAGCCGCCCATCTTGGGACTGGACGCCATCTCGTCCGGATACACGTCGATCAGTTTCACCACCCAGTCGCTGTCGCTGCCGCTGGTGGAGGCCTGCAGATGCACTTCCGGTGCGCCGGCGATCTGCAGGGGTTCGGTCAGCGGTTCGGTGACGAAGGTCAGCACGTCCGGGCGGCCGTCGACGAAGCGCTGGTCCTGCACCAGCCAGGTAGTCCACATGCTGCGATCGCCGAAGTCCACCGGGCGCGGCACGAACGGCACCGGTTTGGCCGGGTCGGCCACGTACTCCTCGAAACCCGGCTGGCCTGCCGCCGGCTGCTGGAACGACAGCTTGCCGCCGGCCTGCAGGTACAGCGGTTTGCTGCTCGACGCACAGCCCTTGGCGCAGCTGCGCGGCCAGGCCTGCAGACGGTCCCAGTGATTCTCTCCGGTGTTGTAGATGAACACCGGCGGCGTGCTCGCCTTGGGCGCGCCATCGACCAGGTATTGATCGAAGAACGGGCGCAGCACGTCGTGGCGGAACTGGCGCGCGGTATCGCCGTCAAAATTCAATGCGCCCAGCGCGCTGCCGTCGTAATTGACCTGGCTGTGCCGCCACGGCCCCATCACCAGGTAGTTGAGCGTATTGCTGCGGTCGCGCGGCTCCATCGCCGCGTAGCTATGGATGGCGCCCCACATGTCCTCCTGGTCCCACAGCCCCTGCAACCACATGGTCGGCACCTTGAGCGGGGTGCGCGCCATCACCTTGTCCAGCGCCTGCTCCTGCCAGAACGCATCGTAGGCGGCGTGTTCGGTGAGCTTGTGCCACCACGGCAGCTGTTCCAGGCCCGCGGCCCTGGCGAAATCGCCGGCCGAGCCGGCGCGCAGCAGGTTGCTGTAGTCGTCATGGCCCTGCCGCGCGATGCCGCTGCCCTTGCCGCGCTGGGTGAGCTGGCCGGTGAAATAGTCGAAGTTGACCTGGCGGAACGCACCGTAGTTGAACCAGTCGTCGCCCATCCAGCCGTCGATCATCGGGCTTTCCGGCACCGCGACCTTGAGCGCCGGGTGCGGGTTGGTCAACGCCATCACCACGGTGAAGCCTTCGTAGGACGAGCCGATCATGCCAACCTTGCCGTTGGATTCCTTGACGTTTTTCACCAGCCAATCGATGGTGTCCCAGGCATCGGTGGCATGGTCGACCTCGCTGGGATTGAGCGCACCACGCAGCGGCCGGGTCATCACGTAATCGCCTTCGGAGCCGTACTTGCCGCGCACGTCCTGGATCACGCGGATATAGCCGCCTTCGACGAACACGTCGTCGCCCTGCGCGAGCAGGTCCTTCATGTGCGGTGAGGCCATGCGCTCGGTGCGGCCGCTGGCGTTGTACGGCGTGCGCGTCAGCACCATCGGCGCATTGCGCGCGCCCTTGGGCAGCACGATCACCGTATGCAGCTTGACCCCGTCGCGCATCGGAATCATCACCTCGCGCTTGATGTAGTCGTTGGCGGCATCACCTGCCACGAACGGCTTGCCGGTGATGTCCGGCGTCATCGGCGAGGTTTGCGCCAGCGCGCTGCCGGTGGCGGCGGCAATGGCGGTGGCGAGCAGGCAGGCGGCAAAACGGCGCATCAACGACTCCGGAACGTACGGGGGCAGTCGTCGACTGTAGGCAGAGCGCGGCCTGCCGGGGGAGTGTCAAAGGTCGTGGTTGCCGGGTAGGCCGTGATAGCCGGGTGGCTGGCCTGCGTATCGCCGATCAGTGCCGTACCTGGCCCTGGCCCCGCACCACGAAGCGCTCCACGGTCAGCGCCTCCAGGCCCATCGGGCCGTAGGAATGCAGGCGCGTGGTGGAGATGCCGATCTCCGCGCCCAGGCCAAGCTCGCCGCCATCGGAGAAACGCGAGGAGGCGTTGACCATCACCACCGCCGAGCGCAGCGACTGCACGAACCGCTCGGCGTTGGCGGCATCCTGCGTGGCGATCACTTCGGTGTGGTCCGAGCCGTACTGGCGGATATGCGCCAGCGCGGTGTCCAGATCCGGCACCACCCGGATCGCCAGGATCAGGTCGAGGAATTCGGCGGCGTAGTCGTCGTCGCTGGCAGCTGCGACGTCGGGCAACACTGCGCGCGTGGCCGCATCGCCACGCAGCTCCACCTTGCGTTCGCGCAGGGCTTGCGCGGCCAGCGGCAGAAAGCGCGCAGCGATGTCGGCATGTACCAGCAAGGTCTCCAGCGCATTGCAGGCCGAGGGCCGGCTGGCCTTGCCATCGACCAATAGACGCACCGCCAGATCCACGTCCGCCGATGCATCCACGAACAGATGGCACACGCCCTTGTAATGCTTGATCACCGGCACGCGCGCATGCTCGGCGACGAAGCGGATCAGCCCTTCGCCACCACGCGGAATCGCCAGATCGACGATGTCGCTGAGTTGCAGCAGCTCCAGCATGGTCTCGCGGCGCAGATCCTCGACCAGGGTCAACGCCGCTTCCGGCACGCCGGCCTCGCGCAAGGCGCGCCGCAGGGTGCGCGCAATCGCGGTGTTGGAGTGGATCGCTTCCGAGCCGCCACGCAGGATCACGCCGTTGCCGGCCTTGATGCACAGCGCTGCCGCATCGGCGGTCACATTCGGGCGCGCCTCGTAGATCATCGCGATCACCCCCAGCGGCACGCGCACCTTCTGCACGACGATGCCATTGGGGCGAACGTCCTCGCGCGTGACCTGGCCGACCGGATCGGGCAGTTGCGCCACCTCGCGCAGTGCGGCGGCGATGCCGGCCAGGCGCCTGTCGTCCAGTGCCAGACGATCCAGCATCGCCGTCCCCACGCCCTTCGCACGCGCCGCCTCCAGATCGCGCGCATTGGCCGCCAGGATCACCGCCGCATCCTGTTCCAGCGCCGCCGCCATCGCCTCCAGCAAGGCCTGCTTGGCAGACGCGGACAGTTGCGACAGCACTTGCGCGGCATCACGGCATTGCAGGGCTAGGGTTTTGATGGTCATTGGAGGGCCGGGATTGGGGAGTCGGGATTGGGGATTGGGGATTGGCAAAAGCGGCAACACCGTTTTATCACCACAGGGAATCAGTCGTCGGGACACGGAGGCAACGTAGGGAAACGCGGTGCACATGCGTTTGCAAATCCCCAATCCCGACTCCCCAATCCCCGCTACAAAAGCACCAAATCATCGCGATGCACCACATTCTCGCCGTAGCTGTAACCGAGCACGGGCTCGATCTCGCGGGAGTGGCGGCGGGCGATGCGGCGGATATCCAGCGCCGAGTACTGGCTGACGCCACGTGCCAGGCAGCGCTCGCCGGCGTCATCGCGCAGGTAGATCTCCACCATGTCGCCACGCCGGAAATCGCCCTGCGCACCGGCCACGCCGCCCGGCAGCAGCGAGGCGCCCTTGTCGGTCAGTGCGGCGGCGGCACCGGCATCGATCAGGATCGCGCCCGCTTCCACCGGCGCGTGCCGCAGCCAGTACTTGCGGGCGGCGATGCGCGTGCGTGCGGCGTGGATACGCGTGCCGTGCAGGCGATCCTGCGCCAGTGCCCGCACCACATCGCCATTGCGGCCGTTGAACAGATAGGTTTCGATGCCGGCCGCGCCGGCCTTTGCGGCGGCTTCCAGCTTGGTGCGCATGCCGCCGGTGCCCACGCTGCTGCCGCTGCCGCCGGCCATCGCCAGCACCTCGGCGGTGAGTTCGGCCACCTCGTCGAGCGGCCGCGCCAGCGGATTGCTGCGCGGGTCGGCGCTGTACAACCCATCGATATCGGTGGCGATGAACAAGGCATCGGCATCGACCAGGGCGGCGACGATCGCGGCCAGGTTGTCGTTGTCGCCCAGCTTGAGCTCGTCCACCGACACGGTGTCGTTTTCGTTGATCACCGGCAACGCGCCCAGCCGCAACAACTCGCCCAGGGTGGCGCGTGCGTTGAGATAGCGGCGGCGGTTACGCAGGTCGTCGTGGGTGAGCAACACCTGCGCCACCGGGCGCTCGAAAAAGCGCTGCCAGAGCGCGATCAACTGTGCCTGCCCCAGCGCAGCCAGCGCCTGGCGCGCGGCGATCGGCGCACCGGCCTCGGCAGCCTTCGGCAGGATCGCGCGGCCGGCCGCCACCGCGCCCGACGACACGATCACCAGCTCGCGCCCGGCCATCAGGTTGGCCGAGACGAACTGCGCCAGCCCCAGCGCAAAGCGCGGCGACAGGCCGCCGCCATCGGCGGCGAGCAGGCTGCTGCCGACCTTGAGCACCGCGCGTCGCCACGGCGGCAGCGCCTGCTCGGTAAATGACGCAGCAGTGGCGATGGGCGTGCTCATGGCGACAACCTGCTCAGTGCGTGTTCCACTCATGGACGGTCAGCGTGGAGGCATCGCGCAGCGCCAATGGATCGCGCGCGACGATCTGCTGCGCGTCCTCCAGGCTGGCGACGTTGATCAATACATACGCGCCACCGCTGCCATCGCTGAAGCCGCCGGTCAGTTCCAGCTGCCCGGCCGCCCGCAGCGTGTCGAGAAATGCGCGATGCGGCTGCACCACATCCGCCGGAAAATCCGGCTTGCGCATCGCCACTACCAGATAGCGCGTGGCCATCAGCCTGCCTCCTTGTCGGGTGTTGCCTCGCTACGGCCGAACGGCGTGGAAATCACCAGAAAGCGCGCTTCCATCTCGGACAGGTTGTGCATCTGATGGGTGGAACCGGGCGGCACATGCAGGCCCTGCCCGACCCCGAGCACATGCTGCTCGCCATCCAGCTGCAGCATCACCTCGCCGGCCAGCACATAGAAAAAATGCCGTGCGCGGCTATGCCGGTGACGCAGCTCGGCCGCGCCGGGCGGCATGTGCTCTTCGAGCACGCTCAGGTTGGGGTCGCGCAACAGGTGCCAGCCGTCGCTGGCTTCGCCCCAGGGGTAATGCTCGGCGGTGTCGGTGCTGATCACGGCCATCAGACCAGCGCCTGCCAGCGGGCACGCAGGACGTCCAGCTGCAGATCTGCGGCGGCGCCTGGCGAGACGCGGGCGGCCAGGCTGCCTTCCGGCGTGCGCCCCTGCCCTGCGGTGTCGGCCGATTCCGCGGCCGCCTTGTAAGCCTCGCGGAACGGCACGCCGGCAACCGCCGCTTCCACCGCCACGTCGGTGGCGTACATGCCCGAATCGATCGCCGCACGCAGCTTGTCCGGGCGCCATTCCAGATTGGCCAGCAGGGCAGGCAGCAGTTCCAGTGCCGCCAAGCCGCGCCCGAAGCCGTGCACGATGGCGCCCTTGCTGCTCTGCAGATCGCGGTGATAGCCCGACGGCAGCGACAGCAGCTGTTCGATCTCGGTCCGCGCCGCGGCCACGCTGGCGTGGGTGGCGCGCATCAGTTCGATCACGTCGGGGTTGCGCTTGTTCGGCATGATCGAGCTGCCGGTGGTGTATTGCGCCGGCAACGCGACGAAGGCGAACTCGCCACTGGTGAACAACGACAGATCCCAGGCAATCCGGCGCAGGTCCAGTGTTGCGCTGCCAAGCGCCTCGAGCGCGGCCAGTTCGTACTTGCCACGCGAGAGCTGCGCATAGATCGGCGACACCTGCAGGCGTGCAAAGCCCAGCTCGGCAGTGGTGTGTGCACGGTCCAACGGCAGGTTGACGCCGTAGCCGGCGGCGGTACCGAGCGGATTGCTGTCCACCAGGCGCAAGGTATCGGCCGCACGCACCGCGTCGTCGATAAAGGCCTCGGCCCAGCCCGCCCACCACATGCCGGCCGAGGACACTACCGCACGCTGGATATGCGTATAGCCCGGCACTGGCAACGCGGCTTCTGCCTGCGCGCGGTCCAGCGCCACCTTGGCGATCTCCGCGCCGAGCTCGGCCACGCGTTGCAGCTTGTCCTTCAACCACAGACGGGTGGCGACCAGGATCTGGTCGTTACGGCTGCGCCCGGTGTGGATCTTGCGGCCGGCATCGCCCAGCCGTTCGGTCAGGCGCGCCTCGATCGCCGAATGGCAATCCTCGTAGCGCTCGTCCAGCACGAACGCGCCGCTGCGGAAATCGGCCGCCAGCAGGTCGAGCTGCTCGCTCAGTCCGCCCAGCTCCTGCAGCGACAGGATGCCGATGTGCTGCAGTCCCTGCGCATGCGCCTTGCTGGCAGCGATGTCGTACAGGAAGAACTCGCGGTCCAGGATGACGTCGTCGCCGGCCAGGAAGCTCTGGATCTTGGCGTCCACCGCCACGCCGGGTTTTTGCCACAACAGATTGGTCATCGGAAAGCGTCTCGAAATAAATTGTCAGCTTAAATCCCCGCACATGGATGTGCGGGCTGTTGCGAGGGACTCGCACCTTTGAATCCCCGCACAAGGAAGTGCGGGCTCTTGCGAGGGACTCGCATCATCAGCCAATCGCAGTCAATTCGTCCCAGCCCAACGCCAGATTGAGATTCTGCATCGCCTGCGTCGCCGCGCCCTTGAGCAGGTTGTCCAGCGTTGCCACCACCACCACGCGCTTGTTGCCCGGCGCCAGCGTCACGCCGCCGATCTGCACGCCATGCCTGCCGGCGATGCGGCTGACCCACGGCGCTTCATCGACGATCTCGATCAACGGCTCGTCGGCGTAACGCTGCGTGTAGCGGGCCTGGATCTGCTCACGCGTCAGCGCTTGCTGCAGCCACAGGTTGACGGTCATGGTGATGCCACGGAAATGCGGCGCCACATGCGGCATGAACTCCACCGGCACACCGAGCTGCGCAGAGACTTCGCGCTCGTGCATGTGGTTGGTCAGCGCATACGGCATCAGGTTATCGGCCAGCAACTCGGGGTTGTTCTTGTCCGACGGCGTGGTGCCCGCGCCGGAATACCCGGACACGCCGAAACACTGCGGCGGGCCGGCCAGTTGGTCGAGCAAGGGCGCGATGGTCAGCTGCATCGCGGTGGCATAGCAGCCCGGATTGCTGATGCGTCGCTGCCCGGCGTAGCTGCCGCGCGTCAGCTCCGGCAGCCCGTAATACCAGGCCGGATCGAAGCGGTAATCGGCCGACAGATCGATCAGCAGCGTCTGCGGCCTGGCCGCATCGATCGCCGCGACGAAGGGCTCGGCCTTGCCGTTGGGCAATGCCAGGATCACCACGTCGGCGGCCTTGGCGGCCACCGCATCGGCATCCAGGCTCTCGTAGCGCAGCTCGCCGCGATACGCCGTGTTGTGCTCGGCCACCGGTTGCCCGGCCAGCTCGCGCGAGGACACGAACAACAGCTGCAGATGCGGGTGTGCCGCCACCAGCTTGATCAATTCCGATCCGGTATGCCCGCGGGCCCCGACGATGCCGATGGTCGTTGTTTGAACAGTCATGCGTTTGCTTCCAGGCGGAACTGCAGGTGGCGTTTGACCCCGGCCCATTCCGTATCGATGATGGAGAACACCACGGTGTCGCGCGGCGTGCCGTCAGGGTGACGGGTGTAATTGCGCAGCACGCCGTCCTGCTTTGCACCGAGCCGCGCAATCGCCGCGCGCGAGGTGTGATTGAACCAACTGGTCTCGAACACCACGCTCAGGCAGCCCAGCGTCTCGAAGGCGTGCTGCAGCAGCATCCGCTTGGTGTCGGTATTGACGCCGCTGCGCTGCACGCGCGGCGCGTACCAGGTGTAGCCGATCGACAGCTTGGGCACTGTCGTATCCAGCCCGTAATAGCGTGTGCAGCCGACGACCTCGCCGGCCGCATCGCGTACCACGTAAGGCAGCACCCGCCCGTCGGCCTGCGCATCCAAGGCCGCGTCCACGTAGTCGTCCACTTGCGCCGGTGCCGGCACGCCGGTGTACCACAGCCGCGACAAGGCCCCATCGCCCAGCGCAGCGCGCAGACCATCGGCATGCGCAGCCTGCAATGGTTCCAGTGTTGCGTGTTGCCCGCGTAGCGTGGGCAGCTCGCGCCAAAGCGCTGGCAATGCGACGGGCGCCATCGTACTCAGCCCAGCAGCGTCGGCTGACGCGTCGCGCAATGCGCCACGCAGTGCTGGATCTGCTCGAAGTTCTCCAGCCCGTACCAGAACACCTTCCACTTCTCCTGCTTGATGCAGCCGTCGGACTCGGCGTAGTAGAAAATGTTGACCTGGTTATTGTGACGCGAGCGCCAGAACAACTGCGGGGTTTCCTCGCGCATCACGTTCCACACCGCACGGCCCAGGCCTTCGCCCTGGGCGTCGTCGAGCACGGCGAACTTGTCCAGGTAGATCAGCGCGCTTGCACCCAGCATGCCTTCGTCGGTGAGGATCACCGCGGCGCGGTAGTTCTCGCTGACATAGGCGCGCAGCAACTTGGTGTTGCTGAAGTAATCGGGCACCAGCGTGCGGCCGAAGCTGGATTCGATCAGGGTCCTGAGCCGCGGCAGGTCCAGCTCGTCCCAGGAGGTCGCGCGCAGCACGCGCTCGCCGCGCCGCACCAGCGTGCCCGAGCCCTTGTGGGTGAACAGTTCCTTGGCCAGATCCGCCGGCCGGGTGATCGACACCGACGACTCCAGCGGCAGGCGATCGAGCAGATCCTTGATCTGTTCGATCTTCACCCGCATGCCGCCGTTGATCCACGGCTGCTGCATCAGGTGGTCGAACTCGGTGGACAGGTTGATCGAGTCGATCACCTTGCCATCGGCATCCAGCAGACCGCCGGTGCCGGTGAGGAAGATGATCTTGTACGGCTGCAGCTCCTGCACCAGTTCGTTGGCGGCAAAATCCGCGTTGACGTTGAGGATCTGCCCGCTCGGCGTCTCGCCCAGGCTGGTAATCACCGGGATCGAGCCGGCCTGCAGGCTGGCTTCGATCGGCGCCAGGTTGACCGCCTTGACCTCACCGACCAGGCCGTAGGTGTCGCGGTCCAGATACTGCGCTTCGAACACGCCGCCGGTGATCGAGGTCGCACGCGCGCCGTTCTGCTGCAGCGCCTCGACCAGCTTGAGGTTGGAGGCCTGGAACACCTTGCGCACGATCGCCAGCGCTTCCGGCGAGGTCACCCGCAGGCCGTTGACGGTGCGCTTCTCGATGCCGGCCGCCGACAGTTCGGCATCCAGCTGCGGGCCGGCGCCATGCAGCACGATCGGGGTCAGCCCCACTTCCTGCAGGAACGACAGCGACGAGGTCAGCGCGTCCAGATCGTCGCGCAGCACCGCGCCGCCCACCTTGACCACCGCAAAGCGTTTGGCATCCAGCTGCGAAAAACGCTTGAGGTACTGGCTGATTTCCTTGGCGCTGGCCATGCTCGAAAGCAGGCGCACGATGGTCTGGCGGGTCTGTTTGTGGGGCTGTGCGGAGAGGGACATTGCCGTGATCGAAGAGAGGAATGGCCGCGCCTGGGCGCGGAACGCGGCTTCAGTTTGAGCCGTTGATGATGCGATGTACCGACTCGGCGTAACGCTGCAGCTGCGCAAGCGTTACGAACTCGTCGGCGGTGTGCGCCTGGGCGATGTCGCCGGGGCCATAGACCAGGGCGGTGTAACCGCCAGCCGAAAACAGCGAGGCCTCGGTCCAGAAATCCACTGCATTGCCGATCGGCAGGTCCAGCGCATCGGCGACATCGCGGGCGGCAAGGCGGCGTTCCTCGGCCCGCGCGATATCGCCGGACGGCAGGCTCGGCCCACGGAAGGTTTCTTCGAAATGCGCCGCGTGTGGATCGGCAAATCCGGCAAACGTCGCCAGCAAACCGTCCACGTCCATCGACGGCAGCGGACGAAAGCCGAAACGCAGCTCGGCCGCCGGCGCGATCATGTTGGCCTTGATGCCGCCCTCGACCCGACCGATGTTGAAGCGCAGGCCGGTCAGGCCGCCGAAACGCGCATGCGCCAGCGACTCGACGTGATCCAGCGCCCTGCCACCCCAGCGCATCGCCTGGTGCAACGCACTGGCGGATGGATCCTGCTTGCCCGAGGCATGCCCGGCACGCCCGGCAAACCGCATCAGCACCGAGCTGATGCCGCGATGCGCCAGCACTGCCTCGCTCATGGTCGGCTCGGCAACCAGCACCGCCTCATACGGCACGCCGCGCGCCAGGAACGCGGCGATGCAACGCGGGTCGTTGGCTTCCTCGTCGGAGGAAAACAGGAAGGCCGCATCGCCCTGCCCGGCATTGGCCGCCGCCACCAGCGCCGCTGCCGCACCCTTGATGTCGCAGACGCCCAGGCCAATCACGCAATCGTCGGTACGCCGCATCACGTGCGGATCGGCGCTCCAGTGCGGCGAATCCGGCACCGTGTCCAGATGCACGTTGAACAGGTAGCTGGGCGTGCCGCGCACCGCATACAGGCTGACCGCACCGGCACCGTGGTCGATCACCTCGACCTGGAAACCGGGCAGCTGCGCGCGCAGATAATCGAAGATGCCACCCTCGGCAGCGATCGCCCGCGGCGGATTGCGGGTGTCGAAGGACACCAGCTGTTCCAGGTGTTCGAGGGTGGAGGCGAGTAGATCGGTCATGTCGGTTTGATCAATGGTCCGAAGTGGCGGCTAACAAAAGTCACAACTGCACCGTGGTGCGAGGCTGCGCGAACAACGTCTACAGCGCATCCAGGCCACCCTTCTCCCGCCGGGAGAAGGTGCCCCAAAGGGGCGGATGAGGGTACGGGCGAAGCCTGGTGAAGCCAAAATCTCAGCGGGCGAGTGCGGGCGAAGCTCTCGCACTGTTTAACTGCACGAGGCTTCGCTCCTACCCTCCCCCCCCCCCGCTCCGCGCGCCGGCCCGCGCTTGCGGCGCGGGCGCTCCAAGGCACGCGCGCCAGTGGCGAGTACGCCGTGCCTTCTCGCCCCGGAGGCAGAGGGGCTTTGGATCCTCAGCGATTCACCTGGGCGTACAGCGTCGAGCTCATCCCGAACAGCTTGATGAAGCCTTCCGCTTCCTCCACGCCCCAGTCGGCCGACTGCGCATAGGTCGCGCCCTTGGTGTTGAGCAGGTGCGGCGAACGCACCGCCACCGCATCGACGCGACCACCGCGGGTTTCCAGCGTGACCTCGCCATTGACCTTGGCCTGCGACGACTTCAGGAATGCCTCGATGTCGGTCTTGAGCGGGTCGTGATAGAAGCCTTCGTACACCAGCTCCACCCACTTGCGCGCCACATCCGGCTTGAAGCGGTTCTGCTGCTTGGTCAGCACCGCATCTTCCAGCGCGCGGTGCGCGGTCAGCAGCGAGATCAGGCCCGGCGCTTCGAACACGATGCGGCCCTTCAACCCGATCACGGTGTCGCCGGTGTAGACGCCACGGCCGACGCCGTAGGGTGCAAACAGCTTGTTGAGCTGGGCCAGGATCTGCTCGCCCGGCAGCGCCTTGCCATTGAGTTCAACGGCCTCGCCTTCGACGAACTTCAGGGTGACGGTCAGCGGCTCGACCGGCCACTCGCTGCGCGGCGCGCACCAGCCGCGCGCACCCTCGCCCGGCGCTTCCCAACGGTCGATCTCGCCGCCGGACATGGTCAGCCCGAGCAGGTTCTCGTTGATGGTGTAGGCCTGCTGCTTGGCGCGCACGCCGAAGCCGCGCTCTTCCAGGTACTTCTGCTCGTAGGCACGGGTCTGGGTGTGTTCTTTCTGGATCTCGCGGATCGGCGCCACGATCTGGTAATCGCCCAGTGCCTTCACTGCCAGGTCGAAACGCACCTGGTCGTTGCCCATGCCGGTGCAACCGTGCGCGATGCTGCGCGTGCCCAGTTCCTCGGCGCGCTTGAGCGCGGCGTCGACGATCAGGTAACGGTCGGACACCAGCAACGGGTACTGGCCCTGATAGCCCTCGCCCGCCCACACGAACGGCTTGACGAAGCCCTGCCAGATGGCCGGGCCGCCATCGACGGTGACATGGCTGGCGGCACCGAGTTCGGCCGCGCGCTTTTCGATGAAATCACGCTCCTCGGCATCCACCCCGCCGGTATCGGCAAACACGGTGTGCACCGCATAGCCCTGCGCCTGCAGATACGGAATGCAGAAGCTGGTATCCAGGCCACCGGAAAACGCCAGGACGATGTCCTTCTTTGTGCCGGGATTGGAGAGTGGGGATTCGGGATTGGTGGAAGCGATCTGCTGCGACATGGGGGTCTCTTTAGAAGTTGACTAGGTTGGGTCGGGAGCCGGGTTCGCCGTTGCGAATCCCACATCCCCAATCACGAATCCCGGCTGCCCTGGCCCACCAGGGCAGCCATGATCGCCTTCTGCACATGCAGGCGATTCTCGGCTTCATCGATGGCGATGCAGTTGGGCGAATCCATCACCGCGTCGGTGGCCTTGACGTTGCGACGCAGCGGCAGGCAGTGCGAGAACACGCCGTTGTTGGTCAGCGCCATCTTGCGTTCGTCGACGATGAAGTGCTGGTACTGGTCGCGGATCGGCTTTTCCGGCTCCCAGTTGCCGAAGAACGGCAACGCGCCCCAGCTCTTGGCATACACCACGTCGGCACCGGCGTAGGCACTGTCGATGTCGTGGCTGACCTGCAGCGAGCCGCCGCTTTCGGCCACGTTCTGCGCTGCCCAGTCCATGTAGCGCGGGTCCAGGATGTAGTCCGGCGTCGGGCACAGCAGGGTCACGTCCATGCCCATGCGGGTGGCGATCGTCAGCGCGGAATTGGCCACCGCGGTGTTCAACGGCTTGGGGTGATAGGTCCAGGTCAGCACGTACTTCTTGCCGCGCAGATCCTGGGTGCCGAAGTGTTCCTGCAACGCCATCGCGTGCGCCAGCTCCTGGCACGGGTGGGTGATGGTCTCCATGTTGATCACCGGCACCGGCGAATACTTGGCAAAGCTCCTGAGCACCTGGTCCTCGCGGTCCTTGGACCAGTCGACGAACTTCGGGAACGCGCGCACGCCGATCAGGTCGACATAACGGCCCAGCACCCGTGCCACTTCGGCGATGTGCTCCTCGGTGTCGCCATCCATCACCGTGCCCAGATTGAACTCGATCGGCCAGGCGTCCTTGCCCGGCTGCAGCACCACCGCATGCCCGCCCAGCTGGAACGCGCCCAGCTCGAAGCTGGTGCGGGTGCGCATGGACGGGTTGAAGAACACCAGCGCGATCGACTTGCCCTTCAGCTCGCTTCCCAGCTTGTTGCGTTTGAACAACGCGGCCTGGGTCAACAGCGCGTCCAGTTCGGCGCGGCTCCAGTCCTGGGTGTTCAAGAAGTGCTTCAGTGACATCGATCGATCCTTGTGCTGCGTGCTTCTGCTGCGTGGTCCGCCAGGAGCGACGGGGTGCGCGACATGCGCGTTTCTTGCGGTTGAAACTTTTGTGACGTCAAAACGAAAAAACCCAGCCTGCGGGCTGGGTTTTCAACGGCGGAACAGCAAAACGCTCCGGTCACCCAGCGAAAATGTGGGATTCCGGTCGGCGGGCACGCGAGGTCATGCCGGAGGCCATCCGGGCGGCGCTGGTGTCGTGCTGAAAGGCGTTTGCATACATAGGGCGCGAATCCTCGCATGCATGCGGGTACGGCGCAACCGCCGTGCAGCTCAGCGCGGCGGCGCGACGATAGCGTCGGGGATGTAGGGGGTGACCGACACGCGGATGCGCAGCCGGTTGCCCGGGTCTTCCGGCAGCCGCGAACGGTACTTGGTGCCCTTGTAGACGTAATCCACGTCGAAGGCGATCGGCCGCCGGAACTCGCGCGGCACCTCCACCACCCGGCAGTTGCGCCGCGTGCTGGTCGGCGGCACCGCCATCGGCACGGACGCCGGCTCGGGGCGACGGGAGAACATCTCCTTGACCGAATCCACCATCCGGTTAATGCGGCCCTCGTCCTCGGCCGGTGCCACGACCACCGGTGCGACCTGCTCGGCCTCGCATTGTTCTTCAATGCGGGTGGCACGCAGGGTCTGGTAGACCGGCTCGACATTGAGCACCTGCGCGTAATCCAGCTTCACGTTCTCGATCACCACCACCCGGTTCTTGGGATCGGTTTCTGCCGCGTGCGCTGACGATGCCTGCCAGGCGAACACACAGAGCAGCAGGAAGAACGGGGAAGGTCGCATCAGTACCAGGAGGGCGCAGCCAGGCAATACGTAAGTGTATGGAGCTTGCGATCCCTTGGGCTGAACGCAGCCCATCCAGTCACCGGTGCTGCTGCGCGCGTGCGGTTGGTTCGCCACACCGCCGCGACCGGCTAGAATCGCCCGGTTATCCTTTTTCAGATGCCGATGAGCCTGCGCCTGCACAACAACCTGACGCGGCGGGTCGAGCCGTTCGCACCGCTCGATCCGTCCAGCCCCACCCTGTATGTGTGCGGCCCCACCGTCTACAACTACGCGCATATCGGCAACGCCCGCGGCCCGGTCGTGTTCGATGTGCTGGCCGCCCTGCTGCGCCGGCGCTATGGCGCGCTGCGCTACGCGCGCAACATCACCGACGTGGACGACAAGATCAACGCCGCCGCGCAGGCGCAGGGCGTGCCGATCTCGACCATCACCGACCGCTTCGCCGCGATCTACCGCCAGGACATGGCCGCGCTCGGCGTGCAGCCGCCGGACATCGAACCGGAAGCGACCGCGCATATCCCGCAGATCGTGGCGATGATCGAGCAGCTGATCGCCAACGGGCATGCCTATGCCGCCGAAGGCCATGTGCTGTTCGCGGTGGCCAGCTTTGAGCACTACGGCAAGCTCTCGCGCCGCGACCCGGACGAGATGCTGGCCGGCGCGCGCGTGGACGTGGCGCCATACAAGCGCGACCCCGGCGACTTCGTGCTGTGGAAGCCCTCCAGCGACGAGCTGCCCGGCTGGGACTCGCCCTGGGGCCGCGGCCGCCCGGGCTGGCATATCGAATGCTCGGCGATGGCTGCCGCGCACCTGGGCCCGACCATCGACATCCATGCCGGCGGCGTGGACCTGCAGTTCCCGCATCACGAGAACGAGATCGCGCAGAGCGAGTGCGCGCATGGCGGAGCCACCTTTGCGCGGTTCTGGCTGCACAACGGCATGCTCAACTTCAGCGGCGCCAAGATGAGCAAGTCGCTGGGCAACATCGAGACCGTGCACGACCTGATCGCCCGGCACCCGCCCGAGGCGTTGCGTTACGCGCTGCTGAGCGCGCACTACCGGCAGCCGCTGGACTGGTCCGATGGCCTGATCGAACAGGCCAAGAACACGCTGGACCGGCTCTACGGCACCTTGCGCGACCTGGCCGCGGCCGAACACGCTGCCGGGATCGCCCCCGCACAGCCGGCCACGATTCCTGACGAGGTGGAAGCCGCGCTCGACGACGACCTCAACACTCCGCTTGCGCTGTCGGTCATCGCCAGCATCGCCTCCGAGGCCCGCGCGCTGCGCACCCAGCTTGCTCGAGGCAGCGACGCATCGGTAGGCACCGCCGAGCTGTCCGGCCTGAAGTCGCGGCTACTCGGCGCAGGCCTGGCGCTGGGATTGCTGCAGCAGGATCCGGCCGACTGGTTCTCGCGCGGCACCGACGCCGGCGACGATGCGCGCATCACGGCGCTGGTCGAAGAACGCAATGCCGCCAAGAAAGCCAGGGATTTCGCCCGCGCCGACGCCATCCGCACGCAGCTGGCCGACGAAGGCATCGTGCTGGAAGACACCCCGCAAGGCGTGCGCTGGAAGCGCGCATGACCTTCCTTCCTTCTCCCTTTGGGGGAAGGTGCCCCGCAGGGGCGGATGAGGGTGCGAGCGCAGCCACATGCACCTTCCTTGCGGTAAGAGCGAAGCCACCCGCATCGAATTCCAGCGAGGTTTCGCCCGTACCCTCATCCCAACCCCCGCTCCGCGCCCCGGCCCGCGCTGGCGGCGCGGGCGCTCCAAGGCATGCGCGCCAATGGCGCGCGTGCCGCGCCTTCTCGCCCCTGCGGGAGAGGGGCACCATTGCGGTGTCGCCGGGCAGCGCTATCACCGACCGATTCTGGATTTTTTGATGACCACCACCCCCTTCCCGCTTGAACCCACCGCCGTCGACGCACAGGCCGCCATTGCCGAGGAGTTTTCCTTCTTCGGCGACTGGTCCGAACGCTACCAGTACCTGATCGACCTGGGCCGCAAGCTGCCCAGCTTCCCCGAACAGTGGAAGACCGAAGAACACCGTCTGCATGGCTGCCAGTCGATGGTATGGATCGTGCCGGAAGGCAATGCCGAGCGGCTGGACTTCCATGCCGTCAGCGACTCGGCGATCGTCTCCGGGCTGATCTATCTGGCCTTGCGCGTGTATTCCGGGCGTAGCGCGCAGGAGATCCTGGCCACCGAGCCGGACTACATCGCCGGCATCGGGCTGGCCAAGCATCTGTCGCCGACCCGCAGCAATGGCGTGGCGGCAATGCTGGCCTTCATCCGCGACACCGCCCGCGCCCAGCAGTGAGCACGCCGACGCCCTCGCCCGCCGCTTCGCTGTGTACGCTGCTGGCCCACCCCGGCTTCGGCCTGGTGCTGCTGTATCGCGTGGCGGCGATGCTGTCGTACCAGATCGTCGCGGTCACGGTCGGCTGGCATATCTACGAGATCACCCGTAATCCGCTCTCGCTCGGGCTGATCGGCCTGGCGGAGATCCTGCCGTTCTTCTGCATCGCGCCGTTTGCCGGCTATCTGGTCGATCATCTGCCGCGCCGACGCCTCGGCATGGTCGCGGTGCTGGGCCTGGTCGCCACCGCGTTGCTGCTGTTGGCCATCACCCATGGCTGGCTGCCGGTGCAGGGCGTGTGGCCGATCTACGCGGCCATCGCGCTGACCGGTGCAGCGCGCTCGTTCCTGTCGCCGGTCTATAACGCGCTGTTCGCACGTGCGCTGCCGCGCGAGGCGTTCGCCCGCGGCGCCAGCATCGGCAGCGTCACCTTCCAGGCCGGCATGGTGATCGGCCCGGCGCTGGGCGGCGTGCTGGTCGGATGGGGCGGCAAGGGCCTGGCCTATGGCGTGGCCGCCGGCGTGGCGCTGGTGGCGATCCTGGCGCTGGCGCTGCTGCGTGTCAGCGAGCCGGTCAACGCAGGCCCGCGTGCGCCGATCTTCCGCAGCATCGCCGAAGGCGCGCAGTTCGTGCTGTCCAACCAGATCATGCTGGGCGCGATGGCGCTGGACATGTTCTCGGTGCTGCTGGGCGGCGCGGTGTCGATGCTGCCGGCCTTCATCCACGACATCCTGCATTACGGCCCGGAAGGGCTGGGCATCCTGCGCGGCGCCCCGGCGCTGGGTTCGATCGTGGTCGGGGTGTGGCTGGCGCGACACCCCCTGCAGCGCAATGCCGGGCGCATCCTGATGCTGTCGGTAGCCGGCTTCGGGCTGTGCACGATCGCCTTCGGCCTATCGCGGCACTTCTGGCTGTCGGCGGCGATCCTGCTGGTCTACGGCATGTGCGACGGGGTGTCGGTGGTGGTGCGCCAGACCATCCTGCAGCTGGCCACGCCCGATGCGATGCGCGGCCGGGTGTCGTCGATCAACGGCATCTTCATCGGCTCGTCCAACGAGCTGGGTGCGTTCTACGACGGCGTGATGGCACGCCTGGTCGGCCTGGTGCCGGCGGTGGTGATCGGCGGCTGCGTGACCCTGGGCGTGGTCGCCACCACCGCGTGGAAGGCGCCCAAGCTGCGCAAGCTGGATCTGCGCGACCTGCAGTGAGGTCTGCAGTGGTGCCGCAGGTCTGATCGACATCACCCAATCGACATGCCTGGCCGCACGACACGCGCCAGGCGTGTCGATGGCTGCAACGCCCGTTGCGCTTGCACGATGCGCATAAAAAACCCCGCACATGGCGGGGTCTTTCAGTCGACGGACAAGGCCTGGACCCTGTCGAACGATCAGTCGCCCTGCTGCTTCTGCAGGTGCTCCCAACGCTCCTGGGCGTCGATGGTGCGCTCGGCGGTCAGACGCGCTTCCAGGCGGTCGATGCCGATCTCTTCGCCGGTGTCCACGCAATAGCCGTAGTCGCCGTCTTCCAGACGCTTGAGCGTGCTGTCGATCTTGCCGATCAGCTTGCGGTGACGGTCACGGGTGCGCAGCTCCAGCGAGTTCTCGGTCTCGCGCGTGGCACGCTCGGCCTCGTCGCCGATGTCGCGCACTTCTTCGCGCAGGTTTTCGATGGTCTGCTTGGACTCTTCGACCAGGTCGTTGCGCCAGCTCTGCAGACGCTGACGGAAGTACTCCTGCTGCAGCTTGCTCATGTACTCCTCATCGGCTGCAGGCTTGTAGCCCTGCGGCAGGATCGGACGACCGGTGGCTTCATCGGTCTTGTACTCGACCACCTTGTACTTGGTCTTGGGAGTCGGGCTGGCCGGCTTGGAGGTCACAGCCACGGCCACCTTGCCGACCGGACGGGTCGCGGCGGGCTTGGCGGGGGCTTCGGTTTTGGTTGGCGTTTTTGCTGAAGATTTCGAAACGGGCACGGGATTCTTAAGTGGCGGGGTCGCAGGCTTTGCCGGCTTCGCAGGGACGGCCTTGGAGGCCGGTGCGGGCGCGGGCTTTTCAGCCTTGACCGGGACTGACTTGGCCGGAGTCGACTTGGTAGCCGGCTTCGGTACGGACTTGGGCGCCACCGGCTTGGCGGCCGGTTTGGCGGCAGCCGGAGCTGCCTTGTTCGCCGCCGGCTTGGCAGCACTCTTGGCGACAGGAGATTTTACAGGTTTGGCGGCCGCGGGTTTGGACGCTGCGGTCTTGGCGACCGGCGCCGGCTTGGCCGCGGTCTTGCTCGCAGCTGCCTTCTTGGCAACCGCTTGCTTGGCAGCCGGCGTCGCCTGCTTGGCGGCCGGTTTTGCAGCGGCAGGCGCCGCTGCCTTCTTCGCAACGGGTTTGGCGGACTTCTTGGCGGCCTCTACGGCCTTTTTTGCAGGTTTTTTAGCAGCCACGAAACGCTCATCCTTGGTTCCCCCGGGGCCCGGGAAAGCGGGCCTTTATAGCTTACCCCACGGACCCCCGGCAACCACGTATTAATCCAAGTGGCATATCATTGGCAAGTGATCTCACGCCTGCTCATCGCGCTGCTGCGCTTCTACAAGCGGTTCATCAGCCCCCTGCTGGGGCCGCGCTGCCGTTTTGCGCCCAGTTGCTCGGAATATGCGATGACCGCGATCGGCCGCTTCGGCCCGCTGCGCGGTTGCTGGCTGGCCGCACGCCGGCTCGGCCGCTGCCATCCCTTTCATCCGGGCGGGTTCGATCCCGTCCCCGACGCGCCTGCGTCCGGGTCCTCGCCCGTTTCCCCTTCCTGCAGTTGTAAAGGACCTCATCCATGAGCCGAACCCTCATCGTCAACGCCCGCCTGGTCAATGAAGGCAAGGAATTCGACGCCGATCTGCTGATCGAAGCCGGCCGCATCGCCAAGATCGCCAGCAAGATCGCCCCAGCCGCAGGCGACACCGTGGTAGACGCGGCCGGACGCTGGGTGCTGCCGGGCATGATCGACGACCAGGTGCACTTCCGCGAGCCCGGCCTGACCCACAAGGGCGATATCGCGACCGAATCCGGCGCCGCGGTGGCCGGTGGCCTGACCAGCTTCATGGACATGCCCAACACCAATCCGCCGACCCTGGACGCAGCCGCACTGCAGGCCAAGTACGACGCGGCGGCCGGGCGCGCCTGGGCCAACTACGGCTTCTACATGGGCGCCAGCAACGACAATCTGGCCGCGATCCAGACGCTGGACCCGAAGACCGCCCCGGGCATCAAGGTGTTCATGGGCGCCTCCACCGGCAACATGCTGGTCGACAACCCCGAGACGCTGGATGCGATCTTCCGCGACGCGCCGACGCCGATCATCACCCACTGCGAAGACACCCCCACCATCGATGCGACGCTGGCGCAGTACAAAGAGAAGTACGGCGACGCGTTGACCCCGGAGATGCATCCAGACATCCGCTCGCGCGAGGCCTGCCTGAAGTCCTCGCTGCTGGCGGTATCGCTGGCGCGCAAGCACAACACCCGCCTGCACGTGCTGCATATCTCCACCGCCGACGAGCTGGCGCTGTTCGAAGCCGGCCCGCTGGTCGATGCCGAGGGCAAGCTGCGCAAGCGCATCACCGCCGAGACCTGCATCCACTTCCTGCGCTTCGACCGCAGCGATTACGCGCGGCTGGGCAACCTGATCAAGTGCAACCCCGCGATCAAGGACGCCGACGACCGCCTGGCGCTGATCCAGGCGCTGACCGAGGACGTCATCGACGTGCTCGCCACCGACCATGCGCCGCATACCTGGGAAGAAAAGCAGAAGCCCTACGCACAGGCGCCCTCCGGCCTGCCGCTGGTGCAGTACGCGTTGGTGGCCGCGCTGGAGCTGGTGCACGAGGGCAAGCTGCCGATCACCCGCATCGTGCAGAAGTTCGCGCATGCGCCGGCACAGTTGTTCGATGTGGAAGAACGCGGCTTCCTGCGCGAAGGCTATTTCGCCGACCTGGTGATGATCGACAACACCCCGTTCACCGTGAAGCGCGAGCAGGTGCTGTCCAAGTGCGGCTGGTCGCCGTTCGAAGGCACCACGTTCCGTTCGCGCATCGCCGCGACCTGGGTCAACGGCCAGCAGGTGTGGGATGGCGAACAATTGATTGGCGTTGCCGCCGGTCAACGCCTGACCTTCGACCGCTGATGCGCGCAGCCCTGTTTGGCGCCTGGCTTGCGCTGGCGCCGCTCTCGCTCGCTGCCGGCAGCGTCGCTGCGCAGTCTGCCGACGCTACGGAGATGGTATTTCCGCAAAGCGCTTCGCAGGGCGCGCTGGTGATCGGCAAGGTGCCGGCGGGCAGCCAGGTGCAGTACGCCGGCCGCAGCTTGCGGGTCAGCGGCTATGGCAGCGTGGTGTTCGGCATCGGCCGCGACGCCAGCGCCCCGTTGCAGATGCAGATCACCCGGCCCGATGGCAGCAAACAGACCGCCAGCATCGCGGTGACGCCGCGCGACTGGCCGGTGGAGCGCGTCAACGGCGTGCCGCCCAAGACGGTCAATCCGCCTGCGGCGATCGCCGAGCGGATCAAGCGCGAGCAGGCGCAGGTCACCGCCGCGCGCGACCGCGACGATGCCCGCACCGATTTCGCCCAGCCCTTCATCTGGCCGGTGCAGGGCCGCATCAGCGGGCGCTTCGGCAATGCGCGGGTCTACAACGGCCAGCCCGGTGCCGGCCACTCGGGCATGGACATCGCCGTGCCCACCGGCACGCCGGTCAAGGCGCCGGCTGCCGGCGTGGTGACCTTTGCCGCACCGGACCTGTATCTGACCGGCGGCACCGTGTTGCTGGACCATGGCTTCGGGGTGAGCTCAAATTTTCTGCACCTGTCGCGCATCGACGTGAAGGTGGGCGACCGGGTGGAGCAAGGCCAGGTGATTGCCGCGGTCGGTGCCACCGGGCGCGCGACCGGGCCGCATCTGCATTGGGGGATGAACTGGTTCGATGTGCGCATCGATCCGCTGCTGGTGCTTGAGCGCAGCAAATAGCTAGCGCGCGCGGTGTGCCGGCAGTGCTGCCGGGCGGCGGCATGGTGTCTGCGACCCACCCGTGCGCGTGTGTTCGCCGCAGGGCTTTGGGGTATAACCGGAACGACCGTCGATCCTCGCCAGGCATCGGTGGACGATCGGTCACTGGCCGTCGGTCCGGTGCCTAGCCGCCGGACCTGCGTCATCTCCCCTCCCCCGACCGCAGGAGATGTGCGACATGCGCAACGAGCAACTCAAACCCACCCTGGGCACCTGGCAACTGTGGGGGATCGCCGTGGGTCTGGTGATTTCCGGCGAATATTTCGGCTGGAGCTACGGCTGGGGCACCGCCGGCACGCTGGGTTTTCTGGTGACCACGCTGCTGGTCGCGGTGATGTACACCTGCTTCATCTTCAGCTTTACCGAGCTGACCACCGCCATCCCCAATGCGGGCGGGCCGTTCGCCTACAGCCTGCGCGCATTCGGGACCTACGGCGGCATGCTGGCGGGCCTGGCCACGCTGATCGAATTCGTGTTCGCGCCGCCGGCCATCGCGATGGCAATCGGCGCCTATCTCAACGTGCAGTTCCCGACCCTGGACCCGCGCATCGCCGCGATCGGCGCGTATGCAATCTTCATGGGCTTGAACATCCTCGGCGTGGCGATCGCCGCCACCTTCGAGCTGATCGTGACCTTGCTGGCGGTGATCGAGCTGCTGGTGTTCATGGGCGTGGTGGCACCGGGCTTCAGCGTTGCGCGCTTTGCCGCCAATGGCTGGGCCGGTAGCGATGTATTCGGCCCGGCCGCCATTTCCGGCATCTTTGCCGCGATTCCGTTTGCGATCTGGTTCTTTCTGGCGATTGAGGGCGCGGCGATGGCGGCCGAAGAGGCCAAGGACCCCAAGCGCACGATTCCGCGCGCCTACATCGCCGGCATCCTGACCCTGGTGGTGCTGGCGCTGGGCGTGATGGTGTTTGCGGGCGGGGTCGGCGACTGGCGTCAGCTCTCCAACATCAACGACCCGTTGCCGCAGGCAATGAAGGCCGTGGTCGGCAACAGCTCGACCTGGCTGCATATGCTGGTGTGGATCGGCCTGTTCGGCCTGGTGGCCAGCTTCCACGGCATCATCCTGGGCTATTCGCGGCAGTTCTTTGCGTTGGCGCGTGCCGGGTTCCTGCCGCACGGGCTGGCCAGGCTGTCGCGCTTTCGCACGCCGCATCGCGCGATTCTTGCCGGCGGCGCGATCGGCATCGCGGCGATCTGCAGCGACAGCGTGGTCAAGATCCAGGGCATGTCGCTGACCGCGGCGATGATCACCATGTCGGTGTTCGGTGCGATCGTGATGTATGTGATGAGCATGCTCAGCCTGTTCAAGCTGCGCCGCGCCGAACCCAAGCTGGAGCGCAGCTTTCGTGCGCCGGGCTATCCGGTGGTGCCGGCAATCGCGCTGCTGCTGGCGCTGGTGTGTCTGGTGGCGATGGTCTGGTTCAACCCGATCGTGGCGCTGATCTTCGTGGGCCTGCTGTTGTTCGGTGCGCTGTGTTGCGTGCTGAGCTTGCGCAGCCAGGCCACGCCTGCGGCCAGTGCCAGATGAGCGGGTTCGCGTTTACCGCTGGCGGCGAGCGCTTCCAGTTTGCCGATCTCAAGACCTTGCTGGCCAAGGCCACGCCGCCGCGCTCGGGCGACCAATTGGCCGGGCTCGCCGCCGACTCCGGGCTGCAGCGGGTGGCCGCGCAGATGGCGCTGGCGGACCTGCCGCTGCGTCACTTCCTCGATGAAGCGGTGGTGCCGTACGAATCGGACGAGGTCACCCGCCTGATCGTCGACCAGCACGATGCGGCCGCATTTGCCGCGGTGGCGCATCTCACCGTCGGTGGCTTTCGCGACTGGCTGTTGAGTGCGCAGGCCGACGAAGCGGCACTGGCCGCGTTGGCGCCCGGACTGACGCCGGAGATGGTGGCAGCAGTCTCGAAGTTGATGCGCGTGCAGGACCTGATCCTGGTCGCGCAGAAGACGCGGGTGGTCACGCGCTTTCGCAACACGCTGGGCTTGCGTGGTCGTCTGTCCACGCGCCTACAGCCCAACCACCCTACTGACGATGCCACCGGCATCGCCGCCAGCGTGCTCGATGGCCTGTTGTACGGCAATGGCGATGCGGTGCTCGGCATCAATCCTGCCAGCGACAGCCTGGCCGCCACCACCGCGTTGCTGCGCATGCTCGATGCGGTGATCGCCGGCTACCAGATCCCCACGCAGTCCTGCGTGCTGGCGCACATCACCACCACCATCGACGCGATCAACCGCGGTGTGCCGGTGGACCTGGTGTTCCAGTCGATCGCCGGCACCGAAGCGGCCAATGCCAGCTTCGGCATCAATCTGGCGCTGCTGCAGGAAGGCCATGACGCCGGGGTGTCGCTGCGACGCGGCAGCGTCGGCGACAACGTGATGTATTTCGAGACCGGCCAGGGCAGCGCGTTGTCGGCCAATGCGCATCATGGCGTCGATCAGCAGACCTGCGAGGTGCGCGCCTATGCCGTGGCGCGGCAGTTCAAGCCGCTGCTGGTCAACACCGTGGTGGGCTTTATCGGCCCGGAATATCTCTACGACGGCAAGCAGATCATCCGAGCCGGGCTGGAAGATCACTTCTGCGGCAAGCTGCTGGGCGTGCCGATGGGCTGCGACATCTGCTACACCAATCATGCCGAAGCAGACCAGGACGACATGGACGTGCTGCTGACCCTGCTCGGCACCGCCGGCATCAACTTCATCATGGGCATTCCCGGCTCCGACGATGTGATGCTCAACTACCAGACCACCTCGTTTCACGATGCGCTGTATGCGCGCCAGGCGCTCGGGCTGCGCGCTGCGCCCGAGTTCGAACACTGGCTGGAACAGCAAGGCATCCTGCGCCTGCGCGATGGCCGTTTCGAACTCGGCAGCGAGCTTCCCGCACCATTCCGGCGTGCGCTGGAGCAATTGAACGCCGGCAGCGTGCAATGAGCAGCCCCACCACTCCTCCGCGCGATGCCTGGGCGCAGCTGCGTCAGCTCACACCGGCGCGCGTCGCGCTGGGGCGCGTCGGCACCAGCCTGCCGACCGCGGCGCATCTGGATTTCCAGCTTGCGCACGCGCAGGCGCGCGATGCGGTGCATCTGGCATTCGATCCACAGCCGCTGCAGGCAGCGCTGCAACAGCGCGGGCGGAACAGCATTCTGCTGCACAGCGCAGCGGTCGACCGGCACACCTATCTGCAACGTCCGGATCTGGGCCGGCGCCTGGGCGAGGATGCAGCCGCGCATCTGCGTGGCCTGACCGCGGTCCATGGCGGCGGGCACGATGTCGCGGTGGTGGTCGCCGACGGACTCTCCGCATTGGCGGTGCACCGGCATGCGGCGCAGATGCTGGAGCATATCGACGCGCTGGCTGCGCACGAAGGCTGGTCATTGGCGCCGGTGGCGTTGATTGCGCAAGGCCGCGTCGCCATCGGCGACGAGGTCGGCGAACTGCTCAAGGCGCGTCTGGTGATCGTGTTGATCGGCGAGCGGCCAGGGCTGAGCTCGCCCGACAGCCTGGGCCTGTATCTGACCTATACCCCACGCGTCGGCCTGACCGACGCCGCGCGCAATTGCATCTCCAATATCCGCGCCGAAGGACTGAGTTACGCCGAAGCGACGCACAAGCTTGCGTACCTGCTGCGTGAATCGTTCCGACGTAGGCTGTCCGGCGTGCAACTCAAGGACGAGGCCGAGCAACCGGCCCTGCCGTCGGCGGGCCCGTCCGATGCCGCGCCGCGCACATTCTTACTTCCCGATGGGATGCGGCCGGACTTTTGAACCTAGTTCGTAGTTAGCCGACTTAGGTAAGCGCGCCATCGTGCGGGTCGCTGGCCGCATAGGTGCTGGTCGGCAACTCGTTGTCGTGCGGATGGCGCAGGGCATTGCGTACCTCTTCCGGCAGTTGCTCGACATCCAGCATCACCTTGCCGGAATGCACATCACGCACGACCGACGCAGGCAGCACGAAGTCGCCCCCGTTCTCGATATTGATGACCAGCTCGGCGCCATCCTTGCGCACCTCGCGGACGGCACCGACGCCGACTTCGCCATCGCGCAGAAACACCATCTGGCCGATTTCGATCTGTTGCATCTTGTTTCTCCTCTGTCAGGCAGCGCGTGAACGCGCAGTGCCATGACCGTTCTTGTATGCAATCCAGGCTGACAGCGCCGATCCAGCCTCACAACTGGATCGGCGCTTACGCAAGCGACAACACTGTAATGGGAACGCCTGCACCATCGCGAAGATCGTGCAGGCGTGCGACAGGCCTCAGCGCAGCGGAACGTCCGCCACCTTGTCCTGGTAATCCTTTTTCGGGTCAACGCCGAACAACACCTTGATACCGGCCAACAGACTGGAGCCGTTGAGCCAGATCTGCGCGTGATCGGTGTCCAGACGCAGCAGCGCCAGCTTGGGATCGTCCTTGCCGCCTTCGTACCAGGCAGCCACATGCGGGTTCCACAGGCGCTCGACCACGGCCGGGTCAGTGTCTTCGCGCAACGAGCCGCTGATGCTGGCGAATAAGTCATGCCCCTTGCTGCTGAAGGCGCCGATGACGCGGCGGCCCTGCCCCAGCATGGCAATCAGCGCATTGTCCTTGGAGGTGAAGAACCAGATCGGACCACCGCTGTCGCCTTCGATCTGCGCGGTCATCGGGCGGGCATGCCCGTCTTCCACGCCATCCAGGCCCAGCATCACGGTGCGATCGGACTTCAGGGCTTTCCAGAATTTTTCCTGCAGCTCTTTGGGATCTGCCATCTCGATGTCTCACATGCGCGTGTTTACGCGGGTGACTCAGTCTGGAAGTCTCCCCGCCCACGGCATGTGACGATGCGCACTCCTGCCTGCACATGGCGGCAACGCGATCGCCTCCGGTGAAATGGTGCACCTGCATAAATCACGACAGCCCATGTGCCTGTTTGCGACGCAGTCACGTTGTAGAGCGTGATGCCACTAAAGCTCTTGAACATTGCATCTGAACGCCGCGCCGCTGTAGCGACCACGTCAGTAAGATCGCTCCGCCGATTGCTCCGCCATCCAGGGACACCCAGACGCGGTGACCGGCATCCGCCGATCGCATGCTGCGCCATGCTTGCGGCACATGCACGCGACGTCCGGCGGTTGAAGCGTATCCATCAATCGTCTGCGTCCCTTCCGAGAGAGCGCCACTCATGTCTGCATCACCCTTGCGCACGACCTGTATCGCCGCCGTCCTGCTGAGCCTTGTCAGTGCCGATGCCACCGCCTTGACCGGCACGGCCAGCCGCCCACAACTCACCAGTAGCGAGGCGAGCACGTACACCATCTCCAAGGCCCTGGCCAAGGCCGGCCCGATCACCGCCCTGGTCACCGACAACTGGAATCCCACTGCAGGGGTGGCGCTGTTCAGCGCAGACTTCGCCGTCGCCGCCGATGGCTCCACGCGCTACCGCACCGTGCAGTCGGCGATCGATGCCGCTGTCGCTGCCGGCGGCAGCACCCGTCGCTACATCAGCATCAAGGCCGGCACCTATACCGAACTGGTTTGCGTGCCGACCAACGCGCCGCCGCTGACCGTATTCGGCCTGGGCACCAACACCACCGACACCGTCATCCGCTTCAACAACGCCAACCCGACGCCCAAGCCGGCCGGCACCGCAAGTCATCCCTGTGCCAGCAATGCAGCGGCAACCACGGTGGGCACCTCCAACAGCGCGACACTGACCGTGCGCGCCGCCGGCTTCCAGGCGCGTCATTTGCGCGTGGACAACAACTATGTCGAAGGCACCTACCAGGACAACAACCAGTCGGCGGTCGCGCTGGCGGTGCGTGGCGACCAGGCCAGCTTCGAAGACGTGCTGGTGACCGGCAATCAGGACACCTTGCTGATCAGTGCGACCAATGCCGCCAATGTGATCCGCGCCTATTTCAAGAACAGCACGATCGAAGGCGATGTCGACTTCATCTTCGGCTCGGGTGTGGGCGTGTTCGACAACGCCACCATCCGCTCGGCCGGCGCGCGCCTGGGCAGCAGCCGTGGCGGCTACATCTTTGCGCCGAGCACACGCCCGGGCAGCGCCCACGGGTTCCTGGCGATCAATAGCCGCTTCGTCGCCGGCTCCGGATCACCCGACAACCAGACCTACCTCGGGCGTGCCTGGGACGAAGGCATCAGCAGCCTGTCCGCCTACGTCAACGGCACCTCACCCAATGGCCAGGTCACGGTGCGCAATTCCAGCCTGGGCAGCCACATCCGCAAGACCGCACCGTGGAATGCCTCCACCGTCAGCCGCCCGTACTGCAGCAGCAACTGCGCCAATTCGGCCAACCGGTTCTACGAATACGGCAATAGCGGTGCCGGCAGCGCGGACTGATGGTTCGCCACGCCAGGTTGCCCTGAGGCACCACGTCGCAACGCGTTGACGTTGCCACCCTCGCCTGTCGGCACGCCGTGTGATGCGGTGAGCCGGCAGGCGTTTTTGTTGCCTCCGATTGCGGCAATGCTGCAGCGCCTTCGGCAATGCGGTGCTGAATTCGCCCAGCCGGCAGCGTACCTGGACGCAAGAGGCCAACCTTGCTCGTCGCTCGCCGCCAGCCAAGTGCGGTGGCAAGCGAGATGGCTGGCGCGCTGACGACGTGTGTTGATGATCGCTGTCATGCGACTGCAACACCCAGGCGGCGCACCTTTGACTGATCGACAACGACTTTCGCATCCCACTCCCGGAGCATCCCATGCAGTCCGATTGCCCCTTTCCAGCGCTTGCGCCGTTGACGCTCGCGCTGCTTGGTCTGACGACATTCCAGGCCAGCGCCGCGCGGCCGCATACAGCGGGCGCGCCCGATACCGCGCACAGCATTTCCACCAGTTGGGGCGTGATCCAGCAACCGACACTGCCGACGCAGGTCTGCGCAACGCTCAAGGCCGCGTTGACGCCGGTTGCCGGTTCGCTGGACGCGCTCGATGCAGATCCCGCGCAGTCCAAGCGCGACACCGCGCGTTTGCAGGCGGCCATCGATGATTGCCCGGCCGGCAGCGCGGTGCGCCTGATGCCCGGCGATGCCGGCGAGTCCGGCTTCTTGAGTGGCCCGCTGACGATCAAGAGCAAGGTCACGCTGTGGATCGACCGCGGCGTCACCTTGTTCGGCTCGCGCAATCCGCAGGATTACGACAATGGTCTTGGCACCTGCGGCACCGCGACCAGCGACAAGGCCAAATCCTGCAACCCGCTGATCCACGTCGCCGATACCGCCAACAGCGGGATCGTGGGTGCCGGCAAGATCGACGGCCGCGGCGGCAGCACGCTCACCGCCGGCCCCAATGCAGGCACCGCCAGCTGGTGGGATCTGGCCTATCTCAATGTCAGCAAAGGACTGAGCCAGCACGTACCGCGGCTGCTGCAGATCGACGACAGCAGCGACTTCACCCTGTACGACATCACCCTGGAAAACTCGCCCAACTTCCATGTCACCACCGACAACGTGGTCGGCCTGACCGCGTGGGGCATCAAGATTCTTGCACCCAGCCTGGTCTACTCGCGCCCCGATTATCGCTGCCCGGCCGGCACAACGCCCGACGTCACTGCGCACGCCAGTTGCTTCACGCCCGAAACGGCCAAGAACACCGACGGCTTCGATCCGGGCCAGTCGAAGAAGGTTTTGCTGGCGTACTCCTACATTGGCACCGGCGATGACGGCGTGGCGATCAAGGCGCATGCCAGCAGCAAGCGCAGCATCGCCTCGGAAAACATGCTGTTCGCATACAACCAGTTCTACTACACGCATGGTTTTTCGCTGGGCAGCGAAACCGATGCGGGCATGCGCCACATCGCCGTGCGCGGCTTGAGCATCGATGGCTTCGACGCGAATGATGTCGCGAGAGACCCGTATTCGGCCAACGGCTTGCGCATCAAATCCGATGGCACGCGCGGCGGCCAGGTCTACGACATCAGCTTCGAAAACGTCTGCATGCGCGGGGTTGCCCGGCCGCTGGTGTTCGACGCCAACTATGCCAACGCGGCGGTGCGCAGCAAACTGCCGAGTTTCAACGGCATTGCGCTGACCAATGTGCACTCGCTGGGTTCCAAGGCGTTCGGCGGCGGCGAGCTGAGCTTCTATGGGTATCGCGATGCGACCACGACCTTGCCCATCACCCTGTCGCTGGACAACGTGGTACTGGAGGGCGGGCCGATCTCGTTCGCGCAACCGCACTTCGGTGGGCCGGCCAGCAATCCGGGCGCGACGCACTTCAGCTTCAAGGGCGGCCCGGTGAGCTTCTTCGATCAGCTATCCGAATCGGTGCCCAACGATGTGCAACTGCAAGGCAAGCCCGGACCGGGCACACCACTGCAGTGCAATGACGCGTTCATTGCCTACCACTCGGTATTGCCCGATTCGCCGATCTGATCTTGCGCTTGAGTGGCAGCGATGCTGCGATCAGACGATTCAAGCATGCATCAAAACTCGGCTGATCGAGGGCGCGGCGCCCCCACCGCTTGCGGGACACGCCGTGAACCCATCCCTAGGGGCTCGGTGGCGGCATCCATGCCGCCACACGGTCCCGCAAGCGGCAAGGACACCGCACCAGGGAGTTGGTCGGTGGCCGCAAAAAAAAAGCCGCTAGTAGCGGTGTCCGTTAGACCTCGAGTAGGCGCGTCATGCTCGGACAACGCGCAACGCACTGCTCTTAGCTTTGCACACCGACCATCTGGACTGGTCCTTGCCTGTCTACCGTCGTGGGACCTTACGCGGCATGGATCCCGCGTAAGAGCCTACACGGACGTACTTGCGGCGTGTCCCGCGACGGTGGGCGGGCAAGGGCCTCGCAGCCAAGCCGCAGATCGACCGCTCCACCGCTGATCTACCGCACCTCACAAGCCCTGATGCACAACGCGTAGAGCAATCGAGACTTGGAACCGCCAACAAAACTACCGCGCTAGCTTCAGGCCGCGCAGCCAATGCTCGGTATCAGCATGTACCACCCGTACACTCCGCTCACCGCGCGCCAGCCGCACTCACCTGACGACCGCTCGCGACGTTTTGTTAGCCGCTCCTAGTCCGCGCCGCTGGCAGCACGCCAGCTATGCCACAACTGCTGCACGGGCGGTGGATACGCTGCCTTGCCGGCAAGCTCGCGCTGCAGGCGCAGGCGCGCCAGCCGCGACCATACCCGGTGCGGGCGCGCCAACGCCGGTTTGCGCGGCCAGGCGCGCAGCAATTGCGTGCGCCATGCGGCAAGCGTCATGTCGCCGGGTGCGGCGCTGTCGCCGGCCACACGCTGGCGTGCGTCCAGCCATTGCAGCGCCACCGCGGTGGCATCGCCAGGCTGGGTGCGCGCAAACAGCGCGGCTTCCACGCCGACCACGGCCTCGGCGAAGGCACGCAATCTCGCCAACGCCTGCTGCAACGATTGCGGCTGCGCACGGGCGTCCTGCATGGCCGGCAAGGTGTCGGCCAGCTGCGCCCATGGCGCAGGCACCGGCTCCAGCACGCGCCCCAGCGGATGGCGCGAACGCTGCTGCGACCAGTCGCGCAGCTCCTGCTGCCACCATGCCAGCTTGGCGTCGGCCGGCAACGGGTCGCCGGCGATGTTCATGATGTCTTCCCATTCCTGCAGCAGCGCAAACCAGGCCGCCGTGAGGCGTCGCTGCGGTTCGGGAATGAAGGGCTCGGCAACCGACCATTCCGGCCAGCGCGTGCGCCACTTGTCGAGAAAACTGTCGAGAGCACTGGATTGGCTCATGGCGGGTCCAGAAAAAAGCGAAAGAAGATCAGGTCTGCGGCCACGCCACGGCATCCCACAGCGTCTGCGGCTGCGCGACGAGGACGTCGGCCTGCCAGCGCGACGGCTCGTCGTCGTGCAGGCGATAGCCCCACAACACCGCCACCGACGGCATCGCCGCCGCGCGCGCGGCCAGGATGTCGCGCTCGTCGTCGCCGACGTAGACGCAGTGCGCCGGCGCAACCCCGATGCGCTCGGCAGCTGTCAGCAAGGGCAGCGGATGCGGCTTGCGCTCGGCCAGCGTATCGCCGCCGATCAGCACCGCGCAGCGCTGCTCCCACCCCAGTTGCGGCAGGATCAGCCGGGCCAGATATTCAGGCTTGTTGGTGACTACGCCCCAGATGCAACCGGCACGCTCCAGCCGCAGCAGCAGTTCTTCGACACCGTCGAACAGCTGCGACTGCGTGCCGATCAAGGCCTCGTAACGACGCAGGAATTCCGGCACCAAGGCATCGCGCTCGACCGCATCGAGGTCGGCAAACGCCACCGCCAGCATCGCGCGCGCGCCCTTGGACACCACCGGACGCAACTGCGCCAGCGCCATCGGCGCACGCCCGCGCGCATCCAGCATCGCGTTGACGGTCGCCAGCATGTCCGGCGCGCTATCGAGCAAGGTGCCATCCAGATCGAACAACACCGCACGCGGAAACTTCATTGACGCCCCGCTACTCTGCGCTGGCCCGCGGTCATCGGTAAATTGCGATTCGGCCGACATCAAACACGCACGTGCCGTTGCGAATCCCGAATCTCCACTGCCCAATCCCCGCCCGTCACGGCTTCACCGCATAAGCCAGGTAATTGACCTCGGTCCGCGACGACAGGCGCGCACGATTGCGCCACGGCTCATACACCATGCCGCTGACGTCTTCCAGCTGCAGTTCGGCACTGCGCAACCACGCCGCAAGCTCTGCCGGCTTGATGAAATCCTTGTAGTGATGCGTGCCCCTGGGCAGTAGCCGCGCGATGTATTCGGCGCCGACCACCGCCAGCGCAAACGCGGCCGGGGTGCGGTTGAGCGTGGACAAAAACAGCTTGCCGCCCGGCTTGAGCAGGCTGGCGCAGGCGCGGATGATGGCGGTCGGGTCCGGCACGTGTTCGAGCATTTCCATGCAGGTCACCGCATCGAAGCTGCCCGGCTGTTCGGCGGCCAGGTCTTCCACCGACTGCACGCGGTAATCCACCTGCACGCCCGATTCCAGGCTGTGCAGGCGCGCCACCTTGACCAGCTCCGGCGCCAGATCGATCGCGGTGACCTGCGCGCCCAGACGCGCCATCGACTCGCTGAGCAGACCGCCACCGCAGCCGACATCGAGCACACGCGCGCCGGCCAGGCCCAGCCGTGCGCACACATAGTCCAGGCGCACCGGATTGAGCGCATGCAGCGGCTTCTGCGGGCCGTCGGCATCCCACCAGCGGTTGGCCAGCGCCGCGAACTTGTCCAGCTCGCTCTGATGGAAGTTGCTGGAATTGGGTTGGGGATTCGGATTCATGCGGAGCTCCGTGATGGGGTGACGCGCGCTCAGGCGCGGACGGTGCGGATGCGCTCGCGCCACTGCCGCGCATTGGCGACCAGGGCAGCGGTGTCCATGTCGATGAGCTCGCGCTGCACCAGTTTGGGCTTGCCGGCGATCCACACATCGGTGACCTGATGACGGCCGGCGGCGTAGATCAGTTGCGACAGCACATGATGCAGCGGCTGGGTCTCCAGTGCGGACAGATCCACGCAGACCAGATCGGCCTGCTTGCCGATTTCGATCGAGCCGATCCTGTCGCCGAAGCCCAACGCGCGCGCGCCGCCCAACGTGGCCGCGCGCAGCGTGGTGGCCGCGTCCAGTGCGGTGGCATCGTTGGCCACTGCCTTGGCCAGGATCGCCGCCGTGCGGTTCTCGCTGAACATGTCCAGGTCGTTGTTGCTGGCACAGCCGTCGGTGCCGATCGCCAGGTTCACGCCGGCACGTTGCAGCGCGCAGGCCGGGCAAAAGCCCGAGGCGAGCTTGAGGTTGGACTCCGGGCAATGCACCACGCTGACGCCGCGCTCGGCGCACAGGTGGATTTCCGCCTCGGTGAGCTGGGTCATGTGCACGGCGATCAGGCGGTCGTTGACCAGCCCCAGGCGGTCCAGCCGCGCCAGCGGGCGCTGCCCGTACTGGGCAACCGAATCGGCCACTTCCTGCGCGGTTTCGTGCGTGTGCAGATGCACCGGCAGATCCAGCTGGTCGGCCAGCATGCGCACGCGTTCGAAGTTGGCGTCGTTGACCGTGTACGGCGCATGCGGCGCGAAGGCGGTGCTGATCAGCGGATCGTCGCGCCACTGGTCGTGCAGCTCGCCGGCCCGTGCGAAGTATTCGTCGTCCGACGATGCCCAGGCGGTGGGGAAATCGATGATCACCGCGCCGACCAGCGCACGGAACCCGTGCTGCTTGTACACGGCCGCCTGCACATCGGCGAAGAAGTAGTTCTCGTTGACGCAGGTGGTGCCGCCACGCAGCATTTCGGCGATCGCCAGCGTGGTGCCGTCGGCGACGAATTCCGGCCCGATCACCGCCGCTTCCACCGGCCAGATGTGCTGCTGCAGCCACACCATCAGTGGCAGATCGTCGGCAACGCCACGCAGCAGCGTCATCGGGTTATGCGTATGCGCATTGACCAGGCCCGGGATCAAGGCCGCCTCCGGGCGCGAGACGGTCTGCGTCGGCGCAAACCGCAGGCGCGCCTCGGCGGTCGGCAGGATCGCCACGATGACGCCGTTGTGCACCGCTACCGCGTGATCGTCGAGCACCACCGCATGCGGCTCGATCGGCACGACGTAGCCGGCTTCGATCAACAGGTCGCAGACTTCGGGAGGGGCATTGGTCATGAGCGGATCCATAAAAGGTTAATTGTCGAACGGCCAGCTGGGATCGCCACCGGCCACAGGCACATAGCGCTGGCCGTCGTAGCGCAGCACCTGGCGCACGCGACGGGTGCGTTCGGTATCGGTGTCGCTGCCAGCGGCGCTCTCCACGGTAGCCACGTTGGCTGTCAGCACGATGTCCGCGTAGCCGGCGTGTACCTGCGGCGCCATGCTCACGCTCAGATTGGCCACTTCGGTGATCACATCGCCCTTGCCCAGACTGCACGGCTCGCCTTTCACACGTTGCCACGCATAGAGATCGCGTTGCAGCACCGGGCGCAGACTGCGCCCCTCGCGCACCATCAGGGTCAATGCCTGGTTGCTGTAAAAATCCGGGCAGCTGGGCCCGCGCGCGGCGCTGTGCACCACCACGCCGATCGCACGCACGCCCGTGGCCAGGTCGTAGCGCGCGGTGTCCAGGCGCAGGCTGTCGGCAGCGAGTTCGAAGGCGGCGTCCTCGCCCATTGCCTGCGCGTAGAACGCCAGCACCTTGCCGCTGGCGGCATCAAGCATGGCCACGCGCAACTCGAGGTCGCGCTCGCCAGGCACGCTCTCCGCATCGCCGGCAAATGCGATTGCGGCCAACCGGATCGCCGGGTCATTCGGCCACGGCTTACAGGTCTGGGCCACCAGACGGTCGACCGGCACCGCGGCGGCAGCGCCGCCCACGACGCCGGACGTTGCAATGGCCGCAACGGCGGCCACGTCATCGGCATCGCAGGTTGCGGCAGCCGATTGCGCAAAGGCCGGGCACGCGAGCAGCGCACCCCACAGCCCCAACACGACACTGGCACCGCGTCCCGCTCGATCAGGCCAGTGTCCCGGACGCATCGTCTTACTTGACGCGCGCCGAGTATTCGCCCGAGCGGGTGTCGACCTTGATGATTTCGTCCTGGTTGACGAACAGCGGCACGCGCACCACCGCGCCAGTTTCCAGCGTCGCCGGCTTGCCGCCGCCGCCGGAGGTATCGCCGCGCACGCCCGGATCGGTCTCGGTGATCTTCAGCTCGACGAAGTTCGGCGGCTGCACCCAGATCGGCGTGCCGTTCCACAGCGTCACGATGCAGTCTTCCTCGCCCTTGAGCCACTTGTCGGCGCCACCCATGCCGGCCTTGTCGGTCTGCACCTGCTCGAAGGTTTCCGGGTCCATGAAGTGCCAGTACTCGCCATCGCTGTACAGGTAGCGCATGTCGGTATCGACCACGTCGGCCACTTCCACGTCGTCGGTCGCCTTCATGGTCATTTCGACCACGCGACCGGACTTGATGAAGCGGTACTTCATGCGGGTGAAGGCCTGGCCCTTGCCCGGCTTGACGTATTCGGTCTCGGTGATGACCGCCGGCTCGTTGTTGACCAGGATCTTCATGCCGTTCTTGACGTCGTTCATGCCAACAGTGGCCATGGTGCAGCTCCTCGATAAGACCACGACCTGCCACAGGCCGTGGCAGGTCGGATTAGAATGGGGCGCCCGCCGCAACCGGCGGGCATTGGTTTTGTGACCGCACATGATACCCGCAGCCCCCCTCGCCTTGCAGCCATCTCCGCCTCCCACCCTGCAACCGCCACGCTGGCAGCAGCAGTGGCGCGACGCCGTGCGCGACCCGCGCGCGCTGCTGGCGTTGCTGGGCCTGGAGGCGCAGGCGGCCGGGATCAGCGACGCGGCTGCCGCCCAGTTCCCGCTGCGGGTGCCGCAGGCATTCGTGGCGCGCATGCGCCGTGGCGACCTGCACGACCCGCTGCTGCGCCAGGTGCTGCCGCTGGACGATGAAATGCGTCCGGTGCCCGGCTTCGGCCTGGATGCGGTCGGCGATGGCGCCGCCAAGACCGCCGACGGGGTGATCCAGAAATACCGCGGCCGCGCGCTGCTGATCGCCACCGGCAGCTGCGCGGTGCACTGCCGCTACTGCTTCCGCCGCCACTTCCCGTATGCCGAGGAAACCGCCGCGCGCGACGGCTGGCGCGACGCGGTCGCCACGATCGCGGCCGACCCCGGCATCGACGAAGTGCTGCTGTCCGGCGGCGACCCACTGTCGCTGGCGACCGGCAAGCTGGCCGAACTCACCGATGCGCTGGCCGCCATCGGCCACATCAAGCGCCTGCGCATCCACAGCCGGCTGCCGATCGTGCTGCCCGAGCGTGTCGACGCGCCGCTGCTGGCCTGGTTGCGCAGCCTGCCGTGGCCGGTGGCCTTCGTGGTGCATGCCAACCACGCCAACGAATTCGATACCGCCGTGGACGATGCCATGCGCGCCCTGCGCGGGGCCGGCGCGCAGCTGCTCAACCAGGCCGTGCTGCTGCGCGGCGTCAACGACAGCGTGGACGCGCTGGCAGCCCTGAGCGAACGCAGCTTCGCCGCCGGCGTGCTGCCGTATTACCTGCACCAGCTCGACCGGGTGGCCGGCGTGGCGCATTTCGAAGTGGACGATGCGCGCGCGCGCGCGCTGCACACCGAGCTGGCCACGCGCCTGTCCGGCTACCTGGTGCCGCGCCTGGTGCGCGAAATTCCCGGCGACACCGGTAAACGGCCGCTGTAACCACCCAGCTCTCAAACACATCGGATCGTAGGAGCGCACCCGGGCGCGACGGGCGTTACCGGTCATGCTTCGTCGCGCCCGGGTGCGCTCCTACGCTGCTCAGCCTGCGGCGATCAGCTTGACCATGTCAGCCGGGCTCAGCGGGCGGCTGAACCAGTAGCCCTGGCCCAGGTCGCAGCCACGCTCGCGCAGCAGGTTGAACTGCGCTTCCTGCTCGATCCCCTCGGCCACCACCGTGATGCCCAGCGAATGCGCCATGCCGATGATGGCCGTGGTCAGCGCCAGATCGTCCGGGTCGCGCTGCAGGTCGGCGATGAAACTCTTGTCGATCTTGACCCCGTCCACCGGCACCTGGCGCAGATGGCTCAAGCCGGAGAAACCGGTGCCGAAGTCGTCCAGCCACACCTTCACGCCGGTGCGGTGCAATTGATCGAGCAGGCTGGCGGCCATCATTTCGTCGCCGATCACCGCCGTTTCGGTCAGCTCCAGGTGCAAGCGCGCGGCCGGCAGGCCGGACTCGGCCAGGCACTCGGCCACGGTGTCGATCAGGTCGCCACTGCGCAGCTGACGCGGGGAGACGTTGACCGAGATGAACAAGCCCTCGCCCACCACCGGCCATTGCGCCGCTTCCAGGCAGGCCGCGCGCAGCACCTTGGGGCCGATCACCTCGATCAGGCCGCTCTGCTCGGCGATATCGATAAAGGTGGATGGCGCAATCGTGCCCAGCGCCGGGTGCTGCCAGCGCAACAGCACTTCCACCCCCACCAGCACCCGGTCGCTGGTGCGGTAGATCGGCTGATAGACCAGCCGCAACTCGTCGCGATCCCAGGCCCCGCGCAGTTCGTGCTCCATGTGCACGCGCCGCTCCACCGCATGATCAGCGGCGCGGCTGTAGAAGCGATGGCAGTTCTTGCCGGCGACCTTGGCCTGGTACATCGCGATGTCGCCGTTCTTCAGCAACGCAGTGGCATTGCTGGCATCGTCGGGGAACAGCGTGATACCGATCGAGGTGCCCAGGAACACCTCCCGGCCCTGCACATTCAAGGGGCGGCTCAATTCGTGCACCAGCCGGTCCGCCAGCTGGGCGGCAAGCAGGCTGACATCGCCGTTCTGCAGCAGGATCACGAACTCGTCGCCGCCAAAGCGCGCCAGGATCGCATCGTCGCCGCCCAACGCACCGACCGCGCGGCTGATGCGGCTGGCGAACTGCAGCAGCGCCTCGTCGCCGGCCTCGTGGCCCAGCGTGTCGTTGACGCGCTTGAAGTCGTCGATATCGGCGAACAGCAGCGCCAGCTTGCTGTCGGTGCTGCGGGCGGTGTTGAGCAGATGGTCCAGGCCCTCGCGGAACCCCAGCCGGTTGGTCAGCCCGGTCAGCGCATCGGTGTAAGCCATGTGGCGCACCTCGCGATCGTGCCGGGCGATGCTCTCACTCATGCGGCCGAAGGCGGAAATCAACTCGCCGATCTCGTCGTTGCGCGGATGCGGGGGCAGCTGCACCGCATAGTCGCCACGCTCGATCTGGCGCGCGGCCGCCGCCAGCAACCGCACCGGCGCCACCAGGGTGCGCTGCACGTAGATGGCCAACAGCACCCCCAGCGCCACCAGCGCGGCCAGCAGCACCAGCAGCCAGCCCAGATCGCGCTTGCCGATCGCGTTGAGGTTCTGCACCAGGGTCAGGTTGGCGCCGGATTCGATCCTGCGCACCCGCTCGCGCGACATGCCCACCCGCACCCCGCCGATGCGCTGGTCGCCGATCTTGATCGGCACCGTCACGTCCAGCACTTCCGGCGTGGATTGCAACAGCATGGCCCGCGCGGTCACCGCCCTGGCCGCGAGCGGGTCGGTCATGGCCTGGCCGTAACGCTGCAGATTGGGCGAGCCGTCGTGCACCAGCCGGCCGCGTCGATCGAACACCAGCACGTAGCTGACCACCTGCTGCCGCGAGGCATTGCGCACCAGCGCCCCCACCGCGCCCAGGTCGGAGTAGTACAACGGATTGGCCAGGCCGTTCGCCAGCTCGGTGGCCAGGGTCTCGCCACGCGTGCGCAGGCTGCGATCGAACAGCTCGTGCAGGATCTGCGCGCTGAGCCCGCGCACTTCGCGCTGCATCGCGCTCTGGCGCTGCAGCAGCGACGCCAGGATTGCACCGACCAACAGCAGCGTCAGCGCCATCACCAATAGAAAGCGTGCCTGCAGCCCGAAGCGCACCTGAGTCATTCCACTTGATCCCTGACACGGTGCAAGCCGGCGCTCAGCGCATCCAGGCGCCGACGGCTGGCAGCATCCAGCGGGTGGAAGGCGGTGGTGCCGAAGAAGCGCTTCAGGGCCGGCCCGGCCTTGGGGTCGGCGGCCGCCTGCAGCAGCACCACGCGCAGCCGCCGTTCCACCGCCGGATCCATGCCGGTGCGCACCATCTCCACTGCGCGCGGCACCGGCGCACTGCGATGCACGATACGGAAGTCGCGCTTGAACACCTGCGGCAGATGGCGTTCGTCGTCCCAGTCGGCGTTGCTGAAAGCGCCCGCATCGATCAGGTGCTGATGCACGAGGGCGGAGATATTCAATTTCGAGCCGACCATCAGGTAACCCACCGAGCCCGGCACCTGGCTGTCGTCCGGCGACAGCAGCACATCGCAGGCGATGCCGTTGCGCACCAGCTCCAGCATCGGCAGCAGATAGCCGCTGGTGGAGGAGGCGTTCTGCAACGCCAAGGTGTGGCCGCGCAACTGCTTGAGCGACTGGATCGGGCTGTCGCGACGAACGAAGAACACCGTATGGAACTCGCGCAGGCCGCCGCGCTCGGTCATCACCAGCGGGTGCGCACTGCCGCGCTGTTCCAGCAGCATTGCCGCACCGGTGGTTTCACTGACCCAGTCGACGCGGCCACGCCGCAGGTAACTGGACATCTGCCGTGCATCCGGCGCCATCAGGATTTCGCCACGGCGGATACCGACCTCGTGCATGCGGGGCACCACGTAGTCCAGTAGGGGCTTGAGTTGCGCGTAATGCGTGGCGGGATCGTCGCTGATCCGTCCAAGCACCAATACCGGGGAAGGCGCCGCTGTCGCCGTCGCGGCAAAGCCTGCCCCGGCCAACAGCCCGCAGGCAATCAGACACCATCGTAGACCGCGCAAAACGGACACTCCCCTAGAGCCGCCGACAGCCTAGCCGAATCTTTCGAGATGTGACAGACGTCAGTTTCCGTTGCGCTTTGCCAGCATGGCCATGCGCTGCGCATCGGACAGAATGCCGCGCAGCAAACGCACTTCCTGCTCGCTCATGTCCGCGCGCAACAGCAGCCGCCGCAGCTTGCGCATCGCCGACTCCGGCGCGCGTCCCTTGTGGAAGTCGATCTCGTCCAGGGTCTGGCCCAGCTGGCCGAACATGCCTTCCAGTTGGGCATGGCTGGCCGGGCCCTCGCGCAGCGCGCCGGCCGCCGCGGCGGGTGCAGCCTCCGCTTCGCCGGCCGCCAGCTGCGCCAGCCGCACCTCGTACGCCACGACCTGTACCGCCGCCGCCAGATTGAGCGAGCTGAACGCCGGGTCGGAGGGGATATGCAGCGCCGCGTGGCAGAGCTGCAGCTCGTCATTGGTCAGGCCGGTACGCTCGCGACCGAACACGATCGCCACCTCGGCCGGTTCGCCGGCCTTGGCCCAGGCACGGCGCGCGCCCTCGTCCGGCGGCAGCTCTTCCAGTGCGACCCGGCGCGCACGCGCGGTGCAGCCGATCACCAGGGTGCAATCGGCCACGGCCTCGGCCAGGGTGGCGAAGATCGGCGCCTCGCCGAGCACGTCCTCGGCACCGGCCGAACGCCGATAGGCGTCTTCGTCGAGCGCACGCTCCGGCGCCACCAGCACCAGGCGCGACACCCCCATCGTCTTCATCGCGCGCGCGGCGGCGCCGATGTTGCCTGGATGCTGGGTGCCGACAAGAACGAAACGGATGCGCTGGCTGACGGACATGAACGGAGATTGGGGAGCGATTCGGTCGTAGATGGTAAACTGCGCGGCCGGCTTTGGTGCCGGACCGCTCTTTTACCTTCGCCATTTTCGATTCTGCCTTCACGGGAGCTTTAACCATGCAGAAACCCGCCGTCACCGTCATGGTCAAAGCCGCCCGCCTCGCCGGCAATGTGCTGTTGCGCGGTATCAACAAGCTCGATGCGCTCAACGTGGTGCAGAAAGGCCGCATGGACTACGCCAGCGAAGTCGATGCCGATGCCGAGAAGGTCATCATCAAGGAACTCAAGCGCGGCTACCCCGAGTACGCCGTGTTCGGCGAAGAAGGTGGTGTGCAAGGTGGCAAGAGTGGCCGCTACACCTGGGTCATCGATCCGCTGGACGGCACCAGCAACTATCTGCGCGGCTTCCCGCATTACTGCGTGTCGATCGCGCTGGTGGAAAACGGCGAGCCCACCGACGCGGTGATCTTCGACCCGCTGCGCAACGAGCTGTTCACCGCCAGCCGCGGCGCCGGCGCGGTGCTCAACGACCGCCGCATCCGCATCGCCGAACGCAAGGACCTGGAAGGCGCGATGGTCCACACCGGCTTCCCGCCGCGCGAGCGCGCACGCACCAGTGCACAACTGAAGTGCGTCGATGCGTTGCTGGTGCAGGCCGAGGATGTGCGTCGTACCGGTTCTGCCGCGCTGGATCTGGCCTACGTGGCCTGCGGCCGCGCCGATGCGTATTTCGAGGCCGGCGTCAAAGCCTGGGACATCGCGGCCGGCGTGCTGCTGGTGCGTGAAGCCGGTGGCCGCGTCTGCGACTACAAGGGTGCCACCCCGCCGCGCATGGACAACATGGGCCCGGAAACGCAGCAGATCGTGGCCGGCAACATCAAGATCAGCGACGCGCTGCAGAAGGTCATCGTCAACACCGGCTACGCCCGCGAGTTCGACGCCAAGTTCTGATCGCTGCCCGACCCAAGTTCTGGTCGACGCCCGCACATCGTAGGAGCGCGCCAGAGCGCGACGGGGCTTTCCCAGCAAAGCCCTCGCGACCAGGGTCGCTCCTACAACAGCGCGGAGCAAACGCAAAAGGCCGGGATCGCTCCCGGCCTTGTGCGTTCAAGCTCGATGCAAAACTCATCGGCGCCGCACACCGTAGGAGCGCGCCCGAGCGCGACGGGCCTTCCCGGCAAAGCCCCTCGCGACCAGGGTCGCTCCTACAACAGCGCGCAGCAAACGCACAAGGCCGGGATCACTCCCGGCCTTGTGCGTTCCAGTTCGATGCAAAGCCCATCGGCGCCGCACACCGTAGGAGCGCGCCCGAGCGCGACGGGGCTTTCCCAGCAAAGCCCCTCGCGACCAGGGTCGCTCCTACGACAGCCCGCAGCAAAACGCACAAGGCCGGGATCGCTCCCGGCCTTGTGCGTTGGGTGCCGCAGTCATAGCGCTACGTGGAACCTAGCGCTGATGCAGGACTTCAGGCGATCGCAGCGTGGTAGCGGCGCTCGACTTCTTCCCAGTTCACTGCGTTGTAGAACGCGCCGATGTATTCCGGACGACGGTTCTGGTACTTCAGGTAGTACGCGTGTTCCCACACGTCCAGACCCAGGATCGGGGTGTTGCCTTCGAACAGCGGGCTGTCCTGGTTGGCGGTGCTTTCCACCACCAGCTTCTTGTCCGGGGTCACGCTCAGCCAGGCCCAGCCCGAGCCGAAACGGCTGACGGCGGCCTTGGTGAAGGCTTCCTTGAACTTCTCGAAACCACCGATGTCCTTGTCGATCGCCTTGGCGACCTCGCCCTTGGGCTCACCGCCGCCATTGGGTGACAGCACGGTCCAGAACAGCGAATGGTTGGCGTGGCCACCACCGTTGTTGCGCACCGGGCCCTGCAGGTTTTCCGGCAGGCTCTTCAGCTTGGACACCAGCTCTTCCACCGGCAGGTCGGCGTACTCGGTCCCTTCCAGCGCCGCGTTGACGTTGTTGATGTAGGTCTGGTGATGCTTGGTGTGATGGATTTCCATCGTCTGCGCATCGATGTTGGGTTCCAGCGCGTCGTAGGCGTAGGGCAACTGCGGGAGGGTGTAGGCCATGCGTGTCTCCTGGACTTGCCGCCCGGCGAAGACCGGGCGTTGCGGGGTAGATGGTAAGGACGGCGACGACGCTTACCAAGGGTATTGGCAGGGAAACTTCATCCCATCGCATGCCGCGTCGTGTTCGCTGCACACCTTGCACCATGCCCCGGTTACTTGGGCGTGAACCGTCCCGCCGCCCGGCGCGTTCAAAGTCGACACAGTCGCGCAGCGGCATACTTGCTCTGCCGTCCCAACACCCTGCTTCCGGAAACGTCATGCGCAAGCCCGCTTTGCTGATCGTCGCCATCGTGCTGCTCGTCGCCGGGTTGTGGGGCATGCGCGCGATGCAGACACCCAAGCCGCACTTCGCGCCGCAGCTCAGCGCGCCGATCGCCGCGGCAGCACCGGTCGAACGCTCACCGCAGCAACAAGCGTTGCCGGGGTTTCTGCCAACCGAGGCCATGGCCACGATCGTGCTGATCCAGCGCGGCGGGCCATTCCCGCATCCGCAGGACGGCAGCGTGTTCGGCAATCGTGAGCAGCGCCTGCCCGAGCGTCCGCGCGGCTACTACCACGAATACACCGTGGAAACCCCAGGCAGTCCCGATCGCGGTGCGCGCCGCATCGTCACCGGCGGTACGCCACCGCAGGCGTGGTATTACAGCGACGATCATTACCAGAGTTTCAGATCGTTCCAGGGCCCGGCCCCGGAGCAGGCGCCATGAGCGCAGGTGACTTCGCGCTGGACCTGTCCGACCCGCAGCAATCGGGCGTCTACCAGGCCGAGACCGACGACCTGGACACCATGGCGGCCCTCGCACGCGATGCAGGCCTGCACATCCTGCGCGTGGACCTGGCCAGTTGCAGCGACAAGCACAGGTTGCTGATGCGTCTGGCCACCCAGCTGGACTTCCCGGCCGGCTTCGGCCGCAACTGGGACGCGCTCTCCGATGCCTTGCGCGATCTGGCGTGGCTGCCGGCGTCGCATGGCTATGCGTTGCTGATCGACGGCGCCGATGCGCTAGCCCGCACTGCACCGAACGACCGCGACACCTTGCTGGATATCCTCGACGAAGCCGCCACCGCCTGGGCTGCACGCGGGCTGACGTTTGCGGCATTCGTGGCGCCTGCGAGTGCCTGCGACTAGGCGCTGCCTGCCAGACGCATCCCGCAATCACGGGACACAGCACGATCAACACAGCGTGTTGGTGATCGGTGTTCACCGGTGCGTATCCAGCGCGTGTTTTACGCGACGCGCTGCCCCACGGCTGCCACCCCTGTAGTGGGAGGCGTGGTGCCAGTTATCGCTCCACACATCCACAAGGCCGGCACGCAGTCGCGCACCGGCCCGACCGTCAACTATCCAGTTCGCTCCAGCGCGCGAACGCTGCATCCAGCCGAGCCTGCGCATCGCCCAATGCGGCGGTATGCGCGGCCATCGCCGCACTGTCGCGCTGGTAGAAAGCCGGGTCGTTCATCGCCTCGGTCAGTGCCGCAACCTGCTGCTCCAGGGTTTCGATCAACGCCGGCAATTGCTCCAGCTCACGCGCGTCCTTGTAGCTGAGCTTGCGCTTGGGCGCGGCATCGGCCGGCAGCGCAGCCGCCACCGACGTAGTCGCCGCCGCCGTCGCCGATGCCTTGGCGACCGCCATCGCGTTGGGCGCCGGGGTGCGACGCTGACGCAACGAATCGCTGTACCCGCCGACGTAATCGCCGATCAGGCCCTCGCCCTCCATCACCAGCGTGGAGGTCACCACGTTGTCGAGGAAGTCGCGGTCATGGCTGACCAGCAACAAGGTGCCGGTGTACTCGCCCAGCAGCTCTTCCAGCAGCTCCAGCGTTTCCACGTCCAGATCGTTGGTCGGTTCGTCCATCACCAGCAGGTTGGACGGCTGCGCGAACAGGCGGGCCAGCAGCAGCCGATTGCGCTCGCCACCGGACAGCCGGGTGATCGGCGCACGTGCGCGCTCGGGGGTGAACAAAAAGTCCTGCAGATACGCATGCACATGCTTGCGCTTGCCGTTGATCTCGATGAAGTCGCGGCCTTCGGCCACGTTCTCGATCGCGCTCCAGTCCTCGCGCAGCGTGGAACGGTACTGATCGAAGTAGGCGATCTGCAGATTGGTGCCGATGCGGATCTCGCCCTGCTGCGCCTGCAGATCGCCCAGCAGCAACTTCAGCAAGGTGGTCTTGCCGCTGCCATTGGGGCCGATCAGCCCGATGCGGTCGCCGCGCTGGATGATGGTCGAAAAATCCTTGACCATCGTGCGCGCGCCGAATGCGAAACCGACTTCCTTGGCCTCGATCACCTTCTTGCCAGAGGACTCGCCCTGCGAGACTTCCATGCGCACATTGCCGGTCAGGTCGCGGCGCTGCACGCGCTCGTTGCGCATCGATTCCAGACGCCGCACACGGCCTTCGTCGCGGGTACGCCGCGCCTTGATGCCCTGACGGATCCAGATTTCTTCCTGCGCCAGCATCTTGTCGAAGCGCGCGTTTTCCTGCGCCTGCGCATTGAGCCGCTCTTCGCGGCGCCGCTCGTAATTGGCCCAGTCGCCCGGCCAGCTGGTGACCTGACCACGATCGATCTCGACGATGCGGGTGGCCAACGCACGCAGGAAGCGCCGGTCATGGGTGACGAACAACACGCTGCCGTTCCAGTTCTTCAGGAACGACTCCAGCCAGTCGATGGCTTCGATGTCCAGATGGTTGGTCGGCTCGTCCAGCAGCAGCACATCCGGCGAGGACACCAGCGAGCGCGCCAGCAGCACGCGCCGCTTCATGCCGCCGGACAACCGCGCAAACTCCGCATCGCCGTCCAGTTCCAGCTTGGTCAGCGTCTCGCTGACGCGCTGATCCAGCGCCCAGCCGTCGGCCGCATCGATCTTGGCCTGCACCTTGCCGAACGCGTCGGCATTGAACACCTCGGCATGGCTGAGTTGATGGAACTCGGCCAGCCAATGACCCAGCTCGCCCAGGCCGTCGGCCACCACATCGAACACGCTGCCGCCGGTGCCCTGCGGCACTTCCTGCTCCAGCCGCGCGATGCGCACGCCCTGTTGCACGCGCACTTCGCCGTCGTCGGGCTTGAGCTCGCCGGCAATCAGTTTCATCAAGGTCGATTTGCCGGCGCCGTTGCGGCCGATCAGGGCGATACGCTCGCCCGGCTCGATCGTGAGGTCGGTTTTTTCCAGCAACAAGGGGCCGCCGACGCTGTAGTCGACGCTTTGCAGAGTAATTAAAGGCATGGCGTAATTGTACGGGATTGGTGATTGGGGATTCGGGATTGGCAAAAGCGCACGCTGTCGCGGTGACGAATCCCGAATCCCTACTGCCCAATCCCGGGCTAAAATGCGCCATGAACGAATTCTCCGCGCTGCCGCTGTCGCCGGCCCTGGCCCCCGGCATCGACGCCCTTGGCTACACCGTCCTTACACCCATCCAGGCACAGAGCCTGCCGCCGATCCTGCAGGGGCTGGACGTCATCGCCCAGGCGCCGACCGGCAGCGGCAAGACCGCCGCCTTCGGGCTGGGCCTGCTGCAGAAGCTCGACCCGGCGCTGACCCGCGCGCAGGCGCTGGTGCTGTGCCCCACCCGCGAGCTGGCCGATCAGGTCGGCAAGCAGTTGCGCAAGCTGGCCACCGGCATCCCCAACATGAAGCTGGTGGTGCTGACCGGCGGCATGCCGCTCGGCCCGCAGCTGGCCTCGCTGGAAGCGCACGACCCGCAAGTGGTGGTCGGCACGCCCGGCCGCATCCAGGAACTGGCCCGCAAGCGCGCCCTGCATCTGGGCGGGGTGCGCACGCTGGTGCTGGACGAGGCCGACCGCATGCTCGACATGGGCTTCGAAGAACCCATCCGCGAGATCGCCAGCCGCTGTGACAAGCACCGCCAGAGCCTGCTGTTCTCGGCCACCTTCCCGGACATCATCCGCACGCTGGCGCGCGAGATCCTCAAGGACCCGGTCGAAATCACCGTTGAGGGCGCCGACAACGCGCCGGAAATCGACCAGCAATTCTTCGAGGTCGACCCGACCTACCGGCAAAAGGCCGTCGCCGGCCTGCTGCTGCGCTTCAATCCCGAATCCAGCGTGGTGTTCTGCAATACCCGCAAGGAAGTGGACGAGGTGGCCGGCTCGCTGCAGGAGTTCGGCTTCTCCGCGCTCGCCCTGCACGGCGACATGGAACAGCGCGACCGCGACGAAGTGTTGGTGCGCTTCGTCAACCGCAGCTGCAACGTGCTGGTGGCCAGCGATGTGGCCGCACGCGGGCTCGACGTGGAAGACCTGTCGGCAGTGGTCAATTACGAGCTGCCCACCGATACCGAAACCTACCGCCACCGCATCGGCCGCACCGCGCGCGCCGGCAAGCGCGGATTGGCGCTCAGCCTGGTGGCCCCGCGCGAGAGCGGCCGCGCGCAGGCGCTGGAAGCCGAACAGGGCCAGCCGCTGAAGTGGTCGCGCGCGCCCCTGGCCACCGCCCGCCCGGCGCAGCTGCCGCAGGCGGCCATGACCACGCTGCGCATCGACGGCGGCAAGACCGACAAGCTGCGTGCCGGCGACATCCTCGGCGCGCTGACCGGCGAAGCCGGACTATCGGGCGCGGCGATCGGCAAGATCGCGATCTTCCCCACCCGCTCCTATGTCGCCATCGCCCGCGCGCAGGTCGCCAAGGCGCTGGCGCATCTGCATGCAGGCAAGATCAAGGGACGCCGGTTCCGGGTCAGCAAGCTGTAATCAACGCGCGGCAGCGACCCTGCCGACCAACCGATCGAGCGGCAGCGATAGCGTCTGCCGCACGCTCCACAGGGATGCGCACGCTTGCGCATTCCTGTTTTCAGAAAGCCTGATCGGCAAGCTGCTCGATCAGCAAGCTGCCTGGATCAATAGCTCAAGGTAGCCAGCAACGGCACGTCATTGGCCCATTTCTCACGGCCCTGCAGCGCCAGCAGTTCGACCAGCACCGCCGCGCCGACCACTTCCAGCTCCAGCTGTGCGGCCAGACCCAAGGCCGCGCGCAGCGTACCGCCGGTGGCAAGCACATCGTCGACGATCAACACGCGCGCGCCGCGTGGCAACGCGTCCTCGTGCATTTCGATGCGGTCGGTACCGTATTCCAGCGCATATTCCTGGACCAGCGTACGCCCGGGCAGTTTGCCGGGCTTGCGCACCGGCACAAAGCCGGTACGTAGTTCGCGCGCCAGCGCCGACCCCAGGATGAAACCGCGCGCCTCGATGCCCAGCACCGCATCCAGCGGCGTGGTGCGCCAGGGCTGCGCCATCTCGTCCAGCGCCGAGGCGAAGTCCGGGCCATCCGACAGCAGCGGCGTAATGTCCTTGAAGACGATGCCCGGCTTGGGAAAATCGGCGATGTCGCGGATTCGCTCGGACCATTGGTTGGGTCCGGAAGAATTGGTGCCGGCGCAGCGGGTGCAGTCAGTCATGGTGGTGGTGGCGTCTAGGCCGGTGGGGACCACCCTATTCTAGGCTGCGCGGACTTGCGGCGCCGCGTTTACGACATACCTGCATCTGAGCGCGTCAGGAACTGCAGGACAGCATCGAGCAACCGGCGCGGTCACGCGCCCAGTCCGGCCGCCGTGCGGCAAACGCCTCGCGGCCCGGCTGGTCGTCGTACGGGTGCCGCATGACCTCCAGCAACTCTTCTACGCCGGACGGATCGCCCTGCTCGGCCAGATCGATCGCTTGCTGCGCCAGATAGTTGCGCAGCACATAGCGCGGGTTGGCCAGGCGCATGCGTTCGCGCCGCACCTCCGGCGACAACGTGTCCTGCTGCAGCCGCTCAGCGTAGCGCAGCAGCCAGTCCTGCAGCTGCGCGGCATGCGCGAGGCGCTTGTCCTGGTCATAGAACGCCTCACGCAACAGATCGGGATCCGGATGCTCCGGCACCAACGCGATCAGGCCGCGGAAGGTCAGCGTCATGTCCATTTCCGCGTTGTGCATCAACGCGCGCAGCGCATCGATCAACTGCAGATCCTCGTCGCGGCAGTCGGCCAGACCCAACTTTGCGGCAGTGTCGCGGCGATCGCAGGCCAGGTAGGTATCGCGGAAGCGGTCCAGCCCCAGCTGCAACTGCACCTGGTCGGCGAACAGCGGCGCCAGCGCCTGCGCCAGGCGCCCCAGGTTCCAATAGGCGACCTGGGGCTGGGTGCCGAAGCGGTAGCGACGGCCCTGCGCATCGGTGGTGTTCGGCGTCCAGTCCTGGTCGTAGTCGTCGACCCAGCCGTAGGGGCCGTAATCGATGGTCAGCCCCAGGATCGACATGTTGTCGGTGTTCATCACCCCATGCACGAAGCCCAACCGCATCCAGTGCGCCACCATCAGCGCGGTGCGCTCGCAGACCTGCGCGAACCAGGCTGCGTAAAGCGCCTCGCCAGCACCTTGCAGCTGTGGGAAATCACGCGCGATGGTGAAGTCCACCCATTGCCGCAGCAGCGCCAGATCGCCGCGCGCACTGGGCAACTCGAAGTTGCCGAAGCGGATGAACGACGGCGCCACCCGGCATACGATCGCGCCCGGCTCGCGCTGCGGCCGGCCGTCGTAAAACATGTCGCGCACCACCGCATCGCCGGTGGTGACCAGACTCAGCGCACGCGTGGTCGGCACGCCCAGATGATGCATCGCTTCGCTGCACAGGAATTCGCGAATGGACGAGCGCAATACCGCCCGGCCATCGGCACCGCGCGAATAAGGTGTCGGACCGGCGCCCTTGAGCTGCAACTCGTAGCGACCGCCATCGACCCCGATTGCCTCGCCCAGCGAAATCGCGCGGCCATCACCCAACTGGCCGGCCCAATGGCCGAACTGGTGCCCGCCATAATTGACCGCCCACGGCTGCATGCCCGGGTACAGCGCGTTGCCGGCGAATACCTCGGCAAACTGCGCGCTGCCGATCTGGGCCTCATCCAGCCCCAGCCGTTGGGCGACATCGGCCGAATACGCCAGCAGGCGCGGCGCGGCCACCGGCGTCGGCATCACTGTCGACCATGCAGCGCGTACCTCGCGGCGGCGTGGACCTTGTTCGGAATCACCGGGCAGCTGCTGGCGCAGGCGGTTGTCAAACTGCAGAGTCGTCATGCATGCCAGCGTAGGCCAACGACAGTGAACTTCGCATGGGCAACCACGCATCCGGTGTTGCGCACGTACCGTATCTTCGAGCAGCTGGCCGCCAGCAAACGGGCTCGTCCTGCACACGCAGGCAACATCCGCCGCGTTATTCCTCCCCGCCCCTCAAACGACATCGCCCATGCCCTCGCGCACTTCCCGCTGGTTTCGCCCCGCCCTGCTGCTGCTCGGCTCGCTGACACTGACTGCCTGCAGCAGCGTGTTCTTTGGCGGCATCAACGCCGCCTCCAGCCGCGACGGCATTGTCGAGCACCGCGACCAGGTGTTCGATCCGGCGCATGGTCTGGCCCTGGACGTCTACCAGCCGCGCGGCGCGGTGGATGCACCGGTGGTGGTGTTCTTCTATGGCGGCACCTGGAAGCGCGGGACGCGCGCCAACTATCGCTGGGTCGGACGCGCGCTCGCGCGCCAGGGCGTGGTGGCGATGGTGGCCGACTACCGCAAGTATCCGCAGGTCGGCCTGCAGGGCTTCATGTCCGACGCTGCCGGCGCCACCGCCTGGGGCTATCGGCATGCGCACGACTACGGTGGCGACCCGACGCGCCTGGCGGTGATGGGCCACTCCGCCGGCGCGCATATGGCCGCGCTGCTGGGTACCGACGCGCGCTGGCTGCAGGTGCAAGGCCTGCAACCCCGACAACTGTGCGGGGTGGTGGGTCTGGCAGGGCCCTACGACTTCCTGCCGCTGACCGACCCGGAGCTGATCGAGATCTTCGGCGAGGCACCGGCCGCGCAACAGCAATCGCAGCCGGTGCGCTATGTCGGCGGCGACGAACCGCCGATGCTGCTACTGCATGGCGATGCCGATCGCGTGGTCGAGCTGCAGAACAGCACCTCGTTGCAGCACGCCCTGCAACGCAAGGGCGGCACGGCCGAGTTGAAGGTCTACCCGGGCATGGGCCATCTCGGCATCGTGCTGGCGCTGCGCAAACCGCCCGAGCGCTCGCCCGTGCTGCGCGACACGCTGCAGTTCCTGCGGCAATGTCGGGCGCCTTGATTGGGCGGTACGGGATTGGGGAGTCGGGATTGGGGATTCGCCTAACCCTGGCAGGACACCGTCGAAGCACGGTGACCTGTAGCTTCCCTGGGCGCATACCGCAACGTCACTCGGCGGGCTTGCGCCCCATCAGCTCGAACGGGCCGCCCTTCTTCAGCGCGGCCTGGTACGCCGGACGCGCTTCGATGCGCGCGAGAAACGCGCGCAGACGCGGATAGCTTTCCAGCCCGCCGCCACGTGCAGCGGCGGCCTGCACCGGGAAGCTCATCTGGATGTCGGCTGCGGTGAAGCGCTCACCGGCAAACCATTCGCTTGCCTGCAGCGACTGCTCCATCCAGTCCAGATGCAGTTTGAGCTGCGGACCGACAAAGCCGGACATGGCCTTGTCCACGATTGCACGTGCGATCGGCTTGGCGAAGAACGGCATCGGCGCACTGCGAATCCGCCCGAAGATCAGCGTCATCAGCAGCGGCGGCATTGCCGAGCCTTCGGCGTAATGCATCCAGTAACGGAACTTCAGGCGCTCCGGCGACTCCAGCGGCCGCGGCGGCGGCGACAGCGCGCATTCGGTGTCGTAGCGTTCGGTCAGGAACTCCAGGATCGCGCCGGACTCGGCCACGGTCAGATCGCCGTCGACAACCACCGGCGACTTGCCGAGCGGATGGATGGCACGCAATGCCGCCGGCGCCAGCATGGTCTTGGGATCGCGCTCATGCCGCACGATCTGGTACGGCAGCGCCAGTTCCTCCAGCAGCCACAGCACGCGCTGGGAACGGGAATTGTTGAGATGGTGGACAGTGATCATGGAAGAGGCTGCACGCGGAAAGCGCACATGCTACCGACTGGCGTGTCGTCGCTGCGCTCACCTGAGCGGGTCGAACCGCCCGACGCTGCCTGCGGCACTGATCAAATCGCGCCCAATAAAAAACGCCGGTCGCTTGCGCGACCGGCGTTTTTGGCAACCTTACGGTTGCAGACGGATTAGACCGCCTGCACCTGGTCAGCCTGCATGCCCTTCTGGCCCTGCACGGCGACGAAGGTCACTTTCTGGCCTTCCTGCAGCGACTTGAAGCCGGTGCCCTGGATGGCACGGAAGTGCACGAACAGGTCCGGGCCGCTTTCCGGGGTGATGAAGCCGAAGCCCTTGGCATCGTTGAACCACTTCACGGTACCGCTCTGACGATCTGACATTTACAAACTCCTGAACTATAGATGGATAAATCGCAGCGTCCGAAAAGCCGGAGCTGAGACTGAGTTGCAGGCGTTGGTAAAGCGGAACGATGAAGCGAGATCTGTAACGATCCGGCTGCATCAGGCCACGATTCACGGTGACCCTTGCAAACACAGTGCGTGCACAGTACTCGCGTTCCCAGCAAAAAGCGACACCTTGCGTCAAATTTTTTACTGTCAGGCCGAATCTGACCACCTGTCAGGCCCCTTCCCTCTCGATTTCAGCACATGAATACGCCTCCCCTGCTGTCCCGCCCGCATATCTGGGTCGATGCCGATGCCTGCCCCGCAGTCATCCGCGACATCCTTTTCCGCGCCGCCGCACGTACCGGCACCGCGGTAACGCTGGTCGCCAATCATTTCCTGCCCACCCCTCGCCTGGCCCACGTGCGTGCGCTGCAGGTGCCTGGAGGAGCGGACGCGGCCGACGATGCCATTGCCGCACGGGTGGCCGCAGGCGACCTGGTCGTCACCCAGGACATTCCGCTGGCCGCTCGCGCACTGGAGGCGGGCGCGGCCGCCGTCAGCCCGCGTGGCGAGCCGTTTACCCGCGACAGCATCAACGAGCGCCTGTCGGTCCGCAGCTTTCTGGAAGAACTACGCGGCGCCGGCGTGGTCACCGGCGGGCCCGCGGCCCTGCACCCGCGCGACCGCCAGGCATTTGCCGCCCAGCTGGACCGTTGGCTGGCCGAGATGGCGCGGCGCTGACCGCAACACGCCGGCATTGCAACGGGGGCGTATCATAAATGCCCTTTGCAACCGGCATCCTGATGGCCCTTACCGCCACCGTCCGCAGGGCGGAACTCCAGATCAGCGACATGGACCGTGGCTACTACGCCAACCATTCGTTGACCCTGGCCCAGCACCCCTCCGAAACCGACGAGCGCCTGATGGTGCGGCTGCTGGCGTTCGCGCTGTTCGCCGACGACCGCCTGGAATTCGGCCGCGGCCTCAGCAACGAGGACGAACCCGACCTGTGGCGGCGCGACTACACCGGCGACCCGGACCTGTGGATCGACCTCGGCCAGCCGGACGAAAGCCGGGTGCGCAAGGCCTGCAATCGGTCGCGCGAGGCGGTGGTGATCGGCTATGGCGGCCAGGCCACCGAAACCTGGTGGAAGAAGCAGGCCAACGCGCTTAGCCGGCAGCGCAACCTGCGTGTGATCGAGCTGGACTCGCAGGCCACCGAAGCGCTGGGCGCGCTGATCCAGCGCGGCATGCGCTTCGACGTGATCATCCAGGACGGCGAGGTGCAGATGCTGGCCGACCACGGCAGCGTCACCCTGACCCCGATGGTGCGGCAAGCCCCGGCCGAATGAGCATGCGTTGCGACGTGCTGGTCATCGGTGCCGGCGCGGCCGGACTGATGAGTGCCTTCACTGCTGGCCGGCGCGGCCGCCAGGTGCTGGTGATCGACCATGCCAACAAGGTCGGCAAGAAGATCCTGATGTCCGGTGGCGGCCGCTGCAACTTCACCAATACCGGCACCACGCCGGGCAACTTCCTCTCGGCCAACCGCCACTTCTGCAAGTCCGCCCTCGCCCGCTACAGCCCGCTGGATTTCGTGGAGATGGTCGAGCGCCACGGCATCGCCTATCACGAGAAAGAGCTGGGCCAGCTGTTCTGCGACATCTCGTCCAAGCAGATCGTGCGCATGCTGCTGGACGAGTGCGAGGCGGCGGGCGTGCAGGTGCGTACCGACTGCAAGGTGCAATCGGTGCAGCGCGGCAGCGACGGCTTCAGCGTGGAGACCAGCCAGGGACGCGTGCAGGCGCAGTCGCTGATCGTAGCGACCGGCGGGCTGTCGATTCCGAGCATGGGCGCCAGCGGCTTCGGCTATGCGCTGGCCCAGCAGTTCGGCCACACGCTGTTGCCGACGCGTGCCGGGCTGGTGCCGCTGACCCTGAGCGGCAAGCACCAGGAACGGCTGCAGGACCTGTCCGGGCTGGCGCTACCGGTCCAGGCGCAGTGCAACGGGGTCAGCTTCCGCAACTTCATGCTGGTCACCCACCGCGGCGTCAGCGGCCCGGCCATCCTGCAGATCTCCTCGTACTGGCAGCCCGGCGACGACCTGCGCCTGGACCTGCTGCCCGGCCAGGACGCCGCGGCCTGGCTGCGCGACCAGAAAAATCAGCGTGGCGCCACCGAACTGCGCAACGTGCTGGCCGACGTGCTGCCGCGGCGGTTCGCCCAGCGCCTGTGCGAGGTGTGGTTGCCGGACAAGCCGGTCCGCCAGCTCGACCCGCCGCAGTTGCAGGCCGCAGCGGACCTGCTGGCCGCCTTCCCGCTGATCGCCAGTGGAACCGAAGGCTATCGCACCGCTGAAGTAACGCTGGGAGGTGTCGATACCAACCAGGTCTCCAGTGCGAGCATGGAGTCGCGCCTGGTGGCCGGCCTGTACTTCGTCGGCGAGGTACTGGATGTGACCGGCTGGTTGGGCGGCTACAACTTTCAGTGGGCATGGGCGTCCGGCCATGCCGCCGGGAGCGTGGCCTGATATCAGCTTCAACACATGGAAACGTGGCCTGAGTCTCACCCCGGATGCGGCCTTGTCCACAGACATGGACGCAGCCGAGTTCCTTCGTGTATTAAAGCCCGTCGCTAGGGAAACGCGCATGCAAAAAGGCAAAGATCTCACCCTCCGCCTGATGATCGTCGACGACAGCGTCGAAAGCGCGGAGGCGATCGTGACCGCGCTGCGCAACGGCGGCATCGCAGTGCGTCCGTCGCGGCCACAGACACCGGAAGAGCTCGCCAGCATGCTGTCGGGGCAGATCGACCTGGCCCTGCACGGGCAGGCGCTGCAGATCCCGATGAGCGCGTTGCACCAGCAGATCGCCGGCAGCGGCAAGGATATTCCGATCATCCTGCTGGCCGAGCGGATCGAGGAAAACGCGCTGGTCGAGGCCGCGGCACATGGCATTCGCGCCATCGTGCTGCGTCATCGCCCCGAACACCTGCTGGCGCTGGTGCGCTCGGAATGGGCCGACCTGCAGGCACGCCGTGGCCTGCGCCGCATCGAGGCACAGATGCGCGAGACCGAACGGCGCTGCGATGCCCTGATCGCCTCCTCGCGCGACCCGATCGCCTACGTGCACGAAGGCATGCACATCCGCGCCAACGAGGCGTATCTGGACATGTTCGGCTTCGAGTCGTTCGACGATGTCGAGGGCGTGTCGCTGCTGGACATGATCGCCGCCCAGTACGTCGACGACTTCAAGCAGCTGCTCAAGGCGATGTCCAAGGGCGAGCCGCCGCCGGCGCAGTACAAGGTCGACGCGCGCCGGCTCGAAGGCGACACCTTCCCGGCGACGATGGAGTTCGCCACCGCGACCTACGAAGGCGAGCCGTGCATCCAGGTGGTGTTCCGCCGTCGCGAGGAATTCGACCCGGAGCTGGCGCGCGAGGTCGAGGACCTGCGCCAGCGCGACCAGGTCACCGGCCTGCTCAACCGCCCCACCTTCATGGTGGCGCTGGAACAGGCGGTGGCGCGCGCCGGCCGCAGCGAAGGCCAGTCCGGCTTCCTGCTGATCGAGCCCGACCACTACGCGCGCCTGCTGCCCGAGATCGGCCTGGATTCGGCCGACGCGCTGATCGCCGCGCTGGCCGCACATGTGGCCAGCGTAAGCGACGACAGCGTGGTCGCCGCGCGTTTCGGCGAGCACAGCTTTGCATTGTTGATGGACGGCAATTACGCGCGCACGCATGCACTGGCGGAGCTGGTACGTGACGCCTTTGCGCAGCACGTCTTCAGCATCGGCGCGCGTTCGGCCACGGTGACGGTGAGCATCGGCGGGGTGCAGATCGGCGAGAAGATCGCCAGCATCGGCCAGGTGCTCAACCGCGGCACCGAGGCGGTGCGCACCACCGCCGAGCTCGGCGGCAATGCGGTCAGCATCTACGACCCGGCAGCAGCCGACCGGGCCGAAGAGGAACGCATCGAGCGCTGGGTGCAGCAACTGCGCGAGGCGCTGGTCGGCGACGGCTTCCTGCTGCATTACCAGCCGGTGCTCAACCTGCAGGGCGAGCCGCTGGAGCTGTACCAGGCCTTCCTGCGGCTGGAGCGCAACGGCGAGATGATGTCGCCGAACGCCTTCATGGCGATCGCCGAAGAACACGATCTGATCACCGAGATCGACCGCTGGGTGGTGGCGCGCGCGATCCGCCAGCTCGGCGAGCGGCAACGTGCAGGACACAGGACGCACCTGCTGGTACGCATCGGGCCCAACTCGTTCTCCGATCCGCAGATGATCGACATCATCCGCGAGCAGCTGGCCGTGTACGGCGTGCCGGGTGAACGGCTGTGGCTGCAGACGCCGGAATCGAAGGTGTTCACCCATCTGCGCAATGCCCAGCAGTTCCTGGCGGCGGTGTCGGCGATGGGCTGCAAGGTCGGGCTGGAACAGTTCGGCTCGGGCCTGGACTCGTTCCAGCTGCTGGCGCATTTCCAGCCGGCCTTCCTCAAGCTCGATCGCGGCATCACCGGCGAAGTGGCCTCGGCGCGCGAAAGCCAGGAAAAGATCCGCGAGATCACCTCGCGCGCGCAGCCAGCCGGCATCCTCACCGTGGCCGAGTTCGTGGCCGATGCGCAGTCGATGAGCACCTTCTTCAGCGCCGGGGTGGACTATGTGCAAGGCGATTTCGTCGCCCCGACCGGGCCGTTGATGAACTACGAGTTCGGCTGAGACCTGCCGCCGTAGCGCATCACTGCCGCCGCGCTCCAGCCAACAAAAAACCCGCAGCACGCGGGTTTTTTGTTGGGCGGCACACATGGGTTGGCGCTACCGTCTTACATCGCCGCACCGTTGGCGGCGCGCAGCGCGGCGATACGCTCGGACAGCGGCGGGTGGCTCAGAAACAGCCGGCGCAACCCATCGCCACCGCCGCCGGAAATGCCGAACGCCTGCACCTGCGAAGGCAGGCTGTTCTGGCCATGGTTGAGCGACAGGCGTTCCAGTGCGGCAATCATCTTGCCGCGGCCCGCCAGTTGCGCGCCACCGGCATCGGCGCGGAATTCGCGGCGCCGCGAGAACCACATCGCGATCATCGTCGCGAACAGGCCGAACACCATCTCCAGCACGAACACGATGATGTAGTAGGCAAAGCCGCGGCCACCGTCGCGATTGCCCGACATGGCGCTGTCGATGACGCCGCCGACCACGCGCGCCAGCACGATCACGAAGGTATTGAGCACGCCCTGCAGCAAGGCCATGGTGACCATGTCGCCATTGGCGACATGCGCAATTTCATGGCCCAGCACCGCCTCGGCCTCGTCCTGGCTCATGTTCTGCAGCAGCCCGGTGGACACCGCCACCAGCGCGTTGTTGCGGTTGGCGCCGGTGGCGAAGGCATTGATCTCCGGGCCGTCGTAGACCGCCACTTCCGGCATGCCGATGCCGGCCGCCTCGGCCTGACGGCGCACCGTCGCCAGCAGCCAGCGCTCGGTCGGCGTGCGCGGCTCGCTGATCACCTGCGCGCCGGTGCTGCGCTTGGCCATGAACTTGGACAGCAGCAACGAGATGAAGGAGCCGCCGAACCCGAACACGGCCGCCATCACCAGCAAGCCGCTCATCTGCGCGGGATTGACGCCCAGCACCGACATCACGATGCCGGCCAGCACCAGCACCGCAAAATTGGTCAGCAGGAACAGGAAAATGCGGTTGAACATGGTGCGACGACTCCACGCGAGCAAGATGAGCTGCAGCAGATCTGCGGTCGTCAGCGCTTGAAATCAAGCGATCACCTGACCGACGATTCAGCCGATCATGCCAGCTCTCCCCTACCGCGGCCGCTTCGCGCCTTCCCCGACCGGCCCGCTGCACTTCGGCTCCCTGCTGGCGGCGTTCGGCAGCTGGCTGCTCGCGCGGCACGCCGGCGGTCAGTGGTGCGTGCGCATAGAAGACATCGATCCGCCGCGTGCCGAACCCGGCGCCTCCGCGCGCCAGCTGCGCACGCTGGCCGCCTTCGGCCTGCACTCGGACCTGCCGGTGCTGTATCAATCCGAGCGCCACGCACAGTACGCCGCCGCCGTCACCACCTTGCTGGAGGCGGGATTGGCGTTCGAATGCAGCTGCAGCCGGGCCGACCTTGCCGGCATGGGCGGCATCCACCACGCCTGCGTGGCGCCGCTGGGCGTCCGCCGGGCGGTGCGCCTGCGGGTGCCGCCACAGCCGCCGGTCGGCTTCGACGACGCGCTGCAGGGTCACGTGGTGCAGGACGTGCATACCGAGGTCGGCGACGTGGTGCTGCGCCGCGCCGATGGCTACTGGGCGTACCAGCTGGCGGTGGTGGTCGACGATGCCGCGCAGGCCATCACCGATGTCGTGCGCGGCGCCGACCTGCTCGACTCCACGCCGCGCCAGTTGCTGCTGCAGCGCGCGCTGGGCCTGCCGCAACCGCGCTATCTGCACCTGCCGCTGATCCTGGATCACACCGGCCGCAAGCTGTCCAAGTCGCACGCTGCGCCTGCGCTGGACGACGCCGATCCGCAACCGGCCCTGCACGCCGCCTGGGCCGTGCTGGGACAGCAGCCGGCAGCCTTGCCGCGCCGGGCGGCGCTGGACACCTTGCTGCAGCATGCGGCGCAGCATTTTTCGCCACTGCGGTTGCCCCGGCACCTGCATCTGGACGCGGACGGACGCGCATCGCAGCCCCGGCGTGACTAGAATTGCGCCCCGGCACCGGCGTCGGGCCAGGCAGCGCGCCTGTGCCCCGCCCGCCCCCAGTCTTACCTGTCCATTGGAGTCGTCATGACATCTCGCGTCGTATTGGTCACCGGCGGCACCGGCGGTATCGGCACTGCCATCTGCAAGCGCCTGGCCGACCAGGGCCACCGGGTGGCCAGCAACTTCCGCAATGCCGAAAAGGCCCAGGCGTGGCAGCAGCGCATGCAGACCCAGGGCTACGACATCGCCCTGTTCCGCGGCGATGTGGCGTCCTCCGAACATGCGCGCAGCCTGGTGGAGGACGTCCAGGCAGCGCTGGGGCCGATCGAAATACTGGTCAACAACGCCGGCATCACCCGCGACACCACCTTCCACCGCATGACTGCCGAGCAATGGCACGACGTCATCAACACCAATCTCAACTCGGTGTTCAACGTCACCCGCCCGGTGATCGAAGGCATGCGCCAGCGCGGCTGGGGACGGGTGATCCAGATCAGCTCGATCAATGGCCTGAAGGGCCAGTACGGGCAGGCCAATTACGCGGCTGCCAAGGCCGGCATGCACGGCTTCACCATCTCGCTGGCGCGGGAAAATGCCGCGTTCGGGGTCACCGTCAATACCGTGTCGCCGGGGTATGTGGCCACCGACATGGTGATGGCGGTCCCGGAAGAGGTGCGCGCCAAGATCGTTGCCGATATCCCCACTGGCCGCCTGGGCCGGCCGGAAGAAATCGCCTATGCGGTGGCATTCCTGGTTGCGGAAGAGGCCGCCTGGATCACCGGCTCCAATCTGGATATCAACGGCGGCCACCACATGGGCTGGTGAAGTTTGCTGCAACTTTGCGATGCAGCATAAAAACCCTTGAAAATCATGCTGCGCAACATTTTTTAGGTGTCTACTTAAGAAAATAAGGCCTTGTGGCGGTTGCAAGGGCTGCTGCGGTGCGCCATCCTGCGCGCACTATCGTTGTGAGTGAACGTTCCATGGCCGGACTTCGCATCATCAAGAAGTATCCCAATCGCCGTCTCTACGACACGGAAATTTCCAGCTACATCACCATCGAGGATGTGCGTCAGCTCATCATCGACGGCGAAGAATTCGAGGTACGCGACGCCAAGAGTGGCGAAGACCTCAGCCGCGCGGTCTTGCTGCAGATCATTGCCGACCGCGAACAGGACGGCGAGCCAATGCTGTCGACCCAGTTGCTGAGTCAGATCATCCGTTTCTACGGCGACTCGCTGCAGGGCTTCATGGGTAACTACCTGGAACGCAGCATGCAGGTGTTCCTGGATCAGCAGCAGCAGTTCCGCCAACAGATGGGCAACCTGCTCGGGCAGACCCCGTGGGCGATGATGAACCAACTGACCGAGCGCAACCTGGAGTTGTGGCAGGAATTCCAGCGCAACTTCGGCGCTGGCTTCGGCCGTCCGGGCGGCCCTGGTACGCCGCCGCCGGGTGCCAGCGGCATGGGCAGCGGCCCGATGGGCACCGGCACGCATGGCACGGCCGGTAGCGCCGGCACCACCGGTAAGGCCCGCAACCGCGGGTAAGACAGGCGCGGCGCCTGGAGCGTGAGCCGCTCCAGGGCGCAGCCAATCAGCGGCCGGCCTGCTCCGCGCAGGCCGAGCAGATCCGCTCCACGTGATAGCCACGCGCGCGCAGACGCTCCACCACGCCATCGCTTCCCAGCAGGTGCAGCGCACCGACCACCACCAGCGTGGTCCCGCTGCCCTTGCCCAGCCGCTGCTCCAGCCGCGGCACCCAGCGCGCATTACGCTCGACATTGATGTCCTGATACAGCGCTGGGTAGTGATGCCGCATTTCTTCGGCCATCTGCGTGGACAGGGTACGCACATCGCCACTGCGCCAGGCCGCGTGCAGCTCACGCAGCTGATCGTTGGCGCCCGCATCGTCCAGCGATTCCTCCAGCAGCTGATGCTGTTCGGTCGGCGACATGCCATCGAGCAAGGCAATCTGCTCTTCGGCCCGCTCCAGCCCATCGGCCGGTTTGCCGCTCGCCTGTGCCTGCGCCATCAGGTAATGGTCCAGCCCGGCGTTCGGGTCCATGCCTTGCCGGCTCATCTCCGCCAGACTGATCGTCAGCGCCACGAACCAGGGTTCCAGGGGCTGCAGGCTGTCCACCGGCATCCCGTGTTTGCGGGCGTAGGTGGTCAGCGCCTGCCAGGTCTTCGGATCCAGTGCATCCTGCAGGCGACGCCCGTCGCTGCGCCGCGCCGCCTGCAGCATGCGGCCGGCCAGTTCGGGCGATTGCGCATCGGAGGGCGGCAGTTCGAACACCAGCCGGTCGGCCTTGGCGAAGGCCTGCATCACATCCGGCGACAACGGGTAATCACTGGGCTTGAGCACATGGAACGAACCCAGCAGATACAGCGTGCCGCCCTTGCCATCGACCTTCCACAACAGCGGCACCGGCGGACCGGCCAGAGCCTCGTTGCCGGCACGCGCCCAAGTCGGCGCGACCGCCCCGCTCCATAACGCCAGAGCGATGACCGCACTGCTGCTCCAGGCTGCGAGCCGGGTGCGCATGCTTACCTTCACCACGTTGGTCTCCACGTCAGTGCGGCACCTTGTAGGTCTTCTCGCCGGCCGACACCGCCAGGTCGATGCGGTTTTCCGGCGGCGGCAGCGGACAGGTCGCAAACGGAGTGAACGCGCACGGCGGGTTGTAGGCACGATTGAAATCGACGACCACATGCCCGGAGGCGTCGGGCACGTCCAGGTCGAGAAAGCGCCCGGCCGGATAGCTGCCGTGCCCACTGGTGCGGTCGGCGAACACCACGAACATCGGCCGCCCGGGTTCACCGATGGTCTCCAGCCGATACGCCTTGCCATCGCGCTCAAAGGTGATTGCCCCGGCGTTGGGCTGTTCGCTGCTGATGCCGACGATGTCCACGATCGGAATGGTCTTGCCGACATCGTTGGGCACATAACGCGCGCTGATGCGCCAGGACGGATCGACCGGCCAGTAATCCAGCCCGGCAAAGTGGCTGCGCGATGGCGCGTCGGCATGCTTGACCCGCAGCGCGTTGCGGTCACCGCGATGGATCAGGCTCAACACGCCCTTGCCGTCATCGAAATGGATGAAGGTTGGCTGCGGGTCGCGATCGGACTGGAAGCGGATCCTGCCGGTCAGCGGCTTGCCGTCGACGGTCAATGCTGCGCCGCGCTCGGGCACGAACCAAACCGTGTCGGCCTCGGTCGCGACCATGCCCATCTTGGGCGGCCCGACCGCCAGCCTGATGCCGCTGTCGGCACTGCTACCGATGTAATGCGCCTTCAGCGACAGCCAGTGCAGGCCGACCAGGCTGGTCCAGCCATCGGGCGCGCGCAACTCGGTCAGGCGCGCTTCGCGCCAAGCCGCGTTGTCGGCCAGGAAGGCCTTGTCGAGTGCGGCCGGTACTGCCGGTGGCGGTGCATCCTTGCCGCAGCCGGCCAGCGCCGCACACACCAGCATGCCGAGCAGCCAGTGGTTCCCCTTGTGCAATACAGCCATCAGCGCCCCCTCAGGAACCAGCGATCGATTTCGCCCAGCGTAAACCGTGCCCACGTCGGTCGGCCATGGTTGCATTGCCCCGAGCGCTCGGTGACTTCCATATCGCGCAGCAGTGCGTTCATTTCCGGCACGGTGAGGCGCCGGTTCGCGCGCACCGCGCCATGGCACGCCATCGTGGAGAGCAGTTCGTCGCGCGCACTGGCAATGCGCCGGCTCTGGCCATGCTCGCGCAGATCGCCGAGCACATCGCGCAACAACGCCTCCGGGTCGGCATTGGCAAGCAGCGCGGGAATGCTGCGCACATGCAGTGACTGCGGGCCGGCGCGGGTGATCTCGAAGCCTAGGCTGGCCAGCGTGTCGGCTTCGCGCTCGGCGGTGTCGGCCTCGCGCTCGCCCACCGCCAGCGTCATCGGCACCAGCAGCGGTTGTGCGTGCAGGCCGATGCTGTCGTGCGCGTTCTTGAGCCGCTCGTAGCCGATGCGTTCGTGCGCGGCGTGCATGTCCACCACGATCAGGCCTTCGGCGTTCTCGGCCAGGATGTAGATGCCGTGCAACTGCGCGACGGCATACCCCAGCGGCGGCACGCCACTGTCCGCGGCAGTCGCCGGCAAGCCCATCCCGGCGCCCTCCGGCAAGGCGGCAGACTGCTGCTGCGCGCCACTGGACGGCGGCGCATACAGCGCGCTGTAGGCCGCACGCGCCTCGTCCACGCGCAGGCCCAGCGGGGTCTGCGATGGCGTCCACTGACCGTAGCCGGCACCGCCGCCACTGCCGTTTCCGGCACCGTAGTTTGGACGGTCGAGCATGCCGCCCGACGCCGAAACCGCGTCGCTGGCGCCCTCGGTGCCGACGCTGTTGGGCATCGCACCGGCACGCGTATGCGCCAGCGCGTCCTGCAAGGTGCGGTAGACGAAGTCGTGGATCAGCCGCGCCTCACGGAAACGCACCTCGTGCTTGGCCGGATGCACATTGACGTCCACGCGCGCCGGATCCAGTTCCAGGAACAGCACGTAGGCCGGCTGGCGACCATGGAACAGCACATCGCCATAGGCCATCTTGACCGCGTGCGCGACGCTGCGATCGCGCACCGAGCGGCCATTGACGTAGAGATACTGCTGGTCGGTACTGGCGCGCGAGTAATGCGGCTGCGCGACCCAGCCATGCAGCCGCAGGCCGGCGCCACTGTGATCGACGCGCAAGGCCTGCCGCGCGAAATCCTCGCCCAGGGTTTCGCCCAGCCGCGCATCCGAATACAGATCGCCCGGCTTGTAGCGACGCGACGGTTTGCCGTTGTGCGAGACCCGCAATTCCACATCCGGGCGCGCCAGCGCGAGTGAGCGCAACCATTCTTCGATATGCCCCAGCTCGGTGCGCTCGGCACGCAGGAACTTGCGTCGCGCCGGCACGTTGAAGAACAGCTCGCGCACTTCGACCGTGGTGCCGGGCGCGTGCGCGCGTGGCATCACCTCGCTCAGGCGCCCGCCATCGATCTCCAGTGCGGAGCCATGTTCGGCATCGTGGCGGCGCGAGGTCAGCGTAAAACGGCTGACCGAGGCGATCGACGGCAGGGCTTCGCCGCGGAATCCGAGCGTGGCCACGGTTTCCAGATCGTCCAGCGATGCGATCTTGCTGGTGGCATGCCGCGACACCGCCAGCGGCAGTTCGTCGGGGGTGATGCCGCCACCGTTGTCGCGGATACGGATCAGCCGCACGCCGCCCTCTTCCAGCTCGATATCCACGCGGGTGGCGCCGGCATCGAGTGCGTTTTCGACCAGTTCCTTGACCACGGACGCAGGCCGCTCGACGACTTCGCCGGCGGCAATCTGGTTGATCAGGATCTCGGGGAGCTGACGGATCGCCATCAGCACAGGCGCTCGCGCTGGACGCAGACCGCGGAGCGCATCGGGGGTGTAACAGGCAAGACAGACGTCGGCACGGCAATCCGGCGGCGCGCAGGCGCCGTCATCAGGGAATCAGTGCGGAATGATAGCCGAGCGGCTCAGCGGCTGCCGCCGGCCACGGTGCCAGCGCTGGCATCGGCTTCGGCCTGTGCGCGCGCGGCAAACAGGGTGCCCGGCGGCGGCTGGCGGGTGAAGAAGGTATCGATGCCATCCAGCACGGCCGAGGCGATCTTGCGCTGGTAGGCCGGATCGATCAGCCGGCGCTCTTCGTCCGGATTGGAAATGAAGGCGGTTTCCACCAGCATCGCCGGCATATCGGAGGTACGCAGCACCGCAAAGTTGGCGCGTTCCAGCTGCGGCTTGTGATTGTTGCCGATCCGCTTGAGGCCGCCGAGTACATGCCCTGCCGCATCTTCGGAGGCCTTCATGTGGCCGCTCTGCGCCAGGTCCAGCAGCACATTGGCCAGCGTGCTTTCGGTCTGCTGCAGACGCACGCCGCCGACCAGGTCGGCGGCATTTTCCTTGTCGGCCAGCCAGCGCGCACGCTGCGAGGAGGCGCCCTTGGTCGACAGCACATAGACCGAGGAGCCGGTCGCACTGCGGTTTTCGGCAGCGTCGGCATGGATGGAGATGAAGATGTCGGCCTTGGCGGCGCGCGCCTTCTGCGCGCGCATCGGCAGCGGAATGAACACGTCGGTATCGCGCGTCAGGTAGGCCTTCATGCCGGGCGTGGCATTGATCTGGCGTGCCAGTTCGCGGCCGACCGCCAGGGTGACGTCTTTTTCGCGCTTGCCGGTGGGACCCATCGCACCAGGATCCTGGCCGCCGTGACCCGGATCGATGGCGACGATCAGCGGCCGCATGCCCGGTGCCATCTTGATCCGCGAGGCCTCGCTGGGCAGCACCGGACGCGGCGGCAAATCATCGCTGTCCGCCGCGACGACACTGCCGGCAGTCGCATTCGGCGAGGCGGGCATGGCATTAGCGGATGCAGCGCCTAGCGGCGCGTTGCCGCCATTCAAGATCGCAGCCGGCGATGCGGCGTTGCCTGGCAGCGCCGAGGCCGGCGAGGCACCGGCGACGCGATTCGGGGTAGTGCCGGCGGTGCTGGCTGGCGCGGCCGTGCTGGTCGTCACCGCGGTCGTGGCAGTGCCTGGACGCGGTGTCGGCACGCCGGTGGCGACCGTGGTCGGTACCGGTGCCGGAGTCACGCTGGGCATGGCCGACGCAGGCACATACGGTGCGGGCGCCGGAGCAGGCGGCACCACCGACGCACGCTGCGCAGACGCCGCCAACGCAGCGGTTGCGCGGGCGGCTTCGGATTGTGCATTGGCCGGGCGCGGCGGCGGCAGCGCGGCAGGTGCTGTGGTGGTGGCCACCGTGCCGGCAGCCGGCGGATCGCCTGGCCACTCGATCACCAACGTCGATGCGCTGCCCAGCGTCTGCATCTGCGGCTTCAACGGCGTCACCGGCGTTGCCAGCTCGAATACCACCCGGAAGGTGCCCGGCACCGGTTGACCGGTACGCACCGATGTCACCAGGCCGGCAGCAGGCGGCAGCTTGAGGCCACGCACACCCGAGGAATCAGGAAAGTCCACCACCAGCCGATTGGGGTTGGCCAGCGACAGCGTCTTGAATCCGCCGCTACCGGCGAGCTGGATCTCCGCACGCGTGCCGGTGGCACCGGTGCTGACGCCCACGCCCTTGATTTCGCCGGCCCACGCAGCAAAAACCGCCAGGCTGAGGCTGGCGGTCAGGGCGGAAACGCAGAACTGGCGGAACCCCGGTGTCATGGCGCTGGATTCAATCACCCAAACGTGTGAATTGCAAGGTGATTTCCCTTAATAATCCACAACCTGGCGTTCATTCTTCCTGTGAGCTGACAAAAAGGGACTGCAACTCGGGCAGCTCCGATAGCCGCGCCAGCCAGTCGCGCCCGGTTTCGCTACGACCCAGCAGCGTCACGCTGCGCCCCTCGCCGTCGACCGCCAGTTCCACGTCCAGATCCACCGGCGGCAATGCGCCTGCGCCACGTTCCGGCCATTCGACCAGCCACAGGCTGGCGCTGCCCTCGTCGAGCCCGAGAAAATCCAGTTCCCCGGCCTGCCCGATGCGGTACAGATCCAGGTGCCAGGCCTCGTCGCCAGTGCCGAGTGGATAGCGCTCGACCAGCGTGTAGGTGGGGCTGCGAATCGGCCCGGTGACGCCGAGCGCGCGCAGCAAGGCGCGCGCCAATGTGGATTTGCCTGCGCCGAGATCGCCGTGCAGTTGCACCATCGCGCGGGTGGGCCGCACCGCGGCCAGGGCCTGCCCCAGGGTTTCGGTGGCCTGCGCATCGACCAGGTGTGCGCTGAGTTGGCTCATGCAATGGCTCCGGCATTGGCGAGGCGGCGCAGTTCGGGCAGCAGATCGGTCGGCAGCAGGCCGCGCTCGCCCGCGCGCGCCGCTGCATCGCCGGCACAGGCATGCAACAAGGCGCCCAGGCTGGCGGCATCGAAGGGCGACCAGCCCTGGGCTAGCAAGGCTGCGATCACGCCGGTCAGCAGGTCGCCCATGCCGCCGACCGCCATGCCCGGATTACCGGCATCGATGATGCGCGGCACTGCGTGCGGCGCGGCGATCACGCTGCCGGCGCCCTTGAGCACCACCACTGCATCGAAACGTTTGGCCAATGCGTCCGCGGCAGCCAGCCGATCCTGCTGAACCTGCCTGGTCGAGATCCCCAGCAGCCGGCCGGCCTCGCCGGGATGCGGGGTCAGCACGCGCGGGCCGCGTGCCGGCACCGGATTGGCGGCCAGCAGATTCAGGCCGTCGGCATCGATGACGACGGCGCTGTTCGAGGCCAGCACCGCGCGCCACAACTGCTGCGCCCAGTGGTCCTGTCCAAGGCCCGGACCCAACGCGACCACGTCGGCGGCGTCAGCCAATGCGGCGATGTCCTCGTCAGCCTGCACCGCACGCACCATCGCTTCCGGGCAGCGCGCCAGCAGCGGCGCGACGTGCTCGGCGCGAGTGGCGACCTGCACCAGCCCAGCCCCGCTGCGCAGGGCCGCTTCGGCGGTGAGCATGACCGCGCCGCCGCTGCCGAGGTTGCCGCCGACACACAGCACGCGACCGGACTCGCCCTTGTGCGTATTGCGTCGCCGCGGGCGCAACTGCGCGGCCAGGGCGTCGATGTCCCAGCTGTGCGCGGCCGGCGCCAGGCCGTCGAACGCAGCATCCGGCACGTCCAGCGACGCGGTTGCACGCGTACCGGCAAGCTCCAGCGCATCACCGGTATAGAGCCCCAGGTGCGGCACGATGAACTGCAAGGTGGCCTGCGCGCGCACCGCGGCACCGAAGGCCACGCCATGATCGGCATCGATGCCGCTGGGCACATCCAGCGCAAGCACCGGCACACCGGCGGCGTTGATGGCGTCGATCAAGGCGGTGGTCTCGGCGTCGGGCGCGCGGTTGAGGCCGATGCCGAACAGCGCATCGACGATCACATCGGCCTGCGCCAGCGGCGAGGGAAACAGCTCGATCGCACCGCCCACGCCCAGATAGTCGGTACAGGCGCGTTGCGCCAGCGGCGAGGCCGGGCCGTGCTCGGCAAGATGCACCACCTGCACTTGGCGCCCGGCCCGCTGCGCCAGGCGTGCCAGCACATAGCCATCGCCGCCGTTGTTGCCGGTGCCGCAGACCACCACGATGCGGCGCGCCTGCGGCCAGCGTTCCAGCAGATGCTGCCAGGCGGCCTGCCCGGCGCGCTGCATCAAGATGTAGCCGTCGCCGCCGAGCAGCGTGGTGGCCTGCGTGTCCAGCCTGCGCGCGGCGGCGGTGTCGTAAAGATCGAGCGTTGCGTACATGCCGGGAATTCTATACTTGTCGCCATGTCTGCCGTCCTTGCCCGCCCCGACCCCACCGACGCTGCCGCGCGCATCCGTGCGCTCGCGCGCGAGTCCGGCTTTCAACGCTGCGGGATCACCGGCATCGAGCTCGGCGAAGACGAGGCGCATCTGCGCAGCTGGCTGGAAGAAGGCCTGTACGGGACCATGCACTGGATGGCCCAGCACGGCGACAAGCGTTCGCGCCCGCAGGAGCTGGTGCCGGGCACCTTGCGCGTGCTGTCGGTCGGCATGGACTACGGCCGCAAGGACGACACTGAGGCCTGGAACACCTTGCACGACGGCCGCCGCGCCTACGTGGCGCGCTACGCGCTGGGGCGCGATTACCACAAGCTGATGCGCAACCGGCTGCAGAAACTGGCCGAGCGTATCCAGGGCGAAGTCGGCGCGTTCGGCTATCGGGTCTTCGTGGATTCGGCACCGGTGCTGGAGCGCGCACTGGCGCGCAATGCCGGGCTGGGCTGGATCGGCAAACACACCTGCCTGATCGATCGCAATGGCGGCTCGTGGTTCTTCCTGGGCGAGATCTACCTCGATCTGCCCTTGCCCATCGACACCCCGGCCACCGCGCATTGCGGCACCTGCACGCGTTGCATCGACGTCTGCCCGACCCAGGCCATCATCGCCCCGTACCGGCTGGATGCGCGCCGCTGCATCGCCTATCTCACCATCGAACACGAGGGCGCGATTCCCGAGCAGATGCGCAAGCCGATCGGCAACCGCATCTTCGGTTGCGACGACTGCCAGCTGGTCTGCCCCTGGAACAAGTTCGCCCAGCGCACCGACGAAGCCGATTTCCGCGCCCGCAACGAGCTGGATGTGGCGACGCTGCCGCAGCTGTTCGCCTGGGACGAAGACGAGTTCCTGCGCCGCACCGAAGGCAGCCCGATCCGTCGCAGCGGCCATCAACGCTGGCTGCGCAACATCGCGGTCGGCCTGGGCAATGCGCCCGGTACGCCGGAGGTGTTGGCGGCGCTGGAAGCGCGCCGCCAGGACGCCTCGGAGCTGGTACGCGAACACGTGGGCTGGGCGCTGGCGCAACACGGCTTGTGAGTTCCCGCCCGATGCGCTCACGCATGCACATCGCCGCTGCGGGATAATGCGGCGATGGCCGACCGCAACGAACAGATCCTCACCCCCAGCCAGCTCAACACGCTGGCACGCGACCTGCTGGAAGGCAGCTTTCCGCTGGTCTGGGTGGAGGCAGAGCTGAGCAGCGTCACGCGCCCGTCCTCGGGCCATCTGTACTTCACGCTCAAGGACGCGCGCGCGCAGATCCGTTGCGCGATGTTCAAGCCCAAGAGCACCTGGCTGAAGTTCCAGCCGCGCGAAGGGCTGCGCGTGCTCGCGCGCGGACGTCTCACGCTGTACGAAGCGCGCGGCGACTACCAGCTGGTACTCGACCACATGGAAGAGGCTGGCGAAGGCGCCCTGCGCCGGGCCTTCGACGAACTGCGTGCGCGCCTAGCCGCCGAGGGCCTGTTCGATGCCGAGCGCAAGCAGCCGTTGCCGGCGCATGTGCGGCGGCTGGCAGTGATCACCTCGCCCAGCGGTGCGGCGGTGCGCGACGTACTCAGCGTCCTGGCGCGCCGCTTTCCGTTGCTGGAAGTGGACCTGCTGCCCTCGCTGGTGCAGGGCGACAGCGCCGCGGCGCAGATCACCTCGTTGCTGCAGCGCGCCGATGCCTCCGGGCGCTACGACGTCATTCTGATCACCCGCGGCGGTGGCTCGCTGGAAGACCTGTGGGCCTTCAACGACGAACGCCTGGCCCGCGCGATTGCCGCCGCGCACACGCCGGTGGTGTCGGCGGTCGGGCACGAGACCGACTTCAGCCTCAGCGATTTCGTGGCCGACGTGCGCGCGCCCACGCCCTCGGTGGCGGCAGAACTGCTGGTGCCCGATCAGCGCGAGCTGGTCGCGCGCGTGCGGCGTGCGCATGCCCGCATGGCCCAGCTGCAACAGCACGCGCTGGGCAATGCGATGCAGCGTGCCGACCGGCTCGCCCTGCGCCTGCGTGCGCATAGCCCGCAGGCGCGGCTGCAGTTGCTGCAACGCCGGCAGCAGGACGCCGGCCGCCAGCTGCGCGCGCGCATGACCCAGGTGCTGGAGCGTCTGCAGGCACGCCTGCAACGGACGCAGGCGCGCCTGCACGCGCATAACCCGCAACGCGATCTGGCCAGGCTGCAGCAACGACTGCGCGCACTGCATCCGCAGGCAGCGATGCAGCGGCGCCTGCAGCATGACCAACTGCGGCTGCGCAGCCTGGCACGCTCGCTGGAAGCGGTCAGCCCGCTCGCCACGGTGGCGCGTGGCTATGCCATCGTGACCCGCCCCGCCGATGGCAGCGTGGTGCGCAGCGCCGCCGAGGTCAGCGCCGGCGAGCGCCTGCGTGCGCAGCTGGCCGATGGCAGCATCGAAGTGCGGGTCGAACCAGGCAACGACGACTGACGGCGGCAACCACGCTTGCTGCGTGGTTGCCGCGGGCGATCAGCAAGCGCACACGCATCGCTTTGTCGCGATAACGATGAGCTGCAGGGCGGTCGCCCGAGCAGCGCCGTGGATTTGCACAGAGGGCGCGCCTGGGCGGCGCTATCCACTTCGCCCAGGCGGGCCAAGCCTGGATCAACCTTTCAACGCGCCGCTGACCGCTCCGCGTACAGATCAGAGGGCGTCACCGGCTCTCTAACCGTGACTGGGCGTCTGCGCCGCCTGCTGCCAGCCCTGCATCAGCAGCCCGGCCAGCACCACCGGATCATGGTCGAAGTGATGCCCGCCCGGACGCGCCACCACCTGCACGCCACGCGCGCGCAACTCCGGGCACAGCGTGTCCTTTTCCTGATCGCCGTAGATGCATTGCAGGCGATGCGCGTCCAGCGACTGGATCGCCGGCTCCACATCGCGCTCGGCATCGTTGTGCCAGCCAAGCCAGCCACCGACACGCACCTTGAAATCGGCTTGATGGGCAAGGCCGAGCAGGCTGACAAACTGCACCGATGCGCGCTGCTGCGGCGACAGCTCGGGATAGGCAAACGGCAGCACATCGGCGCCGAACGAGTAGCCCACCAGCGCGACGTGGTGGATATGCCAACGCTGTTGATAGATCGCGATCACCCGATCCAGGTCCGCCCCGACCTGCTGCGGCGTGCGGCTGGCCCAAAAGTAGCGCAGGCTGTTCCAGCCCACCACCGACACGCCCTGCTGCTGCAATTGCGCGGCAATGCCCTTATCCAATTCGCGCCAGCCGCCGTCGCCGGACAGCATGACCACCATGCGATCGCTGCCCGGCGCATGCAGTTCGACCAGCGGCAGATCGCCCACGCCCTGCGCCTGGGCCGTCAGGAAATGGCCCCGGGTGGCCGCAGCGATCTGCAGGGGGCTGGCAGCGTCGACCAGGTCGTCGAGGAAGCCTTGATTGGCATCGGGCACGTCGCGCGAGCAGGCCAGGCCACCATCGCTGGCGTCGCCATCGGCGACAACCGCGCCACCCAGCACGTCGGGCGCGGCCGAGGCCAGCGCCTGCCGCGCCAGCACCGCGCCATCGCCCTGCCCCACTAGGACCGGCGGCAGGAACGCGTCGACATGCTCGGCGCGCAGCAACTTCTTGCCCAATCGTTCGGCATCGTCGGCCAGGGAACTGCAGGCTGCGTGATGCGCGCGCACCCGTTCGCGATAGCTGGCGGTATCGACCACCGCGACCAGCGCGCCGTCGTTGCTCAGCATCTCCGCAAGCCGCTGGCCGTCCTGCGCATGGCCGCTGTCGGGCAACAGCACCACCATGGCCTTCGGCGTGCCTTCCGGACGTAGCAACTCCACCGAGCGGTAATGCCCGGCGGTATTTCCGTCCTGCAGATGGCGCGCCACGGCGTAGCCGCTACCGCCAATCAGCAGTACCGCGATGACCCAACGAAACACCTTGATTCCCCAGCCCATCACCGCAATCCTCGCAAGCGCTGGCGCTTGGACCGCGACCAAGCCAACCGGTTCCATGGCGATCGCGGGCAGTGTTCGCTGCGGTTAAGCCTGCGCGTCCTGGTCCTGCGGCGGTAAAGGCTCGGCACTGCGGGGTGCGCAAGCCATCCGGACCGCACGGCGATCGATCACCGTGCAGCCGCAAACCACGCATGCGCACTGACTTACAGTTGCGCCCTAGATCCCGCGCGCCACCCGGAAGCCGATCCGTGCGCTGGTGCTGTCCGAATCCTGCGACTGCCGCCAGGCCGCACGCGTCTGCTGCGGCGAGTTGGCCCAGCTGCCGCCGCGGATCATGCGCTGCCGGCAGCCGGGGTTGAACCAGGCGGCACCGTCGGCCGGCGCGCGTCGATAGCTGGCATGCCAGCAATCGGCCACCCACTCGCTCAGGTTGCCGCCCATGTCGTGCAGCCCCCAGGCATTAGCGCGAAAGCTGCCGACCGGCGCCGGGCCCCAGAAACCGTCGCCGTAGCCGACAAAGCCGTTGTTCCAGTGCCGGCCGCTGCGCGAGACATCGTTGCCGCCGGTGAAGTTGCCCGCATCCAGCGGCGGCGAGCCGGCATTGCCCCAGGGATAGCGCCCGGTGGTGCCGGCGCGCACCGCGTATTCGAACTCGGCCTCGCTGGGCACGTGGTAGTGGCGGCCGGTCTGTTCCGACAGCCAGCTCGCATAGGCTTCGGCGTCGCGGATGCTGACGTGCATCACCGGGCTGTTGGGCGCGGCCTGCGCACCGTTGTAGTCGGACTGCCAATCCACCCCGCTGCGGCGGATGAAGTTGCCGCTGCGCTCGTCGTACACCACCGAATGCCCGCGCCGGGTGGCACGCGGGCGCGCACCGGTCGCCTCGACGAACTGGCGGAATTCGGCAACCGTCACTTCGGTGATCGACAACGCAAACCCGCGCGCAAAACGCACGTAATGCGCCGGGCGCTCGTTGTCGGAGGCGCCGGGCTCGGCATCACTGGCGCCCATCTGGAACGCGCCATGCGGCACCACGATCATCTGCGGACCGCGCCCGCCAACCTTGAGCCCGTCGGTGAACACCTGCCCGGGGCGAAAGCTGCCGTAATGGGTGGCCAGTTCCAGCCGCCGGCGCAGATCGCCGGCCACCGCATCGCCCGGGTCGGCGATGCGCAGCACCTCGGCCAGTGTTTCGCCAGCCGCCTTGAGGCCGCGGGGCGAGGTGAGATCGTGCAGGCCGGCGTCGTGCAAGGCGGCGATCTGGGCACGACGCATGCGCTCGATGCGCGCACGTGCATCGGCAATGGTCGGTGCGCGCTCACGCACCTGCCCGGCCATCTGCAACCAGTAGCGTGCGCCGATGAAGTCGCTCGCCTCGGCCGCCTGCTCGGCGCGTGCCAGCAGGCCGCTTTCCACCGCAGCCAGCCCCTGGCGCGTGCGCGGGTTGTCCGGATCCAGCTGCGCCGCATCGCGAAAGTTCACCAGCGCCCCGTTGCCGTCCTCGCCCAGGCGGCCGCCACGCAGATCCTCCTCGCCGGCACGGTTGAAGCTCAGCACCCGTTGTGCGGTTTCCACTGCGCGCTGCAGTGCACGCACCGTCGGGTCCTGCGGAGCGAGCGCCAGCGCCACGATGGCCAACTCACGCGCCTGTTCCAGCGCGCTGTCCTGACGGTCGGTCTGCGCGATCAGCGCCTGGCCGCGCTCGATCAACCGACGCCGCGCCTGCTCCAGCCCGCGCCGGCTGGCCGCGTCCTTGCCGTCGGCGCGTTGCTGGATTGCCAGATACAGCGGAATCGCATCGTCGGCGTCGCGATAGAGCCGATCGTCCTTCAATGCTTGGTCGGCGCGCTTGCGCACCTGCGCCAGCGGCTCATCGCCCAGGTCCACTGGCGGCGGCTGCCATTGCGCCACGGTTTCGGCGGATTCTTCGCCACCGATGGACACATTCGGCTTGCTCGGCACCGCGGCGGCGGCAGCAGGTTGCGGCGCAGCGGCAGGCGCTGGCGTCGGTGTCCGCGAACAGGCGCACACGCTTAGCGCAACCAATGCCCACGCTGCGATCCGGTTACCGCACTCACCCACCACCTGCTCCTTCCAGTGCTCTGCCGCACGACAGGCGATCGCGACGTTAGGCTATTCTGCGCGTTCTGCGCAAACCCTTGCTGTCGACGGAAATCACGTGCCCCATTGGATCACCCACCCCTCCGAGCTGAGCGAACGCCTGCAGGCGTCGCGCCCGTCCCGCATTGGCCTGGATACCGAATTCATTCGCGAACGCACCTACTGGCCGCAACTGGCGCTGGTGCAGATGGCCATCGGCGAGGAGATCCTGCTGATCGACCCACTGATCCCGGGCATGAACGCGGCGCTCGCGGAGTGGTTGACCGCCACCGACATCGTCAAGGTGATGCATAGCGCCAGCGAGGATCTGGTCACCTTCAAATGTGCGTGCGGGGTATTGCCGCGGCCGTTGTTCGATACCCAGATCGCCGCCGCGCTGGCAGGCGTGGGTGGTGGCATGGGCTACCAGAAACTGGTGCAGGAAGTGACCGGCACCTTGCTGACCAAGGGCGAGACCCGCTCGGACTGGATGCGTCGCCCGCTGTCGCCGGCGCAGCTGGAATACGCTGCCGACGATGTGCGTTACCTGTTCGCCATCCATGACGAACTCACCCGCCGCCTGACCCAACAGGGTCGCCTGGACTGGCTGGCCGAAGACGCCGAGCGCCTGCTCGCCACGGTGGAGCATGACGATGGCGAGCGCTGGCCGCATGTGAGCCTGCGCACCGCGCAGTTCCTCGAGCCTGCAGCGCAGCGCCGCCTGTTGCGCCTGTTGCGCTGGCGCGACCTGCAGGCGCGCCAGAGCGATCGCCCGCGCAGCTGGATTTTGGACAACGAACTGGCCAGCCAGCTGGCGCGCTTTCCGCCTGCCGATCTGGATGCCTTGCTGCGCCAGTTCGACAAGTTTCCCAAGGCGCCGCGCAAGCTCGCCGCCGCAGTGTGGGAAGCGCTCAACACGCCGCTGCCCGACGAGGACCATGCACCGCTGGCGCAGGCGGCCACCGACGGCAACAAGGCCGTGCTCAAGCGCCTGCAGGATGCGGTGGCCCAGCGCAGCCGCGAGCTGGGATTGCCCGACGGCATCCTGGCCTCGCGCCGGCATCTGGAAACCCTGATCGAACAGCGCAGCTGGCCCGCACCGCTGGGGCAATGGCGCCGCGACGCGCTGGAAGCGCAGCTGACGCCGTTGCTGGAAGACGCTGCAGCGCAGTGAGGTGATGCAGTGGTCGCTAGGCCACGCATCCCACGCGGCCGTGGTGATGCGGGCAAGGCGCAGACGGCCGTACGCCAGCTGCGTCTGCACATCGCCGGCCGTGGATCAGATCAGAAATTCGAGCAGCATCCTCTTCCATTGCCGCATCTGCCCTTGCACAGCGCGCTATCGAAACCGGCGCAGTCCATCGGACATGGTTGGCCATCATGCAGTCAATCTCTGGCCGGCGCCGCACGGAGATGTCATCCCGCCTGGCCTGCTGCTGTATCGTTACGGCCGGGGTCGCCGCCTGCGAAAGCATGCTCGGCGACCTCGCCAGGACACTGCGAACCCGCGACCAGACCCTGTGAATAGCCTGCTCGCGTCATGTGCAGGTGCAGGCACACGCAACGGCCGCCCCCGGGCCACATGCCATAATGACGCGTGCCCATTGGGCAACGTCTCCACCCCCTTATTCCGAGGCCATACCTCTGTGAGCAATACCACTTCCAAACTGGATTCCATCGCACAAGCCAAAGCCAAGCTGCTGGACGAGCTGCAGAAGCTGGAAGAACAGGAAAAGACCGAGCGCGCGAGTGAGGCATCCTCTGCGCATGCCACCATCGTCTCGCTGCTTGAGCAGTTTGCCGGCCACTTCAATACCAAGCAGCGCAACGATATTGCCGCTTACCTGGGCACCACCGCTGCACGCAAGGAAGTGGTCAAGAGCGGCCGCAGCGAAGTCAAGCCGAAGTACGAACTGCCGCACACCGGCGAGACCTGGTCCGGCCGCGGCCGCACGCCCAAGGCCTTCGCCGCCTGGGAAGGCTCGGTGTCGTACAAGGAATGGAAGGCCAAGAACCCGGACCTCAAGTTCCCGCTGGTTCGCGAGTGATTGCCGCAGGATCGCGCCCCCGGGCGGCGATCCAGGCCGCCGGCCTGCTTGGCGAATCGCGCGACATGTGGTTAGAATCCAGGCACGTGGGGCGGTAGCTCAGCTGGGAGAGCGTCGCGTTCGCATCGCGAAGGTCGAGGGTTCGATCCCCTTCCGCTCCACCATTGCTTCAATCGTAAAGGCCTCGGAAACGTCATGTTTCCGGGGCTTTTCCGTTCTGGGCCCCTGCATCGGCAGCGCGTCGGCCTGGTGCATGCCAGGCCCCGGTACGGCCATGTCGCCAGGATCACATCGAGCGCGCTAACGTCCGTTTCATCATCACGCCGGACGCAAGCCATGAGCAACAAGCAGAGCCAGCCCGACAAGGCCGCCGACAATCAGTACGGTGTTTCGGAGAGCCAGCAGGATCGCAAACAGGATGAGGCCGCCAAGCAGCGCCTCGGGCAGAAGGACATGCAGATCCATGACGAACAGACCCGCCGCCCCAAGGGTAACGACGGCCAGGGCGAATGAGACGCCAGGCAGGGCGATTCTGCAGCGCGTCAGCGGGGAGTCGCTGCCGCTGACCTGCCCTGCATGATGTGGCAAGATCGGTGACGGGCGTCATCCGCTGGGGTGGATGAGCTCTGCGCCAACCAACGCGTGCGATGGGCCCAGACACGGCAGCGCCACGCGCATATCCATCGCCTGACGGCGCCTTGTTCCGGTGGTCTATCCATGCAGATTCCTGACGCGTCCGCGTTGCACCTCTTCCACGCGACGCTGCTGCCGCGCAACGCCGCCGTTGCGGCGCGGCTGCCGGCGAACGAAGACGAACGTCTGGTTGCATTACAGGACTACCAGCTGCTGGACACTCCACCGGAGCCGGTCTATGACGCCTTCACCTCGAGCGCGGCCGAGGTTTGTGGGACGCCGATGGCCCTGATTTCGCTGATCGACACGCAGCGCCAGTGGTTCAAGTCGAAGCTGGGCATGGCGCCACGCGAAACCCCGCGCGAGCTGTCGTTCTGCGCGCATGCGATCCTCGAACCCGACCAGGTGATGGAGGTGGGCGACACCCACCAGGATGCGCGCTTTGTGGGCAATGCGCTGGTCACCGGCGAGCCGCAGATCCGCTTCTATGCCGGCGCCCCGCTGCTGACCTCCGATGGGATCGCGCTGGGCACGCTGTGCGTGCTGGATCGCACACCCCGGCGCCTGTCGGTGGCCGAGCGCGACGCACTGCAGGCGCTGGCACGGCAGGTCGTCGACACCATCGAGCTGCGGCGTGCGGCCAAGCTGGTCGAGCTGGACGCGCTGCGCGACGAACTCACTGGCGTGTGGAACCGCGCCGGTCTGGAGCATGCGCTGCAGACACACGCACAAAGCTCACCCACTGCCGCCACGCCATCGCTCGCCCTGGCGCTGATCGAGCTGGATGGCTTCAAACGGCTGAGATTGCAGGCGGGCGCCGCGGCGGCGGATGCAACGCTGATCCAGGCTGCCAGGGTGATCGAAGCGCAGTTGCCGGATGCCGCCACGGTGGCACGATTGAGCCGGGATCAACTCTGTATTGCCTTGCCGGAAACAGCGGCAACCAAGGCAATGGAGCTGATCGAGGCTGTGCGCAAGGCGATCGAAGCGGCCAGCTGGCCAGCCGGCGCACTGACGATCAGCGCAGGGCTGGTCGAGGTGGCAGCCGGTGCCTCGCTCGACAGCAATGCCTTGCTGGCGCGCGCGCGGCACGCCCTGCAGGGCGCGATCGGCAATGGACGCAATCGCGTGCAGCGCTTCAATGGCTGGCATCTGCAGGACTGAGCGGCAGACCGCGCGTGGGCTCGGCGAGGTAGGCCAGCAGGGCGCTGATCGACACGACCCCGCCTCAGGTAGCTAAGTCGATGCCGGTGTAGGGCTGCAGTCTTTCCAATTACCAACGCAGTGTACACACACCCGCCAGCGCGCCTGTCTGGGCGGCTGACGCGTGTAGCGATCAGCGGTCAGGCGGCGCAGCCGTATCGCCAGCTGCGCTTGGCCAGACTCAGGCTGCCAGCGCATCGGTGTTGCCGGCAATTTCGTCCACCTGCAGCACCTGCTCCATCTCCAGCAGCACCACGAAGCGCTCGCCCACCTTGCCCATGCCGCGCAGCAGGTCGCGGCGGATATGCGTGCCGAACGATGGCGCCGCTTCGATGTCCTGATCGGCCAGTTCGATCACCGCGTTGACCGCATCGACCAGCACCCCGATCACCTGCGTTCCCTGCGCCTGCTCGGTGGCCAGGATCACGATGCAGCTGCGCTTGCCGATCGCGCTGTCGGCACGCCCCAGCCGCGATTGCAGATCCACCACCGGCACCACCGCACCGCGCAGGTTGATCACCCCGCGCACGCAGGCCGGCATCGACGGCACCGGCGTGGGTGCGCGGTACTGGATGATTTCGCGGATGCCAAGAATGCTGATGGCGAAGGTTTCGCCATCCAGCTGGAAGGTCAGGTACTGGGCCGCCGCATCGGCGTCACCAGGCATCACATCGGGGGTCTGTGCAGTCATCGATCGGTCTCTCAGAAGCGGGCGAACTGGCCTTCGTCCGGGCCCTCGGACATCGCATAGGCAGGTGCCGCGGCGCTGCGCCAGCCGCGCGCACCGGGCGCACGTGCCGGGCGTGCAACCGCCACCTTGCCGCGCTTGGGCGGCGTACTCGCCGGCCCCTGCCCGCCCAGGCGGAAGAACGCCATGCTCTGCTGCAGCTGCTCGGCCTGTGCGCTCATTTCCTCGGCAGTGGCGGCCAGTTCTTCCGACGCACTGGCATTCTGCTGGGTGGTCTGGCTCAGCTGCACCACCGCCGAATTGATCTGGCTGACGCCGGAGGATTGCTCTTCGGAGGCCGCGGAAATCTCCTGCACCAGGTCCGAGGTGCGCTTGATGCTGGGCACGATGGTGTCGAGCAGACGGCCGGCGCGATCGGCCAGTTCGACGCTGGAACTGGCCACCTCGCCGATCTCCTGCGCGGCCACCTGGCTGCGTTCGGCCAGCTTGCGCACCTCGGCGGCCACCACGGCAAAGCCCTTGCCATGTTCGCCGGCGCGCGCCGCTTCGATCGCTGCATTGAGCGCGAGCAGATTGGTCTGATACGCGATGTCGTCGATGATGCCGATCTTCTGCGCGATCTGCTTCATCGCCTGGGTGGTGGCGACCACCGCTTCGCCGCCTTCGATGGTCTCCTTCGCGGCCTGCGTGGCCATGCCATCGGTGATGCGGGCGTTTTCGGTGTTCTGGCTGATCGATGCGGTCATCTGCTCCAGCGAGGCACTGGTCTCTTCCACACCGGCGGCCTGTTCGCTGGCGGCCTGCGACAACGACTGTGCGGTGGCGCTGACTTCTTCCGACGCGCTGGCCAGGGTTTCGGCACTGGTGTTGACCTCGCCGACCACTTGCGACAGCTTCTGCACCATCGTGCGCATCGCTTCGAGCAGCTGCGCGGTTTCGTCGCGGCCATGCACGTCGATGCGCATGGTCAGATCGCCTTCGGACAGCCCGTTGGCCACCGTCACCGCGCGGCGGATCGGGCCGGTGACGCTGCGGCTGATCACCACGCCGAGAACCGCGCCGAGCAGCACGCCGCCGCAGATGATGGCCATCAGCAGCTTGGAGCTGCGCGCATGGATGCTGCCGGCTTCGGCATTGGCCGAGGCAGCGCTGCGCTCGCGCAGGCCGCTCAGATCGGTCATCAAGGTATCGACTTCATCCGAGCTGGCACGCACCGCACGCGAGAGTTCGGCAAGTTCCGGGTTGGCGTCGCGCAAGGCTTCGCGGTTGGCGGCGTCGATGAAGCGGCCGCGCTCTTCCAGGTATTTCTGCCAGGCGCGGTCGAACTGCGCCAGCTTGTTCCTGCCTTCCTCGGTCTGGAAGCTGGAACGCGCGCGCGTCATGTAATCGACCACCTTGGCGGTGTACTTGTCGATGTTCTGCACATGCGACTGGCGCTCTTCGGCGCTGCTGGCCAGCAACAGGTTGGCGCGTGCGCGGCCGGCGTAGATCAGATTGATGTTGGCCTCCTTGACGTTCGACAAGCCGAGCAGCTCGCGCTCGTAAAGCGAGGTCGACAGGTCGCTGATCCGACCGGAGTTGGAATAACCCACCCACCCGATGCATGCGCCGATCGCCGAGACGATCAGGAACGCCACGATCAGCCTGGTTCCGATTCTGAAGTTGCCTAACATTGGGGAGTTCTCTTGAAGGTGGTGCATGCGCGACCTGCGTCGCAGGGTCGCCCGGTGGCCTGGTGCGGGTGCCGCTCACTGTGTGCGGCTTGTCTAACCAATCGCTAATGGCTATCGGCGAGGCCAAAACGCGCTTGAGACGCAAACGGCACTTAACCGCGTATTCACACCATCGGATATGCGCTTTTGTGACCGGTCACGCGCTCGTACGGTCCGCGTTCGGAAAATTCCTACCCCTGGTTCCTGCCGTGTCCGGAACAGTCCGCTGGGACATCACGACTGCGCGGTTAGGCTTGGCGCATGTCATTGCAAGCACTTCCACGCAGCTTCTATGCGCACGATGCCCGCCAGGTCGCGCCGCGCTTGCTCAACAAGGTATTGGTCAGCGCGGACGGACGCCGCGGCCGCATCACCGAGGTCGAGGCGTATTGCGGCAGCGAAGATCCGGCCGCGCATTCGTTTCGCGGCATGACCCCGCGCACGCAGGTGATGTTCGGCGCACCGGGGCATCTGTATGTGTATTTCATCTACGGCATGCATTGGGCAATCAACGCGGTGTGCGGCGGTGCGCCCGGGCATGCGGTGCTGATCCGCGCGCTCGAACCGCTGGCCGGGATCGCAGCCATGCAGGCCGCGCGCAACGCCGCTCCACTCAAGACCTTGACCACCGGTCCCGGTCGCCTGGCCCAGGCGTTCGGGGTGAGCGCGACGGACAACGGGCTGGATCTGACCGACGCAGGCGCACGCCTGTGGATCGAGGACGACGGCCTGCCGCCGCCCTCCGCAGCGTTGGCGACGCCGCGCATCGGCATCCGCAAGGCGGTGGATGCGCCGTGGCGCTGGGTGGTCGCGGACAATCCCTATCTGTCGCGTCCGCTGCCGCGCGCGACCGGCGCACGCGCGCTGCTGCCGGGCGACTGAGCCAGCCATTGCTCCATCGGCGTCTGCTCGGCGGCGCCCGGTCCACGCTGCAGCAGGCGCAGGGCCTGCTCGGCCTGTTCCTCGCTCAGGTCCTGCAGCGGCTGGAAGCGATCTGCCGCCCACACCGCCATCGGCAGGCCATCGAGATACGCCACACGGTTGCCCGGCACGCGCGCCACGCGCTCGCCCGGCAGGACGCTGCCCAACAGATTGCTCGGGTCGCTCGCACTGACGCATACCCACTGCTGCGGCAAGGCCTGTGCACGCACGCGGCGCAGCGCCGCAATCGCATCCGGCAACGCGAACTGCTCGCCGGACAGCCCGGCGATGAAACGCCCGCCACGGATCTCGCCACGCGCTTCCAGCCGCTGATACATGCGCAGCAACTCGCGCCACGGCGGCAACCACGCTGCCTCGCGCTCCAGCAGCCGCCAGCAGACCACGCCGTAGCGCCGCAACAAGGTATGCGCCACATGTTCGAGCATGTCCTGGTGGCGCTCGCCGGCTTCGGCCAGCGGCAGCTCCGGCAGCGCGCGTACCGGCGCCCAGCGGCCGGCATCGCGAATGCCCAGCGCGCTGGCGCGGCGCCGGTGGCGCGACAGCGCCGAGGGACGCTTGGAGGCCGGCACCAGCAGCGCGCGCAGCCCGGCGTAGCTGTCGCAATGCGCACGCCCACGCATCACCAGTTCGCTCAGGGCATCTTCCAGCTCGGTGCTCATCAGGCGGGCCGCATCGGCAATCTCGTCGAAGAACAAGGCGCCCTGCTGCTGCAGCACCTCGGCCACCCGTTGCGCGCGCGAGCCCAGCGGCGCGTCGTCGGCATCGCGTGCCAGGCTGCTCCAGCGCTGCGCCTCGCGACGCGGCAGCAACACGATCGGCGTGCTGCGCAGCGCGGCACCGCTACGGCCACCACCGGGCCGCAGCCGCGCCCACACGGTGCGCCCGGCGGTGCACAGCTCGTCCAGCCAGGCCGGTTGATAGTCGCGCACGCGTGCCGGCAGCAGCTCGCTCTCCCACAGCACCGCAGGCGCCTCGAAGCCTTCCAGCTGCCCGACCACGCCGGCCAGTGCATCCGGCCCCGCCACCCGGCTGGCACTGTCGAGGTGCTGCCACTCGAACAGGAACCGCGCGTAATCGCGTTGTGCCACCGGCTCGATCTCGCGACGCAACCGTCCCAAGGTATAGCGATGGATGCGCGCCAGCAGATGACGTTCGCACCATTCTTCCGACGGCGCCTGCGCGCTGAAATGGCCGGCCATGACATAGCCCTCGCGCTGCAGGGCGGCCAGGGCAAGCACGATCTCGGACTCGGGCAGGTGTAAGGCGCCGGCCAGGGCCGGCACCTGCGCCGGGCCGACCGCAGACAGGCGGCCGCGCAGCAGCTCGCGCACGGCCCAGTCGCGCTGCCAGTCGGCAACGCGGCAATCTGCCGGCGCCTGCAGCGGCGGTAGCGCAACGGCGTGCGGATACAGTGGGGCAAACCAGTCGATGCGCTCGGCACTGATCCACAGCGCAGGCACACCGTCGAACGCAAGACAGCTGGCACGCCCATCGCCTGCAAGTGCAGCCAACCAGCCCTGCCAGTGCGCATCGCCCGCTTCATCGACCGGAAGCACGCCGAGGCCGACCAATGCTTCGTGCATTTCTTCGGCATCGCGCGGCTGCGGCCAGGCCTGTTCGCGCACTGAGGCGATCGCCTCGGGATCGAGCTGCCCCAGGTCGTCGCTGCTCTGCGGGGTATAGCGACGGCTTTGCACGGCCTGGGTGCGGCGTTCTTCCAGCGGTGCGTCGTCCAGGAATGCGTACGGCCGCGCATTCAAGGCTTCGGCCGCCAGTGGCGACGGTGCCGCCAGATCGCGCGCGACAAGCGTGATCGCCCCCGACTCCAGCCCGCGCAGTACCTGCAACCAGCCCTCGCTGTCCATGGACTGATGCAGGCAGTCTTCCAGTGTCTGCGTCACCAACGGATGATCCGGCACCTCGCGCTCGCCGACCAGATTTTCCGCGCAGGCGACCTGATCGGGGAACACGGTCGCCAGCAGATCTTCCGACTTCATCCGTTGCAGTTGCGGCGCGACCTTGTTGCCACCGGCAAAGCGCGGCAGCGCCATCGCATTGGTCGCATTCCAGCGCCAGCGCACGCCGAACAGCGGAGCATCCAGCAAGGCCTGGATCAACACATGCTCGGCCGATGACGAATGCAGGTAGCGCGCCACCTCCTCCAGGGCAAAACTATGACTGGTGGACAGCGACAACACGATCGCATCCTCGGTCGCGGCGGCCTGCAGTTCGAAGTTGAAGGTGCGGCAGAAGCGCTTGCGCAACGCCAGCCCCCAGGCACGATTGATGCGGCTGCCGTACGGCGAGTGGATCACCAGCTGGGTGCCGCCGCTGGCATCGAAGAAGCGCTCCATCACCAGGCACTGCTGGGTCGGCATCGCGCCCAGCGCGGTGCAGGCATGGGCGAGATAGTCGACCAGCTGGCGTGCCGCTTCCACCGAGAGATCCAGCACGGTGTGCAGCCAGTCGCAGGCCGCCGGATGTGGCGGGCTATCCAGCCGCAGCGCAATCTCGCCGCGTAGACGCGATACCGCCGCCGACAATTCGTCGCTGCGGCCGGGCGCCTCGCCCAGCCAGAACGGGATATTCGGTGGCGCGCCCTTGGCGTCTTCCACCCGGACGCGCCCGGCATCCACACGCAGAATGCGGTAGCTGGCATTGCCGAGCTGGAACACATCGCCGGTAAGACTTTCGACCGCGAAATCCTCGTTCACCGTGCCGATCTTTTCGGCCTTCGGCTCAAGCACCACACTGTAGTCGCCGGTTTCTGGGATGGTGCCGCCGGAGGTCAGCGCAGTCATGCGTGCGCCGCGGCGCGCATGCAGGCGTCGATGCACCGCATCGCGATGCAGGTAGCCTGCACGCGGCCCGAGCCGTGTGCTGAAGCCGTCGCACAGCATGCGCACCACGTCATCGAAGCTCGCGCGGCTCAGCTGCGCGAACGGCCAGGCGCGTCGCACCAAGGCGAACAGCGCATCTTCGTCCCAGTCCTCGCACGCAGCCTCGGCCACGATCTGTTGTGCAAGCACATCGATCGGCGCCAGCGGAATGCGCAAGGCGTCCAGCTCACCGCGGCGCACGCTGTCCAGCAGCGCGGCGCATTCGACCAGCTCGTCGCGGGTCTGCGGAAACAGGCGCGCCTTCGGCGTGCCGCCGACCGCATGCCCGGAGCGTCCGGCACGCTGCAGGAAGGTGGCGATCGAACGCGGCGAACCGAGCTGGCAGACCAGGTCCACATCGCCGATATCCAGGCCGAGTTCCAGCGATGCGGTGGCCACCAGCACGGTGAGGTCGCCGGCCTTGAGCCGCTGCTCCGCCAGCAGACGCGTTTCGCGCGACAGGCTGCCGTGGTGCGCGGCGACGCGCTGCTTGCCGAGCAGATCGCCAAGATGGCGCGCAGCGCGCTCGGCCATGCGCCGCGTGTTGACGAACACCAGCGTGGTGCGATGCTGCTGCGCGAGCGTGGCGACATCGGCATACACCTGCAGCCACTGATCGTTGGACATCACCACGCTCAGCGGCGTCGGCGGCAGGGCCAGGGCCAGATCGCGCCTGCGGGTGTAGCCGATATCGACGATCTCGCACTGCGGCGGCTGGCCGGCATCGCCCGACCCGACCAGGAACTGCGCCACGGTCTGGATCGGCTTCTGCGTGGCCGACAGCCCGACGCGGGTGATCGGGCGCTCGGCCAGCCGCTGCAATCGCTCCAGGGTCAGCGCCAGATGACTACCGCGCTTGTCCGCGGCCACCGCATGGATCTCATCGACGATGACGGTGCGCACATGCCGCAACGCAGTGCGCCCGGAGGCCGAGCCCAACAGCACATACAGCGACTCCGGCGTGGTCACCAGGACATGCGGCGGCGTGCGGCGCGCCTGTGCGCGCTCGCGTTGCGGGGTGTCGCCGGTACGCACCGCCGTGCGCACCGCCACATCCGGCAAGCCGCTCGCGACCAGCGCCGTGCGGATGCCCTGCAACGGCGCATCTAGATTGAGGTGGATGTCGTTGGACAACGCCTTCAGCGGCGACACGTAGACCACCCGGGTTTCGTCCGGCAGCGCGCCGCCATTGGCCAGGCCATCGCGGATCAACGCGTCGATGGCCGCGAAGAACGCGGTCAGCGTCTTGCCCGAGCCGGTCGGCGCGGCCACCAGCGTGTGGCGTCCGGCCTGGATCGCCGGCCACGCGGCAATCTGCGCCGGCGTGGGCGCAGCGAAGGTCTGCGCGAACCACGCAGCCACGACAGGATGGAACTGCTGCAGGACAGGATGCATAGGCAATGCCGCAGGCCGCGATGCCAGGCCAGACGCGGCGTGTGGATTCAACGGGGCGAAGTCCAATGGATGGGGTTGCGCTGCGCCCGACACAAGTCGAGCCCGGGAATGGCGGTGAATGGTTAAAGCGGCTGTCGGCCTGACTGCGCAGCGGCCAAATTGGCGCGTCCGCTGCACCGATTCGACCTGCTGCAACCTTCCCGTCAACTCCAGTTCTACCGCGCGCGATGCCGAGCACTTGCGCGACGTGACGACAGCCGTTGCTGGTGCAGCGAAGGGATGCCTGCACAAGCGGCGGATGCCGGCCGGCACATCGGGTCGCCAGCCACCAGCCATCAACGCAACGCTGCGGCCCGGCGCGACGATTGTCGATCGGGCGCAGGCCATGGCACATTGACGCCATGCCCAGCCTTATTCTCTTCATGATTGCCGGCGCCGCGCTGTACGCGTTCTGGAACTCCTCGCGCGCGGCGGCCGAACGTGCCGATATCCTCGGCCGCAATGCCTGCCGCGCCGCCGATGTGCAATGGCTGGATCAGAGCGTGCATTCCACCAACATCCGCATCTGCCGCAAGCCCAATGGCTGGCTGGGCTTCGAGCGGACGTTCCGGTTCGAGTATTCCTACGACGGCATCGACCGTCATAGCGGCCGCCTGGTGCTGCGCGGCGATCAATTGATCGCCTTCACCGGACCGCAGGTGGCCACGGTGACGCCGTTGAGCCCGGACCATCAGCGCCTGAACTGACCGCGATTGGGTCGATATATGCGTCTGCAGGCACTTGGCCTGCATGCAGTGCCGCGCGACTGAAGATCCGCGTTGCTGCCGCTATCCACGACGCCGATGCACACATGCAACGGCGTGCTTTGGTGGAAACACGTGCGATGCAAGCCACACGCGTACATGGCGCAACAACGTACGGACGCGCGATGCGCGTCCGTGCTTGCTTACTTGACCACGCGCAGATGCGGACGCTTGCCCGCGCTTGGCGGCTCGTCCGGCGTGGGCGCGCTTGGCGGCGGTGCACCTGGATCCGGCGGCTCGGTGCTGGTGCCGGGGATATCGTCCGGCAAGGCCATGCCCTGCCCGGTCTCGCGTGCATACACCGCAAGGACCGCGGCCATCGGCACCATCACCGGATAACTGACGCCGCCAAAGCGCGCGGTGAACTGCACGCTTTCGTTGTCGACCTGCAGCCCGACCACGGCGCGCTCGGCGATGTTCAGCACCACGCGGCCGTCCTTGACGGCACTGGCAGGCACCTGCACGCCGGGCAGCCCAGCGTCCACCAGGACGTGCGGGGTCATGCCGTTGTCGTTGATCCATTCGACCAAGGCCCGCAGCAGGTACGGGCGATGGCTGGTCATGCGGGGGAAATCTTCGCTCATGACGTCATTTTACCCGCACACGGCCCGCAGCGGCGGCTGCGCGATGGGACGTCGGTCTGTTGGCATACAGCCGTCGCATCAGCCCGGCAGGTCGCGCAGTTTCTTTTCCTGATCGGTCAGGCTGCGGATGAAGCCGGGATTGCGGAAGATCCGGTTGCCGTAGTCTTCGATCGCCTTGCCGTCCTTGGGCAAACCGATCTCCAACGCGTCCAGTCGCCAGATGATCGGCGCCATCGCGCAATCGGCCAGACTCATTTCCGGATTGAGGAAGAACTTGCTGGCCTTGAACAGCGGCACCGACGCGGTGAGCAGTTCCTTCAGGCGCTTACGGCCGGCCTCGGCCTGGGTCTTGTTGCCGAGCTGGATGGCCTGCACCTGCGGCACCCAGTCGTGCTCGATCCGCAGCATCGCCAGACGCAGACGTGCGCGCGAGAGCGGGTCGACCGGCATCAACGGCGGATGCGGGTAGCGCTCGTCCAGGTATTCGCTGACCACCGATGCCGCGTACAGCACCAGGTCGCGTTCGACCAGGGTCGGGACCGAATGGTAGGGATTGAGATCGATCAGATCTTCCGGGGGATTTTGCGGGTCGACCGGCACCAGGTCGTAGGTCACCCCTTTCGCCGCCAGGACCAGACGGACCCGGTGGCACAACACGTCGTCGTTGGACGAAAACAAAGTCAAGGTATTCCGCATACGCACACTCGTCGCCATTCAAGGCTCTCCGACGACCGGAATCCGCCGGCCGCATCGGCGCGGCCGGCCCAACGCCGACCGTCACCACGGTCCTTCGAGTGTGCAATCACGTCACGCAAAAGCCAAGAGTGATAGGGCCGATTAATGCCCGGACAGGCCGCTTGTTGCGCCGAGATGCAGCTTCCGGTCACGTGCGCGTGTCGCAACGGTGCGACCGCCGGTGCACGACATCGGATACGGCAGAGGTGATTCGTCGTCAACCGACGCGTTGATTGCTTGCCGACCCTCACCCCAACCCCTCTCCTGCGGGGAGAGGGGCGCAGCGGTCGGTTTGCTGCAGCCGTTGCATGGTTTGCGCATGCATGGCCGTCGCGCTCTGCAGCCGATGACCGGCCTGCAGACCGGTCAGTGCACGTCCTTCCAGTATTCCTTCTTCAGCAGGTAGGCCATGAAGGTGAGCAAGGCCAGGAACAGGATCACCCACACGCCCATGCTCTGCCGCTTCAAGGCCGCCGGTTCGCCGGCGTATTCGAGGAAGTTGGCGATATCGCGCACGGTCTGATCAAACTCGACCGGCGTCTGTCGCCCTGGCTGACCGAGTTTGAGCGCCTGCACCGGCTTGTCGCCGGTCGCCTTGTCGGGCGGGCCGAACTGCGCCTGCTGCAGGCCCTGCAGCTCCCACAGCGGGTTGGGCATGGAGGCATTCGGAAACAGCTGGTTGTTCCAACCCAGCGGGCGGGTCTGATCCAGGTAGAACGACTTGAGGTAGGTATAGACCCAGTCGGTGCCACGCACGCGGGCGATCAAGGTCAGATCCGGCGGCGCCTTGCCGAACCACTTGGTGGCCGCATCGTGCGGCATGGTGCCTTCGATGTGTTCGCCGATCTTGGCGCCGGTGAAGTTGAGGTTGGTCATGACCTCTTCCTCGCTCAGTCCCAGATCGCTGGCCATGCGCGAATAGCGCAGGTATTTCAGCGAGTGGCAGCCGGAGCAGTAGTTCATGAACAACTGCGCGCCACGCTGCAGCGAGGCACGGTCGCTCAGGTCGTTGCCGGCCTGCTGCACCTTCCCGCCTTCGGCTGCCAGCGCCCCTGCGGCCAGGGTCAGCCCGCACAGCAGGGCGACCACGCGCGACCTCCATGACCTCATGTTGGAATTAGTCATGGGTGGTCACCCGCTCCGGCACCGGCTTGGTCTTGTCCAGCCGCGTCCACACCGGCATGGTGATGAAGAAGGCGAAGTACAGGAAGGTCAGCACGCGCCCGACATAGGTTTCGTGTGCGTCGGTGCCAGGACCGGAGCCGATCACGCCCAGCCACACGAAGCACACCACCAGCACGCCGAGCGCGACCTTGGAGATCCAGCCGCGGTAGCGGATCGAGCGCACCTTGGCCCGATCCAGCCATGGCACCAGGAACAGGATCGCGATCGCCGAGAACATCACCAGCACGCCGCCGAGCTTGTTGGGGACCACCCGCAACATTGCGTAATACGGCGTGTAGTACCAGACCGGCTTGATGTGCTCCGGGGTCACCAGGCGATTGGCCTCGGTGAAGTTGTCGTGCTCCAGGAACAAACCGCCGAACGCCGGCGCGAAGAAGATGATGAAGGCCGCGATCAACAGCAAGAAGCCGACCCCGACCAGATCCTTGACCGTGTAATACGGATGGAACGGGATGCCGTCGGCCGGCTTGTGCGCGTCCCAGCGGTTGCCCTTGGGCCCCTTCTTGATCTCCACGCCGTCGGGATTGTTGGAGCCCACCTCGTGCAGCGCGCCGATGTGCAGCACGATCAGCAGCAACAGCACCAGCGGCAGTGCGATCACGTGCAGCGCGAAGAAGCGGTTGAGCGTGGCATCGCCAGGCAGATAGTCGCCCATGATCCATTCGGTCAGCCCGTTGCCGATCACCGGGATGGCGCCGAACAGCGAGATGATCACCTTCGCGCCCCAGAACGACATCTGCCCCCACGGCAGCACGTAGCCCATGAAGGCTTCGGCCATCAGCACCAGGTAGATCAGCATGCCGAGAATCCACACTAGCTCGCGCGGCTTCTGGTAGCTGCCGTACATCAGCCCGCGGAACATGTGCAGATACACCACGATGAAGAACAGCGAGGCGCCGGTGCTGTGCATGTAGCGGATCAGCCAGCCCCACTCCACGTCGCGCATGATGTATTCGATCGAGGCGAACGCATCGGCCGCGCTGGTCTTGTAGTGCATCGTCAGGAAGATGCCGGTGACGATCTGGTTGACCAGCACCACGATGGCCAGCGAGCCGAAGTAGTACCAGAGGTTGAAGTTCTTCGGCGCGTAGTACTCGCTGACGTGCTTGCGGTACATGGGCATCAGCCCGGGCGCGCGTTCGTTGACCCAATCGAACACACCGTTGGCGGTACGGACCAGGATATTGCTCATCAGGCAGCCCCCGTGCTGTTGGCCGACGTACCGGCACCGTCGGGATCGACGCCGATCACCAGGGTGTTGTCGTCCACGTAGTGGTGTGGGGGCACCAGCAGATTGATCGGTGCCGGCACGCCGTCGAAGACGCGGCCGGACATGTCGAAGCGCGACTTGTGGCAGGGGCAGAAGTAGCCGCCCTTCCATTGCGGGTCGTAGGGCTCGGGGCGGATCTCGGCGACCATTTCCGGCGAGCAGCCCAGATGCGTGCACAGCCCGACCAGCACCGAGATGTCGGACTTGATCGAGCGGTACTCGGGGTTCTTCAGCACGTAGTCCGGCTGCTGGTCCTTGTTCTCCGACTTGGGATCCTTGAGCCGGTCATCCAGCGATGGCAGTGCGTCGAGCATCGCCTTGGAGCGCTTGACGATCCAGATGGGCTGACCGCGCCATTCCAGAACCAGCCGTTGCCCTTCCTGCAAGGCGCTGATGTCGGCGGTCACCGGGGCACCGGCCAACTTGGCGCGTGCGCTGGGATTCCACGACTTCACGAACGGAACCGCGACAAATCCTGCTCCGACCGCACCGACCACGGCCGTTGTCGCGGTCAAGAACCGACGACGCCCGATATCAGCAGGTGCGTTAACCCCATCGTTGGCCATCCGGCTCTCCGATCTTGATTAGGTAGCGTGAGGCTGCCAACGGCTGGCGGGGGGTCCAGCCGCGATGAATCGACCGCAGTGTAGCGGAACGCTTAATGCACAGACAACGCAATGTACGCAGTCGGACTGGCGCAGTGCAAACACTGGATGCAGGCACGCGTCGACCGCATCACGCGCCAGCCCTGCGCAAGGCGGACAGCTGTGACCCAGTGCTGACAAAAAAGACCGCGCCAGTTGCAGACATGCTGCGCGTTGGCTGCACTATCGCGCCGGTGCGATGGCGGCCTGCGCGGCCTGATGGCCGCATGACATCCGTCTCGGCTGGTGACGGTCAAAGCAGGCCGCAGCGCGCGCAGCTGCGTGCAAAGCACACGGCTCAGTTGGCCGCCGTATTCTGCCCACGATAGCGTCCGGCCAGCACGCCGACGCGTTGGACATAGCGCTGGGTCTCGCTGTAAGGCGGCACGCCGCCATAGCGATCCACCGCGCCCTCGCCTGCGTTGTAGCCGGCAGCGGCGAGCGTGAGATCGCCGTTGAAGCGCTTCAGCAACCACGAAAGATATTGCACGCCACCGCGAATATTTTGCGTTGCATCATAGGCATCGCTGACGCCGAAGCGGCGCGCGGTGCCGGGCATCAACTGCATCAGCCCCTGCGCGCCGGCCCGGCTCAGTGCCAGCGGGTTGTAGGCCGACTCTGCATGAATGATCGCGCGCACGATCGCTTCCTCGACCCCGAACTCGCGCGCGGCCGCGGTGATTTCCTGCTGATAGGCGTTGGTATTGAGCCGGATCGCACCGAAATTGACGCCGGGCTTGGCCGCGCAGGCGTAACAGGTTTCGATGAAGCTGTAATGGATGGTGCGCAGGCCTTCGATGCTGGCGACCTGACGCGGGCGCGCACTGGTGTAGTGACGCACGCCGTCCTTCATATACGAATAGACCTGCCCGCTGACCACCCGGCGCGGATTGACCGCGGTGGCGGGCGCTTGCACGACCGAGGTCTCCGACACCGGCAGCGCGCGCGTCGTCACCGCCGAGGCGACCTCGGCAGCGCGGCGTGGCGCCTGGCCAACCGGCTGACTGATGATGGTGGCCGGCGCGCCGCTGTCGATCGAGGTGCTGGCGCGCTCCGGGCCGGCGGCCATGCCCTGCGCCGGGCGAGCCATGGCCGGCGGCGCGCGGCGCGCGGATCGCTCGGGGGTGTAGCTGCTGATGACGCTACAGGTCGCGCCGCTCTGGCGCTTGCTCAGGTAGCTGGTGATTCCGTCGCCGCTGACACACTTGTACAAGGTGCCGGCGCAGACCGGCGCTGCCGGTAACGTGACAAGTAACAGCCCCAGCAATCTTGACATCCCCTTCATGCGGCGGAGTGTCCCAGCTTGGCTGGGGCTTGCCAAGTGGCCGCCGCGGTTATCCGGGCAGTGGCTCCAGCCGCGTCTGCAACGCGTTCAGCGCCTCGGCCAGCGGCAAGCGCACGGCATCCGGGCAGATCGCATCGAACGGCAGGTCGATCAGCAGCAGGTTGGCCGCCAGCGCCGGCATGCTCGGCGCGCCCAGGCCCAGCCAGCAATGCGCCGGCCCGTCGGCTTCCAGCGCGCCCAGCCAGGGCGGGATGCGCGCCGCCAGTGCCTCCAGCGTGCCGTGCAGGCGTACCCTGGCCCGGCACGGAAACGGCGACTCGCCGATCGCCTTGCGCAGGAGTTGCAGTGGCTCCTCCGGCAGTGCGCGAGCGGCGAATTGCGCGCCGGTCGTCTCGGCCCGGTCGATGCGGTCGATGCGGTCGGCGCGCAAGGTGCGCCAGTCCTGGCGCTCGCAATCCCAGGCCAGCAGATACCAGCGCCGCCCGTAATTCACCAGCAGGGCCGGCTCGACGCAACGCGTGATCGGGGCACCGGAGTGGCGGCGATAGTCCAGCCGCAGCGTGACCCGGTCGCGGCAGGCGCTGGTCAGATGCGCCAGCAGCGCCGCATCCACCAGGGCACCCGCCTCCCCGGTGACCGGTAGACTGGCGGTGGCCGCATGCGCAGCACTGGCACGCTGGCCGCTGCGCCGCGGCAACAGCGGATCGAGCTTGCGCAGCACCCGCGCCGCCGCCGCATCCATGTCGCGTATCGCCGGAGCCGCTGCACGCAGCGCGATCGCCACCGTCAGCGCCTCGTCCTCCTCGAACAACAGCGGCAGGGCGGCTGCACCCTGCCCCAGCCGGTAGCCGCCACCGGCGCCGGGCACGGCATGCACCGGGTAACCCAACTCGCGCAGGCGCTCGATCGCGCGCCGCACGCTGCGCGGATGCAGCTCCAGCCGCTCGGCCAGCGCCACGCCCGACCAGCTGCGGCCGCCCTGCAGCAGCGCAAGCAGACGCAACAAGCGGGCAGCGGTCGAGGCCATCGCATTACCGTATTGCGGACAGAAACTGTCCGCAATAGCTGCGTAGGATTGCCTGGCACCTCGTCCCTCTGCCTGCCGTATCCACCAAGGAAACCGCAATGTCCGACCAGCGCCACATCACCCTGTTCCACAATCCCCGCTCGCGTTCGCGCGGCGTGCTGGTGCTGCTGGAAGAGCTCGGCGCCAGTTACGACCTGCAGATCGTCAACCTGGAAAAAGGCGAGCAACTCGCGCCCGCGTACCTGGCGATCAACCCCATGGGCAAGATTCCGGCGATCCGGCATGGCGACAGCGTGGTCACCGAACAGGGCGCGATCTACCAGTATCTGGCCGAGCTGTATCCGGAAGCCGGGCTGTCGCCGGCGCCGGGCGATGCCGATCGCGGCGCCTACCTACGCTGGCTGGCCTTCTACGGCTCGGCGTTCGAGCCGGCGATCATCGACCGCGCAATGAAGCGCGATGCGCCGCCGCGCTCGATCTCGCCCTACGCCGACTGCGCCACGGTGCTGCAGGTGATCGATACGCAGCTGGCCAAGGGCGACTATCTATTGGGCCAGCGCTGCAGCGCAGCCGATGTGCTGTGGGGCGGCGCGCTGGGCTGGATGGTCGATTTCGGCCTGATCGACCCACCTGCCAGCACCCGCGCCTACATCGCCCGCATGGCCGACCGGCCGGCGTTCGCGCGTGCCGAGGCCACCAACGCCAAGGCCTGACCAAACGGACGGGCCCGGCGCAAGCGGGTAAACTGTGCGGCTATCTTCTACCCGCCTGGAATAAGCGCCATGCCCGGGACATCCGTTTCCGACCTGTCCGCGGCCACCGCCGTGGACGCACCTGCCCTGTTGCCGCTGCCGGTGGCCCGCCCATCGGCGCCTGCCGTGGTGCGCGGCAAGCTCTACATCAAGACCCACGGGTGCCAGATGAACGAGTACGACTCGGCCAAGATGGCCGACGTGCTCGCTGCCTCCGAAGGCCTGGAGCTGACCGACAACCCCGAAGACGCCGACGTGGTGCTGGTCAACACCTGCTCCATCCGTGAGAAGGCGCAGGAAAAGGTGTTCAGCCAGCTGGGCCGCTGGAAGGCGCTGAAAGCCGGCGGCAAGCCGGTAATCATCGGCGTGGGCGGCTGCGTGGCCTCGCAGGAAGGCGAGGCCATCGTCAAGCGCGCGCCCTACGTGGATCTGGTGTTCGGCCCGCAGACCCTGCATCGCCTGCCGGAGCTGATCCGCGCACGGCGCGAATCGGGCAAGTCGCAGGTGGACATCAGCTTTCCGGAAATCGAGAAGTTCGATCGCCTGCCCGAGCCGCGCGCCGAGGGCCCGTCGGCGTTCGTGTCGATCATGGAAGGCTGCTCCAAGTACTGCTCGTTCTGCGTGGTGCCCTACACCCGTGGCGAAGAAGTCAGCCGGCCGTTCGAGGACGTGCTGGTGGAGGTGGCGCAGCTGGCGGCGCAAGGCGTGCGCGAGATCAACCTGCTCGGCCAGAACGTCAACGCGTATCGCGGTGCGTACGGCGCCGATGCCGGCGACGCGGCGCAATACGCGGATCTGGGCTTGTTGATCCGCACCATCGCGCAGATCGAGGGCATCGGCCGTATCCGTTTCACCACCTCGCATCCGCTGGAATTTTCCGACTCGCTGGTGGATGCGTACCGCGACGTGCCGCAGCTGGCCAATTACCTGCATCTGCCGGTGCAGGCCGGCAGCGACCGCATCCTGTCGGCGATGAAGCGCGGCTACACTGCGCTGGAATTCAAGTCCAAGATCCGCAAGCTGCGCGCGGTGCGTCCGGATATCTCGATCAGCTCGGACTTCATCGTCGGTTTTCCCGGCGAGACCGAAGCGGATTTCGAAAAGACCATGAAGCTGATCGAGGACGTGGGCTTCGACCAGAGTTTCTCGTTCGTGTATTCGCGGCGTCCCGGCACGCCGGCCTCGGACCTGCAGGACGACACGCCGGAAGCCGTCAAACAGGCGCGGCTTGCGCGTTTGCAGGCGCAGATCAACGCGCACGCCACACGCATTTCGCAGTCCATGGTCGGCAGCGTGCAACGGGTGCTGGTGGAAGGCCCGTCGCGGCGCGATCCGAACGAATTGACCGGCAAGAGCGAGAACATGCGCCCGGTGAATTTCCCCGGCAATCCGCGCCTGATCGGGCAGTTCGTCGATGTCCTGATCACCGAGGCGATGAGCAATTCGCTGCGTGGTCTTATCCAGGTGGACGACAGCGAAAGCTGATGCCGCATAGGTGCCGGGGCGCGGGGCGCCACGGCATGCATCGCGTCGTGCTGACTGGAAGGTACGCGCTGGTTGGTCACTGGTCTCGTATCCAGCGGCCGGACACGCGATGCTGCGTCTGCCTGCCATCGTTGTTGCGTTGCTTTGCGTAGCTGCGTGCGTGCAACACGCTGGCAATTGCGTTGAGGTCACGCGCGTCCTGCCTCGCACCTCGATCGTCGGCAAGCACGCAGCTGATTGCTTGCCGCACTGCATTCGCCGATCGGCGCTCCAGCATCTGCGCGCTACTAAGCCGTGGTCGGTTTAGGTCAACAACGGCGCGCATTGCTCGCATACGCCAGGCATGGTCGTGATCGCGCACAACAACGACACCGACCTCCCTGGTCACACGGCACACAAGGTAAGTGATCAAAATTTCACCACCTGTCTGCAACGCCTTGCGGCATAAGGCGTGCGAGCACTTACCCACAGGCTTTGCCGGATTCGATCCACACCGCTTGTGGACAACCGCCACCGCAGTGGTGATTTTTTCGCCATGTCCCTGCCGGACCTTGTGCGAGTAGGCGCCACCAGTTTTATCCACAGGTTAGTGATGCGTGACTCCACAGCGATTGTGGAAAACCCGCGCACGCCACTAGTTACCGGCCAGACCACACGCTTGCGGCGGCCCGGCGTGTTGGTGGGATCACGCGCTGCGCGCTACCCTCGTCTGCCGCCCAACCGACCAGCGCATGCGTGCGCGGTCCGATCCGATCATGAATTCACCTGCACATCGCGACTTCACCCTGGAACCCGACGACACCGAGCGCCTGGCCAACCTGGCCGGCCCGTTCGACGCGCACCTGCGCCAGATCGAGCTCAAGCTCGGCGTGGAGATCGCCAACCGCGGCAACGTCTTCCGCGTCACCGGCCCGGAGCCGGCGATCACCGCTGCGCAGACGCTGCTGACCGCCCTGTACGAGGAAGCCGCCTCCACCACCTTCGACAACCACGCCATCCACCTGCGCTTGAACGATGCCAATGTCGAGCAGGTGGTCGATCGTTCCTACGTGGCCCAGGACGTGGCGATCAAGGTCAAACGCGGCACCGTGCGCGGCCGCGGCGCCAACCAGGCCAAGTACCTGCATGCGATCGCCACGCACGACATCAACTTCGGCATCGGCCCGGCCGGTACCGGCAAGACCTTCCTGGCCGTGGCCAGCGCGGTCGAGGCGCTGAACGAGTCGCGCGTACAGCGGCTGATCCTGGTGCGCCCGGCGGTGGAAGCCGGCGAGAAGCTGGGCTTCCTGCCCGGCGATCTCAGCCAGAAGGTGGACCCGTATCTGCGCCCGCTCTACGACGCGCTCTACGAAATGCTGGGCGTGGAAAAAGTGGTCAAGCTGCTGGAAAAGAACGTCATCGAGATCGCGCCGCTGGCCTATATGCGCGGCCGCACGCTCAACGATGCCTACGTGATCCTGGACGAGGCACAGAACACCACCATCGAGCAGATGAAGATGTTCCTGACCCGGCTGGGCTTCGGCTCCACTGCGGTGGTCACCGGCGACCTGACCCAGATCGACCTGCCCAAGCACGTTAAGTCTGGCCTGCGCGACGCGATCGAGGTGCTGCGCGATTTGGACGGCGCCAGCTTCACCTTCTTCGAAGCGCGCGACGTGGTGCGCCACCCGCTGGTGCAGCGCATCGTCACGGCCTATGAAAAGCGCGATCAGCAGGATGCTGCGATCAAGAACGACGCTGAATGAGGCTATTCCTTGCCAGCTTAATGTTGGCAAGCGGATTGGTCACGGCGGCATCGCTCGGGGCCACCGAAGCGCCGCTGCTTCCGGGAATCCCGATCGTGGATCGCGATGTGATCCCGGCGACACAGGTGGCGCGCCCCTGTGTGTCGCTGGCCGCCGAACAAGCCAGCATCAGCATCCCAACAGCGCACTTGGAGAGGCTGGCGGAACAGGGGCGCGGCGATATGCCGGCAGGGAACGATCGCGTACGACTCAGTGCTTGGCAGCAAGGTCGCAGCGCGCGCTGGCTGCTCGATCTACCGGGAACGGTCACGGATGCACGCGGCTGCGAAAGCTCACCGATCCAGCACGCGCATCGCTCAAGCCAGTCGCTGGTCGGCGGACTCCTGGAAAGCGGTATCGCTGCGGTCTGGCTGCATGACCAGCCAGGATTCGTTTCAAGCTTGCGGGTGCGGGATTACAATCACGGCTGCGGGCGCGGCCCGATCGGCAGTTCGAGCTACCGCGTGGCCAACGGGCCTGTGGTGATACTGCTGATCACCTGCACGCGCTGACCCTCTGCCCAGGAAACTCTCGCCATGACCCGTGGACCTGTCCGCCTCGACGTCGCTGTCAGTTATGCGCTGCCGCGCGCCGGTCTGCCGTCGGCGGTGAGTTTTCGCAAGTGGGTGGCCGCTGCGTTGAAGGGACGCATCCGCGAGGCCGACCTGGCGGTGCGGATTGTCGACGAGAAGGAAGGCTGCTCGCTCAACCATCATTACCGTGGCAAGGATTACGCCACCAATGTGCTGAGTTTCCCGGCCGATTTACCCGAGGGCCTGCCCAAGGGCATCAAGATGCCGCTGCTCGGCGATCTGGTGATCTGCGCGCCGGTGGTGGCGCGCGAGGCGACAGAACAAGGCAAGTCGCTGGCCGCGCATTACGCCCATCTGACCGTGCACGGCACCCTGCATCTGCTCGGCTGGGACCACGAAGACGACAAGGAAGCCGATGCGATGGAGCAACTCGAACGCGAGATCCTGGCCGATCTCGGCATCGACGACCCGTACGCGGGAGAGCGCTGATGCGGGCCTGCCTCGCCACCGCGTTGCTGTTGCTGGCCTGCTCCAGTGCCTGGGCGCAGGCCGCGCCGGCACGCCCCGACCTGCCGGCCCTGATCGAATGCCGCCAGCGCATCGGCGACTTCAACGCGCTGGCACCGGTGCTGGCCGACCCGCTCAAGGCGGTGGCGCTGGGCTGGACGCCGCTGGACCAGGCCAACCTGTTCATGACCGAGTACACGCTCAACACGCCGATCAGCGTGTTCGGCCACAGCACCACCCACATCGCGTTCTCCGGCGCCAGCGTCATGGCGCTGCTGGACCTGCCCGACCCGCGCCCGCTGGCCAAACAGCTGAACCTGGAACTGGGCGTGGATAACGCCGACAAGGTCATGTACGGCCGCGAGCTGGTCAGCGAAGACACCACCAACCCCAAGACCGGCGAGGCGATGATCGAATCGATCGTGCTCAGCGTCTCCAACGTGAAGTCGCATCCGGGCAAGACCGTGGTCGGCTGCGGCTACAGCCTGGACCTGCCCTGAAGCGCAGCGCCCGCCCCGGCCCCGTCCACAGCGCCTTAGCGGCTTCCTGTTAGACTGGCGGCTATCGCCTGGTTTGCCGGGTGCCGTCCCACGTCACGATGTCCGAAGACGACAGTAGCCAATCCCAAGAAACACCCGAAAAACGCCGTAGCTGGCTCGAGCGCCTGAGCGCTGCCTTCTCTGGCGAACCCCATACTCGCGACGAACTGGTCGCGCTGCTGCGGACCGCCGAACAGGACGGTCTCATCGCTGCAGACACCTTGCGCATGATGGAAGGCGCAATCTCCGTGTCCGAGCTCACCGTGGGCGACGTGATGATCTCGCGCTCGCAGATGGTCTCGCTGCCGGTGGAGGCGCGCTTCATCGACCTGATGAAGCAGGTGGTGGAATCCGGCCATTCGCGCTTCCCCGTGCACGGCGAGAACAAGGACGAGGTGCTCGGCATCCTGCTGGCCAAGGACTTGTTGCGCGGCGTGGTTGCCGACAACGGCCCCGGCAACGTGCGCGAACTGCTGCGCCCGGCGGTGCTGATCCCCGAGTCCAAGAAGCTCAACGTGCTGCTCAAGGAGTTCCGGCTGTCGCGCAACCACATGGCGATCGTGGTGGACGAGTACGGCGGCGTCGCCGGGCTGGTCACCATCGAAGACGTGCTGGAGCAGATCGTCGGCCAGATCGACGATGAGCACGACGATGCCGAAGACGAGAATTCGCTGATCGCGATCCAGGCCGACGGCCGCTATGTGGTCGATGCGCTGACGCCGATCGAAGACTTCAACGAGCGCTTTGGTGCCGACTTCCCCGACGACGAGTACGACACCGTCGGCGGCCTGGTCACCGATGCGATCGGCCACCTGCCGGAAACCGGCGAAGAGCTGACGCTGGGGCGCTTTGCCTTCCGTGTGGCCAAGGCCGATGCGCGGCGTGTGCACGCCTTCCACGTGACCATTCTGCCGCCAGACCCGCAGGACGACGCTTGAACCGTTGGTACCGCGTGAGTGCTGCAGCGCCAGGACGCGGCAGCATCGGGCGCTGCGCGGCGGCGTGTCTGCTGCTGTTGCTGGCGTGGTTGGTGGCACCCGCCGCCATGGCCCAGGCCACCGAGCCGGCGCCTGCCCAGGCCGCTGTGCCGGCACCGCGGGTCGGCGTGGTCACCATGCAGCCGGGCGAGGTGTTCTTCGAGCGCTTCGGCCACGATGCCATCGTGGTGGTCGATCCCGTCACCGGGCAGGCCACCTCGTACAACTTTGGCTTCTTCGACCCCGGCGAGCCGGATTTCGTCCCCCGCTTTGCGCGCGGCGAGATGATGTATTACCTGGTCGCGTTGCCGCTGGAAGAAGACCTGCAGCAATATCGTGCGGTCGGCCGCGGCGTCAGCATCCAGTGGCTGGACCTGCCACCGGACCAGGCGCGCGCGCTGGCTGACGGGCTGGCCATCCGCAGCCAGCCCGAGAACGCGCGCTACCACTACGATTACTTCGTGGCCAACTGCGCCACCATGGTCCGCGACACGCTGGACCGGGCCATGGGTGGCACGTTGAAATCGCAACTGGCCGGGCGCTCGCGCGGCAACACCTTCCGCAGCGAAGCGGTGCGCCTGGCCTCCCCTGCCCCGTGGATGTGGCTGGGCTTCGACCTGGGCCTGGGGCCGTATGCGGACCGCCCGTTGTCGCGCTGGGAAGAAGCCTTCGTGCCGATGCGCCTGGCCGACAGCCTGACCCAGGTGCACAACGGCGCCGGCCGCCCGTTGGTGCAGTCCACCCAGGTCTTGCTGCCGCATCGCATCGCACCGGAGCCGGCCGAACAGCAGCGCCACTGGTGGCCATGGCTGCTGACCGGGCTAATCGTCGCTGCCGGCGTGCTGGCACTCGGTCGCCGGCAACGCGTGCTGGCCGCCTTCGCCCTGCCGTACTGGCTGCTGTGCGCGATCGGCGGCGGCTTGCTGGTGTATCTGTGGGGTTTCACCGCGCATCAGTCGGCCTGGGCCAATCGCAACCTGTTGCTGGTCAACCCGCTGTGCATGCTGCTGTTGATCGGCGGCATCGCCGTGCTGCGCGGGCGCCGGCCCGGGCGCTGGTTCGATGTGCTGCGCTGGGTGGTGGCCGCCGCTGCATTGCTGGCCCTGCTGATCCACTGGCTGTCGTTCCAGGCGCAGGACAACCTGCAGTGGGTAATGCTGCTATTGCCGATCCACACCGCGCTCGCCATCGCGTTGCGGCGGCGTGACTTGTCCGTCCGCACGCGCTGATCCAGGATGCGCCCATGAACCACCACGGCCGCCATCCGGACAACCCCTCCTGCGTCATCACCTGCGCCTATTACGACGGCCAGGGCGAGCGCCACGACATCAGCCTGGAGCAGATCAGCGACGTGCTGCAGCGCCCGGATGGCTTCGTCTGGGTCGGCCTGTACGAGCCGCAGGAATCGGTGCTGCACAAGCTGCAGGATGAGTTCGGCCTGCACGATCTGGCCATCGAGGATGCGCTCAAGGCGCACCAACGGCCCAAGGCCGAGAGCTACGGCAACTCCTTGTTCGTGGTGGTCAACACCGCACAACTGGTCAACGAGCGCATCCGCTATGGCGAGACGCACGCGTTTCTGGGCGCGCGCTTTCTGTTGACGGTGCGCCATGGCGCATCGCTGTCGTACACGCCGGTGCGGCACCGGGTCGAACGCGAACCGGCGATGCTGCGCATGGGCGCCTCGTTCTGCCTGTATGGCGTGCTCGACTTCGTGGTCGATAACTACCTGCCGATCATGGACGAGTTCCGCGACACGCTGGAAGGCCTGGAAAAGGACATCTTCGCCGACAACTACAAGCGCGAAACCGTGGTGCGCCTGTACGAGCTCAAGCGCGAACTCAACAAGATGCGGTTGGTGGTGGCGCCATTGCAGGACGTGCTCTCGCACCTCAAGCGCAACCCCGGTTCGCTGATCCATGACGAGGTCGGCATCTACCTGCGCGATGTGCTCGACCATGCCGTGCGCATCAACGACGCCATCGACACCTTGCGCGAAATGCTGGGTACCGCGCTGAGCGTCAACCTGTCGATGGTGACCCTGGCCCAGGGCGAAACCGTCAAACGCCTGGGCGCCTGGGCCGCGCTGCTGGCCGCGCCCACCCTGATCACCAGCTGGTACGGCATGAATTTCACCCACATGCCCGAACTGGACAAACCTTATGCCTACCCGCTGCTGGTAGCCGGCGTGGTCGCCTCGTGCCTGGTGCTCTATCGCCTGTTCAAGCGAGCGCGGTGGCTTTAGGCCGCTTTGCGGCTGGGATTTGGGAGTGGGGATTCGGGATTGGTTAGAGCAGGACGTGTGACTGTGTCGCGCGTGCTGCACGTACCCTCATCCGCCCTTCGGGCACCTTCTCCCAGAGGGAGAAGGAAGGCTGCCTGCTTTTACGAATCCCCAATCCCGAATCCCCAATCCCCGCACTCAAGCCACATAGATCGTCTTGATGTTCATGAACTCGTGGATGCCGTGCTCGGCCAGCTCGCGGCCGAAGCCCGAGCGCTTGATGCCGCCGAACGGTAGCCGCACGTCGCTCTTGACCACCGAATTGACGAACGCCGCACCGCACTGCAATTGCTGCGCGACGCGTTCGCCGCGCTTGGCATCGGAGGTCCACACGCTGCCGCCCAGGCCGAAGCTGGTGTCGTTGGCCACGCGTACCGCTTCTGCTTCATCCCGCACGCGAATGACCGATGCGACCGGGCCGAAAAACTCCTCTTCGTAAGCCGGCATGCCCGGGGCAACATGATCGAGGATGGTGGCCGGATAGCCTGCATGCGAACCGGGCACCGGTTCGCCGCCCAGCAGCACCTTGGCGCCCTTTTGCACGCTGTGTTGCACCTGCTTGTGCAGCTCGTCGCGCAGATCCGCGCGGGCCATGGGCGCCAGCGTGGTGCCCTCCTGTTGCGGGTCGCCGAGCACGCGCTGGGAGGCAGCGGCAACGAAGCGTTCGATGAAGCGATCGGCGATGACGTCCACCACGATGAAGCGCTTGGCGGCGATGCAGGTCTGCCCGCTGTTGTCGAACCGCGACTGCACGGCGGAGGCGACGGTGTGCTCCAGGTCGGCGTCTTCCAGCACCACGAACGCGTCGCTGCCGCCGAGTTCCATCACGCACTTCTTCAACTGGTCGCCCGCATTTGCAGCCAGCGAACGTCCGGCGCGCTCGCTGCCGGTCAGCGTTACTGCGGCGATGCGATCGTCACGCAACACATCTGCAGCCTGGTCGTTGTCGATATGCAGCACATCGAACACGCCGGGCGGAATACCGGCGGCATCCAGCACCTCCTTCATCGCATCGGCGCAGCGCGGCACATTGCTGGCGTGCTTGAGCAGCGCGACATTGCCGGCCATCAGACCCGGGGCCAGGAAACGGAACGCCTGCCACAAGGGAAAATTCCATGGCATCACCGCAAACACGCAGCCCAGTGGCTCGTAGCGCACATAGCTGGATTGCGCCTCGGTCGGGATATCGCGCGGCGCCAGGTAGTCGGCTGCATGTTCGGCGTAATAGGCGCAGCCCTGCGCGCACTTGTCCACCTCGGCCAGCGCCTCGTGGCGCAGCTTGCCCATCTCGGCAGTCATGATGCGCTGCAGGTCGTCGCGCCGCCGGGTCAGCTCTTCGCCGACCCGGCGCAGCAGCGCGCCGCGCTCGGCCAACGGCAGCGCCGCCCATTGCGGAAATGCCTTGGCGGACGCAGCCAGACGCGCCTCGATGGCGGCAGCGTCCAGGGTGTGCTGGGTGTGTTCGACCTGGCCATTGGCCGGGTTGACGGTGTCGTAGGACATGACGGTCTCCTGTTACAGGCCCGCCATGCTAGTCGCCGGCAAGTTGCAGCCGCGTCACAACCGCAGCAAATCGCTGCAACGCTGTGTTTACCCACGCCGCGACGCAATGCCGCACCTCCATCGCACCGCTCGCGATCACTGGCAGCCGGAATACCGCTCCCGGACACGCGAACGAAAGCAGCCCTGCCCTGTCCCGACCGTCCCACCGCACAAAAATGCTCTAGCATTCGGCACTTGGCAGCTTCATCCATTCACGGAAGACCACCACGATGCGCCGGGATCTGATTGTTCTAGTTGTACTTGGCATCGGCGCCTGCCTGCCGGGATGCGCCGTCCTGCAGGACATGCTGCACGGCCCGCGCCCCGGCCCGAACGGATTTGTCACCGTGAGCTGCACCAACACGCTGCCCAATCCCAGCCAACCCTGCGAAGAAGAGGCACTGCGTGCCTGCTCGGACACCGCCATCCGCCAATTCGTTACCGCGCACTCGTCGCCGAACATGGTCACGATCTATCCGAGCAAGCAGAAATCCAAGGACGACGGCGACAAGAACGGCAAGAACAGGGACAAGGATCGCGCCGACGAACAACCCAAGGTCGAGCAACAGGGCTACGACATCAGCGCCGAGTATCAGTGCTACCTGACCAAGCCGCAGCCCTGGGATAGCGGGTACACGCCTCCGGCCAGGTAACAGCGGCCCAACCAACTGCCGTGTCCGGCGTCCGCTAGCCGCCGCAGGCATCCGCAATCGGCGTGCAGCCATTGTGGATGTCGGTGGCGTCGGCGTTCGCAGCCGTCTGGCCGCCGCTGGTGGCGATGCATTCGCCACCCCCATGTTGGTGCCTGCTCAGGAAGCAGCTTGCAGCGCCTGTTGCGCATCGCGCTGACGGCGTCTTTCGCTGCGCGCCAGCAGCCACCAGCCGATCACTGCGGCGATCGACACCGCCAGCACCATCAGCGTGGCAAGTGCGTTGATCTTGGGGCTGATGCCCAGCCGCACCGACGCAAACACCTTGATCGGCAAGGTGGTCGAACTGGGCCCGGCCAGGAAGCTGGCGATCACCACGTCGTCCAGCGACAACGTGAATGCAAGCAGCCAGCCCGATGCCAATGCGGGAGCGATGATCGGCAAGGTGATCAGAAAGAACACCTTCAGCGGTGTCGCGCCCAGATCCATCGCCGCCTCTTCCAGCGAGCGATCCAGTTCCTGCAGGCGCGAGGAAATCACCACCGTCACGAACGAGACGGTGAAAGTGACATGCGCCGCCCAGATCGCCACTGCGCCACGCGGTGCGATCCCAAGGACACTGCCCATCGAAACCAGCAACAACAGGATCGACAGGCCGATGATCACTTCCGGCATCACCAGCGGTGCGGTGATCAATGCACCGAACAGGGTCTTGCCGGGAAAACGCCGCATGCGCACCATCGCCAACGCCGCCATCGTCCCCAGCACCGTCGATGCACAGGCGGTCCAGAACGCGACTTGCAGGCTGACCCAGGCCGCCTCCAGCAACTGGCGATCGCGCAGCAATTCGCCATACCAGCGCGTGGAAAAACCGCCCCACACCATCGCCAGGCGCGAGGCGTTGAACGAGTAGACCATCAGCAACAGGATCGGCAGATACAGGAAGCCGAAGCCCAGCGCGAGGACACTGCCACCCAGCACGCGACCACCGCGCGAGGCGCGCATCATGTCAGCCGCCCTTCCAGCTCGCGCTGCTGATAACGGTGGAACAGCACGATCGGCACCAGCAACAGCAGCAACATCACCGTGGCCACCGCAGCGGCCACCGGCCAGTCGCGATTATTGAAGAACTCGCCCCACAGCACGCGGCCGATCATCAAGGTGTCCGGCCCGCCCAGCATTTCCGGAATCACGAACTCGCCCACAGCGGGGATCATCACCAGCATGCAGCCGGCCACGATCCCGTTGCGCGACAGCGGCAAGGTGATGCGCACGAAGGCCTGCCACGGCCGCGCGCCCAGGTCGTAGGCGGCTTCGAGCAGGCGCGCATCGTGCTTGACCAGATTGGCGTACAACGGCAACACCATGAACGGCAGATAGCAGTACACGATGCCGATGTAGGCGGCCAGCGGTGTGTACAGCAACTGCAAGGGCTGGCGGATCACTCCCAGCGCCAGCAGCGCCTGATTGAGCAGGCCGTTGCCGTCGAGGATGCCGATCCAGGCGTAGACGCGGATCAGGAACGAGGTCCACGACGGCAGCACCACCAGCATCATCGCCACATTGCGCGTGGCCAGCGGCAGACGCGCAATGACATAGGCCATCGGGTAGCCGATCAACAGCGCAAACACGGTCGACAGCGCGGCGATCCTGATCGAACTCGCATACGCCGCCAGGTACTGGTTGTCGCGCAGCATGACCAGATAATTGCCAAGATGCAGCTTGAGGCTCACCGCCCCATCGGCCGCAACGGCGAACAGCGGCGTGTACGGCGGCATCGCGGTGGCGCGCTCGGCGAAGGAGATCTTCAGCACGATCAGGAACGGGATCGCAAAGAACACCAGCAGCCACAGATACGGTGCGGCGATCACGCCCCAGCGCGCCCCGGGCAATGCGCGGATCAGGCGCCTCATGCGGTGAGCACCACGCCGTCGTCCTCGCCCCAGCTCAGCCAGACGGTGTCGCCCCAGGTCAGCGCTTCGCTGGCCCAGCGCTGACGGTTAGCGAAGTTGGCCATCAGCTTGAAACCGCCAGGCAGGCGCACGTGATAGACCGAATGGCTGCCGAAATAGGCGATGTCCTCGATCACGCCCTGCGCCTTGTTGCAGGCCTGGGCCGGCTCGTCCTTGCCGATGACCAGTTTTTCCGGGCGCAGCGCGAACGCCACCGCCTGCCCTTCGAAACCGGTGATGCCGTGGCCGATCCGGATATTGGCGTCGAAGGCCGACGCCTTCAGGCCGACGTAGTCGGGTTTGTCCTCGACGATCACCGCGTCGATCAGATTGACCGAGCCGATGAAGTCGGCAGCGAACCGGTTGGCCGGTTGCTCGTAGATTTCGTCCGGGGTGCCGACCTGCTGGATCCAGCCCTGGTCCATCAACGCGATACGGGTGGCCATGCTCATGGCCTCTTCCTGATCATGGGTGACCATGACGCAGGTGACGCCGGAGGTCTCGATGATGTTGACCAGTTCCAGCTGCATCTGCGCGCGCAGCTTCTTGTCCAGTGCGCCCATCGGTTCGTCCAGCAACAGCAGCTTGGGCCGCTTGGCCAGCGAGCGCGCCAGCGCCACGCGTTGCTGCTGCCCGCCGGACAATTGATGCGGCTTGCGCCTGGCCAGGCTGCCAAGCTGCACCAGCTCCAGCATTTCGCCCACGCGCGCCGCGATCGCCGGCTTGGACAAGGCTTCCTGCTTCAGCCCAAAGGCGATGTTCTGCTCCACGCTCATGTGCGGAAACAGCGCATACGACTGGAACATCATGTTGATCGGGCGCTCGTACGGCGGCAACCCGTCGATCGGCTGGCCATCGAGCACGATGCGGCCTTTGGTCGGCCGCTCGAAACCGGCCAGGCAGCGCAGCAGGGTGGACTTGCCGCTGCCCGAGCCGCCCAGCAGCGCGAAGATCTCGCCCTTGCGGATCTGCAGGCTGACATCGTCGACCGCGACGACGCCATCGAATTCCTTGCGGACCTCGCTGATGCTCAGATAGGCGTTGTCGCCAGGGGAAAGCGGCGCCGCTGCGGCCTCGGTAACTGCCATGGATCCTCTCGATTGCAAAGCGTGGCCCGGCAACGACTGTGCACCTCAGAACGCCGGCGCCGCCAGTGCTTGGTGCGACATCAGCACTCGTCCATTTGCGTCCAGGCGTCTCGCCTGCAGCGAGCCGACGACGACTTGCTACATCGGGTGACCGCCTGCCGACGCGGGCGCTGCAGCAACACGGTGTCTGCGATGGCAGAGCGACACCCTAGCGCGAACAAAGCGCCGACGCCCGCCGCAACGGGCATCGATCAGCGTGGCTCCGGCACCGGCGCGCTCCAGCCCAGACCCAGACTCTTCTGCAGCGCGACGTAGTTCACCAGCAACTGCACCTGTGCCTGTGCGGCGGCGTCCTGCGCGGACAGCTGCTGGCGCTGCACGTCGAGCAGATCGATCGACGAGGTGGCACCGGCATCGCGCCGTTGCTGCATCAAGCCGGCCGAACGCGTGGCCGAGGCTTCGGCCTGCCGCGCCACCACCAGTTGCTTGCGCGCCGAGCCGAAGCGCGCCAATGCCGAATTGGCATCCTGCAACGCAGCCAGCACCGCGCCCTCGTACGCCGCCTCGCGGCCGGCGTTGCCGGCACGCGCCTGCTCCACCTGTGCCTTGGTGCGGCCGAAGTCGAAGATCGACCAGCGCAGCATCGGCACCGCCAGCGTGGTCAAGGCGTCGGAATTGAAATCGCTGGGCGAGCCGGCGACCCAGCTCAGGCCGCCCAGCAGGCTCACCTGCGGAAAATACCCGTTCAACGCCTCGCCGATCTGCGCGCTGGAGGCAGCCAGTTCGCGCTCGGCCTTGCGCACGTCGGGGCGGCGACGGATCAGAGCGCCGGCATCGTCCACGCGCACCTGCGTGGGCAGCATCGGCAACGGCTGAGGCGCGCTCAACTGCGCGTCCAGCGCGCCGGGCTCGCGCCCCACCATCAGCGCCAGCTGGTCCAGCGCTTCCTGCGATTGCATCTCCAACGGCAGGCGCTGCGCCTGTTGCTGCTGCACTTGCGTGGCGATCTGTTCGACCTGCAGGTCCGAGGCCGCGCCGCGCTCGCGGCGCTGCTGGGTCAGGCGCAGGGTCTGCCCGATCTTGTCCAGGTTCGCATCGGCGATCGCCAGCCGCGCCTGCAAGCCGCGGTAGTTGAGGTACACCTGCCCCACTTCGGCTGCCAGCTGCACCTGCGCATCGGCCAGCTCGGCCTCCGAGGCCTGCGCCTGTGCCAGCGCGCCTTCGGCGGCGCGACGGCGGCGGCCGAAGAAATCCAGTTCCCAGCTGGCGTCGAAACCGGCGCTGTAGATCTGGGTCTTTTCCAGATCCAGCGCCTCGCTGCCCTGTGCCGGTGGCTGGCCGTTCTGGCCGTTCTGCAAGCCGCCCAGCGTATCGACGATGGTCTGCGGCGGCTCGGCATACGCATACACCGCGCTGGCGTTGAGCTTGGGCAGGCGCTCGGCACGGCGCTGGCTGGCTAGTGCGCGGTTGGCGCGCAGCCGCGCCTGCGCCGCACGCAGGTTGGGACTGTCGGCCAGGGCCTGGGTGACCAGCTGGGTAAGGGTCGGGTCCTGCAGCTGCTCCCACCAATGACTCAACGGCGCGGCAGCGACCACGTCGGCGCCAGCGGCGCGATGCAAGGCCGGCGCCTGCACCGCCGTGTCGGCCACCGCCGGGGGCTTGGTGTAGTTGGGGCCGAGCATGCAGCCGCCGAGCAAAACCACGCTCAACGCCGCAGCCAGGGGCATGCGGATCAGGCGCATGGAATCAGTGCATTGCAAGGTGCGCCCCCTTGGGTAACGGCTTGAGCAAAAAGGCCAGCGGAATCGTGCAGACCACGATCACGCCGAAGATCCAGAACAGATCGCTATAGGTCATCACCAGGGCCTGCTGCTGCACCAGGCGCGCCAGCTGCGCGACCGAGCGAATGGCCGCCTCGCCGCCGGCGCTGCCCTGCATCTGCGCAGTCAAGCCGGAAAGAAAATCCTGCGCGCGCGAGGAATTGGCGGTGATCGCGCTGCCGATGGTTTCGGTATGGAAGGTCATGCGGCGCTCCTGGAAAGTGGAGATCAGCGCAAGCCCCACCGAGCCGCCCAGGTTGCGGCCGGCGTTGAACAGGCCCGACGCATCGCCGGCCAGCTCGGGCGGCACAGACGAAATGGCCGCCTGGTTCAACGACATCATCGCCAGCGCCAGGCCGCAGCCCTGCAACAACTGGCCAGCGACAAAATGCATGCCCACGGTGTCGGCGGTCAGTGACAGATTGGCGAAGCAGGCTGCGGCAAAGCAGATCAGCCCGGCGATCACCAGGATGCGCACGTCCACCACCTCCAGCAGCTTGGGCATCATCGGCATCAGCAGCACGGTAGGCAGGCCCGACAGCAGCAGCACGTAGCCGGCCTGCTCGGTGTTGTAGCCGGAGATCACCGCCAGGAACTGCGGAATCATGTACATGACGCCGAACAGGATCATTCCCACCGCCATGATCATGACGAACACCGCACCGAAACTGCGGTGCAGCAGCAGCGACAGCCGGATCACCGGCGCGCGCCGGCGAAATTGCGAAATCACCAATGCGATGAACCCGCTCAGCGCGATCACGCTCAGCGTATTGATCTCGCTGGATTCGAACCAGCGCTCGCGCTGGCCCTCCTCCAGCACCACGGTGAGCCCGCCCAGGCCGGCGGTCAGGCCGTAGATGCCCAGCCAGTCGGCATTGAGCAGGCCGGCCCAGTCGCCTTTTTCATGCTTGAGGCCGAGCAACAGCAAGGCCACCAGGCCGACGCAGATCGGCACGTTAATGAAGAAGGCGTAGTGCCAGCTGACGTTCTCGGTGAGCCAGCCGCCGAGCAGCGGGCCGATCACTGGGCCCATGATCACGGTCATGCCGAACAGCGCGGTGCCCATCGTTTGCTGGCTCGGCGGCAGGCGGGTGGCGACGATGGTCAGCGCGGTCGGAATCAGCGCACCACCGGCCAGGCCCTGCCCCACGCGTCCGATGATCATCATCGTCAACGAGGTCGACAGCCCGCACACCACCGAAAACGCGGTGAACATCACCGCGCAGATCAGCAGGAAATTGCGCAGGCCCAGCGTGCGCACGAACCAGCCGGTCAGCGGGATCATGATGATCTCGGCAACCAGATACGCGGTGGAGATCCAGGTGCCTTCGGTGCCGCTGGCGCCGACCTCGCCCTGGATGGTGGGCAGCGCCGCGTTGACGATGGAGATGTCCAGCGTCGCCATGAACGAGCCGATGGTGCCGGCCAGCACCGCCAGCCAGGCGCCCGGCTCGGCCTTCTCGCGCTGCGCGCTGCCGCCGGCACGCGGGCCGGTGGCTGCCGTTGCATTCATCGCGCGCGCTCCTGCGCCTGCACGCGATCAGATTCCTCCTCGGCCCGTTGCTTGGCGTCCTTGGCCGAGCGCGTGTCCACGGTGACCTCGACCGACATGCCCGGCACCAGCACCTTGCGCGCCTCGTCGCCGGCCAGCACGCGGATGCGCACCGGCACGCGCTGCACCACCTTGGTGAAGTTGCCGGTGGCATTTTCCGGCGGCAGCAACGCGAACTGCGAGCCGGTGCCCGGCGACAGGCTCTCGACCTTGCCGTGCAGCTTGACGCCCGACAAGGCATCGACCTCGATCTCGGCCGGCTGGCCGGGACGCATCAGGCCGACCTGGGTTTCCTTGAAATTGGCGATCAGGTACAGCGATTCCTGCGGCACGATGGTCATGGTGCGGGTGCCGGCCCCGAGGAACTGGCCGACCTGCACGGTCTTGTCGCCAACGCGGCCGTGGATGCGGCTGGTCAGCAAGGTGTCTTCCACCGCCACGCGGGCCTGGTCGGCATCGGCGCTGGCCTGCTTGAGGCCGGCCTGGGCCTGCTCCAGCTGCGCGTTGCTGGCCAGGATCTGGCTCTGCGCGCCCTTGGCCTGTGCCTGCGCGGCCTGGTACTGGGCGCGTGCGCGTTGCAGTTCGTGCTGCAGGCTTTCCTGGTGTTCGTGGGTGTCGGCGCCGGAGGCGGCCAGCGGGGCGAAGCGCTTCACTTCGGCCTGGGCGAAGGTCAGGCTTGCCGCTGCCGAGGTCACCTGGCTACGCGCCTGCACCAGCGCCGACTCCTGCCCGGACACATTGGCGGTGGCTGCGGCGATATCGGCCTGGCGCGCGGCGATCGCGGCTTCGGCCTGCTGCAGGGTCGCCTGGTAGGTGCGGTCGTCGATCTGCAGCAGCGGCTGGCCGGCTTCCACGATCTGGTTGTCGCCCACCATCACATTGGTCACGTAGCCGCTGACCCGCGGCGCCACGGCCACCGAGTCGGCCTGCAGGTAGGCATTGTTGGTGTCCTGCATGTAGCGGCCCTTGATCAGGTAATAGGCCAGCCAGATCACCAGCAGCAGCACCACCAGCACCCCGACCACGATAAGCGTCCATTTGACCTTGGGATTCTTCAACGGCGAGGGCTTGGGCGGCTCCTGCTCGTTGTGCGCGCCGGTGCCTTGCGCATCCGTGCCCGAAGGCTGGCCGTCGTTGGACTGCTGGTCGTGGTTGCTCAAGGTGAGGCGTCCTGTGTCGTGGGCGAGGCGCGCGCAACGACGGGCCGCATCAGCGGCTCGGCGAAGGCGGCGCAACCATACAATTATTTGAACCGCCCGGTACAGATTGCGTGATGACCGCAGTCAGCGCGCGCTCGGACTTCCAAATGCGCGAATGGCAGGCGTTGTTACAGGAATGGAGGAATGCCTGCGTCGTCAGCGACCGGTCTTGATCTCGGTCCACAGCCGCGTGTACAGCCGGTCCACCTCGGGCGGATTGATCGCATAGGTGAACATCTTGGCGGTCACCTCCGGCGGCGGGTAGATAGTGGGGTCGTTGCGGATCGCCGCGTCCACCAGCGGCGTGGCGGTGCGCACCGGGTTGGCGTAGTGGATGAAGTTGCTGTTGGCCGCGGCCACGTCCGGCTTCAACAGATAGTTGATGAAGGCGTAGGCGTTGTCGGGGTGCTTGGCGTCCTTGGGAATGGCCAGCATGTCGAACCACTGCGGCGCGCCTTCCCTGGGGATCGCATAGGCCACCTTGATGCCGTTGCCGGCTTCCACCGCACGGTCGCGCGCCTGGATGATGTCGCCCGACCAGCCCACCGCCAGACAGGTGTTGCCATTGGCCAGCGAGGTCACGTACTGGCTGGAATGAAAGTTCTGTACGTACGGGCGGATCGTCTTGATCAGCGCAGCAGCCTGCTCGATCTCGGCCGGCACGCTGCTGTGCGGATCCAGGCCCAGATAATTGAGCGCGATCGGAATCAGGTCCGAGGGCGTGTCCAGCAGGGTCACGCCGCAGTCCTTCAACCTGGACAGGTTTTCCGGCTTGAACACCAGGTCCCAGCTGTTGGCGACCTCGGTGTTGCCGAAGATCGCCTTGAGCTTGTCCACGTTGTAGCCGATGCCGGTTGTGCCGATCATGTACGGCACGCCATAGGCGTTGCCCGGGTCTTGCGCGGCAATGCGCCGCATGATGTCGGGGTCCAGATTGGCCAGATTGGGGATCTTGGCCTTGTCCAGCGGCAGGAACACGCCGGCCTGGATCTGCCGGCCGAAGAAGTTCAGCGTGGGCACCACCACGTCGTAATCGCTGCCACCGGCAAGCAGCTTGGTTTCCACCATCTCGTCGCTGTCGAACACGTCGTAGGTGACCTTGATGCCGGTGCTCTTCTCGAACGCGGGAATGGTGTCTTCGGCGATGTAGTCCGAATAGTTGTAGACATTGAGCACCTTGGCCTGCGCCTCGGCACCGCCGGGTGCATTGCTGCCACCGCAGGCGGCCAGCAAGGTGGTGGACAGCGTCAGGGCGAGCAGTCGCAGCGTCATGCAGGTCTCCAGGGCAGCGCGATCAGGGCGGGCCGGGATGCGGCCGGTCGAAGGGCCAGCCTACCCATGGTGGTTGTGTTTGCACAGCGCGGCGTGGCGGATACCAACCATACGGACCCGCTGGCCGGCGCGGCCGGCGCCGCAAGCGGCTCTGCCGACCGCGCTGGCGGGTGTGCGCGACCGGCAAAACTTGACGTGCGCCGGCCGGCTTAGGCGGCAACGATGCCCAGCGCCTGCGCAGTATCGTTCAGCGCCGCCCAGGCCTTGTCGAACAGCTCATCGACCTGCTCGCAGGTGATGATCAACGGCGGCGACAGCAGCATCGCATCGTAGGTGGCACGCAGGATCAGCCCGCGCCGCAGCGCGAAATCGCGGCACAGCGCACCGACCCGACCGCGTTCGGGGAAATAGACCCCACGCCGGCGTTTGTCCGGCACCAGTTCCAGTGCCCCGACAAGGCCGGCGATACGCGCCTCGCCGACCAGCCGGTGCTCGCCCAGCTCAGCCCAGCGCTGCGCCAGGTACGGCGCGATCCGGGTACGCGCGGTGTCCACGATGCCTTCGTCCTGCAGCAGGCGCAGGTTCTCCAGCGCCACCGCCGCGCAGACCGGATGCCCCGCATAGGTGCCGCCGTGCGCCAGCTCGCCACCCTGCGCCTTGAGCACGCCGGCCACGCGATCGTTGAACATCGCCGCCGCCAACGGGATGTAACCGGAGGTGATGCCCTTGGCCAGCGTCATCACGTCGGGCTGGAAGCCGAAATAATCCGCACCGAACCAGGCACCAGTACGCCCGAACCCGCAGATCACCTCGTCGGCCACCAGCAGCACATCGTAGCGCCGGCAGATGCGCTCGATTTCCGGCCAGTAGCTGCGCGGCGGGATGTACACCCCGATCGCGCCCATGATCGGTTCACCGATAAACGCCGCCACGTTTTGCGGCCCGAGTTGCAGGATCCGGTCTTCCAGCCGACGCGCCGCTAGCAGTCCGTACTCCTCCGGGTCCATCTCCCCGCCGTCGCCGAAGTGATACGGCGGTGCGATGTGGTGGATATCCGGAATCGGCAGGCCACCCTGCCTGTGCATGCCGCGCATGCCGCCCAGGCTGGCACCGGCCATGGTGGTGCCGTGATAGCCGTCATGACGGCCGATGAAGATGCGTTTTTCCGGCTGCCCCTGCACCGCCCAGAAATGCCGCACCAGCCGCAGGATGGTGTCGTTGGCCTCCGACCCGGAGTTGGCGAAGAACGCATGGTTCAGATCGCCCGGCGTCAGCTCCGCCAGCTTGGCAGCCAGATGGATAGTGGGCTCGGTGGTGCACTGGAAGAAGCTGTTGTAGTACGCCAGCTGTTCCATCTGCCGCGCCGCCGCCTGTGCCAGCTCCTTGCGCCCGTAGCCGACATTCACGCACCACAAGCCGCCGAACGCATCCAGCAACTTGTTGCCCTGCGCGTCCCAGACATACACGCCCTCGCCGCGTGTCAGGATGCGCGTGCCCTTTTCGGCCAACGCCGCGTTATCGTTGAACGGATGCAGGTGATGGGCGGCATCGAGTTGCTGCAAGGTTTCCAACACAGTGGGGTGCACGGCTTGCTCCGGAAGGTGGCTCACGCCAGTGGCGCGAATGCAGTGGCATTACGAAAGGCAGCTGGGGCAAAACGCATCGGACGCCAGCAATGCACGTGGGTCTGGACCATGGCCAGACGACCTGCCCTTATCCGCCCTCCGAGCACCTTCTCCCGAGGGGAGAAGGGAACGGCGCGGCACGCTGTGCGAAACGCATATGCCTCACACATTCAACAACAGGAACTCCCGCTCCCACGAACTGATCACGCGGAAGAACGTCTCGTACTCCTTGCGCTTGACCGAGATGTAGGCGCGCACGAAGCGCCGCCCCAGCATCTCCTGCAAGGCCTCGCAGCCCTCCAGACCGTCCAGCGCCTCGCCCAGCGAGCGCGGCAGATCGTAGCCCTGCTCCTTGCCGTTGCTGCTGATCGGCGCGGTCGGCTCGAGCTTCTCGCGGATGCCGAGCAGCCCGCAAGCCAGGGTCGCCGCCATCGCCAGGTACGGATTGGCGTCGGAGCCCGCAAAGCGGCTTTCCACCCGCATGTTCTGCGGCACATCGATCGGCACCCGCAGCCCACAGGTGCGATTGTCGAAGCCCCACAGCACATTGCTCGGCGACACCTCGCCGAACATCAGCCGCCGGTAGGAATTGACGTTGGGCGCCAGTAGCCCCATCGCCATCGGAATGTATTTCTGCAGGCCACCGAGATAGTGTGCAAAGGTGTCGCTGAAGCCGCCTTCGCGTTTGCCGCTGAACACGTTCTTGCCGGTGCCGGCATGCAGCAGGCTCTGATGGATATGCATCGCACTGCCCGGCTCGGTCTCCATCGGCTTGGCCAGAAACGTCGCATACACACCATGCCGCAACGCGGCCTCGCGCATGGTGCGCTTGAACAGGAACACCTGATCGGCGCGCGAGAGCGCATCGGCGTGGGTGAAGTTGACCTCCAGCTGCGCGGCGCCGGATTCGTGGATCAGCGTATCCACATCCAGTTCCATCGCATCGCAGTAGTCGTACATCAGGTCCAGGATCGGGTCGAACTCGTTGACCGCATCGATCGAATACGACTGCCGCGCAGTCTCCGGCCGACCCGAGCGCCCGGCCGGCGGCAACAACGGGAAGTCCGGGTCGGTGTTCTTCTGCACCAGGAAGAATTCCAGCTCCGGCGCCACCACCGGTTGCAGCTTGGCTTCGGCATAGGCGTCCAGCACGCGCCGCAGCACATTGCGCGGGGCAAGCTCGTGCGGCTGGCCGTCCTTGGTGTAGCAATCGTGGATGACCTGCGCGGTGGGATCGGCCGCCCACGGCACCATGCGCACGGTGGACGCGTCCGGGCGCAGATGCATGTCCGAATCCGATGGCGAGGTCAGCTCGTAGTAATCGTCCGGGAAATCGCCGGTGACGGTGGTGGCGAAGATGCCTTCCGGCAGCCGGGTGCCGTAGTCGTGCGAAAACTTGTCCGCCGGAATGATCTTGCCGCGTGCGTTGCCGGTGATATCCGGCACCAGGCACTCGACCTCGGTGATGTGACGGTCCTTGAGCCAGCGGCGCAGCGCGCTCTCGGGCTGCTTGGGCGTGGATGTGCGCGAACGGGTGCGGATCGACATGCAACCTCACTGACCGCGTCGAGCGGCGTATTGGCGACAGGCCTCGCCGAAGGCCTGGAAGATGGCACGGTAGAACGGATGCTGTGTGACACGCCACTCCGGATGCCACTGCACCGCGAGCAGAAAGCCCGGCCCGGGGCCGCGAAAGGCTTCGATCAGGCCATCCGGCGCGGTTGCCTCGATCAGCAGGCCATCGGCCAGGCGTGCAATGCCCTGCCCGTGCAGCGAGTTCACCGTGACCTGCGCGCTGTCGCTCATGCCGGCCAGCAGGCCGCCGGGGTGCAGCTGCACCGGATGCGCCGGACCGTACTGCGTGTCCAGCGGCATGGCGCGGTCTTCGCGGTGATCGGCCAGACCGGGCACGTCATGCACGCGTTGATGCAGGCGCCCGCCCAGCGCCACGTTGACCTCCTGCAGCCCGCGGCAGATCGCCAGCACCGGCAGGCCACGCGCCAGTGCCTGCGGGATCAGCCCCAGGCTGGTGGCATCGCGCGCCGGGTCGTGCGGATTGCCCTCCCAGCTCGGCTCGTCGCTGTAGTGATGCGGCTCGACATTGCTCACCGCACCGGTCAGCAACAGGCCATCCAGGCGATCCAGCCAAGCGCGCGCATCCAGCGTGGGCTGCAGGCTCGGCAACAGCACCGGCATCGCCCCGGCCGCGTCCACCACCGCGCGGATGTACTTCTCGCCGGTGGCCAGAAACGGATGCGGCCCTTGCTGGATGCGATCGGTCGGCAACCCGACCAGTGGAACGACAGCCATGCGGATCTCCCGGTTGAACGCGGCTGCATCACGTCGGCGCTCGCCACCAGGCGGGCGCTGGCACTGTACAGGGCAGATGTGGCGCGCAGCTGTCGGCTTGCGCATCACCTGCATCCCTCCGACCGCGACGACTTGTCAGCGCGTGGTCGTCATGGGTTGATCGGGTGCGTTGCCGATGCCTGCGAACTTACCGTGCGGCCACCTGCATTGCCAGGGTCCACACGCGCACTGTTGCGAACGATCACATGTGCTTTGCTAGTCTGAGCGGCGACCTTGCAGGTGGTGCCCATGGTTTCCGAGAACTCCGTCGCGTGCTTGCCCGCTACCGATGCCGCCACGCTGGCGCGGATCGATGGCTGCGAAGCGGTCGATCTGCTGTTGCCCGACACCAATGGCGTGCTGCGTGGCAAACGTGTGACAGCCGAAGTCCTGGGCAAGGTCTATCGCGATGGCGTGTGCCTGCCGATGTCGCTGATCGCTACCGACATCACCGGCAATACCGTCGAGGAAACCGGGCTGGGCTACGCCATCGGCGATGCCGATCGTATCTGCCGGCCCATCGCCGGCTCGCTGCGCCCGGTGCCGTGGGCACCGCGGCCGATGGCGCAGCTGCTGCTGGCGATGCATCAGCCGGACGGCAACGTGTTCGAGGTCGCGCCGCGCGCGGTCTTGCAGCGCGTGCTGCACGGTTTTGCTGCGCTCGGCCTGACCCCGGTCATGGCGGTGGAACTGGAGTTCTACCTGTTCGACGCGGTGCCCGATGCGCAGGGACGCCCGCAGACGCCACGCGACCCGCAGACCGGTGCACGCAGCGACAGCACCCAGGTGTATTCCTTGCAGGACCTGGACGACCAGCGCACCTTCACCGACGCGGTGACTGCTGCCTGCCGCCAGCAAGGCATCCCGGCCGACACCGCCGTGGCCGAGTACGCACCCGGCCAGTTCGAAATCAACCTGCAGCATCGCGCCGATGCGGTGGCCGCCTGCGACGAGGCGATCCTGCTCAAGCGCACCATCAAGGCGATTGCGCAGCAGCAGGGCAAGCTCGCCAGCTTCATGGCCAAGCCGTTTCCCGGCCAGGCCGGCAGCGGCCTGCACCTGCACGTGAGCCTGCTCGATACCGACGGGCACAACGTGTTTGCCGGCAGCGTCGATGCGCCCGCCGACCGCCTGCGCCATGCCATCGCCGGCCTGCAGCGGCACGCCGATGCCTCGCTGCTGATGTTCGCGCCGCACGCCAACAGTTACCGCAGGTTCGTCAGCAATGCCTTCGTGCCGCTGGATGCGAGCTGGGGCTTCAACAACCGCACCGTGGCGCTACGCATCCCGCATAGCGATGCACGCAACACCCGCATCGAACATCGCATCGCCGGCGCCGATGCCAATCCGTACCTGGCCGCCGCCGCCGTGCTGGCCGCCATGCTGGACGGCCTGCAACATCCCGGCGAGCCCAGCGCGCCAGTCACCGGCAATGCCTATGCGCAAGCGGTCTTTCGGCCGCGCACCTGGCAAGCCGCGGTGGATGCATTCAGCGCCAGCGACTTTGTCGGCGCGCAGTTCGGCAGCCAGTTCCAGCACGTGTTCGGCCAGCAGAAACAGCGCGAGCTGCTCGACTACCAGGCGCAGGTGCCGGATCTGGATTACGCCCGGTACCTGCGGATCGTCTGATGGACGGCCCGGCCACATCGCTGCCGCCTGCCGATCCGTCGGGTAACGGCTATCCCGACAGCTGGTACGCCCGCAGCACGCCGGCCTTGCCGGAGCAGCCATGCCTGCAGGGCGTCCAACGTGCCGATGTCTGCATCCTCGGCGCCGGCTACACCGGCCTCACCGCCGCGCTCGCCCTGGCCGAGGCCGGCTACAAGGTCATCGTGCTGGAGGCCAGGCGCATCGGCTGGGGCGCCTCCGGGCGCAACGGCGGCCAGGCCATCGTCGGCTACGGCTGCGAGCAGGAAACCCTGGAAGCGCTGGTCGGCGATGCCGACGCGCGGCGGCTGTTCGACTTCTCGCGCGACGGCATGCGCCTGCTGCGCGCACGCATCGACCGCCACGCCATCGCCTGCGACTGGCGCGACGGCCACGCCCACGTGCCGCTGAAGCCGCGCCAGGTGCGGGCCTTGCAGCACGGCATCATGCGCATGGCCGAGCGCTACGACTACCCGCTGGAATGGTGGGACCGCGCGCGTACGCGGCAGGTGCTGGACAGCCCGCTCTACCTGGGCGCGATGTTCGACCCGGCCAGCGGCCATCTGCATCCGCTGGCCTATGCGCTGGGCCTGGCGCGCGCAGCGCTGGCGGCCGGCGTGCGCATCCACGAGGCCTCGCCCGTCTCCCGGCTGGAGCACGGCACGCGCGTGACCATGCAGACCGACCAGGGCAGCGTCAGCGCCGAGTTCGGCGTGATCGCCGGCAATGCCCTGCTGCAGGGCATTTCCACGGCGCTGGAGCGCCACATCATGCCGGTGGGCACCTATGTCGGTGCGACGCCGCCGCTGGGCCAGGCCCGTGCACGCGCGCTGATCGCCAACGACATGGCAGTCGCCGATACCAACTGGGCGCTGGACTACTACCGGCTCAGCGCCGACCACCGGCTGCTGTTCGGCGGACGCGCCAGCTACTCCTCGCGCCCGCCGCCCGGCCTGGATCGGTTGATGACACGGCGCATGCACACGGTCTTCCCGCAACTGCGCGACGTGCCGCTGCAAACACTGTGGGGCGGCTACGTGGACATCTCGCGCAATCGCGCCCCGCAGTGGGGCCGACTGGGGCCCAACGTGTATTTCGCCCAGGGATTCTCCGGGCATGGCGTCGCCGCCACCGGCCTGGCCGGCCAGGTCATCGCCGAGGCCATCGCCGGCCAGAGCCGACGGCTGGACGTGTTCGCACGGATTCCGCATCGGCCTTTCCCCGGTGGGCGCCTGCTGCGCACGCCGCTGCTGGTGGCGGCGATGAGTTGGTACCGGCTGCGCGATGCGTTGTGGTGAATAGGCGCCGTCTTGGGCACTTTGAGACGAGGCGCTCAAGTTTTGGCGAGCAGGGCCGTTAGCTGGTATGACGGTTCGATCCGCACGGCCAGCCGATGTCCCCAGGTACCCTACATCGCAATAGTGAAAGCGCAGTCCTGCCGCAACGCGTGCTGCTGGTGGAGAACTCGCGTACTTTCACCAGCATGCTGCGTGAGGCCATCGAGCAACGTGTGGAGCTGCCGGTCACGGTCGTATCGACGCTGGCAGAAGCCGCCCGTGTACTGGACGAAGAAGACGGCTGGTTTCTGGTCCTGACCGGCCTGGTGTTGGTGGACGGCGACCGCGACAAGGTCGTGGAATTCTTCCTCTCGCGCAAGCTGCCCACAGTAGTGGTCAGCGGCGTCTATGACGAGGATCTGCGCCAGCGTGTGCTGCAGCAGCAGATCATCGATTACGTGCTCAAGAACGCGCCCGGCAGCATCGAATATCTGGCCTGGCTGGTGCAACGCCTGGAGCGCAATCGCCGCATCGCCGCGCTGGTGGTGGACGATTCCCTGTCCGCACGGACCTATGCGGCCGCGTTGCTGTCGATGTACGGCTACCGCGTGGTGCTGGCAGCCGACGGTGCGGCCGGCCTGCAGGCGATCGAGCGCGACCCCGGCATCCGCCTGACCATCGTCGACCAGGAAATGCCCGGCATGGAAGGGGTGGAATTCACCCGCAGGCTGCGTGCGATCCGTTCGCGCGACAAGGTCGCGGTGATCGGCATCTCCGGCAACAGCGACTCGTCGCTGATCCCGCGTTTCCTCAAGAACGGCGCCAACGATTTCCTGCGCAAGCCGTTCTCGCGCGAAGAGTTCTTCTGCCGTGTGTCGCAGAATGTGGACCAGCTGGAATTGATCGGCACGCTGCAGGACCTGGCCACCCGCGACTTCCTCACCGGCCTGCCCAACCGGCGCTATTTCCTGGAACAAAGCCAGCGGGTGATCCCCACCCTGTTGTCGCAGGAGCAGACGGTCACCGCGGCGATGCTGGACATCGACCACTTCAAGCACATCAACGACACCTGGGGCCACGAAGCCGGCGACCAGGCGCTACGCGCGGTGGCCGCGTCGGTCTCCAGTCATGCGCGGCCGCAGGATCTGGTGGCGCGTTTTGGCGGCGAAGAATTCTGCCTGCTGGTCCCGGGGCTGGATGCCGCCAACGCCACCAGCTACTTCGAAACCCTGCGCGAACGCATCAGCGCACTGCGCGTGCGGATCGGCGATGAAACCCTCAGCATGACGGTGAGCATCGGCGTATGCATCGCCACCGAAGACGGCCAGTCGCTGCACCATCTGCTGGGCGAGGCGGACAAGTATCTGTACCTGGCCAAGGCTGGCGGCCGCAACCAGGTGCGTCTGGCCAGCTGAGCGGCGCAGGTTCGTGCGCTGCACGGCCGGCGGCGCGCCCGACCCGGCGGTATCGCCGGCGACACAGAATCGCTACGCAGCACGCACGCCGCCCGCTTGCCGTAGCCGGATTTGATCCAGATCAACGCGTTGGCAATCACGCACGCCTATCGTGCCCTCATTGTATGGAACAAGGGCGAATGATGGCTTTGCTGGTCTGGCAGGACGACCTCAACACCGGGATCGAGGTCATCGATCACCAACACCGGCGCATCGTGGAAATGATCAATCAGCTGCATGCCGCGCACGCCAGCCTGCAACGCCTGGCAGTGGCCGAGGTGATCGACGAATTGATCGACTACACGCTGTCGCACTTTGCCTTCGAGGAAGAACTGATGGAGGAAGCCGGCTACCCCTTCAGCCTGGCGCACAAGCGTGTGCACGAGGTCTTCGGCAAACGTGTCGGCGAGTACCGGCTGCGGTTCCAGGCCGGCGAAGACGTCTGCGACGAACTCCGCAGCATGCTCTCACGCTGGTTGTTCAACCATATCCGCGGCGACGACCAGGCCTATGCGCCGCAGGTGATCGCACATCTGGACCAGTTCGCGCGCAGCCACCAGCACGGCAACTGGCTGGGACGCACACTCAAGCGCCTGTTCCGCTAGCGACCACTCTGCACCTGGGCGCAATCCGCCTCACCGATGACGCCGCCCCGCGCCCACCTTCAAACGCCAACCCGCCGACGCGATCTGCGGGCCACGACCAACGCCAGCAGGCTCAACACCGCCGCGGCGCCCAGATACTGCCCCACCGCCTGCACGCCATAGCGTGCGGCCAGTTGCGTGGCCACGTACGGCGCCGGTGCCGCCCCCAGGATGCTGGCCAGGTTGAACGACAGCGAGGCCCCGGTATAGCGCACTTCGGTGGGATACAACTCGGCCAGCAGCGTTCCGCAGGGGCCGTAGGTCAGGCCCATGAAGAAGAAGCCCAGTGCAAGGAACGCGAGTACCTGCAACGGGTGATTGGCCTGGAACAGCGGCGCGAATGCCAACCCAAACGCGATGATTGCCACACTGGCCAGCATCATCGCCAGCGGCGCGCCATGCCGGTCGCCGAACCTAGCCGACAGCGGAATGCCGATCGCGAAAAACACGATCCCCGCCATCTGCAACAGCAGGAATTGTTCCTTGTCGTAGCCCAGGGTCTTGGTCCCGTAGCCCAGCGCGAACACCGTCATCAGATAGAACAGCACGAAGGTGGCGAATGCGCCCAGCGTGCCGATGATCAGCGCCGGCCAGTGCTGCGAGATCACCGTCCCCAAGGGCAGGCGCACGCGCGTCTTGTGGTCCAGGGTCTTCTGGAAGTCCGGCGTCTCGGTGATGCTCAGGCGCACCCACAGGCCGGTCAGCACCAGCAATGCGCTGGCCAGAAACGGCACCCGCCAGCCCCATTGCATGAACTGCGCATCGTCGAGCACCGCGCCCATGCCGAGAAAGGTGCCGGTGGACAACAGAAAGCCCAGCGGCGCACCCAGCTGCGGAAACATGCCGTACCACACGCGCTTGCCGGGCGGCGCATTTTCGGTGGCAAGCAGCACGGCCCCGCCCCACTCGCCGCCCAGCCCCAGGCCCTGGCCAAAGCGGCACAGCGCCAGCAACGCAGGTGCGAACACGCCGATCTGGGCGTAACTGGGCAGCAAGCCGATCGCCACGGTGGACAGGCCCATCGTCAGCAGCGCCGCCACCAGGGTAGCCTTGCGACCGATCCGGTCGCCGAAATGGCCGAACACCGCCGAGCCCACCGGCCGCGCGATAAAGGCCACCGCAAACGTCGCCAGCGACTGCAGCATCGCCGCGCTACCATCGCCCGCCGGAAAGAACAGCGTCGGGAACACCAACACCGCGGCGGTGGCGTAGATGTAGAAATCGAAGAACTCGATGGTGGTGCCGATCAGACTGGCGAACAGCACGCGCGCGGGCGAATTGATGGGAGCAGCAAGCGGCGCAGCAGCAGTCATCGTTGATCGGCATCCAGACAAGACAAGTCAGCCGATTCTGGCAGATTGCAGCAACGGTTTGCGCAGGCCAACCTGCTCACGAAAGGTTACAGCCGTGACTGCTTGCATTTGCGGACAGTGGCAGCCTGATGTCTTTCGGAATCTCGGTTGCGTTGGAGTCGCCGGGCAGTGTTGATAGATGCTTGTTAGAGCGACTGTTCTGTGGCCTTGTTGCAGGGCCCTTGCCCGCCCACCATCGCAGGACACGCCGCAAGTACATCCTTGTAGGCTCTTACGCGGCATCCATGCCGCGTAAGGTCCCGCGACGGTGAGCGGACAAGGACCTGTCGAGGTGGTCGGTGTGCGCGGTAAGAGCAGTGCTTGATGCGCGTTGTTCGGATCGCGTTGCACCCGATCAGCTCCCGATGCAGGCCGAGCAACAGGCTTTCAACACGCGACTTACAAACGTCTCATCTTCCCACCGCAAGCCGAGAAATAAGCTTTGAGGAAAGCAGCCGACCAACTCTCTGGTGCGGTGTCCTTGCCGGTTGCGGGACCCTCGGCGGCATGGATGCCGCCGAGGAGCCTCCACGGACGGATTCACGGCGTGTCCCGCAAGCGGTGAGGACACCGCACGCTCGATCAACCAGGCTTTTGACCCAAGCCTTCGACTGCATCCATAACGGCGCCACCATTGAAGAGCTCGGTGGGTCTTGGAGTGGTCGGATAGTGCTGATAGATCGCTTGCAGAGCGTCGGGTCTGCGACTTTGCTGCAGGGCCCTTGGCCGCCCACCATCGCGGGACACGCCGCAAGTACGTCCCTGTAGGCTCTTACGCGGCATCCATGCCGCGTAAGGTCCCGCGACGGTGAGCGGCCAAGGACCTGTCGAGGTGGTCGGTGTGGTTGGTTGCAAGCAAAGCGTGGCCCGCGTTGTTCGGATCAGGTTGCGTCTGATCGAACTTCCCGTGCAGGTGAAGAGGCTTCAGTCTCCCGCTCTCCTCAGCCGGGAAGAACCAGCAAGTTACTCAGTCGCACGGCTGCGTTTGCGTCATTGCACGTTGCGCATGCGCTGCCAGCCCGAGATCCGTCAGCACTGCAAATTGGCGCTCGCCGCGGTCTTCCACCTGGATCCAGCCCGGGCCAGGCTGACCATCCAGGCTGGCACTGCCCAGCCACGCCAGGGTGCGCAGCAGCACGCTCATGCGCACGCCCAGTTGCTTGCACAGGCGCGCCAGCGACACGCCCTCGGGCGTGTCGGCCAACGCGGCAAGCAGCAGCGCGGTGAGCTGCGGATCAGCGGACAAGCACCGCTCCGATGTCGCGTGGCGCTGCATCGGCGGTTTCGGCGCGGTGCGGCAGCACGATCACCGGAATCGACTTGGAGGTGGGCGTGCGCGCTTCGTCGGCGAAGCTGGACAGCGGCACCAGCGCGTTGGTTTCCGGGTAGTACGCCGCCAGGCAGCCGCGCGGAATGTTGTAGTCCACCAGCAGGAAGCGGCGCGCCTCGCGATGCACACCGTCCTCGCACAGGCTCTCCAGGTCCACCCAGTCGCCGGCCCTCATGTTCAACGCGGCGATATCCGCGCCATTGATGAAGAGCACGCGGCGCTCGCCGAACACGCCGCGATAGCGATCGTCCAGCCCGTAGATGGTGGTGTTGTATTGATCGTGCGAGCGCGTGGTGGCCAGCGTAAACACCATCTGCTCAGTGTGGCTACGGCGTGCACGATGGATCGGGTTGTCGGTCGGCACCGCGTGCGGTTTGAACACCGCGCGCTTTTCGGGTGTCACCCACTGGCGATCGCGCGCGGTGTTGGACAGGCGGAAGCCGCCCGGCACCCGCACACGCTGGTTGAAGTCGGCAAAATCGGGGAACACCTGGGCAATCAGGTCGCGAATGCGGTCGTAGTCGCCCACCAGCCAACGCCAGCGTATCGCGCTGCGCGCACCCAGGGTCGCCTCGGCCAGCCGCGCCACAATCGCCGGCTCGGACAACAGCTCCGGCGAGGCCGGCGGATTGATGCCGGCCGACAGGTGCACCATGCTCATCGAATCTTCCACCGTCACGCCTTGCGAGCCGGCGTCCTGGATGTCGATTTCGGTACGGCCCAGGCATGGCAGGATCAGCGCATCGCGCCCGTGCACCAGATGGCTGCGATTGAGCTTGGTGGTGACATGCACAGTCAATTCGCAATTGCGCAGCGCGCGATGCGTGGCGTCGGTATCCGGCGTGGCGGCGGCGAAATTGCCACCCATCGCGAAGAACACCTTGCCGCGCCCGTCCAGCATCGCCTCGATCGCGCCGACGGTGTCGAAGCCATCCTCGCGTGGCGGCGCAAAACCAAACACCGTCTGCAACTTGTCCAGGAACGCGGCCGGCGGCTTTTCGTAGATCATCATCGTGCGGTCGCCCTGCACGTTGCTGTGCCCGCGCACCGGGCACACGCCCGCGCCCGGCCGGCCCAGATGGCCGCGCAGCAACAGCAGGTTGGTGATCATGTGGATGGTGGCCACCGAATGCTTGTGCTGGGTGATGCCCATGCCCCAGCAGGCGATCACGCGTTCGGCATTGAGATAGAGTTCGCCGGCCTTGCGCAGCGCCGCTTCGTCCAGCCCGGACTCTTCGACGATGGTGTCCCAGGATTCGCCATGCACCTCGGCAGCGAAAACGTCGAAGTTGGCGGTGTGGGCCTCGATGAATTCCAGATCCAGCAGGCGTGGCGTGCCGTCGCGCTGGGCCTGTGCGTCGCGCTCGAGCACATGCTTGATGATGCCCTTGACCGCGGCAAGATCGCCGCCGATCTTGAGCTGGAAATAATCCGAGGCGATGCGGGTGGAGCCGTTGTGCAGCATCTCCAGCTTGTCCTGCGGGTCGGCGAACTTCTCCAGCCCGCGCTCGCGCAACGGATTGAATGCCGCAATCGCTGCGCCGCGCTTGGAAGCCTGACGCAACTCGCCAAGCATGCGCGGGTGATTGGTGCCGGGATTCTGGCCGAAGATGAAGATCGCATCGGCCAGTTCGAAATCGTGCAGCGACACCGTGCCCTTGCCCACGCCGATCTGCGAACGCAGCGCGGTACCGGACGGCTCGTGGCACATGTTGGAGCAGTCGGGGAAGTTGTTGGTGCCGAACTCGCGCACGAACAACTGATACAGGAAGGCCGCCTCGTTGCTGGTACGCCCGGAGGTGTAGAAGATCGCCTCGTCCGGCGATGCCAGCCCGTTGAGATGCCCGGCGATCTGCGCGAAGGCCTCGTCCCAACTCACCGGCACGTAATGATCGGTGGCCGCGTCGTAACGCATCGGCTGGGTCAGCCGGCCCTGCCCTTCCAGCCAGTAATCGCTGTACTGCGACAGCAGGCTGACGCTGTGCGAGGCGAACAGCTCCGGCCCGGCGCGGCGCGCCGTGGACTCGGCCGCGACGGCCTTGGCGCCGTTCTCGCAGAACTCGAAGGTGGAGGTGTGATCGCGGTCGGGCCAGGCGCAGCCGGGGCAGTCAAAACCGTCCGGCTGGTTGGCGTGCAGCAGCGTCTTGGCGCCCTGCACCGCGATGTCCTGTTCCATCAGATGCTTGGCAACCGAGCGCAATGCGCCCCAGCCGCCGGCGGGATTGTCGTATTGCTGGATGGTCTTCTTGCTCATGCGGGCTCTCCCACGCCAACGCCCAGATTCAGGCGCTGCGGATGGCTGTAAACGACACAATCGTGATCGCGGGCAAACCCGATCAGGGTCAGTCCCGCACTGTCGGCCAGGCTGATCGCCAGCGCGGTCGGTGCCGAAATCGCTGCGAGCAGCGGGATCCCGGCCTGCGCGGCTTTCATGGCCATTTCGTAACTGGCGCGGCTGGTCACCACCGCAAACCCTTGCGATGCATCGACGCGCTCCCGCGCCAGCGCACCGATCAACTTGTCGAGCGCGTTATGCCGGCCGACGTCTTCGCGCACGTAGCGCACCACACCGTGTGCATCGGCCCAACCGGCGGCATGCACCGCGCCGGTCTGTGCGGCGATCGGCTGCTGCGCATGCAACGCATCCAACGCACGCGCCAATGCATCCACATCGATCTGCAGCGACGATTGCAACACCGGCGGCACACGCAACACTGCTTCGATCGATTCGTTGCCGCACACCCCGCAACCGCTGCGGCCATCCAGATTGCGCCGCCGCCGGTCCAGCGCGGCGGCACGTTCGGGCGGGATCTCGATCTGCAGCGAAGCGCCTTCCAGAAACGTCTCCACCGCCACCACCCGCAGATCCTGCGGCTGGTCGACGATGCCCTCGCTCAGCGAGAACCCGAATGCAAAATCTTCCAGGTCTTCCGGCGTGGCCATCATCACCGCGAACGGCACGCCGTTGTAGTTGAACGCGACCGGCATTTCGGCCGCCACCATGTCCTGCACCGTGGCGTTGCCGCCGCCGCGGTGGCGGACAACCGTGCGCACCACACTGCCGGCGCGCACGGAACGGGAAGACGGAAGTGTCATCTCATCTCAATGAAACAGCACGAAGGCTTTCTGCAGCGTGACCCAGATGCCCCAGGACATCGGCACGCCCACCGCCAGCCAGGCCAGCGCGACCAGGGCGGGGTTGCCGCCATGCCCGATGCGCGCCATCTGCTCCGGCGGCAGCACCGCCTTGCCGCTGCGGTCCACCTTCTCGTGCGCCAGCTGCTTCTCGCGCGCCAGTTCTTCCGGCGTCATGAAATGACGCGCGGCCACCGGGCGCACCAACAGGTTGCAGATCAGACCGAGCACCAACATGCCGGCGAGGATGTACATGGTGGTGTTGTAGACCTGTGACGGCGGGCTGCCGTGGGCCAGCTGGTACTCGCGCATGTAGCCGACCACCACCGGACCGAGGATGCCGGCGGTGGCCCAGGCGGTCAGCAGGCGGCCGTGGATGGCGCCGACCATCTGGGTGCCGAACAGGTCGGCCAGGTATGCCGGAATGGTGGCGAAGCCGCCGCCGTACATCGACAGGATGATGCAGAAGATGCCCGCAAACAGCGCGATGCCGCCCACACCGCCGGCCGACGGCGCAGCCGCGTACAGGCAGATGCCCAGCACGAAGAACAGCGTGTAGGTGTTCTTGCGGCCGAGCTTGTCGGACATGCTGGCCCAGAAGAAGCGCCCGCCGATGTTGAACAGGCTGAGCAGGCCGGTGAAGCCGGCCGCGATGGCCGCGATGCTGGCCAGCTGCGCCGTATCCAGACTGCCGAAGCCGACATCCACCCCGATCAACCGGCCGCCGAACACTTCCTGCAGCATCGGCGAGGACATGCCGATCACGCCGATGCCGGCCGACACGTTCAGGCACAGCACGCCCCACAGCAGCCAGAACTGCGGGATGCCCCAGACCTTGCTCACGTGCACGTGGTTGGCAGTGATCATGGCGTTGTTACTGGCCACCGGCGCGGTCCAGCCGGCGGGGGTCCAGCCGCTCGGCGGCACGCGGTAGCCGAACGCGCCGGCCATCATGAAGACGAAGTACAGCGCCGCCATCACCAGGAAGGTCTCCAGTACGCCCACCGAGGTCGGCGTGGCGAAGTGACGCATCAGCGCATCGGCCAGCGGGCTGCCGATCATCGCGCCGCCACCGAAGCCCATGATCGCCATGCCGGTCGCCATGCCGCGACGGTCCGGGAACCACTTGATCAGCGTCGACACCGGCGAGATGTAGCCCAGGCCCAGACCAATGCCGCCGATCACGCCCGAACCCAGCCACAGCATCCAGATCTGATGGAAGTGGATGCCGGCCGCCGAAATCACCAGCCCGCCGCACCAGCACAGCGCCGAGACCACACCGGCCTTGCGCGGGCCGGCACGTTCCAGCCAGCCGCCCCAGATCGCCGCCGAGCAGCCCAGCAGCACGAAGAACAGCGTGTACATCCACTGCAGCTCGCTGATCTTCCAGTCGCAGGTGGTGGCGACCATGCGCGCGAACAGGCCCATGTCGGCCGGGCACGCGATCGCCTCGGTGATGCCCAGCGCCTTGGACAGCGGCAGCCAGAACACGCTGAAGCCGTAGGCCATGCCGATACACAGGTGGATCGCCAGTGCCGCCGGCGGTACCAACCAACGATTGAAGCCCGGACGCGCAACGATGCGCTCCTTGGACAGCAGGCCGGCGTCTGCGCCGTTGGCGCTCGCCACGGTGGACCCTTGTGTCATTCCCGTTCCCCTAAAAAGTGCGATGAAGTGTGTTCGGAGCGCCCGACAGGACGGCTGCGCGCAGGCGGTGTCGTTGGTCCCGAAAACGATTGATGGCTGCGATCGATTGACGTGTTGCGATAAGGGCAGCGGCGACTACCAGGCCCAACTGGCACTCGTCTGGCGCATCATCGGCGATCGTTGAATCTTTGCAATGCTTCGGCGCGCCCCGCAGCCAGTCAAAAACCCGTCATGGCCTGCGCCACAAGGCGTTCCCAGAGCTTAGCGGCCGACGTTGCGACTAATTGACTAGTCCATGCGGATCGGCGCATGCGGGTCCGCAAATCGTGCTCGCCGTCGCGCTCGGCCGGGGTGACGGCCGACGCGTGGTGGCCGTACAGTCGGACGCTTTCCAGCGACGGAGTCCGCCATGCACGACCACCCTCCGCGCGATGGCGCGCACGCGCTGCAGGCACCGGCGCACCTGGACGCGTTCTGGATGCCGTTCACCGCCAACCGCCAGTTCAAGGCACGCCCGCGCCTGCTGGCCTCCGCTGCCGGCATGTACTACCGCGATGTCGACGGCCGCCAGATCCTGGACGGCACCGCCGGGCTGTGGTGCTGCAATGCCGGCCACGCCCGCGAGCGCATCGTGGCGGCGATCCGTGAGCAGGCCGGCACGCTGGATTTCGCACCGACCTTCCAAATGGGTTCACCGCTACCGTTCGTGCTGGCGCAGCGGCTGGCTGCGATCGCACCGCCGGGCCTGGGCCATGTGTTCTTCACCAACTCCGGCTCGGAGGCGGTCGATAGCGCGATGAAGATCGTGCTGGCCTACCACCGCCTGCGCGGCGAGGGCCAGCGCACCCGCTTCATCGGGCGCGAGAAGGCCTATCACGGGGTCGGCTTCGGCGGCATGTCGATCGGCGGGCTGCCCAACAACCGCAAATGGTTCGGCCCCCTGCTGGCCGGCACCGACCATCTGCGGCATACGCTGGATCTGCAACGCAATGCCTACACGCGCGGGCTGCCGGCGCACGGCGCCGAGCTGGCCGACGATCTGGAACGCCTGATCACCCTGCACGACGCCTCGACCATTGCTGCGGTCTTCGTCGAGCCGGTATCCGGCTCGGCCGGAGTGATCCTGCCGCCGGAAGGTTATCTGCAGCGGCTGCGCGGCATCTGCGACCGCCACGGCATCGTGCTGGTGTTCGACGAGGTCATCACCGGCTTCGGCCGGGTCGGCGAAGCATTCGCAGCGCAACGCTTCGGCGTCACGCCCGACCTGATTACCGCCGCCAAGGGGCTGACCAGCGGCAGCGTGCCGATGGGCGCGGCCCTGGTGGCCGATGCGATCCACGCGGCCTTCATGCAGGGGCCGCAGAACGCGATCGAGCTCTTCCACGGCTACACCTATTCCGGCCATCCGCTGGCCTGCGCCGCGGCGATCGCTACGCTGGACACCTACGCCGAAGAACACCTGTTCGACCGTGCGACCACGCTGGGCCCGCAATGGGAAGACGCGCTGCACAGCCTGCGCGGACTGCCGCACGTCATCGACATCCGCAACATCGGCCTGATCGGCGCGATCGAGCTGGCGCCACGCGACGGCGCGCCCGGCGCACGCGGCTACGAGGTGTTCGAGCGTTGCTTCCACGACGGCGGCCTGCTGGTGCGCGTCACCGGCGATGTCATCGCGCTGTCACCGCCGCTGATCGTCACCCCCGAGCAGATCGGGCAGATGGTCGAAACGCTGGCGAAGATCCTGCGCAGCACCGCCTGACGACCAGGACACAGGCGCCCGCGCGTAACGCCGGCACGCGGCGCGGTCAAGCGCGCAAAGCCGGGGCAGGCTCACTACAATGCCGGCCCCGCACTTCCCCGCAGTTGCCGCATGAACATCGTTGTCAAAGAAGAACTCAAGGCCTACATCGACCCGCTGACGCCCGACGAACACGAGGCGCTGGAGCGCAGCCTGCTGGCCGAAGGCTGCCGCGATGCGCTGGTGCTGTGGGGCGACGTGCTGGTGGATGGCCACAACCGCTATGGCATCTGCCAGAAGCACGACCTGCCGTTCCAGACCGTGCAGAACCCGCGCTTCCAGTCGATGCAGGATGTGCAGCTGTGGATGATCGAGCAGCACCTGGGCCGGCGCAGCGTGTCGGACTTCCAGCGTGGCGTGCTGGCGCTGCGCAAGCGCGAGATCCTGGCCGCGCGCCAGCGCAGCCAGCGCGACGCCGACGCCGCTGCCGAAGCGCTGGCGGTTGCCGACATTGAGCAGCCGGCCACCGGCATCGACCACGACGCCACGCCGGCGGCCGCGGACAGCGACAGCCCACCGTGGGAAGAGACCTCCACCCCGGTCAGCCGCGCCGAGCTGGCGCGCGAGGCCCGCCTGAGCAACAACCAGGTGGTGATGATCGAGCGCATCCACAAGCAGGCCGCCCCGGAAGTGGTGCAGGCGGTCAAGGCCGGCGAGATTTCGATCAGCGCCGCCGCTGCCGTGGCCACCTTGTCCGAGGACGAGCAACGCGCCGCCGCGCAGGCCGGCAAGGCCGAGCTCAAACAGGCTGCCAAGCGCGTACGCGACGCCAAGCGCAAACCCAAGCCCGACGAGGCCGAAGGCGGCGAAGCCGAACGCCGCGACATGAAAGCCCTGCAACGCCGCGTCAGCGAACTGGAAAACGAAAACGCCGCGCTGCAGGCCAAGGTGACCGCGCTGCAATCGCAGCTGGAGCGCCTGCGCGGCTAAGTGCCAGACGGTGCATCACCGTAGGAGCGCACCCGGGCGCGACGTGGCGTTCCCGGTAACCCCGTCGCGCTCAGGCGCGCTCCTACAGAACCTATCAACCACCACCGCGAACGGCAGCCGCGATCGCCGCAACCACCCGTAGGAGCGCACCAGGGCGCGACGTGGCGTTCCCGGTAACCCCGTCGCGCTCAGGCGCGCTCCTACCTGGCCATTAAGCCCGGCCGTGGACATGCCCTGCTCCGGCGACTGGGTACACTGCGCAGATGGAACCAAGCGTTAGCACTCCCCGCCCCGTCGATCCCCGTCGTGCCCAGCTGCAGCGCATGAAGCTGTTGGCTGTAGCCCTGCTGCTGGCCATGTTCGCCGGCTTCGTCGTCAGCCACCTGATGGGCGAACAAGGCATCTGGGCCTGGGTCTCGGCCTTCTGCGAAGCGGCCACGGTCGGCGCACTGGCCGATTGGTTCGCGGTGGTGGCCTTGTTCCGCCGCCCGATGGGCCTGCCGATTCCGCACACCGCCATCCTGCCGCGCGGCAAGGACCGTCTGGCCGACGGCCTGGCGGTGTTCGTGCGCGACCAGTTCCTCGCCCCCGAGGCGTTGATGGACAAACTGCGCGTGTTCGACCCGGCCAGCCGCCTGGGCGAATGGCTGGCCAAACCCGAACAGGCGCGCATGCTCGCGCAGATGGCGCGCAGCTGGATGCTGCAGGCGCTGGAGCTGCTGGACGAGGCCGCGGTGCGCCGCGCGATCCAGCGCTTCGTGGTCGACCGTCTGCGCAAATGGAATGCTGCCGCCACCGTCGGCGATGTGATGGCGCTGCTGACCACCGATGGCCGGCATCAGAAATTGCTGGACGAGGTGCTGCTGCGCCTGGGCGAGTGGCTGGATCAGGAGCAGGTCAAGACGCGCGCCTCGGCCTTGATCGTGCGTTACGCGCGGCGCGAGTGGCCCAAGCTGGTCGGCACGGTGAACTGGGTCAAGCCGATCGAGGAGATCGGCGACAGCCTGGCCGACCGCATGGCGCGTGCGGCGATCGAGGAGTTGCAGGACATCCTCAAGACGCCCGAGCATCCAATCAGGCTCGACTATGAAGCCTGGCTGCAACGCTACATCGCGCGCCTGCGCGACGAGCCGGCAATGGCCGAGCGCGTGGAAGAACTCAAGCAGCGCGCGATCGAACATCCGGCCTTGCAGGACTACGTGCAAGGTCTGTGGGGCGAGATTCGCGATGCACTGCGCAACGACCTGGCGCGTGAGGAATCGTCGATGGCCGCGCATATGGAGCGCTCCATGCAATCGCTCGGCCAGGCCTTGTCGCAGGATCCCTCGCTGCGCGAAGCGCTCAACCAGCACATGTTGCAGGCTGCCGACAAACTCACCACACGCTTGCGCGCATCGGTGACCGACCATATCGCGTCGACGATGAAAAGTTGGGACGAACGTCACCTCGTCGAACAATTGGAATTGGGTGTCGGACGCGATCTGCAATACATTCGGTTCAATGGAACGTTGGTGGGCGGACTGATCGGCCTTGCCCTTCACGCATTATCGATCTGGCTGGCGTTCTGATGCATTGGCAATGACGTTGATCGCCCACCGGACGCACGTGCGGACGCCGGGGAGACTGCACGTAGTCTGATGATCGTCAGGCGCCACCACGAGACCGACTTCGCTGTCGGCCAGCACACCGGGCACGCAACAGGCAAGGCAAGGGAACAGAAATGCCGAATGGCCGCTGGGATCTGCGCAGAAAATACGGGCGTCGTGCATCGATCGGGGCCCTGCTGATTCTCGCCGCAGGTCTGATCGCCGCCATTTCTGCCGGCCTGTCGCTGCAACGACATAACGAGCTCGAGCGCGAGCAGCGTTTCAACTATGTGGTGCGCACGCTGACACGCAACATCAGCGAGCGCATGTATACCTTCGAACACGGGCTGCGCGGCGCGCGTGGCGCGGTGATCGGCGCCGGCAAGGATGTCATCGGTCGCGACCGCTTCACCTTGTACAGCCGCTCGCGCGATTACGCGCGCGAGTTTCCCGGCGTGCTGGGCTACGGCTACATCCATCGCGTCGCGCCCGCCGACGAAGAGGCCTTCCTGCAGGCCGCGCGCGCCGACGGCGCACCGGACATCAAGCGCCGGCCGCTGGAGCCCTGGGACGGCGAGCGTTACATCGTGCTGTATTTCGAACCGGAGTCCTCGGGCAACCGTCCGATCGGCCTGGACATCGCCTCCGAGCCGCGTCGCCGCGCAGCGGCACTGCAGGCCGCACGCAGCGGCGTGCCGATCATGACCTCGCCGATCTCGCTGTCCGGTTATCGCATTCCCAGCGAGAGCGGATTCCTGGTGCTGCTGGCGGTGTATCGCGAAGGCATGCCGCTGCAGACGCCGCAACAGCGCATGGCCGCGACCAGTGGCTGGGTGTATGCGCCCTTCAGCGTCGAGCAGATGGTGCAAAGCACCCTGGGCGAGCGCGACGACGTGGCGCTGGATCTGTCCGACCGGAACGAGCCCACCCACAACTTCTTCCGCAGCGGCACGCCGTCCAGCGACAGCGCGCGCCGCCCGCCGGTGGTGCAGCAACTGCAGATCTACGGCCGCACCTGGATCATCACCGCCCACCCCACCGCCAGCTTCCTGGCCTCGCTCAACCAGACCTCGCCGTGGCTGATCGGCGGCCTGGTGCTGGGCGTGTCGGTGCTGCTGGCGGCATTGCTGGTGCTGTATTTCAGCAACGGCCTGCGGCGCGAGGAAGTGCTGCGCAAACAGATGGAGCTGGCGGCACTGGTCAGCCATTCCAGCGAAGCCATCGTTGCCGAGACCCCGGACGGACACATCACCCACTGGAATCCCGCTGCCGAAGCGATGTTCGGCTACAGCGCGGACGAGGCGATCGGCCAGAACCTGACGATGCTGCTGTCGCCGCAGCCGTATGCGATTCCCGACATCGAGCATGCCGACGAAGGCCATTCGGTCGATACCTCGGCGGCGCTGAGCATGCGCCATCGCGATGGGCATCTGGTCCATGTGCTGGCCAGCAAGGCCCCGATCATCGAACGCGATGCCACCCTGAGCGGGCACTCGCATTTCTTCCGCGACATCTCCGAGCGGGTGCGTGCGCACCAGCGCATCGTCGCGCTGAATGCATCGCTCGAACATCAGGTCGCCGAACGCACCAGCGAGCTGATGAAGTTCTCCGCGCTGCACCGCGCGATCCTGGCGCACGCCGGCTTTGCCATCATCGCCACCGACTCCGGCGGCTTTGTCACGCTGTTCAATCGCGCCGCGGAAAAACTGCTGGGCTACAACGCCGACGAGGTGATCGGCCGCCGCAAGGCCGGTCAGTTCATCGAGCAGGAGGAACTGCAGGAGCGCGCGCACCTGCTCTCCGAGCAGACCGGCGCGCCGGTGGCGCATACGCTGGAGGCGATCGCTGCGCTGACCAGCCTGGGCCGCAGCGACACCAGCGAATGGACCTACGTCAGCCACGAAGGCCGCCGCCTGCCGGTGCTGCTGACCCTGAGCACCCTGCGCGACGATAACGACCAGGTGATCGGTTACCTGGGCATGGCGGTGGATCTGACCGAGCAGAAACTGCACGAGAAGCAACTGCGCCTGGCGATGGACGCGGCCAAGAGCGCCAACCAGTCCAAGTCCGATTTCCTGGCCAACATGAGCCACGAGATCCGCACGCCGATGAACGCGATCCTGGGCATGCTGTACCTGCTCCAGCGCAGCGAACTGCCCGGTGCGGCGCAGGACATGGTGACCAAGATCGACCGCTCCGCGCGCTCGCTGCTGGAGATCATCAACGACATCCTGGACTTCTCCAAGATCGAGGCCGGGCGCATCGATCTGGAACGCGCACCGTTCGACCTCAACCAACTGTTCGACAACATCGCCGACCTGATGCGTTCCTCGCTCAGCACCAAACCGGTGGAAATGATCGTCGAACCGCTGCCGCGCGACTGCCGCTGGTTGCTCGGCGATGCGCTGCGCATCAACCAGGTGCTGGTCAACCTGGTCGGCAACGCGATCAAGTTCACCGAGCAGGGCGAAGTGGTGCTATCGGTGCGGCGCTTCCCCAGCGGCGATCCGAACAAGCTCAAGCTGCTGTTCTCGGTGCGCGACACCGGCATCGGCATTTCCAAGGAAAAGCAGAGCCTGATCTTCTCGCCGTTCCTGCAGGCCGACACCTCCACCAGCCGGCGCTACGGCGGCAGCGGCCTGGGCCTGACCATCAGCCGGCGCCTGATCGAATTGATGGGCGGCGAGCTGGAGGTGGAAAGCGTGCCCGGCCGCGGCAGCGAGTTCTATTTCGTGGTGACGCTGGAAAAATCCGCCCCGCCGCTGGCCCAGCGCGAGCTGCCAGCGCTGCCGCCGGAAGCGATGCCGCGGGTATTGATCGCCGACGACCACGATGCGGCGCTCAACAACCTGGTGCGCATCGCCACCGAACTCGGTTGGCGCGTGGATGCGGTCGCCAGCGGCCAGGCCGCCCTGCAGGCGATTGAACAGGCCAGCGAGCCCTACGACATCTTCCTGCTCGACTGGCGCATGCCCGATATCGACGGCGTGGCGATCGCGCGGCAGATCCGCGCACGCGCCGTGCCCGGCCCGCATCCGGTGATCGTCATGGTCACCGCCTACGAGCGGCGCCTGCTGGAACAGCATCCCGAGCAACAGGACCTGGATGCGGTGATGACCAAGCCGGTCACCAGCGCGGCGCTGCACCGGCTGGTGGAGCAGCTGGTCCACGAACGCCCCGGCGCGCGGCCGGTGGCGCCCACCTTCGTGGCGCGGCGGCTGGAAGGCGCGCATCTGCTGCTGGTGGACGACAGCGAAATCAACTGCGAAGTGGCGCAGCGCATTCTCGAAGGCGAAGGCGCCATGGTCACGGTCGCCCACGACGGCGAACAGGCCATCAACACGCTGCGGCGTGCGCCGGAGCTGTTCCAGCTGGTGTTGATGGACGTGCAGATGCCGGTGGTCGATGGCTATGAAGCCACGCGGCGGCTGCGGCAGATCCCCGCGCTGGCCAGCCTGCCGGTGATCGCGCTGACTGCCGGCGCCTTTCGCCCGCAACAGGAGAAAGCGCTGGAGGCCGGCATGAACGGTTTCATCGCCAAGCCGTTCAATGTGGAGGAACTGGTCACCGCCATCCGCCACTTCCTGCAGCCGGGTGTGCGGCGCATCCCGTCGCTGCCGCACGAGGCCGCTGTGCAGGGCGGCCCCGAGTGGGAACACGCCGACCCGGAGGTGCTGGATGCGGCGCGTGCACGCAGCCTGTGGCGCGAGCGCGAACCGTACGAGCGCTATCTGCTCAAACTGCTGCGCGACAACCCCGACCCGGCCGAGGCCGCAGCCGAGCATTTGCGCCGCAACGAGCTGCCGGCGATCGGTGCGCTGGCGCACAAGCTGCGCGGCGCGGCCGGGTCGCTGGCATTGCCAGCCCTGGCCGGTGCCGCCAGCGACCTGGAAACCCGCATCGAGCAGGGCCACGACATCACCTCGGCACTGCTCGCACTCAAGGACACCATGCAGCGTACCGCCGCGGCGATCCACGCCTTCCTGCAACACGGCGACAGCGACGCCGAAGCAGGCGATGACGATGCTGCGCTGGACGCGGACAGCGTGCAGATCCTGGAAGCGGCCCTGGGCAGCGACGATGCCGACAAGATCGACCACGCGCTGCTGATCTGCGCGCCGCATCTGCCGCGCAACCTGCAGGAAGCACTGCAGCGTGCGGTGGAAGATTTCGACTTCCGTCGCGCCGAGGCCACCTTGCGCGACTGGCAAGCCACTCACCTGCGCTGACCGCGCACCACGCCGGCTGGCAAGGAGCCTCCATGCCGCATCGCCCCCTGCTGTGTGTCGACGACGAATCCAGCAACCTGGCCACCCTGCGCCAGCTGCTGCGCGACGATTTCCCGCTGGTGTTCGCCAAGTCCGGCGGCGAAGCGCTGGAGGCGGTGCTCCGCCACACCCCGGCGTTGATCCTGCTGGATGTCGAGCTGCCCGACATGGACGGCTATGCAGTGGCGCGCACGCTCAAGCAGCAGCCCGCCAGCACGGCCATCCCGATCCTGTTCGTGACCTCGCGCAGCAGCGAGCACGACGAACGCACCGGTCTGGAAGCGGGCGCGGCCGACTACGTCAGCAAGCCCTACTCGCCCGCCCTGCTCAAGGCGCGCATCGCCACCCAGTTGAAGCTGGCCGAAAACGCGCGCCTGGCGCAGCACTACCGCGATGCGATCCATCTGCTCGGGACCGCCGGGCAAGGCCAGGACGCCGACACCGGCGCGCATATCTGGCGCATGGCCGCCTATGCGCAGGTGCTGGCCGAGCAGGTCGGCTGGTCGGCGCAACGGGCGCAGCTGCTGCAGGATGCCGCGCCCCTGCACGACGCCGGCAAGATCGCGGTGCCCGGCAACATCCTGCACAAGCCCGATGCGCTGGACGAACACGAACGCTCGGTGGTGCGCCAGCACCCGCAGGTCGGCCACGACCTGCTGCGGCACGGGCGCGGGCCGGTGTTTCAGCTGGCTGCGGAAATTGCGCTGCATCACCACGAATGCTGGGACGGCAGCGGCTATCCCAACGGCCTGGCCGGCGAGGCCATTCCCGAGTCGGCGCGCATCGTGGCGGTGGCCGACGTGTTCGATGCGCTGTGCGGGCGGCGCGCCTACAAGGCCCCGTGGACGGTGGACGATGCGATGCGCAAGCTCGACAGCATGGCAGGCAAACAACTGGAACCGCGCCTGGTGCAGCAATTTCGCGAGGCGTTGCCGCAGGTCCTGCAGATCATGGATGCCTGGGATAGCGCGGCGCCGGGGACCTGAAGAGCCGGGAATCGGGAATCGGGATTGGGGAATCGGGACGGGCTGAGCAGTTTGCGGGCCGATCGGGCGAGCATTTGCACCCATCTCGTGGGCTGTAGGCTCTCCCAAGCAAGTTGGCAGTGTGTTCGGCCCTGTGATGCGTACGCAGTGTTGCCTGGCGCGTGCTTGAACACCGCTTCGTGCGGGCGGACAATAGCCATGTTGCGCCGCACAACACCGTGCGACGCGGGCCGGTCCGATCGCCATCTGTGCGCCACCGATGCGGCCCCGCAACCGAGAGTCCGATGTCCTCCAGCGTGTCCGAGGCCGGCGTCACGCCGCCGCGTTATCCCGATTACCGCATCATCTCGCTGATCCTGGCCTGCGCCATCTTCATGGAGCAGATGGATGCCACCGTGCTGGCAACCGCGCTGCCGACCCTGGCGCGCGATTTCGGCGTTGCCGCGCCGGCGATGAGCATCGCCATGACCAGCTATCTGCTGGCGCTGGCGGTGCTGATCCCGGCCAGCGGCGCGATCGCCGACCGCTTCGGCCTGCGCCGCGTGTTCGGCGCATCGATCTGGGTATTCGTCGGCGGCTCGATCCTGTGTTCGCTGGCCGACAGCCTGCCCACCATGGTCGCCGCGCGCGTACTGCAAGGCGCCGGCGGCGCGATGATGGCCCCGCTTGGACGGCTGATCCTGCTGCGCACGGTGGAGCGCCGTCACCTGGTGTCGGCCATGGCCTGGACGCTGGTGCCGGCCTTCATCGGCCCGATGCTGGGCCCACCGCTGGGCGGATTTTTTGTCTCGTATCTGGACTGGCGCTGGATCTTCTACATCAACGTGCCGATCGGCATTGCCGGCTTTCTGCTGGTACGCCGTTTCATTCCGGAAATTCCCACCGAAACCACACCGGCACGTTTCGACCTGCGCGGTTTCGTGCTGTGCGGCACCGCGTTGGGCTGCCTGCTGTTCGGCCTGGAAATGGTCAGCCAGCAGGACGGCATCGGCACCGCGAGCTGGCTGCTGGCCATCGGCGGCAGCGCTGCGCTGGGGTATCTGTGGCATGCACGCCACCACCCCGCTCCGCTGCTGGACCTGAGCCTGCTGCGGATCGATTCGTTCCGCTTGTCGGTGATCGGCGGTGCGTTGATGCGCATCACCCAGGGCGCGCATCCGTTCCTGCTGCCGCTGCTGTTCCAGATCGGCTTCGGCATGAGCGCCGCGCACAGCGGGCGCCTGATCCTGGCCAGCGCGCTCGGCGCACTGCTGATGCGCAGCATCACCCCGCAGTTGCTGCGCCGCTTCGGCTATCGCAACAGCCTGATCGGCAACGGTGTGCTCGCCAGCCTGGGCTACATGGTGTGCGCGTTGTTCCGGCCCGACTGGCCGCCGGCGCTGATGTTCGGCCTGCTGCTGTGCTGCGGCGCGTTCATGTCGTTCCAGTTCGCCGCCTACAACACCATCGCCTACGAAAACGTGCCCGCATCGCGCATGAGCCGCGCCAGCAGCCTGTACACCACCTTGCAGCAACTGATGCTCTCGGTCGGCGTTTGCGCCGGCGCAATGATCCTCAAGCTGGCGATGCTGGCCGGCGATCACACCCAACCGGCGCAACGCGATTTTTCGCTGGCGTTCTGCGTGGTCAGCCTGATTTCGCTCAGCGCCACCTGGTGGCATGTGCGTTTCGACAAGGATGCCGGGCAGGAAATGAGCGGGCACCGGGCTTCGAGCGGCTGACAGCAGGGCTGCGTAGCCGGCGCAGCTACACAGCCGTGACTGGAATCGGCGTGCACCGCCCCGGCAACTGCGGTTTCCATGCGACATCCACATCCAGTTGCCAACTGCCCGCACCGCTTGGTTGACCAGTCTTGCAGCGTGTCATGTCCGCCAACTCGCATGACAGCACCCCACAGGTGCCGCCATGCCTGCCATCATCGCGCCTTGTCGTTTTGCCGCGACGCGGCCTCGGCACGCGTCACCAGCAGGAACGCCAGCGGAAAGCCGATCTCGATCGCGACTGCCGCGAAGATGCCGGCGTTGACATGCCCGGCCACCCACTCCGCCACGCCCAGCACTGCCAGCAACAGGCACGCGGTGACAAAGCCCGCAATCACGGCACGGCGCCCTGGCGACGGTGGCGCCGTTCGCACCAGCAGCAGCATGACGCCGATGGCCGCATACAGCGGTGCGGCGCGTCGGCCGAGCACGCCCAGCGCGTCACTGTCGAAGGCCACGCCCCAATTGGCCAGCATGGCCGCAGGCGCCAGCAGCCACGTCGCGCCCAACGCGAAGAACGACAACCCCGACAGCGTGGCCAGGTAGCGAAATGCGCGCGATGCAGTCGGCGCGCTCATGCGTTCACCTCCACGACCGTGCGCCCCTGCACCTTCCGCGCCTCGCCGTCAGAGTGGGGCTGATGCAATCCCCGGCCGCTGGTAAGCACCCGGTCTGCAACCGCAATTCCGGCATCGCGGGACGCTTGGACCACACCGGCAAGATCGATGCCAGGAATCAGCGGGAGATGGCGAATGATCGGGCCACCTCCGCTCATCGCCACCATCATCGCGTGGTGGTCGTTGCCGGTCGAATACTCGATAGCAACCCTCACCTCGCCCGGCATCAACGCGTCTTCGTTGAACCGGACCAGCCCGGTAACCACCGGCTCGCTGGTCTGTACGCTAAGCACTGCATTGAAGGTCATTGCCTTCTCCTGTTGGGGTCAAGGCCGCGCGCTACCGCGTCACCACCGACGCATGGTAACGGCATGCACACTGCAGTCGCTGCGGCTCGTTTGTGCAGCGGTGCAACCCGGCGTGGCGCAGCTGAAACCTGTTGCGCTCACCGCCAGGGCCGGCACTTGCAGTGGTTTGTCGGCCGGGCTTATCCGGCGTGGGATGGCGTCGTCGTCTCGGGTGGCGTCTTCGCATCGAGCTGCAGGTTCTTGCGAATCAACGCCTGAAACACGCCTGCCGGCGCAAACCGCCGCAAGAACTGCAGCTGTCCGGCGATCTTGCCCGCGGTGTAGCGCACCTTGGGCTGCTGGGCGCGCGCCGCCTTCACCACCACGTCGGCCACAACAGAGGGCTCGTCCGCGCTTGCCATTGCCTGCGCCACCACCTGGCCGACCTGGGTACGCACCTGACGGTAATTTTCCAGCGGCGCATCCGGGGCGAGAGTGTTCGCCTCGAACTGGGTTTTGGTGTAGGCCGGCTCGATTACCGTGACCCGGATTCCGTAGCTGCGCAGCTCGTGGTCCACCGCTTCGGAGTAACCCTCCACCGCGTGCTTGCTGGCCGCGTACAGCGCCGCATACGGCGTGGGCACCAGCCCGATGATCGAGCCGATGTTGATGATGCGGCCACTGCCCTGGCGGCGCATGTGCGGCACCACTGCGCGCGTCATGCGCACGACACCAAGGAAGTTGGTGTCGAGGATGGCCTTGGCCTGCTCGATCGAGCTTTCCTCCGCAGCGGCGGGAGACACACCGAAACCGGCGTTATTGACCAGCAGGTCGATGCGCCCTTCCCGTCGCAGCAGCTCCTGGATCGCGGCGTCGACCGATTCATCGCTGGTCACATCCAGCGCCAGCAGCGTAAAGGCGCGCTGCCCGGACTGCGCGCCGCGACGGCTGGTGCCGTACACCGTATAACCGGCGGCAGCCAACGCGTTGGCAGTTGCTTCGCCGATGCCGGAGGAGGCGCCGGTCACCAGCGCAACAGGGGGTTTGCTTGTCATTGGAATTCCTTGAGTGCAGTGAGTGACAGGGCGGCAGTCGAGTGACGATCACGCCGCGACTGGGATGCGATGGCTTGGCTAAAAACGCAGTTCTACCGGTGAAAGCTCGGCCACGTGTGTGGCGGATGCACGCCTGTCGGTTAGTTGGATGCCTGCAACGACGACAGGATCTGGTCGCGGCACACCGCGATGATTTCGTCGGCCAGTGGCGAATCGTTCGGGCACGACCGCGACAGCACGATGGCGCCGATGGCGTGCGCCATCATGTCCAGGTTGCTGGCGCGCTCCGCTGCTGCCTCGGCGGTACCGGGCGCAGCGCCGCCGCGGTCGAGCGAGGCCAACAGGTTTTCGACCCCGGCGGCGAACGCCTCGCGCACCTCCTCCGGCTGGCGCGCGGCATCGGCGCCCAGCGCAGCCATCGTGCAGCCGGTGGCAAGGCTGTCGCGATGTCCGCGCGACAGATAGAAGTTCACGAAATCCGCCTTGTCCACGTGCTCGGTCTGCGCGGCGATGTTGGCCAGGCCGCAGGCCGCCGATTCGGCCATCAGATCCGCCTTGGAGCGGAACTGCTTGTAGAAGCCACCGTGGGTGAACCCTGCAGCGGCCATCAGATCGGCGATGCCGATCCCTTCGTAACCACGCTCGCGAAACAGCACCGAGGCGGTCTCGACGACGTGCGCCCGGTTTGCCTGCGCCTGTGCCTTGGTCACTTTCATCGTTGGGACACTCCGTGCTTGTGCGGGACTGGTGAGAGCGGCAGCTTACTTTGATGTCATTCGTCATCAAAGTGTTGACACTTTAGATTTTGATCGTAATCTTTGTCAACCACTGATTCCGAGCACCGCCAATGACCCACCCTTCGCTGTTCGAACCCTATGCACTGGGCGCGCTGACCCTGGCCAACCGTATCGTGATGGCCCCGCTGACCCGCAACCGTGCGGGCGCCGGCCTGGTGCCGAGCGCACTGGCGGCCACCTACTACGCCCAACGCGCCTCGGCCGGCCTGCTGATCACCGAGGCCACCCAGATCTCGCCGCAGGCCCAGGGCTATCAGGACACCCCTGGCCTGTACACGCCCGAGCAGATCGCCGGCTGGCGTGCAGTCACCGACGCCGTGCATGCCAAGGGTGGGCGCATCTTCGTGCAGCTGTGGCATGTGGGCCGGGTGTCGCATGTCGACCTGCAACCGGGCGGCGCCGCACCGGTCGCGCCGTCAGCGATCCGCGCGGCGACCAAGGTGTTCGTTAACAACGGCTTTGCCGATGTCTCCGAACCACGCGCGCTTGAGCTGCACGAACTGCCGGGCATCGTCGACGACTTCCGCCAGGCAGCGGCCAATGCGATTGCCGCCGGCTTCGATGGCGTCGAAATCCACGGCGCCAACGGCTACCTGCTGGAGCAGTTCATCAAGGACGGCGCCAACCAGCGCACCGATGCCTACGGCGGCTCGATCGAAAACCGCGCGCGCCTGTTGCTGGAGGTGGTGGCCGCCGTAAGCAAGGAAATCGGTGCCGATCGCACCGGCGTGCGCATTTCGCCGGTGTCGCCGGCAAGCGGCATTTCCGGCAGCGATCCGCAGCCGCAATACGACTACATCGCCGAACAACTCGATGCGCTGGGCATCGTGTACCTGCACGTGGTCGAAGGTGCGACCGGCGGCCCGCGCGACGCGGCCCCGTTCGACTATGCCGCGCTGCGCAGCAAGTTCACCCGTACCTATCTGGCCAACAACGGCTACGACCTGGAACTGGCCAACGCCCAGTTGCGCGCAGGCAACGTCGACCTGGTGGCCTTCGGCCGCCCGTTCATCAGCAACCCCGATCTTGTCGAACGTCTGCACACCGGCGCAGCGCTGGCGCCGTTGAATCCGGCCACGCTCTACGGCGGTGGCGCCGAAGGTTATATCGACTACCCGTCCCTCGCCGGCTGAGGCTGTCTCGCCTGGCGTCTTTCATCCACTGTCATCAAGGAATTCTGCATGTCCACACTTTCCGCTGTCCTCATCACTGGCGCCTCCACCGGTATCGGCGCCGTCTACGCCGAGCGCTTTGCGCAACGTGGCCACCACCTGGTGCTGGTCGCACGCGACAAGGCCCGCCTGGATGCGCTGGCGGCGCGTCTGCACGCTGCGCATGGCGTCAGCGTCGACGTGCTGCAGGCCGACCTGACCCAGCCCGCCGACCTGACCGCAGTGGAAGCCCGCCTGCGCGACGACGCGCAGATCGGCATCCTGATCAACAACGCCGGCATGGCTCAGTCCGGCGGCATCCTGCAGCAGAACGCCGAGGCGATCGACCGCCTGCTCGCGCTCAATGTCACCGCGTTGACGCGCCTGTCTGCCGCGGTTGCGCCGCGCTTTGCGCAGTCCGGCAGCGGCGCGATCGTCAACCTCGGTTCGGTGGTGGGCTTCGCTCCCGAATTCGGCATGAGCGTCTATGGCGCCACCAAGGCCTTCGTGCTGTTCCTGTCGCAGGGGCTGCACCTGGAGCTGGGAGCCAAGGGTGTGTATGTGCAAGCCGTGTTGCCGGCCGGCACGCGCACCGAGATCTGGGGGCGTGCAGGTATCGACGTCAACACGCTCAGCGACCTGATGGACGTGGGCGAACTGGTCGATGCCGCGCTGGTTGGTTTTGATCGCCGCGAACTGGTCACCATCCCGCCGCTGCACGTGGCCGAACGTTGGGACGCACTGGATGGCGCGCGCCAGGGGCTGCTGTCTGACATCCGCCAGGCCACCGCAGCCGAGCGCTATCAGCCGGCGGCCTGACCGGCCCGGCGGCGCACCCGCCCGCAGCGCTTGCCACGGTAAGCGCTGCGGGCCTGCGCTGAGGCGTCGCGTATTCGCCCTGCTGCATGGATGCGTCGATTCAAAACCGCCCATATGGCGATCAGGCTGCAGGCACGCAGTTGCCAGCGCAAAGGTGAAGGCGGCCGGGGATCGCATCGCGCCCGGCCACGCATCCAGACAACGACAGCATTGGACCCGAACCAGATGAAAGCACTCACCTTCAAACGCTATGGCAAATCTCCCGACATCGGCTTCAGCGAACGCGCCCGCCCGATGCTGCAGCCCGACGAACTGCTGGTCGAGGTGCACGCCGCTGGTGTGAACCCGATCGACAACATGATTCCCACCGGCATCTTCAAACCCGTGGTGAAGTTCGAGCTGCCCGCCACGCTGGGCAGCGACGTGGCCGGAATCGTCATTGACGTCGGCAGCCGCGTCACCCGCTTCAAGCGGGGCGATGCGATTTTTGCCAGCGTGTTCGATCTTGGCCGCGGCACCATCGCCGAGTATGTCGCGGTACCGGAAAGCGCCGCAGCGCTGAAGCCGGCCAATCTGGATTTCGTGCAGGCGGCATCGCTGCCGATGGTCGCGCTCACGTCCTGGCAGGCCCTGACGGAACGTGCCGACCTGCAGCCCGGCCAGAATGTATTCATTCCTGCCGGTTCCGGCGGTATCGGCACCATCGCGATCCAGTTGGCAAAATACCTCGGCGCCACCGTCGGCACCACCACCAGCACTGGCAATGTCGCGCTGGTGAACAGCCTTGGCGCAGATGAGGTGGTCGACTACAAGCAACAGGACTTCGAGACCGTGCTGCGCGGCTACGACATCGCGCTTGGCACGATGCGGGGCGATACGATCGAAAAATCGCTCGCCATCCTCAAGCCCGGCGGCAGGATCGTGTCGCTGGTCGGGCCGCTGGATGCGGCTTTCGCACGCGCGCGCCGGTTGAATGTCGTGCTGCAATTCGTCTTCGCCATGATGAGCCGCAAGATCATCCGTCTAGCGAACAAGCACAACGTCGCCTACTCATTCCTGTTCGTACGCCCCAATGGCACGCAGCTGGCCAAAATCGGCGAACTGCTCGAAGCCGAACGCCTCCGCCCGGTCATTGACAAGGTGTTTGCGTTCGACCAGGCAAAGCAGGCGCTGGAGTACCTGGCGCAAGGCCGCGCCAAGGGCAAGGTGGTCGTCAAGATCAAGTAAGAAGCAGGATGCAGGGCACCCAATCTGCGGCTTGTCTGCAGGGCCCTTGGCGGCATTGTTGCCGCCAAGGGCCTGCACGGACGAATTCACGGCGTGTCCCACGTGCGGTGAGGGCACCGCACGCTCGACTCACCAGCAAGCGTCGTTTGAGGCGCACAGCATCAAGCCCAAACGCGGCACTTTGATGCAAGACAACGACGTTGCCACCTGACTACCGCGAGGATGATGACGAAGCACTCGCTCCGCCATCACCTCGCTGCACACGCTTACATCCCGTGTGCCGCCAACTGCCCGAGACGCTGCACTGCGACCGACACGGTCGGGTAGTCCAGGGTCTTCTGCTCGGCCACATCGGCCAGCATGGCCAGGGTGAAGCGCAGACTGGAATCGTCGCGTGCCAGCCAGTTGGCCACCTTGTCCTCGGCACTGCTGCCGGGCAGGGTCAGCACCTGCGCCACCAGTGCGCGCTGATGTGCGGCCAGCTCGTCGCGCAGCACGCCACGTGCCACTGCATGCCAGCGGCCGTTGACCTCCAGCGCGTCGATCTGCTCGAACAACCACGGCAGGCGCAGCGCTTCGCCCAGGCGGAAATGCACCTTGGACACGTCCACCGGCTTGAGCTTGCGGGTGCGCGCAGTTTCGATGATGTCGAAGGCCGGTTCCAGGTAACGCAGCTCGCACAGCTGCTGCGCCAGTTGCGGCGGCAGGCCCTTGTCCTGCCATTCCTGCACGCTGGCTTCGTACTGCGGGCGCTGCGCATCCGACAGCACGCCGGAAGCGATACGGATGTCGTTGAACGGGCCGTGGTAACGCTCCACCGCCGCGGTGATGCCCGGCATCTGGCCCGGACGCAGCAACAGCCAACGCACAAACGAACGCTGCAGGCGCCAGATCACTTCCAGCGCATCGATCTGCACCGACTCGGGCACCTTGCCGTCCAATGCGTCGATCTGCGTCCACAGCGCGCGTGCATCCAGCGTCTCGCGGCTGATGGTGTAGGCCTTGGCGACCTCGGCGATGCTGCGGCCGGTGTCTTCCTGCATGCGCATCAGGAAGGTGGCGCCCATGCGGTTGATGGTGGTGTTGGTCACCGCGGTGGCGATGATCTCGCGCTTGAGGCGGTGACGCTCCATCGCATCGGCGTACTTTTTCTGCAGCGGTTGCGGGAAGTAGCGCTGCAATTCCTTCGACAGATACGGGTCTTCCGGAATATCCGATTCCAGCAGCTGCTGGAACGCCACCAGCTTGGAATACGACAACAGCACCGACAGCTCCGGGCGCGACAAGCCCTGCCCGCGCGCCTTGCGTGCGGACAGTTCGGCATCGGACGGCAGGAACTCGATCTGGCGATCGAGCAGGCCCTGCAGTTCCAGCGTGCGGATGAAGTGCTGCTTGGAGCCGAGACGCTTGACGCTCATCCGCTCCATCAGGCTGATCGCCTGGTTCTGGCGGTAGTTGTCCCACAACACCAGGTCGGCCACTTCGTCGGTCATCGAGGCGAGCAATGTGTTGCGCGCGTCGTAGGTGAGCTTCTTGGCCTGCACCATGTCGTTGAGCAGGATCTTGATGTTCACCTCGTGATCGGAGGTGTCCACGCCGGCCGAGTTGTCGATGAAGTCGGTGTTGAGCAGCACACCGGCCTGCGCGGCCTCGATGCGGCCGAGCTGGGTCAGGCCCAGATTGCCGCCCTCGCCCACCACCTTGCAGCGCAACTCGCCGCCGTTGACGCGCAGGCCGTTGTTGGCGCGGTCGCCCACATCGGCATGCGACTCGCTGGACGCCTTGACGTAGGTGCCGATGCCGCCATTCCAGAACAGGTCCACCGGCGCCTTGAGGATGGCGTTCATCAGCTCGTTGGGCGAGAGCTGCTTGACGTTGGACTCCAAGCCCAGGACCTCGCGCACCGGCGCGCTGATGTCGATGGACTTGAGCGTGCGCGGATAGATGCCGCCGCCGGCGCTGATCAGCCTGGCCTCGTAGTCGGCCCAGCTGGAGCGCGGCAGCTTGAACAGGCGCTCGCGCTCGGCGAACGAGGCAGCGGCATCCGGATTGGGATCCAGGAAGATATGCCGGTGATCGAACGCGGCCAGCAGGCGGATATGCCGCGACAGCAGCATGCCGTTGCCGAACACGTCGCCGGACATGTCGCCGATGCCGACCACGCTGAAATCCTGGCTCTGGCAGTCGCGCCCCATCGCACGGAAGTGGCGCTTGACCGACTCCCACGCACCGCGCGCGGTAATGCCCATGCCCTTGTGGTCGTAACCGACCGAACCGCCGGAAGCGAACGCATCGCCCAGCCAGAAGCCGTGGTCCAGCGCCAGCCCGTTGGCGATGTCGGAGAACGTGGCGGTGCCCTTGTCGGCCGCGACCACCAGGTACGGATCATCCTGGTCGTGACGCACCACCTGCGGCGGCGGCACGATCTTGCCGCCGACGATGTTGTCGGTGATGTCGAGCAGGCTCTGGATGAACAGCTTGTAGCAGGCGATGCCTTCGGCCTGGATCGCATCGCGGTCGCCGCCGACCGGCGAGCGCTTGACGTAGAAACCGCCCTTGGCACCGACCGGCACGATGACGGTGTTCTTGACCATCTGCGCCTTGACCAGGCCCAGCACCTCGGTGCGGAAATCCTCGCGCCGGTCCGACCAGCGCAGACCGCCGCGCGCCACCGCGCCAAAGCGCAGGTGCACGCCCTCCACCCGTGGGCTGTAGACGAAGATCTCGCGGTACGGACGCGGCTTGGGCAGGTCCGGCACGATCGAAGAATCGAGCTTGAAGCTGATGCAGTGGCCGTGCTTGCCGCTCTTGTCGGTCTGGTAATAGTTGGTGCGCAGCGTCGCGTCGATGACACCGATGAAGCTGCGCAGGATGCGGTCCTCGTCCAGGCTGGAGACCCGATCCATCAGCTTCAGCAGCGTGGCGCGGGTGGCTTCCTGCTGCGCATCGCGGTCGCTGCCGCGCGCCTGCAACACCGGCTCCAGGGCCTTGAGCGTGGCCTCGTCGTCACCGGCCAGCACCGACAGTTCCTCGCGCAGGCGTTCCTGCCCGGCAAAGATCTGCGCCTTGGTCTCGCTGCCGGTGGCCGGATCGAAGCGCGCTTCGAACAGTTCCACCAACAGGCGCGCCAGCAGCGGGTAACGGGTGAACGTCGCCTCGACATAGGCCTGCGAGAACGGCACCGCGGTCTGCAGCAGATACTTGCAATAGCCGCGCAGCAGCGCGACCTGCCGCCAGTGCAGGCCGGCGGCCAGGATCAGGCGGTTGAAGCCGTCGTTCTCGGCATCGCCGCTCCAGATCCGCTCGAAGGCTTCGCCGAAACCGGCGTCGGCATTGGCCGCATTGATCTTGCCGGAGGTCGATTCGACCTCGAAATCCTGGATGTAGACCGGCGTCTCGCCGACCTGCAGCCGGTACGGCCGCTCGGAGATCACCCGCAGGCCCATGTTCTCCATCATCGGCATCGCATCGGACAACGGGATGTCGTCGAGCTGGCGATATAGCTTCAGGCGCAGGCCCTCGCCGGCGTCCAGCCGCACGCCGTCGTCGCGACGGATCTCCTGCAGGCTCAGGTGCAGATCGTCCGGGCCGTCCAGTGCGGCCAGATGCTCGACGTCGGACACCGCCGATTCGATCGACGAGTCCTCGATATAGCCGGCCGGCAGCGCACGCCCGAAGTTGGCGGCCATGCGCAGGCCATTGACCTCGCCATGCCGCGCCACCAGCGCCTCGCGCAGGGCATCGCGCCAGTTGCGCAGCAGATGCGCCAGCCGCGACTCGAGTTCGGTGGTGTTGAATTCCAGCGCCTCGCCACTCTTGGGCCGCACGATCAGGTGCAGCTGCGCCAGCGGCGACTCGCCCAGCACCACGCTGGAATCGATGTATTCGCCGTGCAGCGCATCCTTGAGCAAGGCTTCGATGCGCAGCCGCACATCGGTGTTGAAGCGCTCGCGCGGGATGTACACCAGCGCGGAGATGAAACGGCTGTACTTGTCGCGACGCAGGAACATGCGGCTGCGCACGCGCTCCTGCAGGCCGAGGATGCCGATCGCGGTGCGATACAGCTCTTCCTCGTTGGACTGGAACAGCTCCTCGCGCGGCAGCGTCTCGAGAATGTGTCGCAACGCCTTGCCGCTGTGGCTGCTTGGGGTCAGCCCGGACTTGCTCATCACGTATTCGTGGCGCTGGCGCACCAGCGGGATTTCCCACGGGCGGCGGTTGTAGGCGCTGGAGGTGAACAGGCCCAGGAAGCGCTGCTCGCCGACGATGCGGCCCTTGGCATCGAATTCCAGGATGCCGATGTAATCCATGTAGCCGACCCGATGCACGCGCGAGCGCGCATTGGTCTTGGTCAGGATCAACGCGTCCTTGAGCTTGGCCGAGGTGTTCAGGCCGTGCGCCGCCAGCGTGGTCACCGGGCGCGCCGGCGAGGTGTCGCGGCCGCGCATCAGGCCCAGGCCGGTTTCTTCCACCGGCGCCAGCACGTCCTGGCCGTCCTGCTTCTCCACGCGGTACTCGCGATAGCCGAAGAAGGTGAAGTGATCGGCCGCCGCCCAGCGCAGGAATTCCTGCGCCTCGTGGCGGCTGATGTCGTCCATCGGCAGGCGGCGGGTGGCCAGGTCGTCAGCCAGCATCACCATCTTTTCGCGCATCGACGCCCAGTCGTGCACGATCGCGCGCACCTCGCCCAGCACCTTGCGCACCGCCGCTTCCACCTTGGGCATGTCCTCGGCGGGCTGGCGGTCGATCTCCAGCACCATCAGCGACTCGCTCTTGCCCTCGCCCACCGCGGCCAGCTTGCCGGCCTTGTCGCGCGCAATGCGCAGCACCGGGTGGCCGAGCACGTGCACGCCGATGCCCAGGTCCGACAGCGTCATGCTCACAGAGTCCACCAGGAACGGCATGTCGTCGTTGACGATCTGCAGCAGCGTGTGCGGCGACTCGTAGCCGTGGCTCTTCAGGGTCGGGTTGAACACCCTCACGTTGACCGTGCCGGCCTTGCGCGTGCGCGCAAATTCCAGCATGTCCGCCGCCAGGGCCGCCCACTGCTCGGGCGGGTGGTTGGGGAACTCGTCCTCCTCCATGCGCCGGTAGAAGTCGGCGGCGAACAGCTGCACCTCGGACTGGCGGGCAGCCGGGTAGCGCTTGCGCAACGCGGCAAACACCGGCTCCAGGGTGACCGCTTGCGGCGCGGTGGCAAGCACGGGGACGGCATGGTCGGCGACCGGTTTGACCGACGTCGTGGACGATTTCGAAGCAGCTTTCTTGGCTGTCATGAGAGCGCTGGGATGCTCGGTGGAAAACCTGAATTGTACCGGCGCCGGATGAAGACGCCTTGCTGCATAGCGCAAAATCCTGGTCGGACGCCCGCCCCCGGCGCGGCGCAAAAGCACTACCCGACTGTCATTCCTGCAGCGGCGCCGGATTGGCGCCTGCATGGCCACCCGCCAGACCGCCACAACCGGCAAAGTCCGGCCGGGCGCTTGGGCCACAAGGCGTTGCGCAGACAGAACTGCGACCGTCAAGCCTGTTTAAAAACTAAACTGGACGGTATAGTCTACCGCCATGACCCCCCGTTCCCACCGTGCTGCCCGGCGCTCGGACTGCGATCGCCGCATCCATGCGGCTGTGCATACGCTGCTTGCCGAGCGCGGCATGCGGCTGAGCATGGACGCGGTGGCCGAGCGTGCCGGCTGTTCCAAGCAGACGCTCTACAGTTATTACGGTTGTAAAGAAAACCTGCTGCGCGATGTGCTCCAGGACCATGTGCACCTGGCCACGGTGCCGCTAGGCACCGCCTCGGGCGAGTTGCGCGAGGATCTGCTGGCCTTCGCACTGGCCCACCTTGACCGCCTGAACCGCCCGGATGTGTTACAGACCTGCCGGTTGGTGGAAGCCGAATCGCACCGGTTCCCCGATCAGTCGCAGCAGATCTTCCAGGACGGGGTCGTCGGCATGCAGCAGCGCCTGGCGCAGCGCTTCGAGCAGGCGATGCAGGCCGGCCAGCTGCGCCATGACGATCCGCACTGTATGGCCGAACTGCTGTTGAGCATGATCGTCGGTCTGGATTTCGACCGGCAACGCTTTCAGGTTCCCCACCGCGCCGGCCTTCCCGCCAGGCAGCAGTGGGCGCAATTCGCTGTCGACACCTTCCTGCGCGCATTTGCCGCGGTCGCTGCCACGTCTTCGCTGTCCCCGCTTTCCTTTCTCACTTCAAGACCCTAACGGAGTTCCTCCTGATGATCGCCCCGCTCCGCACATTCGGCCTGGCCTGTGCCATCACCCTGGCGCTGGCTGCCTGCAGCAAGCCCGAACAACAGCAGGCGCCGCCGCCGCCGGAAGTGTCGGTGCTGGAAATGAAGCCGCAGACCCTGCCGCTGGAACGCGACCTGGTCGGCCGGCTGTCGGCATTCCGCTCGGCCGACGTGCGCGCGCGCGTGGACGGCGTGCTGCTCAAGCGCCTGTACACCGAAGGCACCGACGTCAAGGAAGGCCAGCCGCTGTTCGAGATCGACCCGGCGCCGCTGAAGGCCACGCTGCTGCAGGCGCAAGGCCAGCTGGCCGCCGCCGAGGCGACCTACGCCAATGCCCAGGTCGCCGCCAAGCGCGCGCGCAGCCTGGCCCCGCAGCAATATGTGTCGCGTGCCGACATCGACAACGCCGAAGCCACCGAGCGCTCCTCCGGCGCCAACGTGCAGCAGGCACGCGGCCAGGTCCAGTCCGCCCGCATCCAGCTCGGCTTTGCCAGCGTCACCTCGCCGATCACCGGCCGCGCCGGCATCCAGCGCGTGACCGAAGGTGCGCTGGTGGGCGCCGGTGAGGCGACCCTGCTGACCACGGTCGACCAGATCGACCCGCTGTACGTGAACTTCGCGATGAGCAGCGAAGAACTGGCCGCCCTGCGCCAGGCCCAGAGCAGCGGCAACGTGCAGCTCAGCGGCGATGGCAAGTCCACCATCAATGTGGAACTGGGCAACGGCACGCAGTACCCGCACCCGGGTACGTTGGATGTGTCGGCGGTGACGGTGGACCCGAGCACCGGTGCGGTGTCGCTGCGCGCGACCCTGCCCAATCCGGAGCAGGCGCTGCTGCCGGGCGCGTTCGTGACCTTCAAGGCTAGCCTTGGCCAGCGCAACAACGCCTACCTGGTGCCGCAGCAGGCCGTGCAGCGCGATGCCACCGGCGCCTACGCGCTGGTGCTGGGCAAGGACGGCAAGGTGGTGCGCAAGAATCTCACCGTCGATGGCCAGCAGAAGGGCCAGTGGATCGTCACCGCGGGCATGACCCCGGGCGACCAGGTGATCGTCGATGGCGTGCAGAAGGCGAAGGAAGGCCAGCCGGCCAAGGGCGTGCCGTGGGATCCGAACAAGCCGGCGCAGGGCGGCCAGCCGGGCGCACCGGGCGCAGCTCCGGCCGCCGCCCAGGGTGGCGGCGCACAGGCCGCACCGGCGGCCGACAAGGCCGATGCAGCGGCGCCGGCCGCGCAGGAACAGTCCAAGCCGGACGCTGCGGCGCAGCCGGCCGACTCCCAGTCCAAGCAGCAGTAACGGAACCCGGACATGCCTAAGTTTTTCATCGAACACCCTGTCTTTGCCTGGGTGGTGGCGATCCTGATCTCGCTTGCGGGCGTGATCTCGATCCTGAATCTGGGTATCGAGTCGTACCCCACGATCGCCCCGCCGCAGGTCACCGTTACCGCCAACTTCCCCGGCGCCAGCGCCGATACCGCCGAAAAAGCGGTGACTCAGGTCATCGAGCAGCAGCTCACCGGTATCGACCACCTGCTGTACTTCAACTCGTCCTCGGCCGCCAACGGCCGCGTGACCATTACGTTGACCTTCGAAACCGGCACCGACGCGGATATCGCGCAGGTGCAGGTGCAGAACAAGGTGTCGCTGGCCACGCCGCGCCTGCCCTCGGAAGTCACCCAGCAGGGTGTGGTGGTGGCCAAGGCCAACGCCGGCTTCCTGATGGTGGCCGCGTTGCGCTCGGACAACCCGTCGATCAACCGCGACGCGCTCAACGACATCGTCGGCTCGCGCGTGCTCGAGCAGATCTCGCGCGTGCCCGGCGTGGGCAGCACCAACCAGTTCGGCGCCGAGTACGCGATGAACATCTGGTTGAACCCGGAGAAGCTGCAGGGCTACAACCTGTCGGCGACCCAGGTGCTGACCGCGGTGCGTAACCAGAACGTGCAGTTCGCGGCCGGTTCGGTGGGCGCCGACCCGACCCCGGAAGGCATCAGCTTCACCGCTACGGTCTCGGCCGAGGGCCGCTTTAGCTCGCCGGACCAGTTCGAGAACATCATCCTGCGCACCGACAACAACGGCGCCACGGTGCGGTTGAAGGACGTCGCACGGGTCACCGTGGGGCCGAGCAACTACGGCTTCGACACCCAGTACAACGGCAAGCCCACCGGCGCCTTCGGTATCCAGCTGTTGCCGGGTGCCAACGCCCTGAACGTGTCCGAGGCGGTCGGTGCCAAGCTCGACGAACTGCAGCCGACCTTTCCGCAGGGCGTGACCTGGTTTGCGCCGTACGAATCGACCACCTTCGTGCGCATCTCCATCGAGGAAGTGATCCATACGCTGGTGGAAGCCATCGTGCTGGTGTTCCTGGTGATGCTGCTGTTCCTGCAGAACTTCCGCGCCACCGTGATCCCCACGCTGGTGATTCCGGTCGCGCTGCTGGGCACGTTCTTCGGCATGTACATGATCGGCTTCACCATCAACCAGCTGACGCTGTTTGCGATGGTGCTGGCGATCGGCATCGTGGTCGACGACGCGATCGTGGTGATCGAGAACGTCGAACGCATCATGAGCGAGGAACACCTGGAGCCGAAGGCGGCCACCCAGAAGGCGATGACCCAGATCACCGGCGCGGTGGTGGCCATCACCGTGGTGCTGGCGGCGGTGTTCATCCCCTCCTCGCTGCAACCGGGCGCTTCGGGCGCGATCTACAAGCAGTTCGCACTGACAATCGCCATGTCGATGGGGTTCTCGGCGTTCCTGGCGTTGAGCTTCACCCCGGCGCTGTGCGGCGCGTTCCTCAAGTCGACCCACTCGACCAAGAAGAACTGGGTCTACCGCACCTTCGACAAGTACTACGACAAGCTGGCGCATCGCTATGTCGGCGTGGTCGGCCACACCCTCAAGCGCTCGCCGCCGTGGATGATTGTGTTCGTGGTGCTGGTGGTGCTGTGCGGCTTCCTGTTCACCCGCATGCCGGGCAGCTTCCTGCCGGAAGAAGACCAGGGCTTTGCGGTGGCCATCGTGCAGCTGCCGCCGGGCGCGACCAAGATCCGCACCAACGAGGCGTTCGCGCAGATGCGTGCGGTGCTGGAGAAGCAGCCGGCCGTGGAAGGCATGCTGCAGATCGCCGGCTTCAGCTTCCTGGGCTCGGGCGAAAACGTCGGCATGGGCTTCATCCGGCTCAAGCCGTGGGAAGAGCGCGATGTCACTGCCGAGCAGTTGATCCAGCAGCTCAACGGCGCCTTCTACGGCATCAAGGGCGCGCAGATCTTCGTGGTCAACCTGCCCACCGTGCAGGGCCTGGGCCAGTTCGGCGGCTTCGACATGTGGCTGCAGGACCGCTCCGGCGCAGGCCAGCAAGCTTTGACCCAGGCGCGCAACATCGTGCTGGGCAAGGCGGCGGAAAAGCAGGACACCATGGTGGGCGTACGCCCGAACGGCCTGGAAGACGCGCCGCAGCTGCAGCTGCACGTGGACCGTGTGCAGGCGCAGTCGATGGGCCTGGACGTCAGCGACATCTACAGCTCGATCCAGCTGATGCTGGCGCCTGTCTACGTCAACGACTACTTCTCCGAAGGCCGCATCAAGCGCGTCAACATCCGTGCCGACGACCAGTTCCGTACCGGCCCCGAGTCGCTGCGCAGCTTCTTCAGCCCCAGCGCCACGGCCACCGGTGCCGATGGTCAGCCGGGGATGATTCCGCTGAGCAATGTGGTCAAGGCCGACTGGACCTACGCCTCGCCGGCACTGAACCGCTACAACGGCTATTCGGCGGTGAACATCGTCGGCAACCCGGCCCCGGGCGGCAGCTCCGGCCAGGCGATGACCGCGATGGAGGAGATCGTCAACAACGATCTGCCGCCGGGCTTCGGCTTCGACTGGAGCGGCATGTCGTACCAGGAAATCATTGCCGGTAACGCGGCCACGCTGCTGCTGGCGTTGTCGGTGGTGGTGGTGTTCCTGTGCCTGGCCGCGCTCTACGAGAGCTGGTCGATTCCGGTGGCGGTGCTGATGGTGGTGCCGATCGGTGTGCTGGGTGCGATCACCTTCTCGATGCTGCGCGGCCTGCCGAACGATCTGTACTTCAAGATCGGCATGATCACGGTGATCGGCCTGGCGGCGAAGAACGCGATCCTGATCGTGGAGTTCGCAGTGGAGCAGCGTGCGGCAGGCAAGACGCTGCGCGAGGCGACGCTGGAAGCGGCACATCTGCGCTTCCGCCCGATCCTGATGACCTCGTTCGCCTTCATCCTGGGCGTGCTGCCGCTGGCCATCTCCACCGGTGCCGGCGCCAACTCGCGTCACTCCATCGGTACCGGCGTGATCGGCGGGATGGTGTTCGCCACCGTGCTCGGCGTGATCTTCATCCCGCTGTTCTTCGTGGTGGTGCGCCGCATGCTGGGCGACAAGCTGGACGAGCAGTCCAAGGAATACCTGCTCGCGCAGAACGACTCTGGCCCGCATCGTCCGGATCGCTGATCCGGATACGGCGTAGAACGAAAAGCCCCGGCAGTGCCGGGGCTTTTTTTTGGCTGCGCTGCAGTCATGTCCGTAGGAGCGCACCGGGGCGCGACGGGCTGTACCGGTAACGCCCGTCGCGCCCGGGTGCGCTCCTACGGGTTGGCGGGAATTGGTGACATGGCGTGCATGGACAAGACCCGCACAGCGCGATCCGCGACAACCGCCCGCCTTGTAGGAGCGCCCCTGGGCGCGATAGGCCTTACCGGTAACGCACATCGCGCCCAAGGGCGCTCCTACGGGGTGGCGGGGATTGGTGACATGGCGTGCTTGGGCAGGACCCGTACAACGCGATCCGCGACAACCGCCACGCCTTTGTAGGAGCGCACCCGGGCGCGACGGGCCTCACCGGTAACGCCCGTCGCGCCCGGGTGCGCTCCTACGACGAGGGCGGCTAGGTGCGCGGGCGCGCGCCGGTAGAGCCGCGGACCACGCAACGGCCGGTCATCACCATGCGGCGGATCGGCAGCTGCGGATTGCTCAGGCGTTCCAGCAGCAGCGACATCGCCGCGCGGCCCATGTCTTCGACCGGTTGCTCAACCACGGTGATCCCCGGCTCGACCAGGTCGGTCCAGCGCTCGTTGTCGAAGCCGGCCAGGGCCAGATCCTCGGGAATGCGCAGCCCGGCGGTGCGGGCGGCCTTGAGCGCGCCCATCAACAGCAGGCTGTTACTGGTCACGATGGCGTCGGGGCGGTCAGCGCCGGCCAACCATTGGCCGACTTCGGCGATCGCCGCTTCGGCGGTGGGCGCCACTTCGCGGTAGGCCGGCGTCAGCCCCGGCACCGCCATTGCGGCCAGATAGCCGTTGCGGCGCTCGGTGGCGGTGGTACTGGTACCGAACAGCCCGCCGATGCGCCGATAGCCCTGCACCTGCAGATGCGCAACCAGCTCGCCCATGGCCGCGGCGTTATCCAGCACCACGCTGTCGTAGCGGCTTCCGGGGCCGGCGCGGTCTACCAGCACGGTCGGGTAGTCCAGCACCAGCTCGTGCATGCGCCCGACCGTGCTGCGGGTCGGCGCGAAGATCAGCCCGGTGATGCGTTCTTCCTGCATCAATTGCAGGTACAGCGCCTCGCGCTCGGGGTCTTCGTCGGTATTGCACAGGGTCACGCGCATGCCGGCGCGGTAGGCCACCTCCTCCACCGCGCGGATCAGCGCGGTGAAGTACGGGTTGCGGATGTCGGCGACGATCACCCCCAGGATGCCGGACTGCTGGGATCGCAGGCGCCGCGCCATCAGGTTGGGCCGGTAGCCGGTCTGGCGCACCGCCGCCTCGACCTTGGCCCGTACTTCCTCGCTGACCGGGCCGGTGCCCAGCGCGCGCGAGACCGTCGATTTGGAAACCCCGGCCACCCGGGCCACGTCATTGATGCTGATACTCACTGGGACCGTTCCCGCTCCATTTGCGCACCTGGGGCCAGGCGCCGTGTCTGATTCGATGCTAACCCGAAAGCACTACAACGTTTTTGTGCAGCGCACATTGACCTGGAACGTGGGAACGTTCCCACTATACTGCCCAGCCCGTTCCTACCCCGGAGTCCGTCTTGTCCTCTCCGTCGCCAGCCGCCCCCGTCACCCCCGAACTCGTGCGCCTGCGTGCGCATGCCCGCGACAAGGATGACGCCATCGCGCAGGCCGCCCAGTTGCTGGTCGCCGCCGGCTGCGTGGCGCCGGGCTACGACGCCAGCATGCGGCGCCGCGAAGGCCTGGCGAACACCTTCCTCGGCCACGGCCTGGCGATCCCGCACGGCGTCGGCGAAGACCGCCATCTGGTGCGCCGCGACGGCATCGCGGTGCTGCAGTTGCCCGAGGGCGTGGAATGGAACCCGGGCCAGACCACCCGGCTGGTGGTCGGCATCGCCGCCCAGTCCGACACCCACATCACCCTGCTGCGCCGGCTGACCCGCCTGATCCAGGACCCGGCCCAGCTGGAAGCGCTGTTCACCACCGACGACCCCGGCGTGATCGTGGCGGCCTTGACCGGCGACCGCGCACCCGACACCAGCGCCGCGCCGGCCACCGATCTGGCCGAAACATTCGAGTGGACCATCGCCTACCCCAGCGGCCTGCACGCCCGCCCGGCCACCCGTTGGGCCGAGACGGCGCGCGGTTTCTCGGCACGCGCCCAGGTGCGCGCCGGCGACCAGGCCGCCGATGCCAAGAGCCTGGTCGGCCTGCTGCAGTTGGGCCTGCGTGCCGGCGACAGCATCACCGTCTCGGCCGAAGGCACTGATGCGGGTGCGCTGCTCAAGCGCCTGCGCGCAGTGATGGACAGCCTGACCGCTCAGGAAAAGGCCGACGCCGAGCGTGCCGCGCAACGCCGCGCCGCCCCGGTGGCCGGCTGGACGCCGCCGCAGGCGCAACCGGCCATCGTCGGCATCGGCGCCAGCCCGGGCGTGGCGATCGGCATCGTGCACCGGCTGCGCGCGGCGCAGACCGAGGTGGCCGATCAACCGGTAGGCCTGGGCGATGGCGGCGCGCTGCTGCACGACGCGCTGACCCGCACCCGCCAGCAGCTGGCGGCGATCCAGGACGACACCCAGCGCCGGCTCGGCGCCTCGGACGCGGCGATCTTCAAGGCCCAGGCCGAGCTGCTCAACGACACCGACCTGATCACCCGCACCTGCCAGCTGATGGTCGAAGGCCACGGCGTGGCGTGGTCGTGGCACCAGGCGGTGGAACAGATCGCCTCGGGCCTGGCCGCACTGGGCAACCCGGTGCTGGCCGGCCGCGCCGCCGACCTGCGCGATGTCGGCCGCCGCGTGCTGGCCCAGCTCGACCCGGCCGCCGCCGGCGCCGGCCTGACCGACCTGCCGGAGCAGCCCTGCATCCTGCTGGCCGGCGATCTGTCGCCGTCGGACACCGCCAACCTGGACACCGCACGCGTGCTCGGCCTGGCCACCGCCCAAGGCGGGCCGACCTCGCATACCGCGATCCTGTCACGCACGCTCGGCCTGCCGGCGCTGGTCGCGGCCGGCGGCCAACTCATGGATATCGAAGACGGCGTCACCGCCATCATCGACGGCAGCAGCGGGCGGCTGTACATCAACCCGTTCGAGCTGGATCTGGATGCGGCGCGCACGCATATCGCCGAGCAGCAGGCGATCCGCGAGCGCGAGGCCGCGCAGCGCGCATTGCCAGCCGAAACCAGCGACGGGCACCACATCGACATCGGCGCCAACGTCAACCTGCCCGACCAGGTCGCAATGGCGCTGACCCAGGGCGCCGAAGGCGTCGGCCTGATGCGGACCGAATTCCTGTTCCTGGAAAGCGGCAGCACGCCCAGCGAGGACGAGCAGCACGCAACCTACCTGGCGATGGCGCAGGCGCTGGACGGCCGCCCGCTGATCGTGCGCGCACTGGACATCGGCGGCGACAAGCAGGTGGCGCATCTGGAGCTGCCACACGAGGAAAACCCGTTCCTGGGCGTCCGCGGCGCGCGCCTGCTGCTGCGTCGCCCAGACCTGCTGGAGCCGCAGCTGCGCGCGCTGTACCGCGCCGCCAAGGACGGGGCGCGGCTGTCGATCATGTTCCCGATGATCACCTCGGTGCCGGAGCTGATCACCCTGCGCGCCATCTGCGCGCGCATCCGCGCCGAACTCGACGCGCCCGAGGTGCCGATCGGCATCATGATCGAGGTGCCCGCCGCCGCCGCGCAGGCCGACGTGCTGGCGCTCCACGCGGACTTCTTCTCGATCGGCACCAACGACCTGACCCAGTACGTGCTGGCGATCGACCGCCAGAACCCGGAGCTGGCCGCCGAAGCCGACAGCCTGCATCCGGCGGTGCTGCGCATGATCCGCAGCACGATTGAAGGTGCGCGCAAACACGACCGCTGGGTCGGCGTGTGCGGCGGTCTGGCCGGCGATCCGTTCGGCGCCAGCCTGCTGGCCGGACTGGGCGTGCAGGAACTGTCGATGACGCCCAACGACATCCCGGCGGTCAAGGCACGCCTGCGCGGCACCGCGTTGAGCACGCTGCAGCAGTTGGCCGAGCAGGCGCTGAACTGCGAAACCGCAGAGCAGGTGCGCGCACTGGAAGCGCAGCGCGAGGGCCAGGCATGAACCTGCACGCCATCACGGTGACGCTGAACCCGGCGATCGACCAGACCATCCAGCTCGACAGCCTGCAGCCGGGCGTGGTGCATCGCGCCAGCAGCGTGCGCAACGATGCCGGCGGCAAGGGCATCAACGTGGCCGCCTGTCTGGCCGACTGGGGCAGCCAGGTCGCCGCGCTCGGCGTGCTCGGGGTCGGCAATGCCGGCGTGTTCGAGGCGCTGTTCCGCGAGCGCGGCATTGCCGATCACTGCCAGCGCGTGGCCGGCGAGACCCGCACCAACCTCAAGCTGGTCGAAGCGCGCAGCAACGACACCACCGACATCAACCTGCCCGGCCTGCGCCTGGGCCAGCCGCACCTGCAGGGCGTGGCCGATCACCTCGCCCCGCTGCTGCGCCCCGGCCTGCCGGTGGTGCTGTCGGGCAGCCTGCCGGCCGGCCTGCCGGACGACAGCTGGGCGCAGCTGCAGGCCCAGGCCAGCGCCGCCGGTGCGCGCGTGCTGCTGGACACCAGTGGCGCGCCGCTGGTGGCCGCACTCGGTGCCGAACGCCAGGCGCTGCCGTACGCGGTCAAGCCGAACCGCCACGAGCTGGAAGCCTGGACCGGTCGCCCGCTGAGCGACCGTGCCGCCCTCAGCGCCGCCGCGCACGAACTGATCGCGCGCGGCATCCAACTGGTGGTCATTTCGATGGGTACCGAAGGCGCCCTGTTCGTGCAGCGCGACCAGCGTCTGATCGCGCGCCCGCCGCGCCTGGCGCAGGGCAGCAGCGTGGGCGCCGGTGACGCGATGGTGGCCGGCCTGGCCGCGGCGCTGCTTGGCGAGTCCACCGATCTGGAAAGTTGCGCACGGCTGGCGACCGCGTTCTCGGTCAGCCGGCTGGAAAGCGGCGATGCGCGCCGGCTGAACCCGCAGCAGGTGCGCAAGCTCGCCGGCGAGATCGTCATCGACCCGCTCTCGTAGCGCCACCGCCGGCGCGAACGCTGGCAGTGCCAGCGCAACGCGCCGGTGTTTTGCGCAAGACACCACGTATCCCGCCGGCGTTTGCCGGCGACCGAACAACGCAGGAGATTTGCATGTCCTCTTCCATCGTGGTCATCGCCGCTGGCGACCGCAGCACCGAAGCCGTCCTGGCGGCCGAAGCGCTGCGCCGCGCGGCCACCGCCGCCGGGCGCAGCGTGACGATCGAAATCCGCAGCGACCAGGGCGTGCTCGGCGCATTGCCAGGCGAACTGGCCAGCGCCGCCAGCCAGGTGCTGGTGATCGGCGACGCCGATGCCGACACCGCCCGCTTCGGCGACGCGCAGCTGCTGCGCCTGAGCCTGGGCGCGGTGCTGGACGACCCGGCCGCCGCGGTGAACCAGCTCGCCGCACCGGCTGCCGCCAATGCATCGGCTGCCGCAGCAAGCGCGGGCACCGGCAGCAAGCGCATCGTTGCGATCACCTCCTGCCCCACCGGCATCGCGCACACCTTCATGGCCGCCGAAGGCCTGCAGCAGGCCGCCAAGAAACTCGGCTACCAGATCCGCGTGGAAACCCAGGGGTCGGTCGGGGCGCAGGACGCCCTGACCGACGCGGAAATCCGCGATGCCGACCTGGTGCTGATCGCTGCCGATCGCGAGGTCGACCTGGCCCGTTTCGGCGGCAAGCGCCTGTTCAAGAGCGGCACCAAGCCGGCCATCAACGATGGCCCGGCCTTGATCCAGAAAGCGCTGGCCGAAGCCGGCGTGCACGGCGGCGCGGCGCCGGTCGCAGGCGCCGCCAAGGCCGAAAACACCGGCAATGGCCGCACCGGCGCCTACAAGCACCTGATGACCGGCGTGTCGTTCATGCTGCCCTTTGTCACCGCCGGCGGCTTGTTGATCGCGCTGGCATTCGCGCTCGGTGGCATCTATGCCGGCGACGATGCCCACCAGGGCACGCTGGCCTGGTCGCTGTTCCAGATCGGCGCCAAGGCCGGCTTCACCCTGATGGTGCCCGCGCTGGCCGGCTATATCGCCTACTCCATCGCCGACCGCCCCGGCATCGCGCCCGGCATGATCGGCGGGCTGGTCGCGGCCAACCTCAATGCCGGCTTCCTCGGCGGGATCATCGCCGGCTTCATCGCCGGCTACGGCGTGGCCGCGCTCAACCGCTACATCCGCCTGCCGCGCAACCTGGAAGGACTCAAGCCGGTGCTGATCCTGCCGGTGCTGGGCACCCTGCTGGTCGGCCTGGCGATGATGTACGTGTTCGGTCAGCCGGTGGCCGACCTGCTGGCCTGGCTCACCGCCTGGCTGCGCGGCATGCAGGGCAGCAGCGCGTTGCTGCTGGGCCTGTTGCTCGGCGGCATGATGGCCTTCGACATGGGCGGGCCGGTCAACAAGGCCGCCTATGCGTTCTCCACCGGCCTGATCGCCAGCCAGGTCTACACCCCGATGGCGGCCGCCATGGTCGCCGGCATGACCCCGCCGCTGGGCATCGCGCTGGCCACCTGGGTGTTCCGCAACCGCTTCACCGTGGAAGAGCGCGGCTCGGCCACGGCCGCCGGCGTGCTCGGGCTGGCCTTCGTCACCGAAGGCGCCATCCCGTATGCCGCGCGCGACCCGCTGCGCACCATCCCGGCGCTGGTGATCGGCTCGGCCGTGGCCGGCGCGATCTCGATGACCGCCGGTGCCGAGTTGAAGGCACCGCATGGCGGCATCTTCGTGCTGCTGATCCCCAACGCGGTGACCCACCTGCTCAATTACGTGCTGGCCCTGGTGGTCGGCGTGCTGGTCACCGCGGTGGCACTGCGCCTGCTCAAGAAGCCGGTGGCCGACGTGGTCGCCTGACCTTCGGCCACCTCGCCATTGCCGCTTGCCGCCCGCGCATGCGCCACGCCTGATCGCCGCCCCGCTCCACCCCTGACCGGTTTCACCGCTGCGCTGCGCACCTTCGTGCGCGGCCGGCGGCTTGCCCATCCCCTAGCTGTCGCGTTCGCCACCCGGCCACGCCTTCCTTCGTTCGGAGTCCTGCCATGACCGTCCTCGCCCCCCGCCATGCCCGTCCCCGCCTGCTGTGCCTGTCGCTGGCACTGGCGCTGACCCCGCTCGCCCACGCGCAGGATGCCGCCGATGCCTTCAAGCTCAAGCTGGGTTACACCGGCGAAGCCGCATCGATGATCGATGGCGGCCGCAAGAACGGCGACGCCTATGCCGGCCAGCTGATGGTCGGTACCGACGTCGACATGGACCGCCTGTTCGGCTGGGGCGGCGCCACGGTCAAGCTGTACGTCACCAACCGCCACGGCACCAACCTGGCCAACAGCAGCATCGGCAACAGCACCTCGGTGCAGGAGATCTACGGCGGCCAGGGCACGCGGCTGGCCAACTTCACCCTGCTGCAGAAACTGTTCGACGACCGCCTGGAACTGGAGGCCGGCCGCAGCGTGGCCAACATCCATTTCCTCGGCTCGGACCTGTGCCAGTACTTCCAGGGCAACTCGGCCTGCGGCAATCCTACCTTCGTGTTCCGCACCAGCAACTTCACCTACTGGCCGGTGTCCAGCTGGGCCGCGCATGCCACCGCCTGGGTCACGCCCAAGGTCTACGTGCATGTGGGCGCCTACGAGGTGAACCCGGTGCAGGCCCAGGACGGCCAGCATGGCCTGAAGTGGAGCACCGACGACACCACCGGTGTGGTGGTGCCTTACGCGGTCGGCTACAAGAACAAGGGCGGCGACGGCAGCATGGCCGCGATGTACGAACTGGGCGGCTGGCAGGACAACTCCGACTACACCGACCCGCTGCGCGACCGCAACGGCAACCCGGCCGTGCTCAGCGGCCTGGGCTACGAGAACAAGCAGGGCCGCTCGGGCATGTTCGGCCGCTTCGAACAACAGGTCACCAACCCGGATCCGTCCGGCGCCCGTGGCCTGACCGTGTTCGGCGCCATCCTCAAGAGCACCGGCGGCCAGGCGATCGAGGACCACTTCGTGCAACTGGGCCTGGTGCAGAAAGGCACCTTCGCCAGCCGCCCGCAGGACAACATCGCCTTTGTGATCACCCAGCAGAAGTACAGCGACGAAGCGATCGAAAACCTGCGCCTGGCCCGCGCTTCGGCCGGCGGCACCGGCACCCCGGCCGACAACCAGATCATGATGGAGCTCAGCTACGGCATCCAGGTCACCAAGCGCCTGCGCATCGCCCCCAACCTGCACTACGTGATCAACCCCGACCAGTTCAACGAACCCACCCGCAGCAACGATCTGAAGAACGCACTGATCGCAGGCATGCGGATCGACTGGAATCTGTGACCCGTCGAGAAGCTGCGCTTATTGCGCGCATGCTTGGGGGCACCACTGCCTGAAGTGAGTGGCGGGTGCGTTGCATCTGACTGCAGTGCAACGCATTGCGTCGACTCGGTTGGCTTGCGCATTTGCCGGATCTGGCCGACGAGTTTGATGAGCCGCGTCGGTACGCAATCGCAGGTAATGAGGCGTTATTGGCCCACCTGGTCGCGCGCAAGCCAGTCGCTGGACACGCAACATCACGCGACGACGGATGCCGAAGCTGTAATGACCCACCACTGCCCAACGCCTGAATTAAGCCGAGCCGCGAAGCGGCTTCGGCTTGAATGAATTGTTAGCTGACAGCCGTGGAGCGTGACTTGTCGATCAAATAGTTTGCAAAAGCCGTGCATGCCACAAGCATGAACTTGGAGTCAGCAAACGACAGCGACGACTCATCGAGCATTGCATGACGTATGCCGCCAGAATCCGAGGTATATCCATAGATTTTGGATAGGGCAGATTTCAAAGCGGGATGAATTAGGCCCTTGTCCTCCAATGGCTTGAGCGCCTGGCCAAGCGTCGCAGAAGGGTAATTAGTTAGCTCTTTGCAGATCGCCTCGACAGCGCTGATGGACTCCTTGATCGAATTTCTATGATCCGGGGCCTTGCGATCAGATAGCATTTGGAGAGCGAGCTTGAAGTGCGCGGCCGCGCCAGCGTTTATGGCGGGGTTGCTAAGAGCTTGCTGGATGCTTTCTATCTCTTCAGAGCTTGTGATTGGCGTTACCAGTCCATCCACAATTCGGTAGCCAGAAAGATGTTCCTGGAGGACGCGATTAGCAAATCTCGTCAGCGACGCAGAGAGGCCGTCAGGTGCATGCGTAACGCAGAATTCAAGCAGGTCGTAGCATTCATTCCAGTCGCAGCCAAAGTGAAATTTACGTACGTGTTCAACGGCATCGCCGATATAGTCAGGCACCCTGTCGAGAGGAAGATGGAAGAATCGATGCCAGAGTTGAAGGATCAGCGTTTCAACATTTGATCCGGTCACTTGGCCATACCGCACAGGATTCTTTGCCTCTGACCATATGCACAAGTGCAAGGCATCCCACAAGGCATTTCGCAACGGGGTGTCAATTCCGTCGGTCTGAATTAGCTCCCCGATAGGCTTGAGGCCCATGCGCTGTGAAAACGACATTGTTTCCCCTGTCAGCTAACGCCTGAATTGAGCCGCACTGCGAAGCGGCGTCGGCTTGAATGAATTGTTAGAACGCATGCTGGGGTTCTGCACGCCGATATGCAACATGAGCTAATGAAGACAAAGAGCCCGGCGACGGCCTTACGAGATGATGCTCATCGAGCCGCCATGGAGCGGGAAAATCAGCGATGACCTCCGTCGCGGCAGAGGAGCAGCTCTCTCGACCAGCCTCGGACGGAGCGCCGTCGCACTCAAAGCGGAGCCGAATGACTTTTGAGATTGGATCAGCCTCGATGGAAGCCTGACGCAACTCCGGATGCACCCCGCCGAGCAGGGCGCGCTGAAGTGAGAACAGCAACATTGGACGGCTAGAAATCTCGCTCATACGGCCTAACGCCCGAATTAAGCCGCGCCGCGAAGCGGCGTCGGCTTGAATGAATTGTTAGGCCGCGGCACTGACCTGCTCAAGCGCGACATGTTTATCAGGCCCCGCCCACTGACAATGAGCTCAAGTAGAACATGTCCGCTGCTGTCGGTGGGAATGAGCTGCTCAATGAGCGCGAAAAGACCCGTGTCGTTAGGCTTGAAGTAGCTTACGGAAGGCAGCGAGGTTGGCGGCTGGCCAAGCGAAGAAGCCCCGATCTCAGCAAGGCTAAAGCTGAGCTCCTCTCGGATCGCAGAAGCTGGGTCGCGGTCGTAAGCCAACGCGTAGCCAAACTGCTGTGCTAGAGCATGGAATTCGCCGGAGCAAAGCAGCTGAGCCGCCAGCGACCCGAAGTCTGCCAGCGATTGAGAATCTGTTTGGTCATCCGTGATCTTCATACGCGGCCTAACGACAAGCTAAGCGGCGCAGCTAGGCGCGTCCTTGCTTGAGCGCATTGTTAGCTTTGGTAGAAACTTAACTTCACCCTTGAGAAAAGTATTATAGAACTGAGTTAGTACGTGGTACTTTTGCCCAAAGATAGAGCCATATCTAATATCTACAACCGTAGACCTGCCCGAGGTACTGAAAGTACAAGGAGGTATATCACCATTGATTACTCCACAGGCAAGTGCTTCCAACTCAAACGGTCGTTCAGATTGAATTTCTGTTGAAACCCTCAGAAGGAGCGCACCTGAGTCATCAGGATTAAAGAAGTTTTCGTAGTCGCTTAGTAACGCTACTTTGTACTTGCGAGTTTCTCCAGCGCGAATATCTACTCCATTACCATTATAGCCGTTAGCAAATTCATCACCATATGGGGATTTATTAGATTCATAATTATAAAATTCTACTCTGACATTTTTTGCGGTCACATTAGATGTGTTTTTTATAGTAAAAGTTACTAATTCATCGCTGGAACTGTTTTTTTCTTTTTCTACCCTCGTTATTTCTAATTTAGTCGGATTCTGATCAATGGTGAGGAGGTCTTGAGCACTCAGCTTCGATGGAGCGGGTTCCAGCCATTGGCAAATACCAATAGTCCAGATAATCAGCTGGACTGAACCCACAAATATTCCAATTGCAGCTCCAACATAGCCAATTCTATTTAGCATAGTCCAACTTTTGAACTGTTTGGACGAAGGTATTAAAAGTTTCAAGTTATCTCCGTTTATTTAGTGAAAGCTAACGCTGGAATTAAGCCGTGCCGCGAAACGGCGTAGGCTTGGATTAATTGTTAGCCCTCACTGTTAATTGAGCAGATTTGAGAATATGTCATCTATTCCAGAGGCGGAATCTCGGGCAACCTGAAACAGGTTATTGAGCGCAACGCTTGGCTCTTCGTGCTCCCACGCAACGCGCCTGAATTGGTCGAAGAAGGCAATTCCGATGCGCGAAGTCCAAAGAAAGCTATCGAAATCGGAAAAGTAATCTTTGTATCGTCGCTCGTACAGCCCAACTACCTGGGACTTGTATTTGGTCTGGAGGTAGACCGGAAAAATATCGTTTGTGCCGGATTCGAGCGCGCCAGGCGCAGGAACCATGTCCCATGACAATTCGTTTGAAACAGTCGCCTTTGTCATGGCATTGAGTAGCCGATTAATTTCAGAATCTGTAGGCATGGTCTACTTCCAAGTCATGTCACGCTCGATCTGCTCGAGCGAAGTGGTGATTTCAATGGTCGATGTGTAAGCGCCCCATAGGTCGCTTTGGCTGGCAAGTCGAGCGTTGCAAACGTGACTAATTTTGCTAATCGTGCCGCTGAGTGTGCTCAGGCTCTTTTTGGCAGGTTTGTCTTGAAGGCTCTTCAAAAGTGCGATTATCTTTGCCAAGTCTTCGTATGCGGCATTGATGTCGCCATTTGGCTTGATATTGCTTAGATAGGATAGAGAAGCTGTGGCAAGGGCCGCTCGTATCTCGGGGATGCGTGCGCGTGCAGCAAAGTGCGCTTTGATCCGATGAGTCTCGATTAGCACCCAAATGGTTATGGGCAGTGAGACTATCGATGCCCATGATCCAATGTCAGAGAGCATGAAGAACTCCAAAGTGAAGGCTAACGTTTGAATTAAGCCGAGCCGCGAAGCGGGTTCGGCTTGAATGAATTGTTAGGGCTCAGTCTTGCTAGAACGTAGCCTGCTAAGGCGTACAACATAGAGCACAACATACCCCACGGCTCGATCAACTCACTGACTTGTGCACCGAATGCCAAAGATAGAGCCATGTCGATGAGCTGTACTAGCAAGAATGCAGCAATGACATGCCAGGCTCTACGAGTCGGAGCATCAGCGGCAAGGCGCCAGTAGCAGACGACTGCAATAAGACCAATTGCAACGCGCCGAAAAAGACGGGCTTTCTCCACTAGTTGATCGATGGTCGCCGGATCAATCTCCGAATGAGCCATCCAGACTCCGCTAAGAACACCAATACCATTGGCTAGGATCATGAGAAGAGCGGACCATCCAATGATGCGCTTCCAGTTCACAGCACTTTCCTCCTGAACCCTAACGCCAGAGTTAAGCCGACGCTGCGAAGCAGCGGTCGGCTTGAATGAACTGTTAGGCTTCATCCGACGAGTGAAGTGAGCCCCTGATACCAAGCCATTCTTCCCACGCTAGATCCGCGTCTATGTCGTCGTAGCCGCGTGCTTTGACCATTGCCTCATAAGCTGATTTAGGAAGAGCGATGCAGGTCGAGTTATCACGTGCCTCAATCACCTCAGCTTTTGTGAGTGCGGAGCCTTTTCCCTGTTCCAGGCGAAAGAGAACAGCTACTAGTGCCGGGACTGGTGTGATGATTAGCTCTTCTTCGTCACTCATGTTGCTACCCTTGAGGCCTAACGCCGGAGTTAAGCCGCCCCGCAGCGGGGCAGCGGACACGTGCTAGCGTAGCGCAGGCACGTGGTCGACGCCACGATGCGGCGTCGGCTTGAACGAACTGTTAGGCCTGCCCTTTGCGTGCATGCATAGATGCATAAATGGTTGCTTCATGCCCTTCAAATGGATGCGGTGTTAGCTTGGTTGTTTCGCTCTTGTCTAGGCGTAAACATTCGTAAACTATCAATGGATTTTCGACAATAGAGAAATAATCCCCAACTTGAGGCAGATCGCCTACTGTCGCTGTCCCTGCATCTAACAAGCGATGAAGCTCTTTTAGTTCCGCTGAGCTTGGATTTTTGTTTATTTGGATGAATGCAATCTTGTGCACGCTTGCTCCTTGTAGGGCTAATGCATGATTAAGCCGACCCGAGAAGCGGATTCGGCTTGAATGAATTGTTAGGCGGCATGCGCCTAGTTATCAACTCGCCAGTGAACAGGGATGGGTATGTCAAAGATCAGAACGCCATTCTCAATGGAAAAAGGCAGGTCTTCCTGGTGCCAGTTTGTCGAGTCCATGTCTTTGCATCCTGCATAAAACGAGGACATGAACTCCACACTCACGCACCCAGATCTCCCGTCTTCATCCACCTCGACCTGCTCAATCTCGACGCTGTCATCTACCAGCTGGACTCTAGCGTCATCAACATCTATCGCTCGCTCAAATAGCGGATGAAATTCCGACTGATGCTCCAAAACAAGCGTTTCTAGTTCTTCGGCATCAATCTCGTGATGTCTATTCGGAAGCGCAATTTTCACCAGCAATCGTCCCGCCGTTATAGTCTTCCCCTGCCGCCTAACTACTATTGGACCGCCGAAATGCGGTGTTGCGCTGAGTATCTTCGATCGCTGGCGCTTTGTGAATCGGGGAAATCCTAGCCGGGTCACGGGATTACACGATGGCAAGCGGCCGCGACCATGCGGATGCTTGCGGTGTTATCCAGCAAGGAGGCAGGCGTATGAGATACACCCCAAAAACATTCGCGTAACAGCACTTCCACCGCTCTGGCTACTCAATCGGCTGGGCGACCGCCTGCGGATTCGGCACTACAGCCTGCGCAGCGAGCAGGCTTATCCGAGCCGGATACCGCGCTTCATCCTGACCAGCGGCAAGCGCCATCCGGCGCAGATGGGCCAGGCGGAGGTCGAGGCGTTCCTCACCCGCTTGGCGACCGATGCGAGGTGACTGCGGGCACACAGAATCAGGCGTTTGGCGGCGCTGTTGTTTCTCTACTGCACGCACTGCGTATCGATGAGCATCACGTGCCCGACGAAATTCCTAGTTTTCACGATCTTGAGTCGTGGCGTCACACTGCACAACCTTGCAGTCACGGCGTCCAACGCCAGGAACGAAAAAACCGCGCAATGCGCGGTTTTTTCGTGAGTCATCCCACTCAACCGATCAAGGACGACGCGCCAGCGCCTCCACATCCTTGGCCTTGGGCAGCAGATCCTGCTTGGTGACGGCGAACGGCCCGATACTCAGCATCGGCACTGCGACGATCACCGAGGAGATCACCACGATCACCGCGCCGATCATGTGCGTCTCGGCCAGGCCTTCCATCGACTCACCGCCGTAGATGTACAACGCCAGTGCCGACAGGAAGAACATCACCGCGGTGATCACCGTGCGCGACAGCGTCTGGTTGATCGAGCGGTTCAGCACTTCCAGCGGCTCCACCCGCAGCGCGCGGAAGTTTTCGCGCACGCGGTCGAACACCACGATGATGTCGTTGATCGCAAAGCCCATCACCGACAACAGGCCCGCCAGCACGGTCAGATCGAACTCGCGGCCGGTCAGCGACACGAAGGCCACGGTGACCAGCAGGTCGAACAAGGCGGTCAGGCTGGCGACCACCGCGAACTTCCACTCGAAGCGGAAGGCGATGTAGATCAGAAAGCCCACCAGCATGAACACCGTGGCATACACACCGTTCAAGGCGAGGTCCTTGCCGACCTGCGGGCCGACGAACTCGCCCGGCTGCACGGTGGCGGGGTTCTGCGCGGTGCTGACCGCCTTGCGCACTTCTTCGGCGACGGTGGTTGCGGCATCGTCGCGGTTGTTGTGCTGCTCGCGCGCCTGCAGGCGGATCATCACTTCGTTGCCGCCGCGCGCGTTCTGCACCTGGGCGTTCTCGAAGCCGGCCCTGGCCAGCTGCTCACGCACCTGGTCCACGTCCACGGTCTTCTGGAACGAGGTCTGCACCAGCGTGCCGCCGGTGAATTCCAGCGCGTAGTTGAAGCCCTTGCCGACGATGACGCCGACCGAGGCCACCGCGATCACCAGCATCAGGATCAGCACCGGCTTGCGCAGGCGCATGAAGTCGATCTTGGTGTCGTTGGGAATGAGATGGAGCGGGAACAATTTCATGGAAAAGATCTTCCGTTTAGACGTTGCGCACCGTCAGGATGCGCAACGCTTGCGAAGGGATTCATCCCCTACCCCTAGCAGCGCGCTGCAAGGGGCAAGGCCGGACTCGCATCTCAGATGGCGACGGTCTTCAGCTTCTTGCGGCGGCCGTAGATCAGCACCGCCAGCGCACGCGACACGGTGATCGCGGTGAACATCGAGGCGAAGATACCGATCATCATGGTCAGCGCGAAGCCCTTCAGCGGGCCGGTGCCGAACGCGTACAAGGCCACCGCCACGATCAGGCCGGTGAGGTTGGCGTCCAGGATGGTGCCGCCGGCCTTTTCATAACCGGCGGCAATCGCCGATTTGGCCGGCACACCCAGTCGCAGTTCCTCGCGGATACGCTCGTTGATCAGCACGTTGGCGTCCACCGACAGGCCCACCGACAGGGCCAGACCGGCAAACCCCGGCAGTGTCATGGTGGCGCCGAACAGCGACATCACCGCCACCACGATCAGCAGGTTGAACAACAGCGCCACCGAGGTGATCGCGCCGAACACGCGGTAGTAGACGGTGAAGAACACCAGCGTGAACAGGAACGAGTAGATCACCGCAGTGACGCCGCGCTCCACGTTCTCTGCGCCCAGGCTCGGGCCGATCACGTATTCCTCGACGAAATCCATCGGTGCGGCCAACGAACCAGATTTCAGCAGCTTGGCCAGGTTCTCGGCCTCCACCTTCTCCAAGCCGGTGGTCTGGAAGTTCTTACCGAACACGCCGGCGATACGGGTGGGCGACAGCGCCTCTTCCTTGACCCGCACGCTGCGCACTTCCTTGCCGTCGACCATGCTGACGGTGGGAATGCGCTCGATGTAGACCACCGACATCAGCTTGCCGACGTTGGCGCTGGTGTAGTCGAGCATGCGCTGGCCGGCGACGTTGTTGAGCGTCACCGCCACCGCTGGCATGCCGTTCTGGTCGGTGCTGACGCTGGCGCTGACCATCTGGTCGCCGGTCACCAGCGCGCGCTTGTTGAGCAGCACCGGCGCGCCGGTATCGCGCACGCGGTAGACCTTGGCTTCGGGCGGGATGCTGCCGCTGCGCACGGCGTCTTCGGCATTGCCTTCGACCACCGCACGGAACTCCAGCGAGGCGGTGGCGCCGATCAGGCGCTTGGCCTCGGCGGTGTCCTGCAGGCCGGGCAGTTCGACCACGATGCGGTCCTCGCCCTGGCGCTGGATGGTCGGTTCGGACACGCCCAGCGCGTTGACGCGGTTGCGCAAGGTGGTGAGGTTCTGCTCGATCGCGCCACTGGCGATCTGCTTGAGTTCGGCCTCCGGCACCTTGACCGAGATGTTCTGGCCGCTGACGTCGTAGGTCAGGGTCGGCTGCGACTTGGCCAGCGCGGTACGCGCGGCGTCGACGCTGGCGCCCTCGCTCAGGCTGACCTGGATGCTGTTGTCGCCGCGGCGCTCGACCGAGCGGTAGGCGATACGGCCGTCACGCAGCGTGGTGCGGATGTCTTCGGCAAAGCCGTCCAGGCGCTTTTCCAGCGCGGCCTTCTGGTCCACCTGCATGGCGAAGTGCACGCCGCCGACCAGGTCCAGGCCCAGCACCATCGGCCGGCCGCCCAGCTTGGCCAGCCAGTCCGGCACGGTCGAGGCCAGATTCAGCGCCACCGTGTAGTTCTCGCCCAGTTGCTGGCGCAGCACGTCGTTGGCGCGGGTCTGTGCCTGCAAGTTGGGCAGGCGCACCATCAGGCTGTCGCCTTCGCGGGTGACGGCCTTCGGCGTGATGCCGGCGGCCTTGAGGTCGGCGTCGATGCGGCTGCGCAAGGCGTCGTCGAGCTGGGCACCGCGGCTGGCGGTGATCTGCACGGACGGGTCCTTCTGGTAGATGTTGGGCAACGCGTACAACGCGCTGACCGCCAGCACCAGCAGGATCAGGAAATACTTCCAGCGAGGAAATTCGAGCATTGCGACAGTCCCGCGCGACACCATCCCGGCGGCGCGCCTAGCAGTGAGAACGACTTCAAGCGGCCAACACAACGGCGCCAGCGGTCGTCAGGTGGATGCGGCGGTCAACGCCGGTTCGCGGCACCGACTGCGCCCACCTGACAGTGGGCGCAGCGGGTTGGTTGCCGCTTAGTTGGCAGACTTCAGCGTGCCCTTGGGCAGCACGTGGCCCACGGCACTCTTCTGCACGCGGATGCGCACGTTGTCGGCCACTTCCACGGTGATGAAGTTGTCGCCGATATCTGTGATCACGCCCGCCACGCCGCCGGAGGTGATGACTTCGTCGCCGCGCGCCAGCTTGTCCAGCAGCGACTTGTGCTCCTTCTGGCGCTTCATCTGCGGGCGGATCATCAGGAAGTACATGACCGCGATCAGGATGATCGGCAACGCGAAGGTGGACAGGCCTCCCATCGGGCCGGGCGCCGGCGCGCCGCCAGTGGCCTGCGCCTGGGCGACGGGGATCAAGAAATCGAGCAGATTCATTCAGTGCATCCTAGTTTGGGTGCCAGCGCGCCAACCGGCCGCTCGCTATTCAGGTACCGCCGGAGCGGAACAGCCGGGAATTATGCCATGCAGGTTCCAAACCGTCCGCGCAAGGGCGCGGACGGCCGGTCTCAGCTGGTTTCCCCCGGCAACGGCGGCGTGATGGCGCCGCGTGCCGCATAGAAGGACCGCCGGAACTCGGCAAAGGTTCCCGAGGCGATCGCCGCACGCAGGTCGGCCATCAACTTCTCGTAGTACCAGAGGTTGTGCAGGGTGCCCAGCATCGGCGCCAGCATCTCGTTGCAACGGTCCAGATGGCGCAGGTAGGAGCGCGTGTAGCCGCTGCTGCAGGCATGGCAGCCGCAGCCCGGCTCGATGGTGTCCAGGTCGCGCTCGTACTTGGCGTTGCGGATGCGCACGGTGCCGAAGGAGGTGAAGTAATGCCCGTTGCGCGCATTGCGGGTGGGCATCACGCAGTCGAACATGTCCACACCACGCGCCACGCCCTCGACCAGGTCCTCCGGCCGGCCCACGCCCATCAGATAGCGCGGGCGCTCGGCCGGCAGGCGCGGATGCAGGTGTTCCAGCATCGCGTTGCGCTCATGCTCCGGCTCGCCCACCGCCAGCCCGCCGATGGCGTAGCCGTCGAACCCGATGCCCTGCAGCCCGTCCAGCGAGCGGCTGCGCAGGTCCGGATGCACCCCGCCCTGCACGATGCCGAACAGCGCCGCGTCGTTGCCCAGCCCGTCATGCGCCTGCCGCGAGCGCTGCGCCCAGCGCAGGCTCAGCTCCATCGAGCGCCGCGCCACCTCTTCGGTGGCCGGGTACGGCGTGCATTCGTCGAAGATCATCACGATGTCCGAATCGAGCACCTTCTGGATCTGCATGCTCTCTTCCGGACCCAGGAACACCCGCGCACCATCGGTGGGCGAGGCGAAGGTCACGCCCTGCTCGGTGATCTTGCGGCGATGCGCCAGCGAAAACACCTGGAACCCGCCCGAATCGGTGAGGATCGGCCCGTCCCAGCGCGCAAACCCGTGCAACCCGCCGTGATCGCCGATCACATCCAGGCCCGGGCGCAGATACAGGTGGAAGGTATTGCCCAGGATGATCTCCGCACCCAGCGCGCGGATCTGCTCGGGCAGGATGCCCTTGACCGAGCCATAGGTGCCCACCGGCATGAACGCCGGCGTCTCGACGGTGCCACGCGGAAAGGTCAGACGCCCACGCCGGGCATGGCCGTCGGTGGCTTGGAGCTGGAACTGGAGTCGGGACATTGAAAGGCCGGGATTGGAAATTGGGGATTCGGGATTGGCAAAAGCGAGAAGGCGGCGAGCGGAGTGCTGTTACGAATCCCCACTCCCGACTCCCCAATCCCTGCTCCACAGCAACATCGCATCGCCGTAGGAAAAGAAGCGATAGCGCTGTTCGATGGCGTGTTGATAGGCGGCGAAGATGCGCTCGCGGCCGGCGAAGGCCGAGACCATCATCAGCAGCGTGCTTTCGGGCAGATGGAAGTTGGTGACCATCGCATCGACGCTGCGGATGCGGTAGCCGGGCAGGATGAAGATCTGGGTTTCGCCGGCGAACGGCAGCAGTTCGCCCTCGGGCGCGGCATCGCTGATGCGCCAGGCGCTTTCCAGCGAGCGCACCACGGTGGTTCCCACCGCGATGACGCGGCCACCACGTGCCCGGGTACGGCGCACCTGCTCGACCAGCGCGGCGCCGACGTTGAGCCACTCGGTGTGCATCACGTGCTGGTCGAGCGCATCCACGCGCACCGGCTGGAAGGTGCCGGCGCCCACATGCAAGGTGACATGGCCGAACTCCACCCCACGCTCGCGCAACCGCGCCAGCAACGCCTCGTCGAAATGCAGCCCGGCGGTGGGCGCGGCGACCGCGCCGACTTCGCGCGCGAACACGGTCTGGTAGCGCTCGCGGTCTTCCACTCCCGGCTCGCGGCGGATGTACGGCGGCAGCGGCAGGCGCCCGGCTTCCAGCAGCCAGTGCTCCAGCGGCGTGGGAATCTCGAAGCGCAGCAGATAGAACTCGCCGTCGCGGCCCAGCACCTCGGCCTGGCCGCCGGCATCCAGCGCGATCCAGCTGCCGGCCTTGGGCGACTTGCTGGCGCCGATCTGCACCCGCGCCTCGCGCTCGCCAAGCAAGCGCTCAATTAGGATTTCCACCCGCCCGCCACTGGCCTTCTGCCCGAACAGCCGCGCCGGGATCACCCGGGTATCGTTGAAGATCAGCAGATCGCCCGGCTGCAGCAGCTCGGGCAGATCCCGCACCTGCCGGTCGACCAGCGCCTGCGGCGACGGCGGCACCACCAGCAAGCGGCTGGCCGCCCGCTCGGCCAACGGCGCCTGGGCAATCAGCTCGTCGGGCAGCGAATAGTTGAAATCGGACTTCTTCAAGGCCGCAGGATGTGTTGGCTGAGGAGCCGGATATTGTAACTGCGGCCGGGATTGGAGATTCGGGATTGGGGATTCGCGGTGAGGCGGGGATTGGAGATTCGGGATTGGAGATTCGCAGGAGCAGGATCCGCGGACCGGAACGCGTCCGACACCAGCCAGCCTGCTTTTACGAATCCCCAATCCCCAATCCCCAATTCCCAATCCCGGCCCCTCACCGCTCAAACTTCGTTGACAAAATGATCGACGTCGTCGTGCGCTCCACACCGTCGATCGCGCCGATGGCGTCGGTGAGTACGTCCATCTCGTTGACGCCGCCGACCACGCCCAGGGCGATCAGGTCGTAGGCGCCGCTGACCGAGTGCAGCAGGCGCACCTGCGGGATATCGCGCAGCGCCTTGACCACGGCCGGCATCTTCTTGGGCAGCACGGTGATCAGGATATGCGCGCGGATACGGCCCTGTTCGTAGGCGTCGTGGGTGCGCACGGTGTAGCCGCTGATCACGCCGTCGCGTTCGAGTTTTTCGATCCGGCTCTGCACGGTGGTACGCGACAGCCCGAGCCGGCGCGCAATCTGCGCGGTGGAGGCGCGCGCGTCCTCGCGCAGCAGCGACAGCAGGCGTTCGTCGGAGGGAGTGATTTTCACTTTTGCCCAATTGGTTCGTCGATTCGACGAAAATACCCGACTTCCTGCCCGGATTCACGCTGCCAAACGCCGATCTTCTGCCGATAATAGGAAGGGAACGCCACCTTGCAGGAGATGCGCCATGTCCGTCCTCGCCCCGCTCGCCCCGCTGCGTGCCCACGCCGGCCGCCGCCTGACCGATGGCCTGGACGATGCCAGCATCGTGCGTCTGGCCGCCAACCACCCGGATCTGGCAAGCGCCATCGACGCCGCGGCCGCCGAGTACGCGCAGGTGCGCGCGGAGGCCGCCGACCTGCTGGACCTGGACGAAGACGCCCAGATCAATGCGGTGCAGGACGGCTTCATCAATTTCTACGCCGACGATGCGGTGACCCCATACGTGGCGCTGGCCGCGCGCGGGCCTTGGGTGATCACGCTCAAGGGCGCGGTGCTGTACGACGCCGGCGGCTACGGCATGCTTGGCTTCGGCCACACCCCCGCGCCGGTGCTCGAGGCGATGGCGCGTCCGCAGGTGATGGCCAACGTGATGACCCCCAGCCTGGCGCAGCGCCGGCTCGACCGCGCCCTGCGCGCCGAGATCGGCCATACCCGCGGCGGCTGTCCATTCGCACGCTTCATGTGTCTCAACTCGGGCTCCGAAGCAGTCGGCCTGGCCGCGCGCATCGTCGATACCAACGCCAAGCTGCACACCGACCCGGGCGCGCGTCACGCCGGCGCCAGCATCAAGCGCGTGGTGGTCAAGGGCAGCTTCCATGGCCGCACCGACCGCCCCGGCCTGTATTCCGATTCCAGCCGCAAGACCTACACCAAGTACCTGGCCAGCTACCGCGACGAAGACTCGGTGATCGCGATCGCGCCGTACGACGTGGCGGCGCTGCAGCGCGCCTTCGACGAGGCCGCGCGCAATCACTGGTTCATCGAGGCGGTGTTCCTGGAGCCGGTGATGGGCGAAGGCGACCCGGGCCGCGCATTGCCGGCCGCGTTCTATGCCGCAGCGCGCGAACTGACCCGCCTGCATGGCAGCCTGCTGCTGGTGGACTCGATCCAGGCCGGCCTGCGCGCGCACGGCGTGCTGTCGGTGGTGGATTACCCCGGCTTCGAGCAGCTCGACCCGCCGGATCTGGAGACCTATTCCAAGGCGCTCAACGCTGCGCAATACCCGCTGTCGGTGCTGGCGGTGACCGAACACGCCGCGCAGGTGTACCGCAAGGGCACCTACGGCAACACCATGACCACCAATCCGCGTGCGCTGGATGTCGCCTGCGCCACGCTGGCGTTGTTCACCCCGCAGGTGCGCGAGAACATCCGCAGCCGCGGCGCGCAGGCGATCGCCAAGCTGCAGGCACTGCAGTCCGAGCTGGGCGGTTTGATCACCAAGGTGCAGGGCACCGGCTTGCTGTTTTCCTGCGAGCTGGCGCCGCAATTCAAGTGCTATGGCGCCGGTTCCACCGAAGAGTGGCTGCGCCATCGCGGCGTCAACGTCATCCATGGCGGCGAGAATTCGCTGCGCTTCACCCCGCACTTTGCGATGGACGAAGACGAGCTCGATCTGCTGGTCGGGTTGATCGCGCGTGCGCTGAAGGAAGGTCCGCGCCAGGCCCAGGCCGAGGCGGCCTGAGAGCCACCTGCAGGACTTGGCGAGCCGTCCTCAGGTTGTAGCGGACGGCGCGTAGGAACTTCGGTATCCGAGTGGTGCACGCCGATTCCGAGTACCGATTGCGCTCACTGATCGGTGAGCGCCGTGGTTTTGTGAGCCGCTTGAAGTCAAGGCGACGCAGGCAGTACTTGCGCGCCTCGGACAGGTGCGCGGCCGCCCCGAAGCTCACCGCGCGCCCTTGCCGTCGCGCGCGGCGATGTCCCGCCCGGCCGGGTCAGATCGGCACGGCGCTCAGCTTGCGGCGCAGGTAATTGGTCACGGCCCGGCGTGGCGACTTGCCGCGCCAGGACGCCCAGCACAGATGCGAGCCCACCGCGACGGTGCCGCCACGGTGGCCGAGCCCGAACCAGGTGCGATCCGGATGGAACGCATCGCGCGCCGGGAACACGATGCCGGCAAACTCGCCGGCATGCGCGTTGTAGAAACGCGTCAGCCCGCGCGGGCCGGAGATCATCGGAATCTGCCGGTGGTCTTCCAGCGTCTCAGGCGCATGCGTGGTGAAGATGTGCTCGATGAAGGCGCGCCAGAACGGATGCCCTGCCTCCGAGCCGAACACGGCATTGCCGATCTTGAACTGCTCGTTGCCGGGCGCGCCCTCTTCGATCGGCAGCACGCATTGCTGTGCCAGTACGTCCGCGCCAAGCGTGCGCAGCAGCTTGTAATCGGTGTCGAAATAGAACCCGCCGTAGCTATGCATATAGGCGCAGCGGGCGATGTCGGCCTTCATCACACCGAAGCGTATCGCCTCGTAGCGGTCGGCGAATTCCGGGAACGCGCGACGCATCAGTGCGGAGTTGTCGGCGTCGTCCCAGACATGGCAGGTCCAGCCCGGCAACAGCCGCTGCAGGCGGGCCCGGATCTTGCGCTCTTCCCAGAGCAGGTGCTTGGTCGGCGCAGTGAGATGGAACACGTGGGGAATCATGGGGGGGGCTCTCGCGGGCTGGGGGAACCAGACCTCCACCGAAGCACCGCACCGAAGCCGGCTACCCGGATGGAGCTCCGGTCAGCCGTAACAGTAGTCCCATTATTAGTGTGACGTAATTCACAATTTTAAATGGTTACGCCTACCGCCGATTTGCACAATCAATCCAGAACCGAAGTTCGCTCACAGCCTCGTCATCCCGCACGGCTGGCCTCGCCACGCTGCCGTCGTCTCACCTCACTCCCAGCACCGATCCGCGCGTCCCTTCAGGGTTGCGCTGCGCGGGCAATCGCGCGGTGCGATGCGCCCGGCTTCCTGCTCTACCAGCCGCTTGCCGCCATCGCTGCCGCGCTCCAGCTCGAACGCATCGTAGAGACGTCCGGTGGCGGTGCGCGACTCGTAACGCAACTTCTGGTTGTCGATGCGAAGCACCTGATAGAGCTGGGTGTCTTCGCCGACCGGACGCATGGTCTTGCGCGCCATGTCCGAGAGCCGGTACTGCTTGGGCCCGGCCACCGAGACCACGAACACCGGCGTCGCCTGCCCTGCGTCATCGCCGCGCCGGCCGTAGGTGTGGTCGTGGCCCTGCAGCACCAGATCGACCTTGTGGCGGCGGATCACCGGCAGCACCTGCTCGACCAGCTTCTGGTTCTCGCGATCGGCGCGCGGGGAAAAGAACGGCTGGTGGATCAGCACGATCGACCACGGGTGCGGGTTGTCGGACAGCACCTTGTCCAGCCACTGCGCCTGTGCCGGGCCGGTGCCCAGATCCAGCACCGAGGTGCCGTCCAGCACGGCGATGCGCACGCCCTGATAGTCGAACCAGTAGCTGGTGCGCGCCGTGGCCGACGGCCCGTTGCGCGGCAGGGCGAAGGTCACCGGCCAGTGGTTGCCGAGCGTGCGCGTGGCCTGCGGGGTGTCGTCGCCCTCTTCGTGATATTCGTGATTGCCCGGCGCCGGCGCCACTGCGGTGCCTTCCAGCAACCAGCGCCCGGCTTCGAACCATTCGGCCCATTCGTTGTCGTCCTGGCCGTCCTTGCCGCTGACCAGATCGCCGGCGAACAGGGCCAGCCTGGCGTCCGGTGCCGAGCGCCAGGCCTGGCGGATCACCCGCGAGACCAGGCTGAGGTTCTTGTTCTGGGTGTCGCCGAAGTACAGCAGCGTCAGCGGTGTGTCGGGGCTGGCGGCGGTGCGGAAATGATTCCACGCACCCCAGGTACGGTTGCCCTGCACGCGGTAGGCGTACAGCGTGTCCGGCTTCAGCCCGTCGATGTCGGCGCGGTGGTGGTGCGAGCTGCCGTTTTCGCTGGCCAGCGTGGCGGTGCTGGCACGGATACGGCGCGGCGTACCCACGTCGGGCGAGTCGCCGGCAACCACCAGTTCCAGCCACGGCTGATCGACGCTGGCATCGGTACGCCAGGCCACTGCGAAACCGGTCGCCGCCGCCTGCGCGGGCGTGGCGACGATGCGGTCCGGGAAGCCATCGGCAACATAGTGGCTGGAACCCGCCGGCACCTGCGTATTCGGTTCGGCGGCGCGCTCGGCGGCGAACGACCGCGTGCCCGCCATCGCCCCCAGCAACAGCGCTGCAGACAGCGCCGCACGTGCAGCGCTCATGGCGCGCACTCTTTCAGGCGCAGCGTGCGCGCGATATCGCGCCAGTCGAATGCCGCCACCGCCTGGTCGTCGTGCAAGGCATAGAACACCCCGCCCGGAAAGCGCGCATCGCCGCGTTGATCCAGCCACACACCGTCGGTATTGGCGGTCACCCGGCCAGCGAAGGCACCGACATGCGCCAGGCTCTGGCGATCGAATACCTGGAACACGCTGCGGTCCTTGAACTGATCGGTGGCGATCCAGTAGCCGCTGCCGTCCTTGCACGCAAACAGCGTCATGCCTTCGGCCTGCGCCTTGAACAGGCCGCTGCCGACATTGCGGCCGCGGTAGCGTCCGTCCATGCCGTATTCGCGCAACTGCGTACCCACGGCGACATCTTCTTCGGCAATCATCAGGCGCGCATGCGCTTCGTCGCCGAACACCGACTCGGCGATCCGGATCGCGCCCGCGTCGCTGGTATCGCCGAAGCTTTGCGTCAGCCGCGATTGCCAGCCCTGCCCCGCAGCGCTCAATTGATAGCGACGAAAGCGTTGACCGAGTTCGGCCACCGGCGGCGGCACATCCTTGTTGGCCGGCGACATGTAGTTGTCGCTGACCACCACCTCGTAGCCGCCGTCGTGCTTGCGCACCCACAGGCCGTAGGGTTCGCGCAATTCGTCCTGGCCGAAGCTGGTCAGCGGCTTGAAGTCGGGCAGCGCAAACACCTGCACGCGGCGGTTGTCGCGCTCGACCACGAACACCAGATCATCGACCACCGAAATCCCGTTCGGGCGATCCAGCTTGCCCAGCGCCTTGCCCTTGCCGCCGACCACGCGCAGGCGCTTGCCGCTATCGCCATCGAACACCACCAGCGCATGCGTGGCCTTGGCGGTGGCGATCAACCAGCGGCTGCCATCGGGCGCACTCCAGCTGGCCGGCGAATCCAGATTGTCGGCCGGGGTCAGCGCGGTGATGAAGGCCTCCGGCACCACCTGGTGCGCCACCTTGGCCTCGCTGAGCAAGGGGTCTTTCAGCAATGCCTCGTCGGCTTCGCGATCGACCGGTGCGCTGGCGCAGGCGGTCAGCGCCAGCGCGCTGGCGAGCAGCGTGGTGTGGAGTAACGTTGTGTGGAGCCGCGTGCGCGTTGCGATCACAGTGCCACCTTCAGGCCGAGCGCATAGGTGCGGCCGTATTCTTCGTTCTGCAGCGTGCGCGAGGGCACGCCCTGGTACAGCTCCAGCGGTTCGTCCAGCAGGTTCTGCGCTTCCAGATACAGGCTGACGTGGCTGTTGAATTGGTAGTTCATGCTGAAATCCAGCTGGGTATGCGGGGCGACATAGATATCGTACGCGCGGCTTTCGCCGATGGTGTCCAGGTACTCGCTGCGGTACACCGCCGCAACCCGCGCACTGAAGCCGTATTTTTCGTAGCCCAGGTGGCCGCTGTAGATGCGCTTGGACGAGCGCGGCAAGGTGAAGTCCTCGCCGGCGCGATCGCTCAGGCCGGGATCGAAGTCACTGTCCAGCACGGTGGCGCTGGCGCCGACCAGCAGGCCGTTCCAGCCTTCGGGCAGGAAGTCCAGCGCCTGCTGCCAGTTGAATTCGGCGCCGCGCACCTTGGCGGTGTCGCCGTTGATCGAGCGCGTGACCTGCAGGTCGGGGAACTCGGCATCGTTGGTGCTGATGGTCTGCACGATGTAGTCGTCGATCGACTTGTTGAACACGCCCAGCGAGATCAGGCCGGTGCTGCCGATGTACTTTTCGAACGACAGGTCCAGGTTGCTGGAGCGATACGGATCGAGATCGGGGTTGCCGACGTTCACCTCGTTGTCGCCACGATTGATGCTCACGCGCGGGGAGACATCGCCGAACGCAGGCCGCGACAAGGTCTTGTTGGCGGCAAACCGCAACACCCAGTCGTTGCCGGTGTCGTAGCGCAGATGCAGGCCAGGCAGCACATTGGTGTAGCTGCTGGAGGCTTCGCGCGGCGTGACCGTGGCGGTGCGGCCGTTCTCGGCCACGTCGACCTGATTGCCGATGGCGTCGAACTGGGTGTTTTCCACGCGCACACCGGCAATCGCGCGCAGTGCGCCGATGTCCCAGGTGCCCATCACATAGGTGGCGAACACGTCTTCGGTGGCCTTGTAGTCGTCCTGCAGCGAGGTCTGCAGATTGCCGCCGACATCCTGCGGGCGCGCACTGTACAGATTGCCGGAGGTGTTCCAGTAACGGCGCATGCCGTCCGAGCCGATGCTTTCGCCCAGGGTACCGCCGCGGTGTTCCGGTGCGGCGGTGGTCCAGTCGCTCAGATCGATCGCTGGACCGCGACGCAGCTCGCTTTCGTCCACATTGACATCGCGCTCGCGCCAGCGGCCGAGCACACCCATCTTCAGGCTGGAATGCTCGCCGTCGAAGCGCACGTTGATCTGCGCGCTGCGCTCGCTGTCGTCCACCCGCTTGGGCGCAAGCACGAAGCGGTCGAACACGAAATCGTCGTTGCTCTGCCAGCCGTTGTCGGAAAAGCCCAGGCGCGGAATGCCGCTGTTCTGGTCGACCGTCGCCGACAGGTCGTCGCCGTCATAGTTGAAGCGCGCCTCCATCTCGTCGTTCACGCGCTCGGTGGTCTTGGTGTAGCCCAGCTTGTAGTCCACCGTGGCCGCGCTCAGACGGTTTTCACCGCCCACGCTCAAGGCCATGGTGTCTTCCTTCTTGGTGCGATAGCGCACGCGCTTGGAGATGGAATCGGCCGGCAGGTCGGCCACCTCGTAGGTGCCATCGCCATTGGCGCTGACCTGGCCATCGGCCAGGCCGAAGATGGTGCGCTGGCGCGTTTCGGCATCGTCGAAGCGGCTGTACAGCGTGCGCAGGTAATAGCGGTTGTCCGCGTCGGGGCGCCAGTCCAGATTGAGGTTGGCACCCATGCGGGTGCGCTCGATGAAGTACTTGCGGCGCTGCACCTCGCCGGCGAACAGATCGTCGGCCGCACCGCCGTCGAAGCTGTCGTAGGCCACTTCGGTATTGTCGGATTCGAATTCGCGGTCCTGGTAGTTCACACCCACTGCGACGCCGAAGGTGCCGTCGAAGATATCGCTGTAGTTGAACGCGCCCTTGGGGCTGGTCTTGCCCGACAGCGACTGGTGGCTGCCTTCGATCGAGCCGCGCAGCGTGCGGCCATCGCGATCGAACGCGGAGGTGGACTCGACCTGGATCGCACCGCCGATGGAATCGCCCGGCATGTCCGGGGTCGGCGACTTGACCACCTTCAGGCGTTCGGTCGAGTCGGACGGAATCACGTCCAGCGGTGCCGAGCGCGTGCCGTCTTCCGGCGTGCCCATGGTCATGCCGTCGATGGTGACGCTGTTGAGCGCCGAATCCAGGCCGCGGATCACCACGAAGCGGCCTTCGCCCTGATCGCGGGTGACGCTGACGCCGGGCAGGCGCTGCAAGGATTCTGCAACATTCTTGTCGGGGTAGCGGCCCATCGCATCGGAGGCCACGGCATCCTGGATGGCATCGGAGCCCCGCTTGAGATCGACTGCGCGCACCTGCGATTCCACCTGCGGGCGCACTTCCAGGCGCTCCAGATCGATGGCCGCCGCGCCGGACGCACCGGTTGCAGCTGCCGCACCCTCGGCCGCCTGCGCAAGCGGGCTCCACGCGGCCGCCGCCAACGTCAGCGTGATCGCCAGGCACAGCGGAGTCTTGTTCAACACGGGTGCTTCCCCAATCGGTTAAGAATGGGTGGGCACACTATGTCTACGACGTTTCACTGACATGACATATGCAAGCGCGATCACGCGCAATGTGTGGCGACGCTGCCGCTGGCTGCGGCACACTGTGGGTCTCTCCCGCCTGTCGCTGCCCATGAAAATCGTCGAAGTGCGTCACCCCCTCGTCCAGCACAAGATCGGTCTGCTGCGCGATGCCGCCTTGAGCACCAAGGGCTTCCGCGAACTGGTCACCGAGCTGGGCACCCTGCTGGCCTACGAGGCCACCGCCAATCTGGACACCGAATCGCACGTGCAACCCGGCTGGGCCGGCCCGGTGACCGTGCAGCGGATAGCCGGCGCAAAAATCACCCTGGTGCCGATCCTGCGCGCAGGGTTGGGCATGCTGCCCGGCGTGCTGGCGCTGATCCCGGCCGCGCGCGTGAGCGTGGTCGGCCTGCAGCGCGACGAAGAAACCCTGCAGCCGGTGCCCTACTTCGAACGCCTCACCGGCCGCCTGGAAGAGCGCGATGCACTGATCCTGGACCCGATGCTGGCCACCGGCGGCACGCTGATCGCCACCATCGACATGCTCAAGCGCGCCGGCGCGCGGCGGATCAAGGGCATCTTCCTGGTCGCCGCACCGGAAGGCCTCAAGGCACTGGAAGCCGTGCATCCGGACGTGGAGGTCTACACCGCCGCGATCGACGACCACCTCAACGACAAGGGCTACATCCTGCCCGGCCTGGGCGATGCAGGCGACCGGATCTTCGGGACGCGGGTGGAGTGAGCTGCGGTGGCTTGAAGCCCCTCTGCCTGCGGGGCGAGAAGACTCCGCTTGCGCGCCATTGGCGCGCGTGCCTTGAAGCGCCCGCGCCGCGAGCACGGGCCGGGGGCGCTCAGTGGGGATTGGCGTGAAGGTCCGTCGAGCGAAGCAGTCGGTGAGTCACTTCTGACGGAACGTGGCGACGCGTTTGTCATTGCCGGCATTGGTAGCTCCCCTGAGGCGCACCCTCATCCGGCGCTACGCGCCACCTTCTCCCGATGGGAGAAGGAACGGCGGCGGCATCGGGCATTGCGTTGAAAAACGCCCACCTCAGCGCGTCGACGCCTGGATCGCCGCACTCACATACACCAGCGGCGCGTTCCAGTTGATGGCCACCTCGTTGCTGGCGTAACTGCAGGTGTTGTCCAGGTACGACAGTGCCGGCAGCCTGGAGGGGTACGCCACCTTGCAGTCCTTGGCGTCCTGCTGGCCCGGTTGCGGACCACCGGCCAGCCAGCCCGGCACCGGTGCGTCGATGCCGTCTGCCTCGGAGGGGCGATGGTGGATATGCATCGGGCTGCGCAGCCCCACGCCGGTGACGAACGACAAGCCCAACGGATTGCGCCCCAGGATGTAATCCAGCTGCGACTGCGCGGCATCCAGATACGGCCGCTGCCGGGTCAGCCGATAGCCCTGCATCAGCATCATCGCGCGGTTGAGCACCACCGCATTGCTGCCCCACACGAAGTCTTTGTCGGTCATCGCCAGACGCCAGGGCGAGGCCTGCCACTCATCGGCAAGACGCTGCGCCAGGTCGGTAATCTCGCGCGTAATGCGTGCGCGATCGGCATGCGGGGTGAGCCGGTCGCGATGTTCGGCCAGCGACATCCAGGCCAGGCCGCCGACGTTGCTCCAGCCCGGCACGCTGGCCGGTACGTTGCGCGCAATCATTGCGTCGTAGAAGCCGTCCTCGCGCGTGCTCACGTACAGCTCGGCCGCAGCCCAGGCGAATTCGTCGTCCACCTGTGCGTCGTCGTAGCCGCCGGTACGCACGTCGTCGGGCTGGCGATAGATCACATCCGGGTGCTGCTGCGCCCACGCCCAGGCACTGCGCGCAGCGTTCAACATGCGCGCCGATACGCCTGGATATTGCTTGTCGAATGGCGCATAGACGCGGCTGGCTGCCGCCATCACCGCAGCGAAATCCAGCGTGGCGGCGGTGGCCTTCATCACCACATAGCGTTGTTGCGTGGTCTGCGCGGGCATCACCAGTCCATCGAACTGCTTGTCGGTGAGCTTGTGGTACACGCCACCGTCGGCCGGGTCCTGCATGGCCAGCATCCATTCCAGATTCCACCAGGTCTCCTGCAGGATGCCGGGCACGCCGGGCGCGTCGTCGGGGATGGTCAGGGCCTGCGCCTTGAACAGCGCCGGGTACTGCTCATAGGCGGCCAGCAAGGTGTAGGTGCTGATGCCGGAATTGACGATGTACTTGTTGTAGTCACCGGCGTCGTACCAGCCCTTGGGCGCACTGATCACGCTGTCGGCCGGGCGCGTGGCCGATGCCGCCGAAGGGTGGATGCGCACCTGCGTATCCGGATGCCCGGCCGCACGCGCATAGCGCCCGGCGAACTGCGCCGGCAGCGCGGTACTGGCGCGATTGAAGTAGAACGCCCTCAGCGATGCATCGAGCACCGGACGGTACGCGCTGGCCGCAATCGGGAACGGATCCGATGCCGGCAGCCCATCGACCTTCAACCGATACGTGCCGGCTGTACGCACGCTGGAAAAATCCGCCACCCGCGCCTGCTGCCCGGCCGGCGCCCACAGCGCGGCGGCCTGCAGCCTGCCCTCCAGCACCTGGCGGCCCTGCGCATCCTCGACCGTGAAACGGTCCGCAGTGGGCGCCGCGCCTTGCGGCAATCCGAGCACCGCAAGCTTGGCCGAACCCGGCAGATAACCGAGCTGATTGACGTGGATGGCAGCGCCCGTTGCCGCTGCGGTCTGGTCGCCGGTGGTGTCGGCCGCGCAAGCGGCGATGGGCGATGCGATCACCATGCCGGTGAGCAGAGTCTGGAAAATGTTCATGCCGCGATGGTCGCTGCATTGGCGCAGGGCGACAAGTCCAATCCAGGCATAGCCAACCGCGTGGAAATGCATCGCTGCGGTCGCGTGCCTGCATCGATGGTGGCGAGTACCTGCGGCCAACCGGTCATCGCGCAGGCCATGCCATGCCATGCCATGACACGGCGCGGCAGATGCGACAGGCAACACCCGCTGCCTTGCGGCCACGCCTGCCCTCGCCTACGAGGACAGGCATATCTCGATCAATCAGCGATCAGCGCGCCGCCGCATCCAGCTGCACCTGCGCCTTGCCCACCGGGTTGCGCGGATCGCTCCCGCCGGTGAGCACGTTGCTGCGCTTGTCCCATTCCACCGTCTGCAGGTTGCCCCAGACGTGGCTGGAACCGCGGCCGCCTTCGGCGGTGTCGCCGGGTAGCTTGAGCGCGTGGCCCATCGCCTGCAGCGCCTTGGCGGTCTGCGGCGAGAACGCGTTGGTTTCGGCCTCGATCACGTCCGGCAGCCACTGGTGGTGATAGCGCGGCAAGGCGCTGACCTGCTGCGCGTCCAGGCCGGCGTCGTAGCCCAGGATGCCGAGCAGCACCATGGTGATGATGCGGCTGCCACCCGGGGTGCCGATCACCGCGACCTTGTCGGCTGATTCCATGAAGGTCGGCGTCATCGAGCTGAGCATACGCTTGCCCGGCTTGGGTGCGTTGGCCGCGTAGCCCATCACGCCGAAGGCATTGGGCGTGCCTGGCTTGAGCGCGAAGTCGTCCATCTCGTCGTTGAGCAGCACGCCGGTGCCCTTGGGGATCAGGCCCGAGCCGTACAGCAGGTTGACGGTCTGGGTGGCGCCGACGCGGTTGCCTTCGCCGTCGATGATGGAAAAGTGCGTGGTCTCGTCGTCTTCCAGCGGGGTCGGGTTGCCCGACAGCAGATCGCTGGGGGTGGCCTTGTCCGGGTTGATCGTGGCGCGCAGGCCTTGTGCGTAATCCTTGCTGGTCAGCACGCGCTGCGGCACGGCGACAAAGTCCGGGTCGCCCAGGAAGAAGGTGCGGTCGCGGTAGGCGCGGCGCATCGCTTCCACCACCAGATGGGTGCGGTGCGCATCGTCCAGCGTGTCCAGCTCCCAGCCTTCCAGGATCTGCAGCATGGCGGCAAGGGCGATCCCGCCGGAGGATGGTGGCGGCGCGGTGGTGATCTTCCAGCCGCGGTAATCGAACTGGATCGGCGTGCGCTGCTTGACCCGGTACCCGGAGAGCTCGGCGGCCTTCCACTGCCCGCCGGCCTGCTTGACGCCGGCCAGCAGTTTCCTGGCGGTTTCGCCCTTGTAGAAGCCATCGAAGCCCTTGTCGCCGAGCAGCTGCAGGGTATGCGCCAGCTCGGGCTGCTTGAAGATGTCGCCTTCGGCAATCGGCTTGCCGCCGCGCAGATACACCTCACGCGTGCCGGGGTAACGCTCCATCACCTCGCGCCGCGAGGCATAGCCCTTGGCCATGCGCGCGTAGACCGGGAAACCTTCGCTGGCGATGCGGATCGACGGCGCCAGCGACTGCTTCAACGGCAGCCGGCCGTGCTTGGTGGCCAGTTCCACCAGCGCTGCAGGCAGCCCGGGAATACCGGCCGACCAGGGGCCGTTGACCGAGCGGTCGCGATCCAGCGCGCCCTGCTTGTCGAGGAACTGCGCCTCACTGGCCGACTCGGGCGCGGTCTCGCGCGCGTCCAGCATCACGTCCTTGCCGGTCTTGGCATCGTGCAGCAGGAAGAAGCCGCCGCCACCCAGCCCCGAGCTGATCGGCTCGACCACCGCCAGCGTGGACGACACCGCAATCGCCGCATCGAACGCATTGCCGCCCTCGCGCAGGATCTGCAGGCCAGCGTCGGTGGCCAGTGCATGACCGCTGGCAATCGCCGCACCGGGCGGGTGCCCCGCCACCGGCGAGGTCGTGGCTGCTGCAGACTTGGCGCCATCGGCAGCCCAGGCCGGCGGTGCCAGCACCAGGGCCAGCAGCAACAGGCCGCGCGAAGAGAAACGTCGGGAAAAGATGCTCACGGGGCGGGAGGCTCCTGTTCGTACAGTTCGGGGTGGTCGCGCTGCAGCTGCATGAGCTTGGCGAGCAGTTGATCGTGGGTTTCCGGTATTGCCGGATCCGGGTCGATGCATTCGACCGGGCACACCACCACGCATTGCGCTTCGTCGAAATGGCCCACGCACTCGGTGCAACGTGCCGGGTCGATCACGTAGATGGTTTCGCCCATCGAGATGGCCTGGTTCGGGCACGCCGGCTCGCAGACATCGCAGTTGACACAGAGCTCGTTGATCTTCAGCGACATATCGGCACCACCATGCGATGTGGCGCGGCGCGATGCAACGCCAGGCGCTGGAACGCAACGTACTGCCGGAAGCGGACGCACGGGGCGTAGCGCGATGCACGGACAACGCCATGCGTGTGGCCGGCAACCGGTCCGAGCGGACCGGCGCCGACGGCGAGCGGGATCAGCAGCATGCTGCGATCCCGCACGGCGGCCGGACGCGCCCTCCCGCGCCTCCAGCCTGGTACGGCATTACTTGGCTTCAACGAAGGTGTATTCCACGCCCTTGGGCTGGACGATGCCCTGCACCCGCGCATTCTCGGCCGCATTGCCAATGAACAGCACGCGCACGCCCTTCATCGAATCGGCCGGCACGTCCTTGAACGCGGCGTCGATCAGGTCGGCCATCTTGGTCGAGGCGGAGGAACCGAAGGCCAGCATGTTGCCCGGCTGCACGCCACGCGCGAGTGCGGTCTTGACGCTTTCCAGCTGACGCTCGTAGCTGCCGGCGAACTCGGCATCGGACTCCGGCGGCAAGTAATACAGGAACGGGCTGTTGGTGGTGGTGCCCAGGTTCTGGCCGACCACTTCCTGCAGGTACTTCTTCCAGCCGGCGTTGTCGTCCTTGGCCGGCGCGGTCAGCGCAGCCGGAGCGGCGGCGGCGGTCGGTGCCGGCTCTTCCTTCTTGCAGGCGGTGACGGCCAGAGCAGCGATCGAAGCGAGCACCAGCGCGCGCATTGTGTGTTTCATGAAACTCCTCCCTTTGAAAAGCATGTGGTGATGTGACTGCTAGAGAATCAGGCCTGCGCGCGGGATTGCCGCACCTGCCGCAAGGCTTCGACGACCGAAGCCGGAACGAAACCGGACACGTCCCCGCCCAGCCGCGCGATTTCGCGCACCAGCGAGGACGAGATGAAGCTGTACTGCTCGGCCGGGGTGAGGAACAGCGTCTCCACCTCCGGGATCAGATGGCGGTTCATGCTGGCCATCTGGAATTCGTATTCGAAGTCGGACACCGCGCGCAGGCCGCGCAACAGCACCCCGGCGCCCATGTCGCGCACGAAGTGGGCCAGCAGCGTGTCGAAGCCGCGCACTTCCACATTGGCGTGCGCGGCCAGTGCTTCCTGGGCCAGCTCCACGCGGCGCTCCAGCGGCAGGGCCGGACCCTTGGAGGGGCTGTAGGCCACGCCGACCACCACGCGCTCGAACAACGGCGCGGCGCGGTTCACCAGATCGATATGCCCGTTGGTGATCGGGTCGAAGGTACCGGGATAGACGGCGGTGCGGCTATTGGCCACGCTCATACGGAAACTACCGGGGTCGGATCGCCGTTCAGTGTAGCAGCGGCCCGGCGGTACAGCGCATAGCGCACCTGCTGGGTGGCGCCTTCGCGGTGCAGATGCCAGCCGGCCGGCACCTGCGGCGGGACCTCGGCCGGGCCTTCCAGGTACAGCCAGGCATCGGCGCTCAGGTGCGCGGGCAGGCGTTCCAGCACGCTGGGCCACAGCCCGGCGGCAAACGGCGGGTCGACGAACGCGATGCTGGCCTGCGCCACCGGCGCACGCTCCAGCCAGCGCAGCGCATCCTCCTGCAGCACCTGCACCTGATCGGCCGCATCCAGCCTGGTCACGTGCTGGCGCAAGCGCTGCACCAGGCCAGGGTCGCGTTCGATCAGGGTCGCGTGCGCGGCGCCGCGCGACACCGCCTCCAGGCCCAGCGCGCCCGACCCGGCGAACAGGTCCAGCACGCGCGCGCCGGGCAGGCGCGGCATCAGCCAGTTGAACACCGTCTCGCGGACGCGGTCGCTGCTCGGGCGCAGGCCGGGCAGGTCCGGCACCGCCAGCTTGGTATTGCGCCAGCGCCCGCCGACGATGCGCACCTGCCCTTCCGCGCCGCGTGGCGCCGGCCGTGCGGGGCGGCTCATCGCCACGCGCCGGGTGCGAACGAACGGGTGCAGGACGGCGGCAGCGCAAATGGCGACATGGCTCAAGGCAGGACGGTTGGCCGGCCATGATACCGCCGCGATCGCCGCAACCACCCTGCCCGACCGGCACGGACGCAGGCGATCTGGCGCACGCCCGCCTTGAAAAATCCCCACACGGCCTCATCCCCCAGGCCATCGGCCGCGTTGCGGCCTGGGCCACCATGGAGCACGACCCCAATGACCGTTGATACCGACAAGCAGACGCTTGGCTTCCAGACCGAGGTCAAGCAGCTGCTGCAGCTGATGATCCACTCGTTGTACTCGAACAAGGAAATCTTCCTGCGCGAGCTGGTCTCCAATGCCGCCGACGCCGCCGACAAGCTGCGTTTCGAGGCACTGGTGAAGCCGGAGCTGCTGGAAGGCGGCGGCGAGCTGCGCATCCGCGTGGACTACGACAAGGACGCGCGCACCGTCACCATCGACGACAACGGCATCGGCATGAGCCGCGAGGATGCGGTCTCGCATCTGGGCACCATCGCCAAGTCCGGCACCGCCGACTTCCTCAAGCACCTCAGCGGCGACCAGAAGAAGGACGCCAACCTGATCGGCCAGTTCGGCGTGGGCTTCTACAGCGCCTTCATCGTCGCCGACCAGGTGGACGTGTACTCGCGTCGCGCCGGCCTGCCCGCCAACGAGGGCGTGCACTGGTCTTCGCGTGGCGAAGGCGAGTTCGAGGTCGCCAGCGTCGACAAGCCCGAGCGTGGCACCCGCATCGTGCTGCACCTGAAGGACGGCGAAGACAGCTTTGCCGACGGCTGGACGCTGCGCGGCATCCTCAAGAAATACTCCGACCATATCGGCCTGCCGATCGAGATGCGCAAGGAGCACCACGGCGAACAGGCCGACGCGCCCGCCGAGCCGGAGTGGGAAGCGGTCAACCGCGCCAGCGCGCTGTGGACGCGGCCCAAGTCCGAGATCAAGGACGAGGAATACCAGGAGTTCTACAAGCACGTCGCGCACGACGCCGGCAACCCGCTGGCGTGGAGCCACAACAAGGTCGAAGGCAAGCTGGAGTACACCTCGCTGCTGTTCGTGCCCGGCCGCGCCCCGTTCGACCTGTATCACCGCGATTCGGCCAAGGGCCTGAAGCTGTACGTGCAGCGCGTTTTCATCATGGACCAGGCCGAGCAGTTCCTGCCGCTGTACCTGCGTTTCATCAAGGGCGTGGTGGATTCGTCCGACCTGTCGCTCAACGTGTCGCGCGAGATCCTGCAGTCCGGCCCGGTGGTCGACTCGATGAAGTCGGCGCTGACCAAGCGCTCGCTGGACATGCTGGAGAAGCTGGCCAAGGACAAGCCGGACGACTATGCAACGTTCTGGCGCAACTTCGGCCAGGCGCTGAAGGAAGGCCCGGCCGAGGATTACGCCAACCGCGAAAAGATCGCCGGCCTGCTGCGCTTCTCCTCCACGCATGACACCACCGGCGCGCAGAGCGTGGGCCTGGCCGATTACGTGGGTCGTCTGGCCGAAGGCCAGGACAAGCTGTACTACCTCACCGGCGAAAGCTACGCGCAGATCAAGGACAGCCCGCACCTGGAAGTCTTCCGCAAGAAGGGCATCGAAGTGCTGCTGCTCACCGACCGCATCGACGAGTGGCTGATGAGCTATCTCACCGAGTTCGACGGCAAGTCGTTCGTGGATGTGGCACGCGGCGACCTGGACCTGGGCAAGCTGGATTCGGAAGAAGACAAGAAGGCGCAGGAAGAAGTCGCCAAATCCAAGGAAGGCCTGGCCTCGCGCATCAAGGCCGCCCTGGGCGACGACGTGGCCGAAGTGCGCGTCTCGCACCGCCTGACCGATTCCCCGGCAATCCTGGCCATCGGCCAGGGCGACCTGGGCCTGCAGATGCGTCAGCTGCTGGAAGCCAGCGGCCAGGCCGTGCCGGAGTCCAAGCCGGTGTTCGAATTCAACCCGGCCCACCCGCTGATCGAAAAGCTGGATGCGGAAGCCGACATGGACCGCTTCGGCGACTTAAGCCGGGTGCTGTTCGACCAGGCAGCGCTGGCGGCGGGCGACAGCCTCAAGGACCCGGCCGGCTATGTGAAGCGGTTGAACAAGTTGTTGTTGGAGTTGTCGGCGTAAGCGGCATCCATAGTGCGTAACGCGAAGACCGGCTAACTGCCGGTCTTTGCATTTGGGCGCCAGATATCACGACAGTCGATGCGAAAACCCTTGCCTTCCAGTGTGACCGGAAGCCATGTGTAAGACATAGGTCGATGGCGTTGCCCGGATTTCAGCGATCAGAGAATAGCCTTATGTTGGAAATATGAGGAACATGGTATGTTCCGAAGGATTTTGTGCGATACAAACACCCAGCACAAGCCTGGGAAAAAAAGTTATTATTTTAACAGTCGCTTGGGCATTAGAATTTTTCGAGAAAATTTTAATTAGCCTGAGATAATCGCTCGCGCATATAAGGACATTGGAAATATCAAATGAATGAAATGAAGGAAAAACCAGGGCTCGTCCGGCCCATCATTTTTAGTGGCCGCACCTGGATTCAGAAGTCGCTATTTAGCACACTGATTTTATCTTTAATTTTTTCTTATTTCGATGCGCAAGCAGAAGGATACAAGTGGCGACCAAATGAACACCGGATTTCTGAAACTTTCCCAAGCCCACACCTAGCCTGCGAAGGCTATGCCAAATGGCTTTCAGGCATTAACGAGGGACGAGCATATAATTCAATTTCAGTCTCAATGATGCCGGACACACCATGGATTTTTGAATGCAGTTTTTACCTTGAGCCACCAAAGAATTACCCAATTCCAGTAGGACCCAATTTTATTGAAGCCCTTGCCGTGCGTGAGGGTAATAATTGCGGCACAGGGCATACATACAATCCGGCAACTGGTGCCTGCAATGCTCCAGATGATCTTCAGCCCGCCATGGAGATGGGCGGCTCACTGAACCCTTCGTGTTCCGGCCCGGGTAAACTGCAAGGAAACCCCATCAATGTCACGACGGGGAACAAATTCCAGCGCGAGATCGATTATATTTCGGCAAACAATCAACTTGGAACTGAGGGGCTTGAGCTTATACGATACTACAACAGCACGGATGGACTATGGAGACATAACTTTTCAACACGACTGTTAATCAGCGAAGAATCCGTTGCATTAATACGAGCAGATGGCAGGCAATCTGTTTTTCAGATGTCGCCGAGCGCAGCAATTTCCAGCCAACAAGATGGAACGCTTGAGCAAGATGGCGTCAATTGGCGATACAGGGACAAGAGCAATAATCTAATGACATTCAATGGAAGTGGGAAATTGCTTTCACTAGACACTTCAGCAGGATTTCATTTCAAGCTTACTTACAGCTCTCCAAATGTCGTTACAATTGAATTAGCTGGCAGATACGCGACAATCACAGAAGATAACAAACATCAACCCATTTCGGCTCGGATTGGCGGGCTAGAAATTACCTATTCGTATGACACTTACGGAATGCTAGTTAACGTGGACAAAAAGCGGGGAAGCATCAGGCTTTCCCGAAAATACCACTACGAATTAGCTAGAGCCCCTAATCTTCTCACAGGAATTACAGACGAGTCCGGTGTTCGTTATGTGAGTTGGAGCTATGACGATTTCAATCGTGCCCTTTATAGCTCAGGCCCGGCTGAAATAGGAAAAACCACTATTTCTTATCTAGCCACTGGGAATGCGGAAGTTGTTAGCCCTTTAGGAGCGCGCGTCAACCATCACTATAACGTAATCCAAGGAGTCAACCGGGTAACCTCAGTCGAGGGCACCTCATCAGCTGACTGCACATCCGACAACTCTAATTACGAATATGACGAATTGGGCCAACTGACATCAAAGGTGAATTCGTCCGGGCGGATTGTTAAATATGAATACAATGCTCGCGGCCTGATAACCACTCAGCAAGAGCACGATAAAGACAAAGCGTTGCGCACAATTCGCAATGAGTGGCTTAAAGAAAAACCACTACTTAGCAAAATGACAGAAGGAACACGATCAACCGATTATCAATATGACGATCAATCGCGCCTTGTGACCGTGACAAATAAAGATCTAAGCACCCACGACAATGATCGCACGACAAAGAGAAAGTATTGCCTGGAATCAGATGTAATTTCGGGCATTTGCCCAATTGCAGGACTTCTGGTGTCTCTGGATGGAACAAGGGAAGACACACCTGACCTAACAAGCTATCAGTATTATTCAACGAACGCTGCAAATTGCTCAGATGAAACAGAAAAGTGTCCTTATCGAATCGGCGATCTTTGGAAGATAGTCGACTCTGCTGGCCACGTGACGGAGTACTTGTCGTACGACGAGTCTGGCCGGGCTTTGTCAGTAAAACGCGCAAATGGAGTCGTCACAGACTACGAATACCACGCGCTAGGCTGGCTAACATCGACCAAGGTGCGCGGCAGCGATGCATCCAGCGAGGCCGATGACCGCATCACTCGCATCGATTACTGGCCCACCGGCCTAGTCAAGCAGGTCACCCAGCCCGATGGCGCGTTCACTGCATTCACCTACGATGCGGCGCATCGGCTGACCGATATCACCGATAACGCGGGCAACACCGTCCACTACACGCTGGACAACGCCGGCAATCGCGTCAAGGAAGACACCCAGGACGCGGCCGGCACGTTGAAGCGCACGCTCTCGCGTGTCTATAACCAATTGGGGCAACTCAAGACGCAGGCCACCGCGGCCAGCGATCCCACCGACTTCGAGTACGACGCCAACGGCAACGCCACCAAGGTGACCGATGCGCTGGCAACCGCGACGCAGAGCGAGTACGACCCGCTCAATCGCCTCTCGCGCACGCTGCAGGATGTGGCCGGCATCAAGGCCGACACCACCTTCGACTACGACGCGCTGGACAACCTCACCAAGGTCACCGACCCCAAGGGCCTGGATACCAAATACGAGTACAACGGCTTTGGCGATCTGGTGAAGCTCACCAGCCCGGATACCGGCGTCACCAGCTACACCTACGACAGCGCCGGCAACCGTGCCACCCAGACAGATGCGCGCGGCAACACCGCCGGCTACGGCTACGACGCGCTCAATCGCTTGACCAAGGTCACCTATCCAACCACCAGCCTCAACGTCACCTACACCTACGACGTGACTCAGACAGCATGTACGAGCGGGGAGACCTTCTCCATCGGGCGCCTGACCAAGATGCAGGACGGCGGCGCCATCACCCAGTACTGCTACAACCGCTTCGGCGATCTGGTGCGCAAGGTGCAGACCAGCAACGGCAAGGCGTTGGTGCTGCGCTACGACTACACCGTCGGCGGCCAGTTGCGCCGCATGACCTATCCGGACGGTGCGGTGGTCGATTACGTGCGCAACGCGCAAGGCCAGACCACCGAGGTCGGTGTGACCCCGGCCGGCGGCAGCCGGCAGGTACTGCTGGGCAACGCCAGCTATTACCCGTTCGGCCCGGCTGCCGGCTGGACCTACGGCAATGGCCGCACCCTCTCCCGCCAGTACGATCTGGACTATCGCCCGCAGGCGATCCATGACACCCGCCCGGGCGGGCTGGAAGTGGGCTTCGGCTTCGACCCGGCCGGCAACCTCACCGCATTGACGCCGGCTGGCAATCCCACGCCGGAGATCGGCTTGGGCTACGACACCCTGGGTCGCCTGACCGGCCTCAAGGACGGCCGTACCGGCACCCTGATCGACGGCTACAGTTACGACGCCACCGGCAACCGCCTCAGCGCCAAGGTCGGCACGGCCACGCAGGCCTACACCTACCCGGCCGACAGCCACCGCCTCAGTGCCGTAGCCGGCGTCGCCCGCAGTTACGACGCCACCGGCAACACCACCGCCATCGGCGGCACCGCGCGCCAGTACACCTACGACACCACCGGCCGCATGACCCAGGCCCGCCGCGCCGGCGCGGTGACCATGAACTACCGCTACAACGGTAAAGGCGAGCAGGTACGCCGCTTCCTCGGCACCACCAACACCTACACGCTCTATGACGAAGCCGGCCACTGGCTGGGCGACTACGACACCAACGGCGCGCCCAAGCAGCAGGCGATCTGGCTGGACGATCTACCGGTCGGCCTGCTGGCCAACGCCAACAAGCTGCACTACATCGAACCCGATCACCTGGGCAGCCCGCGCGTAGTGATCGACCCAACCCGCGATGTTGCGGTGTGGACATGGAGCTTGAAGGGCGAAGCCTTCGGCAACACCGCCCCGAATCAGGATCCTGACGGCGATGGTGCGGCGCTGGTGTTGGATATGCGCTTCCCGGGGCAGCGGTTTGATGCGGCGAGTGGGTTGAATCAGAACTACTTCAGGGACTACGACCCCGCCACCGGGCGATACGGACAGAGTGATCCGATTGGCTTGAGAGGTGGCAGCAGCACTTTTGGATACGCATTGCAGGCTCCTTTTGTCCACATGGATTTTTATGGCTTGGCAACTTGGAAAGGCTCTACTTTTGGAGTTGGTGTCGGGGCAGGAAAGTTCGGCTTGAACATAGACTTCTATCAAGTCACTTCCCCCTGTCCGGGTGGCGGACTCGCATCTGCCTATGTGATGGCAGTCGGAGGCGCAGGTGGATTAGGGGCACCAATTTCAATGGCTGGTTCGCAAGTAGAACTCATGGACTCCAATGATGTGCCAGACCCTGATGTGTTCAACGGTCCTTATGCGAAGTTCTCTGCAGGATCAGTTTCATTTGGCCTGGGCTATCAGATGTATCAAAAAATATCGATTGGTGGAGCCTGGTGGAACTTCGGCGCTGGAGCTGAGAGCACAGGATGGCATCAGAGACAAGGCGGATTTGACGCCACTATTTATGGCGCTGCTGCAGGAAATGCCGTAGTTATCCAGCAGAAAAAATGTTCATGTGAAGCGCAATGAAGCTGGCTTATATCCTAGCGATGCTTGCGGGTGGATTTTTTCTTGGGCTAGGGGGTCTTATTCGATGGGGATCGTTCTTAGCTGCGCCTCAAACTAAGCCTTTCCGATCAGCTTGGGACAAGAGAGGTTTAATAATGGCAATCGCAGGCGCGTCGTGGATGATCCTCGTTACGGTAATTTACGAATCACTTCGCTAGCGTTTTAGTTCTGCTCGTCAAAAAAGGAACCATTTAATGACTAACAGAAGTATCTAAGGCTAGCCACTGTGGCGGCTAGACATAGGCAAGACTGATTGTCGCCAGACAGTTGACATCCCACACAACCAGTAGCAACCTCTGCCTCAAGGAGCGTAGAAACTCCTCTAGTAGCGGTACCCACCTCCGTCAAACTGGTGGGTTTTTTTGTGCCTGCCTGCAGGTACAAACCGACGCGATGCCTGCGTCGGGAGGGCGGCTAATACAACACTCCTTCGGGAGGAATACGCCCGCCGACTACTAGCGGTTTCTAACCTCCCGACATCCCGTCGCCGGCCGGCGACGGTGCCTATTTTTCGAAGGAGGCGTTGTCATGACAGATGCATCGGTATTGGCTGGTGGGCGTCGTCGCTCCGTGGTGCTGGCGGAGGTGAAGCGATGAGCCGGGCGCAGTCTCCAACCGCCAAGCGGTCCAAATCAAATACCAAGCGCGCCGCTTCCGCCAAGCGGACAGCCACGCCGGTAAAGAACACGCAGCCCATGCGGCTGGTGCCCTCGCCCACGTTCGATGTGGACAACCTCGCCTTCGACCGTCGCCACAGGCCTCGCGCGGACGATCTGCCGCCGCGCCCACCGCGCAAGGCACGTACGCCCACGCGCTGCACGGTGGGTTATGCGTTCTACGATGCAGAACCCGGCCGGCCACACAGCCAGCGGATTCCCAGTGTGCGCTTGCGTGGGCTGTGGCTAGAGCAGTTGGGGTTTGCGGTTGGGCGCAAGCTGCAGATCACTGCGCGTAATGGCGAACTGGTGGTGACGGTGGCGGAAGATTCCATACGGTGAAGCTGAAAGGCGAGTCTCCGTGCGATTGGAACGCCACTAGGCTTCGCCCCATGCCCTCTCCCGAGGGGAGAGGGGCTTTGTTTTGCGCGCCGGAAAGTTTGTGCTGAATTGATGTGGGCTTGCGCTTCGCCTTCTGGTAGTAGGCCTTCCCCTCTACAAGACACGCTGCAGCAAGATCGACAGCGCGCTTACTTCGGCATTCAAGCCGACTCCAGCACCCAACACCCGAACGCTGGCCCTGCCGAATAGCCGGTTTCCGGTTCAATACGGATCTGCAGCCTGGCTCGGCCGGCGACGGCTGCTGGCAGCGCGTAATCTGCATCGACGAAGTCCAGGCCACGATTGCCGTCCAGGCGTTCGTTGGCGATGAGTTCGCCGTCGGCCAGGATGCGGAAGCGGCGGCGGGTTTCGTCGCCCCAGTAGCGTAGGCGCAGGATGCGGGCCTTCGCGGTGTTGCGCAGGGTGAAGGCGATGAAGCCGCCGGTGCGGGCGTCACGACCGGCGCGGCGGCGGTAGCTCAGTGCGTAGGAGCTTTCGCTGTGCAGGCCGTGGGCTTTTTCAGAGGCTTCATCGCCCAGGGCAATGCGGTCAAGTGCGCGCGCGTCCAGCGCCTGCTGTTTCGCGTCTGCTGCGGCCTGCTCGGCTTGATGCTGCTGCCATGCAACGGCGTCGCGATGCTCCAGGTAGGGCGCGCTGCGGCGATCGAACTGCGCGTAGAACGGCGAGAAGCGCCAGTGCTGGCTGCCGTCGCTGTAGTCGAACGCGGCCTGGCCTGCCACCGGCTGCAGGCGCTGCAAGACCTCATCGCCGCCGATCAATGCCGGGGTCTTGCCCGACCAGGGTTTTGCCGCATCGCCCAGGTCGGCCGCCAGCACCAGCGGCCCGTGCAGCACCGAGACCCAGGCCGGGTCGTCCGTTGTGGCTTCCAGGCGTAGCGGCATCTCGAACGACAGCGTGAGCGTGTCGCCCGCGCGCCAGACGCGGGCGATGCGCAGGTAGCCTTCATTTACGGTGGCATCGACCGGCTGGTCGTTGAGCTGCAGCTTCGGCGACTGCGCCCAACCGGGCACGCGCAGTGAGACCATGCGTTGCTCGGCCGGCGCGGCGTCGATGCGTAGCGAGGCGCTGCCCTGCTCCGGCATCGTGCTGCGCAGGGTCATGTCCAGCCCGGCAGCATCGCGCACGCTGGAGGGCACATACAGATTGACGTAAACGCCCTGCCCGTCCTGCCAGTAGATGGAATCGCCGAACTGGGCGTGCGCCTCCATGCCACTGCCGACGCAGCACCAGAAATCGTCGAACGGCGACGACCAGGCGCGCGCTTCGCCGGCCAGCATCGGTGTCATGTAGGTGAACATGCCGGTGCGCGGATGCTGCTGCGCCATCACGTGGTTGAGCAGCGTGCGCTCGTAGTAATCGAAGAACTCGGCCTGCGGGCCCCACTGGTACAGATGTCGGGTGAGCTTGAGCATGTTGTAGCTGGCGCAGTGCTCGCAGGTCTGCTCGGTGACAAACTTCGAAATGCTGTCCGGCTGCTGGAAATACTCGCGGTCGCCGTTACCGCCAATCACGTAGGTGTGGTGGTCGGTGACGGTGTGCCAGAAGAAGCGCGCCGCCGCGCCCGAGGCGGCGTCGCCGGTGACCTCGTACTCGCGTGCCAGGCCGATCAGCTTGGGGATGTTGGTATTGGAGTGCTGATGCACCAGCTCGTCGCGCTGGGCGATCAGTGGATCGAGCACGGCGTGATGGTGCAGGCGCTGCGCCAGTGCCAGCCATTGCGCATCACCGGTACGCACATGCAGCTCGACGAAGGATTCGTTGAGACCACCGAATTCGCACGACAGCACCTTCTGCAGCTGCGCGTCGTCGAGTGCGGCGAAGATGCCTTGCAGATAGCCGGCCAGGCCCACCGCCACCTGCAACGCCTGCGCGTTGTCGCAATGCGCGTGCACGTCGAGCAGGCCGGCAAACAACTTGTGCCAGGTGTACAGCGGTGCCCAGCTACCGTTGAGGTAGAACGGCGCCGGGTCGATCTTGCCGCGCCTGAGCTCATCGAACACCGCGCGGCCGCTTTCGATCTTCCCTGCTGCATTCTTTCGGGTGAAGCCAGCCACATAACCATCGCCTGCATGCACCTGGCAGCGTGCCAGCTCTGCGACCAGATACCCGGCGCGCGTGCGGCATTGCGCATCGCCGGTCTGCGCATGCATCAGTGCCAGCGCGCTGAGATAGTGACCGAGCGTATGCCCGGCGATGGTGTCCGCCTCCCAGCCACCGTATGCAGGCGCCTTGGGATCGAGGCCGGCGTACAGCACGAAGTTGTGCAACAGCCGGTCGGGCTCGAGCCGCATCAGGTAACGACGGTTGGTGTGCAGCGCATCCAGGAACAACGACGGCGTGAGCCGCACCTGCGCCAGCGGCACGGCGCGCACGCTGCCGGGCTGTGCGGCGCTGGCCTGCGCCGGAAAGCGCAGGAAACCCGCCGCAACCGCCAGGCTGCTCCACGCCAGAAAGCGCCGCCGCGACAGGCTCGGCGCGTGGTCGTTGGGCAATTCGCTCGGATACGTCTCGGTCATGGGCTCAGCTTAGCTCCTGTCGGCGCGCACAGACCGCGCGCGCCGTTGCAACAACCGCCTATACAATCGCGACAACACGCGCGTGCATACGCATGACGCCCACGACCGATGGCATCTGGCCGCACACCACTGCGATACACCGGCCCGATCAGAACTTCACCGTGGCACGCGCCCAATAGAACCGACCGAGCAGATCGTAGGTGGCCACATCGGTATTGGCGTTGCCGACGTTGTTGGAGTAATACAGCGGCGGCTGCTTGTTGGCGATATTGTCCACGCCCACTTCGAAGCGCGTATGCCACGGTTCGACGTTGTAGCCGAGCTGCAGGTTGTTGTAGACGTAGGCGCCGATCTTGCGCACCACCATCGGCTCGCTGGAATCGGCCGACAGGCTCTGGTCGGGATCCGAATTACCGATGGCGGTGTGGCCCACGTAGCGGATGCGCCAGGTGGCGCTCCAGTCGTCCAACGCCCAGTTCGCCGTGCCCAGCGCACGCCAGCGCGGGAAATTGCCGTAGGCCTGGGTGTAGCGGCCGACGTTGTGGATGGTGACCGAGCTGGGGTCGGTGGTATCGGGCAGCACGTCGTAACGGGTGAGATAGGTGCCGTTGAGGCCGGCGCTGAGATTGCCCCATGTGGTGGGCGGCGCGCGGTAGGTCAGGTTGAAGTCCATGCCCTTGGCCCACAGCTTGCCCAGGTTGACGGTGGGTTCGGCGATGTAATTGATGGTGCCGTTGCCGTTGCGATGGATCAACGCGCAGAAGGAGCTGGCCGGGTTGGCGAAGCACTGATTGAGCACGGTCTGCGCCGACACCGTGGTGATGGTGTCTTCCAGATCGATGCGCCACCAGTCCGCGCTCAGCGACAGCCCATCGATCCACTGCGGGTCGTACACCAGCCCCACGTCGTAGGACTTGCCGGTTTCCGGCTTGAGCTGGTACCCGGCCACTGCTGCGCCGGACACCTTGCCCGACACCTGGCCATCGGATTGCTGGTAGCTGCCATCGGTGGGCACATTGGCGCAGGCCACGCTATTGCCACCGGTGTAGCCATTGCACGGGTCGTTGACGGTGGCCGCATCGCCGGCCACGCCGGCGTACAGTTCGTTGATGTTGGGCGCGCGGAACACCTCCGAGACCGTGCCGCGGATCAGCAGGTTCTCGATCGGGCGATATTCCAGCGACACCTTGCTATTGGTCTTGCTGCCGACCGAGCTGAAGTCGGAAAAGCGCGTGCCGAACGTGATATTCAAGGCGTTGATGCCGGGCAGGTCCTTCAGCAGCGGAAACAGCGCTTCGGCATAGGCCTCCTTGACGTCGAAACTGCCGGCCAACGTGGACGAACAGAATTCGATCACCCCGCACAGGCCGTCTTCGTCGCCGGTCCATAGCGGGTCGGAGGCGGTGGTGGAGCGCTCCTTGCGATAGGAGACGCCGGTCGCCAGGCTGACCGTGCCAGCCGGCAGCTCGAACAGCGAGCCGTTGGCATTGGCTTCGAATTGCTTGACCGTGTAGACGCTGGTCACGATGGGGTTGACTACCATGCCCTGCAGGGTGGACAGGTTGGTGCTGTCGTTGAGGTTGAAGAAGTTCAGCGGTGTGCAGCCGGCGATTGCCGCGCCCGCGCTGCCGCACTTGACCACGCCATCGCTGTCCAGGAACGAGGGGCCAATGGCCTGATTGAACGCGGCATAGTCGAGAAAGCCGTTGTTGATCGACTTCTGTTTGACCTTGCCGTAGTTGAAGGTGGCATCCCACTGCCAGGAACTGTCGCCGAAGCGGCCGCGCAAGCCGGGGCTGATCTGGAAGTTGTAGGTGTTGTATTGATAGCTGCGATTGCCCAGCACGGTGGCGCGCGTGTTGAGGTCGTTGTAGGAGGTGCCGGTGCTGCGATCGGTGCCGAAGTTCACCCCGAACGGGTTGTAGTAACTCTGCGACGACACCAGGATGTTGTCGCCGTTGGCGAAGATCGGAATCGGCGCAATGATCGAGGCGGATTCGGTTTTACTGAACCAGGTGTTGACGTAGCCCTCGACGTTGTCGGTGAAGCGATAGGTGCCCAGCAAAAACGCATTGGTGCGCTTCTGCGGGGTCTGCAACAGGTTGAACGGCTGGTAGTTGTAGGAGTCGGCGCTGGCGTTGTAACAGTGGAAATCGCCCGGGCCGGCGCGACCGCTCACGCCGCTGTTGAGGGTGACACGCCCGCAGCCGTTGGCTTGCGCAAGCTGCGTGGACTGATCCGAGCCATCGTTGAAATTCACGGTGCCGGTGGGCGTTGCGGACGAGCCCTGCTTCACCGGTTGCCCGTTGGTCAACGCAAGCGCGTCCTTGGAATAGTCGCGCGCCGCTGCCGAGACCGGATCGATGTTGTGGTACGACAGGCCGCCGATCAGGCTGCCACGCTCCCAGGTCTTGCCGGTGGTCAGGGTGAAGTTGCGCCGGTTGCCGTCGCCTTCGCTGCTGGTGCCGAAGTCGCTGCTGAACTGCACGCCATCGAACTGGCTGCGCAGGATGAAATTAACCACGCCACCGATAGCGTCGGAGCCATACACCGCAGAGGCACCGTCGCTGAGCACTTCGATGCGCTCGATCATGCTGGACGGAATGGCGTTGACGTCGTTGTAGGCCAGACGAATACCATTGACCAGCACCAAGGTGCGCTTGTCGCCCAGACCGCGCAGCGAAATGGCCGACGCACCGGTGCCGCCGCCGTTGTTGGTATACGGATTGGTGGCGTTGCCGGCGATCGACGGCAGCTCCTGCAGCAGATCGCCCACCGTGGCCTTGCCGGTCGCGGCGATCTGTTCCTGGCTGACGGTGACCACCGGGTTGGCGGTTTCGGTATCCACGCGGCGCAGACGCGAGCCGGTGACGACCACGCTGTCCAGCGTCTGCGGCGCATCACTACTGCCGCCGGCCTGCTGCGCAGACACCGGTGCGCTGACGCCTGCAGACAGCGCCACCAGCAACGCGGCGCTGAGCATGCTCGGCACCGGGCGCGTGGGCGTGCCGGAGGTCCGGGAGAAAGGCAACAGCGGCATCGGCATGCAAGGCTCCTGATTCGTATGGCAGACAAACGATGGGCAACACACACCCGTGCCGGCGGACGCCAGCGCAGGGCAAGATGGATGGCAGACGCGCACGCAGCGAAACTTCTCGCCAGCGCTGTGCTGCAGACATGCAGACAACCTGCGACGCGCACGACCACGCAGGGTCACGCAGCAGCGCGTGTTGTCAAAAAGGGTGTTGGTTCCGCACCGGAGGCGCCCATGCGCTCCAGTTTCATCAGCTAGTCACAATGTGCCTGTGCGCACGCGCTACGTCTTGTCGCATTTGGCGACAGCGCATGCGGAAAACTGCATGGTTCGCAAATGAATGAGCCCGCGCTGATGTTGCGCTCTGCAGCGGTGTTCCCAGCTGGACACGATGCGCAAGACGATTGGCGAAACGCCCGAGGCGATGTATCGCTTGCAACCATGTGCGATGACAGTCGATCTAGAAATCGAGCACCGCGCATGCATGCAGCAGCGCGATGACGGCAATCAGCGTGCACTGCCCTGCCCGCCCTGTTTCAGCGGCCGTGGTCTAGGCATTGCAGTCAAATGGTCGGCCGGCAGACCCGGCCTCACGGATCACGGCGCCTGCGTCGTCGCAGGCTGGTCGTGGTTCCAGTCCGGCGTTGGCGCCTGCTGCATCCAGCGCAGGAAGAAATCCAGCAGGCGGCGCTTGCCGTAATCGCCACCGGCGCCATGATCGCCGCCGGGCACCACCAGCAGATCGAAATCCTTACCCGCCTTGATCAGCCGATCGGCCACCTGGAAGGTGCTGGCCGGATCGACATTCATGTCCATGTCGCCGGTGACCAGCAGCAGATGCCCTTGCAGGCGCGCGGCGTTTTCAACGTTCGACGATTCGGCATACCACGGCCCGACCGGCCAGCCCATCCATTGCTCGTTCCACCAGATCTTGTCCATGCGGTTGTCGTGGCAACCGGAATTGGCCACGCCTGCCACATAGAATTCCGGATGGAACAGCAACGCACCCAATGCGTTCTGGCCACCGGCCGAGGTGCCGTATATACCGACGCCGCCGTCGATGGCGTACCACGGGTACCGTGCGGCAGCAGCCTTGTGCCAGGCGATGCGATCCGGCAGGCCCGCATCCTTGAGGTTGCGCCAGGCCATATCGTGGAACGCGCGCGAGCGATTGTTGGTGCCCATGCCATCGATCTGCGCGACCGCAAATCCCAGTGCGGTCAGCGCTGACATGCGGGGGGTGAACGTCTTGGGCACGAAGGACCCCTGCGGGCCGGCGTAGATGTATTCGATCACGCGATAACGCTGCTGTGGCTGCATCTGCGTGGGGCGCTGGATCACGCCCCAGATCTCGGTCTTGCCATCGCGGCCGGTGGTGTGGAACGGCAACGGTGGCTGCCAGCCGGCAGCCTGCAGACGGCTCAGGTCGGTGCGCTCCACCGTGCGTGCCAGGCCGCCGTCGGCGCTGCGCCGCAGCTCCAGCACCGGACCCAGGTCCAATCGCGAGTACAGGTCCAGATACCATTTGCCGTCCGGCGAATAATTCACCTGGTGATCGGCGGCTGCCGGCGTCAATGCAGTGAGCCCGGTGCCGTCCAGACCGATGCGATAGGCATGGCGGTAATACGGGTCCTCGCCGGGCTGAATGCCGGAGGCGGTGAAATACAGCTGGCCTGCGGCTTCGTCGATGTAGTCGAGCTTGCGCACCACCCAGTCGCCCTGCGTGACCTGGCGGATCACCGCACCGCTGTGGCCGTCGTACAGATACACGTGCTCCCAGCCATCGCGCTCGGAGGCCCACAGGATCTGCGTGCCGTCGGTCAGATCGCGCCGCGCATGCTTGCCGCCGTCCTCGTGCGTTCCGCTGAGTTCGGAATATTCGATGAAGGTGGGCGAGGTCTCTTCGATCAGGGTGCGCGCGTCAGCCGTGCGTACGTCCACTTCAATCACCCGATACAGTTGGTGCCCGCGCGCGTTGTATTCGAAGGTGAGCCCGCGGCTGTCCTTCCACCAGACCATCTCGCTCAAGCTGAAGGCATTGGGCAGCAGCATCATCGCCACCGGATGCGCGGTGCGCGTGGCGATGTCGAACAACACCGGCTGCATCACCGGCAAGGCATCGCCGGGCTTGGGATAGACCTGCTGGTGCAACTTCGGCTGCAGCTGATCGGCCGGCGCCGATTCGATGTAATAGACCATGCGCGGCGGCGGCGCCTTGACCCGATACGCAGCCAGATGCTGCGAGTCCGGCGACCACACCACGCTGTCGAGTGCGTAGTAATCGTCCGCACTGCCATCGCGGCTAAGCACGCTGCGCTCGCCACCACCGACCGGTGCGATCACCAGATTGGCCTGCTCCACCCAGGCGCGCCAGCGGCCATCCGGCGATAGCTTGGCCTGCCGCTCGCCCTGCTTGAGCGGCAGGCGCATGTCCATCGACTCGGCCTGCACGTCGCGTTCGGGCACATGCGCGCAGCGATAGCGGGCCAGATCGCACTGCCAGCCCAGCTTCGCCAACTGGAAGCCCAGGCGCTGCCGATCCAGGGTGGGTTCCTCCAGCTGCAGTTGCGTGGCGTCGATGGCCTGCGCACCGGCCTGCGTCAGGGCCGCCGCCAGCCGCGCATGATCGAAGGCCAGCGTGTTGCGGCCGCTGCCCGCATCCACCAGGCGGTACTCGATGGCCGGCGCCTGATCGGCACGTGCCACGCCACGCCGATACAGGAAATGCCCCGCATCGATCCATACCGGCGCCGTCGGTTGCCTGTCGACCAGCGACGCATAGTGATCGGCCAGACCGATCGCCTGCGCGTACTGCGCCGGTGTGGGCGTGGGCACGGGCGTGGTTGCCACGGACGCAGCTGATGCAGCCGCTGCGCTTGCCGAGAGCGTCCAGAGTGCGATGCTCAGGCACCATGCTGCGACGCTACGCCGCCTGGAGGTCTGGGTGTGATGCAGCAGTGGCTTCATGCGTTTATCCGCGGAGATGGTGGGGTCGTGCTCGGCACGGTCATCGCGCCAATGGGCCATCACCCGTACCAGGCCTGCACCTTCACCGCAGTGGCGCTGCCGGGCACCGCCACGCGATCGGCATGCGGGCCTTGTGGACGCGCCGGCTTGCCGTCGACCAGCACGCGGGTGAGCTTCTTACCCTTGGGCGCACGCAGGCTCAGCCAGGTGTGCCTGGGTGACCGTTCCGGCAGTTGCACCTCGGCATCGATGCGGCGTGCCTCCACGTCGGCGCGCAGTGTCAGCGTGAGCTTGCCCCAGCGTGTGGGCGCTGCATTGATGCCGATCGCGGCGCCACTGGCCAGCCATGCGCGCGGCAGCGCACGCGCAAGGAACAACTGCTCGCCTGCGCTGTCGTCGCTGACCAGCATCCAGCGCAGCAGCAACGGGATGGTCATCTGCGCGGGGATGCAGAACAGCGGCATGCCACCGGTGATGCCGCTGACCTCGCCGGCGGTCCAGCTGCCGGGCGTATGCACCTGGTAGCGGTGCGCATAGACGAACAACAGATACTCTTCGATGCGATCCAGCCGCAGCAGCTGTTGCGCATAGCCGTAGGAAATGAAACCGAGCAGATCGCGGCTGCCCGGCTCCGGCGGGGCGATGTTGGCCACCACGCCGATGCTGGTGCCGCCATGGCCGCGCAGGCAATCGATCACCAGGTTGGCCAGGTCGTCGGGCAGCACATCGGCCTGCAGCAATTCCGCATACGCACGGTGCGGCCATTGCTGCTCGCTGGGCTTTTCCTGCAGCAGCGATTGGCGAAACGTCAGTGTGGTGCCCGGCAACGGGCCGATATACGGCGGCGACAGATCGCGGCGCACGTTGGCACGCAGGCTGGCCTCCAGCCGTGTGCGCAACTGCCTGGCGCGATGCTGCCATCGCGTGGCCAGACCGGCATCGCCACCGAGCGTGCTCCAGACCTGGGCGATGTCTTCCCAGCCGCGTATCGTCAGCGCGCTGTTGGCGTAATACGGTTTCCACCACAGCGACGGGTCGGGGAACAGGCAGGCATCGGATTCGTTCCAGCCGTGCAGCAGGCCATGGCCATGCGCGTTGCGCGGTAATGCCAGCGCCTGGTCGTGCAGCTCGCACAGCAGCTGGGCGGTGGCGGCGATCTTGGGCAGCAGGCGGCGCAGCCGCGCCGCATCGCCGGTATAGCGTAGATAGCGCGCCAGCAGCGACAGGGTCAGCCCGAACTGCCCGACTTCCGGCCCGCGCATGTTCGGCAAGCCATCGTCCTGCACGAAGTCGTCGAAGTAGTTGTCCAGTACCGCAGCGGCCTGCGCGAAGCGGCCCCATTCCAGGTTGGCGTAGAACGAGCTGGTGAAAGTGTCCTGGAAGCCGTCGTACTCGTTGCCGTAGTAGTCGCGTTCCACCGCGCCGTACTTCGGATAATCGCCACCGGGGCGCACCACCAGCTCGCGTGCGAAGGCGAACTGCGCCATGTCGTTCCAGCTGGCATCGGGCAGCTGCGCCTGCACCGTGCCGTCCAGGGCCTGCTGCCAGTACGCGGCGAAATCGATCAACGCCGCGTAGAACTGCTCAGCCGTGGCCGGCTTGCGCGACGGTGCAAACGCGGGATAGCTGTGGGTGTAATGCACGCCGACGATCTCGCCGCCGCGTACCTGCATCGTGCGATGCCAGGTCTGGACCACGAAGCGATCGCTGGCACGCACATCGGCGAACACCAGCACGTCGTACCAGCTATCAACCTCGCCTTCGCGCCGCATCACCTTGCGCACCGCCGGCATCCAGCCACCCAGCAGACCTTCCTCGCGCCGTTTGATCAGCGCCTCTTCGCCCAGCTCGGCGAATGCGTGTTCCGGCCGCGAGGTGCGGCTGCGGCCGTTGGGCAGGATCGGCATGGTGTCCAGGCCTTCGCGCGTGCCGACGAAGGTGGTCCACGGCCAGCGCCCGCCATTGTCCTTGGGGTCGAGCAGCGAGGCCGGCGGCGGCGCGACATCGCGCACCTGCGCCTCGTCCGGGTCGCCATCGCGCAGCAGGCGGTCGGCGAGCAGATCTGCCTCGGCCATCGCCACCTCGGCCAGCGGCATCCCGAAGTACGGCTTGCCCTCGGCGGGATAGGCCGGCTCGGTGCGTTTGTCCAGGCGCAGCATGCCGTTGTCGGTCCATAGCGTCAGCTGGCCCTGCGGGTTGTCGAGATGCTCGTAGACGGTCCACTGCTGCTGCAGGTGTTCAAAACTGCACAGCTTGCTGCCCACATGCGCGGCCGACGGCAGCGCCTCAAGACGCGGCAACGCCGGTGGCGGCAACGTCGCCGGGGTGTGCGGCGTGCCCGGCAGCGCGAGCGCGGCACCCGCGCCCACCGCCGCGGTTGCCGCCATGCCCTGACGCAAAAAGCTTCTGCGGTCCATCGTCGCGCCCTCGGTTGATCTCATCCACATCCTGCGCGACGGCGCCGCTTGCGTCTTGTGGCAGCTGTCTGGCACGTATGCGGAAATCCGCACACAAGCAGCTGTTGCTGCGCTGCCATCGCAGCAACGGCGCAGCGCCCAGTTGCCGCCCCCCTGCCATTTAGCCACGTGACTTTCTGGCCACGCCGGCATCTGCGGTGGCAGCCACACTGGCTGCACAGACGCAGGCGACATCGTCGCCAGACCGCCACGCAACCCAAGCCCACCCACAAGGACCGTCATGCAGCCATCCCTACCGCGCATCGCGCACAGTGCCCGCGCCGCAGCGCGATTTTTCGATGTCGGCAGCGCGTCTGCCAGGCGGTTGCAACGTCCGGCGCATCGCTGGCTGTGGCTGGCCTTGATCGCGCCCTGCATCGCGCAGGCGCAGGTGGACCTGTCGCAGCTGGATGCCGAGATGGCCGCGCCACGCACCCAGGTGCTGGTGCTCGGCAGCGTGCATCTGTCGCAGTTGCCCATCGGTACAGCACGGCTGCAACCGCTGATGGACCGGCTGGCCGCGTACGCGCCGACCATCATCACCACAGAGGACCTGTCGGGCGAAACCTGCGACCTGATGCGGCGCCATCCGGCGGTGTATCTGCCCGAGGACACCACGACCTATTGCCCCGACACCAGCGAGGCGGCGCGTGCCACCGGGCTGGACGTTCCCACCGCTCTCGGCCAGGTCCGTGTAGCGCTCCGCAGCTTGCCCAGTGCGCCCACACCGGCACAGCGCCGGCACCTGGCTGCGCTGTTTCTGGCCTCGGGCGAGCCACCATCTGCGCTGGTGCAGTGGCTGCAGCTTGCGCCAGCCGAACAGCGCAGCGGCGACGGCCTGGATGCGGCGCTGGTCGCGCGACTGCGCAGCATGGAACAGCGCCCCAACGAGAGTTACCAGATCGCCGCACGGTTGGCGGCACGCCTTGGCCTGCAACGCGTCCACCCGGCCGACGATCACACCGGCGACAACGTTGACCTGGGCGACCCGGCGGCGTACGGCAAGGCCATCCAGGCCGCCTGGGACAAGGCCGCGCCGCGGGCAAGCGCCATGCGCGAGCACGAGGACCAGCTGGCAAGTCAAGGCAAGTTGCTGGAGCTCTATCGCGCGATCAACCTGCCGGCCAGCCAGCAGCTGGCCATCGCGGTGGATTTTCGCGCCGCACTGAGCGAGGGCTCGCCGCAGCGCTACGGTTACCGCTACATGTCCGGCTGGGAAATCCGCAACCTGCGCATGGTGTCCAACGTGCGCGCCAGCTTTGCCGACCAACCCGGTGCACGGGTGCTGGCGGTGGTGGGCGCTACGCACAAGCCCTGGTTCGACAACTGGCTGGGACAGCTGCAGGGCGTGGATATCGTGGATGCGGCGCAGGTGTTGGGCAGTGACGGGCCGTGAGTACAACGCCGTCAGCATGACGCTCCAGGCCAAACGCGAGTCAGTCGAAGGCGCGGTGCCCTCGCCGCTCGCCGGACACGCTGTGAACCCGCCCGTGGGGGCTCGGTGGCGGCATTGATGCCGCCGCACGGTCCCGCAATCGGCAAGGACATCGCACCCGGGGCTACGCTAGCGTTGTGAAAAGTGGTCCATCTTGCGGATTCCATCGGCTTGCTGATTTGGGCCGCAACCACATGAACGTTAGCGAATCAGAAGCGCGTCATGCATTGCTTGCACACTGCAAACCGACACTCTCGACTGGCCGTTGGCTGCCCACCGTCGCGGGACCTTACGCGGCATGGATGCCGCGTAAGAGCCTACACGGACTTGCGGCGTGTCCTGCGATGGTGGGCGGGCAACGGCCCTGCGGCCAGCTATCAGACCAGCTGCTCCACGCTTGCGCTCTATCCGCACTGCCCTAAAAGCCCGCAGCCAAGACAAGCGCACTATCGAGTCGTCTATCGATACTGGCATAAGCAGCAGCCATCAATTCGCTGACTCCACGAAATGCAGAACGTAAATCCGGTTTCAGGTGCAGCCAGATACGGCATCAAAGCGAAGGCCATGCACCTAATGCACTAGGTCGACAACCGGCCTTCGTCCAATCCAGGCTCTCAGCTCAACACGTCCAACAAGCTACCCAGCATTTCGTCGGAGCGCCGCAGCGCAGTGGCGTTGGCCTGGAAGTCGTTGCGTGCCGAGAGGCCTTCGACCAGATCGCTGGCCGGTGCCGATGGATCGGCGTTGGCGTCGACCACGCTGGCTGCCACTCCACCATTGAGCTGCGTGCTGGCTGCAACGGCCTGACGTGGACTGCCGTCCACCGGCTGACGCGCCACATTGCTGGCGGCAACCTGCTGGCGCAGTGCGGCGACCTGCATTCCGGAACTGGCGATACTGCTGATGCTCATGGTGGCTCCGGTGCAGAACTGAGAAATAACCAATGACGTTTGTTTACCAACCAATCAACACAATCGTTGCCGGCGATCGCGTCGCACTGCTGTTGTTCTTACGCCCACCGAGGCGCGTGGCGAGCGTGTCTCACAAGGTGGAACCAGCTAACAGGAACCGCAATGACGTGTCCCACCCACCGATTCCGATCACGCCCACCTCACGGCTGCGCAGTCGCCTCACGCAGGCTCAATAGGTGCCTACCCGCACACGCAACACCACCGGCACCTCGCCCGCCGCATCCACCCGTCCGAAGTTGAGCCCGTAGTCGGTCTGGTCGCCGTTGAGCTGTCTTTCGACCTGCCAGCGCCCGTCCACGTACCGCCCCTGCTCCACCCGCAACAGTTGTCCATGACGGGTATCGGCCGCCTCGCGGAAAAATTCAATCCGCGTGGCCATGCCGATGACCAGGAACTCCTCCGGACCCAACTGCGCCACCAGCAGCCGGCCGGCATGGTCGTCGTTGCCGGGCAGGATCGCCGGCGCATCGCCCCACATCGGCGCACCGAACGACACCCGGGCCTGCCAGTCGCCAAAGCGCAGCGTGCGTTGCGGCGCGCCGGGCTGTTCGGCCACCGCCTGCAGCCGGCCATCGAAGGCGGCCTGGGCGATCAGGCGCTGCAGCGGCGCCAGCAGCTTGAAGTTGGCGGCGTGCGCAGCGATCGCGTCGCGGTTGGCCTGGCTGTCCTGGTTGCCATCCATGCCGAACACCGAAAAGCCGATCCCGCCCTGCCCCAGCACATGGAACAGATACGGCGCGGTGGCCGCTTCGAAGCCGGTCTCCGAGACCCAGGCCGGGTTGTCCGGCCGCGCGTACTGGCCGATGACTTTGGTGTACTCGTTGTAGTCGTTGGTATAGATATCGGTACCGATGAAGTCGATCGACGGCGTAGCCGCGCGCCACAGCGCGAACACATTCACCGTCGCACCGCCGGACGGATAATCCATGCCCGGGTAACGCTTGCCCTTGTAGCGCAGCCAGGTGTTGACGTAGAGCGGCAGCGGATACGCGCGCTTGCCGGCGGCGGCCACCTGTTCGATATACGCCGCCGTCGCATGTGCATTGAAGGCTTCGGCCGCTTCGGCACCGAACAGCTGCTGCCAGCTGCCCTGCGGTTTGCCGAGTTTTTGCGCGATCGCGGCAGGCACCGGCTGCGCGAACGCCGCCTCGCCGGCCGGGCCATGGTCGCGCACCGTGCCGATTGCGCCGGGCTCGTTTTCCACCTGTACCAGGATCACCGTGTGGCGGTCGCCATCGACCTTGCGCAGGTGCTGCATCAATGCGGTAAAGGCACGCACATCGGCCTGCACGTTGGCGGCCACATGCGGCGACAGCACATCCACCGGTTCGCCATTGGCATCGCGCATGCGCGGGTAAGTGGCGTCGTCGCGCTTGATCCACTCCGGCACGTAATGCATCTGGCCGTTCTTCCAGCTGCCGAACCACAGCAGGGCCACGCGCAGGCTGCGCTTGCGCGCGCCGGCAATCAAGGCATCCACGTTGGTGGTATCGAAGCGCCCGGGCGCCGGCTCGAACTGCTCCCAGTACACTGGCGCCTCCACCATATTGGCATGCAGCGCGACCACCTCGTCCAGCGCCTTGGGCAGCACCGCCGGCCAGGCGCTGGAATTGTGCAGCTGCGCGGCCAGCACGGTGTATGGCGCGCCATCGACGAACAGCGCATGGCGGCCGTTCTGGGTAACGAAGCGCGGCAGTTCTTCCGCGCTGGCCAGCAATGGCACGCAACCGGCCAACATCGCCAGCGACCACAGCAGGGCTGCGATGCGGCCGCGCGGCCGCGGCATCTTCAGGGCAAGCAAACGCATCATCGCGCCTCCGACGGTAGTGAATTCCAATGCGGCGTGGGTTCGTCGCGCAGATGGCGCACGAAGAAGTCGTACTGGCGACGCTGCACATAGTCGATTGGCCCGCTGGAGCGGCCTACCGAATGCTCGCCACCAGGCAGGTTGAGCAGCTCGAAGTCCTTGCCGGCCTTGATCAGCGCATCGACCACCTGCGCGGTGGAGGCCGGGTCCACATTGCTATCCTGCTCGCCGACGATCAGCAGCAGGTCGCCCTGCAACTTGGCCGCATTGACCACGCCCGAGGCCTGCGCATAACCGGCATCCACCGGCCAGCCCATCCACTGCTCGTTCCAGCTGATCTTGTCCATGCGGTTGTCGTAGCAACCGGCGAACGCCACGCCCACCTTGTAGAAGTCCGGATGGCGTTCGAGCGCGCCCAGCGTGCTCTGCCCGCCGGCCGAGGCGCCATAGATGCCGACCCGGCCGATGTCGTAGGAAGGGTCCCTGGCGGCCAACGCGCGATGCCAGGCGATGCGATCGGCAAAGCCGGAATCGCCCAGGTTCTTCCACGCCACATCATGGAAGGCCTTGGAGCGGTTGGCGGTGCCCATGCCGTCGATCATCACCACAATAAAGCCCAGATCCGCCTGCGCCTGCATGCCGATCTGCTTGTCGCCACCGGAGTGATAGCCAAACGGCCAGAACGTCTTCGGCACGAAGGAGTCGTGCGGGCCGGCGTAGATGTTCTCGATTACCGGATACTTCTTGTGCGGGTCGTAATCACGCGGGCGCACCACCATGCCCCAGATGTCGGTGCGGCCATCGCGGCCCTTGGCCACGAAGGTCTCCGGCGCGCGCCAGCCGGCGGCCAGCAATTTGTCGATCTTGCCCTGCTCCACCTGCTGCAGCAGCCGGCCATCGATGGCGTGCAGCTCCATCACCGGCGGCAGGTCCGGGCGCGAATAGACATCGACGTAATGCCGGCCGTCGTCAGCGATCGCCACATCATGATCGGCATCGCTGTGGGTCAGCCGGGTCAACTGGCGGCCGTCGAAATCCACGCTGTACAGCTGCCGGTAGTACGGGTCCTTGCCCGCATCCATGCCGCTGGCGGTGAACCAGATGCGCCGCTGCGCGTCGTCCACGCGCAGCACATCGCGCACGATCCACGGCCCGCGCGTGAGCTGCCGCTTGAAACTGCCGCTGCGGCCATCGACCAGGTACAGATGCCGCCAGCCGTCGCGCTCGGAGATCCACAGCAAATCGTCGCCGCGCCCATCCACGTCATGGCGAAAGCTGCAGTCGGCGTAGACGAAGGTGCGCGCATCCTCGCCGACCGCCACGTGCGCGCGACCGCTCTGCGCATCCACCGCGATCACCCACATGCGCTGAAAGCCGCGTTGCACGTAGTCGAAGCTCACGCTGTGGCCATCGCTGCGCCACTGCAGCGGCGACAGCGCATACGGATTGGCGAACAAGGCAGTGTCCACCTCGCGGCGTGTGCCGTCCACGGCAAACAGCACCGGCCGCTCCACATCCACCGCATCGCCGGGCTTGGGGTACAGCTGGGTGCGCACGCGCGGCTGGCCGCCGCCTGCAGGCGCCGCTTCCACACGGGTGACGCGGCGGGCCAACCCGGGACGCACGCGATACACCGCCAGCCGCTGCGAATCCGGCGACCAGGCGATGCTCTCCGGGTCGAAGTAATCGTCTGCGCGGCCATCGTCGCTGAGCCGGATCAGCTGCCCATCGGCGACGCGACGCAGCAGCAGGTTCCAGCCATCGGCGAGCGCTTCCCAGCGGCCATCGGGCGAACGGCGCGGCGTGTTGTCGGCTGGCACCGCAGGGTCGCGCACCACACCGAAGCCGCGTGGACGCTGCTGTGCAGCGGCGTCATCGCGGGCGCAGCGGTCGTCCGTCAGGCTGCAACGCCAGGGCGCTTCGCCAAGCGCGAAGCGAATCGCTCCGTCGCTGCGCTCGCCGTCCGGCGCATAGGCAAAGCGCTCGAACGGCAACTGCAACGCAGTGTAGGGTGTGCCGGTCGCTGCACTCAATGCCTGCGCCACGCGCAGCTGGTCGAACGCCGGCGTTTTCTGCAGCGTGGCGACATCCATACGAACGAAGGCGAATCCGCCCGGCACCGTCTTGCGGTAGTAGAACGTGCCGTTGTCCTGCCATTGCGCCGGCCAGGCCACGTTCTCGGTCAGCGTGCTCCATTGCGCGCGCAAGCCCAGCGCGCGTTGGTAGTCGGCCACACTGGGCGCGGCCTGTGCCGCCGTCGACAGCAACACGATGCACGCAGCCACCCCGTTCAAGCAGCCACGCAACCAGCGCGATGCACCCGCGCTGCGGCGCAGCTCACTCGCCATCGTCCTCCTCCAACGCCAGCTCATCGCCGCGCAAGCCGCTGCGCGCGCCCCAGTGATAGATGAAGAATGCAATCACCGCCACGCTCAAGGTGTCGAACGGATGCGCGATCCAGCCGTGACCGCCGAACGTGCCGGCCCAGGACACCGCCATCACCAGCACGAAGAACACGATCAACCACAGCGATGCGCGCACCTGGCGCAGCAGGCGTGCCCTGCCCTGGCGCGATGGCAGGCGATACAGCACATACAGCACGAACGCGACCACCTGCAGGCCGAGCAACCACGACAAGGTGGGCCAGGTCGACCAGTAGACGATCAAGGCGGCGACGATGAACGACAGCGGACCCAGCACGGCAAGGCCACGGACACGGAACGGCCGCGGCAAGTCCGGCGCACTGCGGCGCAACGCCGCCACCGTCACCGGCGCCACCGCGTAGCTCAGCACCAGGGCCGCCGACACCACGCCGATCAGGGTCTCCCACGAGGGGAACGGCAGCGTCCAGAAGATCGACAAGCCCAGGCTCAACCACAATGCCGGACGCGGGATGCCCGATTGCGGATCCACCCGCGTCAGCACCGGCAAGAACCCGCCGCTGCGCGCCCAGCCGTACACCACGCGCGGGGTGGCATTCATGTAGATGTTGCCGGTGCCGCTGGGCGAGACCATCGCATCGCAGATCACCAGTGCAGCCAGCCACGCCATCCCCAACGCCAGCGCGATGTCGTGGTACGGCAAGGCAAACACCTTGTCGATGCCGCTCCAACCCGGTGCCAGTTGCGCGGCCGGAATGCTGCCCAGGAATGCCAGCTGCAGCAGCACGTAGATCACCGTGGACAAGGCCACCGACAGGATCAGGGCGATCGGAATATTGCGCTGCGGATCGCGCACCTCGCTGGCCACCGACACGATCGGGGTCAGGCCCAGGTAGGCAAAGATGATGCCACCGGCAGAGATCGCCGCTTCCACCCCGGCCATGCCCGAGGGCGCAAACCCGTGCACGCTCAGGTTGCCCGGGTTGAAGTGCTTCATCAGCAGCACGATCACCAGGATCGGCACCAGGAACTTGAAGATGCTGACGATGTTGTTGGCCAACGCAAAGGTCTTGACGCTGAAATAGTTGAGCAGGAAGAACAGCACCAGCAGGGCCAGTTGCACCAGCCAGCCCAACACGCTGGGATGGCTGCCGCCGGGTTGGTTGAGCAGCGGGAACCACGCCGCCGCATACTGGCGCGCCGCTTCCACCTCGATCGCGATCAGGCTGGAAAATGCGATCAGGGTGATGAAGCCGGTCAACGAGCCGAGCAAGGCGCCATGCGAATACTCCGGGTAGCGCACCACGCCACCGGCGCGTGGCAGCGCGGCGCCGAGTTCGCAATACACCAGGCCGAGCAGCAACACCGCGATGCCGCCAAGGATCCACGACAGGATGCCGGCCGGCCCCGCGATGGAAGAGACATGGCTGGCAGAGAACAACCAGCCCGAGCCGAAGATCGAACCCAGCCCGATAAAGGTCAGGTCGGTCAGGCTGAGTCGCTTGTGGAACTTGCCTTGCGTGGTCGCACCGTGTGTGGTCATTGGTCGCCCCGAAGCGTGGATACGCGGTTGGTGTAGCGAAGAACGTCGGCTGGTGATGTACTGGATCAGTCGCTGGCAGCGGCCTTGGCCTCTGCTGCCGCCGACCCGGCAGCATCTTCGGCGGCATACGGCGAGACACCACCGTCGGCGATGAAGCGGTCGATGCGCGCTTCCAGCACCGGCAATGGCACCGAGCCGGTCTGCAGCACCGCATCATGGAAATGGCGCAGGTCGAATTTTTCGCCCAGGGCGGCTTCGGCCTTGCGCCGCAGCTCCAGGATCTTCAGCTCGCCCAGGTAATACGACAACGCCTGCCCCGGCCAGGCGATGTAGCGGTCCACCTCGGTGGTGACTTCGTGCTCGCTCAAGGCGGTGTTGTCGCGCAGATAGGCCTGCGCCTGCGCGCGCGTCCAGCCCTTGTGGTGGATGCCGGTGTCGATCACCAGGCGGCAGGCGCGCCACATCTGGTAGGTGAGATAGCCGAAGCGGTCATAGGGCGTGTCGTACATGCCCATTTCCTGGCCCAGGTACTCCGAATACAGGGCCCAGCCTTCGCCATAGGCAGAGATGTAGGCGTAGCGGCGAAACTCCGGCAGCCCCTGTGCCTCTGCCGCCAGCGGCATCTGCAGCGCGTGGCCGGGCGAGGACTCGTGCAGCGTCAGTGCGGTCAGGTTGTACAGCGGCCGCGACGGCAGGTTGTAGGTGTTGACCAGATAGATACCCGGGCCACCGCGCCCGCCGGTGTAGAACGGCGCCAGCTCCGGCGGTACCGGCTCGATCGCGAAGCGTCGGCGCGGCAGCCGGCCGATGTAATCGCCCACCTTGGCGTCCACGCGCTTGGCGATCCAGGCGGCCTGCTTGAGCAACTGTTCCGGCGTCTTGGCATAGAACTGCGGGTCGCTGCGCAGGAACTGCAGGAAGGCCGGAAACACTGCCTGCCCGGCCGGCGCCTTGAAGCCGCTGGCAGCGATGGTCTGATCCATCTGCGTGCGCAGCCCGGCCACTTCCTGCAAACCGATCTGGTGGATCTGCTCCGGACTCAACTCCAGCGTGGTGAACTCGCGGATCTGCGCGCGGTAATACGCCTGCCCGTCCGGCAAGGCCTCGCCGGCCAGCGTGGTGCGCGCGCGCGGCTGGTACTCGTTGCGGATGAAGTCCAGCAGCTTCGCGTAGGCCGGCAGCACCTGCGTATCGATGGTCTGCACTGCCTGCTGGCGCAATTGCGCCTGCACATCGGCAGGCAGCGTGGCCGGCATCTGCTTGAACGGTGCGTAGAACGGATTGGCCTCGCCCTTGGCCTGCACCACGTCGGCGATGGACTGGTCGCGCCCGGTCAGGGTCACCCGGGGCTGGCTGAAACCGCGCGCCAGGCCGGCACGCATATTGTCGGTGTGCTCGGCGAAATAGCGCGGGATATCGGCGAGCATCTTCAGATAGCGCTGGTAGTCCTCGCGCGTACGCAGCTTGGCCTCGGCGCTGAAACCCAGGTCGCTCCAGAACGCCGAGTCGCTGTTGAACGGCATTTCCCAGGCGCGAAAATGCTGCTGATCCAGCAGCACCAGCAACTGCTGCCGGTACACCTGGTAGCTCACCTGATCTTCGGCCGGCAACTGCGTTGCCGGAATTGCATCCAGCTCCTTCAACGCCTGTTGCCAGTACGCAGTGCGCAGGTTTTGCGTGGCCACATCGACCTTGGGCAGATGGTCGGACTGCCTGTCCTGGGTGGCCTGGTTGTCTTCATCCACCGCGCCGGACAGCTGCGCCTGCCGCCAGCGCCATTCGCGCGTGTACAGCGCCTTGAAGCGTGCCGCTGCACTGTCCTGCGTGCTTGCTGCGGGTGCAGGTGCTGCGGCCTGTGCTTGCGACACGGTACCGCCCAGAGTGGCTGCAATCAATACACTCAATGCGCTCGCGCGCCAGACGCTGCTGGTCTTCATCCGCGTGCCTCCGGCGCCGCCTTGGCCTGCGCGATCCACTGGCGCACGCGCTGCTGCAACATCGCCAGCGGCATTGCGCCGCCGCCGAGCACCGCATCGTGGAAGGCGCGCACATCGAAGCGATCGCCGAGTTCTTTTTCCGCCTCCGCACGCAGCGCAAGAATCTGCAGCTGCCCCAGCTTGTAGCCGAGGGCCTGGCCCGGCCAGACGATATAGCGATCGGTTTCGGACTGGATGCTGGGCTCGTCATCGGACGGATGCGCGTGGAAGAAATCCACCATCTGCTGGCGGTTCCAGCGCTTGTAATGCACGCCGGTGTCGAGCACCAGGCGATTGGCGCGCAACAGCTCGCCGGACAGCCGGCCGTAGTCGTTGTACGGGTCCTTGAAGAAACCGATCTCCTTGCCCAGGCGCTCGGCGTACAGCGCCCAGCCTTCGATATAGGCGTTGTAGCCGGCCTGCTGCCGGAACGGCGGCAATGGCAGCGTCTGGGCGAGCGAGATCTGCAGGTGATGGCCCGGCACGCCCTCGTGATAGGCGGTGGTTTCGATATTGACCAGCGTGCGGCTGGCGAAGTCGCTGGTGTTGACCTTGACGATGGCCGGCTTGGTGCCTTCCGGATTGCTCTGCCAGTATTCGGCGCCGGGCGCGCTGCGCCGGAATGCCGGCATCGCCTGCACTTCCAGCGGCGTCTTCGGCAAATGGCCGAACAGCTTGGGCAACTCGGGTTCCATCGCGGCGATGTAATCGCGGTACTGCTGCAGGATCTGCTCGCCGGAGCTGGCGAAGTGGCGCTTGTCGGTATCCACCGCCTTGCGGAAGCTGGCCAGGTCGGCAAAGCCCTGCGCCTTGGCGATCACTGTCATCTCGCCTTCGATGCGCGCCACTTCCTTCAGGCCGATCTGATGGATCTCCTCCGGCGCCATGTCGGTGGTGGTCTGGGTATGGATGGCATAGCGATAGCGGCGTTCGCCATCGGGCAGCGACCACAGACCTTCCTGCGCGCTCCCTTGCGCGGCGTATTCGTCGCGCACGAACGCGGCCAGCTTGGCGTAGGCCGGGCGCACCTGCTGCTCGATCGCGGCCAGCAACTGCGTGCGCAGCGCAGCGCGCTGGTCAGCCGGCACTGCGGCATCGAGTTTTTTCAGCGGCGAGGCGAACGGGCTCTGCTCGCCGGTCAGCGCGGCGATCTTATCGATCTGCTCGGGCAGGCGCTCCAGCAGATAACGCGGCTGCACCAGCCCCTCCTTGGCGCCCTGCCGCGACACCGCGATCACCTGGTCGATCACCGTCGGAATCGTCTGCAGGCGCTTGATGTAGTCCTGATAATCCTTGGCGTTCTCGAACGGAAATGCATCGCCGTAACCGGCCAGCCCCAGCTGGATGCCACCGATCGGCTCCAGCGGCATCGCATAGGTCTTCAGGTCGATGCCTTCCAGCTTGTCGCGCAACTGGCCGAGCATCATCTGCAGGCTGAGCTGGCGCTGTTCGTCCAGCGTCTTGCTGTCGATCGCTTCGAATTGCTTGAGCAGCTCGGCAGTGGCGGTGCGTTCGGCCTGCACGGCCTCGAGCGAGTAGTCGCTCCAACGATCGTTGTACCGCTTGTCGCCGATGATGCTGGCGAACTCCGGGTTGTGCTGCAACTGGTACTGCCATTGCTGGTCCAGCAACGCATCGAAGGCCTTGGCGGCCTGTTCGCTGGTTGGCGCAGGCGTGGCCGCAGCTGCCGTCTCCGCTGCCGGCGGCGCCGGCTTGCAGGCAGTGAACAAAGCGGCGGCCAGCAGGCCGATGGCGACGGGACGCAGGTGGTTCATGCAGTTACTCCAAGATGCAATGGCGGCTGTAGGAGCGCGCCTGAGCGCGACGGCTTTATCGGGACTGCCCGTCGCGCCCGGGCGCGCTCCTACGCGTGCGTGAGCCTGGGCCGGCTCATGCAAACGGTTGGTCGATCGCCGTCGACGGCGGCGTAAACCACTGCGCGCCGGTATCGGTGACGTAAAAGTGGTCTTCCAGGCGCACCCCGAACGCACCGGGCACCACGATCATCGGCTCGTTGCTGGCGCACATGCCCGGCTGCAGCGGCTGCGCATTGCCGCGCACCAGATACGGCGCTTCATGGATCGCCAGGCCGCAGCCATGGCCGGTGCGGTGCGGCAATCCCGGCAAGCGGTAGTCCGGCCCCAGCCCTGCCGCCTCCAGCACGCTGCGCGCGGCCTGGTCCACCGCTTCGCAGGCGAGCCCGGGGCGGATCGCCGCAAACGCGGCTGCCTGCGCCGCCTGTTCCAGGTCCCAGATGCGCCGTTGCGCGTCGTCGGGCATGCCGTAGATCCAGGTGCGGGTGATATCGGAGTGATAGCCCTGCACGGTGCAGCCGGTGTCGATCAGCACCAGCTCGCCTGCACGCAGGTGCTGCACGCCGGGAATGCCGTGCGGAAACGCGGTGGCATGGCCGAACTGCACGATGCAGAAGGTCGAGCCGTTGTCGGCACCCAGCGCGCGATGCGCCTCGTCGATGAAGCGCACCAACTGGTCGGTACCGATGCCTTCCTGCGCGATGCCGGCGGCCAGCCGCTGCACCAGCAAGGTCATGTCGCAGGCCTGCTGCATCAGCGCCAGCTCGGCCGGTGACTTGCACATGCGGCAGCCGTCGATGATGGCCGCGGCATCGCGGATCGCCGTGCCCAGGTGTGCACGCAGGCCGGTGTGCACGGCAAAGGCGATGCCCGGATCCAGCGCCAGCGCATGCGCGTGGCGGTCGTCCATCACCTGCACCACCAGCACGTACGGGTCCTCGTGTTCTTCCCACAGATGTTTGGCGACCGCGATCTTCAGCACCGCATCCAGTGAGCCTTCTTCGAACGCGGGGCAGATCAGCACCGGGTCGCCGTCCAGCGTGAGCAGCAGCGCGACCAGGCGCTCGCTCGCGCCCCAGGGCACGCCGGTGAAATAGCGCAGCGAGGTGCCGGCGCCGATCAACAACGCATCCACGCCGTGCGCGCGCATCAGGCGGCGTGCGCGTTCGATACGCTGTGCGTATTCCTGCGCGGCGATCGGCGCGGCGCGCTGCGTCCACGGCGTCAATTGCGCGCGCGCCTGTTCCAGCGACAGCCCGCCGATCTGGCTGCTCATGCGCCGGCTCCAAAGTCGGCGGTGCTCCATTGCCCATCGACCAGGCGCGCCACGCCACCCGGATTGCGCTGGCGCAAGTCGGCTGGCAGCAGGGCGTCCGGCACCGCGTCGTAGCTGTGCAAGGCGGCGAAGCGGCGGATCGAACCGGGCATGCCCACCGCGGTGAAGCCCGGGTGCCCGGTGCTGGGGAACGGCCCGCCATGATTCTGCGCCGCGCTCACCGCCACGCCGGTCGGCATCTTGCTGTTGATCAAGCGCCCCACCCGCGCCCGCAGCACCGGGGCGATGGCCTGCCAGGCCGCATCGTCGCTGCCATCGGCCGCGCGGTACAAGGTGCCGGTGAGGTTGCCTTCGAATGCAGCGGCGATTTGCGTCATCTGCGCCACGTCGCGTGCACGCACCAGCAGGCTCACCGGGCCGAAGGCCTCGGTCTGCAACGCATGCGGGCTGGTGAGGAACGCCTGCGCATCCACGCTCAACAAGGTCGGCGCGTAGCGATAGCCGTCTTCGCCGGTATGCCCGCCGGCAAGCAGCGCGGCGCCGGCAGCGCGCAGCGCTGCCACACCGTGTTGCACGCCTTCCACGCCTGCACTGGAAAACAACACCATCGGCATGGCGGCCTCGAAATGCGCCGTGGTCGCGGCCACGAACGCATCGCCGGCCTCGCCCTGTGGCACTACCACCACCCCGGGATTGGTGCAGAACTGGCCGCTGCCCAGCGTGCACGAGGAGAAGAATTCCTGCGCCAGCGCGGCGCCGCGTTCGGCCAGTGCGCCCGGCAGCAGGAACACCGGGTTGACGCTGGACAGCTCGGCATAGAACGGCACGCCGGCCGCATCGGCGGCGGACTTCAGCGCCAGCCCGCCCGCACGGCTGCCGGTGAAGCCGATCGCCCCCAGCCGCGCATCGCCGGCCAGCCGCAGGCCAGTGGCGTTGTCAAAGTGATACAGCAACTGCACCGCCGCAGCCGGCAGGCCCGCCGCAAGCAAGGCTGTGTGCGCAAGCTGCGCCATGCGCTGGCTGGTGGCCGGATGCAGCGGATGCGCCTTGGCGATCACCGGGTTGCGCGCGGCAATGGCCGAGGCGAAATCGCTGCCGGCAATCGCATTGAAGGCGAACGGGAAATTGTTCGGGCCAAACACCACCACCGGCTTGCCGAGTGGCGCCAGATGCGAACGCAGATCGGCAGCGGTATCGATGATGGGTTGGGTCCAGCTATAGCTGCGCACCGCCTGGGCGGCCTGACGCAACTGCCCGCTGGTGCGTGGCAGCTCGTTGCCACGCAAGCGTGTGGGCGCCGGCAGTGCGGTTTCTGCGTGGGCAAGCGCCACCAGGGTGTCGGCATCGGCGTCCAGTGCGTCGGCGTAGGCGTCCAGAAACGCCGCAATCTTCTCGACCGGTGCTGCCGCAAGTTCCGCTGCGACCGCTTGCGCTGCCGCAATCGCGGTTTCGACATCCTCCGCACCGCTGACCGGAAACTGCGGCCCGATCGCCTCACCCGTGCTCGGGTCGGCGGCACGGAAGCTGGCGCTCGCCGCGCGGCTGGGTTGCCACCGGCCGGCCAGCAATACCTCGGCCTGCTGTGTGGGCGGGGATTGGAGCGTCTCGTTCATTGCGGCACCTTCGGTTGCATGAGGACAGACCCTGCGCACTGTGCGGCAGCGGCCGACCAGAAAACGACGAGGATGCCGCGCTGATGCGACATCCTCATCGACCCACCTCGCGCTACGCCGGCCACCGCGTCCGCGCGTGCATCCGTGCGCGGCGCTCATCCGGTGGCGTGCGGCGCGAACTCATCGTCAGGACAGTTTGGGCGCAGTGGCGATGGCGTGGTCGATGACCTTGAGCGCGGCCTCGCGCTCGGCACCGTCGACCACCAGGCGCGGCGCGCGCACGCGCTCGCTGCCCAGGCCGACCTTTTCCTGCACCAGTTTGATCAACTGCACGAACTTGGGCACGGTATCCAGGCGCAACAGCGGCAGGAACCAGTCGTAGAGTTCCTTCGCCGCCGGATAGCCACCGTCGCGCGCGAGTTCGAACAGGCGCACCGATTCCTTCGGGTAGGCGTTGACCAGGCCGGCGATCCAGCCCTTGGCACCCATGCTCAGGCCTTCGACGATGGCATCGTCCATGCCCACCAGCAGCGCCAGACGATCGCCCAGCAGCTCCTGCAGCGCGGCGAAGCGGCGCACGTCGCCCGAGGATTCCTTCACTGCCTGCAGGTTGGGGAATTCGGCGGCCAGCTCGGCGATCTGCGCCGGGCCGAAATCGGTCTTGTAGGCCACAGGGTTGTTGTACAGGATCACCGGCAGGTCGGTGGCGGCGATCACCGCGCGCACATGCGCGCCCATCTCGCGCCAGTCGGTGGAGTAGACGTAGGGCGGCAACACCATCAGCCCGCCGCAACCGAGGTCCTTGGCCGCCTTGGCCAGCACCACCGCCTCACCGGTCGCCAGGCTGGCGATGCCCGGCACCACCGGCACGCGGCCGTTCAATGCGCTAACCAGCGTCTTGAGCACGGCCAGCTTGTCGTCCACGCTCAGGGTGGCTGCTTCGCCCAGCGAGCCCAGCGGCACGATCGCGGTGCAGCCGGCGTCGGCCAGTTGATTGGCGTGCTTGGCGAGGAAGTCGTGATCGATCTCGCCGGAGGCGGTGAACGGGGTGGTGATGGCCGGCAGCACGCCATGCCAGAACGCAGCAATACTCATGGATGATTCCCTTGCGAGTCGGAAGTGAACGGGTCGGCCAGCGCCGCGAGGCGGACCGGGAACAACGGCGGCCGGCGGCCGGCGTCGGTGGAAAGCGCGGGCGGGCAGCGCCCAAGCTCGGCGAGCGCGGTGCCGCAGATGCGGCCCTGACAGGCGCCCATGCCGCAGCGCGAAGCGAGCTTGGCATCGCGTGCATCGTTGAAGTTGTCCAGCGCGCCCAGCGGCACGTCTTCGCAGCGGCACACCAGCGTGTCGGGCTGTGCCAGCGCGCGGATGCGTGGATCAAGAGCGAACTGCTGTTGCAGCACCTCGGCGAACGCACGCGCGGCACGTCGCCGCGGCTGCAGGCGCAGCGCCGCGTCCGGCGCGTCGGCAGCCATGTGCCCGGCCATCGCGCCTTCGATCAGCGCGCAATCGCGTCCACCGATGCCGCAGGCCTCGCCCGCTGCAAAGACCTGCCGCACGCTGGTGCGCAGCAGTGCGTCCACATGCACCTGTTGATGCGCGCCGTACGCGTCCAGCCGGCAACCGAGCAGCTGTGCGAGCTCGGTGTTCGGCACCAGGCCATAGCCAACCGCCAGCTGGTCGCAGGCAACACGCGTGCGGCCGGCCCGCCCTTCGATCTCGATTTCGCGCAGTTGCGTGTCGCCATGTGCGGCAACGACAAAGCTGCCGGCGCGATACGCCACCGCGCGCAATTGCAGGCGCAACGCCACCGCCTGCGCTGCCTTGCCCGGCCAGCGCCACAACTGCAGCGCAAACTGCCGCAACGCGGCCGCTGATGTCTGTTCGTGGATGCCAAGCACCTGCGCGCCATGCCGTTGCAAGGTGGCCGCACTGGCCAGCAGCAGCGGGCCGCTGCCGGCGGCCACCACACGCTTGCCGGCCAGCGGCCAGCCCTGTTTGGCCAGCGCCTGCGCCGCACCGGCGCCGGTGACACCGGGCAGGGTCCAGCCCGGAAACGGCAGCAGCAATTCGCGCGCGCCGGTGGCCAGCACCAGGGCGGCGTAATGCAGTTGCAGGGAACCGTGCGGGCCATCGGCCAGCAGCCAGCCCGGCTGCGCCAGCAGGATCTGCGTCTGCGTCAGCAACGTGATCGACGCCGCGTCCTGCACCTGCCGCAACAGCGCGCGCGCATCGGCCGGCGCGCCGTGCCGCACATCGTTGCGCCACACCTGCCCGCCGGCACGCGGCTGCAAGTCGACCACGCCCACCCGCACGCCATGACTGGCCGCTGCCTGCGCTGCCGCCAGGCCGGCCGGGCCGGCGCCGATCACCAGCACATCGAAATGCTGCACGCGCTCAACCATCGGTGCGTACCTGCATGCCGTCGCGCGCATCCACCAAGCAGGCGCGTTGCTGACCGATGCCGTCGATGCGCACCCTGCATTCGAAACATACGCCCATGCCGCACAACGGCGCGCGCGGCTGGCCGCTGCACGACTGCCGGAACTGCAGCGTCGCCTGCGCCACCGCAGCGGCCACGCTGGCGCCGGCCGGCACCTCGACCGCTTGCGCATCCACGTGCAGGCGTACCGTCGCGCTCATGCGGCTGCACCATGCACGGCGCGCGCAGGAGCGTACGGGCTGGGGTCGATGGCCGGGGTGCGCCCAAGCAGGCTGTCCACGATCACCCGGGCGCTCCCCAGCGCCGTGGTGACACCCAGCCCTTCGTGACCGGCGGCCACCCACACATCGCGCCGGCCGGGCACTGCCCCGAGATACGGGCGTCCGTCCGGCGTGGCCGGGCGCAGCCCGGTCCATACCCGGATCGCCTGCAACTCGCGCAGCACCGGCAGATAGGCGAATGCGCGCTGCAACATCTGCTGCAATACCGGCAGCGACAGCGCGCGATCGTGCTCGCCGAACTGGCGCGAGGAGCCGATCAATATCTGCCCGGTCGGCCGCGGCTGCACATTGAAGGCCACGCTGGTGGCGTCGGCGCCATGCGCCGAATCGGCATAGCCCAGTTCCAGTAGCTGATGCCGGATCAAGCCAGGATGCCGGTCGGTGATGACCAGATGGCCCTTGCGCGGGCGCAGCGCCAGCTCGGGCAACAACTGCGGCAAGGCCACCCCGCTGGCCACCAGCACCGGGCCGGCCAGCAGCTGGCCATCGTCCAGACGCACGCCCTGCGCCTGCAACTGCTCCACCTTGCGGCCGGCAAACAGCTGCGCGCCCGCCTTGCAGGCCAGGCTCACCAGATGCCGCGCCACCCGCGGCGGATACACCACGGCCTCATCGGGCACGCGCATGCCGCCGGCCAGGCCCGCCACCAGTTGCGGCTCCAGTGCATACAGCTGGCTGGCATCGATCGCGTCGGCATGCAGGCCGGCCGCCGCCAGCCGCGCGACCTTGGCCGGCACCGCCGCCAGTTCGCGCGCATCGCGGGCCACCCACAGCGTGCCGCAGCGGCTGAATTCGGCCTCGCTCAGTTGTGCAAAGCGCTCCCACAGCCGCAGCGAATACGCCGACAACGCCAGCTCGGCCGGGTCGTCGTCCATCGCCACCAGGTGCCCCATCGCCGCCGCGGTGGAACCGCCGCCGATCGGCCCCGGCTCGACGATCGCCACCCGCAGCCCTTCGCACGCGGCCGCCTCGGCGCAGGCCGCGCCGACGATGCCCGCGCCCACCACGATCAGGTCGTAGCTGCGCCGCGTGGACGCTGCCGACGGCGCCGCATCGGCGGCCAGCGCGCTGCCAACTCCCTCCGATGCGGGCCGCACTTCGTCCATCAGGCCACGATGCCCCAGGCGAACGGGTCGGCCGGGTCGATCAGCAGCTGCGCGCGCGCGGTAATGTAAGCATGCCCGCTGATGCGTGGCGCAATGCCGCGCCCGCTGAGGCGATAGCTTCCTTCGAAGGCGCTGCCCAGAATGCCCTGCTGTACCCAGCGCTCGCCTTCGGCCAGCTTGCCGTCGGCGGCCAGGCAGGCCAGCTTGGCGCTGGTGCCGGTGCCGCACGGCGAACGGTCGTAGGCCAGCCCCGGGCACAGCACGAAGTTGCGCGCCACGCCGCTGCCATCGGGTGCGCTGCCGTTGATTTCGATATGGTCGATCTCGCCACCGGCCTCGCCGGTGATGCCGGCCGCTTCCAGCGCCAGCCGGATCGCCTCGGTATAGGCAGTCAGCTCGCGCTGATGCGCCAGGTCCAGCGCACACGGCGCCTGCCCGGTGATGAAGAACCAGTTGCCGCCCCAGGCCACATCGCCACGCACCAGCCCGTAACCGGGCACGTCCACGTCCACCTCGGTCGCGACGCGATAGCTGTCGACATTGTCGACCGACACCGTGCCGTCTTCGGCCAGTTCCACGCCGACCGTGCCGACCGGCGTCTCGATGCGGTGCTGGCCCGGCGCGATGCGCCCCAGCTCGGCCAGCGTACGCACCACCCCGATGGTGCCGTGCCCGCACATGCCCAGGTAGCCAACGTTGTTGAAGAAGATCACCCCGGTGCAGGCGCTGGGGTCGCGGGCCGGCAGCAGCAAGGCGCCGACCATGGTGTCCGAGCCGCGCGGTTCGCAGGCGATCGCGCTGCGCCACTGGTCGAAATCGCGGCCAAACCGCTCGCGGCATTGCGCCAGATCGCCATCGCCCAGATCGGGGAAGCCGGAGAGGACCACGCGGGTAGGTTCGCCGGCCGTATGGGAGTCGATGACGTCGATGGTGTGCATGGCTCATGCTCCCACTGCCGGCTGGCGGACGACTAGCGTCCAATGCGAGTTGCAAATGCGGAAATCCGCACAATCGACAACCCGCTTCACAGCCCCGCGTTTGCGCTAGGATCAATACAGGGCCGCGCCTTTCGTGCAGCCGTCAATCGTGACCGCCACCATGACGCCGATGGACCTCAACCTTCCCGCGCTGGAAATGCAGACGCTGTTCGATGCGCTGCCGGACGTGGTGTTCTTCATCAAGGACAGCGAGGGCCGCTACACCCATTGCAACCTGACGCTGGTGCGCCGGCTCGGACGCAAATTGCGCAGCGAAATCATCGGCCGCTCGCCACTGGAAGTGTTCCCGCTGCCGCTGGGCGGAAGCTACATGATGCAGGACCGCCGCGTGCTGTGTGGCGAGCTCATCGACAACCAGTTGGAGGTGCATCTGTATCCCAACCGCCTGCCCGGCTGGTGCCTGACCTTCAAGCGCCCGCTGTGCGAGGCCAATGAAGTGATTGGCGTGGTCGGCATTTCGCGCGATCTGGGCCAGCCCGACAGCCGGCACTCGGCGTACGAGCGCCTGAGCCAGGTGATGGATCACATGCAGGCCAACTTCGGCGACAACCTGCGCGTGCAGAGCCTGGCCGACCTGGCCGGCCTGTCGGTGGCGCAGCTGGAACGGCACTTCCGCCGCGTGTTCCAGGTGACTCCGCAGCAACTGCTGACCAAGCTGCGGATCGAATCGGCGATGCGGCTGCTGTACGGCGACGACAGCATCGCCAGCATCGGGCAGCGCTGCGGCTTTGCCGACCAGAGCGCATTCGCGCGTCAGTTCAAGGCAACCGTCGGCATGACCCCGCGCGATTACCGAGCGCTCAAAGGGCAGTTATAGGCACGCAAACACACGCTGACACACCACTGGCACAAATGCCGAATTCGGCAGCATTGGCGATGCCGCGGCGATGCGGTTTGCGCGGGTCGTTGCACCGCTATTGCGGTGCGCAGGAGGTGGCCCGGACAGGGCCGCGCTGAAGGTCGCGTCAAGGCGACCCTGGGCCCGGATGGTAGAATTTCTGGTTTCCCCTACCGCGTTGCCAATGGCCAGCTTTTTCCGCCGTAACAAGCCAACCACGCCCGACAGCGCGCGTACCTCGCGCTATAGCCTGGAAGAACTGGCAGCCGCATTCCCCACCGCGCCGTCTGCCGCCACCCCGGCATCGCCGGTCGAGGCAATGCCGACTGCCGAACCCGGCACATCGGCCACACCAGCATCACCCGCGCCTGCCGCACCGGCGCGTAGCCATGCGGTAACGCCGACGCCAGCCGCAACGCCGCCTTCCGCGGCACCGGCCGACCAGCTTGCCCAGGACATCGCCGCGCGCACTGGCCAGGCGCAGAGCGTTGCCGCAGCCCCCAACGCACCCACGCCGCCTGCCACGCCGGCACCTGAGGCCCTGCAGGCACTGCCCGACCCGCTTCCGTCTGCCGCGCCGCACGCTCCCACGGTAGTGGTACCGCCTCCGGTGGTCGTGCAGCCGCACAGCCTACCCGCGCAGCCGGCAGGCACGCCTGCGCAAGGCGCCGCGCCCGCAGTCGTACCGTCGACCGCAACGCCTGCTGCCACGCCTACCGTCGTGACACCCGCTGTCGTGACGCCTGCCGCCGCAACAGCTGCGCCCACAGTGCAACCGGCCGTCGCCCCGTTGCCCACCGCCGCGCCCAGCGTCGTCGCCCCGGCCGTGATCAGCGCCCCAGTGCCGGCCAGTTCCGACAACGACAGCATCAACGGCCAGCGCGATGCGCTACCGGCCGCTCCGGCCGGCAAGCCGGGCTGGCGCGACCGTCTGCGCAACAGCAGCTTCGCGCGCAGCTTCGGCGGTCTGTTCTCGCGCAACCCCAAGCTCGACGACGATCTGCTCGACGAGATCGAAACCGCGCTGATCACCGCCGACGTCGGCATCGGCGCGACCACCGCCCTGGTCGAAGGGCTGCGCAAGCGCATGAAGTCGCGCGAGTTCGCCGATGCGCAGGCGATGTTCAAGGCCTTGCGCGCCGATCTGATCGCGCTGCTGCAGCCGGTTTCCAAACCGCTGGTCATCGACCGCTCGGCCAAGCCCTTCGTGGTGCTCACCGTCGGCGTCAACGGCGTCGGCAAGACCACCACCATCGGCAAGCTGGCCAAGCGCTTCAAGGACGACGGCAACAGCCTGATGCTGGCCGCCGGCGACACCTTCCGCGCCGCGGCGGTGGCGCAGCTGCAGGCCTGGGGTGATCGCAACGGCGTGGCCGTGATCGCACAGGGGCAGAATGCCGATGCCGCCTCGGTGGCGTTCGACGCGCTGCAGGCCGCCAAGGCGCGCGGCACCGAGGTGTTGATCGCCGACACCGCCGGCCGCCTGCACACCCAGACCGGGCTGATGAACGAACTGGGCAAGATCCGCCGCGTGCTCGGCAAGATCGATGCCGCCGCACCGCACGAGGTGCTGATGGTCATCGACGGCACCACCGGCCAGAACGCCATCTCGCAGCTGCGCCAGTTCCATGCCGCGGTCGGCGTCACCGGCCTGGTCGTGACCAAGCTCGATGGCACCGCCAAGGGCGGCGTGGTGTTCGCACTGGCGCGCGAGTTCAATATCCCGATCCGCTTCGCCGGCATCGGCGAACGCCCGGAAGACCTGCGCGTGTTCGACCCGGTCGCCTTCGTCGATGCCCTGCTGCCGGAAGCCCTGGGCAGCTGAGTGGCAGAGGCCTGCCCGCATCTGCAAGCGCTGTGCGCGCAGGCGCTGCAGACAGGCTGCACGCTACGGGGAGTGTCCGGCGACTGGTCGCGCGCCACATGTGTCCTGGAGTTCTCCCAGCCGTTGCCGGCGGCATTGCGCAAGCAGGCGCGGCGCAATGCAGCGTTGGTTCATTACCATGCACCGGCCGCACCGCACTGGCCTGGCGATGAAGGCTTCTTCTGCGACCAATGCCGGGTTGGACTTGCGTTTCCGCTGCACTGATCGGCCTACCGCCATACGCGCACAGCCGGGCGTCATCCGCCCGCCGTCATCGCCCTCCTTCGCCAGCAGACCCCATGCCAGCCGATCACGCCACTGCCACCGCTGACGCCTTCGTCGACCGCCTGCTGCACTGGTTCGACGGCCACGGCCGCCACGACCTGCCCTGGCAGCACCCGCGCGCGCCCTACCGCGTGTGGCTGTCGGAAATCATGCTGCAGCAGACCCAGGTTGCGGTGGTCATTCCGTATTTCCACAAGTTCGTCGCCAGCTTTCCCACCCTGGCCGACCTGGCCGCAGCCGACAACGACACCGTGATGGCGCACTGGGCCGGGTTGGGCTACTACGCACGCGCACGCAACCTGCATGCCGCAGCCCGGCAATGCGTCGCCCTGCACGATGGCGAGCTGCCACGCGATTTCGATGCCTTGCTGGCGTTGCCCGGCATCGGCCGCAGCACCGCCGGCGCGATCCTCAGCCAGGCCTGGAACGACCGCTTCGCGATCATGGACGGCAACGTCAAACGTGTGCTGACGCGCTTCCACGGCATTGCCGGCTACCCCGGCCTGCCGGCGATCGAAAAGCAGTTATGGCAACTGGCGACGACGCATGTGGCGCAGGTGCCGGCCGGCCGCCTGGCCGACTACACCCAGGCGCAGATGGATTTCGGCGCCACGCTATGCACGCGCGCCAGACCGGCCTGCGTGCTGTGCCCGCTGCAGGACGATTGCGTGGCGCGCCGCGATGGCCTGGTGGACGCACTGCCCACGCCCAAGCCCGGCAAGGCGTTGCCCGAGCGCGAAGCCACCGCCTTGCTGCTGGAAAACGCAGACAGGCAGATCCTGCTGCAGCGCCGCCCGCCGACCGGCATCTGGGCCTCGCTGTGGACGCTGCCGCAGGCCGAGACCGACAGCGGCATGCGCGCATGGTTCGACAAACACATCGATGGCAACTACGACCGCGCCGACGAACTGCCGCTGATCGTGCACACCTTCAGCCATTACCGACTGCATCTGCAGCCCTTGCGCCTCGGCAAGGTCGCACTGCGCCCGGCGGTACGCGACAATGACGACCTGCGCTGGGTCGCCCGCGCCGATCTCGCATCGCTGGGCTTGCCGGCGCCGATCCGCAAACTGCTCGACGCCCTCTAGGCGCGCACTCAAAGGAATCCGCATGTCCCGCACCGTGTTCTGCCAGTACCAGCAATGCGACACCGAAGGCCTGGATTTTGTGCCGTATCCCGGCGAGCTCGGCCAGCGCGTGTTCGCGCAGATCGGCAAGAGCGCATGGCAAGCCTGGCTGGCGCATCAGACCATGCTGATCAACGAAAACCGGCTCTCTCCGCGCGACCCCAAGCACCGCGCATTTCTCGAAGCCGAATTGCAGAAGTTCCTGTTCGAACGCAATGCCGACAAGCCGGATGGCTATGTCGCGCCGATGAGCGAAGAGTAAGCACGTCAGGATTCAGCGCGGCCAACAGACCACTGCGCTCACTGCCGGACAGGCGCGGCCTGTGACCGGGATCGGCGTGCATCACGCATGCCGTCCAGGTCCTGCGCGACACTTACTTCGGGCCGGGCACTGCTGGCCGCGGCTTTAGACAGGACAAAAAGAGCGCAGCGCAGGATAGACCTGCAGCGCAGCCCCCGCTACACGATCGCAGCGACCATCTGCAGGCGACATCCGGGCATCGCACTGCCCGGATGCGTGCGCCTCAACCGACACCGGTCGGCCCGTCCAGCAGCATGCGGATCCGCTTGAGCAGCTCCTTCTGCGTATACGGTTTGTTGACCACGTCGAACTCCGCGCCGCCCACGTCGGTGCGCTGAATGCTGGCGTCGGCATAGCCGGTGGTCAGCAGAACCTTGATTCTGGGCAGCATGCGCCGCGCCTCGCGGGCCAGCACCACGCCATTCATGCCGCCGGGCATGATCAGATCGGTGAACAGCGCATCCACTTCCGCATGCTGCTCGAGTAACTCGATCGCCTCGCGCCCGCTGGCTGCAGAGAGAATGCGGTAACCGGCGTTTTCCAGGAACATCCTGGCCACCACCGCCACGTCCTGCTTGTCTTCCACCACCAGGATGGTTTCGCTGCCGCCCTTGTCGATGGCACGGCTCTTGACGGCCTGCAGGTCGTTCTCGAACTCGTTGGATGCGGGGAAATACAACCGCACCGTGGTGCCTTCGCCCACTTCGCTGTAGATGCGCACGGTGCCGCCGGACTGCTTGACGAAGCCGTACACCATCGACAGACCCAGGCCTGTGCCCTGCCCCTCGTCCTTGGTGGTAAAGAACGGCTCCATGACGCGGCTGGCCACCTCCGGCGGCATGCCCAAGCCCGTGTCGCTGACGGCAATGCTCACATAGCGACCCGGCGCCAACTGGTGGTGCATGGCCAGATCGTGGCTGGTGATTTCCACGTTCTGGGTCTGCACGGTCACTTCCTTGCGCTCGGACTGCGCCATCGCATCGCGCGCATTGATCAGCACGTTCAACAGTGCCACTTCGGCCTGGGTGGTGTCGATCTGGCAGTTCCACAGCCCCTCTTCCAGCGACTGCCGCAGGCTGATGCCGCCCCCCAGCGTGCGCTCGGCCATGTTGTTCATGCCCGACACCAGGCCATTGAGATTGACTACCCGCCCCCGCAATTTCTGCTTGCGCGAAAACGCCAGCAATTGCTGGGTCAGGGTGGCCGCCTTGGCCGCGGCCGTTGCGGCATGTTCGGCGCTGAAGGCGATGCGTTCGGCGTTCCTGGCGGCATCGCCGGAGACCATCATCTGGATCACTTCCAGATGCCCGGACATCACCTGCAGCAGATTGTTGAAATCGTGCGCGATGCCGCCGGTCAACTGCCCCAGCGCTTCCATCTTCTGCGCCTGGCGCAAGGCGTCCTCGGCATCGCGGCGACGACTCACGTCCAGCTGCGAACCGAAGAAGTAGACCAGGTTGCCTTGCTCGTCGAACACCGGCGAGACGAACAGCGCGTTCCAGAACGAGGAACCATCCTTGCGGTAATTCAGCACCTCGGTGGCGAATTCGCGGCGTTGCTCGATGGACTCGCGCACGTCCTGCACGCTGGCCTGATCGGTTTCCGGGCCCTGCAGGAAACGGCAGTTGTTGCCGATGATCTCCTCGGACGAATACCCGGTCATTTCCAGGAACGCCCGGTTGGCGAACACGATCGGATTGTCGGGCAGGTGCGGGTCGGTGACCGTCATCGGCATCCGCGTAGTTTCCACCGCGGCAAAAAAGATATCCGAGCGATGCTTCTCCACAGGCAGGCTGCGAGATTCGCTGATATGAGGCGCCCGCAGCTCTCCGTGACGGGTATCGTTCAAGTGATGTTCTCCGCGGGGCCATTCCCGTGGCGATAGTCTAGTTGGGGCCGGTGAGTTGATCCCTCACATCCATGAGCCTTTCCCGTACGGCCGCGCCCGCCGATGCAACCCGGCACGCGGGAGGCAGCACGCGCTAATGCGGCGCCACCTTGGAAAACACGTTGATGACCACCGCACCGGCCACGATCAGCCCCATGCCTAGCAGCGCCGGCGCATCCAGCCGTTGTCCGTGCACGGCCCAGGCCACCAGCGAAATCAACACGATGCCTGCGCCCGACCACATGGCGTAGGCGATGCCGACCGGGATCACCCGCAGCGTCAGTGCCAGGAAATAGAACGAAATGCCGTAGCCCAGCACGGTGAGCAGCGATGGCCACATGCGCGTGAAGCCTTCGCTCGATTTGAGCGCCGCCGTGGCGGTGACCTCTGCGCAGATCGCGATTGCCAGGAATATCCAGTTCTTCATCGCCGCACCCTGCCTGTGGAATGCGGCGACCATAGCGGCAGGCACCGGCTTGCTTGCAAGCGCGCCGCTGTGCGCCATTGCCTGCGCCGTCGCTTGCTGAAAGCAGGCTAATGAAGGCACGGCGGGCGAGCAGTGGCAGGCAGGTGCATCGGTCGTTTTGCCGTAGCATGCGCAGGCAGCAAGCAGCTCTTGCGCTTCATTCGGCCGTTCTGGCGCCGTTGCGCGCGTCTTTCCAGCCAGCGCAGGCTCTGGCAATCATGCGATGCCACCATGCCGGGCTACCAGACCCAGATTCACGAGTTGACCTTCGGGCAACTGACCTACGTCATCCGCGCACTTGCCGATAAACAGCAATACGCCGATCCGGACGAGAGTGCGGCCGATGCCGGCATCTCCTCGGCGCAGTGGAGCCTGTTCGGGCAGGTCTGGCCTGCCGGCCAGCTACTGGCCGAAGCCATGGCCACGCGCCCGATCGAAGGCAAGCGCATTCTCGAACTCGGCTGCGGCCTGGGGCTGGCCAGCCTGGTGTTGCGCCGGCGCGGCGCCGACGTGGTCGCCAGCGATCATCACCCGCTGGCAGAGGTGTTCCTGGCGTACAACGCCGCACTCAACTCCCTGGACTCGGTGCCGTATCGCCGGCTCGACTGGGACGCCGGCGCGCTGAACATGGGCCAGTTCGACATGATCATCGCCAGCGACGTGCTGTACGAAACCCGCCACGCCACCATGTTAGCCAGCCTCATTCCCGCGCTGGCCAGGCCCTCGTGCGAGATCGTCATCAGCGACCCGGGCCGCGGCAACGCCAACGCGCTCTCGCGCATGCTGGCGGACATCGGGTTTTCGTTGGTCGCCGGCGACCGCCAGGCCGCAGCCCAGGTGGCCAAGGCGCCGCGCCTGTTCGTCTACCGGCGCAACATGGACAACTGGTGGCCGGCAGGCGGCTGATCGCCCTGCCGCGTCACGCGAGTGCAGGCGTATAAGCAGACAGTGCAATCGGCTTGCGCGGATCGGCCTTGATCTCCTTATGCTCGCTCATGCGCATCGCATCGGCATCGGGCGCGTTGTCGGTATTCATCTCCCAGCTTTCCAGCACGCGCTTATGAAACAAGAACTCGCCGCGCACACGGTCGTAGCGGAAGGTGATGTAGTCGGTCCAGTGCTGGCCGCAGGCCACGCCATTTTGCACGGTGAAGTAGGCGCCCTTCGCCACCAGGCCTTGTTCGCCATCCAGAAACGGATCGCATTGCCCGCCCTCGTCGGCCTTGAAGATCACCCGCGTATTGCGCCCGGCAACCACAAAGCCGCCGTCGGCGGTCGCCACCAACACCAGCAGGGTCCGCGCCGGCGCCGGGTCGCTGTTTGTCTTGCGCGCATCTTCTGCCTTGGCGCGCAGGGCCACCACATAATCCGGCTGCCCATCCCCGGTCAGATCCGACTCGGCAAGGCCGATGACCGTCTGCCCGGCAGGCAGCAACCTGGACGCAGCGGCAGGCAGTGTCGTCGCTGCGGTGCACGGCGCGACTGCGGCCATTGTCAGTGCCAGTGCCAGTGCCAGGGCCAACCACAAGCATCGCGTCGTCATCGCCGTTCCTTCATCTGCATGGGACGCCAGCATACGCGGCTATCCAGGCCGGCCGGCTGGTGAGGCGCTGCGCGAGATCATGTCTACGTAGGCGATGCTGCGCGTTGCATCAGTTGGGCATGTATCACGTGGCCGCCGGTTCGAAAATACGAGCGTGTCTGCCAGTGCAATGGCACACGAATAAGAACGGCAGCTCATCATCAGCGGCATCAGCGGCGGCACGTGGTAAGCGCACCCGCGCTGCCAGGCCTACGGTGCGCTGATCGCAAGCCGCGCCGGTGTCCCCGCGCGGCAATCGCTGCTTCTTTCGTTTCCAGCGATTCACCAGTGCACGACGCGGTGGCGCGTTTTAACAGCACAGAAACGGTCCAGCAAAGCCTGACGCCACAGTGCCGACGCCAGGCCTCAGGGCCGGTATTCCTTCGGATCCAGAAACTCGGCGAGACAGGAGCCCACACGCAGCGCCTGCTCGCGCGCATCGCCGCGGTATTCGCCCTGCCCCGCGCCTTCGATGGTGGCGATCGGCGAAGGGTGGTCGCGGTGATACACGAACGCCGTCGACGACCACTGCGTCTGTCCAGGGGCCTGACTTTCCATCGTTTCCACGCGGAACTCTCCGCAGTAGCCGTGGATCAACGTGCGTCGAAGTGTCTTGTGCGTCATGTGCGGAAGTATCGCCACGCGCAGTTGAAGACCACGTGGAAAAACCACCGCGATCTGGCAGCGCGCGATCCGGCTCCAACCCCTTGGGTCATTCACCGGACGCAATCTGCCAAGCCCATTCAAAGGCGGGCCGTACCCGCATCCGCCCGTCGGGCACCTTCTCCCTAGGGGAGAAGGAACAATCGGGCGCTGCTCAGCAGCTGGAGTTTGAGCAGCGCGCACGCGCCGCCCAGGGGCTGGCGTCACAGCACGGAGCAACACAGCAGTTCGCCCAGCCGCAGGCGACAGGTCTGCCGGCAAACGCAAGCAATCCATCCGCAGCAATCGCTGCAACTTGGCGTCAACAAAAACAGGGAAGAGAGTTTGCACATCCGGCGATTGCCGGGAAGCCTTGCGAACGAAGGCTTGGAAATGGTGGCCGAGGACGGAATCGAACCGCCGACACGGGGATTTTCAATCCCCTGCTCTACCAACTGAGCTACTCGGCCACTATCGCAACATGCTGCCTGCGTTGCGAGGACGCGCATCATAGCGAGCAGGCGCAGTTTGAGCAAGCATTGTGATGAACTTTGTTGCGGGCCGGCGCGGCGACCGTGCTTTCCTGCACCGGTTCACGCCGCGCGGCGGGCGGCATGGCCTAGCCTGCGCAGGTCCCGAGGAGATTGTCATGCGCCTGCCCCGCCTGCTGTTGTCGTTCGCCATGCTGCTGCCGTTGATGGCCGCGGCCCAACAGCCGGTACGCGCAGTGCCGCAACTGGACATCTCCCGCTACGCCGGGCAGTGGCACGAGATCGCGCATCTTCCGGTTTCGTTCCAGAAGAAGTGCCGCAGCGACATCACCGCCAGCTACACCTTGCGCGACGACGGACTGATCGGCGTGCGCAATGGCTGCCGTACCGCCGATGGCACCATGGCGCAGGCCGAGGGAGTGGCGAAACCGGTCGCCGGCCACGCCGGGCAGTTGCAGGTGCGCTTTGCGCCGGAATGGTTGAGTTGGTTGCCGCTGGTCTGGGCGGACTACTGGGTGATCGCCCTCGACCCTGACTATCAGTGGGCGGTGGTCGGCGAGCCGGATCGCAAATACCTGTGGATCCTGTCGCGCTCGCCACAGATGCCGCGCGCGCAGCTGGAGCAACTCAAGCGTCAGGCCACGCAGATGGGCTATGACCTGTCGCCGCTGATCGTGGCTGCGCCCTTGCGTTGACGCCAGCAGCCTGAACGCAGGCCGTGCTGCGTGGTGTGCCGCAACGCCTGCGCACGGACACGCCGCAAGGCAGCAAGGCAGCGTCCGTACTGCGTAGTATTCTTGGCGCCGCCTTACACCCGCCAAGGACCTCAGTACATGCGTCGTGCCTACCGTCTCCTGATCGTGTCGCTGGCCTGCAGCCTGCTGCTGAGCGCCTGCGGAGGTGCGGTCCGCCGCGTGTCCGAGCCGGCGGCCAGCATCCAGCAGCTCACCGTGCGTGCCGACGGCTCCTGGTCGGTGGACTTGCGCCTGCAGAACTACAGCAGCATCCCGATGCAGTTCGAGCGCGTGGCGCTGGAAATTTCTGCCGGCGAAGAGGTGGCCGGCAAGCTCGACCAGGCGGTGGGGATGTCGATCGGCCCGGAAACCGCCGACGTGGTAACCGTCAGCGTGCAGCCGACCTCGCTGGGCCGCCTCACCGTGGCCGATGTGCTCGCCGGCGGCCGCTCGCTGCCTTACTCGCTCAAGGGCACGGTGTGGGCGACCCCGCAGGACAAGAAGCAGCGCGATTTCAGCGTCGAGTCGCGCAACACGCTGAGCCCGGCCCCCGGCCTCAACGGCGTGCTGCGCTGACGCGCACGCCTTCCCGCACTCGTTTGAAGGATCCCGCATGAGCAGCTACACCGCCCCGCTGACCGATTTCCGCTTCGCCCTGCACGACGTGCTCGGCGCGCAGGCCCTGTTCGCCCGGCTCGGCTATGCCGACGCCAGCACCGACATCATCGACGCCGTGCTCGAAGAGGCCGGCCGCTTCACCGCGCAGGTGCTGGCGCCGCTCAACAGCATCGGCGACGAAATCGGCTGTGCCTTCGACAAGAGCACCCACGCGGTGACCACCCCGCCCGGCTTCCGTGCGGCCTACGACCAGTTCGTGGAAGGCGGCTGGAACGGGCTCACCGCCGAGACGCAATTCGGCGGCCAGGGCATGCCGCACACGCTGGGCGTGCCGTTGAGCGAAATGATCAACGCCGCCAACCTGGCCTGGGGCAACTTCCCGCTGCTCTCGCACGGCGCGATGGAAGCGCTGCGTCAGCACGGCGAAACCTGGCAGCAGGATGTCTTCCTCAAGCCGCTGATCGACGGCCGCTGGACCGGCACCATGTGCCTGACCGAGCCGCATTGCGGCACCGACCTGGGCCTGCTCAAGACCCGCGCCGAGCCCAACGCCTACGGCAGCTATGCCATCACCGGCACCAAGATCTTCATCACCGCCGGCGAGCACGACCTCACCGACAACATCGTGCATCTGGTGCTGGCCAAACTGCCGGACGCACCGGCCGGCGCCAAGGGCATCTCGCTGTTCGTCACCCCCAAGTTCAAGGTGGACCGCGACGGCAACGTGGGTGAACGCAATGCGCTGCACTGCGGCTCGATCGAGCACAAGATGGGCATCAAGGGCTCGGTGACCTGCGTGATGAACTTCGAAGGCGCGCAAGGCTATCTGGTCGGCCAGCCGCACAAGGGCCTGCAGGCCATGTTTACGATGATGAATACCGCGCGCCTGAGTGTGGGTCTGCAAGGCATCGGCCTGTCCGAGCGGGCGTATCAGAACGCGCTGCGCTACACCCGCGAGCGCCTGCAGTCGCGCGCGCTCAGCGGTGCCAAATTCCCCGACAAGCCGGCCGACCCGATCATCGTGCACCCGGACGTGCGCCGCATGCTGCTGACCATCAAGTCGCTGACCGAAGGCAGCCGCCTGCTCGCGCTGCACGCGGCCAGCCTGGTCGATGTGGCCCACCGCGGCGCCACCGAGCAGGAACGCGCCGACGCCGAGACCCTGGTGAGCTTCCTCACCCCGATCTCCAAGGCCTGCCAGACCGAGTGGTCGATCGAGAACACCTACCACGCGCTGCAGTGCTTCGGCGGCCACGGCTACATCCGCGAATACGGCATGGAGCAGCTGGCCCGCGACGCACGCATCACCACCATCTACGAAGGCACCACCGGCATCCAGGCGCTGGATCTGATCGGCCGCAAGACCGCTGCCAGCCAGGCGGCGGGACTGAAGCTGTTCCTGGCCGATGTGGAAACCTTCGCCAATGCGCAGGAAGGCAATGCCGCACTGGCCGAGTTCATCAAGCCACTGCGCGACAAGTGCAGCGAATGGGCGATGCTGACCCGCGACGTGCTCGATCGCGCCGCCCGCAACCCGGACGAACTCGGTGCCGCCAGCTACGACTACCTGTTCTATTCCGGCTATGTCGTGCTGGCGTACTGGTGGGCGCGCAGCGTGGCCGCTGCCGATGCCTCCGCGCACAGCGAGGAGTTCAAGCGCGCCAAGCGCGAAACCGCCCGCTTCTATTTCGCACGCGTGTTGCCGCGTACGCTGACCCATGCCGCCACCATCCGCAGCGGCGCAGCGCCGTTGATGACGCTGGAAGCGGAGTTGTTCGGCGAAGCCTGAGCAAGCGCCATCATCGCGGCGGGCTGCCGCTGTCGTAGGAGCGGACCTGGCCGCGATGAGGCGGTACCGGTCGGCAAGACGTCGCGCCCGGGTGCGCTCCCACGGCAACATCGCAGAACTCCGCCGCCGTCGTAGGAGCGGACCTGGCCGCGACGAGGCGGTACCGATCAGCGAGACGTCGCGCCCGGGTGCGCTCCTACAGCAACATCCCAGGATTCCGCCGCTGTCGTAGGAGCGGACCTGGCCGCGACGAGGCAGTACCGATCGGCGAGACGTCGCGCCCGGGTGCGCTCCTACACGGCTTAGCAAGGCCTGCAAGGCGTCAGAACATGGTTGCGCAGCGCGGCGGCCGGGGTGGCTGGGCGGAGACGTGCTGACCTCTGACTGCAAGTGATTGCAAGACGCGCGCCAAAGCCAGTCGCTGCAATACACAAACTGTCAACGATCGGGTATAAGCTGTTTTCCCGATGGAGACAGACACGCACGCAGGTGATGTGATCTTCCCCGGAGGCTCTTCTGCTCCGGTCGCGGGCAGCGCTGTCGCTGCGATCCAGCAACTTCCCACCTTGCGCCTGCTGTCGCTCGATGCGCATGGTCGCGTACTGGACTGGATCAACTGGCAGGACGCCGCCTGTCTGTACGCACGCGATGCGGTGTCCTGGACGCTGGGCGAGCCCTGCATGCAGATCCATGGCGGCATCTCGCGCCTGACCGGCGCGCGCAGCGTGCTGGAATTGCATCCCATCATCGCAGCGCGCGGGCACGCGCGTTCGCGTGCGCTGGACCCGACGCCGACGCTCAGCAACACCGCCCTGTTCGCGCGCGACTCGCAGCTGTGCATGTATTGCGGCCAGCACTTCAGTCGCCCGCATCTGACCCGCGATCACGTCATGCCGGTCTCCAAGGGCGGCCGCGACAGCTGGGAGAACGTGGTCACCGCCTGCTTCCAGTGCAACTCGCGCAAGGCCAACCGGACACCACAGCAGGCGCATATGCCGTTGCTGGCCGTGCCGTACCGGCCGAGCTGGATCGAACATCTGATCCTGTCCAACCGCAACATCCTCTCCGACCAGATGGCGTTCCTGCGCGCGCAGTTGCCCAAGCGCTCGAAACTGTCGCTGTAGTCCGCCATGCCGGCTCGGCGCGATGCTCCGAGCGCCAAATACGACCGTTGGCAATGGCCGATCGAGAGAAAGGCATCGTCGACGGTGTCGAGCGTATCGGCTCACGACGGCGCATTGCCTCGTATGGCCTCCTACCCGTTCTCCCCTGTGCGCCGGCTCCACCCGCAAGCCATACGACGGCCAGGCAACCCTGACCTATCCCCCAGGCCGCTGACCCGGGTGCGGCAGATTGCCGCAGCCCTTGGAACCCGGCGCGCGCGCCTGCGCTGCCAGCAGGCTCGGCCATCACTTCCCGCTGACAGCTGAACCGGTTTGCTTGCCGGGCCTTCGCATGGGGAGGACAATACGGCTTCAGAACATTGACACGATGATGATCGACTCCACCCGCTATCCGCGCCTGTCCCGCATCCAGACCCCCGACGATCTGCGCACTTTCGACGAGGCCGATCTGACCGCGATCGCCGAAGAGCTGCGCGCCTACCTCATCGAATCGGTGGGCAAGAGCGGGGGGCATTTCGCGGCCGGCCTTGGCGTGATCGAACTCACCGTCGCCCTGCACTACCTGTATCAGACCCCGGTCGATCAGCTGGTGTGGGATGTGGGCCATCAGACCTATCCGCACAAGATCCTTACCGGCCGCCGCGACCAGATCCACACGGTCAAGCAGAAGGACGGCGTGGCGCCGTTCCCCAAGCGCGAAGAGAGCGTCTACGACACCTTCGGTGTCGGGCACTCCTCGACTTCGATCTCGGCCGCGCTGGGCATGGCGATCGCCGCGCAGCGTAGTGGCGACGAGCGCAAGGTGGTGGCGGTGATCGGTGACGGCGCGATGACCGCCGGCATGGTCTACGAGGCGCTCAACCATGCCGGCGGCATGGACCCGGAGCCGAACCTGCTGGTGATCCTCAACGACAACCGCATGTCGATCTCCGAAGCGGTCGGCGGGCTGACCAAGATGCTGGGGCGTGCCAGCGGCAGCCGCACCCTCAACGCCATCCGCGAGGGCGGCAAGAAGATCCTCGGCGACAAGAAGAACAATCCCACCGCGCGCTTCGTGCGGCGTTGGGAAGAACACTGGAAGGGCATGTTCGTGCCGTCCACGCTGTTCGAGGAAATGGGCTTCCACTACACCGGCCCGATCGACGGCCACGACCTGCCCGGCCTGGTCGGCGCACTGAAGACCCTGAAGACGCTCAAGGGCCCGCAGCTGCTGCATGTGATCACCACCAAGGGCAAGGGCTACGAGCTGGCCGAAGGCGACCAGATCGGTTACCACGCCGTCGGTCCGTTCGATCCAAGCAAGGGCCTGGTCGCCAAGGCCGGCGCCAAGAAGCCGACCTATACCGATGTCTTCAGCGACTGGGTCTGCGACATGGCCGCGGCCGAGCCCAAGCTGCTGGTGATCACCCCGGCGATGCGCGAGGGCTCGGGCCTGGTGCGTTTCAGCAAGGAATACCCGCAGCGCTATTTCGACGTGGCGATCGCCGAGCAACACGCGGTGACGCTGGCCGCCGGCATGGCGACCCAGGGCGCCAAACCAGTGGTGGCGATCTACTCCACCTTCCTGCAGCGCGGCTACGATCAGCTGGTGCACGACGTGGCGGTGCAGAAGCTCGACGTGCTGTTCGCGATCGACCGCGGCGGCGTGGTCGGCCCGGATGGCGCCACCCATGCCGGCAACCTGGACCTGAGCTTTCTGCGCTGCGTCCCGCACATGGTGGTGATGGCGCCGGCCGACGAGGCCGAATGCCGTCAGATGCTCACCACCGGCGTGCGTTACGAAGGCCCGGCGGCAGTGCGTTACCCGCGCGGCACCGGCCCGGGCAGCGCACTCGATGCATCGCTCACCAGCCTGCCGATCGGCAAGGCGCAGTTGCGTCACAGCGGCACACGCATCGCCCTGCTGGGTTTCGGCGCCAGCGTGGATGCGGCAGAAGCGGTCGGCCGCGAACTCGGCCTGACCGTGGTCAACATGCGCTTTGTCAAACCGCTCGATAAAGCCATGCTGCTGGAACTGGCCAAGAGCCACGAAGGCTTCGTCACCATCGAAGACAACGTCGTTGCCGGCGGCGCCGGCTCCGGCGTGGCCGAGCTGCTCAACGCCGAAGCGGTCACCATGCCGATGCTGCATCTGGGCCTGCCGGACAGCTTCCAGCACCACGCCAGCCGCGAAGACCTGCTGGCCGAGGCCGGCATCGACCAGGCCGGCATCCGCGCTGCGGTGCTCAAGCGCTGGCCACAGCTGATGGCAGGCAAGGCGCCCGCGTTGAATGCCGCTGCAGGCTGAGGCCTGCGCGGGTCACATACGGCGGCAGTTGCGGCAGGCGGTTGCAGAATCGCCTGCCCGTGCCGGCAATGACGGATGCCGCATGCTGACGCTGACGTAGTGACCCGCAACACGACCGATCCCGCGCGATAACGCATCAGACCTGCGGCACCGCCCCAGTGCGTGCAAACGTATCCACCAGCCGCAGGATGCGCGCCTGCGCATCGATGTCGTGCAGCTCCGTCTGCAATCTGCGTACGCCCGCTGGCAGCTCGGTGGCATCCAGTGCCTCGCGCAACAGCGCAGGCAGGCCGCTCAACTCGCGCAGCCACCACGACGCACCTGCGCTGTGCAGACGCGCGGCATGGTCTAACTGATCATAGTCAAGCGGATAGACGATCGACGGCAAGCCTGCGGCCAGGCAGGCATACAGGATGCCGGCACCGCCATGGTGGACCACCAGGTCGTAGCGATGCAGCTGCTGCGCGTAGTCCACGTACGGCAGGCGCTGGTAGTTGCCGTGCGTCTGCGCTGGCGCCGCGGCGGTATCGCCATCGCTGAAGTGGAAGATCACCTGCGGAAACTGCAGCGCCACCGCACGCAGCACGTGGTCCATCCGCTGCTTGACCCATTGCAGATGCGTGCCCAGCGTCACCAGCACATGCCGACGACCGGGGACGAACTGCGGCGGCGCAACCGCCGCTGGCGGCGTGCACAGCTGCGGGCCGACGAAGCGCACCGCCGCCGGCCAGCGCCGTGCCAACTCGAACGACGGCAGCCCCAGGGCCAGGATGCAGTGCGGCGAATACACCGCCTCGCTGCGATCGCTGCGATAGATCGCCGGCAATCCGGATGCGCGCATCTGACGGCGGTAACACAGGTGCAGGCTCCGCTTGAAGCCACGCGTCAGCCACCGCGCCATCGCCTGCCAGATCCGCTGCGCTGCCGTGGATGGCGGAAGCAGGCCGCCGAAATACGCCGGAGGCCCGTCGCCGGTTTCGATCACGCATGGCGACGGCATGCTGGTCCACCAGGCGATGCCCATCGCCTGCGCTGCCAGCCCCGCGCTGGGCAGGGTGAAATCGGCGATCACCAGGTCTGGCCTCCGCTCGCGCCAGCGCTGCCGTACCGCATCGCCCACCCGCGCCATCAGGCCAAGCGCGCTGTGCAACTGCCGGCGCAGCCGCAAGGGATTGTGGCCTACCGCATGCGGTGGATTGGCGATATCGAGCAACTGCCGATCGGCTTGCGCATCCAGCACGCTGACCGCGCTCAGCCCGCATGCACGGATGCGCGCCAGTGCCGCCGGCGTGCTGATGACCTGGACATCGTGATGTGGCGCCAGCTGCCGGGCGATCGCCAGGATCGGATGCAGATGCCCGCTATACGGCGGCGCGATCAGATCAATGCGCATGTTCTCTCCCCTGCACTGCCTGCTCGACCTGCGCGATGAAGGCCTGGCACTCGACCAGCACTGTCGCATCGCGCAGATAGTGCAGATGCCCGCAGGCAGGCGTCAGATCGGGCGCACCGGCGAACAGCGCGCGCGAGATCCAGTCGCCGCTGCCCTGGACCACGCGCAACTGCCCGAACGCGGCAGGCGCATCGCATACCGGGCCATAGGCGAACACCGCAAGACGCGTGCGCAGCGCCTGCGGCAGCCGTAAGGCTGTCAGCAGCTGCAGGCCACAACTGCCGGCCAGCAGTATCGTCGTCGGCGCCTGCTCCAGCAGCGCCACCACGCGCAAGCGATCTGCATCGGCAACGCGCGCGGCGCGCGCGGCCAGATACTGGTGCGCGTTGGACACGCTGGCGCGCCACAGCGGCATGTGCCGGTGCGGTGGACTAGCGGAGCGATACGGATAATTGCAGTCGATCAGCCGCCGGCCCGGGCCTTGCAGCTGCTGCAGAAAATGCTGTTGCTGCATGCTCAATGCGCAACTCTCCGGATCGCTTTGCCCGGTGAGGAAGGCGATCTGCAGGCTGGCGCCGTCAGTCCGCACGGAAACGCCCATCCGGCAACACGCGATAACGCCGGGTGCGCCAGCGGATCGTGCGCACCAGCGCCGCATGCAGCAGATGCAGTGGCTGCAGGCACTCCGCAACAACCGACAGCAGCGGACGGTGGCGAACCGCACTGGTCACCCGCCATTGCACCAGGCATAGCAGCAGCGCACGCAGCAGCAAGGTGCCCAGCACCCAGGCCAGCGCCGGCCAGCTCGCCTGCACGCAGGCACAGACCAGCAAGGCCAGCAGCAGCAACGGCGGCAGCCCCTGCAGCACGCCGATCGCCGAACGCAGGCCCACGCTCTGCCGACGCAGCAGGATCAACGCGAACAGCATCCATCGATGCATCTGGCGTGCGTAGCTGGCCAGATCCGGCATCGCGGTGCGCATCGCCACCGGCGCGACGGATTGGCGGAGTCGCCCGCCGCGCTCACGCACCAAGGTGGCAACGGCCAGATCGTCGGTGAGCTGCTGCAGTAACGCAGCAAACCCGCCCCAGGCACGCAGCTGCTCGGTACGCGCGGCATAGCACATGCCGTTGATGGTCAGCGGCGCGGCGAACGGCAGCCAGCCCAGATAGGTCAGTGCCGCATTGTTGTTGACGAACTGCGACAACAGCCGGCCTGGCAGCGTGGCGCTGTCCTGGTAGTACGGCAACGCGGTGACCATATCGGCGTCGATCAGATCCTGCAGCAGGCGTGCGAGCGCGCTGGCGCTCAGCTGTGCATCGTCGTCGAGGATCAGGCTGATCGGCGCGCGCACATGCGCCAGCGCGTGCTCGAGCTTCCAGGCCTTGGGGTTGATGCCGGCCGGCGCGGCCGGCACCCGCATGCGCTGGATGCGTGCATGCGGATGCAGTGCAACCAAGGCGTCGGCAACGTTATTTCCCGGGACATCGTCTGCATCCAGCAACCAGACAAACTGCGCGTCCGGCAGCGCTTGCAGGTTGGCCGCAAGGACCTGCTGCAAATGCGCATCGCCCCCCAGCACTGGCTGCAGGATCGCCACCTCGGCCTGGGTTGCGCTGGCGCCCCCCGCTGGCAGTGCGCGTGCACCACGCAGCACCCACAGCACTGCAGCCGTCTTGACCATCAGCACCGCCAGGTAGGCAGCTGCCACTATCGGAACGACTACGCCCACTGCGCCGCCTGCCAACGCACGAATGCCTCGATGCCTTGCTCCAGACTGACGCTGGGCGGCCCGAGATCGGCGAGCGTGCGTCGTGGGTCGAAGGTCTTGGAATAGGCGAACGCACCCACGCCGAAGCGCGTGATCGGCGGCTCGCCGCGCAGGCGCAGCACGCGATACGCCGCCTCCACCACGCTGGCCATGCGCAGTGCGGTGGCGATGCGCACCTCGCGTCGCGGCAGCGGCAGCTGCAGGCGCGTGAGCAGGTCCAACAGCAACTGCTGCAGATCCACCGGCTGCGCATTGGTGAGGTTGTAGGCCGGCAGCAACTGCGGCGCGGTCGCAGCGCGATAGAGGTAATCGCACAGCGTATCGATGTAGATCAGGTCGCCGATCACCGGCTGCGCCTGGCCGACGAAGCGTGGCAGCGCCCCCTTGCGCGCAGCGGCGATCACCCGCGGGAACAACACCGTGTCTCCCGGCCCGAACACCGCACGCGGGCGCAGCACGGATTTGTCGCCCGGATACTGCTCTAGCAGCGTTTCGCCAAGGTATTTGGTCTGCGCGTAGGTGTTGACGAACGTCGGCCCGATCGGACTGTCCTCGCTGAGGTCGTATTGATGCTCCTCGCGATAGAACACCGAACTGGACGACACATACAGCAGACGCGGGCAGCCATGGCGCTTGCAGAAATCGATGACGTTGGCGGTGGCCTGGACGTTGTGCAACTGGAACTGCGCACGCGTGCCCCACGGCGAGGCCAATGCCGCAGCGTGGATCACCACATCCGGTTGCCACTGCAACGAGAACGGCTGGCTCAGATCGATGCGATGGTAGTTGGGCAGATCGCTGGTGCGACGCCCGATGCCGTGGATCTCCACACCCGGCTGCCCCTGGAAACGTCGCAGGAAGGAACCACCGACAAAGCCGGATGCACCGGTCACGAGAATACGCAGGCTCATCGCCACTCCGGTTGATAACGGTCAAGGCTGGGTTGGCAATGCGACGGCAGGATGGCCAACTCTGGGTGTGCATGCGACAGCGCGTGCAGCTGCTGCACGGTGCGCCGGAACGCGCGCCAGTCGTGCATCAACAAACGTGTGGGCCAGGCAGGCCACTGCAGCGCAGACCAGGTCGCCGACGACCACACCGCGTCGGCGCACAGCAACACCTCGCGGTCGTGTTGATCGCGCAACCACAGGCCCATTTGCCCGGGCACGTGCCCGGGCAACGGCACGGCCAGCACGCTGCCGTCTTCGAACAGATCGTAGGCCGCGCCCAGACCTTGCCAGGCGCCGGTCAGCGCACGCAACGGCGCCTGCTCGGCAAACTGCAGGCGTCGATCGAAATCCTCGGGGAGCAGCTGCGGCAACAAGGCACGCCGCAGGCCGCCGAGGCGCGAACAACTGCGCAACTGTTGATAGTCGGCGCGCAGGCACAGGAAGCGCGCGTTGGGTAGATCGCGCAGACCGCCGACATGGTCGGCATGGAAGTGCGAAATCAGGCACCAGGCGATCTCCTCCAGCTGCACGCCACGGCGTGCCAGCTGTGCGCCCAGCGTTTCGTGCGCGGGCAGGTGCACCGGCGTGGTCCAGCGATACAGGCGCTCGGGCCAGGGATCGGTCGCGTGGAAAAAATGCTCGGCATACCCGGTGTCGTATAACAGCGCGCCGCGCTGCGGATGTCGGATCAGCACGCTCAACGCGGGGAATTCCACCGCATGCCAGTGGCCGTCCGCACGCACCATGCGCTCGCAATGGCGGCAATGGCCGATGCGCAGCAACTCGAGCGACACGCGCGGCGGCATCAGGGCGCGACCTGGTCGGAACATGCGCACATGCTCTAGTACCGCAACACCATGCCGCCGATTGCCAGCCCGGCACCGGTGCCGAGCAGCGCAACCAGATCGCCACGCTGCATGCGCTGTTCGATCCGGGCGTGATGCAAGGCATGCGGCAGCGAGGCGGCGACCTGGTTGCCGGTGGCCTGCAGGATGCGAATCACCTGATCGGGGCGCAGCCCCAGCGCCTGCACCACATGATCCAGGCCGCCACCGGAGGCCTGGTGCGGGACCAGGCAGCGCAACGCTGCCGTGGTGGTGCCGGCCTCGCCCAGCAACCGCTCCCAGAACGCAGGCAGATGGCGCGCCGCGAACCGGTAGGCGCCACGCCCATCCATGCTGAAGCTGCGCAAGGCCTCGGGCGACTGTTCTTCGCCGCGCGGATAGCGAGTGCCGCCGCCGCGAATGCGGCACAGCTCCGCGCCGTCGCCGTAACTGGACAGGCGGCTGGACAGCAGTGCCGAGCCGTCATCGGCGGCGCTGCGCCCCACGACCACCGCGGCCGCGCCATCGCCAAACAAGCCGGCGGTGGCTGGCGTCGATGCCTCCAGCCCGCCCGATGCCACCTCGCTGGAAACGATCAACACGCATCGGTAGCGCCCGAGCGCCAACGCATTCGCGGCCATGTCCAGCGCCACCAGAAAGCTCAGGCAGGTCGCATTGACGTCGAAGGCCGGAATGCCCGAATCGCCCAGCCTGAGTGCGCGCTGGATCAGCACCGCCTGGCAGGGAATCGGCTGCTCCATGACGCTGCAGGCCGAGATCAGGCAATCGATCTGACCAGGGTCGATGCCCGCGCTTGCCAGCGCCTGGGTCGCCGCCGCCGCACCCATCGACGAAGCCGTCTCGCCCTCGCCTACGTAATGGCGCGTGGCTACTCCCGAGCGCGCGAAGGTGGTGCCTGCCGGCAGCTGCCAGCGTTGATCCAGCTGTTGCGAGGTCACCTCCGTGGCGGGGACATGGCGCCCGGTGCCCAGAATGCGCAGCGGCAATGCGTTCAACACGGAGGTCTCGTTGGACAAGGCGCGCAGCATACCGTGGCTGGCGTGGGTCGAGCCGATCGATCGCCGGAGCGCGCAATGCGTATGGACTGCCTGCGAGGACGGCGATCGGTCAGTCGATCGCCACCTCGTTCTAGACCACAACCGCCGGGCAGTCGTGCCGACGTGTCAAGGCGCTTCCACCGCATATCCCAGTGCCTGCAGCCGCGCCAGATAGCCATCGGCTGCGGTCAGCCGGCTGATCGGCAGCACCGCGAAGGTGCTGCGATTGCGTTGCAGCGCGGTGGTGGCGATGCTCAGCCAGTGCTCGCGCATGCGCCGTTCCAGATCGTCGATGCCGCGCTTCCTGGCGGCGCCGGAACTGGCCATGGCGCTCATGCAGGCGGCCTGCGGATCTTCGCGTGGCAACTGGCGCAGTGCCTCGATGTCGCCCACCGACCAGGCGTTGGCGCGCTCGACCATCGTGGGCAGGTCGCGCTCGACGGTGACCAGGATGCTGCGGAAGCACGCGGTATCGTCCATGCCACCGGCGCGGAACTCCTTGATGGCCTGGCGCGGGTCGGCGATCTTGTAATCCAGCGCGGTGGGGGTCGGCTTGATCCCGGCGCGCTTGGCGGCACGCTCCACCACCGACCAGATCACCGGCGAGCGCGCCAGGCCGGAGCGCTTGATCGCTGCCTGATACAACTCGCCGGCGGCAAGCATCGGGCGCTTGCGCTCCACCCCACGGTCGCTGCCGAGATAGCGTGCCTTGGCAACCGACCAGCGCGCATACAAATCGGCCGGCAGCAGCTCGCGCAGTTCGCGACCGTCCTCGTTCTTCATCGCCTTCATCGCCGACGGCAGCAGGGTCAGTTTGCCGAAGAACCCCATGTCCGCATCGATCTGGACGGTCGGGGCCATCAGCACCTGCTGCGACTGGCCGATGATCGTTTCCACCTCGGCCGACTGCCACTGCAGCCGCTTCGGCAGCGGCGACACGGTGCCCAGGATCCACAGCACATGATCGCCCTTGCTGACCTTCCACAGGCCCGGGCCGGGTTGCACACCGCGCACCACCATCGCTTCCAGATCGACCACGGCCGGCGGCGATGGCGCGGCCGGCGGCGGCGTCGTGCCATCGCTGGCCGACGCCAGCAACGACACCAGCAACGACACCAGCATCATTCCCATGCCCCACCCCGCCCGCTGGCCTCGCATCACGTCTCGCCCCCTGTGTGAGAACGCGGACACTACGCCAAGCCGGCCATGGCCGCGTTAGGGAAATGTTCGCCGCCGCAGCCGCCGATGGCTCAGCGTGGATCCAGGCTGGCCAGGTGCGCAGCCAGCGGCGAGGCGCCGTCGAGCAGCGCGAATCCTTCCCAGACGAATCCCGGCGAGACCGTGCAGCCCACCAGGGTGAAAGCGCCAAGCGACCGCGCCGCCTGCCAGCACCCTGCCGGCACCACGTGCATCGGCTCGCCGCGCTCGGCGGCATCCAGGATCAGGCGTTGCAGCTGTCCGCTGGCCTCGTCGTAGATCGACAACTCCAGCGCATCGCCCTGCTGCCAATGCCAGCTTTCTTCCGCATCGACGCGATGCCAGGCGCTGGACTCGCCGGCAGCAAGCAGGAAGCGGATGGCGGTCAGCGCCGGGCGCGGCTGGCCGCCATCGCTCACCTGGCGCGCAGACGCATACACGCGACGGAAATGCCCGCCCTCGGGATGCGGGGCGAGTTCGAGCGAACGGATCAGGTTGGCGGCGGTCGGATGCATGCCTACATGCTAAGCCAGCCGACCCCGCGCATGCATCACGGCAGGTGCTTGCCCGCACGCAGGCAGGTACGGAAGAACACCAGCAGATCCCAGCTATAGCGCTTGAGCAGGCGACGCGGCTCGTTGAGCAGCCGGTACATCCATTCCATATGCAGGCGCCGTACCCAATCCGGCGCACGCTTGGCGGTGCCGGACAGGAAATCCAGCAACGCGCCGACCCCGAACACCAGCGGGACGTTCAAGGCATGGCTGTGGTCCAGGATCCAGCGCTCCTGCAGCGGGTTGCCGAAGGCCACCAGCAGCACATCGGCGCCCGAGCGATTGATGCGCTCGGCCAGGCCCTCGCCGGCGGCAGCAAATTCGCCATAGCCGTCGCACATGCCCACCACTTGCTGGCCCAGTGTTCCGGTCAAGGTCGCGGCGGCGGTCTTGCCCACGCCCGGACGACCGCCGAGCAGGAAGAACTTGAGTGGCTGCGCGGCCTCGCGACACAGATACGGAATCAGGTCGGTGCCATTGAGGTTGCCGGCAAAGCGGCGGCCATGGATCAGGCGCGCTGCCAGATCCATGCCGATGCCGTCATTGACGATGCGCACGCTGGGCTCGCGCATCCGCAACCGCAGTGCCTGGCATTGCACGATGAAATTGGTGTTGGCAAAAAAGACCCGGCGTGGTTGCCGGGCGGCCAATGCGTGAAACAACTCCAGTGCAAATGCTTCCTGCGTGGTGGAGAGCACCGGAAATCCGCCAAGCGGAATCACCACGCCCTGCGGCATCGCCGTGTTGGCGGTTGCTGTCGTCTCCGTATCCACGTGCCGGCCCTGCATCATCGAATCACCAAAGGTCGTAAGGAAACGCGGCCAGCAGCCCGGCCTGCAGTTTTTCCAGATCGAAATCGCCGTTACCGCCAAGCTTCAGGCACTCTTCCACGCTGTTGCCCGAGTGCCACTGCATGCGTCCGGTGCCGTTGTAGTAGTCGTCGTACTTGAAGCGATCCTCGCCGTTGCCCCAGTCCAGGTACACCGCCGGAATCCCGTACGCTTCGGCAAGAATCAGCCCGTGCAGCGAACTGCTGATCACCAACTCGGCGCCCAGCAACGCACTCATGAAGGTTGCAGGCTTGACGTTGGGAAATACCAGATGGTCCGCGTACGCGCTGTACTTCTCGACCGGCTCGTTGAAATGCGGAACGATGGCGAAGGGACGCTTGTTTGCCGTTCCCAGCGCATCAGCCGGAAAAAACATCGGTGTCAGCAGACCGGGGTCGCCATAGACTTCCGGCACGGCAATCCCGCGATCGAGCAGGAATTGACGCGTCTTCGGACCACGCACTGCACGCACATCGAGCGTGCTGAAGGTATTTCGCTCGGCGGGAATCTTGCCGTTGATGCCGCTGCCCCAGACGGTGTCGCCGTCCTTGGCAAAATGCAGCACCGACCCGATGGCGATCAGTTTCTTGCTGAGATCACGCTTCTCGATCAGCGTCTTGTCCTGCAAGGAGAGCACACAGGACACAATCACCTTGGACAGATGATCGCCCATGTTGACGCCAGCGTTCTTCGGCTGCCACCAGAACAAGGCACGGCGTTCCGCATGTTCGATCCATTTCTGCAGCAAAGCATTGGCCATAACGAGCAGTCTCCTTCTAAAGTTGGGTGCGCTGCATCAGTGCGAGAGCGCGGCCTCCGAAGAAGCACGCACAGCTGCGCCATCTTGCTGCGGGTACAAACGGGTTTCTGGATACGCACCGGGATTCAGTACGCGGTCGGTGGTGTCGGACCAATTCAGGCATTGGCGGTAACGCACGCGCGGTGCTTCCAGCGCGCGACTGATGGCCGCAATGACCGACTCACCGTTGCCGGGAGTGTAGCCGAAACGCGATTGATACGGCCCCACGACGGCATTCGGACACACCGCAGGCAGGCCGAAGAAATCGTATTGCAGCAACTTCATCGAGCTATCGGCCAGATACACCGGCACCTGCTCAGATGCATAAGGTGCGATCCCGAAACGGGCGTGCTTGATGTAGCCGATGGTCTCGGCGTGCTTCATCTCGCCATAGACGATCACGTTGTCGCCATAGCCGGGATGCCGGCCCATGCCCGAGCCGATCACATGGAACGTGACCTGCGGGAACGCCTTGCTGGCAACCACGAAGAAGTCCGGATCGAACAACATCGAGCCCACCGCAACCGCATGGATGCCCTCGCCATACGGCGACGGGTCGCCCAGCTGATCCAGGTTGTGATCCACACCGTGGCCGACGTGATACACGTTGTCGCGGCTTGCCACTTCTTCCGCCATTGCCGGCGACACCAATGCGATCACATCCAGCGTCGGTGCGACCCGATCGAACTCGCGCTCGATATAGGACGCGACATTGATCGTGCTCAGGCCGTCGGAAGCGCGATAGACCAGCTTCGCTGCCGGATTGATGCGTTTGGCCAGCTCGATGAAGGCCACCGCGATACCGCTTTCGAACACGATCACGTCCGCCTCGCGCATCCAGTCCAGCAACTGGCGTGGCGGATGCGCGGCATACCAACGGAACATCGCATCTTCGACAGAACGCAGCCAGGCGCGGCGCGTGTTGAACGGATGCACCGTCGTGCGCCACAGGTAGCACTCCACGCCCTTGTGCGACACCACGGTGTTTGCGGTGTCGTCCAGCGGCAGCCGCATGTCGCCCTTCATGCGCGACAGCCGGCTATAGCGCAGCGAGAAAAACCGCGTGGTGCCACGCAGCGCGAGTTGATCGGTGATGAAGTGGATGTTGGCGCGGCGTGGCGTGCGGTAGTCGTGGGCGGACAAGACCAGATAGCAAGGCCGGCGAATGCCGGAAGCGGCGGCGGGTGTATCGCTCATGGGCCGTGTCCTATGAATGAGTGGGAGAAAGCATGCAAGAACGCAGGCGAAGACGATGTCGATCTCATTGGCGTGCCTTGGCCTGCTTGAGCAACTTGCGGATGTTGAGGATGGCAACGACGTCGCGGCGGAACGCCGGCCAGATCGCCAACGCCAGCAGACAGACCGCCGCCATCGCGGCCGCACCGACAGCCAGCTGCTGCCACAGCGGGCCACCGACGGTGATGGATGCGTAATACGCGCACACCCCCGCCACGCCATACGCGGTCATCGCACGCACCGCATTGGTGAACAGTGCAACCACCGGTGCGTCGGAGATCTTGCCGACCCAGACCAGCGACAACGGCCAGGTCACCAGCAGGCCGAACGAGTAGCCGATCGCCACGCCCATCGCGCCCCAGCGCGAGCCGACGAAGATGCAGCCGATCAGCACGATGCGGCTGACCAGCGAGAACAGCAACTGCGCGCGCATCAGGCCCCTGGCAAGGAACACCCAGTAGGTTGCATAGGACGCAGTCTGGAAAATACCGCCCAGCGTCAGCACCTGGAACAGGGGCACCGCCTCGCGCCACTGCTCGCCGAGCACCAGCACGATCAGCGGCATGGCCAGCGCGCAGGCGAAGGCGAACAGCGCGACGATCAGATGCACCATCACCGTCTGCCCGCGCAGCAGGAAGGCGCTGAAGCGTTCGCGGTCGTCCTGCAGCTGCGACAACACCGGCAACGCCACGCTGGTGGCCGGCGCGTTGATCTGATTCAACGGCATCATCAACAACTGAAACGCACGGTTGTACAGGCCCAGTGCATCCGGGCCGGTGCGCCAACCGATGATGACCTGGCCGACGTTGCGGCTGGCATAGCCCAGCAACTGCGCAGCCATCAGGTTCCAGCCGAAGCTCATGAAGTCGCGCATCGGCGCCGAGCGTTGGTACCCACCCGGCAACCAGCGTGCACAGCTCGCCGCGATGATGAAATTAACTACCGCCTGCACCACCTGCTGCACCACCAGTGCCCAATAGCCCCAGCCCAGCAAGGCGGCAGCGACGGCCGCACCCAGGCCCAGCACCTGCGATCCCACATCGCTGAGCGCAACCTGGCCAAACCGCAGCCCGCGGCTCAGATGCGCGCGGTACTGCGTGGTCATGCCGTTGATCAGGAAGGTCACCGCCAGCGCCTGGGAGATCGTCACCAGCGCCGGTTCTTTATAGAAATTGGCGATCACATGGGCAGAGGCGTACACCACCACCGATAACGACAAGCCGATGCCGCTGTTGATCCAGAACAGGTTGTCGCGTTGCTCGCGGCTGACATGCTTGGCCTGCACGGCAGCGGCAGACAGGCCGAAATCGCGCAGGATCTCGGCCGCACCGACAATCGCGGTGACCATCGCCATCAGGCCGTAGTCGTAAGGCGTCAGCAGGCGCGCCAGCAGGATGATGCCGCCGAACTGCACGACCATCTTGGCCGACTGGCCGATCATGGTCACCGCTGCGCCACCGGCGGCGCGCGAACCGAGGCTGCGCTGTGGCGGCGGCGTGGGGGAATTCATCGTTGGGATCTCTGCGGTCACAGCGCGGCGTCTCCATCCTTGCCGAGCGCTTCCAGGTAGGTGCGGTAATGCAGCTGTCCGATCCGTGGCCAGTCACGTTGCGAGAGATCCGGTGCCGGGCCGCGCGGCGCGGCACGCACCTGGTCCAGCATGCCGGTCAGCAGCGCCGCATCGAATTCGCCTTCATAGAGAAACACCCAGCCCGGCCCCACTTCTTCGGCAATCGCCGCATTGGATTCGCTCCACGGTGCCAGCACCGGGCGCGCCAGCGACAACGCCAGCAACAAGGTGCCGGAGTTGTGCATCTGCCGGTACGGCAGCACCACCAGCTCGGCCTCGCTGACTTCGCGTGCCAGCACCGGTTCTTCGACATAAGCCAGCAAGGCGCTCACACGCGGATCCTGCGCGCAGGCCTCTTCCACCAGGCTGCGCATCTGCGGCGTGGCCGGGTTGCCGACGATACGCAGCTTCAGGCGCGGATCGTCGACCTGACGCATCACCTCCAGCAGCGTTTCCACGCCCTTGTATGGGCGGATCAGGCCGAAATGCAGCAGCCGCCCAGGAACCGGCGTGCCTTGCGGCATCTTTGCAAACCACTCGCGATAATGGCCGTGCAGGATGGTGTCGGTGAATGGCGGTCGCGGCGGCGTGGTCGCGTTGATGCGGATCCAGCGACGCGTCAGCCGGTCGACCCAGCGCAACAGGCCGCGCTCGCGCCAGCCGCGATCCTCGTGCGGTGCCAGGTTGTGCAAGGTGCGCACCACCGGCGTGCCGGTCAGCTGCAGCTTGAGCAGCAACAGCGCCGCACACATCTGCTTGGCCAAAGTGCCGACCGCACTGGGATGGCGCAGCAGATATTCCGGCCAATGCAGATGCAGCACGTCGTAGCGCGACAACAGCGCATCGCGCATCGAAAAGAAGCGCGGCTGCACTGCGGCGGGCAGCGATGCATAAAGCTGGGTCAGATATGGATTGGTGCTGGCATTTGGCTTTTCGGTGGAGAACAGCACGGTGACCTGCGGCTGCGCGGACGCTCGCGCACTCGCTGCCGATGCAGGCGCGCTCATCGCACTGCCTCCCGGGTACGGCGGGTGCCCAACGCGGTGTGGTACTCGTCAACGTAGCGCCCGACCACATGCTTCCAGTCGTAGCGGCTCACGTACGCCATCGACGCTGCACGACGCGTATCGAAATCGGCATCCGCTTGCAGCGCAAGCGCCTGTACCTGATCTGCGGCCGCATCGATCCGGTCGCGGTTGACGATCACGCCCTGCCCCGATTCGCTGGCAAGACGCACGAACGGCGGGATGTCGCTGAGGATCGGAATCAGGCCGGCACTCATCGCCTCGACCGCAGCGATGCCGAAGCCTTCATGGCGCGACAGGCAGACGAAGAACTGCGCCTGCTGCATCAGGCTGCGCAACTGCTCCTGGGACGGCGACATGCTGAGCTGCACCTTGTCCTGCAAGCCCCGCTCGGCGATCGCCTTGCGCAGGTCGGCCTCGTTCAAATCGTATTCGCGCCCGGCAATGATCAGGCGCCACTGCGGGTCGCGCTGCAGTACCGCCTGCAGCAGCTCCAGGGTTTCGATCAGGCCCTTGTTCACCGACCAGCGGCCGAAATACATCATGGTCCGTCCCGGCGTCGCTGCGCCCTGCGCTGCGTATTTCTCCACGTCCACGCCGTTTTCGATCACCCGCAAACGCGCCGGCGACACCACCTTGGCGAACAGCTCGCCGTCGTTCTCGCTGGTTGCGATCACCCGCGCATACGCCAATGCCGAAGTGCGGGTGAGCGTTTGAAACCATAGCTGCTTCATCCGCGAGGCATACGCGGTGTGGAAGAAGCCGCCGTGCGTGGACACCACCATCGGCTTGCCATGCAGCGGCCTGGTCAGCGCCAGATAGTCGTAGAAAAAATCGATGCCGTGCAGGTGCACCAGATCGGCCGAGCGGATCGCGCTCAGCACGGACGGCGCCAACGGATAACGCGACGAGCCGCGATAACCGATGCGTCGGATCGGCAAGCCCTGATACGTCTCCTGCTCCGCAAGCTGCGCGCCCGAATCGGTAAACACCCGATCCAGGGTCACGACCTCCACCGTATCGGCACTGGTGGCCTGGTGTTGCCGGGCCACATTGAGAACGACTTCCTCCATGCCTCCGATCGAAGGATGGAATTGGCGGACGACATGCACCACTTTCATTACGCCAATCTCCTGTGCCAGCGACGCAGACACATCTGCATGCTCGGCTGATCATTCTGGAAGCTCGTCATTTACGTTTCAATCCCAACATCCACGGCGCAACGCGCACCAGCACCGCGCGCATCGGCACACTGACAGCGACAGCAAACGCGCTCAGGCCCATCGCCCAGGCCGGTGTGCCGATCAGGCTGCGAGCGATCACACCCGTTCGTGCCACCACGCTGGTGAGCACCAGGAACACCAATGTGTGCGTGCACAGGATCAGCAAGGTATTGCCACCGATCCACTGCAGCCAACGCCACTGTCGAACGAAATACGCCACGCACAAGGTCATTGCAGTGCCCAGCAGGCTGACCAGCAGGAATACCGCAGCGGAATGCCCGAACTGCAGATTGTTCACATCCACTTGCCCGTTCCATCCGGCCAGCCACCACCACGCTGCTGCCAGCACCGGCAGTGCCAATGCCCATGCCGAGGCGCCAAGCGCGCGAAGTGCATCGGCGTAGCGCGAAAGCCATCCGCCCACGGCGATGAAGAACAGCGCGACAGGCAATACATCCAGCGCCAACGGTAGCCGCAGGTGCAACGACGGAAACCAGCCCGCCCATGCCAAGGCGAACAACAGGCTTGCTGCCGCCAGGGCCGCCGTCGTCAGGCGCGTGCGCAAGGCGATGTAGGCAAGCGTGGTGACGAACAAGGCAGGCAGGAACCACAACGCCGGAAGCACGTACAGGCGCGTGCCGTTGGCCCAGAACAGGCCGACAAACGGATCCCACCACGGCAGCACATGCGATGGATGCGCCGCGCGGCTGGTCACTCCCATCAGCAGCCAGCAGGCGTAGGCCACCAGGAAAAACGCGACATAGGGAACCAGCAACGTGCGCGCCAACTTCGCAATCGTCGCCACCGTCATTGCGCGGTGGCCGAAGCGCTCGCCGACCCAGCCGGACAGCACGAAAAACAGCGGCACATGAAAACTGTAGGCGAACAACTTGTAGGCGGCCGGCATGCCGTTGGCATGCCCCAGCACCACCAGGACGATCGCCAGCGCCTTTGCTGCATCGATCTGCCAATCGCGGGTCAATGCAGGTGCTGGCGCGGCCTTTGCACCCAGGCCGTCGTGCCCGGCCGCGTTGGAATACGGTGCGGTGGTCATGGCGCAGCGCCGCTCATGCCGCCACCGGGCGGGCACCCAGGGTCCACGGCGCAAAACGCATCAGCAACCAGCGCAGCGGCACGCACGCCAGCAGCGCAAACACCGTCACAAACACTGCCCAGCCCAGACCCGGGCGCGAGGTAGCGAATCCGCCGGCCAGCGCCGCCACACCGGAGAGCACGAAGAACACCAGCATATGGGTGCACAGGATCAGCAAGGTATTGCGGCCGATCCACTGTATCCAGGCCCAGCCCTGCACCAACCGTGCGGCACAGATCACCATCAGCGAGCCGAGTACTGCGCTGACCACAAATCCGGCGTGGTTGCGGCCGAACTCCAGCATGTTGACGTCGATGCGGCCGTTACGATCGGCCAGCCAGGCCACCGGCAACGCCAGCAGCACCGTCACCAGCGCGCTGACCGGCAAGGAGCTCGGCAGACGTGCGGAGACGTGGATCAGCAAGGCGCCCAGCGCGTAGAAGCATAGCGACACCGGTAGAACGTCCAGGCCGAAAAAAAGTCGTACCTGCTGGCCCGGAAACCAGCGCATCCAGCACCAGGCCAGGATCAACGACGCCACCGCGATCACCACCGGCGACAGCCAGCGCCGCAGTACTACATAGCTCAGCACCGTCACCAGCATCACCGGCAGGAACCACAGCGGAGGCTGCACATACAGATCCGGGCCGATGCCGGTGAACATCGCCACGATCGGCTCCCACCACGGATGGCTGCCCCAGCGCGCCGCCTTCTCGCCGATATTGCGCGTCAGCAACCAGTACGCGTAGCCGAGCAGATAAAACGTCCCATACGGCAGCAACAGGCTGCGTGCCTGCTTGCTGATGGTCTGCGGCAAGCCGGTGGTCCGCGACGCATAGCCCGCCGCCAGCCAGCCGGACACCATGAAAAACAGCGGCACATGAAAGCTGTAGGCAAACAACGTCATCGCATGCGGCACGCCCTTGGCGTGGCAGAACACCACCAACAGAATCGCCAGGGCCTTGGTGGCATCGATGCGCGGGTCGCGGCTGCGCCCGCCGATGGCAACGTACGCGCCGACGACCGGTGTGACCGGCTGCGGTGCTTGCGTTGCCGCCACACTCATCGCGTGCCTCCCGCGGGCAGTGGCAATCGCGCATCCTCGTCAGCCGGATCCTGTCTAGGCAGCTGCGTAGCACTGGCAGCAGACCAGGTCGGCCGCATGTGCCACAGGCAGCCGCACACGAACCACCACAATGCCGACGTCTTGATCGAGAAGTAGCCGTTGGACACCAGCAAGCTCAGCGCGAACGCAAAGATCGCCAGGTTCTTGAACAACTGCCCTTCCTTGCTCGGCATCAACAACAGGAACGAATACGACAGCAGGAAGGCGAGCACGCCGACGATCGACTGCGATGCGATGAAGTAGGCAATGCCGCTGTCGAAGTAACGGTACGCCTGCGCAAAATCCAGGCCCATCCACGAGTTGAAGGACAGGTTGTTCATCGAATTGACGGTGAAGAAGATCCGGCCCATCGTGTTGTCCTGATAGGCCGTGATCCCGGTGATCCACACCAGCAACCACGCCGTCATGATCACGAGCAGAAAGACCAGGAACGCCAGCCGTTGATCCAGGCGTTTCAATAGCGGCGACAGCAGCACCATCAGCACGCAGGTGCCCGCCGCAAGTCGGCCGTCGGAGGCCACGACCATGAAACCGATCAAACCGACCGACAGGATCAGCATCGAGGGCCGCATCCAGCGCCAGAACACCAGCACTATCGCGGTAAAGAAGCAGATGTAATTACCCATCGTCACCGGCTCGATGAACATCGAGGAGGCGCGGGGAAGATTGGAGCCCGGCAGGAAGTTACGCTCGCCCGGTCGCGTGGCGCTGACGAACAGGTTGCTGTCTTCGTTCCAGAACCCCTCCGCGCTCATGCCGCGCGCGTTGACGAAGAAGCTCTTCGGGTTGACCAGATCGCCATAGGCGCTGGGCATCGCCAGTTCGAAGGCCGCAACCAACGACACGATGATGGTCATGCGCACGAACAGCTTGGGCACCGACCCGGTGTAAGCCGAACCAAGCACCACGAACGCAAACACCACCAGCGCGTCGCGGAAGAACTTCGGGTCGATCTGCCAGTTCACCAGGAAGCGCACGAACATCAAGGTGACGATCAGCCCCAGGCCGCTGATGATCAATGCAATGCGCTTGCGGCTCATCGAGCCCAGGCCGAGCAGGAAACACGCGGCGTAGACCATGAACTCGACTGCGTAGGTGATCACCGGACGTACGGTGAACACGTTCGCGTTGATCAGCGCCAGCACCAGGTTGTAACCGACGCCGACCAGCAGCGTCAGCTCGATCAGCAGGTTGTGCCAGCGAACGCGGGCCTCGTCGCTCATTCGGATCAGCATGCAGACGCCTGCTTGAGAGGGGCGGCTGCGATGCAGCCGCCCGCGGCGCTCGGCGCGCCAGGTCGCACACTCCCCGCCATCATCAGTACGCGGTCTTCTGTCCGAGCACACGCACTGCGGTCAGCACGATGATGCGGATATCCAGCCACAGCGACCAGCGACGGATGTAGTCCAGGTCGTACTGGATGCGCTTCTTCATCGTGCGCAGTTCCGGGGTTTCGCCACGGAATCCATTGACCTGCGCCCAACCGGTGATGCCCGGCTTGACGTAATGGCGCTGCATGTAGTGATTGATCAGCTTTTCGTAATGGGTGTTGTGCTGCGCAGCGTGCGGGCGCGGCCCCACGATCGACATGCTGCCACCGAGCACGTTGAAGATCTGCGGCAACTCGTCCAGGCTGCTGCGGCGCAGGAACGCACCGAAACGGGTGATACGGGTGTCGTTCTTGGTCGCCTGCTGGATGGTGGTGCCATGGTCGTCATGCACACGCATCGAGCGGAACTTGAACATGTAGAACTCGCGCCCACCCAGGCCATGGCGACGCTGGCGGAAGAACACCGGACCCGGCGAACTCATCTTCACACCGACAGCAATCGCAGCCATCAGCGGCCACAGGCCCATCAGCGCGATCACCGCCAGGATCTTGTCCTGTAGCGCCTTGGCGACCACGAAGTAGTTGTCGCGGTCCACACCGCCCTGGCGCAGGTTGATCACCGGCACGTTGCCGATCTGCTCGCCGGACTGGTTCAACAGACCGAAGTCGAACAGGTCCGGCACCAGCTTCACGTTGATCGGATAGCGATCCAGGCGCTGCAGCAACTGCTTGATGTGGTCACGTTCGCCCAGCGGCAGCGAGATCCACACCTGCTCGACCTGGTTGTCCTTCAGGTACTCGATCAGCGCGTCCGGATCGCCCAGGCACGGCAGCGACTGACGCTGCTCGGTCACGGCGATGTCGTACGGCGTGCGGAAGTAGCCGACCAGGTTCATGCCGACCCAGGGATTGCGGCTAAGGTAGTGATTGATCTTCATCACCGGGTGACGCAGACCCACCACCACCACCCGCTGCACATCTACACCCTGGGTGCGCAGGTGATTCAGGAAGCCGCGCAGCACCGTGCGGGCCGCCACCAGCGATGCCAGGCCACCGACGAACCACAGACCGATCCAGCCGCGCGAGACCTGCTCGCCAACCTGCACGATCAGCGCATGCACCGCGAACAGCGCAAACACGCCGCCGAATGCACCGCCGAGCACCATCAGCTCGCTCAACAGCCCGCGACCGCGCCAGCTGCGATACAGCGGGAACAGCGCAAAGCAGATCACCGAGTACAACAGCGTGGTGGCAATGGCCACCCGATACGGTGCCGCAGGCACCCAGGAGCCGAAGAAGATGCGATAGGCGATCAGCCCGGAGACCACGACCATGGTGAGGTCGAAGACGCGCAGGACCAAATCGGCTGCAGCCGAATACTTGGACAACAATCGCGGCGAGGATGTGGTGTAAGTCGCGCTACTCAAGTCTGCCAAAAGCATGGGGATGTCCTCCAAACTCGGTACGGCGCATGCGGGGGAACATACGAAACGCACGCGAGCTTTCAATCATCTCCGTCGAACGATCACCGCGGTAATACCTACCGACCCCAGATCGCACGACAGCCCTTTGTTTCAACAGAGACAAACTTTCAAACGAAGGAGCCCGAAACATACGGGATCCAACCTTTTCCACGCTGAATCAGTTGTCACTTCAATTAACCATCGTTGTGCAACACGACGATGTCAGTCCAACCGCGTCTGCGCTGCCGTGCCACGCAGGAAGTAGCGCACAAGTGCCACAGCCACGCCCAGGAATACGCCAAAGATGAAGCCCAAAGCGAGGTTCAATTTGAGTTTCGGCGAAGTCTTAGACGTAGGCACGTCTGCGGTATCGATGATGGTCACGTTGTTGGCGCCGACGTTGCTCGCCACACCGATCTCCTTGTAGCGCTGCAGGAGCGCATCGTAGAGCTGGCGGTTGGTATCGACGTCGCGCTTGAGCATGTTGTAGCGGATGCTGCGGCTCTGCAGATCGAGCTCATCATTACGCAATCCGGCGATGCGCTGGTTGAGCAACTGCTCCTGATGCACCGACGCGTCGTAGGTCGCCTTCAGCGACTGGCGGATGTTGAGGACCTCGCCATTGATCTGGCGACGCGACTCTTCGATCTGCGCCTTCAGGCGCTGCATTTCCGGATAGTCCGGCTTGAAGGTCGACAGCTTCTGCTGATATTCGGTGTTCAAGCGGATCTGCTCGCCGCGCAGGCTCTGGATCAGCGGGTTGCTCAGCACCTGCGGCAGCGACATCGCGTCACCGCTGCTGACCTGACGCCAGGCTGCCTCGGCCTTGATGCGGGTGTCCTGCGCCGATGCCAGCATCGCATTGAGGTCGCTGAGGTTCTGCGCCGGAAGCGATGGCTTGTCGTCGCCCACCGACACAATCTGCTCGTCGGTGGAATAGGAGACCAGATTCTTCTCCGAGTCCTCCACCTTGTCGCGCAACTGCTCCAGGCGCTCGGCCAGGAACTTGGTCGCGAACGAGGACGCCTTGATGCGGCGTTCCTGCGTACTGACGATGAAGACCTTGGTGTAGGTGTTGGCGATCTTGGCAGCCAGTACCGGGTCCGGCGAATCGTAGTTGACGTAGACCAGGCGCGAATTGAGGATCGGCTCGACCACCAGCCCGGCCAGCAGCGTATCGGTCAGGCTGCGCTCGATGATGGCCTGGCGCGAGTCGACCGACTTGCCGGCTTCCGGATTCTTGGCAGCAGCCTTTTCCAGTGCTTCGTCGACCTGCTGCTTGAACGCCGGTTCCTGATCGAGCTTGGCTTCGCGGATCACCGCACGGGCCAGCGAGCGGCTCTGCAGCAGCTGGTACTGGGTCTGATAGAAATCGCGATCCTGCGGCGATTCCACCGGCATCAGATTGTCGACATTCACCACGTTGAGCGAGTCGCGCTCGATCTGCAGCGTGCTGGTGGCGCGGTACTTTTCCGGCATCAGCAGGGTGACGCCAAACGCCAGCGCCACTGCCGCGACGGTGATCAGAATGATCAACCAGCGCTGCGACACCAGAGCGCGCCAGTAGTCGAGCAAGCCCACGTCGGCCAGCTCGAGATGCCCATGACGATGAGACGGGGAAGAACGATTGTCTGAATTCATACTCATCGGTAAGCGCGCCACACCATCACAAGGGGGGTCAGTTCCAGCATGGTGCGCAGCCAGACGCGTGCGTCCGAGCGGTACACCACAACGATGTCGCCGCCGTAGATCTCAGGGTCCGGGTTGGCCCCCTTCTCGATCTGGGTCAGATCGAATCTGGCGATCATCTTTTGACCGTTGACGGTGCGAAACACGATGACGTTGCCGCGGCTGGCCACCGTGCTGACGCCCTTGGCCTGCGCGATGGCCTGCTGCAGGGTCAGGTTGGCGCCGATCACCGGGTAGATGCCGGGCTCGTCGACCGCACCGGTCACCGTGACCCGGCGACCATTGGATTCCTGCACGAACACCGACACCTGCGGCTGCTGCAGATACCCGGCGGCGTAGCGTTCTGCCACCAGCTTTTCAAGCTCGCCGACACCCAGGCCGGCTGCCTTGACGTCGCCGATCAACGGCAGCGAGATGTGGCCGTTCTGATCGATGCGGACCTGCCGCTCCAGATCGTCGACCTGGAACACCTTGAACAACAGCAAGTCGCCTGGGGCGAGTCGATACTCCGGTTGCACTGCAGACATCGCGAGCGGATCCGGAAGCGGCAGGGAATCCGCCATCTTCGGACCGGTGCTGCATGCGCCCAGTGCCATCGAGCAGATCAACGCCAGGCTGAGGCCTTGGCAAAATCGTCCGATCAGTTTTTTCATGCGTGTGGCTGGCTGCCTCGGTTGGGTGGGACAGGACCTCGCGCAGCATTCAACCGGCCAACACGCCAGCAAGAACGTACGACAGAGAAATTCATCCCAAGACGCTCGGGATCACGACAGGTGTGACGTGTTGCAGTGCACTATGGCATAGAACCAACGCATCGCAAGACGCTGCTCGCCATTTTTTTGACGGCGTTGGACTATTGATTCAAGTTCGTCGTTGCGGCGTTAACAAAACGTGATCCAGTTACTAATCCAGCGCTAATGATCTGGAGCATTTTCGGATACTTAGCAGCGTTCCGTGATCCAGGTCCATAGCGGGCGGAACCGCAGACAACCGGGCTCGGCCGGTCGTTTCATGCTGCTCTGCAATATGCCGATGGACATATCGTGTCACCCGCATGACAGGCCAGGAATTGCATGTTGCGGCGCAACAAAAAAGCCCATGTCCGTGAGGACATGGGCTCCGTGTTTGGTCGGGGTAGCCGGATTCGAACCGACGACCACTAGTCCCCCAGACTAGTGCGCTACCAGGCTGCGCTATACCCCGAAGATGTTGCATCCGCCACGAGGGCGGCCTGCGATTATAGCGGCTTTGTGAAGCGTTTTCCTAGCGGCGCAGCAGCTGCAGAACCTCTTCCAGCTCCATGCGCACCTGTTTGATGATCTGGTTGCTCAGTGCCGACTCGCTCTTGGCGCCGTCGCCCTCCAGGCGCAGGCGTGCACCGCCGATGGTATAGCCCTGCTCGTACAGCAGGCCGCGGATCTGGCGCACCATCAGCACGTCGTGGCGCTGGTAGTAGCGCCGGTTGCCGCGCCGCTTGACCGGTTCCAGGCTCGGAAACTCGGTTTCCCAGTAGCGCAGCACATGCGGCTTGACGTCGCACAGCTCGCTGACTTCGCCGATGGTGAAGTAGCGCTTGGCCGGGATTGGCGGTAGTTCGCGATTACTGCCCGGATCCAGCATAAGCCTCCACCCGCTCCTTGAGCTTCTGGCCCGGACGGAAGGTCACCACCGTGCGCGCCGAGATCGGAATTTCCTCACCGGTCTTGGGATTGCGACCGGGCCGTTGATTCTTGCGCCGCAGATCGAAGTTGCCGAAACCGGACAGCTTCACCTGACGGCCCTGCTCCAGCGCATCGCGCAGCACATCGAAGAACGCGTCGACAAATTCCTTTGCCTCGCGCTTGTTCAGACCGACCTCGTCGAACAGACGTTCGGCCATCTCCGCTTTCGTCAATGCCATGCCAATCCCCTGGTTACCGCCTCAACTCCGGATCCGGGCGCGGTGCTCGCGCTCGATCACGGCCACCACATCGGCAACGACTGCATCGACGTCCCGGTCGGTGAGAGTGCGCGAGTTATCCTGCAAAATCAAGCCCATAGCCAGACTCTTGAAACCTGGCTCGACCCCCTGCCCGACGTAGCGGTCGAACAGCTGCACCTCGCGCAACAACGGCCCGACGGTGGTGCGCACGCTGCGCGACAGCGCCGCCCAGCTCACCTCTTCCGGCACCAGGAAGGCCAGATCGCGACGCACCGAGGGGAACCGCGACAGCTCGCCGGCACGCGGCAGCGCACGCTTGACCAACGCCGTCAGTTGCAGCTCGAAGGCGATCACATCCACGTCGATGTCCAATGCCTTGGCCAGGCGCGGATGCACCTGCCCGATCCAGCCGATGCACACGCCATCGCGATGGATGTCGGCCGAGCGCCCCGGATGCCCGAAGGGTTGGGCAGAGGGCTGGAATTCCAGCACCGCGCCACTGGCCGCAGCCAGCGCCATCAGGTCGCCCTTAAGATCGTGGAAGTCCACCTTGCGCGCGGGCTCGCCCCACTGCAGCGCCAGGGCATCGCCACACACGGCCGCGGCAACATGCTGCGACTCCTGCGGGGCAGCGCCGGCGTCGGACGCAGCCGTGAACACCTTGCCGAGCTCGAACACGCGCACGCGCCCGGCCTGGCGCGCGGCATTGCGGCCCAGCGTCGCCACCAGGCCCGGCAACAGGCGCGGACGCATGATCGCCAGCTCGGCGCTGAGCGGATTGGCCAACGGCACCAGGCCGTCGGTCAGCTGCCAGCGCTCCAGCAAGGTGGCGTCGACGAAGGCGTAATTGATGGTTTCCTGCAGCTCGCGCGCCACCAGCTGGCGCCGCACGCTGAGCTCATCGAGCTGGGTTTCGCTCGGCATCGCAATCCGGCTTGCCCCGCCCGGCAGCGTGGTCGGCACGCGGTCGTACCCGTGGATACGCGCCAGTTCCTCGATCAGATCCTCTTCGATGGCGATATCGAAGCGACGGCTCGGTGCCATCACCTGCCAGCCTTCGGCAACCGCCTCGAGCTGCATGCCGAGCGCACTCAAAATGCGCACGACCTCGGCATCGTCAATCTGGATACCGAGCACGCGCGCAATCCGCGCACGCCGCAGCAGGATGCGCGCCGGCTGCGGCAGATGCTCCGGCAATTGCGCATGCACCACCGGGCCCGGCGTACCACCGGCCAGTTCCAGCACCAGCCGCGTCGCCACTTCGATCGCTTGCGGGGGCAATGCCGGATCCACACCACGCTCGAAGCGATGACCAGCATCGGTATGCAGACCGAACTTGCGGCCACGCCCCATGATCGCGGCCGGATCGAAGTACGCCGACTCCAGGAACACGTTGCGCGTGGTCTCGGTGACGCGGGTATCCAGGCCGCCCATCAGGCCGGCCAATGCGACCGGGCGGTCGGCATCGGTGATGGTCAGGAAGCTGTCGTCCAGCGTGACCTGACGCCCGTCCAGCAATGCCAGCTGCTCGCCGCTACGCGAATGGCGCACGCCGATCGGGCCTTGCAGGGTGTCCAGATCGAACGCATGCATCGGCTGGCCAAGTTCCAGCATCACGTACTGGGTGATATCCACCAGCAGCGAGACCGGACGCACACCGCTGCGACGCAGCCGCTCGGCTAGCCACACCGGTGTTTTTGCGGCCGGGTCGATGCCTTCGATCACCCGTCCGCAATAGCGCGGCGCAGCGTTGCCGGCATGCAATTCCACCGCCAGCGTGCGCGTGGACACCGGCGCCACTGCACCTGCTTCAAAAGCCACCACTTCGCTGGCGCATGCGGCCGCCACATCGAAGGCGATGCCGCGCACGCTGAAGCAGTCGGCGCGATTGGGCGTCAGCTTGATCTCGATGCTGGCATCGGGCAGGCCCAAATACTCGGCCAGCGCCTGACCCACCGGCGCATCGTCGGGCAGCTCGAACAGGCCGGATGCATCGCTGTCCAGCCCGAGCTCCTTGGCCGAGCACAGCATGCCGTTGGACGCCACCCCGCGCAGCTTGGCCGCGGTGATGGTCAGCGCGCCGATCTGCGCGCCGACCAGCGCCAACGGTGCCACCAGACCGGCACGCGCATTGGGCGCGCCACACACGATCTGCAGCAACTCGCCCTGCCCTGCGTCGACACTGCAGACCTGCAGACGATCGGCTTCCGGATGACGCACCGCCTCGACGATACGCGCCACCACCACCTGCCCCAGCGCCTCGCCCAATGGCGTGACCTCTTCGACCTCCAGACCGATCGCCGTCAGCGTCGCAGCAAGCTCGTCGCGGCTCGCCTGGATGGGAACGTGGCTGCGCAGCCAATTTTCAGAGAATTTCATGAGGAGCCGGGATTGGGGATTCGGGATTGGGGATTAGCTAAAACGCGTCGACGGGGTCTGGGGCGGACCGGGGCGCCGTTGCGAATCCCCAATCCCGAATCCCCAATTCCCGCCGTCAGGCGAACTGCCTGAGAAAACGCACATCGTTTTCGAAGAATGCGCGCAGGTCGTTGACGCCGTAGCGCAGCATCGCAAAGCGCTCCACGCCCAGGCCGAACGCGAAGCCGGTATAGCACTCCGGATCGATGCCAACGCTGCGCAGCACGTTCGGGTGCACCATGCCGCAGCCGAGTACTTCCAGCCAGCGCGTGCTGCCGTCGGGCTGCTGCCAGGCGATATCCACTTCCGCGCCCGGTTCCACGAACGGGAAATAGCTGGGGCGGAAGCGCATTTCGAAATCGCGCTCGAAGAACGCCCGTACGAACTCGGACAAGGTGCCCTTGAGATCGGCGAAGTTGGAGTGCTCGTCGACCAGCAGGCCTTCGACCTGATGGAACATCGGCGAATGGGTCTGGTCCGAATCGGAGCGGTACACCTTGCCGGCCGCGATCATGCGCAGCGGCGGTTTGTGCGCATCCATGTAGCGCACCTGCACGCCGGAGGTATGCGTGCGCAACAGGCGGCCATCGCCGAAATAGAACGTGTCGTGCATCGCGCGCGCCGGATGGTGCGGCGGAAAGTTCAGGGCTTCGAAGTTGTGCCAGTCGTCCTCGATCTCCGGACCATCGGACAACTCATAGCCCAGGCGCGCAAAGATCTCGACGATGCGCTCGAGCGTGCGCGTGACCGGGTGCAGTCCACCGCGTTCGCTGCGGCGCCCCGGCAAGGTGACATCGATCCGCTCCCCGGCCAGACGTGCGTCCAGCGCGGCGTTTTCCAGCGTGTGCTTGCGCTCGGACAACGCTGCGGTCAGCGCATCGCGCGACAGGTTGATCGCTTCGCCAGCGGCTTTTCGCTGATCGGCCGGCAGCGTGCCGAGCTGCTTGAGCTGGGCGGTGATGCTGCCGCTCTTGCCCAGCAATGCGACGCGCAAGGCTTCCAGTTGGTCCGGCGTCTGCGCAGCGGCGACATCGGCCAGCGCACGCTCGGTCAGGGATTGAATCTCACTCATTGCACTCGCGCCTCAACTGCGTCAACCGAACGGTGTTTCCGGATGCACCGGAACGCATTGCCACTCAAATCTGGTCTTGCCCGGCATCCAGTCAGCAATGCCGGCCATCTAAAAACGCAAAAGGGGAAGGACTCGCGCCCTTCCCCCTGCATATCTGCTTGCCCTCGCCGAAAGCCTGCACACGAATGTGCAAGCTCCCTCGAGAAACTACCCCTCCAAAAGTCCGCACATGGATGTGCGGGCTCTTGCGAGGGACTCGCACCTATGCCGCCAGCGCGCCCTTGGCCTTCTCAGCCAGCGCGGCAAAGCCGGCGGCATCGTGCACGGCGATATCGGCCAGCACCTTGCGGTCCAGGGTGATACCCGCCTTCAGCAGGCCGTTCATGAAACGGCTGTAGCTCAGGCCATTGATGCGGGCAGCCGCGTTGATGCGGGTGATCCACAACGAACGGAAGACGCGCTTCTTCTGCTTGCGGCCGATGTAGGCGTACTGCTGCGCCTTGATGACCGCCTGCTTGGCGACGCGGAAAACCTTGCGACGGGCATTGTAGTAGCCCTTCGCCAGGGTCAGAATTTTCTTGTGGCGGCGGCGCGCCTGCACACCACGCTTTACTCGTGCCATGGTTCAGTCCTCAGAGATAGGGAAGCATACGATCGAGACGGCCTGCATCCTCGGCGCGGACGTGGTTCGTCTGCCGCAGGTTGCGCTTCCGCTTGGTCGCTTTCTTCGTGAGGATATGGCTACGGTTTGCGTGGCCGCACTTGTACTTGCCGGAGGCGGTCTTGCGGAAACGCTTGGCCGCCGCCCGGTTGGTCTTGATCTTGGGCATTGCAATGTCCTTGATGGTGTTTTGTCACTGACCCGGGCGGCAGTCTTGCGACCACGCTTTCCATCCATGCCCTTGCCTGCTTGTAAGTCCTTGATCGAACACGATCCGGACAGGTCCTGTACCGCTTGCGCGGCGCCCCGGCAAAACCGGGCCGCGCAGTATGCCCGTTACCGGGAATTCTTGCAAATGAATGCTGTCGCCGGCCGGACGGACCCCGGCGGGGCCCGTCTCAGCGCGGGATCAGATCTTCTTCTTCGGCGCGATCATCATGACCATCTGGCGCCCTTCCAGGCGCGGGCGCGACTCGATGACGATGTCTTCGCCCAAGTCGGCCTCGATCCGGGACGCCATTTCGCGCCCCAGCTCCTGGTGGCTCATTTCACGGCCACGGAAGCGGATGTTGACCTTGACCTTGTCGCCCTCTTCCAGGAAGCGGCGCATGTTGCGCAGCTTGATCTGGTAGTCGCCCTCGTCGGTGACCGGACGGAACTTGAGTTCCTTGATCTCGACCTGCTTGGTCTTCTTCTTGGCCTCGTTGGCCTTTTTCTGCTGCTCGAACTTGAACTTGCCGAAATCCATGATCTTGCAGACCGGCGGATCGGCCTGCGGCTGGATTTCGACCAGATCCAGGCCTTCTTCCTCGGCCTTGGCGAGCGCTTCGTCGCGCGACAACACGCCGACCATCTCACCGTCACTGCCGATCACGCGGACGCGCGGCACACGGATTTCTTGGTTCTTGCGGTTCTGTTTGTTGTCAGGGGTACTGATATTGCAATCTCCCAGGGGAATCGAACCGGCGCATCCGGATCATCCAGACCGGCCGGGGTTGGCTCACGCTGCCTGCTCTGCCTGCAGACGTTCGATGAAGGCCGAGACCGTCATGGTCCCGAGGTCCTCTCCCGAACGTGTCCGCACGGCGACGGCGCCGTTTTCCTTCTCGCGGTCACCGACGACGAGGAGATAAGGCACGCGTTGCAGCGTATGCTCGCGAATCTTATATCCGATCTTCTCGTTACGCAAATCGGCGTTCACACGGAAGCCTTGATTTGCAAGGGTTTTCCGAACCGAGTCGACGTAGTCTGCCTGGGCATCGGTGATATTTGCGACAACGACCTGGACCGGGGCGAGCCAAGCGGGGAAGGCGCCGGCGTGGTGTTCGATCAAAATGCCGATGAAACGCTCCATCGAGCCGACGATCGCCCGGTGCAGCATGACCGGATGCTTCTTCTGGCTGTGCTCGTCCACGTACTCGGCGCCGAGGCGGCCCGGCATCATGAAATCGACCTGCATGGTGCCCAGCTGCCAGGTGCGGCCGATCGCGTCCTTGAGGTGGTACTCGATCTTGGGGCCGTAAAAGGCGCCCTCGCCCGGCAGCTCCTGCCACTCCACCCCACACACGCCCAGCGCGCTGCGCAGCGCGGCTTCGGCCTTGTCCCAGGTGACGTCGTCGCCCAGGCGCTTTTCCGGACGCAGCGCGATCTTGATCTCGATGTCGTCGAAGCCGAACGCGGTGTAGACCGCCAGTGCCTGCTGATGGAAGGCGGTGACTTCGGCTTCGATCTGCGATTCCAGGCAGAACACGTGGCCGTCGTCCTGGGTGAAGCCGCGCACGCGCAGGATGCCGTGCAGCGCGCCCGAGGGCTCGTTGCGGTGGCAGGCGCCGAACTCGCCGTAGCGGATCGGCAGGTCGCGGTAGCTGTGCAGGCCCTGATTGAACACCTGCACGTGGCCCGGGCAGTTCATCGGCTTGACCGCATAGGTGCGCTTCTCCGACTCGGTGAAGAACATCGCGTCCTGGTAGTTGTCCCAGTGGCCGGATTTCTGCCACAGCGACACGTCCAGGATCTGCGGGCAGCGCACTTCGCCGTAGCCGCTGTCGCGATAGACCTTGCGCATGTACTGCTCGACCACCTGCCACAGCGACCAGCCCTTGGGATGCCAAAACACCAGGCCGGGCGCCTCTTCCTGCAGATGGAACAGGTCCTGCTGCTTGCCGATACGGCGATGGTCGCGCTTGTCGGCTTCTTCCATGCGCAGGATGTAGGCGTCCAGCTGCTTCTTGTCGGCCCAGGCGGTGCCGTAGATGCGCTGCAGCTGCTCGTTCTTGGCGTCGCCGCGCCAGTAGGCGCCGGAAATACGGGTCAGTTTGAAGGCCTTGAGGAAGCGCGTGTTGGGCACGTGCGGGCCGCGGCACATGTCCACGTATTCCTGGTGGTAGTACAGGCCCATCGCGGTGATGTCGTCAGACATGTCCTCGATCAGGCGCAGCTTGTACTCCTCGCCGCGCTGGGCGAACACCTCGATCACCTCGGCGCGCGGGGTGACCTTCTTGATCACGTCGTAGTCCTGCGCGATCAATTCCTGCATGCGCTGCTCGATCGCGGCCATGTCGTCCGGCGTGAACGGGCGTTCGCTGTAGATGTCGTAGTAGAAGCCTTCGGCGATGACCGGGCCGATCACCATCTTGACCTCCGGGTACAGCTGCTTGACCGCATGCCCGACCAGATGCGCACAGGAGTGGCGGATGATCTCCACGCCTTCGGCGTCCTTGGCGGTGATGATGCGCAGGCTGGCATCGTGGTCGATGACGTCGCTGGCATCGACCAGCTGGCCGTCGACCTGGCCGGCGATGGTGGCCTTGGCCAGGCCGGCGCCGATCGACTGGGCGACCTGCATCACCGAGACGGGGGATTCGAATTCGCGGCGGCTGCCGTCGGGGAGCGTGATGTTGATCATGGGCAAGAATGAGGTCTGTGCTGGCTGCAGCGCGGCGGCTGCAAGGGAGATCTGCCCGTTGCGGGACAGGCTCGGATAAGGGTATGGCGAGAGGTGGGGCAGAACGAACGCCGTGCGGGCGCCCTGCGGACTGGCGCGGCCGGAATCAGCGGTGGGCGGTGGTAGTGCTCATGTCGCACGCTGGGCCGGCGCGGGGCGCGGGCCACCTTCTCGCAAGGGGTCTTGGAAGCGAATGGTAAACCAATCAGCCCGGTGTTGCGCATGCCGGCACGGGGCCGGCGGGCGCGTGGCATGATGCCGGCCACCTGTGCTGCCAGTGCCGACCATGACCATCAAGGGTAAAGCCACCTCGCTGGATATCGCCTACCTGGCCGGCGTGTCGCAGCCGACCGTGTCGCGCGCACTGCGCGGCAGCCCGATGGTCAACGAGGAAACCCGCAAGCGCATCCTGCGCATCGCCAAGGAATTGAACTACAAGGTCGACAAGAACGCCTCGTCGCTGCGGCTGCGCAATGCCGGCACGCTGGCCCTGCTGTTCTTCGAAGACCCCACCGCCGACGATTCGCTGATCAACCCGTTCTTCCATTCGATGCTGGGCTCGATCACCCGCGCCTGCGCGCTGCAGGGTTACGACCTGCTGGTGTCGTTCCAGCAGCTGTCCAAGGACTGGCAGGCCGATTACGAAGACAGCAACAAGGCCGACGGCATCATCCTGCTCGGCTACGGCGATTATCAGCAGTCGCGCCAGCGGCTGCAGTTGCTGGTCGAACAAGGTACCCACTTCGTGCGCTGGGGCGCGGCGCTGCCGGGGCAGCCGGGCATTTCGATCGGCAGCGACAATTACCAGGGCGGGCTGGATATCACCGAGCATCTGCTGGCGCAGGGCTGTCGCCGCATCGCCTTTCTCGGCCACGCATCCAACCACTATCCCGAGTTCGAAGAGCGCTACCGCGGCTACGTGGCTGCGCTGAATCAGCAGGGTTTGGTGGCCGATCGCGCGCTGCAGTTCGACGCGATCACCACCGAGTCGTCCGGCCATGCCGCGTGCCTGGCGCTGCTCGACAGCGGCAAGGCATTCGATGCGGTGTGTGCGGCCAGCGACCTGATTGCGATCGGCGCCATGCGCGCCTTGCGCGAGCGCGGCCTGCGGGTGCCGCAGGATGTGGCGGTGAGCGGCTTCGACGATATCGCATTGGCGGCGTCGGTGGCGCCGGCGCTGTCGACGGTGCAGCAGGACACCAAGCAGGCCGGCACGCTCCTGGTGGAAAGCCTGGTGGCGCTGATCCGCGGCGAAGCGGCGCAGAGCCGCACGATTCCGGTGAGGCTGGCGCTACGTGATTCCTCGCGCAGCAGTGGGCTGCAGCCACCGCTGGGCTGGAGACCGTCCGGCGCGGAGACCGGCGAGGCGGTGCTTGGCCGGGCCGCTGATGGGGCTGTCAGGCGTTGAGTTGGGAATCGGGAATCGGGAATCGGGAATCGTTGGAGCATGCGCGACAGGCTGCGAATCGGCTGCGGCCATTGATGCCTCGTAGGAGCGCACCCGGGCGCGACGGGGCGTTCCCGGTAATGCCCGTCGCGCCCGGGTGCGCTCCTACTTGTTGCGGGCGTCGCGCGCGGCTTGCTCGGCCATCTGCGCGTCGAGCTGCCTGCGCAAGGCCGGGTCGGTGATCGGCGCGTCCGACAGCAGCACCCGCACCCCATGCGCGGGCACCGGCGCCAGCAGCCGACGCTGCACCGGCACCCGCTCGCCACTCATCGCGTCGCGCCAGGTGCCGGGCTGCAGAAAACGCGTCACCTCGATGTTCGCCGCCGCATCGCCCTTGTTGAGCAGCACCAACGCCGTCTGGCTGGTGCCCGCATGCTGATAGACCCGCAAAAACGCCGCGTGATCCCCGCGTAGCAGCACATCCACCTGCACGCCGCGCTGCAATGCCGGGGTATCGCGACGCAGCCGCGCGATCTGCTGCAATGGGCCGAAGATCGGGCTGTGCGGTGCAGCGCGGATGCGCTCGGCACCGAAGTAATTGCGGTTGCCTGCATGTTCGGCACGCCCGCGCATGAAGCCGGTCTCCGAGCCGTAATAGATCACCGGGATGCCGCGCGCGGTAAACAGCCAGTTGTGCGCGTCGATGAAGCCGGTGTCGCTGGCATCCAGGCGCGCCATGTCGTGGTTATCGTAGAAGCTCATCAGCTCGTACGGGTTGGCATACGGCCCCTGACGTAGAAACAGCGGCGCGGCAAGCTTCTCGAACCCGGCCTGCTCATGCCCGAAGACAGCGGACAGCTGCTGCTTCAACGGGAAATCCAGCACGCTGACGCCGGCATTGCGCGCCCAGGTATGCCCGGCAATCTTGTTGGCGTCGTAATCGAAGGCTTCGCCGAACATGAAGAACCCCGGACGTTTTTCGCGGATGCGCGCAACGAAGGCATGCCAGAAGCGGTCGGGCATCCAGCCGATGGTGTCGATACGGAATGCGTCGGCGCCCTGCTCCATCCACTGCAGATACGCGCCGGCCAGATAATCGAGCACTGCAGGATTGTTTTCGTTGAGATCGGACAGCTCGGCCAGGCCGCCGCCGGTGTTGTAGAACGCGTGCAGCGGAATGCGCTGCGGATCCAGCTGCGCCGGTGGCAGATTCTGGTGATCGGCGACCAGGCGGCCATCGGCGTCGTACAGCTTGCCGAAGCCCGGCTGCGCCACCGGCATGCTATAGGCCGGCGAGCCGTGATTGCCCACGATATCCAGCACCACCTTCAAGCGGTTGGCATGCATGGCGCGGGTGAAGCCGGCAAAGTCCAGGCCCGGGCTGGGCAGATGCTCGTCGAGCTTGTAGAAGTTCACGCCCCAGTAGCCGTGATAGCCGGTCTTGCCGTGGTCGCTGAGCGTGCTGCCGCAGCTGATCGGCTTGCCGCCGGTGAAGGCCTCATCCGGATTGTCGACGATCGGCGTGATCCATACCGCGCCAAAGCCCATGTCGCGGATGTAGTCGGCATGTTCGACGATGCCCTTGAAGTCGCCCCCCAGGTAACCGATGTTGTCGCCGACTCCATCTGCGCAAGGCGTCGGCACATCGAACGTGCGATGCGCACCGCCCTGGTCGCGCTGGTCGTTGCCGGGGTCGCCATTGACGAAACGGTCGGTCACCACGAAATACACCGCGTCGGCAGCGAACGGCTCCAGCGTGCCGTAGTAATGGCCGGGTGCAGCCGCCGCGCTCGCCGCTCCTGCAGATACGATCAATCCAGCCATCATCACCTGCCGCATCACTGCCCTCCCGAGGCCATTGGAACCCGCACCACGCACACACCGGCAATGAGCAAACTGGCGCCACCGATGGCCAGCGCATGGATCGGCTGACCGCCCAGCCAGACGCGCAGCACGAAGCCCAGGGCGCTGGCCGCGACCAGCTGCGGAATCACGATGAAAAAATTGAAGATGCCCATGTACACGCCCATCTTGGCGGCGGGCACGCTGTCGGATAGCAAGGCATAGGGCAGCGACAGGATCGAGGCCCAGGCAAAGCCGACACCCAGCATCGACAGCAGCAGCCACTGCGGGTCGCGGATCACCAGCATCGACAACAGCCCGGCCGCACCCAGCCACAGGTTGCACAGATGACTCCAACGCAGGCCGATCGCACGCACCAGCAATGGAATGACCAATGCCGCCAACGCCGCAAACCCGTTGTAGGCGCCGAACAACACGCCCACCCAGTTCGCGCCTTCGTTGTAGGCTGCCGATGCGGTGTCCTTGGCACCGAAGTGCACCTGGGTAACCGCCGCGGTGGTGTAGATCCACATCGCAAACAGCGCGAACCAGGAGAAGAACTGCACCCAGGCCAGGCGTCGCATCGTCAGCGGCATGCTGCGCACGTCCTGCACGATCGCCACCAGCATGCCGGTCGATGGCAGCACGCGCGCCAACGCAAGCAGCGCACCGTAGGCGATGCATAAGCCGGCCAGCACGTAGAGCATGCGGTCGCCGTGCTGCCAGGCGATCGCAGCGGCGAGCAGCACACCGATGCCGCACCAGAGCACGCTCGCACGCTGCGGTGGCAAGGTGCCGGCGACCGCTGCAGCCGCTACAGGCGGATGCGCATCGTCGAAACTGGCCAGCTGCTGCGGGCTGTATTCGCGCGTGCGCAGCACCGTCCAGCTGATCGACAGGAACAGCACCGCGGCACCGAGGTAGAAGGCATAGCGCACGCTGTCAGGCAACTGTCCTGGCGGCGCGGTATTGGCCACACCCCAATGCGTGAGCAACCACGGCAGGAAACTCGCCACAATCGCGCCGACCCCGATGAAGAAGCTCTGCATCGCATAGCCGGTGGGCCGCTGCGCCGGTGGCAGTTGATCGCCGACCAGGGCGCGGAATGGCTCCATCGAGATGTTGATCGATGCATCCAGCACCCACAACGTGCCTGCGGCAATCCACAGCATCGGCGCGTTGGGCATCACCAGCAAGGCCAGTGTGGTGAACACCGCGCCGACCATGAAATACGGGCGCCGGCGCCCCCATGGCGTCCAGGTGCGGTCGGACAGGTAGCCGATGATGGGCTGCACGATCAGACCGGTGAGCGGTGCGGCAATCCACAGACCGGGCACATCGTCGACCTGCGCCCCCAGGGTCTGGAAGATGCGGCTGGCGTTGGCGTTCTGCAACGCGAAGCCGAACTGAATACCGAGAAAGCCGAAACACATGTTCCAGATCTGCCAGAAACTCAGGCGTGGCTTGGCAGTCATTGCGCAGCCTCCGTGCTCGCTGCGGGGCCGACCAGCAGCGCGCTCACCTGCGCGGTGTTGACCACGCCATCGCGACCGCCGCGGCCGCCGTTGTACTGCGCAAAATGCGCGAGCGCGCTCATGTTGAAGCCATTTTCCAGCCGGAATCTGCACTGCTGCCCGGCCACCGCAGTGAAGCTGACCTGCGTGGACAGCTGCTCGCCTACGCTATGCGGCATCACCACGACCTGCGACTGCGTGGCCTGCCCCGGGCATTCCAGCAGCAGCCGCTTGACCGCCGCAGTGACGCCGGTATTGATGGGGCCGTTGGGGTTGCGATAACGCAGCGATACGCGATGCTGACCCGCGCGCGTGACAGTCCAAACCCAGGCCTCGCTGCCCGTGACCTCCTGCAACGGGCCGAGCGTCAGCGAGGGACCGTGCAGCGACTCCAGGCCATCGGAGCGACGGGTCAGGCTGAGCACGTGCAGCAGGCCGTCCTCGCGCAGGTACCAGTGCTGCGTGGCGTCCAACGCATGCCCATCCATGTACAGCGTCGCCCCAGCCGGAATCACAATGCGATAGCCATCGCCCTGCCGTTGCGCGACGGGCGCCTCCGGCGTGCTGGGTGCGAACACCTGGCCTGGCTGAGGCGGGGCGGTGGTATCGGCCTTGCGGCCGATCAGATGCACCAACGTGGTCTGGCCTTGTTGCTCGACCTTCCCCGCCACCAGCAACTCACCTGCACTCGCCGTCGGCCGCTGCAGCACATAGCGTCGGGCGCCCTGTTCAAGCACGATCTGCTGACGATCGCCAAACAACAACGGCACCAACGTATGCGGCAGTTTCGGCGTCACGCTGCCATCGGCGCCAATGCCGAACACGCCTTCCAGCACCGCGGAGAGATACCCAGCAACCGACCACAACTGGCGTGGCGAATTCACTACCGGGCCGCTACGTGTGCCCTCCTCCACATGCACCGCCAGGCTCTGCATCTCGTAGTTTTCCATGTTGGAGCCGGCCAGCGCGCTGCCGCGCATCAACGACTGCAGCTCCAGCGCAATGCGCGGCGCGTCGTCCAGCTGGCGTGCGGCGCGTAGCGCATACGCACTCACGAAAGGCCAAACGGCACGATTGTGATAAATCGGCTGCTCGGCGTCCTGCGGCCACACCACCGGGCTGCCGCCGGCAACCAGCGGATACCTGCGCAGCGCGGCACGCGCACGCTCCTTCGGAAACACCTCGGCCAGCACGCCAAGCGACACGCCGAGCAGATCGACCTTGGCATAGCGCACCGGATGCGCCGCATTGCCCAGATAGCTCACATACTGATTGCTGCGCGCATCCCAGAAGCGCGTGGCGATGGCCTGACGCAGGGCATCGGCCCACTGGGCGTACCTGGACGCGCGCGCATCGCCATGCTGGCGCGCCAGTTGCTCGGCCAGGCGCAGGGCCTGGTAGTGCAACACGTTGGTGGACAGGGCGAAGGACTCGGCGATGAAGCGCACATCCTGGCGCGTCCACTCCGGGTAGGTCTGCTCGCGCCAATCCAGAAACGAGGTTTCGCCGCGGTAGAGGCCGATCTGCGCATCGAAGACCGCGTCACGATCCTGCGCGAGGGTGGCCTGCAACGCCTCCCAGACCTCTTCAGCGAACGCCTTGTCATCCAGCAGGCCGCGCGCGGCAAGAAACCACACCACCCGGTCGCTGCTGATCGGCCAGCTGCCACCGGAGCCGGTGTCCTGCGCAACAAACACCCCTGGCGTCTGCCCGTCGCGCGCCGCCGACAGCTTGAAGCGCAGCGCGTTGCGCGTGCGCTCCGGCTCCAGCCGCCCCAATGCCAGATCGGCGGCGAAGCTGACATCGCGCGTCCACACGTAAGGCCAGCGCTCACCGGTTTCGAAACACACGCACGGCACCGGCTTGCCGTCGTTGAAGGCCGGATCGCGGATCGCCTCGACACGGTCGTCGGCCATTTCCTGCTGCGCCATGGCGAACAGGGCGTCGAACAACGGACTGGCGGTATGGGTGCGCATCGGCTGCGGCCCGATGCTGCGCTCGCCCTGCGGCCAGCGCAGCACGAAACCGCCGTCTTCTAGCGCCTGCGCTTGCGCATGGCGGCCCTGGAACTCCAGCTCATCGGCCAACACCGGCGAGCTTGCCGCAACGCCGAGCGTTGCAGCCATGCAGATCATCTTCAGCATCGAAGCGGCCAGACGGCTTGCACCGTCGGCCTCCCTCCCTCGTTGCACGCGTTGTAGTGCGCGGCACTGGCGTGCCACGGGCGCGGACCCTCCCAGGTGCCGTGACGCCATGGTAGACGCGCGCTCAGCGGTTCCGCATCAATGCATACGTATTCATGGCAATGGCCGCAGTGCAGCATGGCCCATCCACGCCACAGCGCTGCATAGTCGCCGCTGACGCAACGGCCGCCTTGGGAGGGGATATGCCGCTGGTTTCACATCGCGTGCGTTCGATAGCGCGCGCCGCACGCAATGCGCGACTGCTTGTCCTGTTGCTTGGCAGTCTTGCGGGCATCGCGCAGGCCGAGCGCATCGCCATCAGTGCCGATTCGCCCGGCAACGTCCTGCAGGTCACGCTGGAAGTGGACGGCGGCACGCCCTACTACCGCGTGCAACGCCTGGGCCAGCCAGTGCTGGAACGCTCGCGCCTGGGTTTCCAGTTGCGCGACGGCCGGCTGGACCGCGGCCTGGTCGTCCTCTCGCAAGCACGCCAAGCCCATGACGATACCTGGGAACAACCCTGGGGCGAGACGCGCCTGGTGCGCAACCACTACAACGAACTAAGCGTCAGCCTGGGCGAACGCAGCGGCGCGCAACGCCGCTTCGATGTGATCTTCCGCGTGTACGACGATGGCATCGGCCTGCGCTATCACTTTCCCGAACAAGCGGGATTGCGCGAAGCCATCATCGACGAAGAAGTGACCGAATTCGCCGTCGCGCAACCGTCCGAGGCATGGTGGATTCCGGCAGGCGAGCCGATCCACTACGAATACCTGTATCAGCGCACGCCGTTGAACCAGGTCGCGCTGGCACATACGCCGCTCACCTTGCGCACCGACAGCGGGCTGCATGTCGCGCTGCATGAGGCGGCGCTGGTCGACTACGCCGGCATGTGGCTGCGCCGTGCCGAAGGCCAGCGTCTGCGCGCGCAACTGTCGCCCGCCGCCGAAGGCTGGAAGGTGCGGCGCAAGCTGCCGTTCGATACGCCGTGGCGCACGCTGCAGATCGCCGACCAGGCCACCGGGCTGGTGGAATCCAACCTGATCCTCAACCTCAACGCGCCCAATGCCTTGGGCGATGTGAGCTGGGTCAAGCCGTCCAAATATGTCGGGGTGTGGTGGTCAATGCATCTCAACCAGCAGACCTGGGCGACCGGTCCGACACACGGCGCCACCACTGCCAACACCAAGCGCTATATCGACTTCGCTGCGGCACACGGCTTTCGTGGCGTGCTGGTGGAAGGCTGGAATCCGGGCTGGGACGGGGAATGGTTCGGCAATGGCGGCAGTTTCGATTTCACCCGGCCGACACCGGATTTCGACCTGCCCGCGCTGAGCAAATACGCCGCCGGCAAGGGCGTGCATCTGATCGGCCATCATGAAACGGGGTGCGCAGTGGATCATTACGAAGACCAGATTGCCGAAGCGATGGACCTGTACGCCCGGTTCGGCGTGGACTCGGTCAAGACCGGCTATGTCTGCGACGACGGCCAGGTGGAACGTCGTAACCCGGCAGGCGGCACACCGCTGCGCGAATGGCACGACGGCCAATGGATGGCGCGCCATCATCTGCGCGTGGTGCAGGAAGCCGCCGCGCGCCACCTGGCGGTCAACGCGCACGAGCCGATCAAGGACACCGGCCTGCGCCGCACCTATCCCAACTGGATCTCGCGCGAAGGCGCGCGCGGCATGGAATACAACGCCTGGGGCCAGCCACCGAATCCGCCCGAGCACGAGGTCAACCTGGTGTTCACCCGCCTGCTCGCCGGGCCGATGGATTACACGCCCGGCATCGTCAGCCTGAAAGGCCGCAACGGCCAGGCGATTCCCAGCACGCTTGCGCGCCAGCTGGCGCTGTACGTGACGCTTTACAGCCCGATCCAGATGGCGGCCGATCTGCCCGAGCATTATCTGCAGCACCGCGACGCCTTCCGCTTCATCGAAGACGTGGCGGTGGATTGGGATCAGACCCGCGCCTTGAATGGCGAAGTCGGCGACTACGTCACCATCGCGCGCAAGGACCGGCATAGCCGCGACTGGTTCCTGGGCAGCATCACCGACGAGCATGGCCGGCTGCTGCAGGTGCCGCTGGGATTCCTTGAGCCCGGCGTGCGCTACACCGCGCAGATCTATCGCGACGGCGACGGTGCGGACTATGTCAGCAACCCGTTCGCCTTTGTCAGCGAACAACGCCAGGTCAGCAGTGCCGACACGCTGGAATTGCGTCTCGCGCCAGGCGGTGGGCAGGCGATTCGCTTCGTGCCGGTGGATGGCAGGCGCTGACCTGGTCGCAACAGGCTGAAGAGATCTTCCACGCGATCGAGTGCATCGTGCAGCGGCACGGCAGCCGCTGCGTGATGCGGTGCTGCCGTCTCACTACAAGCCAGATGGCTTAGCGCGCCGCAGCAAAGCCGGCGTGGAATCGATTCCAGCGCCATCAGCCGGGTTGAATACGTATGCATTGCCCGTTTGCACCCAGATGCCGTGTCTACCATACGTCGCAGTCGTGATGTCCGTCGTGGCGCGCGATGCAATGCATCCAGGCGTCTGCCGGATCGAAAATTCAAAGAACAACATGTACCTGGGAGGGGAAAATGTTGAAGCACAAGCGCTCTGCGCTGAGTATCGCCCTGGCCGTTGCCATGGCACCGACGTTGGCTGCCGCGCAATCGGCAACGCCGGCGCAAGCAACCGACACCGAACAAACCGCCGGCGCGGTGACCGACTTGGACAAGGTCCAGGTCACCGGCCTGCGCCGCGCGATCGAAGGTGCCATCTCGGTCAAGCGGGATTCGACCTCGATCGTGGAAGCCATTTCGGCCGAAGATATCGGCCGGCTGCCGGACGTCAGCATCGCCGAATCGCTCGCGCGCCTGCCTGGCCTGGCGGCGCAACGTGTGGCCGGTCGCGCACAGGTCATCAGCGTGCGCGGGCTGTCGCCGGACTTCTCCACCACGCTGCTCAACGGCCGCGAAGTGGTCAGCACCGGCGATAACCGCAGCGTGGAATTCGACCAGTACCCGTCCGAACTGGTCAGCGGCGTCACTGTCTACAAGACGCCCGACGCCGGCCTGGTCGGCCAGGGCCTGTCCGGCACCGTCGACATGCAGACCGCACGCCCGCTCAGCTACAACGAGCGGGTGATTGCCATCGGTGGCCGTTACCAGCGCAATTCGCTGGGCAAGGCCGCCAACGTCGATCCGTACGGCAACCGCTTCAATGTCAGCTACATCGACCAGTTCGCCGACCGCACCATCGGCCTGACCATCGGCTACGCACACACTGACATGCCGATCCAGGAAAATCAGGTCGGCCTGTACGAACCATGGCAGCCGGTCAACGCACAGCGCCCGCGCCCAGGCGTGGCCGACGGCGTGTATTTTTCCGACGGCATCAAGTCATTGCGCCGCACCGGCAACCAGAAGCGCGACGGCGTCATGGCCACCTTGCAATACCGCCCGTCCAACGCCTGGACCAGCACGCTCGACGCCTTCCACACCAAGGCCGAGCAGATCGACACCGCCAACCAGTTCGAGCTCAACCTGAGCAACTACAACGGTGGCTATACGCCAGGCCTGAACATCAGCAACGTGCGCGTCAACGACAGCAACAGCTTCACCGGCGGCGATGCCAGCGGCGTCTATCCGCTGGTCCGCGGCATGTACAACAAGCGCGAAGACACCATCGACGCGTTTGGCTGGAACAACGAAATCACTGCCGGTGCGGTCAAGATCACTGCCGATCTCAATTACTCCAAGGCCACGCGCGACGAACTGAACCTGGAGAACAATCTTCAGCGTGCGCCCATGCCGCAGCTGGATACCGTCGGCGTATCGGTTGTCGGCAACGGTTTCTCCCAGCTGGCGCCCGGAATGGATTACTCCAATCCCGATCAACTGTTTCTCACCAACACCATCTACGGCTCCGGCTACGGCAAGGTGCCGAGCGTGGAAGATGTGCTCAAGGGCGCACGCCTGCAGGCCAGCTTCCCGATGCCCGAAGCGCTGAGCTGGTTCTCGGATCTGGATGTGGGCGTCAATTACGCCAATCGCGAAAAACAGAAAACCCAGCCGGAAGGCAACATCACCCTTGGCGCGCAGGGCGAATCCACCATCGCACCGGACCTGCAATATGCGCCGGTCAACCTGGGCTTTGCCGGCATCGGCACCCTGCCCGCCTGGAACGTCCCGGCCGTGGTCTCGCGTTACATGCTGTTCAATCCCAGCGACGATGCCTCGTTCCTGGTGTCAAAGGCCTGGATCGTCGAAGAGAAGATCACCACCGCCTGGCTGCGTGCCAATCTCGATACCGAGTGGGGCGATGTGGGCGTGCGCGGCAATATCGGCGTGCAGCTGCAGAGCGCCGACCAATCCTCGCGCGCCAACTACTGGGACGCGTCGCAGCCGGCGGGCAGCGAAGTGCGCCCGATCGACGACGGCAAGACCTATCGCGACTGGCTGCCCAGCCTGAATCTGGCCTTCCAGTTCCCGTACGAACAGACACTGCGCTTTGCGATGGCAAAGCAGGTCGCACGCCCACGCGTGGATCAGCTGCGCGCCTCGCTGGAATTTGGCGTCGACACCTCCACCGGCCGCCCCGGTGCCAGCGGCGGCAACCCGATGCTGGATCCCTGGCGCGCGAACGCCATCGACCTCTCCTACGAAAAGTATTTCGCCGAGCGCGCCTACGTGACCGCCGCGTTCTTCTACAAGGACCTCAAGAGCTACATCTACACCCAGAGCCGCGACAACTACGATTTCTCCGCGTTGGTGGCCGGCTATGTGCCACCACCGGGCTCGGCGCCGGTATTGACCACCGGCACCTTCAGCGCCCCGTTTAACGGCAAGGGCGGCACCCTGCGCGGCGTCGAACTCACTGCTTCGCTGCCGCTGGATCTGGTCTTCGCTCCCTTGGAAGGTTTCGGCATCCAGGCCAGCGCCACCTTCAACGACAGCGACGTCAAGATCCGCGACCCGGAAAGTGCTTCCAGCGTCGGTGACGGCGAAATCAGCCTGCCCGGCCTGTCCGAACGCGTCTACAACCTCACCGCCTACTACGAGCACAAGGGCTTCGAGGCACGCGTCAGCCAGCGCCGTCGATCGGACTTCATCGGCGAGATCGGCAACTTCAACGGCAACCGCACGCTGCGCTACGTGGTCGGCGAAAACATTACCGACGCGCAGATCAGCTACAGCTTCAACGACAGCAGCGATCTTGCCGGCCTGACCGTGCTGCTGCAGGCCAGCAACCTCAGCAATTCTCCCTACCGTACCTACGCCGAAACCAAGGACCGTCCGCTGGAATACATCGAATGGGGCCGCACCTTCGTGCTGGGCGTCAACTACAAGTTCTGATGAGCTGTGAACTGCAAACGATGCGCTGATTGGCTACATCTTTGTCTGTGGCCACATTGCTAACTGTGGCTACGCTACCTACGTGACAACCGGCGCATCACCTGGCTGGCCGGCCCCGGTGCCAGCCCTCTCCACCGGGACACCAAAGCCTCTCCCACCGGTAGAGGGGTTGGGGTGAGGGCTCGGCACAAGCGCAACGCGCGCCAATCAAGCAGGGCCAGTTCTGCTCTGTCGGGCTCCATGGGCCGTCATTCAAGATGCGGCCTCTAACTAGAAGAACCGAATGCTCTCCTGATCAAAACGACAACATCGACCAAAGAAAACCCGCCGACGTGATACCGGCGGGTTTTCTTTTGATCCAAGATTTTCAAAATCCAAGCTCGCATTGCCCTTCGCAAAGCGCACAGGATCGTCCGCCAGTCATGTCCCCTGCGCATCAGCACCTCCCTGCGCATAGCATTCGCCTGTGCACCGGAACGGGGCCAATCTCCCGACACCATCAGCGCCTACCTGCACCAACACGAATCCAAGCCGCTGCTGCAAGGCCGCCTGTAACGCTGACGTGCTCGCAGTCGATCGCAATTCACGTGTGGCCTTCCGGTCAAAAAAAACCCGACTGGCGTGGAGAGCAGCGCACCCTCCCTCATCCACAGAGCAAGGACCTGATCGGCTTGGAATAACCACAGAACTGGCGTGACGCTATAAATGCTCGGCGAATCAAGCAATCGTCAACTACAAAAAAAGCGAGGCATTCCCAAAAGGAATGCCTCGCTGCGTTCCAGAAAATCACGTACCAACAGTTAGCTGGCGCGACACACCATCAGCAAACTTCGATCGCACAAACCACTGCATGCCCGGCCAAGCGCAGGTGGTCATGTTCGATGGCTCCGCGCTCTACGCCGGGCACATCAACCTGCTTCCACGCGCCAGCCGGCATCCCAAGCTCAGCTACGTCGGCCGACAGATTGAATGCCAGCAACATCACCCGGCCGGCGTGCTCGCGCCGGAACATCAGCACAGGTTCGGCGGTGTCGTAGAACTTGATCGTACCCTCACGCAACGCAGGCTCGCCCTTGCGCCAAGCAAGGAACTGCCGCACCGCGCTGAGCACGGACAACGGATCGTCCTGCTGCACGCTCACCGCAGTCGCACGATGCTCCTCAGCCAGCGGCAACCACGGCTTGCCGCTGCTGAAGCCTCCCGACGGCGCAGCCGTCCATGGCATCGGCGTGCGGCAGCCATCGCGCCCCTTGAAGGTTGGCCAGAAGGTGATGCCATAGGGATCGCGCAGATCCTCGAACGCCACATCCGCCTCGCCCAGGCCCAGTTCCTCGCCCTGGTACAGGCAGATCGACCCGCGCAGCGAGCACAGCATCGCCACCACCATCCGCGCGAACGCTGGCGACGCGTCGGCCCCGCCCCAGCGCGTCACCGCGCGCACCACGTCGTGGTTAGAAATGGCCCAACATGGCCAACCTTCCAGCATCGTGGCTTCGAGCCGGCTCACCGTCTCGCGGATATAAGCAGCGCTGTAGTCCTGCACCAGCAGCTCGAAGCTGTAGCCCATATGCAGGCGGCCATGAGCGGTGTACTCGGCAGTGGTCGCCAGCGAGTCTTCCGACGAGATCTCGCCAAGGCTCACTGCATTCGGATAAAGATCCAGCAGCCCGCGCAAGCGCTCGAGGAACGCTAGATTTTCCGGCTGCGTGTTGTTGAAGTAGTGGTACTGATACGCGTAAGGGTTGTCGGCACTGAACCCACGCCCCACCCGCTTGTCGGCTGGCTTGGCCGGATTGTCACGCAGCTGCACATCGTGGAAGCAGAAGTTGATCGCATCCAGCCGGAACCCATCCACCCCGCGATCCAGCCAGAAGCGCACGTTATCCAGCGTCGCCTGCTGCACCTCGGCATTATGGAAATTGAGGTCCGGCTGATCCACCAGGAAGTTGTGCAGGTAATACTGCTCCCGCCGCGGCTCCCATTGCCACGCCACCCCACCGAACAGCGACAACCAGTTGTTGGGTGGCGTCCCGTCCTCACGCGGATCGGCCCACACGTACCAATCCGCCTTTGCGTTGGTCCGGTCCTGCCGGCTCTCCTGGAACCACGCATGCGCGATCGAGGTGTGGCTCAACACCTGGTCGATCATCACCTTCAAGCCAAGGCCATGCGCTTTGTCGAGCAGCCGATCAAAGTCATCCAGCGTCCCGAACAGTGGATCCACTGCACGGTAGTCCGCGATGTCGTAGCCGAAATCGGCCATAGGCGACTTGAAGAAAGGCGAGATCCAAATCGCATCCACGCCCAACCCTGCGATGTAGTCGAGCTTGGCGATGATCCCGGGCAGATCGCCTACCCCATCGCCATTGGAATCCAGAAAACTACGCGGATAAATCTGATAGATGACGGCCCCGCGCCACCATGGTGTCTGCGACATGTACGCCCCTCCCGGGCCAATGCGGGCGCCAGAATAAGCGCCCTGCTAAAGGCATTAGCGTAACTGCGCAACACGGAACGAGGGCGCTCGCGCATACGTATTCATCGGCGGGCAGCTTACTAAAAACTCCAGATCAGAAACCCACACGCATCGCCCCAACCTTTTGTTAGTTCTCTTACCTCCCCCACTGGTCTCGGATCTGCAGAGTCTAGATACGATTGACAAGCACTCTTTGGTTTTGCCTGCACTGTAACTGTGACGATCAAGACGAGCTATTTTAAAGTAATCCGCCATCGGCTTAGCGCAACTTTTACCAGTGTTGACTCCTACCAACTTGCCGGACATACACATTAGAATCGCACAAGCATCACCAGCCTCAACTGAAGAATTCATGGCCATTAATGAGAATACGCAAGGTAGAAAAATTTAACTGCATCCTCCAACATGGATTTATTTCAATAGAAAACCTCACTTCCGTTATTCTGGGCACCCAAGCCCCTAACCTCAGCCAGCCTATTTAAATTTCAGAATCTCTCAAAATCTGCTCAGAACAGGCAGAATAAATTATGCTGCAACTCCCTCTTTGAAGTGTTTTCCCGCAGAGTGATATTGCTTTTGCACTAGCTATTTCTACAGATCTTTCGCTGACGACAGCGCTTTTCCCTATTCTAGATTCTGGAAAAGCATATGCAACACATTGATTCCTGCAAGAAAGAGCGACAGTACAATCTTCTCGCCACCTTCGGAACGACGCGCCAAGGCTTCTATTTCCGCCTCTTTTTTTGAGAGCTTTCTAATCGATGCACCTGAACCACTAGTGGGAGAACTCGCAATCGCGCACCATGTTTTTATCCAGCGGCCTGGGGGAATAGCACGAGGAGCAGGAATTTCTTGGCTAGAAGCATAGCCAGTAGAAGATGAAGGCGCTGGCCCACATGTTGCAATACCCGCGGCTGTCCTATTGGACATGCAGTCTGAGCTTCAGCAACACCATCAAAGGTGCAATTGCACACTAAAAAGAGATAAGCGAAACCACCTCTTTTCAAATCGAATCTGAACTGACAATAGAGCGGCTTTAGATTTCAATACTTGAAAAAGGCAGGCTTACTGCACGCAGAATAAACTGCTTTGCAATCCCCTCCACTCTCATTGCAATTATTGACCGCACGCGTTTTAGCGTAGTTTTCATCCTGAGCAAGCCCCGTCGAAGCAGGCTTACCCTTTATAGAATGCCACGCCAGGGCAATGCATTGATTGCTATAAGTTGTTATAAGTTTGCATCTCTTTGAATCCTCTACCGCGCAAGTGCTAATCGCTTTAGAAGCTGCGTCGGACTTGCTTTTCAAGTCTGAAGAGGTTCCAACGCTACCAGTCGAATCATCGATCGCAATAGCTCCCCATCGCGACTCCCATTTTCCGGTGGGAATCGCCCTAGGTGCGGGAACCTCATTACTGTATCCACCACTACTACTTTCGGTAGGACCACACATTGCAGAGCCAGCCGCAGTGCCAATTGGACAAGCTGTCTGTGCAACGGCCCCATTTACAGAAACACCAGAAAATAAAATGATGCTAAAACCAACAATGGCTATCTTCACTTTACACCGCCAAATTTTAATAAACCGATTAAACCTAATTACTGTAATCGGAAGCATTTTTCGAACCTACCAGCATATCCGACATGGTCTGCTGCCCTCTTGTAAGCGGAGAATTAATACCGATGTTGATATTACGTTCTTCTCTGCCTACATCAGAAGGTTCTTGTGGAATATATCCACAAGAACCGGGAGGCTGCCCTTGGGACTCGGATGGCTCGCAGCACCAGAGGCTCCAGTCGCCGCCCCATTGCCGCATATGGTGTAAATGCACCAAGCGTGTCCTCGACGAATATCGCAGCCATCGGAGGTGCAGTCAGGATTAGTGTCGTCAGAATTAAGCCCATGCTGCCTTGCTGCAGCGCTTGGCTACTGCTAATTGATGTAAAATCCTGAACCAACACGTAACCCAGCGGCGAATATCCCCAGAAGGCTTTGGACACTTTGGTGACCATGCCCAAAGCATAGATGTCATGACTGCCAGCAAGGATCTGCAGAAGAAGGTTCCAATCCATGCAAGAGCCACCGTTGGAACAGATTTTTCCATCCAAAAATTTAAGCGCTCCCCAAACAGACAACATCGTACGTCTAGTATTTATGAAAAACCGGAAGGCTACATGACGAATAAACTCCCCTGCACTCCCCACCATATTTTTCGCACTTCGTCACTGACCTTTCTATAGCGACATTTTTTTCGTTACTCAGGCCGGTAGCGAATTTCTTATTCCTCTCAGACGGCCACGCCAACGCAATACACTGATTGCTATAAGTCGTAATCACCTTGCAGTCGTTAGAACCATCAGACTCACAATCATTTTTGGCACGCGACACCGCTTCTGATTTACTAGCCAAGTCACTAGAAGTACCGACGCTACCTGTGTTGCCGTCGATTGATATCGACCCCCATCGTGACTCCCATTCGCCGTTCGGGACAGCGCGCGGCCGTGGGAGTTCGTCAGCGGAGCCCCCAGCCGAGCTGGGCGACGGACCACACATAGCTGAGCCCGCGGCCGTACCGATTGGACAGGCAGTCTGTGCAGAAGCATCAAGAACAACCATATTACCAATAAAAATAATTAGAATTGAAGTAACTAGATTTTTCATAATTATTTCCAGTTAAACGTGCCCAGCCATCCATATACAGATTTTATGCAATCCCTCGATCTTGTGCGCACCCTTTACGCCTGCGAGCAGCTCGCAGGAGGGAATACCACTAAAAAACTTGGAAGATTAACTCGGGAGCCGCTAACATTCTCTCTAGCCGCATCAACTGGCATAGGCGGAAAGTAGCCATAAGTCCAGGCGAATACCCATGCAGGCCCGGACGGCGCAGCACCCGAAGCCCCATTCGCCGCCCCCATTGCCGCATATGGTGCAAATGCACCAAGCGTGCCCTGGAAGAACATCGGAGCCATAGGAGGTGCAGTCAGGATTAGCGTCGTCAACATCAAGCCCATTCCGCCTTGCTGCAGCGATTGGCTACTGATACCTGATGTAAAATCCTGACCCGACACGGAGCACAGCAGCGAAGACCTCCAAAAGGCTAGGGACACTTTCGTGACCATGTCCAAAGCAATGGATGTCATGACTGCCAGCACGGACATGGAGAAGAAGGTTCCAATTCCATAGAAGAGCCACCGTTGGAATAATGATTTCGTTTGTTCAAATAGCAGACAAAGAATGAACAATGGCCCAAAACCGACGAACAGCGCCATCGCGATGCGGTAGAGGAGCATCATGGAACCAGCCACAACGGCCGGGCCGCCAGTCCCAATGCCAACCATCCACATCGCACGGGATTTCTGCGAATCCAGTGTAGGATCTTGTACAACGTCGAGGACGTCGATGCTAGATAGAGCGACCTGCATCCATCCCAGGCTTTCGTCTACCTCATCTTCCGGCGTCTTGTTTTCGGCCGTGATCGGATAGGGACCCGACATTCCGATCGAAGCCGCAATCGTAACAATCGATATACTCTTAAAAACTATTGCGCGGCAAGCTTCCAATTTTTGAAACAAAGCCTAAATAGAAGCTTTTTAAAAACCCAAGCGCATAGTACCAAATTTTTCGTTGATTCGTTTACCTTCACCGCTAGTCTCGGAGCTGCAAGAGTCTAGATATGATTGACGAGCATTCTTGGTTTTTCTTTCACTGTAACCATGACGATCAAAACGGACGATTTTAAAATAATCCGCCATAGGCTCGGCGCAACTTTTACCTGTGCTTACGCCCGCTAGTTTTCCAGACATGCACATCAATGTAGTGCAGGAGTCCCCTGCATAGACTGGTGAAGCGACAACCCAAAGCACCCAAATCAAAGACTTCAAAGCGCTCATTTTCAAACCTCCTTGATAGACATAACACGAAATTCCAAAAAAAATTAAAGCAGATGATTAGCATTCTTCTACGAAAGAATTAGAACAGGCAGGATAAATCATTTGACATATAGCGCCTGAACCCGCTACACCCACACAAACTAAAAGCTCATCATTTCCTCAGATTAAAAACTCCTAAATTTAGGCTCTGAGCACTCTGAGAATGTTACTTTGCAAACCCTACCAGACTTTTCGCAACTTTTACCGGCTATCTTTATTGCATTATCCACAGAGGAAGCATTAGCGATAGCACCTCCTGCACCACCATCAACTGGGTTAACAGAAGCAACACATTGATTTCTATACGTTACTATTACACGACAATCAGCTGCACCCCAAGTAGCGCATTTAGATAGTGCATCTGTAGAGGCATCTACTTTGGAAAGAAAGCCAGCACTTAGACCGGTATCTCCATTAGGAGACTGTGCAACCGCGCCCCAAGTTTTTAGCCATTCACCATTAGGCCTGGGTGCAGGAGTCGTTATATATCTGTCAGAGCCAGAGCCCTGACTCTCTGAAGGCCCAGGACCACACATCGCACTACCAGCCGCAGTGCCAATCGGACAGGCGGTTTGGCCAAATGCTGCAGTGATCGGCAAAATTAAAAATAGCGCAGCGCAAGAAAGTGCAGGTCTCGCGGAAATTGAGTTATGCATTCCTGCCTCCAGGTCGCTCAGGTAAAGGAGCATTAGCAAATTTCCCTTCCGACTGCTGAGGGCCATCAACTGCTCCGCGTGTCACCCTCGTGGGTGAGGCGGTTCCCACGACAACATCAGAGTTAGCATCTCTAGCAATTTGGGGAGGTGAATAGGTCTGTGGTGCATAAGATCCTGGCGGTTGTCCCTGCGGCCCGGGACGGCTAGCTGCACCAGTCGCCGCCCCCATTGCCGCATATGGCGTAAATGCACCAAGCGTGCCCTGGAAGGGCATCGCAGCCATTGGAGGTGCAGTCAGGATTAGTGTCGTCAAAATCAAGCCCATTCCGCCTGCTGCAGCGCTTGGCTACTGATACTGATGTAAAACCCTAACCCAACACGGAGCACAGCAGCGAAGATCCCCAAAAGGCTAGGGTCACTTTCGTGACCATATCCAAAGCAATGGAAGTCATGACTGCCAGCACGGACATGGAGAAGAAGGTTCCAATTCCATAGAAGAGCCACCGTTGGAATAGATTTTTCCATCCAAAAGGTTAAGTGCTCCCCAAACAGACAACATCATACGCCTAGTATCTATGAAAAACCGGAAGGCTGCACGACGAATAAACCCCCCTGCACTCCCCGCCATATTTTTCGCAATTCGTCACTGACCTCTGTATAGCGACATTTTTCTCGTTACTCAGGCCGGTAGCAAATTTTTTATTCCTCTCCGACGGCCACGCCAACGCAACACACTGATTGCTATAAGTCGTAATCACCTTGCAGTCGTTAGAACCATCAGACTCACAATCATTTTTAGCACGCGACACCGCTTCTGACTTACTAGCCAAGTCACTAGAGGTACCGACGCTACCTGTGTTGCCGTCGATTGATATCGACCCCCATCGTGACTCCCATTCGCCGTTCGGGACAGCGCGAGGCCGTGGGAGTTCCTCAGCGGAGCCCCCAGCCGAGCTTGGCGATGGACCACACATAGCTGAGCCTGCAGCTGTACCAATTGGACAGGCAGTCTGTGCAGAGGCATCAAAAACAACGACATTACAAAAAAAAATAATTAGAATTGAAACAACTAAATTTTTCATAATTATTTCCAGTTAAACGTACCCAGCCATACAGATGCCGATTTTATGCAATCCCTCGGTCTTTGTGCGCGCCCTTTGCCCCTGCGAGCAGCTCGCCGGAGGGAGTACCACTAAACCTTGGAAGATTAACTCGGGAATCACCAACATTCTCTCTACCCGCATCAACTGGTGTAGGCGGAGAGTAGCCATAAGATCCAGGCGGCTGCCCCTGCGGACCCGGACGGCTCGCAGCACCAGAAGCCCCAGTCGCAGCCCCCATTGCCGCATATGGCGTAAATGCACCAAGCGTGCCCTGGAAGAACATCGCAGCCATTGGAGGTGCAGTCAAGATTAGTGTCGTCAAAATCAAGCCCATGCCGCCTTGCTGCAGTGCTTGGCTACTGATACCTGATGTAAAATCCTGACCCAACACGGTGCCCAGCAGCGAAGATCCCCAAAAGGCTAGAGACACTTTCGTGACCATGTCCAAAGCAATGGATGTCATGACTGCCAGCACGGACATGGAGAAGAAGGTTCCAATTCCATAGAAGAGCCACCGTTGGAATAATGATTTCGTTTGTTCAAATAGCAGACAAAGAATGAACAATGGCCCAAAGCCAACGAACAGCGCCATCGCGATGCGGTAGAGGAGCATCATGGAACCAGCCACAACAGCCGGGCCGCCAGTCCCAATGCCAACCATCCACATCGCACGGGATTTCTGCGAATCCAGTGTAGGATCTTGCACAACGTCGAGGACGTCGATGCTGGATAGAGCGACCTGCATCCATCCCAGGCTTTCGTCTACCTGATCTTCCGGCGTCTTGTTCTCGCCCGTGATCGCGTAGGCGATCTCCTTCTTGACATCGTCGTTGACGAACTTCTGGATGAAAGGACTAGACATCCCGATCGAAGCCGCAATAGTGACAATCAATGCGCTCTTACACATCGTCACGATGAATGCGGCCATCGACTCCCGACTACGACCTGTGATCATGTTAAAGCCCTGGATCATCACCCAGATCGTCAACACGATCATTGCAACGCCCGAAACCCAGAGCGTAAAACGTCCCAGAAGACCTGCTTCAAAGTCGGAGATTCTATTCGTCAGATAACTCATGATCTGGCGATAGAAGACGAAGTCACCGACCGACGAGACACCCGGATAAGGACTGAGTGCCTGCACACTCAGATTATTCATCCATTGCCCAAAATTTGAAATTCCATTTGCCATTACAACACCTCAATCAACGGTTCGGGCAACGATGAATATCCTGAAAACTCCGCTCACTAGTCTCCAAGCGCTTCAGCAAGAGCAGCAGTTTTCACCACAGTACCCAATATATTCTGCTTCCCACGCAACATATCCTGCGTAAGTGCGCGCTGGTTATCTTCCAACGCAGCGATATATGTGTCATAGCCCTTGACTTGATTATTCACTTGCTCAAAAGTCTTGGTCATGCGCGTATTTGTATCATTTAGAGAATACATAGAAGCATTAAGATCACCTGGATTCACACTGAAATTGCGCAGGGACATTAGCTTGTTCAAGCTCTGATCCATGGTCGGCATAGTTTCAGCTAGAAAACCAACGACGTAGTTGTAGCGTTGATTTTTCATATACTGAATAGCCACGCAAAGCTGCTTTTGTTGCTCACGCGGATTATTATTCGCAAACCCAGTAGAACTACTCAGCATGCTTGTGATGGACGACATGCTAAAGCTAATACCACCGCCGCAGCGCTCGAATCCAAAATTAGGCGACACCGGCTCAAGTTTGACCCCACTTGGCAGTCCGAACGTATTGATCATAGACTGCAACTGAACTAGGTTTTTCTGAAGCAGTTCAAATTGTGCAGTGTATTGGCTGTACTCCACCCCCCACTGCTTTACGGTGGCAAGCATATTCTTGATGGACTCTCCAATCGCAGCCACGTCTATAACGGGAACGCCACTAGCTCCAGCATTGATCGGCACCAACGTCAAGCCAAGACTGGCATACAAGGAAATCGCCAAAATCCGGGCCTTTAGTTTTGGAAATCCAACTTTCAACTGACGACTCATGGACATTCTCCTATCATTCATATTTACGACAACAGCGACAGAATCTGGTTTCAAACGACCGGTTATGTTTCTAAACTACTGCCTTTCCTTTACCAGAACCCTTTCTATTTTCATAAAACGCCGGCAGCCACTCTTCGGGCGGCACGTCGTTCGCGGATACATGCAATCGGGAGGCAGCATCATTGACCGAAGCATGCATGATCTCGATGTTGTCGGTAGACGCTGAAATCACCGCTAATGCATCGTCCATTCCGCGCAGGTTGAGCTGACAGACACTGGAAGCGTGCCCCTGCTTAACCAAGAAACAGCGAGAACGCTCATCCAATCCAATCACGACTTGATACTCCGCTTCGCTGAGCTTGAGTCCGTTGATATAATCTTCGCGATCCGCATTCGGATTGGGCAGAAGGATCAACGTCGCAGTCTGCTCGATCAGGGCCGCCGAAATGTCGCTTTTCAGCGCATCTTCCGGGCTTTGTGTTGCAAAAATACCTAGGCCGTTCTGTTTACGAATAGTTTTCTGTTTGTTTTTTGCGAATTCCTTCAAGCCGCCGCCGCCATCAAGGATCTTCCAGAACTCGTCCATCACGTAGATCAGAGGACGACCATCGATCAGCGTTTCCAACTTATGAAGCAGGTAATTGATGACCGGCACACGGACTTCAGGATTGTCGATGACGTCCGTATAATCAAAACCGATGATGTTCGCACGCGACAGATCGATGGTGTCGACTGGATTGTCGAACACCCAACCTAGAGAATTTCCGGAAGTCCAGCGGCGCATACGCGCGAATAGACCATCATCACCCATATTGGGCAAACTCTTTTGAAAATTCGTCATGCTGCGCAGATGCATCGGCGTGTCAAGCATGTTCTCTACCGCTCGGAAGATATCCTCTTCCTCACGCGAGCTGTATTCGCGCTTGCCAGCCAGCACCTTGATCAAGTCGGCAAGGAATTGGACATTGCCTTCGTTTCTTTCGCATTGAAACGGGTTGAACCCGGTGGGCATACCGTTATCAAGTGCCAGATAATTCCCGCCACATGCACGCACAAAGATCTCGGCACCACGATCCTTATCAAAGAAAAAGATCGTCGGCGAAGGCTCGTATTTCTGAACTTGGCTCAACAAGAAGTTGATGAGCGCGGTCTTGCCGGTACCGGACTTACCAATTACCATCGTGTTGGCAATTGCCTTCTCTCCAAGCGAGTTTTCACTAGGATGAGTAGCATGAAAATTGAAGAAGTACGGCTGACCATTCGTGGTCTGCAGGGTGGTGACGCAATCACCCCAGGGATTATTGCTACGCTTACCACTGGCAAAATTATGGAGCGGTGATAAGCCAAGAAAATTCAGCGAGCTGACATTGGCAATCCGCGTGCGATAACGCCAGTTGCCCGGCAGCTGCGAGTAGAATGAGGATGCAACCGCAAGATCCTCCTTGGCGGAAACAAATCCTCCATTCGACAGCTCGGCGCGGGTGGCAGCAATATTCTGTGTCAGTATGTCTTGGCTGTCCGCATAAACGGCCATCGTAAAGTGGTATTCGCCAAGCACAAAATTGCCTGATGCGATCTGGTCCATCGCCATATCTAACTCTATGATCTGGCTGACCGCCTTGTCCCCAGAAGAAATCATCATGCCCTTCGTACGGTCCAGTACGCGCAAAGCATCCTGACGCCCAATAGGACTGAAGGAATGGGTAATTACATACTCGAAGTCAAGATATTTCAGACCATTTAAAATACCCGGATATGTGCCTTCAGCATACTCTTTTACGTTCAGAAGCGCGCCAAAGTGATTCACTCCATTGGGAGTATTGATCACATAGTCTCCGCTTTTTGCTGAAAACATATGTCGGCTGACAGGCAGATACTCGTTGACAGGTGCAGTTAGAACCGGCACAGGCTCATCGATTCGATTTACAAGGTAAGCAAAGAACTCCAATGTTTCGGAAAAGACAATGCCGTTTTTGGCCTCATAGATGCCAAGCCGGTAAGGGGCATAATCTCGAATAACCGCTTCGACATTGCCGGCGAGTTCCATCAATTTTGCAACAGCCTGCTCCTGCGAAGCCTGCAAGCGTTTGATGTCCGTAGATTTTTCCGCGAAACGCTTACCGCTCACCATTGGACGGTACAGCATCGTCAGATAAAGTTCATTTTGCATGAGCTTCTGCGACGACAGCATATCGAAATACTTGTCCGACAGCTGCTGATTGAACAGGTTGCTGTAACTACCTTTCTGCGTCAGCTTCCTTCTACGTCGCACGTCATGCACCCAAAAGGCAACGTTCACGAAATCTGGCGCACGCAGGGTCTGCAGCAATCTGTTAAATGTGTTGTGCCGATGCTCCAGCTCCCATTCATCGCGACCGACAAACGGCAAACCTTCTAAGTGCCAAGTCAACAGATAGTCGCCCCCTGTTGTCTTGACCACGTTGGCCGAGACATGCGACGAAAAGGGAATAAATTCGCTTATGGAGGTGTCCGGGTTGAACATCTGCTTGGCCTAGCCCCTGTGGGTAACACTGAAAATGCAAGGAAGCCGGCGTCTGACGACGCCGACCCCTAAACTATCAAAAGCCTGCCAATTTCATGGAGGCGGACTTTTCCGATAACTATTGGGTGTAAAAACCCACTTTCCTGCATTGGAACGAACGTTTCTAACTCTTAACTTGAACTGCCAACGCAATCCCAATAAGCGAAAAATCATCTCGTCGCGTCGAGCCATCTGACGCATTATGAAGATAATCACCGGAATGAGAAAAAGATATAAAAAATTCGTATACATGGAAAAAACTAACGTCCCGCCTGCACCTATGAAAAACGGAACATAGGGCACGCCCAAGAACATGGCAGGCCTGGTGCAGCCGCGGAAGACGACGTTTTTCTTCACGTTAAGCCGCCAGGAAGGGAAGGCTGTGAGTGACGAAGGCGTTAACTGCTCCGCAGGTGCCACCAGCTCCAGTACCCAACAGCATACGAGCAATCTGGCCAGCAGCACCGATCAAAACGCCACCAATCAAAATAGGAGCCACATCGCCTATACGCTTATGTGCAAATGCGATTTGATAACCGGCAAAAATTACCGCGATGGTCACCACTGCGATCGAAGCGATATTGAGCAGGCCAGTAATACTGGTGAAAAACTCACAGGTCTTCGTATCAGTGCCACCAAAATTCTGCGCAAAAGCGGACGATGCAGTCAACGCCGCCACAAATATCGCAGACTTGACGACCGTCTTGGCTGTCTGCTGGGTTTCGGGGGAAACAAATTTGGCATGCTTCATTGTGAATCTCCTTGTTAAGGCCCAACATGATGATGCACCTACCGGATCGGCCGTGCCGGAGGCTAGAAAACGAATGCCGCGTCCCCTGTTTTCACAACTGGCTGCTGTGAAGAGACAGGTGAAGGAACTGGGTGGTCTGCGGCAGCTTGCTTTGAAGGGGAACCTAGTATCACCGGTACTCGTGAACTCATCAACACGGCAACCTCTCCATCGCTCGAAAGGCCCGTAGATGCTTGAGAGGCACTAGACGATTTTGGAGAGCTAATCGTTCTGATCCCAAGCGATTGCGCGGAAGCCTCAGGACTTCGCTGCACTGAGGAAGAAGAGCCCAAGGGATCCCCTTGGCTTGAACGCACGGACCCGCTGCTCTCGACAGCCAAATTCTGAGGGAAGACCTGAGCAGGATCAGCTGGCGGCATAGCGGTTGCGGCATGCAAACGGTCGTCCACTACACGCGACAACACGCGATCCGGCAATGACTTGAGCAATGCTTTGGCCGGCTTGACTGGTTGCCTCAGCTGCACTGGAATCTGATTCGCCAACGGAATAGGAGCGACGCCCGCTTGAGCGGTAGCCCTTGCCATGGAATCGAACACCTTTTGTACGTATCCATGTCGAAAGCCGGTCACAAAATTTCCTGAATAGTAGCAACTAAGCGCCTTGCCCCAATCTTTCCCGGAGCGTTGATAGCACTCAGAGAGAATAGCTGATCCTGCCTTCAAGTTCGGGCATTGTTGAAATGCCTGCTCGTAAGACTGCAGACCGTATTTCGACAAGTTGTAACGATTTACTTGAGCAAGCCCAAGAGAAAAGTTATAGCCCTTTTCCTGAAGCATCTGGACCGTCGAAAGCGCTTCGCTCAAATTCATCGGCTGCCGTACGAGCCGTCCACCTACGACGCCGATGGCATAGGGGTTGTGCGAAGACTCTACTTGGACAACATGCTGCATTACAGAAAGCGGAGCGGCCATCTCTCCACATGCCATGATTTCAATTCCAGGGAGCACGATACGCCCTCCTCTCTGTCTCACACTTGGTGCCAAACAAACGTGTATACGCACAGATGACCGAGGTGCCCTCATTCAAGGATAAAAAAAGCATTCCGTCCTTTCTTATCATGACTGAAAGCTCCTTTCTGGGTTGAAGTCGATACCTGTGATATACCGCCGACCTTCGTGCGCCTTGATATGAACGATTATATCGATTGTCATCATCAACAATCGTTTAATCACATTGAACTCTAAGCCAGAACCCTCAACCGATGCCTTCACCATTAAAGCCAATTGGTCCCACGTCTGCTCCGGGCTGCCTGCATGGCAGCTAGTAATGGAACCAGGATGTCCAGACGCACAGTTTCGTATAAAATAAAATGCTTCATCTCCCCGTAGCTCTGCCAAGATAATTCTATCCGGCTTCATACGTAGGCAAGCCTCCATACAGCTCTTGGCTGTCACGTTGCTGGCGCTCTGCCCACCTTTAGAATAGAGCAGATGAACCACATTAGGCTGCGAGATAAACAGCTCCCGCGCATCTTCGATCGTGACAAGACGCTCACTACCGGGGATATGGTTGACTAACGACTTCATGAACGTAGTCTTGCCGCTACCAGTCGCACCAGAAACAACGATATTTTTTTTGTACAGTACTGCTTGCCTGAAGAACTCAGCATATTGCCGACATTGGCGTAGCATCAGAAGTTCTTTGTCGTGCTCGCTTACTTCTCCGCTGTGCTCCAGGATCTGATCAAAAAATCCATCTTCCTGATATTGAGAAAGCGTCTTCGTATGCTTAGAGGGCAAACGGATTGTAATAGAGACTTTACCGGAATCGCAGGCAGGGGGAATAACAAACTGAGCCCGTTGACCTGTTGGAAAAGTCAGTGAAACAACCGGATCAGCGTCAGTAATACGCTGACCCGTGTTACTTTCATTGACGACTGCTGTACAGAATTGGCGAGCACGTTCGAACGTCAGCCCTGGCACCTCGACCTTCTCCCAACCGCTACGCGTCTCTAGATACACCTCTCCAGGACGATTTATACATATCTCCGTTACTTCGGACGAGAGCATGTATTCCCGAATACCGAGCACACTGTACTGGTATTCAAGGAACTCGCTGGATGCCTTTGAGACGGGAGAAACTTCTACGTCCACGTGTGCTCTCGTTACCTTCTTGGCAGTACGTTAGTGAAATCGACGTCCTTTGCAACATACACATTAACCAGCGAACCTTGATTAATAGTGACAGTTGCTGGTCGCCTCATGCTCTCCGTTGCTGCGTCATTCGCAAGACGTTCCATTGTCCGAGCGGTTGCACTCTCATAAGGGGACTGAACTTCTACACCAGTCTGTGAGACTGTTGTTTGTTCAGGGCCGTATTCGGCTGCCGCATACTTGAAGGCGTCGGCTAGCAAGCTGATCATTAATGCCGACGACAAACGCTGGCCCCAATGTGCGTCATACTGACCAGGATGCCCCGCGCCGCCCAAGCTATCAATGCCGGGACTTGCCATAGAGACGTCGATACCTGTCGGCGTTGTAATACGGTCCCAAATCACAGAAACACGCTGGCCTGTGGGACCGCCGCTGTAGCTTCCGTAAATCTTTGACCCTTTGGGCAACAACAACGTCCGTCCGTTAATGGAATAAACAGGCTCGGTAATAAGACATGATGTGAACCCTGGGATATCTGTAATTACCCGAGTTTCAAGAATGCACCGCAAATAAGTACCACGCACAAGCAACGCATCTGGATGTCGAATAAACTGAGCGTTCGAGACTTTTTGCTTATCTGCCTCGCTACCACCCTCCGCGCCCGCGACCCCGCCCTCGCTAGCAGGATTAAGTCCAGCCAATATTGAGTTGGAATATTCTTCAGCGCTCGTCGGGCCACTGCCGCCAGATTCGTTAGCGCCTCCGGCGGAGGCCATGCGACGCTCAGCCAAGGTAGGTCCCGCCGGACGGTTGCTTGCTGGATAAACCGGCTGAGGATAGTCCGGCGTTTCCGCTGAGGGAAGGGGCGGCGGTGCAAGTGAAATGGGAGGGACGTCCGGTTGAACGTCGACCGGAGCAGAAGTGGTTGCCATTTTTGGCAAACTTGGTGCTGTGACAGCAGTCGTAGGCTCCTTCCTTGCATCTGCGACATTGCGGCTCGTCGCGCTTTTATAAAGAAAGAAGGCGAGCACAAGCAAAACGAGAACAATTGCACCCAGGAAAAACAAAGCCTTCCTGTTTAAACGCTGATCTTCGACAGAACGCAGTTCAGGTGCCGAGGCATCCAGATCTGGCAATGGCTGCGCCTGCGTGCGCGCGAAATATGGGTTGTTCGTATCTTGCCCGTTATTTGTCGCCTGAGACCGATCGTTATCTCTGCCATCAAGGTGACCGTCGTTATTGTCAGGAGGATTATTCTGGCTCATTTTTTCACGTTCCTCCGGAGGCCAACGACATTGCTTCCATGCCTGATAATCAAATAAGGATAAGTGCCATGGATCACTAACATATTTCCTTCCACGGTAGTGTTCACAACGAAATCTTCACCGTGTTCTTTTTCACGACCAAAGACAGCTGGAAAATTGCCCGTCTGAAATGCATTTGAGTCTGTAAGTTTTAAATAAGTGAACCGACCATCATCGTAGACACTTACAGGAACTAGCCAAGCAAGACGACTTCTCGTTGAATACGAATAGTCAAAATAATACTGCCTATCTTTGGATAGTTCGGTATTGAGCAGCGGCTTGTTCTCATCCTTGGCAGTATCCTGGGCTGCGGTAAATTGCGAGTCGCTGGGATAGTTGAAAACCACCTTGTATTGAACTCCGGCACGGCGCGCCTGCTCGAGCTCGCGCCAGTCAGTGGCAACGACCTTTAGCTCGAAAATATAAGAGTGCGTTTCTGTCCGCACCATCATATTGGTATCCACGTCAATATTTTTTGGCTTTAGATAAAAAACATTATCCCTACGCGTCAATTCCCAACCGCTACTAAAGCCAGTACTATAATCTAGAATTTTTTCATTTGGATTCAACTCGATCTGGGTAGTTATGCCCAGCCCGGCACGAATCTGATAGATTTGGTCAGCCTTGTAATCGTAATAGTCAACGGCCTGAGCACTTACGTTACCGATCATGTAGACCGATGTAAGTACGGCCAATAACCACACCTTCCATCTATGCCTGAGCATCATTGACCTTTTGCTCCATCATTTCCAATAGAAATTCCCTCAGCTGTCCCAGAAGCAGTCTCAGTCGCTGCAGGAACCGCCACACCAATCGCGGGCACGGACGCTTGATCAACACTTTGGGGAACCGCAGTTCCTTGCTGCTGTGGCGGCGAGGGTTGTGTCGTACTACTTGCGACCGGCGCTCCTACATCGGGGACAGCTTTGTCATAATCATTATCCACGCGGTATTCGGTCACTTGAAAACCCAACGGATTCTGCAGCCTATCCTGCTCATCCAATTTCAGGTTATCGTTATAATCAAACGCCAACGTAATCAACTTATTATCAATGAATGATGACGTACCGGTCGTTTTTTCATACAACGTGCGCTGAATTCTGACAGCAGCACCACGGAATCCGCCAGATGGACGCTGCCCCAGGGGGGTTATACTTAGAATTTTAACCCTGATAGCTTTACTTTTTCCATACTTCAGAAAAGGATTATCCGGATTGTTTTCCATATACAATTGCTTGTGCCCAGCACCCACAGAGGCAGTGGACATAATAAAAACCAAATTCCAATCCCGCAGCGTCATTATCTCCGAGTCATAAGATTCACGAGCAGTCACATACTGCGCAACATTACTACGGTTTATGGCTTCACTAGATGTTATTTGCTGATTATAAAAATCACCTTGAAGTCGAGCAACGGTTGCAGTTCCGCTGGAGGCATCAGCCATTACCAGGTACGGAACCTTCTCCTTCAAAGGCAGCATATAATAATAACCACCGGCCAAGAGCAATGACATCATTAGAGAGGCCGTAGCGACCATCCAGGCGCGACGCTGACTGCGTTGCGCAAGGTCCGCAATCGTCAGCTCATAGTTGACCGCTTTCGCCACGACTTGATCAACATTCTGACTGCTAGAGTCTTTCTTACGGAACATGATTAATCCGCTTATACCTTGATTTCACAATGTCAAATCTGCACAGAAAATGCGCAGCTCATAGGCCCATATCAATCTAGCCTGCCGCTTGAGGCGTAGCAGGCTGAACGACAATTTGATTTCCAACCACAGACACGTATACACCTTGCGCAGCATAAACCGCACTGAGTTCCTCAACTGCTTGTTTGATACTAACAGTATCAATTTTGGAGACAGCAGAATACAAAGTGTAATCAGAGGTTATATTGTAAGCGAGCGTCATATTGGAATCTTTAACCCAGCGCTCCAGCATGGTTTTCAACGTTCCATCCATCGGAGTGGCTTGGTAAACATAAGAAGCATGCAAAGGCAACTCCATGGGAGTTTCGGCAAAGCGGTTAACCGGCTTCCAACGCCCACCAAAATCGGGAGCAGGCTTGGTCGCGCAGGCCCCGACCAACGCAGCGACCACCAAGACCAGCGACAGCTTGGACACAGACATCGGATTCACTCTGACTTCTCCAACTCATGAGATTTCGGGCTTAAGACGGACAGCACAACAGCTCCGCTCACCTTCGGGTGACGGAGGGGATCTGCCTTTGATGACTCGATCGAGTGTGCGCGGCCGCCCGAACCAGCCCGAACAGGCCAGTCAGCGTCATGCATGCGCACATCCGGTAAAAATGAATACGCCGAAGAACCATCCATAGCCTTACTCCTGTACGACCCCGTCCGGCGCCGCCCCTCTTAACAAAAAATCAACACTGCGCGAATTCTGGGTAACTTTGCCCTTAACGAACACATGAGTCAAGAATTACCGGCGCCCCTTCGCAGCCGTTGTGCGACGACCGTCACAACCTGATGGAAAGCGTTTTCACGTCCGTCTTAGGCAGCAAGCGCGCGGTGAAATAGCGGTCTTCGTAGTAGCGGATCTTGTCGCATTTCACCGGATGCGGGATGCCTTCGTACAGGAAGACCTCCTTCTCGTTGCCCATCGCCTTCAGCTCCTGCGGAAGCATCAACGCACGTCGCTCCTCGGAGACACTTCGGGTGGTTTCCCTGCCGCGGGTGACGTTCTTCTTCTTGATCGTCGTGTAGCCCAACATCTCGGAGTAGTCGTTTGCATCCTGCTGCTCGCGCGGGGCGTACAGGATCTGCAGCGCATGGTTGGTGATGATGGTGCGCGACAGATCCTTGCCGTAGGTGGCGTCCAGCTGCGCCATGCTCTGAATGATCGGCAGCAGGCGAAGGTTGTAACCCGCCATGTAGGCTACCGCGGTGGCAATGATGTCCACTTTGCCGATCGAGGTGAATTCGTCCATCAACAGCAGGCATTGGTACTTGAGCTCCGGATTGGACTTCGGAAGCTCGCGGGTGTTGAGGTTGATGATCTGACTGAAGAGCAAGTTGATGATGAGCCGGCTTTCGGCCAGCTTGTTGGGCTGGATGCCGATGTAGATCGTCATCTTCTTCTTGCGCAGGTCGGTGAGCAGGAAGTCGTCCGCGCTAGTGGCCGCATCCAGGACCGGGTTGATCCATGCGTTGAGCGGCTCTTTCAGGGTACCCATGATGGACGCAAAGGTCTCATCGGCCTGTGACAGCATGTTGGCAAATGCCGAGCGCGCATTGCTGCTGAGGAATCTTCGTTCGGACAGCGACTTGAGGTACTTCTTGAGGTCTGTGCCATCCCCGGACGAGAGGCGATAGATGCCGCCAAGCGTGGGAGCCCCTGCCCCGCCCGGAAAGCCGAGCGACAACTCTTCGTCCTGGTTTTCGAACAGATACAGGGCGAACGCCATGAAGGCGTTACGCGCCTGGCTGACCCAGAACTTCTGGTCATCCGACCCGTCCGGATACAGCATCGCGGCAATGCTCATCAGATCCGACACACGAAAGGCAGGGTCGCTGGACACGTAGGTCAGCGGATTCCAGCGATGCGTACGACGGTCTTCGGCGAAGGGATTGAAGAGGAACACCTCATGCCCCTGACTGGCGCGCCAGCCACTGGTGAGGTCGAAGTTCTCCTGCTTGATGTCCAGGACCACTACCGATTCCTGGTACTCCAGCAGGTTGGGAATGACCACGCCGACGCCCTTGCCGGAGCGCGTCGGCGCGGCAAGGATCACGAACTGTTGCCCGCTCAGCCGTACAAGCTTGCCGTTGAACTTGCCAACCACGATGCCGTTGCCGCTCGGCTTGAACAAACCGTGCTTGGAAAGGTCTGCCGCTCCGGCAAAGCGCGCGTCGCCATGCAGCGCCCGCGCCTTCGGCTTGAGCAGGAGCACGACCGTGATGGCCCAGATGATCCCGGGCAGGCCAAAGCCGAGAATGCCGGACATCTTGATCTTGGTTGCGTAAGGCGCCACTTCCGGCAGGCCCAGCGCCTTGACGTAGCGGTAGTAGGTATCCCATGCGTACAGCCCGGTATCGAGCCGCAACAACAGAAGCGTCAGATATCCGGACAGGAAATATCCAACAAGCAATGTCACCACGGTGGCGATTGCAATTATTTTGGCTTTGGACACGCGCCCCTACTCCTTGGCTTACTTCTCAACGGCACTTAGCGACGGACGACAGGTTTGTGATCGACCAGATCCGACCTGCGTCCACCACTCTCACTCTCGACGAGCGAGTCGATCCAGACTCTGGCCTGATCCAGGGAAAGATCCGGCGTGATCCGGGTTCCGGCATCCGTTACCACGGCATAGGCCACCACGGCGTCCGGCGCATAGGTGTCTTCCCGGGTGATTGCCACGACACGGTACCCGCCCCTGGTCAGCACGGTGTGCTGATACTCGTCCATCGCCAGCCTTCCTTTTCGTCAGCGCGGAGGCGATGCTAAAGCAAGACGTGTGATGGAGAAAGCGGTTTCGGCCAAGCCGGCACAACCGCGCGCGCATTCGAGGCAAGGCGACGATCGGGATGCGTCACCGCCGGTGGAATTCAGTGAACGCTTGAAGTGCTTTCAGAGCCACGCACGTGCCTGGCGTTAAAAAACTACCTGCTGCTTCGTGGATGGGGTGACCAGCGCTGCGACGAAATGACACACAGAGCAGAAGCTTGGCCTGGCGCAGGACCTATTACTCAGGAGCGAAAGAGCGCTCGGCTTGCTAGGCCACCGCTCCGCCGCCGGCAATGCCCGGCCGCTGCACAACATTCATCCAACACGCCTGGGCGATGCACAGAAGGAAGTGAAAGCAATCGTCGAAGACGAAATACAGGACACGCGGAATCTGCAGGAGCTGCTGCGTAAATCACTTTAGGATCCGCGGCAGCAGTCGCTGCCGATGTTGAAGCCACTCAAGTCGCGGTGCCGTCTGGACTTGGAGTGGTGGGCGGTACAGGGTTCGAACCTGTGACCCCTACCATGTCAAGGTAGTGCTCTACCGCTGAGCTAACCGCCCGTTTCCTGCATCAGCATTGCGCTGTGCAGGGCGCGCATTCTAGCGCAGGGTTTGGATCACCACAAGCCCTCCCTGCGCTCGAACTTTCGCGCTGTCGCCCTGCCCTACGCCAGGCTGGCAGCTTTCAGTTTTTGGATCTGGTCGCGAATCTGCGCGGCCGCCTCGAACTCCAGGTCCTTGGCGTGCTGGTACATCTGCTGCTCCAGGCTCTTGAGCTTGCCGGCGATCTGGGCAGGCCCCATTGCGCGGTAATCGGGCATTTCCTCCGCCACCTGACGCGACTTCGAGCGCCCCTTGCCTGCCTTCTTCTCGGCGGCATCCTCGCGCGCACCTTCCATGATGTCGGAGATCGGACGCGCCACCGACTTGGGCGTGATGCCATGCTCCAGGTTGTACTCGACCTGCTTCTCGCGGCGGCGGTCAGTCTCGTCGATCGCGGCCTGCATCGAACGCGTGATCTTGTCGGCATAGAGAATGGCCTTGCCGCGCAGGTTGCGCGCTGCGCGGCCGATGGTCTGAATCAGCGAGCCGGTCGAACGCAGGAAGCCTTCCTTGTCCGCATCCAGGATCGCCACCAGCGACACCTCCGGCATGTCCAGGCCTTCACGCAACAGATTGATGCCGACCAGCACGTCGAACTTGCCCAGACGCAGGTCGCGGATGATCTCCACGCGCTCCACCGTGTCGATATCCGAATGCAGATAGCGCACGCGGATGCCGTGCTCGCCGAGGTACTCGGTGAGGTTCTCGGACATGCGCTTGGTCAGCGTCGTCACCAACACGCGGTCGCCGAGCTTGATGCGCTCGTGGATTTCGGACATCAGGTCGTCCACCTGCGTTCCGACCGGACGAATCTCGACCACCGGATCGATCAGGCCGGTCGGGCGCACCACCAGCTCGGTGATCTCACCCGCGGACTCGCGCAGTTCGTAGGGGCCCGGCGTGGCCGACACATAGATGCTGCGCGGCGAGCGCGCCTCCCATTCCTCGAAACGCAGCGGCCGGTTGTCCAGTGCCGACGGCAGACGGAAACCGAACTCCACCAGCGTCTCCTTGCGCGAGCGGTCGCCCTTGTACATCGCGCCGATCTGCGGAATGGTCACATGCGACTCGTCGATGACCAGCAGCGCGTCCGGCGGCAGGTAGTCGAACAACGTCGGCGGCGGCTCGCCGGGCGCCTTGCCGGTGAGATGCCGTGAGTAGTTTTCGATGCCGTTGCAGAAGCCGACTTCGGCCATCATTTCCAGATCGAACTGGGTGCGCTGCGCCAGGCGCTGCGCTTCGACCAGTTTGTTCTGCGAATACAGCTGCTCCAACCGTTCCTTCAGTTCGTCCTTGATCGTGTCCACCGCGCTCAACGTGCGCTCGCGTGTGGTCGCGTAATGCGTCTTGGGGTACACGGTGTAGCGCTGCAGCTTGCGCAGCGTTTCACCGGTCAACGGATCGAACAGCGTCAGCCGCTCGATGTCGCCATCGAACAACTCGATCCGCAACGCCTCGGTGTCGGATTCAGCTGGAAATACGTCCAGCACTTCGCCGCGCACACGGAACGCGCCGCGAGTCAGCTCGAATTCGTTGCGGGTGTACTGCAGATCGGTGAGATGGCGGATCAACTGACGTTGATCGATGTGCTCGCCCACCGACAGGATCAAGCGCAGCGACAGATAGTCTTCCGGCGCGCCCAGGCCGTAGATCGCCGACACCGTGGCCACCACCAGCGAATCACGACGCGACAGCAAGGTCTTGGTCGCCGACAGACGCATCTGCTCGATGTGCTCGTTGATCGAACTGTCCTTCTCGATGAAGGTGTCCGACGACGGCACATAGGCCTCTGGCTGGTAGTAGTCGTAGTAGCTGACGAAGTACTCCACCGCGTTGTGCGGAAAGAACGACTTGAACTCACCGTACAGCTGCGCCGCCAGCGTCTTGTTCGGCGCCATCACCAGGGTCGGCTTCTGCACCTGCTGGATCACGTTGGCGATGGTGTAGGTCTTGCCGGAGCCGGTCACGCCCAACAAGGTCTGCTTGGCCAGACCGGCCTCGAAGCTGGCCACGAGCTTCTCGATGGCGGCAGGCTGATCGCCGGCTGGGGAGTACGGGGATACAAGCTGAAAACGGTCGGTCATGGAGCTGGTCTCGGGGGAGGACTGCACTAATGGCGGAGGCCACTTTCGGTAAAAGTCTGACATCCCATCCCGTGAGAGCCGACCTTACCTGAGCCTTGGACGCCGTAGAGACTGCTTGCTCCGAGCCGAGGAGCAGGACGGTGAAAGCAGTGACTCGTTCGTGCACAAAAGGGTACACGGCAGTACAGCTGATGATCGTGATGGCGATCATCGGGATCATGGCGGCCATCGGCCTGCCCAACTTCAGAGCTTTGATCGAGTGGCAGCGCGCACAGGCACGGGTTCATCTGCTCACCGCGCACCTGGCAATGGCCAGGAGCCTGGCCATCACGCACCGCCTGCCAGTTAGCGTCTGTCCATCCGTCGACGGCGCCAATTGCCGACGTGACAGCGACTGGGGCCAGGGGTGGATTGTTTTCAAAGACCCAACGCGCAGTGGGCAGCCTGCGGACGCGGGCTCGATCCTGCGGGTCGAGCAGTATGCTGCGAGTGAGGGCATCAGCATTACTGCAACGATCGGCCGATCGCTTGTGCGATTTCTTCCGAACGGCCGCAACAGCGGCACCAACATTACGATCAGCCTCTGCACGCGTGCGCAGCGCCTGGCAGATGTCATCGTCAACAACTCAGGGCGAACGCGCTCTGTCCGCTACAGGCAACCAACCGCCTGCCCTGCACGATGAGCTACAGCAAAAACAAAGAGGCCGCGACTAGTCGCGGCCTCTTCAACAACTTGGCGCCCGAAGTTGGACTCGAACCAACGACCCCCTGATTAACAGTCAAGTGCTCTAACCGGCTGAGCTATTCGGGCGGGGTCGGCATTGTAGCAAGATTTTGGGGCATTGCAACAGTCATCAACGTCCCCGAACTCACGCTCTCACCAGCAGTCCGACAAGGCCCCCTTGGAGTTGGTCTTGCGACTAGCCTGGTCAATACTCAAAGTTCCGCACTTGTCGGCTGACTGGACATTGGTCGGGGTCGCAGTAATCACAAAGGTGGACTGAGTCACCTGTGGCGACGGCAGGTTGTAGGCGGCTGTTCCACCCTCCCGAGGCGAGACAGGATTGGGCAAAGTAAAGCCGACGTACGTATTCTGCACAGTGTGATAGCGCTCGGCCAGCTGCGCATACTCGACAAGATCTGCCTTGGCCTGCGCACGGCGAGACTTACGCACGTACTCCGAGTAGTTCGGGTAGGCAATCGCAGCAAGAATCGCCACAACCGCGACGACAATCATCAGCTCGATCAGCGTGAAACCGTGGGAAATCAACAGTGATGCGCCCCTGCCACGGGCGCCGGTTTCTCTGGCCCAAGAAGATCTCATTGCACCTGCCTCCAGGACTGACGTCCGCATGGATAGGGAACATACATTGGGTCGGCACCTGCAACGCTTATCACCATCCAGCAGGAGCTGCCCCCAGGCGGGGGCGCTCCGCCAGACTCTGCTGGAGTCAACCGCGGAATAGCTGATATGCCGACGTCCTTCACCGGAGTAGTTCCTTGCGTTGTCAACGAAGTCGCGGCAGTTCCCGAAGCAAACGAAGCACCTGTAGGCGAATTACGGCGCGCCACATCCAGTGCGGCCCCACCCGTCCTAGTATTCAACCCAAATAGCCAATTGCTACCCTGGGCAGCACATCCCACGCTGTTTGGATTGGGGACATAGGTCGGAATAAAAACAATACCCGATGCGACGCTTGGATTTCCCACCATACGCTCGCCGGCTGGCAGATCGACATACCAGCCACGCCCACCTGCCGGGCTTGCTCCCAACACCAGACTCCGCGTACCACCAGAACTGGAGATCGTATTGGCCTGCAGGTTGGTGCGCGTCAACGCACTCGTGATTGCTCCAGCGGAAACGTCATTGATCCCATACAACGACTGGATAGCAGTATCGAATGGATCATTTACGAATGAGAAGCTTCCGGTTCCGAAGAAAAGCATGACACCGCCGTTATCGCCAGCAGTAGCAGCGAGTCCGCCGGTAATCGGCTGACGATAGGTAGAGCCGTTCTCGGTTGAAGTACGGCTTGTAAAGAGCGGCACGGAAACAGATGTCACGGTGCTACGAAGGTCAAACTTCCAAAGGGCTCCTTTTTGATCGGCTGCGTAAACAGTGTCCGCATATCCATCACGAACCCGATCAGCTTGGCTGGCACCGCCCCAGCGATCAACAACAACGATGTTGCCGAGACCGTTGCTTCCGGCGACACCTCCTCCACTCTCTGCGGCTTCGATCATGGTAATCGTGGGTGCGCCCGCCTTGATATCAACGACAAAAAGAACGGCTTTTCCACTGGCGCTGTTATAGCCATTGCCAAAAATCGCTTTCCATGTCACAGCGCCGGATGCGTTAGCAACTGGAACGATAACCGGCTTACCAAGCACATAGCCTATGTTGTTACGGACTGCCGCAGGCAACGTGCTATCAAGATCGCTGATTTCCCAAAGACGATTGCCTGCCGAAATACTTGTCGGCGTCGTGACGTCCATTGCAAAAATGCTACGTCCGCCCGCACCTGCGGTCCCTACAAGAGCTGTCTTCCAGGATCCACCATAGTAAGCATCCGATACGGTCAACGGCCCATCCACGTAGTAGCGATGGTCAAAGTCTTGGTCACTTTGATCGGTTGGATCGTAAGGAAGTAGCAAATTACCCATGTGACCGAGCGCAGTTGATGGAATATAAGCGAATCGCTCTACACCGCCATTCGAATTCATTACCCCATTTGCGCTCATGCCGCCATCGAAGCCATGCAACATGCCGTCGTTGGCACCAACATAGACCATATAATTTCTGTTTGCCTTCTTGGAATCCAAGTAAGCGCCATAAGTACTTCCAGGCGTGCCCGCCAAACCACGATAGCCATAGTCATCCAATGGAGAACTGATGACAGGCGTCGAATTGACGATATCGCCAAGCACAGTGGTTCTATCACGTAAGCGACCACCGCTGCGGACTTCCCCAGACGCATCCCCACGCAAGTACGCGGTAGCGGTAGCTGCGGTCGCTCCCAGTGCGGAAAGGTCCGACTCAGTGCACAGTGACATCCCGGGATACAGCGACGTCGATTTGTTACAAAGATCTGCAAGAGAAACATTAGTCGCATTGAAGGCGCTAACTGATCCTGCCTTGCTGACCAAGACATTGCGTGCCGCGGCAGAGGGCATTCGTGAACTTGCCTCCCACGCTGCCGTGGTCACTGCGACCCGAGTCGCTGGATTGATAGAAACGGTATAGCCGGTAAGACGGCCAAACCAATCGGTGCCCTCATTGGCAATTTCGTAGTTGGGCACCACTGAGAACGAGCCAGCACCGATACGCGCACCGCTCTGCGCGAGCGTTCCCGAGGGAGACGAACCGGATGTCACCGAAGAGAGAACTCTCCGCATCGCAGCTGTAATTTCCGCCGGAGTCTTCGCGTTTATGTATTGACCGCGAGTATTGGTTGCCGCGTGCCAGATGTCATCAACGGTGCTTCTTTCATCATTTTCACGCGGCGGCCAATTTTGGTAAATCGCCGGAGTGGTGTAAGCATCCTGCACCACATCGGGATTGAACAAATTCCCTCGCGCACCCAGCGTAATACCGTAAAAATTTACGTGCAGATTCTTCTGGCAATCCAACCTTACATTGGCGTTTGCAGTGCTGCAGGAGCTTGGCACAGGCACAAGACCGGAGGCCAGGTCCGGCCGAATAGGGGATCCGCCGTTAACATTATTATAGTACTTTGCAGCGATATCCCCCATAGTATTATCGTAACCGTCAGCGAATGGAACTCCCATTCCACCATCGCCTTGCGCATTACTGACCTGCGGCCCATCCTGGTTACTGTAGCCATCAGTAAAAAGCATTACGGCATTTTTCTGGCAAGCCAATTGGACTGGAGCAGCGCTATCTGTGCGCTGGAATTGAACCCCTGCGGCGTTTACCGCTTGGCGATTTGGTGTACCCCCGCTCGCAGGCAATGCGAGGATCGAATTGTAAAGCGCCGCCTTTTCACTTGCCGTTGCCATATTTCGCATTGGCAGCCTGTCCGTAATGGCATCATAGCTAGTGTGCTGATTAATGCGAAAGAATCCCACCCGCATATTATTGACGTCAGCCAGCGACCTAGTCATGCCCGCAATAATTGCCCTATTGCGATTACCATAGAAAGAAAACCAATTTGCAAAGTTTTGCAAGGCAACGGTATTGGTTGTGCCGATCGTGTATTTCCACATGTCGCAGCCCGTTCCGCACACATCTCGTACACGCTCGCGCGGCACTGAGTCATACGCTGAGGCAGAGCCAGGAAGGACTGGCCGAGCATCATTATTACTCGTATAAGGAACAAAAAAGGTTGCAGGCCAAAACCTTATCAGCAGTGTCTGCGAACCACCATTCCAAGTGACATCAGTTGTCGTCGTTGTCTCAGCTCCGAAATAGAGATTATTGTTATTATCCCTAAAGCGCTGCCTGTAACTTGTACCTCGGGGCAGAACCATCCTGTTCTGAATTCGAAAGCTACTACTGAAATCCTCACCCATGTAGTTCGATGCCAACGCGACGGTCGCGGATTGCAGCGGATTAATACGGGTATTCAGCGGGTCAGCCTGAGGAAAGGGAGTGCCATCGTTATTGATCCACGGCTCGTATTTGACTGTCGGATCATAATATGTTGGATTGTAGGCAGCCGAACGCGCGAAACCAAGACTATCCAACGGAGGAACACCCAATCGGTTTTCATCGATACGGACGCCAGGAAGCACGTGGTTGTAACCACATCCAACGCTTCTCGTATCTTCCGTATTAAGCACTCCGGGGCTTGAGAAAAACGTATATTGCGCTGTACTCCAGCAGCCCTGGCCATCCTGCCCTGGAAATTGGGTTTGAAACGTCATCGACCCGGAATCGTCGACAGCCATGATGAATGCAGGCGGCGTCTGCACCTGATTATTCATTGGCGCCTGAGCAAGGACGCCTTGACCTTGCGCAGCGATTAGCGCGTAGACGAAGCACGCCAGGCCAACCGCGGCGGCGGCAGAAGCAAAAATTACTTTCTTTTTATGCAAGGTCATGTGCTTCTCTTCAAAGCTTGAAGATAGTGTCTACGGCCGCCTCGGAACTCGCGTTATTCTGATCATCAGCGGCAACGCCAGTGATCTGAAAAACAGGAGATGCAGGATCGACAGGTTGTCCCATTCCGATGTTTGCTTCCCCCTGAATGCATTGATCTATCTGGCGAACATTGACCGCGCGAGCCGAGGTCTGCGCCTGCGCCCACTGCATAGGGTCAAAACCATCGTCACAGACTCGATTGATGTCTCCAGAAGCAACTGAACTCGTGGTACCAGTCGGCGCCGTCGTTCGATTGGAAATATTTTCGACGGAGTTTTCAGCGTTTCTGACCACACCTTCAGCCTCCTCGAAAGCACGATTCACCGCCCTATAATTGGCCGCCATTTTTTCTTGCATTCCAGAGACCTGAATGCCTGCAATGCCAATCAACGCAAGCAACACCAGCATGATCAACGCCACATACAAGACAGCACCGCGCTGAGTTGCCGCGGGGGTATTACGTGCTCGATCTCGAGTGAGATGTCTGGTCTGCATTTTCAGTTACCGAAAAGGCGATTGCGGAGGGCGATGGATAGCTCGTAACTAGCGCGATAGCGTCCATCGTTGGTCGTCGGCGGAATGACCGTGACACCTAGCACGCCTAACCGACTGGACTCGACTTGAGTACTTGCAGCCGCTGCCGTCGGACTGCGAGCAAGGATACCGACCTGCACTTGCCCAACGCGACGCCACTGGTTGGCGGCCGCCGCATCGGCTCCAGTGGAAACTCCACTCGCCACACGTTGCTCGGTGATATTACCAACAGGCGGCGTCTGGGTTGCAATCGACGGCGTCGTATCCAATCCGTATAGAAATTGCAAACTTTCTATTCCTTCAACCAATTCCTCGCTGACATAGATGCCATTGCTCCCCGCGCGAGCACGCCTTAGCGCGGGTTCGCCGGTATCGGGACTATTGGCAACGTAATACACCAGGGACTCGGCGCGGTACACCATTGTCTGACCAGTGGGCTGTACCACATATCGCCCTGAAAGATTGACGCCACTGGCCGTTACGGATCCCGCAGTCGTGGTGCCAGCAAATACATCCGCATGTGCGCAGTCCGCTATTCCAAACAAGGTGGGGGCAGCTACCCCATCGTCGGTCAGGCGTGCCCAACGTGTCGCATCCATAGTCAAGGTGCTGTTGGAACCAGCTGCTGTGATACCTGTCGCAGGCACGCCCTCGGCAGAAAGATAACGCAATACAATGATGTCGCTGCCTGGTCTCGGCGCGGGGCTCAAATTCTGAATGGAGGCCGGCAAACCTACTATCGAATTCGCACTGGCACCGATCGTTATTTGCCCCCCTGGAGCTGTTCCTGGTGCTTCGTAACCTTGAACCGATACCGAGAAATCTAAAGGACTCCCGCTTCCTGTTGTCGCAGAGAGATTGACCCTGGGATCCCCCTCCCCCTTAACGAATTGCGCTTGATCGTTGACGCACCCAAAGTGGCCCGCCATGCGAATGTCTCGAGCCAGATAATCAAGCGCAAAACGTCCATTCTCTTGTGCTCGCGAAGCACCTTCAGATAGTTGGGCGGCCGTGCGCGACGCTGAAAATATTTGGATTACGCCTAATAAAAGAACCAACCCGATCACTAACGCGATCATCAGTTCGATCAATGAAAGGCCGGACATTCGCGAACGCAAGTTCATTCCCCTAGATCTCCGTTCGCAACGCAAAACTCGTCACTGCCTCGGGGTTTTCCTTGTCCCAGCGCTGATCGCCCCAACTTATTGCCACAGTGGCGACGCCGTTGACATAGGTAACTGTAGCAGCAGCCTTATCTCCAAGCGCCTTGGCAACCTGACATTGCCATCTTGTTATATTCTGGCTTACCGATACGGTCTGGCCTGTTGGATATACGCAGGCGCCAGTCGCCGTCACGGCCCCGGCAGCGAATGTGGCGGCAGTATATTGACCAACCTGATAACGATTGGATCGCATCTGATCAATTAGGTCGTAGGCCAGATTGGTCGCTTGCGTCCGGTAATTGGCGCTTTGAACAAACCGCACATTCATGGTCTGCAGCAGCGCAAACCCTAGCAACCCAAATGCGAGTATGAGAATGGCAATCAGCACTTCGATCAGGGTGAAGCCCGCTGCAGAACGTCTATGAGAGAGATGATTCTGGCTCATGTGCAGGTCTCTTTTTTGCTTCGAATTTGCCCGGACGCATTGATTGTTAATGAGCGTTTTAACGGTTGCCCGCCACATTGATCAGGTTGCAATGTAACCTGTTGATCGGCAGCAGCACGGCGGCGCCCCCGCGCATCAAACGCAATGACCGTCCCCGTCGTTGGCCCCTGGACGACCAGCCTTGGATTTCCCAACGAATAACGGAGCACGGTTTCACCTGAGTCATAACTCCCGTTTCCATTTGTGTCGCTCCAGGCCATCACCCCTGCACTCCAGCTCCCATTGCAGGCTGTCCCGTTCGCACTGCCACAGATGCCGCTGCCTTGGCCGTTCCGGATGGCTTCGCTTCTGGACAACGTGAGCAATGCCATCATTTCGTTATTTGACGCAGCCACCCGATTTGAGCGCACGACGCCTTGGAAACTCGGGTATGCGATCGCTGCGGTGATGGCTAGCACCGCGACGGTTACCATGAGCTCGATCAATGTGAATCCACGCGTTCGGACAACGAACATCAAGACGCTCCCCAGCGTTATTGCTGGAGAGCATGAACTCTGACGGGCTGTGGGACAAGCACGAGACAGACAGGCGGACGGCCTGGACCGACAGGCGTCAAACCGCCCCGGCCGCCTACCGTCTAGGCGCTTAAGTCACCACCCGATAACAAGGCCGGTAATCCCCCGAAATCTTCATCCGTCGCTGTTCGACGAAGCCGCGCAAGAGTTCGTCCAGGGCCTGCATGATGTCCGGGTCGCCGTGGATTTCGAAGGGGCCAAATTCCTCGATGCGGCGCATGCCGTCTTCCTTAACATTGCCGGCGACGATGCCGGAGAAGGCACGGCGCAGGTCGGCGGCCAGTGCGGGCGCTGGGCGGCCGTGGTGCAGGTCGAGGGCGGCCATGGCCTCGTGGCTGGGTTCGAACGGCTGCTGATACTCGAGCGGGATGTGGACGGACCAGTTGAAGTAGTACGAATCCTTCTGTTCCTTGCGGTGCGCGCGCACGTCGTGGATGCCTTCAGCCATGCGACGCGCTACGGCAACCGGGTCGCCAACGATGATTTCGTAGCGGGAAGCGACAGCTTCGCCCAGGGTAAGCCGGATGAAGCGGTCGATCTGCTCGAAATACGGCGCGGCAATGGTCGGGCCGGTTAGGATCAGCGGGAACGGCAGGTCGGCGTTCTCTTCGCGCAGCAGGATGCCGAGCAGGTAGAGGATTTCCTCTGCCGTGCCGACGCCGCCCGGAAACACCAGGATGCCATGGCCGATGCGGACGAAGGCTTCCAGGCGCTTCTCGATGTCCGGCATGATCACCAGGTGGTTGACGATCGGGTTCGGCGACTCGGCGGCAATGATGCCCGGCTCAGTGACGCCGATGTAGCGCGTGTGATGCTTGCGCTGCTTGGCGTGCGCGATGGTGGCGCCCTTCATCGGGCCCTTCATCGCGCCCGGGCCGCAGCCGGTGCAGATGTCCAGGCCACGCAGGCCCAGCTCGTAGCCCACCTGTTTGGTGTAGAGGTATTCGTCGCGCGAGATGGAATGGCCACCCCAGCACACGACCAGGTTCGGGTCCGACGGCTGCAGGATGCGCGCATTGCGCAGCTGCCCGAACACCGCGTTGGTGATGCCTTCGCTGGTATCCAGATCCCCGCGCTGGGCTTCCAGCTCGATTGCCATGTAGGCCAGGTCGCGCACCACGGCGAACAGCAGCTCGGCAACACCCCGGATGATCTCGCCATCGACAAAGGCCATCGCCGGTGCGTTGCTTAGATCGATGCGGATGCCGCGGTCCTGCTGGTTCACCTGGATATCGAAATCCGGATACAGATCGCGCGCGGCGCGCGGGTCGTCCGACGCACTGCCGCTGGTCAGCACGGCCAACGCGCAGCGGCGCAACAGCTCATGCATGCCACCGCTGGAGGCATCGCGCAGACGCGCAACTTCCGCCTTGGACAACACGTCCAGGCCACCACGCGGGTAGATCCGCGCATCCACCACCGGCAGCGCCCGTGCTGCCGTACTGCTGAGTTCCATAGCTTGCTCCTGTCGTATCTCAGAACTTTAGCGTACTCACCCGCACAAAAGAAAACGGCCGGGAGAACCCGGCCGTTTTTGCAAACTTCGACACGCTAGCCAGCTTTAGAACTGGTAGCGGAAGCCCAGCTGCAGTGCCCAGCGGGAGATGCCCTTGTCGTCGTAGACGGTGGACAAGTCCGGCTCATTGAAGCGGTACACGTACTTGCCGGTTGCAGCATCGATACCGCCGTACTCCACAACACCCTTGAAGCCAGGGAACCCGTACTCATCCACGCGGCCCCACTTCTTATTAAGCAGGTTACCGACATTCATGATGTCGACCCATATCTGCGCCTTGTTGCCGTCGAAGAAGCCCGGCAGTTCCTGCTCGATATGCAGATCGAACTGATTTACCCAGGAATTGCGAACGGCGTTGCGGCCAGCCAACTGCCCTTGGTGCGAAGACAGATACTGATTGTTGCTCACGTAGTTCCAGAAAGCATTCTCTTCAGCTGCACTTCCGAACAACACATCGCCACGGCCGTTCGGAATGTAAAGCAGGTCATTGGCACGACCGTCACCATTGGCATCGTTATCGAACGTATAGCTATACGGACGACCGCTGCGGCCCTGATAAATCAGGCCAAGTTTGGTTGCGTAGTCGCCGAAGAAGTTGTGCTTCCACTGCAGAGTGCCGAGGATGCTGTCCTTGATCTCATAAGCGGACGTGGCGTTGACTTCTTCATTAGCCTGGAAGGTCGCTACATTCAACAGCTGAGAGCCCGAGGTAGAGCTGGTCAGACCGCTGACCTCCTTCGCGTTTGAGTAGGTGTAAGCGAGGCTCCACGACCAGTCGCTGTCGTTGAAAGGTTTATTCAAACCGACGGTGAAGCTCTGCGTACCGCCCTGGTCGGTTGGACGCGCAATAATTGCGTCGTTGAAGCCCTGATTACTGTTGGCGCGTGTCAGTGCGTTGCCGGTGAAGCGACCAAGGTTATCCCAGCTCGCCCGGTTACGACCAACCGCGTTCCAGTAGATCTGACGACCATCCTGCCCAACCGCAGTCGGCGTGCCAAGATTGAGTTGCTGGTAGTAGATCGCCTCGTTGACCTTGGTGACCACACCTTCCAACGAGCCGATGATGCCGTACCACGGCAACTCGGTGTCGAATGCCAAGTTAGCTTTCCAGACCGACGGCTGTCCGAGATCCTTGTCGACAAAGTCGACCGATTGAGTCGCTCCGCCGGTACCAGTTGGCTGGTTGTTGATATCGGGAGTGAAACGAATACCGCCAGCGGCGATCTCGTTTGCGTTGCGGAAATTGTAATCCGTGTAAGCCAGGCCGGTATTGGAGAACGGATTGGACAGCCACACCGACGCCGCCGCACCCTGGAACAGGCCCACGCCACCGCGCAACTGGGTCGGCCGCTCGGCATCAAACGTGTAATTGAAGCCAAAGCGCGGCTGCCAGAGGTCGTTACCATCGAGCGTCGCGTCGTTACGCACGCCGAAGGCATTGAATGCAGCCTGATTGAACTGCGGGCTGTCCGGAACCATCTGCTTGTCGTAGCGCAAGCCAAAGGTCAACGTCAGGTTGTTGTTGACAGCCCAGCTGTCCTGAACGAACAGGCCTAGGTTGCGCAGCCCCCACTTCGCTGCGATGTCATCGATACTGCCGGTGTTCGAGGACGAATAGCGATAAGACACTGGCCGATTGGCGCGGTAAGCAGCAATCGAATCAAAGTTGTAAGAACCGAAAACGCGTGGACCAAACAAGTTGAAAATATCGTTGTCTTCGTAGTCGAAGCCGAATTTGACTGTGTGGTCGTTAAGGAACAGGTTACCAGCAAAGAATGCATTCCATGTTTCGGTACGCAACTCGTTCGCCTGCGTATTTGCCTCGGTTCCCAGATTGACTGAGTTTGCGCCCACACGGACATTGATGGCCGGCAGCTGAGACGCTGCGGTACGTACTGCCGCGTAATCGCGATAAGACACCTTGGCCTCAGTGGAGAAGGTATCGGTCCAGTCGCTGAAAAGCTGTGCCGTGTAGGTTTCCAGCTCGAAGTCACGCACGTAGTGGTACGAATTCAGCGCCAACGAACTTGTGCTGAAACCATTGAGATTGGCAGTGCTCTGCTCGGACTTACCGTAACGGAATGAACCGCGATGCTTATCGCTGATATTCCAATCCAGCTTGAAGCCCTTTTCTTCAGAGTCGGAATCCAATGCCGGCAACGTCAACGTGCCCGGATCAAAACCGTACACATTGCGCGAGATGTCGGCGATCTCGTCGACCTGCGCCTGCGTGATGTTGACCGTGTTGCTCGCACCAGAGCCTGTCGGACCAAAACCGCTGTTACCGGTGAAAACGCCTTTGCCTTTGTACTTTTCGTAATTCGCAAAAAAGAACAACTTGTCTTTGACCACTGGACCACCCAGCGTCAGGCCGTAAGTCGATTCGCGATCGAACAACTGGGGCCGAATATCGTTCTCGTTCTTGCCCGACCAGTCGTTCTCGCGATAGGTTCCGTAGACCGAGCCATGGAACTCGTTGGTGCCCGACTTGGTTACAGCGTTGATCACGCCACCGGTGCCGCCACTGATCGTGACGTCGTAATTGGCCACGTCCACCGAGATCTCATCGATGACGTCCATCGAGAACGGCTGGCGCGGAGTCGGAAGGCTGTTGGATTCCAGGCCGAAAGCGTCGTTAGTGCTGATGCCGTCGACGCGGATCGCGTTGTAGCGCGGGTTCTGGCCGGCGATGGAGATTTCGTTGCGCGCCTTGTCGGTCTGCGCGACGCGCGGATCCAGACGCACGTAGTCCTGCAGGTTGCGGTTGATCGACGGCAGCGACTCGATTTCTTCGCGGGTCACGTTGGTGCCGGTGCCCATCTTGTTGGCGCTGAAGATCGCCGAGCCGTAGTTGCCTGCGATCGCCTGCACGGTACCGAGCGTGGCCAGATCGCCGCCCAGGGCTGCATCAACCTGATTGACCTTATCCAGGTTCAAGTACACGCCTTCACGCGTGGTGTTGCCCGCGCCGGAAGCAGTAATGGTGATCGTGTACGGCCCACCCACACGCAGGCCGCGCGCGTTGTAGCGTCCGCTGGCATCGGTGGTGGCGCGGCTGACCGTGCCGGATTCGACGTGGGTGATCGTCACCTCGGCATTTGGCACCGGTTGACCGGCGCTGCTGGTCACCAGGCCAGCGACGCCGGCAGAGGTGCTCTGGGCGAACACGGGGGCGGCGGCGAGTGCGGCAACAAGGCCAAGCGTCAGCTTGGACATGCGGAGACAGCGGGGGTGGGTCATTTCGGTAGCCTCGATACAGGTTGGGCAGTGACAAAAAGGCGCAGTCAGCCCAACCGTTCCCGGGGGTGGGCTGCCGATGATCTGGGGTCCCTTGCCGCGCGGCTGGTTGCTGCCGCAACGGTTAACAACAGATTAACACGCTAAGGCCTGATTGTGACGGCGACGTGACAAAGTTCGCGCAGTGCAACATGAACTTCGCATGTGAAGGCGTAAACGCCAGCTTGCGCAAAGTCGCGCGGCATTTGAGACCGGCTTCGCGCTATTGAGCTGGCTTGTCGCAAACCGGCAACGTTGGGCCTGAAAACGCAGCGCTGGCTATCGGACGCCATCCAGTTGTGGTCGCCTGACACTGCCACCCGCTCACGCCACGGGTCAGCAACGCGGCTTCAAGTTCCCGCCGAGCATTCATAGGTCGTCCCCACGCACCCTGCCCGTCTATCACCGACTGGACTCAGATCGATACCGGCAATTTGAAGTAAGTCCCCAACCCGTCCAGGAACATCTGCACCGAAATGGCCACCAGCAACATGCCCATCAGCCGCTCGATCGCGGTCAGTGCGCGATGACCGAGCAGTTTGTACAACAGCGGTGCCGAGGCCAAGATGGTGGATGCACCGATCCAGGCAATCATCAGCGCAAGGCTCCAATCCCATAGCCGGGTGGGTTCGTTGCTGCCCATCAGCATCACTGCGGCCATGCCGGACGGGCCGGCCACCAGCGGGATCGCCAGCGGCACGATGAAGGGCTCACCGTCGGGAATTTCGCCCATCAGGCCTTCCGGGCGCGGGAAGATCATGCGGATGCCGATCAGGAACAGCACGATGCCACCGGCGATCGCCACCGACTCCTGGCGTAGATGCATCAGCTCCAGCGCGTACTTGCCGCCCCACAGGAACGCCATCAGCACGAACAGGGCGATCAGCAACTCGCGCGCGAGCACGAAGCGCTGGCGCTTGGGCGGCAGCGGCTTGAGCACGCTGAGAAACACCGGAATGTTGCCCAGCGGGTCGAGGATCAGAAACAGCAGCAGTGCCGCCGAAAGAATGGTCATGCGGAAGGACTCCAGATCGCGCCGCGGTAAGCGCCACCGGCCGTGGACAACAAGGTGACGCAGGCGGCGGCATAGCGCGTGGGGTCCAGCGCTTCGCTGTCTTCCTGATGGGTGAAGGCGCGGGCGCGCAAGGCGGTGCGCATCGGGCCGGGCTGCAGTCCGCTGATGCGCACTGGGCCGGCGGCGGTTTCATGATGCAGGCTGGCGAGCAGGCCACGCTGTGCATGCTGGGCAGCGCCATAGGCACCCCAATATGCCTGGCCAACGCGCGCGGGGTCATCGACGACGAAGACCACCGCCGCATCTGCTTGCTGCCGCAACAGCGGCAGGCAGGCCTGGGTCAACCAGGCGCGCGCGGTGAGGTTGATATGGAGGTTGCGTGCGAAGTCGGCAGGCGCCGCGAGTTCGGCCGGGGTCAAGCCGGCGAAATCGGCGGCGCAGTGCAGTAGGCCGTGCAGGCCACCGAGCTCGGACTGCAGCCGCTGCGCCAGTGCGGCGTAGTCGTCCGGCGTGGCGCCGGCCAGATCCAGCGGATACAGCAACGGCTCCGGACCCAGCTTGGCAACCGCGTCGTAGACGCGCTCCAGCGGGCGCAGCTTGCGGCCAAGCAACACCACGGTCGCACCGGCGGATGCACACGCCTGCGCCGCAGCGCTCCCCAGCCCGCCGGCTGCACCGGGGATCAGCACCACGCGGCCGGCAAGTGCCGCCGCGTCGGGCCGGGCCTGCGCCAGACTCACGGCTGGTAAGCCTCGCTGACGATGCGCTTGAGCTCGCCGGCTTCGAACAGTTCCAGCGTGATGTCGCAACCGCCGATCAGCTCGCCGTGGATGAACAGTTGCGGGAAGGTGGGCCAGTTGGAATAGCGCGGCAGATTGGCGCGCACTTCGGGCTCTTCCAGCACGTTGACCGTGCGCAACTGATCGGCGCCGGCAGCCACCAGGGCCTGCACGGCGCGGCTGGAAAAACCGCACATCGGGAATTGCGGGGTGCCTTTCATGAACAGCACGATCGGGTGTTGTTCGACTTCGGCCTGGATCCGTTCCATCACCGGCATTGGACTCTCCTGACTGGGAGCGGCAGGCCCGACCGCCGGGTCGGATAGACTTCCGCAAAGGCGCGCATTGTAAGCCTTCAGCGCGACCTGTCGCCGCACTCCCTTCGCTGCCCTTGCCATCATGCCGATCGAACACCTTGCACTGCCCTACTCCCGCGTCGCCCTGGAGCCGTATCTGTCCGCCGCCACATTGGAGGCGCACCACGGCGTCTGTCACCGCAGCGAGGTCGATCGGCTCAATGCGCGCATCGAAGGCAGCGAGTTCGCCGAGCTGACGCTGGAAGACATCATCGCGCAGGCGCAAGGCACGCTGTTCCATCTGGCTGCGCAGGTGTGGAACCACAATTTCTATTGGCAGTGCCTGCGCCCGCGCGGCGGCGGTGAGCCGCTGGGCCGGCTGGCCGACCGCATCGCCAAATCGTTCGGCGACTTCGTGCATTTCAAGCAGGAATTCAACCGCGTCGCCCTGGGCAGCTTCGGCTCGGGCTGGGTGTGGCTGGTGCAGCGCCCGGATGGCGCACTGGCGATCGTCGCCACGCCAAATGCGTCCACGCCGCTCACCGGGCCGGACACCCCGCTGCTCGCCTGCGACCTCTGGGAGCACGCCTATTACCTGGATTACCAGCAGGACCGCGCGCAGTACCTGGACGCGTTCTGGAAGCTGATCAACTGGGAGTTCGTGACCAGCCGGTTGGGTTAGCCGCTTGCGCCGTTGCAACAGGTCAACGATCAGATGACCTGTTGCAACAGCGTCCGGCGGCATCGCGCATTGCGTGCATCTTCGCCACAGACCTGCGCATCGGCGAGGCCAGCAGTGCCAGCGATGGCTCTGCGAATCACCCTTCGCTCAAACGCGCGAGCACCGGTCCGACCTGCGCATCACGCTGCAGCGCGGTGCCTGCTGCGCTCAATGCCTGCGCAAGCGCCTGCGGCGTCTCTGCGCGCAGTGTGGCGTGGCCAACCTTGCGGCCCTCGCGCGATTGCTTGCCGTAATCGTGCCAATGCCCACCGGGCACCGCCAGAAATGCAGCCGCGTCCGGCATCGCGCCCAGCCAGTTGAGCATGCAGGCATGCCCGCGCATCGCGGTACTACCGAGCGGCAGACCGAGCACGGCGCGCACATGATTTTCGAACTGTGAGGTCTCGGCACCTTCGATGGTCCAATGCCCGGAGTTGTGCACGCGCGGCGCCATCTCGTTGGCGAGCAACTGGCCATCGCGTACGAACAGTTCCAGCGCGAACACGCCCACGTAGTCCAGCCGCTCGGCGACCGCACGCGCATGCGCCTCTGCCGCAGCCTGCAAGCCGGCATCCACACGCGCCGGCGCAAGACTGGCCGAGAGCACGCCGTCCACATGCCAGTTCTCGGTCAGCGGCCAGGCGCGGAATTCGCCATCGCGCCCGCGCACCGCAACCACGCTGACCTCGCGCTCGAACGGCACGAAGGCCTCCACGATTAGTCCGACCTTCGCCGCCTGCGCGCCGAGCGCGTCCCACGCGGCATCGGCATCGGCCAGCATCTTGATGCGGAACTGGCCCTTGCCGTCGTAGCCGAAGCGACGTGTCTTGAGCACGCACGGCGTGCCGATACGGGCCAATGCGGCGTCCAGTCCTGTACGGTCATCGATGGCGGCGAACTCGGGCACCGGAATGCCGAGCTCGCGGAACAGGGTTTTTTCGCTGAGCCGGTCCTGCGCCACCGCCAACGCGGCAGCGCTGGGAAACACCCGCACCTGCGCAGCCAACTGCTGCGCGCCGGCGGCCGGCACGTTTTCGAAATCGAAGGTGATCACATCCACGTGCGCGGCGAATGCGGCAAGCGCGGCGGTGTCGTCAAAGGCGCCTGCCTGCAGCGGCGCCACCTGCCCTGCGCAGGCATCGGTGGCCGGGTCGAATACCGCAAACCGCAAGCCCAACGGCGCACCGGCCAACACCAGCATGCGGGCCAACTGGCCGCCACCCAGAATGCCGACCGTGGTCATTGGCGCGGGTCGTCGCTGGCCATGACATCGTCGGTCTGCCTGGCGCGGAACTGCGCCAGTGCCTGACCGATCTGCGCCTGCTCCGGCGCCAGCATCGCAGCGGCGAACAAGGCCGCATTGGCCGCGCCGGCATTGCCGATCGCAAACGTCGCCACAGGAATACCGGCCGGCATCTGCACGATCGACAGCAGCGAATCCATGCCGTTGAGCGCCTTGGACTGTACCGGCACACCCAGCACCGGCACCGCCGTCTTGGCCGCCAGCATGCCCGGCAGATGCGCCGCACCACCGGCACCGGCAATGATCGCGCGCAGACCGCGTGCGCCAGCCTGCTCGGCATAGCTGAACAACACGTCCGGTGTGCGGTGCGCCGAGACCACCTTGACTTCGTAAGGCACGCCCAGCGCATCGAGCTTCTGAGCTGCGTGTTGCATGGTTTCCCAATCGGAACGGGAACCCATCACGATGCCGACCAGCGGCGCGGAGTGGTTGGAGGTCATGGCCCTGCCCTGCGGTAAAGACGTATTCTAGCCATCTTCCACGCAAGACAAGACTTCGATGGATCGCAAACTGCTCGACCTGCTGTGCTCGCCCGACACCCGCCAGCCGCTCTCGCTGCTCGACGGCAAGGGCCTGGAGGCACTCAACACCGCCATCGCCGGCGGAGCCCTGCAGCGTGCCGACGGCACCGCGCAGACACAGTCACTGCGCGAGGCGCTGATCACGCGCGACCGCAAGCAGATCTTCCGCGTCGATGACGGCATTCCGGTGCTGCTGGCCGAAGAAGCCATCGGCACTGCGCAGATCGCCGACTTCCCCGAAAAGTGAATCCTTCCGTACGCACCACCGTGCCGGAGGCACCACCGGCCGCGCTGGTGGACGCCGATGTGGCGCGCGCGCTGGCCGAAGACATCGGCAGCGGCGATGTGACCGCGGCACTGTTGCCCGATCAGCCAGACAGCGCGTACCTGCTGTGCAAGCAGGACGCCGTGATCGCCGGGCGGCCGTGGTTCGACGCCACGCACCGCGCACTCGATCCGCAGGTGCGGATCGACTGGCAGGTGCACGAAGGCCAGCACGTCACCGCCGGCACGGTGTTGGCGCTGCTGCATGGCCGCAGCCGCAGCCTGGTCAGCGCCGAGCGCACCTCGCTCAACTTCATGCAGACGCTGTCGGCCACCGCGACCGCCACCGCTGCATACGTGGCTGCCGTGGCCGGCACCGGCACGCGCATCCTGGACACGCGCAAGACGCTGCCGGGCCTGCGCGCCGCGCAGAAATACGCGGTGCGCTGCGGCGGTGGCGCCAACCACCGCATCGGCCTGTTCGACACGGTGATGCTCAAGGAAAACCATATCCGCGCCGCCGGCTCGCTGAGCGCCGCCGTGCATGCCGCTCGTGCGCAGCAACCGCAGTTGCCGCTGGTGGTCGAAGTGGAAACGCTGGAGCAGTTGCGCGAGGCCTTGCAGGTCGGCTGCACGCGCATCCTGATCGACGATTTCGACCCGGCGATGCGTCGCGACGCGGTGCGCATCGTTGCCGCGCTGCCGCGCGAACAACGCATCCCTCTGGAAGTCTCCGGCAGCGTGGATCTGGCCGGCATTGCCGCCATTGCGGCCGATGGCGTGGATTGCATCTCCATCGGCGGGCTCACCAAGCACGTGCACGCGGTCGATCTGTCGCTCAAACTCGGCCCACCGCCGCGCTGATTTCACGCGTGCCCGCAGCCGGCTCTGTCAGCCTGCTGCGATTGTTCTGTGCAGGATCTGCGATGACTGTAAAACCTTGGCCGTGGCTCTGTCTGGTGTTGGCCGCATGGGGCGGCACCGCGGCCGCCGCGGAAGTCTGCGATGTACCGCCACGCTTCGGCACCAGCCCTGCAGCAATCGCCATCGTGCGCAGTGCCTGCAACGAGCATCGCCTGTGGCAGCACCCGTTTATCGATGCCAAGGGCCGTCTGGCCAGCCTGGGCGTGACCGAGGCCGAATCGGGCTATCTGGCCGACCACGGCGTGGTCGCCTGGCAACGCGTGGCCGGCTACTGGCGCGACAGCGGCACGCTGGCATCGATGGGCGGCCGCCCCGGCGCATCGAGTTGCGCGGCACTGGATGGCACGCGCTACACCGCCAGCGATTGCCGCGCGTTCCTGATCGACAACCCGTGGTCGGCCGCCTTCATCTCGTGGGTGATGACGCAGGCCGGACTGAGCGGTTTCCATCGCTCTGCACGCCATCTGGATTACATCCGCAGCGCCTACAACGATGGCGCCAGCGGCCCGTACCAGTTCACCGACCCGGCGGTGGAAAAGCCCGCCCCCGGCGATCTGCTGTGCCTGCTGCGCGGGCGTAGCGCCGCGCTCGGCTACGCCGGCCTCAAGGCCGGGCTTGGCGGCAGCGCGCCGATGCCGTGGCAATCGCATTGCGACGTGGTGATTGCCGCCAACGTCGGTGGCGATCGCACCCTGTATTTGATCGGCGGCAATGTGTTCAACACGGTGATGATGCGCAAGATGCCGCTGGACCGCGCCGGCCGCGTGGTGTTGCCGACGCCGCAATCCGACGGCAGCCAGGACCAGAGCGAAGACGGTCTGGGCATCGCCAGCGAATGCACGCCGGCACACGAAGAACTCTGCGATTTCAATCGACGCGACTGGGCGGCCCTGTTGAAGCTGCGCCCGGATGCGGTGATGACGGCGCCACCACCGGTCGAACCGCTGCCTTCGCCAACCACCTTACCCACCACGATGCCGCCGGGTTTCCCGCGCGTGGTGCCGCCACGCCCGGAAACACAGCCCGCGCCGACACAGCAGCCGGGGTAAGCAAGGATCAAAGCCCCTCTTCCGTCGGGAGAGGGGTTGGGGTGAGGGTGCGGCGGCGAAGCCCTGGCCATCGTTCAACCACACGAGGCTTCGCCCGTTCTCTCATCCGCCCCTGCGGAAAACCTTCTCCCGCAGAAGAAGGATCAAGTCGGGCGCCCTTGTCGAACACCCAACAAAAAAGCGGGCCGAGGCCCGCTTTTTCGTGACGCATCAACCAGCGGCGATTACTCGGCCGACGGCGGAACGCCCTCGCCTTCTTCCACTGCCTTGATCGACAGACGGATACGGCCCTGCTTGTCCACTTCCAGCACCTTGACGCGGACCAGATCGCCTTCCTTCAGCTTGTCGCCGACCTTTTCCACGCGCTCGCTGGAGATCTGCGATACGTGCACCAGGCCGTCCTTGCCCGGCAGGATGGTGACGAACGCACCGAAGTCCATGATCTTGGCGACCTTGCCTTCGTAGATGCGGCCCGGCTCCACGTCCGAGGTGATCTGCTCGATGCGCGACTTCGCAGCTTGCGCAGCAATGGCGTTGACCGAAGCGATGATGATCGTGCCGTCGTCCTGGATGTCGATCTGCGTACCGGTTTCCTTGGTGATGGCCTGGATGGTCGAGCCACCCTTGCCGATCACTTCACGGATCTTGTCCGGGTGGATCTTGATGGTCAGCAAGCGCGGCGCGTAATCGCTCAGTTCCTGACGCGGGGTGGTCAGCGCATGCGCCATCTCGCCGAGGATGTGCAGACGGCCGGCCTTGGCCTGCTGCAACGCCTGCTTCATGATCTCTTCGGTGATGCCTTCGATCTTGATGTCCATCTGCAACGCGGACACGCCTTCGGCAGTGCCGGCCACCTTGAAGTCCATGTCGCCGAGGTGATCTTCGTCACCCAGGATGTCCGACAGCACGACGAAGTCGTTGCCTTCCTTGACCAGACCCATCGCGATACCCGCGACCGGCGCCTTGATCGGCACACCGGCGTCCATCAGCGCCAGCGAGCTGCCGCAGACCGATGCCATCGAGGACGAACCGTTGGACTCGGTGATTTCCGAGACCACACGGATGGTGTACGGGAATTCTTCCAGGCTCGGCATCACTGCCAGCACGCCGCGCTTGGCCAGACGGCCGTGGCCGATCTCGCGACGCTTCGGCGCGCCGAAACGACCGCACTCGCCCACCGAGTAAGGAGGGAAGTTGTAATGGAACAGGAAGTTCTCTTTGTACTCGCCCGAGACGGCGTCGATGACCTGACCGTCGCGTGCAGTGCCGAGCGTGGTGATCACGATCGCCTGGGTCTCGCCGCGGGTGAACAGCGCCGAGCCATGGGTACGCGGCAGCACGCCAGCCTTGGCGCTGATCGGACGCACGGTATCCAGTGCACGGCCGTCGATGCGCACCTTGGTGCTCAGCACCGAGCCGCGCATGGTCTGGTATTCCAGCTCGCCGAATTCCTTGGACAGGTCACCGGCAGCCCAGCCTTCAATCGTGGCGCGCGGTGCCAGCGCACCCAGCACGTCCTTCTTGATCGCCGAAATTGCGTCGCGGCGCTGCAGCTTGTCACGCACCTGGAAGGCCGACGCGAGCTGCTCGCCCACCGCTTCCTTCAGCGCAGCGATCATGCCGTCATTCTTGGCCGGGGCCACCCAGTCGGACGGCTTGGTGCCGGCTTCGACGGTCAGCTCGTTGATGATGTTGATGACCTTCTGCATCTCGCGATGGCCGAACGTCACCGCGCCCAGCATCACTTCTTCCGACAGCAGCTCGGCTTCGGACTCGACCATCAGCACCGCATTGGCGGTACCGGCCACGACCAGCTCCAGCTGCGAATCCTTCAGCTCGGTCACGGTCGGGTTGAGGATGTATTCGCCATTCTTGTAACCGACCTTCGCCGCAGCGATCGGGCCGTTGAACGGGGTGCCGGCCAGCGACAGCGCGGCCGATGCGCCGATCAGCGCGGCGATATCGCCGTCGATGTCCGGGTTCATCGACATCACGGTGGCGATGATCTGCACTTCGTTCTTGTAGTCCTCCGGGAACAGCGGACGGATCGGACGATCGATCAGGCGCGAGATCAACGTTTCCTTCTCGGTCGCACGTCCTTCGCGCTTGAAGAAGCCGCCCGGGATGCGGCCGCCGGCGTAGAACTTCTCCTGATAATCAACCGTCAGAGGAAAGAAGTCCTGCCCTTCGCGCGCGCTCTTGGCGGCGACGGCGGTGACCAGCAGTACGGTGTCGTCGAACTTGACGATGACGGCGCCGCCTGCCTGGCGAGCGATTTCGCCCGTCTCCAGGGTGACGGTGTGCTTGCCGTACTGGAAGGTTTTGGTGATTTTTGCCACGGAGGTTTTTTCCCTTAGGTGTTGCTGTCTTCGTTGGACCGTCGTCGACCCATGCCGAGAACGGGCGGCCGGGAGGCTCCGGCCCATGAACTACATGCTGCAGATAACGTGATGCGAATGACCAAAACAAAGCCGCGGCGCATCGCTGCGCCGCGGCGGTATGACTCGATTAGCGGCGCAGGCCGAGCTTCTCGATCAAGGACTTGTAACGCTCGTTGTCCTTCTTCTTCAGGTAGTCGAGCAGGCTGCGGCGACGGTTGACCATCTGCAGCAGGCCACGACGGCTGTGGTGATCCTTCTTGTGGGTCTTGAAGTGACCGGTCAGCAGCTCGATGCGCGCGGTCAGCAGGGCGACCTGCACTTCCGGCGAACCGGTGTCCTGGGCGCTGCGCTTGTTGTCTTCAATAACTTTCTGGGTGTCGACGGACATGATGTTTACTCGATAGATGCGTGGTCGGCAGGAACGTGCATGACGCACCGCCGGACTCGCCGTTTGCTAGGGATGAGCGCGCTTGGCGCTGGATGTGCCCCGATCGGGGCCGCAAAATTGTAACGTCGTGCGGGCCCGGGAACAAGTTGACTAAACCTTAACAAGCCACTGCTTCGTTCAGTCCATTGAACAATCGCTGCGGCGACAAACGCCCCTCCGCGTCCACCAGGCCTAGCCCTGAGGGGATCCCGTCGGGTCCGAACACGGCCACCTGGCCGGTCGGAAATGCGGGATCACGCAGGCGCTGGCCCATGCGAAAACGCGCCGCATGCGCCGCATCGAGCACGATCCGCGCAAAATCGGCCAGTCCGGCCTCGATCGGCAGCAACAGCTCTTGCGCGTCGGTGCCCGCTTCCAGGGCTGCCGACAGCGCTTCCAGCGTGATCATCTGCGGCGCGCGAAACGGCTCCACCCAGAGCCGGCGCAGCGAGGCGATATGCGCACCGCAGCCAAGCACCTCGCCCAGATCGCGCGCCAAGCTGCGGATGTAGGTGCCCGAGCCGCAGGTCACGCGCAACTGCAGCCGCGGCGCGGCGTAACCGAGCATATCAATCGCATGCACGTCGACCTCGCGCACCGGTGCCTCGATCACCTCGCCCCGGCGTGCCTTGGCGTACAGCGGCTCGCCGCCCTGCTTGAGCGCGGAATAGATCGGGGCCTGTTGGCGGATGCGCCCGATGAAGGGTGTCAGCGCTGCACGCAGCGCGCCTTCGTCCAGTACCGGCACGGCACGCTCGCGCAACACCTGACCATCGGCATCGTCGGTATCGGTGGTGACACCCAGCACGATCTCGGCGTCATAGGCCTTGGCCGAACCGAGCAGCAGGCCGGCAATCTTGGTGGCCTCGCCCAGACACAGCGGCAGCAAGCCGGTGGCCAGCGGATCCAGGCTGCCGGTGTGGCCGCCCTTTTCGGCACGCAACAAACGGCGCGCGGACTGCAAGGCCGTGTTGGAGCTGACTCCAGCCGGCTTGTCGAGCAACAGGATGCCGTGCAACGGGCGATAGACGATACGGGGTTTCAACAGATCGGTGCTCGAATCGGGCACTATGCGCGCCCGTTGAAATCAGGGCCGCTGATCGACAGGCGGCCGGCAGCGCTCAGCGCTGCTCGGCGTCCTCGTCGCTAGACGCGGCCTCGGGGCCGACATCGTCCAGATCACGCAGCAGGTTGTCGATGCGCTCGCCGCGGTCGACCGAGTCGTCGTAATGGAAATGCAGTTCGGGCACGTGGCGCAGCTTCATCGCGCGCGCCAGCTGCGTGCGCAACTGACCGGCGATTTCCTTGAGCCCCTTGACCGCTTCGGCCGAACGCTCCTGCTGCAGCGCGGTGACGAACACCTTGGCATGTGCCAGGTCGCGACTGATTTCGACGTCGGAAACGCTGACCGACGGCAGGCCGTGGTCACGCACGGCCGCGTGCACGATCGTGCCGAGGTCACGACGCACCTGCGCCGACACGCGGTCCGTGCGATGGAATGATTTGGTTGGCATGGTCATGGACCTGGTTGATTCGGAGGGCCAGTTGGCACCGAAGCCAAAAACGGACGCGGGCGGCCATGCCGCCCTCGCCTTGCAGAACTCGCGTTGCAACTCCGCCTGGCGGAGTCCGGGGCCCGCAGGCCCCGGCAGCCATTACAGCGTACGGGCGACTTCGATACGCTCGAAGCACTCGATTTGATCGCCGGCCTTGACGTCGTTGTAGGCCTTCACGCCGATACCGCACTCGGTACCGTTGCGCACTTCCTCGACGTTTTCCTTGAAGCGACGCAGCGACTCCAGCTCGCCCTCGAACACCACGACGCTGTCGCGGAGCACACGGATCGGCTTGCTGCGCTTCACCACGCCTTCGATGATCATGCAGCCTGCAACCGCGCCGAACTTGGAACTGCGGAACACGTCGCGGACCTGCGCGATACCAATGATCTCTTCGCGGATTTCCACGCCGAGCAGACCGGAGGCCACCTGCTTCACCTGGTCGATCACGTCATAGATGATCGAGAAGTAACGCAGATCGATGCCGTTGGACTCGACGATCTTGCGGGCCGAAGCATCGGCACGCACGTTGAAGCCGATCACGGTGGCCTTGGAGGCCGCTGCCGAATTCGCATCGGATTCGGTGATGCCGCCCACGCCGGAGTGGATCACGTTGATGCGGATGTCGTCGTTGGACAACGCCACCAGCGACTGCTTGAGCGCTTCCACCGAGCCCTGCACGTCGGCCTTGATCACCAGGTTCAGCACCTGCTGGCCTTCACCCTTGCCCATCTGGGCCAGGATGTCTTCCATACGGTTGCTGGCCGAGGCCACCAGGCGCGACTCGCGACGCTTGGTTTCGCGCTGCTGCGCCACGTCCTTGGCCAGACGCTCGTCGTCGACGACCACGAAGTCGTCGCCGGCTTCCGGCACGCCGGACAGGCCGAGCACCTGCACCGGGATCGACGGGCCGGCCGAGGCCGGCTGGTGGCCGGTCTCGTCGAACAGCGCACGCACGCGGCCGTACTGGATGCCGCACACCAGGTAATCGCCACGCTTCAGCGCGCCCTGCTGCACCAGCACCGTGGCCACCGGGCCGCGGCCCTTGTCCAGCGAGGATTCGATCACGGTACCGCTGGCGCGGCCTTCGGCCACTGCCTTGAGTTCCAGCACTTCGGCCTGCAGCGAGATCGCGTCCAGCAGCGTGTCCACACCGGTACCGACCTTGGCCGACACTTCGATGAACTGGGTATCGCCGCCGAACTCTTCGGCCACCACGTTTTCGGCCAGCAATTCGTTCTTGACCCGCAGCGGATCGGCGCCGGCCTTGTCGATCTTATTCACCGCCACGATCAACGGAACGCCTGCCGCCTTGGCATGCGCCACCGCTTCCTTGGTCTGCGGCATCACGCCGTCATCGGCTGCAACCACCAGCACCACGATGTCGGTGATCTTGGCGCCACGGGCACGCATCGAGGTAAACGCGGCATGGCCGGGCGTATCCAGGAAGCTGATGACGCCACGGCCGGTTTCGACGTGGTAAGCACCGATGTGCTGGGTGATGCCACCGGCTTCGCCGGAGGCGATCTTGGTGCGACGGATGTAATCCAGCAGCGAGGTCTTGCCGTGATCGACGTGACCCATGATGGTCACCACCGGCGGACGCGGCGTGGCATCGCCCTGCGCATCCTCGGCATGCGCCAGCAGCGCATCCTCGAAGTCGGCATTGTCGGCACGCACGGCCTTGTGGCCGAGTTCTTCGGTCACCAGCGCGGCGGTGTCATGGTCGATGCTCTGGGTAATGGTCGCCATGACGCCCATCTTGAACAGCGCCTTGACCACGTCGCCGCCCTTGAGCGCGAGCTTCTGCGCCAGGTCGGCCACGGTGATGGTCTCGCCGATCGCCACTTCGCGCACCACCGGTGCGGTCGGACGCTCGAACCCGTGCGGACCGCTATTGCCCTGGTTGCCGCCACGGCCGTTATCGTTGCCACGACGCGAGGACGACGAACCCGGACGACCGGTCGGCTTGCCGCGCACGTTGGAACGGCGCGCACGATCGGCCGCGGACAGATGCAACTGCCCGGCAAAACGCTTGGTCGCATCGTCGTCTTCGACACCGGCCACCATGACGTGAGAACCGCGCGTCTTGTGCTTGGCCGCATTGGAGCGGTCGTCTGGACGCGCCGGCGTGGCCGGACGCGATGCCGGCGATGCGCCAGCCGGACGGGCCGGACGCGGCGCAGACGGCGACGACGGCGCGCGTGCGGCAGGTGCTGCAGGCGGTGCGGGTGCGGCAGCCACCGGCGCCGGCGCACTGGCAGCCGCAGCGGCTTCCTCGGCAGCCTTGCGCTCGGCTTCGGCGCGGTCGCGCGCAGCCTGTTCCTCTTCGCGCTTGCGCTGGATCGCTTCGTCGCGCACGCGGTCGCTTTCGGCCAGCGCCTGCTGTTCGTCGAGATTGCGCTGACGCGAAGCGGCGAGCTTGGCCAGGATGTCGGCGCGCTCTTCGTCCGGCGTCATCGGCGCAGGACGGCCGCCGCCTTCGTTTTCGGACTTCACGTAGGTACGCTTCTGCCGCACTTCCACGTTGACCGTGGTCTTGGTGCGGCCGGCGCTGACCGTGACTTCCTGCAGCTTGCGCCGGTTGAGGGTGATCTTCTTGGCTGCTTCGCTCGCCGCTTCGGCAGGCGTCTCGGCCTTGCCATGCGTGCGACGCAGGAAGCCAAGCAGTTTCATCTTCTCGGTGCTGGTCACGACCTGGTCGGGACCGCTGAACTTCATTCCGGCCTCGGCCAGTTGAACCAGCAGTTTATCGACCGGCGTATTGACCAGTTCGGCAAGCTTGCGGATGGTGGTTTGCTGCGACATTCGGATCCTATGATCTGGTTGGCGCCCCCTCGCCCAGAGCAAGGGAAACGCTGATTCTAAGCCCTGATGGGGTCAGGGCGCGGTTCATTGCCGGCTCATTCGCCGCGCTCCAAACGGGCGATCTCCTCGGCGCGGGCCGCCAGGATCAGCGCCGCGGCGCGCTCCTGGGTCAGACCCTCGATGCCGAAGTCGACGATCTCGTCCGCTGCCAGGTCGGACAAGTCCTCGCTGGTGCGCACGCCGTGCTCGGCCAGAGCAAAGGCCGTTTCCTCGTCCATCCCCTCCAGCGCCAGCAGGTCCTCGGTGGGCTGAGTTCCTTCCAGGCCTTCTTCTTCTGCCAGCGCAGCGTTGAGCAACGCATCGCGGGCACGGGCGCGCAACTCTTCGACGATGTCTTCGTCGAAGCCTTCCACCGCCAGCAACTCGCCGACCGGCACGTAGGCGATTTCTTCGACCGTATTGAAGCCTTCGGTCACCAGGATCGCTGCGATTTCTTCGTCCACTTCCAGGCGATCCATGAACAACTGGCGTGCGGAGGTCTGCTCGGCTTCGGACTTGGCGGCAACCTGGTCGGCGGTCATCACGTTGAGCTGCCAACCGGTCAGGCGGCTGGCCAGACGCACGTTCTGGCCACCCTTGCCGATCGCCTGGGCCAGGCGGTCTTCCGCCACGGCCAGATCCATCGAGTGCTTGTCTTCATCGACGATGATCGACTGCACTTCGGCCGGCGCCATCGCATTGATGACGAAGTTGGCCGGGTTCTCGTTCCACAGCACGATGTCCACGCGCTCGCCATTGAGCTCGTTGGACACCGCCTGCACGCGCGAACCACGCATGCCGATGCACGCGCCGATCGGATCGGTGCGAGTGTCGTGCGCGATCACCGCGATCTTGGCGCGGTCGCCCGGATCGCGCGCGCAGGCCTTGATCTCGACCAGGCCCTGGCCCACTTCCGGCACTTCGAGCTTGAACAGCTCGATCATGAATTCCGGCGCGGCGCGGCTGATGAACAGCTGCGGGCCACGTGGCTCGGAACGCACTTCGGCCAGATAGCCGCGCACGCGGTCGCCCGGGCGCAGCACGTCGCGCGGAATGCCCTTGTCCTTGGGAATGAAGGCTTCGGCATTGCCGCCCAGATCGACAAAGATGTTGCCGCGCTCGGCGCGCTTGACCACACCGGTGATCAACTCGCCAACGCGATCCTTCCAGGCATCGACCACCTGCTGACGCTCGGCCTCGCGCACACGCTGCACGATTACCTGCTTGGCAGCCTGCGCCGCGATACGGCCGAAGTCCGGGTTTTCAATCTGTTCTTCGATGTAGTCGCCCACATCCACGCCGTCGGCTTCGTCGACGGCATCCATCAGACGCACCTGGCGATCCGGAGATTCCATCACGACATCGTCGGCAACCACTTCCCAACGACGATAGGTTTCGTAGTTACCGTCCTTGTGGTCGATGGTCACGCGCGTCAGCACGTCCTGGTCGGGATAGCGCTTCTTCGCTGCGGAGGCCAGCGCGGCCTCGATCGCATCGAAGATCACTTCGCGCGGCACGCCCTTTTCGTTGGCCACCGCATCCACTACCAGCAAAAGTTCCTTGCTCATTTCGTCACTCCGCGCGCGGCTTGCCAGCCGCCGACTCGTTGGATGGTTTCTTCTTGTCGTGCCCGGGTTTTTTCGGGCCGGGCTTGTTCGGTTTTTGCGGGGCCAGGCCCAGGGCGACCCAATCCGGCAGGATGCGCGCCTTGTCGATGTTGTCGAAGCCGATCTGCACGTCCTTGCCGTCGACGGCGAACACCACCGCGTCCGCCTCGGAGTCGATCCGCACGATCTGCCCCTGGAAGCGGCGTCGACCATCCTGCGCCAGCTTCAGCACGATCTTGGCGGACTCGCCAACGTGACGGCCGAACTGCTCCAGCGTGAACAACGGACGGTCCACACCCGGCGAGGACACCTCGAGCGTGTAGTTGCCGGTGATGGGGTCTTCGACGTCGAGCTGGGCCGAGACTTCGCGGCTTACACGCTCGCAGTCGTCGACGTTGATGACACGCTCGGGCTGTTCGGCCAGCGGCACATCGATGTACAGGCGCAATGTGGCGCCACCTGGAGCGGGAAGATATTCCACACCCAGCAGTTCCAAGCCCAAGGACTCAACCGTTGGACTCAGCAGATTCGCGATTTCGGTCGCTTTTTCGCTCACAGACTGCCCTGATCAGATGATTGCCAGTAGAACCCCGGCAACCGGCAGCAAACTTTCCGGTTCCGGAAAAAACAAGGGGCCCGATGGGCCCCTTGCGTGAAAAAAGCCCGACCTCTCAGGGTCGGCGCAAAGACGGGAACATGCGTCTTTGCGATCCAAGAAACTGAAGTACTGCCCTAAGGCATTGCATTAAAGCAGTACTTCAAAACTTGGTAGCGGGGGCAGGATTTGAACCTGCGACCTTCGGGTTATGAGCCCGACGAGCTGCCAGACTGCTCCACCCCGCAGCAGAAGCGGAATTATGAAGAACTTGAGCGGCAATTGCAAGCCCTAGTTTTTCATCGATTGAAAACCCTGGGGGTCTTCAACGTCGCGGCAAATGATAACCGCATTGCAACAAAAACGAAACAGCAATCACGACTTTATTTCAGTTCCCCCTCGACGGCGCGCGTAGCGCACGCGCCGCGAGGTCATGCAAGGACGCGTGACTCAGGCGAGGCCTGCAAATGCACGCTGGCACCACACCATGATCGGGCTCCAGGCCAGGCCCAGCGCAAGCAATGCCAGCGCGTTGACGCCAAGCACGGTACCCAGCACACGATCGTTGTTGGCCGGCAGCGGCTCGCCCACCGGCTCATCGAAGTACATGACCTTGATGACGCGCAGATAGTAGAAGGCGCCGATCACTGCGCAGAGCACACCGACCAGGGCCAGCCACAGCATGTCGCCTTTCACCGCGGCGCCGAGCACCGCCAACTTGGTCCAGAAACCCAGGAACGGCGGAATACCCGCAAGCGAGGCCATGATGCACAGCACCAGGCCGGCCATCCACGGATTGCGTGCGTTGAGTCCCTTGAAGTCGTCGATGTTCTCGGCTTCGAAGCCGTTGCGCGACAACGCGATGATCGCGCCGAACGCGGCGGTCGACATGATGGTGTAGCTCACCGCGTAAAACATCGCCGCGGCATAGCCTTCCTCGCCACCGCCGGCCACGCCCATCAACAAGAAGCCGATGTGCGAGACGGTCGAGTACGCCAGCATGCGCTTGAGGTTGCTCTGCGCAATCGCCATCAGGTTGCCGATCACCAGCGACACCGCGGACAGGCCGCCAATCAACAGATGCCACTGCGGCGACAGCGGACCCATGCCGACCTCGAGCAGGCGATACGCCATACCGAAGGCAGCGAGCTTGGGCGCGGAGCTGATGAACAGGGCAATCGGAGCCGGCGCGCCCTGGTACACATCAGGCAACCACATGTGGAACGGCGCGGCACCCAGCTTGAAGGCCACGCCCGCGATCATGAAGATGGTGCCGGTCAGCAGCAGCGTGCGCTCGTTGGAGCCTTCGATTGCGTCGTGGATGCCGCTCAGGCTCAACGTCCCGGTGGCGCCGTAGACCAGCGACATGCCGTACAGCAGCAGACCCGAGGCCAGCGAACCGAGCACGAAGTACTTCATCGCCGCTTCGGTGGCCAGTCCGTTGTCGCGATTGGAGGCAACCAATGCGTACGAGCACAGCGCGAGCAGTTCCAGGCCCAGGTACACCATCAACAGGCTGCCGGCCGAGGTCAGCAGCATCATGCCGGCGGTGGCGAACAACACCAGCACCGGGATCTCGCCCTGATAGAGATTGCGTTCGCGCAGGTAGGTCCAGCCGTAGACCAGGCTCAGCCCGCTGACCAGCACGATCACCGTCTTCATCACGTCGGCCGCTGTGTCGCGCACGAACATGCCGTGGAAGATCTCGCCCTGCCCGCCCGTACCGGTCGCCAATAGCGCGAACACCACCGCAAGCACGGCGACGGAGAACAGGTGGGTCCAGACCTTGTTCCGCTGGCTCACGAACAGGTCGAGCATCAGCAGTGCAAAGGCGCCGCCGATCAGCACCAGCTCCGGAACAAGCGGAGCCAGGTCAGCGGTGGTCAACGGCGCGAGCGTTGGCGTGGTCATCATCAAATCCTGGAAATCAAAACGTACGGCAAGCTGTTACAGCTTGGACGCGGCAATCTGGGTAGCCAGCTTGGCGATCGATGGTTCCATCAGATCGGTCAGCGGCTTCGGATACAGGCCCAGGGCCAGCACGCCAACGGCGAACACCCCCAGCACGAACGCCTCACGGCCATTGATGTCCTTCAGCTCGGCCACATGGGCATTGGCCACTTCGCCGAAGAACACGCGCTTGTACAGCCACAGCGTATAAGCGGCGGTGATCACCAGCGTGGTGGCGGCGGCGAAAGCGACCAGCGGGTGCTTCTGGAAGCTGGCCAGAATCACCATGAACTCGCCGACGAAACCACTGGTACCCGGCAGGCCGGCATTGGCCATGAAAAACAGCATGGAGAACGTCGCAAACCACGGCATCACGTTGACCACGCCGCCGTAATCGGCGATGCGGCGGGTATGCATGCGGTCGTACAGCACGCCGATGCAGGAGAACATCGCACCGGACACGAAGCCGTGCGAAATCATCTGCACCATCGCACCCTGCAGGCCCAGACGGGCGGCGTCGGTGCTGCCGTACTCACGTACCAGGGTGAAGGCGATGAAGGTGCCAAGGGTGACAAAGCCCATGTGCGCGATGGACGAATACGCCACCAGCTTCTTCATGTCGTCCTGCACCAGGGCGACCAGACCGACGTAGATCACCGCGATCAGCGACAGCGTGATCACCAGCCAGGCGAACTCGTGGCTTGCATCCGGCACGATCGGCAGGTTGAAGCGCAGGAAGCCGTAGCCACCGATCTTCAACGCGATCGCAGCCAGGATCACCGAACCGGCGGTCGGCGCTTCGACGTGCGCGTCCGGCAGCCAGGTGTGCACCGGGAACATCGGCACCTTGACCGCAAACGCGATCAGGAAGGCGAAGAAGATCCAAGTCTGTTCCTTGGCGGTCAGCTGCAGCGCGTAGAGATCGGCCAGCTGGAAGCTGCCTCCCTTGAGGTACAGGTAGACCAGGCCCACCAGCATCAGCACCGAGCCGAGGAAGGTGTACAGGAAGAACTTCATCGCTGCGTAGATGCGCCGCGGACCGCCCCAGACGCCGATGATCAGGAACATGGGGATCAGCATGGCTTCGAAGAAGACATAGAACAGCATCGCGTCGGTCGCGGCAAAGATGCCGACCGTGACGCCTTCCAGAATCAGGAAGGCGGCGACGTACTGATTGACGCGCTTGTCGATCGAGCGCCAGGCACCGATCAGCGCCAGCACCGTCACCAGCGTGGTCAGCACGATCAACGCGACCGCGATGCCGTCCACGCCCAGGTTGTAGCCGATGTTGTAAGCCGGGATCCAGGCATGCAGTTCGATGAACTGCATGGCGTCATTGGCGGTGTCGTAGCCCAGCAGCGGCAGACTCAGCACAAAGGTCGCCACCGCCACCGCCAGCGATGCCCAGCGGGCAGTCTCGGCGTTGCGCAACGCAAGGATCAAGGCGCCACCGATAATCGGCAGCCAGATCAAGATAGACAGTAAAGGCCAGTTCGACACGTTTTCTTATTCCGTACAGGTCAACGCCAGAAATGCATCAGTACCGCCAACAAGGCGATCAAACCGATGATCATTGCGAAGGCGTAGTGATAGAGGAAACCGGATTGCGTGCGACGCAGCAGATTTGCAGCCAGGTCGATCAGTCGGGCAGAACCATTGACGACGACACCGTCGACCACATGGGTATCGATGGCACGTGACGCCTTGCCAAGGACCACGCCGCCACCGGCGAAGCCATTGATCCAGAGCTTGTCGAAGCCGTACTTGTTTTCCAGCAGCCACACCACCGGCGCGAACGCCTTGCGCGACTTGGTAGCCAGTTCCGGCTTCCACAGATAGAACAGCGCAGCCAGCAGCAGGCCGGCGACCGTCAGGAAGAACGGCGCCGCCATCATGCCATGCAGCGCGAAGGCGACCGGGCCATGGAACTCTTCGGCCAGTGCGCCGACGGTGTCACGCGCCGGATCGTAGAAATCGACGATGCCGGTGAAGAACGACACTGCCTGCCCCTTGAGCGCATGCGCGGCGTGGTGGCCCTGCCAGTCGGTGCCGAACAGCATCGGACCGATGGTGAAGAAACCGATCGCCACCGACGGGATCGCCAGCAGGATCAACGGCAGCGTCACCACCCACTTGGATTCGTGCGGCTCGTGGGCACCATGGTGGCCATGACCGTGGTCGTCGTGGCCGTGCGTATCGTGTGCATGTACGTCGTGCGCATGACTGTCGTGCGCGTGGACCTGCGCCTCGGCATCGGTGTGCGCGCTGTCGTGATGTGCATGCGCATCGTGCGCATGGGCATCGCGGAAGCGCTCCTTGCCGTGGAAGGTCAGGAACAACAGGCGGAAGCTGTAGAAGCTGGTCACCAGCACGCCGCCGAGCACTGCCCAGTAGCCATAGGTCGCGATCCAGCTATGCGACTCATGGGCATGGTGTGCGGCTGCCTCGATGATGGTGTCCTTGGAGTAGAAGCCGGAAAAGAACGGCGTGCCGACCAGTGCCAAGGTACCGATCACGCTGGTCCAGTAGGTCACCTTCATGTACTTGCGCAGGCCGCCCATCTTGCGCATGTCCTGCTCGTGGTGCATGCCGATGATGACCGAACCGGCCGCCAGGAACAGCAGCGCCTTGAAGAAGGCATGCGTCATCAGGTGGAACACGGCGGCCGAATACGCCGACACGCCCAGCGCCACGGTCATGTAGCCCAGCTGCGACAGCGTGGAGTACGCAACCACGCGCTTGATGTCGTTCTGCACGATGCCGATCAGGCCGGTGAAGAAGGCCGTAGTCGCACCGATGAACAGGATGAAGTTCAACGCGGTTTCCGACAGCTCGAACAGCGGCGACATGCGCGCGACCATGAAGATGCCGGCGGTGACCATCGTGGCGGCATGGATCAGGGCCGAAATCGGCGTCGGGCCTTCCATCGAGTCCGGCAGCCACACGTGCAGCGGCACCTGCGCCGACTTGCCCATCGCGCCGATGAACAGGCAGATGCAGATCAGCGTCATCACGCTCCATTCGTGGCCTGCGAACAGCTGCACCTTGGCTCCGGCCATGGTGGTCGCGTTGGCGAACACGGTGGAGTAATCCAGCGAGCCGAACCACAGCAGCACACCGGCGATGCCGAGAATGAAGCCGAAGTCGCCGACGCGATTGACCAGGAACGCCTTCATGTTGGCGAATACGGCGGTCGGGCGCTTGAACCAGAAACCGATCAACAGGTAGGACACCAGTCCCACCGCTTCCCAGCCGAAGAACAGCTGCAGGAAGTTGTTGCTCATCACCAGCGTGAGCATGGAGAAGGTGAACAACGAGATGTAGCTGAAGAAGCGCTGGTAGCCCGGATCTTCTTCCATGTAGCCGATGGTGTAGATGTGCACCAGCAGCGACACGAAGGTCACCACCACCATCATCATCGCGGTCAGGCGATCGACCATGAAGCCGACATGCGCCGAGTAGTTACCGACATCGAAGAAGGTGTACAGGTTCTGATTGAACGGGCTGGCGCCCTGCTCCACCAATTGATACAGCGTCAGGCACGACAGCACGCAGCTGACCGCCACGCCCAGGATGGTGACGTATTGCGCGCCCTTGCGCCCTACCTGGCGACCGAACAGGCCGGCGATGATGCTGCCGACCAGCGGTGCAAGCACCACCGCGATCAACAGACTCTTGGAGAGAGTGATTTCCATCTACAGGTCAGCCCTTCAACGTATCGACTTCGGCCACATTGATCGTGCGGCGCGTGCGGAACAGAGTCACCAGGATCGCTAGGCCGATCGCAGCCTCCGCGGCGGCAACGGTCAGGATGAAGAACACGAACAGCTGACCGGCGGGGTCGCCAAGCTCGCGCGAGAACGCAATGAAGTTGACGTTGACCGACAGCAGCATCAGCTCGATCGACATCAGCAGCACGATGACGTTTTTGCGGTTGAGGAAGATGCCGGCCAGGGAGATGCAGAACAGCACCGCGCCCAGTCCAAGCAGGTGGCCCAAGGTAATCAAGACTTCGCCTCCTGTCCGTCGGCCGCATCGAGCTTCGGCGCGATCTGTACCGGCTTTTCAACCGCCATTTTGACCATGCGCAGACGATCGCCCGCCTTCACCCGCGACTGCTCGCCCGCATTCTGGTGCTTGATGCCGGTGCGCTTGCGCAGGGTCAGCATCACCGCGGCCACCACAGCCACGGTCAGGATCACCGCGGCGAACTCGAACGGCAGCAGGAACTGGGTGTAGAGGGTCTTGGCCAGCCAGGTCAGGTTCGACACGTCGGCGGCCTGCGCGGCGGCGTTATCGGCCGGGAACGGTGCGGCACTGCGCGCCTTGACCCCGATCAGGGTGACCATCTGGGCCAGCATGGCAACCGCCACAATGACGCCGACCGGCATGTACTTGACCCACCCTTCGCGCAGGCGGCTGGTGTCGATGTCCAGCATCATCACCACGAACAGGAACAGCACCATCACCGCGCCGACGTAGACCAGCACCAGCGTCACGCCGAGGAACTCGGCACCGACCAGCAACCAGATGCATGCCATCGAGAAGAAGGTGAGGATCAGGCACAACACGGCGTACACCGGGTTGCGCACGCTGATCACCGCACCGGCGGACACGACCGCGACGGCGGAGAAGGCGTAAAAAGCAATAGTGACCCAGTCCATCATGACCTCAACGGAAGGCGGCATCGGCAGCGCGACGCTCGGCGATCTCGGTTTCAAACCGGTCTCCGATCGCCAGCAGCTGCGGCTTGTTGACAATGTTCTCGCCACGCTTCTCGAAGTGGTACTCGAGGATGTGCGTCTCGACGATCGAGTCCACCGGGCAGCTTTCTTCGCAGAAGCCGCAGAAGATGCACTTGAACAGATCGATGTCGTAGCGCGTGGTGCGGCGCGAGCCGTCCTCGCGCTTGGCCGAGTCGATGGTGATCGCCAGCGCCGGGCACACCGCTTCGCACAGCTTGCAGGCGATGCAGCGCTCTTCGCCGTTGGGATAGCGACGCAATGCGTGCAGGCCACGGAAACGCGGCGACTGCGGGAACTTCTCCATCGGGTACAGCACGGTGTACTTGGGCTTGAACGTGTATTTCAACGTCAGCCATAGGCCGCCTAGCAGTTCGAGCAGGAGCAGGCTTTTGAAGTAATGGGTGATCTTGTTCATCAGTTACACGCCCTTCTGGATCACGCCGTAAAACACCATCAACGCCGTCACTGCGATCCACACGATCGTGAGCGGAATGAACACCTTCCAGCCCAGACGCATGATCTGGTCATAGCGGTAGCGCGGGAAGCTGGCACGGAACCAGATGTAGGCGCTGGCGAAGAAGAACACCTTCATCAGCAGCCACGGCCAACCGCCCTTCCACAACCAGTCGATCCACGGCGAGATATCCGCGTTGACCCAACCCTGGATCGGGCTCAACCAGCCGCCGAGGAAGAAGATCGAGATCAGGAAGCTGACCAGGATCATGTTGGCGTATTCGGCCAGGAAGAACAGCGCGAACGCACCGCCCGAGTACTCCACCATGTGACCGGCGACGATTTCCGATTCGCCTTCCACCACGTCGAACGGCGCGCGGTTGGTTTCGGCGACGCCCGACACCCAGTACACGATGAACAACGGGAACAGCGGAATCAGGAACCAGTCGAAGAAGCCGGAGCTGCCCGCCTGCGCGAACACGATCTGGCTCAGGTTGACGCTGCCGGAGGCGATCATCACGCCGACCAGCGCAAAGCCCATCGCAATTTCGTAGCTGACCACCTGCGCGGCCGAGCGCATCGCACCCAGGAACGCGTACTTGGAGTTGGACGCCCAGCCGGCCAGGATGATGCCGTACACGCCCAGCGAGGTCATCGCCAGCAGATACAGCAAACCGACGTTGGCGTTGGACAGCACCAGCTGCGCGTCGAACGGCACCACCGACCAGGCCGCGAAGGCCGGTGCCAGGGTCAGCAAAGGCGCGATGATGAACATCGCCTTGTGCGAGCTGCTCGGTTGCACGATCTCCTTGAACAGGAGTTTGAACACGTCGGCGAAGGCCTGGAAGATGCCCATGCCCACGTACATCGGCCCGTGACGCACGTGCATCCAGCCGATCAGCTTGCGCTCCCAGACCACGTAGAAGGCCACCGACACGATCACCGGCACGGTGATCAGCAGGATCTTCAGCACGGTCCACAGCACCACGCCGCCATCGCCCAGACCGACAAACCACTGGTGCAAGGGATCGACCAGGTTCAACAGCAATTCGTTCATGCAGCCACCACCGTTACACGACCGGCACCGAGCGGCGCGGTTGCGCCATGGCCGGATTCGATCCACACCGTGCCCGGTGCGACGCGCTTGTCCAGCACTACCGGCAACGTCGCCTTACCGGCGTCGGTACCGACCTTGACCATCTGACCAGCGCCGACCTGCAACTGCGCAGCCTGCTCCGGATGCATCGCCACACACGGCGCGATGTTGAGCGGATGCGATTGCAGCGCGGCGGCGCGACGCACCACCGCATCGGTGCGATAGATCGCAGCGGTGGCGGCAACTTCCAGCCCGTCGCTGCTCGCAGCCGGCTGTGCCGAGGCGACAGGGCTGACGGAACGGTTCTGCATGCCGGCACGCAGGCCGACCAGATCGATGAATTCGAAACCGGCCAGACCCAGTTCGCCACCAAGTGCACGCAGTACGCGCCAACCTTCGCGGGCTTCGACCGGCAGGCGACCGGCGGCACGTGCGGTCTGCACGCGGCCATCCAGATTGGTCAGCGATGCGTCGATTTCCGGCAGCGCACCGATCGGCAGGATCACATCGGCCACGTCGCGCGTCGAGGCACAGGCAAACTGGCTGAACGCGACCACCTTGGCACCCGCCAAGGCGCTGCGTGCAGCGGCGGCATCGGCGAAATCCAGACCCGGCTCGATGCCATACAGCACGTAGGCCTGGCGCGGATGCGCCAGCATGCCGGCGACATCGCGTGCGGTCGGCAGCACACCCTGCGACACCAGACCGACCGCGTTCGCACCCTGCGGGATGCGGCACAGCGAGGCGCCGGTTGCAGCGGCAAAGTCGCGTGCAGCGGCACGCAATGCGGCAGCCTGCGGTTGGTTTTCAGCCAGTGCGCCGACCACGATCACGGCGCGCGTGGCGCCCTTGACCGCATCGCGCAACGCCGCATCGTCCAGGGCACCGGCCAGCTGCGACGGCGCAACGACCGTGCGGCTTGCCTGGGTGAAGGCAAAATCGAAATCGACCGGGTTGACCGAGTGGATCTTCGTCCCGTTCTGGATGCTGGCCTTACGCAGGCGGGCATGCAGCAACGGCAGCTCGTGACGTACGTTGGTGCCGAACAGCACCACCACATCGGCGCGCTCGATCTCGGCCAGCGGCGTGGCAAACGCTTGGGCCACCGCGGCATCGGAGAAATCACGGTTGAGCAGGCGGTGATCCAGATTGCCGCTGTTCAGGCCTTCGGCCAGACGTGCGAGCAAGGCGCCCTCTTCGTTGGAGGTGGACGGATGCACCAGCACACCGAGCTGATCGCCGGCGTTGTCACGCAGGATCTGCGTCGCGGCGGCCAGTCCTTCGGCCCAGCTCACCTCGGTCCACTGCCCGTTGACCTTCTTCAGCGGCTTGACCGCACGGTCTTCGGCATACAGGCCCTGATGCGAATAACGATCGCGATCGGACAGCCAGCACTCGTTGACCGCCTCGTTCTCGCGCGGCACGGTGCGCAGCACTTCGCCGCGACGCACGTGCAGGAACAGATTCGAGCCCATCGCATCGTGGTAGCCGAGCGACTCGCGCGCCATCAGCTCCCACGGACGCGCACGGAACTGGAACACCTTATTGGTCAGCGCGCCGACCGGGCAGACGTCGATGACGTTGCCGGAGATTTCGGTGGTCAGCGGCTTGCCGTCGTAGGTGCCGATCTGCAGGTTCTCGCCGCGATACATGCCACCCAGCTCGTAGGTGCCGGCAATGTCTGCGGTGAAACGCACGCAACGCGTGCACTGGATGCAGCGGGTCATTTCGGTGGCGACCAGCGGACCGATGTCCTCGTCCGGCACCACGCGCTTGCGCTCGTTGAAGCGGCTGACCGAACGGCCGTAACCGAGCGACACGTCCTGCAGCTCGCACTCGCCGCCCTGATCGCAGATCGGGCAGTCCAGCGGATGGTTGATCAGCAGGAATTCCATCACGCTGCGCTGGTACTTAAGCGCCTTTTCGCTACGCGTGGTGACCTTCATGCCGTCCATCACCGGCGTGGCGCAGGCAGGCGACGGCTTCGGGGATTTCTCGACGTCCACCAGGCACATGCGGCAGTTGGCCGCGATCGGCAGCTTCTCGTGGTAGCAGAAACGCGGGATCGGGATGCCGGCCTTGTCGGCCGCCTGGATGATCATCGAACCCTTCGGCACCACCAGGGACTGGCCGTCGATCTCGACGGTGACATGGTCCGGTGGCACGCTGGGGTTCACTGGTTGGGCGCTCATGCGGCCACTCCGACGTGCGTGTCGACGATCGAACGACCGTTGACGATGTAGTACTCGAACTCGTCCCAGAACTGGCGCAGGAAGCCTTGGATCGGCCACGCCGCCGCCTCGCCGAAGGCACAGATGGTGTGTCCTTCGATCTGGCCGGCAACGGTGCGCAGCTGATGCAGGTCTTCCATGGTTGCCTTGCCGGCAACGATGCGCTCCAGCACGCGGTGCATCCAGCCGGTGCCCTCGCGGCACGGGGTGCACTGGCCGCAGGATTCCTTGTGGAAGAACTGCGAGATGCGGCAGGCAAAGCGCACGCAGCACACGCTGTCATCCAGCACCACGATCGCACCCGACCCCAGGCCGGTGCCGAGCGCACGCAAGGTGTCGTAGTCCATCTGCAGCCCGGCGACCTGGTCGGCCTTCAGCACAGGCATCGACACGCCGCCAGGCACCACGCCCTTGAGCTTGCGGCCCGGACGCAGGCCACCGGCCATTTCCAGCAGTTCGTCGAAGGTGGTGCCGAGCGGCACTTCGAAATTGCCGCCCTTCTGCACGCAGCCGGACACCGAGAAAATCTTCGGGCCGCCGTTCTTGGTCTTGCTCAGCCCCAGGAACCACTCCGGGCCGTTGCGAATGATCGCCGGCACCGACGCATAGGTCTCGGTGTTGTTGATGGTGGTCGGCTTGCCGTACAGGCCGAAGTTGGCCGGGAACGGCGGCTTGTAGCGCGGCTGGCCCTTCTTGCCTTCCAGCGATTCCATCAGCGCGGTTTCTTCGCCGCAGATGTAGGCGCCGGCACCCAGCGCACCGTAGATATCGATATCCACGCCGCTGCCGAGGATGTTCTTGCCCAGCCAGCCGTTGGCATAGGCATCGGCCAGCGCCAGCTCGAAGTTCTCGAACGGCTCGTGGTGGAACTCGCCACGCAGATAGTTGTAACCCACCGTCGAGCCGGTGGCGTAGCAGGCGATCGCCATGCCCTCCACCACCGAGTGCGGGTTGTAACGCAGGATGTCGCGGTCCTTGCAGGTGCCCGGCTCGGATTCGTCCGAGTTGCACAGGATGTACTTCTGCATCGTGCCCTTGGGCATGAACGACCACTTCAAGCCAGTCGGGAAGCCTGCGCCGCCACGGCCGCGCAGGTTGGACGCCTTGACCATCTCGATGACGTCGGCCGGCGCGATCTTCTCTTCGAGGATCTTGCGCAGCGCGGCGTAGCCACCGGTTTTCAGATAGCTCTCGTACGACCACGGGGTGTCGTAGTGCAGCGTCGTGTAGACGACCTGATGCGGCAACGGCGCCGGACCGACCGGGCCTGAGGGTGCGTGATGATGTGCCATGTCTTACTCCAGCCCGTCCAGCAGCGCGTCGACCTTCTCTTTCGTCAGGTGCTCGTGGTAATGGCCGTTGATGACCATCATCGGCGCCGCAGAGCAGGCCGCCAGGCACTCTTCTTCGCGCTTGAGGTAGACGCGGCCATCGGCCGTCGACTGCCCCAGCTTGCAACCCAATTTCTTCTCCGCGTGCGCCAACAGGTCTTCGGCGCCGTTGAGCCAGCAGCTGATGTTGGTGCAGAACGCCACGTTATGGCGGCCGACCTTCTCGGTCTCGAACATCGAATAGAAGCTGGCGACCTCGTAGGCCCACACCGGCGGCAGGTCCAGATACTTGGCCACGCCGACAATCAGCTCGTCGGTCAGCCAGCCCTGGTTCTGCTCCTGCGCAGCGTGCAGGCCCTGCAGCACGGCCGAACGCTTGCGATCGGGCGGGAACTTGCTCAACCAGTGATCGATGTGCGCGCGCGTCTTGTCGCTCAGCACCACCTGCGGATCGACGTCGCGCGCCGCCTCGAAATTACCCGTCGCCTTCATCGGTCAACCTCACCGAAAACCAAATCGTAAGTACCGATCATCGCCACGACGTCGGCCAGCAGATAGCCACGCACCACCGCGTCCATCGACGACAGATGCGCAAAGCCCGGCGCGCGCAGATGCACGCGGAACGGCTTGTTGGCGCCATCGGACATCAGGTAGCAGCCGAACTCGCCCTTGGGCGCTTCGACCGCGCAATAGGTTTCGCCGGCCGGCACGCAGTAGCCTTCACTGAACAGCTTGAAGTGATGGATCAGCGCTTCCATGTCGTCCTTCATGCCTTCGCGGCTTGGCGGAGCGACCTTGAAATTGGTGACCATGACCGGGCCGGGGTTGGCCTTCAGCCACTTCACGCATTGCTTGATGATGCGGTTGGACTCGCGCATCTCGGCCACGCGTACCAGATAGCGGTCGTAGCAATCGCCATTGGTGCCGACCGGCACGTCGAACTCCACCGCGTCGTACTTGGCGTACGGCTGCTTCTTGCGCAGGTCCCATTCGATGCCCGAGCCACGCAGCATCGGGCCGGTCATGCCCCAGGCACGCGCCAGATCCGGGCTGATGATGCCGACGTCGACGGTACGCTGCTTCCAGATACGGTTATCGGTCAGCAGCGTCTCGTACTCGTCCACACGCGACGGGAACGTATTGGTGAAATCCTCGAGGAAGTCCAGCATCGAGCCTTCGCGCGCTGCATTGAGCTTCTTCAGTGCCCCGCCCTTGTGCCAGCGGGATTCCTTGTACTTGGGCATGCGATCGGGCAGATCGCGATACACGCCGCCGGGACGGTAGTAGGCAGCGTGCATGCGCGCACCACTGACCGCCTCGTAGACGTCCATCAATTCTTCGCGCTCGCGGAACGCGTACAGCATCACCGCCATCGCGCCCAGGTCGAGCGCGTTGGAACCGACCCACATCAGGTGGTTCTTGATGCGGGTGATCTCGTCGAACATGGTGCGGATGTAGTGCGCACGCTCGGGCACTTCGATGCCCATCAGGGACTCGATCGCGCGCACGTAGGCGTGCTCGTTGCACATCATCGACACGTAATCCAGGCGGTCCATGTATGGAACCGACTGGTTGAACGGCTTGGATTCGGCCAGCTTCTCGGTGCCACGGTGCAGCAGGCCGATATGCGGATCGGCACGCACCACGGTCTCGCCGTCCATTTCCAGGATCAGGCGCAGCACGCCGTGCGCCGCAGGATGCTGCGGGCCGAAGTTCATCGTGTAATTGCGGATTTCCTGCTTGCTTTCGACAGGATTGCTCGCGAAGGCATCGGTTGCCTGGCGGAACTCACTCACTTGGCGGTCTCCGACTTGCCCACTTCACCAGCGGCAGTCTCATAACGGGCGTCGTCGCGGATCACGCGCGGCACACCGACGCGCGGCTCGACCGAAGTCACCGGCTCGTACACGACACGCTTGCGCTCATCGTCGTAACGCACTTCGACATTGCCGATCAGCGGGAAATCCTTGCGAAACGGATGGCCGACAAATCCGTAGTCGGTCAGGATGCGGCGCAGGTCCGGATGGCCATCGAAGACGATGCCGAACAGGTCGAAGGCTTCGCGTTCGAACCAATTCACGCCGGGCCAGATATCGGTCAACGAGGCCACCACCGGCACCTGCTCGTCCGGTGCGTAGCAACGCACGCGCAGACGCTGGTTGTGCTGGTAGGAGATCAGCTGCGCGACCACCGCAAAACGCTGCTTGGGCATGTGCTGCGGATGGGCGCCGTCGGAACTTTCCTGGCTGGGAAATTCGCCCCAGGCGAAACGACCGACGGCCTTGCCCTCGACGCCGCGGCTGAAGCCCTGCGACGACACGTCGGCGGTATCCCACTCGTCGCTGCCGTAGCCCAGGTAATCGACGCCGCACAGGTCGCTGAGCTGTTCGAAACCGAGCTCGTCGCGCAGGGCCAGACAGGTGGCGTGCCAATCGGCCGCAGCGACTTCCAGCGTCACTTCGCCGCGCGGCAATGCCACGGCGATCTGCGCACCGGCGAAACGTGCCGCAAGTCGGTCAGTGAAGGAAGATGCTTGCTCTGCCATGGGGGCTTGGCTGCTCTCAGTAGAAGAAGACGGGTGTCAGCGCGCGATGGTCTGGGTACGCCAGATCTTCTTCTGCAGCTGCAGGATGCCGTATACCAGCGCCTCGGCGGTCGGCGGGCAACCGGGGACGTAGATGTCCACCGGCACGATGCGATCGCAACCGCGCACCACCGAATACGAATAGTGATAGTAGCCGCCGCCATTGGCGCAGCTGCCCATCGAGATGACCCACTTCGGGTCCGGCATCTGGTCGTAGACCTTGCGCAGCGCCGGGGCCATCTTGTTGACCAGCGTGCCGGCCACGATCATCACGTCGGACTGGCGCGGCGACGGGCGGAACACCACGCCGTAGCGGTCCAGATCCAGACGCGCGGCGCCGGCATGCATCATCTCGACCGCGCAGCAGGCCAGGCCGAAGGTCATCGGCCACATCGAGCCGGTACGCGCCCAGTTCAGCAGCGCATCGACGCTGGTGGTCACGTAGCCCTTCTCGAGCAGCGGGTTTTCGCCTTCCGGGCGCAGGATGTCTTCCACCCGGCCTTCCGGCATCGGGTTGGTCATCAGACGATCCAGGGTCTGAATCACTCCCATTCCAGCGCTCCCTTCTTCCACACGTAGATAAAGCCGAGGAACAACATGCCGACGAACAGGCCCATGGTGACCAGCGAACGTGCGCCGATCTCCATGAACACCTGCGTCCACGGCACGATGAAGATGATTTCCAGATCGAACACGATGAACTGGATCGCGATCAGGTAGTAGCGCACGTCGAACTTCATGCGCGCGTCTTCGAAGGCTTCGAAGCCACACTCGTAAGGCGAGAGCTTGCGCGGGTCCGGACTACGCGGACCGAGGAATCGACCGACCAGCATCAGCACGATGCCGATACCGGTGGCGACGATCAGAAACAGCAGACTCGGCAAATATTCGGCCAGCACAGCGATTCTCTCTTGCCTCTGCCCGCACGCGCCGCGTGCCGGCATGGGGTATAGGCAGACCCCGCGCGCGACCAGCGATGCGCAGGAACTGCAGCCAAACAATGGTGCCCAAGAGGGGACTCGAACCCCTACGACCTAAGTCGCTACCACCTCAAGGTAGTGCGTCTACCAATTCCGCCACCTGGGCATACGTTACGCCGCTGGGCATCCCAGTGCGCAGCGTATTGTAACCGGCTTCAGCGTTTTTGTGCTGGTTCTGAAGCGTTTTCTTCGCGTGCCGCGGGCACCTGCTGTGCCGGTGCGGACTGCGCCGGCGTTGCAGCCGGAGTTGCGGCAGGCACTGGCTGCGAAGGAGCGGTCGGGACTGCGCCGGCGGCCGGCGCCTGCGGCAACGGCTGAGTCAGCTCGCCCGCGGCGGCAGGCGCCGGGGTGGCCGACTGCGACATCACGCCCAGGTTCTGGTCGGTCGGACGTGCGCCGTGGGTGGCGTACCACGCCATGAACAGGCTGATGCTGAAGAACACCACCGCCAGCCACTTGGTCGACTTGGACAGGAAGTTCGACGCGCCCTGCGAGCCGAACACGGTGCCCGACGCGCCGGCGCCGAAGCCGGAACCGGCTGCCGCACCCGCACCACGCTGCATCAGGATCAGCGCAATCATCGCCAGCGCGACCAGCACGTAGACCACATTGAGGATCAACATCAGCATTTCGAAATCCGTCCCCGGACAAAACTTAATGGGTTAACAAGCGGCCGCCGCACGCGCGATGGCCAGGAAATTCTCGGCGACCAGCGAGGCGCCTCCGACCAGCCCGCCATCGACGTCGGGCTGCGCAAACAGCTCGCTGGCGTTATCGGGCTTGACACTGCCCCCGTACAGGATGGGCAGAGAATCGGCGATTCTAGCATCCGCCTTCGCGACTTCGCCACGCAGGAACGCGTGCACCGCCTGCGCCTGCTCCGGGCTGGCGGTGCGGCCGGTGCCAATGGCCCAGATCGGCTCGTAAGCGAGCACGGCGCGGGCAAAGCCCGCGCTGCCCACCAGCGCCAGCACCGGCTCGAGCTGGGCGCGCAGCACCGCCTCGGTCTGGTCGGCCTCGCGCTGCTCCAGCGACTCGCCCACACACAGCACCGGGATCAGGCCGGCATGCATGGCGGCGGCGAATTTATGCGCCACCAGCTCACTGCTCTCACGATGGTACTGGCGCCGTTCGGAGTGGCCGACCAGCCCGTACTCGGCGCCGACATCGACCAGCATCGTGGCCGAGACTTCACCGGTATAGGCGCCCTTCTCGTTACTGCTGACATCCTGGGCACCGAAACACAGATGGTGCTCCTCGAAATCCTCGATCAGGTCGCCCAGGTAAGGCAGTGGCGGCAGGATGACGACATCGACACCCTCCAGGGGCATGTGCGCGGCGATCTGGGCCACCAGTTCGGTGGCGAAGGCGCGGCTGCCATGCAGCTTCCAATTTCCGGCAACGATCTTTCGACGCATCAGGCGCAGGTTCCTGAGTGGAAGACAGGCGACAGAATAGCCCATGCCCTGTCGGCAGCCGGCACACTTCTGTCCGTTGCCTGTCCTCCCCCTCCTCCAGCAGGAACCTGCCATGTCCGTTTTGCCTGTCTTCGCGCTGGTCACCGGCGCCTCCAGCGGCATCGGCCGCGAGATTGCGCGTGCCTACGCAAGGCGTGGCGTGCCGCTGATCCTGACCGCGCGCCGGGTCGACCGGCTGCAGGCGCTGGCCGAAGAGTTGCGGCCGTTGGTGCGGGTGGAAGTGGTGCCGGCCGATCTGGGCGATCCCGCCGCGGTCGAAACACTGGTTGCGCAGATCCAGCGCAATGGCTGGACGGTGGGCACCCTGGTCAACAACGCCGGCTACGGCGTGCCGGGCCGCTATCTACACAACGACTGGGCCACGCATGCACGCTTTCTGCAAGTGATGGTGGGCGCGGTGTGCGAGCTGACCTGGCGGCTCTTGCCGATGATCCGCGCCAGCGGCCAGGGCCGGATCCTCAATGTGGCCTCGTTCGCCGCACTGACGCCGAGTGCCGACGGGCAGACGCTGTATGCAGCCAGCAAGAGCTTCCTGCTGCGCTTCAGCGAATCACTGGCACTGGAGAATGCCGACTGCGCAGTCAAGGTCTGCGCGCTGTGTCCCGGATTTGCCTGGTCGGAGTTTCACGATGTCACCGGCACCCGCGCGGCGATGTCCACCCTGCCCCGCTGGGCGTGGCTGCAGGCCGACGACGTGGCCGAGTACGGCATTGCCGCGCTGGAACGCGGCCAGGTGCTGGCCGTGCCGGGCTGGCGCTATCGCCTGGTCAATGCGGCCTTGCGCGTGATGCCGCATGCGCTCGCACTGCGCCTGATGGCGCGCGGATCGCAGCGAGTGCGTCCGTTGCAGTGAGAGGCGGCGGCGCATCGGCTGCCTGCAGCGTCTTGCCTGCGCAGCCACACACCCGTGACCGCGCGCCGCTTGCAACTGCCCGCTTGTCCGTTGCCATGGTCACCACCGGTACCGGCCGCGGCCTCCCTCCTGTCTGCAGCGCAGGGCGACTGGCAATACGTCGCGAGCGGACGTCGGATGCTGTGAACGGCGCCGCCCACAGCCGCAGCCCGTGGCTGGAAACATGGTGTTACGAGCAGCGACCACGCGCGCCCATCGCTGCGCGCGGTAGCGATGCGACAGCCTCAGTGATTGACAATTTCGCCGTGCATGGCCGCCAACCGCGCCAGCAGACGGTTCTGCGTGCGGCGCGGAATCTTGCGCTGATCCATCGCCCAGTTCAGATCCTCCACCAGCGCATTGAAGTCGCCTTCGCGAATGGCCAGGTGCGCGTGCGCCTGCTGCATCGACTTGGCGGTATCCGGGCACGGGCCGTCGGCGACATGGCAGAACTTCTGCACCAGGCGCTCGTTGAGCATCACGATGTTGACGCGCGCGAACTTGTCGACGATGCGTTGGTCGTCGGCGATGCGCGACAGCATGGTTTCCACCAGCGCTTCGATCCCAGCCTGCCCGCCGAGTTCGTCGTAGAGCGTGGGGCGCGGTTGCGTGGTGGCGCAGGCACTCATCAGCGCCAGCATGCACAGCAAGGGCCAGCGCAGCCGTCGATTCATCAGAACGCCACCTGCAGGGAAAGATAGGGACCGCGTTGGTCGGTGAGTGTGGCGATGTCGCCAAGCTCGGCCCAGGCCGCGGTCAGGGACACATGCTTGCTGGGAAACCAGGCCACGAATGCATCCGCCCAGGCCTGCTCGCGGGCGAAGCCGAGGTTGTCGGGCTTGTCGCGATATTCCACGCCGACCACCCACGCCGGCGACAGCACGACGGCGGCGCTGGCTTCGCCAACCAGCCGATAGGCGTTGCGGCGATCGCCGCCGAAACCGAGCAAGCCGGTCTGATTGGCGCGGGTCGCGCGCAGCGTCCCGTTGAGCAGCAGTTGATAGCCGCCCGCGGCCTGCAGAAATAACCGGCTGGCACTGACATACACATCGGTGCCGTGATCGTCGCGCGCGCCGATCGCCAGCGGCAGCGTGCCATTGCGGAGGCGTTTGTACTGCACGCCCACGCTGACCTGCGGCGCATGTCCGTAGACCAGATCGCCGTAGACCCGCAGCTTGGCGCCGAACACGTCCTGGCCAAGCGCATTCCATGGCAGGCCCAGCCGGTCCTGCAGGGTGCCCAGATCCAGCCGTTGCCGCGCCAGCGAAAGTTCCAGCCGGTTGCCGACCGTCAGCGCGGCACCCTGCACGTCGAGCCGGTAATCGCCGCTGTCCACATGCGTGGCGAACAGCACGCTGCCGAGTTCGTCGCGGGTGCCGTAGCCCGACAGCGTGGCCCACGGCACGATGCCGCCACCGCTGCTGCCTTCGATCATCGACACGCCACCGGTGGCGAGCAGGCGCCCGTCGCCGGCGATCGCCGACGCGGGTGCGCTGGCCAGCCCGGCCAGCGCTGCAGACAGCAGCGCGCCCCGCCATTTGCTCATCGATGCACTCCTGCCTGCGCCGCCGGCGCCAGATCGAGTTGCCGCATGCACCAGGCGACCAGCGGCACTTCTTCCAGTGGCGGCGAATACAGATAGCCCTGCACCATGTCGCAGCCATAACCGCGCAGCAGCCCCAGCGCGGTGGCGTTCTCCACGCCTTCGGCGATCACGCTCAAGCCCAGGTTGTGCCCGAGATCGATCGTGCTGCGCACGATGAACGCATCGTCGGTGCCCTCGGCCAGTTGCATGACGAAGCTCTTGTCGATCTTCAATTCGTTCACCGGCATGCGCTTGAGTTGCGCCAACGAGGAATAGCCGGTGCCGAAGTCGTCGATGGACAGGCGCACGCCGACGCTGCGCAGCTGATGCAACATGTGCAGCGCCGATTCGACATCGCGCATCAGCGCGCTTTCGGTCAGTTCCAGCGTCACCGACTGCGCCGGCACCGCGTGATGCTCCAGACGGCCACGCACGTAATCCGGCAGGCCGGGATCGGACAGATCCAGCGCGGAGAGATTGATCGCCATGCCCAGTTCCAGCCCCTGCCTGCGCCATTGCGCCTGGCAGCGCAGCGCCTCGTCCAGCACGAAGCGGGTCAAGGGATGGATTACGCCGGAGTGCTCGGCCAGCGGAATGAATTCGTCCGGGCCGATCGCCCCGAGCACCGGATGCTGCCAGCGCACCAGCACCTCGACCTGTTCGACGCGATCGTTGCGCAGGCAGATCTTGGGCTGGAAGCGCAAGGTCAGCTCGTTGCCGCCGATGGCCTGGCGCAGATCGCCGGTCAGGCGCAGCCGGCGCAGATGCTGCTCGTCCTGGCCCAGGCGATACACGCTGGCGCCGACGGTGGTGACGTTGCCGCCCTGGCGCCGTGCGATGTCCGCGCGCCGCAACAAGGTGTCCGGATCGGCGCCGTGTTCGGGAATCAGGGCGATGCCGATGCTGGCCTCCAGCTGGATGCGCGCCTGCGGCAGCGCCAGCGGGCGGCGCAACTGCAGCAGCAAGCGCTGCGCATCCTGCTGCACGGTGGTGACGTCGGTCTGCGCCACCACCACCATGAATTCGTCGCTGCCCAGCCGCCCGACGAGATTGGGTTCCTGCACCACGTCGGCAAGGCGGCGGCCTGCTTCGACCAGGACCTGGTCAGCGAAATCGTGGCCCAGGCTGTCGTTGAGTTCCTTGAAACGTTCCAGATCCAGGATCAGCACTGCGGCCGTGCCGCCGGAGGCCACGGTCTGCTCCACCACGTCCTTCAGCCGCTCCAGCAACCAGATGCGATTGGGCAGACCGGTCAGGGCATCGTGGCGCGCCTGATGCAGGATGTGCTGCTCGCGGCTGGCGATCTGCTGCTGCATGCGACCGAAGCTGTCGGCCAACTCGGCCAGTTCGCGCCCGGATGGCACCTCGACCGCGGTGTGGTAGTCGCCGCGCTGGATGCGCCGCGCTGCCTGTACCAGCTGCGCGACCGGCCTGCTGACGCTGCGCGCCAGGAAGATCGCCACACCCAGCGCCGCAGCCGTGGCCAGGCCCGCCAGCAGCAGGATGCGCAACTTGAGCACGCGGTACGGCGCCACCGCGCGATCCAGCGAGGCCTGCAGCGCGACCCGCACATGGCTGTCGCCCTGGATCGACTGCAGTTTGACCAGGTAACGCGACTCGGCCAGCGTCAACGCGACCGCCGCGCCCTGTGCGCGTTCGGCGGTCGGCAACTGCTGCGCGAACTCGGCGCGCGCGGCCGGCTCCAACGTGGACGCCAGCACCCGCACCGGCGGACCATCGGTGAAGAAGGTCGCATCCAGCCCGGTGGTGGAACGGAAATCCTGCGCGAGACCGTCGCCGGATTCGTTGCCGATCGCGATCCAGCCCACCCGGCTCGGTGCCAGTACCTGCACCACCGCCAGCCGCACGATGCGTTGGTCCAGTGCGACCACGCCAACCGCGCGCCCATCGCGCTGCGCCTGCTGCAGCAGGGTCTGCACTGCGCGCAGCTGTTCGGCTTGCGGCAGATCGGCAAGCCCGGTCAAAAATTCGCCATCCGGCGCCAGCAGCAGCGCGGTCTGCGCCGACATGCGCGCGGCGTGGTTGCGCAATGCCGATTGCATGGTCGGCACATCGCCGCTGGCCACGGCCGCGCGGAAACCGAAGTCGTCGGCCAGCACCGAGGCCGACTGCATCAGCTGTTCGTCGCGGCGCAGATTGATGCGTTGCCAGACGCGCTCGCCGATCTGCAGCTCTTCGCCAAGTTGCGCTTTGACGCTGCGCTCGGTGGCGACCTGCACCGCGATGAAGGTCAACGCCTGCGTGGCGAGCACGACCAGCACCAGAAACGCCGCGATGCGGGTATGCAGGCGCATGGCCTTCATGGCTTGGGCTTCTGCGGGTCGGCGCGGCGGAACTTGTCCTGCAGCGCGCGCACCCGCGCATCCGGAGGTGCCACCGCTGGTACGGGGCCGCTGGTCTGCAAGGTCACGCGCCGTTGCACGGCCTCGCGCGCAAGCGCCACCGGCGCGGCGAGCGCGGCGCCCTTGATGCGCGGATGCCAGACCCGCAAGGTGTAGTTGCCTGCCGGCGCATCCAGCTGCACGCGACCGTCGCTGCCGGTCTTGCCGAAATACGGCGTGTCCACCACCACGATATAGCCCAGCATCCAGTCGTGGATATTGCAACCCACCGTCACCAGCCCAGCCTGGTCAAAGCGCACCGGCGCGGCAGTGCTGCCCTGGAACAGCGGCAACTCGAACCGCTTTGCGGCAGAGAACGAATAGACCTGATGGCGAATCTGGTCGTTGTTGGGAAACCGCACCAGGGTGCCGGTGCGCACCGCCAGCACCGCAGGCACGAACTGCGAGTTGACCTGGTCCATCTCGACGGTTCTGGGCGTCCCGCCGGCGGCCACCGGACGTGCCGGCTCCAGACTCACTACCGCATCGACCAACATGCCGTTGGCATCGACAACGGTGACGCTGAGCGGCGTCGCCAACGCACAGCTTGCGGCGCAATACGCCAGCAACCCCGCAACCGGGCCGATCCGTTTGAACCACTGCGTCCGCATGCGCCCCCCAAGCCTAGTGCAATCGGCAGCGCACGCCAGGCGAATCCGACGTCGCGCTAGCGATCAGACTGGGTTATCGGCTGAGGTGAATGCAAGCTTTAACCAGCCGCCAGCGGAATTTTATGAATCAAACTGTGGCGGAGGTCATTGCCGATGCTGCGAGCGCAGCCGCTGGCTGCGCTGTCGCGGCTGCGAACGGATTACTTCAGCTTGATCTCGCGCAGACGTTCTTCCAGAAAACCGTGCGCGGTAATCGGCTCGGGATAACGGCTCGGATTGTCGGCGGTGATGCACGAAGGCAGCACGTCGATCAGGAAATCCGGATTGGGATGCAGGAAGAACGGCACCGAATAGCGCGGCTTGCGCGCCTGTTCGCCCGGCGGGTTGACCACGCGATGGATGGTGGACGGATACACATGGTTGGTCAGGCGCTGCAGCATGTCGCCGATATTGACCACGATGGTGTCGGCGTCGGCAGTGAACGGCACCCACTCGCCATCGTTGGAGCGCACTTCCAGACCGGCCGCGCTGGCGCCGACCAGCAGGGTGATGAAATTGATGTCGCCGTGCGCACCGGCGCGCACGTTGGGGATGTCGTCGCTGGTGATCGGCGGATAGTGGATCGGCCGCAGGATCGAGTTGCCGTTGTTGGTCTTGTCGACAAAATAGTCCTGCGGCAGGCCGATATGCAGCGCCAATGCCGACAGCACGCGCGAGCCCAGGTGGTCCAGCTGCTGGTACAGGCGATAGCCGCGCTCACGGAAGCCGGGGACTTCTTCGGGCCACAGGTTCGGCGCCATCACCGCGCGGTACGGCGAATCGTCCGCGATCTCGCGACCGATGTGCCAGAACTCCTTCAGATCGAAATGCTTGGAATCCTTGGCGGTCTCCACGCCGAACGCGGTGTAGCCGCGCGCACCGCCGCTGCCTTCCACGTGATAGCGACGCTTGACCTCTTCGGGCAGTGCGAAGAACGCCTTGAACACGTCATACGCCGCGTCGATGTCGGCCTGCGCGATGCCGTGGTTGCGGATGCCGGCAAAGCCCCACTGCCGATAAGCCGCGCCGAGCTCGGCGACGAAGGCGTCGCGGTCGCTGTCGAAACGGGTGATGTCCAGGGTCGGGATGCGGGCGCTCATACGGATATCTGCAGTTGAAGTCGGGAAGTCGAAAGGAAGGCCTGCCGCTCAGGACAGCAGGCGATACAACAGGTAGAACGTCGCGGCCTTGGCAAAGACCACGCACACACCAATGATCAGCGACTCACGCCGCGTCACGCACGGCTCCGGAAAGACGGTCGAGCGTGTCCTGCATCAGGCTGGCGTCGTCGGCTTCCACGGTCACGCGCACCACCGGCTCGGTGCCAGACGGACGCAGGAACGCGCGCCCACGGCCCTGCACGGCGGCCTGCGCCTGCTGCAGCGCCTGCTGCACGCCGGCGGCCTCCACGATCGCCTTGGCCGCCCCGCCCCCCAGCCGCACATTGACGGTCTTCTGCGGCACCTTGCTCAGGCTGCCCAGGGCCTTGCGCAGGCTCTGCCCGTCGCGCCCCAGCGCCTCGAGCACCTGCAGCGCGCTGACGATGCCATCGCCAGTGGTGGCGCGATCCAGGCACAGCAGGTGGCCGGAGGTTTCGCCGCCCAGCGTGCCGCCGCCCTCGACCAGGGCCTGGTGCACGTAGCGGTCGCCGACCTTGGCGCGCTGGAACGGAATGTTCAATGTGGCCAGCGCCTGTTCCAGACCGTAGTTGGTCATCAAGGTGCCGACCACGGTGCCGGTGAGCCGGCCGCTGGCCTGCCAGGAGCGCGCGAGCACATAGAGCAGATCGTCGCCATCGACCGGGTTGCCTTGGTCGTCGGCCATCAGCACGCGATCGCCATCGCCATCGAAGGCGATGCCGAGCTGCGCACCGCTCTCGCGCACCTTGGCGGCGAGGTTGTCGATATGGGTGGAGCCGACACCGGCGTTGATATTGAGCCCGTCCGGTGCGGCACCGATGACGACCACGTCCGCACCCAGCTCGCGGAACAGCATCGGCGCGATGTGATAGGTCGCGCCATGCGCGCAATCCAGCACCATCTTCAGGCCGTGCAGGGTGAACCCGCGCGCCACGCTGGCCTTGCAGAATTCGATGTAACGGCCGATCGCATCACGGGTGCGGATCGCCTTGCCCAGGCGCTCCGATTCCACGGTGTGGAACGGCTCGTCCAGCGCGGCCTCGATCGCCGCTTCAGTGGCGTCGTCGAGCTTCTCGCCTTCGGCAGAAAAGAACTTGATGCCGTTGTCGTAATGCGGGTTGTGCGAAGCGCTGATTACCACGCCGGCGTCGGCACGCAGGGTGTTGGTCAGGAAGGCGATGGCCGGGGTCGGCATCGGGCCGATCAGCTGCACGTCGGCGCCGGCGGCGACCAGGCCGGCTTCCAACGCGGCTTCGAACATGTAGCCGGAGATCCGGGTGTCCTTGCCGATCAGCACCAGCGGACGCTTGCTGCGGCCCTTGGTCAGCACCCGACCGAGCGCATTGCCCAGCCGCAGCACGAAATCGGCCGAGATCACGCCCTGCCCGACCCGACCGCGGATGCCGTCGGTTCCAAAATACTTGCGACTGCTCATGCGTTGCGGTGTTCCTGTCTAAGGGTGGACGCGCGCGCAGCGGCGCGTGCGACGGTGTCGCGCATGCGCGCAACCACTGGCCTCATGCGGCCGCGTCCTGCGGATGCGGCTGGCGCATCATCATCGCGGTCAGATCGGCGATGCGGTCGCGCAGGTCGCGGCGGTCGCAGATCTGGTCGATGGCACCGTGGTCGAGCAGGAACTCCGAACGCTGGAAGCCTTCCGGCAGGGTCTCGCGCACGGTCTGCTCGATCACGCGCGGGCCGGCGAAACCGATCAGGGCATGCGGCTCGGCGATATTGATATCGCCCAGCATCGCGAACGAGGCCGACACGCCACCGGTGGTGGGATGGGTCAGCACCGAGATGTACGGCAGGCCGGCTTCGCGCAGGCGACCGAGCGCGGCAGAGGTCTTGGCCATCTGCATCAGCGAGAACAAGCCCTCCTGCATGCGCGCCCCGCCGCTGGCGGAAAAGCACACGAACGGGCAGCCGACTTCCAGCGCCACTTCGGCCGCGCGTGCGAAGCGCTCGCCGACCACCGAGCCCATCGAACCGCCCATGAAGGCGAAGTCGAAGGCCGCGGCGACCAGCGGATTGCCCTTGAGCGTGCCGCGCATGGCGATCAGTGCGTCGTACTCGCCGCTGCTCTTCTGGCTGGCCTTGATGCGCTCGCCATAACGCTTCTGGTCCTTGAACTTGAGCACGTCGACCGGGCCCAGCTGGGCGGCGATCTCGGTGGTCGCGGTGTCGGGATCGAACAGCGAGTTCAGGCGCGCGCGCGCGCGGATCGCCATATGGTGGTCGCACTTGGGACACACCTCGAGGTTTTCCTCGAGCTCGGGCCCGTACAGCGCGCTGCCGCAGTTGCTGCACTTCTCCCACAGGCCCTCGGGGACGCTGCGCTTCTTGGCCGGGGTGTTCTCGGTGCGGATGCCGGAGGGCATCAATTTGCTGAGCCAGCTCATGCGTGTATGACAATCCATGCAGGGCGGCCATGCGGGCCGCAGAGGGGCGACAGTCTAACGCGCCGCGGGAAAGCCGAGGTAGCGCGGAGGCTAAATGCAGGGCCGGCGGGCCCGGCCCGTGCCTGCCGCGCGGGCGCTTAAAGGCCTGCGCACCAGTGGCGCGCAGGCCGCGCCGTCTCCCCCTGCAGGAGAACGCGGCGTTGGTTTCAGGCCTGGTCGAGCGCCTGGCGCAGTGGGGCCACGAAGGCTTCGGCGTGTTCGCGGGCGCTGCGGACGTCGGTGGCTTCGGCCAGCGCGGCGACCAGGGCGCTGCCGACCACCACCCCTTCGGCGTCGACGGCCATCGCGGCGGCGCTGGCGGCGTCCTTGATGCCGAAGCCGGCCACCACCGGGGCGCCGGCACGCCGACGCAGCTGGCGCAGGCGGTCGCTGGCGGCATGGGTGTCGAGCAGATTCGAGGCGCCGGTGACGCCGGCGAAGCTGACGTAGTAGAGATAGCCCTGGGCGCTGCTGCACAGCATGTCCAGGCGCTGCTCGCTGGTGGTCGGCGAGGCCAGCGCGATCAGGGCCAGGCCGACCTCGGTGAAGATGGCGCGGGTCTCGGCCGCCTCTTCGGGCGGCAGATCGACCAGGAGCAGGCCATCCACCCCGGCAGCGACGGCGGCTTCGGCGAAGCGCCGGGTGCCGTGGATCTCGATCGGGTTGAGGTAGCCCATCAACACCACCGGTGTGGTGGCGTCTTCGCGGCGGAATTCGTGCACCGCCTCCAGCACGTAGGCCAAGCCGGCACCACGGCCCAGCGCGCGCTCGGAGCTGCGCTGGATGGTGGGACCGTCGGCCATCGGGTCGGAGAACGGCACGCCCAGCTCGATGACGTCAGCACCGGCACGCACCAGCGCGTGCATGACCGGCACGGTGGCTTCCAGCGACGGGTCGCCGGCGGTGATGAAGGGGATGAGCGCCTTGCGGCCATCGGCGCGCAGGCGCTGGAAGGTTTCGTCGATACGACGCATTGAAAGACCTTGCAAAAGTTTAGAGGCGGTGCGACCGCTTCAATGGATGTCCTGGTACATGGCAGGCGGCAGTTCGGCCAATGCCTGGGCTTCGACCTCGAGGTCGAAACTGTCCAGGCAGCAGCCGCAGCCGCTGTTTTCCGAGCAGCTGCGGATCTGCGGCGCCCAGCGATCGAGCCAGGCGAACAGCAACTCCTGTTCGCCCGGCTGATCGGCCAGCGCGGTCACGGTGACGCGCCGCAGTGGCATCAGACCTGCACGCCTTCGCGCGCAGCGATGGTGTGCACGTCCTTGTCGCCGCGGCCGGACAGGTTGCACAGGATCAACGCGTCCTTGGGCATCTCGCGCGCGAGCTTGATCGACTGCGCCACCGCGTGGCTGGATTCGAGCGCGGCCAGGATGCCTTCGGTATGCGCCAGCAGATGGAAGGCAGCCATCGCTTCGTCGTCGGTAATGCCCTGGTAGACCGCGCGGCCGCTGTCGGACAGGAACGAATGCTCCGGGCCCACGCCCGGGTAATCCAGGCCGGCGGAGATCGAATGGGTTTCGGTGATCTGGCCGTCGTCGTCGCAGATCACATAGGTGCGGTTGCCATGCAGCACGCCGGGGCGCCCGGCCGCGATCGACGCCGCATGACGGCCGCTGGCGATGCCGTCGCCGGCCGCTTCGGCACCGTAGATCTTGACGCCCGGGTCGTTGAGGAAGGCATGGAACAGGCCGATCGCATTGCTGCCGCCACCGACGCAGGCGCTGATCGCATCCGGCAGGCGGCCGAAGTCTTCCAGCATCTGCACGCGCGCTTCGCGGCCGACAATCGCATTGAAGTCACGCACCATGCGCGGATACGGATCCGGGCCGGCCACGGTGCCGATGATGTAGAAGGTGTCCTGCACGTTGGTGACCCAGTCGCGCATCGCCTCGTTGAGCGCGTCCTTGAGCGTGGCCGAGCCGGAGGTCACCGGGATCACCGTGGCACCGAGCAGTTTCATGCGGTAGACGTTGATCTTCTGCCGCTCGATGTCGGTGGCACCCATGTAGACCACGCACTCCAGGCCCAGCCGCGCGGCGACCGTGGCGCTGGCCACGCCATGCTGGCCGGCGCCGGTCTCGGCGATGATGCGGGTCTTGCCCATGCGGCTGGCCAGCAGGGCCTGGCCGATGGTGTTGTTGATCTTGTGCGCGCCGGTGTGGTTCAGGTCCTCGCGTTTGAGCAGGATCTGCGCGCCGCCCACTTCGCGGCTCAGGCGCTCGGCGTGGTAAATCGGGCTGGGCCGGCCGACGTAATGCTTGAGATCCTTGTCGTACTCGGCAATGAAGGCCGGATCCTGGCGCGCTTGGTCATAGGCGGCAGCCAGTTCCTGCAACGGGCCGATCAAGGTCTCGGCGACGAACCGGCCACCAAACTTGCCGAAGTGGCCGGCAGCGTCCGGATAGGCGTGAAAGTCACTGATGGGCTGGGCCGACATGGGAATCCTCTGCAGCGATGCGGTCATACAAGAAGCATTACTGTAGCGCAGCCACGGCGCGCGATAAATCGATAAGATTGCCGCAACCTGTGACCTGGACTCACATATGAGCACCCTGCTTCCACCGCTGGCAGCGCTACGCGCGTTCGAATCCGCGGCGCGTCTGCAGAGCGTCAGCCGGGCCGCGCAGGAGTTGCACGTGACCCATGGCGCCATCAGCCGGCACGTGCGCTCACTGGAACAGGCCCTGGGCGCGGCGCTGTTCACCCGCCAGGGCCGCGGCCTGGTGCTGACGCCCGCCGGCGTCCGGCTGCGCGATGCGACCGGTGAGGGCTTTGCGCTGATCAGTGACACCTGGGCGGCGTTGCGGCGCCCCAGCAGCGAGGCGCCGCTGGTGCTGGGCTGCTCGGGCAGCCTGCTCGCGCGCTGGGTCATCCCGCGGCTGGGCCGGTTACAGCGGGATCTGCCGCAGGTGCGCCTGCACCTGTCGGCCAACGAGCAGGCGCCCGGCCCGGATCTGGACGGCCTGGATGCGGCCCTGCTGCTGGACACCCCGCCCTGGCCAGGCGACTGGCAGGTGCACGAGCTGGGGGTGGAGTGGATTGGTCCAGTGTTGAGTCCGCAACTGGCATCGGCGACGCAGCTGGCTGGCAGAGCGCCTGCCGCCCTGCTCGATCACGCCTTGCTGCATACCCGCTCGCGCCCGCAGGCCTGGCCGGAATGGGCGCAAAGCCATGGCGTGGTAGCCGAAGCACTGCGCTTCGGCACCGAATTCGAACATCTGGTCTACCTGCTGGAAGCCGCCGCCGCCGGACTGGGCGTGGCGATCGCACCGCAACCGCTGGTTGCCGCGGACCTGGCCGCCGGACGCCTGCTGGCGCCCTGGGGCTTCACGCCAACCCGCGGCCGCTGGGTGCTGTGCGCCGCAAGGCGCAACCCGGATCCACGCATCGACCAGCTCGCCGGCTGGTTGCGTAGCGCACTTTCAGAAGATCAGCAGCGCACCACGGATGCCGCAAGCGTCTAATTTGAAACCTCAGTGGTCTGCGAAACAGCGACCGAACAATCGATCATCAGAGAAGCGAAAGATCTAGGGCAATCAAAACAACGAAGCAGACTGCCTACTCCGATTCCCCAATCCCGATTCCCGACTCCCCAACTCACCCCATCTCGTGACAATCGGCCCGGCGCACTTCTTCGACGAACTTGCGCATCATGTGGCCGTCCTTGATGCCGGGCGCCAGCTCCACGCCGCTGGACACGTCCACACCCCATGGCAGCGTTGCCACGATCGCATCGAACACGTTGTCGGCGGTGATGCCGCCGGCCAGGAGAAATGGGCGATGCAGGCCGGTCGGCAGGCGCGACCAATCGAAGGTCTTGCCGGTGCCGCCGCCTGTGCCGGGTGCATGGCTGTCGAACAGGAAACCGGCGGTATTGGGAAAGGCGAGCTGCAGGGTTCGCGCGTTGGCGTCCTCGCCATTCATCCCGCCGCTGCCCATCGGCACCGCCTTCAGATACGGCAGGTTGAAGCTGCGGCAGAACGCGTCGTCTTCCTCGCCATGGAACTGCAGCAAGGTCGGACGTACGGTGCGCACCACTTCGCGCACTTCTTCCTTGGAGTTGTTGCGGAACAGCGCCACCACATCGACCATCGGCGCAGTGGCTTGGCGCATTGCGCGCGCCTCGGCCGGCGCCACGCGGCGCGGGCTGCCATGCGCAAAGATGAAACCTACCGCGTCCACACCCAGCTCGCCGGCCAGTCGAATATCACCGGCGCGGGTCATGCCACAGAACTTGATACGGGTGCGGTACAGCGATCGATTCATTGGGTTACCTCAGCGGGCAGATGCCACTCTGCGGGATACAGCGGCCCGATGAAGACCAGGCCTTGTGGCGGCGCTGTCGGCCCGGCCACCGTGCGGTCGCGGCCGGCCAGCAACGTCGCGATCCAGTCGCCCGGTTGTTCTCCGGTTCCGATCAGGATCAGCGAGCCAACAATATTCCGCACCATGTGATGAAGGAATGCATTGGCCTGGACCTGCACCTCCACCACCTCGCCGATGCGTTGCACGCTGATGGCCTGCAGGTTGCGGCGTGCATGCAGGGCCTGGCATTGCACGCTGCGAAATGCGCTGAAGTCGTTCTCGCCCAGCAAGGCCTGCGCGGCTGCGTGCATGGCATCGGCATCCAGCGGGCGCCGTTCCCAGCTCAAGGTCTGGCGATACAGCGCCGGGCGTATCTGCCGATTGAGCAGGCGATACCGGTAGCGGCGTGCGCGTGCGGAAAACCGCGCATGGAAGTCGGCGGCCGCCGGCACGCACCAGCGCACCGCGATCGATGGCGGCAGGCGCGCGGTGGTGCCCAGCATCCAGCCACGCGGCTCGCGGCGCGCATCGCTGTCGAAATGCACCACCTGGCATTCGCCATGCACGCCGGCATCGGTGCGGCCTGCGCACACCACCTGCACCGGGGCATCGGCCACCGAGGACAGCGCCGCCTGCAGGCTGGCCTGTACGCTCGGCCCGCCATGTTCCCCCAACTGCTGCCAGCCCTGAAACTCGCTGCCGTCGTACTCCACGCCCAGCGCGTAACGCATCGGAACCTGCCTGTTATCGAATCGATGGAGCGCGCGGACTAGCCGACCGCGCGCTCGGACCACACCGCCAGCGTGTTACCGCCCGGCTCGCGGAAATGAAAGCGGCTGCCGCCGGGAAAGCCGAACACCGGCTTGACGATCTCGCCACCGGCGGCAAGGATCTGCTCGGCCATGGGCTCCAGCGCATCGGCATACAGCACGACCAATGGGCCAGCGTCTGCCGGCGCTGCGGCGGTGACGCGATAGAAACCGCCGTCCAGACGACCGTCGTTGAAGGCCAGATAATCCGGGCCATAGGCCTGAAACTGCCAGCCGAACACGGCTTCGAAAAAGGCGCGACTGGCCTCCAGATCGAGCGAGGCGAATTCCACGTAATCGATGCGGCGCTCGCGTGCGGCGGCCATGCTGTCCAGCGCCGGGCTCATGCCAGGCGTTCCAGCAGTTCGGCGGCCTCGGCGCGGCTGGCCTCGTCGCCGGTTGCGGCGACTTCCAGCAACAGGCCGCGCGCGGTGTCCCTGTCGCCAAGGTCCATGTAGGCCACGGCCAGCTCCAGACGATCGCGCCCTGCCGAGACGAATTCCCTGCTGTTCACCGCGCTGGGCACAGCGGCCGGCGCGATGGGGGCCGGATCGATATCCAGGCGGTCCTGTGTGGCGACCGACGCGGACGGCACGCCCGGCGGCAGATCGTTGCTGGCGTGCGCAACGTCACCGTATGGCGGCTGGCCGTCTTCCGGCTGCGCGTGCGCGGACCTCGGCGGCTCCGGCATCGGGTCCTCAGGCGCAACGAACGCCGGCTGCTCTACCGGAAGCGCTGGCGGCGTTGCGCGCAGCGAGCGCCAGTCCTCGCTGGCGACCACCGGCGGCGCGGCGGCAGGCTCGGACAACAGCGGCTCGCGGCGCAGCACATCGGACAGCGGTTGCTGCGTCTGGTAGGCGCGTTCTTCCTCGCGCAGATCGGCCTGCTCGAATTCGGGGTCGTGCAGCACATCGTGTTCGCTGGGCACGGTGGCCTGCGCATCGTCCTGCGGTTCGGCGGCGTCTGCCGCGGCACCGACCGGCACGAAATCGAACTGACGCCGCGGCAACGGCGGCAGCGGCGAGGGTTTGCGCCGACGCGCCGCCAGCCAAGCGACGACCGCCGCGACGATCAACACCAGGCCACCGATCAGCCACAGCGGGAACCCGCTGCCCTGCTGTGCCGCAGCCGGCGTCTCCGACAGCCGCTTCTGCGCGGCCGCCAGGTCGGTGTCCTTCATGGCGATCAAGGCTTGCTGTTGCTGCTTGAGCTTTTCCAGATCGGCCACGCGGGTGCGCAGATCCTGCAATTCCGCATCGCGGGTGGCGATGTCTTCTCTGGCCTGTTGTAACTGTTGGTTGGCCGCCATGTCGCCCTCGCCTTCGGCACTGGTGCCGGACGTGGCGCCGGCGGTGTTGGTTTGACTCGCCACTGCAGGTGCGATCTCGAGTCGCGCGCCGGCAGCCGCCGAGGCCGCCGCTGCGGCAGGCGCAGGCGTTGCGGCCGCAGCGCCGGCCTCGGCCGGCTGCGGCATCGCCGAGCGCGCCTGACGCCACTGCGCGGCCTGCTCGCGCACCATCACCGCCGCCTCGGCGGCGCCGACCTGCGCCAGCGCATCTTCCTGCGGGGTGCGCAGCACTGCGCCCTGCTTCAATCGATTGATGTTGCCGCCGATGAAGGCGTCCGGGTTGTTACGCAGCAGCGCCAGCATGGTCTGGTCGAGCGAATGCCCGCTGGAACGGGCCAACGCGGCAGCGATCTCCGACAAGGTCTGGCCCGAGCGCACCGCCGGCAACGCATCGCCGGCCGGCACCGGCGCGGCAGCGCGCGTGCTGGAACGCGTGCCGGGCGCCGCCGCGTCGGCGGCCTGTCCGGCGCGCTCGGCAGCGGCTGCGGGCGCGGCGGCCGGCGCGCGTGCGATGGCATTGCTGGCCCCGGCGCGCGGCGCCTCGATGCCTGGCTCGGCGATCGCCGCGGCGGTGTTGGGCGCATCGACCAGTGCGGAATATTCGCGCACCAGCCGGCCCTGGCCCCACTCCACCTCGATCAGGAAGTTGATCGCCGGCTGCTCCACTGCCTGGCTGCTGGTCACACGGATCACCGCACGCCCGCGCGCGTCCTGCGCGAACTGGAACTGCAGGTTGCTGACCAGGCCCTGCGGGCGCTCCAGGCCGACCCGTGCAAACGTGGTAGCCGATGCCAGCGCCACGCGTGCGTTGTCGAGTTCGCCCGGCTCGTTGGAGATGACCGGGATCTCGGCCACCAACGGCTGCCCGGGCCTGGACAGCACCCGGATATCGCCCAAGCCCAACGCCATGGCAGCGCCACTGCAGGCCATCAGCAGCAGCGCACCTATCCCTTGTATCGGACGCATCGCGCCCCCGCCCCTATGTTTCATGGGCATCAATATAGCCGCTGCATGAGCGAAAAAGTCGGCGACCCGACGCAGAGCGCAGATGCCGCCGCGATGCCGCGATGCGACATGCATGCTGCAGGCCATCGACAGTGCATGGGTAGGAGCGCGCTTGCGCGCGATGAGGCTTCACTGGGAGAGCTTCATCGCGCGCCAGCGCGCCCCTACAAACTCCCGTGCTCAGCCTTCCTGTGCGACCAGCTCGGCCAGCTGCACGGCGTTGAGCGCGGCGCCCTTGCGGATGTTGTCCGAGACGATCCACAGATTCAGGCCGCGCGGATGCGACAGGTCCTCACGGATACGGCCGACGAACACCGCGTCCTTGCCGGAGGCATGCGTGACCGGCGTCGGGTAGCCGCCAGGCTTGCGCTCGTCCACTACTTCCACGCCGGGCGATGCGGCCAGCAGCGCGCGCGCGTCTTCGACGCTGATCTTGTCGCGGGTTTCGATCGCCACCGCTTCGGAGTGACCGTAGAACACCGGCACGCGCACCGCGGTGGGATTTACCTGGATGGAGTCGTCGCCCAGGATCTTGCGCGTCTCCCAGACCAGCTTCATCTCTTCCTTGGTGTAGCCGTTGTCCTGGAAGTCGTCGATATGCGGAATCAGGTTGAAGGCGATCTGCACCGGGAAACGCTGCGGGTCGATCTGCTGGAAGCTCAGCAGCTCGCTGGTCTGCTTGCCCAGCTCTTCCATCGCCGAACGCCCGCCGCCGGAGACCGACTGGTAGGTCGCCACATTGATGCGCTCGATGCCGTACTTGCGGTGGATCGGGCCGAGCGCGACCAGCATCTGCATGGTCGAGCAATTGGGGTTGGCGACGATGCCGCGCGGGCGCTGCTTCAGCGCTTCAGGGTTGACCTCCGACACCACCAGCGGCACGTCGTCGTCGTAGCGGAACGCGGAGGAATTATCGATCACCACCGCGCCGGCGGCGGCGAACTTGGGGCCGTACTCCTTGGACACGCTGCCGCCTGCGGAGAACAGCGCGATGTCCACGCCGGTGGGATCGAAGTCGGCCAGGTCCAGCACATCGACCTTGCCGCCATTGAACTCCACCTGCCCGCCGGCCGAGCGCGCCGAGGCCAGCGCGTACAGGGTGGCGACCGGGAAGTTGCGCTCGGCCAGGATGCTCAGCATGGTCTCGCCGACAGCGCCGGTGGCGCCCACGACCGCGACGTTGAAACGACGGTTTTCGTTGCTCATGAGATTGTCTTTATCGAATAAGGAAAGTGGGGAATACGCTTGCGCAGTGGGTTCGGGGAACCTCCAAAGCTGGCCGCGGAGGTTCCCTATCGTTTGGTCGTGATGGTTTTGCCGGTGCCGGTGCTGGTCGCTTCACCAGCGCGCGCGCCGCCCTGTTTGGCAACAGCCACCGCATCAGCATTCAGCGCGCTCGGCGGGTGGCCGGCATTGGCGCCTTTGCCCAGCGCGGCAATCAGGTTGTCCACCGCCAGCTGCACCATCGCGCGGCGCGTGGCCAGGCTGGCGCTGCCGATATGCGGGGTGAGTACGACGTTGCGCAGGGCCAGCAGCTCGGGACGGACGGCCGGCTCGCCTTCGTAGACATCCAGGCCGGCACCGGCCAGGCGCCCATTGGCGAGCGCATCGGCCAGCGCGCTTTCATCGACCAGGCCGCCGCGCGCGATATTCACCAGCGTGGCGGTGGGGCGCATCTTGCCCAGCGCCGCGGCATCGATGATGTGGTGCGAGTCCTTGGTGTACGGCAGCACCAGCACCAGGTGATCGGACTGCGCCAGCAATGTATCGAGGTCCACGTACTGCGCGCCGAGCGCCTGTTCGGTGGTGGCCGGCAGCTGGCTGCGGTTGTGGTACAGCACGCGCATGCCGAAGCCATGCGCGCCGCGGCGGGCGATACCCTGCCCGATCCGGCCCATGCCCAGGATGCCCAGCGTGCTGCCGTGGATATCGGCACCGAGCATGGTCTTGAACGACCACTGCCCCCACTGCCCGTCGCGCAGCCAGCGCTCGGCTTCGGTGATGCGGCGCGCGGTGGCCATCAGCAAGGCAAAGCCGAGATCGGCGGTGGTCTCGGTCAGTACATCCGGGGTGTTGCTGGCCAGGATGCCGGCTGCGCTGAGCGCATCCAGATCCAGGTTGTTGTAGCCCACGCCGACGTTGGCGATCGCGCGTAGTTGCGGTGCAGAAGCGATTTCCGCCGCGCCGATACGCTCGTTGAGGGTGATCAGCGCACCGTCCAGCGATGCCAGCCGCGCAGCCAGCTCGGCCGGCGAATACGCGGTGACGCGCGCGGTGGTGGTCAGCTCGAAATGCTCGCCCAGCTGCGCGACGACATCGTCGAACAGCGGCTGGCTGACCCACACCTTGGCGCGGGGCGACTCAGACATCGGCCTGACCGGGAATGCGTGGCGCCACCTCGCCGACATCGCCGCACTGGGCGCGATGACGCAAGGCCTGGTCCATCAATACCAGCGCCATCATCGCCTCGGCGATCGGGGTGGCGCGGATGCCGACGCAGGGGTCGTGGCGGCCGGTGGTGATCACATCAACCACCGCGCCGTCCGCGTCCACGGTCGCGCCGGGCAGACGCAGGCTGGAGGTCGGCTTGAGCACCATCGAGGCGGTGATCGCCTGGCCGGTGGAAATGCCGCCCAGGATGCCGCCGGCATGATTGCTGAGAAAGCCTTCCGGGGTGATCAGGTCGCGGTGTTCGGTGCCCTTCTGCGCGGCGCTGGCGAAACCGTCGCCGATCTCCACGCCCTTGACCGCATTGATGCTCATCAAGGCGGCGGCCAGTTCGGCATCGAGCTTGCCGTAGATCGGCTCGCCCCAGCCCGCCGGCACGCCACCGGCCACCACGTCCACGCGCGCGCCGACCGAGTCGCCGGACTTGCGCAGCGCGTCCATGTAAGTTTCCAGCTCCGGCACCTGCTCGGCATGCGGCCAGAAAAACGGATTGTCCTCGACCGCATTCCAGTCGAAACCGGTCGGGCGGATCTCGCCCAGCTGCGATAGAAATCCGCGCACCAGCACGCCGTAGCGCTGCTTGAGCCACTTCTTGGCGATCACCCCGGCGGCCACACGCATGGTGGTCTCGCGCGCGGACGAGCGCCCGCCGCCGCGCGGATCGCGGATGCCGTACTTCTGCCAATAGGTGTAGTCGGCGTGCCCGGGGCGGAACTGCTGGGCGATGTTGCTGTAGTCCTTGCTGCGCTGATCGGTGTTGCGGATCAGCAGGCCGATCGGCGTGCCGGTGGTGCGGCCTTCGTAGACGCCGGACAGGATCTCGATCTCGTCGGCTTCGCGGCGTGCCGAGGTATGCCGGCTCTTGCCGGATGCACGCCGCTGCAGATCGTGGGTGAATTCTTCCGGCGCGATCTCCAGGCCCGGCGGGCAACCGTCGACCACGCAGCCGATCGCCGGCCCGTGCGACTCGCCGAAGGTGGTGACCGTCAACAGGCGGCCGAAACTGTTACTGCCCATGACGGCATCCTCTCAACATTGCAGCAGGTGGCGTGGCGCGCAGGATGCGCGGCAGGTGACGTGCCGCCACCAGCATCGGTGCCACCGCCAACAGGCCGCTGAACACCAGCACAAAGACATCCAGCTTAATGCGCCCACTCAGCAGCCAATCGGCGAGCAGGTGCAGCGCAACGCCAGTTCCGACCAGCAGGCCGAGTGCCACAATGAGCGTGCGGCGCCGATGCGCACGCAAGGCCGCATCCGAACTGACCACCACGATCCACGCCGACACCAGGCCGAAAAACGCCATCAGGCCGAAGCCGATCTCCGCCCCCGCCCTCAACAAGCGCTGTGGCAAGGGACCGCCGTACATCGGGTCGAACAGGCGGTACACCACGTCGATCAAACTGAGCGGAATGCCGACGCCGAAGATGGACACCGGCACCAGCAACAGCAGATCGCTCAGCTGCGGCCGCGCGATGGACGAATCAGCGCGCACTGGCCAGCTCGGCGATGCGCGCGCCGTGCGCGATCAGCTCGCGGCATTCGACCGCGAAGATGCCCATCTGCCCCACCTTGAACTCGACCCAGGCCAGATCCACTTCCGGCAGCAGCTTGATCAGGTGCTGCTCGGACTCGCCCACTTCGCAGATCAGCAGGCCATCTTCGCTGAGATGCTGCGGCGCATCGCGCAGGATCTTCAGCACCAGATCCAGGCCGTCGTCGCCCGCACGCAGACCCAGCTCCGGCTCGTAGGAATACTCCTGCGGCAGCGCATCGGTTTCGTCGTTGGTGACATACGGCGGATTGGTGACGATCAGGTCGTACTGGCGGCCACCCAGCCCGGCGAACAGGTCCGACTTGAGCAGGGTGACATTGTCGGCATGCAGGCGCGCCTTGTTTTCGGCGGCCAGTGCCAGCGCGTCGTCGCTGATGTCCACGCCGTCCACGTCCCACTGCGGGTTGTAGTGGCCCATGGCGATCGCGATGCAGCCCGAACCGGTGCACAGGTCCAGCGCGCGGGTGACTTCGCGGCCGCCCAGCCAGGGTTCGAAGCCGGCTTCGATCAGCTCGGCGATCGGCGAACGCGGCACCAGCGCTCGCGCATCGCTCTTGAAGCTCAGCCCGGCGAACCAGGCCTCGCCGGTCAGGTACGCCGCCGGCACGCGCTCGTTGATGCGGCGCTCGAACAGGCCCAGCACCTGCTCCTTTTCCGAGCGCAGCAGGCGCGCCTGGCCATAGGCCGGCCCCAGATCGTGCGGCAGATGCAGGCTGTGCAGGACCAGCTGGGTGGCCTCGTCCAGCGCATTGTCGTAGCTATGGCCGAAGGTCAGACCGGCGGCATTGAAACGGCTGGTGCCGTAGCGGATCAGGTCGATGATGGTGTGCAGTTCGTCGGCCGCGGCGGCAGTCATGGCAACAACTAAAGAGGAATCGGCCCACGATTATAGAGGTCGGATCGGTATCATGAGCGTCCGTTGCACTGGAAACCGCCATGTTCAATCGCAATACCGGCATCGTGCTGCTGGTGGCGCTGGCCGCCGGCCTGGGGCTGTTGCTGGGCCAGAAGTTTCTCGGCGCCGCGTCCAGCTCGCCCTGGCCGCCCACCCGCACCATCACCTTTTATCCGCAGCCACGCACGCTGCCGCAGTTCAGCCTGCGCCAGTCCGACGGCACCCAGCTGGTACCCGGTGAGCTGAAGGGACATTGGACGCTGGTGTTCCTGGGCTTCACCTTCTGCCCGGACGTCTGCCCGACCACGCTGACCGATCTGGCGGTGGCGCAGCAGCAGTGGGAAAGCATCCCGGATGGCCTGCGCCCGCGCGTGCTGTTCGTGTCGGTGGACCCGCAGCGCGACCCGCCGGCGCGCCTGGGCGAATACGCGCATGCCTTCCACAAGGACACCCTGGCCGCCACCGCCGAGGTGCCGGCGCTGCAGCGCTTCGCCACCGCGCTGGGCTTCGTGTTCCAGAAAGTGCCGGGCAAGGGCTTTGCGGACAATCCCAACGACTACAGCATGGATCACTCGGCCGGCATCGCCGTGCTCGACCCGCAGGGCCGCCTGGCCGGGCTGATCCGTCCCCCGCTCGACCCCAAGGCGATCGCCGCCGACCTCCAGCAACTGACCAAGGTAACCGCTCCGTGAGTCTCGTCACTTCCCTGACCTACGTGCTGCCGCACCGGTTGCTGTCCTCGCTGGCGCGCGCGCTGGCCTATTCCGATACGCCGTCCACCAAGCAATGGTTGATCGACACGGTTACGCGCAAGTTCGGCGTGGACCTGGGCGAGGCGCTGGAACCGGACCCGCGCGCCTATCCCACCTTCAATGCATTCTTCACCCGCGCCTTGAAGCCGGGCGTACGCGTGCCCGACGCAGATCCTGCGGCGCTGCTGATGCCCGCCGACGGCCGCATCAGCCAGCTCGGCCCGATCGAGAACGGCCGCATTTTCCAGGCCAAGGGGCAGTCGTTCACTGCCGCCGAGTTGCTCGGCGACGCCGAAGCGGCGTTGCCGTTCAACGACGGCCTGTTCGCCACCGTCTACCTCTCGCCCAAGGACTACCACCGCGTGCATATGCCGTGGACCGGCACCCTGCGCGAGACCGTGCACGTGCCCGGCCGCCTGTTCAGCGTTGGCCCGGATGCGGTGCGCAACGTGCCGCGGCTGTTCGCGCGCAACGAGCGCCTGGTCTGCCACTTCGACACCGACTTCGGCCCGATGGTCTCGGTGATGGTGGGCGCGCTGCTGGTGTCGGGCGTGGAAACGGTGTGGAGCGGCGTGGAGATCCCGCGCTACGGCGACCGCATCACGCGCAAGGACTATCGCGGCAAGGGCATCGTGCTGGAGAAGTTTGCGGAGATGGCGCGCTTCAATTACGGCTCGACCGTGATCGTGCTGCTGCCGCCCGGTGTCGCAAAGCTCGATGGCGGACTTGCCGCGGAGACATCGGTGCGCCTGGGGCAAGCGCTCGCCCGTCGCCAGATGGGCTGATCACTGCCGTGCGCCTGCGATGCCCGCTTCGGTTGCAAGTGATGCAACGCAGCGACGCCGTCGTAGGAGCGGGCCTGACGGCGACAGGGCCTTCTCGACGACGTTCAATGCGCAGACGCATGTCGCACTCCCAGCTTTCGATGTAGAGCGTCCTCGCCTGCGTTGGAACTAGCCGGACTGGTTCGTCGCGGCCAGGTCCGCTCCTACAACGGCGCAGCCCGACGCAGCGCGCCGATGCGGTAGGCCTGCCTGCGCTGGCCGACGATCTCCGCTGATCAGTTCGATGGCCTACTCCGATGCAGGAGCATGGGACTGCGACGAAAACGCCGCCGCGACGGTGTCATTGCCGCCAGGCTCGCTCGCTACAAGACCGATGCCCAATCAGACTCCCACAAGAACGATGCGGGTGTAGGAGCGGGCCCGACCGCGACATGGCATTCGCAGTGAGGCTGGGGGCGCTTGCGCCTTTCTGACTCCAGCCTCCGATTCGGAACTGCCTTGCCTGTGCCGATGAAGCTACCGGGACTGCTTCGTCGCGGCCAGGTCCGCTCCTACCGGAGCGCCCTACCGCTTCTAACGGAGCGCGGCCCGGCGCAGCTTGCCGAAGCAGCTGGCCGTGTTCTAACCGACGTGGTACTGCAAGCGCTGCTCAGCGATCGCAGCCGGCCAGCTTGATGCTCTGCCCTGGCTTGAGCGCATACGACGGCGCCTTCAGGCCATTGGCCTTGGCCAGTTCCTTGATCTCGCACTGGTACTTCTGCGCGACGCGGCCAAGCGTGTCGCCCCTGGCGATGGTGTAGCTGCGCGCCTGCTTGGCCTTGGGCTTGGCGATCGCCGGCTGGCCGGTGGCCACGGTGGTCGGCACACCGGCCATCGGGCTGACATCGCCCACCGCAACGCTGGGCACGTACTCGGGGGCGCCGCTGCTGCGCACGATCGCGCTGTTGAGATCGGCGGTGATCAGCGTGCGCGCCAGGTCCGCGCGCGGGCCGTTCACGCAGTAGCGCGTGTACAGGCTGACGATGCGGTTGGTGGCGTTGATGACGGTGCCGGCCGGGATCCAGCCATCGGATTCATAACGCGGGTTGAGGTTGCGCAGCGCGCGCATGTAGCCGTCGCGCGTGCCCATGCTGCCCAGGCAGATGGTGAGTTCGTAGATGGTGGTCGACTTGGCCAGCTTCAGCGTGGCCGGCTGCGCGTCGAGCTTGGCGAAGTCCACACCGTACTGGCGCGGGTGCAGGAAGATCCATGCCGCGGCGATCACCATCGGCACGTAGTCCTTGGTTTCGGCCGGGAACTGGTTGTAGACGTCCTGCTCCCAGAACCCGCGCCCGCCGCTCTGCGAGAACACGCGCGCGGCACGGCCTTCGCCACCGTTGTAGGCGGCCAGCGCCAGTTCGATGTTGCGGTTGAGCCCGGCCATGCGCTCGTTGAGGTAGGCGGCGCTGGCTTCGGCGGCGCTGCGTGCATCGAAGCGCGTGTCGAAGCCGGTGCCGTCCGGGCCCAACCCGAAGCGACGCCCGGTGGCCGGCATGAACTGCATCAGCCCGGCCGCACCGGCACGCGAACTGGCGTGCACCTTGCCGTTGGATTCCTTGGCCATGATGCCGAACAGCAGCGCCTCAGGCAGGCCGCGCTTCTGCCATTCCGGCCACATCACCCCGCGCAGGTTGCTGTAGTTCTCGTAGCTGGTCAGCAGCGCCGGGCGCATGTCGGTCAGCCAGCGGCGAATGCCGGCCTGCACGGCCGGGTTGTACTGCACCATCTTGTCGAAATCGTGGCGCTGGTCGTTGAGCAGCGTGGCGGCACGCGCCGCCTCGGGCACGCCGTTCGCCGCCGGGCCGAGGTGGTCCGGGTCGGCCTGCAGCAGGGTGTCGTCGTCCTGCGGATCTTCGGCGGCCGGCGCTTCGGCATCGGCGCGCGCCTTCAGCAGGCGCTTGTAGGTGGCCAGCTGATTGGCGACCAGGCAGCCGCGCTGCTTGATGCAGGCGTCGATGACGTCTTCCATGTCCTCCAGCGCGGCATCGCCTTCGGCGGTGCCCTTGGGGTCGGAGTTGTTCACCAGCACCAGCGCATCGCGGTAACGCTTTTCGGCGGCGGCCATGCGGGCATCGAGCACGGCGGCCTTCTCCGTGTCGCGTTTGGAAATGGCGTGGGCAGCGGGGACGACAGACATCAGCGCCACCACGACCAGAACCGGCCATGGGCGCAAACCAAAATGAGCGAGCGGCATCGTAGGCAGTACAGCGGAAAGGCAGGCAGGGTAGCCGCCGGGGCGACACTGGGGCAAGGCGGCGGGGCCGGCAGGGTCAGTGGGCCGTTAGCTTGGCGGTGGCGCAGCGGGCCTGGAATGCCTTGGGGAAGGGCGGCAAGCGGCTGGCACACCGGCTGCGTCAATGCACTGCCTGTCGGCCGCCGGCAGTCGGACAGCGCGGTCGGAATCCGGGGTCAAGCCCCGCCCGGTTTGCCCGGCCGGATTGCCCGCTAGAATCCGGCGTTTCCCACCGGATCTACGCTATGGCCTCGTTCCTGCTCGGCAAAGGCGTCACCGACGACATCCCGGTCGTGCTGGAAGGACGCTTCGGCAATCGCCACGGACTGGTGGCCGGCGCCACCGGCACCGGCAAGACCGTGACCTTGATGACCCTCGCCGAAGGCTTCTCGCGCATGGGTGTACCGGTGTTCCTGGCCGACGTGAAAGGCGATGTCGCCGGACTGGCGGTGGCAGGCGACGGCGCCGCCGGCGTGCTGCAGCGCGCCACGGAGATCGGCATCGCCGACTACGCGCCGGCCGCCAGCCCGGTGGTGTTCTGGGATCTGTACGGCCAGCTCGGCCACCCGGTGCGCACCACCGTCAGCGAGATGGGCCCTACCCTGCTCGCGCGCATTCTGGAACTCAACGACACCCAGTCCGGCGTGCTCGACATCGTGTTCAAGCTGGCCGACGACCGTGGCCTGCTGTTGCTGGACCTGGACGACCTGCGCGCGCTGCTTGGATTGGTGGTGGAAGAACGCAAGGAACTGTCCACCAGTTACGGACTGGTCTCCAGCCAGTCGGTGGCCGCGATCCAGCGCGCCCTGCTGCGGCTGGCGCAGGACGGTGGCGAGCACTTCTTCGGCGAGCCGGCGCTGGAGCTGGCCGACCTGATGCGCGTGTCTGCGGACGGCCGTGGTGTGATCGGCATCCTGGCGGCCAATCAACTGGTGCTCAAGCCGAAGCTGTATTCCACCTTCCTGCTGTGGCTGCTGTCGGAACTGTTCGAGCGTCTGCCCGAGGTGGGCGACCTGGAACACCCCAAGCTGGTGTTCGTGTTCGACGAAGCGCATCTGCTGTTCGACGATGCGCCGGCTGCGCTGGTGCAGCGGATCGAGCAGGTGGTCCGGCTGATCCGCTCCAAGGGCGTGGGCGTGTATTTCTGCTCGCAGTTTCCCGACGACATTCCGGACAACATCCTCGGCCAGCTCGGCAACCGCGTGCAGCATGCCCTGCGCGCGTTCACCCCGCGCGACCAGAAGGCGGTCAAGACCGCGGCGCAGACCTTCGTGGCCAATCCCAAGCTCGATGTTGCCACCGCGATCTCCAGCCTGGGCACCGGCGAAGCGCTGGTGTCGCCGCTGCAAGGCAAGGGGGTGCCGGCACCGGTGCAGCAAACGCTCATCGCCCCGCCACGCTGCCGCATGGGCGCCATCAGCGAGACCGAACGCGCGCAGGTGCGCGCTGCCAGCCCGGTCGGCACCCGCTACGACACCGCGATCAACCGCGAATCGGCTGCCGAACTGCTGGCGCGCCGGGTCGAACAGGTCGCGGAACACAACGCCGCACCGCCGGCACGCAAGCGCGAAGATGACGATGCGCACGACAGCGGCTTCGGCAAGGCGGTCAAGGACGCGGTGTTCGGCACCAGCCGCCGCCAGGGCATGCTCGAAGCGATGGCCAAGCAGACCTCGCGCACGGTGGGCAACAAGATCGGCCAGCAGATCGTGCGCGGCATCTTCGGCAGTATTTTTGGTGGGAAGCGTTGAGTAAAACGAATAACCACAGGGACGAACACTATGCGCAAGATATGGATGCATCTTTGTGGGATTGCCATGCTTGTTCTGACTGCAACTTGCGGAGCACAGGAAAAAACACGCAACCCCAACTACGACTACCACGATCCTGGCTATGGTCCAATCAAGTGGCCATTGCGCAGCCAGCACCTTCTCGCCGGCCATTACTCAGGCCTCTTGCAGATAGAGGGCGAACGCCCTGAATGCGCAAGTGCACACGCTGACTTGTGGCTGGAAGCCGCCGTCAAGGATCAGAAAAGTCATCGCTATACGTTGAAGTACACCTGTCTATCTGGACAAGATCCTAAACATCACAGACAGACAGTGACCTTGCGTAGTACGTGGTGGGTGGATGAGATCGCGGGCAGCTGCTTGATCTTGCAAGCAGAGCCCGACCCACGCTTTTCCTATCCCTCTCCGCTCTACGGATTCCGGATTGATGAAACCGACAACCCCAAACCCGGTGTTGCTGAGTTCCTATCCCAGGATGGCGGAAGCTGTCAGAGCGGCGGAGCATCCGAATACCAGGACAAGTTCCTGAAGCGCGTGCATTGAGTTGCAAGCGACCTAGATCTTTGGCAGCCGACTCTGAGGCGCTACCGCCATAGCGCAACGTGCTGCTCTATGCCAACACACCATGCAACTTGGCGTACTGCAGCAGCATGATGGTCTTGGCGTCGGCGATCTCGCCCGAGCCGATCATCGCCAGCGCTGTATCAAGGGACAGCTCGAGCACCTCGATCTCTTCGCCGTCTTCTTCGAGTCCGCCGCCCTCGCTGACCTTGTCGCCGTCGAAGTATTCACCGACGAAGAAGTACAGGCGTTCGGTGACCGAGCCAGGGCTCATGAAGGCCTCGAACACCTTGCGCACGTTGTCGATGCGGTAGCCGGTTTCTTCTTCGGTTTCCTTGCGGATGCAGGTCAGCGCATCGTCCTGGTCGAGCAGGCCGGCGCAGGCTTCGATCAGCATGCCGTCGGGATTGCCGTTGAGCAGCGTGGGCAGGCGGAACTGGCGGGTCAGCATCACCGTCTGCTTGGCGCGGCTATACAGCAGGATGGTGGCGCCATTGCCACGATCGTAGGCCTCGCGCGACAAGGTCTGCCAGCGGCCGTCCTTGCGCTGAAAATCGAACGTGACCTTGCGCAGCACATACCAATTGTCAGAGAGCACATCGATGCCGCGAATGCGGACCTGCGGGTTGCCAGTGGCAGAGGGATTCAAGCGACACTCCTTGTGATGCGAGCGACGGCAATGCAGGGGCGCGGCGCGCCCGGTCGCTCGTATGGGCCGCAAGATTGCGGCGGGCCGCTATTTTACCTATTGCCCCCCAGTGCGTCGGACAGATCATGCACGCAACGCATCAATGGTCTGTCGATGCGCATCCGATGCTATCGGACACAGCGAGCTTTAATGCAATGCCCGCACTGACGCCTGGCCTGGCCAGCAATATCCGGACCGTGCCGGCGACATGTCGCCGGCCTGTGCCCATTCCAGGTTTAATTGGCTCGCCCTCCCCCAATTGCGTGACGGCACGCGCCACCGCACAATCCGGTCACATCACACGCCTGGGGAGCGTCATGGAAGACCGTTTTCGCGCACGCAAGGTTGCCGCGCAGGCCGCGCCGGCACCGTTCTGGACCCGCATTCCCGCCATTGCCACCTATCCGCTGCGCGGCTCGGCGCTGTACGCATTGATTGCGCTGACGCTGTGCAGCGCGCTGCTGGTGCTGCCCGGCATCCTGAAACTGGTGGTCGCCGGCGTGCTGGGCATGGCGACCTACACCTATGCCTTCGACATCCTGCGCCATACCGCCGACGGGCAAGCCGACGCTCCCCGGCTGGGCTACAACAGCTTCGACAGCGCGGTGCTGCGGCTGGTCCTGCTGGCGCTTGCGCTGGGCATCGTCATTGGTGCGGCGGGCGTACTGGCGGGCAAGCCTGGCCTGACCATCGCCTATCTTGCAGCCCAGTTGCTGCTCCCGGGCATGATGATTGCGCTGGCCATCGACGGCAGCCTGCGCCGCGCCCTCAATCCGGCCGTGTCGATCGACATGGCAGTGCGCATCGGCTGGCCGTACCTGGCTGCATACGGTTTGCTGTACGTGATCCAGGGCAGCGCCACTGCGGCGATCTTCATCGCGGTGAAGTATCTGCCGCCGATCGTGCGCGAGGCGACGATGGTGATCGCCTCGATCTGGAGCCTGTTCGCCAGCTTCCACCTGATGGGGTATCTGGTCTACCAGTACCACGAAGAACTCGGCTACGTGCCCAGCGGCGATGCGGCGTTCGAGCGCGAAGACCCGGATCAACGCCTGCTCGACGAAGCCGAACAATACCTGCGCGACGGACATTCCGACGAGGCATTCCAGGCCCTGCGCGGGGCAGTGCGTTCGCGTGCGGTGAGCCTGGCGGTGCACGAGCTGTATCAGCGCCTGCTGCGTCAACACCATCGCAACGATGAACTGCGCGAGCACACCCGCCAGTACATCAACCGCCTGCTGCAGGAAACACAGGAGCGTCGCGCGCTCGCATTGCAGCGCGAAGCGCTGGACGGCGACTCCACGTTTACCCCGCTGACGCCTGAGCACGCCACCTTGCTGGCCGAGCGCGCCAAGATGGCCGGGCAATTCCAGCTGGCGACCGACGGCCTGCTTGCGGCAATCGCCGCGTGGCCGCGCGATCGGATGATGCCGGCCTGGTCACTGGATGCCGGCCTGCTGTTGGGCGAACGGTTCGGCCGCGATGAGCAGGCGCGCGCAGTGCTGCAAAACGCACTGGCTCAATCCGACGACGATGCACTGCGCACTAAGCTGGAAGCCGCGCTGAAAGCTGTGGCGATTCAACCAGCTTGAGCAGCCAACAGAACTTTTTTAAGGCGCCGAGCAAATCCCGATAATCGGCTTATGCGACGTGCACTGCTCGCAGCCATGCAGACCGACCCTCTCGACTGGTCCTTGCCCGCCCACCGTCTCGGGACCTTACGCGGCATGGATGCCGCGTAAGAGCCTACACGGACGTACTTGCGGCGTGTCCTGCGATGGTGGGCGGGTAAGGGCCCTGCAGCCAGGCTGCAGATCCACCGCTCTGCAACTCATCCATCCGCGCTAGATAATCCTGCTCGAGGCAGAAGACACAACAGCAACCCGGCCCTCGCGTAGCAGTGTCTTTCAAGTGCAGTCAAATGCCAGGTCAAAAACTCGGTGAGTCGAGCGCGCGGTGCCCTCACCGCTTGCTTTGGCAAAACGGATCAAGCAGAAACCACTCACCCGTTCTCGAGCAAAAAGCGCGCCTTGCTGGCCTGTGCCTGCTCGGGAAACTGCTCCAGCAGCTGACGCAGCAAGCGCGTACGCTGCGCGCCGTCCTGCAGCTCGCCGTGCCGCAGGGCCAGCACGAACCAGTGGTGCGCCAGATCGGCGCGCGGCATCCCCGACTCGCCTTCCTTCAACAGACATTCGGCATCGGCCAACAATCCCGTTCGCAGGCATGCGCCGATCAGTGCCATGCGTGCCGATGACGCGTACCCGATCCCGGCCTTGCTCAGTTCGGCAGCGACTATCAGCTGGATGCACGTCTGTTCGGCGTGGTGCGTGTGCAGCTGCAACAGCGTCTGCGCATGCTGCAGGCTGTCCTGGTTGCGGCCGGCATTGCGCGCGGTGCGGTAGCGCGCCAGCGCCACGTCCAGGTTATGCGGCTGTTCGCTGGCCAGCTCCGCCAACAGGCGCTCGGCTTCCACGTTCTCCATGCGTCCCAGATGCCGCTGCGCGCGCTCCCAGCGATCGTCCACCAGCACTGCCTCGCTCTCCTGCATGAAGGCCGGGCGCGTGCGCCGCAACAGCACCAAAAAGACGCCAAGCAGCGCGCCACTGACCAGGCCACCGGCGTGTGCCTCAAAGGCGACGCTGCCGTTGTCGCTCCATAGCAGGCTGTACAGCTCCCAGCCCAGCCACAGCGGCAAGAGCAGGATCGCCGGCCCGCGTACGTAATCAAATACCACAAAGAACCAGTAGAAGAAGCGCACCTTGCGCCTGCCCCAGACCACGCAGAACGCGCCCATCAAGGCAGCGATCGCACCGGAGGCGCCCAGGCCGCCGCCCGGTGCGCCCCAGCGCCACCACAAGCTGGCCGCGCTGGCACCGAACCCGCCGAGCAGATACAGCAGCAGGAACCAGCCGCTGCCGATCGCACCTTCCAGCAAGGTGCCCAGCGCCAGCAGAAACAGCATGTTGCCCAGCAAATGATCGAAGCTGCCATGCAGGAAGGTGGCCGTCAGCATTCTCGCAGGTGACCACTCGGAGCTACGCTGCAGATGCCGCAACGTGAACACCTTGGACAGGCGCGCATCGTAGGGCGCGCGCAATGTGCGCCATTCGCGCTGACGCTGCTCGTCCTTGAACAATGCGCCGCTGCGCAACGCCTCTGTAAAGGCCAGGTCGTGCATCGTCAGCTGCGCCAGATAGGCAAGGCGTTGCCGCGCCGGCACGCTGTCCAGCCTGGCCTGGCGCGCAGCGCGTAACTTGGTGTCGTCGGTCTGCTGCAGATAGCGCTCGTGGGCTTGCGCCTCCACTGCACCGAGGCCGGACTCGACGTAGTAGCGCACCGCGTTTTCGACCAGCGCGTCGTCCTTGCGCTGATAGCCCAGGTACACCACCACATTGGCCAACACCAGCAGCAGCGTCACCCAGGGAATGTTCTGGCGCGACCAGGGCTTGTGCAGCGGCATCAGCAACATGACAACGTCCGTGTCCCAGAAAGCGTAAAGCTTCGCCGTGCGACGGCAGATGCGCAAGCCGGCCATGCGCGCTAGCATCGCGGCCCCGCTGCCCGATACACCGCCCATGAGCCGCTGGCGCCCGCCCGCCGAAAAAAGCACCGCACTGATCACGCCCGAGGGCCACGCCCGGCTCAAGGCCGAGCTGGAAGAGCTGTGGCGCGTGCGTCGGCCGGAGGTGGTGCGTGCGCTGGCCGCCGCCGCGGCAGAAGGCGACCGCTCGGAGAACGCCGAGTACACCTATCGCAAGAAGCAGCTGGGCGAGATCGACCGCCGCGTGCGTTATCTGAGCAAACGGCTGGAAGCGCTGCGCGTGGTGGATACCGCACCGACCGATCCGCGCGCGGTGTTCTTCGGCGCACAGGTCGAACTGGAGGACGCCGACAGCGGCGAGCTGCTGCACTACCGCATCGTCGGCCCGGACGAAACCGACGCTGGACGCGGCTGGATCAGCATCGACTCGCCCTTGGCGCGCGCGCTGCTGAAAAAACGCGTGGACGACGAGTTCGAAGCGCAGTTGCCGTCGGGCAAGCACACCTTCGTGGTGGTGTCGGTGGATTACGCCACTCACTAGGCGAGTGATCGCACCCTGCTGACCTGCGTGTAGGGGCGCACTTGTGCGCGATGGGGCATTATCGATAAGGCCCCATCGCGCACAAGTGCGCTCCTACGGACAGGTGTGCAAGGACCAGCGTCCAGTTACACCATCTGCAGATTCAACGGACGTCCCTGCTGGATTGCGACATTGGCCGGCAATGCATCGCCGAACAGATCGTGCTCGTCACTGTCAGTGATTTCCACATCGACCAGGTCGCCGACCTTCAAGCCGCGCTCGCCGCCGTTCTGGATATGCACCAGACCGTCGATTTCCGGGGCGTCCGCGCGTGAGCGCGCCACCGTGATATCGTCCTCGATCAGGTCGACCAGGCATTGCTGCACGCTGCCGATCTTGGCCTCCAGCCGCGCGGCGGAAATCTCCGCCTGCCTGGCCATGAAGCGCGCCAGACGTTCCTGCTTGAGCTCTTCCGGCACCGGGTCCGGCAACGCGTTGGCGCTGGCACCCTCCACCGGCGAATACGCAAACGCGCCGACGCGATCGAGCTGGGCCTGATCCAGGAAGTCGAGCATGGATTCGAATTCGGCATCGGTCTCGCCGGGGAAGCCGACGATGAAGGTGGAGCGCACCGTGATCTCCGGGCACATCGCCTTCCAGCGCTGCACGCGCTCGAGGGTTTTTTCCACCGCACCGGGCCGCTTCATCAGCTTGAGGATGCGCGGGCTGGCGTGCTGGAACGGGATGTCCAGGTACGGCAGCAGCTTGCCTTCGGCCATCAGCGGAATCACATCGTCCACGTGCGGGTACGGGTACACGTAGTGCAGCCGCGTCCACACGCCCAGCTCCGACAGGCCTTCGCACAGCGCCTTCATGCGGGTCTGGTACATGCGATCGCGCCACGGGCGCTCGGCATATTTCAGGTCCACGCCGTAGGCCGAGGTGTCCTGCGAGACCACCAGCAATTCCTTGACCCCGCCACGCACCAGGCGTTCGGCTTCGCGCAGCACCTCATCGACAGGACGCGAGGCCAGATCGCCGCGCATCGAGGGAATGATGCAGAAGCTGCAACGGTGGTTGCAGCCTTCGGAGATCTTCAGGTACGCGTAATGCCGCGGGGTCAGCTTGATGCCGTAGTCGGGCACCAGATCCACGAACGGGTCGTGGCGCGGCGGCAATGCGGCGTGCACCGCCTCCATCACGCTCTGGTAGTCCTGCGGGCCGGACACCGCCAGCACCTGCGGGTAGGCCTCGCGGATCTGTTCCGGGCGCTTGCCCAGGCAGCCAGTGACGATCACCTTGCCGTTGGCGTTCATCGCCTCGCCGATCGCGTCCAGCGACTCGGTCACCGCCGAGTCGATGAAGCCGCAGGTGTTGACCACCACCACGTCGGCAGCGTCGTAACTGGGCACGATGTCGTAGCCCTCCACGCGCAGCTGGGTGAGGATGCGTTCGGAGTCGACGAGCGCCTTCGGGCAGCCAAGGCTGACGAAGCCGACTTTGGGGTTCAGCTGGGACATGGAAGCAGGAGCCTGGGAACGGAGCGGCCTGGGGCCTGAGTGGAGCAATTATAGCGGCGCGCGGGCAGCGCTCTGAACCGCGCTGCGGGCAGGCAAGGTCATCTTAGCGAGACCCTCACCTGCAGCGCCGCCGATCCGGTCGATAATGCGCGCCTTTCCCTACCGCAGCAGGAGTTCCCATGGGTCACTGGACCACGCTCGACACCCCCGACGGCCAGGTCGCCGCCTGGCACGCCACCCCGACCTCCAGCCCGCGCGGCGGCCTGGTGGTGATCCAGGAGATCTTCGGCGTCAACGAACATATCCGCGCGGTGGCCGATGATTACGCCGCACGCGGCTACGAAGTGCTGGCGCCGGCCTTCTTCGACCTGGAAGAGAAGGACGTGCAGCTGCCCTACGACCAGGAGAGCCTGCAGCGCGGCCTGGCACTGGCCAACGCGGTCGGCCTGGAGCGCGCGGTGGAGGTGGTCAAATCCGCCGCCACCCTGCTCGGCCGCGCCGGCAAGGTCGGCACCGTGGGCTATTGCTGGGGTGGCTCGGTGGCGCTGCTGTCGGCGATCCGCCTGGGCCTGCCCTCGGTGAGCTACTACGGCGGCCGCAACACCCAGCTGCTGGACGAAACTCCGAAGGCGCCGGTGATGTTCCACTTCGGCGAGCAGGACACCAGCATTCCGCCCGAGGCGATCCAGGCCCACCGCGAGAAGCTGCCGCAGATGGAAACCTTCGTGTATCCGACCGGCCACGCCTTCAATCGCAGCATCGACCCCACGCATTACGACGCAGACAGCGCCGAGCGTGCACTGGAGCGCACCCTGGGCTTTTTCGAAGCGCATCTGGGATGAGCGGGACTGCAGCCGGCACGTCCGGGGCGAGCGGCTTCCAGCTCGATGCGCGGCTGGCCGCAGACAGCGTGTTCGTCGCCGACGGGCCGCTGTCGCAGGTGCGGCTGATGGACGACAGCCGCTTCCCGTGGCTGGTGCTGGTGCCGCGGGTCGCCGATGTCAGCGAGTGGATCGATCTGGATGGCGGCCAGCAGCGTCTGTTGCTGGCCGAGATCAATCAGCTCTCGCAGTTGCTGCGGGTCGAGCCCGGGGTCGCCAAGCTCAATATCGGCGCGCTGGGCAACATCGTGCGGCAGCTGCACGTGCATCTGGTCGGCCGGCACCCGGGCGATGCGGCCTGGCCTGGCCCGGTCTGGGGCAGCGGCAGCGCGCAGCGCTTCGAGGCCGACGCGCTGCACCAGCATGTCGCTGCGTGGGCGCAGCGGCTACGATAGGCGCCCGTCTCACAACCACCTTTCCGCATGAAATCCAATGTCGTCGCCGCGCTGATCCTGATCCTCGTCGGCCTGCTGTTCCTGGCCAACAACCTGGGCTGGACCAATGTCAGTCTTGGCCGGCTGATCGCCACGTGGTGGCCGGCGGCGTTGGTCGCCTGCGGTGTGGGGATGTTGTTTGGGCGCGGCAAATAGCCGGGAATCGGGAATCGGGATTGGGGAATCGTAAGAGCGCCCTTTGGCGCTGTTGGTTCCCGAACTATCCGGCCGTGGCTGCTGATCTGTCACTGATTGAATGCGGCAATGCGCCTTGAGGCGCGGCTCTTGCCTGTGCGAATGATGGGCGTCAGCGCCTAAAAATATGGAATGGAGCGATTCCAGCAGTCAGCCCCAGCGCCTGGTCAGAGCGCCGACATCCTTCTCCCATCGGGAGAAGGTGCCCGAAGGGGCGGATGCGGGGACGCGCGAGGCCTCATGCGCTAGCCGACTGCACCGGTAGAAAGCCAGGGCTTCTGTATTCCTGAGACTGCCAGCGAGCACGACACGGCCACCAATGCAGCCATGACCTGGCCGACATGACGTTTGTCATCTGCAAGTGTTGACTTCCGGCACCTGATCGGTGGGTGTATTGCGCGCAGCATGGGCGCACACCTACCGAGGACATTGCCATGCACTATCGCCTGATTCCCGCCCTGTCCCTGATCACGCTGGGCACGCTATTTCTGCTGGACAACCTCGGGCTGGCCCGTATCGACCTGGGCAACCTGGTGTCGACCTGGTGGCCGGCGTTGCTGATCGCCGCGGGCGTGCGCCAACTGCTGCGCTACCGCGAGCGGGCCACCGCGACCTGCTGAAGGCCGCGGCTGCTCCACTGCATCAGGTGCGCGGCAGGGTCACGCCGGTCTGGCCCTGGTACTTGCCGCCGCGGTCCTTGTACGAGGTCTCGCAGACTTCGTCGGACTGGAAGAACAGCATCTGCGCCACGCCTTCGTTGGCGTAGATGCGCGCCGGCAGCGGCGTGGTGTTGCTGAATTCCAGCGTGACGTGGCCTTCCCATTCCGGCTCCAGCGGGGTCACGTTGACGATGATGCCGCAGCGCGCATAGGTGCTCTTGCCCAGGCACACCACCAAGGTGTCGCGCGGAATGCGGAAGTATTCCACCGTGCGTGCCAGCGCGAAGCTGTTGGGCGGGATGATGCACACATCCGATTCGATATCGACAAAGCTGCCCGGATCGAAGTGCTTCGGGTCGACGATGGTCGAGTTGATGTTGGTGAAGATCTTGAACTCGCGCGAGCAGCGCACGTCGTACCCGTAGCTGGAAGTGCCGAAGCTGACGATGCGCTGGCCGGCGGCATCGTGCTTGATCTGGCCGGGCTCGAACGGCTCGATCATCGCGTGCTGTTCGGCCATGCGCTTGATCCAGCGGTCGCTCTTGATGCTCATGCGGTGTTCCTTGAAGACGGAAGGCGGCAGGCCGAGCGGCCCGCGCGAAAGGCAGCGAATTCTAGCAAGCGGCCGGCACCAGCGCCGGCCTGCGCGCTACAGCAGCGAAGCCGAAATCGGGATGCTGGCGCGCGGCCGCTTGCCCAGCTCCTCGGACAGGCGCGCGGCAGCGGCCAGATAAGCCTGCGCTGCAGCCGACTCCGGCGCGGCCACCACGATCGGCTGGCCCGCATCGCCCTGCTCGCGGATCGCGATCGCCAACGGCAACGACCCCAGCAAGGGCACGCCGTACTGCGCGGCCATGCGCTCGCCGCCGCCCTCGCCGAACAGGTGCTCGCGGTGACCACACTGGCTGCAGGTGTGCACCGCCATGTTCTCGATGATACCAAGCACCGGCACCTCGACCTTTTCGAACATCTTCAAGGCCTTGCGCGCATCCAGCGTGGCGATGTCCTGCGGCGTGGTGACGATGACCGCGCCGGCCACCGGGATCTTCTGCGACAAGGTCAGCTGGATGTCGCCGGTGCCTGGCGGCAGGTCGATCAGCAGGTAATCCAGGTCGTCCCACAGAGTGTCGTTGAACAGCTGGGTCAGTGCCGAGGTTGCCATCGGCCCGCGCCAGATCATCGGCGTGTCCTGATCGACCAGCAAACCGATCGACATCGCCTCGATTCCGAACGCGCGCAAGGGCTCGATCGACTTGTTGTCCGGGCTGTCCGGCCGCCCGCTCAGGCCCAGCATCGCCGGCACGCTCGGCCCGTAGATGTCCGCGTCCAGTACGCCGACGCGCGCGCCCTGCTGACGCAAGGCCAACGCCAGATTCACCGCGGTGGTGGACTTGCCCACCCCACCCTTGCCCGAGCCCACCGCGATCACATTGCGGATGCGCGGATGCGGCGCCAGCGCGCCCTGCACCGCGTGCGCGGGGATTCTGCGCTCGCCGCTCATGCGCGTGCGCTCTGGGGGAGGTCGATCGCCTTGCTTGAAGCGTATTGCACCATCGTCGTCATTGCCTGCCTGATTCGTCGTGCGCTGCCAACACAGCGATGGCTGCATCGCCAGGCGCAGTGCATGGGAAGACCGGCAGTTTACCGGCTCGGCCACAGGCAGATGCGTTTCAAGCCACTACCGGACATCGGCGCTGCGCGCTCACGCATGTGTCAAACCGCGACAAATTTCACAAATGTGGACACACGATTAAGGAATTGTTACGTTCGGGATTCAGTTCAGCCAGCGCTCAGCGAGCACAGCTGTTTCGCAAAATCCCAGCGAGGAATCCGCAAGGTCATGTCGAGCCGTCTTCCGCAACACACCCAGCGTCATCGTTTGAGCACCGCGTTGTTTGCCGTGCTGGCCGCGTCTGCCGGCCACGCTGCCGCGCAGTCAGAAAACGGGGTCGCACCCGGCACCACCGATCTGGACAAGGTCACTGTCACCGGCTCGCGCATTGCGCGTACCGGCTTTGTCACGCCCTCGCCGGTCACCGCAATCAGTGCCGAGGAAATCCGCGCCACCGGCGCGACAACCATCAGCGACCTGATGGCGCGCATGCCGGCGCTGGCACCGAGCTACACGCTGGGCAATTCCACCCGCTTCATCGGCACCGCCGGCCTGGGCCTGCTCGACCTGCGCGGCATGGGCGTGGACCGCACCTTGGTCCTGGTCAACGGCCGCCGCCACGTTGGTTCCAGCCCGGGCTCGACTGCGGTGGACGTCAACACGATTCCGGTGGAATGGGTGGAACGCGTCGAAGTCATCACCGGTGGTGCCTCGGCCGTCTACGGCGCCGACGCAGTGGCCGGCGTGGTCAACTTCATCCTCAAGAAGAACTTCACCGGATTCGAGACGCGCGCGCAGACCGGCCTGGCCGATGAGGGCAACTACAACCGCTCCTTCGCCAGCTTCTCGGCAGGCACCGACTTTGCGGACGGCCGCGGCAACATCGCGGTGTCGGGCGAATACAGCAAGCAGGACCGCTTCGGTCGCGGCAACCGCGCCATCGGCCGCGAGTACCTGGTGTCGGTTCCGAACCCCGCGTTCGATCCGGGCCAACCGCCGAGCGAGCGCAATCCGCAGAACGTGCTCAGCGGCCCGGGCGGCAATCATTCCACGTCCTACGGCGGCACCTTCAACCTGGGCACCTTCGATTTCCGCAACCCGGCCAGCTATGGCAACCGCTACCTGTTCAACCAGGACGGCAGCTTCCGCCGCAACCGCTACAACGGCACGGTGGTCAGCAACACCTCGTGCGTGGATTGCGATTTCGTCGATCTGAATGCGGTCGCCGACCTGCAGCCCGGCTTCGATCGCAAGAGCGTCAATACCATGATCAACTTCGAGGTCAGCGAGAACCATCGCCTGTTCTTCGAAGGCAAGTACAGCGAGACCGATTCGGACTTCTTCGGCCAGCCGGCCTTCGACAGCTCGCTGCGCGTGCGCCGCCAGAATCCGTATGTCAGCCCCGAACTCGGTGCGCTGATGGATTCGCGCGGTGCCACGCAGATCCTGATGAACCGCTTCAATGTCGATGCCGGCCGTCGCGGCGAGAACATCGAACGCAAGACCTATCGCGCAGTGCTCGGTGCCGAAGGCAACTTCACCGACAACTGGACCTACGACGTGTCCGCCAACTACGGCAAGACCACGGTCGACCGCTTGAATCTCAACAACCGCATCAACGAGCGCTGGCAAGCCGGTATCGATGCCGCACGTGATGCCAGCGGCAACATCGTCTGCCGCACCACGCTGGATCCGAACGCAATCAATCCCCACACCAACCGCGTCTATTCGGCGCTGGCGCGCGAAGGCTGCGTGCCGTTCAGTGTGTTCGGCAATGGCGCAGTGACCCCGGAAGCAGCCGCATGGTTCAACACCACCGCGCGCTCGCAGGCCAAGATCCAGCAGACCGTGTTCAGCGCATCGGTGGCCAACAGCAACCTGCTGTCGCTGCCGGCCGGCGACATCGGGTTTGCCGGTGGCGTGGAATACCGCAAGGAGCAGAGCGAGGAAATCACCGATCCGCTGGCAGCCTCGGGAGCGACCTTCCTCAACGCCATCCCCAACAGCGGTGGCGAATACACCGTCAAGGAAATCTTCGTCGAGAGCACCATTCCGTTGCTCGCTGGCCTACCGGGCGTGGACCGGTTGGCACTGGATGTGGCTGGACGCTATTCGGACTACGACAGCATCGGCTCGACCAAGACCTGGAACGTGGGCCTGGACTGGACCATCATCCCGTCGCTGCGTCTGCGCGGCACCGTGGCACAGGCAGTGCGCGCGCCCAGCATCGGTGAGCTGTACGACTCGCAGAGCGAAAACTTCGCGACCATCAACGATCCCTGCAACTACCTGCCGACCAACACCAACCGCCCCGGCACCGCAGGCGATGTGGCATTGCGCCAGGCCAACTGCAGTGCGCTGGGCGTGCCGGTGGGCTGGATCGATACCTTCACCTCCACCCGCCCCGGCGTGAGCGGCGGCAACCCGGAGCTGAAGCCGGAGCGCGCGCGCAGCCTGTCCTATGGCCTGGTGTGGCAGCCGGAGTTCTTCGACGGCTTCGGCATGTCGATCGACTACTGGCGCATCGACCTGCAGGACGCGATCGGCACCGTGACCGCGGAGACCAATGCCACGCGCTGCGTGGACAATCCAGGCGGCATCAACAACAGCTTCTGCGGCTTCGTGCAGCGCGCCCCGCTGGGTGGATTCACCGACCCGCAGGGCCGCATCTATCCCGAGCACAGCATCATCGGCTGGCAGGCGCTCAACGAAAACCTGTCACGCTCGCGGCGTGTGGGCGTGGATCTGGAAATGGACTACCGCTTCCAGCTCGGCGAAGGCAACACCGTGCTGCGCCTTGTCGGTACGCGCCTGATCCAGTCGCGCGAATGGGTGTTCCAGGACTTCCCGGCCGAATACGACGAGTACGTGACCTACGTGACCGACCCGCGCTGGCGCGCGCAGTTCCAAACCAAGTACAACTGGAACGAATGGCGTGCCTCGTGGGACATGAACTATGTGGACGGCAACTTGCGCGTGACGCCGGAGAGCTACAACAGCAATCCGGGCTCGGCCAGCCCGATCAAGAACGGCTCGTACACCTACCACAACTTCCAGTTCGGCTATCAGTTCCCCGGCTCGAAGATTGACGTCTACCTCGGCATCGATAACGCCTTCGACAAGGATCCGCCGCGCAACTACTTCGGTTCGGACTTCACCTCCGCGTTGTACGACAACATCGGCCGGTTCTTCTATCTGGGCACCACTGTCCGATTCTGAGGCCTGTTGACGATGCATCGAAAAGACCCCGTTCGACGGGGTCTTTTTTTAATTGATATTGCAGATGAAACCATTTAACCAGGCTCGACAACTGACCGCAGGTACGTTTACCAAGTAGCGTTCGGTTGATCGCGCCTAATTTCACGCCGCATCGTGCGCACTGACAAAAATGAATGCCCGGGCAAGCGAAGTACGCCCTTGTTCGCATACCCGACAATTTGTGCACAGATCCGCACATTTGATGCGGATCTTGCCCTTTTCATTAACGAATCATTCAAAAGGCTTGCGACACTGCACACAGATTCATTACGTTCGGGTTAAGGCCATCTGACTCTTCGATGACCGCCACTTCTCCCGATACCCAGCTGAAAGGTTAGGAATGAGCAATCAATTTCGTCGCCATGCCCTCAAGCGCACCGCTCTGGCAGTTGTGCTCGGCGCCTGTCTCGCCAATGGCGCGGTCTATGCACAAAGCACGACCGGCAGCATCTACGGTAGCGCTCCCTCGGAAGCCGGCAGCACCATCGTCGTTCAAAGCGACACCGGCCTCAGCCGGACGATCACCGTCGACGCCAATGGTCGTTACAACCTCGGCTCTTTGCCGGTCGGCGCTTACACCGTCACCTTGAAGCGTGGCGATCAGGTCGTCGACACCCGCAAGAACGTGCAGTTGCGCGTCGGATCCGGGACCGAGGTGTCGTTTGCTGGCGCAAACGCTGGAGCAGGCAACGAAGATGCGACCACACTTGGCGCCATCACGGTCACCGCCGCGAACGCGCCAAAAATTGACGTGAGTTCGACTAGCGCGCGCTCGGTGATCACCTCCCAACAGCTCGCAGTGCTGCCGCTCGGCCGCAGCGCAGAGGCAATCGCACTGCTGGCGCCTGGTGCTGTCGCGGGTAGCGGAGCATTTGACAACGGCTCGCGCTCGGTTGTTTCGTTCGGTGGCGCCGGTGTGACCGAAAACGCGTACTACATTAACGGCTTCAATGTCAGCAATCCGCTCAGCAATCTCGGCGGCGTCAGCCTTCCCTATGGTGCGATCGACCAGCAGGAAACCTACACCGGCGGCTACAGCGCCCGTTACGGCCGCTCCACCGGCGGTGTGATCAACCAGGTCGGCAAGCGCGGCACCAACGAATGGCATTTTGGCGCACAGGCCGTCTGGGAACCCAAGTCGCTGGCCAGCTCGCCTGAGAACGTGCGTTTCCCCAATAACACGCTCCCGGACGGATTTGAGTACACCAATCCCGACCAGCCCGGCACGTTGTATCGCAGCCGCAAGGACGATGGTGCCACCCGTACCGTCTACAGCGCCTACGCGGGCGGCCCGTTGATCGAGGACAAATTATTCGTCTTCGTCGCGGGCGAATCGGACAAGACCGATGGCGTGTCCACCAACTCGAGCGCGGCCAGTGTGTTGGGACGTAACAACTACGCCTACAGCGCACCCAAGTTCTACGGCAAGATCGACTGGAACATCAACGACAGCAATATCCTCGAGTACACGCGCATCGAGAGCACCGATCGCCGCGGCGGTTACTACACCGATTTCGATTACAACACCTTGTCCGGTGGCGGCCGTAGCGGCACTTTTGCTGACACTTACAAGATCAAGGACCGCTACGACATCTTCAAGTACACCGGGTACCTGACGGATGACCTGACCTTGAATGCCACCTGGGGTCGTAGCCGGCAGGACAATCTGCAAGCCAATCCGTATGTGTCGGAACTGCCTTATCTGCAGAATGTGACCAATCAGAACCCGGCGCTGACCGGCGGCACACCCATCACCAACGACCAGGCCAGCAACCGCACCAAGGCCGATCGGCCGCAGAACAAGACGCGCAGCCTGCGGCTTGAACTTGAATACCGGCTTGGCGATCATGACCTGACCGCCGGTGTGGACAACATGTACTTCAATGCCTCCGACGAAGGCGTGCGGACCACTGGCCCAGGATACCAGTGGCTGTTTGCCCGCCAGTCCAATCCCAACATTGATATCCGCCCAAGCCTGGGTGTTGGCCCCTCCGGTGGCGACGGTTACTACGCGCAGCGGCGCATCTTCACCACCACCACCAGCATGGCCGTGGAACAGAAGGCGTACTACCTGGAAGATCGCTGGCAGGTGAGCGACAACTGGTTGGTACTGCTCGGCATCCGCAACGACAAGTTCACCAACTTCAACAGCGCAGGCGCGCCGTATGTCGACAGTGGCGACCAGTGGGCCCCGCGGCTGGGCGTGAGCTGGGACGTGTTCGGCGACTCGTCGTTGAAACTGTATGCAAACGCAGGGCGCTACTACCTGGCCCTGCCCAATAGCGTTGCCGTCCGTGGCGCATCGGCCTCCACCTACACCGATGAATATTTCGCCTACAGCGGCCTGGATGCCAACGGCGAGCCGACCGGCCTGAGAGCCCTGGGTCCCGGACCGGTCTCCTCCAATGGAGAGTATGGGCAGACGCCTGATCCCAACTCCTTCGCGCCCAGCGATCTCAAGTCGCAGTACCAGGATGAGTTCCTGGTTGGCTTCGAAAAGACCCTTGGCGAAAAGTGGAATTCCGGCGCGAAGGTGACCTACCGCAAGTTGCAGACAGCTATCGACGACGTGTGCGATACCGGCAAGATGGCAGACAAGCTGGAAGCGAGTGGCATCGACTCCTCGTCGGTGGCCATTCCCGGTTGCGTGATGTTCAATCCGGGCGAAACCAACACCTATAACCTGGCCAATAACGATGGTTCCGGTCGGACCCAGGTGCGCATGTCCCAGGACGACTGGGGCTTCACCAGCGGCGCCAAACGCAACTATGTGTCGGTCGACCTGTTCCTGGAGCATCCCTTCGATGAGAAATGGTTCGCTCGCGTCGACTACACCTGGTCGCACCTGTACGGCAATACCGAAGGCCAGGTGAAATCCGATCTGGGCCAAGCGGACGTTTCCAAGACCCAGGACTGGGATTCGGCAGAGTTGATGTACTACGCAGGCGGCAGCCTGGCCAACGATCGCCGTCACCAGCTCAAGGCGTTCGGCGCGTATCAGTTCACGCCCGAGTGGATGGCATCGGCAACGGTTCGAGTTCTGTCGGGAACGCCCAAGTCCTGCCTGGGCTATTTCGGCCAGGGCGAACAGGATCCCATCGGCTATGAATCCGGCTACCACTACTGCGCAGGGACACCATCCCGTCCAGGCGATGCAGGCCGGACTCCCTGGCTGACCAATCTGGATTTGGGCGTGACCTATCGCCCGGCGTTTGCTGACCATAAGCTCGCCATCGGATTACAGGTGTTCAACGTCATCAACGATCGTGACGAGACCCGTACCGAAGCCGTTTATGGGGACGATCGCTACACGGTTTCCAATACTTATGGCATGGGTACGTATTTCAACCCGCCACGCTTTGTCCGCCTGTCGGCATCGTATGACTTCTGAGCACTGAGCAAGGCGTCAGCAGGCATTGTGCTGCATGTTCTCCACGGCCCCGCAAGGGGCCGTTTTTTTTGGTCCGGGCGGCAGCGAAACGTAACAAAGCCAGCGTGCATCGGTGGCCTCCCCCCCTCACCCATGACCTTCGACACCATGCCTATCGGCTAGGCAGGCGTAGAGTGCCGGCCACAGCCCCGGCGACGGGGCTTCCCACATCTGCTCCTGGAGCCCTTTGTGATTCGTACACCTCATTTGTTGACCCTGTCCCTGGCCGTGGCCGCCGCGCTGAGCGGTTGCAAGAAATCCGAAGACGCCGCGCCGGCCGCGCCCGCGGCCGACACCGCCGCAACCACCCCGGCGGCTCCCAAGACGCTGACCCTGGACCAGAGCAAGCTGCCGGCCGTGAACCAGTTCACCGCCGCCGACCTGGATACCAACGGCAACGCCTGCACGGATTTGAATGCGTACGCCAACGCCAAGTTCCTGGCCGCCAACCCGGTGCCGAGCGATCGCACCAGCTGGGGCGCGTTCGAGATGCTCGACGAGCGCTCCAATGCGATCCAGCAGCAGCTGGTCGAACAGGCCGCGGCCGACACCAGCGCCACCGGCGTGGAAAAGATCGTCGGCGACCTGTGGTCTACCGGCATGGACGAGGCCAAGATCAACGCCCAGGGCATCGAGCCGCTGAAGCCGGAACTGGCCGCGATCGACGCCATCAACGACCAGGCCAAGCTGGTCGACTATCTGCGCAGCAGCGCCGCCAAGGGCAACAACGAGCTCTTCAGCTTCGGCGCCGAGGCGGACTTCAAGAAGTCCAGCCAGAACATCGCCTATGCCATGCAGGGCGGCCTGGGCCTGCCGGATCCGGAGTACTACACCAGTGCCGCCAACAAGGCCAAGCTGGAGGCCTACCAGGCGCACGTGGCCAAGGTGCTGGAACTGTCCGGCGTGGCCGCGGCCGATGCCGCCGCGCAGGCCAAGCAGGTGGTCGCGTTCGAGACCCGTCTGGCCAAGGTCTCCAAGACCAGCACCCAGATGTCGCGCGATGCCTCGCTGGCCTACAACCCGATCTCGCCGGCCGATGCCGACAAGCTGACTCCCAACTGGTCGTGGACCGAGTTCTTCAAGTCGCAGGGCGTGGCCACGCCGGAGATGTTCTCGCTGGCGATCCCGGCCTTCCACCAGGAAGTGAGCAAGATGATCGCCGACACCGATCCGGCGATCTGGCGCGCCTACCTGCGCTTCCACACCGTCGATGGTGCCTCGCCGTTCCTCAGCCAGCCGTTTGTGGATGAGAACTTCGCGTTCTACAACCAGACCCTGCGCGGGCAGAAGCAGATCAAGCCGCGCTGGAAGCGTGTGCTGGCGACCATCAATGGCCAGACCGGCGAAGCGCTGGGCCAAATGTACGTCAAGGTCGCCTTCCCGGCCGATTCCAAGGCCAAGATGGAAGCCCTGGTGACCAACCTGCGCACCGCGCTGAAGGCCCGCATTGAAAAGCTGGACTGGATGAGCCCGGAGACCAAGACCAAGGCGATCGCCAAGTGGGAAAGCTTCACGCCCAAGATCGGCTACCCGGAAAAGTGGCGCGAGTGGAACGGCTTGAACACCAGCCGCGACAGCTACCTGGGCAACGTGATGGCCGCGTCCGAGTACAACTACAAGTGGAACCTGTCCAAGATCGGCAAGCCGGTGGACAAGACCGAATGGGGCATGAGCCCGCAGACGGTCAACGCCTACTACAACCCGCTGCAGAACGAGATCGTGTTCCCGGCCGCGATCCTGCAGCCGCCGTTCTTCGACCCGAATGCGCCGGAGGAAATGAACTACGGCGGCATCGGTGCGGTGATCGGGCATGAGATGACCCACGGCTACGACGACCAGGGCAGCCGCTTCGGTGCCGATGGCAACTTCATCGCCGATCCGGGTTGGTGGACGCAGAAGGATCTGGACGCCTTCAAGGCACGCACCGGCAAGCTTGTGGCGCAGTTCGACGGCTATCGCACCCCGGCCGGCGACAAGGTCAAGGGCGACCTGACCCTGGGCGAAAACATCGCCGACCTGGGCGGCCTCAACACCGCCTACGACGCGATGAAGACCGCCACCGCCGGCAAGGACGATCCCAAGACCGACGGCATCACCCGTGACCAGCGCTTCTTCCTCAACTGGGCAACAGTGTGGCGCCGCAACTTCACTCCGGAAGAACTGGTGGTGCGCCTGAAGACCGATCCGCATGCCCCGGCCAACTTCCGCGCCATCGGTGCGCCGTCGAACATGCCGGCATTTGCCGCCGCGTTCTCGTGCAAGGCCGGCGATGCGATGGTGCGTCAAGGCGATCAGCAGGTCGTGATCTGGTAATTGCGCGACATTGGCAAGAGCGAGCGGCGATCTTCGGATCGCCGCTTTTTTTTGTGTGCGCCGTGGCGGCGTTGGCCGGGTGCGTAAACCTCTTTCGTCCGTACTGGCAGCGCCTGTGCCCCAACCGGAAATCAGCACGCCATTCCGGCAACCAAGCAGGCTGCACCTCGCCCGGGAGCGCTTTAGCAGGCACGCCGGAGACAAGCGCTTGTGCAGCGCCGGCCTGGATTGCCGTGGCTGCACCTGGTGAACGGATGCGCTTCGTGAACCGGTGTCTCCAGGCCAAGCTCAACAAACCTCAAACCCGGCGCTCGCAAGGCGGCGTCCGCTTATGCTCGGAGTCCATTTCCTCGCCGATGCCAGATATGCCCTTGCTCAAGACCTCCACCCTTGCCCTGGCCCTGCTGGTCGCCCTGCCTGGCTGCAAGCGCGCCTCCGATGCAGATGGCGCCCCGGCATCAGCGGCCACTTCGGCACCTGCCGCGCCGCCGGCCACGACAGCCAGCAAACCCGCATTCGATATCAGCGAGCTGGGCCCGGCAGCCAGCGCGTGCCAAAACCTGGACGACTTCGTCAATGGTGCCTGGGCCAAGGCCAATCCGATTCCGGCCGACCGCACCAGTTGGGGCATGTTCGACGAGCTGACAGAAAAGAGCCTGACGACGCAGCGTGAGATTGTTGAAAGCGCCGCGAAGCAGGCAGATACGCAGACCGACCCGCTCACACGCAAGCTTGGCCTGCTCTATGCCTCGGGCATGGACGAAGCCGCAATCGAGGCAGCGGGAGACCAACCCATCCATCCGTTGCTGGAGACGATTGGGGCGCTGAAATCCCCGGGAGAGGTCGCCAAGTACATCGCGAGCCGCTACGCGGAGGGTGACGGCCAGGTTTTCCAGTTCGGCGCGAGCGCGGACTTCCACAAGGCAGACCAGCAAATCGCCTTCGCCAACGAAGGCGGCCTCGGCCTGCCAACAAAGGACTACTACACCGCTGCCGAGTACGCCCCCATTCGGGAAGCCTATCTGGCCTACATCGCCAAATCGTTCGAGCTCACCGGCAGCAATGCCGATGCGGCCAAGGCACAGGCCAAGGACGTGATGGCGCTGGAATCGCGTCTGGCTGCTGCGTCGCTTTCGCCGACTGACGCACGCCAACCCAAGAACCAGTACAACTTTGTCAGCGTTGCCGAGGCAGACGCGCTCACCCCGCACTTTTCGTGGAAAGATTTCTTTGCCGCGCAAGGCGTGGATGTCGGTGCCGGCTTCTCGCTGTCGCAACCGCGCTTCTTCGCTGCGTTCGACCACCAGTTGGCGAGTGCGCCCATTGCACAGTGGCAGGCGTATCTACGCTTCCACACCATCGACGATGCATCCAAACATCTCAGCAAGGCCTTTGTCGACAACAACTTCGCTTTCTACGGCAAGGCTCTGTCCGGGCAGCCAGAGCAACGCCCACGTTGGAAACGCGTCCTGCGCGCGCTCGACTCCGCCATGGGCGAAGGCCTTGGCCAGCTCTACGTCGCCGAAGTCTTCACGCCCGAAGCCAAGCAACGCGCGGCCGAACTGGTCGACAACGTCCGCGCCGCGCTCAAGACGCGCATCGAAAACGTGGATTGGATGAGCGCCGAAACCAAGGCAAAGGCGCTTGCCAAGTGGAACGCGTTCCTGCCCAACATCGGCTACCCCGACACCTGGCGCGACTGGTCGGGACTGGACATCGTGCCGGGGGCGTACTACCGCAATCTGCAGGCGGCTGCCAAGTTCAACTACCGCTATGACATCGCTCAAATCGGCAAGCCCACCGATCGCAAGCGTTGGTCGATGACGCCCCAGACGGTCAACGCGTACTACAGCCCCAGCACCAACACCATCAATTTCCCGGCCGGCATTCTGCAACCGCCGTTCTTCGATGCCAATGCCGACGATGCCCTGAACTACGGCGCCATCGGCGCGGTGATCGGGCACGAAGCCACGCATGGCTTCGACGATCAAGGCAGCCAGTTCGATGGTGCGGGCAACAACGTCAATTGGTGGACGGCGCAGGATCGCAAGGCATTCGAACAGCGTGCCGATACCCTGGTAAAGCAGTTCGATGCCTATGTTCCGCTGCCCAGCCACCCCAAGCTGCATGTCAACGGCAAGCTCACCCTCGGCGAGAACATTGCCGACCTGGGCGGTATCAACATTGCCTACGACGCCCTGCAGACTGCATTGCGCCAGCATCCCGAGCGGGTCGCGCGCATCGACGGCTACAGCCCCGAGCAGCGGTTTTTCCTGGGCTTTGCGCGCAACTGGCGCGGACAGACGCGCGAGCAGCAACAACTGGTCTACCTGGCGAGCGATCCGCACTCACCGGACAACCTGCGCGCCATCGCATCACCGTCAAACATGCCGCAGTTCGCCACCGCCTTCGCCTGCAAGCCGGGCGATGCAATGGTGCGCCCGGAGAAAGACCGCGTGGTGATCTGGTAATTCGGTGCAGTTAGCGCCTGCAATCGGTTCCAGCAGCAACGCAACACGCACAGGCCCGCACCCGCGGGCCTGTCGCGTTCATGCAAGCGGCCGGCACCGAGGACCGCGGGCAGCTCGTGCCCGCCTGCACGGGGCGCAGCCTTGCTAAACTCCGCCGACTTCAATCTGGCCACCCTTCTTCTCGATGCCCACCATTCGTCCGCTTGCCCTCGCTCTTGGCTTCAGCCTGATCACGCTGCTGTCCGCCCCCGACGCCGACGCCGCTCGCAAGAAGAAGGCTGCTCCCAAGGCGCCGGCCGTCTCGGCGGCCTGCACCAATTTCTACGATTACGCCAATGCCGGCTGGCTCAAGGCCAACCCGGTGCCGCAGGCCGGTGCCGTTACCGCGCTGGGCCAGCTGTCCGAGCGCGCGCTGCAGCAGCAACGCGAGTTGCTGGATGCATCGATGAAGACGCCGCAGGGCAATGTGCAGAAGCTGCTCGGCGACTTCTGGGCCAGCGGCCTGGACGAAGCATCCGTCGAAAAGGACGGCTCCAACCCTATCGCCCCCTTGCTGTCGCGCATCGACGCGATCAAGAAGGCCAAGGATGTGCCCGCTTCCATCGCAGCATTGCATCAGGTCGGTATCCCGGTCGGCTTCAATTTCGGCCCGGACGTGGACCTGAAGGCGCTTGACCGGCACATCGGGTATTTCATGCAGGGCGGCATGGGCCTGCCGGACCCGGCGTTCTACACCCGCACCGACGCCGACACCCAGGCGCTGATGGGCCGCTACCGCGCCTACGTCAAGCAGATCCTGGCGCTGACCGGCACCCCGGCCGACAGGCTGGACGCCGATGCCGCCTCGGTGCTGCAGATCGAGACCGCGCTGGCGCGCAGCGCGCAGTCGGTGCAGGGCATCAACAACCCGTTCAACAACTATGCCCCGATCGCCACCAAGGAGCTGACCAAGCAGTACAAGAATCTGCGCCTGACCGACTTCCTGGAAGCGCAGGGCGTCAAGGACGACCTGGTGTCGATGGCTGACCCGGCCATGTTCAAGCAGCTCGACAGCATGATCGTCAGCATCAAGCCGGAGCAGTGGAAGGCCTATCTGCGCTGGCGCGTGGGCGATGCGATGGCGCCGTACCTGTCCAAGAGCTTCCACGATGCCGAATACCAGTTCCGCGGCCGTCTGCTGCGTGGCGATGCACTGCCGCCGCAGCGCTGGCAGCAGGTGCTGGACGCGATCAATGTCGCCGCCGGCCCGATGCTCGGCCGCGAATACGTGGCGCGTTACCTGAGCAGCGACACGCGCCGCCAGGCCGAAGCCATCGCCGACCAGCTGCGCGACGCGCAGCTGGCCGCGCTGGAGCGCACCGGCTGGGGCAACGGCGAGGTGATCGCCGAAGCCAAGGCCAAGCTGGCGGCGATGAAGATCGAAGTCGGCGCGCCGCGTCGCGATCTGGATTACACCGTGCAGCCGATGGGCCGCGGCAGCTTTGGCGGCAACATGCTGATCGCCTCGACCTGGCGCCACCGCGAGGAGATGAAGCGCATCGGCAAGGGCAACGCCGACCGTCGCTGGGACGTGCTGCCGCAGCAGCCGGCAGTGGCCTACGACATCGCGCAGAACCGCCTGATCATCACCGCCGCCGTGCTGCAGCCGCCGGTGCTGACCGCCGGCAGCACACCGGCCGCGCAGTACGGCGCTTACGGCGCGCTGGTCGCCCACGAAATCACCCGCGCCATCGATGCCAAGGGCTCGCTGGTGGATGCCAAGGGCGAGTTGCGCAGCTGGTGGACGCCGGCCGAGAAGACCAGCTGGACCCTGCTGACCGACAAGGTGGCCAGCCAGTTTGGTGCCTACCCCTACCCGGGCGTGCCCAACGTCAAGGTCAACGGTGCGCAGACCGCCGAAGAAAACCTGGCCGACCTGGCCGGCATCGAACTGGCCTGGCAGGCCTTCAGCAAGGCACAGCCAGCGGCCACCGAGGCCGACAAGCAGGCGTTCTTCACTGCCTGGGCCGGCTTGTGGGCCCAGCAGCTGTCGCCGAACGAAGCGGTGCAGCGTGCCAGTGCCGACATCCGGGCGCCGGGCCAGTGGCGGACCAACGGCCCGCTGTCCAACCTGCCGGAGTTCGGTGCGGCGTTCAGCTGCAAGGCCGGCCAGCCGATGCAGCGCCTGGACGCCGAGCAGTTGAAGATCTGGCGCTGATTCAAGCGCCAGGAAGTCACTGGCAATCCACACGCAGTGGCAGGCAATAAAAAAGAGCGCGGACTCCGCGCTCTTTTTTTGTGCCTGGCGTTTCTTCCATGACAGCACTCGCTTGGTAGGAGCGGCCCCGGCCGCGATGAAGCCTAACCGGTAAAACCCCATCGCGGCCAGGGCCGCTCCTACGGATCACCTGGATCTGCCACGCCGCGACTATCTCAACGCACCACACGCAGCGGCGGCTTGCGCCCCTTGCCACCGCCCTTCTTGCCGCTGCCGCCAAACGGCGACTGCCCGCGCCAGTAGCGGATCATCAGCCAGCCGAACAGCATGCCGCCCAGATGCGCGAAGTGGGCCACGCCCGGCTGCCAGCCGGTTGCACCCAGGAACAGTTCGATCGCACCGAACACGATCACGAAAGTGCGCGCCTTCATCGGGATCGGCGGAAACAGCAGCATCACCCGCTGATTGGGGAACAGCATGCCGTAGGCCAGCAACAGACCGAACACCCCGCCCGACGCCCCCACCACCGGCGCCCCGCTCTGGGTGAACCAGGCCATCAGCAACTGACACACGCCGGCACCGGCCACGCACACCAGGTAATAGGTCAGAAAGCGCTTCTGCCCCCAGGTCTGCTCCAGCGCCGCGCCGAACATGAAAAGCGCCAGCATGTTGAAGAACAGATGGTTGAAACCGCCATGCAGGAACGCATAGGTCAGCAACTGCCATGGCATGAAGCTGGCGCCGGGCGAGAACGCATCGAAGCCGTTGGAAATCGGCCACAGCATCAACGACGACAGCGCCGCATCGGAGGGCAGCACGCCGGCGCCCAGGTCGCCCAATGCCCATTGCAGCAGGAACAAGCCAATATTGGCGATCAACAACGCTTTGGTGACGGGCGGCAGTTGGGGCATGACGGCATCCTTCGGAATGCCAACCATCATAACGGCAGGCTTATGAAGGTCCCCACACGGCCGCATCCAGGGTTTGCGCGGCACTCGCACGGCGCACCCGGCCCTGCTCGACCGCCACGCCTTCGGCACGCAGCCGCCGACATTGCTCACGGTAGCCGGATGAGCCTTCCGGCAACGCGATCCGGCCATCGCTGCGCAGCACCCGGTGCCAGGGCAGCTGCGGATCGTCATTGCCGCTGAGCACGCGCGCCACCAGCCGCGCCCGCCCGGGCAGGCCGGCGCGCAGTGCGACCTCGCCATAGCCGGCAACCTGGCCGGAAGGTATTGCACGAATCGCCGCAAGAATGCGCAGTCGCGCCTGTTCGCCGGAGAGCGGCTCGGCGTTGGAGGCGGAGCGCGGAGATGGGTTGGCGGATCGACGCGTCGTTGGTTTGCGGGGCTTGGACATCGCGCAAGGATGCCAGCTATGGGATTGAAATCCCTCTTCCGTCCGAGCGAGGAGGCAGTGTTTGCGCGCTGTCGGTGCGCGTGTCTTGACGCGCCTTGGCCGACAGCGCGAAGCGGGATTGAGGTGAGGGTTCGGGCGGCACGAGGCACGGCGGACAAGCAGCGCGGTCAACTTCCACGCATGGCCGGATGAGGCATGGCCGGCTGGGACGGCAGATCGGCAGCTGAGTGATGCATCGAGCGTGCCGGACCCTCACCCCAACCCCTTTCCCGAGGGGAGAGGGGCTTTGATCCGTTTGCTTGCGGGGGCCTGACCTGCGTCAAGCGCACCTACGTCGGGCGCAGAAGTGGCGTGCGGTGTCGCGCTGGGCTATCGCAAGTTGTGAAACGCAGGGGCCAACGGCAGTCCCTGTCTCCGGCCGGTGACTGATGCCCCTCGTTGGCCCGGTCACAACTGCCGTACCAATGCATCAATGCATCAATGCATCAACACGATCTCTTCCGACGAGGTGGGATGGATCGCCACGGTCTCGTCGAAGTCGCGTTTGGTCGCACCCATCTTCACTGCCACCGCAAAGCCCTGCAGCATTTCGTCGGCGCTCTCGCCCAGCAGATGCACGCCGACCACGCGCTCTTGTTCGCCCACGCAGACCAGCTTGAACAGGCTGCGCTGCGGCGCGTCGGCCAGCGCGTGCAACATTGGGCGGAAGTTGCTGCGGTAGATGCGCACCGCGCTGCCGTGCCGCGCGCGTGCCTGTTCCTCGGTCAGCCCGACCTGCCCGAGCGGCGGATGCGAGAACACCACGCTCGGCACGCCTTCGTAGTCCATGCGCGCATCCGGCTGCTTGCCGAACAGGCGATCCATCAACTTGCGTCCCGCATTGATCGCCACCGGCGTCAGTCCGACCTTGCCGCCGACATCACCGATGGCATGGATGTTCGGCACGTTGGTGGTCTGGCCTTCGTCCACCACCACCTCGCCTTTGTCGCCCAGACGCACGCCGACCTCTTCCAGACCCAGCCCTGCCGTGTTGGCACGCCGGCCGGTGGCGAAAAACACCTTGTCGAAGACGTCGTTGCCCTGCTCGCTGGGGTGCGCGGGATGACCATGCACGCGCAGCTTGCCTTCTGCATCGCGTTCCAGGCCGGTGGTGGAAAAACCGAAATGCAGGCGCACGCCCAGATGCCGCAGGTTGTCGGCCAGTTGCAGGGTCAGCTCGGCATCGAAGCGTTCCAGCAACCGCTCGCCCTGCACGAACAGATGCACACGGCTGCCCAGCGCTTGCAGCAGGCCGGCGATCTCCACCGCGATATAGCCGCCGCCGATGATCGCTACCTGCGCGGGCGCATGACAGAGATTGAAGAAATCGTCGGACACCTCACCGTGCTCGGCACCTTCGATGTCCGGCCGCAGCGGATGCGCGCCGGTGGCGATCACGATGTGCTCGGCGGTCACCGGCACGCCGTCACCGCCCATGATGGTATGGCGATCCTGCAACACACCGCGCTGCGGAATCATGACCACGCCATCTTCGTTGAGGCGGCGCCGATAACTGGCGTGGATGTTGCCGATATAGCCCTGCCGGTGGGTGACCAGTTCCTGCCACGCCAGGGTCGGTCGCGGCACATCGAAACCCAGCGCCCCGGCCAACTCGATCTTGCCGGCCAGATCGGCCGCCAGCCACATCGCCTTCTTCGGCACGCAGCCGAGATTGACGCAGGTGCCGCCCAATTCGTTCGGCTCCATCATCGCCACGCGCGCGCCATACTTGGCTGCGCGAAACGCAGCGGCCAGTCCACCGGAGCCGCCCCCCAGAATCACCACGTCGTAGTCGTACCGGGCACTCATGCGAAGCGCTCCGCCCGGTAGGGATGCGGGTCCAGCGCAGGTGCGCGGCCCGTGATCAGGTCGGCCATCAATTGTCCGCTTGCAGTGCTCATGCTGATGCCGAGCATGCCATGCCCGGCTGCGAGCCAGACGTGAGGACGACCCGGCACCGCGCCCAGCACCGGCACGTCGTCCCAGGTCATTGGCCGCCATCCATACCAGCGCTCGATCACGGCCGGACCGGCCGGCACATACAGATAATCGGCCGCTGCGCGCTCCAGTGCCGCCAGGCGCGTGGGGTTGAGGTGGGTGTCGTGCCCGGAGAATTCCATCGTGCTGCCGATCCGCAGGCGATCGCGCCACGGCACCACGAACACCCAACGGTCCTTCAGCACCACCGGGCGACGCGGCATCAGCGCCGGGGCGGTATAGGTGATCGAATAGCCCTTGCCGGCCTGCACCGGCAGACGCAATCCCAGTTGCGCCGCCAGCAGCGGCGACCACGGGCCGGTTGCGATGACCACCTCGCGCGCCTGCAGTCGCCCACGCGCGGTGTGCACGCACGCGCCGCGTGCGTCCGGCACCACCGCATCGACGCGGCACTGCGCCTGGATCACCGCACCGCGCGCGCGCAGCACTCTTGCCAGTTCTGCGGTGTAACGCTCCGGGCGCAGATGCGCATCACCGGGGAAATGGATCGCACCGGCAATGCCCGCGCGGAATGCCGGATCCTGGCGCTCGTAGTCGGCACCGTCGATCATTTCGGCCTGGATACCCCACTGCGCAAGCACGTTGCACTCGTGGCGATAGTGCGCAAAGCGGCGCGCATCGGCAAACACGTAGTCCAGCCCATCGCTGCGAAATTCGCAGTCCAGCGCATAGCGCTCGACCCAGTCGTCGAAGCGTTGCCGCGCATCGCCCAGCAACGCCGCGCGCGCCTGCGCGCTGGCCTGCCAGTGACGCGTATTGCAACGCTGCGCGAACTGCAGCAACCAGCGCCACAGCGTCGGGTCCAGACGTGGCCGGATATACAGCGGCGCGTCCGGCGTCAGCATCCACTTCAGCGCCTGCGCGATCATACCCGGCGCTGCCAGCGGCGGCGCATGGCTCGGCGTGATGGTGCCGCAGTTGCCGTACGACGTCGCCGCACCCACCGCACCGGCATCGAGCACGTGCACCTGCCGGCCCGCTTCGACCAGTGCCAGCGCAGTCGCCAGCCCAATGGCACCGGCACCGACCACCACCACATCGACAGGCGCGGCACTCATGTGTGCACTACCCCACGCGCGCGTTGCTGCGACGCATCGGCGGCACACGCAGATAGGTCACGCTACGCCATAGCCATTCCATCGGCCCGAAGCGGAACCAGCGTAACCACAATTGGCTCAACACCACCTGCAGCGCAAACAGCGCCAGCGCGAACGGCAGCTGCCATACGCGCGGCAGCTGCTCGAAATAGCCCAGCCCGTAACCGTAGAAGATCCACGTGCACACCAGCGATTGCATCAGGTAGTTGCTCAGCGCCATGCGCCCGGCGGGCGCAAGCCATGCCAGGCGCGGCGCCAGGCGCACCACCCACGCCGCGTAGCCCAGGCTCATCAGCGGGCCGGCAATCAGCGACAACGCGAACGCACCCGACAGGCGCAGATCCAGCCGCGCCGGATCGATCCACGGCTCCAGCGCGTAACTCACCCCCATCACGCCCAGCCCGAGCGGCAGCACCCCGTAGCGCAGGGCCCGAAACAGGCGCGGGAAGCGCTCGGGCGCGGCGATCGCGCCACTGCGCACAAACCAGCTGCCCAGCAGGAACATGCCGAGCATCGCCGGGCCATTGATGCTCAGCCCGGTCATCGCGTGCTGCAGGTCGTGCCAGCGCTGCAGCGTCGCTTGCGCATAGCTGCCGCTCCCGAAGGCGGCGCGCTGCGCCTGCACGTTCGCTGCGGCCTGTAGCGCCGCATCGGCCATCGCGGCCTTCCATTCCACGGCACCCGCCGGATCGAGCTGCATCAAGGTGCCTGCGACGCCATACAGCAGCATCAACGCGGGCGCGCAACAGTAGACCAGCGCGGCAAACCACGGCAGCGTCACCGTCGGCACCGAGCGCGTGGCCAGCAGCAACAAGGCCAGCAACGCGTAGGTCACCAGCACATCGCCGGACCACAGCAGCAGCGCATGCAGTAGGCCGATCACCAGCAGCCCGACGGTACGGCGCAGATAGGTGCCGAACAACCCACGCCCGGCCTGCGCGGCACGTTGCGCCATCACCGCAAAGCCCATGCCGAACAGCAGCGAGAACAGCGTATAGAACTTGCCCTGCACCAGCAGGTACACCAGCGCATCGGTAACCCGGTCGGCGCCGTGCCAATGCGGCTCCACGCCGGTGACCGCCAGATCGAGCGGACCGACGAAGGCTTCGATATTCATCAGCAGGATGCCCAGCAGCGCAAAACCGCGCAGCACGTCGAGCACCGCGATTCGCTCGCTGATTGCGATGGGCAGCAAAGGATCGCGCGGGGTCATCTCGGCTCGGGCAGCGCGGCGCGGCGATCGCGGCGCGCAACATGCAAACAGCCCGCCGAGATGGCGGGCCGCGGAAACACATCCAGCCAACGCTGGTCACACGGACACGATCGGCGCGTGCAAGCCGGCATCACCGTGCGGTGCATGCCGATCCTGCAGATAGACCGCATCGGTCCGTCTGCCACACAGGCCGCGTGACGACTGCGCTCAGTGGTGATGGCCGCCTTCGCCATGCACATGCCCGTGATCGCGCTCTTCCTGGGTGGCTTCGCGCACCTCGATGATCTCCACGTCGAAGTGCAGGTCCTTGCCAGCCATCGGGTGATTGAGATCGACGTCGACCACGCTCATGCCGACCTTCTGCACCGTCACTGCGCGCGGGCCGAAGTTGGTCTGCAGCACCACCTGGGTGCCCGGGACCAGCTTGGTGGCGCCGAAGTGCTTCTTGGGCACGCGCTGGCTCAGGCCTTCGCGGTATTCGCCGTACGCTTCGGTGGCCTTGACGTCCACGCCGAAGCTGTCGCCGGCTTCCTTGTCCATCATGGCCGCTTCCAGGCCCGGAATGATGTTGCCGTGGCCGATCATGATCGCCAACGGGTCACGCTCCTTGGAGCTCTCGATCGGCTCTTGGCCCAGCTCGGAAACGGTGTAGTGGAAGCGGACGACGCTGTCTTTTTCGATCTTCATGCCTGGCTCTGGATAGGCTGCCCGGTGGCAGACGGTGGAGGACGGCTTGTCGGCCGCCGGGTGCGCCGCCATCATGGCGACCTTTCGAACCGCCCATTATCCCGGCTCCATGCATATCACGCCAGTTTTCGCCGCCCGCGCCCGCTGCGCCGCGGCCAGTTCGTTGCTGGGCCTGCTCGTGCTGCTGGGCGGTTGCGCACAGGCACCGGTCCGTCGACCGGCCGCCACCCCGCCACCGGCACCCCGCGTCTGGCCGCAGGTGCCGCCGTCCAACCCGGCCGCCGCCAACAACATCCTGATGCGCGCGCTGGGCCTGGTCGGCACGCCGTACCGCTTCGGCGGCAATACGCCGGAAACCGGCTTCGACTGCAGCGGGCTGGTCACCTATGTCTACAAGGATGTGCTGGCACTGTCGCTGCCACGCACCTCCCGTGAGCTGGCCGCGGTGCAGGGCCCGCGCATCCCGCCGGAGCAGTTGACCACCGGCGACCTGGTGTTCTTCGGCTCCAGCGGCAACGTGACCCATGTCGGCATTTATGTCGGTGAAGGCCGCTTCGTACACGCCCCGAACACCGGCGGTACCGTCCGCTTGGATTTCCTGGATGGCGCCTACTGGCGTGACCATTATTCAGGTTCAAAGCGGGTTTTGCCCTAATGTGTGACGCGCATCACATTTAATAAAACGGAAATTTAACCTTTTTTGAACGTAACGATTCTTTCACCAAGGCATCATCCCGCATCGACAGCAGAATTGTGATTCCCGCGTGACGAACGACGAACAGATCAACACTGGCGCCGCACCGCTTCCGCCCCGGAAACCGCTCCGCCTGCTATGCGCCACTGCCCTTTGGCTCGCAGCCCTACCCGCCCTGGCCCAGACCACCAACGGCACCGCATCCGCTCCGCAGACGACCACGCCAGACAGCGCCGTCGCCGCCGAGAAAGCCGCAACCCGCAGCCGCGCCGACGCCGCTGCCACCGCAACACTGGCCGCCCTGCTTCCGCACCTGGCCGCCAACGACGCCATTCCGCTGATGGACCGCTCGGCGATGTTCGCCGGTGACCTCAGCCGCCTGCTGGCCAATTACGACGTCTCCCAGAGCGCAGCCAATGCTGCCCAGAACGCCGTGGCCGACAGCCGTGTGCAGGTGATCCTGCAACGCGCCATGGCCCTGCTCGGCACCCCGTACGTCTGGGGCGGCGAGTCCACCGAAGGTTTCGACTGCAGCGGCCTGGTCGGCTATGTGTTCAAGACCGCCCTGGGCATCGACCTGCCGCGCGTGTCGCGCGACATCGCGCGTGACGAGTCTGCTGAACTGATCAAGGACCCCAACGCGCTCAAGGCAGGCGATCTGGTGTTCTTCGGCAGGCGCGGCCGCATCGACCACGTGGGCCTGGTGGTCGGCGATGGAAAGTTCCTGCACGCGCCCAGCCGCGGCAAGGACGTGCGCGTGGATTCGCTGGCGAGCGGTTACTGGAGCGAGAAGTTCATTCAGGCACGTCGGGTGCTGTGAACCCAAGCACCTGATCCACTGCACGACAGAAAGGCCGCGGAGATCCCGCGGCCTTTTGCATGGTGGACGGTCTTTGCGCGGAAGCTCCCTGCCGTCGCCGCGCACGCATCTGGGTCACGTACGCAGCACCGCGCACTTGCCACCGCGATCAGCGCGCGGCATCGGCCTGGTAATGCGCCATGGTGTCCTCGATGCCCTTGCTCAGTTCCATCACCTTGAGCGCGTACTCGGCCAGGCGCTGATCCTCGGGCGTGTCCGGCCGCCAGGAAGGCACTTCCACCGGGGTGACGCCATCCGGGTCCATCGCCACGAACACGATGATGCAATGCGTGCATAGCCGCGAGTCGCCGCCCATCGGGCTGCGCGCGCGCACATCGATGGCGAAGTGCATGCTGGTGCGGCCGGTGTAGACCAGCTTGGCCGACACCGCAACCAGATCGCCGATCCGCACCGGCGCCACGAAGCGAATGCCGCCCACCGCCACGGTGACGCAGTAATGCCCGCTCCAGCCACTGGCCGCGGCAAAGCCGACCTGGTCGATCCACTTCATCACCACGCCGCCATGCACCTTGCCGCCGAAGTTGACGTCGCTGGGCTCGGCCAGAAAACGAAATGTCAGATCACGCTGCTCGCCAATCACCGCCCGCCCCCGTCAATGGATGAGCTGGCAGTGTGCCATGCGGGTGGGAGGTCAGCGCGCCCAACGCAAACGCCTGACGCCGCGTCCGGCAGGACCGACGCTTCACTCAGGAACGCAGCGCATCCAGGTTGTCCTGCCTGCACAGGCACAGCCAGGGAAAGTGGGGTTGTTTCATTCTGAGCATTCTTCGCAGGCGCGCCCCCGGGCGTCGCGGGTCGAACAGTCGCTGCACCACAAAGCGGTCGAAGCTGGCGTAGGTGTGCTGATGGTAATGCGCGGCCAGCGCCGGAACGCCCAGTTCGGTGAAGTAGCGCAGGCTGCGCGCGGCGCTTGCGTTGGCGGCTTGCGCATCCGCATACAGCGGGCTGTCGAGGATGTGCAGCTCGCCGCCGTCGCGCAGTTGGGCGAGCAGGCGGACGACCAATGCCGCAGGGTCGGCGAAATACTGGATGCAGGCCGGGACCACGATGACGTCGAAGAGATCGCGCGGCAGCGCCAGGGTCTGGATGTCGGCGGCGATAAAGCTCAGGCGCTGGTCGTGGCCGAACACGCGCGCGGCCTGGGTCAGCTCGGTGCGGTTGACGTCGATGCCGCAGACGTCGCGTTGCAGCGACTGCGCCAGCAGCTGCGACAGCCAGCCGTTGCCGCAGCCCAGTTCGGCAATGGCGCCCTCGCCTGCCTGCGCGCGCAGGTGTTGGACCAGCAAGGCGCTGGACAGCGCGCGCACCTGCCATTCCAGACTCGTGCCGAGTTTGCCGCCGGGACGCGGCAGGCTGCGCACCTGTGCATCGGTGTAGAGCCGGCCTTCCTTGCGCCGAACCTGCAGATACTGCTGCTCGAACGGGTCATCGGCCAACGACCGCTGCACCAACACGCCCTCGACGCAGTGCAACTCGGGCAACTGCTGCAGCCGATCGCGCAGCGTGGGAAATCCAGCGCGCATCGGCGGCGGTCAGCGCTGCGTCGGCGCGCGATCGGTCAGCGGATCTTCCAGCCCCACATTGGTCGAGGCCGACTCGTAGACCGCCTTGTCGAGCAGGCCGGTTTCCTTCGCCACCAGCACTGGCACCAGCATCTGCCCGGTCACGTTGGTCATGGTGCGCATCATGTCGAGGATGCGGTCGATCGCATACAGGTAGCCGATCACTTCCAGCGGCAGGTTGGCCGCACTCAGTACCACCGTGGCCATGATCACTGCGGTGCCGGGCACGCCGGCGGTGCCGAAGCTACCGAGCACCGAGGCAATCAACACCACGAAGTACTGATTCGCGGTCAGCGGCACGCCGGTGTACTGCGCGATGAACACCGCGCACAGGGCCGGGAAGATCGCACCGCAGCCATCCATCTTGATGCTGGCACCCAGCGGCACTGCGAACGCGGCGTAGTCCTTGCTGACGCCCAGGTTATGCGTGATCGAGCGCATCGCCACCGGCATCGCGGCAAAACTCGATGAACTGACGAAGGCCACCTGCATGCCCGGCGCCGCGCCGCGGAAGAACTTCCACGGGTTCAATCCATGCAGCAACAACAGGCTGCTGTAGACCACCACGATATGGATCGCGCACGCCACATACAGCGCCAGCACGAAGTTGCCAAACGGCAGCAGTTTCTCGAAGCCATAGCTGCCGACCAGGCTGGCGATCAGCCCGAAGGTGCCGAGCGGGGTCATCTCCAGCACGAAGCGAGTGACCTGGATCATGATGTCGCTCAACTGCGCGGTGAGCTTGCGTGCCTCGGCCACACGCTCGCCGAGCTTGACCATCGCAAAGCCCAGCAGCGCGGCGAAGAAGATCACCGGCAGGATCGATCCGCGCCCGGCAGCCAGCACCGTTTCGCCGGCCGCATTGGTCTTGGTGCCGATGCCGGTCAGTGCGTAGAACGGGTTGGAGGGCACCACGTCCAGCAGCACCTTGATCGGGCTGGGCACATCGCGCGGTTTCCAGGCCGAATCCACGCTCAGGCTGAAATGGCCGGCGCCGGGTTGCATCAACGTACCCACCGCCAGGCCCACGCCCACCGCCAGCGCAGCGGTGATGACGAACCACAGGAAGGTGCGCCCACCGAGCGCGGCGACGGATTTTTGCCCGTGCAGCGAGGAGATCGCATTGATCACCGCAAAGAACACCAGCGGGATCGCGATCATCTTGATCAGGGTGACGTACAGATCGCCGAGCGGGCCGAACCACACATCGGCCGCCGGCCCCATGGCCCAGCCGGCCAGCGCGCCGAGCACGAAGCCGGCCACCACGCGTTGCCAGAACGGAATGCGCAACCAGGCCGAGACCAATGTCATGCGTCGAATCATCCGGGGGGGGGGAGAGTGCATGCACCATAGCCCAGGCCCGCGCCGCCCGCGAGGCCACGACTGGAACAGCGGCGTGTCATCTGTGTGACACCAGGCATCCCGGCATAATGCGCATTGATTCAGTCACGAGTTCGATGCCGATGCGTTACCGCCTGCCTGCCCTCGCCGCCCTGACCACCGTGTGTGTCGCCGCCTGCGCGTCCAGCGCCGTCACCAGCGCATCCGCGCCTGCCGCCGTGCGCGTGGAGGTGCCGCAGGTGGCGCATCCCGCCGGCGAGACGCCGCAATGGTGGTACCGCTCGGGCGCCGCGCGCGCAGCCGGCAATGGCGCGATGGCCGGGCGCGCGCGCAACGTGATCCTGTTCCTGGGCGACGGCATGAGCCTGACCACGGTGGCGGCAGCACGCATCCTGGATGGCCAGCGCAAGGGCGGGCCGGGCGAGGAGAACCTGCTGTCGTGGGAGCAGTTCCCGGCCACCGCCTTCAGCAAGACCTACAACACCGATTCGCAGACGCCGGATTCGGCCGGCACCATGACCGCGATCACCACCGGGGTGAAAACGCATATGGGTGCGATCGGCGTCAGCAGCGGCAACCGCAGCGACTGCGCCGACAGCCTGGGCAAGGGCTTGTTGAGCTGGCTGCAGTTGGCCGACAGCGCCGGCATGGCCACCGGCATCGTCACCACCACCCGCCTCACCCACGCCACCCCGGCGGCGACCTATGCGCATTCGCCGGACCGCAACTGGGAAAACGATACCGACCTGCCCGAGTCCGCCCACACTGCCGGCTGCCAGGACATCGCCCAGCAACTGCTGTCCAGCGCACGCTTCGGGCGTGGTCCGCAGGTGGTGCTAGGCGGCGGACGCAGCCAGTTCCAGACTGTGCAGGAACGCGATCCGGAATACGACGACAAGGTCGGCCTGCGCCTGGACGGCCGCGACCTGGTCGCCGAGTGGAGGCAGACACACCCGCAGGGCGCCTACGTCTGGAACGAACAACAGTTGCAGGCGGCCACCGGCGCGCCCGCACTGCTGGGCCTGTTCGAGCCGGATCACATGCAGTTCGATCACGATCGCAATCGCACCCCGCAGGGCGAGCCCAGCCTGACCGAGATGACCCATACCGCAATCCAGTCGCTGTCGCGCGACCCGAACGGCTTCGTGCTGATGGTCGAAGGCGGCCGCATCGATCACGCCAACCACGCCGGCAATGCCTACCGCGCGCTCGACGAAACCGTCTCGCTGTCCGATGCAGTACGCACCGCCGTGCAGACCGCGCCGCCGGACACGCTGATCATCGTCACCGCCGACCATTCGCATACGCTCAACTTCGTCGGCTACCCGGTGCGCGGCAACCCGATCCTGGGCAAGGTACGCGGCACCGGCGGCGAAGAAGGCGACCGCAGCCAACTGGCCACCGACCTGGCCGGCCAGCCCTACACCACGCTGAGCTACGCCAACGGCCCCGGCTACACCGGCGCCAGCAACGCGCAGCCGGCCGGCCCCAAGAAGTACCCGCACGAACCCAGCACCAGCGAGCCGGCCGCCGGCCGCCCGGACCTGACCCACGTCGACACCGAGGCGCCCAGCTACATGCAGGAATCGCTGGTGCCGACCAAGTCCGAAAGCCATGGCGGCGAAGACGTCGGCATCTGGGCCACCGGCCCGGGCAGCGCCGCCTTCCGCGGCACGCTGGAAGAGAACGTGATCTACCACGTCATCGTCCAGGCCACGCCGCGCCTGCGCGAGCGCCTGTGCAAGGCCGGTACCTGCGACAGTGCCGGCGTGCCGGTGGAGTTGCCGCAGTCGGCCACGTTCGAGACTGCGGCCAAGCGCTGATGGGCAGGCTGCGGGCAGCGCGGACGGTGGCGGGTCATACCCCGCCGCCCGCGTGCGGATGCAGCGTCGCAGCACACCAACTGCATCGATGACCGGATTGCTACCACCCGCAGCGCCGCCTGGCCCGGTGCTGGTCGCCTATAGCGGCGGCGTGGACTCGAGCGTCTTGCTGCACCTGCTGGCAGCGACGCCGCGTTATCGCGGAACGGGGCTGCGTGCTTTGCACGTGCATCATGGCCTACATGCCGATGCCGACGCCTGGGCCGCGCATTGCCAGCGCCAGTGCGACGCACTGCACGTCCCCTTGCAGATCGCGCGCGTGCAGGTCGCGCGCGACAGCGGCCTGGGGCTGGAAGCGGCGGCACGCCATGCACGCCACGCCGCGTTTGCCGCCGCACTGGCGCCCGGCGAATGGCTGGCGCTGGCGCACCATCGCGACGATCAGGCCGAAACCTTCCTGCTGCGCGCACTGCGCGCTTCCGGCCCGGACGGCTTGGCCGCGATGCGCGCGCAGCGTCCCTTCGCCGCCGGCATGCTGTGGCGTCCCCTGCTGGCGCATGCGCGCGCCGAGGTGCTGGCGTATGCACAGGCACATCGCCTGCAATGGATCGAAGACCCCAGCAATGCCGATGCCCGCCACGACCGCAACTTCCTGCGTACCCAGCTGATGCCCGTACTGCATCAGCGTTGGCCGCAGGCCGCCGAGGCACTGGCGCGCAGCGCGCAGCTGAGCGCCGATGCCAGCGACCTGCTGCTGCAGGAGGACACCACGCTGCTGCCTGGCCTGCTGACCGCCGCCGGCGCACTCGATCTGCAGGCCTTGCGTGCGCAGCCGGCAACACGTCGACCGCGGCTGCTGCGCGCCTGGGTGGCTGCAGCGCAGGCACCACCGCTGCCTGCGCACGGCGTTGCCGCCCTGGAGCAGGAAGTCGACGACGACGCGCCGGATCGGCAGGCCTGCTTTGCCTGGCAACAGGTGCAGGTGCGGCGCTGGCGCCAGTGCCTATACCTGCTGCGTCCGCACAGCACGTGGCCGGCGTCATGGCAGGCCTGCTGGGATGGCACGTCCCCGCTGCCACTGCCGGATGGCGCGCAGCTGCAGTTACACGGCGCACCCGGCCTGCGCTTCGCGCAACCGCTGCTGGTGCGCGCACGCCAGGGTGGCGAACGCATCGTGCTGCCGCAACGCGCGCATTCGCATCGGCTCAAGCACCTGCTGCAGGCGCTGGATCTACCGCCCTGGCAACGCGCGCGCCTGCCGGTCCTGTGGGCCGACGGCCAGGTGCTGGCAGCCGGCGACTGCATCGTCTCGGCGGCATTGAGCGACTGGCTAAGCGCGCATGGCGCATCCTTGCGATGGCGCGACCACGCCACTGCGAATTGACCCGCCTGCCTGCGCGCCGCACACTTTGACGATGGTCAAAAAATCCTTGAACGAAACATCCCCGGTTGCCCGCTTCGAACAGTCGCTGGAAGAACTCGAGCAACTGGTGCAGAAGATGGAAGTCGGCGACCAGAGCCTGGAGCAATCGCTCACCGCCTACGAGCGCGGCATCGGCCTGTACCGCGACTGCCAGCAGGCACTGGAACAGGCCGAACTGCGCGTGCGCATGCTGACCGACCCCGCGCGCCCCGATCTGGCCGAAGACTTCCAGGCGCCATCGCAGGACGGCGGCTGAGGTGAGTTCGGCGTTGTTCGAGCACTGGATCGGCCGCACCGAACGCAGCCTGGAGGCCAGTCTGCCCAGCACCACCCTGGCACCGCAGCGACTGCACGCCGCGATGCGGCACGCGGTGCTGGGCGGCGGCAAGCGCATGCGTCCGCTGCTGGTGTATGCGACCGGCGCACTGTTCGGCGCCAACGAGGACAGCCTGGACACCCCCGCAGTGGCGGTGGAGCTGATCCACGCCTATTCGCTGGTGCACGACGACTTGCCGGCAATGGACGACGACGCCTTGCGCCGCGGCCAGCCCACCGTGCATATCGCCTTCGACGAAGCCACGGCAATCCTGGCCGGCGACGCGCTGCAGACACGCGCCTTCGAGTTGCTGGCTGCGGCCCCGGTCAGCGCAGAGCTGCGGGTCGGCTGGCTGCAGAGTCTGGCCACCGCCGCGGGCGCTGCCGGCATGTGCGGCGGCCAGGCGCTGGATATCGATGCCACCGGCCAGTTGCAATCGCTGCGCGATCTCGAGCGCATGCACGCCCTCAAGACCGGCGCGCTGATCCGCGCCGCGGTGCGCATGGGCGCGCTGACCGGCGCTGCCGCAGCCGACGACCAGCAACGCCTGGATGCGTTTGCCGATGCGCTGGGCCTGGCGTTCCAGGTCCGCGACGACATCCTGGATGTGGAATCAAGCTCGGCGCAGCTGGGCAAGACCGCCGGCAAGGACGCCGCGCAAGCCAAGTCCACCTATCCGGCCCTGCTCGGAATGGACGGCGCCAAGGCCAAGCTGGCCGAACTGGCCACCCGCATGCACGACATCCTGCAGCCCTACGGTGCGCCCGGCGACACGCTGGCGACGCTGGGCCGGTTTGCGGTGGACCGCGCGCACTAGCGCACTACGTTCGTTTGAGCGGCCGTGCAGCCGCGCCGCGCCCCGCGTGTTGATGTCTGGCAACAGAGCACCGGCACCGCCAATGCGCAGGGTGAGGAGGCCACTGCAGCGGCTGCAATGCCACCACGCACGGCGATTACGGCAGCACGTTCGACTCCAGCAGCCCGCAGTGATCAGCCGGTCGCACCGGCCTTTGCGCACACCGTGCGCCAGCGCACGGTGCGGCTGCAGCGCACCGCCCTGCAAGTGCTGCGCTGTGTCACAGAACGTAAATTCTCTTTCAGTACATTTTTCACATGTAAATTTCCGCACATTAGCCAAAAAGCGTGAACCGATCCGCAATTCTTCGCTGAATTGTCGCCATCGTTGTCCGTATTTGTCATTGCGTAGCCACCAGTAGGCCAAAAACCGCAGCAATCGGTTCTCTTGTTGCGTCTGCTCGCTCTGCCTAGGTTGACCTGCCCGCGTCCGCGGACATCCCCCGACCACATGGAGAGTCACTGGTGAAGAACGTTTTTCTCGCATCGTTTGCAGCAGGTACGTTGGCCGTTGTTGGCGTGCTCGGTTCGGCGCAGGCGCAGTCCGTGCGCGGCCCGGTCCCGTTGACCATCGAACTGGCGCCGGTCGCCGATCAGGCCGGGCGACATCAGGGCAAGATCGCGGTGACCGTCACCAACAACGGCAGCCAGATCGCCCGCGTGCCCACCTATCAACTACCGCTGCAAACGCTGGACAACGGCATCCTGGAAGTGAGCCGCGATGGCGCGCCGGTGGCGTACACCGGACGCCTGGTCAAGCGCGGCCTGCCCAAGGCAGCCGACTTCACCATCCTCAAGCCCGGCCAGAGCGTCAAGGGCGAGGTCGATCTGGCCGGCGCCTACGATCTGTCGACCAGTGGCAACTACACCATCCAGGTCCGTTCGTCGCTGCAATACGCCTCGCTGTCCGACGGCAGTCTGATGAAGGCGGCCAACGGCCAGCCGGCCGTGGCCACCAGCACGCCGCTCACCGTCTGGCTGGACGGCGCGCGTCGCGGCGTGCAGCGCCAGCTCGCAATCGGTCCGACCGCCGTGGTTAATGGCATCAACTACCTCAACTGCAGCACCACCCGCACCAACCAGGCCGCCAGTGCCGTCACTGCCGCGCGTACTTACTCGCAGAACGCGCGCAACTACCTCAATGCCGGCAGCACCGGTGCGCGCTACACCACCTGGTTCGGCGCCTACAACGCCTCGCGCTACAGCCGGGTCAGCTCGAACTTCGTCAACATCGACAACGCGCTGGACCAGAACAACGGCCAGCTGACGATCAACTGCAGCTGCGAAGCGGATCTGGCGGACGCCTTCGCCTACGTCTATCCGAACCAGCCGTACGAGATCCATGTCTGCAATGCGTTCTGGAGTGCGTCGACAACCGGCACCGACTCCAAGGCCGGCACGCTGGTGCACGAGACCAGCCACTTCACGGTCGTCGCCGGCACCCAGGACCGTGTCTACGGCCAGTCCGGCGCGCGCAGCCTGGCGATCAGCAACCCGGCCCAGGCGATCACCAACGCCGACAGCCATGAGTACTTCGCCGAGAACACCCCGGCGCAGAACTGATCGCATCGTCGCCTGAAACGACAAAGGCCCGGCATCGCTGCCGGGCCTTCGTCATTTGCACCGCGCCGGATTACTTGATCAGGCGCAGCGTGAACGGATAACGGTAGTGTTCGCCGTTGTTGGCCTTGACCGCGGCCAGGATGCACAGCACCAGGTTGGCGATCCACACCAGCGTCGGCACGAAGAACAGGATGCCGAACGACACGATGGTCAGGATCACCGCAGCCACATAGGCAATGATCACGGTGATCTGGAAGTTCAACGCCTCCTTGGCCTGATCGGTGGCGAACGGCTTGGACGGGCTGGCGTCCTTGCTGATCAGCCAGATCACCAGCGCGCCGATGAAGGACGTCAGGATGCCGAGCAAGTGCGCGGCCAGCGCCAGGGTGCGCTCCTCCGACGGCGTGCTGGTCCCGATCGGCGGCGGCGGCGGTACGGCGTGTGACTCGAATTCGCTCATCATGTCTCCCCATGCATGGTTGTGGTGCGGCGGACTATAGCAACGATTCAGCCAGCCACCAGTGCGGGAAGACATGGTCTCGGCGGTGCACGGCGGCTACCGCCAGGCAGAGCGGCAAGACGCGCGCGCCAGGCGCCGTGTAGTCAGGCAGTGGGTGCAGCTGCCTGGGTCAGCTGCGCTCAGCTATCGCCTGCCACCGTCATGCGGTTGAGCAGCACCGAGCCGATCTTGACGTGCGAGCGCGGATCGACATCGCTGCCGACCGCCTCGATGCCGGCGAACATCTCGCGCAGATTGCCGGCGATGGTCAGGCCGTCGACCGGATAGGCGATCACGCCGTTCTCGATCCAGAAGCCACCGGCGCCGCGCGAATAATCGCCGGTCACCGGATTGACGCCGTTGCCCATCAGCTCGGTGACCAGCAGCCCGCGCGACATGCCGGCAACCAGCGAAGCCAGGTCGCCGGCGTTGGCGGTGACCTGCAGGTTGTGCACGCCGCCGGCGTTGGCGGTGGTCTGCAGGCCCAGCTTGCGCGCCGAGTAGCTGCCCAGCACATAGCGCTGCAGCACGCCGTCGCTGATCAATGCCGAACGCCGCGTCGCCACACCCTCGCCATCGAAGGCGGCCGAGCGCAGGCCGCGGCGCAGATGCGGTAGTTCTTCGATGTTGAACCAGTCCGGGAACAGTTTGCTGCCGACACTGTCGAGCAGGAAGCTGGCACGGCGATACAACGCGCCGCCGGAGACCGCGCCGAGCAGATGCCCGACCAGCGAGCGCGCCACTTCCGGCGCGAACAGCACCGGCAGCTGGCCGGTCGGCAGCGAGCGTGGCTGCAGCCGCGCCAGGGTGCGTTCGGCGGCGTGGCGGCCGATCGCTTCCGGCGCCTCCAGGTCTTCGCGCGCCAGCGCGCTGCTGTACCAGCCATCGCGCTGCATGCCGTCGCCCTGGCCGGCAATCAGCGCGCAGCTGATCGAATGATGGGTGCCGCGCTCGCGGCCGATGAAGCCATGCGAGTTGGCGTAGACCGACAGGCTGAGCCCGGTGCTGGCCGAGGCGCCGTCGGAGTTGCTGATCCGCGCATCGGCATCGCGCCCGGCGCTCTCGCAGGCCAGCGCCAGATCCACCGCGGTGTCGGCGTCCAGCGCCCACGGGTGCCAGCTGTCCAGCTCGGGGAAGTCGCGCGCCATCAGCTCCGGATCGGCCAGGCCGGCAGCGACGTCGTCCTCGGTGTAACGGGCGATCGCGCAGGCCTGGGCAACGGTCGATTCCAGGCTGGAATCCTGCAGATCGGCGGTGCTGGCGCTGCCCTTGCGCTTGCCGAAGTACACGGTCACCGCAATGCCGCGGTCACGGGTGGATTCCACCGTCTCCACATCGCCCAGGCGCACGTTGACGTCCAGCCCGCGCTCTTCGCTGCAGCTCACTTCGGCCTGGGTGGCGCCGGCGGCACGGGCGCGCTCGAGCAGGCGCTGCGCGATGTCGGTGAGCGCATCCAGGCGCTGCAGGCTGTCGTCCTGGACACGTGTTTCGGAGGAGAGTGCGTTCAATGCTTTATCCTAGTCTCAATGATGAATAACTTTTTGTTTCGGATGGATGGCAATGCGCGGACGCGACGAAGACACCGGTGAATTCCGCGGCGCCAGCCGCAGCCAGCAGCGGCGCGAGGCGCTGGAAATCTTCGACCTGGGCGAAAAGCTGGTGGCGCTCACTCCGGCGCAGCTGGCCAAATTGCCGGTGCCCGAATCGCTGATCCCGCATATCGAGGAGAGCAAGCGCATCACCTCGCATATCGCGCACAAGCGCCAGCTGGCGTTTCTGGCCAAGCACATGCGCCGCGAGGACGACGAAACGCTGGCCGCAATCCGCGATGCGCTGGATGCCAACAGCGACACCGCGCGCCGCGAAGTGGCCGCGATCCACCGCGTCGAGCGCTGGCGCGAGCGTCTGCTCGCCGAAGGCGATGTGGCGCTGGCCGAACTGCTGGAAACCTACCCGGCCGCCGACCGTCAACAACTGCGCCAGCTGGTACGCAACGCGATCCACGAGCGGGCCAAGAACAAACCGCCGCGCGCCTACCGCGAGCTGTTCCAGGTGCTGCGCGACCTGTCTCAGGAGCAGGGATTGGAGGGTGGGGAATCGGGATTGGAAGACGACGAACCGGCGTCGGAAGCCGACGAATAAGGCTCCGCTCGATCCACCCAGCCCCGCAACGGCCATCCCGGCCGTTGCCAATCCCAGATCCCGGCTCCCGGATCCACCCAAGCGGAACCCGCCACGCCCGGCGCTTCCTGCTGTTGCGAATCCCGAATCCCGAATCCCAAATCCCCGCATCTCAGGCCTGCGTTCCACCAACAGTGATGCCGTCGATCAGCAGCGACGGCTGGCCGACGCCGACCGGCACGCTCTGCCCGTCCTTGCCGCACACGCCCACGCCCTCGTCCAGCGCCAGGTCATTGCCGATCATGCGCACCTTCTGCATGGTCTCCGGGCCGTTGCCGATCAGCGTGGCGCCCTTGACCGGCGCGGTGACCTTGCCGTCTTCGATCAGGTAGGCCTCGGTGGCCGAGAACACGTACTTGCCGCTGGTGATGTCGACCTGGCCGCCGCCGAAGTTGACCGCGTAGATACCCTTTTTCACCGAGCGGATCATTTCCTGCGGATCGTGCTGGCCGGCGCGCATGTAGGTGTTGGTCATGCGCGGCATGGTCAGGTGCGCGAACGATTCGCGCCGGCCGTTGCCGGTCGGTGCCACGCCCATCAGGCGCGCGTTGTGGGTGTCCTGCATGTAGCCGACCAGCACGCCATCTTCGATCAGCGTGGTGCACTGGGTCGACGTGCCCTCGTCGTCGATATTGAGCGAGCCGCGGCGGCCATCCAGGGTGCCGTCATCGACGATGGTCACGCCCGGCGAGGCCACGCGCTCGCCGATGCGGCCGGCGTAGACGCTGGTGCCCTTGCGGTTGAAATCGCCTTCCAGGCCATGCCCCACCGCCTCGTGCAGCAGCACGCCGGGCCAGCCGGGGCCGAGCACCACCGGCATCACGCCGGCCGGTGCCGGAATCGCATCCAGGTTGACCAGCGCCTGACGCAGCGCTTCGCGGGCGAAGCCTTCCGGGCGGCCATCGGCGAACAGTTCGGCATAGCCGTAACGGCCGCCGCCGCCGGAGTAACCGGACTCGCGCCGCCCGCCCTGCTCGACGATCACCTGCACGTTCAGCCGCACCAGCGGGCGCACGTCGGCGGCAAGCACGCCGTCGCTGCGCGCGATCAGCACCGTGTCCACCCCGCCGGACAGGCTCACCATCACCTGCTTGACGCGCGGGTCGGCGGCGCGCACGTACTGGTCGATACGGCGCAGCAGATCGACCTTGGTCGCGCTGTCCATGTCGTCGATCGGGTCGGTGGCCGGGTACAGCGCACGGCCGTTGCCGCGCACCAGCGAGCGGGTGGATTGCGCACCGCCCTCGCGCGAGATTGCGCGTGCGGACTGCGCCGCCTCCAGCAAGGCGTCGCGCTGGATGTCATCGGAATAGGCGAAGCCGGTCTTCTCGCCGGCAATCGCGCGCACCCCCACGCCCTGTTCGATGGAATGCGCACCGTCCTTGACGATGCCGTCTTCCACGCTCCAGCTCTCGCGTCGCGAATGCTGGAAGTACAGGTCGCCGAAGTCGATGCCCGGGCCCAGCAGGGCGCCAAAGGTGCGGTCGAGATGGCCGGTGTCCAGGCCGGAAGGAAGCAGCAGCCGGGTTTCGGCCAGAGTGAGAGCGTTATCGGTCATGTAGTCAGGATGGGGCCCGCGCGCCGGGGAGACAAGTCGTTCGGCTGAACATGCGGCACGGCTATCATCGCGGGTCCATCGCCACGCCGACGCCCGCGCATGAAGCTCACCGCCCACGTCCTGGATGGCCATACGCTGGACATCCGCCCTGCCCCGCACGAGCGCGACTGGATGGACGCCACCGACCAGCGCTATGCCTACCGCTGCCTGCCGCTGGCGATCGCCAATGCGCATGGCTGGGAGCTGCTGTGCCAGGCCGGTTTCGAGGCGAATTGGGACGGGCGCGACGGCCTGGATGCGATCCGGATCGATGCCGATGCCGGCGCCGCTTCACCGGCGCTCAGCCACTTCGGCTACGGCGTGCTGACCTTCCACGTGCCCTGCCTGTTTCGCACCGATGCCGGCATGGATCTGTTCGTCACCGGGCCATTGAACCGGCCCAAGGACGGCATCGGCGCGCTGAGCGGCATGGTCGAAACCGACTGGAGCCCGTACACCTTCACCATGAACTGGAAGTTCACCCGGCCCGGGCAAGTGCGCTTCGAGGCCGGCGAGCCGTTCTGCCATCTGTTCCCGCTGCCGCGCCAACTGATCGAACAGGTGCAGCCGCAGTGGAAGCCCTTGTCCGAGGCGCCGCAACTGGCCCAGCAGCATGCCGACTGGACGCGCAGCCGCACGCAGTTTCTGCAGGAACTGCCGGATGCGCAGTCGGCCGCCGCGCGCGAGAAATGGCAACGCGGCTATTTCCGTGGCGTCGCCGATGCCGATCAGGCGCCGGTGCAGGGCCACCGTTCGCGCCTGCGTCTGCCGATGTTCGTGCGCGCCGATTGCGAGGGCGACAGTCCGCTCGACTGAGTGCATCGCTGCATCGGCGCGCGGGACGTGCCCGCTGACGCGCTTGCCGCGTTCGATCGACTTGCCGCAATGCCTGAGTGCCCGCGACGACTCAGCACCAGCACACGCCAGCGCGCCCGCAATTGGGCGCGTCAGCGTGGCGACCGACCGGGCGCGCCTGGCGTTGCCGTGGGCGCGCCTTCTGCCGGCGGCTTGCCAGGCGCACGCTCGCGCACTTCGCGTTCCACCACGTCCACCTGCGGATCCTTCCACGGCCCGGTGACGTGATAGGTCTTGGCACCGATCGCCCCCAGCGGTTTGCCGAGCACCGCATTGGCGGCCGCGCCCACCGCCGCCCCGACCGGGCCGCCGGCCACGGCGCCAACCACGGTGAGCAGATTGCCGGCCTTGGGGTTCACGTCCACGGTCTGGTCGAAGGTCTGCGCGCGCAGGTCGGTCTGCCCCCGGATGGCGATGTCGGCGGCCGGGCCTTCGATGCGGATTGCATCGGTGCGCGCGAAGCCCTCGCCGAAGCGCACCTGGCCGTCCAGCTTGTTGAAGGCCAGCCCCTTGGAGAAGAAATCGCGGAAGTCGAACATCAGCCGGCGCGGCAGCTGCGCCACGCTGAGCAGGCCGAGCACGCGGCCGGCACCGGGGTCCACTTCCAGCAGCTGGCCATTGCGCACGTCGATCTTGAGATCGCCATCCAGCGAACCGAGCGCAAACCCGGTCGGCGAGCCCTGCCAGCCGGCATTGAGTTCCAGCTGGCCTTCGCCGCCGCGCAGCTGGCCGCCCAGGGTGAGGTTCTGCAGCAGGTTGCCGAGATTGCGGCTGTCCACCCGTGCCGACAGCCGGGTGCTGGCGGAATCGCCCTTGCCGCGCCAGGCGCCGGTCAGGCCGATGTTCTGGTCGTTGGAGCGCAGTTGCAGCTGGTCCACCTGCATGCCGTCGGTCAATCGGCTGCTGCGCAGGGTGGCCGCGCCCAGGGTCATCTTGCCGACCTGCAGGTCGTCGATATCCAGCGACAGCGGCGGGATCGAGACCGGGTCGAACTCGGCCACCGCACGGCGCGCCGGTTCCGGCAAGGCCCCGGCCAGCGGATCGCCCGGCTCGGGTGCGGCCGGCTCGGCCGGTGCGGCCACCGGCTGCCAGTGCACCGTGCTCAGCTTGCCCTGCACGGCGGCGCCATCGGCATTGGGCACGCTGAGCTGGCCGGCCAGCGACGGGCCGTCCAGGGTCACCGCCACCGCGTCGCGGGTCGGCCGCAGGCGCAGGCGCGTCTGCGGGAACACGCCGCCGATCATCAGCAACCGGTCGGCCTGCACATCCACCTGCTGCAATGGCACGGCGTCCTGTTTCGGTGCTGCCGGCTGGCCCGGCAGTGGCGGCATGTCCGGCTCGCTGCTGCCGCGCGCCAGGCTGATCCAGTCGATTGCATCCAGCGAGGCAGTGCGGCCGGTGACCACCAAGCCGTTGGCGGGCGGCCGCTCAGTGACCGTGTCGGTGCCCATGACCACGCGCACGCCGGTCTGGTTGCCCTGGCTGCTGGCCTTGAGCGCGACCAGCTTGCCGAAGGCCACGTCGATGTCGCCATCGCCCACCGGCAAGGCCACCCTGACCTGTGTGTCCAGCGGCTGCGTGGCCGCCTTGTCCAAGGGTGCGGGCAGATCCAAAGTGATGCCAACCAGCTGCGAGCGTAGTGTCAGCAACGCCTGCGCGTCGGCCTGCCCTGGCGAGGTCAGCGGCACGTCCACGCCCACCTGCCACGGTGCGCTGCCATGCACGTAGGGGCGCAACCATTCCATCTGCGGCGCGCGGTCGAACAGCTCTTTCGCATCCAGGGTGGCGCCAAAGCGCGCCTCGAAGGCCTGCTTGGGGTCCTGCACGAAGCCGCCGGCACGCAACGACAACTCGCCGCTGCGGCCCTGGTGCTGCACGCTCAGGCGCTCGGCGGCAAAGCCGCTGTCGCGGTATTCGGCCTGCCCGCTGACCTGGTCGAAAGCCAGGTTCCAGCGCGCATCGCCCAGCCTGGCGCCCTGCAGCGCGACCGTGCCCTGCAGATGGCCGCCCACACCGCCGGTGCGCAGGGGCCGCAGCAGGTCGAAGCTCACCGCTGCCGGGCCGGACACCGTGAGGTTGCGCAAGGTGTCCCCGTAGCGCTGCTCCAGCGGGCTCTTACGCAACATGCCCAGCAGCTGCGCGGCATCGGCCCGGGTGGAGGCACGCACGTACAGCTCGGAGGTGGCGAAGCTGGGAATGCCCGCCTCCAGCGACGCGATCGGCGCACCGGCCAGCTCGCCCTTGCCCTGCAGGGAAAATCCGTTGCCGATGAAGCGCAGATCGGCCTGCACCTGCTCCATCGCCGGCCAGTCCGGATTGAACGGGATCACGCCATCGCGGATCTGGCCGAAGGCCTCGAACCGGCCGTCGTTGTTGTCGAACGGCCAGTCGTCCAGATCGCCGCTGACCAGGCCGGTGCCGCCGGTGATCACGCCACCGGCAACTGCCGTGTCCAGCCAGTCGATGGCCGCCTTGCTCATCTTGGAGCGGATCCAGAACTTGCGCGCCACCGGCAGGGCAACATCGTCCAGTTGCGTGGCCAGCTGGATGCGCGGGCGGCTGCCATCGTTCTGGAACCACAGCCCGCCGCGCACGCTGGCGCCATAGTCCTTGGCCTGCACGCGCAACGCCGGCGTGGCGACCTGCCAGCCGGCACCGTCGCGCCAGCCCACGATGCTGCCGGCCAGCTGCAGCTCGTGCACCACTCCGAAACCGGTCGGCCAGTCGAAGCGCAGCGTGGCATCCGCTGCGGGGTCGAGCTGGATCGCCTGCGCATCGCCATCGATCCGGCCGCGCAGGCCGCTGATGCCCGGCGCATTGCCTACCGGCAGAAAGCCCAGTTCCTCAATCCGGGCCTGCGCGCGCACCGCTCCGCCCTGCTCACCGGCGATCTGCAGATCGGCCAGGCGCAACTGCGGCCGGGACAGGCTCAGCCAGCGCCGCAGGCCAGGCGACAGTTGCTCGCTCAAGGCGGCCGCCGCGATCAGGCCCGAGACATCGAGGTGTTTGCCCACCACCGCATAACGGCGCCCGCCGGCAATGCTCAGCCCGTCCAGCCGCTGCAGCCTGGCCGCCTGGCCCAAGCGCAGCAGCGGCGCATCCATGCGCCAGCCGCCGTCGATGGTCTGCCAGCGCGCGCGCGCTTGCAGCCGCTCCCACACCAGCGTGCGGCGTGCGGTCTGCTCAGGCAAAGGTGCGCCGGACAGACGCAGTTGTTGCAGGTCGGCATCCACGGTGACTGCGGTGATCCGGCGCGCGCGCAACTGCGACCAGGCCTGCAGGCGTCCGGTGCCGCCATCCACGCGCATGCCGCCGAACTGCAGCAACGCCGCCCAGGCGGCCAGATCGGCCGGGTCGGCTTGCGCATAGGCACTGCCGTCGCCGCTGTCGCGATCGAACGCGATCACCGTGGTCAACGGTGCGCGCTGCAGGTCGATCCAGGCGCGGCTGCCGACCTTCACCGTCGAGCCGTTGACGCGCAGGCGCAGGTCGATGCGCGGCAGCGTGGTGTCCACGCCGATCGACGGCGCGGCCACGCGCAGGCGCGCCTCGGCCACCTGGATCTCGCCGAGCCGGCGCAGCGCTTCCAACGGGTCCGAACGCCGCCCGGCCGGCAGGCCCTGCACCGACCACACGCCATCGTCGCTACGTTGCAGCGTCAGCGCCAGGCCACGCAGACGCACCTCGGTCAGCGAGTGGCCGGGCAACAGGCCGGCGTACATCGCCAGCAGGATTTCGGCCTGGCCCACACGCACCTCGCCATGCGGGCCGATCCGCAGGCCATCCAGCCGCAGCAACGGGCCGCGCCGGGTCCATTCGGTCTGCAGGCGATCGAACGCGATCGGCTGGCCGGCGCGCTCGCTCAGCCATGCGGCGATTTGCTGTGGCCGCTGCTCGGCCAACGGCAACGCCTGGCTGGCCGCCCCCACCAGCAACGCGATCGCCACCAGCGCAAGCGCGGTGGCAGTGATCGCATAGCGGCGAAACAGACGGAGACGGCGGCGCAGCGGGGTGGGCATCAGGGGCGGGGATTGGGCATTGGAGATTGGGGATTGGTCAAAGCAAAGCCGCGCGCGGTGCCGTCAAGCGCCATTATCGGACCAAGCCACGCTACCAGAGCCGGCGTTGACCAATCCCGAATCCCGACTCCCCAATCCCGGACTCACAGCAGCACCACATCGAACTGCTCCTGCAGATACTGGTCGTCGGACTGGAAGCGGATGCTCTTGCCGAGGAATTCCTCCAGCTCGGCCACCGCGGCCGACTCTTCGTCGGTGATGCGAGCGACGACCTTCGACGAGGCGATCACCAGCAGCCGCGCGGCATCGAACTGGCGCACCGCGCGGGTGATCTCGCGGAAGATCTCATAGGTCACCGTCTCGGCGGTCTTGATGGTGCCGCGCCCGCTGCACTGGCCGCAGGTTTCCGACAGCTGCCGCTCCAGGCTCTCGACGGTGCGCTTGCGGGTCATCTCGACCAGGCCCAGCGGCGAGAATTCGTACACGGTGGTCTTGGCATGATCGCGCGCCAGCGCCTTTTCCAGCGTGCGCAGCACCTGGCGGCGGTGCTCGGCATCGTCCATGTCGATGAAGTCGATGATGATGATGCCGCCCAGATTGCGCAGCCGCAGCTGCCGCGCCACTGCCTGCGCGGCCTCCAGGTTGGTGCGGAACACGGTCTCCTCGAGATTGCGCTGGCCGACGAACGAACCGGTGTTGACGTCGATGGTGGTCATCGCCTCGGTCTGGTCGATCACCAGGTAGCCGCCGGACTTGAGCGGCACCTGCTTGTTCAACGCGCGCCCGATCTCGTCCTCGACCCCGTACAGGTCGAAGATCGGCCGGTCGCCGGTATACAGCTCCAGCCGCTCGGCCAGCACCGGCATGTACTTGGCCACGAAGGCCTGCAACTGCACGAAGGTCTCGTTGGAGTCGACCTTGACCTTCTCCACGTCGCGGCGGATCAGATCGCGCACCGCACGCAACGGCAGGCTCAGGTCTTCGTAGATGATGCTGCACGGCGGCGCCTCGCGGCCGCGCCGCTCGACCACGTTCCAGACCCGCGACAGGTAGGCGATGTCCTCGGCCAGCGCTTCGGCCGGCTGGCCTTCGGCGTTGGTGCGGATGATGTAGCCGAAACCGCCGTGCTGGGCCGAGACCTCGCTGACGATGGTCTTCAGACGCAGCCGCTCTGCCTCGTCCTCGATCCGCGCCGACACCCCGACGATCTTGGATTGCGGCAGCAGCACCAGGTAGCGCGAAGGAATGCTGATCTGCGTGGTCAGCCGCGCGCCCTTGGTGCCGATCGGGTCCTTGACCACCTGCACCACGATGTCCTGGCCGTCGCGCAGCAGTTCCACGATCGGCACCGCGGCCGCCGGCGGCGGCGGGATCGGGGTTTCTTCGGTATCGACCACGCTGGCCGGTGCCGGCGCCGGGCGCACTACGTCGTTGGCGTGCAGGAACGCGGCGCGCTCCAGACCCAGCTCGACAAATGCCGCCTGCATGCCCGGCATCACCCGTTGCACCTTGCCCTTGTAGATATTGCCGACCACGCCCCGGCGCCAGCCGCGCTCGATATGCAGCTCCTGCAGCATGCCGTTCTCGATCACCGCGACGCGGGTTTCGCGCGGGGTGACGTTGACCAAGATCTCTTCCGACATCAATGCGCTCCGAGGGCTGTGAGCAACTGCGAGGTGTGAAACAGCGGCAATCCCATCACGCCGGAATAGCTGCCGGACAGATGGCTGATAAAACGTTGGGCGCGGCCTTGGATCGCATACGCGCCGGCCTTGCCCATCGGCTCGCCGGACGCCACGTACGCGGCGATCTGCGCAGCATCGAGTGGCGCGAAGGTCACCTCCGACACCACCAGCGTCTGCACCGGGGCGCGTTGCGCGCAGACTAGAACCACGGCCGTGAGTACCTGGTGGGTACGCCCGGACAGCAGGCTCAGCATGGCGATCGCATCGTCCGCATCGGCCGGCTTGCCGAACACCCGCTCGCCCAGCACCACCTCGGTATCGGAGCCGAGCACGATCGCATCGGGGTCGCTGGCCTGCACCTGCGCCAGGCCGGCACGCGCCTTGTCCAGCGCAACGCGCTGCACGTATTGCGCAGGCGATTCGTCGGGCGCGCGCAGTTCGGGCACGTCCAGTTGCAGGGTCTGGAAAGGCACATCCAAGCGTTGCAGCAGTTCTTGCCGGCGCGGCGACCGGGAGGCGAGATAGAGCATCCGTCCAGCATACCTGTTGCCCCTCCCCGCCCGCTTGCCGATCCGGGCGGCAGTGGTCGCGTTCGACTCACAACATGTTCATCGAACCGGCAACACGCTTCCCCTACAGACAAGGAGATCTCATGCGTACCACCCTCAAACCATTGTTGCTGGCCCTGTCCATCGCTGCCGGAACCGCCATGACCGCCCACGCCCAGACCGCTCCGAGCTACACCATTCCCAACGACGGCACCCTGCTCAACGTGTCGGCCGAAGCGGACGCCAAGCGCATACCGGACATCGCCACGCTGTCCGCCGGCGTGGTCACCCAGGCCGCCGACGGCAACGCCGCCATGCGCCAGAACGCCGAACAGATGAGCAAGGTCATGGCCGCGATCAAGGCCGCCGGCATCGCCGACAAGGATGTGCAGACCACCGGTATCAACCTCAGCCCGCAGTACACCTACAAGGAAAATGAAGCACCCAGGATCAACGGCTACCAGGCTAGCAACACGGTCAGCCTCAAGGTCCGCGACATCTCGCGCCTGGGCAAGGTGCTGGACGCGCTGGTCGCCCAGGGCGCCAACGACATCAACGGCCCCAGCTTCTCGGTCGACCAGCCCGAACCGGCCTACGACGAGGCCCGCGTGGCCGCGCTGAAGAAGGCCCAGGCCCGCGCCGACACCTATGCCAAGTCGCTGGGCCTGAAGGTGCGCCGCATCGTCAGCATCTCCGAAGGCCGCAGCGGCGGCGGCGTGCGCCCGATGATGATGGCCGCCTCGATGCGCTCGGCCAAGGCCGAGATGGACACCCAGGTCGCCCCTGGCGAGAGCACCTTGTCGATCAATCTGGATGTGACGTTCGAATTGGGTCGCTGAAGAGGCAAATCTCGTCCTGCCGCGTGCCGCTCACTGCCCTCTTCGGAGGGCAGTGTCGTTTCCGCAGCCCATCGCGAGGTGGCGCCTCATCGCCTTTCATACCAGCAATCAAGTTTCGTTTAAAACTTATAACGTGGTGACTTACAAGTGCCCAAAGTCACGTCAGGCCAGCATGAATAGGCGAATTTGTACATTTGTGCTTAAAAAAACATGAAATTTAGAGCAAACGTTCTTTAAGCAACCTCTACAGCTCTCTAGCATCGGTTGTCAGCGCACCGTCATATTCGTGATGGCGCTCCTCTGGAGAGAGACGATGTCCGGCAACGTTGCTTCAAAGCGCACCTTCCATCCAGCATCGCGGGCGCGCTATGCCCGCATCAGCGTGCTTGCGCTTGCGCTGAGCGGCGCCGTCGGCGTGCTGGCGTCGGGCACTGCCGCCGCACAAAGCACCACTGCAGGTATTTACGGCAGTGCACCCGCTGCCGCCGGTGCAACCGTCACGGCACAAAGCGACACCGGTTTTGCCCGGACCGCGATCGTCGATGCCAACGGGCGCTACGCGATCGGCAATCTTCCCGTCGGCACTTATACGGTCACCTTGCAACGCGACGGACAATCTGTAGAGACACGCAAGAACATCGCCCTGCGCGTCGGCGCAGGCACCGATGTGTCCTTCGGCGGCGGTGCCGCCGGCGACACCGCCACCCTGGGCACGATCACCGTGACCGGCAAGAACATCTCGCCGGTGGATGTGTCCGCCACCGCCTCGCGCACCGTGATTACTGCCGAGCAGTTGCAGCGTTTGCCGCTGGCGCGCTCTGGCGAAGCCATTGCACTGCTGTCGCCAGGGGCCGTGCAGGGCAGCGGCTATTTCGGCAATGCGATTTCCTTCGGCGGCGCCGGCGTGACCGAAAACGCCTATTACCTTAACGGCTATCTCAGCTCCAACCCGCTTTCCAACATCGGTGGTGTCACCTTGCCGTTCGGCGCTATCGACCAGCAGGAAACCTATACCGGCGGCTACAGCGCCCGGTATGGCCGCTCCGCGGGCGGCGTGCTCAGCCAGGTCGGCAAGCGCGGCACCAACGAATGGCACTTCGGCGCACAGGTGCTATGGCGTCCGAAGTCGCTGTCCAGCGACTACAAAAATGTCTTCTACCCGGATGCCGCCCCACCTGCCGGCTATGAATACAGCGACGACAGCCTGCCCGGCACTCTTTACCGTAGCCGAAAGGACGACACCTTTTGGAATACGGTCTATAGCGTTTATGGCGGCGGCCCGCTGATCGAAGACCGCCTGTTCGTCTTTGTCGCCGCAGAGCAGGAACGCACCGAAGGCGTTTCCACCGCACGCAGGGACGACCCGGTGATCGGCCGCAACAATTACCGCACCGATGAGCCGAAGGTCTACGCAAAGATCGACTGGAACATTAACGACAGCAACATCCTCGAACTGACCGGCGTCAAGAATAATTCGCGCGATGGCGGTGCTTACAGCGATTTCAACGGATACCAGGGCGTCAACGGCGACGCCAACGGCGCATTCGCCGATACGGTCAAGGTCAACGACCGCTATTACATCGGCAAGTACACCAGCTACATCACCGACGATCTCACCTTGAGCGCCACCTACGGCAAGAGCCGTCAGACCGATTTCCGCAACAACCCCAGCACCGCACCGCTGCTGACCAACACCAATCTGCAGGACCCGGCCATCACCGGTGGCAGCGAGATCCGCAACAACCAGACCTCCAGCCAGGCGCGCGATGGTGAAAACAAGACGCGCGGTCTGCGCATCGACCTGGAATATGTGTTGGGCAGCCACACCCTCACTGCAGGTGTGGACAACATGTATTTCAATGCCAATAACGAAGGTGTCATCACCACCGGCCCGGGCTTCCGCTGGATCTATGGACGCTCTTCGCGCCCCACCTCGCCCATCAGCGCTGCGCTGGGCGTGGGTCCGGCCGGTGGCAATGGCTACTACGCCTATCGCTCCGTGTTCAATACCGCGACCAGTATGTCGGTCGAGCAAAAGGCCTACTTCCTCGAAGACAAATGGCAGGTCAACGACAAGATGCTGCTGACGCTGGGTATCCGCAACGACAAGTTCACCAACTTCAACGACGCGGGCGTGCCTTACGTGACCAGTGGCGATCAGTGGGCGCCGCGCTTGGGGTTGAGCTGGGACGTGTTCGGCGACTCCTCGCTCAAGGTCTACGGCAACGCTAGTCGCTACTACCTGGCGTTGCCTAACAGCGTGGCCATCCGTGGCGCATCACCGTCCACGTTTACGCGCGAATACTTCACCTACACCGACATTGATGCGCAGGGCAGCCCGACCGGGCTGACGCCGGTCGCGGTCGATCCATCCGCCGGATTCTCCTGTTCGGGTAACGTCGTCTCCTCCAATCTGGAATGCGGTCAGGCACCGGATGCCGCCGGCATCGCCGCCACCGACCTGAAGTCGATGTACCAGGACGAGTTCATGCTCGGCTTCGACAAGACCCTGGGCGAGAGTTGGGTCACCGGTGCCAAGGCGACCTACCGCACGCTCGGCGCCACCATTGACGACGTCTGCGATGCCGACCGGATGCGCACCAAATTGACTGCATCGGGTATCGACCCGAGCACCGTCAACGTACCCGGCTGCATCATCTTCAATCCCGGCGAAACCAACTCCTTCAGCCTGGCCAACCTCAATGGGTCCGGGCGCACCTCGGTGTCGATGTCGCCCTCGGACTGGGGCTTCGACAAGGAGGCCAAGCGCACCTATCTGGCAGTGGACCTGTTCCTGCAGCATCCGTTCGACGGCAAGTGGGAAGGCCGCATCGATTACACCTGGTCGCGTAATTTCGGCAATACCGAAGGCCAGATCAAATCCGATATCGGCCAGACCGATGTCTCCAAGACCCAGGACTGGGATGCCGCTGCGCTGATGTGGTATTCGGGTGGCTACCTGGCCAACGATCGTCGCCATCAGATCAAGATCTACGGTTCTTACCAGATCGCGCCCGAATGGCTGATCGCAGGCAATATCCGCGTGCTGTCCGGCACGCCGAAGTCCTGCCTGGGGTATGTCAGCATCAACGGCATCAGCGAAGATTCCGATGCCGGCGACCCGGTGGGCTATGGCTCCTCTTACCACACCTGCAACGGCCGGCCGTCGCGTCCGGGCGATGCCGGCCGGCTGCCGTGGACCAAGATCGTCGACCTGGGCCTCACCTATCGCCCGGCGTTCGCCGACAACAAGCTCGCCATGACCCTGCAGGCCTTCAACATCTTCAACGAGCGCAAGCCGCTGCAGGTCGATTCCACCTGGGAAGACAGCCCGTTCACCCTGTCCAACACCTACAACATGGGCGCGTTCTTCACCCAGCCGCGCTACGCGATGTTATCGGTGTCGTACGACTACTGACGCACTCTCCCGTCAGCGTCGTTTCCCCAGCCCCGCAACGGGCTGGGCTTTTCTACCGCAAACGCCCAGCTCCGGCTGGGCGTTTGCCTAGGAGTCCTCCTGTTTGTTTGCGCCTTAAAAAGCCGGCCAGCGATCGATATCGACATGGTCGCGGAATCGATCCGGCATCCTTCGCGATGTGCAACGCCTTCGCAGATACGCGCCGCGCTTGTGCAGCCGCGCACGCTGAGGTAAACCTACGCTACCGGATGGTGTAGTGCGTCCGGGTCGCGCTGGTCCTTTCCGCAGTTCCGTTGAGGAGGTGGATGATGGTTCGCACGCAATCGCAGGTTTCTTCCCGATCCACCGGCATCGACACGTCGCGCGTTCTGGCGATGAGCACGGCGGTGGCCTTGCATCTGCTGGCCGGCGGGTTGTTGTTGATACCGCTCTCGTACCGGGCAATTCCGCAGCAGCCCGCACCGAAAGAACGCTGGGTCATGCCCATCACCATCGAGACGCCGCCGCCACCGGTGTTTCCGATCGAGGTGAAGTTCAAGCCGAAGGCAACGCACACACCGCCGACCACGGTGCCGGTGCAGGTGCAGACCCCGGTGATCAGCGAGCCCGCGGTGGTCGACAACGCAACGTTCGCCTTACCTGCGGTCTCGGAGGCGGTGTCTGACAGCGCGCCGGCGATTGCCGCGCCCAGCGGCCCGGTCGAGGCGGGCCAGTTGCAGTATCTGAGTTCACCGGCGCCGAGTTACCCGGTGGCGGCACTGCGTGCCGGGCAGCAGGGCACGGTGCTGCTGCGCGTGTTGGTCGGCACCGATGGGCGCCCGGCCGAGGTGAGCGTGCAGACCAGCAGCGGTCATCGCGCGCTCGATCTGGCGGCTCGTAGCCAGGTGCTGCGCAACTGGCGCTTCCAGCCGGCGATGCAGAACGGCCAGGCCGTGCAGGCCTACGGCCTGGTGCCGGTGAGTTTTTCGTTGAACTGATGCGTCATCACCTGCGGCGACCCGGATGCCCGGTCGCCGCATGGTCTGGCGTTGCGCAGCCGGCTGCTGCGAGGCCACGGTTTCAGCTGTTGCATGCGCATCGTTGCAGTGCGCTTGCGTGCACGCGACGACGTGCGGTCTCGCGGATCGGGTTGAGGGTACGCCCGGCTACTTACCCGCACACCCATCTCGAAAGCGCAGCGGCGACGCGCGGCTTACTGCCGTCGCGCATGCCGCTTAGGCGCGGTGATACGGATGATTGGCCAGCATCGCCGCAGCACGGTACAGCTGCTCGGCGACGATCAGGCGCACCAGCATGTGCGGCAGGGTCAGCGGGCCGATCGACCAGCTTTCGCTGGCGGTTTTCAGCACCTCGGCGGCGTGACCTTCGGGGCCGCCGATCAGGAACGCCAGATCGCGCCCCTGCCCGCGCCAGTGCTCCATGCGCTGGGCCAGCTGTTCCGAACTGAGCGGGCGGCCCGGAATGTCCAGCGCAACCACGTAGGCGTTCTTGGGCAGTGCGGCGAGCACGCGGCGGCCTTCGTCGTCGATGGCGCGTTGTGCATCGCGGCCCTTGCCGCGCAGGCCGGGTTCGATCTCGACCAGCTCCAGCGGCATCCAGTGCGAGAGACGTTTCTGATATTCGGCAAAGCCCTGCGCCACCCAGGCCGGTGCGCGCTCGCCGGTAGCGATAAGTCGGCATTTCATGACCACATGATATCCGCGTCACAGCCTGGGCATCGGAACCGGGTCGATCACACCGGTGTCATGGTGCGGTTACAGCGGGCTTCTAGGGTCGACGCACTACCCAGCCCGCAGGAGTCGTTCGATGCCGATTTTCGATCCCGCCCGCCGCCAGGTGCTCAAGGGCAGCGCTGCCGTGATGGCCGCCGGTGCGCTTGGCAGTTTGAGTGCGCTGCAGTCGCGCCAGGCCCAGGCCGCCAACAGTTCATCGCCGCCGCTGCAACTTGCCCCGGTGCCCAGCCGGTATGGCCCGCTCGCACCGGTCGCCGACCAGAGCACCGGACTGCCGCTGCTACAGCTGCCGCGCGGTTTCAGCTACCGCTCGTTCGGCTGGAGCGGCGACCGCATGGACGATGGCCAGCCCTGCCCCGACCGCCATGACGGCATGGCCGTGGTCGGCCTGCGTCGGCCCGACTGGCGTCCGGGCAGCGACCCGTTGCGCGGCCTGGAATATGTGCTGATCCGCAACCACGAACGCGGTGCGACCACGCCGTTCCGCGCACCGGCGATGTACGACACCGGCATCGTCAGCGGCACCCAATCCGCCGGCGGCGGCACCACCACGCTGAGTTACGGCCGCCGCGGCTGGGGCAGCCTGGAGCCCAGCCTGGGCGGCACCCTGGTCAACTGCGCCGGCGGCCCGACCCCGTGGGGCACATGGCTGAGCTGCGAGGAGATCAAGACCAATGCGGTGTCCAGCACCGGCCGCAAGCACGGCTACGTGTTCGAAGTGGACCCGGACAGCCAGCGCACCACCGGCCGGCCGCTGCTCGGGCTGGGCCGCTTCAGCCACGAGGCAGTGGCGATCGATCCGCGCACCGGCATCGTCTATCTCACCGAGGACGATCGCAACAAGGCCGGGCTGTACCGCTTCATTCCCAACGACCGCCGTGGGCGCAATGGCTCGCTGGAAAACGGCGGCCGGCTGCAGGCCGCACGCGTGCGCGGGCGGCGCAATGCCGATCTCACCGTGGCCAGCATCGGCCAGCAGTTCCAGCTGGAATGGGTGGACATCGAAGAGCCGGATCTGGACAGCATCGCCGCGCCGGCCGGCTTTGCCGACATCGGCGCCAACGACACCCTGAGCGGGCCGTTTGCGCAGGCCTGGGCAGACGGTGCACTGCGCATGAGCCGTGGCGAAGGCATCTGGTACAGCTACGGCAAACTGTTCATCGTCGACACCAGCACCGGCGTGGATGCACAGGGCCGCCGCGGTTACGGCAACGGCGCGGTGTGGGTGCTGGACCTGTTCACCCAGCGCCTGAGCGCCCTGTTCGTCAGCGGCAATCAGCTGGCTGCGCACAACCCGGACAACGTCACCGTCAGCGCGCGCGGCGGCGTGGTGCTGTGCGAAGACGGCGGCGAAAGCCCGGACGAATACGGCCCCGGCGCGCGGCTGCTCGGGCTGACCCGCGGCGGCGAGTCGTTCTATCTGGCCAAGAACAATGTGCAGCTCACCTCGCAGCAGATCGCCGATGCCGGCAAGACCATTGCCGAGGGCGACTACCGCGATACCGAGTTCTGCGGCGCCTGTTGGGATCCGCTGGCGCGCACCCTGTTCGTCAACATCCAGACCCCGGGTATCACCCTGGCGATCACCGGCCCGTGGGAGCGCGGGCCGTTGTGAGCCTGCGGCCCTGAGCTGGCTGTCTTGGGCACAGGGCAACGGCCAGCGCTGCCGAACGGACGGCCTCCGTTCGGCAGCGTCGCTCCGGCCGCCGGCACAACGCTGCGCATGCACGCGTTTCGATTACACCGCTGGCAGCGTGTCAAGCCGAGCCTGCGCACCGCACGCGCGCGCTCCTGCGGTGGCGGGTGTGCAAGCCGACAACCACCATAAAGGCCGGGATCAGAACCAGGGCGCGTCGGGCGCGTCCGCCATGGCGCGCTGCCGCTTCAACCAGCGCTTGAACGATTGCGGGTCTTCCAGCTCGCGCAGGCCACGGCGCGCGTCCAGCAGGTCGTCTTCGACTTCGCGCTTGAGTTGGGCCATCAAACGGCCCAGTCGCTCCGGCTTGGGGCGCGACGGCAACTCCAGCCCGTATTCGGCGCAAAAGTCGTCCGACTGCTGCTGCACCTGCTGTTGCAGCTGCCTGCACTGCCGATCCAGCTCGCGGTTGTAGTCCTGCAGGCGCGCGGCGCTCATCGCATCCACGCCTTGGGCGTCCATCAGACCGATCTCGGCCTGCAGTTCGAGCAGACCCAGCAGATCACCGGCCTTGTAGGCCGCGTTGAGCCGCTGCATCAGGATGGTGCGCGCGGCATGGTCGTCGGCGCCCTTGGCGCGATCCGGATGCAGATTGCCGGCCAGCTTGCGATACAGCTCGCGTAACGGAGGCGGCTCGACATTCTCCCCAACTGCCTTGTGCTCGGCACGCTTGCGCCGTTGCGTGTGGCGTTGCTGTTGCTGCGCACGCTCCTGCTGCAGGCGCTCGCTGACGCGCTCGTAGAGCTGCTCGGGCGAATCAATGCCATCCAGCTCGTCGGCATCCAGCCCGTAGGCCTGGCCGAGGATCTGCTTCATCAGCGCATCGGATTCGGCGACTTCCTGGTCGTAACCGACTGCGCTGTGGCGGTCGTAGATCGGCCGCAGTGCCTCGTGGCCGGCCTCGATCAGCGGGGCGGCGATATCGCACAGCAACTCGGACAGGAAGGCGCGGTCGGCCTTGCCCAGCTTGACCGTGGCATACGCATGGTCCAGCTCTTCGACCAGGGCGATGTCGGCCGCGCGGCGGCGGTCGAGCAAGGGCTGCAATTCGGCGTGGTAACGCTCGCGCCATTGCGCGAGTGCAAGCTGCCAGGCCTGCAGGTCGGCACGATGCCGTTCCAGGTCGCGCAGCAATCGGTCGAAGCGCTTGCGTGCCGGCGACAGCGGCGCGGCGGAGGCGTGCGCGCCCTGGCTGCGCAGCTGTTGCAGCGCCTGCGAGGCAGGCGCGTCGGTCGGGGGTCGGGCATTGCGTGGCATGCCCGGCTCACTCACTCTTCGGGATCGGCTTCCGCGTCGTCCGGACGCTGGTCACCCACCGTCCACAGACGCTCCAGCGCGTAGAACTCGCGCACGCGCGGCAGCATCACATGCACCACCACGTCGCCCAGGTCCACCAGCACCCACTCGGCCTCGCGCTCGCCTTCCACACCCAGCGGCATCACGTCCAGCCGCTTGGCGAACTTGACCACTTCTTCGGCGATCGACTTCACATGGCGGGTCGAGGTACCCGAAGCGACCACCATGTAATCGCAGACGCTGGACTTGCCGCGCACATCGATCTCGACCACGTCCTTGGCTTTCAGCTCCTCCACGGCCTCGCGCACGGTGGCCAGCAGGGCCGGCACGGACGGCGGCGGATTCGGGATGGAGGTCTTGATGACTTGGGCTTGGGTGGTCAAAGCGGGCAACTCGATGGAATTGGCGTGAATTATAGGCCGGTCCGGCCGGCTGCGTGTTCAGCTAGTCGGCGGGACGCAGCCGTACAGGCCTTCGTGCGCGATAAATGCCGCCACCGACGCCGGCAGCAGCGCCTGCCAGTCGCCGCCGCCGGCGATGCGCGAGCGCACCGCGCTGGCCGATTCGCCGCGCAACGGCTGCTGCAGCGACCACAGGCGGCCGGCCGGCGAGACGCCCAGCTCGCCCGCCCTGGCCGCCCAGCGGCCTTGCACTGCCGCGGCGAGCTGCGGCGCATCGGCCAGGTCCAGCGGCGTGCCCGGACGCGCGGCAATGACGAAATGCGCCAGCTCGAACAAATCTTCCCACTGATGCCAGCTGCTCAGCCCCATGAAGGCATCGGCACCGAGCAGCCAGGCGATCGGTGTCGTGGGGCCGAGCTCGGCGCGCAGCGCGCGCAAGGTGTCGACGGTGTAGGACGGCGCACGGTCGCGGCTGGCGCGTTGCAGCTCGCGGGTGTCCAGCGCCAGCCCGGGGGTGTCGGCCAGCGCCAGCTCCAGCATGCGCGCGCGCTGCGCTGCGGTGGCGCCGGGTGCGGGACGGTGCGGCGGATCGGCGGCCGGTACCAGGTGCACCAACGCGCCGAGTTCGTCGCGCGCAGCGCAGGCGATGGCGAGGTGGCCCAGGTGGACCGGATCGAAGGTGCCGCCGTAGTAGAGGTGGAGCTGGGAATCGGGGTGGAGCTGGGATTCGGGAATCGGGATTCGGGAATCGGAAGAGCGCGGAGCCGGCGCTGCCGGGTGGGAGTCTGTGGGCAGAGAGGTGGGGGCCGCAGCTGCGGCCTGGTCGGGGGTTGCGCTGCTTGGGGAGGCGGGTCGCGCGTCGCCGTTGGCGGCATCGCCGGCTTTCACGCCAGCAATCTCACCGCGCGGGATTCGGCCACGGCCACCAGCAGGCGTTCCAGGCCGACCCAGGGGTCGCCTTCGGCGCGGCCCTTGGCCATGCGGTCGACCCGCGAAGCTTCGGCGACGAAGCGCTCCCAGCGGCGTGGTTCGGGGTGCCGTTGCAGCGCGCGCTTGAACGGCGCCTGGCGCGATTCCCACAGGCCCTGCGCCTTCATTTCGGCAGCGAGGTTGCCGCCGTTGGCCTGCACCTTGGCCAAGGACGCAGTGCGCAGCAGTTCCTTGATCAGGATCGGCATCAGCGCGGCCACGGCCTCGCCTTCGGCGCGCAGGCCGGCGAGCATGCGGATCGCTGCGGCAGGCTGCCCGGAGAACGTGGTTTCGGCCAGGCGGAACACGTCGTAGCGCGCGGCATCGGCGACCAGCGACTCCATCGCCTCCAGGTCCAGCACCTTGCCATCGGCCAGCAGCACCAGCTTGTCGATTTCCTGCGCCGCGGCCAGCAGGTTGCCTTCCACCCGTTCGCTCAGGCGCTGCACCGCCGCCGCGTCGGCACGCAGGCCGTGGCTACGCAGGCGGCGCTCGATCCAGTCCGACAGCTCGTGCGGCTTGATCGCCCAGGCCACCGAAATGGTGCCGATGCGGCCGATCGCATCGGCCCATTTGCCCTGGTGCGCCTTGCTCCAGTCGTTGGCGGTGATCAACAGCACCACATCCGGCGGTGGGTTGGTGCAGAAGCGGGTGATGACCTCGGCGCCGTCCTTGCCCGGCTTGCCGCTGGGCAGGCGCACTTCCACCAGCCGGCGCGGACTGAACAGGCTGGGCGCGTTGAAGGTCGCATCCAGCTGGTTCCAATCGAACTCACGGCCATCGGCATCGAAGACCTCGCGTTCGCTGATGCCTTCGGCGCGCGCGCGTGCGCGTACCGCATCGGCCGCCTCCAGCACGCGCAAGGTCTCCGGACCGGCGATCAGGTAGACCGGCTGCAGCGGCTGATTGGACTGGCCGGCGAGCTGTTCTGGGCGAAGTTCCATGACTACCTAAGTTCCATCACTACGAAGGCACACGCCACTGCACCGTCACGCACAAGACAGCGTCGGCAGCGATCGTCGGGGCATGCTCACCGCGCAGCAAGCGCGACATGCGCCTGGCGCAAGCCAACTCCGCACAGCGTGCGCGGTTGCCCGGCAGATGCGCGGACGGGATGATCACCAGCTGCTCAGTTATTCGACGAAGACGCGGGCGGCAGCGAGGCCGGCACGCTCGATTCCGGCGTGGACGGCTGCACCGGCGGTGTGGTGGCCGGCTGCAGCGGCGCGCTGGGCGTGCTTTCCAGCGTCTCGCCGCGCTCCACGCGCGCGCGCACGACACTGTCGATGCGACGCAGGATCGAGGCCGACATGTCCTTGCGCAGTTCGTTGGCGAGGATCTCGCGCTCGGTTGCGGTGCCGGTGGCATCCACCGGTGGCGACACGTAGTCGCGCGACAGCTCGATCACCTGCTGCGGCACCAGCACCGAGCCGTTGGCGGTGGTGACGGTGAAGATGGCCGCATAGCGCAGGCTGTATTCCTGCGCGCGGCCCTGGCTGTCGATGGCGATCGGCAGATCGCCCCAACGCTCGGACAACACCTGCACCTGCGCAAAGCCGGTCTTGGCATCTTCGTCGGCCAGGGTGGCGCCGGCGGCCTTGAGGCCACGCCGCAGCAACTTGGCAAGCTCGCTGTACTGCACCGCGGACTGCACCTTCACCGCGGGCGTGTCCGGCGGCAGCGCCAGCGAGTTGCGCAGATGGAAGCCGCAGGCGGTGAGGCTCGAGACCAGCACGAGGGACGCAGCGAAGGCAGTAGGAAATCGAATCATGGGCACAGTCTGGATGAGCGCCCCGGCGGCGGCAACAGGCGGCTAGCCTGCCTGACACCGCGTGAACGGGGCTTGAGAGGGCGCCGCGAAAAACGCGGCGCCCGGGAATGACAAACGCGTCGCCACGCGCCGGTGAAATGAATGACCACACGCCACTGCGGCAATCTCACCTGCGCGTCGCCACGCCGGTCCGCGACACTGCACGGACCGGCAATCGGCAACGATCAGCCCGCCACGATATTCACGATCTTGCCGGGCACGATGATGATCTTGCGCACGCTCAGCCCTTCCAGGAACTTGGCTGCGTTCGGCTCGGCCTGGGCCAGCGCTTCGATCTGCTCGCGTCCGACATCGGCGGCCACCTCGATGGTGCCGCGCAACTTGCCGTTGACCTGCACCGCCAGGGTCAGCGCGTCGCGCACCAGCGCGGCGGCATCGACCTGCGGAAACGCGACATCTTCCAGCAGCGTCTCGCCGTGGCCCAGCACCTGCCACAGCGTGTGGCTGGCGTGCGGGGTGATCGGGTTGAGCAGCAGCACCATCGCTTCCAGGGCTTCCTGGCGCACCGCCCGGCCCTGCGCACTGGCATCGTCGAACTTGGCCAGCGCGTTGGACAGTTCCATCACCGCGGCGATCGCGGTGTTGAAGCTGTGGCGGCGGCCGTAGTCGTCGCTGACCTTGCCGATGGTTTCGTGGGTCTTGCGGCGAATCGCCTTCTGCTCGGCGCTAAGCGCGGCGGCGTCCAGTGCAACGGCAGCGCCCTCGCCCACATGCTTATGCACCTGCACCCACAGCCGGCGCATGAAGCGCGCCATGCCATCGACGCCGGCCTCGTTCCACTCCAGCGACTGCTCCGGCGGGGCGGCAAACATCGAGAACAGCCGCACCGTATCGGCGCCGTACTTGGCCACCATCGACTGCGGGTCCACCCCGTTGTTCTTGGACTTGGACATCTTCTCGGTACCGCCGATGTGCACCGGCTGGCCGTCGGCGATCAGCACCGCGCCGGTGACGCGGCCGCGCTCGTCGCGCTGGATCTCCACGTCGGCCGGATTGATCCAGTCCTTGCCGCCGTTATCGGCATCGCGATAGAAGGTGTCGGCGATCACCATGCCCTGGGTAAGCAGGTTGGTCACCGGCTCGTCGCTGTCCACCAGCCGCGCGTCGCGCATGAGCTTGTGATAGAAGCGGAAGTACATCAGGTGCAGGATCGCGTGCTCGATGCCGCCCACGTACAGGTCGGCCGGCATCCAGTAGTTGGCGCGGCGATCGACCATGTCGCGTGCGTTGGGGCTGGTGTAGCGCGCCACGTACCAGCTCGACTCCATGAAGGTGTCGAAGGTGTCGGTCTCGCGCTCGGCCGGGCCGCCGCAATCCGGGCAGGTGGTCTGGCGCCAGGTCGGGTCGGTCTTGATCGGTGAACCGGTGCCGGCAAATTCCACGTTTTCCGGCAGCACCACCGGCAACTGGTCTTCCGGCACCGGCACCGCGCCGCACTTGGCGCAATAGATCACCGGGATCGGGCAGCCCCAATAGCGCTGGCGGCTGACGCCCCAGTCGCGCAGGCGGTAATTGACCCGGCGCTGGCCCTGGCCCTTGCGCTCGAAACGCTCGGCCAGCGCCTCGAAGGCGCCGCCGAAATCCAGACCGTCGAACTCGGCCGAATTGATCAACTCCAGCGGACGGCTCTTGTCGGTATACCAGTCGCGCCACTGGCCGGCGTCCCAGCTCTGCTCGTCGTCGTTGCGCGGCTCACGCAGCTTGACCACCTGCACGATCGGCAGCTTGTACTTGTTGGCGAACTCGAAATCGCGCTGGTCGTGGCCGGGAACCGCCATCACCGCGCCGGTGCCGTAGCCCATCAGCACGAAGTTGGCCACCCACACCGGCACCTGCTCGCCGCTGATCGGATGCACCGCGGTCAGGCCGGTGGCCATGCCGCGTTTTTCCTGGGTTTCCAGCTCGGCTTCGGAAACGCCGCCGTGCTTGAGCGTTTCCAGCAGCGCGGCCAGCTCCGGATTGGATTTGGCCGCATGCAACGCCAGCGGATGCTCGGCGGCGATCGACACGAAGGTCACACCCATCAGCGTGTCCGGGCGGGTGGTGAACACGCGCAGCGGGTCCAATGCAGCGCCATCGGTGTCGCGCACGTCGAACTGGATCTCCAGCCCTTCCGAGCGGCCGATCCAGTTGCGCTGCATGGTCTTGACCGAATCCGGCCAGCCGTCCAGCTGGTCCAGGCCGTCGAGCAATTCCTGCGCGTAGTCGGTGATGCGCAGGAACCACTGCGGGATCTCGCGTTTTTCCACCAGCGCGCCGGAGCGCCAGCCGCGGCCGTCGATGACCTGCTCGTTGGCCAACACGGTCTGATCGATCGGGTCCCAGTTCACCACCGCGTTGCGGCGATAGGCCAGGCCCTTGCGCATCAGCCGGGTGAACATGCGCTGCTCGTGCACGTAGTACTCGGGCGTACAGGTGGCGAACTCACGCGACCAGTCGATCGCATAGCCCAGCGATTTGAGCTGGCCGCGCATGTGGTCGATGTTGGCGTAGGTCCACTTGGCCGGCGCGGTCTTGTTCTTGATCGCCGCGTTTTCCGCCGGCAATCCGAACGCGTCCCAGCCCATCGGCTGCATCACGTTGTGGCCGGTCATGCGCTTGTAGCGGCTGACCACATCGGAGATGGTGTAGTTGCGCACATGGCCCATGTGCAGCGCACCGGACGGGTACGGCAGCATCGACAGGCAATAGAACTTCGGCTTGTCCGAAGTTTCGTCGACCTGGAAGGCGTGGGTGGCATCCCAGAACTGCTGGGCGGAGGTTTCGACCTGCTGCGGGTCGTAGGCGTTCGGTTCGACGGTGGACATTGGGAGCGGATGCTCGGGCGGTGCAAAGCGGCACAGGGTACCGCAGTGCAGCAGGTGCTCCAAACGCTTGCCTCAGGTGGCGGGTCTGGCCGGCCAGCGCCAGGCCGCCACCGCGAGCCAGCCGACCCAGGCCAGGAACGCCAGGCGCTGGGCGATCGCCTGCCGCAGCAGGCCCGGCGGGCCGAACGCCAGCACCGCCACCAGCAGCCCCGCGCCCAGGCTCAGCCATGCCAGTGCGCGGGTGCCCGGCTGGTTGAGCAGCGCGGCGGCGAGCAGCAACATGCCCGGCACGAACGCCACCGCCCACAGCAGCCAGGCGGTGGCATGGGCCTGGCTGGCGCGCCCGTCCAGATCGGTGGGGTCCAGGGGCAAGGCGCCCATGCCGAGAAAGGCCAGCCCGGCCAGTACGATCAACTGCCCGCCCACGCGCAGGCTCCAGCTGGATCTGGCCGGCATGCGCGCCAGCAGGCTGACCCCGGTGGCCATGCCGAGCGCACCGACCAGAACGAATGCCAGCAGGTTGAAGCCCAGCGCATGCGGCACCCCGTTGGCACCGAGCAATGCCACCGGGTGACTGGCCTGCAGGTAACCGGGCAGTGCCACGCCGAAGCCGGCCACCGCCAGCACGAATACGGTTGCGGCGACCAGGCCCAGGTAGCGCTGGGTGCCATCGATGCGTGTCATTGCCTTGCTCCAACGCGGGGCGCAGGCTGCGCCACCAGGACGCGACATTGTCGTGCCGGGCGCGCGTGGCGTGAACCCCTGCCGGCGTGACGGCCGGCCGCGCGCCATGCGCCCGGGCCGGCCAGCCTTGTGTCGGCCCGGTTTGCCACCATTACCTCCCACTGTTGCCGCAATCACTTCTGGAAGCCCATGTCCGACAAGCCGCACGTATTCGATGCCACCACCGACACCTTCGAGACCGAGGTCCTGCAGAAATCGTTGACGACACCGGTGCTGGTGGACTTCTGGGCCACCTGGTGCGGCCCCTGCAAGTCGTTGACGCCGATCCTGGAAAAGCTCGCCGCCGACTACAACGGTGCCTTCGAGCTAGCCAAGGTCGATGTGGACAAGGAGCAGCAGATCGCCGCCGCGTTCCAGATCCGCTCGGTGCCGACGGTGTTCCTGGTCAAGGGCGGCGAGCTGGTCGATGGCTTCCCGGGCGCGATGCCGGAAGGCCAGGTGCGCGAATTCCTGACCCAGCACGGCGTGCTGCCGGCCGAGCCGCAGGTTGCCGAAGCACTGCCGCCGGCCCCGCTCGAGCCGCAGGACCAGGTCGCCGCGCTGCGTGAGGCGATCGCCGCCGAGCCGGACAAGGACGAGCTCAAGCTGGACCTGGCACTGGCGCTGCTGAAGACCGGCGACACCGCCGAGGCCGAGCAGTTGATCGACGCCCTGCCCGCCAACCTGGCCACCGACGACCGTGCAGTGCGCGCCAAGGCCCGGCTGAGCTTTGCCAATGTGCTCAAGGACGCGCCGGATGCCGACGCGCTGCAGGCCGCCGTTGCCGCCAACGGCGCCGACCTGCGCGCGCGCCATCTGCTTGGCGTGCGCCACCTGCTCGACGGCCACGACGAGGCCGCGCTGGAGCAGTTCCTGGAAATGCTGCGGCAGGACCGCACCTTCGACGACAACCTGCCGCGGCGTAGCCTGATCGATGCGTTCCGGGTGATCGAAGACGAAGACCTGGTCGGCCGCTACCGCCGCAAGATGTCATCGCTGGTGTTCTAAGCACCGCCGGCACTACGGCGCCCGGTCTGCAGGCCGGCCGGGCGCTGCCACCACCGCCATAACCTCCATACGCATGCGAATGGTATGCTGCAGGCCCGCCCCGCCATGGACCCTGGCCGCATGCGTGCTTCACTGTTCAAGCTCGGTATCAACCTGTGGCCGCCGTACCTGTTCGCCGGCATCCACGTCACCGCGTTGTCGGTCGACTACCGCTACGCACGCGTGGAACTGCGCCAGCGGCCGTGGAATCGCAATTACGTCGGCACCCACTTCGGTGGCAGCCTGTTCGCGATGACCGACCCGTTCTGGATGCTGCTGACCATGCAGAACCTGGGGCGCGACTACTACGTGTGGGACAAGGCCGGCAGCATCGAGTTCGTCAAACCCGGGCGCGGTACGGTCAGCGCGGAGTTCGTCATCGACGACAGCGTGCTGGCCGAGTTGCGCGCCGCCACCGCCAATGGCGAAAAACATCTGCGCTGGTTCGAAAACGTGGTGCACAACCGCCAGGGCGAGGTGGTGGCGCGGGTGCGCAAGCAGTTGTACGTCAGGCGCAAACCGGCACGCTGACACTGGGCGTTCGGCGTGCTGCCGGATGTTCAACACGCTGCATGGGTTTCACGCGCGTCGGCTGGACGTGATCGTGGCGTGCGCAAGCCCGTCATGCCCTCGCGCGCGCTCACGAGGTGTTGCGCGCGGCATGCGGACTCTGGGGTCTCCCAACCCACACGGTCTGTCTTCATGAAAACGCTCAATGTCATCACCCTGGTGCTTCTTATCGTCGGCGGCTTGAACTGGGGCCTGGTCGGCCTGTTCCAGTTCGATCTGGTCGCCACGCTGTTCGGCGGCCAGGATGCCCTGCTGTCGCGTGTGGTCTACACGCTGGTCGGCATCTCTGCGTTGTGGCAGCTGGTCCCGCTGTTCCGTAACGACCATGACGCCAACGTTCACCACACCAGCCCGCACGTGCGCAACAACCCGTAAGCGCACAGCTGCGGCAGGCATGCGCGTGACAGCAGGACGCCGGCGCATTCCGCCGGCGTCTTGCTGTGCGTACATGCATTCTGTGTCCAGGCGCTTTGCGTCCAGACGCGTGGTCGGCAAGAATCGGGCATCCCTCCCGCTGGCTGCCTTCATGCTTCTGCGCACTGTTGCTTCCGCCTGCCTGCTTGCCCTGGTATTACCCGCTGCCGCCAACGCGGCCTATCGCAGCCCGCAGCAGATCCTGGATGCCTCGCCGGCCAGCGCCTGGCGCGTGCTCGACCCCGAGCGCACGCTGTACCTGGAACTGGATGGCGGACGGGTGATCATCGAGCTGGCGCCGCAGTTTGCGCCCGCGCACGTGGGCAACATCCGCACCCTGGCGCACGAGCGCTTCTGGGACGGGCTCAGCATCTACCGTTCGCAGGACAACTTCGTGGTGCAGTTCGGCGACCCGGATGGCGAGACGCCGGCCAAGGCCAAGTCGCTGGGCTCGGCGAAGACGCACCTGCCGGCCGAATTCGAACGCCCGTCGCAGGGCCTGGACTTCCAGCGCCTGCCCGACAGCGATGGCTGGGCAGCGCAGGTGGGCTTTGTCGACGGCTTCCCGGTAGGGCGCGACAGCGCCAGCGGCAAGACCTGGCTGGCGCATTGCTACGGCACCCTGGGCGCCGGCCGCAACAACGACGAAGACAGCAGCATCGGCGCCGAGCTGTATGTGGTCACCGGGCAATCGCCGCGCCAGCTGGACCGCAACATCACCGTGGTCGGCCGCGTGGTCAAGGGCATGGAGTTGCTCAGCGTGATCCCGCGCGGCCCGGACCCGATGGGTTTCTACGAAGACCCCGCGCAGCGCTCGCCGATCCGCGCCATTCGCCTGGCCAGAGAGGTGCCCATGCCCGAACGCACGCCACTGCAGTTGCTGCGCACCGACAGCCAGACCTTCCGCGATGTGGCCGAAGCGCGCCGCAATCGCAGGGACGATTTCTACAAGCGCCCGGCCGGGCATATCGATCTGTGCAATGTGCCGTTGCCGGTGCGGACGCCGCCGGCTGGCTGAGTCGGGAATCGGGAATCGTAAAGCGGGGCGCGCGTGCCTAGCGGGCGCGCTGGCTGAAGGCGACGCTGCCCAGGATCAGCACTGCGGCCACCAGCATGGTCCAGGTCAGCGGCTCGCCTAGCAGCGACCATGCCAGCAGTGCGCCGAACACCGGCACCAGATAGGTCACTGTGGAGGCGCGGGCGGGGCCGATGCGCTGGATCAGGCGGTAATACATCAGGAACGCCAACCCGGTGCACACCACGCCCAGCGCGGTGGCGCAGGCCCACGCCACTGCCGGCACCGGCGTGGTTGGCCACTGCAACCAGGCCAGCGGTGCCAGCAGCAGCGCACTGCAACCCAGCGTGGACGCCGCCGATGCGGCCGGCGGCAAATCGCCCATGTGGCGCTTCACCAGGTTGTAGCCGATGCCGTACAGCAGCGACGCGGTGGCGCCCGCCAGTGCCGCCGGCCCCACGCTCAACCCGGCCGACTTGCCGGTGGCCAGCACCAGCACGCCGATGAAACCGATCAGCAAGGCCAGCGCGCGACGCGTGCCGATCTTCTCGCCGAAGAACAGGAAGGCGATCAATGCGGTGAACAACACCGTCATCGCATTGCAGATCGCACCGATCGCGGCCGGCGCGTGTTGCGCGCCCCAGGCGAACAGCAGAAACGGCAACGCGGAGTTGAGCACGCCGATCGCCGCCAGCATCGGCCAGCGACGCAGGGGGAAGCGCTCGCGCGCCAGCCACAGGAACGGCAACAGCACCAATGCACCGAGCGCCAGGCGGATTTCCACCAGCGCCACGGTGCCGAACCTGGGTGCGGCCACACGCATGAACAGGAACGAGCAACCCCAGACGATGCCGAGAAACCCCAACTCCAGCGGGGTGCGCCATTCGCGTGCCGCAACCGCCGGCTGCGTCGCCGGTTGCGCGCTCATGGCCGCACCTGCGCACGCTGCCGTGATGTGCTGAAACCACAAAAGACAACATCAGGCAGGCAGACGGACATGGCACGATCATCGCGATGGGGTACTGCAGCATCGGTTGCAACCGCAGGCGCGACAAGCGCGTAGTATCGAGGCGAGCCACAAATCTCACTCATGCCTCGATGAACCTGCGCCCCACCTTGCTGCCCGCGCTGGGCGTGTTCGCCGCCGCCGCGCGCCACCAGAACTTCGCGCATGCCGCCGAAGAACTGCATCTGACCGCCAGTGCGGTCAGCCACCATGTGCGCAAGCTCGAAGCGCTGCTTGGCGTGACCCTGTTCCAGCGCTTGCCGCGCGGGGTCAAGCTCACCGCCGAGGGCCGCCAGCTGGCTGACGCCGCTACCGCTGCGTTGGCCGAGATCGCTTCGGTGGCCGGCAACCTGCATCCGCGCGAAGATGCCATCCCGCTGCGCGTGACCACCTTGCGCTCGCTGTCGTACTGCTGGCTGTTGCCGCGGCTACCGCGCTTCTGTCGCGCGCATCCGCATATCCGCATGGATCTGCAATCGGACGCGGCATTTTCGCGCTTCGAAGAAGGCGGCCCGGATCTCGGCATCCGCTATGGCCAGGGCGCCTGGCCCGGGTTGACCTCGCATCATCTGATGGACGACGAACTGTTTCCGGTGGCCTCGCCATCACTGCCGGAGGTCGCTGCGCTGCGCACGCCGGCGCAGATCGCACAATTGCCGCTGCTCACCGACATGTCGCCGCAGGGCTGGCGCGACTGGTTCCGTGCCGCCCAGGTGCGCGGCACCACGCTGCCGCCGATGCACACCTTCAACGACAGCACCGACGCGATGCGCGCTGCGGTCTATGGCCTGGGCGCAGTGCTGGCGCGCAAGCACATCGCGCAACCGTACCTGCAGCGTTACGAGCTGGTACGCCTGCCCGGCCCCACCCTCAAGGCACGCTACGCCTACTACATCGTGCACCCCAGCCACCGCGTCCCCGGCCCTGCGGCAATGGCGTTTATCGATTGGCTCAAGCGCGAGGCGCTGGACGAGCGCACCCCGATGCCGGCACTGCCGGCGGAGCTGGTGGCGTTGCCGGCAAGCGAGACGTCGAGTACACCGCGCACGCAGCGACGATCACGCAAAACGTCGGCAACGGAATGAGGTTGCGCAGCAATCGTCCTTGCCCGCCTACGCGCGCATTACCTCTGCATCTCTGCCTCCGGGACATCGTCCTCCTTCACGGAGAGAAGGTGTACGAAGAGGTAGCAGCGAAGCTTGGCGCGGCTGTTGTTGCTTCCTCCGGGAGAAGTGCATCCGATGCAGCGGATGAGGGTACGAGCGAAGCCTTGGCGCAGTTTGAGTGCAAGTGGCTTCGCCTCGTACCTTCACCCCAACCCCTCTCCCGCAGGAGAGAGTTTTTTTTGGGTGCGCCGGGGGATTTGAGGACGCGCGCGTCAGTGGCGCGCAAGCGTTGCTTTAGTCACCCCACAGGAAGGGGCTTATCGCGAGCGGCAAGAGCGCTCGACGGCTTACCTACTCGATGGAGCAGGCAGCGCGCACCATCACCTCGTTTTGTCCTGTCGGTGCCTAGGCTTTAGCTCCCCAATCCCCAGGACACACCCATGCCTACTCTTCGCATGCGTATCACCGGCACCGACGACGACGCGCGTGCCATCGCCAACCTGCTGCAGAGCATCGAAGGCATCGAGCACGTGGAAGAAGTCGACGACCTGATGCCGCACCTGGACGACGACGATTCCAGCTCGGCCGGCCTGTCCGACGACGAAGGTCCGGGCAGCCACGAGTTCGAAGTGGAAGCCGGCAACGATGCCACTGCGCAGAAGGTGCGCGACGCCGTGCAGGAACTGGCCCTGCAGCTGGACGTATTTGTCGAGTACGAATTCGACGAAGGCTGAGCCGGCTCCGGACCGACTGCGCTGCGCTTGCGCGCAGTCGGTGTCTGGAGAGGTTGCACACCACGCGCTGTACCGCGATCGCGTTCAAACAGCGCAACTAGTACTGAGATCGCCCTACCACGCGCACTTCGTCGACTTACATCTTCGAGGCCACGCGCATGTTCAAACACACGCGCAGCCGATGCGGCATCGCCGACCAGCTACGCAGTGGATCATGACATCCGGCGCCGCCGCGCACGCCAGCGCCATGCCTGCAGCAGCAGCCAGCCGACGATCACCCCCAGCACCAGCACCGGCAGCAACGCCGCCACTGCGCGGATCACGAAGGCCACGCTGGCTGCGAAGACCTGGCCGAACTCGGCTGCCGCCTCGGCAATCTCGCCCCTGCCCTGCTCGCTACCGGTGCCGCGGAAATTGAGCGTCAGCAATTGGGTGCGCACGCGCCGTTGCTGCTGCGCGGCGTCCTGCTGGGTCTGCTGCGCTTCGGCCTCGATCTCGGCAAGCCGCTTGGACAGGGCAAGCAGATCGGTCACGGCCAGGTCGCGGCGTTGCTGCAGTTCGAGCAGGCGCGCATGTTCTTTCTGCAGGCGCGCCTGTGCCAGTCCGGTATCGGCGATCTGCTGCGCCAGATCCTCGGCACGCGTGCTGCGCGCGGCGACATCGCCATGCTGGCCGGCCAGTTGCACCATCGGCTCGATGCCGTCCGGCACCACCCGCACGCTGACGCTGCCGCTGGGGTCGCGCCCACCGGTTTGTTCCACCGCCAGCAGCGCGCAGTCGCCGAACTGCGCCGACTGGCAGGCAGTGCGTACCGCGGCGATGCGCTGATCGATCTGATCGGCCGGCAGTTCGATGCGTACATCGTGCTCATACGCCAGCGCATTGCCTTGCGCGGCGGACGGTGCCGGCGCCGGCGCGCCGCCGTCTGCCGCCATTTCGCCCGACGGCCTGGCACATCCGCTCAGCGCCCAGCCCAGCAACAGGCCGACCGCGTACCACTGCATCCGGTGCCTCATTGGCTGGCTCCATCGGCCGCGTGCATGCTCTGCACGGCCAGACCCGGCGCGGACACGCCGCGCAGCTTGACCGCCACACCGGGCTCGCCGGCCCTGCAACGCACGCCCGCGTTGAAGCGCGCACCGCCGCGCTGCGGGAAGTGGTGGTGATTGGCATGCTGCCGGTTGAAGCGATGGATTCCCGGCATCTCGGGCGCCACCTGCAGGCGCAATGGCGCGCGCATGCCGGGCCGCAGCAGGCCGCCACGGCGACGGCATGACGCACACGTGCGCTCGCACGCCTCGGGGTTCGGCGCATCGGTGTCCGGGTCGAACGCGATGCGTCCGCAATGACAGCTGTCGGCGTCGTGCATGGTGATCCTCCTTGAAAGCGGCCACTCTAAACCAATGGCGGATGCGGACAAGCGCGCACATGCCTATGCTGGCGGATTGCTTCCATCGGAATCCACCATGCGTCAACGTCTGCTTGTCCTCGCCCTGCTCGCCGGCCTGAGCGCCTGCCAGCAGCAGCCCGAATCGCCGCGCGCCGGCACCTCCGATGCCGCGACGCAGGCTGCGCAGACGCCGGATGCGCGCTTCGCGGCGCTGTCCAAGCGCGCGCTCGACACCTGGATGCAGCTGTCGCCGGTTACCGCCACTCAGACCGGCGATCACCGTTTCGACACGCAGATCGACGATCTCAGCACCGCCGGGCGCCAGCGCAGCCTGGAGGCCGGCAAGAAGCTATTGAGTGAGCTGGATGCCATCGAGGTGGCCAAGCTGTCGCGCGAGAACCAGGTCGATGCGGCCATTTTGCGCAACCAGCTGCAATCGGAAATCTGGAACACCGAGGTGCTGCAGAGCTGGGCCTGGGACCCGCAGGTCTACAACGGCCTGGCCGGCAGCGCGCTGTATGGCCTGATGGCGCGGGACTTCGCGCCGCTGTCCGAGCGCCTGAGCTCCGCCACGCAGCGCATGGAGAAGATTCCCGGCATCTTTGCGCAGGCGCGCGCCAACCTGGACCCGGCCCGCGTGCCGAAGATCCATGCCGAAACGGTGGCCAAGCAGAACAAGGGCATCCTCAGCATCGTCGATACCTTCATCGCGCCCAATATCGGCCAGCTCGGCCCGATCGAAGCGGCCCGCGCGCAGGCCGCCATCGACGACCTGCGCAAGGCCGTGGCCGAGCAGCAGACCTGGCTGGATACCGTGCTGGTGCCCAATGCCAAGGGCGATTTCCGCGTCGGTGCGCAGATCTACGACCAGAAGCTGAAATTCGCGCTGCTGTCGTCGTTGTCGCGCGCCGAGATCAAGCAGCGCGCCGAGTCCGAGCTCAAGCGCGTCCGCAGCGAGATGTACGGCATTGCCCGCACGGTGCTCAAGGACAAGCCCGGTGCACCCAAACTGCCCGAGACGCCCAATGAGGACCAGCAACAGGCCGCGATCGAGGCGGCGCTGGAACTGGCCTATGCCGACAAGCCGGCACGCGACAAGGTGGTGGACGATGCCAAGGCCGCCCTGGCGCAATCCACCGAGTTCGTGCGCCAGAAGGATCTGATGACGCTGCCCGATTCGCCGGTGGACATCATCCTGATGCCGGAGTTCCAGCGCGGCGTGGCGGTGGCGTACTGCGATTCGCCGGGCCCGCTCGACAAGAATCTCAAGACCTTCTATGCGGTCTCGCCGATTCCCGACGACTGGAACGACAAGCAGGTCGATTCGTTCCTGCGCGAGTACAACAGCCGCATGATCCACCTGCTCAGCATCCACGAAGGCACCCCGGGCCATTACCTGGAAGGCTGGCATTCGGCCAAGTTCCCCTCCACGCTGCGCGCGGTGCTGCGCTCGGGCATGTTCGCCGAAGGCTGGGCGGTCTACACCGAACGCATGATGCAGGAACAGGGCTATCTGGATAACGACCCGCTGTTCCACCTGGTGCAGCTCAAGTTCTACCTGCGCACCATCGCCAACGCCATCCTCGATCAGGGCGTGCATGTGGATGGCTGGGAACGCGACAAGGCGATGCACCTGATGACCCACGACACCTTCCAGCAGGAAAGCGAAGCCGCGGGCAAGTGGGTGCGTGCGCAGCTGTCGTCCGCGCAGCTGCCGACCTACTTCGTCGGCGTGCAGGAACATCTGGACACGCGCAAGGCCGTGCAGGACAAGCTGGGCAAGGACTTCAACCTGAAGGCGTACCACGACCAGATGCTGTCCTACGGCGCCCCACCGGTGCGCTTTGCACGCGAGTTGATGCTGGACCAGCCGATCGAGTGATTGATCCTTCTCCCGAGGGGAGAACAAGTGACCCTTCTCCCCTCGGGAGAAGGTGCCCCGCAGGGGCGGATGAGGGTACGGGCGAAGCCTCGTATGGCCGACCAGCGCGTGGCTTCGCCCCGTACCCTCACCCCATCCCTCTCCCGTATGCGGGAGAGGGGCTAGATCTCGAAGTTACTACGCCCGCCTGCGACCTCTCGCATCGAGCAATCAAGCATCGTTCGCCTCACCCATCCGCCGCAACAAACCCTCCGGTCTGCCGTGCCCACAGCCGTGCATACAGGCCGCCCTGCGCGATCAGTTGCGCATGCGTGCCTGTCTCGACGATGCGTCCGGCATCCATCACCACCAGCCGGTCCATGCGCGCGATGGTGGAGAGGCGGTGCGCAATCGCGATGACGGTCTTGTTGCCCATCAACGCGTCCAGGCTGTCCTGGATCGCCGCTTCCACTTCCGAGTCCAGCGCCGAGGTGGCCTCGTCCAGGATCAGGATCGGCGCATCCTTCAGCAGCACGCGCGCAATGGCGATGCGCTGCCGCTGACCGCCCGACAGCTTGACCCCGCGTTCGCCCACATAGGCATCGAATCCGCGCCGGCCTTCGCCATCGACCAGCGTGTCGATGAAGCCTTCCGCGCGCGCCTTGCGCACCGCTTCCAGCATCTGCACGTCGCTGGCCTGCGGCCTGCCATACAGCAGGTTGTCGCGGATCGAACGATGCAGGAGCGAAGTGTCCTGGGTGACCAGGCCGATCTGCCCGCGCAGGCTTTCCTGGGTGACCTGGGCGATGTCCTGCCCGTCGATGAGGATGCGCCCCTGCTCCAGGTCGTACAGCCGCAGCAGCACGTTGACCAGGGTCGACTTGCCCGCGCCCGACGGCCCGACCAGGCCGATCTTCTCGCCGGCACGCACCTGCAGGTCCAGCCCGGCGATCACGCCGCCGCGCTTGCCGTAATGGAAATGGATGTGCTCGAACTGCACCTGGCCGTGTGTCACCTGCAGCGGCACGGCGTCGGGCGCGTCCTGCACCAGCACCGGCTGCGAGATGGTCTGCATGCCGTCCTGCACGCTGCCGATGTCTTCGAAGATGCCGTTGACCGTCCACATGATCCAGCCGGACATGTTGTGGATGCGGATCACCAGGCCGGTGGCCAGCGTGATCGCGCCGACGCTGATCTGGCCGCGGCTCCACAGCCACAACGCCAGCCCGCAGGTGCCCACGATCAGGAAGCCATTGGCCACCGCAATGGCGGTATCCATCGTGGTGGTCACGCGCGTCTGCCCGCGATGCTTCACCGCCAGCTCGTCGATCGCATCGCGCACATAGGCCTGTTCGCGGCCGGCATGGGCGAACAGCTTGAGCGTGGAGATATTGGTGTAGCCGTCGACGATGCGCCCGGTGGCCTTGGAGCGTGCGTCCGATGCGATCCACGCGCGCGCCTTCATGCGCGGCACGAAGAACGCCATCAGCGCGACATACACCACCAGCCAGATCAGCAGCGGCAGCATCAGCCAGGGGTCGGCCTGCGCAAACAACCACAGCGCGCTGCCGGTATAGACCACGATGTACCAGAGCGCATCGACCATCTGCACTGCCGATTCGCGCAGCGAGGTCCCGGTCTGCATCACCCGGTTGGCGATCCGGCCGGCGAAATCGTTGTTGAAGAAGCCCAGGCTCTGCCGTACCACGTAGTTGTGCATCAGCCAGCGCGAGCGATTGCTCAGGCCCGGAACGATCGCCTGGTTGACCAGCAGATTGTGCAGCCCGGTGAACAGCGGGCGCGCCACCAGTGTGATCGCCGCCATCCAGAGCAATTCGCCGGCATGCCGGCGGAAGAAGTCCGCTCCCGGCCGCTCGGCCAGCATGTCGACGATGCGCCCGAGGAAGTCGAACATCGCCACTTCCACCAGGGCCAGCAGCAGCCCGGCGATCAGCGTGGCCAGCAGGATCGGCCATAACGGCCGCAGATAATGCAGATAGAACCGCCACACGCTACGCGGCGGCATTTCCCGCTCGATCGGCGGGAAGACATCGATCAGGGATTCGAACCAGCGGAACATCGCAGACACTTTCGGGAAAAACCGGGAGATCAGGCTAGCTGATCGCGCGTCAAGCTGCAGTGGCGCTGGCGTCGGGTTGCTGCAGCATCACCCGCACGGCAGGCTGCGATGTGCGCGGCAGGCAACCGGCCCGTCGCATCGGTTCCGGTTGCCCGGGTCATGCGGCGTCGGTCGCGCTCATTCGCGGACACGTGCGAGCAGGCGGTTGACCTCGACCAGATCGAAATGGCCCGGATCGAAGCGCCCGCCCAGGGTGGCCAGCTCCTGCACATGTTGCGCATGCTCCGGGTCGGCGATGATCCGCAGCAAGGCCTGGTAGCTGTCGATTCCTTCGCCGCTCTCCGGCGGGCAGGCATTGGCGCCGTCCACGCAACGGGCCGCGCGCAGGCTCGCGTCCGGCGGCAGGATCGCCTCGACCTGGACGCGGTGCTGCCAACCCGCGCCGGCACCGTAGAAATAGTCGAAACGCTCCAGCTCGCCCACCGCGCTTTCGATGCTGACCCGGGCAGCATGCTTGAGCCGTGGCCGCTCCGGCACATCCAGCCCGGATTCGCCGTAGCGGCCGCCGCCCAGGTCGAATTCGTACGGATGCGCACCGCTCCAGCCCATCAGCGGCTGCAGCACGCGATGCAGCGTGGCCAGGCGCAGCGCTCCGGCCACCAGCACGCGGCGCCAGATCAACGGCGCGCTGTCCACCAGCGAAACATGCAGCTGATATACCGGCGCAGGCGCGGGTACCGCCTGCTGTGCAGCTTTCTTCTTGGCTTTGCTCATCGGGTCTTGGTCGTGTCTCTCAGTCGCCAGTATGGCGGCAGCGGCCCGCGCCTGCATGGCCCGCCCCGTCAGCGCTGCACCATGCGGTGTGCGGTGTGCGATGTGCGATGTGCGATGTGCAGCATGTCGCGCGATCACGCATCGACGATGCCGCCCACCATCTCGCCAGCATCATTGCGCCGCTGCCCTCGCCCGCCCGGATTTACGCCACACCCGCTGCACGCGCCGGCAGGCGCAGGCCGAACAACAGGTCATACAGGATCGGGATCAAGCCCAGCGTCACCAGCGTGCCCAGCGCCAGGCCACCGATCATGGTGATGGCCATTCCGGTCCACAGCGGACCGGCAAACAGCATCAGCGGAATCAAGCCGACGATGCAGGTGAGCTTGGTCATCACGATCGGGCGCAGCCGCTTGACCGCTGCGGCAATCACCGCCTCGCGGCGTGGCAGGCCATCGGCAAGCTCGGCTTCGATGCGTTCCAGCAGCAGCACCGCGTTGTTGACGATGATGCCGGCCAGCGCCAGCAAACCGAAGGTCGCCATGAAACCGAACGGATAGCCGGTGATCACCAGAGCCAGTGCCGCACCGATCAGCACGAACGGGACTGCCGACAGCACGATCAGCAGCTTGCGGAACGAGTTGAACTGCCAAACGAACAGCAGCAGGATCGCGCCCAGTGCGTGCGGCATGTATTGGAGCAGGGCCTGGTTGGCCTCGGCAGAATCCTCGAGCTCGCCACCGATCTCCAGCCGATAACCGGGTGGCAGCTTGAGCGCGGCCATCGGCACCGACAGGCGCTCGACGATCTCGGTCGCGGTCAACTGCGGGTTGCGTGCGGTCACGGTGATCGCACGGCTCAGGTTGCGCCGCTGGATCGCCGACGGCTCGCTGTCGTGCAGCACCGTGGCGACCGCCGCCAGCGGCACCGGCGCACCGCCTGCTTGCGGGTACACCAGGGTGTCGCCAGGTGTGCCGTCGGCGGCGCGTTCCTGCGCACTGCCACGCCACACCACGGCCACCGAGCTGCCATCGTCGCGCAACAACGAGGCATCCACGCCGCTGTAGCGCGCCTGTAGCGCCTGCGCAATGTCCTCGCTGCTCACCCCGGCACGCCGCGCCCTGAGCTGGTCCACCTGCACCACGTAGCGCGGAATGCGCGCCTGCCAGTCGTCCTGCACATCCACGGTGCCCGGCAACGCGCGCAGCGCCTTTGCAATCGCAGCGGCGCTGCTGCGCAGTACTGTCTCGTCGGGGCCGACCACGCGATACACCGCCATGCCGGCTTCGGTCGCGCCCAGCGAGAACCGCTTCGGCTCGGCGCGCACGGTGGGGAAGTGGCTGCGGACATGCGCACGTGCCCGCGCTATCACTGCATCGAGATCGGTGCCTGGGCGCACGCTCACGGTAAAGTACGCCATGTTGGCCGCCGGTAGGGGAGGATTGAGGCCCAGCACGATGCGCGGGCCGCCATCGGCGACATAGCCGATGCTGTCCACCACCTCCGGGTTGGCGCGCCGATCGGCCAACCAGCGGCTCAGCGCGCGCACCGTGCGCAGGGTTTCACGCGTATCGCTGCCTGCCTGCAAGGTCACCGGCATCTGGAACTGCAGACGATCGGACTTGGGCAGAAAGTCGTAGGGGATCGACACCAGCACCGCGACCGCCACCGCCAGCATCGCCACCATGCCGGCGATAAACAGCGCCTTGTGCATCAGCACGCGCTCGATGAGGCGGCGGTAGCCACGATAAAAGCGCGACGGTTCCTGTTCGCTGCCGTGTGCGACATGTGCCTTGGCGAAATACATGCACAACAGCGGCGTCACCGTGATGCTGAGCAGCCACGAGCCCAGCAAGGTCACCCCGAGCACGGTAGCCAGCGAGCGCAGATATTCGTTGGTGCTGGTCTGGCCGAAGAAGAACGGCGAGAACGCCAGCACGATCACCAACGATGAGGTCAGCAACGGGGTGGCCAGGGAGCGGCCGGCGTCGATGCAGGCCTGACGGCGCTGTTCTCCGGCAACCAGGCGGCGTTCGATGTCTTCGGCAATGACAATACCGTTGTCCACCAGCAGGCCGAGCGCCAGGATGATCGCCGCGATCGACACCGTCTGCAGCTCCACGCTCAGCACGCGCATGACGATCAGCGAGGCGAAGATGGTCAACGGCACGATCGCGCCGACGATCAGGCCGGTGCGCCAGCCCAGGAACAGCATCACCACCGCCATGACGATGACGATGGTCTCGCCCATGACGTGGTGCATCTTGCCCATCTCGCGCTCGACCACGTCGGCCTGGAAAGTGACCACGTGCTGCGCAAAACCTGCGGGCAATTCCTGCGCGGTCTGGTCCAGCTTGGCGCGCAGCGTTTTGCCGAAATCGGCGATATTGCTGCCGGGCTTCATCGAGACCGACACCACCACCGCCGGCTGGCCCTGGTAGACGGCAGCGCTTTCCGGCGGATCGGCAGGCGTCACCTGTACCTGCGCCAGCTCGCCCAACGCCACTTCACGCACGCCATTGGCATTGGGTGTCGGCAAGGTCAGCAACAGGTTCCGCAACTGCGCAGGCGAGCGTATCTCCCCGGAAGTCGCAACCGTCATCGCCAGCCCGGACACCGTCGCCAGCCCGCCGGAGGCCACCACATTCTGCGAGCGCAACTGCGCCATTACGCTGGCAGGGCTCAGTCCGGTCGCCAGTAGCCGCGCGCGATCGAACGCCACATACACGCGCTCGTCCTGCAGCCCGTACAGTGCCACCTGCTCCACGCCCGGCAGGGTATACAGCTGCTCGCGCAGGCGCCGCAGCGGCCCACGCATCTCGCTCATCGAATAGCCCGGTGCGGTGACTGCGATCGAGGCCACCGACACCCGTCCGAAGTCATCGTCGACCAACGGCCCTTGCGTGCCCGCAGGCAGTTGCGCACCCGCCTCGGCGGCCTTGGCGCGCACGCGCTGCCACAACGCCGGCAGATCCTGCACATCGTCGTAGGCGGTCAGCTGCACGATCGCGCTGCCTGGCCGCACCGTGCTCACGATGCGCTTGATGCCGGCCAGTTCGCGCAGGCGCTCCTCGAGGGGGCGCGCCAACAGGGTTTCCACCTGCTCGCTGGGCATGCCCGGAAACGCCACCGACACAATGGTGTCGCGCACGGTGACCGAGGGTTCTTCCTGCGAGGGAAAACCGACGAACGCCACGATGCCGCCGAGCAGGATCATCACTGCCGCGAACAAGGTCAGCCGGCTCGACCTCATCGCCATCCGGGTCAGCATCATGGCGCCTGCCCTCCGCTCAGCTTGGTTTGCATCTGCAACGGCGCCACCGGCTGGCCATCGATCAAGAAGCCCACGCCTGCGCTGACCACCTGATCGCCGGCCTGCAGCCCGCGCCGGACCTGGATGCGGCCGCCGACGATCGACCCGAGCTCGACTGCGCGCTCGCGCACGATCCGCTGTGCCGGCTGATACGCGAACACGCTGGCCCGTTGGCGATTGAGCCTGGGCAGTACCGCAGACAGTGGCACACTGGGCGTGCTCGCAGCCTGCGCGGGCAACTGCAGCAGCACACTGTCGCCACTGCGCATCGCGTGCGGCGCGCGCACCACCTCCAGAATCGCCAGCGCAGTGGCACCGTTATCCAGCCGGCTGGACAGGCTGCGCAGGCGCAATGTCAGCGGCACCGCAGGCTCGTCGGCCAGCGTGGCCTGCACGGTCTGCCCAGGCGTCAGCCCGGCGGCAGCAACAGGCGGCAGATTGGCGAGCAATTGCAGATGCGCCTGCCCTTCCAGCTGCAACACTGCCTGCCCCGCCCCCACATCGGCCTGCGGTTGCTGCAGGCGTGCGACCACGGCGCCATCGAAGGGTGCGCGCAGCTCGCCAAGACGCGATGCACGCCGCGCCAGCGCCAGGTCGGCCTTTGCCACCTGCAGTTGCGCGGTTGCCGCATCCGCCGCCGCGCGGGCGGCGGTCAGCGTCGCCGCCGAACTGGCACCATCGTCGAACATGGCGTGCTGCTGACGCAGTTGCAGCTGCCGCTCGCCGGACTGCGCCATCGCCGCGCGCAGGTTGGCGTCGGCCTGCTGCTGGCGCAATTGCAGCGGCTCGGCATCCAGGCGTGCCAGCACCTGCCCTTTCTCTACGCGGTCGCCCACATCCACCAGCACGGCGGCGATGCGTCCGCCGCTCTCGAACGCCAACTCGGCCCGTTGTTGCTGACGCGCCATTGCCGGCACCTGCAGCCACCCATCGCGGCCGGAGCCGAAGCGCTCCAGCTTGACTGCCCGCGGGGTCTCGGCCGCCGGCGCATCCGGCGGGCTGCAGCCGGCCAGCACCAGCAACAGACCGCAACACACCATGGTGCGAAGAACATCCATCATCACCCTATCCCCTGCCATGTGCCGCTCAGCGGCTGTAGGTCACTGCAACCGTGCCGCCGACAAAACTGCGGCGTGCAACCAGCGGGCTGTCCGTGGCGTTGTCCGCATAGCGGGTGCCGGTCACGCTCACGGTGGTGGCCCAGTGATCGCCCAGCGCATGCGTCCAGCTGCTGCCCACCGCGGCGGCATACACGCCGGAACCGGTACTGAAGGCCTGCCAGCGCGTCCGCGCCGCCTGCGCGTCGGTGACCCCGAAATAGGCCTGGTTGAAGCGACGATCGCCGGCATGCACATCCAGATCCAGCGTCACCGTGTCGCTGGCGCCATGCAGCAGGGTGAACTCCACGCCGGCGCGATAGCGGTTGCGCCGTGCGTCCTGCTTGAGCGCGAATTCGGCTTCCGCGTTGACGTTCATGTACGGCGTGATCCGCTGCATCACCAGTGTGCGTGCGGTGACCGACCCCGGTACATCGCCCATGCCGGCCAGCACGCGCGAACCCGGACGCCAGTCGCTGTCGCGTTGCAGGCGGCCCAGGTCGTAATACAGCGACTGCGACAGATAGAAGCCGGAATCGCTCTGGAACTGCAGACCCGCGCCACGCGCGGTGTCGAAGAACAGCATGCCGCGCTGGACCACCAGCACCGGGTTGGCCTGCACGCGCGCGCGCTCGGCGCCGGCATACCGCGGTGCCGCAACCGCTGCCGCGCCCACGGTGAGATCGGTGTGGTCGCCCAACAGCCGCGAGCTGCCGGTCAGATCGGTCTGCGCGTGCGCAAGGCATGGCAGCAGCAGGCTGGCAACGAACGGCCAGGCGCGCAGTGTGGTGTCACGAGGCAACTGCATGGAAAACAGGATGGCCATGAAAATCTCCGTCAGCGATCAAGAAAGGGATGGCAGGCAAACGCCATAGAACGCCTGAAACAAGGCAATCCGGCTCAACAGGCGTTGGCGTGCGGTGGTCAGGTAGTCCAGTTGCACCTGCGTGGCGCGCAGGCGCTCGGTCAGCAGCGTGGTGCGATCTTCCAGGCCTGCCTCCACGCGCCTGCTAAGCCGTGTCATGCGCGATTGCTCGCGCTCGGCCTGCGCACGTGCACGCGGTTCGGAGTCGGCCAGGGTGGCGTGCGCGTCGAGCGCATCGGCGACCTCGCGGAAGGCGGACTGGATCGCCTGTTCGTAGGCCGCGACATCGGCGCGCTGGCGCAGCTGCGCCAGGGCAAGATTGGCGCGGTTACGGCCGCCGTCGAACAGCGGCAGGTTCAATTGCGGGCTGAAGCTCCACATACCGTGGCCGGCGGAAAACAGCCCGTTCAAGCCATCGCTGGCGGTGCCCACGCTGCTGCTCAGGGTGATCGATGGAAAGAACGCGGCGCGTGCGGCGCCGATGTCGGCGTTTGCCGCGCGCAGTTCCAGCTCCGCCTGCTGGATGTCCGGGCGTTGCAGCAACAACGAGGAATCCAGCGCACGCCACGCCGTGCTGGGTGTATCTGCGGCAATCATGCGCTGCAGGTCGCCCGGCACCGGCAAGCTGTCGTAGCCAACCAGCAGTTGCAGCGCGCGCAATGCCGCAGCGTGGTCGTCGGCGCCCTGCAAGGCCGCGGCATGGGCCTGATCGGCCTGACGCTGCTGGCCATCGCGCTGGTCGCGCGCGATCAGCCCGATCCGGTACTGCCGCTGTGCGATGGCCAGCAGCGCAGCACTGTCGGCATCGGCTGCTTGCAGCTGCTGCAGCGCCTGGCTGCTTGCGCGTTCGGTGGTGTAGGCGCGCAGCACCTCGGCAACCAGCGCGCCCCGTGCCGCATCGCGCCCATGGGTGCTGGCCAGATAGCGCTGCCGCGCCGCCTCGGACATGGCCTGCAGCTTGCCGAAGAAGTCCAGCTCGAGATTGCCGATGCCGGCGTTGGCAACGACCAGATCCTGCGCGTAGCGCGCGTCCAGGGCCGGATCGTCGAAGCGCTGCCGCACCTGTTGTGCACCCACGCCGATGCTTGGCACGCGCGCGGCGCGCTCGATACGGTACTGCGCCCGTGCCTGCTCCACCTGCAAGGCGGCGCGACGGAAGTCGCTGTTGTGCGCAAGCGCGCGTTGCAGCAACGGCCGCAGATCGCGATCCGGTGCGAACGCCTGCACAAACGCGCGTTCCTTCAGATTCAGCTCGATCCCCACCGACTCGCTCGGTTCCACAGCGGCCACTGCCTGCTGGCTGCCGAAAGTGCCCGGCACGGTCACCGCCGGTCGCTGGTAAGTCGGCGTCAATGAACAGCCGCCCAGCAACATGGCGATTGCCGCATTACGCAGGGCGCGGAAACAACGAGGCGCGGTCATTTGTGGAATCATGATGTCGGAGCACACGAGCCAATCTCGACCGACATCCTCGACCTGCAGCGTCCAGGTTGTTTTCGGGAATTATCCAGATTTGATCGAGACGACAGGGCAACACGCCATGACAGGCAAAAAGGTTCTGCTGGTGGAAGACGATGCAGACAGCGCCAGCATCCTGGACGCCTATCTACGCCGCGACGGCTTCGACGTTGCCATCGCCGGAGACGGCGAGCGGGCGATTCACCTGCATCGTCAGTGGGCGCCGGATTTGGTGCTGCTGGACGTGATGCTGCCCAGGCTCAGCGGTATCGAGGTGCTGTCGGCGATCCGTCGCGCCAGCGATACGCCGGTCATCATGGTCACCGCCATCGGCGACGAGCCGGAGAAGCTGGGCGCACTGCGCTATGGTGCCGACGATTACGTGGTCAAGCCGTACAGCCCCAAGGAAGTGGTGGCACGCGTCCATGCAGTGCTGCGCCGAAGCGTGGCGGTGCGTGCGCCGGGCGAGCCGCTGCGGCATGGCCGCCTGAGTGTGGATCTGGCCGCAGTGGTGGCCACCGTGCAGGACCCGGCCGGGGCTCAGCTGGCACTGGACCTGACCCCGACCGAATTCAACCTGCTCGCCATCCTGCTCAAGACGCCGTTCAAGGCATTCACCCGCGGCGAACTGCTCGACGCCTGCCTGCCCGACAGCGATGCACTGGAACGGGTGGTGGATTCGCACATCCACAACCTGCGCCGCAAGCTGGAGGTGCACGGCATCACCGGCGTGCTGGTCACCGTGCGCGCGGTGGGATACCGCTTCCAATGAATGCCCTGCGGCGCTTCAACGCCTGGCGCCGGCAAGCGCCGCTGTGGATGTGGGTGGGCGTGCGGATGAGCGCACTGGCAGTGGTGACCGTGGTGGTGATCGCCTTTGGCATGTGGTGCTACTTCAACCTGCGCGACAGCCTGATCCTGGGCAAGCTGCCGGCGGCGGCCCGCATCGAAATCGAACAACTGCGCGAACAGCCGGTCGCCAACGAGGCACGTCTGTGGCAACTGCTGCAGCAGTACTACGATGTGGAAAATTTTTTGCCCGGGCTGGCCAACCCTGACTGGTGGATGCTGTGGGCCATGGTCGCCCTCTCCATCCCGGTGATCCTGGTCTGCGGGCTGCTTGCATCGCGTCCGTTGTCGCGGCAATTTTCCCAGGTGGCCAGGGCCGCGCATCAGGTCAGCGATGGCGACTTCGGCGCACGCGCACAGGTGGTGGCAGGCGCACCGGACGAGCTCACGGCGCTGGCCGACGACTTCAACGCCATGAGCGGCAAACTGCAGCAGTACGAACGCGAACTGCGCGAGTCCAGCGCAATGCTGGCGCACGAACTGCGCACCCCGCTCAACGCAGCGATGGGCCGCGTACAAGGCATGCTGGACGAGGTCTTCCCGCACGATCCCGAACAGCTGCGCCTGGTCCATCGCCAGCTGGAACAGATCAACCGGCTGATCGGTGACCTGCATCTGGTGTCGCTGGCGCGTGCCGGCCAGCTGGTGCTGGAGCCAGACAGTTTCGATCTGCATGAGCTGATTGCCGAGCGGGTGGAATGGGCAGGCCCGACAATCCGCGCGTTGCAGACGACGGTCACCGCGCCGGCACCTTCCGGGCTCCGCGTCTGCGCCGACCGCCATCGCCTGGGCCAGGTGTTTTCCATCCTGATCGACAACGCACTGCGCTACGCCGCCGCAGGCAAGGTGCTGGATATCGAGCTGCGCCGCGATGGTGCGCATGTGCTGGTCACGCTCGGCGACCGCGGCCCCGGCGTGGAGCCGGCGCAGCTGCCGCACCTGCTGGACCGCTTCTGGCGCGCGGACAGTTCACGCGCGCGCCATTCCGGTGGCAGCGGCCTGGGCCTGGCAATCGCCTCGGCCATCTGCCAGGCGCACGATGGCCGCTTGATCCTGGGCAATCGCGCCGGCGGCGGGTTGTTGGCCAGCGTGCAACTGCCGTTGTCGCGCTGAGGCGTTCGCGCGGTTACGCCGCCGCGCTTGCGTCGGCCTGGCATGCCAGGCCGCTGCGAGCATCAACGCTGCTGCAGGCTCGGCACCGCAGCGGTCACGTCGGCATGGCGACGCATGATCCAGTTGAACAGCGGCGTGGCCATCAGCGTGGAGAGGATCGCCATCAGCACCAGTACCGAGAACAGACCTTGTTCGATCACGCCGGCCTGCAACCCGATGTTGATGATGATCAGTTCCATCAAACCGCGTGCATTCATCAGCGAGCCGATCGCCATCGCATCGCGGTTGTTCTCGCCGGTGATGCGTGCGGCGGCCCAGCAGGCCAGTCCCTTGCCGATGAACGATGCGGCCAGAATCGCCACGCCGGCCAGCATGATCTGCGGCTGCAGCAACACGCTCAGTTGCGTCTTCAAGCCGGAATAGGTGAAGAACATCGGCAGCAGGAACACCACCACGAACGGCTGCATCATCTCGCGCAATTTTTCGGTCAACGCGCCCCTGGGCAGGCAGACGCCGAGCAGGAAGCCACCGAAGACTGCATGGATGCCGATCGCATCCATCGCCCAGGCGCTGAGGCAGAACAGCATCAGGATGACCGCCAACACGCCATTGCTCAGCGGTTGGTCCTGCACCACGTAACGCTCGAGACGACGCAGCAGATGCCGGCCGACAAAGATCATGAACGCCGCATACGCAACGCCGCCGCCGATGGCCAGATAGGCGCTGCCCCAGCTGCCGCCGAAGCTGGCCAGCACCACGGCAAGAATGCACCACGCCGCCGCATCGTCGAACGCACCTGCAGTGAGTGCGAGCGTGCCCAACGGGCTATTGGTCAGCCCGCGCTCGTGGATGATGCGCGCCAGCATCGGGAAGGCGGTAATCGCAATAGCCGCGCCAAGGAACAGCGAGGCCTCCATCAACTTGGCTTTTTCCGAGAACAAGCCCTCCACGTTGATCAGCCACGGACACATCGCAAAGGCCAATGCGAACGGCACCGCGATCCCGGCCAGCGACACGCTCATCGCGCTGCGATAGCGTGCGCGGAAATGATCGCTGCGGAAGTCGGTGCCGACCAGAAACATGTACAGGCCCACGCCGAACTGGGCCAGCACATACAGCACGTCCAGCGTCTGCTTGGGAAACAGCGCCGCCTGCACATCCGGCAGCAACATGCCGAACAGCGACGGCCCCAACGCCACGCCGGCAATCATCTCGCCGACCACCTGCGGCTGCCCCACCCGCTTGGCCAGCAATCCCACCAGACGACAGATCAGCAGGATCACCGCAGCCTGCAAGAAGAAATACACCGACATCTGCGGAGTGGTCATGCGTTGGGCAACATCCCTGAGAAGTGCGCGGATCATAACGAGCCATGCCGGCCGGCGATAGCCATCGTGCAGCTGGCGCCAAGGCACCGGCGGGCGTCGGCACGCCTGCAGCGGCAGGCCCGATCACGTGACGCCTGCGCGCCGAGCCCGGTTGCCGGCGCGTTCTGTGATCAATGCCTGCTGCAGCCCACATCGCAGCGCAGATGGCACACCAAAGCGCCGCAATCGGTTGGGGATAGCGTGGACGCCAAACCGATACTGCACTGGCCGCCGGCCACTACACGCTCCGTGCAGTGACCGTGACCTGCTTGCAGGACGAGGGATGTGTCACTTGTGCCCCGCTTGCTCCGCTGCCACCGGCGTCAACACCAGGTCCTGGAAATCGAAACTGAAATCGGTCAGCGGCGAGATCGCCTCCATCCGCATCTCGCGCACCGCGCCATCCGGGGTCAGCGCGAAATTGACGAAGGCATCGGCATTCAGGCTGCGATCGTCCCAGCGCACGATGAAGCTATCGTGTTGCCAATGCTCCAGCGTGCCGATCAATTGCGCGGTCTTGGAAAACTGCAGGCGCAGGCGCTTGCCGTCCTGACGGATAACCACATCGCCATACCACGGGTCGCGATAGGTCGCCGCATAGCTGCGCAACGGCAACGACGGTGTGGAGCGCGCAGCGCGTGCGTCCTGATGTTTCTTCCAGCTGGTGTCCGCGTCACCGTCGGCCTTGGCCACCGCCTTGGCATAGGCGGCGGTCCAATCGGTGGCCGGCACCTGCAGGAACGCATCCAGCACCTGCAGGGTCACCGCATTGAAGGCCGCACCGATTTCCTGATTGGTCAGCACCACCACGCCCAACTGTTGCTCGGGCACCAGCGTCAGCCGCGACACCATGCCCGGCCAGCCGCCGGTGTGCCACACCAGCCGATGGCCGCGGTAGTCGCTCAGGCTCCAGCCCTCACCGTAGCCGGCAAAATTGGGGCGTGCTGCCGCCAGCTCCGGCACGGCCGGGTCGGCAATCGCAATCGGCGTGATCATCGACCACATCTCCTGCTGCCGTTTGGCACTGAACAGCGGCGTGCCATCGGGCAGGATGCCGCCGGCCAGTTGCACCTTCATCCACAACGCCATGTCATGCGCGCTGGAATAGATGCCGCCGGCACCGGAGTTGTTGGACCAGGTCAGCGGCGCGACCGTGCGCAATTCGGTGAAGTCGTACTTGGCATGGCCCACGGCCGCGTTGTCGCCCGGCTGCAGATGGTCGGCATTGAAGCGCGTACCGCGCATGCCCACCGGGGCGAAGATGCGTTGCTGCAGAAACGCCGCATAGGTCTGCCCGGAGACCTGCTCGATCACCTTCTGCGCCACCGCGTACAGGATGTTGTCGTAGGCGTAGCGATCGCGGAAACCGCCCTTCAACGGCACCTTGGACAGGCGCTGCACCACTTCGTCGGTGCTGTAGCTGGTGGTCGGCCAGAACAACAGATCGCCCGCGCCCAGGCTCAGGCCGCTGCGGTGCGCGAGCAGATCGCGCACACGCATCTCGCCGCTGACGTACGGGTCGGACATGCGGAACCACGGCAGGTGGTCGATGACCTTGTCGTCGAGCGAGAGCTTGCCCTCGTCAGCCAGGATCGACAGCGATGCGGCAGTGAAGGCCTTGGTGTTGGAGGCGATCGCAAACAGCGTGTCGGCCTGCGCCGGCGCAGGCTTGCCGATCTCGCGCACGCCGTAGCCGCGCTCCAGCACTACCTGCCCATCCTTGACGATGGCCACCGCAATGCCGGGCACATCGAACTGCTTGCGCACGCGTTCCATCTGCGCGTCGAACTGCTGCATGCCGGCGGGAAGCTCGGCCGCCTGCGTCGTCGTCACCAAGCTTGCCAGCATCAGCACGCCTCCACTCAGCCATCGGTTCACGGTCACTGTCGCACGTCCTCTCATTCGCTCAGGTCGATCCGCCGGCACTGTCCAGCGACAGCGGCAGCGGTGCCACCAACACGCCGTTGCCATCGGCATACAGCCAATGGCCCGGCACGAAGGCCACGCCGGCAAAATTCACCGGCACATCCACATCACCCAGATCGCGGCGCTCGGTGCGGCGCGGGCAGGCGCCCAGCGCCAGCACGCCCAGCGGCAGCGTGGCCAGGATCTCCACATCGCGCACGCAGCCATGGATCAACACGCCGGCCCAGCCGTTGGCGACCGCCTGCATCGCGATCTGGTCGCCCAGCAGCGCGTGCTTCAACGAACCCTGCCCGTCCACCACCAGCACACGGCCGTCGCCAGGCGTGGAGGCCAGCTCGCGCACCCGCGAGTTGTCCTCGAAACAGCGCACGGTGACGATCGGCCCGGAGAATGCCGCACGTCCGCCATAGGAGCGGAACAACGGTTCGGCGATGCTCACCTCGGGAAAGCGGTCACACAGATCGGGCGTGGTCCAGGTCATCGCTGCGGTCCGAAAGTGGCGATCTGCGATGGTAGCGGCATGGCCGCGTCCGCGTAAGCGCCGATCACCCAGCCGGCTGGCCGGGCGGTGCCTGCATCGAGTGCACAACGCCTGCATGCGCCCCGCGCCAACGGCCGCGCCTGCCTGGCAGTGCGCGCAAGCGTTTGGGGCCGCGCTGCTTCGCCGCGGAGCCGGCGGGGCTATCATCTGGGCGGCTTGCCACATCTGTGCGTCTGCGAACATGCCAGGCGCGCGCTCACGCCAACGTGGAATCTGTCATGACCGACCTGTTCGCCGCCACCCCGCCCGCGCTCGATGGCATCCACGTCGGTATCGGCGGCTGGGTGTATGCGCCATGGCGGGAGGGGATGTTCTATCCGCAAGGGCTGGTGCAGCGCCGCGAGCTGGAATACGCAAGCCGCCACGTCACCGCCATCGAGATCAACGGCACGTATTACGGGACGCAGAAACCGGCCACCTACGCGAAGTGGCGCGACCAGGTGCCACCCGGGTTCGTCTTCTCGGCCAAGGCACCGCGCCGCATCACCCAGTCGCGCAAACTGGCCGGCACCCAGGCGCAGGTGGACGACTTCATCGGCGGCATTGTCGAGCTCGGCGATACGCTGGGGCCGCTGGTGTGGCAGTTCGAACAAGGGCATCGGCTGCAGGCCGACGACCTGGACGCCTTCCTGTCGTTGCTGCCCAAACGTGCCGGCAAGCGCGTGCTGCGCCATGTGCTGGAAATCCGCGACCACGATGCGGTGGATGCCTCGCTGCTGGCATTGGTGCGCCGGCATGGGGTGGCCACGGTGTTCACCGATTCGGATGAGCATCCGTCCTTTGCCGATCTGTCCACCGACTTTGTCTATGCGCGGCTGATGCGCAGCCAGGCGCGCCTGCATGCCGGCTACCCGGCGCCGGCACTGGCGCGCTGGGCCGAGCGCATCCAGGCCTGGCGGCGCGGCGACGATGTGGCGGACCTGCCGCACGTCGACGCATCGACGCACGCCGCAGCCACGCCGCGCGAGGTGTTCGTGTTTTTCATCAGTGCCGCCAAGGAGCGCAATCCGGCGGCGGCAATGGCGTTGCTGCAGACGTTGGGGGCGCGCTAACAGGGGCGTTACGTCGCGTCTTCGGCGACAATGGCGCATGCCCACGACCGACCTGCGCAAGGCGCAACTGCAAATCCATTTCTGCGTCCTGCTCTGGGGCATCACCGCGATCCTGGGCAAGCTGATCACGCTGCCCGCGTTGCCGTTGGTGTGGTGGCGCATGTTGATCGTGGTGGTGGCGCTGGCGCTGTTGCCGCGGGTGTGGCGCGGACTGCGCGGTCTGTCCGGACGCGTGGTGCTGGGCTATTGCGGCATCGGCGCCTTGGTGGCCCTGCACTGGCTGACCTTCTACGGCGCGATCAAGCTGGCCAATGCCTCGGTGGCGGCGACCTGCATTGCACTGGCGCCGGTGTTCACCGCCGTGATCGAGCCATGGGTGACGCAGCGCCCCTTCCGCCCGCGCGAATTGCTGTTCGGCCTGGCGGTGCTGCCCGGCGTCGCGCTGGTGGTCGGCGGGGTGCCGGATGGCATGCGTGCCGGCGTGGTGGTCGGCGCGATTTCGGCGGTGTTCGTCGGCCTGTTCGGTTCGCTCAACAAGCGCATGGTCGCGCATGCCGACCCGCTCACCGTCACCGCACTTGAGCTTGGCGCCGGCACGCTGACCCTGACCGTGCTGGCGCCGGCCATGCCGTTGTTGCTGCCGTCGCTGCATGGCGACCTGATGATCATCCCCAGCCTGCACGATGGCGTCCTGCTGCTGGTGCTGTCGCTGGCCTGCACCCTGCTGCCGTTTGCGCTGGCATTGGTGGCGCTGCGCCATCTCAGCGCCTACTCGGTGCAGCTGGTGACCAACCTGGAACCGGTTTACGCCATCGTGCTGGCGATCGCCCTGCTCGGCGAGCAACGCGAGCTGACCCTGCAGTTCTATCTCGGCGTGGCGATCATTCTCGGCGCGGTGTTCCTGCATCCGGTGCTGGAACGCCGGCGCAAGATCGTGCACCCGGAGCTGCTCGGCACTGCCGAGGCGAAGAACATCATCGACTGACCGCACGGCGCAACCAACAAACGCCACCGTCGCAGCGGCCCAGGCCGCGACCGGCCTTATCGACGCACCCACGTGCGCACGCCACCTACCCCAACGCCACCACCTGATCGCGCCCGCCACGCTTGGCCGCATACAGGGCCTGGTCGGCGCGCTTGATCACCGCCTCCACGCTTTCTTGCGGATGCAGCGTGGCCACGCCGATACTCACCGTCACCGGCAGCGCGATCGTCATCACCGCCACGCTCTGGCGCAGGTATTCGCACTGCACGCGCGCCTGCAGCAGATCCACGTTGGGCAGCAGCAGCACGAACTCCTCGCCACCATAACGCGCAATGGTGCCGGCACCGGCCACATGCGCGCGCAGCAACGCCGACAGTTCGCGCAGCACGACGTCGCCCTGGTCGTGCCCATGCACGTCGTTGACGGTCTTGAAGTGGTCCACGTCCAGCAACGCCACCGACAACGGCTGGCCTGCCGCACGCGTCTGTTCCATGGCCGCGGCCAAGGCCACTGAAAACGCGCGTCGATTGGGCAAGCCGGTCAGCGGATCGGTGCGGGTCTGCTCGACCAGATCGGCATTCAGCGCGTCCATTTGCGCGTAATAGCCGGCCAGCTGCTGCTCGTACCATTCGCGCTCGTGCAGTTGCTGGCGCAGGCGCTTGCCGGCCAGGCGCAGTTCCAGCAGATGCGCGGCCTGTCGCGACAATGCCTGCAAGGCGGCACGCTGCTCTTCGCGCAGATGCGCCGGGGTCTGGTCGAAGACGCAGAGCGAGCCCAGTGCCATGCCCTCGCTGGTCACCAACGGCGCGCCAGCATAGAAGCGCACCGCAGAGCTGCCGGTCACCATCGGATTGTCGTGGAAGCGCGGGTCGAGCAAGGTATCGTCGACCATCATCACTTCGTCCGGGCGCAGGATCGCATGCGCGCAGAACGAGATGTCGCGCGATGCTTCGCTGCGCGGCGCGCCATGCGCGGACTTGAACCATTGCCGCTGTTCGTCGACCAGCACCACGGCCGCCATCTGCGTCTCGCACAGTGTGGACGCAATCATGGTGAGGTCGTCGAAGGCACGCTCGGGCGGCGAGTCCAGCACCTCGTACTGACGCAGCGCTGCAAGCCGCTCGGCTTCGTTGTCCGGCAATGTCGGTTTGATCACTCTGCCCGCTCCCCAGCTGGCTGTCGGCGGCGGAAGTATGACCGAGCCGGTCATGCGCGGCCATCGGGTTGCGCCTGCGCAGCCGATGCACCGCGCTGTTGCGGTTCAGTTCAACGCGCGAGAAAAGCTCACCAGTCGGTGCGTTGCGGCAGCAGTCCGCGCAATTCTGCATCGCTGAGATTGCGCCACTGCCCGGGCTTGAGCGCGGCCAATTTGATGTTGTCGATGCGCACCCGGCGCAGCTGGGTTACGCGGTAACCGAATTCGGCGGACATCAGGCGGATCTGCCGGTTCAAGCCCTGCTCCAGCACGATGCGGAAGCCGAACTTGGCGATGCGCGCTGTGCGGCACGGCAACGTGGTCTCGTTGTGGATGCGCACGCCGCGCGCCATGCCGCGCAGGAATTCGTCGGTGACCGGCTTGTTGACCGCCACCAGATATTCCTTCTGGTGGCGATTTTCCGCGCGCAGGATCTCGTTGACGATGTTGCCGTTGCTGGTCATCAGGATCAGCCCCTCGGACTCCTTGTCGAGCCGGCCGACCGGGAAGATGCGCTGCTCGTGGCCGACGAATTCGACGATGTTGCCCTTGACCGAACTCTCGGTGGTGCAGGTGATGCCCACCGGCTTGTTGAGCGCGATGTAGACATGCTTGCGGCCACCGGGCTTGCTGGCGGCGCGCGTGCGCAGCGGCTGGCCGTCCACCAGTACGGTGTCGTCCTCGCCCACCACCGCACCGGTGCCGGCAGCAACGCCATTGACGGTGACCCGGCGTTCGCCGATCAGGCGATCGGCCTCGCGGCGGGAGCAGAAGCCGGTTTCGGCGATGTATTTGTTGAGTCGGGTCGTCATCGGCCGATTATCGGCGATTTGGAGCGGCGCGCGTGCACCAATCTGCGATCAGGACAGCGCCAACAGCGGTTGCCCGGCATGCAGCAGCTCGTCCAGCGGGCATGGGCGATGCAGGCTGAAACCCTGCACCTGGCCGACACCGGCCTCGCGCAGGCCGGGAATGTCCGCCTCCGACTCCACGCCCTCGGCCACCACTTCGATCCCCAGCGCCAGGCCCACCTGCGCGATCGAGTGCACTGCCGCGCGGTCCACCGCGTCGTGCGCGTAGTTGCGCACGAAGCCGCAATCGATCTTGAGGACATCCACGGTGAACTGCTTGAGATAGCCGAACGAGGCCAGGCCGTTGCCGAAATCGTCCAGCGCCACATGGCAGCCGCGCGCGCGCACGCTCTGCACGAAGCGCTGCGCATGTTCCAGATCGCCGATGACGGCGGTCTCGGTGATCTCCATGCACAGCTTGGGCACCAGGCTCGGGTAGCGCTCGAACAAGGACCACACGAAATCGAGAAAATCCGGCTGCGCGATCGACTGTGCGGACAGATTGACGTGGCACAGGTCCAGCGTGGCCACATGCATCGGATTGGCCGCCAGCTGCGCGCACAGCGTTTCCAGCACATGCACATCGACCATGCGCCCCAGCCCGTAGCGCTCCACCGCGGGCAGGAATTCGCCCGGACTCAGCACCCGCCCGTCGCGCGCGCGCATGCGCACCAGCACCTCGTACTGCAGGCGTTCCGGATCGCTCAACACCTGGATCTTCTGTGCATACAGCAGCAGCCGGTCCTCGGCGATCGCCTGCTGCACCGCGCTGATCCAGCCACCGTCGTGGCGCCGCCGCGCCAGCGCCAGATCGTTTTCGCCGAAGCAGCGAATGCGGTTGCGGCCCTCTTCCTTGGCCGCATGGCAGGCCAGATCGGCGGCGGTCATCAAGGCATTGACGTCGCTGGCGCCCTGGCGGATTTCCACCACGCCGAAGCTGCAGCTCGGCGTCAGCGGCCGTCCGCCCTGATGGCTCCACGGCTGACCCAGCACCGCATGCATGCGCTCCAGCAAGGTCTGCGCCTGCGCCAGATCGGTATTGGCCAGCAGGATCGCGAACTCGTCGCCGCCCAGCCGCCCCAGCCAGTCGCCGGGGCGCAACTGCATGGTGATCACGTCGGCGAAGTGGCACAGGAACTTGTCGCCCACCGCATGCCCAAAGGTGTCGTTGACCAGCTTGAAGTGATCCAGGTCGACGAAGCACAGCGCATGGCAGAGCTGCGGCGATTGCGGCGGCTCGATCAGGCGCAGCAGCCGGCGTTCGATCTCGCGGCGGTTGATCAGGCCGGTCAAGGCATCGTGGCGCGCATGGAAGGCGACTTCATCGGCCAGCTCGTGCGCATGCGAGACGTCTTCGATCACCGCCAGCACCAGGGTCGGCTCCTCCGGGCCAGGCTCCACCAGCGACGCGCTCCAGCGCCCCCACATCACCCCGCCGTCGGCGCGCAGCAAGCGCCGCTCGCCGGACTGCAGCAGTGTCGGCCAGTCGATCAGGCCGCGGCTGTCCAGCGCGATGTGGTCCGGATGCAGCACCTCGGCCAGCGTGCAGGCCTGCAGCTCCTCCGGCCGGTAGCGCAGGATGTTGGCCATCGCGGCATTGGCATCGAGCACGCGGCCGCGCAGGTCGAACTTGACCATGCCCAGCGCCGCCTGCTGAAACGCGGTGCGGAAGCGGCCTTCGTGCGAGAGCAGATAATTGCGGATGCGGCGCATCGCCAGCACGCAGGTGATCAGCACCAGCAACAGGGTCGCCAGGCTGCAGACCACCATCACATCGTGCAGCAGCCGCGCACAGCGGACCAGCAGCGCCTGGAACTGCGCGGTATCGCCGCGCATGCGGCCGTCGAGCAAGTGCAGCTCGTCGCGCAGGGCCTGCAGCGCGCGCGGATCCGGGCGGCTGGCGGCCTGCACGGAGGCGGCCCGGTCAGCCAGGGCGCTCAGCTGCAGCAGGTCGGCGTCGGTGTGTTTCCACATCGTGATGGCATCGCCCAGATACGGAAAGACATGGCCGTAGCGATACAGCCGCACCATTTGTGGCATGTCCTCACGGGCATTGCGGCCGGCGGCCAGCCCGGCATGGACCGCAGCCCAGTCGATCACCGGCTGCTCGACTGCCTCGCGTGCTGCGCGGTCGCCGAGCGGCACTTCCAGCGCCCGGCAGGCGGCCTGCAGGTCGGCCGGATCGCCGCTGCCCAGATAGCGCTCCAGCCAGTACACCGACTCCTGCTGGGCATTGGACCAGTGGCTCTGGCCGACGATCCAGGCCATTGCCCCGGACTGGATCTCGATCACCAGCGCCGAGAGCACCGCCATGCTGACGGCCATGCCGATCAACAAGGCCAAGGGAAGCGTCAGCCAGCCGCGCATCAGGTGCATGGTCCGCCCACCGCTCTTGCCGCCCGCCATCTGCGCCATTGTCATCCTCGCCCCCACTGCCGCTGCCCAATGCGATTCAGGCGCCCAGTGGGCGCCTGAAGGCAGTAGCGGCCGCAACGGCGCAGTCTGTATGGCTGCGCCCGCCCGGCCACGGTCGGCGCGGAACTTAGCATGGCTAACAGGGTGCCGCCGGTAATCTCCGCGGTATCGGCGCAGGACGCCAGCACACCGATATGCATCAACCAACATAGCGACTGCGGCGACCAGCCGGGCGGGCCGGGCAGCCGCAGCCGCCGCGTTGTCAGCGGTGCTTACTCGCCGCGGGGCTTGGGCGGGCCCTTGCGATGCGGCGCGCCGGCGCGGTCCATCGGACGGTTCGGGCCATTCGGGCGACCGGACGGCTTGCCGCCGCGCGGGAAGCGCGGCTTGGACGGCGACGCGGCCGCCTCGCCTTCTTCCAGCTTGCGCATGTTGAGCTGCTGGCCGGACACCCAAACCTTCTTCAGGTGCGTCAGCAGTTCGCGCGGCATGTCGGCCGGCAGGTCCAGGATCGAATAGTCGTCCTGGATGTCGATACGGCCGATGTAGCGGCTTTCCAGGCCGGCCTCGTTGGCGATCGCGCCGACGATGTTGGCCGGCTTCACGCCGTGGGTGTGGCCCACTTCGATGCGGTAGCTCTCCATGCCGAACTCCGGCTCGCCACGCGGCGCAACCGGATCGCGACGCGGACGCTCGGCGCCCGCACCATCGCTGGCGAACGCCGGACGTTCCGCACGCGGCGGGCGTGCCGCGCGCTCGCCATCGGCACGCGGACCACGCTCGAACTTCGGCTCGAAGCGCGGACGCTCGCCGCGATCACTGCGGTCGCCGCGGTCGTTGCGCTCGCGCGGTGCGAATTCCTCGCGCGCGCCACGCACCGGCGGGGTCAGCAGGAACGGCGCATCGCCTTGCAGCAACTTGGCCATCGCCGCGGCGATATCGATCGCCGGCACGTTGTTTTCGCTCTCGTAGCGCTGCAGCAGATCGCGATACATGTCGATCTGGCCACCGGCCAGGGTCTCGGTGATGCGGGTCATGAAACGTGCCACGCGGGTGTCGTTGACCGCATCCACGCTCGGCAGCTGCATTTCTTCGATCGGCTGGCGGGTGGCGCGCTCGATCGCGCGCAGCATGCCCTTCTCGCGCGGGGTGACGAACAGGATCGCGTCGCCGTTGCGGCCGGCACGGCCGGTACGGCCGATGCGGTGCACGTAGCTTTCGGTGTCGTACGGGATGTCGTAGTTCAGCACATGGCTGACGCGCTCCACGTCCAGGCCGCGCGCGGCCACGTCGGTGGCGACCAGGATGTCGAGCTTGCCGTCCTTGAGCTGGGCAATGGTCTTCTCGCGGGCGGCCTGCTGCATGTCGCCGTTGATGGCCGCCGCGGCCATGCCGCGTGCCTGCAGCTTCTGCGCCAGCTCTTCGGTGGCAGCCTTGGTGCGCGCGAAGATGATCATGCCGTCGAACGGCTCGACCTCCAGGATGCGGGTCAGCGCGTCCAGCTTGTGCAGGCCGCTCACCCACCAGTAGCGCTGGCGGATATTGGCCGAGGTGGTGGTCTTGGCCGCGATGGTGACTTCGGCCGGGTCCTTCAGATAGGTCTGCGCGATGCGGCGGATCGCCGGCGGCATGGTCGCCGAGAACAGCGCCACCTGGCGCTTCTCCGGCAACTTCTTCAGCACCGCTTCGACGTCGTCGATGAAGCCCATGCGCAGCATTTCGTCGGCTTCGTCCAGCACCAGCGTCTTGAGCTGGGACAGGTCCAGCGTGCCGCGGTCCAGGTGATCGATCACGCGGCCAGGGGTGCCGACCACCACATGCACGCCGCGCTTGAGCGCGCTCAGCTGCTGCGCGTAGGGCTGGCCGCCGTAGACCGGCAGCACGCGGAAGCCGGGAATGGCTTCGGCATATTTCTGGAACGCCTCGGCAACCTGGATGGCCAGCTCGCGGGTTGGGGCCAGCACCAGCGCCTGCGGCTTGAGCTGGTTGAGGTCGGCATTGGACAGCACCGGCAGCGCGAACGCGGCGGTCTTGCCGGTGCCGGTCTGCGCCTGGCCGAGCACGTCGCGGCCGGCCAGCAGCGCGGGGATGGTGGCAGCCTGGATCGGCGACGGCGACTCGTAGCCGACGGCGGCAACCGCCTTCATCACAGCGTCTGAGAGGCCGAGGTCTGCAAACAGCAGCGGCGCGGGAGATTCTTGGGTCATTGGGTAACTCCGGAGGCGCCGCACGGAGCCGGCAGGCGCAAAGCAGCATAGTGTGCGCCCTCAGGCCCCCTGCTGTCGAAATTTCCGTGACAGTCCGTTCAGCTTGTGAGGATTCGCCCGCTGCGGCGAATCATCTCCTCGACCCTCGTCATCCACCCACCCGGCCGGAGCCATGTCCCTGGAAACAGACCTGCACACCCGCTTCAACGCCTTGCTGCAGCAGCACCGCGGCATCGTCCTGAAGGTCGCGGCCAGCTATTGCTGGAACCCGGACGACCGCGCCGAGCTGGCGCAAGACATCACTGTGCAGTTATGGCGCGCATTCCCCGGCTACGACGCCGGCCGGCGCTTTTCCACCTGGATGTATCGCATTGCCTTGAACGTGGCGATCAGCGATCTGCGCGGCCGCAGCCGCGCGCCGCAGGACCCGCTCCCGCTGGAGGCGGTGGCCGACAGCATCGCCGACCCGCTGGCGCGCGACCTGGCACACGCGCAACAGGTCGCCGCACTCCACGGCTTCATCGCCCAGCTGCCGCCGCTGGAACGCGCCTTGATGCTGCTGTACCTGGACGCGCACAGCTACCGCGAGATCGGCGAGGTGCTCGGCATCAGCGAAACCAATGTCGCCACGAAACTCAGCCGCCTCAAGGCGCGCATCCGCGCCGAACTCTGACCACCCACTTCACCCAAGGAACATTCGATGGAACTCGACGACATGCAGCGCGCCTGGCACGCGATGGAACACCGCCTGGATCAGCACGGCACGCAGATCGGCCACATCGTCGGCCAGGTGCGTGGCCACGCGGCGCGCACCAGCCTGCGCCCGCTGTGGCTGAGCCAATCCGTGCAATTGCTGTGCGCCGTGGCGCTGCACATCGTGATCGCGCGCAGCTGGCTTGCCCACACCGATCAGGCTGCAGCCATCATCGGCGGCGTGCTGCTGCAGCTGTGGAGCATTGCACTGGCGATCTCCGCACTACGGCAGCTGCAGCTGCTGGCGCAACTGGACTTTGCCGGACCGCTGCTGCCGACGCAGCGCGCGCTCGCGCAGCTGCGGCGCTGGCGCACGCGGGTGGCCCCGTGGCTGGGCGTGGCGTTCTGGGTGCTGTGGGTGGCCGTGGCCGACGCCGGCTGGCGCGGGCTGACCGGCCTGACCCTGCCGCACGACTGGCTGCTGCTCAATCTGTTGGTGGGCGTGCTCGGCGGCATCGGCACCTGGCTCGGCTATCGACGGCTGCAGCGCAAACGCCATCCCTGGCTGGAGCGCATCGACAACGCGCATGTCGGGCCCGGCGTCGTGCGCGCCGAAAGCATGCTGGACGAGATTGCACGTTTTCGACGCGAATAAGCGTGCCGCGCCGCACCGCGCCTCCGGCGTCGTGCACGCCGCTGGCGTGCCGGCGTCGCGCTGCCGTCACGACTCCACCTGCCGGCGCCGCGTTCGGCACAGTGGTGTTGCCGGCTGCGACAGGCGGATAATCGCCGTCTTCCTGTCACCGAGCGCATCATGCAATTTCTGGAATTCGACCTGGACGGCGAGTACATCGAACTCAACCAGTTGCTCAAGCTGGCGGGTATTGCCGACAGCGGTGGGCAGGGCAAGGCGATCGTCGCCAGCGGCGCGGTCAGCGTCGATGGCGTGCAGGAACTGCGCAAGACCGCCAAGATCCGCCCCGGCCAGTGCGTGCAACTGGACGATGTGGAGATCCGCGTGCTGGCGCTGGACCCCGATGCGGAGCCGGCAGAATGAGCGTGGTGCAGGTCAGCTGGCGCAACAACGCGCCCTCGGCTGAAGACCCGGACCACGATGTCTATATTTTCTCGATCGACGTCGATTCACCCACGCCGTTCTGGTTCGAGCAGTCGATCCGTGGCGGTCACGCCGAGCGCGGCGGTTGCAGCATGCTGGCCTTGCACGAGCTGGAAGCCTGGCCCGGCGGCTGGCGCACAGACGTGACCAAGGCCGGCTGCGCCTGGGTGATTCCACTGCTGGAAGACGCCTTGCGCAGCGGCGATGCGCGCACCGCGATCGATGCGATTCTTGCGCGGGTCAACACGCCGACCTGATGGCTGCTGCCCGACTGCGGCGCGCGTGACGAAAGCCGACCTCATGCAAATCCGGCCTGATCGAGCCCATCCGATTGCCGCAAGAGCACCTGCGAGCGAGCGGATGACCGCATTGCCCCCGCGCGTCGAACACCGTTGCAGGCCACTGCGCGTGAGGACCACAACGCAGCGCTGCACGCACTGCGTCTCCCCGCCCCCACTTCGATACGTCAAACGCTGCGTTGGGTCAGATGCGCTGCGATCGCCTGCTTGAACGGCGCCACCGCATGCGCCGCACGCAAGGCACCACGTCGCAGCAGGCGGGCCGGCGCACGGTCGTCGGTATACAGCGCGGCCAGCGCGTTGGTCGCTTCATACAGTGGGCGCGTCGCCAGCCGGTGCGCCCGCTCATAGCCCTGCAGCAGGGCCGCAGCCCCGATATCGCGCCCAGCGGCGGCAGCAGCGCAGACACGCTCGGCCAGGCGTGCCTGGCCCTGCAATCCGAAATTGAAACCGTGCGCGGTGACCGGGTGCATGCCCACCGCCGCATCGCCGATCAGCGCGGCACGCTCGGCGATAAAGCGTTGCGCATACGCCGCCACCAGCGGATACGCATGCCGGCTGCCGTCCTGCTGCATCGGCCCGAGCCGATGCTCGAACGCCTCGGTCACCGCCGCACTGAAGTCCACCGCCTCCATCGCCAGCAAGGCCTCCACCTGTCGCGGCGGCAGGGTCAGCACCGCACCGGCGCGATTGCCCTGCAGCGGCAACAACGCCAGCGTCTTGCCGTAGCCGAACCACTCCCACGCGGCATGCCGGTGCGGCAGCGCATGCCGCATCCGGCACACCAGCATGGTCTTGCCGAAATCACGCAGCTGCGCACCGATGCCGAGCAGGCGCCGGGTGCTGGAAAAGCGACTGTCGGCCGCCACCAGCAGGCGCGCCGACACCGTTTCCCCATCGGATAACTGCAGCACCACGCGGTCGCGCTGCTGCTGCACGGCCTGCAGCGTGCAGGCACAGCGGATCTCCAACGCAGCTTGTGCCTGCAGCGCCCGCCAGGCCGCGCGACGGATCAGATGATTGGGCACCAGCCAGCCCAGATCGCCGGCACCACGCGCGGAGGCGGCGAAGGTCAGCGCGAAATGCGAATGCCCGTCCATGACGCGGGCGTCGCGCAGCGGCGAGATCGCATCGGCGGGAAACTGCGGCCAGATGCCCAGTTGCTCCAGCAGTGCACGCGAGGCATGGGTCAGCGCGATTTCGCGTCCGTCGAAGGCCGGCTCGGCCAGCTGCGCGCGTGGCTGCTGGTCGACCACCAGCATCGACAGGCCACTGCCGGCCAACGACCGCGCAAAACTCAGGCCGACCGGCCCGGCACCAATGACTGCGACATCCACCGATTGCATGCCACGCTCCTTCACCACCGAGACCCAGAGGAGCTAACAAGACCTCGCGTGCAGTGGTCCGCTGGATGCGGTCGGCGCAGAGCAACCGGCATGTCCGCGTGGCACCTGCCGCATCGAGCACGCACGCCTGGCCGTGAGCGCAGCCGTCTTGGTAGCGGCTTTCAGTTTAACGGCAGTGGTGCTCGCCGGCGTTGATCAGGATCAAGCAGTGACCGGAACAGGCGACCTACCGCAGTCGCAGGCGCGCGATCTGTCGCTGCGTTTTCTCAGCCACTAACCACAGGCTGCGCGCACGCAGCCCGGCCTGCGTCACCAGCCCAGCAACGCCCGCACCAGCTTAACGATGCCCCAGAACGACACCACCCAGATTGCGCTGCGCAGATAGGGAATGCCTGCCGCATACGCCGGCACGTAAGCCACGCGCGCCCACAGGTACAGCTGCACACCCAGTGCGGTATCTGCATTGGTACGGCCGGCAACGCTCACCGCCAGTACCGCAGCAGCGAAGATCGGGAACGTCTCCTGATAATTGCGGAAGGCGCGATCCAGCCGCGCCGCGACGCCGGTCAAGGGCTTGGCGTCGCCATCGCGGGCGCTGGCATTCCACTTGGTCCCGCGCTGGGCGGTCATGCTGGCCGAGGCGGCCAGCAGTTGCACCAGACCAAGCACCATGGCCCAGCCCAGCATCTGTAGTTCGATGGTCAGTTCCACGCGGGTCTCCCGATGAGCTGCAAGATCACTTGATCGACGCGCGCAGGCTGTAGCCGGCAAGCCGCCAGGTCTTGTCCTCGTCCAGGCGGAACGACACCAGCTCGCGCACCGGCTGCTGGGCCTTGGCAAACCGGGTCGGGAAGCTGACGTTGACGTACAGGCCTTCGGGCACCTGCGCGCCGGCGGCGTATTTGACCCGTGTCACCGAGCCCTGCCCGCGTCCGACCACTGCCCCCAGGCGTGCACGTTCGGCACCGATCTGGCTCACGAAGACATCGCGCTTGACCGCGGTCTTGGCGACGCTGGAGGCGCCATCCCATAGCGAGGCCACCTGGTTGGCATCGACCATCTGCGCCACCCGCAATGCCGCCTGGGTCATCTCGGTGTTCTGTTTGGTCAGCTGCGCCTGCTGCGCCGGGCTGGCCGCGGGCGCCGCCTGGGGAGCGGCGGCCGGACGTGCAGCGGTCTGCGGCTGTTGTGCCAGAACCAGCGAGGGAGCCAACAGCAGTGCGGCAAGCAGACGAGGACGGAACATGGGGCAGATGACCTTGTGCGTAGCAAACGGATGGGAACCGCCGCAGGGTTCGCGGCGGGTGCGGCAGTTTAAGACCTGCGCTGCATGGTGAGGTGAGTGTGCAAGCGACGCGCGAGCCGGGTGCCGGGAACGCACGCCTTGACTCAAAAATCAGATGTCGCCGCCCGGCGGAACCGCCGCGACACCGCGCGGCCGCCACAGTCGCCAGCTGACCCACAGCGCGCGCGCGATGGCCGCGATCAGGGCCGCCAGGCTCAGCCACACCGCCAGCGTCGCCGGCCACTGCACCTGGCTGGCCGCAGCGATCACCTGCAGCAGTTCAGCCACGCCAAATCCGGCCAGCACCAGCAGCGCCGATGGCAGATATGCCAGCGCAACGCCTTTCGTCTTTCCAAGCATGTCGCCCCCCGGCTCCGTGGTATGCCGCGACCATAGGCAGCCGGCAGTGCGGTGGGTGTGAAGCTCAGCCCTCGCCCTGGGCGGGGTCCGGCGCGGGCTCGGCAGCCGACTCTGCGGCCGGTGCCGCAGTTGGCGCTCCTGCCTCCGCGTCGGCCGCCGGCGCGGCCTGCGCTGCGGCGGTGGCCGGCAGCGCGGCGGCATCGGTTTCGGCCAGCGGGCTTTCTTCCGGGCAGGCCGCATCCGGGAAGCCGAAGCGCTGCTTCAAGGCCAGGCCGCAGGCGTTGACCGCCTCCAGATCGGCGCCCTCGCCCTTGCACTTCTGGTCGAAGGCAACCAGAAACGCGTCCTTGCGGCGCACGAAGGCATCGCCGCACTTGCGCATCTGGCGGATGCGCTCCAGGTCGTCCTGCACCGCGTTGGTGCCATCCAGCCCGTACTCGCGCAGCTCGTCCATCGTCAGCAGGCGCAGGCTGCGGTTGGGCACGGTCATCATCAGGTCGGCCACCGCCACCGCCACGCCGTTGCGCTCCAGATAATCCTTGACGTTGCCGTAGACCTCGCGCAATTCGCGATTGAGTTCCGCGCGCGAGGTGGCCTTGGAACTGATCCGCATCATGCGGTGGATACCGACCTTGCCAGCCACCAGCCGATTGTCGCCGGCCGCCAGCACGAACACGCAGGCGCTGTGGCAGATCGAGCCCTCGCGCACCCAGATGGTCCAGTTGGATTCGCCGATGACATCGCCGGCGCGAATCGCCGCTTCCACCTGCCCGCCGCTGGAATCCAGGTCCAGGATGCGATGCGGCAGCCGCAGTTGCTCGGCCACCGCGGCCAGCCGCCACACCAGCGCAGCGAAGCCGGCGTTGATCTTGCCGGCGTAGCGCACCCGCAGCAGGCCAGTGTCGCGACACGGCGCCAGCGCCGCCTCCACGCTGGCGCGGTCCAGCGCCGGCAGCAGCGTGCCGTCGCCGGCTTCGCTGCTGTAATCGGTGGCGCAACTGATCCAGGCCTTGCCCGCGTCCAGCTCCGCCTGCGGCCAGCCGGCTTCGCCGGCCTGTGCACGCGGCCGCGGCGGCGGCGCCACCGGCTCGGGCGTATCCACCGACACCATATGGTCGCCATCGCCCTGCCCCGCGCCACTCTGTTGCGTCGCGGCGGCATCGGCCGAGGTGCTGGTGCGGTCGCAGGCCGCCAGCGCCAGCACGCATGAAAGGGACAGGCAGAGCAGTTTCAGCATGATGTCAGGCAACAGACCGCGACGGAGATCACCCTCAGTCTATGGCTGAATGGGCGAAGCGTTTGACCCTGCCATGAACGCAGCGGCACGCTACAACCCTGTCCGAAAACGGCCAGCCCGGGCCGGGACGAGCGCATAGACTGGCGCCATGCAGACCGCCACGCCCGACCGACTCCAATGCGACCGCGCCCGGCTGGCGCGCGATGCACGCTTCGACGGCTTGTTCTTCACCGCGGTGCGTAGCACCGGCATCTACTGCCGGCCGGTCTGTCCGGCGCCGCCGCCCAAGCCGGGCAACATCAGCTATTACCCCAGCGCGGCGGCAGCCAGTGCCGCCGGCTACCGGCCCTGCCTGCGCTGCCGCCCCGAGCTGTCGCCGCAGGCGCAGCAGCATCTGGGCGAAGAGAGCGTGCAACGCGCACTGGCGATGATTGCCGACGGTGCCCTGCAGGAGCAGCCGGTGCAGACCCTGGCCGACGCGGTGGGCCTGAGCGCACGCCAGCTGCAGCGGCAATTCGTGCAGCAGCTCGGTGCCACGCCGATCCAGGTGCATGGCACGCGCCGGCTGCTGCTGGCCAAGCAGCTGCTGACCGAGACCGCATTGCCGGTCACCGAGGTCGCACTGGCGGCCGGCTTCAACAGCCTGCGTCGCTTCAATGCCGCATTCCTGGAAGGCTGCGGGATGCCGCCATCGGCGCTGCGCAAGCAGCGTGCCGAGGTGCCCGGTGGCGAGTTGACCCTGCGCCTGGGCTATCGCCCGCCGCTGGATCTGCCGGCGATGCTGGCATTTCTGCAACGCCGCGCGATTCCCGGCATCGAACAGGTCGACGCCAGCGGCTACCGGCGCGTGATCGGCACACCGGGCAACGCAACCCTGATCGAGGTCAGCGCGGCGCCGCAGCGTGCGGAGTTGCTGCTGCGCATCGGCGCGACCGACCCGCGGCAGATTCCGCAGATCGTGCGCCGGGTGCGCCGCCTGTTCGATCTGGATGCGGACCTGCAGGCGGTGCATGCCACGCTGGCGACCGAGCCGCTGCTGGCCGAGGCGATCGCGCGCCGCCCCGGCCTGCGCGTGCCGGGCGGCTGGGACGGCTTTGAAGTGGCCGTGCGCGCCGTGCTGGGCCAGCAGATCAGCGTGGCCGGCGCGGCGACGCTGGCGGCGCGGCTGGTCGACCGGCATGGCGGCCATCATGTGGAGATGCCGCCCGGCCTGGACCGCATCTTTCCGACTCCGGCACAGCTGGCCGAGGCGCCGCTGGAACAACTCGGCCTGCCGCGGGCGCGCGCGGCCACGCTGCGTGCATTGGCCTCGGCCTGCGCGCAAGGGCGGCTGCATTTCGGCGCCGGCCAGCGCCTGTCCGAGTTCGTCGCCGCCTGCACCGCGTTGCCCGGCATCGGGCCGTGGACCGCGCATTACGTCGCCATGCGTGCGCTGTCGCATCCGGACGCGTTTCCGGCCGGCGACCTGATCCTGCAGCAGGTGCTCGGCACGCCCGAGCGCCTCAGCGAGCGTGCCACCGAAGCGCGCTCGCAGGCCTGGCGGCCGTGGCGCGCCTACGCCGTATTGCACCTGTGGCATCTCGCTGTCGATCGCAAGGACACCCGCCCATGAGCACGTTGTATTACGACACCTTTCCCTCGCCGATCGGCGCACTCAGCGTGGCCGCCGATGCTGCCGGCGTGCACCACATCCTGTTCGCGCAGAACCGCTACGACGCGGTCGGCCGCGCGCGTTGGCAGCACGACCCCGATGCGCCGCTGGTGCGCGAGGCACGCGAGCAACTGCTCGACTATCTGTATGGCGGGCGGCACAGCTTCGATTTGCCATTGGCCCCGACCGGCACGCCGTTCCAGCTGCAGGTCTGGCATACGCTGGCGCAGATTCCGTTCGGGCAGACCTGGAGCTATGCGCAGCTCGCGCATGCGGTGGGACGCCCCGCCGCCAGCCGCGCGGTCGGCGCTGCCAATGGGCGCAATCCATTGCCGATCGTGCTGCCCTGCCACCGCGTGATCGGCGCCAATGGTGCGCTGACCGGCTTCGGCGGCGGCCTGCCGACCAAACAGGCCTTGTTGCAGCTGGAAGGCTGGTCGCCGCGCCAGGGCGCAGCGGCCGACGATCTGTTCGCCGCATCCGCCACCGGCACGCGCTGACTTCGCGACGTCATTGCCAGGCCGTAAACTGGCGCGATGATCGATCGACGTTTTGTGTTTGCCGCGCTCGCACTGCTCGCGGCCTGCAGTTCTCACGCCCCTTGGCGCAGTACGCCAGCGCCCGCCCCGGCCGGCGCACAGCACAGCGATGTACCGCATAGCGTGCTGCTGATTTCCATCGACGGGCTGCGCGCGGACATGCTCGATCGCGGCATCACACCGAATCTGTCGCAACTGGCACACGACGGCGTACGTGCGCGCTGGATGACGCCGTCGTACCCGTCGCTGACCTTTCCCAATCACTACACGCTGGTCACCGGCCTGCGCCCGGATCACCACGGCATCGTGCACAACAGCATGCGCGATGCGACGTTGGGCGGCTTCTGGCTGAGCAAGCAGGATGCGGTCGGCGATGCGCGCTGGTGGGGTGGCGAGCCGCTGTGGGTGGGTGCGGAAACCCATGGCCTGCATACCGCAACCTGGTCGTGGCCGGGCAGCGAGGCGGCGATCGGCGGCGTGCGCCCCACGCGTTGGCGCCATTACGAAGAAGGCACCAGCCTGGACGCGCGCGTGGACGAAGTGCGGGGCTGGCTGGCCGCCTCCGGCGCCGACCGCAACCGCCTGGTCACGCTGTATTTCGAACACGTGGACGAAGCCGGCCACGACCACGGCCCGGAGTCGCGCGAATACGCCGACAACGTGCGTGCGGTGGATGGCGCGATCGGCCGGCTGCTGGCCGGCATGCAGCGCGACGGCACGCGCGAGCGCACCAATATCGTCGTGGTCTCCGACCACGGCATGGCCGAGGTGGCGCCCGGGCATGCGATCAGCGTGGAAGACATGGCGCGCCCGGACATCGCCAATGCCGTGACCGACGGGCAGGTGATCGGCTTTGCGCCATTGCCGGGACAGCAGGCCCGCGCCGAAGCCGGCCTGCTCGGTGCGCATGCGCAGTACGACTGCTGGCGCAAGACGGAGCTGCCTGCGCGCTGGCACTACGGCACGCATCCGCGCATTCCGCCGATCGTGTGCCAGATGCACGAAGGCTGGGATGCACTGTTCCCGGACAAGCTGGCCAAGCGCCCGCGCGATCAGATGCGCGGCTCGCACGGTTTCGATCCGGCGCTGCCGTCGATGCGTGCGGTGTTCCTGGCGCAGGGCCCGGATCTGGCGCAGGGCAAGAGCTTGCCGGGCTTCGACAACGTCGATGTGTATGCGCTGATGACCCGGCTGCTGGGCATTCCTGCCGCGCCCAATGATGGAAATCCCGCCACGCTGCTGCCGGCCCTGCGCGCGCCGCCGGCCGCCGGCCGCTGAGTGACGCGTCGCGGCCGCACTGTGCGGATGCGACAATGGCGCCATGTCTGCTCCTGATCCCTCGCCGCGCCGGCTTCGGCTGCGGCCGTTGTTGTCCAGCCAAGGCTGGCGTCGTCGCGCCGCACTCTGGGGCGGCGCAATTGCAGTAGCACTGGTGGCGATCGTGTTCGCCAAGGCCAGCGACGCCGCCTTCCAGTTGTTCCAGCGCATCACCGCGCATTCGATCTGGTGGGCACTGCTGCTGACGCCGGGCATCTTCGCCCTGCTGGCCTGGCTCACCTCCGGCGCGATGCGGCCCACGCGTGGCAGCGGCATCCCGCAGGTCATCGCGGCACTGGAACATGACGACGCGGCATTTCGCCAGACCAATCTGTCGCTGCGCGTGTCGATCGGCAAGCTCGCCCTGACCACCTTGTCGCTGCTCGGTGGCGCCTCGGTCGGACGCGAAGGCCCCACCGTGCATGTCGGCGCCAGCCTGATGCATGTGTTCGGGCGCTGGTTCGGGTTTCACGATCCGCGCGAGCTCTCGCATTTCCTGCTCGCCGGCGGCGCGGCCGGTATCGCCGCGGCGTTCAACACGCCGCTGGCCGGGGTGGTGTTTGCGATCGAAGAATTGAGCGGGCGCTTCGAGCACCGCTTCTCCGGCACCTTGCTGACTGCGGTGATCGTCGGTGGCGTGGTGTCGCTGGGCCTGTTGGGCAACTACACCTACTTCGGCAAGGTGGCGTTGGCCTTGCCGCTGGGCCAGGCCTGGCTGGCGATCGCGCTATGCGGCAGCGTGGCCGGCCTGCTTGGCGGCATCTTCGCGCGCCTGGTGCTGGCCAGCGTCAGCGGCAAACCGCGCTGGCTGGCAACGCTGCGCCAGCGCCATCCGGTGCTGCTGGCCGCGCTGTGCGGGGTGGCCTTGGTTGGGCTGGCACTGGTGTTCGGGCAAGGCGCGTTCGGCACCGGCTACGAGCAGGCGCGCAGCCTGGTGCAGGGCCATGCGGTGGTCGGCCACGAATTCGGGCTGATGAAGCTGCTGGCCAATCTGGTCTCCTACCTGGCCGGCATTCCGGGCGGGCTGTTCTCGCCGGCGCTGGCGGTGGGTGCCGGCATCGGCCACAACCTGTCGGTGCTGATGCCGGGCGTGGACCCGCGCACCTTCGTGCTGCTGGGCATGTGCGCGTATCTGACCGGCGTGACCCAGGCGCCGTTGACCTCGGCGGTGATCTCGCTGGAACTGACCGACACCAGCCAGATGCTGTTGCCGATCCTGGCCACCGTGCTGATCGCGCGCGCAATGTCCGGGCTGGTGTGCAAGACGCCGATCTATCGCGGCCTGGCCGAACAGTTGCTGGCGCCGACGCCGTCCCGCACCTCGCCGGCTACGGCAACGACGCACTGAACATCCCACGCGGGAGAGCGGCGCAGGGCCGACCGACCGCAGTGTGCAGATACCGGCCATGATCGCCGCGCACTGCGGCCGGCGCTGTTGTGCCGTGCGCGAACCGACGCCAGCGGCGCGCACGTCGCCGCTTCGACGCAGGCCGGTAGCGGAATGGCTGCTCGGGCGAGCGCTGCAGCGCGCGTCTGCGCCGATGCTGGACATAAAAAAACGCGGCGCAAGCGCCGCGTTCTGATGTCGCGAAGCGGGCTAGGGATCAGCCGGCCTTGGCAACGGTCTTCTTGGCAACAGCCTTCTTGGCCGGAGCCTTGACCACGCCCTTCTTGGCAACCGGGGCAGCTGCACCCACGACAACCTTGCTCACCGCGTGCGAACGCGAATTGCCGTAGCTGGAATTGTAGCGCTTGCCCTTGGCGGTCTTGCGGTCACCCTTACCCATGTTCGTCGACTCCTGAATGTGAATACTGAATACAAAATCCCCGCGCTGAACACGGGTCTGGCGAGGTTTACGCCGGCGGCGCCCTCGCGCAAGGCCGGCAAGCCTACCACGTAGGCCCTGCCCGCGCAGCCCGGGCTAGTGCGCGCAGCTGGCGTCGTGGACGTGGGCGTGCCCGTGGTTCAGACGCAGATTGACCAGGTGGGCGATGCCGACCAGCGCGCCACCGAGCGTCATCACCACCGCATGCGGCACCACCGCGTGGTGCAAGGGGTCGTAGAGCAGGCCCGCCCACAGCAGCAACAAGCCCGGCAGCAACAGTGCCAGCGCGTGCAGCGCCTTGTGACGGCGATAGCCCAGCACCAGGCTGAACAGCCCCAGCAGCGTCACGAACACCACGATGGCCAGTTCGACCCCATCGCCCAGCCAGAACGACAGGCCCAACGACGGGGCCAGGGCCAGTACCAGCGGCAGCACCGCGCAATGCACGGCGCACAGCAGCGAACCGGTCGCACCGAAGCGGTCGAGCACATGGCGAAGGGACGGTAGAGGCATGACTTCCAGCAGGGGCTCGCGGCGACGTGGAATAATATAACATCTTCCTTGTTCCAGACCCGCACCGCTGCATCGCGCAGGTGAGCGGGTCCTGCCGTCGGCACAGCAGCCAAGCTGCGCCTTATCATTGATATACAGTAACAATCACAGAGTCCGGCCCGCCATGCACCCTCGCCTCGCTTCCTCGTTCCGCCGCTCCACGCTCTCGCTGGCGCTGACCAGCCTGCTGACGCCCGCCCTGGCCCTGGCCGAGGACGCACCGGCAGCTGCCGACCCGCAGACCCCGCCCAGCTCGGACACGCGCCACGACGCCACCACTTCCAGTGGTCGCCATATCAAGGACCTGGACAAGGTCGTGGTCACCGCCAGCCCGCTGCGCGATGCGGCCGGCGAGTTGAGCCGCCCGGTCGAGGTGCTGGCCGGCGAGCGTCTGGACGAGGTGCGCAGCTCCAGCCTGGGCGAGACCGTGGCCAGCCTGCCCGGCGTGCAGAGTTCCAACTTCGGCCCCGGCGTCGGCCGGCCGATCATCCGTGGCCTGGACGGCCCGCGCGTGGCGGTGCTGCGCGATGGCCTGTCGACCCAGGACGTGTCCACGGTCAGCCAGGACCACTCGCCGGCGATCGAGCCGTTCCTGGCCAACCAGATCGAGGTGCTCAAGGGCCCGTCCACGCTGCTGTACGGCTCCGGCGCGATCGGCGGTGTGGTCAACGTGGTCGACGGGCGCATTGCCGAAACCCCGGTGGACGGTTTCAGCGGCCGCGCCGAAGTGCGCTTCGACGGCGGCGACAAGGACGGCAACACCGACATGTTCCGCGTCGATGCCGGCAATGGCAGCGGCCTGTCGATCCATGCCGACGGCGTGTACCGCAACCAGAACGATTACGACACCCCGCAGGGGCGCCAGCTCAACAGCTGGATCGACTCCAAGGTCGGCTCGGTCGGCGCCTCGCTGTCCGGCGACTGGGGTTTCGTCGGCCTGTCGGCCTCGCGCTTCCGCGACAACTACGGCAACCCCGGCGAGCCGGGCGACCCGACGATCGGCGAGCGCGGAGTGTCGTTGAAGCTGCAGCAGGATCGCTACGACCTCAAGGGCGGGCTGACCGATCCCTGGGGCGAAGGCAGCGCGCTGCGCTACAGCTTCGGCCACACCGATTACGCGCACACCGAATTCGAAGGCGCCGAAGTCGGCACCGTGTTCACCAAGCGCGCCAACGAAGGCCGCGTGGAAGCATCGTTCACCTTCGGCGGCGGCTGGCAGACCGCGTTCGGCCTGCAGGGCAGCGACACCACCTTCCAGGCGATTGGCGAGGAATCCTTCGTGCCCAAGACCGACACCCGCTCGCTCGGCGTGTTCGGCGTTGCCCGCAACAGCTGGGAGCGCGTCACCGCCGAAGTCGGCGCGCGCGTGGACAAGGTCAAGTACCGCACCGACATCGGCGTGGACCGCGACTTCACCCCGACCAGCTTCTCGGCCAGCGGCGGCTTCCGCTTCAACGAACAGTGGCGCCTGACCGCCAACCTCGACCACGCCGAACGCGCACCGGCCGAGGAAGAGCTGTTCGCCAACGGCCCGCATATCGCCACCCTCGCCTACGAGATCGGCGATGCGGATCTGAAGACCGAAAAGGCCAACCAGGCCGAGCTCGGCCTGAACTTCCAGAACACATGGGTGGATGCCAAGATCGCCGCGTACTACAACCGCTACAACGACTTCGTCTACATCGTCGATACCGGCGGCCAATGGTTCAACGAAGAAGACAACGACTTCCTGCCGATCCGCCAGTGGACGCAGAACGATGCGGTCTTCCACGGTTTCGAGGGCGAGGCCACCTTCCATCTGGCCGACAACGACACCGGCGCGTGGGATCTGCGCGTGTTCGGCGATACCGTGCGTGCGCGCCTGAAGGATGGCGGCAACCTGCCGCGCATCGCACCGGGCCGCGTCGGCGCGCAGATGCGCTGGAACGCCGACGCATGGCGCGCCTCGCTCGGCGCCACCCGCACCATGAAGCAGGACAAGGTGGCGGTGAACGAAACCCCGACCGACGGCTACACCTTCGTCGATGCGCATCTGGCCTACCACGTGGACCGTGGCAGCAACGCGTGGGAAGTGTTCCTGGACGGCAACAACCTGACCAACCAGGACGCACGCGTGCACACCTCCTTCCTCAAGGACGACGTGATGCTTCCCGGCCGCAGCGCCTCGTTCGGCGTGCGCCTGTTCTTCTGACGGTACCTCTCTCCCGCCGTCATAAGCGAGGCCGCCTCCGGGCGGCCTCGTCATGTCCGGCGGCGGGCTGCCGGCCTCGGCGTTCTGCACTGCTGCGCGCATTCGCATGGAAATGGTGGTTCTGCTCCACATCGCTCCCTGTAACGAGCCGATGCAATGCATTGCACTGGCTGGCTCGACGCCCCGCTGACCGATCACACCGAGGCCGCTTGCCGACGCCGGCCGATAGCAAGGCTGCCGGTACGCACCAGCGCATGTACCCGTGCCGTCATCGGCGCGGGTCGGGCGGTCTTGCCGCGCAGACTCAATCGATCCTGCTTCGACGAACAGGCGACCCACGTTCGCCATGCGCTTGCCAATAGGTGCATATGCACGCAAAGTGCGAGCATCCTCGTGGAGCATCGCCATGTCCGGGACCAGCCCCTGCACCTGCTTCCAGCTGCGCCGCGCCGCACGGCGCACCTCGCAGCTGTACGACCATGCCCTGGCGCAGGTGGGCCTGAGCCTCAACGAATACTCGATCCTGCGCCGGCTGGTCAGTGCACAGCCGTTGGGTGCGTTGGCGCACTCGCTGGGCATGGATCGCACCACGCTGACCCGCAATCTCAAGCCGCTGCTGGCGGCGGGCTGGGTGCAGGCACGTCACGGCGAGGATGCGCGTCAGAAACTGGTGGTACTGAGCCGCAGTGGGCGCGGGCTGCTGGTGCGCGCCCTGCCGCATTGGCAACGCGCACAGACGCAGCTGGAAACGCTGTTCGGCAGCGCCTCCACCGCGCAGCTGCACGCCACCCTGATGCAACTGGATGCGGCCCTGGACGCGGAGGCAGCGGCATGAACATCTCTGCGAGCGCCCGCACCAGCGCGCAGTGGGGATTGCTGCTCACCGCCTCGGCCATGCTGATGCTGACGATGGGCGCACGCCAGACCACCGGCCTGTTCGTGGAGCCGATCCATCGCCAGACCGGGATCGGCATCGCGTCGATCAGCTTCGCGCTGGCGGTGGGGCAACTGGTCTGGGGCGCGGTGCAGCCGGTATTCGGCGCGATCGCCGATGCGCGCGGGCCACTGCCGGTGCTGCTGTTCGGCGGCGTGCTGTTGTCGCTGGGCCTGGGACTGAGCCCGTGGCTGGCCAGCGAGTGGGGCCTGATCGTCTCGCTCGGCATCCTGGCCGCCGCCGGTGCGGGCGCCGGTAGTTTCTCGGTGCTGATCGGCGCCACTGCCAGCCGGCTCGCACCGGAGCGGCGTTCGTTCGCAGCCGGGCTGATCAATGCCGGCGGCTCGCTCGGCCAGTTCGTGTTTGCGCCACTGGTGCAGCTGATGATCGGCGCCGCCGGCTGGGCCAGGGCGATGACTGGGCTGGCGATGATCTCCCTGCTGACCTTGCCGCTGGCCTGGCCGCTGCGACGCAGATCGACGCCGCCGGGCACGCACACGCCGATCGCAAACGACGACATCGGCTTGCGTGCGCAACTGCAGGTTGCCATGCGCGACCGCAGTTACTGGTGCCTGCATCTGGGCTTTTTCACTTGTGGCGTGCATATCGCGTTTCTGGTCACGCACCTGCCCGGCGAGATCGTGCTGTGCGGCCTACCCGCCAGCGTGTCGGCGGTGTCGATCGCGTTGATCGGCCTGTTCAACGTGGCCGGCAGCCTGGTCGCCGGCAAGCTCGGCGAACGCATCCGCATGAAGTGGCTGCTGTGCGTCTTGTATGCCAGCCGTGCGGTGCTGATCGGCTTGTACCTGATCGCGCCGCCGACGCCACTGACCTTCTACCTGTTCGCCGCGGCACTGGGCTTTACCTGGCTGGGCACGGTGCCGCCGACGGCGGGCTTGATCGGCAAACTGTTCGGCCCGCGCTACCTGGGGACCTTGTTCGGCCTGACCTTGCTGTCGCACCAGATCGGCGGCTTTTTCGGGGCGTGGCTGGGCGGGCTGGCGCTGGAGCGCTTCGGCGATTACAGCTGGATGTGGTACGCCGACATGCTGCTGGCAGTCATCGCCGCACTGATCAACCTGCCAATCCGCGAAGCCGCGCCGGTACGCGCAGCAGCGTAAAACAGGCGCAAGCGCGCGCCTGCCTATCGGCTTGCGTGCAGCGACATCGCTGTGCCATTGCATGGTGCCGGCAGCACATGCGCAAAGGCCATCGTGCCGCGACGATGGATCGCATCGGCTGCCGCTGTGGTGCGCGTTGAACGGCCCCACACGCAGCCCGATAGCGACACACGTGCACTGCGCACGCGCTGTCTGGCGCCTTGCCGCATTGATCGATGGCGAGCATATCGCCTACACCGAGTGCCGCAGCGCACAACAGCTTTTGCCGGCAACTCCGTTAGAACAACAGCGCGACGTGTGTCGCTGCGTTGCGCGACCGGCCACTGTGACGTGCTGCCGGTCACTCTTTGGCGGCGCGTGCACGCGTGCGCGCATTGCCGCCAGCTGCGACGTCATCCCAGGAGAGCTTTCATGACCGCATCGATGCCCCGCTATGCCCTGTCCCTTGCCATCGGCGCCCTGCTTGCGCCTGCCGTGCACGCGCAGACGTCCACCGCCGAGCCGCGCAGCGAGGCCACCACGCTGGATGCAGTGATCGTCAGCGGCACCGCGCGCTTCAAGGGCCTGGCCAAGCGCGATGCCAGCTTCTCGATCACCACCGCCAGCCCGGAGCAGATCCAGCAGGCGGTGCCGCAGAGCACTGCGGACCTGCTGAAGATCGTGCCCGGCGTATGGGCCGAGCCCAGCGGTGGCGGCACCGGCGCCAATATCTTCGTGCGCGGCATGCCATCCGAAGGCGATGCGCCGTTCGTGACCATGCAACTGGATGGCTCGCCGCTGTTTCCGCCGCCGACCCTGTCGTTCCTGGAAAATTCCACGCTGTTTCGCGTCGACGACACGGTCGAGCGCATGGAGGTGTTGCGTGGCGGCTCCAGCCCGATCTTCTCCAACGGCCAGCCGGGTCTGACGGTCAACTTCATCCAGAAAAAAGGCCAGGACGAGCCCGAAGGCAGCGTACGCCTGACCGGCGGCAACAACGCGCTGCGCCGCATCGATGTCTTCAACAGCGGGCCGATGGGCAACGGCTGGTACTACAGCGTGGGCGGTTTCTTTCGCGAAACCGACGGTGTGCGCGACCCGCAGTTTTCCGCCGACAAGGGTGGCCAGTTCAGCGCCACCCTGAGCAAGCGCTGGGACAGCGGCGAGCTGTCGTTCTACGCGCGGCATACCGACGACAACAATGCCTTCTATACCGCCATTCCGCTGCTGTCGCGCAACAACGGCAACGACCTGTCCAGCTTCCCCGGTTTGAATGCGCAGACCGGCACCCTGCTCGGCCGCGACTTCCGCAATGTCGACCTGCTGGTCGGGCCGGATGGACAGACCATCCGCCGCGATCTGGCCGACGGCCGCGGCGTCAACATCGATGTATTCGGCGGCGAACTGAACTGGGAGACCGGCGACTGGACCATTGCCGACCGCTTCAATGTGATGAGCGGCAGCGCGCCGACCTATGCGTTGTTCACCGGCGGTGCACCGGTGCGATTGAGCGATTTCATCGCCAGTTACGGCACTACCGGCAGCGGTAGCTTCACCAATGGCGGCGGCGTCGTCGATCCGAATCAGCAGGTGCTGGAAGCCGGCTGGTGGTCGGTGGACAAGCGCCTGAATTCGGTCACCAACGACCTGCGCCTGAGCCGCGAATTGTTTACTGGCAACACGCTCACCGTGGGCGCGTACTATGCCAAGTACTCCTCGGCCGACACCTGGTACCTGGGCAACACCATGCTGCTCACCGCGCAGAACAACGCGCGCCGGATCGATCTGGCGCTGGACAACGGCCAGCAGGCCACGCGCCAGGGTTTCACCAGCACCGCGTTCTTCAACCTGCGCGCCAACTACGATGGCGAGAACATCGCCGCCTTCGTCGCCGACGAATGGGAGCTCAACGCGCGGCTGCGTCTGGACCTGGGCGCCCGCTACGAGCGCCAGAGCGTCACCGGCGATGTGCACGACACCGCCACCGTCGATCTGGACGGCAACCCGGACACGCTGTACGACAACGCCACCTCGCTCGCCCTGGCCAGCACGCGCCGCATCGACCAGGACGATGAGGCGTTCTCCTGGACGGCGGGGCTGAACTTCACGCTCGATACCCACAACAGCCTATTCGCACGCGTCAATTCAGGGGTGAAGTTCCCCGGCTTCGACAATCTGCGCGATGGCCAGAATCGCGTGCAGGAAGTGGATCAGTACGAACTCGGGCTCAAGTCCGGTGCCAGCAGCTACGACCTGTACCTGACCGCGTTCTACAACACCTTCAAGAACTCGCCGTTCCAGGCGTTCCTGGCCAATGGTGAAAACTTCACCACCGTCGGCGACTCGCGTGCGCGCGGGCTGGAAGTGGAAGGTGCCATCCGTCCATTTGGCGGCTTCGAGCTGGCCGGCACCGGGGTGTGGCTGGATGCCAAGTACCGCAACTACCGCGAGTTCACCGGCAACCAGGTGATGCGCCAGCCCAAGCGCCAGTTCCGCGTCACGCCCAGCTATTACTGGATGCTGCCGTTCGGCGACCTCAAGGTGTTTGCCACCTATTCCTACATCGGCGATCGCTTTGCGGACCTGGCCAACAGCCAGCGGCTGCCGTCCTACGACATGCTCGACATCGGCGCCAACCTGCATGTGGGCGAGCACTGGGAAGTGACCGCCAGCGGCAGCAACGTCACCGACACGCTGGGCCTGACCGAAGGCAATGTGCGCGTGCCGGGTGCAGCGACCGGCGGCGTGTTCATGGGCCGGCCGATCGCCGGGCGGCAGTACCAGATGTCGGTGGCGTATCGCTGGTAGGTGGCAGGATCAAGACAGCGAGGCATTACGGCGTCGATCCTGGACACACATGGGATCGGCGCCTTTTTGTTGCCACAGCACATGTGTGCACCGGGAACACCTGTGCCACTGTGCATTCAACGATGCGGGTTATTGGTGCGGCACAGGCGAAGCCGCCCGCACGCCCGCATACAGCGTCTCAGTGCTGAATCGCATGGCATCGCCTGACTGCGTCCCCGGCGCAGCACCGCCGCAATTCGCGTGCCGCCCCGCGCCGGATGCGAAGCAAATCCGCGCATCGCGATGCTTTCTGTCAATGAAAAACTGATAGCTCGCAACAGATCGCAGCCAATCCTGTGCGAAAAACCTCGCATCGCGAGCGTGAATCTGCATGTCCTGCATGAAATGCGCAACGGATCACGCGCCGGTCATCTGGCGCTCGGGTTGCGAGCGCGGATTGCGCCATCTCTAATCGAATCGTTGCCAATGCGTTCGCATTGCCAGCGTCGGCTGCGCGGACGCGCACGGGGGAGCCGACTGATGACCCGGCCGCATCCGTCCAGCGTGTGGGACCGATGCGTATCACTGGCTCTTTCGGGATACACGGACATGCACCCTATTGCTGCCTCTTCGCGTGGTTCTCCTGCACGCACGATTCAATTCCACCTGAGGTTGACGGCGTGCTGGCACGGCCAAGCGCATCTGTTCGGCGCTGCCTGATCGGTTTTGCTCGCCGCGGCCGCCGCCGCATGGATTCACTTTCTACGCTTGCTGACGCATCTGATTCGGGCTCGATAGGCACGGCCTGACTCTGTTGAAGCAGTTGCGCTGGCCGATCGCCTGATCGGCCGGACGGGGAACTGTGTCGTATCGAACGTGCCTACCCTTGACTGGACTCAAACGGAATGAACCCTTATCGCAGGTGCCCTCTCGCGCTGTTGATCGGTGCCCTACTGATCACAAGCGTGCCACTCTCAGCACTGGCCGACACGCCAGTGACCGCTCCTACCGCCACCGCCAGCTCCAAGTCCAGCGCACAGGGCAGCGATCCATTGCTGCGCTACCAATGGCACATGTCCAACCAGGGACAGGCCGTGATCGGCGACAGCCGTCCGCTGCCCGGGGTCGATATGGATGTGGATCTGCTGCATGCATTGGGCATTCGCGGCCGTGGCGTCCGCGTCGGCGTGGTGGACGACGGCCTGGAGATCGGCCACGAAGATCTGCGCGACAACATCCTCCCGAATGGCTCGTACAATTTCGGTAACGGGTCGCACGACCCCACCCCGACCGACCCGGATTTCGGTCACGGCACCTCGGTCGCGGGCATCATCGCTGCGGTTGGATGGAATGGCCGTGGCGGTCGCGGCGTTGCGCCCGAAGCCTTGCTTGCAGGCTTCGATTTTCTGGGGAGCGACTCGGCCGGCAGCGGCGCAGAAGTCAGTTATTCCTGGGGCAATGGTCCCGAAGCACGCACCATCGATATCTTCAACAACAGCTGGGGTTCGACCCAGGCCAGCTACCCCGACTTTCCGCTGGAAGAGCGTCAGTCCTGGGAAGCGTTGATGCGTTCGACACGCGGCGGGCTGGGTGGCATCTACATCAAGTCAGCCGGCAACAGCTTCAGGCGTTTTCGCATCCGCGATGCAGAGGGCAACATCGTCAATGCTTGCAGCGAACTGTCGCGCACCTTGAATGTCGGATGCGTGCTCGCCAATGTCGATCCACTCAACAATGTTCCCGCCACCATCGTGGTCGCCAGCGTGGACGCCACCGGCAAGCGCGCCTCCTACTCGTCGTCCGGTTCGGCGTTGTGGATTTCCGGCCTGGGTGGAGAGTTTGGATACCAGCGCAGGTTCTCTCCCAACACGGCACAGACCGCCTCCCCCGAGACCGCACCGTTCGTCTACGATCCGGCAATCGTCACCACCGATCTCAGCGGCTGCAGCGCTGGCGACAATGTGGATGGCGCGACGGTCGAAAACGCGCTTGCCGGCAGCACCTCCAGGATCGACGCATCCTGCAACTACAGCGCGTTGATGAACGGCACATCTGCCGCTGCGCCCACCGTCTCAGGTGTCGCAGCGCTGATTCTAAGCTCCAACCCCAGCCTGACCGCGCGCGATGTCAAGTACATCCTGGCCAAGACCGCGCGCCAGATCGATCCCTGGCAGCCGCGCGCGGTCTACCAGGGCAGCGTGATCGACCCGGGTTGGATCACCAATGCGGCCGGCCATCGTTTCAGCAACTGGTATGGCTTCGGCCTGGCCGACGGCGCCGCAGCCGTCTACGAGGCGACCTATTTCAAGCCCCTGCCTCCGGTCCGCGACACGCAATGGGTTGCATCCACCGCTGCTGCAAGTCAGATCGGTGGACCTGCACGACCAGCCAAACAACGCATTCGCATCACCCAGGCAATGAAGGTGGAAGGCGTGCAGCTGTCATTGGCCACCTCGCACCGCAATCCGGCCAATCTGCGCGTGGTGCTGGAGTCGCCCAGCGGAACGCGTAGCTACGTCGTCACCCCGTTCTCGGTACTGGATCCGGCCGAGTACGCGAAGACCGGGTTCTATATCGATCTCACCTCCACCAACGCTTTTCTCGATGAGCGGGCGCAAGGCGTGTGGACGCTGGAAGTCACCGACATGACCGAGCCGCGAACCACTGCGGCGCTGCAGAATTTCAAACTTCGCATCCTGGGGCACTGACATGAAAAGCATCCTCCTTACTTCGGTCCTCGTTGCTTCCTTGGCCGCGTGCGGGTTCGCGCATGCCGGCCAGTACATGGACGCCCAGGCGCTCAGCGCAGCGGCCACCGGCGAGCAATTCAAATCCGGAAACGATACCTATCGCATGCTGCCCGGCGCGGTGGTCTCCGAGCCACTGCCGAACGACCGCTTAAACGCCGCTCCCGCATCTGCCGCCAAGGCGCGCGCAAGCAGCGCAGCAGCAATCGATGGCAAGGTTGCCGCACGAATCGGCCCCTATGCCATCGTCCTTCCGTCAACCAGCGCTGCACGTGGCGCGTCCAGGCTTGCGTCCACATCCACGGGCTCGACAGAACGCGCCATTGCCGCAGCGGTGAACGAACGCAATGGACGCGTCGTACTGGTCCAGCCACAGTTGAAGCTGACCGACACCACGCCAAGCGCTGTCAGTGCACTGGCCCGCAGCTCCGGCGGGCGCGTCGTCTACGCCTCGACGATCGACAACAGCGCAGTGATCGCCTATCCGTCGATCGAACAGACGCAGCAGGCCTTGACCCGTCTGCGCGCCAGCACGCCCGGCACGCAGGCGGCGCTGGTGGTGCAACAGTCGGTCATGCAGCCGATGTAGCAGACCTCCGGGCGACCGTCGAGCGCGCGCGCGGCGGGCCGCTCCGCGGACGCATCCATCTACAACGCGGCAATCGAGCGAAGGCGTACTTGCCATCGCTGCCTTGCTCGCTCACACGCATTCGACCATCGATCGGAGAACAGCATGAGCCGTGTTCGCAAGCATCACCGCAGCGCCATGGTTGGCGCGCTGCTGATCGGCGCCCCACTGTACACGGCGGTGGCCGCCGCTCCGGCCACCGCCTTGCGTACGGCCGCCGACGACCCGCTGGTGCGGTATCAGTGGCACATCTCCAATCAGGGGCAGCAGGTCATCGGCGACATCCGCCCGGTTGCGGGCGTGGATATGGATGTGGATGTCCTGCATTCCCTCGGAATTCGTGGCAAAGGCATCCGCGTCGGCGTGGTGGATGACGGATTGGAACTGGGTCATGAAGATCTGGCCGACAACATCATTCCGAACGGCTCGTACAACTTCGAGACCGGCTCGCATGACGTGACGCCCATCGACACTTTCCTGTCTCATGGCACTGCGGTCGCGGGCATTGTCGCGGCCGTTGGCTGGAACGGGCGTGGTGGCCGCGGCGTGGCGCCCGAAGCCAGGCTTGCGGGGTTCGATTTCGACGCCCGCGACTCGTCCAGGAACCTGGCCAGCGTGCGCTATGCCTGGGGCGACGGGCCGGAAGGTCGAAACATCGATATCTTCAACAACAGCTGGGGCCAGCCGGCCTCATTCTACCTGGATTTTCCGCAACAGGAGCAAGCGTCATGGGCGGCATTGATGCGCTCGACCCGCGGTGGACTGGGAGCGGTTTACGTCAAGATCGGGGGTAACGATTTCCTCAGTCTGCAGATGCCGGATCAGGACGGGAACATGCGCGATCTGTGTGGCCCGCGCGCCCGCGCGGCAGGGGTCGGCTGCGGACTGGCCAATCTGGACCCACTCAACAACCTGTTTGACACCATCACCGTCGCAAGCGTCGATGCCAGCGGCAAACGCGCAGCGTATTCTTCACCCGGTTCCGCGCTATGGGTGTCTGGTCTTGGCGGGCTGATAGGAATGCAACGCGCCTTCGTCCCTGACCCGGGCGAACGCCTGCCCGCTGATGCAGTGCCCTTTGCGTATGGCCCCGCGCTGGTGACGACCGACCTGAGCAGTTGTTCGGCAGGCTACAACCAGGATCGCGGTCTTGATCCGGCCAATGCGCTGGATACCAGCAGTTCGAAGATCGACCCCGGCTGCAACTACACGGCCCGCTTCAACGGCACCTCCGCCGCCGCGCCAACCGTGTCCGGCGTCGCCGCTCTCATGCTGGGCGTCAATGCCAGCCTTAGTGCCCGGGACGTGAAGTACATCCTGGCCACTACCGCGCGCCAGGTCGACCCACAACAACCGCGCGCCATATATCAGGGCAGCGTGATCGATCCGGGCTGGATCACCAATGCGGCCGGACATCGCTTCAGCAACTGGTATGGATTCGGCCTGGTCGATGGGGCCGAGGCGGTCTACAAAGCTAGCGACTTCACGCCGCTTCCTCCAGTGCGAGACTCTCGTTGGATTACTTCCACTGCCGCCCCAAGCCAGATTGGCGGACCGGCGCGGCCGGCCAAGCAGCGCATTCGCATCACGCAAGCAATGACGGTGGAAGGCGTGCAACTGTCGCTTGCCACATCGCATCGCAACCCGACCGATCTGCGCGTGGTCCTGGAATCTCCCAGCGGCACACGCAGCTATGTGCTCACGCCCTTTTCAGCGCTCGATGCTTCGGCGTACGCAAATACTGGCTTCTATATCGACCTGACGTCCAGCAATGCCTTCCTGGACGAAAAGGCGCAAGGCGTGTGGACGCTGGAAGTGACCGACATGACCGAGCCGACGATTACTGCGGCGCTGCAAACCTTCAAGCTTCGCATCCTGGGGCACTGACATGAAATACATGATGCTTACTTCGACGTCACTTGCCTGCTTCGCCGCATGCGGCCTGGCGTATGCCAGCCAGCACGGGGATGCCCAGGTGTTCAGCGCAGCGGCCAACGCCGCAACACAGCCAGGCGACGACCCACTGTTCCGCTACCAATGGCATCTGCTCAATCAGGGCCAGCCAGTGTTCGGCGATGGACGCCCGCTGCCCGGCGTGGACCTGGACGTAGATATCCTGCACGCACTGGGCATCCGCGGCGCAGGCGTCAAGGTTGCGGTGATCGATGACGGCCTGGAGATCGCACACCCGGACCTGGTCGACAATATCGTCGCCAACGGCTCGCGCAATTTCCTGACCGGCTCCAACGAGCCGACACCACCGGCGAGCGAGATCGATAGCGACCACGGCACCGCAGTTGCGGGCATCATTGCCGAGCGCGGATGGAACGGGATCGGCGGACGTGGCGTTGCACCGGAGGCCAAGTTGGCAGGCTTCAATGCAATTGCAGAGCCGGATGGCAGCAAGCAGTACGTCGACATTCGCTACGCCTGGGGCGACGGGCCGGAAGGGCGCGCCATGGAGGTGTTCAACAACAGTTGGGGTGGTTCGTCGCGCGCGTATCCGTACACCGAAGTCGACGAACAACAGTCGCTCGAAAGACTGATGCAGGCGCAGCGCGGCGGGAAAGGCGGGGTGTATGTCAAAGCTGCCGGCAATGACTTCTTTGCCCTTATCGAGAACGATGCACAAGGCAATCCGGTGGATCGCTGCGCAGACCAGACCCGCAAGCTCGGTGTCGGCTGCGCACTGGCCAACACCGACCAGTTCAACAACCTGATCACCACGATCGTGGCCGGTGCCGTCAACGCCGATGGCGTGCGGGCGTCGTACTCATCTCCAGGCTCTGCACTGTGGGTCTCCGGGCTGGGTGGCGAGTATGGGTTTCAGCGCGCCTTCGATCCGCACCCGGAAACGGCCCGGCCCTCTTATGGGCTCACCAACCTTCTGCCGCTGCGGCGCTTCTATAAAGCCGCAATCGTCACCACCGACCTCAGCGGCTGTGCAGCGGGCAACAACCGTGATCGCACCCGCCAGATGCAGAACGCGCTCGACAGCAGCCGCTCCAGGATCGATGCATCGTGCAACTACACCGCGCGCATGAACGGCACCTCGGCGGCATCGCCTACCGTGGCGGGCGTGGCGGCCTTGATGTTGGGCGCCAATCCGCAGCTGACCCTGCGAGATGTCAAATACATCCTGGCAACCACCGCGACCCAGGTCGACCCAACTCAACCCAAAGCCCTCTATAACGGCACCGTGATCGACCCGGGTTGGGTCACCAATGCGGCGGGCCATCCTTTCAGCAACTGGTATGGCTTCGGGCTGGTCGACGCCGCCGCGGCTGTGGAACGTGCAATGCACTTCACCTCGCTGCCCGCCCTGCAGGACACGAGCTGGAAAGTGTATGAAGGCAACAGCAGCACCATCGGGGGTGTCGCGGCACCGGCCAGGTTGTCATTGAACATCACCCAATCCTTCAAGGTGGAAGGCGTGCAACTGTATTTCTCGGCCACCCATAATGACCCAAGTCACCTGCGGGTGGTGCTGGTGTCGCCCAGCGGCACGCGCAGCACGGTGATGACGCCGTTTTCCACACTCGATCAGGCCCCCGACGGCACCGTGGTCTGGCTGACATCGAGCAACGCCTTCCTGGACGAACCCTCGGCCGGGCGCTGGACCCTGGAGGTCGACGACATGCTCGCCGACCAGGGCAAGGAGCAACTGGAGGAATTCGAAATGCGCGTGGTGGGCCACTGACATGAAGACATCCTTACTAACACTGCTCGTTGTCGTTGCAGCTGGCGTCTGCGCTCCCGCGTCGGCGCAGCTGGTCGACAGCAAACGCCTGCACGCTGCGGCGACCGGGCCGACCATCGCTGCGGGACGCAGCAGCTTCCGGCTGATTCCCGGCGCAGTGGTCAGGCTGGCCGACGGCGCGCCTGCAGCGACCGCCGCACGCGCGGTGCCGGCGTCGCAAACCACCATAGACGCTCCGGTTGCACGCTTCGACCGCTACGCGATCTATCTCGATGCCGGCACGGCCGCACGCACGGCCGCCGTGGTTCCGGCCGGGCAAGCCCCGCGCGTGGCCGCAGCGCTCGAAACGCGCAGCGGTCAACTGATCCTGCTGGGCTCCTCGATCAAACTGTTCAATACCACCCCAGCCATCGCCGGTGGATTGGCCTCACGTACCGGCGGCACACTGATCTATGCCTCGGCCATCGATGGCAGCGCGATGATCGGCTACGACTCGGTGGCCACCGCACTGGATAACTGCAAACAGCTACAAGGCAGCAAGGGCGTGGGAGCGATCATGCCCGAGGTGATTCCGCGCGCGGCACGGCCGTTGTGAGGCGGCAACGGTGAGGGATGCCACGCTGCTGCCAACCGGCGGCAGCGTGGCGCGATGGCGCAGCCCGTGTCACACCGGCAGCGGGCTGCGTTCGGCAAAGTGCCCGCGCCAGTACGGGTAATACGGATACGGCGGCTCCACCGCGCTCACCGCATCCAGGCGCGCGCGTTGCGCGTCCGTCAGCGACCAGCCCACCGCACCCAGGTTCTGGCGCAACTGCGCTTCGTCGCGTGCGCCGATCAAGACCGTGCTCACGGTGGGCCGTTGCAGCAGCCAGTTGATGGCGATCTGCGGCACGCTGCGGCCGGTCTCGTCGGCAACCGCGTCGAGCACATCGACGATGTCGAACAGGCGCTCGTCACTGATCGCCGGCCCGGCGGCCGCAGTGGCATGCAGGCGACTGTGTTCGGGCAACGCCTGGCCGCGGCGCAGCTTGCCGGTCAGGCGCCCCCAGCCCAGCGGACTCCACACCACCGCGCCCACGCCCTGGTCGATGCCCAACGGCATCAGCTCCCATTCGTAATCGCGCCCGGCCAGCGAGTAATAGGTCTGGTTGGCGACAAAGCGGCTCCAGCCCTGCGCATCGGCCACTGCCAACGACTTCATCAGCTGCCAGCCGGCGTAATTGGACGCGCCCAGGTAGCGCACCTTGCCGGCGCGGACCAGCCCATCGAGCGTGGACAGGGTTTCTTCCACCGGCGTCATCGCGTCGAAGGCATGCAGCTGCAGCAGATCGATATAGTCGGTGCGCAGGCGTCGCAACGAGGCATCCACCGCACGCAACAGACGGAAGCGCGAGGCACCGGCATCGTTGGGGCCATCGCCCAGGCGCAGGCCGGTCTTGGTCGAGAGGATCACCTGATCGCGGCGGCCCTGCAGCGCCTGGCCGAGGATCTCTTCAGAGGCGCCGTCCGAATACACATCGGCGGTGTCGAACAGGTTCAGGCCCGCCTCCAGGCACAGGTCGATCATGCGCTGCGCCTGCGCGACATCGGTATCGCCCCATGCAGAAAACAGCGGCCCCTTACCGCCAAAGGTACCGGCCCCCAGACCGAGCACCGGCACCTTGAAACCGGAACGGCCGAGAAAACGTGTCTCCATCGCAATGCTCCTTGAAGCCGAAAGAAAATCCACGCGCTGCCGGTCGATCCGGCCACGCGCGATGTCAGGCGCCACGCTCCGCTTGCCGATCACCCGCGCGAGCGCGCAGGGTTGCCGGTTGCGCGGTCACTGCACTCATGCCTAAAAAACGAATCAACCCGCCTGCGCGCACACGCCCGGCGCGGCGGCACGCCGGCGTTGCAGTTGCACGCTCCACAACGCGATGCCCAGGCCGAGCGCGCTCAACAGCGCGGCGACCCACGGGGTGGCGACCAGGCCGGCATGCGTGGCGATCACCACACCGCCCAACCAGGCGCCCAGCGCATTGCCCAGATTGAACGCGGCGATATTGAGACTGGAAGCCAGGTTCTGGCCGGCACCGCGTGCATGCTCGAGCACGCGCAACTGCAGCGGCGCCACGGTGGCGAAGGCGGCCACGCCCAGCAGCCCGACGAACACCACCATCGCAGTCTTGTTGTGCAGGACCAGGCCCATCGCGGCGAGCACCACCACCAATGCCGCCAGGCTGCCCAGCAACGCGGCGGTGGGACGCCGGTCGGCCAGACGCCCGCCCAGCAGATTGCCCACGATCATGCCGACGCCGAAGACCAGCAACACCGGCGACACCGCCGTCTGCGCAAAACCGCTCACGTCCACCAGCAACGGCTGGATGTATGTGAACACCGCGAACACGCCGGCATAGCCCACCACCGTGATTGCCAGCGCCAGCAGCACCTGTCCGCGCCCCAGCACCGCCACTTCCTGGCGCCACGACACCGGCGCGGCCGCGCCTGCGTTCGCCGGTACCCACAGCGCCACCGCGGCCGTGGCCAGCACGCCGACGACCGCAACCGCCCAGAACGTCGCCCGCCAGCCCAGCTGCAGACCCAGCCAGGCGCCGGCCGGCACGCCCAGCAGGGTGGCCACGGTCAGGCCCGCAAACATCAGCGAGATCGCCGACGCCCGGCGCTCGGCCGGGACCAGCGAGGTGGCCACCACCGCGCCCACGCCGAAGAAGGTGCCGTGCGCCAGCGAGGTCAGCACGCGCGCAACCATCAGGCTGGTGTAGTCCGGCGCCAGCGCGCAGGCCACGTTGCCCAGGGTGAAGATCGCCATCAAGCCGACCAGCACCGCCTTGCGCGGCAGCCGCGCACTGGCCAGGGTCAGCACCGGCGCCCCGACGAAAACGCCCAGCGCATAGCCGCTGATCAGCAGGCCGGCAGCGCTGAGCGACACGCCCAGGTCGGTGGCCACCTGCTGCAGCAGGCCCATGATCACGAACTCGGTGGTACCGATGCCGAAGGCACCGATGGTCAGCGCCAGCAGCGCTGGCGGAAAACGGGAAGAACGCGCGGAAGCGGACATGGGCATGGACCAGGGAAGACAACCCACAGCCTGCGCTCCAGGGTCCTAAGCAAAAACCCCTGTTATCCTGATTCACTATCAAGCAATCATTGAGAATCGCATGGACCGCCTCGGCGATATCGCGCTGTTCCTGCGCGTGCTCGATTCCGGCTCGATCACTGCCGGTGCGCGTAGCCTGGACCTGTCGGTAGCGGTCGCCAGCCAGCGCCTGAAGCGGCTGGAGCGCGACCTGGGCGTGCGCCTGCTCCACCGGACCACGCGCCGGCTGCACCCAACCCCTGAAGGCCAGCGCCTGGCCGAGCGCGGCCGCGTGCTGGTGCAGGATCTGGACGCGCTGGCCGACGATCTGCGCGAAAGCGCACACGCGGTCGGCGGCATCCTGCGCATGACCATGTCGGCCTCGTTCGGGCGGCAGTACGTGTCGCCGTTGCTACCGGAATTTCAGGCCCGTCATCCGCGCGTGCACATCAGTGCGCACCTGAGCGACGACCTGGTAGACCTGGTCAAGCAAGGCTTCGACCTGGCGATCCGCATCGGCCCACTCGACGACTCCGGGCTGGTAGCGCGGCGCATCGCCGACAACCGCCGCACCCTCGCCGCCTCGCCCGATTACCTGCAGCGCCATGGCACCCCGCGCACGCCGGACGACCTGGCCGGGCATGCCGGCGTACTGCTGATGGGCCGCGACGGCCGCCAGGATGTCTGGCAGTTGCAAACACCGGAGGGCGGCCTGGTGCGCGTGCGCATGCAGAGCCGCTTCGAGAGCAATTTCGGTGAGTTGATCCGCGATGCGGCCGTCGCCGGCCAAGGCATCGCGCTGCATTCGTACTGGCATATCGCAGAAGAACTGCGCAACGGCCGGTTGGTCGAAGTACTTCCCGATTACCCGCCGCCAACCTCGCAGATCAACGCGGTGATGCCGGCGCGCCAGCTGCAGCCACCACGTGTGCGTGCATTCGTGGATTTTCTGCAGGAACGCCTGGGCGAAGTGCCGCCGTGGGAGCTTGGCGGTTGAACGCGAGCGCGTTGGTTGCGTCGGCAGATGCTGGCTGGACGCGGATTGATGCGTGGCTGCGAGGCGACGTCTTGGTTGGTTAGTGGCTGGATGCGGCCGAGTCGCGCTGTTGGATCAGTGGTGGGCGGCGATCTGCGAGTTTGCTGCAGGGCCCTTGCCCGCCCACCATCGCAGGACACGCCGCAAGTACGTCCGTGTAGGCTCTTACGCGGCATCCATGCCGCGTAAGGTCCCGCGACGGTGAGCGGGCAAGGACCTGTCGGGATGGTCGGTGTGCACAATTACGAACATTGCCTGCTGCGCGTTGTTTGATGCCGATGCGCCAGCTCAATGCCTGATGCATCTCCAGCGACAACCAGTCGGATGGTCGGTGCGCATGGGCAAAAGCAGTGCGTCATGTGCATTTGGATAGCGATGTACCTGCGCGGCCCAACAGTCAACGACCAATGCACATCGCGCGACAAGCAGCTTTTATGCGAGCGCCGACCACCTTTCTGGTGCGGTGTCCTCGCCGCTTGCGGGACCCGTGACGGCATGCATGCCGCCAAGGAGCCTCCACGGACGGATTCACGGCGTGTCCCGCAAGTGGTGAGGGCACCGCACACTCTACTCACCAATCAACAATGCGCGTGCGGCCGGAGCGTTGGCACCGTCGCTCTAGCGTCAAGGATGTCGCTGGCGCCCTAGCGCCCTCGTTTAGCGTCCCGCACGCAGCAAGCGCCGGTGCAACCCACGCCGCTGCGCTTCGCTGAGCAGATGCCCATGCGTGTTCAACAATCCCAGGATCTGCTGATGCGCTTGCGCCGTGCGGCGCGCAAGTTCGGCCGTAGCGGCGGCCTCGAGCGCCTTCCAGTCGGCCGGGCTTGCCGGTGCGGCGATGGTCGAACGTTTTGCGGGCATGGGACTGGGCGGTCACGGAAACAGACACCCATGATACGGCGCACATGTGAGCGCCAGATCGTGGCTGGCCTGCCGTTTCGAGGCACCGGGCGCGTGGGCCTGACCGTCTGTGCCGGCGCCAATCGGCGCTACCCCTACCCGCTGCTGTGGCAGGCATGCCGGCTCCATGACAGTGGGTCTTGTAGGATCGACGGCATCGCGGCCACGCCGCCTGGTGCCATTGCCGAGTCCTGCATGTCCGCCTTGACCGAGATGACCGACATCCTGCTGCGCCATGCCCCCGGCGACGGCATGCATGCCACCCGGATTGCCGGGCTGCAGATCATGCGCAGCGCCTCGCCCACCGTGTCGGTGCCCACGGTCTATACGCCGATGCTGTGCCTGGTGGCGCAAGGCCGCAAGCAGGCGATGCTGGGCGCGGCGGCGTATCTCTATCATCCGCAGATGTATCTGGTGGCCTCGGTGGATCTGCCGATCGTCGGTTCGGTGATCGAGGCCAGCGCTGCGCAACCGTATCTGTGTTTCTGCCTGGATCTGGACACCGCGGTGCTGAGCGATCTGGCCGTCAGCCACCCGGAGCTGGTCGAGCCGCAACGCGATACGGCGCAGGCCGGCTTGTTGCTCAACCACAGCACGCCGCCATTGCAGGACGCTGCAGTGCGGCTGGCGCGTCTGCTCGACCAACCGCAGGAGATCGCCGCACTGGCGCCGCTGGTCCTGCGCGAAGTGCTCTATCGCCTGATGGCCGATCCGGCCAATGCGGTGGTGCGCCAGATGGCCATCGCCGACAGCCGGCTCAACCAGATTTCCAAAGCCATCGTCTGGCTGCGCCAGCATTACGCACAGCGCTTCCGCATCGAGCAGATCGCCGATCTGTCGGCAATGAGCCGCTCCACCTTTCATGCGCATTTCAAGGCAGTCACCTCGATGACGCCGCTGGAATACCGCTCGCATCTGCGCGTACACGAAGCGCGCCGGCTGATGCTGGCCGAAGCGCTGAATGCCGCCGATGCCGGCTTCCGCGTCGGCTACGAGAGCGCCTCGCAATTCAGTCGCGACTACGCGCGCATTCTCGGCGCGCCGCCCGCACGTGACGCACAACGGTTGCGTGCCGGGGCACAGGCTGCGACACAAGCGGCATAAGCCAATTCGTGCGCAGTTACGCAGTGGAGTGCAGTCACGCGCACTCGCACTGAACGACATGCATCACCAACGATGAGGCGGCAGACCGCACCACGTCATCGTTGAGCGCCGTGTCACTCGGCCGCGTACTGCGCCTCGCTGACCTGCTCCAGCCAGGTCACCGGCGAGCCGTCCTGCGCTTCGGCGATGGCGATATGCGACATCGCCACGGTGGCGTTGGCGCCGTGCCAGTGCTTGATGCCCGGCGGAATCCACACGATGTCGCCCGGGCGGATCTGCTGCGCCGGCTTGCCCCATTCCTGCACGCGCCCTGCACCGGCGGTGACGATCAGCGTCTGCCCCAACGGGTGGGTGTGCCAGGCGGTGCGCGCGCCCGGCTCGAAGGTCACCGTGGCGCCGCCCACCCGCGCCGGCGCATCGGCCTGGAAAGGCGCATCGATGCGCACCTTGCCGGTGAAATAGTCGGCCGGGCCGGCCGCAGATGCGGCGCCACCGGCCTTGCTCACCCTGATCGCCTGTTGCTCTTCACCACCGGGCGTGATGGCGGCCATCATCGACAGCGACATCGCAGTTGCGAACAGATTCATGGCAGTGCTCCTCGATCCAAGTGCCTGCACTGTAGCGCGCATGCACGCCGGCACTACCCGGGCAACCGCGCATGCACCTAGAAACACAGCGCATCAATGCGGCAATGACACCTCGGATTTGAAGCCATCACGCAGCATCGCGCATGATGCAGCGGCATGAATGGCATGCGCTGGAGTCGGCCGTCGCAAGCAATGGCGCGGGAAAATCTCAACGATCTGCAGGTCTTCGTCACCGTGGCGCGCGAGGGTAGCTTTACCCGTGCGGCCGCGCAGCTGGGCGTCTCGCAGTCGGCGCTGAGCCACACCGTGCGCGCACTGGAAACACGCCTGGGCATCCGTCTGTTGACCCGCACCACGCGCAGCGTGTCGATGACCGAAGCCGGCGCACGCCTGTTCGACACCGTGGCACCACGCCTGGAAGAGATCGACGACGAGCTGTCCGCGCTCACCGACTTCCGCGACAAGCCGGCCGGCACCATCCGTATCACCACCGCCGGCCACGCCGCCGACGCCTATATCTGGCCGGCGTTGTCGAACGTACTGCCCGACTATCCCGACCTCAAGATTGAGGTCACCGTCGATTACGGGCTGGCCGACATCGTTGCCGAGCGCTATGACATCGGCATCCGGCTGGGCGACCAGGTCGCCAAGAACATGATCGCGGTGCCGATCAGCCCGATGCAGCGCATGGCGGTGGTGGCGGTGCCGGGCTACTTCGTGCACCACACCATCCCCGCCGCGCCGGCCGAGCTGGCCCGGCACAACTGCATCGGCTTGCGCCTGCCCACCCATGGCGGCCTGCTGCCCTGGGATTTCGAAAAGGACGGCCGCGAGGTCAAGGTGCGCGTGGACGGGCAATGGACCTTCAACGGCAGCAGCGCCATCCTGCGTGCCGCGTTGGCCGGCGGTGGCCTCGCGTTCTTGCCGGAAACCATGGTGCTGGAGCACATCGCCGCCGGCCGGCTACGCCGCGTGCTGGAGGACTGGTGCGAGCCGTTCGACGGCTCACGCCTACTACCCCAGCCGCCGCCAATCCTCGCGCGCACTCAAGGTAGTGATCGACGCATTGCGGCACGACCTGGCGCGCTGACACACCCGTGTAGGAGCGTGCCTGCGCGCGACCAGGCCTTCTCGGTAACGCCCCATCGCGCGCGGGCACGCTCCTACAACAACCTCGGCTTGCGGCCGGGTTAAAGAGGTGATCGACGCATTGCGGCACGCTCCGGCGCGCTGACACACCCGTGTAGGAGCGTGCCTGCGCGCGACCAGGCCTTCTCGATAACGCCCCATCGCGCGCGGGCACGCTCCTACGACAGCGTCGGCTTGCGGCTGGTTGAAAGGGGTGATCGACGCATTGCGACACGATCCGGCGCGCTGATACCCGCTTGTAGGAGCGTGCCTGCGCGCGACGAGGCGTTATCGATAACGCCCATCGCGCGCGGGCACGCTCCTACGACAGCGTCGGTTGGGCTAGTTGATCGCTGGGTTATTTACCGACCAGCTTCTGTCGCTCCGGGCTGTAACGCTCGCCGACGATCGCTACCGCATCCAGCGCCTGCTGGATGCGCGCAAGATCCTTGTTGTTCAAGGTCAAGGCGGCGCCGCCCAGGTTTTCTTCCAGGCGATGCAGCTTGGTGGTGCCGGGAATCGGCACGATCCACGGCTTGCGCGACAGCAACCATGCCAGCGCGACCTGCGCAGGGGTGGCGCCCTTGTCGGCAGCGATGGCCTGGATGCGTTCGACCAGCGCCTGGTTGGCCTGACGCGCCTCGGCAGCGAAGCGCGGCACCTGATTACGGAAATCGTCGGCAGAAAATTGCGTGTCGGCCTGGATGGCGCCGGTCAAAAAGCCCTTGCCGAGCGGGCTGAACGGTACGAAGCCGATCCCGAGTGCTTCCAGCGTTGGCAAGACGCTGGTTTCCGGCTCGCGCCACCACAGCGAGTATTCGCTCTGCACCGCCGTCACCGGCTGCACCGCGTGCGCGCGCCGGATGGTATCGGCACCGGCTTCGGACAGGCCGAAGTGCTTGACCTTGCCTTCGGCGATCAAGTCCTTGACCGTGCCGGCCACCTCTTCGATCGGCACCGCCGGGTCCACGCGATGTTGATAGAACAGGTCGATGCGGTCGGTCTTCAGGCGCGTCAGGCTGGCCTCGGCCACCGCACGGATCCGCTCGGGACGACTGTCGAGCCCGGCGTCGGCATGTCCGTCCTTGAAGCCGAACTTGGTCGCAATCACCAGCTGGTCGCGGTGCGCCGCCAGCGCTTCGCCCAGCAATGCCTCGTTGGCGAACGGCCCGTAGGCCTCGGCCGTGTCGAAGAAGGTGACGCCGCGCTCCACTGCCGCATGCAGCAAGCCAACGGCCTCCTTGCGCGCGGTCGCCGGCCCGTAGCCATAGCTCAGGCCCATGCAGCCCAGGCCCAGCGCGGACACCTGCAGTCCGCTGTTTCCCAACTGTCGTGTTTGCATCGTGTGCTCCCGCGGCAACGGCCGCATCGAATGGGTCGGCCGCAGGCGGCAATACCGCTGCAGCACCGATACATCACGATAGACCTGTGGGGCAGGCGCATTGCACAGCAGGCGGCGCTAACGCTTATGAGCGAGCCTCATCAACGCGCGCAGCGCCTGCACTGCCGGGGTAACTCTGCGCACGCGAACGCCGACAACACGCCACCGACCATCCATCACGCTGCCCTGCCGCCGCCGCTAGAACCCGCTCGGCACCTCGCGCTTGCCTCCCGCTGTCACCACCGGCGGTTGCGGCCGATACGCGCGCAGGAACAGCGCCACCGCAATGGCGACATACCCGTGCTGCGTGGCGGCCGGTGCCTGCCACGTGTCGCCACGCAGTGCCGCATTGGCCGGCATCCCGGTCATCAATCCGAAGAAATGCACCGAGGCATCCGGCAGATTGTCGATGACCAGGCTGCCCTGCTCCACTTCGCGCGCCAACACCGCACGCATCGTGGTGTCGTAGCGTTCGAAGCCCAGCGTCCACATCTCCTCGCGTATCTGGCTGGGCAGTGCCGGCGGCCGCACCAGGCCGTAGGCGGCATCGCCCAGTGCATTGCTGGCCGCCATGCGCACGACCGCATCGGCGATGGCGAGCAGACGCACGGGCAACGGCCCGCGCATGTTCAACAATGCCTCCCAGGGATTGGGCGACTGGTGCGCCAGCGCCTCCAGGGTGGTGCGGACCAGCACCTCCTTGGACGCGAAGTGCGCATACACCGTGGCCTTGGACACCATTGCGCGCTCGGCGATGCTGTCCATGCTGGTCTTGTCGAAGCCCTGGCGTGGAAACAGCTCGGCTGCCGCGCGCAGGATCGCGCCACGCTTGTCGTGCGGTGCGCGCCTGGGCGCCGGGGCCTCGGCAGCGGCGTCATCCACGTGGCTGCCCCGTCGCGGTCGTGGCCACCGCCGGGTCGGCCGATTGCAGCCAACCGCCGCCCATCGCCTTGTAGAACGTCGCCAGATTGGTGAAGCGCGACAGCTGCGTGGTGATCAAGTTCTGCTGCGCGCTGTACAGCGCGCGCTGCGCATCCAGCGCCTGCAGGTAGCTGTCCACGCCGCGTTCGAAGCGCGCCTGCGAGAGCCGGTAGCTGTCGGCGGTGGCATCGACCAGGGCCTGTTGCGCCTGCAATTGCCGGCCCAGGGTCTCGCGTTGCGCGAGCGCATCGGAAACCTCGCGGAACGCGCTCTGGATCGCCTTTTCATACTGCGCCACTTCGATATCGCGGTTGGCCTTAGCCATGTCCAGGTTGGCGCGGTTACGCCCGGCGTTGAAGATCGGCAGCGTCAGCGTGGGCACGAAGCTCCAGGCGCGGGTGCCGGAATCGAACAGGTTGGACAGGCTGCTGCTGGACGAGCCGGTCGATGCGGTCAGGCTGATGCTGGGGAAGAACGCCGCGCGCGCCGCACCGATGTTGGCATTGGCCGCGCGCAGGTTGCGCTCGGCCTCCAGGATGTCCGGGCGGCGCTGCAGTAACTGCGACGGCAACCCGGCCGGCACGCTGGCCAGCACGTTGCCGTCCACGCTGGCGCCGTCGGGCAAGGCCTGCGGCAACAGCTCCGCCGGCACCTGCGTGCCGACCAGCAGCACCAATGCATTGCGGTCCTGCGCCACTTGCGCCGTGTAACGCTCCACATCCACGCGTGCGGTTTCCACCGTGGTCTGCGCCTGGCGCAAGCTGAGCTGCGAGGCCACACCCAGCTCGAAGCTGCGTTGCTGCAGGCGATAGCTGTCGCCCTGGCTGCTCAAGGTGGACTGCGCCAGCTGCAGCAACTGCTGATCGGCCGCCAGCGTTATATAGGCGGTGGCCACTTCGGCCACCAGGCTGATATGGGTGCTGCGGCGTGCCTCGGCGGTGGACAGGAACTGCTGCAGCGCCTGTTCCTTGAGGCTGCGCACCCGCCCAAACAGATCCAGCTCGTACGCACTGACGCCGATGTTGGCGCTGTAGGTCCGGAACACCTGCGGCTGGCCTGGAATGGCCAGCTCCGACGGCGTGCGCGCGTTGTTGGCGGTGCCGGTGCCCTGCACGGCAGGCAGCAGCGCAGCGCGCTCCACCCGGTACTGCGCACGTGCCACCTCGATGTTGAGCGCGGCCACGCGCAGGTCGCGATTGTTCTCCAATGCCAGCGCGATCACCTGCTGCAGCGCCGGGTCGGTGAATACCTGCCGCCAGCCGATGTTGGCGATATCGATCGCCTGCGCGGGGCTGGCCATATCGGTGGTAGTGGATGCCGTCGAGAGCTCGGTGCCGGCAAAGCGTTCGGGCACCGGTGCGTCGGGCCGTGCATAGCGCGGCATCAGCGTGCATCCAGACAGCACGCCGGCCACCGCGATCGCGGTCAATGTCATGCGGATCGGTGTCATCTCAGTGTCCTGCCGGTTGCGGTGCGGGCGAAGTGGGCTGTGTGCGGCGCTTGAATAAGCCGCTAATCAGCACGAAGAACAACGGCACGAAGAAGATCGCCAGGATCGTGCCGGACAACATGCCGCCGATCACCGCGGTGCCCAAGGCATGCTGCGCGCCGGCACCGGCACCACTGCCGAGCACCAGCGGCACCACGCCCAGGATGAAGGCCAGCGATGTCATCAGGATCGGCCGCAAGCGCATGCGCGCTGCCTCCAATGCGGACTCGATCAGGCTCTTGCCGCTTTCATGCAGTTCCTTGGCAAATTCCACGATCAGGATCGCGTTTTTCGATGCAAGACCAATCGTGGTGAGCAGGCCCACCTGGAAGTACACATCGTTCATTTTCCAGGTCAGCATTGCGCCCAGCAGCGTGCCGAACACGCCCAGCGGCACCACCAGGATCACCGAGAACGGAATCGCCCAACTTTCGTACAGCGCGGCCAGACACAGGAACACGATCAGGATCGACAACCCGTACAATAGGCCGGTCTGGCCGGTCGAGGATTTCTCCTGCCGCGACAGCCCGGTCCACTCGTAGCCGATACCCGGCGGCAACTTGGCCGCCGCCGCTTCGACGATCTGCATTGCCTCGCCGCTGGAGGCGGCACCCGGCATCGCCATGCCCAGGATCTCCACCGACGGCACGCTGTTGTAGCGCTCCAGACGCGGCGAGCCGGAACTCCAGCTGGCAGTGGCGAAGGCGTTGAACGGCACCATCGTGCCGGCGCTGTTGCGCACGAACCAGCGGTCGATGTCCTGCGGATTCATGCGGTACACCGCATCGGCCTGCAGCATCACCTTCTTGACGCGGCCCTTGTCGATGAAGTCGTTGACGTAGGTACTGCCCCAGGCGCTGGAGAAGGTGTTGTTGATATCGGCGATCGACACGCCCATGGACTGCGCCTTGTGCGAATCGATTTCCAGCTTGAACTCGGGCGTGTCCTCCTGCCCGTTCGGGCGCACCGCCACCAGCCGCTTGTCCTGCGACAGCTCGGCCAGCAGCTGGTTGCGTGCCTGCATCAAGGCCTCGTGGCCGAGGTTGGCGCGGTCCTGCAGCATCAGGTCGAAACCGGTCGCATTACCCAGCTCCGACACCGCCGGCGGTGCAAAGGCAAACACCTTGGCATCGCGGATGGTGCTGAAGAACGCACCGGCCTTGCCCGCCACGTCGGTGACGCTCTGGCCCTTGCCGGTGCGCTCGTCCCACGGGCGTAACTTGACGAAGGCAAAGCCCACGTTCTGGCCGGTACCGGCAAAGCTGAACCCGGAGACCGCAAAGATGCCGGCAACCGAGTCCTTCTGATCGACCAGGAAGTGATGCTCCACCTGCTTGAGCACCTCGCCGGTGCGCGCATCGGTGGCACCGGGCGGCAACTGCACCAGCACGAACAGCGTGCCCTGGTCCTCGTCCGGCAGGAAGCCCACCGGCAGCTTCATGAAGCCGAACACCACCAACGCCAGCAACACCGCGTAGGCCAGCATGTAGCGCCAGCCCTTGCCCAGCATGTGCCGCACCACGCCCTGATAGCCGCTGTTGCCGCGATCGAACACGCGGTTGAACCAGCCGAAGAACCCGGTGGTCGCCAGACCATGGCCCTTCTCCACCGGCTTGAGCAAGGTGGCGCACAGGGCCGGGGTCAGGATCATCGCCACCAGCACCGACAAGGTCATGGCCGAGACGATCGTGATCGAGAACTGCCGGTAGATCACACCGGTGGAACCGCCGAAGAACGCCATCGGCACGAACACCGCGGCCAGCACCAGGGCCACGCCGACCAGCGCGCCGGAGATCTGGTCCATCGACTTGCGCGTGGCGTCCTTGGGCGACAGCTGCTCCTCGCCCATCACGCGTTCGACGTTTTCCACCACCACGATGGCATCGTCCACCAGCAGGCCGATCGCCAGCACCATCGCGAACATGGTCAGCGTGTTGATGGTGAAACCGAACGCCGCCAGCACGCCGAAGGTGCCCAGCAACACCACCGGCACCGCGATGGTCGGGATCAAGGTCGCGCGGAAATTCTGCAGGAACAGGTACATCACCAGAAACACCAGCACCACCGCTTCGATCAGCGTATGCACCACCTGCTCGATGGAGATGCGCACGAACGGCGTGGTGTCGTACGGCTTTTGCACCTTCATGCCGGGCGGGAAGAATTTCTCCTGCTCCTCCAGGCTCTTGTCGATCGCGCGCACCGTATCCAGCGCATTGGCGCCGGTGGCCAGCTTGATCGCCAGACCGGCGGCCGGCTTGCCGTTATAGCGGCCCACCGTGTTGTAGCTCTCGCTGCCCAGTTCGATGCGTGCCACATCGCGCAGGCGCACTTGGGAGCCATCGGACTGCGTGCGCAGCAAAATGTTCTCGAATTCCTCGGCGGTCTTCAGCCGGGTCTGCGCGGTGATGGTGGCATTGAGTTGCTGGTTGGGCACCGCCGGCAACGCGCCGAGCTGGCCGGCGGAAACCTGCGCGTTCTGCGCCTGGATCGCGGTGCGCACATCCACCGGGGTCAGGCTGAAGTTGTTCAACTTGTTCGGGTCCATCCATACCCGCATCGCGTACTGCGAGCCGAACAAGGTGGTGTCGCCCACGCCTTCGACGCGGCTGATGGTTTCCTGCACGTTGGCAGCCACGTAATCGGACAGGTCCGAATCGCTCATGCTGCCGTCCTCGGAAGTAAAGGCCAGCACGTTGAGGAAGTTGGTGGCCGACTTGGTCACCGTCACGCCCTGCTGCTGCACTTCCTGCGGCAACAACGGCGTGGCCAGCGACAACTTGTTCTGCACCTGCACCTGCGCGGTGTCCGGATCGGTGCCGTTGTCGAAGGTCAGCGTGATGGTCACCGCACCGCTGGATTCGCTGGTGGAGGCCATGTAGCTGAGGTGGTCCAGCCCCTTCATCTTCTGCTCGATGACCTGGGTGACGGTGTCTTCCAGGGTCTGCGCCGAGGCGCCCGGATAGTTGGCGGTGATGGCGACGGCCGGCGGCGCGATGCTGGGGTATTGCGCAATCGGCAAGGTGGCGATGGACAGGATGCCGGCCAGCATCACGATGATGGCCAACACCCAGGCGAAGATCGGACGATCGATAAAGAAGCGTGCCATGACGTGTGATCCCGCCTCAGTTGGCCGCACGCGGTGCGGTCGGGGCGGAAGGAGTGCCGGCGGCTGCATTGCCGGCACCGGCAGCCGGCCCGCCCTTGGGCTGCCACGGCACGGTCTTGACCTCGATGCCGTCGCGGGCGCGCGAGACGCCTTCGACCACCAGTTGCTCGCCGGCCTTCAGGCCGCTGCGCACCAGCCACTGGTCGCCGACTTCGCGGTCGGTTTCCAGCACGCGCAGGTGCAGCTTGTGATCGGCGCCGACCACGAACGCGGTCGGCTTGCCGGCGCCATTGCGCGAGACCGCCTGCTGCGGCACCAGCACGCCCTGCTCCTTGATGCCTTCCTGCAGCACCGCGCGCACATACATGCCCGGCAACAACTCGGCGTTCGGGTTCGGGAACACCGCGCGCAAGGTGATCGAGCCGGTGTTCTGGTCGACAGTGACATCGGAGAACGCCAGGTGGCCCTGCAGCGGATAGGCGCTGCCGTCTTCCAGCAGCAGCGACACCTTGGCCGCGTCGTCGCCGGCCTTTTCCAGCTCGCCGCGCGCCATCGCCTGCTTGAGGCGGAGCAAGGCCGCGCTGGGCTGGGTGACGTCGATATAGATTGGGTCCAGTTGCTGGATGGTGGTCAGTGCGGTGGCCTGGTTGGCGGTCACCAGGGCACCCGGGGTGACGCTGGAGCGGCCGATACGGCCGGAGATCGGCGCGTCCAGGCGCGCGAAGGCCAGGTTGATGCGCGCGGTTTCCACGCTGGCCTTGCCGGCGGCCACGTCGGCCTCGGCCTGGCCCAGCGCGGCGGCGGTGTCGTCGCCGTCCTGCTGGCTGATCGCCTTGATCTGCACCAGTTCGGTGTAGCGCTCGGCCTTGAGCCTGGCGGTGCGCAGGTTGGCCTGCGCCTTGGCCAGGGTGGCCTGGGCGCTGGCATAGCTGGCGCGGTAGGTCGCCGGATCGATCTGGTAGAGCGTCTGCCCGGCCTTGACGTCGCCGCCCTCGGTGAACTGGCGCGACTGCACGATGCCGCCCACCTGCGGGCGAACTTCGGCGATCAGGTAGGGAACCGTGCGTCCGGGCAGCTCGGTGGTCAGGGTCACCGGCTGCGGCTTGACGGTCAGTACGCCCATTTCGGGCATGCCCTCCTCCGGCGGTGGGCCGCCCGGCGGGCTGCCGCAGGCACTGAGCAGGACGGTGGCAGCAACGGCAGCAGCGAGCAGGGGCAGGCGAAACGAAGCATGAGGACGCACGAGGAGGTCTCCGACGGGACGCAGAATGGTTAAATATAAACGGTACGGTTCGGTATCCTAATAAGCGCATCCGTGGCCGTCAAGCATTCCTGCCCAGTCGGTATACTTAAGTACCCAATGGAGTCAGTTGATGCGGGTCAGAACCGAAGAAAAACGCGACGCCATCGTGCAGGCGGCCAGCGAGGTGTTCCTCGAACTGGGCTTCGAAGGTGCCTCGATGTCGCAGATCGCCGCCCGCGTCGGCGGCTCCAAACGCACGCTCTACGGCTATTTCCCGTCCAAGGAGGAGTTGTTCGTGGCGTTTGCCAAGGACATGTCCGACCGCTACATCGATCCGCTGCTGGACGCGCTTTCGCAAAGCAGCGGCCCGGTCGCCGAGACGCTGCAGCGCTTCGGCGAGGACATCCTCGGCTTCCTGTGCCAACCCAGCTCGATCACCATCTGGCAGACCATCATCGGTGTATCGGGGCGGTCGGACGTGGGCGCGCTGTTCTTCAATGCAGGCCCCGAAGAAGGCATGCAACGCATGGCCGACTATCTGCAGACGCAGATGGATCGCGGCGTGATCCGCTGCGCCGACGTCCTGATCGCGTCGAGGCAGTTCGGCGGGTTGCTGGAGGCGGAAACCCTGATGCCCTGCCTGTTCGGCGCGCTGAAGGATCCCTCGCCCGAGTATCTGCGCGAGGCGACGCAGCGCGCGGTCGCCCTGTTTCTGGCGGGCTATGGATGCAAGACCGACGCCGCGGCGTGATGCGTGGTGGTGTCTGATAGCTTGGGTAAGAGTCGCTGGCGACCCCACTGATGCGCATGCATGGCACTCGTGCATGCGCGTACTGCTCGAAGCTTGGTTGGTGTGACAACAACAGCGCATTTGTCTGCAGCAGATGGCTGCGTCTGCGCACTGCCGGCAACTTATAGAGCGGCTAACAAAACTACGTCACGCCAGCTGATCTGCTGCCTGGCTGCAGGGCCCTTGCCCGCCTAAAGTCGCGGGACACGCTGCAAGTACGTCCCTGCAAGCTCTTGCACGGCATCCATACCGCGTAGGTGCGGCGACGGCTTGTTAGCCGCTCCAAGTGAACCGCCCCGCGTTTGCCTGGCGATGCTTACTCGGCCACCGCGCACTTGGCGCACAGGCCGTGCACTTCCAGGGTCTGCGCCTGCGGCTGGAAGCCCAGCGCCTTGGCGCGCGCTTCCAGTTGCGCCACCACCTCGCGGTCTTCCAGTTCCACCGCGCTGTGGCAGCGGTCGCAGATCAAGAACGGCACCGAGTGCTGGGCGCTATTGGGGTGGTGGCAGGCGACGAAGGCGTTGACCGACTCAAGCTTGTGCACGAAGCCATTGGCCATCAGGAAATCCAGTGCGCGGTACACCGTGGGCGGGGCGTCGGCACCAACGCCCTTTCCTTCGCGCACCCAGTCCAGCAGTTCATAGGCCTTGACCGGCTTGCCGGCGTCGGCGATCAGCCGCAGCACATTGGCGCGGATCGGCGTCAGCCGCAGGCCGCGCTCGCTGCAGGCGCGCTCCACCGCGCGCACGAAGCCGTTGGCGTCGTCGACATGGTGATGCGGTGCAGTGCAGGCGTGTTCGTTGGTTTTCATCACAGGCTCCGGCGGTCAGCCCGCCCCTATCTTGATGAGTGCCGCATCGATGCGTTTCAAGGCGCCCTCGCGTCCGGCCAGGTACACCGTTTGCGAAATGTCCGGGCTGACCTGGGTGCCGGTGATGGCCACCCGCAGCGGCTGGGCCACCTTGCCCATGCCCAGCTCCAGCGCGGCGGCCGCGTCGTGCAGCGCGGCCGAGACGGTCTCCACGCTCCACTCGCTCTGCGCCGCCAGCAGTTCGCGCGCCTTGCCCAGCGGCACTTCTGCGCCCAGCTTGAGGTGCTTCATCACCGCCGCCTCGTCGTAGGTTTCCAGCGGCTGGTACCAGACCACGGCTTTTTCGGCCATTTCCTTCAAGGTCTGCACGCGTTCGCGCAGCGCCACCACCACATCGGCGGCGGCCGGGCCGGCGGCGACATCGATGCCCAGCCTGGCGAGCTGGTATTCCAGCTGCGGGGCAATGCTGGCCGGGTCGTCGGTCTTCAGGTAATGCTGGTTGACCCAGCCCAGCTTGGCCATGTCCAGCCGCGCGGCCTTGGAATTGACGTCCTTGACGTCGAACAGGTCGAGCAGTTCCTGCCGACTGAACAACTCCTGGTCGCCGTGCGACCAGCCCAGACGGGCCAGGTAGTTGATCAGCGCGTGCGGCAGATAGCCGGCGTCCTTGTACTGCATCACGTCGGCCGCGCCGGTGCGCTTGGACAGCTTGGCGCCCTGCTCGTCCAGGATCATCGGCATGTGCGCGAACTTCGGCACCGGCGCCCCCAGCGCCTCATAGATGTTGATCTGGCGCGGCGTGTTGTTGATGTGGTCGTCGCCGCGGATCACCTCGGTGATGCCCATGTCCCAGTCGTCCACCACCACCGCGAAGTTGTAGGTGGGGAAGCCGTCCGGGCGGAAGATCACCATGTCGTCGAGCTCGCTGTTGGCGATCTCGATGACGCCCTTGATCAGGTCGTCGAACACCACCGTGCCGCCGACCGGATTCTTGAAGCGGATGACCCGGTTGGGGTCGTCGCGGTACGGCAGGTTCTGCTCGCGGGCGGCGCCGTTGTAGCGCGGCTTTTCCTGCCTGGCCATCGCAGCCTCGCGCATGGCGTCGAGTTCTTCGCGGGTTTCGTAGGCGTAATAGGCCTTGCCCTGGGCCAGCAGCTGCTCGGCGACCTCCTGGTAGCGGGCGACGCGCTGGGTCTGGTAGATCGGGCCTTCGTCGTAACCCAGGCCCAGCCATTCCATCGCCTCCAGGATGGCGTCGATCGCGGCCTGGGTGCTGCGCTCACGGTCGGTGTCTTCGATGCGCAGCACGAACTGCCCGCCGCGGCGGCGCGCCTCCAGCCAGCAATACAGGGCGGTGCGGGCGCCGCCGATGTGCAGGTAACCGGTGGGGCTGGGGGCAAAACGGGTGCGGCAGGTCATGGAGCGCTCGGCAAAACGGGAGTCGGCCGATTTTACCTTGACCAGCGCAGACCTGCCCGCGCGCGGCTCAGCGGTTGCGTAACAGGTCGCCGTAGACCACGTCATCGCCGCCGCTGCGCGCCGGGCCGGGCGCGTCGTAGAGCACCAGCCAGCTGGGCGTGTCGCCGGCCAGGTGGCTGGGAAGATTGCAGATCGCCTCGGCGCGGTCGCTGTCGGTGCCGTGCGGCAACACCGCCGATTCCAGCAGCTCGTGCTGAAAGCGCACCGGCGCCTGGTTGGCGGCCAGCACCGCACGCGCGCCCGGCCATTTGAACAGGCGGATTTCGCCGTTCAGCACCATGGTCGGGCCGGCCAGCAGGTACAGGTCGTCGCCGGAATAATGCAGGTCGCGGATGCCCAGCCCGCCCAATTGCAGGAAGTGCTTGCGCAGCAGCGTGCCGTCCTCGTCCAGCGGCGCCAGGCGCAGGTGGTCGCCATGCGCCTGCACCCGGATCTCCAGCAGCGCCGACCAGCCGCGCAGCACCGGGCCACGCAGGCCCAGCAGCAGGCGCTCGCCGTCCACCACGATGCCTTCGATATCGAAGCCGTTGTCCTTGCCCGGGATCTTCAGGAACGGGCCGAAGTGCGGGTCCTCGGCCAGCAGCTCGGTGAGCTGGTTGTGCTTCGCGTCACCCTTGAGCCTTAGCGCACGACGGCCGTCAGCGGCTTCGCGCACCAGGCGCGGGGTGCCGTCGGCATCGCGCTCGATCGGCAGGCAGGCCAGCAGGCGGCGGTTGGCGTCGAGCTTGAGCTTGGTCAGGCGTTTGGCGTTTTCGGCATCGTCGCGACTGCGCTTGGCGTTCTTGCGCTTGAGCCCATGCGAGCCGATCACCCAAAGCAATCCCTCCGACAGCGCCATGCCTTCCAGATCCGCCTCCTCGGCCGCCTCGCCGGGCAGATCCAGCAACTCGGCCAGCGCAAAGCTCTGCCCCTGGCCGAAGCGCAGCGTCTCGCGCTGCACGGGGTCGAGCCTGCGCAGGCGATCCACCGCGCAGGCCTCGTCGCCGGCCACCCACAGCCAGTCGTCGGTGAAGGCCGCACCGGACAGATTGCTGTGCACCAGCGCGCCAGGCGCGAACTCGAGACGGACGCTGTGCGGAATCAGGGTTTTCTTGGCCATGGGAACCTGGTGGATGGTGCTAGGAATGAGAGTGATGGCCGGCGCGGAACGGTCGGCACGCGCGGCGCGATTGGTCGCAGGCACCGACTGCGCTCGCCTGATGCTGCGCGCAGTGGCTGGCCGCGCTCTATCAGTCGAACGTGGCCAGCCTGGCACGTGCAACGTGAGCGCCCAATTGACCGACCCAATCGCGATCGTTGGCGACCTGCGCCTGCGCGCGGCTGGCCTCGAAGGCGGCAAAATCCAGCTCCGCATACGCCCACACGGCAGTGCCCTGGGTCTGCGCCAGCACGCCATCGGCCGGGAAGCCGACATCCATCGGCGCGAACACCGCCGCTTCGCCGGTATTGACGTCCAGCGCCGGGCTCCACGGCGCTTGCCCGGCCGTGACCGATTGCGCGACGAACACGCGGTTTTCCAGCGCGCGCGCCAGGCAGCCGACACGTACCCGCATCGCCCCGGCGGCGGTGTCGGTGCAACTGGGCACGATCAACAGCTGCGCGCCGGCCTCGTACTGCGCGCGCACCGGCAGCGGGAACTCGCTGTCGTAGCAGATCGCGATCGCCGCACGCACGCCATCCAGGTCGAACACCTTCAGCGCGTCGCCCGGCTCGATCAGCCCGGTGGCCTTTTCGAAGCCGGTCAGCTGCAGCTTGTCCTGCCAGCCGTGCCGGCCATCGGGGGTGAACCAGTCGCTGCGGTTGCGGTAACGGCCCTGGCCCAGGTCCAGCAGAAAGCTGCCGGCCACCAGATGCAGCTGATGCTGGCGCGCCAGGCCGGCAAACAGCTCCAGCCACGGCGCACGCAGCGCCTGGATCGCCGCCAGCGACTCCGGCAAGCCGGCAGAAATCTGCGTACCGAAGGTCGCGCCCAGCTCCAGCGACAGATACTCCGGCAGCACCAGCAGGCGTGCGCCGGCGGCGGCAGCCTCGCCCACCAGCGCCGACTGGCGTGCGGCGAACGCGGCAAAGTCGGCAGGTTTGCCGATCGGGTATTTGGCGACGGCAATTTTCATCTGCTGGCCTGGTTGCGATTGATCGATGGCGTAAGAAGTGACTCGGTCACGGCGGCAGTGGCCGCGTCCATACCCGCAGACTGTGGTCGATCTCGCCGTGTTGCAACTCCGCCCACGCCAATTGCACGCGCATGTCCGCTTGAGGTGCATAGCCACGTTTGCGCCAGAACACATCGTTGGGTCGATGGTCGGCCGGCTTGCGCGGATCGTTTTCTGCGCGTTCCACCGAGCAGAACGCAGTGAGCGCGAAGCGGCCCAGTGCACGCGCATGCGCCTCGCGCCGGTCAAAAAATGCGTGGCCGATTCCCTGCCCGCGATAGTCCGGCAGCAGCACCGATTCGCCGAAATAGAACACGCTGGCCGGGTCGATGCCGGCGGCACGGAACGGCGCATGGAAGGCTTCGCTGTCGTCGAGCAGCGGCAGCCCGGTGGAGGCGCCGATCACCGCATCGCCATCGCGTGCCAGCACGAACACGCTGTCCGGCGAGGCCGCGTAGGCGGCCAGATAGCCGCGCTCGTAATCGGCGTCGCCGTCGTACAGGTACGGCCAGGCGCGGAACACCGCGATGCGCAGTTGCGCCACCGCAGCCAGATGCGGCAGCACCTGCGTGCCGCGCACCGTTTCAACGATCAGGGAGGAGCCGCTCATGCCGGCCATGGTAAGCCAGCTTGGCGCAGCTGCGCCGCCGTACATCAGCGCAGCCAGCCGCCATTGCCCGGAGCCGCCGCAGCCGGCTGCTGCCACAGCAACCACACCGCCGCCTCCTCGCTGGCCAGCAGCACACCGAGCAGCGCATCGGTGCTGCGCGCCCAGTAGCTGCCGTTGCTCAACCGCTGCCACGGCCCGTAGCGGCGCGGACGCGCGTTGTCTGCCGCCGCGTCCTGCCGCTGCGCCGCCTGCAGGAACCCGCTACCACCCAGGCGCAACGCCTGTGCGGTGCCTGCATGCAGGCGCAGGCCGATCACGCCGCGGCGTCCGTCGCGGCGCAGGGGCAAGGCCGACAACGGCGAAGCTTCCCAATACTGCGGCAACGCTGCGGGAAGCAGCGCCACCGTGTCGATCCCGGCGGGCAGCAAACGCTGCGCCCGCCGGTGCAACTGTGCGTGAGCGCGCATGCCGGCCTCAGCGCAGGCTGTTGCCAAGCTCGTACCAGTCGAGCTTGCGGGTCACCCACATGATGCTGGCCAGGATGCCGAACAGCAGCAGCGATCCCATCAGCAGCGAGTTGTCTTCGGAGATCAACAGGCTGTAGAGCACCCCGTACAACGCCGTGAGCATCGCCGAGAACCCCGCTGCACGCGCCCAGCTGCGCAACACTCCGGACAGATAGAAGAACTGCAGGCCGATACACGCCGCAGCCGAGACCAGATACGCCTGCCAGAACGCGATGTGCTCGGACAGGCTCAGCAGCAGCAGGAAGAAGATCGCCAGCGCCAGACCCACCAGCAGGTATTGCAGCGGATGGATCGGCAGACGCTTGATCAACTCGAACAACACGAACGCCACGAAGGTCAGCACCACGAACAGGATGCCGTACTTGCTGGCGCGGTCGGCCTGGGTATACACGTCGACCGGATCGACCAGCCGCACCTCCAGCGTATCCAGCGACGACTGGCTGGACTGCAACTGGGTCTGTGCACCGGTGGCCAGCGACGACAACGACCAGCTCGCATCGAAACCGCGCGCACCGATCGTCGGCGCATTCGGCAGGAAGCGCCCGCCGAACAGCGGATGCGGCCAGGCCGAGCGCAGCGCGATGTCGTTGTTGTCGGCAATCGGTGCGATCGCCAGGCTGCGGGTGCCATCCAGCACGAACGACATCTCCACCAGGTTGCCATCGCCCAGCGTGCCGGTCAGCGCATCGCCCAGCGGCTGCAGATCGGCATGGATACCGGCCGAGCGCCCCACCAGGCCACCGGCCCCGCTCTCCAGCGGCAAGCTGCGGCCGTCCACCCGCAGGCTCGGCGTGCCGACCAGGCCGCGCACATCGGAAATGCCCACCGCCAGATGCGGCCGGCCATAGCGGCGACCGGCCACGGCCGGATACTCGAACGGGTCGAACTCGGCCTTGAGCCTGGCCTTCCACGAATACACCTGCACGCGGAACAGGCCGATCTTGCGCTCGGACGGGGTCAGCTCGCCGCTCAGGGCGAGCGTGCGCGGGGTCTGCAGCAACTGGCCGTCGCGCTTGCGCCAGACCTTGCGCGGGTTGCCCTGCTCGTCCGGCTCGGTGACCTGCACGTCCTCGGTAAACGGCAGCACCCGCACCGGCGCGATGAACTGCTGCTCGCCGGCCTTGCTCTGCGCCACCCGCTCCACCGCCTCGTCGCGGTAACGCGCACGGTCCTGCACCGTGCCGCGGATCAACAGCAATGGGATCAGCAACAACAGGATCAGTCCGCCAATGGTGGCGAAGCGCAACAACAGTTTCAGGGATTTCATCGACCTTCCTCAGTCTGGGAGGTCGCCAGGGTGCGTTGCGCCGGTGTCGCAGGTTTGAGGCGAATTTGAAGCGAATGTGAAGTGGGCGATCGGCAGGCTCGGCGACCGGCACTGTGATCCCGTTAGGAAATGCAGGTTTTGCCCATCAAAAATGCAACAGAGGCCCAGGACATGCTTCCGTTGCATCGCCAGGGTTTCGCATCACCGCCGCGCGCTTCGCCGCCAGGCGCAAGGATGCGAGTGCAGTTGCGCATCACGGGGCCATTGCTTTTCTCGAGTCTGCGTTGATCACGGCGTTGCAGTTCCGTGGTTCCGCGGCATCCGCATTCAACGTTACGCGCCGCAGCGGCGGTGTCGCACACGCATGCCCGCCTGCCGGCCATGGTTCCTGAAACGCGCACGACTGCCTCTCTCTCGCCTGGAGTTTGCCTTCATGACCAAGCAACGTTCGCTCACGCTCTGCCTGCTCGCTGCCCTGAGCCTGTCCTCCGCCGCCGCACAGGCGGCAATGCACGGGATGGGCCTGAAACCCTCGTCATTGATGCAGCCGGTCACTCCGTTGTTCGGCATTGCCAGCGCCGACAAACCCCTGCCCGCCACGGTGGACCTGACTGCCTGGGCAATTACCCCGGGCGACCAGGGCCAGGTGGGGTCATGTGCGTCATGGGCAAACGCCCACACCCTGACCGGTTGGTATGCCAACGCCAACAAGCAGGCACAAACCCGCTTCGCCCCGATGTATCTCTACAGCCAGGTCAACGGTGGCGTCGATGAGGGCTCCACGCTGGAAGCGCCGCTGGACGTCGCGCTGGCCCAAGGCATCGACACCGAGCAGCATTATTCGTGGGGCAACTACAACTGGAAGAACCCACCCACTGCGGCCGACCGCGCCAACGCCGCCAAGAACCCCACGCCATACCGCAAGTACACCGTGCTGTATTCGGGCGACGGCAATGGCGGGCGGGCCCTGATCGAACAGATCAAACTCGCGCTGGCCTCGTCCACGCCGGTGGCGATCGGCTTCTATGTCAGGCAGGGGTTCGAAGACCTCACGCCAAAAAACCAGGTCGACTACGACACCAAGACGCCGATCCTGGGCGGGCATGCGGTGATCGCGCTGGGCTACGACAGCGAAGGGCTGCTCGTCGAAAACAGCTGGGGCACCGAGTGGGGCAACAAGGGCTTTGGCAAGCTGTCCTGGTCGGTGGTCGCCAAGGACGTCATCGGGGCCGACGTGGTGCACTGACACACAGCGGCTGCGCACAGCGATGCGCGGCTGACACGGATGCGGCATGTGCCTGGCGCATGCCGCTTGCGTGCCACCGCGATACCGCCACCGTCGGCAGCCGGCCTGTGCACAGACGGCATGCAATGCGGTTCAGAGCCGCCAACAAACCTGCTGCGTAGCCGCCAGGTGGGCGCGGCCGATGCGCGGAATCGGCAGGTACCACCCGTACACTCTGGTGCTGCGCGCCATCCGCACCCACCTGACGACTGCGCGCTACGGTTTGCTAGCCGCGCTTAGCCGATGGGCAGGCGCAGGGTGGCGATCGCACCGCCGCCCTCGCGGTTGCCCAGCGTCGCCTCGCCGCCATGCAGGCGCGCGACTTCGCGTACGAACGGCAGGCCGAGGCCGGAGCTACGTTGCCCGGTCTGCGGGCGGGCCAGCGAATAGAAACGTTCGAACACCCGTTCCAGTGCGTAGTCCGGCACGCCGCTGCCGCGATCTTCTACCACCAGCTGCAGCTGTTCCTTCAGCACCTGCGCACGCAGCTGGATGGTGCTGCCCTGCGATGAAAACGCGATGGCATTTTCCAGCAGGTTGATCAGCGCCTGGCGCAGCAGGAATTCATCGCCCAGCACGTACTGCCCGCGCGCCGTGTCGGAGGCGGCATCGCGTTCCAGCAGCACGCCGGCCGCTGCCGCGCGCGGCAGCACGGCATCCACGGCCGCCTGCAGCAGGCCAGCCACCGCGATGCGCTCGCGCGTCTGCAGCCAGCCGTGCTGCTCCACCTCGGCCAGCGCCAGCAGCTTGTCGATGGTTTCGGTCAGGCGCAGCTCCTGCGCGCGGATGCTGGCGACAAAGTGCTGGCGATCGGCTTCCGGCAGTGGCTCGCTCAACAGTTCGGACGCACCCCGGATTGCCGCCAGCGGGCTCTTCATCTCGTGCGTCAGCGACTGTACGTACTGCTCCACGTAGGCCTTGCCTTCCAGCTTGCGCCGCATGCTTTCCAGCGCCTGGCCCAGGTCGCCGATTTCATCGCCGCGCGGTTCCGGCGGCGGCACCGGCACGCCGGCGCTTACCGCCTGCGCGTAGCGATTGAGCCGGCCGATGCCTCGCATCAGCCACCAGGTCATCCAGATGCCGATCAGCGCGGAAATGCCGATCAGCCAGGCACCGCGTTGCAGGATGTTGCGCTGGCTGGCCTCGATGAACGGGTCGATGCTGCGATTGGGCTGCGCCAGCGTCAGCACGCCGATCAACTTGGCCGGGTCATTCGGCGCGTAGATCGGTGCGGCCACATGCATCACCGTGGCGGTCGGGTCGCCATCGACCTCGGGGCTGGAACGCGCGCCGTATTCGCCGCGCAAGGTGCGATAGACATCGTTCCAGCGCGAGTTGTCGCGGCCCACATCGCGGCCCAGCGAGTCGAACACCACCACGCCGCGCGCGTTGGTGACGGTGACGCGGTAGGCCACATTGTTCTTGCGGAATCGCCACACCCAGGCCTTGGGGTCGCGCCGCTGCGCCTGCGCCACGTTGCGCGCAAAGCTGCCGCTGGCGATGGTGCCGGCAGCCAGCTCGCCGCTGGCCATTTCCGCCAATACGTTGGCCGCGTCCACCAGCGTGGATTCCATCGCCTGGCGCACGCCCGGCTTGACCTCGTTGACGAACACCCGCATCACGAAGAACGCGGCCAGCCCGACGATCAGGAAGAAGCCTAGGAACAGCTTGAGACCGAGCCGCATCTCAGGCCCCGGCCCGAAGAACAACGCGATGCCTGCGCGCGGCCATGGTTACAGCTCCAGCGCGTAGCCGAGGCCACGGTGGGTGCGGATCGGGTCGGCCGGCACGCCGGCCTGGCGCAGCTTGCCGCGCAGCGTCTTGATATGGGTGTCCACGGTGCGGTCGGCACTGTCGGCACTGGCGTCCCAGCCGCGGTCCATCAGCTGCGCGCGGCTCAGGATCGCGCCGGGGCGCTGCAATAGCGCCGACAGCAGCGCGTACTCGTAGCGGGTCAGCGGCAGCAGCGCATCGCCGTAGCGGATGCGGCTGCCCTCGCGATCGATCGCAAACGCGCCATGCGGCTGCCAGCCCGGCTCCGCCACGGCGGCCGCATGGCGACGACGCAGCCGCGCGCGCACCCGCGCCACCAGCTCGCGCGGGGAGAACGGCTTGGCCATGTAGTCGTCGGCGCCCAGTTCGAAGCCGAGCACACGGTCGATCTCGTCGTTGCGCGCGGTCAGGAAGATCACCGGCACGTCGCTGAACCCGCGCAGCGTGCGGCACACCTCGAAGCCGTTGATATCCGGCAGGCCCACGTCCAGCACCACCACATCGGCCGGGTCGGCACGCAGGCGTGCCAATGCGTCACGGCCCAGCAGGCAGTGTTCGGGCGCATAGCCTTCGCTGCGCAGCGCGTACAGCACGGTATCGGCAATGGCGGCTTCGTCTTCGACGACGAGCACGCGGGCGGGGGACTCGGACATGGCGCGCAGCATAGCCGCATGCTGGCGCGGCCCGTACACTGCCGCGATGAACTATCGCCACGCCTTCCATGCCGGCAACCATGCCGACGTGCTCAAGCACATCGCCTTGCTGGCGCTGATCGACACCCTCAAGCGCAAGGACACGCCGTTCTTCGTGCTCGACACCCATGCCGGACGCGGGCGTTACCAGCTCGGCGGCGAGGAAAGCCGCAAGACCAACGAGGCCGATGCCGGGGTGATGCGGCTGATGGCCGAATCGACCCTGCCCGAGGTGGTCGAGCGCTATCTGCGCGCGGTGCAGGCCGACAACCACACCGTCGCCCGCCCGGCCACGCCCGGCCAGAAGCCGGCGCGCCCCACCGCCGGCATCCAGATCAACCATTACCCCGGCTCGCCGTTGCTGGCGGCGCAGGCGCTGCGCGAACAGGACCGCATGGCGTTCTGCGAGTTGCAGCCGGAAGAGGCCGAGGCGCTCAAGCGCCTGTTCGCCAGGGACAGCCGCGTGCGCGTGCATGCCGGCGATGGCTACGAGGCGATTCGCGCATTCGTGCCGCCACGTGCGGGCGAGACCAAGATCGGCCGCGGGCTGGTGCTGATCGACCCGCCGTACGAGGCGCAGGAAGCCGAGTACCCGCAGGTCATCCACAGCGTGCGCGAGACGCTGGCGCGCTGGCCGCAGGCGATCTGCATGGTGTGGTACCCGATCAAGCTGCGCCGCAGCCTGCAGCCGTTCATGCGCAAGGCCGCCACGCTGCCGGCCAAGTCGGTGCTGGTGGCCGAGCTGCAGGTGCGCCCGGACGACTCGCCGCTGCGCCTGACCGGCAGCGGGCTGCTGATCGTCAATGCGCCGTGGCAGTTCGACCAGGTGCTGGCGCCCGCGCTGCCGGTGCTGAAGCAGCATCTAGGCGAAGCAGGTGCATCGACCCGGCTGGAGTGGCTGCGCCAGGACGCCTGAGTCGGCGATGCCAGCGCCTGCTCGTACTGGCGAACGCGGCTGCATACTCACGACTGGATCACGGTATCGCTCGGTACAGTGATGAGGGAAGCACTGCCACCCCCTGACGGCCCCAGCGGCGCACCGGATTCATTCACGGTTGTGCGCTGGGCTGGTGCCAGAATCTTCCGATCTTTAAGGAACACCGGTCATGGCCATTCGCAATCGCATGCCTCCCTGGCATGAAAACTTCAGCCTGCCCAATGGCCGCACGCTCCTGCTCCGCCCGATCCGTCCCGAGGACGGTCCGCCGCTGCAGGGTGCCTTCAGCCTGTTGGGACCGGAGGAAATCCGCGCGCGCTTCGTGCGTTCCTCCGCCGAAATCACCCCGGAGATGGTGCAGCGCCTGACCCATCCCAATCCCAAGAGCGAGATCGTCCTGGTGGCCGCCGAACAGCTGCCCCCGGGCGAAGCCCTGGTAGGTGCGGTGGCGCGCGCAGCGCTGGTGCCGGGCACCCGCCAGGCCGAGTACACCATCCTGGTCAGCAGCTTCGTCGCCGGCCAGGGGCTGGGACGGCAGCTGATGCGCAAGCTGGTCAAGTGGGCACGGCGCAAATACCTGGATTGCCTGTTCGGCGACGTGCTGCAAAGCAATGTGCCGATGCTGCAGCTGGCCGAGTCGCTGGGCTTCAAGCCGCAGCCGCATCCGGATTCGCCGGAGCTGGTGCGGATGGTGCTCGAGCTGGATGCCTGAGGGGCTGGGATTCGGGATTGGGGATTGGGGATTGGGACGGCCGCCGCGCCCTTGACTCACCTGGCTTTGATTGTTGATCTGTCGCTTGGCTGCAAGGCCCTTGCCCGCCCACCATCGCGGGACACGCCGCAAGTACGTCCGTGTAGGCTCTTACGCGGCATCCATGCCGCGTAAGGTCCCGCGACGGTAAGCGGGCAAGGACCTGTCGGGATGGTCGGTCCGCATAGTGCGAGCAGCACGGTGTCAGGCAAGAACGCGTCGGCTCGTTCCGCAAGAAAGCCAGGGCAGCGGACCAGCTTTTTAAACGACCGACTACCTGTCTGGGGCGGTGTCCTCGCCGATTGCGGGACCGTGTGGCGGCATGGATGCCGCCACCGAGCCTCCACGGATGGATTCACGGCGTGTCCCGCGAGCGGTGAGGACGCCGCACCCTGGACTCACCTGGCTTTGATTGTTGATCTGCTGCTTGGCTGCAGCGCCCTTGCCCGCCCACCATCGCAGGACACGCCGCAAGTACGTCCATGTAGGCTCTTACGCGGCATCCATGCCGCGTAAGGTCCCGCGACGGTAAGCAGGCAAGGACCTGTCGGGATGGTCGGTCCGCATAGTGCGAGCAGCACGGTGTCAGGCAAGAGCGCGTCCGCGCGTTCCGCAAGAAAGCCAGGGCAGCGGACCAGCTTTTTAAACGACCGACTACCTGTCTGGGGCGGTGTCCTCGCCGATTGCGGGACCGTGTGGCGGCATGGATGCCGCCACCGAGCCTCCACGGACGGATTCACGGCGTGTCCCGCGAGCGGTGAGGACGCCGCACCCTCGACTCACCTGGCTTTGATTGTTGACCTGTCGGGGTGGTCGGTATGCAGATGGCGAGTGCGCCGCACATCCGATCAACGCGGCGCAGGTGGGCCGACGCCGGCTTTCACGCCGGATGGACCGGCCGCGGTGGGGGCTCTGGTAAAATTGCCGGCTGATGCCGTCGCCAACCACCTTCCCCTCCCCGCCGCTGCCCAAGTCCGGCCAGCTCCGCGCCTATTGGCGCGCTCCGTCTTCGCCGACTGCGCTGGCCTGGTCGATCGCACGCGCCGCCGAGGTGCATGCCGGCCCGCTGCTGGTGATCGCCCGCGACAACCAGAGCGCGCATCAGATCGAGGCGGATCTGCATGCCTTGCTCGGCGAGCATGCGACGCTGCCGGTGGTGCCGTTTCCCGATTGGGAAACCCTGCCCTACGACCAGTTCAGCCCGCACCCGGAGATCATCAGCCAGCGCCTGGCCGCACTGCATCGGTTGCCCACACTGACCCGTGGCGTGGTGATCGTGCCGGTGCAGACACTGATGCAGCAACTGGCACCGCTGAGCTACATCGTCGGCGGCAGTTTCGATCTCAAGGTCGGCCAGCGGCTGGATCTGGATGCGGAAAAACGCCGTCTGGAAAGCGCCGGCTACCGCAACGTGCCGCAGGTGATGGACCCGGGCGATTTTGCAGTGCGCGGCGGCCTGCTCGACGTGTTCCCGATGGGCGAAGCCACGCCGTTGCGGATCGAGTTGCTGGACGAGGATATCGACTCGATCCGCGCCTTCGACCCGGAATCGCAGCGCTCGCTGGACAAGGTCGAGGCCGTCAAGCTGCTGCCCGGCCGTGAAGTGCCGATGGACGATGCCAGCGTGGAGCGTGTGCTGGCCTGCCTGCGCGAGCGTTTCGACGTGGACACCCGGCGCAGCGCGTTGTATCAGGATCTGAAGTCGGGGCTGGCGCCGTCGGGGGTGGAGTATTACCTGCCGATGTTCTTCAGCAAGACCGCCACCTTGTTCGATTATCTGGACAAGCGCGTGCTGCCGCTGGTCGCCACCGGCGTCTCCAACGCGGCCGACACGTTCTGGGCGCAGGCGCAGGACCGCTACGAGCAACGCCGCCACGATGTGGAGCGCCCGCTGCTGACGCCGGACGAGTTGTATCAGTCGCCGGACGCACTGCGCGAGCGGCTCAACAAGCTGGCGCGCATCGAAGTCTGGGCCAGCGACCATCCGCGCATCGACGAGGCCGCCGCGCTGGGCGACCAGCCGTTGCCGCCGCTGCCGGTGGCGGCAAAAGACGCCCCGGCTGGTCAGGCGTTGGCCTCGTTCCTGGGCCATTACCCCGGCCGCGTGCTGGTGGCCGCCGATACCGCCGGCCGGCGCGAAGCCTTGATGGAAGTGCTGGCCGCCGCGCAGCTGAAGCCGGAGGTCGTCGCCGACCTGCCCGCCTTCCTGGCGGCGCCCAAGCTGCGCTTCGGCATCACCGTGGCGCCGCTGGAAGACGGCTTTGCGCTGGACGCCCCGCAGATTGCGGTGCTGACCGAGCGCCAGCTGTTTCCCGAGCGCGCCAACCAGCCGCGCCGCAGCCGCCGGGTCGGACGCGAGCCGGAAGCGATCATCCGCGACCTGGGCGAGCTGTCCGAAGGCGCGCCGATCGTGCACGAGGACCACGGTGTGGGCCGCTACCGCGGCCTGATCGTGCTCGACGCCGGCGGCATGCCCGGCGAGTTCCTGGAAATCGAGTACGCCAAGGGCGACCGGCTGTATGTGCCGGTGGCGCAGCTGCATCTGATCAGCCGCTATTCCGGCGCCTCGGCCGAGACCGCGCCACTGCATTCGCTGGGCGGCGAGCAATGGACCAAGGCAAAGCGCAAGGCGGCCGAAAAGGTCCGCGACGTGGCGGCCGAATTGCTGGAAATCCAGGCCCGCCGACGTGCGCGTGCCGGTCTGGCGCTGCAGGTGGACCGGGCGATGTACGAACCGTTCGCGGCCGGCTTTCCGTTCGAGGAAACCGCCGACCAGCTGGCGGCCATCGATGCGACGCTGCGCGATCTGGGCAGCAGCCAGCCGATGGACCGCGTGGTCTGCGGCGACGTCGGCTTCGGCAAGACCGAGGTGGCCGTGCGCGCCGCATTTGCCGCCGCCAGCGCCGGCAAGCAGGTCGCGGTGCTGGTGCCGACCACGTTGCTGGCCGAGCAGCATTACCGCAACTTCCGCGACCGCTTCGCCGATTACCCGATGAAGGTGGAAGTGCTGTCGCGCTTCAAGAGCACCAAGGAGATCAAGGCCGAGCTGGAGAAGGTCGCCAGCGGCGAGATCGACGTCATCATCGGCACGCACCGGCTGCTGCAGCCGGACGTCAAGTTCAAGGACCTGGGCCTGGTCGTGGTCGACGAAGAGCAGCGCTTCGGCGTGCGGCAGAAGGAAGCGCTCAAGGCGATGCGCGCCAACGTGCATCTGCTCACGCTCACCGCAACCCCCATCCCGCGCACGCTCAACATGGCCATGGCCGGGCTGCGCGACCTGTCGATCATCGCCACCCCACCGCCGAACCGGCTGGCGGTGCAGACCTTCATCACCGCCTGGGACAACGCGCTGCTGCGCGAGGCCTTCCAGCGCGAGCTCAGTCGCGGTGGGCAGCTGTACTTCCTGCATAACGATGTGGAAAGCATCGTACGCATGCAGCGCGAGCTGTCCGAGCTTGTGCCGGAAGCACGCATCGGCATCGCGCATGGGCAGATGCCCGAGCGCGAGCTGGAACGGGTGATGCTGGATTTCCAGAAGCAGCGCTTCAACGTGCTGCTGTCGACAACGATCATCGAATCGGGCATCGACATCCCCAATGCCAACACCATCATCATCAACCGCGCCGACCGCTTCGGCCTGGCGCAGTTGCACCAGCTGCGCGGACGCGTCGGCCGCTCGCATCACCGCGCCTACGCGTACCTGGTGGTGCCGGATCGTCGCTCGATGACCTCCGATGCGGAGAAGCGCCTGGAGGCGATCGCCTCCATGGACGAGCTCGGTGCCGGCTTTACCCTGGCCACCCACGATCTGGAAATCCGCGGTGCCGGCGAGCTGCTGGGCGAAGACCAGAGCGGGCAGATGGCCGAGGTCGGTTTCAGCCTGTATACCGAGCTGTTGGAACGCGCGGTGCGCAGCATCCGCCAGGGCAAGCTGCCGGACCTGGATGCCGGTGAGGAGGTCCGCGGTGCCGAGGTCGAACTGCATGTGGCCGCGCTGATTCCCGAGGATTACCTGCCCGACGTACATACGCGCCTGACGCTGTACAAGCGCATCTCCAGCGCCCGCGACGCCGATGCGCTGCGCGAATTGCAGGTGGAGATGATCGACCGCTTCGGCCTGCTGCCGGACCCGGTCAAGCACCTGTTCGCGATTGCCGAGCTCAAGCTGCAGGCCAATGCGCTGGGTGTGCGCAAGCTGGACCTGGGCGAGAACGGCGGCCGGCTGGTCTTCGAGGCGAAACCGGCGATCGATCCGGTCGCGGTGATCCAAATGATCCAGAAGCAGCCCAAGATCTACACCATGGACGGCCCGGACAAACTGCGCATCAAGCTACCGCTACCGGAAGGCGCGGACCGCTTCAACGCCGCACGTGGGCTGCTGACGATGCTGGCGCCGAGATAAGCGCGCTGCGCGGTCGGTTGCGCCTGCTTTATGCAGCGCTCTCGACCGTGCAGGACGCAAGCACGCGGCGGGCGCGTTGCGATCGCGGCGCGAAGTCAATCCGGGCCAATGCGGCATTTTCACTAACGCCCTTCGCAACATTGCGATGCCGGGCGTGACGCATGCCGCCTGTTTCATGCGTTTTCGCGGCAGCGGCCGTGCGCAGATCCGGGCCGCACGCATTAAAGAAGTCGGCTGAAAGGCGGCTATCTGTCCTGCAGGACTGTCCAGGACATTGGTTTCCTGAGCCTGCTTGCGACAAAGCTGAGCAATTAATGCCCAGGCAGTGATGGATTTCTCAAATCCGTCACTGCACTGAATTTGGCCTAAATATTCCTGTCACGCGCCGATACCTGCATGGACCGGCATGTCCGCGTGTGCAGAGCTGCCCACGCAAGCCACGCCGGAGCGACCTTCTTCCGCGTCATGGCACGCATCCGTGCGCCATCGCATCGCTTGAGGCATCAATGAACACGCCACTGTCCGATCTACCCGCGCCGCTGACGCTCGCCCTGGAAGGCGAGATGACCATCCGTCGCGCTGCCGAACTCAAGCCGCTGCTGCAGCCGGCCTTGCTGCATCCGGGCGGATTGCACCTGGACCTGGGCGCGGTCAGCGAGATCGACACCACCGGCCTGCAGTTGCTGCTGGCGACCAAGCAGGCGATCCAGGCCGACGGCCGGCCATTTTCGCTGACCGATTCCAGCCGCGCGGTGGTCGACGTGATCGAACTGCTCGGCCTGCTCGAAGCCTTGTACCCGCATGCGGTTGCTGGTATCGGCGAACGCATTCACTAACGGACCGGCGACGCGTATGGATATGAACCAGCTGATGCAGACCTTCCTGGCCGAGAGCCGGGACCTGCTCGAAGACATGGAACGTCACCTGCTCGAAGCCGAGCGTGGCGAGTCCTCGCCGGATGCGGTCAACGCGATCTTCCGTGCGGCGCACACCATCAAGGGCTCGGGCGGCCTGTTCGATCTGCCGCAGCTGGTCGGCTTCACCCATGTCGTGGAAAGCGTGCTGGACCTGGTGCGCGACGACGCGCTGACGCTGAGCTCGGAACTGATCGCGCTGCTGCTGGTGTGCTGCGACCACATCCATGCCCTGGTGGAAACCGCCGCCGACCCCGCTCACGCCGATGCCGACGCACTGGCGGCAGAGGCCGAACCGCTGCTGGCACAACTGCAGACCTACCTGCAGGCCAGCGCATGCGGTGTCACCGCCTCCGCCATCCAGCACAGCACCCCGGAAAAACAGAGCGGTTACTGGCGCATCGCGCTGAAACTGTTCGCCGACGCGCTGCGCTACGGCAACTCGCCGCTCAAGCTGATCCGCAACCTGCGCGGGCTGGGCTCGGTCGAGTCGATCAGCACCGATGCCAGCCAGCTGCCGAGCTTCGAAGCGCTCGATCCGGAAGCCAATTATCTGGGCTTCCAGATCCTGCTGCGCAGCGATGCCGACCGTGCCGCGATCGAGGACGTGTTCGAGTTCGTGCGCGAAGACTGCGACCTGGAGATCCTCTCGGTGCCGGCACCGATGGACGCCAGCGCCGTGCCTGCCAGCGAGCCGGTCGTGGCTGCCGCGCCGGTGGTCGGCGCGCTGGCTGCCGTCCCGGCCGCAGCGCCGGCACGCGCGCCGCAGGACACCGGCACACGCAACACCGACGCGCGCTCGATCCGCGTCGATGCCGACAAGCTCGATCGCATGATCGATCTGGTCGGCGAACTCATCATCGCGGTGGCCGGCACCAATGCCAACGCACAGCGCACCGGCGACGCGCAGTTGCTGGAATCGGCCTCGATCCTGGCCGGCCTGGTGGAAGAGGTACGCGAAAGTGCCCTGCAACTGCGCATGGTCAAGATCGGCGGCACCTTCAGCCGCTTCCAGCGCGTGGTACACGATGTGGCGCGCGAACTCGGCAAGGACATCGCGCTGGTGGTGGCCGGCGAGGACACCGAGCTGGACAAGTCGGTGGTGGAAAAGATCGGCGACCCGCTCACCCATCTGGTGCGCAACGCCATGGACCACGGCATCGAGCCGGCAGACGTGCGCGTGGCGCGCGGCAAGCCCGCACGCGGCACCGTTGGCCTCAATGCGTATCACGACTCCGGCAGCATCGTCATCCAAATCACCGACGACGGCGGCGGCCTGAACCGCGACCGCATCCTGGCTAAGGCACTGGAACGCGGCCTGATCGAACCGGGCCGCCAGCTCAGCGACCGCGAGGTGTTTGCGATGATCTTCGAGCCGGGGTTCTCCACCGCTGAAAAGGTCACCAACCTGTCCGGGCGCGGCGTCGGCATGGACGTGGTCAAGCGCAACATCACCGCGCTGCGCGGCACCGTGGAGATCGACAGCAGCGCCGGCGTGGGCACCACCATCTCGGTGCGGCTGCCGCTGACGCTGGCCATCATCAACGGCTTCCAGGTCGGCGTCGGCAAGTCGGTGTTCGTGGTGCCGCTGGACGTGGTGGAGGAATGCGTGGAGTTCACCCCCGACTACGCCAGCGACTACATCGACCTGCGTGGCAGCGTGCTGCCGTATGTGCGCCTGCGCGAGCTGTTCGCGCTCGGCGGCAGGACCCCGGCGCGCGAAAGCATCGTGGTGATCCGCCAGGGCGCCCAGCGCTTCGGCCTGGTCGTGGACACCTTGCTGGGCGAATGGCAGACCGTGATCAAGCCGTTATCCAAGGTCTTCGCGCAGGTCAAGGGCATCAGTGGCTCGAGCATCCTGGGCAGCGGCGATGTCGCGCTGATTCTCGATGTGCCCAGCCTGCTGCAGCAATTGCATCCAAACCAGGACGCCCTGGCGGCCTGAGTCACCACACCAGCACTCCCCACATCACCGCGTCATCCGTTGTTCCCTGAGCCCAGGAAGCTGCCGCCATGTCACACCGTCTCCCGATCGCCACGCAGTTGTGGTTCACCGCCGCCCTCGCCCTCGCCTTGCCCGTCGTGGTGGTGGTCGCCGGCTTTGCGCTGACGCTGTCGCACGGCGCCCTGCTCGCCGCCAGCGTCCTGGCCGCACTCGTCAGCGGTGCGTTGCTGCTCCATGCGATCCGCAGCGCGACCGGCTCGCTGCAGCTTGCCACCACCACGCTGGATGCCTTTGCGCGCGGCAACTTCGCCGTCGCCCTGCCGCAGTTGCGCGATGAGCAGGCCTGCGAGGTGCTGCGTGCACTGCGCAAGGTGCAAGGCAACATCGCCCACGTCAACGAAGAGATCAATCGCGTTTCGCAGGAACACGATGCCGGCGAGATCGATGTCCGCATCGACGTGGCGCGTTTCGACGGCGACTTCCGCACCATGGGCGAAGGCATCAACCGCATGGTCGCCAGCCACATCGCGGTCAAGAAGCAGGCCATGGCCTGCGTGGCCGAGTTTGGCCGCGGCAACTTCTCCGCCGAGCTGGAACGCCTGCCGGGCAAGAAGGCCTTCATCAACGAGATCGTCGAGCAGATCCGCGGCAACCTCACCGGCATGGTCGCCGAGGTCAACCGCATGGCGGCCGAGCACGATGCCGGCGATATCGACGTGGTCATCGACAGCCAGCGTTTCAGCGGCGATTTCCGCCGCATGGCCGAAGGCATCAATGCGATGGTGGCCAGCCACATCGCGGTCAAGAAGCAGGCCATCGCCTGCGTGGCCGAGTTCGGCCGCGGCAACTTCACCGCGCAGCTACCGTTGCTGCCGGGCAAGAAGCGCTTCATCAACGAAACCCTGGAACAGGTGCGCGGCAACCTCACCGGCCTGATCCGCGAGATCAACCACATGTCGGCCGAACACGAGGCCGGCGACATCGATGTGGTGATCGACAGCAGCGGCTTCGACGGCGATTTCCGCAGCATGGCCACCGGCATCAACCAGATGGTGGGCGCGCATATCGCAGTCAAGAAACTGGCGATGGGCGTGGTGGCCGAGTTCGGCCGCGGCAACTTCGAGGCACCGCTAGCGCAGCTGCCGGGCAAGAAGGCCTTCATCAACGACACCGTGGAGCGTGCGCGCGGCAACCTGCGCAGCATTTCCGAGGTGATCCAGGTGATGGGCGCAATGGCCGACGGCGACCTCACCCACACCGTGGAAGGCCGCTACGAAGGCGCCTTCGCCGACATGCAGCGCTACGTCAACACCACCATGAGCCGGCTGACCGAGATCGTCGATGAGGTCAACCGCAACGCCGAGAACCTGGCCAGCGCCTCCGAACAGGTCAGCGCCACCGCGCAGGCACTGGCCCAGGCCGCCAGCGAACAGGCCGCCGGCGTGGAAGAGACCAGCGCTTCGCTGGAACAGATGACCGCCTCCATCGCGCAGAACACCGAGAACGCGCGCGTCACCGACAGCATGGCCGCCAAGGCCGCCAGCGAAGCGGCCGACGGCGGCGACACCGTGCGCGCCACCGTGGTGGCGATGAAGGACATCGCCAAGAAGATCGGCATCATCGACGACATCGCCTACCAGACCAATCTGCTGGCGCTCAATGCCGCGATCGAGGCCGCGCGTGCCGGCGAACACGGCAAGGGCTTTGCGGTGGTGGCGGCGGAAGTGCGCAAGCTGGCCGAGCGCAGCCAGATCGCCGCGCAGGAGATCGGCGAGGTGGCCGGCTCCAGTGTGGACCTGGCCGAAAGCGCCGGCCGCGTGCTCGGCGAGATGGTGCCCTCGATCCGCCGCACCTCCGACCTGGTGCAGGAAATCGCCGCCGCCTCCGAAGAACAGACCGCCGGCGTCAGCCAGATCAACACCGCCGTCGGCCAGTTGAACCAGACCACGCAGTCGGCCGCGGCCAATGCCGAAGAGCTGGCCGCCACTTCGGAGGAAATGAGCGCGCAGGCCGAACAACTGCAGCAGTTGATGGGCTTCTTCCGGCTCGGCAACAGCGCGCGCGCGGTGGCATCGCCCAGCAACAAGCCTGGCCCGCGCCGGATCGCAACGCATGCCAGCAGCACCGCGGTCAGCGCACCGCCGCGTCGCAGCAACGTGCGCCAGATCAGCGCGGTGGCGACCACCGCCGATGCGATCGACGAATCGCAGTTCGCCAGCTTCTGAGGAAACGACGATGCAACCGCACAGCGCAGCCACCACCACCACACGCATCGTTGCGCCGTCATCGACGGCACCGCAGCAATACCTGACCTTTCTGCTGGGCACGGAGATGTTCGGCCTGGGCATCCTCGGCATCAAGGAAATCATCGAATACCGCGCGCCCACCGACGTGCCGATGATGCCGCCGGCCCTGCGCGGCGTGATCAACCTGCGCGGCGCGGTGGTGCCGGTGGTGGATCTGCAGCAACGCTTCGGCCGCAATGCGAGCGCGATCACCAAGCGCAGTTGCATCGTGATCGTGGAGATTGCCCATGGCCAGACGCATCAGGTGCTCGGCCTGCTGGTGGACGCGGTGAGCGAAGTGCTGGAGATCGCACCCGACGCCATCGCCGGCGCGCCCAGTTTTGGCGCCGGCATCGCACGCGAATGCATCCATGCGATGGCCAGGATCGGCGAACGCTTCGTGATCCTGCTCGACGCCGACGCGGTGCTGGGCAACGACGCACTCGCCCAGCTGCCTGTCGCCGAGCTGGCAGCCTGACATGTCCAGCATGCACGCAAGGACTCCCATGCGCCCCACCCTTCTCTCCTGCAGCTGCGCGCTGGACGGCCCGGTACTGGTCGTCGACGACAGCGTGGTCCAGCGCGAACACGCAATGGCACTGTGCCGCCAGCTCGGCGCCGTCGCGGTCGACGGCGCGGTCGACGGTCACGCTGCGCTGGCCTGGCTGGGCAGTGCGATTTCGCCATCGCTGCTGCTGATCGATCTGGAAATGCCGGGCATGGACGGCGTGCAGCTGCTCGATGCACTGGCGCGCGGCAAGTACAGCGTGCCGGTGGTGGTGGTCTCGCAGCGCGGCGGCGCCCTGATCGATGCGGTGATGCAGCTCAGCCGCAGCGCCGGCGTGCGCGTGCTCGGCGGCATCGAAAAGCCGATGCATCTGCAGGACCTGGCCAATGTGCTGGAGTGCGAACCGGGACTGGCCACGAACGCGCCTGCGTTTGCACAGCCGGCGATATCGCCGCTGATGTCCAGCGGTGGCGCGGCGGCATCGCGGCTGGACCGGGCCATGCGCCGCGGCGAAATCCGCGTGGCCTACCAACCCAAGCTCGATCTCAGGGATGGCCGCCTGCGCGGTGTGGAAGCACTCGCGCGCTGGCGCCGCCCGCAAGGCGACATGATCGGGCCGGAGCGCTTCATTCCGCTGGCCGAACGCGAAGGCCTGATCCATGCATTGACCCAGCAGGTGATCGACCTGGCGGTCGCGCAACTGGTGGACTGGCGCGCAGAAGGCTTCGAGCTGAGCCTGGCCTTGAACCTGTCGCCCAACCTGCTCAGCGAGCAGGGCTTTCTCGAACAACTGTGCGGCAAGCTGAGCGACAACGGCCTGAGCCCTGCCGATCTGGTGCTGGAACTCACCGAGAGCGCCATCGTCGAGCCGGCCAATGCCCTGAGCATGCTGGCGCGCCTGCGCCTGCATGGCTTTGGCCTGTCGATCGACGACTACGGCACGGGGTTTTCCTCGCTGCAGCGCCTGGCCAGCATTCCCTTCACCGAACTCAAGCTGGATCGCAGCTTCGTGCATGCCGCCCATCGCAGCCGCAGCCAGCGCACCGTGCTCGAATCGACGCTGGAACTGGCGCACCGGCTCGACCTCACCGCCGTGGCCGAAGGAGTGGAGACCCCGGACGACTGGCGCCTGCTGCGCGAGCTGGGCTGCGACCTGGCGCAAGGCTATCTGATGGGCTCGCCGATGCCCGGGCCGATGCTGTCGGAATGGTGGCGCGAACACGCCGTGCGCATCGCCCGCCTGTGCGGCAACGCACTGCCCAGCGATGCGGACGGCGCCTGACATGAGCACGTCCACCGCCATCACCGAACAGGAATTCGGCCGCTTCCAGCGCTTCATCTTCGAAGCGGCCGGTATCAGCATTTCCTCGGGCAAGAAGGCCATGTTGTGCGGCCGCCTGGGCAAGCGCCTGCGCGAACACCAGTTCAGCAATTACACGCAGTACCTGCAGTTGCTGGAAAGCCGCCAGGACCGCGCCGAGATCCAGACCGCGATCGATCTGCTGACCACCAACGAGACCTACTTCTTCCGCGAGCCCAAGCACTTCGAGCTGCTGCGCAAGCTGGCCGGCGAACATCGCGGCGGCCTGCCGTTCCGCTGCTGGAGCGCGGCTAGCTCCAGCGGCGAAGAGGCCTACAGCATGGCGATGGTGCTGGACGATGCCTTGCAGGGACGGCCGTTCGAAGTGGTCGGCAGCGACATCAGCACCCGCGTGCTGGCCAAGGCCCGCACCGGGCACTACGCGCTGCAACGCATCGACGGCATTCCGCAGCCCTATCTCAAACGCTATTGCCTGCGTGGTCAGGGCGAGTACGACGGCACCTTGCTGGTGGAACGCCGGCTGCGCGACCGGGTCAAGTTCGTGCATGCCAACCTCAACACGGCCTTGCCGATGCTGGGCAGCTTCGATGCGATCTTCCTGCGCAATGTGATGATCTATTTCAATGGCCAGACCAAGCGCGAGGTCATCCTGCGCGTGCTGTCCAACCTCAAGTCGGGCGGATATTTCTGCATCGGTCATTCGGAAAGCCTGAGCGAACTCGACATCGATCTGGTCCAGGTGGCACCCTCGATCTTCCGCAAGGCCTGAGCCAAGGATCCGCCGTGTCGATAGCCCTCAACCGCCCAGCTGCCAGCCCCAGTCCCATCAAGGCCATGGTCGTCGACGACTCGGCGGTGGTGCGCCAGGTGTTGGTGGGCGTGCTCAACGACGCGGCCGACATCGAGGTCATCGCCACCGCGGCCGACCCGTTGCTGGCGATCGAGAAGATGCGCAAGCAATGGCCGGACGTGATCGTGCTGGATGTGGAAATGCCGCGCATGGATGGCATCACCTTCCTGCGCAAGATCATGAGCGAGCGCCCCACCCCGGTGGTGATCTGTTCGACGCTCACCGAAAAAGGCGCACGCGTCACCATGGACGCCCTGGCCGCCGGTGCGGTGGCCGTGGTGACCAAGCCGCGACTGGGGCTCAAGCAGTTCCTCACCGACTCGGCCGAGGAACTGGTCAATACGGTGCGCAGCGCCGCACGCGCCAACGTCAAACGGCTGGCCGCGCGGGTTGCCGCAGCGCCGCTGGAAGCGGAGGTCAAGCACACCGCCGATGTGATCCTGCCGGCGCAAAGCGGGCGCGCGCTGGCGCAGACCACCGAGCGCATCGTCGCCATCGGCACCTCCACCGGCGGCACCCAGGCGCTGGAAGAAGTGCTGACCGCCCTGCCGCGCGTCTGCCCCGGCATCGTGATCGTGCAGCACATGCCGGAGAAATTCACCGCCGCCTTCGCCGCGCGCCTCAACGGCCTGTGCCAGATCGCGGTGAAGGAAGCGGCCAACAACGACCGGGTGATGCCGGGCCGCGCATTGATCGCGCCCGGCGGCAAGCATCTGCTGCTGCGCCGCAGTGGCGCGCAATACTTTGTCGAAGTGATGGAAGGCCCACCGGTCAACCGGCATCGTCCGTCGGTGGATGTGCTGTTCCGCTCGGCCGCACGTGCGGCCGGCAGCAATGCGCTGGGCATCATCATGACCGGCATGGGCGACGACGGCGCCGCCGGGCTGCTGGAAATGCGTCAGGCCGGCGCGCGCACGGTGGCGCAGGACGAGCACACCAGCATCGTATTCGGCATGCCCAAGGAAGCGATCAAACGCGGCGGCGCCGACCGCATCCTGCCGCTGGGCGCGATGGCGCGCGAGATCGTGACACAGCTGCAGTAGCGCACTGCACGCGCGCGCCGCGGAACTACAACTGCGACTCCAGCGGCAACCAGCCCATCACCGTCGCCGCACCACGCCGCCACACGCTGGCTGCCGGCTCCTGCGACCACACCTCGGGCGGTTGCGCCGCATCGTCGTGCCAGCGCAACTCGCCGTGCTCCAGGGTCACGCGGTAACTCACCGGCGCACCGATCTTGCGGTTGTAGACCTGTTCCAGTTGCGCGGCCACTGCGCGATCGTTGAACAGCAGGCCCATCTCGGTATTGAGGTTCATCGAGCGCGGATCCAGATTGAACGAGCCGATGAAGCCGCTGCTGTCGTCCACCACGAAAGCCTTGGTGTGCAGGCTGGCCCCGCTGGATCCGAACAGGCTGCCGTCCGGCTTGCCCATCGGCTTGAGCTCGTACAGGCGCACGCCCTGGGTGAGCAAGGGCACGCGGTAACCGGCATAGCCGCTATGGACGGCAACCACATCGTTTGCCGCCAGCGAATTGGTCAATACGCTGACGCGCACATTGCGCCGGCGCAACTGGCCGATCCAGCGCATGCCTTCCCCGCCCGGCACAAAGTACGGCGAGATCACCTTCAGCTCGCGCTGCGCACGCGCCATCTCGCCGATCAGGATTGGCGTCATCCAGTCCGCCTGCGGCGGTGCGCCCTCGGCCTTTTCCGGCGGGTCGGAGACGATGCGCGCCTGGTCCAGCCAATGCACCTGGCGCTGGCCCTGCGTCAATGCCTGCACGCTCGGCGACTGGCGCAGCCGCTCCACGTAGGGATGCGCGCGTGCCGATTCCAGGCCGGCGTCCAGACTGCCGCGCAATGCATCCAGTGCCTGCGGCTGCGCGGTCACCAGCGCGGCCAGCGGCAAGGCATTGGGGCTGTTCCAGTACGCATCGAACACCTGCTCGGCCTGGCCCACGGCCGGCCCCATCAATGCCGCGTCCATGTCCATGAAGTTGGTGTCGCGCGCCGCATCGAAATACTCGTCGCCCACATTGCGGCCACCCACCACCGCCATCCGGCCATCGGCAATCCAGGCCTTGTTGTGCATGCGCCGATTGATGCTGAACATGCGCAGCACCATCTCCACGCCGCGCATCAGCGTGCCTTCGCGCGCACGGGTGGGATTGAACAGCCGGATCTCGATCAGCGGGTGGCTGTCCAGCGCCGCCAGCACTGAATCGCTGCCATGGATGTTCATGTCGTCCAGCAGCAGGCGCACGCGCACGCCGCGATCGGCCGCATGCAGCAGCTCGTTGTGCAGCAGGTTGCCGGTGAAGTCCGCATGCCAGATGTAGTACTGCAGATCCAGGCTGCGCCCGGCCGCACGCGCGGTGAGCGCGCGCACCGCGAACGCGTCGACATTGTCGGGCAGGATCACCATGCCGGTCTGGCCGGCATGTGCCTGCTGCAGCGGCGCGACGACCCGATCGATCGGCGTGGCAATCGCCGTGGCAGGCAACGCATGGCTCACCGCACCGCGCTGACGATCGGCAAAGCGCCCGTAGCCGTACAACGACAGCACGCTGCCCAGCACCAGGATCAGTAAACCGATCCCGATCGCCTTGAAGATCTTTCGCCTTGTCACTGCCGCTTCCTGCCCTTCGGAGCGCGGCAGTCTAGACGCTGCACCGGCAGACCGATGTGCAGACGCAGCCGCAAGCAGGCTCTACAAAGCCGCTAAAAACGCGGCATTTGCAGCACGCGCGGTCGCAACCCCGCGTGCTGCAGTTGCGCCGATCACCAGATTGCAACGCGCTCTTTGTCCCCACGCACCATCGCATCGCCGGGCTTGCACTGGAATGCCTGCGCGAATGCCGGCATGTTCGACGGCGCGCCATTGGCGCGGAAATTGGCCGGCGCATGCGGATCGGTGTTCAGGCGCACGCGCAGTTCGCCGTCGGTGAAGTTGCGGCGCCACACCGTGGCCCAGTTCATGAAGAAGCGCTGGTCCTGGGTATAACCGTCGATATCCTTGCCGGCGTCGGGCTGTTCCTGCAACGCCATCTGCAGCGCGTCGTAGGCCACGGTGAGGCCGCCCAGGTCGCCGATGTTCTCGCCCAGGGTCAGCTTGCCTTTGACATGTACGCCGGGAATCGCCTCATAGCCGTCGAACTGCGCCACCAGCTGGTCGGTGCGCTGGGTGAACAGCTTGCGGTCCGCATCGGTCCACCAGGTATCGAAGTTGCCCTTGGCATCGAACTGGCTGCCCGAGTCGTCGTAGCCATGCATCATCTCGTGCCCGATCACCGCGCCGATACCGCCGTAGTTCAATGCCGGGTCGGCCTTGGGATCGAAGAACGGCGGCTGCAGGATCGCGGCCGGAAACACGATCTCGTTGCGCGTGGCGTTGTAGTACGCATTGACCGTCTGCGGGGTCATATGCCACTCGCGCTTGTCGACCGGCTTACCGATCTTGTCCAGCATGTAGCGGTAGTTGAATGCCTGCGCGGCCTGCATGTTGGCCAGGAATCCATCGCCACGGGTCTCCAGGCCCGACCAGTCGCGCCATTGATCCGGGTAGCCAATCTTGGGCGTGAAGCTGGCCCACTTCTCCAGCGCGCGCTGCTTGGTTTCCGCGCTCATCCAGTCGAGTTTTTCCAGCCGCGCCTTGAGCGCCGCCGAGAGGTTCTGCACCAGCTGCTGCATCTGCTGCTTGGATTCGGCCGGGAACGCGGACTGCACGTACAACTGGCCCAGGGCCTCGCCCATCGCCTCGTTGACCGCGTTCAAGGTGCGCTTCCAGCGCGGCAACATGTCCTGCTGGCCACGCAGCGTCTTGGCATAGAAGTCGAAGTTGGCCTGCTCGAACGGTTTGGCCAGATACGGCGCTGCCTCATCCACGCTGTGGAAACGCAGGTAGGCCTTCCAGGTGTCCACCGGCGTGTCAGCCAGCATCGCATCGAGCTCGGCGAAGTAACCCGGCTGGCTCAGCGAGAAGGTCCCGGCCGGCACCTTGAGCGCGCTGAAGAACGCCTGCCAGTCGAAATGCGGCGTGACCGCATTGGCGCCGGCCACATCGACCGGGTTGTAGCGCTTGGCCGGGTCGCGCAGTTCGATGCGCGACAGCGAGGCATTGGCCAGGCGCGTTTCGAACGCCATCACCGCCTTGGCCTGGGTTGCCGCCTGCGCTGGCGCAACGCCGGACAATTCCAGCACGCGCGCGATGTAGGCCACGTACTGCTCACGGATCTTGGCCTGCGCCGGATCGGTGTAATAGCCCTTTTCCGGCAGTCCCAGACCGCCCTGGCCCGCGTAGGCGATCATCTGTTCGGAATTCTTGTAGTCGGCATTGGCGCCGAACGAGAACACGAAGCCCTGGCCCTTGGCATAGCTATCGCGCAACCACGCGGCAATGGACGGCGCATGGGTCAGCGCATCGATCGCCTTCAGCTGTGGCTGCAGCGGCGTGATGCCGGCCTTGTCAATCGCCGCTTCGTCCGAGCCAGTGCGCCACAGGTCGGCGATCTTGGCATCCACTGAACCGGCCGACAGGTTGCCGCGCGCCAGTTGCTCCACCAGCGCGTGCTGGATGGTCAGCGAACGCTCGGCCAGCACTTCGAAACTGCCCCAGCTAGTGCGGTCCGATGGCACCGGATTGGCCTTGAGCCACTTGGCATTGACGAAGCCGTTGAGGTCCTGGCACGCGTTGATGGCCGGATCCAGGTCGTTGATGCCAAAGGCCACGATCGGTGCATCGAGCTTGGACACATCCACCCTGGTCGGTGCGGCCGGCGTTGCGGCCGGTGCCGGCTTGGCGCTGTCGTCGGAACTGCCACACGCCGAGAGCGTCACCGCGATGGCCAGCGCAAGCGACAGTGGCGCGAATTTGCTCAACATCTTTCCATTCTCCAAGGCAGACGACCGCGTCAGACGCAGTCAAAAAAGTAGGCAATCAGCGCAGACACACCAACCACACCATCATCGCAACGGCACCGCAACGCCCTGACGTCCGGTGCCGCGCCTTATCGAAGAACGCACAACGACCAACAAGACACTGCACGTCAGCTGGGCACGCGCGTGCCAGCGCCATCTACCGCCGCGGAAACCACCCAGCAGTCCGGCGCAGAAGCGCGCCATCGACTGCGGTCATTTGCGTGCGTACATTGGCGCCATCAGCAGATACACCGGATACGCCAGCGCCATCAGCACCAGCGCGACCTCATGCCCGGACGCTGCCTCCGCCCAGGATTCCATCTGCCGCGACGGCCCCAAAAAACCGAACATCAGCAGCGCCACACCCATGACGCAGATCAGCAGCGCCACACCGATCGCCGAAGCGGACACGCTGCCCCAGGCCAGCACCGCGAACGCCGCACTGCCACCGGCCAACAGCAGCCCCAACGTCACCAGATACGCGCGGCAGTAGGTGGCACTCATTTGTTGCCTTTTACGCTTGCTGGACATCATGTCTCCCCTGCAAGAACACACGCATGCGGTCATGCGGTACCTGTTCGATCCGCGAACAGGCACCGCCTGCGTGTCAAACCCGCACGCCTCACTAGAACGCGCGCTGCGAAACCCACACCACGCTGCGCGCCATGCACGCAGCGCAGCCGGCGGATGCGGCGATTACTTCGCCTTGCCCTGGTTGGCCACCGCTTCGGCGGCACGCTTGGCCGCTTCCGGGTCGCCCAGATAGCGGAAGCTTTGCACCTGCAGGTTGTCGTCCAGCTCGAACAGCAACGGGATGCCGGTCGGGATGTTGAGCTCCAGGATCTGCTCGTTGGAGACATCGTTGAGGTATTTGTACAGCGCGCGCAGCGAGTTGCCGTGCGCGGTCACCAGCACGGTCTGCCCGGCCTTCAACTGCGGTGCGATCGCGTCGTGCCAGTACGGCAGCACGCGCACCAGCGTGGTCGCCAGCGACTCGGTACCCGGCAATGCATTGCGGTCCAGCGTGGCATAGCGACGGTCGTGACACGGATGCCCCGGATCGTTGACGTCCATCGCCGGCGGCGGGATGTCGTAGGAACGGCGCCAGATCTTGACCTGTTCTTCGCCGTGCTTGGCTGCCGTCTCGGCCTTGTCCAGCCCCTGCAGGCCGCCGTAGTGCCGCTCGTTGAGGCGCCAGCTCTTGGACACCGGCAACCAGTCCTGGTCGAGTTCCTTCAACGCGCCCTGCAGCGTATGGATGGCGCGCTTGAGCACCGATGTGTGCGCCACATCGAACTGCAGGCCTTCGTCCTTCATCAGCTTGCCGGCCGCAGCGGCTTCCTGGCGGCCTTGCTCGGTGAGTTCCACATCCACCCAGCCGGTGAAACGGTTGTCCAGGTTCCATTGGCTCTGGCCATGGCGCAGCAGTACGAGTTTGCGGGTCACTACGGTTCTCCGATTGGGGGCCGATCAGCCTGCGATTGTAACGGCAGCCAGCGCATCGCAGGCGTGCACGACACCGCCACGCCCAGCGCGCGATGCTGCGGCCATGCAAACGATCGATCCCGTTTTTGCCGGTTGGGATGGCAGCGTCATCCAGGCGCGACAGTTGCAACAGCAACTGGCACATCGCGTGGTGCTGCAGGACCAGGCCGGCGCAACACCGCAGCTGCTCGCCGGCTTCGACGTCGGCTTCGAAGACGACGGCCAGACCACGCGCGCGGCCGCGGTGCTGCTGGATGCAGACACGCTGCTGCCGCTGGAGACGCATGTCGCGCGCGTGCCCACCTCGATGCCCTACGTACCGGGGCTGCTCAGTTTTCGCGAGCTGCCGGCCTTGCTGCAGGCGCTGGCACTGCTCTCGCGCCCCCCCGATCTGGTCTTCATCGACGGCCAGGGCATCGCGCATCCGCGCAAGCTCGGCATCGCCGCGCACTTTGGCGTGGTGACCGGCTTGCCCAGCATCGGCGTGGCCAAGCAACGCCTGGCAGGCAGCTTCGTCGAGCCGGGACCCGAGCGCGGCGACCACAGCCCGATCCTGCTGGGCGGCACGCAGATCGGCTGGGCGTTGCGCAGCAAGCTGCGCTGCAATCCGCTGATCGTCTCGCCGGGCCATCGCGTCTCGATGCAGGGCGCGCTCGACTGGACGCTGCGTACCTTGCGCGCCTATCGCCTGCCCGAACCCACGCGCCTGGCCGATCGGCTGGCCTCGCGGCGCGGCGAGATCGCCCTGGACACCGAGGCGCCCGCACAACTGTTCTAGCGCGCGGCAGTCAATCGCGATCGACACGCTGCGTGCCTGCAGCCGTCGTCCACGACGAACGAGCTCGGTGCGCTCGTGCTGGCCGCCAGCGCGCCATGCAACGACGTTCCAACGCGCGGCATTCGGCCTGGAGCGCATCGGCGCTAACTCTCTCGCAATCGACCGGTGATCCTTGCTGCGACAACACACGTCATCGTCGCGACAGATTTCATCCCTGCTGTCGCTGCGGCACATCGCTGCGCGCCGCTGGACTGCAATCGCGCGACACGCGCCGCTGGCCATTGAAAAACACGTCGCCGGCCTCGTACGTGACACTGCCTCCGGGACGATCTGTCTTGGTGGAGCGCTCGCCCGGCCGCGTGCGCGCATGCAAAGCTGGCGACCACTCCAGCCACCGCGAGCCGCCGCCATGACCACCTTGATCGCTCCCCGCGTGCACGACATCGGCGGGCTGGAAGTCCGCCGCGCCGTGCCCACGCTGCAGGCGCGCAGCGTCGGCCCGTTCGTGTTCGTCGACCATATGGGCCCGGCGGTGCTGGAGCCGGATCACGGCATCGACGTGCGTCCGCATCCGCATATCGGCCTGGCCACGGTCACCTTCCTGTGGTCCGGCGAGATCGGCCACCGCGACACATTGGGCTCGGACCAGGTGATCCGCCCCGGCGACGTCAACTGGATGACCGCCGGCCGCGGTATCGCCCACTCCGAGCGCACGCCCGGCCCCGAGCGCGCCCGCACGCATGCGCTGCACGGCATGCAGACCTGGATCGCACTGCCGCGCTCGGCCGAAGAAACCGCGCCCGCCTTCCATCACCACGCCGCCGCCAGCCTGCCGCAGCAACGCCGCGATGGCGTCTGGCTACGCGTGATTGCCGGCCGTGCGTACGGCGAGGAATCGCCGGTGCAGGTGTTCAGCGGCACGCTCAATGTCGCGCTGGATCTGCAGCCGGATGCGGAGATCGACCTGGACACCGGCCATGCCGAACGTGCGCTCTACATCCTGGAAGGCGAGGCGCAGCTGGATGGCGCCGACGTGCCCGCGCGCCACCTGATCGTGCCCTCGCCCGGCAGCCGCGGGCGCCTGCGCGCCAGGACGCCGCTGAAGGCGATGCTGCTCGGCGGCGAGCCGCTGGACGGCCCGCGCCACCTGTGGTGGAACTTCGTCTCCAGCTCCAAGGAGCGTATCGAGCAGGCCAAGGACGACTGGCAGGCCGGTCGCTTCGGCAGCATTCCCGGCGACGACAAGGAATTCATCCCGCTGCCGGAAACCCCGGCGCCCAAGCCGGTCAACTACCCCTGACCGCAGTCTGCGGCGCAAGCGCCGCCCAACCCACCCAGGTCTCGAAACGGAAGTGCCGGTGCGCACGACCGATTGCAGCCCGGCCTGCGAATTGCGCTTGAGCTTGCAGCCACACCTGTGGTAGTGATGTCCCCATAGGTTGGGGACAGGTTGCGTGCGGGCACAGCCGGGCGGGGAGCGCACAGGCTGATGCGGCGACACGCGCGACGACGCTGTCCCTGCGCAGACATCCAACGCCGGGGAACACTTGAATGAAGTCCGCATCCTGCCTTGTCGGCCTGAGCCTGTTGCTGGCCGCCGCCACCGTTCACGCCCAAACCTCACCGGTCTGCCCGCCGCTACCGCCAGCCTCCGGGCTGCAGTGGAGCGAGCTTGCGGGCGCGGACTATCTGGTCTGCAAGGCCATGACCGCCGACGGTCGCCAAGTGGTCGGCGTAATGCTGACCACCCGCGACCCGGCGATGACGCTGGCGCGCGACCGACGCGCGGAGAAAGGCCAGATCCAGCAGGAGGATTTCTACTGGTACAAGCTCGACCTGGGCGGCCGCGAACTGCCGGGCATGGAATCGCGCCGCGTCACCGTGGTCGAGCTGGGCAAGAAGCGCTACGCGCAGCTATGGATCGACGGCGCCGATACCGAGGAACTGGCCTCGATGCAGTCGCTGGTGCAGAACATGGACCTGCAGCCGGCCAGCCTGGCACTGCAGCGCTGAGGCAAGCGGTCGTGACGCGCCAGGGCATGCCGACCTGACGCGGTCTTTCAGGCGAGCCGGCGGAGCACCCGCATGCGGCTCGCCTGCGCTTTCAAACGCCCGCCGCCGCACCTGACGCGTCGCCGTCGCCCTGCAATGCCGTCTCGATCCGCACCTCGCCGGTGAGCAGGCGATGGATCGGGCACTTGTCGGCCACCTCCAGCAGGCGTGCACGCTGCGCATCGTCCAGCGTGCCTTCCAGTTCGATCTGCCGCGTGATCCGCGTGCCTGCAGCGCCGCGCTGGGTGTAATGCAGATGCACATGCACCGCCGTCAACGGCCACTGCTTGCGCGCGGCCACCATCGACACCGTGATCGCGGTGCAGGCACCCAGGGCACCCAACACCTGCGACTCCGGATCCGGCCCGGCGTCGGCGCCGCCGTTGGCCGGCTGAGTGTCGCCGCTCCAGCTGTGTTGACCATCGTGGATGCTCACGGTGTACGGCACCGCGCCGGTGCTGACACTGACGGGCCGGTCACTCATGCCGCGACCCCGCGGTGGCTGGAGCGCGCCGGCTCAAAACCGGCCTTCCTGGAAATCGACGAAGGCCTGCATCAATTCCTGCTTGGTGTTCATCACGAACGGGCCGTGCCGCATCACCGGCTCGTTGAGCGGGCGGCCCGCCACCAGGATCAGCTGCGCACCGTGCGCACCGGTCCGTAGCGTCAGGCGCTCGCCGCCGCCGAGCACCGCCAGTTCCTGCGCCGGCAGCGCACGCGCGGCATCGCCCTCGCCCACCGTCACTGCGCCTTCGAACGCATAGGCAAACGCGTTGTGGCCGCTGGGCAGCACATAGTCCCAGGCCGCATCCGGTGCCAGTGCGATATCCAGGTACACCGGTTCGGTGGCCGGTTGCACGATCGGGCCACGCACCTCGCCCACCGCGCCGGCGATCACCTTGACCGTGACGCCAGGCGCCGGCTGGGCGACCGGAATGCGTTCCGGGGCGTACTCCTGGTATTTGGGGTCGGTCATCTTGTCGCGCGCCGGCAGGTTCACCCACAGCTGGAATCCGCGCATGCGCCCGGATTCCTGCTCGGGCATTTCCGAATGGATCAACCCGCGCCCGGCGGTCATCCACTGCACGCTGCCCGGGGTCAGCAGACCCTCGTTGCCATGGTTGTCCTTGTGGCGCATGCGCCCGTCGAGCATGTAGGTCACCGTCTCGAAGCCGCGGTGCGGATGGCTGGGAAACCCGGCCAGGTAATCCTCGGCCTTGTCGGTGCCGAACTCGTCCAGCATCAGGAACGGGTCCAGGTCCGGCAGCTGCTGGGTGCCGATCACGCGGGTCAGCTTGACTCCGGCACCGTCGGAGGTGGGCATGCCACGGATGGTGCGCAGCACGTGTGCCGCTGCGGTGGTGGTGGTGCTCATCGACCTCTCCCTGCGTGAATGACTGGCTCGAATAATGGATGCAGCCGGCACGCGGCCCAACCGCGACCGGCGCAACCGATCGTTCCAAAACCCGCCGGCACCGCCGCGCGATCCGGCAGGCGGCGCCAAGACGCTCTACAACTAAAGTTTTACCCCGGCCCGGAACGGCACCATTGACCCCGGGCGGGCAGAGGGTGACCCTTGGGTGAATCGTTCCTGAGGGGCATGCATGAAAGGGTTCTCGAAGCTGGCCTGGGGCGCGCTGGCGCTGCTGGCCGCGTTCTGTCTGGGCACCGTGGCGCTACGCCGCGGCGAACACATCAACGCGTTGTGGATCGTGGTGGCGGCGGTGTCGATCTATCTGATCGCCTACCGGTTCTACAGCCTGTTCATCGCCGACAAGGTGATGCAGCTGGACGTCACCCGCGCCACGCCTGCGGTGGCCAACAACGACGGCCTGGACTACGTGCCCACCAACAAGCACGTGCTGTTCGGCCATCATTTCGCCGCGATCGCCGGTGCCGGGCCCCTGGTCGGCCCGGTGCTTGCCGCACAGATGGGCTACCTGCCCGGCCTGCTCTGGCTGGTGGTCGGCGTGGTGTTTGCCGGCGCGGTGCAGGACTTCGTGGTGCTGTTCCTGTCCAGCCGCCGCAACGGCCGTTCGCTGGGCGATCTGGTGCGCGAGGAAATGGGCCAGGTGCCCGGCACCATCGCCCTGTTCGGCGCCTTCCTGATCATGATCATCATCCTGGCGGTGCTGGCGATGGTGGTGGTCAAGGCGCTGGCGGAAAGCCCGTGGGGCATGTTCACTGTCATCGCCACGATGCCGATCGCGCTGATGATGGGCGTGTACATGCGTTACATCCGGGTCGGCAAGATCGGCGAGATCTCGGTGGTCGGCCTGATCCTGCTGCTGGGCGCGATCTGGCTGGGCGGCAAGGTCGCGGCGGATCCGAGCTGGGGCCCGGCATTCACCTTCACCGCCAAGCAGATCACCTGGATGCTGATCGGCTACGGCTTCGTCGCGTCGGTGTTGCCGGTGTGGCTGCTGCTGGCGCCGCGCGATTACCTGTCCACCTTCCTCAAGATCGGCACGATCCTGGCGCTGGCGATCGGCATCCTGGTGGTCATGCCGGATCTGAAGATGCCGGCACTGACCCAGTTCGCGTCCACCGGCGACGGCCCGGTCTGGAAGGGCGGCATCTTCCCGTTCCTGTTCATCACCATCGCCTGCGGCGCGGTTTCCGGTTTCCATGCGCTGATTGCCTCGGGCACCACCCCAAAGCTGCTCGCCAACGAAGGCCACATGCGCTACATCGGCTACGGCGGCATGTTGATGGAATCGTTCGTAGCGGTGATGGCGCTGGTGGCCGCATCGATCATCGAGCCGGGCATCTACTTCGCCATGAACAGCCCCGCTTCGCTGGTCGGCAGCGACACGGTGGCGGTGGCGGCCAAGGTGTCCGAATGGGGCTTTGCGATCACGCCCGATGTGCTGGAAGCCACGGCACGCGACATCGGCGAGCACAGCATCCTGGCACGCGCCGGTGGTGCGCCCACCCTGGCGGTGGGCATTGCGCAGATCCTGCACCAGTTGCTGCCTGGCGAAGACACCATGGCGTTCTGGTACCACTTCGCGATCCTGTTCGAAGCACTGTTCATCCTGACCGCCGTGGACGCGGGGACGCGTGCGGGCCGTTTCATGTTGCAGGACCTGCTGGGCAACTTCATCCCGGCGCTGAAGAAAACCGAATCGTGGGCCGCCAACATCATCGCCACCGCCGGTTGCGTGGCGTTGTGGGGCTACCTGCTCTACTCCGGCGTGATCGATCCGTTCGGCGGCATCCAGACCCTGTGGCCGTTGTTCGGCATCTCCAACCAGATGTTGGCCGGAATCGCGCTGATGCTGGGCACGGTGGTGCTGTTCAAGATGAAGCGCGACCGCTACGCCTGGGTCACCCTGGTGCCGGCGGTGTGGCTGCTGATCTGCACCACCTATGCGGGGCTGATCAAGATCTTCGACAGCAACCCGGCGCAGGGCTTCCTGGCGCAGGCGCACAAGTACCAGGACGCCATCGCCAGCAACACCATCACCGCGCCGGCCAAGACGGTGGCGCAGATGCAGCAGATCGTCACCAACGCCTACGTCAATACTGGGCTGACCGTGCTGTTCCTGTTCGTGGTGGGTTCGATCCTGATCTATGCGATCAAGACCATCGTGATTGCACGCCGCACTCCGCAGCGTAGCGACCGCGAAACTCCGTACGTGGCCTTGCAGCCACACCAGATGGCGGACCTGTAATGGGCACCCAACTCGTTCTCGCCAGCCAATACCAGGTGCATCGCCGCATCTGGCGGCGCCTGATCCAGACCGCACGCCTGTGCTGCGGCATTCCCGATTACGACAACTATGTGCGCCACATGCTGGAAAAACACCCCGACAAACCGGTGATGGACTACCCCACCTTCTTCCGCGAGCGCCAGGACGCGCGTTACGGCGGCAAGAGCGGGTTTCGCTGCTGCTGACCGGATGACCGGATAGGTGGCGAGTCGGAACGCAGCAGGGCGCGATGCGAATCGCGCCCTGCTGCGTTGATGGCTTGGGGTTGGTGCAGGGCCCTTGCCCGCCCACCGTCGCGGGACACGCCGCAAGTACGTCCTTGTAGGCTCTTACGCGGCATCCATGCCGCGTAAGGTCCCGCGACGGTGGGCGGGCAAGGACCAGTCGAGAGAGTCGGTGTGCGTGGTTGCAAGCAGTGCATGAGGTGCATTGGTCGGATCGGTGTGCGTCGACCAGCGTCTCACCACGCCATCGCGAGCCCAGTTGTGGACGGACTTTCAGCACGCAACCCACAAACGTCTCGTCTGCCACCCTAAGCCGAGCGACAAGCTCTCAAGAAAGCAACCGACCAACTTTCTGGTGCGGTGCTTTTGCCGGTTGCGGGACCGTGTGGCGGCATGGATGCCGCCACCGAGCCTACACGGACGTCCTTGCGGCGTGTCCCGCAAGTGGTGAGGGCACCGCGCGCTCGATGGACCAAGCCTTTGACGGTCTCCAAGGCACGCTATGACGCAACAGCCCTGTCATTGCAGGTCGATTGCACGGTCTGGCCCGGTCGGTTGCAGAATGAGAGGGCTGCGATTGCGCCACCATCGACACGCGTCCAAGACGTACTGCCGGCAGCTCTCAGCTAGCGCGTTTTTGCGCCAGCCGCTCGAACAACGCAGGCAGCTCGCGCATATCGTCGAACACCCCCAGCACACCGATGCGACGCAGGGTGTCGGCGTGGCCCTGCGGAATATGGCTGGCGCCGGTAAATCCCAGCACCTGCATGCCGGCCGCCAATGCGGCAGTCGCACCGGTGGGGCTGTCTTCGATCACCAGGCAGCGCTCCGGCGCAACGCCGAGGGTGCGTGCGGCCAACAGATAGACATCCGGCGCCGGCTTGGGCCGCTCCACCATGTCTGCACTGAAGATGTGCCCCGCCGCGCGTGCGGTAAGCCCCACCCGTTCGACCGAGGCGATCACGTTATGACGGCGGCTGTTGGAGGCCACCGCCAGCGGCAACGGAATCTGCTCCAATGCATCGCGCACGCCGGCAATCGGCTGCACCTCGGCCTTGATCAAGGCTTCGCTACGCGCCTGGATCTGTGCCAGCAAAGTCTCTGGCAGCCTTACTGCGAATTGTTCCTGCACGCGCAGCAATACCTCACGCGTGGTCTGCCCGAACGTTGTGCCGAGCAACTGCTCCAACGCTTCGGCCGGCACGAAGGCCGCCAGCGCCTCGCGCATTACCCGATCGGCCAGTATTTCGCTGTCGACAAGCACGCCATCGCAATCGCTGATCAGTAATTCGTAGACCATTGCACCCATCTGCTCGCAAAGCACCATTATGCCGGCCGTCTTGTGACCGTTGGCTGTGGCGGAGTGCCTGCGCGCGTGAGACTCATCGTGATGCATCGGCGACATGCCGACACCACGACGACAAACGGCCTCAACAACTGAAACCTGCGGCGCCGGCATGTCACAAAATCTTACCGCGCGTCGTCCAGACAGCTGGTAGGATCGGCCCGGCTGCGGAAGGACACACCGCAGTGCCACCAGGAATGCGATCAGGAGAAGGAGATTTCGATGCAGACGCGATTCCCCACCCTGCTCGTTCTTGCGACCTCGTTTTTCGCGGTCTCATGCACCGCCTCGCCCGGTGCCAAGGAGCAAACCACCATGTCAGCTACGCTGCAGGACCACACCGTCGCCTTCCGCGACCCCGGCCTGACCGACATCGCCAACGCCATCGCGCACGGTGATGTCGCCCAAATCCGCGCACTCGCACCGACAGTCGATCTCGCCGCACACGGCGATCAGAACGTCACCTTGCTCGAGTGGGCGATCTGGAACGAACAACCCCGCGCCCTGGCCGCCTTGCTCGATGCCGGCGCAGATCCGTCGTTGCCGGGCATGGACCAGGAAACGGTCGTGCATATGGCGGCCATGGCGAAGGATGCGGAATACCTGAATATCCTGTTGCAGCACAAGGCGCCGGTCGATGTGGTCAGCGCGCGCGCCGGGTGGACGCCGTTGTTCCGCGCCGTACAGAGCAAGCGCGATGCGCAGATTGCGTTGTTGATCCAGGCAGGCGCCGATCTACAGCGCGTCGACAATACCGGCAACAGCGTGTTGCATCTGGCCGCACAAAGCGGCGCGGCAAGCCCGGCAGTGCTGCAATTGCTCAAGGCCGGGGTGGATCCCACGCTGCGCAACGCGCAACAGAAAACCTTCCAGGCGTATTTCTTCACCACCCCGGACCGCCTGCTCAATGCAGCCGGCCAGCAGGCCAGGTCGGACGTGCGCGCATGGTTGAGCGCCCACAACATTCCCGTGGAAAGCAGCCGCTAAGCGGGCTTTTCGCACGACGAACGCAAGGAGCCGCGCATGAGCCCGTCAAATTCCTCGTCCACCCCATTCGCAGAGGCGATGCGTGGACAGCAACCGCAGCCGGAAGACCGCCAGTTCCCGGGGGTGCTGCAAGACCTCTACGCCACTGCCTCGCAGCGACGCGAAGGCAGCGCCGAAACCTTTGCGCCCCTGCCCAACGGCTGGACGCGCATGGATGACAGCACGCTGCAACGGGCGGGCATCGACCCCGGCCTGCTGCACGATGCCAAGAGCGGTTTCGATGCCGCGTTCTACCGCAATGAGCAGGGCCAGGTGGTGCTCGGCTTCTGCGGCACCGACGAAGGCAAGGACTGGAAGCACAACCTTGGCCAGGGCCTGGGCTTCGACGACGCGCAATACGCGTCTGCCATCCAGCTCGGCAGCCAGGCCAAGCAGGCGTTCGGCGACCAGGTGGTGATCTCGGGGCATTCGCTCGGCGGCGGCCTGGCGGCCGCTTCGGCGATGGTCAACGACATCCCCGCCGTGACCTACAACGCCGCCGGCGTCAACGACCGCACGCTGGAACGCCAGGGCCTGGATGCCTCGGCAGCCAAGGAGTACGCCAGCAGCGAGTTGATCCGCGGCTACCACGTCAAGAACGAGATCCTCACCCATCTGCAGGAAGACAGCATCCCGCTGAAATGGGCGATGCCCAATGCGGCCGGCCACCAGATCGAGCTGCCGGAACCGGACCCGTTGTCGTTCGGGCAGCGCCTGGTGCCCGGCAGAATGTTGATGCACCGCATGGACCTGCACGGCATGGACTCGGTGATGAAGGCGCAGGAGATGCAATCGCCCGGGCAGGCGCAAGGTGCAGGCAGCCAGTTGTTCAACGACGCGGTGGTGCGCCTGGATGGCCAGCGCGAACGCCTGGGCCTGCGAGACGACACCGCGTTTCTCAACACCGCCGCCAGCGTGGCCGCGCGTGCAAGCAGCGACGGCCTGCAGCGGATCGACCACCTGGTGCCCAACCGCGACGGCGACAGCCTGATTGCGGTGCAAGGCCGGATGGACGACCCGGCGCATCTGCGAAGCCATGTGCAGACCGCCTCGGCGGCCAACGAGCCGGCGCACGGCAACGTCGATCAGCTGCAGCAGCACAATCAGCAGCAGTCGCAGCAAAGCACGCAGCAGGAAGCGCAGCGGCGCGGCCTTCAGCAGTAATCATGACCGGGCACTGGCTCTGGCCAGTGCCCGCCTCAAGGCTGACAACACCTCGCAAGCGCTCGTCGAAGGGATGCAGCCAGTACATCCGGCACTGCGCCAATGCGTGATACCGCCAAGTAACCCCGGCATGTTTTGCCACACCTTCCCGACGACTACACCGACCGTGCGACTGCTCGGTCAGCCCGCTCCCGCCATCGCACGCAAGGTGATGCCGACCAGATAGGCCAGGTACGTGCCGGTGGCGTAGCCCATCGTGCCCAGCAGCACGCCAACCGGCGCCAGGGCCGGGTGGAACGCGGCGGCCACCACCGGCGCCGAGGCCGGCCCACCGATATTGGATTGCGAGCCGATCGCGAAATAGAAGAACGGCACCCGCAACAGGCGGCCCAGGCCCCACAGCAACCCGACATGCACCGCGATCCAGATCAGCCCGAGCAGGAACAGCCAGGGCCGGTCCAGCAGCGCCAGCAGATCCATCTGCATGCCGATGCAGGCAATCAGGAAATACAGCAGCAGTGAACCGATCTTGGAGGCCCCGGCCCCTTCCAGCGTGCGCGCGCGGGTGAAGCTCAGCAGCAGGCCGATGCTGGTCGCCAGCACCACCACCCACACGAACGGCGTGTCCAGGCTGAACTGGCTGGACCAGCGCAGATTGGCCTTGCACCATGCGGCCAGCGGACTGGCCAGCGCGTGCGCCAGCCCGACCCCGCCGAACGCCACCGCCACGATCACCATCAGATCGGCCAGGCTGGGGATGCGCGCGTGTTCGGCCTGGAACCGCGCCATGCGCTCCTGCAGCGCATCCAGCGCGCGGGTATCGGCGCCGCTGCGCGCATCGATGCTGCGCGCGCGCCCGGCCAGGAAGATCAGCGCCGCCATCCACACATAACCGACGCCCACATCCACCACTGCAAACTGCCCGAAGGTGGTGGCATCCACATCGAACACCTCGCGCATCGCCAGCATGTTGGCCCCACCGCCGATCCAGCTGCCCGCCAGCGCGGCCATGCCGGCCCAGGTATCGCCGGCCACCGTGGCCGGATGCACCCAGCCCATCCCCCAGAACGCCACCACCGCGCCCAGCATGATGCTCAGTGACGCGCCCAGGTACATGGCGACCAGCTTGGGCCCCAGTCCCAGGATGGCGCGCAGGTCGATGCTCAGCGTGAGCAGGATCAGCGCGGCCGGCAGCAGCACGTCGCGCGCGATCGGGTTGTACAGGCGGGTATTGGCACCGTCGATCAGGCCGATGGTGTTGTAGATGCCCGGCAGCAGGTAACACAGCAGCAGCGCCGGCACCACGGCGTAGAAGCGTCGCCAAGGCCCCTGCTCGCGCGAGGAGGTCCAGAACACCGCTCCCAGTGTGGCGGCGATCAGGCCGAAGACCACGATATCGTTTTGGATCAAGGCAGAACCGGCGGCATTCACTAGGGGCGACATTCTCGACAGGGGCCGCCAAGGTGCGGATCGCAGCAAGAATGGCCGATCGGTCGCGTCCAGTCGACTGGATCTGCGGGCGACTCCCGGCGTGACTGCAAGGCCGCCGGCTGGCGCATTGGGCTAGGGTTGCCGGGTGCGTGTGATCGGCCACCCTGCCCTGACGGGATAGTCAGCGTTTCCCCTGCGATCCCTGCAAGAAGATCGCTCGGTCAGCCGTAGCGACGTACCACGCGCTCGCCTTCGGCGGTCTTCAACACCACGCCACTGGGCTGACCGGTGGTCATGCAATGCAGCTTGGCCATCAATTCGGCATTTTCCAGCGCGCCCTGCTCACGCAGATAACGCAGCGGCGACCACTGCGGCCGGGTCACCCACCAACCGCCCTGCTCGGGATGAATACGCACAACATAACGAGACTCGTCCATCAGGGCCTCCGGCCAGTAGATGCAGCGATAGAACGACGGAGGTGGGCAGCGCGGAATGGCGCAGCGCACCAGCGATGGGAGTGCCGGGGTCCCGTTCGGGATGCCGGCGTGCCCTTACTCAAGGGGCCGCGGGAGAGTGGCCTGGGGCCCCGCGTCCGGCATAGCCAGCATGTCTTTTCGCCTATGCCAACGCCGTCGGGCGGACACTGGCATGAAGGTAGGAAAATTCTTACGTGACACCGACCGGAGCTGGCGCTAAATTCGCGCTCGAGCGGCGAACAGACGTCGCAGCTGGCCGTCAACGGGCGCAGACGGCGCGGGGGAATTCGTCGCTCTTGGAGATGCCTCGGGGGAGGGGTCGCATGCATCTGCTCAGGAAGTTCCAGTTTCCGGTCAAGACCGCGATGGTGGTGGGCTATGTCCTGGTGATCAGGGAAGCACTCTTGCTGTGGTCCTGAGGCAACCCTGCCACCAGGCTGCCGGATAGCGCGTCAAGCACCCGTCACGGTGTCTCAATCCGCGTCCACCCAGCCACGCTGTTGCGCTGCGACCAGGTCGGCGGGCGTGTCCACGTCCAGCGCGAGCGCCGGAGCGCTGACGCAACCCAAGCTCTGAACGTCCAGGCCGGCGAACAAGCCGCGCAGGCCGCTGTCGCCGTGGAGCGGCACGTCGGCCCAGGCCGCGTGAGTGACCACCGCCGGGATGCCGCGCACACCGGCGTACCCGCTGGTGGCGCATCCGGATGCGGCCCGGTCCGCTTCTTCCAGCAAGGCGCGCAGATGCGGCGTATCCAGCGCGGGCTGGTCGCACCCCAGAATCAGGCTGCGCCTTAGCGATGTATCGTCCTGCACATGCTGGCGCAGCGCCGCCAGGCTGGAGCCCATGCCGGCGGCCCAGTCGGCGTGACGTAACACTTCCACCTCCAGGCCTTGCAGGACCCCGGTCAACGCGTCGGCATCGGCGCCCAGCACCACCACGCAGCGGCGCGGCGCCGTCTGCAGTGCGACGCGTGCGAAACGCCGCAACAACGGTTCGCCGTCGCGCAGCAGCAATTGTTTGGAGCGCCCCAAGCGACGTCCTGCACCCGCGGCGAGCAGCAGCGCAACGTGATCGCTGCTCATGCGTCCGATGCCATAGCGCGCGGCGAGCGATGGCGCGATGTGCGCAGCATCGGGCACGCATCAACGAGCGCATCGCGCCGGGTTGCGTTGAGAGGGCCGGCAATGACTGGCGACGGCAATCGAGCTGCGTCGCAGGAGACGTCGTCGTAGTGATCAAGTAATTCGGTCATGGCGACGTGGCGTGCATATTGGGGATGCGCCAGCCTAAAGAGGTAACTGTGCGCGCGGAGTGACTAAATGCAGCGCATTCCCCGATCCAGATAATGACGCTTTCCTACGTCTACAAACCGACCGGCGTGCATTGCACTGCTACGCAAGCATGACGAAGAAACATGCGGAGCTGCGGTAGCGCTGCGCTCAGGACGGCAGCGACTGATTTCCAGCGCTGGATGGCGCAGTTACCTGCAGAAGTGCGGATCACAAGAGCATGCCTTAAAAGGCATATCAAAAATTACTTACTCTCCAGATTGCTACTTTTCAGCACCAGAAACTTCATCGGCAACCACGCGCCCACCCTGCTGGTGACTGCACATTGAAATTCATATCGAAGTTAATGCAAACGCGCGATTGCAGTGCCCTGCCCGTTCTCACGGCGGTACGGCTTGGAGTGGCTAACGGAACGTAGCGAGCAGTCGCCAAGCGAGTACGGATGGCGCGGAGCAATCGCAGTGTACGAGTGGTACATACGACTATTGGCCGCGCCCGCACGGCGGTGCGCGCAGTCGTGTTGGTGGCCGTTCTTAGCCAGCCGACGCAGCAGCAGCCTGCCCATCGGCGACCGCCTGGGTGGCTTCGGCAATGATGCCCAGTGCAATCGTGTGCGGGGAGGAGCGCCCCATGCGCCAGCCTGCCGGCAACCGCAATCTGGCCAGCGCGGCATTGTCATGCCCAAGCGCACGCAGTGCCTGCAGGCGTGCTTCCCGCTTCTGGCGACTGCCCAGGATGCCGATGCAGGCGACCCCGGAGGCAAGCCCGCGAGAGGCGACCTGCAGGTCGCTGTCGCCGTCATGCGCCAGGCTGTACAGCGCAGTGTCCGCATCCAGATGCAGATCCTGCAGCGCGTCGCCCAAAGCACGGCGATCGTAATGATCCGCGGCCAGGCCGGGCGGTGGTTCGCTGGGACCATGCGGCCGCAGCACACGCACCTCGATACCCATCTGGCTGGCCAGCGACACCAGCACCAGCAGCGCGGGATCGGCACCGACCAGTACCAGCCGCAGCGGTGGCCGATGCGTACGCAGGAATTCGTCCGGACGCAGGTCGTGCGGGCTGACCGGGTAACGGACGGCGCCGGTGCTCCGATCCAGCGCGACATGGAACGGACGACGATGCTGGCGCGCATTGCGCCAGCGCGCCAGATGCTCGCCCAGGTCCTGGACCGGCCAGACCAGCACGCCGATACGACCGCCGCAGCTGAGCTGGATGTCCAGCACCTGGCTGCCTTCGCCGTAGTCCAGCCAGCGCGGTATGCCGTCGCGCAAGGCGGCGATGGCTTCGTGCGCCACTGCCGCTTCCACGCAGCCGCCGGAGACGTAGCCGGCCACCCGGCCGTCGGCACTGATGGCCATCTCGCTCCCCAACGGGCGCGGCGAGGAGCCTTGCACGTCGATCAGCGTGGCAATGGCCACGCGCTGCCCCGCCCGATGCCAGGCGGTCAGCGTCGGCAGCAGGTCATCGTGCAGGGCATAGCTCGGCCATGCCGGCCACGCCGGCTCGGCCGGCGCTGCATGCGTGATCGGGGCCACCACCGCACTCACGCGCGCAGCAACTCGGGCAGATGCGGGAGCAGCTTGTCCAGCGTCACCGGGTAATCGCGGACGCGCACGCCGGTGGCGTTGTAGACCGCATTGGCGATCGCCGCCGCCACGCCGCAGATGCCCAGCTCGCCGACACCCTTGGCCTTCATCGGCGATGACATCGGGTCGCTTTCTTCCAGGAAGACCACTTCCTGATGCGGGATGTCCGCATGCACCGGCACTTCATAACCGGCCAGGTCGTGATTGACGAAGAAGCCCAGCCGCTTGTCCACCGCCAGCTCTTCCATCAGCGCCGCACCCGCGCCCATGGTCATGCCGCCGATGACCTGGCTGCGCGCAGACTTGGGGTTGAGGATGCGTCCGGCCGCGCACACCGCCAGCATGCGGCGGATGCGTACCTCGGCGGTGGCGATATCCACGCCGACTTCGACAAAGTGCGCGCCGAAGGTGGACAGCTGATGCGTCTTGGACAGCTCGCCAAACTCGATCTTGTCCTCCACCACCAACGCGCCATTGGCCGCGGCATCACCGAGCGCGATGCGCTTGCCGCCGGCACGCACATGACTTTCGGCGAATTCGGCCTTGGCCGGGTCCAGCCCCAGCTGCTTGGCCACGGCTTCGCGCAGTTTCACCGCCGCGGCATAGACACCGGCTGTTGAACTGTTCGCACCCCACTGGCCGCCGGAACCGGCCGAGGCGGGAAAGCTGGAATCGCCCAGGCGCACATCCACCCAGTCCAGCGGCACGCCCATCATCTCTGCAGCGGTCTGCGCAATGATGGTGTAGGAGCCGGTACCGATATCGGTCATATCGGTTTCCACCACCACACGGCCGCCCTGCTCCAGCCGCATGCGTGCGCCGGAGGTCATCACCGGCGCGTTGCGGAATGCGGCCGCCACGCCCATGCCGACCAACCAGCGACCATCGCGGTTGCTGGCCGGCTTGGCCTTGCGCTTGGACCAGTCGAAACGCTTTGCGCCATCCTCCAGGCACTTGACCAGCTGACGCTGCGAGAACGGACGCTGCGGGTTTTCCGGATCCACCTGGGTATCGTTGACGATACGGAACTTGACCGGATCCATGTCCAGTTTCTCGGCCATCTCATCCATGGCCACTTCCAGCGCCATCAGACCCGGCGCTTCGCCCGGCGCACGCATCGCGTTGCCTTCGGGCAGATCGAGCACCGCCAGGCGCGTGGAAATCAGCCGATTGGCGCCGGCATACAGCAACTGCGTCTGCGCGGCCGCGATTTCCGGGCCGCCCTCGGGCAGGTCGCCGGACCAGCTCTCGTGCGCGATCGCGGTGATCTTGCCATCGCGCTGTGCACCGATACGGATGCGCTGCACGGTGGCGGGGCGGTGCGTGGTGTTGTTGAAGATCAGCGGCCGCGGCAGCATCACCTTGACTGGGCGTCCGACCTGGCGTGCGGCCAGCGAGGCGAGCACCGCATCGGCACGCAGGAACAATTTACCGCCGAAGCCGCCACCGATATACGGCGACATCAGACGCACGTTTTCGCGCGGGATACCCAGCGTCTTGGCCAGATCACCCGCGCTCCAGTCGATCATCTGATTGGAGGTCCACACGCTCAGCTTGTCGCCTTCCCACATCGCGATCGATGCGTGCGGCTCCATCATCGCGTGCGAATGATCGGGCGTGGTGTATTTGGCATCCAGCTGCACCGGCGCTGCCACGAAGGCGCTATCGAAATTGCCGACCGCACTGTTCGGCGCCCCGCCCTCCTTGGTGACCTTGGCGCCATCGCGGGCCTTTTCCAGATCGTAGGTACCGACGTGACGACCGTAGTCGACCTTGATCAACTGGCCTGCGGCACGTGCCTGCTCGAAGGTTTCGGCCACCACCACCGCAATGGCCTGGTGGTAATGCTGGATCTCCGGGCCGCCAAGCAGTTTGGCCGTGTTGTACTTGCCTTTCTGCAACTTGCCTGCGTTTTGCGCAGTCACGATGCCGAGCACGCCCGGCGCATTGCGCGCGGCGCTCAGATCGATGCTGCGAATGCTGCCCTTGGAGATGCCGGCGCCAACGATATGGCCATAGGCGGCACGGCCAGGCAGATCGTGATGCTCGTACGCATATGGCGCCTGCCCGGTGGTCTTGAGCGGACCGTCGATACGATCGACCGGCTTGCCGACCACCTTGAGCTGGTCGATGGGATTGGTACTGGCGGGAGTGTCGAATTTCATGTCAGGCCCTCGTGTCGGCCAGGATCGCGGTCAAGGTGCGCTCAACCAGCGGCAGCTTGAAGGCGTTGTGTTCGGTGGGTTGTGCGCCGTCGAGCAGCACGGAGGCAATCGCACGTGCGCCCTGACGCGACTGTGCTTCGGCCGCCTCGCTGCGCCACGGCTTGTGGGCGACACCGCCGACGCCGACCCGCACGCTGCCATCGCGTTGCACGACTGCTGCAACCGACACCAGGGCGAATGCGTAGGAGGCGCGGTCGCGCACCTTGCGGTAGACATGCGTGCCGCCGAGCGGCTTGGGCAGGCTCACCGCGGTGATCAGTTCGCCGCGTTCCAGCACGGTCTCCAGGTGCGGCGTCTTGCCGGGTGCACGGTAGAACTCGGACAACGGCACCGCACGCCTCTGTCCATCCGGACGCACCGTTTCGACCACCGCGTCCAGCACGCGCATGGCAATGGCCATATCGCTGGGATGGGTGGCGATGCACTCCTCGCTCACGCCGATCACCGCCAACTGCCGGTTGAAGCCACCGATCGCCGCGCAACCGCTGCCCGGCAGGCGCTTGTTGCAAGGCTGGTTGGTGTCGTAGAAATACGGGCAACGCGTACGCTGCAGCAGATTGCCTGCGGTGGTGGCGCGGTTGCGCAGTTGTCCCGACGCACCTGCCAGCAATGCGCGCGACAGCACGGCGTAATCGCGACGCACACGGGCATCGGCTGCCAGATCGGTATTGCGCACCAGGGCGCCGATGCGCAGGCCGCCATCCGGCGTCTCTTCGATGGTGTCCAGGCTCAGCCCGTTGACATCGATCAGGTGCGAGGGCGTCTCGATCTGCAGCTTCATCAGATCGAGCAGGTTTGTGCCGCCGGCGATGAACTTGGCACCCGGCTGGCGTGCCGCCTTGGCCGCAGCGTCGGCAGGTGAGGTCGCACGCTCATAGCTAAACGCCTTCATGCGCGCTCTCCCGCAACATCATTGATCGCATCGACGATGTTGGAATACGCACCGCAGCGGCAGATGTTGCCGCTCATGCGCTCCTGCAATTCCGGCGTGGTGAGCCTGGTCTTGGCGGTCAGATCGTCGGTGACATGGCTGGGAATGCCGCGCTTGACTTCGTCCAGCACCGCCACCGCCGAACAGATCTGGCCGGGCGTGCAATAGCCGCACTGATATCCATCGTGCTTGACGAAGGCCGCCTGCATCGGATGCAACTTGTCCGGCGTGCCCAGGCCTTCGATGGTTGTGATCTTGCCGCCCTGATGCATCACCGCCAGCGACAGGCAGGAATTCATCCGCTGCCCATCGACGATGACGGTGCAGGCACCGCATTGGCCATGATCGCAGCCTTTCTTGGTGCCGGTCAGATGCAGGTGTTCGCGCAGGGCATCTAGCAAGGTGGTGCGATTGTCCAGGGTCAGCGTCACCGGCTTGCCGTTGACTTCGAATGCGACCTGGCTCGATGCGTTGGCAGGCTCGACTGCCTGCCGCTGCGACATCGCATTGGCTGCAGTGGCGGCCATCGACTGGGTTGCGGCAACGCTGGCTGCCGACGCCGTGCCAGCGATCAGTACCTCGCGACGGGTCATCTTGATATCTCTCATGGCTGGCATCTCCAACAATGCTGGCTTATACAGTTCTTAAATAATGTGCAGCGCGGCCGGTCACAATCGCGTGAGCATGCGGCGAGTGTGTGCGGGCGCGAATCGGCGGTATGGCCTGATTCTAGAGGCGCTGCAGGCGGGCATTGACGGCATGGACTGCATGCGCCTATGAAACGCGCTCATCATTGTTGGAATGGGTTGCGTACTCGCTGCACAACGATCGTGTGTGCTGCAGGCAGCTCGCGTTTGGCAGCGCGCCTCAGGTTCTTGAAATGGTTCGAGACCTTTCCATGTGCTGACAACGACGATGTCATCTGCGTCAGCGCACTTGCTTCGGTCTCCACCACGCGGTGCTTGTCTTCCGAATCCGGATGCGTTGCATCGAAAACATCCGGACGCGAACGACCGCTCTTGAGCGGCGGCCAGCGCGTGGCGATCGGCCGTCAGCTGAGTGTGGATAGCGTGGAGTTGCAGCGTGCACGAGTGACACCTGACGATCCCACACAGCGGCCGCGCCCGCCTCACGGCAAGCGCGGCGCGTTTTCGACCGCTCCTAGAATTCCAGCACGATCTTGCCCAGATGGCCGCCCGCCTGCTGCAGCGCGAAGGCCTCGGCGATATCGTCGAGCGCGAAGGCGCGATCGATCACCGGCCGCAGCGGCAACGCATCCAGTGCACGCACCAGCTGCTGTTGATGCGTGCGACTGCCGACCACCAGCCCCTGCAGGCGCTGCTGCCGGCCCATCATTTCCGCGGTCGGCACCGGGCCCGCGGCACCGGTCAACACGCCGATCAAGGCGATATGCCCGCCAACCCGCGCAGCGCGGATCGATTGCGCCAACGTGCCCGGCCCACCGACCTCGACCACGTGATCCACGCCGCGGCCATTGGTGATCTCCAGCACCTGCGCCGACCACTCGGCATGCTGTCGATAATTGATGACATGGTCTGCGCCCAGTGCACGCGCCTTGGCCAGTTTCTCGTCGGACGACGATGTCGCGATGACGGTGGCACCCATCGCCTTGGCGAACTGCAATGCAAAGATCGATACGCCGCCGGTGCCGAGCACCAGCACGCTGTCGCCGGCCTTGAGTCCGCCGTTGACCACCAGGGCGCGCCATGCGGTGACGCCGGCCGTGGTCAGGGTCGCCGCTTCGGCATGGCTGTAGCCGGCCGGGGCGTGTGTGAACGCATGGGCGGCGGCCACCACCGCAGAGCGTGCATAGCCATCGACGCCATCGCCGGGCGTGGTGGCAAAGCCGGCATGCAGCGGCTCGCCATCCAGCCACTCGGGGAAGAAGGTGGACACCACATGATCGCCAACGGCGAACTCATCCACCTCAGGCCCGACGGCCTCGACCACGCCGGCACCGTCGGACATGGGGATACGGCCCTCAGCGGTCGGCATCTGCCCTGACACCACGCCAAGGTCATGGAAATTCAACGAGCTTGCATGCAGCCGCACCCTGATCTGACCGCGTGCCGGCTGCCCGGGGTCGGGCAAGGCAACACCATGTAATGCATTCAGGCCTGCAGGCTGAGCTAAACGAATCGCGCGCATGGGGCGCTCCTTGCTGTGATCGATCTTCGGGATAACACGCCGGGCGTTATCCGCATGCAGTCGAGCTGGCTTTGGACTCCGTTATGAGCTGGTGATCCTCGCAGCATCGAGCACGGTGATGAGAGCAGGCGGGACAGCAGCGCAGTCGCACGCTGGGTGAGCTGCCGTACAACGCATGAGGCATCAATCACAGATCGGCATTGCGCCACATGATGCAAACGATTCCACGCGGCGCCCACGGCTAAGCTGGCACGGCGGTTGCAACGTCCTGATGTCCAGACAGGTAACTCACGTGACATCACCCGGCAAGCGGCGACGGCAACGAGCACAACGCATCGCGTTGCACTTTGTGCTGAGCATTTCGTGCCTGCTGCTGCTTGGTTCGGAATACTGGTCCATCCACGACGAGCGCACGAGTGCCCTGCGTACCGCCGAAGCGCAATCGTTGAACCTCGCCAATTCGCTGGCGCAGCATGCCAGCGACACCCTGACGATCGCCGACGCCGTGCTGTCGGGGCTGGTTTCGCGGGTGGAGCACGACCAGGGCTCGGCCAGCGCGCGACTGGTCATGCATGACTTCCTGGTGCATGAAGCGCGTCGCTCGGACCGGCTGCATGGCATCTTCATCTATGCGGCCGACGGCAATTGGGTGAGTTCGTCACTGGACAGCACGCCCAGGAAACACAACAACGCCGATCGCGCCTATTTCAAATATCACCGCGATCATCGCGACGCCTTGTCGCTGGTCGGGCCGCCGGTGCAGAGCCGCTCCGATGGCAGTTGGGTGCTCACCTTGAGCCGGCGCCTCAACACCCCCCGCGGCGAATTTGCCGGCGTGGTCCTGGTCACGCTGCAACTGAAGTATTTCCAGAACTACTACAGCACCTTCGAGGTCGGCCCGAACGGCACCATCGGCATGACCAATGACGACGGCATCGTGCTGGTACGCCGGCCCGACAAACCGGGCGTGATCGGCACCTCGATCGCAGGCACCTCGATCTACGTCGCCATGCGCGCGCGCAGGCATGGCACTGCCACCTATCGTTCGCCGATCGACGGCGTGGAGCGCATTTCCAGTTTCGCGCCAGCGCAGGCCTATCCATTGACCGTATTGACCGGGGTCGCGGTCGATGATGCATTGGCCAACTGGCGGCAATCCGTGCGCCAGCGGATCGTGATCGCCGCACTGGGATGCGCGTTACTGCTGGGCGTCGGCATCTGGCTGGATCTGCAGTTACGCCGCATGCATCGCAACGAGGACAAGCTCAGCTCCGAAGCCTGGATAGATGCACTCACCGGCATTGCCAACCGTCGTGCGTTCGACCACCGGCTCTCGCGTGCCTTGCAGCAGGCTGTGCATCGACAGGCACCGCTGTCGGTGCTGATGATCGATGTCGATCATTTCAAGCTCTATAACGACACTTATGGCCACGTCAACGGCGACGCCTGCCTGCGCCTGGTCGCAGGCGCGATTGCCGGTTGCTCACGGCGCAGCGAAGACATTGCCGCGCGCTACGGCGGCGAAGAGTTCGGCATGATCCTGCCGCAGACAGATGCCGCCGGCGCACTGCGGCTGGCCGACGCAATCCGCAGCGCCGTCGCCGGGCTCGGGCTGATGCACCTGTCCAGCCCGACCAGCGCGCACGTCACCGTCAGCGTCGGCGTAGCGACGTTCGAACCGGGCGAAACGCCACGCACCCCGGATGCCTTCGTGCACGACGCCGACTCGGCCTTGTATCGCGCCAAGCAGAACGGCCGCGACCGGACGTCGGCGTAGCGCAACTGGTAGTAAAAACTGCGCGCAACTCCAGGTGGGCGCGGCCCATGTCCGGAATCGGTGTGTGGCAGGCAGACACACCATGGGTGCGCGGCGTTCTCAGCGACCTGACGATTGCGAGCGAAGTGTTGTTAGCCAGACTTGGTCGAGATTGGTGAGCGGAGCCGTCGTACCGACCAGGCCTGCGCGTCCAGGGAGCTTCGGAACAGCCCGGCCTGCGTCGATGCAATCAGCGACCGGCAAGCAAAAGGCCCGCGCGATGCGGGCCTTCTGAATGACAAGCAGGCTGGCTGCCGATCAGAACGGGATATCGTCGTCGGCAAAATCGTCCATCGGCGGTGCCGACTGCTGCTGGGCCGGCTGCTGACGACGCGGGGCGTAATCCTGACCGCCGCCCTGACCACCACCGCCACCGCCTTGCTGCTGGCGCGGAGCCTGGCTGCGCTGCGGGCGATCGCCGCCCATGCCGCCACCACCGCCGCCTTCGCCACGGCCGCCGAGCATCTGCATCTCATTGGCGACGATGTCGGTGCTGTACTTCTCCACGCCGTCCTGGCCGGTGTACTTGTCGTAACGCAGCTCGCCTTCGACGTACACCTGCGAGCCCTTGCGCAAGTACTCGCCGGCGATCTCGCCCAACTTGCCGAAGAACACCACGCGGTGCCACTCGGTGCGCTCCTGGTTGTTGCCATCGCGGTCCTTGCGCATGCTGGTGGTGGCCAGACTCACGCGCGTGATCGCCATGCCGGCCTGGGTGTACTTGGTGTCGGGATCGTTGCCGAGGTTGCCGACGAGGATGACTTTGTTGATGCCGCGGGCCATAGATGCTTCCGAGATGGTGCGCCGGCGCCAATGGGCGCGGCGGTGAATGTCTTGGTGCCAATGTTACCGCACCTGCCGGCCACGGTCCCGGCGGATCGCCGCAGCGCCGGGCCGGGGAATGCCGCGCCGGCAGGTCGGAATCCGGGCGCTCGCCGACAGGCCCGACGCTGGCGCCGCAAGGGTTTGCGGCCACTCCGGAGGCCTTCGGACACGGCCAGCGGGACGGATCTGGCCCAGACACCTATAATCGGCGCACATCACGAACGCCTGCGCATGACCATCGCCGAAGACCTCCCCACCGTCCTGGGCCTGCCCCAGATCCAGTCCCTCGCCGCGCCCGACATGGCCGCGGTCGACGCGCTGATCCGTCGCCGTCTGGCCTCGGATGTCGTGCTGATCAACCAGATCGCCGATCACATCATCTCCGCCGGCGGCAAACGCCTGCGGCCGATGCTGGTGATGCTGGCCGGCCACGCCGCTGGCGGCTCCGGCCCGGAGCACCATCAACTGGCGGCGATCATCGAGTTCATCCACACCTCCACATTGCTGCACGACGACGTGGTGGACGAATCGGACCTGCGCCGCGGGCGCAGCACCGCCAATGCGCTATGGGGCAACGCGCCCAGCGTGCTGGTCGGCGATTTCCTGTATTCGCGCAGCTTTCAGTTGATGGTGGAGCTGGATCGCATGGAAGTCATGCAGATCCTGGCCGACACCACCAACCGCATCGCCGAAGGCGAGGTGCTGCAGCTGCTGCACGTGCACAACCCCGACACCGACGAAGCCGCCTACCTGCGCGTGATCGAGCGCAAGACCGCGGTGCTGTTTGCCGCCGGCACCCGCCTGGGCGCGCTGGCCTCGGGCGCGGATGCGCAGGTGCAGCAGCGCCTGTACGACTACGGCATGCAGTTGGGCTTTGCCTTCCAGATTGCCGACGACGTGCTCGACTACGCTGCCGACGCCGCGGACCTGGGCAAGAACCTGGGCGACGACCTGGCCGAAGGCAAGGCGACCCTGCCGCTGATCCACGCCATGGCGCACTCGGATGCGGGCACCCGGCAGCGCCTGCGCCAGATCGTCGAACAAGGCGATGCGAGCGCAATGCCCGAAGTGCTGGCGGCGATTCACGCCACCGGCGGCCTGGATTACAGCCGCCAGCGTGCCGCCGAATATGCCGCCGCTGCCGAACAGGCGCTGGACACGTTGCCGCCCAGCCCCGCAGTTGCCGCATTGCGCGGCCTGGCGCGCTATGCGGTGCAACGCACGCATTGAGCCGGGCGGCGGCAGGTTCGCCTGCCGCGCTCACTGAACGGGCTGACAGCCGACGGTCACCCTCGCCTTTCCGGCGAAAACGCTGCCGCAACCCATGCCAGGGTTGCGGCGCCTTGTCACACGGCCTCTGAACGCATCACACACCGACGCTGCGTGCGCGATCCGATCCATGTTCGGATCGGCACCTCGCTCCCGCACCGCATGTCCGCGCGCCGTCCGCCACATCCGACGGCCGCCAGTGCGGCGGTCACCCGCCTCTGGCTACCTCATCAATCGCCAAAGCGTTCGTCGAAGAAATCGCCGAGCATGCGGTAGGCACGCTTCGCCGCACGCGGGTTGTACAGGCAGCCTGGCGGGCTGTTGGCATCGGCTTCGGCAAAGCAATGCACCGCACCGCTGAAATTGACGAACTGCCAGTCCGCGCCAGCCGCATTCATCTCGGTTTCGAAGGCGGCGATGTCCGCTTTGCTTACGCTCTTGTCGTCGGCGCCATTGAGTACCAGCAGCGGCGTCCTGGCCGAGCCGGCCGCCGCCGGGCTGGGCGTAGCGATGCCACCGTGCAGGCTGACCACACCGGCCAGTTGCGCACCGGCGCGCACCAGCTCCAGCACCGTGGTGCCGCCGAAGCAGAACCCCACCGCACCGATGCGTGATGCATCCAGCGGCGCCTTGCCGGCCTGCGCCTTGAGTACATCCACCGCCTTCAGCGCGCGGGCGCGCAACGTCGGCGGGTCCTTCTTCAGCGCACCGGCAAACTGCCCGGCCTCACTGTCGTTGGCCGGACGTTTGCCCTTGCCGTAGACGTCGGCAACCAGCACCACGTAGTCGTCGCCGGCCAGTTGCTTGGCCTTGGTGACCGCCGAATCGTTGACGCCGCGCCAGTTCGGCACCATCACCAGCCCTGGGCGCTTGGCGGCACCGGCGTCGTCGTAGACCAGCACACCGCTGAAGGTGTCCTTGCCGACCGTCCATTCCAGCGGCTTGGCCTGCATCGCTGCCGCAGCGGGCAACGCCAGCGACGCCAAGACACCGAACAACCCAACGCCACGCCATCTCCATTGCTTGTGCATGTGCCTGCTCCCGGGAAGGTCCGGCGAGTGTAGGCGCTGCCGCCGTGCAGGCCGGGTCAGCGTGGATGCCGACGGACCGATCGCATCGGCTTTTTGCCAAGGCCGTCGAAAAAACCCGGTGCGGATGGCGCCGTCGCTCCGCGCGCGCGCAACGCAGCGCTACTGCACGCCCAAGCCGGGAATCGCGCTGATCGCCGCCGGATCGAACCCGGCCAACTGGGCGAAATGGCGGCCGCGCGCGACATAGTCGCTATAGGCGCCGAAGCTGGGCGCACCCGGCGACAGCAGCACCACGCCGCCCTGCTCGCCCAGCGCCTGGCGCGCCAGCCGCATCGCGTGCTCCAAGTCGTCGGCAGCATGCAGGCCGAAGCGACCGCTCGCGGCCAGCGGCGCCAGCAACGCATGGATCCGCGGCCCGTTCGCGCCCATGGTGACGATTTCCAGCGGCGCCTGCTGCGCCATCTGCGCGGCAAAATCCTGCCAGTCCAGCCCGCGATCGTGGCCACCGACCAGCAAGGCCACGCGGCGTTGCGCAAAGCAGGCCAGCGCCGCCAGTGAGGCATGCGGGGTGGTGCTGATGGAGTCGTTGACGTAGCTGATGCCGTCCACGCTGCCGAGCAGCTGCAGGCGGTTCGGCAACGGGCGGAAGCTCGCTGCGGCCGGCGCCAGCGCCGCCGCGTCCAGCCCCAGGGCTTCCAGCGCTGCCAGCACCGCGCACAGGTTGCGCCGATTGTGTTCACCGGGCAGCGGCACGTTGGCGGTGTCGAACACCGGCTGCTCGCCGCGATACACCACATCGCCGCGCAGATGCCAGCCATCGGGATGGTTGAACCAACGCACCTCGCTGTCGGGCAACTGCAGCTGGGTCAGATGCGGATCGGCGGCATTGAGCAAGGCAATGTGCGGGCGGCCTTCGGTGACCAGCGCCAGCTTGTCGCGCACGTAGCGCGCCTCATCGCCATGCCAGTCCAGATGCTCGGGAAACAGGTTCAGCACCAGCGCCAATTCCGGACGCGCGCCGCTGCGCCCCACTTCGCCGGTCTGGTAGCTGGACAGCTCGATCGCCCAATAGCCCGGCGGCGGTTGCGGCGCCAGCACTTCCAGCAAGGGTTGGCCGATATTGCCGACCAGGGCGGTGCGATGGCCGGCCGCACGCAGCAGATGCGCCAGCAGCGCGGTGGTGGTGCTCTTGCCCTTGGTGCCGGTGACGCAGATGGCGCCAGGCACATAACCATCAGGCTGCGCATGCTCGGCAAACCACAACGCGGTGCCGCCGATGAATTGCGTGCCGTGCTCGGTTGCGGCGGTGTGCGCCTCGGGGCGATACGGGCTGATGCCGGGCGATTTCACCACCACATCGAACTGACCTAGCGCCTGCGCACTGGCATCGGTTTCCACATGCAACGCAGCATCGGCCAGCGTCTCGAGCTCGCGCGCTTCGTCGGCGTTGCAGAACACCGTCAGCGTTTGCGTCGGCAACGCGGCGCGCAGTGCGCGATACGCGGCGCGTCCTTCGCGCCCCCAGCCCCATAACGCAACCGCCTTGCCCTCAAGCTGCGAAATTCGCACGCACGCGCTCCCACAGCGCCGACGGAATCCGGTGTTCGCCGTCGATGGCCAGCAACGGCTCCAGCTGCAGCGCCTGCTGGTCCAGCTGCGGCTGGATCTCGCGGATGAAACGCAGCACCAGCGCGTCCTCCTTCCATTCGGCACGGCTGGCCAGCACCGCCATTGCCGCGCGCGATTCGCGCCCTTCACCGACGCATTCGAACGGCTTGTGGTCCTGGAATTCCAGCAGCGCATCGTAGCCGCCGGCCTGGGTTGCATCGTCGAGCAGATTGCGCCCGAAGATCTTGACCAGCCGCGTCTTGGGCATGAAGGGTGCCAATGCCAGGAACACGAAATGGCACTTCGGGCAGACCCCGCACCAGCGATGCACGGGGCGCTCGCCCATGATGTGGAAGTTGCGGTTGCAGCTGGAAAAATGCGCGTCGTAGTGATCGGTCTTGGCGAACTGGCGCGCCACCGCCAGCTCCGACAACGGCCGCAGCAGCGAGTAATAGCGCAGGTCGGCCGCTACGTGCCGCTGCACGTAATCGCCGAACGCCTGCTCGAACGCCCAGCCCTTGGACCACTGGTGATTGACCTCGCCGGTGCCGGGAATCTGGCTGCCGTAACTGGCCGAACGTTCGTTGGAAAACACCACCTGGTCCACGCCATTGAGCAAGGCCGACAACACCAGGATGGCCGAGTTCACCGCAGTGACCGGGATATGCCCGTTCCAGGCGCCCTGGCGATTGAGCTCGAACAATTCCGGCGCCAGCACGCGGCCGATATTGAGCACCGGCAGACCGGTGCGCTCGGCGCAGGCCCGGATCAGCTGCGAGCCGCCGATCCAGCTGACGGTTTGGTCGATGCCGGCATGCCGCAGCGCTTCGATGCTGACCAGCGAATCCTTGCCGCCACCGATCGCAACCAGGGCGTGCTCGCGCAGGCCCAACGCCGGCGCATCGCCGGCAGCCGGTGCAGCCACCGGCAAGTGGATCTTGCCGTGCAGGTTCAAGCCATTGCGATAGGCGAACTCGCCCAGGCCGTGCAGGTAGACGCTTTCCACCAGCGCAGCGGTATCGGCATCGATGCTGTAGCTGTCGATGGCAATGGTTGGCGGCACTGCGGCCTTGTAGTAACTCACGCCCGCGATGAGGTGCAGCAACTGCAAGGCCTGTTGCACGGCGGCGGCACGCGCGCCGTCCAGCACGAATGGCGCGCCGGGCACGGCAACGGTTTCCACAAGTTCCGGCCCCTGATCGAAGGCATACACCAGCGTCGCCACGCCGGTCTGCGCGTCGAGTGCGCAACGCACGAAACGGAAGGTGGAAATCTGGTGTTTGTCGAAAGCGCTCATGGACTACCTGCAGGAACACGTACGCGACGCAGATAACGCCGGCACAGGACATATTCAATCATGGAAAACGGCACCGCAGCCCACAGCAGCGGCAGGCAACCGAACAGCACTGCCAGCAACAGCACATCCAGACGTGCAGCCGTGGTATCGCCGGACACCGCGAAGGCAACGGCGAGATACAGCGCCACCACCGGCACATAACTCAGCGCGCTCAACAGCACCGTGCGCACTGCCATCCCGCCGCTGCGACGCGTGGGACCGCGCGCATCGCGCCGACGTTGCCAACGCCCAGCCAACCACGCGCCGATACCGGCAGCGACCAGCGCGGGCAGCGCCCATTTGAAGGTGTCGCTCCACGGCATGCCCAGGCTCACTTGCTGGAGCGCGGTGGCGAACACGATCGCAGCGCCACCGGCCAGCGTACTGAGTGCAATGAACTCAGCCTGCGGGCGCATCGATCACCTCTTCGCGCGGCAATTCGCGCTGGTTGTAAGTGCTGGCCATCGAGTAACCGTAGGCACCGGCATCGGCCAGCAGCATCACATCGCCCGGCGCGGTGGCGGCAGGCAGACGACGGCGCTTGCCGAACACATCGGAGGATTCGCAGATCGGCCCGACGATATCGAAGCTGCCATCGGCCGGCGCATCAAGCTGGCTGAGGTTTTCGATGTCGTGCCAGGCGTCGTACAGCGCGGGGCGGATCAGCGTGTTCATGCCCGCATCCAGGCCCACGCGCTGCACGCCGTCCTTCTCGATCACCTGGGTCACCTGCGCCAGCAGCACGCCGGCTTCGGCCACCAGGTAGCGGCCCGGCTCGATCGCCAGCCGGTAGCCCGGATGCACCGCCTTGACCTCAGCCAGGCCCTTGGCCCACAGCTCCAGATCGAACGGTTCGTCCTCGGCGCTGTACGGAATCGGCAGGCCGCCACCGATATCGATGGTCTCCACCGTGCCGATGCGGCGCGCGAAGCCGGCCAGTTCGTCGTACATCATGCGCCAGTGTTCGCCGGTCTCCACGCCACTGCCCAGGTGCGCATGCACGCCGGTGATGGTGACCTCCAGCGTGCGCGCCACTTCCACGAACTCATCCACGCGCGTGGACGACAAGCCGAACTTGGACGCCTTGCCGCCGGTGTTGACCTTCTCGTGATGCCCGTCGCCATGCCCCAGATCGATGCGCAGCCACACGTTGCGGCCACGGAACACCTCCGGCCAGCGCCGCAATGCTTCGACGTTGTCCACGGTGACGGTCACGCCCAGCGCAAATCCGGCTTCGTATTCGGCCTTGGGCGCGAAACTCGGGGTGAACAGCACGCGCCGCGGCGACAGCTCGGGCAAGGTATCGAACACGCGGCGCAGCTCGCCGTGCGAGACGCACTCCAGCCCGAACCCGGCCTGTTCCAGCGCCATCAGGATCGCCGGATGCGCATTGGCCTTGATCGCGTAATAGCGCTGATCCACCGCCGCAATCTGCGCCAGCGCCTGCGCCCGCGCACGCACCGTGGGCAGGTGATAGACGTAACGCGGCGTGCCGGCCTTTGACAGTGTCAGCAGGTGCGCGCGCTCGGCATGCCACCACGGCGTGGGCCGCGGCCGCACCGAGCCGATGATCTCGCGCCAGCGCGGCCCGAACACCTCGCCTTCGCTCACCGGCATCGCACCGCTGTCGATCAGTTCCGCATGCAGGATCGGCAGCAGGCCATCGGCATCGGCTTCGTCGATCACGAAGGTCAGATTCAGGTCGTTGGACGACTGCGAGATCATGTGCACACGCTCCTGCCCGAACGTGGCCCACACGTCGGAGAGCTTGTGCAGCAGCGAACGCATGCCGCGCCCGACCAGGGTGATCGCCGCACACGGCACGATGATCTTGACCTTGCAGATCTGCGACAGATCGGCCGACAACGCCGCCAGCACATCGGTGTTGACCAGGTTCTCGGACGGGTCCAGCGACACGGTGACATTGGTCTCGGCCGAACCGATCAGGTCCACCGACAGGCCATGCTTCTTGAACAGCGTAAACACATCGGCCAGGAAGCCCACCTGCTGCCACATGCCGATGCCTTCCATCGACACCAGCACGATGCCGTTGCGCCGGCTGATCGCCTTGACGCCCGGCACCGGCTCGGCATTGCCGTCGATGCTGGTGCCGGGCAGATCGGGGCGCTCGGTATCCAGGATCGCCATCGGCACGCCGGAATCGCGGCATGGCTTGATCGAACGCGGATGCAGCACCTTGGCACCGGTGGTGGCGATTTCCTGCGCCTCGTAATAGTCCAGGCGGGTCAGCAGCCGCGCGTCCGGCACGTCCTTGGGATTGGCGCTGAACATGCCGGGCACATCGGTCCAGATTTCCACCCGGCTGGCACCGAGCAGCGCACCGAAATACGCCGCCGAGGTATCCGAACCGCCACGCCCCAGGATCGCAGTGCCGCCATCGGCGTGCCGCGAAATGAAGCCCTGGGTGATCAACAGGCGCGTGGGCTGCGCATCGAAACGCGCGCGCCAGTCGGCGTCGGACTGCCACTGGCAGGACACCGACAGGCGCTTGGACCATTCGCTTTGATTTGGCTGCGGCGGCAGCGCCGACAGCCACTGGCGCGCATCCAGCCAGCCCATATCCAGGCCGCTGGCATGCAGATACGCCGCACCGATAGTGGAAGACAGCAACTCGCCCTGCCCCAGCACCTCGGCCTGCCAGTCCAACGTGCGCGTTGCCGCGCGCGCGTCGCCGATCAATGCATGCAGCGCGGCAAGGCGCTCGCCCAGCACTGCATCGGCATCCAGCTCCAGCTCGGCCAGGAACTCGCGATGACGCTGCTCCAGCGCTGCCACGCGTTGCGCGCTGTCGGCAGCGCCATCGGCAATCGCCGTGAGTTCGTTGGTCACGCCCGACAGCGCGGACACCACCACCAGCACGCGGCCGCCGGTCTCGTTGGCCCGTTTGCTCGCCAGTTTTCCAATCGTGTCCCAGCGATGACGACGCGACACCGAGGTGCCGCCGAACTTGAGGACGATCCAACGATCGGTAGAGTGGGGAGCTGACATGGAGATAGGCGTTTAGGATGAGGGGGAAGACGCCCGGTACGCCGGGCGGAACCTCCGATTCTACTGCCAATGCCGCCCGCATGACCCCGTGTACGGTCACAGCCCGCCGGCGGCCACGGCCATCACCGCAACGGTTTGCGCTGCAACCATCGACGCGCCCTCCATCGACCGAGATCCATGCCCCATGAGCAAGCACCGTTACCTGCAACTGGATGTGTTCGGCGGCCAGGACGGCCACGGCAATCCGTTGGGCGTGGTCCTCAACGCGCAGACGTTGTCGTCGGAGCAGATGCAGCAGATGGCCGCCTGGCTGAACCTGTCGGAGACGATCTTTTTCCTGCCGGTCAGCGCGCCCGATGCGGATTACCACATCCGTATCTTCACGCCACGCGCCGAGCTGCCGTTCGCCGGCCATCCCAGCGTCGGAGCTGCGTGGGCGGCGGCAACGCACGGGCTGGTGGCGTTCAAGCCTGATGGCCGGATGCGCCAGCAATGCGCTGCCGGCGTGCTGCCTGTAGAGGTGATCGACCGGCATGGCGCCGTGCTGGTGCGGCTGCGGGCACCGCGTGCGCAAGCAGTCGAAACCGGCGATGCGCATGTTGCGGCATTGCACGAGGCCTGCGCCGGCCTGCGCATGGCCGAACGCCCGGCCGCACTGTGGAACAACGGCCCCGGCTGGTGGCTGCTGGAACTGGCCGACGCGCAGGCGGTACGCCAGGCGATGCCCGATCTGGCGGCGATCAGCCGCCTGACCCAGGCCAGCGCAGCCACCGGCCTGGCCATCTACGCCCCGCAGGCCAATGGCGGTGCGGACCTGGTGGTGCGCGCCTTCTGCCCCGGCGACGGCATCCCGGAAGATCCGGTCACCGGCAGCGCCAACGCCTGCATTGCCGCGCGCCTGCACGGCGAAGGCCGCGTGCCCGGCCAGGCGTCGCGCTATGTCGCCAGCCAGGGGCGCGAAGTCGGCCGCGACGGCCGTGTGCACGTGGAGGTGGATCACGAAGGCGAAGTCTGGATCGGCGGAACGACCAGGCAAGTGATCGAAGGCCGCATCGATTGGTAAGCTGCCGCGCCCTGTTCGCGGAGCCGCCACCATGACCACCCGCCGTTTCCTGCAACTGGATGTGTTCTCCGCCCGCCCCGGCAGCGGCAACCCGCTGGCGGTGGTGCTGGATGCCCAAGGCCTGGACGATGCCGCGATGCAGGCCATCGCACGCTGGACCAAGCTGCCGGAGACCACCTTCGTGTTTGCAGCGCCGGATGCGCACAGCAGCTATCGGCTGCGGATGTTTTCCCCGCAAAAGGAAGTTCCGTTTGCCGGCCACCCCAGCGTCGGCACCGCCCACGCGGTGCTGGAAGCCGGCCTGGCCGCACCCGACGACGGCGTGCTGATCCAGGATGGCATCGCCGGCCAGCTGCCGCTGCGCGTGGAGCAGATCGCAGGCCACCGCAGCATCGCCATCCGCACCCCGCGTGCGCGCGTGGCCGAGCAGGTGGAGGCCGACGACCCGCGCCTGCGCGATGCGGTGCGCGGCTGGCCACTCGGCAGCCTGCCGCCCGCCTTGATGGACGGCGGCCGCACCTGGTGGGTGGTGGAACTGGCCAGCGAAGCGGCGCTGCGCGGCCTGCAGCCGGATTGGGACGCGATCGCCGCGCTGGCCGAATCCACCGGCAGCATGGGCGTGTTCGCCTATGCCCGCGCCGCAGCGCCCGGTGCCTACGATCTGGCGGTGCGCGCCTTTGTCGGCAATGGTCGGCGCTTCGAAGATGCCGCCTCCGGCGCGGCCAATGCAGTGCTCGCCGCCTGGCTGGACAGTCGCCAGGCATTGCCGGGCAAGGAACGTCGCTACGTGGTCAGCCAGGGCCGCGAGATCGGCTTCGACGCCTTGCTGGAATTGCGCATCGACGCCAATGGCGATGTGTGGTCTGGCGGCCAGGTGCAGACGGTGATCCGCGGCACGCTGGATTGGGCGTGATCGCGCCTGATCCCGCAGGCTGAAGAGTGCCTGCGCGGAAACAAGAAACGCTGCGGTCGCCCGTAGCGTTTTTTCATTCAACCGGCGGATGTCGATCGCCTGACCGCAGCGTGCGGCACCGCAGCGGTCAGTCCGGGCGCACGTCCACGCGCACGCGGATGCGGTCGCCGGGGTTGTAGTCGCTACGCGTGTGGTAGGTGCGGCCCGCGTATTCGTAGGTCACGTCATAGCCATCGACACGATCGCGTTCGCGCCGGTAGGACACCGGCTCGCAGACGCTGACATTGCCCTGGTAGTTGCGATTATTGGCTTCGTAGATCGAGCGGCCCGCTGCGACGCCGGCCATGGTGCCGACGGCGGTGCCGACCAGGCGGCCATTGCCACCACCGACCTGGCTACCAAGCACCGCACCGGCGATACCGCCGATCACGCTGGCCACGCCACGGTTGGACACACCGGCCTGGCCATAGCTGCCGCCATCGCGGTAGTAGCCGTCGTTGCTGGTGTAGTAGCCATCTGCCGGGCGGTTGTAGCAGCGTTCGCTGCTGCGCTCGTTATACGAATCGGTCACGATGATCGGGTCCACGCGCACTACCCGCGCATATTCGTAACGACCATCCTCATAGCTGCCACGTCCGTCGTAGCCGCTGTCATAGCGCTGCGCCGTTGCATTGCCTGCAACTGCCAGACCCATCACCAGAGCACCAAGCACAAGAGTTTTCATTGCAGCAGCTTCACAGGGAGGACACGCTGCCGATGCTCGGCCTGCGCCAGTGAAACCGCCCTGAACCAACCCGCCCTTGCAAAGCCCTATTCAGGTCGCCGCCAGCTGCGTGCGCCGGCAACCATCGCCGGCGCACGCAAGGGGATCACGCCTGGTTGGAAAATTCGCTTTCCAGACTGATCGGCACGGCGCTCAGCGCCTTGGACACCGGGCAGTTCTTCTTCGCGGTGTCGGCCAGTTCGCGGAACTTGGCTTCGTCGATCCCTGGCACCACGGCCTTGAGCTTGAGGCGGATCTGCGACAGCTGCGGGCCGCCTTCCATCGACAGATCCACGTCTGCGCGCGTCTCCAGCGAGGTCGGCGGAAAACCGGCTTCGCTCAGTTGTGCCGACAGCGCCATGGTGAAGCAGCCGGCGTGGGCGGCGGCAATCAGCTCTTCTGGGTTGGTGCCTTTCTCGTCGCCGAAGCGGCTGCTGAAGGCGTAGCGGGTCTTGTCCATCAGCCCGCTTTGCGGCGTGCTGAGCTGGCCCTTGCCGGTCTTGAGGTCGCCTTCCCAGTGAGCGGTGGCGTGACGCGAAATACCCATTGCGATCTCCTGCGATGAAAGGAGCTGCCACGATAGGCGAGTGGATGTTATGGCGTGGTGGCTGGAATCGGGAATCGGGAATCGGGAATCGTAAGAGCAGGGGGAGCGCGCGTTGTGATGGTAAGGCTTTTGGATGCGTCTGCGCGAAGACGCTCAGCCGGCGGCGACCGCGACCGCAGTGTGGGTGCGCGGTCGCGTCGCCGGGCTCGCTCAACCCAGCAGGGTTTCCAGTACGGCCATGCGCACCGCCACGCCGTTGGCGACCTGGCGCAGCACGCACGATTGCGCGCCGTCGGCGACTTCGTCGGTGATTTCCACGCCGCGGTTGATCGGGCCCGGATGCAGCACGGCAGCGTCGCGGCCGGCGCGTGCCAGGCGCTCGCGGGTGAGCCCGTAGTCGGCGTGGTATTGCTCCAGCGACGGCACCAGGCCTTCTTCCATGCGCTCGCGCTGCAGCCGCAGCATCATCAAGGCGTCGGCACCTTCCAGCATGGCGTCGAAGTCCTGGCCGACCACGCAACCATCCAGCATGTCGTCGTCGGGCAGCAGGCTGGCCGGACCGCAGACGCGGATCTCGCCGGCGCCCAGCGTGCGCAGTGCATGCAGGTCCGAGCGCGCAACGCGTGAGTGCTTCACGTCACCGACAATCACCACCTTGAGCTTGGAAAAATCGGTGCCCTTGGCCTGGCGCAGGGTGAGCATGTCGAGCAGGCCCTGGGTGGGATGCGAACTGCGTCCGTCACCGGCGTTGATCAAGGCAGTGCCCTCGCCTGCGGCCGCGGCCAGCGCTTCCACCGCACCGTCGTCGGGATGGCGCACCACGAAGCCGCGTACGCCCATCGCCTCGAGATTCTTCAGCGTGTCGCGCGCGGTCTCGCCCTTGCGGGTGGACGAGGTGGAGGCATCGAAGTTGAGCACGTCCGCGCCTAGTCGCTGCGCAGCCAGATGAAACGAGCTGCGCGTGCGCGTGGACGGTTCAAAGAACAGCGTGCACACCGCGGTGCCAGCGAGCACGCTGCGCTTGCCCACGCGCCCCACCGCCGCATCGCGGATCTGGCCGGCACGATCAAGCAGCTGCAGCAGCGTGGTGCGCGGCAGTCCTTCCAGGGTGAGCAGGTGGCGCAGGCGTCCGTCCGAATCGAGTTGCATGGTGGTCATCGCAGGTCGGGAGTGTCAGGGAAGAAGAGTGGCCTGGTCGGGCGCAGCCAACCAGCGTTCGACGATCACCGCGGCCGCCATCGCGTCCAGCGCCTCGGCATCGCGGCGGCGCTTGCGCCCGTCGGCGCGCTCGCGCGCGAAGCGCTGCGCGGCTTCGACCGAACTGGAGCGCTCGTCGATCAGCACCACCGGCAGCGCATAGCGCTCGCGCAGTTGGCGGGCGAAGGCATGCGCGCGCTTGCGTGCGGGCTGGTCCTTGTCGTCCAGGGTCAGCGGGTCGCCGACCACCAGGCCGTCGGGACGCCATTGCTTGTGCACGCGATCCAGCGCGACCCAGTCCGGGCCACTGGCATGCACATTGATGACGGCAACTGCACGCGCACCGGCGCCGAGCGCAGTGCCGATGGCCACGCCGATGCGGCGCGATCCCACGTCGAAGCCCAGCACCGTGCCATCCGGGCGGATCGCGCCCGCCTCAGGCATGCCCGGAATAATCCGTCAGCCGGAACAGGTCCACGCCGATGCGCCCGGCAGCGGTCTGCCAGCGATCTTCCAGCGCGGTGGCGAACAGCACATTGGCGTCCGACGGCGCGGTCAGCCAGCTGTTCTCGCCCAGTTCGAATTCCAGCTGACCCGCCCCCCAGCCGGCACAGCCCAGCGCCACCAGCGCATTGCGCGGGCCTTCGCCGGCCGCCATGGCTTCGAGAATGTCGCGCGAGGTGGTCAGATAGACGCCCTGCCCCACTTCCAGGCTGGAATCCCAGTCGCGCGCATCGTCGTGGATGACGAAACCGCGTTCCGGATGTACCGGCCCGCCGCTGAGCACGATCTGCTCGCGCAGGTGCTCGTCGACGGTGTCGATGCCCATTTGCGACAGGACCTCGCCCAGCGTGTATTCGGAGGGCCGGTTGACCAGCACGCCCATGGCGCCGTTCTCGTCGTGCTGGCAGATCAGCGCGACGCTGCGCGAAAAGGTGGGATCGGACAGCGCCGGAAGCGCGATCAGCAGTTGGTTGGCCAGAGGCGTGGGCAAAACAGACATGGCCGCATTCTAGCCGTTCGCTTCGCCGCGCGCAGAGCCGCTGCCATACTTGCTGCATGCGCGCGGCACCGGACTGCCGATGCTGCCGATGGACAGCGGCCTCGCAGACGCCGCCGGTGGCACCCGGCAGGCAAGGCCGACCCGTTCAGATTGCTGGCGGCTGCGCGGCGCGGACCTCGAGGCTGCGCCGTGCTGCGATCGATCTGCTACGGCACCGCAGTCGATGCGTGCACCCACGCGTCGCTGTTCGGTCGCTATCGTGGCGGGCCGGACTCCCGGCCTTCGCGCCGGCCGCTGCTCCACCTACACCTGCTACATCCACAACAGGCATCTCATGAGCGGCTACTGCAGCATCGCCCCCGGGCATCCGGTCCACGGGCACTACCATGATCACGAATACGGCTTTCCGCAGCGCGAGGAGCGCGAGCTGTTTGAGCGCCTGGTGCTGGAGATCAATCAGGCCGGGCTGAGTTGGGAAACCATCCTGCGCAAGCGCAGCAACTTCCAGCGCGCCTACGACGGCTTCGACGTGGACACGGTGGCCGCCTATGGCGAGAGCGACATTGCGCGGCTGCTCGGCGATGCCGGCATCATCCGCAACCGGTTGAAGGTGCTGGCGGCCATCCACAATGCGCAGGTCATCCAGCAGTTACGCGCCTCGCACGGCAGTTTCGCGCAATGGCTGGATGCACAGCATCCGCTCGACAAAGCCGCCTGGGTCAAGCTGTTCAAGAAGACCTTCCGCTTCACCGGTGGCGAGATCACCGGCGAGTTCCTGATGAGCCTGGGCTACCTGCCCGGCGCGCACCATGCCGGTTGCCCGGTGTTCGCGCGCATCCAGGCGCTGTCGCCGCCGTGGATGCGCAACGGCACCGTCTAGCGGCAACGTCGGCGCGCACACGCCGGCAAGCAGCCGCACGGCGCATGGCGGCAGCGGCAATGCGCAACATGCCGCCTCGACGTGCCGCGTAGCGGCCGAGCGCAGCTAGATCAACGGCGCCCGATAACGCGCTGGATCACACGCCCATATACCGATGCGGGCGGTGATTGAACATCAGCACCAGGCTCAGCATCAATGCGCCCAGCGCCGAGTACAGCACCTTTTCAGGGGTGAGGACGCTGAAGGCGACCAGCATCAGCATCGCATCGAAACTCATCTGCACCTTGCCGGCGCTCCAGCCGCGCTCGCGCTGCAGGTACACCGCCAGGATGCCGATGCCGCCCAGGCTGCCGCGATGGCGGATGAAGAACAGGATGCCCAGGCCCGCCAGCGCGCCGCCGACGATCGCCGAAAACAGCGTGCTGATGTGCGCGTAATCGGCCCAGCGCGGCAGCAGGTCGGTGAGCGCACCGCAGGCACCCACCGCGGCAAAGGTCTTCAGGGTGAATTCCCAGCCCATGCGGCGCACGCTCAGCCAATAGAACGGCAGGTTGACCAGCACGAACACCAGGCCGAAGTTCCAGTGCAGCGCGTAATGCAGCAGGAACGCCACGCCGGCCATGCCGCCGATCATCAGGCCGCCCTTGGCGAAGATCGCCAGGCCCAGCGAGGCGACCAGCGTCGCCAGCACCATGCCCTGCACGTCCTCGGCCACCGAGTGATGAAACGCGTGATCGTCGGCTGAGGTGCCGGCCGAATCCGGTGGCGGCGTCAACGGACCGGAAGTCATCACTGTGCCGTCGTCGGGCAACGGCTGTTGCTCCGGACGGAGATCGGAATCGGGAAGGCTCACGGGCTGGGCACTGCGGTGGGGTGCGGATATTAGACACTATCGGCCCGCCTGGTTACATCTGAAACATCACCCCACGCGTGTGTTGCGACGTTGCACGGTCATCGGCTGCGGCGGCGTCCGTCGCTGGCATCGTGCAGTAAACAGCTGCAAGCAGGACGCTGCAGCGAATCCGGCGTAGACCATCCCGCCTCCATGCACGCCCGGCCATCCGCCACGGCTTGCAGCGCTCCTGCAAGCGCTCAGCGAACCTCGGCAATCTCCACGCCATCCAGGCCCTGCGCCAGGGTCTTGGCGTCGCCGCCCTGCGACAGCTTGATGCGCAGGCGCACCTCGTTCTGCGAGTCGGCGTAGCGCAGCGCGTCTTCGTAGCTGATCTCGCCGGCCTGGTACAGCTCGAACAGGCTCTGGTCGAAGGTGCGCATGCCCAGGTTGGTGGACTCCTTCATGATCTCCTTGAGCTTGTGGATCTCGCCGTCGCGGATGTAGTCCTGCACCAGCGGTGTGCCCAGCATGATCTCCATCGCCACGCGGCGGCCGCGGCCATCCGGGGTCGGAATCAACTGCTGCGCGACCACGCCCTTGAGATTGAGCGACAGGTCCATCAGCAACTGGTTGCGGCGGTCTTCCGGGAAGAAGTTGATGATGCGGTCCATCGCCTGGTTGGCATTATTGGCGTGCAGGGTGCACAGCACCAGATGGCCGGTTTCGGCGAAGGCCACGGCATGATCCATGCCTTCGCGGGTGCGCACCTCGCCGATCATGATCACGTCCGGCGCCTGGCGCAGGGTGTTTTTCAGTGCATTTTCCCAGCTATCGGTATCGATGCCGACTTCGCGCTGGGTGATGATGCAGCCCTCGTGCTTGTGCACGAATTCGATCGGGTCTTCGATGGTGATGATGTGCCCGGTGGAATTCTGGTTGCGGTAACCGATCATCGCCGCCAGCGAGGTGGACTTGCCGGTGCCGGTGGCGCCGACAAAGATGATGATGCCGCGCTTGGTCATCGCCAGCGTCTTGATCACCGGCGGCAGGCTCAACTCTTCCACCGTGGGGATGCGCGTTTCGATCCGGCGCAGCACCATGCCGACCTGGTTGCGCTGGTAGAAGCAGCTCACGCGAAAGCGCCCGACCCCGGACACGCCGATGGCGAAATTGCACTCGTGGGTCTTTTCGAATTCTTCGCGCTGCGACGGCGTCATCACGTTCAACACCAGATCGCGACTCTGTTGCGCGGTCAGCGGGGTCTGGGTGATCGGACTGATCTTGCCGTGCACCTTGATCGCCGGCGGCATCCCCGAGGTGATGAACAGATCCGACGCCTTCTGGTGCGCCATCAGCTTGAGGAAGGAGGTGAAGTCGATGGTGCTCATGGCGTGCTCCTCGGGAGCAGGGATTCGGGATGGGAGATTCGGGATTCGCAAGAGCGGGGTCCGGTCAGGGAGCCGCCGTTGCGAATCCCCAATCCCGAATCCCGAATCCCGGCTACTCGAATATCCGCTTGTCCTTGGCGTACTCGCGTGCCTGGTTGCGCGTGATCAGGCTGCGCTTGACCAGGTCCTGCAGATGCTGGTCCAGCGTCTGCATGCCGTATTGCTGGCCGGTCTGGATCGAGGAATACATCTGCGCCACCTTGTCCTCGCGGATCAGGTTGCGGATGGCCGGGGTGCCGACCATGATTTCCCAGGCCGCGGTGCGTCCGCCGCCGACCTTCTTCAGCAGCGCCTGCGAAATCACCGCGCGCAGCGACTCGGACAGCATCGAGCGCACCATCGGCTTTTCGCCGGCCGGGAACACGTCGATGATGCGGTCGATGGTCTTGGCCGCCGAGCTGGTGTGCAGGGTGCCGAACACCAGGTGGCCGGTTTCGGCGGCGGTCAGCGCCAGGCGGATGGTTTCCAGGTCGCGCAATTCGCCGACAAGGATGATGTCCGGATCTTCGCGCAGCGCCGAGCGCAGCGCCTCGTTGAAGCCGTGCGTATCGCGGTGCACTTCGCGCTGATTGATCAGGCACTTCTGCGAGGTATGCACGAATTCGATCGGATCCTCGACCGTGAGGATGTGGCCGTATTCGTTCTTGTTGATGTAGTCGATCATGCCGGCGAGCGTGGTCGACTTGCCCGAACCGGTCGGACCGGTGACCAGGATCAGACCCTGCGGCTGGTCGATCAACTGGCGGAAGATCGGCGGGCAGCCCAGGTCCTCCAGCGTCAGCACTTCGGAAGGAATGGTGCGGAACACCGCACCGGCGCCGCGGTTCTGGTTGAACGCGTTGACGCGGAAGCGCGCCAGCGACGGAATCTCGAACGAGAAGTCGACCTCGAGGAATTCCTCGTAATCGCGACGCTGCTTGTCCGACATGATGTCGTAGACCAGCGCATGCACCTGCTTGTGATCCAGGGCCGGAATATTGATGCGACGGACATCGCCATCGACACGGATCATCGGCGGCAAGCCGGCCGACAGATGCAGGTCCGATGCCTTGTTTTTGACGGAAAACGCCAATAGTTCAGCGATATCCATGCGCTGCTTTTCCCCTAGGCTGCGATTGGAAGGTACTCCCCGAGCGGCAGTATAGCGTTCTGGCTGCTGGCGGGAAGCGGCGCGCGGCCGGTTCAGGCCGGCGCCGTCGGGCGCGCCTGAAGGCGTTGGTTTGGGCGCGCGGTGCGGGCACGGTCCTTGCCTGGGCCAGCGCCGCGCCGATCGCCAGCTCGCCCCGTCTGTGGGCAGGCTCGGCGAGGGCTGGCGCCATTGCAGCGTCATCGGCCGGCCTGATTCGACGCGCCGGCTGGAAGGACGCAGCCGGGGGCGGCACTATAGCGTTCCTTTCCCGCCTGGATTGCCACGTGCCGGCTTCGTCGCTGCAGCAGATTCTCGATGCCATCCACGCCGCCGCGGCTCGGCACGCGCGCGCCGATGTGCGGCTGCTGGCGGTGTCCAAGACCCGGCCGGCAGACGCGGTTGCCGCGCTGGCGGCGCAGGGCCAGCGCGCATTCGGCGAAAACTACGTGCAGGAAGCGCAAACCAAGATTGCCCAACTGCAGACGCTCGGCCTGGAGTGGCACCTGATCGGCCACCTGCAATCCAACAAGGCCGAACTGGCCAGCGAGTGGTTCGACTGGGTGCAGACCGTGGACCGCGCCAAGCTGATCGCGCCGCTGGCCAGCCACCGCCCGGCCAGTCGCGCACCGTTGAATGTGCTGATCCAGGTCAACATCGACGACGAGGACAGCAAGCATGGTTGCGCGCCGGAGGCGGTCGACGACCTGGCCGCGGCCATCGCGCTGCAGCCGCGGCTGCAATTGCGCGGCCTGATGGCGATTCCCGCGCCATTCCCCGAGCAGGCGCGCCGCATGGCGGCGTTTACCCGCATGCAGGCACTGTTCGATGACCTCAAGCGCCGCTACCCGCAGGTGGATACCTTGTCGATGGGCATGAGCTCGGATTTTGCCGAAGCGATCGCGGCCGGCGCGACCATGGTGCGGGTCGGGACTGCGTTGTTCGGCGAACGCGGCTCGTCGGCTGCCGCGGCGTCCTGACCCTCGGTTCCGATCGGCCTCGCGTAGCACATCGCCGTTTCCTCTTACTTAAGGTGTCGCAATGACTCTGCCCTCCTCGCCCGCGCCTTCTGCCGCTGCTATCACCGCATTCGTCGGCGGCGGCAACATGGCGCGCAGCCTGATTGCCGGGCTGATCCGGCAAGGCGTGCCCGCGGCCAGTATCCGCGTCGCCGAGCCGGTGGCCGAACTGCGCGATGCGCTGTCGCGCGACTTCGGCGTGCATGCGGTGGAGCAGGCGCGCAGCGCCGTGGACGGCGCAGCCATCTGGGTGTTGGCGGTCAAGCCGCAGGTGCTGCCAGCGGTATGCGCACAGCTGGCCGATCTTGCGCAGGCGCAGCAGCCGCTACTGCTGTCCATTGCCGCCGGCATCACCGCTCCGCAGCTGGAGCGCTGGTCCGGCGGCGAGCTTGCGGTGGTGCGCGCAATGCCCAACACACCCGCCCTGCTCGGTGCCGGCGTCACCGGCTTGTATGCCAATCAACGCGTCTCCGACGTGCAACGCGCGCAGGCAACCGGCCTGCTGGAGAGCGCCGGTGTCACCGTCTGGATTGACGACGAGGCGCAGATGGATGCGGTGACCGCGGTCTCCGGCAGCGGGCCGGCCTATGTGTTTCTGCTCGCCGAAGCAATGGAAGCTGCCGCGCAGGCGCAAGGCTTGCCAGCCGACACCGCACGCACGCTGGTGCTGCAGACCCTGCTCGGCGCCTCGCGCATGCTGACCGAATCGGGCGAAGCACCGGAGCTGCTCCGCCGCCGGGTGACCTCGCCCAACGGCACCACGCAGGCGGCAATTGAGACATTTCAGGCCGGCCAGTTCGAAGCGCTCACCGCCAAGGCGATTGCCGCGGCGACCGAGCGCGGCCGCAGCCTGTCGGCAGCCAATGATTAGTCGACCGGTGACGGGACATCGTCCAAAGCAGAAATGTCTCGCAGCGCCGGCCGTGCCGCGCGCGGGAGTGCAGCTGCAATTGCGCAGTTAAGCCGTCACCACATATAGCGCGTCGGCGCCTGTCAGGCGCGTAAAAACCCGGCGCACGCGACGGGCGCGCACAGCAGCAGCGAGGCAAACGCAGCGGCTCGTCGGGTCAAAACAAGGCCTCAGGAACACGCACCAACAGCCGGCGACGTCGGACGTCTCCTGCAAGGCGTAGCCACGCGGCGATGCTTGATCGCGGCAGCGAACGCCACCGCCAGCTGCACGCCGTAGCCAATCCTCAGCGCCGAGCATGATGCAAAACGCACACATGGCTTCGCGCAAACGATCTGCTGCTATGCGTCAGACACCGCATCACCCTGCGCATCGCAGCCGTGTCGACAGCGCTTTCGCGGAGGTTTTCTGCCGCCGGTGAACGAATCCCCGTCAAAAGACGCTTTTTTTCGGTTGTTTCATCGTTTCCCTATTGGCGGCGCGCAGCAGTTGCCCTACATTTCGCGTTGCCGACTGGGTCGGCAGACCCAACACCACCAACGATCACGGAACACATAACTCATGGCAAAAACCGCCGCTAAGAAGGCTGCCCCCAAGAAGGCAGTGAAAAAGGTCGCCGCGACCAAGACCGCAAAGCCGGCCAAGGCCGCTGCTGCCAAGTCCGCTGCGCCGAAGCCGATCAAGGAAGCGCTGAGCAAGACCGGCCTGGTCGCGCACATTGCCGAATCCACCCAGCTGGCTCCGAAGGACGTCCGCGCTGTTCTGGCGACGCTGGAATCGGCCGCTCATTCGTCGCTGAGCAAGAAGGGCGCCGGCTCGTTCACCCTGCCGGGCATGCTGAAGCTGACCAGCGTCCATGTGCCGGCCAAGCCGAAGCGCAAGGGCATCAACCCGTTCACCAAGGAAGAGCAGACCTTTGCAGCGAAGCCGGCCAGCTTCAAGGTCAAGGCTCGTCTGCTGAAGAAGTTGAAGGACGCCGCGCTCTAATCGAGCACGCCTGCGTTGTAACGAAGGCGGCCTGCGGGCCGTCTTTTTTTTTGCGCGCGCGTGACCGCCCGCATCACTCCCCACATGCCGCTCATCGCCGCTTGCCTACCCTGCACGCTGATTTGCAACGCAGCAGGTGCATGTGACCGATCCGTCGTCTTCTCGCCCATCCACACCGCCGTCATCGGCAACCCGCAGCCCCGCGCGCCGGGTGCGCCGGCTGCTGGTGTCGATTGCGCTGCTGTGCGCCCTGGGTGTGGCCGCACGCTGGGCATGGCAGTTGCCGATTGCCGAACAACTGCGTACCAGTTGGGAGCTGTCACGCATGCCGCCACCCGCACAGTTGTCGGTTCCGGTCGAAGGCGTGCAGGCACGCCGCATCGCCGACACCTTCGGCGCACCGCGCGGTCGCGACCGACGTCATGCCGGCGTGGATATCTTCGCGCCGCGCGGCACGCCGGTGCTGTCCGCAACACGCGGGGTGGTCAGCGCCATCCGCGATCAAGGCCTGGGCGGCAAGCAGGTTTGGGTACTCGGGCCGGCGATGGAACGTCATTACTACGCGCACCTGGACGATTGGGCCGCCGGCCTGGCCGTTGGCGATGTCGTCGAGCCCGGCACACCGCTCGGCATGGTCGGCACCACCGGCAATGCGCGCGGCACGCCGCCGCATCTGCACTATGGTGTCTATGGGCGCAACGGTGCGTACGATCCACTGCCGCTGCTGCGCAAACCCGTGCCACAGCCGGCACAGTGAGCATGCTGGAACACTGCGTCATGGCCTGAGCTATCGAGGCCGTTGCTGGCTACGCCTATGGTGGAGTCAGCCCAAGGAACGACGCCCCCTCCATGTCCCGAAAACGCTATCGCATTACGGTCACGCCCATCGAGAGCGATGGCCGCCCCTGCAGCGATCGCTGCACCATCGAATTCGAACAGCGCTCGCGGGCCGACTGGATGCGGCTGCTCGAGGAGCTGCACCTGCGACGCGATCTGAGCAGCGACGAATGTGCGGCGCTGACGGTCGGCTCGCAGCTGCTGGAAGACCTGGCCGCCCGCCCGCGCGCGCAGCCAAGCGATGCATTGGAGGCCTTGCGGCCAAGACTGCAGTTGCTGCTGGAACGCCTGCAACGCGTGCAGCCGGCCGCCGGCGCCTGAGACCGGCGTCGCGGCGACCGCTACACTGCGCGCATCGGGGACGGGAGATGCGCCATGCGTGGGTTGGGGATCGTCATGCTGGCAGCGGCAATCGCCGGTTGCAGTTGCCATCGCAGCGCTGATGAAGAAACGGGCAACGCGGCAGCGTCCTCGCACGTTGCAGCGGCGACGCAAACGCCGACTACCGCCACCACAGACAACACGCCCGCACGACCCGCAAGCGATGCCACCCCTGATGATGCGGTTGCGCGCGCCAACTTCGCCAAAGCAAGCGCGACCGTGCAGCGATACCTGGGCGCGTTGCCAGGTGCGGCACGTGGTGATGCCGATGCACTGTGGAGCGGCGGTCACCCTGCGCCGGTGCCGGACGATGCGGCGCTGCGCGGTATCGGCAATATCCAGTCGATGCGTATCAATAACGACGCGCCCATCGCACTGGATCAGGAACAGCCCCCGCGCCGGATCGAAGTGCCGGTGCAACTGATCGTGCGCACCGACACCGGCACCCAACGCCTGGTCGGCGCCTACCGGCTGCAGCCGCGCAGCGGCAGCGACGACTGGGAGATCTACTCGGCCACCCTGCACCCGGTATTGCGCTAACCCACGGTTCACCGGCACCGACTAAGGTGATCGCACCTGTTGCCGGAGTCACCCGATGAAACTGCGTTCGCTTGCCGGATCCATGCTTGCCCTCGCTCTGGCGATACCGACGACCAGCGCGTGGGCGACCCCGCAGATCCAGGGACACCAGATCAGCGTACAGGGCAGCGACCTGCAGCAATTCCTGGGTGGCCGCTTCCCGCAGACGCACGATGCGCTGGGCGGCCTGGTCGAGATGACGGTCAGCAATCCGGCGCTGTCGCTGCCGCCGGGCGACCGGCTCAAGATGGCCTTCGACCTGGCGCTCGCCACTGCCGGCGGCGCGCCCGCACCGGTCGGCAATGTGACCCTGACCAGCGCACTGCGCTACGACACGGCCAAGCAGGGCTTTTATCTCGATCAGCCCACCATCGACGATTTCCGCCCGGCCAACGCCGGCGCAAAACTCGACCACAGCACCCGCCAGCTGCTCAATGCCTGGCTGGCCGATTACGCGCGCAAGGAGCCGATCTATCGTATCGACCCGGCCATCGCGGCGGTGATGGGCAATGTGCAGGTGGAGTCGGTCGGCATCCAGAACGGCCGCGTCGCGGTGAATTTCAACCAAAACATCGAACAGCTGGTGCCGGCCGCTGCATTGTCCGGGAAATAGGCTGACGCGCTAGCTGCGACGCAGGACTTGAAATACGCCGTCATGCCGTCGCGCCAATCTGCGCAAACGGCCATCGGATCAAGACAAAGGCCCGGCGTCACCACGCCGGGCCTTTGTTTTCATCTCAACGTTGCAAGGGACGGATCAGGCCACCAGGGCCTTGGCCACTGCAGCGGTGAAGGCCGGGATATCGTCGGGGTTGCGACTGGTGATCAGCGATCCGTCGACAACCACCTCCGCATCCTGCCAGCGTGCGCCGGCATTGCGCAGGTCGGTCTTGACCGACGACCACGAGGTGACGTCGCGGTCGCGAACCAGCTCGCTTTCCACCAGCAGCCATGGGCCGTGGCAGATCGCGGCAACCGGCTTGTCGGCACTGGCAAAGGCCTGGATGAATGCGATCGCCTTGGCGTCGCCGCGCAAGGTGTCGGGGTTGAGCACCCCGCCGGGCAGCACCAGCGCGTCGTAGCTGTCGATCTTGGCCTGATCCAGCCGCTGGTCCACCGGCACCGAATCGCCCCAATCGGTCTTGTTCCAGGCGCGGATCTGCGCAGCGTCGCCGGGCGCAATCACATCGACCTTGGCGCCCCAGGATTCCAGCAGGCGCTTGGGCTCAATGAGTTCGGATTGTTCGAAGCCATCGGTGGCCAGCACTGCGATGGTCTTGCCGGAGAGCGAATACGACATGCGGGGACTCCTCACTGAAAAGAAGCCCGCACGCTAGGCGTGCGCCTGTTGCGCATGAGTGAATCGATGTGTGCGCCGCGTCAGTGCGACGCCGGCAAACCGGTGCTCAGCGCTTGGGCTGCAGCATCGTGCCGGTGCAGTTCTTCGACCCGCAGCGGCATGCCCAGATCTTCTTCAGACGCGGCGTATGCCGCTCGGCCAGGGTGATGCCGTAGTTGTAGGTGAGCTCTTCGCCGGCCTTGATCGCGCGCTTGGCCTCGATGAAGATCTTGTCCTTGCTGCGGTCGTCGCCCTCGGCTTCTTCAATCACCGCCTCGCAATTGGGGTTGCAGCTGTGGTTGATCCAGCGCGCGACATTGCCTTCGTAATTGGCATCCAGCACATAGTCGTCGCTGAGCGTGAACAGGAAGGTATGGCCGCTCTCCACATCGCCGGTGTCATCGGCATCCACTTCCGCATGCGTGCGCAGGCGCCCCTTGTACTGGATGATGCGCTCGCCCTTGCGGAGCGCGGCGAGGGCGAACATGCCATTGCCGTGGATACGTGACTTGCGGGCGGCAACTTTGCGCGACATGAAGGGGTCCAGTGATGGGGCCGCTCATTGTGACTGCAGTGCGACGATGCGCCAAGCACAAGCGCAGCAGTACCCGCAACGGCTGCTGCTTGCCGGCGGCTGAACCAGGCAGGTGGCCCTGCCCCGGCTAAAAGCGTACAATTTCGGTCCGCTTTCAGATTTATCGCCTTCCCCATGTTGCGCGTCACCAAACTCACCGATTACGCCACCGTCGTGTTGACCGTCCTGGCAGCGCGCTGCGGCCAGGTGCTCAGCGCCAGCGAACTTGCCGAGCAGGCCGGCCTGGAAGCGCCGACCGTGAGCAAGATCCTCAAGCCGCTGTCGCAGGCGGGCCTGGTCGAAGGGCTGCGCGGCGTGCACGGCGGCTACCGGCTGGCGCGCGCGGCCAGCGAGATCACGCTGGTGGAAATCGTCGAGGCGATGGAAGGCCCGCTGGCGATCACCGAATGCAGCCAGGACCACAGCCAGTGCGGCATCGCGCAGACATGCGGGGTGCGTTCCAACTGGCGCCTGATCAACGACGTGGTCGGCGATGCATTGCGTCGCGTCACGCTCGCACAGATGTTGCAGCCCCTATCTCTCCCTGGCGACAGCCGTCGGCGTTCCATCGCCGCACGCGTCGCGACCACCTGACCCTGTAGGCAGCCCGATGGCCACCGAACTTGCACCCCCGCAGAATGCCGAAATTATCGAACGGCTGGGCCGACGCTATGACGCCGGCTTCATCACCGACATCGAATCGGACTCGCTCCCACCCGGCCTGGACGAGGACGTCATCCGTGCCTTGTCGGCCAAGAAGGACGAGCCGCAATGGATGACCGACTGGCGTCTTGAGGCGTATCGGCACTGGCTGAAGATGCCGATGCCGGAATGGGCGAAGCTGAAGGTCTCGCCGATTGACTTCCAGGCGCTGAGCTATTACTCCGCGCCCAAGGGCCCGAAGTACGCATCGCTGGACGACGTGCCCAAGGAACTGCTCGACACCTACGACAAGCTCGGCGTGCCGTTGCACGAGCGCGCCCGGCTGGCCGGCGTGGCGGTGGATGCGGTGTTCGACTCGGTCTCGGTCGGCACCACCTTCCGCAAGGAACTGGCCGAAAAGGGCGTGATCTTCTGCTCGATGTCCGAAGCGATCAAGGAACATCCGGAGATCGTCAAACAGTATCTGGGCAGCGTGGTGCCGGTCGGCGACAACTATTTTGCCGCGCTCAACTCGGCGGTGTTCTCCGACGGCAGCTTCGTGTTCATTCCATCGGGCGTGCGTTGCCCGATGGAACTGAGCACCTATTTCCGCATCAATGCCGGCCACACCGGGCAGTTCGAGCGCACCCTGATCGTGTGCGAGGACAAGGCCTACGTGTCGTATCTGGAAGGCTGCACCGCACCAATGCGCGACGAAAACCAGCTGCACGCGGCTGTGGTCGAGCTGGTGGCGCTGGAAGATGCCGAGATCAAGTATTCGACCGTGCAGAACTGGTATCCGGGTGACGAGGAAGGCCGTGGCGGCATCTACAACTTCGTCACCAAGCGTGCCGAATGCCGTGGCGCGCGCAGCAAGGTCACCTGGACCCAGGTCGAAACCGGCTCGGCGATCACCTGGAAGTATCCGTCCTGCGTGCTGATCGGCGACGACTCAGTCGGCGAGTTCCACTCGGTGGCGCTGACCCACCACCGTCAGCAGGCCGACACCGGCACCAAGATGATCCACATCGGCAAGCGCACCAAGAGCAAGATCGTCAGCAAGGGCATCAGTGCAGGCCGCGGACAGAACACCTATCGCGGTCTGGTCAAGGTGGACCGCAACGCCGACGGCGCACGCAACTACACCCAGTGCGACTCGTTGTTGATCGGCAAGCAGTGCGGCGCGCACACCTTCCCCTATATCGAGGTGAAGAATCCCGGCGCCACCGTCGAGCACGAGGCCACCACCTCCAAGATCAGCGACGACCAGCTGTTCTATTGCCGCGCGCGCGGCATCAGCCAGGAAGACGCGGTGTCGCTGATCGTCGACGGCTTCTGCAAGCAGGTGTTCCGCGAGCTGCCGATGGAGTTCGCGGTGGAAGCCAAGAAGCTGCTGGAAGTCTCGCTGGAAGGCAGCGTCGGCTGACGCCAACGGAATCGGGAGTGGGGAATGGAGAATCGGTATCGGTTCTCTTTCCTGCTCCTTACCGCGCCAACGTCTCGCATTACCCATTCCCTATTCTCGATTCCCTATTCCCATGCTTACGATCAACAACCTCCACGCCAGCATCGCCGGCAAAGACATCCTCAAGGGCCTGTCGCTGGACATCCAGCCGGGCCAGGTGCACGCCATCATGGGCCCCAACGGCGCGGGCAAATCCACGCTGGGCAACGTGCTGGCCGGGCGCGACGGCTATGAAGTCAGCGCCGGCAGCGTGCAGTTCGAAGGCAAGGACCTGCTCGAGCTGCCGCCGGAAGAACGCGCCGCCGCCGGCCTGTTCCTGGCCTTCCAGTACCCGGTGGAAATCCCCGGGGTCAACAACACCTATTTCCTGCGCGCCGCACTGAATGCACAGCGCAAGGCACGTGGCGAGGACGAGCTGGATTCGATGCAGTTCCTCAAGCTGGTGCGTCAGAAACTGGCCGTGCTGCATCTGAAGGATGAGCTGCTGCATCGCGGCGTCAACGAAGGCTTCTCCGGTGGCGAAAAGAAGCGCAACGAGATCTTCCAGCTGGCCGTGCTCGAGCCCAAGCTCGCCATCCTGGACGAGACCGATTCGGGCCTGGACATCGATGCGCTCAAGAGCGTGGCCGACGGCGTCAACGCGCTGCGCTCGCCGGAGCGTTCGTTCCTGGTGATCACCCATTATCAGCGCCTGCTCGACTACATCACCCCGGACGTGGTGCATGTGCTGGCCGAAGGCCGCATCGTGCAGAGCGGCGGCCCGGAACTGGCGCTGGAGCTGGAAAAGCACGGCTACCACTTCCTGAAGGACCGCGTGGTGCCCGAGGCGGCTGCCTGATGAGCGCCCTGCTGGAATCCCTCGCCCGCGGCTTCTGCGGTAACGATGCGCGCCGGGTCGAACTCGATGCCGCGCTGCAGGCCGGCCTGCCCGGCCCGCGCGCCGAAGCCTGGAAGTACACCTCGCTGCGGCAGCTGGAGCGGCGCAGCTTCCAGCCCGCGCCGCTGGTGCCGACGCTGATCGACGCCGCGCTGCTGGACGAGATCCCGTCGCCGCGGCTGGTGTTCGTCAACGGCCGCCCGTCCGACGCATTGAGCGACCTGTCGACGCTGCCGGACGGCGTGCAGCTCGACACCTTGTCTGCGTCGCTGGCCGCCAGCGACGAGGCGCAGCAGTTGCTCGGCCGCCGTTTCGAAGGCAGCGATGAAATCTTTGCGCGCCTCAATGCCGCACTTGCCGACGAAGGCGTACTGGTGCGCGTACAGGAAGGCGCGCAGATCGAGGCGCCGCTGCATCTGGTCTTCATCGGCGTGGCCGGCGAGCACGACCTGTCCTGGCACCACCGTCACCTGATCGAACTGCGCGCCGGTGCGGCACTGAACGTGGTCGAGCACCACCTGCATGTCGGCGATGCCGCGCATCTGCACAACAGCCTGATGCATGTGCATCTGGCCCAGGATGCGGTGCTGTCGCATGCGCGCGTGCAGGCCGACAGCGCGCACGCAACGTCGCTGCTGCGCACCGATGCGGTGCTGGCGCGCAATGCGCGCTACCAGCGCGTGGACCTGGAACTGGGTGCCAACCTGTCGCGCCACGAGCTCAACGTGCGCCTGGAGGGCAACAATGCCCAGCTCACCGCCAATGGCGTGCTGCTCGGCAACGGCCGCCGCCATGTCGATACACGGCTGGGCATCGCGCACATCGCACGCGACACCACCTGCGAGCTGGTCTGGCGCGGCGTGGGCGCCGATCGCAGCCGGGTGGTCTTCCACGGTGGCATCAACATCCGGCCGGGCGCCGATGGCACCGACGCGCGGCTGTCGAACAAGAATCTGCTGCTGTCGGCCAATGCCGAGATCGACACCCAGCCGGTGCTGGTGATCGATGCCGAGGAAGTGCAGGCCGCGCATGGCGCCACCGTCGGCCAGCTCGACGATAATGCCTTGTTCTATCTGCGCTCGCGCGGTCTGCCGCAGGCCGAGGCGCAGCGTTTATTGAGCGCGGCGTTCTGCCACGAGCCGCTGCGCGTGCTCCCCGCCGCGCTGACTGCGGTGCTGGCGCTGCAGCTGGACCGCGCACTGGCCTCGGCAGGCGTGGCATGAACGCGCCCGCCGCCACGCAACTGGCCGCGCCGGACTGGGAGCGCGTGCGCTCGGATTTCCCGCTGCTGATGCGGCAGGTGCATGGCAAGCCGCTGATCTATTTCGACAACGCCAACACCGGGCAGAAGCCGCTGCAGGTCATCGCCGCGACCGACGAGTTCTATCGTCGTCAGAACGCCAATGTGAGCCGCGCGGTGCATGCGCTGGGCACCGAGGCCACCGACGCCTTCGAAGGCGCGCGCAGCAAGCTCGCCCGCTTTCTCAACGTGCGCGCCGACGAACTGGTGCTGTGCAGCGGCACGACCTTTGCAATCAATCTGGTGGCCTATTCCTGGGCGCTGCCGCGCCTGGGCGCTGGCGATGTGATCCTGATTTCGCGCATGGAGCACCACGCCAACATCGTGCCGTGGCAACTGGTGGCGCAACGCACCGGCGCGAGCATCCGCGTGGCCGAGATCACCCCGGACGGCGCGCTGGATCTGGATGCCTTGCGCAAGGCGATGACGCCGGAGGTCAAGCTGCTGGCGATCACGCATGTGTCCAATGTGCTGGGCACGGTCAATCCGGTGCGCGAGATCTGCCGCGAGGCGCGCAAGCGCGGCATCGTCACCGTGGTGGACGGCTCGCAGGCGGCGCCGCATCGGCGTATCGACGTGGCCGGCATCGGCTGCGATTTCTACGCCATCACCGGCCACAAGATGTGCGGGCCCACCGGCACCGGCGCGCTGTGGGCACGACGCGAGCACCTGCAGGCAATGCCGCCGTTCCTGGGCGGCGGCGAGATGATCAAGGAAGTCAGTTTCGAGGGTACGGTGTTCAACGATGCCCCGCACAAGTTCGAAGCCGGCACGCCCAACATCGCCGGTTTCATCGGCCTGGGCGCGGCAGTCGATTACCTGGAGTCGGTCGGGCTGGCGCACGTGGAAGCGCGCGAAACCGAGCTGTTGGCGCATTTCACCGAAGAACTGCAGCGCATCGACGGCCTGCGCATCTTCGGCACCACGCCGGACAAGGCCGCGGTGGTGTCGTTCCTGATCGAAGGCGCGCATGCCCACGACCTGGCCACCCTGCTCGACCTGGAAGGCGTCGCAGTCCGCTCGGGCCAGCACTGCGCGCACCCGCTGCTGCAGTACTACGGCGTCGCCGCCACCTGCCGCGCCTCGCTGGCGTTCTACAACACGCATGACGAGATCGAGCGCTTTGTTGCTGCGTTGGTGAAAGTGCGTCGGTTGCTGGGTTGATTGGAATTGGGAATTGGGAATGGAGAATCGGAAAAGCGGCGCTCCCGCATACTGATGCAGTTCGACACGTTGGAAGTAGCTCATCGAGCGGCGCAACGCTTTTCCCGATTCCCGATTCCCGATTCCCGATTCCCGATTCCCGATTCCCGATTCCCGATTCCCGATTCCCGATTCCCGATTCCCGATTCCCGATTCCCGATTCCCGATTCCCGATTCCCGATTCCCGATTCTCCAATCCCGACTCCCGCTAAACTGCTCCCATGCAGACCACCACCTTCCGTACCGCCACCGTCGACGACATCGACGCCCTTGTGTCGCTGGTGACCTCGGCCTATCGCGGCGATGTCAGCCGCGTTGGCTGGACCACCGAGGCCGACTTTCTCGACGGCGCGCGGATCGATCCTGCGGTGCTGCGCGAGGACCTGTTGCGCGACCGCAGCCTGGTGCTGCTGGTCGAACAGAATGGGCGCCTGCGGGCCTGCGCGCATATTGCCGACGACCACGGTGCCGGCTACTTCGGCATGTTTGCGGTGGACCCCGCGCTACAGGGCGGCGGGCTGGGCAAGACGCTGCTGGCCGAGGCCGAGCGTATCGCCTACACCGAGTGGCAGCTGCCGGTGATGCGGATGACGGTGATCGACATCCGCGACGAGTTGATCGCGTTCTACGAGCGACGCGGTTACCGCCGCACCGGCGTCTTCAAACCGTTCCCGTATGGCGACGAGCGTTTCGGCGTGCCGCTGCGCCAGGACCTGCGCTTTGAGGTGCTGGAAAAACCGCTTGGCGGCGCAGCGCTGTGAGCGACACCTGGACCTTCGTCTGCGCCAGCGAGGCGCTGCTGCCCGGCGAGCTGCAGACCGTCTGGGACGAGGTGACCGACACCCCGATCGTCATCTTCAACCTCGACGGCGAGCTGTACGCGCTGGAAGACCGCTGCAGCCACGAAGACTACGAATTGTCGCCGGGCACGTTCGACCCGGCAGAAGGCAGCATCGAGTGCCTGCTGCACAGCGCCCGCTTCGACATCCGCGACGGCCGCCCGCTGTGCGCACCGGCCTACACCGCGGTGCCCAAGTTCCCGGTCAAGCGCGAACACGGCGGCATATGGACCCGCGACGACCGCTGACACCGGCCGGACCCGTGGGTGACACGGTCGCCATGAGCGCAGACCGCTCAGGACGCTGATCCGCAGTCTCGGCCCCGTCCGGCGCGTGCCCCTGGCGTGCGCAGATCCGCGCCCCGCAGGAAAAAGACGCGTTGCCACGCCAGCGAGCGCGACCAGCCGTGCAAGCGACACCTCGGCCCGTCGGCAGGCGCAAACCCGCGCGGTTCCCCATGCAAGCCCGCATTGATCGCCGCAATGGCCTGACGCCTCAGCCAGCGCGATTGCCCGATGCATGGCGCCAGTCGACAAAGATTGCAAAGAAGAATGATTTGCATTTAAGATCGCAGCCCTTCAGGCCTTCTTAACAACTGGCCTGCCCTGCGATCCCATGCGCCCAGCTCTGTTCGACACTTTTTTCCCGATCCTGCCCCGCATGCGCCTTGCTGCGCAGCGCCTGTGCGTGTCCGGGAACTGGTCGGGCCGACTGGCCGCCTCGGGCTAGCGGGCGCGCATTCCCCGATCCGCCTTCCCATCCCGCATCCGCCGAGCCATCGCCAGGCCGGAGCCTCGCTTTCCTCTTCGAGACGCCTCATGACTCCCAGGATTTCCCCGCTCACCTCGGCCGTGCTGCTGACGCTGTCCGCTCCTGCCTTCGCCCAGCCTGGCGATGCGCCGGCGCCTCCGGGCGCGGTCGATCTGGACGCCATCCGGGTGCAGCAGGAACGCGCGCAGAAGCCATCCTCGCCCAAGTACACCGAGGTGCTGCGCGACACACCGCAGACGATCACCGTGGTGACCAAGCAGACCATGGACCAGCAGAACCTGCTGTCGCTGCGCGATGTGCTCAGCACCCTGCCCGGCATCACCTTCGGCGCCGGCGAAGGCGGCGGTGGCTATGGCGACAGCATCAACCTGCGCGGCTTCACCGCCAGCAGCGACATCACCACCGATGGCGTGCGCGACAGTGCGCAGTACAGCCGCAGCGACACCTTCAACCTTGAAGCGGTGGAGCTGATCAACGGCGCCAACTCGGCCATGTCCGGCGCCGGCTCGGTTGGCGGCAACATCAATCTGGTCACCAAGACCGCCGGCCAGGGCGACTTCACCAACGTCGTGGTCGGTGGCGGCAGCGACCGCTATGGCCGGCTGACTGCCGACAGCAATTACGACTTCGAAAACGGCACCGCGGTGCGCCTGAACGCGATGGGCCACACCCAGGACGTGCCGGGGCGCGACGAGGAGTTCCGTCATCGCTGGGGCTTTGCGCCGTCGGTGGCGTTCGGCCTGGGCTCGGATACCCGCTTCACCCTGAGCTACCTGCACCAGCACGACAACAACCTGCCGCAGTACGGCGTGCCGTTCGCACTCAGCCCGTTCAACGACGGCCCGCTGCCGGGCGTGGACCCGGAAACCTTCTTCGGTTACCGCAATACCTCGCGTCAGGAAATCGACGTGGACATGCTGACCGGCGTGCTGGAAATGGATTTCGACGACAACGTCAAACTGCGCAGCCTGGCGCGCGTGCAGCGCGTCGACCAGACCACCAATGCCACCGCACCGCAGGGCACCTGGTGCCTGCCCAACGGCACCGACCCGTACACCGGCCGCGCCTGCGTCGGCCAACCGGCGGCCAGCTGGAACCCTAACAGCGGCCCGCGCGGCCTGGTCCGCGAGACGGAAAACTTCATCGCGCACAGCCAGACCGACCTGACCGCCACCTTGCATACCGGCGCCATCGAGCACCGTGTGGTCGCAGGCGTGGCCTTCAGCAAGGAAGACTTCGAACTCAATAGCGGCACCACCTTCCGCAATGCCGATGGCTCCACCACCGGCATCACCTACCCGGTGCAGTCCTTCGACAATCCGTACAACATCTGGACCGGCCCGCAGAATTACTTCCGCACCGGGCGCAGCAAGGGCAGCCTGACCAATCAGGCGGTGTACCTGTTCGACACGCTGCAGTTCAACGAACAGTGGATGCTCAACCTGGGCGGCCGCTACGAGCACAACGAAGGCGACAGCACCACCTACACCGTCAACGCTGCCGGCAACGTCACCGGTGTGAGCGCGGGCTTCCCGGCTGGCAGCGAAGAGGACCTGTTCTCGTATCGCGCCGGCCTGGTGTTCAAGCCGGCCGAGAACGCCAGCCTGTATCTGTCCTACGCCAACAGCAAGACGCCGTCCAAGGCCTCGGTCAACGGCTCGTGCACGCCGATCGCCACGGCCACCGCCGGCGCCAACTGCAATGTCGAGCCGGAGACGGCGGTCAACATCGAACTGGGCGGCAAGTGGGACGTGCTGGACCAGCGCTTGGCACTGACCGCTGCGCTGTTCCGCAACGAGCGCGAAAACTACAAGGTCAACAGCGGCGATCCGCTGATCCCCGAGCAGGTGCTGGATGGCAAGGCACGCGTGGACGGCATCGCGCTCGGCGCCGCCGGTTACCTGACCGACCGCTGGTCGATCTTCGCCAACTACACCTTCCTGGACAGCGAAGTGCTGCAGAGCGTGTCCAACCGCACCGAGAGCCTCACCGGCGACCCGGTGGCCGGACGCGACCTGGTGCAGACCCCGCGCAATGCCGGCAACATCTGGACCACCTACACGCTCAATCAGTGGACCTTCGGCTACGGCGTCACCTATCAGGGCGGTTTCTATCCCAACAACGCCTCGGCCGCGGCCTATCGCAAGACCGACGACTACTGGGTGCACCGCGCGATGGTCGGCCTGCGCGTCAACGACTGGCTCAGCCTGCAGTTGAACGTCAACAACCTGTTCGACGAGGAGTACTACACCAGCGTGCGCAACAACCTCACCGTCAATGCGGCCGGCACCGTCACCGCCGGCAGTGGCTGGGCGCTTCCAGGCGAAGGCCGCTCGGCGGTGTTGAGCGCCACCTTCAGTTTCTGACCCACTGGCACGCCGCCCGCACAACGCGGGCGGCGTGGAGACCACCGCATGTTGCTGCCCATTCCCGATGTGCTCAGCCCCGCCCAGCTCGCCGAGCTGCGCGCGCGGCTGGACGCGGCCGACTGGGCGGACGGCCGCATCACCGCCGGCCATCAGTCGGCGCAGGCCAAGGACAACGCACAACTGCCCGAAGACAGCGCCATTGCACGCGAGGCCGGCGCGCTGGTGCTGGACGCACTCTCGCGCAGCAGTACGTTCTTTTCGGCGGTCTTGCCGCGGCGCATCTATCCGCCGCTGTTCAATCGCTACAGCGGCGGGCAATCGTTCGGCTACCACGTCGACAACGCGATCCGCTACGACCGCAGTCGCGGCGGCGCAGATCCCGTGCGCACCGATGTTTCGGCCACCTTGTTTCTCAGCGACCCGGACAGCTACGACGGCGGCGAGCTGGTGATCGAAGACACCTACGGCACGCAGTCGGTAAAGCTGCCGGCCGGGCACCTGGTGATCTATCCCGGCACCAGCCTGCATCGGGTGATGCCGGTGACCCGCGGCGCGCGTGTCGCCTGTTTTTTCTGGACGCAAAGCATGCTGCGCGACGATGCGCAGCGTCGCCTGCTGTTCGAACTGGACGTGTCGATCCGGCGGCTCACCCAGGACACCCCCGGCCATCCGTCGCTGATCCAGCTCACCGGCGTGTATCACAACCTGCTGCGGCAATGGGCCGATGTCTGAGCCCGCACTGGACCCGGCGCAGCTGATCGAGCTGCTGCACACGCAGCCCGATCGCGCGGTCGCGCTGCTGCGCAAGGCCGCCGAGCGCCAGGATCTGGCCGCGCAACTGCTGCTCGCCCAGCTCTACGCCGAAGGCCGCGGTATCCCCGCCGATCCGGCCATGGCGATGCTGTGGTACGAGGTCGCCGCCAATGCCGGGCATGCGGAAGCGATGAACCAGCTGGGGCGCTGCCACGAACTGGGCTTCGGCACCGCGTGCAACGCGGTGCTGGCGGCGCTGTGGTACCGCCGCGCCGCCGAGCATGGGCTGGATTGGGGCATGTACAACCTCGCCCATCTGTACGGCTCCGGCCGTGGCGTGGCGCAGGACCACGCGCAGGCGTTGGCGCTGTATCGCACCGCCGCCGAGCGCGGGCATGCCAAATCGATGAACTTCGTGGCGCGCTATCTCGACCAGGGCCTGGCCTGCGCTGCCGATCCGATCGCCGCGCGCCACTGGTACCGCCGCTCTGCCGAAGCCGGCGATTTCCGCGGCCAGGCCGGTTACGCCACCTTGCTCGCAGACGCCGGCGACATCGACCAGGCCGAGCGATGGATGCGCCGTGCGATCGCCGGCGGGCATGCCGGCTTCCTGCAACAACTTACCCCGTTGCTTGCAGGTGCAACGCAGCCACGTCTACGCGCGTTGCTGAGCGAAGTGGCCGCGCGGCAATCGCACCTGCAGCCGTCGCTCGCAGCGGATGTGGCCTGAGCGCCATGGCGACCTCCAACGACACGCTTGCCACAACCCAGCAACGCCGCGGTTTCTGGCTGCGCATGCTGCATCAATGGCACTGGATCAGTTCGGCGCTGTGCCTGATCGGCATGCTGCTGTTCACCATCACCGGGCTGACCTTGAACCATGCCGCGCGCATCGAAGCCAGCCCTTCGACCGAACACCGCACGCTCACGCTGCCGCCGGCCCTGCTGAAGTCCCTGGGCAGCCGCGAAGACGGCGACGCCCCGCTGCCGCCGCGCGTGGCGCAGTGGCTGGGGCGTGAGCTGGATATCAGCATCGGTAACCGTGCCGGCGAATGGTCGGCCGACGAGGTGTATCTGGCGCTCCCGCGTCCTGGCGGCGATGCCTGGCTGAGCCTGGACCGCAGCACCGGCGCGATCGAATACGAGCGTACCGGGCGCGGCGCCATCGCCTATCTCAACGATCTGCACAAGGGACGCAATGCCGGGCCAGCCTGGGGCTGGTTCATCGACGTGTTCGCCATCGCCTGCCTGGTGTTCTGCATTACCGGGCTGTTCCTGCTGCATCTGCATGCGCGCCAGCGCCGCATGACCTGGCCATTGGTCGGCCTGGGTCTGCTGATTCCGTTGCTGCTCGCCCTGCTGTTGATCCACTGACTTTTTCCTACCGGAGACGATCATGCGCGCCACCCTGACCATCGCCCTGAGCGGCCTGCTCGCCATGCCGGCATACGCCGCCACGCTCGACATCAACGTCGAGATCCCCAAGCTCAACGTCGCCGAATATCACCGCCCGTACGTGGCGATCTGGCTGGAAGGTGCGGACCAGAAAGTCGCCGCCAATCTGGCGGTCTGGTATCAATCCAAGGACACCGCCGAAGGCCACGGCACCAAGTGGCTGCCGGACCTGCGCCAGTGGTGGCGCAAGAGCGGGCGCACCCTCGAGGTGCCGGTCGACGGTGTCACCGGCCCCACCCGTCCGGCCGGCGCGCATGCGCTGTCGTTCTCCGACACCAAGGGTGCGTTGAAGTCGCTGCCGCCCGGCCAGTACACGCTGGTGGTGGAAGCCGCGCGCGAGGTCGGCGGCCGCGAACTGGTCAAGGTGCCCTTTACCTGGCCGACAAAGTCTGCGCAGACCGCCAAGGCCAGCGGCAGCAGCGAGCTCGGCGCCGTCAGCCTGGTCGCCAAACCCTGAGCATTGCCTGCTGGTGGCGGCCGCGCAGCACACGCGGCCGGCCACGGCGCAGCTGCGCAGTGCATCGCGTTGCCAGACACATTCGCTTTCCACGCATCCACGCAGCGCCATACCTGCGCGCTGATCAGACACGTGACCCACCGTCCTCATCATCCTTCAAGGAGTTGTCATGAAACGTTCGCTCGTCCTGATCGCCATGCTCGCCGCACTGCCGCTCAGCGCACTCGCCCACAAGGCCTGGTTGCTGCCGTCGCAGACCGTCATCGCCGGTGAGGCGCCGTGGATCACCGTGGATGCAGCGGTGTCCAACGACCTGTTCTACTTCAACCACGTGCCGCTGCGCCTGGACAACCTGAGCATCACCGCACCCGATGGCAGCGCGCTCAAGCCGGAAAATCCGGCCACCGGCAAGTACCGCAGCGTGTTCGACCTGCAGCTCACCCAGCCCGGCACCTACAAGCTGAGCATCGTCAACGCCGGCCTGTTCGCCAGCTGGAAGGAAGACGGCAAGCCCAAGCGCTGGCGTGGCGACGAAACCCGCTTCGCCACCGAGGTGCCGAAGAACGCGCAGGATCTGCAGGTCTCGCAGTCCTTCAATCGGGTGGAGACCTTCGTCACCCGCGGTGCGCCGACCACCACGGTCTTCAAGCCCGCCGGCAAGGGCATCGAGTTGATTCCGGTGACCCATCCCAACGATCTGGTCGCCGGCGAAGCGGCGCAATTCACGCTGCAGCTGGATGGCAAACCGGCGGCCGGGCTGGAGATCGAGATCGTGCGCGGCGGCACCCGCTATCGCGATGCGCAGAACGAGATCAAGCTCAAAACCGATGCCAAGGGCGGCTTCAGCGTGACCTGGCCGGAGCCGGGCATGTACTGGCTGGAAACCACCACCGAAGACACCAAGACCTCGCTGCCGCAGGCCAAGCAGCGCCGCCTGGGCTATGTCGCCACCCTGGAAGTGTTGCCGCAGTAATCTGCCGGCACGCGGCAGGAGTGCACGCAGCGTGCACCCTGCCGCCCCATCTTCATAAGATCCGTCCATGTCCGCATCGTCTTCCGCCGACCACGCCGTTGCCACGCTCGGCGGCCGCAGCATGGGCACCACCTGGAGCGTCAAGCTGGTGGCGCCGCGCGGACGCGATTTGCACCCCTTGCATGCGTGCATCCAGGCCGCGCTGGATCGCGTGGTCGCGCAGATGAGTACCTGGGAGGCCGATTCGGATCTCAGCCGTTACAACCGCGCACCGGCGGGCAGCTGGCACCACCTGCCCGACGAATTCCACGCAGTGCTGAGCGCAGCATTGGAGATCGCACAGGCCAGCGAGGGTGCCTTCGACCCCACCGTCGGCCCGATGGTCGAGCTATGGGGCTTCGGCGCCGCGGGCACGCGCCAGCGCGTGCCGGAAGCGCAGGCGATCGCATTGGCGAGCCTGCGTTGCGGCTGGCAACGCCTGCAGCTGGATGGCAGGCGTGTGCTGCAGCCAGGCGCAGTGGCACTGGATCTGTCCGGCATCGCCAAGGGCTTCGGTGTGGACTGCGTGCATCGCGCATTGCTGCAGTCGGGTATCGACAGTGCATTGATCGAGGTCGGCGGCGAATTGTTCGGCTACGGACGTAAGCCCGATGCCAGCGCGTGGCGCGTGCTGGTCGAATCCGCCCCCGACGAAGATGCCGGTAGCGCGCTGCCGGCACGCGTGCTGGTGCTGGACGGCCTGGCGGTCGCCACCTCCGGCGATCGCTGGCACCGCTTCGATGCCGACGGCACACGCTACACGCACACCATCGACCCACGCACCGGCGCGCCCGTTCCGCATGCCCCCGCAGCGGTCACCGTACTTGCGCCCGATGCGATGCAGGCCGATGCCTGGGCCACCGCGATGACCGTGCTTGGCGTCGATGCCGGTCTTGCCCATGCACGCAAGGCGGAACTGGCCGTGCGATTCCTGGCACGCAAGGACGGCATCCTGCTCGAATCCATGAGCCCGGCATTCGAACGCCACCTGTTCGCGTCATGAGCAGCGCCACCTCACGGGTGTGGCTGGGCAACGGGCTGGTTCTGCTGGCGCTTGCGGTCATCGTCGGCTGGCTGGCCGGCCTGCATGAGGGCGCATGGTGGAGCGCACCCACGCCGCATCGCTGGCAACTGGCAGCGCTCGGCCTGGCGCTGTATCTGGGCCTGTGCGCGGTCGTGCTGCTGCGTGCCCGCAAGCGCGTCGGCGCACAACGCGCAGACGCCAGCGGCGTATTGATCGTCTGGGCAAGCCAGACCGGATTTGCGCGTGAGCTGGCGCAACGCAGCGTTGCCGCGCTGCAATCGGCCGGCGTCGGCGCGCATGCGCTGCCGATCGAAGACGTCGACAGCGATCAACTCGCACGCGTGCCGCGGCTGCTGTGCATCGTCAGCACCACCGGTGAGGGCGATGCGCCCGACCATGCGCAGGCAGCCGAGCGCGCCTGGCTTGCCGACCACGCGCAGGATCTGACCGCCGTGCAGTACGCAGTGCTGGCGCTCGGCGACCGTGGTTACGCGCACTACTGCGCGTTCGGCCGACGCCTCGACGATCGCCTGCAGGCGCGCGGCGCCACTCGCCTGTTCGAACGCATCGAGGTCGATAACGCTGACCCGAACGCCCTGCAGGACTGGCAACGCTATCTGGCGGAACTGGCGCCCGCACTCGCGACGCAACCCGACTGGGGCCTGCCGACCTACACCACCTGGCAGCTACGCGAACGTGTCCACGTCAATCCCGGCAGTGCGGGTGCGCCGATTTACCGGCTGCGCCTGACGCCATGCGATGGCGCGTTGCCGGAGTGGAGCGCAGGCGACATCGCGGAGATCGCACCGCGTCACACCCCGGATGCGGTCGAGTCCTGGCTGCGGCGTAACCACTACGATGGCGCGCAGCAGATCGACGGCCGCCGCCTGCGCGACTGGCTCGGCGGCGCGCAACTTCCCGTCGATACCGATGCCGCTTTCGGTATCGATGTGGGTGCCGGTGCAAGCCTCGGCGATAGTGCTGATGCTGGTGCTGATGCTGGTGCTGGCGCTGGCGCTGGCGCTGATGCCGATGCCGATGCCGATGCCGAAGTCAAAATCGACCCAATCACGGACATAGGTAAAGGCACTGATACAGCTACGGGAACAGCCACAGGCACAACTTCACCACTGGACGCAGATGCGTTGGTGCGTAGTTTGGTCACCCTGCCCCATCGCGACTATTCGCTCGCATCCATTCCCGAGGAAGGCCACGCCGAACTGCTGGTGCGCGAGCATCGGCACGCCGACGGCAGCCTGGGGCTGGGTAGTGGCTGGCTCTGCGTGCATGCACCGATCGGCGCGTCCATAGCACTGCGACTGCGCAGCAACCCCGGCTTCCACCCGCCTGCGCCCGAACAACCAATGCTGCTGATCGGCAACGGCACCGGCATCGCCGGTCTACGCGCGCATCTGCGTGCACGCATCGCAGCCGGTGCGCGGCGCAACTGGCTGCTGTTCGGCGAACGCAATGCCGCGCACGACGCGCTGTATGCCGACGAGCTGCAGCAGTGGCAGCAGGATGGCTGGATCGAGCGCTTGGATCTTGTCTACTCGCGCGATCAACCACAGCCACCGCATTACGTCCAACACGCACTGGCCGCAGTCGCCGACCGCCTGCGTCATTGGATCGATCAAGATGCCTGCATCTACGTCTGCGGCAGTCTGCGCGGCATGGCACCCGAACTCGACCGCACGCTGGATTGCATCCTCGGAGCCGATGTCAGACAGGAACTACTACGCAACGGGCGCTATCGCCGCGACGTGTATTGAACCATCGCATGCGGCACCGCCAAAAGCGCTCAACAAAGCGATTACGCAGGTACCCGCAGCGCGTCTGCTGCTGAAATCCGCAACATCCCTGCTTGCAGTGGCTGCGCGCTAAACGCACCGGCTGATCCAGGACTGCGCGCCGTTGCTGCAGTCATCTGCCCTTCCCGATGCTTCTGACCGTTGTCGGCCGCTGACAACCGCTTGTGGCCTCTGTCAGCGGCCAATGGCGAAGAAGGAAGTAATTGTGTTGCCTCAGGGTTCACAGCCGGGTTGCCCCAAACAGCCGCGTTGCCCAAAGAAGAAAGCAGTAGTTAACAGCCGGACTTCACAGAAGGCACATCCAGTGATGCATCCGCGGTGCGAGAAGCAGTCTTTGGTCCGACGCCTTCCGCGACGAAATCTCCTTCCAACGCGGTGCTGCATCGACAAGGCATGCAGCACCCTCGCTGCACCGCGCGCCGGATACACCGCTACCGCTCCGGCGTCCCCGTAATCGCTCGATCACCACATTACGCTGCCAGATCGACCAGATTGCTCGTTGTCGCGCTGCCGCCAATGCTGCGGTACTGCCCCACGGCCATCTGCACCAACGCTGCATAGGCCTGCTGCGTGCCGTCGCTGCCGGATGCATCGGCCGATGACGGCGGTCGCGGCGGCGGATCGCGCGGCGGCATCGCCTCCTGCAGTTCCTGCAGACTGAGCGCCCCGCTCTTGTCGCTGTCGAGCAGGTCCAGTAGCTGCGTGCTCGACGCACTGTCGCCATTGACCAGCGTGCTCAATTCACCGCTGCTGACACTGTCGTCGCCATCGCTGTCCAGGCCGGCAAACAACGACTGCACATCCTGCCCTTGCTCACCCGGCGGTGGCGGAGGCGGCGGCAAGGCCTGCGCCAGTTCGCTCTCGCTGACGGTGCCGCCACCATCCTGATCGAGCATGCTCAGCAGCCCATCGATGTCGATCTTGCTGTCGTCATCGCTATTGGACGACAGCGCGGTCGACAGCTCGGACGCGGTCAGGCTGCCATTGCTGTCGCTATCGATGGATTTGAACAACTGCGTCAGCGGATTGGTTTTTTCCGCCTGCGCAGCGGATGCGCTGTTGGCGGTGGTCGCGCTGCGGCTTGCATAGACCGGGTAGGCGGCATAGCCGGCTCCGACCGAGCTGATGGTACTCATTGATTTCCCCCTGGAATTGCCGGAACCACTCCCGGCGCATGCACTGTTCCCTAGCCAGGTGGCACAGCGATGCCGTCGCTTGTCCGCGTTGACACGAACGCATCCGGGCGCGTGCCGCGGGGGCGCGATCTGCTTGCGGATACGTGAAACGCCCTAGACCGGGCTCACCCGGATCGCCAGCAGTTCGCCGCCGCCATCTAGCACATAGCGGCTGCGCGTGGAGGCACTCAGCCACGCGGTATCGCCGGCAGCCAACGGTGGCAGGCCACTCTCGCGCCCAAAGCTGGCCTGGCCTGCCAGTAGGTGGATCGCCCAGGCGCTGCCCGGGTCGGCGAAAAACAGCATGGTGCCGACCAGCGGCCGGTGCAGCAGTTCGGTCTGCACCAGATCGCGCCGCCACATCAGGTTGAAATCCTGGGTCGGCCCGTCGAGCAGCGTGGCATGTACCGTTTCCTCGCCTGCAAATCGGACGCGCTGGTGCGGCGGCAGCAATTCGCAACTGCGATGACTGCTGCCAGGAACATTGCCACCGGCGCCGGCGCTGGCGTCATGGACGCCCTGGTCAGCGCCACTGCCCTTATTGCCACTGCCCTTATTGCCACTGCCCTTATTGCCATTGCCCTTATTGCCATTGCCATTGCCACTATCGCTTTTGCTGACGCCGCCGCTAGTAGCCGTGCCGATGCCAATGCCTGCACCGGTGCCTGTGCGGGTGCCGGTGTCAGTGCTGGTATCGCTGCCCATACCGCTGGCAGCATCGCCAAACTGCAGCCGCATGCCATTGCCGTGTAACAGCACCAGCTCGCGATCGATGCCCGGGAATGCGGAAAACGCCGCGTCCTGCTCGATCTCGGCAATCGACAGGCGTAGCGACCATGCGTCGGCTTCGCCTAGACGCAGGATCTCGCGCGTCCAGCCCAGTTGATTGCGCCACCGCTCACGGCGGTACTCGGTGGCCGGAATCACCCGGCTGCTCAGGTCTGTCAGCTGCATGGGCACATTGTGCCGCAAGCGCGGCGCCAGCCCGTCATGCGGTGCTTCAGGGCTGCTGATGTGCCCTAGGCTCAATGCCAAGCCTCAACTGGAGGGTGTGGCCGAGACCCACGAAGCGGCTGGTGCCTCACGGAGTGAGTAGCGCCTCATGCGGCGTGCGCTGGTTTCCCACAGTCACCGATGCTTGCGTGCGTTCGCCACCCACGCGGGCCCAAAACGAAAAACGCCCGGCTGCACATCCAAGTGCAACACCGGGCGATTCCACGTCCTTGTCGGCATCCAGCCATCCCCCGGACATCCTGTCCAGTTAGGTTGCGGCCACGCATCCTCGCGTCGAACCGTATCTCGGATCCTTTCCCATTAACGCCGTCCCACCGGTTTCACCGCCGCCCCCTTGGCAGCCTTCTTGGCGGGAGCCATCGTGGCTCCTACTTCGATCAGGTCTCGATTCCGTTCGACCGTCTTGAGTCCGATGCCCTTGACCAGGGCCAGTTCCTCGGCACTTTTGAAGGGACCGTTTGCCTGACGGTGCTCGACGATTGCCTCGGCTTTTGATCGCCCGACGTTCGTCAGCACCTTGTCCAATTCCTCAGCAGACGCAGTGTTGATATCGACCTTGTCGAGTGCATACGCATTCGAGGACAACAGCAACGCCAGTAGCAGGGACTTCAGGGCTACGGTAAATGACTTCATTGCAACGCTCCTTGTGGCTTGGGTGATGGTCCTAGCCAGCATTCCTGCCGGCGGAGCCAGTGTCCCGCGCCACATGCAGCAATCCTATCGCCAACGAACTTTTCACACAGCCGGTGAACTGCGCGCCGCCTTGTAGGGAAATACCTACCCCCAGGCACGGGCGTAGAATGTGCCGTTACGTCACGTATTCGGAGTCTCCATGGACAGCGCCAAGATCGACCAATTCATCAGCGACACCTGGGACCGCGAGATCGTCCCGCAGTTGGTCGATTACATCCGCATCCCCAATAAATCGCCGATGTTCGACGCCGACTGGGTTGCGCACGGCTATATGGAGCAGGCGGTCACCCTGATGGAAACCTGGGCGCGCGCGCAGGCCATCGAGGGCATGCAGGTCGAGGTGGTGCGCCTGGAAGGCCGCACGCCGTTGATCTTCATTGAGATTCCGGCAACCGGTGCCGAGTCGGGCGACGACACCGTGCTGCTGTACGGGCACCTGGACAAGCAGCCAGAAATGACCGGCTGGGATGCCGACCTCGGCCCATGGGAGCCGGTGCTGCGCGACGACAAGTTGTACGGCCGCGGCGGCGCCGACGATGGTTACGCGATCTTCGGTTCGCTGGCGGCAGTACTGGCGCTGCGCACCCAGGGCCTGCCGCATGCGCGCTGCGTGGTGCTGATCGAGGCCTGCGAGGAATCCGGCAGCTACGACCTGCCGGCCTATGTCGACCATCTTGCCGCACGCATCGGCAAGCCATCGCTGGTGGTGTGCCTGGATTCGGGCTGCGGCAACTATGAGCAGTTGTGGTGCACCACCTCGCTGCGCGGGCTGACCGGCGGCAACCTGAGCGTAAAGGTGCTGGAGGAAGGCGTGCATTCGGGCGATGCCTCCGGCGTGGTGCCGTCCAGCTTCCGCCTGCTGCGCCAGTTGCTGTCGCGGATCGAGGACGAAGCCAGCGGCCGCATCCTGCTGGACGGATTGCATGTGCAGGTGCCGGCCGAACGGCTGGCGCAGGCCAAGGCCGCGGCGGCGACGCTGGATACCGCCATCTTCGACAAGTTCCCAATGGTCGAGGGCCTGGTGCCGATGCACGACGACCTCACCGAGCTGGTGTTGAACCGCACCTGGCGCCCGGCGCTGTCGATCACCGGTGTGGATGGCATGCCGCCGCTGGCGTCGGCCGGCAACGTGCTGCGTCCGCAGACTGCGGTGAAGCTGTCGCTGCGTCTGCCGCCGACCGCCGACGGCAAGGCCTGTGGCGAACTGCTGAAAGAGGCCTTGCTGCGCGACCCACCCAACGGCGCACAGGTGACCCTGGAACTGGAAAAGGCATCATCGGGCTGGAATGCGCCCGAGATGGCGCCATGGCTGGCAAAAGCCATCGACGACGCCAGCCTGGCGTTCTTCGACAAGCCGGCGATGTACATGGGCGAAGGCGGCTCGATCCCGTTCATGGGCATGCTGGGCGAGAAGTTCCCGGGCGCGCAGTTCATGATCACCGGCGTGCTCGGCCCGCATTCCAATGCGCATGGCCCCAACGAGTTCCTGCATATCCCGATGGGCAAGCGGGTCACGGCCTGCGTGTCCAAGGTGATCGCCGAGCACCACGCCGCCTGCCTGCGCGGCGAGACCAGCGGCTCGCCGGTGGCAGCCGATAGCGGCACCCGTCATGGTGGGCATGGCTGCTGCTGATTGACCCCTGGACCGCCCCGCGCATGCCGGGGCGGCCCAATGGCATTGCCATGCGTTGCGGCGCGCGCATGGACGTAGCCCCAACACCGTCGCGACAGTCGGCGCTGCACATGTGGTTGCCGCGGCGGCGAATGCTAGTCTGCCGATCCCACTTCCCTCAGTGCCTGCGATGAACAATCTCTTCGGTAGCGACAGCTGGCTTTACATCATTCTGGTCGGCTTCGTGGTCGGGCTGCTTGCCCGTTTCATCACGCCCGGCACGCAGCGACTGGGTTGCCTGCTGACCATCGTACTGGGCATCGCCGGTGCAGTGGTGGCCAGCTGGTTCGGCCGCTACATGGGCTGGTATCACGCTGGCGAACCGGCCGGTTTCCTCGGCGCGTTGCTGGGTGCGATCGCGATCCTGGCGCTGCTGCGGCTGTTCAGCGGCAGCAAGCGTTGATCGACCCGGCGTCGCTGCCGACCTGGCTGCGCTTCACTTCACGACACAGCATTCACCCATGACGTCATCGTTGACTCCCGATACCGCGCGCGCTGCGCTTCGTCTGCAATGGGCGAAGCAGGCGTTGAACGACCCTGAGGTCACGCTGCAGCGTGCCTCGGTCGATGCGGGATTCCGCAGTTACTGGCGTACCCAAGGACGCGGCGTGGACCGCATCCTGATGGATGCGCCACCTGCATTGGAAAACGTGGCGCCCTGGTTGCGCATGCACGCTCTGCTCGGCACCCACGGCGTGCGCGTGCCGCAGGTGCTTGCGCAGGATCTTGAGACAGGCTTCCTGCTGCTGGAAGACCTGGGCGTGCCGACCCTGGCGCAGGTGCTGACCGACGCCAATGCCGACGCGTTGCTGGATGCTGCGATCAGCCAGTTGCTGCTGCTGCAGCGGATTGCGCCGCCCGCCGACAGCGGCGTGTTCGGCGAGGCGCTGCTGCTACGCGATGCCGGACTGTTCGAAGAATGGTTTCTTGGTCGCCACCTGGGCCTGCAGCTGGATTGCGGCCAGGCCGAACAACTGCAGTTGGTGCAGCGCCGCTTGATGGACAACGCACTGGCGCAGCCGCGCGTCTTTACCCACCGCGATTTCATGCCGCGCAATCTGATGCCGGTCGGCGACGGGCCGGCGGTACTGGATTTCCAGGATTGCGTGATCGGGCCGATCGCCTACGACCCGATCAGTCTGTTCAAGGACACCTCGGTGAGTTGGCCGCTGGCGCGCGTGGATGGCTGGCTGGAGCGCTACCACGCGCGTGCCGCAGCGGACGGACTGCCGGTGCCGCCGCTGGCGCAATTCCTGCGCGATGCGGACTGGATGGGCGTGCAGCGGCACCTGAAGAATCTCGGCATCTTCTCGCGCCTGAGCCATCGCGACGGCAAGCACTGGTATCTGGATAACGTGCCGCGTTTCATTGTCTATCTGGACGAGGTGTTGCCGCGTCATCCGGAACTTGCGCCGCTGATCGGCCTGCTGGAAGACCTGGTCAAACCTGCACTGGCGGCACACTCCGCGCAGGCCGGCGCATGAAGGCACTGATCTTCGCCGCCGGTTTCGGCGAGCGCATGCGTCCGTTGACCGAGCGCACGCCCAAGCCGCTGCTGTCGGTGGGCGGCACGCCGCTGATCGTCTGGCATCTGCGCAAGCTGGCCGCGCTGGGCGTGGACGAGGTGGTAATCAATACCTCGTGGTTGGCCGAGCAGTTTCCGCAGGGACTGGGCGATGGCAGCGCGTTCGGGCTGCGGCTGACGTACTCCTTTGAGGGCGCCACCCCGCTGGAAACCGGCGGCGGCATGCTGCATGCGTTGCCGTTGCTGGGCGAGGCCCCGTTCCTACTGGTCAACGGCGATATCTGGACCGATTTCGATTTCGCGCGGCTGTCGGCCGCGCCGGAGGGCCTGGCCCAGCTGGTGCTGGTCGATCAACCCGCCTATGCGGCGCGCGCAGACTTTGCGCTGGATGCCGATGGCAAGGTGCGCGCAGATCTGCCCGCGACGCTGACCTACGCCGGCATCGGCATGTATCGACCGGCGTTGCTGCGCGATTGGCAGTCGGTCATCGGCCAGCACCCAGAGCACCCCGGCACCGCGCCGCGCTTCGCGCTGGCGCCGATCCTGCGCGCGCAGATGGCGGCAGGCCTGATCGATGGCATCCACCATGCCGGGCGCTGGACCGATGTCGGCACGCCGCAGCGATTGGCGGAGCTGGATGCCCGGTTGCTGCGCGACGGCGGCTGATCGCAACCACGCCGCTGCAAACGCCCGGCCGCGCGTCGTGCATTGCTCGAACCACGAACACCGACCATCTCGACGGGCTTGCAGCCAATGCGCCGGCGCCGCTCCTGCTCTTGTCCATGCGCACCGACCATCCCGACAGGTCCTTGCCCGACTACCGTCGCGGGACCTTACGCGGCATGGATGCCGCGTAAGAGCCTACAAGGACGTACTTGCGGCGTGTCCCGCGATGGTGGGCGGGCAAGGGCCCTGCAGCCAACCCGCAGATCAGCTGCTCTACAAGCTTCAGGCGATGTGCCTCGAATGCACCGACACTGCGATAGATGTGCAGATGGCAAGCGCTAAGCAACCTGCGCCTACCTAGCGCTGAGCGCAGTAATTCCGTCAGCTGCTCGAAGAGCCGCGATCCTCCAGCACCCGCCGCAGGAACGGCACGGTAATGCGGCGCTTGGCAGCCAGCGATTCGCGATCCAGCCGGTCCAGCAATGCCACCAGTCCGGCCAGTTCGCGTTCGCTATGGGTCAGCAGCCAGTCGATTGCTGCCTCGTCCAATGCCAGTCCGCGCCGTTGCGCACGATCGCGCAACACCGCCGCGCGCCCTGCATCGTCGAGCACCGGCAGGCTGATGCGGATGCATTGCGACAGCCGCGAGCGCAGATCCGGCAATACCAAGGCCAGGCCGTCGGGCATGTGCCGCGCGGTGTACAGCAAGGTAGTGCCGGCAGCGCGCGCGCGGTTGTGGAAATCGAACAGCGCCACTTCGTCGTCGCGCTGCCCGGCAATGCTTTCCACGCCGTCCAGTGCGACGAGGCTGCGCCCTTCCAGCGCTTCCAGCGCATCGCGCAACCGGCCAGTGGCGGCGTGCAGAGGCAGGTACGCTGGGGCGCGCCCGGCCTGCTCGGCGGCGGCGCACAACGACAACGCTAGATGCGTCTTGCCGGTGCCTGCGGGGCCGGCCAGATACAGCCAGTCGCTCACCTGCCCGACTGCCAACGCCTGCAGCTGCGACAGCAGGCCGTCGGGCGCGGCGATGTAACTGTCGAATCGCTGATCGGGCGGCGCGCGTAGCGCCAGTGGCAACTGCGGAACGCTCACAGCCGATCCGTGTCCTTGCTCGGGTCGATGATCACGCTGCGCTCGTTGGTGGACTGCAGCACGATGCCGGCACGTTCGCCCGCATATAGGTCGCTGCGCGTGTACTGCTCATGCGCATAGCGCAGCAGCACATTGGCCACCGCCGCTACCGGCAGCGCCAGCAGCATGCCGAGGAAGCCGAACAACTGGCCGCCCGCCATCACCGCGAAGATCACCGCCACCGGATGCAGGCCGATCTTGTCGCCGACGATGCGCGGCGTCAGCACATAGCTTTCCAGCAGCTGGCCGACGGTGAACACCACGCCTACGCCGATCAGCAGCTTCAGGTCGAAGCCCTGTGCCTGCACCACCGCCGCCAGCAGGGCGAGCACGATGCCGGTGGTGGCGCCCAGATACGGAATGAAGCTGATCAGGCCGGCAATGATGCCGATCAACAGGCCCAGATTGAGCCCGATGATGGACAGGCCGGCGGCGTAGATCGCGCCCAGCGCCAGCATCACCAGGAACTGGCCGCGGATGAAGCCACCCAGCACGTCGTTGGATTCCTGCGCCAGCCGGCTCACGGTGCCGATGTAGGCGCGCGGAATGACCGCGGCCACACGCTCGACCAGGCGGTCCCAGTCGCGCAGGAAGTAGAACGCCAGAATCGGCAACAACGCCAGGTTGATCACCCAGGTCACCATCGCAAAGCCCGACCGCTGCACGTAGCCGAAGAAGGTCTTGGCGGCGCCGCCGGCCTGCTCCCAGTGGCTGCGGATCCAGTCGATCAGGCGTTCCGGGTCCAGCCAGCCCATCAGCTCGACGCCGGTCTTGGCTTCCAGCCACGGGATCGCGGTACTGATGGCCCAGGCACGCATCTGCGGCAGCGCGTCTATCAGGGTCATGATCTGGCGCTCGATCATCGGCACCAGGATCATCAGCGCCAGCACGAACAGCAGCAGCGCCAGCACGAATACCAGCACCACCGCGATGTTGCGGGAGCGGCCGGCGCGCTCGATGCGGTCCACCAGCGGGTCGCCCAGCCAGGCCAGCAGCAGCGCCAGCACGAACGGCGTCAGGATCGGCGACAGCAGCGATACCACCCACAACACGCCGACGGTCACCGCCACCCATTTCAGGCGACGCAGAAACAGGGCGATCTCGGCTTCGGGAGTCAAAGTCATTTCAGGCGGTACTCGGCGTGCTCGTTTTCGAGAATGATCGGGCCCTCGGTCGGTACCGAAACGGGCACCAACGGGCTGTTGTCGCCGAGCATACGGTTGAGGCCGGAAATGCCCGTGAGCAATTCCAGATCCACTTCCATGCGGTCGCCATTGGCGCTGACCGGGCGGATGCTGCGCACCACCGAGACGCCCTGCAGCGCGGCAGAGACACGCAGGTAATCGTCGGCGCTGCTGATGCCGGTGATCACCGCGCGGTAGACCCCGGGCACGCCCGAATCCACGCGCTTGGCGTAGCGCTTGACCAGCGCATCGGCGGCGCCGTCGGCACCGGCAGCCATCGCGCGACGCGCGTCGGCGTCGCTGCTGGTCCAACTGGACAGCACGTTGCCGTTGTCGACGAAGACCCAATCGGCGGTCCAGCCGGCGTCATTGCGGTAGAGCTTGCCGATCAACTGCATCGGCGGGCTGTACTTGGCCGAGGCGCGTGCCACCGCGGCGGTGTCCTTGCGCCAGATCGCGCCGGCCAGCACCTGCTCGGCGGCCGCACCGCCGGGCAGGCCGAGCCGGTAGCCGCGCTCGATCGCCCGGTCCAGCACGCTGCGCGCGGCGTTGGCCTGCGCCACGCCGACCAGGCGCGGGCCGCTGCCGTCGTCGATGGCCAGCCACAGCACCGGCTTGGGCCGCGGCAGCGGCCACACCGGCAGACCCAGCGCGGCGATCAGGCCATCCACGTCCGATTGCCGGAAGCGCGCCACCAGCACGGTGCGGAAAGTCGGCGCGCCGGTGCGCGAGGTGCCCTGGTCCTGACGGTAATCGTAGTTTTCGACATAGCCCGGCGCGCCGCGCAATGCCTGCGAGACGCCGGGGCGGCTCATCACGCCGCGGTCGCCGGACACCTTGCCCAGCACCGCACCGAGCGCGCGCGCCAGCGCACCGGGGCGATCGGACTCGCTCTGGCTGTTGACCGGCACTTCGGCCTCGTAGGCACTTTGCGCCTTGGCGACGTCGCCTTCGGTGCGTAGATCGGCCTGCGCAAAGGCTGGCGCGAGGGGCATGGCGACCACGAGGGCGAGAAAGAAAGCGAGACTGCGGCGCATCGACGGTTCCATGACGTAAGCGTATCCGGGTGAATTGTTGCCCGAATGGGACGCCAGCGCCAACGTGGCTGCTAAAATCGCCGCCTTTACAGCCGAGCCCTCCCCGCCCGTGACCAGCCCAACGCCTTCCAATCCCTCGCCCATGACCTACCGTGAGGCAGGTGTCGACATCGATGCCGGCAATGCATTGGTCGAACGTATCAAGCCGCTGGTCAAGCGCAGCTTCCGGCCGGAGGTGATGGGCGGCCTGGGTGGTTTTGGCGCCTTGTTCGACCTGTCCGGCAAGTACCGGGAGCCGGTGCTGGTGTCCGGCACCGACGGCGTCGGCACCAAGCTCAAGCTGGCGCAGCAGCTGGGCCGGCACGACACCATCGGCATCGACCTGGTCGGCATGTGCGTCAACGACGTGCTGGTGCAGGGCGCCGAGCCGTTGTTCTTCCTGGATTATTTCGCCACCGGCAAGCTGGACGTGGACACCGCCGCGGCGGTGGTCGGCGGCATTGCGCGCGGCTGCGAGCTGTCCGGCTGCGCCCTGATCGGCGGCGAAACCGCCGAGATGCCCGACATGTATCCGCCGGGCGAGTACGACCTGGCCGGCTTCACCGTCGGCGCGGTGGAAAAATCGCAGCTGCTGGACGGCGCACAGGTGCGCGCGGGCGACGTGCTGATCGGCATCGCCTCGTCCGGCCCGCATTCCAATGGCTACTCGCTGATCCGCAAGATCTACGAACGTGCCGGCTCACCGGCCGAGCTGGTGCTGGACGACGGCGTCAAGCTGATCGATGCGCTGATGGCGCCGACCGCGCTGTACGTCAAGCCGATCCTGGCGCTGCTCAAGTCGCAGGGCGACAGCATCCACGCCATGGCGCACATCACCGGCGGCGGGCTGACCGAAAACATCATCCGGGTGATCCCCGACGGCCTGGGCCTGGACATCGACGCCAAGGCCTGGACGCTGCCGCCGGTGTTCGCCTGGCTGCAGCGCGAGGGCGCGGTGGCCGATGCCGAAATGTGGCGCACCTTCAACTGCGGCATCGGCTTCGTGCTGATCGCCGCCCCCGAGCAGGCTGCCGCGCTTGAACAGGCACTGGATGCGCAGTCGCTGGCGCATTGGCGCATCGGCCAGGTGGTCCCGGCGCAGGGCGACGAGCGCGTGCGGATCGGTTGATCGAGGAGAGCTGCATGGACGCTTCCCCACGCGCACTGCCGGCATCGGCCAGCGCTGACGATCTCCAGCATCTGAAACTGCTGTCGGTCTTTCACTATGTGCTGGCCGCCATCACTGCGCTGTTTTCGCTTTTCCCGTTGATCCATCTGTTCATGGGCATTGCAATCATCACCGGGCACCTGCCCATGACACATGCCAGTGCGGACGCACCATCGATGGATCCGCGATTGTTCGGCTGGTTCTTCGTGGCGTTCGCGGCTGTGTTCATTGGCTGCGGCCTGACGCTGGCGGCGTTCATGGCCTACGCGGGCCGCTGCATTGCCCAGCGCAGACGGCATCTGCTGTGCCTGATCGTGGCCGGCATTTCCTGCTCCTTCATGCCGTTCGGCACCGTCGTCGGCGTATTTACGCTGGTGGTGCTGCTGCGCCCGCAGGTCAAGGCCTTGTTCGCTCCGACCGCCACCGCCGCGTGACGCGCACTGCCCCATGACTTCAGCGAATCCAACCCCATGAGCCTGCGTCTGGCGGTCCTGGCCTCCGGCCGTGGCAGCAACCTGCAGGCCATTCTCGATGCCATCGCCAGCGGCCGGCTGCCGGCCGAGGTCGTCGGCGTGTTTTCCGATCGCCCGCAGGCGCCGGCACTGCACAAGGTCGATGAGGCATTGCGCTGGAGTGCCAGTCCGCGCGGCTTCGCCGACCGCGCGGCCTTCGACGCTGCGCTGGGCGATGCAATCGCCGCCGCGCAGCCGGACTGGGTGATCTGCGCCGGCTACATGCGCATCCTCGGCGAGCCGCTGGTGCGCCGCTTTGCCGGGCGCATGCTCAACATCCACCCCTCGCTGCTGCCCAAATACCGCGGCCTGCATACCCATGCCCGCGCACTGGAAGCCGGCGATACCGTACATGGCGCCAGCGTGCACCTGGTTGTGCCGGAGCTGGATGCCGGCACGGTGGTCGCACAGGCGCACGTGCCGGTGCTGCCCGACGACAGCGCCGAGCAGCTGGCCGCGCGCGTGCTGGCGCGCGAACACCCGCTGCTGCTGGCCACGCTGGACCTGCTCGCCAGCGGGCGTGTGGAGGTGCGTGGCGATGGCGTCCATATCGACGGTCAGTGCCTGTTTACGCCACTGCGACTAGAGTCCGCTGACACCGCACTCGCCTGAATGCGGATACGCCCTCCTCATCCTGTCTCGGACATCCTGGCGGCCCCGTGCCTCCCTCCCAGCGCATGAAACTCCTCCCGATCGCGACCGCGCTGTTGACCACTGCCCTGCTCGCCCCGGCCGGTGCCGGCCGTGCGCAACAGGCGACTGCCGTGCCTGCGCCAACGGCCCCTGCTCCAGCTGCGACGCCGCCAGCGGCGCCAGCCTCTGCAGCGGCCCTGCCTGCCAGCACCTGGACGCCGCCGCCACTGCAACCCTTCGTGGCCACCTATCAGGCGTTCTACCGTGGCAAGGAAGCCGGTGATGCCACCATGCAGGTCAGCAACGGCGAAGGCAGCCAGTGGCGTATCGACATGTCGGTGCGCGGCCGCAAGGGCTTTGCCAGCATCCTAGGGTTGAACCTGGAGCAGAGCACGGTGTTCCGCGTCGATGGCGACACCTATGTACCGTTGAGCCAGAGCACGGTGCGCAAGGCGATGTTCTTCGGCAAGAAGGTCACCGGCGTCTACAACTGGCAGACCGCCAGCGCCCAGTGGGACGGCGATCTGAAGAAGGAGCGCCAGCAGGCGATTCCGTTGCAGCGCGGCGACCAGAGCGCGCTGTCGCTGAACCTGTCGCTGATGCGCGACGCGCAACCCGGACGCAGCTTGAGCTATCGCTACGTCGATGTCGGCCGGGTGCGTAAGTACGACTACAAAGTCGCCGATGCCACCGAGGTGGTACAGGTCGGCGACCTGAGCTACGACGCGTTGCGCGTGTACCGCGTCAACAGCGGCGACAACGAAACCATCCTCTGGATCGCCAACGGCGTTCCCACGCCGGTGCGCATCCTGCAACGTGACAAAGGTGAGGATCAGGTCGATCTACGCCTGGTCGAATATCAAGGAGCCTGACCCATGCACACCGTTTCCCGCACCTGTTCGCTGATTGCCGCTGCCGCACTGGCGTTGGCCAGCCTGCCCGCGTTCGCCATGCAGCCGTTCCAGGCCGATTATTCGGCCAACTACATGGGCATGCAGGCCAACGGCACCATGACCCTGGCCGCCGCCGGCGCCAATCAGTGGCGCTATACGCTCACCATCCAGAACCAGCTGGCCAACCTGACCCAGAGCACGGTGTTCGAAGAGAGCAACGGCCAACTGCGTCCGGTCAGCAGCAACGACACCTCGTCGATGATGGTCAAGCGCCGCAACGTCACCGCCAACTACGACTGGAAAACCAGCCAGGCGACCTGGGGCGGCGACATCAAGCCGGACCGTCGTGGCCCGGTGAAATTGCAACCCGGTGACATGGATGCGCTGCTGATCAACCTGGCGATCACCCGCGACCTGGCCGCCGGCAAGCCGCTGAACTACCGCATGGTGGACGAAGGCCGCATCAAGCCGATGAGCTACAAGGTGGTCGGCAAGGAAACCATCACCGTCAACGGCAAGCAGGAACAGGCGACCAAGGTGTCGCGCGTGGACGGCGACAAGGAACTGATCGCGTGGGTGGTCAAGGATCTGCCGGTGCCGGCACGCCTGCTGCAGAAGGAAAAAGGCCAGGACGCGCTGGATCTGACCATCAAGGGCCTGCGCTAGGCCGGATGTAACTGCCATTTTAAGAGCGCGCCAAGGCGCAAGGCTGTAGGAGCCAGTGGGTCGAGGGCGCGGTGCCCTCACCGCTCGCGGGACACGCCGTGAACCCGTCCCTGGGGGCTCGGTGGCGGCATCCATGCCGCCACACGGTCCCGCAAGCGGCGAGGACACCGCACCAGAGAGTTAGTCGGTTGCCTTATTGAAAACATGCACACCGACCATGTCGACGGGTCCTTGCCCGTTCACCGTCGCGGGACCTTACGCGGCACGGATGCCGCGTAAGAGCCTACAGGGACGTACTTGCGGCGTGTCCTGCGAGGGTGGGCGGGCAAGGGCCCTGCAACCAAGCCTCAGATCAGCCGTTCTACTACTGATCTATCCGCACCCACCTATCACTCCTCAGGGCTTGGCCGCCTTGTCGTCGCCGCTGGAGAACACCGTGCGGCAGTCCACGCGGATCTGCTCGCCGGTGCTGCGCCAGTAGAACAGGTCGCAATGGCGCTTGCCTTCGACGGTCTTCTTGACCGCCACCGCATAGAACGACTGCGCGATCTCGTCGCGGCTGGCGGTGCCGTCGTTGTTCCAGTCCATGTCTTTGAACTCGACGCCCTGGGTGATCGCCATGCCCACCGACCAGGCATAGGCCAGCCATGCCAGGATCAGCACGATCACGCCGAGCAGGATCTTGCGCCGGGTGGTGAAGCGCCCGCGCAGGATCATGCGATGCGCCGGATGGTCGCGCCCAGCGCCCCCAGCTTCTCCTCGATGTTTTCGTAGCCACGGTCCAGGTGGTAGATGCGATCGATGGTGGTGTCGCCGTCGGCCACCAGGCCGGCCAGGATCAACGATGCCGACGCGCGCAAGTCGGTCGCCATCACCGGCGCGCCGCTGAGGCGCTCGGTGCCGCGCACGATCGCAGTATGGCCTTCGACCTGGATGTCCGCGCCCAGGCGCAGCAGTTCGTTGACGTGCATGAAGCGGTTTTCGAAGATGGTTTCGTTGATCACGCCCACCCCGTCAGCCACGCAGTTGAGCGCCATGAATTGCGCCTGCATGTCGGTGGGGAACGCCGGGTACGGCGCAGTGGTCAGGTTGACCGCACGCGGGCGCTTGCCGTGCATGTCCAGCGTGATGCTGTCGGCAGTGGTGGTGATGCTGGCGCCGGCTTCGGTGAGCTTGTCCAGCACCGCGTCCAGGGTGTCCGGACGGGCGCGGCGCACGGTGACGCTGCCGCCGGTCATCGCCGCGGCGACCAGGAAGGTGCCGGTCTCGATGCGATCCGGCAGCACTGCATGGTGCCCGCCGCCCAGGCGCTCCACGCCCTGCACCACGATGCGCGGCGTGCCGGCACCTTCGATCTGCGCACCAAGTGCGATCAGGCAGTCGGCCAGGTCGGTGACTTCCGGCTCCATCGCCGCGTTCTCCAGCACAGTGGTGCCTTCGGCCAGCACGGCGGCCATCAGCACGTTCTCGGTACCGGTGACGCTGACCATGTCGAACACGTAGCGGCCACCCTTCAGGCGCCCGTTGCTGGTGGCCTTGATGTAGCCGTTCTCCACGCTGATCTCCGCACCCAGCGCCTGCAGGCCCTTGATGTGCTGATCGACCGGGCGCGAGCCGATCGCGCAGCCGCCGGGCAGCGACACTTCGGCGGTGCCGTAGCGCGCCAGCAGCGGGCCGAGCACCAGGATCGAGGCGCGCATGGTCTTGACCAGCTCATAGGGCGCGACCTGGTGGGTGACCGAGCGCGGGTCGACCAGGATCGAGCGGCCCTTGGCCAGCGTGCCTTCGTCGATGGTGACCTCGGCGCCCAGTTCGCTGAGCAGTTTCACCGTGGTGATCACATCGTGCAGATGCGGCACGTTGCTGATCTCCACCGGCGCATCGGCCAGCAGGGTCGCGCACAGGATCGGCAGCACCGCGTTCTTGGCGCCGGAAATATTGACCTCACCGTGCAGCGCTTGGCCGCCGGTCACTACGATTTTTGCCATGGGAGCTTGGGAAATCCGAAAAGGGATGTCGGGGGAATGGGAAGGGTGGCCAGGAGCCGGCCGGGCCGCTGGCAGTCGGGGCGCAGGCGCAGCCCGACCGGCCAGGACCCGGCTGACGCTCAGCCTTCGTCGGGCGTCAGCGTCTTGAGCTGCAGCGCGTGGATCGCGCCGCCCATCAGCTCGCCCAGGGTCGCGTAGACCATGCGGTGGCGCGCCAGCGGGGCCTTGCCGGCGAATGCGGGGCTGATCACGGTCGCCTCGAAGTGCACGCCGTCGTCGCCGTGCACGTCGACGCGGGCTTCGGGCAAGCCGGATTCGATGAGTTTACGGATGGTTTCGGCGTCCAAAGGGCGTTTCCTCATAAAATGAGCGCACATTCTACTCTTCACCCGAGTCCCGCATGGCCGTCTCGCACCTGCCCTCCGCCACCGTCAGCGACACCAGCCTGGTCGCCAGCGGCCAGCGCGTGCTGGAGATCGAGCGCGAGGCGCTGGCCAGCGTGGGCGCGCGGATCGGCAGCGACTTCGCCGCGGCCTGTCGGCTGGTGCTGGCCTCACGCGGGCGTGTGGTGGCCACCGGCATGGGCAAGTCCGGGCATATCGCGCGCAAGATCGCCGCCACCCTGGCCTCCACCGGCACGCCGGCGTTCTTCGTGCATCCGGGTGAGGCCGGGCACGGCGACCTGGGCATGATCACCGAGGCCGACATCGTGCTGGCGCTGTCCTACTCAGGCGAATCGGACGAGGTGCGCATGCTGCTGCCGGTGCTCAAGCGCCAGGGCAACCCGATCATCGCCATGACCGGGCGCCCGAACTCCTCGCTGGCGCAGGCCGCCGACGTGCACCTGGACGTGAGCGTGTCGGCCGAAGCCTGCCCGCTGCATCTGGCGCCCACCTCCAGCACCACCGCCTCGCTGGCGATGGGCGACGCGCTAGCCGTGGCGCTGCTGGACGCGCGCGGCTTCACCGCCGACGATTTTGCGCGCTCGCACCCGGCCGGCAGCCTGGGCCGACGCCTGCTGCTGCACATCACCGACGTGATGCACAGCGGCGATGACCTGCCGCGCGTGCGCGAGGACGCCAGCCTGAGCGAGGCGCTGATGGAAATGAGCCGCAAGCGGCTGGGCATGACTGCAGTGGTGGACGCGGACGGGAGGCTGATCGGCCTGTTCACCGACGGCGACCTGCGCCGTGCGCTGGACAGCGACATCGACGTGCGCAGCGCCGGCATTGCCCAGGTGATGACGCGCAACCCGCGCACAATCGGCGCCGACCAGCTGGCCGCCGAAGCCGCACGGCTGATGGAGGATTACAAGATCAATGGCTTGATCGTGGTCGACGCGCAGCAGCGCGCGGTGGGCGCATTGAACATTCACGACCTGTTGCGCGCCAAAGTGGTTTAACAGGTTCAGTTTTCTACCGTTGGAACCCCGTTCTCACCGATTCGTGCCGATGCCCTATTCCCCTCTGCAACACCTGCCCGCCGACATCACCGACCGCGCCGCGCGTATCCGCCTGGCCTGTTTCGACGTCGACGGCACCCTGACCGACGGCCGCCTTTATTACGACCATGCTGGTAACGAGAGCAAGTCGTTCAATGTGCTCGACGGCCAGGGGCTCAAGCAGCTCGACCATGCCGGCATCCATGTCGCGCTGATCACCGCACGCGCCAGCCTGTCGGCGGAAAAACGCGGCCAGGATCTGGGCCTGCACGTGCAGATCGGGGTCAAGAACAAGCGCCTGGCAGTGCTGGCCCTGTGCCAGGAGCACGGGCTGTCGCTGGACCAGGTGTTGTTCATGGGCGACGACCTGCCGGACCTGCCGGCCCTGCTGGCGGTCGGTCTGCCGGTGGCACCGGCCAACGCGCACCCGTGGATCGCCGAGCGCGTGCAATGGCATACCCGGGCACGTGGCGGCGAAGGCGCCGCGCGCGAGGTCTGCGATGTGGTGCTGGCCGCGCAGGGCCAGGTCGAGGGCATCATCGAAAGGTTCTCGGCATGAGCTGGAACTGGCGCACCACCCTGGGCGTGGCGCTGTTCGCCGCCGCGGTGATTTCCGGCTGGTCGGCGTGGCAGCAGCGCGCGCGTCCGGTCGCCGCGGCGACAGACGATGCGCGCGCCGACTACGTGCTGCGCGATTTCGAACTGATTGCGCTGGACAAGGAAACCGGCAAGGAATCGATGACGCTGCGCGCGCCGGAGATGCATCGCAACCGCGCCGATCGCACTTCCGAAGTCACCACCCCGGTGTTCCTGCTGCCTGACAACACCAATCAACCGTGGACGCTGCGCTCCAAGACCGGCTGGATCAGCCCCACGGGAGACGAGCTGCGCCTGCGCGGCGATGTCGAGGGCGACAGCCCCACCGGCGGTGCGACTCCGCCGACCACGTTCCGCACCCAGAGCCTGGACGTGTTCCCGAAGCAGAACCTCGCCAAGACCGCGGCCCCGGTGAGCATGAGCCGGCCGGGTATCATGCAGAGCGGGGTCGGCTTCGAGGCCGATCTCAAATCACGCCAGTACAAGCTCCTTTCCCAGGTCAAGACCCGCTATGAACCGAATGCTGCCCGCTAAACTGGCGTTTGCCGCGCTGCTGCTGCCCGCCCTTGCGATGGCCAAGACCAGCGACCGCAATCAGCCGATGGCGATCGACTCCAATGCCAACGATTGCAACATGCTCGACGACAGCGGCAAGTGCCGCTTCAGCGGCAATGTGGTGATCACCCAGGGCACGCTGGAAATCCACGCCGACACCGCCGACATCTTCCAGAAGAACGGCCAGACCGACCGCGTCGTGCTGACCGGCAAGCAGGCCACGCTGAAGCAGCAGATGGACGACGGCGCGATGATGAACGGCCAGGCCGACAACATCGAGTACCAGGTCGCCAACGAAGTCATCGTGCTGACCGGCAACTACAAGGTCGACTCGCCCAAGGGCACCAACGCCGGCCAGCGCATGGTCTACAACACCAAGACCGGCAATATGCAGAGCGGCGGCGACGGCAGCCGCGTGCGCACGATCATCCAGCCCAAGACCGCAGCGCCGGCGGCAGCAGCGCCTGCGGCGACGCCGGCCGCCAAGCCCGCGGCCAAGCCGCAGGGGAAGAAGTAATGCTGGTCGCCACCGGTCTGCGCAAGAAGTACAAGCAACGCGAAGTGGTCAAGGAATTCGGCCTCACGCTCGAGGCCGGTGAGGTGGTCGGCCTGCTCGGTCCCAACGGTGCCGGCAAGACCACCTGCTTCTACATGATCGTCGGCCTGGTCGAGGCCGATGCCGGGCGTATCGAGCTGGACGGCCGCGACCTCACCGCCGAGCCGATGTACGCCCGCGCCAAGCTCGGTGTCGGCTATCTGCCGCAGGAGCCGTCGATCTTCCGCAAGCTCACCGTGGCCGACAACATCCGCCTGGTACTGGAGCTGCGCGAAGAGCTGGATGGCGCCGGCCGCGAGAAGGAACTGGTCTCGCTGCTGGAAGAGCTGCAGATCACCCACGTGGCCGACCAACTCGGCGCCAGCCTGTCCGGCGGCGAGCGGCGGCGTTGCGAGATCGCGCGGGCGCTGGCGGCCAAGCCACGCATGATGCTGCTCGACGAACCCTTTGCCGGCGTCGACCCGATTTCGGTCGGCGAGATCCAGCGCATCATCATCCACCTCAAGGAACGCGGCATCGGCGTGTTGATCACCGATCACAACGTGCGCGAAACCTTGGGAATCTGCGACCGCGCGTATATTCTCGCCGAGGGGGGCGTGCTGGCGCAGGGGGCACCAGATGCGCTGCTAGCCAACCCCGACGTCCGTCGCGTGTATCTGGGGGAAACTTTCCGCCTTTGAGCGCGTCGCCGCGCCATCGATTCTTCCAGTCAGTGCCCGCATGAAAGCCCGGCTCCAGACATCGCTAGGACAGCAGTTGGTCATGACGCCGCAGTTGCGTCAGGCGATCAAGCTATTGCAGATGTCCACCACCGAGCTGGAACTGGAAATCGCCGAAGCGGTGGAGACCAATCCGCTGCTGGAATGGGCCGACGAGGCCGCGCATGCGGCCAACGAGCTGCCGGTGGATGCGTCGTCGGCCGCCTCCACCGACGACACCCCGCGCGAGGAACCGGCACCGGCCGAGCGCGATGACGACTGGTCACAGGACGAACTGCAGTGGACCGGGTCGGGCAGCGGCGGCAGCTTCGACGACGACGAGTCCGGCGATGCCGCCGAGCGCGTAGCTGAATCCGAAACCCTGGCCGACCATCTGTTGTGGCAGCTGCACCTGTCGCCGCTGTCGCCGCGCGACCGCCAGATCGGCGCGCTGCTGATCGATGCACTGGATGAGGACGGCTATCTGCGCGAGCCGCTGTCGGCGATTCTGGAAACGCTGGCGCTCGGTGCGGCGGTGGACGAGGCCGAAGTGCTCACCGTGCTGCACCAGATCCAGCGCTTCGACCCGGTCGGCGTGGGTGCGCGCACTCTTGGCGAATGCCTGGCACTGCAGCTGGCGGTACTCGACCCGGCCACTCCGGGGCGCGAGCTGGCGCTGCAGATCGTCGCCGGCCCGCTGGAGCGCCTGCCGCGCAGCGGCGTGGCCGGCCTGGCGCACGAACTCAAGCGCTCCACCGCCGATGTCGAGCAGGCGGTCCAGCTGGTGCGCTCGCTGGACCCGCGCCCGGGCAAGCAGATCGGCGACCTGTCGCAGGACACCTACGTGGTACCGGACTGCGTGATCTGGCGCCAGCGTGGCGTGTGGCGGGCCTCGCTGGCCGGCCGCGCGCAGCCCAAGGTCACCATCCACCGCGGTTACGAGAACCTGATCCGCAGTTGCGGCGAGTCCGACGCCGGCTACCTGCGCGGCCAGTTGCAGGAGGCGCGCTGGCTGCTCAAGAGCCTGGAGGCGCGCGGCGAGACCCTGCTGCGGGTGGTGCGCTGCCTGCTGCAGCACCAGGCCGGGTTCCTGGAATTCGGCGCGCAGGCCTTGCGGCCGCTGACCCTGCGCGAGATCGCCGGCGAGCTCGGCCTGCACGAATCCACCATTTCCCGCGCGATTGCGCGCAAATACGTGCGCACCCCGCGCGGCACCATCGCGCTGCGCTCGTTCTTCGCCTCCGGCATCGACACCGACAGCGGCGGCGAGGCTTCCAGCACCGCCATCCAGGCCATGATCCGGCGCCTGATCGAGGCGGAAAACCCGCGCAAACCGCTGTCCGACGCCAAGTTGGCCGATCTGCTGAAAACCTCCGGCGTACCAGTGGCGCGGCGCACCGTTGCGAAGTATCGTGAGGCCATGAACATTTCCGCCTCCCACGAACGCGTGCGTATCGCCTGACGTTGCACCCACCGCAACGCCGGCCTGCGCCGGGTGAGTCGGATCACCGGAAAGGTTCATTGGCCCACCGACCAATGGAGGTATCCGATGCGTATCGAGACGTATGGCCACCAGCTTGAAGTGACCCCCGCGCTGCGGGAGTACGTGGCAAGCAAGCTGCAGCGATTGCAGCGCCATTTCGACCAGCACTGTGAAGTCCGAACCCAGCTGGCTGTTCGCAAGCCAGACCATCACGTGGTCGCCACCGTCAACCTCCCCGGTCGCACCCTGCACGCAGATGCCAGCGGCTCCAGCATGTATGCGGCCATCGACCTGCTGGTCGACAAGCTCGACCGCCTTGTGCTCAAGCACAAGGAAAAGAAATGTAACCACCATGCACGCGAGGTGCGCGACAATCCCGCATGACGCTTCCCGCTTGATGCCCTCATGCCTTTAACCGATCTGATGGCGGCCGTGCGCACCGTGGTGTCGCCGGCCGCCGATCGCGACACCGTCCTGCATGCCGCCGCCGACCTGCTGTCCTGCCGCCAGGCCGGTGCCGACGAGCTCTACGCCAACCTGTGCGAACGCGAGGCCCTGGGCAGTACCGCCATCGGCCACGGCATCGCCATCCCGCACGGGCGCTGCCCTAATCTCACCGAACCGCGTGGCGCATTGCTGCGCTTGGACACCCCGGTGGCCTTCGGTGGCGACGAGCCGGTGGACCTGATCTTTGCGATGGCGGTGCCTGCGCACTACACCCACCAGCATCTGATGCTGCTGTCGGAACTGGCCGAGCGGTTTTCCGACGCGGACTTCCGTCAGCAGTTGCGCGCCGCCCCCAATGCCGACGCCTTGATGGCGCTGCTCACCGACGCACCGCCAGCACAGGCCAGCGCCGCATGAATACCAGCATCACCGCACGCGAACTGTTCGACCAGCAACGCGACAAGCTGGCACTGCGCTGGGTGGCGGGCCAGAAAGGCGAGCACCGCGAGATCGAGGCCGGCAGCAACAACGCACGCCGCCCGTCGCTGGCCGGCTATCTCAATGTGATCTATCCCAATAAGGTGCAGATTCTGGGCACCGAAGAGCTGGCCTGGCTGGATTCGCTGGATGCGCGGCAACGCTGGGAAACCATCGAGAAGATCATCCAGGTGCAGCCGCTGGCGCTGGCGATCAGCAAGAACCAGTCCTGCCCGGAAGACCTGCGCGCGGCCGCCGACGAATCCAACACGCCGCTGTGGATCTCGCCCAAGCGCGGCCACGAGTTGCTCAATCACCTCTCCTACCACCTGGCGCGCACGCTGGCGCCGCGGGTGACGCTGCATGGCGTGTTCATGGAGATCTATTCGATCGGCGTGCTGATCACCGGCGAGGCCGGCTCGGGCAAGAGCGAGCTGGCGCTGGAGCTGCTCAGCCGCGGTCACCGGCTGGTGGCCGACGACGCGCCCGAGTTCACCCAGATCGCCCCCGACGTGCTCGACGGCACCTGCCCGGAACTGCTGCAGGACCTGTTGGAAGTGCGCGGCCTGGGCGTGTTGAACGTGCGCGACATGTTCGGCGACACCGCGGTGAAGAAGAACAAGTACCTGCGCCTGATCGTGCACCTGACCCGCCCGATGACCGAGCCCACCCCGTCCGGCTATGAACGCCTGACCGGCGATTCCGGCAGCCGGCACGTGCTGGATCTGGACGTGCCGCTGATCACCCTGCCGGTGATGCCCGGCCGCAACCTGGCGGTGCTGACCGAAGCCGCCACGCGTCTGCATATCCTGCGCACCAAGGGCATCGACCCGGCGGCGATGTTCATCGCCCGCCACAGCAACCTGCTGGAGCGACGCACGCCATGAGTATTGCGCCCTCCACGTTGATGATCGTGAGCGGGCTGTCCGGCTCGGGCAAATCGGTTGCGTTGAAGACCTTCGAGGATCTGGACTACTACTGTTCGGACAACCTGCCGGTGGAACTGCTGCCGGATTTCGTGCGCAGCCGCCTGCGCGGCAATCCGCTCGGCGACCAGCGCCTGGCGGTGGGCATCGATGTACGCAGCCGCAGCGATCTGACCCAGCTGGCGCAATGGCGCCAGGCTGCGCAGGAGTACGGCATCGAGGCGCGGCTGCTGTTTTTCGAGGCCGGCGACGAGGCGCTGATCAAGCGCTACGCCGATACCCGCCGCCGCCACCCGCTCAGCCATCTGGGCCTGGCCTTGCCGGAAGCGATCACCCGCGAGCGGCAGTTGACCGAACCGCTGCGCACGCAGGCCGACGCCATCATCGACACCAGCGCGCTCAACGTGCACCAGCTGCGTCGCCGCGTGGTCACCGAGTTCGCGCTCGGCAGCAGCGACCGGCTGTCACTGCTGTTCGAATCGTTCGCCTACAAACGCGGCGTGCCGGCCGAGGCCGACTTCGTGTTCGATGCGCGCGTCCTGCCCAATCCGCATTGGGACCCGGAACTGCGCCCGCTGACCGGCCGCGATGCCGGCGTGCGCGAGTATCTGGACAAGGAACCGGACGTGGTGCGCTACAGCGCGCAGATCGTGGACCTGCTCGACACCTGGCTGCCGCGGCTGCGCAACGACACCCGCAGCTACGTGACCATCGCCTTCGGCTGCACCGGCGGCAAGCACCGCTCGGTGTATCTGGCCGAACGCATGGCGCGGCATGCGCGCGAGCAGGGCTGGCCGGAGGTGGCGACGTTTCATCGTGAGCAGGACTGAAGGGCTGGGATTGGGGAATCGGGATTGGGGAATCGGGAATCGTCAAAGCGGTGTCATGCGGCTTGGAATGTGCGTACGGTCGGTGACATCTGTGCTTTGAAGCTTGGCCTTGCGAGTTGGCTTCTGCATCGGGCCCCTGCCCCGCGCTTGCTATGGATGTTTAGTCTTGATGGCTGATCGGGAGCTGCAGCTCGTCTTTTTTGGCATTGCTGCTTCTCTGTTTTGCTGCGGGTCGCATTGTTCGGCCTGATGCAGGCTTTGGGTCTGCGGGAAAAAACTTTCGATCGGTGCATTCGTCTGCGCGTTCTGATCAGGGACTGCCTGCCATGTGCGCACTGCAGCGTTCGCTTGTGATGCGGTTCGCATCGGCAGACTGCGGACGTCGCGATCATCGCCATGCGGGCAGCGGCGCGCTTGCTGCATGCGCTGCACGCGACACGCTGCAGCGGTCCTAAACGGCTATTCATTTCGCAACACATCGGTGCCGGCAGACGCTATCGCGCGGTCATGCCGACCTGTTAACGTTTCGGCATGGCCTGTGGCATTCTCCTCATTACTCATCCCGGCATCGGCGCGGCGTTGTTGAACGTGGCGACGGGGCTGTTGCGGCAGTTGCCGCTGAAGACCGAAGCGTTCGATGTGCCGCTCGATGCAGACCTGGACGCCTTGCTGCCCCAGGCCTCGTCGGCGATGCGACGGGTCGACAGCGGCGACGGCGTGCTGGTCATGACCGACCTGTACGGCGCCAGCCCCAGCAATCTCGCCAGCCGGTTGGCAAAGCTCGGCACGCCGGTTCGCCGGGTGTCCGCGCTCAGCCTGCCGATGCTGCTGCGGGTGATGAACTACCCCGAACAAGGATTGCAGGAGCTGCCCGCCACCGCGGCGGCAGGCACCCGCAACGGAGCGATCATCGACGATGCTTGAACGCGAACTCATAGTTTCCAACCGACTCGGACTGCATGCGCGGGCAACCGCCAAGCTGGTGCAGACGCTGTCGTCCTATCGCAGCAACGCCACCCTGGCGGCCAAGGGCCGCGAGGTGAATGCCAAGAGCATCATGGGCGTGATGCTGCTGGCCGCCGGCCAGGGCACCAGCGTGGTGGTGCGGCTGGATGGCGAAGACGAGGCGCAAGCCCTGCAGGCGCTGGTGGACCTGTTCGAGCGTCGTTTCGACGAGGACAGCTGAGCATGCGCCGCGTCGGTGCGGGGCTGACCGACAGGGCGCGTCCGCGCCAGGGCCGCATATGAGCCTGCGTTTGCGTGGACACGCCGCCTCGCGCGGTAACGCACTCGGACGCGCGCGCGTGCGCCAGAGCCACACGCTGGAAGTGGCCGAACAACGCGTGCCCGCCAGCCAGGTGGAAACCCAGCTGCAGCGTCTGCACCTGGCGATCGAGGCGGCACGCACCGAGATGCAGCAGCTGCGCGACCGCCTGCATGGCGCGCTTGCGCGGGAGGTCGGCGAGTTCCTCGAACTGCATGCGCTGCTGCTCGACGACCCGGAGCTGCTGCAAGGCCTGGACGAGTTGATCCGCACCCACCGCTACAGCGCCGACTACGCCTTGCGCGTGCAGCGTGACCGGCTGGCGGCGGTGTTCGACGGCATGGAGGACGCCTACCTGAAGAGCCGCATGGACGACCTGGATCACGTCATCGGCCGCATCCATGCGTTCTTGCACAAGCGCGCGCCCGACCTCAAGGGCGTGGCCGGCGAGATCCTGGTCTGCGACAACGTGGCGCCGTCGGAGCTGGCGCAGCTGCAGGCGCAAGGGGTGGTCGGCATCGTCACCACCGCCGGCAGCGCGCTGTCGCACAGCGCGATCCTGGCGCGCAGCCTGCACCTGCCGCTGGTGGTGGGGGTAAGCGATGCGGTCCAGCGGATCGACGACGGCGACGTGTTGATCGTCGATGCCGGCTCCGGCCAGGTCATCGTCGACCCCAAGCCTGAGCATCTGCGCGATTACCGCGAGCGCCTGCGCGCGCTGGCCAAGGAACAGCGCGAACTCGGACGGTTGCGCTCCAAACCCACGCGCACACGCGACAACGTCGATATCACGCTGCTGGCCAATGCCGAATCGCTGGAGGACGTGGCCAGGGCGCACGCACTCGGCGCCAGCGGCCTTGGCCTGTATCGCACCGAATTCCTGTTCCTGCAGCGCAGCGAGTTGCCGGACGAAGAAGAACAGTTCCACACCTATCGCGACACCGTGCTGGGCATGAGCGGGCGACCGGTCACCATCCGCACCCTGGATCTGGGCGCCGACAAGGCCGACCGCACCGGCCTGACCTTGAGCGATGAGGACAACCCGGCGCTGGGCTTGCGCGGGGTGCGGTTGTCGCTGGCCCGCCCTGCGGTGGCGCAGGCGCAGTTGCGCGCGATCCTGCGCGCCTCCGGCTACGGGCCGGTGCGCATCCTGGTGCCGATGGTCAGCGGCCGCGAGGAGGTCCAGCTGCTGCGCCGGCAGATCAAGAAGCTGGCCGCGCAATTGCGCGAACAAGGCCACGAGATCGCCGAGCACATTCCGCTGGGCGCGATGATCGAGGTGCCGGCTGCGGCCCTGGCGCTGGACTGCTTTATCGACGACATCGATTTCCTGTCGATCGGTACCAACGATCTGGTGCAGTACCTGCTCGCGGTGGATCGCAACAACGAGGCATTGGGCGAGCTGTATTCGCCGTTGCATCCGGCGGTGCTGCGCCTGATCGCGCAGGTGATCGCCACCGGGCGCGCGTACGCCAAGCCGGTGGCGGTGTGCGGCGAGATCGCGGGCGACCCACGCTTCGTGCCGATGTTGCTGGCGCTGGGACTCACCGAATTCAGCCTGCATCCGGCCACGCTGCTGGAAGTGCGCCGTGCGGTGCGCGACATCCACCTGGGCGAGTTGCGCGTGCAGGGCGACAAGCTGCTGCGCGCGCGCGACCGCAAGGGCATCGAGAAGTGGCTGGCTACCGTCGCGCAGGGCCTGGCGCGCTGAGCGATCGCGTCATCGCGCAGGCGATGTTCTAACGCGTTGCGAGCGGCACTGTATGTTTCGTCACCGTGCGCAAGCGATAATGCCGTGCTGACTCAGCAGCGCGTCTTCCATCGGGACGTGTCCACTCTTCCAGGGAGCCGCGCATGGCCGAAGCCGTCCGCCACGACAAGACCGCGCGCCAGCTGCGACTGCTGTCCGATGCGCTCGATAGCGGACGCCTGGGCCCGGTACGCCGGCTGGTCAATACGCTCGCGCCGGCGGAGATCGGCAACCTGCTGGAGTCGCTGCCGCCCGGCAAGCGCGAAGTGGTGTGGGGGCTGGTCGACCCGGAAGACGACGGCGAAGTGCTGCTGCATGTCGGCGATGAAGTACGCGAAAGCCTGCTGGCCGACATGGACACCGACGAGATCGTCGCCGCGGTCGAAGACCTCGACATCGACGATCTGGCCAATCTGGTCGAAGACCTGCCCGACACCGTCATCGACGAAGTGCTCAAGTCGATGGACCGCGAGAACCGCGAGCGGCTCGAGCAGGTGCTGTCGTACCCGGAGGACACTGCCGGCCGCCTGATGAATCCGGACGTGGTGACGGTGCGCGCCGACGTCAATGTCGATGTGGTACTGCGCTATCTGCGCCTGCGCGGCGAGCTACCAGACCACACCGATCACCTGTATGTGGTGAGCCGGCGCCACCAGTACCTGGGCCGGGTGTCGCTGGCCGCGCTGGTCACCCACGAGGACAGCACGCCGGTCAATCGCCTGATCGACGACGAACAACCGGCGATCGATGTCGGCGATGGCTCCGACGAGGTGGCACGGCGCTTCTCGGACCACGACTGGATCTCCGCGCCGGTGGTTGACGACAACAACATCCTGCTCGGCCGCATCACCATCGACGACGTGGTCGACATCATCCGCGAACAGGCCGAACACCAGGCCATGAGCGCGGCCGGTCTGGACGAGGACGAGGACATGTTCAGCCCGGCGCGGCGCGCCTTCCGCCGCCGCCTGATCTGGTTGGGCATCAACCTGTGCACCGCCTTCCTTGCGTCCAGCGTGGTCAGCCGCTTCGAAGGCACGATCGAGAAGCTGGTGGCGCTGGCGGCGTTGATGCCGATCGTCGCCGGCATGGGCGGCAACGCCGGCACCCAGGTGCTGGCCCTGATGGTGCGCGGTCTGGCGCTGGGCCAGATCGGCTCTTCCAACGTGATGACCCTGCTCAAGAAGGAGCTCACCGTCGCGCTGATCAACGGCCTGGTGCTGGGCGTGGGCCTGGGCCTGATCGTGCTGGCCTGGTTCCAGCAGCCGATGCTGTCGCTGGTGATAGGCACCGCGCTGACCTTGAACATGCTCACCGCCGCATTCGGCGGGGTGCTGGTCCCGGTGACGCTGAAACGGCTGGGCTTCGATCCGGCATTGGCCGGTGGCGTGATCCTGACCACGCTGACCGACGTGATGGGGTTCCTGAGCTTCCTCGGCCTGGCGACGCTGATCCTGCTGCCGTAGTCGCCGTGTCGGGCCATGGCGATCAACGTTGCGCCGAGCACACCGCGGCGACAATCAGATGAATATTCGACAGAAATCGCCGCAATGCGACATGCCAGCACAGCTGCATGCGGCGATACTGCGGGTATGTCATCGGTCAGGGGGTGTGCGTGATCCGTCGTTGTCTTGTTATTGCGATTCTTGCGCTGCTGCTGGCCGGCTGTTCCAGCATGGCTGAGCGCCACCACGACGGTCGCCGCGGCCATTTCGTCACCCGCACGCTGCAGCTGGAAGGACGGCTCTACCGCTATCAGGTGTTCGTGCCGACCTCCAAGGCGCCGCAACCGCGCCCCATCGTGCTGTTCCTGCATGGCTCGGGCGAACGCGGCGACAACGGGCGCGATCAGGCCGAAGTCGGCGTCGGCCCCTACCTGAGCGAACACACTGCCGAGTTCCCGGCGCTGGTGGTGCTGCCGCAGGTGCCCGACGACGAGGAGTGGCTGGGCATCAATGCACGCATGGCGATCGCCGCGCTGGATGCGGCCAGCGCCGAATTCGGTGCCGACCCGCAGCGCACCTATCTCACCGGCATCTCGATGGGCGGCTATGGCGCCTGGGAAATCGGCCTGATGCAGCCGCAGCGCTTTGCCGCGATCGTGCCGATCTGCGGTGCGCTCAAGGCGCCACGCGATGAGCGTCGCACGCTCTACGTCAGCCTGGTGGCCAAGGAAGCCGACCCGTATACCGCTGCGGTCACCCAGCTCAGGCACGTGCCGATCTGGATGTTCCATGGCGCCAAGGACGACTCGGTGCCACCGCATGACGACCGTGCGCTGTACCGCGCCGCCAAGGGCATCGGCGCCAACGTGCGCTACAGCGAATATCCGGACGGCAACCACAATGCCTGGGATGCGACCTACGCAGACCCGGCGATGTGGGAGTGGATGTTCAAGCAACGCCTGCGCTGAGCGGGCGGCGCATCGCGCCGATGCGGTCTGCGCCCGCTCAGTGGTGATAGCCGGTATCGGCGGTGATCTTGCCGCGGAACACGCGGTACGACCACACCGTATAGCCCAGGATCAGCGGCAGCAGCACCACCAGGCCAATCAGTGCGAACAGCTGCGACGACGGCGGCGCGGCGGCCTGCCAGATCGTGTAGACCGGCGGCACCAGATACGGCCACATGCCCAGCACCAGGCCGAGGAAGCCGAGCACGAACAGGCCCATCGCCAGCAGGAACGGCGGCGTATCCGGCCGCCCCGCTTCGGTGCAACGCCAGAGCGCGAACCCGACGATGGCGACCAGCACCGGCACCGGCATCAGCCACAGGTAATGCGCGCCGCTGAACCAGCGGTCCATCACATGCGATTGCAGCGACGGCAGCCACGCGCTGACCAGGCCGATGAAGATCAGCACGCTGATGGTCAGCGGCCGGCTCAACTGCCGCGCGAGCTGCTGCACATGGCCTTCGGTCTTGAGGATCAGCCAGGTGCTGCCGAGCAGCGCGTAGCCGAACACCAGCGCCGCGCCGGTCAGCATCGCGAACGGACTGAACCAGCCCCAGATGCCGCCGACATAGCGGTCGTTTTCGATCGGCAGGCCCTGCACCAGCGCACCCAGGATCACGCCCTGCGCAAACGTGGCCAGGATCGAGCCGGCAGCGAAGGCATTGCTCCATAGCCGCCGCGAGCGGTGCGCCTTGAAGCGGAACTCGAACGCCACCCCGCGGAACACCAGCGCCATCACCATCAACAACACCGGCAGATACAGCGCCGACAGGATCACCGCATACGCCTTGGGAAACGCCGCCAGCAGCCCTGCCCCGCCCAGCACCAGCCAGGTCTCGTTGCCGTCCCAGATCGGCGCGGCGGTATTCATCATCAGATCCAGCTGCGCTTCGTCCTTGCGGAACGGCGCCAGGATGCCGATGCCGAGCACGAAGCCGTCCAACACCACGTACATCAGCACCCCGAAGCCGATCACCGCGAACCACGCCACCGGCAATACGCTGCTCATGTCCATCATGCGGCTCCGTCGATCGGTTCGTCGGCCGCCGACAGCGGCCGTGCCGGGGTGTGTTCGCCGTGGTCCAGCTGCGGCGCGTCATGCGGGGTCGGGCCGATCTTGCCGATCTTGACCAGGTACCAGATGCCCCAGCCGAACACGAACGCATAGCCGGCCACGTACACCGCCAGCGAGATTGCGGTCATCAGCGTCGATTGCGGTCCCACGGCATCGGCAGTACGCAACAGGCCATAGACCACGTACGGCTGCCGCCCCATCTCGGTCACGAACCAGCCCGACACCAGCGCGATGAAGCCGCTCGGCAACATCCAGCGCCAAGTCGCCAGCAGCCAGCGCCACTGCAGCAACTTGCCGCGCCACCAGGCGAACGCCGAAACCCAGGCCACCAGCAGCATCAACGAGCCCAGCCCGACCATGACGCGGAATGCGAAGAACACCGGCATCACCGGCGGGCGATCGGCCGCCGGCACCGAGGTCAGCGGCGCAATGCTGCCTTCCGCACTGTGGGTCAGGATCAGGCTGCCCAGGCGCGGGATCGCCACCTCGTAATCGTTGCGCTCGGCCTGCGCATTGGGCAGCGCGAACAGCACCAGCGGAAACCCCTTGCCCTGGCCTTCGTCATGCCAGTGCGCTTCCATCGCCGCGATCTTCATCGGCTGGTGCTTGAGCGTGTTCAAGCCATGCATGTCGCCGACGAAGATCTGCAGCGGCACGGTGATCGCCGCGAAGGCCACCGCCAGCTTGAGCATGCGCAGCCCGGCCTCGCGATGCACGCCGCGATGCAGATACCACGCCCCCACCGCACCGACCACGAAGCAGGTGGTGATGAACGAGCCCAGCGCCATATGCGCAAGCCGATACGGGAACGAGGGGTTGAAGATGATCTTCAGCCACGCCACCGGATGCACGATGCCGTCCACCACCTCATAGCCGGCCGGGGTCTGCAGCCAGCTGTTGGACGACAGGATCCAGAACGTGGAAAACAGCGTGCCCAGCGCCACCATGCAGGTCGCCAAAAAATGCAGGCGCTCGGAAATGCGCCCCCAGCCGAACATCATCACGCCCAGGAAACTGGCTTCGAGGAAGAACGCGGTCAGCACCTCGTAGCTCAGCAACGGGCCGATCACGCTGCCGGCGATCCGGCTCAGCTCCGGCCAGTTGGCCCCGAACTGGAAGGCCATCACGATGCCGCTGACCACGCCCATGCCGAACGACACCGCGAAGATCTTCTGCCAGAAGAAATACAGCTCGCGCCACACCGGCAGCCGGGTGCGCAGCCAGCGCCACTCGAGAAATGCCAGCAGGCTGGACAGCCCGATGGTGAATGCGGGAAACAGCACGTGGAATGCGATGACGAATCCGAACTGGATCCGCGATAACAGCAAGGCATCCATGGAGAATCCTCCAGGAAAAAGATGGGGCAGCATCAGCGCACAGGCTGCAGGTCGATTGCCGAACACCAGTGCCGGTCGATCGCGACCTGTGCGCTACGGGATCATGATAAGGACGGTCGTGCTCGTTCCCGATGCGACACGGCGTCGCATCTGCGGCAAATTGCCGCGCTTGTGCAGCCAGCAGCGGCCCACAACCCGCAGCGGGTGGTCGTCAGGTGGGTGCGGACGGCGCGCCCGGAACCGCAGCGCAGGCGTGGCTCATGCCGATTCGTAGCACCGGCCGCGCCTGCCTGACGTTATAGCTTTGTTGGCCCTCTCGGCGATGCTACACCCGGGGTGCAATGCAGCGCGCATTCCTTGCACGCAGACGCGTTGCACACAGGCCGGTCACCGTGATGCACCCGGCTCTCGCAGGTGCACACCTGCACGCGATGGAAGGTCACCGGGCTGCCCCACCGCATCCGCACGCAGGTCACCGGAAAACGCTACGGCCGCACCCGCTCCCAGACCCGCAGGAAATTGCCGCTATACACATCGACGATGCGTTGCGTGGGCCAGCCGGCATCCAGCATCGCCTGCGTGAGCCTGGGCAGATCCGCGCCGCTGCGCATACCGGTCGGCAGGCTGGAAATGCCGCCATCGAAATCGCTACCGAAACTCAGGTGCTTCCACGGATCCTCGACGATCCCCATGGCGGCGATCTGTCGGGCAAAGGCTTCGTAGTAGCCGACGACAAAGGCGAGATCGGCATCCATGTCCGGCTTGCCGTCGGCCAGATAGGCATGTTGCAGAAAGTACGGCGCCAGAATGACGCTGATGCAGCCACCGGTCTGGACGATGGCGCGGATCGCCGCGTCGTCGAGCCCGCGGTCGAGATGACGCGACGGCCGCGTCTCGGCGCCACGGGTGACGCTGCGCGAGGCGGCATGCGAGGCGAAGGCCGGCACGTTGCGACGGACGCAGATGGCGCAGGCATCGAGGACGCCCTGGCTTGAGGTATGCGAAAGATCCACCAACAGTCCGACATCGATGCAGCGCTCCACGACCTTGCGGCCGAATTCAGAGAGCCCCGCGCCCTCGATCCCGCGCCACGGATTGAGCGGCGCATAGCCGGCCTGGGAGATGTCGGTATGGCTGAAATGGTTGAGCGTCACATAGGCGGCGCCGGCCCTGGCAGCGAGGCCCAGGCGCTCCAGCCGCAGCGCCTGGCTGCGGACCCCGCGTGGGCCGAGCATATGCGCACCCTCCAGCGACAGGATGGCGCAGCAAAGACCCTCGGCCCGAACCGCGCGCAGCTCGGCGGCGCTGCGTGCCAGCCGCATCCGACCGTTGCTCGCGGCCACCATCTCCTCGACATAGCGCTGATGCTCCACCCAGTTGTTCCAGGGGTCGAGAAACGGCGCGCCGAAGAGGTTCTCCCACAACGCGTGGGCGCTGAAGCAGGCAGCGCCGTAGCCGCCGGCCAGAAAGTCCGGGCCGCTGACGTGGTACATCAGCGGTTGGTTGCGACCTCTTGGCGAGGTCTTGGACATCAGCCAGAGGATCAGCGAGCGCCGATGCGCTTTCCAGTCGCCCTTCCAGTAGTCGAAGCCACCCAGGCGCGACAGATACAGCGAGTCCAGATGCGTGTCGACCGGATAGGCCAGCGCATGCACCGCCTCCAGTGTGCGGGCGGCAGGCAAGGCAGCAGAATTCTCGGACGAAACGGCATGCATGCACGAACCCCGGCGATGACTGCTGAAACAATCAAGGAATGAAGCGATGCATTTTCATCGTCGCGCGCTGGCGCGCCGATATTTTCCAGCCAACCGATGCAACGCACAGAATCGGCCCGATGACAGTAGCCGAGCTGGATCGGCAGATCCAGCCACTCGCCTGTCTGATGGGGAAGGAAACCGCAAGACTGCTTGCGTGTTCTCGCTTCGACGGTGTGCAACAGCGCACTGCCGCCGTGGTTGCGCCGCTGGACGATCACGCCCTCAGCCGCGCAGACCTATAAGCTCATGTGCTTGCACGCACGCGTCGCGCCACTTCGCTGACCACGGCGATGAAGACAGTCAGACCGACCATCGACAGGAACTGCGCGCGGGTGTCCGCCGAGGACGCCAGCAGCACGAAGATCACCGCCAGGATCGCCAGGGCCAGCAGGGTCAGAAACGGATAACCCCGCATGCGGAACGGCAGCGCGATGCCGGCGCGGTCGGCGCGTGCGCGCAGGATCAGCTGCGACAGCAGCGAGATCGTCCACACCAGCAGGCAGGTGGCGCCGACGATGTTGAGCAGCATCGGCAACACCTTGTTGGGGTACAGCAGTTCCAGCGCGGCTGCGGCAAATCCGAACAGCACGCTGGCGATCACCGCCACCAGCGGCACCTGCTCGCCGCTGGTCCTGCCAAGCAGCCGCGGTGCTTCGCCGCGCTGCGCCAGCGAGAAGATCATCCGCGAGGCGCCGTACAGATTGGCATTGAGCGCCGACAGCAAGGCCACCACGGCGACCAGGGTGATGGCGGTGGCCGCGCCGGGAATGCGCGCCACCTCCAGCACGGCGGCAAACGGCGAGCTGAGCGCCGCGCTGTTCCACGGGACCACTGCCACGATCACGCTGATCGAGCCGATGTAGAACACCAGGATGCGCCATGCCACGGTGCGAATCGTGCGTGCCAGGCTGCGGCCCGGGTCGGCGGTTTCCGCGGCGGCCACTGCGACGATTTCGGTGCCGCCAAAGGCGAACACCACCACCAGCAACGCCGAGCCGATGCCGGCCAGCCCCTTGGGCGCGAATCCGCCGTTCTGGGTGAAGTTGGACAGCCCCGGCGACACCACGCCGGGCAACCAGCCGGCCAGCAGGGCCACGCCGATCAGCAGAAACACCACGATCGCAACGACCTTGAGGATGGCGAACCAGAATTCGAACTCGCCGAAATTGCGCACACCGAGCAGATTGATCGCGGTGAAGGTGGCCATGAACACCACCGCCAGCAACGGCACCGACAACGCCGGCCATACCGAGGCGAGCAGGCCCGCCGCGCCGACCGCCTCGGCGGCGATCACCACCACGATCTGCAGCCACCACAACCAGCCCACCGTCGCACCGGCGGTCGGGCCCATCGCGTCGGCTGCATACACCGAAAACGCACCGCTGGCCGGTTTGGACGCGGCCATTTCGCCCAGCGCGTTCATCACGATGATCACCAGCGCTCCGGCGATCAGGTACGACACCAGCACCGCCGGCCCCGCCGCGTGGATCCCCACGCCAGAGCCCAGAAACAGCCCGGCGCCGATCGCCGTGCCCAGGCCCATCATCATCAATTGCCGCGGTTTCAGCGCGTGGCGCAAGGTGGGCGCGGCGGACGGAGCGTGCTCAGCAACGGGATCGGTTGGAAGCGGCATGGACGGGCTTGCATGGATTGGATCGCGACACGATACCGCGTCGCGGCGCCTGCCGCGCCTCTTGACGCCGGCGCCGGAGCGAGGTCGATCAAACTGGAGGACGCCTGCCTGCATCCACCGCCAGGGATTCACTGCCACGTGCAACCAGCGGTGGCCGCCGTGCCTGGCCGCAAACCGACGATGCACGAACCAGCTGCACCCACAGACAAGAATCCCCGGACAGGCCGGGGATCCATGTGACCGCACCCTGTTGCCGCTTACTCGGCCAGGTTGGTGCCCGCACCGGCGGTGGCGATCACCTTGGCCTTGACCTGTGCGGCCGGGGTGATGCTGTAGGTGTAGCCCAGCGGTTCCGGGAACACCTTGGTGGTGATCCAGTTGGTGGCGTTGGCGTACGGCTTGCTGCCATCCGGGGTGCCCCAGGTGATCCCGCTGCCGACGTAGTTGTTGATCAGGTCCCAGTAGCCGATCTCGCTGCTGTCGCGCGAGGTCACCGGGTTCTTGATGTTCTCGAAGTAGTTGGACTCGATCTTGGCCACCCCGCCCATGCGCACGTTGATGCCCGAGGTGGTGACGTTGTTGAAGTAGTTGTTGTAGATGTGGCTCAGCCCACGCCGTTGCAACGGCACGCGCGATTCGACGTTCTCGAAGCGGTTGTGGTGGTAGGTGGTGCGCGCGGCCGAATTCTTGGTGTCGCTGTCGCTGTATCCGTTGAGCGCGACCTTCTGGTAGTTGTAGACGTGGTTGTAGGACACGGTGACGTGATGGGTGCCCTTCTTCATGTCGATGCCGCCATCGAAAGATGCATCGCCGGCGCCCGAGCACTTGGTCAAGGAGGCGAACACGGTGTTGTGGTCGACCCAGATCTTGGACGGCGAGCCGCTGGAATTGCCTTCCAGCGAAATCGAGTCGGCATCTTCACCGCCCTGCAGCAGGCCGATGGTCATGTTCTGGATGATGACGTTGCTGGAGTTGCCCACCACCCATAGCCCGAAGTTGGCCGATGAGCCGTTGGCACCCTTGATGGTGATGTTGCTCTTGTTCTTGATCTGCACGGTCTTGGCCGGCAACTTCCACTGCGCGCAGACGTCCTTGATGCTGCTGAAGTCGAACTTGCCGGTGTAGTTGAGCACCAACCCGCCGCTGCCGGAATAACTGTCGATCGCAGCCTGCATCGCCTCGAAGGTGGTCACGGTGACCGGTGTCTTGTTGCCGCCGCCGGTGGTGCCGGCACCGTACCCGACCGGGCCGGCGATGGCGCCCGCAGCGCAGGCGGACAGTGCAAGCGCAACTGCGCCCTGGAATGTCTTGATGATCATGCAGCCTCTCCCAAAGTGTGGAAAAGCGATGCGTGCTGCCTGCGCCGGAGCGACGACAACAGCAAAGCGGTGCGTGGGGGCCGCATTCTTCGCGCGATTTAAAACATAAAACAATTATCCATCACTGAAACTTTGACGCACCACGGTGTTCTCCGTGCAGGACATGCAAAAGAGACAGCAAGAGACACCCGGGACAGGACACCGTTGCGGCGTGTGCAGTGTTTTTGTGCTTATGCAGATGTGTTTTTCATGCATGCAAACGCAGGCCGATGCTGGTTTACTCACGCGCGCTTTCGACCGCAGTTGCTAGCGGCAGCTGCGTTTTTTAAGCATTGAAGTGCAACACGAAATGCTGCGCAGTGGTCACTGCACACGAACGTATGTTGTGAGCGTCATTGGTGCGTAGCAGCAGCGTCATCGCAGACACGCGGTTTGCATGGCTTGTGTGGTTTACACGGCATTTGATGCCGCGTTGCAGAAGACGATGCGTGATTGCGCCTTTGGATCAATCGCGACAGTGGGCGAGCACTGGCGCTACGACCAGCCTCTTTCGACATTGTCAGGCCGATTCGGTCCGACCACGTGGTACGTCAGGTGGTGTTCGACCGTAGCCTGGCAATCCGCATTGGATGTGTCGGCTCAGCGACACGCGGTTGAGGCATAGCTGCGTGTATCGACAGGAGGACTCTTCAATCATTTGCTCATACTGACGCCTACGATGCGCAAGCAAGGCAGCGCATGCTCAATCGCGACGCGTCGCAGCTGCGCACCGCAGCCGGGCACGCTCAGCTTCACGTGCACTTACATACACCCCACCCCATCCGCTCAAACAGCGCGGCTGTCCTGCAGGGAGGCATGCACCAGCTGCTCGCCGGGCCACGGCGTCTGGTCGTCGAGGAAGTTGCCGACCAGGCGCATGCACGCCGGGCGTTCTTCCACATGCGGCATATGGCTGGAATTGGCGAACACATGCCACCGCGCGTCCGGGATCAGGCGTGCGTACGGCTCCACCGTTTCCGGTGTGGCCTCGTCGTACTTGCCCGACAGCACCAGCGTGGGCGCGTTGATGCGGTGCAGGCGCTCGATGATGCTCCAGTTACGCAGGCTGCCGACCACATGGAATTCGGTCGGGCCATTCATCGCGTGATACACGGTCGGGTCGGCATCGATGGCGGCGAAGGTGCGCGCCACTTCCGCAGGCCAGGGCAGCACGCGGCAGACGTGCTGGGCGTAGAACACCTGGCTTGCGGCGCGATAGGCCGGGTCGTCCAGGGTGCCGGCCGCCTCGTGCGCGTCCAGCGCCGCCTGGATGTCCTCGGGCAGGCGCGCACGCAGCCGCAGCGCTGCAGCGCGCCACAAGCCCATCGATGCCGGGGAGTTGGCGATCACCAGCGCACGCAGGCCGGCCGGCCGCCGCACCGCATGCTCGGCCGCCAGCATCCCGCCCCAGGACTGCCCGAGCAGCGCGTATTGCGACAGCCCCAACTGCGTGATCAGGGCCTGCAACTCGTCCAGAAACAGCCCCACCGTCCAGAAACCGGGGTCCGCATCGGGAAGATGGGTGGACTTGCCGTTGCCGAGCTGGTCGTAATGGATCACCGCGCGGCCATTGGCCGCCAGGTCCTTGAAGCTGTCCACATAGTCGTGGGTGCAGCCGGGGCCGCCGTGCAGCACGATCAGCGGGCAGGCATCGCTGCGCAGGTCGCCGGTGATGCGGTACCAGGTCCGGTACCCACGAAATTCGACGTAACCCTCGGTGGACTGCATGACCTGCGCCTGCTAACGGCAAGAATGAGCGCCGAGCCTAGCGAGGCAACCGCCGCGCGTTAACTGGCAAAACTCCCAGGTTCGTGGCGCGTTCGAAGCTCGGAGCCGGCTGCGCGTGCGGCCGGGCGCATCATCGGTCGCCAGGACGGGCACCAACCCGTGCAGCGATTGCGACTGCCGATCGCAAACTTTCGCCGCAGGGAAATCGCCTATCGCGGCCTACCGTCGCAGGCGCTGAACACGCCGCGCTTACGGCTCCAGCAATCGATAGTGCATGCCGCGCACGACGGCCTCGACGCGATTGCGCGCGCCCAGCTTGCGCGCTGCCGAGTTCAGATGCAGGTTCACCGTGGCGGTGGAACGGTTGAGCGCAGCGGCGATGCTCTTGGCTGTCAGCCCCTTGGCCGAGTACTGCAGGCACTCGCGCTCGCGGCGGGTCAGCACGATGTGGTGGCAGCGGCGTTCCTGCGGATCGAGCAGCTCCTGTGCGCGTGCCTGGAAGGTATGCGCCAGCAGCAGGAATGGCGATAGCTGCGCTTCGGCCAGCCGTGGCGCCTCGGCCGCGACCGCATCGACCGCAGCGCTGAACGTCGCGAACGCGCCACCCGGCAGGTGCAGGGGCACGGTGACACCGGTTCCCATACCGCTATCGCACAGATAACGCGTGACCTGCCGATGCTGGCTGCCAACGTATTCCACGCCCTCCATCTCGCCGTCGCTGCGGTAAGACCATACGAAAGGCGTGGTGCGGCGCGTCGCACGCTGCTGCACCGGGTCGTGCTGGTAATAGCCGTGCTCGCACCAGATGTGCTGCATGTCGCCCGGCGCATTGCGCTGCATGAACACCGACGGGGTGATCAATGCCCCTTCCAGGCTCAGCGGGACCGGCGCGTAATCGTAGACCAGGGACTGGAAGCCCAGCCCGCAGACGTCGGAAAACACCCGGTCCAGGCAGGCATTGAGCGTGTGCAGCGCCTGCAGGTCGCGGCCCAGGCTGGCCAGAGTGTCGAACATGGTGGGTCCTTCGGTGTCGACGTGTGCCGCTGGACGACATCCAGCAGGGAAAACCTAGCACTTTTACCAATGGATGGGCTTGGCGGCCACATTATCGTCACAATGCCGGTCGGATAGCTGCACTGCAGCATCGACCTGCAGGCGCTCCCACGGCGCCTGCGTCGCGACCCGGCATTCCTTTCAGCGGACACCTGCATGACCGACACCTCCCGCCGCGACGACGCGGCCGCGCTGGAACGCTTTGGCTACACCCAGGAGCTCAAGCGGCAGCTGACGCTCAAGGACCTGCTGATCTACGGGCTGGTATTCATGGTGCCGACCGCGCCGTTCTCCATTTTCGGCGGCGTGTTCGACATCAGCGCCGGGATGGTGCCGCTGATCTACCTGCTCGGCTTCGTGGCGATGCTGTTCACCGCGTTGAGCTACCAGCAGATGTCGCAGGCGTTTCCGGTCGCCGGCTCGGTGTATGCGTATGTGGGACGCGGCCTGAGCAGCGGCATGGGCTTTCTGGCCGGCTGGGCGATCCTGCTGGATTATCTGCTGGTGCCCACCCTGCTCTACGTGGTCGGCGCCAACGCCATGCACAACGTGTTGCCGGCGGTGCCGCAGCCGGCGTGGATCGCCTTCTTCGTGGTGCTCAACACGCTGGTCAACCTGCGCGGCATCGAAACCACCGCGCGTGCCAATCGCTTCTTCCTCTACACGCAGCTGGTGGTGCTGGCGGTGTTCGTGGTGCTGGCCAGCCTGGCGATCCAGCGTGGCGTCAATGGTGCGCACTGGAACCTGCGTCCGTTCTACAACCCGCAGGCCTTTTCGCCACAGCTGATCTTCAGCGCCTTGTCGGTGGCGGTGGTGTCGTTCCTGGGCTTCGATGCGATCTCCACGTTGTCCGAAGAAGCCCGTGGCGGCAACCGCGTGGTCGGGCGCGCGACCCTGCTGGCGCTGTTGCTGGTGGCGGGCTTGTTCGTGCTGCAGACCTGGCTGGCCGCGCTGCTGCAGCCCACCCTGCAACGCTATCCCAGCGCGCAGGCCTCCAACGATGCCTTCTTCGAGATCGGGCGCCTGATCGCCGGGCCGTGGTTGCAGATCGTCATTGCGCTCACGGTCGCGATCAGTGCGGCGATCGCCAATTCGCTGGTGGCGCAGGCCGCCACCTCGCGCCTGTTGTTCGCCATGGCGCGCGACCGCCAGCTGCCGGCCTTTCTGCGCTACATCCATCCACGCACCGGCGTGCCGCAGCGCGCCATCCTGCTGGTGGCGGGCTTGAGCATGGTGCTGGGCGAAGTCTTCGTCGGCCAGATCGCGCTGCTGTCCTCGTTGTGCAATGTCGGCGCACTGACCGCCTTCATCCTGTTGCACGTGGCGGTGCTGTGGCATTTCCGCGGACAGGGCCGCAGCGTGCTGTTGCATGTCGCCACGCCGTTGATCGGCATCGTGATCCTGGCTTATGTGCTGATCAATGCCGACCGGCATGCGCAACTCGGCGGCACGGCCTGGATGGTGGTCGGGCTCGCAGTGTTGGGGTTTCTCAAAGCCAGTGGTCGCTCGACCGACTTCCGCGCCAGCGACGCGTTGGAGTAATCCGTCGCGAGCCGATATGCAGCCTTGCTGCTGGCTGCCCGCGTCGTCGACGTGCCTGCCTGCAGGGGCGTAGAGCGCGCCTTGTTAAAGCCCGCAAAGGTCATGCGCGCTCGCCATCTCACATGCAGCGTATCTACCTGCATCGCCTGACAGCTTGATCAAGGCGACGCTGCCGGTGCACTGCGTGATCGCAGTTGCCGCAGGTAGAGCAGCTTATGTGTTGCAGACGATTCCTGGGCTGCGGCGCTGCGGCGCCATGCGTGTGCATATGCGTGTTCGTACACGCAAGGCTAATGGCAAGTCGTGCACACGTCGACTGCTGCGTGCAAAACACGATGATCTTTTTATCGACTGCCAATCTCTGAACGAGATTTTCAGCACATATTCAGCTTTAAACATTCGCTAGTCTCGTTCGGCGCCAACGATGGCGCCCGCAGGCTGTGGCCCCCGCCGCAGCCTGTCGTTCCCTGACGAGAAGGACTACCCATGAACCGCAAGAATGCCTTGTACCTGGCGCTGTTTTCCGCCGTTTCCGGCGCTGCACTGGCAACGCCGCCGACCGAAATGGATGCGGCGCCGGTGAGTACCGCGCCGCAGGCGGCCAAGCTCGGCGCAGCGACGTTGCAGTCGGCAAGTCTGCGTGGCGGCATCCTGCCCACGCGTGTGGTGCAACTCACTGCGCCCACCAGCACCGAGATCGGTCGGGTGCGTGAGCGTCGAATCGCACAGGTCAAACATGGGCAGCCCTTGCAGATCGGGTTTTCGCGCGCGGTTGCCAAGCCTTTGGTGAATCTTGCCACGCTCGATTGGCAGATGGCCAAAGACGGCTCACGCGTGGCGACCTTGAAGGTCGGCTCCGCGCAGGCGGCCTCGCTGCGTGCGTCGCTGATCCTGCGTGGTGCCGGTGCCACGCCGGGCGATCCGTCCAAGGTGACGCTACGCTTTGCCGGCGACGATGGCCGGGTATTCGAGCAATCCGGTGCCAGCTTCTCCGCCAGCGGCGACGCCATCGGCTGGTCGCCGACCGTCAGCGGCGAGAATCTGTTGGTGGAACTGTCGCTGCCGGCCGGCCAGTATCCGGAGAACTTCAGCCTGAGCATCCCGCAGCTGTCGCACCTGGACATCAGCCCCACCGCCAGCGCGCGCGACATGATGACCATTGCCATCGGCGAGAGCGATTCCTGCCAGAACGATATCGTCTGCCGCGCCAATCCCACCGCCGGCTTCACCAATGCCGCAAAGGCGGTGGCGCGCATGGTGTTCACCACCAGCCAGGGCTCGTTCCTGTGCACCGGCACGCTGCTCAACAACACCAACTCGCCCAAGCGCAACCTGTTCTGGACCGCAGCGCATTGCATCAGTACGCAGACGGTCGCCAACACACTGCAGACCTACTGGTTCTACGACGCGGCTAGCTGCAACGGCAATACCGCCAGCTCGCAGGCCACCACCTTGACCGGCGGTGCATTCCTGCGCCATGCCAATACCACGCGCGACACCGCATTGCTGGAGCTGAAGACCGCACCGCCAAGCGGCGCGTTCTATGCGGCATGGAACAGCGCAGCGATCGGTGCGACCGGCACCTCGATCGTCGGCATCCACCACCCGTCCGGTGACGTCAAGAAGTATTCGCTGGGCACCGTCAATGGGCTGAGCACCAGCATCGACGGCAAGAGCCCGCTGTACCGTGTGGTCTGGAACGATGGCGTCACCGAGGGCGGCTCGTCCGGCTCGGGCCTGTTCACCGTCGCCAGCGGTGGCGCCTACCAGCTGCGCGGCGGCCTGTACGGCGGCTACTCGTTCTGCACCGCGCAGACCGATCCGGATTACTACTCGCGCTTCTCGGACGTGTATTCCAGCATTTCCACCTACTTCGGCCCGTAAGCGGGAGATGCGCGTGGCAGGCGGGTAGCGCCTGCCACGTGCGACTGCGCCTGGCCTGTGCAGAGTGTGGTCGATTGTTTGATGTGCTGTGTGGATCGATCTGTACGGGTTGATGTTTTGTGCGCTGACCTTTGGACCCCATCGGTCACGCGCGTAAGTCGTCATGCACTTCATCTGCAGTGCCCGGATGATGCAGACTTGGCAGCTCGTCCTTCACCTGGATCGGCATGCCCGTTCAACGCACTTCTTGTGTCATCGCCGTAGCTGCACTCCTGGCCTTGTCGCTACAGGTCACCGCCCATGCAGCCGGCAAACCCGCCAATCGCGACGACGTCAAGGCCTACGCGCTGCAGCTGTGCCTGGACAACAACTATGAGCGTAGCGGCAAATACACCTCAGACCAGCTGCGCGATCGCTCGTATCTACTGACGACCTACGCGCTCGACAATGCCAAGACCGGTGCCACCGACCGCCTGCATCGCTTCGTGGCCGAGCAGACGGCAGACTTCCATCGCGCCGAAGTGCCGATGAAGGACGAAGCCCGCCGTGGCCCGTTCAACAGGATCTTCGCGCAATGCATGGCGTTTTATCGTTCGCCTGCGTTGAACGCGTTCATCGCACGGGAACTCTGAAGGCAATCGATGCAAACCCGCCGTTGGAAGGCAACGGATGGGTCGGCGTAGCCGATTCGGGGCGGGCCATCGGATCGCGCAGTGCACGCACCGCGTGCATCGCAGGTGCAGCTCTCCTGCATCGGGCGCGGGCATGCCAGTGCCGAGGTTTACGTGACGCAGTCGCAAACCCGGCAGCCCCACGATAGTCTGGCGCAGTGCCACGCCCCGCCTGGCACATCCTCTCCCCCCGCTTCGACAGGAGCCGTCATGTCTGCCGCTTCGCCACGCCCTTCCCGTCGCCAAGTGCTGCGCATCGCGCTGGCAGCGGCCACGCTGAGCGTGACGAGCCAGCTCGGTGCCGCACTGCGGCGCGCACCGAAGGAAGACCCTGCGCCGTCAGACCCGGCGTCACCGGCGCCCTTCCCGGCCAACAGCAGCGTGCTGGTGCTGCTCGGCACCAAGGGCGGCCCCACGCCATCACCGCTGCGCGCCGCGGCCGCCAATGCGCTGGTCATCGCCGGGCAGCCCTACCTGATCGACTGCGGCAATGGCGTTGCACAGCAACTGGCCAAGGCCGGCATCCGCCTGCCTGCGCTGCGCGATATCTTCCTGACCCATCACCACTCCGACCACAACGCCGACCTGCTCAACGTGGTGTGGCTGGCGTGGGCCAGCGGGCTGCAGACGCCGGTGCATTTGTACGGCCCGCCCGGTATCGCCAGGATGGTGGATGCGTTCGTCGAGATGAATGCCATCGACATCGATGCGCGCATCCGCGAAGAAGGCCGCCCGCCGTTCAAGCAGCTGATCCATGTGCACGAGTTCGACCAGCCCGGCACGGTGCTGCAGAACGACCAGGTCACCGTCACCGCCACGCTGGTGGATCACTACACGCTCAAGCCGGCATTCGCCTACCGCTTCGCCGCGCGCGACCGCACGGTGGTGTTCTCCGGCGATACGCGTTACCTGCCTGCACTGGCCGAATTCGCCAGGGACACCGACATCCTGGTGCACGAGGTGATGTATCTGCCCGCGCTGGAAAAGATGCTCAAGACCAACGACAACGCACCGACCTTGCTCGACCATCTGCTCAAGAGCCATTCCACCAGCGAGGAAGTCGGCAGAATCGCTTCAGCGGCCAACGCAAGGATGCTGGTGCTCAATCACTTCGTGCCTGGCGGCGACCCGACGATCACCGATGCGATGTGGAGCGAGGGCGCGCGCAAGCACTATGCCGGGCCGATTGTGGTCGGCAAGGATCTGATGCGCTTGTAGCGAAGCAGTTGGGCACTGTAGCGATGGATCCAGCTGCGCACTGTCATCAGCGCATTCGACCCGTATCCGGCGGTGATATCGCCAACCGCTATCGAGCGGCACGCAATCACCAGGCATCGTGCAGAGCGGGCACGACACAGCAGGCGATACTGCATCTCTGGTCCGTGTGTCCAAGAGCGGCTAACACGTAGTAAGCAGTCGTCAGGTGCGCGTGGACGGCGCGCTCGGAACCGGAGCCGAAGGGCGCGACGAAGCGTTCCCGGTGACGCTCAATCGAATCACGCGCAAGCGCGCTCCTACATTGGTCTGGCCCGTGCCGACTGCCCGTACCGGCCTGCCTTGCCGACTGCACGGAGCATGCCGCCCGTCCCGTATCGCGTTGCCGAGCCGGGCCAGGACGTGCTGGCGCCGTGCCGGTTGTGGGCAGCGGCTGCGCCTGCCTGCCGGCGGCGCCCCAGCGTTGCCAGCCGCTCTACGTCACCACCGGACTGCGCAGGCCCCACACGCCCGCCCCCGCCTTGCAATACGCGTCGATAAACGCCTGCTGCGACGGCATCTGCTCCACCGCGTGCCGGATCGGCTGGGCGATGCCGTCCAGCAGGCGACGCAGGTCGCGATCGGACAGCGCGCGCGCCAGCGGATGATGCTGTTCGGGCAGGATGCCCTGCCCCATCAGCACATGGGTCCAGGAGTCGACGCGGAACAGTTCATCGGCCGCTTGCCAGGCATGTGCGCGTTCGCGCCAGGCGCGCAGGCGCAGCGCCAGCGATTCGGGCAACTCCATCGCGCGGCACTGCCGCCATAGCGGTTCCTCGCGCTGGGTGGCGTGGTAGTGCAGGATGATGAAGTCGCGCACGTGTTCCATTTCGGCGCGGCTGATGTCGTTGAACAGCTCCACCTGCGAGGGCGCAATGCCATCCGCCGGGAACAAGCTGATCAGGCGCACCACGGCGGCGATGGTGAGATGGATGCTGGTGGATTCCAGCGGCTCGATAAACCCGCTGGCCAGGCCCAGCGACACCACGTTCTTGTTCCAGGCCTTGAGGCGGCGGCCGGTGCGGAACGGCACCAGCCAGGGGTCTTTCAGCGCAGGCGCGGCCACATCGCGCAGCAACTTGGCATGCGCCTCGTCGTCGGACAGGTGCTTGCTGGAAAACACCAGACCATTCCCAACGCGATGCTGCAGCGGGATATGCCAGCGCCACCCGGCTTCGTGCGCGATGGCGCGGGTGTACGGCACCGGCGGGCCAAGCGCCTCGGTCTGCACCGCAACGGCGCGATCGCACGGCAACCAGTGGCTCCAGTCCTCGTAACCGGTATGCAGCGCCTGCTCGATCAGCAGGCCACGAAAACCGCTGCAATCGATGAACAGGTCGCCCTCGAGCACCTGCCCGTCTTCCAGCAGCAGGCTGGCCACATCGCCACTGTCCGGCTGCAATGTCACCTGCTGGATCCTGCCCTCGATACGCCTGACGCCACAGGCTTCGCTGCGCGTGCGCAGGAACCTGGCATACAGCGCCGCATCCAGGTGATAGGCGTAGTTGACCGCAGGCTCGCGCAGCAAGGCGAAACGATCGACGCGCGAAGCCACGGTTTCCAGGCAGTAATCACCAAAGCTGCCCGGCATGCCGCGGCGCTGGCTCTCCAGCCAGAGATGGTGGAAGGCACACACCAGCGTGCTTTGCCCGGTGATGCCGAACGGATGGATATAGCGCTCGCCCTGGCGGCGCCAATGCTCGAAGGAGATCGACAACTTGAAGGTGCCGGCCACCGCGCGCAGGAACTCCTGCTCGTCGATCTGCAGGAAGCGATGGAAGCTGCGGATCGGCGGCACCGTGGATTCGCCCACGCCCACGGTACCGATCTGCTCGGACTCGACCAGGGTGATCTCCAGCAGCTCGCGGAATTGATGCGACAGTGCGCAGGCGGCGATCCAGCCAGCGGTGCCGCCGCCGGCGATGACGACCTTGCGAATCGGGGCCTGGCTCACTGCGCGCTCCTGGGTGATGGATCCGGGGTGAGGTCTTGATCGATCGTCTGGACAACGCGGGTGGCCCGCAGGGAGCGGAGCGCGCGCGTGGCACCTGCCAATACCGCACATCGGTCCTGCCCGCCCGGTCGCTGCGCAGTTGTCGCGCCAGTGGCCTGGAAGCCGATCGCGCGCATCAGCGGTTGAGCCTGCCGAGCAACAGCGCGCGCAGCTGTCGCGCCAGCGTGGGGTCGATCGGGCCCAGTGCATGCCGTGCCTGCTCGGGCAGGTGCTCGCCCGCGCGCTCGGCAGGGCCGAACACGTAGTAGTCGAACAGGGCGCGCCAGGCCTCCTTCTCCGCTGCCGGGCGGTCGCGGATGGCCCACAGCGCGTGATACAGCGCGGGCATCGGCGCCGGCAGATGCGCGGGCACGCTGCTCCACCAGTAGTTGACCAGCACGTTGAATGGCTGCAGCGATTGCACGTGATGCCACCACATGCCGGGAATGAACACTGCATCGCCCGGCTCCAGCACGGCGGTGCGTGCCTGGGCCAGCGCCTGGGCGAAGCGTGGATACCGCAGCAGATCCGGATTGGCGATATCCACCATGCTCACCACCTGCCCACCCGGTGTGGGATCCAGCGGGCCGGGATACAGGTTGGCCACCTGCTCGGGCGGAAACAGCGTGAAGCGACGTTGCCCCACCGCGCAGCAGGCCAGGTTGTTGGGCGCATCGTAATGGCAGGAAGCAGTGACGCGATTGCCGATCCAGATACTTGGCTGCACCGCGATGCCGCTGGCGGCGAAATCCAGATCGTTGCCTGCGCGCAAGCCCGGGAGATTGTCGTCAATAGGCAACGACGCCAGGTAATAGGTAGGCGGCTGCGGGTCGTCGCGATGCGTCACGACGGCTTCCAGCAAGCTGCTCAAGCTGCCGCGCTGCACCTCGAAATTCAGCGCACTGCAATCGTCGGTATAGAACGGCCGGCCGGCGATCTCCGGGCCGCCGCGGGAATACTGCAGGGGGCGTCCACTGTCATGCGTGCGCAGCAGCGCCATCGCCTCCTCGGGGCTGTGCAGCCCGGCCTGCACCAGCGACCAGTCGCGTACGACGCCACGCAGCACCACCGGCTCGGCGGCGTCGCACAGCGCGGCAAGCGGCAGCGCGTCGGGGTGGCAATCGCTGCGCTCGGCGACGGCCGCAAGGGAGGAGAAGGCTGCGCCGGTCGTCATGCGCTCAGGCGAACGCAGCAGTCGCAGACGCACTGTGCGCCTGCTGCAGGCGGCGCTGCTTCTCGGCCATCAGCCGACGCACGTTGTGCAGCGAAGCAAGCATCAGGAATGCAGCCTCCAGATAGCCGGCCCGATGCAGTTGCTGCAACGAGGACGCATCGAGTGCGGCAAGCCGCTCGCGGTCGATGGCGAACAGGCCTTCCAGCTTGGTGGCGTGGGTGGCATCCAGCGTGACATCCAGCTGCACCGGCTGGATCAGCCCCAACGCATCCAGCGCGGCCGCCATCGCCTGGCCGGCATCCACACCGTCACGGATGCCGCGCAACACACCGATGATGTGCTCCAGGTACGGGCTATGGCCGCCCTGCGGCAGAAATACCGCCTCGCCTTCGTGACGGCTGATGCGTGGGTGCTCGAGATCGACATGGATCACCGGCTCCTGCACCAAGGCGCCATCGATACGCTGCTCCTGGAAGCCGATCAGAAACGGCCCCTTGGCGACGATGCCGGGCAGATAGCTGGCAGTCCAACGGCCGTCCTGCAGGAACAGATTCTCGTCCTGTGCAAAGCCCAGCAGCGCCACCGACTGGTAGCCGCCGGTGGCCGGATCCTTGCGAAAGAACAGCGGGTACTCGCGCTGCAGCTCGGCGTATTCGGTGACGAACGCCGGCACCAGGCCCAGCGCATCGCCGAACTCGGCGCCAAAGCGCAGCACGACGCGCAGATCGTGATGCGCCACATTGTTGAGCACTGCGTATCGCGTCATCTGAAACTCCAACGGTGCTCCGCCACGGAGTACCGCATTGCGTGGAATGCGTCGATCGCGCGGCCAGGTGGCGCGCCCGCTGTTGGCGAGCATTGCCAAAAAGCGACAGGCCGGCAAGCGGCACAGCAGCATGGGAACAAGCCTACGGCACTCGGCGTTGCTGCGCTGCCATAGCGGCCATCAGCAGGCGGGCGTTTGCTTGCAAGCAGCCGCAACGCGTGCCGGCTGCATCCACGAATGCGTCGCGGCATCGAGCTCGAGCCTGCAGTTGCGGTCGCCGGACCAGGCCACGCAGGCTGACAACGCGACCCGGCCACTCCGCGCAGTCAGCGAACGATTGCCCGGCTGCCTTCAAAAGAAGCGCACCACGTGCCCGCACCAGCCTGCACATCGGCATCTGCCACACCAGGCACCGGCTGCGCTCACCGGGAGGGAAGTGAGCGCAGCCGGTGGGTCAGAACGCGTAACGCACACCCAGCGTGTAGCGTGGCTGCTGGTCGATTAGGCGGATGATCTGCTTGTCCGAACGCCCATGCCAACGCACGTCTTCGCCGGTGAGGTTGATCGCCTCAAAGCCAACGGAAAGTTGCTTACTGAAGCTGTAGCTGACGCTCAGGTCCCACTGCTGATACGCCTCGACGTAGTACGGATTGCGGTTGGCATTGTCCTGGTTGGCGGCGATCAGATACTCGTCGCGCCAGTTCCAGGCCAGGCGCGCGCTCCAGCCGTATTTTTCGTACATCAGCATCACGTTGGCAGTGTCGCTGAGGCCAAGCAGCGCGAACTGGTCGCGATCGATCACCGTGTTGTCGAAGCCCACATCGCCTTCGACGATGGTGTAGTTGGCATAGATGCCGAAGCCAGTACTGTCGAAGAAGTACTGCCCGCCCAATTCCCAGCCGTGGATGTTGGCCTTGTTCTGGTTGACCGGGCGCGACACGTCGAACTGATACAGCGGATCGGAGGCATTGCCGACGATGTCGTAGGCGTTCTCCAGTGCCAGGCTCTGCGCGGAGCTGCCGTTATAGGCGGCCAGCCCGCCGGTGGCCGCGGCATTGCGCAGCAGCGCCATCGCCGCAAACAGCGAGGTGTCGTTGGCCGAGCACGCCGCCGCGACGTCGTTGCCGGAGGCGCCCACCTGCGCCGCGCAGGCGCCGCTCTGCAGGAACGCCAGCGCGGCCTGCGCGTCCGGGCCGGAGGTGGGATCGCTCAACCCGTACAGGGATTCGCGCAAGACCGTGTTGCCGATGAAGTTGCTGACGCGCTTGTTCCAGAACGTGGCCGACACGTAGCTGGCATCGGCGAAGTACCACTCCAGCGCCAGATCGAGGTTGTCCGATTCCAGCGGGTCCAGTTGCGGGTTCTGCGAGCTGCCGCCGGCACGGTTGGACGGATTGATCAGGATCGAGCCATTGGGCGTATTCGGCGTCGGGCCGGCGATCAGGTTGTTGTAGGGCGCGCGTGCGATGGTCTGGCCGAACGAGGCGCGCCCCTTCAACTGATCGGAGATGTCGATGCTGAAGTCCAGATTGGGCAGGATGTAGTTGTAGCTGGTCTTCTCGCTGAAGGGCTGCTGCTCGGTGGAGCGCAACAGCTGGAAGTCGTTGTTGGCCTGCCACAACAACGCCGTGGGCGTGGCCACCTGCGAGGTTGATTCCACATCGGTGCGCTCGTAGCGCAGACCCAGCCGCGTATTGGTGGTCATGCCGGAGATGTCGCCTTTCAGTTCCAGCTGCACGTAGGCGGCGCGGGTCTTCTCTTCGACCTGGTTGTCGGCGCTGTATTGCGGGTTGTAGCGGGTGGTGGCGCCGTACTGGCTGCCACCCCACAGCGCCAGCTGATCGGCATCGCCGCGCCATGCATTGGGCGCGGCGCCATTGGCGTTGAAGTCCTTGAACATGCCGGTGATGCTCACCGGCCGCAGCAGCGCCTGCATGCCGGGCTCGTTGCCGGCGTTGGCCACGCCCCAGTCGCCCAGCGTGGAATTGGTGTCGCTGGTGAGCCGGTTCATGGTGGTATTGGCGGTACTCACGCCGAACTGGAAGCGCCCGTCCTCGAAATCGAAGGTGCCGTCCATGCGGCCTTCCTTGATCTCGGTGACCTGCGATTGATAGAAGATGCGCAGGACCTGCGAGCCAAGCTCGGCGGGGGTGAAGTCCGGGTTGAGCACGCCGTTGGTGCCGGCCAGGGAATCGGCCGCGGTGGGATACCAGGTGCGTGCGCCAATCGGCAGGCCATTGTTGAAGCGCAGCTCCTGCCCCCATTGACCGCCGCAGGACGGGCCGTTGCTGCAGTTGTTGGTGCCGGCGAAGCTGAAGTACGTGGCGCTGCCGCCGGTGACCGGGTCGTTGGGCAGGCTCTTGGTCTTGGAATTGTGCGCATCGAAGGACAGCTGGAAGCGGTCGCTCACCTGCCAGTCGGCATTGAAGCCGAGCGAGCCGAGCGTGTACTTCTGCTCGTTGCGCTGCTGCTCCATGCCGAAGTCCTTGGCGCCGTTGGGCACGTCGCGCAGATACACCGGGGTGGCCACCGCCTGGCCGGTATCGAAGGTCAGATCGGTGAAGCTGTTGGCGCGCTGCAGCCAGATGCCCTGCTCGCCACGCTCTTCGCGGATCTCGTTGGACGAATAGGTGTAATCCAGCGTCAGGGTCAGGCTGTCGCTGGGCGCGAACTGCATCACCGCCTGGCCATTGGTGCGCTCGCGCTGGAAGTCGGCAAAGGCATAGCGCAGATCGTTGGGCATGCCGTACAGCTGGCCGATCGCCGGCGCGTTGGTCACCACCGCACCCGGGCGCAGGGCCGGGTCGGTACCGGTCCAGCGCTGGATGTTCCAGGTGTTTTCGGTGGCCTGCACCGAGCCGCCGTGGCGCTTCTGGTAACTGCCGCTCAGGCCGATGCCGAAGGTCTTGTCGGGATTGGTATAGCTGAAGATGCCGGAGACTTCAGGAGTGAGCGAATCGCCGAACGGCTGCGAACGATCCGACACCATCTTGGCGCCGGCATTGGCCACCACGCCTTCGTGATTGAACGGCTTGTCGGTCTGGATGTTGATGGTGGCGCCGATGCCGCCGCTGGGCGCGGTGGCACGGCTGGTCTTGAACACCTCGATGCCGGTGATGGCTTCGGAGGCGAGCTGGGCGAAGTTGAACGCGCGCGTGCCCACATCCACGCCACCGATCGGAGTCTGGCCCGGCGCGCCGAACGCATCGGCACCGGGAATCAGGCGGCCGTTGAGGGTGACGGTATTGAACTGCGGGCCGAAGCCGCGCGCGGTGACCTGCGCGCCTTCGCCATCGCGGCGCTCGATCGAGATACCGGTGATGCGTTGCAGCGACTCGGCCAGATTGGTATCGGGAAATTTGCCGATGTCTTCGGCGCTGATCGCATCCACCACGCCGGCAGCATCGCGCTTGATGCCCATCGACTGATCCAGGCTGCTGCGGATGCCCGTGACATTGACCGCATCCAAGGTGGTGGCGGTTTGTGCGCCGGACTGCGGTGGCGGCACCTGCTGCGCGGCAACGTCCTGCGCAAAGGCGGGGTTGATCACCAGGATGCCACCGACGAAGGTAAACATGGCCTTCGACTTGAACTTGCTCAACGTACGACGCATCGATCTATCCTCGGGTCTGGAGTCCAACACCCACGGCCGTGGTCGCGGAATGCGACGCGGCGCTTGCCTGGCCACGTGCCTAGACGGCACGCGACATACATCCCTGCACAGCACTTGCTCTGATCCGCCGCCTCGACTGCCGGCGCATCCCCCTGATGCCAGCCGTGCGCGCGCCACGCCCCTGACGGACGCGGCCTGCTGCTCGACCTGTACAGCACCTGCCACTGCCTTCCCAACCAGTACGCCTGCAAGACGTGCACTGCCGCGCGCCTCTGCACTCAACCCCGTGTCAGCAGGCGATGCAAAACCTGATAGCGCTAACACGCGGCGCAGCCTAGTCATGCGTGCCTGGGCTTGTCACCGTGCGTTGCAGCAAACACACCAGGCCACACGCAGGCACAAAACACCGCGTGCGCTTGAGTCCGCAGCATGAATGCAGGCGCAGCGTGGCTGTAAGCGTTACCAGCTTGTGACCTCTGCAAACGCGTTGCAGTGGCGCAGTCGCGCGTCATCGCGTAGCAGCGAGAACATCACATGGAGCAGATGCGCAAGGCATCGCGAGGATCGCAACGCGGCAGCACTCAGTGGCCACGTGCTGAGCGGCGCATCCACGTGGCAGTTGACGCCGATGCGAGCACACCGTTGCGCGTCTGTCTTCGACATCGGACTGCACGGCGCAACGAAAAACGGCGCAATCTCTGCAATCGATTGCGCCGTTGGTGACGGTAAGTCGCGTGTACTGAAGGCCCGCAGCATCTACGCCATTGCAGCGCAGATGCCTGCATCGACAGCCGCTAGCCGATCGTATTGACCTGATTGTCGCCACGCTGGGCATCGGGCAACACATGGTCCGGATCCAGTGTCACATGCAGCACTTTCTGCGTGGTCGGCAGCGTCAGCTTGGGCGCGGTGTTCTGCAGCCAGGTTTCCACCGGCACGCGGCGGTCCAGATGGCTGCCGTCGGCCAGGTCCACCCGCACGGTGACCGGCATCACCAGTTTCTGGCTGCTGCGCAACGTGAGTTGCAGGCCCTTGGCAGGATCGTGATCGACGTAATGGGCCTCGCTAATGCCCATATCCAGCTGCCAGTTGTTGAGATACCAGCCGCGCCACCACCAGGCCAGATTCTCGCCACTCTCGCTTTCCATCAGCCGGAAGAAATCCGACGGCGTCGGGTGCTTGTAGGCCCAGGTCGCGATGTACTTGCGAAAGGCCGGATCGAAGCGCTCCGGCCCCAGGATCTGCTCGCGCAACAACACCAGCCCCAACGCGCCCTTGAAATAGGTCAGCGAATGCCGGTAGGTCTCGCTGGTGGAATCGGCGTTGTCCATCAATGTCGGCGCACCGGCATCGGCCAGCAGCGGCAGGATTTCGTCGACCGGGTTGCCGCCCTTGGGCGCATATTCCGAATCGCGCTTGGGCGCGTACTCGCCCTTGTTGAAGGCATCGGATGCATAGACGTCGATGAAGGTGTTGAAACCTTCGTCCATGAACGCGTGGCGGCGCTCGTTGGAGCCGACGATCATCGGGAACCAGGTGTGTCCGATCTCGTGCGCGGTGATCCAGAACAGCTCCTTGCCGCTGTCTTCGAAGCCGTCGAAGACGATGCCCGGATATTCCATGCCCGCACCGTACCCGCCCAGGTTGATCGCGGCCGGCCACGGATACGGGTACCACTGCGAGAAATGTTCGATCGCGCCCTTGACGTATTCGGTGGAGCGGTTCCACTTGTCCGCGCCCACGCCCTCCAACGGATACACCGACATCGCCAGCGACTGCTTGCCGCCTGGCAGCTTGATGCGCGCGGCATCCCATACGAACGCAGGCGAGGCGGCAAACGCCACATCGCGGGTGTTGTCCATATGGAAGCGCCAGGTGCGCGTGGCGTTTCCCGCCGGTTTGGCAGCACGCGCGCTCACTTCCTCGGCCGTGCGGATCAGCACCGTGCGATCGCTGCTGCGCGCCTGTTGCAGGCGTTGCTGCTCGCTGCGGCTGAGCACCTCGGCCGGATTGGTCAGCGCGCCGGAACCAGCGACCAGGAAGCCCTCCGGCACGGTCACCGCATAGTCGAAGTCGCCGTACTCCAGATAGAACTCCGAGCCCAGATACGGCTGCGTGTCCCAGCCGCGTAGATCGTCGTAGACGGCCATGCGCGGATACCACTGGGCAATCTCGTAGATCTCGCCCTGCTTGCTGGCACTGACCGCGGTGCGCCCGCCCCAGGTGCCCGGAATCGTGTAGCGGTAGCGGACATGCACGGTCAGCGCCTTGCCCTGCCCCGCCAACGGCTGCGGCAGGTCCACCCGCATGCGGGTGTCGTCGACGACGAAATGCGCAGGCTGGCGATGCCCGCCATCGTCGATCTCGACACTGGCGATCTGCATGCCGTCGGTGAACTGGGTGCGGCGCGACGGCCGGCTGGAGGCAGCGCGCGCATCGGCGCGGTAGATGTTCTGGTCCAGCTGCAGCCACAGCACGTCCAGCGTGTCCGGGCTACGGTTGGTGTAGTGGATCGCCGCCTCGCCGGTGAGCGTGTGGGTCGCCGGGTCGATGCTGGCATTGAGGGTGTAATCGGCACGATTCTGCCAGAACAGCGGGCCGGGGACACCGCTGCCGCTGCGGTAGGCATTGGGTGCATCGGGCAGTTGCAGCGGTGCGAACAAGGCCAGCGGATCGAAAGCGCTTGCCGGCGCGGCGGCGCTGGTGGCGGGCGCGGCGTGCGCGGACGAGGTGATGCATGCCAGCGACAGCGCAACGGCGAGCGAACGGCGCAAGGTGGGGAACATGCGTGAAGTCCTGCGGCGGTGGGGGGACCCCATCCTACGGTCGCCTTCGCCCGGCACGGCACTGCCATTGGTCCCGGTTGCGGCATCGAACTTCTCGACGGTGACAGGCTGCCCGGGGCGCAGCAGCCGCGGCCCGCGCGCGAGCTGCAGATGCCGATCACACCATCCCTGCCCCGGCGGCGGCACAGCCCGCGCTTGCCACCTCAATCGGCAGCAAGCCGCGACAAGCGCAACGCGCCATCCCCACCCTCGGCCAGCGTATCGCCCGGATTGCTCAACCGGCAGCGGCGCAGCGACAGACAGCCGCAACCGATGCAGTCGGTGAGCTGGTCGCGCAAGGCCTGCAGCTCGGCGATGCGCGCATCCAGTTGCCCGCGCCAACGTGCCGACATGCGTGCCCATTCCGCACGCGTGGGCGTGCGTTGGTCCGGCAGCACCGAGAACGCATCCAGCACCTGCTGCAACGGCACGCCGAGCCGTTGCGCCACGCGAATCACGGCTATGCGCCGCAGCACGTCGCGCGCATAGCGGCGTTGATTTCCGGCAGTGCGCAGGCTGCGGATCAGGCCCTTGCGCTCGTAAAAATGCAAAGCCGACACCGCCACGCCACTGCGCTTGGCCACTTCGCCCACGGACAACTCACGCTGCATTGCCTTGACCTCAACCTTGGTTGAGGCAGGATGCTGCGCGGCCATGACCGGTGCAAGCCCCATGGTCATGGCTCTACACACTTCAGTCTCTGGATGCTCGATGCCCGCCGATACCGCCCTGCCCGCCAGCTCACCCGGCGACACCCGACCCAGCTCCATCCTGGCCGCTCCGTATCGCGCCGCAACGCTGGGCATGGTGGCACTGGTATCGCTCAATGCCTTCGAATCGCTGGCGGTGGCCGCCGCCATGCCGACCGTCGCGCGCGAATTGAATGGCTTGCCGCTGTATGCGCTGGCGTTCGGCGGCACCCTGGCGACCAGCGTGGTCGGGATGACCGCCGCCGGGCGCTGGAGCGACCGACGTGGCCCCGGCGGGGCGCTGGCCTACGGCCTGCTGTGTTTCGTAATCGGCCTGCTGGTGGCAGGGCTGGCGCCGAGCATGCCGGTACTGATTGCCGGCCGCCTGCTGCAAGGCCTGGGGGCCGGCGCGTATTCGGTGGCGCTGTACGTGATCGTCGGCCGCCTGTATCCGGAAGCCCTGCGGCCCCGCGTGTTTGCCGCGTTCTCGGCCGGCTGGGTGGTGCCTTCGTTGATCGGGCCGGGCATCAGCGGATTGATCGTGCAGCACGTCGGCTGGCGCTGGGTGTTCCTGTCGGTGCCGCTGCTGGCGATACCGGCCGGGCTGATGCTGTGGCCGGCGATCCGCGGGCGCACCTGGTCCAGCGATACAGCCGGCGCGTCGGATTCCGCGTTGCGCTGGGCGGTGGGTGCGGCCTTGGGCGTGCTCGGCGTGTATCTGGGCGGGCAGCTGCACGGCACCAGCGCGTTGCTAGCGATGCTGCCGGCATTGCTGCTTACCGTGTGCTGCGCCTGGCAGCTGTTGCCTGCCGGCACGCTGCGGCTTGCGCGCGGGCTGCCCAGCGTGATCGCGCTGCGCGGCATCGCGGCGGCGGCCTTCTTCGGCTTCGAGGCGTTCCTGCCGTTGCTGCTGTCACGCGAGCGCGGCCTGTCGCCACTGCTGGCCGGCGTGGCGCTGAGCGTCGGCGCACTGGGCTGGTTCAGTGGCTCCTGGTACCAGGGCCATAGCCGCGCCGGCTGGTCGCGCCCACGCCTGCTCAAGACCGGTGCGTGCTTCATGTCGCTGGGCATCGTGATCAGCGCGGGGGCGGTGTGGCCGGTCATCCCGGTGCCGGTGGCCATTGCAGGCTGGGCGCTGACCGGCCTGGGCATGGGCCTGCTGTATCCGAGCCTGTCGGTGTTGACGTTGTCGCTGTCGCCGCCGGCGCAGCAAGGCGCCAACAGTTCGGCGCTGCAGTTGAGCGAGGCGATTGCGGTGGCCGGCATGCTGGCGCTGGCCGGCGCCTTGTTCGCCGCGCTGCTAGCCTCGGCGACTGCGGCCGCCTACCTGAGCGTGTTCGCCCTGGCATGGCTGCTGGCGGTGGCGGGCCTGTTGGTGGCGCGGCGGGTGTAATGGGTGAGCGGTGTGCGCGGTGTATCGAAGGAAGAGAACACTGATCGCGAGGCTGACGTGTCGCGCTCAGTCGATGTGTATCGCCCGCATCGCATGCAGCGCGCGTACGGCCTGCACGACTTGCTGGATCCGCCTGCTCGGCACGTCGCGGTGGCATGACGCAAACCCGGCACATCTCATCGCCGATAGCGCAACCGACTTTGCCGATCCTGTCGAGATCGCTGCGATCCGGACCGGAAAAATGCATCTACGAGCCGCTGGTCATTTTTTCGCCACCCATCTTGACAGCGTTGCAGGCCGGGGCCTGCACCCACTTGTCCACAGCCTTGTGCAAGTTCCATCCACAGGGGGTGTGGAAAACCTGCGCTGCGCGGCAGGCAGCGCAGGGCTTGCGCGCCACTGCAGCGTGTGTCAGGCGATACGGGACGACAGCTGCCTCATGCAGCGCGGCCGTTGTGTACAAGCCGGCCATGCGGAAGCAGCGCCTTACTCACGACCACATGCAAGGGAGATCGCGCCACACGGCAGCGCCGCGTCGCAGCGGCACTGCCTCACCCACTGCTGCATCAGTTCACGATCACATGCGGCACGAAGCGCGAGGTGTCGCGGGTGATCGGGCCATCGTCGTCGCGCATGCCCAGCCCGGCCGGACGATCGGCCACCACCCAACTGCCGACCAGCGCGTGCCGGCCATCGAACACCGGCAATGGATGATGCGCCTGCAGGATCGCCGGCCCGTCCACATACGGGCCATCGGTCTGCGCAGCGTCGCCCTGTGCACTGACCAGGGAAATATTGGCACCCTCGCGCGACAGCAGCGGCTTGCGTACCCAGCCTGCCGTCGGTGCTTCGCCGGTTTGCGCAAAGCGCGCCGGCAGCAGGTTGGGATGGCCCTGATGCCGCTCCCACAACAGCGGCAGGATGCCCTTGTTGCTCAGCACCGATTTCCACGCCGGCTCGATCAGGCGCACGCGGTTGGCGCACAACGCCGGGCCGAAGCGCTCTTCCATCATGAATTCCAGCGGGTAGAGCTTGAACAGGGTATGGATCACCCGGTCCTGCTCATCGGTAAACCAGCCATCGGCGCTGAGGCCGATGTCTTCGATGGCCACTTCCTCGGTGCTGATGCCCACCTGATGCGCGCAGTCGCGCAGGTAGCGCACCGTGGCGCGGTCTTCCAGCGAATCGCGCACCGCGGAGAAATGCATCTGCGCACCGATCGCGCCATCCACCGCCAGCGCGCCCAGGGTTTCGCACAGCAGGTCCTGGATCAGGTTGTACTGATCGGTGCCCTTGGGCAGCGCACCGGCGGCGATCTGCTGTTCCAGCCACAGCCACTGGAAATACGCCGATTCGTACAGCGAGGTCGGCGTGTCGTAGTTGAGCTCATACAGCTTGGCCGGGCCGTTGCCGGCATAGGCCAGGTCCATGCGGCCGTACAGATGCGGGTCGCGGTTCTTCCACGAGGTGGCGATCCAGTCCCAGTAGAACGGCGGGATCGCCAGCTGCGTCATCAGCTGTTCCGAGCCCACCACCTCGTCCACCAACTGCATCGCCATGTCGTGCAGTTCCTGCGTGGGCGCCTCGATGTCGTCTTCGATCTGCTGCAGCGTAAACGCGTAGTACGCGCTTTCGTCCCAATAGCGCTCGCCGTCGATGGTGTGGAAATGGAAGCCGAGCGACTCGGCCTGCTCGCGCCAGTCCGGGCGCTCGGCAATTGCGATCCGTTGCATGTCAGCCGCCGAATCCGGAGCTGCGCCCGCCGCTGCCGAACGAACTACGCGCCGCCGCACTGGAGCCGAAACCCGAACGCGACACGGTGATCGCCCGCGACGGCATGTCGATGGCGCCACTGCGCCCGCGGACGGTGCCGACGCGGTTGCTGGCCAGATCGCCGTTGGGCTTGTAGTACCCACCGCTGCGGTAATCGCGGTACAGCGGAATCGAGCCGCCATAGCGGTAGCCGCCACCACCGGTCATGTTGCCCAACGCGTAGCCCAGCAGGAACCCGCCCATCGGCGGGATCCAGCTCTGCTGGCCCTGCGCCGTCTGCACCGCCGTGCAACTGCCGAACTGCTCGTCGCACTCGTAGCGCGTATTGAAGCGCGGCGCGGCCTGCTGGTGCTTGGTCACCGCCTCGTCGTAGGCCTTGAGGCACTGCTGGATGTCGGTCTGTTCCTGCTTGATCTGGTAGCAGTCGGAGGCCGACTGCAGTACCACGCCGGTTTCCGGTTCGGAGCCGCAGCCGGTGACGAGGGCGGCCGGCAATGCGGCCATCAGGGTGAGTTTGAGATTGCGTGATCGCTTCATGCCTGCGCTCCGTTACGGCGTGATCGCCGCGGCATTGATCAGCCCGACCGCGATCGACACGCCGGCCGAAAAGATGCCGGCGGCGGTGACGTTGTCGGTGATCTGCCGCGAGATGCGCCCGGCCACCAGGTTGGCCAGCAGATACGCCACGATCTGGATGCCGCAGGCGACCGCGCCCCAGATCAGCGCATCGACCAGGCTCACCGAATGGGTGATGGCCGAATGCAGCGGCAATGCCACACCGATCAGATTGCCGGCCAAGGCGGTGGCCGCAGCCACGTTGCCCTGCCGCAGCAGGGTGAAATCCTTGTGTGGGGTGACCAGGGTCACCAGTACCACCGCCACGATCAACACGCCTAGGCCGGTGCCGAAGTAGGAAAGAAACGCAAGAAAACTCTGCAGGTTGATCGGGTTCATGACAGGACCAGGGTAAGTGGAGGACGAGCGCGCACGCTCAGGTGATATCCAGATCGGCGACGGTGACATCGATGCCGACCGCATAGGTGACGCAGAATTCGTTGGGGCCGGAATCCTCGCCGGTGACCAGCAGGAATTCCTCGCGCTGCAGCTCCGGCACATCGCGGCTGTAGAGCATGGCGTAGTGGGTCAGATCGCCATCGCGGCGCGGCGGCTGATAGCGGTACAGCACTTCGTCGTAGGCAATCGGCGGGATGCGCGCGGCACCGTCGGTGGACTGCGTGGCGCGTTGCCAGCGCTTGCCGGCGTACTCGATCTGCGCCGCACCCAGATGCGGATGCTGCATCACGAACTCCTGAAACGCCTGCTTGCTGGGCGGATTGACCGTCTCGCAATACACGAAGGCCTTCATCGCCTCCAGATCGCCGCCAACCGTGGTGACCTGCAGGAACGCGTCGTCGTCCAGATAGAAACGATGCAGGGCATAGCCATCGCCCAGATTGACGTGGCCGTAGCACGGAATGCCTTGATGCCCGCCCGGCAGCTCGGCGGTCATGGCTTCCGGTGCCATGCGGTACAACGTGGTATCGATCTCCAGCTGCCCACCTACGCGCAAGCCCAGCGGCAGCGCGTGACCGATGGCGCCGGTGCCGGAGGTGGGCAACGGCGGCGGCTGTGGTTGACCGAACAACTTGCTGAAAAAACTCATCGTCATGCACCTTGTGGCGATGGGGAACGGGACACGGCGGCAGCGCGCAGGGCCTGCCAGGCGATGGCAGACACGGGCACGCGCTGTTCGGCCAGGTAATACAGCATGGCACCGGCCGGGACAGCGGTGTGTGCGGGCGGGTTCAAGCGCAGCGCGCCATCGGGCGCGCGCAGGCCCAGCAACAGGGCGCCGCGCTGGCCGAAATCGGCGGCCAGCCCGCGGTAATCCAGCGGGTCGACATCGGCAGGAACCGCCAGGCTGAACTGGGTCGGGCCATCGTCCACCGACAGCAGTTCGGCCGTGATCGCCGCGCTGCCCGGATCCTGCGCCGCGCGGGCCAGGATCTCGGCGGTCATCGGCCGCGTGCATTCGATCGCCGGATAGTGGCAATTGACCAGCCGCGCGGCGCTGCCCGAGTCGAAGTGCGCCACGACGTGCGCACGCGGCGCATGCGCCATCAGCGCGAACACCGCCGCCAGGGTCTGGTCGTCCGAGGGCGGGTTGACGATCACCCGCGCCGCGCCAGCGATGCCGGCACGCAGGTACACCTCGGTATGCGTGTAGGACTCGGCGGCGATGAAGCGCATATGGTCGGGCATCGGGTTCTCGGCCACGCCCTCGGCAATCAACACCACGCCTTCGTCGTCGGTGGCGGTGTCGGACAGCAACAGTTCCAGCAAGCGTGTGGACGCGGCGCCCTGCCAGCCGATCAGGATGGTGTGCCCGCGCAGATCGGCGTAAGCCATCTTGCCCATGTGGTGGCGCCTCCAGAAGGTGATGAGCACGCCGCTGGTCTTGGCCAGCACCGTGGCGAACAGCGCCACCGCGCCCGGCATCAGCACGAACGCGGCGATGTAGCGCCCGGCCACCGAACCCGGCGACAGGTCGCCGTAGCCGATGGTGGTGGCGGTGGTCATGTAGTAGTACGGAAACGCGTCCAGGCCAACGAGCTTGTGCTCGCCGGCCAGCAGCAGCAACACCCAGCTCAGCGCCATGTGCGCCAGCAATGCCAGCGCCACCATGCCCCAGCTGACGCGGCGCACGTGGCGCCGCAATACCCGCAACAGCTTTCCGACGATGATCATGGCGCGTCCTGTGCCGTGCGGCGGATCAGCTGTCGCTGCGCGGAACCTGCTGCACGTCGCGCACCTGGCCGATCAGCGGCGCGCTGCCGCCGACGGTGTCGTGGCCGAGCTGGGCCGGCTTCTTGAAGCGTGCCAGCACTGCGGCGGCGTTGGACTCGCCTTCCATCAGGCCGGCCGCAGCCAGACGCCGGTTCAGATCGCCGTCGCCGCTGGCTGCCTCCAGCTCTTCGGCCGATTCGATGCGTGCAGAGGTTTCGGCCTGACGCGCCTTGATCCGCTCCAGCGATTCCAGTGCCGAGCCCATCTTGCTGCTGGCACCGGAATGGCGCGCGGCAATCGCCGCCTGCGCCTTCTGCACCGCGTCGGTCGCCTTGACCGTATCGATCTGCTGGCGCATGCCGCGCAGCTGGTTCTCGGTCTTCTGGATGGTGGCCTTGAGCGTCACCACCGACTGGTCCAGCGAGCTCTTGGAAGCCTTGTCGCCGGCGTCCTCGCTTTCCAGCGCCGCCAGCTTGACCGCCACGTCATGCGCCAGTGCCTCGTCGTTCTTGGCCAGCGCACCTTCGATATAACGCGTGTATTCGGCCATCTTGCCGGCGCGCGCATCGATCTTCTGCTGGGCGAGCTTGCTCTGCGCCATCAGCTTGGTCAGCTCCTCGCGCGAGCGCGTGAGCTGGGCGCCGGCATCGCGCATTTCCTGGTCCAGGATGCGCAGCGCGTTGGCGTCGACCGCCTTCTGGCCGGTTTCGTGTGCAGTGCCACGCAGCAGCGTGATCAGCTTTGAAAAGATACTCATGACAACACGCCTTTAGGAAAAGAACGGCTTGAGAGATTCGGCGGCATCCAGCGTATTGGCCGCCAGGGTCTGGATTTCCTCGTCGATCTGGTCGAGCGTGGACGACGCCGACAGTTCGCCAAAGACCACATAGCTATCCTGGCCGTCGACCTGCACCAGGCCCAGGTTGGACAAGGGATTGAGCGGGTTGAGCCGCATGCAGGCGTCGTTGAACGCCGCGCGGTCGCTGACCTGGTCGGCATTGGCCAGCAGCGTGGAAACGAACACCTGCGAGCCGGAGGCGGCGACCTGGATCTGCATGTCGCCATGGTCGGCCAGGGTGAGGTTGATGGCCGGCTCCAGCCCGTCGATCAGTTCGACCTCGATCGACTGGTCGCGGTAGCGCTCGGCCAGCAGGCCGTGCAATTCGACAGTGGTGTACTGCGTCATACGATGTCCTGTCCTTTGGTCATGCAGCGGTGGTGATGCAGATGCCGCTGCGGTGATGCAGCAGCAGCCGTGCAATGGGCGGACATACTACAGACTGTCCGCGACCGGCAGAAAGGGCCGGAAGTCAGCCGGTCAGGCCAGCTGCAGGCGGTAGTAGACCACCCGTTCAGTTGGCTCGAAGCCGCATGCCGCATGCGCTGCCTGGGCGCCGCTGTCGTCCAGCCGCGCATCGGAGGCCAGCTCCGCGCAGCCCTGCTCCCGCGTCCACTCCACTGCCGCGGCCACCAGCGCGCGACCGAGCCCGCGGCCGCGCCAGGCCGGACTCACATACCAGCCTTCCAGAAAGCCCACCGGCGTGCTCTCGGTGCCATTGACGTAGTCGTGGCGCACCGACACCTCGGCAAACCCCAGCGCCGCATCCGCGTCGTCCACCACCAGCAGGTGGCTGGCGTCTGCCTGCGCCAGCGCGGCCTGCAGCTCGGCGACGCTATCGTCGGCATCGGGCCACAAGGCCAGGTGCAGGGCCAGCAAGGCCTGCGCATCGGCGCCCACCGCCGCGCGCACCCGCCAGCCGGCCTGCGCGCTCACGGATACAGCATCCGCTTGCTCCAGTGGCTGGCCGCATCGGCCTCGTAACGCCAGCGCTCGTGCAGGCGGAACTTGGCGCCGTACCAGAACTCGAATGCCTGCGGCACCACCCGGAACCCGCCCCAGCCCTCCGGGCGCGGCACCTCACGGCCTTCGAAGGTGGCTTCGACCTTGGCGATGGCCGCGTCGAACTCCTCGCGCGAGCCCAGCGTCTGCGACTGCAGCGAGGCCCAGGCGCCGATCTGGCTCATGCGCGGGCGCGACGCGAAGTAGGCATCCGATTCCTCCGCGCCGACCAGTTGCACGCCGCCCTCGATGCGCACCTGGATACCGGCCTCGCGCAGGCTGCGCCACAGGAACAGCAGGGCGGCCTGCGGATGGGTCTGCAGGTCGCGGCCCTTCGCACTGTCCAGATGGGTGTAGAACACGAACCCGCGCGCATCGAAGGCCTTGAGCAGCACGGTGCGCGCGCTCGGCCGGCCGTCCACGTTGGCGGTGGCCACGGTCATTGCGCTGGCTTCGAGTTCGGCGCCGGCCTGCGCCTCGGCGTACAGCGCGGTAAAGGTGGCAAGGGCTTCTGCGTACAGATCGGTCATGGCGGTGCGAGGGCAGCAAGATTGACGCCTATTGTGGGCGCATCGGGCCTGCTTCGCCTATGCGCGGCGGTCGACAGGCCTGCGCCCGCTGCCAGGACCTGCGGCTGATGCCTGAAACGCAGGTCGCGCGCATTGGGGCGTCTTCGCGTCACTGACACTGGCTGCCAAGCATTCGCCACGGGTTGCGTACGGACGCTGCATCATCAGTTATCGCCGCGGCCGTTGTCCGCGCAGCGTGGGTGTGGATGCTGCAGCGTGCAGCCGACGGTTGCCGCGCACGAATGGTTTCAATCCATGCGGATCGGCCCGGTGCGCGGGCCCGAATGCTACGATCCCTGCGCATGAACCCCGCTTCCAATCTCGTGATGGTCGGCCCGATGGGCGCCGGAAAAAGCTGCATCGGCCGCCGTCTGGCCGAGCGCTTCGGGCTGGAGTTCGTCGATGTGGACCAGGCCATCGTCGAGCAGGTCGGCAGCAGCATCCCGGCCATTTTCGAGCAGCACGGCGAAGCGCGGTTCCGGCAGCACGAGGTCCAGACCCTGCAGACGCTGCTGGAGCAGGACAACAAGCTGATTTCCACCGGCGGTGGCGCGGTGCTGGATCCGCTCAACCGCCAGCGCATCCGCGCGCGCGGCTTCGTGGTGTACCTGCACGTCAGCGTGCCGGCACAGCTCACCCGGCTGGCGCGCGACCGCAACCGGCCGCTGTTGCAACGCGCCGACCGCGAGCAGGTGCTGCATGCGATGGCCGCGCAACGCACCCCGCTGTACCAGGAGGTCGCCGACCTCAGCCTGGAAACCGATCACTTTTCCCCCGCCGAGGCCACCGCGCAGCTGGTGCTGCGCCTGGCCGCGCAATGGCGCATGTCGAGTACCCCCGCATGACACTTCCCCGTTCCTCGCGCAGCGTCGATGTCGACGGTGCGCAGCCGTACACCATCACCATTGCGCCCGGCCTGCTGGCCGACGGCGCACGCCTGGCTAGCCATGTGCGCGGCCGCCACGTGCTGCTGCTCAGCGACTCGCAGGTGGCCCCGCAGTACGCCGCCGGCGTGCGCAAGGCGCTGCTGCAGGCGCGCCCGGACCTGCAACTGGGCGAACTGGTGATCGCCGCCGGCGAAGCCTCCAAGACGCTGGACAATTTCGGCGCCGCGATCGCGGCATTGGCCGAACTGGGCGCCACCCGCGACGCCTGCGTGTTCGCACTCGGCGGCGGCGTGGTCGGCGATCTGGCCGGGTTCGCGGCGGCCTGCTGGATGCGCGGGGTGGACTGCGTGCAACTGCCCACCAGCCTGCTGGCGATGGTGGATTCCTCGGTTGGCGGCAAGACCGCGGTGGACATCCCGCAGGGCAAGAACCTGGTCGGCGCGTTCCATCCGCCACGCGCAGTGATCGCCGATACCGACACCTTGCACACCCTGCCCGCGCGCGAGCTGCGCGCCGGGCTGGCCGAGGTGATCAAGTACGGCGCCATCCGCGACCCGCTGTTCTTCCAATGGCTGCATGCCGAACGCCGCGCGCTGCTGGAGGGCGATGCCGACGCGCTGGCGCAGGCGATCGCGCGCAGCTGCGAGCACAAGGCCGACATCGTGGCGCGCGACCCGCTGGAAAAGGGCGAGCGTGCCCTGCTCAACCTGGGCCATACCTTCGGCCATGCGATCGAGACCGAACAGGGCTACGGCGCGCCCGGCAACGACAACCTCAACCATGGCGAAGCGGTCGCGGTGGGCATGGTGCTGGCCGCGCGGCTGTCGGCCGCGCTGGGCATGAGCGATGCGCAGGACACCGAAGCGCTGCGCGCGCTGTTGCATGACTTCGACCTGCCCACCGACATTCCGCCCGGCCTGTCGCCGCAGGCCCTGCTGGGGCGCATGCGGCTGGACAAGAAGAACATCGCCGGCCGCCTGCGGCTGGTCTTGTGGCGCGGCATCGGCAAGGCCGAGGTGGTACCCGACGTCGACGAGGCGGCAGTGCTGGAGATCCTGGCGGGCTGAGCAACGCCATCACTCACGGTCTCCGGCGCATTCGTAGGAGCGCCCCCGGGCGCGACAGGGCTTGCCGGTAAATCCCGTCGCGCCCAGGTGCGCTCCTACGTCATCCCTGCTTGCCGACGCTCCCTTCGCAAGCGGAGCAACCCGGCGCGCCCACTGCTCCCAGCCTTCAGCACCGCCCGGCTACAATCGGCGTCATGCGCATCCACTTGCAACACGATCCTGGCGGCAACGCGCCGCTCCGCTACGTCCAGCTGACCCTGCAACCGGACTTGTTCGGCGGCTGGGAGCTGCTGCGTGAAAGCGGCGAGATCGGTGGACGCTCGCAGTTGCGACGCGACCAATACCTGCTGCAGGACGAAGCGGACCGGGCCTTCGACAAGGCGCGCGACACCCACCTCAAACGCGGCTTCCAACTCATCACCGGCGGCGCCGACGCGCCGCGCTGAGGACACACCTCCCATGCTCAAGAACGATCGCCTGCTGCGCGCCCTGAACCGTCAGCCCGTGGACCGCACCCCCGTGTGGCTGATGCGCCAGGCCGGCCGCTATCTGCCGGAATACCGCGCCACCCGCGCGCGCGCCGGCAGCTTCCTCGGCATGGCCAAGAATCCCGAGATCGCCTGCGAAGTGACGCTGCAGCCGCTGCAACGCTTTCCGCTGGACGCGGCGATCCTGTTCTCCGACATCCTGACCATTCCCGATGCGATGGGCCTGGAGCTGTATTTCGTCGAAGGCGAAGGCCCCAAGTTCCGCCACCCGGTGCGCGATGCCGCCGCGATCCATCGGCTGGGCGTGCCGGACATGGAAACCGAGCTGCGTTACGTGATGGATGCGGTGCGTTTGATCCGCCGCGAGCTCGATGGCGCAGTGCCGCTGATTGGTTTCTCCGGCAGCCCGTGGACGCTGGCCTGCTACATGATCGAAGGTGGCGGCAGCAAGGAATACGCGCGCATCAAGGCCATGGCCTTCAACGCGCCGGAGGTGCTGCATCACCTGCTCGGCACCGTCACCGATGCGGTGATCGCCTACCTGTCGGCACAACGTGCGGCCGGTGCGCAGGCGTTGCAGGTCTTCGACACCTGGGGCGGCGTGTTGTCGCCGGCGATGTACCGCGAATTCTCGCTGCCCTACCTCACCCGCATCGCGCGCGAGCTGGAACGCGGCGACGGCGCCGAACGCACCCCGCTGGTGTTGTTCGGCAAGGGCAACGGCGCTTACGTGAGCGAGCTGGCCGCCAGCGGTGCCGAAGCGGTGGGCGTGGACTGGACCATCGCGCTAGCCGACGCCGCCCAGCGCGCCGGCGGCCGCGTCGCGCTCCAGGGCAACCTGGACCCGGCCACCCTGTACGGCTCGCCCGAGGCGATCCGCGCCGAGGTCGGCAAGACCCTGGACAGCTACGCCCAGGGCAACGGCGGCTCGCGCGAAGGCCATGTCTTCAACCTCGGCCACGGCATGTCGCCCGACATGAACCCGGAACATGTGGGCGTGCTGGTGGAAGCGGTGCAGACGCTGAGCAAGCGCTGATGCGCCGCGTGACCAGCCGCGCGTGATGCGCGGTTGGTCGCCGCTAGATCCGGCATGACGCGCGGTGCGAGGCGATGGTCCATCCCGCATGATGTGATGGACTGATCGCAGTACATGCTTTGAACCCTGGGCCGCGAATGCGCACGTTTTTCTGAGTTCCTGCACATCGGCGTGGGGATAATGCCCTGTCTCCTCGACAGTGGTCGCCATGTCTCAGCCCGTCCCCACCTTGCGCGCCTACGACACCATCAAGCCGCTGCTGTGGCTGGTGTCGCTGGCGATCTTCATGCAGATGCTGGATGCGACCATCGTCAATACGGCGTTGCCGTCGATGGCGCGCAGCCTGCATGAAAGCCCGCTGCAGATGCAGTCGGTGGTCTTCAGTTATGCATTGGCAGTGGCGATGTTCATCCCTGCATCGGGCTGGATTGCGGACCGCTTCGGCACCCGGCGTACCTTCCTGGCGGCGATCATCGTGTTCACGCTGGGCTCGCTGCTGTGCGCCGCCGCGCAGCAGCTGCCGCAGCTGGTGGCGGCGCGCGTGGTGCAAGGCATTGGCGGGGCGATGCTGCTGCCGGTGGGCCGGCTGGCAGTGCTCAAGACCGTGGCGCGCGCCGACTTCCTGCGCGCGATGAGCTTCATCGCGATTCCCGCATTGATCGGCCCACTCATCGGCCCCACGCTGGGTGGCTGGCTGGTGGAAGTCGCCTCGTGGCACTGGGTGTTCCTGATCAACCTGCCGATCGGCGTGATCGGGTTCATCGCCGCGCTGAAGATCATGCCCGACCACTACGGCGATGCACGCCAGCGCTTCGACCTGATCGGCTATCTGATGCTGGCGTTCGGCATGGTGGCACTGTCGCTGGCGCTGGACGGCATTTCCGAGCTCGGCCTGCGCCATGCCTTTGTCATGCTGCTGGCCATCGGCGGGCTCGCCGCGTTGGCCGGTTATTGGTTGCATGCGGCCAGCACGCCAGCGGCGTTGTTTCCGCTGGCCTTGTTCAAGGTGGCCAGCTATCGCATCGGCATCCTGGGCAACCTGTTCGCGCGGGTGGGCAGCGGCTCGATGCCGTTCCTGATTCCGCTGTTGCTGCAGGTCGGCCTGGGCATGAGCCCGATGAATGCCGGGCTGATGATGGTGCCGGTGGCGTTGGCCGGCATGGCGGCCAAACGTGCCGCGGTGAAGCTGGTCGGTCGCTTCGGCTATCGCCGTGTGCTGATGCTCAACACCGTGCTGGTGGGCCTGGCGATGGCCAGCTTCGCCTTGATCGATGTGGGCCAGCCGCTATGGCTGCGGCTGGTGCAGCTGGCCTGCTTTGGCGCGGTGAACTCGCTGCAGTTCACCGTCATGAACACCGTGACCCTGCGCGACCTGGATCGCGAGCAGGCCAGCCCCGGTAACAGCCTGCTATCGATGGTGATGATGTTGGCGACCGGTTTCGGCGCGGCGGCAGCGGGCAGTCTGCTGGCCGCCTTCAACACGCATCTGGGCGACAGCCACGGCGCCACTGCCGCATTGCATGCGACCTTTTTGTGCGTCGGTGGCATCACCTTGTCGTCGACGCTGATTTTCTGGCAGCTGGCCGAGACGCGGCCGCATCCCCGGCAGGTGGAAGAAGTCGCCGAATAATGCGACCTCGGCGACATCGACCAGCGCCGTGCGCGATGTCAACCGCGGCACACGGCTCTAGATCTCATCGCGCGGGCGTTCGCGCCGCAATGCCTCGGCGATGGTGTCGGCCAGCATGTCGCCGGTAAGCGGCTTGCGCAGGAAACTATCGAACCCTGCTTCCTGCGCGGTGGGCTCGGCCTCTTCGTCCGAACGTGCGGTCACGGCGACCAGCGGCATGTCGTAACCGAACACGCGCAACTGCCGCGCCAGGGCGAAGCCGTCCAGCCCGGGCAGATCCAGATCGAGCAAGGCCAGATCGAAGGGGTTGTCGGCCGCTTCGGTCAGCGCGGCCAGCCCGTGCGGCGCATGCACCACCGAGTGCCCTTGCGAACGCAGCAGGCCAACGATGACCTCGGCGATGGTGGGATCGTCTTCCACCAGCAGGATGCGCTGCGGGGCGACCGCGCCCCCGGCGCGCGCCACCTCGCCACCGAGCGTGGCGTTGGAAGCGACCCAGCGCAGCGGCAGATCGACCACGAAGCGCGTACCCGCGCCCAACCGGCTGATCACCTCGATATGCCCGCCCATCGCCATCGCCAGTTCCTGGCAGATGGCCAGACCCAGGCCGCTGCCGCCGTAGCGCGAGGTGGTCTTGGCGCCGTCGCCTTGTTCGAAACGCTGGAACAGGCGCGCTTTCTGGTCGGCGTTGATGCCCGGGCCGGTATCGGCCACTTCGAAACGCAGCCCCTGATACGACCCGAGCGTGGTCAGCTTGAGCCCGACCACACCGCGCTCGGTGAACTTGATCGCATTGCTGAGCAGGTTGAGCAGAATCTGGCGGATGCGGGTGACATCGCCGCTGGCGGTGATGTCGCCAAGCAGACCGATTTCCAGGCTGAAACGCAGGCCGCGCTCCTGCGCCAGTGGCGCCATCAGGCCTTCCACCTCGGCCACCAGCTGGCGTACCGAGAACGGCTCCAGATCCAGTTCCAGGCGGCCGGATTCGATCCGCGCCAGGTCCAGTGCATCGTTGACCAGGCGCAGCAGATGCGCGCCGGCACGACGGATCGATTCGGTATAGCTGCGCTGCTTGTTGTCCAGCGAAGTCTTGAGCAACAGCTCGCTCATGCCCAGCACGCCGGTCATCGGGGTACGCACCTCGTGGCCGAGCGTGGCCAGAAAGCGCGTCTTGGCCAATGATGCCTGCTCGGCCAGCTCCTGCTTGTGCACCGCCAGTTGCCAGGCGTTCAAGCGCCGCAGGCGGCGGCGATACAACAACACCGCCGCGGCAATGACGCAGAGCGCGAGCAAGCCCAGAAACACCAGTCCCCACGGCGCCAGCCACCACGGCGGCAGCACCTGAAAACGTAGCGTCTGGCTGGCGGACCAAATCCCATCGGCGGTGCGCCCCTGCACTTCCAGCGTGTAATGCCCCGCGGGCAGCCGCGAAAACTGCCGCTCGCCGCTGGGACCGACATCGATCCAGTCCGGATCGTAGCCACTCAAACGAAAGCGGTAACTGTTGGATTCGGAATCGGCCAGGCTGAGCAGGCGCGCAACGATATGCAGATCGCGGTCGCCGTCCTGCATCGTCAGCGGCTCCTGTCCGGTGATATCCAGACCACGCTCCCCGCGCCGCAAGCCGACGCGTTCGATGATCAACGGCGGCCTGCGCGTGCTGGGGCGCATCGTGGCCGGGTCGAACACCACCACGCCGTCGGGCGATGCAGCAACAATCCGCCCGCTGCCGGCCTGCACCAGGGTGTTGATCAGCAACTGCTGGTTGGGGAGCCCATCATGCACCCCGTACACGCGCACCAACCTGCTGCCGGGATCGATCCGGATCAGGCCGCGTTGACTGGACACCCAGGCCACGCCCCTGGCATCGACCACCAGACCGTTGGGCGCCACCATCGGAAACTCCTGCTCCTGTCCGACCGTGTCCAGGTGCTTGAGCCGCTTTCCATCCCACAGATACCGCCGGATCTCGCCGGCCAACCCGGTCCAGACCACGCCCCCCTCTCCCAGCCGGAACAGATATGTCGGCAGGGACGGCGTGCCCTCGACGGGGACAAACCGGTCGGCAGCGGGGTCCCAGCGCCGTAGACCGGCGTTATTGCTCAGCCATATCTGACCATCCGGGCCAAGGCGTAGGTCCAGGATGGTCAACACCTCCAGCCCATGACTGCCATTGACGATGGTCCGCAGCAGCTGCCCCTCCTGGTTGCGGATTTGCAGACCATATTCCAGCACCGTCACCCACAGTCGGCCCTGCGCGTCCTCTGCCATCCAGCCCGGTCGGTCCGCAGCACCGTCCGGATCGGGTTCGACATCCTCACGCAACTGCCAGCGTTTGACTTGCCGGGTCTGCGGGTCATACCGGACCAATTTTCCTTCGACGCCGATCCAGACCAACCCGCGCCGGCTTTCAAGCATGGAGTCGGGCGGACGGGCATCGATCTGAGCCACATGCTTCTGCAGTTGGCCGGTTGCCGCATCGAGATACTCCAGCACATGCCGCGAACCAGCCAGCCACACACCGCCCGCAGCCGAAGACGCCGTTGCCAGCACGGACGGGTTGGCCAGCGACTGTGAGTCATCGCCGTGGTGGGCCAGTACCGCAAAGGTGTCCCAATGCGGAGGCAGGTGCCACAGGCCGCCTTCGAGTGCCGCAAACCACAGCCCGCCCTCCCGATCTTCGTAGGCTGCAATCCAGTTGCGCCTGACCAGGCCGTGCGCTGACAGGCTGTAGACCGGGACACTGCTGATCTCGGTTCCTGCGGTGGACAGGCCCAGGCCGCTGTCGGTGTCCAGCCAATAGCGCCCGCTGCGATCGTGCAGCAACACCCCCATGACCCGCCGCTTGCTCACGGCTTTCTGCCATGGCTGGGGCCGCGCCTGGCCATCGGCGCCCACACGAAACGCATCGCCGACCACATCCGACACCCACAAGGTGTTGCCGCTGTGTTCCATTTGCAGGCGATTGACCGCCTGTGTGGTTCCAGGAAGCCGCACCCGCTGAAAATGCTTACCGTCCCAGCGCGCGAGCCCGCCATGGGTCCCGATCCACAATGTTCCGTCGGGCGCGACCTCGAACCCGATCACGCTGTCGGACGGCAGGCTGGTCGGATCGCTGGGCACGTTGGAAAATCGCTGCATGCTGCCATCGGGACGTCGCCGATATAGCCCGTGGGCCGCAGTACCAAGCCAGACATCGCCGTTCGGGGTGTTTGCCAGCGCCCACACCGTGATTTCGCGCAGCTCCGGAAACTGCGGGTTTTCCAGCCGCCTGAATGTGCGCGTCTTGGCCTCCAGAAACCCGGCCCCGCCGTTCTCGAACCCCATCCACACCCGATTGTCACGATCGACGCAGATGGTCCAGATCGCGTTGCTGGTCAGCCCTTCTTCCATCCGCCAGATGCGGTAATTGCGGCCATCGAATCTGGCCAAGCCGTCGTCGCTGGCGATCCACAGATAGCCCTGCTGGTCTTCGGCAAGCTCACTGACGGTGTCCGAGGGCAGCCCGTCGGCGACTGTGACCTGGCTGGGCACCGGCGTGAGCAGCGCGTGCGTGGCCGCCCGTGCAAGTGGCACCGTGGCGCACAGCCCCAGCGACACTGCCGCGATCAACCAATAGGAAAAACACAAAAAAAGGCGCACGGGACAGGTTTCACGACAAGTCGCCGCATAGTGCGGGCCGCACGCGGTGCGAGCAAGCCCGAGCGAGCCTGCCGCGTCGCTCATCCGTTTCCACTCCTCGGCCCGAACCAGCGCATGTACGGGGTCTCGATCTGGTTCACCGCTGTTGCATCCGCGCCAGGCGGCAACCGTACGACGGAGCAAGCGACGACAGCTTAGTCGACGGCCGGCGCGTCATGCGCATCGGCGGCGTCGGCCAGCACACCTGCCAGTGCCTGTGCCAGCAGCTCGCCGGTGACCGGCTTGCGCAGGAAGCCATTGCAGCCGGCGGCCATCGCCTGCGGCTCTGCATCGGCATCGGCACGTGCGGTGACCGCAACGATCGGAAAGCGCACGCCGCGCGCACGCAACTGCGCCACCAACGCCGCACCGTCGATGCCCGGCAGGTCCAGATCGCACAGCCCCGCATCGAAGCTGCGCGTACTCACCTCGGCCAACGCCGCCAGACCGTGCAGGACATGGGTGACCCGATGACCACGCGTCTGCAGCAGGCCAATGATCACCTGCGCCACGGTCGGGTCGTCCTCGACCAGCAGCAACTGCAATGGCGCCTGTGCCTGCGGCGAGCTTGCCCGTGCAGGCGCAGGCACCGCGGGGAGCGCACTCACCCAGCGCAGCGGCAGCTCGACGACAAAACACGCTCCCTGCCCCAGTTCGCTGCTGACCGTTACCGCACCGCCCATCGCCGCTGCCAGTTCGCGGCAGATCGCCAGGCCCAGGCCGCTGCCGCCATGCCGGGCCAGCGTCACGGCGCCTTCGGCCTGCTCGAAGCGCTGGAACAGGCGCCCGCGCTGTTCTGCACTCATGCCCGGGCCGGTGTCGCACACTTCGATCCGGATGCCTTGCTTGTGGCTTTGCGGCACCACCGCCACACGCAGGCTGACGCTGCCACGCTCGGTGAACTTGACCGCGTTGAACAACAGGTTGAGCAGGATCTGCTGCACCCGACTGGCATCGCCATGCAATGCCGGCGGCAGCGCGTCATCCAGCTCGCAGGCGAAGACCAGTTGCTTCTGCTCGGCGCTCGGCCGCACCAGCTCGGCCACCTGGCCGATCAGCTGACGCAGATCGAAGTCGCGGTAATCCAGCGGCAGCTTGCCGGCCTCGATCCGCGCCAGATCCAACGCATCGTTGACCAGCCGCAGCAGATGCTTGCCGGCCAGCTGGATCGCGCTGGCATAGCCCTGCTGACGGCCATCCAACGGCGTCTGCAGCAGCAACTCGCTCATGCCCAGCACACCGGTCATCGGCGTCCGCACTTCGTGCCCCAGAGTCGCAAGAAAGCGCGTCTTGGCCAACGATGCCTGTTCGGCCAGCTCGCGTTTGTGCTGGGCCAGCTGCCATTGCGCGCGCATGCGCACACGGCGGCGGTAAGCGGCGGCGAGCAGGCCAGCGAGCAGCACGGCGAGCATGCAGATCAGCGCAATGCCGGCATCGCTGCGCCACCACGGTGGAGTGACCGAAAAGCGCAGCGACTGCACCTGCGATGCATTGCCCAAGGGGTCGATCCCCTGCATCTGCAGGACATAGTTGCCCGGCGGCAGCGAGGAGAATTCGCGCATTCCTGCCGCACCGTGCTCCATCCATTCGGTATCGAACCCCGACAGCCGGGTACGGTAACGGTTGGCCATCGGGTCGACGAACGAGAGCAGCCGCATGTTGATGCGCAACTGGCGGTCATTCGGCGCGAGCGAAAAGCCACCGAGGATCGGCAACGCCTGACGGCGGTCGGCACGCTGGACGCTTACCGCCTCCAGACGCATCTGCGGTGTGAATGACGGCACATCCGGCGCCTTGGTATCGATCAGCAGCGTGTAGCCATCTGCAGTACCGCCGACCAGCACCCCATCGCGCGCCATCAGCAGACAGCGGCGGCTGAACTCCTGGCTGGTCAAGCCGTCGCGCGCACTGAAACTGCGGATCTTGGCCCGCGGCGTACGTGCATCGATGCGCCATAGGCCACGCGGCCCGGACATCCATACGCGTCCAAGTTCATCGCGTTCGAGACCATAGGCATCCATTGCCGGAAACCCTTCGGCGGCAACAATCCGGCGCACCCGCTTCCACGCGGCACCGTCTTTCTGCCAACGCTCCATGCTGCCGGCGCGGTAAAGCCACAGGTGGCTTTGATCCTCGAAGACGAAGCGCTGGATCGGATCGATCTGCAGGCCGGGCACTGCGACGAACCGATGTGACTCGGACTGCCAGACATACATGCCGCCGACGGCGCTCAGCCACAGGTTGCCATCCGGTGCCACGCTCAGCTGACTGGGAATCACCTCTTTCAAGCCATGTGGGTCGGCCTGGGAAATCGTCTCCAGCACGCGCCCGGTCACCGGATTTCGCCGCTGGATCACCTGCTCGTAAGCGCTCCACAGCGTGCCGTCGCCAGATTCGCCCAACCAGATGACCGCATCGGCAGGCCCGTCGCCGCTGAAATGCTCGAGAGCGCCCGTGCCCAGATCTAGCCGCGACAACTGGTGCTCCCCATTGCCGAGCCAGAGCTGCCCCCGACTGTCCTCCAGGGTCGTCGCAATCTGCAGATCGCGCAGGTCGGGATGCTGGATGCCGGTCTGCACGAGCGCCCCTGTGGACGTGTCGTAACGCAGCAACCGCCCACTGCTATCGAACTGCCAAAGCCCACCTGATCGGTTCGCTGGCGCAAGACTGCATGCGATGCCCTTGCCCTGGTCGTTGATCTGTCTGAAGGCGGCAGTGCGGCGCCAGTCTTCGCGCAGGTAGGCCAGCCCGCGCCCATGCAGGGGCACCCAGATCCCACCGTGCGGACTGCGCCAGATGGTCGTCACGTGGCGGTTGGAGACCAGCGGCGCATCGCCGTTGTTGACCGGTGTCGGCGGATGATCCGGACGGGTATGCCACAGCCCCTGTTCGGTGCCCAGCCAGAACTCGCCATCGCCGGCGTCGGCCACGGTCCAGGCGCGGTTGCCGGCGGCAAACATCGGTGCCCAAGAAGGCGTATGCCACGCACCGGACGCGTCCATGTAACGCAGCCCGGTGTCCATAGAAGCCCACAGCCGCTGGCCCACCCACTGCAAGGCGGTGATGCCGCTGCCGTCGCCATCCGGCCGCACCCGGTGCAATGCCAGGCCGTCGTAATACGCCAGCCCGCCCAGCGTGCCGATCCACATCCGATCGCGATCGTCCAGCGCAAGCGCATACACCGGACTTGCCGGCAGCGGCTCCTCCATCTTCGCCAGGTCGAAGGAGGTGAATTTCCCCGTGGCATCCAGACGCAAGACATTGCCGTTGGACAATCCAAACCAGACCTCGTCGCCGCGCCCGGCGATGGCATACACGTCCCCCAGCGCCAGCTCGGGCACATCGTCGGGAAGATACGCGGTCAGCTTGCGCCGGTCGGCACTGAGCATCGCCACGCCTGCGCCGCCCAAGGCCAGCCAGATCCGGTCCTGACGGTCGATATACAGCGCCTGCAAGATATTGCTGCGCAGCGAGTAGCGATCGGTCGGGTCGTTCCGCCAGACCTTGAACTCTGCGCCGTCGTACCGGACCAACCCGTCGGTGGTGGTCATCCACAGATAGCCGGCGCGGTCCTGCGCGATGGCGGTGATCATGGTCGAGGGCAGCCCCTCGGCAGCGCCGACAATGCGGAAGCGCGGAATCGCCGGCACGCCTGCCAATGCCGGAAACACAGTCAGGGCGGCAAGCAGCACGAACAACAGGTAACGCATGTGGGCATCCTTTCCACGTCCAGCCCGCATGCTCGCAACGGATCGTTGCGAGTGCAAGCCAAGCGCGGTGCAGCGGGATATGTCTAGAATCTGCCCATGACAACCCTCGCCCGCCTGTTGCTGCTTCCCGCCCTGGTCGTGACCAGCCTTGCCGCGACCGCCGCGCCGGTGCGTTACGCGCTGGATCCGGTGCACACGCGGGTGCTGTTTGCGGTCGAACATGCCGGCTTTTCCAAGGCGTTGGGCACCGTTTCCGGAACTAGCGGCACGCTGGTGTTCGATCCGGACGACTGGGCCTCGGCACGGCTGGACGTGACCGTGCCGCTGCGCCGCGCCGACCTGGGCGATGCCAAGTGGAACGAGGCCACCCTGGCACGCAACCTACTCGACGCCGAGCGCTTTCCCGACGCGCATTTCGTCTCCACGCAGGTGGAAGCCAGCGGCGAAAACCACGCCAAGGTCACCGGCAATCTGACCCTGCACGGGGTCACCCGCCCGGTCACCCTTGACGTCACCCTCAATGCGCTCAAGCGCCATCCATTGCCGCCGTTCCGCCGCACTGCCGGGTTCTCCGCCACCGCCACGCTGAGCCGTGCGGAGTTCGGTATCGACGCGTGGAAATCGATGATCGGCGATACGGTGGAGCTGCGCATCGAAGCCGAAGCCGTGCGCGAAGGCCGCGCCGACGACGACGCGCCGCAACCCCAAAACGCACCCACCGCCCCTGACGCTGCGCCCAGCCCGGAATCCTGAGCATGACCCTGAAGAACGTCGAACGCTGGGGCGGTGTCAGCCAGACCCTGCACTGGCTGATCGCTTTACTGATCCTGGTGCTCGGCATCGTCGGCCTGACCATGGGCGAATTGCCCAAGACGCCGAAATACTTCTGGGTCTACACCGCGCATAAATCGGTGGGCCTGACCGTGTTGGCACTGGTGATCGTCCGGCTGGGCTGGCGCCTTTATGCGGGCGCACCGCCGCCGGTAGCCGGCACCCCACGCTGGCAGGAACGCATCGCCGGGCTGACCCACTGGCTGCTGTACGCAATGATCTTTGCGATGCCGCTGTCGGGCTGGTTGTACGACTCCACCAGCGGCCTGCGCCCGTTCCGCTGGTTTGGCCTGTTTGCCGTGCCCAAGCTCAGCCCGCCGGACGAACAATTGCGTGCGGTTGCGCACTTCATCCACGAATGGGGCTTCTGGTTGTTGATTGCCGTGGTGCTGGCGCATGCCGGCGCTGCGCTCTACCACCACCTGTTCCAGCGTGACGCCACCTTGGTGCGGATGTTGCCGCGCGGCTGGCTCTCTTCCAAACCCTAAAGGATTCCCCCATGTCGTCCAGGTTGTTCGCCTCTCCCCTGCTGGTCGCCGCCTCGCTGGTGGCCACGTTCGCCACCGCCCCGGTCCTCGCTGCCGACTACGTGCAGGCGCCCGGCTCGTCGCTGGTGTTTGCCAGCAAGTACGACGGTGAAGTGTTTACCGGCAAGTTCCCCGGTTTCGACACCACGCTGAGTTTCGACCCGGCCAATCTTGCCGGCGCCAAGCTCGATGTGCGCATCCCGCTGGCCAGTGCCATCAGCGGCAACAACGACCGCGATTCGACCCTGCAGGGGCCGGACTTCTTCAATGTCGCCAAGTTCGCCACTGCGCGCTACCGCGCCGACAAGTTCCGCGCACTCGGCGGCAACCAGTACGCGGCCGACGGCACGCTGGAACTGCGCGGCGTCAGCAAGCCGGTCACGCTGACCTTCACCTGGACACCCGGCGCGCAGCCGGTGCTGGCCGGCAAGGCGCTGGTCAAGCGCCTGGACTTCGGCGTCGGCGGCGGCGACTGGGCCGATACCAAGACCATTCCCAACGAAACCGCGATCAGCACCAAGGTCGTGTTCAAGGCGAAGTAACGCCACCGGCCGCAACCGGACGCGGCCATTGAACGGCGGACTACCTCGTCGGGTCCGCCGTTTTTTTGTGCCTGGCGGCCGGATGACACCGTGCGACAGCTAGACTCGGCATCCATCCCAGGGACGCCGCCGATGCGCACGCATGGAACCTTGACCCGCTGGAATACCGATCGCGGCTTCGGCTTCATCACGCCGGCGCAGCCGGGTGATGATTTGTTCGTGCACATTTCAGCGTTTCCACGCAGCGCGGACGCACCACGCATCGGCGAGCTGATTTCTTTCGAGATCGAACCGGGCAAGGATGGACGACGGCAGGCAGTGCGCGTGATGCGCGCTGGCGCGCAGTCAGCCGAACGTGGCGCACGCCGGCAGCATGCGGCAGCGCGATCACCATCGACCCGTCGCTCGCTCGGGCTGGGCAAGGTCATGTTGCTGCTGCTTGTGGCAGGTGCTGGCGGCTATGCGTACCTCAATCGGGACACGCTGATGCCAGGCTCTGCGCCTACTGAAACTGCGTCAGCAGCTCCAGCACGGGCACCGGCAAACAGGACGCTGCCAGACCGCGCAGCGCTCCAGAGCTCGCCAGCACTAACGGCAGCTGCAGCAGCAGGCACAACGTCGGCCACACCCGCACCCGCACCCACGCCGCACGACAGCTGCGGCGGCCGCAAACACTGCTCGCAGATGACCTCCTGCGACGATGCCACCTGGGTGCTGCGCAACTGCCCCGACACAACGATGGACGGCGACCACGATGGCGTGCCCTGCGAGCAGCAGTGGTGCCATTGAATCAATACGGCTGACACCTTGAACGGGCGGCCGACACGATTCGTTTGTTAGCCCCATCTTGTTGGATGCAGTTAAAAGCCGAGGTCAAACGCTGAATCGGTCGAGGGCGCGATGCCCTCACCAGACAGATGCCGGTTGTGTTGTTGAAAACCCTACACAACGACCAGCTCGACGGGTCCTTGTCCGTCCACCGTCGCGGGACCTTACGCGGCATGGATGCCGCGTAAGAGCCTATATGGGCGTACTTGCGGCGTGCCCCGCGAGGGTGGGCGGGCACAAGGGCCCTGCAGCCAAGTAGCGGATCGGCCGCCTTGCAGCGAAGGCCCAGATCATCCGCTCCGCACCAGACCGGCACGACGTCGTTTTCAGCCACTTCAGATCCAAAATCTAGCGCGTACCGGAGGCGAACACGCCGCTTCATCACGTGCCGGCATTCAACCACTCGCGCAACCGCCGGCTGTCGAATGGCCAATCCAGCTCGCGCCCGTGCGCATCGCCCAACACCGGCACGCGCTCCCCATAAGCGGCCTCAAGCGCCGCATCGCCGTCGATGAAGACACTGCCGAACTCGCCTGCGCGTGCCTGCGCCAGCACTTCCACGGCCTGGTCGCACAGGTGGCAATCGTCGCGCTGGTACAAGATCAAGGCCATCGGAAGCTCCCATGCTGCGCTGCAGCCGTGCCGCAAGCGCCGAGCGACTAGAATAGCCGCCTTTACGCTCACCTCTCCGGCAAGCATGGCTGTCAGCACGTTCGACCTGTTCAAGATCGGCATCGGTCCGAGTTCCTCCCACACTGTGGGGCCGATGCGCGCGGCAGAGCGCTTCGTGCATCGTTGGCTGCTGGATGCCGGCCGCCTGCAGGACGTGGTGCGCATCCGCGCCGAAGTCTTTGGCTCGCTGGCCCTGACCGGCCGCGGCCACGGCACCGACAAGGCCGTGCTGCTCGGCCTGGAAGGCCACCGCCCCAACCTGATCGACCCGGACATCATCCCGGCCACGCTGGAGCGCATCCGCACCAGCAAGCGCATCAGCCTGATGGGCCAGCACGTCATCGCCTTCGACGAAAAACGCGACCTGCCGATGAACAAGCGGCAGAAGCTGCCGTACCACACCAACGGCATGCGCTTTACCGCCTACGATGCCGATGAAGCGGTGATCGCCACGCGCGATTACTACTCGGTCGGTGGCGGCTTCGTGGTCAACCAGGACGATGCCGCCGACGACCGCATCGTGGCCGACGAAACGCCGCTGCCCTACCCCTTTCTCAGCGGCGACGAGTTGCTCGCGCAATGCGCGCGCAGCGGCCTGAGCATCGCCGCGCTGATGTTCGAAAACGAAAAGAGCTGGCGCAGCGAGGACGAGATTCGCGCGGGTCTGCGCGAGCTGTGGGCGGCAATGCAATCCTGCGTGGAGCGCGGCATCCGCCAGGAAGGGACGCTACCGGGTGGCCTGAACGTCTCTCGGCGCGCACCGGCGTTGTATCGCGAACTGTCGTCCAAACCGGAAGCGGCAATGCGCGATCCACTGACCACACTGGACTGGGTCAATCTCTACGCACTGGCCGTCAACGAGGAAAACGCAGCCGGTGGCCGCGTGGTCACCGCGCCCACCAACGGCGCGGCCGGCATCATCCCGGCGGTGCTGCATTACTTCGACCGCTTCTGCCCCGGCGCATCCGAGCAGCGCATCTTCGACTTCCTGCTCACCGCTGCGGCCATCGGCATCCTCTACAAGGAAAATGCCTCCATTTCCGGCGCCGAGGTCGGCTGCCAGGGCGAAGTGGGCGTGGCCTGTTCGATGGCCGCCGGCGGCCTGGTCGCCGCGCTGGGCGGCAATCCCGGGCAGATCGAAAACGCCGCGGAAATCGGGATGGAACACAACCTGGGCCTGACCTGCGACCCGATCGGCGGCCTGGTGCAGATTCCCTGCATCGAACGCAATGCAATGGGCGCGGTCAAGGCGATCAACGCCAGCCGCATGGCCATGCGTGGCGACGGCAAGCACAAGGTGTCGCTGGACAAGGTCATCAAGACCATGCGCGACACCGGCCGCGATATGCAGGACAAATACAAGGAAACCAGCCGCGGCGGCCTGGCGGTCAACGTTATCGAATGCTGAGCCGGGCGTGGCCCCGGGCCGCGCCATGTATTGCAGTCACTCTCCAGGCATCGCGAAACTGGGCAATGCATCCAACGGCAGCGCCCGCCGATTCAGTCGCATGCCAGCGCTGTACGTCCCCACCACATGCCGCCATGTACCGTCTGACGCTGGATTCCGACGGAGATCGCGATGCGACAGCTTGCCTGCACTCTCGCCCTGGCCCTGGCCTGCGGCCCTCTGATGGCACAGGAAACCAGCTACGGCCCGCGCCTGGAAGGCTTCGACTACCCCTATCCGGTCAAGACCTTTGCGTTCACCTCGCAACGGCAGCCGCTGGAAATGGCGTACCTGGATGTCGCGCCCACCGGCAAACCCAATGGGCACACCGCCGTGCTGCTGCATGGCAAGAACTTCTGCGCCGCCACCTGGGAGCAGACCATCGCCGCGTTGAGCACCGCCGGCTACCGCGTCATCGCGCCTGACCAGGTGGGCTTCTGCAAGTCCAGCAAGCCGGCCGCCTATCAGTTTTCCTTCGCGCAACTGGCCGGCAACACCCAGGCGCTGCTGAAGAAGCTGGGTATCGACCGTGCGGTGGTGGTCGGCCATTCGATGGGCGGCATGCTCGCCATCCGTTACGCGCTGATGTATCCGCAGGCCACCGAGCACCTGGCCTTGGTCGACCCGATCGGCCTGGAAGACTGGAAGGCCGAAGGCATTCCGTGGCGCAGCGTCGACGCCTGGTACGACAACGAACTGAAGATCAGCTTCGAGCGCATCAAGAAGTATCAGATGGAGGTCTACTATGCCGGCCAGTGGAAGCCCGAGTTCGAACGCTGGGCGCGTATGCAGGCCGGCATGTCGCTGGGCAACGGCCGGCAGGTGGTTGCCTGGAACCAGGCGCTGACCTACGACATGGTGTTCAACCAGCCGGTGGTCTACGAACTGCCCAAACTCAGCGTGCCGACCACGCTGTTCATTGGTCTCAAGGACCGCACCGCGATCGGCAAGGACACCGCACCGCCGGAGGTCAAGGCACGTGTCGGCGATTACACCAAACTGGGCAAGCGTGCGGCCGAGGCGATTCCGAACGCGAAGCTCGTCGAATTCGCCGACCTCGGACATTCGCCGCAGGTGCAGGACCCGACACGGTTCAATGCCGCGTTACTGAAGGCGATTGCGCCGTAAGCAATGCCAGCAGCGGTGCGATTGGCGTGACCAACGCGTCCTCGGAAGCTGCAGCTTGCGCATACGCGAGCTGCAGCTGAGCCGTTTGCAAGGTGCAGAACAGCCGGCAGGCCATCAACACGCGTAGCGATCCAATCGACAGCGCGCGCACCCACAGCCGCGCTCAAAGAGCGCCGGCGCCTTTCCATGTCCTTAGCCGGCTACCCAGCCACAATCCGCAACACATCATCCAGCAACGCCGCCGCCGTCACCTCGGCCCCCGCGCCCGGACCCTGGATCAGCAATGGCTGCTGGCGATAGCGATCGCTGCTGATGGCGACACGGTTATCGGTGCCGGCGCCGCCGGCCAGCGGGTGATCCAGCGCCAACTCGCGCAAGCCGACGCTGGCACCATGTGCGTCCACACGGCCGACGAAGCGCAGGCAACGCCCCGCGGCACGTGCCTGCTGCCAGCGCGCGCCGACCACCGCATCCAGCGCGCCCAGTTGCGCATCCAAGGCGTCAAGCGGCAACCGCGCAATGCTTGCGGGCACCAGCGACTCCACATGCACCTGTTCGGCTTCCAGCTGCCAGCCCGCCGCGCGCGCCAGGATCAGTAACTTGCGCCGCACGTCCTCGCCCGACAGATCGATGCGCGGGTCCGGCTCGGTATAGCCGGCCGCCATCGCCTCACGCACACAATCGGAAAACGCGCCACTGCCGTCGTAGCGATGAAACAGCCACGCCAGCGATCCAGACAACACGCCTTCGATCGAATGGATATGGTCGCCGCCCGCCACCAGCGCGCGCACGCTGCTCAGCACCGGCAACCCCGCTCCCACGGTGGCGCTATCGCCGTAGTGCGCACCGCTGGCGTGACGCGCCGCGTGCAAGGCCTGCGCCCGCGACAACGCGGTGCCCTGGCCCAGCTTGTTGGCAGTGACCACGTGTACGCCACGCAGCAGCCACTCCGCATGCCAATCGGCAACGACCTCGCTGGCGGTCGCATCCACCAGCACATCGCCGGCACGCAAGGCCGTGGTTTCCGCCCAGGGCTGCAGCACGGCCTGGCCACGCGGCGCGGCATTGGCCTGTTGCAAGGCCTGTGCGGCGCTGGTGCCGCAATCGTGGGCAATACGCGAATTAGCCAACCAGTCAAAGCGCGGCAACTGCAGCTGGCGCTCCTGCAGCGCGGTGTAGCGTGCCACGAACGCTCGCCCCACCGTCCCGGTGCCGAGCAAGGCCAGCCGTGGTGTCGGCGTCACCGCTGCCGCCGAAGCGCGGCGCGAAACAGGCAGCACAGTGCTCACGCGTCGACCTGTTTGCGGCTTGCGCTGGTCAGCGTCGCTTCGGCACGCGCCAGGCCGGCGCGCAGATCGATCAAAAGGTCTTCTGCCGATTCGATACCGATCGACAGCCTCAGCAGGCCATCGGAAATACCGGCCGCAGCGCGGGCTTCGGCGGTCATCGCCGCATGCGTCATCGAGGCCGGATGTGCGATTAGGCTTTCCACACCGCCCAGCGACTCGGCCAGGGTGAAATAACGCAGGCCATCGACAAACGCGCGCACTGCGGCTTCGCCACCGTCGAGCTCGAAACTCATCATCGCGCCGAAGCCCTTCTGCTGGCGCGCAGCCAGTGCATGACCCGGATGCGCAGCCAGACCGGGGAAATACACCTGGTTGACCACCGCATGCCCGTCCAGCAGCTCGGCGATGGCGTCGGCGTTTTCCTGATGCACGCGCAGGCGCGCATCCAGCGTGCGCAGACCGCGCAAGGTGAGGAAGGCATCGAACGGCGAACCGGTCAGGCCCAGCGCATTGGCCCACCACACCAGTTGCTGATGCAGCTCGGCATCGCGCGCGACCACCGCACCGCCCACCACATCGCTGTGGCCGTTGATGTACTTGGTGGTGGAGTGCAGCACCAGGTCCGCCCCGAACTCCAGCGGCTTCTGCAGCGCCGGCGACAGGAAGGTGTTGTCCACCACGGTCAATGCGCCAGCCTTCTTCGCCGCCTCGATGACAAAGCGCAGATCGGTGATGCGCAACAACGGGTTGGACGGGGTTTCGATCAGCACCAGCTTGGGTGCCTGCGCCAGCGCATCGGCCAGCGAACGCGGGTCGGTGAGGTCGGCGGTGATCAGCGCGAAGTGGCCCTTCTTGGCCAGCGCGTTGAACAGGCGCCAGCTGCCGCCGTAGGCATCGTGCGGCACCACCAGGGTGTCGCCCGGCTGCAGCAGCGCATTGAGCACCAGATTGATCGCGCCCATGCCGGTGGAGGTGATCACCCCACCCGCGCCGCCTTCCAGCTCGGCCAGCGCTTCGCCGAGCAGATCGCGGGTCGGGTTGCCGCTGCGGGTGTAGTCGTACTGGCGCTTGTTGCCGAAACCATCGAAGGAGAAGTTCGACGACAGCACGATCGGCGGCGTCACCGCACCATAGGCAGTGTCGCGATCGATGCCGGCGCGGACGGCGGCGGTGGCGGCGGTACAGGGGGCGTCGGCGGGGTCACGAAAGCTCATGCGGTTTCTCCGGTGATGCGAAGGGCAGTGGCGAGGATCGCGTCGATGCGATCGATTTCTTTCAGGAAGGCGTCATGGCCATACGGCGAGCGCAGCACGCGCAGACTGCCGCGCGGCCCCAACCCTTCGACCAGGCTGACCAGGTCGGCCAGCGGCACCAGGCGGTCGCCTTCCACCGCAACGACGACGGTGGGCACGCGCACCTGCGCCGGGTCGATGCGGTGCAGGTCGATGGATTCGGACAGCCGCAGGTAGGCGGTCACCGGCGTGCGCGCGACGTACTGCGCGCCGGCGGCATCCAGGTAGTCTTCGGCGGCCACGCGCACGCGGCCATTGATCACTTCCGGCGGCGCGTCGAAGCGCTCGCTGAATTCTTCCGGGGTGCGATAGCTGAGCATGGCGAACTGCCGTGCCAGCGCCAGCCCATGGTTTTCGGCACATTGCAGCTGACCCAGCGCCACCGCGCGGCGCTGCAGTGCACGCCAGGCGGCGGCATAGGGATGGGCGCGATGCGCGCCACTGACCGCAACCAAGGTACCGACGCGGGCGGCATGGCGGGTCGCGAACTGCAAGCCGACCAACGCGCCGTATGAGTAGCCGACAAAGCCGTGCAAACGCGCGATACCCAGCGCATCCAGCAAGGCGGCGATCGCATCGGCCTGGTCGGCGGTATCGATCGGCGCATCCAGCGTGCCATCGGCACCGAGAAAATCGAACGCCAGCAGGCGCCGCGATGCCGGATCCAGCGCGCGGCCGGCACCCACCAGGCCATCCACCCAGCCCTTCTCGGGGAACAGGTCGCTGGCGGCCAGATGGCGATGCGCGGAAATTCCGCCGGCCACGAAGACCACCGGCGCATTGGCGGCGCCGATCAGTTCATATCGCAGCCGCAGCTCGCGCATGCCGGCATGGCGCATCGGCAAGGCAATGACAAGCTCGCCGCGCACGGCAATCAAGCCGTCGTCGGTGGCGGCGGGTGTCTCGGCGTATTCGGTCGGTGTCGGCGATGCTGTATTCACGAGGCTCATGGCGATATCCGGGGTGGATCGGCCATCGAGCTTCGCGGGAGCTCGCGTTCGACGTGCGCAAGGCACGATTCGAACCATCTTTCGGCGGACGCAGAGGTCCCCGCAGGATTTGGCACCAAACGCGGGCGCTTGCGCGATCCGCTGGCTGCCCCGGCATCAAAGGGCCTGTCCCTCCGCCGGTCTCGATGGTGAGGTTAAGATGCCACCGCTTTTTTGCGATGTCAATCTCTTCATGCGGATGGAAAGATATATTTTCATCCGATACCACTGCGGCCTGTGATGGACCGCATACTTGAGGCCCCTTCGTTCGAGCCGATCGCGTGCCCCACCACGTGTCTCGCAGCGCCTTGCCCGCCCTCGCCTGGCCTTTTTTGCTCGCGGTTCTGGCATGTGCCGCACCCGCCAACGCGCAGCAGCGCTGGCATTGGCCCGGTGCAGCAAACACGACTGCGAGCTCGCCAACAGTCGCAGCGGCACAGACGGCGCCCGCATCGCCCGGCACCGGCCCGTCACTGCAGTTGGAGTGGCAGGCACCGGCCCACCTGGCCTGGGTCAGCAACCCGCTGGCCGGGCCCGCGCAGGTGCAGCTGAGCGCACCGCCCAGCGAGGATTACCGCGCCGTGCCGCAGTTGCCGCTGACGGTGCAACTGGCTGCGCACGAGCGCCGCCTGCTCGCCCGGCTGTATCCGGCCAGCAACCAGCGCAGCCTGGGTGGGCTTGGACTCAAGCTCGACGTGGTGCCCGGCGATCCGCAGGCCCGCCCGCAGCAGCAAGTGCGCTACCAGCTCCCGTTTCGCGATGCGCCGGTCCAAGTGGACCAGGGCTTTGGCGGAGCCTTCAGCCATACCGATGCGCCCAACTGGTACGCGGTGGACTTCGCGCTGCCGCAGGGCACGCCGGTGCTGGCAGCGCGCGAGGGCGCGGTCATGGAGGTGCGGCGCGATGTCATCGAAGGCGGCCCGCATGACCAGGCCGCCGGCGCCGGCAACCTGGTGCGGGTGCTGCACGCCGACGGCAGCATGGCCATCTATGCCCACCTGGCACCCGATGGCGTTGCAGTACGCCCAGGCCAGATGGTGCGCACCGGCGAACGCCTGGGCGCCTCGGGCAGTACCGGCTTCAGCACGGCCCCGCACCTGCATTTTTCGCTCCAGCGCAATGCGGACATGCGCCTGATCTCGTTGCCGTTCCGGATGCTGGGCCCGCAGGGCGAGTTGCAGTTCCCCTCGCCGGCGCCGTGAAGGCGGCCGGCCTGCCGACCGGAAAGCCCCGTACCAGAGCCACAGAAGCCGGCGGCAGCGAAGTCGCTATAATCTCCGGCTTCCTCAGTTTCCGCAGGCGTCCGACCGGGCGCGCTCAGCCCATGTCCGACGTCTCCAACGAAGCCGCGCGCCGCCGCACCTTCGCCATCATTTCCCACCCCGATGCGGGCAAGACCACGCTGACCGAAAAGCTGCTGCTGTTCGGCGGTGCGATCCAGATGGCAGGCTCGGTGAAGGGCCGCAAGGCTGCCCGTCACGCCACCTCGGACTGGATGGCGCTGGAAAAGGAGCGCGGCATCTCGGTCACCTCCTCGGTGATGCAGTTCCCGTACGAGGGCAAGATCGTCAACCTGCTCGACACCCCCGGCCACGCCGACTTCGGCGAGGACACCTATCGGGTGCTGACCGCGGTCGACTCGGCGCTGATGGTCATCGACGTCGCCAAGGGCGTGGAAGAACGCACCATCAAGCTGATGGAAGTCTGCCGCCTGCGCGACACCCCCATCATGACCTTCATCAACAAGCTCGATCGCGAGGGCAAGAACCCGATCGATCTGCTGGATGAAGTCGAAACCGTGCTCGGCATCCAGTGCGCGCCAGTCACCTGGCCGATCGGCATGGGCCAGCGCCTGAAGGGCGTGGTGCACCTGATCACCGGCGAGGTGCACCTGTACGAGCAGGGCCGCAACTTCACCCGTCAGGATTCGACCATCTTCCCGTCGCTGGATGCGCCCGGCCTGGCAGAAAAGATCGGCGCGCAGATGCTGGCCGAGCTGCGCGACGAACTGGAACTTGTGCAGGGCGCCAGCAATCCGTTCGACCTGCAGGCCTACCGCGCCGGCCAGCAGACCCCGGTGTTCTTCGGCTCGGGCGTCAACAACTTCGGCGTGCAACCGCTGCTGGATTTCTTCATCGAGCACGCACCGCCGCCGCAGGCGCGCGAGACCACCGGCCGCCGGGTCGAGGCGACCGAAGCCAAGCTCAGCGGCTTCGTCTTCAAGATCCAGGCCAACATGGACCCGCAGCATCGCGACCGCGTGGCCTTCATGCGCGTGTGCTCGGGCAAGTTCACCGCCGGCATGAAGGCACTGCACGTGCGCAGCGGCAAGGACGTCAAGCTGGCCAACGCGCTGACCTTCATGGCCTCCGACCGCGAAATCGCCGCCGAAGCCTGGCCGGGCGACGTGATCGGTATCCACAACCACGGCACCATCTCCATCGGCGACACCTTCACCGAAGGCGAATCGCTGTCGTTCACTGGCATTCCCAACTTTGCGCCAGAGTTGTTCCGGCGTGCGCGCCTGCGCGACCCGCTCAAGCTCAAGCAGCTGCAAAAGGGCCTGGCCCAGCTGTCCGAAGAAGGCGCCACGCAGTTCTTCCGCCCGTTGATGAGCAACGATCTGATCCTCGGCGCGGTAGGCGTGCTGCAGTTCGACGTGGTGGCCTACCGGCTCAAGGACGAATACGGCGTGGACGCGATCTTCGAGCCGGTCAGTGTCACCACCGCACGCTGGGTACATTGCGACAACGCCAGGAAGTTGGAGGAGTTCCGCGAGAAAAACGCCGGCAATCTGGGCATCGACGCGGCCGGCCAGCTGGTGTATCTCGCACCGACGCGTGTGAATCTGCAGCTGGCGCAGGAACGCGCGCCGGACGTGCGCTTCTCTGCCACGCGCGAACACGCGCATGCCAAGGCAATCGATTGACCGCGGCTTGAACCGGCGCCTGCGACCGCACTTGCTGGCGATGCGAATTGCTCGCAATTGCGGTACCTTTTTGGCATGAACGCAGACGCCTCCCCCTCGACCGACCTGCGCGACGAGATAGCCAGTGCCGTGACCCACGGCCTGGGTGCCATTGCCGCATTGGCCGGTGGCTCGGTGCTGATCACGCTGGCCGCCATCTATGGCGACGGCTGGCAACTGGCCACCTCCATCGTGTTCAGCGCCACCCTGGTGTTGCTGTACGTCGCCTCCACGCTGTTTCATGCCATCCCGCATCCGGGCGCCAAGGCGCGCCTGCAGGTGCTCGATCACTGCGCGATCTATCTGTTGATCGCCGGCACCTACACCCCGTTTACGCTGATCAATCTGCGCGACTCCTGGGGCTGGGGATTGTTCGCCGCGATCTGGACGATCGCCGCTGCCGGAGTGGTCTTCAAACTGTTTTTCACCGGTCGTTTCCGCCTGCTGTCGACGGTGCTGTACTTGGCGATGGGTTGGCTGATCGTCGTAGCGATCCAGCCGTTGCTGCGCTCGGTCGATACCTGGTCTCTGTGCTGGCTGCTGGCTGGCGGACTCTTCTATACCTTGGGCACGTATTTCTACCAACGCGACACCCAGCGCTATTTCCACGCGATCTGGCATCTGTTCGTGCTGGCGGGCAGCGCTTGCCACTTCGTTGCGGTGATTGCGCAAGTGATGTGAGACGCGATCTTCGGCGCGTTCGCGCGCCGTGCACGAGGCATCGCCAACCATGGCCCGCGTGAACAACGTGACCGATACCTCAGCTGCACCACCTTCCCCCACGCCACGTCGTCGACGCTGGCTGGTCGGGCTTGCCATCGTCACCGCCGCCGTGGTGATCTTCGTGCTGCTGTTCCAGTGGAACTGGCTGCGCGGTCCGGTCGAACGCCTAGTCAGCGCCAAGACCGGTCGCGAATTCCATCTCGGCTATCTGGACGTGAAGCTGGGCCGCACGACCACCGTGCGCGGCAATCGTCTGAGTCTGGCCAACGCAGCGTGGTCCAAGCGCGGGCCGATGGCCGAGCTCAATTCGGCCGAGATCGATGTCGAGTTGTGGCCGCTGTTGCGCGGCAAAGTGCGTCTGCCGGAAATTCGTCTGGATCACCCAACCGTCTTGTTGGAAGCCGGCGACGACACCCATCCCGGCAACTGGGTATTTGACCAGGACGGTGGCGATGGCACGATGCCGCGCCTTGGCCGCCTGCTGGTGAACAACGGGCGCCTGCAGTACATCGATGCAGCCAATCGCTCGGACGTGGATGTGGCGATCAACAGCCTCGCACCACCGAGCAGCGACCAGCGTGCCGCACCGATCGGCATCGACGGCAAGGGCCGCTGGAAGGGCTATCCCTTTACGCTCAAGGGCAACACCGCCTCGCCGCTGGAGCTGAGCCAGAGCGAGCACCCGTTCCGTATCGATCTGCGCGGCAGCGCCGGCGCTACCCGCACGCACGTGCGCGGCACCTTGACCAACCCGTTCCAGTTCCAGGTCTTCGATCTGCAGATGGCGCTCAGCGGCCAGGACATGCAGGATCTGTATCCGCTGACCGGCGTGGCCATGCCGTCGACCCCGCCGTACAAGCTAGACGGCCATCTGCGCCGCAACGGCCAGCTCTGGCGCTACGAAAAGTTCACCGGTACTGCCGGCGACAGCGATCTGTCGGGCACTGCAGAAGTGGACCTGCGCAACAAGCGTCCGTTCCTGCGTGCCGATCTGGCGTCCAAACGCCTTGACTTCGACGACCTGGCAGGGTTCGTCGGCGCCCCCCCTAAGACCGGCGCGAACGAGTCGGCAAATGCCGAACAGAAAAAACAGGCGGCACAGCTCGCAGCCAGCGCGCGCGTGCTGCCCAGCACCCCTTACGACTTGTCGAAGCTACGCGCGATGGACGCGCAGGTACGCTGGCGCGCACAGCGTATCAATGCGCCGTCGTGGCCGCTGGACGACATGGATGCCTCGCTGACATTGAAGGACGGCTTGCTGCAGCTGGACCCGCTGAACTTCGGCGTTGCCGGTGGCGATATCCGCTCCACCATCCGCATGGATGCCCGCAACGAGGTGATCACCACACAACTCAGGGCCGGCCTTCGCGGCATTCGGCTGGATCAGCTCTTCCCCGATACCGCGCTTGCCAAGCAGGCCTCGGGCGCCATCGGTGGCGAATTCGACCTGCGTGGCCGCGGCAACTCGATCGGCGCGATGCTCGGTACCGCCGACGGCACGATCGGCGTGGGCATGGGCCGCGGCCATGTCGGCAATCTGATCATGGAACTGGCCGGGCTGGATATCGCCGAGTCGCTCAAGTATCTGGTCACCAAGGACCGCCAGATTCCGGTGCGCTGCATCTTCGGCGACTTCGGCGTGCAAGACGGCCTGATGCAATCGCGTGCGCTGGCCTTCGACAGCACCGACACCATCATCATTGGCGAAGGCAGCATCAGCTTGAAGGACGAGACGCTGGACCTGCTGCTGCGCCCACGCCCGAAAGACCGCAGCATCCTGAGCCTGCGCTCGCCATTGCGGATTGGTGGCAGCTTCAAGGACCCGACCTTCCGTCCCGACTTCAAGGCATTGGGTCTGCGCGGCGCGCTTGCGGTCGGCCTGGGCATGATCGCTCCACCCGCCGCGTTGCTAGCAACCTTCGAACCGGGCCCCGGCAAGGACAGCGATTGCGGCGGCAAATTCGCAAAGTAAGTGCACTACAGCACTTTGGGCCGCCAGGAAACCTGTCGAATGCTGTAGCGATGATGACAAGGTGTCGATCGCATGCAAGTGTATTGACGGATGCAGTGACCCCAAAACTGCAGAGATGGCACGGATCGAAAGGAGCTGATCAGACCGCAGTCCTCAAACGACCGCACGGCCTGCACTGCTTGCACTATGCACACCGAGCCTCTCGACTGGTCCTTGCCCGTCCACCGTCGCGGGACCTTACGCGGCATGGATGCCGCGTAAGAGCCTACAAGGATGTACTTGCGGCGTGTCCTGCGATGGTGGGCGGGCAAGGGCCTTGCGACCAGGCCGCAGATCAAACGCTCCAAAGCTGATCTATCGGCTCGCCACACTCCTCAAGCTATGTCGATCAACAGCGTTCAAGACAAAACGCAGGGAACGTAGCCGGCACGACCCTAGCTGGCGATGTAACGCTGCAACTGATCGATATCGCGCTGCTGGTTCTCGATCACCGCCTTGACCAGATCGCCGATGGAAATCACGCCCTGCACGCGGCCGTTGTCGACCACCGGCAGATGCCGGAAGCGTCCATCGGTCATCAACTGCATGCAGCTCTCCACCGTGTCCGACAGCGACACTGTCACCACCTGGGTACTCATGATTTCGGAAACGCTGGTGGTCGATGAGGCGCGATCGCGCAGCACCACCTTGCGCGCGTAATCGCGCTCGGACACGATGCCGACCAGGCGTGGCCCGTCCATCACCAACACCGCGCCGATGCCTTTGTCGGCCATCAGGCGGATCGCCTCGATCACTGCGGCGTCTGCCGCTACCGCAAACACCTCAACCTGTTTGGTCCCCAACAGCTGTCGTACGGTCTGCATGGCCCGCTCCGCGCTTGGTCTGGTGGTCGCAGACTACTCCCACCGCGCCGCGGTGGGTATCGACCAGGTAGAGCGGACGCTGCTTGGCCTCGTCATACAAGCGGCCCAGGTATTCGCCGATCAGGCCCAGGGCGATCAGCTGGATACCGCCAAGAAACAGGATCACCGACATCATGGTCGGCCAGCCGGCCACCGGGTCGCCCATCAGCGCCGCCTTGATCACCACCCAGCCACCGAACAGGAATGCCACCAGCGCGGTGAGCAAGCCCAGATAGGTCGCCACGCGCAGCGGCACGGTGGAAAAGCTGGTGATGCCATCCAGCGCGAAGTTCCACAGCCGCCACACCGTGAACTTGCTGCGCCCCGACAGCCGCGCCGCGCGCCGGTACGGCAATGCCACCTGGCGAAACCCGACCCAACCAAACAGCCCCTTCATGAAACGGTGGCGCTCGCGCAGCTGCTGCAAGGCTTCCACCACCCGCGGCGACAACAGCCTGAAATCCCCGGTATCGGCCGGAATCGGTGTGCGCGACAACTGCCGGATGACCCGGTAGAACGCATGCGCCGCACTGCGCTTCAGCCAGCTCTCGCCCTCGCGGAAAATCCGCGTGCCGAAGATGTTGTCGTAACCGGCACGCCATAGTGCGACGAACTCGGGGATCAACTCCGGCGGGTCCTGTCCATCGGCATCGAGCAGCACCACCGCGCCGGGCAGCACATGGTCCAGGCCTGCAGAAATGGCCACTTCCTTGCCGAAGTTACGCGACAGCCGCACCGCACTCACCAGCGCATCGGCATCGGCAAGTGCCTGCAACACGCTCCAGGTGCCATCGCTGCTGCCATCGTCGACATACAGCACATGCGTCTGCACTTCACTCAGGCCCGCCAGCACTGCGCACAGGCGCGGATGCAGCAGTGGAATGCTGGTTTCTTCGTTATAGGCTGCAATCACCACCGTCAAGCGGTCTGCTGCCACCGGCAATTGTGCGGGTCCGGACGTCTGCACGCTCACGGCGCCTGCAGATACGCAGGGCCACCCAGCTGGCGCGCCTGCCGCTGGATCCATGCCGTTCGCCGTTGCACATAGGCGCCTGGACGACGCGCGTCATAACGGCGTGGCGAGGGCAGCACCGCCGCCAGGCGCGCCGACTCGGTCGGTGACAACCCAGCCGCATCCTTGCCCCAGAATTGCCGGGCAGCGGCCTGCGCGCCATACACCCCGTCACCGAACTCGGCCACGTTGAGATACATCTCCAGAATGCGCTGCTTCGGCCACAGCAACTCGATCAGTACCGTGTACCAGGCCTCCAGGCCCTTGCGTACCCAACTGCGGCCCTGCCACAGGAACACGTTCTTGGCGACCTGCTGACTGATCGTGCTGGCCCCGCGCACGCGCCCACCGCGCGCATTGTGATCGCGCGCCTTTTCGATCGCCTGCAGGTCGAAGCCGTGATGCTCCGGAAACTGCTGATCCTCCGCAGCCACCACCGAAATCGGCAGGCTGGCGGCGATCCCGTCGTAGTCGCGCCATTGCTGGTGCAGCGAAAAATCCCAATCGCCCTCGCCCCAGGCTTCCAGATAACGCCCCACCATCATGCTGCTGATCGGCGGATCGACCACCCGCAGCACCAGCACCTGCAGCACGCTCGCGGCGGCAAACAGCAGCGGTGCTGCCAACAGCCAACGTAGCCAGCGCCGCGCGCGCCGCGGTGGCGCCACCTGCTTGCCATCCAATGCATCCGTCCCCATTGTTCGCTACGACCTTTCATCCCGATGCTCGTTGCATTATCCGGCAACCGGCGTCCCTTACGTCCGATGTTCCCATGACCGATCACGATCAGCTTTCCCGTTTCCTGCTGCCTGCTGCCGGCGTGCGCGGCGTCCATGTCCGCCTGACCCAGGCCTGGCACGACATCCAGGGAGCCGCCGACTACCCGCCCGCCGCGCGCCAGTTGCTTGGCGAGGCGGCGGTGGCCGCCGCCCTGTTCACCGGCCACACCAAGGTCGACGGGCGCCTGTCGGTGCAACTGCGCGGCAACCAGACGCTGCGCACCCTGTTTGCCGAATGCACTGCGGCCGGCACCTTGCGCGGCATCGTGCAACTGGCCGACGGTGCCGACGCGCCCACCGACCTGCGTGAACTGGGCGAGGCCGCGCTGCTGGCGATCACCATCGAGAACCCCGGCCTGGACCCGCGCGAACCGCAGCGCTACCAGAGCCTGGTCGGCATGCAGGCGCCGGATCTGGCCGAGGCCTTCGAGACCTATTTCCACCAGTCCGAGCAGCTGCCGACCCGCCTGCTGCTGGCAGCGGGCCCGGACCAGGCCGCCGGCCTGTTGCTGCAAAAGCTGCCCGGCGACGAGGGCGACACCGATGGCTGGACCCGCATCGGCGCGTTGTTCGACACCTTGGGTGCACCGGAATTGCTCTCGGTCGCCAGCGAGGACCTGCTGCACCGGTTGTTCCACGAGGAAGACACCCAATTGCTGGGCAGCAAGCCGCTCAGCTTCGGCTGCTCCTGCTCGCGCGAGCGGGTCGCCTCGATGCTGCAGTCCCTGGGCGAAGAAGAGGCACGCGCCGCTGCCGAGGCAACCGGCGAGGTCGAGGTCCGCTGCGAGTTCTGCGGGCGTGAGTATCACTTTCCGTTGACCGCGCTGGACGTACTTTTCAGCGAGGCGCAGCCGTCGCTGGACGCGCCGGAAAGGTTGCAATAGATAGCGTTGACGCCGCGTTCTGGGGAACGCAGCCACTTGTTAAATAATCATAAACGCCCTAGCATTCTCATTGCCCGCTCTCGGGAACTTAACAACTGGCCCTGGGTCTGAACTCTGGTATGCGCCACCTTCTTCGCCTTCCGCTCGCTTTGCTGGTTGCCCTCGCGGCAGCCACGGGTGTGCATGCGCAGTCGGCGTCCCAGCAGTTGCGTGAGAGCACCATCCTGCCGGTGTGGAACAAAGGCAGCGGCAAGGTCGAAGCCTTTCTGTACCTGGAGCCCACTGGTGAGCAGAAGGCCGGCGCACGCTGGCACTTCGGTCGCAACTCGCTAGACGCAGCCTTTGGCCTGACTTCCGGCGATTCGCTGGGCCTGATCTGCAACAGCAGCCGCGGCACCAACATCAACGGACTCGCCAGCCACTGCCTGCTCGCAGGCATCGGCGATGACGAAGAAGACAGCGCCGCTGCGTCGCGCCGCGTCTCGGCGACCCTGGGCTTCAACCGCGCTGGCACCCGCGCTGGCGTCACTGCCGGCACCGGCCGCGACACCCTGCCGGCCTGGTTGATCGGCGCCGGCAAGGCACCGCTGACCCGCGTCGAACAGAACGACCTGACCGTGTTCGGGCAGAAGAACATCGGCCGCGAAGGCTTCGTCTCGATCGGTGGCACGTATGCGCGCGCCCGCCTGGTACCGCTTGCCGACGTTTCGCCAGCGATCGCCGACCAGTGGGACAGCAAGACCTTGAGCGTCGGCGGCGGCTATGGCGCCTTCAGCGCCAACGTCATCGGCCGCGTTGTCGACGTCCCCGGCCAGCCGGAAAAGTGGGAAGGCCTGGGCCTGGGCCTGACCTGGCGCACCCCTTGGAGTGGCCAGCTGACAGTCGGCGCAGAGAACGTCATCTCCCGCGGCAAGAACCCGTTTGCGCCAAGCAACGAGAGCAACAGCGACGGTACGATTCCCTACGTCCGGTACGAGCAAGACCTCTAAGTCGTTGATTCAACAATAATTTGATAGGACGCCACCGGTTTGCGACTGGTGGCGTTTTTCGTTCTGGGCCTGCGCCCGAGGCTGCCTTTCACGTCTTTCTTCTTTTTCGTTAACGGGACTTTAATTTCTCGCATAACGCATATACCATCGGTTCACCCTGACGTTTTGGATCCGCTTCTTTCGGACCCCCCGACAGGCAAACAACCCTTGGCAGTACCCAAGATCACTTGGAGAGAGAGCTAATGAATTGCAAGTCCAACAAGCTGCGCGATGCAGTTGTCCTCGCGCTTGTCGTGGGCGTAGCCGGTACCGGTACCGCCGTCGCGCAGGAAGCCGGCACCACCAACCTCGACAAGATCGAAGTGACCGGTTCGCGCATCAAGCGCGCCGACGTTGAAACGTCGCAGCCAGTCTTCACCATGAGCCGCCAGCAGATCGAATCGCAGGGTTTGACCTCGATTGGCGACGTGATCCAGAACATCAGCTCGGGCGGTTCGGCGCTCAACAGCAATGTCAACAACGGCGGCAATGGCGAAACCCGCGTCAACCTGCGCAACCTCGGCTCCAACCGCACCCTGGTGCTGGTCAATGGTCGTCGCTGGGTCGGCGGCACCGGCCTGGGCGGCGCGGTCGATCTCAACACGATTCCGACTGCTGCCGTCGAGCGCATCGAAGTCCTGAAGGACGGCGCCTCCACGATTTACGGCTCCGACGCCATCTCTGGCGTGGTCAACATCATTTTGCGTCAGAACTTCGATGGCGCCGAAGCGAACGCGTACTTCGGTCAGTACGACAAGGGCGACGGCAGCCGTGAGTCCTACGACTTCACCATCGGCTCCACTGGCGATCGTTGGCACGCCACGTTGGGCGTTGGCTACGTCAAAGAAGAGCCAGTCTGGGCAGGTGATCGCGAAATCTCGTCGGTCCCGGTGTTCGGCGCCGTTGCCGGCACCGGCAACAGCACCACGATTCCTGGCGGTCGCTTCGGCATCTTCGGGCCGACCGGCACCAGCGCCACTGGCACACCCACCTTTGGCGCAACGCGCTTCAACGGAACGCCTGGGTTCTCCATCACCAATAACGGTGGTACGACCTCGCGCAACTACACTGCAGCCGACAGCTACAACTTTGCGCCGGCTAACTATCTGGTGACCCCGCAGGAGCGCAAGTCGGTATTCGCCGACGCTGGCCTGTCGATCACGGACAATGTGCGCTTCAAGACCACGGTGACCTACAACGAGCGCGAGTCGAGCCAAATCCTGGCACCGATGCCGGTCGTTCTTGGTCGCTCCGCGCCCGGCACCAACGGCGCAGATATCGTTATTTCGGCAAACAACATTTACAACAACACCGGCCGCGATATCGACTACATCCAGTACCGCGCCGAAGAGACCGGCGGTCGCATCTTCACCCAGAACGTCAAGACGTTCGGGTTTAGCGGCGCATTCGAGGGCGATTTCGAAGTTGGCCAACGTTTCTTCAGCTGGGAAGCCGGGATGTTCTACGGCAAGAATGACCAGACCGATCGCACCACCGGCCTGTTCAATATTTCTGCACTGCGTAACGCGCTTGGCCCGTCGTTTGTCGACGCTGGCGGTGTAGCACGCTGCGGTACCGCTGCCAGCACGATCGACGGCTGCGTGCCGATGAACATGTTGAGCGGCCCGGGCTCGTTGACCCCGGAAATGCTGGGTTACGCTGGCTTCAATGCACATGACCTCTATGGGTACGAGCAGAAGACCTATTTCGGCAACATCGGCGGCGAGCTGTTCGACCTGCAGGGAGGTGCATTTGCATTCTCCTTTGGTGCTGAACACCGTGAAGAGTCGGGCTTTGACGATCCGGACGCGCTGATCAACTCCGGTGACACCACTGGCAACGCACGTACCGCGACCAATGGCGGCTACAAGCTGGACGAAGCCTACCTCGAACTCGCCGTGCCGCTGCTGGCTGACCTGCCGGGCGCACAGTTGCTGGACTTCAGTCTGGCCACGCGTTATTCGGACTACAGCAACTTCGGCGACACCACCAACAGCAAGTTTGGTTTCCGCTGGAAGCCGATCACTGACTTGATGATCCGTGGTAACTGGTCGCAAGGCTTCCGCGCACCATCGATCAACGAGCTGTTCCAGGGCGTAAGCGATACCTTCGAAGACGTGCGTGATCCTTGCGCAGGCTCCTTCAGCGATGGCTCCGTCAACGGAACGCGTCCGGGTTCGTGCGGCGCAGTGCCAGCCTACGCTCAGGCCAACCCGCAGGTGCGTACCGCTACTGGCGGCAACCCCAACCTGCAGCCGGAAACGTCGACGTCCAAGACCTTGGGCTTTGTGCTCAGCCCGAGCTGGGTCACTGGTCTGGATATCTCGCTGGACTGGTGGAACATCGAGATCGAAGATGCGATCGACACGCAGACCGTGCAGGAAACCCTGGACAGCTGCTATTTGGCAGGCATCGCCAATGCTTGCTCGCTGATTCAGCGCGAACCTACTGGCGAAGTGTCGAATCTGCTGGCAGTGCCGAACAACATCGCAAGAATCGAGGCTGAAGGTTACGACCTGACCGTGGGCTATCGCCTGCCGGACACCGCGTGGGGCAGCTTCAGCCTGGTGTGGGACTCGACCTATATGAGCAAGTTCGTGGTCGAGAAGCCGCTGCAGGATCCCGAAAACCGCGTTGGTTTGTATCGTGGCGGCTCGGCACAGGACAACAACTGGCGCATCCGCTCCAACCTGATGCTCAATTGGGAATTGGGCGATGTCGGCGGCTCGGCATCCATGCGCTACTACAGCTCGCAGGTCGAAAACTGCACCGGCGCCAACGTGGCGACTCCTGCAAACGTGGCACTGCTGTGCTCGGATCCGGATCGTGTGACCGCTGCAGGTGCGGCGCCGCGCAATCATGTTCCCAGCGTGACCTACACCGATCTGGCCGCGTACTGGAAGGCCCCGTGGAACGCCCGGGTGACCGTCGGCGTGAATAATGCCTTTGACCGCGATCCGCCGCAGGCTGCCACGGCGTTTGCCAATAGCTTTGACCCGCAGTACGAAATCCCGGGTCGCTTCTACTACATGCGTTACACCCAGAAGTTCTGATATTCGTCCGCTTAAGTAATACGTAAAATTAAAAACCGCGACTCGGAAGAGTCGCGGTTTTTTTTGCTCAACGATCGAACATCAGCTTATGCCGGACGACTGAAGCCTATCCCGGAATCAACGTCTGAATCACATGCTCGACGTAAGCTTCGAAGTCTTCGCGGGCTTGCTTGGGTTGCTGCAGTTGCAGCGAGAGCTGCAGGAAGCCAACGTAGGCGGCGTAGGCCAGGCGGGCGCGGTGTTGGGCGTCGGTGCGGCTCAGGCCGGCCTGACGGAACGAGGCGATCAGGTAGTCGAGACGGCGCTGCGAGACGCGGTCGATGACCGGGCGCACGGCCGGGTGGTCGAGTGCCTTGAGCAGTTCGCTGTAGATGACGTGCGGTTTGACTTCGTGGGCGACCAGTTGGAACAGCGCGCGCAGGCGTGCGCTGGGGTCCGGGACGTCTTCCAGGCTGCCGAATACTTCCTTCTGTTCAAAGATTTCCCAGCGTTCCAGGGCTGCCTGCAGCAAGGCATCGCGCGAGGGGAAATGCCAGTAGAAGCTGCCCTTGGTCACGCCGAGACGGCGTGCCAGTGGCTCCACCGCAACGGCGCCCACCCCTTGTTCTGCGATCAGGTCCAGTGCGGCCTGCGCCCAATCGTCCGCGCTGAGGCGGTTGCCGCGACCGGACGTGGCGCGGGGCGTGGTGAGGCTTGGGTCGGTGATGTCATTCATTGCCGCGATTTAACCATACGCTTGAGTCAGTTGCAGTATGCATCACAAAAAGGACACACAACTGCCACGATTCAATGGCTTAACCGTCCATACCAAGGAGTATTGACAGCGACCCAGGCAGGTCCATACTATGAGGTATGGTCACCTCTTCTCCTAGCCTCGCCCATCGTGCGTCCACCACGCGCATCGACGCTGGCGAGACATCGCTTGCGGTGTCGGTGCGGGGCACGGACCACGCGCCGACGGTGCTGCTGGCGCACGGGTTTGGACAAACCCGACATGCATGGGAAAGCACTGCGGCACGACTGGCCGACGCCGGCTACCGGACGCTGGCCTACGATGCCCGCGGTCATGGCGATTCCGGTTTCAACGACGCATACCTGCCCTACTCGGCCACGCAGTTCACCGATGACCTGATCGTGCTGGCAGGCGAGCAGGCCGAGCCGCCGGTGCTGGTTGCCGCATCGATGGGCGGCTTGTTCGGCCTGCTTGCCGAGGCGCGCTGGCCAGGCCTGTTTCGCGCGATCGTGCTGGTCGACATCACGCCGCGCTGGGATACCGCGGGTGTGGAGCGCATTCTGCGTTTCATGACCGCGCATCCGGATGGCTTCGCATCGCTGGATGCCGCCGCCGATGCGATTGCCGCCTATTTGCCGCAGCGCCCGCGCAAGACGGCCGAGCAGTTGCAGGCCTTGCTGAGGCAGCGCGCAGACGGGCGCTGGCACTGGCACTGGGATCCGCGGCTGGTCGATGAACTGGCAGGACAGGATCCGCACGCACAGCAGCAGACCTTGCTGGACGCCGCCGCGCGGGTACGTTGCCCGATGTTGCTGATCAGCGGCGGGCGTAGCGATCTGGTCACGCCGGACAATATCAACGAATTCCTGTCGATCGCCCCGCATGCGCAGCATGTGCATCTGCCCGATGCCACGCACATGCTGGCCGGCGACGACAACACCACGTTTACCGCAACCGTGTTGCATTATCTGGACGCACTGCCCCCGGTTGGCACCATCGCAGCGTCCAACATTACCGAGCATGTCACTGGAGCAAGACCATGAGCATCGTTGCACCGTTCCTCCTCGTCATCCTGGCGGCGGGCATCGCTGCCTATCACCGCATGCGCCTTGCCACCTGGGTCGCGCTGAGCGCCTGTGTGCTGGTGGCCTGCTGGTTGCTGGGTGCCAATCTCACCGCAACCATCGTCGCTGCCGTGCTGGTGGTGCTGGTTTCCGCGCCGGTGCTGTTGCCGTTCCTGCGCAAGCCGTTGCTGACCACGCCGCTGATGGGCTTTTTCCGCAAGGTGCTGCCGCCGCTGTCGCAGACCGAACGCATCGCGCTGGAAACCGGCTCGGTGGGCTTTGAAGGCGAACTGTTCACCGGCGACCCGGATTGGCAGAAGCTGCTCAACTATCCCAAGCCGCAACTGAGTGCCGAAGAACAGGCCTTCCTGGACGGCCCGGTCGAAGAGCTGTGCAGGATGGTCAACGACTGGGAGATCACCCATGTCCACGCCGACCTGCCGCCGGAGCTGTGGGAATACATCAAGAAGAACAAGTTCTTCGGCATGATCATTCCCAAGCAGTACGGCGGCCTGGGCTTCAGCGCGCTGGCGCATCACAAGGTGATCCAGAAGCTGTCCTCGATCTCCAGCGTGGTCAGCTCCACCGTCGGCGTGCCCAACTCGCTCGGGCCGGGCGAGCTGCTGCTGCATTACGGTACGCCGGAACAGAAAGACTATTACCTGCCGCGCTTGGCGGTCGGCGCCGAGGTGCCATGTTTCGGTCTGACCGGCCCGTTTGCTGGCTCCGATGCCACCTCGATCCCCGACTACGGCATCGTCTGCAAGGGCGAGTGGAATGGCGCCAACGTGCTCGGCGTCAAGCTCACCTTCGACAAGCGCTACATCACCTTGGCACCGGTGGCCTCGCTGATCGGCCTGGCGTTCCGCGCCTACGATCCGGATGGGCTGATCGGCGACAAGAAGGACATCGGCATCACCCTGGCGCTGTTGCCGCGCGAGACCCCGGGCGTGGAAATCGGCCGTCGCCATTTCCCGCTCAATTCGCCATTCCAGAATGGCCCGATTCATGGCGAGGAAGTGTTCATCCCGCTGAGCCAGCTGATCGGTGGCGTGGAGATGGTCGGCAAGGGCTGGAACATGCTCAACGAGTGCCTGGCGGTGGGCCGCTCGATCACCCTGCCCTCCACGGCCAGCGGCGGCGGCAAGTACGCCGCCGTGGTCACCGGCGCATATGCGCGTATTCGCAAGCAGTTCGGCCTGTCGATCGGCCGCTTCGAGGGCGTGGAAGAAGCGCTCGCGCGGATCGGCGGCAAGGCGTATGCGATCAGTGCGTTGTCGCAGGCCACCGCTGCGGCGGTGGACCGTGGCGATGTGCCGTCGGTGCCGTCGGCGATCGCCAAGTACCACTGCACCACCATGGGCCGCGAAGTGGTCAGCGACATGATGGATGTGATCGGCGGCAAGGGCATCATCCTGGGGCCGCGCAACTTTGCCGGCCGTGCCTGGCAGGCTGCGCCGATCGGCGTGACCGTGGAAGGCGCCAACATCATGACCCGCAGCCTGCTGATCTTCGGGCAGGGCGCAATCCTGTGCCATCCGTGGGTGATGAAGGAAATGCAGGCGGCGCAGGATCCGGATACGCGTCGTGGTCTGGAAGAGTTCGACCAGAGCCTGTTCGGGCATATCCGCTTCGGCATCTCCAACGCAGTGCGCTCGTTCTGGTTCGGTCTGACCGGTGCGCGCATCGGTGCAGCGCCGGGCGATGCGTATACGCGGCGCTTCTTCCGCAAGCTGGATCGTTATTCCGCCAACCTGGCGCTGATGGCCGACGTGTCGATGCTGATGCTCGGCGGCAAGCTCAAGTTCAAGGAATCGCTGTCCGGCCGTCTGGGCGATGTGCTGAGCCACATCTACCTGACCAGCGCGATGCTCAAGCGCTATCACGACGAAGGCGCGCCGGCGACCGATCAGCCACTGTTGGCCTGGGCGTTCCATGACAGCGTGCACAAGATCGAAACCGCACTGTCCGCGGCGCTGCGCAACTTCCCGATCCGTCCGGTGGGCTGGTTGATGTGGGTGCTGATCTTCCCGCTGGGCCGTCGTGCCGAAGCACCGGGTGACCGCCTGGGACACCGCGTGGCATCGATCCTGATGACGCCGAACGAAGCGCGCGACCGTCTGGGCCAGGGCGTGTTCCTGACCCCGTGCGCCAACAATCCCGGCGGACGTATCGCCAGCTACCTGGCCAAGGCCGTGCTGGCCGAGCCGGTGGAGCGCAAGTTCCTCAAGGCGCTCAAGACCAAGGGCATCGAAGCGCTGGATTTCACCGCCCAGCTGGACGAAGCCGTAGCCGAAGGCGTGATCACAGGCGACGAGCGCAGGCAGCTGGAAGAGTTGCGCGAGATCATGATGGACACCATCGCCGTCGACGACTTCGACCCGCACGAGCTGCGCGCGGCCAGCTACTACGACAGGCCGCAGGCCCAGCAACCGCGCGAAGCGGCGTAAGTCTCAGGCCGAGGTGACAGCAGACAACGGCGGGCTTCGGCCCGCCGTTGTCGTTTGTGGAGATTGGCTATTGTGGAGACCGACCATCTCGCAGTTGCATTGCCTGCCGCCGTCACCTTCGACCAGTTCGCAACAACTGCAATTCCAGCGAGCCGCCTGATAGGAGCGGGCTTGCCCGCGATGAAGCTCCACCGGTAACGCCTCATCGCGGGCAGGCCCGCTCCTACAGAAAGCGAGCAAACCGCCTCAGCGTGGCAACCACAGCAACGCCAGGGCAATCAGCGCGGGCAAGGCCTGCACGAAAAATATGCGGCGGTTGACGCTGTAGGCGCCGTAGCAACCTGCCACTACAACACAGCCCAGAAAAAAGCTCAGCACATCTGTGCGGGCCTGCAACGCGCCCCAAAACAGGCCTGCCGCCAGGAAACCGTTGTAAAGGCCCTGATTGGCCGCCAGCACGCGCGTGGCCTGCGCATTCTCGAGGGTATTGCGGAAGGTCTTCAGGCCCAGCGGCCGCGTCCACAGCACCATCTCCAAGACCAGGATGTAGACGTGCAACAGAGCGACGCACAGGCCGGCAACGATGGCGAACAGGGACATGGCAGATCGGCGTGGTGGATGTGGCGGCCAGCATAGCGGTGATTGCTGCCCTGCTGTTCAGAGCAGACGATGGAACCCGACGCGCCGGCGAGGCATGGGAGATGTGCAGGACCTGCATGCACGATCGGAGCGTCGCGATTGCGAACATCGGCGGCGTGTCCTGCGATGGTTATTGCGCGGGCACAGGTGCTGCAGCCAAGTTGCAGATCAAGCGCTCTACACCTGAGTCTATCTGCTCGCCACGCTCGTCCAAAGGCAAACGCGGCTAGTTCAAACAGCGGCATCGCTTAGGTGCAGCCCAACGCCAAGGTCAAAAGCTCAGTCAGTCGAGCACGCAGTGCCTTCTCCGGTTGCGGGACACGCCGTTCATGCCCTACTTGCCTGTGCACATCGACCATCTCGACCGGTCCTTGCCCGCTCACTGTCGCGGGACCTTACGCGGCATGGATGCCGCGTAAGAGCCTGCACGGACGTACTTGCGGCGTGTCCCGCGACGGTGGGCGGACAAGGGCCCTACAGCAAGCTCACAGCGTAGAAGGCGCGGCGAGGACACCGCACCGGCTGCGGCCGTTTTGTTGAATACCATGCACACCGACTAGCTCGACCGGTCCTTGCCCGCCCACCGTCGCGGGACCTTACGCGGCATGGATGCCGCGTAAGAGCCTACAAGGACGTACTTGCGGCGTGTCCCGCGATGGTGGGCGGGCAAGGGCCCTGCAGCAAACACACAGCGTCGAGGGCGCGGCGAGGACGCCGCACCGGCTGCGGCTGTTTTGTTGAACACCGTGCACACCGATATCTCGACAGGTCCTTGCCCGCCCCTCGTCGCGGGACCTTATGCGGCATTGGTGCCGCATAAGAGCCTACTGGGACCTACCTGCGGCGTGTCCCGCGAGGATGGGCGAGCAAGAGCCCTGCAACCAGGCCACTTGTTGACCGCTCCTAGTCGGAGACCTGATTGCCCGTCTCCGCATCGCGCTCTGGGGGCAATTTGCGCGCCTCGCGGAGCAGGCCGAACGCGCCAAGGGTCATGCCCGATGCCACCAGCAGACCGACGCCGAACACTGCGCTGGAGCCGAATGCCGACACCAGCTTGTGCACCCAGACGAAGGTGAGATCGCCACCGCGGTAGATCACCGTGTCGATCGCCGCGCCGGCCTTGTAACGCCATTCCCGATCCACCCGCGTGTACAAGGTCTCGCGCGCCGGCTTGGCCAGTGCGAACTCGCTGGAGCGGGTGATCACCTGCACGATCGCAAGCATCATCGGCAGCGGCGAGGCCGTCAGCACCGCATAGCCCAGCGTGATCGCCACGCCCGGAATCAACAGCGCCGGTGCGATACCGAAACGCGACAGCAGCGCGCGCGTCACCAGCAGCTGCAACACCAGGGTCAGCGCGTTGATCGCCAGGTCGATGCTGGCGTAATAGGCGGTAGCCGCCGCTGCGTCCGTGTAGAGACGACGTACCAGCGCTGCCTGCTCGTTGTAGAGCAAGGTGCCGACGCCCACGCCGAACAGCACCATGAAGGCCAGCCAGCGCAGCAACGGCTCGCGCACGATCAGCTTGAGCCCGCCCAGCACATCGCCGCCCATCGGCACCTCGCCGGAGCCCAGCTGTCGCTCCTGCTCGCGCGCCACCGCCCACAGGCGCAGACGCAGCACGCAGACCACGCACACCGTCAGGAACCCGGCCGACACCAGCATCAGATGTGCGATACCGATGCGCTCGACCAGTGTGCGGGTGAGGATCGGACCGAGAAACGCGCCCAGCGTGCCGGCCGCACCGATGTAACCGTAGTAATTGCGCGCTTCGGCATTGCTGAAGACGTCGGCCATGAAGCTCCAGAACACCGCCACCGCAAACAGGTTGAAGACGGTCACCCACAGGAAGAACGCCATGCCGCGCCCGGGCACGCCGCTGTCGAACAACACGTAGAACAGCAACAGGGTCGCGATGAAGAAGCCATATACCGCCGGCAGGAACACCCGGCGCGGGTAGCGGCTGACCAGCGCGCCGTAGACCGGCTGCAGCAACACCATGATCAGGAAGGTGCAGGTAAACAGCACCTGCAGGGTGAAGTCCTTGAGCGGCACGCCATGCGCGGCGAAGAAGGCGGTCATGCCGGTGGGGAAGATCGCTTCCACATCCGCCGACGCACTCATCGCCTCGCGCACCGGGCGCAGCACGTAGTAGCCGCTGAGCAAGCAGAAGAAATACAGGAACGACCACGCCAGCGGCGGCGAGCTGCGCAATGCCACGCTCAGACGGCCAGCCGCAGAGCGCGGCGGAGAGGGGCTGGTCATCAGGTAAGGCTCGCTCGCATCAACGGGCGCGACAGCAGGGACATGGCAGCGGCAACACCCGCGAAACAAGCGCGCAAGTTAGCCGATGCCGCGCTGCACCACCAGCAGCAGCGGGCGGCACGCACTATATCGATGGCGTGCGGCTACGGCACGCTGCTTGCAGCTGTCTCTGCACAGACTCCGGGTGGCGCTGGAAAGGCCCCGCGCAGGTCGATTTATGAACCTAAAATCATCAATAGGATCAATATGATGCCCATTCATCTTCCGGCAGTTTGTGCTATTGCGAAGCGCGGCGCTAGAATCGCCGGAGGCAGTGGAACAGGCGGGACAACCATGACTCAAATGCGCAGGCGCCGACGGTTCCGACCGTTGGCCATCGGGCTGCTCGGGGCGTTATTGCCTCTGGCCCTCTCTTCCACCGCGCAGACACCTGCGCCGGCTGCTTCTGCGCTGCAGCCGGCTACCGTCGTGCAGTCGCCCACCGCTCCGCTGCAATACCGTGCGTCGCTCCCGGCCAGCCAGGTGCTGGCCCCGGCCGCCGGGTTCGATGTGGCTGCGTTCGAATCGATGGCCAACCAGCTGACCTACGGCAATCGCCTGCCCGGCATGGCGATGGCGATCGTGCAGGGCGGCAAGGTGCTGAGCGCGCGCGGCTATGGCGTCACCGACGTCAATCACCCGCAGCCGGTCGACGCGCATACCGTGTTCCGTCTGGCATCGCTGTCCAAGGCCTTCGCCGGCACCATGACCGGGTTGCTGGTCAACGACGGCGTGCTGCGTTGGGACAGCAAGGTGGTGGACTACGTGCCCGGCTTCCAGCTCAGCAATAACGTCGCCACCCGGCAGCTCACCGTCGCCGAGGTGCTCAGCCACCGCGTCGGGCTGACCCGCAATGCCTACGACAACGATATCGAATCCAACGTCGACTATTACTCGCTCAGTCACAAGCTTGCCGCCGCGCCGTTGCGCTGCGCGCCCGGCGATTGCTATGCGTACCAGAACGTCGCCTTCAGCCTGGTCGGCGATGTGGTGTTTGCTGCGTCGGGCAGCTTCTACGAGCAGTCGGTGGAGCGCCGCATCTTCAAGCCGCTGGGCATGAACGATGCGAGCATGGGTCTGGCCGGTATCCAGGCCAGCCCGCGCTGGGCGCGCCCGCACGTGCGCAGCCGCAATGGCTGGGTGTCGCTGACGCCCAAGCCGACCTACTACCGTCTGGCTCCCGCTGCCGGTGTCAATGCCAGCGCCAGCGACATGGCGCAGTGGCTGCTCGCGCACACCGGCCACCGCACCGACGTGCTGCCTGCGCCGCTGCTGGCGACGCTGCACGCGCCGCTGATCTCCACGCCTGGGGAGATGCGCTCGGGCTGGCGCCACGAGCGTGTGGACGCTGCCAGCTACGCGCTGGGCTGGCGCGTGTTCGATTACGCCGGCCATCAGGTCGTCTTCCATGCCGGCGCGGTGCAGGGTTATCGCGGCCTGGTCGCGCTGCTGCCCGAGCGCGACCTCGGCATCGCGATCATGTGGAACGGCGAAAGCGGCCTGCCTTCCGGCATGCTGCCGACCATTCTGGATCGTGCGCTGGGTCTGCCCGCCAAGCGTTGGCTGGATATCGATGTGGATGGCGACTTCGGCAGCGAGAACATGCTGGCCGAGCGTCCCGATCCTGCCGGCAAGGGTGCCTCGTCGGGCAAGTCGGTGGCATCGCCGCGCTGAGTTGGCGTTGCTGCGACCTCGCACACAGGCGGCTTCGGCCGCCTGTGTCGTTTCTGGCATGCAGGATCGAATCGGGCGTGCCGACATCGGTGGCCGGGAGCCGGGCATCGCTCCATGGTCATGCGATGACGATCATGGCAGGCGCAGGTCTGAGTCAGCTTGCAGAGTGCGTGCGTAAGACCTGACCGAACAGCGGACGGGTGGCCCGCCCCATGATGCGGCCCAATGCATTCCCTCCCTGGCACGACCAACACATTGCACCGCTACGCCAATCGATGGCGGCACTACCGATCGGGACAAAGGATGGCCAGTTTGGGCGGGCGGAGGAGCGGCCCAGCCCACCAACAGGGTTGGACCGGCGAAAACGAGTGGCGGGTGGCAAGCGACGATAGTGCGGCGATAGCCACAACGTCCCGGCCTGACATCCCGTCACGCACAGCGCAACGCATCCGGCGGCGATAGCCTCGGCTGCCTGCGTGCGACCGGGACTTCCTTGATCACGGACGTCCTGGGCCCACCAATAAAAAAGCTCCCTCCCCGCTGGGCGTCGGGGAGAGAGCTCGATGTTTACGGCGATCGGGTGGTGCGGATCAGATCAGCGGCGCCGGGGTTGCGGGCAGCGCGACCGGAGCGGCCTTCTTCTTGCGAACGGCCGGCTTCTTCTTGGCGACCTTCTTCACAGCAGGCTTCTTGGCGGCAGTCTTCTTGGTCGCGGACTTCTTGGTCGCCTTCTTGGCAACTGCCTTCTTCGCGGTCTTCTTTACTGCCTTCTTGGCGGTCTTCTTGACAGCCTTCTTGGCGGCAGTCTTCTTGGTCGCCTTCTTCGCAGTCTTCTTCACTGCCTTCTTGGCGGCAGTCTTCTTGGTTGCCTTCTTTGCAGTCTTCTTCACTGCCTTCTTGGCGGTTGCCTTCTTTGCAGTCTTCTTGACGGCCTTCTTGGCAGCAGTCTTCTTCACTGCCTTCTTGGCGGTTGCCTTTTTGGCGACCTTCTTGACTGCCTTCTTGGCGGCAGTCTTCTTCACTGCCTTCTTGGCAGTGGGTTTCTTTTTCGCAGCTTTTGCAGTGGCCATGTAATTGGCTCCTCGTCAGTGAACTATGGAGGTGAAACGCCCAGTTGAAGCAAACCCCGCAACGGCACGCCGTCGTCGGGAACCGTCCGCAGGTAATGCGCGACGGGACGGATACAGAAACACCCGCATCGAACAGCGACGCGGGTGCGTGATCGGAGCGACTGCTGCTTTTTCGGAGAGAAGCGGACCCAACTCCACCGTGGATAGCGCTTCGGTGGACATCGGGAACAAGCGTGTCGGCTTGATGTCGATTCTGCTCACTCTCTTTCGCAGCAACGTCTGCTGGGCGAAACCTAATCACGCTTTTTTTTACTGTCAACACTCTTTTGCATTTTTTTTTCAACGCCTCGTCGCGATGCGTCCCGTCGAGCGGGTCCAAAGACGCCGTGCGATGGCGCGCGTCGCTGCCCTTGGCATGCAGCGGCGCAACGACGTTTTCAAAAAAGCACTTCTTTTGTGCTGTTTTTTTTTAGCGATGCAGACATGCACGCTGTTGCCCACTGCAGCGACGTAGCAGCGCACGCCTGCTTGCCGCAGTGCGCGCCGCCTGTCCGCCAGCTGAAAATTTTTTATCGACCAAGCTTGCCTGAGGCCTCGCACAAGCAAAAATGCGCAAACTTATTGCGCAGTTTTCGACCCATGCGTGCATCCGCATGCGCTGCCAACGGCATGCGTTGCGCACCGTGTGCGAGGTTGGATGCAGGCGACGCTGCAAACATTTTTCACCGGCTGCACGCCATCTCCTCACGACCGGCTCACGCCAGAAATCCGACACCGCGACAGTCGCGTCGCGTTCGACGATGTCGCGCGCGCATGCCGCTGGCGAGTGCACGGTCGTCGAACATCGGCAAAGGCTTCGACTGCGAGCGACAGCCGGCACCGGTCGGGCGCGCGCAGATCGACAGCACGCACGCCATCGGCAGGCGGGATCGGCGCGCGGCCATCGCCACGCAGACAAAAAAATGGCCGCTCCAAAGAGCGGCCATCCGGGTGTGCGACGGGCGAGGCGCGGTCAGTGCGCTTCGTCTTCCAGCAGCTCGGCGTAGTCGTCCGGCGACAGCAGGTCGTTGAGCTCTTCCTTGTCGTCGAGTTCGACCACGAAGATCCAGCCTTCGCCGTAGGCGTCTTCGTTGATGGTCTCCGGCTTGTCGCTGAGTGCGCTGTTGACCTCGACGACGGTGCCGCTGACCGGGCTGTAGACGTCAGAGGCGGCCTTGACCGACTCCACCACCGCCGCGCCGTTGCCAACCTGCACGGTGTCGCCGACGCCGGGCAGTTCGACGTAGACCAAGTCGCCCAGCAAGCCCTGCGCGTGGTCGGAGATGCCGACGGTCACGCGGCCGCTGCTTTCGACGCGGGCCCACTCGTGGGATTTGAGGAACTTGAGGTCGCCAGGGATCTCGCTCATGGGTGTGCTCCGGGGAAACTGATGGGTTGGGGACAGGTGGCTAGTTTAGACCGCACGACAAGACAGGTGCACGCGCGTGTCGGCCGGTGGGTGGCGATGGATGTTGCACGCTGCCAGACGTTTGCACGCCCGGCAGAGGTCTGACTCATTCGCCGAGGACGCCGGGCTGCGCCTGGCCGTCGCGCACGAACGGAAACTTCACCGCGCGCAACGGCACCTGCTTGCCACGGATGTCCACGCGCAGCGCGTCGATGCTGCCGGCCGGCACGCGCGCAAACGCGATCGCCTTGCCGAGCGTGGGCGAGAAGGTGCCGGACAGGATCTCGCCTTCGCCGCTGGCGCTGAGCACGGTCTGGCCATGCCGCAGCACGCCCTTCTCGTCCATCACCACACCGATCAGCTGACGCGGTGCGCCCTGCGCCTTTTGCGACTCGAGCACGGCGCGACCGATGAAGTCGCGGCCGTCGTCCAGGGCGATCGTCCAGGCCAGCGCGGCCTCGTACGGACTGACCGTGTCGTCCATGTCCTGGCCGTAGAGATTCATGCCGGCCTCCAGACGCAAGGTGTCGCGTGCGCCCAGGCCGGCCGGCTTGACGCCCTGCGCGAGCAGCGCGTTCCAGAACGCCACCGCTGCCTCCTGCGGCAACACAATTTCGAAACCGTCTTCGCCGGTGTAGCCGGTGCGCGCAAGGAACAGCTCCACGCCATCGCGCGAACGCGTCTGCAGCGCAGCGAAACGGCCGAGCTTGCTCGCCGCTACGGTATCGGCCGGATCCACCAGTTCGATCACCTTGGCGCGCGCGTTGGGGCCTTGCACGGCGATCATCGCAAAGTCGCTGCGCTCTTCCACGCGCACCTGGAAGGCTGCGGCCTGTTCGCCGATCCACTGCAGGTCCTTTTCGCGGGTGGCGGCGTTGACCACCAGGCGGAAGAAGTCCTCGCGCAGGAAGTAGACGATCAGATCGTCGATCACCCCGCCCTGCGGATTGAGCATGCAGGTGTACAGCGCCTTGCCGGAGACCTTGAGCTTGTCCACCGAGTTGGCCAGCAGGTAGCGCAGGAACTCGCGCACGCGCGGACCGTGCAGGTCGACCACGGTCATGTGGCTGACATCAAACATGCCGGCGTCGCGACGCACCTGGTGGTGCTCGTCCAGCTGCGAGCCGTAATGGATCGGCATGTCCCAACCGCCGAAGTCGACCATCTTGGCGCCGAGCGCACGATGGGTGTCGTTGAGGATGGTCTTCTGGGTCATGCGCACCGGTCCAAGGGAAAGAGGACCATTATCGCCGCCCGGCCGTGCTTGGGGGAAACGGCGCAGGCGATGCGGCAGCGCGCCGCCGACCGCTGGACCTGGCCGCGCCCTATCGCGCCGCGCTGCAGCATCGCTGCATGGGCACGACGCGCGTGCCCTGCCCGATCAACCGGCCGCCTGCACCTGCAAGGTCATGCCATCGACACCGACGATGCGCACGGGCGTGCCGGCCGGAAGGTCCGGGCCGCTGACCACCCAGAACGCGTCGTCGACCTTGGCACGGCCGCGTCCCTCGTGGATTGCCTGGTCGAGCACCACGCAACGGCCGATCAACTGCTCGGCACGTCGGTTGAGCAGGGGCCGATCGCTCTGCCGGCCCTTGCCGCGAAACCAGCTGCGATACACCTGCACCGAGACGAAACTCAGCAGCACGAAGGCAACGATCTGCAGCAGCAGCGACATGCCCGGCAACGCGAGCACCAGCACGCACACCGCTGCGGCGGCAATGCCCATCCACAGCAGGAACGCGCCGGGCACCAGCGTCTCGGCAGCAATCAACAGCAACGCCAGCACCGCCCAGGCCACCACGTCCCAACGCATGGCTCAGCCTCCCACGCGCGGGGGCATCGGCGGCACGCGCACATGGCTCGCGTCGGGTTTGTTCAGCGCTTCCTTTGCCAGCTCGGCGATGCCGGCGATCGAGCCGATGACGCCGCTGGATTCCATCGGCATCAGCACGAACTTCTGATTGGGCGCGGTGGCCAGCGCCTTGAACGCCTCCACATACTTCTGCGCGACGAAATAGTTGATCGCCTGCACGCTGCCATTGGCGATCGCATCGGAGACCATCTGGGTGGCCTTGGCTTCGGCCTCGGCCAGACGCTCGCGCGCCTCGGCGTCGCGGAAGGCGGCTTCCTTGCGGCCTTCGGCCTCGAGCACGGCGGCCTGCTTCTCGCCTTCGGCGCGCAGGATTTCCGACTGGCGCGAGCCCTCGGCCTCGAGGATCTGCGCGCGCTTCTCGCGCTCGGCCTTCATCTGCCGCGCCATCGAGTCGATCAGGTCGCGCGGCGGCTGGATGTCGCGGATCTCGATGCGGGTGACCTTGATGCCCCAGGGATTGGTGGCCTGGTCGACCACGCTGAGCAGCTGCGCATTGATGGTCTCGCGCTGGCTCAGCGATTCGTCCAGATCCATCGAGCCGATCACGGTGCGGATGTTGGTCTGCACCAGCGCGATCGAGGCGATCTCCAGGTTGGAGACCTCATAGGCGGCCTTGGCGGCATCGAGCACCTGGAAGAACACCACGCCATCCACGCGCACCACCGCGTTGTCCTTGGTGATGACGTCCTGGCTGGGCACGTCGAGCACCTGCTCCATCATGTTGATCTTGCGCCCCACGCCGTAGACCACCGGCACCAGAAAGTGCAGACCCGGACTCATGGTGTGGGTGTAGCGGCCGAAGCGCTCCACCGTCCACTGAAAGCCCTGCGGCACCATGCGCACGGTCTTGAACAACACGATGACGCCAGCGACCAGAACGGCGATGGCCAAGAAAGAAGTCGGAAACATGAGCAGCCCCTTGCGATGACGAATCGATCCTTGGCTTGAGTATGCCCTAGCGCCACCTGTCCCCACTGCGCGCCCTAGCTTCGGCAACGGCGGTCACGACCCTGCATGCGGCGCTGTGGCTGACCACCTCGGGCAGCGTGTCGGCGTTACGCAGCTCGCCGCAACGCGCAGCCAATCGCGGTTTACAAGGCGCAGACGTTGCTGCGAAGGCGCGCTCAGGCGCCGCGCGGCGAGAACATGATGATCGCCATGCCGAGCAGGCAGCAGACTGCGCCCAGCAGATCCCAACGCGTCGGCGTCACCCCGTCCACCCACCACAGCCACAGCAGCGCACTGGCGATATAGACCCCGCCATAGGCGGCATACACGCGGCCGCTGGCATCTGGATGCAGGCTCAACAACCAGACGAAGACGGCCAGGCTCAGCGCCGTCGGCAGCAGCAACCAGATGCTGCCGCCCTTGCGCAGCCACAGATACGGCAGGTAGCAGCCGACCAGCTCGGCGACGGCAGTGGCCGCGAACAGCAACAGCGTGGTCGGTACAGCAGTCATGCGCGGCCTGGCTTGTCGACGCCTTGCTTGCCAACGTCGGCATGCTGCAGCTCCGGAGTGTCGCGCGCCTGATCACCGGCCGCGGGCGCGTCGGTGGCAGGTGCCGCGGCAGCCTGACCGAGAGCGGACGGATCACCGCCGCGTTCTCCGCGCTTGACCTGTTGCCACAGCGCCTCCTGCTGCTGCAGCGACAGCGCGGCCAGGGAGGTGCCGTCCGCCTGTGCCTGCGCTTCCATCGCGCGAAAGCGGCGCTCGAACTTGAGATTGGCATGGCGCAGCGCCGCACCCACGTCGACCCTGGCGTGGCGCGCCAGGTTGGCGCAGACGAACAACACATCGCCGAGCTCGTCTTCCAGCCGCGCCTGGTTGTCGGCGACCGGGCCACGCGCGAACTCCACGCGCAGTTCCTCGATTTCTTCCTGCAGCTTTTCCAGCACCGGGGCCGGGCCGGGCCAATCGAAGCCGACCCGCGCCGCACGCGCCTGCAGCTTGGTGGAGCGCTGCCATTCCGGCAGGCCGCGTGCGATGCCGGCAAGTGCGGAGTCGTCCTGATGGCCGGCCGCGCGACGTTCGTCGCGCTTGATCTGCTCCCAGTTGGCGCTCACCGCCTGCGCATCGTCGGCACGTTGCTCGGCAAACACGTGCGGGTGGCGACGCACCAGCTTGTCGCTGAGCGTGGCGACCACGTCGGCGAATCCGAATGCGCCCTGCTCGGCGGCCATCTGCGCGTGGAAGACCACCTGCAGGAGAAGGTCGCCCAGCTCGTCGCGCAGAGCCGGCAGGTCGTTGCGATCGATGGCGTCGGCGACTTCGTAGGCTTCTTCGATGGTGTACGGCGCGATGCTGGCGAAGGTCTGCTCCACATCCCACGGACAGCCGTGCTCACGATCGCGCAGGCGCGCCATCAGCTGCAGCAGGCGCTGGAGGTCGCCGGTCGGCGGGGACTGAGACATGGTGTGTTCCTGGCAGGTGTGGTGCAGTGGAGTGGCGTGCCCGGGCGATGCCGCAGGCACGTGCCGCGTCACCTGGCGGCAGGCGATGGGCAGGGACCGCATTGAACATGACTGCATCGGGAGTGCGCGCAACTGCCGGATCCAACCGGCGAGCGCGCAAGCGGCGGTCGGCGGTGCTCACACCAGCCAGCTGCGCCACGGCAGATTGGGATCGCCCAGCGCGATGAAATCGCCATTGAGCAAGGTGTCGCGGCGGTTGTAACGGAACGGTTTGCCGGTGCCGCCGGCCAGCAGCACACCGCCGGCGGCGTGCAGCACGCACTGGCCGGCTGCGGTGTCCCACTCGGAGGTGGGGCCGAAGCGCGGATACACGTCCAGGTCGCCTTCGGCGATGCGGCAGAACTTCAACGACGAGCCTTGCGCGACCACATCGATCTCGCCCATGCGCTCCAGCGCGGCAGCAGTGCGCGCATCGCGATGCGAGCGACTGGCCGCGACCCGCAGCGGCGTGGCTGCCGGCGTGCGCGTGTGCAGCATTTCGTCGCGGTCGCCATCGCGGCGGTAGGCGTTCTCGCCCCGTGCGGCGTACCAGACCCGGCCATCGACCGGCGCCTGCACCACGCCGAGCACCGGTGCGCCCATATGGATCAGGGCGATGTTGACGCTGAACTCGCCGTTGCGCTTGACGAATTCGCGGGTGCCGTCGAGCGGGTCGACCAGCCAGTAGCTGGTCCAGAACTGGCGGTCTTCCCAGGCCACGTGCGCGGATTCTTCCGACAGCACCGGCACGTCCGGGGTGACCCGGCGCAAGCCTTCGACGATGACACGGTTGGCGGCAAGGTCGGCCTGGGTCAGCGGGCTGGCGTCGTCCTTGATTTCGACCGCAAAATCCTGCGCATAGACATCCATGATCGCCGCCCCCGCTTCGCGGGCGATGGCGATCACGGTTTCGCGCAGTTCCATCGGGATGCGGATCATGGGTTGCGCTCCAGCCACTCGCGCGCAATGAACAAGGCGGCCAGCGAACGGCCTTCGGAAAAATCTTCGCGCAGCATCAATTCGTCCAGACGGGCGATCGGCCAGGGCACCACCTCCATCTCTTCCGGCTCGTCGCCCACCAGGCGCTCGGGATAGAGGTCGCGTGCCAGCACCAACCAGGATTGGTGACTCATATAAGTAGGAGCGAGCGTCATCGCACGCAGCACCTGCACCTGGCGCGCGCCGTAACCGGCTTCTTCCTTGAGCTCGCGGTCGGCGGCCTGCTCCGGCGTCTCGCCGGCATCGATGCGGCCCTTGACCAGGCCCAGCTCGTAGCGATGCACGCCGGCAGCGTACTCGCGCACCAGCAGCACGGTCTGCGCGTCGAGCATCGGCACCACCACCACCGCGCCGTGGCCCTGGCTGAGCTGGCGCTCGTAAAGGCGACGCTCGCCGTTGGAAAATTCCAGATCCAGCTGCTGGCGACGGAACGGCCCGTCACCCAGATCGGTGATCTTGTGGATGGTTGGCAGGCGCGGACTCATGCGTAGCACGCAGCGGCGGAGCCGACCGATAGAATAGGCGTATGCATCGACATGTTCATGAGCCCGAAATCCTAGCAGACCCGGCAGCCTCTCAAGCTGACGAACATTGGCGGCAACGCGATCTTGAGGTGCTGTGGCACCCCTGCACGCAGATGCGCGAGCACCCGCACACACTTCCGCTGGTGCCGATCGCGCGTGGCGATGGTGCGTGGCTGATCGGCCACGACGGTCGCCACTACCTGGACGCGGTCAGCAGTTGGTGGACCAACCTGTTCGGCCATAGCGAACCGCGCATCGGCGCCGCCATCGCGCGCCAGGCTGGCGAACTGGAGCAGGTGATGCTGGCCGGCTTCACCCATGCGCCCGCCGTACAGCTGGCCGAGCGCCTGTTGGCGATCGCGCCGCGCCAGGCCGGCCGCGCACCGTTGTCCAAGGTGTTCTATGCCGACAATGGCTCGGCCGGCGTGGAAGTGGCCTTGAAGATGGCCTTCCACTACTTCCATAACCGCGGCGAGCACCGCCGCACGCGTTTCGTCGCGCTGGAAAACGGCTACCACGGCGAGACCATCGGCGCGCTGTCGGTCGGCGACATCCCGCTGTATCGGCGCGTGTATGCGCCGTTGCTGCTGGAGTCGATCTTTGCGCCCTCGCCCGATGCCTACCTGGCCGAGCCCGGACAGAGCGCGGAAGACTACGCACTGCAGGCGGCCGATGCGCTGCAGGCGGTGTTCGAACAATCGCCCGGCGAAATCTGCGCGCTGATCCTGGAGCCGCGCGTGCAGTGCGCAGGCGGCATGCGCATGTATCACCCGGCCTATCTGCGCCGCGCACGCGAACTGTGCGACGCGCATGGCGCGTTCCTGATCGCCGACGAGATCGCCACCGGCTTCGGCCGCACCGGCAGCCTGTTCGCCTGCGAACAGGCCGGGATCATGCCCGACCTGTTGTGCCTGTCCAAGGGGCTGACCGGCGGATTCCTGCCGCTGTCGGCGGTGCTGGCCACGCAGCAGTTGTACGACGCATTCCTGGACGACTCGCGCGAACGCGCGTTCCTGCATTCGCATAGCTACACCGGCAATCCGCTGGCATGCGCCGCCGCGCTGGCAACCCTGCAGATCTTTGCAGACGACGATGTGATTGCGCGCAACCAGCGTACCGCCGCGCACATGACCACGCTGGCTGCGCAGATCGGCGAACACCCCGCGGTGGCCGACGTGCGCCAGGCCGGCATGATCGTGGCGTTCGAACTCACGCAGGGCGGTGACAAGCGCACGCCATTTCCGTCTGCGGCGCGGGTGGGTCTGAAGGCCTATCGCGCCGCACTCGACAAGGGCGTGGTGCTGCGCCCGCTCGGCGACGTGCTGTACTGGATGCCGCCGTACTGCGTGGACGACGCGCAACTTGCGCTGCTGGCTGCGACCACCCGCCACGCCATCGAGGAGGCCGTTGCATGCGCCTGACCCGCTCCCATGTCGCACTGCCGCTGCACTGCGACCAGGAGGTGACGCTGCCGGAAGAGTCGGCCAATCACCTGCTGCGTGTGCTGCGACTGCGCGAGGGCGATGCCTGCGTGCTGTTCAACGGCGACGGCAGCGACTACCACGCGCGCATCACCCTGGCCGGCAAACGCGAGGCGCGCGCACTGGTGGAACGTGCCGAGCCGCTGCGCAACGAGTCGCCGTTGTCGATCACCCTGATCCAGGGCATCGCGCGCGGCGAGAAGATGGATCTGATCCTGCAGAAGGCCACCGAGCTGGGGGTGACGGCGGTTGTGCCGGTCAACGCCGAGCGCACCGAGGTCAAGCTGGATGCGGCGCGCATGGAAAAACGCCTGGCGCATTGGCGCAGCGTGGTGGTGTCGGCCTGCGAGCAGTCCGGACGTGCGCGCATTCCCACGGTCGCTGCGCCGCACGGCCTGCAGGACGCGGCGCAGGCCAGCGATCCGCAGGCGCTACGGCTGACGCTGGACCCGCACGGAGAGCATCGCCTGGGCAGCCTGGCGCTCGGCGCGCAACCGCATGTGATCGTGGCGATCGGCCCGGAAGGCGGCTGGTCGCCGCGCGATCGCGCCATCCTCGCCGATGCCGGTTTCAGCGGCCTGCAACTGGGGCCGCGCATTCTGCGCACCGAAACCGCGGGGCTGGCGGCGATTGCGGCGCTGCAGTCGCGGTTCGGGGACTTATAGCGCCACGACATCGTAGGAGCGCACCTGGGCGCGACCTGGCGTTATCGGGAATGCCTCGTCGCGCCCGGGTGCGCTCCTACGAAGGATGTGGAGTTGATCGGTTTGGTACAGCTAGCCTGGTGCACTTGGCGATGCGCGAGGCTCAGCGGCCGTGCTGCAGGAACCAGCTGGCCGCGCCGATCACACCGAGCTGGCCGTGCTCGACGATGCTCACCGGCACCTGCTCCAGCGCCGGACGCAATGCGCCCTTGTCGAGCAGACGTGCGACGAAATCGCTTGCGGCCACGAATGCGGCGATCTGCGGCAGGAATCCACCCGCCAGATAGACACCGCTGCGCACACCATAGAGCAGCATCATGTCGCCGACCACGCTGCCCATGAAGCCGCAGAACGCCTGTAGCGCATCGCGTGCCAGCACGTCCTCGCCAGACAGCGCGGCGGCGGTGACATAGGCCGGGCTGGCGTGCAGCGCCGGCACGCCACGCAGCGCGGCCAGTGCGGTGTAGAGATTCAACAGGCCCGGGCCGGAGAGCAGGTGCTCGGTGGCCACATGCGTGCGGGTGCGACGCAGCTCCTGCAGCAAGGCCACTTCCAGATCGCTGACGGCGGCAAGCGCGGCGTGGCCGGCCTCGGTCGGCAACACCACCGGATTGGCGCCGTTGGGAATCCACAACGCCGCGCCCAGGCCGGTGCCCGGGCCCAGGATCAGCGCCGGACCCGGCGCACCCTGCGGCGGGCCGGACAACTGCAGGACCTGATTGCCGACCATGTAATTGGCCGCATGCGCCACAGCCTCGAAATCGTTGACCAGATGCAATGCCTGCATGCCGAGCTGGCGACGGATCTGCTCCGGCGCCAGCACCCACGGCAAGTTTGCGGTGATCACACTGCCGTCTTCCAGCGCATACCCGGCGCTGGCGATGACGCCACGCTGCACCGGTGCACAGCCCAGCTCCGCAAAGAACGCGGCCATGATCTCGGCCAGGCCCGGGTAGTCGGCACACCGGTACTTGCGGTAGTCCAGCACCGTGACCGGTTGGCGTGGATCGGGGCTTTCGCACACCAGCGCCAGACGCACATGCGTCCCCCCCACGTCTGCGGCAACGAAGGTGTCGGGGCGCGGAAAGGCCACCGCTTCCATTGGACTGCTTGCGCTCACGCATTCTCCTGATAAGTGGCCGCGGGCTGGCGTCATGCCCGTTGTCCGACGAACGGTAACGGGGTAGACAACGTTGTCAGTAATCGCTTTGTAACGCAACCGTGGCGATCACGATTTAAACAGGATGCCGCTAATCTCATCATCCACTAAAAATCCGCATCCATGACAGCGATTTCAGCACAAATCAGGGTCCGCCATCTGCATAGGCGTAATTCCCCATAGAAACAGCTGATCGCGACGCGGCGCCACTCTTGATGCGTTGCGCAGCCGCGTCGGTGCAGTGCGCGGCATCACCAACAAATGCTGCATTGCAGCGCAATCGCAGCCGCTTCAGAGATCTGTGACGATGTGTTGACAACGCTGTCAACGCTACGCGAGACTCGATCCAAATCGGGGTTCTGGCAGGAGGGGCCATGGACTGTTCGGTACTCAGGAACGGGCTACTCCCTCGCCGGTGCATTCCAGATTCGTGAGCGGGACATCACCCGATGTTCGACTCACTGAAGTCGCATTCGCTCTACCGCTTCACCACACGGGGGACACCTCCTCTACCACGCGAATCACCCGGGCCCGCCTCTTGCGACGCGTGCCAGTGCGATCACCGCGATCGGTCAGGGCGTGTTGTTTTGCCGGCCACGCCGAGCGCGTGACGCCTTTACATAGGCGGCGCGCTCACAGCACTAACCAACGAGGTTTAGCCATGCACAGCCGCACCACGACGTTAGCACTCTGTATTACCGCCGCTCTGTACTGCTCCGGCTCTGCAATGGCTGCCGGACAAGAACAACAGGCTCCTGCCGCCACGCCGTCGGCGACCACCGAGCTGGATACCATCACCGTCACCGGTTATCGCGCATCGCTGGAGAAGAGCCAGTCGGTCAAGCGCTCGGCCAACTCGATCGTCGATGCGATCAGCGCCGAAGACATCGGCAAGTTCCCGGACATCAATGCCGCCGAATCGCTGTCGCACCTGCCGGGCATCAGCGTCGACCGCCAGTTCGGCGAAGGCGAAAAGGTCAGCATCAACGGCACCGACCCGGCCTTGAACCGCGTGCTGCTCAACGGCCAGACCATCGCCTCGGGCGATTGGGGCGGCAACCCGACCGACACCAGCGGCCGTACCTTCAACTACACCCTGCTGTCGCCGGAAATCATCGGCCTGATGGAGGTCTACAAGACCCCGGAAGCGCGCATCGACGAAGGCTCGATCGGCGGTACCGTGATCGTGCACACCCGCAAGCCGCTGGACCTGCCCAAGAACACCATCCGCGGCTCGGTCGGCTACAACTACAACGACCGTTCGGAAGAAGGCAATCCGCGCGGCTCGGCGCTGTGGAGCTGGAAGAACGACGACGAGACCTTCGGCGCGTTGATCTCCGCCACGCATGACAAGCAGGACCTGGCACGCGCCGGTATCGAATACTTCGGCTACACCACCGGCCAGGGCATTCCACCGACTGCCACCATCACCGGCGACGGCAGCGATGTGGCTACCGCACGCGTTCCGGCCGGCATCAGCAGCGCGTTCTTCCAGCAGACCCGCGAACGCAGCGGCGTGCAGGGCGCACTGCAGTGGAAGCCGAACGAGCAGAACGAGTTCAACCTGACCGGTCTGTACATCAAGGGCAAGTACAACAACTTCAGCCAGGCGCGCTACGTGTGCCCGGCATGTAATGACGACCGTCAGAAAATCACCAGCGCCAACGTGGAAAATGGTGTGGTGACCTCGGCCATGGTCAGCGATGGCGCCGCCGGGCAGCCCTACGCGCAGCTGGATGCGAACTACCGCGAAAGCACCGTCACCACCAAGAGCCTGAACCTGCGCCACGACTGGTCCGGCGAGAAGTGGGTGTTCACCAGCCAGGTCGGCAGCACGCAGGCCACCGGCGGCAAGAACCCCGAGTACTTGATGAAGTTCCTGATGCAGGACGGCGGCTACAACTACGCCTTCGACGGTCAGAACACCTCGGTGAACTACGACAACGGCGGCGCCTCGAACTGGGTGTTGCCGGGCAATCCCGCAGGCCTGGCACCGGGTCAGCAGGGCAATATTCCCGGCACCAACACCGGCATCATGCAGGCCGGCGGTATCGCGTACCAGAAGAGCAAGGACGAGGAAAAGTACTTCCAGTGGGATGCTTCGCGCGATCTTGAGTGGGGCCCGTTCACCAAGTTGCAATTCGGCTACAAGTACATCAACCACAACAATGGCGTGGACGCGCGCGGCAACCGCATCAACTCCACCGATGCGGTCTCGCTGACGCAGTTCAATCCGGGCAGCACGCCCAGCAGCCTGTACGACGGCCTGGGCGCCAGCGGCGACCTGACCACCTGGCCGACCGCCAACCTCAATGCCGTGCGCAACTATTTGTTGTCGCAGCCGCAGGGCCCGTACCGCACCGATTTCGGCGCCTCGTTCCAGGTCAAGGAAATCACCCAGAACGTCTACACGCAGTTGAACTTCGAATCCGGCCAGTGGCGCGGTAATGTCGGGGTGCGCCTGGTCGACACCACCGACAAGTCCGAGTTCTGGCAGAGCAACGACGGCGGCACCAACTTCGACCGTGTCGCCGAGACCAACGACTATCGCAAGGCGCTGCCGAGCTTCAACATCGCCTACGACATCACCGACGACACCGTGCTGCGCTTCTCGGCGGCCAAGGTCATCGCACGTCCGCGCTACGCCGATCTGGCGGGCACCTTCACCATCAACAGCGGCACCGGCGATCTGACCGCCAATGGCGGCAACCCGGATCTGAAGCCGTACGAATCCACCAACTACGACCTGGCGGCCGAGTGGTATTTCGCTCCGTCCAGCATGTTGTCCGGTGAAGTGTTCTATCGCGACATCAGCTCCTACATCGTCAGCACCACCACCACCCAGCAGCTGAATCCGGCACCGCCGGCCATTGCCGGCCTGTATCAGGTGACCACGCCGGTCAACGTGTCCGATGCCAAGGTCAAGGGCGTGTCGGTCAACTACCAGCAGACCTTCGGTCTGGGCTTCGGCTTGCAGGCCAACTACACGTTTGCCGAATCCGATTCCAGCTCCGGCTTGAACCTGCCCTACCTGTCGCGCGACACCTACAACGTGATCCCGTACTGGGAACACGGCGACTGGACGGTGCGCGTGAACTACAGCTACCGCTCCAAGTATTTCACCCAGATCGGCCGCCTGGAATCGCGTGACTTTGCAGATGCCTACAAGCAGCTGGATCTGAATGCCTCGTATCAGATCACCGATTACATGGGCATCACCTTCGGCGCGACCAACCTGCTCGATTCCACCTATCGGGTCTTCAGCAACACCCGTGATACCCCCACGGCGTTCTACAAGAACGGCCGCGGTTATCAGGCCCAGTTGAACTTCAAGTTCTGATGTAGCACCGGCGCGCCACCGACCCTCCACGGTGGCGCGTTTTTTTTGAGCTGTGCGTTACATGCAGCGCACCGCTCGATGTTGTACCAAGGAGTGGTACTGGCCACGCCCCTTCGCGGTTGAGGGAGCATGGCCAGGCCCGCTTTTGCCATCCACGTGCCGGCTGCGCTGCAACCGACATGTCTCGCTTGAAGGAGTGCAGTTCCCATGACGACCGATAGCCGCCCCGCGGCTCCATCCCGCCGCCACGCCGGAGCTGCACCCAGAACGCGAATGCTCGCGCTCGGTCTGCTGCTCGCGTTGCCTGCTGCCACGCTCAGCGCGCAATCGCCCACCGCGCCTACCGCCACCACGCTCAGCCCGGAACAGATCGACCAGCAGTGGCTCAGCGCCACCGCCAAGTACGCACCCGAACGCGAGCGCCTGGTGCGCGAAGCCGAAGCCGGCGCACGCAAGGGTCCGTTCCGCCCCGACTGGGCTGCACTCAAGGCCTATCAATCGCCGGCGTGGTACGACAACGCCAAGTTCGGCATCTTTATCCACTGGGGCGTGTTTTCGGTGCCGGCGTTCGGCAGCGAGTGGTATTCGCGCAACATGTACCTGGAGGGCTCCAAGGAATTCGCCCATCACGTGGCGACCTATGGCCCGCAGGCGCGCTCCGGCTACAAGGATCTGATTCCCAAGTTCACCGCGCCCAAGTTCGATCCGAATGGCTGGGCCAAGCTGTTCCGCGAATCCGGCGCGCGCTATGTGGTGCCGGTGGCCGAGCACCATGACGGCTTTGCGCTGTACGACTCCAAGTTGTCGGACTGGACCGCGGTCAAGATGGGTCCCAAACGCGATCTGCTGGGCGAATTGTCCAAGTCGATCCGCGCGCAGGGATTGCACTTTGGGCTGTCCTCGCACCGCGCCGAGCACAACTGGTTCTTCGATGGTGGGCGCAAGTTCGATTCGGACGTCAACGACCCGCGCTATGCCGCGCTGTACGGCCCGGCGCAGGTGCGCCTGCCGGGCAAGGACGACGCCGATGTGGCCAACGACTGGACGCCGGTGTCGCAGGCCTGGCTGGACGACTGGCTGGCGCGTACCACCGAGCTGATCGACACCTATCAGCCGGACCTGATCTATTTCGACTGGTGGATTGCCCACCCCACCTTCCGCAGCAGCCTGCCGACCATGCTGGCTTACTACTACAACCAGGGCGCGGCGCGCACCGAAGCCGATCGCGGTGTGGTGGTGAACTACAAGCTGGGCGCGTTTCCGGAAGGGGCCGGCACGCTGGACATCGAGCGCGGCCAGCTCACCGGCATCCATCCCACCCATTGGCAGACCGACACTTCGGTGAGCAATGCGTCGTGGGGCTATATCGAAAACGACACCTACAAGTCGCCGACTTTCATCATCCACATGCTGGCCGATGTGGTGGCCAAGAACGGCAACCTGATGCTCAACATCGGCCCGCGTGCCGATGGCTCGATCCCGGATACCGAGCGCGGCATCCTGCTGGCGATCGGCAAGTGGCTCAAGACCAACGGCGGCGCGATCTACGACAGCAAGCCGTGGCGCGTGTATGGCGAAGGCCCGACCGAGGTGGTTGGCGGCACCTTCCAGGACGTCAAGACCAAGCCCTACACCGCCGAGGATTTCCGCTTCACCACGCGCGATGGCGCGCTGTACGCGATCGAACTCGGCTGGCCGGCCGGCGGCAAGGCGGTGATCCGCTCGCTCACACCGGCCGACGGCGTGCGCGGCGTGACGCTGCTGGCCAACGGCAAGAAGGTGCCGTTTGAGCAGCAGGCCGACGGCCTGCATCTGAGCCTGCCGGACAAGCCGGTCGGCGAGCACGCCTACGTACTGCGCATCGATCTTTCTTCTTCCTCCACCCCCTGACGGATGCTGTTTTCATGAGCAAGCGATTGACCTGGATCCTGCTGGCGCTGGCGCTGGTATGCGCGCCGGCCCTGGCCAAAACCCCCACGGCGTTGTTCTATCTGATGAACACGCAGAAATCGACCAACTCGTTCCTGGCCAATGTCGACAAGATCGACGTAGTGGTGCCGACCTGGTACGGCGTCGACCAGAACGGCCTGGTCAACGGCACGCCCAACATGTACCTGTACGACATCGCCAAGCAGAAGAACCTGCGGGTGATGCCGATCCTGTCGATGACCACCGGGCGCGACGGCTTCCACAAGCTGATGCACGACGAAGCCGCCAAGAAGCGCATGATCGAATCGCTGCTGATCCACGGCAAGCAGCACAAGTACTATGGCTTCCAGTTCGATTTCGAGAACATCGCCTGGACCGACCGCGACGCCTACACGCTGATGGTCAAGCAGACCGCCGATGCGCTGCACAAGGCCGGCTTCAAGATGTCGGTGGCGGTGGTGCCCAATGCCCCGGGCCATGCCGAAGGCGGCCAGTTCTCCAAGTGGATGTGGGAATACTGGCGCGGCGCGTACGACCTCAAGGCGCTGGGCCAGGCCGTGGATCTGGTCAGCATCATGACCTACGACCAGCACACCCGCTGGACCACGCCGGGCCCGGTCGACGGCATGGTGTGGATGAAGAAGCACCTGGATTACGCGATCACCCAGGTGCCGAAGGACAAGCTCTCGCTCGGCATCGCCACCTACGGCTACCGCTGGTACACCGGCAATCCGGTCAAGGAGGACGGCACCGAGGCGTCGAACATCTCCGCCACCTACATCGATGCCGACGAATCGTTCCCGCTGGCGATCGAGCAGAACGCCACCGTGCAATGGGATCCGGTCGAGCAGGAATCGTGGTTCTACTTCTACCGCGACGACATGCGCGAGTGGGTGTTCCGCCCGGATGCACGCAGCTTCAAGGCACGCTACGACCTGGTGAAGCAGTACGGCCTGGAAGGTTTCAGCTGCTGGGTGCTGGGCGCCGAGGACCCGAAGGTGTGGGACGAGTTGCCGACCGCGCAGCGCTGACCGCGTCATCGCACTGCTGCACGACATGACGGGCGCGGTCGGTGTTCGCATCGGAATGCATCCACTGCAAGCCGATGCGAACACCGCCCGCGCCCGTTCTTCCACACGCCATGCGGAGCGCGGTCGCTGCGCGACACCACACACCGCGCACCCCGACGAAGCGTGCGCCAGTCCCTGCGCCATCCGGCACGGCTTTGCTACTGTGCGTGGCTGCCGTATCTCCCCCGCCATACCGGGATGTGATTGCATGATGTCGAACTCCGCACCGAGCCTGCGCTCACCGTTATCCGGGCCGCCGTCGCCGCCCAGCCTGTCGTCGCGCCTGCTGTCATCGCACCGACGCTCCTCGTGCCTGCTTGCAATGGCGCTGACGGCGATGGTGCTGGCGGGCTGCGGCCAACGCGATGCAGCGACCGCACCCGCAGCCAACCCCGGCAATACCGCAACACTGCCTGCGACCACCGCACCGCTGCCCCTGATTCCCGCCCCGGCCGAAGCCAGGCGCGGCACCGGCAGTTTCCGCGTCGGCACCGGCACGGTGATCTCCATTCCCACCGGTAACGCCGAAGTGCGCCGCAGCGCCGAGTCGCTGGCCAGCCTGTTGCAACGCACCCGCGGCCTGACCCTGGAAGTGCGCACCGAAACCAGCGCCTCGCCGCACAGCATCCGCCTGGAGCGCACCCCGCAGGCGCCGGTGGCACACAAGGAAGGCTATAGCCTGGATGTGGACGACAATGGCATCCGCATCACCGCGCGCGATGGCGGTGGCCTGTTCTATGGCGCGATCAGCGCCTGGCAATTGATGACGCCGGATGCGCGCAAGGGCGATGTCGCCGTACCGGCGGTGGCGATCCGCGACTGGCCGCGCTTTGGCTGGCGCGGCCAGCATCTGGATGTGGCCCGCCACTTCCACGACGTGGACACCGTCAAGCATGTGCTGGACGCGATGGCCGCGCACAAGCTCAATGTGCTGCATTGGCATCTCACCGACGACCAGGGCTGGCGCATCGAGATCAAGCGTTACCCCAAACTCACCGAGGTCGGTGCCTGGCGCACTCCGCCCGGCGCCGGCCAGCACGGCACGCCCGAGCGCTATGGCGGTTTCTATACGCAGCAGCAGATCAGCGAGATCGTCGCCTATGCGGCGCGCCTGCACATCACCGTGCTGCCCGAGCTGGACATGCCCGGGCATGCGCAGGCCGCGGTGGCCGCGTATCCGGAAGAAGTCGGCGTGCCCGGCCAGCGCACGCAGGTGGGCGTGGACTGGGGCGTCAACCCGTACCTGTTCAACACCAGCGAACGCAGCCTGAGCTTCATCACCAACGTGCTGGACGAGGTGCTGACCTTGTTCCCGTCGGCGTATATCCATATCGGTGGCGATGAGGCGGTCAAGGATCAGTGGGAAGCCTCGCCCGCGGTGCGCACGCAGATGCGCAAGCTCGGGGTCAAGGACGCGCACGCGATGCAGGGCTGGTTCAACGAACAGCTTGCGGCCTACCTCACCCAGCACGGCCGGCGCATGATCGGCTGGGACGAAATCCTCGAAGGCGGCGTGCCGGCCAGCGCCTCGGTGATGTCATGGCGTGGCACCGACGGTGCGGTGACCGCCGCCAGGCAGGGCCACGATGTGGTGCTGGCGCCAGGCGACTGGCTGTACCTGGACAACCTGCAGACCACGCGCAGCGACGAACCCAACGGCCGCCTGACCGTACTGCCGTTGTCCAAGGTCTACGCCTTCGACCCGGTGCCCGACACACTGACCGCCGAGCAGGCCACGCATGTACTCGGCGCGCAAGGCGCGTTGTGGTCCGAATACATTCCATCGCGCTGGCATGTGGATCACGCGCTGTTCCCGCGTCTGTCCGCCATCGCCGAAGTGACCTGGTCGCCGGTGGCTGCCCGCAACTGGAAGGATTTCCTGGCGCGCCTGCCGGCGCAGTTGCAGCGCTACAAGGCGCTGGGCATCGACTACAGCGACGGTGCCTTCGCCGCCGATATCGCCCTGGAAGGCGGCCCCAACCCGGTGCTCGCTGGCGGCCCGGCCAAGGTGGCACTCGGCACCCAGGCCGGTGCGGGCACGCTGCACTACACCGTCGACGGCAGCGATCCCACACCGGCATCGCCACGTTATGCGGCGCCGTTTACGATCCAGCTGCCGACCACGGTCAAGGCCACTGCCTTCGATGCCGGCGGCAGCGCGCTGGCGGCCACGCGCAGCCGTACTTTCGATCGTGCCGGGTTGTCGCGCGTGGACACCCAGGGCCTGCGCGATTGCGTGGACACCGGTGCGCTCGGCCTGCGCCTGCCGCTGCTGCCGGAACTGACCGCTGCCGACACGCCGGTCTACAACGTCGACCTGTTCCATGCCTGCCGGCTGTATCCGCAGGCGCGCCTGGATGGCGTCGGCGCGATCCGGATCGAGGCCGCACGCCTGCCGAACAATTTCGGCCTGGCCCACGAACAATCCAAGGTGGTGCAGTACCCCGCCAAGACGCGCCGCGGCGAGCTGGAAGTACGCCTGGGCTGCGAGGGCGAGCTGATCGCCAGCGTGCAATTGCCCAACAGCGCCACGCTGGGCGAACAATTCACGCTGGAAACCGCACTGCCTGCACGCACCGGCATCCACGATCTATGCCTGCGCTTCACCGCGCCGATTCGCGGCCCGCTGTATGCCATCGGCGCCGTCCAGTTGATTGAAACCACCGCGCAGGCGCCCCCCGCCGCCACGCGCTGATCCATCCAAGGAGAGTCATCCATGCCCCTGTCCCGTCATCGTTGCGTTCCCGCCCCCGCCCGCCTCGGGCTTGCCCTGGCCTTTGCCATCTCGCAGGCCTGGGCCGCGCCGCCCACCGCGACGCCCCTGGACAGCGGCTGGCAGGTGCGGCTGGTGCCGGGCCAGGAGCAGGCCAGAACCTATCCGAAAGCAGCGGCGTGGTTGCCGGCGCAGGTGCCGGGCGCGGTGCAGACCGATCTGATCGCCGCCAAGATCGTGCCGGACCCGTTCTATCGCGACAACGAAGGCAAGATCCAGTGGGCGGGCCTGAGCGACTGGCAATACCAAACCCGCTTCAACGTGGATGCGGCCACGCTCAAGCGCGAGCATGTCGAGCTGGTGTTCGACGGCCTGGACACGTTTGCCGAGGTCACCCTCAACGGCAAGCCGCTGCTCAGCGCCGACAACATGTTCCGGCAGTGGCGCGTGGATGCCAAACCCCTGCTCAAGCGCGGCGACAACGTGCTCGAGGTCAAGCTGTTCTCGCCGATCAAGAAGATCCAGCCGTGGCTGGCCAAGCAGCCGTACGCGCTGCCGGGCGCCTACGATTCCGCCTTCGGCGACGAGCCCGAATCACGCCACAGCTCCACCTACGTGCGCAAGGCGCCGTACAACTTCGGTTGGGACTGGGGCCCGCGCATGGTCAATGCCGGCATCTGGAAAGACGTGCGCGTGGAAGCCTGGGATGCGGTGCGCGTGGACGGGCTGCATATCGCCCAGCAACGCGTGGATGCCGACAGTGCGCAATTGCAGGCGCAGCTGGAACTGCAGGCGGGCCGCAGCGGGCCGGTGCAGGTGACGCTGGACGTGCTGGGCCCGGATGGGCAGAAAGTTGGGCAATTCACCCAGCAGGCGGTGGTCGACCCCGGCCAGAACCGCATCGATCTGCCGGTGCGCATCGCCAAGCCCAAGCGCTGGTTCCCGGCCGGCTACGGCGCGCAGGACCGCTACACCTTCGTGGCCAGCGTGCGTGATGCCGATGGCGACAGCCAGCAGATCAAGCGGGTCACCGGCCTGCGCTCGGTGGAGCTGCGGCGCGAGAAAGACAAGTACGGCAAGAGCATGGAGATCGTGATCAACGGCATCCCGATCTTCGCCAAGGGGGCCAACCTGATCCCGCTGGATGCGTTCCCCGCGCGCGTGAGCCCCGAGCGCATGCGCAGCACCTTGCAGGACGCGCGCGATGCCAACATGAACATGCTGCGCATGTGGGGCGGCGGGCATTATCAGGACGACCGCTTCTACGAGGTGGCCGACGAGCTGGGCATCATGATCTGGCAGGACTTCATGTTCGGCGGCGCGGTGCCGCCGTACGACGTGGAGTTCCGCGAGAACACCCGGCAGGAGGCGATCGAACAGGTCAAGCGCCTGCGCGACCATCCCAGCATCGTGCTGTGGTGCGGCAACAACGAAGTGCAGACCGGCTGGGAAAACTGGGGCGACCGGGTCAAGTTCAAGCAGTCGGTGGACCCGGAAGAACGCAGCCGCATCGAGCGCGGCATGACCACCTTGTTCGGCACCGTGTTCCGCGAAGTGGTGGCCACCTACGACAGCGACGTGCCGTACTGGTCCACCTCGCCGGGCACCAACTTCGACGGCGCCGCCGACCAGGCCAACGATGGCGACATGCATTACTGGAAGGTCTGGGGCGGCCCTGCGCTGCCGGTGACCGAATACCTCAACGTCACCCCGCGCTTCATGTCCGAATATGGCCTGCAGTCGTTCCCGGACATGCGCACCGTGCGTGCCTTCGCCGAACCCGGCGACATGGATCCGGAATCGCCGGTGATGCGCGTGCATCAGAAGTTCGACAAGGGCAACGGCAACAAGCGGCTGATGCTGTACATCCGCCGTGAATTCGGCGAGCCCAAGGACTTCGAGAGCTTCGTCTATTTGAGCCAGCTGATGCAGGCCGAAGGCATCAACCTGGCCGCCTCGCATCTGCGTGCATCGCGCCCGCAATCGATGGGCTCGTTGTACTGGCAGCTCAACGATGTGTGGCCGGGTGCGTCGTGGTCCAGCGTGGACTACTACGGCCGCTGGAAGGCGCTGCACTATCACGCCCGCCGCTTCTACGCGCCGGAGCTGATCGCCGCACTGCGTAACGACAAGGGCCAGACCGAGGTGTCGCTGGTCTCCGACCGCACCACCCCGCTGGCCGCGCGTTGGCGCATGCGGGTGATGAGCATGGACGGCAAGCTGCTGAGCAAGCGCGAGGAAAAGGCCACCGTCAAACCGCTCAGCAGCCTGCAGGTGGGCAACTTCAGCGACAAGCAGTTGCTGGGCAGCGCCGACCCCAAGCGCAGCTACGCGGTGTTCGAGTTGTTCGACGGCGACAAGCTGCTGTCGCGCGAAGTGGTGTTCTTCGCGCCGGCCAAGCAGCTGGCGTTGCCGGCCGCCAAGATCGACAGCCAGTGGCGCGCCGATGGCGATGGCTATGCGCTGACGCTGTCCAGCAACACGCTGGCACGCGAGGTCTGGCTATCGTTCGGCGATGTGGATGCCACGCTGTCGGACAACGCGTTCGACCTGCTGCCGGGCGAGCCGTTGACCGTGCACGTGAGCAGCAAGGCCGCGCTGGCGCAGTTGCAGTCCAGGCTGCAGGTGCGCGATCTGGCGAGCACGCTGGCCGGCGCGCCGCCGGAGCCGGCCGAGACGAAGTAAGCCGCGCCGGGAACAGGCGTCGGACGATGGCGCAGCGCTCGTCTCAGGGCGCTGCGCCATACGCAAAGCCGGCGCGTGGCGTAGTGACTGCAGTCCCGGGCGCAGGTCGTATCCGATTCGGCGTCCGATCAGTAACTACCACTGCGCCAAGTGTCACCAACCGCTGCCCGCGGTCTCGCTGCGGGCAATCCAAGAACAACGCGTGACGGCCACCCGCCGCCCCGCAGGAGTGAGCAGATGTCGTTGTCCGTGTTTCCATGCCGCCTGGCGGTCGCGCTGAGTCTGGGTCTGGGCCTGCCGCTGGTCGGCGCGCCGGCGTTGGCCGCAACACAACCCGATGCGACGCCGGAGCAACGCGCCGCCGCGCTCGTCGCGCAGATGAGCCGCGAGGAAAAAGTCGCGCAGGCGATGAACGATGCACCGGCGATTCCGCGCCTGCGCATCCCCGCCTACGAATGGTGGAGCGAAGGCCTGCACGGCATCGCACGCAATGGCTACGCCACGGTGTTTCCGCAGTCGATCGGTCTTGCCGCCAGCTGGAATACCGCGTTGATGCAGCAGGTGGGCACGGTGGTGTCGACCGAGGCGCGCGCCAAGTTCAATCAGGCCGGCGCCCCGGGCAAGGATCACAAGCGCTATGCGGGCCTGACCATCTGGTCGCCCAACATCAATATCTTCCGCGACCCGCGCTGGGGCCGTGGCATGGAAACCTACGGCGAGGATCCCTTCCTCACCGGGCAATTGGCGGTGGGCTTCATCCGCGGCTTGCAGGGCGACGATCTGGAACACCCGCGCACCATCGCCACGCCCAAGCACATCGCCGTGCACAGCGGCCCGGAGCCTGGCCGGCACAGCTTCGATGTGGACGTGTCGCCGCGCGATGTGGAGGCGACCTATACGCCCGCCTTCCGCGCCGCCCTGATCGACGGCCAGGCCGGCTCGGTGATGTGCGCGTACAACTCGCTGCACGGCACACCGGCCTGCGCGGCCGACTGGTTGCTCAACGGCCGCGTGCGTGGCGACTGGGGCTTCAAGGGCTTTGTGGTGTCCGACTGCGATGCGGTGGATGACATGACCCAGTTCCATTACTTCCGCCCGGACAATGCAGGCTCGTCGGCTGCAGCGCTCAAGGCCGGCCACGATCTGAATTGCGGGCATGCCTATCGCGAACTCGGTACGGCGATCGAACGTGGCGAAGTGGACGAAGCCCTGCTCGACCAGTCGCTAGTGCGCCTGTTCGCCGCGCGCTATCGCCTGGGCGAACTGGAAGCGCCGCGCAAGGATCCGTATGCAAAGCTCGGTGCCAAGGATATCGATAACGCCGCCAACCGTGCGCTGGCGCTGAAGGCCGCTGCCGAATCGATCGTATTGCTCAAGAACGAGGCCGGCACACTACCGTTGAAGGCCGGGACGCGGCTGGCAGTGATCGGGCCGAATGCCGATGCGCTGGCAGCGTTGGAAGCCAACTACCAGGGCACCTCGTCCACGCCGGTCACCCCGCTGCTCGGACTGCGCCAGCGCTTCGGCGCGCAGCAGGTCAGCTATGCGCAAGGTGCGCCGCTGGCCGCGGGCGTACCCGGCATGATTCCGGAAACCGCGCTGCGCAGCGACGGCAAGCCGGGCTTGCGTGGCGAATATTTCGATAATGTCGAGCTGGACGGTGCGCCGCGCACGGTGCGGCAGGACCGCACGGTGAGTTTCAACTGGGATCAGGTCGCCCCCGCAAAGGGCGTGCCGGCCGATCACTATGCGGTGCGCTGGAGCGGCGAGTTGTTGCCGCCGAGCGCGGGCGACTACACGCTGGCGGTACGGGTGGCGCGCTGCTTCGACTGCGCCGGCCACGACCCGGTGCGGCTGTACATCGACGACAAGCTGGTGGTCGCCGGCAATGCCGAAGACAAGCATGTGCCGGCCGGCATGCACAACGCCGACGGCCGCAGCGTGGAAACCGTGCTGCACTTCGACGACACCCGCCCGCGCAAAATCCGCCTGGAGATGGAACACCGCGGCCAGGACCAGGGCGTGCGCCTGGAGTGGCTGGCACCGGCGGCCGCGCAGCTGGCCGAGGCCGAGCAGGTGGTGGCGCAGGCCGATGCGGTGGTGGCCTTCGTCGGCCTGTCGCCGGATGTGGAAGGCGAGGAACTGCGCATCGATGTGCCCGGCTTCGACGGTGGCGACCGCAACGACATCGCCCTGCCCGCCCCGCAGCAGGCGCTGCTGGAACGGGCCAAGGCCTCCGGCAAGCCGCTGGTGGTGGTGCTGATGAGCGGCAGCGCGGTGGCCTTGAACTGGGCCAAGACGCATGCCGATGCGATCGTGGCGGCGTGGTATCCGGGCCAGTCCGGCGGCACCGCGATCGCGCGCATGCTGGCCGGCGACGACAACCCCGGCGGGCGCCTGCCGGTCACGTTCTATCGCTCCACCAAGGACCTGCCGCCCTACGTCAGCTACGACATGAAGGGCCGCACCTACCGCTACTTCAAGGGCGAGCCGCTGTTTCCGTTCGGCTACGGCTTGAGCTACACCAGCTTTGCCTACGCCGCGCCGCAGCTGTCCACTGCAACCCTGCAAGCCGGCAGTCCGTTGCAGGTGACCACCACCGTGCGCAACACCGGCACGCGTGCCGGCGACGAAGTGGCGCAGGTGTATCTGCAGTATCCGGATCGCCCGCAGTCTCCGTTGCGCAGCCTGGTCGGCTTTCAGCGTGTGCATCTGAAGCCCGGCGAGCAGCGCACGTTGCGCTTCACCCTGGATGCGCGCGCGCTGAGCGATGTGGATCGCGCCGGGCAGCGTGCGGTGGAAGCCGGCGATTACACGCTGTTTGTCGGCGGTGGCCAGCCCGGCACCGGCGCGACTGGCGAGGCCGCAGCGTTCTCGATCTCGGGGCGTTCGCCGTTGCCGAAATAAGCGGGGCATCTGGGTGACCCACAACAGGCGTCGGCTGTCATGGCCGGCGCCTGTTGCATGATCTGCGCATGCTGCGTTGCATCGCAGGATGCAGGCACTGCGACTGCGCGAGACGGAATTGGTGATCTATCTGCAGGCAATACGAGGATCTCCGCACACACTTCACACCTACTTGACAGAGCCCAAAACGCGGTCTATCACTACCCACAGTCGGCAATACGCCATCGGCGCTGCGCCCGACGCACATGACGGCAACAGCGTTTCCACGTAGCACCTGCACTGGGAGATGGTTGGATGCAGCATCGTCGTACCGACCAGCGCGTATCTGTCGCCGCTCATGCAGTGCATCGCATCGGCGCCTGCGGTGCTGTCGTCACGCTGGTGCAGCCGTCATGACCAAGCATTACAAGTTGAGCGCAATGCGCTCGCGCTCCAAGTGCATTGCCGGGTACTCCCCGCCCCGCCACTGACGCCTGCATGGCTGTCCCAGCTGGCAGACGCTCCGGCGCCACTCCCGTTCGGTAATTCGCACACGCGTTGATCGCGTGCTGTGCCATGCCGTGCGCGCGCATCGCCGTGCACCCGTCTGCCCAAGAGCAAGGCATCGGCAAGGCGTTGCCGTCGGCAACGCTGCCCAGCATCTGGCGAGGTGGCACGTGGCAAAGCGTGAGCGTTCGAACGGCAAGCAGTGGGTCGTGGCAATCCTGACCGTGACCGGCATGGCGTCTGCCGCAGCCGCAGTGGCAGGCACCGTGGAGGGAGACCTCAAGGAAGGCAGCAGCGGCAAGCCCGCCGCCAATGCGAAGGTACGCATTGCCGGCACGTCCTACAGCGCGGTGGCCGATGCGCGCGGGCACTTCGTCATCCGCGATGTGCCTGCCGGGCAGTACGCGCTAGCTCTGGACTACCCCGGCTTCAGCGCGGCCGAGACCAGCGTGCAGGTCGGCGACAGCGGCACGGCCTCGGTGGCCATTGCGCTGGAGGAGGTCAAGCAACTGAAGGCGGTCAGCGTGGTGAGCAACCGCTACGACGCCAGCGACCTGAAGATCAACGCCGCCAACACGGTGGACGTGCTGTCGGCCAACGACCTGCAACGCACCGCCGTGCACAACGTGGCCGAAGCGCTCGGCCTGATCGCCGGCATCAACATCACCAGCACCGGCTCGGGATACTTCGGCGGCATCGATGGCGCCGCGCGCGGCGAAGGCATGTTCGCCTCGGTGCGCGGGCTGCCGTCCGAATACAACGTCAACATGATCGACGGCGTCACCGTGGCGCAGGGCATGCCGTATAGCCGCAGCGTGCAGCTCAGCCTGTTGCCGCCGAGCGGCCTGCAGACCATCGTCGCCAACAAGACCTCCACCGCCGACATGGACGGTGATGCGATCGGCGGCACGCTGGATTTCCGCACGCCCACCGCCTACGACTTCAAGGACATCACCAGCGGTAGCGTCACCGGCAGCGGCCGGGTGGAAAGCCGTGCGCGCGATTACGGTGGCGATGGCCTGGGCGGCGGCTTCGGCGGCGAGTTCCAGCACAAGTTCGGTGAGGCGCAGCAATTCGGTGTCTATGCCAGCGCGTACTACGACTACCGCACCACCACCAACAGCGAGGTGGCCGCGGCCACCAGCGCACTCAACGATGGCTCCTGGGAATACCTGAATACCGATGCCGAAGGTCGCAACGCGGCCGGCTTCGACCCGCAACGCAACCTCACCAGTACCGGCATGAACGTCGGTATCGCCGCCGGCTGGGAGCGCCGCTATGGTGGCAATGCCTCGTTCGACTGGCATGTGGACGACAGCCTGTCGCTGTATGCGCGCATGACCTACGCCTATGCCAAGACCGAGCAAGGCACCACCTTCGTGCAGTTGCTGCCGCAGGATGTGAGCTACGTGCCGACCGGCACACCGGGCGTGTTTACCCCGAATATCGGCCGCATCGCCTCGCGCTTCTGGTACGAGACCAACCCGGAGGTCGCCGACCTGGCCACCTTCCAGATCGGCGCCAAAAAGACCGCCGGCGGCTGGACCTTCATGCCCAACCTGTTCTACAGCTTCGGCAATAACGACCGACCCGACCATGTCGAGATCGACGGGCGCGAAGACAAGTTCAGCCAGGACAACTACGCCTATTCCGGCAACAGCTTCGTGCGCTATGGCGGCAGCGCGTTCCCCTACCCGCAGCTCACGCCCGCGCTGCAGGCGCAGGTCAACAACATCCCGGCGTTGTACGCCAGCAGCTATGGCGAACAGACCAAGATCTACTCGGGCCAGAAGAAGGGCGGCGCGCGTTTCGACACCCGCTACGATTTCGAAGATGGCACGCTGCGGTCAGTGCAGTTCGGAGTGAAGTACAGCAAGAGCAGCCGCCGCTACACCAATCGCGACTGGTATACCGGCGGCGTGGACGGCACCACCACGTTGGGCGATCTGGGCATCTTCACCGGTACCTATGCCTCGATCTTTCCCGGCAAATACGACTGGAATACGCCACGGGTGAGCGAAGCGGCGGTGGCCGGCGTCATCGCGCAACACCTCAGCGACGATGACCTGGACACCTGCGGCAGCGCGTTCTACGTCAACAACTACAACTGCAACACCATGCGCGGCACCGAGGCGGTCAGCGCCGCCTATGCCACTGCCACCTTCACTGTCGGCAACCTGGATATCGTGCCGGGCGTGCGCTTCGAGCACACCGGCATCGACAACACCTTCTGGGTGAGCCCAGTGGATGCGGACGGCAACGAGATCGTCGGCTACTTCGACCACAACCACACCTCCTACAACGAGCCGCTACCCAGCGTGTTCCTGACCTGGCGGCCGGACCTGCGCACCGCCTATCGCGCCTCGCTGTGGACCAGCTATACGCGGCCCGCCTTCGTACAGCTGGGTGGCGGCAGCCAGATCGACATCTCCAATGGCGTCACCACCATCACCCAAGGTAATCCCGACCTGAAGCCGATCGAATCCACCAACCTGGACCTGTCCGGCGAGTGGTCCACCGAGCGCGGCGGCTTCTTCTCGCTGGCCGGCTTCTACAAGCAACTGCGCAACTACATCTACGATGCCGGCTCGGCCCAGGCCAACGGCAACACCACCGGCAGCGGCACGGTGCTGTACCACATGCCCACCAACGGCGGCGACGGCAAGATCTACGGCGTGGAACTCAGCGCGCGGCAGAAGTTCCAGGACCTGCCCGCGCCGTTCGACGGCCTGGGCATCAGTGCCAACGCCACCCGCCAGCATGCGCGCGCCGACCTGGGCCTGGCTGGCTTCGACAACGAACACATGCAATCGGCGCCGTCGGCGATGGCCAACCTGGAGTTGTTCTACGAGCACAACGGGTTCTCGTTGAACCTGAGCTACCACTTCAGCAGTTCTTACCTGCTGGGCTACGACTTCCTGCACGAAGGCGCGCCCTGGAACGACCTGTGGGCACGCCCGACGCGGCGCGTGGATCTGCACACCGGCTACCGCTTCGACAACGGCGTAAGCATGGACCTGTCGATCTCCAACCTGACCAAGGAATACAGCTACTGGGCGCATGTGGGCCGCAACAACCTGGCGATCTCCGACATCGTCGATGCCGGCAGCACCGCCTTGTTCACGGTCAAGTACGCGTTCTAGCGGCGCGTGGCGCACTCACTGCGCGGCGCAACGCAGCGATTCCTTCCACTCCCTGGAGCAGCGATGAAACGCAGAAGCCTGTGCACGTTCGGCCTGCTCGCACCGTTCGGTCTGGCGGCCGCGCCGGCGCTGCTGTCGTCGCCGCATGCACCGCTGCCGGATGGGCGGCCGCATGCGTTCGGCTTCGAGCGCGGCCAGTTCGTGCTGGACCAGCAGCCGTGGCAACTCCGCAGCGGCGAGATGCATCCGCTGCGCATCGCCCGGGCGGACTGGCTGCAGCGCATCCGCATGGCCAAGGCGCTGGGCCTGAACACCATCGCGCTGTACCTGATGTGGAACGCCTACGAACGCGAGCCGGGGCAGTTCGATTTCGACACCGGCGAACGCGATTTCGTTGCCTTCATCAGGCTGTGCCAGCAGGAAGGGCTATGGGTGTATCTGCGCCCCGGCCCGTACGTCTGCGCCGAGTGGACGCTGGGCGGGCTGCCGCCGTATCTGCTGCGCGAGCCGGGCATGCGTTTGCGCGATGCCAGCGATCCGCGCTACATGGCTGCGGTGCAGCGCTATATCGCCGCAGTGGCGCCGCGCATCGCCCCGTTGATGGCCAGTGCCGGCGGACCGGTGCTGATGCTGCAGATCGAGAACGAATACAGCATGCAGGGCAGCGACGTGGGCTATCTGCAGGCAGTGGCTGCGCTGTGGCGTGCGCACGGCATCGATGGTCCGTTTTCATTGGCCGAAGGCATGAAAGATCTGCGCCGGCGCAAGGCCTATCTGCCAGGCGTCGCGCTGGGACTGGATGGGGCCGATCTGGCTGAACTGCAGGAAGCAAGGCAGATCGCAGGCAACGCGCCGGTATGGGTGGCCGAAGGCTATCCGGGTTGGCTGACCCATTGGGGCGAAGACGACTTCGCAAAGCGCGATTACGCACCGACGCTGCAGCAGCTGATGGCCGCCGGCTACTCCTTCAATCTCTACATGGTGCATGGCGGCAGCAATTTCGGCCTGAGCGCCGGTGCCAATGCCGAGGACGACGGCTCGCAGTTCCAGCCTGCACTGACCAGCTACGACTACGGCGCCCCGATCGACGAAGGCGGCCGCGCCACGCCCGCGTACATGGCGCTGCGCCGAATCATCGCCCGGCACAGCAGCACCGCGCTGCCGGCAATCCCGCAGGCACCGCCGCGCGCACGCTTTGCATCGGTCACCGCACACCCGTTCGCCGCGCTCTGGGACAACCTGAGCCCCACGCCGGTGCACACCGAGCGGCCCACCGACAACCAACGCCTGCTCAAGCAGAACCTGGGGCTGGTGGTGTACCGGCGCCGTATTGCAGCCGGCACGCAGCTGGAGCTTGGCAAGGTGCACGACTACGCGGTGGTGCAACTGGACGGCGAGGAGATCGGGCATGTCTCGCGCATGCCGCACGCGCGCCTCAACAGCGCGCCGCAGCTCCCGCTCCCGCAGGCCGCATCCAATGAGCGCAGATTGGACGTCCTGGTCGACAGCTTCGGCCACATCAACTTCGGCCCGGCCTTGGGCGATGCGAAAGGCTTGCTCGGCCCGGTGCTGCTGGATGGCAGGGAGCTGCGCGGTTGGCAGGTCTACGGCTTGCCGCTGGATGACGACAAGGCGCCGACGCTGCGCCCGCTGCAAGGCCCACCCATACGGCCCGGCCTGTACTTCGCAGCCGCCATCGCGCTGGAGAGCGTCGGCGACGTCTACATCGACATGAGCCAGTGGCGCAAAGGCTATCTGTGGGTCAACGGCCGCCTGCTCGGGCGTTACTGGGATATCGGCCCGCAGCAGTGCCTGTTCTGCCCTGGCGCGTGGTTGAAGAAAGGCGACAACGCAGTGCTGGTGCTTGATCTGCATCGGCTGCAGCCGGCCGCGATTCACTGCGCAGACGGGCTGACCTCGACACGCATCGCGCGCGCCACAGCGGCAGTCGCGCAGGCGGAGCCCAGCGCATGCTGACCACACCCAGCGTCGTGCCGGCGACTCCACAGGCGTCGGCACCGCCGCGCACGCTCGGTTTCTGGAGCGCGCTGTCGGCCAACCTGCTCAACATGATCGGCATCGGGCCGTTCATCACCATCCCGCTGGCCTTGTCGGCACTGGCCGGGCCGGCGGTGCTGGCCGGTTGGGTCGCCGGCGCACTGCTCTGCCTGTGCGATGGCCTGGTGTGGGCCGAGCTGGGCGCGGCGATTCCGCGCTCGGGCGGACCGTATCACTACCTGCGCGAGGCCTACGGCCGCGAACGCTGGGGGCGGCTGTTCGGTTTTCTGTATCTGTGGCAGACGCTGCTGACCGCACCGTTGTCGGTGGGCTCGGCGGCGGTCGGTTGCGTGCAGTATCTGGCGTTCCTGCTGCCGGGGCTGGGCCATACCCAGCTCACCGCGGTGGCGATGGCGTTGTGCGCGTTCAACACGCTGCTGCTGTATCGCAAGGTGCGCTCGGTGCAGCTGCTGTCGCTGCTGGTCAGTGCGGTGGTGATCGGTGCCTGCGTGTGGATCATCGTCAGTGGCGTGCTGCATTTCGACGTCGGCATCGCCTCGGCGTTCTTGCATGCCCGCCCGGCGTCGCCGCATGGATTCTGGCTGGGCTTTGGTGCAGTGGCCTTGATCGCGGTCTACGACTACGGCGGCTACAACAACGTGTGCATGCTGGGCGGGGAAATCCGCAAGCCGCGCCGCACGATTCCGCGTGCGGTGCTGATCTCGATCCCGATCGTGGCGCTGCTCTACCTGGGCCTCAACATCACCTTGCTCGGTGTGCTGCCCTGGCAGCAGGCGGCGCACTCCAAGGCGGTGATGGCCGACTTCATGCAGGCCATCTACGGCCCTATCGGCAGCACCGTGGCGGTGGCGCTGATCGTGCTGGCCAGCTGGGGCTCGGCGCTGGTGGTGCAGTTGGGCTATTCGCGGGTGCCGTATGCGGCCGCGGCGGCCGGGCAGTTCTTCGGCGTGTTTGCACGGTTGCATCCGCGCGGCGGCTTTCCGACCGTGTCGCTGCTGTTCGTCGGTGCGACCTCGGCGCTGGCCTGCCTGCTGTCGCTGGACGATCTGATCGCCACCTTGATGATCATCCAGATCCTGTTCCAGTTTTTGGCGCAATGCCTGGCGGTGGTGCTGCTGCGACGCAGGCGACATCGGCGCGCCTTTGCGATGCCGCTGTATCCATGGCCGTTGCTGATCAGCGTGTTCGGCTGGCTGTACCTGCTGGCGACCAGCCCGGTACGCCGCCTGCTCGCCGCCGTGGTGGCGCTGTGCGTGGGCAGCGCGTTGTATCTGATCCAGGCACGGAGGCAGCGCGCATGGCCGTTCCAGCAGTGAACACCGCGCAACTCGTGGTGGTCGGCGAGGTCTATCTGGACCATATCTTCAGCGGCTTCGCACGCTGGCCGGCACCGGGCGAAGAAGCGCTGGCGCGCCATTACACGCGTGAGCTGGGCGGCGGCACCGTCATCACCGCCTGCGCGCTGGCGCGCCTGGGCTGCAACGTGCGCGTACTCGGTGCGATCGGTGCGCAGGACCGCACGGTGTTCGCCCAGCGGCTGGGCGAGTTCGGTGTCTCGGCCGCCGAGCTGGTCGATTCGGAAGCCGGCACCGGCGTGACCACCAGCGTGTCGTTGCAGGAGGACCGCTCGTTCTTCACCTATGTCGGCGCCAATGCCGACTTGGGCACGCTGCTGCTACGCGAGCAATCCATTGCCGCGATGTGCGCGGCCCGGCATGTGCATTTCGCAATGCCGTTGCCGGCCGCGCTGGCCGCCGTCGTGTTGCCGCTGCTGGCGCGCGCCGGCTGCACAACCTCGCTCGATGTGGGCTTCAGCCCGGCCTGGCTCACCGACCCGGCCAACCACGCCACCTGCCGCGCGGTGACCTGGTTCCTGCCCAACCAGAAAGAAGCTGCGCTGATGGGCTGCGGCGACGGCGCCGATGCCTGCCTGGCCTGGGCACGCGCACTTGGCCTGCGGCAGGCGGTGATCAAGCGCGGCGCTGCGGGCGCCATGGTGATCGACAACAACGGCGCACGCCCGATCGCCGCGCCCATCGTGCCGGTACGCGACACCACCGGTGCCGGCGATGCCTTCGATGCCGGCTTTCTGGCCGCCCAGCTGCGCGGCCTGCCGCTGGACGAGAGCGCACAGCACGGCTGCCATGCCGGCGCTGCCTGTTGCAGCGCGCTCGGCGCGCTCGACGGCCTTCTTCTTTTATCTCCCCCCACACACGAGGACATTCCATGAGCAGTTCTGTCGACAATCGCAAGCTGACCCTGATCGGCGGCGGCGGCGTACGCACGCCGTTGGTGGTGTACGGCGTCAACGAGGCCGCCGAAGCGCTGGGCGCGCGCGAGATCGTGCTGTACGACCCCGACCAGGAGCGCCTGGCGCTGATGGTGGCGATGGGCCGCGCCATCGTCGCCGAGTCCGGCGGCGCGCTGCAGGTGCATGCCGCGCCCTCGCTGGAAGCGGCGATCGAGGGCGCGCACTTCGTGCTCAACAGCATCCGCGTCGGCGGCATCGCCCAGCGCGCCTCCGACGAGCAGACCATCATCCGCCATGGCTATTCCGGCCAGGAAACCACCGGCCCCGGCGGCGTGGCCAAGGCCTTGCGCACGGTACCGGTGGCGATCGAACAGGCACGCCTGATCGAGCGCCTGAGCCCGGACGCCTGGCTGGTCAGCTTCACCAACCCGGCCGGGCTGATCACCCAGGCCATCAGCGCGCACACCCGCGCGCGCGTAGTTGGCATCTGCGACACGCCGGTGGAGCTGTTCCACAACATCGCACGCGCGCTCGGCGAGCCGGCGGCCGATGTGGAATGCGAGTACGTCGGCCTCAACCACCTGGGCTGGATCCGCGCGGTGCGGCTGCGCGGCGTGGACATCATCGACCGCGTGCTGGCCGACGACGCCATCCTGCGGCAGCTGTACCTGGCGCCGTTGTTCGACTTCGACATGCTGCGTGCGCTGCGCTTGATCCCCACCGAGTACCTGTACTTCTTCTACGAGCGCCGCCGCGCCCTGGACAACCAGCGCGCCAGCGGCGCCAGCCGCGGTGGCGAGATCGAGCGGCTCAACCGCAGCCTGATCGGCGACCTGCGCAGCCGCCTGGAGGCCGGCGACACCACCGGCGCGGTGCAGACCTATGCCGCCTATCTGGCGCAGCGCTCCGGCTCGTACATGAAGCTGGAGGCCGAGGCCGGCTCGGCCTTCGCGCCTGACCTGGCGCCGCAGCCGGATCCGTTCCGCGCCAGCACCGGCTATCACCGCATCGCGGTGGACGTGATGAGCGCGCTGACCGGTGCCCGCCCCAGCCGGCACGTGGTCAACGTGCGCAACCAGGGCGCGCTGGCCGAGCTGGCCGACGACGACATCGTGGAAATCGCCTCCGACATCGACCGCGACCGCATCGTGCCGATCCCAGCCGCGCCGCTGCCGGCCGCGGTGCAAGGGCTGGTGCGCTCGTTCAAGGCCTACGAACACGCCGCAATCGAGGCCGCGCTCAGCGGCAGCCACCTGGACGCCTGCAAGGCGATGCTGATCCACCCGGCGATCGGCGAGTGGAGCCCGTCGCGGCGCATGCTGGACGAACTGTTCGGGCATGCACACGACGATGGCCACTGCGCGGGACCGGCGCACTGGCGCGGGCATGCGGCCGGTTGAAAGCCGGTGCTGCGCGACCGCCGAGGACGCAGACCAGCCACTGCCGCCATCGCCGCAGGCCACGCGTACGGCGCCGAATTGTGCGGGCGCACTATGCACATTCGGCGCACACGTTGTATGGTCATCGGGAATTGGTCATGCATAGGTCTCATCATCGGCCCGGCACGTGATGCCGCCGCTGCAAGGATGTCCGCTGCGTCGACCGCTTGCTGAAATCCCAGGGAGCTCCAGGTCATGCACACCCGCCGCGACATCCTCCAGTTGCTGGGCGCCAGCGCGGGCGCCGGCCTGCTCGCCGGCGCACTGCCCGCCTTCGCCGCCCCCGTTGCCGGCACCTCCACGGCTGCCGGCAACTTCGTCAGCAAGCGCCCGCCCAAGGCGCAGCGCCGCTTCGTCAGCAAGGCGGTCGAGCAGCAGATCGTGCAGATCAAGTCGCGCATCGCCGACCCCGAACTGGCCTGGCTGTTCGAGAACTGCTACCCCAACACGCTGGACACCACGGTGGAAACCGGCACCCGCAACGGCAAGCCGGACACCTTCGTCATCACCGGCGACATCCATGCGATGTGGCTGCGCGACTCCTCCGCCCAGGTGCACCCATATGTGCCGCTGGCCAGGCGCGACCCTGCCTTGCGGCGCATGTTCCATGGCCTGATCCAGCGCCAGGCCGCCTGCATCCGGCTGGACCCGTACGCCAACGCCTTCCTGCCCGATGGCCAGACCCAGCGCCTGAAGTGGTCGCTCAACGACATCACCGAGATGAAGCCCGGCGTGGGCGAGCGCAAGTGGGAGATCGATTCGCTGTGCTACCCGATCCGCATCGCGCACGAATACTGGCGCGCCACCGGCGATGCCGCCCCGTTCGACGACGACTGGCGCGCGGCGATGCAGGTGGTGGTCAGGACCTTCCGCGAGCAGCAGCGCAAGGACAACCGCGGCCCCTACGTGTTCCAGCGCCCCTCGCCGTTGGCGACCGAGACCCTGGTGCTGGAAGGCTACGGCCAGCCGACCCGGCCAAACGGCATGATCCACTCGATGTTCCGCCCCTCCGACGATGCCTGCGTGTATCCGTTGTTCGTGCCGGCCAACCTGTTCGCGGTGGCCTCGCTGCGCCAGCTGGCGACGATGAGCACCGCATTGCATCGCGATAGCGAGTTCGCCGCCGACTGCACTGCGCTGGCCGACGAAGTGGAATCCGCAACGCGCAAGTTCGGCCAGCAACGCGATACCGATGGGCAGGCCTACTGGGCATTCGAAGTGGACGGCTACGGCAACCAGTTGTTCATCGACGACGCCAACGCCCCCGGCCTGCTAAGCCTGGCCTACCTGGGCTGCTGCGACCGCGCCGACCCGGTGTTCCTGCGCACGCGCCAACTGGCCTGGAGCGAACGCAACCCGTATTTCTCGCGCGGCAGCGCGGCCGAAGGCGTCGGCAGCCCGCACAGCGGCATGGGCACGATCTGGCCGATGTCGATCATCCAGTACGCGCTGGTCAGCGACGACGACGCGCAGCTGCGCCAATGCCTGCAGTGGCTCAAGACCACCCATGCCGGCACCGGCTTCATGCACGAGGCCTTCGACAAGGACAACCCGAGCAGCTTCACCCGCGACTGGTTCGCCTGGGCCAACACCTTGTTCGGCGAACTGATCATCGACCTGCACCAACGCAAACCCCAGCTGCTGCGCAGCGCCTGATTCCACGAAGGGCCCGCCCTTCCAACGCGGACCTGCAGAGCGCTTGATCTTCCCTTCTCCCGCCGGGAGAAGGTGCCCGAAGGGCGGATGAGGGTACGGCCCGCCCCACTTCGTGACATCCAAGAGCACATCACCATGGCAACACGACGCGGTTTTCTCCAAGGCGCCATCGCAGCGGCACTGTTCGGCAGCGCCGGCCTCTCCGGGCTTGCGCGCGCACGCGCCGGCAACTACGCACTGCCGGCCGATGCGCGCACCCGCGCCGAGCTCACCCGCCACGTCGATGTGTTCATCGGCACCGGCGGCCATGGCCACACCTTCCCCGGTGCGACCCTGCCGTTCGGCATGGTGCAGCTGAGTCCGGACACCTACAACGCGGTATGGGATTCGTGCTCCGGCTATCACGAGTCCGACGACTCGATCATGGGCTTCTCGCACACGCACCTGTCAGGCACCGGCATCGGCGACATGCTGGATTTTCTGCTGGTGCCCGCCACCGGCGAAGTGAAGCTGGTGCCCGGCGCACTCGACGCACCGGCCAGCGGTTACCGCTCGCGCTACGACCATGCCGACGAAGCCGCCTCGCCCGGCTATTACCGCGTGCGGCTCAAGGACAGCGGCGTACATGCCGAACTCACCGCCACCGCTCGCGCCGGCCTGCACCGCTACCACTTCCCCAAGGGCAAGCCGGCGCATGTGCTGCTGGACCTGTGCCACGGCATGCAGGACAAACCCGGCATCCCCACCCGCATCACCGACGCGCAACTGCGCGTGGTCGACGACCGCACCCTCACCGGTGGCCGGCGCGTCTATCAGTGGGCGCAGGGGCGCTACATCTATTTCGCCATGCGGCTGTCGCGGCCGTTCAAGCAGGTGCAGCTGTACAACGAAGACCAGCCGCTGGCCGCAGGCACGCGCAGCGTGGACGGCGTGCACCTCAAGGCCGCCCTGCACTACCCAGATGCCTCAGACGCACCGCTGCTGATCAAGGTCGGCATCTCCGCCGTCAGCGCCGACAATGCGCTGGCCAACCTGGATGCGGAACTGCCGGACTTCGACTTCGCCCGCGTGCATGCGCAAGCCGTGGCCGCCTGGGAAAAGGAACTGGCACGCGTACGCATCGACAGCGATGACGACGCGCAGCGCCGCATCTTCTACACCGGCCTGTATCACAGCCTGCTCGCGCCCACCCTCTTCAGCGATGTGGATGGCCGCTACCGCGGTATGGACCTGCAGATCCACACGGCCCCCAAGGGCTATCACAACTACAGCACCTACTCGCTGTGGGACACCTACCGTGCCGCGCATCCGCTGCTCACCCTGGTGCAGCCCGAGCGCGTACCGGACCTGCTGCAATGTCTGGTGCGCGGCGCCAACGAATGCCCGGACGGCGTGGGCATCTGGCCGCTGCAAGGTGTGGAAACCGGCTGCATGATCGGCTACCACTCGGCGGTGGTACTGGCCGAAGCGCATGCCAAGGGCTTCACCGGCATCGACTACAAGGCGGCCTGGCCGGCCTACCGCAAGCGCGCCATGGACGACACCACCCATGGCCTGGCGTACTACCGCAAGCTCGGCTACATCCCCGCCGACAAGGTCGACGAAGCGGTCAGCCGCACACTGGAATACGCCTACGACGACTGGGCCTGCGCGCATCTGGCACAGGCCGCCGGTGCCACCGACGATGCACGCGCACTGCGCGAACGCTCGCGCAACTACCGCAACGTGTTCAATCGCGACAGCGGCTTCGTACAGGCGCGTCTGGAAGATGGCAGCTGGGCCACGCCGTTCGACCCGCGCGGCATGGGCCATATCAGCAAATGGCGCGACTTCACCGAATCCAATGCCTGGCAGGCCAGCTTCCTCAACCAGCACGATCTGTACGGTTACATGGACCTGTACGGCGGCCGCGACGGTTTTGTCGCCAAGCTGGACGAGCTGTTTTCCACCAGCTCCGAACTGCCCGCCGATGCGCCGCCGGATATCGACGGCCTGGTCGGCCAGTACGCGCACGGCAACGAGCCGAGCCATCATGTGGCCTATCTGTTCGCCTACGCCGGCCAACCGTACAAGACCCAGGCGATGGTGCGCCGGCTGCTGCGCGAGCAATACCACGACGCGCGCAACGGCCTGTCCGGCAACGAGGATTGCGGGCAGATGAGCGCCTGGTTCGTGCTCAGCGCGCTCGGGCTGTATGCGGTGGACCCGGTCAGCGGCAACTACGTCCTCGGCAGCCCGCTGTTCAAGCGCGCAGAACTCGATGTCGGCAACGGCCGCACGCTGCGCATCGTCGCCAACAACAGCAGCGCGCAGAATGTGTATGTGCAGTCGCTGAGCTGGAACGGCAAACCGACCAACCGCAGCTGGATGCGGCATGCCGACCTGGCCGCTGGCGGCACGCTGGAATTCACCATGGGCGCCAAACCGAATCTGGCGTTCGGCGCGAACAAGGAGGATCTGCCGCCTTCGTTTGCTTGAGGTTTGTCCTTACTCGTCACTCGTCACTCGTTACCGCCGAGAATCGCCCATGTTGCGCAGCACCCTCAGCCCCCTCGTCCTGGCCCTCGCGCTGGCGCTTCCCGTCGCCGCCAGTGCCGCCGACACCCACAGCTGGCCCAGCTTCGGCACGCAAGGCACGCAGTTCGTGCGCGACGGCAAGCCGTATCAACTGCTCTCCGGCGCCATCCATTTCCAGCGCATCCCGCGTGACTACTGGAAAGACCGCCTGCAGAAGGCGCGCGCACTGGGCTTGAACACGGTGGAGACCTACGTGTTCTGGAACCTGGTCGAGCCGCAGCAGGGCCGGTTCGACTTCACCGGCAACAACGACGTGGCCGCCTTCGTACGCGAGGCCGCCGCGCAAGGCCTCAACGTGATCCTGCGGCCCGGCCCCTACACCTGCGCCGAGTGGGAAGCCGGCGGCTACCCCGCCTGGTTGTTCGGCAAGGACAACATCCGCGTGCGCGCCCGCGACCCGCGCTTCCTCGCCGCCAGCCAGGCCTATCTGGATGCCGTGTCCCAACAGGTGCGTCCGCTGCTCAATCACAACGGCGGGCCGATCATCGCCGTGCAGGTCGAGAACGAATACGGCTCCTACGACGACGACCATGCCTACATGGCCGACAACCGCGCCATGTACGTCAAGGCTGGCTTCGACGACGCCTTGCTGTTCACCTCCGACGGTGCCGACATGCTCGCCAACGGCACCTTGCCGGACACTCTGGCGGTGGTGAACTTCGCCCCCGGCGAGGCCAAAAGCGCGTTCGACAAACTGATCAAGTTCCGCCCTGACCAACCGCGCATGGTCGGCGAATACTGGGCCGGCTGGTTCGACCACTGGGGCAAGCCGCACGCCAGCACCGACGCAAAACAACAGACCGAAGAGCTGGAGTGGATCCTGCGCCAGGGGCATTCGGCCAACCTCTACATGTTCATCGGCGGCACCAGTTTCGGCTTCATGAATGGTGCCAACTTCCAGGGCAATCCCAGCGACCATTACGCCCCGCAGACCACCAGCTACGACTACGACGCCATCCTGGACGAAGCCGGCCGCCCCACCCCCAAGTTCGCGCTGATGCGCGACGCCATCGCCCGCGTCACCGGCGTGCAACCGCCCGCGCTGCCCAAGCCGATCGCGATCGCGGCACTGCCGGACACCCAACTGCGCGAATCCGCCTCGCTGTGGGACAACCTGCCCGCCCCGATCGCCATCGACACCCCGCAGCCGATGGAGCACTTCGGCCAGGATTACGGCTACATCCTCTACCGCACCACCGTTACCGGCCCGCGCAAGGGGCCGCTGTACCTGGGCGAGGTGCGCGATGTGGCGCGGGTGTATGTCGACCAGAAGCCGGTCGGCAGTGTCGAGCGCCGGCTGCAGCAGGTCGCCACCGATGTGGATATTCCGGCCGGCCAGCACACGCTGGATGTGCTGGTCGAAAACAGCGGCCGCATCAACTACGGCCCGCGCATGGCCGACGGCCGCGCCGGGCTGGTCGACCCGGTGCTGCTGGACAACCAGCAGCTCACCGGCTGGCAGGCCTTCCCGCTGCCGATGCGCTCGCCCGACAGCATCCGCGGCTGGACCCGCAACCCCGTCGCAGGCCCGGCCTTCCACCGCGGCACGCTGCGCATCGGCACACCGACCGACACCTATCTGGACATGCGCGCCTTCGGCAAGGGCGTGGCCTGGGCCAACGGCGTCAACCTGGGCCGCCACTGGGCCATCGGCCCGCAGCGGGCGTTGTATTTCCCGGCCCCGTTCCAGCGCAAGGGCGACAACGCCGTGGTGGTGTTCGACCTGGACAGCACCGCCAAGCCCGGCGTGCGCGGCCTGCAGCAGCAGGTGTGGATCACGCCGAAGGAGTAACCGGCACGCGGGTGGCGGGCCGCTGGCGATCGCGCACCGGTCCGGGACGGCGATCGCAAGCCGCACGCCCATGCCCACCGACGCCCAAACCAACCGCCAGGCAACCCGCCGGGCGTCCCCTGAGCGACACCCCTTCAGACCGCCGCGCGCCCGCCGCTATCTGGAAGTCCGCTGCCCGCGCAGCGTCTGCTACCAATTGCGGTATCGGACCGACCGCATTCCAGGCAAGATCACCGGCTCACGCCGTTGTGGAAGGCAGTGGCGCATTCCCGTCGTCCTATCCAGCGACGGTCAGATCGTGAGTTCCAGGAGCGTTTCATGTCGTCGTCCACCGTTACGCAAGACCCTGTCTCCGCGGTTCCGGAGCAGACCCAGCACGCCTTCGCCGAACACGTTCACAGCAAGCCCGCGCCCAGCCAGCCGATCGGCAGCACCGAAGCGGCGCACCTGATGACCTTCCTGTGCCAGACCCACTCGGCCAAACAGCCGCAGATCCTGCTGCCGCCGCAGGCGCGCGACGACGACGCGGCCTGAGTGCGACGACGCTCGCGTCAGCAATAGCAATAGCAATAGCAACATTGGCGACAGCACTGCCGCTGTCGCCAGCCGCCATTATTTGCCGGTGTTGAACGCATTGAGCACGGTGAGCAGACTGGTCAGATTGTCGGCGACACCCGCCTGCGCGACCTTCTCGACATCCGCCGCCGAGGCGGTCGTATCAAGGCTGTAGATCTGCATCACGCCCTGGTTGGTGGCGGCCTGCGACAGGGTGTTTTGCTGCTGCTGCGCCGATACCGCGTTCTGAAACAGGATGTCGGTCGAATGCGCCATGCTCTGGTAGATCGTGCTCATCGCCATTGCAGGCGCCTCGCCAATGACCTTGACGTTGGACTGCGTGACAGCATCGGTGATCTGGTCGTTGACTGATGTTGGAAAAGCCATACGTGTGCTCATGAGTGGACGGATACACGGCGCTGCGCGTTGTTGCACGCCAATCGGCCCTGACAGCCGGTCTCAGCTGTTTACCGCGTTGCGGTGCGCCGACCAAACACCAGGCACACCGCACACCGTGTCATCTCGATAGCGGCCTGCTCGCGCACGACTGAATCCTCGCAACGCCGCTTCGCGATGGACGTCGCAGGCGCAGCAAAGTTCTGCGTCATGGCGGTGGGCATGGTCAACGCGGTCAGGCCGAGTGCGGCCAGCCAGCGCAACGGGGAAAGCAGGTGTGACGACATCGCGGGTCCTCGCCGTGGGGGGCGACGACGGTCCCTGGGATGACCAGAGCACATGGTATTTAATAGATAATAAATAGGTATCTTTAAAATCCGCACAGGACTTCACCACGATGCTCCCGTCACGCCTGCTGATCTGCCTTGTTGCGAGCCTTGCCGCTTGCGCAGTTCAAGCCGAATCGCCCATGCCGACGCCCTCACCCATCGTGCTCAGCGAGTTCATTGCCGACCCGGCACCGACACCGCAGGCGCACGCCTCCACGCTGCTGGAAACCCGCGACGGCACGCTACTGGCGGCCTGGTTCGGCGGCGCGCACGAGGGAGCGGCCGATGTCGGTATCTGGCTCGCACAACGCGGCGCGCAGCACTGGCAGCCACCACGACGCATCGCCGATGGCGCGCACGCAGGCACCAATGGCACCGCGCTCCCAGCCTGGAATCCCGTGCTGTTCCAGTCCGGCACCGGCCCGGTGCAGCTGTACTACAAGCTCGGCCCGAATCCGCGCGATTGGTGGGGCCTGCGCACCACCTCCGATGACGACGGTGCGCGCTGGTCGCCGCCGCAGCGCCTGCCCAACGGCATTCTCGGCCCGATCAAGAACAAGCCGGTGCAATTGCCGAATGGACGCATCCTCGCGCCCAGCAGCAGCGAAGACCGCGGCTGGCGCGCGCATCTGGAATGGAGCGACGACGACGGCGCGCACTGGCAGCGCGGCATGCCGCTCAACGACCCGAGTGTGATCGGTGCGATCCAGCCCAGCGTCCTGCTGCACGCAGACGGGCGCGTGCAGGTGCTCGGGCGCAGCCAGCAGAACAAGTTATTCAGTACCTTCTCGCAGGATGGCGGCCTGCATTGGCAACCGATGCAGTTGCTGGACGTGGAGAACCCCAACTCCGGCACCGACGCAGTGATGCTGCACGACGGCCGCGCCCTGCTGGTCTACAACCCCGGTATCGCCGGCAAGGACTGGTGGGATGGTCGCGGCACGCTTGCGGTGGCGCTATCGACCGACGGCGTGCATTGGCAACGCGCACTCACGCTGGAAAACAGCGCAAAAGACGAGTTCTCCTATCCGGCCGTGATCCAGACCCGCGATGGCCTGGTCCATATCAGCTACACCTGGAAGCGCCAACGCATCAAGCATGTAGTGATCGATCCGGTGAGGCTAGGCGGCAATGCAGATGGCACGATGCCATAGTCACTTCTGCTTTGTCCGGAAGTAAGCCAAGCGCACGGTGTCCTTCGCTCGCGGGACACGCCGCGAAATGCGCAAGACACAAGCCTAATTCAGTCGAGCGCGCGGTGCCCTCGCCGCTCGCGGGACTCGCCGTAAACCCGTCCCTGGGGGCTCGGTGGCGGCATCCATGCCGCCACACGGTCCCGCAAGCGGCGAGGACACCGCACCAGAGAGTTGGTCGATTGCTTTGTTTGAAACCTTGCACACCGACCATCTCGACTAGTCCTTGCCCGCTCACCGTCGCGGGACCTTACGCGGCATGGATGCCGCGTAAGAGCCTACAAGGATGTACTTGCGGCGTGTCCTGCGATGGTGGGCGGGCAAGGGCCCTGCAACGAAGCAGCAGATCAGATGCTTTGCGTTCGCTTCTTCCACAGTGCCCCATCTGAGCTCAACACAAGAGCTTTGCCGCCGTTTCAACGCAGCAAAGCCTGGTGGTCGTGCGCACAAGCAACTCGCCGACTGCCGCTCCTGCTCTTGTCCACGCACACCGACCATCGAGACTGGTCCTTGCCCGCCTACCGTCGCGGGACCTTACGCGGCATGGATGCCGCGTAAGAGCCTACAAGGATGTACTCGCGGCGTGTCCTGCGATGGTGGGCGGGCAAGGACCCGGCAGCCAAGCTACAGCCACATGCCACGTCTTCGCTTCACCTGGATTGCCCAGCCACAGCGTGCAAAAAGGTCCCAGCTCACGTGCTCCACAATCGGCACACGCGCCTCACAGCTCCTGCAACAACCCCACGATCCGCCGCACACGCGCCACATCGGTACGCTGGTAGTCGCCGCCCAGATCGGAGATGTACGCATGCGGCGCATGCACCTGCGCCGCAACCGGCCCACGTGAGGAGGCATGGAACTCGCGCGCGCCGGTGTTGGCACGCAGCGCACGCACATTGCTTTCGGACACGCCAGCGCCCGGCATGATGCTGATGCGGTCGCCCGCCTGCCGCACCAATGCGGCAATGGTGTCGACACCTTCAAGCGCGCTCGCACGCGCACCGGAGGTCAGCACGCGCTCGCAACCCAGCGTGATTGCATCTTCCAGCGCGCGCGACGGATCGGCACTGACATCGATCGCACGATGAAAGGTCACGCCCAGCGAACCAGCTGCGGCGATCAACACCCGCATCGTGCCCATGTCGACCTGCCCGTGCGGATCCAGCGCGCCCAGCACCACGCCATCGCAACCCAGCCGCACGCATTGCTCCACATCGCGCCGCATCACCTCGACCTCCGCCGCGTCGAAAACGAAGTCGCCTACGCGCGAACGGATCAATACGTATAGCGGAATCTGCAATCGCTCACGCACCACTGCCAGCGTGCCGAACGACGGCGTCAGCCCGCCGCCATCCAGGCCCCCGCAGAGTTCGACCCGCATCGCACCGCCTTCCTGCGCCGCCAATGCCGACCCCACCGAATCGGCGGCCACTTCCAGCCCCAACGCACTCATGCTGCAGGCTCGGTGGTGTAGTGGCTTTCGCCGGGCACCAGCAGATCCTGCCGCTGCGCATCGCAGACCGCGTAACTGAAACCCTTCTGGATCGCGAACGCCCCCACCTCGCCGCGCTTGTTCATCGCCAGAAATCCTACCTGCAAGGTGCGGGTGAGTTCGGGCTTGCGCCGGATCAGCCGCATCACCACCTCGCGGCAGGCATCGGCCGGCGACTTGCCCTGGCGCATCATTTCCACCACCGCAAAACTGCCGACATTGCGGATCACCTCTTCGCCGACGCCGGTCGAGGTCGCACCGCCCACCTCGTTGTCCACGTACAACCCCGCGCCGATGATCGGGCTGTCGCCAACCCGGCCGTGCATCTTCCACGCCATGCCGCTGGTGGTGCACGCGCCGGACAGGTTGCCGTGCGCATCCAGCGCCAGCATGCCGATGGTGTCGTGATTGTCCTTGCCGCCCGGCAGTTTCGCATCGCGCCAGGCGCGGTTTTCGATATTGGCTTCCGGCGAATATTTCGAGGTCTTCAACCACTCTTTCCACGCCGCTTCCGAGCTGGGCGTGAGCAGCTTGGTCTGCGGGAACCCCTGCTCCAACGCGAACTGCCGCGCGCCATCGCCGACCAGCATCACATGCGGGGTTTTTTCCATCACCGCGCGCGCCACCGAAATCGCATGCACCACATCTTCCAGTGAAGCAACCGAGCCGCAATTGCCCAGGTGATCCATGATGCAGGCGTCCAGCGTCACCCGGCCGTCGCGGTCCGGATAGCCGCCCAGCCCCACGGTGGGATTGCTCGGGTCCGCTTCGGGCACGCGCACGCCGGCTTCCACCGCATCCAGTGCGATACCGCCGCTGCCAAGGATTTTCCAGGCCGCCTGATTGGCGGCAATGCCGAAATCCCAGGTGGAAATCACCCGCGCCGCGCCGCGCGGCAGCGCGGTAACGCGTCCGGCCGTGCCGGCACCGGCGGCCGCCTGCGCACGTGCGCCCCACCCGGCCAGGCCGGAAGCGATCGCACCAAGCGTGGCGCTCTTGAGGAAGTGACGACGTTGGATCATCCGGGCGAACTCCATGCAGGAAGAAGACAGGCAACCGCACTGCGCGGCCACAGCCTTCCATCATGCGGCAGCGCCGCACGCGGATAAACCGCCTTCCGCCACCCAGCAGTGCGGATTCGCGCATAACGCGCGGCAATGACCGTAAAGCCCCTCTCCCACAGCGGCGAGAAGGTACGGCTTGCGCGGCGCTGGCGCGCGTGCCTTGGAGCGCCCGCGCTGCTGGCGCGGGCCGAGGCGCGGAGCGGGGGTTGGGGTGAGGGTACGGGCGACCGACACCGCCCTGCACCGCCGTACCCTCATCCGGCGCTAAGCGCCACCTTTTCCCGATGGGCGAAGGGAAACATCGAGCCCCTCCAACGGGAGAGGGGTTGGGATGAGGATACGCAGGCAAGTGATGCCCATCGCCCAACCCTCCCCCCAGCGGGCACAGCACAGCAGCACTCAGCAGCGATCGAAAAAAATCTTCGACCCAGTTAACCCCGTTTGCCGCACTGGCCCGTTTACTCAACAGAGGCGCAGTGCACGGCGACCTCGGGCGGTCCGTTGTTCACCCATCCCTCTTCGCCACGCAAAGGATTCCCATGCCCCGTCACAGCCTTCTTGCGCTCGCCTTGCTGCTGAGCGCCTGCTCGCACGAGCCGACCGAGCCGAACAGCGACAGCTCGCCCGCCACCGTGCTGCCTGCAACCGCGCAGCCATCGCCATCCACCGCTTCGAAACCCGCGCAGATCGAGGGCAGCCTCGCAGCGCCTGTCCCCGCCCACCCCATGCAGCCGCCGTCTGTACCAAGTCCACCACCGGCACCATCGCCATCCGCGATGCCGATGCCGATGCCGATGCCGATGCCAGCAGCGTCCATCGCACTTGAGGCCTCCGTTGCACAGCGGGCGCCAAGCGCCAAGTGGGCCGCACCACGCCCAATACTCGACAACCGCATGCCGATGCCGCTGGTCCTACCGGCGCCGGCCGAAGACCGCGAAACCTATCAAACGCTGCGCGACAACCCGATCGTGCAAACCGCAGCGAATCCGGTGTCCACCTTCAGCCTCGACGTGGACACCGGCAGCTACAGCAATGTGCGGCGCTTCCTGAGCGCAGGCACGCTGCCGCCGGTGGACGCCGTGCGTGTGGAAGAGCTGATCAACTACTTCCGCTACGACGACCCCGCGCCCACCAATGGCCAACCGTTCGCCGTGCGCACCGAACTGGCGCCCACGCCCTGGAACAACGATAGCCTGCTGTTGCGCGTCGGCATTGCCGGCCGCGACATCGCCACCGCCGATCTGCCGCCGGCCAACCTGGTGTTTCTGGTCGATGTCTCCGGCTCGATGGACTCCCCCGACAAACTGCCGCTGCTGCAATCCTCGCTCAAGCTGCTGGTGCGTCAGTTGCGCGCGAAAGATCGCATCACCCTGGTGACCTATGCCGGCAACACCGCAGTCGTGCTGCCGCCCACGCCCGGCGACCAGCAGGGCCGCATCATCGAAGCCATCGACAGCCTGCAATCGGCCGGATCCACCGCCGGCGCCAGCGGCATCGAACTGGCCTACAAGGCTGCCCAGCAAGCCTATCTGCGCGGCGGCATCAACCGCATCCTGCTCGCCACCGATGGCGACTTCAATGTCGGGGTCACCGACTTCGATCAGCTCAAGGGCATGGTCGCCGAAAAGCGGCGCTCCGGCGTGGCACTGTCCACGCTCGGCTTCGGCACCGGCAATTACAACGAAACGCTGATGGAACAGCTGGCCGATACCGGCGACGGTGCCTACGCCTACATCGACTCGGCGCTGGAGGCCCGCAAGGTACTGACCCATGAGCTCGGCGCCACGCTGGCCACGATCGCGCGCGACGTCAAGATCCAGGTCGAATTCAATCCGGACACCGTCAAGGAATACCGCCTGATCGGCTATGAGAACCGCGCACTGCAACGCGAGGACTTCAACAACGACCAGGTCGATGCAGGCGAGATCGGCGCCGGCCACACCGTCACCGCGCTGTATGAAATCACCCCGACCGACGGCCACGCATCGGTGGACCCGTTGCGCTATGCCAACACCGCCACACCTCGAAAAGTGCGTGCAATCGACAGTGAACTGGCGCACGTCAAACTGCGCTACAAACGGCCCGATGCACAACGCAGCCAGTTGCTCGACACGGTGGTCCGCAGCAATCAGCGCCGGGCCTTGAACGCCACCAGCGATGCCTTCCGCTTTTCCGCCGCAGTGGCCGGGTTCGGGCAGCGCCTGCGTGGCGGCACTCAGCTGCACGGCTGGGATTATCCGCAGGTGCGTGCCCTGGCCGCGGCCAGCCTGGGCAGCGACCGCTTCGGCTACCGCGCCGATTTCCTGCAGATGGTGCAGCAGGCCGACGCACTGAGTAGCCGGCCAATCGCCACTACCGACTGATGCGCGCGGCACCTGCCTATACTGCGCGCATGCAACCTGCCGACCTTGCGCATCTTCCCGACGAGGAGCTCATGCTCCTCGTCGCCAATGGCTTTGTCGAACAGCCGGCCACCGAGTTGTTCACGCGTCACAACCGCGCCCTGTTCAACTTCCTGGCCTGGTTGTGCGAAGGCAACCTGAGCGAAGCCGAAGATCTCGCGCAGAAGACCTGGGTCAAGCTGATGACCCGCTGCAGCGACTACCGCCCCGGGCAGGCCGCCTTCACCAGTTTTCTGTTCCAGATCGCGCGCAACGGCTGGATCGACACCCGTCGCAGCGCCTCTCACAGCACCTCGGTGGCGCTGGACGACGCGCATCTGCAGCTGCCCGATGACGACCTGTCCACCGAGCAGCTGGCCATGCTCGGCCAGCAACACCATCGCGTGCGCGCCGCGGTGATGGCATTGCCCGACGCACAACGCGAAGTGGTGGTGCTGCGCTTCTTTGCCGAGCTCGGCGTCGAAGAAATCGCCCAGGTGATCGGCGAAGGTTTCGAGACCGTCAAGAGCCGGCTGCGCTATGCATTCGCAAAGTTGCGCCTGAGCCTGGACGCGACGCGATGAGCCAGTCCTTCGAACGGTTTGTCGCCGGCAGCGATGGGCTTGCCGCACTGCTGCGTGCACTGCCGGCGCATACGCCGCCGGCGTCGATGCAGGCGTGGTTCGCACAGGCCGCACGCAACGCCGATGCCGAACGCGCTGCAGTGCATCCACCGCAGGACACCTTGCAGTTCGAAGCACCCGCCACGATGGCGGCGATGTTTGCGGCGGCCGCCGCGCAGGCGGAGCAGGCGCAGGCCGCACGGCGTGCTGCCGTGCAGGCGCGTCTTGCACAGGGCCAGCCTGTCGATCAGACCGGGACGACGAACCTGAGCGAGTCCGCGCGTGCGTGGATCGCCGCGCAGCAGCTACACGCCGATACGGCAGAGCTGCGTCCGACGGCGGACGTGGCCGCAGCATCAGCTGCGTCGCTGGCTACGGCGGCACCGGCATCTGCGGAGGAAGCCGGAGCTGCATCTGGAGTCGCATCGCGCGCGCTTCCTGCGCCCGACCTTGCGTCCACATCCGCATCCACCTCCCATGCGGCGCAGGCGCAGGCGCATGCATCAGCAGCCACAGCAAGCTCAAACCCTGCCCCTGCCGGCAACCCAGCCGCCCGCCGGCGCAGCAGCCGTCGCCCGCGCTGGATGCCGACGCTCGCCTTCGCTGCATCGATCACTCTGGTGGTTGGCCTCGGATTGCGGTGGCAGGCCAGTCAGCCCACCGCGGAGGCGCCGGCAGCAGCTGCAGTCGGGATGGCAGTCGTCGAACCGTCGACAGTTCACCCAACCAGGCGCGCGCCTGAGCAGGTCGATCCCGGCGCAGGCCATGCGTTGGTTTTGCCCTCAGTGCCGGCACCAGCCGATGCCGAAGTCCCCGAAACCGCAGCGCGCCCGAGCGCGGCATCCCCCTCCCCGCCGCCAGCGCCGTCAGCCCTGCCATCGCCCGCCTTGGCGCCGGAGCCAGTCATTGCACCGGCGCCTGCCGCAGCTGCGCCGTCATTCGACTCCGCACTCGCCGCCGAACCCACGCCAGGCACTGACCTGCAATCTGCCGACGCGCAGCCACCCGCGGCGCCTGCACCAGCTCCAGCCCCCATCGCCGCACTCCCCGAGGATGCGTCGGTGACTGGCTCGCTCGCAGCCAGTGCCCGGCGCGGTGCATCTGCAGCACCTGCCCCCATCCCGCCCTCGCCCGCACCGGCATCGCTGACGGCCCCGATGCCGGTGACCGAGCAGGCGCCGATCGTCATCAGCGCAACAGACGGCACGCTGCAATCACGCGCGCCTGTTGCAGGCCAGCCCGCACCGCTGCGCGTGCTCCACGCACCCTTGCCGCAGACAGACGCCACCCGCGCAACACCGCCAGCCAGCCAACCAGCCATCAGCACCACGGCGGTCGACGCCGGGATGTCTCGAGCGAAATCCGCTCCGGCGCGCCGCATCGCGCCGATAACGCGCGCCATGTCGCCGGCCGACTGGCTTGCGCGCCACGTCGCCGCTGACGATCACGCGCCGGCTCGGATCCGCATCCTGGCCGCCACACCCGATGCACCCGAGGTGCAGGACTGGGCCACCCGACTGCGCGCGCGCCTCCGGCAACGCGGCTGGTCATCAACACAGGTGGAGGTCTTGCAGGATGCAGGGCTTGAAGCCGACCAACTGCGTGTCGAGCCGCTGACTGTCACGCCCTAGGCCACCGCACCGCGCGCATAGCTGCACTCGCCTGCGCAACCGGGCTCACGCACCCGCTGCCGGATCGTCGTCGCGCAATCTGCTGGTCAATACATGGTCGCGCCAGACGCCGTTCAATTGCAGATAACGACGCGCATAGCCTTCGATCTGGAAGCCCAGCCGCTGCAGCACATGCGCACTGCGCAGGTTGTCGGGGACGTATTGCGCCATCACCCGATGCAGGCCAAGCGGGCCGAACGCAAACCCGATGCCCTGCGTGGCCGCCCACTGGATCAAACCGCGCCCCTGCTGCTGCGCATCCAGGCCATACCCGAGATGACAGCCCTGGAAGGCACCGCGCTGGATCTGGGTGAAGCCGACCGTGCCGATCACCTGCGCATCGCGCAGCAACACCAGTTGCAATTCGCGCTCGCCCGGCACCGCGGTGCGGTAGGCGATGCTCAGCCGGCGCCAGCCCTCGGTGGTGTAGAACGCCGGTGGCCGCAGCGGCATCGCCGCGGCCAGATGCGCGCGATTACGGCTGTGGTAATCGGCCATCGCGGCCGGATCGACGATGGCCAGATCGCACAGCAGCACACCGTCGGCGTGCTCGACCGGCGCGAAGACGGGAAGACTCATGCCAGCCGCGGGCGCGACTTGCGCGCGGCGTGCGTGTTGTGTGGACCAGGCTGACACATACAGATCACGCCCCCGCAAACGGTTGCCCAACGGCAGCAAGACATCCCAGCCACCTGCGGTGTCGGCATGCACTGCACGCAGCAAGGCGGCGCTCGTCCGGTCAGCGCAGCCCCCGGTCCGACACTCATCCCGGCACTGCCCGCAACCGGGCAGCGTCGTCGCCCAGCAATGGCGCTCTAGGCGGCAACCGCCGCAAGCGCCTGCGCAACCTGTGCTTCGATCGCATCCAGATTCGGTAGCAACGCGCTCTGCTCGCCCAGCAGCACGCGCATGTGCACGCCGTCGGGCAGCGCATCTTCGGAGGCGTCGGCCAGCAGGCCGTCGCGCGGCACCGAGATCAGCTGCGGGAACGAGGCAGTGAGCAAGGCGAAATACGGCAGCGCCGGATTGCCGCCCAGCGCCTTGAGCACGATCACCTTGTTGTTGACCGCCGTGGGTTCGTCGCCCATGCCGCTCAGGCGCGCGAACGACAGCAGCGGCACCTTCCAGCCGTACCAGTCGATGCGCCCGACCACCCAGCGCGGCATCTCGGCCATCGGCTCGACCGCCACCCGCGACATCACCTCGGCCACCGTGGCGTTCGGCAGCAGCACGCGCTCCTGGCCGGCCTGGATCAGGACGCCGCGGATTTCGTCATTGTTGGCGTAGCTCATCGCACCTGTTCCGTTCTTGAGAGGAAGCGCCCGGCTTATGCCGGCCAGCGCTGCGCCAACGCCTGCGCCAGCTGCGCAGGGTCGCCGGTCAGAATGCCCTGGCGCGCCAGACGCGCCGCCGCGGCCGGGTCGTAGCAGCCGTCGGCGGATTGACCCGCAAGCCAGCCGCCATGCTGGGCCAGCGCCAGCGCGGCCTCGACCAGCGCCTCGTTGGCACCGCTGAGCATCAGCACCGCGCTGTCGGTCGGCGGCAACGCGGCCACCAGCCCGGCCGGATCGGCCTGCGCGACAAACGCCAGCGCGCCGGCATGTTGCTGCACGCCGATGTCGTCGGACAGCACGTAGACCTTGCCCGCCGCAATCACCTGGCCGGCTTCGCCCAGTTCGACCGGCAATGCCGACACGCGTCCCATCTGCCGCACCAGGTTGCCGTACTGGCCGCCATCCAGGGTCATGCGCACCAGCACGGCGCGCGGAAACGCCGGCGGCAGCGCGGACAGCAGGCGACGGATCGCATCCGGGCCACCGATACCGGCCAGTACCAGCACCGCACCGGTGGTGTCACCGGCCTGATCCAGCTCCACCAGCGACAGTCCGCCGGTCGACAACGCGTCCATGTTCAATTCGGCACGCGGGCGCACCACCACCGCGACCTCGTCGACCAAGCCCCAGGTACTGGAATCGCCCAGCGTCAGGCCCGGCTTGTCGGCCGCGGCCTCGGACGTGTCCACGCCCTGTGCAAACAAGGCATCGCCGGGCACGCTGTCGAATGCGTGCGCGGCTGCCTGCAGATGCTGGTCCAGTTGCAAGTCCGAATGCTGCCGCGGTGCCAGTTCCAGGCCCGGTTCGGGATGCAGCGACGGCTCGCTCTCGGTGCCTGGCGGCAATACGTCGGCATGGCCATGCAGCTTGGCGGCCAGATGGCGCACCCAGCGCTGCGCTTCCCAGCCCTCGCGGCGCACGGTCAACTCGGCTTCGTCGAAGATCACCGTGACGCCGGGCATGTTGAAGGCCGGCTCCAGCGCTTCGAGCGCGTCTTCGATCGACGGCTCCAGCGCGACCAGCACCGCCACCGGCTCGGCATCGCGCAGCATCTGCACGTCCACCGCGGAGGGCTCGTCTTCCAGCACCACGTGGGCACCGGCCAGGCCGAGCGCTTCACGCAGGCGCTCGCGCGCCTGCCCGGGCCGGCCTAGCAGGGCGACCGGAGTTCCCATTGCGCCATTATTCTCGGACACGGGCGATCCCCAGCAGGTCATACACGTTTCGCATCAGATCCAACTCTTGGTAAGGCTTGCCCAGGTAACGCTGCACGCCGATCTCGAAGGCGCGCTGGCGATGTTTCTCGCCGCTGCGCGAGGTGATCATCACGATCGGCACCGCCTTAAAGCGCGGGTCGGCACGCATCGCGGTCGCCAGCTCGTAGCCGTCCATGCGCGGCATTTCGATGTCCAGCAGCATCAGGTCGGGCACGCGCTCCTGCAGCAGTTCCAGTGCCTCGACACCATCGCGTGCGGTGGTGACATCGAGGTTGTGGCGTTCCAGCACGCGGCTGGTGACCTTGCGCATGGTCAGCGAATCGTCCACCACCATCACCAACGGCACCTGGCGCTGCGATTCGGCCGGGGTTTCCGGCGCCGGACGCGCCGGCTGGCTGAGATAGCGGCGCACCAGCGGGGCCACGTCCAGGATCACCACCACGCGGCCATCGCCGGTGATGGTGGCGCCGTAGATGCCCGGCACCGAGGCGATCTGCAGGCCCACCGGCTTGACCACGATTTCGCGGTTGCCCAGCACCTGATCGATCGCCACCGCCGCGCGCAGGTCGCCCGCACGCACCAGCAGCAACGGCACCTGCGCCTGACCATCGGCACGCGCGGCGGCCTGGCCGACCAGCGAACCGAGATCGTGCAGCACATACTCTTCGCCGGCGTAGTGGTAGCCACCCTCGCCCGACTCGTAACGGCTGCGCGAGATGCGGCCGATACCACTGACCGACGCCACCGGCACCGCGAAGGTGGTATCGCCGATGCGCACGAACACCGCCTGGGTGACCGCCAGCGTCTGCGGCAGGCGCAGGGTGAAGGTGACGCCCTGGCCGCGCACCGAGTGGATGTCCACCGAGCCGCCCAGCTGACGCACTTCATTGCGGACCACGTCCATGCCCACACCACGGCCGGCCAGCTGGCTGACCTGCTCGGAGGTGCTGAAACCGGAGGCGAAGATCAGCCCGTCCAGTTCGGCCTCGCTGAGCTCCTGGCCGGGTTCGATCAGGCCGCGCTGCTCGCCGCGGCGACGGATCGCCTCGCGGTCCAGCCCGGCGCCGTCGTCGGCCACTTCCAGCACGATTTCCGAGCCTTCGCGGCGCAGACGGATCGCGATGCTGCCCTCTTCCGGCTTGCCCGCGTCGCGCCGTTGCTCCGGCGCTTCCAGACCATGTGCCACCGAGTTGCGCAGCATGTGTTCCAGCGGCGCGACCATGCGATCGAGCACATTGCGATCGAGTTCGCCCTGGGTGCCTTCCAGCAGCAGATGCACCTGCTTGCCGGTATCGCTGGCAGCCTGGCGGACCACACGGCGCAGACGCGGCACCAGGCCGTCGAACGGCACCATGCGCGCACGCATCAGGCCGTCCTGCAGCTCGGAGCTGACGCGCGACTGCTGTTGCAGCAGACCGTCGTACTGACGCGAGAGATCTTCCAGCACCCCTTGCAGACCGCCCAAGTCGGCGGCCGATTCGTTCAGCGCGCGGCTGAGCTGCTGCAGGGTGGAGAAGCGGTCCAGTTCCAGCGGATCGAAGGTGCGATCGCCCTGATCCTGCTCGCGCTGATAACGCGCCACGATCTGCGCTTCGGTTTCCAGATCCAGACGACGCAACTGGTCACGCAGACGGGCGTTGGTGCGATCCAGTTCGCCCATGGCGCCGCGGAAGGCGCCCATCTGCTGTTCCAGGCGCGAGCGGTAGATCGCTACTTCGCCGGCGTGGTTGACCAGGCGGTCGAGCAGGTCGGCACGCACGCGCACCTGTTCCTGCTGCGCGCGCGGCAGCAGTTCTTCTTCGACCTGGCCGTCGACCGGGATGGGCGCCGACAGCGGTGCCGGTTCCACCGACGCCTTGGCGATCGCACGCACATCGGCGTCGCTGGGCTCTGCGGCATTGCGGCCACGGGTGCGGGTTTCGAAGGCTTCCACCAGGTCGGTCGGCATCGCCACGGCGCGGTGCATGCCGGTGCGGGTCAACAGCTGATGCAGACGGTCGAAGCCGCGCTCGAACAGGCGCACGTCGTCGCGGTCGATGTCGGTCCGGTTGGCCGCCACCGCTTCGAGCAACGATTCGATCGCATGGCCGAGGTCGCCGATGGCGTTGATGCCGGCCATGCGCGCGCCGCCCTTGAGCGTGTGCAGGTCGCGCTGCAGTCCGTTGAGGACCTCGCGGTCTTCCGGCACCTCGCGCATGCGGGCGATCAGACCATCGCAATGGTCGAGCAGATCGCGGCCTTCCTCGACAAAGATGTCGACCAGTTCGCCATCGAGCTGGTCGAAGTTGAGCGGGCCGGTATCGAAGGCTGCGCCCACGTCGTTGGCGGCGCTATCGCCCGCCGCAGCGTCTTCCACCGGCGCGCTGAAGGCCACGGCGGCGGCGTCTTCGTGTTCGCTTGCGGAGTCGGTAGATTCGACTTGCTCTGTGTGTCCGACCTGTTCGGCGTGATCGGGATACTCGATTTGTTCGGCGTGTTCGGCGTGTTCGACTTGCTCGGGATGCTCGACAGCATCCGTTGCGTTGGCAGCCTCGAACGTCGCGTCTGCGTCTGGATGCTGCGCGTTGACCTCGGCATCGGCATGGGTGTCCGCCTCGGCGTCAACAGCGACGTCCGAATGCAGCTCCGGCGCAATTTCCGACTGCGGATCGCCGGTCTCTTCGACCTGATCGGCCACCTGCGCCATCTCGAAGGCCTGCACCGACTCGATGGTGTGTTCGGGTAGCGCTTCCGCAGCCGGCTGTACGTCCGCAGCGCGCTCTGCGTCTGCGGCCTGTTCTGTCTCTGCAGACTGTTCTGTCTCTGCAGCCTGCTCTGCTTCAGCGTGCTCTGCTTCGGCCTGCTCTGCTTCTGGAGTCTGCTCTGCTTCTGCAGCGCGCTCGGCTTCCGCAACGTGCTCGACTTCGTCGGCATGCGCGTGCGCGCCCAGATGTTCCTGGTCGCCCGACTCGACATGCGATTCCGATTGCGCAGCCTCGTCCGCATGCGCAGGTTCCTGCAGGTGCTCCTGCTCGCCCGACAGCGCACGCTGTTCGGAAGACGGATGCTGGTCCAACTGCGCGGTGTCTTGCACCTGCAACTGGTCGCCAAGCTGCGCGTCGGCATCCTGCGGCAGCCCGGCATCGCCCTGCTGCGCTGCCTCGTCGGCGGGCGGCTGCGCGTGCGCACCGATAGCCTCGTCGTGCGGGGTGGACACGTGGTCGTCCTGCTCGGTCGACTCACCGTCCAGCGCCGCGCTGTCCGGCGTCCAGTCTTCGCTGGTCGCCGCATGCGTGTGGTCGGCCAGCGGGGCCTGCGCATGCACTGCTTCCAATGCCTCGATGGTCTCGACAGGCGCTTCGTCCGTGGACGCCGCGTCATCGCTCAACACCGCCTCGGCATCCTGCGCGCTTGCGTCGCCCTCGAGCTGCTCGTGCTCGGCAGGGTGCTCGCCCGGTGACTGCTGCTCGGCGTCTGCACGCTCGGCCGCAATCTCCCCGGCTTCGGGTGCGGAGAGCGTCTGCGCATCGCCCAACGCGGCTTCCGCGTCGGACAACTCGTCCACTGCCACGTGCTCGCCAGCTTGCGGCACGTCGCCTGCTTGCGCATGCGACGCCGCATCGACATGGCCGGCCTGCTGCAATCCGGTCGCATCCCAGGCATCGGCGTCGACCACCGGCTCATCGGCCGGCGTGTCGTGCCCATCGACGCCAGGCGACTCGGCCTCGGCTTCGTGCTGGTGCTGGTGCTGGTGCTGGGCAGCATCGCCATGCGACGCCTCGGCGAGCTGCTCCGCTCCCGCATCGGAGGCGATTGCATCCCCGGCCGGGGCCTGCGCAGCCTCGACCGAATCAGCAACCTGCTCCTGCTCCAGCGCAGCAACGTCAGCCGTCTGCGTCTGTTCGTGCGGTGCCGGTGCGTCCAGCGCAAGCGACGAGGTGTCTTCGGCTTCGGACTCGGCCAGCTCGTCCACCGCGATCAGTGTATTGGCACCGGCGTGCGCATCGGCATCCGCTGCGTCATCGACGACATGCACGGGCGCGCTGTGATCGCTCGTATCCGACGGCAGCGCGCTGGCGTCCAGATATTGCGACAGATCCTGCGCGCCGGTCAGCTCGACCGCCGACTCGCTGCTGACCGCCATCTCGCCCGGCGCATCCAGATCTTCCAGTTCGTCCAGGAACGCCTGCGGTGGCCACTGCGCTTCCGGCAGCGTCTCCACCAGCGCGCGCAGGCGTTCGCTCAACGGCGCAAACGACGGAATCAACGGCGCATCGGCGCGCAAGGCGGTCACGGTGGTCGCGATTGCCGACGCCGTTGCGGCAATCGCGTCGATGCCCTCCTGCGAGGGGAGCAGCGACGCGGCAAGCAGACGCTTGACGTAGCTCTCGGCTGGCGTGGTCACCAGCGTGATTTCCGGCACGTCGGTCATCGCAAACGCGCCACTCATGGTGTGCACCGCGCGCAGCAATTCTTCGCTCGCCAGCTGCGGCTCGGCCTGGTTGGCCTGTAGCCACGCGTTGACGGTTTCCAGGTGGGTGGCGACTTCGGCTTCCAGGATCTCGCGCAGCACGCTGTCCACCGAGGCCGGTGTGCCACCGGTCGCCGCGAACACGCCTGCCGCTGCCGGAATGAAGGCAACATCCGCAGCCACCGGCGTCGCCGGCGCGGCCACGTAATAGACTTCTTCGCCCGCGGCCACACGCTCGGCAACCGCCTGGATGTCCGGGAGATCGGCGCTGATGCGGCCCTGGTCGCGCAATGCGGCGTTGAACTGCGGCAGCACCTCGTAGGCCAGTTCGACCATTGCCACCACCGCCGGGCTGGCCGGCCGCGAGTTGTCGAGCACGCGGTTGAGCATGCTCTCGATCTTCCAGCTGAACTCGCCGAGCACCTGCGCACCGACCAGGCGACCGCTGCCCTTCAAGGTGTGGAAGACGCGGCGGATCGGGCGCAGGTTGTCCTGGCTGTGTGGCGCGGCACGCCAGACCGGCAGCAGCTGGCCCAGATTGACCAGCTCTTCGTCGAATTCTTCCAGGAACACGTCGCGGATATCGTCGTCGATATCGCTGTCGCCAAAGCCGCCGAAGATGCCGGCATCGGCACTGGCCTGGGCCGCCTCACTCACTGCCGGCTCGGGCGCTGCCTTCGCAGTCTGACTGTCGGCATCGGTGGTCTGCTGTACCTGCGGATGCTGCACATCGAACTGCGCGGCGGCCGCGTCGAGCTGGGCCAAAAACGCCGTCGATGCGGCGTCCAGTTCGAACTCACTGACCACGGCCTGCTGCACGCGCGGTGCGCTCTGCTCGGCGGCGGCGTCGGCCGGGGCTGGCTGCGGTTCGGGCGCGGATTCGACGAACGGGTCGTCCAGCTCTTGCGGCGCCATGGGCGGCAGCGGCGGCGGCGAGAACGCATCCTCGATGCTGGTCTGCGCGCGGCCGGTCTGGGCCTGCGCGATGAAGTCCAGCGGTGCCTCGGTCTGGTCGGCATCGCCGGGCAACTCGATCTGCTCGATCTGCAGCGGCGTCGGTTCGGCAACCGCCGGCGTGGCGCTGTCGTCCTGCTCCAGCCCACTCAGATCCACGGTGTAGCTGACCTGCGCGGCATCGGCCGACACGCTGCCGTCCTGCTCGGCCAACACCGGGTCGAACACCGAGGTGGCGATCGGTGCGGCGTGTTCGGTGGTTTCCAGCTGCCAGTCGCCGGGCGCCTGCGCGCCATCGTCGGACAGGTCCAGCGGCGCAACCGTAAACGGCACGTGCGCCTGGCCGGAGACGGTTTCTTCGGCGGCGACCGGGTCGAACGAGAACACCGTATCGGTGGCGGCAGCGCCGGTGTCGTGCACCACGCTGGCGGCAAACGGCGCCTCGACCACGGTTTCGTTGGCCCATTCCAGCGACGGCGTCGGCGCAGCGTCATTGGCCGCCAGCGCCGGGGCAGCGGCCTGCTGAGCGAGCGATGCGGCAAGCGGCTCGGCCACGCTGCCCGGCTGGTCGGCACCGACCGGCAGGTCGGAGGGCTGGCCCGAGGGCAGCGGCCAGTAGCGCAGCGTTTCCAGGCTGTTGCGGGTGATGTCCAGGATCTCCTCGCGGCCGGGACGGCGCTCGCGCAGGGCTTCCAGGTAGTACTCCAGGCTGGCCATCGCATCGGCCAGCGTGTCCAGCTGGCGCCCGCTGGGCACGCGCTGCTTGCCGATCAGTTCCAGATCGACATAGCGGCGCACGCCTTCCAGATAATCGGCGGCCTGCGGCAGCTCGAGGATGCGCAGCGCACCGCCGACTTCGCCGAGCAGATGCGGCACGTCGGTCAGGCGGGCGTGGTCCCAGTTGGTCTCGATGAAGGCGACGAAATGCTCGCGCGCCGCACCGAAATTGGCGATCGCTTCCTGTGCCAGCACGTCCACCGTGCGCCGCACTTCCGACGACGTGGCGCTGTTGCTGGCTTCATTGCCGTCGCCGACATCGGCACCCAGGCTGGCGACCTGGTCATCCAGCGAGGCATCGACATACAGCAGCGCGCCGGCGATATCCAGCAGCACGCCTTCGTCCATCTGCACCTGGCCGTCGACCACGCGCGCCAGCGCATCGCGCTGCTGCACGACCACATTGCGCGCCACGCCCAGGCCCATCATGCCGAGGGTGTCGGCAACGCTGCCGAGATCCTTGACCTGGGTCTGCAGTTCGGCGATCTCGCCGCCGGTCCGCAGGTGCAGGTCCAGCGCGTCCTTGACGCGCAGCAATTCTTCCTTGACCGCGTTGCCGACGGTGTCGAGCAACTCGCGATTGCGCCCGCTCAGGCTGCCACGGGCGTGATCCAGTTCGGCCTCGGTGGCGACGCCGGCCTGCGGATCGAACGCGAACAGCACGCTTTCGCTCAGACCGGGTTGACCACGCGTGGCACGGATTTCGTTGAGCAGCGGCAGCAGCACGATCGGGATGTCGCGGTGACCGTTTTGCAGGCGCTCCAGGTAGTCGGGCAGCAGCACGGTGCCGCGCATCAGCATGGCGCAGGCTTCGTCGCGGTCGGCCACCTCGCCGACCTGCACCGCCTGGGCCAGCAGCTCAAGTTCTTCGGCCACCATCGCCGGGGCGTACAGCTCCACCATGCGCAAGGTGCCCTGCACCTGGTGCAGATAGCCGGCGCAGAAGCGCATCCGACTGGTGTCGGACGGTTCTTCGGCAAAGTACTCGATCTCGTTGCGCGCCTGGCGCAACGTCTCGTCCAGCTCCGGCTTGACCCAGCCCAGCGCGGCGTGACTCATCGCATCGCGAAGCGCACTCATTGCAGCCCCCTGCCTACGGCCGAGGTACCGCCGAGGCGGCCACCGGTCTGTTCCTGCATCGACGTAACGCTACTACGCGCCATCTGCTGATCCTTTCCCGTTCCGCGTCGTGCTCACGCCGGCAGCTTGAAGTCGGCGACCGAACGGCGCAGATCGGCGGCGAGCTGAGCCAGGTTGCCGATCGACTCGGCCGTCTGCTCCGCACCCTGCGATGTCTGGCTGGTGATCTGACGGATCACGCCCATGGTCTGTGTGATATCCGTCGCTGCGGCCGACTGCTGGTGCGCGGCGATGGAGATGTTCTTGATCAGGTTGTTCAACGCGTTGGACACGCGCTCGATTTCGGTCAGCGCGGTGCCGGCGTCTTCGGCCAGGCGTGCACCGGACACCACTTCGGAGGTGGTCTGCTCCATCGAGCTGACCGCCTCGTTGGTATCGGCCTGAATGGTCTGCACCAGGCCTTCGATCCGCCGCGTCGCGCCGGAGGTACGTTCGGCCAGGCGCTGCACTTCGTCGGCCACCACCGCGAAACCGCGACCGGCCTCGCCCGCCGAAGCGGCCTGCACCGCGGCGTTGAGCGCCAGGATGTTGGTCTGCTCGGAAATGTCGTTGATCAGTTCCACGATCGAGCCGATCTCCTGCGAGGATTCGCCCAGGCGCTTGATGCGCTTGGAGGTTTCCTGGATCTGGTCGCGGATCTGGTCCATGCCCTGGATGGTCTCGCGCACCACGCCGGCACCTTCGGCGGCGATCACCACCGAGCGCTGCGCCACTTCGGCCGACTCGGTGGAGTTGCGCGATACCTGTTCGATGCTGGCGGCGATTTCGCTGATGCGCTCGGAGGCGGTGGTGATCTGGTTGGCCTGCTGGCCGGCGGCGTCGGCCAGCTGCATCGCGGTGGCCTGGGTTTCCTGGGTCGACACGGCGACCTTGGCCGAGGTGTCGTTGATCGTGGTCACCAGGTGGCGCAGCTCGTCCACGGCGTAGTTGATGGCGTCTGCAATCGCGCCGGTCATGTCCTCGGTCACCGAGGCCTTGACGGTCAGATCGCCCTCACCGAGCGAGCTGATTTCGTCCAGCAGCCGCATGATCGCCTGCTGGTTGCGGCTGTTGAATTCCACCTGCGCCTGGTAACGCACGTCCTGCTCGCGCGAGCGTACCCGCACCGAGCTCCAGACAAAGCCAATGATCGCCAGCAGCGCCAGCAGGCCGGACACCACGCCCAGCCAGAAGTTCGGAAACAGGCGCGTGTCGCGCACCGAGCCGAACGCCGAGAACGCATCGAACAGCTTTTTGCTGTCGTCCAGCATCTTGTTCGATCCGGCGGTCAGCGCGGCGGCCGAGGACTGCGCGGCGAACAGGTTGCGCGAGCTGGCCAGGATGGCGTCGACGTCCTTTTTCATCGTCGCCCACTGCGCCTGCGACTGCTCCAGCGCCGACAACGCGGCCGGGTTGCGCACCGCGGCGATGCCCAGTTCGTCGTTGCCCGCGCGCAGGCCTTCGAGCATCTGCGTGAACACCACCGAGTCGCGTGCCAGCGCATCGCCGGAGGCGGCGGCATTGGCGCCACCGGCGCGCATTTCGGTCACCCGGCGCGCCATGGTGCCGGCGACCACGACCTGCTGCAGCGTGTTGTAGATCTGCGAGGCGGGCGCGCCGCTGACCGTCATCGCGCGCACCACTTCGTTCAACTGCGCCTGCAGCTGCGGCACGCTGCCGGAGAAGCGTTCGGCGTTGCCTGACAGACCGAGCACCGCCGGTTCGCTGGCGATGACCTGATCGGCATTCTTGCTCAGCGGCACCCAGGTCGCCTTGAGCTGGGCCATCGAGCTGGCGACCGAGCCTTCCTGGCCGTAGCGGCCATCCAGTTCGCTGACCGTGCTGTCGATGCGGGCCTTGGTCTCCTTGAACGCGGCAAACGCCTTGGGGTCGCCGGAGACCGCTTCGCGGCCCTGGTTGGCCAGCTGCTGCGACAGCACCTGCAGATCGGCCGCGCCGGTGCCGGCACCGGCCAGGCGACTGCCCTGCCAGGTGGCGACGCCGGTATTGGCGCCGAACACGATCATCGACAACACCAGCAAACCAAGCCAGAAGCTGGTGCTGACGCTGCCGAGCTTGTTGGTCTTGCGGGCGTCCGGGGCGGTACTCATGGTTCGACCTCGATCTGTATGACGTGGCGGGGTCGCGGCTTAGGCCGCGGCCTGCCGGAATTCAGGAGTGCGCGACAGCAACGCCAGGGAGAACACACCCCAGTCCTGCGTCTCGTTGCGGAAGGCACGGTCGATGAAGTGGGCATAGCGGCCTTGCGCCAACTCGCCGGGTTCGACCGCCTGGACCTGCTCGAAGCTGCGCTGACCGTACAGCTCGTCGATGGTCAGCGCGACGTCGCCGCCGCTCTGGCGCATGATCAGCACGCGCTGGCCTTCCTGCAGCACCGTCCGCCGGCCCTCCAGGAACTGCTTCAGATCGATCACCGGGAACAGGTTGCCGCGCAGGTTGCCCACGCCCAGCAGCCAGGGCTGTGCGCCCGGCACCGGGGTGACCGGCGGCATCGGCACGATTTCCGCGACTTCGCGGAAATCCGAGACCAGCCGCCGGGTGCCGACGCGATAACCGACACCGCGCCAGATGTCGGCCGAGAACTGGCGTTCCGGCAGCGGCGTGGCGTGCGCAAGACTACGGCGCTCGTAGTCTTCGAGAATGTCGAATGGAGAACGCATCAACGCACCAGTTGTTTGATGCGGGCGATCAGATCGTCTTCGCGCGGCGGCTTGACGATGTAGTCGCTGGCACCTTGTCGCAAACCCCAGGCCTTGTCGGTTTCCATGCCCTTGGTGCTGACCAGCAGCACCGGGATGTCCTTGGTGGCCTGGTCGCGCGCCAATGCACGCGTTGCCTGGAAACCGCTCATGCCGGGCAGCACCACGTCCATCAGCACCAGATCGGGCGCCTGGCTGCGAATCAGCGCAAGTCCCTCTTCGGCATTGTCGGTGGCGACGACCGTATGGCCTGCTTTTTCCAGCCATTGACTGAAGACTGCCCTGTCGGTGGGCGAGTCCTCGATCAATATAATTCGAGCCATGTTGCCTTTCCCCCTGGTCAGGCGTGGACGTACGTGCGAATCGCGCTCAGTAGTTCTTCACGTGTGAACGGCTTGGTCAGATATTGCTCGGAGCCGACGATGCGGCCGCGTGCCTTGTCGAACAGGCCGTCCTTGGACGACAACATGATCACCGGCGTCGACTTGAAGAGCTGGTTGCCCTTGATCAACGCGCACGTCTGGTACCCATCCAGGCGCGGCATCATGATGTCGACAAAAATGATCTGAGGTTGCTGGTCGGCAATCTTGGCCAGTGCCTCGAAACCATCGGTTGCTGTCACTACTTCACAGCCTTCCCGCTTCAGCAGCGTTTCGGCGGTGCGGCGAATGGTCTTCGAATCATCGATCACCATCACCTTCAGTCCTGCGAGTTCCCCACCCGCAGCAATGTTTTCAGTCATGCAAATATCCCCGGACGCGCGACGCTTCTTCCCTGCCGGCGTCGCTACGAAACTGCATGTATATCCCAAGACCCGCATTGACTGTCAAGGGTACGTTGCCGGGGGCCCGCCAGGCGGACGTTCCGACCGTGTGCAGCTGCGGGCCGAGCGGCAAGTCGCGCATTCACGACCGGCCGGGCGCGCCATCGCCACCGCTTGAAGTTACCATCGGCAGCCTGTTCTAAAGGTTTAGCTCCCCATGTCGCTCGACGTCGTTGTGGTGATGGATCCCATCGCCTCCATCAAGATCGCCAAAGACACCACCTTCGCCATGTTGCTGGAAGCGCAGCGGCGTGGTCACCGCCTGCAGTATGTGCGTCCGGGCGGACTCAGCCTGCGCGAGGGTCGCGCGGTGGCACAGGTTGCACCCCTGAGCGTGCGCGAGGACAAGGCCGGCTGGTTCACCCTGGGCGAGTTCGCCGAACTGGAATTCGGCCCCGGCCAGGTGGTGTTGATGCGCAAGGACCCGCCGGTGGATGCGGAGTTCGTCTACGACACCCAGGTCCTGAGCGTGGCCCAGCGCGCCGGCGCGCAGGTGGTCAACGACCCGCAGGGCCTGCGCGACTACAACGAGAAACTGGCTGCGTTGCTGTTTCCGCAGTGCTGCCCGCCGACCCTGGTCAGCCGCGACTCCGCAGCGCTCAAGGCGTTCGTGCTCGAACACGGCCAGGCCGTGCTCAAGCCGTTGGACGGCATGGGCGGGCGTTCGATCTTCCGCAGCGGCACCGGCGACCCCAACCTCAACGTGATCCTGGAAACGCTGACCGACGGCAATCGCAAGCTGACCCTGGCGCAGCGCTTCATCCCCGACATCAGCGCCGGCGACAAGCGCATCCTGCTGGTCGATGGCGAGCCGGTGGACTACTGCCTGGCACGGATTCCGCAGGGCGACGAATTCCGCGGCAACCTGGCCGCCGGCGGACGTGGCGAAGGCCGGCCGCTGTCCGAGCGCGACCGCTGGATCGCCGCGCAGGTGGGCCCGGAAATGCGCCGCCGCGGCATGCGTTTCGTCGGCCTGGACGTGATCGGCGATTACCTGACAGAGGTCAACGTCACCAGCCCCACCTGCGTGCGCGAGCTGGATGCGCAGTTCGGCCTGAACATCGCCGGGCTGCTGTTCGACGCGATCGAGGCCGGCGCGGCGCAATGAGCGCGGCCGCGGCCCTGCCGGCTCCCATGGACGAGCGCCGCCGGCTGACCGCGACGCTGGTGATCTCGCTGCTGCTGCACGGCGTGCTGATCCTGGGCGTGGGGTTTGCGGTCAGCGAGGACGCACCGCTGGTGCCGACGCTGGATGTGATCTTCAGCCAGACCAGCACCCCGCTGACGCCCAGGCAGGCCGATTTCCTGGCCCAGGCCAACCAGCAGGGCGGCGGCAATCACGCCACCGCGCAACGCCCGCGCGACAGCCAGCCCGGGGTGGTGCCGCAGGACCGCAGCGGGCTGGCACCGCAGGCGCAGCGTGCGACCACGCTGCAGGCGCCGGAGCCGACCCAGACCCGCGTGGTGGCCAGCCGCCGCGGCGAGCAGGCCGTGCCCACGCCGCAACCGAATCCGCAGACCGACCTGCTCTCGCCCACCGATGCGCAACGCGTGCAGCGCGACGCGGAAATGGCCCGGCTCGCCGCCGAGGTGCATCTGCGTTCGGAGCAATATGCCAAGCGCCCCAATCGCAAGTTCGTCTCGGCCAGTACCCGCGAATACGCCTACGCCAACTACCTGCGTGCCTGGGTGGACCGCGCCGAGCGCGTCGGCAATCTCAATTACCCGGACGAGGCGCGCCGGCGCCGACTCGGCGGCAAGGTGGTGATCAGCGTGGGCGTGCGCCGCGACGGCAGCGTGGAAAGCAGCCGCGTGCTGGTCTCCAGCGGCACCCCGGCGCTGGATGCGGCAGCGCTGCGGGTGGTGCAGCTGGCGCAGCCGTTCCCGCCGCTACCCAGGACCAAGGACGACGTGGATATCCTGCAGGTCACACGCACCTGGCTGTTCCTGCCCGGCGGCGAGCTGCACGACGATCGTTGAGCCGTGGCGCGTCCCGACAGGGACGCGTCTTTCTGCGGCATGCCTTTCCGGCGAACTGCGTTGCCCAGTGCGTTGCGCGCGGCCTTTATGCGGCCTGCGCGGCTGCGTACAGCCGGTCGGCCAGCTCGACGATCGCATCCGCGTCCTGCACGCGCGCGCGCCAGGCGGCGGGAATCCCGTCGATACCATGGAATGCACCGGCCAGCTGACCGCAGATGGCCGCGGTGGTGTCGGCATCGTCGCCCAGATTGGCCGCACGCAGCACCGCATCGGCGAACGTGTCGGTGGTGGCGAAGCACCAGAGCGCCGCCGACAGCGCATCGACCACATAGCCGGTGCCGCGGATCCGGGCGGCGGGAACTGCCGCATGGTCGCGCACCGACAACGCACGCAGCGCCGGTGTCGACAGCCCTTCGCAGCGGGTCTGCAACACCTGCTGGCGCTGTCCGCCGAGCAATGCGGCACGCAACTGGAAGGCGAACAGCCGGCAGGCATCCAGCGCTTCGTCGGCAGCATGCGTGGTGCGCGAGCTGTCGGCGGCGCGCTCGCCCAGCTCGTCGGGGCGGTGCGCGTAGTACATCGCCACCGGCGCCAGCCGCATCAGCGAGCCATTGCCGGCCGAGCGTGGATCGGTGCTGCCGCTGAAGGCCGGGCCGCCATCCAGATAGCGCTCCAGTGCCTGCCGCACGGTCGCGCCGATGTCGAAGCAGGTGCCGGTGCTGCTGAGATAGCCGTGCTGGTACCAGTTGCAATAGCGGTTCATCTGGTCGGCGGCGTCGAAGCCCTGCCGATACAGCAGGCTGTGCGCCAGGCACAAGGCCATCGAGGTGTCGTCGGTCCACTGCCCGGCGCGCAGCGCGAACGGGCCGCCGCCGCGCATGTCGTCGATCGGCGTGAAGCTGCCCGGCGCGCAGAATTCCAGCGTGGTGCCGAGCGCATCGCCCACCGCCAGGCCCAGCAGGCAGCCGCGGAAACGCGCGCGTTGCAGGTCGTCGGTCATGGCGCGGCGCCGGCGGCCTTGGCTGCGCGTGCAGCCTGCTGCTCGAGCAGGGTCAGCGCCACGTTGTCGCGCAGATAGGCCGGCTCCACCCGCTCCGGCGCCACGCCTTCGCCGCGCAGCAACGCCGGCACGGCCAGCGTCAGCAGGTCGGCGGCATGCGGTAATGCGGCGGCATCGATGCTGCTCAGCCGGGTCGCAAATCGTTGTTGCAGCACTGCCTCGGCAGCGGCGAACCCGCTGCCGACACCGGCAAAGCGCTGCAGCGTGTCCGGCACGACGCATTCCTGCGGTGCGCACACCACTTCCGGCATCAGCTCCCGCAGCGTATCGCCAGCGCTCGCGAAGACGCCGGCATACACCTCGCCCATGCGCGCATCGATGCAGGCCAGCACCTGCGTCGCCTCGGCGGGCGCGCGCAGGGCCAGCACCTGCAGCGTGGACACCGCCAGCACCGGCACGTCCAGGCCCAGCGCGATGCCCTGCGCAATGCCAATCGCCAACCGCACGCCGGTGAAGGCGCCCGGGCCACGACCGACCGCGATCGCGTCGAGCTGGCGGCGCGCGATGCCGGCGTCGGCCAGCAGTTGCTCGGCCCACGGCAGCGCCAGTTCGGCATGGCGACGCGGCGCCAGTTCGAAGCGCTCCAGCACGCGGCCATCCACGTGCAGCGCGACGGAACAGGCTTCGGTGGAGGTCTCGAACGCGAGGACTTTCATGGCAGGACCGCAGGCAGGAAGGGGACGCTCAGGCGTCGCCGAACGGCAACGCGAGCACGCCATTGTCGCCCACCGGCTCGGCGACGCCAAAGAACGCGCGCACGTCGCCGATCTCGCGGGTGCGCGCAAACGGCGGCAGCGACTGCATGAAGGTGCGGCCGTAGCCCTTGTTCACCAGGCGCGGGTCGCACAGCACCAGCACGCCACGATCGGTCTCGCTGCGGATCAGCCGGCCCACGCCCTGCTTGAGCGCGATCACCGCCTGCGGCAACTGCTCGTCGCGGAACGGGTTGCCGCCGTCGCGGCGGATCGCATCCAGGCGCGCTTCGAACACCGGGTCGTCGGGTGCGGCGAACGGCAGCTTGTCGATCACCACCACGCTCAAGGCATCGCCGACCACGTCCACGCCCTCGCGGAAGCTGGCCGACCCCAGCAGCACGCCATTGCCGGAAGTGCGGAAACGCTGCAGCAAGGTGGCACGCGGCGCCTCGCCCTGCACGAACAGCGGCCACGGCGCGCCGCGCAATGCGTCGGCCGCCTCGCGCAGCGCGCGGTGCGAGGCGAACAGCAGAAATGCGCGGCCATTGGACGCGTCCAGCACCGGCATCAGCGCCGCGATCAGCGCCGTGCCGAATCCGCGTGCGGCAGGATCGGGCAGATGCGGCGGCAGGTAGCACAGCGCCTGGCGCGCCCAATCGAAGGGGCTGGGCTGCAGCAAGGTCACCGGATCGCTCAGGCCCAGGCGCTGCGCGATGTGGTCGAACTCGCCGCCCACCGCCAGCGTGGCCGAGGTGAACACCCAGGCCGCATGCGATTTTTCGCGGTGCTCGCGCAGCGGGCCGGACACATCCAGCGGCGTGCGCTGGCAGCGGAACCCGCGCGGGCTGAGCTCGTACCACAGCACATCGTTGTCGACGGTTTCCGGCAGCTCCTGCTCGAAATCCGGCACCGGCGCATCCTCGCCCAGCCACCGCGACAGCCGCGCCAGCGCTTCCTGCGCACGTGCACAGCAGCCATCGAACCCGGGCGAGGCCTCGCGCAACGGCAGCAGGGCCTCGCCCAGCCGCGCCAGCGACGACAACACCGCATCGAAACCCTCGCGCACCTGCGGCTTGGCCAGCGCGCGCCATTGGGTGCCGCGTGACGGCAGGCCCTCCATGCCCGCACGCAGGCCGCGCAAGGCCTCGTCCAGGGCGAGGATCGGCTCCTGCAGGCTGGCCTGCGCACCGGCGACCAGGCGCGCTTCGACCATGCAGTCGCGCGCCAGTTCCTGCCACGGCCGCATGCCGAAGCTCTCGCCGAAGAAGTTCGCCGCCAGCTCCGGCAGCTGATGCGCTTCGTCGATGACGAAGGCCTGCGCGCCGGGCAGGATCTCGCCGAAGCCTTCCTGCTTGAGCGCCAGATCGGCCAGCAGCAGATGGTGGTTGACCACCACCAGATCGGCGGCCTGCGCGCGCTGGCGCGCCTGCACCACAAAACACTCGCTGTAGAACGGGCATTCGGTGCCCAGGCAGTTGTCGACGGTGGAGGTCACCAGCGGCAGCAGCGGCGAGTCGTCCGGCAGGGCTTCCAGCTCGGCCATGTCGCCGAACTGGGTACGCCCGCTCCAGGCCACGATGCGCTGGAACTGCGAGACCTGCTCGGGCGTGGCAAAGCGGGGCTCGCCGCGCGCCTGCTGGGTGCGGTATTTGCACAGATAGTTCGCGCGGCCCTTCAGCAGCGCGCTGCGCAGGCCGATGCCGAGCGCGGCGCGCACGCGCGGCAGGTCGCGATGGAACAACTGGTCCTGCAATGCGCGTGTGCCGGTGGAGACGATGGTCTTCAGCCCCGACAGCAATGCCGGCACCAGGTAGGCGTAGGTCTTGCCGGTGCCGGTGCCGGCTTCGGCCAGCAGCACATCGCGTGCCTCGAACGCCTCGGCAATCGCGCCGGTCAGGCGCAACTGCGCGGCACGCGGCGCGAACGCATCGAGCTGACGCGCAAGCGCCCCGCCCTCGCTGAGCGCCTCGATGCTGGCAGTGGCAAGTTGGGACATGGGACCGGGAGCTGGGGCAGGAAGCGCGACAGCCTAGCGCGTGCGCGCTGACGCTGCCTGGATTGCGCCGGTGGGCCGGTGGCGGCACTGACCGCGCAGCCGGCGTTTACGCACCGAAACAAACCGCCTGCCGCCGCTGGCGGTCGCGCGCGGGAACGAACGGCTCGCGTCGAGCAGGTGCGCGCAACTGACAGGCGGCATCACGCTCGCCGCGCCTGTCCTGCAGCAGGCGCAGCCGGCGGTGTGGCCGTGCTCAGTAGCGCTTCACGCCGGGCACCGTGCACCCGGCAATCTGCGACTTGGCCGAGGCGGCGTTTTCCTTCTCGCCACGCGCCAGCCGCGACTGCTCGATGGTGGCCCAATGTCGGCGGCACAGCGGCCCGGTCTTGGAGCCCAACTCGATGGCCTGTTTGGCGAAACGCTCGGCGGCGGGCCAGTCGGCCTGCAGCACCGCCACTTCGGCGCGCTCCTGCAGGATGGCGGGATCGCCGGAAACCAGGCCCACGGCCTGATCCAGCGACGCCGCCGCACCGGCCAGGTCGCCGGCCTGGCGCTTGCTCTTGGCGGTCTCGCGCAGGTCGTCCACCTGCGGGTCGCGCAATGGTTGCACCGACAGCTCGGTATCGTCGACGCCGGCCTCGCGTTCGATCAGCAGCAGCCGCTGTGTCGGCGTGGTCGGGTCCACCGGGGCCGGCGGTGGCGCGGGTGGCGCGCTGACGCAGGCGGTAAGTGCGGCAGACACGCCAGCGAGGGCAAGCAAACGGTGCAGTCGGTTCATCAGGTCACTCCAGTCAACGTGCAGGTGCAGCCGCGGCGGGTGCCGGCGCGGGGTCTTCCGGCTTCTTTTCCAGACCGAAGAAGCGACGCCAGCCACCACCGCTGGATTGCTCGGCCGGTGCGGATGCATCGCCGGGCACGCCTTCGATCGACGGTGCATTGCCGGCACAGGGGGCGTAGGCCGGGGTGAAGCCGACCACGAACGGGAACTGGCGCGCGCCCGGGCAGCCGGCATCGGTCACGCCGGTACCGGCCGCGTCCACCCACTGCCAGTCCAGCCCCTTGCCGCTGACCTTCAACGGCGCACTCGGCAGCCGCGCGAAGATGCTCGACCACACCCGCATCGCGCCGGTGGCGCCGTACAGGCCGGTCTGCTCGTTCTGGTCGTTGCCCATCCAGATCACCGCCAGATGGTCGCCGGTGTAGCCGGCGTACCAGCTGTCGCGGCCGTCGTTGGAGGTGCCGGTCTTGCCGGCCGGCGACAACCGCCCCAGGCCATCGCCCAGCAACTGCCGCGCAGTGCCGCCGCTGACCACCTGCTGCAGGGCGATGCTGATCAGGTTGGCCGCCACCGAATCGCCCTCCTGCGCCGGCGCCGGGGTCTTGTCGTAGCGCTTGAGCAGCTTGCCCTGCGGATCGAGCACGCCGCGCACCGCATGCAGCGGCTGGATCTCGCCACCGGCAGCGAGGAACTGGTACAGCTGCGCCATGCCGTACGGGCTCTGGTCGGTGGCACCGAGGATCAGCGAGGGATTGGTGTCGGCCTTGATGCCGGCCAGTACCTGGATCAGCTGCGCGATGCGCTCCGGGCCGACCTGCATGCCCACGCGCACCGTGGCCTGGTTGTAGGAATGCGCCAGCGCATCGATCAGCCGCACCGTGCCGTGACTGCGGTTGTCGGAATTGCCCGGCGACCAGGTCTTGCCGCGGCTGAGCTGCACCGTCACCGGTGCATCGTCGACCCAGCTGGACAGCGCCCAGCGGTCCGGCGAGGCCAGCGCCAGCAGGTAGACGAACGGCTTGAGCAGTGAGCCGACCTGCCGCTGCGCTTCGACCGCGCGGTTGAAGCCCGGCTTGGCCACGTCGCGGCTGCCGACCACCGCCAGCACATCGCCGTTATGCACGTCGGTCAGCACCAGGCCGGCCTGCAGCGGTGGGCGCTTCTTGTTGTCCAGCCGCTTGATGGTGCCGGTCACCGCGCCTTCGGCATAGGCCTGCGCGGACGGCGACATGCCGGTGAGCACGCTCATGCCGGCACCCTGCAGCACGCCTTCCGGGTAATCGTGCGCCAGCTGGCGCCGCACCAGGTCCACATAGGCCGGGAAGCGGTTGGCCGCGACCAGGCCCGGCTCGGTGGGCACGCCCAGCGGTGCGGCCAGCGCGCGCTTGTATTCGGCCGCGTCGATCAGGTTGTTTTCGTGCAGCTTGCCCAGCACGAAATTACGCCGATCCAGCGCGCGCTCCGGGTTGCGCCGCGGGTCGTAGTAGGACGGCCCCTTGACCAGCCCGATCAGCAAGGCGATCTGCTCGGTGGTCATCGAATTGAGCTCGCGGCCGAACCACAGTTCCGCGCCCGAGGACACGCCGTGGATCGCCTGCCCGCCGCGCTGGCCCAGATAGACCTGGTTGAGATAGGCCTCCAGGATGGTGCGCTTGTCGTAACGCGCCTCCATGATCACTGCGTAGAGAATTTCGTTGAACTTGCGGGTGACGGTCTGTTCCTTGCCGATGCCGAGCAGGCCGCTGCGCGCCAGCTGCTGGGTCAGGGTGCTGGCACCCTGGCGGACCTGGCCGCCGGAGCGCGCCATGATCCAGGCCGCACGCACCATGCCGCTGAGATCGATGCCGTGGTGGCTGTTGAAGTCACGGTCCTCGACCGCCTGCAGGCCGGTGACCAGCAGCTCGGGCACTTCTTCCATGCGCACCAGGCGGCGCTCTTCCTGCTTCTGCCCGTACAGCGTGGCGATGCGCGCCGGGTCCAGCCGCGCACTCTTGAGCGCCTTGCGGTCGCCGGCGTCGCGCAGGCTGGCCACGCGCCCGCCGGAGAGGCTGACTTCCACCCGCCGCGCAGGCACGCGCCCATCCACATCGATATAGCCGCGGCTGGCGATGGTGAAGCGGCTGCCGTCCTGCTGGTAGGTGCCGGCCAGCTTGGCTTGCCCGTCGTCACGGTAGGAGGCGGCGTCCAGCTCGGTCTTCAACGTGGCCGCATCCAGCGCATTGCCCGGTGCCAGCACCAACGGCCGCCCGTACACGCGGGTCGGGATCTGCCAACGCAGCTCGCCAAACCGCTGGGTGACCTGCTTGTTCAGATACACCGTGTAGGGAATCAGGAAACCGAGCGCCAGCGCGAATGCCGCAAAGGCCCAGACAATCAGCCTGCGTTGCCAGCGGGAACCTTGCTCGGTGGAGTCGTCCTCGAAATCGTCGGGAGCGTCGTTGTCGTGGCGTCGGGGCACAGGAATGCGAGAATGTAGAGTCCGGCGAGTCTAGCGCAGCGCTGTCGTGGTTGTGGCCGGCCGGCCCCTCTGACTTAAGAGCGGCTAACAAAACGGCCACGCTCACCGTCAGCGGGCACGGACCGTCTCCGGCATCTGCGGGTACCCTGCGTCCCCTGCGCTTGCCTTGCGCCGTCCTCGCCGCCTGACGACTGCTCGCCGGGTTTTCTTCGCCACGCCACGTCTGGAGTTCCAACGGAATGTCGATGTCCCTGGCCGATGCACGCTATCTGTTCAATCGCGTGCTTGGGCTGATTCACCGCAGCGTGGCGAGCATGCGCACACGCGGCTGGCGCGCCACCTGGCAGCGCATTCGCGTGCATACGCAGGCACCACCGGTGGCGCTCGGCACGCCGCTGTGGTTGCCGGAAGCGGGGCCGTTTGCCGCGTTTGCGGTTCCGCACAGCGACACCCCGCGCGTGACGCTGGTGATTCCGGTCTACAACCACATCGCGCACACGCTGGCGTGCCTGCGCGCACTGGCGGCGCATCCGCCGCTGCTGGATGTGGAGATCATCGTCGTGGACGATGGCAGCAGCGACGCCACGCAGGCGCAGCTGCCGCAGGTGCAAGGGCTGCACTACCACCGGCGCGCCAGCAATGGCGGTTTCATCGCCGCCTGCAACGACGGCATCGCCCTGGCGCGCGGCGACTACGTGGTGCTGCTCAACAACGACACCATCCCGCAGCCCGGCTGGCTGGATCGGCTGATCGACACGTTTGCCCAGCACCCCGGCGCCGGGCTGGTCGGCGCGCAACTGGTGTACCCGGACGGACGCCTGCAGGAATCCGGCGGCGTGGTGTTCGCCGATGGCAGCGCCTGGAGTTACGGCCGCTTCGAATCGGCCGACGACCCGCGCCATGCCTATGTGCGTGCGATGGACTACTGCTCCGGCGCGGCGATCGCGCTGCCACGCGCGCTGTTGCAGACGCTGGGTGGGCTGGATCGCCGCTACATGCCGGCGTACTACGAAGACACCGATCTGGCGTTTGCGGTGCGTGCCGCCGGCTACCGGGTGCTGGTGCAGCCGGCCAGCGTGGTGGTGCATGACGAGGGCACCAGCAATGGCACCGACACCCGCACCGGGGTGAAGGCGTACCAGGTGCGCAACCAAGGCGTGTTCGCCGACAAGTGGCAGCAGGCGCTGGCAACGCAGCTGCCGCCCGGCACGGTCCCCGGGCCTGCGCTGCTGCATCGTGGCCAACGCCAGGTGCTGATCCTGGACGAATGCGTGCCGCAACCCGATCGCGACTCGGGCTCGTTGCGGCAGTTCAATCTGATCCGCCTGCTATGCGAAGAAGGCGCGCACGTGGTGTTCGTGCCGACCCGCCGCGAACACGCCGGACGGCACACGCAGGCACTGCAGCAGTTGGGCGTGGAAGTCTGGTACGCGCCGTTCCTGGACGGCATCGGCAGCTGGCTGCGCACGCACGGCCCGCGGTTTGCGGTGGTGCTGCTGGTGCGTCACCACGTTGCGCATGCCTGTCTGCCGCTGCTCAGACAATACGCCCCGCAGGCACGCACCCTGTTCGACACCGTCGACCTGCATTACCTGCGCGAGCGCCGCGGCGCCGAGCTGGCCGGCGATGCCAACCTGTTGCGCGCGGCCGAACGCACCCGTCTGCGCGAGCTGGAGATCATGGCAGCCACCGATGTCACCTTGCTGGTCTCGGCGGCCGAACAGGCGCAGCTGCAGGCGGACGCACCGCAGATCCGCACCGCCCTGCTCTCCAACCTGCATGAGGTGGCCGGCAGCGGCCGCCACTTCGAGCAACGCCACGACTTGGTGTTCGTCGGCGGCTTCCGGCATCCACCCAATGTGGATGCGGTGCAGTGGTTCATCAGCGCGATCTTTCCGCAGGTGCGCGCGCAATTGCCGCAGGTGGTCTTCCACTGCATCGGCGCGGACATGCCGGAGGCGCTGACACTGCTGGCCGACGAATGCCCAGGCGTGCAATTGCATGGGCATGTGCCGGATCTGCTGCCGTTCATGGAGAACGCACGTATCGCGGTGGCACCGCTGCGCTTCGGCGCCGGCGTCAAAGGCAAGATCAACCTGAGCATGGCGCACGGGCAGCCGGTGGTCGGCACCACCTGTGCGGTGGAAGGCATGCATCTGCGCGACGGTGAGGATGTCTGCGTGGCCGATGATGCCGATGCCTTCGCTGCGGCGATCGTCCGCCTATATCGCGATGCGGCACTGTGGCAGCGCCTGGCCGACAACGGGTTGCAGAACGTGGCCCGGCATTTTTCGCTGGATGCGGCGCGTGGCACGGTGCGCGCGCTGTTTATCGCGGAGTGAGTGTGCGCCGGGCGCGCAGGGATGGCGCTGTGAGCAGCGCCGCCGAAGACAGCCGCTGCGTCAACGCTGCTCGGTCACGGCCTTGACCCGGCGCGTGAACTCGGCTAATTCCGGCAGCCCCGGATCCAGCTGGTGCGCCTCGTCCTGCGCGCGTCGTGCAAAGGCGGCGTCTTCCTGTCCAAGGCGTTCGCTGCCCACCGCAACCCAGCGTTGCGCAAGCCGTCGACGCGCGCCGGCCAGTGCATCGCCGTTGGGCGTCAGCGCCTGCCAGGCATCCAGGCAGCCGCGCGCGGCACGCAGGCGGTTGTTGCGCAGCTCGTCCTCGAAGCAGCGCTGGCTGGCCGGCACCACACGTGCGGCGGCCTGCAGCACGCGTGGATCGCGCGGCGCCAGCGCCTGCGCGGCACGCACCGCATCGTAGGCACTGGCGCCGGGCGGCGTCATCCACTGCTGCTGCGCTTCGGCAGCTGCCACCCGTTGCAGCAACGCGCGCAGGCGGCGCTCGCGGGTACCGCGCGACAGCCCGGTCTCGGGGCTGCGCTGGGCATCGCGGGCACGCGCAATCGCCTGCTCGGCCTGCGCAATCGCTGCGGCGCCGGGCAGCAAGGTCTTGGCTTCCTGCAGCGACTGCAGCGCGGCGTCGAACTGGAAATCTGCCGCCTGCCGGCCGGCTTGCGCGGCATATTCGCCTGCTACCTGCTCCAGCCCACGCTGGGCGGCCACATCCGCCGGCTCGGCTGCCAGCACTGCGGTGAAATCGCGTGCGGCCGGTGCCAGCCGGCCACGCCGCAACAGGCCCTGCGCGCGCTGACGGCGCTGGTCCAGCGCACGGTGATAGTGGCCTTCGGTCAGCGGCACATCGGCATGCCCGGCGTCATAGCGCTTGGCGGCGGCCAGCAGCATCGCCGCATCGGCCAGCGCATCGCGCGCCAGGGCCTGGCGCGCCTGCGCCAGCAGATCTGTCAGGGCGTCCTCGCGTCCTTCCAGCGCATCGGTGCGGTCCGGTGCCAGGGTCAGGATGCGCTGATACAACGGCAGCGCGCTGTCCGGGCTGCCATCCAGGCGCCCGTGCTGTTGCGCGGATACCGCCTGTGCGAACAAGGCGTCCAACCCGGCCCGACGCGCCTGCAACTGGCGCAGGCGCAGTGCCACCGGTGCGATCTGCGCCTGCGGTACCTCCAGCGCGCCCGCCAGCGTCAGCGCGCGCTGCGCAGCAGCGGCATCCCCGGCCGCAATCGCCGCGCGCGCCTGCACCACGGCGGCGGCACCGGTGCGCGCCAGGCCGGCGCGGGCTTCGCCACGATCGCTGTCCAGCGCAAGCGCAGCAGCGAACAGTTCGCGCGCGCCGTTGCCATCGGCCGCACTGAGATGGCCACGCGACAGCGCCGCATCGCCCCGCTGCAGCAGTTGCTGGATACGCGTGTCCGGCCACAGCCAATCGGCCAGCGGCTTGCGCAGCACGACCGTGGCCAGCAGGAGACAGGCACACAAGGCCAGCACCACGCGCCATAGCGCGCGGCTGCGCAATGGTGCCCAGAGGCGAGGCGATCTTGCCCAGCGCGGAAGCGGGAGCATGCGGTGGCGTCCGTCCTTGGCGCGACCTGACGGGGACGCGTTCACCCCGTCATGGTAGCTGGCTGCTGCGAAGACGATGTGGGCTTGGGGGAATCGGGAATCGGGAATCGGGAATCGGGAATCGGGAATCGGGATTCGGAAGCGGGAAGCGGGAAGCGGGCACACCTTGTTTGCTGTGGGTGCGGTCTGTTTCCAGGCGATGGGCGCCGGCGGGCTGCGGCGCACTCAACCGAGTCGCCGCACCTCGCTCACCCCAGGCAAGGCGTCCAGCTTGCCAAGCAGGCTGGACAGCTGGTCGTAGTCGCTGACCTTCAGGCGCAGGCGCAGTTGCGCCCTGCCGGTGTCGCGCACGTTGTCGCTGTTGATTTCCAGCACGTGCGCGTCCTCCTGCGCGATCAGGTTGGTGATGTCCTTGAGCAGCCAGCGGCGGTCGACTGCGCGCACCTGCACATCCACCTCGTAGCCGCTGCCGGCCTGGCCCCACTCCACCGGCAACACGCGCTGCGGATGGGCCGCGGCCAGACGCGACAGTGCCGCGCAATCGGTGCGGTGCACGGTGATGCCGCGGCCGCGGGTCAGATAGCCGGCGATCGGCTCGCCCGCCACCGGCTGGCAGCAGCGTGCCAGCTGCACCAGCAGATTGCCCACGCCCTGCACGGTGAACTTGGACTTGCCCAGGCCGTCGCGGCGCGCGGTGGGCCGTGGCGGCGCCGGCACCGCCGGCTGCGAGGCGGCCCGCTCGGCTTCCAGCAGCGCACGGCTGACCTGGTTGGGCCCGGTATCGCCCAGCGCCACCTGGATGTACAAGTCGTCGACATTCTCGGCGTGGAACTTGCGCGTGGCCACGCTCAGGTCGGCGTGCTGCAGGCCCAGCCGCTTAAGCTCGCGATCGAGCAGGTCCTTGCCGGCCTGTACGTTGCGCGCGCGGTCGAGCTTGTGGAACCACGCGCGCACCTTGTCGCGCGAACGCCCGCTGGCCAGGAACCCATTGGACGCCAGCAGCCAGTCGCGCCGCGGGTCGGCCTCCTTGGCGGTCATGATCTCCACGCGGTCGCCGCTGCGCAGCCGGTAGGTCAGCGGCACGATGCGGTCGTTGACGCGCGCGCCGCGGCAGCGATGCCCGACCATGGTGTGTACGTGATAGGCGAAATCCAGCGGCGTGGCGCCTTGCGGCAGGTCGATGACCTCGCCCTTGGGGGTCAACGCATACACGCGGTCTTCGATCAGCTCGGCGTCCAGCGCGCCGGCCAGTTCGCCGTGGTCGCCTTCCTGCACCTGCTCCAGCAACTGGCGCATCCACAGGATCTTGCGGTCGAAGGCTTTTTCGCCGCCCTTGCCGCCTTCCTTGTATTTCCAGTGCGCGGCCACGCCGAGCTCGGCCTGCGCGTGCATCTCGTGGGTGCGGATCTGGATTTCGATCGTGCGCCCTTCCGGGCCGACCACCGCGGTATGCAGCGAGCGGTAGTCGTTGGCCTTGGGCCGGGCGATGTAATCGTCGAACTCACTCGGCACCGGCGCCCACAGCGAGTGCACCGCCCCCAGGGCGGCATAGCAGGCGGCCACGTCATCGACCATCACCCGCACCGCGCGGATGTCGTACAGCTGGTCAAAGGAAAGGCGCTTTTTCTGCATCTTCCGCCAGATGCTGTAGATGTGCTTCGGCCGCCCGCTCACCTCCCCGCGCAGGCCCTGCTGGGCCAGCGTCGTCGACAGGGTGCGCTTGACCGCGTCCAGATAACGCTCGCGCGCCACGCGGGTTTCGTCCACTTCGCGGGCGATGCGGCGGTAGGTCTCCGGCTCCAGATGCCGGAACGCCAGGTCCTCCAGCTCCCACTTCACCTGCCAGATGCCCAGCCGGTTGGCCAGCGGCGCATGGATGTCGCGGGTGAGCTGGGCCAGTGCGCGGCGCTGTTCTTCGCTCAGGCGGTCGGCCACGCGCATGCGCGCCAACTGCCGCGCCAGCAGGATCGGCACCACCCGCAGGTCGTGGATGATGGACAGCAGCAGCCGCCGCAGACCTTCGCTGTTGCGCCCGGCCTCGCGACCGGCGTGCAGGGCCCAGACCTGATCGGCCGCATCCAGCCCGTCCAGCAGGCCTTCGACCGCCACCCGGCGCTCGGCCGGCTGCCACGGCAGGCCGGCGATCGCGCCGCGCAACGCCGGCAGGTCGAACAGCAATGCCGCAATCAAGGTGGCCTCGTCGGCGGCCAGCAGCGCCAGCGCGTCCAGGGTGTCGGCGAGCAGCGTCCAGGCCACGTCCTCGCTTGGCGCCGGCAACTGCTGCCAGGCCTGCGCCAGGGCATCACGCAGATCTGGCGCGATCGACGCGATGGCGGGACGCTGCAGCAAGGCATGCAGGCGCTCGAGTGAGGAACTGGTCACAGCGGTGGACACGGCGATGGGCAACAACGGGGGGCTGACAGCTACGGTAACGTGCGCGTCACCTTCTCCACAACGCGCAATCGCTGCATCGTCGGCACAATCCCGCGTGCTTGCGCTTATGGTCGGTTCACCCGCCAACGTCTTGATTCGCAACCGCTGTGCGCCGCTTGTGCGGCAATGCTGCAGGCCAATCGGCACGCTCAATCGGCTTTTTACGTGCTTTTTACAACTCGCCCAAACCGCCTGCCTATCCTCCAGTGGCGTTGTCGCTGCGTCCTGCCGCGGCGACGTCACTCCAACCAACTGCGAGGTAGCCGATGAAGACCTGGAAGAAGCCTGTCGTTCGTGAAGTCAATTGTGGCGCCGAGATCAACTGCTACGTCTCCGGCGAATTCTGAGCTCACCTGCCGCCCCTCCTCCCGATGCATGACCGGCAATCGCCGGCAGATAGGTAACAGTTCTCCATGCGCATCATCGTTCTGGGATCGGCGGCCGGCGGTGGGCACCCGCAGTGGAATTGCCACACACCCGCCAGCAGGCGGGCATGGCAACAAGCCGATGGTGCCCAGCGTCGTACCCAGGCCAGCATCGCCGTCAGTGCCGATGGCCAGCGCTGGGTCCTGATCAACGCCTCCCCCGACTTCCGTCAACAAATCCTTGCAACGCCCGCACTCTGGCCGCAGCGTGACTTGCGGCATTCGCCGATCAAAGCGGTGCTGCTGACCAGCGGCGAGATCGACCATATCGCCGGATTGCTGTCGATGCGCGAGAGCCAGGCGTTCTCGCTGCATGCCAGCAGCCGCGTGCTGGATCTGCTGTCGCAAAACCCCATCTTCGATGCGGTCAATCCCGCCTACGTGCAGCGCCAGCCATTTGCGCTGGACACGCCGGTGTCGCTGCTGGGCCTGCAGCTGACGCCATTCTCGGTACCCGGCAAGGTGCCGCTGTTCATGGAGTCGCGTAGCGGCGGCGACCTGGCCGGTTCCAACGAGGAAACCCTCGGGCTGACCATCGACGATGGCCAGCACCGCGTGCATTACATTCCCGGCTGCGCGGCGATGACCGATGCACTGCGCGCGCGCCTGCAAGGCGCCGAACTGGTGTTCTTCGACGGCACACTGTGGCGCGACGACGAAATGGTGCAACTGGGCATCAGCCAGAAGACCGGCCAGCGCATGGGCCACATGAGCATCGACGGCCCCGACGGCACGATTGCCGCGTTCGCTCCGCTGGAGGTGGCGCGCAAGATCTTCATCCACCTCAACACCACCAATCCCGTGCTCGACATCCACTCGCCGGAGTACGCCAGCGCGCGCGCCAGCGGCTGGGAAGTCGCGCACGACGGCCTGGAGATCACCCTGTGACCACCCTGCTCACCCCGGACCAGCTGGAGGCGGACCTGCGCGCCATCGGCGCCCGCCTGTACCACGACCAGCATCCCTTCCATGCGCTCCTGCACGAGGGCAAGCTCGATCGCGGCCAGGTCCAGGCCTGGGCGCTGAACCGCTTCGAATACCAGCGCTGCATTCCATTGAAGGACGCCGCGATCCTGGCGCGCATGGAAGACCCGGCGTTGCGGCGGATCTGGCGGCAACGCATTCTCGATCACGACGGCAACAGCCCCAGCGATGGCGGCATCGCGCGCTGGCTGCACCTGACCGACGCGCTCGGCCTGGAGCGCACGCTGGTGGAATCCGGCCGTGCGCTGCTGCCCGGCACCCGTTTCGCGGTGCAGGCCTACCTGCAGTTCGTGCGCGAAAAAAACCTGCTTGAGGCGATCGCCTCCTCGCTGACCGAGCTGTTCGCCCCCAACATCATCGGCCGGCGCGTGGCCGGCATGCTCAAGCATTACGACTTCGTCTCGCCCGAAGCGCTGGCCTATTTCGAGCATCGTCTGACCGAGGCGCCGCGCGATTCGGATTTTGCGCTGGACTACGTCAAGCAGCACGCCGATACCGTCGAAAAACAGGCCCTGGTCAAGGCCGCGCTGCACTTCAAGTGCTCGGTGCTGTGGGCGCAGCTGGACGCATTGCACGTGGCCTACGTCGCCCCGGGCATCGTGTGGCCGGATGCGTTCGTGCCCGACCGCGACGCCAGCCGGGCCGCGGCGTGAGCAGCATCACCCGCGACAGCCAGCCGGCCCTGCGCGCAGGCGTGCGCCTGCAGCACGACCGCGCGCGTGACCAATGGGTGCTGCTGGCGCCGGAACGCGTGGTCGAGCTGGACGAGATCGCACTGGTGGTGGCGCAGCGCTATGACGGCACGCGCTCGCTGGCGCAGATCGCGCAGGAACTGGCAGGCGAATTCGATGCCGACGCGGCTGATATCGAGATTGATGTGATCGAGCTCACCACCACGCTGCATCAGAAGCGTCTGCTGCGGCTATGACCGTCGCCCCGCCGCCACTGTCGGTGCTGCTGGAGCTGACCCATCGCTGCCCGCTGGCCTGCCCGTATTGCTCCAACCCGATCGCGTTGGCGGCGCTGCGCGAGGAAATGAACACCGCCGGCTGGCGCTCGCTGCTGCAGCAGGCCGCCGACATGGGCGTGCTGCAGGCGCATTTTTCCGGCGGCGAGCCGATGCTGCGCAAGGACCTGCCCGAGTTGGTGGCGCATGCGCGCGCGCTCGGGCTGTACAGCAACCTGATCACCTCCGGCGTGGCCGGCGGCGAGCCGATGCTGGACCAGTTGCAGGCGGCCGGACTGGAGCATGTGCAGCTGAGCGTGCAGGACGTCGACCCGGCCGGTGCCGACCGTATCGCCGGCTATCGCAACAGCCTGGCAAAAAAGCGCGAGTTCGCCGCCGCCGTGCGTGCGCGCGGCCTGCCGCTGACGCTCAATGCGGTGCTGCATCGCCATAACGCCGAGCGCGTGCCCGGCATGATCGCGCTGGCGCTGGAATGGCAGGCCGAGCGCATCGAAGTGGCGCACACCCAGTACTACGGCTGGGGCCTGCGCAATCGTGCCGCGCTGATGCCCAGCCGCGAGCAGCTGATGGCCACGATTGACGCGGTGGAATCCGCCCGCCGCGAGCTCGGCGACCGCCTGGCGATCGACTTCGTCACCCCCGATTACTACGCGCGCCAGCCCAAGCCGTGCATGGGCGGCTGGGGCCAGCGCTTCGTCAATATCTCCCCGCGCGGCGATGTGCTGCCCTGCCATGCGGCCGAAACTATCGACGGCATGCGCTTTGACAACCTGCGCGAGCGGTCGCTGGCCGACATCTGGAACAACGGCGAGGCCTTCGTGCGCTTCCGCGGCACCGCATGGATGCCGGAGGTCTGCCAGGGCTGCCCCAAGCGCGAGATCGACTGGGGCGGCTGCCGCTGCCAGGCGCTGGCGCTCAGTGGCGATGCCGCCACGCTGGACCCGGTCTGCGAACGCTCGCCGCGGCATGCCGAGGTGCGCGTCACCGCCGAACGCGAGGCGGCCGCACTGCCGCCGGAGTTCGTCTACCGCCGCCCCGGCCGCCCCGAACGCGTGGCTTCGGCCAGCGCAGATGCACGAACCGCCGACGCGCCATAGCCGGCTGCGGCAGGCGCGGGCTAGCGTCTACACTAGCCGCCTCTTCTGATCGGATGGCATTCATGTCGCTCGCGCGCCGCATTCCCTTGCTGGTCTGCCTGACCCTCGCCCTGAACGCCGCTCCGGCCCTCGCGCAGCGCGCGGTGCAGGGCGACCTGCAATCGCAGATGAGCGCCGAACAGTTCAAGGCCGCCGGCCTGGACAAGCTCGATGCCGGCGAACTGGCCGCGCTCAACGACTGGCTGCAGGGCAAGGTGGCCAAGGAAGCCGCGGTCGTGGTCGAACAGGCCAAGGAAGCCGGCCGCCAGGAAGTGATCGTCAAGAACCGCGGCTTCTTCGATTTCGGCAGCAAGGAGCCGATCGAGAGCAACATCGTCGGCGAGTTCAAGGGCTTTTCGAAGGGGCGCGTGTACACGCTGGCCAATGGCCAGGACTGGGAGCAGACCGACGCTGCGACGCTGTCGGGCGTGCGCAAGGAGGCCCCCAAGGTCAAGATCAAGCCGGGTCTGGTCGGCGTGTGGTATCTGCAGATCGAGGGCTACAACACGCAGGCCAAGGTGCGCCGGGTCAAGTAAGCGCGTCCGGGCATTGCCGGCCCACCACCGCAGACTGAGCAGGCCAATCGGAGAACACGCATGCGTTCGATGACACGTTGCAGCCTGGCGCTGCTGGCGTCGCTGGCCTGGCTCGCAGGCGTTGCGCCTGCAGATGCGGCCACGCCCCCCCTGTCAGCGCAACAATGCGCTGATGCGCCCGAAGTCGGCATCGACCAGGCGCTGGTGTGCTATCACGATGCCATCGAGCGCCAACCGCTGGTCTACCGGCGCGTGGCCACCAGCATGGTGGGCGGCGTCGAAAGGCGCGATTACCTGCTGACCTCGCAGCAGTGGTCGCCGGAGGACCTGGTGCAGCCGGCCAGCTGGCAGCACGATGTGGCGATCTACGTCCCGGCGGATGCGTTGCCGACGCGTGCGCTGCTGATCTCCACCAATGGCACCCGCCAACCGGCCGATGGCGGCGCGCCACAACCGTCCAGCGAATTGCCGCCCGAGGCCCTCGCGGCATTGGCGCAACGCAGCCGCACCGTGGTGATCGCGCTCGGCGATCTGCCCAGCCAGGCATTGACCTATCGCAACGATGGCACGCCGCGCCGCGAAGACGACAGCGTCGCCTACAGCTGGTCGCTGTTCCTGGCTTCGCCGCAACGACGCAAGACCATGCCGCTGCACGTGCCGATGGCCGCGGCGATCGCGCGCACCATGAGCCTGGCCGAACGCGAATTGGCGCCGTTGCAGATTCATCGCTTCATCCTCGCCGGCGCCTCCAAGCGTGGCTGGGCGAGCTGGCACGCCACCATCGCCGATGCGCGCGTGGAGGCCGTGGTGCCGTTCGTGATCGACATCCTCAATCTGCCGGCCGTGCTCGAGCACATGTCCCGGGCCTATGGCGGCAACTGGCCGATCGCGTTCGGCGCCTACGCTAGGCAGGGAATCACCGCGCAGCTGCACACGCCGGCATTTGCGCAATTGGTGCAACTGCAGGACCCGCTGAGTTATCTGCACACGCCGCAGCGCAAACGCCTGGCCGTGCCCAAGTACATCGTCAATGCCAGCGGCGACGATTTCTTCCTGCCGGACAACACGCAGTTCTTCTACGACGCGCTGCCCGGCAGCAAGGCGCTGCGCATGGTGCCCAACAGCGCGCATAACGGCATCCGCGCCTCCATCGTCGACAGCCTGGTGCCCTTCGTGACCCGGCTGCAGCAGCAGCGTGCATTGCCAAAGGTGCGCGATTCCCTGCACGCAGGCGAACACCCGCAGATCCGCTTCCAGTCGTCCGAGCGCCCTGCGCAGTTGCGTCTGTGGCAGGCGAGCAACCCGGCAGCGCGCGATTTCCGCTATGCCTGCGGCATTCGTTACAGCGCCACGCCGATCACACCTGCACGCGGCAACACGGTGTCGGTACCGGTGCAGATTCCCGATGCCGGCTGGAGCGCGCACTTCGTCGAAGCCACCTATGCGGACGGCTTCGTCACCACCAGCCAGACCTACGTGCTCGGCAAGCAGCGCTACCCGACGCAGGCGCCACCCAGCGACGGCGCGGCCTGCAGCACCTTGCCAGGCGTGGCCTCTGCGGCGGCTGCGCGCTGAGCCAGCGAATGCACGGAGCGCTGACGCAGCCAGGCTGGCGGTAGCCACCGCCGAAGCAGTGTCGATGTCGCGGGGCGATGCCAGCGCCGCTCAGCGTCCAGATGGCGACAACAGACGCGACCGTTGCGCCAGCGCAGCGGCGCGTGCGCGCGCTTCCGCACTGCGCAATCACGCCCGTGCAGACAGCCCTGAAATGGGCGATTTTGCACTTGAGTCCGCCAGCAAGATCGATCCAACCCGACTGAACCATTGACATCGTTGTCACCAACTTCTACACAGGCCGCTACTCGCCGATCGCATTGGCCGCTCGGACGACTCCAAAGGACTGCACGTGGCTGCGACTTCGCGTTCTGCTCTCGCTTCTGGCTTGCCCACCGCACCGGTTGCCACCGGCTTCATCGCGGCCGACGTGGGTGGCACGCATGTGCGGGTCGGCCACATCGCCCGGGCAGGTACTGCTGCGACCGAGTTGTCGCATTACCGCACCTACCGCTGCGCCGAACACGCCAGTCTGGACGCCATCCTTGCCGACTTCCTGCAGCAACGGCGCGACATCGAGGCGGTGGTGATCGCCAGTGCCGGGGTGGCGCTGGACGATGGCAGCTTCATCAGCAACAACCTGCCGTGGACGATTTCGCCTGGCCGCATTCGCGCCGCGCTTGCCGTGCCCAACGTGCACCTGGTCAACGATTTCGAAGCGGTGGCCTACGCCGCACCGCTGATGGAACAACGCGCCGCGCTGCAACTGAGCGGGCCGACGCCGCGGCATGCGCGCGCCAGCGGCCCGATCCTGGTGGTCGGCCCCGGTACCGGGCTGGGTGCGGCGGTCTGGATCGATGCCAAGCCACGCGCGATCGTGCTCGCCACCGAGGCCGGTCAGGTTGCCCTGGCCAGCAACGACGAGATGGAACTGCAGGTGCTGCGGATCCTGTTGCGTGGCGAGCGCTATCTGCCGCTCGAACATGTGCTGTCCGGGCCCGGCCTGCTGCATCTGTACAACGCCCTGTGCGAACTGCAGGGCGCCACGCCCCGCCATCGGCTGCCGGCCGCGATCACGCATGCCGCGCTGCACGAAGACGATGCATTGGCACGCGATTGCCTGCAGGTCTTCTGCGCCATCCTGGGCAGCGCGGTCGGCGACATGGCGCTGGCCTATGGCGCCGCCGGCGGTATCTATCTGGCCGGCGGCTTTTTGCCGACGATCGGGCCGTTCCTGCAGAACAGCCGTTTTCGCGAGCGTTTTCTGGCCAAGGGACGCATGCGCGTGGTGCTCGAACGCATTCCGGTCAAGTTGGTCGAGCACGGGCAACTGGGCGTGCTCGGCGCGGCCAACTGGTATCTGCAACACCACGCTGACCTGACGTAAGCGATCCACCACGCGCTCGGTCCCGAGCGCGCGTCTGCAAGACCCCGCATCCGGCGAGCAGCAGCCCGCCGTCCATCCCTGTGCGTGATGAGGAGAGACATCATGAAATACAGCACCACCCTGCTGTCCAGCGCGATCGCGTTGTCGCTGGCATTCGCTGCGCAAGCCCAGGACGCGGTCGACCGACAGGCTACCGATCTGGATGCCGTGCAGGTGGTCGGCATCCGTGCCAGCCTGGAAAAATCGCTCGACACCAAACGCAACAACGCCGGCATTTCCGAAGCCATCACCGCCGAAGACATCGGCAAGTTTCCAAGCACCAACGTGGCCGAGGCGCTGTCGCAGATTCCCGGCGTCACCCTGGACCGGCGCTTTGGCCAGGGCGAGCGCGTCAGCATCGACGGCACCGACCCCAGCCTCAATCTGTCCTTCCTGGACGGCCATCCGGTGGCGCAGGCGATCTGGCTCTACGGCGAGCAACCCAGCCGCGGATTCGACTACACCTTGCTGGCGCCGCAGATCCTGGGCCGCGCGGAAATCCTCAAATCCTCCGAAGCGCGCCTGACCGAAGGCAGCCTGGGCGGCACCGTGTTGATGCACACCCGGCAACCGCTGGACCTGGACGTCAACGAGGTGGCCGCCTCCATCGGCTACAGCTACAGTGCGCAGGCCAGCGAGGGCAAACCGAACGCGGCGCTGCTGTATAGCTGGAAGAACGCGGCCGACACCTTCGGCATCGCGGTGTCGGCGCAGCATTACGAAGAACGCGTCGATCGTCGCGGCATGGAAGTGTTCGGCTACGCGCCGGCCAGCACCTTCGCCAATGCCGCAGGCGGCGTGCCCGCCGATGCGGACGTGCCCAACTCGATCAACGCGGCCTGGTTCCAGCAGGATCGCGAGCGCGACAGCGCCGTGGTCAACCTGCAGCTCAAGCCCAGCCAGGCGCTGGAATTCAACCTCAGCGGCCTGTACATCAACGAGAACTTCGACAACTACAACCAGTCGATGTACAGCTTTTTGACCTGGAATGCCGGCACGGTGGCGGCGGTGGACCAACTCGGCGGCCTGCGCAATGGCGTGGTGACCAGCGGGCATTCCGGCGCCAATGCCGACCCGCTCGGCGGCACCGTGATCTACGACAACAACGTGCGCGAATCGGAAGTCACTACCAAGGGCCTGGACCTGCGCGGCGCATTCCGCGGCGATGGCTGGGGATTGAATGGGCAGGTGGGCCAAAGCAGATCCGAGAACAAGGACCTGTCGCAGTATTTCATCGAGCCGTTCTACAACGGCGGCTTCAGCTGGGACACGCGGCGCGGCATCCGTTTCGACGATCCGGCGCGCGCGCGCGATCCGGCCAACTGGGGCTCGGCCGGCGGCTGGTTCGGCAATAACGGCATCTTTTCCACCGAAAGCAAGGACACCTACGGCCAACTCGATCTGAATCTGCAGTTCGACAGCGTGTTCAACCAACTGCTGCTGGGCGTGCGCCATGGCAAGCATGAGGAGCGCTTCGAGCTCAACGTCTATGGCGGCGTGACGCCGGGCACGCTAGCCGACGTGGGCACGATCGGGCTGACCGATCTGCAGGATTTCTATCCGGACCACGGCCGGCATGTGCAGGCAGGCCGCAACAACGTGCTGAACTGGATCCGTAACAGCCCGGTCGACTACGGCGCGCCGGATCCGGCCAGCTACCTCAACAACACCTGGGCGCTGCAGCAGACCAATAACGCCGCCTATGCGCAATTGAACTTCTCCGGCGGCGGCCTGCGCGGCAATCTCGGGCTGCGTTATGTCGATTCGAAAACCGAGGGCAGCGGCTTCGTCTACAGCGGCACGCCCACACTGCAGAACGCCGACAGCCTGTGGCAGACCCGCACGCGCAAGGAGGATTTCCTGCTGCCCTCGCTCACGCTGTCCTACGAGGCCGCCGACGATTGGGTGTTCCGTTTTGCCGCAGCCAAGGTGATCGCCTGGGCACCGTACAACCAGATGGTCAACAACACCTTCCTCAACGACACCACGCTGACCGGCAGCGGCGGCAATGCCGAGCTGTCGCCGTACGAATCCTGGAACTTCAACCTGTCGGCCGAGTATTACTTCGCGCAGCAGTCGGTGGTGGCGTGGTCGCTGTTCTACAAGAAGATCGACAACTACATCGACACCAGTGCCAGCGTGGAGCGCCAGTACAACGCGCTGCGCGATACCGCGCCGCAGAGCTGGGCGCAGTTGCTCGGCAGCAACGGCTGCAGCGCCGATGGCTATTGCGATTACAGCATCCAGCGGCCACGCAATGCCGGCGATGGCAAGGTCAAGGGCTTCAACATCGCGTTCCAGCAGCCGTTCGGCGACAGCGGCTTCGGCCTGACCGCCAACTACACCTACGCCAATGGCGAAAACAACACCGGCGACGCCCTGCCCTACCAGTCGCGCAACAGCGTGGCAGTCAGCCCGTACTACGAAAAAGGCCCGCTCAACGCACGGCTGACCTACAACTGGCGCGACAGCTATCTGGCCGGCGGTTACGTGGCCGGCGCCGCGCCGGCAAGCGTGGATGACTACGCCGAACTCGGCGCGAGCATCGGCTATGCGTTCAGCCCGAACTGGTCGCTGCAGATCGACGCGCAGAACCTGCTGGACGAACAATACCTGCAGTATCTCGGCAACACCGACCATCTGGCCGGCCGCTACAAGAGCGGGCGCCGATACATGGCAACCCTGCACATGAAATTCTGACAGCGGCTGGCAACCGGACGGCGCGCACCGCCAGGCGGTGCGGCCAATATCCGGAACCGGCATGTACCGGGCGTACACGCCGGTTCCCGGCACCGTCCACGCCCAGCTGACCACTGCGCGCTGGGTTGCGTTCACCGCTCAAAGCGCAGTGCTCGGCCTGAGTGGCCAGTCGGTGGCAGGACCAGCGCCGACACAACGCGATGGCGATGGCGGCAAGCCGTCGTCACCAGCGCCTCCGGCACCAGTCAGTTGCGCAACGCGGCCACCCGCTGCGACAGCTTCTTCGCCGACACGCCCGATTTGGCACCCAGCTCCTGCGCGAATACCGACACGCGCAATTCCTCCAGGTCCCAGCGTAGCGACTGCCATTCATCACGTTGCTGCAGACCGCGCGCAGCCGCCTGGTCCAATGCATCCACGAACGGCTTGAGTTCGAGCATGCGCGCCTGGTCGCGGGCCGGATCGCGTTTGGCGCGCTCTGTTCGCAGGATCATCGCCTTGAGATAGCGCGGGTAATTGGCCAGCGCCTCGGCGGGTGTCTCGCGCAGGAAACCGGCGTGCACCAGCGCACGCAGCTGCTGCTCCATATCGTCCAAGTTGCCGCGCGCCCAGCCCATCAACGGCGCTTCCAGCAGGGGCTTGAGCTCGGCCACCGCGGCGAGAATGCTTTCGGCCAGCTTGAGCCGTTCCATCGCCTCGCCGAACAGCCGCTTGACCGCCTCGTCGCGGCGCTGCGCGAAGGCGCCGGGGTCGCGGATCGCGCCCAGACCATCAGCCAGCACCGCGTTGAGCGCGGCATCGACCAGATCGCCGCGCAGGCGCTCCTGCGATTCGATCGCCGCGTACAGCAGGCCGGTCTTGGGCGACACCGGCAACTGCTTGCGCGCCTGCTTGATCTTGTCGGCCAGCGCGATTTCCAGCAGCCGGCGCACGCCGCGCGGATGCGCCTGCGCCGCCTCGTTGCGGTCGGCAAAGATGCGCAACGCCGCGTCGTCGCCCTGATCCACCAGCGCCGGATAGGCCGGCACGCCGGCTTCGCCGGCAACCTGTTCGGGAATCGGCGTGGACGGAAAATCACGCAAGCCCTCGGCAGCCAGCGCGCGCCCTGCACGCGCGGCGAAGGCCTGGCCGGCACGCTCGCCAAAGCGGGCGCGCAATCCATCCAGATCGCGCGACTCGGCCAGCACCTTGCCGTCGTCATCGCGCAGGCGCAGGTTCATCAGCAGATGCGTGTCCAGCGACTCTTCGTCGAAATCCAGCGCCGCCACCTGCGTACCGGTGGTCTTGGTCAGAAAGCGCGCCAGCTCGCCGCGGATGTCATCGGCCGAGGCGATGCTGTAGGCCTCGTAGAACGCGCGCCCGAAATCCGGGGCCGGCACATAATTGCGCCGCTGCGCCTTGGGCAAGCTGCGAATCAAGGCCGATGCCTTGTCGGCAACGAAGCCCGGCGCCAGCCACGACAGCCGCGCCGGATCCAGCGCGTTGAGCAGGTGCAGCGGCACCTCCAGCGTCACCCCGTCATCGATGGCGCCCGGCTCGAAGCGGTAATGCAGCGGCAACCGCGCATCGCCCAGCGGGAAATACTTCGGAAAACGATCGGCCTCGCTGCCTTCGCCCGGCAACAGGTCATTCAAGCTCCAGTGCAGGCTGCGGCGCTTGTCCGGCGGCAGGGTTTTCCACCACGCATCCAGCCCGCTGGCCGAATGCAGTTCGGCCGGGATGCGGTCCAGATACCAGCGCGCCTGCCAGTCTTCGTCGGCCACGATGCCGGCGCGGCGCAGCTTGGCTTCTTCTTCGCGCGCCTGTTCCAGCACCTTGAGGTTGTCGGCGATGAACGCCGCACGCGTATTGATCTCGCCCGTGACCAGGCCCTGGCGCACGAACAGGTCATGCGCGCCGGCCGGGTCGATCTTGCCAAAATGGACCGGCTTCTTCGGCGCCAGCACCAGGCCGAACAGGCTGATCTGTTCGGACGCCACCACCTGCCCCTGCGCACGCGACCAATGCGGGTCGAAATGCTTGCGTGCCAGCAGGTGTCCCAGCTCGGCGATCGCCCAGTCCGGCTCGATCGCGGCATTGGTCATGCCCCAGACTTTTTGCGTGTCCAGCAGCGTGGCGGCCAGAATCCACGGCGGCGGCTTGCGTGCCAATGCCGAGCCGGGGAACGGCACGAACCGGCGTTGCCGCGCGGCGAGAAAGTCGCCTTTTTCGGTGCGATGGCCGATCTGCGTGGGCAAGCCGGCCAGCAGCGCGCGGTGCAGGGCCTGATACGCCGCTGCACGTTCGCGCTCACTGGTGCGTGCCGTGGCTTCGGCCGCTTCGGCCTGTTTGGCGGCAGCGGCAGAGGTGGGTTGTGCAGGTGGCGCGTTCGGATCCGGCTTGCCTTCGCGCGCCAGCCGCGCAGCGCGATGCAGCTGCCCACGCGTGGGCCGGTTGGCGTTGTGCCCATCCTCGCGCGCAGGCGCGCTGGCACCGGCCAGCAATGGCGCCAGCATCGCGGTGGCCGGCTCTTCGCTCCAACCCAGCTCTTCGCACAACAGGCGCAGCTGCCGATGCAGCTCGCGCCATTCGCGCATGCGCAGGAAGCCGAGAAAATGCCGGTTGCACCAGTCGCGCAGCTTGGACTGGGTGAGATCTTCGTGCACCTGTCGGTAGGCCTCCCACAAGCGCAGGATGCCGACGAATTCCGAGCGTGCATCGGCAAACAGCGCATGCGCGTTGTCGGCCGCTTCGCGTGCCTCGGGCGGGCGCTCGCGCGGATCCTGGATGCCCAGGAAGGCGGCGATGATGATCATCTCGCGCAGGCAGCCGTGCTGTTGCGCAGCCACCAGCATGCGCGCCAGCTTGACGTCCACCGGCAGGCGCGCCATCTGGCGGCCGGTCGCGGTCAGGCGGCGGTTGCCGTCGATCGCGCCCAGCTCGAGCAACTGCTGCCAGCCATCGGCGACCGCACGCTCGTCCGGCGCTTCCAGGAAAGGGAAATCCTCGATCCGCCCCAGCCCCAGTTGCAGCATGCGCAGGATCACGCCCGACAGCGACGAGCGGCGGATTTCCGGATCGGTGAATGCCGGCCGCGCGGCAAAGTCCGCTTCGGCATACAGGCGGTAGCAGATGCCCTCGGCAATGCGCCCGCAGCGGCCCATGCGCTGGTTGGCGCTGGCCTGCGAGATCGGCTCGATATGCAGCCGGTCCAGCTTCTGGCGCGGGCTGTAGCGCTTGATCCGCGCAAAACCCGGGTCCACCACGTAACGGATGCGCGGCACCGTCAGCGAGGTTTCGGCCACATTGGTGGCCAGCACCAGGCGCCGACGCGGCCCCGGGTTGAACACGCGGTCCTGGTCGGCCGCCGACAGCCGCGCGTACAGCGGCACCACTTCGGTTTCGCGGTACTTGCGCCGTTCCAGCGACTGGTGCGCATCGCGGATCTCGCGCTCGCCGGGCAGGAACATCAGCACGTCGCCACGCGGATCGATGCGGGTGATCTCGTCGATCGCCGCCACGATCGCATCGTTGACGGTGCGTTCGCCATCGCGGCCATTGCCACGCTCGCCGTCTTCAGTGTCGCCGGCCTCGCCTTCGAGCGGCCGGTAGCGCACTTCGACCGGGAAGGTGCGGCCTTCCACATCGATCACCGGCGCATTGTCGAAATGCTGGGCGAAGCGCTCGGTATCGATGGTGGCCGAGGTGACAATCAACTTCAGATCGGAGCGCTTTTGCAGCAACTGCTTGAGATAGCCCAGCAAAAAATCGATGTTGAGGCTGCGTTCGTGTGCCTCGTCCACGATGATGGTGTCGTAGGCCGACAACCAGCGGTCGCTGGCGATCTCGGCCAGCAGGATGCCGTCGGTCATGAACTTGATCCGCGACTGCTCGCCGACCCGGTCGGTGAAGCGCACCTGGAAGCCCACCGTGGTGCCCAACGGCGTCTTCAGCTCCTCGGCCACGCGCGCCGCCACCGCGCGCGCGGCGATCCGGCGTGGCTGGGTGCAGCCGATCATGCCGGCCGCACCGCGCCCGGCCGCCAGACACAGCTTGGGCAGCTGGGTGGTCTTGCCCGAGCCGGTTTCGCCGGCGATGACAACCACTTGATGGTCACGGATCAGCGCGATGATGCGCTCGGCCTCGCGCGCGATCGGCAGTTGCTCATCGAGTGTGATGGCCGGCTGCTGCTCAGCGCGCGCCTGACGTTGCGCCTGCGATGCCGCCAGCGCCTGCTCGAAGGCCTCGCGCACCTGCGGGTTGCCGGGCTTGCCTTGCCAGCGCGACCATAGACCGAGCAGCCGGCCACGGTCGCGGCTCATCGCGCCATCGACGGCGCGGCGGCGCTCACGCAAGGTGTTGGCAAGGTCGGTGTCGATAGCGCTCATTGATGGAAAAATGTGAAAGATTGAATGACAAGAGATCCTTTAGCCTGTCTATTGTGACCCGATATCAGTTTCCTCAGGAGGACCATCCACATGTCCAAGAAAAAGAACGCCAACAAGCCCGTCTTCATCAATGAAGCATTGGACGCACTGCCGGTCGCCGCAGCATCGGCACCACACATCGATATCGGGATCAAGGACAGCGATCGCAAGCAGATCTCCGACGGTCTGGCCCGCTACATGGCTGACGCCTTCACCTTGTATCTGAAGACCCACAACTTCCACTGGAATGTCACCGGGTCGATGTTCAACTCGCTGCACACCATGTTCGAGACGCAGTACACCGAGCAGTGGGCTGCGCTGGACGAAGTGGCCGAGCGCATCCGCGCCCTGGGCTACAACGCACCGGGCTCCTACAGCGAGTTCGTCGCCCTGACCTCGATCCCGGAAGAACAGGGGCTGAGCGACAGCGCCGACTGGCGTGAAATGGTGCGCCAGCTGGTCAGCGGCAACGAGGCGGTCTGCCGCACCGCACGCAAGGTGCTGGGCACCGCCGACGACGCCGGCGACGACCCGACCGTGGACCTGCTGACCCAGCGCCTGCAGACCCACGAGAAGTACGCCTGGATGCTGCGTTCGCTGCTGCAGTAACCCCCTTGGCTTCCCCCCCCGCGGGTTTGCCCAAGGTTTCGCTGCGCCGAAACCTTGGGCTCCTGCTGCATAAATTAGACACAGAGCCTCTCTCCCCTCGGGCGAAAAGTGACAGCTTTCGCGCCATGGGCGCGCGTGTCTTGGAGCGCCCGCGCCACAAGCGCGGGCTGGGGCGCGGAGCGAGGGGTTGGGGTGAGCTTACGGAGCGAAGCTCCAGTCGCCTTAGGCAACGCTCGGCCACCGGCCATTTTCCATGCCGCACGCCGCATATTCAGCAACGTCCGCATCAGCACTCGTGGGCGCACCCACCACATCGCGGCAATCCCCGACGCGCCATCGCGCAACAGCGTCAGCCTGACACCGACCAGGGCTTGACCCGCGCGGTATCCTAAGCGGATGTCTTCCCCCGCCCACGAACTGCTCAGCCGCGTCTTCGGTTACGACGACTTCCGCGGCCCACAGCAAGCCATTGTCGAACACGTCGCTGCGGGTAACGATGCCTTGGTGCTGATGCCCACCGGTGGCGGCAAGTCGCTGTGCTATCAAGTGCCGGCGCTGTTGCGCGACGGCATCGGCATTGTGGTCTCGCCGCTGATCGCGCTGATGCAGGACCAGGTCGAGGCCTTGCGCCAGCTCGGCGTGCGCGCCGAATTCCTCAATTCCACGCTGGACGCGGAGAACGCACAGCGGGTCGAACGCGCCCTGCTGTCGGGCGATCTGGACCTGCTTTACGTCGCCCCGGAGCGCCTGCTGAACCCGCGCTTCCTGTCCCTGCTGGAACGCAGCCGCATCGCGCTGTTCGCCATCGACGAGGCGCATTGCGTCTCGCAGTGGGGCCACGATTTCCGCCCCGAATACCGCCAGCTCACGGTGCTGCACGAACGCTGGCCGCATATCCCGCGCATGGCGCTGACCGCCACGGCCGATCCGCCGACCCAGCGCGAGATCGCCGAACGCCTGGACCTGGTCGACGCGCGCCACTTCGTCAGCTCCTTCGACCGCCCCAACATCCGTTACACCGTGGTGCAGAAGGACAACGCGCGCAAGCAGCTGCAGGAGTTCCTGGGCCGCCACCGCGGCTCGGCCGGCATCGTCTATGCGATGTCGCGGCGCAAGGTCGAGGAGACCGCGCAATATCTGTGCTCGCAGGGCTTCAACGCCCTGCCTTACCACGCCGGCCTGCCGGCCGAGGTGCGCGCGGAAAACCAGCGCCGCTTCCTGCGCGAGGACGGCATCATCATGGCCGCCACGATCGCCTTCGGCATGGGTATCGACAAGCCGGACGTGCGCTTCGTGGCGCATGTGGATCTGCCCAAATCGCTGGAAGGCTACTACCAGGAAACCGGCCGCGCCGGCCGCGATGGCGATCCCGCCGAGGCCTGGCTCTGCTATGGCCTGGGCGATGTGGTGCTGCTCAAGCAGATGATCGAACAGGGCGAAGCGGCCGAGGAGCGCAAGCGGCTGGAGCGCGCCAAGCTCGATCACCTGCTCGGCTACTGCGAATCGATGCAATGCCGCCGCCAGGTGCTGCTGGCCGGCTTCGGCGAGACCTATCCCAAGCCCTGCGGCAACTGCGACAACTGCCTGACACCTGCCGCCGCCTGGGATGCCACCGTGGCCTCGCAGAAGGCGCTCAGTTGCGTGTACCGCAGCGGGCAGCGCTTCGGTGTCGGCCACCTGATCGACATCCTGCGCGGCAGCGAGAACGAGCGCATCAAGCAGCTCGGCCACGACCAGCTGAGCACCTACGGCATCGGCCGCGACCTGGACGAGCGCACCTGGCGCGGGGTGTTCCGCCAGCTGGTGGCGGCCAGCCTGCTGGAGGTCGACAGCGAGGGCCACGGCGGACTACGCCTGACCGATGCCAGCCGCCAGGTGCTCAAGGGCGAGCGCCAGGTGATGATGCGGCGCGAGAACCCGGCTGCCGGGCGCGAGCGCAGCGCGCAGCGGACCGGCCTGCCGGTGCAGCCGCAGGATCTGGTGCTGTTCAATGCCTTGCGCGGCCTGCGCGCGGAGCTGGCCAAGGAGCAGAACGTGCCGGCCTTCGTGATCTTCCACGACAGCACGCTACGCAATATCGCCGAACAGCGGCCGACCAGCATCGATGCACTGTCGCGCGTCGGCGGTATCGGTGGCGGCAAACTGGCCCGCTATGGAGCGCAACTGATCGAGATCGTGCGCGAGCAGGGCTGATGCAACAGCATGTGTCATCGCGGTGGCGGGGCTGGCACAAAAATCCGCAGAATCGACAGCGCGCATTCAATCAGCAATTGCTAGTTTCACAAGGCGATCTGGCACGCGCTGTCAGTCCCTCTTGAGTAGAGTCCACCCATGAAACGCAGCCTGCTTCTTCTGGCCACTCTGTTTGCCGCCGGCAGCGCGCTTGCCCAGGCCGGCGAGAGCAGTGCCGAGCCGGGGTCGGCGCGGTCGCTGGACCTGAGCGTTCCGCAAGCCCCGGTGCAGTACCGCTCCGACCCGGAATACAGCACCGATCCGCCGGGCACCTTCTACGGCGACAAGAGCGGCCCCAAGCCTGCGTTGACCCGCCCCAGCGCGGCCTCACTTGCCGCCGAACGCGCCGAACAATGCCAGGGCAAGCTGCATGGCGCAGTCGAAACCGGCATGGGCTATTCCAACCGCGGCGGCAACAGCAACTGGCAGGCCGTCAACCTGAATTCCTGCAAGACCTATTACGACGACGACGGCAAGGCGCACCAGATCGGCGTCAGCATCAGCGTCGGACGCGGCGAAGGCGCGCTGTTCGGCCCGCGCTACGGCCCCGGCGGCTACGGCCCCGGCCCGTTCGGCTGGTAACCGTACGGCTCCGTCTGCGTTGACAGAGGGTTCACTGCCGCATCGCTGAGAATGTGGCCTGCCTTACGAGACGTGCTCATGTCACAGAACAAGGAACGGCCAGTTGTATTCGTCGTCGAAGACGGCGATGGCACCCGACAACTCAGCTGCCTTGTGCTGGAAAGCTATGGTTTTACCTGCCGTAGCGCAGGCTCGGTCGAAGAAGCGCTGACCCTGATCGAAAGCGACCCGCGCGTCGATGTGCTGTTCTCCGACATCCATTTTCCGGGCGGCCTGACCGGCGTGGACCTGGCGCTCAAGACGGCGCACGCGCCCTACAACCTGCCGGTGCTGCTGACCTCCGGCCTGGCGGTCGAGTATGTGGAAGAGATCCTGCCGGACGGTGTGGCCTTCCTCGAAAAGCCCTATACCCCCGAGCAGCTGCTGAGCGCGATCCGCAGCGTGATGGCCAAACACCGGGTGCTCCCTACCCCGGTCGCATAAGGGCAGCGGCACCGCGCAGATCGATATGCCGGCTTCCGCTGCAACTCGGCCTTCGGTGATGTGACCAGGCTCGGGTGAGGATGGACGCACCCCGATGTGACGAAAACTGTCGGAAACGTCCCGACAAGCTGTCGGCGCGGCCCCGATTTACGTGATGCGCACCTCATTTAGACTGCAGCCACCGGACGCGAGGCCTGTTGGGCCGCTCGACTCGCGAGGCGCTGAGCACGCCCCTGCCGGAACATTTGCCTGCACCGGCCAAGCGGTTCCCACATCGTGGTGGGTTGGTCGTCCATCAGCCTGGCTGCGCGCTTTACTCAATGAAAAAGTCGTTCGTGCGCAAGCGCAGACGACTCACTTGGGTTTGCAGTCGAACTGCTCGGTGACACGCCGGCCCTGTATCCGAGCTCCAACGTTACGAGCTCCAACCTGCACCTCGATCTGTGCTGACGCAGGTTGTGGCTGAGCTCATGCGCTGGCGTTGCATGCGCGTTGAATTGATCACCGGCATAGCGATCTCCAAACGCTGCTGCCTATGCGCTTGTGGCTTGAGACTTATCGGTTTGCGGTTACCGCCAACACAGCGTCAGTGCGCCGGTATTCGCACGGCAGCGCCGGCAGGCAGATGCCCAGCAAGCGCGCTCGCAGCTGTAGCGTGCTCTTGCGCGCATGGCGATGCACCGCTGCTGCGAGGGACGAATGCAGTGTATTTCACGCCATCAAGCAGGCCGCTCGCTAGGCTGATGTCAGTGCAGCACTTGGCTGCGAAGACTTTCAGGAAATTCCTATGGGCGACAATTCGTTTCTGTCACCGGCGTTCGTCATTCTGGTTATCGGCGTGATTGCCGTGGTGTTCTGGCTGGTGACCCGCGCCAAGAAGAAGCGCAACAAGAAGTAAGCAACACAGGAAGCGCGCCAAACATCGGGATGCCACATAGCCTGCGCTTGATGCGCACTTACCCTCAGTTGCTGATGCCAAGCGCCGGTCTAGGCCGGCCTTGCCTGGCACAACTAACACGCACTACTTCCCGCGTAACAGCGCACCAGTGCTGAAGCTGTCTGGACAGCAAGGCCCCCGCAGCGACATCGCTGCGTTGAGGCCGCACGACATTTGATGCACATACCGTGTCAGCAGCATCGGCAGGCGACCGCCTTGCGATTAGGCGCGCCGAAAACCGACACCAATTAGAACCGCTCGCCTGTCGGCAGATAGCGCCATTCCCCAATGGCCAGCTTGCCCAGCGACACACGGCCCACGCGCAGGCGCCGGATGCTGACCACCTCCAGCCCCACCTCACCGCACATGTAACGCAGCTGGCCTGGTTGCACGTGCTTGATCGCAAACCGCAAGCGCTCTTCGTTCTGCCAGCTCACCTTGCACAGCGACAGGCTGCGCTGCTGATACACCAGGCCATGCGCAAGCCGCGCCATGCCATACGGGCGCAGCTCACCGCGCACCTCCACCAGGAATTCCTGTTCGATCGAGGTCGCATCGGCACTGAGCCTGCGCAGCACGCGGCCGTCCTGGCTCAGCACCAGCAAGCCGCTCGCTTCGTCCTCCAGCGGCAGCGGCGCGTTCAAGCGCAGGAAGTGCCGCTTCAGCACCCGCATCTCGAGCTGGTCCAGTGCGCTGCGCGTTGCCGGCGTGGCCAGTGCCAGCGCCGCTTCGGCGCTCATGCCTGCCGGTTTGTGCAGCAGCAGCGTGGCAGGCTCGGCAGCTGCGAGCACGGCGTCTTCCGCCAGCGTCACCTGCGCTGCAGTGGCCAAGGCTTGCGGCTCTTCGACCACGGCCCCGTCCACACTGACCCAGCCGCCTTCGATGTATTGCTGCGCCTCGCCACGCGAGCAACCGAACAGCGCGGCCACGCATTTGTCGAGACGGATCGGATCGGACATCGGGCGAGCTCGGCTTCAGGGCACGGCAGTGTACGTGCTGGGTCGATGGATGCGTGAGGCCGGCTTCTGCACCGCCCGACAACATGGGAAACTGGGCGCTCACACAGGAGATTGCAGATGTTCATCAAGTTCGGCACCACCCGGGTCCGCCTCAACCATATCTCCGTCATCAGCGATCCCTTCAATGCAGGCGAAAACTTCGGCTCGTATTGCCACTCGGTCCGGGTCGGCCTGCTCTCCGGCGAGGAAATCTTTGCACGCTTCAATACCGAAACCGGCGCCGAGCAGCTGCATGCAGAGGTGCTCGCTGCACTGGAAGGTTGAGCGCAAGACCCACAGTGCCGTCACGCGCGTGATGCCTCACGCGCGATGGGCGTTGCCGGCAGAGCAGCCAGCACTTGCGGGCCCGCAAATCGCTCGCGGCAACGTGGGCTTGTCGCACCGCATCACGGCCGATCCAAGCACCTGAGCACTCGGTAGCAATGGCGCCGCCGCTGCTTGAAGACAAGCGCATTGCCGGTATCGCGACACGGGATGAATTGCACCCTGTCCCAGCAACGTCCTTGCCCTGGGTGCATCGCCACCCGTCATCAGAACGTCGGAAAATCGTTCCGCCGTTGGCACGCTTCGATCCAGCCATAACGCAATAAACAAGCAATTTCTGCGCGCATGTCAGGCCGCTGCGGACGGCTGTCGGGAAATTTCTTCCACACGATGAATTCAATATAAGTACTTTCAAATACGAGCCTTTAGCTCGTCGCAATCCGGCCGCTAGCTGGGGCAAGACGCTCTGGTGGATGACCCATTCATCAAGCCCCTCAGTTGCACTACCTGGATGCGGTCATGAATACATATCTGCAACGCCTCAATGTCGGCCGCCGCTTGGGCATGGCCTTTGGCATCTTGATCCTATTGTCGGGCCTGCTTGTGGCCACCGGCCTGGTCACCATGTCCAACGCCCGTTTCGAGCTGGACACTATCGTCAACAGCAACATGGAGAGGATCCAGCTGTCCTCGGAAATGCTCGACGCCAACACCAACGTGGCAATCGGCCTGCGCGACATCGTCATGGTCTCTGGCGACGCGGCCAATCGCCGTGCGATGGACATGATCGAAAAGAACCGCGCACGCTACAAGCAGGCACACGACGCCTTGGCCGCACTGCCCAGCAGCGCGGCTGAAAAACAGGCGCTCGACCTGGTGCAGGAAAAGCGCGACATCTCGGTCAAGCTCAATAACCAGATTCTCGAATACGGCCTCCGCGACCAGAACCAGGAAGCGCAGGCCTTGCTGCAAGGCGACGCCGCAGCGGCCATGGATGCGCAGCAGACGGCGATCCGCGAGAACGCTGCACTGGAGCGCCGCCTCAGCAAGGATGCCTATGCGGCCGCGGTTGCCTCGATGCATCGAGGGAAAATCACCCTGGCCACCGGCGGCATTGCCGCACTGGTCATCAGCGGCCTGCTCGCATGGCTGATCACTCGCAGCCTGACCCAGCCGCTCAGCCAGGCCACACGCACCGCAGAAGCGATCGCGGCCGGCAACCTGCACAACGATGTGCACACCAACGCCAACGATGAAACCGGCCGTCTGCTCAAGGCCATGGACAAGATGCAGCTGCAGCTGCGCAACCTGATCACCGCGCAAACCGACATGGCCAGGCATCACGACAATGGCCAGATCAGCTTCCGCATCGATGCGGCCGCATTCCCGGGCGACTATGGGCGCATGGCCAACGACACCAACCTGCTGGTTGCCTCGCACGTGGCAGTGCAGACCGACCTGGCACGCATCATGGGCCGGTATGCGGTTGGCGAACTCTCCGAAGACATGCAGCCGCTGCCCGGCGAAAAGGCCGTTTTCAGCGACACCATGTCGCAGGTCAAGCTCAACCTGTCGGCGATGAATCACGAGATCAAGCATCTCGCCCAGGCCGCCGCCAATGGCGACTTCAGCGCGCGCGGCGATGCCGAGCGCTTCCAGTTCGACTTCCGCATCATGGTCGAAAGCCTCAACCACCTGATGTCCACGGCCGACGGCAATCTGCAGTCGCTGTCGTCGCTGCTGCAGTCCATCGCCGCTGGCGACTTGACCGCACGCATGAGCGGCGAATTCCGCGGCGTGTTCGCACAGATGCGCGATGACGCCAACACCACGGCCAGCCAGCTGGCGCAGATCGTCGGCAACATCCAGGAGTCGGCCGTGTCGATCAACTCCGCGGCCAGCGAAATCGCCGCCGGCAACCAGGACCTGTCGCAACGCACCGAACAGCAGGCAGCCAACCTTGAAGAAACCGCAGCATCGATGGAAGAGCTGACCTCCACCGTCAAGCAGAATGCCGAAAGCGCACGCGAGGCCAACCAGCTGGCGATCGGCGCCGCACGCGTCGCCTCGCAAGGTGGCGACGTGGTTGGCAAGGTGGTGGACACCATGACCGGTATCGAAGCCTCGTCCAGGAAGATCGCCGACATCATCAGCGTCATCGACGGCATCGCCTTCCAGACCAATATCCTGGCCTTGAACGCGGCGGTGGAAGCCGCCCGTGCCGGCGAGCAAGGCCGCGGCTTTGCCGTGGTGGCCTCGGAGGTGCGCACGCTCGCGCAGCGGTCCTCCGGCGCCGCCAGGGAGATCAAGAACCTCATCGATGACTCGGTGCAACGCGTGGCCGAGGGTTCGGCACTGGTGCACAGCGCAGGCAAGACCATGGGTGACGTGGTGGCCAGCGTGCAACGCGTCACCGACATCATGGGCGAGATTTCTGCAGCCTCGCAGGAACAGTCGGCCGGCATCGAGCAGGTCAACCAGACCATCACCCACATGGACGAAACCACCCAGCAGAACGCTGCGCTGGTGGAAGAAGCCACGGCCGCCGCGCGCGCGATGGAAGAGCAGGCGGTGCAGCTCACCGATGCGGTGGCGATCTTCAAGATCGACGCACGCCAGACACGGCAGTCCGCTTCGCGCGTAGCGGCACCGGTCGCACAGCTGCTGAGCAAGGTCCGCAACGCCTGAGCCAGCAGCCGGCACTGCGCCGTCGACCGGGTCGTCGGTGCAGCCATGCTGATGCGACACTGTGGATGTGCCCGCAGCCATTGATGCCATCGCACACGCAGAAAGCGCCTGCCAGGGCGCTTTCTGCGTTTATCCCGCACGCTCACCGGCATTCGGTGCAGACAGCTCAAACACCCGCAACGCGCGCGCAGTGCCCACAAAAAAACCTGGAAAACAAGCACGCAAACCACTCAAAAGCGCTTGTTTCCAGCGCCATGCCTGGTTACGCTGCGCCGGTCGAAAGAGAGCAGGCCGGATGGTAGCCCGGCCACCGTCTGCAGCGCAGGCGGCATCTTAGCCATCGGTACCCACGACATCCGCAGCCGGCGATGCCGGCACTGCAGGTGTGTCCGTGCGTGCTCTCGTCACCGCTCGGCACGCCTTCTCAATCAGGAAGGATCACCCGTGAATACCAGTAACGACAGTCGCGATCTGCATCACCCACGCAACGGCGAGCATGCCAACGTGCATGCTCGCGCATACGCAGGGGCCGCAGACGCAAAGCCATACGACGATGCCTTATCGCACTGGAAACAAGCCCATCTCGACACGCGCGTGATCTGGCGGCGGCAGCTCATGCTTCAGGACGGGATGTCGGTGCTGTTGGCAGCCTGGCAGATGCCGCATTCGCTGCGCTGGGAGTGGGAAGCCATCGACCTGCGGCAGGATCGGCACCTGTGCGGCGGCAACTGCGATTCATCGCTGGCGGCAATGCGCGCTGCCGATGCCTGGCCGGCACTGTGCGGTGACGAGGTCGCAGTGCTCGCCTAACATCATGCAGCGCGGCAGCGCGTTGAACCGTCTTTCTGCCCTGACGCAGTGCCATGCCGGTGCGGCCGCGCAACAGCCGGCCCGCCGCGGCTAGCGCGTGTAGAGACCGGGACGATAGCGTTCCATCAGCGACTGCGGAGCCAGCGGCGGCGTGAAGCCGTAGCGCGCATAGAGACCATGCGCATCGCTGGTAGCCAGGCTGAAACGGCGCAGCCCCTGCAGACCGGGGTGCGCCATGACCGCATCCATCATTGCCTTGCCATAGCCCTTGCCCTGGTGCTCGGGCAACACGAACACATCGCCCAGATAGGCGACGGTTGCATAGTCGGAAACCACCCGCGCAAACGCGACCTGCCCGCCCTGCAGAAACCCGCCGAAGCACAGCGAGTTGGCGATGGAGCGCTGTACTACCGCAAGCGGAATGTCCCTGGCCCAGCTGCTGTGCTGGGCCAGGTAGCGATGGACCAGCGCAACATCGAGTTCGGAGTGATCGGTGGAAACGCGCAGCGGCGACATGACGACAGCTCCGGCAACAGTGGGCCTCAGGGTAGCGCCTGCGCAGGCAGCAGCAACAGTGCGCACAGCACCAGCATGAATCCTGCGATCGCCGCATCCAGCACACGCCATGCGCGCGGATCGCAGAAGGCCGGCTGCAACAAGCGCGCGCCATAACCCAGAGCGGAAAACCAGGCGATGCTGGCCAGGCACGCACCCGACGCGAATGCCCAGCGCAGCTGGCCCGGGTAACGCGCGGACAGGCTGCCCAGCAGCAGCATCGTGTCCAGATAGACATGCGGGTTGAGAAAGGTAAATGCCAGGCACGCCAGCATGGCGCGCTGCCAGCGTTGCGCACCGGCCTGCGACGGCGCCAACCCGCTGGTGCCACGCCAGGCCCTGCGTGCAGCCAGCGCGCCATATGCCGCGAGAAATGCAGCTCCCGCATAGCGAAGTCCCTGCAGCAGCTCCGGCCATTGCGTCACCAGCACGCCGATCCCGGCCACGCCCAGCACGATCAGCGCGATATCGCCGAACGCGCAAATCGCCACCACCAGACCGACATGCTGGCGCTGCAGTCCCTGCCGCAGCACGAATGCATTCTGCGCACCGATTGCGATGATGAGACCTGCGCTGGCGATGAAGCCAGAGATTGCGGCTTGAAGGAACACGAGCATCTCCCGGATCACAGGCGCCAATGCTGGGCGTTCCGCTGCAATTAGGAAAACTAAATCTTCTGTATCCTGCTTAGAACTTCTAATCCTGCCGAACGTCATGGATCTTCTGCATCCGCAACTGGCCGCATTCGCTGCCGTTCTCGAGGAAGGCAGCTTCGACGCCGCTGCGCGTCGGCTGTCGGTGACGCCGTCGGCGATTTCGCAGCGGGTCAAGGCGCTGGAAGACCGGCTCGGCCAGGTGCTGGTGATCCGCAAGGCCCCCTGCCGCCCTACCCCGGCCGGCGAGCGCCTGCTGCGCCGGGTGAAGCCGATGCAGGTCCTGGAATCCGAAGCGATCGCCGACTTCCTCCCCGGCGACAGCAGCGCCGGGCATCCGCGCACGCTGGCCATCGCCGTCAATGACGACTCGCTGCAGACCTGGTTTCTGGCGGCCCTGTCGGCGCTGCACCGGGAGCACGGCGTTCTTTTCGATGTGCAGATGGACGACCAGGACCACACCCTGGAGCTGTTGCGCTCCGGAGCGGTGCTCGGCGCGGTCACCGCCGAGCGCAAGCCACTGCAGGGCTGCAATGTGCAGGCGTTGGGAGTGATGCGTTACCACGCCATCGCGTCGGCCGCATTCGTTGCGACACATTTCAAGCAGGGCTTCAGCGCAGCGGCCCTGGCCCACGCACCGATGCTGGTGTTCAACCGAAAGGACACGCTGCAGACCCGCTTTGTCCGCCGCATCACCCGCACGCAGGTGGCGCCGCCGATCCACTACCTGCCGACCTCGACCGGTTTTGTCGAAGCGGCCGCACGCGGACTCGGCTGGTGTCTGGCGCCGGAATCGATGGTCGTGCCTGCCGTGCGCGACAGGCAGGTGGTCATCATCGACCCGACACGCTGGCTCGATGTGCCGCTGTACTGGCAATGCGCCGCGGTGCGCTCGAGCGCCTTGCAGCAACTGGGCCAGGCCCTGCGCAAGGCCGCGGCTGCAAGCCTGCGCTGAGACCGGCCGTGCCGCACCGACGCCGGCAAAAACACGATGCCCGAGGCGCGCAACTGCCGGCGGGCTGTCGCACCGGATTGACGTGCAGATGCGGTCGCTGCCCTGCCCGCGCACGCTTGGCCCAGCCGCGTTGCCCGGCATCCCGCTGCCGCCGCATCAACTGCCGGGTCGCCGTGCCACGCCGAGCCTGCTAGCCTTTCCGCCTATTCCGTTGTGATTGCCGATCCGTCATGAAAAAAGCCGTTGTTCTGTTGTCCGGTGGCATGGATTCCGCTGCCGTCATCGCGCTTGCGCAGGAGCAGGGCTTTGCCGTGCATGCCTTGAGCGTGCGCTACGGCCAGCGCCATACCTCCGAGCTGGACGCCGCCGCGCGCGTTGCCGCGGCGCAGGGCGTCATCGCGCACAAGGTGGTTGACGTGGACCTGCGCAGCATCGGCGGCTCGGCGCTCACCGACGACATCGAGGTGCCCGATGCCGGTGGCGACGGCATCCCGGTCACCTACGTGCCGGCGCGCAACACCATCATGCTGTCGCTGGCACTGGGCTGGGCCGAGGTGATCGGCGCCAACGACCTGTTCTGCGGCGTCAACGCGGTCGATTATTCGGGTTACCCCGACTGCCGGCCCGAATTCGTGCGCGCCTTCGAGGTGCTGGCCAACCTGGCCACCAAGGCCGGCGTGGAAGGCGCCGGCCTGCGCGTGCACGCACCGCTGCAGTTCCTCAGCAAGGCCGACATCGTGCGTGAAGGCGTGCGCCTGGGCGTGGACTTCGGCCTGACCGTGTCCTGCTACCGCGCCGACGCCGACGGACGCGCCTGCGGCCACTGCGACGCCTGCCGCCTGCGTGCCGCCGGTTTCGCCGACGCCGGCGTCCCAGACCCCACCCACTACGCCATTTCGCCTTGACGCCGCTGTAGGGTAGAATGCGCACCCCGGCGCACTGCCGGGACAGTGGGCCGTTAGCTCAGTCGGTAGAGCAGAAGACTTTTAATCTTTTGGTCGATGGTTCGAATCCATCACGGCCCACCAATCAAATCAGCAACTTGAAGAGCGCCGAAGGCGCTTTTTTTGTGCCCGCCGGAAGTTGCCGGGACCTTCGTCGCCAGGGACCCTGCGTTACGGCCGCGGAGTCGGATGGCATCCACCATCTGCCGCAACTGGCGCGCTGCCGTCAAAGCCGGCTTCTCCCCTGCAGATGGCGCATCATCTTGCAGGTCGTGGGCCCGGCGCAGGCGGCCGTGGCGTTCTCGCCAATCATGTGGGTCCCGCCTTCTGGATACGCGATTGCACGCGCCGCGTTCGTCGCGCAGTTCCAGCGGCGCGTGCCTGCTTGCGCAGCCAGCTGAGGACGTCCACTGCAGCGTCGACGCGCATGCAGACATGCAGGCGGCCCAGCACAACGCTCTGCGCATCGCCGCCCGGCAGGATCTCGTCAAAGCCGGTGGCTTCGCAGGCGATCAGGACGGGCGAGGCATCGGGCTGCGCGTCGGAATGCAGCATGGCCAGCACATAGCCCTGCATCATCTCGAAGCTGAGGACGACGCCCGTACAGACGCGGAACTGTTTGCCCAGGCTCATTGCTGCGGCTCCGTCACCGCGCTATCGACGCTAGCGATTGCATCGGCGCCGGCAAGCGTGAGCGCATGCACAGCTTTATTTACGACGTCGGGACGCGCATTCGGGCTTCGCCCGGCGACACGCGTCGCTTCGAGGGCATTGAAGATCGGCCCCACATCATGGACGACCTGGTATGCCACAGACGTGGGTGCTTCATGTGTGTCGTGAGACATGCTGGATTCCTTTTGTGTTTTGGAATCCGCCACCCAGACGCCAATCGGGGTGGCGGACGGTACGCGGTTGGCGTGCCGGCCAAAAGGACCCGGTGGGCCTTGCGGCCCCCGCGCACCGCCCGCCATAAAACTGGCCGGCATGCGCCCGCGACGATGCGGGCGATAAAAAAGCGCCGTGCATCGGTCGATGGGCGCTGGTGCGCCTTTTGGTTCGGGACGCCAATCCCGGTCGCCGATTGTGCGGCGACGTTGGAATACTCGCGCCGACGCTCGGCGCCTGTCAACGCAAAACGCGCCACGCGGCGACGACGGTTGCGAAGAAACGCGGCGAAAGCACTGCCCGCGCAGCCAGCAAAACCTGAAACTCCAGCACATCCCGCCGGACGATCGGCCCGGGGCGCTGCGGCTGCGCCCATATGCCACAAGCCCTGGCGGCAGTGGACTGGCGCCGCGGCAAATGCGAATTCACATGCCGCGCCACGTTTCCTATCGTTGTTGGCTCAACGACACGCGAGCGCCACGCCATGACCAACATCGAAAAAGCCGGAACGTTTCTGCTTGGAGACCGCAAGCTCACCCGCATCGGCTACGGCGCAATGCAGCTCGCGGGGCCTGGCGTGTTCGGCCCGCCCAAGGACCGCGACGGTGCGTTGGCGGTGCTGCGCGAAGCCATCGCGCTGGGCGTCAACCATATCGACACCAGCGATTTCTACGGGCCGCACATCACCAATCAGCTGATCCGCGAGGCACTGCATCCCTACCCGCAGGAATTGACCATCGTCACCAAGATCGGCGCCGCGCGCGGCACGGATGGTTCCTGGCTACCTGCCTTCTCGCCGCAGCAGCTGGTTGAGGCGGTGCACGACAATCTGCGCAACCTGGGGCTTGAAACGCTGGATGTGGTCAACCTGCGCGTGATGTTCAAGGCGCAGGAGCCGGCAGAAGGCTCGATCGCGGAGCAACTGGCGGCCTTGATCAAGCTGCAGCGCGATGGCCTGGTGCGGCACATCGGCATCAGCAACGTCACCGCAGCGCAGGTGGCCGAGGCACGCGCCATGACCGACATCGTCTGCGTGCAGAACATGTACAACATCGCGCATCGACACGACGACGAACTCATCGACACGCTCGCGCGCGACGGCATTGCCTACGTGCCGTTCTTCCCGCTCGGCGGCTTCTCGCCATTGCAATCGTCCACGCTTGCCGCTGTTGCCCAGCGCCTGGCTGCAACCCCGATGCAGGTGGCACTGGCGTGGCTGCTGCAGCGCTCGCCCAACATCTTGCTGATTCCGGGGACCTCGTCGGTGGCGCATCTGCGCGCCAATCTGTTCGCAGCGGAACTGAAACTGCCGGCCGATGCCGTCGAAGAATTGAACAGGATCGCCGCGTAAGCGCAGACGGCCGTGTCCTGGCAGGCAGCGCCTTGCACCGGGGACCGGGAGCGGCCAACGAAGCGTCGCGGGTGATCGTCAGTTGGGTGCGGACGGCATGCTGGCAACCGCAACGGATGCGTGACACATGCCGATTGCGGGCAACCGGCTGCGCCCGCCTTTCTTGGGTGAGCGCGGTCGCTCTATCGCCCGGGCTTCGCGCTCGGGCCTAGCGCCCAGGCTCGTCGTTCCACAGCAGCTTGTGCAGCTGCATCTGGAAGCGCACCGGCAGACGATCGGCCACGATCCAGTCAGCCAGCTCCCGCGGCGTCACTTCGCTCTTGCTGGGCGAAAACCACACCGTGCAGCGGCGGTCCAGCGCATGCGCGGCGACAATCTCGCGCGACCATTCGTAATCGGCGCGGCTGCAGATCACGAACTTGATCTGGTCGCGTGCGGTCAGCAGCGGCAGATTCTCCCAGCGATTGCGCTGTTCCTCGCCGGATGCGGGCGTCTTGATGTCGACCACGCGCGAGACGCGCGGATCCACGGCCGACACGTCCAATGCACCGGACGTCTCCAGCGAAACATCGAAGCCGGCATCGCACAGTTTCTGCAGCAGCACCAGGCAGCGCTTCTGCGCCAACGGCTCGCCGCCGGTCACGCAGACATGGCGCACGCCGTGGCTGGCAACTTCGGCGACGATCGCATCGATGTCGTGCCATTCACCGCCGTGGAAGGCGTAGGCGGTATCGCAATAATGACAGCGCAGCGGGCAACCGGTCAGACGCACGAACACGGTCGGCCAGCCGGCGGCCTCGGCTTCGCCCTGCAGGGACAGAAAGATTTCGGTGATCTTCAATCGCGGCAACGGCGACTGGACGATCTCGCTGGGGACGGCGGCGGCGTTCATTGGCAAAGTATGCGTCACGCCCGAAGGCGCGCACGCGCGGGCTCAGCGCAGTTGCTGGCCGAGACGGATGGACTGCAGGCGTTCCTGGGCCACGCGCGCTGCGTCGGAGCCGGGATACTGCGATGCGACCTGCTGCAAGGTCTGCTGGGCCTGGTCGTTCTTGCCTTCGCCATACTGCGACAGGCCAAGCTTCAACAGGCCGCCAGAGGCCTTGTCATGCGTGGGATAGCGGCTGACGAGATCGCGGAACTGCGCCTCGGCAAGCTGGAAATTTCGGGTGGCGTAGTAACTCTCGCCCAGCCAATACAAGGCATTGGGGGTGTAGACGCCGTTGGGATACAGTTCCAGAAAACTCAGGAACAACTGCGAGGCATCGTCGTACTTGCCGTTCTTCAAGGCATCGAAGGCGACGTTGTAGGCAGTGCGTTCCTCGTTGCTGACGGCCAGGGTGCCTGGGTCGCCATGCACGCTGGGCGGCTTCTCGGAAGTTGCCGCCGCTGCAGGCCGCGCGGCCGGAGCCGGGGCGGGTGTGACGCTGCCGGTGGGCGATGGCAATGGCGGGGTTGCGCCACCTGCACCTTCCAGCCGATTCAGGCGTCCGTCCAGATCGAGATACTGATCCTTGGACTGCTGCTTGAGTTGTTCGTTGTCGTGCTGCAGCTGCTCCACGGTCGCTCGCAAGCCCTGCAGGTCCGAACGCGCCTGCTGCAGCTGGTTGAGGAGATCGTTGTTGGCCTGGCTGTTGGCCTGCTGCTGCTCGAGGACGGCAACACGATCAGCGAGACTGGCTCGCTGCGCGTGCGCCGGCGCGGCGACCACAAGGGCCGCCGCGACGAACAGGGATGTCACTCGAAAGCGCATCGCTTCTTACTGAGCCGTGTACACGATTTCGACGCGACGATTCTGCGACCAGCAGCTTTCGCTGGTTTCGGTGCAGACCGGACGCTCTTCGCCGTAGCTGACGACGGTCAGCTGGCTGGCGGAACCGCCGGCAGCCTGCAACGAAGACGACACGGCATTGCCGCGACGCTCGCCCAGACCCATGTTGTACTCACGCGAACCGCGCTCGTCAGCATTGCCCTGCAGGGTGATGCGCGAGGAAGGACGGTCACGCAGGTACTTGGCGTGGCACGCCATGATTGCCTGGAATTCCGGCTTCAGGGAGTCCTGATCCAGATCGAAGTAGACAACGCGCTGGCGCAGGCAGGCATCGGTATCCAGGTCGCCCGGGCCGTACAGGCCAGAGGTGGACGGGCCGGTGGGAACGGAGGAACCAGCGGTGGTGTCAGTCGCAGGAGGCGGAGTTTCCTTCACCTTCTTCGAACAACCGGCCAGCACGGCAACGGACAACAGGGAGACAAGCAAGACGCGGGTGGACTTGTTCATGGGATACCTATGGAGGCTCTGGGCCAATGAGTGGTTTAACGCAGCGAAATATTAACATTAATGCGCGGTTCGGTAAGGCCCCCATGCAGGTTCTCTCACATCTCCATCGGCCAGGACCAGACGCTGGCGGACGCGAGCGTCGGAGGAGACGGCGTAGAGCACGCCGCGACCACCCTCACGTGCGGCGTACAGCACCATGCTGGCGTTCGGCGCGAAGCTCGGCGACTCGTCCAGCGAACCCGGCGACAGCGTGCTCCAGCTCGGCGAACCCAGGCTGCGGTCCATCATGGCGATGCGGTAGCTATTGCCGCTGCCCTGTGCCACGGCGACCTTCTTGCCGTCGAACGAGACGCTGGCGGTGGCGTTGTAGTTGCCCTGGAAGGTCACGCGGTTGGCGCTGCCGCCGCTTGCGGCCACCTGGTAGATCTGCGGACGACCGCCGCGATCGGAGGTGAAGTAGATGCTGCCGCCGTCCGGCGCCCAGGTCGGCTCGGTGTCGATGCCGAAGTGATTGGTCAGCTGGGTCAACTGCTTGCTGCCCAGATCCATGACGTAGATTTCCGGGTTGCCGCTGCGCGACAGTGCCAGCGCCAGGCGGCGACCGTCCGGCGAGAACGACGGCGCACCGTTGATACCGCGGAAGCTGGATACCAGCTCACGCGCGCCGGTGGCGATGTCCTGCAGGTAGATCGAGGAGTTGCCGCGCTCGAAGCTCACATAGGCCAGCTTCTTGCCGTCCGGGCTCCAGTTCGGCGACAGCAGCGGCTCGGCCGAGCGCACGATGGTCTGCGGGTTGTAGCCGTCCGAGTCGGCCACCATCAGCGCATAGCGCATGGCGCCGCCCTTGCCGCTGGCGGTCACATAGGCAATCCGGGTCCAGAACGCGCCACGCACGCCGGTGATCTTTTCGTAGATCGCGTCGGCCATCTGGTGCGAGACATCGCGCATCGCGTTGGCACGTGCGGTCATCGCCAGGCCGAGCAGGCGCTCGCCCTTGGCCACGTCGAACAGTTCGTACTCGACGCGGTAGGCACCTTCGCCGGCATCCATCACGCGGCCGACCACGATGTAGTTCTGCTTGAGCGTACGCCAGGTCTGGAACTGCACCTCTGTGCCGCGGGTCGGCTTCTCGACGATCTGCGCAACCGGCAACGTGCGGAACTGGCCGGAACGGTCCAGGTCGGCGCCGACGACGGCAGACACATCGGTCTGCGGCGCAGTGCCGGAACCCTGGTAGGGCATGGGCACGACGGTGATCGGCGTCGCCGAAGCGCTACCGCCGACGATATCGATGGTGAGCCCTTGCTGTTGCGCGAGTGCGCTCAGCGGCAACAACAGGGCGGTCAAGGCAGCTAGCCAACGCAGCGGTTTTTTCATGGACGGCTCGGATCGGGCAGGAAAAGTGTGCAAGGGATACCAATCAGCGAGTGAACATACTCGCAATCGTGAACGAGACAGCGTGAAAGTGGAGCGAGTGGTCAACCATCGGGCGTTCCATCGGCCAGACCAGCGAGCAGGCGTGCGGTGGTGCAGCACGACCTACCCGGCAGGACTATGCCAGGCAGCCGGGCCACACCCCGCAAATCTACATCCGGACCGAGGCGCAGCGCAGGTCATGCGGCCGCCCCCCGATCTGGGGCTTGCTAGTCCTGCGGGGTGAACACAAACGTCAGGTTGCGCTGGAACACCGACTCGAACCCACGGTACGGCAATGGCTGCGCGCTCAGCACCGCGGCCTCGATCGAGCGCTGGCCGGCCTCGTCGTAAGGGCAACCCGGCGCCACCTTGGCTTCCATCACGGTGCCACCCGGTAATTGGCGGATGTTGATGCTGCACTTCTGGCCTGGCGGCACCGATGGCGGACGCACCCACTGCGCCAGCACCTTCTGCTGGATCGCCGCGGCGTACTTGGCCGACAGATCGGTGTTGGTACCGCCCTGCCCTGCGGTCGGCTGCGCGGTGGCGGCGGCAGCCGACGAAGCCTGCTGCGCACGCGCGGCGGCGACCTGGCGCAACTTCTGCTCGGCCAGCGCGGCTTCCTTGGTGGCCTGTTCGCGCTGGCGGCGGATGTCTGCGATCTTCTTCTCGCGTTCGGCATCAGCGGCAGCCTGCTGCGCTGCGGCCTGCTTCTTCTTGGCGTCGGCTTCTTCCTGCTGCTTGGCCAGGCGCAGTTTCTGCTCGGCCTCTTCCTGGCGTTTGCGCTCGGTCAGGTCGATCTGCTCCTGACGGCGCTTGGCCTCCTGTTCCTGCTTGGCCTTTTCCGCCGACAGAGCCAGTGCGTCGACGCGGTCCTGGTCGACCTTGTCCGGCTGCGCGACACGCTCCTGCGCCTGCGCCTGTTGCGGCGTGGGCGCATCCTGCGGACGCGGCTCGGGAATCGGCTGCGGCGGCGGCACGGTATCTTCCGGCGCCGGTTCGGGCAGCGGTGCCGGCGGTGGCGGCGCCTCCACCGGCGTGGCCTTCAGCGCCTGGCGCGCAACGCGCGCTTCGGCCGCGGACACGTCCAGCGAGGCTTCCATGCTCGGGTCGCCCGCGGCCGGCTCGACCGAGCGTTCGGGCGACCACAGCCAGCCGGCGATGAACACCAGCGCGACCAGCACGTGCACGACCAGGGCCAGCACGACCGGCCGCAGCCAGCCATCCTCGCGCGCCGTCTGAGTGGGGAGTGCGTCAGCGTGCATCGCTGCCTGCAGTGCCGCCGGAGTCGGAGATCAGGCCGACCTTCTCGACCTTGGCCTGCTTAAGCACGTCGATGGCGTCCATGATCTTTTGATACGGCGCGGCACGATCGCCGGCCACGACCACGCGCGCGTCCTTGTCCTGCGCCACGATGGCGGCCAGTTGCGCCTGCAGCGCCGCCACGTCCATCGCCTGCGGCTTGCCCTTGGGCAGCTGCAATGCGAGTTGGCCGTCGGCGGCGACCACCACCACGACCGGATCCTGCTTGCTCTCTAGCGCCTTGGCGCGCGAGCTGGGCAGGTTGACGTCGGTGCTCAGGGTCAGCAGCGGTGCGGTCACCATGAAGATGATCAGCAGCACCAGCATCACGTCGATATACGGCACGACGTTGATGTCGGATTTGAGCTTGCGCTTCTTACGGCGGGAAATACCGGAAATCATCGCGGAACGTTCCTATTGATCCCCCGCACATGGATGTGCGGGCTCTTGCGAGGGACTCGCCCATCCAATCCCCCGCACATGCGTGTGCGCGCTGTCGCGAGGGGCTTGCCTGTCCAATCCCTGCGCCACGTCAGACGCGCATGTGCGAACGCCGCACCTGCCACGTCCACGCACCGGGATGTGCGTGCCGTGACGGGGCATTCGCCTGGCTGCCGGCTGTCGCAGGGCACGCGCATTACTCGTCCGCGCCGGCCTGGCGCTGCAGGATCGAGCTGAACTCGTCGGCGAAGGTCTCGTAGCGCACCGACAGCCGTTCCACGCGGGTGGTGAAGCGGTTGTAGGCCCACACCGCGGGAATCGCCACGAACAGGCCGATGGCGGTGGCGAACAGCGCTTCGGAAATACCCGGTGCGACCGCAGCGATACCGGCCTGCTCGCCGCTGCTGACCATGTCGTGCATGGTCACCATGATGCCGAACACCGTGCCGACCAGGCCGACGTACGGCGCGGTGGAACCGATGTTGGCCAGCAATTCGAGATTGCGCTCGAGCTGGTCGACTTCGCGGGTGAAGGCGGTGCGCATGGCGCGCTGTGCGCCTTCCAGTTGCACCCGCCCGTCCAGCCGGCGACGGTCGCGCAGCCGCGAGAACTCGCGGAAGCCGCTCTCGAACATCGACTCCAGGCCGCCGACGGTGCGGTTACGGTCGGTGGCCGACGCGTAGAGCTTGGCCAGATCGGCGCCGGACCAGAAGCGGTTTTCGAACTCGTCCGCCTCGCGGTTGGCCTGCTTGAAGGCGCGCGCCTTGCGGAAAATGATCACCCAGCTGATGAAGGAGCCGATCAGCAGCAGCAACACGATGATCTTGACCGGAATACTCGCCCGCAGAATCAGATCGACATAGTTGATGCTGCTGTTGTGCGCCACGCTGGCGGTCTGTGCCGCAGCGGCGGCAACGTCCTGCGGTAGTGCTTCCACTACCGTGTCCTGCAGGGCCAGGAGCAATGCAATCGACATCCGTTTGTTCCTCAGTAATCGGATTCTGGGGTTTCTAGAGCTTTCAACACGTCATACAGCGCATCGTCCATCCCGCGCGGGCGGAAGTCGCTGGTGCCGAGTGCGGCAATGCGCACCTCGGCGGTCAGCAGCACTTCGCCCTCGCGACGTACCGACTGCGCAAACAGCAGGCTGGCCCGTTTGCATCGCAGCAGTACCGCCGACACTGACAGCGCGTCGTCGAGCCGGGCCGGCTTGAGGAAATCCAGTTGCATCGAGCGGACCGCGAACACCAGCTCGTGCTGCTGGCGCATGCGCTCCTGCCCGTAGCCGAGTGCGCGCATCCACTCCGTGCGCGCCCGTTCCATGAAAGCAACGTAGCGCGCGTGGTAGACCACGCCCCCGGCGTCGGTATCTTCCCAGTACACGCGTGTCGGCCAACTGAATACAGGCGGGGATTGGGGAATCGGGGGTCGGGAATCGGCGGTCATGGGCACGGCTGATTGATCGAGACGGCCCGGGCGCGCGACGAACGGAGCGTCATCAGAACAGGTCTCCCGGCTCGCCGATGCCCGGAGAGCGGTCGCGCGGCGGCTTCAGGCCCAGGTGCAGATAGGCCTTGGTGGTGACCATGCGGCCGCGCGCGGTGCGGATCAAAAAGCCCTGCTGGATCAGATAGGGCTCGATCACGTCTTCCAGCGTGCCGCGCTCTTCCGACAGCGACGCGGCCAGCGACTCCACCCCGACCGGGCCGCCGTCGAAATGATCGACGATGGTGCGCAGCATGCGGCGGTCGAGCTCGTCGAAGCCTTCCGGGTCGACCTTGAGCATCTGCATCGCCGCCTGCGCCACCGGCAGGTCGATATGCCCCGCCGCCTTGACCTGGGCAAAGTCGCGCACCCGCCGCAGCAGCCGGTTGGCGATACGCGGGGTGCCGCGCGCGCGGCGGGCAATCTCGGCCGCACCGTCGGGCGTGCAGTCGATGCCCAGGATCGCCGCCGAGCGGATCACGATGCGGGTCAGTTCCTGCGGCGAATAGAACTCCAGCCGCTGCACGATGCCGAAGCGGTCGCGCAAGGGCGCGGTCAGCAGGCCGGCACGGGTGGTGGCACCGATCAGGGTGAACGGCGGCAGGTCGATCTTGATCGAGCGCGCGGCCGGGCCGTCGCCGATCATGATGTCGATCTGGAAATCCTCCATCGCCGGATACAGCACTTCCTCCACCACCGGCGAGAGGCGATGGATCTCGTCGATGAACAGCACATCGTGCGGCTGCAGGTTGGTCAGCAGCGCGGCCAGATCGCCGGCCTTCTCTATCACCGGGCCGGAGGTCGAGCGCAAATTCACGCCCAGCTCGTTGGCGATGACGTGGCTGAGCGTGGTCTTGCCCAGACCCGGCGGACCGAAGATCAGCACGTGATCCATCGCCTCGCCGCGCGCCTTCGCCGCTTCGATGTAGATCTCCATCTGCTCGCGTACCGGCTGCTGGCCCAGATAATCGGCCAGGCGCTTGGGCCGGATGCTCGCATCGGCGGCATCGTCTTCGCGGGTGGCACTGCTGGCGATGATGCGGTCCATTAGGGCGGGGATTGGGGATTCGGCAGACGGGATTGGCAGCGCACTAGTATGGGCCGCGGGGCGCCTCCGGCGCTACGCTCTTGCCAATCCCGAATATCCAATCCCCACTCCCGGGCCGCCACCGGCGGCCTCAGATCTCAACCTGGGCGCCCAGCTCGACCAGGCGGTTGCCGGGGATGCGGAAGAAGCCGGTGGCCGGGGCGGCATTGCGATGCATCAGCGCGAACAGCTTGTCGCGCCAGATCGGCATGCCGCGGTTGGCGCTGGCCACGATGGTCTCGCGACTGGCGAAGAAGGTGGTGTCCATCGGGTCGAAATGGATGCCGCCTTGGTCGCAGGAACGCATCAGCGCCAGCGGCACGTCCGGCGTTTCCATGAAGCCGAAGCGCACATAGACGCGGTAGAACTCGTCGCCGATCGATTCGATCTGCAGGCGCTTGTCCGCCGGCGCGTACGGGATCGGCAAGGTGTCGACGTTGAGGAAGATGTTGCGCTCGTGCAGCACCTTGTTGTGCTTGAGGTTGTGCATCAGCGCGTGCGGCACCACCATCGGGTCGGCGGTGAGGAACACCGCCATGCCCGGCACGCGCGCCGGCGGGGCCAGCATCAGGCCCGGCAGGAAGCTGTCGATGCGGATGCCGTCCTTGCGGATTTCCTCGCGCAGCAGCGCGCGGCCGCGGCGCCAGGTGCGCATCAGGGTGAACACCACGATGCCCAGCGCCAGCGGGAACCAGGCGCCCTGCAACAGCTTGGCGCCGTTGGCGATGACGAAGGCCAGCTCGATGAAGAAGAACACCACGCACAGCGGCAGCACCCAGTTGCGCCAGCGCGGCCATAGCGAGCGCGCCACCAGCGCCAGCAGCAGGGTATCGATCAGCATGGTCATCGACACCGAGATGCCGTAGGCCACTGCCAGATTGGTGGAACTGCGGAAGATCAGCACCAGCGCGATCACCATCACCATCAACAGCCAGTTGATGCCGGGCACGTAGATCTGGCCGATGGTGGTGCGCGAGGTGTGCTTGATCAGCATGCGCGGGATGTAGCCCAGCTGCATCGCCTGGCGGGCCACCGAGTAGGCGCCGGTGATGACCGCCTGCGATGCGATCACGGCCGCCAGCGTGGCCAGGATGATCATCGGATACAGCGCCCAGCCCGGCACCGCTTCGAAGAACGGGTTCTTCAGTGCGGAGGGGTGATTGAGCACCAGCGCGCCCTGCCCCAGGTAGTTGAGCAGCAGCATCGGCAACACGAAGAAATACCAGCCATGGCGGATCGGCTTGGCGCCGAAGTGGCCCATGTCCGCGTACAGCGCTTCACCGCCGGTCACCGCCAGCACCACCGCGCCGAGGATGAACACCCCGTGCCAGCCATGCTCCATGAAGAAGCGGATCGCCCACCAGGGGTTGAAGGCCTTCATCACTTCCGGCGCGTCAACGATGTTCCAGGCGCCGATTGCCCCCAGCGACAGGAACCACAGGCAGGTGATCGGGCCGAACACCTTGCCGACCTTTTCGGTGCCGAAGCGCTGCACCATGAATACCACCAGCAGCACGATCACGGTGATCGGCACGATGAAGGGATGCAGGCTGGGCGCGGCGATTTCCAGGCCTTCGACCGCGCCCATCACCGAGATGGCCGGGGTGATCACGCCATCACCGAAGAACAGCGAGGCGCCGAAGATGCCGAGGATGCCGACCACGTACGCCGAGCGCGACCCGCTGCGCAGGGTGCGCTGGGTCAACGCCATCAAGGCCATGATGCCGCCCTCGCCCTCGTTGTCGGCACGCATGATGATGGTGACGTACTTGAGCGTCACCGTGACCATCAGCGCCCAGAACGCCAGCGACAGCACGCCCAGCACGGTGTCGTGGTCGCTGGTCAGCCCGTAGTGCGGCGAGAACGCCTCCTTGAGGGTGTACAGCGGACTGGTACCGATATCGCCGAAGACGACGCCAATGGCGCCGATGACCAAGGCCATATGGCTATTGGCAGGCGCATGGCCGTGGCCAGCTGCGGAAGTGGGGGTCTGGGACATGAAGTGGGCAGGGTATCGCCAAGTGGCGTGAAGGAGGGGAAGACGGCGCGGCGTTGAGTGACTAAAAACGTAGCGATCGATGGTCGGCTGGGTGCGGGCGGCGCGTAGGGAGCCGCAGTGTACGAGTGGTCCCTGCCGATTCCGAGCACCGGCCGCGCCCGCCTGGCGGGCGCGCAGTCGTTTTGCCAGTCGTCCTTAACGCAGCGCGGCCTGGAGGGCCTTGCGAATGACCGTGGCGACTTCGTCGCCTTCTGCCCCGGCCTCGCGTGCCATGCGTGCGGCCTCGGCCGGCTTGTAACCCAGTTGCTGCAAGGCCACCGTGGCTTCGGACACCGCATCCGGGCCAAGCTGGCCGGTGATCGGCGCGCCACTGCTGAAGTCGGCGGCGCGGTCGCGCAGCTCCACCACCATACGCTCGGCGGTCTTCTTGCCGATGCCGGGGATGCGGGTCAGCGCGGTGATGTCGCCGCTGGTGATCAGACGGGCGAACTCGTCCACGCTGACCCCGGACAGCACCGCCAGCGCGATCTTGGCGCCGATGCCGGTGACCTTCTGCACGTCGCGGAACAGCCTGCGCTCGCCTTCGCGCAGGAATCCGTACAGCGACACGCTGTCTTCCTTCTGCGCGTAGTGGGTGAACAGGATCACGTCGCGGCCGACATCGGGCAGGTCGTAGAAGGTACTCATCGGCGCCTCCAGCTCATACCCCACCCCACCGACATCGATCACCAGCCACGGCGGCTGCTTGTAGGCCAGCAGCCCGCGCAGGCGGCCGATCATTGGGCACCGCCTTGGCGGTGCCGGGAATGGGGAATCGGGAATGGGGAATCGCAACAGCGCGCACTGCTGTGGACTCTGCGTTTGCAATTCCCGATTCCCGACTCCCGATTCCCGATTCTCATTTCTTGCGGCTCCAGGCCTGTTGGGTATTGACGCCCAGGCGCTGCGCGGTGGCGCGCACGTGGGCGTGAGTGATGGCGACCGCCAGTGCGTCGGCGGCGTCGGCCTGCAGCTTGCCTTTCAGGTTGAGCATGATGCCGACCATGTGCTGCACCTGCACCTTGTCCGCCCCGCCCTTGCCAACCAGTGCCAGCTTGATCTCGGTGGCAGCGTACTCGTGCACCGGCAGATCGCGCAGCACCACCGCGCAGATCGCCGCGCCGCGCGCGTGGCCCAGCTTGAGCGCGGAATCGGCGCTCTTGCCCATGAACACCTTCTCGATCGCCACTTCCTGCGGCCGGTAGGTCTCGATCACCTCGCCCAGCCCGTGCAGCAGGCGCTTGAGCCGCTGCGCGAAGTCGCCCTCGCCCAGCAGCACCAGCGGCGCATGATAGACATGCCGGCTGCGACCGCTCTCGTCGACGTCGATGATGCCGAGCCCGGTGCGCTGGGAGCCGGGATCGATGCCTAGGATGCGGGTCATCGAAATGCCGGGATTGGGGATTCGGGATTCGGGATTGGTGACGCACCTGCCGTGCGGCGATCGCATTGCTGTTGCGAATCCCGAATAACGAATCCCGCCATCCCGGCCATCATCAGGCGCCAAGCGCCGCTTGATCGACGTTCGAATAGACGTCCTGGACGTCGTCCAGGTCTTCGAGCATGTCGAGCAGCTTGCGGACCTGCACGGCGGTGTCGCCGTCGACGGCGATGTCGTTTTCGGCGCGGAAGGTGATTTCGGCGTGCGCCGGCTCCAGGCCGGCGGCGGTCAGCGCCTGCTTGACCTGGGCAAAGGCGTCCGGGGCGGTCAGCACGTCGATGGCGCCGTCTTCCGGGTAGACCACCACATCGTCGGCGCCGGCCTCGATCGCCGCGTCGGTGAGAGTGTCTTCGTCGGTGCCGGCGGCAAAGCTCAGCACGCCCAGGCGCTTGAACATGAAGGCCACCGAGCCGTCGGTGCCCATGTTGCCGCCGCACTTGCTGAAGGCATGGCGCACGTCGGCCACCGCGCGCACGCGGTTGTCGGTCAGGCAGTCCACGATCACCGCCACGCCGCCGGGGGCGTAGCCCTCGTAGCGCACTTCCTCGTATTCCACGCCTTCCAGCTCGCCGGTGGCTTTCTTGATGGCGCGCTCGATGACGTCCTTGGACATGTTCGCCGACAGACCCTTGTCCACCGCCACGCGCAGGCGCGGGTTGTTGGACGGATCGCCACCGCCGCCGCGTGCGGCGACGCTGATCTCGCGAATGATCTTGGTGAACATCTTGCCGCGCTTGGCGTCGGAGGCGTTCTTGCGGCCTTCGATGGAGGGGCCTCTACCCATGGGTGGTTCCAGACTGGCTTGGATGACAGGGCGCGGATTTTACCTGATTGCTCGCCCGCACCGGGGCGGCGACGTTCAGTGGCGGAACCGGCCCTGGCGCAGGAAGCGCAGTACCTGCTGCGCGGCCTCGGGCGAGCGCAACAGGCCACTGTGGCTGGCCTGCACCACGCAATGGTCGCGCAGCCCGGGCAGGCGGGTTTCGGCCAGCGCCACGGTGCCGTCCGAGCCGCCGTCCAGCGGCGCCAGCCATTGCCCCACCCCGCGCGCGACAGTGCCGGCGATCTGGCCGATCTCCGCCTCGCCCTCCCATTGCACGACACCGTGCTGCAGCAAGGCCGCGCTGCGCCCCAGCGCCCAGCGCCCGCCGCGGCGGGCCAGGCCGCGCGCGGCGGCGCTGCCGCACAACGGCGAGCCCAGACAGACCACGCGGCGCACCGGCAATTCGGGCGCGGCGCGCAGGGCCTGCAGCGCGACCAGCCCGCCCAGGCTGTGGCAGACCAGCAATTGCGCGCCGGTCGCCTGCAGGCGTTCGATCAGCCGTGGCACGGCCCGTTCGGGTCCGCCGAGCACACTGGCGTAGCCGAACAGCGCTGGCGCCAGGCCCTCGGCACGCAGCCGGCGCGCGAGCGGCAATAGCCAGTGCGCGGTGTTCCAGATGCCGTGCACCAGCAGCACGTCGGCGGTCGCGGCGCTCGCCCGCTCACGCAGGATGCGTTGGGAGTGACCCGGGATGAACGAGGATGCGCCGGACACGGAGGTCATGACCGCGCCATGGCGCAAGCCTCAGGTGAGCGCGGATGTGCGACGAATCTGCCGCAGGTCGCTTGCGCGCGAATCAATGCCACCCGCGCCGGGCCGGCAGACCGACAACCAATGCGCGTGCCGGCCTGCAGGCGACCGAGGTGGGGATGGTGCCGGTGGCACTCAGCGTGGCCGGGCGCCGGCAATCGTGGTCGCACGCCACGCAAGCCGGGCATCGGCGCGCCGTTCAATCGGCCGCAATGCGCGGGGTGCGGCGCAGGATGAATTCGCGGTCGAGGATCTTGCCGACCGGGAAATCGTATTCGCCGACCTTCTCGAACCCGTAGCGGGCGTAGAAGCGCTGCGCGCCGAAATTCTCCGACCACACGCCAATCCACAACGTGCGCGGGCCGTCGCGCTCCAGCCATTCCAGCGTGGTCTCGAACAGGCGGCTGCCCCAGCCGCTGTTCTGGTAGTCCTTCAACAGATACAGCCGCTTGAGCTCACCGTCGCCGGGACGCACGTCCTGGTGCGGCAGCCCGCAGGGGCCGGCGGCAGCGTGGCCGACCAGCAGGTTGTCCATCTCTAGCAGCCAGATCGCATAGTCCGGATGCGCCAGCACGATGCGCGCGCGCTCGACTGCATAGGTCTCTTCGAGAAAACCGCGGAGGTCTTCTTCTGGATACAGATGCCCGAAGGTTTCGGTAAAGGTCTGCGCAGCCAGCAGCGACAAGGCTTCGGCATCGTCCGGTGTAGCGCGGCGGATGCGGGTCATACGGGCGTCTCGTGCCGGGTGGACGTGGCAGCTTCGCGCATGCGGTGGTGGGGTCGCAAGCGGGGATTCGGGATTCGGGATTCGGGATTCGGGATTCGGGATTCGGGAATCGGGAATCGGGAATCGGGAATCGGGAATCGGGAATCGGGAATCGGAAGAGCATCCGAGATCCGACCCGCGTTTGCGGGCCGGCGCGGGTTTGGATTACGCGCAGTGCGTTGATAAGGGCGAGCGAGGGGCGCGGCCCTCTGCCGGGGCTCTGCGGCAGGCGCGGCCGCAGATGCGGGCATCGATCGTTGGGCGGGGGCGCGATGCGCCCGCGCCATCCATGTATGCGACGCGCTGCGCGGTGCAGCGTGTCGGCTGCACGGCCACGCTGGGGTGGCCGTGTGGGTGGCAGGTCAGACCTGCTTGGGGCGTACCTGCACGTGCACTTCGGCCAGCTGATCGGCGGCGATCGGCGACGGGGCGTCGGTCATCAGGTCCTGTGCGCCGGTGGTCTTGGGGAACGGGATGACGTCGCGGATGGAGTCGGTGCCTGCCATCAGCGCCGCGATGCGGTCGATGCCGAAGGCGATGCCGCCGTGCGGCGGTGCGCCGTAGTTGAGCGCATCCAGCAAGAAGCCGAACTTGGCGCGCGCTTCCTCAGCGCCGATGCCCAGCAGTTCGAACACCGCGCTCTGCATGTCCGGGCGGTGGATACGGATCGAGCCGCCGCCGATTTCGTTGCCGTTGAGCACCATGTCATAGCCGCGCGACACCGCGGTGCGGGCATTGGCGCGCAGGTCGGCGATGTCGTCCACCGCCGGCGCGGTGAAGGGGTGATGCAGGGCCACGTAGCGCTGCGCCTCCTCGTCCCACTCGAACATCGGGAAATCGGTGACCCACAGCGGCGCCCAGCCATCGGCGATCAGGCTGAAATCCTTGCCGGCCTTCAAACGCAGCGCGCCCATGAAGTCGGACACCTTGTTGTAGCCGCCGGCACCGAAGAACACGATGTCGCCGTTGCCGGCCCCGACGTGCTTGAGCAGCGCAGCGAAGGCGTCTTCGCCGAAGAACTTGGCGATCGGCGAGCTGACTTCGCCGCTCTCCGACAGCTTGACGTAGGCCAGGCCCTTGGCGCCGTACTTGGCGGCGTGGGCGGCGTACTCGTCGATCTGCTTACGGCTCAGCGTGGCGCCACCGGGAATGCGTAGCGCGGCCACGCGGCCATCGGCATCGTTGGCGGCGGCGGTGAACACCGGAAATTCGCTGGTCTTGACCAGTTCGGCCACGTCGACCAGTTCCAGCGCGATGCGCAGGTCCGGCTTGTCCGAGCCATAGCGACGCATCGCCTCGGCCCAGGTCATGCGCGGGAACTGCGCGGCCAGTTCGACGTCCACCACTTCGGCGAAGATGGCGCGGATCATGTCTTCGACGAAATCCTGCACGTCGCGCTCGCGAACAAAGGCGAATTCCATGTCGAGCTGGGTGAATTCCAGCTGGCGGTCGGCGCGCAGCGCTTCGTCGCGGAAGCAGCGTGCGATCTGGTAGTAACGGTCGAAGCCGGCCACCATCAGGATCTGCTTGAACAGCTGCGGGCTCTGCGGCAAGGCGTAGAACTCGCCCGGATGCATGCGCGCCGGCACCAGGAAGTCGCGCGCGCCTTCCGGGGTGGCCTTGGTCAGGATCGGGGTTTCGATGTCCTGGAAATCGCGTGCGTCCAGGTGTCGGCGCAGCGCCTGTACCAGCTTGATGCGGGTGCGCTGCATGCGCTGCATTTCCGGACGGCGCAGGTCCAGATAGCGGTACTTCAGGCGCGTCTCCTCGCCCGGGTTCTCGTGCGCATGGAACGGCAGCGGCGCGGCCTTGTTGAGGATGCTGATGCGGGTGGCGATCACTTCCACCTTGCCGGTGCGCAGCTTGTCGTTGACCGCGTGCCGCGCGCGCACCACGCCTTCGACCTGCAGCACGTCCTCGTAGCCGAGGCTGGCGGCCACCTTGAACAGCTCGGCGCTGGCGTCGTCGCCGGCCACCGGTTCGACCGTCACCTGCACGATGCCTTCGTGGTCGCGCAGGTCGATGAAGCACACCCCGCCCAGGTTGCGGGCCACGTCGGTCCAGCCGGCGAGAGTGACGGTTTGGCCGATCAAGGTCTCGTCGACCAGGCCGCAGAAGTGGGTACGCATCGAAAGCTCCGCTGAAAAACCCGGCACAGGACAGCGCCGGAGAGCCGGATATTCTGGGGCCGGCGGGCGGCAGGAGCAAATCTGCGGGCGCTCATGGCCGCTTAAGTCAGTGCCCGGCTGAATAGGCGCCAGACCCTTCCGCACCAAGGACGCCACGATGCTGCGCACCGCCCTGCTGCTCTCCGGCTTCGGCCTGATCACCCTGACCGGCCTGCTGACCAGTGCGCCTGCCGCCGCGCAGGACCGCGGCTGGAACGGCCCCAGCATCACCTGCTCCAGCAACGACAACCGTCGCCGCGAGTGCGATACGCCGTTCCGCGGCCGCGCGGTGCTGGTCGAGAACATCTCCGGCACGCGCTGCATCGAAGGCCGCAACTGGGGCAGCGAGCGCGGCCGCGTCTGGGTCGACAACGGTTGCCGCGCGCGCTTTGTCGATGGCCGCAACGGCGGCGGCTGGGGCGGCAACGGTGGTCCCGGCGGCGGCGGGGTGGCCGGCACGGTGCGCTGCGAGAGCAACGACCAGCGCCAGAAGATCTGCGACACCGGCTGGCGCCGCGCCACGCTGGTGCGCCAGCTGTCCAACACGCCCTGCGTGGAAGGCCGCAACTGGCGCCAGGATGGGGGCCGGATCTGGGTGGACGACGGCTGCCGCGGCGAGTTTGCGCAGGCACGCGGCGGCTGGGACCGGGGTGACGGCGGCTACGGTGGCCGCGACGACCGCCCGCGCAACGATTACGCCATCACCTGCGCCAGTGACGACCGCCGCCTGCGTACCTGCGGCTGGGATGGCCGCTATGGCCGCCCAGTGCTGACCCGCCAGCTGTCCGACACCCGTTGCGAGGAAGGCCGCAGTTGGGGGTACGACGAGCGCCGCGCGACGGTGTGGGTCAACGATGGTTGCCGGGCACGCTTCGAGGCGCGTTGAGGCCGCGGATGGGCGCGCCGCGCGCGGCTGGGTCCAGGGGTTAGGCCTTCCGCCCTGCCAGCGGCTGCGGCGCGCTGGTCCGGCTCAGGCGGGGTCGGCCGCGGGCTTGGCAGCGGGCTTGCTCTCGGCGGCGGCTGCCGGCTTGGCATCGCCACCGGCGCTGCTGCTTTCGGTGAGGTTCTTCTTCTTCTCGCCCGCCGACTTGAAGTCGGTCTCGTACCAGCCGCTGCCAGACAGACGGAACGACGGCGCGGTGATCTGGCGCTTGATCGTGGCCGCCGCGCAAGCCGGACAGGTCTGCGGATCGGGGTCGGCCATCTTCTGCAGGCGGTCGAAGGCGTGACCGCAGGTGGTGCACTGGAAACCGTAGATGGGCATGGCAGGATCAGCTGAAGACGATGCGGGGCGCAGATTCTAGACGGATGCGGGCGGGCTGGTGCAGTGGGCCGTCTGCGACCTTGAACACGCGCGAGCGTGTTGCGGGCAAGAGACATCGATCGATGGTAGTTGTGTCGCACTTGCACGCCAGGTGCGCTCGCTGACCACCGCAGCCCTCATTGGCAGATAGCAGGACGGTCGGAACGTTCGCGCGTATGCCGAAGAACGCGAATCTACGTAATGGATGGTCATCAGATCGGCGCGACTGCCCGAACTGCGCCGGTAGATGAGGCAGTCATCCCGCACGCCAGAAGCCCACGCTTCGCATCAACCTGACATCACACCAGCGGGTAGCGAGAGCTACAGAGCCAGGTCGTTTCGATCAAGCCGCACGACCCGGGCTGCTACACTCGAACACGTGATTGACGCGCCTCTCCCCCCACGAGGACCGCATCCATGTTGCGGCTGACTGCCTTATTGCTAGGCGTTGCCCTGCTGCTGACCGGCAGCGGGCTGCTCGGCACCTTGCTTGCCGTGCGCGGTGGCCAGGCCGGTTTCGATGCGCGTGCGCTGGGCCTGATCATGTCCGGGTATTTCGCCGGCTTCTTTCTCGGCACCTTTTTCGCACCGCCGCTGATTCGGCGCATCGGGCATATCCGCGCATTCGCCTTTTACGCAGCGCTGGCGGCGATTGCCGTATTGCTGCATCCGATCTGGTTGAACGCCTGGGGTTGGGGCCTGCTGCGCCTGGTCACCGGCGCGGCACTGGTCGGCCTGTACACCGTGATCGAAAGCTGGCTCAACGCCGAGCCGGACGCGCGTCGGCGCAGCCGGGTGTTCTCGGTGTATATGGCGATCAACCTGTCGGCGTTGGCGCTGGGCCAGATCCTGCTCACCGCAGGCGATGCGGGCGCACCGGCGATGTTCACGCTGACGGCAATCCTGATCTGTGCGGCGGTGATGCCGGTGATGACCACGCGCCTGATTCCGCCCGAAGTCCCGCACGTCTCGCGGCTGCGACTGAAAACGCTGTACGCGTTGGCGCCGGTGGCGACCATCGGCGCGGGACTGTCGGGCCTGGCGATGGGGGCGTTCTGGGGCTTGTTGCCGGTGTACGCCAACCGCATCGGGCTGGATGCCGATGGCGTGGCGATGTTCATGCTCACCGCCATCATCGGCGGCGCGGTGTTGCAGTGGCCGATCGGGCGCATCAGCGATGGCCATGACCGGCGCATCGGCCTGGTCATGATCAGCGTGCTGGCGGCCGGCATCGCGATCGCTGCCGCGGTGCCGATGGTGCAGGCACAGACCCACCTGCTGTTCGTGCTGTTCTTCGTGTACGGCGGGTTGGCGTTCTCGCTGTATCCGTTTGCGGTGGCGCACATGCTCGATTACCTGCCGCGCGAAGATCTGCTCTCCGGCTGCAGCAGCCTGCTGCTGGTGCATGGCGTGGGCGCGGCGATCGGTCCGGCCCTGGCCGGTGGCGCAATGCAGAAATTCGGACCAGCGGCACTGCCGGTGTATTTCGCGGTGATGCTGCTGGCGCTGTCCGGATTTACGCTGACACGCTTGCTGCGCTTCACGCGCCGCCGCACCCATCCGATCTCGTTCCGCCCGATGCTGCGCACCACGCCATCGGCGCTGGAGTTGATGCCGGAAACACAACAGGCCGAAGCACCGCCGCACGTCAAGGGCGGCTGACACACCTGTTTCACCGTCGTCAGTCGCTGCGCTGCTGATCAGGCGATCTGCGGCGTTGCTGCAGAGGCCCCTTTGCCCGCCCACCATTGCGAGGGGCGCCGCAAGGCGGAGCAGCTGGTGGAGGACTTTTTGGATGGATCAGCTATGGAGCGGTCTATCTGCCGCTTGGCTGCAAGGTCCTTGCCCGCCCACCCCCGCGGGACACGCCGCAAGTACGTCCTTGTAGGCTCTTACGCGGCATCCATGCCGCGTAAGGTCCCGCGACAGTGAGCGGGCAAGGACCAAGTCGAGGTGATCGGTGTGCATGGTTAAGAGCAGTCAGAGCGGTGCGTGGTGCGCGTCGTTTGATCTTGATGCGCCGGCTCGATGTCCGACACACGTTTCGACAAGCGGCTTTTCGCGCGGGCATCGACCAACTTCCTGGTGCGGTGTCCTTACCGGTTGCGGGACCCTTGGCGGCATGGATGCCGCCAAGGAGCCTCCATGGACGGATTCACGGCGTGTCCCACAAGTGGTGAGGGCACCGCGCACTCGACTCACCAGGCTTTTGACCTGAGCACCTGAGTGCATCTACAACAACGCGACGACTCGAAATCGCTTGTCTTGAAGTGGAGACAACGCTGCAACACGAAACTCCGGGTGTCTTGCAACAGCGCGGCCCGGAAACATCCAAACAGCGCTGAATCGCCATCGCCCCGACGTTAGGACTTCCTAAGTCCATCTGGTGATCCCGGCCACACCTTTAGCGCGGTCATCATCACGCAATGCAAGCGCGGCAGTCTTTGCGGACCCTCCCCGCTTGTTGGATTGCAATGGATTCGACGTCCTCCTCGCGCGTGCGCCGTCCGGCCACGCTCGCCTTGTTGCTGGTTCCGCTCACCCTGCCCGCTTACGCACAACAAGTCCCGGATGGCGCGGCATCTGGCCCGGCTGCGGCCGAACCGGGCAGCGCTGGCGAACAGGTGTCCACGCTGGATCAGGTGCAGGTGGTCGGCCAGGCGATGACGTATTCCAAGACCAATGTCAGCAAGGAAATGCTGGACCGCCAGTTCGTGCTCGGCAGCGTCAACGATGCGCTCAACGAACTGCCCGGCGTGGTGGTCACCGAGGCCGATGCCTTCGGCTCGTCGGATTGGGGCACGCAGATCAGCATGCGCGGCTTTGTCAGCAACCGCGATACCCAGCAGATCGGCACCACCATCGATGGCGTGCCCAACGGCGGCTCGGCGTATGGCGGCGGCTCCAAGGCCAACCGTTTCATCGACATGCCGGACCTGGAAACGGTGGAAGTCAGCCAGGGCACCGCCGATATCGCCTCGCGCTCCAACGAAGCGCTGGGCGGCACCTTGAACTATCTCACCGGCGAGCCGCTGGAAGAGCAGCGCGTGCGCGTGATCGGCGGCATCGGCGACAACCAGGCGCGCAAGTATTACGCGCGCTACGACACCGGCTTGCTCGGCGGCAATACGCGCGCCTGGGTCAGCGGCTCGTCGGCACGCAACGACGACTGGATCGACGGCAGCGGCCACACCAGCCGCGATCACCTGGCCGGCAAGTTCGTCAGCATCCTGGACAAGTGGACACTCAGCGGCTATGCGTCCTACGACGATGCCGACGAATCCGAATACACCAGCGTGACGCCCGAGCAGTTCGCGCGCGACCCCGAGCACGACCTGCTGACCGGCACGCTCACCGGCATTCCGTACCTGGACCAGAACTACCGCTCCGGCTCGCGTGCGCTGCGCAAGAACACCTTTGGCTACCTGCGTGGCGCCTTCGATGGCGGCAATGGCTTCAAGGCAACGCTGACCGGCTATGCGCATCGCATGCAGGGCCGCGGCGACTGGATTCCGCCGTATCTGGTGGATGTCACCAACGATGGCGCCGGCGCGCCGGAATCCGAAGCACGTGGCGGCAACACCGTGTACGCCGGCAGCGACCTGGGCAAGCTGTACTACCTCACGCCCAACGGCGCGGCCGCGACCATGCTGGCCGGCTGCGCCGGCAGCGATGCGGTGCCGGCCGAATCCAACCCGGCCTGCTATCCGGCCGGCTCGGTGCCGGTGCAGTCGTATCGGCACAGCCACTACGACAACCACCGCGCCGGCGCGATGGCCGATGTGGAATGGCGCGCCGATCTCGGCGCCATCGACAACACCGTGCGCGCCGGCGCCTGGCTGGAGCGCTACGACCGCAGTGTCACCCGCGACTGGCATCGCCTGCTCAACGTCGGCACCAACATCAGCTTCGATCATCAGCCGTACTGGGTGCAGTTCAAGGACAACTACCAGACCGACGAGCAGATGTATTACGTCGAGGACGTGATGCGCTACGGCGCCTTCGCCTGGCGCGTGGGCGTCAAGCAGTTCTTCGTCGACCAGACCCGCGACCGCCGCATCGGCGATGCGCAGCATGTGGAATCGGATTCGCATTCGGACCCGCTGCTGTCGGCCGGCCTGACCTGGACCACACCGGTGCAGGGCCTGGAAGCCTTCGCCGGTTACTCGCAGAACTTCGCTGCGATTCCCTCCGGCGTGCTCGGCGAGACCGACCCGGTCGCACTGAGCCGCGTGCAACCGGAGACCGCCGACAACGTCGAACTCGGCCTGCGTCTCAGCCGCTGGCCGCTGACCGGCAGCGTGACCCTGTACGACATCCGCTTCGACAACCGCATCGTCTATGTGCCGGCCAACTTCGTCACCGGCATCGACTACCTGGGCGAAACCGACGGCGTGTACGAGAACTTTGGCGGCGTGCATGCGCGCGGCGTGGAAGCGGCACTGGGCTATGGCTGGGACAACGGCTGGCGCATCAACGGTGCCTACACCTACAACAAGGCCGATTACCTGGGCAGCGGCGACGCCGCACGCGACACCGCGCTGGAGATCACCCCCGGCGCGCAGGTAATCGGGCAACCGCGCAACACCTTGGTGATGTCGGCGGACTGGCGCGGCCAGGCGTGGCGCTTCGGTGTGTCCGGACGCTATCTGGGCAAGCGCTACCTGGATGCCTCCAACCGTGCCGCACTCGATGGCGTGACCACCTTCGATGCCAACCTCGGGGTGGAGCTGTCGCAGCTGTCGTCGCAGCTCAAGGGCCTGCAGCTGGCGCTCAACGTCAGCAACCTCACCGACAAACGCTACCTGGAAGGCGTGGACGGCAGCGACAGTGCCTTTATCGCCGCGCCACGCACGGTCGGGCTGACGTTGACGCTGGATCTCTAACGTCGGCGGCGTAGGGCCGACCTGCGCGGGATGGGCCTGCAACGTGCGCGAGTGGATCGGGTTGAAGACACGCCACCCGATCCGCTCCCTGCATCGGCTGCCGCGCAGGTGCAAACGAAAAGGGTCGGCGGTGTTGCAAGCACGCAAGAGAACACACGCGCTGACGCGTCGGGTACGCTCGACCCGCTCCAGCGTAGACAGGATGGGAGCGCCAACCAGGTGACACGATGATCGACCTTCCCCGCCGCCGCGTTCTGCAGACCGGTCTTGCCAGTGCCGCCGCCGCGCTGCTGCCGCCCAGCATCGCGCGGGCCGCCGCCATCGCGCCGGACCGCCGCACCGGCACGCTGGAGGATCTGCAGCATGTGGTGATCCTGATGCAGGAAAACCGCGCCTTCGATCATTACTTCGGCAGCCTGCCCGGCGTGCGCGGGTTCGGCGATCGTTTTCCGATTCCCGCACCGCCGTTACCGGGCGCGCCCGCGCGCACGGTGTGGCTGCAGCCCAGCGAGGACGGCCGCCAATGGCTGACGCCGTTTGCGCTGGATACGGCAGCGCAGTTCGGCTTCATGCGCGTGCAAGGCACGCCGCATAGTTGGGTGGATGCGCAACGCGCCTGGGATCACGGCCGGCTCGGGCACTGGGCCGCCGCCAAGCACAACCATGCGCTGGGCTATTACCGGCGCGCGGATATTCCGTTCCAGTACGCGCTCGCCGACGCCTTCACCATCTGCGATGCGTACCACGCCTCAATCCAGACCGGCACCAATTCCAATCGCGTGTTCCTGTGGAGCGGCGGCAACGACCCGCAGGCGCGAGCCGGTGGCCCGGTGATCGGCAACTCGCACGACAACTTTGCGGAGCTGGGCGGTTTCGCCGAACCCTACCGCTGGACGACCTACGTCGAGCAGCTACAGAACGCCGGCGTGTCCTGGCAGATCTATCAGGACATGCGCGACAACTTCACCGACAACCCGCTGGCGGGCTTTGCGCCGTTCCGGCAGGCCTTCACTGCCGCGCCCGGGCACGATGCGCAACTGCGCGCGCGTGGCGTCAGCACGCGCGGTGTCGAGCAGCTGCGCGCCGACGTGCTGGGCGGGCAACTGCCATCGGTGAGTTTCATCATTGCCGATGCGGCCGGCAGCGAACATCCTGATCCCTCCAGCCCAGCGCAAGGCGCGGCCTACACTGCACGCGTGCTGGATGCGCTGACCGCCGACCCACAGGTATGGAGCCGCACCGCATTGCTGCTGATGTTCGACGAGAACGACGGCTTTTTCGATCACATGCCGCCACCGGCGCCACCGTCGCCGGACCCGCACGCGGCCAGCGGCTTTGCGGGCGCATCCAGCATCGCCACCGACGATGACTACCATCGCCACCCGGCACCGGGCGAACAGAAAGTGGATCTGCCCGAGCTGCGCGGCCGCCCCTATGGCCTGGGTCCGCGTGTGCCGCTGTACGTGATCTCGCCGTGGAGCCGCGGCGGCTGGGTGGATTCGCAGGTGTACGACCACACATCGGTATTGCGGCTGCTGGAACGCCGCTTCGGCGTGCCCGCACCGGAGATCACGCCGTGGCGGCGCGCAGTCTGTGGCGACCTGGTCAATGCGTTCGATTTCCGCACGGCCGATGCGCGCCCGTTCGCCGCGGCGCTGCCCGATGTCAGCGCGACCGCAGCGCGCGCAGCAGCCCTGCGCGAACACGCACTGCCGCCGTTGCCTGCCGCGTTGCAACCGCCGCAGCAGCCCTTCGGTACACGCCGTTCGCGGGCGCTGCCGTATCGCCAAAGCGTGGAACTGGCCCTGTTGCCCGAGCGTGGCCAGGTGAAGTTGCGCATGTCCAACGCGGGCGCTGCGGTGGTCCTGCATGTCTACGACCGCTTCGCTCTTGCGGCGGTTCCACGCCGTTACACCGTAGGGAGCGGCGCAGCAGTGGACGCCACGTGGACCACCGACGATGGCCGTTACGATCTGTGGTTGCTCGGCCCCAACGGATTTCATCGCCACTACCGTGGCGATCTGAGCGCAGCGTTGCTGGCGGCCGAAATCACCCAGGATGCGAACGATCCCGAAGCCATGTCGTTATCGCTGCGCAACGCCGGCAGCACTGCCGTGCAGGTGGAACTGCAGCCGGCCGCATATTCAGCCGCGCAGCCGCATGAACGCCTGAGCGTTGCGCCCGGCACCACCGAGCAGCGCCGTTGGAAAGCGGCGGCGACTGGCGGCTGGTACGACCTGTGGGTACACCACGACGGCGCAGCCCAGCGTCTGGCCGGACGTATCGAAACCGGTGCAGACAGTGTCAGTGATCCAGCCATGGGTGGGCCGGCGCGGCTGCAGCAAGACCTGCCTTTGCCGTTCGGCGCGCCCGGCTGAGCCTTGCAGCTGGGCAGGCGGTGAGAACGCAGGCGGCTGCGTGATCAGCACGCTTGCGCACGGTCGCGCTCAGTGTGCGTCGGCCGCATCCAGCATGCCGATCGTCCCCAACCAGGTTTCCACCACATGCGGCCATTGCGTGATCGGCAGTGCGCCTGCGCGTAGACCGAACGCTTGCCCACCATCGGCATAGAGATGCATTCCCACGGGTACGCCGGCCTGCTTGAGTGCCACGTAGTAGGCCAGCGATTGACTGACGCCATTCACCGCATCAGTCCTCGACCTGCAGCAAGAAGGTCGGCGGCGTCCGTGCAGTGACGGTGATGTCTGGCCGCAGCGACAGATGGGTTGGATCGCGTGTGGCGCGGTCGTCGTGCTCGTGCGCCCACAGATGGCCCGGATAGACGGCGATGGCAATGACACACCTTGATGCGCACGGTCGTACCTCGAACAGCTGGCAGGAAACAGCAAGCAGCTTGTGGACTCACACGCGACATGGATCGCGGGAGGCAGCGGGTCATTGCGCTCACACCACGATGCTGTCGCGCACCGCGGCCGCCACTGCCTTCAACGCCGCATCGCGCGCATCGCTGTCGACGCTGGCGCCATTCAAGTACGCGGTGAGCAGCAATGGTGCCTTGCCTGCCGGTGGCCAGATGATGGCGATGTCGTTGCGGGTGTCGCTGCCGTTGCTGCCGGTCTTGTCGCCGATCTTCCAGCCCCGCGGCAGGCCGGCGCGCAGGCAGGTCTCGCCGGTGCGGTTGTCGATCATCCAGTCGGTCAGCTGCTTGCGCGAGGCCAGTTGCAGCGCGTTGCCGAGCAGCAGGGTGCGCAAGGTGGCGGCCATTGCCGCCGGCGTGGTGGTGTCGCGCGGGTCGCCCGGGGCAAACCGGTTCATCTCCGGCTCGCGGCGGTCGCTGCGGGTGTGCGCATCGCCGATGCCGCGCAGGAAGGCGGTCAGTCCGGCCGGGTTGCCGACCAGCGGAAACAGCAGGTTGGCGGCCGGATTGTCGCTGTAGATCATCGTGGCCCGGCAGAGCTCGGCCACGCTCAGCGCCCCGCCGACATGGCGCTCGGTGACCGGGGCGTGCTCGAGCATGTCGGAGGCACGGATCTTGACCCGTTGCGCCAGCGTCAGCTTGCCCTGGTCCACCCGCTGCAAGACTGCCGCAGCCAATACAAATTTGAAGGTGCTGCACATCGGAAAGCGCTCGTCCTCGCGCTGGCCGAGGCGCCTGCCGGTGGCGCTGTCGAGCAGGCTGATGCCCAGGCGGCCGCCGGTGCGGCGTTCGATCTCCGCCCACTGTGCCCGCAGCACATCGTCCACCGTCATCGCCGGGGTGAGTGCCCATGCAGGTCTGGAGGCCGCAAGCAGCACGCCCGCGCCGGTTGCGTACAAGAATTGTCGACGGTTCAACATGCAGCAGCCTCCCGGTGAGAGCCCGCAGTATCGGCGCATGCCGGCCACCGGACTATTGCGATGTTTCGATCCCTGGCATGAATTGAACTAATCTCTGTGCATGCCCCGGCCCCGTCTTCCGCTCAATGCCCTGCGCGCCTTCGAGGCCGCCGCGCGCCACCAGAACCTGACCCGCGCCGCGAGCGAGCTGTGCGTCAGCCAGGCCGCGCTCAGCCACCAGATCAAGGCGCTGGAGCAGCAACTGAGAACCAGCCTGTTCCACCGCCTGCCGCGCGGCGTGGCGCTTACCGACGAAGGCGCGGCGCTGGCGCCGGTGCTCGGCGAGGCCTTCGACCGCATCGCGGCCACCCTGGAGCGCTTTGCCGATGGCCGTTATCGCGAGGTGCTCAGCGTCGGCGTGGTCGGTACCTTCGCCACCGGCTGGCTGCTGCCGCGCGTGGACGCCTTTCATGCGGCGCATCCGGAGATCGAGCTGCGTCTGTCGACTCACAACAACAGGGTCGATCTGGCCGGCGAAGGCCTGGATCTGGCGATCCGTTTTGGCGATGGCGACTGGCAAGGCCAGATTGCCGAGGCGTTGATGGAGGCGCCGTTTGCGCCGGTGTGTGCACCCAGCATGGCGCGTGGCTTGCGCACCCCGGCCGATCTGGCAGGCATGCCGTTGTTGCGCTCGTACCGCCTGGACGAATGGCCGCAGTGGTTTCGCGCGGCGGGCATGACCGAGGTCGCCGCGCGCGGGGCGATGTTCGATTCATCGTTGACCCTGGCAAGCGCCGCGGCGGCCGGTGCCGGCGTGGCGTTGTTGCCGTTGCCGATGTTTCGCCAGGATCTGGATGCGGGACGCCTGGTGTGCCCGTTCCCGATCCAGATCAATGCCGGACGCTACTGGCTGACCCGGCTGCGCTCGCGACCGGCCGGCGCCGCCGAGCTCAGCTTTCACCGCTGACTAGCGCAAACCATTTCCGCATGAGCGGTCCAGCGGCACCTGTTCCCTCTGGACCCGCGCCGAAGGCGCACGCCGACATACTCGCTGTTAGCCGCCTGTTTTAGAGATGAAAGAAGTGATGAAAACGAATAGCTGCAATAGCTTTATTCCCGGAAAGTGATGGCTACATTGGGCTCCCATCCCGCATCGGGCGGCCCCATGATCACGCCTTCGCATCTTCTTCGTTTCTCGCTCTGTATCGGCGCAGGTGTTGCTGCCGCCAACGCGACAGCGCAAGCCACTGCCCCTGGAACAACCTCGCCTTCCGCAACGAACGCCGCTGCCCAACAAGATGCCGCACCCACGCCCAGCTTCGAACAATGGCTGGTCGACTTCCGCCAGCGTGCGCTCGCTGCCGGCATTGAACCAACCACACTGGACACCGCATTCGCTGGCGTCACACCCGATCCATCGGTGCAGGCGCTGGATCAGCAGCAGCCCGAATTCACCCGCGATCTCTGGGATTATCTCGACGACCGTGTCACCCCGTCCGCCATCCAGCAAGGACAGCAACTACTGGTCAGCCAGCGCGCCCTCTTTCAAAAGTTGCAGCAGCAGTACGGTGTGGATCCGGGCATCCTGACGGCCATCTGGAGCATGGAAAGCGAGTACGGCAAACAGATCGGCGACCGCTACGTGATCCGTTCGCTGGCGACGCTGGCGCATGAGGGTCGGCGCACCCGCTATGGCAATACGCAACTGCTTGCGGCGTTGCAGATCCTGCAGACGGAAAAAGGCGTCGATCGATCGCAGTTTGTGGGTTCGTGGGCCGGCGCCATGGGACAGACGCAATTCATTCCGAGCACCTATCGCGACTACGCCGTCGACGACGATGGGGACCACAAACGGGATGTATGGAATTCCAGTGCGGATGCCTTGGGCTCTGCCGCGAACTATCTTAAGCAGAGCAACTGGAGCAGCGCTGTTCCCTGGGGCCAGGAAGTGCATCTGTCAGGCGGCTTCGACTACGCGCAGGCCGACATGACGATCAAGAAAACCGTTGCCGAATGGCAGCGCCAGGGTGTGGTGTGTGGCAGCAAGCCGATTGCGCCCGCACTGGCCCAGGAACAGGCATCGGTGCTTTTGCCCACCGGGTATCGCGGCCCGGCGTTCCTGGTGTTCGACAATTTCCGCAGCATTCTGCGCTACAACAATTCCACCGCCTATGCGCTGGCGGTCGGTCTGCTGGCCGATGGCTATGCGGGTGGAGCCGGGGTCGAGCAGCCCTGGCCCAAAGACGATCCGCCGCTTAATAGCGTGGCAGATATCACCGAGCTGCAGCAGCGGCTGACCGACAAGGGATTCGACGTGGGCGGCGTCGACGGTGCGCTGGGGGCGCGAACTCGCCAGGGAATCCGTGCATTCCAGCGCAGCCAGCAGTTGCCGCAAGACGGGTATGCCAGCACGTCGTTACTGGCACGACTGCGGGCAGGCTGATCGCACGACGTGACCGTCGCAGGGATCGGCAACGCCGGTGCCGCGTAGGCCGCGATGGTCTTGCAGCGTGGGCGGTGCCACGCACGCGCGCCTTGATGAGGCGAGCGCGGCGCGATACCGGCGCAGTGACGTTCTTCCAGCTGGGTGCGCCGCTACGGCGCCAGCCGGATGCGCGCTGTCAGCCCGCCCCGTCCAGCAACTCCATCCACGCCGCCTCGGCGGCGGCCAACTGCTGGGCCGTGGCCTCGCGGTCACGGCCCAGCACCGCCATCTTGTCGCTGTCGGCATAGTTGCCGGGGTTTGCCAGTTCGCGGTCCAGTGCTGCCAGCGCCGATTCCAGTTCGCCGACGCGCTTTTCCGCGCTGGCCAGCTTGTGCGGGTTGACGGCTTTCTTCGGCGGCAGCGGCTTGGTCGGCGGCGGCGGAGTCGGCGCCACTTCGGCCATCTTCTGCTTGGTGCCCTGGGCGGCCGGGCGGCTGCGCAGCCAGGCGGCGTATTCGTCCAGATCGCCAGCGAACGGTTCGACCACGCCATCGGCCACGCGCCAGAAACTGTCGCAGACCAGGCCGATCAGATGGCGGTCATGCGAGACCATCACGATGGCGCCTTCGAAGTCGCTCAGCGCTTCGGCCAGCGCTTCGCGCATCTCCAGGTCCAGATGGTTGGTCGGTTCGTCGAGCAGCAGCACGTTCGGCTGCTGCCAGGCGATCAGCGCCAGCGCCAGACGCGCGCGCTCGCCGCCGGAGAACCCATCCACCACTTCGAAGGCGCGGTCGCCGGCGAAATTCCATTTACCCAGGAAATCGCGGAACGCCTGATTGGAGCCATCCGGCGACAGTTCGCGGAAGTGATCCATCGGCGACTGGCCCTCGTGCAGCGATTCCACCGTGTGCTGGGCGAAGTAGCCGATCCGCAGATCCGGATGCGCACTGCGCTCGCCCGACAGCGGCTGCAGCTCGCCCACCAACGTCTTGACCAGCGTTGACTTACCCGCACCATTCGGCCCCAGCAAACCAATCCGGTCACCCGCCTCCAATCCGAATCCAACATCGTGCAACACGGTAATCGCATCGCTGGACCCGCGCTTTTGCGATTCCCCATTCCCGATTCCCGATTCCGCCGGCGCAGCCGCATACCCGCAAGCAGCATGATTCAGCCGGATCAACGAAAACGGCAACCGATTGGGCTGGGCGAACTGGATACGGAATTCGCGCTCGGCGCGTACCGCCTCGGTGCCGGCCATCTTGGCCAGGCGCTTCATGCGGCTCTGTGCCTGGGTGGCCTTGCTGGCCTGCGCCTTGAAGCGGTCGATGAAGCTCTGCAGATGCGCGCGCTCGGCCTGTTCCTTGTCGTGGGCGATCTGCTGCTGACGCAGGTGCTCGATGCGCTGGCGCTCGAAATCGGTGTAGCCGCCGACGTACAGCTTGGCGGTGCCGCCGTGCAGATGCAGCGTATGCGTGGCCACGTTGTCGAGGAACTCGCGGTCATGCGAAATCAGCAGCAAGGTGCCCGGGTACTTGAGCAGCCATTGCTCCAGCCACAGCACCGCGTCCATGTCCAGGTGGTTGGTCGGTTCGTCCAGCAGCAGCAGGTCGCTGGGCATCATCAGCGCGCGCGCCAGGTTCAGGCGCACCCGCCAGCCGCCGGAGAACGAGGACACCGCGCGGTGATGGGTGTCGGCCGGGAAGCCCAGGCCGTGCAGCAACTTGCCGGCACGCGCCTCGGCATCGTAGGCGCCCAGCTCGGCCATCTTCTGGTGCGCGTTGGCGACCGCTTCCCAGTCCTCGCGCGCGGTGGCCGCGGCCTCTTCCTGCAGGATCGCGGAGACCTCGATGTCGCCACCGAGCACGAACGACAGCGCCGGATCGGGCAGCGACGGGGTTTCCTGCGAGACGCTGGCGGTGCGCACCTTGCCGGGCAGGTCGACATCGCCCTTGTCCGCTTCCAGTTCGCCCTTGACCGCGGCAAACAGGCTCGACTTGCCGGTGCCATTACGGCCCACCACACCGACGCGGTAGCCGGCATGCATGGTCAGGTCGACGTTGGACAACAGCAGACGCTCGCCGCGTCGCATGGAGAAGTTGCGCAGGGAAATCATTGATGGACAGTCCGATAGAACGAAAAGGAATGAGCAGATGAGCAGCACTCCTGCGACGCCATTCTAGCGTTAACGAATAATTAGCGCCTTCGGGCTGGCCGTCGTTCCCTTCGCATCGCCGCGACCAGACCCCGCCCAGCCTTGCTGGTCCTGCCTGGACCCCCGTTCGGAGTTGTCATGAATTACCCGTTGTCCACGCTCGCAACCGCCGTCGTTGCGGCGCTGCTCGCCTCCCCCGCCTTCGCCCAGACCGCCACCCCGGCCAGCGCGCCCGCCAATACGCTCGATACCGTCATCGTCACCGGCACCCGGGTGTCCGACCGTACCGTGGCCGAGTCGCAGTCGCCGATCGACATCATCAGCGCCGAGTCGCTGCAGGCCACCGGCACCTCGGAGCTGGCCACCGCGCTGGCCCGCGCGCTGCCGTCGCTGAACTTCCCGCGCCCGGCCCTGAGCGACGGCACCAGTGCGATCCGCCCCGCGCAGCTGCGCGGCTTGTCGCCGGACCAGGTGCTGGTGCTGGTCAACGGCAAGCGCCGCCACACCTCCTCGCTGCTCAACCTCAACGGCACCATCGGCCGTGGCGCTGCAGCAGTGGACCTGAACACCATTCCGGTGGCGGCGATCGCGCGCGTGGAAGTGCTGCGCGACGGCGCCTCGGCGCAGTACGGCTCCGATGCCATCGCCGGTGTGGTCAACATCGTGCTCAAGGGCGCGGAGAAGGGCGGCAGCCTGCAGGCCGGCTTCGGCCAGTATTCGGCCGGCGACGGCAGCAACTACGAGCTGTCCGGCGACACCGGCGTGGCCTACGGCAACGAGCGCGGCTGGCTGCACGTGGCCGCCCAGCTCAACCAGCAGGACCCCACCGACCGCGCGCGCGGCTATGCCGGCGCACCCAGCGCCTCGCAGCCGGCCGTGGGCCAGAAGGCGTTCAAGATCGGCGACCCGGACGTCAACGCGCAGGCGGTGTCGGCCAATACCGAGTTCGCCTTCAGCGACAGCATCACCGGCTACGCCTTCGCCACCGCCAGCAACCGCGACATCACCTCGTTCGCGTTCTTCCGCGCGCCGGGCAGCAGCCAGAACATCCTGTCGGTGTATCCGCAGGGCTTCCTGCCGGAAATCCAGACCTACGCCAAGGACCGCTCGCTGGTGGCCGGCGTGCGCGGCTCCACCGCCAGCGGCTGGGACTGGGATGCCAGCTACAACTACGGCTACAACAAGATCGATTTCCACACCCGCAACACCCTCAACGTCAGCCTGGGGCCGAGCTCGCCGACCTCCTTCTACGACGGCGCGCTGGAGACCACGCAGAACATCGTCAACCTAGACGTCAAGCGCGGCTTCGACTGGGGCCTGGCGTACCCGGTGACGGTGGCCTTCGGCGCCGAATACCGCAACGAGAAGTGGAACCAGTCGCCGGGCGAAGTGGGCTCGTATTTCCAGGCCGGCACGCTGGCCGGTGGCGCGCAGGGCTTTGGCGGATTCGCGCCCAGCGTGTCCGGGCGGTACTCGCGTGACAGCTACGCGCTCTACGCAGATCTAGAAGCCGATTTCACCGACAAGTTCTCCGCCGGCCTGGCCGGGCGCTACGAAGACTTCAACGACTTCGGCAGCCAGGCATCGGGCAAGTTGTCCGGGCGCTATGCGTTCACTGACAAGATCGCGCTGCGCGGCACGGTGGCGTCGGGCTTCCGCGCGCCGTCGCTGGCGCAGCAGTATTTCCAGTCCACCAGCACCACCTTCCTGGCCGGCAATCCGAACCCGTTCGAGATCCGCACCTTCCCGGCCGACAGCAACGTGGCGCGCGCGTTGGGCGCAGAGCCGCTGGATGCCGAGACCTCGCTGTCCTACAGCCTGGGCCTGGTGCTGCAGCCGACCGACGCGCTCTACCTCACCGTGGATGCGTACCAGATCGATGTGGACGACCGCATCGTGCTGTCGTCCAACCTCACCGGCACCGGCGTGCGCAACCTGCTCGAAGCGCAGGGCATCTTCGGCATCAACGGCGGGCGCTACTTCACCAATGCGGTGGACACGCGCACCCGCGGCGTGGACGTGGTCGGCAGCTACCGCTGGCAGCTCGCCGCCAGCAGCGTGGACCTGACCGCCGGCTACAACTATTCGGAAACCGAAGTGCGCAGCGTCGCCGCCAATCCAGCTGCGTTGTCGGCCAACGGGCTGAGCCTGGAGCGCATCGACCGCACCGAACGCGGTCGCATCGAAGAAGGCTTCCCGCGCGACAAGTTCCTGGTCAACGGTAGCTGGAATCTGGAGCACTGGACGCTGGCATTAGGTGCCACGCGCTATGGCAAGTACAGCACGCGTCCGGCCGCGGCGATCAACGACCAGACCTTCGGCGCCAAGTGGGTGGTGGATGCCTCGGCCAGCTACAAGATCGATCGCTGGACACTGACCCTGGGTGCGGACAACCTCCTGGACGAGTACCCGGACGAGAACAACTTCGCCAACTCCACCAGCGGGCAGTTCCCGTACAGCAATCTGTCGCCGTTTGGCTTCAACGGTGCCTACGTGTACGGCCGCATCAACTATCGCTGGTAATCAAGACAGCGATCCACACTGCTACGGTGTTGCCACGTGTTGGTTACTGACGCACGCGGCACGATCGCATCCTGACGCCTGACCACACGCCCCGGCCTGCCCGGGGCGTGTGCGTTTTATCCGTTGTACGTGCGGCGTTTTGATGCAGCTATCCAGGCGCGGGCATCGATGCGCCGTGAAGAGCTGCCGGCGGCCGCGGTGGTATCAACACCGCTTCCACCCTGCCGGAGCACCCACCATGGACGCAGCGCAGCTCTCACGTGGCCGCCTGATCGATCACCTGCATCTGGTCGTCCACGACCTGGCGGCGAGCCGACGTTTCTACCAGGCGGTGTTCGATGTGCTGGGCATTCCGATCGGTGGCGAAGGCGATGGATTCTTCTGGGCCGACGAGCTGTTCGTGTCCGATCGCGACACGATGGCGCAAGGCCAACTCACCGGCCGCCATCATCTGGCCTTCCAGGCGCACGACGTGGCCATGGTGCATGCATTCCATCAGGCCGCCCTCGCCCACGGCGGTCGCGACAACGGCGCGCCGGGCGTGCGCCCCTATCACCCGAGCTACTACGCTGCGTTCGTGCTCGACCCGGATGGCAACAACATCGAAGCGGTGTTCCATGGTCCTGCGCAACGCAGTGCCGATGCGGTGCAGATCACGTTCTGATGCAGAAGTTTCATATCTGGTATCGATGTCCATGATGGTGCAGGCAAGCGGCTGATACCGCAGGTCTGGTGCAAACGGCGCATCACTTTGGTGCACGATGACAACGATGGCAGTAGCACGTCATGCATGACAGTTACTTGCGCAACGTAACCAAAATTTGACATGCGGTTACACGTGGTTAATGGTTGGGAACGCACCGCAGCTGCCGCAACGGACGCGGCCCGGGAGGGGGCCCCCTGCGATGCATCCGTTCCCCACTCGGAGTTGTCACCGCATGAATTGCAAGACCAGTCCACTCGCAGTTGCCGTTGTTCTTGCACTGTCGTTTTCCGCTTCAAACGCGTCCGCGCAGTCACAGGCTCCCACCCAGAAGACGCTCGATACCTTGATCGTGACCGGCACGCGCGTGGCCGATCGCACCGTGGCCGAATCGGCATCGCCGATCGACATCATTTCGCCACAGGCATTGGAATCGACCGGCACCACCGAGCTGGCTACCGCGCTGTCACGCGCGATCCCCTCGTTGAATTTCCCCCGCCCGGCCATCTCCGACGGCTCGGACGCAGTGCGCCCGGCGCAGTTGCGCGGCCTGTCGCCCGATCAGGTGCTGGTGCTGGTCAACGGCAAGCGCTATCACAGCACCGCGTTGATCAATCTCAACGACACCCAGGGCCGTGGTTCATCGCCGGCCGATCTCAACACCATTCCGATCGCCGCAGTGGAGCGCATCGAAGTGCTGCGTGACGGCGCATCGGCGCAATACGGTTCGGATGCAATTGCCGGCGTGATCAACATCGTGCTCAAGGGCAGCGGCGAAGGCGGCAGCGTCAATGGCCGCTATGGCAAGTACAGCGCCGGCGACGGCGAGCAGTATCAGCTATCCGGCGATGCCGGTTTCAGCTTTGCCGGAACCGGCAAGGTGCATCTGGCCGCGCAGGCCGGGCATTCGGACCAGACCAACCGCGCACTGCCATTCCAGGGCCGCGTGGAGCAGCGTTACGGCGATCCGGACATCGACCAGGGCGCCATCTCCTTCAACGGCGAATACAGCCCCACCGATTACCTGACCTTCTACTCGTTCGGCATGGTCAGCCGCCGCGAAGTACTGTCCAACGGCTATTTCCGCTTTGCCGGCGACAACCGCAACCGCCCGGAAATCTATCCGGACGGCTTCCTGCCGCAGATCTACAACGTCAGCAAGGACGTGTCCTGGGTGGGCGGTTTGAAGACCTCCACCGAAGGCGGCTTGAACATCGACCTGAGCTACAACTACGGCCAGAATAATCTCACCTTCGATGTGCGCAACAGCTTGAACAACAGCCTGGGCCTGGCCAGCCCGACCGACTTCCATGCCGGCACGCTGGAAGTGACCCAGAACGTGCTCAATGCCGACTTCACCAAGACGCTCGACTGGGGCCTGGCGTATCCGGTCACACTGGCCTTCGGTGCGGAATGGCGCGGTGAGAAGTTCAACCAGTCGCCCGGCGACGCGGCGTCCTCGGCCAATGGCGGCATTCCCTCTGCGGCAGGCACACTGATCCCGGGCGCACAGGTGTTCCCCGGCTTCAAACTCTCCGACGCCGGCTACTACAACCGCAACAGCCATTCGGCGTACGTCGACCTGGAAGCGGATCTGACCGAAAAGCTTTCGGCCGGTCTGGCCGGGCGCTACGAGAAGTACAGCGACTTCGGCGATACCGCCACCGGCAAGCTGTCGTTGCGCTACGCGTTCACCGACAAGGTGGCCGTCCGCGCCACCGCCTCCACCGGGTTCCGTGCGCCGTCGTTGCAGCAGCAGAACTTCCAGTCGATCGCCACCCAGTTCCTCAACGTGGCCCAGCCCAATGGCACGGTCACTGCGATCCCGTTCGAGATCGGCACCTTCCGTACCGACAACCCGGCCGCGATCGCACTCGGCGCCGAGCCGTTGAAGGCCGAGGAATCCAAGAACTACGGTCTTGGCGTGGTGCTGCAGCCGATCGAAAACCTGTACATCACGGTCGATGCGTACCGCATCGATATCGATGACCGCATCGTGCTGTCGGAGAACCTCACCTCCAATGCGGCACGCAATTACCTGCAGGCCAATGGCTTCCCGGGTATCGGTGGCGGGCGCTACTTCACCAACGCGGTGGACACCAAGACCCAGGGCGTGGATGCGGTCGGCACCTATCGCTGGAAGCTGGACGGCGGCAGCGCGGAGCTGACCTCCGGCTACAACTACAACAAGACCGAAGTGGAACGGGTCGCCGACAACCCGGCTGCGCTGGAAGCGATCGATCCGGGCGCGGTGCGCATCGGCCGCGCCGAACTCGGTCGCATCACCGAAGGCACGCCGCGCGACAAGTTCTTCCTGGGCGGCACCTGGTCGCCGGGCAACTGGTCGTTCACCGGCACCGCCACGCGCTGGGGCGAGTTCAGCACCTTTGGCACCAACGCCGGCAGCGACCAGACCTATGCGGCCAAATGGACGCTGGACCTGGCCGCGTCCTACAAGTTGAACGACTGGAACTTCACCATCGGCGGCGACAACGTACTCAACGAGTATCCCGACCGTCAGGAAGCCGGCCTGGGCACGCGCACCTACCTGCCCTACAGCAGCGCCTCGCCGTTCGGTTTCAACGGTGCGCTGGTGTACGCCAACGTGAGCTACAAGTGGTAAATCGCCGCGTGCCGGTCGGCAGCGACCGGCACGTCGATCGCCTCGTCCCACCTCGCTGAGACGAGGCAGCACGCCCGCAGCATCGCTCGCCCTTTCCGATTGTCGCGAAAGGGCGAGTTCCCCCCTTCTTTCGCAAGGATGCGCCACGCAGCAGACGCTGCGTCGCAGTCTGCTGTCTTGCTGTGCACGTCGCCTTGCCAGCGCACACGCGCTGCGCGCAGGCAACACGGATCACGCAGTCCGCCGTCGTCTTCCCCCGGCAATGCGCGCAGCGCATCGCTGCGTCCACCATCCCCTTTGAGTCTCCATTCCCATGCACACCTCCAACGCACTCTCGCTTGCGATCTCGGTCGCACTCACCGTCTGTACGTTCGCTGCCAGTGCGCAATCGCAGCCTGCCCAGCCGCAGAAAACCCTGGACACCCTGATCGTTACCGGTACCCGCGTCAGCGACCGCACGGTGGCCGAATCCGAATCGCCGATCGACATCATCACCGAGCAGTCGTTGCAGGCCACCGGCGCGACCGACATCGCCACTGCGCTGGGCAAGCTGCTGCCGTCGCTGAACTTCCCGCGCCCGGCGATCTCCGACGGCAACGATGCCGCGCGCCCGGCCACGCTGCGCGGCCTGTCGCCAGATGCGGTGCTGGTGCTGGTCGACGGCAAGCGCTATCACACCTCCTCGCTGATCAACTACAACCCGTACGTCGGCCGCGGCTCGGCGCCGGCCGACCTGAATTCGCTGCCGATGTCGGCCATCGCGCGCATCGAAGTGCTGCGTGACGGCGCCTCGGCCCAGTACGGCTCCGATGCGATCGCCGGCGTGGTCAATATCGTGCTCAAGCATGGCGCCGATGCCGGCAGCAACAGCGTGTCGGTCAATGGCGGCATCATGGACAAGGGCGATGGCGAGCAGAACGGCATCGACGGCTCGGTCGGCCTGCCGTTCGGCGGCAGCGGCGGCGACACCGCACCAGGCTGGGTGCGGTTGTCGTGGAACTACCAGAACACCATGAGCACCAACCGCGGCGAGAACACCAACCGCGCCACCACCGTGCCGGGCACGCCCAATCCGGGCGGTGTGCCCTACCAGCGCCACGGCGACCCGGCCTCCACGTTCTATCAGGGGCTGGCTGCATTCGGCTACGCGTTCTCGCCCAACCTGGAGCTGTACGGCCACCTCAGCATGAGCCGTCGCGAGGTCACCTCCAACGGCTACTACCGCGCCGCCGACAACACCGCACGCAATGTGCAGGCGATCTACCCGAACGGCTTCCTGCCGCAGATCTACAACCCCACCAACGACCGCTCGGCGGTGCTGGGTTTGAAAGGCAGCACCGAGAGCGAATGGAACTGGGACGTGTCGGCCACCTACGGCAAGAACGACATGACCTTCAACATCCTCAACAGCATCAACACCAACCTGTACTACACCACCGGCAGCTCGCCGACCAACTTCAATTCCGGTGGCTTCGAAACCGAACAGGGCACGATCAACCTGGACGTCAACAAGTCCTTCGACTGGGGCCTGGCGTATCCGGTCAACGTGGCCTTCGGCGCCGAGCATCGCCAGGACCGCTACCAGATCACCGCCGGCTCGCCGGAGTCGTACTTCTTCGATCCCAATACCATCAATCCCGACGACGGCGCGCCGTATCCGGGCGGCGCGCAGGTGTTCTCCGGCCTGGAGCCGACGGTGGCCGGCAAGTTCGGACGCCACAGCAATGCGGTCTACGCCAACCTGGAAGCGGACATCACCGACAAGCTGTCCGGCGGCATCGCCGGGCGTTATGAAAACTACAGCGATGCCGGCTCCACGCGTTCGGGCAAGCTGTCGGCACGCTATGCCTTCAGCGACACCTTCTCGCTGCGCGGCACCATCTCCAACGGCTTCCGCGCACCGTCGCTGGCCCAGCAGAACTACGCCTCGGTGGTGACGCTGATCCAGAACGGCGAGCTGGTGCAGGTCGGTACCTACCGCACCTCCGACCCGGTCGCGGTGGCGCTGGGCGCCGGCCCGCTGAGCCCGGAGAAATCCACCAACTACGGCCTGGGCGCCGTGTGGCAGCCGACCGCCAGCTTCACTTCCAGCCTGGACGTCTACCAGATCCGCATCTGGGACCAGATCCTGTATTCGGACCAGCTGCAGCTGGCACAGCCGATCGGCCAGGTGGCCGCGGTGCAGTTCTTCGTCAACGGCGCCACCAGCCGCACCCGTGGCGTGGACTGGATCAACAGCTATCTCGCCGACCTGGGCAGCTACGGCAAGCTCAATCTCAGTGCCAGCGCCAACTACAACAAGACCACGATCCTGGAACTGTCCAACCCCAACTTCGGGCGCGCCAGCCAGGGCCTGCTCACCGACGCCACCCCGCGTACCAAGTACATGGCGGCGGCGGACTGGACGCTGGGCGGTTTTGCGCTGAACTTCAACGCCACCCGCTATGGATCGATCAAGCGCATCAGCGACCCGGCCGATGGCAGCCAGGACCAGACCTACGACGCGCGCTGGTTGTTGAACCTGGCCGCAAGCCAGACCTGGAACGCGTTCACCTTCACCGTGGGCGCGGACAACCTCACCAACCAGTATCCGACCAAGGCGCAGCTGACCACCGCCTACGACGACCGCGCCGGCGGCCTGCAGTATTCGTCGCTGTCGCCGTTCGGCTTCAACGGCCGCTACTGGTACGGGCGGGTCACCTACCGGTTCTGATTGGCGGGTTTGAGCGGACCTGCCGGTCCGTACATGCGTCCACGCAAACACCGCCGAGTGATCGGCGGTGTTTGTCGTTGTGGGCTTCGATTCGCCAGCAGCGGCCGTGCGTCATCTGCCGCGGTGATTGCCAGCGCCATGACTGCCGCAACACTGCGTGCCGGCCCGGCACTGCGCCGCCTGGCCGCAACTCACCAGGAGGCGAGCAGCGCGTCCACACCGCGCAGGTTGGCGCGATCGTTCCAGCTCAGCGTGTCCAGCTGCTCCAGCCGAAGCGCCGGCAGACGCGCCAGCAGGCAGGCCAGCGCGGCTTCCATTTCGATCAGCGCCAGCCGGTTGCCCAGGCAGTGGTGGATGCCGCCACCGAAGGACAGCGCGCGGCCCTGCTGGCGGCGGATATCCAGCAGCTGCGGGTCGGTGAACTGCAGCGTGTCGTGATTGGCCGCGCCCAGCATCAGATACAGCATGACGCCCTGGGGGACCGCCACGCCCTCGATCTCAAAATCCTGCAACGCCGTGCGCGTGGCGATCTGCACCGAGCTGTCGTAGCGCATGCATTCAAGCACTGCATTGGGCAGCAGGCTCGGGGTTTCCTGCAGCAGGCGCAATTGCTGTGGATGCCGATGCAGCGCGATCAGCGCATTGCAGATCATGTTGGAGGTGGTTTCGTGGCCGGCAAAGAACAGCAGGATCACGTTGGAGACGATCTCCTCGTCGCTCAGGCGGCGGCCGTTGTCCTCGGCCTGGATGAAACGCGCGATCAGATCATCGCCCCCATCGCTGCGCCGTTGCGCGATCACGCCGTGGAAATATGTTGCCAGCTGGTCGTACGCAACGCTGGTGGCCTGCAGTTCTTCCGCCGTCATCATCGGATCGAAGACTTTTGCCAGTGCGCTGGTCGCGTGACTCAACGCGGTGACATCGGCCGCATCGATATCCAGCATCCGGCAGATGATGGCGATCGGCAGCGGGAACGCGAACTCGGTCAGCAGATCGCAGTGGCCGTTTGCCTGAAAGGCATCGATCAACCCGGCGGCGGTATCGCTGGCCACTTCACGCATGGACTCCATCTGCCCCGCACCAAAGGCCTGTGTCATCAGTCCGCGCAACTGGGTGTGCAGCGGCGGGTTGAGCAGCAGGAACATGCGGCTCATACCTTGGAACAGCGGCAGGTGCACCGCCGCCTCGCCGTAACGTAGACGAATGCTTTGCAGATAGTCGCGGCCGACCCGGCGATCGCTGAGCAGGCGATCGACCACGGCGTAGCGGCCGGACATCAGCCGCCCGTCTGCCACCTGCACCAACGCGCCTTCGGCGCGCAGGCGTGCATAGGTCGGATAGGGATCGTGCCGGAACTGGGGTGTTGCCAAATCGCTGAGATGCATGGCCTGGCTCGTGTGGCGTCACCCGCAACAGGGGCGATACGTGCGTGGGCCTGCCGAAGGACGCAGGCGCTCCACTGGGAGCCCGGATTGTCGGCCGGTGCCGCGCCGCGGCGTTGCGCAGGGGCGAAGCGGTGTCGTCAATGTTGAATCGGCGTGCCGGACTTGCGCCCTGCGTCGCAACTCGCACGCGCACGTGCGAGCCACAGCGGTTTACCCGCGGCGTCTGACCCATGTATCGGCCTGCGTGCATGCGCTGCGTGTCGCATCGCGTTAATCAAGCGCTGTGTACTATGGGCGTCCGGCCAACCGGACCAGCAACGCGGTCCCGGTTTCCCCCGCGCCGGACTCCAGCCATGACCACGCAATGCCCGCAGGCGACGCCCGGCGCAGTGCCGTTGGCTGGTCGCGCCCGCGACGCTCTCTCGGACACTCTCACAACGGATTGGAATGCATCACGACACCAGCCTCATCGACATCATCGCCGTCGGCCTCGCGGTCGCTTTCGTGCTGGGCACGCTCGCACAGAAAGTGAAACTCTCGCCGCTGGTCGGCTATCTGCTGGCCGGCGTCTGCGTCGGGCCGTTCACGCCCGGCTTCGTGGCCGACCAGACCATGGCCAACCAGCTGTCCGAGCTGGGTGTGATGCTGCTGATGTTCGGCGTGGGCCTGCACTTCTCGCTCGACGATCTGATGGAAGTGAAATGGATCGCGATTCCGGGTGCGTTGGCGCAGATCGTGGTCGCCACGCTGCTTGGCTGGGCACTGGCCTGGAGCATGGGCTGGCCGCTGATGCATGGGCTGGTGTTCGGCCTGGCACTGTCGGTGGCCAGTACCGTGGTGCTGCTGCGCGCACTGGAAGAACGCCGCCTGCTGGAAACCCAGCGCGGCCGCATCGCGGTGGGCTGGCTGATCGTCGAAGACCTGGTGATGGTGATCGCGCTGGTGATGTTGCCGGCCCTGGCCGAGGTGCTGGGTACCGCCGCGCCGGCTGCGGCGCATGCCGGCGAGTCCACCTCGCTGCTGGCCGCGCTGGGCCTGACGCTGTTCAAGATGGTGGCGTTCGTGGCGGTGATGCTGGTGGTCGGGCGGCGGGTGATTCCGTGGTCGCTGGAAAAGGTCGCCGCCACCGGCTCGCGTGAGCTGTTCACGCTGGCCGTGCTCGGCATCGCGCTGGGCGTGGCGTTCCTGTCGGCCACGCTGTTCGGGGTGTCGTTCGCGCTGGGCGCGTTCTTCGCCGGCATGTTGCTGAAGGAATCCGAGCTCAGCCACAAGGCCGCCAGCGATTCGCTGCCGTTGCGCGATGCGTTCGCGGTGCTGTTCTTCGTCTCGGTGGGCATGCTGTTCGACCCGATGATCCTGGTCGAGCACCCGTGGCAGGTGCTGGCCACGTTCCTGACCGTGACCCTGGGCAAGTCGCTGGCCGCATTCGTGATCGTGCGTGCATTCGGCCACCCCACCGGCACCGCGCTGACCATTTCCACCAGCCTGGCGCAGATCGGCGAGTTCTCCTTCATCCTGGCCGGGCTGGGCGTGCAGCTGGCGATCCTGCCGGAAACCGGGCGCGACCTGATCCTGGCCGGCGCGCTGCTGTCGATCATCGCCAACCCGTTCTTGTTCTCGTGGCTGGATCGCTGGCAGGCCAAGCAGGCGCAGGACGCCCCGGCCGCGGTGGAGCCGGAACTGCCGCCCGGCCCGCCGCTGCCGCTGGACGGCCATGCCATCGTGATCGGCTATGGCCGCGTCGGCAGCGCGCTGGCGCAGCTGCTGCGTAGCCGCGGCGTGCCGGTGCTGGTGATCGACGACAACGGCGATCATGTGGCCAAGGCGCATGCGGCCGGCATTCCCGGTATCCGCGGCAGTGCGGCGGCCGACCGCGTGCTGGCCGAAGCCCGCCCGGAGCACGCCAAGATCGCGATCCTGGCGATCCCGCAGCCGCTGGAAGCCGGCGAGGCGCTGGCCAAGCTGCGCGCAATCAACCCCTCGCTGACGCTGCTGGCGCGCGCACACAGCGACACCGAGGTCAAGCACCTGCTTGAACACGGCGCCGACGGTGCGGTGCTGGCCGAACGCGAGCTGGCCTATTCGCTGGCCGAGATGGTGATGTCCACCCCGCCGTATCGGGCATTACGCGTACCGGCGTCGTAACCGCAAGGCGGGGCGACGCAGCGCTGCACGAATCGAAAACCCGCCGGCGGCGCCTGCGGGTTTTTTGTTGCCCGCAGGTGGTTCAATGCGAAACGGCTTGCAGCCGTGCATTGATCGAATTGCGACCAGGGCACCGAAAACTGCCCACCAAATCCACTTGATAATCATTCCCATCCGGAGCAGGATGAGCGCCCGTTTCCTTGACGGCCTCATCCATGACGTTTGCGGTTGGCGTTCTCAACGCAGTGCCAAGCGTGCAGTTGTGCGAGCTGCTGGGCCGCATCGGCTACGGCTTTGTGGTGCTCGATCTGGAACATGTGCTGCGCGCGCCGGACGAACTGGAACACGCCATCCGCGCCTGCGAGCTGTCCGGCTGCGAGGCTTGGGTGCGCGTGCCGGAGGTGGACGAAAAACTGATCGGCCGCGTGCTGGATGCCGGCGCGCGCGGGATCGTCATTCCACGCGCCGAATCGGCCGCGCAACTGGCCGATGCCATCGCCGCAGCACGGTTCCCGCCACTGGGGCGGCGCGGCATCACCGGCGGGCGCGTCACCGGTTTCGGCAATGTCGACCTGCCCACGTATATCGCGCAGGCCAATCGCGACATCCGCATCGTGCCGATGATCGAAAGTGCCGCCGGCATTGCGGCAGTGCCCGAGCTGCTGGCGCTGCCCGGCGTGGCACTGGTGATGGAAGGCGCGCTGGATCTTGCGCTGGATCTGGGCCTGGGCCCGCAACCGACCCATCCACAGGTGTGGGAGCTGCTGCTGCAACTGCATGCGCACTGCGTGGCGGCCGACGTGCCGTTCTGCCCCAATCCGCGCACCGACGCGCAACGCGCGCACTGGCTGCAACAGCCGGACCTGCGCTGGCTGCTGGCCGGCGAAGACCGCGCGCTGATTCAACGCGCACTGCGCGGCCACCTGGCCAGCTTCGCCGCACCCACTCCACCACCCGCCTGCAGGAGCACGCCGTAGATGTCGACGTTCCGTTTCCACGCCCTGACCATCGCCATCGCTGCGGCCACCTGGGCCCTGCCGCCGTTGGCGTTCGCCACCGAGTCGCCGGATGCGGCGGCCACCGCTGCGCAGACGCCGATCCGTGCGCTGGACACGATCCAGGTGCAAGGCAGCCTGCTCGGGCGTTCCAGGCCCGACGACGTGCAGCGCTATGCCGGCAGCCGCCAGGTGATCGACCGCGAGCAACTGCGCAATGGCGGCAACCGCTCGCTGGACGATGCCTTGCAGCGCGTGCCGGGCATCAAGATCTTCGACGAGACCGGCACCGGCGCGTTGCCGCAGCTGATGCTGCGCGGCCTGTACGAAAGCCGCAGCGGCCGCGTGCAGGTGCTGGAAGACGGCATTCCGCTGGCACTGGCGCCGTACGGGCAGACCAGCCTGTCGTTGTTTCCGGTGGGGCTGAACCAGATCGACCGCATCGATATCGTGCGCGGTGGCGCGGCCGTGCAGTACGGGCCGAACAACGTCGGCGGGGTGATCAATCTGGTCAGCAAGGAGATCCCCAGCGAGTGGAGTACCACGCTGGCCCACAAGGTCACCGCCGGCGGCCAGGGCCAGTTCCTGCAGGACAGCGCGCTCAGCAGCGGCGGCTACCTCACCGACAACCTCGGCCTGCAGGTCGATGCCAATCGCACTTACGGCGAGTACTGGCGCGCACACAGCGATACCGACATCAGCAATCTGCGCGTGCGTGCGGAGTGGTGGCTGGATGACACCAAGTTGCTCAAGGCCAGCGTGCAACGCTATCTGGTCGACATGGATCTGGCCGGCGCGCTCAGCCCGGACGATTACCGGCGCGACCCGCGCCAGTCCACCCGCCCGCTGGACAGCTTCAATGGGCGTACCACGCGTGCGTCGTTGAGCTACGAGCAGTTGTTCGGAGACTGGGGGCCGCTGAAAGATGTTCGGTTGTCCTGGACCAACTTCAGCGCGCGCAGCAGCCGCAATTTCATCGTCGGCATGCGTCAGGCCGCCACCGAAACCTGGCGTTCGGACCTGCCGCCGCAACTGCGCCAGACCGCACCGCGCGACTTCCGCGTGGTCGGCAGCGAGCCGCGGCTGAGCTGGAGCATGGGCGATGCCGGTGGCGTGCGTCAGCAGTGGACCGCCGGCGTGCGTGCGGTGCACGAGGACATCGACTTTTTGGTCGGCAATCTGCGTCTGCGCGATGGCCTGTTCACCAGCGTGCGTGACTGGCAATTTGAAGACCGCGCCCTGGCCGCCTACGTCAGCAATGCCATCACCCTGCCCGACGAACGCCTGACCATCACCCCGGGCCTGCGCTACGAGCGGCTGGATTCGCGCTATTTCAATCGCGCCACCGGCCTGCGTACGCGCAACCAGACCCGCGATGTATTGCCGGGGTTGACGGTGGGTTTCCAGGCCAACGCACAATGGTTCTTCTATGCGGACGGGCAGCGCTCGCTGCGTGCGCCGCAGGTCACCCAGATCATCTTCGGCAACAACCTGGATGCCGAACTGGCGTGGAATTACGAAGCCGGCACGCGCTACCAGCCCAACGACCGCACCCGCATCCAGCTCGGTGCCTATCTGATCGATTTCGATCAGCAGATCCAGCTGGACAACACCACGCGCGTGTTCCGCAACCTCGGCAAGACCCGCCATCAAGGCGGCGAGCTGGAACTGCAATGGAGCCCGGAAAACCTGCGCGCGCTCACCCTCAACGCCGGTTATGCGTATCTGGATGCCAGCCAGGAATCGGGCGCATTCCGCGGGCTGCGCGTGCCCTACACCTCGCGCAACCAGATCACCCTGGGCGGCAACTACACGCTCGGTCACACCACTGTCGCACTGTCGAGCTACTACTTCAGCAAGGCCTACAGCGATGCGGCAAACACCGTGCAGGAGAACGCGATCGCCTCGGTCGGCGAGTTGCCGTCGTACTGGGTGTGGAACACGCAGGTGAGCCATACGCTGTTTGAACGCGATGGACAAAAATTCAGCGCGTCGCTGGCGATCAACAACCTGTTCGATCGGCAGTACTGGTTCCGCGGCGTGGATACCAGCCCGTGGGGCCGCCAGGCCGCACCGTCGCGCACCGTCACCGCCGGGCTGGAGTACACGTTTTAGGCCTCCCACCCGGCACATGCCGTAGCGACCGACGTACAGGGGCGTCGGTCGGCTGACGGCAACGGCGCTCGCGCTGGCGGGCGCCACAGACAACACGGCGTGCATGACGCACGTCTCCCTGCCGCAGCATGCGGCATGCGATCACCGTATCGCAGGCCACCCAACGCCCCTGCGGCGCCAGGCAGCCCGTTTCAGTACCGGTTTTTTCCACCGTCCTGTTGAACGAGAGCTGCCATGACTGCCACATCCACTGCACCGTTGGTGATCCTCACCCATGTCTGCCATCCGGCCATCACCGAAGGGTTTCTTCCGGCCGCGCATGCGCTCGGCCTGCCGGTGTGGCTGCTGACCGACCACCGACTCGATCACCTCAGCCATTTCCGCGAGCATCCGGCGCATGCGCCGCAACGGGTGATCGAATGCGATGTGTTCAATCCGCTCGGCGTGCTGGATGTGCTGCACGACGCCGATGTATCGCCGCGCGCGGTGTTCAGCAACAGCGATCATCTGCAGACCAGCACCGCGCTGGTCGCAGCGGGTCTCGGCCTGCCCGGCAAGGACTGGCAGGTCTGCTACGCGGCCAAGAACAAGGCGGCGATGCGTCAGCGCCTGCGTGCGCGTGGACTGCCATCGCCGTGGTTCTGCACGCTGGCGCCGGGTGCTGCATTGCCGGGCGATATTCCGTGGCCGGTGGTGGCCAAACCGCGCGAGGGCGTGGCCAGCCTGGACGTGCGCCACTGTGCAGATGCCGAGCAGTTGCAGGCCTATCTGGACGATGTGTGGCAGCGCCATCCGCAGCGCACCGTGCTGCTGGAAGGCATGCTGGAAGGGGCGCTGTTTACGCTGGAAACGCTGGGCGACGGCCACACGCTGCAGGCGCTGGGCGGCTTCAAGGTGCGTTTGTCGCCGCCGCCGCACTTCGTGGAATGCGAGGCGCAATGGGATGCCCGCGTGGACACGCCGGTGATTGCGCAGGCGCTGCAACAGTTGCGCAGCTTCGGGGTCGGCTTCGGGCTGTGCCATAGCGAATTCATCCTCACCAGCGACGGCCCGGTGCTGGTGGAGATCAACTACCGCAGCATCGGCGACCGCCGCGAGTTCCTGCTCGACGAGATGTTCGGCAGGCAATGGTTCACCGCCGCGCTGGCGCCGCATCTGGGCCTGCCGCTGCCGCAGCTGCGCTGCGATCGTGCCCATGCCTTGTTGCGTTACTACGTCGCCGAGCGAGACGGCGAGCTGGTGACCGCCAGCGAAGATCGCCGCCACCACGATGCGCATAGCGATGTGCAGTACCGGCGGATGCGCGCGCCCGGCGAGCGCATCCGCCTGAGCCATTCCAACAAGGATTATCTGGGTGTGCTGAGCGCGGTGGCCAGCGATGCACAGGCGCTGCAACAGGCGGTGGTGCATGCCGAAGCGGGGCTGCAGTGGCGCATCGATGGCGCGGAGCTGCGCGCATGAGCAGTGCCGCCGACCAACGCTATATCGCCACCCGCATCATCGATGCCTGCCTGCGCGAGGATCTGCGCGGTATTGCCAGCCGCGGCAGCGCCGCAATACCCGAGGCAGGCGTGCTGGCGGCATGGACCGACCCCAGCCCGGTGGAGGGCTGGTGGCGCATCGCGCATCTGCCAGACGGCACGCTGTGGTTGCCGATCCATCGGCAGGGCTATCTGCAGGACATCAGCGCCTGCGGCGACAGCTGGATCGTGCAGGGCGCCGATGGCGCGCAGGTCGAACGCGGTGCGCAGGCCTGGCTGCAGCGCATGAGCGCCCAGCTCGACATGGACACCCAGCAGCTGCATCGCGCCTACGCTGAAGAAGCCGAGTGCGCTGCCGCCCACCTGGGCCTGGCGCGCCAGGCCTACGATGCACAGGCACCTGCGCTACTCAACGCGCTGCAGCATGCAGACGCGTCCGAGCGCGCGTATCGCTGCGATCAACTGGCCAGCTATCGCGATCATCCGTTCTATCCCACCGCACGCGCCAAGGCCGGGCTGGATGCCTCGGAACTGCGCGATTATGCGCCCGAATTCGCGCCCACCTTTACGCTGCGCTGGCTGGCGGTTCCGCGTGCGCAGGTCAGCTGCACCAGCGCGCCGCCAACCGAGTTGTGGCCGGACTTCGCCACGCTGGGCCTGCCGCCTGCGCTGGCCGACACGCATGTCGCCTGGCCGGTGCATCCGCTGGTGTGGGCGCGGCTGGAGCAGGACGGCTTTGCACTGCCGCCAGGCACACTGCGGGCGCCGCAGGCCTGGCTGGAGGTGCGCCCCACCCTGTCGGTCCGCACGCTGGTGCCGCTGCAGCATCCGCAGCTGCATCTCAAGCTGCCGATTCCGATGCGCACGCTGGGCGCGCTCAATCTGCGCCTGATCAAGCCCTCCACGCTGTACGACGGCCACTGGCTGGAGCGCGCACTGCGGCGCATCGATGCGCTGGATCCGGCCCTGCGCGGCCGCTGCATGTTCGTGGACGAATCGCATGGCGGGCATGTGGGACAGACCCGTCATCTGGCCTATCTGCTGCGGCGTTACCCACCGCTGGACGCCACCACGCTGGTGCCGGTGGCCGCGCTGTGCGCGCGGTTGCCCGATGGCCGGCCGATGGCGATCCATCTGGCCGAGCGCTTTGCACAGGGCGATCTGCTCGGCTGGTGGCGCGAGTACACCGAGCTGATGCTGGCGGTGCATTTGCGCCTGTGGCTGCGCTACGGCATTGCGCTGGAAGCCAATCAGCAGAACAGCGTGCTGGTCTACGCCGATGGCCAGGCGACGCGGCTGCTGATGAAGGACAACGACGCCGCGCGCATCGCGATGCCGCAGTTGCGCGCGCAGCTGCCGGATCTGGACGCGTTGGGCCCGCTGCACGACGCGCGCATCGCGGTGGACCAGCCGCAGGCCCTGGCACAGATGTTCTGCACCATCGTGCTGCAACTGGATCTGCAGGCAGTGCTGGAAGGCCTGGCCGAATGGCAGCCGGCGCTGCGCACGCCGCTGTACACGCAGTTGCAGACGCAGTTCGCCTTGACGCTGGCGCAGCTGGATGTCGATGGCATCGATACTGCTCCCGCACGTCGCCTGCTGGCCGCACCGCGGCTGCCGGTGAAGTACCTGCTCAGCGCCGGCAGCCTGCTCAGCAAGCAACTCACTGGTGCGAGCGACATCAACAAGTTCTACGGCGATAGCGCGCCCAATCCCTTCGGCGACGCCTTCGCTGGCGCGCAGCAGAGCCCGCGTCGGCAGGCGGGTGCCCAGCGATGAAGCGCATCCTGGGCCCGGTGCTGGCCGCGCATTACCTGGCCGCCTTCACCGCACTGGGCATGCCGTTGTTTCTGCCGCAGGTGCTGGCCGAACTGGCGCCCTCGGCGGCGGTTGGCTGGAGCGGCGTGCTGTACGTGTTGCCGACGCTGTGCACCGCGTTGACGGCCGGCACCTGGGGGCGCCTGGCCGACCGCTATGGACGCAAGCGCTCGTTGCTGCGTGCGCAACTGGGGCTGGCGCTGGGCTTTGCGATCGCCGGCTTCGCGCCGTCGCTGAGCTGGCTGGTGATCGGCCTGATCGTGCAAGGCACCTGCGGCGGCTCGCTGGCGGCGGCCAATGCGTACCTGGCCAGCCAGCCGCAGGCCGGCCCGCTGGCGCGCGCGCTCGACTGGACGCAGTACTCGGCGCGCCTGGCGATGGTCAGCGCGCCTGCGTTGCTGGGCCTGGCCGTGGCGCTTGGCCCGGCGCAGTCGCTGTATCGCGCGCTTGCGCTGCTGCCGCTGCTGGCGTTCGCGCTGACCTGGCGTCTGCCCGCCGACCGGCCTGCGCCACGGCCGACCGCGCCCACTGCGCAGTCCACACCCTCCGGGCATGCGGTTACGTCGGCGCCATCGGCGTCAGCACCGACCACCACACCGGCCAGCGCACTATGGCCTGCGTTGCTGATCGCGCAGTTCCTGTTCTGCTTCGCGATGGTGGTGACCTTCCCCTACTTCATCCCGTATGCGCTGGCGCGCGGCGCCGGCCACGACGCGCTGGCCGGCCTGCTCTACAGCCTGCCGCACCTGGTCTATCTGGTGGTGCTGCCGTGGTGGCGGCGCGGCGATGGCGAGGCCTGGCTGGTGCCCGGCCTGGCGCTATTCGCGCTGGCCTGCCTGTGGCAGGCGCTGCTGCACGACGCCGCCGCATTGGCAGCGGCACGCCTACTGTTCGGGTTCGGCATGTTGTTCGGCCTGCGTGGGCTCAACCGCAGCCTGGCGCTGGTCGCCAGCGGGCATGGCGCCGGGCGTTTGTTCGGCCGCTTCGATGCCTGCGGCAAATGGGCCGGCGTGTTCGCCGGTGCCGCTGCCGGCGCGCTGGCCCAGGCGGCCGGCCCTGCCACCCCTTTCCTGGCTGCCGCGCTGGCTGCGGCCGCCGCTGCGCTCACCGTTCTGGTGCGCTTCCCTTCGAGGAGATCCGCCGATGTCGCCGCACACGATGCATGACCCCTGGTACGACAGCATGGCCGACGCGCAGGCCTGCAGTTGCTGGTTGAACTGCTACCTGCGCGAGTTCGCAATTCCGCAGCGCACAGTGGACTTCGATTACCGCGGGCTGGATCGCCCCGGCCCGCGCGTGGCCGAGCAGCGCTGGCTGCGGATCGATCTAGGCGACACCGGCGCGCTGTGTGTGCGGATCGCCTATGCCGATCGCCTGGGCCGCTGCCGCTTTGCCTCCACGCCGTTTCTCAAGAGCGCCGGCCAACCGTGGCAGAGCCTGGACGCGCATGCCTTGGCGCGTTGCCTGCTGCAGACGCTGGGCAGCACGCAGACGGTCAACCCGGAACTGCTCGCGCAAAGCGCCAACAGCGTGGCGATCACTGCCGCACTGCTGCGCCAGGCACAGGGCAGCGCCGCGACCGGCGAGTCGATGATCGACGCCGAACAATCGATGCTGTGGGGGCATGCCTTGCATCCCACGCCCAAGAGCCGCGAAGGCGTCGATCTGGCGCAGGTACTGGCCTGCGCGCCGGAAGCGCGCGCCGCGTTCCAGCTGTTCTGGTTCCGCATCGACCCACGGCTGCTGCGCATGCAGGGCCGCGATGTGCGTGCCAGCCTGCGGCAGCTCTCCGGCAGCGACGCGCTGTATCCCTGTCATCCGTGGGAAGCGCAGCGCCTGCTCGACGACCCGCTGCTGCGCACCCTGCAGGCACGCGGGCTGATCGAGCCTGTCGGCATGCTGGGCGAGGCACTGCGGCCCACCTCGTCGGTGCGCACGCTGTATCACCCGGAACTGGATTATTTCCTCAAGTGCTCGGTGCATGTGCGGTTGACCAACTGCGTGCGCAAGAACGCCTGGTACGAGCTGGAAAGTGCGGTCGCACTCACCGAGCTGCTGGCACCGAGCTGGCGTGCGCTGGCCGTGCAGGTGCCGGGCTTCGATGTGATGCTGGAGCCGGCGGCCACCTCGCTGGAGGTCGCCCAGGTCGATCCCGCCTTGCACGATGCCGACCCGCTGGCGGCGCGTGGCCTGTCGGAGAGCTTCGGCATCCTGTACCGGCAGACCCTGCCCGCCGCGCAACGCGCGCGTTGGCAGCCGCAGGTGGCCGCCGCGTTGTTCACCTGCGATGCGCAGGGCAACAGCGTGTGTGCGTCCAGGCTGCAGGCACAGGGCGGCGCGCAGATGGATCGCCACACCGCCACGCTGCTGTGGTTCCGTGCCTATGCCGGCTTGCTGCTGGACGGGGTGTGGAGTGCCCTGTTCCAGCACGGCATTGCGCTGGAACCGCACCTGCAGAACACCGTGATCGGGTTTGCCGATGGCTGGCCGACCCGGGTATGGATCCGCGACCTGGAAGGCACCAAGCTGCTCGCACATCACTGGCCCGCCACGCGCTTGCAGGGCGTGGGCGAACGCGCCCGGCAATCGCTGTACTACACGCCAGAACAGGGCTGGAATCGCGTGGCGTATTGCGCGCTGGTCAACAATCTGGCCGAGGCGATCTTCCACCTCACCGAAGGCGATGACGTGCTCGAAGCGCGCCTGTGGCACTGCGTTGGCGAGATCGCCGCACGCTGGCAGCAACGTCATGGCGCGCAAACCGCGCTGCAGGGCCTGATCGACGGCGCGCCGCTGCCCGGCAAGAACAATCTGGGCACGCGGCTGTGGCAACGCGCCGATCGCCAATCCGATTACACCGCGCTGCCCAATCCGATGCCACGCATCGCTGCGGCACGGCAGGTGGCGGCATGAGCCTGCGCATCGATATGGACGCAGTGATGCAGGCATTGCCGGGCATCCGCGACAAAAGCGATGGCCCGCTGTGCGCCTACGTCTACGACCTGGCCGCACTGGATGCGCATGCGGCCTGGATGCGCGCGCAACTGCCGGCCGACTGCGAGCTGTTCTACGCGGCAAAAGCCAATGCGGAGCCGCCGATCCTGCACACGCTCGCCCCGCACGTGGATGGCTTCGAGGCAGCCTCCGGCGGCGAACTGGCCTGGCTGCATCGGCAACAACCCCAGGCCGCGTTGTTGTTCGGCGGCCCTGGCAAGCTCGATGGCGAACTGGCCCAGGCCGTCGCACTGCCCGACTGCACCGTGCATGTGGAAAGCCTGGGCGAACTGGAACGCCTGGCCACGATCGCGGCGCAGGCCGGCCGCTGCGTGCCGGTATTCCTACGCATGAACATCGCCGTGCCCGGTGCGCAGAGCACGCGCCTGATGATGGGCGGGCAGCCCTCGCCGTTCGGCCTGGACCCGGACGATCTGGACGCGGCGATCCAGCGGCTGCGGGCCAGCCCCTCGCTGCGGCTGGAGGGCTTCCATTTCCATCTGATGTCGCATCAGCGCGATGCCGGCGCGCAGCTGCATCTGATCGCCGCCTACCTGCGCACCGTGCAGCAGTGGCGGCAGGCCTACGCGCTTGGCCCGTTGCGGGTGAATGCAGGCGGCGGCTTCGGTGTAGATTATCTGGCACCGGAATCATCGTTCGACTGGGCCGGCTTCTGCGCCGGCTTGCCTGCCTTGCTACGCGAACACGGCCAGGCACTGCGCCTGCGGCTGGAACCCGGGCGCTATGTCAGCGCCAGCTGCGGCTGGTATCTGATGGACGTGCTGGACCTCAAGCGCAGCCACGGCGCGTGGTTTGCGATCGCCCGCGGCGGCACCCATCACTTCCGCACCCCGGCCGCGCAAGGCCACGATCACCCGTTCCGCGTATTGCGTGGCAGGCACGCGCCGGTGCTGCGCGACACCCCGGTCACCCTGGTCGGGCAGCTGTGCACGCCCAAGGACGTGCTGGCGCGCAACCAACCTATCGCAGCGCTGGCGCCTGGCGACTGCCTGGCCTTCCCGCTGGCCGGCGCGTATGCGTGGAATATCTCGCACCAGCAGTTCCTGATGCATCCGCCGCCGCAGATGGTGTTCCTGCCGGTGGTAGCTCAGGCGGCATCGGCGTCCGTCGCGGGCCGGACCGGCACACGGATGTCGGCACGCAGCTCTGCCTCTGCCACCGCTTCGGGGTCGTCCAGGTAGAGATAGTGCAGCGGCGCATCGCGCAGGACGTAGCCGCTGTCGGGCAGCCATTGCGCGAGCACGCGGTCGAGCGCGTCTTCGATACCTGCATAAGAGCCCACATGACGCAGCACTGCATGCGCGCCGCCGTCGAGCTGGCGCAGTTGCAGCGGCGCCGGCGGCGACAGTGCGGCGTCGAAGACCATGCCGCATTCGAACAGATGCCGATGTGCCGGCACATCGCGGTGGTCGCTAAGCGGCAGGCCGATCAAGGCCTGCAGTTGTTCGATTGCACCGGCGCGCTCGGCCCAGGCCGCGATGCGGCCGAAGCCACGGTCCAGATCGTCGAAGGCGCCGCGCTGGCGCAGCACCACCACTTCCAGCGGATCGAGCATTTGCACCAGCACCTGCAAGGGTGCGCCGGACATCTGCGGCGGCAGCGAGGGCATGGCCAGCTGCTGCAGTTTCTGTGCGCGCACCGCGGGCGCGTTGCGCAAGCTGCTCGGGCTGGCCTGCAACAGGCTGCGGAACGCGCGTGCCAGCGCCTGCGGGGTCTGATAACCCACCGCCAGCGCCACCTCGGTCACCGTGCTGGCCGGCTCGCCCAGCAGATGCAGCGCATAACTCAGCCGCAGCCGCGCAATGGTCTGCCCCAGGGTTTCGCCGGCCAACGCGCGATAGACCCGATGGAAATGATGCGGCGACTGCTGCGCGACTGCCGCCAATGCGGCCAGGTCCGGCAGCGGTTCGCCGGCGCGAATGCTGGCCTGCAGATGGGCGACGACGCGCTCGACGCTGCGCTGGCGATTGAAGACGACCGAAGCAGCTGCTGGCATGGGCGTTTCCTGTTGGACAGCCCCAGCATCGCGCAGATCGGCACGGCGCGCGGTCCCGATCTTGCGCAACGTCGCTGGCGCGTTCGGCTGCATACAACCCGGTGGCGAACCAGGCGCAGGTGTTACAGCGTCGAGGCCACCACCGCATCCCATGCGCCATCGGCGGTGGCCGCGCGCAGTTGCTGCCTGCCAGTTAAGCGAGCGGGTCGTCGAGCTGACCGCGGTCGCTGTGCTAGCCAGTGTCGCCGTACCGCAGCAAGCTGATCTGCACACTCATGCGTCGGACACGCCGGCTTCGGCAAACGTGGCCATGCCGTTGTGCAAGGCGCAGGCGTGACGCAGCAGCGGAATCGCCACCGCTGCGCCGCTGGCCTCGCCCAGGCGCAGGTCCAGTTGCAGCAAGGGTTCGGCATCCAGTGCGCGCAGCAAGGCGGCGTGGCCGCGCTCCTGCGAGCGATGCCCGAACAACAGCCATTCGCGCACGCCGCCATTGAGATGGGTGGCGACCAGCGCCGCGGCGGTGCTGATGAAGCCATCCACCAGCACCGGAATCCCGGCCTGCGCAGCGGCGATGTAGGCACCGACCAGGGCGGCGATCTCGAAACCGCCCAGCCGGCGCAACCGCTCCAACGGCGTCGCAGCATCGGCATGCAGGGCCAGCGCACGGGTGATTACGGTGGCCTTGTGGGCGATGCCCTCGGCATCCAGCCCGGTGCCGGCGCCGGCCATCGCCTGCGGAAATTGCGACAGCAGCGCGCAGCCCAACGCCGCGGCCGAGGTGGTGTTGCCGATGCCCATTTCGCCGCCGACAAACAGCTGCGTGTCGCAACTCTTTGCCTGGGCGACGCTTTCGGCGCCCGCGGCAAGCGCGTCGCGCAACTGGGTGGAACTCATCGCCGGCTGCTCGCAGATGTTGGCACTGGCCGGCGCGATCCAGGCACGCCGCACCCGCGGCAACTCGCCCGGGTCGTTGACCACGCCCAGATTTACCACTTCCAGGCGCGCACCGAGCTCGCGCGCCAGCACCGCAATGGCGGCGCCACCGCGGGCGAAATTGCGCACCATCTCGCCGGTGACCGCCTGCGGAAACGCAGACACGCCCTCGGCGGCGACGCCGTGGTCGGCGGCATACACCGCGATCCAGACCCGCTGCACGGTGGGGTGCTCATTGCGCTGCCAGGCCGCCAGCTGCACTGCCAGCTGTTCCAGCCGGCCCAGCGCGCCGTGCGGCTTGGTCAGTTGCTCCTGCCGCGCCAGCGCAGCCGCGCGCACGCGCGCGTCCGGCACCGCACAGGCACCATGGATCCAATCGCTTGTCACACCGCCTCTCCCGTCAGAACCATCGGCAAACCTGCCACCACCAGCACCACACGCTCGCACTGTAGCGCCAATGCCTGGTGCAGCCGGCCGGCCTGTCGACAAATCGACGCGTGAGTTCGCCCAGCGGCACGACGCCCTGCCCCACCTCGTTGCGCGCTCACCTCACAGTGCGCATGCACGGCGCAACAGCCGCGCTTACTGCGCGGCCTGATAACGCAACGTCAGCAGATAATTGCGCCCCGGCTGCGCATACCAGCGTGCGGTTTCGTACTGGCGATCGAACACGTTGTTGGCGGTGAGCGATACCTTCCAGTCCACGGTCACGGCATAGCTCACGCGCAGATCCAGCAACCCGTACCCGGCCAGGCGCTCGGTGTTGGCCAGATCGTCGAAGCGCTTGCCGGACCCGAACAGGCTCGCGCCGACGCCGAATGCACCGAAGCTGCGGTCCGCATCGATGCGCCCGCTCTGCCGCGCACGCCGCGGCAACCAGTTACCGTTGTTGACCTCGCCATCGGCCTGCGGCTGCAGCCAGGTCAAGGCGCTGCGTACGGTCCAGCCGGCCAGCTCGGTGTCATAGCCGGCTTCCACGCCGCGGATGCGCGCCTGATCGATATTGTTCGGCTGCCCGAACGGATGCGCCGCATCCACCAACGACGCGTCGTAGGCGATCAGATCGTCGATGCGGGTCTGGAACGCGCTCAGCGTCCAGGTGCCCCAGCCGTAGCTACCGCGCAGGCCGAGCTCGGCGCTCTTGGAGGTTTCCGGCCCCAGCAACGGATTGCCGAAATCGGGGTAATACAACTCGTTGAAGGTCGGTGCCTTGAACGCGGTGCCGTAGCTGGCGGTCAGGCGCAGATGCTCGGCAACATCCCAGCCCCACAGCAGGCTGCCGGTGGTCTTGCCGCCGAACTGGCTGTTGTCGTTGCGACGCAGGCTGGCCTGCAAGGACTGCGCACCGAAGCTCTGTTGCCACTGCGCGAATGCGGCTCGGTCGATGCGGCTGTCGGCATCGTAATTGTCGCTGCTGGCGATGGCGTCACGCTGCCAGTCGAAGCCGACCGTGAACAGGCCCGCGCCGGCAGCGATATCGGCCTGCAACGTGCCCTGCTTGCGGCGGGTGTCATAGGTGGACAGATACGCACCGTCGTAATACGCATCGCTGAAGTCGGAACTGCTGCCGACGCTGGCAGTGAGCTTGACCGCATCGGTAGGCGCGTAACGCACACGGCCACCGACCGCCTGCTGCACGCCCTTGGACAGGTTGCCGCCGAAGGCCGAGCCGTCGTATTCGTTGCGGCTTTGCGCGCGCAAGGCATGCACGTCGGCGTCCCACTGGCGATTAAAGCGCCAGCCGCCCTGCACGCTCAGCGAATCGTTGCGGTAGCCATCGCGATCCGGGTCGTAGTCGCTGGAGCTGGTGTCCAGATACGCGTTGATGCCATCGGTTTCGTCATGCACCGCGTTGGCCGAATACCAGCCACCGCTTTCGCTCAGATCGCCTTCGCTGCGCCCGGCCAGGCCCGCGCTATAGCGGCGCGCATTGTCGCTGCCGGCCGCCGCGCTGAAGGTGGGCACGAAGCGGCCTTGCGGGCGCCGGGTAAAGATCTGGATCACCCCGCCCAGCGCCTCGGAACCGTACAGGCTGGAGAACGGACCACGCACGATTTCGATGCGCTCGATCTGCTCGATCGGCAGATCCTGCAACGCCGCTCCGCCCGAGGTGGCCGAGCCGATGCGCACGCCATCGATCAGCACCACCACCTGGTCGGACTCGGTGCCGCGCAGGAACAGCGAGGTCGGCTTGCCCGGGCCGCCATTGTTAGCCAGCGCCACCCCGGCTTCGCCACGCAGCAAGTCCTGCAGCGAATTCACCTGGCGACGCTCGATCTGCGCGCGGTCGATCACGGTGACCGGCGCCAGCGTCTGGTCCTGGGTCTGCGCAGTACGCGAGGCGGTGACCACGACCTGGTCGAGATCGATGGCGGCCTCGGCATGGGCCAGGGTGGCCACGCACAGCGACAGCCCCACGGCCAGCACCGCACGACGCGGCAAAACGGAAGAAACGGACATCGACTGCTGCTCCTGGAACCGCGCCTACCCGCGCGGGGGCAATGGGGCGGCAGACAGCAACGGGCCAGGCGTCCAACGCGGCAGCGCCAGACGATCAAGGCCACGCCCACCGCGTGCCGGTTCAATCCCTCAGGCCGGTCTCCGGGCTCGCGAGTGGAAGCCTGCGCCTCCGATGCCGCGCCTTCCCATGCGACTGCACAGTGGCGTGTTGCGGCATCTGACCTCGCCCACCGTTGCGGGGGCAGCTCCGGCATTGCAGTTCGCCAAGGCGATCCGCGCACCGGATTCCCGTTTAAACCACCGCAACTCCGGCAGTCACCTCAGGGGCGCGCATGGTAGCAGGATTGGCCCAGGGCGCCTCCGAGGTCTGCGACAGGCGGCCAGGCGCAACGCGTCGCCACGCGTCTGGATGGCGAATGGCCGATTCCTTCTCCCACCGGGAGAAGGTGCCCCGAAGGGGCGGATGAGGATACGGAGCGAGGCCTCATGCCATGGATGGAAGCAGCATGCCGGGGCTGCCGGCATGTCCGCATGCCTGCCACCGAGCGTCATCTCGCACATGCGAGTGGGCTTCGCCCCCGTACCCTCACCCCAACCCCCGCTCCACGCGCCAGCCCGCGCCTGCGGCGCGGGCGCTCCAAGGCACGCGCGCCATGGCGCGCAAGCTGTGCCTCCTCGCCCCGAAGGGAGAGGACTTCGAGCCGAACTTCATTGGCGTGTTCAAGATTTCCGGGTCATGGAAGCGACGTGCCGAGGCGGCAGCGTGGCCGGGGATTGGCGGAGAGCGGCACAGGGATGTGCCGCGACGGCGAGTCAGACAGGATGTCTGACCGAGCCGAAGAGCCAATCCCCGGCCGCGCTGACGCCCTGACCGAAGCCAGAGACAGACGGCGTACTTGGCGGTGCCTGGAGAACCCGTACCCTCACCCCAACTCCCGCGCCCCGGCCCGCGCTTGCGGCGCGGGCGCTCCAAGGCACGCGCGCCCATGGCGCGCCAGCTGTGCCTCCTCGCCCCGACGGGAGAGGGGCTACCCGTCCTCCGCAGGAGAGGGGCTAGCTCGTCCCTTCCCGCACTCCTGCTCAGTTCACGGCTATCAAACCTCACGCCCCCTGCAGCGCCTGCTCCAGATCCGCCAGCAGGTCGTCGATGTGCTCGATGCCGATCGACAGCCGCACCGTGTCTTCGCTGACCCCGGCATGTTCCAGTTCGGCCGGGCCCAGCTGACGGTGCGTGGTCGATGCCGGGTGCGTTGCCAGCGACTTCGCATCGCCGATGTTCACCAGCCGCGTGAACAACTGCAGCGCATCCAGAAAACGCGCGCCGGCCGCGCGCCCGCCGGGCAGGCCGAAGGTCAGCACGCCCGAACCATGCCCGCCCAGGTACTTCTGCGCCAACGCATGCTCCGGATGATCCGGCAGCGCGGCGTAATTGACCCAGGCAACCCGCGGGTGCTGCTGCAGATACGTCGCAATCGCCAGCGTGTTGGCATTGATGCGCTCCATCCGCAACGGCAGTGTTTCGATGCCCTGCAGGATCAGGAACGCGTTGAACGGCGACAGCGCCGCGCCGGTATTGCGCAGCGGTACCACGCGCGCACGGCCGATGTATGCCGCCTCGCCCAGCGCTTCGGTGTAGACCACGCCGTGATAGCTCACGTCCGGCTCGTTAAGGCGTGGAAACCGCTGTTTGTGCGCCGCCCACGGAAAGCGCCCGCTGTCCACGATCGCCCCGCCGATGCTGTTGCCATGGCCGCCCAGATACTTGGTCAGCGAGTGCACCACGATGTCGGCGCCGAAGTCGATCGGCCGCAGCAGCGACGGCGTGGCCACGGTGTTGTCCACGATCAGCGGCACGCCATGCGCATGCGCCACCGCGGCCACGGCCTCGATATCAGTGATGTTGCCGCGCGGATTGCCGATCGACTCGACGAATACCGCCTTGGTACGTTCATCGATCAAGCCGGCAAACGCCTGCGGATCGCGATAATCGGCAAAGCGCGTGCCGATGCCGAACTGCGGCAAGGTATGCGCGAACAGGTTGTAGGTGCCGCCATATAACGCACTGGAGGAGACGATGTTGTCGCCGGCCTCGGCAATGGTCTGGATCGCATAGGTCACCGCGGCCTGCCCGGAGGCCAGCGCCAATGCACCGATGCCGCCTTCCAGCGCAGCCACGCGCTGCTCCAGCACGGCATTGGTCGGGTTCATGATGCGGCTGTAGATATTGCCCTGCACCTTGAGGTCGAACAGGTCCGCGCCATGCTGGGTATCGTCGAAGGCGTAGGCGACGGTCTGGTAGATCGGCACCGCCACCGCACGCGTGGTCGGATCTGGCTGATAACCGCCGTGCACGGCGATGGTTTCGGGCTTCCACTGCGGATCGGTCATGGCGCGGCTCGCTCGGACAGGACATTCGACAATACCCGGCTACCGGCCCGCACCTCATGCCAGCACGCCATGACGACATCGCCAGCGGTTAGTTCCGTTGACGCCCGGTTTGACTACGCGATTGCGTACCCACTGCGCGACGATCAACGCACTGGCGTGTGATACGTCTCTTGCAGCATCCGCTTGTAATCGGCAATGGACGGCAACCCCACTGCGCGCCGCCGCGCATCGAGTCCCGCTTCGTCCTCGGTAGGTTGCAGCGACATGTGCCCGTCTGCCTCGGTCTCAAACTGCGTTCCGTAACGCTGCGGTTTGCCTTGTGCACGCAACACGCGATCAGTCAGCAACGCAACATGGTCTGCCGCTACATCTCTGCGGGAAAGCGCCGCTTCCAGCAACGGCAACATCTGCGCCTGAAACGTCGGATCTGCATCGGCATGCTGTACCAGTATCCACGCGGCCTCTGCGCCGTCCTCTCCAACCAGTGCATTGCCTGGCCAGCCTTGGCGTGCGACGACTTGCTTCAACCATGCGGTGTTATCGCGATCGACCGGTGCGATGCGTGCCCAATCTTCCGGCTTTCCGCCGGCAGCAATCGCGGCGCGACGGACCTGCTGGTCCTTTTCAACACGCGCCAGCAGTTCCTGTCGCAGCGCTTGATCCAAAAAAGCATTTTGCTGCGCACCAAGATGCTCTGCCTTCGCCAACAACGCCGGCCACGCTTTGGTCTTGCGTAGTCGATTGAGTCCGGGACGATCTTTACCACGCAGGTCTTCGGCAGCGATACGACCGTGCGGAATCTCCGAATCGAGATAACGCAACGCTTCATCGGTGCGGCCAGCTGCCGCAAGACATTCCACCTGCAGCAGCTGCGCATTTTGTGGAAACGGGATGGAAGCGCGTTGCAGCGAGCCTAAAATTTCCGCGCAGCGCGAATAGTCCTTTGCTTCATAGGCATCGACGGCAGCCACGAAATCCGGTGGTTGGGCGGCGTGGCCTGCAACTGCCGAGCCTGTCCACATGACGATACCGATGATCAGATCAGCCATGCGCATCTGTGTTTCTTCCGTCGGTCTCTGGCCCGATAGTACCCGGATACTGCTTGCCCCGGAACACCATCCGAACACGTTGCCCGACGTCAGCGGATCGTCCCGCATTCTGCGGGACGATCCTTACTCACTCAGCCCTTGCCAAACACCAGCCGCCCACCCTCGGCACGCACGCGCACGGTGTCGCCGCCGAGGTACTGGCCGGACAGGATCTGCTGGGCCAGCGGGTTTTCCACCTGCGACTGGATCGCACGCTTGAGCGGGCGCGCGCCATACACCGGATCGAAACCGACATTGCCGAGCAGTTCCAGCGCGGCATCGTCCAGGTCCAGCTTGAGGCCGCGCTCGGACAGGCGTTTTTCCAGCCCATGCAACTGGATGCGCGCGATCGACTTGATCTGCGCCTTGTCCAGCGGATGGAACACCACGATGTCGTCGAGCCGGTTGATGAACTCCGGGCGGAAATGCGCTTGCACCACGCCCATCACCGCTGCCTTCATCTGCGTATAGGCCTCGGCACTGCCGTCGCCGGACAGCTCCTGGATCTGGTGCGAGCCCAGGTTGGACGTCATCACGATGACGGTGTTGCGGAAGTCCACCGTGCGGCCCTGGCCATCGGTCAGGCGGCCGTCGTCGAGCACCTGCAGCAGGATGTTGAAGACATCGGCATGCGCCTTTTCCACCTCGTCCAGCAGGATCAGCGAATACGGACGCCGCCGCACCGCCTCGGTCAGATAGCCGCCCTCCTCATAGCCCACATAGCCCGGAGGCGCACCGATCAACCGCGAGACCGAGTGCTTCTCCATGAACTCGCTCATGTCGATGCGGATCATCGCCTCGGTGCTGTCGAACAGGAAGTCCGCCAGCGCCTTGCACAACTCGGTCTTGCCCACGCCGGTCGGGCCCAGGAACAGGAACGAGCCGCTCGGACGATTGGGATCGGACAGGCCGGCGCGCGAACGCCGCACCGCGTCGGAGACGACCTTGATCGCCTCGTTCTGGCCGACCACGCGCTGGTGCAGCTCGTCTTCCATGCGCAGCAGCTTGTCGCGTTCGCCCTCGAGCATCTTGTTGACCGGGATACCGGTCCAGCGCGACACCACCTCGGCAATTTCCTCGGCGGTCACGCGGTCCTGCACCAGCTTGAAGTCGTGATGTTCGACCTCGTTGGCCAGCGCCATCTGCTTTTCCAGCTGCGGCAGCACGCCGTACTGGATCTCGCTCATCTTGGCGTAGTCCTGGCGCCGTTGCGCCGCCTCCAGTTCCAGCTTGGCGTGCTCGATCTGCTCCTTGACCTTGGTGGTGCCCTGCAGCGCGGCCTTTTCCGACTTCCACAACTCGTTGAGGTCGTAGAACTCGCGCTCGAGCTTGTCGATGTCGGTTTCCAGATCGGCCAGGCGCTGACGCGAGGCGTCGTCCTTTTCCTTCTTCAGCATCTCGCGCTGGATCTTGAGCTGGATCAGGCGGCGCTCCAGGCGATCGAGTTCTTCCGGCTTGGAGTCGATCTCCATGCGGATGCGCGATGCCGCCTCGTCCATCAGGTCGATCGCCTTGTCCGGCAGCTGGCGGTCGGTGATGTAGCGGTTGGACAAGGTGGCGGCGGCAACGATCGCCGGGTCGGTGATCTCCACGCCGTGATGCACCGCGTAGCGTTCCTTCAGCCCACGCAGGATCGCGATGGTGTCTTCCACCGTCGGTTCGCCCACGAACACCTTCTGGAAGCGCCGCTCCAGCGCCGCGTCCTTTTCGATGTACTTGCGGTATTCGTCCAGCGTGGTGGCGCCGATGCAATGCAGCTCGCCGCGCGCCAGCGCCGGCTTGAGCATGTTGCCGGCGTCCATCGCGCCATCGGCCTTGCCGGCGCCGACCATGGTGTGCAGCTCGTCGATGAACAGGATGATCTGGCCTTCGTTCTTGGACAGGTCGCTGAGCACCGCCTTCAGCCGTTCTTCGAACTCGCCGCGGAATTTGGCGCCGGCGATCAGCGCGCCCATGTCCAGCGACAGCACGCGCTTGCCGCGCAGGCCTTCGGGCACTTCGCCATTGATGATGCGTTGCGCCAGGCCCTCGACAATGGCGGTCTTGCCCACGCCGGGTTCGCCGATCAGCACCGGGTTGTTCTTGGTGCGCCGCTGCAACACCTGGATGGTGCGGCGGATTTCTTCGTCGCGGCCGATCACCGGATCGAGTTTGCCGCTCTCCGCACGTGCGGTCAGGTCGATGGTGTATTTTTCCAGCGCCTGGCGTTGTTCCTCGGCGTTTTCCGATTGCACGGTCTCGCCGCCGCGCAACTTGTCGATGGCGGCTTCGATCTTCTTCTTGTCGCCGCCGGCCGCGCGCAGGGCCACGCCCAGCGGGCTGGCATCGTCAGCGGCGGCCAGCACGAACCACTCGCTGGCGATGAAGGCGTCGCCATGTTGCTGGGCCAGCTTGTCGGTCTGGTTGAGCAGGCGGTTGAGATCGTTGCCGATCGACAGGTTGCCCTCCTGCCCGGAGACCTTGGGCAGCGTGTCCAGCGCCTCGCCCAGCCGCTCGCGCAGCAGCGGCACGTTGACGCCGGCCTGTGACAGCAGCGGGCGCGTGCTGCCGCCACTCTGGTCGAGCAATGCGGCGAGCACGTGCACCGGCTCGATGATGTTGTGGTCGCGGCCCACGGCCAGCGACTGCGCGTCGGCCAGCGCCTGCTGGAACCGCGAGGTGAGCTTGTCCATCCGCATGGGGATAATCCTCTGAACTGGTGGCCGGCGACGCCGACGATACCGTGCAGATGCGGCTGCCGTGCGGGGTTTCAAGGTTTGGCGGCTGCGCAGGTGCCGATGCGGGACAGCCGGACCGGCTCACACGCGTTGGCGCCTGGGCTGGGCGGTGTGGGTTCGCCCACTGGCCTGGACCACCCCAGGCCGACGGACACGTCGTTACACGATCCGCCGCAGCGGCAGCGACGCAGGCGCCGCAGCAGGACTCTCCGCAGCCGCTGGCGCCGGCACGTGCGACGCCCCCAGCAGACGCGACAGCACCTGCGCCTGGATTGCCGCCAGGGCCGGCGCGCCGGGGGCACGCGGATGCGGCACCGGCACCGGCAGGTCCAGGCCGACCTGGCCGTGTTCGATCAGCACGATGCGATCGGCCAGCGCGCTCGCCTCGGCCACATCGTGGGTCACCAGCACCAGGGTGAAGCCGTACTGCCGCCACAACTGCACGATCAGCTGCTGCATCTCGATGCGCGTCAACGCATCCAGTGCGCCCAGCGGTTCGTCCAGCAACAGCAGCCGCGGCCGGTGTACCAGTGCGCGCGCCAGGGCCACGCGCTGGCGCTGACCGCCGGACAGCGCCGCCGGCCAGTCGCCACCGCGTGCACCCAGCCCCACCGCGTCCAGCGCCGCCTGTGCCTGCACCCGCCCGGTACGCCCCAGGCCCAGCGCCACGTTGTCGATCACGCGCTTCCACGGCAGCAGCCGCGCGTCCTGGAACATCAGCCGCACCGCATCGCGCTGCGCTGCCAGCGCTGCATGACCGCTGTCGACGGTACCGGTATCGGCTGCTTCCAGCCCGGCGATCACGCGCAGCAAGGTGCTCTTGCCGCAGCCGCTGCGCCCGACCACCGCCACGCAGGCGCCAGGCGCGACCTCAAGGTCGACGCCACGCAAGACCTCGCTGTCGCCATAACGCTTGCCGATGCCGCGCAGGCTCAGCGGCAGGCCGGTGTCGGCCGCGCTCACCGGCGCAGCTCCGCACGCTGTTGCTGCGCCGGATGCCAGCCCAGCCACCAGGCTTCCAGCCCGCGTGCGGCCAGATCGGCCAGCTTGCCGAGCAGCGCGTACAGCACGATGGCCACCACCACGATATCGGTCTGCAGAAACTCGCGCGCGTTGGTGGCCAGATAGCCGATGCCGGAACTGGCGGAAATGGTTTCGGCCACGATCAGGGTCAGCCACATCAGGCCCAACGCAAAGCGCAAGCCGACCAGAATCGACGGCAACGCACCGGGCAACAACACATCCACAAACAGCTGCGGGCCGCGTAGGCCGTAATTGCGCGCCATCTCGATCAGGGCCGGGTCCACGCTGCGGATGCCGTGATAGGTATTGAGATAGATCGGGAAGAACGTGCCCAGCGCCACCAGAAACAGCTTGGCGCCCTCGTCGATCCCGAACCACAGGATCACCAGCGGGATCAGCGCCAGATGCGGCACGTTGCGCAGCATCTGCAAGGTGCTGTCGAGCAGGCGTTCGGCCACACGCGACACGCCGGTGAGCAGGCCCAGCGCAAACCCGATGCTGCCGCCGATGGCCAGGCCCACGGCCGCGCGCCAGCTGCTGATCGCCAGGTGTTGCCACAACTCGCCGGTTTGCACCAACGTCACTGCGGCACGCAACACCGCATCCGGTGCGGGCAGGATGCGCTGCGGCAACCAGCCGCCGGAGGCCGCGACCTGCCAGGCCACCAGCAAGGCCAGCGGCACTAGCCAGGGCACCAGCACGTTGCCTAATCGCTGCGAGCGGCGACTCATCGCGCGGCCTTGCTGTTGGGGCGATGCAGCGAGACAGCGGTATGCGCCTGCCCGCTCACGGATGCTGAGCACGCGTTCTGGCCTGCGCATGCGCTCCTGCTTGCGACTGTATCCCTGCTTCCACGCATCACTTGCCCGCCGCCTGCTTGCCTGCCGCTGGCACCGCGGCAACCGCGGGCGCACGCCATACCGCCGGGGCCACCAGCACGCGTTTGGGCAACAGACGTTGCGCGTAGAACAGATCGGCGGTGGCCTGCTGCGCCTTGATGACCTCGGCGCTGAGCGGTTGCACGCTGGCCGGCGGGCGATGCGCCAGCGTGCGCTCGACCACCGCAGGCGACAGCCCGCTGACCTGCGCCAGCACCTTGATGCTGCCGGCGCGGTCGCGCTCCAGCAAGCCATCGGCCTGGTTGAGCTGCAGCATCACCTGCTGCACGAACGGCCCCCACGCGGTGGCGTAACGCCGCGAGGACAGAAAGAACCCGCCGGTCAATCCCAGCCCTTCGCCGTTGGCGAGCAGGCGTGCGCTGCCATCCAGCGTCAATGCCGAATACCACGGGTCCCAGATCGCCCAGGCATCCACCTGCCCGGCCGCGAACGCCGCACGTGCGTTGGCCGGCGACAGATACAGCGGCGTGATGTCGCGCATGCTCAGGCCGGACCTGGCCAACAAGCGCAGCAGCAGGTTGTGCGCGCTGGAGCCCTTTTGAAATGCCACCCGATTGCCCTTGAGGTCGGCCACGCGCCGCAACGTGCTGCTGGCCGGCACCAGGATGGTCTCGGCCTTGGGCGTGGGCGGCACCCAGCCCACGTACAGCAGATCGGCTCCGGCGGCCTGCGCGAACAATGGCGGAATATCGCCCGCACCGCCCAGGTCGATGCTGCCCACGTTCAGGGCTTCCAGCAGCTGCGGGCCGGCCGGAAACTCGACCCAGCTGATTCTGGTGCGCGGGAAGCGCTGCTCCAGCAACCGATGCTGCTTGGCCAACACCAGGCTGGACACCGCTTTCTGATAGCCGATACGCAACTGCGCCGGCTCGGCCGCCGCTGCGGGTTGCAGCCACGCGATGCCGGACAACAGCAATGCAGCAATCAAAAAGCGGTAGCGCATCGGAGCGTTCCTCATTGCCAATCGGTGGACGGTTTTTCCCAGAGGTTGACGCCACCCTCGACCGCAAAGCGGTCGATCTCGGCCAACTCGTCCGCACTGAACTCGGGCGTCTGCAAGGCCGCGACGTTTTCGATCAACTGCTCCGGGCGGCTGGCGCCCAGCAATGCCGAGCTCACCCGCGGGTCGCGCAGCACCCAGGCCAATGCCAACTGCGCCAAACTCTGCCCACGCCGCTGCGCGATCGCATCCAGCCCGCGTGCGCGCTGCAGGTTGGCCTCGGACAGATGTTCCGGCCGCAGCGAGTCGCCACCGGGACGATTCACGCGCGCATCGCCGGGTACGCCATTGAGGTACTTGCCGGTCAACAGGCCCTGCGCCAGCGGCGTAAATGCGATCACCCCGGCGCCGACCTCGTCGGTCGCATCGAACAGCTCATGCTCGGCCCAGCGATTGAACAGGTTGTAGGCCGGCTGGTGGATCAGCAGCGGCACCTTCCACTCGCGCAGCAACGCGGCGATCTCGCGCGTGCGCGCTGCCGAATACGACGACACGCCCACGTACAGCGCCTTGCCCTGCTGCACCGCACTGGCCAATGCGCCGGCGGTCTCTTCCAGCGGCGTGTCCGCATCGAAGCGGTGCGAGTAGAAGATGTCCACATAGTCCACGCCCAGCCGCTGCAGGCTCTGATCCAGGCTGGACAGCAGGTATTTGCGCGAACTGCCGCCCTGCCCGTACGGACCCGGCCACATGTCCCAGCCGGCCTTGGTAGAGAGGATCAATTCATCGCGATACGGCTTGAAGTCTTCACGCAGCAGGCGGCCAAAGTTGATTTCCGCGCTGCCATACGGCGGGCCGTAATTGTTGGCCAGATCGAAATGGGTGATGCCCAGGTCGAAGGCGGTCCGCAGCAATGCGCGCTGCGTGTCGATCGGCGTGCTGTCGCCGAAGTTGTGCCACAGGCCCAGCGACAGCGCAGGCAGGACAAGGCCGCTGCGGCCGACACGGCGGTAGGCGATGCGGTCGTAACGATCGGGATGTGCGAGATAGGTCATCAGGGTATCCGGTGAGTCAGCGTGCGCTGAAGCGATTGACGGGGCGTGCCAGCCCCAGATGATCGCGCAGGGTGCGCCCTGCATATTCACGCCGGAACAGTCCACGCCGCTGCAGCTCGGGCACCACGTGCGTGGCCACATCGGCCAGGCCGCCGGGCAGATGCGGCACCAGCACGTTGAAACCGTCCGCGGCCTCGCCTTCGAACCAGGCCTGCAGCTCGTCGGCAATCTGTGCCGGCGTGCCGATCAGGCTGTAATGCCCGCGTCCGCCTGCGATGCGCCGACCGAGCTGGGCAATGCTCAGTTGCTCCTGTCCAGCCAGCTCGGTGAACAACTGCTGGCGGCTGCGCTGGCCGGTTTCGGTGAGTGGCAGCTCCGGCAACGGGCCATCGGGCGGATAGCCGGACAGATCGAAGTTGCCCAGCATGCGCGACAGCAGCGCAATGCCGACCTCCGGCTCCACCAGCTCCTGGAACTGCGCGAACTTCTCCCGCGCCTCGGCCTGGCTCTGCCCGACCACGATGAACACACCCGGCATCACCTTCAATGCATCGCGCGCGCGCCCGAACTGCTCCAGCCGCCCCTTGATGTCGGCATAGAACGCCTGCGCCTTGGCCAGCGACGACTGCGCGGTGAACACCACCTCGGCGGTTTCCGCAGCCAGCGCGCGCCCGGGCTCGGACGAGCCGGCCTGCACCAGCACCGGATGCCCCTGCGGCGCACGCGCAATGTTGAGCGGGCCGCGGACCTGGAAGTGCGCGCCGCGATGATCCAGCACATGCAGCCGCGCCGGATCGTAGTGCACGCCCGCCGCGGTGTCGGCGATGAAGGCATCGTCGTCCCAGCTGTCCCACAGCCCCGCGACCACCTGCTGGAATTCGCGCGCCCGCGCATAGCGCTCGGCATGCACGTAATGCGCGTCGCGGTTGAAGTTCAATGCTTCGTCGGCGGCATCGGATGTGACCAGATTCCAGCCGGCACGCCCACCGGACAGATGATCCAGCGAGGCGAACTTGCGCGCCACGTGATACGGCTCGTTGTAGCTGGTGGTCATGGTGGCGATCAGGCCGATGCGCTCGCTCACCACTGCCAACGCACTCAGCAGCGTGAGCGGCTCGAACAGGCTGGAGCGTGCCATCCGCGACGCCACCGGCCCACCGGCCGCAGCCAGGCTGTCGGCGACGAACACCGCATCGAACTTGGCGGCTTCGGCGATGCGCACCATCTCGCGATAATGGTCGAACACCAGCGGGTCGGCACTGGCCTGCGGGTGCCGCCACGCGGCCACGTGGTGGCCGGTGGCCATCAGGAACGCACCGAGCGAGAGCTGACGTGCAGCGCTCATCGTAGCCCACCGTGCGGTGCGCCTGCATTGCTCGAATCAGCATCAACGAACATCACGGACATCGTCAAAAATCCTTGTGCAGTTGCAGCCCGACATAGCGCTGGTCGTCGCGCGGCACCAGCCGGAACACGTTGCCGGTGGCATTGGCCAGCAACGGGGCGTATGAGCGGTCGCCGAGATTGCGGCCGAGCACCGCCAGCCGCCAGCCATGCACATCGTCGGCAAGCGCGATGCTGGCGTTCCAGATCGCATACGGGCCCTGGATGGTCTGCGGGGTCTGGCTGAGGTCGTACTGCACGCTGTCCTGCCAGCTCACGTCGCCGTTGAATTCCAGCGCCAGACTGCCGCGCAACGGCACCCGGTAGCCGGCGCGCAGATTGCCCTTCCAGTCCGGCGAAAACGGCAACGGCCGGCCATCGACATTGCAGTTGGCCGCCGCTGCGGTGGGGCAGGCAAACCGCTGGATGCGCGCCTGCGTGTAGGCCAGCGAGGCGGCCAGGCTGAGCCGCTCGGTGGGCCGGTAGTCCAGATCCAGTTCCAGGCCCTGCGTGCGCACCTGCCCGGCATTGATCAGGCGCGTCACCACCTGCCCGGCCACGGTGTCGAAGAAGTTGGCCTGGTAGTTGGCGTATTCGGTATGGAACAGCGCCACGTTCGCACTGAGGCGATCGTCCAGGGCGCGCGCCTTCAGGCCCAGCTCCCAGGCATTGGAGGTCTCCGGTTTCAGCGCCGGCGTATCGCGCGGCTGCATGTTGAAGAACACGTTGTAGGCCGGGCCCTTGTAGCCGCGCGAATAGGTGATGTAACCGGTGGTCCGCGCATCAAAGTCGTATTGCAGGCCGGTGCGGCCGGACACGCCGTTTTCTGCGGTGCTGCCGCTGCTTGCGGTGGACGGCTGGATGCCGGTGACTGCGGTTGCCGAGCTGGACAGGCGCTGATGCCGGTAATCGAGCGTGTCGCGGGTGAAGCGCGCGCCCAGCAGCGCACGCAGATCCGGGCGCCAATGCCAGGTGGCCTCGCCGAAGGCGGCATAGGTTTCCGCGCGGGTGGCGTAATCGGCCACGCCCACGCTGCTGGCGGTCGGCGTCGTCACCGTGCGGCGGTAGGTTTCGTCGTTGCGCGCATGCAGGTAATACAGCCCGGCGACCGCCTCCACCGCACGATCGCGCGGGGTCTGGATGCGCACTTCCTGCGAATACTGCGTGTAGCCCAGGTCACCACGGTCGTGCGAAGACGGAAACGCCGCGCTGCGTTGCGCGGTGCGATCGCCATCCTGGAACTGGGTGTTGTCCCATTGCCGCCACGCGCTGATCGAGGTCAGCAGCGCATCGCCGAGTTGCTGGTCCAGCTGCAGCGAGGCGCCCTTGTTGATGTCGTCCAGGTACGTGCGGTAATCGCTGTTGATCTGGCGGTTGTCGTCCCTGGCGACGACCGGTGCCAGCGCCGCGGCGAAGTCGGCACGCGTGCTGTCCACCACCACACCGCTGGGCGCGTCGCTGTGCGATTGCAGGTAGTCGGCGAGCAGCGTCGCGTTCAAGCCAGGGTTCGGGCTCAGGTCCAGCCGCAATCTTGCGCCGGCGCGCCGGTAGCCGTTGACGGTCTGGCCGTCAGCCACATTGCGCACGTTGCCGCCGTACTCGGCCCACAACGCCGACACGCTGGCCTTGAGCAGCTCCGGCACCAGCGTGCCGCCGACACTGGCACGCACACGATCTTCGTCGCCGCCACCGAAGTGCGAGTAATCCACATAGCCGCCGAACAGCTCCGGCGCCGGCTTGCTGACGATATTGAGCACGCCGGCGGAGGCATTCTTGCCGAACAAGGTGCCCTGCGGCCCGCGCAGGACTTCGATGCGTTCGACATCGAGCAGGTCCAGCGTGGCCTGGCCCGGACGCCCCAGCACCACGCCGTCGATCACCGTCGCCACGCTGGGCTCGACACCTGGCGAGGTGGAGATGGTGCCCACGCCACGCAGGAACAACGAGGTGTCCTTGTTGGAGGCACCGTTGCGAAAGCTCAGGCTGGGCACCAGCGCCGGCAGGTCGGCCACGCTGTTGCGGTTTTCGCGCTCCAGCGTCTCGCCCTGCACCACCGATACCGCCACCGGCACCTGCTGCAAGGTGGTTTCGCGACGCGTGGCGGTCACCGTGACCGCGCCCAGGGTCTGCGCAGCGTGCTCCGGCGTCGCAGCAGCCTCGCCCACTTCATCGGCCAGCACCGGCGCACATGCCCACACCAGACTCCACGCCAGCACCTGCGGCCTGGCCAACCATCTCGAAGCAGCGAGGATCCTTGCAGAGGTCCGGTGTCGCGCAGGCATGTACGTCCTTTCGTGGCGTCGGCTGTCGTGCAGCAGCGTGGGGAGATTTCTTGCGAATTGGCGAGCGCCATGCATGCACGGCGACCCGTCCGCAGCGCAGGCCGACACGGCGCTGCAATGCAGTAGCGCATGCTGTTTGCAGCGGCCGCGAGCGTCAAATAACCAATGTTTAGGTGGTTATTCACTCACGCGCCGCCGCGTGCGACCGTCCCTGCCCAGCGCTCGCCAAGATCCTCGCTGCACGACACCAGGCCAATGGCGATAATGGCCCCATGGATGCACCCAAGCCCTGGCACCTCTATCTGCTGCTGTGTCGCAACGGCAGCTATTACGCCGGCATCACCAACGATCTGGAACGGCGCTTCCAGGCGCATCAGCGCGGCACCGGCGCGCGCTATACCCGTGCAAACCCGCCGCTGGAGCTGCTTGCCAGCCATCCGTATGCGGACCGCGCCGCCGCCTCGCGCGCAGAGTGGCAGCTAAAGCAGCAACCGCGCGCGCGCAAGCTGGCCTGGCTGCTGGCGCAGCCGCACGACGACGCCGGGTCACAGCCCGCTGACGCTTCGCTCACGCCCACCTAGCCGCGCGGTTTCTACGCTGTAGCGCCATCGATCGCGGAGCAGCGCATGCACTATCAGCTCTATTACTGGACCGGCCTGCAGGGTCGTGGCGACTTCGTCCGACTCGCACTGGAAGACGCCGGCGCCGACTACACCGACGTGGCGCGTGTCGAAGGCGATGAAGTGATGAATGCCTTTCTGGAAGGCCACCAGGCCGGCGCGCAGCCGTTCGCGCCGCCCTTCCTCAAGGCCGGCGACATGGTGGTTGCGCAGGTGGCGGCGATCCTGCATGTCATCGGACCGCAACTGCAGCTGGTGCCGGAGTCTGACGCACAGCGCATCCAGGCATTGCAGTTGCAGCTGACCATCGCCGATCTGGTGGCCGAGGTGCACGACAGCCATCATCCGATCGCCACCGGCCTGTATTACGAAGACCAGAAAGCCGAGGCAGCCAAGCGCGCCAAGGATCTGCGCGACAACCGCCTGCCCAAGTTCCTGGGCCACTTCGAGCAGGTGCTGCAACAGGCCGGCGGCACGCATGTGCTTGGCACGCATTCCTATGTGGATCTGTCGTTGTTCCAGCTGATCAGCGGGCTGGAATACATGTTCCCCAAGCGCATGAAGACACTGTCAGCCGATCTTCCCGGCCTGAAGGCCTTGCAGGAGCGCGTGGCCGCCCGCCCACGCATCGCGGCCTATCTGGCCTCCGAACGACGCGTGGCGTTCAATACCAATGGCATCTTCCGCCACTATCCGGAGCTGGATGCGGCGTAAGCGAAGGCGGCGCGTGATGCACCGCGTGCCGCCGAAGTTGCGTTGTTTCCATGCTGGGCTGACGCACGACGCTGCATCCATGCATACAAGGCCGCATTCGGGCGGCCTTCTCCTCACATCATCCCACGCCGCGTCAACGTCCCTGCAGCAATGCCGTCCGGATCCGCTGCAACTGCACCTTCACCGCAGTCGCTTGCGCAGGCCCCAGCCGCAGCAGTGCCTTTTGACCGACCGACAGCGACTCCAACGCGGGATCGACAAAACGATAACGGCCACGCTCGTCGCGCTGCACCTTGATCGGCTGTACCGGGTCAGGCGTGCGCAGTAGATGATCGACCACGTCGATCACGCGGTCGTTGAAGTAGCGGTCCGGCGCACCAAGATCGGCATAGGCCTGCTGGAACAGCGGATAGAAACGCACATAACTGCGCACCAGCGCCTGCGCATCCACCTGGGTGAATGCCGCCACGTAAGGCGCATACCGCGCCGCATTGGCCTGATCGATCACCACACTCCCGCTGGCATCGGACACTGCGAATTCGCCCGCCACCGGCTGCAGCACCGAGGCGCGACGGCTGATGCTGGGCTGGGTGAGATTGTCGATCATCACCACCACGCGTTCGATCAGGTGCTTGCGCAGCACGATCGACAAGGCGCCATCGTCCTGCACCAGTTCCAGCAAGGCCTGCCACGCAGCGGCATCGCTCTGTGCCAGCGCAGGAATCGCGGCGTCAGCGGCATCGGCCGAGGGCTGCTGCACCGGATGGCGTGGCCCTGCCGGTGCCGGCGGCGCGGGGGTCACCGCCGCTGCCACGGCGCTGGCGGTCTGGCTGATCGGCGCAGGCAATGCGCCCGGCGCCGTGGGTGACCCGCTGAATAGCCACCAGGCGGCGCCAGCCACCACCGGCACCGCCAGCAGCCAGGGCCAACGCGAAGACTTGGATTGCATCGTGGAACTCCTTACATCGACAACATCCAGGGTGTGACCACGAGATATCGCGGTGGTTCCATCAATGTGCGGCGATGACGCGATCAAGCAGACCATGTGCGTCGCACAAGAGCGATTGGCCGCCAGGATGCCTGCCTCTGGCAGGAAACGCTGGCTGCAGCGCTAGAACTGACAGCCGAGTTGGTCCAGCGCACCTCATGCTCTGCTTGCAACCATGCACACCGACCCTCTCGACTGGCCGTTGCCCGCCCACCGTCGCGGGACCTTACGCGGCATGGATGCCGCGTAAGAGCCTACATGGACGTACTTGCGGCGTGTCCTGCGATGGTTGGCGGGCAAGGGTCCTGCAGCCAAGCCGCACATCGTCTGCTCTACAGTCGACACATTCGCACCGCTCAATACCTTCCAAGGCGACCGAGCGCTTTAGCTTCAGCAGCACCTGGACGTTCCAAAGCCGAGTTGGTCGGGTGCGCGGTGCCCTCACCGCTTGCGGGACACGCCGTGAATCCGTCCGTGGAGGCTCCTTGGCGGCATCCATGCCGCCAAGGGTCCCGCAACCGGCAAGGACACCGCGCCAGAGAGTTAGTCGGCCGCTTGAAAGCTTGTCGCTTGGCTTGCGGCAGCAGATGAGACGTTTGTAGGTTGCGTGTTGAAAGCCCGTCTGCTGCTCGGGTTGCGATGGAAAAATGCTGAAAGGTTGATCGAACACACGGTGATCCGACCAGCGCACGTCATGCACTGCTTGCAACCATACACACCGACCATCTCGACGGGTCCTTGCCCGCTCACCGTCGCGGGACCTTACGCGGCATGGATGCCGCGTAAGAGCCTACAAGGACGTACTTGCGGCGTGTCCTGCGATGGTGGGCGGGCAAGGGCCCCGCAGCCAAGCGGCAGATCAACCGCTCTGCAGCTGATACATCGGCGTCGTCCAGTCCTTTGGAGCACAACACCAAAAGCAATCTCGTGAAAAGCTGCTTGTCGCGCGTGTGTCGGACGTCGAGTATCGAACAACGCGCATTACGCACTGCTCTTACCGTGCACACAGACCATCTCCACTGGTCCTTGCCCGCCCACCGTCGCGGGACCTTACGCGGCATGGATGCCGCGTAAGAGCGTACACGGACGTACTTGCGGCGTGTCCTGCGATGGTGGGCGGGCAAGGGCCCTGCAGCCAGGCCGCAGATCGCAAGCTCCAGCTCTGGCTTGGCTTTGGCTCTCGCTCACCCACATCGCCAACGCTCGAACCAGAACGACCAGCATCGCCGCATCACGCAACAACGCCGCCCGCCCGATGGCCGCGAGTGGCAATGTCCGCCGCTCTCAGCTTGCGAAATCCAGCCGCGCGTTCACCCAGGCCGCCACGATGGCGGCGGCCGCCTGCTCGGCCTGCTTCGCAGGCAGGCGCTTCTCGCGCACCAGCCATGCGGCCGTGTCGGCGCGCACCTTCGGCAGCAACGCGCGCACGGCCTTGCGCTGTGCCGCCGGCCAGTCGCTGTCTTCCCCGGTCCAGGCGGCAATCGCCTTGTCCGGATCCTCGCCGTAGCGCTTGCGCAATGCCGGGGTCAGGTACAGCAATGGCGATACCGACGCGCGTAACGCGATGATTTTCCACTCGGCGTAACTGGCGTAGCGAATGGTGCCGGCGTCCTTGCTCAGGGCCTCGATCAACCCGTCGAAGCCGGCATCCAGCTGCTTCCAGCTGGCCAATGCAAACAGACCGCCCGGCGGCTCGCAGATCGGCGCGAACCCGTCGCGTGTCGAGCCATACAGCGACCCGAACGCCTCATACGCCGGCTCGCCCACTGCAGCAAAGATGAAGCAATGCACGTAAGGACGATGATCGCTGTTGTCGCGTTCGATCCACATCCGCAGCAATGTCAGCACGCGTTCCTGCGCCTGCATGGCGGGCATGCCATCTACATCGTCGAGCAAGGATGCGGCGAAGTCGTCGACCTTGCGCAGCGCCTTGCGCGCACTTTCAAACCGCGCACTCGCCAGCTTCGCATCCACGCCCGCGGCGGGGACAAACTGATGCAGATACGCCAGCCACGCCGAAGCCAGCGGCGTGTCGTAGCCCTGCAACTGGCGCGCGGCGTCGGCAGGCGCAGTGGGAATCAAGGCGATGATGCGATCCAGCGCCTGTTGCTGCGCAACGAGCGCCTTGGCCAGCACATCGGCCCTGGCCTTCAATGTGCGTTGCAGGCAGTCGTCCAGTTTGGCGTCCTGCGCGCAGGCATTGCGCTGCCGCAGCCAGGCGCGTTGCTGATCACGCACGCCTGCGACCGCGGTACGCGGCGTGCTTTCCAGCCGCGCCCGATAGGACTCGTCCAGCTGATCGTCCAGATTGCCCAGCGCCGGCACCGCGCACAGCCGTTTTTCGACCGCCGTGCCGGCCTGCTTGCAATCGAACGACGCCGCCCAGGCACCGCCGGCGCCAAGCAACAATGCGCCACCGATGACTACCCGCAACATGCTGGAGCAGGATGTCATTGCACTGCCTCCTTGCGTGCGGGCAGCAGCGAGAGCAGCAGCAGGGTCACCGCCAGCGCGACATAGGCACCCACGAACTGCCAGCTGATCACGCGCGCCAGGCCGTGCAGCGACCATGGCAGATAGATGCCGCCGCGCGGGTCCACCGAATGGATCAGGCCGAACAGCGTCAGCCCCGCGGCCACAAGCAGGAACACCGCGCCACGGCGCAGCCGGCCATCGATCATCGCCGCCACGGCGGCGATCCACAGCATCGCGGTGATGATGAAACCGTTGCCCAACGCGAAGATCACCGCCAGCTCCGGCAGGCCGTGTCCATCGAGTTTGGTGGTGAGTGCGACCAGTTGATCCGGCGGAATCCAGCCCGGTGCCTTGATGGTCAGCAGGTAGGCCACCGATGGCAGAAAGCCCAGCACCATCGCACCGGCGTGCTGCCTGGGCGTGGCCTGGAACGCCTGCGTGGTGATGTCGATCGACACGTACACGATGATCGGCGCCAGCACCGCCAGCGGCAGCCATTGCACCAACCCGGAGATCACACCCAGCATGCCGCCGATGCCGACGAACAGTCCGGTCAGCAGCGTGTAACCGGAGCGCGCGCCCATGTGCTTGTAGGCCGGCTGGCCGATGTAGGGCGTGGTCTGCGCCACCCCGCCGCAGACGCCTGCGACCAGCGTCGCCAGGGCTTCCACCAGCAGGATGTCGCGGGTGCGGTAGTCATCGCCCGCGGCGCGTGCGCTCTCGCTGACGTTGATGCCGCCCACCACCATCAACAGGCCGAACGGCAGCAGCAGCGGCAGGTACGCCAGCGTGGCGGGCAGGCCGTCGATGAAGCCCAGGTTCGGCAGCGGCAACACGATCTGCGGCGGCGTCCATTCCGGCACCGCGAAGCCCGGTGCGCCCAGGCCAGCCAGTCCCAGGCCGTAATACAACGCAGTGCCGATCACGAAAGCCACCAGCACGCCGGGCAACTTGGTCGGCAACCGGCCCTTGGCCAGCAGCACGTACAGCAGCAGGCCCAGGGTGACGAAGCCGGCCACTGGCGAACGCAGGGTTTCCAGCAGCGGCAGCAGGCCCATCAACACCAGCGCGATGCCGGCGATCGAACCCAGCAAGGCCGCGCGCGGCAGCGCGCGCGTGACCGCCTCGCCGACGAACGACAGCACCAGCTTGAGCAGGCCCATCACCACCAGCGCGGCCATGCCGAGTTTCCAGGTGGCGATGGCAGCTGCCTGCGGCTCCAGTCCCTGTGCCTTGAAGCCGACGAATGCCGGGCCCAGCACCAACAACGCCATGCCGATGCTGGTCGGCGCATCCAGGCCCAGCGGCATCGCGGTGACGTCGTCGCGCCCGGTGCGTGCAGCCAGCCGCCGCGCCATCAAGGTGTAGAGCAGGTTGCCCACCAGCACGCCGAACGCGGTGCCGGGAAACATGCGCCCGAACACCACTTCGGCCGGGAACTGGAACATTCCGACCAATGCCATCGCGATGAAGCCGAGGATGGAGAGATTGTCGACGACCAGGCCGAAGAAGCCATTGAGGTCGCCGGCGACGAACCAGCGCGGCGATGCCGCAGTACGCGAGGAAGGGGCCGACATGGGAGCCAGGAAGCGTGGGGATCGCCCGATGGTAGCCGCTGCTCCGCACGTGCGACAGCGGCGCGGTGGATCAGAGCGTGTCGCCGCGATTGCGCAGGTCTGTTCCATGCCAGGCGGCTGCGTGGCAGCAACGGCCCTACTTCATCGCCGCAGCAACCTCGATCCAGCCGACGATGTCGCCACGGCCGGCACTGCGATAGCGTACCTGCACGCGCGTGGCATCGGCGCTGACATCCAGCGCGTCGGCCCGATCGCCTTGCACCAGATAGCGCTTGGTGCCGGTCGCGGTAGGGGTGGCGTAGAGCGGCAGACGCGCCACCTGCACGCGCAGTTGCACCGGCATCGGCGCGTCCAGGGTGGTGCCGATCTCGCTTGAAACCTTCGCCCCGCGCGCGTCGTAACTGGGCCACACCGAGAGCGGCATGCCATCGCCGGTGCCTGGATCCAGCAAGGTCTGGATGTCGGGCGAGGCAATCGGCTGCTGCGTCCTGGCCACATACAACCGCCCATCGGCCGCGTAGCGATACACATCGGCGTACCACATCGGCCCGCTGCGGCAGGAGCTGGTCAAGCTGCGCTGCTGCCTGTCGGGCGTCAGATTGAAGAAGCCTTCGCACTGCACTGCCGGGCGCGTGGGCGCGGTCAGCGCACGAAAGCGCCGTTGCGCCGGATCGAACACAAAGACCAGCACCGCTTCGTTGACCTGGCCGAGCATCGCCGACACCGCAAGATCCGGATGTCCGTCGAAGTTGTAGTCGTCGCTGTCCACACCGGCGCCGCCTTCGCCCTCGTCCAGGTTCGCGTCGAACCATTGCTCCTTGCCGCCCGGGCCCAACACCACATGCAGGCGTGCGCCGACCAGTGTGGCGGTCGCCTGCGTATTTGTGTCCAGCGACACCTGCACGCTGATGTCGCGCGCAAAGCACGCAAACGACAGCCCGCCCAGTGCGGCGAACAGCAGCTTGCGTGCAGCGCTCACGCGCAGTCGGTGCAGATGTTCAAGCCGCATGGTCGCCAGACTCAGAACGACACCTCCACCGCCTGCCGCGACCACAGCACCGACTGGTGGCCGGTGGCCTGCTTCCAGGCCAGGCGGATCGCCTCGATGTCGTTGCGCCGCTGCGGGGTGTCTTCATGCAGGATCACCAGCACCTTGGTGCCCAGCCGGTTCGGCTCCTTGGCGACGCGGAACAGCCACTGGCCATAGGCGTCGAACACGGTCAGGCCGTCGGGAAAGCGCGGGGTCACCTCCTTGTCCAGAAACGCGCGCCATTGGGTTTCGTCGATGGTACGGGTCTGCGGGCGATCGGCCGGGCCGGTCTCCTCGCCCACCCCGAAGTACAGCTCGCTGCGCACCCAGCCGCGCGCCGCCGCCGGCCGCGCCGCATCGCCCTGCAGGCTGGCAGTGGTCGAACCCGGCGCGCCGCCGGGGGTGGTGGCGCAGGCGGACAGCGCCAGCATGGCGGCAAGCAGGCAGGACGGCAGCAACTTCATCGACTTCTCCACAACGGGTACGTTTACGACGGATCGGGGGGGGCGGGCTCATGCAGGGCCGGCATCAGCTGATGCCGGCGTGCGCGCACTGTGCCATCTCGCACGCGCCTGAACAACGCGATAATATCTCTCCATCCGGATGAATGTGGACGATCCGAACCCCTTTGCGCCCCTGCCCGGCCGGATGCCGTCCGCGCGGCGCGTTCGCAGTTGCTGTCGCAGGAGAGAAAGATGACCCGCCCCACCCTTTCGGCTATCGGCCTGGCCGTGGCCGCCGTGTTGAGCGCCAACGCCCAGGCCCAGCAGGCCGCCCCCGGCGCCACCACGCTGGACACCGTGATCGTCACCGGCACCCGCGCCAGCGACCGCACCGTGCTGGAATCGACCGTGCCGGTGGACGTGCTCACCGCCGAGGACATCCGCAAGGCTGGCGTGGTCAACGGCGAGCTGGGCAGCGCGCTGCAGGCGCTGCTGCCCTCGTTCAATTTCCCGCGCCAGTCCAACTCCGGTGGTGCAGACCATATCCGTGCCGCGCAGCTGCGTGGGCTCTCGCCCGACCAGGTGCTGGTGCTGGTCAACGGCAAGCGCCGCCACACCTCGGCGCTGGTCAATACCGACAGCAAGATCGGCAAGGGCACCACGCCGGTGGATTTCAATTCCATCCCAATCAATGCGATCAAGCGCATCGAAGTGCTGCGCGACGGTGCCGGCGCGCAGTACGGCTCGGACGCGATCGCCGGCGTCATCAACGTGATCCTGGACGACAACCCCGAGCGTGGCGAGCTGGAAGCCAGCTTCGGCGCCTACAACACCGACGTGGAGCCGATCAATCGCCGCGTCACCGATGGCCAGACCAGCTACGCCAGCGCCAAGGTCGGCAGCCTGCTCGGCGATGACGGCGGCTTCTTCAAGGTCGGCCTGGAGCTGAAGAATCGCGAGGCGACCAACCGCGCCGGCTTCGACCAGATTCCGTCGTTCGAGGAGCAGACCCCGGCCAACCTGGCGCTGGCCGGCAAGCGCAATTACGTGCTCGGCGATGGCGCCACCAAGGGCCTGAACGCCTGGCTCAACACCAAGGTGCCCTTCAGCGCCACCGGCGAGTTTTACGCCTTCGGTACCTACAACCAGCGCGACACCGAAGGCGCCAATTACTTCCGTTACCCGGACGGCAGCGCCAACTGGCGTGAGATCTATCCCAACGGCTACCGCCCGATTTCCGATGGCGAGAACCGCGATCTGCAGATCGTCGCCGGCGCGCGTGGGCAGCTCGGCAGCTGGGACTACGACGCCAGCGTCAACTACGGCCGCAACGACTTCACCTACCGGCTGCGCAACTCGCTCAACGCCTCGCTCGGCCCGGGCAGCACCACCCGCTTCAAAACCGGCGATTTCGCCTTTGCGCAGACCGTGGGCAACCTGGATCTGACCCGCGTGTTCGATGCGGCCGGCGCCACCCACACCTTCGGCACCGGTGCCGAATTCCGCCGCGAGCAATACCGCACCCATGCCGGCGACCCTGCCAGCTATGCGGCCGGCCCGTTCACCGATCGCCCCACCGGCTCGCAGGCCGGCGGCGGCCTGACCCCGCAGGACGAGGCCGACCTGTCGCGCAACGTGGCCAGCGCCTATGCCAACGTGTCCAGCCAGTTCGGCGACAAGTTCTCCACCGACCTGGCCGGCCGTTACGAGCATTACCAGGATTTCGGCAGCCAGTGGACCGGCAAGCTGGCGGCGCGCTATGCCTTCGCCCCGGCGTTCGCGCTGCGCGGTGCGGTCTCCAACAACGTGCGTGCGCCCTCGCTCAGCCAGATCGGCTACGAAGCCACCTCCACCGGCTATGACGCCGCCGGCCGCCTGACCCAGGGCCGCCTGCTGTCGGTCAACAACCCGATCGCACGCGCGCTCGGTGCCACCGACCTGAAGCCGGAAAAATCGCTCAATTACAGCCTGGGCTTCACCAGCCAGCTGGGCGATCACTTCGACCTGTCGCTGGACTTGTTCCAGATCGATATCGACGACCGCATCGCGCTGTCCGAAGACATCACCGGCACCACGCTGACCGACTTCGTGCAGCAGAACTTCGCCGTTGCCGGCGTGCAGAGCGCCAGCTATTTCCTCAACGCCGCCGACACCCGCACCCGCGGCGCCGAGCTGGTCGGCAACTGGCGCCAGTACGCCTTCGGCGGCGACCTGCTGCTGACCGGCACCTACAGCTACGCCAAGACCGAGTTGAAGAACGTCATCGGCACCCCCGCGCAGCTGCTCGCGCTGGACCCGGACTACGTGCTGTTCGGTGTCGAGGAGAGCAACACGCTCACCGATGCCGCACCACGCACGCGCGCCGCGCTGGCCGCCAACTGGAACAACGAACACTGGAACCTGCAGACCCGCGTCAATCGCTACGGCAGCGCCACGCGCGTGTTCGACTTCGGCGGCGGTTTTGTGCCACGCCAGACCTACGGCGCGGAATGGCAGCTGGATCTGGAAGCCGAGTACCACCTGGGCACGCAGTGGACGCTGGCGGTCGGCGGCCAGAACATTCTCGACAACTACTCGGACCGCTCCATCGACGACATCGCCTACTTCGGCAACCTGCCGTACGACGTGCTCTCGCCGATCGGCAGCAACGGCGCGTATTGGTATGGGCGGGTGCGCTACTCGTTCTGACGCCGGGATGGGTGGATCGGGGATTCGGGATTGGCAAGGGCGGCGCATCGCCAATCCCCACTCCCGAATCCCCACTCCCCGCCGTTGCATAACCTGAATATCACATCGCCTTGCGCACACTAGCGCGATGGCAGACGTGCACTCCCCCCTTCCGTCGCCGCCATTGCTGGACGATGCCTGCGCATTGTTTCTGGACGTGGACGGTACCCTCATCGACTTCGCCGACAGCCCCGAGGCTGTGCGGCTCCTGCCCGAGGTCCGCGCGGCCATCGGCCAGCTAAGTGACCGCCTGCATGGCGCCGTGGCACTGGTCAGCGGCCGACCGCTGTCGCAACTGGACGCCTTGTTCGCGCCATTGTTGCTTCCGGCCGCCGGCCTGCACGGACACGAACTGCGTAGCGACACCGCCGCACGTGCGGCGATGCCGCAGGACACCTCCGAGTGGCTGCATGGCCTGCATCAGCGTGCCGCCGCACTCACGCACCGGCACCCCGGCGTGCTGGTCGAAGACAAAGGCGTCAGCGTCGCGCTGCATTGGCGCGCACAGCCGCTGGCCGGCCCCGACGTGCTCGCCTTTGCGCAGCAGGAAATCGCCCAGCTTTCCGGGTACCGCCTGCAACCGGGCGATCACGTGGTCGAATTCGTCCCCGAAGGCAGCAACAAGGGCCTGGCGGTCGAACAGCTGATGCAGCAGGGCGCATTCGCTGGCCGCACGCCGGTGTTTGTCGGCGACGACCTCACCGACGAATTCGGTTTCGAAGCAGCCAATCGCCTCGGCGGCTGGAGCGTGCTGGTCGGCGATCGCGCCGAAACCAGCGCGCGCTTCCGCGTCGACGGTACCGCCGACGTGCATGCGTGGCTGCAACGCAACGCGCGCCAGGCCTGAGCGCGGCGCGCCTTCCCCTCTTTTCTTCAAAAGGATCGTTCGCACTCCATGACCGAGCCAAACCTGGATCTGGGCGTCATCGGCAACTGCAGCTTTGGGGCATTGGTCGATCGGCAGGCACGCGTGGTGTGGAGTTGCCTGCCGGCATTCGACGGCGACCCGGCGTTCTGTTCACTGCTCTCGCCCAAGCGCGAAGGCGGCGACTTTGCGGTGGAGCTGGAGGACTTCGCCAGCAGCGAGCAACACTACCTGCCCAACACCGCAGTGCTGCGCACCGTGTTGCGCGACCACCACGGCGGCGAAGTGGAAGTCATCGACTTCGCACCGCGCTGGCGCAACAACGGGCGTTTCTATCGGCCCGTCAGCATCATCCGGCAGATCCGCCCGCTCGCAGGCAACCCGCGCATCATCGTGCGCGCCCGCCCGCTGGCCGACTGGGGCGGGCGCAGCCCGGAAACCACCTGGGGCAGCAATCACATCCGCTGGGTGCTGCCCGAATTCACCCTGCGCCTGACCACCGACGTGCCGGTACGCTTCGTGCGCGACGGCCTGCCGTTCGTCCTCAGCCACCCGGTCAACCTGGTGCTGGGCGTGGACGAATCGCTGACCCGCTCGCTCACCGGCTACGTGCAGGAAGCGCAGGAACGCACTGAAGAATACTGGCGCGAATGGGTGCGCTACCTGTCGATTCCGCTCGACTGGCAGGAAGCGGTGATCCGCAGCGCGATCACGCTCAAGTTGTGCCAATACGAAGACAGCGGCGCCATCATCGCGGCGATGACCACCTCGATCCCGGAAGCGCCCAACACCCCGCGCAACTGGGACTACCGCTATTGCTGGCTGCGCGACGCCGCATTCGTGGTGCGTGCGCTGAATCGCCTGGGCGCCACCCGCACGATGGAGCAGTTCATCGGCTACATCTTCAACATCGCCACCGCAGACGGCACCATGCAGCCACTGTACGGCATCGGGTTCGAATCGCAGCTGGAAGAGCACGAAGTCGAAACGATGGACGGCTACCGCGGCATGGGCCCGGTACGCCGCGGCAACCTGGCCTGGATCCAGCAGCAGCACGATGTCTACGGCAGCGTGGTGCTGGCCTCCACCCAGCTGTTCTTCGATCTGCGCCTGAAGGATCAGGGCGATGCGGACACCTTCCGCCGCCTGGAGCCGCTGGGCGAGCGCGCCTTCGCGCTGCACAACGTGCCCGATGCCGGCCTGTGGGAATTCCGCGGCCGCGCCGAAGTGCATACCTACACCGCCGCGATGTGCTGGGCTGCCTGCGACCGGCTGTCCAAGATCGCCGACCGGCTGGTGCTGCCCGAGCGCAGCGTGTACTGGCGCGAGCGCGCCGACACGATTCGCGAACGCGTGCTGGGCGAGGCCTGGAGCGAAGAACACGGGCATTTCACCGATACGCTGGGCGGTCATCGCCTGGACGCATCGCTGTTGCTGCTGGCCGATATCGGCATCGTCGCCAACGACGACAGCCGCTTCGTGCGCACGGTCGAAGCGGTTGGCCGCGTGCTCAAGCATGGCGATGCGCTGTATCGCTACATCGCACCGGATGACTTCGGTGAGCCGGAAACCAGCTTCACCATCTGCACGTTCTGGTACATCGACGCGCTGGCCGCGATCGGTCGCAAGGAGGAGGCGCGTGAATTGTTCGAACGCATCCTCTCGCGCCGCAATCACCTCGGCTTGCTGTCGGAGGATTTATCGTTTGAAGACGGCGAAGCCTGGGGGAATTTCCCCCAGACCTATTCGCATGTGGGCTTGATCATCGCAGCGATGCGCTTGTCGCGGAGCTGGCAGGAGGCGTCATGAGTCGTTTGGTGGTGGTATCCAATCGCGTTGCAGTGCCCGGCGAAAACCGCGCCGGCGGGCTGGCGGTTGGTCTGTTGGCTGCGCTCAAGGAGCGCGGCGGTGTGTGGTTCGGCTGGAGCGGCAAGACCGTGCGCGGCGACAGCGGCGGCATGCACGAGCAGACCGAGGGCGACATCAAGTTCGTCACCATGGACCTCAACAAGCGCGACATCGATTCGTACTACAACGGGTTCGCCAATCGCACGCTGTGGCCGCTGCTGCACTTCCGCCTGGACCTGGTCGATTACGACCGCGCCACCCGCGAAGGCTATATGCGCGTCAACCGGCTGTTCGCAGAAAAGCTGGCGCCGTTGTTGAAGGACAGCGACACGCTGTGGATCCACGATTACCACATGATTCCGCTGGGCGCGATGCTGCGCGAGCTGGGTGTGGGCTGCAAGATGGGCTTCTTCCTACACGTGCCGATGCCCTCGGCCGACCTGATGCAGGCGATGCCGGATCACGCGCGCTTGTTCAGTACGTTCTACGCGTACGACCTGGTCGGCTTCCAGACCCAGCGCGATGCAGAACGCTTCAAGGCCTATGTGCGCCTGTTCGGCGGTGGCCGCATTCTCGAAGGCGACATCGTCGAAGGCCCCGGCGGGCGTCGCTTCAGTGCCGCGGCGTTCCCGATCGGGATCGATACCGACCTGATCGCCAACCAGGCCAAGGCCTCGGTCGGCAAGCAGGCGGTGCGCGACCTGCGCGAAAGCCTGCGCGGCCGGCAACTGGCGATCGGCGTGGACCGGCTGGATTATTCCAAGGGCCTGCCGGAACGCTTCCAGGGCTTCGAGCGCTACCTGGAGCGTTATCCGGACCAATCCGGCAGCCTGACCTATCTGCAGATCGCGCCGGTATCGCGCGGCGACGTCAACGAGTATCGCCAGTTGCGCGGGCAACTGGAACAGATCGCCGGCCATATCAACGGCGGACATGCCGAGCCGGATTGGACGCCGCTGCGTTACGTCAATCAGAACTTCAGCCATGCGACGTTGACCGGTTTCTATCGCGCGGCCTCGGTTGGCCTGGTCACGCCATTGCGCGATGGCATGAACCTGGTCGCCAAGGAATTCGTGGCGGCGCAGGATCCGCAGAATCCAGGCGTCCTGGTGCTGTCGCTGCTGGCCGGTGCAGCCGATGAAATGAAGGAGGCACTGCTGGTCAATCCGCATGATCTGGACGGCGTGGCCGACGCGATCGCAACGGCAGCAAGCATGCCACTGGCAACACGCATCGAACGCTGGAGCGCGATGATGGATCACCTGCGCAAGAACAACATTAACCACTGGCGCCAGCGCTACCTGCAGGCACTTGCAGATATCTGAATCAGGTTTCCGCAAGCTGTCAGCACCATGCTGTTGGCAAACAGAAGCGCTGCGCATCTGCAGCACGCCCCTTCTCCCCTCGGAAGAAGGTGCCCGAAGGGCGGATGAGGGTACGCGTGCACGTACAAGTGGACGTGCACGTACAAGTGGAAATGTCCGAAGCGCAAACTCCAGCTTCTACAAATCTCCACTCCCGAATGCCAAATCCCCGCCTCACCGCTTGAGTCAATAACTCAATAGAACTACTGCAGGATCCTGCATTTGCCACCGCGCGAATGCACCCAACACCGCCTGACACCCACCGCAATCTCCAGCCGCATCGGATTTAAGCAATTCCAGCGCCCCGGATGCACAGCCTGGAACGCTGGTTCTTATTCCGTCACGGACACAACCGTCATTGCGGTCTAAAATATTCATATGAGTAGCGCTGAGGACCCTGGGAGGGGCTGCGCGTTCATATCCCGGCGTTCTGGTTTAGGACGTTTTTGTTAGATCCAAGGCCGCCCTTTGCCAGCCTGTGATCTTGCTCCCTCCACGACTCGCCACCGCCTGCCGGTGCCTGGGTCCTTCCTGACATCTCAAAATGACTGATCAATCCTCAAAACGTGGACTAGGCACCTGGTTGCTGGTGATCTATGCCGTGGTGATCGCCGTGCTCGGTGCGGTGCTTGCCTACGAGGGCGGCCGCCTGGTCGCCGTCGGTGGTTCCTGGTATTACCTGCTGGCGGGCATCGGCCTGTTCCTGGCCGGCGTGTTGCTGGCGCTGGGCAAGCGTGCCGGCCTGTGGCTGCTCGGCGCCACGCTGGCGGCCACCATCGCCTGGGCGCTGTGGGAAGTGGGCCTGGATGGCTGGGGCCTGGTCCCGCGTCTGGCCTGGATGTCGGTGCTGGGTCTGGTGCTGCTGCCGTTCTGGGGCGTGGCCCGTCGCCGCATGCAGCCGCTGTCGGGACTGGGCTATGTGCTGGTGACCGGCGTGCTGCCGATCCTGGGCGCGACGCTGATCCTGTGGCCGCTGCTGGTGCCGCGCAATGTCGAACTGGCCGATGCCTCCAAGCTGCCGGCCGAGAACGCGACGCCGTTCAGCCGCGCCAACGTGCCCAGCCCGGACAGTAACGTCGCGGCCAATCACGATGCCAGCAACTGGACCTCGTACGCCGGCTCCAACCTGTCCAACCACTACACCCCCGGTGCGCAGATCACCCCGGAGAACGCCAAGAACCTGAAGGTGGCCTGGGAGTTCCATACCGGCGATCTGAAGCCGGCCGGCTCCAAGCTGGGCTACGCCTTCCAGAACACCCCGCTCAAGGTCGGTGACCTGCTCTACATCTGCACCCCGACCCAGAAGGTGATCGCGGTGGAAGCGGCCAACGGCAAGGAGCGCTGGCGCTTCGACCCGCAGACCAACCCCAAGGCGATGGCCGGCGTTGCCGCCACCACCTGCCGCGGCGTGTCGTACTATCAGGCCCCGCAAGGCACCGCCGAGTGCCCGACGCGGATCTTCTGGCCGATGGTCGATGGCCGCCTCGGCGCGCTGGACGCGCAGACCGGCAAGCTGTGCACCAGCTTCGGCAACAACGGCTTTGTCGATCTCAACGCCGGCACCGGCAACACCAAGCCGGGCTTCGTCGGCCCGACCTCGCCGCCGGTGGTGATGCGCGGCGTGGTGATCCAGCCCACCGGCCAGGTGCGTGACGGCCAGGAAGGCGATGCGCCGTCGGGCGTGGTGCGCGGCTTCGATGCGCTCACCGGCCAGCTGCGTTGGGCCTGGGACCTGGGCAACCCGGCGATCACCGCCGAGCCGCCGGCCGGGCAGACCTATACCCGTTCCACCCCGAACGTGTGGTCGCTGATGGCCGCCGATGACGAGCTGGGCCTGGTCTATCTGCCGACCGGTAATGCCTCGGGCGATTTCTTCGGCAAGGGCCGTACCCCGCAGGATGAGGAATACACCGCCTCGCTGGTTGCCGTGGATGCGGCCACCGGCAAGGAGCGTTGGCACTTCCGCACCGTCAACCACGACTTGTGGGATTACGACATCGGCCCGCAGCCGAATCTGGTCGACTGGCCGGTCGCCGGCGGCGCTACCCGTCCTGCGGTGATCCAGGCCACCAAGTCCGGCCAGGTGTTCGTGCTGGACCGCGCCACCGGTGCCCCGCTCATGCCGGTCAAGCAGATCGCCGTGCCGCAGGGCACCGATCACGGCGACTGGACCGCGGCCACGCAGCCGATCTCGCCGGGCATGCCCAATACCGTGGGCGCACCGAGCCGCGAGTACGAAACCATCGTCGAATCCGACGCCTGGGGCATGACCCCGTTCGACCAGCTGGCCTGCCGCATCCAGTTCAAGCAGCTGCGCTACGAAGGCATGTTCACCCCGCCGACCCTGCAGGGCTCGCTGGCCTTTACCGGCAATCACGGCGGCATCAACTGGGGCGGCGTCTCGGTCGATCTGCAGCGCGGCATCATGGTGATGAACAGCAATCGCCTGCCCTACACCCTGCAGGTCTACACCCGCGAAAAGATGAATGAACTGGGCGTGGTCTCGGTGTTCGACGGCAAGAGCAAGACGCCGGGCTACATGGCGCAGAAGGGCCTGGCCTACGGCGCCCGCAAGGAGCCGTGGATGTCGCCGCTCAACACGCCGTGCGTGGCACCGCCGTGGGGCTACATCTCCGGCGTGGACCTGCGCACCCAGCAGGTGATCTGGCGGCGTCCGCTGGGCACCGGTTACGACCAGGGCCCGATGGGCATCCCGTCCAAGACCAAGTTCGAGATCGGCACGCCCAACAACAGCGGCTCGCTGGCCACCGCCGGCGGCGTGACCTTCATCGGCGCGACCCTGGACGACTTCATGCGCGGCTTCGACACCCGCACCGGCAAGCAGGTCTGGGAGACCCGCGTGCCGGCCGGCCCGCAGGCCGCTCCGCTGAGCTACACCATCGACGGCAAGCAGTACATCGTGGCCGCCGTGGGTGGACACGACCGCATGGAAACCAAGTCGGGCGACAGCGTGATCGCCTGGGCGCTGCCCGACGACGCGGGCGCCAAGCCGGCGAAGTAAGCCGGTGTAGCGTCAGCTAGTTAGCATCGATAGACCGGTCATCGTGAGATGGCCGGTTTTTTTTTGGTGAATCGGGAATCGGGATTCGGGAATGGGAAAGGCGCTTTTCTGTCGTCTTTCAGGGCTCGGCTGGGTTGATGCCTCGCTCGATTCCCGATTCCCGGCTCTTCGATGCGTGTTCGTGGCGTCGCACTGATGACGCCACTGGTCAGTCTTGATTGCGTGCATGCGATCGGATTGGGTGGCGTCGAGGCCTACGGAGTGTTTACGGCACCCGCTGATATTTCACGCGGAATTTACAATTGCAAGGCCGGTGTTCGGCTGCAAATCGCGGTTCCATAGTGCATCGGGCCGCACTGAAACCGCTTCCAAATCAACTACATCGGTGTTTTCGGGGGTCTGGTCGGCAGATTCCGACGAACGGTGATTTCACGCCGTCATGATTCGGGCTCGGCCGCCGATACCCCATAGCAGCCCATGCAGCGCAGGACGCCGCTCCCCACTCCGAATCACTCAGTTGGACTCAGCCTATGTCGCCCTCATCCGATGCCACCGCCGTCTCCCGCCCGCCTTCCGGCCGGAACCTTGCGCGTGCCAGCACGGCCGCATGGCTGCCTGCCGCTGCACAGATCGGTCTGCTGGCCTCGCTGACGCTCTACGCCGCCACGCTGCTGCCCGGCAGCATCTGGGCTGGGCTGGGCCGCTTGCTACCGGCGCTGCTGGTGCTGGGCGCGGCAAGTGCCGGGCTGTGGTGGTGGGCGCGCCGTCGCGGTCTGGCGCAACTGCAACAGGCGATCGGCACGGTGACGGCCATCGGTGACGGGCGCTTCCAGCGTCTGGATCTGCGCAACGCCTCCGGCGAACTCGCGCCGTTGCTGCACGCCCTGCAGGCGACCCAGGACAAGCTGGCCATCCGCATCGATGTGATGGAACAGGGCCTGCGCCACGGCCAGTTCGTGATCAAGGCGCTGGACGATCTGGACACCATGATCCGCATCGCCGACGACGACGGCCAGGTACTGTTCGCCAACCGCAAACTGCTGGCGATGCTCAAGCTGATCGAGCCGGATGTGCAGAGCTTCCGTCCCAGCTTCCATGCCGAAGGCTTCGTCGGCGGCAGCATCGGCGACATCTATCCCGACAGCCAGGCCGCGATCGACCGCATGCGTGCGCTGACCGCCTCCAAGGCGGTGCGCGCGCCGTTCTTCGGCCGCCAGATCGACTTCGTCTACAGCCCGATCATCGCCGCCGACGGCACCAAGCTGGGCACCATCGCGCAGTGGATGGACGTCACCGCGCAGGTCAACGCCGAGCAGGCGCTGATCCAGATCATCGATGCCGCCGCGGCCGGCGATTTCAGCCGCCGCATGCAGATCGATGGCATGGACGGCGTGCTGCTGTCGCTGGCGCAGGGCATCAACCGCATCTACGACTCGGTGGAAACCCACCTGGCCGCGTTGGCGCGCGTGATCGGCGCATTGGCCGAAGGCGACCTCACCCAGCGCGTGGATGGCGATGCGCATGGCATCTTTGCGCGCCTGCGCGACGACACCAACCAGACCGTGACCCGGCTGACCGAGATCATCGGCGGCATCCAGATCGCATCGGACACGATCCGCCGCGCGGCGGTGGAAATCGCCGCCGGCAACACCGACCTGTCCGAGCGCACCGAGCAACAGGCCGCCAATCTGGAAGAAACCGCCAGCTCCATGGAAGAGCTCACCTCCACCGTGAAGCAGAACGCCGACAGCGCGCTGCAGGCCAATCGGCTGGTGGTGGGCACCGGCGAAGTCGCGCAGAACGGCGGCCAGGTGATGGACGATGTGGTGTCCACCATGGGCCAGATCAGCACTGCCTCGCGCAAGATCGGCGAGATCATCGGCGTCATCGACGGCATCGCCTTCCAGACCAATATCCTGGCGCTCAACGCCGCGGTGGAAGCCGCACGCGCCGGCGAACAGGGCCGCGGCTTTGCGGTGGTCGCCTCGGAAGTGCGCGCGCTGGCGCGGCGCTCGGCCGATGCGGCCAAGGAGATCAAGACGCTGATCGCCGATTCCACCGACAAGGTCGAACTGGGCTCGGGCCTGGTGCACCGCGCCGGCGCGACCATGCGCGAGATCGTCGGCTCGGTCAAACACGTCACCGACATCATGAGCGAGATCACCGCCGCCAGCGCCGAGCAATCCAGCGGCATCGAACAGGTCAACCGCACCGTCGCGCAACTGGACGAAGTCACCCAACGCAACGCCGCGCTGGTGGAAGAAGCCACCGCCGCCGCACGCAGCCTGGAAGAACAGGCCGTGGAACTGGCCGATGCGGTGTCGATCTTCCGCCTGCAGCCCGCGCACGGCGGCAACCCGAAAGCAGCGCCCGCAAGCTTCAAAAACGCAGCCGCGTAAGCCGCCGTCACTGAAGCGCAGAATCACCGTAGGAGCGCACTTGTGCGCGATGAAGCTTTCCCGGTAATGCCCCCATCGCGCCCAGGTGCGCTCCTACACCGAGCAGGCATGCCTGTCCGCCACCACAGATCCAACGCACGCGGCCGACCAACACCCCGTATCAACAAGCCATCATAGAAATCAGCGCGCAGTCGTAGGAGCGCACCCGGGCGCGACGGAGCTTTATCGATAACGCCGCATCGCGCCCAGGTGCGCTCCTACGTGGGCGGTGGGCGCTAGTCGAGAAACCGCTCGTGCTGCTCTGGGCTCGGCAGCATGCAATGCTCGGTGCGACCGAACCAGCGGTAGCGATGGCGTGCGATCAGGCGATAGCCGATGTCGCGCATGCGACGCGGTACCACGCGCAACACCGTGGACAGCCGCCAGAATCCGACCAACCCGGCCAGCACCCGCATGATTGCGTCGCTGTCGGTCCATGCACCGCAGTCATCCACCAGCAGAAACGACAACGGGTCGTCCGGATCCAGGCCATGCCGCTGCAACAGCGCACGTCCGGCCTGGCCCTGCATTGCGGCAAAGCGATAACGCCCGCGTCGATCGTGACGCAGCAGGAACCTGACCCAGCCATTGCACAGCAGGCACACGCCATCGAACACGATGGTCGCGGGCACAGCAGCTGGCTGACGGCCGGGCGGCTCCACGCGCGACGGCTTCGAGTGAGCAGGCTCCAACCGAGACGACTCCAGCTGAGACACGTCAACAAGCGGTGGATCAACGCGATTCAAGCCAGCCCTCGTAGCGAATGAACGGGCCGACCAGCGGCAAGTGCACGTCGACCAGAAATCCGTAACGCCCGGCGTCGGCATGCTCGCAGCAACGCACCTGCTCGAACCAGCGCGCAGGCAACCGGATCCAGCCCAATGCCCACACCCGCGTGGCCTGCCAGTACAGCGATTGCGCGTCGGCGCGCAGCGCGAATTCAAACCGCACTGCGCCCAGATGTTCGCGCAGGCGCGTGCCCTCGCGCCACAGGCGCGAATGCATCGGCAGACCAGCAAACCGCCGATGCCAGCGCTCGCCCGTCGCGTCGGTGAGAAACTCCACTTCGACCTCCACCTCGCCACTGCGCGGCAAGCGGCTCAACAGCGCCAGTAACGGGACCAGCGCATGCGTGCCGCGTTGAATCCTTGCCCGGCCGACGAAGGTCTGCCGCTGCTGCACCGAATGCAGCGCGCGCACCGGCGCAGGCAGCTGCGCGAACGCGTCCTGCCCCAACACCTGCGCAAACAACGGCACGCTCAGGGCGCGATCCAGGCCAGCGTGGCCATGCGTCCGCTGCGGCGGTCGCGACGATGCGAGAAGAAACGTTGCGGCTCGGAGATGGTGCACAGCCCGCCGCCATGGATGGCGCTGGCCGGCACACCGGCATGCCGCAGGCGTTGACGCGCCAACGCATACAGGTCCACCCGCCAATGCCCCGGACGGGTCGCAACAAACGCGCGTTGCGCCTGCGCATCGTGCGCGACGAAGGCGTTGAACACGTCTTCACCGATTTCATAGGCCTGCGGCCCTGCGGCCGGCCCCAACCATGCCATCACCTGCTGTGGCGGCGTGCGCATCGCCGCCACGCTGCGCTCCAGCATACCGTCGGCCAGGCCGCGCCAGCCTGCATGCGCGGCGGCCACTTCGCTGCCATCGGCAGCGGCGAGCACGACCGGCAGACAATCGGCGGTGAGGATCGCCAGCACCACGCCGGGCACGGCGGATACCGCTGCATCGGCGACCGGTTCCTGCGCGCCTGGCGCGACAATGCCCGCTGCAGGCGGCTGTTCGCCGGGCGCGAGCACGGGCGCGTCGACACGCAACACCTCCACCCCGTGCACCTGACGCAGCCACTGCGGAGTGCCGGGCAGTGCCAGCGCCTCGACCAGCAGCGCCCGGTTGCGTTCCACCTGCGCCGGCGTGTCGCCATCGGCACTGTGGCGGTTGCCGAGGTTGAGCGTGTCGAACGGCGCCAGCGAGCCGCCCAAGCCGTAGCGCAGCGTGGTCAGCGCATGGATGCGTGGTGGCGCCGGCCAGTCGGCCGGCAGCACGAAGGGCGCGGCAGCGGCCACGTCAGCGGCGTGCCAGCTCGGCGGCGCGTGCGCTGTCTTCGCGCAGGGCCGTCATCAGCCGCTGCAGGTCGGCCGGCACCGGCGCGCTGGCGCGCACCGACTCGCCGCTGACCGGGTGCAGGAATTCCAGGGTTTCGGCATGCAGCGCCTGGCGCTTGAAGGTACGCAGCTCGTGCACCAGGTCGTCGGTGGCGCCCTTGGGCAGCTTGAGCGCGCCGCCGTATAGCGGGTCGCCGACGATCGGCGACTTCAGATGCGCCATGTGCACGCGGATCTGGTGGGTGCGCCCGGTTTCCAGCCGGCATTCCAGCGCGGTGTGTGCGCGGAAGCGCTCGCGCAGGCGGTAATGGGTGACCGCATCGCGGCCGTCGTCACGCACCGCCATCTTCAGCCGATCGCGCGGATGGCGGTCGATCGGCGCGTTGGCGGTGCCGCCGGAGACCAGCGCGCCCACCACCACCGCCAGGTACTGGCGATGCACATCGCGTGCGGACAGCTGTTCCACCAGCGCGGTCTGCGCCTGCACGGTACGCGCCACCACCATCACACCGCTGGTGTCCTTGTCCAGCCGGTGCACCACGCCGGCGCGCGGCACCGCCGCCAGCGCCGGGTCGCGGAACAGCAAGGCGTTGACCAGGGTGCCGTCCGGATTGCCCGCGCCCGGGTGCACCACCAGCCCGGCCGGCTTGTCGATCACCAGTACCTGGTCGTCTTCGTACAGCACGCTCAGCGGGATGTCCTGCGGCGCGGCGTGGGTCTGGGTTTCCAGCACCACCTGCACCTGCACGCTCTCGCCGCCGCGCAAGGTGTCGCGCGGGCGCGCCATTTCCCCGTTCAGCAGCGCATCGCCGGACTTGATCCATTCCGACAAGCGCGAGCGCGAGAATTCGGGGAACAGCTCGGCCAGCACCGCGTCGAAACGGCGTCCAGCGGCGTTGTCGGGCACGATGGCCTGGCGGATGGACGGGTCGAGGGGGTCGGCAGATGGGTCGGACATGGACACGGGCACTCAGGCAAAAGCGGGAATTTGGCGGTCCGGGCGGCGGGAGTCAGTCGCCGGACAGGCCACTAGGCTATCATCGCGCTCTCGTTTTCCTGATGCGTCCTGCCCAGACCCATGATCCGACGGTCCACGTTTTCCGCGCCTGCGCGCCTGATTGCCCTCATGCTGGTCATGGCGTTCGTCGTCACCGGCTGCCACCGCGGCGCCAAAGACAAGAATCCCGATGAGGGCATGCCGGTCGAGCAGCTCTACGGCAAGGGCCACGGCCTGATGGAGAAAGGCAACTGGGCCGGCGCCGAAGCCAGCTACAAGCGCCTGATCGCCCAGTACCCGTACGGCCCGTACACCGAGCAGGCGATGATCGAAACCGCCTATGCCCAGTACAAGGCCGGCAAGCACGACGACACCGTCTCCAGCGTCGACCGCTTCATCCGGACCTATCCCACCCATCGCAACATCTCGTATCTGTACTACCTGCGCGGGCTGGCCAACAGCAACCGCGACACGGTGTTCCTGCGCCGCGTGTGGTCGCTGGATCCGAGCCGCCGCGATCTGTCCTCGCCGCAGCAGGCCTACAACGACTTCAACACCGTCACCGACCGCTACCCGAACAGCCGCTACGCGCCGGATGCGCGCAAGCGCATGATCGAGCTGCGCGACGTGTTCGCCCAGCATGAACTGGACAATGCGCTGTACTACCTGCGGCGCAATGCCTGGGTCTCGGCGGCCGGTCGTGCCAATTACCTGCTGGAAACCTATCCGCAGAGTGCCTACCAATACGACGCGGTCGCGGTGCTGGCCGAGGCCTACACCCACCTGGGAAACAAGACCCTGGCCGCCGACGCACGCCGCGTGCTGGAGCTCAACAGCCCGCAGCATCCGTGGCTGACCGGCGACTGGCCGAAGTATCCCTGGGCCCTCCGCAAGCTCAACCCGTTCGCCGGCGAGAAGTCCGCCGCCACCGGTCAGCGCAACGCACAGATGAGCCGCGACTGAGACATCAGTCGCCGGTGTGATGAGAAAGGGGCCGCAAGGCCCCTTTTTTATTGCGGCAACGCGCCTGCGGCGGTGACGGCGCGCCGGCTGCCGCAGGCACTCGCGATGCCTGGCGACAATGACGCCTGATCGACCGGGAGATCGGCCGTCCCGCACTCCGCGCCAGCGTCCCACCCTCTCCCGCAACGCGGGGCGCGCCTGCCTGCGACAGCTGCAGGCACCTCGCCAGACCCGGCACCAGGTCACCGAACCGCGCCTGTGCGCTGCCTATACTCGGCCCTGAAGAAGACCCGACTCCCCGCTGGCGCCCGCCCAGGAGGCCGCATGTCCCGCTGCATCGTCCCGTTCCTGCTCGCCCTGTTGCTGGCGGCGATGACCACCACCGCCACTGCGGCGCCGATCGTCTACGGCGTCAACGCCCACGACAATCGCCCCGGCTATTCCATGGCCCAGGCCGAGGCCCGCTTCCAGCTGCTGGCCGCACGCAATCTGCGCAGCTACCGCTTCGATGTGGACCCGCGCGATTACGCAACGCTGGATGCGCTGGTCCCGCTGGCGCGCAAATACGGCATCACGCTGCGCCCGATGGTCTACCCGATGTCGCGCGAGATCGGCTACCAGCTGGCACGCCGCTATGCGGCCGACATCAAGGTGTGGGAGATCGGCAACGAACAGGATCTGGTGCGCGCCGAGGCCGATGCCCGCATCGCGGCAATGACCACGATGTACCTGGGCATGCGCCAGGCCTCCAACGAACTGGGCGCCGGCCTGCGCTTCACTATCAACATCACCGCCTGCAACAGCGACGACCGCAGCGCCAACGCACGCTGCCCCGGTGATCGCAATGGCTCGCTGTGGTTCCTGGCCAAGGCCAAGGCGGCCGGCTTCAATTTCGACCACATCAGCTTCCACTACTACGCCTTCCACCAGGATGCCGGCTACTGGAGCGCGTTGTACCTGGCCCAGCTACGCACGGCGGCGCAGACCTACAAGACCCCGGTATTTTTCAACGAACTCAACTGTGCGGAGATCTACACCGGCAACACCACCGGCGGTGCGGAAGGCGACCGCGGCTGCTACGACAGCCTGGCGCAGTTGCTGCGCAACGTGCGCGACAACTATGCCGACGTGGTGTCCGAGGTGAACGTCTACGAATTGCTGGACCAGACCACCATCCAGGGCGCCGAAGGCCATTTCGGCCTGATGTACGACCTGACCCGGCCCAAGCCGACCCTGGACCTGCTCACCCGCTTCGCCCAAGCACCGGCCACCGCAGCGGCAGCCGATGCGCCGGGCGACCGACCGCAATAGCCGTTCGGGCTACTGGCCGGAATAGCCATTGGTGATCGGGTAACGCCGCTCGCGGCCGAACGCGCGCCGCGACACCTTGGGCCCGGGCGCGGCTTGGTGGCGCTTCCATTCGTTGAGCCGCACCAGCCGCAGCACGTGCTCGACCGTGTCGGCGGCATAGCCGGCCGCAACGATGTCGTCGCGCGACTGTTCCTGGTCAACGTAGCGGTACAGGATGCCGTCCAGCACATCGTACGGCGGCAGCGAATCCTGGTCGGTCTGGTTGTCGCGCAACTCGGCCGAGGGCGGGCGCGAAATCACGGCCGGCGGAATCACCGGCGCCCCGCCTACGGTATTGCGCCATTTGGCCAGGCCAAACACTTCGGTCTTGTACAGGTCCTTGAGCGGGGCGTAGCCGCCGCACATGTCGCCGTAGATGGTGGCGTACCCCACCGCGTATTCGCTCTTGTTGCCGGTGGTCAGCAGCAGCCCGCCAAACTTGTTGGACAGCGCCATCAGGATCACCCCGCGGCTGCGCGACTGCAGGTTCTCTTCGGTGATGTCCGGCTGGGTGCCTTCGAACATCGGCCCCAGCGCGGCGAGCAGGCCTTCGAACGCCGGCTCGATCGCGATGGTTTCCAGCTTGACGCCCAGCGCGCTGCATTGCTCGTCGGCCAGATCGTTGGACAGGTTGGCGGTGTAGCGCGAGGGCAGCCGCACCGCGGTGACGTTGTCGCCGCCCAGCGCATCGACCGCCATCGCCAGCACCAGCGCCGAATCGATGCCGCCGGACAGGCCCAGCCAGACCTTGCTGAAGCCGTTCTTGCGGCAATAGTCCTGCAGGCCGCGCACCACGGCGCGCCAAGCCAGCGCATCCATGCTCTCGTCGCCATCGTCCACCCACACTACCGGGGTGAAACTGCGCTCGCCGGCGGCGTAGTCCACCACCAGCCACTGATCGACGAAGGCGGCAGCGGCCGGATGCACGGTACCGTCGCCATCGGCCACCACCGATGCGCCGTCGAACACCAGCGCGTCCTGGCCGCCGACCACGTTGAGGTAGGCAATCGCCGCCCCGCTCTCACGGGTGCGCTCGGCCAGCAGGGCATCGCGCTGCGCATGCTTGCCGCGCTCGTAGGGCGAGGCATTGGGCACCAGCACCAGCTCGGCGCCGGCCTGCACGGTCCTGGCCAGCGGCTCGGCAAACCACAGGTCCTCGCAGATCACCACGCCCACCTGCACGCCCTTGACCGTGACCACGCAGTTGTCGCCATCCGGGTCCACGTCGAAGTAGCGGCGCTCGTCGAATACTGCGTAATTGGGCAGTTCGCGCTTGCGATACGTCGCCTCGATACGCCCCTCGCGCAACACGCTGGCGGCGTTGTAGACCACACTGCCGGCACTCTGCGGCCAGCCCACCACCGCCACGATGCCGCGCGTACTGGCGGCGATGCGGGCCAGCGCTTCCTGGCAATGGGCGAGAAAACCGGGCCGCAGCAGCAGATCTTCCGGCGGGTAGCCGCTGATCGCCAGCTCGGGAAACAGCACGATGTCCGCATCGAACTCGTCGCGCGCTGCCGCGATGAAGTCGATGATGCGATCGGTATTGCGCGCCACGGCGCCGACCGGGAAGTCGAACTGCGCCATGGCGATGCGGAGCGTCTGGGACATTGGAAGGCCTATGCGAATGCAGCGGGGAAGGCGTGGCTGCGCCGCATCCCGCAACAGACCGGGATGCAGACCGGCGTCGCCGCCAAGCCTGCATTATTCCAGAAGCGCAGCGGCGTGCAGGGATCTGCCGCGCCTGGGTGTTACGCGTCCGCTGCATGCACGGCGCCTGCGCGGATGATGTCCGGCTGCGTCGTTATCGCATCAACCCCACTGCATCTCGCCGGTGGCGACCTTGGCGCCGATCTGCAATGCCACCGTCATGCCGGCATCGGGGTAGCGCGTGGTCATGGCCTTGATCAGGTCGGCACTGTTGCTGTGCCTGGCCAGCTCTTGCTCGAAGGCCAGCAGATAATCGCGCGTGTAGGCGATGGCCGAGGCATCGGTGGGCGCGCCCGGCAGCAGATGGCCGGCCACGACCACCGATGGCGAACGCGCCGCCATGCGCTCCAGCGTCTTGCGCCAGGCGGCACGGCCTTCGGCGCCGCGCGTATCGGCGGTCCACACATGCGTGCCGGAGAACACCAGCACGCCACCGAAGATCGCCTTCAGCGCAGGCACCCAGACATAGCGTCGGTTGGCCAGACCGTCGGCCTCCACGATCTCCAGCGCCTGGCCTTCCAGTGTGATCACAGGGCCATCGAAGGCCTCCGGCATGACGATGTCGGCCAGGCGCTGCGGGCCGTTTTCCTTCAGCTGCGGGCCCCAGGTGGTCAGTTTCTTTTCGACATTGCCCTTGATCGCCGCGATGGTGGCCGAGGCGGCGATGACGCGCGCCTCGGGGAAGGCAGCCTTGATCGGCGCCAGGCTGAAGTAGTAGTCCGGGTCGCTCTGGCTGATGTAGATGGTGGTCAGCGTCTTGCCGCTGGCGCGGATCGCCTCGGCCAGCGCCTTGCCGTCGGGCAGGGTGAAGCCGCCATCGATCAGCACCGCATCGCGCGCGCCGGAAATCAGCACCGGCGCGCGGAAGAAACCGTGCTCGCCGGCGGGGAAATGTTGATACGTCAGTGTGGTCGGTGCAGCCATGGCGGTATTCGCTCCAGGGAAGGCGGTTGCGACACTCGCAACGGCCAGGGTTTTGATGACGTCTCGTCGGGTTGGCATTGTTTTGGCCTTCGAGGATGGCGATGGTTGAGGTGAGGATGCGGCGGAAGAAAGCCAAGTCACCGGAGACGTGTGTGGGGAAAGGTCAGCTGCAAGAAAGCCAACCCCATGGCGAGAAACCAGTCACCCAGACGCCTAAAAATGCCCGGCATCCAACTGCCGCAGGACGACATCGGGGTTCCCATAACCCGCCCCAACATCCAGCAACCACCGCTTGCCAGACGACTGCGCAACCAGCGTCGGCACGCCGCGCACATCGAATTCCTGCAACAGCTCCAGCGCCTGGTCGATGCGGGACTGTGTCAGCGCCAGCAGCTGCGCATCCGGCGCGGCGATCTGCTTTGCGGCCTGCTCCAGCCCAAGCGATTGCAGCAGGCCCACCAGCGTGCCCAGCGCGGTCACATCGTCGCCCTCGACATAACGCGCCCGCTGGATGGCCCCCAGCACCTGCACTTCGCGCGACGGAGCGACACGCGCCACCGCCGTCAGTGCCAACGTCGCCGGACCGCTATCGAAGCGCTGCTGACGATTGCCGAGCACGCGCTGCCGATACTGGGCGCTGAAACCCTGGCCGGTCAGCTGTGCGATGCGTTGGTCGTTGGACCAGGCGTAGCCGGCGAAGGTGTCGTCCATCGCCCTAGCGCCGGCGCCCAGAAACAGCCCGGCTGGCAGTAGTTGCAGCGCGACATCGGCCCGTGCCTGCAACGCCGACACCACCGCGATAGCGCCATAGCACCAGCCGCATAGCGGGTCGTAAATGTAGTGAACGGCAGTGGACATGGCAGCGGTATCCGGTGGCGAGGAAGGCATCCTAGGCCCGCGCCATTGACTCTTAAATCCACCCGCCATAAACATACCGTATGCCAAAGACATACAATCGGAGCGAGACCGCACCAGGCGGCGTGGGCAATCTGCGCCGCCTGGCCTACTTCGTCGCAGTGGTGGACACCGGCTCGTTCACGGCGGCCGCTGAGCGCCTGGGCATCACCAAGGCGGTGGTGAGCCAGCAGGTCGCCCGCCTGGAGCGCGAATGCCGCACCTCGCTACTGGTGCGCACGACCCGCAGGGTGCGCACCACCGAACTCGGGCAGGCGTTCTACCAGCGCTGCGCGGCCATCCTGCGCGATACCGACGACGCCTTCGACGCACTCACCGACACCGCCGCCGAACCGTCCGGGCTGCTCCGGCTCACCGCCCCGCTGGACTACGGCGTGCGCGTGGTGGTGCCGGCGATCGCAGCCTTCACCCGGCGCCATCCGGCCTGCAAGGTCGACGCGATCCTCAGCGACCAGACCCTGGACCTGATGACGGCCAACATCGAACTTGCGATCCGCGCCGGCTGGCTGGCCGAAAGCAGCCTGCAGGCACGCAAGATCGGCGCATTTCGACAGTTGCTGGTGGCCCCTTCCGCGATGGCCGCGCAGCTGACCCGAATCGCATCGCCGCAGGACGTCGCCACCCTGCCCTTCGTGGCGAACACTGCATTGCGCGATCACCAACGCTGGCAATTCGCGCACGCCACGCATGCGCCGCAGAGTGTGGACGTGCAGCCGGGCATCTTTCTCGACGCCACCCTCGCCGTGCGCGAGGCGGTGTACCAGGGCGCAGGCATCTCGGTACTGCCCGATTATGTGGTCGCCGACGATCTGGCTGCCGGTCGCTTGCTGCATGTGCTGCCGCAGTGGCAGTTGCCGTCCGGCGGCATCCACGCCGTGTTTCCGGCAACGCGCTTTCGACCGGCAAAGGTGCGCGCGTTCGTGGAACTGTTGCTTGAGCTCAATGCGCAACAGCACGAGCTTTGAATCGAACGCTGCAAGCCGATCGAATCCACCGCCAAGTCGCGACAGGCAACGGCGGCCGGCGAAGACGCTCCTCCCCAGCCATTGACCACGGCAATGGCCACGTCGGCCATTGCAACAAATGACTCGCCACAGACCGCTGGCTACAGTGGCTAGCCACAAAAAAGGCCGCCCGAAGGCGGCCTTTCCGACGCTACGCGCTTGCGCGCGCGGCGTGCTTACTTCACCAGCGCAGCAATCGCCGCACCCAGATCGCCCGGCGAACGGACGGTCTTGACGCCGGCGGCTTCCATCGCCGCGAACTTGCCTTCAGCAGTGCCCTTGCCGCCCGATGCGATCGCACCGGCGTGGCCCATGCGCTTGCCGGCCGGCGCCGACGCACCGGCGATGAAGCCGACCACCGGCTTCTTCACGAACTGCTTGATGTACTCGGCACCGGCTTCCTCGGCGTCGCCACCGATTTCGCCAACCATGATGATGCCTTCGGTCTGCGGGTCTTCGTTGAACAGCTTGAGGCAGTCGACGAAGTTCAGGCCGTTGATCGGGTCGCCACCGATACCGATGCAGGTGCTCTGGCCCAGGCCCACTTCGGTGGTCTGCTTGACCGCTTCATAGGTCAGGGTGCCCGAACGCGACACGATGCCGATCTTGCCCGGCTTGTGGATGTGGCCCGGCATGATGCCGATCTTGCACTCGCCCGGGGTGATCACGCCGGGGCAGTTCGGCCCGATCAGCACGGTGTCCGGATGCGAGCGGGTCAGCACGTTCTTGACGCGCAGCATGTCCAGCACCGGGATGCCCTCGGTGATGCAGACGATGACCTTGATGCCGGCCGCGGCCGCTTCCAGGATCGCATCGGCCGCGTACGGCGGCGGCACGTAAATCACCGACGCATCGGCGCCGGTGCTCTGCACGGCATCGGCCACGGTGTTGAACACCGGCAGGTCGATATGCGTGGTGCCGCCCTTGCCCGGCGTCACGCCGCCGACGACCTGGGTGCCGTACTCGATCATCTGAGTGGCGTGGAAGGTGCCCTGCTGGCCGGTGAAGCCCTGAACGATCACCTTGGTGTTCTTGTTAATCAAAACGGACATGGATAGTTCCTTCGGTGTCGTGGATCAGGCGGCGTTCTTGACAGCTTCGACGACCTTCTTGGCACCGTCGTTGATGTTGTCGGCCGGGATGATGGCCATGCCGCTGTCGCGCAGCAGCTGCTTGCCTTCTTCCACATTGGTGCCTTCCAGGCGCACCACGACCGGGACCTTGACGCCCACTTCCTTGACCGCAGCGATGATGCCCTCGGCAATCATGTCGCAACGGACGATGCCGCCGAAGATGTTGACGAAGATGCCTTCGACCTTGTCCGAGGACAGGATCAGCTTGAACGCCTCGATGACGCGCTGCTTGTTGGCACCGCCGCCCACGTCCAGGAAGTTCGCCGGCTCGCCGCCGTTGAGCTTGATCACGTCCATGGTGGCCATGGCCAGGCCTGCGCCGTTGACCATGCAACCGATGTTGCCGTCCATGGTGACGTAGTTGATGTCCAGCTCCGACGCGGTCACTTCGGTCTCGTCTTCCTGCGTCTTGTCGCGCATGGCGATCAGCTGCTTCTGACGGAACGCGGCGTTGTCGTCGCTGTCGAACTTGCCGTCCAGTGCGTACAGGTTGCCGTCGTCCAGGATCGCCAGCGGGTTGATTTCAACCAGCGCCAGATCCTTTTCGTTGAACAGGCGATACAGGTTCACCATGATGCTGGCGAACTGGCCGGCCTGCTTGGCGGTCAGGCCGAGCTTGAAGCCGAAATCGCGGCCGTGGTAGCCCTGCACGCCTTCGACGAAATCGACGTTGAGCGAGTGGATCAGCTCCGGCGTCTCGGCGGCGACCTGCTCGATCTCCACGCCACCCTCGCTGGACGCGATGTAGGTGATGGTCTTGGTGCCGCGGTCGACCAGGATCGACAGGTACAGCTCCTTGACGATCTCGCCGGCGGTGGTCACCAGCACCAGGTTGATCGGCAGCTCGACGCCGGCGGTCTGGTAGGTCGACATCTTGGTGCCGAGCATTTTGGCCGCTGCGGCCTTCACGTCGTCGGTGGTCTTGCAGAACTTGACGCCGCCAGCCTTACCGCGACCGCCCGCGTGGATCTGCGCCTTCACCATCCAGGGGCCCTTGCCCAGGGAATTGGCGACTTCAACCGCTTCGTCCGGGGTCGCCGCGACCTTGCCGGCCGGAACGGGGATGCCGTACTCGGCAAGCAGCTGTTTTGACTGGTATTCGTGGAAATTCATGCGTCACCGTGGGAAAAGGAAACGACCGCTGCGTGCAACGCAGACCGCCTGGGCGGCACGTCAAGAGACGCGAACGGGCCGCCTATTGTGGCCGACCACGCCGTGCGGCGCAAAAGTCGGCGCGCGTGGCCCGCCGTTTGCGGCGCTTGCGTGGAGGCCGGCACTGTGCGCAAGCGCTGCGCGGGCCGCGCACCTGCCTATACTCGCGGCTTGCTCCAGCGGGGAATCGGCTTGCCATCCAGCCCATCGCTTATCGACCGGATCCAGTCCGCGCCGCAGCGCGAGCTGTACTTCTTTTCGCTGTACCGGGTGCTGGTGGCCGGGCTGATCGCCGCCCTGGTGTTCAGTCCCCTGTCCGACGCGATCCCGGAGCCGCGTTACCCGCGCCTGGCGGCCGGCGTGGCGATCGGCTATCTATCGGTGGCGATCCCGCTGCTGTTCTGGGGCCGCAGCGAGCGCCGGCTGACCACCACCGTGTTCTGTTCGGTGCTGGCCGACATCGCCGCCGCGACCCTGGCCACGCATGCGCTGCCCGGCGCCAGCGCCGGCATCGCGATGATGCTGCTGTTCAATGTCGCCGCTGCCTCGATCCTGCTGCGCCTGCGCTACGGCATGAGCATCGCGGTGCTCGCCAGCGGCGCCATCGTGCTGGAATACCTGTGGACCCTGCTCGAAGGCGGCGGTGCCGCCCGCCCGGTCGCCGAACTGGCCATGTTCGCCACCAGCTATGTCGCGGTGGCCTTCATCTGCGAACAGATCGGCTCGCGTGCGCGTCGCAACCAGGTACTGGCCGAAGAACGCGGCGCGCAGGTTGCCAACCTCTACGAGATCAACGAACTGATCATCCGCCGCATGCGCACCGGCGTGCTGGTGGTCGACACCCATAGCCACATCACCCTGGCCAACGAGGCGGCGCTGGCGCTGCTCGGCGACGGCGACCAGCGCAACGCCCCGGTCGACCTGTCGTTGGCCGCGCTCACGCCCGAACTGTCGCGCCGCCTGCAGCGCTGGCGCAGCGGCTGGCGCGAGGAAGAGGCACCGCTGCAACTGGGCGCCGACCGCCCGGAAGTGCAGCCACGCTTCGTGCGGCTGCTCGCCGACAGCGACCTGGTGCTGGTATTTCTGGACGATGCCAGCGTGGTGTCGCGGCGCGCCGAATCGCTCACGCTGTCGGCGATGGGGCGCTTTTCGGCCAGCCTGGCACACGAGATCCGCAACCCGCTGGCGGCGATCAGCTACGCCTCGCAGCTGCTGGAGGAATCCCCGGACATCGGCGATGCCGACCGCCGCCTGCTGCAGATCATCCACCAGCAATGCCAGCGCACCAACGGCATCGTCGAAAGCGTGCTCGCGCTGGCCCGCCGCGAGCGCGCAAGCCCGGACAACCTGGATCTGGCAGCCTTCGTGCGCCGCTTCGTGGTCGAGTACCGGCAGACTTTGTCGATGGAGACCGACATCCTGGAGGCCAGCATCCAGGGCAATGCCGTGCATGCCTTGATCGACCCCAAGCACCTGCACCAGATCCTGACCGCGCTGGTGCACAACGCGCTCAAGTACGGCCGGGTCATGGACGAACCGGCGCGGGTGAAACTGCGCGTGGAGCGCATGGAGCGCATGGCAGTGATCGACGTGGTCGACCGCGGCCCCGGCATCCCGGAGACGGTGGCCGCGCAATTGTTCCGCCCGTTCTACACCACCTCCGAACACGGCACCGGGCTGGGCCTGTATATCGCCCAGGAACTGTGCCGCGCCAACCAGGCGCAACTGGACTACGTGTCGGTGCCGGGCGGCGGCGCCTGTTTCCGGATCCTGTTGCAGGGGCCCAATAGCCTGCTCGGGAAATGAGCGGGAGCGTTGCGTCACTCCTGGAGCAAGCCAGTTGCGCAGCTGCCTGCAAGGGCGCTGCGATCGTGTCCATGCGGCCAGCTGCTGCGCATCGTGCTGCGCCCGCGCACCATCGTGTAATCACGTGAATCGTTACGCCCGGACCCGACCGGCAATTGTCGACGGTCATCGCCGTGGGCTATCGTGCGCCACATGAACGAACCGAAAAGTGCCCTGGTTGTCGATGACGAGCGTGACATTCGCGAACTGCTTGTTCTCACCCTGGGCCGGATGGGCCTGCGCATCAGCACCGCCGCCAACCTGGCCGAAGCGCGCGAGCTGCTGGCCAACAATCCCTACGACCTGTGCCTGACCGACATGCGGTTGCCTGACGGCAACGGCATCGAACTGGTTACCGAAATCGCCAAGCACTATCCGCAGACCCCGGTGGCGATGATCACCGCGTTCGGCAGCATGGACCTGGCGGTGGAAGCCTTGAAGGCCGGCGCCTTCGACTTCGTCAGCAAGCCGGTGGACATCAGCGTACTGCGTGGCCTGGTCAAGCACGCGCTGGAATTGAATAACCGCGACCGCCCGGCCCCGCCACCGCCGCCACCGGAACAGGCCAGCCGCCTGCTCGGCGATTCCAGTGCGATGGAAAGCCTGCGCGCCACCATCGGCAAGGTCGCGCGCAGCCAGGCGCCGGTCTACATCGTCGGCGAATCGGGCGTAGGCAAGGAGCTGGTCGCCCGCACCATCCATGAGCAAGGCGCACGCGCGGCCGGCCCGTTCGTGCCGGTCAACTGCGGCGCCATTCCCGCCGAGCTGATGGAAAGCGAGTTCTTCGGCCACAAGAAGGGCAGCTTCACCGGCGCGCATGCCGACAAGCCCGGCCTGTTCCAGGCCGCGCATGGCGGCACGCTGTTTCTAGACGAGGTGGCCGAATTGCCGCTGCAGATGCAGGTCAAGCTGCTGCGCGCGATCCAGGAAAAATCGGTGCGCCCGGTGGGCGCCTCCAGCGAGTCGCTGGTGGACGTGCGCATTCTCTCGGCCACCCACAAGAACCTGGGCGACCTGGTCTCCGACGGCCGTTTCCGCCACGACCTGTACTACCGCATCAACGTCATCGAACTGCGCGTGCCGCCGCTGCGCGAACGCGGCGGCGACCTGCCGCAACTGGCCGCGGCCATCATCGCGCGCCTGGCACATAGCCACGGCCGGCCGATTCCGCTGCTGACCCAGTCCGCGCTCGACGCGCTGGACCAGTACGGCTTCCCGGGCAACGTGCGCGAGCTGGAAAACATCCTCGAACGCGCCCTGGCCCTGGCCGAAGACGACCAGATCAGCGCCAGCGACCTGCGCCTGCCCGCCCACGGCGGCCATCGCCTCGCCGCCACCCCCGGCAGCGCCGCCGTCGAGCCCCGCGAAGCAGTGGTCGACATCGACCCCGCCTCGGCCGCCCTGCCCTCCTACATCGAGCAACTGGAGCGCGCCGCGATCCAGAAGGCGCTGGAAGAAAACCGCTGGAACAAGACCAAGACCGCCGCGCAGCTGGGCATCACGTTTCGGGCGTTGCGTTACAAGTTGAAGAAGTTGGGGATGGAGTAGAAGAGCCGGGAGTCGGGATTGGGGAATCGGGAATCGTAAAAGCGGGTTGACCGTGTTTAGTTGCTTTGACGGCTCTGTTCTGGCTTCTACGCCTCGAGGACCTTAGAGGACGGCATTCATGGCCGGATGCTGTTCCCCTAATAAAAACGGCGCTTCCCTTACGAGGAAGCGCCGTTTTTTTGGGGGCTTCGCAACTTTGCCAAGTCTCGCCAAAACCGGTGAGCAAAAGCTTGGGTGAAAAGGATTACCGCCGTAGCCAGCTTTTCCGATTCCCCGATCCCGATTCCCAATTACCGGCCTTAATCCTTGGTCACCCGATTGATCTCGGCCAGACTGATCACCCGCGCGACCTTCATCCAGTCCACCTGATGCAGTTCGCCAGTAACGATCCAAGACAGACAGCTGCCCAGCCCGCCGGTCGGGGGCTCTTGCGAATCCCAAATCCCGAACCCCCAAATCCCAGCACTCAGTCCTTCGTCACCCGGTTGATCTCGGCCAGGCTGGTCACCCCGTGCGCGGCCTTGACCAGCGCCGACTGACGCAGGTCGCGGATGCCGATACTCTGTGCCGCCTCGGCAATCTGCATGGCGTTACCGCCTTCCAGCACGATCGCGCCGATCTCGTCGGTCATCGGCATCACCTGGTAGATACCGGTACGGCCCTTGTAGCCTTCGGTACACTCGTCGCAACCGACCGCCTCATACAGCTCGATCCCGGCAGCGATCTGCGCAGGCGTGAAGCCTTCGGCCAGCAACGCATGCTCGGGCAAGGTCGATTTGCGCTTGCAGTTGTTGCACAGGCGCCGCGCCAGACGCTGCGCGATCACCAAGGTCACCGACGAAGTAATGTTGTAAGGCGCGATGCCCATGTTCATCAAACGCGCGATGGTCTGCGGCGCATCGTTGGTGTGCAGCGTGGACAGCACCATGTGACCGGTCTGCGCGGCCTTGATCGCAATCTCGGCCGTCTCCAGGTCGCGGATTTCGCCGACCATGATGATGTCCGGGTCCTGGCGCAGGAACGAACGCAGCGCCGCGGCAAAGGTCATGCCGCGCTTGTTGTTCTGCTGCACCTGATTGACGCCGGGCAAACGGATTTCCACCGGATCCTCGGCGGTGGAGATGTTGCGCGTCTCGTCGTTGAGGATGCCGAGTGCCGTGTACAACGACACCGTCTTGCCCGAACCGGTCGGCCCGGTCACCAGCACCATCCCGTACGGCTTGTGGATCGCCTCCAGGAACAGCTTCTGCTGGTCCGCCTCGTAGCCCAGCTTCTCGATGCCCAGCTTGGCCGCGCTGCCGTCCAGGATACGCAACACCACCTTTTCGCCGAACAAGGTCGGCAAGGTGCTCACGCGGAAGTCGATCTGCTTGGTCTTGGACAGGTTGAGCTTGATGCGCCCGTCCTGCGGCACTCGCTTCTCGGCGATATCCAGCTGCGACATCACCTTTAGACGCGCCGCGATGCGCTGGTTCAGCTTCACGGGTGCCTTGGCCACATTCTTCAGCAGCCCATCGATCCGCAAGCGCACCCGGTAGTCGTCCTCATAGGGCTCGAAGTGGATGTCGGAGGCTCCCCGCCGGATCGCATCCACCAGCACCTTGTTGACGAACTTCACCACCGGCGTGTCGTCGCCCTTGGCATCGACCCCGGAATCCCCGCCGGCGCCCATGTCCTCGTCCCCGGCCGACACGTCCAGGTCGCCCATCCCCTCATCGTCGTCACCGAGCGAAGAGCCAAGCGCCGCATTGCTGGCTTGCCATTGCTCCAAGGTGCGACGGATCTGGTCCTCGTCGACCAGGATCGGCTCGACCACCAGGTTGGTATGGAACTTGATGTCGTCCAGCGCCCTAGTCTGGGTCGGGTTGCTCACCCCCACGAACAACCGATTGCCGCGCTTGAACAGCGGCAGCACCTGGTACTTCTGGAGCAACTCTTCACTGACCAGCTTGACCGCGTTCTGGCTGGTGTCGAAAACGGACACGTCCATCAGGGGCATGCCGAACTCGACTGCATTGGCCGCAGCCAACTGCGCTGCAGATACCAGTTTCTTCTCGGCGAACCACTGCGGCAAGGGAATCTTGGCCAAAGTAGCCTGCTCCATTGCAGAACGGGCTAGCACCTCGTCAAGCACCCCGTCCTGAACGAGGCGCCTTGCAATGCCAGTTATTCCAACCAAATTAGCAGTTCCCGCTAGACTCATAGCTCTTGCTCGCCGAATCATGGTTAATGATGAGCATATACCAGGCTGCTTGAAGACCTCACATAGATCCGAACCTTTCGCCTAGCAGCTGCGGATTTCTTCAAGCAAAACGGCCCTGCAGCTTCCTGCAGGGCCGTTTTTATCCAGTACTAAAAAAAAGTACTATCAACGCTGGTATCAGGTGCACTTGCCCGGCTTGTACTTAGCATCAAGGTTAGAACCACAGCTCCACAAGCCAGTTGCGGCGTCACGCGTCCAAGTCAGTGTCTTGTCATTGAACTTGGTGGCATTACCACCCTTGGTCGTGCAAGTGATCGTCGTAGCGGTAAGGGCCACAGTGCAGTAAGAGGTGGTGGGACCAACACCAATGAAACCGGCATCGGCAGTTGCGGTGCTAGGAGTCTTACCTTCGTTGGTTGCCTGTTCGAACCCAACCTTGCCGGGGGTGATTTCAGCAAGGGCCGAGGCCGCCTGCGACTTCACTACGTAATCCTGATAAGCCGGAAGCGCGATTGCAGCCAGGATTGCAATGATCGCCACAACGATCATCAGTTCGATCAGCGTAAAACCTTGTTGCTTCTTCATAGGTATCCCCTAGAGTTTTTTGTGAAGTTATCCGCCCACGGGCCACTTCCCCTGGGCGCCGCGCGACGGTTGCCACGTGCAGGGCAGTCAAAGCAGGAATCATGCCAACTCGTCGACATGTCCCCCGTAAATCCCCCCGGAGCAAATGATGCCCAATCTTGTGAGAGACGCATCTACTTTGTGACGGATCTGCGACCGGCTAGGAACTCGGACGGCTCGAGTCATAAGCTGACGCACAGTGTCACTTTCACTACCATCTATCGCCCCCCCTCCTCAGACCCTGCGGAAAGACGAGGATGCCAGATGATCTGGAACCGGCTAACATCCCGCTTGTATCCGCCTGGGGATGGCGGCTGGGGATAGCTAATGTCGGCAGTGCGCAGTGCAATCAAGAAAAAACCGGCAACAACTGCCGATCAGATGAGTCCGTTTGTGTGGGAAGGCACAGACAAGCGCGGCGTGAAGATGAAGGGTGAGCAAACTGCCCGAAACGCCAATTTGCTGCGCGCAGAACTCCGCCGTCAAGGCATCAATCCAACTGTGGTCAAGGTCAAGCCGAAGCCATTGTTTGGTGCAGCAGGCAAGAAGATTACTGCCAAAGACATTTCGTTCTTCAGCCGACAAATGGCAACGATGATGAAATCTGGCGTCCCCATTGTAGGGGCCCTTGAGATCATCGGCAGTGGTCAAAAGAATCCCCGCATGCGCACAATGATCGGCCAGATCCGTATTGACATTGAAGGCGGCTCTTCGCTCCACGAAGCAATCAGCAAACATCCAGTTCAGTTTGACGAACTTTATCGAAACTTGGTTCGAGCAGGCGAAAGCGCGGGTGTTTTAGAGACGGTCCTTGATACCATAGCTAACTACAAAGAAAACATCGAGGCGCTCAAGGGCAAGATCAAAAAAGCCCTGTTCTATCCTGCGATGGTGATGGCGGTGGCGTTGCTAGTTAGCTCCATCTTGCTCATCTGGGTGGTTCCCCAGTTTGAAGATGTTTTCAAAGGCTTTGGCGCAGAGCTTCCGGCTTTCACACAATTGATTGTCAATGCGTCGCGTTTCATGGTTTCTTACTGGTGGGCACTGCTAATCGTCGCAGTTGGAATTGTTGGCGGGCTTATTTTCGCCTATAAGCGGTCCCCGGCTATGCAACATGGTATGGATCGGCTCATTTTGAAGGTACCTGTTATTGGACAAATCATGCACAACAGCTCCGTAGCACGCTTCGCTAGAACGACTGCCGTAACGTTCAAAGCCGGCGTGCCCTTAGTGGAGGCGCTGAGTATCGTTGCTGGTGCTACGGGCAACTCGGTTTATGAAGAGGCAGTGCTGCGCATGCGTGACGATGTTTCTGTTGGTTATCCTGTGAATGTGGCCATGAAGCAGGTCAACCTCTTTCCGCATATGGTTGTCCAGATGACTGCTATTGGTGAGGAAGCTGGTGCACTGGATGCAATGCTGTTCAAAGTTGCCGAGTATTTTGAGCAAGAGGTTAACAATGCAGTTGACGCGCTTAGCAGCCTGCTAGAACCCATGATCATGGTATTCATTGGTACCATTGTCGGCGGCATGGTCATCGGCATGTACCTGCCCATCTTTAAGCTCGCTTCGGTAGTTGGATAAGACGTAATGGCATTTCTCGACCAGCATCCCGGTCTCGGCTTTCCCGCCGCGGCCGGACTGGGACTGCTGATCGGCAGCTTCCTGAACGTGGTGATCCTGCGCTTGCCCAAGCGCATGGAGTGGCAGTGGCGGCGCGACGCGCGCGAGATCCTGGAGCTGCCGGATATCTACGAGCCGCCGCCGCCGGGGATCGTGGTGGAGCCGTCGCACGACCCGGTCACCGGCGACAAGCTCAAGTGGTGGGAGAACATTCCGCTCTTTAGCTGGCTGATGCTGCGCGGCAAGTCACGCTACAGCGGCAAGCCGATCTCCATCCAATACCCATTAGTCGAGTTGCTGACCTCAATCCTGTGCGTGGCCAGCGTCTGGCGTTTCGGCTTCGGCTGGCAGGGCTTTGGCGCGATTGTGCTGAGTTGCTTCTTGGTGGCGATGTCGGGCATCGACCTGCGCCACAAGCTGCTGCCGGACCAGCTGACCTTGCCGCTGATGTGGCTGGGCCTGGTCGGCTCGATGGACAACCTCTACATGCCGGCCAAGCCCGCCCTGCTGGGCGCGGCGGTCGGCTATGTATCGCTGTGGACGGTGTGGTGGCTGTTCAAGCAGCTCACCGGCAAGGAAGGCATGGGCCACGGCGACTTCAAGCTATTGGCCGCGCTGGGCGCGTGGTGCGGGCTGAAAGGCATCCTGCCGATCATCCTGATCTCCTCGCTGGTCGGCGCCATCCTCGGCTCGATCTGGCTGGTGGCCAAGGGCCGCGACCGCGCCACCCCGATCCCGTTCGGCCCCTACCTGGCCATCGCCGGCTGGGTGGTGTTCTTCTGGGGCAACGACCTGGTGGACGGCTACCTGCACTTCGCAGGCCTGCGTTGACCGGGGCACGACGATGAGCGACTTCATCGTCGGCCTCACCGGCGGCATTGCTTCCGGCAAGAGCGCGCTTGCCGCTGAGTTCGAAAAGCTGGGTGTGCCGGTCATCGATGCGGACATCGTTGCACGGCAGGTGGTGGCGCCTGGCCCCATTCTCGACGCCATTACCGAGCAGTTCGGCCGCGAGATCCTGTTACCGGATGGAACGCTTGACCGCCAAGCGCTGCGCAAGATCGTCTTCGCCGATCCAGCCCAACGGAAAGCGCTGGAAGCGATCACCCACCCGGCCATTCGCGCAGAACTGCAGCGCGCCGCGCAGGAAGCCGTGGGCCCCTATACGATCGTCGCGATTCCCCTGCTGACCGAAGCGGGCGGACGAGCGACCTATGCCTGGCTGGACCGCATTCTCGTCGTCGATGTGCCGGTGTCGCTCCAACATGCTCGCCTGATGCAACGCGACGGGAGCACATCGGTGCTTGCCGATCAGATGATTGCCGCGCAAGCATCTCGCGAACAACGATTGGCCATTGCCGATGACGTAGTCAGCAACGAAGGCGACACGGACCGACTGGCGCAACAAGCGCGAAGCCTGGATGCGAGCTACAGGGCAATTTTACAAACGCATCGAATCGGGCGCTGACATCTACGGCTGCGCACCCAAAACACTGCCATGGCCAGTCGACTGCCGTTACCGCCGGCGAGATCGTTAGCACACGAAGCGTGGCATCCATTACTCCCTTACTACGATGCAGAACCCGGCCGGCCGCACAGCCAGCGCATTCCCAGCGTGCGCTTGCGCGGGATTTGGCTGGAGCAGTTGGGGTTTGCGGTTGGGTGCAAGCTGCAGATCACGGCGCGTGCGGGCGAGTTGGTGGTGACGGTGGTAGAGCGCTGAGCTGGGTTTTGGGTGTGGTTGCTGTTTGCAAGCCCCCGGCGTGGGGGCGTCATGGGTAAGGCTGTCGCGCCCGGGTGCGCTCCTACGGGAGTGCGGGTGGTGGTTAGCGGTGGAAGGCTAGTGTTGCGATGACGCCGCGCTGCTGGCCTGGGCGCACGCTGACGCGCCAGCCGTAGAGGTCGCACAGCCGGCTGACGATCGACAGGCCGATGCCGCCGCCTTGCGAATGGCCGGCGTGGGTGCCGCGGTAGCCGCGCTGGAATAGTTTGGCGGCGTCTTCCTCGCTCAGGCCGGGGCCGGAGTCGATCACTTCCACCGCATCGCCGAGCACGCGCACGCGTACCTGGCCGTCCTGGGTGTACTTGACCGCATTGCCGATCAGGTTGCCCAGCGCCACCGACAAAGCAGATTCGGGCGCGTCGATGACCAGGTCGCGCTCGCCTTCCAGCAGCAGCTCCAGCTGCTTGCCGCCGAGTTGGGCGCGATGCGCGTCGATCAGTTGCTCAGCCACCTTAGCGACGTTGCTGCTGCCCTGCCCGCGTTCGTTGCGCGAGAGCAGCAGCAGCGAGCCGATCAGGTCGCTGCACTGCAGTTCGGCGCGCTGGATGCGCTGCAGGCGTTGCAGCATCTTTTCGTCGAGATTGGGCTTGGTGAGCAGCAGTTCGGTGGCGCCGCGAATCACCGCCAGCGGGGTGCGCAGTTCGTGGCTGACGTCGGCATTGAATTCGCGATCGCGCTGCACCACCTCGGTGAGGCGGGCCGAGTAATCGTCCAGCGCTTCGGCCAGCTGGCCTACTTCGTCGTCCGGGAAGTGCGCGGCCAGCGGCTTGGGCTCGCTGGTGCCGCCGCGATAGGCGCGCAGGCGTGCAGCCAGGTCCGACACCGGGCGCATGACCTTGGATGCCGACCACCAGCCAATCAGCAGCGAGAAGCCGCTGAACACCAGCACCGAAAGCATCAAGGTGCGCTTGAGCTGGATCTCGCCCTTGATGGTCTGGGTCATGTCATAGGCGAGGAAGAACCACTCGCTCGGCGTCTTGCGCACGGCCAGCTTGTACGAATACGCGTTGCCGTTTTCGTCCACGCCGGAGATGGTGTGGATGCCGTCCGGAAACTGGTACCACTCCGGCTGTTCCAGCCGCAGCGCTTCGAACTTGTCGCTTTTGACCACCCGCCCGCGCATCTGCTGCACCGGCAGGTCGGGGTTACGCAGCGGGTCGGAATAGAAGCGCTGCGCAAAGGCGTCGATATTGCGGTTCATCACGTCTTCCACCAACTGGTTTTCCACGCGCGAGCGCGCCCAGTTGGTGGCGAAGGCGAACAGCGTGGTCAGGCAGAAGCCCAACAGCACGAACGACAGGATGATGCGGCTGCGCAGGCGCCGCCGATAGCGGCCGCGCCTGCGGGCGGGCCGCGCGCCGTTATTGCTTTCAGGCATCGGGCGAGGCGATGCGATAGCCGATGCCGTGACGGGTCTGGATCATCGGCACATCGAAAGGCTTGTCGACCACCGCACGCAGGCCGTGGATATGCACGCGCAGCGAGTCCGAATCCGGCAGTTCTTCGCCCCAGACGCGGGTTTCCAGCTCCTGGCGGGTGACCACGGCCGGCGAGGCTTCCATCAGCGACTGCAGGATCTTCAATGCAGTGGGGTTGAGCTGCAGCAGCTTGCCGCGGCGACGCACTTCCAGCGTGTCCAGGTTGTATTCCAGATCGCCGGTTTCCAGCACGCGGGTGTGCACGCCCTTGCCACGACGCGACAGCGCGTTGAGCCGCACTTCCACTTCCTGCAGCGCAAACGGCTTGATCAGGTAGTCGTCTGCGCCGGAGTCAAAACCGGCCAACTTGTTGTCCAGCGAATCGCGTGCGGTGAGCATCAGCACCGGTGTCTGCTTGCGCGCTTCGTTGCGGAGCTTGCGACACACCTCGATGCCATCCATGCCGGGCAGGTTGAGGTCGAGCACGATGGCGTCGAACTCGTGCACCACGGCTAGGTGCAGGCCGGTCACGCCGTCGGCGGCAAAGTCCACCGTGTGGCCGCGGTCTTCGAGATAGTCGCCCAGATTGGCGGCGATATCGCTGTTGTCTTCGATTACTAGAATTCGCACTGGAACCTCATTGGTTAAGCTGTTTTTTTAGCGCTGGCGCCGAGAAATTTCGTCTTGACTCACAGTCGTCTGACGGCGGCGCTCGGCGGCGGTCATACCCTGTCTGGTACTCATCTGCGAACCAGCTGCACGTGCGCGCCGGCAACTAGCCGACCATCTTCGCCTGCCTTGGTCAAAATCTGGGTGACGGGCTCCTGATCGTTATGCAACGCTGCGCGCTGGTCCGGCTGCAGCACGGTGACATCCGGCTGCGCCTCCAACGTGGCTTCGCTGCAATCAAGTGCTGCTGTCACCTTAGCGCGCTCATCCTGACTGCTCTCGAAGTACTTCGCGCCTTTGTGCAGATCGCTCCGCACCTGCTTTGCCGGTGGCTTGGACGGGGTGCCGAGATCACCCGCTATCGCGCGGGCAGGGCTGATCAGGAAACCGATCACGCTGAGCATTGCGGTGACTTGCCTTGCCATGCCGACGCCTCCTTGTGTGCCTGAGCGATTTAACATCAGCGAATGTAGACGTGAAGCCTGGGGGCAGCAAGCCACCACATAAAAAGGCCCAAGTGCGACAACGCACTTGGGCCAAAAGTTCATCCCGATCACCGTCACTGCCGAGAGCGGAGCTACGGTCGGGTGAGGCTAGCGAGGAAAGGATTAGATTTTCGTTAAATTTTCGCTAACAAAGCTGTTGACCCGATCAGCGGACCGACTGCTCCAGGTGCTGGATGATCGCCGCCGCCACGTCCACCTCGCAGACCCCTTCCACGCCCTCTAGCCCAGGGGTCGAATTGACCTCGAGCACCAATGGCCCACGACTGGAACGGATCAGGTCAACGCCGGCCACGGCCAGGCCCAGCGCGCGCGCTGAGCGTACCGCGACCTCCTGTTCCTGCTCGGTGGCCTGGGCCACCGCAGCGCTGCCGCCCAGATGCAGGTTGGAACGAAAGTCGCCCTCGGCCGCCTGCCGGCGCATCGCGGCAACCACCCGGTCGCCGACCACGAAGCAGCGCAGGTCCGCGCCCTCGGCCTCGCCGATGAATTCCTGCACGATGAAGTTGGCGTACAGCCCGCGCAGTGCCTCGACCACGCCGCGCGAGGCGCTGGCTTTCTCGGTGAGGATCACCCCGGCGCCCTGCGCGCCCTCGTTCAACTTCACCACATGCGGCGGCGGGCCCAGCATCGACAGCAGATCCTGGGTGTCGTCCGGGTTGTCGCCAAACACGGTCACCGGCATGTCGATGCCTTGCGCGGCCAGCAGCTGATGCGCGCGCAACTTGTCGCGCGAGCGCAGGATGGCGTCGGACGGGTTGGGCGTGTAGGTGCCCATGAATTCGAGCTGGCGCAACACGGCGGTGGCATAGCGCGTGACCGAGGCGCCAATGCGCGGGATCACCGCATCGAACCCGGTGATCGGCTTGCCCTTGTAGTGCAAGCTGAAACCATCGGCGGCAATGCGCATGTAGCAGCGCAGCGGGTCGAGGATGCGCACGGTGTGGCCACGCTTGCGCCCGGCCTCGATGAGCCGCCGGGTCGAATACAGCTTGCTGTTGCGGGAAAGAATGGCGATTTTCATCGCGGCAGGTGTACGGCGCGGCCTGGACATGGTCGGAGTCTGATGACGGAGTGACCCAAGTCCGTAGGTCTGCCGGTCGATTGCACGCGCGGGCAGCGTCCCTGCCCTGCACGTTGCGTTCGACGGGTGTGCGACGGCCCCGAGAATGGGAGGTGGAAGTGACGCAGCAAGGCAGCTGTAACACTGCATGCGCGGCTTGGCTGCGACGGTCTGGATGCTAGCAGGGCGGCTGCGCGGCGCTCAAGCGCGCGCGTGCGTACCTCTGCACAAGTGATGCACGGCAGGTTTGCCCGGCGACAGTCGCGCAGACAGCGCAGCAAACGTGCTCGACTCAACGTCTCAGCTCATCCGCGTCAGCGCGCCCGCTTCCGTCACCGCGCTCGGAATGACCGGCCGCCGCGCGCCGCATCAACCGTCCTCACGCCGCCCCCGTGTCGTCATGACGCAGTTTGCACAGCGCAACCCGCAATGCTTGAGTTCCCTCAATGCCGGCATGCCGGCGCACCCGAGACTCTCAATGCGACGTCCAGCAAGCGCGGCTTACGCCAACCCCTCCCGCATCCGCCAAGGACGCCCGTTCCCGCGCGGCGCCGTCTTCGATGGTCAGGGCACCAATTTTGCGTTGTTTTCCGCGCATGCCACGCGTGTGGAGCTGTGCCTATTCGACGAACAGGGCACCGAAGTGCGGGTGGATCTTCCGGAATACACCAACGAGATCTGGCACGGCTACCTACCCGACGTCAAACCCGGCCAGCGCTACGGCTACCGCGTGCATGGCCCGTATGAGCCCACCGAAGGCCACCGCTTCAATCACAACAAGCTGTTGATGGACCCATATGCACGCGAGATGGATGGCGACCTGATCTGGGCAGACGAACTTTACGGCTATACCGTGGGTCACCCGGATGGCGATCTGAGTTTCGACGAGCGCGACAGCGCACCGTTTATGCCCAAGTGTGTGGTGGTTGAAGACACCTACGACTGGGAAGACGACGCGCGCCTGCTCAAGCCGTGGAACGAGACGGTGATCTACGAGACCCATGTGCGTGGCTACACCATGCGCAACCCGCAGGTACCGGAGGCTGTACGCGGCACCTTTGCCGGCCTGGCGCAGCCGCAGGTGCTGCAATACATCAAGGACCTGGGCATCACCGCAGTGGAACTGTTGCCGGTACATGCGTATCTGGACGACCAGCATCTGCTGGACAGGGACCTGCGCAATTACTGGGGCTACAACACCATTGGCTTCTTCGCGCTGAAGTCGCGCTACCTGTCCAGCGGACATCGCGATGAGTTCCGCGACATGGTCAAGGCCATGCACAAGCAGGGCCTGGAAGTGATCCTGGACGTGGTCTACAACCACACCGCCGAAGGCAGCGAGCTGGGCCCGACGCTGTCGTTCAAGGGCATCGACAACGCCAGCTATTACCGCCTTGCCGAAGACAAGCGTTACTACATCAACGATACCGGCACCGGCAATACGCTCAATCTGAGCAACTCGCGGGTGATCCAGTTCGTCAACGACTCGCTGCGCTATTGGGCCGGCGAAATGCATGTGGACGGCTTCCGCTTCGACCTGGCCACGATCCTGGGACGCGAGCCGAGCGGCTTCGACCAGCGCGGCGGTTTTCTGGATGCCTGCAACCAGGATCCGTTGCTGTCGGAGGTCAAGCTGATTGCCGAACCCTGGGACTGCGGCCCCGGCGGCTACCAGGTCGGTCACTTCCCGCCGGGCTGGTCGGAATGGAACGACAAGTTCCGCGACAACGCGCGCGAGTTCTGGAAGGGCGAGGATGGCAAGCTCGCCGAGTTCGCCACGCGCTTCACCGGTTCGGCTGATCTGTTCGATCGTCGCGGTCGCCGCCCGTGGGCGTCGGTCAATTTCATCACCGCGCACGATGGATTCACCCTGCGCGACCTGGTGAGCTACAACGAGAAGCACAACATCGCCAATGGCGAGGACAATCGCGACGGTTCGTCCAACGACGGTTCCTGCAACTACGGCGAAGAAGGCGACACCGATAACGCGGATGTGCTGCAGATCCGCGAGCGGCAGATGAAGAACCTGCTCGCCACGCTGCTGCTCTCGCAAGGGACGCCGATGATGCTTGCCGGTGACGAGCGGGCACAGTCGCAGGGCGGCAACAACAACACCTATTGCCAGGACAACGAGATCACCTGGCTGGACTGGGAAAACGACCCGACCGATGGCCGCCTGACCGACTTCGTCAAGGCACTGACGCAGTTGCGCAAGCGTTATCCGATCCTGTCGCGCGGCCGCTTCCTCAACGGCCAGTACAACGAAGAAGCGGGCCTGCGCGATCTCACTTGGCTCAATCCGGGCGGCACCGAAATGGACGACGCGCACTGGACCGATGCCGGCGCGCGCTCGGTGGGACTGCTGCTGGAAGGCAAGGCCCAGACCTCCGGCGTCAAGGAGTTGGCCAACGACGCCACCTTGTTGATCGTCATCAATGCCTACCACGAAGGCGTGACCTTCACCCTGCCCTCGGCCGACGAACCGGTGCACTGGAAGCTGGCGCTCTCGACCGACGAAGCGCTGGAAGTGGACATGATGCCGGCCGGCGCCAGCGAATTCCTGGCCCCGCCGCGCAGCGTGTCGGTGTTCGAGTGCAAGAACGACCAGTAACACTGATGCGGCAACATGAACTCGCGGCCTGCCGGAAACCCGGTAGGCCGCGAGTTTTCTATTGCTTGGCCATATGCGCCGGGTACTTCGACTTGAACAGGATCTACGCTACGTATCCATGGAAACCGATGCAGTAGTTCGTACGCGGTTACAACCCTGCCGGTGAAACCCAGGCTCTGCGTCGAGCGCGGGGCAAACACAATCGCTGCTGACGCGCCGCAGTCGCAGATAGAGCTCCAATCGCTTCGTTTGCCAAAGAGCTTGAAGCAGCGGCTTGGTATCTAGTGACACGCGTGGCGATGCGGATTAGGGCAAAACCTATCGGCTTATCACTCGTCTTTATCGATAGTCGATCAACTAACAAAAGCTGAAACAGCCGCACCCGGCAATCGCGCATTTCGAGTACATCTATCGAAAAACCCGCCGGTCAATCACGACGCAACAAGCTGTACGCGCAATTCTCCGTCTCCGGCTTAGAGCATGGCGACATTGGAAAGCATGCTCACATCCAGCTTTGATTGCACGATCCGGCAGCGCATCGAATGCACTGCAGCAATGACGGCGATAACACCAAAGTGCGCGACGGTCGTGAATCGCTAAACGCTAACGCGCCACAGCAAGACCTTGAATACGCAAAAACTCAGCCCGGATACAGCGGGAATCGCTTGTCCGGATGATTGGCCTTCCACTCCTTGTAGGAGCTGGTGCCTTCCCAGGCCTTGAACGCACGCGGCGTGCGACCACGCCCGGACCAAGTCTCGCCGGAATGCGGAATCCAGTACTTGGCCACCACTTCGCCCGTGGACGACAACGGCCCCTTGGATTTGCCAGTCATTGCCAGCGAGGCAATCTGGGACTTTTGCTTGGCATTGAAGCGGCTGCCGAACTGGGTCAGCACCTCGACCACCTGGTCGAAGGCTTCCAGCGTCTGGGCGTACTTCAGCTGGGCTTCTTCCTGCTCGAGCTTGCGCAGCTCTTCCAGCAATTGGGCTTTGGCGGCGGCAGAGGGTGAAGCGGGCGGAACCTGGCGCATTGGCAAAACTAAGGTTGGACGGGTCAGCGAGTATTGCCGTTGCGCCGGCTAGCGTAAAGCGGCAGGACGCGCCCGAGTCTGGCTGCGGTCAGCGATGGCGCAGCAAGGCATGCTCGCGGGCCATGGTCAGCACCGGCCCGATGCGCCCGGCCCGGATCAGCTCACCGCAGTGCTTGCCGACAAACTCGACCCTGGGCGCCGAAAACCACTGCACCACCCGATCCAACTCGCCGGCATTGATGGACCAGGCATGGCAGACCGCCTCGCCCAGCTCTTCCACCCCCACCAGCCCCAGCTCACGAATCTGCTCGGAATCCAGCGCAAACATCTCCAGCACCTTGCCCGCATCGTCCGGCGTGCCGTAACCAAAACGCATCTGCTCGGCGCGGTGAGCAACCGAGGCGGCACGCGCGGACTCGGCGCGGCGTATGCCCTTGAGAAGTGCGCCGATGAGTTGAGGATGCGTGGCCGTCATGGTGCTCGCTCGATGATGGCTGCCACTATGCCCATCGCTGCGAGCCCGCTCAATCAGGAGGTTCCTGACCATGGGCAAGGAAATAGCGAAGCGCGCAACTGGCGTTATTCGCCGCGGCACGCTGCAATCGATGTCAGCCTCAAGGCCAAAAATCACGTCCAGCCGCATCTACGCAATCGGTTGTAGCAGACACTGCGACACACGATAGCCCCGCATCGGCAGCTAAATCGTTCCGCTCAGCCTAGCTGCTTCACAGATAGTTCCGAGATTGCGTTGCTACCTCCCGAAGGAGACAGCCTGCCCACGGGCATTACCTAGGGCAGGGCCCGTTATTGCCACATTGGAGTGGATCGGACATTGCCAGAAATACAGATCCAGTACTACCCCAATACAAAACCAATCGAACAATGGATTACTGATAGCAAATATCTATTTGCAGCACGTATACTTTCACGACACCATCACGCAACGAAGCGCGACACATAAGCCGCCCATTACGCAGATGAGGGGCGCCTGATGTTTACACGCCCACTGTCATTTGTATGCGAGGGGAGCATGCATCTCATCCGTTCTCATCAGCGCGCTGTCCATGCGGCGCTTGTCGTTGGTTACGTCGTGCTGCTCTCATACGCAGGTTGGATATTCACCCACCTAGCGGCCTGAGTCGTTTTTCCATGATGACGCGTTAGTCAGGGCGCATCGAAAGCCGGTCATCTGATACTGGTGTTGGACGAACGCAGGTGCCAGCTCCAACAAGGAGCACCTCTATCGGGCGTCACTGCAATTTGACATGTGGACGATTACTACTCACGCCCCCCCATTCCGCGCGATGGAAATCCCTACCGGAGCTCATGATTTCCAGATCCGGCTGCTTTACGTTGCATCGATTCCAACCTCGAGCTGTCGCCTTTGCTGATTAAAGCCCTGCGCTGGACTACGCCAGACGCTCGATGGCCATGTCGAGCACTGGGCTGAGTACGGCCCATTCATCGCCCAACCTACGATTGTTTTTTTGCCTGCAGCAATTTTGCTTTCGCGCTAATACCCGGTAGGTCTAAATATGCTCAGCATTGGCCACCTATATCGATATCTAGGGACAGGCAGGAAAACAACCTGCCCGTCATTAAGCGAGAAGCTAGCTCAACTGGAAATCCACCAGTTAGTGCCATCACATGTCCAGCGACTAACCTTCTCCGCGGACAATGACTGCTTCCTCAGGTTGTTTCCATTGGAAATGCTCGGAGATGCCTCGCAGTAAACAACAATCTCATGACCAGGCCACGTGGGTGTAGCAGCATTGATATTAGTCCCGCCTGTTACGGTTACCCGCTTGGCATACCCCGGAATTAATAACGTCGAAGCAGACGGTATCGTTACGGCCTCGAGATTCTTTCTCCGTCCAACCCAAGAGACTGGTGACCCTACATTGTAGACAGCCCTACAATCCGTCTCACCTACTTCCACGACGCAATCTGGAGTATTGATAGCCAAATCCGTGCTTTGGGCTACAGACGCTTTATGAGCCTCCGTGTAAAATGACTGGATAAAGACACGCGCTCCGTTTTGAATTCCAACACCCACGCGGTCGGCTCCCACCCCAAGACCTCGGCCGTTATTAGCAACCTTAGTGACCCCCGACAACTGGATGTCAGCATTGTCAACAAGAATACCTTGTCCGCGACAATTATATATCTCGATGTCGCTTCCAGCTATCCTCTCGACCCGCGGACCAGCAAGGGTAACTCCCTTGGCATCCGGATAATCGGCAAATGCGGGGCGAAAGTTCCGAGAGTACCCTGAATACTCAATGAAAATTTTATCCCATAAAAATTGCACAACAGGCTTGGTCGAGTGAATTCCACCCCTCCCATCAAATGACGAGGAAAAGCGCCCAATCAGCCAAATGTTGGCACCACCCTCCTGAATTGAAGCATCAACCTGCAAGCCAAATTCCTGACTACAAAACGTCCCGCAATTGATGAGACGGACGCCAGTTTCACCAGGATTAGTCGCTAGAATATAGTATCCATTGCCACCACTATACTCCGCGTGGCATTCAAGCAGCTCGCCGCGAGGGTTGACCCCAAAGAAACCATGCCGCTTGCTATCATAGCAACGGATGGCACTGAAAGACGTCACGCTGCCGCCCTTCCACTTGAAACCATCGAACTGCCCAACAATTGTGATGTCAGCAATTTCTCCACGCCCCCCCCAAGGCGCAGCAATGCCAATTTCGATACCGTTATCATTTTCTCCGACAAATTGATTGGCGGCGGTTGTAATGGCGAATCGCCGAAGCCAAGGCTGCTGACCAACATCACCCCCATTTCCCACGTAACTTATAAGTGCCTTTCCGGCGCTAAAATTTCTAACAAATCTAGTTTTCTCGCCGCACCCGATGATACCGCCGCCGGCTGGCACAACAAGCTGATCAAAGCACGCGTAGTTGCCTTCAGGAAAGTAGATTGGCTTCCCAAGGCTCAGCACCGAGTTGATTAATGCCGTCTGATTAGATCCATCCCCGAGAATCCCGAACGACCTCGCAGAGGCTAGACCATCATATTTAAGCTTATCCACTAACCTTAACGGACTAATAATCCCGTTGTCGGCTACCCCAGCCTGGGACTCAAGAATAGTTGAGTATGCCGAATTATTTATTTTTTGCCTTGTCACGCTACCATCAGGCACTTCTTCAACCGACATTTTGATTGACTCACTCATCACTTACTCCTGAATATTTGCAATCTCTCACGCCCCAAAAAACGACGATCAAAATTGGCGCTGGAAACTTGACCACATTAGATCCGCAGTTGACGGCATTTCTATTCGAACTGTTCAACTTCGCGGAGGAACATGAAATCACACGGCCATCTCACAAGCTGCGACCCTAGGTCTAGTTAGACCAGCTCTTGTTATATGTTGATTTGCGGCGACCAGCTGGCTCCGCCATCTGTCCAGAGTCTGGATTCCGCCTAGCGAGAGGAGTAAACGCTCCAAGGCGCAATGTGCTGCTAGGACATGACGAATTGCGACGATAGATTGATGTACGCCCTGCCCAGGAATCAGCTGCGTGAGCGTGGAAGCCGCTGCTGCCCCCTAAACACCTGCGTCGAATATGGCCAGGAGCAGACCAGCTAGATAAATGCGCTCTCGTGGCATCAAGAAGTCAAATCCTCAGGGCTCCACCGGACATTCGGGAAACACGTGATGAATGCTGATATCGACTCGACTAAGGACACACCCCGGTTCTCGGAGAACATCACCCGGCATTAAAGGATCTTTACGCCGCACTATCGGATGAATCCTGCACGAACATCTTTGGATAAAATCTGTCCAGGTGCGCCGACATCGCCGCGATTTGATTGTGACTGGGTACTTGCGGATTCATACGATCTGGCTGGACGGAGTGTCTCTAGAGGAAATCCGCAACAGCATTTACGTGACTGTCATTTCGCAATTCACCTACAAGGCTGGCTTTTGATACTAGAAGAACTTAGCTAACCGACACGGACGGTCCGCTTATAGGGCGAAGCGGTCAGTGATCATTACCTGGTTGCTTGTCAATGTTGCGCGTACGGCACTGCGCTTCGCCTTATACGATGAGGATGACGGCCAAGATTAAGACCGGTGGGAACAAAGAAGCGCGCATATAGGCCAGCCGAGCGCGACATCATCAGAGGCTTGGGCAAGATTGATACCTCGATTGATACCTCAAGGGGGCATCGCTCGGAATCATCAATCGACCAAAATATCCAACCAAGTCAGGCACTTAGAGACTTGGCGGAAGCTCTGGAGCGGGCGATGGGAATCGAACCCACGTCAGTAGCTTGGGAAGCTACAGCTCTACCATTGAGCTACGCCCGCGCGGCGTTGCAAGAGTTTAGGCGGGTGCGGGGGCCGGGCGCAATGCGTAGATGTGACGAGGGCCGGTTGCCCGGCCCTCGTTTGCAACGCGTGTGGCGCGTGGATCAGAAGTTGCCGCTGAAATTCACGAACAGCGTCGCGTCGCGGGCGCTGCGCTGGGCGGTGGTGGTGCTCAGGCCGATGTTGCTTTGCAGGCCCCACAGGCCGGTGCGGGCGCCCAGCACGACGGTCGCGTAGTTACGATCGAAGTTCTGGCCCGGGACGGTGTACATGCCCACTTCCGGCATCGACTGCAGCCAGGCGCTGGCTTCGGTGCCGTCCTTGAACTCGTGGTCGTAGGTCGCCTGCAGGTACGGCTTGACCGCAGCACCATCCAGGCGCACCTGGAAGCCGATGCGGCCGACCATCGAGTCGATGTCCTGATCGGCGTAGCCCAATGCGGTGGAGCTTTCGTTGCTCTCGGTGTAGCCGTCGAGCTTGAGCTTCTGCCAGGTCAGGCCGACCACCGGGCCGTACTTGACGTTGCCTTCGCCCAGCGAATAGCCGGCGTTGACCGCGGCGGTGAGGTTGCTGCCGTCCGGCGAGCCGCTGTGCACGCGGGTGGCCGGCCCCAGCTGCACTTCGCGGTCGACGTCGTAGCTCAGCCAGCTGTAGCTGACCTGCGCGTTGACCCAGACCGGGCCGGTGTACCAGCCGAAGAAGCCGCCCAGCGTGGTGTCGTCCTGCTTGAAGCTGCCGTTACGGTTGCCGAAGTCGGCGTCCATGCTGCCGAAGCCGGCAAAGCCGCCGAACACCAGGTCGCCCGCAGTCCAGTCCACACCGAACAGGCCGGCCGGGGCCATGCCGTCGTACAGATCGGCGTGGTCGTAACGCTGCATGTCGCCACGCACGCTGCCCCACCAACGCAGGCCATCGGCGTCCGGCTTGCCGTCCAGATGCCAGGCCACCTGGTCGGCGCGCGCGCGGCCGATCGCCTGCGCCGAATGCGTCAGCACCTGCTGCAGACGCGGGGCTTCCAGCAGCGAGATGGCGTACTCGCCCAGGATCTGGTGGGTGGCGGTGGTCGGGTGGATGCCATCGGCGAACACATAGGTGTTGGGCGCGTTGGCGGCGACCAGGCTGGTAGGGTTGCAGGCCGGCAGCGGCACGGCCGGGTTGCAGGCGGTGCTGGTGACGTTGCTGAAGCCGTAGGTGCCTGGATCGGCAACCACTTCCTGCAGGATGTGGAAGGTGTCGACCGGGATCACGCGCAGGCCGGCCGACCGCAGGCCATTGAACAATGCGGTGTTGTAGGCGGTTGCCGCAGCAGTGCCCTGCGCCATCGCGGCGGCACCGCCGGCGCGGAAGCGCGGGGTGATGCCCACGTCCGGAATAGTCGGCACCATCACATAGCGCGCGCCGGCGGCCTGCAAGGCGCCGACTGCACCGACCTGCGCGGTGACCGCGTTGCCGATGATGGCCTGCGCCTGGGCCGGCGCGGCGGCAGCGGCGAGCAGATCGTTGGCGCCGCCCCATACGGTGTAGAGCGCATTCGGGTTGGCCTGGCCGCCGTTGGCGCTCAGGTAGGTGTTGATCTGGCTGGTCACCGAGGGCGCGGCACCGAGCACGCTGGTCGAACCAGCCTGGATGCGGGCACCGCCGGCGGCGTAGTTGTCGCCGGTCTGGCCATTGCCGTTGGGCGCAGCATTGGTGCCGTAATGGTCGGCGACGTACTCAGCCCAGACCCAGCCCGGGTTGGTGGTGAACTTGCCGGTGACCGCGCGCGAGGCGGCCGGCAGCAAGGGGTTGTAATAGCCGCTGTCCGTGAGGCTGTCACCGAAGAACACGGTCTGGTCGAACGCAGACGCGGCCATGGCCGGGGTGGCCGCAATGGCGATGGCCACGGCCATCAGGGAACGGATCGGGCGAAGGGTTGAAGCCATGGGAGTGCCTGCTCAAGGTAGTGTGGAACTGGACCGGACCTGCTGACGTACGCCGGCGAATGGCACATGGTTTCACCCTCGCCGCCCGCGCTCACGCTGCATTGCCGCATAACGCAAAAACGCGCGCCCTGGCGGCACGCGATGCCACAATGATGACATGAACATTCAACTCAACGGCACCCCGCGCGACATTCCCGACGACCTGCTGCTGGCCACCCTGCTGGAGCAGGAAGGTCTTGCACAACGGCGCGTGGCGGTGGAGATCAATGGCGAAATCGTGTCGCGCGGGCGGCATGCCACGCACCGGTTGCGTGCCGGCGATGTGGTGGAGATCGTGCACGCGCTGGGCGGCGGTTGATGCGGCACGCAGGCCGGCGCAGCTGCGCGCGATCGGTGATAATTGGCCGATGACCAATACCGCCCCCTCTGATGCGCTGATCATCGCCGGCAAGCCCTACCGTTCGCGCCTGCTGACCGGCACCGGCAAGTTCAAGGACCTGGACGAAACCCGCCTGGCCACCGAAGCAGCCGCCGCGCAGATCGTCACCGTGGCGATCCGCCGGGTGAACATCGGCCAGGACCCGAACGCGCCCAGCCTGCTCGATGTGCTGCCGCCGGATCGCTACACGCTGCTGCCCAACACCGCCGGCTGCTACACCGCCGAAGACGCGGTGCGCACCTGCCGGCTGGCGCGCGAGCTGCTGGACGGCCACAACCTGACCAAGCTGGAGGTGCTCGGCGACGAGCGCACGCTGTATCCGGACGTGGTGCAGACGCTCAAGGCTGCCGAGCAGTTGGTTGCCGATGGCTTCGACGTCATGGTCTACACGTCCGACGATCCGATCCTGGCCAAGCGCCTGGAAGAGATCGGCTGCGTGGCGGTGATGCCACTGGCCGCGCCGATCGGTTCCGGGCTGGGCATCCAGAACAAGTACAACCTGCTGGAAATCATCGAAAACGCCAAGGTACCGATCATTGTCGATGCCGGCGTGGGCACGGCATCGGATGCGGCAATCGCGATGGAGCTGGGCTGCGACGGCGTGCTGATGAATACCGCCATCGCCGGTGCACGCGATCCCATCCTGATGGCGAGCGCGATGCGCAAGGCGATCGAGGCCGGACGCGAAGCCTTCCTGGCCGGGCGGATTCCGCGCAAGCGGTATGCCTCGGCGTCGAGTCCGGTGGATGGCGTGATTGGATGAGTGGGTGGGCTGCGTTGACATTGCCGTCGATGCGCACTGCCTGGCCGTGTGACGTGCCGGATGTGGCCGTTGCTGGATCGCGCGTTGCTGCACGTGCTCCCTTACGCCGTACCCTCACCCCAACCCCTCTCCCCAAGGCAGAGGGGCTTTTGTTTTTTGATGTGACTTCCTCATGACTGATCCTTTCACCAGCGACGGCGCCAAGATGCCGCCCAAGCCCTTCACCATCGAAGAGGGCCGCCGGCAGGTGCGCAGCTTCGTGCTGCGCCAGGGCCGCTTCACCCCGGCGCAGCAGCGCGCGTTCGACGAGCTGTGGCCGCGCTTCGGCCTGGACTACAGCGGTGCGCCGCGCGATCTCGATGCGGCCTTCGGCCGTCCCGCACCCAAGGTGCTGGAGATCGGGTTTGGCAATGGCGCGGCATTGCGCTTTGCCGCGCAGCAGGACCCCAGCCGCGACTACATCGGCATCGAGGTGCATGCGCCCGGCGTCGGTCGCCTGCTCAATGCGCTGGACGAGGATGGCAGCACGCATGTGCGCCTGTATCACCACGATGCGGTGGAAGTGCTCGAACACGAGATCGCCGATGGCGCGCTTGACGAGGTGCGCATCTACTTCCCCGATCCGTGGCACAAGAAGCGCCACAACAAGCGCCGCCTGATCCAGCCGGCGTTCGCGCAGCTGGTGGTGCGCAAGCTGCGCGATGGCGGCCGCCTGCATGCGGCCACCGACTGGGCCGATTACGCCGAACAGATGTGGGACGTGCTCGACGCCACCCCGGGCCTGGTCAATCGCGCCGGCCCGCGCGGCCACGTCGAACGCCCCGCCTGGCGCCCGCAGACCCACTTCGAAACCCGCGGCCAGAAGCTCGGCCACGGCGTGTGGGATCTGGTTTATGACCGGGATTCGGGAGCGGGGATTGGGGATTCGTAACAGCGCTTCCCCGCATACTCGACGCCGCAGTCGCCTGACCAATCCCCACTCCCGAATCCCGAATCCCTGCCCCGATGGACACCGCGCTGACACTGACCAACGATATGAAGCTCGTCCTCGGGCTGGTCGGTTTCACGATGGCGATGTTTTTGTTCGAGCGCATCCGCGCCGACGTGGTGGCCTTGATCGTGCTGGTGGTGCTGGGCGTCACCGGGCTGGTGGCGCCGGAAGAACTGTTCGGTGGTTTTTCCGGTAACGCGGTGATGAGCATCATCGCCACCACCATTCTCGGTGCGGGGCTGGAGCGCACCGGTGCGTTGAATCGCCTGGCGACCTGGTTGCTGCGGCGCTCGCACGGCAGCGAACAACGCCTGATGATGATGACGCTGGCCATCTCCGGCTTGAATTCGTCCTTCATGCAGAACCCGTCGGTGATGGCCTTGTACCTGCCGGTCGCCTCGCGGCTGGCCGCACGCACCGGGCTGACCCTGCAACGCATGCTGCTGCCGATCGCCGCGGCCATCGTGATGGGCGGCGCACTGACCATGGTGGGCAATTCGCCGCTGATCCTGCTCAACGATCTATTGGTCTCGGCCAACAACAACCTGCCCTCGGGCATGGCCAGCATCGAGCCGTTGACGATGTTCGCGCCGCTGCCGATCGGCGTGGCCCTGCTGATCGCCGCACTGCTGTACTTCCGCTTCTACGGCGACCGCAAGCTGATCGAAGAAGAACGCCTGATCAACGAAGGCGTCACGCCCTCGCGCACCGAAAGCTACTTCGCCAAGACCTACGGCATCGACGGCGACGTGTTCGAGCTCACCGTCAGCGCCGAAAGCCCATTGGTCGGCATGACCCTGGGCGAGGCCGAAGCGCTGCACGACGCGCCGTTGCTGCTGGCCCTGAAGACCGGCAACGACACCCGCCTGGCGCCGCCGGCCGACATGCGCATCTGGGTCGGCAGCGTGCTCGGCGCGATGGGGCCGCGCCAGGAAGTGACCGACTTTGCGCAGAACCAGTTCCTGCGCATGTCCTCGCGCCTGCGCAACCTGGGCGATCTGTTCAATCCCAGCCTGGCCGGCATTTCCGAAGCATTGATTCCGCCCAACTCGCGACTGATCGGCAAGACCGCCGCCGAGCTGCGCCTGCGCAAGCAGAGCGGCATCAGCCTGCTGGCAATCAACCGCGACAAGCAGGTGATCCGCGAGGACGTGCGCAACGTGCCGCTGCGTGGCGGCGACATGCTGGTGTTCCACAGCATCTGGCAGGACCTGGCGCAGGCGGCGGAAAGCCGCGACTTCGTGCCGGTGACCGACTTTCCCAAGGGCGAGCAGCGCCCACACAAGTTCAAGATCGCCATGGCGATCTTCGCCTTCACCATCCTGATCGCACTGACCTCGCGCTTGCCGGTGGCACTGACCTTGATGACCGGTGTGGCCTGCATGCTGGTCAGCGGCGTGCTGCGCATGGACGAGGCCTATGCCTCGATCAACTGGAAGACCATCTTCATGATGGCCGGCCTGATTCCACTCGGCTGGGCGATGGACAGCAGCGGCACTGCGGCCTGGGTGGCGGGCCATACCATCGACCGCCTGCCCGAAGGCATTCCGGTATGGGCGCTGGAAATCAGCCTGGCGCTGCTGACCACCGCGTTTTCGCTGGTGATCAGCCATGTCGGTGCCACCATCGTAATGGTGCCGATTGCGGTCAACCTGGCGCTGGCCGCCAACGGCAACCCCACCGCATTCGCGCTGATCGTGGCGCTGTCGGCGTCCAACAATCTGATGACGGCCTCCAACCCGGTGATCTCGATGGTGGCCGGCCCGGCCAACTATCAGCCGCGCGAGCTGTGGCGCGTGGGCGCACCGCTGTCGCTGATCTACATCGTGGTGATGGTGTCGATGATCAACCTGATGTTCTGGTGGGCAGCGCGCTGAGCCGCGCCACCTTCATCAGTCACCCGAGCACCACCTGCTCACCCTCGATACGCACCGGCACCGCCAGCAGCGACTGACCGCGGCACGGGCCGCTGATGCACTCGCCGCCAGTGAGCTCGAACGCTGCGCCATGCGCTGCGCACACCAGATGGCCGTCCTTGGTCTTGAGGAACTGGCCCGGCGCCCAATCCAGCCGGCGGCCGGCGTGCGGGCAGACGTTCAACCAGGCGCGCACCTGGGCGCCGTCGCGGTACAGCACCAAGGACTCCGGGCCGCCATCCCAGACCGCTTCGACTTCCAGAAACCCGGCGTCGGGAATCTGCGCCAGTTCGGCAAGCGTGGTGGGCGATGACGAAGACATGCAGTCTGCTGTTCGAGAACGGACTGCGATTGTGGCATGCGCCTGCATCACTCCGACGCCACGCAGTGGTTACGGTCCACGCATTTGCTGGCCCGTGTGGGCGCTGCTCCGGGCCGCCAAGGCGACAATCGCGCAACACATCGGATGTGATGGATTTAACAAAACGAGCTATCGTTTAACGAAGTTTTCACTCAATGACATGAAACCGCAACGATACTGCCTGCCTGTTTCCTGCCCGGCAGCCCACCGCCATGCCTGCACGCATCTTCCAATTCGGTAACCTCCACCACCTGTTTGCCCCGCGCAAGCCGCGTCACCCGCTGGTGCGCGTGGCCGCCGGCCTGGCTGGTCTGGTCATCCTTGCGGTGCTGATTTTCTTCAGCGTGTTCGTGGGCGCGGCGATGATCCTGGGCGGCATTGCCTGGAAGCTGCTGAGCAAATCGAACCGTCGCACGCCGCAGCACACCCGCGTGGTCGAGGCCGAATACCGCGTGGTGCGCAAGCCTGCGCTGCCGTTGTCGCACTGAGGCGCCAGTCCACCGCCTCCAGCGCGGTGAGCATCCAATCCCGAATCATTCGCGCAGGTATTTATCGGCCTGCGCGAGTTTGCGTGCGCCGATGCAAGCCGTGATCGCAGACCTGCCAGCCAGACGTTGCGCCGCACTGCACGCTGCAGCACGGCGGTTCCGTCATGCACAGCCAAACGGCTAGACTCACGTGCCCCGTTCCCCAAGGATGCGTGCATGACCCACGATGTGATTCCCGCCGCCGATGTTCCGCGCATTCCGGTGGTTGGTGGCGGTAACTTTCCGGTGCACCGCATCTACTGTGTCGGCCGCAACTTTGCCGATCACGCGCGCGAGATGGGCGCCACTGCGCCGGCCTCCAAGGCCGAGCGTGGCCAGCCGACCTTTTTCATGAAGCCTGCCGATGCGATCGTGGTCGGCCACGGCGACCACATTCCGTACCCGCCCGGCACCAAGGAACTGCACCACGAAGTGGAGCTGGTGGTGGCACTGGGCAGCGATGCGCCGGCCGGCGAGTTGGCGGTGGAGCAGGCAGAGGCGCTGATCTACGGCTACGGCGTGGGCCTGGACCTGACCCGACGCGACCTGCAGGCAGCTGCCAAGGCCAAGGGCCTGCCGTGGGACATCGCCAAGGGCTTCGACCACTCCGCGCCGATCAGCGAGCTGGTGCATGCCGGCGAAGTGGGTGCGCTGGAGGCATTGAACCTGTCACTGGAAGTCAACGGCCAAGTGCGGCAGCAGTCGTTGCTGGATCAGATGATCTGGAACGTGCCGGAGATTTTGCATGAGCTCTCCAAGCTCTATGCATTGCGCGCGGGCGACCTGATCTTCATGGGCACGCCGGCCGGTGTCGGCCCGCTGCTGCCGGGCGATCAGTTCAGCGCACGCCTGGAAAACGTTGCCGAGCGCCACGGCATCATCGCGGGCTGACACGCGGCCCGCTACGATCACCTTGCGGCAGTTGGTCCGCGACCGCATCTGGAGTGCGCTATGGGAATGGTCAGCGAATTCAAGCAATTCGCGATGCGTGGCAATGTCATCGACCTGGCGGTCGGTGTCGTCATCGGTGCAGCGTTCGGCAAGATCGTCACTGCACTGGTGGAAAAGATCATCATGCCGCCGATCGGCTGGGCCATCGGCAATGTGGATTTCTCTCGCCTGGCGTGGGTGCTCAAGCCAGCCGGCGTCGATGCCACCGGCAAGGAAATTCCGGCAGTGGCGATCGGCTACGGCGATTTCATCAACACCGTCGTGCAGTTCGTGATCATCGCCTTTGCGATCTTCATGGTGGTCAAGCTGATCAACCGCCTGACCCACCGCAAGCCTGATGCCCCCAAGGGCCCGAGCGAAGAAGTGCTGCTGCTGCGCGAGATCCGCGATTCGTTGAAGAACGACACACTGAAGACACCGGGCGTGCCGTAAGCGGACACATCCGCTGCGCAACTTCGCGCAGGAGGATGACCTTTCGCACGCAGACGGGGGACCTCGCGCTGATAAGCTCGGGGTCCCCTTGTCGTTGGAGCCGCCCTGCATGCGTCGCCTCGCTGTTGCCATCTCTGCCCTACTCGCCTGCACACCCGCGCTTGCCGCACAGACCACCATCGCCGATGGCGCGCTGCGCACCGCCGCGCAGCTGCGCGAGCAGGCCCTGGCCGACACCACCGGCTTTGCGGTGGTGGAATCGTTGACCACCGAAGTGGGCCCGCGCATTGCCGGTGGCGAGGCCGACCCGCGCGCGGTGGCCTGGGCCAAGGCCAAGTTCCAGTCGCTGGGCTTCGACAAGGTGTGGACCGAGCCGGTGAGCTTTCCCAAATGGCAGCGGCGCAGCGAACAGGCGGCGGTGATCGGTGCGCATGCGCAGCCCCTGCACATCACTGCACTGGGCGGCAGCCCAGGCGGCACCGTCGAAGGCGAGGTGGTGCGCTTCGACAACCTGGCCGCACTGCAGGCCGCACCGGCCGGCTCGCTGGCCGGCAAGATCGCGTTCGTCGATTACCAGATGACCAAGGCGCGCGACGGCAAGGATTACGGCAATGGCGGCGCGGTGCGCAGCAAGGGTCCGTCGGAAGCGATCCGCAAGGGCGCGATCGGCTTCGTGATGCGCTCGGCCGGCACCGACTCGCACCGCGTGCCGCATACCGGCATCACCCGTTTCGATGAAGGCGTGACGCCGGTACCGGCAGCGGCGTTGTCGGTGCCCGATGCCAACCAGCTCGCGCGCCTGACCGCGCTGGGCAGCACACGTGTGCGACTGGCGCTGGATTGCGGCTGGGACGGCACCGCGACCTCCTACAACGTGATCGGCGAAATCACCGGACGCAGCAAGCCGAAGGAAGTGGTGGTGATCGGCGGGCATCTGGATTCGTGGGATCTGGGCACCGGCGCGATCGACGATGGCGCCGGCGTGGCGATCACCATGGCCGCGGGCCACCTGATCGGCCAACTCAAGCAGGCGCCCAAGCGCAGCATCCGCGTGGTGGCCTTCGCCAACGAGGAGCAAGGCCTGTACGGCGGCAAGGCATATGCAGCCGCGCACGGCAAGGATGCCAAGGACATGGCGCTGCATCAGATCGGCGCGGAGAGCGATTTTGGTGCCGGGCGCATCTATGCGATCAACACCGGCTCGGCGGCACCGGACGAGTCGCGCGCAGCGACCAAACAGATTGCCGAAGCGCTTGCGCCGTTGGGCATCGCGTATGAGCCGAGCAAGGGCGGCCCCGGCCCCGATGTCGGGCCGATTTCCGCCAAGGGTGGCGCCTGGGCATGGCTGGCGCAGGACGGCACCGACTACTTCGATCTGCACCACACCGCCGACGACACGCTGGACAAGATCGACCCCAAGGCGCTTGCGCAAAACGTCGCGGCCTACACGGTGTTTGCGTATCTGGCGGCCGAAGCCGATGGCGATTTCGGCAGCCGCGCAAAAAGCGTGCAGCCGCCGAGCGAATAACTGCATTTGCAGACGTCGCGTGCACTCCTCCGTTGAGTGCGCGCGGCAAAGAGCACGCGCACACTGCGCGTGATCTGTGCCGATACCGACATCGCAGCGACGATCGCCAGCGGCCAGGCACGTCCTGGTCGCTGCAGGCCTCAAGCACGCCACCTGCCTTTCGCTTCCACTCCAGGACGAGCACACACAATGGCGGCCAAGCGCCAACGCAGTGCGAACAACGCGGCAACCCTGCTGGATGTCGCCAAGCACGCCGGCGTCTCGCCGATGACCGCTTCGCGCGTCATCAACCGCCACCCGCATGTCGGCGAGGAAATGCGCGTGCGGGTGGAAGCCTCGGTCCAGGCATTGGGGTATCGCCCCAACCTGGCCGGCCGTTCGTTGCGCACCAGCGGCCTGTTGCGCATCGGCGTGCTGTACAGCAATCCCAGCGCGGCCTACCTCAACCAATTCATGCTCGGCCTGCTCGAACAGAGCAGCCTCAATGGCAGCCAGGTGCTGGTGGAAAAATGCGGCGCCATCCGCAGCCAGCGTGCCGCCACCGAGCGCTTGCTGGCGGCCGGCGTGGATGGCGTGATCCTGCCGCCACCGCTATGCGATTCGCGCCAGACCATCGCCGAACTCGATGCACGCGGCATCCCGGTCGTGGCGGTGGCGAGCGGCGCACCGATGGCGCAAATCAGCTCGGTGCGCATCGACGATTATCAGGCTGCGCGCGCCATCGTCGATCACCTGATCGAACTCGGCCATCGCCGCATCGCCTTGATCAAGGGCGACCCCAAGCACACGCCCAGTGCATTACGTGCCAATGGCTATCTCGACAGCCTGCAGGCTGCCGGCCTGCCTGTGGCCGAAGAGTTGATGGCGGACGGTCTGTTCACCTATCACTCCGGCCTGCTCGCCGCGCGCAGCCTGCTCGCGCAGGCGCAACCGCCCACCGCCCTGTTCTGCAGCAACGACGATATGGCGGCAGCCGCCGTTGCGGTCGCACACGGACTGGGCCTGCGCGTGCCCGAGGACGTATCGGTCGCCGGCTTCGACGACACCCCGGTCGCCACCACCATCTGGCCCGAGCTCACCACCGTGCATCAACCGGTCACCGCGATGGGCCGCGCGGCGGTGTCGCTGCTGGCCGATGCGATCCGCCAGCGACGCAAGGGCGATCCCGCGCAGGGCGTGCATCAGGTGATGAAGTACACCGTGGTCAAGCGCGGCTCGACGGCCGGGCCGCCGGCGCGCTAAGCGCCGCATCGATCGGCATCGGGTAACTCCTGCGCCATCACGCAAAAAAACGGCCACATCGCTTCCCGACGATGCGGCCGAATGGGAGGGTGCCTGACGTTGCCGTCAGGCGTACTGCAGCGCCGCACTCAGCGGCGACGGGAAGAAAGCGCAATGACCGCTTGGAGAGCGACAACAGCGAAACATGCGCGACCCAGCGCGGGGGTGCGCTGGGTCGCACAACGGTGCAGCCGGATCAGAAGCGCAGACGCAAGCCCGCGTAGTAACGACGTTCGAAGATGTTCTGGTCGTAGTAGTGGTTGGTCCACTGCGCGTAGCGCCGCTCGCTTTCGCCGGTCAGATTGGTGGCCTGGGCGTACAGGGTCAGGTGATCGTTGACGTCGTAGCTGAAGGACGCATCGAGATAGCCCACGTCGTCGTTCCAGATCGCCAGCTCGTCGCCCCAGGCACCGCTGTTGACCTGACTGAAGCGCTTGCTGCGCCAGTTGTAGGCCACACGCGCCTGCAGCTTGTCCTTCTGGTACCACAGCACCGCGTTGGCCTGGTGCTTGGAGTTGTCGCCGATCGGCAAGGTGTTGCCGTCGATATCGGTGTTGTCGGTGTCGGCGTCGGAGAAGGTGTAGTTGATGTTGGTACCAAAGCCGCTCAACCAGCCGGGCAGGAAGTCGAAGGCTTGCTGATACCCCACTTCAAAGCCCTTGATCTTGCCGCCACCGCCGTTGACGATGCGCTCCACCGGGCCACCCAGCCGCGCCACGCCATCGGCGTCGGGCAACAGCTCGATATTGGTCACTGTGGTGGGGAACGACTTCACATCGATCAGGAACGCACCCACGCTGACCAACGACGCATCGGAGAAATACCATTCCCACGAGGCGTTGTAGTTGGTGGCGCGGTACGGATCGAGATCCGGATTGCCGGAGCGGCCATTGAGGAACAGCACCGCATCCGAAGGCAACGCGGGGTTGCGCGGTGGCGTGCCGTTGACCGCATAGAAGCTCACCAGCCCGCGCCCGAGATCGGGCAGGTCCTGGCGCGCCACCGCCTTGTTGTAGGCAAAGCGCAGCTTCTGCGCGTCTGTGATGTCCAGCGACAGGTTGGCGGTGGGCAGCACGTCGGTGTATTGGCGGTTCAGGCGATTGGTACCGATCGCCGGGCTGACGCCGTTCCACTCGACATTGCCGATGAACACATTGCCGCTGCTCAGGTACTGGTCGATCGCCAGCTTGGTCTGCACGATGCGCGCGCCGATGTTCGCCGTCCACGGAACCGCGCTGCCGGTACCGCCTTCCAGATTGGCCAGAAAATACGCTGCGGTGCTCTTTTCGGTGACCTTGTAGGAGTCGGCGGCCTGCTGGTAGGCCACGTTGCCCGGGTACAGGCTGTTGAGATAGCCCACCGGATCCTTCATGACCTGCGGGTTGATCGCCGGCAGGCCCTGGCTGCCCAGGCCGGTGACCTTGAGCGGATCGAAGTCGTTGAAATACGCCCAGTAACCGGGAATCGAATTGAACGGCAGCAGGCGCGCTTCAGAGACGCCGCTGCAGGTGTCCACGATCAGCGGATCCTTGAAGTAATACAGCGAGCGGTTCGGGTCGGCGCAGCTGGTCGATACCGGCGACAGATAGCGATAGGTGTCCAGCTTGACCTCGCGCTCGCCGTAACGGATGCCGAACTGGAAGCCGCGCACCACGCCCTCGTCGAACTCGAAAGTGCCATCGGCGCGGAACGCGTCCATCGTCGCTTCGATCTTATTGCCCTGCGCCCAGGTCGACATCAGCTGCCAGTTGTCCGGGTTGGACACGTCGGTGCCGAGGTTGACCGCCGGATAGGTGCCACGGAAATCCACCGAGGCATCCACTGTCGGCAAGCCGTTGGCGTTCGCCCACTGCGTGACGCCGCCGGCGCGCGTGATCTGGTCGCCACGCGTCACCACCGCATCGGCACGCGCTTCGTCGTAGGTGCGCTGCGCATCGCCATGCACCCAGCGGAACGAGGCACGCAAAGGGCCACCATCATCGAAGCGCAGCTCCAGGTTGGTGTTGAGCGCGTCCGAGTCGGCAACGCCGGCCATCGAGTGGGCCTGGAAGCGGTTGTAGCGGAATTGGCCGTATTCGAGCACGCCGTTGGAGTCGACCACCGACCCGGGCTGCAACTGGTTGGTGGCCCAACCGGTGTGCAGCTGCGCGGCCACCGAGGTGTCCTGGTCTTCGAGCTTGGTGTAGGCCGCATCGGCCAACACCGTCCACGAATCGTTGATGTTGAACTGGAACGAGCCGTTGATGCCGGTGCGCTGGCGATCGGTGCTGCGGTTGTCCAGTTCGGTGGCGACCCAGTTGTAGAAGTAATCGCGCGGCAGATTGCTGGGGTCGGTGTTGCTGCCGATGCGCCCGTCGCCGTTGAAATCGAAGCCCACATTCTGCTCGGTGGATTTCTGCGCGCCATTGGAATACACGCTGGGGTGCTTGTTCTCCAGCGTGGCGTCGGAGTACGACACGGCGAGCAACGCGCCCCAGCGCTCGGTGCGGAAGCTGGCCAGCCCCGAGTACAGCTCGTTGAGTTCCTGCACGCGGTCGCCGTAGGAGCCTTCGGCCTGGCCGCTGAAGGTCCAGCCTTCCGGCAGGTCGAACGGGCGCCGCGTCTTCAGCGAGACGGTACCGCTGATGCCGCCATCCAGATCGGCGGCGGTCGGCGACTTGATCACATCCACCCCACTGAACAGCGTCGGCGGGATATCGACGAAATCCGGCTGCGCGCGGCCGATGTTCGGCTGGCCGTATTGATCGCCGCCACCGGCGCTCAGGTACAACTCGCCGTTCATGGTGGTCTGCACCTGCGGCATGCCGCGGATATTGAGCTGCGAGCCCTCGCCGGCCGAACGCCGGATCTGTACGCCGGGCACGCGTTGCAGCGAATCGGTGATGGTGACGTCGGGCAACTTGCCGATGTCTTCGGCAGAGATCGAGTCGATGATCTGCGCGGCGGTGCGCTTGTTCTCGATGGCCTCGGCCTGCGCGCCGCGCACGCCCTTGACCATGACCTTGTCCAGGTCGGTGACCCCGGCGGCGTTGCCGGCGTCCTGTGCGCCTGCGCTGCCGGCAAGCAGGGTGAGTGCAGCCGCGAGTGCGGCGGCCAGTGGGGTATGGCGGGTGTTCGAATGCAGCTTGTTCATGGTCCCCTCCCAGGGATGACGACAATCCACGACCGTTTCGAATGGCATTGCAGCAACGGCAATGCGGTATTGGCTGACGCGCAATCGGCGCGTCAGTGCGAACGCCGTGCGCGGGCACGGCGCGGCAACGTGCTGGCGCCGCTACGGAGGCCCGTTGGCAACGCCTGTTGATGGTTCGACATTCCAGCCGCGCACCTGCAGCGTGGCATTGCGCAAGCTCGCCGCGGACGGGCCACGGATCTCGATCTCGCGCTGCTCGCCCGGCACCAGGCTGAGGTAGTTGTCGCTGTAGTACGCCGGCAGGATGCGCTGGCCTTGCGCATCCACCAGGGTCAGCTTGGTGTTGAGCGCCACCTGCTGCGAGGCATTGCGCACGCTGGCGCGCAGCACCGGTTCGGCGCCCTCCTGCAGCTGCGTGCTGAGCTGCACCGGCACTGCCGCCAGCGCATCCAGACCGCGCATGGCCGCCGCATCGCGCGCCACCCAGTAGAAATTGCGCGAACGCACAACCGCATCGCGATCGAGCAATTGCAGCCGCACAAAGCCCAGGCCATTGGTATCCTTGAGCAACGGTGCCAGTTGCAGCACCGGTGCCGACACCGCAACCGCCGCGGCCTCCAGCGCTTGCTCGCGCTGCTGCAGCAACTTTCCGTCGGCGGCATAGACTTCTGCGCGCACGCGCAGGCCGCTCACCGGCTCGGCCGCATTGTTGACCACCACCACCTCGTGGCCGGGCAGGTTCATCTGCACATGCAGCATCTCTGCCGCATTGCGCACACCGTAGTAGGCCGCGTGGGTGTCGTAGTCGTGGCTGTAGATCTGCCACATGTTGCTGGGCCAGGCCGGATGGCTCATCCATAGCAGCCGCCCGCTGTTCTTGCTCCACAGCTGCGCGTTGAAGCCTTCGAAGATGGCGCGGTGGGTGTCGTAGTTGAGCAACTGCGCCTTGCGTTCGAAGTCGGCCAGGCTGGTCGGCGCGCCGAGCTTGTCGGTCAGCGAGCGCATGAAGCTGGCGGTGTCGCCGTTACCGGACTGGTGCCAGTCGTGATACGCCCAGGCATCGCCGATCGGCCACTGGTCCTGCACCGCAGGTACCGATGCCTGGAACGACTCCAGGGTGGAGAACGAGGGCGTGCCCACCTCCACCGAAAAGCCCTGCGCCAGCTTGTTGAAGTACGCCACCGGCTCGCGGTAGTTGTACGGGCCGCTGCCCTGCAGATTGATCTCGTTGGAACTGCCGGTATACCAGCGCGTGCCATCGAGTTCGGCCACCAGCTGGTCCAGGCCTTCGTTGAGGATCGGCGCCGGCACACCTTCGTTGCGCCCGAACCACAGCACGATGGAAGGATGATTGCGGAAGCGCTTGATCACCTCGGCGGCGTTGTCCAGGAACAGCGCCGCGTCGGCCGGCTCCATGTTGTAGTTCTGGGTGGACTGCCAGAAGTCGTTGAGCACCAGCATGCCGTATTCGTCGGCCAGCTCGAAGAAGCTGGCTTCGGTGTTCTGCCCCACCCAGTTGCGCACCACATTGAAATGCGCATCGCGCTGCAGACGGAAGTACGGCTCCAGCCGCTCGCGCGAGACCCGCTTGCGCCAGTCGTCCATGCCCCAGTTGCCGCCCTTCACCGCAATACGCACACCATTGATACGTAGCGCCAGATGCGGAGCCAGGCTGTTGTCGTCGAGCTGCTGCACCGCCGGCGAGGACAAGGCGCCGGGATACAGGGATTGCGCATTACCGCCGGGTACGGGCCGGATCGCTGCATGCCGCACGTCGACGATGCGCTCGCCGCGTTGCCGGGCCTGATTGAGATCGACCAGTACGCGGCGCAGCGCGCCATCGTCGTCGAACAACGACAGTTCGTAGGTCACCTGACGAATGCCGAAGCGCAGCTGCTGCGCGTCCGACGGCGTACCGGCCACTTCGACGCTGGCCTGCAAGGTGTACAGCGCCGGCTCGCCATAGCCGTTGGGCCACCACAAGCGCGGATTGGCGATGACCAGCTGCGGCGTATCGGCAGCGGTGAGCTTGAGTGTGCTGCCACCGGCCGGCACCGTGACGTCGCGCTGGATGCGTACATCGCCGAAGGCCAACTGCACCGTGCCCTGCACTGCTGCGGCAGTGTCGTTGCGCAATGGCACGTTGATTTCGAGTTCTGCACGGCGGTGGTCGGGTGCCAGCCGTGCAGTGACCACCTGGGTGTCGCCCAGCGCCAGCGGACCTGTGGCATGCAGCTGCACGTCCTGCCACAGGCCGGCATTGCGATCGCGCACCGCCGGAATCCAGTCCCAGCCTTCGCTGGCGATGAAGGTCGGCCCGTCCAGCGCCTGCATGCCGCCATTTTCGCCGACACCGGCCGTCATCGACTGTTCGTGCGCGATGCCGGGATGCGGTGGTGGCGACACCCGCACCGCGACGACGTTCCTGCCCGGCTTGAGCTGCTTGCTGACATCGAAGCGACCGCGTGCGAATGCGCCGCGGGTGCGCCCGACTTGGGTGCCATTGACCCAGATCTCGCCGGCGTAATTGATGCCGTTGAACAGCAGTTCCAATCGCTTGCCTTGCAGTGCTGCAGGCACATCGAAACTGCTGCGGTACCACCAGTCCTGCCGGCTCAGCGATTCGGGAATCGCCATGTTGTTGAGGCCGATATCCGGATCCGGATACACGCCACGATCGACCAGCGTGGTGAGTACCGTGCCCGGCACGGTCGCGGCGCGCCAGCGGCTCTTGCCGGCGGCGTAATCGCTGCGCGACAGCGTCGCACCGCTGGCCTGACCGAGCTCTGGTGCCGCAGCGAGTTGCCATGCACCGATCCGCCATGCGGCGGCATCCAGCGGCTGCAGCGCAGGCACCTCCGACACCGGCCTGGCGACCGGCGCCGGGAAGGGCGCCGCACTGCGCGGCAGGGTCGCCGCCGCTTGCGGCGCGAGTTGCCCTGCCATCTGCTTGACCTGCACGCGCCAGCCAGGCGATGCGTCTTCGAAGCGCTGCAGCGCGGGATCCGGCGCCTGTCCGGCAAGCCGTACGATGGCTGCCGCATCCAGCGCACCGGCCTGTGCGGTGAAGCCTGCGATCTCGCCGCCGAAGTGCTGCGTATACGCCGCCGGTTGCTGGCGCGGGCCGAACACCAGCGTGGGCGCGACCGCAGTTTGCTGCACGTTGCCGCTGGCCACCTGGCGGCCATTGGCATACAGGCTCAGGCGCGTACCCTGCGCGATCGCGGCAACCTGCGTCCAGACACCGGCGCGCAGCGGCTGCTTGCTGCGCAGCACATGCTCGGCGCCTTGGGCAAAGCCCAGCATGCCGTTGTCGATGACGAAGAAACGGCCAGCCGCCTGCGGATCACCGAGCCCAGCGATCAATGCCGGGCCGGTGGTTCCGCTGGAGGGCCGCACCCAGGCGGATACGCTCCAATCCGCATCGGCGGCCAGCAACGGCGTTCCGGCGGCGAGCTTCTTGCTCAGCCCGAGACCGCCCGCGAGCACGCGCACGTCGTAGGGACCGGGCAGATCGGCATCGGCGGGTGCAGCCTCCACTGCAGTCCAGGCGATGCAAGCACACAACAACCACAGCGCTCCACGGCGGAACGCCTTGCGAACCATCAGCATTAGAGGCCTCTCCCAAGCTCTACTGCCAAGCAACGGTGCACACCACCTGGACGCAACCGCCAAGGCGACGCGTGGTCGCCTTGTCGTTGCATCTGTCGTGATGCCGCCCGTGGCTGCCGCCCCTGTTTCAGCGGCCATGGTGCGAGGTAACGTTACCCCAGGTGGATATCGACGACAACCGTTCTGCGTTAGGGTTGGCGCTCCCAGGAGGAGGGACCCATGCGAAACCTGATCCAGTCCGCATTACCGGCGGCGTGCGCGCTGCTGTATTCGATCGCGCTGCCTGCAGCTGCGCAGCGTTTGCAGGTGCAGTCTCCCGACGCACGTACGCAGGTGGAATTCACGCTGCGCGAGGGCGGCGTGCCGACCTATCGCGTGCTGTATCGCAACAAAGTCGTGCTCGACGACGCTCCGCTCGGACTGGATCTGGGCCGCGCCGACACGCTCGGCAAGGCGATGACGTTGCAGGGCAAAACCACCGAAACGCATGACAGCCGCTTCGCCCTGCCCGTGGGCAAGACGCGTCAGGCACGCGATCACTATCGTCAATTGCGCGTGCAGTTGTCGGACCCCAAACAGCGACGCCTGACGGTGGAATTGCGCGCCTACGACGACGGCGTTGCGCTGCGTTATGTGCTGCCCGACGCCGGTGAGGTGCGGATTCGCAATGAGCTCACCAGCTTTGCATTCCCCAGCGATTACGCATGCTGGAGCTTGAACCTGGGCCGCTTCGGCACCAGCCATGAGGGCGAATACGATGCGATCGCCGCATCCAGATTGCGCCCGCACAATCTGCTCGAGGTGCCGCTGGTGTGCCAGACCGATGCCAGCGGCACCACGCTGGCGATTGCCGAGGCGAACCTGCGCGATTATGCCGGCCTGTATCTCACCGGCCGCGAGGATGGCAGTCTGGGCGTGTCGGCGAAATTATCGCCACGCCTGGACGACCCCAAGCTGGCCGTCAGCTTTGATGCCAAGGGCCGTGATTTCGCCACGCCTTGGCGGGTGATCATGCTGGGTGACAGCCCGGCCAGCCTGATCGAATCCAATCTGATTTCCGCACTCAACCCGCCGCCGGCCTTCGATGCGAGCTGGGTGCGCGCGGGCAAATCGGCATGGGATTGGTGGTCCGGCTCACTGGCCAGCGGCGTGGCACAGCCGGGCATGAATACCGCCACGATTGAGCGCTACATCGATCACGCGCAGCAATTGAAACTGCAATACATGCTGATCGACGATGGCTGGTATTTCGGCAGCACCGGCGATGGCCAGTACAACGTCGATGCCGATATCCGCCGGCCGGTGGAGCAGCTCGACCTGACGGGCCTGGTGGCCTACGCACGGCAGCGCGATGTCGGGCTGTGGCTATGGGCGCATTGGCGCGCGCTGGATGCGCACATGGACGAAGCACTCGCCTGGTATCAGCAACTCGGCATCAAGGGCATCAAGGTCGACTTCATGGACCGCGATGATCAGCAGATGGTGGATTTCTATCACCGCCTGCTAGCCAAGGCCGCCGAGCACAAACTGCTGGTGGATCTGCATGGCGCCTATCACCCGACCGGTCTGACCCGCACCTATCCCAACTACCTCACGCAGGAAGGCGTGCTTGGCGCCGAGTACAACAAGTGGACCACGCGCATCACCGCCACCCACAACCTCACGCTGCCGTTTACGCGCATGTTGCTCGGGCCGATGGATTACACACCGGGTGGCTTCCGCAATGTGCGCCCGGCCGAGTTCAAGATGCAGCACATCGCGCCGCAGGTGATGACCACGCGTGCGCAGCAACTGGCGATGTATGTGGTCTACGAAAGCCCGTTCGCGGTGGTTGCCGACAGCCCGGAACAATACGAAAACGTTCCGGCAGCGCAGTTCCTGCGCGATGTGCCGGCGAGCTGGGATGAGACACGCGCACTCGATGGCGCGATCGGCGAACACATCGCGCTGGCGCGGCGTAGCGGCAAGGACTGGTACGTGGGCGCGATGACCAACGAGCAGGCACGCACGCTGACCTTGCCGCTGGCATTCCTGGGCAAGGGCAGCTGGACCGCCACCATCTACGCCGACGGCGAGGCCCCGACGGAGGTGCGTATCGACACGCGCAAGCTCACCTCCAACGACAGCTTACAGCTGCCATTGGCTGCAAACGGCGGCGCCGCCGTGCGACTGCAAAAAAAGTAAGAACAGCCATGCTTATGGTGAGGTGACCGTGCACACCTTTGCGCATCGGCAACGCGCCGTACGCAAGGGTGTGCATGACCATCGGCACGGCATCCGCTTAGCGCATTGCGCTTGCGGTGTGCCTGATATCACGCAATGCGTGTCTGCCGATCCATTTGTTTTTTAGGCAGTTAGGATGCGCACGCCTTCAACGCAGGCATGCGCCGGCTAGCCAAGCCCGGATGCCACTGCAGACTGAAGGCGCTGTCCTGCATTGTGCGCCGCGTGCAGGCAGTTCCGTTCCGGCGCCAGGGGAAAACACATGATCTTCCGTTCTCATCGGCCGATGTCGATCGGCCGCGCCGTTGCTGCGCTCTGCGTTTGTGCACTGGCTCCCGCCGTTGGCGCCGCCACGCTGCTACCGCCATCGATCTCGGCCAGCAGCGACCGCAGCATCGACACACTGATGCCACCGCTGCTACGAACACCTGCCACCGCAAGCATCGCAGCCGTGCGGCGCGATACGCTGCGTACTTCGCTGCCGGCATCGCGTGCATTTCCGCAGGTCACGCGCGACTTCAAGGAGTTCCTGGATGCACAGGCGCAGCTCGGTTACGCCACGCGTGGTGCCACGGCCAAGGTCAGCGACCCCAGCGCGTTCGCCGAAATGCAGCGCTATGTGTTCAACCGTTACAACGGCCTGACGGTGCTGCGCAGCGTGCATCAGGACGGCAAGGTGTTCGACTGCATTCCGCGTGAGCAGCAGCCGGCACTGCGCGATGGCAGCGCTCCCGCGGCGCCGCCCGCCACCTCAGGCAACATCGACACCGTCATGCCGATCGATACGGTGCAACGGTGCGACACAGGCAGCGTGCCGCTAGAACGCATCAGCCTGGCCGAGATCAGCAAGCATGCGGATCTGCGCAGCTTTCTGCGTGGCACCACCCCTAGCGTGATTGCGCCCAGGCAGGCAGATGCCGCGCCGGCGGCGCAGGAGGCGGCATCGGTGGTGCATTACTACTCCACCATCTACCTGGACACCGCCGGCTCGCCGGTGACCGGTGCCGGCGCCGATCTCAACACCTGGGTGCCGACCGTCACCGCCAACGATGGGCAATCGATCAGCCAGATCTGGCTGGGTGGTTACACCCGCCAGGGCGTGATCCAGACTCTGGAAGCCGGTTGGCAGACACAGCCCGGGGCCGGTTGGGGCACGCGGCCGATCCTGTTTATCTACTCCACCCAGGATGGCTACATCACCACCGGTTGCCACAACCTGGATTGCGCCGACTTCGTGCAGACCAGCACTGCCAACGTGCTTGGTGCAGCACCGGCCGGTGGCTTCAGCACCGCAGGCGGCAAGCAGGCAATGCTGCATGTGGAGTTCCAGCGCAATGCCGACGGCTACTGGTGGTTCGGTTTGAATGGCGAATGGATCGGCTACTACAAATCCGAGCTTTACGCGGGCGATATTGCCGAGGGCAGCGCGAACATCTTCATCTCTGCGGGCGGCGAAATTTCGACCTGGGATGGTCGCCCCAGCGCACCGATGGGCAGTGGCCGATTTGCCAACGCAGGCTATCGCCAGGCCGCCTTCCAGGCCAACCACTTCTATCGCGATGCGGCGATGGCCACCCATCCCGCGCAGCGCCTGTCGAGCTTGAATGTGGAGCAGCCGTCCTGCTACACGCTGGCGATGGCCGGTTACACCTATCCGTACGCACTGGGCGCAGGGGTCACCCGCACCAGCCTGTCGCCGGAAATGCAGAACGGCGGCTTCTACTTCGGCGGGCCGGGCTGCGCACGCTGAGTTAATTGAGTTGCATTGAGTCAATCGCGCGTACCGTGGCGGTACGCGCGATCGATTACGGCAAGTCCACGCCTGCGCACACCGCCGGGCGCGCGTCCTTGAGCTGGCGCACGCCATTGGTATCGAACTGCAATACCGCATGCTTGGGCGCAAATGCAGGCCAGGCCAGCAAGCCCTTGGTGTTGGGATTGCCACGCTGCACGAACGCGGCCCAATAGCGCTGCAGACTTACCGGCGGCTGGCCGATCGGCAGATCCTTGAACAAGAACGGCAACTCGGCGCTATGCGTGACCTGCCCGCCCGGTGCGGCGGTATCGAACACGTAATGCCACACCGGCACGCCAAGCGCGGCCTGATGCTGGGCCACGGTCACTGCCGGGCAACGGAAGGTCAGATCGGTGGACAGCTGCATCGCTGCGTCGCCCTGCCGTGCGGCACGCTGCGCCGCATGCGTGCGCTGCGCCTGCAGCACGGCATCGGCCTGCGCCGGATAGTCGCGACGCAGCCGCGCCTGTGCACCCTGTTTGCCGCCGTATTCCAGCTCCTGCACCACATAGCCGATCAACAGCGGCACCCTGGCCTGCGCGCCCTCGGCCAGCAACGCGGCCGGCGCACGCGGCAGCACGCGCCCATCAACGACGGCTTGCAGCCAGATGTAGCCATCGTCATCCAATGCCGGCACGTCAACACCCTGCCCGGCCTTGATCAGCTGCTCCACCGGCAGCGCGCGCAGCTGCGCCAGACGCGTGACGGGGTCGTCGATACCTGCACGCTTGGCGATCTCCACACCCAGCGCGCGATTGTCCTCCAGCGAACGCGCCGGCAATCCGAACCCGGCGGTGCCGCTCTGCTCGATCGCCGCCGAAAACAGGCCGCGTGCCAGCGGGCTGAGCATCAGCAAGCCCACATCCTGGCCACCGGCCGACTGCCCGGCGATGGTGACCCGCGCAGGGTCGCCACCGAACTGCGCAATGTTGTCGCGCACCCACTGCAGCGCGGCGATCTGATCGAGCAAGGCGTAGTTGCCGGCGGCTTGATGGTCGCCATCGCGCAATTCCGGCAGCGACAGGAAGCCGAGCGCACCGAGCCGGTACTGCAGCGTCACCACCAGCATGTCCTGTGCGACCAGGTTGGTCGGCAGATGACCATCGGCGCCGCCGGCCACATTGGCGCCGCCGTGGATCCAGACGAACACCGGCAGCGGCTTGGACGGCTGCAGCGTTGGCGTCTGCACCTCGACGTAAAGGCAATCTTCCGTACCGCGCCTGGCCATGGCGTCGTTCCATCCCAGTGCCGGTTGCACGCACGGGGTGGCGGCCTGGGTGGCATCGCGCACGTCCGACCAGGCGGCGGCCGGTTGCGGCGGCTGCCAACGCAGCGCGCCCAGCGGCGGCGCGGCAAACGGAATCGCGCGAAACACCGCACTGCCGTCGTCCTGCCACTGCCCGCGCACCAGGCCGTGATCGGTGCGCACCTGCGGCGGTGCGGCAGGCGTGGAGGCCGCTGCAGCATGCGCGCTGACACTCAACGCACAAGCGGCGGCAAGCAGACCGGCACCCAGGCGCATCACGACTCCCCACCCAACGCGCGGGCACGCCAGGCGGCCTGGAACACGGCGGTGGCCGAGGCCACGTTGAGGCTTTCGACCTTGCCGCTGCCGCGGATCGACAACTGCAGGTCGCAATCGCGCGCGAACTGGCGGTCCATGCCCTCGCTCTCCGCGCCCATCACATACACCAGCCGTTGCGGCAGCGCGGCGGCGAACACGTCCTGGCCGCCCTCCACCAGCGTGGCCGCCACTGCGAAACCGGCCTGACGCAGCTGCGCCATCGCCGTTGCGGTGTCGGGCAGTTGCACCAGCGGCACCGCTTCGGCGCCACCTTCGGCCACGCGCGCGGCTGCGCCGGACAGACCCAGCGTGGAGCCGGCAGGCAGCAGCAGGCCGGCCACCCCGAAGTGCGCGGACGAGCGCAAAATCGCGCCGAAGTTGTGCGGGTTGCCCACGCCATCCAGCCACAGCGCCAGCACCGGCCCCTGCGGCAACGCAGCCAGCCAGTCCTGCAACGGCTGCGGGGCGACGCGCAGCACATCGGCCACCACGCCCTCGTGGTGGGTGCTGGCGGCGAGCTTGCTGAGATCGGCTTCCTCGACCACGCGGTAACCGATGCGCTGGGCCACGCACCAGGCCAGCAAGGCCTTGAACTGCGGAATGCGCGCCTCGCTCAGATACAGCTTGCGTACCGCCTCCGGGCGCGCCTTGAACACGGCCTGCACTGCGTTGATGCCGTACAGCCGCAGCTCGCGCGCGTTGCCGCCGGACGACGAAGCCGCGGACTGCGCAGCAGCAGGCGTGTACGCCGTTGGCGCGTGCTGTGCCGGCGAGCGCGCTGCCGGTGTGCGCGGCGCGGCGCGGCCCCAGGGATTGTGCGAGGCGCCGGAGCTGCCGCCATCGCGCGGCGGTCGTCCGCCCCGTCCATCATGCTGTGTCATCGTCGTATCCAGGGTTCGTGTTACTTGCCGGCGCTGCGGGGACCGAATCGCCCCTTCCGCCACCAGCGGTGTTCGTCATCCTGCAGGCCGGCATAGCCAGCGGTGCAGACGCATTGGCGACGATGGTAAGCCACTGGCGCAACGAGCCGTATACGAGGTAGCCGAAGCGCAGCTTCGAGGCCCTGCAACACAGGGACTCAGGTTGACGTTGACGCTATGCAGGACACGCGGGATCGGTGCCGATGCCGGTGACGGATCTGCGCCAACCGGCCGCGTGCAAATGCGCCTGGCCCACGCGTTCGCCAGCGCACGTGGCCGGGATCAGTCCAGATCGGCCGGCAACTCCACCCGCGCGAACACGCGCAAATCGTGCAGCCCATCCGGCCGCATGATCGCGCAGCGGCTGCAGCCTTCTTCGACGAAGCCATTGCGCAGCAGCACCCTGGCCGATGCCGGATGGTCCCGCCGCGCCCGACTGGCGGAACGTGCAGTTGCCTGTAGCCGCTCCTGATGCGATGTGCGCGGTATCGCCACTGCCGATACCGCGCACCCGGGCCGCAGGCCGCGGCTCAGCGCTTGGTGGTTTGCGCCTGCTTGAGCGCGGCGCACAGGCGGATGGTCTCGCCGGTCTGCGCCATGCCGCGGTCGGCGCCGCTGAGCGTGGCCAGGCGCGGCTTGAAGAACGCATCCAGGCGGTCGGCTTCTTCCACGCTGCAACCGCCGGACGCGCCCAGCGCCGGCAATCCGCCGCCGTCGAACGAACCACTGCGCTGCACGATACGGTCGAAGTTGGCGGTGAACCACGGCCACATCGACGCATGCGAGGCCTCGTAACTGTGACCGCGCATCAGCAGGCTCTTCATCTCGCCCACCTTGATCGCATCGGTCAGCGCGAAATCACGCACCTGCTTGAGCAGCGCCGGGTCCTGCAGCGTGCCCAGGGCGGCGATCATGGCGTTGCGCTGCGCCGGGTCGGCATGCATGCGCAATGCATCGATCAGGCTCTGCACTACCGGTGCGCCGCGCTCCTGCGCGGTCACTGCCAGTGCGGTGCCGAGCAGATCCGGATTGGCTTTGGAGAAGTCCAGCGCACCATTGCCGCCGGCCAGGACCGCATCGCCCTGCGCCAGCAGTGCCTTGCGCACCTCCGCGTTCTGCAGGCGCAGCGCGAACAGCCCGGCCAGCGCCGAACGCAGGCTGGTGTCGTCGATCGACTCGCCGCTACGCCGCGTGTAACCCAGCTGACGCAGACGCGGCAGATACGCCTGTTCGGCCGCCTTGCGCAGTACGTCGCGCTGGGCCTGGCTGGTAGCCTGGTAGCGCCAGATCCACACGAAGCGGTTCAGCAGCGCCGTGGACACATCGGCCGATTCGGACGGCGCCAACTGCTTGAGCGCTGCCAGCACGGCATCGCCGTCGGTATCGCCGTGGCGGTAGGCCGCATCGATCGCATCGGCATAGGCCAGCTGTTCGTTGTCGTCGAGTTGGCCGACTTGCTTGCCCAGTTTAGCCAGCTGCTTCTTGGGCAGGCTGAAACGGTAGTAGCCGGCGCCACGCGCGTTCGGGAACACCCAGGTGTTCTTGCCGGCGCCGTCCAGCACGATGTTGCCGCTGCCGTCTGCGAGCATCTGGCAGGCGGTGCCGACCTGGTTCTTGCCCTTGCCGTACTTGACGCACACCGGCACGCCCCATTGCTGCGCGGTGGAGCCGGTGGAACCCAGCGGAAGATAGCGTTGCTGCTGCAGCTTGACCACGGTCTTGCCGCCTTCGCGGGCGAGCTGGGTCTGCAGATACGGCACGCCCGGCTGATTGAGGAAGCTGCGGAAGGCGGCCTTGAACTCCTCACCCTTGCCGGCGGCATCAGCGATCGCATCGACCAGATCGTCGGCGGTGGCGCTGCCGAACTTGTGCTTGGCGATGTAGGCGCGCATGCCTTGGCGGAACACGTCTTCGCCGACGAAAGCCTCGAACATCGCCAGCACAGCCGCACCCTTCTGGTAGGTGATGCCGTCGAAGGCGGTCTCGATATCGCCGTTGCCGGTGATCGGCTGGCGGATCTTGCGCGCGCTGACCAGGCTGTCGTTGTCCATCGCATGCTGCGCGCCGCCGATGCGGTCCAGATTGGCGCGGTATTCCGGGTGCAGCTGCATGGTGATCTTCTGCTGCATCCAGGTGGCGAACGCTTCGTTCAACCACAGGTCGTCCCACCATTCCATGGTGACGGCATCGCCGGTCCACTGGTGGGCCAGCTCATGCGCATTGGTGTTGAAGGAGCGCTGCACGTTCTCGGCCGGCGAGTCCTTGTCCAGCAACAGCAGCCAGTCGCGGAAGGTGACGAACCCGGGGTTTTCCATTGCACCGGCGCTGAAGTCCGGGGCGGCGACCAGATCGAGCTTGTCGAACGGATAGCCGAAGGCGTAATAGTCCTCCAGCGCGGCGATGATTGCCGGGGTCTGGTCCAGCGCCGGGGTGATACGCGGGCCCTGGCCCTTGGCGGCGATGCCGCGCAACGGGGTCGGGTTGGGGCGCTGCGGGGTGGCCGGCATGGCCGGCACGTCCACCACATCCCAGGGGCCGGCGGCGTAGGCGACCAGATAGGTCGGCAGCGGCACGGTCGGGGCGAAGGTCACCGTCTTCCAGCCCTTGCCGGCCGGCTTGCTCGAGGTGGCGATGGTGTTGGCCAGCGCCTGGTCGTCGGTGGGCACGGTCAGGCTGAGGTCGAACGGGGTCTTGAATGCGGGTTCGTCGAAACCGGGGAACGCGTAACGCGCGCTGATCGGCTCCATCTGCGTCATCGCATAGGCCTGGCCCTGGTACTTCACCTGATACAGGCCCTGCAGCTGCTGATTGAGCGGCGCGCTGTAGACGATGTCCACGGTGAGCGTCTGCGGCTGCAGCGTGCGGCCGAAATCCAGGCGTACCACACCGGCCTGCGCGTCGGCTTGCACGTAGCGTGCGGTCAGCGCCTTGCCCTTGACCGGCTTGACCGTGACCTTGCTGACCTTCAGTTCCTTGCCGTGCAGCCAGAGGTGATCGGAAGCCTGCTTGAGCTGCACGCGGATGCTGGTGCGGCCGCTGAACTCGCTCTGGTCCGGATCGATCTTGAACGACAGGCTGTAGCGCTCGGGCACCGCCCAGGTCGGCAGGCGGCCATTGGGCACCGGCTCGCCGGAGGACTGCGCCAGCGCGGTGCCGCAGCACAGCGCAAGAAGGGAGGGAGCAAGCAGGCAGGCAAGACGACGCATTGGCGATTCCGGGCAGGGTAACCGCCGAAGTCGACCACAGCAGGCCATGACTGTCATGTGACCTTAGTCATTGCGTGGCCAATGCGTGGGGCGCAGACGCCCCGCCCGCCTCGGCGCAGCCGCCCGCCAGCGCGCATTACGGCAGCGGCCACAGCACGAACATGTCCACCACCAGCAGCACCAGCGCAATACTGCTGAGCAGGGCTGCGCGCAGGATCGGGCACTGCAGTGGCGCGATGCGGCGTGCTGGTTCGACCGAGCGTTGCCGATGCGTGGCCGGCTGCCCGGACGCTACCGCAGTGGCGTCGGGCGGTTGCCCTATGCCCGGTGTCGCAGCGCGTGCCGAGAGCGCAGCGACATCGCCAGCGCGCGATGCACCGCAATGCGGGCACGGCATCTGCGCAGCCTGCTCCTGCGCAAACCGCAGCGTGGATGGGTCGTCATTGACGAAAGACAGCGTCTGCATCGCATGCACTCCTGGGCTGGATTGCGGCGTCCGGTTCGATCACGCGGCAGTGCTGCCGGCGGTGGCGAAGACGCTCCCGGCAAGAAGACACCGGGCTGCGCAGCGTCACCGCATCGATGACGCTGCCTGGCGCTGACACGTTCAATGGACACAGCCTGCGCCCCGATGTTTGGGTTTTGTTTGCGATGCAGCCAAATGCAAACGCCGCGATCAACGCCGATGCCGCAGCATCCCCGCGTCGTCGACCACCGGCAGCAGCATGCCGCTGCCGGTATCACTCAGGCGTGACCGCCTACCGACGGCGTCTGCGCCTCCAGGGTTTCCAGCTCGCGCGCCACCGCTTCGGGCGACTTGGTGAATGGCGCAATCAGGCTGTAGAACGCCGGCACCACGTACAGCGACAGCAGGGTGGACAGCGACACGCCGAAGATCACCACCACACCGATCGTGGCGCGGCTGGCCGAGCCGGGCCCGCCGGCCACCACCAGCGGAATCGCGCCGACCACGGTGGCGATCGAGGTCATCAGGATCGGACGCAGGCGCACCGATGCCGATTCCACGATCGCCTCATGCACGCTGCGGCCTTCGTCGCGCAACTGATTGGCGAACTCCACGATCAGGATGCCGTTCTTGGCCGCCAGCCCCACCAGCATCACGATGCCGATCTGACTGAACAGGTTGAGCGTGCCGCCGGTGACCCACAACCCGACCAGCGCGCCCAGCACCGCCAACGGCACCGTGAGCATGATCACCAGCGGATGGGCGAAGCTTTCGAACTGCGCGGCCAGCACCAGATACACCACCAGCAAGGCCATGCCGAAGGTCAGCAGCACCGCGCTGCCGGACTGCTGGTATTCGCGCGACTCGCCCTTCCAGTCCACCTGCGCATACTCGGGCAATTCCTCGCGTGCGGTTTGCTGCGCCCAGGCGATCGCCTCGCCGAGCGGGTAGCCCGGCGCCAGGCCGGCACTGATGGTGATCGCACGCAGGCGGTTGAAGCGATTCAGGGTGCCGGCTTCGGCCACTTCGCTGAGCGTGACCAGGTTGGACAGCGGAATCAGCTCGCCACGCGTGGAACGCACGCGAATAGCGGTGAGGTCTTCCGGCGCCATGCGGCCTTCGCGGCCGGCCTGCAGCATCACGTCGTATTCCTCGCCGTTGTCCACGAACGTGGTCACACGGCGCGAGCCCATCATCGCCTCCAGCGCGCCACCGATCGCGGTGACCGGCACGCCCAGATCGGCCGCACGCAGGCGGTCGATGTTGACGCGCATCTGCGGGCGGGTTTCCTTGTAGTCCGAGTCCGGGCCGACCAGGCCGGGATTGGCTTCCATGCGCTGCAGGATGCGATCGCGCCACTGTGCGATCTCCGCATAATCCGGCCCGCCCAGCACCAGCTGGAACGGCTGGCCACGGCTGCGCACCAGGCCGCCGCTCACCTGCGTGCGTGCGCGCACGCCGCTGAGCACATTGAGCTTCTGCTGCAGTTCGTCGGCCACCTCGGTGGTCGGGCGCGTGCGTTTTTCCCAGTCCTGCAGAAACACGCTGACCCGGCCTGTATGCATTTCCTCGCTGCTGCCGAAGCCGCCGGGCACGCGCGGGTTGGCCCGCACGATGGGCTTGTCCGGGCCTACGTAAGGGCCAAGGATCGCCTCGACCTGATGCATCTGCCCCACGGTGTAATCGAAACCGGCGCCTTCGGGCCCGTCGATCATGATCTGGAAGTTGCCGCGGTCTTCGGCCGGCGCCAGCTCGGAGGGGATCCGGCCCATCAACCACGCGCTGGCGCCCAGTGCCAACAGCATCAGCAGCGCAAAGATCCAGGTGCGATGCACATGCCGCTCCAGCGAGCGCCCGTACGCACCGGACACCGCCTGCATGCGGCCATCGAACCAGCGATGGAAGCGGTTGGGCCTGGCCTGCCCGTGCGAGCGCAACAGCTTGGACGACATCATCGGCGTCAGCGTCAGCGCCACGAAGGCCGAGATCGCCACCGCCGCGGCCAATGCCACCGCCAGCTCGCGGAACAGGCGCCCGGTATTGCCTTCCAGAAAGCCCACCGGCAGGAACACCGCCACCAGCACCGCGGTGGTGGCGATCACCGCGAAGGCGACCTGGCCGGTGCCGCGCTTGGCCGCCACCAGTGGCGGCTCGCCCAGATCGATGCGGCGCTGGATGTTCTCCACCACCACGATGGCATCGTCCACCACCAGGCCGATACACAGCACCAGCGCAAGCAAGGTCAGCAAGTTGATCGAAAAATCGAACGCGTACAGCGCGATGAACGCAGCGATCAGGCACACCGGCACCGTCACCGCAGGAATCAGCGCCGCGCGTGCGCTGCCCAGAAACACCCAGATCACCACCAGCACCAGCACCACCGCTTCGATCAGCGTGTGATACACGCGCTCCACCGCTGCATCGATGAAGGTCGTGGTGTCGAAGGCAACGAAGATATTGGTGCCCTGCGGCAGCGATTTCTGTACTTCCTCGGCCTGCGCGCGCGCCTCGCGTGCAACATCCAATGCGTTGGCGGTGGAGTTGCGCACGATGCCCAGGCCCACATTGGGCACGCCGTTGCTCTGGAAGTAGGCGCGGCGCTCGGCCGAGGTCAGCTCGACCCTGGCCACGTCGCCCAGGCGCACCACATAGCCGCCCTCGCCCTTGCTGAGCGGCAGCTTGGCAAAATCCTCGGGCTTGAGATAACTGCGCTCCACGCGCAAGGTGAAATCGCGCTGCGCCGATTCGATGCTGCCGGCCGGCAGTTCCACGTTCTCGTTCTGCAGCGCCGCTTCCACATCGGCCACGGTCAGTTCGCGCGCGGCCAGTTGATCGCGGTCCAGCCAGATCCGCATCGCATAGCGCTGGCGCCCGCCGATACGCACCTGCGCCACGCCGTCCAGGCTGGAGAAGCGGTCCACCACGTAGCGCTCGGCGTAGTCGGACAGCTGCAGCGTATCCATCGTGCTGGAGCTCATGTTGAGCCACAGGATGGGATCGGCGTCGGCCTCGACCTTGGAAATCTCCGGCGGGCGCGCCTGGTCGGGCATGCGGTCGGAGACGCGGCTGACCGCATCGCGCACGTCGTTGGCGGCAGCTTCCACATCGCGCGACTGCACGAATTCGATACTGATATCGGAAGAGCCATTGCGGCTGCGCGCCTCGATGGTCTCGATGCCTTCGATGCCGGCCAGCGCGTCTTCCAGCACCTGGGTGATGCGGCTTTCCACCACCGCCGCCGAAGCGCCGGTGTATTCCACGTCCACCGACACGATCGGCGGGTCGATCGCCGGCAACTCGCGCAAGGTCAGCCGGGTGAACGACATCACCCCCAGCACGATCAGCAGCAGGCTCATCACCACCGCCATCACCGGGCGGGTAATGGACAGGTCGGAGAGTTTCATCGTGCTGCCTGCGGGCGCGCCGCTACCGGCGCAGGCGCGGCCTGATCGACCACCTTCAGGCCCGGACGCAGCTTGCCGGTGCCGTCCACCACGATGCGCTCACCGGCCTTGACCCCGTCGAGAATTTCCACCTTGCCGTCGCGGCGCTCGCCCAGGCGCACGTCGGCGCGCTCCACGCTGCTGTCGGGCTTGACCCGGAACACGTAGGACTCGCGCCCCACCTGCACCACCGCAATCTCCGGGATCACCAACGCCTGCCGCGCCGGCTGGAACAGGCGCACATCCAGCAACATGCCCGGGCGCAGGCGACGATCGCCGTTGGGGAAGTCCGCCCGCACCGTCACCGAACGGGTGGTCTCGTCGATGCGCGAATCGATCGCCGCCACCACGCCTTCGAACTGCTCGCCCGGATACGCCGCCGCGGTGCCATTGACGGTATTGCCGAGCTGCACCAGGCCGAACTGCGACTCCGGTACCTGGAAGTCCACGTACATGCGCGCCACATCGTCCAGCGTGGCGATCACCGTGCTGGAGGTGATCAACGAGCCCGGGCTGATCTGGCGGATGCCGAGCACACCGGAGAACGGCGCGCGCACCTCGCGGTCGGTGATTTCCGCGCGCATCTGCTGCACGCGCGCCTGCGCCGCATCGCGCAGCGCGCGTTGCGTATCGACGGTGGATTTGGCCACCAGTTGCTGACCAACCAGACTCAACTGGCGCCGGTACAGCTGGTCGGTTTCCTCGAAGGTGGCCTGGGCGGCCGTCAGTGCCGCCTGCTGCGAATTGCCGCGCAGCCGCAGCAGCAGCTGCCCGGCCTTGACCTCGTCGCCGCTGTCGAAATTGACCTGCTCCACCACATCGCTTACCGCCGCGGTCAGCGCCACCGATTCGCGCGCACGCACGGTGGCGATCGACTGCACGGTCGAGTTCCAGGGCTGGGTGGTCACCGCCTGCACAGAGACCGGGATGGGTTTGGCGGCGGCCGGCGCGGCGGCCTCACGGCTACAACCGGCCAGCGCGACGGCCAACAAGAGCGCTGCGCCGAAACGCGCGCTGGGTCGAACAAGCATCAGAACATCCTGGCGGGGTACGTCGAAAGTTTAACGACCTAGCCGCCATGGAGTTGACAGAAAGGGCGTGCTTTGCACCATGACCAAAGACCCTTGCTGTCGTCGGCGCGATGCGCTGGTCAGCGCAGCCACCGACACGGCGGCGTGGCTGCCGGACGGACGCGGCCACCGCTCGGCCGCTGCATGTACGCATTCATGCATGGCGGCTTCGCGTTGCACACACCCACCTGACGCCTGCCGCTATGTCCTGTCAGCCCCGCTCAGCGTTCCAGCCCGAGAAACTCGAGCACATGACGCGCCAGCGCCTCTACGTTCTCACCATCGGCGTGAAGATGGACCTCCGGCGCCTCCGGGGCCTCGTAGGGCGAATCGATGCCGGTGAAATTGGGAATCTGCCCGGCCCGCGCCTTGCGGTACAGCCCCTTCACATCGCGCGCCTCGGCGACCGCCAGCGGCACGTCCACGAACACCTCGACGAACTCCCCGGCATCGAAGCGCTCGCGCGCCAGTTGCCGCTCGGCGCGGAACGGCGAGATGAAGCTCACCAGTACGATCAGGCCGGCATCGGCCATCAGCCGCGCCACCTCGGCCACGCGGCGGATGTTTTCCACGCGGTCTTCGTCGGTGAAGCCCAGATCGCGGTTGAGCCCGTGGCGCACGTTGTCGCCGTCCAGGATGAAGGTGTGATAGCCCAGCGCATGCAGGCGCTTGTCGACCAGGTTGGCGACCGTGGACTTGCCCGCGCCCGACAAGCCGGTGAACCAAAGCACGCGCGGGGTCTGGCCCTTGATGCGCGCGCGCGCGGCGCGGTCCACGTCCAGATGCTGCCAGTGCACGTTGCCTGCGCGGCGTAGCGCAAACTCCAGCGTGCCGGCGGCCACGGTGGCATTGCTCTGCCGGTCGATCAGGATGAAGCCACCCAGCACGCGGTTGCGCGCGTACGGCGAGAACGCAATCGGCTCATCCAGCGCCAGATTGCAGTAGCCCACCTCATTGAGCTCCAGCCGCTTGGCGGCCAGCCGCTCCTGCGTGTTCACATCGACCTTGTGCTTGATCTCGCTGATGCTCGCGGTGACCGTGCGCGTGCCGATCTTGAGCCAGTACGGGCGCCCCGGCAGCAAGGCGGCATCGTCCATCCACAGCAGATGCGCGGCGAACTGGTCGGCCACTTCCGGCGGGTCGTCGACGGCGGCAATGATGTCGCCGCGGCTGATATCGATCTCGTCGCGCAAGGTCAGCGTGACTGCCTGGCCGGCGCGTGCGCTGTCCACCTCGCCGTTGGCATCCAGTACGGATGCCACCTGCGTGCGGCGCCCGGACGGTACCACCACCACTGCATCGCCCACCCGCACCTGCCCGGCCGCGATGGTGCCGGCGTAGCCACGGAAGTGCTGATGGGGGCGATTGACCCACTGCACCGGCAAGCGGAAGCCGCTGCCGGCTTCCGGCGTCTCCACGTGCACGGTGTCGAGATGCTGCAGCAGATGCGGGCCGCGGTACCACGGCATCCGCGTCGATGGGCTGGACAGATTTTCGCCAGCCAGAGCCGACAGCGGAATGCACTGCACATCGGCGATGCCCAGCTGTGCGGCCAGCACGCGATAGCCCTCGGCGATGTCGGCGAAGACCTGCGCGTCGTAGTCCACCAGGTCCATCTTGTTGACCGCCAGCACCACGTGGCCGATGCCCAGCAACGACACGATGTAACTGTGCCGGCGCGTCTGCGCCAACAAGCCCTTGCGCGCATCCACCAGCACCACCGCGACATCGGCAGTGGATGCGCCGGTGGCCATGTTGCGCGTGTACTGCTCATGGCCGGGGCAGTCGGCGACGATGAACTTGCGCTGGTCGGTATCGAAGTAGCGGTACGCCACATCGATGGTGATGCCCTGCTCACGCTCGGCGGCCAGCCCATCCATCAACAACGCATAGTCGATACCCTCGCCCTGCGTGCCATGCCGCCGGCTATCGCTTTCCAGCGCGGCAAGCTGATCGTCGAACAGGCGCTTGCTGTCGTACAGCAGGCGCCCGATCAAGGTGCTCTTGCCATCGTCCACGCTGCCGCAGGTGATGAAGCGCAGCAGCGGCTTGGCTTCGTGTTGATGCAGGTAGGCGCTGATCGCGCCGGGAATCGGGAGTGGGGAATCGGGAATCGCGAAGGCGCCCTCCTCCGTCGTAACGTCTGCAGCAAACTGCTGTTGCGAATCCCCAATCCCGAATCCCGATTCCCTGCCCATCAAAAATACCCCTCAAGCTTCTTCTGCTCCATCGACGCACCTGGCGCATGATCGATCATGCGGCCCTGGCGTTCGGAGCTGGTGCTGACCAGCATTTCGGCGATCACCGCTTCCAACGTGTCTGCGGTCGATTCGATCGCACCGGTCAGCGGATAGCAGCCCAGCGTGCGGAAGCGCACCGAGCGCAGTTGCGGTGTCTCGCCGTCGTGCAGCGGCAGGCGGTCGTCGTCGACCATGATCCAGGCGCCGTCGCGCTCCACCACCGGGCGCGGCGCGGCGAAATACAGCGGCACCACCGGTATCCGTTCGCGGTAGATGTACAGCCAGATATCCAGCTCGGTCCAGTTGGACAGCGGAAACACGCGTACGCTTTCGCCGGGTTTGGTGCGCGCGTTGTACAGATTCCACAACTCCGGGCGCTGGTTCTTGGGGTCCCAGCGATGACGCGCGTTGCGGAACGAGAACACGCGCTCCTTGGCGCGCGATTTCTCCTCGTCGCGGCGTGCCCCGCCGATCGCCGCGTCGAAGCCGCCCCGCTCCAGCGCCTGCTTCAGGCCCTGGGTCTTCATGATGTCGGTATGCACTGCCGCGCCGTGGCTGATCGGGCCGACGTCCTGGGCGATGCCGTCGGGGTTGATGTGCACGCGCAGGTCCACGCCGGTCTCGGCCGCGCGGCGGTCGCGGAAGGCGATCATCTCGCCGAACTTCCAGCGCGTGTCCACATGCAGCAGCGGGATCGGTGGCGGCGACGGCGCGAACGCCTTGAGCAGCAGATGCAGCAGCACCGAGCTGTCCTTGCCCACCGAATACAGCATCACCGGGGCCCGGAATTCGGCGGCGACCTCGCGCAGGATGTGGATGCTTTCGGCCTCGAGCCGATCCAGGTGTGACAGGGGCAGCAGAGTCATCAGGGTGTCGTGGGCGTCGGCGGGCAGACCAGCCGATGGTAGGGCAAGGCGCCGCAGTGTGTGGCGCGGGCCGCCCGCACCCAAATAAGCGGCCGGCATAACGCGATAACGGCTCATCCTTTCTGGCCGCGGCAACGCTTCCCTAACATCACTGGTCTCATCAACCGCCCTGGATCCGAATGACCGCCGCCAGTTCCGCGCTACCGCCCAGCCCCTTGCCCGACGAGCGCAAGGCGCTGCTGGAACGGTTGGTCGACGGCCTGGATGCCGCATCGCTGTGGTGGCTGTCCGGCTACACCGCCGGACTGGCACAAGGCCAGCCGCCGCGCGCGCTGGCGGTGTTGCCGGGCGGCCAGCCGCACGCGCCGGCACAGGAAAGCCAGCGCCTGACCGTGCTCTACGGCAGCCAGACCGGCAATGCACGCCGGGAGGCCGAGCAACTGGCGGCCGAGGCCGAGGCCGCCGGACTGAGCGTGCGTCTGTTGCGTGCCGACCAGTACCCCACCCGCGAACTGGCCAGCGAGCGACTGCTCTACGTGGTCATCAGCACCCAGGGCGAAGGCGACCCGCCGGACGATGCGATCGGGCTGGTGGAATTCCTGGCCAGCCGCCGCGCGCCCAAGCTGCCCGAGCTCAAGTACGCGGTGCTCGGCCTGGGTGACTCCAGTTACGCCGATTTCTGCGGCATCGCACGCCGCATCGACGACCGCCTGGCCGAGCTTGGCGGCAGCCGCGTGCAGCCACGCGGCGAAGCCGACCTGGATATCGACAGCGTCGCTGCGCCCTGGCGCACGCAGGCGCTCAAGCACGCACGCGAGCAGCTCAGGAGCGGCCCGCCATCGGCCACCATCACGCCGTTGCGCAGCAGTGCAGCCGCACCGGCCTGGTCGCATCAGCAGCCTTTCCCTGCCGAATTGCTGGCCAACCAGATCGTCAGCGGGCGCGACTTCAAGGGCCCGCAGTTCCGCGTCTACGCCTTGCCGAGCAAGCGCGTGCGCCATCTGGAATTTTCGCTGGAAGGCAGCGGGCTGAGCTACGAGCCCGGCGACGCGCTGGGCATCCGCCATCGCAATCCGCCGGCGCTGGTGGATGCGGTGCTGGAGACGCTGCGCCTGGACGGTCATGCCGCGGTCACCGTCGGCGAAGAGACTCTGGCCCTGCACGAGTGGCTGGCCACCCGGCGCGAACTGACCAAGCTGTCGCGGCCGCTGCTGGCCGCACATGCCGAGCGTGCGCGCGCCGACGAGCTGCAAGCGCTGCTCGCCCCGACCCAGACCGCCGGCCTGGCGTCATTGCTTGCCGATCACCAGTTGATCGACGTGCTGCGACGCTGGCCGGCGGATTGGGACCATGCCGGCCTGCTGGCCGCGCTGCGTCCGCTCACCCCGCGCCTGTACTCGATCGCCTCCAGCCGCAAGCGCGTGGGCGAAGAAGTGCACCTGGTGGTGGACGAACTCACCTACCAGGCGCACGGGCATGCGCACCTGGGCTCGGCCAGCGGCTTTCTGGCCGCATTGCGCGAAGGCGACACCGCACCGGTCTACATCGAGCCGAACGCGCGCTTCCGGCTACCAGCCGATACCGATCGCGACATCCTGATGATCGGCCCGGGCACCGGCGTGGCGCCGTTCCGCGGCTTCGTGCAGGAACGCGCCGAAACCGGCGCCAGGGGCCGCAACTGGCTGTTCTTCGGCGCCCAGCATTTCAATACCGATTTCCTGTATCAGGCCGAATGGCAACAGGCCTTGCAACGCGGCGAACTGCACGCACTGGAAGTCGCGTTCTCGCGCGACCAGGCCGAAAAGATCTACGTGCAGCACCGCCTGCGCGCACGCGGCGCCGAGGTCTACGCCTGGCTGCAGGGCGGTGCGCATCTGTACGTGTGCGGCGCCATCGGCATGGGCAAGGACGTGCACGCCGCCCTGCTCGACATCGTCGCCACCCACGGCGCACTCGATGCCGAAGCCGCTGCTGCGTATCTCACTCGATTGCAGGTGGAGGGACGGTATGCGCGTGATGTCTATTAGTGCTGGGAATCGGGAGTGGGGATTGGGGATTCGTAATTGCGGGCTCCCCGGGTCTGGTTGTTGTCGTGCTGCTGCTTGTTTGTTTTTGCCAATCCCCAATCACGAATGCCGAATCCCGTCATGAGCCACTCCGTCGAAGACATCAAATCCGAAAGTCGCCGTCTGCGCGGGTCGCTGGAACAGAGCCTGGCCGATGCGGTGACCGGTGCGTTGCGCGAGGACGATCAGACCCTGATCAAGTACCACGGCAGCTATCAGCAGGACGATCGCGACATCCGCGATGAGCGGCGTCGGCAGAAGCTCGAACCGGCGTATCAATTCATGATCCGCACCCGTACGCCGGGTGGAGTGATCTCGCCCACGCAGTGGCTGGCACTGGATGGCATCGCCACGCGGTACGCCAATCATTCGCTGCGCATCACCACGCGTCAGGCGTTCCAGTTCCATGGCGTGATCAAGCGCGAGCTCAAGGCGACCATGCAGGCGATCAACGCCACCTTGATCGATACGCTGGCTGCCTGCGGCGATGTCAATCGCAATGTGCAGGTCGCCGCCAATCCGCTGCTGTCGCAGGCGCATGCCACGCTGTATGCCGATGCCGCGCGGGTGTCCGAGCATCTGTTGCCCAACACCCGTGCTTATTACGAGATCTGGCTGGACGAAGAGCGCGTGTCCGGCTCCGGCAACGAAGAAGAGCCGATCTACGGCGACCGTTATCTGCCGCGCAAGTTCAAGATCGGTTTCGCCGCGCCGCCACTCAACGATATAGACGTATTCGCCAACGACCTGGGCTTCATCGCGATCCTGCGCGACGGCGAATTGCTCGGCTACAACGTCAGCATCGGCGGCGGCATGGGCGCCAGCCATGGCGATGCGGAAACCTGGCCGCGCGTGGCCAATGTCGTCGGGTTCGTCACCCGCGATCAGTTGCTGGAGGTGGCCACCGCCGTGGTCACCACCCAGCGCGACTTCGGCAACCGTGCGGTGCGCAAGCGCGCGCGCTTCAAGTACACCATCGACGATCACGGCCTGGACACCATCGTGGCCGAGATCGAACGCCGTGCCGGCTTTGCGCTGCAACCCGCCCGGCAATTCGCGTTCGAGCACAACGGCGACCGCTACGGCTGGGTCGAGGGCGACGATGGTCTGTCGCATCTGACCCTGGCCCTGCCTGCCGGGCGCATCGCCGATACCGACACCGCTGCGCACCTGAGCGGCCTGCGCGCGATTGCGCAATTGAACGTCGGCCAGTTCCGCATGACGCCCAACCAGAACCTGGTCATCGCCGGCGTGCTGGCCAGCGAGCGCGCGCGCGTCGATGCCCTGGTCGCGCAGTACGGCCTGGATGCCGGCAATCGCGCGCCCACCGCGCTTGCACGCGGCGCAATGGCCTGCGTGTCGCTGCCGACCTGCGGGCTGGCGATGGCCGAGGCCGAACGCTACCTGCCAGATTTCAGCGCGGCCCTGCAGCCGGTGCTGGAGCAACACGGACTGGCCGACACCCCGATCGTGCTGCGCCTGTCCGGCTGCCCGAATGGCTGCTCGCGCCCGTATCTGGCCGAGATCGCGTTGGTGGGCAAGGCACCCGGCCGCTACAACCTGATGCTGGGCGGCGACCGCCGCGGCCAGCGCCTGAACACGCTGTACCGCGAAAACATCACCGAAGCGGACATTCTCGCCGCACTGGAACCGTTGCTGGCGCGCTATGCGGCCGAACGCGATCAGGCCGGCGACGAAGGCTTCGGCGATTTCCTGCATCGCAGCGGCCTGATCGCGTTGCCGCCCTACCCCACACACCGTCACCTCGACCTGGAATTGCTCGCATGACCGCGCTGCCCGCTGCATCGATCACTGCGTCCGCGCTGGACGACCTGGACGCGCTCAACGCGCAACTGGAAGGCCTGCACGCCGACGAGCGCGTGGCCTGGGCACTGCAACACGGCCCGCAGGAGGCGGCGCTGTCGTCCAGTTTCGGCGCGCAGTCGGCGGTCACGCTGCACCTGCTCACCCAGCAGCGCCCGGACATTCCGGTGATCCTGATCGATACCGGTTACCTGTTCCCGGAAACCTACCGGTTTGCCGACGCGCTGGCCGACCGGCTCAAGCTCAACCTCAAGGTCTATCGCCCGCTGGTCAGCCGTGCCTGGATGGAAGCGCGCCACGGTCGCCTGTGGGAACAGGGCATGGTCGGCATCGACCAGTACAACAACCTGCGCAAGGTCGAACCGATGCGCCGCGCATTGGACGAGCTCAACGTGGGCACCTGGTTCACCGGCCTGCGCCGCAGCCAGTCCGGTGGCCGCGCACAGACGCCGATCGTGCAAAAGCGCGGTGAGCGCTACAAGGTCAGCCCGATCGCCGACTGGACCGACCGCGACGTGTGGCAATACCTGCAGGCGCACGACCTGCCCTATCACCCGCTATGGGAACAAGGCTACGTGTCCATCGGCGACTTCCACACCACACGCCGCTGGGAGCCGGGTATGCGCGAGGAGGACACGCGCTTCTTCGGGTTGAAGCGCGAATGCGGCATCCACGAGGACATCTGAGCGCGGCGCAGTGCGCGCTCGTTACGAAGCTTGCCTGCACCACTACGCGTCGAGTTTGCCGGTGGGCACACCGCCGGGCGCGTCCCTGCCTCGGCGCGTCCGCAGCGCATCGAGGTGGCGCGCACGTGCTCATGGCGCGGGAACACGTGCCTGACTGCGCTGCATCCAGTAGCGGTCGAACAGCCACATCAGCAACAACGACACCCCGACCAGCGGGAAGATCAGCCCGCAGATCACCAGCAGCACCAGCAGACCGCGCAGCGTGCGCGGATCGGCCGGCAACGGCGGCACGCCCAGGCGGCCGACCGGGCGACGCTTCCACCACATCACCGCCGCGCTGACGCACAGCAGCACGATCGCCGCGCACGCCAGCAACAGGATCACCTGATTGGCGGTGCCGTATTGCTGGCCCAGATGCACGTTGATGCCCCACTCCAGCGCGCGCCCCACTGGCCCGTAATCGCGATAGCGCATGTCCAGCAGCACCGCACCGCTGTACTGATCCAGATGGATCACGCGCTGGCGCTGCAGGTCGGCCGGATAAACCGAGGCGGTATATACCCCGGTGGCGCCACGCGGTGGCGAGACGCTATAGCCCGGCATGATCCCGAGCGAATCGAACCGCGCCATCGCCGCATCCAGCCCGATGGCACCGTGACCGGGCGCAGCGACATTGCCGGTGCCGCCGTGGGCGGCATGTTCCAACTGCACCGCATGTTCTGACGGGCTTGGCTGTTCCGCGTGTTCCGCGTGTTCCGCATCCGCCAGCGTCACATCCACCCGCCCGTCATGCAGACCCTCATCCACCCCCGCGGCTCCACGGCCGGGCACCACAGACTCCGGCACCTGCGCCTGCCGCAACGACCACGCCGGGTCGGTCGTCTCGGACAAACGCTGTTGCGACATCGGCTGCTGCACCCGCACACCGGCCGGATATCCGAAATCCTGCCCATTGACCCAACGATTGACCTGCGCGCCCCACAGCCACGACCACGGCATCCCAGTCAGCGCCAGGAACAGCAACACCGCCCCGACGCCGGCACCGGTGACCGCATGCAGATCGCGCCAGAACAGCCGCTGCCCCGGCGTGCCGCGCACGCTGACCACCCCGCCGCGGCGCCCGCGCGGCCACCACAGATACACACCGGTCAACACCAGCACGATCGCCCAGCCCGCCGCCATTTCGATCAGGCCGCGCGCAAGCGGCCCGATCAACTCAAGACTGTGCAACCGGCGGATCGTCCAGGCCAGGGTGCCGTGCTCGGGCAGCGCGCCGAGCACGTGTGCGCGATACGGGTCGACATACACCACCTGCCGCACAGCGTGCGTGTCGACCAGCCCGATCTCGGCACTGGCATCGGCACGTGCGGGCGTGGTGTAACGAAACAAGCTGCCGCCATACCTGCGCTGCGCCGCATCGACCAGGCGTTGCGCAGACACCCGCAGCTCGCCCACCGGCACCACCTTCAAGCCATGGTGCACGCTGCGGTCGATCGCATCCTGGTACAGGAACGCCGCACCGGTCAGCGCCAGCCAGACGATGAAGGGCAGCACCAGCAACCCGGCATAGAAGTGCCAACGCCACACCGCGCGATAAAAGCGCCAGCGGCCATCCCGGCGCGGATCGGTGACGCGGCCATCGCCCATGATTGCGCGCATCAGAAGCTCCAGTCCCAGGACAGCGACAACGCACGTCCATCGCCCGGCGAATAACCGGAACTACCGGTGTCGTACCACGCATACACGTACGCGCGATCGGTGACATTGCGCAGCTGCAGGCTGAGCGCATTGCGTGCGTCCAGGTTCCAGCGCGCGCCCAGATTGAGCAGGGCGTAACCACCGGTGCGCCCCAGCGTATTGCTGCGCTCCAGATAATAATCGCCTTGCGCATTGCCCCAGGCGCTCAGCTGCACCGCCGCAGTGAGCTGCCATTCCAGCCCGGCGGTAGCCAGCCAGTGCGGCACGTTTTCGATCTCCTTGCCGCGCGTGGCCGGCGCACTCGGGTCCGGCGTGGCAATGCTGGCCTTTTGCCGCGAATACGACATCCAGGCCCGCCAGTGTTCGGCCGGCTGCAGGTTCAGTTGCGCATCCCAGCCGCGCCGCAATGTGCGCCCGACATTGGCCACATCGCCGACACCGGCCACGCCATTGACGCCCAGGATGGTGGCGACTTCGCCCGAGGCGCGTTGCTCCCAATATGCCAGGCGGCCGTCCATCAGCGCCGATGGCACGAACTTGAACCCGGCCTCCCAGCCGTCATTGATCGACGGGCCGAGATTTGCCGGCTGGCGCCGATACGCGCCATCGCCGCTGCCGATCTGGAAGCTGCGTCCCCAGTTCGCGTACACGCTGCTTTGCCCGGCCAGCCGATAGCTGGCACTGAACTTGGGCTGCTTGAGGGTGCCGTAGTCGTACGTCGGTGCGTAAATGCCGGCACGCACATCGTGCAGTTGCCCATCGACACGGTCGATGCGATAGCCCGGCACCAACTGCAGCCGCTCGACCGGGGTCAGCACCGCCTGTACGTAGGCCCCGCGCGTGCGCAGGTCGTAATCCCAATCGCGCAATTGCGCGCCGCGCGCCCGTGCCACGGTGCGGTAGCGCTGCGACTGATTGTCCTGCCACTGCGCATCCACGCCGGCTTCCAGATTGGCCGCCAGCGCGCCCCAATCCGGCTGCCAGTTGCCGCGCAACAGCAGGCCGCGATGTGTTTCATCGGTATCGCGTTCCTGCTGCAGGCCGGCTGCAGAAAAGCGCACCCAGCGCCGATTGCGGTAATCGTTCTGGTAGGCCTTGGCGCTCCACTGCGCAGCGGCGCCCAGCGTGCCGTCCGCGTGCAACGCGGTCTGCCGCAGCTGGCGTTCGCTGCGATCGTCCTGCGCATACGCCGGAGAACTACGTGGCGCCGCGCGTGCGCTGGCCGCATCCAGATAGCCGGCTTCCAGTGCGTGATTGTCGTAGTAACGCGTGGTGAGCCCGGCGCGGAAGCCGCCATCGGGGTCGGTATAGAACCACTTGCCGGCCACGCTGCGTTTGCGCGCGTCGGCATGCTCGCGATAGCCATCGGAATCGCGCCAGGCCAGCACATAGTTCTGGCTCCATGCGCCATGTTCGAAGCCCTTGCCCAACTGCACCTCGCGCGCACCGAAACTGCCAGCCGTCACGCTCAGGCGGCCATCGTTGCCGCCGGTACGGGTCAGCACATCCACGCTGCCGGCGATCGCATGCAGACCGTAGCGTGCATCGTTGGTGCCGCGCACGATCTCGATCGCGCTGATGTCCTGCGCAAACACCGCGTCCAGATACGGCATGCCACCGGCATTGTCGTTGCTGGGGATGCCGTCGATCAGCAGCTTCACCGCATTGATGCGCCCCTCGCCATTGAAACCACGGAACGAGAACCGCCCCGCATCGGTGCCCATGCGGAACTGGGTGACCTGCACGCCCGGCGCACGCATCAACAGCTCCCAGCTGTAGTCCACGTGCTGATCGTGCAGCAGCTCGCCACCGATCACATCCACCGAACTCAGCACACGTGCCGTGCTCGGGCTGCGCTGGGGTTGCGCGCTCACCTGCACCTTGCCCAGTGTCAATGCCGCATCCTGCGCCTGCACAGTGCAGGCAGGCCCCCACACCAGCGCCAACGATGGCGCGTACCACAGCGTTTTCAATAATCGCAACCGCATGACCAACCCTTCGCCGTGCCGGCACGGCAACACCGCCGTGCGCCGCGGCAACACAGCGGGCACAGGCATCACTTCAGGAGAGCGGGTCGTCCATGCAACTGCGTGCGGGCGCGCCGGAAGATCGGGCACGCAATCGCTACATCGCAACGGACGCCCGCGATGGGGCCAGACTCACGCGTGTAGCGGCGGCCCACGTGCCCCGAGTGCGGCCCAGCGCACCGTCGATGTTGCGCGCGCCTGCCTGTGCACCGGCGCCGGCGCCGGCCGCGCTTGCAGCAGGCACAGCACCAGCAACGCCAGCCACGGCAGCAGGCGCGCGGCCAGCACGCAGTAATCGCAGGCTTCACCATGCGCGCCGGCGTGGTCGCCGGTGTGCGGCTTGGCGGGCGTTGCAGCGGCGGCATGATGGTGCGCGGCCGCCTGCGCCGGCAGGGCCTGATGGTCCGCATGCAGCGACCCACCGGCGTCCAGCGCCGGCCCGCTCATGCACATCGGCTCGGGCGACTTCGCCTGGCTCCAACGGCTGACCAGCGGCGCCACCAGCATCAGCAGCACCGCCAGACAGGCAAGCAGATGCAGGCAAGGGCGGCGGCGGAGCGCAGGCATTGCGCGAGTGTAAGCCGCCGCATGCCGCAGGGGCGATGGTGGCGACCGGTGCGCGACCGCATGTCGCACCCGTCAGCAGCGGTCGACCCGCCGGACGGAAGGCCCAGTGACGCGCGTTCTGGTCGGGCGACATCTGCCGGCCTGATCGCGAAAATCGCCGCCGCACAGGTACAACCCTGAAGTGTCGCTGCACCGCCGTTGTCGAGGTCGGTAGTCACAGTTCCAGCAGTGGACGTGACAGCGCGCACATGGCAGGCCCTGGCATGCCCTATGCTTATACGTCACCCCATCCATCTGCGCGCGCATGAGCACCGTCCTGTCCGACCCAGCGGCCGAGCCCCTTCCCTGCGCTGCCAAGCCGCCGAGCGAGGCGTTGCGCCTTCAGGCGCTGCGCAGTTACGGCATTCTCGACACGCCGCGCGAGGCCGCCTTCGAAGACATCACCAGGCTGGCCTCGATCATCTGCCAGACCCCGATCGCGCTGATCAGCCTGGTGGATGCCGAGCGGCAGTGGTTCAAGAGCGAACTCGGCATGGGCGAGCGCGAGACGCCGCTGTTCAAGTCGATGTGCGCGCATGCGCTGCTCGACAGTGACGTGCTGGTGGTGCCGGACACCCGCGAGGATGTGCGCTTCGCGCGCAATCCGTTGGTGACCGGCGAGGCGCCGTTGCATTTCTATGCCGGTGCCGTGCTCAAGACCAGCGAAGGTCTGCCGCTGGGCACGGTTTGCGTGCTCGACCGCCAACCGCGCCAGCTCAGTGCCGAACAGATCGATGCGCTGCGCGCACTCGCGCGCCAGACCATGGCACAGCTGGAACTGCGCCGCGCGCTGCAGGTGGCCGAAGAATCCGACCGCTACCGCAGTCGTCTGATGGCCATCGCCGGGCACGACCTGAAGACCCCGCTGCGCACCGCCGCCTACGCCATCGACAAGATGCGCCGGCATGCCAATGTCGATTCGGTGCCGACCCTGGTCACCGCGCGCGATGCGATCAATCTGGTGGCACGCAACCTCGACGAGCTGGCCACCCTGGCGGCCGCCAGCGAGACCGCCACGCCGGATCTGCAACCGCTGGCGCTGGAAGATGTGCTGCATTCGGTGCTGGGTGTGTGGCGGCAACCGGCGATCGACAAGTGCCTGGCCTTGCGCCACGTGCCCACCTCGCTACGCGTGCGCAGCCACCCCACGCTGCTGACCACCTTGCTCGGCAATCTGATCGGCAACGCGGTCAAGTACACCGAACGCGGGCGCGTGCTGGTCGGCGTCCGGCGTCGCCCCGGCCACGCGGTGGTGGAAATCATCGACAGCGGCATCGGCCTGAACCTGGACCACCCCGAACAGGTGTTCCAGGCCTTCCGCCAGGCCGACCCGCGCAGCGACGGGCTGGGCATCGGCCTGTGGATCGTGCACCGCACCGCCGAGACCCTGGGCTGCGAAGTGGATGTACGCCCACGCCCGGGCGGCGGCACCTGCTTTTCGGTACGCATTCCGCTGGCCTGACCAGCGCGCTCGGTGGCGCCGGGCCAGACCGAGCCAGCGCAGCAGGTGGGCGCTACTTGCCGGTATTGCGCAGACCGGCAACGCCATGCAGCCGATGCCACGCAAAAAAAAGGCGGACCCGGGCTCCCGACCCGGATCCGCCGCCAAGCACGCCAGGTCTCTCCCCAGGGACCCGGGTGCGCCAGTCGCTCCATTGCGCAGCCTCGCGCAACGGTGATGCGACAGCGCTAGCAACCGCTTGACGACACCGACAAACAAACCGGCGATGCGATGTGCCGCATCGCCGGTCCTGCGCCGTCCACCCCTAGACGTCCGAGAGTGTCGCGTGATGGTTGCTATAAGGATTTACGACAGCGCAGCGCGCAACTTGATGCGACCAGACCACCCCGCCGCCACGGCCCTGACAGCTGTAGGGAGAATCACCGACAGCGCGCATTTCGGCGAGCGCGCACCGCTTCACAAGTGATTGATAGAAGAAGGGTTTTCAAGAAAGCGGACGCTGCAGCGCAGCATTCCGATGTGCGTTCGCAGGCTGCCTCAGAGCCCGGAATCGTCCGCGTCCTGGCGTGCAAACCAGTCCGCCGAATGCACCTCTTCCGCCGCAACCTCCAACAGCTGGCGCAGCACCGCCAGCGGAATCTGCACCTGGGTGCCGTTAGCCTGCAGTTCCACCCACAATGATTCGTCCCGGGAATCGGCCAGCACCGTCAGTACCGCATGCTCGCGGCCCTCGACGCTTGCCGACAGCTGCAAGGCCATGCCGCCGTCCTGGTCGGGCGACCAAAGCCGGCTGAGGGGCGGACGCAGTGGCTCGGTCATCGGTTGCAGTGCCTCACAGTGGCGAACAGGGATTCGCGCGCAGCAGTACTCCCGGCGCACAGGTCGCAGTGTACGAACAGTCGCCATCGATTCCGCACACTGCCCGCCGGCATGACGCAGCTGCACAATTACTAGGTGACGTAGTTGCGGCGTGACCTATGCAGGCACGCGCGCAAGCGCCCGCAGCCGAAACCGGCAGAGATCGTCTGCGGGTCGATCGATGCGGGGTGCCGCATCCGCTCTTCACCGCAACTGATTCGCAGGCCACGCCTTCGCTTTTCCTGCAGACACCGGCACCACTCGGTGGTGCTTGCGCGCGTGCCGGCGTGGGACCTTATGCGGCATGGATGCCGCATAAGAGCCTACACGGACGTACTTGCGGCGTGTCCCACGCCGGTACGCGTGCACGCGCGCCCTCAGTGACCGAAGCATTCCCCCAGACACAGCAGACGTCACGATCAAGTTTGGTCGACGCGGCCCCATATCGGCAGGCAACACCTTCGCTTTTCCAGCAGACGCCGACACCAACCGATGGTGCTTGCGCGCGTCCCGGCGTGGGACCTTATGCGGCATGGATGCCGCATAAGAGCCTACATGGACGTACTTGCGGCGTGTCCCATGCCGGTATGCGTGCAAGCGCCCTCAGTGACCGAAGCATTTCCCCAGACACAGCAGACGTCACGATCAAGTTTGGTCGACGCGGCCGCAGATCGGCAGGCAATGCCTTCGCTTTTTCTGCAGACACCCCGACACCAACCGATGGTGCTTGCGCGCGTACCGGCCTGGGACCTTATGCGGCATGGATGCCGCATAAGAGCCTACGTGGACGTACTTGCGGCGTGTCCCACGCCGGCACGCGCGCAAGCGCCCTTCAGTGACCGAAGCATTCCCCCGGACACAGCAGACGTCGACAGCAGACGTCGCGAGCAAGCGCGCTCGATGCGCGCTGCAGTCTTCGACAGCCAGCTCAGCTGGTAATGGTCTGGGTCAGCGATTCCCAGGTCGGCGGCAGCGGCCAGGCCGGGGCCTGGTTGCCGTCCAGCACGCGGCGCAGGTCGCGCTTGTCGATCTGCGGCGCCAGCACGTGCACCAGGTCCAGAGCGTAGTCGCGCAGCACGCGGTCGCGCGGCAGCACTGCCCAGGCGATGCACTCGGCGATCGGCGCCGGTGCCGGCCAGGCGCGCAGGTCCTCGTCGCTGGCGCTGACCGCCATCTCCGCCACCAGCCCGACGCCCAGCCCGGCACGCACATAGGTCTTGATCAGGTCTGCATCCAGCGCGGTCAGCGCGATGCTGGGCTCCAGCCCGACCTGGGCGAATGCGCGCTGCAGCGACGAGCCCGGCCGCGTGGAGGATTCGTAGCTGATCAACGGGTGCTGCGACAAGGCCTGCATGTCCGGCGCGGTGCGTGCCTGATCCAGCGCATGGCCGCGCGGCACGATCACCAGCCGCCGCCAGCGATACAGCGGCACTGCGATGCCGGCGCTCGGTTCGCCGCCGGCGGTGCTGACCACTGCGATATCCGCATCGCCCTGGCTGAGCAGATCCAATGCCGCACTCTCGGCGGCCTGCTGCAGGTGCACGCTGACCTGCGGATAGGCGTGCTTGATCTGCGCCACCGCCGGCGGCAGCACGAAACGCGCCTGGGTGTGGGTGGTGGTCAGGGTCAGCTGGCCCTGGCTCTCGCGGCGCTGGTTGGCCGCGTAGGTGCGGATGTTGTTGGCTTCCGACAGCACCGAGCGCGCGCGCTCGATCACTTCCACGCCGGCCGGCGTCACTGCATCCAGGCTGCGCCCCTTGCGCACGAACAGCAGAAAGCCCAGTTCGTCCTCCAGCTGCTTGAGCTGCTTGGACAGACCGGGCTGGGTCGCATGCACACGCGCGGCGGCGAGCGTGATGTTGAGCTCGGCATCGGCGATGGCGACCAGATAGCGAAGTTGGGTCAGCGTCATGGGCTTATATCCAAAAAAGCGCGAGGCGCCACGAAGGACTCGACTGTAGAGGAGTTCTGCGGGCCAGCTTATAACCGAACGCTATTTTCAGGGTGTATGAAGTCATTTCCGACCGCTATATGCCGGCGTTACGGTCTGGCCCTCCCCTCTCGATGCGCTGGCCGTGCCCTCTGTGTTCCCGCTTCTTGCCGACCTGCGTGGCCGTGCCGTCCTGGTGATCGGCGGCGGCGCCGAGGCCGAGCACGCCACCGCTGCGCTGCTGCAGGCCGGCGCCGTCCCCTTGGTCGGCGCGCCGGAACTCAGCCCGCAACTGCGCGACTGGGCGCAGGCCGGGCGGCTGCGTTGGCTGGTGGGACGGTTCGAGCCGGCATGGCTGGAGCTGCCCGATCAACCGGTCTGGCTCACCATCGCCGCCAGCACCTCGCCGGACCTCAACGATGCCCTGCGCGCCGCGGCCAGCGCGCGCCGCCTGCTTACCCACGACGCCACGCCCGCCGCGTCGGCAGCGCCGCCCGCACGGTCCCCGGTGCCGCGCCCTGCGGTCGGCCGGCTCTCCCCCGGCAGCGTGACCCTGGTCGGTGCCGGCCCCGGCGACCCCGGCCTGCTCACCCGGCATGCCTTGCGCGCGCTACGGCAGGCCGATGTACTGCTCTACGATCGCCTGGTCAGCCCGCAGATCCTGCAACTGGCCCGACGCGACGCGCTGCGCGTGGAAGTCGGCAAGGCCGCCAAGGGCCACAGCACGCGCCAGGAGCAGATCCACGCCCTGATGCGCGAGCACGCGCGCGCCGGGCGCCGCGTGGTGCGGCTCAAGGGCGGCGACCCGTTCGTGTTCGGCCGCGGCGGCGAAGAGCTGGAATTCCTGCGCGCGCACGGCATCGGCTTCCAGGTCATTCCCGGCATCACCGCCGCGATCGCCTGCGCCGCCTATGCCGGCATTCCGCTCACACACCGCGACCATGCGCAGTCGCTGCGGCTGATCACCGCGCACTGCAAGGATTCGCTGGACACGCTGGACTGGCAGGCGCTCGGCCAGGAACGCCAGACCCTGGCGTTCTACATGGGCGTGGCCGGCCTGGACGGCATCCAGCAACGCCTGCTGCAGGCCGGCCGCGCACCCACCACCCCGTTCGCGCTGGTGGAAAACGGCTCGCGCCCGCAGCAACGCGTGATCACTGGCACCCTCGCCAGCCTGGCCGCCACCGCGCAGCAGCACGCCGTGCGCGCCCCGGCGTTGCTGATCCTGGGCGAGGTCGCCGGGCTGGCCGCCAGCCTGCACTGGTTCGGCGCGGCGCCGCTGACCGCGCAGCCGCCCCCGCACTCACCCATCGCAACGCCCGACGCGCCCACACTCGCCCACGCAGCCTGATTCCGACGGAGACCCCATGGCCCTGTACGACAACATCCTCGACACCATCGGCCGCACCCCGGTGGTCAAACTCAACCGGCTCGCGCCCGAGCACGTGACCCTGTACGTCAAGGTCGAGTCGTTCAATCCGGGCGGCTCGGTCAAGGACCGCCTGGCGCTGGCGATCATCCTCGATGCCGAACAGCGCGGCCTGCTCAAGCCCGGCGATACCATTGTCGAAGCCACCTCCGGCAATACCGGCGTGGCGCTGGCGATGGTGGCCGCCGCGCGCGGCTACAAGTTCGTCGCCACCATGGTGGAAACCTTCTCGATCGAGCGCCGCAAGCTGATGCGCGCCTATGGCGCCAAGGTGATCCTGACCCCGGCCGCCGAGCGCGGCAGCGGCATGGTGCGCAAGGCCAGGGAGCTGGCCGAGCAGCATGGCTGGTTCCTGGCCAGCCAGTTCGCCAACCCGGCCAATCCGGCCTACCACCGCAACACCACCGCGGCCGAAATCCTGCGCGACTTCGCCGGCCACCGGCTGGACCATTTCGTCACCGGCTGGGGCACCGGCGGCACGCTCACCGGTGTGGGTGAAGTGCTGCGCGTGGCCCGCCCGGAAGTGCGCATCACCGCCACCGAACCGGCCGGCGCTGCGCTATTGCAGGGCCAGGACTGGAAGCCGCACAAGATCCAGGGCTGGACCCCGGACTTCGTGCCGGAAGTGCTCAACCGCGAGGTTGCCCACGAAGTGCTGAGCGTGGAAGACACCGACGCGATCAGCGTGGCGCGCCGCCTGGCCGCCGAAGAAGGCATCTTCACCGGCATCTCCGGCGGTGCCACCGTCGCCACCGCCTTGCGCGTGGCCGAAAGCGCGGTGCCCGGCGCGGTGGTGCTGGCGATGCTGCCGGATACCGGCGAGCGCTATTTCTCCACGCCGCTGTTTGCCGACATCAACGAAGGCTCCGATGACGACTGGCTGGCCGGTCTGCCCTGACGATCGCACAGCGTTGGTTTGCACGCACAGGCCGCGCCCACAGCGCGGCCTGTGTGTTTTGGTCGATCCAGTCATCGCGCCGGCCTTCCCCGCACCTCCCAGCATGCACACGCTTGGGGCCGCGGAGACGTCCGATGGCACTGCGCCCCAGAACACTGGCGTCGCACCTTGCCGGCGCCACCTGAATCCTTCGACCCTTGGCCATGCATCGATGACCACAAACCGATGTCGTGGATCCCCGTGTGCAGCACAACCTGCACTTCGGCCTACGCGTACTCCCGTCCATGTCAAGGAAACGTTAGGATGGCGGCCGATGCAGGGAGAACTGTCGTGAGCAACCAGCCGTATGGACACAGCGACACCCGCGTTTCGCGGGCGCCATGGCTGGTCAAGATCACCTCGCCTGCGCACTTCGCGCTGGCCCTGGGCGTGGGCGCGTGGCTGCAGAGCGCACTGCGGCTGCCCTTGCCCGCGCCCACGCCATTGGCCTGGATCGAGCTGGCCGGCGGCGTGATCGCCTGTCTCGGCCTGGCGCTGGCAGTGAGCTGCTTCATCCTGTTCGCGCGTCGGCGCACCACCATCATGCCCAGCGGCCATCCCTCACGGCTGGTGCTCGATGGCCCGTATCGCTTCACCCGCAACCCGATGTATCTGGCGCTGGTGCTCAGCTATGTGGGCCTGTGCCTGCAGCTTGGCCTGCTGTGGGCGGTCGCCTTACTGCCGCTGCCCTGGCTGGCCCTGCAGCTGTATGTGATTCCGTTCGAAGAGGCGCGCCTGCGCAACGAATTCGGCCGCCAATACAGCGCCTATTGCGCACGCGTGCGGCGCTGGTTGTAAGCCCCCGGTCGTGGCGACATCGCTGCTCGGCGATTGAGCGGATTGATCGCATCTGCGGGTTGGCACGCTTCCCGCAGCACGACCACCACAGCCATTCCCGGCAATCGCAGCAAGTGAGATGAATGGGCGATAGCGTGCCCATTCCGCAACGCGCGCCCCATCACGCGTTCCTCATGCAAATCCCATAATTATCGCGCTATGAAGATCGAAGTCTGGCAAGGCGACATCACCGAACTCGACGTTGACGTTATCGTCAACGCCGCCAACGAATCATTGCTGGGCGGTGGCGGCGTGGATGGTGCCATCCATCGCGCTGCCGGCCCGCGCCTGCTGCAGGCGTGCGAGGCATTGCCGCAGGTGCGTCCGGGCGTACGCTGCCCCACCGGCGAAATCCGCATCACCGACGGGTTCGATCTCAAGGCGCGCCACGTCTTCCATACCGTCGGCCCGGTGTGGCGCGACGGCAAGCACAACGAGCCGGAACAACTGGCCAACTGCTACTGGCAGTCGTTGAAGCTGGCCGAGCAGATGATGCTGCATTCGATCGCGTTCCCGGCCATCAGCTGCGGTATCTACGGCTACCCGCTGTACCAGGCCGCGCGCATCGCCGTGACCGAAACCCGCGACTGGCAGCGCTCGCACAAGGTGCCCAAGCACATCGTGCTGGTGGCCTACAACGAGGCCACGTTCAAGGCCTACCAGCAGGCGCTGGCTGCGCAGGAAACCGCTGCCGCCTGACGCCTGTGCAAGGCAGAGGTTGGAGATGACGAGCGCCGCAAGGCGCTCGTTGCGTTTGGGGCTCATGCGAGCGTGGCGACCCACACAAACAAAAAACGCCGGCATCGCTGCCGGCGTTTTCGCTAGGTGTGCTCCGGCCACGAAGCGGCCGGCACATCGATCAGCCCTTCCACTTGCCCAGCGCGGCCAGGCCGTTTTCCTTGGCGCGCTCATAGATGACCTGCTGCGCCTTGGCGAAGTTGCCGGTCATGTCCTTGGCCCACAACTTCAGTGCGGCCTGCTGCATTGCGCGGCCGTAGGAGAAGCTCAGCGGCCACGGCAGGTTGCCGAGCTGGTGCATCTCGTTGAGGTGCGCGGTGGACTGCTCGTCGGTCTGGCCGCCGGACAGGAACACGATGCCCGGCAGGATCGCCGGCACGGTCGACTTCAGGCACATCACGGTGGACTCGGCCACTTCCTCGACGCTGGCCTGCTCTTCGCAACCCTTGCCGGAGATGACCATCGAGGCCTTCAGGATGGTGCCTTCGAGCACGACATTCTGCTCATACAGTGCGCCAAACAGCGAACGCAGCGTGGCTTCGGTGACCTCGTAGCAGGTCTCGATGTCGTGGTTGCCGTCCATGATGACTTCCGGCTCGACCATCGGCACCAGGCCCTGCTCCTGGCACAGCGCGGCATAACGCGCCAGCGCATGCGAGTTGGCCTCGATGCAGGTGCCGGACGGGATGTCTTCGCCGATGTTGATGACCGCACGCCACTTGGCGAAGCGTGCGCCCAGCGTGTAGTACTCCTCCAGACGCGCGCGCAGCCCGTCCAGGCCTTCGGTGACCAGCTCGCCCGGCATGCCGGCCAGCGGCTGCGCACCCTTGTCGACCTTGATGCCCGGGATGATGCCGTGGGCGGTCATGTACTCGGCGAACGGCACGCCGTCCTTGGTCTTCTGACGGATGGTCTCGTCGAACAGGATCGCGCCGGAGATGTAGTCGCTCAGCTTGGGCGTGGTCAGCAACAGTTCGCGGTAGGCGCGACGGTTTTCTTCGATGTTCTCGATGCCGACGCTGGCAAAACGCTTGGCGATCGTGCTGGTCGATTCGTCGATGGCGATGATGCCCTTGCCCGGGGCGACCATGGCCTGGGCGGTTTCGGCAAGCTGTTCGATGCTCATGTAGTTCCTGTGGCAGCTGCGGGGGAGAACGAAAGTATAGCGACGAAAGTTGCAGACATTCCTTCACGGAATGCCTGCAACCGATTACACGTGTCCGGCATGGCGGATGTGTGGCGCGGCTCGCAGCGTGATGCGCGTTGCGGGCTGCGTGCTCCGCAGGCGCACTCGCACCGCAGACCCTGTCCCGCACAGCACAACGGCGACCCGCAGGCCGCCGCTGTGTCTGTACGCAACGATGTGGATGCAGCGCGCGTGTCGGCCGACGACGCATGCGCTGCGCAGGCCGTGCGTTACAGCTCGCCCAGGCCGCTGGCGCGGCCGTCTTCGCCCACTTCCAGCAGACGCAGCGTGTTGGTGGCGCCGTGGGTTTCCATATGCTCGCCGCTGGTGAACACCACGCGGTCGCCAGGCCCCATCCGCTCGTTCTCCACCAGCAGGCGGATCGCCGCACGTGCGGCTTCGCGCGGGGTAAGGCCGCGGCTGTCGAAGCTGATCGGGAACACGCCACGCATCATCGCCATGTGGCGGCGTGCGCCATCGTGGCGGGTGAAGGCGTAGATCGGCATGTTGGAACGGAAGCGCGACAGGTACCGCGGCGTGCCGCCGGACTCGGTCAACGCGACCACGCCGGCCAGACCGATGTGCTCGGACAGGAACATGGTCGCCATCGCGATCGCCTGGTCGGCGCGCTGCAGATTGCGTTGCGCCGCTTCGAAGTCGGTGTCGAACTCGAACTGGCGCTCGGCGCCCAGACAGATGCGCGCCATCGCTTCCACCGCACGCACCGGGTAGGCACCGGCCGCGGTTTCGGCCGAGAGCATCACCGCGTCGGTACCGTCGATGACCGCATTGGCCACGTCCAGCACTTCGGCGCGGGTCGGGATCGGGCTTTCCACCATCGACTGCAGCATCTGCGTGGCGGTGATCACCACTTTGTTCTGCGCCAGCGACTCGCGGATGATCTTCTTCTGCAGGCCCGGCAATTCGGCATCGCCGATTTCCACGCCCAGATCGCCACGCGCCACCATCACCACATCGGAGGCTTCGACGATCTCGACCAGGTTCTCGATCGCTTCGGTGCGCTCGATCTTGGACACCAGCGCGGCATCGCAGCCGTGCTGACGGGCGATGCGGCGCGCGTCATTCATGTCTTCGGCGTTGCGGCAGAACGACACCGCGATGAAGTCCACGCCGATCTTGGCGACGATGCCGATCAGCTCCTTGTCGCGCTCGGTCAGCGCGCCCAGCGACAGGCCGCCGCCCTGCTTGTTCAGGCCCTTGCGATCGGACAGCACGCCGTCGTTGAGCACGGTGGTGACGATGCGCTGACCCTGCACTTCGGTCACCTGCAGCTGCACCAGGCCATCGTCCAGCAGCAGCACGTCGCCGGCGACCACGTCCTGCGGCAGGCCGAGATAGCTGACGCCGACCTGGTGCTGGTCGCCCGCAGGCGCATTGGGGTCGGCCACCAGGTCGAAACGCTCGCCCGTGGTCAGCTTGATCTTGCCTTCGGCAAAGCGCTCGACGCGGATCTTCGGGCCCGGCAGGTCGGCCAGGATGCCGACTTCGGCACCGACGCGCACGGCCGCGGCGCGCACTTCGGCCGCGCGCTTGGCCTGGCCGGACGGGTCGCCATGGCTGAAGTTGAGGCGCACCACGTTGACGCCCGCCTTGAACAAGGCTTCCAGCACACCGGGCGGATCCGTCGCCGGTCCGAGCGTGGCGAGGATCTTGGTGCGGCGTTGACGTTCTTTCATGATGGCCTCCCTGTAAAAGCCGCGAAACTTAACACACGCGTCACCTACCGAGGATGGCATTGCGGCATAGCCACCCTCGTATTCCGGCATGTCCTAAAGACAGTGCGGGACAGTACGTACGCTTTCCGCAGCGCGCTGGCGCGTCGCGGGATGTTGCTGTGGGCTGCCACCCTAACGCGGCAGCGGTGAAGGTCCTACGGGTTGCAGCGGCGGTCGGATGACGGCGAGCGGTCGTCGCAGCGCGGATGCTGCAAGACCCTCACCGCATCCGCGTGCTGCCACCCAACGACGAGCGCCGGCTGCGCTTGCCTGGCGATGCGCGCAGCTGCTCTGTTTGTCACTCCTACGACTGGATCAAGGCGCGCAACCCGGCAGGCGTGTGTGCGATCGCACCGGCACCGGCGGCACGCAGCTCGGCTTCGTCGCCGAAGCCCCACAGCACGCCGATGCTGTGGATGCCGTGGTGATTGGCGCCATCAATGTCCATCCGACGGTCGCCGATCATCACGCAACCGGTCTTGGCGATGTCCAGCCGCCGCAGCGCTTCGGCAATCAGGTCCGGCTTGAAGCGGCGTTCGCCGTCCTCGCTGGCCCCGATCACGTTCTCGAAGCACGCACCGAACGGCAGATGCTCGACGATGCGGCGCGCGTAGCGCTCGTTCTTGGAGGTCACCACCGCCAGACGATGGCCGGCGCGGTGCAGGTCGACGACGACCTCACCGATACCGTCGAACACGCTCAGTTCGGTCCAGCCGACCGCGTCGTAACGCCCGCGATACGCCGCCAGTGCGCGCTGCACCAGCTCCGGATCGTCGGGAAAGCAGTCGGTGAAGCTGTCGCGCAGCGGCGGGCCGATCCACGCGCGCAGGGTCTGCGGCGACGGACGCGGCTGGCCCACCTCGTCGAAGGCATGCACGATGCTGGCGACGATACCCGGCTCCGAATCGACCAGGGTGCCGTCCAGATCGAAGAACAGCGTGGCTGCACTCACTTGCCGCGTGCCTCGAGCGCCGCCACCGCCGGCAAGGTCTTGCCTTCCAGGAATTCCAGGAAGGCACCGCCGCCGGTGGAGATGTAGGTGACGTCCTTGGCGATGTCGTACTTGTCCACGGCCGCCAGGGTGTCGCCACCACCGGCGATCGAGAACGCCTTGGAGCTGGCAATCGCACGCGCCAGCGTCTCGGTGCCGTGACTGAAGGGCTCGAACTCGAATACGCCGACCGGCCCGTTCCACACCACGGTGCCGGCGCTGGCGATCAGCTCGGCGTAGCGCGCGGCGGTCTGCGGGCCAATGTCCAGGATCAGGTCGTCGGCCTCCACGGCGTCGAGCGCCTTCACCGTCGCTTCGGCATCGGGCAGGAACTGCTTGGCAACGACCACATCGGTGGGCAACGGAATCTCCGCACCGCGCAGCTTCGCATCGGCGACGATCTGGTTGGCGGTGGGAATCAGATCCGGCTCGCTCAGGGACTTGCCGACGCCATGCCCGGCCGCGGCGATGAAGGTGTTGGCGATGCCACCGCCGACGATCAGCTGGTCGACCTTGTTGACCAGGTTGGACAGCAGCTCCAGCTTGGTGGACACCTTGCTGCCGGCCACGATCGCCAGCAGCGGCTTGGCCGGGTTGTCCAGCGCCTTGGCCAGCGCGTCGAGTTCGGCCATCAACAGCGGGCCACCGGCAGCCACTGGCGCGAAGCGGATCACCCCATGCGTGGAGGCCTGCGCGCGATGCGCGGTGCCGAAGGCGTCCATGACGAACACATCGCACAGCGCCGCGTACTTGCGCGCCAGCGTCTCGTCGTCCTTGCCCTCGCCGACATTCATGCGGCAGTTCTCCAGCAGCACCACCTGGCCCGGCGCGACGTCCACGCCGTCGACCCAGTCGCGCACCAGCGGCACGTCCACGCCCAGCAGCGCAGTCAGGCGCGCGGCCACCGGCGCCAGGGAATCTTCTTCGGTCCAGCTGCCTTCCTTGGGCCGGCCCAGGTGCGAGGTGACCATCACCGCGGCGCCCTTTTCCAGCGCCAGCTTGATGGTGGGCACCGACGCGGTGATGCGCTGCTCGGAAGTGATCTGGCCGTTGTCGATCGGCACGTTGAGATCCTGGCGGATCAGCACGCGCTTGCCGGAGAGATCGAGGTCGGTCATGCGGACGATGGACATGGGGTCAGCTCGCTAGGTCTGGGGATTGGGGAATCGGGAATCGGGATTGGGGAATCGAAAAAGCAGCTGCTACACGTGGCGCCGATGCCTGGGCGCTGCGCGGATAGGTGGCTTGGGGCAGCCGTTGCATGCTGGCGTTGCGCCCGCGTGCAGGTCGCGGAGATTGCAGCTTGCCTGTCGCGCATGTCGCCGCCCATACGGCTGGCGATGCGGGGGATGCTCGGTCGAAGACGACGGGCAATGCGGCTGCCTTGGCGACGGGGGATGCCCATTGTCGGACCTTCGCGCCGCAGCGGCAAACCGCGTTGCAACGCGAAGGGTCGTCAGGGGCTGCGGTCGGTCGCCGAGTTGCGCAGCAGACTCACCGCGAAACCACCGACCAGCAAGGCGCCGCCGACCAGCAGCGCCCATAGCAACCAGCGCTTCCAGTCGCGCGGTGTGGCGGCCGGCTGCAGCGCGGCATCGCCGGCCAGCAGCTGTGCCTGCGCGGCGACGTTGGCCTGCGCCGGTTGCCATTGCGCTCCGCGTTCGCGGCGCAGTGCCTGCAGCATCGAGGCCAGCGGCGCATCGCCACGTTGCTGCCGCGCGCTGCCGGCGACCACCGCATACGGCGGCTGCCCCTGGGCGAGGAACATCATCCGCTCCGGCTGGTAGCCCACGCGCAGCGTCGGCATCGCAGTGCTGCGCCCTTGTGCGGCCAGCAACCGCCACTGGCGATCACGCACCGGGGCCGACAGCTGTTGCGGTGGCGACGCGGCGGTGGTGCCAGTACCCAGGCGATACGCCAACCACGGCCCGGCACGTTGCAGCCACGGCGCGTCATCGGTATCGCGGCTTGCCACGGTCCATTCGACCGCCTCGGCCTGACCGCCGCTGACATCGACCTGGGTGATCGGAAAGCGCCCAGGCAAGGCATACACCACTGCCTTGTCCTGCGCAGTGCCAGGCAATTCCAGCCACTGCGATTGCGGCGGCGCCGAGACGCCGTCCAGTTCCGCATCGACCACGCGCAAGGCCGGCAGCTCGCCGGACACCGGCACGATGCGCAGATAGCGCGCGCCAGCGTCCAACGCGATGCGGCGCTGCTGCAGACGCTGCGCCTGGTTGTCCAGCGCCATCACGGTGGCGTCTGCGGCGAGCAGGTGCCAGTCGCGCAGGTCGTCGCTGCCTTCCACGCGCAGCCGGGCCTGCACCGGCATGTTGCCGTCCCAGTCCAGCCACAGCGCGCGCGGACGATCGCGCAACGCGCTGGCATCGATCAGCCAGCTGCCACCGGCACTTACAGCGGCAGCGGTGCCGGTGGCGAAGCGGCCTTCCAGCCGACGCACCGCGCCACTGGCATCGCGTTCGGCGATCAGTTGCAGATCGCCGTTGGCAGGCGCTGCACCAGCCGGCAGCGCGAACAAGGGCAGGCGTTGCCGACGCGGCGCGGCAGCCGGCGCGGCATCCACCGGCAAGAGCGCGGCCGGCATCTCCTCGCCACGCGCATCAATCACTGTGACATCGCGCAGCGCCAGGTCATGGGCGCTGCGATAGATCGCCGCATTCAAGCGCAGCTGATACATGCCGGCATCCGAGCCGGTTACCTGCAGCGGCCACTGTTGACGATAGTCCTGGCGCACATCGGCTGCCTGCGCCAGCAGCGGCACCAGCAGCAGCCATCCCCATTGCCTCGATTTCATGTCTGATCCTTTTCGACGCCACCGTCTCCGACAGCGTGCTCTCGGGCCACCGGCTGGCGCGGCGGCGCCGGTGCCAGATAGCCCACCACGGTGCACAACAGGCCATAGGCCATGAACGAGCCGATGCCGAGCAGATTGCCCAGATGCTGGCGGTCGACCAGCACCAGCTTGGCCAGCACCAGACCCATCAACAACGCACCACCCAGCCACAGTCCACGCTGACCGCGCCGCGAGCCGATCACCCAGCCCAGCACGCCCAGCACGCTCCAGACGATGGTCAGGCTGGTCTGCGACAGGGTCGCGCCGATCAACCCGGCATCCCACGCCACGCCACCCCAGTGATGCACGCTGTGCAAGGTGCTGCCGGTGATCAAGGCCCAGCCCGACACGCCCAGCGCAGTCACCCGCCAGCGTTGCACGGCCAACGGCGCCTGCCCAGACCAGGCCCAACGCGCCAGCAAGGCCAGCACCGCCAGCTGCGCCAGCTCGGCCGGGTTGAGCACGGGCAGCCACGGCAATGGCGCCGCGCTCACCGGGTCCAGCAGCACGATCAACCAGCCGATGCCCAGCACTGCGAACACACAGCCCAGCAAGGCATTGCGTGCCCGATCGAAACCGGCACCCTGCGGCCACGCCAGCCATCGCCAGCGCAACAGACCCACTGCCGCCACGATCAGCCAGGGCGCGGCCAGCAAGGCGCAACGCCAGCCATTTGCCAGCATGTACGTATCGGCCAGCCAGGCCACGCCCAACGACACCACCAACGGCCACAGCAGCCACCAGATGAACTGTGCAGCCACCGCGCCGGCGCCGTGCTGCCTGCGCAGACACCACAGCGCGCGCGTGCCGGCCACGGCGAACGCCAGCCAGGCCAGCGCCCCCCAATGCGCGAAAGGTTGCGTATGCGCATGGCTTTGCCAAAGCGCCAGCGGCGCGGCCAGCGCCAGCCCGAACATCGCCGTCCACACCAGCGCCGTTGCCGGGCGACGCCGATGCACCTCGGCTGCCAGCCACACGCTGAGCGCGACAAAGCCCAGCAGCAGATCCGGCTCGCTGCGCAGATCGCCGGCAAAGCGGAAGATCTCGTGCACACCGCACAGCGCCCACCAGCCCAGCCCCCACAGATACGCCACCAGCGCGCGGCGCGGCTGCCCTGCATCGCGCAGGAACCAGGCACTGGCCCAGCCGGCCAATGCAAGCAGCAAGGTACTCATGCAGGTAGCGTTGGCAACGGCCACCGTGTCGTAGCGCCACGCATCCACACCGAAGGCGAGCCCGACCGCCGCCAGCAACTGCAACGCCACCCCGCTGAACTGCGGGATGCGACGCTGCTGCCGCAGTCCCAGCCACAACAAGCCCACACCTTCGAGCGCGAAGACGCTGGCAGTGGCGCGCGCCGACAATGCCAGCGGCACCGCCAGAGTCGCAAAACCGACCGCCAGCATCGCGTGCGCCTGACCCAGCAGCCGCGTGGAGGCACGTCGCAGCAACCAACTGGCCAGGCCCGCGTACAGCGCAGCTACCGCCAGCGCACACAGCGCCAACGGCAGGCGCTCGCCATCCAGCAGGCGCGCCTGCAATGCGAAGGCCACCAGCGGGGTGCCGAACAACAGGCTGCCGTCGATGAGCTTGCCCGCGCTGCCATCGCCACGCCGCGCGTGCAGTACCGGAATCGCCACATACATGGCGAAGAACAACAGCAGGAACGGCTCGGTCGTGGCGAATTTCGCCGGGGTGTATTGCAGCGCACCCCACAGCGTGCCGATGCCGAAGGTGAAGGCGAATCCAAGCAGGTTCAGCACCCGCCACGGACGCGTCCAGGCGATCGCCACGATGCCGGCATTGAGCACCGCGTAGTACGAAAACAGCGCGACATGATTGCCGCTGCCGGTGGACAGCCAGATCGGCGCAAGGAAGCCGGCCAGCACACCCAGCACCGCCAGCGTGCGCGAATCCTGCACCACCGCCAGCACGCACATGCCGGCAATCAGCACCACGCTGATGCCCATCGCCAGACCCGCGCCGAGCAGTCCGTACAACTTGAACGCGGCAAAGACCGTCAGCAGCAAGCCGCCAATGGCGCCGCCCTGCAACGCCAACGCAAAGCCCGGCCGCTGCAGCCGTTGCTTCCAGCCGAAGACCAGGCCGACGAGCGCCAGCACGCTGATACCTGCCAGCCGCAGCTCGATCGGCATCCGCATCCAGCCCTGGTCGCTGGCGTACTTCAACAGCGACGCCACGCCGGCCAGCAGCACCAGCATGCCGACCTTGACCGGCACATTGCCCTCGGTAAACCAGCGCTTCACTGCGCTGGCCACGCGCGCCAGCGGGCCCGGCCCGGAGGGCACGTCGTGCGCTTGCGGCTCGAACTCGGCAGGCGCAGCGATCAGGAGCGGCGCTTGCACTACGCTGCGCGCCGCCGACGATGCGGGAGCTTCTGCCGGCAATGATGGCGGCACTGGCAGTGGTGCGGCCGGCGACTGCGTCGGCGCGGCTTGCAGATCTGCTGCGCGCGGCAGATCAGGCTCGCCGGAGGCAGACATACCGACGTCGGACGCCTCTTGCGGCTCCCACGCCCCGGCAGGCGATGGCGTTGGCGCTGACCTGTGCACCGCCGCCGCGTCCGCACCTGCTGCGCCGCTGGCCTGCCATTGCGCAAGCCGCTGTTCCAGCGCATCCACGCGCCGCCGCAGCCCGGCGATCCACACCAGGGCGATCACCAGCCCTACCGGCACCGCAAGCAGCAACAGCACCACCGTCACAATCATCGTTTCCAACGCACAACCCCTGAGTCGGCATCCGGCCGAATGCGCGAACCATACAGGCTCAGGCCGCGTCTGGGCAGCCAATCACTGGCTGAAGCGCAGCGACGCGATGCCGTCGGTGCCACCTACCCACACTGGCTACAGGCACGGACATGCACTCCAAAAAAAACGCCCGGAAGAACCGGGCGTCTGACACTTATTCGCGGTAGCCGCTGTCGTTCTTGTTATGGATGATCCAGATCAGGTTGCCGCCGGTGTCCATCGACTTGCCAGCGAACACCAGGCGCCCCTGGCCCTTGTAGGCCATCTCGTAACGGTAACGGTCGCCGCCAAAGAAGAACGGGATGAACGCCTTGCCGGTCACGTAGGAACCCTGGTCATTCGGCTGACCAATCAGGTCGGTGACCTGCTTCATCGGCATACCGATCTTCAGCTGGGTGAACTTGCTGTCAGGCGCCGGCTTGCCGGTGATCTCGCCTTCGTAATCGTTGATGCCCTTGACCGTTTCGCCATAGCCAGCCTCGACATCGGCCGACTTGATCACCTCACCATCGGCATTCATCCAGGCCGGCGTACCGGTCTGCTTCTTCGCTGCCCAACTGGTCGACGGCGCCGACACTGCAAACACTACACCGAGCGCCAATACGCCCGCCAGAAATTTACTCATGAGTTTTGTTCTCTCGATCCATGGAGTTCCCCGATCCTTCGTACACGACACGGGAACGACCGCCGTGCCAGCAAATTAGCGCACGTGGGCCTCTCAAAGTCCACTTTCCGTACTGACGACGACGCTGCGACGGTACATGCACACATCACATTCCGGCAGGCACAAAACGAAAGGCCCCGGCATGCCGGGGCCTCTACGCATCGCCTGAGCGCGAGGTTTACTTCGCGACAACCCGCACCATTTCCAGGCACTTGTTGGAATAGCCCCACTCGTTGTCGTACCAGGACACCAGCTTGACGAAGGTCGAGTCCAGCGCGATGCCGGCGTCGGCGTCGAACACCGAGGTGCAGGTTTCGCCGCGGAAGTCGGTAGCCACGACCTTGTCTTCGGTGTAACCCAGCACGCCCTTCAAGGCGCCTTCGCTCTGCGCCTTCACTTCGGCACAGATCTCGGCGTAGGTGGCCGGCTTTTCCAGTTCGACGGTGAGGTCGACCACCGACACGTCCGAGGTCGGCACGCGGAAGCTCATGCCGGTCAGCTTCTTGTTGAGCTCGGGGATCACCACACCCACGGCCTTGGCGGCACCGGTGGAGGACGGGATGATGTTCTCCAGGATGCCGCGCCCACCGCGCCAATCCTTGTTCGACGGGCCGTCCACGGTCTTCTGCGTCGCAGTGGCCGCGTGCACGGTGGTCATCAGGCCGCGCTTGATGCCCCACTTGTCGTTGATCACCTTGGCCAACGGCGCCAGGCAGTTGGTGGTGCACGAGGCGTTGGAGACGATCGCTTCGCCCTTGTAGGTGTTGTCGTTGACGCCGAACACGAACATCGGCGTGTCGTCCTTGGACGGTGCCGACAGGATCACCTTCTTGGCGCCCGCGTCGAGGTGCTTCTGCGCGGTTTCCTTGGTCAGGAACAGGCCGGTGGACTCGATCACCACGTCGGCGCCGACTGCATCCCACTTGAGGTTGGCCGGATCGCGTTCCTGGGTCAGGCGGATCTTGTTGCCGTTGACGATCAGCGTGTTGCCGTCGACCGACACATCGGCCTTGAAGCGGCCATGCACCGAGTCGTACTGCAGCATGTAGGCGAGGTAATCGGGCTCGAGCAGGTCATTGATGGCCACGATCTCGATGTCATTGGCGAAGTTCTGCACCGCAGAGCGCAGCACGTTGCGGCCGATGCGACCGAATCCGTTGATGCCAACCTTGATTGCCATGTTCACTAGCTCCTGCGGCCGCGATGGCGCGGCGGATGGAAAGGGACCGCCATTCTAGCAGCGTCGCACTCGCGCAGCCGTGCTGCGGCATGTGGCGCCAGGACGTTGTGCCGTGGTGCCTGCGTGATGGGGAATCGGGAATCGGGAATCGGGAATCGGGAATCGGAAGGTGGGCATGCTGTCTGGGTGCCGTCAAACGACAAGGTGATGAGCTCGGCGGTGCAAGCACGATGCGGTATGGGCTGACGCCTGCCTGACTTGAGGGCCCGCGACGATCTGAGGTGCGGCACGGACGCAGCAATCTAAAATACGCCTGATTTTTCGATATATCCATTCCAATTCAATTACTTAAGCTTTATATCGATACGCTGAAAGGCGTATCGATGCATATGCCGAACAGCAGCATTTCGGCGCTCCGTGGATTTCGATACTGGCCCTGCCTGCTGAGGCACCCATCCATCACAACGGAGATTCCCCATGCGTCGCACCCTTTTCTCTCTGGTTCTGGCCCTGGCCGCCACCCCGGCGCTGGCTGGCGGCGTGATGCACTACACCGAAAAGGCCTCGCTGCCCGCCGATGGCGAAGCGCGCGAAGTCGCTGCGCTGTTCGACACCTGGAATGCGGCGCTGGCCACCGGCAACCCGCACAAGGTGGCCGACCTGTACGCGCCGGACGGCGTGTTGCTGCCGACCGTCTCCAACGAAGTGCGCGCCTCGCGTGCGCAGATCGAAAAGTACTTCGAGATGTTCCTGACCAAGAAGCCGCAGGGCGTCGTCAACTACCGCACCGTGCGCGTGCTCGATGACGACAGTGCAGTGGATGCCGGCGTCTATACCTTCACGCTGACCGACAAGGACGGCAAGAAGAGCAAGGTGCAGGCGCGCTACACCTTCGTGTACGAAAAGCGCGACGACAAATGGCTGATCATCAACCACCACAGCTCGGCGATGCCGGAAGTGGATGCGCCCAAGCTCGCCAAGGTCAAGTAAGTGCGCGAGCGCTGCAGCCATCCGCTCGCTGCCTGCTCCACCGCGCACGCAGGCGGCGGCGTTCCTCCCCCGCCGCCGCCTGCGCCAGGCGCATCGCGTTGCAGACCGGACGCGATGCGCCGGTGCGATCACCGGCATGGCGCAGATCGCTGCTGTCGGTGCCGGTCCCTGCTCGCATCCGCGCATGACCCGCAGCGTCCTTGCGCGGACGGATTGATCAGGATCAAGGCATCCAGCGGGCAAACCATCAAGACTTCTTCCATCCCCTGCACACAACGAGAGTTTCCATGCGCATGCGCTCTACCCTTCTGCTCGCCGGCCTGGCCGCCAGCTTCGCCAGCGTCCCCGCACTGGCTCAATCCAAAGGCGACTGGACCGTTGCCGTCGGTGCCCATCAGGTCGCTCCCAAGTCCGATAACGGCCGTCTGGTCGGCGGCACGCTGGAGGCGGACGTCGGCAAGGACATCAAGCCGACCTTCACCGCCGAATACTTCATTGCCGACAACCTGGGCATCGAAGTACTGGCTGCGCTGCCGTTCGAGCACGACATCGCGCTCCGTGGCCTGGGGCGTGTCGGCAGCACCAAGCATCTGCCGCCGGTGATCTCGCTGCAGTACCACTTCAACAGCCAGGGCAGGCTCTCGCCGTTCGTTGGCGCGGGCATCAACTACACCCGCTTCTTCAGCACCGACACGCGCGGCGCGCTGGCCGGCAGCGAGCTGGAACTGGACGATTCCTGGGGCCTGGCCCTGCACGCGGGCGTGGACTACAAGCTCAGCGAGCGCGGCGCGCTGCGGGTGAACCTGCGCTGGATCGACATCGACACCGAAGCGCGCCTCGACGGCAACCGCATCGGCACCGTCAACATCGACCCGCTGGTCTACGGCGTGGCCTACGTGCACCGGTTCTGAGCCCGGCAGCGTGCGCGATGCATCTCTGGCACACTTGGCGTCCAGGGACGTGAATCCACCGCCGGAGTTGCGGACAGGTTGGTCACGTCGACCGCCTGTCCGACCTATCCGGGGATTCCATGAGCATGCTGATCCGTACCGCCCTCGCCATCGCACTGGCCGCCTCGGCCGCACCCGCCCTTGCACAATCGGCCGGCCACTGGACCACGGGCTACGGCGCCGGCTATGTCTCGCCCAAGTCCGACAGCGGCAGCTTCGGCGGCACGCGTGCCGAGATCAAGGGCGCCCCGGCGCTGTCGTTCACGTATGAATACTTCCTGCGCAACAACCTCGGCATCGAGGTGCATGCCGCGGTGTCGGGCAAGCACGATCTGGAGCTCGAGGGCGTCGGCAAGGTGGGCAGCTACTGGTCGGTGCCGCCGAGCGTGCTGTTGCAGTACCACATCAATGGCTACGGCACGGTGTCGCCGTTCGTGGGTGTCGGCATCAACTACACCACGTTTGTCGGTGAAGACGTCGATGACGCCTTCGGCAATGGCGACCTGAGCTTCGACGACTCGGTGGGCGCCACCGCGCATGTCGGTGTGGACTTCATCTTCAACGATCGCAGCGGCCTGCGGGTGGACGCGCGCTGGACGAATTCGCGCAGCAACGTCGACTTCAATGGCAGCCGGCTGGGCAAGGCGCGGATCGATCCGCTGACCTACGGCGTGTCGTACCTGGTGTACTTCTGAGCATGCCGCTGACGCCACGCTGAGCCGTGGCTGTGTTCGACCGGAGACGGCCATCAAACCGTCCCGGACCGATGCGTACAATTGCCGGATGAAGACCTTCTCTCCTCGCATCCTCTTTCTTGCCGCAACCGTGGTCGCGGCCCTTCAGCCCATCAGCGCCTTCGCCTGGGGGCCGCAAGGCCACCGCCTGGTGGCGCGCATTGCCGAGACCGAACTGAGCCCGCAGGCGCAAGCGCAGGTGGCGCAATTGCTCAAGGGCGAAGCCAACCCGACATTGGCCGGTGTCGCCAGCTGGGCCGACGAGCTGCGCGAGCACGACCCGGAGCTGGGCAAGCGCTCCGGACCCTGGCATTACGTCAATCTTGGCGAGCACGACTGCACGTACGCGCCGCCGCGCGACTGCCCGGACGGCAACTGCGTGATCGCCGCGCTCGACCGGCAGACCGCGCTGCTTGCCGACCGCAGCCAGCCGCTGGACGTGCGCCGGCAGGCCCTGAAGTTCGTGGTGCATTTTGTCGGCGACATCCATCAGCCGATGCATGCCGGCTACGCGCATGACAAGGGCGGCAATGAATTCCAGCTGCAGGTCGCCGGCAAGGGCAGCAACCTGCATGCGCTGTGGGACAGCGGCATGCTCAACGACCGCCATCTTGATGACGATGCGTATCTGCAACGCCTGCTGGCGTTGCCGGCGACCGCTGCGACATCGCCGGTGCTGCCACCGCCGGCTGCGGCATGGGCGCAGGCCTCCTGCAAGATCGCGGTCACGCCCGGCGTCTATCCGAGCAAGCACGTGTTGCCGGACGACTACATCGCGACCTATCGTCCGCTTGCCGAGACCCAATTGCGCGAGGCTGGCGACCGACTGGCCGCCGTGCTCAATGCGGCGCTGGCCGCGCCCTGAGATGGAGACGCCGATGCAGCCCGAGGTGCTTGCGTTCTTTCACGCCGACAGCAACACCTTCACCTATGTGGTCGCCGACGCGGCGACCGGGGCTGCAGCGGTGATCGATCCGGCGCTGGACTATGCGGCCGACACCGGCAAGGTCGGCACGCGCGCCGCGCAAGCCATCGTCGATGCCGTCGCTCACCACCGCTGGCAGGTGCAGTGGTTGCTGGAAACCCATGCGCATGCCGATCACCTGTCTGCCGCGCATTGGCTGAAGCAGCACTGGCCGCAGGCACGCATCGGCATCGGTGACGGTATCCGCGATGTGCAGCAGACGCTTGCGCCACGTTGTGCGTTACCGGAAGACTTCCGCGCCGACGGCTCGCAGTTCGATCACCTGTTCGCCGATGACGAGCGCTTCGAGCTCGGCACGCTGCAGGTACGTGTCATCGCGGTGCCCGGGCATACCAGCGATAGCATCGCGTACCTGATCGACGATGCGCTGTTCCCCGGCGATTCGTTGTTCATGCCGGACGCCGGCACCGCGCGCTGCGATTTTCCCGGCGGCGATGCACGGCAACTGTTCGCCTCGATCCAGCGCATGTATGCGCTGCCGGAGGACACGCGCGTGTTCGTCTGCCACGACTACGGCCCGGGCGGCCGTGAGGTGGCGTACCAGACCAGCATCGGCGAGCAGCGGCGCAGCAATATCCACGTGCGCGACGGCGTGGAGATCGATGCATTCGTGGCGCAGCGCCAGGCCCGCGATGCCACGCTGCCCGAGCCCAGGCTGATCCGGCCGGCATTGCAGACCAATCTGCAGGCCGGCCGCTGCGACGGCGTGGTTGACTGACGCGCCAGCATAGCCACCACGCGGCGCATGACGCGCAGCCGCTATGATCGCTGCCTGACCCTGCTGGAGCTTCCCATGCGCACGATCGGTTTTTGGCAGCGCGCGTTCTGCGTGCTGATGCTTGCCCTGCCCGTCCTGGCCACTGCGCAGAGCGCGCCGGTGACGGTGTTTGCCGCAGCAAGCCTGAAGGAATCCATGGACGAGGCCGCGGCCGCTTACGAAAAGGCGACCGGCACGCCGGTGCGCGTTTCCTACGCCGCCAGCTCTGCACTGGCGCGCCAGATCGAGCAAGGCGCACCGGCAGACGTGTTCTTTTCGGCCGACCTGGAATGGATGGACTATCTGCAGCAACGCGGCCTGGTCGTGCCGGCGCAGCGTCACAACCTGCTCGGCAATACCCTGGTGTTGATCGCCCCGGCCACCAGCAAGCTGCGCGTGGATCCGCGCCAGCCCGGCGCGATTGCCAAGGCGCTCGGTGACAGCGGTCGGTTGGCGGTTGGCCAGACCAACAGCGTGCCGGCCGGCAAGTATGCCGCCGCAGCGCTGCGCAAACTCGGTCAGTGGGATGGCGTGCGCAATCGTCTGGCCGAGTCGGAAAGCGTGCGCGCCGCATTGATGCTGGTCTCGCGCGGCGAAGCGCCGCTGGGCATCGTATACGGCTCGGATGCGCGCGCCGAACCCAAGGTCCGCGTAGTCGCGACCTTCCCCGCCGATAGCCACGATGCCATCGTGTATCCGGTCGCTGCGTTGAAGAACAGCAGCAATGCCGGCACGGCCGCGTTCGTGCAATGGCTGGGCAGCAAGCCGGCCAGGGCGATCTTTGTTCGCCATGGTTTTTCGTTGCAGGATTGAGGCGCGCCGTTGTCGATGTTCACCCCGCAGGAGCTGACCGCGATCGGCCTGAGTCTCAAGGTCGCCATCGTTGCGGCCATCGCCAGCCTGCCGCCGGGCATCGCCTGCGGCTGGCTGCTGGCGCGGCGGCGCTTTCCGGGCAAGGCGCTGCTGGACGCCCTGCTGCATCTGCCGCTGGTAATGCCGCCGGTGGTGACCGGCTACGCGCTGCTGGTGGTGCTGGGCACGCAGGGGCCGGTCGGCAGCTGGTTGCTGGAACACCTCGGTGTCCAGTTCGCGTTCCGCTGGACCGGCGCAGCGCTGGCATGCGCGGTGATGGGATTCCCGCTGATGGTGCGCGCGATCCGCTTGTCCATCGAAGCGACCGACCGCCGTCTTGAAGCAGCCGCCGCCACGCTCGGTGCGGGCCCGTGGCGGGTGTTCTTCAGCATCACCTTGCCGCTGGCCTGGCCGGGCCTGGTCGCCGGCATGGTGCTGGCATTTGCCAAGGCCTTGGGCGAATTCGGCGCGACCATCACCTTCGTGTCCAACATTCCTGGCGAAACCCAGACCTTGTCGTCGGCCATCTACGGGCTGATGCAGGTGCCGGGCATGGAATCGGGCGTGTGGCGGCTGGCCGGCGTTGCGCTGGCGATCTCGCTGGCGGCGCTGCTGCTGTCCGAGTGGCTGGTGCGCAGGCCGCATCCGCGCGAGGACGGCTGATGCTCGATATCGACCTGCAGCTGCAGCGCGGCAATTTCCAACGGCATCTCCACATCCAGGACCAGGCGCGGGTGGTGGCCCTGGTCGGCCCTTCCGGTGCGGGCAAGACCACGGTGCTCAATGCCATCGCCGGGCTGGTGCAGCCGCAGGCCGGGCATATCCGCATCGACGGGCGCTGCCTGTACGACGCCCGGCAAGGCATCAACCTGCCCACGCACAAGCGCAGGATCGGCTACGTGTTTCAGGATGCGCGGCTGTTCCCGCATCTGGATGTGCGCCGCAATCTGCGTTACGGCCGGCATGCGCGTGGCACGGCGCCATTCGGTTTCGACGATGTGGTGGCGCTGTTGGGGATTGGGCCGTTGCTGCAACGCCGGCCGCGCAATCTGTCCGGAGGCGAAGCGCAGCGCGTGGCGATCGGCCGCGCCTTGTTGTCGCAACCGGCGATCCTGTTGTTCGACGAGCCCTTGTCGGCACTGGATCAGGCGCGCCGCGAAGAACTGATTCCCTACCTGCAACGCGTGCGCGACGAGATCCGCCTGCCGATGCTGTATGTCAGCCACAATCCCGACGAGGTGCAGCGCATCGCCGATAGCGTGCATGTGCTGGAATGAGCGCATCGGCACCGGTGATCACCGCATTCAATCGGCTGGCGTGTCCATGAAACAGTATCGAAAACATGCATTCCCGGTGGAGCAGGCGCGCCGCTTCCTGGAACCGGGGCCGGTGGTGCTGGTCAGCTCGGCCCACAAGGGCCAGCGCGACATCATGACCATGGGCTGGCATATGGTGCTGGAGTTTTCGCCCTCGCTGATCGCGTGCTGCATCGCCCCCGGTAACCATAGTTTCGAACTGGTCCGGCGCAGCAAGCAATGCGTGATCAACCTGCCGACGGCCGAGCTGCTCGACACCGTGATCGGCATCGGCAACAGCAGCGGTGCACAGATCGACAAGTTCGACCACTTCGGGCTGACCGCCGTGCCCGGCCAACGGGTCGCAGCGCCGGCCATCGCCGAGTGCTACGCCAGTTTCGAATGCCGCCTGCACGACGGCCGGCAGATCAATCGCCACGCGCTCTTTGTCTGGGAAGTGGTGAGCGCGCAGGTGGCCAAGCGGCCCGCGCTTCCCAGGACGGTGCACTACCGCGGCGATGGCCGCTTCATGCTGTCCGGCGACGAAGTCTCGCGGCGGCGCCTGTTCGCACCCGACATGCTCTGATCGCAGCGATGCGCGCGCTCAACGCGCCACCTTGCCGGTGCGCACGCTGACCTTGCCCTGCCGCACTTCGAAGGTGAACGCGAACGACAGCGTCACCGGTACCGGCTGCTGGCTGATGGCGCCGCTGCAATCGTCCAGCGCGGCCGGCTGCGCCACACCTGCGGCAAACGTGCACAGCGCGGCCGGAACGAACTGCCATTGCTGCACCGTGGTACGCACCGACTGCACCAGATCGGCATTGTCCGGCAACAGACCGGCCGCACATTCGTCGCGATCGGACATGGGGTCGACGCGCTGTACCGCGCCTTCGGCGGTCAGGATCACATGCGCGCACACGGTGGTCGGCGGCAAGCTCTGCCGTGGCGAATCGGCCGGCAGCACCGGCGCATCGCTTCGCAGCGCGCGCGGCATGCGGAAGCGCTGCGCCGGCGCCAACGTGTAAGACTGGATGGAGCCGCCACCATCGCCGCCCGATTGCGCGCTCAGCATGCGCTGGTCCACCGAATCTTCGCGCTGGCTGCGCTGCTGTTCCTGCACCCCTTGCGTTGCACATGCGCCAAGCGACAGCGCCAGGATTGCGGCGCAGGTCGGCGCGAGGGCGGCCGACAACACGTGGCAAGCAGTCGTCAGGTGGGCGTGGCCAGCGCGCAGGAACCGGCGTGTATGCGCGGCACATGCCAATCCCGGGCACCCGGCGCGCCCGCCAGACAGTTGTGCAGTCGTTTTGCTGGTTGCCCTGGATTGCATCACGGCCTCTCCTGCATTGCGCAGCCCGCTGAAGCACAACCGGCAAGGCGGTTGGACGCTGGCGCCTCCAAGCGCGCGGCGCCGGCATCGGTAGACGTTTGCTCCGGCGCGTCCATTTCGAACTTCACCGGAACGCGCACTGTGGAAGCAATCGGCTTGCCATGTACATAGGCAGGTTTCAGCCGCCACTGGCGCGCTGCCTCCAGCACCGCTTGATCGAACACGCCGGCCGGGGTGCTCTGCACAATGTCGATGTGCTGCGGCACGCCGCCAGGGTCGATGTCGATCTGCAGTTCGACAAAGCCCTCAATACCGCCGTCAAACGCGGCTGCCGGATATCTCGGCGGCTGCATCGTGGCGAAATCCACCGCGTTGCCGGCCGCCAGCGCCGGTTGTGCCGCTAACGCAATGCGTGCCGGCTGCAGCGCCCAGGCGGCGGTGCTGACCCCCGCCGCCAGCAGAAGGACCATCGCCACGCGCCAGCGCGCACGTCCGGCAGCGATGGGGGAACCGCGCAGCGCCGCGATCCGCTGCGCCAACGGATGCGATGCAGCCCAATGACAGGCGAGCAGCGTAAAGTCGCGGCCAAGCTGGGTCTTCAGCAGGGCGGTGGCGTAACTGCGGCGCTTGCCCGGATGTTGCGCCAGCACGGCCGCATCGCAGGCCAGTTCCTGGTCCAGCCGGAACGCACGCCAGGCCAGATGCATCAGCGGGTTGAACCAGCCGATGCAGAGCATCAGCGCCGCCAGCAGATTGGCGTGCAGGTCGCCGCGGCGCAGATGCATGCGCTCGTGCGCCAGGATCAGGGCGCGCTCATCGGCGTTGTAACGCTCACTGAAATCCGCCGGCACCACGATGCGCGGACGCCAGAGTCCCAACGATGCAGGAAGACCGGCATCGCACGCGGCCGACCAGAGCCGGTCGTCGAGCCGGTGCAACGGCCCCAGGCTGCGCATGAAACGCCGTTGCCGCGTCCACAATCCGATCGCCATCACCACCGCGCCGCCCAGCCACGCTGCTGCCAGCCATGTTGCCCACGCACGACCTTCGCCATGCACGCTGGAGAGCGCCGGCATGGCGGTCAGCGCCGGCAATCCCGGCACCGCGATGCCGAGAGACGGACCGGGCAACAAGGCTGCCACCAGGGCCAGCGGAACGCAGGACCAGATCGCATACGCCGCGCCGGCACCCGACAGCTTGCGCAGTGGGCGACGCAGGAGCAGGCAGACCAGCAGCGCTGCGGTGGTGTACAGCGTTGCGCGCGACAACAGGACCCAGGCCTCAGGGTTCATCGTCCAGCTCCTTGATCAGTTGTTTCAGTTCCGCGATATCGGATGCGCTGAGTTTTCCGCGCTCGCTGAAGTGCGCCACCAGCGGCGCCACCCGTCCGCCGAACAGGCGCTGCAGCAATCCCTCGCTCTGTTGCTGCACCCACTGCTCGCGCGCCAGCACCGGCGAATAGAGATAGCGTCGCCCTTGTTTCTCGGCACGGATGGCGCCCTTGCCAAGCAGGCGGTTGAGCAAGGTCTTGACGGTGGGCTCGGCCCAGTCGCTGTGGCCTGCCAGCGCGGCGACCACGTCGTCGGCGCTGCGTGGCGCCGCATCCCAGAGCACCTGCATCACCACCGCTTCGGCGTCACTGATCGACATGCGATTACATCCGTAATTTTTATCGATTACGCATGTAAAACTTGCGCCTGTCAAGCGCGTTTTCGATTGCCTTGCGGGAAACGTATGCGCCAACCCGGCCTTGTCGGCGATCCAGATACCTGCCCCGCCATCGCCTCGGCTACCCTGCACCGATGACCGAACACCTTACCGACCTGCCCGGCGCGGTTGCGCACATCCTGCAACGTCTCGATGGCCCGCTGCGCGTCGGCGCGCCGTTGGGCATCGGCAAGCCGCACCGGTTGTTGAACGCGTTGTATGCGCAGCTCAAGCACATGCCGGCGCGGCCGCTGGCGCTGTACACGGCGCTGTCGCTCAACCCGCCCAAGCCCGGCGCGGGACTGGAGGCACGCTTTGCGGCGCCGTTCATTGCGCGCCATTTCGGCGAGGATTTCCCGCGTCTTGCCTATGTCGATGACATGCTGCGCGATGCGCTGCCGGCGCATGTGCAGGTGGAAGAGTTCTACATGCAGTCCGGCGGGCTGCTGCACTCCACCCAGGCGCAGGCCGACTACACGAGCCTCAACTACACCCATGCTGCCGCGGCGGTGGCGCAGCGCGCGCCGAACCTGATCGTGCAGAAGGTGGCGCGCGAACCGGGCGGCACGCGGCTGTCGTTGTCGTGCAACAACGACATCACCCAGGACACGCTGGATGCGGTGCAGGCGCTCGGCCTGCCGCGCCCCATGCTGGTGGCGGAAGTGGACACGCAACTGCCGTGGATCGGCGGAACCGCGGCAGTGGAGGAGGCGTTCTTCGATCTGGTGATCGACCTGCCCGGTCCGTCGCCGCGCCTGTTCGGGTTGCCAAGGCAACCGGTCAACAGCGTCGACTACGCCATCGGCTTGTATGCCAGCGCACTGGTCCGCGATGGCGGCACCTTGCAGATCGGCATCGGTACCCTGGCCGATGCGCTGAGCCATGCATTGGTACTGCGACATACCGACAACGCCACCTATCGGCGCGTGCTGCAGGCGCTGGACCCGGACCTGGAACAGCATCCTGCGGTGCGCGCCAGCGGTGGCCTGGCGCCGTTCGAGATCGGCCTGTACGGCTGCAGCGAAATGCTCAACGAAGGGTTCAAGCAGTTGGTGGACAGCGGCGTGATCCGCCGCAAGGTGCACGACGATCCGGCGCTGATGCAGCGCATCGCCGACGGCAGCGCCGATGCGGCCGATCACGCGCGCCTGGCCCGCGAAGGCGAGTTCCTGCATGGGGCGTTCTATCTCGGCTCGCCGGATTTCTACCAGTGGCTACGTGAGCTGGATGCGGACACGCGCAGTGCCATCGGCATGCGTCGCATCAGCGAGATCAATCAGCTGTATGGCGGCAACGAAGCGCTGGAGCGCCTGCAACGCCGCGATGCGCGCTTCTTCAACTCCTGCATGATGGCCACCGCGCTCGGCGCGGCGGTGTCCGACGGGCTGGAAGATGGCCGTGTGGTTTCCGGCGTCGGCGGCCAGTACAACTTCGTGGCGATGGCACATGCCTTGCCGCAGGCGCGCAGCGCGTTGATGCTGCGGGCCACGCGCGATGCCGGTGCACACGCAGCGAGCAATGTGCGCTGGAACTACGGGCACACCACCATCCCGCGCCATCTGCGCGATCTGTACATCACCGAGTACGGCATCGCCGACCTGCGCCACCAGACCGATCAGGATTGCATGCTGGCGATGGCCGGCATCTGCGATGCACGCTTCCAGGACGCGTTGCTGGCAACTGCCAAGGCGTCGCGCAAGCTGCGTGGCGACCCTGCACTGCCTGCGCGTGCGCAACGCAACACGCCGCAGGCACTGGAACAGGCGCTGGCGCCATTCCGCCGCGATGGCAGCCTGCCCGACTACCCGCTCGGCAGCGACTTCAGCGAGGTCGAGCAACACCTGCTGCGCGCCCTGAGCTGGCTCAAACGCGCAACCACCGGCAATAGCGCAAAGCTGATGACCGTCTGGCGCGCACTGCTGTCACGCGAGAGCGGCGATGCACACGATGCCGCCGGTCTGCAACGGATGGCGCTGGATGCGCCACGCAGCATCGGCGAACGCGTGCAGGCGCGGCTGCTGGCGTATGCCTTGCGGAAAACCAGAGTGCACTGAGGCGCCGGTGTCGCGAAAAGCGATGACATGGCGCGTTTTTCGCACTGTGACGCACGACGGCAATACGGCGGAAAGCCTTGCGTCAAATTTGGCCCGGATGATGGCGACCACCTTCTTTCCGGCCTGGCTGCATGCGCTGCTTATTCGTTGTTTCGGCTGTGAATCCAGGCGGTGACCGTACAGCGAAGCCATCACGCGCAAGGCGAAGCAATACACGTAGCGCTGCATTCCTTGGCCTGCTGATGCTGGCCGGCGTGACCGCGCATGCCGCGCCTCGCCTCACCGATCTGCAATACATCGGCAGCCACAACAGCTACCACGCCGGCTTCGCCCCCAGCGAAGCAACGCTGCTGCAACGACTGAGTCCGGAGCTATTCGCGGCACTGGATTACCGCCATCCGCCGCTGAGGCAACAACTGGACGATGGCGTCAGACAACTCGAACTGGATGTCTTCGCCGACGCCAACGGTGGTCGCTACGCGCACCCGGCCATCGTCGCGCAGATCGCCCAGGCCGGCTTGCCGCCCGCACCGCCCAGCGCACAGGCCGGAGTGATGAGCAAACCCGGCTTCAAGGTCATGCACGTGCAGGACGTGGACCAGCGCAGCACCTGCCAGCCCTTGGTCGCGTGCCTGCAGGAAGTGCGTGCGTGGTCGAAGCAGCACCCCGGGCATGTGCCGATCTTTATCCTGCTGGAAACCAAGCAGGCGCCGGTGCAACTGGCGTTTCCGACAGTGCAGCCGGAGCCGTTCGATCCGGCGGCGATGGATGCATTGGATGCCGACCTACGCTCGGTGTTTCGACCCGGCGAGTACCTCAGCCCGGATCAGGTTCGTGGCAACGCAGCCACGCTCAACGCCGCAGTGCTTGCGCATGGCTGGCCGTCGTTGAGCGAGGCACGCGGCAAGGTGGTGTTCCTGCTCGACCAACGCGCGGCCGGTGCCAGCTACCTGCCCGGGCATCCGTCGCTGCGCGGACGCGTGTGCTTCACCAATGCCGTGCCTGGCCAAGACGATGCCGCGTTCACCGAACTCAACGATGGCCCCGCCGAGACGATCACCCGATTGGTGAAAGCCGGCTACCTGGTGCGCACGCGTACCGACGCCGACCTGAAGGAAGCGCTGCAACACGACACCACCCGCCGCGACCGCATGTTGGCCAGCGGCGCGCAGTTGCTCAGCACCGACTTCCCCGCACATGAGCCGGCCGACAACGGTTACGTGGTGCGCTTCGAAGGCGATGCGGTCGCACGCTGCAATCCGCAGCTGGCGCAGGCGCACTGCAAGGGCGTCGACCTCGGGCATTGAGTCGGGGTCACTGAAGTCGTCGCAATCTCCGCACCACACACAGACCTGTCGCAACGGAAGGCGTCGGCGATGCACACCCGCACCCACGATATGGGGGCCGGGTACTCCACCTTCTCCAACCACGCGAGCCATTGCATGCAGTCCCCACGCACCACCCATCGCCTGACCTGCGCCATCGCACTGGCACTGTCCGCGCCGGCGTTTGCCGAGACGCCGGAACTCGGCACCACCACGCTGGATTCGGTCAACGTGCAGGCCAAGCACGCCGCCGCACCGGGATCGCTCAACGAACAGCGCCTGTCCAGCAGCGTCAACAGCGTGATGAGCAAGCAGCAGATCGATGCGATCCCCTCGGGCGGCATCGCCGATGTCGTGTCGCACATGCCGGGCCTGTCCGCATACAGCGACATGCACCTGGGCCAGGCCACCACCGGCGAGAACGCCTACGTCAGCATTCGCGGCATGGACGCCAGCTACAACGCCTACACGCTCAACGGCGTCGGCATGCCCGAAACCGATTCATCGACACGCGCCATCTCGTTGAACATGCTGGCGCCGTTCGGCATCCAGTCGGTGCAGGTGTCCAAATCGCCAACGCCCGACATGCCCGGCGATGCGATCGGCGGCGCGATCGACATGCGCACGCCCAATGCCTTTGACTTCGGCCAGGATGTCTACGCCAAGAGCACCGCGCAGGGCCAGTTCAATGCGCTGGCCTCGAAGCTGGGCGGCAAGGACAGCGGCGGCACCTTTCAGCAGGAGCTGGCCTGGAAGTTTGGCGATGGTTATGCCTTCGGCCTCTACGCATCGGCGTATTACGGCAGGAACAACAACATGGCGCAGGCGCCGGCGCCCAACAGCAAATACGTGCCGGCCGATCCCGCCCTCGCCACTGCAACCGACCTGCGCGATGTCGGGCCGTTGATCAGCACCCGCTACAAGTACAGCCTCTACACCAGCCAGATCGAACGCTACGGCGGCAACCTCTCGCTGGATTGGCAAGGCGACAACAGCGCGCTGTACGCGCGCGCCATCTACGGCAGCTACGGTGTCACCGGGCAGCAGGACCAGTCCAGCGCGCGCCTGGAAACCTATCGCAACCAGCCCACCGCCGTGCGTGGCGGCTATTTCAACACGCACGATATCGACGAAAAACTGGCGACGCTGCAATTGGGAGGCCAGACCACGCTGGGCCGCTTGCGCTTCGACTACGGCAGCTCGGTCGGTCGCGGCACCCGCAGCCGCCCGGACTACGTGTCGGCAAGCCTGTATGGCTTTACGCCCGGCAGCTTCGCCTTCGACCTCAGCAACCCCCGCTATCCCAGCATCGCGCCAAGCACGCCTGACTTGCAGGACTTCTTCTACAACCTGGATTCGTCGTTGCTGTGGAAGGTGCAGGGGCACGACGCCGGCAGTCACGACAACCGCATCAACGCACATACCGATATCACCTACCAGGTCGACGGCGACGTGCTGGACAGCGTCAAGCTCGGCCTGTCTGCCGACCACTCCGACCGTGGCGCCTACGATCACCCGTTCTTCCACAAGGACGGCAACTTCGTCACCAACGGGCCGTATTTCGGCGGACCCAATTACGCGTTCCCCACTGCAGGTGGGCCGCCACTGAGCGCGATCCCGGGCCGCGTCACCTATAACGCCTTCGACGGCCGCTACGCCGGACCGTTCAAACTGCTGGACCGCAGCTGGATGCTTGCGCAGGCGCTGCCCTACAAATACGTCAACGATCCCAACGGCGCAGGCGTCTATACCGCCAACGACTACAACGCCAACACCACCTCCAGCACCGAGGCGATCTATTCCGGTTATGCAATGGCCGCGCTGCATGTCGGCTCGGTGAGCGTACTGCCCGGCGTGCGCTACGAGTTGACACGCTATGCGGCCGAATCCTGGCAATCCAGCGGCGATGGCAGCACCGGCAGCTTCGTCGGCACCGGAAGCACCTATGGGCAAGTGCTGCCGGGCATCAGCATCAACTATCGGCCGGATGATCTCACCGTGTATCGCGCTTCGTTGCGGCGCAGTTTCAGCCGCCCGGCGTTCGGCCTGATCTCCGGCGAGACGGTGTACACCATCGACGATACCCAGAAGGTGGTCGGCATCTCCAGGCCCAATCCCGATCTGCAGCCGAGCAAGGCCGACAACGCCGATCTCTCCGCCGAGTTCTACGACCAAAGCGGCGGCGTGCTCAGCGCATCGACCTATTACAAGCGCATCACCGGCTTCATCTACACCTCGCAATCGGCGACCAGCAACGACAACACACTGGGCGGGCTGGTACCGACCGGCACCACCTTCGAAAACGGCGTGCCGGTGACCATGCCGCAGAACGGCGGCACCGCCAAGCTCTATGGACTGGAGCTGGCAGCGAGCAAACGCTTGCAGGAGTTGCCGGGCCTGTGGAGCAACGTCGGCGTCACCGCCAACCTCACCCTGCAGCACAGCGAAGCAGACAGCAGACGCAGCGATCAACCGGAAAAGACCTGGCTGCCGCGCGCACCCGAGCGCATCTACAACCTGGATCTGTTCTACGACGATACGCATCTGCGCGCCGACCTGAGCTACAACTACACCGGCCTGCAATTGCTGGGGCTGACCAGCGACCGGCTCAACTATTACCTGCAACCGGTCAAATCACTGGACTTCACCGCCACCTATCATCTGCCGCACCACGTGGATGTCGGTGTGTCGGCCAAGAATCTGCTCAATGCCGCCACGTTCTACGAAACCCAGGGCAAGTCAAAGCGCTACATGGCCTACGACCCTGGCGCCGACGGCGCCTATGTACAGACCGGACGGGTGTACATGCTGACCTTGGGCTACACCTACTGACGGCAGACCTGCACAGCTGCGGCGCGATGTCTGCAGCTGCAGGGACCGGGCCTGCACCACTCCGCATCGATCGCCTAACTGACATGCAGGCGATCGATTGCGGCGTGGTGCACCACGCCCTCCGCCAACCGGGTGGAAGCTTCAGCAACAGGCGGCCGCATCGAATCGGCAGCCGCGCAGAGGCGAGATAGCAGGTATCCACTTCTGACCCGCATCACGACTGCGTCCCCAGTCAGTCCCGGTGCAGCCATTTCACGCAGACCACGCAGGCGGCTCGGGCAAGGTGCGCGCATGCCTCTTCCGGACCTGCTCATGCCACCACGCATCTACGCTCGCGCCTGCTTGCTCGCCCTCGCTCTGGGCACCTCCCTGTCCGCACTGGCGCAAGCGCCGCAGCCCGCAGCGGCACCTGCAGCAGCTCCCGCTGCGACCGTCGTGCCGACCGGCCCGCGTTCGGACCTGCACGCGCAGGTGCTGCTGGATCGCGCGCATTTCTCGCCGGGGCAGATCGACGGCGAGCGTGGTTCCAACCAGAAGCGTGCGGTGTCCGGATTTCAGGCAGCGCACAAGATCAAGGTCACCGGTGAGCTCGATGACGCCACCTGGCAGGCCTTGCAGGCCGACACCACGCCGGCGTTGGTGCAGTACACGCTCACCGATGCCGATGTGGCCGGGCCGTTCCAGCCGATTCCGAAAGGACCGGCCGAACAGGCCAAGCTGACGTCGCTGGGCTACACCTCGGTGGACGAGGCGCTGGGCGAGCGTTTCCATGCCGCTCCGGAGCTGCTGCGCCAGCTCAACCCCGGCGTGGATTTGAACAAGGCCGGTGGCGTGATCCAGGTGCCCAACATCGACGGCGTCCCGCCATTGGCCAAGCCGGCCAAGCTGGTGGTCGACAAGTCCGAGTCGACGCTGCGCCTGTTCGATGCCGACGGCAAAGTGTATGCGCAGTTCCCGGTGTCCTCCGGCAGCAAGCACGATCCGCTGCCGATCGGCCGCTGGAAGGTGCTGGGCGTGGCACGCGATCCGGTGTTCAAGTACAACCCCAAGCTGTTCTGGGACGCAAAGAAGGGTGATCAAAAGGCCACCCTGCCCTCCGGCCCGAACAACCCGGTCGGACGCGTGTGGATCGATCTGTCCAAGCCGCATTACGGCCTGCACGGCACGCCGGAACCCGGCCATGTCGGCAAGACCGAATCGCATGGCTGCGTGCGCCTGACCAACTGGGACGTGGTCAATCTGGCCAGCGTGGTGGGCCCGTCCATGCCGGTGGTGATGCAGGAGTAAGCATGAAACTGCTGATGATGCTGGTGGTCGGTGTCTTGCTCGGTGCAGCCGGCTATTGGTGGCTGGAACGCGAGGCACCACAGGCGGCGGTGGCACCGACGTCCGCAGCTGCACCCGCGGTGACAGCGCAGCCCGACGCGGCAGAGGCGGCAATGGCAACGTCTTCTGCGGTTCCAGCGGTTGCCGCTCCAGCCGTTGCCGCATCGTCGCCATCCACCGAGATGGTGCCAGCTGCAGACACGCCAGCCGCGCCTGCGTCTGCAGCCTCTCCTGAAGCTGCGAATTCAGGCAGCGGCCTGCTGATTCCGGTGCAAGGCATCGGCAGCGGCCAGCTGCAGGACACCTTTACCGACGCACGCAGCGAAGGCCGCGTGCACGATGCCATCGACATTCTTGCTCCGACCGGCACACCGGTCATTGCAGTTGCAGACGGCACGGTCGAGAAACTGTTCAACAGCGAGCGCGGTGGCCTGACCGTGTACCAGTTCGATCCGAACGGCACGTACTGCTACTACTACGCACACCTGGAACGGTATGCCGACGGCCTGGCAGAAAAGCAGGCAATAAAGCGCGGCCAGGTCATCGGCTACGTCGGCAGCACCGGCAATGCCGATCCTGCCGCACCGCATCTGCACTTCGAGATCCACCGCCTGGGGCCGGAAAAACAATGGTGGAAGGGAGAGGTCTTGAATCCCTATCCCGTATTGCACGGCGACCAGACCCTGCAGTGATGCACCGAGCGGTGATGCAGACACAGGCCTGCGCGTGATGCGCAGGCCTGTGCATTCAGATCAACATGCCGCCCGATACCTCGATGCGCTGCGCATTGATCCAACCGGTTCCCGGCGCGAGTAACGCAGCGACCACCGGCCCGATATCGTCCGGCAGCCCTGGGCGCCCCAGCGCCGTGACCGACGACACCATCGCATTGACCTGTGCGTTATCGCGCACGCTGCCGCCGTTGAAGTCTGTCTCGATCGCACCCGGCGCCAGCGTATTGGCACGAATGCCACGCGCGCCCAGTTCCTTGGCCAGATAGCGGGTGAACACCTCCACCCCGCCTTTCATCATCGCGTAAGCCGAGGCACCGGGCAGCGCGAAGCGTGCCAGGCCGCTGGATACGTTGAGGATGCGTCCGCCGTCGGCGATCAACGGCAGCAACGCCTGGGTCAGGAAATACGGCCCCTTGAGATGGATATTGACCAGGGCGTCGAACTGCGCCGGCGTGGTGTCGGCGATGGCCGCGTGCAGCCCGGTACCCGCGTTGTTGACCAGCGCATCGAACTGCGTGCGATCCCAACCGGCCAGCACCCGCTTCAACTGCTCAGCGAATGCCGCGAACGACTCGGCGTCGGCAACATCCAGCGGCAGTGCCTGCGCACGGCGGCCAAGCGTGTGGATCTCGGCGACCACCGCAGCGGCCTCATCTGCCTGGCTGCGATAGGTCAGCACGATATCGCTGCCTTCCGCAGCGAGCGCAAGCGCGGCATTGCGGCCCAGGCCGCGGCTGCCGCCGGTGATCAGGGTGATCGGTGTGGTGGTCGACATGATGGACTCCGTTGCGTGTTGGGATGCGATTTGGGGCGATCACCACAGGCGGTGCATGACCGTGGGGCGGGCGTGACGTTGTCTGACCGCGCCAAGACTATTGCGCTTGCCGCGCCACATAAATCGGTCCAACCTGATTGCACCGTTCAAGAACGTCGACCAATCGATGGATACCCTGGAGTCGCTGCGCGCCTTCCTGCGCGTCGCCGAGCTCGGCAGTTTCACCCGCGCTGCCGAAACGCTGGGCCTGCCCAAAGCCAGCGTTTCTACCGCCGTGCAGCGGCTCGAAGCCTCGCTTGGGACGCAGCTTTTGCATCGCACGACGCGACGCGTGCAACTCACCGGCGACGGCACCACGTTCTACCAGCGCAGCCGCGATCTGCTCGACGACATGGACGAGTTGCAGAGCATGTTTCAGCGCGAACGCAGCCAGCTGCGCGGGCGCTTGCGGGTGGACATGTCCTCCGGCATCGCGCGCAATTTCGTGATTCCCGCGCTGCCCACGTTCCTGGCGCAGCACCCGCAGCTGGAGGTGGAAATCAGCGGCACCGACCGCCGCGTCGATGTGGTGCGCGAAGGCTTCGATTGCGTGTTGCGCGTGGGCACGCTCGAAGACACCAATCTGGTCGCACGACCGCTCGGCGTGTTTCGCATCATCAACTGCGCCAGTGCCGACTACCTCGCACGACGGGGCATGCCGCAGCGCCTGGACGATCTGGCTCACCACGATCTGGTGCATTACGTGCCGACGCTGGGCCAGCGATCGTCCGGCTTCGAGTACCGCGATGGACCGGCCTACCAGCTACTGCCGATGCGCGGCCCGGTGACGGTCAACAACGGCGATGCCTATCTTGCTGCGGCATTGGCGGGCCTGGGAATCATCCAGGCGCCGGCCAGCCCGTTGCGCCCGCACCTGGACAGCGGCGCCTTGATCGAGCTGCTGGCCGCCATCGCGCCGGAACCGATGCCGGTCACCTTGCTCTACGCGCAGCGTCGCCATCTGCCGCAACGCGTAGGTGCGTTCATGGACTGGGTTACGGAGGTGATGGCACCGTATCTGGAACCGCTGTAGCCCCGGGCCACCGTCGATGCGATTGCCGGCACGTCTTCGCGTGCGCGTGTGCGCAGGCAGGAAGTGTTTCTGTAGCGCGCCGACATTGGCGGGAGGCATCACTTGCTTGCGCGCCACTTCGATACCACCGAAGCAAACCGATCCAAGCACGACGTTAAAGCATTGCGGCAAGCCCAGCAGATCTACGATCACCCAGAGGGACAGCAGACACAAAAAAACAGGCACCTTCTGCAAGGTGCCTGCATCGTTGCAACACCAGGCCAGGCGCTGACATCGCGCCCGGCCCGGTCTGCGATCAGAACGTGTAGTTGAAGGTCAGCATGCCGTTGCGCGAGGCGCCCCATGCGCCATAGCCACCGTTGAACTGCGCGTAGTAGCGCTTGTCGAGCAGGTTGTCGACATTGAGCTGCACCGAGAACTGCGGCGACAGCCGGTAGCGCGCAAACGCGCTGACCAGTGCGTAAGCACTCTGCTGAAAAACGCCGTAGACCGGGTCCACATAGTACGAGCGGTTCTGCCAGTTGACGCCACCACCCACGGTCAGATCGCTCCACGCACCTTGCGGGGTGTAGCTGTTGAACAGCTTGAGGGTGGTGCGCGGCAGATGCGTATTGATCGAGGTGCCGCTGTCATCGCGCGCGGTGTAGTGCGAGGCGCCGAAGGTGGTGTTCCAGCTCTCGGTCACACGCCCGGACACCTCGAAATCGAAGCCTTCGCTGACCACGCCGTTGGCGGCCTCATACGCGAAGTCGCTGCTACCGGGGACGAAGCCGCCGGTGGCCACGCCCAGGTTGTCCTGCTCGATGCGGAACACCGCAAGCGAGGCGTTGAGCCTGTCGTCGAACCATGCTGCCTTGACGCCGGCTTCGTAGCCCTTGCCGGTCAACGGATCCAGGTAGCCGCCATTGGCATCGCGCAGGGTCTGCGGGTTGAAGATTTCGGTGTAGCTGACGTACGTCGACCACACATCGTTGATGTCGTAGACCAGACCGGCGTACGGGGTGACTTCGGTCTGGCTGTCGGAGAACGGCACCAATTGCTGCGTAGCGGAGTCGAGATTGCGGCCATCGATCTGCCAGTCGGTGTAGCGCGCACCCACCAGCAACTTCAGCGAATCGGCCAGCGAAAAGCGCGCAGCCACGTAGGCCGCCTTCTGCTTGATGGTGCCGTCGCTCTGCACCAACCGCGGACTCCAGTTGGGTTCCGGGTAGGCACCGGTCCAGCCGAGATAGCTGTCCAGCGGCGCCGGGAAATCGAAGGTGCCGTTATTGACGTACTCGCGGCGGTTGTAGCTGGCGCCGGCAACCAGCTGATGCTCGCGGCCGAACAGCTGGAACGGGCCTTCCGCATAGACATCGGCACCATCGGCCTTGCGCTCGGTCAGGTAGTTGCCCGAATACGGCACCACGCCGCCACCGGTGGCGCGGTCGAACCCGAAGATCGTATAGAACGGATAGAACAGGTGATTGGCCGCTTCGGTCTTCTCGTGGCTCAGATTGGCCTTGAGGGTCCAGCCGTTGTCGAAGCTCTGCTGCAGGCTGGCAAAGGTGCGCTGCAGGCGCGTGTCCCAGAACGTCCAGTCGGCCGCCGGGTTGAACGAACGATCGTAGTTGGTGCGGGTGCCATCGCTGTAGAACAGCGGGAAGCCGCCCCAGGTGACATCGTTCGATTCCTTTTTCTGGTACTCGTAGCCCACGCTCAGCAAGGTGCTGTCGGTGAGGTCGGCATCGATGATCGCCGAGCCGATCTTCTTGCGCAGGCCGTAGCGGTCCATGTCCGACTCGCCGTCCTGGTACACGCCGATCACGCGCGCGCGCACGGTGCCTTCGGGGCTGAGCGGCACGGTGACATCGGCCACGCTGCGGGTCTTGTTGAAATCGCCACCGCCCACCGACACGGTGCCGGTGAAGTCGCGGCTGAGTGCATGCTTGCGCACCAGGTTGATCGAGGCCGACGGGTTGCCCGAGCCAGTCAGCAGGCCGGTGGCGCCACGCACCACTTCGACACGGTCGTACAGCGCCACGTCCAGCGCCGAATCGCCGTAGCTCCAGGCTTGCTCCATGTACGCCGGGATGCCGTCGAACTGGTAGTTGTCGATGTAGAAACCACGTGCATAGAACTCAAGCCGCTCGCTGTCGCTCTGCGCAACCGAAATGCCGGTGACGTTGTTGAGCACGTCGGTGATGCTCTGCAGGTTCTGGTCGTCCATGCGGTCGCGGGTGATCACGGTGACCGACTGCGGGATCTCCCGCAGCGACAGGTCCATGCGCGTGCCGGCGGTGGTCTTCTCCACCGTATAGCCCTTGGCCTGCTCGCCCTGCACGATGAGCCGGTCCAGGGTGGTGACCTCGGCATCGCCGGCGGCGGCAGGCGTCTCGGCCAATGCCTGGCCAGCGGCCATCGCGCACAGCGCGGCGAACAGCGCGCGCGGCAGGGCACGGCGACGCGCGCCCACGGAAACAAGACGCAACTCGGTACTACGGATCATCGGGAACTCCAACGCAGACGGATCAGACCACGCGCTGCGAAGACGCCGCGCCGGCAACAAGGGGGAGGAAACGGTGTGCCTTACCAGCGGCAGCGCGCCATTTTAATGGGAATGATTCACATTTTAAATAGCCGGATTGACATATTTTTAGCATTTACTTGACACAAGCGAGCGCTACCTGGATAGGAGGCCCACTGCGCAACTCTCGGTCTGACCTCAGCCCTTGCAGCCGAACTCGCATAGACGCGACACTCGGAACGGGAGCTACTGAACAGTTGGCTGACGTAACGACGGAACGCACTACAACGGGGATCACATGAAGAAAATGCTGGATGGCTGTCGCTCTACTGCTGTTGTGCACGCCGGCAGTGAGCGCTGCTGCAGGGCCAGATAAAACGTCGCTGAACGAGGCTTGCCGGCTACCCGGCAACGCCGTGCACGAGGCAGGTCTTGTGCAGATCGGAGGCATCCAGCAATGGGTCACGATCGAAGGTCAGGACTGCCGCAATCCGGTGGTGCTGATCGTCCATGGCGGGCCGGGCAACCCCAACACGCCGTTCGCGCATCGCCTGTTCGGCAGCTGGACGCGCGACTTCACCATCGTGCAATGGGACCAACGCGGCTCCGGCAAGACCTACGCGGCAAGCAAACCTGCCGACGGCGAGACGCTGACCATGCAGCGGCTGACCCAGGACGGTAGCGCGGTCGCGCGCTATGCCACGCAACGGCTGGGCAAATCCAAGCTCATCCTGATGGGTGGATCGTGGGGCTCGGCACTGTCGGTCACTATCGCCAAGGCAAATCCCAGTCTGTTCCATGCGTATGTCGGTACAGCGCAACTGGTCAATTACCAGGACGATATGGCGGCCAGTTACGCCAAGACGCTGAGTCTGGCCCGCGCAGCCAGCGATGCGGATGCGATCGGCAAGCTGGATACGATCGGCCCGCCGCCATGGACCAACCCGCGCAACTTCGGCGTCCTGAGGCGCCTGACACGCAAGTACGAAGCCTTGAGCACCGACCCGGCACCGGAAGACTGGTTCACCTTCGCAGCGGAGTACGACACGCCCGACTACCGTGCAGCCTATGAGGCCGGAGAAGACTATTCCTTCCTGCAGTTCGTCGGGCTGGCAGGCGACGGCATGGGCCCGCAGATCGACCTGCGCACACTCGGGCCGCAGTTCGCCATGCCGGTCTATCTGATTCAGGGCGAACAGGATCTGGTCACCCCAGCCCAGATCAGCAAAGCCTATTTCGATGGTCTTTCTGCACCGAGCAAGGAATTCCTGCTGCTGCCACGCACCGGGCACGACCCCAACCCGCCGATGATGGACGCACAGCTGAAAGTGCTGACCAGAATCCGCGCAGCGGCGATGGCCAACGACGCACGCTGAAACACGCAACGCGCTCGTTGAATGATGAAGTACCGCACATCGCGCATTGATTACGAGATCCAACAAAAAAGCCGGCTTTCGCCGGCTTTTTCTTTCAGGCACCACGCAAGGCGTTACAGCGCCTTGGCTGCCGCGACCACATGCTCGGCGGTGATCTTGAAGTACGCATACAGCTGATCCGCCGGTGCCGAGGCACCGAAGGTGTCGATACCGACCACATCACCATCCAGGCCCACGTACTTGCGCCAGAAGCCGGTCACGCCCGCTTCTACCGCCACGCGCTTGCGCACCGCATTGGGCAGCACCGACTCGCGATAGGCCGCATCCTGGCGATCGAACACATCGGTCGACGGCATCGACACCACGCGCGTCTTCAGCCCGGCCGCGTCCAGGGTCTGCTTGGCTTCCACCGCCAGCCCGACTTCCGAACCGGTGGCGATCAGGATCACGTCGGGCGTGCCGCCTTCGGCATCGGCCAGCACATAACCGCCGCGCTCGATCAGCTTGAGCTGCTCGTCGCTGCGCGGCTGGTGCTGCAGGTTCTGGCGACTGAACACCAGGCAGCTCGGGCCGTCCTTGCGGGTGATGGCGGCCTTCCAGCTCACCGCCGATTCCACCGCATCGCCCGGGCGCCAAACATCGTTGTTGGGGATGTAGCGCAGCGAGGCCAGGTGTTCCACCGGCTGATGGGTCGGGCCGTCCTCGCCCAGGCCGATCGAGTCGTGCGTGTACACGTGGATGGCATGGGCCGGATTCAACGCGCTCATGCGCACGCCGTTGCGCGCGTAATCGCTGAACACCAGGAAGGTGGCGTCGAACGGAATGAAGCCGCCATGCAGCGCCAGGCCGTTGGCGATGGCGGTCATGCCGAACTCGCGCACGCCGTAATAGACGTAGTTGGCATCCGGATCATCGGTGGCCACCGACTTGCTCGCCTTCCACAAGGTCAGGTTGGAATGCGCCAGGTCGGCCGAACCGCCGATCAGTTCCGGCAACAACGGCGCAAACGCTTCGATCGCCAGCTGCGAGGCCTTGCGCGAGGCAATGGTCTGGCCGTCCTGCTGCGCCTTGGCGATGTAGGCATCTGCCTGGGCGATGAAGTCGGCCGGCAGCTCGCCGTGCGAGCGGCGGATCAGCTCGGCAGCTTCGGCCGCGTACTGCTTGCCGTACTTGTCGAACAGCTGCTCCCACTCGGCCTGACGCAGCGTGCCTGTGCCACCTGCGCGCCAGCCGGCGTAGATCTCTTCGGGAATCTCGAAGGGGCCGTACGGCCACTCCAGCGCCTTGCGGGCGCCCTCGAGTTCTTCCTTGCCCAGCGGTGCGCCGTGCGAGGATTCCTTGCCGGCCTTGCTCGGTGCGCCGAAGCCGATCTTGGTGCGGCAGCAGATCAGCGTGGGCTTGTCGGTGTTCTCCAGCGCGGTCTCGATGGCGGCCTTGATCTTCTCGGCGTCATGTCCGTCGACATCGCGGATCACATGCCAGCCATAGGCCTCGAAGCGCTCCGGGGTGTTGTCGCTGAACCAGCCGGCGGTGTTGCCGTCGATGGAAATCTGGTTGTTGTCCCAGAACGCGACCAGCTTGCCCAGGCCCCAGGTGCCGGCCAGCGAGGCGGCTTCATGGGAAATGCCTTCCATCATGCAGCCATCGCCCATGAACACCCAGGTACGGTGGTCGACGATTTCCAGCTCCGGGCGGTTGTAGCGCTGCGCCAGCAACTTCTCGGCCAGCGCGAACCCGACCGCATTGGCAAAACCCTGCCCGAGCGGGCCGGTGGTGGTCTCCACGCCGGGGGTTTCGCTGCGCTCGGGGTGACCGGCGGTCTTGCTGTGCAGCTGACGGAACTGCTTGAGCTGCTCGATCGGCAGGTCGTAGCCGGACAGGTGCAGCAGCGCGTACTGCAGCATCGAACCGTGGCCGTTGGACAGCACGAAACGGTCGCGGTTGAACCACTGCGGGTTGTTCGGGTTGTGCCGGAAGAAATCGTTCCACAGCACTTCGGCGATATCGGCCATGCCCATCGGCATGCCGGGATGGCCGGATTTGGCGGCTTCGACCGCATCGGCGGCGAGAAAACGGATGGCGTTGGCCAGCTGGCGGCGGGTGGGCTGGGTCATGGGCGTCTATGGAAGCGGAGGGGAACACCGCTGGAAGCGGAGCCGCTTATTCTCCCACAGAGCGCGTTAGGGGGCTGGGATTAGGGAGTCGGGATTCGGGATTGGTGAAGCCAGAGCCGACCTTAGGCAGCCTCCTCCGCTGGACAGCGATGCAACCAGTGCCGGACACCGCCGCAACAGCGCAAGACCCGACCTGGCGCCTGACGATCGCAGCAGCCCGTTGTGACGAATCCCCAATCCCGACTCCCTACTCCTCGCCCTTGGCAACCAAGGTCGTCAGCGCCAGATCGCCGGTCACGTTCAGCGCCGTCCGGCACATATCCAGGAAATGATTGACGCCCAGGATCATGCCGATGCCGACCGGGTTGACCCCGACCATCGCGCAGATCAGCGCCACCACCGGCAGCGAGCCGGACGGCACGCCGGCGGTGCCGATGCCACCCAGGATGCAGACCAGCATCACCATGAACTGCTGGCCGATGCTCAGGTCCACATTGAAGAACTGCGCCAGGAAGATCACCGTCACCCCTTCGAACAGGGCGGTGCCGTTCTGGTTGGCGGTGGCGCCCACGGTCAGCACAAAACGCGACACCCGCGGCGGCAGGCCCATCTCGTCGGCCACGCGCAGGGCGGTCGGCAGGGTCGCGTTACTGGAGGCAGTGGAGAACGCCATCATCGTGGCCTCCTGGGTCTGCTTGAAGAAGCCGATCGGCGAGCGCCCGGCGAACTTCACTGCCAGCCCGTAACTGACCACCATGTGCAGGCCCAGCGCCAGCACCACCACGCCCACATAAGCGCCCAGGCGGATCAGCAGATCAAAGCCGAACAGCGCGGCCAGATTGAACATGAAACAGGCCACCGCATACGGCGCCAGGCGGATCACCAAGCCGATCAGGGTCATCGAGATTTCGAAGATGCCCTCGATGCCGCGCTTGAGCGTGGCCACTTTTTCGTCGGCGGTCAGCACCATGCCCACGCCGAACATCACCGCAAAGAACATCAGCGACAGGATCGCGCCGTTGCTGGACGCTGCCGCGATGACGTTGCTGGGCACGATCGACAACAGCATGTCCATGCCCTGCGGCTGGGTGCCGGAGCTGGAGATGATCTCGCGGGTACGCTCGGCGTTCTGCTGGATCAACTGGTTGGCCAGCTGCGGGTCCACGCCGGCACCAGGCTTGAGCACATTCACCAGCACCAGCCCCAGCAACACCGCCACGCCGGACAGCACGACGGTGTAGCCCAGGGTGCGCCACCCCACGCGCCCGAGCGCACGGATGTCGCCCATTTCGGAAATGCCCATCACCAACGCCGAAAACAGCAGCGGCACGATCAGCATGAAGATCAGATTGAGGAAGATCTGCGAGAACGGTGTGGTGATGTACTTGGTGACCACGCGCACCCAGTCGGCATCGCTGCCGGCCAGGTAGTAGACGGCCAGACCCAGCAGCAGACCGACGGCGAAGCCGATGCCCATCTTCCAATGCAGGGGCAGGCCCGGGCGGCGTACGGCGGGGGATGCAGTCATCTGGTCGGGCCTTGATCTGGACACAAGTCCCGGAGCTTAACAAACGCCATCGACGCGGCCACCTACCCGGCCTGTCGCGGTGCGCCCGCCCGAGGGTAGGTGCAGCTCCCACGTCAGCCGATACGGGCGCTGGAGCGTTCAACAAATCTGGCGCGCTCGCCGTGGGCACGCAAAGCGGATACGTGAGCCGCCTGTACCGGGGCGCGATGCCCAACCGCTTTGGGAACACGCCATGGAATCAGTCCCTGAGCTCTTGCTTGCAACCATGCGCACCAACCATCCCGACCGGTCCTTGCCGCCCACCGTCGCGGGACCTTACGCGGCATGGATGCCGCGTAAGAGCCTACAAGGACGTACTTGCGGCGTGTCCTGCGATGATGGGCGGGCAAGGGCCCTGAAGCCAAGCCGTAGGGCAGCCGCTCTACGACTGATCTCTCCACACTGTCCAAGCGCAACATGCCCTGCTTGCAAACATGCGTACCGACCATCCCGACTGGTCCTTGCCCGCTCACCGTCGCGGGACCTTACGCGGCATGGATGCCGCGTAAGAGCTTACAAGGACGTACTTGCGGCGTGTCCCGCGAGGGTGGGCGGGCAAGGGCCCTGCAGCGAAGTCGCAGATCCGTCGCGCTGCCACTGATCTCTCCACACTGTCCAAGCGCAACATGCCCTGCTTGCAAACATGCGTACCGACCATCCCGACAGGTCCTTGCCCGCTCACCGTCGCGGGACCTTACGCGGCATGGATGCCGCGTAAGAGCCTACACGGACGTACTTGCGGCGTGTCCCGCGATGGTGGGCGGGCAAGGGCTCTGCAGCCAGGTCACAGACCCAACGCCTTGCTTCAGGCTGCACAGGTGAAGAATCAGGTGCAACCGGAATCAATGCGTCAAAGCGGGACCGGAGATGGTGACCGTCTAGACCCAGTCAGCAACATCCGATGCAGCGAAACCGATCAAGGCGCCGGCGGATACAGCGGCGCCAAGACCTCCGGCTCCGCAGCCGTGGCATGCCGCCAACGCGGGCCCTTGGCAAAGGCCTCGCGCAAGGCCGCGCGTGCACTGGTCACGTCGCCATCGCCGCCCCAGCGAGCGCGCTGCATCTGTGCCACCGCTGCCCGCTGCGCCGGGTCGCTCAACGCTGCCAGCACGCTGTCGATATCGGCAACGCCGGCCATGCCGCACAGCACCGCGGCCACGTCGTCCATGCCGCCGGTATCGAGCGCGCGTCGCAGCTCGGCCACACCGTGCGTCACACGCCGGCCGGGCGCAGCTGCATCGCTGGTGTTGATCACCGGCGCGCCGTGCGAACCGCCGCGACGCCGTAATAAGGCCCACACCAGGGTGGCAATCCACAGCAGCGCAAAGCCGATCGCCGCAGCGATCCAGCCCCATGGCCGTTGCGTGGCCGCAGCCTGCTGCAGACTCAGCGTGCCGGCCGCAGCGGTTGGCGCAGCGTTATCCGGTGATGGACTGGCTGCAGGCGTTGGCGCGGGCGCCGCAAACGCACCGCTGCCTGCCGCCACATCCAGCGTAAGGTCCGGCAACGCCGCGGTCTTGGCTGCCGCCGCACCCACATCCCACCATGCCACCTGCAAGCCGGGCACGACCAGCGGGCCGGCGCGGTTGGGCACGATCGAATAACGGCGGGTCAGCCGCAGCTGCGGCGAGCCATCCACGAAGCGTTCTTCGTATTGCGGCGGCTCGGCGAACACCTGCGCGTCGGGCACGCTCGGGGTCGGCAATTCCGGGAACTGCGCCTGGGTGGCGCCGCGTGCGCTGGCCTCCACCACGATCTGGGCCGCTTCACCGGCGGTGGCGCGCTGCGGCGTGGTCGTATACCGCAACTGCAGGCTGCGCAGCGGCAACCACGGCTGCGGCGCGTTGGCTGGTTGTGCGCGTACCTGCAGCGGGATGCTGGCGCTGCGTGCACTCAGCTCGCCATTGCCACGACCGAAATAGTCGTCGAAGAAACCACCGACCGAGCGGCCATTGAAACGTGCCGACGGCAACACCAGGCGGCCGCTGCGCTCGGGCACCAGCAGATAGCGCCGCTCGACCACGTTGTATTGGCGGTTATTGAGTACCTTGACCGAACTGACGTCGTCGCCGATGCGTTGCAGCGATGCACCATCGGGCGCTTCCAGATCCAGCTCGCCGGACGCCAGCTGCGTGGCGAAATACAGCCGCACCACTACGCCCACACTTTGCTGCACATAGGGCTGCGGATCGTCCACCTGCGTCTGCACAAAGGCATCCTCGTTGCCCTGCGCCGCCGCCGCTGTGCCGGCCGCGCTGCTGCCGGCATCGCTTGCCGACGCGCCCACCTGCAACCGCAACGGTTCGGTGCGCTCGTTACCCACGCGGATCGCCGGCACGATCAGCTCGCCGCTCTTGCGCGGCGTCAGCACCACGCCGAACAGCGCGCGCACCGTCACCGACCCATTGGTCACCTGCATCTGCTGGTTGGCGCTCTTGGCCCCCAGCGCGAAGTCGTTGCGCAACGGCGTGTAATCCGGATCGACACCGCGTTGATCGGTTTCGATATTCAACATCACTACGTCGCCGGCATCGGCGCTGTCGCGGTCCAGCCACGCGCGCGTGACGGCACCCGCCGGTGCACAGGTGAGCAGCATCACGCTGGCCAACATGCCGATCGCCGCGCGGCGCAAATGGTGTGTGCCGATCATCGTCCGTCCCGTTGCCTGCGTTCGTGTTCCAGCCTGAATTTGGTGCGCAGCAAGCTACCCGGATCATCCGGCACCCGCCGCAACCAGGCATCCACTGCCTGACGTTGCTCGCGTTGCTCCGGCGTTTCGTTCGCCGTTGCCGCAGCGGCCTGCTTGCCGTTTGCATCGGCGCTCTTGTCGCCAGCCTGCGCCATCGCCTGCTGCATCTTTTGCCGCTGCGCGGCATCGGCCTGCTGCTGCGCCTTGGCATCGGCCGATTGCGGCGCTGCGTCCTGCTTGCTCTGCTCGCCCTGGCCGTTTTTGGACTGCTGGTTCTGCGAGGCTGCGTCCTGCGGCGCCTGCGCAGACGGCTGATCCTTGCCGTCCTGTTTGCCTTGCGCATCCTGCTTGCCTTGCCCGTCCTGGCCGGGCTTTGGATCGTTCTGCTTGTTCTGTCCGGACTGATTCTGGCCGGAGCCGTTCTGACCGGATTGCTTCTGGTCGTCGGACTGGCCCTTGCCGTCCTTGCCTTTGCCGTCTTTATTGTTCTGCTGCTGGCGCTTACGCGCCGCCTCCACCGCCGCACGATTGGCGATGGCGTCGGGCTGATCCGGATGTTGCTTGAGTGCCCGGTCGTAAGCTGCAATTGCTTCGTCGTACTGGCCCTGCCTGGCCAGCGCATTGCCGAGGTTGTACAAACCCTCATCGGTGGGCACATTTTCGAAGGCTTTTTGTGCCGCGGCGAAATCGCCCTTGCGATACGCCTGCACGCCGGCATCCAGGCGTTGTTGCTGCACCTGATCGGCGCGTTGCCACAAGGTGCCATCGGCAGCATGCGCGGGTTGAGCCAATGGCAACACGCACACCAGGGCCAGGATCGCCACAACCGTACGCCGCCGGAACGCCAGCAGTGCCAACAGCATCACCGGCAGCAGCAGCCAGTAGCCCTCGTCCAGCCAGGTCTTGCCGCCGGTGGACTCGGCAGCTTCATCGGCCAGCGGCTGTTGCGCCGGGTCGAGCACGCCCAGCGCACGCAGGTCCGCATCGTCGGCGGTGATGCGCGCATAGCGACCACCGCCCTGCCCGGCAAGATCGCGCAGGCTGCCTTCATCCAGTTTTGTCTGCGCAATCTCACCGGTCGTGGTGCGATAGGCCGCGCCGCGCGTGCTCCCCACGCCGAGCGCGGACACGCTGAATCCACGCGAGCGCGCCAACCGTGCAGAACTTCCGGCCGCACGATCGGCGCTGTCACTGACCAGCAGGATGTCGCCCTGCTTGAAACCCGCCTGCAGCAGCAACTGCGTGGCCGCGTCGATCGCCGCATCGGCGCGCTTGCCGTCCACCGGCATCACCGATGGCGACAGCGCATCCAGGAACAACGCCACATTGGCGGTGTCTTCGGTCAACGGCGCAACGGTGAAACTCTCGCCCGCATAGACCAGCAATGCGACTTCGCCACCGGCCCGCTTGCGCAACAACGTGGCCAACTTGGCCCGCGCCTGTAGCAGACGCGACGGCGGCAGGTCGTTGGCGGTGATGCTGGAGGACAGGTCCAGCGCCACCACCAGCGGCATGCTGGAGTGATACACCGGCCGCTCGGTCTGCCGCCAGCTCGGCCCGGTCATCGCCAGCACCGCCAGCGCATAGGTCAGCGCAGCCAGCACGAATCCCAGCCATCCACGCCGACTGCCGGACACCAGCAGGGTCGGCAACAGATGCGCATCCACGCTTTGCCGCCACACGTCCGCATCGCGTCGACGCAACTGCCACAGCACTGCCGCCGGCACGATCGCCAGCAGCGCCCACAGCAACCCCGGGCGCAGCAGATGCAGCGACTGCAGCCAGCCTGCCAGTTCGGTCAGCGCGTTCATCGCCATCTCCGCGGCAACACATAGGCCAGCAGCGCAATCACGATGGCGGCACCCAGCGGCCAGTAATAGCGCTCCACGCGCGGCTGCACCGAGGGGCCGAGCGCCTTGACCGGCTCCAGCCGATCCAGCTCGGCATAGATGCCGGCCAGTTCTTCGGTATCACGGGCACGGAAAAAGCGCCCACCGGTTTGCGCGGCGATCTTGCGCAAGCCGTCTTCGTCGATATCGTCGTTGCCCGTGGCCGGAATCGGTACGCCGAACAACGAATAGCCGCCGTTGCCGCCAAAGGCGATCGTATGCACGCGCACGCCTTCGGCCTTGGCAAGCTCGGCGGCCTTGAGCGGATTGAGCACGCCGGCGGTGTTGACGCCATCGGTGAGCAACACCACCACGCGCTGGCCCTGCTTCTGCTCGCGCAGCCGTTTGACCGACAACGCGATCGCATCGCCGATCGCCGTTTCGCGCCCGGCCAGTCCCACCACGCTGTCAGCCAGTTGGTCGCGCACGGAGGTCAGGTCGGCGGTCAACGGCGTCAACGCGTAGGCGCGCTGACCGAACACCAGCAAGCCGACCCGATCGCCGTCGCGACGATCCAGAAAGTCCGACAACACCGCCTTGGCGGCGGTCAGGCGATCCACCACATTGCCGCCGAGCACCATGTCCGGCTCGCTCATGCTGCCGGACAGATCCACCGCCAGCATCATCTGCCGCGCCTCACGCGGCGGCTGGATCACATCGCCCAATTGCTGCGGGCGCGCGAGCGCCGCGCACAGGAAAAACCAGCCCAACCAGGCAAGCCAGCGCGGTACCCGCAGTGCCGGTGTACTGTTTGCCTGCGCAACCGCATGCAGTTGATCGGCGTAAGGCACGCGCAGCGCTGCGGTATCGGCGCGGCGCTGCGGCCAGAACCACATCAGCAACGGCAGCGGCATCAACCACCATGCCCACGGCCATGCGCAGTGCGCCAGTGCATCCTGCCACTGCGACCATTGCAGCCAGTTCATCGCCGGCCTCGCATCAGACTCAGAAAACGCTGCCGCGCCAGCGCCTGCACCGCATCCAGATCGGTCACCGCCGGCGCACGTTGAAAGCCGCCATCCAGCAGCGCGCGCCCCGGTCCCTGCGAAAAGGCCTGCGTCTTGCTTTTGCGCCCGTCCAGAAACTGCAGCCATGCCTCGCCCTGCAGCCGGTCGGCCTGCGCATCGACGCTGCGCGCTGCGCGTCGCAGCAACACCGACAACGCGGCCAGACGCTGCGCAGGAGTCGTTGCGCGCTGCAGCTCGGCATCAAATGCCGCCAGCCAGCGCCACTGCTGCTGACGACGGCGATGCCACCACCACCAAGCGCTGCCAAGCACCAGGACCACTGCCGCGATCACCAGCCACCAGCCCGGCGCCAGCGGCCACCATGGCGGCGACGGCGGCAGATGGACATCGCGTAGCGGCAGCGATTGCGGCGACATCGTCATCGACTCCGCACGGCGCTACTGCCGCCCAACCAGGCATCGCTGGCATCGTCGGTGGACAGGCGATGCAAGCGCACACCGCGTGCCTGCAGGACCGCGGTCAATTGTTCCAGCGGTGCCACGAATTCGGCCTGCCAACGCGCACGTCCAGCCTGCGTGGACAGATCGATCGCGATGCGCTCGCCGCGCACATCGAAGCTGAGTGCGCGGGCCGGTGGCGCCAGCTCCAGCGGGTCGATCAGCACGATCACCACCACCTCGTGATGCAAGGCCAGGCCCGACCAGCGCGTGGCAGAAATCCTGCTGGCGCTGTGCGCATCGGCCAGCACAGTCAGCCGCGCACCCGGGCGCAGCAACCGCGCGGCATGGTCCAGTGCCACCTCCAGGCCCGCATCGCCGGACGGCGGCTGCGTGTACCAGCGCGCCAACGCATCCAGCACTGGCAATACGCCGCGTTGACCCGAGCGCGGTGCAATCGGCGCCTCGCTGGCAGTGCCACGCAGCGCGGCGATCCGGTCGCCCTGCCGCTGCGCCAGCCACGCCGCGACCGCGCCGGCACGTGCGGCCTGCACCGATTTGTAGCGCACCCGCGTACCGAAGAAGAGCGCCGGTGAGGTATCGGCCACAATCAGGCTCAAGCGTTCGCGCTCGGCCTGGAACAATTTGGTGTGCGCGCGCCCGGTACGCGCGGTGACCCGCCAGTCGATATGCCGCGCATCGTCGCCGGCCACGTACTCGCGCGACTCGGCGTATTCCATCCCGCGCCCACGCGTTGCCGCCGGCACCGGCCCGACCAGCCCAAGGCGGCCACGCCCTGGCTGCCCGCGATGGGTCGTGGTGCCACGCAGCGCGATCAACTCCGCCAGCGTCGGCCGCAGCCCATCGCCGGCGATCGACGCCGGAGCGGTGACAGGGGAAGAAGACGGCATCGAAGACATCGGATTCTGGTCAGAGGACGGCATACCTCGGCGACACGCTACCCGATCAGGGCAGCGGAATCTTTTCCAACAAGGCGGCGACCAGACGTTCGCCATCCCAGCCTTCGGCAGTAGCTTCGTAGCTGGGCAGCACGCGATGACGCAGCACATCCGGCGCAATTGCGCGGATATCGTCCGGGGTCACGTAGTCGCGCCCGGCCAGCCATGCACGCGCCCGTGCGCAGCGCTCCAGCGCGATCGACCCACGCGGGCTCGCGCCCCAGGCAATCCGCCGCGCCAGTGCCGGGTCGTAGCGCTGCGCATCACGCGATGCGAGCACGATCTCGATCAGGTAACGCTCCAGCTGCGGCGCCAGATGCACGTCCAGCACCACCCGACGCGCGGCAAAGACATCTTCCAGCGGGATCTTGTCGGGTACCGTCTCGTGCTTTTCCAGGGTGTCGCGCGCGGCCTCACGTGCCAGCCGCAGGATCTCCGCCTCGGCATCGGCCTGTGGATAGCCGATACGCACGTGCATCAGGAAGCGATCCAGCTGCGCCTCGGGCAACGGGAACGTGCCCTCCTGCTCGATCGGGTTCTGCGTGGCCATCACCAGGAACAGCTGCGGCAGCGCATAGGTGTGCCGCCCGACGGTGACCTGACGCTCGCCCATCGCCTCCAGCAGTGCCGACTGCACCTTGGCCGGTGCACGATTGATCTCGTCGGCCAGCAGGATCGGATGGAAGATCGGCCCGGGCATGAACTCGAACCGGCTGTCCTGCGGCCGCCAGATCTCGGTGCCGGTCAGATCGGAGGGCAGCAAGTCAGGGGTGAACTGCACCCGCGCAAAATCCGCCTCCAGCCGCGAGGCCAGCGCGCGGATCGCGGTGGTCTTGGCCAACCCGGGCGCGCCCTCGACCAGCAGATGCCCGTCGGCCAGCAGGGCGATCAGCAACCGTTCGACCAGCGCGGACTGGCCCACGATGCGCTGCGCCAGCGACTCGCGCAGCAGGGTGAATTGACGATGCAAGCGGTCCTCGGCGGGCGCGGCAGCGGCTTCTGGGGGCAACAGCGGCGGTGCGTTCATAGGCCCAGTGTGACCGATTCGAGCGCAATTGGTTCACTCGATCATCCCAGAGCATTCAGTCAGTGACTCCGGGCATGAAACAGGTCACACAAGCAGGGAGTGCAGGCATCGCGCCTTGGCAAAAGCAATCAGGCCAGCACGATCACAGCACAAGGGGAAACGGCCCAGAAGCTTTGATGGTTTTTGATGCAAGACAACATATCGCTTGCTTGTGACCACGCCGGCGGCCCAAACCGCCTACCGCCTTTAACGACATGCTTCATCATGAAAAAAGGCCGCTTTCGCGGCCTTTTTCCGACATGGCTCCCTCTTAAGGGGTAGCACTCGCAACACGTAACACCTTCGGGGTAACAAAGACCAGCAGCTCAGCTTTTTCTTTGCTGCGTCCACGTTTCTTGAACAAATTTCCGAGGAATGGGATGTCGCCCAGGAAGGGAACCTTGGAGACGCTCTCGCGATCTGTGAATTCATAAACACCACCGATTACCACCGTCTCGCCATCACCGACCAAAACGGCGGTGTTGACCTCACGACGATTGATTTCCGGCACGGTGCCATAGCCTTCCAGAATGATAAACCGCGCGACTTCGTCTTTCTTGACATTCATGTTCAAGAAAACGCGATTGTCATTGGTAATGGTCGGAGTGACTTTCAGCTCAAGCAACACTTCTTTGAACTGTACGTTGGCTTGCGCGGCCGAACCGGCAGCACCGCCGCCGCTGATTGTCACATAACCGATTTCCCGTCCCTGCTTGATGACACCCTCACGCTGATTGGCAGTGACGATTCTGGGATTTGAAACGACCTCGCCACGCCCCTCCTCTTGCATCGCCGAAAGCTCGATATCGAGATTGAAATTGGAGCCCAGCAGCGTATATGCCAAACCTGCTGCCCTACTGTTGGTAAACCCGCTTGCACCAAGGTCCACATTCAACCCAGTCGGGAATAGATGCGACGCTAGCGTTGTGCTTGTGCCCGTGTTGGCAAGTTCATTGGCACGCTGAGCCGAGGTATTCTGGAAATTGACATTACTATCCAATGAGCCGCTCAGAATACCGCGGCCAGTTGAACCAGTGATGCCAAATCGCGCACCGAGGTCACGCGCGAACGTGTCGGTCGCGATCACAATGCGGCTTTCGATCAACACCTGATCCACCGGCCGATCGATATGCGAAATCAGCTCGCGCATCTGCGCGACCTTCTTCGGAATATCGCTGATCATCAGGGTATTGGTGCGCTCGTCGGCAACCAGGCGACCGCGAGGCGACAAAAATCCATTGTCCTGCTGGCCACCTTGTCCACCTTGACCGCCGCCCTGACCACCACCACCGCCACCAATCCCCTTGGCCTCCGTCAGCGCTTTGAAGATCACGGCCGCGTTGTGGTAATTGATCTGCACGTAATCGGTGATCAGATCCTCGCGGTTTTCGATCGCGATGCGGGCGTCTTCCTTGTCCTGCTCGAACTTGGCCAGCTCCGGCTGCGGGGCAACCCACACCACGCCGCCGTCGCGGCGCTTGTCCAGGCCCTTGGCGCGCAGCACGATGTCCAGCGCCTGGTCCCACGGCACGTTCATCAGGCGCAGCGTGACATTGCCCTGCACGGTATCGGAGGCGACGATATTGAGGTTGGATTCCTCGGCGATCAGTTGCAGCACGGTGCGTACCGGCACGTCCTGGAAATTGAACGTCACCGGGCGGCCGCTGTAACCGCGCGCAGCGATCTGCGCGGCGGCCTGGGTGACGGCTGCGGCGCTGACGCCCCCGACCGCGGGCTGGCCCTTGCGCGGAGTGATTTCGACCACGTATTCGTTGCCGGTCTGGTAGGCCAGCGAATCGAACGCGCCCTTGGTCGACAGCACCAGCTGCGACCCCGAGCCGGACGGCTTGACTTCGACACGCTGCACCGGCGTTGCAAAGTCGGTGACGTTGAGCGGGCGCTGCAGTTCGGCAGGCAGGCGTGCGTTGCTGATGTCGACCAGCACGTTGTCGCCCTGCGTGCGCAGATCCGGGCTGGCGCCCTGGCCGTCGAACTGCAGGATCAGACGGCCAGCGCCATCCTCGCCACGTTTGAAATCGATCTTGGACACCGCCAGGCTCGCCGGAGCGGTCTTGGCCGGGTCCTGCACAGGCTGCTTCAGTGCCGCCGCCGAGAACGCGCTACCGTTCGCCAGCGCCAGCGCGAACCCCATCGCACAGGCCTGGAATACCGCGTGGCGCCGAACCGGACGCAGCCGCCGGGCATTGGAAAACGTCATCGTGCTATCCCCTATCACTTTATTGATCATCCAATGCGAGCGCGGCCGGCCGTTCAAGCCATCCACCCGCACCGTCCGGCACAAGTTCAATCAGCTCGATGCGGTCTTCGTAGACCCCGGTGACCCGGCCATCGCTCTGTCCCAGATACACGCCCGGCCGCACCCGGTAGGTCACCTTGTCGGGCGCCATGACCAGCGCGACCAGGCCCGAGCCGCCGCCAATGGTCCCCACCATGTCGAGGGCGTCGAGCGGATAGGCTTCCAGCGGCTCCTTGCGCCGGTTCGGATCCGGCCGCGTGCCGTTGCCGCCTTCGGCACTGACCCAGGCATCGCTGAACGGGTCGCGCATCGATTGCGCGGCATATTCGAACGTCTCGAACTGCTGCATCACCGGCAACGGCTCCAACGGCGGTGCCGGCCGTGCGCGCACTTCGGCGACCCAGGCTTCCAGGTTCGGCGCATCGCCCGGTGTGCTGGTCACACCACGCGTACACGCCGGCAATACAGCAATTAGCGCCACGCAGGACAGGATCTTGAGCAGTTTCGTGGTCATTGGCCGCCCTTCTTCGCAGCGTCGGCCGCAGCCTTCTCCTGCTCGGCCATTTCCTCATCGTCCAGATAACGATAGGTCTTGACCGTGCCGGACAGTTCCAGCGCCCCGCGCGGGGTGATGCCGGCCTTGGGATCCTTCGGCTTGAGGTTGATGTCGTGCATGGTCAGGATCACCACGCGCGGCAACGACGCCACGCCGCTGACGAAGGCACCGAACTGGTGATAACTGCCCACCATGCGCAAGGCGATCGGCTTTTCGGCGTAGAACTCCTTCGGCGATTCCGGGCCCGGCTGGAACAACTCGTTGGACAGGCCGCTGGACAGCGCGGTCTGCGAGATGTCGATGATCAGATCCGGCATTTCGGTCTTGCTGGGCAGCTGCCGCAGCATCTGCTGCAGCACCTGTTCCATCTGCGCGAGCTGCTGCTTGAGCGGCTCCAGATTCACCGCGCGGCCCTGCTGGGTCTCGAACTCGGTGCGCAGCTGCGTTTCTGTGCCTTCCAGGCCTTCGAGTTCATCGCGCTTGCCGCTGATCAACAGGAACCAGGCCAGCACCATGATGAACAGGCCGACCACCACGCAGAACACGATGCGTGCCTGCTGCGGCCAGCCGCCGATGTTGTTGAAATCCAGATCGCTGAGCTTGAATGCTTTCTTACTCATGACGCCGCCCCCTCCTGCGGCCGATTGGCGGACGCCGGCGCTGGCTGCACGGGTGCAGGAGCAGCGGCCGGCGACGTGGCAGGCGCAGGTGCTGCAGGTGCCGCCGCTGGCGCGCCCGCAGGGGCCGTACCGGCTGGCGTTGCACCCGGCGCTTGCGCATCGACCGGTGCGGTGCCGTTCTTGTCGGCCTCGTTCGGATTGGCCAGCTTGACCTTGAGCGTGAACACGTACGGCAGCGTCTTGGTGTCCATCGACGGTCCCGCGGGCTGCCCGGCCTTGTCCTGGCTCTTGGCCTCGATGATCGACAGGTCCGGATTGGTCATCCAGCCCGAGCCTTCCAGGTTGCGCATATAGGTACTGACGCGCGCGTTGGACTGCGAACGTCCTTCCAGGGTCAGGATGTCGCCGTCCTGCTTGATGTTGGTCAAGGCCACGCCATCGGGGATGGTGCGCACCAGCGAATCGAACAGATGCACCATCTGCGAGCGATTGGCCTGCAGTTCCTCGATCACCTTCTTGCGGGCGAGCAAGCGGTCCTTCTTCTTGTCGAGCTCCTTGATCTCTTCGTTCTGCGCCTTGACCTTGTCGATCTCGGCGGTCAGGAAGGCATTGCGCTCGGTCTGGCCGCTGATCTGCGCGTCGTAGTAGAACCAGATCAGGACCGACAGCAGCACGCCGCCCAACGCGGCGAAGCCCAGCATCGAATAGAACTCACGCTCGCGCGCCTTCCGGCGCTCGGCGCGCCAGGGCAAAAGATTGATTCTTGCCATCAGTCAAAGCTCCTCAGGGCCAGGCCGGTGGCGATCATCAATGCAGGTGCATCCAGCGCCAGCGCATGCGCCTGGACCTTCGGGCCCAACGTCATCTGCGCTAGCGGGTTGGCGACCACGGTGGTCACGCCGAGCTGCTCTTCCACCATCTCCGGCAGGCGCGACAGCGCAGCGCAGCCACCGGCCAGCACGATGCAGTCGACGCGATTGAATTCGCTGCCCGCGTAGAAAAACTGCAGCAAGCGGCTGATCTGCTGCACCGTCGCCTCCTTGAACGGCTCCAGCACTTCGACCTCGTAGCTCTCCGGCAAGCCGCCCTGACGCTTGGCCAGGCCAGCCTCCTCGTAGGTCAACCCGTAACGGCGCATCACCTCGTCGGTGAGCTGCTTGCCGCCGAAGACCTGCTCGCGGCTATACAGGCTGCGACCGGAGCGCAGCACGCTCAGCGTGGTCATGGTCGCGCCGATGTCCACCAGCGCAACCACTGCATCGGCGGCCACCGGCAACTCGCTGGCGACCAGGGCAAAGGCGTTCTCGACCGCGAAGGCCTCCACGTCCATCACCTTGGCGGTCAGGCCACCGAGTTCCAGCGCGGACTGGCGCAGTTCCACATTCTCCGAGCGCGAGGCCGCCAGCAGCACCTGGACCATGTCCGGGCTGTTGGGCATCGGGCCGAGCACCTCGAAGTCGAGATTGACTTCCTCGATCGGGTACGGAATGTAATTAGTGGCTTCCAGTTCGACCTGGGCTTCCAGATCGCTGTCGTCCAGATCGGCCGGCATCGGAATCAGCTTGGTGATCACCGCCGACCCGGCCACCGCGGCCGCGGCGTTCTTGGCCTTGCTGCCGGAACGGTTGATGGCGCGACGAATCGCTTCGCCAACCGCCTCGACTTCGACGATGTTCTTTTCCACGACCGCATTCGGCGGCAACGGTTCCACCGCGTAATGCTCCACGCGGAAACGGTTCCCGCTGCGCGACAGCTGCAAGAGCTTGACCGCAGTGGAACTGATATCGACACCAATCAGTGGCGATTGACTCTTGGGTAGAAGCCCCACGGAAACTCCCCTGCCGATGGGCACTTGGACGCTTGTCTGCGCCCTCGTATTAATAATTAAATTTTAACAGGTGACAAGCCCTTCACGCGCAAGGCAATGGCCCCGCGACGTGACCCCAGTGCTGTTTCCTGCGATCCCCAGAGTTCGGCCCCAGCCAAACCCGGCGTCATCTATACTCTGTGACCAAGAAATCTGCAATCGGAATCTCTCTTACATGCCCCGTATTCGCCGTTGGCTGGGCTGGATCCTGGCCGCGTTCGTGGTGCTCGCCCTGCTTGGCGCTATTGCTGCCGGCGGCCTGTATTACGCCATTTCCTCCAAGTTGCCGGACGTGCAGTCGCTCAAGCAGGTCGAGCTGCAGGAGCCGATGTACGTCTATTCCAGCGACGGCCGCCTGATGGCCGTCTATGGTGAGACCCGGCGCTACCCCATCCAGATGAAGGACGTGCCGCTGCGCCTGAAGCAGGCCTTCCTGGCGACCGAGGATGCGCGCTTCTACGAACATGGCGGCGTGGACTACAAGGGCATCGCCCGCGCGGTATGGCTGCTGGCCAGCACCGATGCCAAGCGCGTGCCGGGTGGTTCAACCATCACCCAGCAGGTGGCACGGCAGTTCTTCCTCAGTTCCGAATACAGCTACACCCGCAAGCTCGCCGAGATCCTGCTGGCGCGCAAGATCGAGAGCGAGCTGAGCAAGGACGAGATCTTCGAGCTGTATCTCAACAAGAGCTTCTTCGGCAATCGCGCCTACGGCGTGGGTGCTGCGGCCGAGTACTACTACGGCAAGAAGATGAGCGAGTTGAGCCTGGACGAGATGGCCTCGCTGGCCGGCATCCCCAAGTTCCCGTCCAGCGGCAACCCGATCAGCAATCCGGAACGCGCGCAGGAGCGCCGCGATTACTACGTGCTGCAACGCATGGCCGACCTGGGCTTTGTCAGCCAGGCCGAAGCCGACGCCGCCAAGGCGGTGCCGATGCACGCCAAGCCGCACGAGCCGCCGGTCGAGGTCTACGCTCCGTACGTGGCCGAGCTGGTTCGCCAGGAAATGATCGCCAAGTACGGCGGCGATGTGCTCAACAAGGGTTACCACGTCACCACCACCATCGATGCCACGCTGCAGACCGGCGCCGATGCGGCGGTTGCCGAAGGCCTGCGCCTGTACGACCACCGGCATGGCTGGCATGGCGTCGAGCAGCATTTCGATGTCGCCGCCGATGCGGATGCCACGGCACTGGCCAAGCATCTGTCGGGCGTGTTCACCCAGGGCGGCCTGCGCGCGGTGATCGTGGCACGCACCAATGCCGACGGCGGCGTGACCGTCGTGCAGAGCGACAAGACCGAGCTGACCTTGCCGGCCAGCGCCAGTCGCTGGACCAACAAGACGCCGGCCAAGCTGCTGACGCGCGGCGACCTGACCCGCATCCGCGTCGGCGAGAAGGAGGGCGAGTGGATCATCGACCAGTTGCCGCGCGGCCAGGCCGCGCTGGTGTCGCTGGATGCCAATAGCGGTGCACTGCGCGCCCTGGTCGGCGGTTTCAGCTTCGCTGGCAACAAGTTCAATCGCGCCACCCAGGCACGCCGCCAGCCGGGCTCCAGCTTCAAGCCGTTCGTGTATGCGGCCGCGTTCGAGAAAGGCTTCAACCCGGCCTCGATCGTGCTCGATGCGCCGGTGGTGTTCCGCGACCGCCGCGGCAAGACCTGGTCGCCGCAGAACGACGGCGGTGGCTTCCGCGGCCCGATGCGCTTGCGCGAGGCACTGGTGCAATCGCGCAATTTGGTCTCGGTCCGCTTGCTGGATGCGATCAGCGTCGACTTCGCACGCAAATACATCAGCCAGTTCGGCTTCCAGGAAGCCGAGCTGCCGCCCAACCTGTCGATGTCGCTGGGCACGGCCTCACTGACGCCGTTGTCGGTGGCGCGTGGCTATGCGGTGTTCGCCAATGGCGGCTCGCGGGTGGAGACCTGGATCGTGGACGAGGTCAAGGACCGCGACGGCAATGTGGTCTTCAAGGAAGTGCCGGCGGTGGCCTGCCGTACCTGCGCCTTGCAGGGCGGCAATGTCGCGCCGGTGAGCCAGGTGGTGGACGGCTTCAACTTCGGCGCCCCCGCGCTGCCCCAATCGATCGAACCGACCACGGCGACGCCGGCCACGCCGGCGGAGACCGCCCCGGCAGCCACTGCTGAAACCAAGATCGCGCCGCGCGCCATCGACGAGCGTACCGCCTACCAGTTGGTCTCGATGATGCGCGACGTGGTCCAGCGCGGCACCGGCACCGCGGCCAAGGTGCTCGGGCGCGAGGACGTCGGCGGCAAGACCGGCTCGACCAACGATCACCGTGACGCCTGGTTCTCCGGTTTCGGCGGTCCCTATGCCACCACGGTGTGGGTGGGTCGCGACGACTTCCGTTCGCTCGGCTATCGCGAGTACGGCGGCAAGGCGGCACTGCCGATCTGGATCGACTACATGCGCGTGGCGCTGAAGGACAAGCCGATCGCCGCCAACGACCCGCCCGACGGCATGACCCAGGCCACCATCAATGGCGCGGTTGAGTGGGTAAAGAACGAGGACCTGGATCGCCTGCAGGACTACGACTACGGCCTGCAGGAACAGCAGGACGAGAAGGCGTTCGATATCTTTTGAGGGCCGGGAATCGGGAATCGGGAATCGGAATTGGGGAATCGGAACGGCTTCTTCCGCTCGATTCCCCAATCAGGTTCGCGGAATCGACTGTCTCCAGTTCAGTAGAAGGCAACGGGTAATCACCGTTGCGTGATTGCCCTTTTGGGGGAGACATGGGCATTCGCCACCTCTTCATGCCGCTGTTGTAGAGTCGAACCAGGTTCATTAGGGGAGCCCGGTCATGCATCACGCGCGCGAACACGCCGATACGCGAACCCGAGAACGTCGCCATCGCCTGGCGCACGAAGCGGCCCGGCTGATGGCCGAGGGCGGCATCCGCGATTTTCATCAGGCCAAGCTCAAGGCAGCCAGCCGGCTGGGCATCCACGACGACGCATCGCTGCCGCGTAACCGCGAGATCGAAGATGCATTGCGCGAGCACCAGCGCCTGTTCGCCGGGCCGGCGCACGGGCTGCGGCTGCGCCAACGCCGCGAGGCCGCATTGCGCGCGCTGGAGTTTCTTAGCCCATTCCGGCCGCGCCTGGCCGGCCCGGTGCTCGATGGCACGGCCGACGCGAATGCGCCGGTGCAGCTGCAGTTGCACAGCGACGATGCCGACGCCGTGCAGCGCTTCCTGGAAGAACACCGCATTCCGGCCGAATCACGTACGCGCCGGCTGCGCCTGGACCGCGAGCGCACAGCCGAGTTTCCGGTGTGGCTGTTCAGTGCCGAGGAACTGACCTTCGACCTGACCGTGCTGCCGTACGATGCCTTGCGCCAGGCACCGTTGTCGCAGCTGGACGAAAAACCGATGCAGCGCGCCTCGGCCGCCCAGTTGCGTCAGTTGTTGGCAGAAGAGGATGGTGGCCACGCCCTGCCGCGCACGCGCTGAGCGCAGCGCGCCATGCCGCGTGACCACTGACCACTGACCACAACGCCAACCCGCAAAAGCAAACGCCCCGCAATGCGGGGCGTTCGTTCAAGCAGACAACCGCAGGCGCTTAGCGCTGGCCGGCGTCGGTGTAGTCGCGCTTGTCGTAGCCGGTGTAGATCTGGCGCGGACGGCCGATCTTCATTTCCGGGTCGACCTGCTGCTCCAGCCAATGCGACACCCAGCCGGCGGTGCGTGCGATGGCAAACATCACGGTGAACATTTCCACCGGGATGTTCAGCGCCTTGTAGATCAGGCCCGAGTAGAAGTCGACGTTCGGGTACAGCTTGCGCTGCACGAAGTAGTCGTCCTTCAGCGCAGCTTCTTCCAGCTTCAGCGCCACTTCCAGCAGCGGATCGTTGACGCCCAGTTCGCCCAGCACCTTATGGGTCATCTCACGGATGATCTTGGCGCGCGGGTCGAAGTTCTTGTAGACGCGGTGACCGAAGCCCATCAGGCGGAACGAGGAGTTCTTGTCCTTGGCCTTGGCCACGGCCGACTCGACGTTGTCGGCGGTGCCGATCTCTTCCAGCATCTTCAGCACGGCTTCGTTGGCGCCACCGTGTGCCGGGCCCCACAGCGCGGTGATGCCCGCTGCGACCGAGGCGTACGGGTTGGCACCGGTCGAACCGACCAGACGCACGGTCGAGGTCGAGGCGTTCTGCTCGTGATCGGCATGCAGGATGAACAGCAGATCCAGCGCCTTGGCCACCACCGGATTGATCTCCAGCGGCTCGCTCGGCACTTCGAACATCATGTGCAGGAAGCGGTCGACGTAGTTGAGGTTGTTGCGCGGGTAGCGGATCGGCCAGCCGATCGAATAGCGGTACGCGGCAGCAGCCAGGGTCGGCACCTTGGCGATCAGACGGATGGCGGCCTGGCGGCGCTGCTCCGGATCGTTGAGGTCTAGGGTGTCGTGGTAGAACGCCGACAGCGAGGCGACCGAACCGGCCAGCATGGCCATCGGGTGGGCGTCATGGCGGAAGCCACCGAGGAAGTTCTTCAGCGACTCGTGCATCATCGTGTGATGCGTGACTTCGTGGTCGAACTTCTTGAATTCGTCCGCGGTCGGCAGCTCGCCGTTCATCAGCAGGTACGAGACTTCGAGGAAGCTGGACTTCTCGGCCAACTGTTCGATCGGGTAGCCGCGATACAGCAGCACGCCGTTGTCGCCATCGATGTAGGTGATGGCCGACTTGCAGCTGGCGGTGGCGGTAAAGCCCGAGTCGTAGGTGAACAGACCGGTTTCTTTGGTCAGCTTTGAAATATCGACGCAATCATTGCCAAGCGTGGGCTTGAGAACCGGCAGAACGACCGACTTGTCGCCGGCGTTGAGCGTGACCTGATCAAGATCGGACACTGTGTACGCTCCTTCAGTGGAAGGCGCCTGTCACCAAATGGGCAGGCACGTGATGGAAGTCCAGGGCATCGCCCCGGATCACGCCATTATCGCACAGCAACATTTTGGCCGTCGCTTGGACAGAAGTCGTAGACGCCCCGTCGAAGGCGTGAAAACGAAGTTGCCGCCGCCCCAAAAAACAACGGCCGCGCAATGCGCGGCCGCTGCCGGTACAGCCCGTCCTGCAAGCTCAGCGCGCGTAGCGCTTCTGAAACTTGTCGATCCGGCCGCCGGTGTCGATCACCTTGTGCTTGCCGGTATAGAACGGGTGCGAGGCCGAGGAGATATCCACCTTGATCAGCGGGTATTCCTGGCCGTCTTCCCACTTCACGGTCTCTTTCGAGCTCATGGTGGAACGGGTCAGAATCTTGAAATCGGACGTCACGTCGTGGAAGACGACGTCGTTGTAGCTGGGATGAACGTTATCTTTCATGGACTTGGCGCCGGGCTGCCTGGATAAGCCGGGCATTATAGCGGCCTCCAGACGCCCGGCGCAAGATCGCCCTAGCCCGCCGCCAGCGCCGCCGCGACCAGGCCGAAGAATTGCTGGCGATCGTAGTCCAGCAGCAGGTTGGCGTTATCGGGGTTGCCATCCCGGCGCTCCCAGTCCACCAGGGTCATGCCGCGGGTGTGGGTGCCGGTCAGCTCGATATGCACCGGCCGCTGCTCCAGCCGCTGCGCGCCCTCCGGATGCAGCGCGAACGCCATCGCCAGCGCGTCGGCGGCGTACCAGTGCTCGCCACGGCTGTCTTCGGACCACAGCCGGGTCTTGCGCGAAATTTCCTCGTAGAACCGCGCCTGCGCGGAGTCGGCCGCCAGCCATTGCTCGACATCGCGATGCAGCAGCCCGTGCGCGATGGTGGCTTCCCAGTCGGCCACGTCGAACTGCGGAAAACCGCGGAACACGATATGTGCCGCTTCCGGGTCGAAGCCGATATTGAATTCGGCCGCGGCGGTGATGTTGCCGTGCCCGGTCAACGCCCCGCCCATCACCACCAGCCGCGCCACGCGCTGCGGCAGGGTCGGATCCAGCGTCAGGGCCAGGGCCAGATTGGTCAACGGGCCGAGCGCGACCAGCAGCAGCTCGCCGGCGTATTCGTGCGACAGGCGCAGGATGGCCAGCGCGGCGTGCTCGGTCTCGGCAGCGCGCTTGGCCGGCGCCAGGCCGACATCGCCAAAGCCGTCGATGCCATGCACATGCGCCGCGTCCACCGAGGGATGCAGCAGCGGCTGCGGGCAGCCCGCATAGACCGGCACATCGTCGCGCCCGGCAATCTCGCAAACCTTCAAGGCGTTGCGCACGGTGTGCTCCAGGCCCACGTTGCCGGCGGCGATGGTCAGGCCAACGACGTCATGCCGGGTGTCGTTGAAGGCCATCAGCAAGGCCAGCGCGTCGTCCACGCCCGGGTCGGTGTCGATCAGCAGCGGTATCTTTTTGGTCATGGGATTGGGGATTGGTCATTCGGGATTCGTTGCCGCATCTTCGCAAGGATCGGCCGGTCACGCGAACCTACAGGCCGCAGCAGCCAGCTCTGACCAATCCCGAATCCCGAATCCCGAATCCCCAATCACCGCCGCTCAAGCCGCGGCATAACGCACCGCGCTGCCGATCCAGCGCGCGACCACGCGGTCGGCAATGTCCGGCGCTTCGGCCAGCAGCCGTTCGGCGAGCACCTGCACGCGCGGCAGCAGCCCGGCATCGCGGGTGAGATCGGCGATGCGGAAACTGGCCAGGCCGGTCTGCCGCGTGCCCAGCAATTCGCCGGGGCCGCGCAGCTCCAGATCCTTTTCTGCGATCACGAAGCCGTCGTTGGTCTGGCGCATGGTTTCCAGGCGTTGCCGCGCCATCATCGACAACGGGGCCTGATACAGCAGCACGCAGCTGGACGCGGCCGCGCCGCGGCCGACCCGGCCGCGCAACTGGTGCAACTGCGCCAGACCCAGGCGCTCGGCATTCTCGATGATCATCAGCGAGGCGTTGGGCACGTCCACGCCCACCTCGATCACCGTGGTGGCGACCAGCAGATCGGTCTGGCCCTGCTTGAAATCCAGCATGGCCTTCTGTTTTTCCGCCGCTTTCATGCGCCCGTGCACCAGCGCCACGCGCACGCCGGGCAATTGCGCGGACAGCGCTTCGAAGGTGGCCTCCGCCGCCTGGGCCTCGATCCTCGGCGGGCCACTGGGCGCGCCCTTGCCGGGCTCCTCGCTTTCTTCGATCAAGGTGCAGACCCAGTACGCCTGGCGCCCTTCGGCGCAGGCGGCGCGGATGCGCTCGACCAGGTCCGGCCGACGCTCGGCGCTGAGCACGATGGTCTGCACCGGCGTGCGCCCGGGCGGCAGCTCGTCGATGGCCGAGACATCCAGATCCGCATAGGTGGACATCGCCAGGGTGCGCGGGATCGGCGTGGCGGTCATCACCAACTGATGCGGCACGCTGCCGGCGGCCGCACCCTTGTCGCGCAAGGCCAGGCGCTGATGCACGCCGAAGCGGTGCTGCTCGTCGATGATGGCCAGCGCCAGATCGTGGAAGACCACCGCGTCCTGCATCAGGGCGTGCGTGCCGACCACCACCTGCGCCTGGCCGGAGGCCACCTCGGCCATTGCCGCGGCGCGCGCCTTGCCGGTGACCTTGCCGGCCAGCCAGACGATGCGCACGCCCAGCGGTTCCAGCCAGCCACGTAGATTGGTCAGGTGCTGCTCGGCCAGCAGCTCGGTCGGCGCAGCCAGTGCGACCTGCTTGCCCTGCTCTACCGCCAGCATCGCCGCCAATGCGGCGACCACGGTCTTGCCGCTGCCGACATCGCCCTGCACCAACCGCAGCATCGGCGACGGTTTTGCCAGGTCGCGGGCAATCTGGGCGAACACGCGCTGCTGCGCACCGGTAAGCTGGAACGGCAATGCCGCGCGCAGCTGCTGCACCAGGGTGCCGTTGCCAGGCAGCAGCGGTGCGCGGAAGCGCTGCAAGGCGATGCGCTGGCGACGCAGGCTGAGCTGATGCGCCAATAGTTCTTCGATCGCCAGGCGTTGCTGGGCCGGATGCCCGCCTGCGAGCAGTTGCTGCGGGTCGGTGTTCACCGGCGGGCGATGCATGGTCAGCAGCGCGCTGCGCAGCGACGGCAGTTGTGCGTCCTGCAGCCAATGCGGCGGCAGCAGTTCCAGCGCGGCCTCGGCCGGCAAGCGCTCCAGCGCCTGGCCGATGAGTTTGCGCAACGTGGCCGGGCCCACGCCTTCCAGCACCGGATAGACCGGATCCAGGCTGTCGCCCAGCCCGGCATCCTCGCCCGGTGCCAGCACGCGGTAACTGGGGTGCACGATTTCCCAGCCGTTCTGTCCCGGCTTGGGCGTGCCGAACACCCGCAGCCGCGTGCCCGGTGCGAACTGCGCGACCTGCGCCGCGCGGAAATGGAAGAAGCGCAGCACCACGCTGCCATGCGACTCGTCCGAGACCGCCACCCGCAACACCGGCCGGTAACGGAAGCCGCGCTCCACCGCATCCACACGCCCTTCGATCTGCGCCGGCACGCCGCTCTGCAACTGAGCGATCGTGGTCAGCCGGGTGCGGTCTTCGTAGCGCAACGGCAGATGCAGCCACAGATCCTGCAGCGTCAAGATGCCGCGCGCAGCGAATTTCTCGGCCACCTTGGGGCCGACGCCGGGCAGGCTGGCAAGCGAGGCCTGGCCTGCGACGGCCAGGCGCGGGGTGACGGTCGCGGCACGCGGCACGGCAGGGCGCTCGGGTCAGCCGAGCTGGATCAGTCGAGCACCATCACCGCATCGACCTCGAAGCCGGCACCCTTGGGCAGGCCGGAGACCTCGATGGTCGAACGCGCCGGGAACGGCGCCTGAAAATACTCCTGCATCACTGCGTTGACGGCAGCGAACTGGCCGAGATCGGTGAGGTACAGGCCCAGCCGCACGATCTTGTCGAGCGAGCCACCGGCGGCTTCGGCCACCGCCTTGAGGTTGTCGAACGCGCGGCGTGCCTGCACGCCGACATCGCCCGGCACGATCTCGCCGGTGGCCGGATCCAGCGGGATCTGCCCGGAGAAATACACCGTGTTGCCGGCACGCACGGCCTGCGAATACGGGCCGATGGCGGCGGGTGCCTGGTCGGTATGGATGATCTGGGACATGGAAGCTCCACTGCAAAGATGTGTGCTGCAGTTTAGGCGTTTGTGCGGATTTGCTCGACTGTTGCGCACGATCTTGTTGCCACGCATCTTGCGACGATCGCCAGGCACCGTGCTGGCGTACCGGACAGATCGCGCTGCAAGGGTGGCGTGGAGCCTGACCGAGCACGCGCGCGGCGCTCGCTACCTGTCGCCGCGGCAGGCCCGAGGCCCGGCATCGGCGCATCAATGCACGCTATTGCCTGGACGGCCTCAGCGCTGCCTCTCGACAGGAACCGGGCCGCTACTGCCGCCCCACGCTCTGCACCACATGCAGGCGCCGCAGCCGGCGCATCACTTCAGCCAGATGGCGGCGGTCGCGGACCTGGATGTTGAAGCGCAGCACCGCCGCGTTGAAATCGCGGTCCAGGTAATCCACGCGCTCGATATTGGACTGGCTCTGCGCAATCGCCGCAGCCAGCTGGGCCAGCACGCCGGTGCGGTTTTCCACCTCGACCACCAGTGCGGTGTCGTAATCGCCGGTCACGCCCGAGTCCCAGTCGATCGGCACCCAGCGTTCGGGCGATTTACGCAGCTCGGCCAGGTTGGGGCAGTCCAGACGGTGCACCACGATGCCCTTGCCGGCGGTGTGGTAACCCATGATTTCGTCGCCGGGAATCGGCTGGCAACAGTTGGCGAAGCTGATCACGCCGCGCTCGCTGCCGTCGATCAGGATCTTTTCATGCGAATGCTTGGAGTGGCCGCCACCGCGCAATTCGGCGTAGGCCATCAGCGCCTGCGCGGCCTGGGTCGGCATCCAGTTGCCCAGCGCCACGTCGGCCAGCAAGGCTTCCAGGCGGGGATAGCGATGCTCGGTGAGGAAGGCGTCCAGGCGGCCCTTGGGCAACCGCTCCAGCGAGCTGTCCATCGCTTCCAGCGCGCGATCGAGCATGCGGTGGCCGAGCTGCACGGCGTCCTCGTGTTCGAGCTGCTTGAGCTGGTGACGGATCGCGGTACGCGCCTTGCTGCTGACCACGAACTCCAGCCACTGCGGCTTGGGCGTGGCCGAGCGCGCGGTGATGATTTCCACCGCCTGGCCACTGGCCAGCTTGGTGCGTAGCGGCACCAGTTTCTTGTCCACCCGCGAGGCGACCGCGCGGTTGCCCACGTCGGTGTGCACCGCGTAGGCAAAGTCCAGCGCGGTGGAGTTGCGCGGCAGCGCCAGGATCTTGCCCTTGGGCGTGAACAGATAGACCTCGTCCGGGAACAGGTCGACCTTGACGTTGTCCAGGAACTCCAGCGACGAACCGGCCGCACGCTGCGAATCGATCAGCTCCACGATCCAGTCATGCGCGCGGCTCTGCGCGCTGTTGGGCGAGGCCGAGCCGACCTTGTAGGTCCAGTGCGCGGCCACGCCGCGTTCGGCGATCAGGTCCATCTCCTCGGTGCGGATCTGCACTTCGATCGGCGAGCCATACGGGCCGAACAACACGGTGTGCAGCGACTGATAGCCGTTGGCCTTGGGGATGGCGATGAAATCGCGGAAGCGCCCGTCCAGCGGCTTGAAGGTGGCATGCACCGCACCCAGCGCGTGATAGCAATCGGCCACCGAGCGCACCACCAGGCGGAAGCCGAACACATCCATCACCTGGTCGAAGGACTTGTTCTCTTCGTGCATCTTGGAATAGATGCTCCAGGGCGTCTTGATGCGGCTGACCAGGCGATGCTCCAGCCCTTCCTTGGCCAGCCGCTGCGACAGCTGCACTTCCACCTGCGCCATCGATTCGCGCCGCACCACCGGCTGGCTGCGGATATGTTTTTCGATGATGGCGTGACGCCACGGATACAGCGCGCGGAAGCCCAGATTCTGCAGCTCGGACTTGATCAGGCTCATGCCCAGGCGCTGGGCGATCGGCGCGTAGATTTCCAGCGTTTCGCGCGCGATGCGGCTGCGCGCCTCGCTGCTCTGCGCACCCAGCGTGCGCATGTTGTGCAGGCGGTCGGCCAGCTTGATCATGATCACGCGCAAGTCGCGCGACATCGCCAGCAGCATCTTGCGGAAGCTCTCCGCCGCCGCTTCCTGGCGGTCGCGGAACTTGAGCTTGTCCAGCTTGGTGACGCCATCGACCAGCTCGGCCACCGCCTCACCGAATTCCGACGCCAGCTCTTCGCGGGTCAGCGGGGTGTCTTCGATGGTGTCGTGCAGGATCGCGGCGATCAGCGATTCCATGTCCAGGCCGAGCTCGGCGAGCACGCCGGCGACCGCAACCGGATGGGTGATGTAAGGCTCGCCCGACTTGCGGGTCTGGCCGGCATGCGCGCTGGCGCCCACTTCCCAGGCACGGCGCAGGATCGGCAGCTGCTCCTTGGGAAGGTAGCTGGCCGCGCGTTCAAGGTGCAGGACGTAGTCGGGGATGGCCTGGTCGGAAGACGGAGACGTCACGACGGTCGCCTGGGCAGTGGGGCCTGGGTTCATGCCGGAAGACTATGCCAGCAACGCAGTCACGGCAAACGTTTGCACACCGCAGGCGACAAAGCGGGCCTGAAACGAAAACAGCCCGCACATGGCGGGCTGTTCAGATCGATCGCAGCGATGCGAACAATCAATCGTCGTTCTTGGACATGTCTTCGTCGGCGACGACTTCGGCAGCGGCCCATTCCAGCGCTTCGCGTTCGGCGCGCTCGCGCTCGGCCTTCTCGACTTCGTCGATCAGCGCGTTGTCGATCCGGCGTGCGGCGATCTCGCGCAGTGCCATCACGGTGGGCTTGTCGCTGGCGTCGGCATTTTCGATCAACGGCTGCACGCCGTTGGCGAGCTGACGGGCGCGCTTGGACGCCATCATGACCAGCTCGAAACGGTTGTTCACGACTTCCAGGCAATCTTCTACGGTAATGCGGGCCATGCGGGCTCCCGGCGACCAGCAACGGCCGCGCATCGAATGAGGGAAAGGGGGCGGAGTGTACGCCCGGGCCGCCGTCACGGCAACCTGGGCCTATTCAGTTTCCTTTGGAATCAGGGATTTGAGCCGCTCAGTCCAGCAAGGCCCGGATCAACTCGGCATGCCGCTGCTGTTGCGCCTGCCGGCGCAGCCGGCTGGCGGTGAAGATCGCGCACATCTCCGAGACCGCGGTGTCGAAGGTCTCGTTGATGATGACGTAATCGAACTCCTCGAAATGCAGCATCTCTTCGCGGGCGGCGGCCAGACGCTGCGCCATCACGTCCTCGCTGTCCTGGCCGCGCTTGCGCATGCGCTCGTCCAGCGCCTGGCGCGACGGCGGCAGGATGAACACGCTGACCGCGTCGGGCACCTTCTGGCGCACCTGGCGCGCGCCCTGCCAGTCGATCTCCAGCAGCACGTCGTGACCGGCGGCCAGCTGCGGCTCCACCGACTGCCGCGCGGTGCCCTTCCAGTCGCCATGCACCAGTGCGTATTCGAAAAAGTCGCCCGCTTCGATCATGCCCTGGAACTCGTCGGCGGAAACGAAATGGTAGTGCTCGGCATGCCGTTCGCCCGGCCGCGGCGCGCGCGAGGTGAACGAGATCGACAAGGCGATCTTGGGATCACGCGCCAGGGTGGCGTTGACGATGCTGCTCTTGCCGGCGCCGGAAGGGGCCGCAACGATATAGAGGGTGCCGCGCATAGGGTCAGGGATTCGGGCTTGGGGAGTCGGGATTCGCGAACGGGCTGCGGACCGGTACCACCGGGGTCGATATGCTACCGGTATTGGCCGCGCCCCGCTGAAACCCGGGATGGCCGCCGACCAATCCCGAATGCCCATTCACCACTCCCGGCTATTCGATGTTCTGCACCTGCTCGCGGATCTGGTCGATCAGCACCTTCAGATCCACCGCGGCGTTGGAGGTGCGGCTGTCCACCGACTTGGAGCCGAGCGTATTGGCTTCGCGGTTGAATTCCTGCAGCAGGAAGTCCAAGCGGCGGCCGACCGGCTCGCGCTGCCTGAGCACGCGGCGGATCTCGGCGATGTGGCTGGACAGGCGGTCGAGCTCTTCGTCCACGTCCAACTTCTGCAGCCACAGCACCAGTTCCTGTTCGGCGCGACCCGGGTCCACCGGATGCGGCAGATCGGCCAGACGGGCGGCCAGCTTGGCACGCTGCCCTTCGCGGATGACGGGAATCAGCGTGCGCACCTCGGCGGCAATGCGTTCGATCGCATCGACCCGCTCGCTGATCGCATCGGCCAGCTTGCCGCCTTCGCGCTCGCGCGCGGCGACGAAACTGTCCACCACCTCGTCCAGCAATGCCAGGGCCTGCGCCTGCAATGCAGGTGCGTCCACGTCCTGCACCTGCAGCACGCCGGGCAGCTGCAACAGATCGGTGAAGCCGACCTGCAGCTTGGGGAACATGCCGTCAAGGCGCGTGGCCAGTACGCCCAGTTCCTGCAGCAGCGATTCGTTCACGGCCAGGGTCTGCGCGTTGTCCGGCGCACGCAGGCGCAGCGCCAGATCCAGCTTGCCGCGGCTGTTTTTCGCCGCCACCCGCTCGCGCAGCAGCGGCTCCAGCGCACGCAGTTCTTCGGGCAGGCGCACGCCCACTTCCAGAAACCGATGGTTGACCGAGCGCAGCTCGCAGCCGAGCGTGCCCCAGGGCGTGATGCGTTCGCCACCAGCAAACGCGGTCATGCTTCGAATCATCGTCAGTCCCGTGCCTTCAAAGCGCGAATGGTACCCTAGCGGCCCGCGCTGGCTGACCGCCCCGCCACGCGCCGACCCAGACCCACCTCCCGACTTCCGGACTCATCGCATGACCTTTTCCCGTCCCAGCGGCCGCACGGCCGACCAGCTGCGCCCGGTGCGCATCGAACGCGCCTTCACCCGTCACGCCGAAGGCTCGGTGCTGGTCAGCTTCGGCGACACCCGCGTGCTGTGCACCGCCAGCGTGGAAAACCGCGTCCCCGGATTCCTGCGCGGCAAGGGCGAAGGCTGGGTGACCGCCGAATACGGCATGCTGCCGCGCTCCACCCACACCCGTTCCGATCGCGAAGCCGCACGTGGCAAGCAGGGCGGACGCACGCTGGAAATCCAGCGCTTGATCGGCCGCGCACTGCGCGCCTGCGTGGATCGCAATGCCCTGGGCGAGCGCACCATCACCCTGGACTGCGATGTGCTGCAGGCCGATGGCGGCACCCGCACCGCCGCGATCACCGGCGCCTACGTGGCGCTGGCCGATGCGGTGAACCTGCTGCTCAAGCGTGGCGACATCAAGAAGCACCCGCTGATCGGCGCCGTGGCCGCGGTGTCGGTGGGCATCTATCGCGGCGAGCCGGTGCTGGATCTGGATTACCCCGAAGACAGCGACTGCGACACCGACATGAATGTGGTGATGAATGACGGCGGCGGCTTCATCGAGCTGCAGGGTACCGCCGAAGGCCACGCCTTCCGTCGCGACGAACTCAACGCACTGCTCGCACTCGCCGAACAAGGCATGAGCGAACTGTTCGCCCTGCAACGCGCTGCGCTGGCCGGATGAGCCGGCGCATCGCCCTGACCACCCTGCTGGTCGCCGACTACGACGCGGCGATCGCCTGGTACACCGGTGCGCTGGGGTTCCAGGTGCTGGAGGATCGCGCACTTGGCGACGGCAAGCGCTGGGTGGTGATCGGCCCGGGCAGCGCGCAGGACGCCGGCTTGCTGCTTGCGCAGCCGGCCGATGCCGCCCAGCGCGCACGCATCGGCGACCAGACCGGTGGGCGGGTGGATCATTTTCTCTACACCGACGACTTCTGGCGCGACCACGCGGCGATGCAGGCGTTCGGGGTGGAATTCCTGGAAACCCCGCGCGAGGAACCGTACGGCACGGTCGTGGTGTTCCGCGATCTGTACGGCACCAAGTGGGACCTGCTGGAGCCCAAGCAATGAAACAACTGGTCCTGGCCAGCGGCAACGCCGGCAAGCTGGAAGAACTGCGCGCCATGCTCGCCGACCTGCCGCTGCGCATCGTGGCGCAAGGCGAGCTGGGCGTGGACGATGTACCGGAAACCGGCCTGACCTTCGTCGAGAACGCCTTGATCAAGGCACGCCATGCCAGCGCGGTCACCGGCCTGCCGGCACTGGCCGACGACTCCGGCCTGATCGTCGATGCGCTCGGCGGCGCACCCGGCCTGTACAGCGCGCGCTATGCCGGCAGCCCGACCGATGCCCAGGCCAACAACGCCAAGCTGCTCGACGCCATGCGCGCCGTGCCGGCCGAGCGCCGCAGCGCGCGGTTTTACGCGGTGATCGTGCTGCTGCGTCACCCGGAAGATCCGCAGCCGCTGATCGCCGAAGGCAGCTGGGAAGGGGTGATCACCACCGAACCACGCGGCACCGGCGGCTTCGGCTACAACCCGGTGTTTCTGGATCCGGTGCATGGCCTGACCGCTGCGGAGATGGATACCGCGTTGAAGAACCGGCTGAGCCACCGTGCGGTGGCGCTGGCCACGCTGCAGCACAAGCTGCACGCCCTGTCGCTGTGAACCCTGGCCTGACGCAGTGCCCGACCTGATTCCACCGCCGCTATCGCTTTACGTGCACCTGCCCTGGTGCGTGCGCAAATGCCCGTACTGCGATTTCAACTCGCATGCGGCCAAGGGCGTGCTGCCGTTCGAGGACTACGTGGATGCGTTGATCCGCGACCTGGATGCGGACCTGCCGCTGGTGTGGGGGCGCGTGGTGCATTCGGTGTTCTTCGGCGGCGGCACGCCGAGCCTGTTTCCGCCCCAGGCCATCGACCGGTTTCTGCAGGCGGCAGCCGCGCGGCTGCGCTTTGCACCGAATCTGGAGATCACCCTGGAAACCAATCCAGGCACCGCCGAGCATGGCCGCTTCGACGGCTATCGCGCCGCCGGCGTGAACCGGCTGAGCTTCGGTGTGCAGACCTTCGACGATGTAGCGCTGCAGCGGCTGGGTCGCATCCACGACAGTGCCGAGGCCGAGCGTGCGATCAAGCTGGCCCAGGATGCCGGCTACGACAATTTCAATATCGACCTGATGTACGCGCTGCCCGAGCAGACCCTGGCGCAGGCCGAGCGCGATCTCGAGCGCGCCTTCGCGCTGCAGCCCACCCACATGTCGCATTACCAGCTCACGCTGGAGCCGAACACGGTGTTCTTCGCGCGGCCGCCCAAGGGCATTCCCGACGACGATGCGGCCTGGGACATGCAGGAGCATTGCCAGCGCCTGCTGGCCTATGCCGGCTACGCGCAGTACGAAGTGAGCGCCTACGCCAGGCCAGGGCTGCAATGCGCGCACAACCTCAATTACTGGCGCTTCGGCGATTACCTGGGCATCGGCGCCGGGGCGCACGGCAAGATCAGTTCCGGCGCCGAACAGCATGTGCTGCGACGCTGGAAGCACAAACATCCGCAGAGTTATCTGGCCAGCGCCGGCAGCGCGGCGTCGATCGGCGGCGACGAGATCGTGCCGCGTGAGCGGCTGCCGTTCGAATACATGCTCAACCTGCTGCGCCTGCACCAGGGCTTCTCCCTGCGCGACTTCGAAGTCTCCACCGGCCTGGACGCCTCGGTCGTCGAGTTGCCTGTGGCGCGCGCGATTGCGCAAGGCTGGATGACCGCGCAGGACGGACGCGTGGTGCCGACCGAGCTGGGCCGCCGCTTCACCAATGACGTGGTCGAGCTGTTTCTGGGCTGATCGCGGCGATCGCGGCGCGGCACCGCAGCCAGCACGCCGCGCCATGATCGATAGCGCACACGACAGCATTAGCGCGCGGATCCAGCGAGCCGCGCCACGCGCGCCGTCCGCGTCCGGGTGGCGACCGTAGCTGGCGAGGCGCGTCCTGCGCCCGCCTGGTCGCTGCCCGGCGGAAAAACATGCTACATAGCTCACGCCTCGCACCGAGCCCGCCTCCCCCGGATGTCCACTCCCGCCTCCTCCCTGCAGCACACGCTCAGCGGCCCGATCGCCGATGCGCCGGTTTCCGCGCGCGGGCGGCGCCTGCTCGCCGCGCTGCACGCGCACTGCGTGCAGGCGCTCAGCGGGCCGTTGCGGCTGACCATCGTCGAGCTGGAACGCGAGCTGCTGCATCAGGCCGAGCATGCACGCAACAGCCAGATCCAGGCCGAAACCTATGCGCAGACGCGCGGCCTGCGCGACCACATCGATCGGTTTCCGCAGGCGTTTCTGCAGCAGCTGGCGCAGGACCTGGCCACGCTGCGCGATCGCCCGTCGCTGATGCCAATAGCCGATGTATCGGCGCATCCGCAGATGCTCACCCTGGTGGAGGACACCGATATCGATCGCGATATCGTGCTCAGCGAGATTGCGCGCCGTGAGACCTCCCGCCGCGCCGATGCGCTGCAATTGCTGGCGCAGCGGGTGGCGGTGATCGGCGCGGTGGCCGAGTTCGAACTGGAAGCAGTACCGCTGGGCCCGTACGCCTTGTGCCGCGTGCTGCGCCAGTGCGGCGAAACGCTGGGACTGAGCCTGGATGGGCAGCTGACGCTGTACCGCGTGTTCGAGCGTCAGGTCATCGAGCGTTTGAACGATCTGTACGAGCGCGCCAACGGCACGCTCGCGCAGGAAGGCGTCCTGCCGGGGCTGATCTATCACCCTTACCTGGTCAAGCCCACCCAGGTGCAGTCGCGGCGCGCACCGCCTGCAGCAGCCAACGCTCCGAAGGATGCTACGGCCGCCAGCGCGCGCGCACTGCCGCCGCGCAACGGGCGGCCTGCAACCGGCTGGAGCGGGCAATCGGCACCGACACCGTGGCAGAGCGCGCTGCTGGATCCGCCCGCCATGCCGATGACACTGGCAGGGGCGACCTATGGTGAGCAGGCAGCACCTGCGCTGAGCGATGCAGTGCAGGCGCTCGGCGGCCTGATGTCGTCGGCGCGTCAGTCGCAGGCAGCCGGCAACGTAGGCGCAGCGGCGAATCAAAGCTCTTCAGATCACGGCGCAGCGCCTGCGGCCAGCGCGCAGGCAACACCCGAAAAAGCATCTCCCCGGCTCGCCTCCTCGGCCGTGCCCACGGCCGCCGTCAGCGACGCACTGGCCAGCCTGCAGGGCACGCTGGCGGCACAGGCAGCAGCGGCGGCGCAGCCCAGCGGTATCGATGCGGTGCAGCGCCAGCTGCTTGCCTTGCTGCGGGCGCAACACGGCCCCGACGCCGCGCTGTCGCCGCAGGACACCGACACCTTCGATCTGCTCGGCCTGCTCTACGCGCAGATGCAACGCGAAGTGCGCGAGCAGACCCCGGCGCAGGCCCTGCTCGCCAAGTTGCAGGTGCCGGTGGTGCGCGCGGCCTTGGCCGATACGCATTTCTTCGTACGCGATCAGCACCCGGTGCGCGAATTGCTCAACACCGTGGCCGAGTCTGGCGCGGTCTGGCTGGGCGACGACGACGTCGACCCGCAGTTGCTGCACAAGCTGGGCAGCGCGGTGGACCGGATCGTCAACGACTACCAGGGCGACGAGGCCGTGTTCGCCGCGGCCAACGACGATATCCAGGCGCATCTGCGCGCCTTGGCGCGCAAGGCCGACCTCGCCGAGCGCCGCCATGTGGATGCGGCGCGCGGCAAGGAGCGGCTGGAGTCGGCCAAGCAGCAGGCCGAGGCGCGCATCGAGCAGTTGTGCGAGCAGAGCGTTCCGCCGCGCTTCGTGCAGGCGCTGCTGCGTCAGGCATGGTCGGACGTGCTGACGCTGACATTGCTGCGCCAGGGTGAGCAATCGCCCGAATGGGACGAGCGCCAGGCCCTGACCGCGCGTATCGCCGAAGTCACCTGCCGCAGCAAGGGGCAACCTGCCGACATCGCGCTCGGCACCGAGATCGAAACCGCGCTCCTGCAGGTCGGCTATCACCACGATGAAGCGGCGGCGATCGCGCGGCGCCTGTCCACGCCCGGCGGCGAGGACGAGACGACGTCGCGCACCGAACTCGCCACCAGGCTCAAGGCGCGCACGCGGCTGGGCGACCAGGGCGACAGCGCACCGCGCAAGGACATCGCCGGCCCACGGTCGCCGGCCGAAGAGGCCTGTTACACGCAGCTGCGCAGCCTGCCGTTCGGCAGCTGGTTCGAGTTCGTGATCAACCAGCAGGGTGACCTGCGCCGGCAACGGCTGTCCTGGTACAGCCCGATGACCGGCAACGCGCTGTTCGTCAATCAACGTGGGCAAAAGGTCGCCGAGCACTCGCTGGATGGCCTGTCGCGGTTGATGGCCGGCGGCCAGGCGCGCCTGCTGGTCGAAGAGAAATCGCGCCTGATCGACCGCGCCTGGCATGCCACCGTGCGCACGCTGCGCAGCCTGGCCGGCCAGGCGCCCGCCGCGGAGGTCAACCCATGATCCAGGACACCCGCCGCGCACCGCGCCGCCAGCCGTCCGACCTGATACCGGTGACCGACATGCTCAGCGAGGCGCAGATCGGTCGGGTCGGCAATGTCTCGGAAACCGGCATGCTGCTGCTGGCCTCGGTTCCGCTGCATGACGACGCCCTGTATCAATTGCGCTTCAGCCTGCCCGAGCGCATCGGCCGTGCCACCGAGATCGATGTCGGCGTGCATCTGTTGTGGACCGAAGCCGCGCACGCACCCGGACAGGCCTGGGCCGGCTTCCGCTTCCTGACCATGTCCGAGCCGCATCGCCAACGCCTGCGCGCCTGGATCGCCGAAGAACACATGCTGGGCTGAAGGACAGCATCACCACGATTACGGCAAAATCGCGACCTGTCTTTGCATTGCCGATCGAGCCCCGCATGCCCCAGCCGTCCTTGAGCCACCTGTATTCCGACCACCTGCGCACGCTGACCGCGCGCGCCGACGAGGCGCTGCAGCGCGGCGGCTTTGACCACCTGGTGGTGCCCAGCGGCAGCCTGCATTACCAGGTGTTCGACGACCGCGACTATCCCTACGCGGTCAATCCGCAGTTCAAGGCCTGGGTGCCGCTGACGCGGGTGCCCAACAGCTGGCTGGTCTACACCCCGGGCAGGCGCCCGACGCTGATCTTCTGCCAGCCGTTCGACTACTGGCATGTGGTGCCCGACGCGCCCAGCGGCTGGTGGGTGGAGCACTGCGACATCCACATCATCCGTACCCCGGACCAGGCCCTGGCGCTGCTGCCCAGGCAGATCGACCGTTGCGCCATCCTGGGCGAGGCGCAGAGCGCGCTCGGTGCGTATGTGCCCAACAATCCGCAGCCGGTGCTCGATTACCTGGAGTACCAGCGCGCGTTCAAGACGCCGTACGAACTGGCGTTGCTGCGCATCGCCCAGCAGTTGGCAGTGCGCGGCCATCGCGCCGCCGAAGCGGCCTTCCGCGCCGGCCAGAGCGAGTTCGGCATCCATATGGCCTACTGCGCCGCCGTCGGTCAGGACGCCAACGAACTGCCCTACGGCAACATCATCGCGCTCAACGAGCACGGCGCGGTGCTGCACTACACCGAACTCGGCCAGCAGCCGCCGCAGCCGCTGCGCAGCTTCCTGATCGATGCTGGTGCTTCCGCCTACGGCTATGCCAGCGACATCACCCGCACCTATGCCGCCGCCCCCGGCAGCGAATTCCAGGCCCTGATCGATGCGGTGGATGCCGCACAGGTGCGCATGGGCCAGGGCGTGCGCAGCGGCGTGGATTACAAGCAGTTGCACGTGGATGCGCATCTGGCCCTGATGGGCATCCTCAAGGACTTCGGCATCCTCACCGTGTCGCCGGAAGCTGCGCTCGCCACCGGCGTCAGCGCGGCATTCTTCCCGCACGGGCTGGGTCATCTGATCGGCCTGCAGGTGCACGACGTGGCAGGCTTTGCCGCCAGCGACCGCGGCGGCCGCATCGAACGCCCCGCCGGTCACCCGTATCTGCGCCTGACCCGCGTGCTGGAACCGGGCATGGTGGTCACCATCGAACCGGGCGTGTACTTCATCGACATGCTGCTGGACGAAGTGAAGAAGAACGGCCACGCCGCCAGCGTCGACTGGGCGCGCGTTGCACAGTTCAAACCCTACGGCGGCATCCGTATCGAAGACGAGGTGGTGTGCACCGATGGCGCGCCCGAAAATCTGACCCGCCCGGTGTTTGCCGCCCCTTGAATCATTCCGCACCGCACGGAGCATTGCCATGAACGATCCACGCCAGTCCTCGCACCCCGACCATCCGATGTATCAACAGATCCAGCGCGGCGTGCATGCAATCGATGCGGCACATGGACGCACACCCGACCAGACCAGCGACCGGCTCAGCGCGGCGCTGTTGCCGCTGGCCAAGGAAGGCGGCCTGTCGCGCGTGGATCATGTGCTGATGAGCGAGGCCAACAATCGCGGCGTGCACGGTGGCGAAAACGTGTTCGTGGTGCAGGGCGACCCGGCCAACCCGGCGCATCTGCGCGCGCACATGAAGACCGAGCAGGCATTGAGCACGCCGGAAGCGCAGTCGTTTGCACGCGCGCAGCAACTGGTGACGCCGGGCGAACAGGTCCAGCAGCCCGAACGCACCCAGACGCCCCAGCTGGGCCAGTAGAACGGCGCGCAGCACAACGGCCGGGCGCCTCATGTTTGCAAGGCGCCCAGCGCAGCGCGCGTCGAGCGACGCCGCCGCCCTCAGCCGGATACGCCGCGCAATCCCAACCAAGCCGGCAGTGCGCGTGTTGCTCGCAAGGCAATGCACCGATTCAGGTCACGGCCGCTCATGGCGGCATGACCGCGCTATGCGCGCAACGCGTTGCGGTCCGCCATCTCCGCCTCGATCTCATCGGCGCTGCGCGCCAGCGCACCGGTCAGCACCCGATGGCCGTCGGCGGTGATCAGCACATTGTCTTCGGTGCGGATGCCGATGCCGCGCCACCTGGCCTCCACCGTGGTGTCGTCGGCGGAGATATAGAGTCCCGGCTCGATGGTGAACACCATACCGGGCTCGAGCAGACGCGAGTCGCCAGCCAACCGGTAGTCGCCTACATCGTGCACATCCAGCCCCAGCCAGTGGCCGGTCTTGTGCCGATAGAAACGCTTGTAATGGCCGTCGGCGATATTGCGCTCCAGCTTGCCCTTGAGCAGGCCCAACTGCAGCAGCCCCTCGGTCAAGGTCTGCACCGCGGCCAGATGCCCGGCTTCGTAAGGCACGCCGGGGCGCGCCTGCGCCAGTGCGGCAGCCTGCGCAGCGCCGACCAGATCGTGCAGCGCACGCTGTGCCGGGGTGAAACGGCCGTTGACCGGAAAGGTGCGGGTGATATCGGCCGCGTAACCGCGGTACTCGGCGCCGGCATCGATCAGCACCAGTTCGCCATCGCGGCTGCGCGCATTGTTGGCGCGGTAGTGCAGCACGCAGGCGTTGCTGCCGGTGCCGACGATGCTGCCGTATGCCGGCCACGCATCGGCGGCGCGGAACGCGCACTCCACCTCTGCCTGCAGTTCGTACTCGTGCACCCCCGGCCGCGCCAACCGCATGGCGGCACGATGCGCGCGCACGCTGATGTCGGCGGCGTGCTGCATCAAGGCGATCTCGTCGCGCGACTTGAACAGCCGCTGCTCGTGCAGCAGATGTCCCAGCTCGAGGAATTCGTGCGGCGGCTGCGCGCCGTGGCGCACCTGCTCGCGCACGCGCTTGAGCCAGCCGATCAGCTTGAGGTCGAAGTCGACATCGCGCCCGAAGTGGTAATAGACGCGGCTGCGCCCTTCCAGCAGGCCCGGCAGGATCTCGTCGACATCGTCGATGGGATAGGCATCGTCCATGCCGTAGCGCTCCACCGCGCCTTCCTGGCCCTCGCGCGGGCCATCCCAGGCCTCACGCTCGGCATCGCGCTCGCGGCAGAACAGGATCGCCTCGCCATGCTTGCGACCCGGCACCAGCACCAGCACCGCTTCCGGCTCGGGAAAGCCGCTCAGATACCAGAAATCCGAATCCTGCCGGTACGGGTAGTGGGTGTCGTGGCTGCGCACCCGCTCGGGCGCGGCCGGCAGGATCAGGATGGCCTGATCGCCGGCCATCTGCATCAGCTGCTTGCGCCGACGCGCGTACTCGGCCGCGCCGATCCCGGTGAGTTTTTTCATGGCGGTCGTGCGGTCAGTTCAGACGTTGGCGGAAGCGCGGCCCCATCACGCAGTCGCCATGCAGCAACAGCACCGCCACGCGCACGAACTCCTCGATCTCCGCCAGGGCGGTGTCGTCTTCGTCGGCCGCATCGAAATCGTCGCTGGACGCCTGCGCCAGCCGCGCCAGGTCCTGCAGCGCCTCTTCGCCCTCTTCGGTCAGTGCCGGGCGCTGCTGCGCCGCCAGGCCGAAGCCGCCCAGAAAGGCGCGACACCAGTCGAACAAGGCATCGGTGCGCGCCGCCAGCGGTGCGCCGTCGTCGATCAGCAGTAGTTCGAAGGCGAAATCGCGGTCTTCCAGCTGCGCCACCGTGGCCTGCCGCATCTGGTCCAGCGCCCCGCCCTGCCTGGGCGCCACCTGCGCGGTGTCGGCCAGAATGCGCGCCAGCCAGTCGCCGCTGTCGGCACCCCCACCGGAGAGCCACCCGCACAGCCCGCCATGCAACTCCGCTGCGGAGGAAGCCAACTCCAACTGGCGACTTTCGTTTTGCACAGCGGTTACATCAGGCAGATCCATCGGGTCATCCAGGCTGGGAACAGGAGGTGCCGGCGCATGGGCCGGCGATTTGACTTCCCAGTGTATCAAGGCACCCCGCGTCGGCCGCCAGCGGGGCGTTCCATACGGGTTCCACGCGCGTGATGCCGGCCGCGCCGGGCGCGGTGCAAGCCCTTGTCGGGATTGGCCTGATGGCGGGTAAGCGGGCTGCGATCGGGCGCTTGACCGCCGCGCGCACGCGCCCCTATCGTGAGCGCATGGACAACGCCGCTGCCCTCGCCCAGATCCGCGCACTTGCCGCCCGTGTGGAGGCCCTGGTCGAGCGCAGCCAGCGGTTGACCGACGAGAACCGCAGCCTGCGTCACCAGCAGGAGCAGTTGATCGGCGAGCGCGCGCAATTGCTGACCAAGAACGAACAGGCGCGCTCGCGCGTGGAAGCGATGATCGTGCGGTTGAAATCCCTGGAGCAGCACACGTGAGCAACAACGAGCCGGTCAGCGTGCGTATTCTGGATCGTGAATACACCGTTGGCGTCACCGCCGAGGAACGCGAGAGCCTCACCGCTGCGGCGCGCCTGCTGGACCTGCGCATGCGCGAGATTCGCGGCAGCAATCGCATGGCAGCGGTGGACCGCGTTGCGGTGCTGGCCGCACTCAACCTGGCGCACGAATTGCAGCAGCTGCGCGATCAGCAAGCGCTATACGACCGTGAATTGGCCAACACGCTGGACAGCTTGAATCGCCGCCTGGACAGCGTGTCCGACACGCCGCGTTGAGGTGCAGTTCGCACTGTCGTCGCAAATATGAACTTTCAATTGCGCCGGCCGACGAATGGGCTAGCCATCGCGCAGCAGAGGTCTATACTTCACCTGCGTTCTCTGCTGTAAACGACAGCGTGCAAAACATTCGCCTTGTCCCTTAATTACGACCACGGGGGCGCGACGAAGCCGGGAGTGCAAGTCCGCCTTGTAGCGGGAAGCCCGATGGCCTCACAACGTCCCCACTTGAACCTCGGGTTCAAGGTCGTTTCGCCCGCATCGTTCACGGCGGAGAATGCAAATCTGAAACGGCGCCTTCGGGCGCCGTTTCTTTTTGCGTGCCTGAAACGCAGGGCATGCGCGCAGTTCGGCTGCGCCGCTGTGCAATGGCTGCGCCAAGACGGGCATGTGTGCGTGCGGCGCAACGTTGCAAGCGCTGCAAGCACATGCGCTCAACGACAGACGGGAGACTTGCAGGCCCCGGCAATCCGGGGGACGCGCACAGCTAGGCAGGCGCGTCCACGCCATCGACAATATCCCTCTGCTCACCGCTGCGAGACACCATGACCGACGACCGAGACGCCTTGCGCCAGCAGTTGCGCGCGCTGCGCCGCAGCCTGCCGGCAGCGCAGCGACTGGCAGCCGCCGATGCGCTGGCCGAGCGCTTGCTGGCGCTGCCGTTCGCGCCGCAGACCGGTGCGGTGGCCGGGTACTGGGCAATGGATGGCGAAATCGCGCTGCACCGCTGGCAACTGAGCCTGCCAGCCGGGGTGCGCTATTGCCTGCCGGTGCTGGACGGACGCGTCCTGCGCTTTGCGCCGTGGCGGCCGGGCCAGGGGCTGGTCAGCAATCGCTACGGCATCCCCGAGCCAGACGTGGCACGCGCCGAGCTGCTCGCACCCGAGGAGATGACGCTGGTGGTAACGCCATTGACCGGCTTCGACGCGCAGTGCCGGCGGCTGGGCATGGGGGGCGGCTGGTATGATCGCAGCTTCGCGTTCCGGCATCGCCAGACGCCGCCGCCCTGGCTGGTCGGCGTCGGCTTCGCCGCGCAGCAGCTACCCGCCCTGCCCACCGAATCCTGGGACGTGGCGGTGGATGCGATATGCACCGAACACGCCACCTTCCTGAAAGACGACGCCGTTTCCGTATGACTGCCCGCAAGCGCTACTGGTTGATGAAGTCCGAGCCGGACACGTTTTCCATCGATGATCTGGAGCGGGTCGGCACCGAACCGTGGAACGGCGTGCGCAACTACCAGGCGCGCAACTTCATGCGCGACGGCATGCATGTCGGCGATGGGGTGTTGTTCTACCACTCCAACTGCAAGGTGCCGGGCATTGTCGGCATCGCCAAGGTCGCCAGCGCGGCTTATCCGGACGACACCCAGTTCGATCCCAAATCCGACTACCACGACCCCAAGGCCACCCGCGAAGATCCGCGCTGGATGCTGGTGGACGTGGCCTTCGAGCGCAAACTCACGCGCACGATCGCACTGGACGAAATCAAGCAGCAGGCCGACGCACTGGGCGAAGGCTTCCCGCTGATCGCCCGCGGCAACCGCCTGTCGATCCTGCCGGTGACCGCCGCGCAATGGAAATTGTTGCTGGCGATGGAGTAGCCGGGAGTAGAGATTCGGGATTTGCGATTTGTAAATCCCGGCTCAGCCCAGCCGCTCTTGCGATTCCCGATTCCCGATTCCCGATTCCCCAATCCCGAGCCCCCAAATGTCCGAAGCAAAACGCCTGGCCGCCGAAAAAGCGATCGATTACGTGGAAGACGGCATGATCGTCGGGGTCGGTACCGGTTCGACGGTGGCCTACTTCATCGATGCCTTGGGCCGCATCAGCCACCGCATCAAGGGGGCGGTGTCCAGCTCCGAGCAGAGCAGCGCGCAGCTCAGGCGCCACGGCATCGAGGTGCTGGATCTCAACCACACCGGCAATCTGTCGCTGTATGTGGATGGCGCCGACGAGTGCGACCCGAACCGTTGCCTGATCAAGGGCGGCGGCGCCGCGTTGACGCGCGAGAAGATCATTGCCGAGGCCAGCGAGCGCTTCATCTGCATCGTCGACCCTAGCAAGCAGGTGCCGGTGCTGGGCAAGTTCCCGCTGCCGGTGGAAGTGATTCCGATGGCGCGCAGCCTGGTGGCCCGCCAGATCCTGGCGCTCACCGGCGGTCAGCCGGTATGGCGCGATGGCGTGGTCACCGACAACGGCAACGTGGTGCTGGACGTGCACAACCTGCAGATCACCGACCCGGTGGCGCTGGAGCGCAGCTTGAACCAGATTCCTGGCGTGGTCTGCGTGGGCCTGTTCGCGCGTCGCCCGGCCGATGTGGTGATCGTCGGTGGCGAGCCGCCGCGGGTGATCTGAGCGATCGCGTGCAAGCACGCGCATACGCAGTTGCGGCCCGCGTTGCGAAGCGACCGTGGGCCGGACTCCTGTCACCTGCGATGACGGTACGACGCACCACAGCGGCTTGACGCACGCGGCCGCTTGGCAGATGGTGCGGCATCCCCGCCCACTGGTATGCCGCATGCGCCGTCTTTGCCTCCTCGCCCTTGCGTTGTTGATCCTGCTCAGCGGCTGCGCCAGCGGCGGCGGCACATGGGTGGAACTGGCCGGCACGCGCTACCAGGTGGAGCTGGCGCAGAACGATGCCGACCGCGCCAAAGGCCTGATGTTTCGCGATGCCATGGCCGACGATCACGGCATGCTGTTCGTCCACGACCGCCAGGAGCCGCTGGCGTACTGGATGAAGAACACCAAGATCGCGCTGGATATCCTGTATTTCGACAATGAGCGCCGGCTGGTCTCGCAGCAGCGCGACGTGCCGCCGTGTTCGGCCGGCGACGCCTGCCCGCCCTACCCCAGCAAGCGCCCGGCCCGTTACGTGCTGGAACTCAATGCCGGCCAGGCCGCCAGGCTCAACCTGCAGGACGGCGCCAGCCTGACCCTGAGCCCGGATGTCCCAAAGCTCAAGTAAATCTCACGCGACAGGCCCTTCCTGTCAGGAAGTACCGGACTTGAACCACGCGCCGCTTGCCGACACTCTTGGCAACATGGTCGACATGCTCCCACTTCCCCATTGGACTGCGCTCGCCAGCCTGGACGACGACGCAGTGCCGTTGATGTCCACCGCGCTGCTGATTGCGCGCGACGAGTATCCGCAGCTGGACGCCGAGCTGTACGACACGCTGGTGCAAAGCCACGTCGAGCATCTGCGCCGCGAGGTGGAGGCGATCGACCTGTGGCCGCTGAAGATGGCCGCAGTCAATCGCTACCTGTTCGACGAGCTGGGCTATTCGGGCAATCACGACGAGTACTACGACCCGCGCAACAGCTACCTCAACCAGGTCTTCGAGCGCCGGCTGGGCAACCCGATCTCGCTGGCGATGGTGCAGATCGAAGTGGCGCGCCGGCTGGGCATTCCGCTGGCGGGCGTGTCGTTTCCCGGGCATTTCCTGGTGCGTTTGCCGGTGGACGACGGCGTGCTGGTCATGGACCCGTTCAACGGCGGCCGCCCGCTGGGCGTGGACGAGCTGCGCGAGCGCGCGCGTCCACACCTGGGTGGCGAGATTCCCGACGACCGCGCCCTGGCGCAGATTCTCGACCCCGCACCGCATCGCGCGATCCTGATCCGCATCCTGCGCAATCTGCACGGCGTCTACGCCGATGCCGAGCACTGGGACCGCGCCGCGCGCAGTGCCGACCGCATCCTGAAGCTGGTGCCGGACCAGCCCGAGGCACTACGCGATCGCGGCATGGCCTATCTGCATCTGGGCCACCGCAACGGCGCACGCCACGATCTGTCGCGCTATCTGCAGCTCAACCCCAGTGCGCAGGATGCGACCAATCTGCATGAGCATCTGGTCGAGCTGAACAGTCAGCGCGCGCGCGCGCACTGAAAACACAGACCGCGAGGCCCTCGCCGGCGCCATGCGACCGTGTGCCGGCGATGTTGGGGCGCGAAAAACGCAGCGACCCAGCCAGGACCTCAGTCGATCTCGACCATCTCGAAGTCGTCCTTGGTCACGCCGCAATCCGGGCAGGTCCAGGTGTCGGGAACGTCTTGCCAGGCAGTGCCCGGGGCGATACCCTCTTCGGGGATGCCGTCGGCCTCGTGGTAGAGAAACCCGCAGACGACGCACATCCAGGTGCGGTAGGTGGTCGTGGATGTCTCGCTCATCGGATAATCGCGGTCACGCAACGGTGGGGCTGCATTGTCCCATCCCACCCACCGCTTCCGGAAGCGCTGCCATGCCCGACCTGCACAACGCCCGCGGCGTCTACCTCATCACGCCCGACGAACCCGACACCGCACGCCTGATCGCGCGCACCTTGCCGCTGCTGCCCGCTGTCACCTGGCTGCAGTACCGTAACAAGCAGGCCACCGCGCCGCTGCGCCTGGAGCAGGCCAGCGCGCTGCGCGAGGCGTGCGCTGCGCACGGCGTGCCGTTGATCATCAACGACGATGCACAGCTGGCACGACAGGTGGGCGCGCAGGGCGTGCACCTGGGCGAAGACGATGGCGAGGCGGCCGCGGCGCGCGAGCTATTGGGCGAACAGGCCATCATCGGGGTGTCGTGCTACGACGAGATCGCGCGCGCGCGCGCAGCGGTCGCGGCCGGTGCCAACTACGTGGCCTTCGGCGCGTTCTTCCCGACCACCACCAAGGTGACGACACGTCGCGCCACGCCGGCGTTGCTGCAACAAGCCGCAGCGCTAGGAGTGCCACGCGTGGCGATCGGTGGCATCGCGGCTGCGCAGGTGCCCGGCTTGGTGGCTGCAGGTGCCGAGTTGATTGCAGTGGTCAGCGGCGTGTACGCCGCGCAGGACCCGCTCGCAGCAGTACAGGCATATCGGGCCGGGTTTGCACGCTAGGCGTGGCTAGCAGACGACAGAAGTTACCCGTGACACGCGCAAGCGAAGACGCAAGAGACCGAGACTCGAGTCGAAGCGTTGTTTATTGGATGCAGTCAAAAGCTCGTTGGGTCGAGGACGCATTGCCCTCACCGCTCGCGGGACACGCGGTGAATCCGTCCGTGGAGGCTGCTTGGCGGCATCCATGCCGCCAAGGGTCCCGCAATCGGCAAGGACACCGCACCAGGAAATTTGCCGGCTGTTTTCTTGAGAGCTTGTTGCACGGCTTACGGTGGCAGATGAGACGTTTGCAGATCGCGTGTTGAAAGCCTGTCCACTGCCCGGCTTGCGATAGGAAGGTGGCGGGAAGCTGGTTGACGCATAGTGATTCGACCAGCGCACGCCATGCCCTGCTTGCAACCACGCACACCGACCATCTCGACGGGTCCTTGCCCGCTCACCGTCGCGGGACCTTACGCGGCATGGATGCCGCGTAAGAGCCTACAAGGACGTACTTGCGGCGTGTCCTGCGATGGTGGGCGGGCAAGGGCCCCGCAGCAAACTCACAGCGTAGAGGGCGCGACGAGGACACCCACCAGAAAGTCAGTCGGTTACTTTATCCAAAACCATGCACACCCACTATCTCGACAGGTCCTTGCCCGCTCACCGTCGCGGGACCTTACGCGGCATGGATGCCGCGTAAGAGCCTACAGGGACGTACTTGCGGCGTGTCCTGCGATGGTGGGCGGGCAAGGGCCCCGCAACCAAACTGCAGATCAACCGCTCTACAACCGATCTATGCGCACGACCAATCCTCCAACAGCGCATACGAAGGGCGGCGTGACGTACAGATAACAGGGCAGCGACGCGTGCCATCACGCGTCGCTGCCGGGACCGACCTTATCGCCTGCCGCGATTAGAAGTCGTAGCTCAATGTCACCCGGCCCGAGCGCGGTGCCTGGTAGGCCACGACCTGATCCCAGAGCGGATTGGTGGTGTTGTCGGGCAACTGCGAGAACGGGTAGATGTTGGTTGCGGTCTGCTCGTTGGTGATGTTGAACACGTCAAAGCGCAGTGCCAGCTTGCCGGCGGCGAATGCCGGCTTGTAGGTCACGCCCATGTCGAGCTGCGCGATCCAGCCCAGCCGCCCCTGCGAGCCAGGAGGCGACGCCACGCCGGTGCCGGTCTCCGGGTTGTAGCAGTAGTGGTAAGGACCGCCGGTGATCGCGCTGCCGCCGTAGCCGGCGGGGTCGGTGCCGGTGTAGTTGTCGCCGTAGTAGTTGCCCAGGCAATTGTGCGGCGCGCCCGAGATCAGGCTGAAGTTCGCCGACGCACCCCATTGCGGAGTGAACTGGTAGAAACCGAACAGCTTGAGCTGATGACGGTGATCGTTGGATTGATCGCCGTTGAAGTGTTCCATCAGCGCCGCGTGGTCCCAGCTCTGCGTAGTGGAAACCGAGGCCTGGCCCTGGTAGCTGCCCAAAGCGCCGCCGGTGCGCCACAGGTCCGAACGCACCTGACCTTCGGTGGTGCCGTAACTATGCGACCACACGTAGTTGACCTTGGCGTACCACTTGCCGTCGAACGGACGTTCCAGATTGAATTCGACCGCCGAGTAATTGCGCTTGAACTTCGGGAAGCCGGCCGCCTCGCGGCTCACCGACACTTCATGGAACTGGCCATCAGTGCCGATCACGCCCCAGGTGTTGGTCTGGCCCGGATTGATCAGCGATGCACCGGCAACCTGCGAGAAGTCGATGGTCACGCCCTGCGCGGCCGCAGCGGCGATCAACGCCGTATTGGAGACGTCGTAGTTCTGATCGTCGATCCCCGCATTGAGGCGGCGGTGCGTGCCGCGCACGCCCAGCACCCAGCCGGTGTCCAGCTGCTTGGTGAAGCCGAGGATGACTTCGTCCTGGTTCTCGCCCTCGATGTCCTTGACCACCGCGGTGCGCACGTCGGCGATGCGGCCGAAACGCGAGTTGGCCGACACGGCCGACCCCAGCTGCTGCGCAAGAATAGGCGTACCATCGGCGTTGATGCCGCTGTAGGTGAAGTAGGTATCGGTGGTGGTGGCCGGGGTGAACAGGCTCACTGCCGACAACGGCAGGCCGAGGTAATAACGACCCACGCTGCCGAACACCTTCAGGCTGGAATCGCCATTGACGTCCCAGCTGAAGCCAAGGCGCGGCGCCCAGGCATTATCCACTTCGATGTAGGGATCGCCGAACGGGGTGTAGTTGGTGAACTCGTCCTTGCGCAGGCCGATGCTCAGCAGCAGGTTGTCGGTGACCTGCCATTTGTCTTCGATGTAATAGGCGCGTTGCTTGGCCTCGTAGGAATACAGGCTGGTGTTGATGTTGCGCACCACGTAATAGCCGCTGGACCCGTTGACCGGATCGACCAGGCCCGGGCTCGGCGCGCCGATGCCGCCTGCTTCGTTGGCCGACTGGCTGACCAGCCCGCCCGTCCGCAGGCCGTTGGGATCGTTGGTCTGGCCGTAGGTCCACGCAAAGCCCGGGCCGGACAGCACCGAGCCCACATCGATACCCTCGGACTTCTGGTTGTCGATACCGAAGTTGAGCGTGTGGTGGCCGATGCGCCATTCCAGATTCAGGCGCTGATTGTCTTTCTTGTATTCGCGATCCGGTGAACTGACCGAGGTGACCAGCTGATTGCCGATGCGCGGTGTGCCGCCGGTGTAGGCCGGATTCTGCAGCGCGGCACTGTTGATGACCGGCCCGCCGGCTGCGTTGTAGTTGAAGGGTGTCAGCTCGTCGGGCGTTTTCATTTTGCCGTACAGCGCGGTTACGGTGAGGTTGTCGCTGAGGTAGCCGGTGTACTTGCCGGTGAACAGGGTCGGGCCGGTCTTCCAGGTGGACTCGTCGGTGAAATAGCTGCCACGCTGGCGATTGACGTAGTCGTAGCGGTAGATCGACCCGTTGGTCTCTGCCTCGTCGCTGGCGCCGGTCACCTCGATCAGGTGGTTGTCGGTGATGTTCCAGTCCACCTTGGCGTACCAGCGCTTCTGCTTGTAGTCGTAATCGGTCAGACCACCGGTGCGGCCGTTGTCGGTGTCGCGATTGGTGCCGACGCGTACGCCGTCCGAATCCACCTGTTCGGCGGCCAGGAAGAAGAACAGCTTGTCCTGGATGATCGGCCCGCCGACATAGGCGCTGTAGGTGGTCTGGTTGGCTTCGGCCTCGCTCGCCGGCTGATACAGGCCATTGGCCGAGCGCGCGTAGCGGTAGGCGGCATTGTTGATCGTGCTGCCCTGGCTGTCCGGGCGCCAGTAAATGTCGCGCTGGTTGGCCTTGAGGCCGTTCGGCTCCCAGATCACCGCCGCGCCAAACTTCCACTCATTGGTGCCGCGCTTGCCGATCTGGTTGATCACGCCGCCATTGGCGCGGCCGTACTGCGCGCCGTAGCCGCCGGTGAAGATTTCCTGCTGGTCGATGGCGCCGTACGGCAGGGTCAGGCCGCCCAGGTTGTTGCTGATGGTGGTGGTGTTGAAACCGTTGAGGTAATAGGCGTTTTCGCTGGCGGCCGAGCCGCCGAAGCTGGGCAGCGAGCCGCCGAGCGGGCCATTGTCGAAACCGCCGCTGTTGACCACCACGCCCGGCGCCAGCAGCGCGATCGCTTCGGCAGTGCGGCCCAGCGGCAGCTGCTGCAACTGCTCGGCGGTGACCACGGTGCGGGTGTCCACGCTGCTGACGTCGATGGTGGTCAGGCCTGCGGCGGTGACGGTCACGCTGTCCAGGGTCTGCATGCCGCTCCCCGACGCGGCAGCGAACGAGACGTCGGTGTTGGCACCGACGGTGATCGCGACGTTCTCGCGCGTCTCCACCACCGCGCCGTCGCGCTTGACGGTGACCTTGTAGGTGCCCAGCGGCAGATTGCCGGCGGTGTAACGGCCGCGCGCATCCACCGGTACTTCGCGGCTGAATCCGCTGTTGTTTTCCACCAGCACGCTGGTGCCGCTGCTCTGCCCCACGCTGCCGACGATGCTGCCGCTGGTGGACTGCGCGTGGACGCTCCCCATGGCCACGACCAGCGCCAACGCCAAGGCACGCTTCTGGATACTACGGTTCATGCTGTCTCCCCCAAGTCTGGAACTGTCGGCAACGCGACAAAAATGAACGGCGCCAATGGCTACCGGAATCACACTCTCTGAACATCCGCCGCAGGAGGCCAATGACCGCGGGTCATCTGCTCATGCCAAACCGTCGATACCGTCCCGTTCGATCATAGGCAGCCGGGTTGCCATACCCGCGCGCTCCGACGGGTAGGCAGGCACCTGGTGGGTAGGCGGACGGGGGCCGCAAGCCTGACAATGGCGAGTGCGCTGCCCGCAGTCGGGTCGCGCCGCCCCCACTCGGTACCACTCAAGGATCTGCGCGCATGAACCACACCCGCTCCCACGCCCTGTTCGCCCAGGCGCAGACGCTGCTGCCCGGCGGCGTCAACTCACCGGTGCGTGCATTCAAGTCGGTCGGCGGCGAGCCGTTCTTCGTGGCGCGCGCCGATGGCCCGTATCTGTATGACGTGGACGACAACCGCTACATCGACTACGTGGGCTCGTGGGGGCCGATGATTGCCGGCCACAATCACCCGGCAGTACGCGAAGCGGTGGAGCGCGCGATCCGCGACGGCCTGTCGTTCGGTGCGCCGTGTGCGGCCGAAGTCACCATGGCCGAGACGATCCACCGGCTGGTGCCGTCCTGCGAGATGGTGCGCATGGTCAATTCGGGTACCGAAGCCACGCTGTCGGCGGTGCGCCTGGCGCGCGGCGCCACCGGGCGCAACCGCATCATCAAGTTCGAAGGCTGCTATCACGGCCATGGCGACTCGTTCCTGGTCAAGGCCGGCAGCGGCATGCTGACCCTGGGCGTGCCGACCTCGCCGGGCGTGCCGTCCGGGCTGAGCGAGCTGACCGCCACCCTCAGTTTCAACGACTTCGAAGGCGCCACCGCCCTGTTCGACGAGATCGGCGCCGACGTGGCGGCGGTGATCATCGAACCGGTGGTCGGCAACGCCAACTGCATCCCCCCGCAGGCCGGCTACCTGCAGCATCTGCGCACGCTGTGCACCCGGCATGGCGCACTGCTGATCTTCGACGAGGTGATGACCGGTTTCCGCGTCGCGCTCGGTGGCGCGCAGGCGCATTACGGGGTCACGCCGGACCTGAGCACCTTCGGCAAGATCATCGGCGGCGGTATGCCGGTGGGCGCATACGGCGGCCGGCGCGACTTGATGGAGCAGATCGCTCCGGCCGGCCCGATCTACCAGGCCGGCACCTTGTCGGGTAACCCGGTGGCGATGGCGGCCGGTCTGGCGATGCTGGAACTGGTGCAGGAGCCCGGCTTCCACGCCCGCCTGAGCGAGGCCACCAGCGTATTGTGCGAAGGACTGGAAGATGCCGCGCGCGCGGCCGGCATTTCCGTCACCACCAATCAGGTCGGCGGCATGTTCGGGCTGTTCTTCACCGACGAGATCGTGGAGAGCTACGCGCAGGCCACTGCCTGCGACATCACCACCTTCAACCGTTTCTTCCACGCGATGCTGCAGCGGGGCGTGTATCTGGCGCCGTCGGCGTACGAGGCCGGCTTCATGTCCAGCGCGCACGACGCGGCAGTGATCGAGGCCACACTGGCCGCCGCGCGCGAGGCGTTTGCGGAAGTGGCGCACTGAGGCGTCTTCGGACGCCGTCTTGTCTGGGAGCTGGCACGGACACGCTGACCTTGTGTGGCGTTGAAAGCCAGGCGTGATCGCGTGCCTCGCGACGCTCTCCGATGGCGCTGGCCGCAAGGCTGGCGCCGTCGGTGATGCCTGATGTGTATCTTGAGTCCGTGCCGACGCTGAACAGGCGCGGCGCCGGCATTGCGTCCGGCTCCATGGTGTCCGGATGGACTCGGCCGCTGCCTGGCGCTTGCACGCACCCTGCGCCATCGCTTGCGCCATTCAGGCGACGCCGCAACGACAAGCTTTGCTTTTGTCTTGTGGCTGTCATACCTTTCTGAAAGGTGTCCACGGATGGGCATGGGTGGGGACCCTCGAAGCAGCCGATATGACGTTGTCGCCGGTCACGGTGACGCGATCTGCATCGCCGCTGTTTCATCACGATCTGCAGCGTGTCGAGCCGGCGCGCTGCCGACGCTTGCCAGGGCCGCCCTCGCCTCATGCTCAAGCCTGTTGCGTTGCTCACACCGCGCCCCTCACCGTCGCGCGATTCCGCCCTTCCCGATTGGCTGCTTGCCAGCAAGCTGGAGCCGCCGCTGCCGCGTACCGGTGCGGTGGTGCGCGGCGCCTTGCTGGCAGCGCTGGATCAGGCCCAGGCCCGGCCGCTCACCCTGCTGCTGGCACCGCCCGGATTCGGCAAGACCACGTTGCTGGCGCAGTGGCATGCGCAGCTGCGCGCACGCGAGCACGCGGCCGTGGCCTGGCTGTCGCTGGACGAAGAAGACGCCGATGCCGCGCGCTTCCTTGGCCATCTGGCGTTGGCGATCCAGCACGCAGGTGCCGATCCGGCGCTATGCGCGGCGGTGCTGCACAACCGCGACCAGGATCCGCGCGAGGCGGTGACGGTGCTGATCCGCGCGCTGCGCACGGCGCCACGGCGCATCAGCGTGATTCTCGACGATTACGACCGGCTCGGCAGCGGCATCGTCGACGAGCTGGTGCTGCGGCTGGTCGAACACGGCGGCGGACGCCTGCACCTGCTGCTGGCCACCCGGCGCGTGCCGGCACTGCCGTTGGCGCGGCTGGACCTGCAGGCGCAGCTCAGCCGTCTCGGCAGTGCGCAACTGGCGCTGGACGAGCACGAGGCGCAGGCACTACTAGGGCCCCAAGTGCCTGCGCCGGTGGTGGACGAATTGCTGCGCTACACCGAAGGCTGGCCGGTGGCGCTGCATCTTGCGCGCCTGTGGCTGGAGGGCGGCGCGCAACGTCAACAGGAGGTGGCCGCGCGTTTCTCCGGCCGCAGCGCGCAGATTGCCGCGTACCTGGCCGAACAGGTGGTCAACGACCTGGATGCCGATACGCGCGACCTGCTGTTGCGAACCAGTCCATTGGAGCGCGTCAACGCAGCGCTGGCCGATGCGGTGCGCCAGCGCGACGACAGCGGCCGGCTGCTGGCGCGGCTGGAACATTTCCACGGCCTGCTGGTGCCCATGGATGGCGAGCGCGAATGGTTCCGCTATCACCCCTTGTTTGCCGACTTCCTGCAGCAACTGCTCGATCGCGAACATCCCGGCCAGGCCACGCACCTGCATCAACGGGCCGCACGCTGGTTTGGCGAGCACCAGCATCTGGCCGAAGCAGTGCGGCACGCATCGCGCGCCGAGTGCGGCGACCTGGCCGCCAGCTACATCGCGCGCGCCGGCACCTGGCAACTGGTGCTGACACACGGCACACACGAGGTGCGCGCATTGCTCCGGCATTTCGAACACCGCACCATCCGCGACACCCCGGCGCTGAATCTCACCCAGGCGCATCTGCATGCAAGGCTCGGCGAGTTCAGCCATGCGCGCCTGCTGCTGGAACGCTTCCGCGACTTTCCAGCGGCGCTGCGTGAGCCCTTGCAGCGCGACTACACGGTGGTGGTGGCGCTGTTGCGCGATCGCCTCGACGAAATCTGCGGCAATCCACATGGCCTGACCCAGATCGCCGCGCAGGCATCCGCGCTGGACGAGGACGATCATCTGGGCCGCGGCATGCTGCTATGCATCTGCGCCACCACCGCCATTGCGCAGGGCGCCTTTGCATTGGCCGAACGCTACGCCCTGAACGCACGCGACGCGATGCAGCGCGGTGGCAGCGAACCGGGCGCAAGCCAAGCGTTGCTGGCATTGGGCCAGAGCTTTTTCTACCGCGGGCAACTCGGCGACGCCGAAGCCTGTTACCGGCAGGCCCTGAACTGGTGCGCGCGCACCCCGCAACTGGATCGCGTGCTGGAGGCCGCCGGCCAGTGCCTGCTCGCGCAACTGCATTACGAACGCGGCCACCACGACGATGCGGCCGACCTGCTGCATCCGGCGCTGGAACTGCTGGAACAGCACGACGGCGGCATGGACGTGCTGGCTTCCGCCTACGGCACCGCGCTGGGACTGGAGCGTGTGCGCGACCACAGCGGGCGCAGTGCACTGGCGCTGCTCGAACACGTCGAACAGATCGCGCACGGGCGCAAGCTGACGCGCCTGTCGGAGCTGGCGGCAGCATGGCGCTTGATGCTGTTGCTGGAACATCCGGGCAATGCCGCCATCGATGTGGTGATCGCCCGTACCGGCGGCGAATCCGGCTTGGCGCATACGCTGCGCTCGCCCCACCGCTGGCGCGATCGTGCGGCGATGGGCTTTGCGCTGGCACGCTGGCACCGGCTGGCCGGACGCAGCAGTGCCGCGCTGACCATCCTGGGCCAGATCGAACAGGCCTGCCTGGCCAATGACAACCTGTGCCACCTCGCGCGCACCCGCGCACGCATCGCACTGGTGCTGCAGCAGCGTGGCGAACTGGCCGCAGCGCTGCCGCATCTGTACAGCGCGCTCGATCATGTGGCGCTGACGCAAAGCTGGCAGGCGATCGTCGAACTCGGCTTGCCGGCCAAGGCAATGCTGCGCTCGCTGCGTCAACACGACCCGCAGACCGTCGGCGGCACCACCCGCGCACTCACCATCCAGGCCCTGCTTGAACGCCTCAGCGGCGACGAGGACCCGGCCGGCGACATCTTCAGCGAGCGCGAGCTGGAAGTGCTCGCGCAACTGGCACGCGGGTATTCCAACAAGCAGATCGCGCGCTGCCTGCACCTGTCGGAAAACACGGTCAAGTTCCACTTGAAGAACCTCTATCGCAAGCTCGATGCACGCAGCCGCGAAAGCGCGTTGGCGCAGGCCTTGCAACGTGGGTTGTTGCGCGCAGCGTCTCCGCCCGGCAGTGCGGAGAAGTCGCCAGGCTGACCGCCAGCGCCGGCGCTGGCTTCCGCCGATAAAAATACATCATGTATGATGTATTTTTATCGGGAGGTCACGGCATGGCTGCTCGCATCCTTGTCACTGGCGCCAGCGTTGCCGGCACCACCACGGCCTGGTGGCTTGCCAGGTATGGCCGCGATGTTGAAGTCGTGGAGCGCGCGCCGGCGTTCCGCGACGGCGGACAGAACGTGGACGTGCGCGGCACCGCGCGAGACGTGCTGCGCCGGATGGGCCTGGAGGCGCTGCTGCTCGAACGCAGCACCCGGGAGCGCGGCACCGACTGGGTCACCGAAGACAATCACGTGGTCGGCCGCTTCGAAGCGGCGCACTCCGACACCGACGGCGGCCCGACCGCGGAGATGGAAATTCGCCGCGGCGATATTGCCCGGATCATCTACGAGGCCGCAGCGGCGCAAGGAGTGCGCTTTCGCTTCGGTGACAGCATCGAACACATTGAGCAGCACGACGGCGGCGTCCAGGTCACCTTTGCCAGCGGCCATCAGGAAACCTATGCACTTGTAGTGATCGCCGAGGGCGTCGGCTCGCACACCCGGGAGCTGGTTTTCCCCGCAGAGAATCGGCCGCGCTGGATGGACCTGACGATTGCCTATTTCAGCATTCCGCAGATCGCCAGTGACGGCGTCTATGCGCGGCAATACAACACGCTGGGTGGTCGGGGAGCGGTGGTAAAACCTGCACGCGACGGCAAGTTGGGAGTCTATCTCGGCATCCAGAAGCGACCCGGTCATGAGAACGGCTGGAGCGTGGCGCAGCAGCGCGCCTTCATTCACGCGCAGTTCTCCGCGCTAGGCTGGGAGTTTCCGCGCATCCTGGATGCGATGACGGACATCGACGACTTCTACTTCGATGTGCTGCGCCAGGTACGCATGGACCGCTGGTCCAACGGTCGGGTGGTCCTGACCGGCGATGCGGCATGGTGCCCGACCGCACTGTCCGGCATCGGCACCACGCTTGCGATCGTGGGTGCCTACGTCCTTGCCGGAGAGCTTGCCAGGTCGGAGACGCCGGCAACCGCCTTCGCGCACTACGAACGCATCATGCGTCCCTTCGTCAAACAGGGGCAGAACATTCCCAAGCTGGTCCCGCGCCTGCTGTGGCCGCATACCCGCTTCGGCCTGGCAGTGCTGCGCAATGCCATCCGCCTGGCCAGCCGGCCCGCACTCAGGTCGTTCATCAACAACCATTTTGCACGGGACGCCAATGCCATCGCCTTGCCAAGCTACGAGTAGACCAACCGATTGACCGGGAAAGCCCGTTAAAAACGCAGACTACATCGCGTTCGGCGAAAGACGCTGATGCGCCAACGCCGAAACTAGAAGCAGCATCCACGACGCTGGTTGGCGCTGCCGTCCGCTCCGCTCACGATTGCCCTGGAGCACGCGGCGTGACCGCGTGCCAGCTCCCTCACACTTCACTCCTGCCGCGGCCACGCACACCTGCGGCACGTGACAGCTCAACCAAAACTCAGCGTGCCCTTCATCATCGCCCAGTGGCCGGGGAACGAGCAGAAGAAGGTGTAATCGCCGCCCTTGCTCAACTTGCTGGTGGGAAAGCTGACCATGGTGCTATCGCCGCCGCCGATCACCTTGGTATGCGCGATCACGCGCGCGTCGGCCTTGGGCAGATAGCTGTCGGCAATGGTGGAGCGTATGCCGGCATTGGCCACTGCCTGGAAGTCGGCGGACTTGGTCAGCACCCAGTTGTGCCCCATCACCGTGGCGGCCATCTTGCCGGAGTGCTTGAGCGTGAGGTCCACCTGCGTGCAGTCGGGCGCCAGCTTGATCGCGCTCTGGTCGAACTTCATCTGATCGTTGCCGGTGATGGTGACGGCGCAGGTACGCGCCCATGCCGAAGGCGCCAGCAGCACCAGACCAAGCACGGCAAATGTCGAAAACACTTTCAAGGGAACACTCCTGCGTTAAGGGATGCGCGACGCCCAGCGCGCCTGGCCACACCAGCGCGTTCGCATGCGCCGGTGGTGCCAGAGTAACGCCTCATGCGTAACGGAAAAAAGCATCCATCGGATCATGCACAGCGGCCGTGGCGTCCAGCAGCGGCAACGGGCCGCGCTTGCCGGCGATCACCTGCACGAAGGCCTGCTTGAAGCGTGCCATCTCCGCGTCGGTGCCGACGGTGATGCGCGACCAGGTCGGCCATACCGGCCAGCTACGCCCGATGAACACGCCATGGGTGGCCATGTCGTCCTTGAAGCCGGCGGCCGGGCGCTTCACATCGACCATGAAGCAGTTGCTCTCCGAGGCGGTGCAGGCGTAGCCCTGCTTGACGAGAAATTCCATCACGTCCTTGCGTGTGGCCGCGGTACGTGCGCGGCGCTGCGGCACCAGTGCGGGATCGCGCAGGCTGGCCAGGCCTGCGGCGGCGGCGGTCACCGGCAGGCTGTTGACGCTGTAGAACATCAGCTTGGCCAGCAGGTCCGGGCGCGCGGCCGCATAGCCCAGGCGAATGCCGGCCATGCCGTAAAGCTTGGAGAAGGTACGCAACACCACCACGTCCTCGCCCGCGGCAACCATGTCGACCACGCTGCTGGTGCTCTGCGCAAAGTGGATATAGGCCTCGTCCACCACCAGCACGCTACCCTTGGGCTTGTGCGCCAATGCGTAGTCCAGATCCTTGCGCGCAGTGACCGACCCGGTGGGATTGTTGGGATTGCAGATGTAGATCACGCCAGGGCTGGCGTCGGCGGCGCACATCGCCTGCACATCGTGCGAGAAATCCTTGCGCAACGGCACCTTGATCAGTTTTGCGCCATTGCGGGTGGCGGCGCGCCAACCGGATTCGTAGGTGGGGTCGGCGGTGACCAGCGCGGCGCTGGGCGAGGTGAACGCCAGCATCGTGTAGTCCAGCGGCTCGGTGGAGCCGGCGTAGGCCATCAGGTGATTGACCGGCAGCTTGAGCTCGGCGGCCAGGGTATCCATCAGCTCCATCTGCACATCGCGCAGGTAGCGTCCGCCTTGCGGTGCGATCTGCGCGATGGCCTTGACCGCGGCCGCCGACGGGCCATCGGGAAATTCGTTGGAGCCGATCATCACCGGCGACAGCGCACTAGCCGGTGTCGGCGCGACGGCGGCAGAACGTTCGGCGGCGCTGGCCAGCAGCGGCAGCGCACTCGCACCGGCAGCGCCGGCAAACAGCGCGGAGTCGCGCAGAAACATGCGGCGCGAAAGAGCAGTATTCATGACAACCTCCAGCAGGACGGATTCAGGGACGAACGGCGACCACTTCGATTTCCACCCGATACAGCGGATTGCCGAGCGCGGCGATCTGGAAGGCCGAGCGTGCCGGCAGGTTGGGCTGCTCCTTGGTACCGAAGAACTGGCGGTAACCCTCCATAAATCCGTTGAAATCCATCTTGCCGCCCATGGCCGGATCGCCGACCAGAAACACCTGCATCTTCACCACATCGCCCATCCCCAAGCCGAGCGCTGCGAGTTGCTGCTTGATCTGGTTCAACACGCTCACCGTCTGCGCCTTGGTGTCGCCATAGGCGGCAGCCGAATCCTTGGGCGCACTGGCATCCACCACCGCCGGCACCTTGCCGCTGACATAGACGGTGGCCTTGCCGGCGGGAATTTCCACGGCGGCAGCGATGGGGAAATCGCTGTTGGGGATCTTGTGGCGGATCACCTCGGCGGCGTACGCAGCGGTGAGGCCCGCAGACCACAACAGGGCAGCGGTGACAACGGCTGTCACTGGACGGGACATGGCAACTCCTTGCATGAGAGGGAAAGGGGGCATCAGTGGCGCAGCAATTTGACGTCGTCGACGGTGACGCGCTCGGCGTGGTCGTTGCCGAAGTGCGTGCGCACATAACTCACCACTTCGGCCACCTGGCGGTCGTTGAGCATCTCGCCGAAGCCGGGCATGCCGGCGTGGCCATCGAGCACCATCATGGTGACGTAGGGTCCAGCGGCCAGCTTGGGATTGCCGGCAAGCGCGGGGTATTCGCCGGCACCTTGCGCGCCGTGCCCGGCCGGCATGTGGCAGCCCTGGCAGATCGCCTGGTAGACGTCCTGGCCGGAGGCCTTGGCAAAGCCCTGTTGCGGGAACAGCTGGGTGGCATCGGAACTCTGCGCCCGCGCGTCGTATGCGCCCGGCGACACCAGCAAGGCAGCCATCGCAACGACGAAGCTGGCCGCGGCCAATCGTGGTAACAGACTCATGCGCGACCTCCTCCGGCCAGCACTTTGCGATGCAGACGACCGACGACATCGTGCGCAGACAAGATCGCGCCCTCCTGCCAGGCCGGAATATAGGAGACGTGTTCACCGGCCAGCGCCAGGCGCCCGTCGATCTGGCACAGCGGCGTGTAGTGTTCGGCACGCGCCTGCTCGCTCCACATGCCGAAACAGCCATGCGTGAACGGCACGCGGTGCCAACCGACCGAAATGCCGTTCTCGAACTCGCGTGGATATTGCGGATGCAGCTGCGTGCCGTATTCGACCGCCTTGCGCACGCGCTGCTCCGGGGGCATCGAGGTGAACTGGTAGGCGTCCAATCCCCAGACGTAGGCACCGAGCAGCACGCCCTTGCCGGGGCTGTGATAGTTGGTGCTGGGATAGCTGATCAAAGTGATCGGCAGATCGGTGTAGCTGATGCCGCCGTAGATGGCCTCGTCCTCTTCCCAGAAGCGGCGCTTGAATTGCAGGCCCACCTTCACCGATGCCGCGTACGGCACCTGGCCGATCGCGGTAGTCATCGCGTCGCCGGCGGTGACCGGGATGCGGCTGAGCACCGACAACGGAATCGTGCAGATGCACCAATCGGCGCTGGCGATGCGTTCTTCGCCGCCATGCGCGGCATCCTGCCAGGACACACGCACGCCGTTGCCATCCTGATCGATCCTGGTGACCTTGGCGTTGTAGGTGATGGCATCGCCAAGCTGCTTCGCGAACGCCTTGCCGATCTGGTCCATGCCGCCCACCGGCTGGAACATGGTGGTCTGCATTTCGTAGTTGTTGCCGGCCGCCAGCGTGGTCCACAGACGCGAACGCAACACATCCTGCACGCTGAAGGGATCGGAGAACTCCGGCTTGCCCGACAGGCCGCCGCCGGGATATCGCGCAAAGCCGCGCCGCTCGCTGCTGTCCTTGCCTTTGACGTAGCCGAACTTGTGGTCGAGCGCGCCCCAGGTCCGCAAGGACTCCAACAGCACCTCCTGGTCTTCGCGGCTCACGCTCTTGTCCAGCGCCTGCTGCTGGGTGCACTTGGCCAGCAGCTCGGACACATGGCCCTTGTAATCGGCATCGATGGCGCGAAAGCGCTGCGGTTTGCCGCCAAAGCCTTGCTGGCTGTGCAACAGCGCGTTGTAGTTGACCTGGTTGAACGCCTCTAGGGCCACACCGAATTGCTTGCAGTAACTCAGCACCGCCTTGTGGTGATGCGGAATGCGCCACGGCCCCGGATTGAGGTACAGCCCGTCGTCGAACTGGCAATGCTGGGTCGCCCCGCCGAGTTCGGTGTAACGGTCGCCGCCGCGCAGCGTCCAGTTGCGCCCACCGGGGCGGTCGTTGTACTCCAGCACCTGCACGCGGTACCCCGCTTTACGCAGTTCGAAGGCCGCAGCCATGCCGGCCAGCCCCGCCCCCAGAATCAGCACCGAGGCGCCCTTCGGGTCGCCATCCAGTTGCAGCGGCCCTTTGAAATTTGATTCGGCTGCCATGCCCAGGCTGCTCATCGCCTGGTACATCATCGCGCCGCCAGCGGTCATGCCGATGCGCGCCAGCAGTTGCCGCCGCGTCATCGCCCCAGAATGATTGCCTTGCATCAACGCGTAGTCCTTGCATGTCATGGAACGAGTGCGACTGACAAAACGCATGACGCGGCCGGCAGTGACGCCGGCCGCATCACCGCCTCAGAACTTGTAGGACAGACTGGCGAACAGCTGGCGCGGTGCGATCAACTGGTACGAGCCGGAACTCTCGTTCGGGAACACCGCACCGATCGCATCGTCCTTGTCGAACAGGTTGTAGACCGACAACTGCAGCCGCCCACCGGCCAGGAACCCGGCATCCTCGCCCTGGTAGCCGAGGCTGCCGTTGACGATGAAGGTGGCATCCACCTGGTCGGTATTGAGCGTGTCGCCGTAGCGCTTGCCGGTGTATTTGGTGTCGAGGTTGGCGAAGAAATGCTCGCCCTCCCAACCGCCGTTGAGGCTGAACATCACCTTGGGCGAGTCCGGCACTTCGTTGCCTTCCACCTGCACCAGGTTGCCGCTGACCGGGCCGAAATAATTGTCCTGGAACTCGGATTTGTTCCAGGTCAGCGACGCTCCCAGCCGCCAGCCCGGTGCCGGCTTCCACATGCCGGACACTTCCGCACCATAGGTCTGCACGTCGCCGACGTTGGCGTAGATCGTGGGTGCGACCACCAATGGGTCCGGGTCGGTCAGCGCGATGATGCGGTTCTCGTAATCGATCTTGTAGGCAGCGACGTAGCCGCTCCACTGGCTGGATTCGGCGCGGATGCCGATATCGATATTGGTGGATTCCTCCGGCGCGATATCCGGATTGAATGCACCCGAGGTCAACGCCAGCCGCGGCGCCGAGCTGAAGTTCTCCGCGTAGTTGGCGAATACCTGCACGCCGTCGGCGAGCTGGAAGCTGGCGCCGACCTGCGGCTGGAACCAGTCGCTGTTCTTGATGGTGACATCGCGGCGCACACCGACATTGAAGTCATCGAGATTGGCGATGCCGTTGTAGTCGCGTTTGACATCCAGCCCCTTGGCGCCGAACTCCATGGTGAGCCGGTCATCGAGCAAGCGCAGCGTGTCCTTGATGTAGAGCTGCTTCACCTCGGTGGAGAAGTGGTTGTCGTAGTAGATGACGATCGGCAGCGAGCCCTTGAGCAGTGCGCCGGTGGCCGGGTCCAGGTTGTACAGCGGGCGCACCTGGTCGAAGTCGTAGTTCTCGTACCACGCACCGACTTCGAGCTTGTTGTGCTCGGTCTCCCACGACACCGCGGTGGTCACGCCGTAGCGATCGCCGCCCATGATTTCCTCGCGCCGCGTCATCGCACCGACGCGGGTGACATTGCCGTTGGCATCGACGATCTGCGGGTCGTTGATGGCGATGTCGGTGCGCCCTGGCGTACCGGCGATGGCATCGTTGTACAGGCCAGTGGCCGTGCTCGGCGGCGTGCCGCCCACGCCGTACCCATGCTTGTTCTCGTAGTAGCCGGTGAAGGTGAAACCGATCGCATCGTTGAACAGGAAATCGCCGTGCAGGCTGAGCAGCGAGTCGCGGCGGCCGTTCTGCCATTCGCTGTAATGCTCGGCATCCACTTCCGGATTGCCGGTGATGCGTTCGTGCAGATCCCACGCCACCGAGCCGTCGGAGTTGTACGACTGCACGTCGTAGTCCTTGCGGTTGTTGTAGATCCAGCCCAGGGTCAGGTGGCCCACGTCCCAGGCCTGGCGGATCTTGGCTTCGAAGTGATCGCTCTTCTGCGTGGCCGGTTCCATGTCCCACACCCCGCCCTGCGTGCGCGAGGCAGACAGATAGGCACTGGGGCCGCCTTCCCACCAATCCGGCGTATCCAGCCGCACGAAACTGCGCACCAGATCGTCCGAGCCGATGGTCTGGGTGAGATTGCCGCTCCAGCTGTCGCCGCCTTTCGGGGGCAGGCTGGTGTAGCGGATCGCACCGCCAAGTGCGTGGTAGGAAGGCTGGGTGACATCGCCGGAACCGGCCGACACGGTGACGTCGAGCAGGTTCTCGCTGGACACGTAGCGGGTGATCGGGCCGCCTTCGCGGGTGTCGAAGGTTTCGATCGGAATGCCGTCCAGGGTCACGCCGATCTGGTTGGCGGAAAAGCCGCGGATGGTCATCGAGTCGCCGAATTCGTACAGCCCGAACGGATCGGTGGTCTGCACATTCACGCCGGGCAGGCTCGCCAGTAACTGCTGTGGTGCCACGCCGGGCACCTGGGCCTGGATCTCGGCAACGGAGATGGAAGCCGTGGTGCGCGTGGAGCCGGTACCGACCACGCTGACCGCGTCCAGCGTGCGCGCTTCCTGTGCCAGGACGGGCAGGCTGTGTGCGCCAGCCAGCACCAAGGTCATCGAAGCCAGCGTGCGACCACGCGTGGCAGTGGTGAGAATGGCGGCGACCGACGCCGCCAGTTGATCGGTGTTCAAGCGCTTGCGCATGCAATCGACCCCCTGGATGGTGTGACGTGCTGAGTGACCGGGCCCGCTCCCCAAGACCGGCTGACACCGCGGATGCGGCATGCATCGACCATACCCAGCACAGTTCCACCGCAAGTGCCGCGCGGAGGGTAGGGGCGGCGCGGGTGGGTAGGTTGCTGCCGAATTCAACGATCTGAATAGGTACTATCCCCACCCACCTGCGTGCATCCGGACATACCAGGCCTTGCGCGCTTGCCCTGCCGCGGCGAATCGACAACGCTGCCCCGCCACATCCCGAGTCCGCCCATGCCGCCTGCAGCACCGTCCCTGTTACTGCTCGATTTCGACGGCGTGCTGGCCAGCTATTCGCGGCCGCGCCGTGTGGCGGCGCTTGCCAATGCGGCGGCGTGCACGCCGCAACGTGTGCAACAGGTGTTGTTCGAGCAGGGACTGGAGCGCGCCTACGACGCCGGGGTGATCGACACGCCGGCCTATCTGGCGCAGCTCAGCGAGGGCCTTGGCTACGCGATCGATCGCGCCACCTGGATCGACGCACGAGTGGCGGCATGCCACGCCGACCCGTCGGTGCTGACGCAGGTGCTGGCGGTGGCGGCAACCACCGCGGTGGCGGTGCTCACCAACAACGGGCCGTTGATGGTGGAAGCGATTGAGCGGATCGTGCCGCCGCTGTTTCCGCTATTGCAGGGCCGCGTGCTGTGCAGCGGCGCACTCGGCGGCCGCAAGCCCGATGTGCAGGTGTATCAGCGCGCGCTTGCACAACTGGATACTAGTGCTGCGCGCACGTTGTTTGTCGACGATCTGTTCGTCAACGTGCGCGGGGCCCGCGCTGCCGGCCTGCATGCGGACACGGTGCGCGATGCGCGGGCGTTGCGGCGGGTGCTGAAGCGGTATGGGCTGGGGTGAAGGGCCGGGATTGGGGATTGGGGATTGGGGATTGGGGATTGGGGATTGGGAATCGGGAATCGGGAATCGGGAATCGGGAATCGGGAATCGTTGAGCATCGCGAAACACTGATCCCCCTCAAGGGTGACGCAAGACGACGCTCGCAGCGTTGAACGCGTCGAAGAAACGCAACGACCCGCGCCGCTTACCCCACCGTGCTCACTGTCGCGGCACCCGCCACGACGGTGCAGAACGCGCAGGACTCCATCACTTCTGCGCCACGTACTCGGCAATGGCCAGGTGCAGGCGCTCCAACCCATCGGCCAGCTCGACATCGGTCAGATTCAGTGCCGGCACGAAGCGCAACACATCCGGCCCGGCCTGCAGCAACAGCAGGCCATGCTTGGCGGCAAAATCCAGGATCGCGCCGGCCTGCCCGGCATGCGCCGGCGCCAGCACCGCGCCCAGCATCAGGCCACGTCCGCGGATCTGGGCAAACAGGCCGAACTCGGCGTTGAGCGCCTCCAGGCCGGCGCGCAGCGCCGCAGACTGACGCGCTACGTTCTCGGCGATCTGCGGCGAAGCCAGCTTGCGCAGCGCCACGCGCGCCACCGCCGCGGCCAGCGGGTTGCCGCCGAAGGTGGTGCCGTGCGCGCCGAACTGCATGGTTTCGGCCACCTTGGGGCCGGCCAGCATCGCGCCGATCGGGAAGCCGCCACCCAGCGCCTTGGCCAGCGTCACGATGTCCGGCGTCACCTGCTCCTGCCAATGCGCGAACAGCGTGCCGGTCCGGCCCATGCCGCACTGGATCTCATCCAGCACCAGCAGCGCATCGTGCTGGTCGCACAGCGCACGCACGTGGCTCAGGAAGCCCGGCTCGGCCGGCATCACCCCGCCCTCGCCCTGGATCGGCTCGACCATCACCGCGGCCACATCGCCCGCGGCCATGGCCGCTTCCAGCGCGGCGACATCGTTGAAGTCCACATAGCGAAACCCGCCGGGCAGCGGCTCGTAGCCTTCCTGATACTTGGGCTGCGCGGTGGCGGTGACCGCCGCCAGGGTGCGCCCATGGAAGCTGCCGCGGAAGGTCACGATCACGCGCTTGTCGGCCGGGCGGCCCTGACTGCTGGCCCACTTGCGCACCAGCTTGATCGCCGCTTCGTTGGCCTCGGTACCCGAATTGCACAGGAACACCTTGTGCGCGAAGCGCGAGGCGGTGACAAGCTCTTCGGCCAGCTTCAGCGGCGGTGCGCTGAAGAACACATTGCTGGTGTGCCACAGCTTGCCGGCCTGCTCGGTCAGCGCGGCCATCAGGTCCGGATCGTTGTGGCCCAGCCCGCTGACCGCAATACCGGCGGACAGATCCACATACGCGCGGCCCTGGTCGTCCCACACGCGACTGCCCTGGCCACGCTCCAGCACCACCTGGCGCGGGCGATACACCGGCAGGTAGTAATGCGCGAGGGACAGGGGCGAATCGGCAGCGGTGCTCATGATGGTGGGTCACAGAAGCGGAGGGAGAACGCGCATTCTCGCGCATTCGCCGGCCTGCGGCACAATGCGCGGATGCGCCCCTTCTCCGATCCTCAGCTCACTCCCGCCACCGACCACGGCTGGCGCCGGCAATGGTTCGACATCATCTACCGGCACGACACCCGCCCATCGCGCACTACGACCTGATGCTGGTGGTGGCGATCCTCACCAGCGTGGTGGTGATCATGATCGACAGCGTGCCGCGCATCCATTCGCATTCGGCGCACTGGCTGGTGCCGCTGGAATGGGCGTTCACGGTCCTGTTCACCGTCGAATACGCGTTACGCCTGGCGGTGGTGCGGCGTCCACTGCATTACGCACTGAGCGTGTGGGGCGTGATCGACCTGCTCTCGATTCTGCCCAGCTATCTGTCGTTCTTCGTGCCCGGTGCGCAGACGCTGCTGGTGGTGCGTGTGCTGCGCATCCTGCGCCTGTTCCGCATCCTCAAGCTCACCCGCTACATCGAAGAAAGCGGGCAACTGGTGGACGCGCTATGGCGCAGCCGGCGCAAGGTGCTGGTGTTCCTGTTCAGCGTGCTCACCATCACCGTGATCGCCGGCGCCACCATGTATGTGATCGAAGGCCCCCAACATGGGTTCACCAGCATCCCGACCAGCATGTACTGGGCCATCGTGACCATGGCCACGGTGGGGTTTGGCGACCTGGTGCCGCAGACCACGCTGGGCCGCTTCATCACCTCGGCGCTGATCCTGATCGGCTACAGCATCATCGCCGTGCCCACCGGCATCTACACCGCCGAGCTGGCCAGCACGCTGCGCGAAGGTGGCCACACCGGCAAGCGCGATACGCGCAATTGTCCACGTTGCGGGCTGGAAGGCCACGCGTCCGATGCACGCTATTGCCGCCAGTGTGCCGAGCCGCTGCCGGAGATCTCCAACGGCTGACGCGGTGCTGCCGACGCGACGCAATGCCTGCGCCCGCCGAGAAGCGGAGGCAGCCGGCTTTGCGGTTCCCATCGGCACACAACAAGGCTGACATCTGCGGTGGTCTTATCGATTTCGGAACCCTTGGCGGCAAGGATGCCGCTACGGAGCCTGCTGGCACGGATTCACGGCATTTCTCGCAAGCGGTGGGGGCATCGCGCCGTCGACTCGCCGAACTTTTGATCTGAGCAGCTGATCGCGCCTAACACGGTCACGCTTCCAGGTCTCGACTTCTTTATGTGTTGTGTTTCGATGGACTTGGGTAGTGCTGATAGATCAGTCGTAGAGCGGATGATCTGTTGCTTGGCCGCAGGGTCCTTGCCCGCCCACCATCGCAGGACACGCCGCAAGTACGTCCATGTAGGCTCTTACGCGGCATCCATGCCGCGTAAGGTCCCACGACGATGGGCGGGCAAGGGCCTGTCGAGATAATCGGTGTGCACGGTAAAAGCAGTGCGCGATCCGCTTACACAACGCGACAGGAATGCCCGCAAAGCATCAATGCGACATGCGGTTGCTCATGTCGATCAGATCGTTGTAGCTGGCTAGCACGGCCTGGCGGGTGCCGCCCGGCGGCATGGAGCCGCTTTCCAGCAGCATCTGCTCGCTCTTGTTCAATGGTGTCTTGGTGCGGATACGTTCGACCAGTCGTCCCGACTCGCGCGCCAGCTTGTCGGCGGAGCGTTCCATGTGGCCCCACATCGCATCGCCCTGGCCGACCTTGGCTTTCTGTGCCTCTTCCAGAATGCCTTGGTAACGCGCGAGCTGGGACTGCGCTGCGGCAAGATCCGGCGTGTCGCTGTCGAGCACCTGCACCAGCTGCTTGCCTTCGCCGATGATCTTCAGGTGATACCAGGAGGCGCTGCGGCCTTCTTCCTTTTCGATCGCATCGATCTGCGCCTGGCGACGCATGTCTTCGTTACGTTCGAGTGCGGTACTCATGGCTTCACCGGCTTCGAAGAAGGCCTGGTAGGCCTGCATCAGCGGTGCGTGCAGCGCCTTCATGCCCTTGCCGTCGTCGCGCAGATAATCCTCGCGGTCGTAGTAGCGCACCGCTTCGCCGATACGCTCGTTGAGTGCGGTGAACCGTTCCTGATAGGTCTTGGCCACCGGATCGAGCTCGGGGTTGGCGGGTGTTTGCGCCAGCGCCGCAGTCATCGGCGCGCCACATTCGTCCACGTGATGCGACAGCACCGTGCCCGGTGCATGGATACCGCTTTCCTTGCCGGTCGGGCCAGCCTCGGGGTCCTGCATCCACTCGATGTATTGCTGATAGCTCTCGTGGATCGGCTGCTCAACGCCATTGAAGCACGTGATGTAGGCATTGATCTTGTCGGCGCCTTCCACTGCGGCGGCAGGTGCGTCTTTCTGGCAGCCGACAAGCAGCGCGGCGAAAGCCATCGCCGCGGTGAGCGGCGCATAACGAAGTCGAAGGGTCATCTTGGGTTCCAGTGATGGGTTGAACGAGGTGGCTGCCGCAGCGTGCGGCCGAATGACATCTGGCGCGGCGCACCCTTGGCACGCGCGCGTCGGGTGCAGCGCGGCAATTACTGACGATTGCTTTCGAACACCAGCGCGTTGTACGTGTTGAGCAACTTGCGTGGCGAACCCTCCGGCGCCAGCGAGGGGTTGTCCAGCCAGCCCTGTTCCATCTTGCTATAGGGCGTTCTTTCGACCACGCGTTTCACCCGCGCCTTGGCTTGTCTGCGGAAGGTTTCCGCAGCGGTCTCGAAGCTGTTCCAGTCCAGCTTGCCCGGTTCCTGATCGGCCACCTTGGCATGCGCCTCGTCGGAGAGGCGGTTGAAGCTGTCCAGCAGCGTATTGACCCGTGGCACGTCGAACTGCTCCTGTTCCAGCGCATCGGCGATCTCCTTGGCGTCGAGCATCATCGCCAGCCGGTAGTATTCGCGCGTGCGGCCCTCGCCCTGCTCCAGCATCTTGAGTTTTTCGCGTTGCGCCGCGTCGTTTTGCGTGTCCAGTTCGGCGCTGAAGGCGGTACTGGCATCGGCATAAGTGGCCAGCACCTCCATCAGCTCCGGGTGCAGCTGCTTGCCCTTGGCGAACTGGTCGTCTTCGTAGTCCTGACGCGTGTAGTAGTCGGCTACCGCGTGACTGATCGGCTGCAGCGCCTTCAATGCCGCGCGGTAGTCGCGCGCCGCCTTGTCCAATGCAGGCAGCGACGGGTTCGCCGCAGCGGCGGCGCTGACCGGCGCATCGCACTGCTTCATGTCGTAGGCGTCGATATCGTACGGACCGGTCATGCCGGATTCGCGACCGGTGGGGCCGGCGAACGGGTCCTGCATCCAGCCGGTGTATTGCCTGGCGCCGGCGTGCACCTTCGCATCGATGCGGTTGAAGCAGTCGATGTAGGCGCCGAGCTTTGCGGTCACGCCTTGCAGGGAGTCCGGCTGTTTTTCACTCGTCTTGGCACCGGTTGCAGGCGGCGGCGACTTGCCGCCGCAAGCGGCCACCAGGACGGACACGGACGCCGCCAAAACGACTACACGGAACATCGGAGACACGCGCTGTACATCCCTGTTGGAAACGGTTTCAGCCGCGCACGATAGCAAACACGACTGTGAACTCCCTGTGCTCACGCCCGGGCGCCTACGGCCTGGCACGCGGGGGGCGCGGCCGCTGGTCCGCTGCATCGATTTTTTCGAATCGCGCTGGCCGCATGCGCCGCTGACGGCGTATCCGTATCAGGCCGGCTGCGCGCGCGGGCCGTTGGCCGCGCTCAGTCGAGAAACAGGTCCGGCAACAACGCGCGCGACGGGTCGACCGCGTAGCCGCTCAGGTCGGTGACGCCGGCCTCGGCCAGCACCTGGTCGTCGATCAGGAACTGGCCATGAAATCCGGCCGCCTCGCGCGTCAGCACCGCATGTGCCGCGTCGGCCATGATCTCCGGCCGGCGACACGCGGCCGCATCCACGCCATCGATCATGTTGATCGCATCGGTGGCGATCACCGTGCGCGGCCATAGCGCATTGATCGCCACGCCTTGCGGGCCGAACTCGGCTGCCAGCCCCAGCGTCACCAGGCTCATGCCCATCTTGGCCAGCGTGTAGCCGGTATGCGCGCCCCACCACGCCGGGTTCAAGGACGGTGGCGGCGCCAGCGTGAGGATGTGCGGATTGGGCGCCTGCAACAGATGCGGCAGGCACGCTTGTGCGCACAGAAAACTGCCGCGCGCGTTGACCTGCTGCATCAGGTCGAAGCGCTTCATCGGCGTCTCCAACGCGCCACGCAACCAGATCGCACTGGCGTTGTTAACCAGGATATCGATGCCGCCAAACGCATCGACCGTGGCGGCCACCGCGGCACGCACCTGCGCTTCGTCGCGGATATCGCACTTGAGCGCCAGCGCCTGCCCACCGGCCGCAGTCACCGCCTCGGCCGCGCTGTGGATGGTGCCGGGCAACTTGGGATTGGCCACTGCCGATTTGGCCGCAATCGCCACATTGGCCCCATCCCGCGCCGCCCGCAACGCAATCGCCAGGCCGATCCCGCGCGAGGCACCGGTGATGAAGAGGGTTTTGCCGTTTAAGGTCATGGGATTGGGGATTGGGGATTGGGGGATCGCAAAAGCTTACAACCCGAGCAAGAACGGTGCGGGATTCGGGATTCGCAAAAGCGTATCGCCTCCCCCACTCGCATCGACCAACCCGCAGGCCCAAGCCATACGCTCTTACTAATCCCCAATAACCAATCCCCGTCCCTCAAGGCCTCGGCCCCCGCCCCTCGTTGTCTTCCCAATGCAGCACGCGGCGGGTCACGAAGCGGTAGACCGGCTTGCCGGTGGCGAACCACAGCTTGCGCACCCAGGAGGTGCGCTTGAGCACGCGGCGTTCCACCGGGGTGATCGCGGCCGGGCAATACATGCGCTTGTGCTTGAGCAGGTGCCGCAGATCTTCGCGTGCAAGCAGACGCATCCAGGGCGCGCGCGGATTGCCGCGTACCGCCAGCTGGAAATCGATCACCGCCGGGCTGCCGTCGTCCTGCACCAGCCAGTTGGCTTCCTTGGCCAGATCGTTGTGCGCCACCCCGCGGCGGTGCAGCTGCTGCAACAACCTGCGCGCACGGCGGAAGTAGGCCAGATCGCCGCGCGGCGGGCGCTGGTACATCGCATCGCCGGCCAGATAGCTGCGATCCAGATGGCGTCCGTCCCAGTGCAACAGACGCGGTGTCCGCGCCAGGCCATCGAGCTGGCGCAGGGCCAGGGCTTCGCGCCGCGCCAGCCACCAGGCCACACCGCGCAGCAGCCACGGCGCCGCGCTCAGGTCGCGCCGCACGAACAGGCGATCGGCGTCGCGGATCAGCAGGATGCGCCCGAAGGTATCGGACTTCAGCGGTAGGTTGCCGGCGGGTTCGTCACTCATCCCCCATTGTAGGCGGGGCGCCTGCATCGCCACAGCGGGCGTTGCCTGCGGTCAAGCTCGCGTACGCTCTGATCCGCCCGCAACCCGAGGTGAAGCGGACCGGGCGATGTGACGAGGGCGCAAGTCACCTGGTCGCCATGCCCACCTATAATCGTGGGATGAATTCATGGATCGACGCCACGCTGGAGTGGATCGGACACCACCCCACCCTGGCTGGCGTGGTGATCTTTGCCATCGCATTTTCCGATGCGGTGATCGTGCTCGGCGCCATCGTGCCAGCGCTGCCATTGCTGTTCGCCATCGGCGTGCTGATCGGGCTGGGGCAGATCAACGGGCCGTATGCGGTGGCCTGCGCCACCCTGGGCGCCTTCGTCGGGGATGCGCTGAGCTTCTGGGTCGGCCATCGTTGGGGCCACCAGTTGCACGCCTACTGGCCGTTTCGCCGCTACCCGCAACTGCTGGAGCGTGGCGAGCTGCTGTTCCGGCGCAATGCCTTCAAGAGCATCCTGATCGCACGTTATGTGGGCGCGGTGCGGCCATTCGTGCCGGCCATCGCCGGCATGTCGCACATGCCGTTCAAACGCTATCTGATCGCCAGCGCCCTGGCCTGCATCTCGTGGGCGCTGCTGTTCCTGGTGCCCGGCTGGGTACTGGGCACCGCCTACGACGCGGTGGCCGCGGTGGCCGGCCGGCTGTTCGTGGTGGTCGCCTTGCTGGCCGCCGTGATCGGCCTGGCCTGGGCGATGGTGCTGTACTCGTACCGCTGGTCGGCCGGCCATCTGGACGCCTTGCTGGCGCGCCTGCTGGAGTGGTCGCATCGGCATCCGGTGCTGGGCAACTGGTCGGTGAGCGTGTTCGACCCGCGCCGTCGCGAGTCGGTGCCGCTGGCGATGATGGCGTTGATGCTGTTGTTGCTGGGCTGGGGCTGGTTCGTGTTGCTGATGGTGGTGCTGGCGCATGGCGAGCCGCTGCGCGTGGACCTGGCCGTGCACGACCTGATGCTGGCGCTGCGCAACCCGCTGGCCGACTACCCGATGGTGGCGCTGGCCTCGCTGGGCGATTGGCAGGTGTTGCTGCCGGCGATTGCGGCGGCGATGGGCTATCTGGCCTGGCGGCGCCGCTGGATGGCGGTGGCGCACTGGGTGATCGCGCTGGCCTTCGGCCTGGCATTGACACAATTGCTGGGCGCCACCGTGCAGGTCGTACGCCCGCCGGCGGCCAGCAGCGGTTTCGGGTTTCCGTCGGTAGCGGTCACCATGGCCACGATCGGCTTTGGCTTCTTTGCGCTGCTGATCGCGCGCGAGCTGCCGGGCCGACGCCGGGTGTGGCCGTATCTGGTCAGCGGCGCGATCGTCTCGCTGATCGGCTTCGCGCGCCTGTATCTGGGCGCGCACTGGCTCAGCGACGTGGTCGGCGGCATGCTGTTCGGCATCTTCTGGCTGCTGGTGCTGGGCATCGCCTATCGCCGTCGCGCCACCCGCGCGTTCTGGGTCAAGCCGGTCTCGTGGATCTTCTACGGCGTGTTCCTGACCTGCGCGATCATGTTCGCACCGCGCAACCTGGGCACCAAGCTGGCGAGGTTCGAACCGCCGCCGCCGTTGCTGATGGAGTTGCCCGCCAGTGATTGGTGGAATGGCCAGTGGCGCCTGCTGCCCGCACGCCGCAACGAATTCGACGACGACCAGCGCTGGCCGCTGGACGTGCAACTGGCCGGCCCGCTGGCACCGCTGCAGCGTCAGCTGGAAGCACGCGGTTGGCGGGTGCAACCGCAAGCCGGTTGGGAACAGGCACTGCATCTGCTCGATGTCAGCGGCCGTCCGGACGAGGTCCCGATCCTGCCGGCCACGCTGGACACGCAGGTCGAAGCCCTGCTGATGGTGCGTCACGCTGCGCCCGGCCATGTGCATGTGTTGCGCCTGTGGCCAGCGGCCGCACGCCTGCAGCCCGGCGCGCAACCGTTGTGGGTGGGCAGCACGCAGACGCTGCGCTACAGCCGCCACTTCAGCCTGATCGGCCTGTGGTATCCGCTGCGTGGGGTCGACCCGGCACTGAGCGCCCTGCGCCAGGCACTGGACCCATTGCCGTATCGCCTGGAACAGCGCCGACGCTCGCAGGTGCCGGTGATCCTGATCGACAGCACGTCGGGAAATGCGCTGCGGCAAGAGGACAAAGACAACGCTGCACCGCAGACGGACACCACGGCATCCAATCCGACTGCATCGGGTCCGTCACAACAGCGCCGTTGATCGATCGGGCAACAGCGATCGGTCAACGAACGCGTTGTCGTGTAGACAAGAACTGCTAATAAAACTTCTTGAACGCTGTACCGATGGCGGCAACGTGTCCGCATCGCGTGGATGCAGCCGAATGTCTAGGTCACCAGCCTGGTTAGTCGAGCGCACGGCGCCCTCACCGCTCGCGGGACACGCCGTGCATCCGTATGTGGAGGCTCGGTGGCAGCATCCCGCGACGGTGGGCGGACAAGGGCCCCTGCAGCCTAGCCGCAGATCAGCCGCTCTACAACCGACGCATCCGCACTGTTCGATCAGCTCTCGAGGTGACCGAGAGCGTGCGCTTCAGCGCCGTTTGGATACGCACAAGCCGCATTGGTGCAGGCGCGATGCACTCACCACAGCACGCCATCCACCGGCTGCATCGGCTCGGGCGCCTGTTCGCCGATGGCCTGCAGCGCGTCGATTTCCACCGTGCGGCACATGCTGTCCAGTGGCAGGTCGTGGATGGTATTGGCGAACGGGTCGACCAACTCGTCGCCGATCTTGAGCACCGCCAGGAACATCAGGCCGGCCACGGTCGACCCCACCGGCGTTGCGTATTGCAGCGTCTCCACCAGGCCGATCGGCAGCAAGACGCAGAATAGCCGCGTAAACAGGTTCGGATAGAAGCGGTATTGATACGGCAACGGCGTATTTTTCAGCCGTTCCATGCCGCCCTGCGCGTTGGCAATGTCCACCAGGATGCGCTCGACACTGGCTTGTTGAATGCTGTCGATCCAGCCATCGCGGCGCGCCTGCTCGACGCTGCGGCCAGTGGTGTCGAGCAGGCCATTGGCGACATTGGTGCGCGTGATCACCGCGGCCACTTCGTCGGCATGCAGACGCGGCTCCAGCGCCATCGCCACCGGAAGCCGGCGCAGCTGGCAGCGCAACACATTGACGTAGGCGATCTGGCGCAGCGCGATGGTGCGGCCCAGCGCTGCCGCTTCCGGTGCGGACAGGATGCTGATGCTCAGGCGGACCAGATTGCGCGATGCATTGATCATCTGGCCCCACAGCACGCGCCCTTCCCACCAGCGTTGATAGGTCGAGTTGGCGCGAAAGCCCAGGAACAACGCCAGCGCCGAACCGAAGATGGTCAACGGCAACGCAGGCGCGCGGAACGGCAGCACGTAGTAGATGATCGTGATCAACACGTCCCAGACGAACAACACCGCCAGGGTCCGCCAGACCTGACTGAACACATCCGCCACACGCGGTCTGACATCGATGATCAAGGCACACTCCGTGGATCGATAACGGGTGACGCCCATGCGCGCATCCACTGCATGGATGCCATCGTGAGCGCACTCAAGCGTGGCGAGTGTGCCGTTGCAAGGGTGCAAGCGCGGTGATGGGTCACGCGCGTGGTTGTCTCACCGCGTCACGGCATCCAGGCCAGCAACTGGTCCAGGCGCCGATGCGGATCGTCTAGCTGCAACAGCGACAGACGCTGCTGCTCGGTCAACGGCAGCAGTTCGGCCAGCCGCCAGCCGACCCATGCCGCTTGGTCCAGCAGCTCCGGCCCGGCCGAGGCGAATTCGCCGCCGACCTGTTCGAGCATGCGCTCGAGCACGGTTGCCAGCAGGCCATGCTCGGGCCGCAGTTCGTCGTCGCTGTCGGGCTCGCACCAACTCACCTCGCCGACCACCAACCCGTTGTCGCGGATGCGCGAGCGCTGCACGCGGAAGCGACGCGTGCCACGCAGGCGCAGCACCAGCACGCCATCGGCACCGACATCGAAATCCTCGATACGCACTTCGGTGCCGAACGCAGCCGGTGTTGCCGGCACGCCGACTTCGGTGCCATCCAGGATCAGGCACACACCGAAGCTGCTGCCGGTGCGGCCGCTCTCGCGCACCAGATCCAGATAGCGGCGCTCGAACACGCGCAAGCCCATTGCCGCACCCGGCAACAGCACGTTGTGCAGCGGAAACAGCGGCAAGGCGCTGGTGTCGGCGGTGGTCGTGAGGCCGGTCATCGGGACAATTGCGCCAGGAAGCGACGCGGTGCGCCATCGAAACCGCCATTGGACATGAACACCACATGGTCGCCCGGCTGCGCAATCTCGCCCAGTGTCTGCAGCAACGCCTCCACGTCATGCGCCACGTGCGCGTCACCGCGCACCTGCGCGATGATCGGTGCGGCATCCCAGGCCAGTTCGGGGCGATGCAGAAACACCACCGCATCGGCATCGCGCAACGACGGCGCCAACGCCTGCGCATGTGCGCCCAGCCGCATCGAATTGCTGCGCGGCTCCATCGCCACCAGCACGCGCGCCGCGCCGACCTTCGCACGCAAGCCCTGCAAGGTGGTCGCAATCGCAGTGGGGTGATGAGCGAAGTCGTCGTACACGGTGATGTCGCGCGCCTGCCCCAACAGCTCCAGCCGCCGTTTGACGCTTTGAAAGCGCGCCAGCGCCGGCATCACCGTCGCCGGATCCACGCCCACCGCATGCACGGCCGCCAGCGCCGCCAATCCATTGAGCACGTTATGCCGCCCGACCAGCGGCCACTGCACCTGGCCGATCTCCACTCCACGCTGCAACACCGCGAACGCACTGCCGTCGGCGGCGATCAAGCGAGCGCTCCACTCGAGAGTGGCATCGAAACCGAAGCGCTCCACCGGCGTCCAGCAGCCCATCGCCAGCACCTCGGCCAGGCGCGCATCCTCGCCGTTGACGATCAGCCGCCCGCGCGCCGGCACCGTGCGTACCAGATGATGGAACTGGCGCTGGATCGCGGCCACGTCCGGAAAGATGTCGGCGTGGTCGTACTCGAGGTTGTTGAGGATCGCCACCAGCGGCCGGTAGTGCACGAACTTGCTGCGCTTGTCGAAGAACGCGGTGTCGTATTCGTCCGCCTCCACCACGAATTCACGCCCCTGGCCCAGTCGCGCCGACACCCCGAAATCTTCGGCCACGCCACCGATCAGAAAGCCCGGCGCGCGCCCGGCGGCCTCCAGCAGATAGCTCAGGATGGTGGTGGTGGTGGTCTTGCCGTGGGTGCCGGCCACGGCCAGGGTGTCGCGGCCCGGCAGCACCTGCTCGGCCAGCCACTGCGCACCAGAGCTGTAGCGACGGCCGACATCGAGCACCGCTTCCACCGCCGGGTTGCCGCGCGACAAGGCATTGCCGATGACGACATCGCTGGCATCGGCCGAAATATTGGACGGCGCGTAGCCTTGTGCCAGCGCGATGCCGAGGGTTTCCAACTGGGTGGACATCGGCGGATAGATGGCCTGGTCGCTGCCCTCTACCTGCCAGCCCAGCTCGCGCGCAAGGGCGGCGACACCGCCCATGAAAGTCCCGGCGATGCCGAGGATGTGGAGTTTGGTCATGGGGCGCATTGTCGCCGATCGCCGGAGTTGCCGGGCATTCCGCCTCGCTGCCGAGCGCAGTGTCAGGAAAGACCTACCGTACTGTCGGGAATTTCCCGATATGCGAACTGCGTCACATCCATCACTATGCTGAACGCCAGTCGCAGCACCCCTTTGGTCCTACTCCCCAAGAGGCCAAATCCCCAGGGAGCTCATGCTGTGGGGCTCTGAGCAAGCTCATTACTGGCGTTATTCTGCCCCGGGCGTCTTGTACATCCGGGGTTTTTCTTTTGTGCAATCAATGCGTTACGCAAGTCGCGACGGATTCCAGCGCGGCGGATGGACCGGGCGCATTGCCCGGCCCGAACCGTCTCAGCGACCGAGCGCGGTGCCGATACGCTGCAGCACTTCATCCAGCGAGCCCACGCCGTCCACGCGTGCCAGCTTGCCGCGCTGTTCGTAGAAACCGATCACCGGTGCCGTGGAGTCGGTATAGACCTGCAGGCGCTTGCGCACCGACTCGGGATTGTCGTCCTCGCGGCCCTCGGCCTTGGCGCGGCCGGCGATGCGCTCGACCAGCAATTCGCTGGCCACATCCAGCTGCACCACCGCATCCAGCGGCTGACCGATCTTGCCGAGCAGGTCGTCCAGCGCATTGGCCTGCGCCACGTTGCGCGGATAGCCGTCGAGGATGAAACCCTTGGCGACATCGGCCTGACCGAGCCGCGCCTCCAGCATGCCGAGCAGGATCTCGTCGGAGACCAGATCACCGCGTGCCATCACTTCCTTGGCCTTCAGGCCCAGCGGCGAGCCGGCGGCCACTTCGGCGCGCAGCAGATCGCCGGTGGAAATATGCGGGATCTCAAACTTGTCTTTGAGACGTGTCGCCTGGGTGCCCTTGCCCGAACCGGGCGGTCCCAACAGAACCAATCGCATCAGTGGACTCCACTTTCGAATAAAAACGCGTTGCGGTTGGCGGCGTTAGACTCAGGTCTTCGCCAGCGCTGACCGTATGGTCGTGCAGCTTACCGCATCCGGGGAATGTCCCGGCACTGTCCCCTGCGCCATGTCCCATCGAGGAGCCCGCCCCCCTATGTCTACTGGCAACTTGCTGTATGCCCAATCCGGCGGCGTTACTGCCGTCATCAACGCCACCGCCGCCGGCGTGATCACCGAGGCGCGCGCTCGCAAGATCAAGGTGCTGGCCGCACGCAACGGCATCCTGGGCGCATTGCGCGAGGAGCTGATCGACACATCGAAGGAGTCCGCCGCCGCAATCGCCGCACTGGCGCAGACCCCGGGTGGCGCGTTCGGCTCGTGCCGCTACAAGCTCAAGTCGCTGGAAGAAGACAGCGCCAAGTACGAGCGCCTGCTCGATGTGCTGCGTGCGCATGATGTGCGCTGGTTCCTCTACAACGGCGGCAACGACTCGGCCGATACCGCCTGGAAGGTCTCGCAACTGGCCAAGGCCTATGGCTACCCGCTGCACTGCATCGGCGTGCCCAAGACCATCGACAACGATCTGGCGGTGACCGACACCTGCCCCGGCTTCGGCTCGGCGGCCAAATACACCGCAGTGTCGGTGCGCGAGGCCGCACTGGATGTCGCCGCCATGGCTGACACCTCGACCAAGGTCTTCATTTATGAAGCGATGGGCCGCCACGCCGGCTGGCTGGCCGCTGCCGCAGGCCTGGCCGGCCAGGGCCCGGACGAGGCGCCGCAGATCATCCTGCTGCCCGAGCGCGCCTACGACCAGACCGTGTTTCTGGCCAAGGTCAAGCAGGTGGTGGAAAAGGTCGGCTGGTGCGTGGTCGTGGCCAGCGAAGGCATCCAGGACGCGCACGGCAGCTTTGTTGCCGATGCCGGCGGTGCGGCCGATTCGTTCGGCCATGCGCAACTGGGCGGCGTGGCCTCGTTTCTCGCTGCGCAGGTCAAGCAGGAACTCGGCTACAAGGTGCACTGGACCCTGCCCGATTACCTGCAGCGTTCCGCACGCCATCTGGCCTCCAAGACCGACTGGGAACAGGCACAGGCGGTCGGCAAGGCCGCGGTGCAATACGCACTGAAGGGCATGAACGCGGTGATCCCGGTGATCGAACGCGTCAGCGACGCGCCGTACCGCTGGAAGATCGTGCCGGCCCCACTACACAAGGTGGCGAACCACGAAAAGAAGATGCCGCCCAGCTTCCTGCGCAAGGACGGCTTCGGCATCACCGAACGCGCCCGCCGCTATTTCGCCCCTTTGATCAAGGGCGAAGCGCCGCTGGCCTACGGCAGCGACGGGTTGCCGAAGTATGTGACGCTGAAGAACGTGGCAGTGGCGAAAAAATTGCCGAAGTGGGAGGGATGAACGTCGGCATGGGCGATCGGAAGAGGTAATGGGCACTGCACGCCCATACACCCGCTCGCACTTCTGCCTTAGTGCTCATGCACCGCGACACGGGATGCGGGCCGTCGATACAGCGCTTACCTTCATCGTCCAGGCTTTTTGCGGCACTGATCGATGGATCCGCCGCTGCGACGGTACATCGCGGTCTTGCGAAGCGTCATATAAACAACCCCGGCCTGGCCGGGGTTTGTCGTTGATCGCGTGACTGAAGCTAACGCCTGAGTTACTGACAGGCCTTGCCTTCCATCGTCTGCTGCGCAGCAAACATCGGCACCTGCGGGATCTTTCCGGCGGCAGCCTGTTGCTTGGCGTCTTCCAGATAGATGCGCGACTGGCCTTGCCCGTCGAGCTGCGGCTTGGCATCCACCGGCTTGCGCCAGATGCGCACCACCGCCTGCTGCGCGGGGCAGGCCGCGCTGGGGACACGGATCAGGTCGTTGAAGATCCAGCCCGATGCGACGCTGGGCGTGGCCTTGGCGAAATCCACGAAGCGGGCGCGCGGCTGGCAGGTGGGACTGCTGCGCACCACCGACAAGGTATACGGCTGTGCAGCATTGCCGGTAAACACGCCTTCCAGGCGCGCACAGGCTTCGGGAATCTGGCGCAGGGTGTGCACGGCACCGACTGCTTGCGCGGTGCCGGCCGGGCGCTGTTTCAATTCGGGTGTCGGTTCGGCAGCGAGCGCATGGGCGCTGAGCAGTACTGCAGCGATCGTCACGGCATATTTTGATGCGGCATGGTTGGACATCGTCACTCCTGGATCGGCTCGATCACGTTGGCCGCAGGCTGTCATGCCGCGACTGAACGACGCGCCAAAGCCGCGGTGGTGGCAGCGGTGCAGGCCGGGGCGCATACTCGCCCGCAATCCGGCCACCCGAACATCGCGACGCGCATTACGGCCTCCATGGCCGTCGAGTCCGTATTCGCCACCCCACTCGCTGCGTGCATCGCCCTTGGTTCGTCCCGACCGGACGACATCCATTCTCTGGGAGGGGTCATGCTGGAACACCACGGGTTACCACTTGCGCTGGGGTGTGCGGTCCTGGCAATCGTCTATGGCGGTGTATCGGCACGCTGGGTGATCGCGCAGCCGAGCGGCAACGCACGCATGCAGGAGATCGCCGCCGCGATCCAGGAAGGTGCACGCGCGTATCTCAACCGGCAATACCTCACCATTTCGATTGCCGGCGGCGTGCTGTTCGTCCTGGTCGGGCTGTTTCTGAGTTGGTACACCGCCATCGGGTTTGCGATCGGTGCGGTGCTATCTGGGTTGGCCGGCTATATCGGCATGAACGTGTCGGTACGCGCCAACGTGCGCACGGCCGAGGCCGCACGCCATGGCATCGGCCCTGCGATGGATGTGGCGTTCCGCGGCGGCGCCATCACCGGCATGCTGGTGGTGGGGCTGGGATTGCTCGGGGTGGCAGGCTATTACGCGGTGCTGCAAGCGATGGGACTGCCGCTGGAGCGCAACCTGCATGCGCTGGTAGGGCTGGCATTCGGCTCGTCGCTGATTTCGATCTTCGCGCGCCTGGGTGGCGGTATTTTCACCAAGGGCGCGGATGTGGGCGCCGATCTGGTCGGCAAGGTGGAAGCCGGCATCCCCGAGGACGACCCGCGCAACCCGGCGGTGATCGCCGACAACGTGGGCGACAATGTCGGCGACTGCGCCGGCATGGCGGCGGATCTGTTCGAGACCTATGCGGTCACCGTGATCGCCACGATGCTGCTCGGCAGCCTGACGTTGAGTGAAACCGGTCCGCACGCGGTGCTGTACCCGCTGGTGCTGGGCGGTGTCTCCATCATCGCCTCGATCATGGGCGCCTCGTTCGTCAAGGTCAAAGCGGGCGGCTCGATCATGGGCGCGCTCTACAAAGGCGTGGTCGTTTCCGGCGTATTGGCCGCACTCGCCTACTGGCCGATCACCCAGTCGCTGATGCGCGACAACATCCATGGCGCCACGGCGTTGTATGCCTGCGCATTGATCGGCCTGGTCCTCACCGGCCTGATCGTCTGGATCACCGAATACTACACCGGCACCCAATACAAGCCGGTGCAGCAGGTGGCCGCCGCAAGCACCACCGGCCACGGCACCAACATCATTGCCGGCCTGGGCGTCTCGATGAAATCCACCGCGCTGCCGGTCATAGCGGTGTGCGCGGCAATCTGGGGCGCGTTTCATTTTGGCGGTTTGTACGGCATTGCAACCGCAGCGACGGCAATGCTGTCGATGGCCGGCATGATCGTGGCGCTGGATGCGTACGGGCCCATCACCGACAACGCCGGCGGCATTGCCGAGATGGCCGAGCTGCCGCCGGAGGTGCGCAACATCACCGACCCGCTGGATGCGGTGGGCAACACCACCAAGGCGGTCACCAAGGGCTATGCGATCGGCTCGGCCGCATTGGCCGCGCTGGTGCTGTTTGCCGACTACACGCACAACCTGCAGGCGGCCAATCCCGGCGAGGTCTTCGCCTTCGACCTGTCCGACCACAGCGTGATCATCGGCTTGTTGATCGGCGGCTTGATCCCGTATCTGTTCGGCGCAATGGCGATGGAAGCGGTGGGGCGCGCGGCAGGCGCGGTGGTCGAAGAAGTGCGTCGCCAGTTCCGCGAGATTCCCGGGATCATGGCCGGCACCGCCAAGCCCCAATACGACCGCGCAGTCGACATGCTGACCCGCTCGGCGATCCGCGAAATGATCCTGCCCTCGCTGCTGCCGGTGGTGGTGCCGGTGGTGGTCGGGCTGCTGCTCGGCCCACGTGCCCTGGGCGGCTTGTTGATCGGCACGATCGTGACCGGCCTGTTCCTAGCGATCTCGATGACCACCGGCGGCGGGGCCTGGGACAACGCCAAGAAGTACATCGAAGACGGCCACTTTGGCGGCAAGGGCAGCGAGGCGCACAAGGCCGCCATCACCGGTGATACGGTAGGCGACCCGTACAAGGACACCGCCGGGCCGGCGATCAATCCGCTGATCAAGATCATCAACATCGTGGCCCTGCTGCTGGTGCCGCTGCTTTGAGGCCGACTTTTCGCAAGCCGCAGGCGGATCGAATGTGATGGAAGCCGGTACCCGGAACGTGCCGGCTCACGTTCCGGGTACCAGGCACCGCACCGGTCCCTGCGCCGGCTTGCACCGCTTGTCGGCCCGCTACGGGCAGGCGATAGGTCTGTGGCCTTGAGGTCCGCGTGCCGCATCGGCTCGCACCGGCCGAAGCCGGCCAGGCCCCGCGCCCGCACGCAATCACTGCACCGGGCAGCACACCGGGCCACAGCTTGCGCTGTGACACGCCCCTCAGAGGCAACCGATCAAGCCGTCATAGATCGGCGGCGCCCCACCGGGCAGTGGCTCGAACAGCGGGTTGTTCACCGCCAAGGTGCGGTACATTTCGTCCAGACGCGTCCCTGCCTTCAGCGGTGCCGTGCAGCGCCAGACCCGACTGTCCGAGCGCAGGTACCCGCTGCCGGGATCGACGCTGACCTCGCTGGCACCGAAGGTCCAGATGCAGCTGCGCACCACCCCGCTGACCCGATGCACCGAGCAACGCAAGCGCAGCGCCTGGTAGTCGCTGAACTCGCCACCGCAAAAGGTGTCGCCGCAGATGTTGTCGAAATCCTGTTCCAGCCGCTGCTCCAGATCGACAAAGGCTTCCCAGCCTTCGCCATTGGCGGGCCAGTCCACCGCATCGACGAAGGTCGGCGCCGGCGTCGCCGCAGAGGCGAGATGGGTGGCACCGGAGAGCAGCAGCACAACGAGCAAACGCACAGGCTTGAACATGGCAGTTCCCGAGCAGTGGATGAGTCTGCAGCGTGCGCTGCGCCGCGGGCCGCGACGATCGGGGAGCTTCCCGGGATGAATGCGGGCTATGCCGCATGCGGCGGTCAGAACATTGCCCATTCAGTGTCGCTGCACCGCAACAGCCGAACGCGTAGAATCGCGCTCCACACACTAGATGACGCCTCGGGAGTTACGCGCATGGGTCTTGAACTGGTCACCTCCGGCAAGAATCTGCCGGAAGAAATCAACGTCGTCATCGAAATTCCGAAGGATTCGGAGCCGGTCAAGTACGAAGTGGACAAGGCCAGCGGCGCGATCTTCGTCGACCGCATCCTGTCCACCCCGATGCGTTACCCCTGCAACTACGGCTATGTGCCCAACACCCTGTGCGGCGACGGCGACCCGGCCGACGTACTGGTGGTGCTGCCGCTGCCGTTGGTGCCTGGCTCGGTGGTGCGTTGCCGTCCGGTGGGCGTGCTGCGCATGAGCGATGAGGCAGGCAGCGACGAAAAGATCCTGGCGGTGCCGATCGAGAAGATCTTCTCCGGCTACGCGCATATCGAGGATATCGACCAGGTGTCCAGCCACTGGATGGAGCGCATCGGCCATTTCTTTGAGCATTACAAGGACTTGGAGAAGGGCAAGTGGGTCAAGCTGGATGGCTGGGGCGGCGCGGCCGAGGCCAAGCGCATCCTGGTGGAGTCGGTGGAACGCTATAATTCCGACGCACCCTGATCCAACGACCGTGATGCAGCCCCGCAACCGCGGGGCGATCGGGATCACGCTTCCGGCGTGATCCCGGTGACCGCCGGCGGCAGATTGGGTACATTGCCGACAGCGTTTGGCCGGTGTCTGCCACCGGTGACTCTTGGGGAAGTGTCTTGCGTATTCTGTTTGTTGGGGACGAAGCCAGTCTTCCGTCCGAACTGAGCGACTATGTCGCCGATCTGGGTGATCAGTGGCAGGTACAGCAGGTGGCCGACGGCAATTCGGCGATCGAAGCGGCTGCGTTGTCGCCGTTCGATGCGGTCATCGTCGCCCCCGTCCTGCCTGACCTCACTTCCGCCACGTTGCTGGGGCAGATCCGTACGCTGCGCCCGGATACCATCCGCATCGCCCTGATCGATGCCCAGGATGGTCAGCGCACGCCGCCGGCGCGCATCATTGGCGTGGCGCACCGCTTCCTGCCGATGCCGCTGGCCCCGGAAGTCCTGCTCGAAGCCATCACCAGCCTGGAAGAACTGCGCGATCTGCTCGGCAACCCGCGCCTGCGCGCGGCGATCGGCCGGATCGAAAAACTGCCGTCGCCGCCGCATCTGTATCTGAGCCTGATGCATGCGCTGGAAGAAGACGAAGGCGCCGACGCGGCCGATATCGCCAAGCTGATCGCCGGCGATCCGGCGATTGCGGCCAAGGTGCTGCAGCTGTGCAATTCCGCGTTCTTCTCCGGCGGCCGCAGCATCACCGATCTGCGCACGGCAGTGACCCGCCTGGGCGTGGCCACATTGCGCGATCTGGTCCTGGCCAGTGAAGTGTTCTCGGTGCAGACGCTGACCCCGGCCGAGCGCAATGCGATGCAGCGCCGCGCCCTGCTCTCCTCGCGGCTGGCCGCCAAGGTGTTGCCGCCGACCAGCGCAGAACTCGGCTCCACCGCCGCGCTGCTGGCCGATATCGGCCTGTTGCTGCCCGGCGTGCGCGACGAGCGCGAGCCGCCACTGGAAGGCGGCGACGATCGCCTGGGCCATACCGAAGCCGGCGCGTACCTGCTCGGCCTGTGGGGCCTGCCGATGCCGATCATCGAAGCGGTGGCCTTCCATCGCCACCCGCAACGCTCCAGCCTGCGCAGTTTCTGGGTGACCGGCGCAGTGCATGTGGCCACCGCATTGGCCAGCGGCGAAACCGTGGACGAAGAGTACCTGTCCAAGGTTGGTGTGCTCACACGTTTGCCAACCTGGCGCGAACAGGCCGATACCTTGCTGGGGCTTGCTGAGGCCTGAGAGCGGCACCGGGTCGATGCAACAGAAAGGGCGCGACTTGGTCGCGCCTTTTTCTTTGGCTGCTTGCAAATACGCAAATGCAGACAGGGCGCGATGCGACGTGTCTGCGCACGCATCACTGCGCTCGCGATTTGTATAGATATCGCGACATGGCTCGTGCGGTGACGCGCAACGAACGATCGAGCGCGCCTGTCATCCCAGCAAGGCGCAACACATGGTCAGGCAAGCAAAAACACAACGCACCTGGCAGCGATGACGTTTGTCAGACCTTGCCTGCCTTACTCAAGATCCGGAAACAAAAAAACGGGCCTTTCGGCCCGTTTTTCTTCAATCTTTACGCCACTTCGATGATCAGAAGCGCTGGTTGTACTGCACGAACAGGAAGCGGTCGTAGTCGAGCATCGGATCGATCGCAGCGGTGCTGCTGTTGGTGATCGAGTAGGTCACCGGCGGCTGCTTGTTCCAGATGTTGCGGGCACCAACGGTCACGCTGCCATCCCACGGAGCCTGCCAGGTAACAGAGACGTCCTGGTAGGAGATCGAGCCCTTCTTGTTGGAACCGGTGCCGCCGCCCCATGCCGGATTCGGCGTCTGGTAGTTCGGGTTGTTGCACTCGATGCCTGCTGATGCATCCCAGCAGTAATCACGGAAACCGCCGTAGTAGCGCAGGTTCCAGTTGGCCGACAACGCACCCAGCGACCAGTCCAGCCCCAAGGTGGCACGGACGCGCGGGTAGTTCCAATAGCCCGCATCGTTAGCCCATTCGGCGCCAGCTTCTGCCTGCGACTTGTAGGTCGCCAGGTAGTTGGAGTCCAGGTTGACGGCAAATTTGCCGTACGCGGTTTCCGGCAGACGGTAACGCACGCCGAAGTTGTAGCCTTCGGTTTCCAGACGCCCCAGGTTGACGTTGCCGCGGCTCAGCGTGGTGACCTGGCCGGTAACCGCGTCGCGACCGTAGTCCGCGCAGTAGCTGGCCAGATTGTTGAGGTAGCAGTTGTTCAACACATCATTGGCCGTCAACGCGGTGATGATGTTGGAGATCGAAATGCGGTACCAATCCAGCGAGAAGTCCAGGCCCTGCACCCAATGCGGGCTGTAGACCATGCCTACGGTCCGGGTGATGCTGTATTCCGGCTCAAGCTCGGCATTACCAACGCCCGCATTGAACGGTGCGTTGCCCTGAACGTCACGCTGGGTCACCGGGTTGTTAGCAGTGTCAGTCTGACGGAAGTTGCCTGCCAGACCTTCGCTTGCGCAGCGCGCGGCCACGCCGGCATTACCCAGCGAACCGAAGGTTGCATCGCAGGGATCAGTGAAGTCATCAAAGCTCTGCGAACCGCCACCGAAAGTGTCGTCCAAGGTGGGAGCACGGAAGCCGGTGCCGTAGGTACCGCGCACCAGCAGGTCGTCGATCGGCTTCCAGGTGAAGCTGAACTTGCTGTTGGTGGTATCGCCGAAGCGGCTGTAGTTGCTGTAACGCGCAGCCACGTCAAACGACAGTTCCTTGGCGCCCGGCAGATCCTTCAGCACCGGGATCAGCAGCTCCAGATAGGCTTCATTGGTCTGGTAGCGACCTTCAGTTGCCTGTGCGGCCAGATCGGTGGTGTAACCGGCGCTGGACAGCTGATCCGGATAGTCGTAACCGCTGATTTCGCGGTGTTCGACGCCTGCAGCGAAGCCCAGCTCACCGGCTGGCAGATCGAACAGGCCACCGGTGACGTTGGCGGTCCACTGCTTGCTCAGGCTCTGCTGCGTGGACTGGCCCAGTGCATTGATGTACTGCAGCGCATCCGCTGTGGAGGCCGACGGACCACCCAGGATGTTGAACGGGGTGCACTGGCCCAGCGCATTGCTGGTGCCCAGCGGCAGCGGGCTGGCAGCGGTACCACACTGCACCTGGCCCTGGGCGTTGAGGAACGACGGACCCAACGCCTTCTGCAACGCCAACAGGTTGATGTTGCCGCGCGAAACCTGCGTCACATCGTACTTGTTGTAGTTGAAGCCCACGTCCCAGTTCCAGCCATGGCTGCCGACGTCGAACACGCCTTCCAGCGCGGCATCGAAGTGGGTGGACTTGACGTTGTTTTCGGTGGTGCGCGGCAGTTCAACCGTGCGGCGGAACCAGCTGGTGATGTCCTGGCCGACCGGGTTGTAGTAGCTGCCACCGCTGATCGCCACCGGGAACTGCGGCTGCGAACGAGCGTTGAGCGGGTAACCGGCGATCTGACGGTTCGAGTCGCGCTCGGAATACATCGCCGTCGACTTGAAGGTGATGCTGTCGGTGATGTTGTAGCTGCCGGTCGTGAAGATCGACTTGTTCTTGCTGGACTGCTGCAACATCATCTGGTCGACGGAGTTGTAATAGTCGTCGGTGGTGATGTCGTTGTGGTAGTTGGCGATGTTGCGCGAATCCGCACCCACGCCACGGCCGTCAAACGAACCGGTGTGGTTGAGGATGTAGGTTTCACCGTTGGAGGTGAAACGACCCCATGGGCCGGTCGCGCTCAGGCTGTCTTCGATGTGGTTCGGGCCAGCCGAATAACGGGTCAGTGCACGATCCTTGGCCCACACCGGATCTTCGCTGGTGTAGTTGACACCGAACACCAGCGAGGAACGATCGGTGGTGGTGCCGGCGGTGAAGGAGTACTGCTCCTTGGAACCGTCGCCACGCCCGTTCTGGCCGAAGTACGCGGAGGCTTCTGCGCCGTCGTAGTTCTGGCGCAGGATGATGTTGACCACGCCGGCCACGGCGTCAGAGCCGTAAATTGCCGAGGCGCCGTCCTTGAGGACTTCGATGCGCTCGATCAGCGAACTGGGGATGGTGGACATGTCGGTCAGGCCCGACAGGCTGCTGGTCCAACGCTTGCCGTTCACCAACACCAGGGTACGGTTCTCGCCCAGGTTGTAGAGGTTGACGTACTGGCCGCCCTGTTCCGGGTCGGAGGTCAGCACGGCAGCCTTGCTGTAGGTCTGCGTACCGGCAATCGACAGGTTCTGGAGGATGTCACCAACGCTGACCAGACCCGACTTCTGGATGTCCTGCTGGGTAACGGTGAACACCGGCTGTGCGGTTTCGACGTCGACCGAGCGGATGCGCGAGCCGGTAATTTCGATGCGGTCCAGCGTCGTGGTCGACGGGGCGGCGGACTGCTCTTGTGCATTGGCGGCAAATGCCGGCGTCAACGCGATCGCAATACCGGCGGGCAACAGGCCCAGCCGCACTGCGGAGGTGCGAAGTTTCATCAATCTCTCCAGGGTTCGTTAGTGGCGCGTTAAGCGCCCCTGTGCAAATTACGATTGCGTGAACATCGTCGCTTTGCGCGTCACGTTCCGTGGCTTTGCCGAATCTGGCGGATTTGTCGTTTGGTCGCGGTAATGCGATGCGGAGACACCGAAACGCGCACGAAATGCACGCGCAAAGCTGCAGCAATTGTCGAACCCGCTTGCGGCCGCAACCTCGCCGATCATCATCGAGGTATCGCGCAGCAGATCGGAGGCGCGCTCCAGCCGTAACCGTGCCGACAGGGCCTGCGGGCTTTCCTCGTACAGGCTCTGGAACGTCTTGGACACATACCAGCTGGAGAAGTTGGTCAGCTGCGCCAGCTCGGCGATGCGCACCACGCGGTCGCTGTTGCCTTCCAGATACAGGCGCGCGCGCTGCATGCGACCAAAGACCTGACGGCGACGGCTGCGCGAACGCCCCGGGCAGCGCTGCTCCTGCGCGACGAAGTCGCGTTGCATTGCAGCCAGATGCAGCAACAACGGGCGTGCCGATGCACTGCCGCTCTGTGCGGCCGCGTTGCGCCACAGGCGCAGTGCAATGCGCAGATCGCCACGCGACAGCTGGCTGCGTCCCGGATACAGGGTGGCGTCGGTCAACTCGGCCAGCGATTGCAGGCTGTCGCCATCGAGGCTGACGCCGACACAAAGCGCGCTGCGATCGGCCTGCACGGTGGGGTGCGATTCCTTGTCGAAGGCGATCCAGTCGCCAGCGCGTAGACGGAAGCGCCCTTCCTTGGACTCCACCCAGGCGCGGCCGCGCAGCTGCACCCACAGCGTGAAGGTGGTGGCCGCGGTCCGGATGCTGCCCAAGCGCGAGACCGCCAGACAGGTCGTCGACGTCGGCTCGCTGGCACCGTCCAATGAGAGTGCGAGTCCGCGATCTGCGGTGATGACCTGTTGCATGGTGGCAGCCCCCTGTACAAAAGAGGGCGTAGTGTTTTGCCGAATCTGGCGTGAGTCAGGAAGTTCCGACGAAGGTCTGCCGAAATTGCCACGAAGTCTTTCCGAAGAACTTACGAGGCGACTTTCCTCAGCACGATCAACAGGTTGGACATCACACCCAGGGGCGTGGCCAGGCGTTCCGGCAAGGGCATGAAGGCGATCGAACTGCCATCTTCCTCCGCCAGTGCCACATACAGCGCACCACTACGCTGATCCACGCTGAAACCGTTGATGGTGGTGTACTTGGCCACGTCCAGGCAGCGCCCGTCACCACCGCGCAGCTCACTGTCATGGGTGGCGCAGGTGTCGTTGGACGACAGGTAATGCACCTGACCACGCGCGCCGGGCGCCCAGCTGCGATAGCGCCAGCGCGAGGGTTGCTGCGGATCGACCGGCTGCAAGGTGTCGGCCGCCAGCGACGGGGCCACCTGCCATAGCCCGCCGCCGGTCAGACGCGTCAGCAATACCTGGCCGCTGACGCGGTCCAGCCGCAGCTGCGAGACGTCCGGCAACGACGCCAGCGCGCGCCATGGAGCGCTGCGTCTGTCGTAGAGCGTGGCGAAGGTGTGCCCATCATCGGCGGCAGCCACCACCAACAATCGATCGGGATCGGGAACATGGATCGCCTGCAGCGGTCGCGGCTGCGGCACCGGTAGCCGCAGCGCCTTGCCCGTGCCCGGGGTCACTTCGAACAGTGCCGCATGCCCCTGCGCGTCGCTGCCGCTGACCAGCACGCGTTGCGAGTCGGCCGACCAGTCGGCGGCCTGGCGCGCATCCGGCCGCAGGCCTTCGATCAGCCGCACCGAGCCAGGTTTGCCGACATCGCCCCACCACAGGCCGTACGCACCGGAGCGATTGGAGGCAAAGATCAACTGGCGCCCGTCCGGCGCGATCATCGGCTGGTCGTCGCGCCCGCTGGAAGGAAACAGCCGGCGGCGGATGTAGCCGCCATTCATGGGGTCGTGAATGACCTGATAGACGCCAAATTGCGGTTTGCGCTGCACGAACACCAGATGGCCGTGCGCCACATCCGGCGCCTGCGCATCGTCCACACCCAGGTCATGCAGGCTGCGGTCGACCAGATCGAGCCGGTAGAGCCGCGCTTCGCTGTCCACACGGCGCCCGAAGATCAGGCCGCTGCCGTCGGGCAACCAGCTCCAGCCGCGGATATCGGCGTTGTCGTGGGTCAGCCGCTCGGCGGTTCCACCGTTTGCCGGGATGCGCCACAGATCGCCAAGCTGCGGATTGCGCAGAAACACGATCCAGTGCCCGTCCGGCGAATAGCGCGGCGTGTAGTCGAAGTCGCTCGGTTGCGCGCTGTAGCTCAGCGGCTGCCATTGGCCGGTTTCCAGATCCAGCCGCCGCATGCGCGGCGCTCCGTGCGCGCCGGTCATGCTGCCGAACAGCAGGGCACGGCCGTCCGGCGACCAACTGAAACTCAGCATGTCCGCACCGTCGCAGCGCGCCACCTCGCGTGCAGCAGCCGGGCCGTTGGCGGCGGCAATCATGATGCGGCAGCTGCCATCGGGCGCCTGCCGCGAAAAGGCGATCTCGCGTCCATCCGGCGACCAGGCCGGCAGCCGATCGGAGATGCCGGCCGCCGGCGTGTCGAGCACGCGCGGGTAAGCATTGTTGGTGGTCTTGACCAGGATCGAGGTGCCTGCGCGATCGCTGGTCAGCGAGGCGTAGGCCACCATCGCCCCGTCCGGCGACAGGCTGGGCGTGAGATCGAAACCACCGCCTGCGGTGATGATCTGATACGGGCGCTTGGGGCTGCCGAGCACTGCCGAGGCCGCTGCCGCATCGCGCTCGGGCGCGCGCATCCATAGCGTCCGCGCCGCCAGCGCCAGCACCACCAGCAAAGCCACGCTGGCCACCGCCAGGGCCATCCATCGGCGCTGCTTCGCTGCAGCCGACGCAGCCGGAACCGGCGCTGGGGGCTGCCGGGTGACCGGGCTGCGCTGCAACGCGGCAGTGGCGGTGACGCCGGCGGTGCGGTTGCGCTCGTCGGGCTCGTTGTCCGATGCGGTCACCGCCGTTGCAGGCGCGGCAACATCGGCCGGACCGTCCGACGGCTGCTCCCACGCAACCGGGGCCAGCAGCCGATAGCCGGTTTTGGCAATGGTCTCGATATGCTCGAAGCGCTGGCTGCCGTTGCTGGCCAGTGCCTTGCGCAGTTGCGTGACCGCCTGGGTCACCACGTCGTTGGTCGGCAAGGTGTCGGGCCAGACCTCGGCCAACAGCTGCTCGCGCGTCACCACCTGGCCCGGCTGCCGCGCCAGCGTCAGCAATACCGCCAGGGATTTCGGTGCCAGACGCGCGGCGCGCTTAACGCCGGGCGCATGCACTTCGCGCGAGGCGACGTCGACCACGCACTGGCCGACACGTAACCGGCCCGATGGCATCGCATTAGCGGGAGGAACACTCATCGGCAAGAAACACGCATCGGCATGCAAGGACTACAAAGAACGCAACACGCACTTCGCGCGAAACGCCAAATTCAGCAAAGGACCACAACCAACTGTGTCATGCATCCATTTGGTGCAAATTTTACTCTATGCCTCGTTGCTTCCCTACGACAGGTGGCGACGTCAGGCTCTCTCTCTCTCGCCGACGAATTCAAATAATTACGATGTCCCCTTCGCGCCTCTGGCGCGATTTTTTTATCTGCGATTCAGGAAAATGCCGCGAAATGCTTGCGGGCTGTAACCGCTTGCAATGCAGTCGCAGCGCGGCACTTGCGCACCGCGCTGCGATCTGACTAAGCCGAAGCTGAATTTCTCTTAAGCAGGCAGCCGATTGTTGCAACGCAACGATGGTGCCGCATGTCACGTGGCGCGGTACACCTGCGCGCCTTGCGCCAGAAACTGGGCCGACTTCTCTTCCATTCCCGCCGACAATGCATGCGCCTCGCCCATACCGTGCTCGGCCGCGTAATCGCGCACGTCCTGGGTGATCTTCATCGAGCAGAAATGCGGCCCGCACATCGAGCAGAAGTGCGCCAGCTTGTGCGCGTCCTTGGGCAGGGTTTCGTCATGGAACTCCTTGGCCTTTTCCGGATCCAGCCCGAGATGGAACTGGTCATCCCAACGGAATTCGAAACGCGCCTTGCTCAAGGCGTTGTCGCGCACCTGTGCGCCAGGATGCCCCTTGGCCAGGTCCGCGGCATGCGCGGCGATCTTGTAGGCCATGATGCCGTCGCGTACGTCCTGCCGGTTGGGCAGGCCCAGATGCTCCTTGGGCGTGACATAGCAAAGCATCGCGGTGCCGAACCAGCCGATCATCGCCGCACCGATGGCGCTGGTGATGTGATCGTAGCCGGGCGCGATATCGGTGGTCAGCGGCCCCAGGGTATAGAACGGTGCCTCGCCGCATTCGCGCAGCTGCTTGTCCATGTTTTCCTTGATCAGCTGCATCGGCACGTGCCCCGGACCTTCGATCATGGTCTGCACATCGTGCTTCCAGGCGATCCTGGTCAGCTCGCCCAGCGTTTCCAGCTCGCCGAACTGGGCTGCGTCGTTGGCATCGGCAATGCAGCCCGGGCGCAGGCCATCGCCCAGCGAAAACGCCACGTCATAGGCCTTCATGATCTGGCAGATGTCTTCGAAGTGCGTGTAGAGAAAGTTTTCCTTGTGATGGGCCAGGCACCACTTGGCCAGAATCGACCCGCCGCGCGAGACGATGCCGGTGACCCGTTTGGCCGTCAGCGGCACATAGCGCAGCAGCACGCCGGCGTGGATGGTGAAGTAATCCACGCCCTGCTCGGCCTGCTCGATCAAGGTGTCGCGGAAGATCTCCCAGGTAAGCTCTTCCGCACGCCCGTCGACCTTTTCCAGCGCCTGATAAATCGGCACCGTGCCGATCGGCACCGGCGAATTGCGGATGATCCATTCGCGCGTTTCGTGGATGTGCTTGCCGGTGGACAGGTCCATCACCGTGTCGCCGCCCCAGCGGATCGACCACACCAGCTTTTCGACCTCTTCCGCAATGCCGGACGACACCGCGCTGTTGCCGATGTTGGCGTTGATCTTGGTCAGGAAATTGCGACCGATGATCATCGGCTCGCTTTCCGGGTGATTGATGTTGTTGGGCAGGATCGCGCGGCCACGTGCGATTTCGTCACGCACGAATTCCGGCGTGATGCGTTGCTGGATCGCGGCACCGAAAGCTTCGCCCGGATGCTGCTTGCGCAGCATCGCGTCGGCCACCGCCTCCAGGCGCTGGTTTTCGCGGATCGCCACGAACTCCATTTCCGGGGTGATGATGCCACGCCGCGCGTAATGCATCTGGGTGACATTGGCACCCTCGCGCGCCACGCGTGGCAGGCGCCGCGCAGGAAAACGCACCGCATCCAGGCGCGCATCGTGCTCACGGCCGCGGCCGAAGCTGGAACTCAGGCCGTCCAGCGCCACGGTATCGCCACGCTCGGCGATCCAGCGCGCGCGCAGCGGCGCCAGACCGGCGACAAGATCGATCGCGGCATGCGGGTCGGTATACGGCCCGGAGGTGTCGTAGACGCTGAGCGGCGCGTTGTCCTCGCCACCGAACAGGGTCGGTGTGCGGGTCAATGCAATCTCGCGCATCGGCACCTGCAGGTCGGCGCGCGAGCCCTGCACGAATATCTTGCGGGAGCCTGGAATCGGCTGGGTCACAGCCTCGGACAGCGACTGGGCTTGTTGCTGCAAAACGGTAGGCGCGGCATTCATGGCGTTCGTCCTGTGTGCTGGAAGACCAGCACCCACGGCGCTGGCTCTGCGAAGGATTCGCAGGCGGACGAAGCGGCGGCGCTCAATGGCGATGCACCCGTGCAGGCACGGACCCTCGCATCTAACGAAGCTTCCCTACGCCGGTATCAGCCGGATCAGGTTCGAAGGGACTATCTCAACCGCAGCGTACTGCGGTACCCCCACTTCGGCGGCGATTAAACCACATCGCACCGTGCACGGCTAAAAAATGTCGCGGCTGCCAGCAACACGCTTCGCACCGAGGTGCGTGGTGACGCCTGTCGATTCGGGGGCGTCCACATCCGCCTGCGGTGAGCACAGCAGTGTTGTCGCGCTCCACAGCGACATGTGTCCGCGCATGGCATCACAGGTCGGCACCGCACACGCGCAGCGTCCGCACGGCATTGCATGGCGCGTCCACGCACTGCGCGCGCCGCGCCGCAACAAGGCGCCGATCGGCGAAAAACGGTGGCGACACCCGCTCGTTAAATTCCCGCTAAGCCTGCGTGTCGTGTCGATGAACACACGCGTGCAGGTGCCATCCAACGGGGATCGCGCTGTCGTTCCTCCTCTATCGGGAATCGCCGTACACATGACTATGCCCACGCTCCACCTGACCTTGCGTCGGGGCTCGCTCGCGATCGCCATCGGCCTGTGCATCACCACCAGTGCCGTTGCCCAGGAACAGACCGACAAGAGTCCGACCAATCTGGACAAGATCGAAGTCACCGGCTCGCGCATCCGCTCGGTCGATGTGGAAAATTCGCAACCGGTGCTGGTGCTCACGCGCCAGGACATCGAAAAGCAGGGCCTGACCTCGGTGGCCGACGTGCTCAAGCGCATCCCCTCCAATGGCGCAACGATGAACTCCACCGTCAACAACGGCGGCGACGGCTCGGCCACCGTGAGCCTGCGCAACCTGGGTGCCTCGCGCACCTTGGTACTGGTCAACGGACGGCGCTGGGTGTCGGGCCTGTCCGGCTCGGTGGATCTCAACACCATTCCGTCGGCCATCGTGGAGCGGGTGGAAGTGCTCAAGGACGGCGCATCGTCGATCTATGGCTCCGATGCCATCGCCGGTGTGGTCAACATCATCACCCGTAGCGATTTCGATGGTGCCGAAGTCAATGCCTACGTCGGTCAGTACGGCCAGGGTGACGGTCAGCGCACCTCGTTCGATGCCACCGTGGGCGCCACCAGCGAGCGCGGCAACCTGGTGATCGGGCTGTCCAGCGTCAAGGAAGATGCGGTGATAGCAGGCGACCGCGAGATATCGGCCGAGCCGGTGTATGGCGCAGGGTCGTCGGCCTACAGCAGCTACTCGGCAAGTGGCCGCCTGCGCGCAGGTGGCAACAGCGGTGCCTGGACCGTGTTGCCCGGCAGCGCAACCGCCAGCGGCGACAGCAATTATCCGCGCTACGGCCTGGACCAGTACACCGCCTTCAATACCTCCGATTACGGCTACAACTACGCCAAGGACAATTACCTGGTCACGCCGCAGAAGCGTGATGCCTTGTACGTGCAGGGCAACTACGCACTCACCGACAACGTGCGCTTCAAGTTCGATGGGCTCTACAACCGCCGCCAATCGTCACAGCAGCTGGCCGGCTTTCCGCTGGCCTCGGTCAACACCGGCATCCTGATGAGCGGCGACAGCTATTACAACCCGTACAACAGCGCCTATGGCGGCGACGGACGCGATGTGGGCTGGTCGCACCGGTTGACCGAGTTCGCGCGCACCTACCAGCAGGAGGTTAAGACTTCGCACGTGTATACCGGGCTGGAAGGCGACTTCCAGTTTGCGGACAGGCAGTTCAGCTGGGATGTGGGCTTTGCGCACAATCAGACCGACCAGACCGAAACCCAGTACGGCGATGTCAACCTGCTCAACCTGGGCAACGCGCTCGGTGCATCCGGCATCGTCAATGGCACCCTGTCGTGCCTGGACAGCGGCGGCGCCGTCATTGCCGGCTGCGTGCCGTTCAATCCTTTGTCCCCGGCCGGTGGCGTGACCCAGGAGATGCTGGACTACATCCTGTTCACCGCGCACAACACCTATCAGTACAAGAACAGCAGTTTCACTGCCAACCTCACCGGCGATCTCTTCGAGCTTCCCGCCGGCTGGATGAGCTTTGCCGCCGGTGTCGAGCATCGCGAGGAAAGCGGCTTCTCCTCGCCGGATGCGTTGATTTCGGCCGGCTACACCTCGGGCAATTCGTTTACGCCCACCTCCGGCTCGTACACGCTCAACGACTACTACACCGAAGTGGCGATTCCGCTGCTGAAGGATGTGGCCGGTGCGCAGTTGCTGGAATTGAGCGCAGCCGTGCGTTACTCGGACTACAACACCTTCGGCAGCACCACCAACAGCAAATTCGGCTTCAAGTGGAAGCCGGTCGCCGACCTGTTGATCCGTGGCAACTACGCCACCGGCTTCCGCGCGCCATCGATCGAAAACCTGTACCTGGGCGCATCGGACAGCTTCGATACCTATTCCGATCCCTGCTCGACCAATAGCACCTCCTACACCGGCGCGATTGCTGCCGCGTGCGCGGCCGGCGGCGTACCGGCCAATTACGTGGCCGAGTACAACAGCGCCAGCGGCAACTCCGGCCAGACCATCTATCCGTTCACCTACACCAGCAACGCCAACCTGCAGCCGGAAAAATCCAAGAACGCCACGCTCGGTTTCGTCTACAGCCCCGCCTCGGTGCAAGGCCTGGATGTGTCGCTGGACTGGTGGAAGATCAAGATCACCGACGCCATCACCGAATTCAGCGCCAACCAGATCCTGTCGCAGTGTTATCAGTTCAATGTCTCGGCGTTCTGCGACCTGGTCACCCGCGATGCCACCGGCGCCATCACCGGCCTGGTGATCCAGCCGGTGAACGTCGGCGAGCAACGCATGGAAGGCTACGATTTCACCGCGCGCTACAAGCTGCCGCAGACCGCGATCGGCCAGTTCATGCTGACGCTGGATTCGACCTACGTGGCCGTCAACGAGCAGAAGCAGGACGACAATTCGGCCTGGGAAAGCTACAACGGCATCTACCACACCGATAACCCGAACTGGCGCACGCGCGGCACGCTCACCCTGGACTGGAGCTACGGCAACCTGGCCGCCAACTGGGCCGTGCGTTACTACTCGGGCATGAAGGACTACGACTCGGAACTGGACGACGCCAGCAACTATCGCCACGTCGCGGCAACTGCGTTCAACGACATGCAGGTGTCTTACCAGCTGCCGTGGAATGCAACCGTGCGCGTGGGTTTGAACAACGTCTTCGACCGCGACCCACCGGTGGCGCTCAGCGCCTCTGCCAACTCGTTCGATTCGGCCTATGCCATCCCGGGACGCTACAGCTATCTGCAGTACACCCAGCGCTTCTGATCGCGCCGCCTGCGTCGCCGGTCCGCTGTCTGGACACACCGGTTGTCACAACGACCTCCTTCGGGGGGTCGTTGTGCATGTGCCAGGGCTGACACGCAGGCGGCCGCCTGGCACGCAGCACGCCAGCGGCGCCATGCAGGGACATTTCCACGGCACATCGCCCCGCTAGCCTGCAGTCACTACAACAAGAAACCTGCTCTCTCTCTCCCTGCCGCCGATCTTCGGCGGCTTTTTTTGGAGCGTGCACGCATGCGGTCGCGTCATTCCAGCGTGTAGCCCACCCGCAAACCGCCCCAGTGCTTGCGGCCCACAAAGATCGGGGCCGACAGGTCGAACATGATCTGGCCGGTGTCGCGGCGGTAGACCTGCAGGCGATACGGGTCGGTGTGCGCGCCCACGCTGCGGCCGACGCGGTCGGTGAACTTGCGTTTGGTGCGGTTGCCGAGCAGATCGCGCTTGGGATCGCCGGTCAGCGGCTGGGTGAAGCGCAGATTGTGCGTGGGCACATAGCCGTCGGGGTTGGCGCAGATGGCGAACACGATCCACGGATGCGCATCCAGCAACGGTTCCTGCAAGGCGGGCAACACCTCGTCGCAAAGCGCATCGAAGTCGGTGCTGAACTTGGCCGGCTCCACGCCGGCAATCGGTGTATAGGTGCGGGCGAACAGCGCCGCTTCGTCGATCTGGCCGCGTGCGATGGCCTGCGCCAGGGCAGTGCCGATACGAGCGGCGGTCGCCACGGCGAGTTCCTTGACGCGCGCGTGCCGGGGCACTGTCAGCGGGTCGGCCGGCAGACGGAACAGGCCCACGCAGTCGCGCAGCGTCTCGGTGCCGCGCTCCAGCGCCTCGCTGCGTTCGGCCACATGCGCGGCATGCTGCAGGTTGCTGCGCCCCAGCGCCACCACGCCATCGACGGCGCTTTCGATGCCGCGAATCTCGCCGTCCTGCGCCTGGATCCGCCCGGCCACCGTGGTCATCGCGCTGCTGGCCTGGCCGAGCATGCGGGTGATGCCGTCGAGTACCGCTTCGGTGCCGCGCGCGGAGGCTGCGCCCTCGCCCACCGCGGCGCTGGTTTCGGCCAGGATCGCGCGCACGTCGCGCGCTGCCGCTGCCGCGCGTTCGGCCAGGCGGCGGATCTCGGTGGCGACCACCGCGAACCCGCGCCCGGCATCGCCGGCATGCGCGGCTTCGATGCTGGCGTTGATCGACAGGATATTGGTCTGAAACGCCACCGAGTCGATGACTTCGATGACCTCGCCGGCACGCGCGGCGCGGCGTTCCACTTCGTGCATGGCCTGGCCCAGCGCGTGCGCGGCGGCGACGCCCTGACGTGCGCTGTCGTCGGCACTGGCGGCCAGCGCGATCACCTGTGCCAGATCGGCATTGACGTCGTGCAGGCTCGAAGCAAGCCGCTCCACCGCCGTGCGGGCGCCATCCAGTGCTTCGGTCTGCGCCTGCGACTGACGCACCATCTCGTCGTTCTCGGCCACCAGCGGCGGCACTTCGGCGGCGATCTGCACCGACAACGCCACTGCCTGGCGGATCGCCTCGGCCAGGTTGCCGAAGCCGGCCTGCAGCCGGCGCCCCATGTCGGTCTCCGCCAGACCCGGCGGCAGCAGCAGTTCCAGCTCACAGCCGGCCAGCGCCTGGGCGGTGCGCTCCAGCACGGTGCGGTCTTCGTGCTCGGCCTGCAGGCGCGCCACCAACGGCTGCAGCAGCGGCGAGATCGGCACCGGCCGGCTGTCTTCGGCCAGGCGGGTGGCTTCGCGCAGCAGGATCGCGGTTTCCACATGCGGCAGCGACAGCATCCAGCCACCGTGCTCGCGGTCGCGCACATAGCGCACGCGCCGGGCTGGGTCGTCGCCGGGGGCTGCCCAGACGCCGTCTTCGCCGACCAGATCGGCTGCGCTCAATCCCCACAACACCGACGCCGGCGCGCCCTGCAGCTCGCCGGCGGTCTTGCCCAGGACATCCAGGCCAGCGCGATTGCAGGCCACCACGCAGGCCTCGGCCGATAGCCGCAACAGCGCGACCGGTGCATCGGGGAGCAGCGCCGCATGCGTTTGCGACGGCGGATCGGGCTGTTGCATCGAGCTCATGGGCATTCCTAATCCATCATGATCATTAGCGGCGCGCTGCGGCTGCAATTGAGCGGCGCCACGCACCGCAGGCGCTTGCTCAGTAGCCGGCGGCCTGCCCGTCCTTGCGGCTTTCCGAAGCGCCGTAGTACACGCCGCTGGTCGGGTCGCGCGCGATCGCCTGGTACCCGCCATACGGGCCATCGGCAAAGATCACCCGGTGGCCTTTGCGCATCAACGCGCGGATGGTGTCGTAGGAGAAGCCGGTTTCCAGGTTGACCTCGCCACCATCGCTCATCGCGGTGGCCTGGCCGGTCGGCTCGGTGGAGCCTTCATGCTGGATGCGCGGCGCGTCACCGGCTTCCTGCAGATTCATATGGAAGTCCACCAGGTTCATCACGATCTGCACGTGCCCCTGCGGCTGCATCGCCCCGCCCATCACCCCGAAGCTCAGCCACGGCTTGCCGTCCTTGGTGACGAAGGCGGGAATGATGGTCTGGAACGGCCGCTTGCCCGGCGCGTAGCCGTTGGGGTGATCCTTTTTCAGCACGAACATCTCGCCGCGGTCCTGCAGGATGAAGCCCAGCCCGGGCGGGGCCATGCCGCTGCCCATGCCGCGGTAATTGGACTGGATCAGCGACACCATCATGCCGTCGGCATCGGCCACGGTCATGTAGATGGTGTCGCCTTCTTCCAGCTGCTTTGGCGTGCCGGGCTGCACTTCCTTGAGCGCCTTGTCCATGGAGATCAGCGCGCGACGCTGCGCGGCGTAGTCCTTGGAAATCAGCCTGGCCAGCGGCGCCGGCTGGAAGGCCGGGTCGGCATAGAAGCGCGCGCGGTCGGCGAAGGCCAGCTTCTTGGCTTCGGTGAACAGGTGCACATGCTCGGCCGAGCCGTACGGGATCTTGGAGAAATCGTAGCCCTCCAGGATATTGAGCATCTGCAGCGCGGCGATGCCCTGGCTGTTGGGCGGCAGCTCCCAGACGTCATAACCACGGTAGTTGGTGGACACCGGCTCCACCCACTCGCCGGTGTGGCTGGCCAGATCCTCGTAACTCAGGTAGCCGCCATTGGCCTTGAAATAGGCGCCGATGGTGCGGGCGATGTCGCCCTTGTAGAACGCATCGCGGCCACCGTCGGCAATCTGCTGCAAGGTGTTGGCCAGGTTCGGGTTCTTCCACAGCTCGCCCTTGCGCGGGGCATGGCCGTCGATGGTGAACTGCTCCTTGAAGCCGGGGTACTGCGACAGGCGCGGCACCGAGCGGTCCCAGTAATAGGCGATGGTCTCGGCCACCGGATGGCCCTCGCGGGCGTAGCGGATCGCCGGAGCCAGGTTCTGCGCCATCGGCTTGCGCCCGAAGCGCTCGTGCAGCGCGAACCAGCCATCCACCGCGCCCGGCACCGAGACAGGCAACGGGCCGGTCGGCGGTATGTCCTTCAGCCCACGGCGCTGGAACTCGGCCAGGGTCAGCGATCTGGGCGAGCGGCCCGAGCCGTTGTAGCCGTAAAGCTTGCTGGTCTTGGGGTCCCAGACGATCGCAAACAGATCCCCGCCGACGCCGTTGCCGGTGGGCTCCATCAGGCCCAGCGCGGCATTGGCGGCAATCGCCGCATCCACCGCCGACCCGCCGTCCTTCATCACATCCAGCGCGATCTGGGTGGCCAACGGCTGCGAGGTCGCCGCCATCGCATGCGGGGCGATGACTTCCGAGCGGGTGGCGAACGGCTGCCCGGTGATCCGGTCGGCAGCACTGAGGGGCGGCGCGAGCAGCGCCAAGGCAGACATCAACAACACAGGTACGCGACGCATGACAGAAGATCCCCGGACACCACAGGTGAGTGGCCAACCATACCAGCGGGTCGGGCCGCCTCGCTCGGTGAGCACTGTCTGCCAGCACAAATGCCGCGCATTTAGTGACTCGCATCGCCCGTTACCGGCCTGCAGCGACGCGGTTTCAATAGCAACCATGCTGCTGCCACGCGGTTTCGCGCGACACAGCGCCGATTGATGCGGCCGTTTCATGCGCAAGGGTTGACACCCCACCTGCGGCGATGGTTATCTCAATCACATGTCGCACCGCCACACCACCTCGAACGCCCCAGTGTCCGCGCCCATCGGCGCGTCGGCAGCGTCGCTTCTCGTGCTCGTACTTATTACCTCGCCAACCGGTGCGGGACGGGACTTCGTGTAGGCAACAGACACACAAGGCTTCGATCAGACCCCGCACCGGCAACGGCGCGGGGTTTCGCGTTTCAGGGACCACCAAAAGTTTCGAATGACATGAACGACATCACCGACATCGCCACCAGTTGCCCTACCCGCGCCGACCACTGCGCTGGTGCAGTGCCTGCATGGCCGGTGCCGTCGTCCATCCCCGCTTTGCTCGGCCGGCCAGCCCCTGACGCTGTCTGCTGATCCTTTTCCCACTGCCAACCCCGCAAGGACTACTCCATGAGCAACGACACCCAACCGAAAATCGCGATCATCGGCTACGGCAGCCAGGGCCGCGCGCATGCGCTGAACCTGCGCGATTCCGGCTTCGACGTCACCGTCGGCCTACGTGCCGGTGGCCCGACCGAATCCAAGGCCCAGGCCGATGGCTTCACCGTGGTGGCGCCGGCCGAGGCGGTCAAGAGTGCCGACCTGGTCGCGATACTGACCCCGGACATGGTGCAGAAGAAGCTCTACGAAGAAGTCATCGCCCCGAACATGAAGCAAGGCGCCTGCCTGCTGTTCGCGCATGGCCTGAACGTGCATTTCGACATGATCACCCCGCGCGCCGACCTGGACGTGGTGCTGGTCGCGCCGAAGGGCCCGGGCGCGCTGGTGCGTCGCGAATATGAGATCGGCCGCGGCGTGCCGTGCATCTATGCGGTCTACCAGGACACCAGCGGCAAGGCCGAGCAGTTCGCGTTGACCTATGCCGGCGGCCTGGGCGGCGCGCGCGCCAACATCATCAAGACCACCTTCAAGGAAGAGACCGAAACCGATCTGTTCGGCGAGCAGGCCGTGCTGTGCGGCGGCGCCTCGTCGCTGGTGCAGGCCGGGTTCGAAGTGCTGGTGGAAGCCGGCTACCAGCCGGAGATCGCGTACTACGAAGTGCTGCACGAACTGAAGTTGATCGTGGACCTGTTTTACGAAGGCGGCATCACCCGCATGCTGGAATTCGTGTCCGAAACGGCGCAATACGGCGACTATGTCAGCGGCCCGCGCGTGATCGACGCCAGCACCAAGGCACGCATGAAGGACGTGCTGACCGATATCCAGAACGGCACCTTCACCAAGAATTGGGTGGCCGAATACGAAGCCGGCCTGCCGAACTACAACAAGTTCAAGCAGGCCGATCTGGAGCACCCGATCGAGGAAGTGGGCAAGAAGCTGCGCGCCAAGATGGTGTGGCTCAACGGTCAGCAGCAGGCCGCCGCCGCACCTGCGAATCAACAAGCGGCGTAATGCCGCCGCACCCCCACCGCTAACACCGAAGGTCCGCAACGCATGAACACCTCCGCACACAGCACGCCCCGCAACGGCGCGCGCTGGCTGACGCAGGCCCTGGAAGCCGAAGGCGTGGAAACGCTGTTCGGTTATCCGGGCGGCACCATCATGCCGTTCTACGACGCCCTGGTGGATTCCAGGCTCAAGCACATCCTGGTCCGTCACGAACAGGGCGCTGCCCTCGCCGCCAACGGCTACGCCCGTGCCAGCGGCCGGGTCGGCGTGTGCGTGGCCACTTCCGGCCCGGGCGCGTCCAATCTGGTCACCGGCATCGCCGATGCGATGCTCGATTCGGTCCCGATGGTGTGCCTGACCGGCCAGGTCGCCACGCCCCTACTGGGCACCGATGCGTTCCAGGAACTGGACGTGTTCGGCATGACCATGCCGATCGTCAAGCACAGCTTTCTGGTGCGGCGTGTGGAGGATCTTCCGGAGATGGTGCGTGAAGCGTTCCGCATCGCACGCGAGGGACGCCCCGGGCCGGTGCTGATCGACCTGCCCAAGGACGTGCAGATCGCCGACGCCTCGCATCTGCCCGATCATGTGCCGGCGGCAGTGTTACCGCCTCCGGCCCCGGAAGATGCGAAATTGGCCGAAGCGCTGGCGGCCATCGCCAGCGCCGAACGCCCGGTGGTCTACGGCGGTGGCGGCATTGCCCTGGCCGGTGCGGTGGAGGCGTTTCGGCGCTTTGTCGAAGCCACCGGCATTCCCACCGCGCTGACCTTGCGCGGCCTGGGCGCGTTGCCGCATGCGCATCCGGATTATCTGGGCATGCTGGGCATGCACGGCACCCGTGCGGCCAATATGGCGATCCAGGAATGCGATCTGTTGGTGGTGGTCGGCGCGCGCTTCGATGACCGTGCCACCGGCAAGTTGAGCGAATTCGCACCATTTGCGCGCGTCATCCATCTGGATGCCGATGCGTATGAAATCTCCAAGCTGCGTACGGCCGACATCGCCGTGCCCGGCGATGTGGCGGTCAGTCTGAAGGCATTGAGCGCAGCACGTGGCAATTGCCAGGCATGGCGTACGCGCTGCTTTGCCAACCGCGAAAAATTCGGCGCGCGTTACGACGCGCCCGGCACCGATATCTACGCGCCGGCGCTGCTCAAGCGCCTGAGCGAAGTGGCCCCGGCCGACACCATCATCGCCTGCGATGTAGGTCAGCATCAGATGTGGGTGGCCCAGCATTGCCGCTTCAACGATCCGCGCAATCACCTCACCAGCGGCGCGCTCGGCACGATGGGCTTCGGCCTGCCGGCGGCGATGGGCGCGCAGTTCGCCTGCCCCGACCGCACCGTGGTGCTGGTCTCCGGCGACGGCAGTTTCATGATGAACGTGCAGGAGCTGGTGACGATCGCGCGCTGCAAGCTGCCGGTGAAGATCGTGCTGCTGGACAACAGCTCGCTGGGCATGGTGCGGCAGTGGCAGGAACTGTTCTTTGCCGAGCGTTACAGCGAAATCGATCTGTCCGACAACCCGGATTTTGCCGCCCTGGCGCAGGTCTTCGGCATCCCGGCCAAGCGCATCATCGCGCGCGGCGATGTCGATGCCGCGCTGGCCGAACTGCTGGCGCAACCCGGCCCCGGCCTGCTGCATGTGGCCATCGACGCGCGTGCCAACGTGTGGCCGCTGGTGCCGCCCAACAACGCCAACAGCACCATGCTGGACAGCAATCCCGCACACGCGGCCAAGGAGACATCGCATGCGTTACCGGCTTGATCTGGTGCTGAAGCCGGCCGAAGGCGCATTGGTGCGCGTGCTCGGCATGACCGAGCGACGCGGCTTCCGCCCCTGCGCCATCCAGGGCGCCAGCGCCCCGGACGATGCCGGCCGCTGGCATCTGCAACTGGACGTGGACAGCACCCGCCCGCCGGAGACGCTACGCCTGCAGCTGGAGAAGGTGTACGACTGCGAGTCGGTGGTGATCACCGTGCTGGACTCGGTCGAGGTCGCGGCGTGAACGCCCGGACCTCGCGCGAGCATGAAACCGCTGTCCGGAGGTGTCTTCTCCCGGATCGGCCGTGCGCGTGCCGCAATGCCTGATTCCGGCCGCCCCTCCCCGCAGGAGCCAGACGTAGGCGACGTGGCGGTCAGCGTGGCCGACGTCCTGGCCGCGCAGGCCCGTCTGCGCAAGTATCTGTCGCCCACGCCGCTGCATTACGCCGAGCGCTTCGGTGTGTGGTTGAAGCTGGAAAATCTGCAGCGCACCGGCTCCTACAAGGTGCGCGGTGCATTGAACGCCCTGCTGGCAGGGCTGGAACGCGGCGACGAGCGCCCGGTGATCTGCGCCTCGGCAGGCAATCATGCGCAAGGTGTGGCGTGGTCGGCGTACCGGCTGGGCGTGCAGGCCATCACGGTGATGCCCTACGGCGCGCCGCAGACCAAGATCGCCGGCGTCGCGCACTGGGGCGCCACCGTCCGCCAGCATGGCAACAGCTACGACGAGGCGTTTGCGTTCGCGCGCGAGCTGGCCGACCAGAACGGCTACCGTTTTCTGTCCGCCTTCGACGACCCGGATGTGATCGCAGGGCAAGGCACGGTCGGCATCGAACTGGCCGCGCATGCGCCGGACGTGGTGATCGTGCCGATCGGCGGCGGCGGGCTGGCCTCCGGGGTGGCGCTGGCGCTGAAATCGCAAGGCGTGCGCATCGTCGGCGCGCAGGTGGAAGGCGTCGATTCGATGGCGCGCGCCGTGCGCGGCGATCTGCGTGAAATCACTCCCGTCCCCACGCTGGCCGACGGCGTGAAGGTCAAGATTCCCGGCTTTCTGACCCGCCGCCTGTGCTCGAGCCTGCTCGACGATGTGGTGATCGTGCGCGAGGCCGAATTGCGCGAAACGCTGGTGCGCCTGGCACTGGAAGAACACGTCATCGCCGAGGGCGCTGGCGCGCTGGCCTTGGCCGCCGGTCGCCGCGTTTCAGGGAAACGCAAGTGTGCGGTGGTCTCTGGCGGTAATATCGACGCAACTGTTCTGGCCACACTCTTGTCCGAGGTGCGGCCGCGGCCGCCACGCAAGCCGCGTCGTCGCAATACCGAGCGACTTCGCAACGAACGCAGCGCCAAGTCACTTCCCGAAACACCCGTTCTTTCCCGCCCATCCGCAGTCGCTCCAACGCCTGTCACCGCCATCGCCGTAGAGGAGTCTTCCTGGTGAACACGACCGTATCCAACCAGACCCCGCGTATCCGAATTTTCGACACCACCCTGCGCGACGGCGAGCAATCCCCCGGCTGCAGCATGACGCCCCAGCAAAAGCTGGTAATGGCGCGCGCGCTGGACGAACTCGGCGTGGACATCATCGAAACCGGTTTCCCGGCCAGTTCGCATTCGGACCGCGAGTCCGTCGCGATGATCGGCCGCGAGCTGCGTCGCCCCACGCTGGCGGTGCTGTCGCGCTGCCTGCAGGCCGACATCGAGACCTCCGCACGTGCACTGGAGGCGGCCGCCAATCCGCGCCTGCATGTCTTCCTGTCCACCAGCCCGCTGCACCGCGAGCACAAGCTGCGCATGAGCCGCGAGCAGGTGCTGGAGTCGGTGCACAAGCATGTGACGCTGGCGCGCGGCTATATCGACGACATCGAGTTCTCCGCCGAAGACGCCACCCGCACCGAAGAGGATTTCCTGGCCGAGGTGGCGCGCGTGGCGATCGCTGCCGGTGCCACCACGATCAATCTGCCGGACACGGTGGGCTTTACCACGCCGGAAGAGATCCGCGGCATGTTCTCGCGCCTGATCGCCAGCGTGGAAGGTGCCGATACCGTGATCTTCAGCGCGCACTGCCACAACGATCTGGGCCTGGCGGTGGCCAACTCGCTGGCGGCGATCGAAGGCGGCGCACGGCAGGTCGAGTGCACCATCAACGGCATCGGTGAGCGCGCCGGCAACTGCGCGTTGGAGGAAATCACCATGGCACTGAAGGTGCGCGGTGCGTTCTACAACATCGATACCGACATCAACACCCCACGCATCGTCTCCACCTCGCAGTTGCTGCAGCGCCTGGTCGGCATGCCGGTGCAGCGCAACAAGGCAGTGGTCGGCGGCAATGCGTTCGCGCACGAGTCGGGCATTCACCAGCACGGCATGCTGCGCCATCGCGGCACCTACGAAATCATGCGTCCGGAAGACGTGGGCTGGGAGTCCTCGCAGATGGTGCTGGGCCGCCACAGCGGCCGCGCGGCGGTGGAACAGCGCCTGCGTGCCTTGGGGTACCTGCTGGAGGAAGAAGAGGTCAAGCTGGTCTTCGAGCAGTTCAAGGCATTGTGCGAAAAGCAGCGTGTGGTCACCGACGCGGACCTGCAGGCCTTGATGCAGGACGCCACCGTGCAGGAAGGCTATCGCCTGGCATCGATGACCATCAGCGATGTCGGCAGCCGTGCCAATGCGCTGGTGGAACTCTCCGACCCGGAAGGCAATCGCGTGGCCGAAACCGCCCAAGGCAATGGCCCGGTGGACGCGCTCTTCGGCGCGCTGGCCTCGGCCACCGGTGTGAAGCTGGAGCTGGACAGCTACCAGGTACACAGCGTGGGCATCGGCGCAGATGCACGCGGCGAAGCCAGCCTGAGCGTGCGCCACGACGGCGTGGAATACGAAGGCACCGGTACCAGCAAGGACATCATCGAAGCCAGCGCCCTGGCATGGCTGGATGTGGCCAACCGCCTGCTGCGTCAGCGCGAGCGCGGCGTGGTCGCCGGTAAGACGGCTGCGGTGGCGTAATAACGGTAGTTTGCTAGATGATGAAAACCTGACGGCCGGCAGCGTGATCTGCTGGCCGTTTTGGTTTTGGTGTCCCAACTTTCTTGCAAGGCCGTCGATTTGCTGCGGGCGCGTGCACTCGTACCGACACAGAACACCCTCGCACACGAGGTCTGCCGGCTTTGTGCGAATGCCCCGGTTTGCTGCGGGCGCTTGCACGCGTACCGGTGTGGGACACGCCGCAAGTACGTCCATGTAGGCTCTGGCGCGGCATCCATGCCGCTCAAGGTCCCACACCGGCACCCGCGCAAGCACCACCAGTTGCTATCGGTTGCGGAAAGAAATGCAGAGGGCATGCTGGGCTGCAGGTCCTTCGTAGCGTCCATCCTGGCGACGTGAGCAGATAGATGGCTTGCCGATTACATCGGTCAGGAAGTCCGCAGGCATCAACACGCGCTTGAAGCATTGCTTGCCGATCAGCAATAGCAATGGTGGAAGCGTGGTGTCGCTTCCGGGGGCGGGACCGTGTGGCGGCATGGATGCCGCCACCGAGCCTCCAGGGATGGATTCACGGCGTGTCCCGACACCGGATGCGGCGCCGCGCTGCCGACCGACTCCGCCTACCGATCAATCTTGTGCACGACATCCGGAGTTCCACGCGAATGCTTCGGTTTGCTGCGGGCGCTTGCACGCGTGCCGGTGTGGGACACGCCGCAAGTACGTCCATGTAGGCTCTGGCGCGGCATCCATGCCGCTCAAGGTCCCACGCCGGCACCCGCGCAAGCACCACCAATTGCTATCGGTGGCGGAAAGAAATGCAGAGAGCATGCTGGGCTGGAGGTCCTTCGGAGCGTCCATCCTGGCGACGTGAACAGATAGATGGCTTGCCGATTACATCGCCAGGAAGTCCGCAGGCATCAACACCTGCTTGAAGCATTGCTTGCCGATCAGCAGTAGCAATCTTGGGAGCGTGGTGCCGCGTCCGGGGGCGGGACCGTGTGGCGGCATGGATGCCGCCACCGAGCCTCCAGGGACGGATTCACGGCGTGTCCCGACACCGGATGCGACGCCGCGCCGCCGACCGACCCTGCATGCCCACCAGTCCTGCGCACGACAGCCGCCGATTTCATGCCAGCCCCTCGGTCGAATGATGTGATCACGAATCGGTCAACCAAACGAAAGTGGCTATCGTCAGAAGAACGATAGCTACCAGTACAGCCACCACGCCTCGGGGAAGCGGGCGCTGTTACAGCGCGGCCACCACTGCATCACCCATTGCCACCGTGCCAACCTTGGTCGTGCCTTCCGACCAGATGTCGGCGGTGCGCAGGCCCTGGTCGAGCACCTTGCCGACCGCTTGCTCGATCGCATCAGCTGCAGCAGATTGCGCAAACGTATAGCGCAACATCATTGCCACCGACAGGATGGTGGCCAGCGGATTGGCGATGCCCTTGCCTGCGATGTCCGGCGCCGAGCCATGACACGGCTCGTACATGCCCTTGCTGTTGGCATCCAGCGAGGCCGAAGGCAGCATGCCGATCGAGCCTGTGAGCATCGACGCCTGGTCGGACAGGATGTCGCCGAACATGTTGTCGGTCACGATCACGTCGAACTGCTTGGGCGCACGCACCAACTGCATCGCCGCGTTGTCCACGTACATGTGCGACAGCGCGATGTCCGGATAGTCCTTGGCCACTTCTTCGACGACGGCACGCCATAGCTGGCTCGATGCCAACACATTGGCCTTGTCCACCGAGCACAGCTTCTTGCCGCGCAAACGTGCCATCTCGAAGCCGGCCTTGGCGATGCGGCGGATTTCGCTTTCGCTATATGGCAGCGTGTCGTAGGCCTGACGCTCGCCGTTTTCCAGCGTACGCGTGCCCCGCGGCTGACCGAAATAAATGCCGCCGGTGAGCTCGCGCAGGATCAGCAGATCCAGCCCGGATACTACCTCCGGCTTGAGCGTGGAGGCCTCGGCCAGCTGCGGATACAACAGTGCCGGACGCAGGTTGGCGAACAACCCAAGCTGCGAGCGGATCTTGAGCAGGCCCCGCTCCGGGCGCAACGATGGGTCGATGGTGTCCCATTGCGGCCCACCGACGGCGCCCAGCAGCACCGCGTCGGCGGCGCGCGCGCGGTCCAGCGTTTTGTCGGCCAGCGGGCTGCCGTACTTGTCGTAGGCCGCGCCACCGAGTTCGTCGTACACCAGGCTGAAACCCAAACCATGTTGCGCATCGATGCGCGTCAGCACCTTGACCGCTTCGGCCATGATCTCCGGGCCAATGCCGTCGCCAGGAAGAATCAGAATCTGCTTGCTCATGCAATCCTCATAAGTTGGCGCCGTAGCGCCCTGAAAATCAACGTGCCGCCCATACCACCAGCACATCCGTGCTGAAGGAACCATCGGCCGCAATCTGAAAGTATTCGCGCACTTCGTCTACCGCCGCGCCCTGCAATGCGCGAATGGCCGCGCGCAACACCTCAGGCGTGCGCATGCGGTCCACCCAGCTCAGATAGTCCAGCTGCAGCCGTTGGCAATGATGCCGCTGCACCTGCAAGCCGGCATCGCCCAGCGTCTGCAACCACTGCACAACACTGTAGTCACGCACATGACTGGTATCGCGCAGCAACTCGATCGCCTGCAGGTGCGTATCCAGCAGCGGCAGGCCTGGCGCCACCACGTCGACAAAGGCCGCAATTCCGCCTGGACGCAGCACGCGCCGCACTTCGCGCAGCGCCTGCCCCAGATCGCTCCAATGGTGCGCCGAGTAGCGGCTGACCACTGCATCCATGCTGCCGGTCTCGAACGGCAGGCGCTCGGCGGCACCTTGCACCGTGCGCACTTGGGTCAGACCACGCTCTGCGGCAGTGGCCGCCACGACCTCGAGCATGTCGGCAGACAGATCGTAGGCCACCACCTCGGCCATCAGCGGCGCCAGCTGGAAACTCACATGCCCGGCACCGCAGCCCAGGTCGAGCAATCGCCCGTTGCGATGACCCTGCAGACCAGCGCGGAGCTCGGCGAACTCGGCGCCTTGCGCATGCACGTCACTGTGCAGATAAGCCTGCGCCTGCGGCCCGAACTGCGCAGCGACATACTCGCTCAGCGCACCCGCATCGGCGTTGGCAACCGCGCTCACTGCAGCGCGCCGAACAGCCAAGGTTGACGCGCGCGATGGCCCTGCTCGAAGCGGCCGATCGCATCGGCGTCCTGCAGGGTCAGGCCGATGTCGTCCAGGCCGTTGAGCAGGCAGTGCTTGCGGAATGCATCGATGTCGAAGCCGTATTCCACGCCATCGGGGCGCCGCACGCGCTGTGCGGCCAGATCCACGGTGAGTTGGTAGCCCTCGGTGGCCAGGCATTGCTCGAACAGGGCGTCCACTTCCGCCTCCGCCAGCACGATCGGCAGCAGGCCGTTCTTGAAGCTGTTGTTGAAGAAGATGTCGGCAAAGCTGGGCGCGATCACGGTGCGGAAGCCGTATTCGTCCAGCGCCCACGGCGCGTGCTCACGCGAGGAACCGCAGCCGAAGTTCTCGCGTGCCAGCAACACGCTGGCACCCTGATAGCGCGGAAAGTTGAGCACGAACTCCGGATTGAGCGGGCGCCGGCTGTTGTCGCGACCGGGCTCGCCGATGTCCAGATACCGCCATTCGTCGAACAGGTTCGGCCCGAAGCCGGTGCGCTTGATCGACTTGAGGAATTGCTTGGGAATGATCTGATCGGTATCGACATTGGCGCGATCCAGCGGCGCCACCAGTCCGGTGTGTTGGGTGAAAGGGGTCATTGAGAGAGGCCGGGATTGAGGATTGGGGATTGGGGATTCGAAAAGGCTGGGGATGGCGGAGCGCTTTTTACGAATCCCGAATCCCTATTCCCGAATCTCCAAGGTCACGCACATCAACAAAATGCCCGCTGACCGCCGCCGCTGCGGCCATTGTCGGGCTGACCAGATGGGTGCGCCCGCCGGCGCCCTGGCGGCCTTCGAAGTTGCGGTTGGAGGTAGAGGCGCAATGTTCGCCACTGCCCAGCTTGTCCGGGTTCATCGCCAGACACATCGAGCAACCCGGCTCGCGCCATTCGAAGCCGGCGTCCAGAAATACCTTGTCCAGGCCTTCGGCCTCGGCCTGGGCTTTCACCAGACCCGAGCCCGGCACTACCAGCGCCTGCTTGATGGTGGAGGCGACCTTGCGGCCCTTCGCAACCGCAGCGGCCGCACGCAGGTCTTCGATGCGCGAGTTGGTGCACGAGCCGATGAACACGCGGTCCAGGCGTATCTCGGTGATCGGCTGGTTTGCGCGCAAGCCCATGTACTTCAGCGCGCGCTCGATCGAGTCGCGCCGGGTCGGATCCTGTTCGGTTGCCGGGTCGGGCACCTGCTGATCCACCGCCAGCACCATCTCCGGCGAGGTGCCCCAGCTGACCTGCGGCTTGATGTCTTCGGCGCGCAGCTCCACCACTGTGTCGAAGTGCGCGTCGGCATCGGAGACCAGCGTGCGCCACAGCGCGACCGCCGCCTCCCAGTCGGCGCCCTTGGGCGCGAACGGACGACCTTGCACGTAGGCAATGGTCTTTTCGTCCACCGCCACCATGCCCACGCGCGCACCGGCTTCGATGGACATGTTGCAGATGGTCATGCGGCCTTCCATCGACAGGTCGCGGATCGCGCTGCCGGCAAATTCCAGCGCATGGCCGTTGCCGCCGGCGGTGCCGATCCTGCCGATCACCGCCAGCACGATGTCCTTGGCGGTCACGCCGAACGGCAGCGTGCCTTCCACCCGCACCTGCATGTTCTTCATCTTCTTGGCGATCAGGCATTGCGTGGCCAGCACATGCTCGACCTCGGAGGTGCCGATGCCGTGCGCCAGCGCGCCGAACGCGCCATGCGTGGAGGTGTGCGAATCGCCGCAGACCACGGTCATGCCCGGCAGGGTGGCGCCCTGCTCCGGGCCGACCACATGCACGATGCCCTGGCGCGCATCGTTCATCTTGAACTCAAGGATGCCGAAGTCGTCGCAGTTCTCATCCAGCGTCTGCACCTGCAGCCGCGAGACTTCGTCGGAGATCGACTCCAGCCCGCCCTGGCGCTCGGCACGCGTGGTCGGCACGTTGTGGTCGGGCGTGGCGATGTTGGCGTCGATGCGCCACGGCTTGCGCCCGGCCAGGCGCAGGCCTTCGAACGCTTGCGGCGAGGTCACTTCGTGCAGGATGTGGCGGTCGATGTAGATCAGCGACGAACCATCGTCGCGGCGCGTGACCTCGTGCAGGTCCCACAGCTTGTCGTACAGCGTCTTGGCAGTCATTGCGGCGATCCGGTTGGCGGATGGTGGGAGCACCACCTGGCTGCATTCGATGCTAGGAGCTTGCCTTGGATAACGCAAATTCATATTGTTTATTCAACAAATGAAATTTGGGAATGGCAATGGACCTGGCAAGCCTCAGCGCCTTCGTGGCGATCGCCGAGAGCGGCAGCTTTTCAGCAGCCGGCGAGGCCTTGCATCTCACCCAGCCGGCGGTGAGCAAGCGGATCGCCTTGCTGGAAGCGCAGCTGTCGGCGCGGCTGTTCGACCGCCTTGGTCGCCAGGTGGTGCTGACCGAGGCCGGCCAGGCCTTGCTGCCGCGTGCGCAACGCATCCTGGCCGAGCTGCAGGACACCCGCCGCGTGCTGGAGCATCTTGGCGCGGCGGTCGGCGGGCGCCTGAGCCTGGCGACCAGCCATCATGTCGGCCTGCACCGCCTGCCCGCCCTGCTGCGCGGCTTCGCTGCGCAACACCCGCAGGCCGCGCTGGACATCCAGTTTCTGGATTCGGAGCTGGCCTATGCTGCGGTGCTGCGCGGCGAGGTGGAGCTGGCGGTCACCACGCTGGCACCGGACACGCGTGCGCCGCTGCGCGCGCAACCGATCTGGCATGACCGCCTGCAGTTCGTGGTGGCGCCGGATCACCCGCTGGCCGCATTGCGCGCGGTGTCGCTGGAAGATGTGGTGGCGCATCCGGCGGTGCTGCCGGACCCGGGCACGTTCACCCATCGCATCGTCGCCGGCCTGTTCGCCGAACGCGCCCTGGTGCCGAGCCTGCGCATGACCACCAACTATCTGGAGACGATCAAGATGCTGGTGTCGGTGGGCCTTGCGTGGAGCGTGTTGCCGGAGCGCATGATCGACCATCAGATCGTGGCGCTGCCGCTGCCGGATGTGGCGCTGTCGCGCGAGCTGGGCTGCGTGACCCATGGCGGGCGCACCCTGTCGCGCGCCGCGCAGGCATTTGTCGCGTTGTTGCATGCGCAGGCGGACCAGCTGCAGACGTGAGCGCAGCGGCAGCGCGGCGCCGCTGATCGGCAAGCAATGCTTTCAAGCACGTGTGGTTGCCTGCCGATTTCATGGCCAACGTAATCGGTAAGCCATCTATCTGCTCTTACTGCGCCAGGATGGACGCTATGCAGCCCAGCATGCCCTCTGCATTTCTTTCAGCAACCTATAGCAACTGGTGGTGCTTGCGCGCGTGCCGGTGTGGGACCTTGAGCGGCATGGATGCCGCGCCAGAGCCTACACGGACGTACTTGCGGCGTGTCCCACACCGGCACGCGTGCAGGCGCCCGCAGCAGGTCGGAGCATTCGCGAGGAACTTCAGATGTCGTGCACAAGATAGATCGGTGTGCGGAGTCGGTCGGCTCCACGCAGCCGGCAACGCAGCAGCCTTATTGATCCACCAACCGATCGCGCCCCAGCCGCTTGGCCTGGTACAGACGGCGGTCTGCCAGTGCCAGCAATTCGCGCCGGCTCGGTGCCTCATCGCTCATCGCCATGCCCATGCTGGCGGTGCAGCGCACCGTCGTGCCCTGCGTCTGGACAGCGATCGCGGCGAGCCGCTGGCGCATGCGTTCGAACAGCGCGCGCGCCTGTGCCGCGTCCACACCCACTGCCGCGAGCAGAAACTCTTCGCCACCGTGGCGCGCGGCAAAGCACTGCGCCCGATCCTGTTCACTGAGTGCTTCGCCGATCGCGGACAGCACCGCGTCACCGACCTCGTGGCCGTATTCGTCGTTGATGTGCTTGAAGTGGTCGATATCCATCAGCACCAACGCCAACGGGGCGCCACCGGCGCGCGCGTCGTCGAACCATTGCTGCAGGACCCGCTCGGCCTCGCGGCGATTCGGCAAGGCGGTCAGCACGTCATGGCTGGCGCGGTATTCGAGCTGGCGCATCAGGGCTTCGCGCTCCTGGCTGGCCTGCTGCAGCGCGAGGTTCTTGTCGCTCAGCTCGCGTGTGCGTGCGTCGATCACCGTATTGAGCTGGCGCTGCCGGCGGCGATAACTGGCGGTGCGCCACAGATAAAACCCGTAGATCAGGCTGCCCAGCCCGAGGATGCCCAGGGCGATCACTTCGCCACGCCGCCACCACGGCGGCGCCAGGGCGATCACCAGGCTGGATTCGCCCAACAGCGCGGTCTGCCGCCAGTCCACCGGCAGCGACATCGCCTGGACACGGAAGCGGAAACGGCCCGGCGGCAGATTGGTGTAGACCGCCTCGCTGGTGCTGTCGGCGTCCACCCAGTCCGGGTCGAAGCCTTCTAGCCGGTAGCGGTAGCGCACCTTGTCCGGGCCACGGAAATTCAACCCGGCATAGCCGATGGCGATGCGCCGGGTCTCCGCACCGAAGCGATGCAGGCCATTGAGCGGCTGCACCATGCCGTCGACCAGCAGGCGCTCGAACACGATCGGCACGCGATGGCCTTGCAAGGTGCCCACGCGCGCCGGATCGATCACGCCCAGGCCCGCAGCGGTGGGGAACAGCAGCTGCCCGGACTGCGTCATCCAGCCGGCCGGCGCGCTGCTGCCGTTGCCCTGATTGCCGGGCATGCCGTCGCTGCGATCCACCACCTCCACGCTCAACTGCTCGCGCGTGCCGGCATCGAGCTGGTCGAAGTCGCTGCGCGCGATGCGGAACACGCCATGGTTGCTCGACAACCAGAAATAACCGCGGCCGTCATCGATCACCCGGAACACCTTGTCGCGCGGCAGCCCGACCCGGTGGTCGTAGACGCGAAAGGTCTCACCACTCAGGCGCAGCAGGCCGCGATCGCTGGCGATCCACAGGTCGCCCTTGGCATCGCGCAGGAAGTCGAAGGCGTTCTGCCCGGGAAAATCCTGCTCGCCCAGCCATGCGCGCGTGCTGCCGTTTGCCGACAGCGCGGTCATGCCGCGATCGGTGCCAATCCACACAGTGCCCAGCGTGTCGCGATACAGCACCTGCACCGAGCCATCGGGTACGCCGTCGGCGGCGGTGTAGCGGCGTGCCTTGCCATCGCGCCAGCGCACCAGCCCGGCCGTGGTGCCGATCCATAGCGTCTGGCCATCCGGCAACACCGCGCGCACCGACAGCGACGGCAGGCCATCGGCCGCACCGATGCGCGCCAGCACGCGACCTTGCGCGTCCAGCCGCACCACGCCCTGGCTGTAGGTGCCGGCCCAGACGCCGCCATCGCCGGCGTCGGCCAGGGCCAGCACCGATTGCTCCAGCACGCGTCCGCCCTGGTTCGGCACCACCGACACGCGGCTGATCTGACGATTGCGCCAGCGGTCCAGGCCCACCGCGCTGCCTACCCACACGGTGCCGTCGCCGGTCTGCAGCACCGTGCGCACATAGTCCGAGGCCAGCCCGTCTTCGTGGGTGATGCCGTGCGCGGCGCCTTCAGCAATGCGAAACAGGCCGTGCGTGCTGCCGACCCAGATCAGGCCCTCGGCGTCTTCCAGTAGCGCCGGGCTGGCGACTCCGGAAATGGCGATCTGTTCGTCCGGCGCATCCGCGCCGCTGTGGACCACCAGCGTGCCCGACGGCAGGCTCATCCACAGATGCCCGCGCCGATCCAGCAGCAATGCATCCACCCGCTGGCCCTGGCGGAACCGCTGCAGGCCACCGCCACGGCTCCACCACCACACGCCGTCGTCGCCAGCGACCAGCAAGCCGCCCTGACGATCGCTGGCAAGCCGCCGCACCGGTGCGGCGCGCATCCCATGCGTCTTGCCCCAGGCCTCGGCTGCGCTGCCATCGTGGGGCAGACGATAAAGTCCGACTTCAGTACCCACCCACAAAGCGCCGTCGCCCTCGGACGCCAGCGCGGTGATGCGCGCGCGCGGCAGGCCGGCCTGGCGACCGACGTCCACCACCCGCCCGTCCGGCTCGATGCGGTACAGCGTCTGCGGCGTGCCGACCCACAGCGCGCCATCGGCGCGTCGCAGCAGTGCACTGACCGCCAGGTGCCGCGCCGAAGCGTCGCCCAGGTGCTGCCAGTGGCCGTCCTGGTAGTGATAGACCCCGTCGAATGCAGTGCCGAACAACATCCCGCCGGTGCTGTCGCGTACCACCACGAACACGCCCCCCAGCTCGACGCCCGGTGTGTTCTGGCGGTCATACACGGTGAAGTCGCGGCCGTTGAAGCGCGCCACGCCTTCCCAGGTGCCCAGCCAGATCAGGCCATCGGCGCCCTGCGCCACCGCATGCACCAGGTTGTGCGGCAGGCCGTCGTCCATGCTCCAGCGCGTGACGGTGTGATACGCGGTATGGGTCGGCGGCTGGGCGCCGGCCGGCCACACGCCGAGCAGGATGCAGGCCAGCAACGCCCATCGCCACAGCAGCCCGGCCCGCCGCACGCATGTGCTGCGGACGCAGCCTGTATGCGCATGCGCCCCGACCCTGTCCACGCTCTCCCATCCCCTCGTTGTGCTGGCAAAAGGTGCTGCCGACATGCGCCGACAGACCGTTAGTCAATCTATCACCGGGGGTTTTTCGGCGCGCTAGGTGGATTCCCCACAAGGATGGGAAGCACCATGACACCGGGAGGCATTCAATTGAAACAATTACCGGCCATAACCAAGCTGGTGCGCAGCTAACGCGGTGGCGCGACCGTTCCTGAGTGCTTCAAGGGGTTCGGCGGGCGGCGAGTATAAATATAGAACCCGATGGTCTAGTATTGACACCATGTCCAGCTCGCCCCCCCTCAAGTCCAAGGCCAAGAGCAACGGCCCCGGACGGCCCAAGGATCTTGGGAAACGCGCCGCCATCCTTGGCGCTGCCCGCACCATGTTCATGGAGCAGGGGTATGCCGGTGTCAGCATGGATGGCATCGCCGCGCAGGCGGGCGTCTCCAAGCTCACCGTCTACAGTCATTTTGGCGACAAGGAGAGCCTGTTTTCCGAGGCGATCCGTGCGCAATGCCAGCACATGATGCCGGACGACCTGTTCGACCACGCCCCCGAGGGCGCGCTGCGCGATCAGCTGATCGAAATCGCCGACGCCTTCTTCGCCATGGTCAGCACCGACTCGGCCATCGCCACCCACCGCATGATGATGGCGCCGGGCACCGGCGACGTACATGTACGTGAGATGTTCTGGGACGCCGGCCCCAAGCGAACCCAGCAGGCGCTGGCGGATTTCCTGTCCGCACGCGTGGCCGATGGCCAGCTGAAGATCGACGATGTGGCGCGTGCAGCCTCGCAGTTCTTCTGCCTGCTCAAGGGCGAGCTGTATGCGCTGATGATGTGCGGCCTGCATGGCCAGCCCACCCGCGCGCAGGTGGACGAGCACCTGCAGGCCAGCGTGGATTTCTTTTTGAGGGCGTATGCGCCGCGCTGATCGCCCCCGGCCTTTGGTGGCGATGACTTCCGGCACTGCGCCGTTTGGCGGCGCGCAGCGATGCTAGATGCGCCAGTTGCCCCGTGCACCGGTAAAATGCCTGCCCCACCGCGTTGGATAACCGCACCATGACGATCGATTTTTCCCAGGCCCGCGAAAAGATGGTCGAACAGCAGATCCGGCCGTGGGACGTGCTGGACCTGCGCGTGCTCGAGGTGCTGGCGCGCCTGCCGCGCGAAGCCTTCGTGCCCGAGGCCTACAAGACCCTGGCCTATGTCGACGTGGAAATCCCGCTGTCGGCCGGCCACAAGATGATGAAGCCGGTGGTGGAAGGCCGCATGTTGCAGGCGCTGGATCTGCAGCCGGGCGAAGACGTGCTGGAAATCGGCACCGGCAGCGGGTTTTCCACCGCCTGCCTGGCCGCGCTGGCCCGCGAAGTGCTGAGCCTGGAGATCGACCCGGCACTGGCCGCCGCTGCACGCGCCAATCTGGACAACAGCGGCCTGGGCAGCAACGTGCGTATCGAGACCGCCGACGTGTTCGGTTGGCAGAGCGAGCGCCGCTTCGACGCCATCTGTGTGACCGGCGCGGTCGAGTCGCTGCCGACGCAATGGCTGCAGTGGCTGCGCCCGAACGGCCGGCTGTTCGTGGTGCGCGGTCACGATCCGGTGATGGAAGCGGTCCTGGTCCGTGGCGACGTCAACGCGCCGCGCATCGAATCGTTGTTCGAAACCGACCTCGCCTATCTCCAGGGCGCCGCACCGACGCCCCGATTCCAATTCTGATTCCCAAGGAAGCTTCCCCGATGATCCGCCGATCCCTCGTCCTGGCGCTGGCCGCCGCCCTGTCTCCGATGGCTGCGAACGCCACCGATCTGCTGCAGGTCTACGAAATGGCCCGCAACGGCGATCCGCAGCTGGCAGTGGCCGAGTCCACCCGCCTGGTCAACCGGGAAGGTCAGGTGCAGGCGCGTGCGGCGTTGTTGCCGCAGTTGGACGGCACCGCCGGGTACACCCAGTCGCACCGCGAGCTGGAAGGCGTGGATGGCCGTTCGACCACCAAGCAGCGTCAATACGCGATCCAGGGCAACCAGACCATCTTCAACTGGGCGCAGTTCGCCAATCTGCGTGCACAGCGCGAAGTGGCCAAGGCGGCGGACTTCACGCTGGAATCGGCCAACAACGACCTGATCACCCGCACCTCGGCGGCGTATTTCCAGGTACTGGTAGGCATCGAATCGCTGGCGGCGGCAGAGACCAACGAAGCGGCTGCCAAGAAGCAGTTCGACTACGCCGACAAGCGTCTGGAAGTGGGCCTGGCACCGATCACCGACGTGCACGAAGCCCGCGCTCAGTATGACCAGGCGCGCGCCGACACCATCAATGCCCGCAATACGCTCAAGGATTACTACCAGGCACTGACCGAGCTTACCGGCCAGCCCGTCGTCGGCTTGCGCGCGTTGCCGGAAGAATTCCGCCCGGAAGTACCTGCCGCCTACAGCAATGTTGACCAGTTGGTCTCCACTGCCATCGCCGATAACCCGGCGTTGAAGGCGCAGCAGTTGCAGGTCAGCGCTGCCGAGGCGCAGGTCAATGCCGCGCGTGCGGGCCACTACCCCACCTTGAACCTTGGCGCTAACATCGGCCGCACCAACAGCTGGGGAGGCGCAGGCACCGTCGACCAGGCGGCCGGCAACTTCACCACCAGCGGCCGCGACATCGATACCGATTCGATCGGCATCACGCTGTCGATTCCGATCTTCGCTGGCGGTGCCACCCAGTCGGCCGTGCGTCAGGCGCTGTCGCAGCGCGATATCCAGCAGGACACCTACGAGCAGCAGAAGCGCGCGCTGGATCGCAACACGCGCAATGCCTACCAGACCGTGGTCGCCGGCATCAGCGAAGTGGAAGCACGCCGCCTGGCCGTGGTCTCCGCGCAGGCCGCTTACGACGCTTCGCAGGTGGGTCTGGAAGTCGGTACGCGCACCGTGCTGGACGTGGTGCAGAACCAGCGCACCTTGTTCCAGGCGCAGCTGAACTACGCGCAGTCGCGCTACAACTTCCTGCAGAACCGTCTGCTGCTGGGCCAGGCGATCGGCAAGCTCGACATCACCGACCTGCAGGACGTGAACCGTCTGCTGTCGCAGGATGCAGAGTCCAAGCTGCAGGGCAGTGGCTCGCTGCAGTAATGCGGGCGGATAGGTAACTAAAGAGGCGGGCGCAGGCCCGCCTTTTTTATGTCCGATGCACGCGCGTACCTGGCTGCGTGCGATCTCTGCGATGACTGCGGCATTAGCCGCTGATCTGCGACTTGGCTGCAGGGCCCTTGCCCGCCCACCATCGCGGGACACGCTGCAAGTACGTCCCTGTAAGCTCTTACGCGGCATCCATGCCGCGTCAGGTCCCGCGACGGTGAACGGGCAAGGACCAGTCAAGGTGGTCGGTGTGCAGGTTTGCAAGCAATTTCAACAAAGCAACCGGCGAACTCTCTGGTGCGGTGTCCTCGCCGGTTGCGGGACCGTGCGGCGGCATGGATGCCGCCACCGAGCCTCCAGGGATGGATTCACGGCATGTCCCACGAGCGGCGAGGACACCGCACGCTGGAACAATGCGGCTTGAGACTCTCCAGATGACGCTCAAAGCGGCTGATAACACGACTGCGCGATCGCCACGTCCTGTTGGCACTCCAAGGCCGTTGGATGACGCGCATTAGCGTGACTGCGCCTGCACTGCAACGCTGCAGTGCAGGCGCAGTGACATCCTCAGGACGCCGCGCCCTCACTCACCACCGGGGGCAGGTCCGGTGCGATTTGCACCAGCGTCCGCGCCACCGCGCCCTTGCCATTGGCAACCAAGGCCAGCCCTGCTGCGGCCATCGCCTCGCGCTGGGCTGGGTCGCCGAGCAGGCGCGCAAGATCGTGGTAGACGCAGTCGGCATCGTCGCAGATGGCCACCGCATCGGCCTCGCGCATGCGCCGCGAAATCTCCGAGAAATTGTGCAGATGCGGGCCGGTGACTGCCGGCGTGCCGACTGCTGCCGGTTCGAGCAGATTGTGCCCGCCGATCGGCTGCAGACTGCCGCCGACGAAGGCGACCTGCGCGCAGGCGTAGAAGCTCATCAGCTCACCCAGGGTATCGATGACAAACACCTTGTCGCGCGCCTGCGGCCATTGCTGGCTCTTGCGCGTGGACACGGCCCAGCCACGCTCGCGCGCCACGGCCTCGACCTTGGGAAAGCGCTCCGGGTGGCGCGGCGCCCATAACATCAGCAGATCAGGAAACTGCAGCAGCAGGCGCGCATGGATGTCGGCCACGGCCGCTTCCTCGCCTTCGTGCGTGCTGGCGGCAATCCACACCGGCCGCGTTGCCGGCACATGCGTATGGAACTGCGCGACCAGGGCCTGCAACTGCGCAGGCGCGGCGATATCGAATTTGAGATTGCCCAGTGCGATCACCTGGTCGGGCCGCGCACCCAGCGTGATGAAGCGTTCGGCATCGTCGTGCGACTGCGCCGCCACGCAGGTGACGCTGCGCAGCGCGCGGCTGATCAACGGCGCCAGCAGGCGATAGCCACGCAGCGAGCGCGCCGACAACCGCGCATTGAGGATGTACACCGGAATCCTGCGATCGCGGCAGCCGAACAACATGTTGGGCCACAGTTCGGTTTCCAGGATCAACGCCAGGCGGGGGCGGAAATGCTCCAGGAACCGGCCGACGCTGCCAGGTACGTCATAGGGCAGATACACGTGGTCCACCGCATCGCCCCAGACGGCGCGCACGCGCTCGGAGCCGGTGGGGGTGATGGTGGTGATGACCCAGCGGATATCCGGACGCTGCGCGCGCAAGGCGTTGACCAGCGGCGCAGCGGCATTGACCTCGCCCACCGACACCGCATGCACCCACACGCGCGGGCGACCGCAGGCATGCGTGTAGGAGGCATAGCGCTCGTTCCAGCGGTTGAAGTATTCGCGCACGCGAAAACCGCGCCACACCAGGTGGTACACCGTCACCGGCAGCAACAGGTACAACAGCGCCGAGTACAGTCCGCGCAACAGCCATTCGATCGGGTCTTTCCGCATCGCTGCAGGATACGGGAGCGTTGCGGCGTGCGCATGTGCACGCCGACGCGCGCGCGTGATCCCTTAGAATTGACGCATGTCCGAACCCGCCAACGTCGCTGTCCGCCCTTCACTGCGCAACCCCAGGCACTGGCCGATGTATCTGGCCCTTGCCGTCATGGTGATCGCCGGGCGCCTGCCCTGGACGCTGCAGCGCGCGCTCGGCCGTGGCGTGGGCTGGATCGCGATGCGCCTGGCCGGCACACGTCGGCGCGCTGCCGAGGTCAACCTCAAGCTATGTTTTCCCGAACAGGACGATGCCTGGCGGGCGCGGCTGTTGCGCGACAGTTTCGATGCGCTGGGCGTGGGCCTGTTCGAATTCGCGCGTGCCTGGTGGGGCAGCATCGATGCCATCCGGCCGGGTGTGCAGGTCGAAGGGCTGGAACATCTGCACCGTCTGCAGGAACAAAAGCGCGGCGTGTTGCTGGTGTCCGGCCACTTCATGACGCTGGAGATGTGCGGGCGGCTGCTATGCGATTACGTACCGCTGGCCGGCATGTACCGCAGGCATCGCAATCCGGTGTTCGAGTGGGCGGTCAAGCGCGGGCGGCTGCGCTATGCCACGCACATGTTCGCCAACGAGGATCTGCGCGCCACCATCAAGCACCTCAAGCGCGGCGGTTTCCTGTGGTACGCGCCGGATCAGGACATGCGCGGCAAGGACACCGTGTTCGTGCCGTTTTTCGGGCATCCGGCCTCCACCATCACCGCCACCCACCAGTTGGCGCGGCTGACCGGCTGCGCGGTGGTGCCGTACTTCCATCGGCGCGAAGGTGGCCGCTACATCCTCAAGATCGCACCGCCGCTGGCAGACATCCCTTCCGACGATGTGATCGCCGATACCGCGCAGGTCAATGCGGCGATCGAGGACATGGTGCGCGAGGCGCCGGACCAGTACCTGTGGATCCATCGGCGCTTCAAGCGCCAGCCGGGCGGGCGCAGCGAATTCTATCGCTGATGTCGGCGGGTCTCATGCCTGCGCTGCGTGCAGCCGCAGCAGCGCACGGACGTGCGGCGAGTCAGCGCGGCGGCTGCTGATCTGCGTCGTCGTTGAGCAAGGCACCGGCATACAGGCCGGCCAGCATCAGGCTCAGCCCGCCCCAGAAGCTGGAATAGAACGCCAGATGCGTATTGAGCGGGAACACGGTTGCCACCAGCGCGATCATTGCCGGGCGTGCCTGCGCGCGCGCAGCCAGGCTGGAGTAGCGCCACGCGCGCCAGGCCTGGGCCGCACCGGCCAGCCACAGCAGCAAGCCGATCACCCCGGTTTCGGCCAGGATTTCCAGCACGATCTGATGCGCATGGAAGGCCGGCCCGTCGCCCCATGCCGGCGCCTGCGCGGGGGCCGGATTGCAGGCCGGATACGCCTGCCGAAATCCGCGTGCGCCCACGCCATTGAGCGGATGCGCGCGGATCATGCACAGCGCCGCGCCCCAGATCTGCGCACGCCCGGACAGGGCCTGGTCGACGCCCTGCTCGCCATCGCTAAAGGCCAGGGCGGTGCGCTGGATCCGCTCGCGCGCCTGCGGCGCCACCGCCACCACGCCGGCCGCCAGCAGCGCGCCGATCAGCGCCACTCCCAGCAGGCGACGGCCACCCAGCAACTGCCAGCCGGACAGCAGCACGATCACGCCGTAGGTGATCCACGACGCCCGCGAACCGGCCAGCACCAACACCACCCCGACCGCCGCCGCAGCGCCCGCCCAGGCCCAGGTATGGCGCCGGCCCAGCGCCAGTAACAGGAAGGGCGACAGGCTGGCCAGGGTCTGGCCGAACTTGAGGTTGCACGGCCCCAGCACGCCGCTGAGGCGGTCGACCAGGGCCAGCTCCTGCGGCGTGCACAGGCCATGCCCGCTGATCAGCTGCTTGATCTGATCCAGGCCGAAGAACAACGGGCTGTTGCCGAACGCAGCCTGCAGCAGCGCATCCAGCGTCCACACCGCGCCGATCACTGCCAGGCCGGTGAAGGTGCGCCGACGCCGCTGCGCATTGGCCACCGCGATCGCGCACAACCACATGAAAGGCAGATAGCGCAGATCGGTGGCCGACTTGCGCAGCGCGCGGCCCACGTCCACCGCATCGAACGCCGACAGCATCTGCGGCAACCAGTACGCGAAGAACAACACACTGGTCAGCGCCCAGGCCGCACCGCTGAGCAGCCGGGTGCCGCCGCGGAACCGCGCGTGCAGCAGGCGATACGCCGCAAACAGCGCGCCCAGCGACAACACCGTTTCGGCCAGCCCGGGCGTGGGCCACAGGGCCACGAACAGGATCACCCACAGCGGCGCCCAGCGACCGGCATCGGGCGTCAGCACGGACGCGGGAGGGATGGCCTCAGCGGCGGAGTTCGTCATAGACCTTCAGGGTGGCCGCTTGCATGGCCTGCAACGTATAGGGAAGCACGGCGGGCGGTGTCGGCGCCTGCTGCAGCAAATGAAGCGCCTGGGTGCGCAAGGCAGCGGCATCGAAGGCCGGCACCGCGCCACCGGGTTGCAACTCGGCCAGCAGCTCGCCGACGCCGCCATGCGCCCACCCCAGCACTGGCCGGCCTACTGACAAGGCCTCCACCACGGTGCGGCCGAAGGCCTCGGGTTTGCGCGACAGCTGCAGCACCAGCTCGCTGGCGGCATAGGCCTCGGCGATGCGTGCGGTGGGTTCGGTGAAGGCGACCGCCTCGGCCACGCCCAGTCTGGTGGCCTCGGCTTCCAGCTCGCGCAGATAGGCCTCGCGGCCCGGCTCGCGCGCGCCCGGCAGCCACAACCAGGCCGGCACGCCGGCAGCGCGTACGTCGGCAAGCAGTTGCAGACCGTCGGTGTGCCCCTTCAGGCGGGTGCCGCGCCCGGGCAGCAGCAGCAGTGGCGCATCGGCCGGCAGGCCGGGCAGCATGCTCTGTGCCCAGGTGCGCGCGCGTCGATCCGGATGCGGGCGACGCGGAAACTGCGCGATATCGACACCACGCGGTATCGTGCGCAAGCGCGCGCTGTCGGTCTGCGGATAGTGCGTGCAGACGTACTCGCGCACCGTCTGCGACACGCAGATCACCCGCTCGCCGTAGGTCATCACAGCGCTGTAGCGGCTGGGCGAGTTGAGCCCGTGCACGGTGGTGACAAAGCGCGGCCGCGTGGCTGGCGGCATGCCGCGCAACGCGTACCAGCCCAGCCAGGCCGGCAGGCGCGAACGCGCATGCACGATGTCGGCGCCCAATTCGGCGAACAGCCGGCGCAGGCCGACCACATGACGCAAGGTCAGCAGCGACTTGCGCCCGATGTCCAGGGTGAGATGTTCGCCGCCCGCCTCCAGCAGCGGCTGGACCAGGCGACCGCCGGCCGACACCACCACCGCGCGGTGGCCGGCGCGCACCAGCGCAGCGGCGATTTCCAGGGTGGAGCGCTCGACGCCGCCGGACTGCAGCGCCGGCAGCAGTTGCACCACGGTCAGGCGGTGCATCCGGCCAGGATCAGTCGGCGAGCACGAACAGCGCGCCGCAGTACGGGCACTTGGCTTCGCAGTTGGGCTCGTCTTCGATCGGCAGGTATACGCGCGGATGCGAGTTCCACAACGCCATCTGCGGCGTCGGGCAGCTCAGCGGCAGATCGCTGCGATGCACGGTGTAGCGCGATTCGGCATTGGCGGGCGCGGTGGCGGTCTGGCTCATGGCGGCACGATCGTAGAGGCAAAGGCAGAGCGCGGATTCTAGCAGCCTGCGTGGTGATCGGCCCATTGAGCGGGCGACGCCGGTTTGGGTGGCGATGGTCTCGACGCCAGCGCGGGCGCCGGCAACCTCGAGAGATGCGGCAGGTTCGGCAGGGCCGCGGCCTTGCTGGTCCGGCAGCGCCAGGCCACCCCACACGGACATCGCGCTTATCATCGCCTGACCATGGCGCACCGCCCCGCGCCTGCGCCCCGTGTCCGGATCGCACGCAGCACTCGGCCGGACCTGCCCTGCGGTATCGCACCCAAGGAGACATCGCCACGTGACCTCGTCTGTTGTGCTGTTGCACCCGCGTGAGCTGTTGCTCCGGCTGGTTGTCGCCCTGGGCTGCGCTGCGCCGCTGTCGGTGAGCGCGGCAATTGAGTTTTCGAGTTCGTTCGAGCCCGGGCAACCGTTGCCGGTGAGCGCGGCGGCAGGCGATGTGCAGATTGCCATCGGTACCGGCCCGGCCGCGCCGTATGCGGCCAAGCCCAACGCCGGCTACAGCGGTGCGCATGCCTTGCGGTATCAAAGTCATGCCGCTGGTGGGCGGCGCACCCTGTTTACCGCCGATGTCCCGATCGGTGCCGATACGACGCTGTCGTGGCTGGTATTGCCGGAGAGTGTGGGCGGCGAGCATGTGGCGTCGACCTACGTGTCCCTGGATCTGCTGCTGGACGACGGCACGCGCGTGTCTGCCAGCGCTGCGCGGGATCAGCATGGCGTCGCGCTAGCTGCGCAGGCGCAAGGCGAGTCGAAGACGCTGTATCCGCAGCAATGGGCGCGCAAGGCGGTGCGGCTGGGCGACGTGCCCGGCCTGCGTGGCCGCCGTGTGCGTGCGATCGAGCTGGACGTTGCGCCGCCCGCAGGCGCGACCAGTGCCGGTTGGATCGACGATATCGCGCTTGCCGAGGTGCCGCTGACGCCGGCAACGCGTCCGTCGGATTGGGTGCTGACTACACGCGGCACGCAATCCAATGGCACGTTCTCGCGCGGCAATAATTTCCCTGCAACGGCCGTGCCGCATGGCTTCAACTTCTGGACGCCGGTGACCGATGCGGGCACGCTGACCTGGCTGTATCGCTGGAACGAACACAACGATGCGGACAATCGCCCGCGCCTGCAGGCGTTGTCGCTCAGCCATCAGCCCAGCCCGTGGATGGGCGACCGCCAGACCTTTCAGGTGATGCCGTCGCTGGCCGCCGGCGTGCCGCCAGCCGATCGTAAACAGCGTGCACTGACGTTTTCGCATGCCAATGAAACTGCGCGTCCCTATCGCTACGCGCTGCGGTTGGATAACGGGATCCAGGCCGAGATCGCACCGACCGACCATGCCGCGCTGTTCCGCTTTCGCTTCCCGGCGCAGGGCGATGCCAATCTGGTGTTCGACAATGTGGACGCGCGCGGCGGGCTGCGCCTGGATGCGGCAACACAGACGCTCTCCGGCTACACCGATGTGCGTAGCGGGCTATCGACCGGCGCCACGCGCATGTACGTCTATGCCAGCTTCGACACGCCGTGGAAAACCAGCGGCCTGAGCGGTACCGGCCGGCCCACCGGCTGGATCAAGTTCGATGCAGGCAGCACCCGGCAGGTGCAGATGCGTATTGCCACCTCGCTGATCTCGCTGGATCAGGCCAAGCACAACCTGGCCCTGGAAATCGCGCCGCAGGCAACATTCGAGCAGGTTGCCACGCGTGCGCAGGACGCCTGGGATGCGTTGCTGGGACGCCTGGAGGTGCCCGATGCCACCGCCGACCAGAAGACCACGCTGTACTCCAACCTGTACCGCCTGCACCTGTACCCCAACTCCGGCCATGAGAACGTCGGCAGCGCCAGCGCACCGGACTGGCGTTACGCCAGCCAGAGCAGTTGGTCGGACGACAACATCGATGGCAGCGCGGTGCGCAGCTTTGCGCCGATCCGCGATGGTCGGGTCTATGTCAACAACGGCTTGTGGGACACCTTTCGCACTGCATGGCCGGCGTACGCCTTGTTCGCGCCCGACGATGCCGGTGCGCTGGTGCAAGGCTTTCTGGAGCAGTCGCGCGCGGGCGGCTGGGTGGCGCGCTGGTCGTCGCCCGGCTATGCCGATCTGATGGTCGGCACCAGTTCCGACGTGGCCTTTGCCGATGCCTGGCTCAAGGGCGTGCAGGGCTTCGATCCGCTTGAGGCGTATGTTGCCGCACGCAAGAACGCCACCGTGGTGGCGCCCGACAGGCATGTCGGCCGCAAGGGCATGGCACGTTCGACCTTTCGCGGTTATGCCGATACCGACACGCACGAAGGCATGTCGTGGTCGATGGAAGGCGCGCTCAACGACTTCGGTATCGCCAACATGGCCGATGTGCTGGCCACGCAGGCGAAAACAGCCACGGCGCGCGAGCGTTACGCAACCGAGGCTTTGTATTTCCGTCACCGCGCGGCGGGCTATTCGGCACTGTTCGATCCGGCGATCGGGTTCTTCCAGGGCCGCACGCCGGACGGCAACTGGCGCGTGGACGCGGCACAGTACGATCCGCGCGTCTGGGGCCACGATTACACCGAGTCCAGCGGCTGGACGTTTGCGTTCACCGCACCGCACGATGGGCAAGGCCTGGCCGCGTTGTATGGAGGACGCGCCGGTCTGGCAGCGAAGCTGGATACGTTCTTCGCCACCCCCGAGACCGCCGAGGCCAGGTTCGCCGGCTCTTACGGCGACACCATTCACGAAATGACCGAAGCGCGCGACGTGCGCATGGGCATGTACGCGCACAGCAACCAGACCGCGCACCATATCCCGTGGATGTACCTGTACGCCGGGCAGCCATGGAAGACGCAACGCCTGACCCGCGAGATCCTGGCGCGCCTGTACCTGGGCAGTGAGATCGGCCAGGGCTATCCCGGCGATGAGGACAACGGCGAAATGTCGGCGTGGTATCTGTTCGCAGCGCTGGGGCTGTATCCGCTGCGCATGGGTACGCCGGACTATGTGATCGGCTCGCCGCTGTTCAAGCACGCCAGCCTGCGCTTGCCCAACGGCCGGACGCTGACGGTCAATGCGCCGCAGAATTCGCCGCAAAACGTCTACGTGCAATCGCTCAAGGTCAACGGCAAGCCCTGGCGCAAGACCTGGTTGCCGCATGCAGACATCGCCAATGGTGCGACGCTGGACTTCGTCATGGGGCCGACGCCCTCGCGCTGGGGCACCGGGCCGGACGATGCGCCGCCATCGCTGACGCCTGCGGGTGAACGCCCTGCCCCGTTGCGCGATGTGCTCGGAGACACGGCGCGCATCACCCTGGCCGATGGTGCCGATGTCGCTGCACTGCATGACGACGATGCGGGGACGGTCGCTGCAGTTGCATCGGCATCGACACTGACGTTCAGCGGCATGGCGCGCGGCACGCCGACGCTCTACACGCTGACCAGCGGCAACGCAGCGATTGCGGCGAGCGGATGGACGCTGGAAGCGCGGACGACCGATGGTGCGTGGAAGGTGGTCGATCAGCGCCGCGAGGAAACGTTTGACTGGCCATTGCAGACGCGGCCGTTTCGCATTGCTGCACCTGGTGCGTATGCCGAGTATCGGCTGCGATTCAGCGCACCTGCGAAACTGCAACTGGCGGAGATCGAGTTGTTGGGGGCTGAACCTGCGGCGCGTTGAGGCGCCGGTCTCGCATCGCTGATCGCGCTGCTTTCTGCAGGCAGGTGACTGCAGGATGCAGGCACCTGCTCACGCAATCGACGGAGTTGCACGAGGGCTGCCGGAGCGGGGTTTCACTGCAACGTCAGCAGCGCTGGTGAACCGCCCCCTCCCCCACCCCCCGCTCCGCGCCCCGGCCCGCGCTTGCGGCGTGGGCACTTCAAGGCACGCGTGCCAGTGGCGCGCAAGCAGTGCCTTGTCGCCCCGGGGCGGAGAGGGGCTTTGGTGCGGTGCGTCTGGTGCCGCTAGCGAATCGGTTTGCGGTGTTTTCCCGGTGGGGGATCTCAACCGCTATTTTTTTCGCTGGCGTTCTTCTCGGCATCGCGCTGCCGGCGGATCTGCGCATCCACCGCCGCGATCGCGGTCATGTTCATCACCCGGCGCGAGGTGGCGCTGGTGGTGAGGATGTGCACCGGCTTGGAGATACCCATCAGGATCGGGCCGATCGCCACGCCGTCGGTGAACACGCGCACCAGGTTGTAGGCGATGTTGGCCGCCTCCAGGTTCGGCAGCACGAACAGGTTGGCGCGGCCCTTGAGGGTGCTGTTGGGCATGATCTGCTTGCGCAGCGCCTCGTCCCAGGCGGTGTCGCCCTGCATTTCGCCGTCGATGTTGAGCTCGGGCTTGCGCTTGAGCAGAGCCTCGCGCACCTGGCGCATCTTCAGCGCATCGCGCGAGTCGTGGCTGCCGAAGTTGGAGTGCGACAGCAGCGCGATGTTGGGCTCGATGCCGAACAGCTTCAGGCGGTACGCAGCCTGCAGCGTCGCCTCGACCACCTGCTCCACGGTCGGGTCTTCCTGCACATGCGTGTCCAGGAAGAAGAACACGCCCAGCTGGTTGATCACGCCGGTCATCGCCGAGGTGGAGCTGACCCGCGGCTCCAGCGGAATCACGCTGCGTGCGTAGCCCAGCTTCTTGTGGAAACGGCCGACCACGCCGGACAGCATCGCATCGGCTTCGCCACGCGCCACCATCACCGCGGCGATCAGGGTCGGACGCGAACGCATCAGTTCCTTGGCGGCGGTGACGGTCACGCCGCGACGCTCGGTGAGCGCGTGGTAGTACTGCCAGTATTCGTTGAAACGGGGATCGTCGAGGATGTTGGTGATCTCGAAATCCACCCCGGCGGTCAGGCGCAGGCCCATGCGCTCGATGCGCGCCTCGATGACGTCCGGGCGGCCGATCAGGATCGGGAACGCCAGGCCTTCGTCGACCACGTTCTGCACTGCGCGCAGCACCACTTCCTCTTCGCCCTCGGCATACACCACGCGCTGCTTGTCGGCGCGCGCGCGGTCGTAGACCGGCTTCATCATCAGGCTGGTGCGGTAGACGAACTGGCCGAGCTTGTCGCGATAGGCCTCCATGTCGGTGATCGGGCGCGTGGCCACGCCCGAATCCATCGCCGCCTGCGCAACGGCGGACGACAGCTCCACCAGCAGGCGCGGGTCCAGCGGACGCGGAATCAGGTATTCCGGGCCGAAGCTCGGGGTCTCGCCGCCGTAGGCCGCGCCCAGGTCGGAGGCCTCGCGCCGCGCCATCGCCGCAATCGCCTTGACGCAGGCGATCTTCATTTCCTCGTTGATGCCGGTGGCACCCACGTCCAGCGCGCCGCGGAACAGATACGGGAAGCACAGCACGTTGTTGATCTGGTTCGGGTAGTCCGAACGGCCGGTGCCGATGATGCAATCCGGACGCACCGCCTTGGCCGCTTCCGGGGTGATTTCCGGGTTGGGATTGGCCAGCGCGAAGATTACCGGCTGGCGCGCCATGCTGGCGACCATCTCCGGCTTGAGGATGCCGGCCGCCGACAGGCCCAGGAAGATGTCCGCGCCCTCGACGATCTCGGCCAGGGTGCGCTTGTCGGTGTCGCGCGCATAGCGCTGCTTGTCCGGGTCCAGGTCGGTACGGCCGGTGTGGATCACGCCGTCGCGGTCCAGCGCCAGGATGTTTTCCGGCTTCAGGCCCAGCGAGACCAGCATGTTGACGCAGGAGATGCCGGCCGCGCCCATGCCGGTGGTGGCCAGCTTGACCTCTTCGATCTTCTTGCCGGTGACCACCAGCGCGTTGAGCACGGCGGCGCCGACGATGATCGCGGTGCCATGCTGGTCGTCATGGAACACCGGGATGTTCATGCGCTCGCGCAGCTTGCGCTCGACGATGAAGCACTCCGGCGCCTTGATGTCTTCCAGATTGATGCCGCCGAAGGTCGGCTCCAGGCTGGCGATGATGTCGACCAGCTTGTCCGGGTCGTTCTCGTTGATCTCGATGTCGAACACGTCGATGCCGGCGAACTTCTGGAACAGCACGCCCTTGCCTTCCATCACCGGCTTGGAGGCCAGCGGGCCGATGTTGCCCAGGCCCAGCACGGCGGTGCCGTTGGTGATCACCGCCACCAGATTACCGCGCGCGGTGAGCTCGCTGGCCTGGGTGGGTTCCTCGACGATCGCCTCGCAGGCGAAGGCCACGCCCGGCGAATACGCCAGCGACAGATCGCGCTGGGTCAGCATCGGCTTGGTCGCGGTGACCTTGATCTTGCCGGCCGGCTGCTGGCGGTGGTAGTCGAGGGCGGCCTGTTTGAAGTCGTCGTTGGACATCGGCTGTGTGGGTCTCGAAGGCGCAGGAGGGCTGAATTCTACCCTCCTGCCTGAACAAGGGCCTGTCGCGCAGCTGTCGGCGTGGCAGGAAGATCGCAGGCTGCAGCGCGTCGTGCGCGGCGGCCAGTGTGGGCTGGAAGCGGAAACGGCCCTGCACCCCGCCGGCAGCGCCGACGGACTACAGGGCCGCAGGAAGCATCAGCGTGCGCTGATCGGGGCGACGACGTCGGTCGAGGCCACCGGTGCCTGCAGCGGCGGCGAGCCGCCATCCAGCACCAGCTTGAGCTGGTCGCGGTCCAGCGCATTTTCCCAGCGCGACACCACCACGGTGGCGACCGCGTTGCCGATGAAGTTGGTCAGCGAGCGGCACTCGCTCATGAAGCGGTCCACGCCCAGGATCAGCGCCATGCCGGCCACCGGCACGTCCGGCACCACCGACAGCGTGGCGGCCAGGGTGATGAAGCCGGCGCCGGTCACGCCGGCCGCACCCTTGGAGCTGAGCATTGCCACCGCCAGCAGGGTGATCTGCTGGCCCAGGCTCAGGTCCACATTGGTGGCCTGGGCGATGAACAACGCGGCCAGGGTCATGTAGATGTTGGTGCCATCCAGATTGAACGAGTAACCGGTCGGCACCACCAGGCCCACCACCGACTTCTCGCAGCCGGCCTTTTCCATCTTCTCCATCAGCGACGGCAGTGCCGACTCCGACGAGGAGGTCCCCAGCACCAGCAGCAGTTCGGCCTTGAGGTAGCGGATCAGCTTGAGCACCGAAAAGCCGCACAACCGGCACACGATGCCCAGGATCACCAGCACGAAGAACAGCGAGGTCAGGTAAAACGAACCCACCAGCCAGGCCAGATTGACCAGCGATTCCACCCCGTACTTACCGATGGTGAAGGCGATCGCACCGAACGCACCGATCGGCGCGGCCTTCATCAGCATGTGCACCAGGCGGAACACCGGCGCGGTCAGCGCTTCCAGGAAGCTCAGCACCGGGCGGCCACGCTCGCCGACCAGGGCCAGCGCGATCCCGAACAGCACCGCCACGAACAGTACCTGCAGGATGTTGCCATCGACGAAGGCGCTGACCAGCGTGGCCGGGATGATGTCCATCAGGAAGCCGACCAGGCTCAGCTCGTGCGACTTCTGCACGTAGGTGTTGACCGCGCTCTGATCCAGCTCGGCCGGGTTGATGTTCATGCCGGCGCCGGGCTGCACCACGTGCGCCACGATCATGCCCACGATCAACGCCAGCGTGGAGAAGAACAGGAAGTAGGTCATCGACTTGGCGAAGACCCGGCCCACCGTCTTGAGGTGGGTCATGCCGGCGATGCCGGTGACGATGGTCAGAAAGATCACCGGGGCGATGATCATCTTCACCAGCTTGATGAAGGCATCGCCCAGCGGCTTCAGGCTTTCGGCGAAGGCCGGCTCGAAGTGGCCCAGCAGGGCACCCAGGACGATCGCCACCACCACCTGGAAATACAGCTGACGGTAAAACGGGACGGGCGCCGGCAAGGGGCCGGCAGGCTTGCTGATGTGCATGACGCCACTCCGAGGGAACATAGAGGGTGCCTGAGCAGGTACCCGGTGCGGGCATTCTGGCCGTACGTCACAGCCCGAGCCGATAGCCCATTGGTACTACGCACTGTCCCCGGGCTGAACGTCGCCTTACACTTCAGCCGCGCCACCACCGGCCGTTAATTCCGTTTAACGCAGACACCGATTCCTGTGTTGTTGGCCGTCCGGAACCTGCGCGCTTGCTGAAGCTGTTCAGTGCGACCGCCATGGCAGGACGCCCGGCCCCTTCTCCTTGCCGAAGACCACACCTATGCGCCTCAATCCGCTCGTTCTCGCGTTGGCCATCGCCGCCGCGCCCGCTGCCGCCAATGCGGCCACCTCGCTGGAAAACTGGCCCACCAAATACACCTTCGGGGATGGCACCGAGCTCGGCCTGACCGGCAACTATGCCTACGACGACAACAACTTCTCCGGCGACGACCGCCTGGAAGACCGCACCGACTTCCGCCGCAAGGAATTCGGCGCCACCCTCAAGAAGAAGGGCGTCTACGACGCCATGGTGTATTTCGACTTCGAGTCCAAGCTGTGGCTGGACGTGTTCTTCCGCGTCGAGACCAAGGCGCTGTTCGGCCAGGACTACGGTCGCGTGCGGATGGGCTACATGAAGGTGCCGGTGGGTCTGGAAGCGGTGCAGAGCTCGCGTGCCGGCAGCTTCATGGAACTGGGCCTGCCGATCCAGGCGGTGTTCCAGGGCCGTCGCACCGGCGTGGAATGGACGCTGGAGCGCCAGCAGTACCTGCTGCAGGCCGGCGCCTACGGCGGCAAGGACCTGCAGGGCGACAACCCGGGCACCACCCAGGCCGTGCATGCCGCCTGGACCCCGTTCAAGGCCGAAGGCAACGTGCTGCACCTGGGCCTGGCCGGTTCGGTGGAAAACCCGCGCGGCTTCAGCGACGGCCGCGGCGTGTCGTTCAGCCCGCGCGTGCGCCTGCGTGCCCGCCCGGAAGCCGGCCTCACCGACGTGCGCCTGATCGACACCGGCACCATTCTCGACGTGGACCACGTGATCCGCGCCGGCGTGGAAGCGGTGTGGATCCACGGCCCGTTCTCGCTGCAGAGCGAAGCGCTGCGCGCCGAGGTAGCACGTAACAACAACCTGCCGCATTACATCGCGCAGGGCCAATACCTCTATGGCACCTGGACGCTGACCGGCGAGTCGCGCAGTTATGCCGGCGGCGTACCGGGCAACATCAAGCCGGCGCACGATTACGGCGCGGTCGAGCTGACCGCCCGCTACAGCCGCCTGGATCTGGAAGACAACCGCGTCAGCGGCGGCCGCCAGCACGACACCACCATCGGCGCCAACTGGTACCTCACCAGCCACTTCAAGATGCAGGCCAACTACAGCTGGGTGGATGCCACGCGCAACGGCGTGCATGAAACCCCGCATGTGATGGAGCTGCGCGCGCAGGTGCAGTTCTAAGCCTTATCGCGCAACGCTGACCCGGGTCTTGTCGGCCGCGGGTTGGCTTCGGTTGACCGCTTCGACGTGGCAACCTGTCCATTCAAGCCAGCATGCAGGCCCCTGCGGCCGCATCCTTCCGGGGATGCGGCCGCAGTCGTTTTCGGGGCGCCGTGGTGGCGATGGCTGCACGATGCATCGGCGCACCGCCATACTTGTCGGCATGTACGCCTCGCAACGCCGTCGTCTGCTGCTCACCCTGACCATCGTGTTGGGCGGGATGCTGGTGGCCATGCTGGCAGCCGGGCACTTTGTCGAACAGAACGCCCTGCACGAGGAAAGCGCCACCGTGCGGCGCCAGCTGCGCCTGTACGCGCAGGCCCTGCAGCAACGCATCGATCGCTATCGCACGCTGCCGCAGATCCTGGCGCTGGACCCGGAACTGCGCGCGGCCGTTTCCGGCCCGTTGTCGGCCGCGCAGGTGGAGCGGCTCAATCGCAAACTGGAACGCGCCAACAACGTCACCCAATCCTCCACGCTGACGCTCATCAACCACGACGGCATCGCGCTGGCTGCCAGCAACTGGCGCGCAGCGCGCAGCAACGTGGGCGTGGACTACGCCTTCCGCCCGTATTACCAGCAGGCACGGAGCAACGGCAGCGGCAGTTTTTACGGCATCGGCATGACCACCAGCGAACCCGGCTACTTCCTGTCGCAGGCCATTGTCGATCCCGATGGCCAGGTACAGGGCGTGGTGGTGATCAAGATCGCGCTGGCCGCGCTGGAACGCGAGTGGCTGCAGACCCCCGACATCGTGCTGGCCTCCGACGCGCATGCGGTGGTGTTCCTGGCCAGCCGCCCGCAGTGGCGCTACCGCATGCTGGCCCCGCTGAGCCTGCGCGATCGCAGCGAATTGCGCAGCACCCGCCAGTACGCCGACCAGGGCTTGCTGCCGCTGCGGCGCCGGTTGATCGAGCAGACCGGCAACGGCGGCGTGCTGGCCGAGGTCAGCGACCCACCGCTCGCCGGCCCGGTGCTGTGGCAGACCCTGGAGGTGCCCGAAAGCGGCTGGCGCCTGCATCTGCTGCACGACACCCGCGCCAGCGCGGCGGCCGGCCGCGCCGCGGCGATTGCCGCGGCCGGTGCGTGGTTGGCGCTGGCGCTGCTGTGGTTGTTCGTGCAGCAGCGGCGGCGCCTGTCCGCGTTGCGCCAGCGCAGCCGGCACGAGCTGGAGACACTGCTGCAACAACATGCCGAAGAACTGCGTACCGCGCAGGATGGCGTGGTCACCGCCGCGCAACAGGCCAACGCCGGTCTGAGCCGCAGTCTGGAACACCTGCCGCAGGGCGTGGTGGTGATCGACGAGGCGCTCAATCTGGTGGCGTGGAATTCGCGCTATGTGGAGCTGTTCCGCTTCCCGCCCGAACTGCTGAAGATCGGCCGGCCGATCGAAGACCTGTTCCGCTTCAACGCACGCCGCGGCCTGCTCGGACCAGGGCCGATCGAAGCGGCGATCGAACGCCGCCTCAATCATCTGCGCAGCGGCAAACCGCATATGCGCGAGAGCGAGAAGGAAGACGGCACCGTGCTGGAAATCCGCGGCAATCCGCTGCCCGATGGCGGATTCGTCACCAGCTATGCCGACATCACCAGTTACAAGAACGCCGCGCGCGAGCTGCGCTCGCTGGCCGATGCACTGGAACACCGCGTGGCCGAACGGACTCGCGACCTGGCTGCGGCCAAGCGCGAGGCCGAGAGCGCCAACCGCTACAAGACCCGCTTTGTCGCCTCGGCCGTGCACGACCTGCTGCAACCGCTCAACGCCGCGCGCATGTTCGTCTCGGTCCTGCGCGGACAGGTGCGCGAGGCCGGCAGCGCGCGCGTGGTCGACAACATCGAAGGCGCACTCGCCGCGCAGGACGCCATCCTCAACAGCCTGCTGGACATCTCGCGGCTGGAGGCCGGCAGCCTGAAGACCCAGGTGCGCGATTTCGCCATCGCCCCGCTGCTGGAAACGCTGGCCCGCGAGTTCGGCATCCTGGCCGAAGACCGCGGCCTGGTGCTGGATTGGGTGCCCACGTCCGCGGTGGTGTTGAGCGATGAAAACCTGCTGCGGCGCATCCTGCAGAACTTCCTGTCCAACGCCATCCGCTACACCCCGCGCGGGCGGGTGCTGATCGGTTGCCGTCGTCGCGGCGGCTGGCTGCGCATCGAGGTGCACGACCAGGGGCCCGGCATTCCCGAGGCCTTGCAGGAAGAGATCTTCGAAGAATTCCGGCGCCTGGACGACGGCGTGGCCAACGATCGCGGCGCCGGTCTGGGCCTGGCCATCGTCGAGCGCATCGGCCGGCTGCTCGGCCACCGCATCGGCCTGCGTTCCACGCTGGGCAGCGGCAGCGTGTTTTCGGTAACCGTGCCGCTGGGCGAACGCGCGGCCATCGTCAGGCAATTGCCGCCGCCAACCACCACCACCGCAGAAAACGCCAACGACCCGATCCTGCACGGCTGCCGCGTGTGGTGCGTGGACGACGACCCGCGCGTGTGCGAGGCCAGCCGTGCCCTGCTGGAACGCTGGGAATGCCGCGTGGACTTTGCCGGCGGACCCGACGAGGCATTGGCCGCCGCTAGCCCCGACGAGGTGCCGGAGCTGCTGTTGCTGGATGTGCGCATGGGCGAGCACTACGGCCCCATGCTGCTGCCGCAGTTGGTGCAACGCTGGCAACGCGAACCGCGCGTGATCCTGGTCACCGCCGAACCCGACCCGGCGCTGCGCGAACACGCGCTCGACCTGGGCTGGGGATTCCTGACCAAGCCGGTGCGCCCGCCCGCGCTGCGCGCACTGGTCACCCAGATGTTGTTGCGGCGCGGGTAGTTTGCCCGGCTGCCGGCACGGCATGCGGCCTCGTACTTGATGCAGAGCGGTAGCACGCGCGTCGCTCAAGACTGATCTGCGCATCGGCAGCTCGAGACAGCGTTCGTTTCTACGCCCTGGATCGATAAACGCCCACGTCTCGCGGACTCCCTGCATGCACCTGCTGCTTGCCACGTTCGTCGCATCGCCGCCAAGTCGAGTCGAGCATTGCTCCGGCGTGGTTGATGTTCAACGCGCATCAGTCGATGAGAAAGCAACAATTATCAATGCTGGCCCGCTCCACCAGAATCGATCGCCTCACCTATCAGACGCACGTGCATACCTATCGTGGAGGGCGATCTATGCAGACTTCGAACCTTGAGGCAACGCGGCAGTCGAAACTGGGGATGGTGCTGAGGGTGACCTCGGGCAACTTCCTCGAGCAGTTCGACTTTTTCCTGTTTGGTTTCTACGCAACCCAGATCGCCGCGGTGTTCTTCCCGGCGAGCAATGAATTCGCTTCGCTGATGATGACCTTTGCGGTGTTTGGCGCAGGCTTTCTGATGCGCCCACTGGGCGCGGTGATCCTGGGCGCCTACATCGACGATGTCGGGCGTCGCAAGGGCTTGATCGTCACCCTGGCGATCATGGCCAGCGGCACGGTGCTGATCGTACTGGTGCCGGGCTATGCCAGCATCGGTTTGTGGGCACCGGCACTGGTGCTGCTCGGACGGCTACTGCAGGGCTTCTCGGCGGGTGCCGAAATGGGCGGTGTGTCGGTGTATCTGGCCGAGATGGCCACGCCGGGGCGGCGCGGCTTCTATGCCAGTTGGCAGTCGGCCAGCCAGCAGGTGGCCATCGTCGCTGCGGCCGCCATCGGCTATGCGCTCAACCAGCTGATGCCACCGCAGGATCTGGCGCAGTGGGGCTGGCGGATTCCCTTCGCCATCGGTTGCGTCATCATCCCCTTCATCTTTTTGCTGCGGCGGCGCCTGGAAGAGACTGCGGAGTTCGCGCAGCGCACCCAGCGGGTGACGATGAAGCAGGTGATGCGCGGGCTGGCGAACAATGCCGGCACCGTGATTGCCGGCGGCTTGATGGTGGCGCTGACGACGACCGTGTTCTATCTGATCACCGTATACGCACCGACCTTCGGCAAGAGCGTGCTCAAGCTCAGCACCGGCGACGCATTGATCGTGACGCTGCTGGTGGGCATCTCCAACTTCCTCTGGCTGCCGATCGGCGGCGCGCTCAGCGACCGCTTCGGCCGCAAGCCGTTGCTGGTGACCATGGCGGTGGTGTGCGCACTGAGCGCCTATCCGGTGCTCGCGTTCCTTGCATCCGCACCGAGCTTTGCGCACATGTTGCAGGCGCTGCTGTGGCTGTCCTTCCTGTACGGCATCTACAACGGCGCCATGATTCCCGCGCTCACCGAACTGATGCCGGCGCATGTGCGGGTGGCGGGCTTCTCGCTCGCCTACAGCCTGGCCACGGCAGTCTTTGGCGGGTTTACGCCGGTGATGTCGACCTGGCTGATCCATGTCAGCGGCGACAAGGCGGCCCCTGGGTACTGGCTGGTGTTCGCATCGGTGTGCGCGCTGTTGGCGACGCTGTTCCTGTATCGCCGGCATGGCAACGCAGCGACAGCGACCGGCCTCGATCCGGCTGCGGGAGCGGCGAAATGATGCGTGCCCTCTGGAAAGGATTGCTGGCTGCGGTTGTCGCCACGGCCCTGCTATCGCCGGCCGCAGCCGCGCAGGATCTGACCGTGATGACCTCCGGCGGTTTCACTGCCGCCTTCGAACGTCTGGCGCCGCAGTACAGCAGGCAGACCGGGGTGACGGTTGCGACATTGCACGGCCCTTCGATGGGACAGACGCCGCAAGCCATTCCCAACCGGCTTGCGCGTGGCGAGCATGCCGATGTGGTGATCATGGTGGGCAGCGCACTGCAGAAACTGATCGATGCAGGACTGGTGGACCCGGCATCGCGGGTGGAGCTGGCCGATTCCCGCATCGGCATGGTGGTGCGCAGTGGCGCACCCAAGCCGAAGATCGATACCGTCGAACAGTTCAAACACGCGTTGCTGCAGGCCGATTCCGTTGCCTATTCCGACAGCGCCAGTGGCGTCTACATCGAGACCACGCTGTTCAAGCAGTTGCAGATCCAGGGCCCGATGATGGCCAAGAGCCGCAAGATCGAACGCATCCCGGTGGGCTCGGTGGTGGCCGACGGCAGTTATCAGCTGGGCTTTCAGCAGGTGGCCGAACTGCTCCCGGTGGCAGGCGTGGATGTTGTCGGCAAGATCCCCGAGCCGCTGCAGTCGATCACGCGCTATGCGGCGGGCGTGCCGGTCAACGCGGATCATCCCGCAGCGGCCAGGCGCCTGCTTGCCTACCTGCAGTCGGGTGACGCGCAGGCGGTCGCGCGCGCGACCGGCCTGGATCCGGTCTCACCGTGAGCGCGCGGGCATCCGTCGCACCAGTTCCGCCAGTTCGAGCGCGGTCGGTGTCAGCGTCCGTCCGCGGCGTTTGAGGATCCCCACGTTGCGCAACACCTCCGGTTCGACCAGCGGCACCGCGGCCAGCACCGGATGCGGGCCGGAAGGCATGGCGATCGAAGGAACGGCGGCAATGCCGACGCCGGCCTCCACCAAGCCCAGCAATGTAGTGACGTGGCGGGTTTCGCAGATGCTCGGCTGCTCCGGCGTGAATGCAGACAGCGCCCGATCCAGCACCAGCCGGTTGCCCGAGGTCTTGTCGAGCGTGATGTAGTCATGGCCATAGGCTTCCTGCCAGCTGACCTGCTCGCGCCCGGACAGGGGATGGTCCCGGCGGCAGGCAATCACATAGCGCTCCTGCAGCAGTGGCTCGAACTCGACCTCCGGTGCCAGGTTACCGCTGAAGCTGACGCCGAAGTCCGCCTCGCCGGAGGCCACTGCCGCACTGACGTGACTGGCGCTGCCATCGAACAGCCTGATGCGGATCTTCGGAAACAGCTGATGCAGTCCGTGAATCGCCTGGGGCATGAAGTAATACGCCGCAGACGGCACGCACGCCACGGTCACCGTGCCCATCCGGCTGGATCCGGCATCGCCGATGCTCATCAGCGCCATGTCCAGGTCGTCGAGCATGCGCTCGACCTGCGGCATGAACGCCTGCCCGACCGTGGTGAGCGCGACCTTGCGCGTGGTGCGCTCGAACAACTTGACGTTCAACGCCGACTCGAGCTTGTCGATCCGGCGGCTGAGCGCCGGCTGGGTGATGCGGATGCGTTCGGCAGCGCGGCGGAAGCTGCCGTTTTCGGCAACGGCACGGAATGCCTGTAGATCGTTGAGGTCGAATTTGATGGTCACGATGCCGCGGCTGCGATGTTCGATGGCGGTCGCCATAGCATAGACAGTTGCCTGCTGCGCTGCGTGCGCAGACGCGTGCAGATGCGGCGCGCGCGGCTTGCAACATTCGTGCAGGCGGTCATCGCCGCAGGACTGCATAGGCCTGTTTCCGACGCAGGTGATACCTGCACGCGCGGCGCATGGTTCGGGCATCGCCGCGATGCTGCCAACGCGCGCATTTGCAACGCGCGACGCTACGGCATGCCCAGCGTGGCGGCGCTCGTGCCTGCTAGAATGGCGATAATGATTCCCATTTAATCTTCACCTTTCGCGTTGCCGTGCACGTGCTGCGTCTGTGCCGACCGCGCCTTGGAGTTCCTTGCCCGATGAAATCTCCCGTCTCCGGATCGGCCGGCATGCCGTTCGTTGCCACGCTCTGCCTGCTCGCCTCTGCCACCGCGTCCGCGCAATCGGACGTCACCGACACGCTGGACACCGTGGTGGTCGCCGCTTCGCGCTCCAACATGACCGTGGCCGAATCGCCGCAGACGGTGTTGATCATCGACAAGGCGCAGATCCAGCAGCAGCTGACGATCTCCAGCAACTCCTCCGACGTGCTCGCCAACCTGGTTCCCTCGTACACGCCCAGCCGCGGCAAGATGAATGGCAGCGGCGAAACCCTGCGCGGGCGCACGCCGCTGATCCTGATCGACGGCGTGCCGCAGTCCAATCCGATCCGCCCCACCGGACGCGAGGCGCACACCATCGACTATGCGATGGTCGAGCGCATCGAAGTCATCCAGGGCGCCAATGCCATCAACGGCCTGGGCGCCACCGGCGGCACCATCAACATCATCACCCGGCGCCCGCAGGACGGCTCGTTGAACCAGCACATCGACGTGCAAGCCACCGCGCCCAGCTCCGAAACGCGTGCGGAAACCACCAGCGTCGAGACCCGCTACCGCGTGGACGGCCGCTCGGACAAGCTCGATTACCTGTTCTCGGCCAGCTACAGCGACCAGGGCCTGTATGTGGATGGACAAGGCCGGCCGATCGGCGCCGACAACACCCAGGGCGACCTGATGACGTCCAAGAGCTACGACGTGCTGGCCAAGCTTGGCTACGCGCTCACCGACACCCAGCGCCTGAGCGTCAGCGTCAACCGCTACCGCATCAAGAACGACAACGACTACGTCGGCGTCGCCGGCAACCGCGCGCAAGGCCTGCCCACCAGCTCGGTGCGCGGCACCCCGCAGGGCACCGCGCCCTGGAACGATGTGCTGACCTCCAGCCTGTCGTACACCCATGACGATCTGGCCGGCATGCAACTGAGCGCGATGGTGTTCAACCAGGAATTCGAAGGGCTGTTCGGTGCCGACAACTCGTCCACGTTTCAGGACCCGCGCATCGCCCCGGTCGGCACCTTGTACGACCAATCGCGTTCGGTCGCCTCCAAGTGGGGCAGCAAGATCACCCTGACCAGGGACGACCTGCTCGACAGCCGGCTCAAGCTCACCGGCGGCGTCGACCTGCTGGCCGACACCGGCAAGCAGGATCTGTACGGCACCGGGCGTACCTATGTGCCCGAGTCGGACTACCGCAATCTGTCGCTGTTCGTGCAGGGCGAATACAAGCTGCTGCCCACGCTGACCCTGCACGCCGGCGTGCGCCGCGAAGAAGCCGAGTTGCAGATCGACAGCTACCAGACGCTGTGGCGCTACAACCGGGTCGCTGTCGAAGGTGGCACGCTCGACTTCAACCAGACCCTCTACAACACCGGCCTGGTCTATACGCCGCTCGAGGGTGTGAGCTTTTTCACCAGCTATTCCGAAGGCTTCGGCATGCCGGACGTGGGCCGCGTGCTGCGCGCGATCAACACGCCGGGCACGCGCGTGGCCAGCCTGAGCACGCTGGAGCCGATCCTGACCAAGAGCGTGGAAGCGGGCACCCGCCTCACACGCGGCGCCGTCGATGCGGACCTGAGCTACTTCCAGTCCAACTCGGACCTGGGCACACGCGTGGTGCCGATCAACGGCGCCTTCATGATGAGCCGCGAAAAGACCCGCGTGCAGGGCGTGGACGCCAGCCTGGGCTATCGCCTGGATGCAGCGCATCGCCTGCGCCTGTCCTACGCCTACACCCGTGGCCGCTATGACAGCGACAACGATGGGCAGCTGGACGCACGCCTGGATGGGCTCAACGTGGCACCCAATCGGGTGATTGCCTCGTGGTCGGCGCAGTGGACGCCGAAGCTCTCCTCGTTCGTGCAGGCCCAGCATGCCTTCAGCCAATCCTTCGACGAGGCCGACAAGCGCTTCAGTGGCTACACGCTGGTGGATGCGACGTTCAACTACGCGTTGCCGCGTGGCGCAGTGCGCATGGGTGTGTCCAACCTGTTCGACAAGCAGTACATCACCTACTACTCGCAATCGGCCCTGGTCGAACCGCTACGCTACTTCGCCGGGCGCGGCCGCACCATCACGCTGGGCTATTCGCTGGATTTCTGATGGCGTGGCGTGATTGTCAGCAGCGCGCGGGATACGCCTGTGCAAGCGTGCTGCTGCGCATGTATGCCAAGTCCTCGCGTCGTTAGGTGCAATCAACAGCCTAGGCGGTCGAGGGCGCGGTGCCCTCGCCGCCCGCGGGACACGCCGTGAATCCGTCCGTGGAGGCTCGGTGGCGGCGTCCATGCCGCCACACGGCCCCGCAAGCGGCAAGGACACCGCACAAGACAGTTTGCTGGCTGTTTTATTGCAAGCCATGCGCACCAATCAACTCGACTGGTCCTTGCCCGTCCACCGTCGCGGGACCTTACGCGGCATGGATGCCGCGTAAGAGCCTACATGGACGTACTTGCGGCGTGTCCTGCGATGGTGGGCGGGCAAGGGCCCTGCAGCCAGCCCGCAGACCATCCGGACAACATGCATCGTGCATTGCTTGCACCACGCACACCGACTATCCCGACAGGTCCTTGCCCGCCGACCGTCGCGGGACCTTACGCGGCATGGATGCTGCGTAAGAGCCTACAAGGACGTACTTGCGGCGTGTCCCGCGAGGGTGGGCGGGCAAGGGCCCTGCAGCCAGCCCGCAGATCATCCGAACAACATGCACGTGCATTGATTGCACCATGCACACCGACTATCCCAACAGGTCCTTGCCCGCCCACCGTCGCGGGACCTTACGCGGCATGGATGCCGCGTAAGAGCCTACAGGGACGTACTTGCGGCGTGTCCCACGAGGGTGGGCGGGCAAGGGCCCTGCAGCGAAGTCGCAGACATCAGCGTCTTGGTCGCTCAATCGCGCCCCAGGAGCACGCATCCCTACGTGACGATGCCGAGTTGACGATCCGGACGATCGGGCAAGGATGCCAGATCACCAGGCTCACGCCGACCCGGCGGCCCGCGGCACAGTGCATCGCAACACGCACAACGCCACTACCGGGAGACACACCGCATGAGTCAGACACTGTCGCTGGACCACTATCGCCTGCTCGGCCGCTCCGGCCTGCGCGTTTCGCCGCTGTCGCTGGGCACCATGACCTTCGGCGAAGCCTGGGGCTGGGGCGCGGACGCCAACGAAGCCAGGCGCATCTTCGATGCGTATGCCGACCGCGGCGGCAATTTCATCGATACCGCAGTCAACTACACCAACGGCGGCTCCGAGCGCATCCTCGGCGCGCTGCTCAAGCACCGCCGCGAGCGCTTCGTGCTGGCCACCAAATTCACCATGGCGCGCGATCCGGACAACATCAACGCCGGCGGCAACCATCGCCTCAACCTGATCCGCTCGGTGGAGACCAGCCTGCGCCAGCTCGACACCGACCGCATCGACCTGCTGTATCTGCACGCCTGGGATTTCACCACCTCGCCGGAGGAAGTGATGCGCGGGCTGGAGCATCTGGTGCAATCGGGCAAGGTGCTTTACCTCGGCATCTGCAACACCCCGGCCTGGCGGGTGGCGCAGTTGCAGACATTGGCCGACCTGCGTGGCTGGTCGCCGCTGGTGGCGCTGCAGATCGAATACAGCCTGGTCGAGCGCAGCGTCGAACACGAGTTGCTGCCGATGGCACGCGAGCTGGGCCTGGGCGTGTTGCCATGGTCGCCGCTGGGCGGTGGCATCCTGACCGGCAAGTACAGCCGCGCCGATCTCTCCGACGACAACGCAGCCGAGGTTTCGACCAGCCGCAAGGGCGTGATCGCCTCGACCGGACATCTCAACGCACGCTCGCTGGAGATCGCCGATGCGGTCGGTGCGGTCGCCGAGGAACTGGGCGCCTCGCGCTCGCAGGTGGCACTGGCCTGGACCTTGCGCAATCCGGCCGTGGTCTCGCCGGTGATGGGCGCGCGCACGCTGCAGCAGGCCGAGGACAACTTCGGTGCGCTGCAAATTGTCTTGAGCGATGAACACCTGGCTCGGCTGGATCGGATCAGCGCGCTGGCGCCGATCTTCCCGGAACGCTTTATCGGCCGGCCGATGGCGCAGCAGCTCATCTACGGGACGCACAAGCTGCAGCTGCGCAGCTGACCAGAGCGGAGTGCAGATGGGCAAGAATCTGCGCGCCACCGCTGCACCGCGCCTGCTCGCCGCAATCCGGCGCTGACCGGACTCCGCAAGGCGTTTGCCGGAGCGATCAGCCCTCGCCTTCCGGCTCCAGCGCCTTGACCAGCACTGCCGCCTGCGTGCGGCTGTAGCAATCCAGCTTCTTCAGGATCGCGGTGACGTGTACCTTGACGGTGTTCTCGGCCAGCCCGAGTTCGTGCGCGATCTGCTTGTTGAGCAGGCCATCGGCCAGGCTCAGCAGCACGCGGAACTGTTGCGGGGTGAGCTGGGCGAGCTTGGAGGCCAGTTGCGCGTCGGCCTCCGAGCGCTCGGCAGTCATCGGCGGGAACCAGGTGCCGCCCTCCAGCACGCTGGCCACCGCGGTGCCGATCGATTCGGCCGGGGTGGATTTGGGAATGAAGCCGGCCGCGCCGAACTGCTGTGCGCGCCGGATCACGCGTGGGTGATCGTTGGAGGAGATCACCACCACCGGGATATCCGGATGCTCGCCACGCACGTGCAACAGCGCCGAGAAGCCGCGTGCGCCCGGCATCGCCAAGTCCAGCAGCACCAGCTCGGCCTGTGGGTGCGAGCGCAGCATGGCGCTCAGCGTGGCGGCGCTGGAGGCCTCCACCACATCGGCTTGCGGCAGGGTCTGCTGCAGCACATGGATCACGGCGGCACGGAACAACGGGTGGTCGTCGGCGACGAGGATGGTGAGATCGGCCATGCGCCAAGTCTGGCACATGGCTGTGTCGGTTTCCCGCGCCCGGGCATCCATCCCTGGCTCGCTGCGCAGGCACCGGGCCTGTCGGGCAGCCAGCATGGGCGTGGAAATCGCCGCCCCCACACCCCACACCCCGCACGCCGAGGGCGGCGGCGCGCGCCGCGCCGGCATGCAAGCCGTTCGCGCAGGTCGTCGCGCTCGCCTAGCGCGGCGGCTGCGTGCTGGCCCGCCAGGCATCCAGGAACTGCCGGCGTTTGAGCTTGTCCAGATACACCAGCAGGCCGGGGCCGAGCGGGATCGGCCGGAACGGCGGCTGCGCCGAGCCGCCACGGCCGCCGGCGGCCGGCAGGATCGGCATCAGCCGCGCCTCGCGCGAGAGCACCTGCTGGCCGCGTGGCGAGAGCAGGTAATCCAGGAACCTGCGTGCCTCCGGCGCGTGCGGTGCAGTCCTGGGGATCACCGCAGTGCGCAAGGCTACCAGCGTGTAGTCCTGCGGCTGCACGATGCCCAGCGGGGCGCCGGCGTCGATGCGCGTCTGCGCGTAGGAGCCGAGCACGTTGTAGGCCAGCAGCAGCTCGCCACGGCTGACGCGGTCGAGCAAGGTGCCGGTGCGTTCTTCCAGCCTGACCTGGTTGGCCCCCAACGCGGCCAGCAACGCGCCGGCAATGCTGCCGACCTGCCCGTCCTGGGTGGCAAACAGATAGCCCACGCCGCTACGCTCGACATCGTAGGTGCCAACCCGGCCGCGCAGCGGCGCGTCGGGCGCGCGCAGCAAGGCCAGCAACTGCCGGCGCGTGCGCGGCACCCGCGCGGCCGCCAGCTTGCGTGTGTTGTAGACGATCGCCACCGGCTCGTAGCTGATGCCGAACACTTCATGCCGCCACTGCGCCCACGCCGGCAGCGCTTCGGTCTGCGCGGAGCGATGCGCGAGCGCGTGGCCGTCGTTCACCAACTTGGTCTGCAAGTCCATGCTGGCGCTGATCAGCATGTCGGCGGCAGCCGTGGCCTTGCCCGGATGCAGATAGCGCTCGTAGATGTCCCAGGCGATCACGTCCTCGTAGATCACCTCGGTGCCCGGATGCAGGCGCTGGTAGTCCTGGATGACCGCACCGAACACTTCCAGATCGGTGGAGCCTTGCACGCGTAATTGCGCCTGTTTCGGGCCGTGCGCAGGAAACACCCGCACATCGCCGGGCGCGGCACGCGCAACAACCGGCGCCAGCAAGACCACCATCAGCAACAGCACGCGCATCACCGCGTCCCTCCAGGAAAATGCAACGAGGCGATCAGCCCACCACCGACGCGGTTGCTCAGATCGATGCGCCCGCCGTGCGCTTCGACCACGCGCTTGACGATGGCCAGCCCCAGCCCCGCGCCGCCGGCCGGCGCATCCGGCCCGCGGACGAAACGCTCGAACACGCGCTCGGCTTCGGCGGCGGGAATGCCGGGGCCGTGATCGGCGATGGTCAGCACGTGATGGCTGCCGTCGCTGGTGAGCGCCACCTGCAACGGCGCCCCGGCACCGTATTTGCAGGCGTTGTCGATCAGGTTCTTCAGCGCCTCGCGCAGCAGCAATGCATCGCCGCGCAGCAGTGCCGGTTGCGGGTCGATCGCCAGGTGCACGCGCGGTGCGCCGTCGCTGCGCGGCAAGGCCTCGTGCAAGGCCTGGTGCAGCACTTCGGCCAGGTCCACGGTGGCAAAGCGCTGCAGGTTGGCGCGGTGGATCACGCTGGCGTCGCTGAGCAATTGATTGAGCAGCCGGCTCATATGGCTGGCATTGCGCTCGATCGCCACCAGGCTGCGTTGCATCTCGCGCGGGTCGTCGTCGTCCATCGCCAGCTGCGCCTGCGCGCGCAAGGCGGCCAGCGGCGTGCGCATCTGGTGCGCGGCTTCGGCCATGAAGGCGCGCAGGGTTTCGTTGCTGGACGACAGCCGCGCCATGAAGCGGTTGAGCGCGGTCACCATCAACTGCATTTCCTGCGGCGCCGGCACGCTGAGCGGTTTCAGGTCGGAGGGCTCGCGCCGCGACAGGTCGCGCTCGATACGCTGCAACGGGCGCAGGGCGCGATACACGCCCAGCCACACCAGGCCCAGGGCGAGCAGCGACAGCACGCCGATCGCCACCAGTGCGTTGAGCACCACATCGCGTGCCACCGCATCGCGCGCGCGCCGGGTCTGACCGACCTGCACGCGCACCTCGCCCTGCCCGGAGGCCGATGCCACCCGATGCATCACCACCGCAAAGCGCACCGGCTCGCCGCTGTAGTCGGCATCGAACAGCACCGGGCGCTCGTCGCCGGGCGCGCGCGCCGGCAACGGCAAGCTCTCTTCGCCGGTGATGGTGCGGCCTTGCGCATCGAACACGCGGTAGAACACGCGGTCTTCCGGTGCCATGCCGAGCAGGTCCAGCGAGGCATACGGCAGGTCCACCTGCCAGTCGCCGCCGACCAGCGCCACGCTGTCGACGATCGACAGGGCCGAGGACACCAGCAGGTGGTCGTAGGAGCGGTTGGCGGCCCGCTCGCCGTAGTCGCGTGCGGCAAAGAACAGCACCACCGCGCCCAGCACCGACAGGCTGCCCAGATACAGCAGCAAAGTGCGCCGGATCGACGGTGCCACCATGCGCGGCTCAGCCATCGACGCCCGGCTCCACCGGCGCATGCGGATCGGCTTCTTCGAGCTTGTAGCCGGCGCCGCGCACGGTGACGATGCGCAACGGCGCGCCCGCCAGCTTGCGACGCAGGCGGCCGACATACAGCTCGATCGCATTCGGCCCGGCATCGTCGTCGAAACCGAACAAGCCGTTGCCGATCTCGTCCTTTCCCACCACATGGCCCAGGCGCCCGATCAGGATCTCGAACAGGCGGTATTCGCGATTGGGCAACTCGATCGGCACCCCGTCCAGCACCAGCGTGTGCGCGGCGTTGTCGAACACGAACCCGCCGATCTGCACCACCTCGCTGGCCTGCCCGCGATTGCGCCGCAGCAGCACCCGGCAACGCGCCTCGAACTCGCGGAAATCGAACGGCTTGCCCAGGTAGTCGTCGGCCCCGACATCCAGTGCCTGCACGCGGTCTTCGATGCCGTCGCGCGCGGTCAGCATCAGCACCGGCGTGGTATCGCCACGCTCGCGCATCCCGGCCAGCACGCGCAGTCCATCCAGCTTGGGCAGGCCGATATCCAGCACCACCAGATCGAAGCTCTGATAGCGCAGCACACTCGCCGCCGCCAGGCCATCGGACTGCCAATCCACCGCATGCCCGCTACGGCGCATGCGCCGCACGATGGCATCGGCGAGATCGGCGTTGTCTTCGACTAGCAGCAGGCGCATGGGCGGGGAATCGAGAATGGGGAATCGGGAATCGGAACAGCGGTTGGCCGCGGCCGGAAGGTAACAGCCCTCGCGGACAAAAGCTCTTGGGCTTTTGCGATTCCCCATTCTCCATTCCCGATTCCCCCGCCCTGACAGGTCCATGACAGCTTCACCGGACTAGGCTGCTGCCAACGCGCCGCAGCGTGCTTGTGCGGTGCATCGCTGAACGTGATTCACACATGTACCTGGGAGGGTCTGTGAGCAACGACACCTTGCGTCTGCGCGTCTTCACCACCTGCGCCGCGCTGTGCCTGGCACCGGCGGCGCATGCGGCCGACGGCGACGGCCCGGTCACCGCCGGGGTGGGTGGGCGCGTGCACTGGGACTTCACCGTGTTCGACAACGACGAACGCGGCACGCCCGAGCGCAACGACACCCAGTTCCGCCGCGTGTGGCTGGATGTGGCCGGCAAGTTCTACGGCTTCACCTACAAGGCCGAGGCGGAATTTGCCGGCCTGCAATACGAGTCCGGCAGCCGCGGCATCCTGGCGCGCGATGTGTACATCGCCAAGAAGTTTTCCGCCGGTACGCTGACCGTGGGCCAGTTCAAACAGTACTTCTCGCTGGACGATCGCACCGGCTCCAACTACGGCCCGTTCCTGGAACGCGGCTATGCCTCCACCACGCTGGCGCCAATCTATCGCAAGGCGATCTCCTGGCAGGCCAATCGCCCCGATGCGACCTGGTCCACTGCGGCCTACAGCCTGGAAAGCATCGACAATTCCTCGACCAAGGGCGGCGCGCTCGGCACGCGGCTAACCTTCGCACCGGAGATGGGCGAGGCACGGCTGCGCCACCTGGGCGTGTCGCTGGCGCACGAACGCTATTCGCATCCGGGCAGCGGTGGCGCGGCGTCCCTGTTGATCCGGCCACGCCCGGAAAACGATCTAGCCAACAACAGCCGCATCACCCTGGCGCGCTTTGCCGATGGCCGCGATACCGATTTCGACAAATGGTCGCTGGAATACGCCGAAGTGCTGGGCCCATGGTCGTGGCAGAGCGAATTCAGCGGCGGCCTGCTCGACGACGGCTCCCAGCATGCCAAGGTGTTGGCCAGCTACGGCCTAGTCAGCTGGTTCGTCACCGGCGAGTCGCGCGGCTACGACCGCAAGACCGGGCGTTTCAGCCGGATCAAGACGCCCAATCGCCCCTCCGGCGCGTTCGAGCTGGCCTTGCGCTACGACTACATGCGCGGCGATCAGCATCTGGATGGCCAACCCGACTTCATCAATGCCAGCACACAGTCGTGGACGCTGGGCGGCAACTGGTATTTCAAGCCGAACCTGCGCGTGATGCTCAATGTGATCGACAGCCGCAACCGCGACCGCATGGTCGATGCGGTGGTCGATCACACGCTGGCGGTGACCGGCCGCTTCCAGTACGACTTCTGACCGTTTGCCTGACTTTCGCATGATGCATTACCGCTGCTGCAATGCACCCGCCGCCGCGCGCTCCACTCTCCCCCTGCTGTACGCCTCAAAGGATTTGCCCGCATGCTGACCGCGCTCGGTTTCGGAATGGTGATCACCTTCATGTACCTGATCATGAGCAAGCGGCTGTCGCCGCTGGTGGCTCTGATCACGGTGCCGATCGTGTTCGCGCTGCTGGGCGGCTTCGGCACCGGCATCAACGAGATGATGCTCGACGGCATCAAGAAGATCGCGCCCACCGGCGTAATGCTGATGTTCGCCATCCTCTACTTCGGGGTGATGATCGATGCCGGCCTATTCGATCCGCTGGTCGGCCGCATCCTGCGCCTGGTCAAGGGCGATCCGCTGAAGATCGTGATGGGCACGGCGATCCTGGCAATGCTGATCTCGCTCGACGGCGATGGCTCCACCACCTACATGATCACCGTGTCGGCGATGCTGCCGCTGTACCAGCGCCTGGGCATGAACGCGCTCAACCTCACCTGCGTGACCATCCTGGCTAGCGGCGTGATGAACCTGACCCCGTGGGGCGGCCCCACGGCGCGCGCCGCCACCGCCCTGCACGTGGATCCGGCCGATGTATTCGTGCCGCTGGTGCCGGCGATGGCGATGGCGATCGCCGGCATCCTCACGCTGGCCTGGTATCTGGGCATGCGCGAACGGCGCCGCCTGGGCGTGGTACGCCTGCCCGCCGACGGCAACTGGCTGGACACCAGCATCCCTGAGGAAAGCGATGCACTGCCGCGCGTGGAAGACACCGAGGACATGAAGCGGCCCAAGCTGCTGTGGGTGAACCTGCTCCTGACCCTGGCGCTGATGGCCGCGCTGGTGGTCGGCGTGCTGCCGATGCCGGTGCTGTTCATGATCGGCTTTGCGCTGGCACTGATGATCAACTACCCCAACCTGGCCGAGCAGCGCCGCCGCCTGGTCAATCACGCCGGCAATGTGCTGTCGGTGGTGTCACTGATCTTCGCCGCCGGCATCTTCACCGGCATCCTGTCCAACACCGGCATGGTCGAAGCGATGTCGCGCAGCTTCCTGGCGGTGATCCCGGACAGCTGGGGCCCGTATCTGGCGGTGATCACCGCGATCGTCAGCATGCCGTTTACGTTCTTCATGTCCAACGACGCGTTCTACTTCGGCGTGCTGCCGATCCTGTCCGAGGCCGCCGGCCACTACGGCATCACCCCGGTGGAAATGGCACGCGCCTCGCTGGCCGGGCAACCGGTGCATCTGCTCAGCCCGTTGGTTCCATCGACCTATCTGCTGGTCGGCCTGGCCAAGGTCGACTTCGCCGACCATCAGCGCTTCACGCTGAAGTGGGCAGTGCTGATTTCCCTGTTGATGTTGGCGGGCGGGTTGTTGTTTGGCCTGTTTCCGTTGGCGCGCTAGCCGCGCGCCGGGAATGGGGAATCGGGAGTGGGGAATCGTAAGGGCGGCGCTGTGCTGTCATGTCGATTCCTGAGTTCCACATGGCGAACAGAAGCCGCAAAAGCGGCTCCTGCTCTACCGATTCCCCACTCCCGATTCCCCATTCCCAAACTCCGAAGGAGTTCAAGCAATGACACTTCGCATCGCATACGTCACCAGTGGCATGGGCAGTGTGGGTACCGCGATCTGCCAGAAGCTGGCGCGCAGCGGGCATACCGTGGTCGCCGGTTGCGGGCCCAATTCGCCGCGCAAAACCTCCTGGCTGCGCGAACAGCGCGAGCAGGGCTTCGAGTTCGTCGCCTCCGAAGGCAATGCCGCCGATTGGGATTCCACTGTGGCTGCCTTTGCCAAGGTCAAGGCCGAGGTCGGCGAAATCGATGTGCTGGTCAACAACGCGGGCGGTAGCCGCGACACCTTGTTCCGGCAGATGAGCCGCGACGACTGGAACGTGGTGATCGCCAGCAACCTGCATTCCCTGTTCAACATCACCAAGCAGGTGGTCGATGGCATGACCGCGCGCGGCTGGGGACGCATCGTCAACATCGGCTCGGTCAGTGCGCACAAGGGCCAGATCGGGCAGATCAATTTCGCCACCGCCAAGGCGGCGATGCATGGCTTCAGCCGCGCCCTGGCGCAGGAAGTGGCCTCGCGCGGGGTCACCGTCAACACCATCTCGCCGGGCTATATCGCCAGCGCCTCGATCAGCAGTTTCCCACCCGACGTGCTCGACCGCCTGGCCACCTCGGTGCCGATCCGCCGGCTCGGCAAACCGGCCGAAGTCGCCGGGCTGTGCGCCTGGCTCGCCTCCGATGAGGCCGCCTACGTGACCGGCGCCGACTATGCGGTCAACGGCGGTCTGTACATGGGTTGAGAGCCGCTGACAGCAGGTGGCACGCGGGCGTCATATCGGTGCCGCCGGCATGCCGGTGTCTTACTGCGCAAACGATACATGCCGGCTCCGAACACCGAGCGCGCCAGCATGTCGCTGAGCGCGGTCCTGGGTAGTCGCGGTGAAGCTTCACTGCTCTGATGCCTCACTGCTCTAATGCTTGACTGCTCTGAAGTTTCACTGCTCTCAAGCCTGACTGCTCTCAAGCTTTACTGCTCTGAAGCCTCACCGCTCCAAAGCCCCGCGCTAGTCGTGGCCGCTGTCATGCACGCCACGCGCGCCTGCCGCTTGCATGCAGGTGCGTGACTGCGTTTGACCGGCGCGCACAAGCGGCCGCCACTGCGTCGATCAACCCGCCTCCAGCGCGAACTGATTACACTCGGGTTTTTCCGCACTGCGCTGACATGGCCAAACCTTCAGAACGCGCCACGCCGGGTGCCCGCCCGCAGATGGCCGACATCGCCCGCATGGCAGGCGTGTCCGAATCCACCGTGTCGCGTGCCCTGGCCGGCAGCCCAGTGGTGGCCGAGCGGACGCGTGCGTACATCAAGCAGATTGCCGCCGATGCCGGCTACCAGGTGGATCCGATTGCGCGCAGCCTGCGCGCCAAACGCTCCAACACGGTGAGCGTGGCAGTGCCGATGATGCATGCGCTGGACCAGCCGCTGTCGGACCCCTTCATGATGACGATGCTGGCGCTGCTGGCCGAGGAACTGACCGGGCGCGGCTACAGCATGCTGCTGTCCAAGCTCGACCGGCATCAGGACGGATGGGTGGAACAACTCGCACGCGGCAGCCGCTCCGATGGCGTGATCGTGCTGGGGCAAAGTTCCGAACATGCCGCGCTGGACGAAGCCGCGCGCGATGGCCTTCCGATGGCGGTCTGGGGCAGCCGCATCGACGGGCAGTCGTACATCAGCGTGGGCAGCGACAATTTCCAGGGCGGCGCGCTGGCCACCGAACATCTGATCGCCAGCGGCCGTCGCCGTATCGCCTTTCTCGGCGACGACCAGTTGCCCGAGGTCGCACCGCGCTTTGCCGGCTATCGCCATGCACTGCAACGGCACGGGCTGGAGTTCGATACGCGCCTGCATGCGCGTAGCCACTTCCTCAGCGAAGACGCCTACCGCCTCACCCGCGCCATGCTCAAGAAGACCGATCCGCCGGATGGGCTGTTCGCCGCCTCCGACGTGATTGCGGTCGGCGCGATCCGCGCCCTGGTCGAAGCCGGGCATCGCGTGCCGCAGGACATCTCGCTGGTGGGCTTCGACGATATTCCGCTGGCCGCCTACAGCCAACCGCCGTTGACCACGGTGCGGCAGGACCTGGGCCTGGCCGCGCGCCTGCTGGTGGACCGGCTGCTGGCGTTGATCGGCGGCGAAGCGGTGGAGTCAGTGGAGATGCCGGTGAAGTTGGTGGTGCGTGAGTCGGCTTGAGGCCGGGAATGGGGATTGGGGAATCGGGAATCGTAAGAGCGGGCGTGCTGGTGTGCGGCGCGCAACTGCGCGTTGCCGCCGGCGTGATCGCGGTCGGCTGCTTCAGTATGCAGCGACACAGACGTAACCGTCGCGGCTACACCACTGCTGCCTTGGGCTTGCGGACGCGTACGCATAGCATCGCCACCGCGGCGGCCAGCATCAGTGCGCCGGCCAGGCGGATCACGTTGCGCGGGTCGCCGTGCAACAACCACTCGTAGTACAGCGGCAAGGTGACGATCTGGATCAGCATCGGCAGCACGATGAACAGGTTGAACAGGCCCATGTACACACCGGTGCGCTCGGGCGGAATGCTGTCGGCCAGCATCAGGTACGGGTTGCCCATCATGCTGGCCCAGGCGAGCCCGATGCCGATCATCGGCAGCAGCATCAGCCAGCGGTCCTGGATACCCGGCAATACCCACATGCCCACACCGGCCGCGACCAGGCAGGCCGCATGCGTGTACTTGGGGCCGATGCGGCGCACCACCGGCACCATCGCAAACGCGGCCAGAAACGCGACGAAATTGTAGAACCCGCCGATCTGCCCATTGACCAGGCCGGCCTGGCGGAAGCCATGCGAGTCGGCTTCGGTGGTGCCGAACAAGCTGGTCGATAGCGACAGCACGATGTACTGCCAGTAGCAGAAGATCGCGTACCACTGGAACAGCATCACCGGCGCGAGCTGGCGCATGGTCGGCGGCATCGCGCGCAGGGCGCCGTAGATTTCGCGCACTGTCGCGCCCAGGCCGGCACCGGTCTGGCGCATCCGCGCGATCTCTGCCGGCGCAAGCACCGGCTCGCGCACGCTGCGCGCGGTGAGCAGGATCGAGGCCGCGGAAAACCCCGCGCCGATCACGAAGGCGGCGATGGTGACATAGGGAATGTGGTGCGCATTGGCGGCATCCTGGTTCATGCCCATCCACACCAGCAACGGCGGGGTGAGATAGGCCAGCGTCTGCGCAAGCCCGGTGAACGCGCTTTGGGTGAGATAGCCCAGCGGCCGCTGCGGTGGCGCCAGCACATCGCTGACCAGTGCGCGGTATGGCTCCATCGCCACGTTGTTGGCCGCATCCAGGATCCACAGCAGGCACACCGCCATCCACAGCGCAGTGCTGAACGGCATCGCCAGCAGGCACAGGCTGCACACCAGCGCGCCCAGCACCATGTACGGCATGCGCCGGCCCCAGCGGGTCACCGAGCGGTCGCTCCACGCGCCGACGAACGGCTGCAGTACCAACCCGGTGATCGGCCCGGCCAGCCACAGGTACGGCAGGCTCGCGTGATCGGCGCCCAGATAGTTGTAGATCGGGCTCATGTTGCTCTGCTGCAGGCCGAAGCTGTATTGCACGCCGAAGAAGCCGGCGTTGAGCGCCAGGATGCGCGCGAAGGAGAACGGAGTGGCGGTCGACGACATGCATAACCCTGGGCATCGGTGCGGCTCCCAGTGGCCGCAGCGCACTGTACCCTGCCGTCTTTGCAATCGATTGTAACGCTGCGCCGCAACACGTTTTTCGCGTACCGAAACATAAGCTCGCAAGCCTAGAAATGATGCTGCAGCGCAAGATTGCAATCGATTGTATTGGGGCGTATTACTGCGCTCGCACTGCAGGCCACCCGGCCACTCCCTGGGAGGGGACGATGCAGGCGTCGGCACACCACCATCCGTGAGAGAGAGAACCGCGATGTCCACCTTGCACACCCTGCGCCTGCATGCCCTGGCCTGCGCGGTCGCCTCCTGCCTGTGCGCGCCTGCCGCGCTGGCGCAGGACGCGACCACGGCCGCACCCGTCACCCCGCCGGCCGCCGACAGCGCCGCGGTCAATCTGGATTCGGTGTTCGTCACCGGCACCTCCACCGCCACCACCAAGCTGAAGTCCAGCGTGTCGGTCAGCACCGTGGGCGCCGAGGCGATCGAACAATCGGCGCCGCGCAGCACCGCCGAGATTTTCCGCAACATCCCCGGCATCCGCTCCGAATCCAGCGGTGGCGAAGGCAATGCCAACATCGCCGTGCGAGGCCTGCCGGTCGCCTCCGGCGGCGCCAAGTTCCTGCAGCTACAGGAAGACGGCCTGCCGGTGATGGAATTCGGCGATATCGCCTTCGGCAACTCGGACATCTTCCTGCGCTCGGATTTCACCCTGGACCGCATCGAAGCCATCCGCGGCGGCTCCGCATCGACGTTCACCAGCAACGCGCCCGGCGGCATCATCAACTTCATCAGCAAGACCGGCGACACCGCAGGCGGCAGTGTCGGCGTGAGCCGCGGCCTGGATTACGACAACACCCGCGTGGACTTCGACTACGGCGCGCCGTTCGCGGAAAACTGGCAGTTCAACATCGGCGGCTTCTTCCGCCAGGGCGATGGCGTGCGCGATGCCGGTTACACCACCGACAAAGGCGGCCAGCTCAAGGCCAACCTGACCCGGCTGTTCGAGAACGGCTACGTGCGTGTCTACGGCAAATACCTCAACGATCGCGCCGCCGGTTATCTGCCGGTGCCGACCTCCGTGCGTGGCCGCGACGGCTCGCCGGACCTGGGCGGCTTTGCCGGCTTCGATCCGGGCAACGACACCTTGTACAGCCGCAATTTCCGCACCGATGTCGGCCTGGATGGCAACAACCAGCCGCGCCGCACCGACCTGGGCGACGGCATGCACCCAATCTCGCGCACCATCGGCGCCGAGGCCTGGTTCGACCTGGGCAGCGGCTGGAACCTGAGCGAGAAGTTCCGCATCGCCGACAACAGCGGCCGCTTCGTCAGCCCGTTCCCGGCCGAGGTCACCGATGCCGCCACGCTGGCTGCGTCCATCGGCGGCGCCGGCGCGCAACTGGTGCAGGCCAGCGGCCCGGACGCCGGCCAGGCCTACACCGGCAACGCGATCCGCACGCATCTGTTCAACGTGGCGATCAACGACCTGGGCAACGTCACCAACGACCTCAGCGTCTCACGCGAGTTCGGCGGCGACGGCCGCACGCTCAACCTGCGCATGGGCTATTACAGCTCGCGCCAGACCATCGACATGGACTGGACCTGGAACTCCTACGTGCAGAGCCTGGGCCGCGATTCGCGCCTGCTCAACGTGGTCGATGCCGGCGGCGTGTCGCGCTCGCAAAACGGTTTGTATGCGTACGGCACCCCGTTCTGGGGCGATTGCTGCATCACCCGCAGCTACGACGTGCGCTACGACGTCAACGCGCCGTACGTCGCACTGACCTTCGACAGCGGCAAGTTCAGCATCGACGGCAGCCTGCGTTACGACATGGGCGATGCACGCGGCAGCTATGCCGGCACCGCGATCGCGCAGAACCTGGACGTCAACGGCGATGGCGTGATCCAGCCGGTGGAACAGCGCGTGGCCACGGTCGATACCGCCAACGCACGGCCGGTGGATTACGACTGGAACTACCTGTCGTATTCGCTGGGCAGCAACTACCTGATCAACGACGACCTGGGCGCGTTCGCGCGCATCAGCCGCGGCGCACGCGCCAATGCCGACCGCCTGCTGTTCGGCGTGGTCCGCGACGACGGCTCGGTCTCCTCCGATGAAGGCGTCAACGTGGTCCGCCAGGCCGAAGCCGGCCTGAAGTGGCGCCGCGACGGCCTGAGCCTGTTCGCCACTGCGTTCTCGGCGCGCACCGAGGAACAGAACTTCGAAGTCACCAGCCAGCGTTTCTTCAACCGCAGCTACGAGGCGCACGGCGTGGAACTGGAAGCCAGCTATCGCTACGAAGGCTTCACCGTCAACGGCGGCCTGACCTGGACCGATGCGGAGATTTCCAAGGACCAGATCACTCCGGAAAACACCGGCAACGTGCCGCGTCGCCAGGCCGATGTGGTGTGGCAGTTGACACCCAGCTATCGCGGCGACGGCTACCAGTTCGGCATCAACCTGATCGGCACAACCGATGCCTATACCCAGGACTCCAACCAGCTGAAGATGCCGGGCTATACGCAGGTGAACCTGTTCGGCGACTACCGCGTGACCGACGCACTCACCGTCGCGCTCAACGTCAACAACCTGTTCAACACCTTCGGCCTCACCGAGGCCGAGGAAGCCAGCATCCCGGCCAATGGCATCATCCGCGCGCGCTCGATTGCCGGCCGCACCACCAGCATCAGCCTGCGTTACGACTTCTAAGGACCCCTCGCCGGGTTCGTCCCGGCGCTTGCCAATGAGCACCTCCCCCACCGATTTCTCTGCATTGCGCGCGGCCTTTGCCGCGCCCCTGGATGCGCAGCGTGCGAGCGCGCTGTTGCCGCGCTTCGACCGGCATGCGCCGCGTTTACTCGACGCGCTACAAGCGCTGTATGGACAACGCCCGGACTATGCGTCGTGGCTGACGCAGTGGTTGAGCGCGCTTGGCAGTAGCGCGCAACAGCGGCCACAGCCACTGCAACAGCTCGACACAACGCGTCAGCCCGGCTGGTTCGGCGAGCAGCACATGCTGGGCTACAGCGCCTACGTGGACCGCTTCGCCGGCACGCTGCAAGGCGTGGCCGAACGCGTGCCGTATTTGCAGGAACTGGGTGTGCGCTATCTGCACCTGCTGCCGTTCCTGCGTGCACGCGCCGGCGATAACGATGGTGGCTTTGCGGTCAGCGATTATGGCCAGGTGGAGCCAAGCCTGGGCAGCAACGACGATCTCGTCGCGCTGACCACACGCCTGCGCGAGGCCGGCATCAGCCTGTGCGCGGATTTCGTGCTCAACCATACCGCCGACGATCACGCCTGGGCGCAGGCGGCGCGGGCCGGCGATGCGCGCTACCTCGATTACTACCATCACTTCGCCGATCGCACGCAGCCCGACCAGTACGAAGCCACGCTGGGGCAGGTCTTCCCGCACACCGCACCCGGCAACTTCACCTGGGTGGACGCCACCGGCCAGTGGATGTGGACCACGTTCTATCCCTATCAGTGGGATCTGAACTGGAGCAACCCGGCGGTGTTCGGCGAGATGGCGCTGGCGATGCTGCAGCTGGCCAACCTGGGTGTGGAAGCCTTCCGCCTGGATTCCACCGCGTATCTGTGGAAGCGCACCGGCACCGACTGCATGAATCAACCCGAGGCGCATACCCTGCTGGTGGCGCTACGCGCGGTCACCGACATCGTTGCGCCGTCGGTGGTGATGAAGGCCGAAGCCATCGTGCCGATGACGCAATTGCCGCCTTACTTCGGCAGCGGTACAGACCAGGGCCACGAATGCCACCTGGCCTATCACAGCACGCTGATGGCGGCCGGTTGGTCGGCGCTGGCGCTGCAACGCGGCGACATCCTGCACAACGTCATCGCGCATAGCCCGCCCTTGCCGGCCAACTGCGCCTGGCTGAGCTATGTGCGCTGCCACGACGATATCGGCTGGAACGTGCTGCAACACGAAGCCGCCGGCAACGCCGCGCAGCCGCCATTCGCACTGCGCGATGTCGCGCGCTTCTATGCCAACGAGGTGCCGGGCAGCTACGCGCGTGGCGAGAGCTTCCAGAGCAGTGGCGACGGCGTGCACGGCACCAATGGCATGGCCGCGGCACTGGCCGGGATCCAGGCCGCACAGGCATCGGGCGATACGGCGGCGTTGCGCATGGCGGTGGATCGGCTGGTGTTGCTCTATGCCATCGCGCTGGCGATGCCGGGCGTGCCGTTGATCTACATGGGCGACGAACTCGCCCTGCCCAACGACGGCAGCTACCGCGACGATCCGCAGCGTCGGCATGAAGGTCGCTGGTTGCATCGCCCGGCAATGGATTGGCAGCTTGCAGCACAGCGCGAAGATGCGGGTAGCCTGAGCGGCACGGTGTATCGCCGGCTACGTGGATTGATCCGGCAACGTGCCGCGCTGCCTGCACTAGCTGCCGATCAGGCGCTGGGCAGCCTTGCGCTGGGCGATGCGCGCCTGTTTGCATTGACGCGCGGCGATCGCTTCCTGGCCGTGCACAACTTCGGCAAACAACCGTTGACGGTAGAGCTTGCCGCGCTCGGAGATGGCCGATGGAAGGTGGTGGCAGATGGCGGCGAGGCGGCTGTCGAATCGCTGAGCGATGACATGCGGCTGGTACTGCCGGCTTATGCGGTGCGCTGGCTGGAGCGTATTGCTTGAACGCGATTGTGCAGGTCTATCGCGCGCTTGCAGTGCGGACGATCTGCGGCTAGGGCGGACGATCTGTGGCCTGGCAGCAGGGCCCTTGTCCGCCCACCGTCGCGGGACACGCCGCAAGTACGTCCTTGTAGGCTCTTACGCGGCATCCATGCCGCGTAAGGTCCCGCGACGGTGGGCGGACAAGGACCAGTCAGCATGGCCGGTTCGTTTGGTTGCGAGCACCGGATTGCTTCCGGTTGTTGGACGATGCGGCGCTTTTAAAGCACACGACGAAGGACGCTAAAAAGCTACTGCACTTACCGTCAGACAGGTGCGGCCGCCGCTCGGCACCGGTATGCACCACGCGGACACTCCAGTGCCTACGCGACGTCCGCACCTCACCTGACGGCTACTCGCTCCGTGCTGCTAGCCACTCCAAATCAAACGTCGCGATGTCTTCCGGTGGCCGTCCAAACATCACCAGACGACAACCGCAGAATCAGCGCTTCGACAACTCAAGCAACGCCTCGGCAGCCTTCTCCGACGAAGCCGGGTTCTGGCCGGTGACCAGCAAGCCGTCGGTGACCACATGCACGCCCCAGTCGGCGCCCTTCTCGTAGCGGCCGCCAAGTTCGGTCAGCACATCTTCGACCAGGAATGGCACGATCTTGGTCAGGCCCACGCCCTCTTCTTCGCTATTAGTGAAGCCGGTGACGCGGCGGCCGTTGACCAACGGCTTGCCATCGCTGCCCTTGACCCGGCGCAGCGCGCCCGGTGCGTGGCACACCAGGCCGTGCGGCTTGTTGGCCGCGGCGAATGCTTCAATCAGCGCAATCGAATCCGCGTCTTCGGCCAGATCCCACAACGGGCCATGGCCACCCGGGTAGAACACCGCATCGAAGTCATCGGCCTTGACGTCCGCCAGGCGCTGCGTGCTGGCCAATGCTTTCTGCGCGTCGGTGTCCTGCTTGAAGCGCTTGGTGGCCTCGGTCTGTGCATCGGGCTCGTCGCTCTTGGGGTCCAGCGGCGGCTGACCACCCTTGGGCGAAACCAGGGTGATGTCTGCGCCGGCGTCCTTGAACACGTAATACGGCGCGGCAAATTCCTCCAGCCAGAAGCCGGTCTTCTTGCCGGTATCGCCGAGTTGGTCGTGGGAAGTGAGCACCATCAGGATTTTCATCGTATCGCCTCGTGTCATGGCCCATCTCGGGCAAGGCGAACAGTGTCCGGTGCAGTCCGTTGCAGCATCGTGTAGAACGCGTCGGCACGATGCTTACCGTTCAGCGCCTTGCAGTGGAAGCAATGCACTGCCAGGCACGTGTCAGGCGCTGCGCGGTGTTGCCCGACTCGCGCCCGCGGCTGCTTCGCCGCGCCACCGCGTTGACGCGGCAACTGCGCGCAAGTTGCTCGGCGAGCGTCAGACGTTCATCGCCGGTGGCTGCAGCTGATCCATGCGGATGCGATTGGCGAACAACGAAAACGCCAGCATGCCGGCCAGGCCGCTGACCCGACTCACCCACGGCGGTAACCAGCGCGGGGCGACTAGCACACCGCTGTCGAACAAGGGCGCAAAGCGCGCCACATCGCCCAATGCCATCTTGCCGGCGAACAGGTAACGGCACAGCTGCAGCTGATCGCGCTGCAGCGCATGCCGGAAGAAGGTGTGCACCGCCACCAGCCCGCGCAGGTACACCGTGTCCTTGGTGAAGGCACCGCCGCCGGAGGTCGGCACGCCGCGGAATACGCGCTGCGCCGAGGAAAAGCTTTCCGCCGCGCTCTGCCCGCCTGCGGTGAAATAGCGGAACACCTCGATGAAGTCCGCACCCGAGCGCGCCATCGCAATCGCCTCGATACGCAGGCTGATGCGCTTCATGCGTTCGATATCGATGCTGCCGGTGATCTGCTCGGCAAACGTCGCCAGGCCTTCCTGGGTCGCGGTGGTCCGCGGCGAGGAAATGCCCAGACTAGGCAGATGCACCTGCGCGCGCCCGTTGAGTGCGGTCAGCGAATGCACCAGCGCCTCGTGATGGAACAGCTGCGCACGATCGTAATCGCTGAAGGTGGCGCCGCTGCGCAGGCGGATGCGATGCGCGCCGGCCGCCGCCTTGGCCAGCAGATCCGGATCCAGCGTGACGGTGATGACGCGCCCTTCGAAGAAGGCGTCCAGATCGTTCTGCAGCTGCATGCGCAGGGCGGTTGCCGACACCGGCACCTGTTCTTCCGGCGCCAGCAGTTCGCGGTCCAGCTCCCGCGCGATCTGGATGAAGTGCCGCGCTGCCTCGCGCGTGCTCGGGCCGTTGCCCGGCATCGGGTCATCGGGCACGCCGAACAGCTGCGCCGAGTAATCGCTGACTGCGGGAGTGCCCAGCGATTCCAGCAGTCCGGCGGCCAGGCCCCAGCTATGGGTCGAGTCGATCAGGTAGGCGCCCAACGGGTGATGCGGATCGGCCTGCTTGGCGATCGCCGCCAGCTCGCGCCGGGTATCGCCGAAATCCAGTCGCGGATACTCCACCTGCGGCAGCTCCGGCTGCCCACGTGTCACGCTCTGCAGGAACGGCTCCTGCAGCGAGCGCGGCCAGCTGGCCAGCGCGAGCAAGCGCACGCCGCGCACGGCCTTGACCAGGCGCGCATCCAGCGCCGCATGATGGACGATGTCCGGCGGCCCCTTGCGCGATGGCATCAGCGGCGTCCGTTGCGGTCGACGCTGGCCGGCCGCCGGCCCGATCCCTTGCCCCGGTTGTTCTGCGCCAGGCGTGTGGCAAGCTTTTCGGCCGCTGCGGCCACTTCCACGCGCAGCTTCATGTAATTGGCCACCCGCTCCGGATCCAGCGTATCGGCCTCGATCGCCGCACGCACCGCACAGCCGGGCTCGGCGATATGCGCGCAATCGTTGAAGCGGCACTGCGCCGCCAACGCCTCCACATCGGAGAAGCCGCCCTCGGCCAGATCCTCTTCGCCGGTGGGCTTGAGTTCGCGCATGCCGGGCGTATCGATCAGGCAGGCACCGGACGGCAACGGAATCAAGGCGCGGTGGGTGGTGGTATGCCGGCCGCGCGAATCGTTCTCGCGCACCGCATTGGTCTTCATCTTCTGCGATCCGAGCAAGGTATTGGTCAGCGTCGACTTGCCCGCGCCCGACGAGCCCACCAGCACTGCGGTGCGGCCATCGCCCAGCCACGGCCGCAGCGCCGCCACGCTGTCCGGATCCTTGGCGTTGACCGCGCGCAACGGGATGTTCTGCGCTTCCAGTTCCTCCAGCACCGCCAATGCGTCCTCCGCGTATTCGGTCTGATCGGCCTTGGTCAGCACCACCACCGGCTCGGCACCGCCGCCGCCGACCAGCAGCAGATAGCGTTCGATGCGGCGCGGATTGAAGTCCGCATCCAGCCCGCACACGATGAACACCGTATCGATGTTGGCCGCGATCACCTGCTGGTGGTAATGCTCGCCGGCCGCGCCGCGCTTGATCGAGGTGCGCCGTGGCAGCAAGGCCACGATGCGCTTGCCCTCCATCAGCACCCAATCGCCCACCGACGCCCGCTCATGGCTGGGAAACCGCGGCCGCTGCCACTCCGGCAACGATTCGGCCTTGAGACCGGCCTCCGGCGTATCTGCAACCACATAGCCGGTGCGGTGCTGCTCCACCACCCGCGCCGGCAACGCCTGCGGATGCGCGGCAAAGAGCGCCTGCCAGGCCGGATCCTCGGCAGGGCCAGGCCAGGGCCAGCCAATGGACTGGAGGGTGGGGTAATCGGGGGACACAATGCTCATGGGGCGATTCTAGCCGGCTGGCCGCAGCGGCTTGTGCAATCGGCCTTGCGCCCGGGCTGAAGCGCCCCTTGACATCGTTGCCGATGCAAGCATGTCCGCCTGTCATATTTCCGCTACCATGCCAAGCCTCACGCCTACAACCGGCCCGTCGCATGTCCACTGCCCCGCAAAAGCCGCTCGCCATCCGCGAGCGTCTGTCCGAAGTCCGCTACGAAATCCGGGGCGAGCTGGCGCGACGAGCGCGGGAACTGGAGGCGCAGGGCCGCAAGCTGATCAAGCTCAATATCGGTAATCCAGGCGCGTTCGGGTTCCGTGCGCCGGAGCATCTGCAGCGCGCGATCGCCGACGACATGGGCCGCACCGATCCGTACACCCATCAGCAAGGCCTGCCGGAAGCGCGCGAGGCGATCGCCACCGCGTATGCGCGGCGCCAGCACCCGGATGCGCATCCGGACCGCATCTTCGTCGGCAACGGCGTCAGCGAGCTGATCGACCTGTCGCTGCGTGCGCTGCTCAATCCCGGTGACGAAGTGCTGGTGCCCTCGCCCGACTATCCGCTGTGGTCGGCCGCCACCATCCTCAACGATGGCCGGCCGGTGTATTACCGCTGCGCCCCGGAAAACGACTTCCAGCCGGACCCGGTGGAAATCGAGACGCTGGTGTCCTCGCGCACCCGCGCCATCGTGCTGATCAATCCGAACAATCCCAGCGGCGCCAGCTATTCGCGCGAACTGCTGGAGCGCATCGTGGCCATCGCCAGCAAGCACAACCTGCTGCTGATGGTCGATGAGATCTACGACCAGGTGCTCTACGACGACGCCGCCTTCGTGCCAGTGGCGCCGCTGGCCGGTGCGCATCCGTGCATCACCTTCGGCGGCCTGAGCAAGGTGCACCGCGCCTGCGGCTGGCGCGTGGGCTGGGCGCTGCTGTCGGGCGAGCAGTCGCGCATCAACGACCTGCGCAACGCGATGGACCTGCTCGGCGCGCTGCGCCTGTGCGCCAACGTGCCGGGCCAGTACGCCATCGACGCGGCAGTCAACGGGCCGGACACCATCTCGGCGCTGTGCGCGCCGGGTGGCCGTCTGTACGAAACCCGCCGTGCGGTGATCGAGGCCTGCGCGGCCAGCGAGCACCTGTCGTTGGTGGCGCCGGCCGGTGCGCTGTACGCGTTCCCGGCGGTGGTCGGCCCGGCCGCGCGCAACTTCGACGATCACGAATTCGCGCTCGACCTGATGAACGAGGAAGGCGTGCTGGTGGTGCCGGGTTCCAGTTTCAACGTGCCCTACCGCCACCACTTCCGCGTGACCCTGATGCCGGAAGCGCCGGTGATGCGCGATGTGTTCGCACGCATCGACCGTGCCCTGGCGCGCCGCGCCGAGGCGGTCACCAAGGTCGTACCGCTCAAGTCGCGCAGCGTGGCGTGATGGCGGCGGCCGGCACGCCGCTGCGCTATCTGGCGCTCGGCGATTCCTACACCATCGGCGAAGGCGTTGCCCCCGAGCAGCGCTGGCCGGTGCAACTGGTCGACGGTTTGCGTGCCTACGGCTGGAATGTGGCGCCGCCGCAGATCATCGCCACCACCGGCTGGACCACCGACGAGCTGCAGGCCGGTCTCGATGCCGCTGCGCCGCAGGGGCCGTTCGAGCTGGTGAGCCTGCTGATCGGCGTCAACAATCAATACCGCGGACGCTCGCTGGACGAATACAGCAGCCAGTTCGATGCGTTGTTGCAGCGTGCAATCGGGTGCGCCGGCGGGCTTGCGGCACGTGTGTTCGTGCTGTCGATTCCCGATTGGGGGCTGACTCCGTTTGCGCATACGCAAGGCGGCGATGCGGCACTGATCGGCGCACAGATCGATGCCTTCAACAGCGTGGCCGCCGAACGCTGCGCCGCGCGCTCGGTGCGCTTTGTCGACATCACCGCCACCAGCCGCGATGGCGGCGACGCTGCCGACATGCTGGTCGACGATGGCCTGCATCCCTCCGGCGCCATGTATGCGCGCTGGACCGCACTGGCACTGCCAGCGGCGCGCGATGCGATAGCGGCTGCCAACGCGATCGGGATGGACCACGCCACGCGTGAGCAGCCCCAATCGCCTTAGCAGACCCCAAGCTAGCCGCGCACCAAGCCTCATTGCCAAGGAACGACATTGCACAGCACCGCCACCCAACCCATGAGCCGCGCGCAGGCGCTGGCGATCGCGCGCGCGTTTTTGCCGCCGCATCCGCTAGGCAATCGCTACGACTATTACTACACCCAAGCCAAGCTGCGCACCGACCCGCTGTATCCGGGCGTGCTGGCCGAGTTGCGCAGTACCACCGCGCCCGTGCTGGATCTGGGCTGCGGGCTGGGCCTGCTCGCGCATGCATTGCGTGCCGATGGCCAGGCATTGGCGTATCACGGGGTGGATGTGGACGCGTCCAAGATCCGGCGCGCGCAACACATCGCGCAGCGCTCGGCATTGGGCAATACGCAGTTCGCCGTGGTCGATCTGAGCGTGGCCTGGCCGCAACACCGCGGCAGCGTGACCATTCTGGACGTGCTGCAGTATCTGCAGGCCGACATGCAGGCCAGCCTGCTGCGCAGCGTGGCGCAGATGCTGACGCCAGGCGCGAAGCTGGTGATCCGCAGCGCATTGGGCGATGCCAGCAGCCGTGGCCGCACCAGCCGCGTGACCGACGTGCTGGCACATCTGAGCGGCTGGATGCAGCGCATGCCGCGCAGCTATCCCACCCGCGACAGCCTGCAGGCGCAGCTGGACGCTGCCGGTCTGCGCGCGACATTTGCGCCGTTGTATGGCAACACGCCGTTCAACAACTGGTTGATCGTGGCCGAGCCGCGCTGAGGCCGTGCACAACGTGCCTGGCTCGATTCAGAACGAGTGACAAAACGTAACGCGCGGTTGCCGGACGGATGTGGATGGCACGCAGTAACCGGGGTGGACGCGTAGCACATGCCGCACCGGGCACTGGCCGCGCAGTCGTTTTGACAGCCGCTGTTGACGTCATGCGGATGATCCCGGGCCACGTTTTCAAGGGGTGGTGCCCCACTCCCCAGAGAATCCGCTGGTTGCCTTGTTGAAAGCCATGCACACCGACCATCTCGACGGGTCTTTGTCCGCCCACCGTCGCGGGACCTTACGCGGCATGGATGCCGCGTAAGCGCCTACACGGACGTACTTGCGGCGTGTCCTGCGATGGTGGGCGGGCAAGGACCCTGCAGCGAAGTCGCAGAGCAGCCGCTCTACAACTGACCCATCCGCGATGACCAATCACTTCGGGCAACCAAGTGATCGAGTCGCCGCGCCGTTTGGATGCAGGCAAAGGCCTGGTTTGCCAAGTGCGCGGCGCCCTCGCCGCTAGCGAGACACGCCGTGAATCCGTGCGTGAAGGCTCATTGGCGGCATCCTTGCCGCCAAAGCCTGTCGTCTGGAGCAAGGTCAGAACTTCCAGGACAGCGTCAGCTCCACATCGCGCGGGTCGCCGTAGATCAATTGGCTTTGATAGACGATGTTGGCGTAGTACTTGCGGTCGAACAGGTTGCGCACGTTGAGCTGCGCCGACCATGCCTGGTTGATGTTGTAGCGTGCCATCGCGTTGGCCAACACCACGCTGCCCTGGGTCAGCCGCTGCGTTGTGCCCTGTGGCCCGGACATCAATTCGTGGATGGCCGACTGCCAGCTCAGGCCACCACCCACGCGCCATGGGCCGGTCTGCCAGCTGGTGAACAGGGTGGCCTCGCGACGCGGGCTGGTCGGATTGACGTCGACACCGCTGGCATCGTTGGCATCGAACTGGGCAAAGCCGAACGCGATCCGCCACTGTTCAGACAGCTGCCCGTCGAGCTGGAATTCCACGCCCTGGCTGACCGTGCCCTTCGCGGCCAGGAAAGCCTGATTGGTGGTGCCGGGCACGAATTGTCCGGGGTCGTTGACCGCTAGGTTGTCCTGCTCGATACGGAACAACGCCAGCGCCGCGTTGAGCTGGCCGCCGAGGTATTCGCCCTTGGCGCCCACCTCGTAGCTGTTGCCTTCCAGCGGGGCGAGATAGCGCCCGCTGCGGTCGCGATTGTTTTGCGGCTTGAAGATGCCGGTGTAGCTGGCGTAGAGCGAATGGTGGTCGTCCACGTCCAGGATCAGGCCGGCGTACGGCGTGGTGCGGCCGCGACGCTCGTAGGTATTGGCCGGCACCAGTTGATCGGTGTTCTTCCAGTCGGTGACGCGTGCGCCGACGATGGCCGTGAGCGCGTCGGTCAGGCTGAAGCGGCCGGCAGCGTAGGCGGCCACCTGGCGCACGTCGCGTTCTTCGCCCTTCACCAACGGCGTCCATTGCGGCTGCGCCATGCTGCCGGTCCATGCGTAGACGCTTTCGGCCGTCAGCACCTGCGGTGGCTGCGGCCCATTGGACCAGCTGCGCACGTTGCGGTTCATCCAGGTGGCACCGGCGACCAGTTCGTGGTTGCGGCCCCACCAGGTCAGCGGCACGCTGAGGTAGGCATCCAGGCTGTTTTGCGCCGTGAGTGCGGGATAGCGCCCGCCAAAAGTGTTGGCAAGGCCCAGGCCGGTCTGGCGGTCCGGGTAATCGAAGTAGCCGAACAACACCGACTTCCAATCGGCTTCGAACCGCTGATGCGAATATTCCACGTGCAGCTGCGCGCCGTTGTCGAAGCGATGGGTCAGGCCGGCAAACGCATTGGTGGTGTCGGCCACGCCGCGCGCCCAGCGCGGCGTGAACGAATCCGAGCGTGCAAAATCGGTGCGGCTGCCGTCGCTGAAGTATGCCGGCACCCCGCCCCAGGTGGTGCCGCGACCGTCGTTGCGCTGCTTGTTGATGCCGATGTAGCCGCGGGTGGCATCGCTGAAATCCGCATCGACGATGCCGTAGAACAGCGACGAATGCTTGCTGTAGTAATCGCGGAAGGACTGCTTGTCCTCGTAGCTGGCAACCACCCGCCCACGCACGTTGCCGGCGGCGTTCAACGGCGATTGCAGGTCGACGGTGCCGCGATAGCGGTCCCAACGCCCTGCCGACAGATCGACCCGACCGGTGAACACATCGCTGTCGGCATGCTTGCGCACCAGGTCGATCGACGCGGCCGGGCTGCCCGCGCCGGTGGTCAGGCCATTGGCGCCGCGGATGATTTCCACCCGGTCGTAGATCGCCATGTTCTGCTGCACATCGCCGGTGTAGTCGGTGGGAATGCCGTCGATGCGGTAGTAGTCCACTTCGAAGCCGCGCGCATTGATGTAGGTGCGCTCGGTGTCCCAGGTCGGCGAGTTGAAGCCGGCCACGGTGTCGGTGACGTCCTGCAGCGATTGCAGGTTGCGGTCGACGATCTGCTGGCGTGTCACCACCACCACCGACTGCGGCGTCTCGCGTAGCGACAGCTCCAGCTTGGTCGAACTGCGCGCCACATCGGCGGTGTAGGAGTCGCTGCCTTCTGTCGCGGCGCCGCGGTGTGCCTCGATCTGCAGGCGGTCCAGATCGACCGGGTCGCGCGTGCTCGATTGCGCCGCAGCCGCCAACGGCCATGCGCAGGCCAGCGCCAGCAGGGAGTACGCCAGCGGGAGCTGCGGCGAACGGAGATCCGCACGCGGGAGCGCGCGCGCAGGGACGATGCGATGGGACATGGGGTCAGCCTCAAGAGCGAATATGGCCGTCGATGACGGCTATTGAGGCTGGCGTCGGCAGCGCCACCGGAAGGCGCGCACCGTTTGCTGGCTGGGGGCGCATGTTCGATCCGCGTTAAATCGCTGTCAATACATGCGCGGGTCGATGCCGGGGCTCAGGGGCGCCAGCTCCGGGCAATCCGGCGAACAAGAAAGATCGCGTCGCACCGAAGCATGCCTGCCGACAGTGACGATGGATCCGGCAACACACGCTCTGCTTCCACGCCATCGGCCACGCCTTGCGCAGGACCTCAGAGCGGACGCCGTCCCGCCAGGCCGCGTGCGTGCATCGCCTCCAGCACGCCGCGCAGGATGGTGAGGTTGTGGCCGTGTGCGGCGCCTTCGTGCAGCAGCACGATGGCGCCGGGGCGCAGGTCGCGCACGATGCGGGCCACGGTGGCCTCCGGCTCGCAACGCACCCCGTCTAAACCGCGCGCGCTCCAGGCCACGCGGGTCAGCCCGTGCGCACGCAGCGGCGAGGCGACGAAGGGATTGGTCATGCCCACCACCGAGCGGTATAGCCGCGGCGCCTGCCCGGTGATGGTGGCCAGCACGCGCTGTGCCTGGCCGATTTCCTGCGCCATGCGGTACGGGCCAAGCGCCCAGAACCAGGCCTGCGGATGGGTATGGCTGTGGTTGCCGATGCCATGCCCGCGGCGCACGATCTCGCGCACCAGTTCAGGCCGTTGCTCGGCGCGTGCGCCGACCACGAAGAACGTGGCCTTGGCATCGAAGGCGTCCAGCAGATCCAATATCGCCGGGGTGTCGTCGGAGGGACCATCGTCGATGGTCAGCCACACCTGCGGGGCGCCGCCCGGCAGGCGCGCCAGCACCGGCGCGTACAGGCGCGCGCGCGGCAGGAACACCGGCACCACGAACAAGGCGTGCGACACCAGCAACGCCGGCACGCCCCAGGCCCAGCCCAGATGCCACCACAGCAGCGCCACCGCCGCCTGCGACAGGGCCAGCAGGCCCACCCAGCGGTACGGGTGCGAGGGGATGCGATACAGCGTTTGAAGCGTGGTCATGCCGCATGATGCCATGCGGCGTAGAATGCCCGGACTCCACGATCTGACCGAAGTGCTGCCATGTCCCTCGATCCCGCCCTGCGTTCCCGCATCGATACGCTGCTGCAATCCAGCCGTGTGGTGCTCTTCATGAAAGGCCAGCCCGGCATGCCGCAGTGCGGTTTTTCGGCCAAGGCGGTCGGCGTGCTGGACGGTCTGGGCATCGACTATGCCCACGTCAACGTGCTGGCCGACCAGGAGATCCGCGAAGGCATCAAGGCCTACGGCGACTGGCCGACCATTCCGCAGCTGTATGTGGACGGCGAGCTGATCGGCGGCAGCGACATCATCCTGCAAATGGCCGACAGCGGCGAGTTGAGCAGCATGCTGGGCCTGCAGGCGCCAGACCGGACCCCGCCCAAGATCACCATCACCCCGGCCGCGGTCGAGATGCTCAAGGGCGCGCTGGCCGATGCGCCCGATGCCTCGCTGACGCTGGCCATCGATGCCAACTTCCAGCCGAACTTCCAGCTGGCGCCGACCAACCCGAACGCCATCGCGGCCGAATCCAACGGCCTGCGCGTGCAGTTCGACCTGGCCAGCGCCCGCCGCGCCGACGGCATCACCATCGACTGGGTGGACGACATCCGCGGCCGTGGCCTGGCCATCGACAACCCCAACGCGCCCAAGCCGGTGCAGGAGCTGTCGGTGCGCGATGCCGACGACCGCATCAAGGCCGGTACGCTGACCCTGGTGGACGTGCGCCCGGCCGACGAGCGTGCCCTGGCCAGCGTTGCCGCGCCGTTCCGTACGCTGGACGCGCACGAGCGCGCCGCCATCGAGCAGTTGCCCAAGGACACCCCGCTGGCGTTCCTGTGCCATCGCGGCGGGCGCAGCCTGCAGGCGGCCGAGCATTTCCGCGGCCTGGGTTTCAGCAACGTCTACAACGTCACCGGCGGCATCGACGCCTGGTCGGACGAGGTGGACAACGGCGTGGCCAAGTACTGAGCAAGCCAGACGGCACAGCCGGCGGCGGGAATCCGCATCCGGCGATGGCCCGCCGCAACCGCCGGCCAGGTTTTTAGCCGCGTTTGCTACAGTGCACACCCCGAACGGGCGCTCCACCGAGCGTCCGTTTTTTCATGGATCGACACGCACAAGGACGTCGCTGCAATGCACACCCGCCTGCTCTCTCTCGCACTGGCCGCGCTGTTGCCGCTGGCCGCACAGGCCGCCGAACCGGCACGCGCAGTCATGCTGGTACAGACCTACGACAACCAGCCAAGCGAAGACCCGCTGGAATACATTCCGGTGTGGCTGGGCAGCGGCGTAGCGAAGGAGTCCAGCATGCCCAGGTCGCTGCTGAGCCAGCCGCTGCAGGTCTTCAATGCGGGCGTGTCCAGCGGCACCGTGCGGCTTGCGTCGCTGAGCGTCGACGACAACAGCATGTGCGGCGGCACGGCAAAACTGCGCTTGAAGGGCACTGGCACGCTGTCCAATTCGCCGCTGTTATCGACGGTGGACGTCAATCCCGGCAAGCGCTTTGCCAGCCGTAACGCCACCGCTGCCGAACAGGCCGAGCTGTTGCGCCAGGCCGGCGCGACCGCGCAGCTGCGCAACAGCGTCAAGCCGGCAGCGCTAGCCCAGGCGTTGACAGCATTCCCTGCCGATCGTGCACAGGGTCTGGCGGCGCTGCAGATCGTGACCGACACCCGGCAGCCGCAGCGACGCGTGGCCGTGCTGACCTCCCATCACCCGACCAGGACCGGCAACCCGGACAACCCGACCGGCGTCCTGGCCGTGCTTGCGATCTTCGAACATGACGGCAGCCGCTGGCAGTTCCGCAAGGGCAGCGCGGCCAGCGGCTGCGACGATTGCGAAGACCTGCCACTGCGCACGCATCTGCTGCAGTTCGGCGATATCGACGGCAACGGCACGCTCGACTTCGTGCTGTCGGAAAGCGGCTACGAGAGCTACGGCTTCTACCTGCTGCTCGGCGAAGGCACCAACTGGCGGTCGGAAGGCTTGATGGGCGGCTGTTGATCGATCGCAGCGCGATGGCCGATGCCCGCAGCTGCCGGCGTCGCATTGCGGCCCGCACAGGGTACGCAAGCGCGCGGCTCGCCGCCGCGCAAGTCATTCGCATCGACGGTGCGAGGCTATTGGTGTGATTGCACCGCTGCACGATGTCGATCAACGCGCGACAGCGCGCGTATGTGCGCCATCAACCGATCGCGTCGATCGCCCACTCGCTCCGCGTGGCCATATGCAATGTGCAGCGCGGAAAAGCCACAGCTACGTGCAACCGCGGCAGGCCAATCGTCGCCTCCCTCAGCCGGCAAATCCGCCGTCATCGAGAAACTGCTGCTCTTCGGCGGTGGTCTCGCGCCCCAGTACCGCATTGCGATGCGGGAAGCGTCCGAAGCGCTGGATGATCCGCTGGTGCTCCACTGCCCAGCGCGTGGTTTCTGCATCGTCCAGCGCGGTGATCAGCTGCACCGAGCGCGCCTGCTCCTGCAGATCTTCGGCATGCTCGAACGGCAGATAGAAAAACAGCCGCAACTGCGCGGAGACCTGCTGATCGAAGCCGCTGGCGATTGCCTGCCTGGCGCAGGACAGCGCCAGGCCGTCGGTGGCATAGGCATGCGCACTGCCGCGGAACGCGTTGCGCGGAAACTGGTCGAGCAGGATCAGCAAGGCCAGCGCATCTTCGGCTCGCTCCATCCAGTGCGCATACTCGCCACGCGCTGCTGCAAAGTGCTGCTCGCTGAAATGCTGGCGGAAGTTGGCATCAAACGCATCGTTGTGCGTGAACCAGCGGGCCGAGCCGGCCAGCTCCCAGAAAGCCAGCACCACATCGGCCTGTTTGTTGCGCTCTGACTTGACGATCATCGACGTATTCCCTGACGAATACCGCACAGCATGCACTGGCGCATGTGATGAGCCCGCCGCCACCGACGGTGCAGCACTTGGCAAGCACGCCGCCGGCCGCTAGGTTTGCGGCTGACGTTTTCGTTGCACCGGGGAAATCCATGCGTTCCATCCTGTTCGCCGCGCTCGGCGCGGCCGTGCTGTGCGGTCCTGTGTCTGCGGCATCGCGTTTCGTGCAAGACCCCTATCCCAGCACCTACCGTGCGCTCGCGTCCGCTCCGGTATTGATCCAGCACGCCACCGTGCTCACCGGCACCGGCCAGCGGCTGGACGATGCCGACGTGCTGCTGCGCGACGGCAAGGTGGCCGCGGTCGGGCGCGGGCTGGAGGCGCCGGCCGATGTGCGCCGCATCGACGGCACCGGCAAGTGGGTGACCCCCGGCATCATCGACGTGCACTCGCATCTGGGCGTGTATCCCAGCCCCGGCGTCAGCGCGCACAGCGATGGCAACGAGATGACCGCCCCGGTGACGCCGAACGTGTGGGCCGAGCATTCGATCTGGCCGCAGGATCCCGGCTTCGGCACCGCCCTGGCCGGCGGCGTCACCTCGCTGCAGGTACTGCCCGGCTCGGCCAATCTGATTGGCGGGCGCGGCGTCACCCTCAAGAATGTCGCCTCCACCACCTACCAGGGCATGAAGTTTCCCGGTGCCCCCTGGGGCCTGAAGATGGCCTGCGGCGAGAACCCCAAGCGCGTGTATGGCCAGAAGGGTGGCCCCGGCACGCGCATGGGCAACGTGGCCGGCTACCGTGCCGCCTTCATCGATGCGGCCGAGTACCTGCAGAAGAATGCGCCGAAGAAAAAGACCGCGAAAAAGCGCCATTGGTGGAGCAGCGGCGGCGACAACGACAGCAGCGGCGATGCCGGCGGCAAGCGCGATCTCAAGCTCGACACGCTGGCCGGCGCGATCAACGGCGACATCCGCGTGCATATCCACTGCTACCGCGCCGACGAGATGGCGACCATGCTCGACCTGTCCAAGGAGTTCGGCTTCCACATCGCCGCCTTCCATCACGGCGTGGAGGCCTACAAGCTGGCTGACCGGCTGGCGCAGGAGAACGTCTGCGGCGCGCTGTGGGCCGACTGGTGGGGCTTCAAGATGGAAGCCTTCGATGGCATCCAGGAAAACATCGCGCTGGTCGACAGGCCGGCCAACAGCTGCGCCATCGTGCATTCGGATTCGGAAGAAGGCATCCAGCGCCTGAATCAGGAAGCGGCCAAGGTGCTCGCCAACGCGCGCCGCAGCGGAATGGAGATTCCGCCCGAGCGTGCGATCCGCTGGCTCACCAGCAATGCCGCCAAGGCGCTTGGCATCGAGCAGCAGACCGGCGCACTGGAGCCGGGCAAGATGGGCGACATGGTGGTGTGGAACGGCAATCCCTTCAGCTCCTACGCGCTGGCCGAACAGGTCTATATCGACGGCGCGCAGGTCTACGACCGCCACGATCGCCGCCTGCAGCCGGTGTCGGACTTCATGCTCGGCCAGGAGGTGGCGCGATGAGCCGCACAACTGGAATGCGCCCGCGTCTGCGTGCGATCTCCGCGGTGGTCCTGGCGGTGCTTGCATTGCCCGCATTCGGCCAGCAGGTGCTGATCCGTGGCGCAACCGTGCATACCGCCACCGCGCAAGGCACGCTGCGCAATACCGATGTGCTGGTGCAGGGCGGCGTGATCCGCGCGATCGGCAGCAATCTGGCCGTGCCGGCCGATGGCCGCGTGGTCGAGGCCAGGGGCCGCCCGCTGACGCCGGCCCTGTTCGGCGGCATCACCGAGATCGGCATCGAAGAAGTCTCCGGCGAAGACAGCACCGTGGACAGCGGCGTCAAGCTCAGCGACCAGCCGATGCGTCCGGAATTCGACGTCACCCTGGCCTACAACCCCGATTCGGTGCTGGTGCCGGTGGCGCGCGTGGAAGGCATCGGCTTCACCGCGCTGGGCGCGACCACCAGCGGTGCCTTCATCGCCGGGCAAGGCGGCGTGGTGCGGCTGGATGGCAGCCCGGACCCGCTCGGCCCGCATGCCCTGTTCATCCGCATCGGTGCGGCTGCCTCCGATCTCACCGGCAGCTCACGCGCCGCGCAATGGATGCTGCTCGACCAGCTGGTGGCCGAAGCGCGCGGACGCGTGCCGGCCGACTCACCGCATGCGCTGCTGACCCCGGTCGGCCGCAGCGTGCTGGCCACGTACCTGGCCGGGCAAGGCCGCATCGTGGTGCAGGTGGAGCGAGCCGCAGACATCCGCCAGTTGCTGCGTTGGGCGCAGCGCGAAAAGGTGCGCATCGCCATTGCCGGCGGCGCCGAGGCTTGGAAGCTCGCGCCGCAACTGGCGCAGGCCAGGGTGCCGGTGCTGGTGGACGCGCTGGCGGACCTGCCGTCCACCTTCGACCAGATCGGTGCCACGCTGGAAAATGCCGCACGGCTACGCGCGGCCGGCGTGGAGGTGAGCTTTGCCCAGAGCGGCGATGCCTCGCATAACGCGCGCAAACAGCGCCAGCTGGCCGGCAATGCGGTGGCCAACGGCTTGCCGTGGGAAGCCGGCCTGGCCGGCCTGACCCGGGTGCCGGCAGAGATCTTCGGCGTGGCCGATCGCATCGGCAGCATTGCGGTCGGCAAGCAGGCCGACCTGGTGCTGTGGGAAGGCGACCCGCTGGATGTCGCCCACTACGCCGAGCAGGTGTGGCTGGGCGGTCGCGACATGCCGATGCGCTCACGCCAGACCGAGCTGCGCGAGCGTTACATGCAACCGGCCGGCGCGCTGCCGCGGGCCTATCTGAAGTGATCGGGAGCGGCGTGCGGTTGCGCGCGCCGCCGTTGCGATACCGCCACATTGCGACAGCTGCCGGCGCCGCGTGCGCTGGCACACTGCATGCCTTGCTCGCCGGCACCGTGCCGGTGGCGTCGTCTGCAAAGGACTGCCCATGCGCTTGTTATGCATTCTGATCGCATCGCTGGTGCTGCTTCCACTCGCTGCCTTCGCCCAGTCGGGCTGGGTCGATCGGCAAGGCCGGTCGGTTCCCGCCTTGCCCAGCCGCAACACCGTGCAGGACTTTGGCGCCAGCCTCCTGGTGACCTCCGATGCGGACTGGGAGCAAAAATGGACTACGCCCAGCGATACCGTGCCGCACTTCAAGGCGGTCGATCATGTCGGCACCGGCGAGGCGTTGTTCGTGCTCACGTTTCTGTCCAACCCCGGCCTGGACGAGCACCGCCATGCCGATGTGGTGTGCAGCATCCGGGTGACCGACCCTACCGGGCATGTGGCGCAGGACACGGTCGATACGCCGTGCCTGCAGGGCGAGATCAAGGGCGATCCACGCAATGTCTATCTGGCGCAGGCGACCTTGCAGGTGATTGCCGAAGCCAGCGATCCGCCCGGCCGCTGGCAGGTGCAGGTCACGGTCAAGGACCGCCGGCGCGGCGTCAGCATTCCGCTGACCGGCGCGTTCACGCTCGGGCGCCAACGCACCCGCGTGCCAGCGCAATGACCCGCATGGCGTTGGGCGTGCGCTGCGTCTACCTGCTGATCGCGCTCGCCGTGTTTGTCATCGAAGTGGCGATCGGCGCTGGCAGACTTGGCGGGCCGTGGGTCCGCGGCAGCCTGGGCGATGTGCTGGCGGTGATCCTGGTGTATTGCGGACTGCGCGGTGTGCTTGCGCTGCCGCCACGCTGGGCGTGCGTGCTGGCGGTGGCAATCGGGTGCCTGATCGAAGGGCTGCAGGCGCTGCATCTGGCCGACCGGCTCGGACTGCGCCCGGGCAGCGCGGCCTACATCGCGCTTGGCAATACCGCCACCGTGCACGATCTGCTGATGTATCTGGTCGGCGGTGGCGTGGCGTACATCGGCGATGTGGCGTCGTGCCGCATCACTGCGTCTTCCCGGCGGCAAACGCCGCATTGATGCATTCCTTCAGGCCTACCGCATGTTTTCCGTCTCCTCATTGGCACTGATCGACAGCGTTGGCGTCCTGTTTCGGCAGCAGCAACGGCGTGCCTGCGCCGCCACTGCGTCACCGTGACCTCGCTGTTCCAGGGAGGCGGCTTGCGCTCGATCGATCGCGTCGTGCTGCGCCAGGCGCCGGCCAACCTGATACGCGGGCTGGAAGCGGTCGGCGGGCGGCTGATCCTGACCGCCGATGCGCTGCACTTCCAGCCGCATCCCTACAACATACAGACCCGGTCGCTGACCGTGCACCTGAGCCAGATTGCAGCAATGCAACCACGCTGGACGCGCCTGTTCGGCCTGCTGCCGGTGGCGCCGACATCGCTGGCGGTGCAGCTGCACGACGGCGGCGAGCACCGTTTCGTGATCGGCAAACGCGAACAGTGGATGGCCGCCATCGCCTCGGCGCGCGACGCCCTGGGCTGACGCTGCCCGACAAGCGCGGCCGCACTGATGCGTAAGGGCGCATGCCCGGCTGGCGCACCGCAATGCCCTGGCGTCGTCCCGCATGCCTGCGCATCGCAGAGAGAGCGTGAACTGCGCTGCGTTTCAGCACTGCATTTTGTACGCGGTGCACGCTCTGCAAGTCCGGCCATCGCCGTCGTTGTCCAGCCCGCCTAGCATCGCGCGTCGGCACCATAGCGACGCCCCTACTTCGGCATGGAGATCGATATGCCCCGCACTATCCTGCGCATCCTGGCGTGCACATTGTTCCTGTACGGCAGCGTCAGCGCGCCGGCCATCGCCGCATTTGGCGTCACCCGCAGCGGCGACCGTGTGGTTGTCGATACCGGCGCCGAGCTGGTGTTTGCGGTCAACGCCGGCAACGGCGACATCGTCTCGATGCGTTATCGCGACAACGAGCTGCAGACCACCGAGTCCAAGGGCTCGCAGATCGCCTCCGGCCTGGGCAGCGCCAGTGTGGAGGCGCGCGTGGTGGGCGCCACGATCGTGGTCTCGGCCAAGGCCGGCGACCTGACCCAGTACTACATCGCACGCAAGGGCCGCAACGCGATCTACATGGCCACCTATGCACCGACGTTGCTGCCAATCGGCGAGCTGCGCTTTGTCACCCGCTTGAACGTTGCCAAGCTGCCCAATGCGCAGCAGGAGCCGGACTCCAATGTCGGCAGCCCGGTGGAAGGCGAAGACGTGTTCCTGCTGCCGGACGGACGTACCAGTTCCAAGTTCTATTCGGCGCGCCGCATGATGGACGACCAGGTGCACGGGGTCAGCGGTTCGGGCGTGGCGGTGTTCATGCTGATGGGCAACCGCGAACGCAGTTCCGGCGGGCCGTTCTTCAAGGATATCGCCACCCAGAAAACCCGCGTGACGCATGGGCTCTATAACTACATGTATTCCGATCACACCCAGACCGAGGCATTCCGCGGTGGCCTGCATGGGGTGTACGGGCTGCTGTTCACCGATGGCGGGACGCCTTCCAGCGCGCAACTGGACACCGCCTTCGTCGATGCAACGCTGGGTTTGACCGGTTATCTCGCCAGCGACGGGCGCGGAGCGCTGAGCGGCCGGGTGAGCGGCGTGCTGTCCGGCCAGCCTGCCGTGATCGGCCTGCGCAACGACCAGGCCGAATACTGGGCCACCGCCAACGGCAGCGGCGATTACCAGATTGCCGGCGTGCGCCCGGGACGCTACCGCATGACGCTCTACCAGAACGAACTGGAGGTCGCGCAACGCGATGTGGAGATCCACGCCAACGCGACCACGCAAGCGGCACTGCAAGCTGTTGTGCTGCCGGGAACGCTCAAGTGGCAAATCGGCACGGCCGATGGCACGCCGGCCGGTTTCCGCCATGCGGATCTGCTGCCACGTGCGCATCCATCCGACAAGCGCATGAGCTGGACCCCGGTGACATATTCGGTTGGATCGAGCAGTGCGGGCAGCTTTCCGGCAGTGCAATGGCGCGGCATCAACACCTCGACCCGCATCGACTTCACCCTGGGCTCGAGTGAAGTGCGTGGCTATCGCCTGCGCATCTTCGTGCCACTGACGCAGGTCGGCGCGCGCCCGCAGATCAGCGTCAATGCGCGTTGGAATGGCCCGGTGCCGTCCGCGCCCACGCAACCCAAGACACGCGGCATCACCCGCGGCACATGGCGCGGCAACAACACGCTGTATGAGGTGGACATCCCGGCATCTGCGCTGCAATCGGGCAGCAACCGGATCGAGATCGGCATCGCCTCGGGATCGCCGGACAACGGCTTTCTCAGCCCGGCCGTGGTGTTCGACAGTATCCAGTTGGTGGCGCTGTAAGCGCTTTGGCGAGCGGGATGCCGGACAGGTGCGAGCAGCGCGCAACAATGCCTAGCACGCATGGGCCCGTGGCACGTGCCGCATTTGATTGGCATGTGCGCAGGGATGACGATGGCAGTGCAAGACACACCGATGTCGCATTCACCGCCGCGGCTGCGTGCGGTGAATGCGATGGCGCATAAGGCTCAGGAAATGGCAGGCCCTGACAATGCGTGGTCAATGCACGTCGTCATGCACAAGACCTACGCGCTGCTCGGCCTGCCTGACTGCCGTCAGTCGATCGCTATCGGCAAGCATGCTTACTTGGCGGCAATCGACCCGCTGAGCGACACCGTACCCATGCCGCCGGTGACCTCGAAACCGCCTTCCACCACCTGCAGATACAGCGCATTGCTGTAGCGGCCATCGCTGGCACGCAAGTCCTGCAACCTGGTCAGGAAGGCCTTGACGTTGACATTGACATTGCCCTTGGCAGGCAAGGCATTGCTGTTGCCGGCCGTGCCATGTGGAATGAAGGTATAGACGTAATAGCCGGCGGCATCGTTGTTGCCTTCCCACAGGTCGTAGGTGACGCCGCCTGAGGTGATGGCATTGGAGGTCGTCAGGGTGCCCAGCGGATACGAATTGTTGGCGCCCCAGATCATCACTTCCAGCTGCGGATTGCCCTTGCTGGTGTCCTTGCGGAAGAACAGGTCGTAGGCGAAATCGCCGGTCTGCCCGCTACCCTTGGTGGTGAATGCCAATGCGCCGCTCAAGCTGGCGATCTTGGACACCTGATGCGGAAAGTAGCTGTCGGTGGCCGGATTCATCGTGTAATGCCAACCGCGGCAGATCGCCGGGTAGCCATACAAGGCGCCGCTGGGCAGGTTGTAGCTGATTGTCATGCTCGGCGTGCTACCCGACCCGAACGTCGCCTGGATATTGTTGTTTTTGTCGTTGAAATTATTGTTGTAAGCGTACTGCGTGCCGTAGACCTTGGTCTGGCCGGTATAGGCACTGGCGCTGGCAGCGGCCAGTGCCAAGGCCAGCGCAGCGGCGCGCGGCAACGACAAGCCGCAACGCAGGGACAGCAGCGAACGAAAACCGTCGTGCACTTGCATGGGTGTACTCCGATGATGGATGGTTGGACACAGCCCCCACCACAACGGCGCAACACCGCGCAGTGGATGACCGACCCTTGCGCATCCGGCACCACGACGCAGGCGCGCGGTATTCCGAATGTCCACGCACTGACGGGGCGCAGATGTGGTCATCCATGCGAACCGGTCACCGTGGCCTCATCCAGTACGCGAGGCATGCAATGCATGCGCCGCGCACACGCCACCTCATTGACTCTCAAGCGGTCGGCAATCGTCGACGATTATCTTCAAGCCAGCGCAGCAGATGCGGTCACCGGCGTGCGGTGTGCTGCACGCCGGTCTCCAACGCCAACTGCGCCCTCAGCCGTGCGGCCGATGGACGCTGTACTTACTGCGCATCCAGCGTCGCGCTCACCTTTGCCCAACCATTGCCGCGCACCACTTCGAAACCGGCTTCGGCTGCATGCAGATACATGCTGTTGTTGTAGCGCCCATCCTTGGACCGGTTGGTCTGCAACCAGTTGAGGAAGGGCTTGGCGTCCACGTTGAGGCTGCCGCTGGTCTTGAGCGTGGCCTGCCCGGCGGTGCCGGTCGGGATGAAGGTGTAGACGTAATAGCCGGCACCGGAGTTGAAGCCCTCCCACAGGTCGAAGGTGCGCCCGCCCGCGGTGATCACCTTGCTGGCAGTCAGTGTGCCGATCGGCCAGGAGTTGTGATCGCCCCAGATCATCACTTCCAGCTGCGGGTTGCCCTTGGCGGTATCCCAGCGGAAGAAGATGTCGTAGGCAAAATCGCCTGCGAGATTGGTCCCGCCGGCGCTGTAGGTGAACTTGAGCGGGATCTTGCTCAGCGAGGAAATCTGCCGCGGAAACAGCGTGTCGCTGGTCGGGTTCCAGTCGTAATGCCAGCCGCGCACGATCGCCGGATAGCCATAGAGATTGTAGTCGGCGAAGTTGAAGGTGACGGTCAGCTCGGGCGTGCTGCCGGTGCCGAACGTGCCCTGGATGATGTTGTTGGGATCGTTGAAATTATTGACCCACGCATAGTGGTTGCCGAAGACCTTGTAGGGACCGGCCAGCGCCGCCGGCGCCAGGGCGACCAGACCCACGGCCAGCGCAGCCTTCCACCAGCGCGATGCGCGCCGCCGTGTAGTCGGCGCCTGTGCGCCGGTCTGAGTAAGGGTGCTGGATTGGCTGTTCTGCATGTTGACTCTCTCCGTGTGGGTTCAGCGCGGCGATGCCGGTGCGGCAGCGTCGAGAAGCCGCTTTGCAGCGGTCGCGTCGGACCCTAGCAGCGGCCTTGTGACGGGAGCTATAGCAATTGCGGCAGGCCTCGCTCGTCATCTGCGATAGCGGGCGCTACCTTGCAGCAGAAGCGTGCGCCGATGCTCAGTTCGCAACGTAAATCGCAGTGCGACAGGATGTACCGGTCATCTGCATGACGGTGCGGTGCGCGCGAATGGTGCAGAGCCACATGGCGGTGGTCTGCGTTTCGGCCACGCCTGCGGCTGCTTGCTCCAGGCCCTATTCGGATGCGTCGAGCTTGCCTGGTGGCAGTGCGCCGGGCTCCCCTCGCGCGCCCTTGCTTAGGGGTACCCAGCTTTCGGCCGGCAGCCCTACTCGCCTCCGCTGTTTTGCGATAGCGTTCGCAATTACAGATAACGCAACAGCCGGAGGGGGCGACGATGCGCATCGGAATCGTGGTGGACAGTGCCTGCGATTTGCCGCAGGACTTCATTCAACGCAACAACGTCATCGTATTGCCGATCAGCGTACGCATCGGCGAAGCGGTGCTGGCCGATCACCGCGACGAGGAAGCGACGCTGAGCTTTCTGCAGGCGCATGTGGCCGAGCGTGGGCACGAAGCGGAAACCACGCCGTTCTCTGTCAACCAGATTCGCGACCTGTTCCTGCAACGGCTGGTCATCGACTACGACCACGTGTTCTGCCTGACCATCTCCAAGCTGCGCAGCCAGATCTTCGACAATGCGATGCAGGCCAGCTTCGCGATCCTCAACGATTACAAGCCGATCCGGCAGGCGGCCGGCCACACCTCGCCGTTCGCGCTGCGCGTGATCGATACGCTCAACCTGTTTGCCGGCCAGGGCATCACTGCAGTGGAAGCAGTACGCCTGCGCGCGCAGGGTCAGGGCGTGGCGGCAATCCGCAGCCGGCTCGAACAGCTGGCCGAACACACCTACGGCTACATGATTCCACGCGATCTCTATTACCTGCGTGCGCGTGCACGCACCAAGGGCGATCGCAGCGTGGGCCTGATCGGCGCCGCGCTCGGCAGCGCGCTGGACATCAAGCCGGTGCTGCGCGCCTACCGCGGCGTCACCGAACCGGTGGCCAAGTTGAAAGGCTTCGAGCCGTCGGTCGAAAAGCTGTTCGGCTTCACCGTGCGCAAGGTCCGCGAGGGCTTGATGACACCGACCGTGTGCGTGGGCTACGGCGGCGAACTGGCCGAGCTGCACGCCCTGCCCGGCTACGCCGCCCTGCAAAGCGCCTGTCAGACCCACGACGTGGAATTGTTCGAAAGCGTGATGAGCCTGACCGGCATGGTCAACGTCGGCAAGGGCGCACTGGCAGTGGCATTTGCAGCCGAACCGCATACTTTTTCGGCCTGAAGACAAGGCCGAGGGCGCGGCGCCATCGCCGGCTTCGGGACACGCCGATCTACAGCTGACCTATCCGCGCATCCCGGATCTCCAAAGACAACCACGCACGCCGACCATCTCGACATGTCATGCGCTGCTTGCCCGTGCACACCGACCATCTCGACTGGTCCTTGCCCGCTCACCGTCGCGGGACCTTACGCGGCATGGAAGCCGCGTAAGGGCCTACAAGGACGTACTTGCGGCGTGTCCTGCGATGGTGGGCGGGCAAGGGCCCTGCAGCCAAGCCGCGGATCAACCGCTCTACAACTGACCATCCGCGCTATCCAGGCCTTCGGAGTACGACGCCCAAAGCGCATAGAGACTTGGAGAAGTTTTTAGGTTGCTTCATTGAAAACCGGCTTATTGCTTTGCTCGGCTCGTCTTGGACAACTGATCGGGCATGCTGCCATACAAAAACGCATGTCATGCCTCGCTTGCCTATGCACACCGACCATCTCGACTGGTCCTTGCCCGCCCACCGTCGCGGGACCTTACGCGGCATGGATGCCGCGTAAGAGCCTACACGGACGTACTTGCGGCGTGTCCCGCGACGGTGGGCGGGCAAGGGCCCTGCAGCCAAGCCGCAGACCAACGCTCTACAACTGATCTATCCGCGCGGGCAATTTACTTCCAGACACAAGGCAGTCAACAGTCGAGTCATAGCGTCGTTTGTTAGATGCGGCCAAAATTCCGGTTAGTCGAGTGCGAAGCGCCCTCACCGCTTGCGGAACACGCCGTGACTCCATCCCTGGAAGCTCAGTGGGCGGCATCCATGCCGCCAAGGGTCCCGCAAGCGGCGAGGACACCGCACCAAAAAGTTAATCAATACTTTCTAAAGCTTGCGCGTTGCTCGGCTTGCATTGAACGATGACCGGACCCTGCGTTATCCGAGTTAGCCCAGCGCAGCGTTACCGCAGCGGCACGTTCAATACCGATGGCGTTGCCGCCGGCGAGGTAAACGTCACCGTGCCGCCACCATCGCTGGCATCGGTGTAGCGCACGTCCTGCGTGTCGATCACCAGCACCAGGCGCTGCCCTGCCGGAATCTCCGTAGCAGCCGCTTGCAGCGGCCAATCCAGCGTCACTGCTTGGCCAGGTGTAGCCCCGCGTAGCGAGTACGGCGCATGCGTGATCAATTGCGCCACGCCTAACGCGTCCATGCGATACAGATAGGCAAACAGGCTCACTTTCGATTGGCTGGGTACCACGGTCACGCGCAGCGATGGACTGCCGGCCAGTCGCCGGAGTGTGTTCGCTGGCGCACCCACCCACACTGCCGCGCCGATGCGATTGACCAACGGAATCGAGGTGGTGACCGGCACACCGATGCCTTGCAACAGGCCACTGACCAGGACCACGCCCGAGTCGGCCAATGTCGGCACATCGGTGGCAATGCGCGATTGCCATCCGCTGGCGGTATCACCGATCAAGCCGCCGGTGGGGCTGAGCAATCCGGAAGGTGCGGATAACCCCAGGCGCGTGTTGCCTTGCTGCACCGACGCCCAGTCCGCGTACTCCAGCCATTGCCCCGCGCGCGGCGACTGCCGCACCGGCGCTTCGCTGTCCACGCCGTTACGCAGCTGCTTGAGATGACGATCGAACCAGCGCGTGGTCGCCGTGTAGACCTCGTTGGGCAGGCCGAGCGCGCCCGGCAGTTCTGCGGTGGCGTGATCGCCCTGACTGAGCAGCAACTGCTTGGGCCCGCGCAACTGATTGAAGAATGCGATGGTCTGGTTCGGCGGAAACAGGCCGTCGTTGAAGGCATTGCCCAGCAGCACCGCCGTGCCACGCGCATTGAGCGCGGCCACATCGCTTGCCGGGCTGCGCGACGCGGCCTGCGGCAGGAAGCCCTGCACGGCGCCGTCGTAATCGCCAACGGCAACCCGTGTGCTGATCTGCGCCAGATCCGGGCCGGGACGTCCGGTCAACGCGCCGGCACCGACCAACAGCCCAACGCCTTGCTGGCTGACGGTGCGGTTGGAATACAGCGACGCTTCCAGATCGGCCCAGCCGCTGAGCGCAGCCACGGCCTTGATGCGCGGATCGCGCTCGGCCGCCAGCAGGCTGATGCCCGCGCCATACGAGATGCCCGACGCACCGATCGCATTCGGGTTCGCAGGCGTATGCGCCAGCGCCCAGTCGATCACCGCGCTGACGTCTTCCACCGTGTCGGCGCCGGCGATATCGATCTGCCCGGCCGAATCCCAGAACCCGCGCGAGGTATAGCTGACGACCACGTAGCCATCGCTGGCCAGCTGGGTCGCGCGGCCGAGGTACTCCAGATTCGGCAACGACCAGCTGGCCGGCATCACGATCAGCGGAAACGGCCCGCTGCCCTGCCCCTGCGGCACCAAGACCAGTGCGCCCATCGGTGCGCCGTCCCAGCCGGGAATCCGTTCGTAGCTCTTGCTGAAAGCGCCCGCCACCGCCGACGCCGATGCCACCAGCAACGCCAATGCGGCGATGCGTCCGATCCAACGCTTGTTCATGCGGATCTCTCCCACGCAAGGCCGGGCCGGGATGGCCCAGCGGCAACTGCCATGCATCCGTGGTTCGGGGGAGAACGTCGCGAACGTACCAGACGGTACGGTATGGCTCAAGGGCCGGGATTCGGGATTCGGGATTCGGGATTCGGGATTCGGGATTCGGGATTCGGGATTCGGGATTCGGGATTCGGGATTCGGGATTCGGGATTCGGGATTCGGGATTCGGGATTCGGGAGGCGGGATTCGGGAGGCGGGAGGCGGGAGGCGGGATTCGGGAGGCGGGATTCGGGAGGCGGGAGGCGGGAGGCGGGATTCGGGAGGCGGGCGCGCCGCAGTCGCGGGCCCGGCCGGCAAGTGGAAACAGCGGGCGCTTATCGCCTGGCCGCTCCAGACCCGCAGACGTTGGCTGCGATGCAGCACGCCCGCGCCACGCCTCCCGCGCGCTCAGCTCAGCCCACGAAGTGCTGATACCCGCGTTGCGGCGGCTGCCACAGGTTGCCGTCCGCGTCGTGGACCACCACGCCTGGCGTGGCGACGATCTGGCCGATACGCGTCACCGCGACTCCGGCGAAGTCCATCGCCTGCGCCACTGCGTCGCGGTGTTGCACGGCGGCGGTGAAGCACAGCTCGTAGTCGTCGCCGCCGCCGAGTTGCCAGCCGATGCATTGCAGCGCGCTGATCCCGGTGCTGCGTGGCATTGCCGGCAGTGCCGCCAGCGCCAGCTGCGCGCCCACGCCGCTGCGTTCGCACAGATGGCCCAGATCGGCCAGCAAGCCATCGGAGATGTCCACACAGGCGTGCGCAAGTCCACGCAAGCGCAGCCCGGCCTGCACGCGCGGCTGCGGGCGCAGCAGGCGGCCGCGCCACAGTTCGTGCAACGGATCGGCCGCCGCACAGGTCACGTCCAGCTGGCCGGCCTCCCACAGCGACAAGGCCGCCGCCGCCTCACCCGGCGCGCCGGTGACCCAGACGTCATCGCCCACACGTGCGCCATCGCGACGCAGCGCCGCACCCGGTGGCAGGCTGCCGATCGCGGTCACCGCACACGACAACGGCCCGCGCGTGGTGTCGCCACCGACCAGCGCAATGTCATGCGCATCGGCCAGTGCAAAGAATCCATCAGCGAACGCGTCGACCCATGCGGCATCATCGTGCGGCAACGACAGCGACAAGGTGCACCAGCGCGGCTGCGCGCCCATCGCCGCCAAGTCGGACAGATTGACCGCCAGCGTCTTCCAGCCCAGATCCTCGGCACGCGTCTCGTGCGGAAAATGCACGCCCGCATTGAGCGTATCGGCGGTGATCGCCAGTTGCTCGCCCGGCGGCGGCTGCAGCAGCGCCGCATCGTCGCCAATCCCCAACGGCACATCCGCACGCGCCGCAATGCGCGCGCGCAAGCGGGCAATTAGATCGAATTCGGGCATTTGAAGGGCCGGGATTGGGGATTTGGCAGTGGGGATTGGTCACGCCGCACATTGGCAGGGACCAGCGCCGCGGCCAATCCCCAATCCCAACTGCCCAATCCCGCGGCGCCTCAGGCGCCGCTAGCGCCCGACTCCACCTTGCGCCACTCCACCGAGGCGCGATCCAGCACGCCGTTGACGTAGGTGTGGCCGTGTTCGGAGCCGAAGCGCTTGGCGGTTTCGATCGCTTCGTTGATCACCACGCGGTACGGCACGTCCTGGCGATACAGCAGCTCATAGGCAGCCAGGCGCAGCACTGCACGTTCGATCGCGTCGACCTCTTCCACGCCGCGATCCAGATACGGCGTCAGCGCGGTGTCGAGCTCGGCGCGGTTGCTCAGCACGCCTTCGACCAGGTTTTCGAAATAGGCCAGATCGGCCACTTCGTGCGCCTGCTCGTGCGCAAACTGCGAGATCACCTGCTTGGCGAACCCGCCGGAAATCTGCCAGGCATACACCGCCTGCAAGGCACGCCGACGCGCGCGCGAACGCAGCACCGGGTCGATGCCGTCGCGACGGACGTGGCGGGCGTGTCCACCGGACTTGCTCATGGCAACAACTCCATCAAATTGACCAGTTCCAATGCCGCAAGCGCGCATTCTTCGCCCTTGTTGCCATGGCTGCCACCGGCACGCGCCTCGGCATCTTCCACGCGCTCAACCGCGAGCACGCCGTTGAGCACCGGCACGCCGGTCTGCAACTGCACGCTCATCAGGCCTTCGGCGCACAGGTCGGCGACGTGTTCGTAGTGGCGGGTGTCGCCGCGGATCACGCAGCCCAGCGCGATGATCGCCGCATGCTGTCCGGATTGCCCCAGGCGGTTGGCGGCGATCGGGATTTCCCAGGCGCCCGGCACGCGGATCACGTCGATGGCGTCCTCGCCGATGCCGTTGCCGGCCAGGCTCTGACGCGCACCGGTGACCAACGCGTCGGTGATGCGGGCATTCCAGCGGCTGGCGATGATCGCAAAGCGCGCGGTGGTGGGGCGGAGATCGCCTTCGTAGTGGGTCATGCGGGTCGGCAACTCGAGGGGGCGGCAAGTTTAACAGCTGCCGGGGCCTGGCCCGGCCGGTACGTGGCGGCCGGGGTGCCGAAGCAGCCCCGGCCATGTCGCCAGGAAACGATTCGGGAGCGCGCAGCACGGGCTGGTCCGGCGGGCAGCTGGCATGGTCGATGCGCAACAACCGCGCGCGCCACTCGGACAGCGCGGTTCCTGTTGCGCGCCCGGCAACCACCGAACAGCGCCGGCTCCAGGCCGCGCGCGCTACATCAGGGCAGCGCGGCCGCCGGCACCGAGCGCACCCCTTCGCCCGCGTGGCATTCCAGGTACTCCACCACCTCCAGCCCGAACCCGGCCAGGCCCACCTGACGCCGCGGCGTGCCCAGCACGCGCAGCTTGCCCAGGCCCAGTTCGGCCAGGATCTGCGCGCCGGCCCCGTTGCGCCGCCACTGGCTGACGTCCTTGGCGTTGGTGGCCGCTTCCGGTTGCTGACGCAGCCGTGCCAGCAAGGATTCGGTGTCGCGCGGTGCCGACAGCACCACCATCACGCCCTGCCCTTCGGCGGCGATCGCACGCAAGGCATCGGTGGCGGCCACGCCAAAGTCGTCGCGCTGCCAGTGCAGCAGATCGGCCAGCGGGTTTTCCACCTGCACGCGCACCAGCGTCGGCGTGGCCGGATCGGCAGTGCCGCGCACCAGCGCAAAGTGCAGGTCGTGGGCGATGCGGTCGCGGTAGGTCACCAGCGTGAACGGGCCGAACTCGGTGCTGATCTCGCGCTCGTCCACGCGCTCGACGGTGTGCTCGTTGGCCAGGCGGTAGGCGATCAGATCGGCGATCGAGCCCATCTTCAGCCCGTGCTCGCGTGCGAACACCTCCAGCTGCGGGCGCCGCGCCATGCTGCCGTCCGGGTTGAGCACTTCCACCAGTACGCCGGCCGGTTCCAGCCCGGCCAGCATCGGCAGGTCGCTAGCCGCTTCGGTATGGCCGGCGCGGGTCAGCACGCCGCCGGGCTGGGAGATCAGTGGGAAGATATGCCCCGGCTGGCTCAGATCCTGCGGTTTGGCATCCGGCCGCACCGCGGTGCGCACGGTGTGTGCGCGGTCGTAGGCGGAGATGCCGGTGGTCACGCCTTCGGCCGCCTCGATGCTGACGGTGAAGTTGGTCTGGAACTGCGCGGTGTTGTTGCGCACCATCGGCGCCAGGCCGAGCTGCGCGCAGCGCTCGCGGGTCAGCGACAGACACACCAGCCCGCGCGCGTGGGTCACCATGAAGTTGATGTCCGACGGCTTGACCAGCTCGGCCGCCATGATCAGATCGCCTTCGTTCTCGCGGTCCTCGTCATCGACGATCACCACCATGCGGCCGGCGCGCAGTTCCTCGATCAATTCCGGAACGGGTGCGAAATTCATGCCGCACCCCGCGTGCCCAGCAGGCGTTCGACATAGCGCGCCACCAAGTCGATTTCCAGATTCACCGCCGCGCCAACCGCGGTCTGCGCAAACGCGGTGTTGGCCACCGTGTGCGGAATCAACGCGACCTCGAAGCCATCCTCATCCACTTCGTTGACGGTGAGGCTGACCCCGTCCACGCAGATCGAGCCCTTCTTGGCGACATAGCGCAACACCGCCGGCGGGGCGGCAAACCGCCAGCGCTGCGCGCGCGCATCGCCATGTACCGACTGCACCCGGCCCAGACCGTCGACATGCCCGCTGACCAGATGCCCGCCGAGGCGGTCGGTCGGGCGCATCGCGCGCTCCAGGTTGAGCAACGCGCCTTCCGGCAAGGCGCCCAACGTGGTCAGCGACAGGGTTTCGGTGGAGGCATCGGCCTGGAAGCTGCCCGCGTCGAAAGCGATCACGGTCAGGCACACGCCGTTGACGGCAATGCTCTCGCCGAGCTGCACCGCCTCGAACGGCAGGTTGCCGGTGGCGAAGGTGAAACGCACATCGCCGCCCTGCGGCTGGCGCGCCGCCAGATGGCCGACGCCTTCGATGATTCCGGTAAACATCAGCACACCTCCGTCGTTGATGACGACAGCGCAGACAAAGTGCTGTGGAAGATCGCGACGCAGCGCGACGGGTGACGCATGGACATAGTCGTTTCTCGCAGGAGTTGAGCGAAAAACGCCACAAGGCAAACAGGCGCGCGCACAGCCGCAAGGCTGCGCGTTGGCCGTCTTCTTTCATCCGGACTATACCGTCGGCCCCGGCATCGCACCGGATCTGCTGACCTTGCGCAGCAGGGGTTTCGCGTGGATCCGCTCAACCCTGAAGTGCAAGCGCTCGCGGGCTCGCATGCTTGCGCATGCCTACCGCCGGTGGGGAATCGCACCCCGCCCTGAAGACGTTCGTGAGTACCGGCGAACCGGTGCGCAAAGTCTAACAGGGCACATCGGCGCGATGGCTGAGCGTGGGCCAAGGCTGGCAGGACACTGCGTCATGTCGGGAAATCCCCCATAGCCAGGATTGTGAAGGATCTGTTAATTTACGCGCCGCGACGGGAGACGTCGCTTTTTCCCTCCCGCAACGGGACGGAGACACGGACATCAATTCGGAGAGAGACATCCAATGCGTAACACCCTGATTCTGGCTGCCCTGCTGGCCGCCGCACCGTTTGCTGCTTCGGCCGAAGGCCTGAGCTATTCCTACGTCGAAGGCGGCTGGAACCGGACCGAGATCAACGTCAACGACGCGTCCGACGACATCGATGGCGGCTACATCCGCGGCTCCTGGCAGATTGCCCAGCCGGTCTACCTGCTGGCCAGCTACGAGCGTGCCACCAAGGACTACAACCTCGGCAGCGGCTTCGTGATCGACGGCACCCTGCAGCAGGCCACGGCGGGTATCGGTTACCGCCAGGAAATGACCGAGCGCGTCGAGTTCACCGCCGACATCAGCGTGCTGCGCACCAAGGTCGAATCCGATCTGCGCCTGCGCGGCCGTTCGATCGACAAGGCGTCGGACTCGACTAACCTGGGCTTCGCCAACCTGGGCCTGCGCGGCAAGCCCTCGCCGCGGACCGAAGCCTGGATCAAGGCCGGCTATATCGACGGTAGCGACGTGGACGAAGGCGAGTTCGTCGGCACCCTGGGTGGTCAGGTCAACTTCACCCGCACCTGGGGCCTGGTCGCCGAAGCGCAGTTCATCGACGACGCCAACCAGTACAAGGTCGGCGTGCGCGCGAGCTTCTGATCGACGCGACTCAGATGCACCAAGGCCCCGCATGCGGGGCCTTTTTTTATGCGCGCAACAGTACAGCTGCGCGGCATCGCGCGGGCCATGCAGCGCTCACCCGGCAACAACCGGCGCATAGCGCAGACGCAGATCCTGACCGAGCTGGCGCACATCCAGCAGCTGCAACGCAGCGCGCTGCGCCATCGTCTCGATGCCCAGCCCGGCCAGCAGCGGCCTGGCGGTATCGCCCAGCAGTACCGGCGCCATGTAGACCAGCAGTTCGTCGACCAGGCCGGCCTGCAGCAGCGCACCACCCAGCGTTGCGCCGGCTTCCACATGCACCTCGTTGATGCAGCGCTCGCCAAGCAGGGCCAACACCGCCGCCAGATCGAAGCGGCCGGCTTGCAACGGCATCGCAAGGAACTGCGCATCGTCCAGCGAAGGTGCAGCCACATCCTCGCCATGCAGATACAGCGTGGGCGCATCGCCCTGACGCATGTTCCTGCACGCCAACGTCCGTAGCCCGGCATCGAGCACCAGGCGTAGCGGCGGCACGACCGGCGTGTCATCGCCCAGCCGCACCGTCATGGAGGGGTCGTCGGCCAGCACCGTGCCTGCACCAGTGAGGATCGCGCCCGCACGTGCACGCCAGCGCTGCACATCTGCGCGCGCGTCACTTCCGGTGATCCACTTGGATTCACCGCTGGCCAGCGCCGTACGTCCATCCAGGCTGGCGCCGAGCTTGACCCGCAACCACGGCCGCCCACGCTCCACCCGCGACAGAAATCCCTGGTTGAGCGTGCGCGCCTGTGCCTGCAGGACGCCGCTCAGCACCTCGATCCCGGCCTCGCGCAGCAGCGCAAACCCGCCGCCGTTGACCTGCGGAAACGGGTCGGCCATCGCCGCAACCACACGCGCAACGCCGGCATCGATCAAGGCCAGGGCACAGGGCGGCGTGCGTCCGTAATGCGCACACGGCTCCAGCGTGACGTAAGCGGTGGCGCCACGCGCCAGCGCGCCAGCCGCGCGCAGTGCGAACACTTCCGCATGCGGGCCGCCGGCACGTTGATGAAAGCCCTCGCCCACGCACACGCCATCGCGCACGATCACGCAGCCAACCATCGGATTGGGGCGGGTGGTGTAGGCGCCACGCTCGGCCAGGCGCAATGCCTGCGCCATCCAGCGATGATCGTCGGCGGTTGCGCTCATTGCGTTGCCGCTTGCGGTTCGATACACATCACCACGATCTGCATCGGCCCCAGCAGTAATTCTGCATGCGTCTGCCAGCCCAGCCGCTGATAAAACGGCACCAGCACTGGTTGGCAATACAGGTACAACGCCGGCACGCCCATGCGCGCAGCGGCCTGCACGCAGTGCGTCACCAGCGCCTCGCCAATGCCCTGCCCGCGCGCCTGCGGCTGCACGTACAGCGACGCCAGCCATGGCGACCATTGCCGGATACGCGAATCGTCGTTTTCCAGCAGGCTGACCGACCCGAGCCACTGCGCCTGATCGAGCGCCACCCACGTGGTCGGGATCACCCCGTCGCGGGTGTGGCTGCGCAACTCGCTCAAGGCCTCATCGAAATTCCAGTCCGGCAACAGACTGCCGAAGGCCTGCAGATGCGCCTGCGCGATGGCGGACAGCAGCTGCGGCGTGTCGGCCACGCAGGCAATGCGCATCGCGCTCACCGCTTGCCGGGCTTGCCGGCGCGCTCCAGGGCCGCTTCCAGCAACGGCAACTGCTCGATGCCGACCGGGAGCTCGCGCTCGAGCTTTTCGATTTCCTCGCGGAAATCGGCCACGTCCTGAAAGCTGCGGTACACCGAGGCGAAGCGCACATAGCCCACATGATCCAGCTTGCGCAGCTCGACCATGACGTATTCGCCCACCCGCAGCGAGCCCACCTCGCGCTCGCCGGACATGCGCAACTGATGCACCACCGCGCGCACTGCCGCTTCAATCTGTTCTTCGGACACCGGGCGCTTTTGCAGCGCGCGGTCGAAACTGGTGCGCAGCTTGCGCGCATCGAACGCCTCGCGCCCGCCATCGCTCTTGACCACGGTCGGCAGCTTGAGTTCGATCGTTTCCAGGGTGCTGAAACGCTCGCCACACGCCTCGCACTCGCGACGCCGACGAATCGTCGTCCCGTCTTCGGACACCCGCGAATCGATCACGCGGGTGTCGTTGTGCTGGCAGAAGGGGCAGTGCATCAGGTCGCCGAGATTGGGAAGTGGGGATTAGGGATTGGCAACAGCAGGAGCAAGGACGCACTTGCCGCGCATCCCCAATCCCGAATCACCAATCCCGGCACCTCAGCCATACACCGGATACTTCTTGCACTGCGCGGTCACCGCGTCGCGGACCTTGGCCAGCACCGCTTCGTCGCTGGGAGCGTCGAGCACGTCGGCGATCCAGTTGGCCAGGTCGATGCTGTCCTGCTCCATGTAACCGCGGGTGGTGATCGCCGGGGTGCCCAGGCGCAGGCCGGAGGTGACGAACGGCGAGCGCGGGTCGTTGGGCACCGAGTTCTTGTTGACGGTGATGTGCGCCTTGCCGAGCGCGGCCTCTGCGTCCTTGCCGGAGACGTCGCGGCCGATCATGTCCACCAGCATCAGGTGATTTTCGGTGCCGCCGGACACGATCTTGTAGCCACGCGCGATCAGCGTGTTGGCCATCGCCTGCGCGTTCTTGACCACCTGCTGCTGGTAGGTCTTGAATTCCGGCTCCAGCGCTTCCTTGAACGCCACCGCCTTGGCCGCGATCACGTGCATCAGCGGGCCGCCCTGGATGCCGGGGAACACGATCGACTGCAGCTTCTTCTGCAGCTCTTCGCTCGCGCCCTTGGCCACGATGATGCCGCCACGCGGGCCGCGCAGGGTCTTGTGCGTGGTCGAGGTGACCACGTGCGCATGCTCCAGCGGGCTCGGATACACACCGGCGGCGACCAGGCCGGCCACATGCGCCATGTCCACGAACAGATACGCACCGACGCTGTCGGCGATGGCGCGGAAACGCGCCCAGTCGATCTTCTGCGAATACGCCGAAAAGCCGGCCACAACCATCTTCGGCTTGTGCTCGGTGGCCAGACGCTGCACCTCGTCATAGTCGATCAGGCCCTGCTCGTTGACGCCGTACTGCACGGCGTTGAACAGCTTGCCGGAGACGTTGACCTTGGCGCCGTGGGTCAGGTGGCCGCCATGGGCCAGGCTCATGCCCAGGATGGTGTCGCCGGGCTGCAGCAGCGCCAGATACACCGCCTGGTTGGCCTGCGAGCCGCTGTGCGGCTGCACGTTCGCATAATCGGCGCCGAACACCTGCTTGATGCGTTCGATCGCCAGCTGCTCGGCAATGTCGACGAACTCGCAACCACCGTAGTAGCGCTTGCCCGGGTAGCCTTCGGCGTACTTGTTGGTCAGCTGGCTGCCCTGGGCTTCCATCACCAGCGGGCTGCAGTAGTTTTCGCTGGCGATCAGCTCGACATGATCCTCCTGGCGGCCGGCTTCAGCAGCGATGGCCTTGGCCAGTTCGGGGTCGTAGGTTTCCAGTCGGACATCGCGCGAGAACATGCAGAGCTCCGGGGCAGCTGTTGCCAGTAGGGGCGCAGATTGTAAGCCCCCGCGCGGACAGGTGACCAATTGCGACGCTGGCGCAGGCCAGGCGCGCCATGGCGGGTTCCGCCCTGAAACGACAAAGGCGCACCGGAGTGCGCCTTTGCGGATGCCCTGCCCGCTGGCCGAGCCAGCGCCGAGGCCTAGTTGTTGAGCACCAGGTCGGCGATCACACCGGTGGCAATGGCCACCAGCAGCAGATTGCCGGTGTTGTCGCGCTGCCACCGGTAGCCATACGGCGGGCGGCGCAGGTTGTAGCGGTCGTAGTCGTTGATCACGTAGACCGGGCCGTGGAAACGCTGGCCGCGGGCCCACGGCGGCGGGCCGGCGCGGTAGTAGCTGGGGCGATCGTAGACATAGACCCGGTTGCGGTCGTAGCGACGGTCCTGATAACGGGCATCGCGATAACCCTCGCGGTAGCCATTGCTGTAGTAACGGCGGTCATCGCGGCGGTCGGCCCGGCGCTCGTCATGCCAGTCGCGGCGGTCGTTGCGCCAATTGCCACGGTAATCGCGGTCGCGGTCGCGGTGATCGTCACGGTCATGACCACGACGGTCGTGGCCGCGGCCCCAGTCGTCGGCAAACGCTGCCGGGGCCACGGAGCCCAGCGCCAGGATGGAGGAAAGCACAACAGTCACGATGCGTTTGCGGTTCATGGGATTGCTCCTGTCTGCGATGTCGCAATTTCATTAAGGCGCTGGCCGCCTTAACGCATTCTTGCTGGAATCGATTACGAAAACGCCCATTCAGGTAGGCGGTAGGCTGCCGTTTAGCTACCGCCGCGTCGCCGCGAGCCAGGCCGCTTGCCCGTATAATCGGCGCAATCCCTTTTCCGCTGCCTCCGGCCCCGGCCGGTGGGCTGCCTGCGTCCACGGAGCACCCATGTCGCAATACATCTACACCATGAACCGCGTCAGCAAGGTGGTCCCGCCCAAGCGGCAGATCATCAAGGACATCTCGCTGAGCTTTTTCCCGGGCGCCAAGATCGGCCTGCTGGGCCTGAACGGCGCCGGCAAGTCCACGGTGCTGAAGATCATGGCCGGCGTGGATACCGATTTCGAGGGCGAAGCCCGTCCGCAGGCCGGCATCAAGGTCGGCTACCTGGCGCAGGAACCGCAGCTCAACCCCGAGCACACCGTGCGCGAAGCGGTCGAGGAAGGCGTGGGCGACGTGCTACAGGCCCAGGCCGCGCTGGATGCGGTGTACCTGGCCTATGCCGAGGAAGGCGCCGATTTCGACGCCCTGGCCAAGGAACAGGAACGCCTGGAAGCGATCCTGGCCGCCGGCGACGCGCACACCCTGGAAAACCAGCTGGACGTGGCCGCCGATGCGCTGCGCCTGCCGCCGTGGGAGGCGGTGGTCGGCAAGCTGTCCGGTGGTGAAAAGCGCCGCGTGGCGCTGTGCCGGCTGCTGCTGCAGAAGCCGGACATGCTGCTGCTCGACGAACCGACCAACCACCTGGACGCCGAATCGGTGGAATGGCTGGAGCAGTTCCTGGCGCGCTACACCGGCACCGTGGTGGCGGTGACGCATGATCGCTACTTCCTCGACAACGCCGCCGAGTGGATCCTGGAACTGGATCGCGGCCGCGGCATTCCGTGGAAGGGCAACTACACCGACTGGCTGACCCAGAAGGACGAGCGCCTCAAGCAGGAAGACAACCAGGAAAAGTCACGCCAGAAGGCGATCCAGAAGGAACTGGAATGGTCGCGCCAGAATGCCAAGGGCGGCCGTACCAAGGGCAAGGCGCGTCTGGCCCGCCTGGAAGAACTGCAGTCGGTGGACTACCAGCGCCGCAACGAGACCAATGAAATCTTCATCCCGCCGGGCGAGCGCCTGGGCAATGCGGTGATGGAATTCAAGAACGTCTCCAAGAAGTTCGGCGACCGCCTGCTGATCGACAATCTGTCGATGATCGTGCCGCCCGGCGCCATCGTCGGCATCATCGGCCCCAACGGTGCCGGTAAGTCGACCCTGTTCAAGATGATCACCGGCGCGGAGAAGCCCGATTCCGGCGAGATCGTGGTCGGCCCGACCGTGCAGCTGTCGTACGTGGACCAGAGCCGCGACAAGCTGGAAGGCAACCACAACGTATTCCAGGAAATCGCAGGCGGCCTGGACATCCTCAACATCAACGGCGTGGAGATCCAGTCGCGCGCCTACATCGGCCGCTTCAACTTCAAGGGCCAGGACCAGCAGAAGATGGTCGGTTCGCTGTCCGGTGGTGAGCGCGGTCGTCTGCACATGGCCAAGACCCTGCTGCAGGGCGGCAACGTGCTGCTGCTCGACGAACCGTCCAACGACCTGGACATCGAGACCCTGCGTGCGCTGGAAGATGCGTTGCTGGAATTCCCGGGCAACACCTTCGTGATCTCGCATGATCGCTGGTTCCTGGATCGCATCGCTACGCACATCCTGGCGTTCGAAGGCGACTCGCACGTGGAGTTCTTCCAGGGCAACTACCGCGAGTACGAAGAAGACAAGCGCCGCCGCATGGGCGATGACGCAGGTCCCAAGCGTCTGCGCTTCAAGGCGCTCAAGTAAGCATGACAAGGGCGCCGCAAGGCGCCCTTGTCACATCCGGGTGCAGCTGCGACCGATGGCCTACAGGTCGTAGGACAGCACGTCTTCGAAGCCGAAGGTGTCGAAGTTCTCGATCCGCGAGGGATACAAGCGGCCGACCAGATGGTCGTACTCGTGCTGCACCACGCGTGCGTGGAAACCTTCGGCCTCGCGCTCGATCGGGCTGCCGTCCGGCGCAAAGCCGCGGTAGCGAATGTGGCGATAGCGCGGAATGACGGCACGCAGGCCGGGAATGGACAGACACCCTTCCCAGCCGTTTTCCATCTCCTCCGACAGCGGTTCGATCTGCGCATTCGCCAACGCGGTGCGCGGCACCGCCGGTGCGTCGGGATAGCGTTCGCTGGCTTCGAAGCCGAACACCATCAGCTGCAGATCCACCGCGATCTGCGGTGCGGCCAGGCCCACGCCGCGCGCATCGTCCATGGTCTCGAACATGTCGGCCACCAGCGCGCGCAGCTCGGCACTGCCCAGGTTGGTCACCGGCGGCGCCACGCGCAGCAGGCGCTTGTCGCCCATGCGGATAATTTCGCGAATCATCTGACTGCTCCCGGGAACGTTGCGGCGATTTTAAGACCTGTGCGGTAGGTGGGGGTGAGGTTGGGGATTCGGGATTCGGGATTAGGGATTAGGGATTAGGGATTAGGGATTAGGGATTAGGGATTAGGGATTCGGGATTCGGGATTCGGGATTAGGGATTGGTAGCTGGGGCGTCAGTGGCGCTGCTTGGCGTTTCGCATTTTGGGATGACTGCGTGTTTCGGGTATCTGTCTATCAGACTGTTACGCGTTGCCCGGCATCGTCCAGCACGCGTTCGCCATCTTCCTTGACGAAGCCGCTCGTCGCGGGTGGCAGCAGGTCGAGCACGCGTTCGGAGGGGCGGCACAAGCGCGTCCCCAACGCGGTTTGCACGAAGGGGCGGTTGATCAGGATCGGATGCGTGAGCATTGCGCTCAGCAACGCTGCGTCGTCCAGCGCGGGATCGTCGAGTCCCAGTTCCAGATACGGGGTGCCTTTCTGACGCATGGCCTCGCGAACCGGGATGCCGGCGGCGGCGATCAGGGACTGCAGCGTTTCGCGGGTGGGCGGGTGCTGCAGGTAATCGACGATCTGCGGTTCGATGCCGGTATGACGGATCAGGGCGAGCGTATTGCGGGAAGTCCCGCAATTGGGGTTGTGATAGATGACGGCGTGCATGGGGACCTGGTGCGCGGAGTGGTCAAGACTGTAACGCGCTGCGGTCGTATGACACGCGCTGCGTGCGGGACAAGCGCAAGGTACGCGAAGAAAGCGCTGATGCCGATGCCGATGCCGATGCCGATGCCGATGCCGGGCATAAGCATCTCCCAGCAGGCCACCAACGCATGGCTTGCGCGCATTGGTACGACCGCACTGCCTGCGTAGGCCGGGCCACTGGCCGGGTCGGAATACAGCCCCTATCCCTCGGGAGAGGGGTTGGGGTGAGGGTACGGGGCGAAGCTCAGGCGTACTCGCACCCTGCTCTCAACCTCCACCTGGCTTCGCACGACCCCTCATCCGCCCTTCGGGGCACCTTCTCCCAAGCGGAGAAGGGAATAAGTCGTCCAGATCTTGGCTGGAGCACCTTCTCCCGCAGGGAGGAAGGGAGGCTTCCGGCCCGGTTGGTTCGCGTCAAAAATCTGGCCGATTTGGGTGCCAGCTGCCGCTGCACCGCCCAGAAATTTCCCCAACGCAAGTGCGGCGATAACCGTTTCAGGCTCTCGCTTCGCATTCAGTGGCCTATATGTCAAAAGATTGACACACATCACGGATTCATGATTCAGTCATGAACAGACTGAAACGGAAGGATTCCCCCGACGCTGGTGTCTGCACGGCGTCCCTTTTCCCTGCTGGACCCAAGGAAACCCCAACGATGATGAGCTTTCGTAAGCCCGGATGGATGCTGTCCGGTGTGTTGTGCGTCGTTTGTCTGCCGGCCATGGCCGTCGCGCAGGAGGCAGCAACCAGCAGTTCCAAGGTCGGCATCGACCCCGCCACCGGCAAGCTGCGCCCGCTGACCGACGCCGAGAGCGCGGCGCTGGACCAGCAGGCCGCCTCGGCTGCCCGCAGCAGCGCTGCCCGCACCGCGGTGCCGCAGACCGAATCTGCCGCACGCGCGACCGAGCGACGCCTGCCCAACGGCACCGTGGCGCGCAAGTTGCCGGCCACGCAGATGAGCTCACTGATGGCGACCCGTCAGGCCGATGGCCGCATCGTCATCGAGCACGGCGAAGACGCCGCCACCCAACCCGCCCACGCCGAGCACGGAGCGCCGCCGCATGAATAAGCCCTTGTTGCTGCTGTCCCTGGCCGTGGCTGCCGCCATCGCGCCGCTGCACGCCAGCGCCGCCAACGTCACGCTGATCAATGGCGACGCCGGCACCAGCGTCGGCTTGAACGACCCCACCAGCGCTGCGCCCCTGGGCGGCAACCCGGGGCGCTCGGTTGGCGAGCAGCGTCGCATCGCCTACCAATACGCGATGGACCTGTGGGGCGCAGTGCTGCAGAGCAATGTCGAGATCAAGGTGTATGCCTCGTTCGCACGGCTGACCTGCACCGCCACCGGCGGCACGCTGGGCCAGGCCGGCCCGAACTGGATCGTCAACGATTTCCCCGGTTCCAAGCCCAATACGCTGTATCCGTCCGCGCTGGGCGATGCGATCGCCGGGCAGGACCTGGTCCCCGATCCCAGCGATCCGGCCGACGTGTTTTCGCAATTCAACGGCGACCTGGGCAAGGACGACTGCCTGGCCGGCTCGGGCTGGTACCTGGGCCTGGACGGCAAGACGCCCGAAGGCCAGATCAACTTCCTCAACGTGGTGATGCATGAGATTGGCCACGGCCTGGGTGCGGCCGGCTTCCTCAACAAGACCACCGGCGTGCTCGGCTCGGGCAGCGGCCTGACCGACGTCTACACCGCGCAGGCCTTCGACAATGTGCAGAACAAGCGCTTCGACGATCCGGCCATGACCAACGCGCTGCGTGCCGAAGCGATGCGCACGCCCGGCCGTACGGTCTGGGCCGGCACGCGCGTCAACCGCGAGGCGGCGCTGATCCTGGATCCGCGCACCCTGTTGCAGGTGAGCGCACCGGCCAGCGCAGCCGGCAAGTTCGAGGTGGGCTTTGCCAGCTTCGGGCCGCTGGCCACGGCGGCCAATTTCCCGGCACGCGCAGTGGTGACGGTCAATGACGGCGTGGCTGCCGCGTCAGCCAGCGATGGCTGCGAAACGCCGTTCGTCAATGCGGCCGAGGTGGCCGGCAAGGTGGCGCTGATCGACCGCGGCACCTGCGCGTTCGCGATCAAGGTCAAGAACGCACAGCTCAACGGTGCGGTGGGCGTGATCGTGGCCAATAACGCGTCCGGCGTGCAGACGATGGGCAATGCCGCACCGCCAATCACCGACATCACCATCCCGGCCATCATGGTCTCGCAGGCCGATGGCACGCGGCTGAAGGGCAGCGCCGGAGTGGTGGCGGCGTTGTACGAAGACCCCGAGCTGCTGCAGGGCACCGACAGCGCGGGACGCACGCGCTTGTACGCACCCAGCGTGGTGGCCGGTGGTTCGACGTTCTCGCACTTCGATACCGACCTGCAGCCCAACGCGTTGATGGAACCGTTCGATACGCCGGAAGTACAGGCGCATCTGAACATCGACCTGACCCCGGCGCTGTTTGCCGATATCGGCTGGACGCTCAATCGCGGGCTGGCCAAGCTGGGCAGCTGCAATACGCTGGTGCCGACGCTGGAGACCGGCGGGCTGATTCCCGGCGCGAACATCTCGGCCGAAAACAGCCTGTGCAAGGCGCAGAATGCCGGCAACCGTCTGGGGTACCTGACCTGCATGGACGAGCACGCACGCGAGTTGCAGAACCAGGGTGCGATCAGCCGCATTCAACAGGCAGCGGTGTTTGTCTGTGCCACCAAGGTGCGCCCGTAACAACAAGCGCAGTCTGCGGTAATCGATGCAATGCGAACGGCGCCGGGAGGCGCCGTTCGTTTGTCGTCGTCATGCTGACCAGCCACCAGCGATGCACAACACCTCACCGAACCTGGCGCGCGCGCGCCAGCAAGCGTGTACAGCGCGCAGCAAAACGCCGGCCAGAGACACCCACCACAGCGCAGACCAACCGCCACGGCCAGATGGCCGCGCGGTCGGTCTGCCTTGTCATCAACGATCGGCAGCGTATGGCGAGGTCAGCACCTGTGGCGCGCGACCCAGTGCCGCACCCAGCCGATCCATCACGAACCGCAGATAGAGATTGCTGCTGAACTGGTTGTAGTCGCGCGCATTGTTGAAGGTCATGCGGCCGCCCAGGAACAGCTGCGGCGCCACCTGCCATTCGGCCGCGCCACTGAGGTTGTAGGACACGCCGGTGCGGCTTTCGCCCGCATACACCGGGTCGGTGTAGCGGTTGACCAGCCCGAGCAAGGCCGCCAGCGAGGCGGCATCGTAGGCAGCCTGCTGCAGGGTGGGATCGGTCGGAAAATACGGCGAGGCGTCGGTGCTGAAGTGCTGTACGCCGATGCTGGCATCGACCTTCCAGTTGACCGTCTGGCCGGCGCTACGGCCGCTCCAGTGCACCGGGAAACCCAGGTCCACATAGTCCTGCGGGCTGAAGTAACCGCCATGGCCGTAGGTGAAGCCGCTGAGGTTCTTGTCGTACTGCATGGCGGTCAGATTGATGCCGGCCGTCAGCGACTGGTGCCGGGTTTCCAGTGCATGCACGTAGAAGCCCAGGTCGAGCTGGCGCTGGTCGTTGTCGGCGACGTTGTTGCCGAGCAGACGGTGCGCGGCAAGATTGGCATAACCGCCCAGCAGCCCATTGTCGGCAGTGGCCGACAACGACACGCCATTGCTGGTCACCCCGCCCCATTCGCGGCCGCTGCGTGCATCCTGCGCGCCTGCGAACGACAGCACGCTGTCGGTGACCGCGCGCCGCGAGGCTTCGGCCGACCAGCTCACCGCATCGCCGAGCTCGCCGCGATAGCCGACGCCGCCGATGAGGTTCTGTTCCTGGAAGCCGATCGGGGTGCTGCCGATGTCGGCACTGAACCCGCCATTGCGATAGCGCACACCGACGCCCACCCCGGTGTCGTCCTGGCTGAGCCGGCGCGCGCCGTTGCCGGTGGCGGCCATGGTGTTGAGCGTGGCCGCCAGCCCGGTCGGAGTCTGTTGTGCGGCGGCCGTGCTGCCGACCAGCGCGCGCAACGCGGCCGCATCGCCGGCAGCCAGCTGTTCGCTAAGCGCGGCGTTGCCGAGGATGTCGCGCGCCAGTTGGGCGATCGGCGTGTTGGAGGCGTTGATGCCGAGCAGGTAGGCCGGCAACGGTTCATTGGCCAGCGCCGCCACGGCGGCGGCATTGCTGTTGTTGTTCTCGACCAGCAGGTCGTTGAACAGGCCGGTGTTCAAGGCGTAGCGACGCAGGCGTTCGCGCGTGGCGGCGGTGTCGCCTTCGGTGGCGAGCAACTGGTACATCGACGAGCTGACCAGCGTATCGATCGGGCCGCGATCGGCCGCCAGCGCATCGTTGATGGCGGTCTGCGGGCCGCTGCCCAAGCGGCTGGCGGTGACGTAATCGGTGGTCAGCGTGCCGGCATCGACGATGGTCGGGGTCAGGGTGACGCCGAGCTTGCCGTCGCCGACGGCGAACTCGGCCTGGACCGGCATTTCGATATCGTCCAGGCGCCCCAGACCGTCTTCGCCATCGCGCGAGCGGTACAACGCGCCGCCGGCGAGGTTGTCGCTGTTTTCCGACTGCACCGCACGCAGTTCGTCGAGCACGCCGTTGCCGCTGCCGAGCGGCGGCAACGCCTGTGCGGCGGGCTTGGTCAGACGTGGACCGGCGTCCGCGGCGATCGGCGCAACCGCGCGCGCGGCAAGCAGCCCGTCGCCGCGCGACGAACCGCGCATGCGGCCGCTGGAGACCGGCAGCATGGCGGGCGCAGTGCCGGCGCTAACCGGCGGCGGCAACGTATCGCCACCATTGTCGGCAGACGCACCAATCGGTGCGGCAGTGGCGAACCGTGCAGAGCCCGGCGATGCTGCCACCGGTGCAACGGACACATCGCCATAGGCGCTACCCGCATCCATGCGCTCGGACAACACCGCCGGCGAGCGTGGCATGCCGCCGGTCATGCCAGAGAACGGATTGAGCGGGCGGCTGGAGGACGCGACCGCGGACGGACCACGCGCGGACGGCAGGCCATTGTCCAGTTGCCCGGCCTGACGCTGCTGCGCGGCCAGCGAGGCACGGAAATACTGCTCGGCCTTGCGGTTCTTGCCGGCGCTGCGATACACGCGGCCGGCCGCGGCCAGCACCTCCGGCGACTCCGGTGCCTGCGCCAGCGCGCGTTGCAGGTAATGCTCGGCATTGCGCAAATCCGACTGCGCGGCCGCGCTGTTGGCGGCGGCAGTGAGCGTGTCCAGGTCGTCGGGATGACGCTGCAGGATCTGCTGGTAGATCGCCAGCGCCTGACGCTGGTCGCCGGAGGCGGCATACAGCCGTGCGAGCGCGGCCTGCGCATCGCGGCTGTCCGGCTGCTGGGCCAGGATCGGCGACAGCGCGTCGTAGGCGCCTTCCAGGTTGCCGAGTTCGCGCAGCGCATCCACCTGGCGCAGCGTGTAGGCGCTGCGCAGGCGTTGATAACGACGCAGCTGTTCCGGGGTCAGGGTGGTGGCCTGCAACTGGCGCAGCACCGCCGACAGTTCGGCGTCCTGGTGCGCGCGCAGCAGCACGCCGGCATATTGCAGGCGATCTTCGCTGCGCACCGTGGCGCCGGTGACCAGGCGCTGGGCCAGGGTCAGCGCGCGCGGGGCGTTGCCGGCATCGGCATGCGCGCCGGCCAGTGCGGCCAGCAACTGCGGGTCGTCGAGCTGATTGCCCAGCGCGGTTTCGGTGCGCGCCAGCAACTGCTGCGCGTCGCCCGGCCGGCCCTGCTCCACCAGCATCCGTGCCTGACGCGCCTGCAGTTCGATCCAGGCGGTGGTGCGCAGCTGGGTCATCTCCGGCGTGCGCGATGCGACCGGAATGCGCTCCAGGCTGTCGTAGGCGCCCTGCCAATCGCCGCTTTCCTGCGCCAGCAAGGCGTTGGCCTGCAGCGCTTCGGGTTGGTCGCCATGCACGGCGAGCAGGCCATCCATCACGCTGCGGGCCTGATCGGGGCGGCCGGCCTGTTGGTACAGGCGGGCCAGATCCAGACGGATCCAGGCATCGCCCGGGCGCTCGACCATCGCCGCTTCCAGCTCGGTCTGCGCGCTGACCGCATCGCCGGCTTCCAGCGCCTGGCGGGCACGGGCGCGCTGCACGTTGGAACGCAGCAAGGCTTGCCCGCCGGCTTTGGCACGTTCTGCGGCAGGCAGGCGATTAAACAAGTCGCTGGCTTCCTGCATGCGGCCCTGGCGGCTGTACAAACCGACCAGGCCCTGCAGCGCGCCGGCATTGTCGGCGTCGTGCGACAGCGCCTTGCGGTAGCTGGCCTCGGCGGCGGCCGGGTCGCTGGCGGCCTGCAGGCCGCCCAGCGCCACCTGCGCGGCCGGCTCGTTGGGCAGCAGCTGCACCGCCTGCTCCACCAGCTGGCGCGCCTGGGCCAGATCGCCGCGTGTGCGTGCGGCCTCGGCCTGCTGCAGCTGCAGCCAGTAGCGCGCGCTATCCAGCGCGCCCTTCCATTTGCCGTTATTCGCCGCCGCCGGACGCAGCAGCTCCTGCGCTTCGGCAAAACGCTGCTGACGCAGGCGCACCGAGCCCAGGCCGCCGAGCGCTTCCGGATCACGCGCACGTGCGCGCAACACCTGCGTGAAGCGTTGTTCGGCAGCGCCTAGATTGTTGGCGCCCAGCGCGCGGAAGCCTTCGCCCAGCAGCACGCCATTGGGGTCGGCCGGCGCGGCGGTGGCCGCACTGCGTTGTTCGCGCAGCTGGCCGAGTTTGGCGGTGACTTCCGCATCGGCCGGGGTACCGGCAAGGAATGCCTGGTACAGCGGCGCATCGGCCACGCCGGCGTTGAGCCACAGCAGCGCCTGGCGCCAGCTGGTGCGCGCCGGCCCACCGACATCGGCGCGTTGCGCCAGCGTGCGCAGTTGCGCAATGCCGTCGCGGCGGGTGGGTTCGCGGTAACTCAGCACCTGCGCCAGCGCCAGTTGCACGGACGGGTTGCCCGGTTGGCTGGATTGCAGGCGTTGCAGGCCTTCACGCGCACGCTCCCAGCCGGTGGGAGTGCCGGCCAGCGACTGGTAGTACTCCAGCGCCAACGCCGGCGGCGGCGGCTTGCCGGCGAACAGCGCTTCGTAATTGCGCGCGGCTTCCACATAGCGCCCGGCTGCGGCGGCGCGGCGTGCGTTGCGCAGGTTCGGATCTTCGCCGGCAGCGCTGCTGCCACGGGCGCCAATCGCCGCGCGCAGGCGCTGTGCCTGCGGCGATTGCGGGTGTGCGGCGTCGAGTTGCTGCAGGCGCTTGCGTGCTTCGGATTGACGGCCTTGCGCCAGATCGATCTGCGCCAGGCCGAGCAAGGCGTCGGGCTGATCCGGATCGACGCCAAGCAGCTTGCGCCAGGTGTCGGCGGCCAGATCGTCGCGGCCCTGGTCGTGCCAGTAATTGCCCTGCCCGACCAGTTGCTGGGTGGCACTGGTCTGCGCCTGCACCGGCGAGGCGAGCAGGCACAGGTCGATCATGCCGACGAGGTACAGCGGGGTCAGTTTTTTGCGGAGCATGCAGGCGTTCTCCAGGCGGGCAGCAGGCGCCCGTCTGCGGCAAAGCGGTAACGGTTCTCAAGCCAGCCCTGTCCGAACAGGGCCAGCGTGCGTTCGAAGTACGGCAGCGCAGCGGCTGCGGCTTGCGCGGCGGCGGGAATGCGCTGCGCCTGCGCCTTGAGCAGCGCGGGCTGGCCCATCGCACTCAGGTACGGCAACAGCGCGGCAGAAAACCCAACCGGCAATGCGCCACTGCCCACGCCGCGCGCGGTGTCGATCTTTTCCGCAAACGGGGTCTGTGCGGCGAGCAGGTCGGCCGGGCCGGACAGGTCGCGCAGCAAGCCGCTGCGCAGCGGCTCGCCGGCATCGAGCATGCCGGCCCACAGATACACGCGAATCGCGTCGTAGCTGCCGACGTTGCCGCGCTTCGGATCGGGGCTGAAGCGCTCGCCATCCCACACCGTCCAGTCCGGCGCAAAGCCCACCGGCGCGCTCTCGCGCAACACGCGTGCGGCATTGCTGGCGATCGCCGCCCACGGCCCCTTGGGGTCGGCGTTGGCGCAGCGCCGCAGCACCTGGATCGGCAGGTAGCTGGGATTGAGCGTCCAGCGCTGCTTCTCGGCAAAGCCGGTGCGGCCGGGCAGCAACATCGCGCCCAGGCCCGGCAGCGTGGCCACCTCCTGTTGACGCATCAGTTGCAGGATCTGCTGGCCGGCCTTGAGGTAACCGGGCCGGCTCCACAGCCGGCCGGCTTCCAGCAGCGCGTAGGCAATCCACAGCTCGCCATCGCTGGCGGTATTGGCATCGAGCACGCGCCAGCTGCCGCTGCCATCGCGCCCCCACAACCACGCCGGCAGATTCAGGTCCGGGCGGCCGCCACACAGATTGTGGCGAGTCCAGCCCAGCACTTTCTCGAACAGCACCTGGTCGTTGTTGACCAGGGCGAAGAACAGCGCGTACGACTGACCTTCGGAGGTCGAGCGCTGGTCCGGATTGAGGAAATCCACCACCCGCCCGTCGGGCTGGATGTGCTTGTCGACGAAGGCATTCCACAGCGGCCACGGCCCGCATTGGCTGGCCGCCGCCGCTGCGCGCCTGGGCAGCAGCGCGGCCAGGCCGGCCAGCGCACCGGCGCGTAGCAGGCTGCGGCGCGTCATCGTCGCGGCGCTGTCGTACGCGCTCATGCGCTGCCGCCTCCGTTGAGTCGCTCGGCGGCATGCCGGCGCAGCAGCACGCGCGCGGCCAGCGCCAGCAACAGCGCCAGCAGCACCACGGTCAACGCCAGCCACACCGGGTGGTGCGAGAAGTACCAGCGCAACCAGGTCGGGAGCGGCAGATGGCCCACGTAATAGGTCTGGTTGCCGACCAGGCTGATGACCTTTTTCTGCTGCAGCAACACCACGCTGCCCTGGAAGTCCTTGAGCAGGGTCGGGTCGAACCAGGCGTCGAACAGCCGGCTCATGTTGGCCGGGTCTTCGCTCTGGAACGCGACCACGCTGCGGCCGGACTTCAACGGCGATTCGAATCCCATCAACAGCACATCGTCCGGCTGCGGTTGCAGGGCGATTTCGGTGGTGGTCGGCAAGTCGGTGCGTTGCGCATCGAAGGACAGGAAACCCGGCAGTTTTTCCAGCACCCAATCGGTCAGCGCAAAGCGGGTCGCCTGCCCGTCCTGGCCCACCGGCAGCTGTGCGCGCCATTGCTTGAACAGCGGCTGCGACTGCGTACTGCCGAGCAGCAACAGGTCGCGGTCGGCGTGCTGCTGCACCGCGCCGGCACCGATGATCTGCGCATGCAGCGCCGGATACCCGGTGGAGGCGCCGAAGCGTCCGAGCAGGGTCAGCACATTGCCCAGGTCCTGGTCGCCCGGATTGTCCGGCAGCACGATGGTGGATTCGGACAGATCGGCCAGGCGCGTGAAGGGGTAACCGGCATTGGCGAACGCGGCCAGGTTCGGCATCGCCATGTAGTGGTGGAAGCCGCTCAGGTCGATGCTGGAATCGGCATCGATGGCGCCGGACACGTCCGGGAAGGTGTTCTTGCACTGCTCGCCCTGCGGACGATCGAAGAAGAAGTGGAAGCGCAACTGGCTGTTGGCCGAGAACGCACCCACCGGCAATGTCAGATCCTGATGCACCGGCATGCTGCCGCGCGCGCCCAGGCTGTTCCACCAGCGCCTCGGGGTGGACTCGGCGAACGGGCGGCCGGTCAGCGGCAGCGTGGTCACGAACGACTCGTTGATGCTGACGTTGAGCGCGGACTTGTTATCCACGTCCGGCACCGTGTAGCGGTATTTCAGCGCAACCGGAATGCCGTCGCGCTCCCACACGAACAGGTCCGGCGGCAACTGCAGGCCGACCCGGATCAGGTCCGGCTGATAGCCGCTGACATTGAGCTGGCCGGGCTGGGTCACCAGATCACCGAAGCGCACCGGATGCTCGCTGGACACCCACTTGGGCGCGTCGTACGGCCGACGCGGCGCCGGCGCGCTGACCTCGCCGATGCGGGCGACCGCCCCGGTCAACGGCGCGCGCAAGGCCAGCGCGGTGGCGGCGCGTTGCAGGTCTTCGCTGTTGCGGCCGAGCACCAGCAGCAGCTTGCCGCTGGGATCGGTCGGGTTGACCACCACTGCCACGGTCGGGCCACGGATATCGGCCACGCCACTGTCGGCGGTGGCGAACTGCTCAGGCAGCGTGCTGGGCGTGGCGAACACCACTGCGTTGCCGGTGGACGGCAGCGCTTCGGTCGAGGCCGGGAACACCGCGCCGCGGTAGCCGGCCAGGGTGCCGAACCACGAGGCCACCACGCCGGCCGCCTGCAGCGTGGCGTTGTCCGGGCGCTGCGGAAAGTAGAACGACAATTCCAGCCGACGCGTGTCGCGCACATCGAAGAACGGCACCGGCAACAACGCCAGGTTATTGGCCAGCGCCAGCGGCGTGGTGGTCAGCGACAGGCTGGTGGCCGCGTCCACATTCGCCCACAGGCTGCTGTGGTCCGGGTCTTCGCACTCGCGCGTGTAATGGCCGATCAACTGCAGGTTGAGCTGGTTGTAATCGGTGACCAGGCGCGGGTCGATCGGCAGATCGGCCGAGAGCAGCTTGCCGGCATTGGCCTTGTCGGCCGGCAAGGTACCCACGGTGACGCCATTGATGGTGACCTTCAGATGCGACAGGTCCGGCAACAGCGCGGGCGAATAGCTGTATTTGAGGTTGAGCGTGGCGGCGGTGACGATCTCGTCGCTGCGCACGCTGAAGGGCACGCCGGCACTGCCCTGCACGCCGCGCAGGGTGATCTCGTAGTCGATGCCGAGTTCGCGCAGGCTGGAGCTGCGGGTGCTGCCGGCCGGCATCGCTGCCGATGCGGGCGGCGCGCTCGCGGCGGTGCCTGCCTGCTCGTTGAGGGTGGTCGTCGCCGTTGCCGGCACGGCCTGCTGCGCCTGCGCCAGGCCGGTCAGCAGGGTGAGCACACAGGTCAACACGGCCGGGGACATTCGCATCGGTGGCTTCTTGGCAGGGAAAAGGGAAACGGCAGGCGTCACGCTCACGACTCCAGATCCAGCGCGCGCGCCGGGCGGAAGCCCTGACGCGCACTGAGTGCGATATGCCCGCCCAGGCGTCCGAAACCGCGCGCGCTGGCGGCCAGCACCTGGCCCATCGAGCGCCAGAACGAATCGCGGTCGTGCTGGCCCCATTGCGATAGCCAGATGTCGGCGCGCGCAAAGGTCGAGGCCACCAGCCAGCGCTCCTGTTCCATCGACATCGCGGTGAACTGCACGCTGACCTGGCCGTCGCGGTCCTGGCGCACCACCGCCGGCAAGGTCTGCTCCACGCCGCGATGACTCAGGCCGATTTGCACCGGCAAACCCGGCTCGATCGGCTGCGGCTGGGCGAGCCTGATCGCCATGCCGCCGGTGGAAAAATTCAATGAGCGACTGGGCAGCACGCTGCCATCGGGCAGATACAGATTGACCGGGACATCCAGCGGCACGCGGTGGGCGCTGCGCACCTGGCGGGTTTCGCTGGCGGTGGCGATGGTGGCGCCCAGCAGCACCATGTTGTAGAGCGTCCAGGCCAGGTTGAACCAGATCGTCTGCTGCTCGCCACTGCCGCCGACATAGATCAAGCGCAGCACGCCGGCAGCCACACCGGCCAGGTTGAGCAACAGCAGGAACAGGTACGGCTTGGCGATCTGCGCATCGAAATAACTGCGCGCCACCAACCCGCCCTTGGGCGTGACATTGAACTTGCCCAGCTTGGGGTTGAGCAGCGCAACCAGGGTGGGACGGAAGATGTACCAGGCCAGCGTGGTCTCGTAGACCTCGTTCCACAGCAGATGGCGGAAGCGGCTCTGCACCCGCAGATTGGTCAGATTGGCCTGCAGGAGGTGCGGCAACGCATAAGCCAGGATCATCAATGCCGAAGCCTGGATCACGTGCGCGCCGAAAAACAGATAGGCCAGCGGCGCAGTGAGATAGATGATGCGCGGCAAGCCGTAGAAGAAGTGCAGCATCGCGTTGAGGTAGCACAGCCGCTGCGAGAGCCTGAGCCCGCGCCCCAGCAGCGGATTGTCGATGCGCGCGATCTGCGCCATGCCGCGCGCCCAGCGGATGCGTTGCGCCACATGCCCGGACAGGCTTTCGGTGGCCAGGCCTGCAGCCTGCGGCACCGCCAGGTAGGCGGTGCGATAACCGCGACGCTGCAGCTTGAGCGCGGTGTGGGCGTCCTCGGTGACGGTTTCGACCGCCACCCCGCCGACCTCTTCCAGCGCGCTGCGCTTGATCACCGCGCAGGAACCGCAGAAGAAGGTCGCATTCCACTGGTCGTTGCCATCCTGCAGCAGGCCGTAAAACAGCTCGCCTTCGTTGGGCACCTTGCCATGCGTGCCCAGGTTGCGTTCGAACGGGTCGGGTGAGAAGAAATAGTGCGGCATCTGCACCAGGGCCAGCCTGGTGTCGCGCAGGAACCAGCCCATCGCCACCTGCAGGAAACTGCGGGTGGGAATGTGGTCGCAATCGAAGATCGCCACGTACTCACCGCTGCATTTCTTCAGCGCGGCATTGATGTTGCCGGCCTTGGCGTGCGCGTTGTTGGTGCGGGTGACGTAGTTGATGCCGACCTCGGCACAGAAGTCGCGGAACGCGTCGCGGCGGCCGTCATCGAGCAGATGGATGGTGATCTTGCCGGCCGGCCAATCGATCACGCTGGCCGCCAGCACGGTGGTGCGCACCACCGACAACGGCTCGTTGTAGGTGGGAATGAACACGTCCACGCTCGGCCACAGCGACTGGTCGGCCGGCAACGGCACCGGCTTGCGATCGAGCGGCCACAGCACCTGGAAATAGCCCAGCACCAGGATCACGAACGCATACAGCTCCGCGCCCAGCAGGCCCAGGCCCAGGATGAAATCCACCGCGCTGCCCACGCCCATGGTCTGGGTCGTGCGCCACCAGATGTAGCGGCACGACACCGCCAGCGACATGCCCATCATCGTCAGGATCACCACCCGCCCGCCGCGCTTGCGCACCGCCAGCGCAACGGCGAACAGCACCCCGGAGAACACCAGTTGCTGGGTGACATCCATCGGCACGGCGACCACGAACACCAGCAGCAAGCCGCCCAGCAACCATAGCGCCCAGGTCGCCAGCGTGGGCAGCGGTGATCCGGAACGGAGGCTGGCAGCAGTCATCAGATAATCCTTCAAGCGTGGCGGCGTGCGGCAAAGCAAGGCGAAACAGGCGAGCGCAGCGGCGCTTGCCGGAAGTCACACGGTGGTGCTGATCAACGCGAGCGCAGTCGCTGCAGCGGGCTTTGCGTCGCGCTGGGCGCATCGGCCTGCAACAGCCGCTGGAACAAACGCTCCAACGGCGTCTGCGCCTGGCGCTCGCCCGGCTGCGCTGCAGGCGCTGCGGGCTCGTCGAGTTGGCGCAATTTGCGCAGCGGCGCGAGCGCATCGAGCGGCGAGCCTGCCGTCCCTTCGACAGGCACTGACCGACGCGCCACCGGCGCTGCCTGCACGGCAGGCAAAACGTCAGGCACTGATGTCGCGGGCGCCGGCAGCGGCGCTGGCACCTGCACGGCATCCGCCGCAGCGGGGGTCTGTTCGACCGTTGCCGGGACCGGCGTTTGCGTCACTCCCGGTCTGCGCGGCGGCAGCTGGGTGTGGGCGAAATCCTGATAGCCCGCGCTCGCCGGCGTCCCCAACCGCGCGAACAGGCCGGACACGTCGTCATGCCCGGAGGTTGCCTTGTTGTTCTTCGGTGCCATCACACTCCCCTTGCCCGACTTCAGCCGTTCATGCCGTCCGCATCAACACGAAGTTGCGCAGATCGACGCTGTCGCCTGGCGCGGTCTGCACCGCCAGGCCTGCCAGCATCCCCAGTTGCTGGAACCATCCTTCGTACACGCCCTGCAGGAACCCATCGCTCCATGGCGCGCCATCCAGTGCCACGCTCAACGGCGCGCTGGCGTGCTGGATCCGCACCTGGTCGGCGTGTTCGTGCATCGCGCACTGGCCCCAATCGCAGCGCTCCCACACTGCGTTGGCGGCCTGCTGCATCTCGTCCAGGGTCGTGCAGTGCGCCAGCCGGTGTTCGCGCGCGAAGCGCCGGCCGATGCGCGCCATCAACGGGGCCAGATCATCCTCGGGCAACTCGGCGCCGAACTCGGCGGCCATCGCACGCACAAAGCCCAGCCACTGCCGGGAGCAGCTGCGCGCGCGGTACAGCGACAATGGGTCGGGTGCAGTCATTGAGACGTCGCGCGGGAAGGAGGCCATACATCAACATCGCGTGCATCAGAAGTGAAGCAAGCGTGATGCCAATGTTAACGAACCCATGCGGCCAATTGAGCGCTGCATCGCATTTTTTTCGGCCATTCCCTGACAGCTCTGTCAGGCCTCGGCACAAGCTGCCGCTATACGTCAGTCACTGCCGCGTGTGGTCACCCGCTTCCGGCATCGGCGGCAGGCCGAACACATCGCGCAGATAGCGCAGGTAACCGGCGTCTTCGCACATGCTTTTGCCCGGCGAGTCGCTGAGCTTTGCCACCGGCTGGCCATTGCAGCGGACCATCTTGATCACGATCTGCAGCGGTGTCGGCCCCAGGTCGTTGGTGAGGCTGGTACCGACCCCGAACGCCAGCCGACAGCGCGTGTGGAAGTGCGCGTACAGCCGCATCACCTTGTCGATGTTGAGGCCATCGCTGAACACCAGCACCTTGGCGGCGGGGTCGATGCGGTGTGCCTGCAGATGGGCGATGACGCGCTCGCCCCATTCGAACGGGTCGCCCGAATCATGCCGCATGCCGTCGAACAGCTTGCAGAAGTACAGATCGAAGTCGCGCAGGAACGCGTCCAGCCCCACCACATCGGATAGGGCGATGCCCAGATCGCCGCGGTACTCGCGCGCCCACGATTCCAGCGCCGCCACCTGCGAGTCGCGCAACCGCGGCCCCAGCGCCTGAAACGCCTGCAGGTACTCGTGCGCCATCGTGCCCAGCGGGGTCAGGCCGTAATGCTTGGCGAAATACACATTGCTGGTGCCGACGAACTGCTCGCCCAGGCCATCGCGCAGCAACGGCAGCAACTCGCCGTGCCAGTGCCGCGAATAGCGCCGCCGGGTGCCGTAGTCGGCGATCTTGCAGCCGGCCGGCATGCTGCGCAGGCTGCTCACCTTCTCGCGCAGGCGGCTGCGGCCTTCTTCGTAATCCGGCTCGGAGGTGTTGCGGAACCACACCTCGTTGATGATCGCCAGCAACGGCACTTCGAACAGGATGGTATACAGCCACGGGCCGCGGATGGTCAGTTCGATCTCGCCCGGGTGGGTGGTCGATGCCGACAGCTGCAGATACTTGCGGTCCAGATGGAACAGCGCCAGGAAGTCGGCAAAATCCGGCTTGATGAAGCGCAGGCCGCGCAGATAGGCCACTTCGTCCTCGCGCAGCCGTAGCCGACACAGCGCATCGATCTCGCGCGAGATCTCGTCGATGAACTGGGCCAGATCCACGCCGGGCGTGCGGCACTTGAAGCGGTAGTCCACCTGCGCGGCCGGATGCTGATGCAGCACCGCCTGCATCATGGTGAATTTATACAGGTCGGTGTCGAGCAGCGAATGGATGATCATGCTGCCGGATTATGCCCGCAGCGGCGATCGCACTGCGTGCAAATCCGCTGATGCCTCGGGAAGCGCTGCGCTGCGCAGCGGCGGTGCGCCTGTCGATTTGCCAGGCAAGTCACCTCGGCAATTGCGCCTGGCACTTCCTTGGAGAGTGCCAGGCGCCATCGCTCAGCGCGCCAGCACCTGCTGCGCCGGTTTGCCCTGCACGGTGAAGTCGCTGTCGCCCGGGCCACCGGCCTTGGGGTCGGTGTACCAGCACCACAGCGCGATGCCTTCCACGCCATGCGCCTGCAGCACCTTGCGCCACTGCTGCAACACCTGCAGTTGCAGGCGGGTGTCCACTGCAGCGGCGCGTTGCTCCGGGCTCTCCCAGGGCGCGGCCAGGCTGCCGCGTGCAGAACGCAGCCCCAGCTCTGCCACCCACACCGGCTTGCCGACGCGCTGGCCCAGTTGCTGCAGGCGCTGCGCGGCGGCGTTCATCTCTGCCGTGCGCGTGCCGGCCGCTTCGGACAGACGCGGATACAGGCTGGTGCCCACCGCATCGAACAAGGACCAGTAGCGGAAGCTTTCGGCGTGCTCCATGCCGTCGGCCACATACAGCAGCTTGCCGTGGTAGACCTTGCGCACTTCCGCCACCAGGCCGGGCCACTGCGGCGCGTCCTGCAGCTTGCGCAGTTCGGTGCCGATCACCAGCGCTTCGGCGTGCTCGTCTTCGGCCAGTCTGGCCAACGGCAGCAACGCGTTCTGGTACGCGGCAAACCAGGCTGCCTGGTCGGTGGGCGCGGTGTCGCCGGCCCAATGCCCGGGAATCCACACATGCACCTTGAGCGTGGCCTGCAGGCCGGCCTGGTGGCTTTGCCGCAACGCGGCGCGCATGGCCTCCACGCTGCTGTCGCTACCCAGCACCGGGTCGTTCGACTGCGGGTTGGCCTGCCACACAAACGCGACCAGCAGCGCCTTGCTGGCGCCGGTCTTGGCCAGCGCGTCCAGCGACTGCCCCGCCGCCTCGCTTTCCCACGGCGCATTGGCCGAGACCTTGACGTTGGCGCCCATCCACGTCGATGCATCGGCGTTGCAGCCGTTGACCAACATGCACGCCCCGACCAGAAACGCGGCGCTCAGAACGCGTTTGAACATGTGGCGGATGCCTCGGTGGTGGACGCGGTCGTGGTAGGCGCGCAGTCCATTGCACCGATGACCGCAGTGTTCTTGTCCGGCTGCACCATTGCAGCAGTGGCAGCAGGCGTAGTGGCACCGGCAGCGAGCTGCGTGGGTGCGGCCACATTCGCGGCAGTCGCAGCTGTGGGCTGCGCCTGCACAGCGTCCGCTGCCGGCGTCGCCGAGCCGGTCGGCAACGATACCGGCGCGCGCATGACCACCGCCTCGCCCTGCAGCAAGGATTGCGCATCGGCAGGCGCCGCACGCATCCAGCTGCCCCAGCCCTGCGGCTGTACCCAGGCCGCACCGATCAGGCCCAGCAACAGCAGGCCGGCGGCCTGACTGCGCTGATCGGCATGCAGCGCGCGCAGCAGCAACGCTGCCGGCACCCACAGCAGCAGCAAGGCATCGAACCCGGCCCAGCCGAACGCAAACGACAACGCCGCCGCACAGATCACGGTGCCGGCACTGGCCAGCACGCCGCGCGTGAGCGCACTGCTGCGGCTGCGGGCCAGCAACGCCAGCACCGGGAAGCAAACCACCGCCGCCACGCCCCAGCGCACGGCCGGCAGCCAATCTTGCGCATGCTCGGCCAGCGGCAACGGCAGCGGATGCGCGCCCTGCCCGATACTGGACAGCGTCGGCCACGGTGCGTTGAACACGGTCAGATTGACGTAGGCCCACATGCCGACCAGAAACGCGAACGGCAGATAGCACACCAGGTAGAACGAACCCGGCGCCTTGCGCAGCATCTGCGGCGGCATCACCAGCAGCAGCCACGGCGCCACCATCGTCGACAGCGCCAGTGTCTGCAGGTCCAGGCACAGCAGGATGCACAACCAGCCAGCGATGCGCAGATAGGTGAAGGCCTCTACCGGCGTCTGCAGGCGGCGCAGGGTGCGGCACAAGCCGTAGAACGCCAGCAGACCCACCGCCTGGCTTCCGCCTGCGGCGATCGGCAGCAGGAACAGTGGATTGCAGCCCACCAGCAGGGTCAAACCACTGGCCCAGCCGCGTCCGAACACACCGGCCAGATCGCGCCACAGCAGCGACAGGAACAGCGCGTTGGCGGCCACTGCCAGGAACGGCCAGACCTGGAACGGCAGGTTCCAGCTGTCCAGCCCCAGATTGATCGCCCACGACAACAAGCCGGTTGCCGGCAAGCCGGCTGCTGGTGCGATTGCCGGTGCGGCGGAGCCGACCGACTGCAGCAGCAACGGCTGGCTCAGCAGCGACAGGGCCACCACGGCAACCAGAAACGCCGGCAGCCCGCTGTGACGACGCGAAACTGCCGACTCACTCTTCGAGTGCGGCGCGGCGCTCGTTTTCCGAATGCTTGCTGATGCCATGAGTGGTCTTCTCCCAATAGAACGGATTGTGGATCAGCTGCCAGAGACCCTTGTAAGCGGCGATCGACTGCAGCGCCCAATAGAACGGCACGGTCAGCGCGTAGGGCGCCAGCTTGAAGTAGTCGCGCTTGAACGCAGCCACCAGCGTGATGTAGATGAAGAACGCATTGGCCAACAACAGATTGACCAACGACACGGTCGCCAGCCACGGCGGGAAAAAGCGCTCGAACGCGGTTGTCCCGGTGACTACCCAGACCACATACAGCGCCCACAGCACCGGCACGCCCAACGCGGTGAAGAAACCGCCGCCAATGAAGAACTGAAAGCCCCAGAAGCCCTTGAATCCGGTGCTGCGATACAGATGCACCGGGTCGCGCATGTGCACCAGCCAGGTCTGCATATAGCCCTTGAGCCAGCGCGAACGCTGCCGGATCCAGTTGGGAATGCTGACGTTGGCTTCTTCGAACGTGGTGGAGTTGACCACGTTGACGCGGTAGCCGTTCTGGATCAGCCGCACGCCCAGGTCGGCGTCTTCGGTGACGTTATACGGGTCCCAGGCGCGCACCTGGCGCAACACATCCAGACGGAAGTGGTTGGAGGTGCCGCCCAACGGAATCGGGATGCGCAGGTATTCCAGCGCCGGCAGGTAGAAGTCGAACCAGAGCGTGTACTCCAGCGTGAACATCCGCGTCAGCCAGTTCTCGTCGGCGTTGTAGTAGTTCAACCGCGCCTGGATGCACACCACATCCTTGTCGGCCTTGCGGAACGCCGCCACCACGCGCTTGAGCTGATCCGGCTCGGGCTTGTCTTCGGCGTCGTAGATGGTGAGCAGTTCGCCGCGCGCAAAATGCAGCGCGTAGTTGCAGGCCTTGGGCTTGGTCTTGGGCTGCGACGGCGGCACCCGGATGATTTCGAAGAACGCTTCCAGGCCGAGTTTCTTGGCGGCCTCGATGGTGTCGAAATCGTCCGCCTCTAGTACCAGCTTCACGTCGAGCTTGCTGATCGGGTAATCCAGCTTGCGCAACGCATTGGCCAGGATCGGCAGGACTTCCGGCTCCTTGTACATCGGCACCAGCACGGTATAGACCGGCAGGTCGTCATCGCGCAGCGCGGCCACTTCGTCCTCGGTGACCTTGATGTCGATGCGGTGGCGCGAGCCGAACCACACCAGCAACAGCTTCAGCCCGAAGGTCGCCAGAAAGCCCAGCGCCACCAGCACGTTGACGGTGATCAGGGCCGGCACCGGAAACAGCACCATGGCGATCACCAGCACCGCGGCGATTGCCCACAGCGTGAACTTCTGTCCGCGCGTCACCACCTGGCGCGCCGAATAGGTCGGCGCATGCGCGGCGAGCAGGTTCAGCGCGTTGTCGGTGAGCTGCTCGTCGGCGTAACGCTGCAGGCTCCAGATGATGTCGAACTTGGCGGTGCCGACAAAACGCACGTCCTCGCCATAGTGCGCACGCGCCCAGGCAAACACCGCCGGGTCGGGATCGGCCACGGCCAGCACCAGCACGCCGTCTTCGCGACGCCACGGCAGCAGCAGCCGCTGCGCGTAACTTTCCAGATCGCCAGGGGTGAGCAGTTCCGGATCCGGCGGCTGCTGCACCAGATCGATGAACTCAAGGCCGAAGTGCGCGGCAACGATGGCATAGAACCGCTGCGCCGGCACGCCGCGCTGGGCCAGGATCACATCGCCCAGGCGTGAGTTCCAGCGTTGCTGCAACGCCAGCGCAGAACGCAGCTGTTCGTCGGTGATGACGCCTGCCGTGACCAGCGCGCGACCCAACAGACCGCGTTCGCGGCCGATGTCCGGTGCCCGTCCCAGCGCGTCCATTTCGCAGGTGACCGTCATTGTCGTGGCGTCCTTAGAACCGCCACCAGGCGGCCACGAATGGCCCACCTGCGGCGCCGGTGTTGCGGCCCATGACGGGCTGCTGATATCCCACCTGCCACTGGCTGCCGCCCGGCGCGGTGTATAGCGTGGACAGCTGCAGCTTGGTGAGGTCGTAGTTGGTGCCGGTGGCGACAAAGCCGGAATCGCCAGGTGTCGAACCAACGACAAACGCGTCGTTACGCCCGTTACCCAGGCCCTGGATCACGTTGACTTCGCCAAGCAGCAACCAGCTCGGGGTCAGGCTCAGGCCGGTGGACGCGTCCACCCGCACTTCGTCGGAAGCGGCACTGCCGCGCAGGCGTACCGCGCCACCCAGATCGACGTAGCCGTTGCGCCCGCCCAGCGTGTAGCCACGGCCGCGGCTGTAACGCAGCTCCAGGCCGTAGTCGCCGAGGCCGAGCGCGGGGTCGCGCCCAGGATTATTCGGGTGATAGGTCTTGCTACGGCCATAGGCCGGGATGCTGACCAGGGCCTGCACCGAGCTACGCCAGACATCGTCGGCCGCGCCTGGCAGTGCGTAGCGCAGGCCGATCTCCTGATCGGCAAAACCGGTGGTGCTGCGGCGTGCCCGTCCGGGCGCATTGTTCATCGGTTCGTCGTTGTTGAAACCGACTTCGGTGAAATAGAAATTGCCGATAAAGCTCAGCTTGTCGCTCAGGCCATGCTCGACGTAGACATTGAGCTGGTCCTGGCGGCTGCGTCCGTTGTTGCCGAAATCGCCACGGTGATGGGCATCGTCGAACCAGCCGGTGCCATCGCTATGCAGCGCCTTGACGATCACCAGGGTGTCGCCCTGCGGCTGGGTCCAGGCGCCTGCCACGGCCGTGTCCGGCAAGGCCGCCATCAGGCAGCTCAGCGCGAGCGCCGACAGCGCAGCCACCGGCACGCGGCGAGCGATGGAATCAAGAGAAGAGGGCGAGACAACCGGACTGGACTGCAGCGCGGCGGCGCACGGCTGACGTACCCGCAATTGCGGGTCGTTCTGTAAGGACATTTGCACGATTCCTGATGGGGGACCCGGAAGGGACAGGAAGCTAGTGATTGATCACACTTCGAGGCGAAACGTATCACAGTTAAGTGCCGCCACCCATCACTGATTTATCACAAATTTAACGCGAGCGAGCTCATCTCTTTTGCAACAATCGCGGCACCTGGGCGGCGGCGTGGGTCCAGATCGCCAGCCATACGCCAAGGCGGGTGAGCAGCCCCCGCTGGCCCGCCTCGAACTTGCGGAAATAGCGCCACAGGCCGCGGTGTTTGTGCCACTCGACAAAGAACGGCCGCGCACGACTGGACACGCCGCGCACGTGCACGACCCGTAGATCGTTGGCCACCGCCACCAGCGCGCCGGCCTGACGCGCACGCCGGCACAGGTCTAGGTCTTCGGCGTGCAGACGGTAGGCGCCGTCCCAGCCGTCGAGCCGGTCGAACAGGCTGCGTTGCATCAGCATCAAGGCACCGGAGATGGCGTCCACCACCTGCAGGGGCGCAGACGGATCGGCCGGCACCGCCAGCTGGGCGGCAGCGCGCGGCGCGCGCAGCATCGCGGCAAAATCCGGGTCACGGCGGCGCACGGCGGCATCCGGCTGCCCGTGCTCGTCCACCTGCTCCACGCCCAACAGCACCGCCGCGTGCCCGGACGCGCGTGCGCACAGCTGCGCCAATGTGTCGCGCTCGACCATCAGGTCCGGGTTGATGAACACCAGCCAGGGCGCCTGCGAGTCGCGCGCGCCCTGGTTGCAGGCGCTCGCAAAGCCCGGGTTGTCCGGATTGGCGATGAAGTGCAGCCGCGCATCGGCCAGCGCATGCCGCTGCACGACCTCCAGGGTGTCGTCGCTGGAGGCGTTGTCGACCACCCGAATCTCGCTGATGCCCTCGGCCGCGCGCAGCCGCGCCAGGCACGCATCGATGGTGCTGCTGCTCTGATAGGTGACGACGACGGCGGCAATCTGGACGGGAGTCATCCGGCCATTATCCGGTGCCGGGGCAGCGCAACGCCATCGTGCGTCTGCCAGCGCCGACATGGCGGCTGACAGCAGCAGCAGGCATACTGCGCGCCCGGAACCGCCCAGCGGTTTTGCGCAGGCGCCGCCCACGGCGCGCCCCACATTTTTTAGTGTCGAGATGACGGCCAGCGACCTTTCGGTGTTGCGCTGCCTTTTCATTCCCTGCAGCGCAACCGCCTGATGGCGCGCGCGCCGCAACGACGGCCTGGCAGCGCCGTCCGTGTTGTCGCCGGCGCGCGCGCCGGGTCCGCCGCTTCGGCACCGATCGACTGGTCTATACCACTAGCCCGCACCACATTGCCGGAGCCGGGCGCATGAGCACCTCGCATCAGGTGCATGGCATGAGCCTGGAGCTGGCGCTGCCCGACTGGCCGGTGTTGACCGCCGACGAAATCCGTCGCGTGCTGCAGCACTTTTCAGCTCCTGTCGGTGGCGAACTGGTTCGCTGGCATAGCGCCCGCCCGTTTTCCGCCGCCGCCTGCGTGGACACCGCCAGCGGCACGCTCATCGTCAAGCGGCATCACCGCAGCGTGCGCAATGTCGCTGCGTTGCGCGAAGAGCACGTCTTCATGGCGCATCTGCGCTGGGCCGGCGCAGCGGTGGTCGAGGTGCTGCACGATGCCGCGGGCCGCACAGCCCTGGCCGATGCGGACTGGGTCTACGAAGTGCAGCGCGCAGGGCTCGGCCAGGACCTGTATCGGGATGCCTTGTCGTGGACGCCCTTTACCAGCACCCCGCATGCGTCGGCGGCAGGTGCCGCGCTGGCACGCCTGCATCTGGCAGCACAGGGGTTCGATGCGCCACCACGCCGCAGCAGCGTACTGGTGGCCAACCTGGCCCTGTTCGCGCAGGCCGACCCGATCCGGGCAGTGGAACAGGCCTTGCTGTCGCGCCCCGGCCTGGCCGCCGATTTTCAGGACCGGCCCTGGCGCCGTGATCTGACCGACCACCTGCTGCCCTGGCACGCCCGGGCCTGGCCGGTGCTGTCGGCGCCCGGCGCACTGCCGCCGCTGTGGACGCATGGCGACTGGCATGCCTCCAACCTGCTGTGGCGCACACACGACGATGGCGACGTCGAGGTCAGCGCGGTGTTCGACTTCGGCCTGTGCGACCGCAGCTTTGCGATGTTCGACCTGGCCACGGCAATCGAACGCAATCTGATCCCATGGTTGAACCTGGATACGGGGCAACGCGCGCAGCCGCAGCTGGAGCAGCTCGACGCCTTGCTGGACGGCTACGCCCGGTACTGCGCACTGGGCGCCGCGCAGCTGCGGCAGCTGGCCGCCTTGCTGCCGATCGTGCATGCCGACTTCGCCCTGAGCGAGATCGAATACTTCGCCGGCATCACCCGCTCGGCCGACAACGCCGACATCGCCTATCACCGTTACCTGCTCGGCCATGCGGACTGGTTTGCCAGCGCCGATGGCCAGTGCCTGCTCGATCACCTGCACGCACGCGCGCGCCGGTTGCCATGAGCGTTTTTCCTCTTCCTTTTCGAGCCCTGCGCATGCACCTGTCCGCCCCCCTGCCCTACCGCCGCCCGCTCGCGCTTGCACTTGCGCTGTGCATCGCCACGCCTGCACTCGCACAGCAACAACCCGGTGCTGAGGCAGTCGAGCTGGATGCGGTCAACGTGCGCGGCGAACGCGCCGACGCCAGCACGGCCTTGAGCGGCTTCGGCACCACGCGGCTGCTGGATGCGCCGGCCTCGATCGCGGTGATCGAGCGCCAGCAATTGCTCGACCGTCAGGCACGCGTGCTCAGCGAGGTATTGCGCGCCGATGCCTCCGCCGGCGACGCCTACGCCCCGATCGGCTACTACGAGAATTTCGTCGTGCGTGGCTATTCGCTCAACGCCGCCAACAGTTACCGCATCAACGGCCTGAGCGCGGTGGGCGAGCAATCCATCGCACTGGAAAACAAGCAGCAGGTGCAGATCCTCAAGGGCCTGGCCGGGCTGCAATCGGGTGTCAACGAACCGGCCGGACTGATCGACTACCGCACCAAGCGACCCGAGCACGTGCGCAGCGTGACCCTGGGCACCGACGAACAAGGCTCGCGCTATATGGCCGCCGACCTGGGCGACTGGTTCGGCGCCGAGCGCAGCCTGGGCCTGCGCGTCAACGCCGCGCGCGAAGACATCAACAGCTATGTCGACCACGCCGACGGTTATCGCAATTTCCTGTCGCTGGCCGGCGACTGGAAGATCAGCCCGCAGTCGCTGCTGCAGCTGGATGTGGAGTATCAGCATCGGCAGCAACGCTCGGTGCCCGGCTACCAATTGCTCGGTGGCACACAGGTACCGCGCGACATCGATGTGCATCGCCTGCTCGGCTACCAGCCGTGGTCGCGGCCGGTGGAGATGGATTCGCTCAATGCGCAGCTGCGCTACGCCTACCAATTCAACGACAACTGGCGCGCCACCGCTGAAGCGTCACGCAGCCGCTCGGTGATCAATGATTTCTCCGCGTTCGCCTGGGGCTGTTATGGCGCGATCAGTTGCGCCGACAGCGTCACCCCGAATTTCTTCAGCGCGCAAGGCGAGTACGACGTCTACGACTACCGCAGCCCCGACGACACCCGTGTGCACGATCAACTGCGTGCCACGCTCGAAGGCCGTGTACTCACCGGCGCGCTGGATCACCGCCTGAGCATCGGCGGCGACTGGCTACGCCGCACCATCGATCGCTTCGGTTCGGTCAACGAATTCGTCGGCAGCGGCAGCATCGACCGCGACCCGGAGGTGTTTGCACAGACCGACGTCGCCCTGGACCCGAAGCAACGCCGCCTGGACAGCCGCCAACGGGCCCTGGTGGTCGCCGACCGGATCGGGCTGGGTTCGCAATGGGAGCTGTCGCTGGGCGCGCGCTATGTACACCTGGACGAGCGCAGCTTCGACCGCGATGGCGTGCTGGAGCGACGCACGCGCAAGGACACGCTGCTGCCGCAGGCCGCGCTGCTGTTCAAGCCGCAGCAGCAGGTATCGCTGTACGCCAGCTACGCCAAGAGCCTGGCCGCCGGCGGCACCGCCCCGTGGTTTGCCGACAACGCCGATGAGAGCCTGCCGCCGACCAATGCCTACCAGCTGGAGACCGGCGCAAAATTCGAGCTCGACGGTCTGCGCCTGGGCGCAGCGCTGTTCGACATCCGCCAGGCCTACCAGTTCACCCAGCCGCAGGCCGATGGTGGCCTGCGCTATGTGCAACAGGGCCGCCTGCACAACCGTGGCCTGGAGTTGTCGGCCGATGGCGCGGCCACCGCGCAATTGCGCGTGTTCGCCAGTGTTGCCGCCATCCGCGCCCGTGCCGAAGACACCGACATTGCCGAGTACGAAGGCCACCAAGCCATCAACGTGCCCAAGCTGCGCGCCAGCCTGCAGGCCGATTACAGCGTGCCCGGCATCGATGGCCTGGCGCTGCTGGCGGGCGCGCAATACAGCGGGCGCAAGTTCGCCGACCGGCTCGGCAACGCCAGCGTGCCGGCCTACACCGTGGCCAACCTGGGCGCGCGTTACGCCACCGCGCTGGGCGGGCTGGCCACCACCTGGCGCCTGAACGTGGACAACGTGTTCGACAAGCGCTACTGGCGCGATAGCGGCGAATACCAGGGTGATGCCTATCTGTTCCCGGGCGCGCCGCGCACGGCGCGTCTGACCGTGCAGCTGGACTTCTAAACGCAGCCGATGCGGCCATGCGATCCGCTGACGTCCGAGCTGCATGGGTTACGCGACAGTGGTGCTGCGCGGGCCGCGTGCGCTGCAGGTATCGGCTACAGGCGGTGAACGCGCTCGGCCTGCCTGCACGATCGCGTTGAACTGTTCTGCGTCCCTGCCCTCGATCCCTCTTCCATCAGACATCCTCCCCAGACCTTCCATGTCATTGCTCGAATCTGCCGCCGTCGTGATCAACCTGCTCGGTGTCTGGCTGACCGCGCGGCGCATTCGCTGGTGCTGGCCGGTCGGCATCGTCGCGGTGGCGCTGTATGCCTGGCTGTTCTATCAGTGGAAGCTGTACTCGGACATGCTGCTGCAAGGCGTCTACGTGCTGACCCAGTTGTACGGCTGGTGGCAGTGGCGGCGCGGGATGGCCACACAGACACGCATTCGCCCGTTGCCGATGCCGCAGGCGGAGCTGTGGATCTCGCTGTGCATCGGTGCCGTGTTCGCTGCCACACTCGGTGCCTACATGCATCACCGCACCGATGCCGCACTGCCGTGGCTGGACGCGGCGCTGGCCAGCTTCAGCCTGGTCGCCAGCGTCTGGGCCGCACGCAAGCGCATCGCCAACTGGATACTGTGGGTCGTGCTCGATTGCGTCTACGTGGGCGTGTTCGTCAGCAAGGGGCTGTATCCCACCGCACTGCTGTATGCAGGCTTCGTACTGCTGGCGCTGTATGGATGGCGCAGCTGGAAAACCCAACAGCAGCAGAACCCGGCGGGCCTTGCCTGAGCCACCTGCAGTTTGCGGGCGCGTTCTTCTTTACCATCGCTGCATGCACCTCTCTTATCCGCCTGCCTTGCATCTGCGCCGCAGCCACCATCGGCAGGTCGCCGCATGAGCGCGTCGCGCCAACACGCCATCACCGAAATCGTCTCCGCGCAGATCGCCGCGGGCGAATGGGGCCCGGATCAGCGCCTGCCGGTGGAGCGCGAGCTTGCCGAACGCTTCGGCTGCACCCGCATCACCTTGCGTGAGGCCTTGCAGCAACTGGAAGCGCAGGGCCGCATCTACCGCGAGAACCGGCGCGGCTGGTTCGTCAGCGCACCGCGCGTGCGCTACGACCCCACCAGCATCGCCGGTTTCATGCAGTACGTGGCGGCGCAAGGGCGCAAACCGCGCACCGAGCTATTGAGTGCCACCCGGCAGGCAGCGGGGGCTGTCTACGCGGCCGCGCTACGGCTGGAGACGCCGTACGACGAAGTCTTCGTGTTGCAACGCCGGCGCTGGATCGACCGCCGCGCGGTGCTGCTGGAAACCAACGTGGTGCTGGCCGCCTGGGCGCCGGGCCTGATGGAACACGACCTGGCCGGCTCGCTGTCGAGCGTGTTCAACCAGAAACTCGGGCTATTCCTGAGCCGCGCACAATTGTCGATGCATCCGGCCGGGCTGGATGCCGCGCAAGCCCTGTTGCTGCAGTCCACCACCGGCACACCCTGCTTCCGGCTGCAGCGGATCAGCTTCGCCGAAGACGGCCGCGCGGTGGAACTGGATATCGAATCCTGGCGCCACGATGCGCTGGATGTGGTGGTACGCACCGAGGCACCGATGCGGTCGGCTTCTTGAGCGGCTAACAAGACGACGTCACGTCAGTCACTGCCCTGCGGCCTGGCTGCAGGGCCCTTGCCCGCCCACCATCGCAGGACACGCTGCAAGTACGTCCTTGTAAGCTCTTACGCGGCATCCATGCCGCGTAAGGTCCCGCGACGGTGGGCGGGCAAGGACCAGTCGAGATGGTCGGTGGGCATGTTTTCAACAAAGCAACCGACTCACTCTCTGGTGCGGTGGCCTCGCCGATTGCTGGACCGTGTGGCGGCATGGATGCCGCCACCGAGCCCCCAGGGACGGGTTCACGGCGTATCCCGCGAGCGGTGAGGGCACCGCGCCCTCGACCCACTCGGCGTTTGACCTGGACTTCCCTTAGCATCCATCAACATAGGGCCGACAAAGCCACTGCACTCACCGCAGGGCGAGTAGTCGTCAGGTTGCATAGGACAGCGCTCAAGAACTGCACTGTACGAGTCCACCGAACAGCGGCTGCGCCCGCCTGACGGTGAGCATGCTGCTTTGGCAGCTGTTCTACGCGTCAAATAGCCTGCGTTGTGGATCCGGCGGCGGTAAATCGGCTAGCAACTGCGAGAGTTGATCGCGTTGCGCACGTAGCGGGTCGTGCATCAGGAAGTTGGCCAGGCGTGCGTGCCAGGCCGGCCAGCGTGTGGCCAGTGCATCCATGTCGCCATCGGCAGGGCGGCCTTCGTGCGGCGAGGCGACAAAGGCGGTATCGCACAGCACATTGCACCATCCCAGCCCAGCCATGCGCAGGCTCAGGTCCACCAGTGCCGCATACCAGGAGCCATAGCTGCTGGCGTCCAGGCCGCCGGCCTTACGCCGCGCGCTGCCGCGCAGCAGCACCGCGTGGCCGATTGCCGACGGCAGTTCCGGATGCAGTGGCGGCATCGCCGCACACGCAGCGGCAAGCCGCTCCGGCGCGGCGGGCATCGGATTGAGTTCGCCCAGGCGTGGCCAGCTGCAGGCTTCGCCCACATTGCTCCACGGGGTGGCGGTGGCAATCGCCGCATCGCGCGCAAAGCAGGCATCGAGCTGATTCAACCAACCCGGCAGCGGGCAGGCATCCACACCCAGCACCACCACATCGGCATCGCCGCAGCCGCTGAGCATTTCGTCCAGATGGGCCACCTCGCCGAGCATGCGCTGACGACGGGTGTGATGGGCCTGCAGCCGCGTGCGCGCCAACCAGTGCGCGATCACCGCGCGGCCACGCGGGCCGGCCTGCGCGTCGTCGGCCAGCCACACCCGCGTGCCGGCGGGCGTGGCGGCATCCAGTGCGCCCAGACAGGCATCCAGGGCCTCGTCGTCGGTGCCGACCGGCACCAGCACGACGGGCAGTGCCGCACTCATTGCGGCTTCTGGCTGGGTTTCAGCGGCTCCATGGCCTTGAACTTCTGACCGTATTCGTCGGTGAGATTGCGCGCTTCCTGCGGGTTGCGCACGATCGACGGGGTGATCAACACGATGACTTCGCGGCGACGAGAATCTTTGGTCTTTGTCCCGAACAGAGCGCCGACCACCGGCAATTTACTCAGGAACGGCACACCGTCGCTACCGTCAGTTGTGCTGTCGTCGATCAAGCCCGCCAACATGATGGTGTCACCACTCTGCACGGCTGCTTCTGTCTTGACGCGACGCGTGTTGATATCGACATTGCAGGCAGCCGCATTGACTGTTGCTGTCGCAGAAAGACAAGCAGCAGGGCGATTCTCTGGACTACTGACCTCCTGCACGATATCTAGGAATACCATGCCGTCTTTCGTGACGCGCGGCCGTACTTTCAGGATCACACCGGTGTCGATGTATTGCACCGAAGAGAAGCTGCTGTCGCTACCGAGCCCGGTATTGATGGACGTCGAATTGATGGCAATACGCGAACCGACATTGAGCGTCGCTTCGGCATTGTTGCGCACAAACACAGAAGGCGTCTGCAGCAGGCGAACGTTAGTTACTTGATCGAGCGCAGTGATAATCGCAGCAGCGTTTTTCCCTAGAAAACTCCAAGCAACCCCTCCACTACCGACTTTCCCGGCAATGTCACCCCAGATGTTACGTCCCGCTGCATTTGCAAGACCAGCTCCCAGACCGATGCCCGTTCCATTGGTCAGACCGCCATCGGTCGCGGTTGCTGGTGCATTTACTGCATTTTCAAAATACCAGTTAACGCCGTAACTCAGCGCACCGGTCAAATTCACCTCGGCCACCTGCGCTTCGATATGCACCTGCATCGGCATCACATCGAGCTTTTCGATGACGTCGCGGATCGAATTCCACGACTGCGGCGTGGCGCGCACCAGCAAGGTATTGGTCTCGGCCACCGCCGACACGCCGACCTTGTCGCCTGCCACTTCCAGCGTCACCGCGCCATTGCCGTTGCTGCGCGGCGACAGTTGCAGGCTGCCGTTGCCCAGTCCACCGCTGCTGCTGCCACTGCCACTGCTGCCGCCGAAGCTGCTGCCGGAGGAGCTGCCATCGCTGCTCTCGCCGATGCTGCCGCCGGTAGTGCCCGAGCTGCCGCCCATGCTGCTGTCGCGGTTGCCGGCTACGCCGCCAAGCACGCTGGTTTCCGAGCCCGGGGCCAGCGAGGCGTTGGAGTCGCTGTTGTTGCCGCGCCCACCGAACACTTCCGACAGGCGGTCGGCCAGATCCTTGGCCTTGATGTACTTCAACTCGTACGAGAACAGCCGCACGCCGCCGCCGGCGCTGTCGATGCGGTCCAGCCACTGCTGGATCTGGTCCAGGTAGCGCGGCTGCGGGGTGATCACCAGCACCGCGTTGGCGTTTTCCAGCGGCATGAAACGGAACATGCCGGCGCTGGGCGTCTTGCTCTGCTCGCCGAACACCTTCTCCAGATCGGCCGAGACCTTTTCGGCCTTGCCGGACTGGATCGGGAACACGCCCACCGACATGCCGGACAGCCAGTCCACGTCGAAGATCTGCACGGTGCGCAGGTAGTTCTCCAGCTCGGCGCGGGTGCCGCCCAGGGTGATCACGTTGCGCGAGGGATCGGTGCCGACGATGGCGTTCGGGCGCGCATAGGGCTCGAGCACCTTCTTCATTTCGCTGGCGGAGATGAACTTCAACGGCACCACGCGCACTTCGAAACCGCGCGCGGCCGACGGCGATGCGGTGCTGGGCGCGACGGTACCGGCCAGCGCCTGGTCGGCCGGCACGATGTTGTAGCGGCCGCCGCTGAACACCATGCGCGCGTTGTTCCAGCCCAGCACCATTTCCAGCAGGTTCAAGGCCTGCGCCGGCGAGACCGGATTGGGCGTGGCCAGGGTCACGGTGCCCTGCACGCCGGGGGCGATGACGTAGTTCTGCCCGAGCATGTCGCCCAGGATCGCCTTGACCACCGCCTGCACCGATTCGCCTTCGAAGTTGAAGGTGGCGCTGCCACTGCTGGCCATGCCCAGCGTCGGTGCCGGCGCGCTCGCCGCGCTCTGGTTGATCATGGTGCCGCTGCCACGCCGGATCACCGGGGTGGGCTTGGCGCTGGCATTGCCCTCGGCGCGTTGCTCGGCGCTGGTCTGGGTGGCGCCGGCGGCGCCGACTTGCGGGTCCAGGCGCGCGTCGCGGCGCACGTCCGGCGGCGGAGTGGTGGCGCAACCGGCCAGCAGGCCGATCAGCAGGGACACGGGAAACAGGCGCTGCGTCATGCGTTCACTCATTGGGTCTGACCGGGGGTAGAGCCGCTCTGGCGCTGCTGTTGCAGCTGGCGGCGTCGGGCTTCGATACGTTCGCGGATGGCGCGCATCTGATCATCGGAGGGGCGTGGGGCTTCCTGGGCGCCATCGCTGCGCTGCGGCGGCACCGTCGGCGGTGTCTGCCCACCGGGCTGCTGTGGCGGCGTGGCGGGCTGGGTCTGCGGCGGCTGCGTCGGTGCGGCCGCGGCGGCATCGGGCGACGGCAACGGCGGCATGGCGCCGGCAGCGCCGCGCGCGCCCGCATTGGCGGTGGGCGGTTGCCCGCCCAGGCCGTTGAACACGTGCAGCTCCAGTGTCTGGGTGCCGCCGGGGCCTTCGATGGTTGCGCTGCGCGGCTGCAGGGCGAGCAGGCGCCAGCCCTTGACCGCTTCGCCGCCCAGCTGCACACGCACCGAATCCTGTGGATCCAGCGTCAGCGTGGCCATCTTGAAGTTGTCCGTCAGCAGCACGCCGGTCAGGCGCACCGTCGAGGCGGCGCTGCTGCCGTCATTGCCGGACAGGAAGAACGGATGCGGCAGGCGGTCTTCGGCGAAGGCCGGATGCGCGGCGATCTCCGAATATTTTTCGAACGCGCCCAGCCGTTCCGGCGCCGGTGCCGGCAAGGTGGGCAGGCGCTGCACCAGCGCCGGGTCGTCCGGCAGCAGCTCCACGCGCTTGCCCAGCCCGGCCACCGCCAGCACGCACACCAGCAGCGCCCAGCCGACCACGGTGGCCAGCAGCCAGGTGCGCAGGCCGATCATGTCAAGGCGCATTGCTGGCCTCCGCGGCGTCGGGGGCGGCGGGCGCGGCGTCGGTGTTCAACGGCGCGGCGCTGGCGCCAGGGCGCAGGTAGCCGGCCAGTTCGAAGGCGATGTCCAGGCCGTTACCGCTTTCGTTGGGCGAGAGTTGGTAGCGCTGCGCCATCACGTTGAGGTTGTCCACGAACAGGCGCGGGGTGCCGTTTTCCAGGCTGTACAGCACCGAGGCCAGCTCCGGCGTGCCGCAGCGCAGGCGCACCTGCACCGCAACGCGGGTGAAGCGGTCCTTGCTTTCCGGCTGTAGCGGCGAGCGGTTGCTGATCGCGCAGCTGCGGTTGCCGGGGCTGGCTTCCACCACCGCGCGTTCCAGCCGCTGCACCAGGCCGGCCGAAGCCAGTTCGGCCGAGGTTTCCGGCAGGAAGCCCGGACGGCTTTCCAGGGTCTGGCGCGCCTGGCGTAGCCGTTTGCTGACTTCCGGCGCCTGCTGCAGTTGCACGCGCACGCGCAGCTCGCGCTCGCGCAGCGCTTGCAGGTCGTCCTGCACCGCGATCATCGGCTGGGTGAACCAGGGGTGCACCAGCACCAGATAGGCCACGCCGATCACCAGCAACAGCAGGCCCAAAGCGATCCAGCGATCGCGCTTAACGCTGCGTGGCATCGGCCGCCTCCTTGGCATCGGGGCCGGCCAGTTCGGCGGTGATGGTGAAGCGGTCGACGTTGCGACCGGCATCGCTCTGCAACACGCCGGTCAGCGAGGGCGTGCGCCACAGCGGCGAGCCTTCCAGGCGCCGCACCAGCGAGGAGGCTTCGTTGCTCAAGCCGATCAACTGCAATTGCCCACCTTCGACCGAGAATTTTTCCAGGTAGGTGCCGCCCGGCAGACGCCGGCTCAGTTCGTCCCAGATTTCCACCGAGGTGGGGCGGGTGGCGCGTTGCTGCTGGAAGAAGTTGGCCCCTTCGACCAGATCCAGCAATTGCTGGCGTTCGGCGGCGACCTGGCGCGCACGCGCGGCGTTGGCCTGCACCTTGGCACGCAAGTCGTCGGCGGCCTGGCGGCGGTTGTCCAGCAGCAGCCAGCCGGCCACGGCCAGCAGCACCAGTGCGGCGGCGGCCAGCAACAGATTCCAGCGCTGCATCGGGTCGCTGCGCCGCAGCCGCCGCGCCGGCGGCAGCAGGTTCACGCCCAGTGGCAGGCCCTGCGCATTGGCGACATCGATGCCGGACAAGGCGCTGGCCCATGCGTCGGGCACGCCGTCCGGGCCATCGATCAGGCGCCGCGGCACCACCACCAGTTCGGCATCGAGCTGGCCGTCCTCGCGCACGTCCAGCACGCGCGCATCGAAGTACACCTGGTCGGCAGTGAACGGGGTTTGCCGATCGATCTCGAAGCGCGCCACATCCTGCAGCCGCGCCGCTGCCGCAGCAGGCAGGCGCAACGGACGACGCAAGGCATGCGCGGCCGGCAGCAGCCAATGCCGCGGCAGGCCTTCCAGCGCGGTCGGCAACAAGGCATGGACTTCCTGCGGCTGCACCGGCCACGGCAGGCTGGCGATGGTCTCGCTGCTGTGATCGCGCTGACGCAGCAACTGCAATGCCTGCCCATCGGGCTGCAACAACAGCCGCGACGGCGACAGGCCCAACTGCCATTGCCAGCGCTGCGGCAGCCAGGCCAGCAGCGATTGTTGCCACCAACGCCAGAAGCCTCCGGCTCCCGGCATGGCGCGTACGCCGATACGACCCAAGGTGTCCCGCCATGCGGTCATTGCACTGCTGCTCCCTCTTCCCAACGCAACACGGTATATGCCGACCCAGGTAATGCGGACGCACTGGTGGAGACCACCGCCCGCAACACAGCCTCGCGTCCCTGACTCAGTCGCGCCCGGCTCTCGATACTATAAGTGTCCGACCCACCGACCGTCGCCTCGCTGCCCGGCAAACCCGGCGGCGCGTCACGCTGGGCCAGCAGTTGCCGCGCATCCAGGCCCATCGCGGTCAGCACCGGGCCCGGCGCAAAGCGCGCTTCGGGGCGCGAGCGTCCGCTGTACAGGGTGAGGTTGGGCAATAGCTTGCGATACAGCTCGCCATCCATTCCCAGCACCAGGCGCAACTCGCCCAGCGTTTCAAACGGGCCATCCTTGGCGCCGTACGGCAATCCGGCATCGGCATAATCGCGATCTTCCGCGCCGCCGCCGGGCTGGCTCAGCGAATCGCCATCGCGCCAGTCGACGATCGCACCGGCAATGCGCGTATCGCGGCCCTGTTCGCCACCGACCGCGCGTATCAGGCCGGCCAGCAGCGCGGGCTCGGCCATGTTCAAGTCCACCTTGCCGCTTTCGTCGGTAATGCGGATCTCCACCGTGGCATCGTCCATCTGCCAACGATAGCGCCGGCCGTCTGCAAGCCAGCGTGCCTGGGTGTCGGTGCTCTGCAGGCGGGACAATGCGTATTCCAGCCCGGAGCGCGCATATTCCTGCGCCTGCGCGCCATTGCGCAGCATGCTGCCCTGCAGTGCTTCCACCCGCGCGGTCAGCGCGAATGCGCCGATCATCGCGGTGAGCAGCGCAATCAGCCACAGCACCAACACCAGCGCGGCACCGCGCATTGCGCTCATTGCCCTGCTCCCGGGTTGCTGGATTGCGGCAAGGCCACCACCAGCGGCGGCCAGGCGGCACCGCCGCTACGGATCTCGATGCGCACCAGCAACGGCAGACGGTCGTGCCATTCCCACTGCGGCAACCATGCGCTCAGGCGGCCGCTCTGCGGATCCATGCCGCGATACCGAAAGCTCACCTGCTGCACGTCTTCGGCAAGTGTTTCCGGCGGCAGCGTGGTGCCCTCTTCGATCGACTTGCCCGATTGCAGCATGGTCAATGCGATCCGTAGCGTGCGCTGTTCGCCATCGCCGGCCACCGACAGATCGTGCAGGTACGGCCCGCCGCGGCCCAGGTAATCCGGTACATCGGCGGCAAAACGCAGACGCTGCGGCTCGCCGATGAACAGCATCGGCTGCTGGCTCTGCGGGTCGATGCCCATCGCGATCGGCAGTGCCGCCGCCAGCCGCCGGCGCAGAAATTCTTCCACCGCACGCACGCGTTCGCTGCGCTGGGCGATCGCCTCGCCGCGCTGGCTGACCGCGCTGGCCGAGCGCAAGGTGGCAAACGCCAATGCCAGCCCGCCGACCAGCAACATCGTCGCCAGCAATACTTCGATCAAGGTGAAGCCGGCACTGCGCGAGCGACTCATGGCGCGCTGCCCGGCTGCGCCGCAGCCACCAGCCGCAAGGTGCGCCACTGCAGGACCTGGTTGGGCTGCTCGCCCCAGCGCACCACCAGGGTCAGCTGCAGCAGCGTGTGCGCGCCGGGGGAGACCGGCGCCTGCGGATTGCGTCGTGGTTCGTCGTACGGGCGCACATCCATCGACCAGCGGAAATGCCCGTCTTCGAAGGTGCCTTGTTGCTGCTCGGGCACCAGCGGCTTATCCATGCCCTGCGCTGCCAGCAACGACTGCGCATGCAAGGTGGCGCGCGTGCTCTCGTCGGCCGCACGCACCTGACGCGCGGCACCGGACAGCGATCCCAGCAACAGGCTCAACGCCAGCGCCAGCAACGCAAAGGCGACGATCACCTCGATCAGCGTGTAACCGCGCTGGCGCTTCATGGCGCCGGCGTCCGCAACTGGCCGGAACGCACTTCGCCGGTGATCCAGCCCACGTCCACGCGCCAGGTCGCGTCCTTGACGCGCAGATCGATGCGCCCGCCGGTGGAGGCGCCATCGGGGAAGAACTGGATGGCGCCCTGATCCTGCCGCGACTGCACCTGCCGCGCGCCGGTGAAACGCACCTCCAGCGACGACGGCAGATCGCCGTGATGGCCGCCGGGTGCTTCCCAGCGGCGCTGCTGCGGATCGATCAGAAACCGCTGCGGCGTGCCGGTGGCAATCGCCTGCGTGCGCGTATAGCGCAGCTGCGAGGCGATCGCCTTGCCGGCGGTGCGCAGGCGCATGCCGTCGATCCCGCCATTGAGCGCGGCGGCGGCCAGTACGCCGGCCATCGCGATCAGGGCGATGACCAGCAACATCTCCAGCAACGAACTGCCACGCGTGCGGGGACGACCAGGGCCGACCACTCCATGCGGATGACGCAACGGCTGACACGCAACGCGCATGGCGAACGGCTTATTGGTACTTGATGTCCGCGTCGTAACTGCTGCCACCGGGGCGGCCGTCCTTGCCCAGGCTGATCAGATCGAACGGCTGGCCATCGCCGGGCGCGCGGTATTCGATGGTGTGGCCCCACGGGTCGTTGAGTTCGGCCGGCTTGGCGTACGGTCCCAGCCAGCCGCTGCTGCCGCCCGGCTGGGTCACCAGGTCATCGAGCTTGCTCGGCAACTTGCCGGTGTCGAGCTGGAAATTCTCGATCTTGCCGGCCAGGGTCTGGATCTGCGATTTGGCCAGGTTGGCCTTGCCGCGATCGGCACCACCGAGCACACGGCTGCCGACCAGGGTCAGCACCGCGCCGATCAGGACGATGACGATGATGATTTCCAGCAGGCTCATGCCGGCCTGGCCTGCACGCGACGGACTACGGGTGATGGAGCGCTTGATCATGAACGATTTCCTTGCACGTCGATGAAAGATGCTGCCGCCAGAAGATGACACGGCGGGCATTGCAATGGTTCCCGCATGGGTGTCGCGCGGTCACCGGAAAGTTGTTGTGAATCCAACGCCACGTTATCCGATGGCATTGGTCAGGTCATACAGCGGCACCAGCACCGAAATGATGACAAGCCCCACCACCGAGGCCAGCACCAGCGTGATCAACGGCACCAGCGCGGCCAGCGCGCGGTCGATGGCTTGCGCGGTTTCCAGCTCGAAGGTGTCGGCGGTCTTGAGCAGCATCGTGTCCAGGGCGCCCGATTCTTCGCCGACCTGGATCATCTGCAGGGCCAGCCGCGGGAAGCGCTTGCCGCGTGCCAGCGACATCGCCAGGCCATGGCCGTTCTTGACGTCATCGGCCGCGGCGTCGACATCCTCGACCAGCGCCAGATTGGACATCACGTTGCGCGCAATGCCGATTGCCGCCAGCAGCGGCACGCCGTTGCGCAGCAAGGTGCCCAGCGTGCGCGTCAGCCGTGCGGTTTCCAGGCGCGCGATCAGGCTGCCGACCACTTTCTGCCGCAGCAACCACTCATCCAGCGCGGCACGGAACGCGGCATTGCGGCGTTTGCGATCCAGCCACAGCCCCAGCAAGCCCGGCACCACGATCAGCACCAGCCACCAGTCGCGCACCAGCAGGCCCACGCTCAACACCGCCTGGGTGAACCACGGCAAGGCCACGTCCAGGCTTTCGTACATCTGCGCGAACTGCGGCACCACATAGCCGAGCAGGAACAGCAGCGCGCAGCCCACCACCGCCAGCAGGATCGCCGGATAGATCAGTGCGTTGATCACCTTGCCGCGCAGCGCACGGCTGCGCTCCAGGTAATCGGCCAGGCGCTGCAGCGTGTCCTGCATGCTGCCGCCGGCTTCGCCCGCACGCACCATGTTGATGTAGAGCTTGGAAAACAGCCCGTGCTGGCGTTCCAGTGCCGAGGACAGCGGCGCGCCGCCACGCACGGTGTCACGCACATCGCCGATCACGCGCCGACTTTTGTCGTCTTCGGGCAGATCCATCAGGATCGACAACGCACGATCCAGCGGCTGGCCGGCCCCGATCAGCGTGGACAACTGCTGGGTGAACTGCACCAACGCGGCGTTGTCGAACGGCTTCTTGCGCAACAGCATGCGCAACGACGGCGAGTCGTTTTCGCCGGTGGCCAGACGCGTTTCCACCGGCAGGTGGCCCTGCTCCTGCAGGCGCAGCGCAACGTCTGCGTCGCTGGCCGCTTCCATCTGGCCATCGAGCATTTCGCCATGGGCGTCGAGCGCTTTGTAGCGGTACAGGGGCATCAGGCTGGACGGCCGGGAGTGGGGAATCGGGAATCGGGAATCGGGAAAAGCAGGAGCCTGCGCTGCGTTGGCGCGAGTGGGCGCAGCTGTGCGCGTGCGCGACGCGTTACCGGGACCTTGCCCTGCTTATCTTCCGATCCTGAGCATCCGATGCTCGCTGTGGCTCCGTTGACTCTCACGCATCCTCCGTCACGCGCAGCACTTCTTCGATGGTGGTTTCGCCGCGCAAGGCCTTGGACAGGCCGTCCTCGTACATGGTGCGCATGCCGGCCTTGCGCGCCAGTTGTTCGATCTCGCCCATGCCGGCGCGGCGCATCACCGCGCGCCGCAATTCGTCGTTCATCACCAGGAATTCGACGATGGTGGTGCGGCCCAGGTAACCGGTCGGCGCGGCAGCCGAGGCACGCGGACGATACAGGTAAATCTCGCCGTCCGGTTGCAGCCGGCGCAGGTTGAAGCGTTCGATTTCTTCCGGCGATGCCAAATAACGCTCGGCGTTGGCCAGGTCGAGTTTGCGCACCAGGCGCTGCGCCAGGATGCCGTTGATGGTGGAGGTGAGCAGATAGTCTTCCACACCCATGTCGAGCAGACGGGTGATGCCGCCGGCGGCGTTGTTGGTGTGCAGCGTGGACAGCACCAGATGGCCGGTGAGCGCGGACTGGATCGCGATGCGCGCGGTTTCCAGATCGCGCATTTCGCCGATCATGATGATGTCCGGATCCTGACGCACGATGCTGCGCAGCGCGTTGGCGAAATCCAGCCCGATCTGCGGTTTGGCCTGGATCTGGTTGATGCCTTCGATCTGGTATTCCACCGGGTCTTCGACGGTGATAATTTTCACATCCGAGGTGTTGAGCTGGCTCAACGCGGTGTACAGCGTGGTGGTCTTGCCCGAACCGGTCGGGCCGGTCACCAGCATGATGCCGTGCGGTTGCTCCAGCACCTTGCGGAACTGCGGCAGAAACTCTTCGGTGAAGCCGAGCTTGTAGAAATCGAACACCACCGTTTCGCGGTCGAGCAGGCGCATCACCACGCTCTCGCCGTGCGCGGTGGGCACGGTGCTGACACGCAGATCCAGCTCCTTGCCCTGCACGCGCAGCATGATGCGGCCGTCCTGCGGCAGCCGGCGTTCGGCGATGTTGAGCTTGGCCATGATCTTGATGCGGCTGATCACCGCAGCGGTGAGCTTGGCCGGCGGGCTTTCGCCTTCCACCAGCACACCGTCCACGCGGTAACGCACCTTGAGCCGGCTTTCGAACGGTTCGATATGGATGTCCGAAGCGCGCAGCTCCACCGCGTGCTGGATCACCAGATTCACCAGCCGGATCACCGGCGCTTCGGACGCCAGGTCGCGCAGCGCTTCGATATCGTCGCTGCTGTTGGCATCGCCATCGGCGGTTTCCACGATGGTGCCCATCGCGCTGCGGCCCTGGCCGTACCAGCGTTCGATCAGGTCATCGATTTCCGAGCGCAGGCCGACCTGCAGCAGCAACGGGCAACCGGTCGCAAGCCGCACCGCGTCGATCGCGTAATCGTCGTAGGGATCGGCGATCCACAACTCCAGCCGGCCATCGCGTTCGCCGACCGGGCATAGATGAAATTGTTTGAGGAAACGTAGCGACAGCCCCTGCACTTCCGGCAGCATTTCCGGTGGGGTATCGCCGAGCTGGCGTGCATCCACCAGCGGCAGGCCCAGCACATCGGCGCAGGTCTCCGCGTGATCGCGTTCGGACACCAGGCCCAGACGGCCCAGCAAGGCCAGCAGGCCCATACCGGATTCGGTCTGCAACTGGCGCGCGCGCAGCAGATCGGTGTCTTTCAGACGACGGCGTTCAAGCAGCGCTTCGACGATGCGTGTCTCCGCACTGCGATGCTCAATTGGATCGACGGCAACCGCGTTCACACTCGTCTCCACTGGTCCGGCGCCGACTGTAGCAGTTTGCCGCGACGATCAACCGTACGCATCTGAATCGCCCTGAAAAACGATGCCCCCGGTGATTGGCCGGGGGCATCGGTCACACTATGGGACGGCTTACTGTCGTGCGACGAGCGTCAGCTTCGCGTAGTCGGCAGCGCCCACCAACTTGATGTAGTAGGTGCCGGCCTTGGGGGCAGTGAAACGCACGGTTTCGCTGTTGCCCGGGCGGGTCGACTTGGCGTCGTAACTGGTGGCGCTGGGCTCGGCTTCATGGCTGACGTACACCGACACATCGCCGGTGCCGCCATAGGTCATGAAGCTGAGCACGGCACCGGCCTTGGCTTCGAAGCTGTACAGCGTGGAACTGGCGTAAGCACCGCTCAGGCCGGTCAGCGGGGCCTTGTTGGTCAGGGCGATGGCGGTCGGCGCGCAGCTCTCGGTGGCCGGATCGCAGGGCTCCACCAGCACCGCTTCCAATGCGGCCTTGGCATCGACGATGCCGCTGCCGATCGGGGTGCTGGCCGGCGGGGTCACCGGGAAGCGACGGCTGGTCTGCTTGAGCAGAGCTTCCACCGCGGCCGGGGTCAGCGGGCCATCGCCCAGACCGATCGCCGCGCTCTGCACCAGGGCGACGACACCGGCCACGTGCGGCGATGCCATCGAGGTGCCACCCAAGCCCATATAGGTATAGGTTCCCGAGGTCGGCGTGGTCGCACCGGTGTAGCCGGCCTGCCAGATGTAACCGCCCGGATTGCCGTCCACGCTGCCACCGCCGCCCGGGCCGGACAGGTCGACCTTGCTGCCGTAGTTGGAGTAGTAGGTGATGCCGCCGGTGATGCGCGTGGCACCCACGGTGATGGTGTTGTTGCAGCTGGCCGGCGAATGGTTGGCCGCATCCTCGCCGCTGTTGCCGGCCGCCACCACCACGGTGGTGCCGCGCGCGACCGCGCCGTTGATCGCCAGCTGGGTGGCCGAATCGCAGGGCTCGCCGCCACCCAGGCTCATGTTGATCACCTCGGCCGGGTTGGTGTTGGCCGGCACGCCAGCGACCGTGCCGCCGGAGGCCCAGACGATCGCATCGGCGATGTCGGAGGTGTAACCGCCGCAACGGCCGAGCACGCGCACCGGCAGGATGGTCGCCTTTGGCGCCACGCCAGCCATGCCCACGCCGTTATTGGTCGCCTCGGCCACGGTGCCCGAGACGTGGGTGCCGTGCCAGGAGCTCTCCTGTGCCACCGAGCCGTCATAGCAGACGTTGTCGGCCTCTTCCCAGTCGCCGTAATCCAGCGCGCCCGGCACGCGGGCATCGGTGGGACGACGCGAGACTTCGGCATCGGTGATGAAGTCGTAACCCTGCAGCAGGTTGCCGGCAAAGTCCGGATGGCCCGGCAGGATGCCGGTATCCAGCACTGCCACCACCACGCCCGCGCCCTGCGACAGATCCCAAGCGGCCGGCGCATTGATGCCGCCGTTGGGGTTGCTCAGATGCCACTGGTACTGCGCGTACAGCGGATCGTTAGGCACCAGTTGCGGGGTCACGTCGGTGGCGGCGACGCTCTTCTTGATGTCGACCGGGCGCAGCATGCGATCGATCTGCACGTCGGCCACGGACGGGTCGTTCTTGAGCTCGACCACCACCTTGTCCACCTGGGCGGTGGTCAGCGTGCTGGACAGCTTGATCAGGTCCGAGCCGATGCCGAGCTTGCGCACATACGTCGCCTTGGCGGCGGCTGCGCTGCTGCGTGCGCCGGTGCTCGCACCGACACGGCCGACCGCGGCCTGTACCGCGCTCAGCTTGCTGGCGCGATCGGTCGCGGCAGCAGTGTTGTCCTTGTAGCGCACGATCAGGCGGCTACTGAACGCAGCGCCGGCCGATGCTGCCTGGGTCGGTTCCTTGACCAGCAGTTTCGGGGCAGCAGCGAGCGTGCCCGATGCACCGAGTGCCATCATCAGGATGGCGCCGGTCAGCGGGGAGAGACGGAAATTCTTGTCGATCACGGTGAAGTCCTCTTCGTGTTTTTCGTCGATCAGCTGGGAGCGGCTTCCGAACTGCGGCGCAACTGCGGTGCAGCGCGCTGCGTTCGATCAGCCACTCCTGGTAAGGCCATCACTCCATCGAATCCGTTGGCCGGCCCAGCCACGGTCCTTGCCCGCCCCCTCAGGCCTTGCTCTGGCGCGGCGGCGCACATCGGCGCCGCCGCGTGTCATGCAGCGGCGCGTTACCAGCCGAAGCCGGCACCCACACCGATCGAACTGTCGTCACCACTGAGTGCGCCGCCTACCGTCAGGGTGGCGCGCGGGCTGATCGCACGCTGGTAGCCCACCGACAACGCCGACTCGCCGTTCTGGAAACCGACGCCGGCACCGACGCGGTTCTGCGTGGCGATGCCACCGACGCTGGCGGCCATGTTCAACATCGCCGAGCTCATCGCGCCCTGACGATCCAGCCGGCGGTTCTGCCGGCGCAGACGGTCTTCGATATCGCCCTGGTAGGTCTCGAAGCTGTCGGCCATCGCGTTGTAGCGGCTGTCGGTATAGCTGTTGGCCGCGGCAACGCCGTTGTCCAGCTGGCCCTTGTTGACCGCATCGGTGGCACGTGTGCCGGCGGCCACATTGGCCACCTGACGCTCGCCGCCGACGCTGCCCACCGACACCGTGTTGGCACGATCGGCAACCGAGCCCTGCCCCAGCGCGACCGCACCTTGCGCACTCGCACGTGCGCCCTGGCCGATCGCCGTGCCGGAGGCCGCACTGACCTGCGCGCCTTCGCCCATCGCCACCGCATTGGTCGCCACCGCGGCAATCTGCGTGTTGGCGCCGACCGCGGTGCTGCCGTCGGCATTGACGCGTGCGTTGCTGCCGATCGCGGTGTCGTTGGGGCCATGCGCATACGCGCTGCCGCCGATCGCCGTGCCGGTCACGTGGTTGGCCACTGCGGCCGTGCCCACGGCGGTGGAGCTTGCGGCCGGGGTGATGCTGCCGACCACTGCGGCGGTGGGTGTGCCCTGCACGCTTGCGCCGGTATCGGCAACGGCATTGCTCGATGCGCTCACTGCGCTCGCAGCCACTGCAGGCACCCCTGCAGTGCGCAGCGACAGCGTGCGCGCCGCGGTGCTGGCCGTTGCGGTACCACCGCGTGCATCCAGCTCGGTGACCTTGCTGTCCAACGCGGTCAATGCCGCACCGACATTGTTGTAGCTGGCACCCTGGATCACGTAGGTCGGCGCGACGAACACGCCCTGCGCACCGATCGCCGCGCCACCGCCGAGGAAGCTGGCGGCGTTGCTCAACGACTGGAACAGCTGGCCGCCGTTGATCGCATCGGTACTGGCACCGGCAATCGCACCATTGCCGACATTGACGATGCGGCGCGTGGCCGGGCCGCCGCGGCCATCGCCGCTACCCACCGAGACCACGTTGGCGTCGTAGGTACGCGAACCCGAGCCCAACGCCACCGAGTCGGCACCGCTGGCACCGGCATTGGCACCCAGCGCCACCGCATTGGCACCGCTCTGGCGCACGAAGGAGTTGTAGCCCAACGCCACACCGTTTTCGCCGATGGAATTGGTCTGCCGGCCCATCGCGGTGCTGTTCACGCCGCTGGCGCTGCTATCCACGCCCATGGCGCTGGCGCCGGTGGCCGAGGCGCGGCTGCCGGAGGCGATCGCCACGCTGCGTGCGCCGCTGGCAGTTGCGCCGGCGCCCGCGGCGGTGGCGCGATCACCGGTCGCGCTGGCCACCCCTTCACCGGTGGTTTGCACCATGCCGGTGGTGGTCTGCACATCGGCCGCCAGGGCATCCAGCTGGCCCTTGTTGACCGCATCGGTCGCCGCCTGGCCGTCGCTGACATTGACGATGCGACGCGTGGCCGGACCGCCGCGGCCATTGCCGCTGCCGATCGACACCGTGTCGGCTTCGTAGGTGCGCGACCCCGAACCCAGCGCCACCGAATCGGCACCGGTCGCACCGGCATTGGCACCGAGGGCCACACCATTGACCGCGCTCTGGCGCACGAACGAGTTGTAGCCGACCGACACCGCGTTCTCGCCGATCGCATTGACCTGACGACCGACACCGGTGCTGTTGATGCCGGTTGCCGATGCATCCACACCGACCACGCTGGCGCCGACGGCATCGGCGCGGCTGTTGCCACCCAGGGCCAGCGAGTTGTCGGCAAGTGCCGCCGCGCTCTGGCCGAGCGCGGTGGCATTGACGCCGTCGGCATACGAATTCCAGCCGATGGCGGTGGTGTAGTCGGCCGTGGCCCACGCGCCCGCGCCGAATGCAGCAGCGCCGGTGCCGGAGGCACGCGCCGGGATGAAGCCGAAGAACGTGCTGCCGCCGACGGCCACGCTTTCTTCGCCGGTGGCTTCGCTGAATTCGCCCACGGCCACTGCACTTGCGCCGGAGGCCAGTGCGGCAGCACCCACGGCGGTGCTGTAGTCGCTGGACGCCACCGCACCATAGCCCAGCGCCGACGACAGCCTGCCGCTGGATTCGCTGTAGCCACCGAAGGCGGCGCTGCCGACATTGGAGGCGGTGCTGCGGAAACCGGCCGCGGTGGCCTGGTTGTCCGATGCCACCGCTTCGCTGCCGAGCGCGGTCGCATAGGTCGAAATCGCCTGCGCGCCGGCACCGTTTGCGCTGGCGCCGACATCGCTGGCCAGGGCATTGCTGCCGACGGCGCTGCTGTTTTCACCGGTGGCCTGGGCGTTGTTGCCCACCGCCGCTGCGCCGGTTCCGCTGGCCAGCGCACTCACGCCAACCGCCGTTGCATTATCGACCACAGCCTGCGCACCGGCACCCAACGCCGTGGCGCCGGTACCGGTGGCATTGGCGCCCTCGCCTGCGGCCAGCGCGTTGTCGCCCTCGACGTAGGCACCGGCATCGCTGTCATCGCTGCCGCTGGCCTGGAAGTACTTGCTGGTGGATTGCGCGGTTTCGGCAACGGCGTTGAGCTGATCCAGATTCACCGCATCGGTGCCCTGCGTACCGGCAGCCACATTGGTGATCTGACGCTCGTTGCCGGCGCTGCCCACCGAGACCGCAAAGTCGCGATCGGCCACCGAATCGGCGCCCAGCGCCACGCTGCTTTCGCCGGTGGATTCGGCAAAATTGCCGAGCGCGGTGCTGTTGAGGCCCGGTGCCCATGCCGCGCCGCCGAGCGCGGTGGAGAAGTCGCCGGAGGCTTCGGTCGGCAACAGGCCGAGCAGGGCGCCACCGACCGACACGCTGTTGTAGCCGCTGGCCACGCTGCCCTGGCCGGCCGCAACGCTGTAGTCGCCGGTTGCGGTGGCATCGCCACCCACGGCCACGGTATTGGAGCCGCTGGCGGTGCTGAAATTGCCCAGCGCGGTGCTGTTGAAACCGGTCGCACTGGAATAGCCGCCCAAGGCGGTGGAGTAGTTGGAGGTGGCCTCGGCACCGAAGCCGAACGCGGCCGCGCTGGTGCCATCGGCCACGCTTTCTGCGCCAACCGCAGTGGCCGACTCGCCACTGGCGCTGGCGAAATAGCCCACCGCGGTGGTTTCGCTGCCATCGGCCACGCTCAGCGTGCCGGCGGCCAGGGAACCATCGCCATACGCACCTGCCGCCGCACCCAGCGCGGTGCTCTGCGCGCCGGCGGCTTCGCTCTCGCCACCCACGGCCACGGCGTAATCGCCGCTGGCCTGACTGAAGGCGCCGTTGGCGATGCTGCCGTAGCCACTGGCAGCGGCGTTGTAACCGGCCGCATTGGCGTACTGCGCGGTGGCGCTGGCACCGCTGCCGATGGCGACGGCGCCGATCGCAGTGGCTTGGCTGCTGGAGCCGAACGCGCTGCTGTAATCGCCGTCCGCGGTAGCGTTGGAGCCGGCTGCAGTGGCGTCCTCGCCCTGCGCATCGGCGGTGCCGGTGCCGGTGCCGGCAAACAGACGCGCAGTGGTTTCGGCGGTTTCGCCGACTGCGTTGAGCTGGTCCAGGTTCACCGCATCGGTACCCTCGGTACCGGCGGCGACATTGGTGATCTGGCGCTCGCCACCGACGCTGCCGACCGACACCGTGTTGTCGCGATCGGCAACCGCGCCGGCGCCCAGCGCCACGCTGTTGTCGGCGTAGGCCACGCTGTCGGTACCCAGTGCCGTGCTGCCCTGGCCCCACGCCACGCTGGCCACACCCACCGCAGTGGATGCAGCACCGTTGGCAAGGCTCTCATAACCGAGTGCGGTTGCGCCGCGCCCGCTGGCGATACTGCTGGCACCCAGCGCCGTGCTGTTATCGGCGAGTGCCGACGCATCGGAACCTGCCGCAACGCTGTCGGCGCCTTCGGCAATTGCGGTGCCGTCACCGGTGGCGACGAACGTGCGCGCGGTGTTGGCGGCGCCCTCGGACACTGCAGTGAGCTGATCCAGATTGACCGCATCGGTGCCTTCGGTACCGGCAGCGACATTGGTGATCTGACGCTCGCCGCCAACCGTGCCCACCGACACCGTGCTGGCGCGATCGGCCACTGCGCCGACGCCGAGCGCAACGCTGTTGTCGACCGCAATCCGCGCGCCGTCGCCGATCGCAATGCTGTCTGCGCCTTCGACGACTGCCTCGGTGCCCAGCGCAATGCTGCGATCGCCATACCCGACTGACTGCGAACCGATGGCGATTGCACGCGCACCGCCGGCATAGGCATTGTCGCCGATGGCGACCGAAACGCTGCCGCTGGCGGCCGAGGTGATGCCCACCGCGACGCTGCCCGCGCCGTAGGCGGTGCTTTCCGCACCCACTGCGGTGCTGGTGTCGCCCCAGGCCACGCTGGCAAAGCCGAGCGCGGTGGATTCGAGGCCATTGGCGATGCTTTCGAAACCGATCGCGGTACCGCCACGACCATTGGCCACGCTGGTGCCGCCGACTGCAGTGCCATAGAAGCCCGATGCCGTGCTGTCGGCACCCACGGCGGTGGCATAGCGGTCGCTGGCGATACTGTTGAAGCCGAGCGCGGTGGCATTGTTGACATTGGCCACCGCACCACTGCCGACCGCAGTGGTGTTGACCGCTGACGCCAGGCTGCTCGAACCCAGCGCAGTGCTGTAATCCTCGTAAGCCGATGCATTGGAACCGGCCGCAACGCTGTCGACGCCTTCCGCAATCGCGGTGCCATCGCCGGCGGCCACGAACGTGCGCGCGGTGGTGGCGGCGACATCGGACACGGCGGTGAGCTGATTGAGATTGACCGCATCGCTGCCTTCGGTACCGGCGGCGACGTTGGTGATCTGACGCTCGTCGCCAGCTGCACCCACCGATACGGTGTTGGCGCGCGTGGCCACCGAGTTGGCGCCCAAGGCCACCGAGTTGGCGCCGCGTGCGGTGCTGTAGTAACCCAGCGCGGTGCTCAGTTCGCCGCTGGCCCAGGATTCCGGACCGACTGCCGTGGCACCTTCGCCAGGTGCATAGGCGAAGTAACCCACCGCGGTGGCTTCGGTGCCGGAGGCCTCGCTGAGCGTGCCCACGGCCGTGGTGTAGCTGCCCGATGCGATCGCACCGGCGCCGAGCGCGGTGGAGGCTTCGCCGCTGGCCTGGGTCTGTACGAAGAAGCCCAGACCCGGGATGTAATCGACCGGACCACCGACAGCGGTGCTGCTGGTGCCGCTGGCGCTGGTCTGCGTGCCCACCGCAGTGGCGTAATCGCCCGCCGCATTGGCCACCGCACCGAACGCGGAAGACTGCGTCCCGGCCGCATACGCACCGACGCCGAACGACGAGGCGGCGAAGCCATCCGCATTGGCGCTGGCGCCGACCGCGGTTCCGCCGACGCCGGCACTGGTGGCGCCGGTGGTGACCGGCACGCCGCCACTGGTGATCAACGGCTCGCCGTCTTCGTCCACGGCAGCGCCGCCCACGGCCACGCTGCCGGGGCCGTTGGCCTGCGCGTTATGGCCGAATGCCGCGCTGTTCTGCCCGGAGGCGAGCGCATTGGCGCCGACCGCGGTGGCATTGTCGGCCACCGCATTGGCACCGGTTCCCAGCGCAGTGGTCGCCGTGCCTACCGCATTAGCCGCATCGCCGGCAGCCAGCGCGCTATCGCCTTCGACATAGGCGCCGACGCTGTCTTCGCCCGGAGTCGCCTTGAAGAACGTGGCCGTGTCTTCGGCCACATCGGCCACGTCGCGCAACTGCGCCACGTTGACCGCGTCGGTGGCGTTGACGCCGGCGCCGACATTGGTGATGCGGCGCGTGGCCGGGCCGCCGCGGCCATTGCCGCTGCCGACCGACACCACATCGTCTTCGTGGGTGCGCGAGCCTGCGCCCAGCGCCACCGAGTTGGCGCCGGTCACGCCGGCGTTGGCGCCGAGCGCCACGCCGTTTTCGCCGCTCTGGCGTACGAAGCTGTTGTAGCCGATGGCCACCGCGTTCTCGCCGATCGCATTGGTCTGGCGGCCGATCGCGCTGCTGTTCACGCCGCTGGCGCTGCTGTCGGCACCGCTGGCGAGCGCACCGGTGGCGCTGGCGCGACTGCCGGCGCCGATGGCAGTGGCGTTGGCGGCAGGTGCCGATGCGCCGCGGCCGACCTCGACCGATTGCGCCATTGCAGAAAGGGGGATTGCGATGCCGGCGCTACCCAGCGCCAGGGCGATCGCGGCAACCAGGCAACGGCTCTGGCGGCGGTCGATGAATGCGGCGGTGCTCACTGCGCCCGGGCTGTCGCCGCTGGCCAATTCCGATGCCACGGCCCACACGCCTAACGATTTGTTCCAGACCTTGCGATAAATCCGATTCATCGACGCACTGCTCCTGAATGTTGGGACTGGTTTTTTGACGAACACCCACCATCGCGAGGGCCTTCCAGCCGCTGCGATCCCCGTGGTGATTGGCGCCATGGGCCAAATGGCGGTGCGCGGGAAGCTGCACCCTGGATAGTCAAAAAGTGAACGCTACCCAACCATAGAACTGAGCGAAGTGTTAACAGCGGTCAAATCAGGCGTCAAGTTTTTGACAGAAAGCGAAGCTGAGTGTGTTTTCCATCACACTTCGGCTTGCTTTTATTCGTTTTTTGATAATTCTTTGGAAAACAGCGATCTAGATCATGTCCTGGAAGACATTTCCAAGCTGAATACGCATGTCCACAGCAGACAAAAAAGCCCGCTGGCAGGACGCCAGCAGGCTTGGTTGCGCAAAACCGCGCGCCGAACAGGTCAGGAATCGGGTCAGCGCTCCCCGCGCCGACGACTCAGCCCATCACGGTCCACGACGAGAGCGGTTTTACCCGCATTACTGCGCCAGGAAACCGACGTCAGCGCCCCTTCGCGCCGCCATGTGTCGGATCACTGGCGCGCCAACAGGCTCACTCCATCGAAGCTGCTGCCGTCGAGCCGGATGAAATAGGTTCCGGCACGCGGTGCGGTGAAGCGCACCGTCTGGCTGGTTCCGCTGCGGCTGGACATGCCGTCGTTGTCGGTCGCGCTCGGCGCGCGGCCCAGGGCGACATACAGCGCCGCCTGCCCGCTGCCGCCGAAGCTGATGAAGCTCAGCACCGCACCTGCGCTCGCTTCGAAGGCGAACACACCGGCATCGCCGGCCACATTGGACAAGCCGCGCTCGGGCACGCTGTTGCGCAGCGTCTGCGCATCCAGCTGGCAGCCCAGATCGCCGCTGTCGCAGCGGCGCAGCGCGCGATCGATCGCCGCGCCGGCATCCACGATGCCGCTGCCGGCCGGCGTGCTCAACGGCAACTGCACCGGAAACGCGCGCGCACTGCGCTTGAGCAGGCGTTCCAGCGCGGCGGGTGTCAGCGGCGGCTTGCCATCGGCGATCAGCGCGCTCTGCACCAGTGCGGCAGTCCCCGCCACATGCGGCGAGGCCATCGAAGTTCCGGCAAAGCCGGGCCCGATGTAGTCGAACTGGCCGGACGTGGGCGTGGTCTTGCCGGTGTAACCGGTCTGCCAGATCCAGCTGCCGATCGGGCCGTCGTACAAGGTGTCGGTTGCCAGATCGCGCGCGCCGCCGCCGGGTGCGGCCAGATCGATCAAGCTGCCGAAATTGCTGTAGTACGCCAGGCCGCCGGTCAGGCGGGTGGCCGCCACCGACACCACATTGGCGCAGTTGGCCGGCACCGCACTGGACACATCCGAGCCATCGTTGCCGGCCGCCACCACCACGGTGGTGCCGCGCGACACCGCACCGTCGATCGCCGCCTGCGTGACCGAATCGCAGGGGCCAAAACCGCCCAGGCTCATGTTGATGATTTCCGCCGGGTCGCGATTGTCCGGCACACCCTCCACATGCCCGCCGGACGCCCACACGATGGCATCGGTGATGTCCGAAAACGACCCGCCGCAGTGACCGAGCACGCGGACCGGCAGCACCTTGGCCTTGTAGGCCACACCGGCACCGCCAATGCCGTTGCCGGTGGTTTCGGCGATCGTGCCGGCCACGTGCGTGCCATGCCAGGAGCTGTCGTGCGCCGCAGAAAAAATGCCGCACTCGCCGTCTTCGGCTTCCCAGTCGCCACGGTCCAGCGCACCCGCCACGCGCGCATCGGTCGGACGTCGCGACCGGCCGGCATCGGTGATGAAGTCGTAGCCCTGCAGCAGATTGCCGGCCAGATCCGGGTGCGCCGGCAGGATGCCGGTGTCGATCACCGCCACCACTACGCCCTCGCCCTGCGCGGTCTTCCACGCCGCCGGCGCATCGATGCCGCCGACCGGATCGGTGAGATGCCATTGATTGCTGGCCAGCAGTGGATCGTTGGGCAAGCTGCCGCCGCTGCTCTGCAACGGATAGGCGCGTGCATCGATCTGCGCATGTTCCACCGCCGGATCGGCTTGCAGCTCGCGCACCAGGCGGTCGGCGTCGCTGCGGCTGAGTTGCGTGGGCAGCCGGATCAACTCACCGCCCACCGCCAGGGTACGCACATGCGTCGGCGCCGCCTGCGCGCCGCTGCGCGCGGCCGGTGCCAGGCGCACTGCCGCGCGTGATGCCGCCGCAGTGATGGTGGCCGTGGACGCGGCGCCGACGTTGCGCGCGCTCACTGTGCCGCCGCGATAGGTGACGATGATGGCGTCGACCGGTGCATCGCGCATGGCCTGCAACTGTTGCGCGCTGCGCATGCCGTCTGGTGTGGCCGCGCTGGCGATGCCGCTGGCGAGCGACAGCACCGCGCTGCAGGCAATGGCGAGGGTTCGGGAACGATGGGTCTGAATCACGATGACGTCCTCTTCAAGATGAAATGCTAATGAGTGAGCACGCAGCCGCCGCAAGCGCAGCCGCTGCGATGGCAAGACCTGCGCTACCAGCCGAAGCCGGCACCCAGGCCGATCGACCGGTCGTCACCGCTGAGTGCCCCGCCCACCGTCAGGGTGGCGCGCGGGCTGATCGCACGCTGATAGCCCACCGACAACGCCGACTCGCCGTTCTGGAAACCGACGCCGGCACCGACGCGGTTCTGCGTGGCGATGCCACCGACGCTGGCGGCCATGTTCAACATCGCCGAGCTCATCGCGCCCTGACGATCCAGCCGGCGGTTCTGCCGGCGCAGACGGTCTTCGATATCGCCCTGGTAGGTCTCGAAGCTGTCGGCCATCGCGTTGTAGCGGCTGTCGGTATAGCTGTTGGCCGCGGCAACGCCGTTGTCCAGCTGGCCCTTGTTGACCGCATCGGTGGCACGTGTGCCGGCGGCCACATTGGCCACCTGACGCTCGCCGCCGACGCTGCCCACCGACACCGTGTTGGCACGATCGGCAACCGAGCCCTGCCCCAGCGCGACCGCACCTTGCGCACTCGCACGTGCGCCCTGGCCGATCGCCGTGCCGGAGGCCGCACTGACCTGCGCGCCTTCGCCCATCGCCACCGCATTGGTCGCCACCGCGGCAATCTGCGTGTTGGCGCCGACCGCGGTGCTGCCGTCGGCATTGACGCGTGCGTTGCTGCCGATCGCGGTGTCGTTGGGGCCATGCGCATACGCGCTGCCGCCGATCGCCGTGCCGGTCACGTGATTGGCCACTGCCGCCGTGCCGACGGCGGTGGACGTTGCGGCCGGGGTGATGCTGCCGACCGTTGCGGCGGTGGGCGTGCCTTGGACCGCGTTGCTTGCGGCAAGCCCGCTCGCCGTTGCAGTGACGGAGGACACCGCGCTGTCGGCCATGCCGTCAATGGCCAGCGATGTCGACTGCAGGCCATCGTCTGTCGCATCTGCGGTAGTGGCGACAGTCGAGGCGTCCGCAGCCGGGGCTGGCGCCGTTGCCGCACGCGCCGCCGCCGAACGCGCCGCAGCGCCAGGCCTCGCCGTACCACCACGCGCATCCAGCTCGCTGACCTTGCTGTCCAGCGCAGTCAGCGCCTCGCCCACATTACGGTAACTGCTGCCCTGGATTACGTAGGTCGGCGCAACGAACACGCCCTGCGCACCGATCGCCGCACCACCGCCGAGGAAGCTGGCGGCATTGCTCAACGACTGGAACAGCTGGCCGCCATTGATCGCATCGGTACTGCCACCGGCAATCGCACCATTGCCGACATTGACGATGCGGCGCGTGGCCGGACCACCGCGGCCATTGCCGTTGCCCACCGACACCACGTTGGCCTCGTAGCTGCGCGAACCTGCGCCCAGCGCCACCGAATCGGCACCGCTGGCACCGGCATTGGCACCGAGTGCGACGGCATCAGGGCCACCCTCGCGGGTAAACGCGTTGTAGCCCACTGCCAGACTGTTGTTGCCCAGCGCATTGGATTGCACGCCCAATGCCACCGCCGCGCTGCCCGTTTCACCGACGAACACGCCCACATTGGCATTGCGCCCGATCGCAATCGCATCGGGTGCATCCGCCTTGGCGTTGGTTCCCAGCGCGATATTGTCGCCATAGAGGATCGACGTATTGGCGCCGCTCCCGATCGCGATGCTCCTGCTGGAGGTGGCACGCGCGTCATAGCCGATGCCGATGCCCTCCGCGCCCTCGGCAGATGCCAATGCCCCCAGCGACACCGTGCGCGGAGCGAACGACGCGGCGCTATGGCCGATCGCCACCGCGTCGGTATTGTTGTCGTTGGAGAACACGTTGGCGTTGTAGCCAAGCGCAACGGCGTAATCGCCGTCGCTGCGCGCACCGGCGCCAATGGCAACACCACCGACCCGGAACGCACCCGCCGGCCTGAGCGTGGAGCTGATCAGCGACATGCCGCCAAGCGTCACGCTGCGCTCGCCGGCGGCAACCGCCAGACTGCCCACGGCAACACTGCTCTCGCCAAGACTGGAGGCATTGAAGCCCACCGCCGTGGTCATGCTCGCATCGGCCCGCGCACCAAAACCGAAGGCCGACGCCGCCGCACTGCGCGCGGTCGAGAACGCGCCCACCGCGGTGGCAACATCATCCTGCGCACGTGCGCTGAATCCCGCCGCCATCGATTGCTCACCGCTGGCCGCTGCCCCCGTGCCGACCGCGGTGGCGAAGCTGCGCGTGGCAATCGCCCCGCTGCCCAGCGCCGCCGCACCGCTCGCCTGGGCCAGGGTGGCCTGTTCCTGCGCGCCGACGATGGAACCCGCCGCATCGAACACCGGCACGGACGCGACGCCACCCACTGCAACGGCCGAGGCATCGGCTGCGCTGGCGTTGCGGCCGACGGCCACGGCATCGCGCCCGAGTGCCAGACTGCCCGAGCCCAGCGCATTGGCACCATCGCCGATCGCGTTGCTGGCGCTCCCCAACGCCAGCGCATTGAGTCCGTCGACATGGGCAGCGACTTCGTCCGTATCGGTCTTGCCGATCGCCAGCGTGCTGTCGAGACGGTCGGCCACCGCACGCACGCTGTCGAGCTGGGCGACATTGACCGCATCATTGGCCTCGGTGCCTGCCGCCACGCTGGTGATCTGCCGCGTCAGCCCCGCCTGCACATCGCCAACCGACACCGTGTTGCTGCGGTTCGCGTAGGAATGCGCGCCCAGTGCAACGGCACTGGAGGCAGAGCGGTTCCAGGCATCGTCGACAAAATCGCCCACGCGCGCGCCATAGCCGATCGCCACCGCATCGATGCCATTGGTTTCGGAATCTGCACCGATCGCGGTGTTGTTGCCGTTGAACCACGAGGTGCCGGCACGTGCGCCCAATGCGATGCTGTTTTCAGTGTAGGCGGTGCTGTCGTGACCGATCGAGATGCCACCATCGCCCATCGCCAATGAGAAGCCACCCAGCGACACCGTGCGTGGTGCGAACGAACCGGCGCTATGGCCGATCGCCACTGCATCGGTATTGCCTGGCGCATTGGGAAAGATGTTGGAATCGTAGCCAATGGCAATCGCATAATCGGACTGGCTCTGCGCGCCTGCGCCGAGCGCGATGCCACCTGTTCCGGTGGCAGCGGTGATCGAGCCGAAGTTGCTGATGCCACCGACCACCACGCTCTGCACGCCACTGGCCAATGCGGTATCGCCTACCGCGATACTGCTGCTGCCTTGGCTGCGCGCCCGGTAACCGAAGGCGGTGGACGTGTCTCCACTGGCACGCGAACTGTAGCCGCCGGCGGTGGAGAGAAAACCGCTTGCCGTGGATAACCCGCCGATGGCGGTGGCGCCGTCGTTGAAGGTCTGTGCGCGATAACCCAGCGCCGCGCTCTGCACGCCAGTGGCGCTGGCGCCGCTGCCAACGGCGCTGGAAAACGGATCCCCAGCCACTGCACCGCCGCCGACGGCGGTGGCTCCCACACCGGACGCTTGCGTGGCCTGTTCGCGTTGCCCGATGACAAATCCGGATGCGTCGTAGTCGTAGACCGTTGCCACGCTGCCGACGGCGGTTGCCGATTCCCCTGCGGCCGACACGTTGTGTCCGATCGCGGTGGCGTCGCGCTCCAAGGCCAGGCTTCCGCCGCCGAACGCGCTGGCTCCATCGCCCAGCGCATTGCTCGCATTGCCCAGGGCCAGCGCATCCTGCCCATCTGCGAACGCCGGTGCATCGGCATCTGCCGCAGGCATTGCCGCTGTTTGCGCGCGCGCTGTTGCAGGCGCGGCGCTGTCGCTTGTCGCCGCATCGGTGTCGCAACGCTGTTGGCCTTGGACGACCGTGCAATGTGCAAGCGCGTCGGCTTGCGTGGTCGTGGCCTGGGCAACTCCAGCCATGCCGGCAAGCGCCAGCAGCATTGCCGCCGCCAGCCTGCCGCGCGCATGCCCCGCAGATCGATATAACGCTTGATTTCCCGTGTCGCGGGCAAGCCTTACCGTTCGGCGATGAGCACGCTGCTCACCACCGGCATCCAATTGAATTCGCTTCATTAACGACTTACTCCCCAATGGTCTGGCATGTAAAAACCGACCACCGTGCGATTGCATCGCACGGTCCCCCTGAGGTTTATCGAAAACGCACTCGCCCTGCTTCTGCAGCGGCAACTACCCGCGCAAAAGCATCCACGATCAATCCATAAAGTGCTGCAGAAACGCCATGAATCGAAGATTCATAACGTGGTCTGAATCTATTGAAAAACCAAAAGTTCAATTGAGATTGACGTCACACAAGCAGCATCACCAGATACTTCGACTAAATACCTAGTAGTTTTTATAGTTACTTAAAGTAAACCATGTTTCGACCTTCACTAAATGCATTTCATCGCAACGGCGCCAATGCGACCGTAGGCGTTCGCCCCCATCGGCAACGCATGCAACGTGATGGCGACAAGCCTTGTGCTGGCCGCAGGCCAGGTTGGAAAACCGCGTTTTTCTCGAGTGTCCTGCCACTGCACGCGCTGCGTGCAAGGACGCAGCTGCCATTGGCAGACGTCGCAGGCGAGCCTGGCTCCTTGGGAGCCTGCAGTCGACCCAAACGCGGCCATGCATTTTCTTGCTCATAAAGCACCACGCATCGCCACGCCGGTCGCGGCAACGGTCGAACGACTCGATACCATCCCATGCAGCCGCGCAGTTCCGATACCGGAAACGACAACGGCCGTGTGCATCGCTGCACACGGCCGTCCAATGACATGGTTGGTACGGTGCTTCAGCTCACGCCGCACACCTCCCTACCGTCAACCGCACCAGACCCGCGCGTTGCGGAACATGCGCAGCCACGGCGAGTCCTCGCCCCAGTCGGCCGGGTGCCAGCTCAGGTTTGCCGTGCGCGGGGTGCGCTCCGGATGCGGCATCAGGATGGTGGCGCGACCGTCGCTGCTGGTCAGGCCGGTGATGCCGTCCGGCGAGCCGTTCGGATTGAGCGGGTACTGCGATGCCACCGCGCCATCGCCATCGATGAAGCGCAGGGCCACCCGGGCAGCCGCCTGATCCACCACGGTGTCGAACTCGGCGCGGCCTTCGCCATGCGCCACCGCCACCGGGATCCGCGAGCCGGCCATGCCGCGCAGGAAGATCGATGGCGACTCCACCACCTCCAGCAAGGCGGTGCGCGCTTCGAACTGCTCGCTGCGATTGCGCAAAAAGCGCGGCCAATGCTCGGCACCGGGAATGATGTCCTTGAGCTGGCTGAGCATCTGGCAGCCGTTGCACACCCCCAGCGCGAAGGTATCGCTGCGCGCAAAGAACGCGGCGAACGCGTCGCGCAAGGCCGAGCGCTCCAGGATCGAGGTGGCCCAGCCACGGCCGGCACCCAGCACGTCGCCGTAGCTGAAGCCGCCACAGGCGGCAAACCCGGAGAACTGCGCCAGATCCACACGGCCTTCGATCAGATCGCTCATATGCACGTCGAACGCACGGAAACCGGCGCGTTCGAAGTTGTAGGCCATCTCGATCTGCCCGTTGACGCCCTGCTCGCGCAGGATCGCCACCTTGGGCCGCGCGCCGGTCGCCACGAACGGCGCGGCCACGTCTTCGGACGGGTCGAACACCAGCTTCGGACGTAATCCCGGCGCCTGGAAGTCGCGTGCCTGCGCGCGCTCCTCGTCGGCGGTTTCCGGGTTGTCGCGCAATTTCTGCATGGCGTGCGTCACCGACCACCAGGCATCGAACAAGGCTTCCCAACGCCACTCGGCCAGCACCCGGCCCTGCCCGCTCACGCGGATGCGCGGCGCGCCGGTGGGGCGTGCGATGCGCTGCGCGCACTCGGTCAGCGCATGCCGCTCGACCAGATCGGCAAACGCGGCGCGATCCTCACTGGCGATCTGCACCACCGCACCCAGTTCTTCATTGAACAGGCTGCGGAACGCATCGTCGCCCCAGGCATCGAGAGTGATATCCAGGCCCTGCCGCGAGGCGAACGCCATCTCGCACAGCGCCGCAAACGCACCACCATCGCTGCGGTCGTGATACGCCAGCAACAGGCCGCTCTCGCGCGCCGCGCGGATCAGTTCAAAGAAGCTGCGCAGCCGCTGCGCATCGTCCAGATCCGGCACCTCGCCGCCGAACGCCGGCAATGCCGCAGCGTCGGCATACACCTGCGCCAGCACCGAACCGCCCAGGCGCTGCTTGCCGCCGCCCAAACCGATCAACCACAGCTCGCTCTCTTCGTCGCTGCGCAACAACGGCGTCAACTGCGTGCGCACATCGCCGACCGGCGCGAACGCACTGATGATCAATGAGACCGGTGAAACGCTCTTGTGCGTTTCACCGGGAATGGGGAATGGGGAATGGGGAATGGTGGAAGCGGAGGGCTGCGGCGTTTTGCCATTCCCGATTCCCGATTCTCCATTCCCGACAACCCACTGTGCCTGCATCGACAGCGAGTCCTTGCCCACCGGCACGCTCAGTTCCAGCGCCGGGCACAGCTCCATGCCGATCGCGCGCACCGCGTCGTACAGCAGGGCGTCCTCGCCGGCGTGACCGGCGGCAGCCATCCAGTTGGCCGACAGCTTGATGCTGTCCAGCGTCTGCACCGGCGCGGCGCACAGGTTGGTGATCGCCTCGCCCACCGCCATGCGCGCCGACGCGGCGGCGTTCAACAACGCCAGCGGAGTGCGCTCGCCGATCGACATCGCCTCGCCGGCGAAGGTGTCGAAGCCGGCCAGGGTGATCGCGCAATCGGCCAGCGGCAGCTGCCACGGCCCGATCATCTGCTCGCGCGCGGTCAGGCCGCCCACGCTGCGGTCGCCGATGGTCACCAGAAAGCTCTTGGACGCCACCGTGGGATGCGCCAGCACGCGCAGGCCGGCCTGCTGCAGGTCCAGCGCGGCGGTCTGCAGCACCGGCCACTGCGGAGCCGGCGGATGCACCGCATCGCGATGCATCTTTGGTGCCTTGCCGAAGAGCACATCCATCGGCAGGTCGATCGGGAGCGGGGAATCGGGAGTGGGGAATGGGGAATGGCGAGAAGCGACATCGGCAGCCGGCAGCGTGCTGTTGCCATTCCCGATTCCCGAATCCCGATTCCCGTCCCCAAACACGCCATAGCCAACCACCAGCCGCTCCTCGGCCGTGGCCACGCCGACGGCGGCAAACGGGCAGCGTTCGCGCGCGCAGATGGCGGCGAATTCGTCCAGGCGTGCCTGCGGTACGCCCAGCACGTAGCGCTCCTGCGATTCGTTGCACCACAGTTCCAGCGGCGACAGCGAGGGGTCGTCGGTGAGCACGCGGCCCAGGTCGATGATGCCGCCCACGCCGGAGTCATGCAGCAACTCGGGGATGGCATTGGACAGGCCGCCCGCGCCCACGTCGTGGAACCAGCGGATCGGGTTGTCGCTGCCCAGCGCCACGCAGCGGTCGATGACCTCCTGGCAGCGGCGCTCCATCTCCGGGTTTTCGCGCTGCACGCTGGCAAAATCCAGCGCCTCGGCGCTGTCGCCGGCCGCCACCGAGCTGGCCGCACCGCCGCCCAGGCCGATCAGCATCGCCGGGCCGCCCAGCACGATCACCGCATCGCCGGGCTGCAGGCGCAGCTTCTCGACCTGATTGCGATCGATCGCGCCCAGGCCGCCGGCCAGCATGATCGGCTTGTCGTAGGCGCGGGTCAGGCCCTCACCTTCGGCAAGCTCGAAACTGCGGAAATAGCCGAGCAGGTTCGGCCGGCCGAATTCGTTGTTGAACGCGGCGCCGCCGAGCGGGCCGTCGAGCATGATGTCCAGCGCCGGAGCCATGCGCGGGTTCAGCGCGCGCGGCGCCTCCCACGGCTGCGGCAGGGTCGGGATGCGCAGGTGCGACACCGTGAACCCGGTCAGCCCGGCCTTGGGCTTGCCGCCGCGGCCGGTGGCGCCTTCGTCGCGGATCTCGCCACCGGCACCGGTGGCGGCGCCGGGAAACGGCGCGATCGCGGTGGGGTGGTTATGCGTTTCGACCTTGATCGCAAACGCCGACGGCAGCACCGCCTCGGCACGGTACTCGCCACTGGCCGGATCCGGGCGATAGCGCGCGGCCGGCACGCCTTCCACCACCGCCGCGTTGTCGCTGTAGGCCGACAAGGTGTGCTGTGGGGTCTGCTGGTGGGTGTGCTTGATCATGCGGAACAGCGAGCGTTCCTGCGGCTTGCTGTCGATGGTCCAGCTGGCATTGAAGATCTTGTGCCGGCAGTGCTCGGAATTGGCCTGGGCGAACATCATCAGCTCGACATCGGCCGGGTCGCGGCCCAGCTCGGCGAAGCGTTCGCGCAGGTAGTCGATCTCGTCCTGCGCCAGCGCCAGGCCGAGGTCGCGGTTGGCCTGTTCCAGCGCCGCCAGCGGCACGCGCTGCAACTGTCCGCGATCGGGCACGTTGAACAGCGCCTCGGCGGCCGCGGCCGAGCCGAGCAGCGACTGCGTCATCGGGTCGTGCAGCAGCTTGGCCAAGGCGGCCTGCATCGCCTCGTCGGCCGGCCAGCCGGCCAGATCGATGCGGGTGCCGCGCTCCACGCGCTGGATCGGCTGCCCGGCCCCGCGCACCAGTTCGGTGGCCTTGCTCGACCACGGCGACAAGGTGCCCAGACGCGGCACCACATAGCGCGAGGAAGCATCCTCGGCCCGCGGCGCGGGGGCGGCTTCGGCCTGCAGGATCCGCTGCAAGGTGGCCTGGTCGGGCGCTTGCCCGGCCTCGGCGCGGATGAAGTACACGTGCCAGGCGCCGGTGATGCGCAGCGCGGGAACGAGGGTTTGCAGGCGGGTTTCGAGCCGAGCGCGGCGGAACGGCGAAAGGGCGGAAGCGCCCTCGAGGACCATCATGTCCGGGGAACCGTGTCAGAAACGGGGCTGCAGATTGTAACGGAGCTGATGCGTCGGCGCCGGACCCGGCGTGGGTGGGCCGCCGATCCATGCAGTGATCATTCGCACAACCCGGGCCGGATTCGGCGCATTCCGGCCGATGCGGCAACGGCGAAGGCGGATGGCGATGCCAGCAGGGATTCACCCGCACGCACGCCTTTGGGCCGGGTCGCAGCGCGGTGGCAACGTCGGCAGCGCTAGCCACCACCGGTCCACCGCCGCTCTCACCGCATCAACCGTGCAGCCAGCCCGACCCTGAAACGCAAGGAGGCCGGAATGCATGCATTCCGGCCTCCTGATCGATCACACCGACCGCCGCAGCGGCCGGCATCCCGGCGCCGCTGCCGGATACCTCAGCGGCTGCCGCCGGCAGTGCTGACCGCGCGCTTTTCCAGCGCCTCACGCAGCTGCGCCGGCGGCAGGTAGCCACCGAGCTGGGTGCCGTCCGGCGCAAAGATCGCCGGGGTGCCATTGACGCCCAGACGCTGGCCCAGCGTGTATTCCATCGACACCGGGTTCTTGCAGTCCTTGGCATTCACCGGCTGCCCGGACTTGGCCGCGGTCAGTGCCTGCTTGCGGTCGGCCGCGCACCACACCGCGATCATTTCCTTGTGGTCCTGGCTGCCCAGGCCCATGCGCGGAAACGCCAGATATTCCACCGCGATCCCCTGCTTGTTGAGCTCGCCGATCTCGCTGTGCAGCTTGCGGCAGTAGCCGCATTCCACGTCGGTGAACACCGTCACGGTGTACTTGGGGTTTGCCGGCGCGAACACGATGCGGTCGGCCTTGGGTACGGTCTCCAGCTGCTTGCGGCGGTAGGCCAGCAGGCCCGGGCTGGCAGCGAACTGCTTGTTCTGGATGTCGAACGGCTGCGCCTGGATCAGGTAACGGCCGTCGTCGCTGACGTACAGCACCTGTCCGCCGACCACCACTTCGCGGAAACCGGGAAACGGCGCGGCGCCGATGTAGTCCGGCTTGAAATCCGGATCCAGCGCCTTGAGCGCGACGCTCACACGCTGGTCCACATTGCCCGCAGCGGCGGGGGCAGCGGCGGCAGCTGGCTTGGCGCCGGCATTGCTTGCCGCAGGCTGCGAGGATTGCGCGCAGGCGGTAAGGCTGATTGCGCCCAGCAGCGCGGCGATGGCAAGACGATACATTCACGCATCCAGTGGAATGGGGTGCATGGATTCTCGCACAGCGCAGATGAAGCCAGGCAGCGAGCGGGATGCTTGTTTACCGGCCAAGCCGCTGAATGGGCCATGGCGGGCCGCCGCTGCGCCTGCAGCCGCAGTCAGCCGCGCGGATGATGGGCGGCGTGCAGCTTCTGCAGGTGCTGACGCGCCACCAGGGTGTAGATCTGCGTGGTGGACAGCGAGCTGTGACCGAGCAGCATCTGCAGCGCGCGCAGGTCCGCGCCGTGGTTGAGCAGATGGGTGGCAAAGCTGTGCCGCAGCCCGTGCGGGCTGACCGTGGCGGGGTCGATCCCGGCCACCGCCGCATAGCGTTTGACCAGCGCCCAGAACTGCTGGCGGCTGGGCGGCTGCCGCGCTGCATCGATGAACAACGGCACCTGACCATCCACTGCCGCCACCGCCTTGTGGCTGGCCAGCAGCGGGCGCGCCTGGCTCAGATACCGCTCCAGCCAGTGCTGGGATTCCTCGCCCAGCGGCACCAGCCGCTCCTTGCTGCCCTTGCCGGTGACCCGCAGCACGCCCTGGCGCAGGTTGACCCCCACCGCCGGCAGGTTGACCAGTTCGCTGACGCGCAGGCCGGCCGCATACATCAGCTCGAGCATTGCGCGGTCGCGCAGGCCCAGCGGCGTGTCGATCTCGGGCGCGGCCAACAGCGCCTCGATCTGCGTTTCGGTCAGCGCCTTGGGCAAGCTACGGGGCAACTTTGGTGGGTCGATCAGCGCCGTCGGGTCGTCGCTACGTACCCCATCGCGCAGGCACAGCGCGTAGAACGCCCGCAGCGTCGACAATAGCCGCGCTGTGCTGCGTGGGGAGTAATTGGCCTGAGAGCGCCAGCGCAGATAGTCGAACAACGCCGCCCGATCGACACCCAGCAGGCCGCCGCCGGCACCGTCGCGCCAGCGCGCCAGTCCTTCCAGGTCGCGCCGGTAACTGTCCAGGGTCTGCCGTGCCACGCCCTGCTCGGCCCACAACCGGTCCAGGAAGCGTTCGATGGCGGCGGCATCGGCGGCCTGCACCGGTGGCAGGTGTTGCGCCAGTTGGCGACGTTCGGCGGGACTGCTGGCTGACATCGCAACAGCATAGAGCGTGGCACGCGCTTTGCGGCGCGCCGTGTTGGCCAGCCGCGGGATTGGCGGTGCGGCTTGCCTCGACAAGCCACCCACCACATCGCTCCTGCCTCGACGCACAGGCCTGGCCCGGCGCGGGATTGCCGCAGCGCGACGTTGCCCGATCGCCTGCGCCGGCTATGCTCGCGGCATGACCTCGTCCCCTTCACCGCGCAGCGCGCGACCGCCCGCCCTGGTGGTCTGGCGCCTGCTGGCCCTGTGCTACGACGCCTGGCCGGTCCTGGCGCTGTGGATGCTGATCTCCGCCGCGTTCACGCTGGGCTTTACGCTTGCCGGGCACCCGGCCCGCGAAAACATCGCCCCCTTCAGCGGCTGGCAATGGCTGTTGTGGCTGTGCTGCTGGATCGCCGCCGGGGTGTACGCCACCGTCAGCTGGCGACGAGGTGGCCAGACCCTGGGCATGCGCCCGTGGCGGTTGTCGCTGGTCGGCCCGCAAGCCACCTGGCGCGCGCTCTGGATCCGCTATGCCGTCGGCACGCTGTCGCTGGCCCTGGCTGGCGTAGGGTTCTGGTGGGCCTGGCTGGACCGCGACCGCCTGGCCTGGCACGACCGCGCCAGCGGCACCCGGCTGCAGCGCACGCCGAAGCGCTGAAACGCTTAGACCGGCCTCTTGCCGATCTCTACACCAGGCGCCGCCACAGTGCGGCCGTCATGCGACGTACTGACCGCCCGCACGAACGAAGCGGCAAGCGCTGCTTAGAACAGGCAGAACACGGTTCCGAACACGCTGAACCGACGCATCTGCGTCAGCTACTGCGCCGTCGGAACAGCCACGCCGACACGCCCAGCATCACCATCGGCGGCAGCGCGTAGGCGATGCGGTAATCCAGCTTGAGTGCGCCGGCCATGCGGCCGAAGAACAGCTGCAGCAGCCAGAACCCCAGCGCGAACAGGATGCCCAGAAACAGCCGCTTGCCCAGGCCGCCGCTACGCAGCGAACCGAACGAGAACGGAATCGCCGCCAGGCACAGCGCCAGGACGTTCAGCGGATAGAACCAGCGGCTCCAGTACTGGTCTTCGTAGTCGCGTGCGTCCAGGCCGTTGCGGCGGCGGTACTCGATGCTCTGTTCCAGGTCGCGCGCGGACAGGTTGCGCGGCTTGGCCAGACCGGCCGCCAGCGCCGCCGGGCTGAGCTGGGATTGCCACGGCAGCTCGGGGAAGGTTTCGCGCTGCACCGAGCGTTCCTGGAAGGTGTCGCGACGCACCTGGCGCAGCGTCCAGGTCCCATTACGGTTCTCGGCCAGCGCCGCGTAGGTCAGCTGCTGCATGCGGCCGCTGGCATCGAGGTGGTACAGCCGCACATCGTGCAGGTCCAGCGCGGTGCCGCCGCCATCGAGCAGCTTTTCTTCACCGCTGAGCGCGTTGAGGAAGGTGTCGCCCTCGCGCGCCCACAGGCCGGAATAGCGCGAGCCGGCCATATTGCTGTTGTAGCGGGCGCTGGTCTTGAGGGTATCGGCCTGGTTCTGGGCCCACGGCCCCACTGTCTCGCCACTGATCACCATGGTGGCGGTCAGCAGCGCCATGGCCGCCACCACCGAGGCCGACATGCGCTTGCGCGACACCCCCAGCGCGCGCAGCGCGGTGAGCTCGGACGTTGCCGCCAGCTGGCCCAGGCCCATCAAGGCGCCGATCACCGCCGCGGTGGGAAACAAGGTGTAGGCCCGGCGCGGCACGGTATAGGCCACATAGGCCACCGCATGGCCAAAGCTGTAACTGCCCTGGCCGATGTTCTTGGCCTCACTGGCGAAGGCGTTGACCAGGTCCAGGCCCAGCAGCACCGCCCATGTCAGCAGCACGGTGAACAACACCGCGCGCCCGATGTACCAGTCATGCACCCGCGGCATCAGCCTCATGCGCGCACCCTCGGCCGACGCACGCGGCCATCGCGCGCATACGCCCAGATCGCCACCGCCAGCAGCGGCAGGGTCAGCCACCACAGACCGAGCGCGGCCGGCGTCTTGCCATTGGCGATCCACTGGGTGCCGACGATCATCAGATTGGTGCCCACCATGTACGCCAGGAAGGCCAGCATGATCCGGCCATACCGCTGCTGCCGCGGCGCGCTGCGCGACAGCGGCAGGGTCAGCAGCGCGAAGGCCAGCGCCAGCAGCGGCGGCGCCAGGCGCTCATGCAGCTGCGCGCGCGCGGCCGGGCGCTGGTCCGACAGCAACTGCGTGGTCCACATCACTTCCGGATCGTTGGCATCGTGCACCTGGGTCCGGTCGGGCAAGGCCACATCGTTGCTGGCGAACTTCATCAGGCGGTAGTCCAGGGTGTTGCCGGCGGCCGGGCCCTCGATGCGGTAACCGTCCTCCAGGCGCAGATAACGGTCGGCCTTGCCTTCGAAGAACATCGCGCCGCGGTCGGCGGTGACCACATCGATGCGGTCGTCCTTCTGGCGCTGCATGAAGACCTTGCCCAGGCCCTTGCCGTCGGCCGAGATCGTGGTCAGGTAGACCACCCCGCCACCGGACAGCGGGGTGAACTTGCCCGACTCCAGGCCGGCCATCACGATGCTGCGGTTGGCGTCTTCCAGCATGGTCTCGGCGGTGCGGCTGGCCCAGGGGCCCAGCCACAGCGAGCACAGCCCGATCACCACCACCACCGGCACCACCAGCATCAGCATCGGCCGCAACATGCGCCGCGGGCCCACACCGATGGCGGTGATGACGGCCATTTCTGAATCGCGGTACAGCCGCGCCAGTGCCAATAACAGCCCCAGCATCAGCGCCAGCGGCAGGATGATCGGCAGATACGCCACGAATTGCAGGCCCACCTGAGACAGCAGCAAGCGAGCAGGGATGCGGCCATCGGCGATATTGCCGAGGATATCCACCAGCACACCGCCGACGCTGACGACCAGCAGCACGATCAAGGTGGCCAGGAAGCTCTGGGTGAAATCGCTAAGCAGGTATCGATCGAGCTTCGGCATGGGGTGGGCTTGTTTTAAACTCTCGGATTCGTTCGCGGCGGCGCCAGCCTAGTCCGGTTGGCGTAAACAGCCCGCGATTGTACGGATTTGCCTACGGAATCTGATCAATGGCCCTGCAATTCACCCTGAACCAAGACGCGCCGGCAAGCGCCGCCGTCGACTGCATCGTGGTTGGCGTGTTCGCCGACAAGACCCTGTCGCCCGGTGCCCAGGCACTCGATAGCGCCAGCCAGGGCCGTCTGACGGCCCTGGTGGCACGTGGCGATGTGGCTGCCAAGACCGGCAGCACCAGCCTGCTGCACGACCTGCCCGGCGTCGCCGCTCCGCGCGTGCTGGTGGTCGGCCTGGGCGAAGCCGGCAAGTTCGGCGTGGCGCCGTATCTCAAGGCGGTGGGCGACGCGACCCGCGCGCTGAAGACCGGCCCGGTCGGCACCGCCCTGCTCACCCTGACCGAATTGCCGGTCAAGGCGCGCGACAGCGCCTGGAACATCCGCCAGGCCATCATCGTCAGCGACCACGCCGCTTACCGTTACACCGCCACGCTGGGCAAGAAGAAGGTCGACGAGACCGGCCTGACCACGCTGGCGATCGCCGGCGACGACGCCCGCGCACTGGCCGTGGGCGTGGCCACCGCCGAGGGCGTGGAATTCGCCCGCGAGCTGGGCAACCTGCCGCCGAACTACTGCACCCCGGCCTATCTGGCCGAAACCGCCGCCGCGTTCGCCGGCAAGTTCCCCGGCGCCGAGGCCGAGATCCTGGACGAGACGCAGATGGAGTCGCTCGGCATGGGCTCGCTGCTGTCGGTGGCGCGTGGCTCGGCCAACCGCCCGCGGCTGATCGTGCTGAAGTGGAACGGCGGCGGCGACGCGCGTCCGTACGTGCTGGTCGGCAAGGGCATCACCTTCGACACCGGCGGCGTCAACCTCAAGACGCAGGGCGGCATCGAGGAAATGAAGTACGACATGTGCGGCGGCGCCAACGTCATCGGCACCTTCGTGGCCACGGTCAAGGCCGAGCTGCCGATCAACCTGGTGGTGGTGGTACCGGCAGTGGAAAACGCCATCGACGGCAATGCGTACCGCCCCTCCGATGTGATCACCAGCATGTCCGGCAAGACCATCGAGGTCGGCAACACCGACGCCGAAGGCCGCCTGATCCTTTGCGATGCGCTGACCTACGCCGAGCGCTTCAACCCCGAAGCATTGGTGGACGTGGCCACGCTGACCGGCGCCTGCATGGTGGCGCTCGGCCACCAGACCGCCGGCCTGATGAGCAAGCACGACGACCTGGCCAACGAACTGCTGGCCGCCGGCGAGCACGTGTTCGACCGCGCCTGGCGCCTGCCGCTGTGGGACGAGTACCAGGGCCTGCTGGATTCCACCTTCGCCGACGTCTACAACATCGGCGGCCGCTGGGGCGGCGCGATCACCGCCGGCTGCTTCCTGTCGCGCTTCACCGAGAACCAGCGCTGGGCGCATCTGGACATCGCCGGCGTCGCCAGCGACGAAGGCAAGCGCGGCATGGCCACCGGCCGCCCGGTGGGGCTGCTGACCCAGTGGTTGCTGGATCGCGCCGCAAGCGGCGCGGCGTGATTGGGGAATGGAGATTCGGGATGCGTGCAAAGCGCATGCATCCCGCCGTCCGTAGCAGTGTGCGGACGGCCATGACCTGCCGTTGCCAATCCCGAATCCCCCTCAACGAATCCCTGCCCTGATGCCCCGTGCCGACTTTTACCTGATCGCCAAACCGCGCTTCCTCAACGAACCGCTGCGGCTGGTCTGCGAGCTGGCGCGCAAGGCCAACGACGCCAACCTGTCCACGCTGATCCTGGCGCGCGACGCCGCGCAGGCCGAGGCATTGGACGATCTGCTGTGGGCATTCGACGACGAGGCCTACATCCCGCACCAGATCGCCGGCACCGACGAGGAAGACGAACTGGCGCCGGTGCTGATCGCCTCGCCGGAGTTCGATGCTCCCTCGCGCCCGCTGGTAATCAACCTGCGCGACGACCCCTACCTGGGCGCCTGCGACCGCGTACTGGAAGTCGTCCCGGCCGACCCCGCCGCCCGCGAACCGCTGCGCGAGCGCTGGAAGCAGTACAAGGCCCTGGGCCTGGAACTGACCAAATACGACATGTGAGAGGGGCGGGGATTGGGGAGTTGGGATTGGGGATTGGCAAAAGCAGGTTTTTTGCGCACCCCGAGGCTGCATCCAACGACGACTTCCGAATAGCTGATCCTCGCTCCGCCGCACACCGCTGATGTTGATGAGTGGATTGCCAGTGCTTCTCGCCGGCCCCATGACGCAACCAATCCCGAATCCCGAACAACGAATCGCCGCCTCTCTATGACCACCCTCGCCTCCAGCTACGAACCCTCTTCCTTCGAATCGCGCCTATACGCGCAGTGGGAGGCGGCCGGTTATTTCGTGCCGTCCGGCAAGGGTGAGCCGTATACCGTGCTGCTGCCGCCGCCGAATGTGACCGGGACGCTGCACATGGGCCATGCGTTCCAGCAGACACTGATGGATGCGTTGGTGCGCTATCACCGCATGCGCGGCTTCGACACGCTGTGGCAGGTGGGCACCGACCATGCCGGCATCGCCACCGAGATGGTGGTGTCGCGCAACCTGGCCCTGGAAGGCAACGGTGAAACGCGCGACTCGCTCGGGCGCGAGGGCTTCATCGCCAAGGTGTGGGAATGGAAGGCCGAGTCCGGCGACACCATCGAGCGCCAGATGCGCCGGCTGGGCACCTCCAGCGACTGGTCGCGCAGCACCTTCACCATGGACCCGCAGCCGTCGGCTGCGGTCAACGAAGCCTTCGTGCGCTGGTACGAGCAGGGCCTGATCTATCGCGGCCAGCGCCTGGTCAACTGGGACCCGGTGCTGAAGACCGCGATCTCCGACCTGGAAGTGGAAAACGTCGAAGAAGACGGCTTCCTGTGGTCGATCCGCTATCCGCTGGCCGATGGCGTGACCTACGAGCACGTCGAGCACGATGCCGACGGCGTCGAGACGCTGCGCGAAACCCGCGATTACCTGGTGGTCGCCACCACGCGCCCGGAAACCATGCTGGGCGATACCGCAGTGATGGTGCATCCGGAAGATCCGCGCTACGCCACGCTGCACAGCGCCCGCATCGTGCTGCCGCTGACCGGCCGGCAGGTGCCAGTGATCACCGACGATTATGTCGACCGCGCCTTCGGCACCGGCGTGGTCAAGGTCACGCCTGCGCATGACTTCAACGATTACCAGGTGGGCGTGCGACATGACCTGCCGCTGATCAATCTGTTCACCGTCACCGCCACCATCAACGAGGATGCGCCGGAGCGCTATCGCGGCCTGGATCGTTATGACGCCCGCAAGCTGGTGCTGTCGGAACTGGAAGACTTGGGCGTATTGGTCGAAACCAAGCCACACAAGCTGCAGGTGCCGCGCGGCGATCGCACCGGCCAGGTGATCGAGCCCTATCTGACCGACCAGTGGTTCGTGAAGATGGACGCGCTGGCCAGGCGCGGCCTGGAGCTGGTCGAAAGCGGCCAGGTCAAGTTCGTGCCGCCGAACTGGATCAACACCTATCGCCACTGGATGGAGAACATCCAGGACTGGTGCATCAGCCGTCAGCTGTGGTGGGGCCATCGCATCCCGGCGTGGTTCGACGAGGCAGGCAAGTGCTATGTCGGCCATGACGAAGCCGAGGTGCGCGCGAAACATGGCCTGGGTGCGGACGTCGCGCTGCATCAGGACAGCGATGTGCTGGAAACCTGGTTCTCCTCGCAACTGTGGCCGTTCTCCACGCTGGGCTGGCCGGATGCGAACGCGATGGCCGAGCGCGGCTTCGAGCGCTACCTGCCGTCGTCGGTGCTGGTCACCGGCTTCGACATCATCTTCTTCTGGGTGGCGCGCATGATCATGGCCACCGACAGCTTCACCGGCCAGGTGCCATTCCGCGATGTCTACATCACCGGCCTGATCCGCGATGCACAGGGCCAGAAGATGTCCAAGTCCAAGGGCAACGTGCTCGATCCGCTGGACATCATCGACGGCATCAGCATCGAAGACCTGGTGGCCAAGCGCACCAACGGGCTGATGCAGCCGCGCATGGCCGAGAAGATCGAGAAAGCCACGCGTAAGGAATTCCCGGACGGCATCATCGCCCACGGTGCCGACGCGCTGCGCTTCACCATCGCCGCACTCGCCACGCATGGCCGCGACATCAAGTTCGATCTCGGCCGCGCCGAAGGCTACAAGAACTTCTGCAACAAGCTGTGGAACGCCACGCGCTTTGTGCTGATGAACACCGAAGGCGCGCGCTTTGCCGGCGTGCCGCAACCGCGCACCGAAGCCGAGCAATGGATTCTGGCGCGCCTGGACAAGGTCACTGCGGAAACCCACGCGCACTACGCCAACTACCGCTTCGATCTGCTCGCGCAATCGCTGTACGAGTTCGCCTGGAATGCGTTCTGCGACTGGTTCGTCGAACTGGCCAAGCCCGCGCTCAATGGCCAGGACAGCGAAGCTGCCGCCAGCACGCGGCACACCCTGCTCTACGTGCTCGAAGCGCTGCTGCGCCTGCTGCACCCGCTCACCCCATTCGTCACCGAAGAACTGTGGCAGCAGGTCGCACCGCGCCTGGGCATCACCGCCGCCACGATCTCGCTGCAGGCATTCCCGCAGGCCGGCGATATCGATACCGCCAGCTACGCCGGCGCAGAGGCCGATGTCGAATGGCTGAAGTCGATGGTGTCGGCACTGCGTCGTGTGCGCAGCGAGTTGAACGTGCCGCCGTCCAAGCAGGTGCGCCTGCTGCTGCAGGCCGGCACTGCCGACGATCGCGCCCGTGTTGGCCGCTTTGCCTCGCAGCTGTCGTTCCTGCTCAAGCTCGAAGCGATCGACTGGCTGGAGGCCGGCCAGGACACGCCGCCGTCGGCCACGGCCATCGTCGGTGAGCTGACCCTGCTGGTGCCGCTGGAAGGCCTGGTCGACATGGATGCCGAACGCACGCGCCTGGACAAGGAGATCAAGCGCGTGGAAGGCGAGATCGGCAAGTGCAATGGCAAGCTGGGCAACGCCACCTTCGTGCAGAACGCACCGGCCGTCGTCGTCGAGCAGGAGCGCGCGCGCCTGAACGACTGGACCACGCAACTGACCGGCCTGCGCGAACAGCGCGCCAAGATCTAGCGCCGCCAACACGCACAACGCCCGCACTGATGCGGGCGTTGCGGGAAAACGTGCAACGCTGCACGCATCGCAGCGTTGCCTGTGGCAGACGCGTTACAGCTTGCCTGCGCCGGCCTTGGCCTTGACGTCTGCAGCCACCTTGTTGGCGGCCAGCAGGCTATAGGTATACGGCGGCTTCCAGCCGATGTTGCTGTTCCACGAGCAGTTCAGCGCCTTGCCGTTGATCAGCGAACCCTGGTCGCGATACACGCTGCCCTTGTAGTCGCCGGCGATCTTGTCGCAGCTGCTCACGCCGCTGATGTCGAACGCATTGTTCTCCGAGAAGATCTTCGACTCCTTGCCCACACCGTGCGCGTGCGAGAACGGATAGACCTTATTGCTGGTGCTGCCGACGTGGTAGTTGTTGTACAGGTGCACCTGGCCGAAACGCACACGCGGCGCGCGTGCCGAGATGTTCTCGAACAAGGTGTTGTGGATGGTCACCTTGAGCTTGCCGCTGTCGGTGCTGGAGGCGCTGTCGCTGGAGCCGATCAGGCTGTTCTTCTCGTGCGACTTGAACGCCGAGTAGGAGATGGTGACGAAGTTGGCACCCTTCTTGACGTCCATCGCACCGTCGTGATGCTGCTTGGGGCGGCCGTTGGCGGTGCCGTTCTGGTCGTCGGTGCGGCGACCGTCGGTGAAGGTGACATGGTCCACCCAGACGTTGGTGGCCGCCTCCACGGTCAGACCGTCATATTCAGAATTCCAGTTGCCGTTATCGCCGTCGTCGGCATCCCACTTCGGCTCCGGATCCCATGGATTTTCGATGGTGAGATTGCGCACGATGACGTCGTTGGCCTTGATGTAGAAATAGCCCTCGCGGATTTCCGCATTGGTACCGAGGCCGATCAACGTGGTTTTGGTCGGGATGTCCAACCGCGCACGGGTCTTCATGTCCGAGGTCTTGGTATAAGCCTTGCCTTCGCTGATGTCGATGACGCCCTTGACCTTGATGATGCGGCCGTTGCTGCCCGCCTTGGCTTTCAACGCGGCCTTCAACTGCGCTGCCGTGCTGACGGTGTAGATGTCCGCCGCCGCGGCTTTGGAACCGCCCTTGGTTCCGCCGTTCTGGGTGGCCCAACCGGTGGTGGCCACGTCCAGCGACGGATCTGCAGCGTAGGCCGCAGGAGACAACAACGCAGCACCCAGAACGACGCCCACAACGGTACGACCAACGACTGTCGATGCTTTCGACATGGTGATGAATTCTCTTGGATGAGTAACGCGATGGCGCGCCGCATGAGACGACGCGCTCCCCGATGCAATCGCCCAGGCCATCAAGGCCAGTCCCCTAGCGAACGCGACTCGACCCTAATGCTTATGAAAAGTATTGAATAGTCTGTTTCTGAAAATTATTTTCCTGCTTGCGTCTACTCCGCATGCAGTGCACACACGCAAATGCAGCACCCGTCTTGCGGGCGCTGCATTCGGCGTTGCGGTGGTAACGCTTACAGCTTGCCGGCGCCGGCCTTGGCCTTGACGTCCGCAGCGACCTTGTCGGCCGACAGCAGGCTATAGGTGTACGGCGGGGTCCAGCCGATGTTGCTATTCCACGAGCAAGTCAGCGCCTTGCCGTTGAGCAGCGAGCCCTGGTCGCGGTACACGCTGCCGCCGTAATCGGCCGCAATCTTGTCGCAGCTGCTCACCCCACTGATGTCGAACACGTTGCGCTCGGAGAAGATCTTGGACTCCTTGCCCACGCCATGCGCGTGCGAGAACGGGTAGACCTTATTGCTGGTGCTACCGACGTGGTAGTTGTTGTACAGATGCACCTGACCGAAACGCACACGCGGTGCCCGCGCGGAAATGTTCTCGAACAAGGTGTTGTGGATGGTCACCTTGAGCTTGCCGCTGTCGGTGCTGGAGGCGCTGTCGCTGGAGCCGATCAGGTCGTTCTTCTCGTGCGACTTGAACGCCGAGTAGGAAATGGTGACGAAGTTGGCGCCCTTCTTGACGTCCATCGCGCCGTCGTGATGCTGCTTGGGGCGACCGTTGGCGGTGCCGTTCTGATCGTCGGTGCGGCGGCCGTCGGTGAAGGTGACATGGTCCACCCACACATTGGTTGCGCCCTCGACCGTGAGGCCGTCGTACTCGGAATTCCAGTTGCCGGCGCTGCCGTCATCCGGATCCCAGACCGGCTCCGGATCCCAGGGATTTTCGATGGTGAGGTTGCGGATGATGACGTCATTGGCCTTGACGTAGAAGTAGCCTTCGCGGATCTCCGCGTTGCTGGTGATGCCGATCAGCGTGGTCTTGGTCGGGATATCCAACCGCGCGCGGGTTTTCATGTCCGAGGTCTTGGTATACGGCGTGCCCTCGCTGATATCGATGATGCCGCTGATCTTGATGATGCGCCCGTTGCTGCCCACGCTGGCCTTCAGCGCGTTCTTCAGCTCGGCGGCAGTCTTGACCGTGTAGATGTTGGCAGCGGCCGCCTTGGAGCCGCCCTTGGTCCCCCCGTTCTGTGTTGCCCAACCAGTGGTTGCAACTTCCAGTGCAGGATCGGCGCAGGCAACGCCAACGACCAGCAACGACCCGACAAACAGCGACGCGGCGGCCGCCGTTGAAAATTTCGGCTTCATCTTGATGTCTCCCTCGGATGGGTTCGATGCGCCGCGCGGCGGCACACTCCTCGTCTAGCAGGCGCGGAACATACTTTTCATCTCTGTAATGTTCAGTTCCGCGGCACCGATACTAGGAGCATCGCAATGGCTTGTATCTAGCCGATGCATCGATGTGCACGCGCAGTCACGCAAACGGTTGCGGGACACGCAAGAGAAGACAAAACGCTGCAATCAAGACACGCAGAGACAGGCGTAAGGACACTGCAGCGCAGCATGATCCGCATCGCAATGCAGACGGACACAGGTCCAGCACGGTGTGCCGCCACGATCACATGCCTGCATGTTTTTTTGACGCGTACAGCGGCTGCAATGCGATGGATCGCCATCGTGCGGTATCGCGCACGTCTGGACGCAATTGATCACGCCGCTGAAAACATCAAATGCAAGATGGCGAAATAATCACCATGACGCACGCAAGCGCGTCATGGCAGATGACGGCGCGCAGGCGGCCGACCCAAACGCTGCGATGGAGGAAAAGTGCGGCCTGTTGCGATCGATTGCAGCGACATGCAAGGCTCAGGTCACGGTGCGCGATTGCCTGATTACCCGAGCGTATTTCGTAACGACAAAGCCGCATGCTGCGAACCGAAAGCTCCGGAGCGGTCGTCTGACCGTGACCCAAGAGCAGACTGGCGTCTCCAGGTCGTGAGCCCCTTCAACAGGGCAACCGCGCGGCAGGTATCAGGTGTATGCGCGCGGTTCAAGCAGCACGCGCGAAACCACTCCCATCAGCTACCGCCGATGGCGCTCAGGAAAACCCTTCGAAGGACAACTCGATCGCCATCACCAACGCATCTTCGCGACCGGTGTTGGAGGGGTAGTAGCGTGGGCGCCGTCCGATTTCATTGAAACCTTCGGAGTGATACAGCGCAATCGCCGACGGGTTGGACGGGCGTACTTCCAGAAACGCGCGACGCGCGCCGCGATCGCAGGCACCCTTGATCAGCGCGCGCAACAGCACCCGGCCATGCCCCTGCGATTGCGCCTCCGGTGCGATGCAGACATTGAGCACGTGCGCCTCGTCAGCGGCGATGCTGATCACCCCGTAGCCAATGACCTGCCCGCCCTGCTCCATCACCCAGCCCGGATAGCCGGCCTGCAGGCAGTCGCGAAAGATGCTGCGCGTCCACGGGAACGGATAGGCGCGGTGTTCGATCTCCATCACCACATCCAGATCGCTCTCGCGCATGGCGCGCAGCGAGGTGGGCAGCGGCACGTTCAAGGCGCTCATGCCGGATCCCGACGCCGCCGCAGCGCACGCAGTTGCGGCCACAGCGCGCGCTTGGCTGCCGGATTGCCACGTAACTCGGCCAGCGGCCAGGACGCCATCAACGCCTGGGTATTCGGATCGCCCGGATTGCAGCCGGAGGCGCGCAGCAATGCCATCTGCAGGCGATCGGGCATGCCGACCCGGCTGCGCCGTTGCGGCGCCGTCGAAGCCGCAGTCGTGACCGCCTGCGGCACGTCGGCCGGTGCGGCCGGTGCGCTGCGACGCACCACAGGCGGTGCCGCAGGCGCCGGCGTTGGCAGCGCGCGCTCCACGCGCGGCGGTGCCGCCGCCGGCGCACGCTCGCTCGTCTCGTCAGGCGCCGCCGCCACGTCCACGCTGTCGCGGTCCAGATACACCGTGTGCCCCAACGCCTGCAGGTACGACACCTGCAAATCGGACCACATCGGCTCGGAGGCCAATTGACTCATGGCAGCTCGGGCGTGCGCCGCCAGCGCCGCCACAGCCACATTACCGGGCCGGACAGCGCATACAGCACGCCAATCACCAGCAGCGAACGCGCCAGATCGATCACCAGCAACGCGATCACCACCGTGGCGATCGCCAGTGCCAGGAACGGCACACGGTCGGCGCGCGGACCACGCGCGCCGCCCTTGAAACTCCAGAACCGGATCCGGCTGACCATCAGCAAGGCCGCTACCACGGTGACCGCAAGCGCCAGGTAACGCAGCTGCTCGCCATCAAAGCCCAGGCTGTCGTCGGCAAACGCCCACACGAAGGACATCATCAGGCCGGCAGCCGCCGGGCTGGCCAAACCGATAAACCAGCGCTTGTCGACCACACCCACCTGCGTATTGAAGCGTGCCAGCCGCAGCGCCGCGCAGGCCGCATACAGAAACGCGGCCGACCAGCCGACCCGGCCCATCACGTTGCTGTCGTACTTCAATGCCGACAGCGACCAGTGGTACATCACCAGCGCCGGGGCCATGCCGAAGCTGACCAGATCGGCCAGCGAGTCGTACTGCACGCCGAATTCGCTGCTGGTATTGGTCAGGCGCGCGACCCGGCCGTCCAGCCCGTCCATCACCGCGGCCACGAACACCGCCATGGCGGCCTGGACGAATTGCCCATTGGCGGCGGCGATGATGGCGTAGAAACCGGAAAACAGCCCGGCGGTGGTGAACAGGTTCGGCAGCAGGTAAATCGTGCGCGAGCGCGGGGGCGGTCTCATCTCATCCATCCGGCAAGTGTAGGGCCTGAGGTCCGTCCGGCGGTAGCGCGCCTGCGGCGTCACTTGCCAGCGCGGGCCGCGGATGCTGCAATCGCCGCGGGAATCATCCAGGGGAAGCCACATGCACCTGTCGTCCGGGCTTTGCGCCCTGTTGATGCTGGTCAGCGCCGCCGCCGGCGCCACCGATCTATATAAATGGAAGGACGCCAAGGGCGTCACCCACTACACCGAAACCCCGCCACCGACCGGCCAGCGCTACGAAGCGCGCCGGATCGATGCGCGCAGCGGCACCGCCGCCATCGCCGCGCCGGAAGCCGCCACGCCTGAATCGGCCGACTGCCTGACCGCACGCCGCAACCTGGAACTGCTCAGCGGCAAGGGCGAGGTCACCATGGGCGCCGGTGCCGACGGCAAGCCCGGCACCCCGCTGGACCCGGACGCCCGCGCGGCGCAGCGCAATCTCGCCGAGGCGGCCGCCAAGGCCTATTGCAAGCCGGCAGCGAGCGGCAATCCGGCCACCTGAGCCGGCCCGGGACCGGCCACCTGCCGGTCCATGCATCCGGCCGATCGGCCGGTGCCACTGACCGGCAGGGCGCGAGACTGGCAAACTATGGGCTTTCCGCCCAAGCGAAGCCCGATGCGTCTTTCCCAGTTCCACCTGCACACCACCAAGGAAACCCCGGCCGACGCCGAGCTGGTCAGCCACCGTCTGATGCTGCGCGCGGGCATGATCCGCAAGCTGGCCTCCGGGCTGTACACCTGGTCGCCACTGGGTCTGCGCGTGCTGCGCAAGGTCGAGGCCATCGTGCGCGAGGAGATGAACCGCGCCGGGGCGGTGGAAGTGCTGTTCCCCACCATCCAGCCGCGCGAGCTGTGGGACGCCACCGGCCGTTGGGAGAAGTTCGGCGGGCAGTTGCTCAAGATCAAGGATCGCAAGGAGCAGGAGTTCTGCTACAGCCCGACCGCCGAAGAGGCCGCGGCCGAATTCGCGCGCCAGGAGATCAACAGCTACAAGCAGCTGCCGCTGAACTTCTACCAGATCCAGACCAAGTTCCGCGATGAGATCCGCCCGCGCTTCGGCGTGATGCGTGCACGCGAATTCCTGATGAAGGACGCCTATTCCTTCCATCTCACCGATGCCGACATGGCGCGCGAGTACGACAACATGCGCGCGGCCTATACCCGCATCTTCACCCGCCTTGGGCTGGAATTCCGCGCTGTGCAGGCCGACTCCGGCGCCATCGGCGGCGACGCCTCGCAGGAATTCCACGTCATCGCCGCCTCCGGCGAGGACTCGCTGGCGTTCTCCACCGGCTCCGATTACGCCGCCAACGTGGAAACCGCCAGCGCCGCCCTGCCCGCGCCGCGCGCCGCGGCTGGCGAGACGATGCGCCAGGTCGCAACGCCCACCCAGAAGACCTGCGAAGACGTCGCCCAGTTGCTGGGCATCGCGCTGCAGCGCACGGTCAAGTCGGTGGCGGTAATGACCGAAGCCGGCTTCGTGCTGGTGCTGGTGCGCGGCGATCACGTCGTCAACGAGATCAAGCTTGGCAAGGTTGCCGGCTTGGCCGGCTACCGTCTGGCCAACGAAACCGAAATCCGCGACCACCTCGGCTGCGAGCCGGGCTTCCTGGGTCCGGTGAATACCGCCCGCCCGGTGCGCGTGGTGGCAGATCGCGATGTCGCGGCACTGGCCGATTTCGTGGTCGGCGCCAATGTGCCCGGCGCGCATCTGGTGGGCGTCAACTGGGGCCGCGACCTGCCCGAACCGGAAACCGTTGCCGATGTGCGCAACGTCATCGACGGCGAACGCGCGGCCGATGGCGGCGAGCTGCGACTGGCCCGCGGCATCGAGGTAGGCCATGTGTTCCAGCTCGGCAGCCAGTATGCGCAGGCATTGCAGGCCACCGTGATCGACGAGAACGGCAAGCCCGCAGTGATGAAGATGGGCTGCTACGGCATCGGCATTTCGCGCATCGTGGCGGCGGCGATCGAGCAGAACCATGACGATGCCGGCATCGTCTGGCCCGCGCCGATGGCACCGTGGCAGGTGGTGGTCTGCATCATCAACCCCAAGCAGGATGCGCAGGTGGTTGCCGCCGCTCAGGCATTGCTGGACGAATTGATCGCCGCAGGGATCGAAGCGGCGCTGGACGACCGCGGCCTGCGTCCGGGCGCGATGTTTGCAGATATGGAACTATTGGGTATTCCGCATCGGGTGGTGGTCTCCGAACGCGGATTGGCCGCCGGTACATTTGAATATCGCGCCCGCACTGCGGAGGCAGCAGAAAACCTGGATAAGGCCGGGTTATTCTCCCGCCTGGGTCGTTGATCAAATCACCCGAAACTACTTCAATTGGATGAACACAAGGCGCCGAATTATTTCGGCGCATTTGTCACTTGGGTTTTCTGACATTATGATGGCCAGCGCTGCCACGGACCGGCATTCTTTTCTCTCTCATCTTCCGGAGTAGTGATGTCGATCGATCTTAGCGGCCTATCGGCCAAGCAATTGGGTGCACTGATCAAAAATGCGAAAAAGCAGCAGACCGTGGTTGCCAAGCGCGCCCCGATTGCCAAGGTTCGCACGCAGCTGACCCGCGCGGCAAAAGCCCAGGGTTATTCCATCGAAGAATTGTTTGGCGCCAGCGCCGGCCCGGGTCGTCCGGCTGCCGCTGCCAAGCCGGGCCCGCGCGCCGGCCGCAAGCTGGGCAAGGTTCCGCCGAAGTATCGCAACCCCGCCAATCCCCAGGAAGCCTGGACCGGCCGCGGCAAGCAGCCGCGCTGGCTGGCCGAACTGACCGCCGCCGGTAAGAAGGTCGAAGACTTTCTGATCAGCAAGGTCAGCGCCAAGAAGACCCCGGCCAAGAAGGCCGCGCCGCGCAAAGCCGCCACCAAGCGCGCGACCAAGAAGCCCAAGGCTGCTTGATTGTTACCAATAAAAAACGCCGGCAGTGCCGGCGTTTTTTATTGCGCGTTTTTCTACCGGTCATAAATTCTTGCGAGCCGGAATCAACAGATTGCCGAACAGCAATCCGGCCATCAAGGCCATCACGATATTGGTCACCGCCAATAGTGCGGCCTGCCCGACGCTGACATCCTGTTGCTGTACCAGGGTCAGAAAGCCACGCAGGCTGACACTGCCCGGAACCAGCATGATGATGCCGGGCAAACGGATCAATGCACCGGGTTTTTGCACCACCCGCCCAAACAGATTACCGGCGGCGGTCAATGCCATGGCCGATGCAAAGACGCCGGCCGGGCCACCCCAGGCATGCCCGGCATAACGCGCGATGACATACCCGGACATGGCCGCCGCCATGATCCATAAATAATCGCGTCGATTGGCCTTGAACAACACCGCAAACGCATAGGCGGCCACCAGCAGCGAGGCCCACTCCACCCAGCCGGACTGTGGGCGCAATGCGGCCACCTGCGGGTGCAGGCCGAGCACCTGGGTCAGCGTCACCGCGATGACCGCACCGACGGTGAGCTTGAGCACCGTGGTCACCGCACCGGCCAGCCGCGCCGTGCCCGAGACCCAGTGCTGGCTGGCCAGCTCGTTGAAGGCATTGGTCAACGACATGCCGGGCAGCAGCACCACCAGCGAGGCGATGATCACCGTATTGAGGTTCAGTGGCCCGACCAGCGACGCCACCACCGCGGCCACCACCCCGGCCAGCAGGCCGGCCAGCGCCTCACCGGCTTCCTTGGTCGCCGGCCGCCTGTCGGTGTACTGGGTCAGCAGGCCGATCGACATCCCGATCGCGCCGGCGGTGGCGATATCCAGCCAGGGCAGTTTCCACAGCCCTGCCACGCCGGCAGCGGCCAGCCCGAATGCCAGCACCTGCATGGTCTTGCCGCGCCGATCGACCTCGCGGTCCAGCCGCCGCAGCGCGGTGTGGCCCTGCGCGATGCTCATGCGCCCGTTGGCCACGCCGTCGGCCACGTAATCGGCCACGCTGAGCTTGTAAAGGTCGTTCTCGCCCGGGGCCAGCCGGATCACCCGGGTGATGTCGCTGGAGCCGATGGCCTTGGTCGGGTCGCTGAAGCTCAAAATGATCCCGGTGGGATTGGACCAGGGCTCGCAGTCCAGGCCCAGCTTCTGCGACAGTCCGACCACGGCGGCCTCCAGACGCTGCGCCGTGGTGCCGTAGGAATGCAGGCGTCCGGCGATTTCCGAAACAAAGGCGACGCGCTGGGCATAGGTGGCGCTGGCGGACGGTTGGACGACGGTGGCAGCGGACATGCGTGGCGGGTCGGATCGGAGAAACGCCGTCTGGCGAGGCCGCCAGTGTATGCCGCAGCGCACCTGGCCGGCGTGCCGATTGTCTGTGCCGGGACCGCAGGTGCGAAGCGTCCCCATCATTCGCTCACGCCGGGCGCGGTATGCTGGCGCCACGGACAGGCCACCCATGATCAAAGCGCAACCTCCACGCATCGAACAAGACTCGCAGGATCACGCACAGGTCCGCCTTGCTGGCAGTTGGGTCCTGGCGACCGCATTGCCCCAGGCCGAGCTGCTGCAGGCCGTGCCCGAAGGGGTCCGGCGCATCGACGCGCGCGGCATCGGGCAACTGGATTCGGCCGGCGTGCTGCAGTTGCTGCGCTTCGCCAGCCGCATGGGCCTGAAGGAAGACGCCATCGATTTCCGCGATGAGCACCAGGCGCTGGTGTGCACCATCGAGGAACTCAACGACGAACGCCCCAAGCCCAAACGCGACTACGGCTTCGTCGCCGCGCTGGACCGTCTGGGCCGCACCACCCACGGCGTCGGCCAGGGCATTCTGGAGCTGAACAGCTTTCTGGGCGAAAACCTAGTCAAGATCGCGCGGCTGATCCACGAGCCGCGCCGCTTCCGCCTGACCTCCACCGTGCACCACATGGAGCAGGTCGGCCTGGATGCGGTGCCGCTGGTGGTGCTGCTGTCGTATCTGGTCGGCGCGGTGATCGCGTTCCTGGGCTCGACCATCCTGCGCGACTTCGGCGCGGAGATTTACGTGGTGGAGCTGGTGTCGATCGCCTTCCTGCGCGAGTTCGCGGTGCTATTGACCGCCATCGTGCTGGCCGGGCGCACGGCCAGCGCCTTCACTGCGCAGATCGGTGCGATGAAATCGCGCGAGGAAGTGGATGCCATCCGCACCCTGGGCCTGGACCCGATCGACCTGCTGGTGATCCCGCGCCTGCTCGCGCTGATCTTCACCCTGCCGCTGCTGACCTTCATCGCGATGATCGCCGGCCTGGCCGGTGGCGTCACCGTGGGCGCGTTCGATCTGGATATTCCGCCGCAGATGTACCTGGCGCGCATGCACGACACCATCCAGCTGCGGCATTTCCTGGTCGGGCTGTCGAAGGCGCCGCTGTTTGCGCTGGTGATCGGCCTGATCGGCTGCCTGGAAGGCCTGAAGGTCAGCGGCACCGCGCAGTCGGTTGGCGAACGCACCACCTCCTCGGTGGTGCAGACGATTTCCTTGGTCATCATCCTCGACGCGATAGCCGCGCTGTGGTTCATGAAGATGGGGTGGTGATGAGACCGGGATTCGACATTCGGGATTCGGGATTCGTGCAAGGCACAAGCGCAGCTGGCGCCCTGACACTCGGGAGAGCTGTGCTGTGACCAATCCGAAATCCCAAATCCCCAATCCCGGCACAGAGACCGACGCCGACGACGACCAGTTGGCGATTTCGGTGCGCGGGCTGACCAATCGCTTCGGCAGCCAGGTCGTGCACGAGGAGCTGGACCTGGACGTGCGTCGCGGCGAGATCCTGGGCGTGGTCGGCGGCTCGGGCACCGGCAAGTCGGTACTGATGCGCAGCATCCTGGGCCTGCGCGAGCCGGACGCCGGCAGCATCCAGGTGCTGGGGGCGGACGCGCGCTCGGGTCGTTTTGCCGACCGCCAGCACATCACCCGCAATACCGGGGTGCTGTTTCAGGACGGCGCGCTGTTCTCGTCGATGACCGTCGGCGAAAACGTGCAGGTCCCGCTGAAGGAGCATCACGGCGAGTTTCCCGAGCGCTGGTATTTCGAGCTGGCGCTGCTGAAGATCAAGCTGGCCGGCCTGCCGGCCGATGCACTGGACAAGCTGCCCTCGCAGCTGTCCGGCGGCATGCGCAAGCGCGCCGGCCTGGCGCGGGCGCTGGCGCTGGATCCGCCGCTGCTGTTTCTGGACGAGCCCACCGCCGGGCTGGACCCGATCGGCGCGGCCGCCTTCGACCGGTTGATCCGCACCCTGCAGCAGGCGCTGGGCCTGACCGTGTTCCTGATCACCCATGACCTGGATACGCTGTACGCCATCTGCGACCGCATCGCGGTGCTGGCCGATCGCAAGGTGATCGCCAACGCGCCGCTGGCCGAAGTCGAGCAGATCGACCACCCCTGGATCCAGGAATATTTCCACGGTCCGCGCGCCCGCGCCGCGCGCGCGGCCAAGACCGACTCCACCGAGACCGCCTGAGCATGGAAACCAAAGCCAATTACGTCCTGATCGGCGCCTTCACCATCGTGGCGGGCCTGGCCCTGCTGCTGTTCGGGCTATGGGCCGCAAAATACTCCTCCGACCGTACCTGGCAGCAATACCGGGTGGTGTTCCGCGAGGCGGTGACCGGCCTGACGGTCGGCAGCCCGGTGCAATACAACGGCATCGCGGTCGGCTCGATCACCGAGCTGACGCTGGCGCCGAACGACCCGCGCCAGGTGGTCGCGCACGTGCGGGTGAACTCCACCACGCCGATCAAGAGCGATACCCGCGCCAAGCTAGCCATCACCAGCCTGACCGGCCCGTCGATCATCCAGCTCTCCGGCGGCACGCCCGAGGCACCGTCGCTGACCACCATCGACAAGAGCGATGCGCCGATCATCCAGACCACGCCGTCGGCCTTGCAGAACATCACCGACACCGCCAATCGCATCGTCGAGCGCATGGACCAGATGCTCTCGGACAAGAACGTGGCCAGCATCACCGCCACCTTGCAGAATCTGGAAAAGATAAGCGGCGGCATCGCCGACCGCGACGAAGGCATGCAGGCGCTGATCGTCAGCGCGCGCGATGCTGCACGCAATCTGGACACCACCCTGACCACCACCAACGGCACCATCAAGCGGCTGGACCAGAACCTGGTACAGCAGCTGCCGGGCATCCTGGAAAAGCTCGATGCCACCCTGGTCAAGCTGGATTCGGCCGCCGGCAACGCCGACAACATCCTTGGCGAGAACCGCGCGGCCATCAATAGTTTTGCCAACGACGGACTGGGCCAGCTCGGGCCCACGCTGACCGAATTGCGCGGCCTGATCCGTGACCTGCGCCGGGTCAGCGACAAACTGGACAACAACCCTGCGCGCTACCTGCTCGGCCGCGACGCACCCAAGGAGTTCGAACCGAAATGACTGCCATGCGCCTGTTGCGTCCCATGTTGTGCGTCTCGTTGCTGGCGCTGGGCGGCTGCTCGGTGTTGACCGGCGGCGACAAGAAGCCGGCCACCATCTACGCACCTAACGTGCGGATCACGCCGAACCCGTCTTGGCCGCAGGTAACCTGGCAACTGTCGGTGTCCAAGCCCAGCGCCGCGCGGGTGATCGACAGCCCGCGCATCAACGTGCGCCCGACCCCGGGCGAGTTGCAGGTCTATCACGGCGCAGGCTGGGCGCAGCCGGCCACCGACATGCTGGAAGACAGTGTGGTGCGCGCGTTCGAGGACTCCGGCAAGATCGCCGCCGTCGCCCGTATCGGCACCGGCATCCGCTCCGACTACAAGCTGGCGATCGACCTGCGCCGCTTCGAGTCCGATTACGCCGGCCAGTCGCTGCCCTCGGCCACCATCGAACTCAATGCCAAACTGCTGCACGCCGCCGATCAGCGCGTGGTGGCCTCGCGCACCTTCCTGGTCGCACGCCCGTCCAGCGGCACCGACACGGCTGCGGTGGCAGCGGCATTCGAACAGGCGATGACGCAGGTCACCACCGAACTGGTCGGCTGGACCTTGGTCACCGGCCAGCAGGATAGCCAGAGCCTGCCGCGTTCGTTGTAAGCGCAGGCGACAGATCTTAGAGCGGTTAACAAAGCACTTCACGCCGGTCTACCGCGGGGCGGCTGATCTGCGGCCTGGCTGCAGGGCCTTTGCCCGCCCACCATCTCGGGACACGCCGCAAGTACGTCCATGTAGGCTCTTCTGCGGCATCCATGCCGCATAAGGTCCCGCGACGGTGGGCGGGCAAGGATCAGTCGAGATGGTCGGTGTGCATGGCTTTCAACAAAGCAGCCAGCAAACTGTCTGGTGCGGTGTCCTCACCGATTGCGGGACCGTGTGGCGGCATGGATGCCGCCACCGAGCCCCCAGGGACGGGTTCACGGCGTGTCCCGCGAGCGGTAAGGGCACCGCGCCCTCGACCCACTCAGCGTTTGACTCGGACTGCTGACTGCATCCACCAAGATGTGGACAACAAAACCACTGCACTCACCGCCAGCCTAGCGCTCGCTACGCTTCGTTAGCCGCTCTTATGGCTGGGACACGCGCGGCGCAATCTGGCGAAAGGTCAGATTGATGCGCTCGCCGATGGGCTTTGCGGTGCGCGGCAATGCATGCTTGTAGTGGCGCTGGGTATCGCCTGCCATCAACAGCAGATCGCCGTGCCCCAATTCCAGCGTCTGCTTCAACGCAGCATCGTCGCGATGCTTGAATGCAAAGCGCCGCGTCGCACCCAGGCTTACCGAGGCGATCAATGGTCGCGCGCCCAACTCCGGCTCGTCGTCGCTATGCCAGCCCATCGCATCGTTGCCGCTGCGGTAGCGGTTGGCCAGCACGCTGTTGAACGGCGCCCCGGTCTCGGCCTGCAGGCGTGCGCGTAAAGGCTGCAATACCTCCAGCCACGGCTGCGGCGCGAACTGCGTGCCCGAGTAACGATAGCTGGCGTCCGCATCGCCCATCCAGCTGCTCAGACGCGGCGAATCCACCGTCCGCCCGAACATGCGGATGCGATGTACTTCCCACTGCACCTGCGTCAGCAGCGCCTGCAGCAGCGCATCGGCCTGCGCGCGCGGCAACCAGCCGCGACACCAGGCGATCTCCGCTTGCGGCAACGCCACCCGAATCTTCATGCATCAAACGCTAGCACGCGCCCGCTGAGTGGAGGCTGCGCGGCGCGGATGAATCGATCCGATTTGCCGCCGTCACATCGAATCCCGGAAAATGCGCAGCAGCCATCGAGCCAACGGGAGCGGAGCAATGTCGGAAGCAGGAGTCGGCGCAAATGCGCCAGAGACGGTCGAGCGCGACGTGATGGAGTACGACGTCGTCACCGTCGGCGCCGGTCCGGCCGGGCTGGCCTTTGCGATCCGGCTCAAGCAGCTCGATCCGGCCATCAGCGTCTGCGTGATCGAAAAATCCAGCACCATCGGTGCGCATATCCTGTCCGGCGCGGTGATCGAGCCGGGTCCGCTGGATGCCTTGCTGCCGGGCTGGCGCGACAACCCGCCGCCGATCTGCGTAGCCGCCACCGACGACGAATTCTGGTTTCTCGGCAAGGACAGCGCGCGCAAGTTCCCGGTGGTGCCGCCAGGCATGCGCAACCACGGCAACTTCATCGTCAGCCTGGGCGCAATGTGCGCCTGGCTGGCGCCGCAGGCCGAAGCGCTGGGGGTGGAGATCTACCCCGGCTTTGCCGCCGCCGAAACCCTGCACGACGACAACGACCAGGTCATCGGCGTGCGTATCGGCGACATGGGCGTGGCCAAGGACGGTTCGCACAAGCCCGGTTACACCGCCGGCATCGATATCCGTGCCAAGGTCACCGTGCTGGCCGAAGGCGCGCGCGGGCATCTGACCAAGCGCCTGCTCAAACGCTTCGACCTCACCGCCGATGCCGACCCGCAGGGCTATTCGATCGGCATCAAGGAGCTGTGGCAGGTACCGGAAGGGCGCGTCAGTCCCGGCAAGATCGTGCACACACTGGGCTGGCCGGCCGACAACCGCACCTACGGTGGCAGCTTCCTGTATCACCTGGACAACAACCAGATCGCGCTCGGTTATGTGAGCGGGCTGGACTACAGCGACCCGAAGTACCAGCCGTGGGAGGCCTTCCAGCAATGGAAGAACCACGCGCTGATCAAGCCGTTGCTGGAAGGCGGCAGCATTCTCTCGGCCGGCGCGCGTGCCATCGTCACCGGCGGCTGGCAGTCGCTGCCGAAGGTGGAAATGCCCGGTGCCCTGCTGATCGGCGACACCGCCGGCCTGCTCAACGTGCCCAAGATCAAGGGCACCCATCAGGCGATCCGCAGCGGCATGCTGGCCGCCGAACATCTGGTGCAATCGCAGCTGGCGCCGCAAGGCTTCGACGCGAAACTGCGCGCGTCCGATGCGATGGCCGAGTTGAAGCAGGTGCGCAACATCAAGCCCGGTTTCAAGAAGGGCCTGTGGTTCGGCCTGCTCAATGCCGCCTGGGAAACCGCGCTCAAGGGCGCCTCGCCATGGACGCTGAAGAACAAACCCGACTGGTCGGCATTGCACAAGATCGGCGATTACGAGCAACCCAACCGCGACTACGGCACGCGCGAGCTCGCCCCGCGCGACCGCCTGCAGGCGGTCTACTTCGCCGCCACCGAGCACGACGAAGACCAGCCCGTGCATCTGAAGGTGCTCGACACCGACGTCTGCGCCACCCGCTGCGTGCAGGAATACGACAATCCCTGCACACGCTTTTGCCCGGCCAACGTCTACGAAATGGTCGCAGACACCGGCAGCCCCTCCGGCAAGCGCCTGCAGATCAACGCCGCCAACTGCGTGCACTGCAAGACCTGCGACATCAAGGACCCGTACGAGATCATCACCTGGGTCACGCCGGAGGGTGGTTCGGGCCCGAACTACCAGAATCTGTGAGTACAGCGGGACGCTCGATGCAGTCACGTGTGCGCGCGCAACTGTTTGGACTGTTGCGCGCAGGGTTTCGTGCAATTCCTTTAACTGATGCAACGCGTGACCGGTGGCGTAGCTGGTTCCTGGACCGACATGCCGACTGGGTACCTGAGCCTGTACGCGGCCGCGCAGTCCATGGCATCTCGCGACGCCCTGCAGCACGCAGTGACGAAGCGGCGATCGGCCACGTACCTTATCGCACTGCCACATTGCCCAAGACGCTTCCCGCGACCCTGGTTGCGTTCTATCTGCCGCAATTTCATCCCATCCCGGAGAACGATGCGTGGTGGGGCAAAGGCTTTACCGAATGGCGCAATGTCAGCCGCGCGCTTGCACAGTTCGAAGGCCATCAACAACCACGCCTTCCGGCGGATCTGGGCTTCTACGACCTTCGCACACCGCAGGTCATGCGCGAGCAGGCACGTCTGGCACAGGAGTACGGCCTTGGCGCGTTTTGCTTTTATTTCTACTGGTTTGCCGGCAAAACCTTGCTGGAAATGCCGATTGCCCAACGGCACGAAGATACCTCGATCACGTTGCCTTTTTGCCTTTGCTGGGCAAACGAGAAGTGGGCGCGCCGCTGGGATGGCCGTGGCGATGACATTCTGATCGACCAGGCGCACAGCGCAGACGACGACCTCGCCTTTATTGCCCATGTCGCGACATATCTACGCAATCCGACATATCTGCGGGTGGATGGCCGGCCGTTACTGTTGGTGTATCGGCCACACTTATTGCCTGATCCCGCACAGACCGCAGCGCGTTGGCGCACGTGGTGTCGCGATAACGGGGTCGGCGAAATTCATCTGGCCTACGTGCAGGGTTTCGAGCGCCCCGATCCGCGCGACATCGGATTCGATGCCGCGGTCGAATTCCCTCCCAACATGAGTACGCCAGCGTCGGTCACTGCCAGACAGCGATTGCTGAACCCGGAGTTCAACGGCGAGGTACTCGATTGGCGAGAACTTGCGCGCGACATGGAACAGCGACCGCTACGCGAGTACACGCTGTATCCGGGCGTCAATCCGGGCTGGGACAACGAACCACGACGCTCGGGAAAAGGACGCATCTACCTGCACGCATCCCCCCGCCGCTATCGGGACTGGCTATCGCGCACCCTGCGCCATCGCCTCGCCAGTGCGCCGCCAGCTCACCGCATGGTATTCATCAATGCATGGAACGAGTGGGCCGAAGGTGCGGTACTCGAACCAGATGCGCGCTTGGGACATGCGTGGCTGGAGGCAACACGTCAGGCGCTGACGCGTGCACCAGACGTTGTAACCGAATCACGTTCGCCAAGCGCATGCGTGGTCTTGCACGCCTGGTATCTTGATGTACTGAACGAGATGCTCGATGCAATTGTCGAGTGCGGAACTCCACTGCGCATCATCGTCACGACCGACCTCACCAAGGTCATCGAAGTCAATCAATGCATACAGCAGCGCGGCATCCAGGCCGAGGTGGAAGGCTTTGAAAATCGTGGGCGCGACATCCTGCCTTTCCTGCATGTGGCCAACCGGCTACTCGATGAGGGCGTGCAGCTGGTTTTGAAGCTGCACACCAAGAAATCGACTCATCGCGATGACGGAAATGCATGGCGAAACGAGATGCTCGCTGCATTGCTCATGCCGCAACGGGTCGATGCGATCGTGGATGCGTTCTCTACCGATCCGCTTGTCGGTCTCATGGCACCTGACGGTCATCTCTTACCGGTAACCGACTTTATCGGCGGCAACGCTGACGCACTGGATTATCTTGCTGTTCGTACAGGCACGGATGCACCGGACGCAACTAGCTTGTTTGCTTCCGGCAGCATGTTCTGGGCACGGCTGGAGTCGCTACGCCCATTGCTGGATGCACATCTTCATCCGAGCGAGTTTGAAAGCGAACAAGGGCAGATCGACGGCACCCTTGCCCATGCAATCGAGCGCTTCGTCGGTCTTGCAGTGACCAGTTCCGGGCATCGCGTCACCACGATCGAACAAACACTGGGCATTATCAAAACACCAACAGCCGAGCCTTATCGGTATGCACGCAAGGCGCCGTGACGGCGCCTTGCGGATTGCAACGCAACTAGTCTCGTGTTTGCACAACGAATGCGACACCGGTTTTGGCGCGCAACTCATCCAGCTCCACTCCCTCGGCCGCCTCCACCAGCACCAGCCCGCGATCGGTGACGTCGAATACCGCCAGGTCGGTGATGATGCGATCGACCACGCCGACACCGGTCAATGGCAGGTCGCATTCGGGCAGGATCTTGTGGCTGCCGTCCTTGGCGACGTGTTCCATCAGCACGACAACGCGCTTGACGCCAGCCACCAGGTCCATCGCGCCGCCCATGCCCTTGACCATCTTGCCGGGCACCATCCAGTTGGCTAGGTCGCCGCGCTCGGTGACCTGCATCGCACCGAGAATCGCCAGATCGATGTGCCCGCCGCGGATCATTGCAAACGAGTCGTGGCTGCCAAAATAACTGGCGCCGGCACGCGCGGTGACTGTCTGCTTGCCGGCATTGATCAGGTCCGCATCCACCTCGTCCTCGCTGGGAAACGGGCCAATGCCGAGCAGGCCGTTCTCCGATTGCAGCCACACGTCCACGCCATCGGGAATGTGGTTGGCCACCAGCGTCGGCAGGCCGATGCCCAGGTTGACGTAGGCACCATCGGTCAACTCGCGCGCCGCACGTGCGGCCATCTGGTCTCTGGTCCAGGCCATCAGTGCTGTCCTTCGCGCACGGTGCGCTGTTCGATGCGTTTTTCCGGGGTGGCGTTGAGCACCAGCCGGTCGACATAGATGCCGGGCAGATGCACCTGGTCCGGATCGATCGCACCCACCTCCACAATCTCCTCGACCTCGGCGACGCAGACGCGACCGGCCATGGCGCAGGCCGGGTTGAAGTTGCGCGCGGTCTTGCGGAACACCAGATTGCCAGCCGTGTCCGCACGCCAGGCCTTGACCAGCGCGACGTCGGCCTGCAGCGCGGTTTCCATTACGTACTGCTTGCCGTCGAATTGCCGGGTTTCCTTACCCTGGGCGACGATGGTGCCGTAGCCGGTTGCGGTATAGAACGCGGGAATTCCCGCACCGCCCGCGCGCAGGCGCTCGGCCAGCGTGCCCTGCGGGTTGAACTCCAGCTCGAGTTCGCCGGCCAGGTACTGCCGCTCGAATTCCTTGTTCTCGCCCACGTAGGACGAAATCATCTTGCGGATCTGCCGGGTGGCCAATAATTGACCCAGCCCGAATCCGTCGACACCCGCATTGTTGGAGATCACGGTCAATCCGCTGACCCCGCTCTCGCGCACTGCCGCGATCAGCGCTTCCGGGATTCCGCACAATCCGAAGCCGCCGACCGCCAGGGTCTGGCCATCGGCCAGCACCCCATCCAGCGCCGCCCCGGCGTCGGCATAGCGTTTGCCGCTTGCCGCACCACGTCCACCATTGCTCATCACCGCCCTCGCCTCGCTGATGTGAAGCGGCCATTCTAGCCGCTGACTGTTCCCTGTCCCCGATCGCAATTCCGCCACACCCAAGACACGGCACAGCCGCTAAACTCGGAATTCCCCCACCCCAGGAATTGCCCATGACGCTACCCGCCTTCAAGGCCTACGATATTCGCGGCCGCGTGCCGGATGAACTCAACGAGGACTTGGCGCGCCGCATCGGCGTGGCATTGGCGGCGCAGCTGGAGCAAGGGCCCGTGGTCTTGGGCCACGATGTGCGCCTGGCCAGTCCCGGCCTGCAGGAAGCGCTCTCGGCCGGCCTGCGCGCCAGCGGCCGCGAAGTGATCGACATCGGCCTGTGCGGCACCGAGGAGGTCTATTTCCAGACCGATTACCTCAAGGCAGCCGGCGGCGTGATGGTCACTGCCAGCCATAACCCGATGGACTACAACGGAATGAAGCTGGTCCGCGAGCAGGCGCGGCCGATCAGCTCCGACACCGGCCTGTTCGCGATCCGCGACACCGTCGCTGCCGATACCGCCGCGCCGGGCGAGCCCACCGCAAGCGAGCAGAGCCGCACCGACAAGACCGCCTACCTGGAGCATCTGCTCAGCTACGTGGACCGCAGCACGCTCAAGCCGCTCAAGCTGGTGGTCAACGCCGGCAACGGCGGCGCCGGCCTGATCGTCGACCTGCTTGCCCCGCAGCTGCCGTTCGAGTTCATCCGCGTCTTCCATGAACCCGATGGCAACTTCCCCAACGGCATCCCCAACCCGCTGCTGCCGGAAAACCGCGACGCCACCGCCAGGGCGGTCAAGGAACATGGCGCCGACTTCGGTATTGCCTGGGACGGCGACTTCGATCGCTGCTTCTTCTTCGACCACACCGGCCGCTTCATCGAAGGCTATTACCTGGTCGGCCTGCTGGCCCAGGCGATCCTGGCCAAGCAGCCGGGTGGCAAGGTCGTGCACGACCCGCGCCTGACCTGGAACACCGTCGAGATGGTCGAGGACGCTGGCGGCACCCCGGTGCTGTGCAAGAGCGGCCATGCCTTCATCAAGGAAAAGATGCGCAGCGAAAATGCCGTGTATGGCGGCGAGATGAGCGCGCACCACTATTTCCGCGAGTTCGCCTACGCCGACTCCGGCATGATCCCGTGGTTGTTGATCGCCGAGCTGGTGTCGCAGTCCGGTCGTTCGCTGGCGGATCTGGTCGAGGCGCGCATGCAGAAATTCCCCTGCAGCGGCGAGATCAACTTCAAGGTGGACGATGCCAAGGCGGCGGTTGCCCGCGTGATGGATCACTACGGCGATCAGTCGCCGGAACTGGACTACACCGATGGCATCAGTGCCGACTTCGGCCAATGGCGTTTCAACCTGCGCAGCTCCAACACCGAGCCGCTGCTGCGTCTGAACGTGGAAACGCGTGGCGATGCCGCACTGCTGGAAACGCGTACGCAGGAAATTTCCGATCTGCTGCGCGGCTGATTCACCCCCTCTCCCACCTTTAGACGCACTTTGGAGTTTCCCCCGCCCATGAGCGACGTCCTACCTATCATCCTGTCCGGCGGTTCCGGCACGCGCCTGTGGCCGTTGTCGCGCGAATCGTATCCCAAGCAGTTCCTGCCGCTGGTCGGCGAGCACAGCATGCTGCAGGCCACCTGGCTGCGTTCCGCCCCGGTGGCGGCGCATGCCCCCATCGTGGTGGCCAACGAAGAACACCGCTTCATGGCCGCCGAGCAGTTGCAGCAGTTGGGCGTGAAGCCGTCGGCCATCCTGCTCGAGCCCAAGGGTCGCAATACCGCGCCGGCCATCGCCGTTGCTGCACTGGAAGCGACTCGCGACGGTAGCGATCCGCTGCTGCTGGTGCTGCCGTCCGATCACGTGATTCAGGATGAAGCGGCATTCCAGGCCGCGGTCACCTTGGCGGCGACTGCAGCCGAACAAGGCAAGTTGGTCACCTTCGGCATCAAGCCCACCGCGCCCGAAACCGGCTACGGCTATATCAAGGCAAGCGCGGGTACCGGCGTCAGCGCCGTCGAACGCTTCGTCGAAAAGCCCGACCTGGCCACCGCGCAAGGCTATCTGGCCAGCGGCGAGTATTACTGGAACAGCGGCATGTTTCTGTTCCGTGCCTCGCGCTATCTGGAAGAACTGCGCAAGTTCCAGCCCGCCATCGCCGATGCATGCCAGAAGGCGTGGGAAGGCGGCAAGCGCGACGCCGACTTCACCCGTCTGGATAAGGATGCGTTCGCCTCCAGCCCATCGGATTCGATCGACTATGCGGTGATGGAAAAGACCGCCGATGCAGTGGTGGTGCCGCTGGATGCCGGCTGGAACGATGTCGGTTCGTGGTCGTCGCTGCTGGACGTCTCCAAGCAGGACGCCCAGGGCAACGCCCACTACGGCGATGTCATCCAGCTGGACTGCAAGAACACCTATGCGTACGGCTCGCGCCTGATCGCCATGGTCGGCCTGGAAGACGTCGTCGTCGTCGAGACGCCGGATGCCGTGCTGGTCGGTCACCGCGATCGCATCCAGGAGGTCAAGGACGTGGTGGGCCAGATCAAGACGGCTGGTCGTTCCGAGGCCACCTGGCATCGCAAGGTCTATCGCCCGTGGGGCGCCTACGATTCGATCGACATGGGCCAGCGCCACCAGGTCAAGCGCATCACCGTCAAACCCGGTGCGGTGCTGAGCCTGCAGATGCACCACCATCGCGCCGAACACTGGATCGTGGTGAGCGGAACCGCCGAAGTCACCCGTGGCGAAGAGGTGCTGCTGCTGACCGAAAACCAGAGTACCTACATCCCACTGGGCGTGACCCATCGCCTGCGCAATCCGGGCAAGTTGCCGCTGGAACTGATCGAAGTGCAGTCCGGCAGCTATCTGGGCGAAGACGACATCGTGCGTTTCGAAGACACCTACGGGCGCACCTGATTGGTCGCTTGCAGGACTCTGCAACACATACGCAAACAGCCGGGGATTCCCGGCTGTTTGTTTTTGCGGCCTGCATGGATCGGCGGAACTATCGCCACCGCCCGGAGTCGCCGATTTACTGTCTGGCAGCGGCGATTTCGGCAATCACGCGCTGCAGGCCGAGCTGCCAGTCCGGCAACATGATGTCGAAATCGCGCTGCAGCTTGTCGATCGACAGCCGCGAGTACGCCGGCCGCTTTGCAGGCGTCGGATAGTCGGCGGTCGTGATCGGTACCACGCGCGGTGCACGCGACAACAGGCCTGCGCTGACAGCTTGCTGGAAGATCGCCTCGGCAAAACCATGCCAGCTGGTCTGCCCTGCAGCCGTGAGGTGCCAGGTACCCGACGTGTCGGGTGTGCGCTGGCGCAGCAACTGCGCAGTGACATCGGCAATCAGGGCGGCGGGTGTCGGTGTTCCAACCTGATCGGCCACCACCCGCAGCTCATCGCGCTCGGCACCGACACGCAACATGGTGCGCAGGAAATTCGCGCCGTGCGAGGCGTACACCCATGCCGTGCGCAGGATCAGATGCTGCGCGCCCGAAGCACGGATCGCCTCCTCGCCAGCAAGCTTGGTCTCGCCATACACGCCCAGCGGCGAGGTGTGCGCATCCTCCGGATACGGCGCGGTGCCCTGACCGTCGAAGACGTAATCGGTCGAGTAATGCACCAGCGGTACGTTGTTGGATGCACACCATGCGGCGATGACGCCGGGCGAGGTCGCATTGGCGCGTAATGCGCCGTCGCGGTCCTGCTCGGCGCGATCCACTGCGGTATAGGCGGCGGCATTGACGACGCGGCTCGGGCCGATCCGGTCCAGCAAGGACGTCAGCGTCTGCGGTGCGTCGAAGTCCGCCACCTCGCAGGCACTGCCATCAGGCAACTGCCCGCTGCGCGTGGTGGCCTGTACTGCACCATCGGCTGCCAGTGCGCGCAGCAGCTCGGTGCCGACCTGCCCGTTCGCTCCAAAGACCAATGTGGTCACGGGGTAAACACCGGCAAGCGATCGACCGCTACGTCACCCAGGAACGGCGCGTCGGCATCCTTGGCAGACAGCAACGGATCGCTGATCGGCCAATCGATCCCGATCGCAGCGTCGTCCCAGCGCACGCCGGCATCGGCTTCCTTGACATAGACGTCGGTGCACAGGTAACTGAACACTGCACGTTCGGACAATACTGCAAAGCCGTGCGCGAAGCCTTCCGGAATCCAGAACTGCTTCTTGTTTTCCGCGCTCAGCACCACCGCCGCCCATTGACCGAAGTTGGGCGAGCCGTGACGCACATCGACGGCGACGTCATAGACCTCGCCCTCCAGCACGCTGACCAACTTGCCCTGCGGACGCGGCCATTGGTAGTGCAGACCACGCAGCACGCCCTTGGCGGAGGTGGACACGTTGCTCTGCACGAATTGCGTCGGCAAGCCGTGCTGACCAAAGCGTTCGGCATTCCATGTTTCGAAGAAATAGCCGCGCGCATCGCCGAACACTGCCGGCTCGATGACGACGCAACCAGGTAGACGCGTTTCGATCACTTTCAAGGCACTACTCCTCGTACGGCCAATTCGTGCAGATACCTGCCATAGTCATTCTTCAACAACGGCGCCGCCAGGCGCTCCAGCTGCTCCGCATCGATCCAGCCCTGACCAAATGCGATTTCTTCCGGGCAGCACACCTGCAGGCCCTGGCGCATCTGGATGGTCTCGATGAAATTGGCCGCTTCGTGCAATGACTGATGCGTACCGGTATCCAGCCATGCATACCCGCGCCCCAGCGGCTCCAGGTGCAGATTGCCGGCATCGAGATAGCAGCGATTGAGATCGGTGATCTCCAGCTCGCCGCGCGGCGAAGGCTTCAACGCAGCCGCGTAGTCGCTGGCCTTGCCGTCATAGAAATACAAGCCAGTGACGGCGTAGTTGGAACGGGGCTTTTCCGGCTTTTCGGCAATGTCGATGACCTTGCCTTGTTGATCGAATTCGGCAACGCCATAGCGCTCCGGGTCGTTGACCCAGTAACCGAAGACGGTTGCACCTTGCTCACGCGCATCGGCGCGGCGCAAGGTATCGGTCAGACCATGCCCGTGGAAGATATTGTCGCCCAACACCAGGCAACTCGGCTTGCCGTCGACGAACTCGCGACCGATCAGATAGGCCTGCGCCAGGCCGTCAGGGCTGGGCTGCACGGCATACTGGATATTGACGCCCCACTGGGAACCATCGCCCAGCAGCGACTGGAACAGCGCCTGCTCGTGCGGCGTATTGATGATCAGGATGTCGCGGATACCCGCGAGCATCAGCACGCTCAGCGGGTAATAGATCATCGGCTTGTCGTACACCGGCAGCAGCTGCTTGCTGACGCCTTTGGTGATCGGGTACAGGCGCGTGCCGGAGCCGCCCGCCAGAATGATGCCTTTACGTTGTGTCATCAGGGATGTCCTGTTGAGGCCCGCACACGCTTGCATGCGCGGGCTCTTGCTAAGGGCTCGCGTTAGGCCGCGGCGCCGATCCGTTCCAGCCGATAGCTGCCATCCAGCACGCCCTGCACCCAGGTCTGGTTGGTCAGGTACCACTCCACCGTCTGCGCGATGCCTTGCTCGAAGGTATACGCCGGCTCCCAACCCAGCTCGCTCTTCAACTTGGAGGCATCGATCGCGTAGCGACGATCGTGTCCGGGGCGATCGGTGACATAGGTGATCTGGCTCGCGCGCGGCTTGCCATCCTCACGCGGGCGATGCTGATCCAGCAGCGCACAGATCGCCTGCACGACCTCGATGTTCTGGCGCTCGGAGTTGCCGCCCACGTTGTATGTCTCGCCGACCTTGCCCTTGCCCAGCACGGTGCGGATTGCCTCGCAGTGGTCGCTGACGAACAACCAGTCGCGCACCTGCTTGCCATCGCCGTACACCGGCAACGGCTCGCCGGCCAGCGCCTTGGCGATCACCAGCGGAATGAGCTTTTCCGGGAAATGATATGGGCCGTAGTTATTCGAGCAGTTGGTGGTCAGTACCGGCAGCCCGTAGGTGTGATGGAACGCGCGTACCAGGTGATCCGAGGCGGCTTTGGACGCCGAGTACGGAGAATTTGGCGCATACGGCGTGGTCTCGGTGAACTTGCCGGTCTCGCCCAGCGTGCCATAGACCTCGTCGGTGGACACATGCAGGAACCGGAAGGCCTCGCGACGCGCATCCGGCAGCGCCTTCCAGTAGTCGCGCACGGCCTCGAGCAAGGCCAGGGTGCCGACAACGTTGGTCTGGATGAACGCGCCAGGGCCTTCGATCGAGCGATCCACATGGCTTTCGGCAGCGAAGTTCAGCACTGCGTCCGGCTGATGTTCCTGCAGCAGACGGGTCACGAGCGCGCCGTCGCCAATGTCGCCCTTGACGAAGACGTGGTCGGCATTGCCTTCCAGCGACGCCAGCGTGTTCAGGTTCCCCGCATAGGTGAGCGCGTCGAGATTGATCACGCGGATGCCGCGCGCGATTGCCTCGAGAACAAAATTTCCGCCGATAAAACCGGCCCCGCCGGTCACTAGCCAAGTCGCCACTATCTACCCCTCCTGGTCGCGCGCGCTGCGCTGCGTTCTCAAACCACACAGGATATACGGCCGGAGCAATACCGGGGCCTAAGCATTGCCCAAACGATACGCGCAAGTGTTGCGCCGCAGCATCCATACGCCATCGCATGGTGCATCCCGCCCGGTTAGAATGGCCCCACTCCCGAGCCTGCCGCCGCGGCCGGGCCTTCCCGCAACAGCTGAAGGATCTCGTACACGATGAAAATCCTCGTCGCCTACAAGCGCGTGGTGGACTACAACGTCCGCATTCAGGTCAAGCCCGATGGCTCCGGTGTGGTCACCGACGGCGTCAAGCTTTCACCGAACCCGTTCGACGAAATCGCCCTGGAAGAGGCGTTGCGCCTGCGCGACGCCGGCATCGCCACCGAGGTGGTGGTCGCCACCCTGGCACCGGCAGATGCTGCGGCGCATCTGCGCAATGGCCTGGCCATGGGCGCCAACCGCGCCATCCACGTGGTCACCGACGCGGCCATCCAGCCGCTGACCGCCGCGCGCACCCTGCTCAAGCTGGTCGAGAAGGAACAGCCGGACTTGGTCATCCTGGGCAAGCAGGCGATCGACGACGACGCCAACCAGACCGGCCAGATGCTGGCCACCCTGTGGGGCCGCCCGCAGGCGACCTTCGCCGGCAAGCTGGTGGTCGCCGATGGCAAGGCCACGGTGACCCGCGAAGTCGATGCCGGCCTGGAGACGATGGAAGTGGACCTGCCGGCAGTCGTCACCACCGATCTGCGCCTGAACGAGCCACGCTTCATCAAGCTGCCGGACATCATGAAGGCCAAGAGCAAGCCGCTGGAAACGCTTGCCTTTGCCGATCTCGGCGTCAATGCGCACGACAGCCTGGCCACTACCCACTACGCGCCGCCGTCCAAGCGCAGCCGCGGCGTGATGGTCAAGGACGCCGCCGAGCTGGTGGCCGCACTCAAGCAGAAGGGGTTGCTGTAATGGCCAAGGTTCTCATTGTTGCCGAACATCTCAACGGCCAGCTCAACGCGGCCACCGCCAAGACCCTCAGCGCCGCGCTCGCGGTGTCGGCCGAGTCCATCGACATCGTCGTGCTGGCGGCCGATCCGGCCGCAGTTGCGACCCAGGCCGCGCAGCTGGCGGGCGTTGCTCGCGTGCTGACAGTGGCAAACGCCGCCAATGAACACGCCATCGCGCAGGTGCTGGGGCCGCAGATCGCCCAGCTCGCCGGCCAGGGCTACACCCACGTGTTCGGCCCCTCGACCACGTTCGGCAAGGACCTGATGCCGGTCGTGGCCGCGCTGCTAGGCGTCAACCAGGTGTCCGACCTGATGGCGGTTGAAGATGCCTACACCTTCAAGCGCCCGATCTACGCCGGCAACGCGATCATCACGGTGAAAGCACCGGCCGACCAGGTCGTGGTTGCGACCGTGCGCAGCGCCTCCTGGCCGGAAGCGGCAGCCGGCGGCAGTGCAGCAATCGAGTCCATCGCTGTGGATGCAGTGTTGCCGACCCACACCCGGTTCGTTGGCCTGGCCGCAGGCAGCTCCGATCGCCCGGACCTGCAGAGCGCCAAGCGCGTGGTCTCCGGCGGCCGCGGCGTCGGTTCGGCCGAGAACTTCCAGCACATCTACAGCCTGGCCGACAAACTCGGCGCCGCCGTGGGCGCCTCGCGCGCCGCCGTGGACGCCGGCTACGTACCGAACGAGCTGCAGGTCGGCCAGACGGGCAAGATCATCGCGCCCGAGCTGTACGTGGCGATCGGCATCAGCGGGGCGATCCAGCATCTGACCGGCATCAAGGACGCCGGAACGATCGTGGCAATCAACAAGGACCCGGAGTCGCCAATCTTCGAGATTGCCGACATCGGGTTGGTGGGGGATTTGTTCACCCTGCTGCCGGAGCTGGAGGCTGCGCTTGCTTGAAGCCAAGCCGCTCTGTGTTACGACGCATGGCAGACGATCGCCATGCGCAGTCTTCTTCTATCCCGGCTCATTGATAGATACATGGACGCTTCCAGGTATATTCAAGGTTGGCAGGGACGCCAGCTGTATCTAGTGGACCGCCTAATGCCCAGTCGTCCTGTAAGCAAGAGAAGACCGAGGAACCGTTGATGGCGCAGAGCAAACGCGGATGTGACGAGAATTTCAAGGTCTACGATGTGCGCAAGCTTGGTGCAAATCCGACGCGGGCGGGTCAAGGTCGCGCGCTATGACGTAGCGCGCCTCATGAAGCGGCAGACATCCTTCGAGGCAAGACCGCCCGGACAACGTTGAGCAATTCGAAGAAGCGGTGTCTGCTCGATCGCGTAAAAGATGCCATTGAAGGTGCTAATCACCGATACGTGACGTCCTCCCGTTGGCGGGGCTTTACTGGCGAGACCATAGATTCGATGGGCTTCTACAGCGCGGCGAGAGCCTCTGTACGACGCGACATGCAGATGATTTCGCCATCACTCAAGTGTTGAAGATGGTTATATCAGCCCTCTCAACCGTTAGTCACTGCCCCCATGAAGCAATCAATACACCTAGCATGACGACCCCGCCTCCAATCCAAACCTGCGGGCGAATTGGCTCATGCAGGAGCCAATACGCGAATAACGGCACAAGTAGAAAATGTCAACCGTAGAACGGAAATGCTGCGGATAAAGGAACGCGAGACAGCGCAGCCAGCCACAGCAACGTCGCAATGCCATAGGCCGAGAGACAAAAAAGTGTCCAGGAGATCAGGCTGGCAGGCCGGGAAAACGACAATTGACCAGAAGCCTGCTGGAACAGAACTTGGCCGCATGCCAGCACGGCTATTGTGAGTAGGATCATCCCTACTACGGCAGGGGTCAGAGCGCCTTCCGGCGGGTCATATCTTTATCCTCTTCGCATATCAGGGCACGCGGGCGGGCGCCGAGGGCACTCCTCAGGACAAGACGTTGAATAGCAGATGGACGGGTAAGCGCCCCCGCCCCGCCTTAACACGCCCCGCATACTATCCACTAGCGCGCCGAAAAGCTGAACCAAGCTGACGCGGCGGGGCTGAGCTTGCCCTAGAATGCCCATCCCTTGGTCTAGGTTGTATCCCGATGGCAAAAATCCCGCATCCGCTTGGGCTTGGTACCCGAGCCATTCATGCAGGTCAGACGCCCGATCCCTCGACCGGCGCGATCATGACCCCTATCTACGCCACCTCGACTTACGTGCAGACAAGTCCGGGCGAGCATAAGGGCTACGAGTACTCGCGCACCCAGAATCCGACACGAAGCGCCTACGAGGCGTGCGTTGCGAGTCTGGAAGGGGGCAAGGCCGGCTTCGCTTTCGGTTCCGGACTGGGTGCTGCTTCCACGGTGCTTGAATTGCTGGACACCGGGGACCACGTGATCGCAATGGACGATCTGTATGGAGGAACCTACCGACTGTTCGAGCGGGTTCGCCAACGTTCGGCGGGACTGCAGTTCACCTATGCGGATCTAAATGATCTTGACGCAATCCGGTCCGCGCTCCGCCCCAATACACGAATGATTTGGGCCGAAACGCCCACTAACCCCTTGCTGAAGGTCGTCGATCTTCAGAAGCTCGGGGAGTTCGCTAGAAAGCACGGCCTGCTCTTGGTGGTGGACAATACATTCTGCTCGCCCATGATCCAGCGACCGCTGGAATACGGCGCTGATCTAGTCCTGCATTCCGCAACAAAATACCTCAACGGTCACTCCGATATGGTCGGGGGTATCGTGGTGGTGGCGAACGACGCACTCGCGGAGCAGATGGCTTTCCTACAGAACTCTATCGGATCGGTTGCCGGACCATTTGATTCGTTTCTCGCACTACGCGGACTCAAGACGCTGCACCTTCGCATGCGAACGCACAACGAAAGTGCGCTTGAGCTGGCTCGATGGCTTGAGCGCGAAAATCGAGTCGAATCCGTTATTTATCCTGGTCTCCAGAGTCATCCGCAGCACGCCCTGGCCAAGCGCCAAATGGATGGCTTTGGCGGCATCATTTCGATGCGGGTGAAGGGCGGCAAGGTGAAGGCGCGTCGGATGCTAGAAAGGTGCGAACTGTTCGCGCTGGCCGAATCGCTGGGCGGGGTGGAGAGCCTGATCGAGCTGCCCGCCGTCATGACCCACGCCTCCATCCCCCCGGCCCAGCGGAAGCGTCTTGGGATCACGGACAACCTGATCCGGCTGTCGGTTGGTGTCGAAGACCTGGCAGATCTCCGCCGCGAGCTCGATGCGGCCCTCGGACGCTGAGCCTCTTATCGCCCGTACTGCCGCGAGGCATCGCGGGTACCTTGAATCCATGAGAACCAATAATGAATGAAGCAATATCCGATCTGAGGCGCAGCCTTCTGTCATGGCGCCTCTGGACGCTGCTCGGTTGGCTTGAAATCCGGCAGCGTTACGCCCGCTCGCGGGTTGGCCCATTTTGGCTGACCATTAGCATGGGTGTGATCATCGCGTCCATCGGCATGGTTTACGGCACCCTGTTTGGACAGAAACTCAGTGAGTATCTTCCCTACCTTGCGATCAGCCTAGTCATGTGGGGAATGTTCACCAGCACTGTCCAGGAAGGCAGCAATGCATTCATTGCCAATGCGTCCTATATCCGCCAGGTGGCGACACCCAAGTTCATCTACATCCTTCAGGTGCCGTGGCGTAACCTTCTGATCCTCGCCCACAACATTGTCATTGTTGTACTGCTACTGGCGATTTTTGGAGTCAAGCGCTGGGATACCATTCTGCTCGTAATTCCCGGCATCCTGCTGCTGGTCTTGAATGCGACGTGGATGGCGACGTTGTCGGGCATCCTTTCGGCACGCTTCCGCGATTTTCCGCAGATAGTGGCGGCCGTCATGCAGGTAGCGTTCTACGTTACTCCGATCATGTACAAGCCCGAAGCGCTCACGAAGTACTCATTCATCGTCAATTTGAATCCGATGGCTTACCTGCTCAACGCGGTTCGACAGCCGCTGCTGGGGGAAGTTCCATCCGCACGGACATGGACAGTGGCTATCGTCATGGCGATTGCTGGCTGGTTGGTTGCGTTAGTAATGATCAACCGATACCACAAGCGTATCTCGTACTGGGTGTAAGGATTTCTCATGGCATTCATTGAACTCAATCATGTAAGTCTCGACCTGCCTATTTATGAGGTGCATGGACGATCGCTCAAACGCCAGGTAATGCGACTGGGCCGATCCAATGCAGTGGCAGATAGCAATGACGGCGTGATCGTCGTCCGTGCGCTGCAGGACGTCAGTGTTCGTTTGGAGACCGGTGACCGCATCGGTCTCATCGGCCACAACGGCGCAGGCAAATCCACGCTATTGAGGGTCCTGGGCGGCATCTATGCGCCGACGGGTGGCACCGTCAGGCTGGACGGTAAGGTGGTACCCCTGCTCGACATCAGTCTTGGCATGGATGATAACTCTACGGGCTGGCAGAACATCCGCCTTCGCGGGCTGCTGCTGGGCATGACCAAGCAGGAAATCATCGAGAAGCAGAACAGCATCGCCGAGTTCAGCGAGCTTGGCGATTACCTCGACTTGCCCACCCGCACGTATTCGAGTGGCATGCGTGTCCGCTTGGCCTTCGCCATTTCCACTGCAGTAGATGCGCAGATTCTACTGCTGGACGAAGTGATGGGCGTGGGCGATGCTGGCTTCATGCAAAAGGCAAAACAGCGTCTCCAAGACCTGCACGGCCGATCAGACATCGTCGTGTTGGCGATGCATTCCAACGAAGAAATTCGCCGGGTTTGCAATAAGGTAATGTGGATGGACAATGGATCGATCAGAATGTTCGGCGACACTGAATCGGTCGTTTCCGCTTACGAGCAATTTGTCAATTCCCACTGACCGCCTGACAGCAAAGTCTTAACCTCACTTTATTCGGAATCGTTAATGAAGCATCGTGTTGATCCAGCCGTGCCTTCGGCGCTCCAGCAGCCAGCCTCCCCGGAGCACATCGCGGCCTGGCTGCTGAAGTCCTTGCGGCCGGATCACATGGTGGATGCGGGCGACGCCCGCTCGGCATTGTTTACTGCGCTCCGTAGCGAGACTGCCGTCTCTGCCCTGCCTCTCGTCAGGGTAGAGAACCCTGATGAGCTAGGCAATCAGCCTGCCAACGCGCTGATCCTGCTGTCACCGGATCGCATCAGTGACGGTTGGCAGCTCATGGACTGGATCAGGCGCTTGGCCCCACGGGGTGCAGTGGTCCTGGAAGGACCTCCTCCTCGCGATAGCGTGGTGGCCGGTCAAGCCCTGGATGATGGCCTGCACTGGCTTTTCACTTCAGGTGCCGACCTTCTTGTGGGTGCAGGCTTTACTCCGGGGTCAGTCCAGGACGAGACCGCCATCTTGACGTTGGAAGACGCGCAGTTGCTGCTCACCGAGCAGCGACACAAGCTGGCAGAACTGCAAGCTTCGCTAGGTGCCCAGCACAGCGAACTCGACAACGCAACGCAAGCGCTGGCCAAGGCTGAGCGTAAAGTGGCATCACTTCGCCGCGCGCTGGAAGCATCTGGTCTTGCCACCCAATCTACTTTCGACAATCTGCGCGCAGCACACGGGCAGATTGGCTCGATGCTACATTCCCGATCCTGGCGATTGACCGCGCCACTGCGCGGCGTCCACCTCGTATTGAGAAAAGTGTGGGGGATATTGAGAAACCTCTTCATTTTGGCCAAGGCCACCCTGCGCGTCTCGAAGCAGAATGGACTACGCGAGGCCGGGCGCCGGATAAGCAACCAGCTGAGGCAGCCATCGACGCTGCTCCGTGCCGGTGGCGGCGGAAGTTGGAAGTTGAATCCCGAGTACCCTTTGCCCGCCGCAATCCCAGGCAGCACTTCACAACGAACGCGCGTACTTCTCGTTGCCGAAATGGGCATCGCGCAATGTCTCAAGTATCGTGTGTTGCAAAAGCAGCAGATGATCGAGGGGCTGGGATACGACTGCACCATCGTCAATTGGGTCGACAATGTATGCACCCGCGACCTGCTTGCCACGCACAACGTGGCGGTGTTCTATCGTGTTCCCGGTTATCCAGATCAGATGGAAACCATTGCGCTGGCACGTTCGATGGGGGTGCGCACCTTCTGGGAAGTCGATGACCTCATCTTCGATCTAGAACATTATCTCAACAACAGCAATATCAATGATTTACCACCTGCGGTACGCAAGGGAATTCTGGAAGGCGTACCTCTATACAGGAAGGCGATGCTTGCCTGCGATGGGTGCATCGCATCCACGACCGCAATGGCAGACGCAATGCGTACTGCTGGCGCGGAAGACACTTGGGTAGTTGAGAATGCGCTGGACATCGAGACCTTGCGTGCCGCAGAAGAGATCGCCTCTGCGCCGCCGAGGGGAGATGGACTCCTGCGCATCGTATACGGCTCTGGCTCGAAAGCACACGACTCGGATTTCCGCGTCGCGGCCCCCGCCATCCTTCGAATCTTGCGCAAGCGCTACGATGTTCGCCTGACAATCATCGGTCATCTGAACCTACCTCCTGAGTTCAAGGAGCTTGATGCCCAGATCGAGAGGCTGCCGCCATCTGATTACTCGACGTACATGCGCCGTCTCGCCAAGTGCCAGATCAACATTGCGCCACTTGAACGCACGACGTTCAATGACACGAAGTCGAACATCAAATATCTGGAAGCTGGAATCTTGTCCATCCCCAGCGTGTGCACGCCGACGGTGGAGTATCAGGAGACCATCGAGCATGGCGTGACAGGCATGCTGGCCGGGTCCGAAGCCGAGTGGGAAATGTGCCTGATGGCGCTTGTCGAAAGTCCGGGCCTGCGACGCCAGATCGGCGAAGCCGCGCGTCTGCACGTGGAAGAAGACTACATTCCGCAAGCCGTCGCCGTGCACCGCCTGGAACCCTGGCTTCAGTCCCTCGCAGTCGCACCGCGCCCGCGCCCTCGTATTCTGGGCGTGAACATCTTTTTCGAGCCGCGGAGTTTCGGTGGGGCGACGATTGTCGCTGAGCAAATGGAACGCATCATCAATGCCGATGGGCGGGCTGAGTATGCAACATTCACAACGCTTCCCACCACCGATGTGCATGCGTACAAAGTAGTGCGATACCAGTCCAGTGCCGGCGAAGTGTTTGCCATGGGCCTACCTCACGAGAATGATCCTGCACTGCAGTTCGACAACCCCTATCCCACGGGTTGCTTCCGCGAAGTTCTACGTGCCTGGCGCCCAGATGTAGTGCACATCCACTCTATCCAGGGCATCGGTATCCAGATCGCTGAGGTCTGCCAGGCCGAAGGCGTGCCATTCGTTGTCACGCTGCATGATGCGTGGTGGATCTGCGCACGGCAGTTCATGGTCAATGACAAGGGTCAGTACTGCTACCAGCGCAAGGTCGACTTGGACGTCTGTAAGACCTGCGTTCCGCATCCTGCGATGAACCCGTACCGCCAGCACCGGTTGCATGAAGTGCTTACTGGAGCGGCGTTGCTGCTGTCGCCCAGTCAGTTCTTTGCAGGGATCTATGCCGACAATGGCTTCGATCCGTCTCGACTGCGCGTCAACAAGAATGGCATCGCCAAGCCGAAGGTGATGCCTAATCGTTCCGCGCCGAGTACCCGGAAGATCAGGTTCGGATTTGTTGGCGGGGAGGGCCCAATCAAGGGAAGCCCGTTGATCAAGAAGGCACTTCAGGGGCTCAGCCACACCAACTACGAGCTTCACGTAGTGGATAATGAGCTGAACCTGGGCCGGCGCTCCATCTTCGAATCCAACTGGAAGGTACCAGGGGTATTCAAGGCTGTCCCAGCCTACACTCAGCAGACTATCGATGATTTCTTTGGCAGCATCGATGTCCTCCTATTCCCAACACAGTGGAAAGAAAGCTTTGGTCTGTCCGTCAGGGAGGCCCTGATCCGCGATGTATGGGTCATTGCAACCGACGCGGGCGGCGTGATTGAAGACATCGTGGACGGTCAGAACGGCAATATCATTCCTCTCGACGATGACGGCACCGCACTTCAGGCCGTGATCCGCAATCTACTTGAAGCGCCGGACAAGCTCGACGGATACCGCAATCCGCACGCTGACATGGTCCGCCTATTCGACGAGCAGGCTGATGAATTGACCGACTACTTGTTGGAAGTAGTCGAGCGCCAACCCGTCAACTGGCGTTTGCCAACCCAGATCGCATGAGGGAAAGGCGGCGAATCGAAATTCGGCGCCCTTATGCTCGTCCATGACAACTTATGCGACCGTCCCCTTTGAGTCAGACGCTGGTGCCGACCGTTCGGGGGGCGAAGCGGGACCGGGTGAGCGCTGCCACTTCCGAAATGCCACAAGCGATGCACTACGGATTCGCTCGCTCAGGCCCACTTCGAGATAGCGGTAGGAAACCGCAGATAGGCACAGAGAGAGGGCGCACAGGACCAGCATGAACCAAACATTGTTCATCCATGGCGCCGTCTTCTCCCCCCAAAAAATCTGGTATGCCGGATGAATGACGAATGGATGGACCAGATATAGCGAGAAAGAAACGTTGCCGGCCCAGACTAGGCTGCGCGGCCAACGGATATCCATCGTCTTGCTGCCTATCGTCAGCGCGAAAAGCAGCAGTGCGTAAGGCAGCGCCCAACCGGTAAAGCCGAACTTCGACGAGACATCGTTCAACAGAAACCAGATCAGTGCGGTCAGCGACGTGACCGAAAACAGGCCTGCGGCCACCGTAGACAGCTTGAACCGGGACAGATAGATGCGCCCGATGACCACGCCGACAAAAAACTCCCAGAGCATGGGGTTTGTGGCAAAGTTGATCGGGCTGTTGAACCCGTAGTCGACGTATGCATCGAGTGACGGCCTGGCCACGGTCATGGGCAACGCAATCAGAAGCACCACGGCAATTGTACTGAGCGCAACCCAACGTAACCGGCCAAACATCAGGGAGAGGCCGAACAACGCGTAGAAGTAGACCTCATAGTTGATTGTCCAGCCAACATGCAGCACTGACCCACCAAAGTAAGGAGCACGAGAACCGAAGTTGGTGGGAATCATCAGCGCCGATCGAATGATCTGATTGACGTCAGTCATTATGTCGATGTGTCCAACGTAGCTTCCCAAGAGCAACATCATGGGCACATACAACAGTGTGGCGACGAAATATACCGGAAATACTCGGGCAATTCGCTTGATCAGAAACGTACAGGTGTCGCTAAAGCCCCCAATAGCATTGCGGGTTGCATAAACCATGATGAACCCGGAAATCATGAAGAACAGATCAACGCCGGACGCACCCACCATCGAGAACACGTGCTCGACGCCTGATTCCTTCGACCGGGGCTGATAACCAACTCCGTGATAAAACACCACCAGCAGCGCAGCAACGCCGCGCAAAGCTTGAATTACATCAAGCTTGTCAGCGTTCTTCGGCTGATAGTTCATGTTGTGTCCCCAGATTGTCAGCAGTTTACCAACGCAATCGATATCGAGGCCAAACTAAATGGCAGGCTGGGCTGCAACTCCGCGGCTACGCCCCCTCGGTTATGGCTCCGGACAACCTTGTGCCAACAACGCTACATGTTTCTGTGTATGCATTAGCACGCAGCTCCGGATGCTGTCCTTGCCATGGCTTTCCCAGATACTCACTCCCATGCCATCACGAGCAACGACTTCGCCACCCACGTACGGCTTACCTTCTAGCACGAATTCCGCATAGCCGTTATCCACCAAAGGCGCCAGCTCGAATGGGACCACCGTTGTCGTCCCATCGTGGGTCCAGACCCGCAGTTCCGCCTGCCCCTTGTGTCGCGTCATGTAAGTACCAAATCGTATGCCGATCCGATCCAATGGCGCCGGGCTGTCTTGTTGCGCCGGGGAAAAGTGAAGTTGTACGGTCTGGTCGCCGGTCAATGGTGGAGAAGGCTTTAGCTCGAACGCGTCCTGCACCATCTGAACGGGAAAAGTGTAATAGCGCTGCACAAGTAAGGCGGCCGACGAATAGGCCGTCACACATAACATCAATCCAGCCAACATATGGCTAGCCTGGAATTGAATGCTGTTGCGCGGGCGATGGTCGGCGGTCAGTGCCATTACCAAACACATCAGTGGAATCAACAAATAGCGGCCCTGCACGCCATCCACGGTCGGAGAAGCAGGATCCGTCCACTGAACAAGCAGCGCCAGGAACGTCATGAGAATTGAGCCCGCGCAAATAACGACAAGGGCCGAACGAGGCAGTGCCTGACCACGCCATCCATCGAGGTTGAGCGAAAGCGCAATAACGGCAAACAGCGCGATTGCAGCAAATTTGTAGAACCCCGGAGAAAAAGGAGTATCAAGCCAACCCAGCACACCGATGAATGAAACCGAGTAGAACGACATGCGCCCCATATCGGTCCAAGTAGCATAGAGGATAGAGAAAAGCTCCCCCGGGTGGGACACGAAATGCAGGAGGCGTCCGGCGTGATCCAGTTGCCGCCCTCCCGCCGGGTACACCGTTGTCTTTACAGTGAACAGCGTCCAGGCGACGACAAACACAGCAATGGCAATTGCGATATACAACTGGCGACGCTCCCTGACCATCCACCATGCCAGGAACGGCAGTAGCAACATCGGCAACATGTTTGCCCTACAAGCGCACAGCAACAGCACGCCGATGGAAAGCGCGGCCATGGTCCAGTTGGATGCTTCATGGCGATCCACCGACACTCGCATGAAAGCACAGATGCTTAGAAGAGCGACCGACGTCGCCATGGGATCCAGCACCGCCGTTCCAAACAGGAACAGGTTCATGGGAAGCGCAAGCAGCACTAGGATCGCTGCTGAGGGACGGTGTAGCCGGAAAGCGAGCATCAAGAGAATGCCGCACGTCAGCAATTCCAGCAGGCGCGCCAACCGATAAGACTTGCCAACACTGAGGTCCAGCGCTTTTCCCATACCAAGGCCCAGAGCCTGCGGCGCGTACATCAGCGGAAAGTAGTACGCCGTACCGACGGCAGTCTGAAACTGGGGTTTGCCTGTCCATTGCAGGTCTCCGGCAGCAAGGAGTTCATCGCTGGAGATCTTGCGAGCCGCCACACCTTTGAGCGGAGTGAATCTTTCCATGTACGCGACCAGGCCGCTGTCCAGATACCCGCCAGACGGCGACCCGTCCACCGACTTCAGTAGTATCTGGCCTTGGCCAAGCATATACGCACGTTTGACATGATCGAACTCGTCCGGCGCCTGGAAAGGCGGCGTTATCGCAGAAAACAGCAAGCTAACCAGCAGTGCGGCCACCAGAAACAGCGGCCATACCTGCGGTGCACGTGCTTCAGACTGAGCGACAACCCGCGTCATGCGTGACGCTCCTGGAGGGCAGACCAGCGAAGGCGAGGATGCACCGCAGTCCGCGGTACCGAGGCAATATCCTGGCCGAAGAAGGCAAGCAATAATTGCACTCCGACCAGTACCGGCATCGCCGCCAACATGACCGTACCGCTGGTGGCCGCTTCGCCCGTTCCAAGGCTGGTCAACCAGTGCTGCAGCCCGTAGACGACCCCGAACGAAAACATCACGATCCCCGCAGGCAGCTCCAGCGAAGCCAGCGACATATTGCGAAGGTAATAGTTGTACAGAATTCTCTTACCGAAGTTGCGCAGGTTCTTGAACAAAAACTCTGTAAGCACCTTCGATATCTTCAAGTTGCTCACCTCATCGGCGTACTTGGCATGCATCGGTACGTCAAGCACCACGGCGCGCAGTGTGTTGAGCCGGAAGAGAATGTCGGTTTCAAAGAAATAGCGGCGGCTGATCCGGTCAAGCGGGAGATGGTAGGCCACATCCCGATGGATAGCCGTGTAACCGTTTGTCGGGTCGAAAAGATCCCAATATCCCGATGACAGTTTAGTTAGGAAAGAAAGCCCCGCATTGCCAAACAAACGCAGCTTCGGCATCTGTGCAATCCGTTCGAGGTCGAAGAAGCGATTTCCCTTGGTGTAGTCCGCCTCGCCGGTCAGGATAGGGGCGATAAAACTCGGAATCAGGCCAGGATCCATCTGCCCATCGCCATCCACCTTGACGATGATCTCGACTCCGTCGGCAATGGCGGCTCGATAGCCGGTCATTACCGCTCCCCCTACACCTTGATTCTGCTCGTGCCGAATTACCACCACCCGTTCATCCGTGCAATTACTTTCAACGAAGTCGCCACTGCGATCAGGACAGCAGTCGTCTACCACATAAATGCGACTTACTTCCGGTCCCATCTGCGCAATCACGCCGAGAACATGCTGGGTGACTTTGTAACTTGGAATGACGGCGGCAACGGTGGCGGACATGTATGACCTTTACAGACAGCAGAATAGATGAGGTGGGATTAGGCGCCATTTTTGACTTGGCGACCGCACAGTCAGCGAGCCATCCTGCCTTGGGCGGCCTGCTGATTCCAGATGCAAAATCACTGCACGCGGCGGCGCAGGTAGTTGAGCAGGTCGATGCGGGTGATCAGGCCCAGGAACTGGTTGCCGTCCATGACGATGGCGACCTGGCCGCGGTCGAACACCGGCAGCAGCGCCTCGATCGGTGAGGCGACATCCAGGCGATCGAGCTTGCTGACCATGGCCGTGGAGATCGGGTCGCGGAAGCGTGCCTCGTCGCCGTACACATGCAGCAACACGTCGCTCTCGTCGACGATGCCGACCAGCTCGCCGTCATCGATGACCGGCAGCTGCGAGACGTCGTACAGCTTCATGCGCTGGTAGGCGGTGGTCAGCAGATCCTTCGGCCCGACCACCACGGTATCGCGCTTGTTGTACGGGCGCAGGATCAGGTCGCGCAGGTCGCCGTGCTGCGGGCGCTCCAGGAAGCCGTTGTCCAGCATCCAGTAGTCGTTGTACATCTTGGACAGGTACTTGTTGCCGGTATCGCAGACGAACACCAGCACGCGCTTGGGCGTGGTCTGCTCGCGGCAATACTTCAGCGCGGCGGCCAGCAGGGTACCGGTGGACGAACCGCCGAGGATGCCCTCCTTGGCCAGCAACTCGCGCGCGGTGTGGAAGCTTTCCGCGTCAGTGATCGAATAGGCCTTCTTGACCCGCGAAAAATCGGAGATGTCCGGCAGGAAGTCCTCGCCGATGCCTTCGACCAGCCAGCTACCGGACTTCTCGCTGACCGTGCCCTCTTCGATGTACTGGGTCAGGATCGAGCCGACCGGGTCGGCCAGCACCAGCTCGGTGTGCGGCGAGGCGGTGGCGAAGGCGCGCGACAGGCCGGTCATGGTGCCGGAGCTGCCGCAGCCGAACACGATCGCATCCAGATCGTTGTCCATCTGCGCCAGGATCTCCGGGCCGGTGCCGAATTCGTGCGCAGCCGGGTTATCCGGGTTGCCGAACTGGTTGATGAAGTAGGCGCCCGGGGTCTCGGCGGCGATCTTGGCGGCCAGGTCCTGGTAGTACTCCGGGTGGCCCTTGGCCACGTCCGACCGGGTCAGCACCACCTGGGCGCCCATGGCCTTGAGGTTGAAGATCTTCTCGCGGCTCATCTTGTCCGGCACCACCAGGATCAACCGGTAGCCCTTCTGCTGGGCGACCAGTGCCAGACCCAGGCCGGTGTTGCCGGCAGTGCCTTCGACCAGGGTCGCACCCGGGGTGAGGTCGCCACGCTGTTCGGCCGCCTCGATCATCGACAGGCCGATGCGGTCCTTGATTGATCCACCGGGGTTGGCCGCCTCCAGCTTGAGGAACAGCTCGCAGACGCCGGTGTCCAGGTGCTGTGCCTTGACGATCGGCGTGTTGCCGATCAGTTCGAGTACGGAGGAATGGATCGCCATCGGAATATCGTCACTGCGTCGCGCGGGGCTTGGCCGCCCATTATCCGACGAACGGCTGGGGAATGCTCATTCAGACTGGAACCGATCGCGCCGGCCCGTGAACGGGCGGGCTCAGCCAGCGCTGCGCCACCACCATCGGCCTGACTGCGCGGCCGCTAGACGGGCAGTGCGCCCTGCTGCCAGGCGCGTGACACGCAGATGCGCAAATAAAGACGCGGACGGTGGCAAGCCGACGAGGAGGCCGCCACCGCCCGCGGCGGTGAACTTGTTCTAGCGGTGGGGAAGGATCAGTGGGTGAGCTGGTCGTACATCCGGGTGAGCTTTTCTTTCGCCTGCAACTTCTCGCGCTTCATCTGGCCCAAGGTTACGTCGTCGATGGGGAGTACCCCGAGTTCGGCATCCATGCATTTCTTGTTCAAGAGCTTGTGGCGTTGGTACAGCTGCTTGAACTCGGGATCGGACTTGACCAATGCGTCAATTTCGGTCTGCGGTTGCCCTTCGAACATGGCGTTACCTCCTTCACTTGAAACACTTAAAACAAGAACGCCCCGGCCGCGGGCGGCACGGGGCGCTGCTTGGGGATGGAAGACTCGCGGATCACAATGGCAAGCGCACTGGCGGAACCAAAAAGCTGTCCACCGAACTGCGTTGATACGTGCCCTTGCGTCACTGGCCCGGCCCTCCGTACTTCCAGGCAGCGGAGTGCTGCCCGGGAGTACGACCCTACGCCGGTCGCGGAGGGGGTTCAAGGCCAGAACGGCTGCTTTTGCCGTTCCCTGCCTCAATCAGTGACCGCGGTTCAACCGGGCGTCATGCCCGGGTTAAAAAACCTTAACTTCCAACCACTTGCATTACGGCGAGACAACCACCTCGGCAGCGCGCGTCTTGCTGGCGGCGGCCTTGGTGCCATTGACCTGCAGCCGTGCGCTGGCAACGCCTGCAGCCACCAGGGCATCGCGTAACGCTTCGGCCCGCTTCTCGGCGGTGGCCGCATCGCTGTCGTAGCCGACGATGCTGACCCGGCCTTTCTTGCCGATGTTCAGATACTCGGCCAGTGCCTTGGCCTGCCCCGCGGCGTCGCCGGACAGCGCGGCCTTGCCACCGAAGGCGCCACTGCCCAGCGAAAACACTTCGCCGCGGCTGTCGAACTTGGCGGACGGCAACTTGGCCCCGGCCACCAGCTCGGCCTCTTCATGCGCCAGTTGCACCGCTTTCTGCTGGGCCGCATTGAGCTTGGCGGTCTGCTTGCCGGCCACGCTGGTCAGCGCCAGCTCGGCGTCCTGGCGGGCCAGGGTTTCCTGTTCGGCCGCCTGCCGCATGCGCTCGGCCTCTTCGGCCTGGATCTGCGCCTGCACGCGCAGACGCTCGGCTTCCTGGCGCGCGCGCGAGGCGTCACGGCGGCTGGCTTCGATCAGCAGGTCGTTGCGGGTGCCTTCCAGCCGATCCAGCTCGCGCCGCGCCAGTGCGGTGCGGGCGGTGAGTTCGGCGATTTCGACCCGACGGTCGGCCAGAAACACCAGCTCGTCGCGGTCGCGCCGCTTGGCCTCGGCCAGCGCCGCCACGCTCTGCTGCGCCTGCAGCCGCTCGAAGCGGGCCAGTTCATTGGTCTGCGGGTCGTTCTGCAGCGCGGCCAGGCGCCGGTTGAGCGCGTCGGCCTGCGGGTCGTCCTTGGCCGCCATCGCCAGCGACGACAGGGTGCCCAGGCTCAGTACACCCAGATAGAGAAGCGGACGCAGTTTCATCGGCCGGCCTCCCCGGTGTTGAGGCTGTTCTGCAGTTGCGCCACTTCCTTGCGCCGCTGTTCCAGCTGGGCGGTGACCACCGCCTCTTCGCTGCGCGCCTTGGCCAGATCGGCGTCGGCCGCTGCGCGCAAGGCGATCTGTGGCACCTGCTTGCGCTGGCGCTTTTCCAGTTGAGCCTGCTGGGCCTGCATCAGTTCCTGGCGGGCCAGATTGACCAGATCGGGGGCGTACTGGTCGGCATCGGCCTGGGTGGCGCGTTGCACGGCCTGTTCGGCGGCGGTGAGCTCCGGTGCCACCTGGGCGGCAGCCGGAGAGGAAAGAACCATGAAACAGGCGATGCCATACAGGGATCGCCGCAAGTATGCGAAGCTAGCCGTCATTAGGGGAGCCGTAGCGAGAAGTCTCGAGCACGGCCATTGTCGGAAGCCTGCGGCGGACTTGCAACGAGACGCTGCTGTTTGTTGGGGAACCATTGCGCATGGATATCGGCTACTTCCTGAAGCTGATGACCGAAAAGAATGCCTCGGACATGTTCTTGACCACCGGCGCACCGGTGTACATCAAGATCGAAGGCAAGCTCTACCCGCTCGGCAATACGGGGTTGCCGCCGGGAATGGTCAAGAAAATCGCTTATTCATTGATGGACGAAGGCCAGGTACCGCAGTTCGAGCGCGACCTGGAGCTCAACATGGCCATTGCCCTGTCCGACGCCGGGCGCTTCCGCGTGAACGTGTTCAAGCAGCGCGGCGAGGTGGGCATGGTGATCCGCGCCATCCGCAGCCGGATCCCCAGCATCGAAGAGCTCAACCTGCCGCAGGTGCTCAAGGACGTCATCATGACCCCGCGCGGGCTGGTGCTGGTGGTCGGCTCGACCGGCTCGGGCAAGTCGACCTCGCTGGCCTCGATGATCGACCACCGCAACAGCACCACCACCGGGCACATCCTCACCATCGAGGACCCGATCGAATATCTGCACAAGCACAAGATGTCGATCGTGAACCAGCGCGAGGTGGGCCTGGACACGCACGCCTTCCAGAGCGCGCTGAAAAACGCGATGCGCGAGGCGCCGGACGTGATCCTGATCGGCGAGATCCTGGATGCCGAGACGATGGAGGCGGCGATCGCCTTCGCCGAGACCGGCCACCTGTGCCTGGCGACGCTGCACTCGAACAATGCCGACCAGACCATCGAGCGCATCCTCAATTTCTTCCCCGAGAGCGCGCACAAGAACGTGCTGATGAACCTGGCGCTGAACCTGCGCGCCGTGGTGTCGCTGCGCCTGGTCAAGGGCGTGGACGGACGCCGCCGGCCGGCGACCGAAGTGCTGCTCAACACGCCGATGATCCGCGACCTGCTGCGTCGTGGCCAGGTGCACGAGGTCAAGCAGGCGATGGAGGAATCGCTGGAAGAAGGCATGCAGACCTTCGACCAATGCCTGTTCCGCATGGTCAAGTCCGGCGAAATCGAGCAGGAGGAAGCGCTGCGCGCGGCCGACTCGCGCGATGGCCTGGCGCTGAAGTTCCGCCTGTCCGAGGGCGGTTCCGGCGAGCACGACCCGTACGCGGATTACGAAACGGCAGCAGCGCCGAAGATCAGCCACGGCTTTATCTGATCATTTGCAAGTGCGCGCTATTGCCGCGCACTTGCCCGGAGCGGCGGATTGCGCAGCGCTGTTGCCGGCGTACGAGCGGTGCGCACGGTTGGGACAGCGCAGCAGCTAGCTCCGATCAACCCATGAGTGCCGCGAGCGCGGCCGATGCGCAGTGCGCGGAGACAGCCCGCCCGCCTGCGCGCCGCCCAGCCGGCCGACAACCGCTCGCTACCGGTACCTGCCCTGCCCGGGCTGCGATTCAACGCGGATGTGCCCCCGCACCAGGCAAAGGCCTGCTGCCGATCAGGCCGGCACCGCGTCGGCCTGCATTTCCGGCCGCGCCGCCGCGAATGCCGGCAATGCCAAGCAGGCCTGTTCGATACGTTGCAGGATCGGATACGCCACCAGATCGACTTCGAAACGGCGCGCGTTGTAAAGCTGCGGGATCAGCAGGCAATCGGCCAGGCCCGGCGTGTCGCCGTGGCAGAACGTGCCGGCATGCGGGTCACCGGCCAACTGCGCTTCCAGCGCCGCAAAGCCACGCTGCATCCAGTGCCGTGTCCATTGCTGGCGCTGCGCGGCATCTCGTTGCCATTCGCGCTCGAAAAACTGGGTGACGCGCAGGTTGTTGAGCGGATGCACGTCGCAGGCGATCACCTGCGCCAGGGCGCGCACGCGGGCGCGCGCGGCCGGCGCTGCGGGCAGCAGCCGCGCGCTGTCCGGGAACGCCTCTTCCAGATACTCCAGGATCGCCAGCGACTGCGGAATCACCACCGCGCCGTGCCGCAACGTGGGCACCAGTTCCTGCGGGTTGAGCTGCGCGTAGACGGGTGCATGCTGCTCGCCGCCGTCGCGCACCAGATGCACCGGATGCGCGAGGTAGGCCAGCGCCTTCAGGTGCAGGCCGATGCGCACGCGATACGCGGCACTGGAGCGCCAGTACGAGAACAATTCCAGTGGCGCGCTCATGCCCGGCCTCGCATGCAGTGTTGTGCAGACGCCCTTGCCGATCTCATGGCAGCGGCTGACGTTCGACGCGCTGTTCGATCGCACCGAAGATGCTGGCGCCATCGGCAGCGAACATCTCGATCCGCACCACGTCGCCGAAGGACAGAAACGGCGTGCTCGGGGTGCCGTCGCGCAGGGTTTCCACCACGCGCTGCTCGGCAAAGCACGAGGCGCCCAGCGTGGTGTCCTGGTTGGCGATGGTGCCGGAGCCGACGATGGTGCCGGCCGAGAGCGGCCGGGTCCTGGCCGCGTGGGCGATCAGCTGGGCGAAGTCGAACTGCATGTCGTTGCCGGCTTCCGGAGCGCCGAACCAGGCGCCATTGACGTGGGTGACCAGCGGCAGGTGCACCTTGTTGTCGCGCCAGGCCTCGTCCAGTTCATCCACGGTGACGAACACCGGCGACAGCGCCGAGCGCGGCTTGGACTGCACGAAGCCGAAGCCCTTGGCGAGCTCGGCCGGGATCAGGTTGCGCAGCGACACGTCGTTGACCAGGCCGACCAGCTGGATATGCGCGGCGGCCTGCTCGGGCGAGGCGCCCATCGGCACATCGTCGGTGATCACCACCAGCTCGGCTTCCAGATCGATGCCGTGGTCTTCGCTGATCACCTTGATCGCATCGCGCGGTCCGTAGAACCCGGCGCTGGTGGCCTGGTACATCAGCGGGTCGGTGTAGAAGCTTTCCGGCACCTCGGCATTGCGCGCACGGCGCACGCGCTCCACGTGCGGCAGGTAGGCGCTGCCGTCGACGAACTCGTAGGCGCGCGGCAACGGTGCGGCCAGCGCCTGCAGATCCAGATCGAACACGCCATCGGCGCTGCCCTCGTTGAGCGAGGCCGACAAGGCATTCAGGCGCGGCGCGACATTGCTCCAGTCTTCCAGCGCGCGCTGCAGCGTGGGCGCGATACCGGTGGCGCGGACCGCGGTGCGCAGGTCGCGCGCGACCACGATCAGGCTGCCATCGCGGCCGCCTTCCTTCAGGGAACCTAGCTTCATGACCGTCCTGTGCTGTGGCTGATCGGTCGATTGTACGGCCTGCCGCAACAGTGGTTGCAACTGAAACAACTGACCCGTAGCCCAACCGATGAACTCGCCTTTTGTGCAGCGCGCCAAACGCGCGTACACTGGCCCGGTCTGCATGCGGCCGTCCGTTTCCCTTAGGGACAGCCGGCGAGGCCAGGATCGATCGATCCGCTCGCCCGCCCCACCCGACGCCTTTCGTGGTGCCGACAAACCCATCGCGTCTTGATTGGGTTGTTCCACCATCTCGCAGCGCGGTTCACGGGAACGCTCCGAGCCTCACTTTTTTGCATCTGCAATGCGTTTGCGCTCCGGGCCTGGCCTGGCGGCGACGCTTTACTTGGAGCTTCCTGATGTCTTTTGAATCCCTGGGCCTGGCGCCCTTCCTGCTGCGCGCGTTGGCCGAGCAGGGTTACGAAACCCCAACTGCGATCCAGCAGCAGGCCATCCCGCTGGTGTTGGCAGGGCATGACCTGCTGGCCGGCGCACAGACCGGTACCGGCAAGACCGCCGCGTTCGGCCTGCCGTTGCTGCAGCACCTGGGCACCTCGCCGCAGCCGGTCAACGGCCCGCGCAAGCCGCGCGCGCTGATCCTGACCCCCACCCGCGAGCTGGCCACCCAGGTGCACGACAGCCTGCGCGGCTACAGCAAGTACCTGCGCATCCCGAGCGCGGTGATCTACGGCGGCGTGGGCATGGGCAACCAGCTCGACACCCTGCGTCGCGGCGTGGACCTGCTGATCGCCTGCCCGGGCCGGCTGATCGACCATATCGAGCGTCGCAGCGTGGACCTGTCCGGCATCGAAGTGCTGATCCTGGACGAAGCCGATCGCATGCTCGACATGGGCTTCCTGCCGTCGATCAAGCGCATCCTGACCAAGCTGCCGCGCCAGGACCGTCAGACCCTGCTGTTCTCGGCAACGTTCGAAGAGAACATCAAGCAGCTGGCGCTGGAGTTCATGCGCAACCCGATGCAGATCCAGGTCACCCCGAGCAACACCGTGGCCGAGAGCATCACCCACCGCGTGCACCCGGTCGATGGCGCGCGCAAGCGCGACCTGCTGCTGCACCTGCTGGCGCAGGACAGCCGCGAGCAGACCCTGGTGTTTGCCCGCACCAAGCACGGCAGCGACAAGCTGGCGTTGTTCCTGGAGAAGTCCGGCATCAAGACCGCGGCGATCCACGGCAACAAGAGCCAGGGCCAGCGCATGCGCGCGCTGAGCGACTTCAAGGCCGGCCGCGTGACTGTGCTGGTGGCCACCGATATCGCCGCGCGCGGCATCGACATCGACCAGCTGCCCAAGGTCATCAACTACGACCTGCCGATGGTGGCCGAGGATTACGTGCACCGCATCGGCCGCACCGGCCGTAACGGTTCCACCGGCGAGGCGATCTCGCTGGTGGCGCAGGACGAAGCCAAGCTGCTGCGCCAGATCGTGCGCATGCTGGGCCGCGACGTGGAAATCCGCGACGTGCCGGGCTACGAGCCGCAGACCCCGATCCGTTGGGGCAATAGCGCGCCGGGCCGTGCCGAGCAGCCGGGTGGCGATCGCGCCCCGCGCAAGAGCCACGCCCGTCGTCCGCATGGCGATGCACCGCGTCAGGCGCATGCGCATGCCGGCCCGAAGAAGCCGGGCGGCCAGCGCAGCAGCGGTCCGCGTCAGGCCGGTGTTGCCGCCGGTGCCGGCGCAGGCCGTCGCGATGGTGGCCGTGGCGGTCAGCGTCCGAGCAGTACGCGCTGATGCCTGTGCGCCGGTGCGACCGGCGCAGGTCTGCGTTGAACTGAAAGAAAAAGCCGCCCTTCGGGGCGGCTTTTTTGTGGGCGCAGTTCAGGCGATACGCGTGATGCAGCGCGAAGGAGATGGCGCCCGAGCCTCGTGCGTGCCATCCCAAGATGGCCGCAGTTATACAGCGATCCCTGGGAATGACGGGTGGCTGCGCAAGCAACCACCGTTCGTTGCTCGCCTAGCCTTCGATCAACGCCGTATTGCGATCGATCGCCTCGCGATACCGATCCAGCACCGCGGCGGTCTGCACGATGTAGGCGCTCAGATCCTCCCAGCGCCGGTCTTCCAGCGCTTCGCGGATGCCGGGCAAGGTCTTGACCTCGTATCCGGTGGCCAGGCCGGGCGCGTAGATCAGGTTCCGGTACCACGGCCGCCCCGGCAGACCGCCTTCAGCCAGCAGGGTCTGGTCGATGCGCTGTAGCGAGGCATTGAGCTTGCCGCGTACGCGTGCATCCAACCCGACGCCGCGCGATGCCAGCGCATCGTCATAGCGTCTGGCACTGGTTTGCAGGCGAGTAATGGCCTGATCCAGTGCGGCGAAGTCGATCTGCGGCACCGCGGCTTTCGGCTCGGGGGCTAGTTGCGGCCGATTCGGGTTATCGATGGCGGCATAGGCACCGGCCTGCAACAACTCGGCCTGGGTGCGGGCGGCAGTGCGGTCGCTGTCGGCCTGCTGCTTGAGCTCCTGCGCGTAGCCGGCCACCGCGTCGGCGAAGTCGCCGAAGCGTTGCGGCAACACCGGCGCGTTGGCGACGCGCAGCACCGTGCGGCCGACCGTCTGCGACAACAGCGGCAGATAGCTGAAGTCCGGGTCGATGTAGCGCGCGAAATAATCGTAGGAATCGTACAGCGAGTGATAGACACCGCTGCCGCCGCCCTGCCCGCCATAGCCCAGATCCAGCGTGGTCAGCCCCAGATGCTGGAGGAATGGGCTGTAGTCGCTGCCCGAGCCGAGTGCCTTGAGTGGCACGTCGCCGCCGGCCGCGAGCTGCTTGGCGATGTCCTTCTGCGCCGGCTTGGCGGTGGGCGCCAGCGCGTCGATGCGGGCACGGGCGCGTTGCCGTTCGAGCACGCTCACGCCGCTGTCGGGGTCGCGCAGATCTGCCGCCACGCCGTTGACCAGGCGTTGCAGCGCATGGCTGCCGCCGGCAGTGAGAAAGCCGCGCCCGTTGCCGTCGGTGTTGACGTACAGCACTGCCTTGCGGCGCAGTTCGTCGGCATGCTGTTCGGCCCATTCGGTGGAGCCGAGCAGGCCGGCCTCCTCGCCGTCCCAACTGGCGTAGACGAGCGTGCGCTTGGGGCGCTGCCCCTGCCTGGCCAGCTCGCCGATCGCCTTGGCTTCGGCCAGCAAGGCGGTGGTACCCGAGAGCGGATCGGCCGCACCGAACACCCAGCCGTCGCGGTGATTGCCGCGCACCACCCACTGGTCCGGATACTCGCTGCCACGCAGGGTGGCGATGACGTTGTAGATGGTCTTGCTGCCCCACTCCGCATCCACCTTGAGATGCACGCGCGCGGTGTCGCCGCCGCCGATGCGGTAGGTGATCGGCAGCGCGCCACGCCAGTCCTCCGGTGCCACCGGCCCGCCCAGCGCGGCCAGCAAGGGCTGCGCATCGCCCCAACTGATCGGCAGGGTCGGGATCTTCAACACGCTGCCGGCCTGGTCGATCTTCAGGCGTTTGGCGCCCTTGCTGGCGCCGACGCCCGGGGTCAGCGGATCGCCGGGATAGATCGCGAAATTGGCAACCGAGCCGCGTTGCACGCTCCACTGATTGCGCGCCGGGCCATCCGGATACGCCCGATCCTGGAAATAACCGTCGTCGCGCGGATCGGAATAGATGATCGCGCCGATGGCGCCATGCTCCTGCGCCAAGCGCGGCTTGAGCCCGCGCCAGCCCTTGCCGTAGCGGGCGATGACGATCTTGCCGCGCACATCCACGCCGTTGCGCGCCAGCGCTTCGTAGTCTTCAGCGATGCCGTAATTGACGTAGACCAGAGCGCCGGTGACATCGCCGTTGCCGCCGTAGATCACATACGGCGGCAGCACGTTTTCGGTCTGGGTTGAGGTGCTGTCGCCCGGCAGCGGCGGCTCCTTCAGACGCGCGACATACGGCTTGGGGCCGAGCAATTCCAGCTGCGAGCTCCTGGGCGAGGGCCACAGCACCTCGAAGGTTTCGATGCGCGCATCCCACCCGTAGCCGCGCAAGCGCGTTTGCAAATCGCGGGCGTTCTCCAGGTTATGCGGCGAGCCAACGTGATTGGGCGCCGACGACCATTGCTTCAACCAGCCGCGATAATCGGCGTCCTTCAGGCCGCTATCGAAACGCGCTTCCAGCGCGCGCTGCGCCCGTGCGGCAGCGGCGTCATAACCCGGCAGCGCAACGGGTTGGGCCGCAGGTTGGGCAGCGAGGGAAGGTGCGACAAAGGCCAGGGCGAGCAGCCAGGCATGCGGCGAAGACGTCATCGGAGTTCCTTGAAGAGTGTCCGGGGGCGAATGGCGATTGGGTTGAGACAGCACGCTGGAGCACGCACGCACCATCGCACGGGCGTGCATGGGCCGTGCGTATTCCGATCAGAATCGATAGTCCAGGCCCACGGTGAAATAACGCCCGCGCAGGTCGTACTGGGTGAAGTCGTAAGGCGCACGAATGCCCGGGAACGAGGCGTCGACCGGCGGTTGCTTGTCAGCCAGGTTCTCGATCTTGGCGTACAGGGTGAGCTTGTCGATGCCGGTGTAACCCAGATACAGGTCGAACTGGTTGTAGTCGCCCACGCGCGACTGCACGGCAGTGGCCGCGGCGCTGGCCTTCTGGTCGTAGCCGCCGGTGTAGTACCAGGTCAGTGCGGCGCTGACGGTGCCTAGGTTCCAGTCCAGCGTGGTGGTGGCCTTGTTGCGTGGCAGCGACGGGCCGAGATTGCTGCCGGCGTAATCCTGCAACGGGCCACCGACCACGGTGGGGCGGCGGTAATCGCGCACATGGGTATAGGCGGTATTGAGGCCGAAGTTGCCGGCTGCCTCGGTGCGCCAGCGCTGGCGCAGTTCGACATCGATCCCCGAGGTCGTCAGCTCGCTGAGGTTCTGGTAGCGGTTGTACACCGCCACCAACGTGCCGCGCTCGTTGCGAATCACGTCGGTTGGGTCGTTGTTCTGCACGATGGTGGCGTTGTTGCCGGTGCCGACCAGATTCTCCAGTTCGATCTTGTACCAGTCCACGCTCAGGCTGGTGTCGGCCCACGGCGAGAGCACCACGCCCAGGTTGTAGCTGCGCGTGCGCTCGGGTTCGAGCGCGGTGTTGCCGACGGTGAAGAAGGTCGGGTTCTGGCGCGAGCCCGGCACGTCCGGATCGAACGGGTCGACCACCGAGCCGTAGGAGATGTTGGTGCTGGCCGCATTCTCCGACAACGACGGTGCGCGAAAGCCGCGCGAGGCGGCCGCGCGTACCAGTACGGCGTCCAGCGGTTGCCAGCGCAGGCTGGCCTTGGGCGAAAACGCCTCGCCGAAATCGCTGTAGTGATCGCCGCGCCCGGCCAGTTGCAGTTCCAGCGATCGCAGCAGCGGCAGGTTGACCTCGGCATACAGCGCCGACACCCTGCGCTCGCCATCCACCGCGGCAATCGCGGGGCGGATCTGCAGGCCCTGGTCGATCTGCCAGGGATTGCGCGAGACCAGTTCCTCCTGCCGCCACTCGGCGCCGGCAGCGAACCCGACGCTGCCGGCAGGCAGCTCGAACAGGTTGCCGGACACCTTGGCGTCGACGCCGCGCAGCGTCGATTGCGCCGGGCGCAGCGTGCTGAGGTTGATGCCGTCGATCACCGACTGCGGCGTGGCGGACGGGTCAAGCAGGTTGTAGCTGCCGTCAGCCAGCGCCTGCGCCAGCGTGAAGCGGTTGGCGAAGCCACCGGACACGGTTTCGTGCTCGGTGCTGCGTGCGGCGAACGCAGCCGCCTCCCAATCCCAGCGCTCGGTCTTGCCGCGCACACCGCCAAGAAAGCGATAGGACTGCGAGCGATTGGTTTTGACCGTCTGGCCCAGGTCGAAGAAGGTGTATTCGATCGGCACCGCGGTGCCGTACGGGTTGTACGGGCTGGAGGCCGGCAGCAGGTTGGACACCGGCTCGGCCAGCCCGCTGCTGGCGTTCAAGGCGAAGCGGCCGCCTTCCAAGGTGAAGTACGGGCTGGAGCCGAAGATCGACACGCCCTTGACCTCGCTGTAGAGCGCCTCGCCGAACGCTTCGACATTGTCGCTGAGCCGGAAGGTGGCGTTGGTGTAAGCCTGATAGCGCTTGGTCGAGGGAATCAGCGTGGTGAACGGGGCCTGGTTGAAGCCGCAGGTGTCACCGGCCAGGCCGTCGATCGGCGCGCTGGCGGTCAGCACGGTGCCGCTGGGGCAGTTGCCTTGCGCATCCAGCATCGGCACCGAGCGGCCGCCGACCAGATAGCGCGCGCCCTTGGCCGACCAGCCGTTCCAGCGCCCGCCGGGCAGGTCGGTGTAGATGCCCGAGCGGGTCAGCGCGCGCTGATCCTGATCCAGCCGGTCGCGGTTGTAGGCGTCGAAACTGAAAAGGATGTTGTAGCCGTCGCGGTCCAGGTCGCCGATGCCGCCGATGAACTTGGCGCGCTGGGTATCCATGCCGCCCTGATCGGAGGTGCCGCCGCTCAAGCCCAGCTCGGCGCCCTGGAAATCCTGCCGGGTGATGATGTTGACCACCCCGGCCACCGCGTCGGAGCCGTACACGGCAGAGGCGCCGTCCTTGAGCACTTCGATGCGTTCCACCGCCACCAGCGGCAATGTGTTGAGGTTGACGAAGGTGTCGCCCAGGCCATTGGCGGGAAAGCCGTAGTTGGCCAGGCGGCGTCCGTTGAGCAGCACCAGGGTGTTCTTCTGCGACAGCCCGCGCAGGCCGATGCCCGCCGAGCCGGACGCCCAGCCGTTGTTGGTGGTTTCGTTGGTGGCGTTGCCGGTATTGGCCGAGATCGAGCGCAGCGCGTCGGCCACGGTGACCTTGCCGGACTGCTCCAGCTGCTGGCGGTCGATCACCTGCACCGGGTTCGGGCCTTCGCTGTCGGTGCGTTTGATATTGGAGCCGGTGACGCTGACGGTGGCCAGGGTCTTGCCCGTGTCGGGTGTCGCGTCGTCGGCATGGGCAAGGGGAATCAGCGCCGACAGAACGGCAGCAGACAGCAGATAAGGCATCGGGCGCTTCACGCACGGCATCCATGAATGGGGGTTTTGCAGTGGGCCATGCGCAATCGATTAACAAAAATTACAGATCTGCATAGAGATATGACGCGCGGTGACACACGCCGCTGGCCGGACGCGGTAGAGCGCGCATCGCACTTTGTGCGGCCGACCGGGTGCGGCGCTCCGGCGCAAAACGCGACCCCCCCCCGTTACGGGTGCCACGCCAGGGCGCAGAGACGCTGTGTCGCCGTGATCGGGTCAGTCCGACAGGCACCGGCGCACTTACAATGGCGCGCATGGATATCTTCAAAGTCTTTACGCTCGAAGCCGCGCACCGGCTTCCCAATGTGCCCCCCGGCCACAAGTGCGCCCGCCTGCACGGGCATTCGTTCCGGGTCGAGCTGCATGTCAGCGGCGAACCCGGTGCCGAGACCGGCTGGATCATGGATTTCGGCGACATCAAGGCCGCCTTCCAACCGATCTACGACCGCCTGGACCACCACTACCTCAACGACATCGAGGGGCTGGAAAACCCGACCAGCGAGCGGCTGGCGATCTGGATCTGGGACCAGCTCAAGCCGGCGCTGCCGCAGCTGAGCGAGATCGTGGTGCATGAAACCTGCACCTCCGGCTGCCGCTATCGCGGCTGATCGCGCAGCGCAGTGGTGTGACGCAAGGCCGCCTCCAGAGCGGTCTTGCCGTTTCTACGGCACGGATAATGGATTGATTTCAAAACGCTTTGCAGGCGATTTCGGAAATTTTCAGCAAACGTGTTGCATCGCAGCAATATCCGCGTATGCTGCAACGCAACAACGGTCACAGCCTTCCCCAAGGGGTTCGCAATGTCGGCGCAGTTCGAAAACGGCTTCAACAGCTTTGCCTCTGCAGCGGCACGCGCCAACCAGTTGGCGATGGAACACGCGGAAAACGCGTTTGGCCTGCAGCTGAAGACGCTCGAACGCAACGTCAGTGCGACCACCAGCTTCTTCGGTGAGTTTGCCCAGGCCCGCGACCTTGGCGCCTACCAGACGCTCTGGCCGAAGGGGCTGCAACTGGCCCGCGACAACCTGGAACGGCTGGCTTCGGTGAATCAGGAAGTGGTCGGACTGGGATTGAAGGCATCCGATGCGCTCGGCCAACTGGCCAAGCAGCAGTTCGAGGCCAACAGCGAGCAGGCCGCCAAAGGCAAGACCCGGCGCACGTAAGCGCCAACAAAAAATTCAGCGTCTTTGCATGGGTCCCTCCCCCCATGCAATCCGGCCCGACAGATCCCTCCCTCTGTCGGGCTTTTTTATTGTCTGCGCATTGCGCGTACTGCCAATCCGACCAAGTGCTATCGCGGCGCGGCGCCGGTGCAGTGGAAACGCCGGGACGCAGGGCGAGTCCCCGGCGGCGCGCAAGGCTGGGACGACATCTGGCGATCCGCGTCGCAGTGACGCGGTCGCCCGATAGCCAACGTCACTCAGACCGGCACGTGCAGCCCCAGCGACTGCGCCGCGGCATCGGCGCCCGGCCGCCAGGCGATGCGGCCCCAGCACGGCATCGCCAGGCGCTGGCGCAGCATGCCGATGTTCTCCTCGATGCGCTCCATCTGCGGGTCGACCTCGTTGGCGATCCAGCCGATGCAGTCCAGCCCGTCGGCAGCGATCGCCGCGGCGCTCAGGCGCGCGTGATTGATGCAGCCCAGCCGGATGCCGACCACCAGCACCACGGGCAGCTTGAGCGCACGTACCAGATCGGCCTGGTCCAGATCGGCGCTCAAGGGCGCAGCCCAGCCGCCGACACCTTCCACCACCACCACCTCGGCCTGCGCGCGCAATTGCGCGAAGGCCTGGGCGATCGGCTCCAGCGACAGAGTCACGCCGACATCGGCGGCGGCCAGTTCCGGCGCCAGCGGTGCCGGCAAGGCATAGGGATTGAGGGTGGCGTAATCGGGTTGCGGGGCGCTGGCGGCCTGCAGCGCCAGCGCGTCCTCGTTGCGCCAGCCCTGCGGCGTGTGCTCGCAACCGCTGGCCACCGGCTTCATGCCGACCGCCGTGTGGCCCTGCCTGCGCAGTGCGTGCAGCAGCGCGGTGCTGGCCATGGTCTTGCCGATGCCGGTGTCGGTGCCGGTGACATACAACGCCGGAAGCTGCATGCGTGTGTTCCTGCGGCCGCGCCGCGGTTGCCGTGGGGGCGCGCAGCATAGCGTGCGGATCCGAACGCGCGGCTGAGTCGCAATGCCGCTGCGGATGGCCGCTGCTAAACTTCGGCCATGTTCGCAACCTCTTCGCTGACCGGCAGCAAGCCGGAACAATACGCCCAGCTCACCGCCCAGGCCCAGGCCCTGGTGCATGGCGAGCCGGACCGGATCGCCAATGCCGCCAACCTGGCCGCACTAATCTTCAATGCGTTGCCGTCGCTCAACTGGGCCGGCTTCTATTTCTACGACGGCCGCGAGCTGGTGGTGGGGCCGTTCCAGGGCTTGCCGGCCTGCGTGCGCATTCCGCTGGACAAGGGCGTGTGCGGCGCGGCTGCCAGTACCCGGCAGAGTCAGCGCATTGCCGACGTGGATGCCTTCCCGGGGCATATCGCCTGCGATTCGGCCTCGCGCTCGGAGCTGGTGATTCCGCTGGTCAAGGGCGATGCGCTGATCGGCGTGCTGGATCTGGACAGCCCGGAGCTGGATCGCTTCGACGCCGACGATCAGCGCGGCCTGGAAGCCATTGCCCAGGTCTTTGTCGGCGCGCTGACGTGACCACCGAACGGCTGCGCAACATCGGCCCGAAAAGTGCGGCGTGGCTGCGCCAGGTCGGCCTGCGCACGCAGCAGGATCTGCAGGCGGTGGGCGCGGTGGGCGCATTCGTCAAAGTGCGCCGCGCCGGCTTCAAGCCCAGCCTCAACCTGCTGTATTCGCTGGAAGGCGCATTGACCGACTGCCATTGGCAGGACGTGCCGGAAGCGCGCCGGCATGCCTTGCTGGCCGAATACGAGGCAGCCAGTGCGCTGTTGCCGGTGCGCGGCCGCGCGGTCGGTGGGCCGGTGGAAACCGTGCACTACGCACGCGCCGACAACGACGATACGCACGGTGAGATGGGCGAAGCAGACGACGACACTGCGGACCTGAGCGAAACGCGCGACGATTGAGTGCCTGCGCCGAGGTGTCACCGCTGCATGCGCATGGCGCCAGCGCTGCGACCAGCAACAGCGTGCTTGTCGATATCTGGAGCGGTTTATCTTCGATCGCTTGCTTGATCTGACTTCATCAACGCGTCGCTGCAGCTTGTAGCGTTGGCGCAAGCGATGCGCCCAACGTCTGGCCATGGCTGAGGCCTGGCAGCGGTTGATAGTCGGCGGTGAGGCCGGGTAACGACGACAGCAGCACGACGAGGCGTCGGGCGGCCTGTGGATCCGCGCGCGGCCGCCCCGGGCGATCCGGTTTTGCCTTGTTCGCCGATGGTGCGCCCTCGCCTGCCATCAGCGTCAGCCGACGCCTGGATGGCTGCGTGCCTGCCGAACGCTCCCGTGCATGGTCGACCACACGCTGCGCCTGCTGGACGACAAATCCATCGCCCCACCACAGCGACGGGTCGACCGCGACGTAGTGCTGGAACAGCTGCGGCTGCGTCAGCAACACCTGCAGCACGAACAATCCGCCATACGAATGGCCCCACAGCGTCTGCCGCTGACGGTCCACCGCCACGCGCGCTTCCACCTGCGGGCGGATGGCTGTTGCGATCAGCTGCGCGAACGCCGCCGCACCGCCGGTTCTGCGCTGCGGATCGAGTGGATCGGTTTCCACCCGCCCGTCGCTATAGCGCGCAGGCGTGTAGTCCAGGCTGCGTCCCACCGCATCGATGCGCAATGCGCTGTCGTCGGCGATGAACACCAGCACCGGCGCATCGCCGTGGGTGGTCAGGCTGTTGAGCAGGCGCTCATCCAGCTCCATCAGCGCGGCATTGCCATCCAGCAGATACACCACCGGATACCCCGCAGCCGGTGGCGCAGCTTTAGGGGTGGCGATGCGCACACGGTAATGGCGCTGGCCATCGGCCGAATCCAGGCGCAACGCGCTGAACACATACGAGGCACTGGGACGATCGGCGACGGTGCTGCCGATCGTGCGGCTCAGGTCCGGCTGTGCGAACGCCGGCACAGCGCCGGCGATCCACATCAGCGCAGCGGCACACGCAAGCAGCCAACGATGCTGTCGGGTCATTGCACTCTCCTGTTGCGGCGCGCACGTTCGCACGTGGCGCCGCGTCGCTTTCAGAAACCGAAACTCAGGCTCGCCCAAAACGCGCGCCCGGGTTCGTTGTAGGTGGCTGCACCCGCCGCGCCGCCGGTGTTGTTGGTGCCTTCGCGGAACAGACGGGTGTCGAACAGATTGTCCACACCGACGCCCACGCTGACCTTGCGGGTGATCCGGTAACGCGCACTGACGCCCCACAGGTCATAGGGGTCGCGCGTGTCGGGGGCGATGGCGCCGCCGCTGGTGCTCGATTGCGTGGCCGACTCCTGCTTGCCGTAGAAGGTCCCGGTGAGCAGCAGCGACAAGGCCTGGGTCGGCTGCCAATCCAGCGTGGTGTTGACGGTGTATTCCGGGATCACCGACAGCGGTTGATCGGTCGCGGTGTTCTTGTTCTCGATCATGTAGGTGACATTGGTGTTCCACTTCAGCTCGCGACCCTGCTCGCCCAGCAGCGGTAACGTGAGATTGCCTTCCACGCCCTGCACGATCGCTTGCGATGCATTGGTCCACTGGAACACCTGCCCGCGCCGGTCGACCGTGATATTGACCGGCGTCATACCGGCGACAATCTTGTTGTCGTAGGCGTTGTGGAAGTACGTCAGCGAGGCGTGGTGACCGGTTTGCGGTGCCCACTCGATGCCGATCTCCTTGTTGATGCTGGTCTCCGGATCGAGGTTGTCGTTGCCCTGGATATAGCAGCCCGAACCAAGATTGGGGAACAGCACCGGGCAGCCATTGCCGCGTGTGTAATACAGATAATTGGCGTTGGACTGATACAGGTTGGGCGCCTTGAAGGCGCGCGCGATGCCGCCCTTGAGCAACCAGTCTTCGCTGAGTTTGTACTGCACGTTGAGGCTGGGGCTGAGGTTGTTGCCGAATTGGCTGTGGTGATCCAACCGCACACCGGGCGTGAGCGTCAGCCGCTCACTGGCATAGATGTTGTCTTCCAGATACACCGCACTGAGCGTGGCCTCGCTGCGTGGGCTGCGCGTGCCATTGGCAAGACCGGGAAAACCGCCGCCGGCGCTCACCGTCTGCGACATCGAATACGCATCGCTGAGGCGGCTCTGGCGGCGCTCGAAGCCCAGCGTCAGTACCTGCTCGGCCCAGGCCTGCAGCGGCATGTTGAACTCGCCGTCGATGTTGAGGTTGTCGAGCGTGGCGGTGGAATTGAGCAGGCTGGCGGCAATGGAGCCTTCGGGGCCGCCGGCCAAGCCTTCGTTGAGGCGGGTATTGTCGGTGCCTTCATAGGCGGCGGTGAGGCGCGAGGTGCCGAGCGCCCAGGTGCCGCGATGGGTCAGCGAGGCGGTGCGGCGGATCATGGTGTTGGTTTCGCTGCCGAACAGTGCGCCCAGATCGGCACCGGCCAGGCCATCGGCGCTGACCGCACGATCACCGGCGTACAGATTGCCCTGGCGGCTGAAGCCGGCATCGAGTTCGATCACCTGGCCTTCCATCGGATCCCAGCGCAGCAGGCCATTGATGTCCTTGTTGCGCACGCCCTCGCGCCCGGCCGGCGGCACCGCGGCGGCACTGCTGGCAAAGCGGCGATTGAGCTCCAGCGAATCCGGATCGGTCTTGTTGAGGTTTCCATACAGGCGAAACGAGAACGTGTCGCTCAGCGGCCCGCTGAGCTGGAAGCCGGCACGCTGGCCACCGCCTTCGGCACTGTGCTGCGGCACCAGGCCGAATACCGTCATCGAGCCGGTCAGGTCGCCGGTCGGCTTCTTGGTGATGATGTTGACCACACCGCCGGAGGCACCGGAGCCGTAACGTGCCGCGGCCGGGCCGCGCAGCACTTCGATGCGCTCCACCGCTTCGGCCGGCACCCAGTTGGTGTCGCCGCGCGTATTGCGCTCGCCGCTGCGGCCCATGCGCACCGCATCGCGCGATCCCACCGGCTTGCCATCGACCAGAATCAGCGTGTTTTCCGGGCCCATGCCGCGCAGATCGATCTGCCGGTTGTTGCCGTACTGGCCGGAGGCGCTATTGCCGGTGAGGTTGACGCCCGGCATGGTGCGCAGCAACTGCGACAGATCGTTGACCGGTGGGCGCCGTTCGATGTCTTCGGCGGTGATCACCGATGACCCCAAGGCCTGGCGTGCGATCTGCGCGGCGGTGACGTGCACGGTGTCCAGCGACTGCGGCTCGGCTGCAACATCTTCGGCCGATGCGCTGCAGATGCAGCTGCCGCAACCGAGAGCAATGGCCAGCACCAGCTGACGGTGGGACAACACGGGACGACGTGCAGGCGCAGACATCCATGACCGGCGTGATGCGGACATTCTCAAACCTCTCGACAGGAGATGGACCTCTGGCGACGGCTTGAGGTGACACGATGGGGGTGATGCATGCAGCGCCGCGCACAACGCGCGTGCGCGGCGCTGACGCAGTCAAGCGTGTCCGCGCATTCTACACAGATGCGATTCATTCTCAAATCGGAACGCTGCGCTGGCACGGCCGCACGCAGGCATTGCCGCTTCCGGCAGCGCAGACGTCACCAATGCCGCGCACCGGTGGGGAACAGTACGCGTTAGCTGGCCGACGATGCGGACAGCGTGCGAAAGACCTTCATTCAAGGCGACAAACGCCGCCAGCCGATGGTGGCATTGGATGCTTCACCGCGATGTGGACGACGCCCGCATCCGCGCTGGCAACACTGCGCGTCTTACTTCAGCGCCAGCAATTGCCGCATGTCATCGATGATGGCCACGGCACCGGCGCTCTGCACATCGAAGCCGCGCAGATAGCCGTAACGCACCATCGCCAGCGGCATTGCCGCGGCATTTGCAGCCGCCGCATCGGTGGCCGAATCGCCGACCATCAGGCATTGCTGCGGTGTGTGCCCGAACTGCCTGGCCAGGTGCAGCAGCGGCGCTGCATCGGGTTTGCGCTGCGGCAGCGAATCGCCACCGAGCACGCTGCTGAAATGCGCGGCGATGTCCAGGTGCTCCAGCAGCGGTGCGATGAAGCGCGCTGGCTTGTTGGTGCACAGCGCCAGCGTGGCGCCGGCCTCGCGCAGGCCGGCCAATGCTTCGGCAACACCGGGATACAGCTGCGGGTTATGCAGCAGGCTGGCCTGGTAGTGGCGCATCATCAGCGGCATCTCGGTATCGGCATCGTGGGTGCCGCCGGCTTCGCGCAAGGCGGTGGCGAGCAGCACGTGCACGCCTTCACCGATCCAGCTGCGGATCGTCGCCTCGCTGAACTGCTGCAGCCCGAGTTCCTGCAAGGTGGCATTGAGCGCTTCGGCGATATTGGGCGCGCTGTCCACCAGCGTGCCATCCAGGTCGAAGATCACCAGCGGATACGGGAACATGCGCACAGTCTCGTTGGGGGAGCGGCCTGCAGTGTACGAGCTGCGGGATTCAGGGCGCGTCACCGTGGCGTGGTGCGAACGGCCGATGTCAGCGTCGATGCCTGCGCGGTTGCAGTCATCGCTGCATGCACCACACGCCGCGGCCGCGGCCGCGGTACAGCAACCATGCCGCCCCGCGCTCACTGCGCCGGCGGCATGTCGCCAAATAACTCGCCCTGTACCGCGCCCTCTTCCGCGTCGCTGAAACCGCTCAATCCCACCCCGACCAGGCGATAGCGCGTGTCGTCGGGCAACTCCACGCGCCGGGTCAGCGCCAGCGCGATCTCCGCCAATGCCTCCAGCGAGGCCGGTGGCTGATCTGGCGTGTACGAGCGGGTCAGGATGCGGAAGTTGGAGGTCTTCAACTTGAGAACCACGGTGCGCCCGATCCGCTCGGTGCGGCGCGTGGCCAGCCAGGTCTTTTCGGCAAGGCGCAGGATGTGCGGATCCAGTGCCTCCAGCGCGATGTCCTCGCTGAAGGTATCTTCCGAGGACACCGACTGCACCTCCTGATCCGGCTCGACCGGGCGCTCGTCGATGCCGCGTGCGCGGCGGTACAGGCTCTGCCCGAAGCTGCCGAAATGCGCCTGCAATTCTTCCAGGGGGCGCAGCCGCAGATCGCTGACGGTGACGATCCCCAACGCCGCCAGCTTGCCATCCATCACCTTGCCCACGCCGGGAATGCGGTTGACCGGCAGCGGCAGCAGGAACGCATCGACACGACTGGGCGCGATGACGAACTGCCCGTCGGGCTTGCGCCAGTCCGAGGCGATCTTGGCCAGGAACTTGTTCGGTGCGATGCCGGCCGATGCGGTAAGCTGGGTTTCCTCGCGGATCTGGCTGCGGATCAGTTGCGCGATTTCGGTGGCCAGCTGCATGCCGGTCTTGGCTTGCGTGACATCCAGATAGGCCTCGTCCAGGGACAGCGGCTCGACCAGATCGGTGTGGCGATGGAAGATCTCGCGCACCTGCCGCGACACCGCCTTGTAGCGCGCAAAATCCGGCGGCACGAACACCGCGTCCGGACACAGGCGCTCGGCACGCAGCGCCGGCATGGCCGAACGGATGCCGTAGGTGCGCGCTTCGTACGAGGCCGCGCACACCACCGAGCGCGCACCGCGCCAGGCCACCACCACCGGCTTGCCGCGCAGCGATGGATCGTCACGTTGCTCCACGGACGCGTAGAACGCATCCATGTCCACGTGCACGATCTTGCGCATCAAGCTGGCATCTCTCCGAAAGCGTCGGACCATGATAAATCAGCCGCGTCTCACGCCTTGCGCCGCGCCATCGCGCACGCCCGGGCGCGAACGGACGCAAGCGCTAGCGGGACGCTCTGCTGCATCTGTTTATGTGCCGATCCACGCCGAGCAGGCATGCCTGACCGCGTCCCGCTGAATGCTGTCATCTGCTCTGGATCCTGTCTGCAACACATGCTTGCCACACTGCGCAACCGGCTGAAAACAGCACGCATGCGTACGGATAAAACGTTTGATTGAACCGCGCGCCCTCATGCACCCTTGCCGGCCTCGCCTTTCGCTTCTTGCAGGAAACGTTCGTCATGACTCGTCAAAGTGCGTACTCGCGCGACCAATTGCTGGCCAGCGCGCGCGGGGAATTGTTCGGACCCGACAGTGCCCGCCTGCCCAACGACCCGATGCTGATGTTCGACCGCATCACCGAGATCAACGACAGCGGCGGCGCGCATGGCAAGGGCCTGATCCGCGCAGAACTCGACGTGCGCCCGGACCTGTGGTTCTTCGGCTGCCACTTCATCGACGACCCGGTGATGCCCGGCTGCCTGGGCCTGGACGCGATGTGGCAGCTGACCGGCTTCTTCCTCACCTGGATCGGCGCAGCGGGCCGCGGCCGCGCGCTGGGCTGCGGCGAGGTCAAGTTCACCGGCCAGGTGTTGCCGAGCGCGAAATTGGTCAGTTACGAAATCGATATCAGCCGCGTGATCAACCGCAAGCTGGTGATGGCCCAGTCCGATGCACGCATGCTGGTGGACGGGCGCGAAATCTACACGGCCAACGATCTGCGCGTGGGCATGTTCACTTCAACGGAGAATTTCTGATGCGTCGCGTCGTCGTCACCGGAATGGGCATCACTTCCTGCCTGGGCAATGATCTGGACACCGTCTCCAGCGCCTTGCGCGAGAGCCGCTCGGGCATCACCGCATTGCCCGATCATGCCGACGCCGGCCTGCGCAGCCAGGTCGGCGGTGCGGTGGCGCTGGATCTGGACAGCCTGATCGACCGCAAGCTCAAGCGCTTCATGGGCGATGCCTCGGCCTACGCCTATCTGGCCATGCGCGATGCGATCGCCGATGCCGGACTGGATGCCGAGCAGGTCAGCGACCTGCGCACCGGCCTGATTGCCGGCTCCGGTGGCGGATCCAGCCAGTGGCAGGTGGAAACCGCCGATCTGCTGCGCAACCGTGGCGTGCGCAAGGTCGGCCCGTACATGGTGCCGCGCACGATGTGTTCGTCGGTCTCCGCTTCGTTGGCGACCGCGTTCAAGATCCGTGGCCTGAGCTATTCGCTGTCGGCCGCGTGTGCGACCTCGGCGCATTGCATCGGCGCGGCCGCGGACCTGATCCGGCACGGCGCGCAGGATGTGATGTTCGCCGGCGGCGGCGAAGAACTGCACTGGACCATGAGCGTGATGTTCGATGCGATGGGCGCGCTGTCCACCGGCTTCAACGATCGCCCCGCAGTGGCCTCGCGGCCCTACGATGCGCAACGCGACGGCTTTGTCATCGGCAGCGGCGGCGGCATGCTGGTGCTGGAAGACTATGACCACGCCATCGCGCGCGGCGCACGCATCCATGCCGAACTGCTCGGCTATGGCGTGACCTCCGATGGCGCCGACATGGTGGCGCCCAGCGGCGAAGGTGCGGTGCGCTGCATGCACATGGCCATGCAGGGCCTGACGCAGCCGATCGACTACCTCAACACGCACGGCACCTCCACGCCGCTGGGCGATGTGACCGAGCTGGGCGCGGTACGCGAGGTGTTCGGCGACAACGTCCCGCCGCTGTCCTCGACCAAGGCGCTGTCCGGCCATTCCTTGGGCGCGGCCAGCGTGCACGAGGCGATCTACAGCCTGCTGATGCTGCGCGACGGCTTCATGGCCGGCTCGGCGCATATCGATGAACTCGATCCGCGCGCCGAAGGCTTCCCGATCCTGCGACAGACCCAGGACGCCACGTTGAACACGGTGATGTCCAACAGCTTCGGCTTCGGCGGCACCAACGCGGCGCTGGTGTTCGGCCGGGTGTGAGGGCGCGGCGCCGGGCGCCGCGCGGAATTGGGAATTGGGGATTTGTGTCGAGAGATCGCTCTTGCCACTCCCCAATCCCGATTCCCCACTCCCGGTTCAGCCGGCCATGCCGTTGTGCCGCAACAGTGCATCGATGTTCGGCGCACGCCCACGGAAGGCGCGGAAGTTGTCGGCCGCGTTGCGGCTGCCGCCACGCGATAGCACTTCATGGCGGAAGCGCGCGCCGGTGTCGGCCACCTGCTCAGGCGCTTCTTCGAAGGCGGCGTAGGCATCGGCGCTGAGCACTTCGGCCCACTTGTAGCTGTAGTAACCGGCTGCGTAACCGCCGGCGAAGATATGGTTGAACTGGTGCGGGAAGCGATTCCATGCCGGCGGGCGGTTGACCGCCACCTCGTCGCGCACCCGTTCGATCAACTGCAGCACGTTGTCCTGGGTCGGGTCGAAGCTGCTGTGCAGCTGCATGTCGAACAACGCGAACTCCAGCTGGCGCACGGTGAACATGCCGCTCTGGAAATTGCGTGCGGCCAGCAGCCGGTCGAACAGGTTGCGCGGCAGCGGCTCGCCGGTCTGCACGTGCGCGGTCATCGCCTGCACGCGCTCCCATTCCCAGCAGAAGTTCTCCATGAACTGGCTCGGCAGTTCCACCGCGTCCCATTCCACGCCGTTGATACCGGCCACGCCCAACTCGCCGATGCGCGTCAGCAACTGATGCAGGCCGTGGCCCATTTCATGGAACAGCGTGGTGACTTCGCCATGCCGGAACGTGGCCGGCGTATCGCCACTGCCACGGCCGAAGTTGCACACCAGATACACCAGCGGCGTCTGCACGCCGTTGGCGGTGTCGCGGCGGTTGCGGCAATCGTCCATCCACGCGCCGCCACGCTTGCCTTCGCGCGCGTACAGGTCCAGATAGAACTGGCCGACCAGCTCGCCCTGCGCATCTTCCAGGCGATAGAAGCGCACATCCGCATGCCAGACCGGCGCGCGGTCTGGCTTGACGGTCAGGCCATACAGGCTGTGGATCACATCGAACAGACCGGCCAGCACCTTGGGCTCGGTGAAGTACAGCTTCACCTCCTGCTCGGAGAAGCTGTAGCGCGCCTGCTTGAGTTTCTCGGAGGCGTAGGCCAGATCCCAGGCCTGCAGTTCGTCCAGGCCAAGTTCGTCGCGGGCGAAGACTTCGAGCTCGGCACGGTCGCGTTGCGCATACGGCTTGGCGCGCACTGCCAGATCGCGCAGGAAGCCCATCACTTCATCCGGGCTTTGCGCCATCTTGGTGGCGACCGAATACTCCGCGTAACTGGCAAAGCCGAGCAGCTGTGCCAGCTCGGCGCGCAGGGCCAGGATACGATCGATATTGGCGCTGTTGTCCAACGCGGCATCGCCGAACTCGGAGGCGCGCTCGGCGTTGGCGCGGTACAGCCGCGCGCGCAACTCGCGATTGTCCGCATCGGTCTGCACCGGCAGATAGCACGGCATCTGCAAGGTCAGCTTCCAGCCCTGCACGCCGTCTTTTTCCGCGGCCGCGCGTGCAGCGGCGACCACCTCGGCCGGCAGGCCAGACAGCTCGGTTGCGTCTTCGCTCACGTACGACCAAGCATCGGTGGCATCGAGCACGTTCTGCGAAAACTTGGCGGCCAGTGCGGAAAGTTCTTCCTGGACCTGCGCAAACCGCGCCTTGGACGCATCGTCCAGCTCGGCACCGCCGAGGCGGAAATCGCGCAGCGCGTTTTCCAGCACCTTGCGCCGCGCGGCGTCGTAGTGCGCCGCTTCCGGCGCTTCGGCCAGCGCCTTGTATTGCGCATACAGCGCCAGGTTCTGCGCCAGCGCACTGCCGAAGCGGCTGAGCTTGGGGAGATTGCTGTTGTAGGCCTCGCGCAGTTCCGGCGTGTTGACCACCGCCTGCAGATGGCCGACCTGGCCCCAGGCACGCCACAGCCGTTCGGTAGCATCGTCCAGCGGCACCACGAAGCTGTCCCAGCTGACCGGGCTGACCTGCTCGGCCGCTTTCACCGCGGCCTCGGCGTCGGCCAGCAATTGGTCGATTGCCGGGCCCACGTGTTCGGGGCGGATCGCATCGAAGGACGGCAGTCCGGACAGGTCGAGCAGCGGGTTGGTCATGGGGCGCTCCGGCGGTGGACTGGATCAGGAATCAGGGCGAGGGGCTGACAGACGTTGCCAGACGCAACGGTTTTGCCAGCAGCTGATCGGATATGGCGATCATTCCAGCGCCGCACAAGGCAGCGCAGGTAGGTCGCCGCCGTTGACGGCGATGGCAATGGCCGCATCGCTGTCGGTGACGTCGATGTCGCGCGCCACGTACCAGGCCGGGTCGTAATAGCTGTGCGCATAGCGCTCGCCGGCATCGCACAGGATAGTGACGATGGAGCCGCTGCGGCCGGCCTGGCGCATGCGCTGGGCGGCCTGCAGCACGCCGACGAAGTTGGTGCCGGTGGAGCCACCGACGCGGCGGCCGAGCGTGGCGCTGACATGGCGCATGGCGGCCAGGCTCAGGGCGTCGGGCACCTTGATCATCACGTCCACGCAGCTGGCGATGAAGCTGGACTCCACCCGCGGGCGGCCGATGCCTTCGATGCGCGAGCCGCCGGTGATGGCCAGCTCCTTGGGGCACTGCCCGTCCACCGCGCGGCAATAGCCGTCGAAGAACACCGACACTTCCGGGTCGGCGCAGAGGATGCGGGTGGCATGGCGCCGATAGCGCACATAGCGGCCGAGCGTGGCGCTGGTGCCGCCGGTGCCGGGGCTGCAGACGATCCAGTCGGGAATCGGATGCGGCTCCTCGGCCAGCTGCTTGAAGATCGATTCGGCGATGTTGTTGTTGGCGCGCCAGTCGGTGGCGCGCTCGGCGTAGGTGAACTGGTCCATGAAGTGGCCGCCGGTCTCGCGCGCGAGCTGGTGCGAGGCGCTGTCAAGATCGCAGGCACGTTCGACCAGATGGCAGCGGCCGCCCTGGAATTGAATCGCGGCGATCTTTTCCGGTGAGGTCGAAGCCGGCATCACCGCGATGAAGGGCACCTCCAGCAGCCGCGCGAAATAGGCCTCGGAGATGGCGGTCGAGCCACTGGAGGCCTCGATCACAGGCCGCCCGGCCCGCAGCCAGCCGTTGGTCAGCGCGTACAGGAACAGCGAGCGCGCCAGCCGGTGCTTGAGGCTGCCGGTCGGGTGGCTGGACTCGTCCTTGAAATACAGGTCGATGCCCGGAAAGCCCGGCAGGTCCATCGGAATCAGATGGGTGTCGGCCGAACGGTTGAAATCGGCCTCGATCTTCTGGATGGCGGCGGCCACCCACTGGCGCTGCGACATGGCAGGACTGTGCGGCGAAGGAAGCGTCAATTCTACCGCTGCCGGGCGCGCGGCCACGGCCGGCGGGTCATCGGGCGGACAGCTGGGAGCCGATGCTATGCTCGTCGCACCTGACCGCCCCGCCCTGACTGCCCGTGCTGCGTTGCCTGCTCCGCCTGCTGCTGTGCCTGTGCCTGGTTGCCAATACGGCTACCGGCGCGTGGGCGTCGGTGGGCATGGCGCTGCCGGAGATGGCGTCGGCCGGGATGGTTGCGACCGCGTCGATGGCGCACGCGCCCATGTCGGCCGCGATGCCGTGCCATGCCGACATGCCGCCGCCCGCTGCGACGCATCCCCCTGATAAAACCCAGCACGCGCACGCGGCCGACTGCTGCAAGCTGGGCAGCTGCGACTGCCTGCAGCACTGCAGCCTCGCCTTGCTGACCCTGCCTGCGGTGCCCGCCGGCCTGCCTGGCCGCCCCACCCTGCCTGCCACCCTGGCCGAAGGGCGCAGCAGCCCGGTGCCCGAACAACCGGTTCGACCTCCCATCGCCTGAGCGCTGACGGCTGCGCCGTCATCGGGCCCGTGCGCTTGCTGCGCGGGGTTTCTAAGCGATGTGATGCGTCCGCCTTCGGTGGTGGGGCGCAGTGGAGATGTCATGTCTTTCGATCCGAATTCTTTCGATCCCCCTTCCTGTGGCGGCCTGAGTCGACGCCGCTTCGTGCAAGGCCTTGCCCTGGGCGGCGTTGCCGCCGCCGGCGGCCTGTGGCGCAGCGATGCGCGTGCGTCCAACCCGGTGAGTACGCCGGTCCTGCGCGGCAGCAGCCAGACGCTGCAGATCGGCCGTATGCCGGTCAACCTCACCGGGCGCAGCCGCCCCGCCATCACCGTCAACCAGAGCCTGCCGGCCCCCACGCTGCGCTGGCGCGAAGGCGACACGATCAGCGTGCGCGTGCGCAACGCGCTGGCTGACCAACCCACCTCGGTGCACTGGCACGGCCTGTTGCTGCCGGCCAACATGGACGGCGTGCCGGGGATGAGTTTCGACGGCATCGCGCCGGGCCAGGAATACCACTACCGCTTCGCGCTGCGCCAGTCCGGCACCTACTGGTATCACAGCCATTCGATGTTTCAGGAACAGGCCGGCCTGTACGGTGCGATCGTCATTGATCCGCTGACACCACCGCCGTACCGGCACGATCGCGAACATGTGCTGCTGCTCTCGGACTGGACCGACCTGGACCCGGCCGCGCTGTTCCGGCGGCTCAAGCAGATGCCCAGCCACGACAATTACGCGCAGCGCACGGTGGGCGATTTCCTGCGCGACGCGCGCGACGACGGCCTGCGCGCAACGCTGGCCGACCGCGGCATGTGGGGGCGCATGCGCATGACCCCGACCGACCTGTCCGACGTCAACGCCAACACCTACACCTACCTGCTCAACGGCGTCGCCCCGGCCGGCAACTGGACCGGCCTGTTCAAGCCTGGCGAGAAAGTACTGCTGCGTTTCATCAACGGCTCGTCGATGACCTACTTCGACATCCGCATCCCCGGCCTGCGCATGACCGTGGTGGCCGCCGACGGCCAGTACGTGCATCCGGTCAGCGTGGACGAGCTGCGCATTGCGGCGGCCGAGACCTTCGACGTGCTTGTCGAGCCCATCGGCCAGGACGCGTTTACCGTGTTCGCGCAGGACATGGGCCGCACCGGATTCGCCTGCGGCACGCTGGCGGTGCGGCATGGGCTGCAGGCACCGATTCCCGCGCTGGATCCGCGCGCGATCCTCACCATGCAGGACATGGGGCACGGCGATGGCATGGCGCATGCAGGTCACGCCATGCACGGCGCAGCCGGGATGCAGGCAGCGCATGCGATGCACGACATGCATACGCATGGCGATACCCAAGCGCATACAGATGACAAGACGCCGCATCACCCCGCCAGCGAAGACGGCAACCCGCTGATCGACATGCGCAGCAATGCCACTTCACCGCGCCTGGACGATCCCGGAGTTGGCCTGCGCGACAACGGCCGCCAAGTGCTGCGCTACGCCGACCTGCACAGCCTGTTCGAGGATCCGGATGGGCGCGAACCCGGCCGCGAGATCGAGCTGCATCTGACCGGGCATATGGAAAAATTCGCCTGGTCGTTCGACGGCATCGCCTTCGCCTCGGCAGAGCCCTTGCGGCTGCAGTACGGCGAGCGGCTGCGCATCGTACTGGTCAACGACACCATGATGCAGCACCCCATCCATCTGCACGGCATGTGGAGCGATCTGGAAGACGCCGATGGCAATTTCCAGGTGCGCAAGCACACCATCGACATGCCGCCCGGCACACGCCGCAGCTATCGCGTCCGCGCCGATGCATTGGGCCGCTGGGCCTACCATTGCCATCTGCTGTACCACATGGAAGCGGGCATGATGCGCGAAGTGCGGGTGGAGGCATGAGTACGCTACGGACGCAATACAGGACGCTGCTCGCACTGCTGCTGAGCGCATCGGCCACTGCACAGGAGCATCAGCATGCGGCGATGGAGTCATCCGCGCACGTCGATGGCGCACATGTAATGCAGGCGGCCCAGCCGCAGACATCCATCGCAACGGAGGCATCGCCGCCATCCGCGCAGCAGAGCGCAGAGGCGATGCAAATGGATCATGCACAGATGCAGCACGCGCAGCACTCCAGCACTGCATCAGCATCAGCATCAGCATCGACAAAGGCTGCTGACAGCATGCCTGCGCAACACCCAGTACAGCCCGACGCTTCGGCAGCGCCGGCATCGATGCACCACGCAGGCATGCAGCATGCCGATGTCCAGCACTCCGCACACCAGACCTCTGCAAATCCACAACTGGACCACGCCCGGCAATCACAGGCAGACAGCGACCACGATGCAATGGAGCACGCATCGATGGATCATGCGTCGATGCAGCACGAGCAACAGCATGGGGCGATGGATCACTCCGACATGGAGCACGCGCCGCATGCCGAAGCGGTGACGCAAACGCCGGCATCGCCCGGCACCGGCGCACTGCCACGTACGCCGATCCCCGAGCCCACTGCCGAGGAGATCGCGGCGGCATTCGCCCCCTTGCAGCACCATGCGATGCACGCGCCAGGCATCAATCACTACGTGTTGCTCGATCGACTGGAAGCCTTCGACACCACGCGCGGCAGTGGCCAGGACTGGGAAGCGCGCGCCTGGATCGGCGGCGATATCGGCCGGCTCTGGTTGCGCAGCGAAGGCGAGCGGCAGGACGGGCGCACGCAGTCCGCATCGATGGAAGCGTTCTATGGCCACGCCATCTCGCCATGGTGGGACCTGCTGGTTGGCGCACGTCAGGACATCGGAGCGGGTGAGCAGCGCAGCTGGGCCGCCTTCGGCGTGCAGGGCCTGGCGCCCTACAAGTTCGAGACCGAAGCCACGCTCTATGTCGGCAGCGGCAGCCGCGCGGCATTACGCCTGGAAGGCGAGTACGAGGTGCTGCTCACCAACCGGCTGATCCTGCAACCACGCGTGGAAGCCGATATCGCCCTCACCGACGATGACCGGCGCGGCGTCGGCAGCGGGCTGGAGCAGGTCGAGGTCGGCCTACGGCTGCGCTACGAAATCACCCGCCGCTTCGCGCCCTATATCGGCTGGGTGCACAGCCGCAGTTTCGGCGACACCGCCCGCCGCGCCGCGATCGACGATGAGCCTGTACGCGACAGCCGGTTTGTTGCCGGCCTGCGCATCTGGTTCTGAGACAGCGCCGTGCGCATGGGCCTGACCGCTCGTATTCGGGTGCAGGCCCATGCCACGGCCTTGAACAGCACAGTTCGTGCCGCCGCGCGTGATCAATCAGATAGCGACGCGGCCAGACCGCCGACATGCAAGGTGCAGACATGCCGACAACCATTGCCCCGCTAACATCCACGTCCAGTGCAGCCTGACCTGCCCCCGCATTCCATCGAGGAGACCGCAATGCCTTTGACCGACCTGCAACACGTCCCCGGCGCCAGCACCGCATCTGCCGACACCGCCGGTTTCGTGTTCAACCACACCATGCTGCGCGTCAAGGATGCGCAGCGTTCGCTGGATTTCTACACGCGCGTGCTGGGCTTCCGCTTGCTGGACGCACGCGACTTTCCCGATGCGCAGTTCAGCCTGTACTTCCTGGCCCTGCTGCCCGACGGCACCGCGATCCCCGACGACGATGCCGCGCGTCGGCTGTGGATGGCCGGCATCCCCGGCGTGCTCGAACTCACCCACAACCACGGCACCGAAACCCAGGACGGCCCGGTCTACCACGACGGCAACAGCGAGCCGCGCGGCTTCGGCCACATCTGCATCTCGGTGCCCGACATCCACGCCGCCTGCGCACGTTTCGATAGCCTCAACGTGCCGTACCAGAAACGCCTGGAAGACGGCCGCATGAAGCACCTGGCCTTCATCAAGGACCCGGACGGCTACTGGGTGGAGATCATTTCCAATACGCCGCTGGCGTAACCCATAACAAAATGCCCGGGGTTCCCGGGCATTCTTGTTTCAGGCACATGCGCTGTCGGTACTTCGCTCTCGAGCAGGGTATGTCGGCAGAGAACGCCGACACAGCTGGATGCGCGCAGCGCACTTCCAGCGGCTAACGCAACGTAGCGTGCGATCATCAGGTGAGTGCGGACGGCGCGCTCAGGCCCGCGATGTTGAGAGTGGTGCATGATAATTCCGAGCACCGGCCGCGCCCGCCTGACGGCGGCGCAGTAGTTTTGTAGCCACTCTTAGATGCAGGCGCCATGCTGCGGCATGACGCGTTGCCTCAGTTGGAGGTGGCAACTGCCTCTCTATCCGGGAACCACTGCGGTAACTGCTCGGCAAATTTTGCGGCGCATTCCTCGCTGTAGGCCTGTGCGGCCTGCTTGACCAGCGCGTAGTCGTTTGCCTCCCACTCCTCGAGCGATGCAGTGCGCGGTGTGGGCGCGCAGTCCAGATTGACCGGACTCGCCTTGCGCTTCAACAGTCCGGAGTGTTCACCGCCAATCGTTACCGCGTAGCGCAGCTCGTAGGGCGACTTGGTATCGGCCAGGCTCTGGTAGACGAGCAGCCAATCGGACATCAGGACCTGCAGCGGGAACGGTTCTGCCGGCAGTGCTGCCGGATGCCCGGTGAAGTAGCTCTTCAGGCGCGCATTGACCGCATCACGCTGCAGTTGATAACCGGGATTGCCCACGGCCTCCATCTTTTCGCCTTTCAGCTGCCCCTTGCCGAAGGCCGACACTGCGACGCCGCGCGTGAACAGGCTTGTGGCGATCTGCAGGCCCACCACTGCCCCGGTGTGCCCGCGCCGCACCACGCGCAACATTTCGTCGCCGTTAGGCAGGCCGTTGGACCCCACACGCATGCTGGCATGCAACGGCAGCTGCAACGCCCAATCCGCCGATGGTGCAATGACTGCGTCGGCATCGCCCTGTGTCTGTGCGGAGGGCTGTTGCTGTGTCTCGGCGACCGACAGCGTGCCGGCAACTGCAGCCGCGGCATAGGTCGTTGCCGTCGAAAAATCGCCGTTGGCAAATGCGGGCAATACTGCCACCGCCTCGGCACCACGGGTGGCGGTACAGAACGCGCTGGAGGCGCGCATCTGCACTTCATGAAATGCGATGCCATTGACTTGATGCACGGCCGCATCCTGGCCGTACTGCGCAACCAGCCTGGCAACGAGGGCGTCCTGCTCGACAGGCTGCTGGCCGCAGACCTTGGCCGCAGCGATGCGCGACCAGGCGAACTGCAGCGCCGGATCCCACCCCATCGCGTCTTCGCCAACGAAGCCGTGGTCGTAGTGATAGGCATAGATGGCCGGGTCGATGTCTTGCAAGGTCATGCCGCCCACGCCCGCATAACCGGGCGGGACGTCGCTGGCCATTGCGGCCCCGCTCAGCGCCGAGATCGCCACTGCAATTAATGCTTTCATGGATTCCTTCCCCTGGAGAGCGTCGCATTGCGTGTCCCCCACGCAATGCGACATGGCACTGTCAGATCGCGCGGACAGCGACCAACGACACAGTGCTTTGGTCCATCAGACAACGGTCCGCAGTCGGCTAGAACGCTCAGTTGCAGACTTAGTGTGAGCGCATCATGGGTAATTGGCAGTCGGGGCGGTCCCCACAGCTGTAGGGACCGCCCCGGAAGTGACGCTTATCTACGCATGCAGCAGCCCGCCGTGACTGCGCTGCCACTCGCGCGGCGGGCGCAGCGCCGCAAGCGTGCGGACCAACTCGCGATAGGTGCCGGCCAACTGCGCGAACAGACCTGCATCGCTGTAACGCGTGTCGGCCACTTCGAAATACGCGCCGCGGCCCAGCTCGATGAAGTAGTCGACGCTGAGCCGCCGGCGCTGTGCAATGCCGGGAAACAGGCCGGCAATCAGCAGGCATTGATCTCCGATGTCGCGCAATGCATCGGCCCGCAGACTGCCGATCTGGTCCTGCGCGTGCAACCAGGCCAGGGCCTGCGTGCGCGAAAACAGCTGCGCATCGCGCTGCAGGCGCAGCAACACGAAGACCAGATAATGCTCGCGCGATTCGTCCAGCGGCTGTGCAATCCGCTGCCCCGCCTCACGTACCAACGCCTGCCACAATTCCGCCGGCGCGCCCTGTTTGAAAGACTCGTGCATACGTCCTCCTGCGTGATGGGACCCTCGCAGGAAGCGTATGCATAACCTGGGCCATCGCGTTGGCAGCCGGGCCCGTCGTCTGCCAGTCGTGCACCGCAGCCGGATCGCGCAATGGGTTGCCCCCCCCGAGCAGCGCCTTGCACGGCGCCAGTCAACCGCTACCCGCGACCGAGCCCACTGCCGCTGCCGGTCGCGTCATCAGGGACGCAACACCAGTGTCTTTCGCGCTTCACGATCCACGAGCCACGTGAGCAATGCACCCGGCACAAGAAACCCCAGCGTTACGAGCAAGCCATGCAGCAGATGTGCCGCCGGCTCGTCCAGCACGGCGATGTGCTTCATCGGAGACAGCCACGGGGAGAGATTGAAGAACGCGACCGTCAAGACGACAAGCGGCCAGTTCCAGTTCACCCCCCGCTTGCGCGCCGACTGCCAGGCGTAGGCGGCCAGCACCGCAACAAAGATTCCTTCGATCACCCACGAGGCAGTTCCCAGCCGTCCCCACAGTCCCAGGCCAAGGTGGGTCTGTGAATGCGGCAAAAGCGCCAGGTCATTGTTGTGCATCGGCCAATCGGCGAGGAAGTGAGAGAAGGACGCGATGAACGCCAGGACTGCAACGCGCCTGTCTTTCCAGAAGAAACCAGCCCAGACAACCGACCACACGACCGCCGCCAACAGCGAATGATCCCAGTCGATGAATGTCAGGTCGAAGAACAGATAGGGGCCTGCAGCGAGGTTGGGCGTTACCAGGTCCCAGCCAAGCATGATGAAGATGCCGTCCAGGATGTCGAGGAAGCCGACGCCCAGCAGGAGCGGAAGCGTCGGGGTACTCGGAAAGCGCGCTTTCAAGGCCAGTCCGATCGCAAAGTGACCCACATACATGGCTGGTGCTCCAAGGATTAGGCCAGCATGGTGCCCCCGTTGAACCCGCCAGACTGTAAAATCAGAACAGTTCGACCACGGTCCCGGCCATGCCCGACGATGGCACCCTGAGTCCAGAGATTGCAGAGATTTTTCTCTCCCAGGCGTCGGTTCGAACGTTTGTCGCGGGCCAGCGGATCTTTGATCTGGGCTCCACCCCTGCCTGCATGTTCGGCATTCTCAGCGGCGCGGTCCGGGTCTCACTGGAGCCGATGCAGCTCAGCGAGAGGCTGTCGCTGGTGCTTGGACCAGGCCAGTGGTTTGGGGAAGTTCCGCTACTGGATGCGCGGGCACGGGCGTTCAGCGCGGTGGCCCACGGACGTAGCAAGATCGCCGTCGTCTCGACTGTCGCCTTCAACCGGGTGATCGCATCCAACCCGGCGGCGCTGCTGGCCATCACCCGTCTGGTGTGCTCACGCTATCGGCAGACCCTGAACTGGATTGAAGCCAATCAGGCACGTTCGCTCGAACGCCGGCTGGCGGCCCAGCTTCTCACTGCCCAACCCAGCATCCGCTTGCCACAGAGTGCTCTTGCCGACAGGCTGGGCGTTTCCCGTCCTACCGTGAACCGGCTCTTGAAGGCCTGGAAAGCCCAAGGCTTGATCGACGTTGGCTACGGCAAGGTCAATGTGCTGAACATGGACGCCCTCGCAGCGATCCTCGCAGGGGAGCGAGAGCACGACTAGCGCCCTGGATGCCAAGTCGCGCCTCAATGGTCAGGCCAAGCCCCTCGCATAACCAGCATGCGCCATCCAGTCTATGGGTGACACGCCACGAGTCGCGCTGTGGAAGCGAAAGGGCCGGAGCAATGACGCACCCCGCCCTTCTGCATTTTTCATGTTGGACGAATCGGTACCTGCACGCCCATCACCCGTCAGCGCCAGTTGGACGAATGACTCTCCAGTTACCGATCGTCATCTCCGACCACGCACCATGCCGGGCTTGTGCCGCTACTCCACCGTCACCGACTTGGCCAGGTTACGCGGCTTGTCTACATCGGTGCCGCGTGCCAGTGCGGTGTGGTAGGCCAGCAACTGCACCGGGATGGTGTGGATCACCGGCGACAGCACGCCGGCGTGGCGCGGAGTGCGGATCACGTGCACGCCTTCGGACTCGCTGAAGTGGCTGTCCTGGTCGGCGAACACGAACAGCTCGCCGCCACGGGCGCGCACTTCCTGCATATTGGATTTGACCTTTTCCAGCAGGCGATCGTTCGGCGCAATCACCACCACCGGCATCGCCGCGTCCACCAGGGCCAGCGGGCCGTGCTTCAACTCGCCGGCCGGATACGCTTCGGCGTGGATATAGGAGATTTCCTTGAGCTTGAGCGCGCCTTCCAGCGCGATCGGGTAATGCAGGCCGCGGCCGAGAAACAATGCGTTTTCCTTGGCCGAAAAACGCTCGGCCCAGGCCATGATCTGCGGCTCCAGATTCAGCGCGTGCTGCACGCTGCCCGGTAGGAAACGCAGCTGTTCCAAATACTCCGCTTCCTCGGCCTCGCTGATGCGCCCCTGCAACTTGCCCAGCACCATGGTCAGCTGGAACAACACCGCCAGCTGGGTGGTGAACGCCTTGGTCGAGGCCACGCCGATCTCGGCGCCGGCACGTGTGTAGCAGACCAGTTCGCTGGCGCGCGGGATCGCGCTTTCTGGCACGTTGCAGATCGACAAGGTGTGCAGGTGCCCCAGCGATTTGGCGTATTTCAGCGCCTCCATCGTGTCCAGCGTTTCGCCGGATTGGGAGATGGTGACGATCAGGTGCCTGGGATTGGCGTAGGCAGCGCGGTAGCGGTATTCGCTGGCGATCTCCACGCTGCACGGCAGCCCGGCGATGGCTTCGATCCAGTAACGCGCGGTCATGCCGGCGTAGTAGCTGGTGCCGCAGGCCAGGATCTGCACGCCGTCGATATCGCGCAACACTGCTTCGGCATTGGCGCCGAACAATGACGCGGGGAAGCCCTTGGCATCGATCGCCGCCTCGATGGTGTCGGCCAGCGCACGCGGCTGCTCGTGGATTTCCTTCTGCATGAAATGGCGGAATGGGCCCAGTTCCAGCGATGCCAGCGACACATCCGACAGGTGCAGCGGGCGCTCGACCGGTGCGTCGTTACCATCGAAGATGCGCACGCCATCGCGGCGCAGTTCGGCGGTGTCGCCCTCTTCCAGGAAAATCACCTGGCGGGTGGCCTGCACGATGGCCGAGACATCGGAGGCGACGAAGTTCTCGCCCTCGCCCACGCCGATCAGCAGCGGGCAGCCCATGCGCGCGCAGACGAAGCGCTCCGGTTCGGCCTGGCTCATCACTGCCAGCGCGTAGGCACCAGTGAGCTCCTTGACGGTGCGCTGCAGCGCGGTCAACAGGTCGCCTGCACTGCCCAGATGGTGATGGATCAGGTGCGCGATCACTTCGGTATCGGTCTGCGACTCGAAGGTATAGCCCAGCGCACGCAGCTTCTCGCGCTGCTGTTCGTGGTTTTCGATGATGCCGTTGTGCACCAGTGCCACGCCGTCACTGATGTGCGGGTGCGCATTGGCCTCGGTGACCCCGCCATGGGTGGCCCAGCGAGTGTGGCCGATGCCCAGCGTGGCGCCGAACTGCTCGGCCTGCGCCGCCTGCGCCATCTCCGCCACGCGCCCGGTGCGGCGCACGCGGCGTATCTGGGCTCCATCGAGCACGGCGATGCCGGAGGAATCGTAGCCACGGTATTCCAGACGCTTGAGTCCTTCGATCAGGACCGGGACCACATCGCGCCCGGCGATCGCTCCGACAATGCCGCACATAGGACAACCCTTGAGGTACTTGAGGAATAAGCCAGGCATTTTAGCGTGTCCGCTATTGTCCGCTGCATGACCATGCCCGGACAGCGTGTCCGCAGCAGTGTCCGCGGACACTGCGGACACTGACCACTAACGTCTAAAAACGATTGCATTCAACGACTTAAAGGTTGGCACACGTCCTGCTTTATCACAGTGACGCCACCGAGCCAGCCGACCATGATTCGCGATACCTCCGCCCAGGACCAGGTTCTCCGTACACCCGCCCAGAGCGCGCCCTGGCGCCGCTGGCTATGGCCCGGCATCGCGGTGGTCGCGGTATTGGCCGGCATCGGCTGGGCGGTCACCGCGTGGAGCGCCGGTAGCCGCTCGTTCGATGCCAGCCGGGTGCGGATCGCCACGGTCAGCCAGGGCGACCTGGTGCGCGACATCGCCGCCGACGGCCGCGTCATCGCCGCCAACAGCCCCGTGCTGTACGCCATCTCGGCCGGCACGGTGACGCTGAGCGTGGTGGCCGGCGACGTGGTCAAGCAGGGCCAGGAGCTGGCCCGCATCGACAGCCCGGAGCTGCGCAGCAAGCTGGCGCAGGAGCAGGCCACCCTGGCCGGGCTGGAAGCCGAGTCCAGCCGCGCCGCACTGGATGCCACCCTGGCCCGCGCCACGGCCAGCAAGCTCACCGACCAGGCCAAGATCGACAAGCAGGCCGCCGCGCGCGACCTGGAGCGCTACCAGCGCGGCTACGATGGCGGCGCGGTGCCGCAGGTGGAACTGGCCAAGGCGCAGGACACCTTGAAGAAGACCGACATCGACCTGCAGCACGCCGAGCGGGATGCGTCGCTGAAGAGCCAGGGTGCAGACCTGGATTCGCGCAACAAGCGCCTGCTCGCCGACCGCCAGCGCGCGGTGGTGGCCGAGGTGCAGCGCCAGGTGGATGCGCTCACGCTGCTGTCGCCGTTCGATGGCCAGGTCGGCCAGGTGCAGGCGGTGCAGCACACCCAGGTCGCGGCGAACGCGCCGATCCTGGGCGTGGTGGACCTGTCCAAGTTCGAAGTGGAGATCAAGGTGCCGGAAAGTTTTGCGCGCGATCTGGCGATCGGCATGCCGGCGCAGCTCACCAGCGGCAGCGGCGAGCCGTTCCCCGGCGCGATCTCGGCGGTGTCGCCGGAAGTGGTCAATGGCGAAGTCACCGCACGCATCCGCTTTGCCGACAAGCAGCCGCCGGGCCTGCGCCAGAGCCAGCGCATGAGCGCACGCGTGGTGATGGACACGCGCCGCAACGTGCTCAAGGTCGAGCGCGGCCCGTTCGTCGAACAGTCCGGCGGCAGCTACGCCTATGTGATGGATGGCAACACCGCGGTGCGCCGTCCGGTGCGCATGGGCGTCAGCAGCCTGGGCGAGGTGCAGGTGCTGTCCGGGCTGCAGGTCGGCGACCGCGTGGTGGTCTCCGGCGCAGACAACTTCGGGGATGCGCCGCGCGTCACCGTTCACTAAAAGCGGCCAGCACACCTGCTGCGCAGCCGTCAGGGCTGCTCGCCACGGTTTGTCAGCCACTCTCAATCTCTTTCGCACACACCTTCTTCGTAAAGGAATCGGCAATGCTCAAGATGCAATCGGTCTCCAAGGTCTTCCGCACCGAACAGGTGGAAACGCACGCGCTGCGCTCGCTGGACCTGCATGTGCGCGAAGGCGAGTTCGTCGCGGTCACCGGCCCCTCCGGCTCGGGCAAGACCACCTTCCTCAACCTGGCCGGGCTGCTGGAGACCTTCACCAGCGGGCAGTATCTGCTCGACGGCGAAGACGTCAGCCATCTGTCCGACGACGCGCGTTCGCGCCTGCGCAACCGCAAGATCGGCTTCATTTTCCAGGGCTTCAACCTGATTCCCGATCTCAACCTGTTCGACAACGTCGATGTGCCGCTGCGCTATCGCGGCATGGCCGCGGCCGAGCGCAAGCAGCGCATCGAAGAAGCCTTGACCAAGGTCGGCCTGGGCTCGCGCCTGAAGCACTACCCCACCGAGCTGTCCGGTGGCCAGCAGCAGCGTGCCGCCATCGCGCGTGCGCTGGCCGGCAGCCCGCGCCTGTTGCTGGCCGACGAACCCACCGGCAACCTCGACTCGCAGATGGCACGCGGGGTGATGGAACTGCTGGAGGAGATCAACAGCCAGGGCACCACCATCGTCATGGTCACCCACGACCCGGAACTGGCCGCACGCGCGCAGCGCAACGTGCATATCGTCGACGGCCAGGCCACCGACCTGGAACGCAACCCCGCCCTGATGCGCTCGCGCGACAGCGCCGCCACCCTGGCCGAGTAAGAGGCACATCCCATGTTCGGCTACTACTTCAATCTTGCCTTACGCAGCTTCCGCCGCAACAAGGTGCTCACCGCGCTGATGGTGCTGGCCATCGCGCTCGGCATCGGCGCCAGCATGACCACCCTGACGGTGTTCTACATCCTGTCTGGCGATCCGTTGCCGGGGAAAAGCGGCACGCTGTTTCATCCGCAGCTCGATGCGCGTTCGTTGGGCTATCAAGACGACGATGCACTGGATCAGTTGACCCGCTTCGATGCCGAGGCGCTGCTACGGGAAAAGCGTGGGGACCGTCAGGTCATGATGACCGCAGGCACCGTTCCGCTGGAACCAGACAACACCACGTTGCGGCCAATGATGCTGGACGCGCGTTACACGTCCGTTGATTTCTTCCCCATGTTCGATGTGCCCTTTCTTTATGGCGGCCCCTGGACGGCCAGCGATGACGGCAGCCGTGCCCGGGTGGTGGTGATCTCCGAAGCACTGAACAAGAAGCTCTTCCATGGTGAGGACAGCGTCGGCCGCACGGTGAACGTCAATCGCAACATCATGCGGGTTGTGGGTGTTGTTCGCGAATGGCGGTTGACCCCAGCGTTCTACAACCTGGGTGGCCAGGCTTACGACAAGTCCGAGCAGGTCTTCCTGCCGTTCAGTACCGCAATGGAACTGAAACTCTCAAACAGTGGACAGCGTTCATGCTGGGGCGAAAGCAGTTCGCCGGAAGATATCAACGCAGCCTGTTCCTGGGTCCAATACTGGGTGCAACTGGATACGCCACAGAAGGTCACTGCGTACCGTCAGTACCTGGAGAACTATTCGGATCAGCAGCGACGGGCCGGGCGCTTCGAGCAGCCCACGAACGTCCAGCTGCGCAGCGTGATGGAGTGGCTGGACTTCAAGAAGGTCGTTCCCAGCGATGTGCGCCTGCAGACCTGGCTGGCATTCGGGTTCCTGCTGGTGTGTCTGGTCAATACCGTCGGCCTGTTGCTGGCCAAATTCATGCGCCGCAGTGGAGAGATCGGCGTGCGCCGGGCACTGGGGGCAACCAAGCGCAGCATCTTCGCGCAGTCGCTGGTCGAGGCAGGAACCATCGGTCTGGTCGGCGGCATCCTGGGGCTCGGTCTTGCCGCGTTGGGGCTGTGGGGGGTGCGTCAACAACCCGCTCAATATGCCGACCTGGCAAGGCTGGATCCGGCAATGTTGCTGGCCACGTTTGCTCTCGCGCTGGTGGCCAGCATCGTGGCCGGGCTACTCCCCGCATGGCGCGCATGCACCGTGCCACCGGCCATCCAACTCAAAGCGCAGTGAGCTGACCTCCGAACCGCGCGCCCTTTCGCAGCGTTTCGCCAGCCCTTCTCAAGGAATTGCCCATGGAAATCCGCCCCATTCTGTCCACCCTGCGACGCCACAAAACGGCGGCTGCCCTGATCGTGCTCGAGGTAGCACTCAGTTGCGCCATCATCTCCAATGCCTTGTTCCTGATCGGCGATCGCCTGGAGCGCACACAACGCCCCAGCGGTCTGGCAGAGAACGAACTGGTGACGCTCAGCATCAGCGGTATCGGGCGCGATGAAGACGCACGCGCACTCACTGAGACAGACCTGGCTGCACTGCGCAGCATTCCCGGCGTCAAATATGCCTCCAGCGTCAGTCAGATTCCTTATGGCGACAACATGTGGGTCAGTGGCCTCAAACTGACGGCTGACCAGAAGAACTCCACGATCAACGTCAACGACTACACCGGGGACAGTCAGACCCTGGATACGATGGGCCTGACGCTGGTACAGGGGCGCCGTTTCACGGAAGGCGAATTCACCTGGTCCGATGACAAGACGGCCAACGTCCCAAGTGCCATCCTGACCAGAAGTGCAGCCCACAAGCTGTTCCCCGGCCAGTCAGCCCTGGGGAAATCGATCTATCGCGGCGACACGCCCATGAAGATCGTCGGCATCGTGGAGCATCTGGCGCGCGTTAACGACTATGGCGGCGCAGCTGTTTACGACGATTCGATGCTGACCCCGATCAAGATGACCTACAAGGACGGCGGCCGCTACCTGCTACGCACCGATCCGGCGCGTCGTGACGAGGTGCTGCGTCAGGCAGTGGCAGCGCTGGAAAAGAACAGCGCAAGCCGCATCATCGAAAAACCGAAGGTGTTCGAGCAGATGCGGCGCAATTTCTATCGACAGGATCGCTCCATGGCCTGGCTGCTGATCACCATGAGCATCGCGCTACTGATCGTCACCGCGCTGGGCATCGTCGGCCTGGCCAGCTTCTGGGTGCAGCAACGCACCAAGCAGATTGGCATTCGTCGTGCACTGGGTGCCACACGCGGCCAGATCCTGCGCTACTTCCAGATTGAGAATTTTCTGCTGGCCTCGGTCGGCATCGTGCTCGGCATGTTGCTGGCGTACTCGATCAATGTCTGGCTGATGGCCCGCTACGAATTGCCGCGCCTGCCGGTGCTGTATCTGCCGATCGGCGCACTGTTGCTCTGGGCGCTGGGCCAGATCGCCGTGTACTGGCCCGCACGGCGCGCCGCGATGGTGCCGCCGGCGGTGGCCACGCGCAGTGCGTGATGCGCACGCTGCGCGTCAGCGGTCGCTGTCGACCCACTGACGCGCAGCACACAGCACACAGTGATGTTGCTTAGATCCTGCGCGATGGCAGCATCGCCACAAGCGACTTGGCCGTCGGCCGCCTGGGCAATGCCGATTTTGTCACCACCGCCCTGTCTACCAAGGCGCCTGTGTCGCAGGCGCCTGCCCGTCTTGATATCCGGTATTGCGCCGGAACCTGCACTTGAGCTCGGCATCGACGCATGCCCGCTGCCAACCTCGTCGCACCGATCAGACCATCACTGGATTGCCGGGATCAGCTCCGTCCGGCAAAGGCCAGTCAGGCTCATGTCCTCCCTATTGCTCGCACGGTTCCGCCACGCCCCGAATCCTGTTCTGATAGCCCTTCCCTCCCGCGCCTTTCACCGAGCACCGCGATGCCGCAGATCCTGATCATCGACGACAACACCGCCGTGGCCACTGCGCTGGAGGTGCTGTTCTCGCTGCACGATATCGAGGCGCGGCATGCGCACTCGCCGCAGGCCGGGTTGGCACTGCTGGACGAGCAGGGATTTGATCTGGTGATCCAGGACATGAACTTCACCGCCGACACCACCTCCGGCGAGGAAGGCGAAGCGCTGTTCACTCAGATCCGTCAGCGCCACCCGGACTTGCCGGTGATCCTGCTCACCGCCTGGACCCACCTGGGCAGCGCGGTGGGCCTGGTCAAGGCCGGTGCGGCCGACTACATCGCCAAGCCCTGGGACGACACCAAGCTGCTGACCACGGTCAACAACCTGCTGGAGCTGTCCGAAGCGCGCCGCGAGCTGGAACGTCGGCGCGAGCGCGAGCGGCGCGGTCGCGAGCAGCTGACCCAACGTTACGACCTGCGCGGCGCGGTGTTCGCCGACCCCGCCAGCGAACGCGCAATCGCGCTCGCCTGCCAGGTCGCACGCTCGGATCTGCCGGTACTGATCACCGGCCCCAACGGCAGCGGCAAGGAGAAGATCGCCGAGATCATCCAGGCCAACTCTCCCGCCAAACACGGCCCCTTCATTGCGCTCAATTGCGGCGCATTGCCGGGCGAACTGATCGAAGCCGAGCTGTTCGGCGCCGAAGCCGGCGCGTATACCGGCGCCAACAAGGCGCGCGAAGGCAAGTTCGAAGCCGCCGATGGCGGCACGCTGTTTCTGGACGAAATCGGCAACCTGCCGCTGGCCGGGCAGATGAAGCTGCTGCGCGTGCTGGAAACCGGCCGTTACGAGCGGCTGGGCTCCAACCGCGAACGCCACACCAAGGTGCGCGTGATCAGCGCCACCAATGCCGACCTGCAGGCCATGATCCGCGATGGCAGCTTCCGCGAAGACCTGTATTACCGCCTCAACACGGTGGAAATCGCGCTGCCCGCCCTGGCCGAACGCCCCGGCGATATCGGGCCATTGGCCGAGCACTTCCTGGCCGGCGAAAAACCCTTGTCCACGCAGGCGCGCGATGCCCTGCAGCGGCACGCCTGGCCCGGCAACGTGCGCGAGCTGCGCAATGTGCTGCAACGCGCGTCGCTGCTTGCGCAAGGCGTGCGCATCGAAGCCGGCGATCTGAACCTACCGCGCGCAGCCGCGTCGCGCCCGGCCGCGCCGGCAACGGGCGAGCCGGATCGCGCCCGTATCGAGCAGGCACTGGCGCGCGCGCAGGGCGTCATCGCCCAGGCCGCTGCCGAGCTGGGGCTGAGCCGGCAGGCGCTGTACCGGCGCATGGACCGCTACGGCATCACTTCGGAATGATTCCCGACATGTGGCAACGTTCCTTCACGTTCTCGCTGTTCTTGCGGCTGTTGCCGGTGCTGGCGCTGGCCGCCGCGCTGCCCTGGTTCATGGCGTACTGGATGGACCGTGGCTGGCAAGTGGCTGCGGTGTCGGTGGTGGTGCTGCTGTCGGCCATGTGGTTCAGCCTCAGCCGCGCCACTGCGCCGATGCGCTCGCTGTTCCGTGCCCTGGCCGGCACCACCAGCAGCTACCGCGATGGCGAATACAACTTCGGCGTGTACTGGCGCGGCAACGACGAGCTGGCGCAGCTGGTGCAGGCGCATGCGGAACTGGGCGAGGTGTTGCGCGCGCAACGGCGCAACCTGGTGCAGCGCGAACTGATGCTCGACACCATGCTGCAGAACACCCCGGTGGCGATGCTGCTGGTGGTGGCCGGTGGCGATGGCGTGCGCCGCATCGGTTTTTCCAACAACGCCGCACGCAAGTTGCTGCACGATGGGCGCAAGCTCGAAGGCCAGCACCTGGACGACGTACTCGCGCGCATGCCCGGCGAACTGCGCGATGCGCTGGCCCGCGGCGGCGATTGCCTGTTTGCGGTCCGCGAGGACGGCGATGACGAAGACGACGAGCAGATCTATCACCTGTCACGCCGCAGTTTCCATCTCAACGGACGCGGTCACGAGCTGCTGCTGATCCGCACCCTGACCACCGAACTGCGGCGCCAGGAAGTGCAGACCTGGAAGAAGGTCATCCGCGTGATCAGCCATGAATTGAACAACTCGCTCGCACCGATCGCATCGCTGGCACATTCCGGCGCCGAGTTGCTGCGCCGCGAACGCACCGACCGGCTCGGCACGGTGTTCGAGACCATCGAAGAACGCGCACGTCATCTGGAAGGCTTCATCCGCGGCTACGCCCGCTTTGCCAAGTTGCCGCAGCCGCAGTTGCAGACCATCGAATGGGCACCATTCCTGGAGCGTTTGCGGCAGCAGATTCCGTTTCAGCTGCAGGGCGCACTGAGCGATGTCTCCAGCCGCATCGATGCCGCGCAGATCGAGCAGGCGCTGCTCAACCTGCTCAAGAACGCGCACGAAGCCTGCAGCGAAGCGCAGCCGCCCAACAGCGATGTCGCCGTGCGCGTCACGCGCGTGCCGCAATGGCTACGGATCGAAGTGCTGGACCGCGGCAACGGCATGAACGAGGCCGTGCTGCATAACGCACTGATGCCGTTCTACTCGACCAAGCGCAATGGCACAGGGCTCGGGCTTGCGCTCACCCGCGAGATCGCTGAAGCGCACGGCGGGCGCATCTCGCTGCATAACCGCGAACACGGCGGGTTGTGCGTCACCTTGCTGCTGCCGGCGGCGGCGGCCGGCTAGTTGCCGCGCACCGTTCCGCGTTCTTCAATCCGCGCTTGTTTCAACGCACCGCAGGCATCGTCGGCACCACTGGTGCGGGTGGCGGCGATCGTGCCGTAATAGCCGGTTCCAACGGTGTTGTCGACGAACTGCCCGCCTTGCGACGGACACTCGCCATCGGGCTTGATCCAGTCCGAAAACGCCGCGTACTTGCCGGCCCGGACGAAACGGTTGGCCGCCACGTAGGTGTTGTCGGAGGCATCGCGGGTACGCACGGCATCGCCGTTGACGTCGGTGAAGGTATTGCCTTCGATGCGGTTGCCGGAGGAGTGGCGCGCCAGGTAGATCGCGTGCACGAAACCCGAGGTCCGGGTGTCGTTTTCGATCGATACGAAGCGATTGTGTTCGATGCGGTTGTCGCGCGAGTTCTGCAGGCGGATCGCCGCGAACGAATAGGCGGCCTCACTGCTGCTGCCATGGACACCACCGATCCGTTCGAAGGTCATGTTGCGGATGATGTTGCCGCTGTTGCCGTCCGCGCTGCGCTTGCTGCTGCCCAGGTCCATCGCCATCCAGTAATTGCTGACCTTCAACCCGGTGAAGGTCAGCCGGGTGGCAGCATCGCTGCCGCCCTTCAGCGTGAACCAGGTCGCGCCACCGCGCCCGTCGAACCACGGTGGCGCGGCTGCGTCGGACGCGGCGATAAAGCGAATGGGCGCCCCGTTGGTGAATGTCCATTGCACCGACTGCCGCAGATATGTGCCGGCGGCGATCACCACGTCCACCGCGCCGCTGGGCCGTTGCTCCAGCAGCCGCTGCTGGGCGGCCGCCAGACTCCGCAACGCGGTCGTCGCGCTGGTGCCTGCCGCCGCATCGTTGCCGTCCGGCGCCAGATACAGCCGGTAGGTCTGCGCATGGGCCGCAGCTGGCAGCACTGCCGCCAATAGCAGCAGCCATGTCACCAGCAACGCGCAACGTGGCGTTCGCATCGTGTACCTCCTGAGCCATCGTGACGGGCATAGCCTATGCATGGCATCGCTTTACAGCAGCTGTGCGCGCCGCAGCGACGTGCAGCCAGGCCGCACGCCTGCAGGCACGCTACTTCTTGGTCGGGCGCTCCCAGCCCTCGACCACGGTCTGACGCGCACGCGTGACGCTGAGCTGCCCGGCAGGCGCATCGCGGGTGATCACCGAGCCCGCGCCGATGGTGGCCATGGCACCGATCTCGATCGGTGCCACCAGTGCGCTGTTGGAACCGACAAAGGCGCCATCGCCGATGCTGGTCTGCGACTTGTTCACCCCATCGTAGTTGCAGGTGATGGTGCCGGCGCCGATGTTGACCTTGCTGCCGATCACCGCATCGCCCAGATAGGTCAGATGATTGGCCTTGCTGCCCACACCCATCGTGACCTTCTTGGTCTCGACGAAGTTGCCGATATGCACGCCATCGGCCAGCACGGTGCCGGGACGCAGCCGCGCGAATGGACCGATCTGCACCGCCCCTTCGGTCACCACGCCTTCCAGATCGCAATGTGCGCGCACCTGCGTGCCGGCGCCGAGCGTCACATCGCGCAAGCGCACGAACGGACCGATCACCACACCATCGCCCAGCGTCACATCACCTTCCAGGATCACGTCGATATCCAGCTGCACGTCGCTGCCCACGGTCACCGTGCCGCGCTGCTCCACGCGCGCCGGGTCGGCCATGCGCACGCCCTGCAGGCAGAGCGCACGGGCGGCACGCAGCTGCCAGGCGCGTTCCAGCTGCGCCAGCTGCCAGGGGTCGTTGGCGCCTTCCACATCCTGCGCGTCGGCCACATGCACCATGTCGGCCGGGGTGAAATCGGCGGCGGCGCTGGCAAACACGTCGGTGAGATAGAACTCGCCCTGCGCATTCTCGTTGGACAGACCGGCCAGCCAACGGCGCAGCGCCGTGGACTCGGCAGTGAGGATGCCGGTGTTGATGGTGCGGATGCGGCGCTGCTCGTCGTTGGCATCCTTCTGCTCGACGATCGCGGCCACCTTGCCCTCGGCATCGCGTAGGATGCGGCCGTAGCCGGAGGGATTGGGCACATCGGCCACCAGCACCGCCATGCGCCCGGGTGCGTGCAGCAGCTGCAGCAGGTCCTGCGACTGGATCAGCGGCACATCGCCGTACAGCACCAGCACCGTGGCCGCATCCGGAATCGCATCCATCGCCTGCTGCACCGCATGCCCGGTACCCAGTTGCTGCCGTTGCTCGGCCCAGTGCAGATCGCCCTGCGCAGCAAACGCCGCCTGCACCTGCTCGCCGCCGTGCCCGTGCACCACATGGATCGCTGCCGGCTGCAGCTGCCGCGCCGTGGCGATCACATGTGCCAGCATCGGCTGGCCCGCCAGCGGCTGCAGCACCTTGGGCAGGGACGAGCGCATGCGCTTGCCCTCGCCCGCAGCCAGGATCACGACGTACAAGGGCAGAGTCATCGAAGCGTTCCAGAACATGGGAGAACCAAATTCTAGTCGCTGTCCCGGCAGTGCGTCGTGTCCTGCCTGCAGCACGCGCGACGATGACACTTTTCAAGCGCCGCTGCGGTTAGCATGGTCACCCTTCCACGATGACCCGGCCCGTATGAGTCTGTTCCGCCAAGGCAGCCAATTCATGATCATTGGTGCCCTGCAGCTAGCGGTGGACTGCGGCATCTTCATCGTCGCCACCGCAGCCGGCATGCCTGCCGTGCCGGCCAATCTGCTCGGGCGGATCAGTGGCGCGGTGCTGGGCTTCTGGCTCAATGGCCGCTACACCTTTGCCCAGGGAGGCGGCGCACGTCTGGGCTGGCTGCGTTTTCGCCGCTTTGCGCTGATGTGGCTGGCACTCACGCTCATCAGCACCTGGCTATTGTCGGCAACGGTGGATCTGGTCGGCCTGCGTCTGGCCTGGCTGGCCAAACCGCTGGTGGAGGGCGGGCTGGCGATCGTGTCGTTTTTCCTGGGCCGGCACGTGGTGTATCGCTGAGCGAGCGTCCCTGAGCCCGGGCAGTGTCGGACCCGGCCCGTATCAGTGGCAGAAATCGCCCAGGCTGCGTACCAGCGCCGCGCGATGCAGCGCGTCCAGCTGCCATTGCGCGGCGTAATGGGCGGCGGCACGCGCGGTGCTGGTCGCGCATTGCGGCGCTGCACGTGCCGGCGCGACCTCGGCCAGTGCGTCGAGCAATTCGCCTTGCAGTTGATCCAGACGCGTGCGCAGGCTCGCCAGATCCGGACGCGCCGTGTCCGGCGCGCGTCCGCGTTCGCGCCAGTGGTTCAACAATGCGTATTGCACCGCCTTGTTGGCCTCGATCTGCGCGGCGAAGAAACGCGCCGCATCGTCGGCATCCAGCCCATGCGCAGGCGCCTGCTCGCGCACGCTCTGCAGCACCGCCGCCTCGCGGGCCTGGTCCAGCACCGGCTTGCCGCTGTCCCACTTGCTCAGCGCCACCGCATCGCCGATGGCATTGCGTTGCATAATGCGATCCAGCAGCGGATCCAGCGGCGGCTGGCTGCGTGCAGGCAGCGCGCACCCCAGCATCGCCACAGCCAGCAGGCCGCTCAGCGCATAACTACGAAAGCCATCGATCGTGCGGGTCATCGGGTGTTCCTCGACGTGCGTGAGTGAGGGGCCGCGCCACGCTGCAACCGGCGGCACAGCGCAAGGCAGGCAGTGTGCCTGCTGTGCCCAGGCATGGGGGCGGCGCCACGCACGCGCAGCTCCAGAAACGAAAAAGCCGACCCTGGGGTCGGCGTTTTTCACTCCACACCTGCGTGCGGCGGTGCATCGGGTATCACGTGTGTGTGCGCTAGCAAATGCGCGCACGCAAACGTGCTTAGTGCTTGAGGTTGCGACGCAGGCGTTCCAGTGCCTGCAGCTGCACGGTCGCCTCGGCCAGCCGACGCTGCGCATCGGCCACATCCACCGTGTCGCCACGGTTGGCCAGCAGACGCTCGGCCTCTTCCTTGACCTTGCGCACGGCGGCTTCGTCGATGTCCTGCGCGCGCACCGCGGTGTCGACCAGCACGGTCACCACCTGCGGCTGTACTTCCAGGATGCCGCCGGAAATGGCGAAGTCCAGCTGTTCGCCGCTGGCGGTGGTGACCACCACCTTGCCCGGCTTCAGGCGCGTGATCAGCGGTGCGTGCTTGGGCGCGATGCCCAGCTCACCCAACTCGCCGGTGGCCACGACCAGCGTCGCCTCACCGTGGAAGATTTCCTTCTCGGCGCTGACGATGTCGCAACGGATAGTGCTCATGGTGCCTCGCGTTGTGAGGCGGGGATTGGGGATTGGGGATTCGGGATTGGCGACCGCAGCTTTCACTGTGGCCACTCACCTCGTCTCCGCACCCCGCTCACCGCCGTACCAAATCCCGAATCCCGAATGCCAAATCCCGGCTCTTACGCCTTGGCGCTCATCTTGTTGGCTTTCTCGACGGCTTCTTCGATGCTGCCGACCATGTAGAACGCCTGCTCCGGCAGGTGGTCGTACTCGCCGTCGCAGATCGCCTTGAAGCCGCGGATGGTGTCCTTCAGCGAGACGTACTTGCCCGGCGAGCCGGTGAACACTTCGGCCACGTGGAACGGCTGGCTGAAGAAGCGCTCGATCTTGCGTGCGCGCGACACCGACTGCTTGTCTTCTTCGCTCAGCTCGTCCATGCCCAGGATCGCGATGATGTCCTTCAGTTCCTTGTACTTCTGCAAGGTCTGCTGGACGCGCTGGGCGGTGTCGTAATGCTCGGTGCCGATCACCAGCGGGTCCATCTGGCGGCTGGTGGAATCCAGCGGATCCACCGCCGGGTAGATACCCAGCGAAGCGATGTTACGGCTCAGCGTGACGGTGGAGTCCAGGTGGGCGAAGGTGGTCGCCGGCGACGGGTCGGTCAGGTCGTCCGCAGGCACGTACACGGCCTGGATCGAGGTGATCGAACCGCTCTTGGTCGAGGTGATGCGTTCCTGCAACACGCCCATTTCCTCGGCCAGGGTCGGCTGGTAGCCCACTGCCGACGGCATGCGGCCGAGCAGCGCGGACACTTCGGTACCGGCCAGCGTGTAGCGGTAGATGTTGTCCACGAACAACAGCACGTCCTTGCCCTTGCCGTTCTCGTCCTTCTCGTCGCGGAAGTACTCGGCCATGGTCAGGCCGGTCAGCGCGACGCGCAGACGGTTGCCCGGCGGCTCGTTCATCTGGCCGTACACCATCGCGACCTTGTCCAGCACGTTGGAGTCTTTCATCTCGTGGTAGAAGTCGTTGCCCTCACGGGTACGCTCGCCCACGCCGGCAAACACGGACAGACCCGAGTGCGCCTTGGCGATGTTGTTGATCAGCTCCATCATGTTGACGGTCTTGCCGACGCCGGCGCCGCCGAACAGGCCGACCTTGCCGCCCTTGGCGAACGGGCACATCAGGTCGATGACCTTGATGCCGGTTTCCAGCAGCTCGGTGCTGGAGGACTGGTCTTCATACGACGGCGCAGCGCGATGGATTTCCCAATGGTCCGACGCCTGCACGTCGCCGGCCTCGTCGATCGGACGACCCAGCACGTCCATGATGCGGCCCAGCGTCCCGGCACCGACTGGCACCGAAATCGCGCGCTCGGTGTTGGTGGCCAGCAGGTTGCGCTTCAGGCCGTCGGTGGAGCCGAGCGCAATCGTGCGCACCACGCCATCGCCGAGCTGCTGCTGCACTTCCAGGGTGATTTCGGTGCCTTCGACCTTCAACGCGTGATAGACCTTCGGCACTTCATTGCGCTGGAATTCGACGTCGACGACCGCGCCGATGATCTGAACGATCTTGCCCTGACTCATTTTGCTGCTCCGGTTAGCTTTGTTCTGTCCGAGTGGCAAATGCCATCTCGTGGAATTTTGTGATTTGGGATTCGTGATTGGGGATTCGCAAAGGCACAGTTCGCTGCGCTCCTACCAATCCCGAATCCCCAATCCCGGCCGTGCTTATACCGCGGCCGCGCCGCTGACGATTTCCGAAATTTCCTGGGTGATCGCCGCCTGACGCGCCTTGTTGTAGACCAGTTGCAAGGTGCCGATCATCTTGTTGGCGTTGTCGCTGGCGGCCTTCATCGCCACCATGCGCGCAGCATGCTCGGAGGCCACGTTTTCCAGCACGGCCTGATACACCAGCGACTCGATGTAACGCGTCATCACGTGCTCCAGCACGGTCGCGGCATCGGGTTCGTACAGGTAATCCCAATCGTGGTGCGCCACCTTGTGCTCGGCAGCCGGCAGCGGCAGCAGCTGATCGAAGCTGGCCTTCTGCGTCATCGTGTTCACGAAGCGGTTGTAGACCAGATACACGCGGTCCACCTTGCCCTCGACGAAGGCATCCAGCATCACCTTGATCACACCGATCAACTGCTCGATCTGCGGACTGTCGCCCAGATGGGTGACGCTGCCGACCATGTTGACCTTGATGCGACGGAAGAACGCCGAAGCCTTCTGGCCGATGGTCACCACGTCGATCTCGGCGCCCTTGTCCTGCCACGGACGCACTTCGCCCAGCATCTTGCGGAACAGGTTGTTGTTCAGACCGCCGGCCAGGCCGCGGTCGGAGGAGATCACGATGTAACCGACCCGCTTGACCTGCTCGCGCTCGACCAGGAACGGATGCTGGTAATCGGTGCTGGCCTGCGCCAGATGCCCGATCACCTGCTTCATCGCCTGCGCGTACGGACGCGAGGTCTTCATACGGTCCTGCGCCTTGCGGATCTTGGAGGCCGAGACCATTTCGAGCGCGCGCGTCACCTTGCGGGTGTTCTGCACGCTCTTGATCTTGGTTTTGATTTCGCGTCCGCCTGCCATACTCGCTCGCTTCGATGGTGGGATTCGAGATGGGTGATTCGGGATTGGCCAAAGCCGCCGACGTCACCTCACCCACAAACCCCGAGTACCTGAATCTGGAGATCCGAAGTGGTGATCCTGGGCGTTCAAGCCCTCAGATCACCGCTCCTACGAATCCCGAATGCCCAATCCCGACTCCCGGCGCTGTTACCAGCTGCCCGTGGTCTTGAACTCTTCGATGCCCTTCTTGAAGGCAGCTTCGATGTCGTTGTCCCAGCCGCCGGTGCTGTTGATCTTGGAGACCAGCTCACCCTGGGTGTTGGCGAAGTGCGCGTGCAGGCCTTCTTCGAACGCCAGCAGCTTGTTGACCGGCACTTCGTCGAGGTAGCCCTCGTTGACGGCATAGATCGACAGCGCCTGGTTGGCGATGGACATCGGCGCGTACTGCTTCTGCTTCATCAGCTCGGTGACGCGCTGACCGCGCTCGAGCTGCTTGCGGGTGGCTTCGTCCAGGTCCGAGGCGAACTGCGCGAACGCCGCCAGCTCACGGTACTGCGCCAGCGAGATACGGATGCCGCCGGACAGCTTCTTGATGATCTTGGTCTGGGCCGCACCACCGACGCGCGACACCGAGATACCGGCGTTCACGGCCGGGCGGATGCCGGCGTTGAACAGGTCGGTTTCCAGGAAGATCTGGCCGTCGGTGATCGAGATCACGTTGGTCGGCACGAACGCGGACACGTCGCCGGCCTGCGTTTCGATGATCGGCAGCGCGGTCAGCGAACCGGTCTTGCCTATCACCGCACCGTTGGTGAACTTCTCCACGTACTCCTCGGACACGCGCGCAGCGCGCTCGAGCAGGCGGGAGTGCAGATAGAACACGTCGCCCGGATAGGCTTCGCGACCCGGCGGGCGCTTGAGCAGCAGCGAGATCTGGCGGTAGGCCACGGCCTGCTTGGACAGATCGTCGTACACGATCAGCGCGTCTTCGCCGCGGTCCATGAAGTACTCGCCCATGGTGCAGCCGGCATACGGGCTGATGTACTGCATCGCGGCCGATTCGGACGCGGTCGCAGCCACCACCACGGTGTGCGCCAGCGCGCCGTTCTCTTCGAGCTTGCGCACGATGTTGGCAACGGTCGAGGCCTTCTGGCCGATCGCCACGTACACGCACTTGATGCCGGTGCCCTTCTGGTTGATCACCGCATCGATCGCCAGCGCGGTCTTGCCGGTCTGACGGTCACCGATGACCAGCTCGCGCTGGCCGCGGCCGATCGGGATCATCGCATCGACCGACTTGTAGCCGGTCTGCACCGGCTGGTCGACCGACTTGCGCCAGATCACGCCGGGCGCAACGCGCTCCACCGGTGCGGTCTGGCTGGCGCCCAGCGGGCCCTTGCCGTCGATCGGCTCGCCCAGCGCGTTGACCACGCGACCGAGCAGTTCCGGACCGACCGGCACTTCCAGGATGCGGCCGGTGGTCTTGGCCACGTCGCCTTCGCGCAGGTTCTCGTAATCGCCCAGCACCACGGCGCCGACCGAATCGCGCTCCAGGTTCAGTGCGAGCGCGAAGGTGTTGTTCGGCAGTTCGATCATTTCGCCCTGCATCACGTCGGCCAGGCCGAAGATGCGCACGATGCCGTCGGACACGCTGGTCACGGAGCCTTCGTTGCGCGACTCTGCGGACAGCTTGACCGCCTCGATGCGGGTCTTGATCAGGTCGCTGATTTCGGAGGGGTTGAGCGTGGTTGCCATCGTTCAGTCCTAGGTGCCGGCCGCGAGGGCCATGCGTTTATGTGAATTCAGTGGGCGAGCGAGCTTTGCAGACGCGCAAGCTTGCCCTTCAGCGAGCCGTCGATGACCACGTCGCCGGTGTCGATCACCGCGCCGCCGATCAACGAAGCATCCACCGCGGTGGTGATGTCCACCTCGCGGCCGAAACGCTTCTTCAGCGCAGCAGCGATCGTGTCCAGTTCCGCCTGGCTCATTGCAGCCGCCGAGGTCACCGTCGCCTTGACGACGTGTTCGGCTTCGGCCCGCAGTTGTTCGTACAGTCCTGCCACTTCCGGCAGCAGCGACAGCCGCTGCGCGTCGGCCAGCAGACCGAGGAAACGCAGATAGTCTTCGCTCGCCTGCGGCGGCGCCAACAACGTCACTGCCTGATCCTGGCCCAGGGCCGGGTTGAGCAGCAGCGCGGCCACGCGCGGGTCGCCGGCCACCTGCGCCGAAAACGCCAGCGCATCGGACCAGGGCGCGAAGTTGCCGCCCTCACGCGCGATCGCAAACGCGGCGCGGCCGTACGGACGGGCAAGTGTGAGGGCCTGACTCATCGATTAAATCTCCGCCGCCAGCTCGTCGAGCAGCGCCTTGTGGGCGTTGGCATCGATTTCGCGCTTGAGCAGCTTCTCGGCACCGCTGACGGCCAGCACGGACACCTGCTTGCGCAGTTCCTCGCGGGCACGCGTGGCGGACGCGTCGATCTCGGTCTGCGCCAGATCCTTCTGACGGTTGGCTTCGGCAATTGCCTCGTGCTTGGCCGCTTCAATGATCTGGTTGGCGCGCGCATGGGCCTGATCGATGATCTCGTTGGCCTTGGTGCGTGCGTCCTTCAGTGCTTCGTTGACCTTTTCCTGCGCCTGCGCCAGATCCTTCTGACTGCGATCGGCCGCAGCCAGACCTTCAGCGATCTTTTGCTGACGCTCTTCGATCGCCTGCAGCAGCGGCGGCCAGATCTTGGTCGCGACGATCCAGATCAGACCGGCGAAGGCCAGCGCCTGGGCAAAGATGGTAAGGGTGATATCCATGGGTCGCTCAATCGCTGTTTAGGGGTGAAAGCGCCACCGCATGGCGACGCTTTCCGACCTTCATCCGCGGACGCAACCGCACGCGGTTGCCTCCACATCCTGCTACCGCTGGATCAGCCGGCAGCCTGCGACAGACGCTCGATGAACACCTGGGCCAGCGGGTTGGCGAAGGCGAACAGCAGGCCGACGGCGACGCTGATGATGAACGCGGCGTCGATCAGGCCGGCGGTGATGAACATGCGGACCTGCAGCACCGGGATCAGTTCCGGCTGGCGCGCAGCCGATTCCAGGAACTTGCCAGCCATGATGGCCAGACCGAGGCCGGCACCCAGCGCGGCCAGGCCGATCATGATGCCGACGGCGAGGACGGTGGAGCTCTGGACTTGAGCGAGGTTGGTCAGGACGGCGAGGTACATGGTGATCTCCGAACGAAAGTTTCTAAGGGTGATGGATGAATCGGGATGAAGCGTATGAAGGGTGCAGCGAAACTCAGTGACTGTCTTCGGCAAGGCTCAGATACACGATCGACAGCATCATGAAAATGAAGGCCTGCAGCGGAATCACCAACAGGTGGAACAGCATCCAGCCGAGGCCGAATACGCCGCCAGCGACCATGCCGGCGATGCCCGCACCGCCCAGCACCCAGATCAGCAGGAAGACGATCTCGCCGCCGAACATGTTGCCGAACAGTCGCATCGCCAGCGAAATCGGCTTGCTCAGCCACTCGACGATGTTCAAAAGCAGGTTGAACGGCATCATCCACTTGCCGAACGGCGCCGTCAGGAATTCCTTGGTCATGCCGCCCACGCCCTTGGAGCGCAGCGAGAAGACGATCATCAGGAAGAACACGCTGATCGACATGCCCAGGGTGGCATTGACGTCGGCGGTGGGCACCGGCTTCCAGGCATGGATGCCGGCCCAGCCCAGCGGGATGGCGATGAAATCGGCCGGGATCATCTTGATGAGGTTCATCAACAGGATCCAGAAGAAGATGGTGATCGCGATCGGCGTCACCAGCTTGCTGCTGCCGTGATAGGTGTCCTTGGCCTGGCGGTCGACGAACTCCAGGCAGATCTCGACAAACGCCTGCCACTTGCCCGGCACGCCGGCGGTGGCATTGCGGGTCGCCGTCCAGAACGCGAAGACCATCACCAGGCCCATCAACACCGCCATGACCAGGGTGTCGACGTGGATGGTCCAAAACGTGCCGCCACCCTCGCGAACCGGATAGATCAGGTTCTGCAAGTGATGCTGGATATAGGAGGTAGGTGTTGCTGCCTCGCCCGCCATGTGTCCGGAGCCCTTTAAGTTCGAATCAACGCCTGGCCAGAGCCAGAACCTGAAAAATCAGCCCGATGGCGATACCCGCCAGCAAGGCCAGAGGAGGCAGCCGCCACAGGCCGAAGCCAAGCGCCAGCGCCACGAAAACCAACACCCACTTCAACACCATTGCCAGAATCAGCCGGACCATGGCAATGCCGGCTGCCTGAATACCGCCACCTAGCGCGGTACGTGCTGCCACCCAACCGCCCAGCACCGTCGCAAATCCGGTCAATGCCAGACCGGCAGAGTAACGGGGACCGACCAACAGCAACCCCAGACTGGTTATAGCTACAGCGGCAAGCGGATATACCGCAGCGCGCAGCATCAACCGCCGACCCGCGTCAACGGAGTTCAGCACTACGGTTACCTTACGTGTGAATGAGTGGGAAGCGCAGATGCGCCTCGTCGAGCCGCGAAAGTATAGCAATGGGACAAATTGCGAGACAACCGGCAGAGGTCATCCGTTGCTGCGTCGCACCATACAGGGGTTGCCGCGGCGGGTGGGAACTTTGCCACAAACCGGCGGTCATAACCGGCGAGGCCTGCACATCCTCGTCGAAAGGTCCTGCCGCAGGTCGCGTATGGGAGCCCCAGAGCACCGGGGCTCCTGCTTTTTGCGCATTTTGTCGCACCCTGCGACCTTCCCATCGGCGGTCCAATCGGCTCCATCGTGCTGCGACAGCAGCCGTACCGCTTCGCCATTGGCGCCCGGATTGCGCGGCGTACGACTAAAGTCTGACGGCCCGTGGCAGCGGACCGTTTTGTCCGATTGCTATCTCGGCCTTCACAACAATGCGACAGCTCCTTCACTTATGGAAGACGCGGTCTTATCGAAGATGCGCCGCACAGGCCGAACCGCCTGACCATTCCAAGAATTCGGAGCTCCCCCATGAAACACCTTCTCGCACTGGCCATCCCGTGCGTATTGGCTGCCGCCTACGCCGCGCCGGCGCACGCCGAAGATACCGATGACCGCTTCCAGCTCCGTCTAGGTGCGATGAACGTCGACAACGACAACACCATCCGTGGCAACACGCTGGTGGCGGGCAACAACGTGTCGGTCAACGAAGACTTCAAGCTCGGTGGCAAGGAATGGGAGCCGCGCGTCGATGGCGTGTTCCGCATCAGCACCCGCCAGCGCCTGATCTTCGATTACTTCAAGTACGACAAGGATCGCCGCGAGACCCTGACCCAGGACATCAGCGGCGGTGGCGTCACCGTGCCGACCGGCAGCTTCATCAAGGGCGAGCTGAAGTATCAGGTTGCCACCCTGGTGTATGACTACTCGGTCATCGACTCGCCGGAATTCAGCCTGGGCCTGCAGATCGGCGCCGAATACGCCAAGGTCGAAGCCAACGCATACGCCGACCTGGGTAGCGTCTTCAGTGGCGACGTGCTGGACGAAAGCGAAGACGGCGTTGCGCCGGTGGTCGGCATCCGCTTCACCGCCCGTCCGAGCGAGCATTGGCTGTTCAACGTGCAGGGCCAGTACCTCAACACCAGCTGGGGCGACTTCGGTGATTACGACGGCGACCTGAGCCGCGCCAACGCGATTGCCGAATACCGCTTCACCAAGAACTTCGGCATCTTCGCCGGCTACGACTGGTTCAAGCTCGACGTCGACCAGCGCGGCAGCGACGGCCTGATCGGCCTGAAGCAGGAGTTCAAGGGCCCGGTTGCAGGCGTGACGTTCGCGTTCTGATCGACGCGCAGCGTTGCACCAAAAGGCCCGCGTTTTGCGGGCCTTTTGTCTTTTTTGCGCGGTGCCGACAGCACCAGCGAGTGCACCGATATCGCCATGCGCGACCTGTTGCGTCAGCGCACCCGGCATCTGCGCCTTGAAGGCCGGATCAGCATGGCAATGCCGCACCAGCATCCACACCGTCACGCCCGCCTGGGCCGCACGGCAGGTCATTGTGCCCGGCGACGATGCGCCGGACCCTCGTCCTGTTGCGCAGCTGCAACGCGCCATGGGACCACAGCGCAGAGCATCAACACTGCGAGCAATGCATTCCGTGGCGCATGCAATGCCCCGGTGGGAACGGCCGCACCCCGCAACCCCTCCCGGCAGCACACCGAAACGACAACGCCCCGCGCGGGGCGGGGCGTTGTCGCTAGCAAGTGCTGACGTGCGCTTACTTCTTCTTCGGGATGTACAGGTCGGTGATGGTGCCGTCGTAGACCTCTGCGGCCATGCCGACCGATTCGCTCAGGGTCGGATGCGCGTGGATGGTGTGGCCGATGTCTTCGGCCTCGGCGCCCATCTCGATCGCCAGGCCGATCTCGGCCAGCAGATCACCGGCATGCACGCCGACGATGGCGCCACCGATCACGCGGTGGGTTTCTTCGTCGAAGATCAGCTTGGTGAAGCCTTCGGTGCGGCCGATGCCGATCGCGCGGCCACTGGCGGCCCACGGGAACTTGGCCACGCCGACCTTCAGGCCCTTGGCCTTGGCCTCGGTCTCGGTCACGCCGACCCAGGCGATTTCCGGGTTGGTGTAGGCAACCGACGGAATCACCCGCGCCACCCATTCCTTCTTCTCGCCGGCAGCCACTTCGGCGGCCAGCTTGCCCTCGTGGGTGGCCTTGTGCGCCAGCATCGGGTTACCGACGATGTCGCCGATGGCGAAGATGTGCGGCACGTTGGTGCGCATCTGCCGATCGACCGGGATGAAGCCGCGCTCGGTGATGGTGACGCCGGCCTTGTCGGCACCGATCTTCTTGCCGTTGGGCGTGCGGCCAACCGCCACCAGCACGCGGTCGTAGGCGGTGGCCTGCAAACCCGGCTTCTCGCCCTCGGTGGCCGCTTCGAACGACACCGTGATGCCGCTGGCGTCGGCCTTGACGTCGGTGGCCTTGGTCTTGAGATGGACCTCCACGCCCTGCTTCTTCAGGCGATCTGCCAGCGGCTTGACCAGGTCCTTGTCGGCGCCCGGCATCAGCTGGTCCATGAACTCGACCACGGTGACCTTGCTGCCGAGCGCGCTGTACACCGTGGCCATTTCCAGGCCGATGATGCCGCCGCCGACCACCAGCAGGGTCTTGGGAATGTCGTGCAGTTCCAGCGCGTCGGTGGAGTCCATCACGCGCTTGTCGTCCCACGGGAAGTTCGGCAGCTTTACCGCCTGCGAACCGGCGGCGATGATGCAGTGCTCGAAACGCAGCAGCTGGGTCTTGCCGTCGTCGCCGACGATCTCCAGCTCGTTGGGCGACACGAACGATGCCACGCCGGTGACGGTGCGCACCTTGCGCTGTTTGGCCATGCTGGCCAGGCCGCCGGTGAGCTTGCCGACCACCTTTTCCTTGTACTCGCGCAGCTTGTCCAGGGTGATCCTGGGCTGGCCGAAGTCCACGCCGAAATCGCCGGCGTGCGCCACTTCGTCGATCACCGCGGCGGCATGCAGCAGCGCCTTGGACGGGATGCAGCCGACATTGAGGCAGACCCCGCCCAGGCTGGCGTAGCGCTCGATCAGCACCGTATCCAGGCCCAGGTCGGCGGCACGGAACGCGGCGGTGTAGCCGCCAGGGCCGGCGCCGAGCACCACCATCTTGCATTCGATATCGGCCGGCTTGCCGCTGGCCAGCGCCGGCTTGGACGGCGCCGGTTCGGCCGGAGCGCGATGCGACGGCGTTACCGGCGGCTTGCTGCCGGGCGCGGCGGCAGGCGCTGCAGCCGCCGGTGCGGGCTTGCTGTCGGCCTTGGCGGGCGCAGCCGGTGCGGCGGCCTCACCTTCGGCTTCCAGCAGCAGCACCAGCGCACCTTCGGACAGGCTGTCGCCCACCTTGACCTTGAGCTCCTTGACCACACCGGCGGCCGAGGACGGCACTTCCAGCGTGGCCTTGTCCGACTCCAGCGTCACCAGGCCCTGATCCTTGAGCACGCTGTCGCCGACGGCGACCAGCACTTCGATGACGGGGACATCGCTGTAATCGCCGATGTCAGGAACCTTGATTTCAATGACCGCCATTTGCTTCTCCTGTGGCTCAACCGGCCGTGCCGGCAAGCGTCTGCTGGAGTTCATCCAGCGACGATTCGATTTGGGTCCAGCGCTTGTCGCGCTTCTTTTCCTTGCCTTCGCTGGCTTCGATCAGCAACGCGGCCTGCTGCAGCAGCAACTCGCCGGCGCCGCAGCTCGGGCGGGTGCCGCTGTAACGCACGCCATCGACCTGGAACGACAGCACCTCGCCCTCGCTCACCGGGGCGCCGCGACCGCTCGGCGCCAGTTGCGTCAGTGCGCCGGTCCAGTTGCTGACCAGGCGCCTTGCCAACGCTGCCGGAATCGGGATCTCGACCGTTTCCGGGGTCTGCGCGGTGCGGAACTGCACACTGCCACGATCGCTCTGGCTGACCCAGCTGTAGACGCGCTCGTCGGCGCGGCTATGCCGCAGGGTCCAGTCGGCACCGTCCTTGCCCGGTACCAGCGACACCCCGCTTTCCACGCCACGGGTGGGCAGCGTCAGCAACGACAGGCTCGGCCTGGTGCCGGCGTCGAGCAGCGTGGTCACCGCGGTGCCGTAATTGCCCACCGCCGGCGGCCAGCCGCGCCCGAGCGTGCTCTCGCACTCGCGTGCCGCCGCGGATGTCCACGGCAGCACGCCCAGCAGGGCGAAGGTCAGCAGCGCTGCTCTCACAGCAGGACGCGGCGCATGTCGGCCAGCACCTGGCTGAGGTAGGTGGTGAAGCGTGCGGCCAGCGCGCCGTCGATGACGCGGTGGTCGTAGCTCAACGACAGCGGCAGCATCAGCTTGGGTGCGAACTCCTTGCCGTTCCACACCGGCTGCATCGCCGACTTGGACACGCCCAGGATCGCCACTTCCGGCGCATTGATGATCGGCGTGAACGCCGTACCACCGATGCCGCCCAGCGAGCTGATCGAGAAGCAGCCGCCGCTCATGTCGGCCGGGCCGAGCTTGCCGTCGCGCGCCTTCTTGGCCAGCTCACCGCTTTCCTGTGCGATCTGCAGCACGCCCTTCTTGTCGACGTCGCGGATCACCGGCACGACCAGGCCGTTCGGGGTGTCGGCGGCGAAGCCGATGTTGATGTACTTCTTCAGGGTGAGGTTCTCGCCGGCCGCATCCAGCGAGGCGTTGAACTCGGGGAACTTCTTCAACGCCGCGGCACTGGCCTTGACCAAGAAGGCGAGCATGGTCAGCTTGATGCCGGCCTTCTCGTTTTCCTTGTTCAACGCCACGCGCAGGGCTTCCAGGTCGGTGATGTCGGCCGATTCGAACTGGGTGACGTGCGGAATCATTGCCCAGTTGCGTGCCAGGTTGGCACCGGAAATCTTCTTGATGCGCGACAGCGGCTGGGTCTCGGTCTCGCCGAACTTGCTGAAGTCCACCTTCGGCCAGGCCAGCAGGTTCAGGCCGTTGCCACCACCGGCCGGTGCGGCCCCGGCTGCGGCAGGCGCGCCGCCGCTGAGTGCGGCCTTGACGAAGCGCTGCACGTCCTCACGGGTGATGCGGCCGCCCTTCTCGCTGCCCTTGAGCTGGTTCAGATCCACGCCGAGCTCGCGTGCGAACACGCGCACCACCGGGCTGGCGTAGGCCACCTTGGACGGCAGCACGCTGTCGGCGTCGAAGGTCACCGGCGGGCTGGACGGCTGCCCGGCCGACGGCTGGCCGCCCTGCACAGGCTGCGCGGCCTCGCTGGACCGGGCGCCCTGCACCTGCGCGATCTCGCGCTGGGCCAGCTTGTCCGGCACCGCAGACACGGCGACCGGCTCGACCTTGCCGGCGGTTTCGGCGGTGTCGGTGCTGGGCTTGGCCGGGGACTGCGCCGCACCGGCGCCGCCATCGCTGGCAGCGATGATCGCCACCACATTGCCCTGCGAAAGCGTGTCGCCGACCTTGACCTTGAGTTCCTTGACCACACCGGCGGCCGAGGACGGCACTTCCATCGTGGCCTTGTCCGATTCCAGCGTGACCAGGCTCTGGTCCTTGGCGACGGTATCGCCAACGGCGACCAGCACCTCGATCACCGGGATGTCGGTGTAATCGCCGATATCGGGCACACGGGCCTCGACCAGGCCGCCGTCCGAGGACGCGGCAGGCGCAGCCGGCTCGGCCTTGGCGGCAGGCGCCGGCGCGGCAGCGGGCGCAGCCTTGGCCGGAGCGGCCGGAGCGGCGGCCGGGGCGGGTGCGGCGGCGGTTTCGGCGCCGGCGTCGGCCACTTCGATCAGCGCGACCAGCGCGCCCTGCGACAGCGAATCGCCGACCTTGACCTTGATCTCCTTGACCACGCCGGCCACCGACGAGGGCACTTCCATCGTGGCTTTGTCCGATTCCAGCGTGACCAGGCTCTGGTCCTTGCTGACCGTATCGCCGACCGACACCAGCACCTCGATTACCGGGACATCGCTGTAGTCACCGATATCGGGGACAAGTGCTTCCTTGATTTCGGCCATACGGGGAACTCCGGCAACAGAATGGGGAAACCCCTATTGTGGCCGGCTGCGGGCCGCAGCGCCAACCATTGCCGTGGAAAAAGTCGCGCACCGGACGGGATGCAGCGTTCGCCGGCGCATGCGCCGGATCATTTCGACGCGCGTCGATCGACCCGCAACAGTTGCAGTGGCTCGCCCGAAGGCAAACGATACGCCAGCGCATTGTCCAAGCCGTCGAGCGCCTCGACCCGCGTGCACAGTTGCTGCGCGCGTGGCCGCAACGCCCGCGCCTGCGGCTCGATCAGGCGCTCGATGCGCGTTTCCACCCCTTCCAGCGACCGCAGCTGCAGATCGTTTCCGGTCAGTGCCGACTGCACCGCACCGGCGACGACATCGCCGATCAGCTGCGGCAGCAGCTCGGCCACCATCGCGCCGATGTCGTCATCGATATCGATCGAGGTGAGCTGGCTCTTGCCGAAACTCTGCTTCAGGCGGGTGTCGATCTTTTCGCGCACGGCCGCCAGCTGCACGCGTGTGGCCTCGGGGCTGCGGCTGAAGCCGGCCGCCACCTCGCCCAGCGCGGTGACGGCGATGTCGGCCGCTTCGCGCCCGACCTCCTGCGCCAGCGGCACCACGTCGCGGGTCTGCCGCTCGAACTGGATCAACCGCGCGCGATCGTCCGCGCTCACCGCGACCCAGCGGTCGTCGACGAACAAGGCGCCCTGGCGCATCACCAGCCGCTGCGGCGTACCCGACGCGCGGATCAGGATCAGGCTGCGCGGGTTGAGCGTGAGGTCGTAGTCGCTGCTGACATTGCAGTGCAGATCGTCGGCGCTGGCGGCCGGTACGGCGACCAGCAGGCCCAGCAGCAGGCCCGCTGCCATCGGTAATGCGTGCTTGATCGCCATCTGGTCGCTTCCGTTGATGCGTTGGCTGCAGCATGCCTGCACGGGAGCGGCACTTGCCCGTGCCGGACGCTGGCATGACTTCCGGCCGGTGGCTGCGCGCTGACCAACACGGCCGGCGTTGCGGTGGTGACAGGTGTCGGCCAAACCCGCCACGACGCAGGCACATGGCTCGCATGGCGCCATTGGCTCGCTGATGTCTTCGCTCATGGGTTGGTTGCGCGGCGATCCGACGTCATTAATCCAGCGCGTCGCGCAGCGGCTGCCAGGCCGCGCACAGCCGTGGCAGCGACCATGCTGCATTGGCCGGGCTGGTGGACGGCAAGGCCCATACCGGCAGCGTGTGCAGGGCGACGGGCAGCAGCGGCTGCACATGGCGGCGCCATGCCTGCGCGGCGGCCGCACCGTTGCAGGCGACCGCACGCAGCTGCGGTAGCGTCGCCAGCCGCGCCGCCAGCGGATTGACCACGATGCTGCTGGCGACGATGGCGGTGTCCAGGCTGCCGCGCCGCTCGCATTGGCCGATCACATCCCACAGGCCCACCCCGCAGTTGGCCAGCGCCTGCAGGCGCGCCGGATACGCCAACCCGGCCTCGATGCCCAGCAGTTCCTGCATCAACGGCCAGAAACGGTTGCGCGGATGGGCGTAGTACATCGCCGCGTGCAACGAGGCGTTGCCCGGCATCGAGCCGAGCACCAGGACACGGCAATCGTTAGGAATGTGCGCTGGAAGGCCCTGCAACAGGTCGGTTTTCGTCACGGCGATCGCATCTGCGTGAATGTCTTTTTCAGCTTGCCTGTTGCAGCCACGGCCTTCTCCGGAAACTTGCTGAACAAACGAAATTTTAGCGAGCCACGGGTGGGCGTGGATTCAGATTTTCAGGAATAGCTTTGGCGCGGCCCACTCCACGGGCCTAACAAGAACACTGAGGAGACCCCCCAATGCGTGCCATTTCCATCCTGAGCCTGGCTGCCGTATCCGCACTTGCGTTTGCGCCGTCGGCATTTGCACAAGACACCACCTACACCGGCGACACCTCCTCGGCTTCCACCAGCGCCGATAGCGCTTCCGGAAAGCATTGGGCAGTGGTCGGCGGTGTTGCTCTGATCAAGCCGAAGAACGATCCGGCTCCGGGCCTGGACGTCGATGGCGGCCCGGCACCGACGCTGAGCGCCAGCTACTACATCAACGACAACTGGGCCGTTGAGCTGTGGGGCGCCGCCGACAAGTTCAACCACCGTGTCAACGCCGATGGCGTGGGCAAGATTGGTACCGTCGAGCAGCAGCCGATCGCCATCAGCGGCCAGTACCACTTCGGCCAGGCCGATAACGTGTTCCGTCCGTTCGTGGGCGTGGGCTACTACGAGTCGAACTTCAGCAACGAGAAGATCGACGCGGCGTCGGCCACCGGCCAGCACGTGGGCCTGGACACCGCCAAGGGCGTCATCGGCACCGTCGGCGTGGACATGAACATCAACTCCACCTGGTTCGCACGTGCCGACGCCCGCTACATGCGTTCGCGTCCGGAACTGCGCGTGGGCGGCCAGGGCACCGGCAGCGAGCTGGAACTGGATCCGTGGACCGTCGGCTTCGGCGTCGGCGCGCGCTTCTAAGCACGCGGGAAAGCGACGTTTCAGTCGAACAAGAAACGGGCCGCAAGGCCCGTTTTTTTATGCTTTGAAATCGTGGCGCCGCCCGCTCAGCGCCAGTAGACGCTGCCGCGCAGGCGCGCGCTGCGCCAGCGCCACCACAGCAAGGTGGCATAGGCGAGCGCATAGCCGAGCAGTACGCCGGCCGCGCCCAACAGGCTGGCGTGACTGAGCCACCCTTCCGTGGGCCAGGCAGCACCCTGCCAGGTGCTGCGCCACCCCTGCACCATGCCGGCGATCACGCGTACCACCACCAGCGCGGTCAGGGCCAGCACCAGCCACAGGTTGGGCCGGTAGAACAGGCCCTGCTGGGTGCGCTCGAAGCGGGTCAGACGCAGTGCCAGCAGCCCCAGCGCCAGCCCGCAGGCCCAGCCGAAGGCGGCGTGGCTGATCGCGCCGGGCCAGAACGCGGCGGCGATCAACACGAAGATCACGAACAACACCGTGGAGAGGCCGGCCGAGACCAGATTGATCATCAACAGCCAGCCGCGTGCCTGCCGCCGCGCGGTGCCGACACGAAAGCGCTGCACCAGCGACAACGGCAACAACACCGCGAACACCGCCAGGGCGATGATCACGGCCAGCGGTATGGCGAGGAGAAGTGGCATCACATGCTCGGTGGCGGCGAAGAGTGGTTGGCAACCCGAAACGCGCGGACACCAGGTGAACGTGGACGGCGCGCAACAACCGGCTTGTTCGCGGGGTGCATGCCGATGCGGAGCATCGACCACACCCGCCTGGCAGTGAGCGCGGTCGGTTTGATCGCCGCTCTTAGAACGCCGGCAACACCGCGCCTTTGTACTTCTGCTCGATAAACGCCTTCACCTCCGGGCTGGTCAAGGCCTTGGCCAGCTTCTGCACGCGCGGGTCGTCCTTGTTGTCCGGGCGCGAGACCAGGAAGTTCACGTACGGCGAGTCCTTGCTCTCGATCGCCAGCGCGTCGCGGGTCGGATTGAGGCCGGCGTCGAGCGCGTAATTGGTATTGATCAGTGCCAGGTCGACCTGGTCGAGCACGCGCGGCAGCATCGCCGAATCGAGCTCGCGGAACTTCAGCTGCTTGGGGTTCTCGACGATGTCGCGCTGGCTGGACAGGGCATTGCTCGGGTCCTTGAGTTTGATCACGCCTGCCTTGTCGAGCAGGATCAGCGCGCGGCTGTTGTTGCTCGGGTCGTTGGGAATCACCACGTCGGCGCCGTTGGGCAGTTCGGCCAATGCCTTGAACCGGCGCGAATACGCACCGAACGGCTCGATATGCACGCCGACAACGGTCACCAGCTGGCTCTTGCGGTCACGGTTGTAGGCATCCAGATACGGCTCGGTCTGGAAGTAGTTGACGTCGATCTGCTTCTGCACGACCTGGTCGTTGGGCTGCACGTAGTCGTTGAACACGCGCACGTCCAGCTTGACGCCCTGCTTGGCCAGCAGCGGTTCGACCACCTCCAGGATCTCGGCATGCGGCACCGCGGTGGCGGCCACCGTCAGTGTGTCGCCGCCGCTGCTGCCACCGCTACCACCACAGGAGGCCAGGGCCAGCGTGGCCGCAGCCAGGAGGGAACGAAACGCGAATGTGCTCATGTGGGGGTCCGTGGGAGGAGGAATGCGGCACTGCCGCAAGCGCTAAACCTAGCAGACCGCGGGTGTGGCCGCGATCGGCAGGCCCGTGTTGCTTGCTGGGCCCCGCGCGCGCCGGCAACGCGCGATCCCGGTTGAGCTCAGCGCCGGCTGTAGCGCGCCACCAGCCAGTCGCCCAGCATCTGCAGCAGCTGCACCAGCACCAGCAGGGCGATCACGGTGATCAGCGCGACATCCGAATGCGAGCGCAGATAGCCCTCGCGGTACGCGACATCGCCCAGCCCGCCGGAGCCGATCGCACCACCCATCGCGGTGAAACCGATCAGCGCGATGGTGGTCACGGTGGCGCCGGCGATCAGGCCCGGGCGCGCTTCGGGCAGCAGCACGCGCAGCACCAGCTGGCGGGTGGTGGCGCCCATCGCCTGGCTGGCTTCGATGATCCCGCGGTCCACTTCGCGCAAGGCGGTTTCCACCAGCCGCGCATAGAACGGTGCGGCGCCGACCACCAGCGGCAGGATCGCGCCGCGCACGCCCAGCGAGGTGCCCATCAGCATCAGCGTGAGCGGAATCATCGCGATCATCAGGATGATGAAGGGCACCGAGCGCAGCAGGTTGATCAGTGCCGCGAGCACGCCGTACAGCACCGGGCGGCGGCGCAGCTGCGGGGCACCGCACAGGAACAGCGCAACGCCCAGCGGCAGGCCAATCAGCAGCGTCAGCGGCAACGCGCCGGCCAGCATCAGCAAGGTATCGAGCGTGGCCTGGCCGATGTCGCCCCACTTGGCGGCATCGAGATTGCGGAAAAACCCGCTTGTCGTGGCGATCAGAGTCATACGCGCAGATCCTCCACGTGCACGCCGGCGGCGACGAAGCCGGCGCGTGCCGCGTTATGGTCGCCGCCGGTCAGCGCGACGATGAGCTGGCCGTACGGGGTGTCCTTGATGCGGTCCACGCGCCCGGACAGGATGTTGTAGTCGACCCCGGTCTCGCGGGCGATGCGGCCCAGCACCGGTTCGTAGGTGCCGTTGCCCAGGAAGGTCAGCCGCACGATGCGCCCGCCCACTGCAGCGAAGTCGCGATGCAGCTCGGCTTCGTCCACGTGCTCGGCTTCGGACACGAAGCGCCGGGTGGTGGCGTGCTGCGGGTGCAGGAACACCTCGGTCACCGGGCCGGTTTCCACCAGCTTGCCGGCATCCAGCACCGCGACGCGGTCGCAGACGCGGCGGATCACGTCCATCTCGTGGGTGATCAGCACGATGGTCAGGCCCAGCTCGCGGTTGATCTGCGCCAGCAGCTGCAGCACCGAGGCGGTGGTCTGCGGGTCCAGCGCGCTGGTGGCCTCGTCGCACAGCAGGATCTGCGGCCGGGTGGCCAGCGCGCGCGCAATGCCCACGCGTTGCTTCTGCCCGCCGGACAGCTGCGCCGGGTACTTGCTGGCATGCTGCTCCAGCCCGACCCGCGCCAGCAGCTCGGCCACGCGCGCATCGACCTCGGCGCGCGGGGTGCCAGCCAGTTCCAGCGGAAACGCCACATTGCCGGCCACGGTGCGCGAGGACAGCAGGTTGAAGTGCTGGAAGATCATCCCGACACGCCGGCGCAGCGCGCGCAGGCCCTGGCTGTCCAGCGCGGTGACGTCCTCGTCGCCGATCAGCAGCCGCCCGCCGCTGGGCTCTTCCAGCCGGTTGATCAGCCGGATCAGGGTCGACTTGCCGGCACCGGAATGGCCGATGATGCCGAACACCTCGCCGGGGCCGATCCGCAGATCGAGTGGATGCAGCGCCACGATCTGGCGACCGTCAACGGAATAAGACTTGTGCAGGCGCTGAAACTGGATCACCGCGCGTGGCCGATTGGGGGGCCGTGAAGCCTACCAGTCAATGTTTGCGGACGATATTCCAATGAGTTCTAAGTTGGGGATTGGGGAGTCGGGATTGGGGATTGGCATAGGACGGGATTGGAGATTCGGGATTCGGGATTCGCAAAAGCCAGAGCGCCTTGCCGTTGCTCTGGCGAATCCCCAATCCCGAATCCCGAATCCCCAATCACGGCTTATCCAACGACATCGGCCGATCCGCCCTCCGAATCCGCTCCCGGCGCAGCAGATACAGCCCGCTGGCGACGATGATGCCGGCGCCGGTCCAGGTCCAGCTGTCGGGCAGGGTCTGCCACAGTAGCCAGTCCAAGCCGATCACCCAGACCAGGCCAGTGTATTCCAGCGGCGCGATCATCGAGGCCTCGCCGCGCAGGAAGGCCTGGGTCAGCGCAATCTGCCCCAGTGCGCCGGCCAGGCCCATGCCGGCGATCAGCCAGGCGTGCTCGCCCCGCAACGGCACCCAGTCGGGGATGGCCAGCAGGCCGGCGCCGACCGCCATGAACAGCAGGAACCACACCACCATCGCCTGCGGGGTGTCGGTGCGGGTCAGCAGACTGACGGTGATGGCGGCGATGGCATAGGCGGTGGCCGCCAGCACCACCATCAGCCCGGGCAGCGAGATCAGCCCGTCCACGCCCGGGCGCAATACCACGATCACCCCGACCAGGCCGATGCCGATCGCCGTCCAGCGGCGTGGCCCGACCCGCTCGCCCAGCAACGGCACCGACAGTGCCGCCACCAGTAGCGGGGCGACGAAATACAGCGTGTAGGCGGTCGACAGCGGCATGCGCTTCAGGCCGTAGACGAAGCAGCCGATCATCACCATGCCCAGTACCCCGCGCAGCAGGTGCAGGCCCCAGCGCACCGGCACGATCGAGCGCGGGCCGGCGGTGGCAAATACCCACACCAGCACGAACGGCAGCGAGGCGGCGCCGCGCAGCAGGGTGACCTGCAGCGGCGGGTAATGCGCCGACAGCAGCTTCATTCCCGCATCCATCAGCGAGAAACAGGCCACGGCGGCCACCATCCAGGTGATGGCGGGAAGCGGAGAGCGGGTGGTGGGCATGGACCATTATCGCTGCGCGTGCGCGCAGACTGGCAACCCTGTGTCGACAGGGGCGGTGACGCGATGCCCTAGAATGGCGGCTGTTTACAGACAGCAGGAGCTTTGCATGCCTTCCTTCGACGTGGTGTCCGAAGTCGACAAGCACGAACTGACCAATGCGGTGGACCAGGCCAACCGCGAGCTGGATACGCGCTTCGATTTCAAGGGGGTCGAGGCCAGGTTCGAGCTGGAAGACGGCAAGGCGATCAACCAGTCCGCGCCCAGCGATTTCCAGGTCAAGCAGATGACCGACATCCTGCGCGCGCGCCTGCTGGCGCGCGGCATCGACGTGCGTTGCCTGGAGTTCGGCGACATGGAAACCAACCTGGCCGGTGCGCGCCAGAAGGTCACCGTCAAGCAGGGCATCGAGCAGAAGCAGGCCAAGCAGCTGGTGGCCAAGCTGAAGGAAGCCAAGCTCAAGGTCGAGGCGCAGATCAATGGCGACAAGCTGCGCGTGAGCGGCAAGAAGCGCGACGATCTGCAGGATGCGATGGCGCTGCTGAAGAAGGCCGATTTCGAGCTGCCGCTGCAGTTCGACAACTTCCGCGACTGAGCACGCGTGGTGGCTGACACGGCGCCTTGTCGTGCCACGCTGTGCAGGCGGGCCGCGCAGCGCGGCGTGCCGGCTGTCCGCTGCCCGGGCATCGGCCACGCGCGCGCCGGCGCGTTACGGATCTGATGCAAGCATGCGTGGCCTGCTCTCCAGCCTGTTGCAACGCGCACACCTGGCCACGGTGCCGCAGGCGCCGCCCGCTGCCGGGACGGCGTGCGCCGTGACGCATGCACAGCCACGCATCGAAGCCGGCTCGACGCTGCACACGTTGGCCGGGCTGGACCCGCTGGCGGCTGCAGCGTTTGCCGATGCGTTTGCGGTGGAAGTGCAGCGCGCCATCGCCAGCTGCACGCTCGGCCAGGCCAGCACCACCCAGGCGCAGGCACTGGAGCAGATCCATTCGCTCAAGAACACGCTCTCGCTGACCGGCTCTGCCGAACTGCTGAATGCCTGCGACCAGTTGCGCGGCGATGTCGACGGCGGCGAACCGGGGTCCGCGCTTGCGCAGCGCTACACCGCGATTGCGACCGCGGCCGGCCTGCTGGTCGAGAATTACCGGCGCACCCTCCCCAACGACGACACCGCCCCCCATGCGTAGTGGATCCAACCGCGCGGCGCCCGGCCTGATTCTGGCCGCCCGGCAGCTGCGCAACGACAGGCTGGTGCGGCTGTTCGAATCGTTCCTGGAATATCGCGCCTGCGTCGGCCGGGTGATCGTGCAGACCATCGTGGCGCTGTGGTGCTTCGGCTGGCTGTACGGGCCGCAACCGGTGCTGGTCAGGGATGCACAGGCGGTCTTCCCCACCGCGGCGACGCTGTGGATGGTGGCGGTGGTCTGGATGGTGCTGGTGCGACGCAGGATCATTCCGCCGGGCGAGTGGCTGGATGCGATCGGCTTTGCGATGAATTTGCTGTTCATCGGCATCCAGACCTATCTGGCCTTCATCCTGCTGATGTCGCTGAATGCCTTCCTGCCCTTCATCACCATCGCCGCGGTAGCGCGCTATGGGCAGAAGGCGACGCTGCCGGTGCTGCTCAGCACCTTCGTACTGATGCTGCTGACCGCGCCGGCCGGCTACTGGCTGTCGCGGCCGGCCTACTTTGTGTATGCGGTGGCGCTGAGCGTGGTGCTGCCGCTGCTGGTGGCGCGCATCGTCAGTGCAATGCAGGAGATCGCCCTGCAGGCGCTGGCCTCGCGCGATGCGCAGAGCCGCTTCATCAGCACCATGAACCACGAACTGCGCACTCCGTTGAACGCGGTCATCAACTGCGCGCAGCTGATCGACAGCGGCACCTTGTCGGCGCAACAGCGCGAACTGATGCAGGCGGTGACGGTCAATGCGATCGCGCTGCGGCATCGGGTGAACGAAGTGATCGACGTGGCCAGCATCGACGGTGGCCGGCTGCAACTGCACAGCAAGCCGCTGAGCCTGCTCGACGTGCTGGCCACGGTCAAAGCGGTGTGCGCGAGTGCAGCGTCGACCAAGGGCGTGGCGCTGGCGCTGCGCAGCGATGCCGCGCAGACGCCTGACCTCATCGGCGACGAGGGGCGTATCGAACAGGTCATCACCAATCTGGTCATCAATGCGATCAAGTTCACCCCGGCCGGTGGCGCGGTCGACGTGCTGATCGCCGCCACGCAGGTGCAGCAGCGCTGGGCGATCGCGGTGACCGTGACCGACACCGGCATCGGCATCCCCGACGCCCAGAAGGCCTATATCTTCACGCCCTTCACCCAGCTCAGCACCGGTTTCAGCCGTGCCGAGGGCGGGGTCGGGCTGGGCCTGTTCATTGCGCTGTCGGTGTCCGAGGCGATGGGCGGCAGCCTGAGCGTGCGCGACAACCCCGGCGGCGGCAGCGTGTTTCGCTGGACCTTCGCACTGGCCGCCGCCGCGGCGCAAGGCTGCCGCCCGCCGGCGCTGCGCGAGGCCCTGCAACAGCATGCCGAGACGGTGCCGCCGTTGCACTGCCTGGTGTTCGAGGACATGGACACCAATCGGCTGGTGATCGGCAATCTGCTCACCCGTGCCGGGCACCGGGTGAGCTTTCACAGCGATGGCAGCAACGCGGTGCAGCGCATCCGCGAGGCGGCGCCGGACCTGGTGTTCCTCGACCTGCACATGCCCGGCACCTCGGGCTGGGACGCGCTGGGGGAGGCGCGCGCGGCGATCGCCGCGCTGCCGCCGATCATCGTGCTGACCGCCGACACCCGCACCGATTCGATGCGCGAGGCCACCGCGGCCGGCGTGGCCGGCTATCTGTCCAAACCGATCAACGCGCACCAATTGCTGGCCATCCTCGCCGCGCATGCCACCCATGCAACCGGCTGACCTGAAACCGGGCAACGCGGCACGCCGGCACTGGCACACCGCCGCGCGCACACGCACGCCGCTGGCGCTGCTGTACCTGCACGGGTTCACCGCCAGCCCGGGAGAAGCCGGCGAACTGCCCGAGCAGATCGCCGATGCGCTGGCTGCCAACCTGTACGTGCACCGTTGGCCCGGGCATGGCCGCAGCGCCGCCGATGCGATGCAGGGACTGACGCCGGCGATGTTGCAGGCCTCGGCCCTGGATGCGCTGGAGCAGGCACAGCACATGGGCGCACGCGTGGCGATCGTCGGCTCGTCCATGGGCGCCACGCTGGGCTTGTGGCTTGCGGCACAGCGCCCCGACGCGGTGGCTGCAGTAGTCGCCTGGTCACCTGGCATCCGGCCGGCCGACCCGGCGCTGCTGGATCAGGTCTGCGCCGCGCAGACGCCCTTGACCGACCCGCGCCCGCGCACCGCCGCGTCGCTGGCGTTCTGGTCCGGCACCATTCACCCGGATGGATTCCGCGCGCTGCGCAGCCTGTTCGACGCGGTTGCCGCCGATCCACCGTGGCCACGCGTGCAATGCCCGGTGTTTCTGGGCTATTACCGCGCTGCCAACGGCGAGGAGGATCCCACCGCCTCGGTGCCGGCGATGCTGGCGATGTTCGCTGCGCTCGGCAGCGCGCCGGAGCACACCTGCGCGATGGCCTTCGACACCGGCGCGCATGCGATCGGCTCGCCGCACAAGACCCCGCACGCCGATAAAGTTGCGCAGGCATCGATTGCGTTTCTGCGCGCGCATGTCGGCGCAAACACGCATGCGGATGCCACCTAGGCCGCCTCAGCGCTGCAACTGCTGGAGTTTTTCCTGCGTTCCGCCAAGCGCCGGCCCCGCGCTGCACCACACCGGCACAGGCGGCCACGCCGGCAGCGATCGCATACACTGGCCCACCATCACGCCGCCGCCACGATGACGACCACGCCTGCCACGCTCGACCCGTTGACCGCCACCCGCCAGTGGATCGAGCGCGCGGTGATCGGCCTGAATCTGTGCCCGTTCGCCAAGGCGGTCTACGTCAAGGAGCAGGTGCGGCTGGTGCTCAGCGATGCCAGCACGCCCGAAGCGCTGCTCGAACAACTGGCCGAAGAACTGGTGTTGCTGCGCGACACGCCGGCCGAGCAGATCGACACCACCTTGATCGTGCATCCGGACGTGCTCACCGATTTCCTGGACTACAACGACTTCCTCGACAACGCCGATGCGGCGGTGGAAGCGCTGGATCTGGGTGGCGTGTTGCAGGTGGCCAGCTTCCATCCGGACTATCAGTTCGCAGGCGCGGCGGTGGATGACGTGGCCAACTTTACCAACCGCTCGCCCTACCCCACCCTGCACCTGCTGCGCGAAGACAGCGTGGAGCGTGCGGTGGCCGCGTTTCCGGACCCGGACGTGATCGTCGAACGCAATATCCAGACGCTGGAACGCCTGGGCCAGGACGGCTGGGAACGGTTGTTGAGCGCATCGCAGCACTGACCGCCGCATCGCGTGCGGTTGCGCGTGCCTGAAACGCGCAGCGATGCCGGCACGCAGCGGCGCGGCATGACGCGCTAACGGCGCGCAAGCCACAAACATGCATGCGTCACGCGCGGCGATCGCGTTGCTACGGCCACCACGGCGCCCGCGTTACAGTGCGCGCGACCTCACTCCCCTGGTGCGCCCGATGCCCCTGACCCCCGCCGTCTCCGCATGGAATCCCTCCCCGTTGCAGGACCGCGTGGTGGTGGTCACCGGCGGCGCCCAAGGCATCGGCCGTGGCATTGCCCAGGCGGTGCTGGGCGCCGGCGGCAGCGTGGTGATCGGCGACCTGGATGCCGATGCCGGCAAGGCCTGCCTGCAGGAGTGGGCATTGCCGCGACGCAGTGCCTTCGTGCGGTGCGATGCCGCGCGCCCGGCCCAGGCAGCGCGCCTGATCGCCACCGCGCTCACCCGCTTCGGGCGACTCGATGGCCTGGTCAACAACGCCGGCGTGGCCGATCCGCATGTGCCGCCATTGCCGCAACTGGACTGGGAGGAGTGGAATCGCAGGCTGGCCAGCCTGCATGGCGCCTTCCTGTGCAGCAAGCAGGCCTTGCCCGCATTGGCGCAGGCCCAGGGCGGCGGTGCGATCGTCAACATCGCCTCCACCCGCGCCTGGCAATCGGAGCCGCATAGCGAAGCCTATGCCGCCGCCAAGGGCGGGCTGGTGGCCTTCACCCACGCCTTGGCACTGAGCGAAGGCCCGCAGGTGCGCGTCAACAGCATCAGCCCGGGCTGGATCAGCACCGACGCCTGGCGCGCACCGGCGCGCCGGCGTACACCCAAGCTGTCGCGGCGCGACCATGCCCAGCATCCGGCCGGACGGGTCGGTACGCCGGAAGACATCGCGCAACTGGCGGTCTATCTGCTGTCGCCGCAGCTGTCCGGCTTTGTGACCGGACAGGATTTCATCGTCGATGGCGGCATGTCGCGCAAGATGCAGTACGTCTGAGGCATTGCGGCGAAGGCGGCCTGCAGCACACCGCGCAGGCCGGGAGCGCCGCAGGCGCAAGCACTGGCGGCGCGGCTCAGGCCTGCTCGCTGCGGCCGAACAACACCGCAAGATCCCCTGCCCCCAGCGCGCGCCATTGCCCGGACGGCAGACCGTCCAGCGCCAAGCCACCGATGCGGCTGCGGTGCAAGGCCACCACGTGATTGCCGGCGGCGGCGAACATGCGCCGCACCTGGTGGTAGCGGCCTTCGTGCAGGGTCAGGCGTGCCTCGCGTGGGCCGAGCACGTCCAGTTCGGCCGGCAGCAGCGGCTTGGTTTCGCCTTCCAGCAACAGCGTGCCGCTGACAAACAGCGCCGCCTCGTCGCCGCGCAGGTCCTCGGCCAGGGTGACGTCGTAAACCTTGTCCAGCGCCGACTTGGGCGAAATGATCCGGTGCAGCAGCGCGCCGTCGTCGGTCATCAGCAACATGCCGCTGGTCTCGCGATCCAGCCGCCCCACTGGCGCCAGCACCGGCGCGCGCGAACGGAAGCGTGGCGGCAGCAGTTCGTAGATCAGCCGGCCGGTGTCCTTGGTCGAGCAGGTGTAGCCGCCGGGCTTGTGCAGCAACAGGCTGAAACCCGCCGGCGGATCCAGCGGTTCGCCATCGATGCGGATCGCATCGTGCTCCACCTGGTCGTCGGCATACAGCACCTCGCCGGCGGCGTCGGTGACCGCGCCCTGGCGAAACAGCTGGGTCACCTGCTTGCGGCTGCCGTAGCCGAGGTTGGCGATGTGCTTGACCAGCTTCATGCGCGCGCTCCGCGGCCGCGGATGGCGGAAATCAGCTTGAAGCCGTCGCGTTCGGCGGCCACGCGCACCTGCCCGAAGCTTTCGTTGAGCACGTACTCGTAGGGCAGATGCCGGTTGGCGACCAGCAGCAGCTGCCCACCCGGGCGCAACGCCTGCGCGGCCACGGCGATGAAGCGCTGGCCGATATCCGGGCGATCGGCACGCGAAGGCGTGTGGAACGGCGGGTTGCTGACGATGAAATCGTACTGCGCCCCCAGGCCAGCGGTGACGTCGCGCCAGTGGTACTGCAGCTGCGCCGGATGCGCGATGGCCTGCAGGTTGCGCCGCGCCAGGGTCAGCGCGCGCGCCTCGGCCTCGTACAGATCCAGCCCGGTGACCTTGGGGCAACGCGCCAGCACCTCGGCCGACAGATAACCGAAGCCCGCGCCCAGATCGGCGCCATGCCCGGCCAGCGTACTCGGCAGATGCTCGACCAGCAGCGCCGAGGCAGGATCGATGCGGTCCCAGGCAAACACACCGGGGCGACTGACGAAGCGCCCGTCCAGAATGGGGCGCGGCGCATCCAGCGCGGCCCAGCGCGCCTGCAGCGCCGCATCGGTGTCGGCAGGCAGCGGCGCGCTCCAGTAGGTGCGGCAATGGTGCTTGGTCAGGCTGCCGGCCAGGCCGGTGAGCTGACGCAGATCCGCCTCGCCCGAGCGCGCGCCCTCGTTGTTGGACTGGCAGGCCACCACGCGGCCGCCCGGTGCGGCCAGCGCGACCGCGCGCGCGAACAGGGCACGCGCTTCCTCGCGTTGCCGCGGCGGCAGCACCAGCACCAAGGCATAACGGGTGCTGTCGGCCTCGATCTCGCTCTCTTCGCGCACGTTCCAGCCGTTGCGCTCCAGCGCCTCGGCGAAGGGGCGAAAGCTCTGCTCGCAGGTCAGCGCATCGGCAGCCGCATGCTCGCGCAGCGGGAACCCGTCGCGCGCGCGCAGGAACAGCACCGGGCCGCTGGGCCATGGCAGCACGCCCTGGGCGAAGGGCAGAAACAGAGCTTGAAGCGGGGCATCGTGCGGGCCAGCCATCGGATCATCGGGTCGGGAACAGGCCGCCATTGTAAGGGAGCGCTGCCTGCCGCCCGCCCTGGCGCCCGCTTGGGCGGGCATTCGATTGCGTGACCTGCAGACAGCGACCCTTCCAATGTCTATACGGTCTATTGATGCGCACGCAACATCCGCCCGCCTAGGCTGGAATCACACCAATACCGGAGAGACGCGATGCGAGCCCTGTTCGTAGGTGGAGTGGTCGACAACAGCGAAATGGATCTGGATGACACCCCGCCACCGATGCACTACCCCGAAAACACCGGTGCGGGCCGGCCGCGTTACCGCCTGCACCAAGTCGGCGAGCGCGACGATGGCAGCGTGGCGTATGCGGTGTATGGCGCCCCGGAAATGGCGGATGACGACATCAGCCGGATCACCGAAGAACGTGGCTATGCGCGCCGCTTCAGCGCCTCGCCCGAGCCGCCGCGCTGAGCGCAAACGCATTGGCCGCGTGGCGCCGCGCAAGACCGCGGCATACGCATGAAAAAACCGGGCCTGGGCCCGGTTTTTTCGTTTGAACGCCTAAGCCAGCGCGTTATCTGGATCAGCGCGCCTTGGGTGTCACCCGCCAGATCACATTGCCGACATCGTCGGCCACCAGCAGCGCCCCGGTATTGTCAGGGCTCACGCCCACCGGGCGCCCCTGCGCATTGCCTTCGGCATCCAGGAACCCATCCAGCACGGTGATCGGCGTGCCGCTGGGCTTGCCATCGACAAACGGCACGAACAGCACCTTGTAGCCGCTGGGCGGGTCGCGATTCCACGAACCGTGCTGGCCAATGAAGGCGCCCTGGCGGAAGCGCTCCGGCAACAGGCTTCCGCTGGCAAAGCTCAGGCCCAGCGAGGCGGTATGCGGCCCCAGCGCGTAGTCGGGCTTGATCGCCTTGGCCACCAGCTCGGGGTTCTGCGGTTTGACCCGCTCGTCCACATGCTGGCCGTAATAGCTGTAGGGCCAGCCATAGAAGCCGCCGTCGCGCACCGAGGTCAGGTAGTCCGGCACCAGATCGCTGCCGATCTCGTCGCGCTCGTTGACCACCACCCACAGCGATTTGCTCTGCGGCTCCCAGGCGGTGCCGACCGGATTGCGCAGGCCGCTGGCGAACACCCGGCTGCTGCCGGTGGCCGGGTCGATCTCCAGGATCGCGGCGCGGTTGAGTTCGGCCTCCATGCCGTTTTCGGCCACGTTGCTGTTGGAACCGACGCCGACATACAGCTTGCTGCCGTCGGCACTGGCCAGCAGCGACTTGGTCCAATGGTGATTCAGGCCGCCCGGCAGATTGGCCACGAAGGTCGGCTTGGCGGTGATATGCGTCTCGCCGGGCTTGTACGGAAAGCTCACCAGCGCATCGGCATTGGCCACGTAGAAACGATTGCCGATCAGGGCCATGCCGAACGGTGAAAACAGGCCACTGATGAACTGGGTGCGCACTTCGGCCACGCCGTCGCCATCGGCATCGCGCAGCAAGGTGATGCGGTTGGCGCTGGGCACCACGGCGCCGGCCTTGCTCATCATCGCGCCCTGCACCTTCTTGCGGATGCCGCCGCCTTCAGCGTCTTCCGGCTTGGGCGGCTCGGCGGTCTCGGCCACCAGCACGTCGCCGTTCGGCAGCACATAGACCCAGCGCGGGTGATCCAGGTCGCGTGCAAACGCGGCCACCTGCAGGTCGTCGGCAGCGATCGGCTTGGCGTTCTCGGTCCAGCGCTTGACCGGTGCCACCTTGACGGTGGGGATCAGGCGTTTGACCGGCTCGGGCAATTGCGGGTTCGGCCCGGTCCCTTGTTCGATGGCAAGCGTGGCGGTATCGCCGCAGGCGGCGAGGATGGCGACGGTCATCAGCGACAGCGGCCAGCGGGCGAGCTTCAACGCGGGAGCATTCATTGCGCGATTGATCCTGAACAGTTACGACAATCGGCCATCATGCCGTCAACGCCATGACGAGAAGTAAACACATCGTCAATGCGTGACTCAGGGAGCGGCTTGCGGATCGCTGCCCAACGGCAAGGGGTGCACGGCCACGATGCGGTCCATCCAGATCCAGTGCGGCTCTTGCGCGGCATCCAGCTGGTCGATGCGCAACTGGCCGTTGAGGCCTTCGCGCTGCTGGTCGTCCAGATAGGTCTGGATGCTCGGGCGCACGGCGACGGTGCCGCTGATCATGCTGCCGTCGTCGAGCTCGACGCGCACGCGCTCCTGCCCACCGAGTAGCGACACCCAATGTTCGAGCGTGGCGATCTGCACTTGTTCCGAATAGACATGCGGGGCGTATCTGGACATGGCGTCATCTCCATCGAGGGAATGCACCACGCTAGGCCATCGGCCGTGAAAGAGGCAGTAAACAGCCTCTTTCACCTGTGCTTGTCAGCCGGAACAGCGGCGCGACATCGGCGCCGCCTGCCCTCTCACTCCACCGATTCGCGCGCGGCACGCACCGCGGTGACCAGTTGGGCGACGCTGTAGGGTTTGGCCAGATGCTCCTGGAAACCGGAGTCCAGCGCGCGCTTGCGATCGTCGTCGCGTGCCAGGGCGGTCACTGCCACGGCCGGCAGTGCCGCCGCGTCCAGCCCCATGTTCTCGCGCACGGTGCGGATCAGCCCGTAGCCATCCATGCCCGGCATGCCGATGTCGGTCAGCATCAGATCGAAGCGTGCGTGGCCGCGATGATCGATCAATGCCAGCGCATCGGTGGCGCTGCCGGCGGTGACCACTTCGGCGCCCTGCTCTTCCAGCAGGCGGCGCAGGTAATCGAGCATGTCCGGCTGGTCTTCCACCGCCAGCAGGCGCAAGCCATTGAGCGCGCGCGCTTCGATGATCTGTTCGGACATCAAGCGCCGGCGCAGCTCACGCCGCGGACGCCTGGCCTGATCTGGAATATGCTCCGGCAGGCGCACGGTGAAGGTGGCGCCCTTGCCGCGACCGCCGCTGGTGGCGCTGACCTGGCCGCCATGCATTTCCACCAGCTGCTGCACGATCGCCAGGCCCAGGCCCAGGCCGCCATGCTGGCGCGTGGTGGTGCCGTCGGCCTGGCGGAAGCGGCCGAACAGATGCGGAAGGAACTCCGCTGCGATGCCGTCGCCCGAATCGCGTATCGCGACCAGCAGGTGGCTGTCGTCGCGTTCGATGGTGACGTCGATGCGGCCATGTGCCGGGGTGAACTTGATCGCGTTGGACAGCAGATTCCATAGCACCTGCTGCAGCCGCGTGGCATCGCCCAGCACCAGACACGGCGCGGACGGGGCATGCACTTCCAGCACCTGGTCCTTGCCCTCGGCAGCCAGCTCCTGGGTGTTCAGGGCCTCGCGCACCTGTTCGACCAGATCCAGCGACTCGACCTCCAACTGCACCTTGCCCAGCAACATGCTGCTGAGGTCGAGCATGTCCGAAATCAGGCGTTTCTGCGCACGGGCGCTGCTGGCGATCACCGACAGACCCTTGTAGTTGGGATGGCCTTCTTCGACCCGCTGCAGCAGCAGCTCGCTCCAGCCCAGAATGGTGGTCAGCGGCGTGCGCAATTCGTGCGACAAGGTGGCCAGGAACTCGTCCTTCAGCCGCGCCATGCTCTCGGCTTCGTTGCGTGCGCTGCGCTCGGATTCGAGCAGTTGCTCGCGCGCCAGTTCGATCTCGCGTTGTTCGGTCACGTCCGGGCTGCTGCCGGCCAGGCCGATGAAACGCCCGTCAGCCGAGTAGCGCGGCGTGGCGGTCATTTCGATCCAGCGCCACTGCCCGTCGTGGCGACGCGCGCGCACCAGGGCGTGCAGGCCGCGCTGTTCTTCCAGTGCGGTGGCCAGTTCGAACTGGAAGATCGACAGGTCGTCCGGATGCAGCAACTCGCTCCAGGCCGACACCGTGCCGCTGGAAATGTCGATGCCGAAAAATTCGCCATAGGCGCTGTTGACGAAGCGCACCACGCCTTGCGCGTCCAGTACCCAGACCGGCATTGGCAGGCCATCGGCCAGGGCGCTGAAACGCGCCTCGCTCTCGGCCAGCTCGCGCTCCACCCGCTTGCGCTCGGTGATGTCCATGAACAACACCGCCACCCGCGCCTGCTCCGGCTGCCCGACCCGGAATGCGTCCACCGAATACCAGCGGCGCAATGCCTTGGCCTGCATTTCGAAGTGGATGCGGTTGCCGGTGCGGGCGACATGGCCGTAGCGGTCGAACCATTCCTGTTCGTGATCGACCAGCATGCCCCGAATGGACACGTTCAACACATTGGATAGACCGGTGTAGCGCTCGAATGCGCCATTGGTCATCCGGATCACGTAATCGACGGCCTTGTCGCCATCGAACACCATATCGATGACGCAAAACCCCGCGTCCAGGTTATGGAAGATCTCGTGGTACATCCCCGGGTCGAGGAAGGGCTCGGCGAGGGCTGCCGGGTGGCTAGTAGCCAGATCGGGGCTGGTGGTCGAGGTGCTCAAATCGGGATCCAGGGGTGATGCCAGGGCGGATGACGAGCAGATGAAACCACGCCCGGTGTCGTCAGCGGGTGCACAGCCGGCCGGCCCGGTTCACGCGCGTGCCGCCGGCTCCCCGGGGATCACCACAGCAGCGCCGCGCACAGCGCGATGCATGCCGCCAGCACCACGATCCCGGCGATCACGCCGCGAAACACCCACTCGCCTTCGCGGCGCAACTGCTCGTCCATCCAGCGCTGCGCTTCTTCGCGCCAGGCGGTGGAACGCGCGTACTCGGCGTCCAGCAACAGCAGCCGCACCCGCGACAGGCCTAGCTTGGCGCATTCGCTGCGGCAGCGCTCGCTGAAACCATCCTCGCCGGTGGCGACCTGTGCGCCCAGCGGCAACTGCAATTCGAGTTCATGCCTGGACATAACGGGGACGCTCCTGATCAAGCTCGTGTTCCAGCGCCATCCGCGCCAGTTGGGTGTAGTTGGCGCGTGGACCCTGGCCGCGGCCGGTGAGCATCCCCTGGTAATCCAGGTCCTGCCAGACCCGCCCGGTCCACTCGACGCAATCCTCGGCAATCACCAGCATCAGCGAGTAGCGGTACTCCAGCCCGTTGGCGGCGGTGTAGGCGTAGACCGGCGGAAACTGCACCGCCACATCGCCCTGGCGCGCCAGCGCGGCCAGGTGCTCGCGCAAGGCATCACGCGGCGAGGCTCCCGGCTCCAGACGCAGCGTGCGCGTGGCCAGATCCAGGTCCACATCGCTTTGCAGGGCGACGAAGGCGGCGGCCCCGGTGGCGGGGTTATGGCCGTGCTGTTTCGCCCAGTCGATGAACTGCAGGCGCACGTCCGACGGCATGTGTGCCGGCGCCGAAGAGGCTGGCTTTGTGCGGAAAGAGTGGGTGTCCATGCTGGCGATCTTCCGGGCTGCGCCGTGAAGCGCAGGCGCAGGCGCGGTGAACCCGCCGTCATGGCGCCAGCGTTGCGGATTAACCGCGTGGCAATGGCCTGCCAGCCCTTGCGCGGCAAGCGTTGCCGGCAGGCAGACGCGCCCCCACACTGCAACGACGCCCGGTACGTCCACGTACCTTCCGCTTGGAGACTTTCCATGAAACGTTCCAGCCTTTGCGGCGCCAGCCTGTTGCTGGCAGGACTGCTCGCGGCAACCGGCGCGCAGGCACGTATACGCAACGTCACCGACCCGCAGGCGCCGCGCGCGCTGACCAGCGATGGCAAGGTCGATGTGCGCTGGACCGACCCGGCGCAGTTTTCCGAAGTGCGCTTCAGCGGCAACCGCTGGGAAGCGCAGCGTGGCGACTGGGTGACCCAGCTGGCGACCTATTTCCAGCAGAGCGCCGCGCGCAAGCTGCCCGACGGCCAGCGCCTGAGCGTGACCATCACCGACATCCGCCGCGCCGGCCAGTACGAGCCCTGGCACGGGCCGCGCATGCAGGACGTGCGCATCGTCAAGGACATCTACCCGCCGCGCCTGAGCTTCAACTACACGCTGACCGGCGCCGATGGCCAGGTGATCGACCAGGGCGAACGCAAGCTGGTGGATTCGGCGTTTCTGATGAGCGGCCCGCGCCTGACCGACAGCGATCCGCTGCGCTTCGAAAAGGCGATGGTCGACGACTGGGTGCGCAAGCAGTTCCGCGGCGACCGGAGTACTGCGGGGTTGTGAGCTGCTGCTTCAAGCCCCTCTCCCGCCGGGGCGCCACGGCATAGCTTGCGCGCCACTGGCGCGCGTGCCTTGGTGCGCCGGCGCCGCTGGCGCAGGCCGGGGCGTGGAGCGGGGGTTGGGGTGAAGGTACGGGCGAAGCCCACCTGTTGTTCCAGGTGCATGTGGCTTGGTACGTCCCCTCATCCGCCCCTTCGGAGCACCTTCTCCCGATGGGAGAAGGGACATCTCACCGCGTGACTCCCTCGCCCACTGCCGCCTCACCCACATACGTCCGCGGCACGCGCTTGAGTCCACACATCAGTTGATACGCGCTGACATTGCACTGCATCGCCAACGGGGAAACCCGCGGCGCATCGCCCCACAGCTGCACCGACGCACCGATGTCGGCCTGCGGGTGCTCGGTGAGATCCACGGTCAGCATGTCCATCGACACGCGCCCGATCAGCGGGCAGACCTGGCCATCCACCAGCAGCGGGGTGCCGTTGGGAGCGAACTGCGGATAGCCGTCGGCATAGCCGGCCGCCACCACGCCGACGCGGGTGGGACGCTCGGCGACGAAGCGGGCGCCGTACCCCACCGGCTCGCCGGCCGGCAGCTCGCGCACGGAGATGATGCGCGAGCGCAGCGTCATCACCGGGCGTAGTTGCGCGGTGGTGTCGGTGTCCTGCGGGAACGGGTTTGCGCCGTACAGCATCAGCCCCGGACGCGACCAATCGTTGCGCAGCGCCGGCCAGCCGAGCAGGCCGGGCGAATTGCGCAGGCTGGTTTCGGCCTGCATGCCGCCTGCGGTGAGCGCGAACGCCACCGCCTGTTCGTCGGTGCGGCTGCACTCCAGCTCGTCGGCGCGCGCCAGGTGGGTCATCAGCACCAGCGAGGCGATCTGCGGCAGCCCGCGCAGACGCAACCACGCCGCACGAAAGTCTTCCGGTGACAGGCCCAGCCGATGCATGCCGCTGTCCAGCTTCAGCCATACCCGCAATGGACGCGGGCTCTGGAACTCGGCCAGTGCGCGCACCTGCTGCGGCGTGGCCACCACCGTCCACAGATCATGCTCGGCAATCAGGCGCAGTTCGTCGTGTTCGAAGAACCCTTCCAGCAGCAGGATCGGTGCGCGGATGCCGGCCTGACGCAGCTCCAGCGCTTCTTCGATGCAGGCCACCGCAAAGCCGTCGGCCTCGCTGTCCAGCGCCTGCGCGCAGCGCACCGCGCCGTGGCCGTAGGCATCGGCCTTGACCACCGCCAGGGCCTTGCTGCCGCCCAGGCGCTTGGCCAGGCGGTAGTTGTGACGCAATGCGTCCAGGTCGATCAACGCTTGCGCAGGACGCACTACGCGGCCTCCTGCTGCGCGCGGGCGCTGCGTGGCGACAGGTAACGGAAGATGTCCAGGCCTTCGCTATCGATGTCGGGCGTGCGGCCCTGCATCAGGTCGGCCAGATAGCGGCCCGAGCCGCAGGCCATGGTCCAGCCCAGGGTGCCGTGGCCGGTATTGAGGAACAGGTTGGCATACGGCGTGGCGCCGACCACCGGCGTACCGTCCGGCGTGGCTGGGCGCAGGCCGGTCCAGAACTCGGCCTGGGCCAGATCGCCGGCACCGGGGAACAGGTCGTTGACCACCATCTCCAGCGTGGCGCGGCGGCGCGGGTTCAACGACAGGTCGAAGCCGGCCACCTCGGCCATGCCGCCGACGCGGATACGGTCGTCGAAGCGGGTCAGCGCGATCTTGTAGCTCTCGTCCAGCACCGTGGAGGTCGGCGCGCGCGCGGCATCCACGATCGGGATGGTCAGCGAATAGCCCTTGAGCGGATACACCGGCAGGTGCAGGCCGAGCGAGAGCAGCAGGTCGGCCGAATAACTGCCCAGCGCCAGCACGTAGCGGTCGGCGGTCTCGATGCGGCCATCGATCTGCACGCCGGTGACGCGCCCGCCTGCGTGCTGCAGATGCTCGATCTGCTGCCCGTAGCGGAACTCCACCCCCGCCTGCGCGGCCAGTTCGGCCAGGCGCTGGGTAAACAGCCGGCAGTCGCCGGTCTGGTCCTCGGGCAGGCGCAGGGCGCCGGCCATCTGCGCGCCACCGCCGGCCAGGCCCGGTTCGAACTGTGCGATCTGCGCCGGGGTCAGCAGCTCGTAGGGCACGCCGTACTGGGCCAGCACCTCGATGTCCTGCGCGGCGGCATCCAGTTGCTGCTGGGTGCGAAACAGCTGAGTGGTACCGAGCTGGCGGCCTTCGAACTCGATGCCGGTGCTGGCACGCAATGCGTTCAGGCAATCGCGGCTGTAGTCGGACATGCGCACCATGCGCGCCTTGTTCACCGCGTAGCGCTCGGCGGTGCAGTTGCGCAGCATCTGGCTGAGCCAGGCCAGCTGACGCAGGTCGCGGGTGGGCCGGATCGACAGCGGTGCATGCTGCTCGAACAGCCACTTCACCGCCTTGCCGGGCACACCGGGCGCGGCCCACGGCGAGGTGTAGCCGAACGACAGCTGGCCGGCATTGGCGTAGCTGGTTTCCAGCGCCGCCGCCGATTGGCGGTCGACCACGGTGACCTCGCAACCGGCTTGCGCCAGATACCAGGCCGTGGTGGTGCCGATGACGCCACTACCGAGAATGAGCACCCGCATGTCGTTCTCCTGGAAAGGGTATTCCCCCACAACCAGGCGCCGAGGGGGACAGTTAGACGCAGTATATTGCGAGCCAGGCAGTGCCATTTCTGGAATCAGCCCGCCTTGGCAGTGAATCCTCCTGTCAAACCCTGTGGAAGCAGACCCGATGACGACCCGCACCCGCGAGCTGGACAAGATCGACCGCAAGATCCTGCGCATCCTGCAGCAGGAGGGGCGGATTTCCTTTACCGAACTGGGCGAGCGGGTGGGCCTGTCGACCACGCCCTGCACCGAGCGCGTGCGCCGGCTGGAGCGCGATGGCGCCATCACCGGCTACTACGCGCGGCTGGACCCGCACTATCTCAAGGCCAGCCTGCTGGTGTTCGTGGAGATCAGCCTGGCCTACAAGTCCGGCGACATTTTCGAGGAGTTCCGGCGCGCCGCGCTCAAGCTGCCCAACGTGCTGGAATGCCATCTGGTCTCGGGCGATTTCGACTACCTGCTCAAGGCGCGCATCAGCGAGATGGCCTCCTACCGCAAGCTGCTCGGCAGCACCTTGCTGACCATGCCGCATGTGCGCGAGTCCAAGAGCTACATCGTAATGGAAGAGGTCAAGGAGACCTTGGCGTTGCCGATCGAAGGCTGAGATTCGAGATTCGGGAGTGAGGATTCGTAATGGCGCGGGTCAGCGCACCACGCGCATGCCGTCGCCGGCCGGGACCGCGTCGTAATAGCGCCCGGTCTTGGTATCCAGCACCCGGTTGGCGCCGGCCGGCTGCATGCCGTGCAGCAAGCGGCCATTGCGGTCATAGACCATCGGCGCGCTGGCCGGCGCAACCTGGCTGCCGGCCGGCGCCACCGGCGTTTGGGCCGGGCCACGGGTCGGGATGGTGGGCGCGGACGGGCGCTGGCCGAGCTGCGATGGCACCGGAGCCGTGGCCGGCGCGGGCTGCACTGCGCGCGGCGCGGTCAGCGTGGGCTGGGCGGGCGTCGGGCTGGTGATCGGCTGCAGTGTATTGGACGAGCGTGTGCTGGTGGCCGATTGCGCCGCCGCGGCGCCGGCGGCAGCTAGCAGGCCGCACAGCAGCAGGCCGCGCATTGAAGAAGGGATCGCCATGACGGACACCGTGCTTGATCGAGGAGTACTCACTGGATGGGGGCGCCGGCGTGCTGCGGCAATACGCGGGATCGGCTGCGGGATGAACGCGTTCGCCAGATGATCACGGCGCGAAAAATACCTCCTTCTTCCATCGGGACGATGTGGCGCGCAGTGCCGGATGGGGGTGCGTGAAGCCTGGCAATCACTACTGCTTAATGGCTTCGCCGCAGTAACCTCACCCCAACCCCCGCTCCGCGCCCCGGCCTGCGCAAGCGGCGCAGGCGCACCAAGGCACGCGCGCCAGTGGCGCGCAAGCTGTGCCGTGGCGCGCCGACGGGAGAGGGGCTTGGTCCCCGCACGCTTGAACCACGCCGACAGCGCCCACATCACGGAGGCAGGCGCGGCACCCTGCCAGCGCGCGCATGCGAGAACCCCATGAGCCAGTTCGACCTGACCCCTCCCTCCCCCGCCCAACGCGACGCCCTGATCGCCGGGCTCAGCGACGAGGAACAGCGCGTGCTGCTGCACCATGGCACCGAAGCGCCGTTCTGCGGGGTGTTCCTGGACAACAAGCTCGACGGCGTCTACACCTGCCGCCTGTGCGGGTTGCCGCTGTTCCGCTCCAGCGCCAAGTTCGAATCCGGCACCGGCTGGCCGAGCTTCTTCGCCCCGTACGACACCGCCCATGTGCGCGAAATCCGCGACACCAGCTACGGCATGATCCGCACCGAGATCGTCTGCGCGCGCTGCGACAGCCACCTGGGCCACGTGTTCCCCGACGGCCCGCCGCCGACCGGCGAACGCCACTGCCTGAACTCGGTCTCGCTGGGCTTTACCGAAAACGGCCAGGCCCTGCCCAACCCCTTGCAGCGCGCAGGCGCCGAAGCGCAACCGGCCTGAGCCGACACATGCATCCGGCCCGGAGGGATTCCGTGCCGGATGCATGCCTGCAACACCTGCGCCCACTGGCAGGCGCTGCCGCATCGCCGACGCGATGCAGCGACCCCGACAAGGCGTCGAACCACCGCTGTAGCCAGGCGCGATTGACCTGAGCAAGGCGATGTCACGACGAGCGTTGCAGGGGTTGCTTGCAGTGGGCATCCGCGCCGCAAAGCCCTTCAATCAAAAGCTGGAACGGCCTGAGCGCACCTGGCGCAACTAACGACAGCGCCGCAACCTGCCGCGTGAAGATGCGATCGACCAAGCGATCGTTCAGTTACACCGCACACCTTCACGCCGTGCGCTTCAAGAATCCGCCGCGCAAGCCGAAACAACAGCAACCCTGTTTGCTTTTGGCTGCGCCATGCTCATCATCATCGGCTTCATCGTCGTCATCGTCAGTGTCCTCGGCGGCTATGTGCTGTCGCATGGCAAGCTGGGCGCGCTCTGGCAGCCGTACGAGCTGATGATCATCGGTGGCGCGGCGTTCGGTGCGTTTCTGGTCAGCACGCCCGGCAAGATCGTCAAGGAGACCTTCAGCAGCATCCTGGGCGTGTTCAAGGGCCCGCAGTACAAGTCCGACGACTACAAGGACACGCTGAGCCTGATCTACGAGTTGCTCAACAAGGCGCGCCGCGACGGCTTCATGGCGCTGGAAGACCACGTCGAAAAACCGCAGGACAGCACCATCTTCGGCAACTACCCCAAGGTGGTCGCCGACCATCACCTGCTGGACTTCATCACCGACTGCCTGCGCCTGATGATCGGCAGCAACATCGAGCCGCACGAGCTGGAGCCGTTGCTCGAGCTGGAGCTGGAAAAACATCACCACGAAGCACTGGCGCCCTCGCATGCGTTGAGCAAGGTGTCCGACGGCCTGCCCGGCTTCGGCATCGTGGCGGCCGTGCTCGGCATCGTGATCACCATGGGTTCGATCGGCGGGCCGATCGAGGAGATCGGCCACCACGTCGGCGCGGCCCTGGTCGGCACCTTCCTGGGCATCTTGCTGGCCTATGGCTTCGTCGCACCGCTGGCCGCAGCGATGGAAGCGCGCGCCGAGCAGGACGGGCGCATGTACGAGGCGGTCAAGACCGCGCTGCTGGCCTGCCTGCGTGGCTACAACCCGAAGATTGCGCTGGAATTCGCGCGCAAGACGCTGCCCTCCAACGTGCGTCCGAGCTTTGCGGATTTCGAAACGCACCTGAAGACGATCAAGTAGGACCGCGGTCATGGCCGAGGGCAAATCCACCGTCGTCATCCGACGGGTCAAGAAGGTGCAGGGCGGCGGCCATCATGGCGGCGCCTGGAAGGTGGCGTTTGCCGACTTCGTGACCGCGATGATGGCGTTCTTCCTGGTGCTGTGGCTGATGGCCGCCACCACCAAGGAGCAGCGCGCGGCGATCTCGGAATACTTCCGCAATCCCAGCCCGTTGTCGGGCAAGTCGCCGGCCCCCTCGCCGGGCATGAACGGCCCCGGCGGCGCCAGCACCTCGATGATCAAGCTCGGCGGCACCGCCGACATGGCCAAGGGGCAGAAGGACGAAATGGGCCGCAAGCGCGACAACGCCGCCGACACCAACGAAGACAGCCGCGCCAGGGACAAGAAGCGCCTGGAAGCGCTGATGCAGGACCTGAAAGAGGCCATCGACAAGAGCCAGGCGCTGGAGCCGTTCAAGGACCAGTTGCTGCTCGACCTCACCCCGGACGGCCTGCGCATCCAGATCGTGGACAAGCAGAACCGGCCGATGTTCGACATGGGCCGCGACCAGCTCAAGCCGTACACCGTGGCGATCCTGCGCGAGCTGTCCAGCTTCATCAACCAGGTGCCCAACCACATCAGCATCACCGGCCACACCGACACCACCGCCTACAGCAGCGATACCGGTTACACCAACTGGGAACTCAGCGCCGACCGCGCCAATGCCGCGCGCCGTGCGTTGGTGGGCGGCGGCATGGACGATGCCAAGGTCACCCGCGTGGTGGGGCTGTCCTCGTCGGTGCTGTTCGACAAGACCGACCCGCAAAACCCGATCAACCGCCGCATCAGCATCGTGGTGATGACCCAGGATGCCGAACAAGCCGCGCTGGCCGGCGCCGGCCAGGGCATTGCGCTGGGCAAGCCGACCCACGATGCCGACACCCATGTGCCGGATCTGAGTGCCGCAGCGACCGCCACCACCGCGGTGGGGACCCCTGCCGCGCTGCCAGCGGCAGGACCCACCGCAGCTGCGCCGACGGGCGGACCTGCGGCTGCGGCCAGCGCCACACCGCCTGCTGCAGCACCCCCGGTCACCAGCGCCGCGCCGGCGGCACCGCGCGTCTCCACGCGCAGCCAGGTGGCTTCGGCCACCGCACTGGCCAAGGCTGCCGAAGCCGCCGTGGCCGCACCGCGCACTGCCGTCAGCGAAGTACCCGCGCGGCGCTGAGGGCGGCGGAGGGAACTTGGCCTGAAGTTGTCTGGCGGTTCTTGGCGTTCTTGGCGTTCTTGGCGGTTGCGGACAGCTGCGGACAGCTGCGGACAGCTGCGGACGGTTGCGGGCTGCGGTTGCGGTTGCGGTTGCGGGCAGACGGCAGACGGCAGACGGCAGACGGCAGACATTATCGTGCATATCGAATCCGATGTGCATCCCGAACTTGATGTGCATCCCGGATCTGGTCGCTCTGCGGGCTACTTGTCGTCCTGTTTGTCGGACTGCATGCCGATCCTGACCGGCAATCGCGCGTTGGCGCTCCGAAAGACCCGCGGTGCCAGCCGCTGCAGCCTGTCCGACATATCGGCGCCAGCGGCCTTCGGAACGCCGGAAGCGCCGACAGGAGCATCGCCCGGCGCGGCCGGCGTTCATCGGCCTGGCGGCGGCACCCGAGCCGGGTCACGCGCAAGCGCCTAGAATGGTCGGCCATTCCCAGCGTCGAGAACACCGTGTCCCGCAATTCCAAGGCCAAGCGCGACAAGCGCAAGAAGTCCCAACCCAAGCGCCCGATCGTCCGTCTGGGCCAGGCGCCGCAGATCGCCAACCATGCCGTGCTGCAGGATGCCGACGGCCGCGTGGTCGCTGCGATCGGCTTGCAGAACGGCAGCGAATGGCTGCTGTCGATCGGCGGCCAGACCATGGGCAGCGCCGACAACCCGGTGCCGATGCTGGCCATGCTCAAGCACCTGGCCAATCTGCAGGAGAAGGAAGGCAAGACTATCTCGCTGGAATACTCCACCCAGCTGCAGCAGATGATCGACGACCTGGCCGCCGAAGACGGCAAGACCGCCGAGGAATACCTGACCACGCTGGTGTCCGAGTTCGAGAACAGCGACGCTGAAGGCGACGACGGCGAAGCCGAAGACGCAGACGCCGAGGCAAGCGATGCCCAGGCAGATGCCGACGCGGACACCGATGCCGATGCTGATGCCACCGCCGAAGATGCCGCTGCCGACACCGCAGGCGACGCGTCGCAGGACGACGCCGACGACGCAACTGACGGCGGCAAGAAGAAGAAGGGCAAGAAGGCCTAAGGGCCTGCCGGTGGCCGTCTACGTCGACGATGCGGTGCATCCGTGGCGCGAGCAGCGCTGGGCGCACCTGCTCGGCGATACGCTGGACGAGCTGCATGCGATGGCGGCGCGGCTGGGCATTCCCCGCCGCGCCTTCCAGAACAAACTCAGCGGCGCGCACTACGATGTGTCCGCAACGCTACGCGCCGAAGCGATCGCGCTCGGTGCCATTGCGATCTCCCGTCACACCGACCGCGCCTTGCTCAAGGCCTTGATCGCCAACGCGCGTGCACAGGCGCGCGGCGAGGCGCCTTGAGGCGGGGATTGGGGAGTCGGGATTGGGGAGTCGTAACGGCGATGGCCGCGGGCTGATCGGCGGCGCGCCGTTGTAGGAGCGCGCCTGAGCGCGAGGAGCTGTCCCGGTAACGCCCGATCGCGCGCAGGCACGCTCCTACGTGGCAATCGCTGGGCCGTGCATGCGTATCGGCCTGGAGGCCTGCAACGTCCAGCACCCGCGATGACGGCACGCATCTGCATGAGGGCAGCACGCCTTTGTAGGAGCGCGCTAGCGCGCGAGCGGCTGTCCCGGTAACACCCGTCGCGCGCAGGCACGCTCCTACGCGGCAATCGCTGGGCCGTGCATGCGTATCGGCCTGGAGGCCTGCGACGTCCAGCACCCGTGATGACGGCACGCATCTGCAGAGGGCAGCACGCCCTTGTAGGAGCGCGCTAGCGCGCGAGCGGCTGTCCCGGTAACGCCCGTCGCGCGCAGGCACGCTCCTACGTGGCAATCGCCGGGCCGTGGACAATGCCTGCGCGCAGACCCTAGCGGCTACCACGCGCTTGGCGTGCTGCCGCAGCAGCACGCACCACCGCGGCTCGGCACAACCACACCCACAGATCGCTTCTACGATTCCCGATTCCCCAATCCCAACTCCCCAATCCCGGCCCCTCAGAACGCCTCATTCCCCAGCCGCACTTCCACCCCCAGCAGCGAGGTCAGCGCCAGCATGGCGTCGTCGTCGCGACTGAGCGCGATCCAGCCGGCATAGGCGTCGCCGCCGGTGTTCCAGTTCCACAGCGAGTAGCCGTGCTCGCGCAGACGATCGAAGGCCACCGCCATCAGGTCGGGCACACTCAGATCGCTGGAAAACTCCTCGTCATCCAGGTCGCCGCCCCAGTCGATGCGCAGGTTCCAGCGCGCGCTGAGTTCGTCGATGGCGGCAATGAACGCGTCGGTGTCTTTCCAGTCCACGAAAAAGCCCGAGCGCCAGTCGATCGCATCCTTCAAGGCCCACAACCAGGCATCGTCGCCCTCGTCGTCGTCCAGGTCGGCCTGCGCCTCGCGCCATGTATCGAACTGGCCCAATGCGGTGTCTTCGTCGCCGGGATTGATCAACACCAGCAGATTCCACACCCGCGCCGGGTGGTCGTCGACATCGTCTTCGTCGCCTTCGGGCTGCAGGCCTTCGTCGTCTTCGTAATCGGCGCTGTTATCGGGCATGGCGGTCTGGTTCCAGGGATGCAGGCGTGAAGTGTGAGGCCTGGCGAGGCGCAAGCAAACCGCCCGGCGCGTGCGCAGGCAGCGCCGGGGCTGATCTTCGCGGCGCGGGCCCGTATCCTGTGCGGCCGAAGACGGCCATCCCGGCCGCCATGACGCCTTTCCCATGAGCGATACCCCTCCCGATCATCTGGCCATCGATGCACGCAGCCCGTTCCACAATGCCGATGCGCTCAGCCGCGGCGTCGGCGTGCGCTTCAACGGTGTCGAACGCGACAACGTGGAGGAATATTCGGTCAGCGAAGGCTGGATCAAGGTGCAGGTCGGCAAGGCCCGCGACCGTCGCGGCAACCCGATGACGATGAAGATCAAGGGCGAGGTGGTAGCCTACTTCCTGGACACCAAGGGCGACGCCAAGCCTGCTGCCGAATAAGAGCGGCTGACACCACCACGTCACACCAAGCTACTGCAGGCCGGCTGCCCTGCGCCCTGGCCGCCCACCTTCGCGGGGCACGCTGCAACAAGTACGTCTTGCATAAGCGCTGACGCCGCATCAATGCCGCGTCAGGTCCGGCGACGGTGCGTGGGCAAAGACCAGCCAGGAATATCGGTGTGCATGGTTTTCAACACCGACCAACTCTCTGGCGTGGCGCCCTCGCCGATTGCGAGACCGTGTGGCGGCATGGATGCCGCTACCGAACCCCCAGAGCCGGTTTCACGGCGCGTCACGCGAGCCGCGAGGGCGCAGCGCATTCGCGCCAGTCAGCGTTGACCCGGACTGCCGACGGCATCCACCAGGATGCGGCCGACCGAACCACTGCATTCACCACTCACGCCTTGAGCCGGTAACCGCTGCGGAAGATCGCCGCCACCACGCCCAGGCACACCAGCAGGAACAGGAAGGTCATGCCGGTGCTCACCGCGATGTGCACGTCGGCCTTGCCGTAGAAACTCCAGCGGAACCCGCTGATCAGGTACACCACCGGGTTGAACAGGGTGACCTTCTGCCATAGCGGCGGCAGCATGTTGATCGAGTAGAAACTGCCGCCCAGGAAGGTCAGCGGCGTCACCACCATCAGCGGGATCACCTGCAGTTTTTCGAAGCCGTCGGCCCAGATGCCGATGATGAAACCGAACAGGCTGAAGGTCAGCGCGGTGAGCACCAGAAAGCCCAGCATCCACAGCGGATGCGCGATCTCATAAGGCACGAACAGCCGCGCGGTGAGCAGGATCAGCAACCCCAGCAACACCGACTTGGTCGCCGCCGCACCCACGTAGCCGATCACGATCTCCCACCAGGCTACCGGTGCCGACAGCACCTCGTAGATGGTGCCGGCCCAGCGCGGCATGTAGATGCCGAACGAGGCGTTGGAAATGCTCTCGTTGAGCAGGGACAGCATCACCAGCCCGGGAATGATGAAGGCGCCGTAGCTGATGCCGTCGATGTCGCCCATGCGCGAGCCGATCGCCGCGCCGAACACCACGAAATACAGTGAGGTCGACAACACCGGCGAGGCGATCGACTGGGTCAGCGTGCGGAAGGCGCGCGCCATTTCGAAGCGGTAGATCGCCGCGATCGCATGCCGGTTCATGCGCGCACCTCCACGTTGCGGGCGCCATGCACCAGGTTGACGAATATCTCCTCCAGCGAACTCTCGCTGGAATGCAGGTCCTTGAAGTCGATGCCCTGCTCGTTGAGCCGGCGCAGCAACGCGCCGATGCCGGTCTGCTCGGCCTGGGTGTCGAAGGTGTAGATCAGGCTGTTGCCGTCGGCCGACAGTTCCAGCGGCAGATCGCCCAGCGCGGCCGGGATGGCCTGCAGCGGCGCCTGCAGGCTCAGCGTGAGCTGCTTCTTGCCGAGCTTGCGCATCAGCGTGTGCTTGTCTTCCACCAGCACCAGCTCGCCGCGATTGATCACCCCGACCCGGTCGGCCATGTCTTCGGCTTCCTCGATGTAATGGGTGGTCAGGATCACCGTGGTGCCCTGCTCGCGCAGCCTGCGCACCATCTGCCACATGTCGTGACGCAGCTCCACGTCCACGCCTGCGGTGGGTTCGTCCAGAAACAGGATGCGCGGCTCGTGCGCCAGCGCCTTGGCGATCAGCACGCGCCGCTTCATGCCGCCGGACAGCGTGGAAATCTTGTTGTGGCGCTTGTCCCACAGCGAGAGCTCGCGCAGCACCGTTTCCAGATACGCCGCATTGGCCGGCTTGCCGAACAGCCCGCGACTGAAGCGCACGGTGGCCCACACGGTTTCGAACGCGTCGGTGGCCAGCTCCTGTGGCACCAGGCCGATGCTGGCACGCGCGGCGCGGTAGTCGCGCACGATGTCGTGACCATCGGCCAGCACGGTGCCGGTGCTGGGGTTGATCAGCCCGCAAATGATGCTGATCAGCGTGGTCTTGCCGGCGCCGTTGGGACCGAGCAGCGCGAAGATCTCGCCGCGCCGGATTTGAAGGTCCACCTGCTTGAGCGCCTGAAAACCGCCAGCGTAGGTCTTGCTCAATCCCTGGATGGAAACGATTGGAGTCATGTCTTCTGCACTGGAGCGATCAGCCGCACAGGGTAGGCCGTGCGCCATGAAGATGGGAGAAGTGCGAATGGAATGGTGTCTTCCGGCGCGCGCCGGGAAGCCTCAGCGAACTGGACCGCACACGCCTGCTGCGTCCGGTAGTCGACGCATCTCCATGTAGGAGCGCGCTTGCGCGCGATGGGGCTTGCCCGCCAACGTCCCATCGCGCCCAGGTGCGCTCCTACCCGAACACGGCAACCGCTGTGGCTCCTGCGATTCCCCACTCCCGATTCCCGCGCGCTCACGCGCGCTTGCGCGACTCGATCAGGTCCAGATTGCGCACCAGCCGGCGCGACAGGTCGTCGGAAATCTCGCGGCGCCTGGCCAGCTTGAACAGCTCGTTGCGCTCGGCCACCAGCGCGGCATGGCGGAACTGGCGCAGCGCCTGTTCGTAGGCACCGGCCTCTTCCGGATCGGTCTCGGCCATGTCCACTGCACCCAGCTTGCGCTGATAACGCTGGCTGACCTGGTTGGCGGCGGCGTTGTAGCGCTCGGCATGCTTGCTGCCGTCCACCAGCCGCTGACGCAGTTTTTCCACCGCTTCCAGCGCCGCCTGCGAGGCCGCCTTCACCGCCAGGTCTTCCTTGAGCTGCTCGTCTTCCTCTTCGGGCAATTCTAGCCCGCGCAGCAGCCGCGGCAAGGCCACACTGGCCACCAGCAGCGACACCAGGATCACAGAGGCGGCCAGGAAGATCGCCAGCTGGCGGGCCGGAAACGGCGAGCCGTCTTCCAGCATCAACGGCAGCGTGAGCACGCCGGCCAGGGTGATCGCACCGCGCACGCCGGCCAGCGAGACCGCCACCACGATGCGCCATGGCGGGCTGACATGCTGCTCGCCGCGCCACTGCGCCTTGAAGATGTTCCAGCGTAGCGACAGGAACACCCACACGAAGCGCAACGCCATCAGGCTGGCACTGATGGTGGCCACGTACACCGCCAGCCACCACGGATTGAGGTGCCCAGCCTCCTGCACGCTGCGCACCGCCCCGTCCAGGATGCCCGGCAACTGTTCGCCCAGCAGCACGAAGATGATGCCGTTGAAGGTGAACTGCACCGTGTCCCACACCGCCGAGCGCTGCAGCCGCATATTGCCCGGCGCGTTGCCGGCCATTTCCACGTAGCTCATGGTGACGCCGGCGGCCACTGCGGCCAGGATGCCGGAGGCATGGAAGGCCTCGGCCAGCAGATAGGCCGCGAATGGGGTCAGCAGATTGACCAGGATCGCCGAACCCGGCTCCTCGCCGAAGTGGCGCCAGATCCAGGCCTGGATGCGGCTCAGGCCAAACGTGGTCGCCACGCCCAGCGCCAAGCCGGCCAATGCCACCCACAGGAAGGTCAGCGAGGCGGTGGCGAGCGAGAAGCTGCCGGTCAGCACCGCGGCCACCGCGAACTGGAAGCACACCAGCCCGGAGGCATCGTTGAGCAGGGACTCGCCTTCCAGGATGTGCATCAGCCGCTTGGGGATCGACACCTTGGAGGCGATCGAGGACACCGCCACCGGATCGGTCGGCGAGATGATCGCCGCCAGCGCGAAAGCCACCGCCAGCGGCATCGCCGGAATCAGCCAATGGATCAGCAGGCCCGCACCGATCACGGTGAACACCACCAGACCCAGCGCCAGCTCGAGGATGGCCGCCTTGTCGCGGAACAGGCCTTGTTTGGGAATGCGCCAGCCATCCAGGAACAGCAGCGGCGGCAGGAACAACAGGAAGAACAGCTCCGGTTCCAGCTCGTGCCCGGCATCGAACACACCCGAAACCACCGCGCCAAGCGCAATCTGGACCAACGGCAGGGGCAACGAGAACGGCAGGATGCGGATCAGATAACCGCTGGCCGCGACCGCCAGCAACATGGCGAGGACGACATCGATCGAATGCATGGAAAACCCGGAAGAAGAAACGGTGCGCGCGTGCGGCATCGCATAGTGCAACGCACCATCACGCGCCTACGGAAACATACCGGTTTGCATCCGGCGATGAAACCTTTGCGCCACCTCGCCCGGCTTGCCGTTCGTTGCGGCAGATCTGCCATCGGGGCCCGTCGATGTCACACCGTTGCCGACTCGCGTCGACCCGGCGCCGTTGGATACGCCAGCGAATGGACGCGTGCGCCCTGTTGAGGGAGTGCCCTGCCAGGCAGCTCACCGACAGACTGCAATCAGCTGTGGCGAATGTGCCTGTTCGCATGCGGAGGCGATTGCCGCGTGGTCTTGACCGGGACGATGAAGGTCGCTTGCTGCAGTTGCAGCCTGGAGTCGTAGTGACTCACCACCACCTTGACTGCCTTGGGCTTTTTCCGGAAGGCATACGGCCACTGTGCGCCGACCATCTGCTGGCCGATCTTCTGGCCTTCGGCGTCTTCCACGAGTTTGAGGTGCACCGGGTAATTGCCTGCGCCGCCATTGTCCGCATCGTTGGCATCGACCACATCGATATGGGCTTTTGAAAACGCCAGCGTCGACGGCCCGCCACCCTTGTAGTTGGCGCTGTCATCGAACCCGATGTTCCTGTAGCTGTAACTCACCAGCAGCACCTGCGTGGGCCGCCAGGATCCACCGCCATCGTCATGGATTTTCACCCTGGCCGGGCGCACGGCATCGATAGTGAACTGCCACTCGCCCGGAACGATCCATTGCTGCCCTGGCCGATAGGCTTCACTGGACGGAGCAACGGCCTTTGCCGGCGTTGACGTCGGAGCCCGCACTGCGGCCGAGGCCTGCGTGATGCCGCACACCATTACGCTTGTAGCCATGAATACTCGCAGTGCCAGCCGCGTGCATTGGTTTTTTTTCTGCGTCATCTAGCTACAACCTTTCTGCGTGATCGGGTGAATTGCGTTGCCCGCAAATGCGGACGCCAGCCTGCAAGGTTCAGCGTCGTTATCTGCACTCCACGCTGCCTGCGATGAGTGCAGCCGGCGGCGCGAGGTTACATGACACCAGCAGCAGATCACTGACGACATCATGCTACAGCGTTGCTTATTTAGTCCGGCTTCACCCACGAACTCATGTAGCAAAAAAAGCCACTCGAGATTCACGCATTCGATAATCAGGTTGCAACACCAAAGATAATCCTGCCTACCCTGTTTGCGTTTGCTGGCAATTTTCGTCAGCAACGCATTGAACCTTGCCTGCACTGGCTGCGTATCGCATGGACGGTGGCAGGCGAATCGCGTCCTGTCTGCAATGGCACCTCGACCTGCATCGCTTCGGTTTGGACGACCGGCACATGCCCGGGTTGCAGTTGCCGCCCGAGCCCAGCGAGCGCAACAGGCTGCATCGATGCCTGCGTTATGACGGTCTCGAGCGACGCAGTGCCGGGTACGCCTGTGTAAAGACCGCGTGATGCATCCGCGCTGCATCTACCCGCGTATCCAGCACTACGATTGCCATCCAGGCAGTCGCTTACCCAAAGGATCGATGCCTCATGAAGACCTCATTCCAGTCGCTTGCCATTGCCACTGCCATTGCCCTGACCAGTGCCATGGCCCCCGCTTACGCCGCATCGAACCCGACCGTGGGCGGTGCGCCGATGCTGGTGACCAAGGACATCGTCGACAACGCCGTTAACTCCAAGGACCACACCACCCTGGTCGCCGCGGTCAAGGCCGCCGGCCTGGTCGACACGCTAAAGGGGCCGGGCCCGTTCACCGTGTTTGCCCCGACCAACGCCGCATTCGCCGCCCTGCCGGCCGGCACGGTGGAAACGCTGCTCAAGCCCGAATCCAAGCCCACGCTGACCAAGGTGCTGACCTATCACGTGGTACCGGGCAAGGTCGACGCCGCATCGCTGGTCGCCAAGATCAAGGCCGGCGGCGGCAGCGCCTCGCTGACCACCGTGCAGGGCGAGGCGTTGACCGCAAAGCTCAACGGCAAGAAGGTCACCATCACCGATGCCAAGGGCAACACCGCCAACGTCACCATTGCCGATGTCATGCAGAGCAATGGCGTGATCCACGTGGTCGACAAGGTGTTGATGCCGTAACGGCAGCTTGCTGCCTGACGCAGGCAGTCGCAGGCGCGTGACCTGCATCGGCGGAACGCAGCCAGGTTCCGTCGATGGGTCGACGACGATTTGCGCACGCCAGCAACGTTCAGAGCAGCTGCATTGCCGCAAGCACTCGGGTAAGCGTGGACGCTGCGCTCGACACCGGCAGGTACGGGTGGTACATGCCGATGTCGAACACCGACCGCGCCTGTCTGACCACCCTGCAGCAATCCTGTTTGTCGCTCTTGCCTGAAGTGATTGGCCGCGCTGGCGTTGCCCTACAACGCCGGCGCATCGGCTGCACAGCAACAGGCGCAGACACTGTTGCAGCGTTGTATCCGCGCGTGCCTGGAAACAGGCTCCAGGCAGCCCCACCACACCGCAAAGCGGCGGTGAGGGAACCACTGGCTCGCCAGTGGTTCCACTTGGTGTCTCGTTCTCCGACACCGTGCGCGTGCATTTGCACGCGCATTTTTTATGTCTTCACCATGCGCTCTGCAGCAACCGGTGCATCCAGCAACTGGCGCAGGTCCTCGACAAACCCGCGGTAGCCTTCCTCGCGCGCGGCCTCCGAGCCCTGCCGCAATACCCATGAAGGATGCACGGTGGTCAGCACCGGCGTGCCGTCGTCCAGCCGCTGCCACTGGCCGCGCTGCTGCATCAAGCGGAAGCCGTTCCCCAGCACCGCCTGTGCGGCGGTCGCGCCCAGGCAGACGATCTGCGCCGGACGCAGCTGCGCGCGTTCGGCATGCAACCAGCCGCTACAGGCCTGCACGTGCGACCGTTCCGGGTTGCGATGCAGACGCCGCTTGCCGCGTTGCTCGAAGCGGAAATGCTTGACCGCATTGGTCACGTAGACCGTGGCGCGGTCGATGCCGATCTCGCCCAGCGCCATATTGAACAAACGCCCGGCCGGCCCGACGAACGGACGCCCGCTCAGATCCTCTTCGTCGCCGGGCTGCTCGCCGATCACCATCACCGACGCATCGCTCGGCCCTTCGCCGAACACCGTTTGCGTTGCCGGTTGCCATAACGCACAGCGCCGGCAATCGCGCGCGGCCACGCGCAATTGCGCCAGGCTTTGCGTGGCCACTTCCGGGGTCGGCGTCGGCGCCACCGGCACTCGTCGCCGCACCGGCTCGGGCGCACGCTCGGCCATCTCGCGCACGCGCACACCCGCCTCGCGGATCAGCTCCGGCAACAGGCTCGCCTCGGGCAGGTTCTTCCAGTATTTCTGCGGCATTTCCTGCCGCATCATGGTTGGATTGAGCCGCGCCGGATTGAAGATATGCGCGTAATAGGTGCGCCAGAGCGTCTCCTGCGCATCTTCGGCCGGCACCTGGGTGCGCACGGCGCCTTCGCCGAACGTCAACGCCTCGCCGTCCCAGCGCACGCTGCGATACGGGGTGAGGATCGCCCAGCGCATACCGGCGAAGCGGCGCGCGAAAAACGGCGCCACCCGATCCACGATCCAATGTTCGGGCTCGAACCACGCCACGAAGTCTTCCTCTTCCACCGGCAAACGCCGAAAGCGCACGAACGCCTTCATCTTGTGCGTATCGCGCTGCACCGCCTTTTGCCACTGCATCACCCGATGCACATCGACATCGGTGGCCCGCTCCAGCAGCGCGCGCTCGCCGCAGGCCACACGCCACAACAGCCGGTACAGCACCGCATAGCGCTGCGGATCGCGGTGACACAGCACCGCTCCCGCCATCTGCAGGAACTCCGCCGACACCCGCGGCGCCGCAGCCACTGCCGGCAAATCCAGCAGCCCCTGCCCCATCAACAAGCCGCCCTGCGCTCCGCCATTCCACGCGATGGAGTCGGGCTCCACCTGCGCGCACCACCCCGCCCGCGCCAGCGCACGCCATGTTTCAAGGCTCCAGCCCGGCTCGACGTCAGCGTTGAACATCGCGGCGGTCGGGATGGAGAGGTGGGATTGGGGATTTAAGATTGGGGATTCGCAAAGCGTCGCGTTCCTGTGTCAGCACTGGCGTTCGGTGGCAGCTTTGCGCCTGATGCCATCCTTATCCGCGCTTCGGGCAGCTTGCCCGGCAACACGGCAGACGCCGGCGGACGCGGCGGAGCGCCGGATGCCGGCGGCCAGCTGCGGGTTCAATCGAACAAACTCGCCTGTCTGGGTGCCGGCGCCAGTTGCGCGCGCAAGCGCACCGGGTCGTCCAGGCGCTGGCGCGGATGATGGTCCAGCACGCTCACAAACGGCAGCAGCTTCTTCATCGGCACCCGCAACCGCGCCAGGTCGCCCACCCGCAAGCGCGCATGCCGGCGCGACAACAACAGGCGCTCCACATTGCGGGTGCCCAGGCCTGGCACCCGCAGCAGCATCTCGCGCGGCGCCGCGTTGAGATCCACTGGAAACCGCTCGGGATTGCGCAGCGCCCAGGCCAGCTTCGGATCCACGTCCAGATCGAGCATGCCGCTGGACTGCGCCGGTGCGATCTCCTCCACGCTGAACTCGTAGAAGCGCAGCAACCAGTCGGCCTGATACAGCCGGTGTTCGCGCTGCAACGGCGGTGCCTGCAGCGGCAATTTGGACGAGGCATCCGGGATCGGGCTGAAAGCCGAGTAATACACACGGCGCATCCGGTAATTGCCGTAGAGATTGTGGCTGGTGTCCAGGATGCTGCGGTCGTTGGCATCGTCGGCGCCGACGATCATCTGCGTGCTCTGCCCGGCCGGTGCAAAGCGCGGCGGCTTGGCGCGGCGCAGCTTTTCGGCCTTGCGCTCCAGCTGGTTTTCTTCGATGCGCCAACGCAGTTCGCCCATTGCCGAGCGGATGCCGCCGACACTTTTTTCCGGCGCCAGCAGCGTCAATCCCTGCTCGGTCGGCAGCTCCACGTTGATGCTCAGGCGGTCGGCGTAGCGGCCGGCGGCGGCCAGCAATTCCGGCGTCGCATCGGGGATGGTCTTGAGGTGGATGTAGCCGGCGAAATGATGCACTTCGCGCAGCTGCCGCGCCACTTCCACCAGCTGCTCCATCGTGTAATCGGAGTTGCGGATGATGCCGCTGGACAGGAACAGGCCTTCGATGTAATTGCGCTTGTAGAAGTCCAGCGTCAGCGTGACCACTTCTTCCGGCGTGAAGCGCGCACGGCGCACGTTGCTGGACACACGGTTGACGCAATACGCGCAATCGAACACGCAGAAATTGGTGAGCAGGATCTTCAACAGCGACACGCAGCGGCCGTCGGGCGTGTACGAGTGGCAGATGCCCATGCCCTCGGTGCTGCCGATCCCGCCGGTGCCAAGCGAATTGCGCTTGTTCGCGCCACTGGAGGCGCAGGACGCGTCGTATTTGGCCGCATCGGCCAGCACTGCGAGTTTGTCGAGGATTTTCACGCAAGCAGCATGTCGTGAAGGCGTCTCAGCCTATGAGACTGCACAGCACCTTCATCGTGAATGCTTCAGAGCGCTGCACTGCCGGCACTTGTCGGCAGCATGCCTTGTGGCTGCGCCGCTGGCTCTTGCGGGCAGCATGCCTTGTCGCTGCTGCGGGCCGGTGTGCCGTAGATACCAAGCCGTATCGCCATGGGTCTTGCCTGGTGTAGCCACCGCACCACAGCGGTTTGCAGCGGCAGTAACTGGCCACATGCCTTGGCTTGCAGGCGGCTGGGTGGTGCCTCGGGATTGCGGGGCCGGCATGCTGCCTGCCCCGTCGGTGACGGCGACGGTGCAGGCGTGCTGCGGTCGCCAGGGCTCAGGCGGCGACCGGGCCCGCAAACGCGCGATCATCGCCGGGATCGCCGTCGAACCGGTAGATATCCATCGCCAGAAATCCCGCATCGATGCCGGCATCGATGCGCTGTGCGCCGAGCCGGTCGACGCCGGCGGCGCCCATCGCCACGTACAGAGGCAACAGGTGCTCGTCGGTGGGATGCGCCCGTGCCGCATGCGGTGCCTGCCGGCGATAGTCCAGCAACGCGGCGATGTCGTCCTGCACCAGTTTGCGCTCGGTCCACTCGATGAAGGGCCGCACATAGGGCGCCTCGCGCTCGGCGCTGTAGCCATGGCGGAAGTCGTGCAGGTTATGGGTGATGCTGCCGGAGCCGATCACCAGCACCCCGTCTTCGCGCAGCGGCGCCAGCGCGCGGCCGACCGCAAACTGGTGCGCCGGCCCCAGCTCGGGCTGGATCGACACCGACACCACCGGGATGTCGGCGGCCGGATACAGCAGGCGCAGCGGCACCCACACGCCATGATCGAAGCCGCGCTGCGGATCCAGATGCGGATGCAGGCCGGCCTGTTCCAGCCGGCGCAGGATCTGCTGCGCCAGCGCCGGCTCGCCGGGCGCGGGATATTCCAGCTCGTACAGCGGCGCCGGGAAGCCGCCGAAGTCATGGATGGTGGGCGGCCGCGCCGCACCGCTGACCAGCGGGCGACGGCCCAGCCAGTGCGCGGACGCAACAACGATCGCGCGCGGCCGCGGCAAGGTCTGCGCGAGCTCGGCCAGGCGCTCGCCGACCGGCCCTGGCTGCAGCGCAGTCATCGGCGATCCGTGCGAGATGTACAGGGAAGGCAAACGGGTCATGGCGTACTCCTCGAAAGAACGACAGGCAGCCTCAACGCGCCGGCTTCAGCGCCCACGCGCCTTCGCCGAGCAGGGCTTGCACGATCAGCAACACCGCCCACAGCGCCGGGTATTCCCAGCCGCCGCCCGGATTGGAGAAACCGAAGCCGTTGCCGCCGTGCACGCTGACGATGGTGCCCAGCAGCAGCGGCACGCCCAGCAACCCGATCCAGCGCGCATAGATGCCCAGCAGCAAGGACAGGCCCAGGCCCAGTTCCAGCGCGATGGTGAGATAGGCCAGCGCGCCCGGCAGGCCCAGCGAGTGGAAATAGGCCACGGTGCCGGCCGGGGTGAACACCAGCAACTTGATCAGGCCATGGACCAGGAACAGCGCGCCCAGGCTGATGCGCAACAAGGCGGCGCCATAGGCAGCGGTACGCGGGGAAGCAAGCGAGGTGGACATTGGACGGACTCCAGTGAGGACCTGCACAGCCTATTACTTACAAATTTCTGATAAATAGTTTTAGTTCGGATAATTTATTGCGATCAAAGCAACAATCGGACATCCATGGATACCCTCGATGCGATGCGCGTGTTCGCAGCAGTGGCCGAACGCAGCGGTTTCAGTGCCGCCGCCGATGCGCTGGACCGCTCCACCGCCAGCGTGACCCGGCAGGTCGCCGCGCTCGAGCAACGGCTTGGTACCCGCCTGCTCAACCGCACCACCCGGCGGGTCAGCCTGACCAGCGCCGGCACCGCGTATTACCAGCGCTGTCTGCAACTGCTGGCCGACCTGGACGATCTGGAGGCCACGGTCGGCGCGCAGGCGCTGGAGCCGGCCGGGGTACTACGTGTCAACGCGCCGGTGAGCTATGGCATCGAGCGCCTGGCCGCGCTGCTGCCGGGCTTTTGCGCGCGCTACCCGCAGGTGGAACTGGACCTGTCGCTGTCGGACCGGCTGGTGGACATGGTCGAAGAAGGCTTCGATGTCGCCATCCGCATCACCCGACAGCCGGCGCCGACGCTGATTGCCCGGCGCCTGGGCACGGTCCGCCTGGTGCCCTGCGCGGCGCCGGCCTACCTGGCCCGTGCCGGCACCCCGATGCATCCGTCCGACCTGGCCGGCCACGACTGCCTGCTGTACCACTACTCGCCCAACGGCGACGAGGTGCGCTTCCATGGGCCCGATGGCGATAGCGATGTGCGCATCCACGGCAGCCTGCGCGCCAACAACGGGCATGTGCTGAGCGCGGCGGCGGTGGCCGGCCTGGGTATCGCGATGCAGCCGGACTTCCTGGCCGACGAGCACCTGGCCGCCGGCCGGCTGGTGCGCATCCTTCCGCAGTACGCACTAGGGGAGATCGGCATCTTTGCCGTCTATACCAGCCGCAGCCACCTGGCCCCGAAGGTGCGCAGCTTCATCGACTACCTGGTCGACAGCATGGGCGATCCCGGGCGCTGATGAGCCCGGCAACAGTACGTCCCGTCGATGGTCATTAACCTGACACGGCATGTGTGGTCACAATCGGGCCCCCTCGACCCACAGGACTGCGCATGAGCAAGATCGCCATCATCTACTTCAGCGGCTACGGCCACACCGTCAAACTGGCCGAGGCCGTGCATGCCGGCGCCGCCAGTGTCGGCGAGGCCACGCTGTACCGCATCGATCAGGACGGCAACCTGCCCGACGACGCCTGGGAGGCGATCGGCGCAGCCGACGCCATCATCTACGGCAGCCCCACCTATATGGGCGGGCCGGCGTGGCAGTTCAAGAAGTTTGCCGACGCCAGCTCCAAGCCGTGGTTTGCGCAGGCCTGGAAGGACAAGATCGCCGCCGGCTTCACCAACTCGGCCTCGGTGAACGGCGACAAGTACGCCACCATCCAGTATTTCTGGACGCTGTCGCAGCAGCACGGCCAGGTCTGGGTAGGTACCGGCCTGCTGCCGTCCAACACCAAGGCGCACGGTCCGCAGGACATCAACTGGACCGCCGGTTCGGCAGGCGCGCTGGCGATCTCGCCATCCGATGCCTCGCCGGAAGAAGCGCCGCGCAGCGGCGATCTGGAAACCGCCAAGCTGCTCGGCAAGCGCGTGGCTGAATTCGCCGGCAAGCTCAAGGGCTGAAGCGGCCAGTGGTAGCGCCTACGTAAGAACACCCGCGTATGGCGGTGGGCCCTGGCCTGCCGACATGCGCGGGGCTTGCGTGCAGTCGCGTCGCGCGCCCGGGTTTTTGCGCGCTGTGCTGCCGACCGCTTGGCTGTGCGACGTTTGCCTGTGCGCCCAGCGGACGCCACGGCAGCCCGCCAGCCGCCCATGGCGCGTCACCGCCCGGGCCACATCGTGCTAACGCGCGCCGCCGCATCCTCCCCTGACTTGTTCGCCGCACGGAGTTCCCTCCACCATGCAAACCCGCACGCTTGGCCGTTCCGGCCCCACCGTCTCTGCGCTCGGCCTCGGCTGTATGGGCATGAGCGCGTTCTACGGCGATCGCAGCGACGAGGCCGGCTCGATCGCGGTGATCCATCGTGCCCTCGACCACGGCGTCAGCCTGCTCGACACCGCCGACATGTACGGCCCGCACACCAATGAAATCCTGGTCGGCAAGGCCATTGCCGCGCGCCGTCACGAGGTGTTTCTGGCCACCAAGTTCGGCATCAAGCTCGACCCCAACGACCCGTCGGTGCGCGGCATCGACGGCAGCCCGGACTATGTGCAAGCGGCCTGCGAAGCCAGCCTGCGCCGCCTAGGCGTGGAGCACATCGACCTGTACTACCAGCACCGCGTGGACCCCAACGTGCCGATCGAAGACACCGTCGGTGCGATGTCGCGTCTGGTCGAACAGGGCAAGGTGCGTTTCCTGGGGCTGTCGGAAGCCGCTGCAGCCACCATCCGCCGTGCGCATGCGGTGCATCCCATCACCGCGGTGCAGACCGAATACTCGCTGTGGTCGCGCGAGCCGGAGGACAACGGCGTCTTCGCCACCGTGCGCGAGCTCGGGATCGGATTCGTTCCGTATTCGCCGCTGGGCCGCGGGTTCCTGACCGGCGCATTCGCCTCGCCGGACGACTTCGAGGCCGACGATTACCGTCGCCATTCGCCGCGTTTCCAGGGCGAGAACTTCACCCGCAACCTGCAACTGGTGGAGCAGGTCAAGGCGATCGCCGCCGACAAGGGCATCACGCCGGGGCAGCTGGCGCTGGCCTGGGTGCTGGCGCAGGGCCAGGACCTGGTGCCGATCCCGGGCACCAAGCGGCTGGCCTACCTGGAAGAAAACCTGGGCGCGCTCGATGTGGCGCTGATGCCGGACGAGCTCGCACGCATCGATGCGATCTTCCCGTTGCAGGCCGCATCCGGTACGCGGTATCCGGAAGCGATGATGGGCGCGCTCAGCCGCTGAGCGTGCTCACGTGAGTGCACGCAGTCGCAGCTGTGCGGCGATTGCGTGCGCTCACGCCATCGCACCGGTATGGCTCGCACACTTGGCATCACCACCGTCCGAGTGCCACGTCCTGCCATGCTGTCGTTCGTAATCCCCGCCCATGACGAGGCCGCGCTGATCGGCCAGACGCTGCAATGCCTGCAGGCCTGTGCGCAGGCCATGCAGCTGGACTACGAGGTCATCTTGGTGGCCGATGCCTGCGAGGACGACACCGCCGCCATCGCGCGCGCGGCCGGTGCGCAGGTGCTGGAGGTGCAACTGCGCCATATTGCCGCCACCCGCAATGCCGGCGCGCAGCAGGCGCAAGGCGATCGCCTGCTGTTTCTGGACGCCGATACGCTGATCAACCCGCAGGTGGTCGGCGCGGCGCTGGCGGCGCTGGATAACGGCGCGGTCGGCGGTGGCGCGCAGGTGCATCTGCAGGGCAGGCGCGCCTGGTTCGAACGCATGGCGCAGGCGACGTTCGGCTGGCTGTTCCGTCTCAGCGGCATTGCCCCGGGCTGCTTCCTGTTCTGCACGCGCGCGGCATACGTCAGCGCCGGCGGCTTCGATACGCGTTACTACGCCGGCGAAGACGTGGCATTGAGTCGCGCGCTGGCACGCTGCGGGCGGTTCGTGATCCTGCGCCAGACCGTACACACCTCCGACCGCAAGCTGCGCAGTTTTTCCAAGCGCGAGCACCTGAGCCTGCTGCTGCGCTTTCTATGGCGCGGGCGCGGCATGCTGCAGACCCGCGATGCGCTGGGTTTCTGGTACCAGCGCCGGCGCTGAACCGCGCGTGTCCGCCGGCTGCCAGGCCGGCCGCGCGCTGCCATCGCGTCGGGACGTGGCGACGGCGGCAATTTACACTGGTATGTCTGTTTTTCGTTTCCGAGTTGTACTCGCATGGCTCTTCTGCACCGCCCTGTCCTGATCGCTGCGCTGTCGGCTGCCCTGCTGAGCACCGCCGCGTGCCACCGCGATGGCACCTCACCGGCAACGACGGGGCACGCCAAGCCCGCGCCCACCACGCCCAAGCTGGGCGATTTCGGTTTCGATGCGGCAGGCATGGACCGCAGCGTGGCACCAGGCGACGACTTCTTCAGCTACGCCAGCGGCAACTGGGTCAGGACCACCCAGATCCCGGACGACCGCTCCAGCTTCAACAGCTTCGTCAGTATCGCGATCGAGACCGAGCAGCACAGCCGCGACATCATCGAAGGCGCCGCCGCCAACGACCGTGTCACCGGCGAAGACAAGCAGATTGGCGATTACTACGCGGCCTATATGGACGAAGCCGGCATCGAGGCCAAGGGCGTGCGCCCGGTGCAACCGGAACTGGATGCGATCGCGCAGCTGGATGACAAGCAGGCGCTGGCGCGCACCCTGGGCGGCCAGCTACGCGCCGATGTGGATCTTCTCAACTCAACCAACTTCCACACCGACCGGCTGTTCGGTCTGTGGATCTCGCAGGATCTGCATCATCCGGGCCGCTACGTGCCATATCTGGTGCAGGGCGGCCTGGGCATGCCGGACCGCAGCTTCTATCTGGACGACGGGCGCATGACGCAGATGCGCGACGCCTACCGCGCGCACATCGTCAAGCTGCTTGAACTGGCCGGCATCGACGACGCGGCGGCCAGGGCCGAGCGCATCCTGACCCTGGAAACCGCGATGGCACGCGTGCATGCCACCGCCGAACAGACCAACAACGTGCAGGCCGGCGCCAACCCCTGGAAACAGGCCGATTTCGCGCGCAACGCGCCCGGCCTGGACTGGGCGCCGTTCTTTGAAGCGGCCGGCCTGAAGGCGCAGCCGGACTTCATCGTCTGGCAGCCCGGCGCGGTGACCGGGTTGTCGGCGCTGGTGCGCTCCGAGTCGCTGCAGACCTGGAAGGATTATCTGAGCTTTCGCGCCCTGGACCGCGCCTCGCCGTATCTGTCCAAGGCCTTTGCCGACGAGCGCTTTGCGTTCTACGGCACCACGCTGGAAGGCACACCGCAACAACGGCAGCGCTGGAAGCGCGGCATCGACGCCACCAACGCGGCCCTGGGCGAAGCGGTGGGCGAGCGCTACGTGCAGAAGTACGTCAGCGCCCAGACCAAGACGCGTGCCGAGGAGATGGTCAGGAACATCGTCACCGCCTTCGGCAAACGCATCGATGCGCTGGAGTGGATGAGCCCGCAGACCAAACAGCATGCCAAGGCCAAGATTTCCGGGCTGACAGTGGCGGTGGGTTATCCGGACACCTGGCGCGACTACAGCGCGCTGGATGTGCGCCGCGACGACGCGCTGGGCAATGTGCAGCGCGCCGAGCTGTTCGAGTACCGGCGCAATCTGGCCAAGCTGGGCAAGGCCGTGGATCACCGCGAGTGGTACATGCTGCCGCAGGAGGTCAACGCGCTGAACGTACCGCTGGAAAACCGCCTGCTGTTTCCGGCCGCGATCCTGCAGCCGCCGTTCTTCGATCCGGCCGCAGACGATGCGGTGAACTACGGCGCCATTGGCGCGGTGATCGGCCACGAGATCAGCCACAGCTTCGACAACATGGGCGCGCAGTTCGACGAACATGGCGAACTGCACAACTGGTGGACGCCGCAGGACCTGAAAAAGTTCGAGGCCGCCGGCAATGCGCTTGCCGCGCAGTTCAGTGCGTACAAGCCGTTCGACGACCTGAGCGTCAATGGCAAGCTGACGCTGGGTGAGAACATCGCCGATGTCGCCGGCCTGGCCACTGCCTACGACGCCTATCAGCTGTCGCTGCGGGGCAAAAAGCCGCAGACCATCGACGGTTTCAGCCCGGACCAGCGCTTTTTCCTGGGCTTTGCCCAGGCCTGGCGCGGCAAGTACCGCGATGCGGCGCTACGCAATGCTGTGCTCACCGACGTGCACGCACCTGGACGCTTCCGCGCGCAGACCGTGCGCAACCTCGATGCCTGGTATCCGGCGTTCAATGTGCAGCAAGGCGAGCAGTTGTACCTGCCGCCCGAGCAACGGGTGCGGATCTGGTAGCCAGCCCCCGCGTCACACCATCGCCCTGCACACCAGGCAAGCACCCGCACTCACCGCGCCCCGGGCCACTCCAGCAACATCGTCTGCGGCAGCTGCATGCGGCGGCAGGCGCGTGCGGACAGCCCGTCGCGTAGCGCGATGCGGAACAAGGGCGACAGGCTGCGCAGCAGCCGCGCCGACGCATGTGCCTGTGCGCGCTGTGTGGTGGTGCGGCCGAGCATGTCGCTGGCCCAGCCCGGCAACAGGGCGGTACCGGCACCGAGAAACACCCCGCGCGACAGACCGGCCGCCGGCACCGGCAGCTGGATGCTGGTGAGGATGTCGAGCACTTCGCGCGAGCGCGTGTCCATGCGCAATTGCCCGCGCACGGTGGCGAAATACGCACCGACCTGTGCTTCGCTGGCGGGCACATCGGCGGCGCCCAGCGCTTCGGCGACGCGGCGCGCTTCGTCGTAGTAACGATCGGCGATGTGCGCTGGCACGTCGCGGCAATAGCGTCGGCAGCCCTGCAGAAAACCATAGGCTTCGGTGACGTGCACCCAGGTCAGCAACTGCGGGTCGTTGGCGTCGTAAGGCACGCCGTCGGCGGTGTGGCCGTGGATATGCGAATGGATGCTGCGCACGCGGGCGATCAATTGCTCGGCCTCGGCGCGCGGAGCGTAGGTAGTGCCGGCGACGAAGTTGGTGGTGCGCCGCAGCCGCCCGATCAGGTCGGCGCGGAAGTTGGAATGGTCGTAGACCCCGGCCAGCGCACGTGGGTGCAGCAGCTGCAGCATCAATGCGCACAGCCCGCCGGACAACATGCCGGGGAATTCGGAATGCACGCGCCAGGTGACGCTGTCGGGCCCGAAGATGCCGGGATCTCCGAGTGGCTGGTCGTAGTCGATGGTGCTCTGGCCACGCGGAAACGCGCCCAGCACCCAGCGATGGATCTGCCTGGCGGCGGGAGCAGTGAGGGTACGCAGGACGGCTGACATGCGCGCAAGGATACCTAGGCGGTTGCAAGACCGCGTCGTGGCGCTGAGGGGCTGGGATTGGGGATTGGGGATTTGGGATTGGTGAAAGGCGGCGGCGTGTGCGCTGCTTGTATCCATGCGCGCCGACATTCTCGGCGGGTGCTTGCCCGCCTGTCGCTGGACCTTGCGCGGCATGCATGCTTGCGCGGCGCTCACGCGATCTGTACGCCGGACTGGGTCGCGCCGGTCGCAACCGCCACGGCTGTAATCACGCAGGCGCGGGTGTGCAGTGCAGCAAGAATGGCGGCGCACTGCAGCTGCAGCCGGCCGGCAAACGCTGCAAAGCGCCTGAATACCGCGATTTGTGCGCCGGTGCGCAGGATTGGCTGGCCTTCGGCGCATAGCAGGCATTGCCAAGCACGGCGAAAGTGCTAGAACTAGGGCCGTCCGCGCACCGGCCTGCATCACTGCCAGCCGCTGCCCGGTCGCTCCAGGGCACCGGCGCGTTGCCGGGTGCAGCAAGTCGTTCGTACCAGCCATCCGTCAGGAGCTTGTCATGATCGCTTTGTTCCAGGGTTTGGGCCTGCTATTGCAGGACAACGCACTCCATCGGCTCTCCTTCGACGAGCAGGTCGCGCACTGGCGCGAAAAGACCGACGAACAGCTCGACCAGGAGCTCAATCTGCTCAAGGTGGCCAAGAAACAGTGGGTGATCGCCTCGATCATCGGCTGGCAGGCAATCTCGCTGGTGTTGCTGGGCGTGATTACCCACCAGCTCTGGCAGAACGACTACCACCTCACCTTCAGCCGCGTGGTGATCATCTTTACCTCGTGGGCCTCGATCCTGTTCGTCATGTGGTACATCGCCGATCTGTTCGACCACAGCGCCGGTTTCGAACGCTGGCTGCGCGCCTTCAACAGTCGCGCACGGGTCACCCCGGATGCCGACTCGGTCGAATGCGTGGCCGATGCGCTGGACATGACACGCCGTTATCCGGAAGTGCTGCGCTACAAGCAGGAGGTCAGTTCCAGGCGCGAATTGCGCCACGAGGACATCGTCAACATGCGCGAGATGGGGCGGCTGCGTCGCTACACCGAACTGTTGCGTGATCTGGACCGCTTCGATGGTGCGCCGCGGCTGGTGGCCAATACCGCTCCCCACAGTGCGGCGGCGGGGACGCTGGCGTAGCGGTTTGTGATGGATGCGGTGGTTGCCGCAAGGCATCGGCGAGGCCGCGCGTCGGGCGAAACGGCCTGATTGATGCGCCCGATGTCCGATCGCAACACGGCGTGCGCTGCCAGGCGGCGCCAATCGCTGCACTCAATGGCGTGCGTGGCGACCAACAAAAAACGGCCGGTGCAGTGCACCGGCCGTTTTTTGTTTGCGGCGCCCGGAGACAGACGCCTTGTTTCAGCAGCAATCAGCGATCAGGCGCTCACGCCTGCGCGACGGCCTTCTCCACCGACGGGGTGCGCCAGCCGCTGCGCACGCCCCAGATGTAGAACACCGCGCCGACTGCAGCCACTACCGCAAGATCGGTGCCGTAGCTGAGATAGCCATGGCCGCCGAAGTCGCTGCTGCCGGCCCAGGACAGCAGCGCGATCGTCGGCAGGTAGCAGATCATCCAGGCCGCGCCCTTGAGGTTGCGGCCAAGGTCCGGCCAGCCCTGCTTGGCCTGGTAGTAGCAGTACACCGGCAGCGCCACGACCATCAGCAGGATGATCTCGCCGGTCAGCGGCCAGCGCGCCCAGTACAGCAGCTCGGTCGCCATCACGAAGGCCACGCCGGCCAGCACCGGCAGCGCGGCGATGCGCAGCGGGCGATGCAGCTCCGGCGCGTGCCGACGTAGCGCCATCGCGCTGATCGGGCCGGTGAGGTAGGAAATGATGGTCGCCACCGAGATCACCGCTGCCAGCGTGCCCCAGCCGCGGAAGAAGAACAGGAACACGAACGACACCGCCAGGTTGAAGAACATCGCCATGCGCGGCACGCCCCAGACCGGGTGCAGCTTGCCCAGCACCGACGGCATGGTGCCGTTCTTTTCCATGCCGTAGACCATGCGCGCGGTGGTGGCGGTATAGGTGATGCCGGTGCCGCTGGGGCTGACGAACGCATCGATGTACAGCAGCATCGCCAGCCAATGCAGGTTGACGATGATGGCCAGCTCGGCGAACGGCGAGCGGAAATCGATGCCGTGCCAGCCGGCCTTGGCCAGCAGGTCCGGCGGCACCGCGCCGATATAGGCCACCTGCAGGATCACGTAGACCACCGTGGCCAGCGCGATCGAGCCCAGCACCGCGAACGGAATGCTGCGGCCCGGGTTGCGCGCTTCACCGGCCAGGTTCACCGGACTCTGGAAACCGTTGAAGCTGAAGACGATGCCGGCGGTAGCCACTGCGGTGAGCACCGCGGCCAGGTCGATCACGTGCGCATCGCCGTGGATGCCGACGCTGAAGTTTTCGCTATGGAAGCCGCTGGCGATCAAGGCCACGCCGGTCGCCGCCGGCACCACCAGCTTGAACACGGTGATCAGGGTATTGGAGCGCGCGAACAGCTTGACGCTCCAGAAATTGAGGAAGAAATACACCAGCACCAGCACCGCCGAGATCAGCAGCCCGGGCACCGACAACTCCCCCGCCCCACCGGGTGCCTGCACATACAGGCCCTGCGCCCAGGCCCATGGCCAGGAGGCCATGTACTGCACCGAAGCCTCGGCCTCGACCGGGATCACCGACACGATCGCGATCCAGTTGGCCCAGCCGGCGATGAAGCCCACCAGCGAGCCGTGCGAGTAATGGCTGTAGCGCACCATGCCGCCGGACTCGGGGAACATCGCGCCCAGTTCCGCGTAGGACAGCGCGATGGTGGTGATGATCGCCGCGCCCAGAATCCAGGCCCAGATCGCGCCGGGGCCGGCCAGGCCGGCAGCGCGCCAGGCACCGAACAGCCAGCCGGAACCGATGATCGAGCCCAGGCCGGTGAGCATGAGGGCGAAGGGGCCAACGTCGCGGCGTAGCGATTGTTCGGACATGAGAAGCCTGGCAGTGAGGACGCCGTGAACCGGCAACAAGCCCGCAATGATCGCAGAAGCGGCCGCTGATCGTCAGTGCGTATTCAGGCTTGCGTCCGGTTGCAGCATGGCTTGCTACATAGCTGAAGCGTGTTTCCGCCGAGCCAGACCCGCAATGCCCGCTCAGCCATGGCAGTCGGCGCTGGGCGCGCTGGTATCCACACAGGTATGCGCCTGACGCGGAATGCCGCGCAGTTCGCGCACCTGCCCCGGTGTCAGCGCAAAGCTGTCCAGCGTCCTGCGTGCGCAGGCCGGCATGCCCGTTGTGTTGCCCGCGGCAGGCGCGGCGCAGTGTTCCTCGTACACCAGGTAATGGCAGCGACCGCTGCTGCTGGCCAGGCAGTGCACATTGAGGTCGGTAGCGGTGGCCAGGGTCTTGCTGAAGATCACGTCCTGGCCATTGCTGGTGGCGCGGGTGATGGAGGTGGTGCCGTTGCGGTCGTGGCAACCGGCCAAGGCAAGCAGGCAATACACGAGGGAGGCGATCAGGCGCATATCAGCAATCCTTTCAGTCGATGCGATCGGGGGAATTACATGCCGCGGAACAGGCTCATGAAGGGCTGGCTGACGGTGAGCGTTTCGCTGCGCCCGCGCAGCGCCAGGCGGCCCTTGCCGGTGTCCTCGCGCACCACCGAGGCGACCGCCTTCATGTTGACGATGGTGGAGCGGTGGATCTGCTTGAACACCTGCGGGTCCAGCACGTCGAGCAACTCGCGCAGCGGCGTGCGCAGGATCGCCTCGCCGGCGGCGGTCATCACCGTGGTGTATTTCTGGTCGGCCTGGAAATACGCCACCTCGTCCAGCGCGATCAGGCGCGTCTCGCGGCCGCTGCTGGCGGTGAGCCAGGCCAGTGGCGGCGCGACGCTGGGGGCAGCAGGGCGTGCGGACAGGCGCTTCAGCAAGGTCTCCAGCAGTTGGCCATCCGGCTGGCCGGCGGCGGCGCGCTGCTGCACGCGCTGCCAGGTGGCCTGCAGGCGCTCGCGGCTGATCGGCTTGAGCAGGTAGTCCACCGCACCGTGTTCGAACGCATCGATGGCGTACTGGTCGTAGGCAGTGACGAACACCACCTGGGTACGCGGGCTGACCTCGCGCAGCGCACCCGCCACCTCGATGCCGGTGAGCCCGGGCATGCGGATATCCAGAAACACCACATCCGGCTGCTGGGTGGCGATGGTCTCCAGCGCGCTGGCGCCGTCTTCGCATTCGCCCACCACCTGCAGCTGCGGGCACACCTCGGCCAGCAGCGCGAGCAGGGACTGCCGCAGCAACGCTTCGTCTTCGGCAATCACCGCACGCAGCGCGCTCATGCCTTCACCTGCGCGGTGGAGTTGTGCGTGCCTGGCAACGGCGGCGGCATGCGTGTGGCGGTCATCTGCGCCGGCAGAGGCAGGCTGATGGTGGCGGCCACTCCGCTGGGAAAATTGGACACGATGGCAAAGCTGGCCTTGCCGGCGTAGATCAACTGTAGCCGCTCGCGCAGGTTCTTCAGGCCGATGCCGGTGCCCTGGGTGTGGGTGCCGAAGCCCTGGCCATCGTCGGCTACGGTCAGCGTGGCGTGGTCGTCGACGCGACGCGCAAGGATCCATATCGTACCGCCGCCGGGCTTGGGTTCCAGCCCGTGCTTGATCGCGTTCTCCACCAGGGTCTGCAGCATCATCGACGGCAGTTGCAGCGCGCGCAGCTCGTACGGCACTTCCACCTGCAGGACCAGTCGCGTGCCCATGCGGATGCGCAGGATTTCCAGATAGGCCTGGGTACGTTCGAGTTCTTCGCCCAGGGTGGAGATGGCCCCATCGGCACTGGGCAGCGAGCTGCGCAGGTACTGGATCAGGTGCCCGATCATGATCTCCGCGCGCGGCGGGTCGGTGCGCGCCAGTACCTGCGCGCTGGCCAGCGTGTTGTAGAGAAAGTGCGGCTCGACCTGGGCATGCAGCAGGTTCAGGCGGGCCACCGCCAGTTCCTTTTCCATCACCGATTGCTCGGCCGCGGCCTGTTCGTCGCGACGCTGCTCGCCGACCCGGCGCACCACCGCACGGTTGATCGCCTCGGCATTCTCGTAATTGCTGCCTTCGTCCACCGCAAACAGGTCCACCCAGGCACCGGCGTCGGGTTCGCACAACACGGTGACGCTGCTGGTGCCCTGCCCCGGCGCGATCGTCACCAGCACCTGGTTGCGCTTGATCGCAAAACGCGCGAACAGGTTCCAGCGCGAGGGCTGACGTCCTTCGTAAGGGTCGATGCGGCACACCTTGGCGCGGATCAGCAGGCTGCCGGGCGCGCATTCGATGTCCTGCACGCGCGGCAGCACACGCACGGCCTCTTCGACCACGGCAAAGCTGGCCTGCACGTCCAGCGGCACCTCGATCTGGCGGCGCTGGCGGGTCGACAAGGTGTCGTGATCCAGCCGCCCGGCGATCAGGCGCACCCGCCGTACATGCGTGATCGCACTCATCAGGGCCAATGTCAGCAGCACCACGCAGATCAGCCCGAAGAACGCGCCCGTGGAGCCGAACAACTGCGCCCACATGATCCCGGCCACCACCAATGCGGCGGCCCAGGCGAACACGATACGCACGATCAGGAAGACGCTGGCAGACACGGTGGCGACTCGTTGGGTTGGGACGCGGCGAGCATAGCCGGCAAGCGATCGGGCGAAAGCCCCGGGCGACGAATGGCCGCCGGCGCGGCCTCAATTGCCCGGATCGCGGTGCGAAACCTGCTTGGTCGGCGGTGGCAGGCACAGATGCGCGCGGTATGCTCGGCGTGCGCGACCGACGATGCTGCGGGTGCCGGTCGCTGGCGCGCAGCGCATGGCCTGGCGTTTACCGGTACTGCACCGCGCGCGCTACGCGTGGCCGGCCGCGCGGGCGCCGTTATCCCAATCACCTTCTCTACATCGCTCAGGAGCCGCATGCACCGTCGTCATTTCCTGCACAGCGCCGGTCTCGCGCTCGCGGCCGCTTCCACCGGGAGCTGGGCCGCGACCGGCAAGGCGGCCGCTGTGCCGTCCTCGCCGCTACCCGCCATGCCGCCGGGCGCCTCGCCCGACCAGTTCGCCGCAGCGCCGCCGCTGGCGCCGATCCGTGCGGCTGTCGATCGCATCATCGCGATCAACGGCTGCACCCGTCCGTTCCGTGCACAGGGGCCGCGGATCGAGGCCGAGCGCATCGGCCGCAAGACGGTGGTGCACAACTACGGACATGGCGGCAGCGGGTGGTCGCTGTCGTGGGGCGCGGCCGAGCATGCGCTGCGGCTGGTGCGTGCCGCCGATGCGGATGCGCGCGAGTTGGCGGTGATCGGCTGCGGCGCGATCGGGCTGACCACCGCGCTGGTGGCGCAACGCGCGGGCCTGCGCGTGCGCATCTATGCGCGCGAGCGCCTGCCGGATGTGCGCTCGTTCTACGCCACTGGCGTGTGGTCGCCGGACTCGCGCGTGTGCACCAGCGAGCACGCCAGCGCGGATTTCAGGACCCGCTGGGAAGAGATGGCGCGCATTTCGTTTCGTCGCTACCAGACCCTGCTGGGCCTGCCGGGCGAGCCGATCGAATGGCGCGATGGCTATGCGTTGTCGGATGTGCCGTTCGATCAACCGAGCGCGTCGGCCGAAGCGCACGAGCCGGACTACCCGCTACTGGAGCGCGACCTGCTTGACGATCTGGGCCCACGCTCGCAACCGGTTGCGCCCGGCAGTCATCCGTTTCCGGTGCCGTTCGTGCGCCGCTACAGCCAGCTGACCTTCAACCTCAGCGCCTACGCGCGCCTGCTGATGGACGACTTTCTGCGGGCCGGCGGCGAGCTGTACACGCGCAACTTCGAGCATCCGCGCCAGTTCGGCCAGTTGCGCGAAAAGATCCTGGTCAATGCCACCGGCTATGGCGCGCGTGTGTTGCTTGGCGACGACAGCGTCATCCCGGTGCGTGGGCAGACCGCCCGCCTGATTCCGCAACCGGAAGTGACCTACGGCTTGGTCTGGCGCGGCCACAATCTCAATGTGGTGCCACGCCGCGATGGCTTGCTGGTGCAGTCGCAAGGTGCCCACGATTTCAACAACCCCGATGCCACGCCGGATCACGCCGCGTCCGCTGCAGCGGTCCGCGAGCTGGCACGGTTGTTTCCTGCGCGCTGAATCGGTTTTCCCGCGCGCTGCGATCAGGACTCGCCGAGCGAGGCCTGCAGCGCGCGGGCCAGTGCGGCATCGCCGCTGACCAGCTCGTCCCAACGCAAGGCCACGCCCTTGCGTCGGCCTTTTTCGACCAGCTTCAAGCCCTGCGGGTCGATGATCAAGGTATAGGCCTGCTCGCCGATCTGCAGCTCGCGGCGTAACGGTTTGTCCAACGGCGTCATGGCAGCTCCAGGAGCAAGAACGAGCCATCGGTTGTAGCGCATCGGTCTGCAACGGCGTGCATTCCCCGTCGTGCATGCCGCGCGGTGCGGGTGCAATCGCTGCGCGTCCGTATCGACATCCGCGCAATGGCATCGACATCGACATCGGCACAGGCGCACCGGTGCCGCATGCAAGGCCGCGGTGTGCGTTGTGCGCATGCATCTCGAGGAGCCGGCATCAACCTCGGTCGGTTGCAGTGCAATTGCCACGGCTCGGCGCTGGCGAATCGATTGCATGCGCATCATCACCGCGCCACTCACGGCACAGGTCGTTATCGCCTCAGCATCACCGCATCCACCGATCGCGCTAACACGCCGACGATTAGCGTAGCGACCATGCGAGACAGCGCGAGCAAGCACGACAACAACGCTGCATTGCAGGCTTGGCGTCAGTCAGTCAGGCAACGCAATGCTGGAGTGACGACGCAGCTGGCTCGCACGCATTGAAGGCAAGACGCACACACGCTGCACCGCATCGTTTATCTACCTATCCATCCAAAGGAGCCGCCCATGGCGATCAAGACAATTGAAGAGCTTTTCGTCCACGAGCTGTCGGACATCTACAGCGCAGAAAAGCAGTTGACCAAATCGCTGCCGCGTCTGGCACGTGCGGCCACCGAACCCAAGCTGGTGGAAGCGTTCAAACTGCACCTGGAAGAAACCCAGGGCCAGATCGAACGCATCGACCAGATCGTCGAACTGCTCGGCATCAAGCTCAAGCGCATCAAGTGTGCCGCGATGGAAGGCCTGGTCGAGGAAAGCCGCGAGGTGATCGACGAGATCGAAGAAGGTCCGGTACGCGATGCGGCACTGATCGGCGGCGCACAGAAGGTGGAGCATTACGAGATCGCCTCGTACGGCACCATCGCTGCGATTGCAAAGCAGCTTGGCTATACCGATGCGGTGAGCTTGCTGCTGTCGACGCTGGAAGAAGAAAAGGCCACCGATGAAAAGCTGACCCTGCTCGCCGAGCAAGGCGGCAATCAAAAGGCATCCAAGGCCAGCAAAGCGGCCTGATGCATCGCGCGGGCGGCGCTGCCGCCTGCGTGTGTCCGCATCCCGCGGGCAACCCCCACCCGTAGCCAGCCTCAGGTTTCTGCGCGCATGCCGCGTTGCAGTCGTCGCCGGGCGCCAGCCAGGAAATACGATCCATGTTTATGCATAACAAGCGTCTGATGTACACCGTTCGCGTTGCCGAACCCAATCCGGATCTGGCCACGTTGATGCTCGAGCAGTTCGGCGGACCGCAAGGCGAGCTTGCTGCAGCGATGCGGTACTTCACCCAGGCATTGGGCGAAGACGATCCGGGCCGCAAGGATCTGTTGTTCGATATCGCTACCGAAGAACTGAGCCACCTGGAAATCATCGGCTCGATCATCGCCATGCTCAACAAGGGCCCCAAGGCCGTGTTGTCCGAGGGCATGGAAGAGGCCATGGAGATGCGCTCCATGACCCAGAACAGCACCAGCCACACCCAGCAGATCCTGTATGGCGGTGGCCCGGCCCTGGTCAACTCCAGTGGCGTGCCGTGGACATCGGCCTATGTCGATTCGATCGGTTGCCCGACCTCGGACATGCGCTCCAATATCGCTGCCGAAGCACGCGCCAAGCTGGTCTATGAGCGCCTGATCACCGTCACCGATGATCCGGGCATTGCGGATGCGCTGCGCTTTTTGATGACGCGCGAAGTGGCGCACCAGAAGTCGTTCGAGAAGGCGTTGTACTCGATCGAGCCGAACTTCCCGCCGGGCAAGCTGCCGGGCGACCCGCGCTTTACCGACATCTACTACAACATGTCGCAGGGCGAAGGCGATACGGTTGGCCCGTGGAATGCCGGCGAGCAGTGGGACGTGGTGGCAGACCGTGAGCTGCAGTCCGCAGTCGACGGTGGCGATGGTTCGGCCACGGTTGCGCTGGATGCGACCCAGACCGAGGCATTGGATGCGATGTCGCTGCGCCTGCTGTCCAATCCCGAGCTGGATCGGGTGACCGGTGCGGACCTGGGCGCAGGCCCGGGCGCCGGCTCCACCACCGGCGACATCCAACGCTGATCTTCAGCGCTAGCAGTTGCCGAGACTGGCCCGGGTCGTTCGCGACCCGGGCTTTTTAATGCGTAACCTACTGTGGACAGCAGGCTGCATGCCGTTGGTCGTCTTGCGTTAGCTATCGCGGCAACGTCGAAGTGTGGTCTGCGACGCCCGTGCAACACGGGTGGCTCGATACAAGACGCCGACGAATACGCAAGGTGTTACCGAACGACTGAAAAGAAAAGAGGCCCGACGGGCCTCCTGGTATCACTGCGTGCCCGCGCCTTTCACACCGGCGCGGCCTGCTGGGCATGCGCTTCGCTGGCCCACTCCGGACGCACGCCTGCTGCGGTGGTGCAGCGTTCCAACCGCCATGGCAGCAGATGACGCATGGCCTCCTCGCCACTGACCTGCAGCCATTGCGTGGCATCGCCTTCGACGCATAACGGGCGTTGTGTCGGTAGGCTGGTCGAGGAAGCGACCAGCAACGAGAACCCCATCTGCAGGCGGCCACCGATATCCATGACATTGCGCAGGCCCGCGGCGTACAGCGCGCCACCGTCCTGACTCAACCAGGTCGCCGACGTGGCGCCATCAGCCGATGCGGCGCAGACAAAGCCACACAGCGGGATCAGGCAGCGCTGGGTTTCCCAGATGGCGAGGTCGACGCGCCCCAGCCACTCCGGCTCCTGGGTATTGATCGAGCGCTGCTGTCCTGGAGCACGTCGACCGAAGGTTGCACGCTCCTCGCGCTTGCCGCCACGGTCGGCAACCAGAATGTCGGCATCGGCACCGACACCGATCTCGACCCAGGCATTGCTCGCAACGCGGCCCGACAACTGAAGAATGCGCGTAATCATGTTTACTCCACTGTGCATCTTGATGACAGCAGGAGCTACGCACAATACGCGCCAAGTTTTTGGGACGCCGCGCAACGATGCACTGCAATGGTCTTGCATGACGGCCGTGGCATCGGCACCGTCGCGAGGTGCGAATCCGTCGCAACATCTGCACGCACGCGCAGGATTTTCCGTGAGGGGCGCGTCGGAATGCGCAGCATTTCGCACATCGGCATGGCCGCGCCCGCCAGAGTGCGCACGGACTGCACGTGCGCGCGCAGGTGTCTACCGATCGTGCAGCGAGGTCAACGGCAACTGGATCTCGCATTCCAGGCGTGTATCGCTGAGCTCGTAACGCGTCTGTGCGCCATGGCTGTACGGCAGCGCCTTTTCGATCAGACGGCGGCCGAATCCGCCGGCCTGGTCGCGGTCGTCGCGTCGCTGCTGGCTGGCGCCTTCTTCGATCCACGACAGCACCAGGCGTGCGGAAGCGTCGTTGGTGGACACCACGTCCCAGCGCACCGACAGCGTGCCGGTCTCCACCGCCAGCGCCCCGTACTTGAGCGCATTGGTTGCCAGTTCGTGCAGCGCCAGCGCCAGCGTCTGCACCGTGGACTTGCGCAGCGCCACATCCGGGCCTTCCACCACGATGCGCTGTTGGTCGGGCTCGGCACCAAGTGCATCCAGCTCCATCCGCAGCAGTGCGCCGATGGTGGTGGGCTCGTTGTCCGACTGCGACAACAGCCCTTGCACACGCGACAACGCAGAGAGCCTGTCGTCGAACCTGCCGGCGAATTCCGGCATGCTGTGGCTGGTCTGGACGGTCTGCTTGGCGACCGACTGCACCACGGTGATCAGGTTGCGGGTGCGGTGCTGCAATTCGCTGACCAGCACGCGCTGCTCGTCCTGCAGGCGGCGCAGATTGTCCGATTCGGTCGAGGTTCCCAGCCATTCCAGTACCTGGCCGCGTTCGTCCAGCACCGGCGCGCTGCGCGTATGGAACCAGCGGTAGCCGTCTTCAGCTGCGTTGAACAGGCGGTGTTCCACATCCAGCCCGCCGGTACGCGCACTGTCGTGCCAGGCATTCAAGGTCAGCTCGCGCTCGTCCGGGTGCACCGCCTGCAGCCAGCCCAGCTCCAGGCTCTCGCCATCGCGCTGGCCGGTGTAGCTGGACCACTGCGGGCTGGACCAGGTCCAGCGGCCGCCATCGAGCGAGCGCCACACCAGTTGCGGAATGCCTTCCATCAAGGTGCGCAGGCGCTGCTCGCTGCTGCGCAACGCGCGCTCGGCGCGCGTCAGCGGGGTGACGTCCATGAAGGTCAACACTGCACCGCCGATGAAGTTGTTGACGGTGCGGTACGGCAGCACGCGCACCATGTAGCGCGCACGGGTGGCGGGGTTCTCCACCTCGCGGTCCAGCACCGCCAGCGTGCGGATCACCCGGCGCACGTCGTCCTGCAGCTCGTCGTAGGCCACGTGCAGCTTGATGTTGCTGATCGGCCGGTGGATGTCGCTTTCCACCAGCGGCAGGATGTCGGTGACCGCGGGAGTGAAGTTGGTGACGCGCAGCTCGTTGTCCAGGAACACGGTGGCGATCTGGGTGCTTTCCAGCAGGTTCTTCAGATCGCTGTTGGCATGCGCAAGTTCCTGCACGCGGTGAGCCAGCTCGCCGTTGACCGTGGTGACCTCCTCGTTGACCGACTGCAGCTCTTCCTTGGAGGTTTCCAGCTCCTCGTTGGCGCTCTGCAATTCTTCGTTGAGCGACTGGTATTCCTCGTTGGAGGACTTGATCTCCTCGTTGGTGCTCTCCAGCTCCTCGATCATCGACTGCAGCCGCTCGCGGGTCATGCGCAGCTCGTTCTCCAGCGCCTGCACGTGTGCGTTGTCGGACACGGTATCTTTCGGCGGCGCCAGCTCGGCCAGTTCACGCGCTTCCACTTCCTGGAACAACACCACATAGCCGCGCGGCACGTCCGAATCGGAGGTCGGCTCCACGAACAGGTCCACCGCCAGGGTCGCCGCGTCCTCGTGCATCTGGATGCCCCTGGCCTGCACCGGCGTCATGTCCGCTTCGGCACGGCTGAGCGCGCTGCGCAACTCCAGCCGCAGGTCGCGGTGAACCAGGTTGAGCAGGTTGAGGCTGGGCGCGCCGCCGCCGGGACGGATGAAACGCCCGGCCTGCGAGGAGAAATGCAGCACGTCGAAATGCTCGTCCAGCACCGCATAGGCCGGGGCATAGCGATCGGCGATGCGCTCGCCGGCGCGCACCAGTGCATTGCTGACACTGCGTTGCTGGCGGTTGGCCGCCGGTGCATGGCCGTCCAGTCCGAGCGAAGACGACGGGAAGGTCGCATGCATGCGGCTGTCGGCATCGATCTTCTGGAACACGCGGAAGCTGCGCTCCACCGGTGCGAACAACTTGGCATGCCGCGAGACGTTTTCGGCATTGCCCAGGAACAGATAGCCGCCCGGCTTGAGGGCGAAGTGAAACACCGGGATCACCCGGTTCTGCAGCTCGGCGTCCAGGTAGATCAGCAGATTGCGGCACGACACCAGATCCAGCCGCGAGAACGGCGGATCCTTGACGATGCTGTGCTGCGAGAACACGCACAGCTCGCGCAGCTGCTTGCTCACCACATAGGTATCGCCCTCCTTGACGAACCAGCGCTGCAGGCGCTCCGGCCCCACGTCGGCGACGATGCTGGACGAATAACGGCCCACCCGTGCGATGGCCAACGCCCGCCCGTCGATATCGCTGGCGAAGATCTGGATGCGTGGCGCCACGTCCAGCGTCTGTGCGTGCTCGCGCAACAGCATCGCCAACGAATAGGCCTCTTCGCCGGTGGAGCAACCCAGCACCCACACCCGCAGGTGATCGCCCGGCTGCTTGCCCTGGAACAGGCGCGGAATCACCTGCTGCTCCAGAAACTCGAACTCGCGGCGGTCGCGGAAGAATTGGGTCACGCCGATCAGCAGATCGTTGAACAGCAGCAGCGGTTCGTCGAAGCGGCTGCGCAGCTGCTCCAGATACTGCTCCAGCGTGTCCACCTGCACCACCTGCATGCGTCGCTGCACGCGGCGCAGGAAGGTGGCGCGCTTGTACCCGTGGAAATCATGGCCGGTGGCATTGCGCAGGATGCTGGCGACCTGGCTGAGCTGATCGTTCTCGCTGCCGTTACGCACGCCCACCGGTGCCGGATGACCGAAGCGATGGTGGCGTTGCATATGCGCGGCGATGCGTGCGGCCACGCGCGGCAGCGGCAGGATGTCGTCGCTGATGGCGGCCGGGTTGCCGGCACTGCGCAGATCCATGCCGTGCAAGGACGGGTCGTCCACCGCCAGCGCCAGACCGCCGCATTCCTTGATCGCGGCCGTGCCCAGGGTGCCGTCGCCGTCGAAGCGGCCCATGATCAGGCCGATCACGTTGCCGTCCTGGTCGTGCGCCATCGAGACGAAGAAACTGTCGATCAAACCGTGATCGCTGGCCTCCTCCAGGGAGCGCAGCCGCAGCCGGCCTTCTTCCAGGGTCACCAGGGTCTGGCTGGGCGGCAGGTAAATGCGCCCGGGATGCAGCGCATCGCCATCCTCGGGCGCCAGCAGCAGGCTGGATTGCGGGCCGAGCAACTCGCGCAGGCGCGGCTCGTCCAGCAGATGACGATCGCGCAGCAACAGCATGATGACCAGATTGGGCGCGCCGGTGACCGCGTCGAGCAGTTCGGCCAGGCGGGTGGCATCCAGACCATCGGCACCGACACCGAGAATGAATAACGGCGGTGGCGCCACGGCCTCGTGCGCAGGAGGCGCTGCGGTGTCGTCGCAGGAAGTGTCGTCGTCAGTCATTGCAGCCATCGCATCAATCGCGCCGGGTGTGGGCGCAATCGTCAATGATGGCGCAAACCTGCCTCTACTGCTACGCGACGTCTGAGCGATACAGCTGCCTTGCACAGACCGGTACTGGAAGCGCCTGCTTACGCGCGGCGTTAACCGACGCGACGCGCACTATGGCTTGCGCGTCGCCAGACAGCGCCACCGCTTTAGGAGTTCGCCATGCTGGACAATCCACTCAACGGCCGCCGCATCCTCGTGGTCGAGGACGACTATCTACTGGCCGAATCGCTCAACGATCTGTTGGTGGAGGCCGGCGTCTATGTGCTTGGACCGGTGGGCAATGTGCCGGAGGCGCTGTCGCTGGTGACCTCCGGGCAGACCATCGATGGCGCATTGCTCGACGTCAATGTGCGTGGTCAACCGGTGTTTCCGGTTGCCGACGCACTGCTGGAGCGCGGCGTGCCGTTTTCGTTCTGCTCCGGCTACGACCGCTATACGCTACCGCCGCGGTTTGCGCACCTGTCGTACTGCATGAAGCCGTACAACCCGCGCACCATCACCGCCCTGCTCAGCAACCAGACCCAGCCTGCCGAGCATTACTGATCAGCGCTGTCGCTGGACACCCCATCGTCCTGGCGCAGGGCGCGCTCTTCTTCGCCCAGTTGATTGAGCAACTCCACCGCCGATTGATGGGTAGTGCGCAAGGTCTCCATGGGCTTGGAAGTCTCATTGCGTAACGCATACAACGCAAAGCCCATCACATTGAGGCGATTGCGCAGCTGATGCAGCAGCTCGCGCCGCCGCCCCTGGGATGCATCGCCCACTACGCGTCCTTGTCGCTGAGCCGGTTGTGCAAGGTGCGCACGCTGATCCCCAACTCGCGCGCCGCCGCCTTCTTGTTGAAGCGCGTGCGCGCCAATGCCGCCTCGATCATGGCGTCTTCGGCCTGGCGCATGGTCCACCCCGCCGGAATCAGCAAGCCGTCTTCGTCGGCCTGTGGCACGGTCTGCACCACGTCCGGCGCGCTCAGCAGATCGCCGTCCGCGCGCAGGTACAGATAGCGGATGAACGAGCGCAGCTCGCGCACGTTGCCCGGCCAGGTGTGGTACGCCAGATAGCGCAGCAACGACTTGGTCGGCAGCTTGCGGGTGCCGTACTTGACGTTGAGCTCATCGATCACGCGCAGGCCCAGCAGCCGCGCATCGCCGCGACGCTCGCGCAGCGGCGGCACCTGGATCGGGTACTCGTTGAGCCGGTAGAACAGATCCTCGCGCAGCACGCCGTGCTCGCGTTGCACATGCTGGTGCGTTGCCGCGACCACGCGCGCGTCCAGCGGGATCTCCTCGCTGCCACCCACGCGCATGAAGCTGCGCGACTCGATCGCGCGCAGCAGGTAGACCTGCAGCCGGGTCGGCATCTCGCCGATCTCATCCAGGAACAGCGTGCCATCGGCGGCCTGTTCCAGGAATCCGGCGTGCCGACGATCGGCGCCGGTGAAGCTGCCGCGCTCGTGACCGAACAACTGGCTGGCCAGCAGTTCCTCGGGAATCGCACCACAGTTGACCGGCACGAAGCGACCACGCCGGCCGGAGACCCGATGAATCGCGCGCGCGACCAGATCCTTGCCGGTGCCGGTCTCGCCGGTTACCAGCACATTCAGATCGGTCGGCGCCACGCGCACGATGTCCTTGCGCAACAGCACGATGCTGTCGCTGTTGCCGATGATGCCCAGGTTGCCCTGCTGCGCTTCGCGCAGGCCGCCGAGCACGCGTTCCAGCCGTTCGGGCGCAAACGGCTTGGTGAGGAACTCGCTGACGCCGAACTGCTGCGCGCGGCCCTGGGTTTCGTAGGCGTAATCGCCCGAGACCACCACGATCTGCGGCGTGTGATCCGGGTCGAGCCGTTCGATGAGATCGAAACCGCTGCCGTCGGGCAGGCCAACGTCCACCACCAACAGGTCGGGGAAGTTGCTGTCCAGCCAACGGCTGGCTTCGCCAAGGGTGTGGATGCCCTTGGCACGGAAGCCGCTATCGGTGGCTAACTCAACCACCTGATCGCAGAACTCCACGTCGTCGTCGATGATGGCGCAGGAAAGACGGTCCATGGGCGCTTCTGTCCGCAATGACTAGTACATGTTCAGTTGAGAATTGTGACGGCGGCGCGAAAAACACGCCTGCACGTCACCACGAGATGGCACATCGTTGTCACGGCCGTCCGGCCGCGTGGGTGCTCGCTCCCCCAAGTCGAGCTCGCCGTAAAAGTTTGACCGAAGTACGCACGGCAATGCCGGATTACGCCAGTGCCAAGCGTCATGGTCGGGGTCGGTAGGCGCGTCGAATTGGTCGAAACGCCAAGGAGCGCAAGGTTTGCAGGAGATGGAGGGCAGCCCGAACACGGGTCCCGCTGGACCGAGCTGGCGGATCAGCTCGCTTGGCCTGCGCTATGACGCGCCTGCTGGACTGTCGGCTCGTGCCGACGTGGATCGTTGCCGCTTGGGGCCTTGCGCAAGCGCGGCCGCAAGGCACCGGGCGCGCTGTGTTGCCACTAGCCTACACACTGGCCGTAGAAAAAATGTGCATGGGGCTGCCAGGGCCGGCGCTGTGATACGACGGCGGAGTTGCGTGCGCTTGCATCGCGAACACCGGAACTGCAGCGTTGAGCGCGACTCAGCGCTTCTCAGAGCCGTCTGGTCGTTCGTAATCGTGTTCGGGGTCGGCCTTGTTCACATCGCGGTCTTCGTCGGGCATGTCGTGCACCTTCCACTCGACATCCTCATTGCGCTGCTCCTGCGGCGTAAACGGCTTTTGCTGATCGTCATCCGGACCCCATGGCTTTTTCGGTTCACTGCCCATCGTCGTTCTCCTGCGTTTGTAGTCTTGAGCCCACGCTAGGCCGGCATGCATTGCACAGCAGTGAACAAAGCTGCGCGATGGCGTGAAGCCAACGCCGCGCGCAAGCGGCGGCATCTTCAACACACACGCCGCCGACATTGCCTAGCCCGCGCGTTTACGTTTGCGCACGCACACTGCCGGTCATTGTGATGCGTCACACCGCCAGGAGACCGAAATGCCCGTACCCAACTATCCGCGCCCGCCATTCAAGCCGCAGCAGCAGAACTTTCCCGGGCGTACCGAGAAGATGGACCCGCGCCCGGATCATGGCGAAGACAGTTATGTCGGTCATGGGCAGCTCATCGGCAAACGTGCATTGATCACCGGCGGCGACAGCGGCATCGGTGCGGCCGTGGCGATCGCGTATGCACGCGAAGGTGCCGATGTGGCGATCGCCTATCTTCCTGACGAGCAGGAAGACGCCGCCAAAATCGGCGCATTGATCGAAAAAGCCGGCGTCAAGGCCTTGCTGGTGGGCTGCGATATCAGCGACCCCGCCCAGGCGGCTGCGTTGATCGAACAGGTCAACAGCACGTTCGGCGGCCTGGATATCCTGGTCAACAACGCCGGCTATCAGAAGTATTTTGAGAACTTCGAAGACATCACGCTGGAGGAATGGCGCAAGACCTTCGACACCAATGTGCATGCCGTGTTCCACCTGGTGCAGTTGTCGGTACCGCTGATGAAGGACGGCGGCTCCATCATCAATACCGCCTCGGTGCAGTCCAAGAAGCCGACGCCGAACATCCTGCCGTATGCCGCAACCAAGGGTGCGCTGGCCAACCTGACGATTGGCCTGGCCGGCGTGCTGGCCGACAAGCACATCCGCGTCAATGCGGTGCTGCCTGGTCCGATCTGGACACCGTTTATTCCCGCCGGCATGGATGAGGAGTCGGTGGAAAACTTCGGCGGCCAGACGCCGATGGGTCGCCCCGGGCAACCGGTGGAGCTGGCATCTGCGTACGTGATGCTGGCAGCCGATACCGCCAGCTACACCTCGGGCACGTTGCTCACCATTGCCGGTGGCGCGGTCACGCTGTAACCCCATCCAACCTTGCACCTGCTTGTAAAGCCCGCCTCGCTTGCTTAGCGAGGCGGGCTTTTTCGTTTGCTGCAGCGTGCGCTTGCAGCTGCCTGATGCGACCTCGTCTCTTGCACTGTACTGCGCACGCAACATGTCGCGCGCGCACACACCCACAGTCACGGTGAGGTTCCGGTCAAGGCCATACTCGCGTGGCACGCACCCACCACTGTGCCTGCTCTCACGGCCCGCCTCCTACCGTAGGTGGCGTTGGACCGTGATGCACAACTCCTTTCTTCTCGCCCAGAGCTGCCTGCCACCCCCTGCGTGGCGCAAGCGCAATGTCCTGCCGGCGCGATGACATCACGCAACACGCATGAAACGTGCGAGGTGGTGCATCCGCGCCATTGATAGGCCGGCGCGTCAGCGCCCTCCACAAGGCAGACATCCATGAGAATTTTGGTCACTGGCGGCACCGGCTATATCGGCTCACATACCTGCGTCGAGTTGGCGCGACGTGGCCATGAAGTGTGCATTGTCGATAATTTGAGCAACTCTTCCGAGCGCGTACTCGACCATCTGCAGCACTTGATGGGTTTCCGCCCGGACTTCCATCGCATGGATGTGCGCGCGCCCGAGCTGGCTGAGCTGCTGACTGCGAAGAAGATCGACGCGGTGCTGCATTTTGCCGCGCTCAAGGCGGTGGGCGAATCGGTGCGCGAGCCGTTGCTGTACTTCAACAACAACGTGACCGGCACGCTGGCGCTGTTGCGTGCGATGCGCACCGCCAAGGTGACCAGGCTGGTGTTCAGCTCCTCGGCCACCGTCTATGGCGATGCCAACACCAGCCCGATCCGCGAAGACGCGCCGCTGAAGGCGATCAACCCGTACGGGCGCACCAAGCTGATGATGGAAGAGATGATCGCCGACCTCAGCGCGGCCTGGCCGGAGTTCAATGCGGCGCTGCTGCGTTACTTCAACCCGGTCGGTGCACATCCCAGCGGGTATCTGGGCGAAGACCCGCGTGGCGTGCCGAACAATCTGATGCCGTATATCGCGCAGGTGGCGGTCGGTCGCCGCGATGCGTTGCAGGTCTTTGGCGACGACTACCCCACTGCCGATGGCACTGGCGTGCGCGACTACCTGCATGTGATGGATCTGGCACGCGCGCATGTGGATGCCATCGACTACCTGCAGCGCGAGCGCACCGGCCTGGTGGTGAACCTCGGCACCGGCCGCGGCTACAGCGTGCGCGAAGTGGCCGCCGCGTTCGAGCGGGCCAGTGGCCGGCGCATTCCGCTCAGCATTGCACCGCGTCGCGGTGGCGATGTGGCGGTGTATTACGCCAACGCCACGCTCGCCCATCGCCTGCTCGGCTGGAAGGCCGAACACGACCTGGACCGCATGTGCCGCGATACCTGGCGCTGGCAGTCCATGCACCCGGATGGCTACGCCACCTCGCGCCTGAGCCGGCCGCGCACGCCGGCTCCGGTGCCGGAAACCGAGCTTGCCCGCGACGCAGTGGCACCGGTACGCCGCCTGTTGCCGGCGGCCGATGGCCGTCGTCGCAGCGAGCCGGCGCGCCCGCTGCTGCTGACGGACCGTCTGTCGCGCGCCTGATCGGCGCGCATTCCTTTCTTCTAGTGAGGTCATTCCATGAGTTGGGCTGGTCAGTTCCATTACGACATCGGCAAGACCCGCCGAGCCGTTTCGTCCGACAGCACGCCGCAGTTCGATCCGTCCCGGACCACCCTGCTGTGCCTGTCGCATCTGCGCTGGAGTTTCGTCTACCAGCGCCCGCAACATCTGATGGCGCGCTTTGCCGGCGACTTCAATGTGCTGTTCTGGGAAGAGCCGATCGCCTGCGATGAATCCGAGCCCTGGCTGCAGGTGCGTGGCGAAGAAGGCGGCCTGCATGTGCTGGTGCCGCGCCTGCCGGCCGGCTGTACCGGCGACGCCGCGGTTCAAGTGCAGCGCCAATTGCTGGACGGTTACCTGGCCGAGCTCGGCGTACGCGACCTGCTGTTGTGGTACTACACGCCGATGAGCCAGAGCTTCAGCGCGCATCTGCATCCGCGTGCGATCGTCTACGACTGCATGGACGAGCTGTCGGCATTTCGCGGTGCACCGCCCGAGTTGGTGCAGCGCGAGCGCGAGCTGTTGCAACGCGCCGACGTGGTGTTCACCGGTGGCTACAGCATCTGGGAAGCCAAGCGTGCGCTGCACTCCAACACGCATGCCTTCCCCAGCAGCGTGGATGTGGCGCATTTCGCCGCCGCACGCCAGCCACAGCAGGAGCCAGCCGATCAAGCCGATATCCCGCATCCGCGTCTCGGCTTCTATGGCGTCATCGACGAGCGCTTCGACGTGGCCTTGCTGCGCGACATCGCCGAGCAGCGGCCACAGTGGCAGTTCGTGATGATCGGGCCGGTGGTCAAGATCGCCGCGTCCGAGCTGCCGCAGGCCGCCAACATCCATTACCTCGGCGGCAAGACCTACGACGAGCTGCCCGGCTACCTGTCCGGCTGGGAGGTGGCGCTGATGCCGTTCGCGATGAACGCCTCCACCCGTTTCATCAGCCCGACCAAGACCCCCGAATACCTGGCCGGCGGCTGCCCGGTGGTGTCCACACCCATCCACGATGTGGTGCGCACCTATGGCGACACCGGCGTGGTGCGCATTGCCGACACCGTCGCGGCCTTTGTTGCCGCCTGCGAGGCCGCGCTGCGCGACGGCGCCGATCGCGAGCAGCTGCTGGAAACCGCCGACCAGGTGCTGGGCGATATGTCCTGGGACCACACCTATGACTTGATGAAGGAGAAACTCACGTGGAAGCAATGACACCGTCGGGCACCGTCCCGCTGGCGAGCACGCGCACCCTTGGCGGCACCCGGCGCGGATTCGACTACCTGATCATCGGCGCAGGCTTTGCCGGCAGCGTGCTGGCCGAGCGCCTGGCGGCAGGCCTGGGCAAGCGCGTGATGGTGGTCGACCGCCGCCCGCATATCGGCGGCAATGCCTACGACTTTCATGACGACGCCGGGGTGCTGATCCATCGCTATGGCCCGCACATCTTCCACACCAATGCGCAGCGCATCGTGGATTACCTGTCCAACTTCACCCAGTGGCGGCCCTATGAGCACCGCGTGCTCGCGCAAGCAGGCGAGCAGCAGGTGCCGATCCCGATCAACATGACCACCTTGAACCGGCTGTATGGCCTGCAGCTCACCACCGAAGAGGAGGCTGCCGCGTTCCTGGCCAGCCGCGCTGAGCCGGTGGCCGACATCCAGACCAGCGAGGATGTGGTGATCAACCAGGTGGGCCGCGAACTGTACGAAACCTTTTTCCAGGGCTATACGCGCAAGCAATGGGGTCTGGATCCGTCGCAGCTGGACAAGTCGGTGACCTCGCGCGTGCCCACCCGCACCAACGACGACGACCGCTACTTCACCGACACCTTCCAGCAGATGCCGCTGCATGGCTATACGCGCATGTTCGAACGCATGCTCGATCACCCCAACATCAAGGTGATGCTCAACACCGACTACCGTGAGATCCGCGACGAACTGGACTACGACCAGCTGGTCTACAGCGGCCCGGTGGACGAATACTTCGACTATTGCTACGGCAAGCTGCCGTATCGCTCGCTCAGGTTCGAACACAGCACCGTGGATCAGGAACACTTCCAGTCGGTGGCCACGGTCAACTACCCGGCCGAAGATGTCGCCTACACGCGCATCACCGAGTACAAGCACCTGACCGGTCAGCAGCATCCCAAAACCAGCCTCACCCACGAGTACCCTTCGGCCGAGGGCGATCCGTATTATCCGATCCCGCGCGCGGAAAACGCCGAGTTGTACCGGCGCTACGAGCGGCTGGCGGCCGAAACGCCCAATGTCACCTTCCTGGGGCGGCTGGGCACCTACAAGTACTACAACATGGATCAGGTCGTCGGCCAGGCGCTGGCCTTGTTCAAGCGTATCGAAGAGGCCGAGCACCAACGCCGCGCCGAACTGATCGCCTGAGCACCGGATGTCACCCTGCAGACGTCTGGTTGCGGGTGATGCATGAAGCGGCTCACCGAGCCGGCGTGTCGTGTCAGCCACTTTCCATTGCTCCGCTGCCAGACTGCGGCGGAGATGCAGCAGGACCCCAGATGCATAGCCCCACAGTGTTCGACAGTTTCTTCATGGCGGGGTTCGAGTGTTCGACCCATCGCCGTCGCGATGGCCGCCGGCTGGATCTGATCGCCGGCACCAGGCACGACCGCTGGGCGGCAAACGACTACCGCGCCGTCGCCGCACATGGCATGCGCACGGCGCGCGACGGCTTGCGCTGGCACCTGATCGAGCAGCGGCCCGGACATTACGACTGGTCCAGCTTCCTGCCGATGCTGCATGCCGCCAATGCCGCCGGCACCCAGGTGATCTGGGACCTGTGCCATTACGGCTGGCCGGACGATGTGGATATCTGGAGCCCGCAGTTCGTCGATCGCTTCGCACGGTTTGCCGCCGCGGCGGCGCAATGCGTCAAGAACGAAACCGATGCGGTGCCGTTCTATGCGCCGCTCAACGAGATCTCGTTCTGGGCCTGGAACGGCGGCGATCACGCGCGCATGCATCCGCTGGCACGCGGGCGCGGCTTCGAGCTCAAGCATCAGCTGGTACGCGCCACCATCGCCGCGATCGATGCGGTGCGCCAGGTGGAGCCGCGCGCGCGCTTCGTGCAGGTGGACCCCGCCATCCATGTGATCGCCTCCAACGACCGCCCCGGCCCGCGTCGCGAAGCCGAGCGCCTGCGGGTGGCGCAGTTCGAAGCCTGGGACATGATCTGCGGCAAGCAGTGGCCCGGCCTGGGCGGCGCGCCGCAGTATCTGGACATCGTCGGCCTCAACTACTACGCCGACAACCAGTGGTATCTGGGCGGTACGCCGATTCCGCGCACGTCCGCGGACCACCGCCCGCTGTCGGCGATCATGGATGAGTTCTGGCGGCGCTATCAGCGCCCGCTGATCATCTCCGAAACCGGTGCGGAAGGTGACAAACGCGCCGGCTGGCTTGCGCACGTCGGCAGCGAAGTGGCACTGGCCATGCAGCAAGGCGTGCCGATGGAAGGGATCTGCCTGTATCCGGTGCTGGACTATCCGGGCTGGGACAACTACCGCCATTGCCCCACCGGCGTGTTCGGCTACGCCGACGAACACGGCCAGCGCCCATTGCATGACGGGCTGGCCGAGCAGTTGCGCCGCGAACACGAACGCTTTGGCCTGCCTGCACCGCAGCGTGCGCTGGCCGACATCGATACGTGAACACCGTCGCGCAGCCCGCCCTGTTGCCGGACACTCCCGCGCGCTTTCTATGGCATTACATTCGCCAGCGGCCCTGGCACTTTGCCGGGTTGCTGCTGCTGATCATCGGCGCTGCCGGCTGCGCGGTCTCGGTGCAATACGGCATGAAGGTGCTGGTCGATGCGATGGCCACCGACCAGCGGAGCGAAGCCAATGTCTGGTTGCCGCTGGGCTTGTTCATCGGCCTGATTGCCATCGAAAACCTGCTGTGGCGGCTGGGCGGCTGGCTGGGCTGTCGCACCGTGGTGGCCAGCGTGGTGGATATCCGCGTGGATCTGTTCCGCCACCTCACCGGCCACCCGATGCGCTATTTCAGCGAGCATTTTGCCGGCGCCCTGGGTAATCGCATCACCGCGCTGGGCAGCGCGGCCGGGCAGATCTATGGCGGGCTGGCCTGGAAGATCGTGCCGCCGATTGTGGACTTCATCGGCGCCATCGTGCTGCTGCTCACCGTGGACTGGCGCATGGCCGCCACCTTGATCGGCTTTATCGCGGTGGTGGCGGCCATCATCACCAGCTTCGGCATCCGCGGCCGCGCCAAGCACCAGCGCTTTGCCGCGCAGGCCGCACGCGTGGGCGGCGAGCTGGTGGATGCAGTGTCCAATGTGTGGACGATCAAGGCATTTGCCGCACGCGACCGCGAAAGCGCGCGGCTGGCCGAGCAGATCGGCTACGAGGCGGTCGCCCATCGCCGCAGCTGGATGTACGTGGAAAAGGCCCGCGTGATCCACGACATCTGCCTGTCGGTGATGGCGGGCGGCATGTTGATCTGGGCGATCAGCATGTGGCGCGCCGGCACGGTGAGCGCGGGCGACGTGGTGCTGGTCAGCGCGCTGACCTTCCGCATCCTGCACGGCTCGCGCGACCTGGCGCTGACGCTGGTGGATACCACCCAGCAGCTGGGCGCCATCGCCGACACGCTGCAGATCATCCTGCAACCGCATGCCATCGTCGATGCGGACGCACCGCTGGCCCTGGCCCAGGGCGATGTGCGGTTCGAAGAGGTGCGCTTTGCCTATCCGGATCGGGCGGCGGTGCTGGATGGATTGAACCTGCATATCCCTGCCGGCCAGAAGGTCGGCATCGTCGGGCCCTCCGGTGCCGGCAAGTCCACCTTGATCGCCTTGATCCAGCGCCTGGACGATGTGCAATCCGGACGCGTGTTGATCGATGGCCAGGACATCCGCAGCGTCAGCCAGGACAGCCTGCGCGAAAAGATTGCGGTGGTCCCGCAGGAAACCGCGCTGTTCAATCGCAGCATTGCCGACAACATCCGCTACGGCCGCCCGGAGGCCAGCGACGCGGAGGTGCAGGATGCTGCGCGGCACGCATTCTGCGATGGATTCATCCGGCAGCTGCCGCAGGGCTACGACACCCAGGTCGGCGAACGCGGGGTCATGCTCTCGGGTGGTCAGCGCCAGCGTCTGGGCATCGCCCGCGCGTTTCTGAAGGACGCACCGATCCTGATCCTGGACGAAGCCACCTCGTCACTGGACACCGAGTCGGAAGCGGAAATCCAGGCCGCGCTGGATCACCTGATGCGCGACCGCACGGTGCTGGCGGTGGCGCATCGTCTGTCCACGGTGATCGGCTTCGATCGTATCGTGGTGTTGCAGGAAGGCCGCGTGGTCGAGGACGGCAACCCGGCACAGCTACGTGGCCATGGGGGCGTGTTCGATGGCCTGTGGCAGCGCCAGGCGGCGGGATTCGAGCAGGCTATGCCTGATCAGCAATGACGACTGCTTGGAGATGAGATCGCCCAGCACTCGCTAAGCATGTTGCGTGTTGCGAACCTGATCGACGCGTGCCACCCATGCCCATAACGACAACAGGCAGCCGAAGCTGCCTGTTGCCTGTATCGCACCGCGCATCACGCGGTGCCCGATCAACATCTCTGCCTGATCAGTGCGCCTGGCTCGACTTGGCGCGCAGGGACTTGGCATGCTCCAGATGCTGGGCGATGGTCTCGCGTGCACGCTGCAGTTCCTTGCCCAGATCGCTCGAACCCGGCTCGCTGGCCAACTGCGCATCCAGCAACGTCAACGCCTGCTCGTGGCTGGTCACGCTGGCCTGCAGGTACTGCGTTTCGAACTCCTTGCCGTTCAAGCCTTCCAGACGCTTGCGGGTGCCGTCAGCGCGGGTGGTTGCGGCCTGCGCCAGCGTGCCGCTGCGATCCGGTGCAAACCGGCTGAGATCGGTCAGTGCCGCACTGTGGGCCTCGTCCATCTTGCGTGCAAACTGCAAGGTCTCGCCACCGAGTCCCTTGACGACTGCCAGCTGCGCCAGCGTGCGCTCCTGCTCGTTGAACACCACCAGCGCACCAAGCGCCTGCTTGCGATCGCCGGAGATTGCAGCGGCATCACGCAACGGGTCGCCATGCGGCGGCGTGCTCCCCGCATTGGCCGGCGCGCTCAGCGTCTGCGGTTGAATGTCGCGATCGTTGTTCTTCGGGCTGGCCGCTTCACCAGACTCGTTCTGACGACGCTGCCATGCCTTGTAAGCCACGTAGCCCACTGCACCGGCGGTCACCATCTTGAAAATTCCCATCGTTGTCTCCTGGTTGATCGCGCAAGGCACGATCGTTGATTGTCGGGGTCGCATGGTCGCTGCACGCATGAGCTGCGAACGATTCAGCGTGGCCTTCGAGAGTGCGAGCGCGCGGGTTATCCAGACGTGACACGCGCATCAACGCCGCGTCGCCAATCGAACGCGTCCACACCGTGCGCACGTGCCGTGCTGACGGACTTAACGGCGCGCTGCCGACACTGGCTGTGTTGCCGCACACCGACGGCCTATCCGGAGAACCCCCATGCTCGCCCTCAACTACCACGGCTCACGCGATGTCCGGGTCGAAACCGTGCCGGACCCGGTCCTGGTCGAACGCGACGATCTCATCCTGCGCGTGACCGCCACCGCCATCTGCGGTTCGGATCTGCATCTGTACCGCGGCAAGATCCCGGATCTGCGGCATGGCGATATTCTTGGCCATGAGTTCATGGGCATTGTCGAAGACGTGGGCCCCGACGTCACCGCCGTCAAACGCGGCGACCGCGTGGTGATCCCCTTCGTGGTGGCCTGCGGGCGTTGCTTCCACTGCATGCTGCAGGAGTTTTCCGCCTGCGAGACCACCAATACCGGCAAGGGCGCGGCGCTCAACCACAAGGACATGCGGCCGCCGGCGGCGCTGTTCGGCTTCAGTCATCTGTATGGTGGTTTGTCCGGCGGGCAGGCCGAATACGTGCGCGTGCCCAAGGCCAATGTCGGGCCGTTGGTGGTGCCCGATGCATTGCATGACGAGCAGGTGCTGTTCCTGTCCGACATCCTGCCGACCGGCTATCAGGCCGTCATCGATGCCGGGGTCAAGCAGGGCTCGACGGTGGCAATCTTCGGTGCCGGCCCGGTGGGCCTGATGGCAGCGGCATGCTGCCGCATGCTGGGCGCCGAGCGCATCTTCATGGTCGACCGGCATGCCTACCGGCTGGACTTCGCGTCCAAGGCCTACGGCATCATTCCGATCAACTTCGACGAGGTCGACGACCCGGCCGATGTCATCGTGTCGCAAACCGATGGCCGCGGTGTGGATGCCAGCATCGAAGCGGTGGGCTTCGAGGCCGAAGGCAGCGCGATTGAAACCGCACTGACCAACTTGAAGCTGGAAGGCAGCAGCGGTGTTGCCATCCGCCAATGCATTGCGGCAACGCGCCGTTGCGGTGTGGTCAGCGTGCCGGGCGTGTATGCCGGCTTCATCCATGCCTTCATGTTCGGCGATGCCTTCGACAAGGGATTGAGCTTCAAGATGGGCCAGACCCATGTGCAGAAGCACATGCCGCACTTGCTGGAATGCATTGGCAATGGCGACCTCAAGCCCAGCGCGATCATCTCCCATCGCATGCCGCTGGCCGATGCGGCGCGTGGCTATGAGCTGTTCGACAAGAAGCAGGACGATTGCCGCAAGGTGGTGTTGACGCCGTAACAGCCAGCAACGCTGCAAACGCAAACGGCGCGGTCGATGACCGCGCCGTTTGCGTTGCTGGCTCGTGTGGCCGGGTCAGTCCAGCGGTTTGGCCGGCACGAACGGCGACACCGGATCGCTGGCCGGAAAGGTTTCTTCCAGCGCATCGTCCTGCAAGGCGTCCTGCTTTTCCTTCTCGCTGCGTTGGTCGTCTTGATCGCCGGCCAGATCGGGCGCGGTTGCGTGTTGATGGGCAGTATTCATAGGATCTCCTGTCGCGTTGATGCGGACCACCCAACGCTACGGTGGTCTGCCGACGGCACAGGTGAAAGAGGTCTTCGCATCGGCGCGACAAAGGCAACCGTTTAGGCGAACGTCGGATGCATCGGCACCTTGCCGCAACGTCGCAATCGTACGCAGGCGGACCACAGCACGATTGAGCGCGCAGCATGCCGCTGCTTGCATCCACAGGCACACACGCAACGCAGGACACTGCCGGCAACGCGATCATCGCGGTTTGCGCCGCGAGAAAACAGCCTGCTGCCGCCACGGCGGGGACCGGTTCACACCCCGGCGCGCCCAGGGTGTATGGTGCAAGGGCGGCCGGACTCCGGTGTCGCCTTCACTCTATCTGGCCTCCTCCATCAAGAATCTCTGCGAACGTTGCGACGCCGTCTGTTGCCGGCTCACCGTCATGGTCGATCCATCCGACCGCATCCCCAACCACTTGACCAGCGTGACACCGCAAGGTTGGCACGTGATGGCGCGTGACGAGGAAGGCTGGTGCGTGGCCATCGATGCGGCGCGCATGTGTTGTTCGATCTACGAGACGCGGCCGGCAATCTGCCGGCGTTTCGTCATGTCCGGGCCGTATTGCCGCGACGTGCGTGCCACCTACGACGACCAACGCCGGCGGGGCATTCCCTTGACGCTGTACAACGCATGAGGATTTCGCCATGAACAACTCCCGCCGTCAGTCGATGACCGTGAGCAATCAGCCAGGCAAGCCGCGTTTGTCCGAGCAACGGCTGGCCGCCGATCTGGAGGCGTTCCAGCAATCCGGCGGCGCGATCGAGCGTCTGGGCGATACCCCGCTGCGTCGCGACAAGAAGCGTGGCGAGCCCGAGGCCGCCCCTGCCAAGGCAGTCAAGAAACCTGCTGCCAAGGCAACTGACGCGTCCGAAGCAGAGACCGCGACAACCGCAACAACCGACGCCGAGTAAATGCGTCGCAGTGGCAGCACACCTGCGGTGTGGCTGTCGCGGCTGGAGTTGGAGTTGGGTGATCGATGCCGCGCCGCGTGCAGACACCGCGGCCGGCTGCAGGGCAGCGTCTTCTTCGACAATGGCCTGCGCCCGGCACGCAGAGCCGCGCCGCCGGCAGGCAGTCGCGAGTTACAGCAGTTGCGCGTGCTTGGTTGCGCCAAGTCCCTGCGCCAGGGAAGCCATTTCGTTGGCCAGTGTGATCAGATCGCCGCCGGCTTGCGCGGCAAGGGTCATGATGCGTTGATACGCGTCCCAGAAGTCCGGTCCACTGCCATAGGCAGCGTGGAACCCTTGTAACTCCAGAACCATGAGATCGGACACCTGCATGTCGCAGCGATCCATTGCGGTTACCTCGTTGGGGAATCGTCCCCGGACGGCAGACTACACGCGTTCACCTTACAAAACAGGGTCGGCCGTGAGACAGCGCGGTTGGAGCTGAATTGGTCAGAGAGCAGGCGCAGACCGGCGTGATTGCGCTTGATCGGGCCCGCTGCTGCGTGTGCTGGCGTGTGCGCTGACCCGAACCTGGCGCTGCATCGCGGCGCGTCGATGTGCACCATGCGCAACCGCTGCCGCGATCATGCACGACACCACGCCAGGCACCGCACTCACGCCGCATCCTGCAAGCCCTGCTGTAGGCATTCCAACAACCGGCTCAGCTTGGGCAGCAGCTGGCGCGCGCGCATCCACACCAGATGCAGCGGCAGGCCTTCGGTATCGCACTGCGGCAGTACCGCGACCAGGCTGCCGCGCTGCAGGTGCTGATCGATCAGCCAGGTCGGCAGCTGTGCGATACCCAGCCCGGCCACCACCGCATCCACCTGCGCCTCGGCATTGCCGAACACCACCCGCGCGTCCATCGCACGCTGTTCCACCGGCCCTGCGCCATGCCGCAGCAACCACGGGCTACTGCTGCCATCGGCCTTGCCGTAGAGCACCGCATCGTGCGCCAGCAAGGCGGCGATGCTGTCGGGCGTGCCGCGCTGCGCCAGGTACTGCGGCGCGGCGCAGAACACGCGTTTTTCATGGCCCAGATAGCGGTGCCCCAGGCTGCTGTGCCACTGATCCGGCCCGCCGATGCGCACCGCGATGTCGATGCCTTCTTCGGCCATGTCGACGAAGCGATCGGTGAACGAAATGACCGGCTGCAGGCCGGGATAACGCTGGAAGAACGGCAGCAACACCGGCAACACCTTGTGCCGGCCGAAGCTCACCGGCAGGTCCAGCCGCAACCGGCCGGTGGGCGCCTGGCCTTCGGCACGTAGCACGTGCTCGGCCTCCTCCAGCTCGTCGAGGACCTTGACGCAGACCCGGTAGAACGCCGCGCCGGCGTCGGTCAGCGCCAGCCGCCGGGTGGTGCGTGCGAACAGACGCACGCCCAGGCGCATCTCCAGGCGTGCAATGGCCTTGCCCACTGCCGAGCTGGTCAGGCTGAGCCGCTCGGCGGCGGCGGTGAAGCTGCCGGCATCGGCGGCGCTGACGAAGATATCGATGCCTTTGACGCGTTCGGACGGATGCATGGGCGCTTATTCAAGAACTTAAGTCCGCAATGTACGGAAAATACTCCCGATATACGATCTTAATTCTTTCCCATGATGACCAGCCCACACTGCGGCGCATGCCATGTCTGCTGTCGGCTCCACCTCCTCCCCCGTTTCCGCCACTGCGGCGCCGGCCGCTGCACGCAGCGGCCTAGCGATCTTCATCCTGGCGTTTGCCGCGTTCGTGATCGTCACCACCGAGTACCTGATCGTCGGGCTGCTGCCCGGCCTTGCACGCGACATGGAAATTTCCATCTCAGCGGCCGGCCAGCTGGTGACCTTGTTCGCCTTCACGGTGATGCTGTTCGGCCCGCCGCTGACCGCCTGGCTGTCGCATCTGGATCGCAAGCGCCTGTTTGTCATGATCCTGCTGGTGTTTGCGGTCTCCAACGCGGTGGCCGCGCTGGCGCCCAATATCTGGGTGCTGGCCTTTGCCCGCTTCGTGCCGGCGCTGGCGCTGCCGGTGTTCTGGGGAACCGCCAGCGAAACCGCCGGGCAACTGGCCGGGCCGCAGCACGCCGGGCGTGCGGTGTCGCGGGTGTATCTGGGCATTTCGGCGGCGCTGCTGTTCGGCATTCCGCTGGGCACGGTGGCCGCCAACAGCATCGGCTGGCGTGGCGCGTTCTGGATCCTGGCCGCCCTGTCGCTGGCGATGGCCGCGGCGCTGGCGCTCTGGATGCCGACCGTGGCCCGCAGCGAACGGGTGAATCTGCGTCAGCAGGCAGGCATCTTCGGCGAGCGCTTCTTCCTGGCCAATGTGATCCTGTCGGTGGTGGTCTTCACCGCCATGTTCACCGCCTACACCTATCTGGCCGACCTGCTGGAACGCAGCGTGGGCGTGCCGGCGGCGAATGTGGGCTGGTGGCTGATGGGCTTCGGCGCGATCGGCCTGATCGGCAACTGGCTGGGCGGGCGGGTGGTGGATCGCTCGCCGTTGCGTGCCACGGCGGTGTTCCTGGTGCTGCTCGCGCTGGGCATGGCCTTGTGCGTGCCGGTGGCCAAGACCGGCGTGCTGCTCTATCTGACCCTGGCGGTCTGGGGCATTGCCTACACCGCGCTGTTTCCGATCAGCCAGGTGCGGGTGATGAACTCGGTGACCCACTCGCAGGCGCTGGCCGGCACCACCAATGTGTCGGCGGCCAATGCCGGCATCGGCATCGGCGCCATCATCGGCGGGCTGGTGATTCCGGCCTGGGGGCTGGGCAGCATCGGCTATGTGGCCGCTGCGGTGGCGCTGCTGGGCGTGGTGCTGATTCCGTTGGTACATCGCGCCCGAGGCTGAGTTATCGCGTTGCGGGCCAGGCACATCCGGCCCGCAGCGTTGGTCGCGCTCGCTGTGCATGATCACGGAACGCGCAGGCCAGATACCGCTACAGATGGACTCGATCCGTGGGCGCTGCGCCCGCTGGATCGCAGCGCTGCACGCTGCAATCGCACGCATGCCCCCACACCAGGCCGGCTGAATGCCGCCAGGGCCGGCCTGCGCGGCCAAGCCCGCAGCTGCCGTGCAAAGCGCCGAACCGCGCAGCTTCCCGTGTAAAATGCGCGGTCTTTGACCGGAACAATGGCGAAAGCTTCTCCACGGGCGCCCCTGTCGGGCCCGGCGTTCATTCGCCTGCTTGCTCGCCTCACCGATGCCCACGTGGCCCAGTCCAACCATGCGCTCGCCGACCGGCTCAGCCAATGGATCGACTGGACGCGCGCGGTCGCCGTGTCCAAGGCGCTGGATGGCAAGCTGCCGGAGATCGACGCGCTGCCCGACACGCGCCGACTCGATACCGAGGCCTGCGCCCGCGTGCGCACCGGGCTGGCGACCAGCAGCGTGGTCGAGCTGGATGCCGTGCTCGCGCGCGCGCGTCGTGATGCGCGCAGCGCCGCCGCTACCGACATCGACGCAGCGGCAGCGCCGCCCGCGCTCGACTATGCCCCGTTCCGCCAGCACTACCTGGCAATGCAACGCGCGATGCGCACCGCCACCGGCGATCTGCGTGGCCGCCTGCGCGACATGCTGGCGCTGGAATCGGCGCCGATGGCGCGGCTGGCCGAGGTGGATGCGGTGATGGAGCTGACCTTGAGCCCGCGCGAGCAGACCCTGCTGAATCATGTGCCGAACCTGCTCGGCGCGCATTTCGAGCGCCTGCGCGATGCCGCGCAGGCGCAGAACCCGGCACCCGACGGCGAGGCCGCGCCACGCGCGCTCTCCGATGGCTGGCTGGATGTGTTTCGCAAAGACATGCAGAGCGTGTTGCTCGCCGAACTGGATGTCCGTTTTCACCCGATCGAAGGCCTGCTCGCAGCGCTTCGTACCCGCTAACTGGGACCTCATGTTCAGAACTCTCGTCCACCTGTGTGTGTTTGTCGTCGGCCTGTTGGCGGTTTGCTGGGTCGGCATCGGTTATCTGGGCTCCAATCCGCTCGGCGCCTGCGTCGCGGCAGTGATCGGCGCCTGTTATGTGGCCGGCGCGCTGGAGCTGTACCGCTATCGCCAGGCCAGCGCGACGCTGGACGATGCGGTCACCGCGTTGACCACCGCGCCATCGGCGTTGGGCGAATGGCTGGAGCGCCTGCATCCGAGCCTGCGCAATGCGGTGCGCCTGCGCATCAAGGGCGAGCGCGTGGCGTTGCCGGCACCGGTGCTGACGCCGTATCTGGTCGGCCTGCTGGTGTTGCTGGGCATGCTCGGCACCCTGCTTGGCATGATGGCCACGCTCAAGGGCACCGGCTTCGCATTGCAGAGCGCCACCGACCTGCAGGCCATCCGCGGCTCGCTGGCCGCGCCGGTGGAAGGCCTGGCGTTTGCGTTCGGCACCTCGATCGCCGGCGTTGCAACCTCCGCGATGCTGGGGCTGTTGTCGGCACTGTGCCGGCGCGAGCGGCTGCAGGCAGTGCAGCGCCTGGACCTGAAGATCGCCTCCGAGCTGCATCCGCATTCGGACGCGCATCAGCGTGGCGAAGTGTTCAAGTTGCAGCAGCAGCAAAGCGCACTGATGCCGACGCTGATCGATCGCCTGCAGACGCTGATGCACAGCATCGAGCAGCAGAGCATTGCCGCCGACGAACGCCTGGCCGCGCAGCAGGCCGAATTCCACGCCCGGAGCGAAGCGGCCTACGCGCGCCTGGCCACGGCGATGGAGCAATCGCTGCAGAGCGGCGTGGCAGAAAGCGCACGCGCGGTGGGCGCGGCCTTGCAGCCGGCGATGGAAGCGACCATGACCAGCATCGCGCGCGACACCGCCGCCTTGCACGAGCGCCTCACCCATGCCGTGCAGCAGCAACTGGACGGCATCACCAGCGGCTTCCAGCACAGCGCCAGTGCCGCGGCCGCGCACTGGACCAGCGCGCTCGCCGCACAGGAACGCGCGCAGCAAGCGCTCGACACGCGGTTGCAGGCCACGCTGGAGCAGATCACACAGCAGACCACTGCCGTGCAGGACGGCGTCGGCACCGCCGTGCAGCAGCAGTTGCACGCGCTCAACGACGGCTTCCAGCACAGTGCGCAGACGGCCGCCGAGCACTGGCAGGCCGTGCTGGCTGCACAGGAACATGCGCAGCACGCGTTGACCGAGCAGTTGCAGACCACGCTGGCGCAGATCGATCAGCGCAGCATCGCGGTGCAGGACGGCGTGACCCACGCGGTGCAGCAGCAGTTGGCCGCGCTCAATGACGGGTTCGAACGCAGCAACGCCGACACGGCCGAGCACTGGGCCGCGGTGCTCGCCGAGCAACAGCGCGCAGGCGCCGCGTTGAACGCGCAAATGCAGGCCACGCTCGCACAGCTCGCGCAGCAGAGCAGCGCACTGCAGGACGGCGTGCACCAGGCCGTACAGCAGCAACTCGATGGACTGAGCAACGGCTTCGAAAGCAGCACCGCCGCTGCCGCCGCCACCTGGACCGCGGCGGTGGCCGAACAGCAACGCGCAAACCACGCACTGACGCAGGAGTTGCAGGGCACCCTGACCCAGTTCGCCAGCACCTTCGACGCACGCTCCAGCGCCCTGGTCGATGCGGTGTCCAGGCGCATGGATCAGTCCAGCAGCGAGACCGCCAGCGCCTGGAGCGCCGCGCTGGCGCAGCAACAGGACGCCAGCGCCGCCTTGGCCGCCCAGCACCAGGGCGCACTGGCAGCCGCCACCGCCAGCTTCGACGCGCATGCCGCCGCCCTGGTCGGCACCCTGCAGCAATCGCACACCGAGCTGCAGGCCGCACTGGAAGCCCGCGACACCCAGCGCCTGGCGCTGTGGAGCGAGCGCTTCAGCGCGATGAGCGCAGACCTGAGCACGCAGTGGGAACGCACCGGCGAGCGCGTCACCCAGCAGCAGCAGGCGATCTGCGACACCCTGGCCAGCACCGCCAGCGAGCTGTCCACGCAGGCGCAGGCACAGGCCAGTGCCACCATCAGCGAAGTGGCGCGCCTGATGCAGATCGCCTCCGAAGCGCCCAAGGCGGCCGCCGATGTGGTGGCCGAGCTGCGCCAGAACCTGTCCGAGAGCATGGTGCGCGACACCGCCATGCTGGAAGAACGCAGCAAGCTGCTCGCCACCCTGGACACCTTGCTCAACGCGGTTAATCACGCCTCCACCGAACAGCGCGCAGCGGTGGATGCGCTGGTCACCACCTCGGCCGACCTGCTGCAACGCGTGGGCACCCAGCTCACCGAGCAGATCGGCAGCGAAACCGGCAAGCTCGGCGCGGTGGCTGCACATGTCAGCGGCAGCGCGGTGGAAGTGGCCAGCCTGGGCGAAGCCTTCGGCGTGGCGGTGCAGCTGTTCAGCGGCTCCACCAGCGAGCTCAACGAGCGCCTGCAGCACGTCGCCAGCGCACTGGATGCCTCGCTGGCCCGCAGCGACGACCAACTGGCGTATTACGTGGCGCAGGCGCGCGAGGTGGTCGACCTCAGCATGCTGTCGCAGAAGCAGATCATCGAAGAACTACGCCAGCTCGATCGCGGCCGCGGCGATGCCGGTGAGGCCGCTGCCGGCGAGGCCAGCGCGGCATGAGCGACGAGATCGACATCGACGGCGAATCGGGCACACCGATCTGGGCCGCCTTCGGCGACCTGATGTCGGTGCTGCTGGGTGCGTTCGTGCTGATCCTGGTCGGGGTGATCGGCGTGCAGCTGCAGCTGTCCAGCCGCCTGGACGAAGAGGTCAAACAGCGTCAGGCCGAAGCGCAGCGCCGCAAGACGCTGGAGCAGGCACTGGCGGCGCCACTGGCCGCCGGCCGCGTGACCCTGGTCGACGGCCGCATCGGCATCCGCGGCAATGTGTTGTTCGCCTTCAATTCCGATCAGTTGCAGCCGGAAGGCCGCGAGGTGCTGAAGACGCTGGCCGCGCCGTTGACCGAATACCTGGCGGCACGCGAGGAGATCCTGATGGTCAGCGGCTTTACCGACGACCGCCCGGTGCTGGGCGGCAACCGTCGCTACGCCGACAACTGGGAACTGTCTGCCCAACGCGCACTCACGGTGACGCGTGCATTGATTGCCGAAGGCGTGCCGGCCGCATCGGTGTTTGCCGCAGCCTTCGGCTCGCAACAGCCGGTGGATTCCAATGCCGATGAAACACGCCGCGCCAGGAACCGCCGTGTGGAGATCGCACCGATTGCGCGCCCGTCCACGTCGCGTGCCTCCTCTGCCGCCAAGCCAGCACCGGCCACAGGCACGCGATGAGCACGCAGGCGACATCCGCGCACGCGCGCCTGCAGCGCTGGCGCAGCCAGGGTGCCGACCGGCTGGACCCGGTGCGTTTCCATCTGATGGAAACGCTGGCCGCGCGTGCCGGCACGCAGGCCGAGCCAGTGCGCGAGGTACTGGAAGAAAAGCTGGGCAAGCTGGTCGATGCGTATGCGGCAACGGTGAAGCAAGCCGCACGCCGCCGTGTCGCCAGCGCCGCTACACAGCCGTCGCAACGCAGCGCGCTGGGCGCACTGGCCGAGCGGATGGCAGGCCACGCCGCGTTGATGGAAGTGGACAGCAGAAAGACCGCAAGCGCCGATGCCACGCAGTTCCCCGAGCTGCCGGCGCTGGAGGATTTTCGCCGCACCTGGACCACGGTGCGCACCGCCAGCCAGGTGCGGCAGTCGCTGCAGGACGCCCCCAAGGACGCCGGCCCGCTCAATTCCAGCGTGCTGGTGCATCGCTGCATCAGCCTGATGCGCGAGTGCTCACCGGGCTATCTGCAGCACTTCCTCGGCTATGTCGACGCGCTGTCGTGGCTGGAGCAGCTGCACAGCGGTGGCGCGTTGGCCAGCGAGGACGCTGCGCCGGTGGCGCCGGGCAAGAAGCGCAGCAAGCGTCCGTCCACGCGGCGCAGCTAGCGCAACCAGTCAGTCGCGCTGGCGCTGCACGCACACGGCGGCTGGCTGAAACCAGCATGGCGCACCTGTCCAGCACGATCGTGGCCAGTGCGCTGGTCGGCGTCGTTCGCATCCGCCGACCAGCACTGGCGTGGTCCATCAAGCAGGCATGGTCGGACGTCGCCAGTCGGTGGCGATCACATGTGGGCGCTGATCAAAACCGCAGCCGCACACCCACCGTCCAGCTGCGCGGCGCGCCCGGATACACCCACTGCTCGCTGTAGGAGAACGCGGCGTAGCGGCGGTCGGTAAGGTTCTCGACCTTGGCATACAGGCGCAGGCGCTCGCTCAGGTCGTAATGCCCGACCAGGCGCCACACCGTGTACGCAGGCAGCACGAAGTCGGTATTGGTATCCACCGAGCCCAGCCGCTCACCGGTATGCGACACGCCCACGCCCACTGCCGCAGTGCGCTTGCCGGTCAACGGCTGCTCATAGTTGAGGAAGGCATTGCCGCTGAAGCGCGGCACGTTCGGGAAGCGGCGTCCCTCGGCCAAGCCGGTGCCGGCGGCGGCCTCACTGCTGCGCGTGACCTGCGAGTCGGTATAGGCCAGGCCCACCGATGCGGCCAGGCGCGGGGTCAGCCGACCGAGCAGATCCAGCTCCACGCCCTGGCTGCGCATTTCGCCCACCGGCAGCGAAAAGCTGGTGTCAGCCGGGTCCAGGCTCAGCACGTTCTTCTTGTCGATGCGGAACGCGGCCAGCGTCGCTTCCAGGCCATCGCCGGGCTGCACGTACTTCAAGCCGGTTTCCAGCGAGCGGCTTTTCTCCGGCGCAAAACTCTGCCCGTCCGCGCCCACGCCGCTGTTGGGACGAAAGCCCGCCGCAGCGCTGGCATACAGCGACAGCGCAGCGTCGACATGGAAGATCACGCCCGCACGCGGGCTGACCACACCATCGGAGGCGCGCTGCGTGGCGCCGCGCAGCTGGTTGTCGAGATCCTGCTGGTAATGGTCGTAGCGCAGGCCGAGCAAGGCCTTCCAGCGCGCGCCAAGATCGAGCTGATCCTGCGCATAGACGCCCCACACCTGTTGGCGCTCCTCGGTGTCGGTGATGGTGGCCAGCCGCCCCGGCTGCGCAACGCCGTACTGCGGCGCGAGCACGTCGATGCTGTACGGCGTGGCCGCAGAGCGTGCGCGCTGCTGGAAGCGGCTGTCGTCGAAGCGATTGCCATCCACGCCGAACAACACGTTGTGGGTCACGCTGCCCGCCTGCAAGCTGCCAAGCAGTTCCGCACGCGCGGCGATATCGCGGCCCTGATAATCGCGGTAGCGGCGCTCGCGGCGCAGCGTGCGCTCGTCGGCCTGCAGCGTCCACGGTTCGGTGGAAAAACCGCGCATGCCGCTGTCGCGATAGGTCGCCCCGCCCTGCAGCGACCACGTCTGGTTCAAGCCATGCACCACGAACACCTGGTGCCCGGTGGAATGCAGATCGATATCGCCATCGCGCGGCTCGCCCAGAAAACGCCCGGCCGGCAGCCGATTGGCATCGCCATCGATGGCGGTGACACCGCGATCGAACGGCGCATGGATGCGCACGAATTCCAGCTCGTAGGACACCGTGGTATCGGGCGTCGGCATCCACAGCAGCGAGGGCGCCAACAGCGTGTTGTCGCTGTCGACGGTGTCGCGGAAGCTGTGCTGATCCTTGTGCATGACATTCAACCGATAGGCCAGGTTCTCGCCCAGCGGCCCGGTGCTGTCGACCGCAGCGCGATAACTGTCGAAGCGCCCCGCCGACAGATCCGCGCTGTGTTGCGGCTGGAACAAGGGCTTCTTGGTGACGATATTGACCGCACCGCCCGGCTCGCCGCGCCCGTACAACGCCGAAGCCGGGCCCTTGATCACCTCGATGCTCTGCGTGTTGGCCGCATCGCGCAGGCCGTTGTAGCCGCGGCTGGCATTGAAGCCGTTGACCATGTAGTCCGAGCTGAAATTCGGGTCGCCGGTGAAGCCGCGCATCGAATAGCTGTCCCACAACCCGCCCAGGTTGTTGGCCTTGGTGATGCCGCTGGCCATCTCCAGCGCGCCGGCCAGATCGTTGACGCCGGCGTCCTCGAGCAGGGTCTGGTCCAGCACGCGCGCACTGATCGGCAGGTCGCGCAGCGGCGCATCGGTCTTGGTGGCACCGGTCACGCTCAATGCGCGGTACGGCGTGTACTGGCTGCGCACCTGCACCGCATCCAGGTCGCGCGCCTGCGGCTCGGCCGCTTCGGCAAGCGGACTGACGCCTGCGCAGCTCAGTGCACCGAGCAAAGGCAGCGTGTTGGACAGACGGCGGCGCGGCGTGGACACGGACATCGGGCAGGACTCCTGAAGCACCCGGGCGCGCTGGGCCCGGGTCGCAAGTGAGACAACGAAGGTGAGGGGTGACACGCAGCGGCCGCTATGACGCAGGATCGGCGCTTGCATCGAAACGTGGCGCGCGCCCGAAGTCCTCGCGCGTAAACGGGCGGTCGCGGAACAGATAGCCGTAATAGAACGTCCGCAGTGCCTGGTGATAGGCGCGGATGCGGTCCTGGTACGCCAGTTGCGCGCGCAGATCGGTGCCTGCCAGGCGCGTCAACGCGGCCTGCAACGCCACCGGTGGCAACACGCCGGCAACACGCTGCGCCAGTGCTTCACGTCGCTGCAAACCTTGGCGATACGCTGCGACCTGCGGGGCCACCTGTTGGTCGCCGTTTTCGTGGAAGGCGAAATACCACTTGTAATGAAACGCGCTGGTCAGCGGCGCCGAGTCCGCCCACTGCGGGTTCTGCGCGTAGAAGGCCCGCATGGTGTCCTGGCGCGGAATGTCCCAGGCGTGGTTGACCGCTTCGCGCTGCAGCCGCGCGATCTCGCTGCCTTGGTTGACTGGCACTGCCTGATTGATCGCCACATGCGCCAACGCCGGTGCAACCAGCGCCAGCACCACCCAGCAGGTCGCCAGGGCGGTGGCATGCGCGGCGGGGCGCCAGTGGAGGCGCCCGACCAGCACCGACAGCAGCACCCAGAACAGCAGATAGGCGCAGGTCAATGCCAGCACCGCGAGCTGCTGCAGCAGCGGCACCGCATTGAAGGTTGCGGCAATCACAAACGGCACACTCAGACACACCAGCACCGCAGCGGCACGCACCGCAACGCGCCGCACCAGCAACGCGGTGCCCGCGCCCGGCAATGCGGCGAGCATGCGCGCACGCCCGGCCTCGCGTTCGCCCGAGCGCAAATCGAACAGCAACGCGATCACGAACAACGGCAGCAGGAACACCAGCACGAAGGCGTAGTCGAAGCGCCCGGCCAGTGCCAGCTCCGGGTTGTAGCTGTCGCCATCGTGGATCTGCGCTTCCAGGCCCAGCGCGCGGACACGCAGGATGTACGGCGAGACATCGCGCATGCCCACCGCAGCAAATGCCAGTGGCGTGGGCACATCCCAGGTCGGGTGGAAGCTGTAGTAGGCCGCGCTGCCGGCGTCGTTGGAGCGCGCCACATAGTCTTGCACCGCTGCGATGTCCTCCTGCTGCAGCGCTGCAATGCGCGCGATGTTGGCGCGTTGCGCAGCGATGAGGTGCTGGCCGGAGAGCAGGCTGCACACGGTCAACACCGCCAGCAACAGCAGGCCGGCCAGCGCGGCGCGTGCGCGCAGCAACAGCAGCAGTTCGTATTTCCACAGCAGCATCAGCGCGCCACTCCCACACGCCGGCCGGCCACCAGCAGCATGCACAGCGCCGCCAGCAGCCAGGCACCGACCAGGCCGAGCGCCGCGCCTGCGGCGCGCAGCACCTCGGTGGTGGCCGGCGGCTGGAATGCGAACACCGGGATCGCATGCCAATGCGCGGAGGAGATGCGCTTGCGTTGGTCGGCACCGGCATCCTGCGCGGTGTCGTCGGCCATGCTCACCGCATCTGCCTGCAGCTGGTTGAGCTGCTGCACCAGCGTGTAGCGGTAATGCTCGGCCTGGGCGAGAAACCGCTCATGCGCACGCAGGTCGGTTTCTGCCAGCGTCATCGACAGCTCGCGCAGCGCAACCGTGGGGCTCAGCAAGGCGAACGTGCGCACCAACAAGTTCTGTTGCTGCTGGATGGCCGAATCACGTGCGGCGTAGCGCTCGAACAGGCTCGCGGTGAGACGCTCGCCTTCCAGCGCCAGCAGGCCCTTGTAGTTGACCGGCAGCTCTTCCACCCGCTGCACGCCATAGCGCGCCAGTGTCTGCTGCTTGAACTGCGCAAAGTGCGGGTCATCCGGGTTGTGGCTGTCGCCGAGCGTGCGCAGGTCGCGCTGGATCGCCACATCGGTCTCCAGCCGTGTCGGCAGGCGGTACGCCGCACTGGCCACATCCGGCGCCACGCGCGGCACCAGCAGGGCCAGCCATACCCACACCGCCAGCGACACCAGCAACGCATCGCGGCCGCGCCGGCACAGCATCGACACCGACAGCACCAGCGCGCACCACACCAGCAGATACACCGCATACGCCAGCACCAGCAGCACAACCCGCAGCGCCTGACCCGGCAACGACGCGATCGGTAGCAACCCGACCAGGGCCGGCAACAGGCAGGCTGCGGCCACCACCGCGAGCGCGAGATATTTGCCACCGAACAATTGCCCACGCGTGGCCCCCTGCAGCAACAGCGCGCGCAAGGTGCCGGTCTCCTGCTCGCGCGCCACCGCGCCATAGCCGAGAAATACCAGCAGCAGCGGCGCCAGCACCTGCAACACGAATGCGGGGGTGAGCTGGCCGAAGCGCACCAGCAGCGAGCTCTGACGCACATCGCCGAAGTTGGCGGTGTTCTGGCGATGGCCTTCCAGGAACATGCTGTTGCCGGTGAACGCGTCCACGCCGGCATCGAAGGCGGCCAACGCGGGCAACGGGCGATAGATGAAGTGGCCGTAATGCACCACCCGATGCGGGTGGCGGTCCGGCTGCGCTTCGAAGGCCTGCTGCGCGGCCAGTTGCTGGCGCGCGCGGAACTCGGCCACCTCGCGCTGATGATGCGCGGCGGTCAATGCCGCCACCAGCGTGAGCAGCATCAGCAGCACCACACCGATGGCAGCGGAACGGTTGCGCGCCATGAAACGCAGTTCCTCGCGTGCGACCAACAGCACAGGACTCATGCAGCCCGATCCTGCGCACGCGCAAAACGCGCATGCAAGCTGCGCACGTCGAAGCCGCTGTCGCCGGCACCGATGTCTTCGGCAATGCGCCCGTGTTCCAGGAACCCGATCCGGTCGGCGACATCCACTGCGCCGAGCAGGTCGTGCGTCACCATCAGCACCGCGCCCCCGCGCTCGCGCACGCTGCTCACCAAGCGGTTGAAGTCACCAATGGCGCGCGGGTCCAGGCCGGAGGTGGGCTCGTCCAGCAGCAACACCGGCACCTGGCGCAGCGTGGCCACTGCAATCGCCACCTTCTGGCGCATGCCCTTGGAAAACCCCGCCAGCCGCTGGCGCCAGGCCTCACGCTGCAGGCCGGCAGCGGCCAGCGCCTGGCCGATCTCGGCCTGGCCGCGGCGCTGGCCGGCCAGCGCGAGCAGGTAGTCGGCATTTTCCAGCGCACTCAGGTGCTCGTAGAGCGCCACGTTTTCCGGCAGATAGGCCAGCCGCGCACGTGCGGCGCCAGGATCGGCGACCGGGTCGACACCATCGACCCGCAGGCTGCCGGAGGTGGGTTTGACGAAGCCGAGCAAGCTGGAAAGCGTGGAGGACTTGCCGGCGCCATTACCGCCCAGCAAGGCGTAGACACTGCCGGGGGCGACCTGCAGATCCAGCCCCTGCAGCACGGTGCGGCCGCGGTAGGCCACGTGCAGGTTGCTGATCGAGATGGCGGGGGCGACTGGGGGACTGGAAAGCATGGCAAGGCAATGGCTTAACGAAATGATACGTTATCACATTGCGTTCGACGCTTGCAGTGGACCGGGCGACGCCGCTCAAGCGCCAGCCGGAGCGGCGAATGCGCGGTGTTATCCCTCTCGGGCGACAGCACCACAGGTAGCAGGCTGCGCGACCGTCGACGCGAGCGCGGCCCGTCAAATGTTACTGTATTACGCAAATATCCTGCTGGTTGCTGCAGCCGGAGGCAGGAACTCCCTGCACCGCGCGACCCGCGCCCAGGGAAAGACCAGCCCTCCGCCCTCCGACCCACGCAGTCCGCTGTAACGCGTCGATGCGGCATGGCGGCCGTCGAACGCCGCTGCCGTCGCAACCACCCAGGACCAGCAAGCCTTGCCACGTTCTCCCCTCAATCGAGATCCCGTACGTCCCACATGACTTCCGATACGCGCCCCTCCGCCCCCCAAGCCTCGCACGCTTCCGCACCCGCTTCCGGCAACGCCGCCGGGCCCGCCAGCCGCAGCACCACGCGTGCCGCTGCCGGCCTGCTCGCCGCCACCCTGTTCAGCGCCGCACAGGCCAGCGCGCAGTCCATCGACACCAGCGCACCGCTGCCGCCGGTACGCGCCTGGCATGGGGCCAGCGAGGCGTTGATCGTCACACCGGACGATCCGTGGAGCACCCCGGCAGAGCGCAACGCGTTCGCCAGCACGCCCAGTTACGACCAGACGCGCGCCTGGCTGGAGCGCCTGGTCGCCGCCTCGCCGCTGCTGTCGCTGGAGGTGTTCGGCAAGAGCAGCGAGGGCCGCGACCTGCTGCTGGTCCGCGCGCACAAGGGCGCGCCCGGCAAACCGGTGGTACTGGCGCAGGCCGGCATCCACGCCGGCGAGATCGATGGCAAGGATGCCGGCCTGATGCTGCTGCGCGATATCGCGCAACGCGGCAAGGACCACCTGCTCGACCAGGTGGATCTGGTGTTCGTGCCGATCTTCAATGCCGACGGTCACGAGCAGCGCGGCCCGCTGATCGGCGCCGCATTGCGCGGCCCGCAACAGATGGGCTGGAACACCACCACGCGCGGCATCAATCTCAACCGCGACTACCTCACCCTGGAAGCGCCGGAAACGCGCGCGATGGTCGCGTTGCTGCATCGCCTGGATCCGGCGCTCTACATCGACCTGCATGTCAGCGGTGGGCTGGATCACCAGTACGACATCACCTTTACCTTCGCCGGCTGGGGCACCTATGCACGCTCGCGCGCCACTGCCGACTGGCTGCAGCAACGCTTTACGCCGGCGGTGAATACCGCATTGCGCAAACAGGGCCACGAACCGGCCATCTACCCGAGCCTGATCGACGAAGACGAGCCGCGCTCGGGCCTGCGCTACGCGCCGGAAGGCCCGCGCTATTCCACCGGCTACGGCGACTTCGCCGGCATCCCCACCGTGCTGGTGGAGAACCATCGCCTGAAGTCGTACCGGCAGCGCGTGCTGGGCGACTATGTGCTGCTGGAAGCAGCACTGCGCGTGGTTGCCCGCGATGCAGGCAACATCGATGCGGCCAAGCGCGCCGATCGCGCCGCCCGCCCGCAGGAACTGATGGTGGCCTGGGAACGCCTGCAACAGCCGATCGCCCAGGTGCCGTTCAACGGCGTGAGCTACACCCGCGCGTTGTCGCCGGTATCCGGGCGGCAGGAACTGCGCTGGGAGGGCCGCGATGAAACCTGGACCCTGCCGGTGATCGGCTATCGCCAGACCCAGGCGGTGCGCTACCCGCTCGCCTGGTGGATCCCGCCCGGCAACGACGATGTGGTGGAACTGCTCAAGGCGCACGGCATCACTTATGAACGCCTGCAGCAGCCACGCCAGCTCCAGGTGCAGCAGATCCGCGTAGTGAAGGATGCCGGCACACAAACGCCGCACGCCGAGCACGTGGAAGAAACCTTCGCCGCCGGCAGCATCCGCGTGCCTGCCGATCAACCGATGCGCATGCTGGCAGCCGCGTTGCTCGAGCCGCAGAGCAGCGACTCGTTGCTGGCCAGCGGACGTTTCCGCAATGCCGGCAGCCCCGACAGCGGCTTGTACGGCGCCGAGCTGGTGGACTTCAGCGAGCGCGTGCTGCGCAGCGACGACGCCCTGCGCGCCGCCTTCGAACGCAAGCTCGCAGACGATGCCGCATTCCGCGCCGATGGCGATGCGCGGCTGCAATGGATCTATGCGCGCTCGCCGTATGCGGCGATCACCGGCTGGCGTTATCCGGTGCGGCGCCAACTGGCGGAGTGACCCTGCGCATTGTCGATTGCGCGCTGTGGGATCGGCAATGCGGCTCGAGCTTCTTTCGCATCGCGCATCGCGCAAGGCCCGTGGCGACGGCAACGGCGACCGCATCGGCATCGATACCGGCAGCAACGTCGCTTGCATGCCGGCAGACAGGACGCTTCACCACGCACTGCGCGCTCCATCATGCGTGCGTGCCCCCCGTGTCTGGCGTGCACGATCACGACCACATCAGCCACGCCACGCAGCGCGCTCAGCGCAGCGCCGGCGCTCCCACTGGCGCATGCTCGGCCATCAACGCACTCACCCACTCGATGAACACACGCAGCTTGGCGCTGACATGCCGGTTGGGCGGGAACGCGATCGACAGCGGCATCGGCTCCATCCGCCAGTCCTCGAACAGCGGCACCAGTTCGCCACTGGCCACATGCGCCCTGGCCATGTACACCGGCAACCACAGCACGCCCATGCCGGCCAGCCCGGCGGCCAGATAGGCGTTGCCGTCGTCGGACGCCACCACGTAACGCCCTTGCAGATGCACCGCCTCGCTGCCGCGCTGCATGACATAGGGCACGGTCTTGCTGCTGCGCCAGCGCATGAAGCCGACACAGCGGTGCTGGGTGTTTTCCAGCTCGCGCGGGTGTGCCGGCATGCCCAGCCGCTGCAGATACGCCGGCGCCGCGTACACGCCCGCCTGCAGGTCGCCCACGCGGCGCGCGATCAGCGACTGATCGGTGATGGTGCCGCCGCGCACCACGCAATCCACGTGCTCGCCGATCAGGTCCACGCGGCGATCGCTCACGCCCATGTCCAATTGGATATCCGGATAGCGCGCATGAAAGGCCGGCAGTGCCGGCATCAGGATCAGGCGCGCCAACGGGCTGGGCACATCCACGCGCAGGCGCCCGCGCGGCAGCGCCGACGCATCGGACAGGCTGGTCTCGGCATCGTCCATGTCCGCCAGCAGCCGCAGCACGCGCTCGTAGTACGCCGCGCCATCGGCGGTGACATGCACCTGCCGCGTGGTGCGGTTGAGCAGCCTCACGCGCAGGCGTGCCTCCAGCTGCTGCACCAGCTGGGTCACGCTGGCCCGGCTCATGTGCAAGGTCTCGGCCGCCTTGGTGAAGCTGCCGGTCTCCACCACCCGCGCAAACGCCTGCATCGCGTCGAACCGGTCCATCGCCACTCCCGACTCCAAGATTGTTTGGATTCTACAAACAGTGCTGGTCGGCATCGCCGATTTATCGCGCGCAGACAAGCACCTACGCTGCCTGCCTGTTCCGATTCGACACCCGATGGAGGTCACCATGGCAACACGTGAGGCAGTTTTTCCGCAGGGGCGGCACGCGCTGTACGAGCGCCACCGCTATTCGCCGGCAGTGCGCGCCGATGGCTTGCTGTTCGTCGCCGGCCAGGTCGGCAGCCGCGAAGACGGCTCGCCGGAGCCGGAGCTGGAGGCAGAGATCGCCCGCGCCTTCGCCAATCTCGATGCCATCCTCGCCGCGGCCGGCTGCAGCGCGCAGGACGTCGTCGACGTCACGCTGTTCATGCTCGACCCCGACGTGGTGTTCGAGGCCATGTGGGACAAGTGGGTGAGCTACTGGGGTCCGGCGCCCTACCCCACCGTCACCGCAGTGGGCGTGACCTGGCTGGCCGGCTTTCGCTTCGAGATCAAGGTGGTGGTGAAACTCCCGACACGGCAGCAGTAAACGTTTCCAGTAACTTGCCGGTTGTATCGCGTCGCGTCTGCATGCAGCCGAAGCAAAATCTCCGCTGGCCGCATCGCACTGGCGATAAGTAACTGGCGCGCCCACGCGAAATAGTTCAAAGACCGCCATGCCTGGCTCGCCAGTGCGTGGCGTTTTTTTGCGTGTGCACTTCGGAGCAAACGCATCTATGTCAATTTTCCCCTGGAAAAATGCGTGTTTTGCTTACGTCGCCCTTCACCGGCTGTGCTCATCCTCGGCAGGCCCGAGATGCGGACGATTATGTCCGAAGATATTCATTCCGGCTGTTTCAAACACCTAAATTACGCGTCTCGATAGGGCGGAACTATCGCCCACTTCTTGTGGTGCTTTGGTTTCTTAACCGGTTTTTCCAGGTTGTAAAAATCTCGCTAAAGCAATGATGCAGACGGCCGCTACCGCAATCCAGGGCGTTGCGACGCTCATCACCGTTCTGCCCGCGCGCTTCCCATGGCGCTGCGTCCACCACCCACTCAGCCGAGATTTCAATGAAATTGACCGTCAAGCTTCTCAGTGGCGCCATCGCCCTGGCGTCGTCGACCTGCGCCTACGCGCAGCAGGACTCGATGTTTTCCTTCAGCGGCTTCGGCACGCTGGGCGTGGTGCATTCGACCGAGGACCAGGCCGACTTCACGCCCGACATCCAGACCGTGGAAGGTGCCGGTGCCAGCCACTCCACCTCGGCACGTCCGGACTCGCGCATCGCCGGCCAGGTCAATGCCAACTTCACCGACAAGTTCACCGGCGTGTTGCAGGTGACCAGTGAGTACGCCGAACGCGGCGATTACGATCCCAAGGTCACGCTGGCGCATGTGAAGTATCAGTTCGGCCCGCAGTTCGCCGCGCGCCTGGGCCGCATCACTGCGCCGCTGTACATGCTGTCCGAGTACCAGCGCGTCGGTTACGCCACCCCGTGGGTGCGTCCGCCGTACGAGGTCTACAACTACCTGCTGCCGATGGACGGCGTCGAAGGCGTGTACACCATCAACGCCGGCGAGAGTGTGGTCAGCGTGCAGGGCTTCTACGGCCGCATCAATTCGAAGAAGGCCGATGTGTACGCCATGCGCGGCCTGGCGCTGGGCCTGGAATCGGGTGCGTCCACGTTCCGCGCCGCCTACATCGTGGGCACCACCGATTTCGATACACCGGCGCTGGATCGCCTGTTCTCGGTCTATCAGCGCATCAATCCCGCGCTGGCCGATCGCCTGACCACCTATGGCGTGGACGGCAGCTTTGCCAGCCTGGGTTACGCCTACGATCCGGGCAGCTGGTTCCTGCGCAGCGAAGTGATCCGCGCCGATTACTCGCCCTCGCTCAACGGCAAGACCACCTCCGGTTATCTCAGTGTCGGCGGTCGCTTCGGCACGCTGACGCCGTCGGTCACCTATGCCAACGTCGATCGCAAGGGCCCGACCATCGCGACCGGCCAGGATCCGGTCGGCGTGATGACGCGCGCACTGGCGCAGGCCGAAAGCGGCCGTCACAGCTTTACCGCATCGCTGCGTTGGGACGCGCGTGAAAGCGTCGCATTCAAGCTGCAGGCCAGCCACATCAACAACAACGCGGGCTCGTTCGGGTCGTTGAACAACATCCAGCCGGGCTTCCGTCCGGGCGGCAGCTACAACCTGCTGTCGGCCTCCGTCGACTTCGTGTTCTAAGAGAGCCCCCATGACCATTTCCAAGTGTTTTGCAGTCTCTCTGCTTGCCGCGCTGTCGCTGACCGCGTTCTGCGCCAATGCCGATGTCGTGGTGGTGATGTCGGCCAAGGGCGGCCCGGACAGCCTCAGCGCCGCGCAGGTGTCGCAGATCTTCCTGGCCAAATCCAACAGCCTGCCCGGTGGCGGCGCGGCGGTACCGATCGATCAGGAAGAAGGCGTCGCCACCCGCGATGAGTTCTACAAGAAAGTGGCCTCACGCGACGCGGCACAGCTGAAGTCGTACTGGTCGCAGCTGATGTTCACCGGCAAGGCGCAGCGTCCCAAGCGTGTCAGTGGCGACGATGCGGTCAAGAAAGCCGTTGCCGCCACGCCGGGCGCCATCGGTTACATCAGCGCCAGCGCAGTCGACGCCAGCGTCAAGGTCGTCCTGAAGCCGTGACCCGCCACCTGCTCGAGACTCAAGTCATGAGACGCATCCTGTCGCTACCGTTGTTCTGGAAAATCCTGATGCCGGCCGCGGTGGCGATCCTTTGCCTATCGAGCTATGTGGCCTTCAGTACGCTGGTCTTTCACCGCAACAACGACCGCCTGGAAGCGGTACGCGACGTGCATTTCCCGATGCTCGACGCCATGACACGCAACGTGGCTGCGCTGGACAAGCTCATCAACGGGCTCAACGGCGCCGCTGCCGCCGGCGATGCCGACATGTTGGCGGCCACCAAGCCGGTGGCCGACGAGATCCACGCCTCCTACGTGAAACTGCAGAAATCCGATCCCGCCAATGCGACGGAGCTGGCAGGCCTGGGCAAGCAGTTCGATCAGTACTACAGCCTGGCGCACGGCGTGGCCGCCGCGTTCGTGGAGCAGCGCGAACCCGATGCGGCGCAGATGAGCGCCATGGCACCGGCACTGGAAACCTATCGCACCACCCTGACCGCCATGCAGAAGCGTGCCGATGCACGCTTCCGCGGCACCGTGCAGGAAGCGGTGGACAGCTCGGTGGCGGCAAGCATCGGCGGGCTGGTGCTGGGCCTGGTCGGTGCGGTGCTGTGCATCGCCTTCGGCTGGATCGTGGCACGCGCCATCACCCAGCCGCTAAACCGTGCGGTGGGCATTGCGCATGCGGTGTCGTCGGGCAAGCTGGACAACAGCATCTCGATCGACCGCAACGACGAGGTCGGCCAGCTGCTGCAGGCGATGGACAGCATGCAGCGTCAGCTGCGTCGGGTGATCCAGGCGCAGACCGACATGGGCGACAAGCATGAAGCCGGCATGGTCAGTCACCGTATCGCCGAGCAGGAATTCCCCGGCGAATTCGGCAGCATGGTGCGTGCCAGCAATGCGCTGGTGTCCAGCCATATCGCGGTGACGATGCAGATCGTCGCATTGACCGAGCGCTATGCCGCCGGCGACCTGTCGCAGCAGCTGGAGCCTTTGCCGGGCGAGAAGGCGGTGATCAGTCAGTCGATCAACGATGTGCGGGCCAGCCTGTTGTCGATCAACGGCGAGATCAAGCGGCTGGCATCGGCCGCGGCGGCAGGCGACTTCAGCGCACGCGGCGACGAGACCGCGTTCGAGCATGATTTCCGCCAGATCGTGGTGGACCTCAATCACCTGATGAGCAGCTCGGACAAGAGCCTGGGTGCGGTGTCGCAGGTGTTGCAGGCGATTGCGAGCGGCGACCTGACCACGCGCATGCACGGCGATTTTGCCGGCGTGTTCGCACGCATGCGTGACGATGCCAACACCACGGTGGATCGCCTGACCGATATCGTCGGGCGCATCCAGCATTCCTCGTCGGAGATCGACACCGCGGCCGGCGAAATTGCCGCCGGCAATCAGGACCTGTCGCGGCGTACCGAACAGCAGGCGGCCAGCCTGGAAGAAACCGCCGCTTCGATGGAGGAACTCACCTCCACCGTCAGGCAGAACGCCGAGCACGCACTGCAGGCCAACGAACTGGCGCGCAGTGCCGCCAGTGTGGCCTCCAAGGGCGGCGAAGTGGTCAGCCAGGTCGTCGGCACCATGTCGGGCATCGAAACCTCCTCGAAGAAGATCGCCGAGATTATCAGCGTCATCGATGGCATCGCGTTCCAGACCAATATCCTGGCCTTGAACGCGGCGGTGGAAGCCGCACGTGCCGGCGAACAGGGCCGCGGCTTTGCGGTGGTGGCCTCGGAGGTGCGCACGCTCGCGCAGCGTTCGTCCGCTGCGGCCAAGGAGATCAAGGAGCTGATCGACGCCTCGGTGGGCAAGGTAGCCGAAGGCTCGGTGCTGGTGCACAAGGCCGGCACCACCATGACCGAGATCGTCGCCAGCGTGAATCGGGTCACCGACATCATGGGCCAGATCACCGCCGCATCCAGCGAGCAATCGGCCGGCATCGAACAGGTCAACCAGACGGTGATCCAGATGGACGAAACCACCCAGCAGAATGCAGCGCTGGTGGAGGAAGCCATGGCCGCGGCACGGGCGATGGAAAAGCAGTCCAGCACCCTGACCCAGCTGGTCTCGCTGTTCCAGCTGCAGCCTGCCAGCGCACCGCAACTGGAAAAAGAGGTCGCATAGTCGACCCAGCGTATCGTCTCGCGACGTATTTGACGCCCCCTTCTGCATGGACTGCAGAAGGGGGTTTTTTGTGTCCGCCGACGGCGAACGCAGCGCCGGCACGGCAGCGTCGCAAGGCGCGCATCTTGCACCGACGAACGGCACTGCGCTGCTTCCAACCTGACCTCTGGCGGTGTCGCCTGCCGGTGTGTGCTGGCGTATCCCGACCGCAAGGCGGGCGGTTGTCCGACAGCAGCAACCGCGCTCTGCTGATGGCGCAGCTGTGCGCCATCGCAAAAACCCTGGCGCGGAAGGGCATCCGCACGCTCCAGGCATAACCACGCGCTTATCGCCTGCCAGTCCGTATGCCGCCCAATGCGCGAGACCGGTCACAATTTTGTCGGAAAAACTGACGTGACCGCACATTCCTCACGCCTACGTCACCACCAAGCAACATTTGCATGCGATAGCTGTCGCGCTCGCTAAAAAAGCGAGCCAACTATCCCCCTTCCAGCGCGCGTTCCGCTGAGCGTCGATCTGCCCCCCGGCAGCCGGCGATGGCGTCGTGCGTCCGATTGATTTTCCAGGAGATTCACTGCCCATGCGCTTCCGGACTTTCTTCGCCGTTCTGCTGTTCACCGCTGCCAGTGCCAGCGCAAACGCCCAGGTCGTCACCCTCAACAAGGGCGGCTACACCTTGCGCTACGACTGCACCAACCACACCGCGTTGCGCTACGAGTATGTGCTGCAGGCCGATACCGGCTCGGCCGCGCGCCCGTCCAGTTTCAATCTGGACACCGAACTGCCCAGCGGCTGCGCCGGCCAGACCTCCACCGCCTCCTACGCCAGCGTGCGCACCGGCTACGATCGCGGGCACCTGGTGACCTCCAACCACATGGACTACAACGCGACCTACATCCGTCGCGCCAACCTGATGTCCAACATCGTGCCGCAGGTGTCCAGCTTCAACCAGGGCATCTGGGTACGCGCCGAAAACGTGGCCGAGTGTTACCGCGACATCGCCAGCGTGCAGGTCTACGGCGGCGTGATCTACAGCGACACGACCAACGATTACTTCCTGAGCAGCCACGGCATCCGCACCCCGGACTTCTTCTGGAAGACCATCATCACCGCCAACCCGGGCGGCGGCACCCGCGCGATCAGCTGGCTGATTCCCAACAGCGCCAACCTCGGTTCGCTGGACAGCTACATCGTCAGCATCGACGAACTGGAAGACCTCTACGGCGCCAGCACCATCGGCATCACCGCACCGGCCGCCGTCAAGGCCATGCTGCCCGCCACCACCTGGCCGCAGCCGAGCAATTGCGACCTGGGCTGAGGGCGGCTGCCCGCTTCTCCAGCCACGTCGATCAAGCGCGGCTGACACCATGTTGCGAGCAGGCGTCAGGTGGGTGCGAACGGCGCGTCCGGCACCGGAGTGTCCGAATGGCCCTTGCCGATGCCGTGCACCGGCCGTGCCCACCGGGCGCTGAGCGCAGCAGCCTGCTCAGCCGCTCTACACCGCTGGGCGTGTGATCCAGCAGACAAGGCCCGGGATTCCCGGGCCTTGTCGTTGCAGGCAGCACCACGCCTGGCCCGCCGCAACGCGCACTCAGGCCTCGGGCGCGGCAAGCGCCGCAAACCAGTCCGCGTATGGCGTGTTCTTGACCAGATGCCGATTGAAGTCTTTGGCACCATCGCTCCACCACACCGGGCCGCGCTCTCCCAGCGCCGTCTTGGCACGATCCACCGCCGCACGCGCTGCAGCCAGCCGCCCGGCATCCCCGTCGCGCTTGGCCGCCTTGACCGCGCGTCGCGCGTCCATCAAGGCGGCGACCAGCCCGGCACGCACGTCTTCGCGCAGATGCGGGTTGGCGGTACGCCAGAGCCGGCCACGCACGATCAGATACCGGCCATCGGGCGTGGTGACGGGCGCAGCATCGGCGGCGGCCGTCATTGCCAACGTACTCGCAAACGGCCCTGTGACGTCGGGCAGACCAAGCCGCGCCTACTCGACCCGCGCAAAACGGGGACGCGCAACGCCGTCCACCTCGACCTGCTCGATGAACATCGCATACGGCCGCACCCACAGACCGACGTCGCTGTCCAACGGGCGATAGAGCACCAGCGGGGCCAGCGTTTCGCTGCAGCGCACGACGCCGAGCACTTCATAACGGCCGCCCTTGAAGTGGCGGTACTGGCCCAACGCGATGCTGGGCAATGGCGACAGGGAGGTGTCCATGGATGTCACAGGATGGGCAATCCGCAAGTCTAGGCAGCATGGCCGGCCACAGCCAGCACATGCCGCGCAACCGGTGCCCTCTGCCGGGTTCAGCGTTGCACGGCCGCGTGCAACGCTGCCACGCGCTTACTGGTCGTCGTCTTCGTCTTCGTCGTCTTCCGCGCCCAGGTCGTCATCGTCCTCGACCGGGTCTTCGATGCCATCGTCGTCATCGATCTCGCTGTCCTGCGCAGGCCCTTCCTGGATCGGTGTGTTGTCCCTGCCCGGTGCCTTGATGCCATTGGGCGGAGTCGGATCGTCTACGCCGCGGTTGCCGTTTTCGTCGTTGCTCATGGTCTGCTCCAGCGGTAAAAGACCGCACGGCCACCCTCCTCCCGCCAATGTGACGTGCACGTGTGTCCTGCACGATGGCAGCGCCCCCGCGCGGCCATGCGTGAGACGAACGAGCGCGACTGCATCCGGCCGGCACCTGTGGCCGTAGTGATGAGAACGCCCACGGAGTCACCCGCATGCCGAGCCTGATCTGCGACCTGAAAGACCTGCTCGCCGCCTGGAAGGCCGAAGCCAGAACCTTCGATGCCTGCGACATGCCGGCCTCCGCGCTGGCCTTCCGCGACTGCCATCGTCGCCTGTCCGCGTTGCTGGACGACCATGCACGTCACACGGCAGCGCCGACGGCCGAACTGGCTGCGCACGAGCAGCCAAGCTCAGTGCCCCAGCTGCAGGCGCGCGCCATCGCGCCGGTGGGTTCCTAAGGTTTCGATCAGCGTATCGCTGGCCTGATTCACGCCGATCACCTCGACCTCGGCGCCGTGCGCGCGCAGCTTGAGCACCACCCGATCCAGCGCTGCCACCGCGCTGATGTCCCAGAAGTGCGCGTGGCTCAGATCGATCAGCACCTTCGGCGGCGTGCCCGGGAAATCGAAGCTGGCCACGAACTGGCCGGCCGATGCAAAGAACACCTGGCCGCGCACCGCATACACGCGCACTCCGTCGTCACGCTCGCAGGCCTCCACCTGCAACATGCGCCCGACCTTGCGCGCAAAGAACAGCGCCGACAGCAGCACCCCGGCCAGCACGCCGCGGGCAAGATCGTGCGTCCATACCGTGACCACGACGGTGCCCAGCATCACCACCGACGAACTCCCCGGGTGCGTGCGCAGATCGCGTAGCGAGCCCCAGCTGAAGGTGCCGATGCTGACCATGATCATCACCGCCACCAGTGCCGCCATCGGGATCTGGCGCACCCTGGGCGCGCCATACACCACCATCAGCAGCAGGACGACGCCGGCCACCAGGCACGACAGGCGCCCGCGCCCGCCCGAGCGCACATTGATCACCGATTGCCCGATCATCGCGCAGCCGGCCATGCCACCGAAGCACCCGGCCAGCAGGTTCGCCAGCCCCTGCCCTGCGCATTCGCGGTTGCGCTGCGACGGCGTGTCGGTGAGGTCTTCGACAATCTGCGCGGTCATCAACGACTCCAGCAGGCCCACCACGGCCAGCGTCGTCGACACCGGCAGCAGGATGCGCACGCTGTCCCACGTCAGCGGCACGTCCGGCAGCAGGAACACCGGCAAGCTGTCGGGCAGACGGCCCATGTCGCCCACGTTGCGGATGTCGATGTGCCAGTACGCGCACACCGCCGTCAGCACTACGATGGCGACCAGCGGCGAAGGAATCGCCGTGGTGAAGCGCGGCAGCAGATAGATGATGGCCAGGCCCGCTGCACACACCGCATGCACCGGCCATGGCATGCCGACCAGCTCCGGCAACTGCGCCAGGAAGATCAGGATCGCCAACGCATTGACGAAGCCGGTGATCACCGAGCGCGAGACAAAGCGCATCAATGCGCCCAGGCGCAATGCCGCGGCGATCAGCTGCAGCACGCCGGCCAGCACGGTGGCCGCCAGCAGGTACTGCAGGCCGTGCTCCTTGACCAAATCCACCATCAACAACGCCATCGCGCCGGTGGCAGCCGAAATCATGCCGGGCCGGCCACCGGCGATCGAAGTCACCACCGCAATGCAGAACGCCGCGTACAGCCCGACCTTGGGGTCGACGCCGGCAATGATCGAAAAGGCAATGGCTTCGGGAATCAGCGCAAGCGCGACCAAGATGCCGGCGAGCACATCGCCACGCACGTTGCCGAGCCATTGCTGGCGCAACGAGAAAACTCTGGACATTGAAACGACTCCGCGCACCGGCAAACACACGGCGCGAATACATGAACGTCAAATACCTGGACCTTCGCAGCAACTGCGAGCGCGTGATGCCTTAGGTCAGGGTGGTGTCATGTGTCGGAGGAAATCGTTTTGGACGAGGCTTCATGCTAACGCGCTGATGTCGGTCTGCACAACCCGATGGCGCGCTGCTGCGCACGCGCGTCGAGCAGTCGAGGCTGAGCAACGCTGCCAATGCGTGAGCACCACCAACGCGCAGGCGGCTGGAAGCTGCGTGTTGGCATCGCATGCTGCCACTGTCGATGGGCAAGCTGCATGCGTCGCGGGCGCAGGGCGCTGCGTGAGACACCGTCTGCACGCAGTGGATATGCAGGGCCAGCATGCGCCCTGTCGCTTCAGCCGCTGCCGGCAGCGTGTGGCTCAGTCGTCGCCGAGCACACGCTCGCCCATCAGTTCGCGCTCGCGCTTTTCCAGTTCTTCGGCATAGCGCTTGCGCACGAAGCCTTCCGACAACACGCCCAGCACCTTGCGTTGTGCATCGATCACCGCCAGCTCGTCGGCCTGCGTGGCATCGAAGACCTTCATCACCGCCACGATGTCGGTGTCTGCCAGCAATGCCGCATCGCGGTGCTTGGCGTAGTCGCTCACCGGCGCATCGGCCTGCACGTTGTCCGCGTACAGCACCGCCAGCGGCACCACACCGGCGTAATGGCCGGCGGCGTCTTCCAGCACCACGCGCTGCGTGGACCCCAATGGAAACCGCCGGCGAAACTCGCTGACCGTGGTGTCGTGCGCAGTGTGGTTGGCGTCCTTGCGCATCATCTTGCCGGCCGACAGATTGCGCACCCACCCCACGTCGCGTGCACTGCGGATGTTCTCGCCACGCAGATGCAGGCGCCAGGTGGAGAACGAATAGCCGAACACCTGGCGCACCACGGTGTTGGCCACCAACACCGCCACCATCACCGCGCTCGCCAGCACAAAGTCGTGCGTGCCCTCCAGGATCAGCATGGCCATCGTCATCGGCGCACCGACAATGGCTGCCGCCAACGCAGCCATGCCCACCAACGAGGCGCTGGTGATGTCCACTGCCGCGGCGCCGACCAGCAGGTTCAGGAACACCGCAAACAGGCTGCCCACCAGCGAGCCCATGAACAGCGACGCGAAGAACAGGCCGCCACGGAAGCCGAAACCCAGCGAGATGCCCGACGCGATGCATTTGAGCACCAGCAAACCGGCCAATACCTGCAGCGTGCTGCTGCTGGTCAGGTCCAGATGCAGGGCGCCATGTCCCGACGACAGCACTTGCGGCGAATACATCGCCAGCGGAATCAGCAGCAACCCGCCCACCACCGGGCGCCCCCAGAGCGGCAGCTCGATCCGCCCCACGGCGCGTTCGATACCGGCCACCAGCCGCATCACCGCGATGCCGATCAACGCGCAGGTCAGCCCCAACGCGATGTAGATCGCATAGTCACGCGGCTGCAGTTGATAGGCGACCGCCGCCGGCAACGAATACGGCGCGGCGCCGAGCGCGTTGGCCATGAACGCGCCGGCCAGCGCCGCTGCGGCCACTGGCGCAAGCGCCGAGGGCGTATAGGCGCCGATCACGATCTCGAACGCGTAGAACGCACCGGCCAGCGGCGCCCCAAACGCACCGGCGATCGCGCCTGCAGCGCCGGCACCAACCAGCGTGCGCATGTCGGCCCGGCGTACCCGCAGGACACGGCCCAGCTGCGAACCGGCGCCTGCGCCCATCTGCGTATAAGTCGCCTCTAGCCCCACCGATGCGCCAAAGCCGTTGGACAGCAGCGTCTGCACCGCAACGATCAGGTTGTCGCGCATCGACATGCGCCCGCCGTGCAGGGCGTTGGCTTCCACCGCATCCACCAGCGGCCGCTTGCGCCGCCGTGCCAGCAAGGCTACCAGGCCCACCAACAGGCCGCCCAACGGCAACACCAGCAGCTGGGTGGCGGTGATCGATTCGGCAGTGCTGAGCCGCTCGCCCGGCGCAAGCGCGTACAGCCAGGCCTGCAGCGCATGCGCCATGCCGGCCTGCACCACCATCAGTGCCGCCGCGATCAGCCCCACCACGGCTGCCAGCCCGATGAACCACAGATCGTTGGCGCGCAACTGCCGGCGCAACCACTCCAGCGGCCGTCGCCAGGATGCAACTGCCGGGTGCACGGCGTGCGTGGGGTTGTGAGGAAGTGGCTGCATGGAAGACCAGCGCTCCGCCGGATCAAGGTGCCGGCGCACGGGAGACGTCAGCGATGCGGCCTAGTGTGCAGCAACCTGGCTGACCTGCCGCAGTCTGGCCGCGGCAGTCTGGCCGCGGCAGTGCACGCAACGAACACAGCGGCGGCAGCGGGCGCAGGCCACGCGCCGGGGGACGGCGCGCTCACCCCAGCGCACACAGCGGCTTTTCCCCGGGGCGCAAGGTCAGCACACGCACACCGGTACGCGTGACCGCCACGGTGTGCTCGAACTGCGCCGACAACTTGCCGTCGCGCGTATGCACCGGCCATTGATCCGGCTCGGCGCGGATCGCCGCCCTGCCCTGATTGATCATCGGCTCGATGGTGAACACCATGCCTTCCTGCAGCTGCATCCCGGTGCCGGCATGCCCGTAGTGCAGGATCTGCGGCTCTTCATGCATCTGCCGGCCGATGCCATGCCCGCAATATTCCTTCACCACGCTATAGCCCTGCTCGCGCGCATGCCGCGCGATCGCATGACCGATGTCGCCCAGCCGCGCGCCCGGACGCACCGCCGCAATCCCCTTCCACATCGCCTGATAGGTGGCCTGCACCAACCGCCGCGCCTGATAGGCCACCTCGCCCACCAGATACGTCGTGCTGGAGTCGGCGATATAGCCATCCTTTTCCAGCGTGATATCCAGATTGACGATCTGCCCGCTCCGCAGCACGTCCCCAGCCGCGGGCACGCCATGGCACACCACATCATCGATCGAGGCGTTGAGCACGAAGGGGAAGTCGTACTGCCCCTTGCTGGCCGGCCGCGCGCCCAGCTCGTCGACAATCATCCGCTCGACGAAGTCGTTGAGTTCCAGCGTGCTGCGGCCTGCCAGCGGCAGCTCATCCAGCGCATGGAACACCTGCGCCAGCAACGCACCGGCGTTGGCCATCAACGCAATCTCCGCCGGCTGCTTGATCACGTCCGCGCCGGTTTCAGGGATTGCGGCCGCACGCCTGCCGCGCGCAGTTCCTGCGCCACGATGTCTTGGAACGAGGATTCCGGATGCATCTCGCACAGCATGCCGACCTTGATCCAGAAAGTGGCCTGCGCGTTGATCGACCGGCTGGTCACCGTGCACGCGCGGCGCAGCTGATCGTGCAGTTCGTCATCGATATTGACGATGCCCATGCAAGCTCCTATGTCATGAATATACGGATCGTATATGAAACGTATAAACACCTGCAATGCCGGCAGTTGCCTGCGGCTGCGCTCGCTGGGTATCAGGCGAACGCAGCCGGGAAGACATCAGGCAGGGCAGCGCTAGTGACCGGCAACCGGCGAGCGCGCGCCCGCCGCAAAGCCGTGCTGTCGGGCACGCCATGCAATCAGCAGCCCGATTGCCAGCAGCAAGGCCATGGCAACCGGAAAGGTCTGCGCGCCCCATTGGTCCAGCAGCACGCCGCCCACCACGCCACCGCCAGCGATGACGCTGTTCCAGGCAACCACATTGAGCGACAGCGCAACATCGGCGCCTTCGCCCGCGCTGTCGGCAAGCGCGGTCTGCAGCAGGGTCGCCGCGCCGCCAAAGGTCAGGCCCCACCCCGCCACACAGACGTAGACCACAGGCTGCACGTTTTGCAGCAATGCCAGCACCACAGAGATCGCAAGGAACGTCGCCAACGACACCAACACCGTGCCACGTAGGTGCTGCTCCACCAACTTTGCCGCCACGCCGATGCCGACCAGTGCCGCAACGCCGAAGATCAACAGCAACACGTCAACGCGATGTGCCAGCCCCGCGTGTGCGGCGAACGGCGCCACATAGGTGTACAGGATGTTGTGAGCCAGCATCCACGCCATCACGGTGGCGAGCACCGGGCGCACGCCCGGCGTGCCGAGCACCTTGCGCAGCGGCACCCGCTGCGCTGCGGACTGGCCGGGGTAGTCGGGCACCTTCAGCAGCACCCACACGATCAGGATGAGCGTCAATCCGGACATCGCGGCGAACGCACTGCGCCAGCCCAGTAGGCCGCCCATCCAGGTGCCCAGTGGCACGCCGAGGGAGAGCGCAACCGGCGTACCCACCATCGCAATCGCCATGGCCCTGCCCTGCTGGTCCGGCTGCACCATGCGCCGCGCGTAACCGGCAAGCAGGCTCCACGCCAGGCCTGCCGCTGCGCCGGCAAACAAGCGCGCCACCAAGGTCAGCGCGTAACTGGTCGACAGTGCGGTGACCGAGTTGAACAGCAGGAAGCCGACGATGGTGAGCAACAGGACGTTACGCCGCCTCCACTGCTGGGTCGCAATGGTCAGCGGAATTGCGGCAATCACCGACCCCAGCGCGTAGGCGGTCACCGTCTGCCCGGCCAGTGCCGGGCTGATACCAAGGCCTGCGGACATCTGCGGCAGCAGTCCTGCCGGCAGGGTTTCGGTCACGATGCAGATGAAGCCGGTCATGGCCAGCGCCAACAGCGCGGCGACGGGTAATGGCGGCGGGATAGCACCGGCAGTGGATGCAGTTGAAGAGGTCACACGCTGTCCTTCGTTGGGGAGGGAGAATGCCGGTCAGGCTTCTACATATATATCGATCGATACACATCAAGACCAAAAAAACAGGTCTTCGTCCTGAGACCTGCCGACCGGCACCACTGAGTGTTTACATATGTATCGCTCGGTATATATATCTGCAGGGCAACCGCGTTGTCAATGACATCTGTATCGACTAGTCTTGATGTAGAGATCGGAGGGCGCCATGGCGCAAATGGGAAGGCCACGCAGCTTCGACCGTGACGCCGCGGTGGAAGAAGCGCTTCACCTGTTCTGGGAACAGGGCTACGAATCCACTTCGTTGAGCCAGCTCAAGGCCGCGATTGGTGGCGGCATCACCGCGCCCAGCTTCTATGCCGCCTTCGGCTCGAAGGAAGCGCTCTTCAAGGAATGCATGGACCGCTACCTGGCGACCTACGCCAAGGTGACCCACTGCTTGTGGGACGCCGCGCTCGGCCCCAGGCAGGCGGTGGAGCTTGCGCTGCGCCGCTCCGCCAAGATGCAGTGCGAGCGTGGCCACCCGAAAGGCTGCATGGTCACGCTGGGAGTGATGAGCGCGCCGTCGCCGGAGCTCTCGGCACTATGCACACCGCTGACGCGCTCGCGCGCACGCACGCGCGCCGGCATCCGCGCCTGCGTGGACCGCGCCATCGCCGGCGGCGAACTCGGGCCCGCCGTGGACGCCGCCGCACTGACCTGCGTGTTCGACAGTTTCCTGCTCGGGCTATCCACGCTGGCCCGGGATGGCATGAGCTTCAAGGCGATGGATGCCGCGATCACGCAGCTCATGGGGCTGTGGGACGGCCAAGCGCGCTAAGCAGGTAGCGCTTCAACCTGTGCGCCGCCGGAGGTATCGATGGCAGCGGCAGCGCGCATCGCTGTGCTGGTCTAGTCGAAAGTGCCGACAGCGGAAAGCCGCACCAACTCGTCCACCACGTAGCGCACCTTCGGGCGCAGGTGGCGCGTGCGCGGCCACAGCGCGTAGATTTCGATGCAATAGGCCGTGCACTCTTCCAGGACGAGCTGCAGCCTGCCCGACGGGATGTGCGGGCGCACCAGCGAGATCGGCATCTGGCAGATGCCCAGACCTGCGATCGCGGCGTCGATGACCGCGTCGCCGTCATTCAACTGATGCGTTCCTTGCGGCACAAAATCGCCGGCGCTCACCGTGTCGCCAAACCGCCAGCCGACAGGCTGGCCATTGCGGAAGCCGACGATGCTGCGATGCGCTTGCAGGTCCTTGATGGTGCGGGGAGTTCCGTGTGCAGCGAGATACCCAGGTGAGGCGCATAGCACCAGTCGCTGCCGCCCCAGTTTGCGCGCAACCAGGCCACCGGAGCTTTCAACGCCACCAAACCGGATCGTCAGGTCGATGCCTTCCTGGGCCGGGTCGATCAGATGGTCGTTGAAGGAAAGCGTGTAGTGGAGATCGGGATGCGCTGCACCGATGCGGAGCAGGATCGGCAGCATGACGTGGCGGCCGAAAGACGACGGCATGTCCACGCGCAACCGGCCGCTGGGCAGTGACGACTGAGAGGCCAGGCCAGCTTCTGCGCTGGCGATCTCTTCCAACGCAGCAGCGCACGTCGCGAAATAGGATTCGCCATCAGCAGTGAGCGCGATGCGGCGTGTGGTGCGATGGAACAGGCGCACGCCCAGCCGCGCTTCCAGGCGGGCGATCGCCTTGCCTACCGCCGAGCGCGAGATCCCCAGCGACTCGGCCGCCTCGGTGAACGTCCTGGAACGTGCCGCAGTGACGAAGGTGACCAGCCCATTGAGTGTCTCGACAGGGATCATCAGCGGCCCTTTGGGGAATCAATGTCCCCAATGGCGGGACGCCAAGCGCCTTTATGTGCGCCGAAGTCAACCTTACCTTCTTTAGCCTGTCCCCACCAACTAGCGCCCTCCCCATGACATCAACGATTTTCCACCCCTTCGATCTCGGCGACATCCGGCTGCGCAACCGCATCGTCATGGCACCGATGACCCGCGCGCGCAATCCGGGATGCGTGGCGAACGCATTGACGGCGACGTACTACGCTCAACGCGCGAGCGCAGGCCTGATCGTCAGCGAGGGCACTCCCGTTTCGCAGCAAGGCCAGGGCTACATCGATGTGCCCGGCATCTGGTCGCAGGAGCAAGTCGCCGGCTGGAAGATGGTGACCGATGCAGTGCATGCCCAACAGGGCAACATCTTCGCCCAGTTGTGGCATGTGGGCCGCATGTCGCATACCTCGCTGCAGCCCGATGGCGCCGATCCGGTGAGCGCGAGCACGCGCCCGGTGGCATCCAGCTCCAAGAGCTTTGCGTTTATCTACCGCGAAGACGGAACGCGCGGGACGGCTGAGCCCAGCCCGGCGCGTGCGCTTGAGACCGAAGAAGTGCCAGGCATCATCGGCGATTTCGAGCACGCGGCACAATGCGCGATCGACGCAGGCTTCGACGGTATCGAGATCCATGCCGCCAACGGCTACCTCTTCGAGCAGTTCCTCAACCCGATCACCAATGACCGTGTCGACGCCTACGGTGGTTCGCTGCAGAACAGGGCGCGGCTCATTCTCGAGACCGTGGATGCGGTGGCCGCGCGCATCGGCTCACGCAAGGTGGGGATCCGCCTTGCACCGAACAATCGCCAATTCGACATGCCCGCGTACGCCGAGAGCGAGGCCAGTTACCTCTACCTGGCCGAAGAACTGGCCAAGCGCGAGCTTGCGTATGTGCATCTAAACGACAACCACGCAAACGGCTCGCCGGACATGAGCGAAACATTTCTCGCAGCGTTCAAGCGCACCTACGGCGGCACCGTGATCCTTGCGGGCAAATTGAACCTGGAGCGCGCGGCCCGGTTGATCGATCAGGCAGTGATCGACCTGGCCGCGTTCGGCCAGCCCTTCATTGCAAACCCGGACCTTGTGGCACGCCTGCAGACAGGCGCACCGCTCGCATCGCCGGATCGCGACACTTACTACGGCGGCGGCGCAGAGGGTTACACCGACTATCCAGCCGCAACCTGAAGCACAAGCATCACCTCCGATGCATCCGCCAGCGGCTGGCGCTGCGCGCTGCGAATTCGCCCGTAGGGCTATCGCAGCGCGTATTGGTGTGCTCCTGCGCCAGGCTGAACCGCGTGTGGAGGTGTGCTTGAGTGACGCGTCTTCCATTGAGCTGGCGGTACGTGTGATCGCCGGCGGCGCGTCATCGACCAACCCTGCCCCAGCCAGCCTTGATGGACCTTCCAATGACCCTCGGTAGCGTGGACATGACAACACGACAAGCGGCGGCGTGAGAGCCGCATGCGGTCAGACGGGCGCGTTGGCCAATGCCCGCCATTAGAGGTTGGGCGACATGGCTACCTGCCTTGACCTTCGACGCGTGTGCTCGCTCATCGACTACTAGAGCCCAGCCTGAAGATGCGGCAGGCATGACCGAGCACTGTTGGACATTCTCGAAATGAGCTCCCTTAACTCCAATGCTTTCCCGTTGACACGCGCCGTGAGCTGGAGCGAGTATTCGGGCGTCGCCGCATATTCGGCGACCGGGATTGGCGTCCCGCAACCTGAGGCGCACCAGCGCCCATCGATCGATGCATGGCGCTTTTTTATCGCCCGCATCGTCGCGGGCGCATGCCGGCCAGCTTTATGGCGGGCGGTGCGCGGGGGCCGCAAGGCCCACCGGTCCTCAGGCCGGCACGCCAACCGCGTACCGTCCGCCACCCGGATTGGCGTCGGGGTGACGGATTTCCAAAACCTGAGGAGACCCGTATGTCCTACAACACCCAAGAAGCGCCCGCGTTTGCGGCGCGCCGGATGCCCCAGCATTTGGGCCTGATCGCCAACACTCACGAATGCAGCCATGCAGCGTGGCTGAACTTGATGGCGCACCTCGCAAGTGCACGCAAAGCCATCCACACCTTCACGTTTGCCGACGCTGCTGCAGCAATCGCTGCAGTTGATCCCTTGTGCGCGCAGGTGCGGCCATGAGCACTAGCAAACAGTTCCGCGTCTGCACAGGCGTCACCCTCAGCTTCGAAATGATGCAGGGCTATGTGCTGGCCATGCTGCATGCCCACGCGCAGCCTGGTCTGCCGCCAGTCCTGATCGCCTGCGAAGCCACCGGCTTTGATGACGTGTTGCCAGGCGGCGATGCGCAGAGCGTCGTACTGGGCCGGCTGCACGTCTGCATGCATGAAGACCCGGCAGTTGATGTCCTCACCTGGCTGCGCAGGCAAGCGCACCGTAACGGAGCGACACGATGACTACCGCACACGCAAACGCTTATCCAGAAGACGCCAACTACGCAATCAGCGAAGAAGAACACGACGTGTCCCGGTAGTTTCCGAGCCAAAAAAAGGCACTTGGGCGCGCGTCCAAGTGCCTGCGTTTCATTGGTGGCCCAGCAGGATCAGGCTAAGACAAAGGACGAGGGCACGCATGGGCGCTGTCAGCGGGACCAACAGCTGCGGGTAAGGGAAATACTTACAGGCATGTTCGCCTATTGCCGATAGCGGCTTGAGGCTTTTCCTATAATGATGGTGTGTCACTCGGCGAGCATCGACAGCCGATCGTCTGACACTGATGTTGGACGAACGTAGGTGCCGCTCATCAAGGAGGATGTCTATTGGGCGTCACCGCAATTCGGCACGTGGGCGATTACCTGCTCACGGCCCACAGCATTCCGTGCGACGGAAAGTTCGTGCCGGAGCTCCTGATTTCCAGGCCCGGCGGCATCACATTGCACCGATGCCAACTCAGAAATGCCACCTTTGCTGATCAGAGCGCAGCGTATGACTATGCCAAGTGCTGGATGGCTACGTGCTACGTGTCGAGCACGGGCTCGGTTAGCGCGCCCTAGCAGCAGGCAGACCTATCCTCCCTTGCTCGGCCAAGTCTTCGTAGCCCCCTCATTGCAGGAAGAGCCGCGCCAAGGCACGAGTTCCCGGGCATGTCGTTTGCGGGTTGGTAACCTAGCTTGTGAACTCCAGGCGGCGCTTTATCAAAGCGTCTGGTCGACGAACACAAGACGTGCCGCCCAGGCATCAAGCCGCCTGTATCAGGACCACGGTCAAGATTTCGTGATGGGTGCCGCTAAGCAGTAACACGCACCAAGCAAACTCTACCGGACTGAACGAATCGACTGCCAAGGTAGCGCTTCAGGCTGCCTACTCTCCCCGTTCCCCATCGGCCCTCCCCACCCCCAGCCGCAGCACAAGGCCCCGCCATGCTAACCACGATCAAGAGCAAATTTTTACTAGCATTGTTGGGAACGCTGATTCCAAGCATCGTGCTCTGCCTATTTCTATTGAATAGCCTTCACACTTCCAAGAACAATGTTGGCACGCTCTATAATCGAGACTTCACAGGCTCTGCGCTTGCCAGCAGCATCGACGGTCAACTGACCCGGGTCGACATCAATATCCTGCGCATGATTGCTATCGGCACGCCCGAACTGATCGCACAGTGGAAACAGGAGAACGAAAAGCGATTCACTCAAGTGGCTGCCAGCATCGTTGAGCTAAAACATTTGCTAAGCCAGGAAAAGGAACATACGGCTAAGTTGCAAGCAATCACGGCGAGCTATGCGTTGATGCAAGCAGGTATGCAGCGCCAAGTTGAGTTGATCGAAGCTGGCGATATTCCAGGAGGCGCCGAAGTCAATCGGACTCAGGTCAAAGACAATGCCGATGCCACCTTCGCTGGGCTTGCCACACTTCGTGAGGAGCTCGGCAATTCAGCCAAGCTACGTTATCAGCAGCAGCAGGCGGCCAACACGCGCGCAATGACCCTCTCTGCAGTTGCGCTAGCATTGATCACCTTAGCCGGAATCAGCATTGCCTTGATACTTGGCAATGCGATTTCTCGTTCGATCCGAGGGGCCGTGACGGCTGTAGAACACCTGTCAAACGGAGTGCTTAATGTCGACGTCAAGGTCACGGGTAAGGATGAAACCGTGCAACTGGCCAAAGCGGTCTATCGCATACGTGACCGTCTGCAAGGAGTCATTGCGGCGCAGCTAGAGATGGCACGCCAGCACGATGCTGGTGAGATCAGCTATCGCATGGATGAAGAAGCGTTCCCAGGTGAGTATGGCCATATGGTGCGCGACGCCAACGCATTGGCCAACTCGCACATTGAAATCATGATGCGCTTGGCAAAGATTACAGGACGTTACGCGATTGGCGATCTTTCCGAGGATATGGATCGACTACCCGGCGAAAAAGCTGTGCTCACCGAAACGATGGACCAGGTCAAGCATAATCTGACAGCGATCAATCAGGAGATAAGTCACCTCGCCTCAGCTGCTGCAGCAGGGGACTTTAGTGTGCGCGGCGATGCCGAGCGTTTCCAGTACGATTTCCGCGTGATGGTGGAGAGCTTGAACCAGCTGATGGCCACCGCCGACACGAACCTGCATTCGCTGTCTTCGCTGCTGCAGTCCATCGCCGCAGGCGACCTGACCGCACGCATGACCGGCGAGTTCAAGGGTGTGTTCGCTCAGATGCGCGATAACGCCAACACTACTGCTGCGCAGCTTGCAGAAATTGTTGGACACATCCAGCAATCCGCCGTGTCGATTAACTCGGCGGCCAGCGAGATTGCGGCCGGCAATCAGGATCTGTCGCAGCGCACCGAGCAACAGGCGGCCAACCTGGAAGAAACCGCCGCCTCGATGGAAGAGCTCACCTCCACCGTCCGCCAGAACGCCGAACACGCCCGCCAAGCCAACCAGTTAGCCATCGGGGCAGCCGGTGTGGCATCCCAGGGCGGCGAGATTGTGAGCAAGGTCGTGGGGACCATGGCCGGCATCGAGGCCTCGTCCAAGAAGATTGCCGACATCATCAGCGTGATCGACGGTATCTCGTTCCAGACCAACATCCTGGCCTTGAATGCAGCCGTGGAAGCGGCACGCGCTGGCGAGCAAGGTCGCGGGTTTGCCGTGGTTGCATCGGAAGTGCGCACCCTTGCTCAGCGATCCACCGCCGCAGCGAAAGAAATCAAGACCTTGATCGACGACTCTGTCGAGCGCGTCACCGAAGGCTCCGCCCTCGTGCATACGGCGGGCACAACGATGGCCGAGATCGTCTCCAGCGTGCAGCGCGTCACTGACATCATGGGTGAGATCTCCGCAGCCTCGCAGGAACAGTCGGCCGGCATCGAGCAGGTCAACATCACCGTGACGCAGATGGATGAAACGACGCAGCAAAACGCCGCACTGGTTGAGGAAGCCACCGCTGCAGCCCGGGCCATGGAAGAGCAGGCCACCCAGTTAACCGAGGCGGTGGCGGTCTTCAAGATCGACAAAGAGAAAGTTCTTCCGGCCCGCATAACTCCTGCCACATCAGCCATTGCTAGCTCAAACAGCAAAAAGACGGCATCGCCTTTGAAGACACCCGCAAAACTCGTCCCGCACCGGGCACCACGCAAACTCGAGTCACTCACTGGTTCAACAGACGGCGCAGGTTGGCAGGAGTTTTGACCGAACCGAAGTGGGCCCAAATTGCTGGGCCCACCGGAGCTCTGATCTGACACCATTCCACAAGACAAAGCGATGTCAAACGCTGGTCGTCTATTGTCGAATCCGCTATAGGCTCGCTGAGCCTGCTTAAACAGCGCCGATATAGTGGCTGGGCAGGCTTGCTCCGCACGGCCAGACCAAAAGCAACGGCTACCGTCTGCGCATCAAAAGGCATGAATGCAGAGACTGATAAGTGACCTGGAAGTGCTACTGGCCGTATGGGACGCGAAAGCAAACAATCTTGATTCGTGCGACATGCCCGCGTCCGCACTTGCCTTTCGAGAATGTCGGCGACGCTTGGGGCTCGTCTTGGCATCGCATGCTCGCCTCCCCGTCGCAAGCCAGAGTGAAGTCAACGCTATTCCTTAAAAGCTGCCTGCATGACGCTGCTCAGACGTCGCACGGGGTGAGCGACCATTGGTCCAGCATCCGGCAGAATCAAAGTCCGTTGAGGGCGTTTCCGAGACCATAGGTCTGGAGCCCTGAGCAACGTCAGGAACCTCGGCCTAACCAAGGCCTGGTGGCTCATTGTCAGGGCGGGCCTTCATAGGAACCCCGATTCCAGGAGCGATATCGCCGAGGCACTACATCTTCCAGGAATTCGATTCGCGGGCTGGTTACTGTGCCTAGCGATAGCAAGCTGCTCTTCAACCACTCTGCGTGCGCCTGCGACACGAGCAGCCTGGGATTGATGAACCATCCCTGCAATAAAGCCGGAAACGCTCTACCGATGCTTCCCTCATTGAGAATTGACGGGGTCTATGACCCTTTGTATCGAACTTTTTAACTTGATGCTGCTAGCGCTCCCACACTTTCCCCCAAGCACACTCGTCGAGTCTGTGCAGACATACGGGCGCTGTCTTCATACAAGCCAACCTAAGGTAAAGCTCGCTTTCTCGGATTTATCACCGCTCCTAGCAACATCGCTAACACGCATCAAATTAGATTATCTGCTGCAAGCCCTTCACTAATTGACCACGCATTTCCAATAGCTTCTTTTTATTGCAACCATCTCTCCTCTTAATGATGAAATTCACGGCGTGGTACTGTTGCGCCGTGGCGTAATCGTCCAAGTATGCAGACCCCACAGCCTCCTCCCATTCTTCGGCCAGCTAGCCTAAGCGGCTACAGGCCAGCTGCAGCAGTCATTACTGGGAGCTAGCCAGGAAAATTTTCTATGTTTATGCACAACAAGCGTTTGATGTATACCGTCCGAGTGGCCCAGCCAAACCCTGATCTGGCTACGCTTATGCTTGAGCAATTTGGTGGACCGCAGGGTGAACTTGCCGCTGCAATGCGTTATTTCACCCAAGCCCTAGGCGAGAGCGATCCGGGGCGCAAGGATCTGCTCTTCGATGTCGCTACCGAGGAGTTAAGCCATCTTGAGATTATTGGCTCGATTATCTCAATGCTTAATAAGGGGCCGAAGGCGGTTCTCTCCGAAGGGATGGAAGAAGCCATGGAGATGCGTACGCTCACGCAAAACAGCACCAGTCATACCCAGCAGATTCTGTATGGCGGTGGCCCGGCACTGGTGAACTCAAGCGGGGTGCCATGGACCGCTGCATACGTCGATTCGATCGGCTGCCCAACTGCCGACATGCGCTCCAACATCGCGGCGGAGGCACGCGCCAAGCTGGTTTACGAGCGCCTGATCAATGTCACCGACGATCCGGGCATTGTGGATGCTTTGCGCTTCCTAATGACGCGCGAAATTGCACATCAAAAGTCCTTCGAAAAAGCACTGTATTCGATCGAGCCCAATTTCCCGCCAGGCAAATTGCCAGGTGATCCTCGCTTCACCGATGTCTACTACAACACCTCACATGGCGATGGTGACACTACCGGCCCCTGGAATGGCGGTGAGCAATGGGAGGTCGTCGCAGACCACGAACAGCAGGCTGCAGTCGATGGCGGGGATGGATTGGCTACCGTGGCGCTGGACGCCAGCCAGACTAAGGCGCTGGAGGCCATGTCGCTGCGTTTAATTTCTAATCCCGAGCTGGACCGTGTAACTGGTGCTGATTTGGGCGCAGGCCCCGGTGCCGGCTCCACCACAGGTGATATCCAGCGCAAGCCCTGACTGCACAGCCACGCCAGACTTCGGCTGATGAACAATTAAGTGAATAATTAAGTGAGGGGGTCGCATAGGCCCCCTTTTTCGTTGCTATCAAAATTTTCCCGCTTTTGGCCTCAATGTTCCTCATGCCTACCGGCGGCTATATATTTTATGAATATTTCATGTCGCAGGCCGCATATCTGTCTGGGTATAAGTCACAAGATGAAAGCGAACGCATCCACTCGCCAATTGTAGTAGCAGGCCGAGCAGGAGATGATTAGGCATTCCGTTCGATAGGCGACACAATGTCTGAAAGTAAAAGTCAGCCGCTTGTTCTCTTGGCCGAGGACGACGCCGCGATGCGCGAACTAGCCGGCGCTGTTTTGGAGGAGTACGGCTGCAAGGTCATTGCAGTGCCAGACGCACGATTGGCTCTTGAAGTCGCCTATCTGCATCCCTCTCTTGATCTGATCGTGACCGATGTATTCATGCCAGGACCTATTAGCGGCTACGACATGACACGCGAGCTTCGGGAAAAGGAGATAAACGTCCCGGTCCTTCTTATCTCCGGGTGGACGGAGCTCCCTGGCAAACTTCCAGATAAAACTAAATTCCTCCCAAAGCCCTACACCTTGGCGTCGCTCTTCGAGATTCTTGACGAATTTCTGAAACCCACGCAAAGCGGCGGCCAATTAACCTGAATAAGATGCACGCGTGGCTGACCTGACAGCGCTGGAGAATTGGCCGCGCCGCTCCTGGCTCGCCTGCTGCCCGGCGAGCATCAAAGCTGGCCCACAAGATGCGATCAGAGTTGAGGCGCGCACAGAGCCAGCGCATCGGCAAACGGCAATGATCCAAGATGGTTAACTGGGCCGCTTGGATCGGCATAGCGCTCAATTTAGCGAGGACTGCGCCATAGCTGTTTTTGTATGCCATCAAGCCGTTCGCGATGTCAGGAAGTTCTGAGCCAGGCGTCTTGTCGCCCTACGCAATGGAACATCGGCTCATCTGAGGCCGGGCGACTCATTCTTAGGCCGGGGCTTCGTAAGTCCCCCCGATCCAAGACAAGCTTTGCCTGACCAACTTCTTCCGGCGCCTGGTGGCTAGCCGCACCACTCTTGGAAACCCTATGACTGCAATGGGGAAGATCAAGAAAAACCTGGTGGCCGACCCAAACCGTGGCAAGAAAGCCGAGCGATTCTTGGAGGAATCCGACCTTCAGAAGATCTTCGATCCCGACGCGTTCTTCGCTTGGGCAAAGGAATTTCCCATTGCTGGTGGTGCCCCATCTCGGCACTTTATAGCGGCACGCGTGTCAACGAAATCGCGCAACTCAAGCTCCACGACATCGCAACCGAGAACAGGATCTGGTGTATGGCCACCCAGCTCACGGTCGACGACGACTTGGCAGGCAACGAGCACTTTGCCGTAGCACAGTGGGCTGCGACGTGTTTTTGGACCACCTCCCACTCCGAGGCTCTGGCAGCTGGCGCCCCCCGCCCATGGCCGCCCCCCACCGCTTGGGGCTGGCTTGGTTAAGGGAGCCTCAACGCTAGGAGGACTGCCTTCACGTCTTTTGGTCGAGTCCAGCGGCAAGTTATTGGCTCCCCCCTAGAAGAGGACCGATAGATGGCCATCAAGACCCTTGAAGAGCTGTTCGTTCAAGAGCTTTCTGACATTTATAGCGCTGAAAAGCAGCTAACCAAAGCCCTGCCCCGCTTGGCTCGGGCAGCAGAGAATCCGGATCTCGCGGCTGCGTTTGAGACCCATCTGGAAGAAACGCAACATCAAGTTGAGCGCATCGATGAGGTCGCCGAAGTGCTGGGCATCCGGCTCAAGCGGATCAAGTGCGCAGCTATGGAGGGATTGGTCGAGGAAGGTAAAGAAGTCATCGACTCGATCGAGAAAGGAGCAGTGCGCGACGCCGCGCTGATTGGCGGCGCCCAAAAGGTGGAACACTACGAAATCGCCTCGTATGGCACCATCGCGGCGCTCGCCAAGCAGCTCGGATACAAGGACGCGCTCCCACTTCTTCTTGAGACATTGGAAGAAGAGAAGGCAACCGATGAAAAGTTGACCCTCCTGGCCAAGGCCGGCGGGAACGCCAAAGCCATCCAAGCAGCTTGAGGTAGGACCATGGAACGCGACCAGAAAGATTTGCCGGCGCCGGGCGAAAAATCGCGCGAAGATACGCCTGCCCAACAGCAGCATCAAAAATCACGCACAGAGCGTAATCACGAAGAAGCGCTGGAGGAGACCTTTCCAGCTAGTGATCCCATCTCTCCCTTTGTTCCAGCCAAGCCTCCGGTGGATGAACACCCCGCCGAAGACCGTGCTACCGAAAACGCTGGTTATAACCAGCACGGGCACGGGAAGGGCGGCAAGGCGGGCGAAGGAGAGCCGGAGGGCACGTCGGAACGTAACGGGACGACCCAGCCCAATTTTGGACAAGCTGGAACGTCTGGCAAAGCGCCCTGACTCAGCGGCCGACTTGGGGGAGCGGCACGCATTGCCGCTCCTTCACGGATTTCTGCGCTGGCGGGACTAACGTCGGGTCGCTCGCTTAACTCTAGGCCGTATGCGCATGTGGAAACGAAACGGGTTATCGATCGTGCTGCTCTTCTTGCTTCTCTGCTTCTTCGGGGGGCAAGTGTGGACCGGCTTTTTGGCACACAATCAAGAACTCGCTGCTGCACACCGTGCGTCATTGAATCTATGGAACTATCTGCACAGCGGGCACTTCGTCAGCGCCACGTTCGAGAACTGGGAAAGCGAGTTTCTTCAGATGGGCATGTATGTTCTGCTCACCGTCAGCCTCCGCCAGAAGGGCTCTGCTGAATCTCGCCCATTGGACGAATCCCAGGAAAAAGAGCGCATTGAGGCTGGTTCTACGCCTTGGGCCGTTCGCAAGGGAGGGCTCTGGAAAACCTTATATGGTCATTCCCTGGCGATCGCCTTCGGAGCCTTGTTCCTCCTGAGCTTCTCGTTGCACCTGGCGGGCAGCTGGCGCGCGGAAGTCGATGAGCAGATGGCGCTTGGACAGCCTGCTCCCACGTGCTGGGAACACCTTTGGAGCAGTAGCTTCTGGTTCGAGTCCTTCCAAAATTGGCAGAGCGAATTTTTGGCTGTGCTCTCATTGGTCATCTTGACCATTTTCCTGCGTCAGAAGGACTCGCCTCAGTCAAAACCACTGGGCGCCCCGCATAGCCAGACAGGCGATTGAGGCGCCGGAGTTCCATGAGTCAGTCCGTCCCCGCACTTTTGATCAGCGACATGTCGCTTTCTTGGGCCAGGACGGGATAGTTAAACGCACAGCAGATCCACGGATACGAGGTCCCTTGCATGGCGCTGGCTCAAGGTGAGCTAAGACCCGAATCATCACCGAACCCTCTTAACCGACTGCGGGCACTATGCGAGGGGAGCGTGCGCCGGGCTTGGTCGGCCACGTCCCCCAAGCACTTCCCCCGCTACTGGTCGGTCGAGCCCTTGGACGTCGCGTTCTCTTTCCGGTTGGAAGGCTCCTTATCCTGGCTCTCGGCTCCGTGAGCGTGTCCACCGCTTGGGTCTTCGACTTGGATCACCGCCCCCTTTTGCCAGGCGTCTGCCCCGGGGTCTATGTTCGGCACGGCGATATCGACGCGGCGCTTTCGCTTGTCTTCGCTGCTGACGCCAAGCCGCGCGTCGCGAGCCGCCACCATCGCCGGGTCGGCTTGGCCATCGGCCGTGAAGCCCATCATCAACTGCGGCATGCCTCGCGGAAGGTCTTTATCCAAGTCGGTGTGCCAGGTGTGCCACGTTTTCCCATATGTGCGGATGAGTTTCTCCATGAGCTCGTGCTCAGCCACCTCCGGGATGCCTGGTGCGATCAGCTGCCCCGATTTCACTTCTTGGACGTGGCTATGCCAGAGCGCTTTCTCCTGCTCAGGGAGGCCCGCGAATAGCTTCTCACTGATGATGTATTCCACGCCCATCAGCTTGGCGTCTTTCACATTGCCATCGTAGATGGTGCACTGAATGACATCCTCATTGAGGATAGAGCAGTAATGATGAGCCTCCATCTGGAGCTTCATCTGACCATTGTAGAAATGGAATCCATCCAGGTAGGCGTTGACGGCATCGATCGGCGGCCGATCCTGCATCACTGCCGCACCCGTTTCCAAGGCCTTCGTCTTGGCCGTTTCCTCCGCCCCAGGAGCTTGGACACTGGACTCGGTGTTTCCGCCCCCGCACGCGGTTAAGGCGAGGGCTGCCGCAGCGGATAGGATGGGTCTACGCATGATGTTTTCTCCTGAATCTGTTACCGAAAGAGACGGGCAAGATCAGTCGTCTTGCGCTCATCGGCCAAGCTTTTGAGCGCGCCACCGACTTGGAGTCGAAAACCGTAATGACGTCGGCTGGCATGATGCAGCTGGATCACAAGAATGGCCCGTCATCCCTGTGGCAATGCTTTGCCAGGCTCTGGTTCCTTCGTCTTGTCAAAGCTTCGCTTGCAGCGGTATCCGGTGAGGGACATGCTCTGCTCCGCATTACTACTTACTTGTTGTTGATCGCTTGTTGGGTGGCACGCGAGCCAGAAAATACACACCGCCTTGCGTATTTTCTCCCCTAGAATTTACAGACAAACTAACCTCCGGCTTCACGGCCCAGGAGTCACGATGAAGAGTGATTGCAACAGAGTCCGGGACTGCAAACGTTCAAATCAGCCATGGACGTAACGGCTTGGCACATTCTTTATATGCTCTGGCTGACTGTGGGCGCCGTTGACTTTCAGCTGCACAGAGCCAGCAGTATCGAATCCACGTCGGGGCTAAACGAATCCAGGCTGCACTTGGTTTAGATCGCAATCCTCGGGTTGGCAACCATCCTCTGGCTCTGCTTTCGAGCATCGCAACCACTTTTCGCGATCCTTCTGGGCCTGGTGTGCCTGCATGCGATCACGGGCTATTGGGACACGCGGGTGGCCTATCCCAAGCGAGCGCTCCGCCCCTTGGAACAGCACGTTCACAGTATCTTGGACGTTGCCCCATGGGTTGCAGTAGGTGCAGTTTATTGGTCTATCCCTAACAAGCACATCGAGACTGCTGTGGCGTTTGAGCCAGCCCCAATGGCCTTGTGGCTATTCGCCATCGTGCCGGCGTAGTTTCTTACTGTGCTTCCCGCCCTTTTTGAGTTCCGACGCTGTCTTGTCTATCGCGCACTCTAGGACGTGTCGCAAGTCGACCCCCTGTCGGATCACCGTAGCGCATCCGACAGGGTACTGTTGAATATCAAATCTTTACTTCTTCGCCTCAACGCCCGGAGTTGCATCGCGCACCAGGAACTCTTCGGTGAGTTCCGGCAGGTGCGTCGCCAGCCAGTCGGCCATTGCTTCCTCCTGAACCAAAATCTCCTCGCATACGCGCGCCGTTTCCGGGTCACCGGCGGTCTTGGCCGCCGCGATCAGCGCGGTATAGGACGCGATTTCGAAGTGTTCGAAGACATAGCCGGCCATCGCGCCTTTCACGATTTCGTCTGATGCGGTCATCCCACCCACCGCTTGGCCTAGAGCCGCCATCTTGCCCATCACGTCTTTGATCGTGGAGGGAGAACCGCCCAAACGCTTGATACACCCCTCGAGCAACTCTCTCTGGCCGATCGTTTCTTGGATGTGCTCCTCAATCCGCGCCTTCAAGATGGGGTAGTGCTCAATGCGGGACGCTTGGCCCCTCAACATAGTTTCGGCCTGCTGTTCCATCGCATGGGCATCGCGGAGCCAATCAAGCAAGTTCTCTTTGGGTTCTGCCATTAGGATATCCTCGTCAGATCGGGGAAACCGTACCCTATCCAGCCAGACATGGAGAAAAAGCGATGTTGAAGTGACGGCGGAGCGAAGCCTATCGACGATGTGTCAGTTCCCAATGTAGCGGCGTAGAGCTCAGAGACTATGCCCTGGAGATCGGCAAGCAGGATTGTAGTCACCCTCGCGCGTTCCGCGTTTATTTTCAACACAGGAGCAGCTGAGTGAGGTTGGTAAGTTTTGTAGAGGCAGCATCAAAGCGAGCACGGGAGTACAAAATCTGACCCGTTTTCCAATCCAGTTTCATCCCGCAGGATGGCGAGCACACGAGGGGGGGAACACTGTTGAGCGTTACCGCAATTCGGCACGTGGGCGATTAAATGCTCACGGCCCGCAACTGATTTCAAGACCCGGCGGTATCACACTTCATCGCCACCCGGTCACCAGTGTCGGCTTCACTGATCAAAGCTATGCGTATGACTACGCCAAGCAGTGGATGATCACGTGCCATGTATCGAGCACAGGCTCGGTAAGCGCAGCCTAACAACCGATTGGCTTAACCTTGTTTTCGCCGCCTGCGAGCCCGTGCCAAGACAACATCTCGTCGATGCGTCGTCCGACGAAGTCAGCATCTTTGGACGTGAGTACCTTCTCTTTAATTAGTCGCGCAATGCATGCGAACGCCCGCAAGAAATGGTAGCGATTCGGAATTGACGCCCGCAGTGCTGGCACTGCTGCGTGCAAGTGATTGAGATCGATGCGCAACTTGGCTCTGTCCATCCCTTAAGTATCGGCAGCGCGGTCGCATCGCCTGAGACGCATGGTGCAGATCTGCACTTCGCGCCCGCACGGTGATGATATCCCGCGCACTTCTGTATTCGACCTCATCGACGGTGAAGGTGCCCTTGCCGACCAATCTTAGTTTGTCTAACGATGTGTCCTTAAACTTTCTAAATAATCCGCCCACGCCTGCATCATCTTCTTGCGCTCTGGCAGGTGCGCCGCGCGGTCGTAGGCTCGCCCCAATGGATCACGCACGGCATGCGCAAGCTGGTGCTCGATGTAGTCGGGCGAAACCCCAAAGCACGGTGCGCGCCATTGCACGAGAGCCGTGACCTACAATGGTTTCGCCGTCGAAACCCAAATTGCGGAGCGCGGCATTGACCGTGTTCTCGCTCATGGGGCGATCGGCGCTAGGCACCCCGGGAAACACGTAGTCGCTGCGCTTGGTCAGTGGCCACAGTTCCTCAAGCACTGCCACTGCTAGTGCTGACAAAGGAACAACGTGCGCGGTCTTGGTCTTGCTGGTGACGTAGCGCCACTCGCCGGCTTCCAAGTCGATATCCGTCCACTTGGCCTGCCGCAATTCGCCAGGGCGCACGAAAAGCATGGGAGCCAGCTTGAGGGCCCCGCAGGTCACAGGCGAGCCCTGGTAGGCCCACAGCGCGCGCAGCAGCTCGCCGATTTGCGCAGGCTCGGTCAGGCTTGCGAAGTGCTTGGTTTGCCGCTGCTCCAATGCACCCAGCAGGATTTCGCTGAGTCCTACCCGTCACCATCGCGTACTGGAAAACTCGTCCTGCATGAGACCTCGCGCGGTGGGCAGTCTCCACCACGCCCCTTTGCTCCAGCTTCCTCAGAGCAGCCAGAAGAATGGGAGCACTGACATCAGTGATCGGCATGTCAGCAATAAAAGCCAAATCCTTTTCGATCAGACGGCGCTCTCGCTTTACCGAACCTGGACCTAGCCCCTCCTTCGCTCGCTTAGCCAACAGCTCAAGCGCAATGGTTCCGAATGTAGTGTTCACGCGCTCGGCTTGGACCGCTCGCTCAATCCGAGCGACATGGGCCGGGTTAGCTCCACCCTTCAGCAGCATGCGTAGCTTGTCGCGCTCTGCACGAGCCTGCATCAGTGAAAGCGCCGGATACTCGTCGATGGTCACCATGCTTGGCTTGCCTGCATACCGATAGCGATACCGCCAAAGCTTTGCACCAGTGGTACGCACCTCAATGCACAAGCCATTTGAGTCAGCCACCCGAAAAGCAGCATCCCGAGGGTTAAGCGCGCGAAGCTTTGTATCTGTAAGCATGTGGAGTCAGGCACCTGTGAGTCGGGCAGGCAAGATGCGATGGAACGACTCACAGCCCGACTCACTTCACACATGGATGCAGCTGGATCCAGCTGGATCCAGCTGGACCTTGCAAGACCAAATACCAACGTTTTTCAGGGGATTTCTTGAACCTTCCGGACTATATCGGACGTTCTTGAACCGGAATTTGGTGGGCCCACCAGGATTCGAACCTGGAACCAAAGGATTATGAGTTTGTCGTCAACGCGCCATGCCTAGGAAAATCAAGCGCAAGGCAGCGTAAGCAGCAGAACAAAAAAGTAAGCTGAGACAGTAGTTTAGCGCAACTTTCCGAAGGTACGCAAAACTCAGCTCTGTACCGCTGGAGTACCAGTATCTGGAAAAATCTTGAACCCGTAGCGGTTTATGGCTGTGGCGCCCACGGGTTGACGATAGTCACTCCCGTCGACTTGAATCGGCTGCTTTGCGCGTGACCACCGCCATGCTGTGCACTATCGCAGCTGCGAGCGGATGCGCTCATTGCGCTTGTTAGATCCGTACAGACGAGCGCCGCGGCGCAACAGCGGTATCAGTAGGCAATGTTTGCGGTTATAATACGTGCTGATCGAGCCAGGAGCGCAGTATGGCCCCCGGGTTGCATCCTTGTGTTGAGCCGACAGAACGCGAGCTCTAGCTCCATGATAGTGATGACCGGTATGAGAAGTCGGCGGCATCAACACTTTCACCCCACGCTGTCACAATCGCTTTACGCTTGCCGAGGCGTACTTGCGCACCTCTGATATTTCGGGGTATCGAGCACGTACATTATTCCAGATCAGCCGATCGTGCTCTAATGGTCACGCGCGGCGGCTTGAACTGGAACTCTGCAACGTCCGGCATCACCAGTGCACCGGCGATGTTACGCCACTGTTTCGTCAGCCGCTAATAGCCTTCAAAGCTCAAACAGCATGTCCGCAGCCTTACCGCGATCTAAATATTTGGTAAAGGACTATTTTTTTTTGTCTTTACCTCTAAAATCAAGGTCTGAAAGTGCCTCTTCTATCTCCCACCGCCAACCCTGTGGCAACTGAGTCGAAGCAGCTCGGATCCGCTGACTTGCTTCGGCCCCCTCTGATCGCTGCGCTAGTACCTTCAAGATGCGCTTCATATCTTCGGATCTAGCAGCAGTAGTCGCAAAATCCAAAGCATCCCATTCCGATTCAAGATAGGACGAAACCAAGTCCTCTCTTGCATCACGGCATTTGTCCCAATCGTGACTTGTAAAAAACTTGAACAATCCGAATGTGTCTTCAGAACGTCTGAGGACCTGGTAAGCCGTTGGGAACGTGGCAGCAACCATCGGTCCAGCATTGATATGCCTTGTAGCTAGGAGGATAGGTAAAAGCGAGGCGGCGGCTTTCAGCTGAGCGGGGGAGTCGACCGCTGCCGAGTCCCAAATCAGTCTGCCCAGCGCCCTCGCAGTTGAAAGCGAATAGCCGGCGAATCCACGCATGCTGATAGCTTGAGCTATAAGATTTATTTCCTTAACAATTCTGCGCCTGAATGGTGGAATGCAGCTCTCGATAGCGGCGACATTTCTTTCGAATATTTCGAGAGAAACATCAGGATGCATGGCCGCCCGGACAATTCGACTCGCGTGCACCCTTGCGCCAAGATATTCCGTAATCGATTCAATTGAATGCGCCCAAGACTTATTCGTCGGGGCGATAAATAGACGCTCTAATGACGCCTCAGCAAGTGACTGTGCCTCATTGCCAGATACAAACGGAAGCACGCGAAGCAGCGAAAAATTCGTCAATTCACCCTCGGGCCGGAAAATACTTAGAGTACGAACTACCTCGTCCGCATTACGATGCGGGAATTCGCAAAGTATACCTATTACTTTAAATAAATCCTTGTCAAATGCGAGCATGGCACGCAACTCGCTATCAGACGCCAAGTCGACCAAGTGGGCGGCCAATCGAGCTCTCGTCTCCGGAACAAGATTTTTATTTCCAATGACCCACCGAATATCTTGTGCGTTTGATGCGAGCATCTCGCTGATGAACAAGTAGGCACCGTCTGCTGCGGATAGATGGGCAGCAGCATCCATAAGCAATTTCTTCGCGGAAATCTCTTTTGAACGAAGTTTTAGCGCTTGGCGATACCGCAAGTCATTGAGGCTACCTGCTTTATAAAGCCGGACCAACTCACAGCAAAGTTCAGTCCCATCCAGGCTACGAATGAGCAGTGCGGCGGGGCCGAAGTGGACACTCTCCACTAGGAGCGGCAATAGCCTACTTTTCGCTATTCGCTGCAGCCTTGGTGACGCGAGGGACAGACCCGCTGCAATATGCTCAGAGAGGTGTGGTTGCTCGGGGATTAGCCAACCGGCTAAAGACCTACTTCTCACGAGTGCTTGAATCAAGCCGGCAGGAGACGCGCCCGAGAATTCTTCGGCGATCCGACTGTCTCTTCTCAGCGAGATTCCATCACCCAATGGGCCAATAAGCAGCGGGTGATCGCGAGATTCTACGAGCATATCAATGCTACGCAAAGCTACTTCAGGTGAAGATATTGCAAGCCTGTAGGCAGCCGAACGAATTCTACGTAGGACAGAAAAACCTACAGGGACGCCATGCAACTTGTCCGTAAGCGCTAGCAAGAACCGCCAAGCATCGGCAGGAGCCAGGGCATCGACTGCTAGGTCAGCCGATTTGGCGATCTGTGGCTCAAGTGCGTGTATAGATTCAACGCTCCTGCGTGGACGACTATTCGCGATATCAAGCAGTCCGAGGATGGCATGAGGGGACTGATGGAGCTTTTTTAACAGTTCGGTCCACAGGTAAGCGATCCTAAGGTCGGACTCCTGTGAAATACCCAGCCCAGTGACTAACTCAGCGTCGGAGTTGCTGATGAGGGACGGCTGAGCACTCTGGAAGAGCAGCTTTGCAATGCTTGCTGACCAGCGATGCCTGGGAGGGGAAATTTGTGCTGCGTCGATCTTCCGTCCGCTCCAATCACCGAACCTTGACCGAGCATCTTTGGGAGAAAAGACGATGTCAAAGCTTCTTCCGCCAAGTGAACGAGGTGATAGTGCAAAAGTAGATATAGCCAGTTCACATCTAAGCCTTGGCCAAACCGCAGTTATAAGACGAACCGCGATGGCTTCTGCTGCGGTTGATCCAAACACAGCGATAGGCTGCCTATCTTCTAAAAAGATGGCCTCTACGAGCTCAAAAGCGCTGCCCTCTTGAACCGCTTCAATCGCAAAGTTTGTAACAGGTAACTCTAATGGTTCGGCAGTGACCTTAGGCCCAACTGTATCCAGTAGTGCAACACAGGCTTGAAGGCTTACACCGCGCTCCCACTTAGCCATAGGAACGAAAATGCTGCGTGTATTGACACACCCAGCTCTAGTGGCATCCATATCTTGCCACGTCCGCGCCACTACGTAGTGTGTCATCGACGGCAGCGGGTACAAAGAAAGATAGGGCTGGAACCTTTCGCTTGGCCGAAGAGGACCAGCAACGTCCGAGAGACGGTCGACTGATGCCTGATCAGTTTTGTCAAGCTTCATGCATGTTGAGAGCATCTGGTGCCCCTGCCGATAGCCATGCAACTGCTGATTGAGAATCAAATTCATCTCAATCTTGCTCGCCAACAACCCATGCAACTGGAAGCGTCAAGTCGGACGATCCATCCCAGCTTCCTTCCACCATCCGTTGAATATGCCCCATCTCTGAGAGGTCGGATTCAAGGCATTTCTGTTGAAAGTTGGGCTCCCCTAGGTCGCCACCGACGATAGACACTCCGTAGATGCTTAACTCAAGTGATTCGCAACCTTCAATCGCACCTGCGAAGAGAGGGAACTGGGCAGTGAGATACGCCAGAGGGCCGGCTGCGCGAGTGACCTCGTCAAGCAGGTCCCATGCTGTAACCATCACCGCAACACGGGGCTTCTTACTTGGCCGAGAGAGGCGTTGCTGGAGTAGTCGTAGAAGTTCGCAAAGCACTACCTGAGTAGGGATCTCAGTCTCGTTATTTTGGCCACCATACTTTCCTGCAAGCTGGCCGGGAGCCACAATCCAGTCGACTGGCTGAACATTGGACGGTGAGTGAACACGAACGAATAGCAGGGCCCCACAAGCCTTCTCTATTTCCTCTAGCCACTCTTGAGGAAGCTCACTATCGCGCACTGCTTCATGCCAAAGCTCACCTGAGAAATCCGGAACTACGAGGTGAAAGGGACAACCATGATCTCCGTCCTTGAGTTGCGCGGTGAATTCCCGCCTCTCGGAGCTACGATCAGTTCTGCCGGAGAATTCGCCCTTTAAGAGCTGTTCGCAAATTGAATCTACGTATTCAATGTTGCTGGGCATTCCGATCCGCTGAAGCCTACCACGGCGCTCCTTAAGCGCGATCCATAGGCGACCAACATAGTTGCTTTTTCCTGAGTCGGGACCCCCAATCAAGAGGACAGAGCGATGGCTCACACAAACCTCCTGTAGTTGGCGAAAGCTCGGCTAGATATAGAGCGCTCAGCATCGGGCCACGACTCTGGAGCGGCATGCGTCCGTGAGAGTGTGAGGTCTATCAATTCTGACAAGCCTTCGCCTGGTGCAATTTGTTTCTCATTCGAGAATGAAGCGATTGGTGACAATGATACATTTAACCCAAGTAATTGCGCGGCCCTTTGAACCTTTACTAGTGAAGCTGCAGGGAACGTTTGCTTGTCGCGCCACGTAGCTACGAGAATAATCTGTGGCAACGAGGTCAGCAGGGGATGCAGTCTTTCAATCAGATTTGTCAAAGTGTGCTCAGCACGCTGCCTAGTCTTGTGATCGGCAAACTGCCTGCCATCCACCATTATCCAGATAACCTCAGCCGACTTGACAAACTCAAACCTGTCTCGCTCGGAGTTGCTGATTAGAGACGTCGTCCATTCTCCGGGTAAGTCAGGCATTAAAAGATCAAAGCGTCTTTCGTCGTGACGCCTTTTGAGGCGGAGATGCAGAAACCCAGCCTGACGTGCGTCGCTTATCTCTGTGCGGGTAGTCATCTGCTCTGGTGCATGGCCTGCGTTCCAGCAACGCGCGCCGCGAGATATTTCATCTAAAGCCATCAGTGTATGGCTCTCCAAATAGCTATATCCATTCAGTCGGTGGTGAGCTAAGAGCAAATACAGGCTAGCAATGCAAGCCGTCTTGCCGGCGTCGGGAAGCCCGAGGATTGCAATTAAGGTGACATATCGCTCTTGCATCAGCTCGCCGGCCGATTCGAGGCTCAGCGTACCCGTTCGCGGCAGAGCTACCGCCGAGCTTGTCGGAGGCACTAATACTGCGTCGCCGGCATCTGAGATCCCTGAGTCCTCGGAAAAAGTACTTTCCGAGCTTTCCTTTCCATCTATCTCACCAGCTTTATTTTCCTCGTTGGGCGATTCAACAAAGGCACTTAATGACGAATATGGGCACAGATCAAGAGAGTTATACCCATTCATGCAGAGTTTGGTTTGCGCCACAGTGCATTCAGGCGCAGAACAATGTACCTCTGTCATGGCTGTGCCGCGAATTTAGCGGCCAATCGTGCCACAGAGCCTTCTAGCAGGGCTCTTGCTCCCCAGTCACCAGCTGGGCGCTTCTCAGAAGAAAATGCAGCATCTGAAGAAGAATTGGCTATCGCATACAAAAGGGGAAACACAGCCGGGGCCTGGGTAGGAGGCGTCAATGCAGCCGCAAGCTTTTCTCTGTGTGCCGTAATCGAGGAGAGAAGTTCGGCCAGAGAAAGGGGATCTCCACCCCTGACATCTCTCAAAACAATGTGTCGATGGCCATTCCCCGGGGGCTTCTTCAATCGGTTAGCGGCGTCAATTCCAGATGCTACGGCTCTGGTTGGAAGTGGAAGCTCGGCCATTGAGAGGTCGAGGCTATCGCTATGATTTCCAAGTACCCACCACATGAAGTCGAGCTCTTCACGATCTAGTTCGGCATTTTTTTCAAGCGCCTCTAACATTGGCGCAACTGCTTTACTAAAGGCCTGATTGACCTTGGCTCCTGTAGGCGAGTCTTGAGAGATAGTGACAGCACCAACCGCCGGCACCGGCATACGTTCTCGGCCTGCATTTGCTGCGTTCAGAGCCCGAGCGCGAGAGGCTACTAGGAGATCGCGCCTTATGGCCTCTATCTTGGTCTCCTCAATCGGAATCTGGTACGAAAGTGCAGACCAAAGTGCTGCGGCCAAAATATCCGCACATGCCGATTGCGAATCCGAAAGTTCTACTTCAAAGAAGTGAATCGCTGCCATCGATCCTAGTACTTTGATCTGGAGTTCGTCGTGTTGGCTCTTTGCAACAAATGAGACTGCATGTTTCTGGATTTTTTCCACGATGACAGAAGAAGTTGGACCGGGAAATTTCTCTACATTTCCCATCGCGTTTGCAAGCTCAGACGCATATCTGACAGCTTCTTGTGCCGAAAACGCAGCTATCCATTCGACTATGTCAATTACAGCGGCAGCTCTCTTCTCAACCCAGTCATCATTGACAGCCGCTCCGAAGACCAACGCATACTCAGCTAGCTTTTTCATTTCTCCCCCTGTGGCTTTGTTCTCTCCAAAACTACTTCGGCTACTTTCATGTCCAGAACTTTGAGCTTATTTTCGTTCATCACGAGCTCCCGTAATAAGCTGGACTGGTAACTATGATTGAAGCCTTCATTCATGTCTCCGACGATAGCATCTAGGTCCGCGAAAATCCTTAGCCGATCGCCCTCAGAGATGTCTCTAAAGAACCTTAGATGGAGATTTCGGTATTCGGTTTCAGATGTGGCGGGCAGAGGGGTGTGATCTTCGTTTTCACTGGGACGAATGATCTCTACTGGCGGAGGCGCCTCATCCGGGTCGTCTCGCTGCTCAGTAGCGGGGCGAGGTGCTTTGACAAAATTTGGAGACCCCAGCACAGTCGTCTCTCCGGTTTCTGCAAGACGGCGTTGATCGGAATCGAAGCGCTTTAGGCTGTCGTCCCAAGCCCGGAGATGAAGAGTGACCTCAAGCGCGTCAGCGCTCTCATTCCAGTCGAATTGGATGATGTTGTAGGCGTAAGTATATTCACCTTCAACTCTGTCAGGCGTGGTCGCACCCGCAGCAAGCATCATCAAGGAGCACCCTTCCTCAATCTCTTCAACCGAGACGGCCGCCAAATGCTCATGACCAGAGATGAACATCCGAGCGCGACCACGAAGGAAACTTCTAGTATCCTCCGAGTCCGCACACCAACTCAAAGGGTGATGTGACAGAACAACCAGCTCTTCACCCGGAGCGGCCCGCATCACGCGTTGCTGCTTTCCGAGAAGGAGCGCCCCTTTTTCATCGCGCCCTTTGGTGCACGTGAGTGCAGAATTGAGTCTGACGAATCGAATGGATCGACCCTGTGTTAGCTCAATCTTCCTTTCGGTACTTTGCCCCTCACAGTCTAGTGGGCACTCGTATGCGGTCGCGAAATTTCGATAGTGCTCAAACCGGGTATATAGGGCCTCACGACCTGCCTTGTCCGCCAAAATCTCGTCCAATGCGGTTTCACCGGATTGGTAGATAGATTCCAGCAAAAATTTGGTCGCACCCTCGATCTTGTCGCGGTCAACATCATGGTTTCCAGGAACCATCTGTATATCGGACGGTGCACAGCCAACACGTGCGGCTAGCTGATCAAGCCAATCACCTGCATCCACATATTCGCTATGCTTTCCTGCATAGGCAATGTCACCAGTTACTAAAATTCCCGATGCAGCTCCTCCGGGCAGGCTTGATATCAAGTTGGCAGCGTCCTCAATAAGCTCTCGTCTAGCATCCTCATTGATTTTACGCGGGCCTCCGGGTCGCTCTTGACCGAAATGGATGTCCGAAAGATGAACGAATATTACGGTCACAGCTCCTCCTGAATTCCTTTTTGTAGGGGCAGCGACGGCCGTCCCGCCTCCTGCATCCTGACACGATCCGCCCAGCGGTTACTTTGCCATAGTAGGCTGCAGATGGGACGCCCAAGTTAGATTAGGCGAACTTCCAAGCTCCACTTTGGACGCTAAGCACACCGGATGCGTCTGCTTAAAGACGATGTACACCGTTTCGCTAATAGCTGAAAATTCCAGGATTTGACTAGAATTCATAGGTTCGCCTGCCTTGAGACTATTACGCTCGAAGTCAAACCAAACGGCAACCGCGCCGACAGCATCTTCAACGGGGGGTCCAGATCCGCACACAACTTCGAATCCTTGAACTTGGCTTGGGCAATCAAGTCGGTCAGTCGTGAAACAGCGCCCCCTATAACGTGTTCATGCATTCCCTAAAGGCAAATACAACGTGTGCGAATTCGCCGTGGCATCGCGGAAGCCGTAGGCGCGATAGAAACGGGCCGCTTTCTCATGCAGCGCATCCACTAGCAGCACACGTACCCCCAGCTGCTCGCGCAGCTCCAGGCAGCGCGCTACGGCATGCGCCAGCAGGTAATCACCGTGACCCTTGCCCTGCTCACTGACCGAAACGGCCAGCCGTCCCATGCGGATGGCCGGCACCGGGTAGTTGGGCAGGTACTTGCGATCAGCCTCCTGCAAGTCGGTCAGCAGAAGTTGGGCAGCGCACAGGCTGTAGTAGCCAAGGATGCAGGTCAGATCCGCGTCATCCGCCAGGACGTGTGTAGTGCTGATGCCGTCACGGTGATGCTGGGCGGCCTGCCGGCGGATGTAGGCATCCAGCGTGGGTTCGCCGCAGACAAACCCGTCGCGATGGTGCCGCTTGGGCTTAAGTTGCTCGACAACGAGCACTTCTCAGGCCTGCGCGACGCGGGCGAGGGCCTTTTTCAGCTTCGCGTTCGGCCGGAAGGGAGCATCCAGAGCCTTGAGGAAGCGCCGAGACTCTTCCACCGACAGGGTGACGGTCAGTTCCGCAGCCATAACGTTCTCGGCCTCGCGCAGTACCGCATCACGCACGAAAGCGGACAGCGGCACGCCTCGCAGGTCGGCGGCACGGGTAATACGCGCCTTGTCAGTGGAGTTCAGGCGCAGGTCGAGACGGGCGGCAGCAGCAGGCATGACAGTTCTCCTTGTACGGAATACTACCGTACATGCACTGAAAGTCAAACGCTAGTATAGGACTGCACTGCACGCCACTGATTGGCATGGCCCTGAAGCGAGGGCACGCGCCAGCGCCGGCGAAGCGGCATGACATCGCGCTAGGCGAGAGCTATGCGCGGCGAAGTTCTGCTCTGAGCAGCAAGCCCAGGCGGAATGCGCATGCGCGTCAGTTCAAGCGGCACAGCGCGTGCTTCGGCGTCAGCGCACGGTACTGTGGCGTGTGTTGAGCGCTATACAGCGCATACCTTAATCGCCGCACAATCTGGTTAAGGTTCCGGGCCCAGACAAACAGTTGGTAGCTGGACTCTCCAAACACTTTCGTCCCGAATTGAGGTTCGCCGGTAAGGCCGGCGCGAACAGCAAGTATCACCCATCCGCTCGTCGAGCACCTCTCGACATTGGCACGCTCTCGGACTGCTTCCTTCTCGGAAGCAGTCATCAGGAACTGAAATCTCCTTTCGCTCTACGTCAGGCACTTACCGTGTTTGCTTGTATGACCTTGGAGGCTCCTCGGGAGCTGAAGCCAACGTGTGTTCAATTGCTTCGCGAATAGCAGCGCCCAGAGTCTTCCGGCGCCCTTCGCAGTAGGCGACCCATTGTGCTTTCAGCTGGGCTTAGATGCACATTGATGCCTCTACCGAAGGTCTCCACAGGTTTCTCCAATTGATCCGCGATCAACGTAGGGTAGACCCTGCGACTAAACTGTGCGCACAGTTTACCGGCCTCGGGCCTATCCTGCATTGTCCATTCTTCGCTTTTTCCATCTCCTTGCTTCGCTCGCCGAATCACTTAATGCCGCATCTGATTTTCACAACTGCTGCTGCCATCACCCTTGCTATCACTGGCTATAAATTTCGTCATGACGAAATTTCTCAGCTAGCTCTTCCATACCCATGCTTGTCAGCGTTCTAAGCAAACCGCATATGAAGCCACCTAGAGCTCACCAATCAGGCCTGTGTTGTGCCCTGAAAATTTCGTCATGACGAAAAATAGAGCCACAGGCAGCAGTCATCTTGAGCCAGAGCTTTACCAGCAGCTGGCATGGCTCATTACAGGTGCGCCAGTTCGGCGCTGAATCTGTCTTGCACATGAGAGGATAAATCCAAGCTCAACATATTAGGCTGTCAGCCAAATAAAAGCCCCGCCTAAGCGGGGCCTCGTCCTTATCCACTTTGAACCTGACCACCACTAGATCGGCCCCAGTTCCTTCCCACGTTGCTTAGTACATGCTGTCGATATGAGGGATTCCATACCGTATTGCCAGCAATAAGATGATTGGTTCGCCCAGCCGTCACCATCATGCCTGATTCAAGATCGCGACGAGTGGAAACGGGATTGACTGACCGCACCACCGCGGACCCAACTCCCGATGCACCTGCAGCCAAGCCGCCCAAGGTGATCGCTGCAGATGTCATGCCCCCTGCAAGCGCGCCCCCTTTTTGGTAAGCAACATACATAAGCCAAAGCATCACCACGGTGATGATGATTAGGCGCACGCAGTCAAAAAACGGGCTTGCGTCAACGCTGTCGATATTTGTGGCGCTGACCACCGCAACGAAGATCTTCATCGCAAATGCTAGAACGGCGCTTACGAGAGCGATTTGAAGAACGGTCGTTATCACCTCGCCAAACCACCTATCAAAGAATGCCTTGGTGGTCGGCCACATAAGCAGCATGATAAAAAGAGGCCCAATACCTAGCAGCAATTCAAGCAGCGTTTTAGATGCAACAATCATTGCCCCAGCAGGGGCGGCTATTATAAGAGTTGCGGTAGCTACAATAATCGCTTCAAAATATTCACCGATCATCATTCCCATTTCGGTCGCACCTCTATCAGAGGCCCGATTCCAAAGCTCACCTGACAAATCGAGCCCTTTGCCGACAGATTGGTCAAGAACCTGATAGACGGTAGCAGGAGTGGCACCGTTGGCGCCTGAGAATGCCTGCGTTATTCCGGCTTCTAAGTCATGACCGGACGCAACGACAAAGTTCATATAAATGTCTGAGCTCAGCGCAAACGCTCCGATTAAAGCGAATTTTCCAAAAGACAGCATTAATTTAGAAAACGGCCCATCAATGCGACCCAAAGTCATCAAAATTCCAGTAATGGAATAGTAAAGTGAGCCCAAGAGGACGGCACTTAACGTGATTTTCTCAATCACCACGGGAACCGTTGACTCGACATATGCGTCCATTGCGTTAGTAATGGAATCGCCTATGAACTGAAAAATCATAGGGTCTGACATGTCATTCCCCCATTTTTACGGAGGGCAGCGGAGAGTAACCGCGACGCGAATTAGCTATTTCGTTTTCTGCCTGCTGCGCGTTAATACAGTTCGGCGCCGAGCTCCTTTCGCCTGGGTTATTCTTGCAGGCCGCCAACATCGCATTGCGTCGGTCTCTGTCTGCTTTGTACTCGGCGACAGTCCGGGTTGGCTCGTTGTTGTTGCAACCAGCAAAGAGGAAGACGAGCGAAGTCACATAGATAAACTTTTTCATAGTTACATCCTCTTAGTAGAGTGCGGGACCTGCGTGAGCGCAGCGGACACTTCCGAAGCAACGATGATTTGCCGTGTCGCAAGCCACCTCAGTGCTGCTTCCGGCATCCCGGCGCGTGTTGCATCTAGAAAACGCTGCCTGCCATTCACGAATGCAAGCGCGATGCAGGCCGCCGTCAAAACGAACGCTACAACCTCTGCTTCCCAGCTCGCGAGGTTCTTGATTCCGGGAATAGAAACTCCCAGCGTTTCATGCGCAATCCAGTAGAAGGCGACCAATGCAAAGAACATTGCTACGATATCGAGGCAAAACATATGGGCATCGCCACGTAATGCTTCATTGAAACGAGAAGACCCGAATTTCCGAATTGAAAACCAGAACCTAATAGGTAAATTTACGTATCCGATGAGTAGCAGTAATTCGATGAAGTGCTGCATAAATCCTCCTTAGAATTCGACTGGACTCAAAGGGGAATAGCCACGACGCGAGTTTAATTTCGCATTGATTTCGCGTTGTCGTTGCTGCTGAATTTTTTCCTCAGCTACCGCCATCATCTGAAACAACTGGAGTTTGGTATCCTCGTTGGCGATCATCGCTTGTTCGCTAGCGATGCGTCCTTGCAGCTCAGCGATCGCCTTTGGATCCTGTGTCTTGTTGATTTCGCCCATGAGCGAGCTGATCTGATCGAGCCGCGACTTTGCAGCTTCATATGCATCGCCAACGAACGCCTTGTCCTGCGCCGGTTTCGCGGCTGCAGCCTGGCAGGCAGTTCGCTGCGCATCGCCCACAAGACGTGCGCATGTGTCGAAGATCTTGTTAGCTTCGTAGATGGCTGCTGCCGAGCTGCTAAGGCCGCTGTAACCGCCGTTGCGCACAGAGTCGTAGACGCTTTGCCAATCCCTGGGCAAGTAGTCGCGCAATTCCGGATCGTTCATGATCTGCCCCAAACCGCGCGGGCCAGTGACTGCGTCGTATTGCTTCTGCATCTGGTTAATCTGGCTCACCATCTGGTCATACTGTGCCTTCCACTTCGCTATCGTCTCGATCTGATTTATCGTAGAAGGAACGTCGGCCACGACAGTGACCGGGACGCCGGCGTAGGCATAACCGCCGAGCATCAGTGAGCCTACGAGAAGAAATGATTTTTTGATGTGCATGATTGCCACTCCTGTTGCGTTAGGAGGGACGAGGCCGACTGTTCCGGCTGGGTCAGGAGGGGCTTAGCCTCCGCAGCTTCGCCTTTGGCGTTTAGCCCACTATGCGGCCATTCTGTTCATGGCTGTCAGGGCCTTCTTTTCAGCCCGGCACCCGGTACGCACGAAGCGTTCTTGGGGCAACTCGACCCAGGGTCTTGGAAACGTATCGTCTTTACCAGTTGCTTCGGACGATGATTAGATTTTCGCTCAAATACGGTACATCTGCCAGATCTTCCAAAGCCTGATCGACGGTGCGGAACCATAGCTGCATGCCATACCTATCGACAACTACTCGGGATTCGGCGCCGTCGTTGATACGCATTGCGTATCCCCTTTTTCGTTCGGCATGTAAGATCACCTGAATTTCCCATCTTCTTTCCAGACTGTCACAGTAGTCTTCGAGGTTATGAAACGATAAATATTTATCAGGCGTCGTGGTGCTCATTAGCTTTTACGTTTTCACCCTAAGCATTGCACCTATCTGATCCATGTACGGCTTGCTGGCCCCTGGTGACGATCGCTGAAGGCTACGAACTGGCTCAATCGCTTTCTTCTCGCTCGCGCTCTTTCTTGCCTCCGATACGGCTACTCCAGCTACTGGCTCAAATTCACCTCTCTCGTAGCGCGAAACGATGGCTCTTAGCCAACGTTCTGGGGTGGTCTTGATGCTGTTGGTCGAAAGCACTCCGGCAAGCTCGTCCAAGAGAAGCTGTGCTTCGTCAACGTCTATTCCAGCCATCAGCAGTTCCACTGCACGCCTTTGTGACGCATTTAATGAGTGCGGCCAGAAAAGTTCTCTTCCAACCGGGACGCCTGCATCTGTGTCGCCATCGTTTTTACCGTTGATGACCTTACACGCAGTAGGTTGTAGTGGTTTTTCATCAATAGTCTTAATTAAGTTGGTACTGTTCTTCTTGGTACTACTTACACTTGGTTTACCCCCCTGTGCACCAAGGCCTGACAGGCCATTGGATGAGTCGCCATGCTTTGGACGGCCATACCCAGGTTTTTGGGGGTATGGTTCAGGGTTTGATGTAGTCGTAGCGATGTGCTGCTCCGGCGTATCTGTGACAACTTGCAACCACTTTATTTTTCCTTGCGAATCACGCTCCCGCTTTTGCTGGAAGTAACCAGCAGCTTGCATTTCTCTCCGAGCGCGAAGCCACTGCTGCTCGCTCAACTTGAAGGTCTTACGTACATGCCAAATATTTAACTTGAAATCAGAACTTCTCCCAAGCATCCAGGATAGGACAACACGCGCCGTCCATCCCAATCGGCTGTCGGTCAAGATGTCATCAGGCACTGCCGAGAACGCACGACGCTTGATGCTGATAAATTCGCTCATAGCTAGACTAGCCTGCAACGCTGTCGGCAGGCACTGCTTCTCCGTCAAGTGACAATGCATCCTTGACTTGAAGCGTTCGGAAGTAGACACGCCTCCCTACACGCAACATTGTTGGCCTGAGTTTTCGAGAAACCTCATTATTCGAGTACAGCGCTACACGCATTCCATCGGGAGAACGTCCTAAAAGAGCGGCAACGTCAACCAGCTTCATAAGCGGCCCATACTTCTGCAGCAAATATTCTTCAGTTGTCATAGGAGTGCATGTACCTACGGTTGATTTCTGTAGATGCTCATCCTCATGAATTCAAATCCCTTGGTCAAACATTCACTGAAATTTCTAGAATACCAAGGTGCTATATATTGGCTTTTTTTGCAGGTACCGCCTGATCCGCTGAAAACCTAATTTCGGCTAAAAATAAGCCTGATAACAAGGGAAAACAGAAATACAACAAATCTTACTTCTGCCTGCGCACACCCTTAACGAAAGCCAAATTGACATACTTTGGTCGTGCTCCCACAAGGTGTATTTGGGAGAACACAGCGCATCTTGAGCAAAGTTATCAAGCGGTAGACGATATCTCCCTATCCACTTATCAGTTGGGCAACCCCTCTTCCGAGTCGGTCCAACTTTGATACAAGATCCTCAGCCCGTAGGTGGGTGTATCGCCGCAACATTTGCATGGATTTGTGACCACTGATCGCAGCAACTTCCTGGTCTGAAAGGCCTGCTTCAACAAGTCGACTGATTGCCTCATGCCGTAGATCATGAAAATGTAGGTCCGCCATTCCGGCGTCGCGCTTGAGCTTCATCCAAGCTGGATTGAATTGGTAAGAGCGACGTTTACCGTCTCGCCCAGGCTCGCCATAGAACAGCAGATCGGTGTCGATAGGACGTACAGGGTTAGCCAAGGCAACTCGCAAGACTTGTACAGCCTCCTGGGTCAACGGGACAGTCCGAGAGCTGCCGTTCTTTGTCTGCTGAAGACGGGCCACGCGGCGCACCAAGTCAACCTGGCTGCGGCGCAAGCCCACCAGTTCGGAAGCGCGCATTCCCGTTTCCAAGGCCAAGCGTACGATCCAACCGAGCATCGGATTTGAGTGGCCATCTACTGCGCGAAGCAGGCGCTGCTCCTCGTGCGGAATCAAGCGGCGATCTCGCCCAGGGCCAGGTGGCGGGCGCCGAATGCCTAGCACCGGGCTGTGGATGAGCCCTAGGCCCCACTCCTTCAATGCCACCGTAAACATGTGCCCAAGCAACGCGAGTTCCAAGCGCACTGTGTTGTTACTGCGCGGCCGGCGTTGACCCTGCGCATCCAGGTCTCCGGCCAAGCGCTCGTCGCGGAAGCGAGCAACGATCTCTGCGGTCACCGCCGCCAATGAATAACGGCCAAGATGGTTGATCAGAACTTCGGCACGGCGCACTTCACTGATCTGCGTGACAGGCCGCTTGCCTGGCGTGACTTCGGCCAGGTATCGCCGCATCGCAGCTTCAACGGTAGTGCGCTCGGAGCCGGCGCGGCGGATGTACACACCGCGCACCATCTCATCCTCGGTGCGCCTAGCCCAGTCCTCGGCATCACGCTTGGTGCGGAATGTCTTGATCGCAGGAGGCCATCCAGTCTTACGGATGACGGCCTTCCAAGAACCTGCGGGGGTTTTTACGAGTGTTGCCATAGGTCTCTACTTCCCGGACTGTACCGAAAATGTACCTTTGGCCTCTCTCTTAAGGTGAGACGCGTCAGCAAATCATTGATTTTACTGGTGGGCCCACCAGGATTCGAACCTGGAACCAAAGGATTATGAGTCCTCTGCTCTAACCGTTGAGCTATAGGCCCGGCAGGGTGGGTGGCGAGATGCGGGGCATGTCGGACCGTCCAGCTGAGGCGAAAGTTTACCTGCCCGCGCACGTCGCTGTCTGCTGACATCAGGCACTGATGAGGAGAAGCGCCCGCACCCACACGTGGCCGCACATGCCCACACAAAAAAGCCCGGCGCGAGCCGGGCTTCTAAATTTGTATGCGATGACCGCGCCTTGCGCACCATTCGCGGTAGGTGATCCGGTGCCACAAGCACCCCAGCAATCAGCGCCTCAGCAATCCCGAATCCCCACTCCCCAATCCCGGCTACTAAGCCACCTCAAGCTGCGCATCGACCAATTGCCGGCCTGCGCGGAATCCCTGCGCGATGGCTTCCTGGTAGGTCTCCCATCCTTGTTCCCGGCCACCGATGCGTGGCTGGCGTTTGCCGCCCAGTGCATACACGTCGACCCACAGTGTCCACCTGGCGCCCGGGGACGCCTGCTCGGTGCGTACGCGAATCTCGTGCTCGCGGTATGTGGTGGTTTCAAAGCGGCTTTGCCTGCTCATACGACGGCCTCGTTCCATTCGTCCATCAACTTAGAAGCCACGGCTAGAACGTCACGTGAGTCAGGCAGAAACACCGGCTTCATGTTGCGCCGCTGTCTGGCTTCGTCGCCGGGGCGTGAATGTCGCCTGCGCCATCCCCCGGCGCGTCCGTGCTTCGGCGACGTCCACCCGGGCAAGCATAGCTCGCGACATGCCCCACAACGCAACAGCCCCGCATGTGCGGGGCTGTTGTGTGATCACTGCACCGATACGGCTACCGGATCAGTCGATGTCCAGGAACGAGCGCAGCTGTTCCGAACGGCTCGGGTGACGCAGTTTGCGCAACGCCTTGGCCTCTATCTGACGAATCCGCTCGCGGGTGACGTCGAACTGCTTGCCCACTTCTTCCAGCGTGTGATCGGTATTCATGTCGATACCGAAGCGCATCCGCAGCACCTTGGCCTCGCGCGGGGTCAGCCCTGCCAACACGTCCCGCACCGTCTCGGAAAGATTGATGTTGGTGGTGTTGTCGATCGGGGACTCCACGTTGGTGTCCTCGATGAAGTCGCCCAGATGCGAATCCTCGTCGTCGCCGATCGGGGTTTCCATCGAGATCGGCTCCTTGGCGATCTTCATCACCTTGCGGATCTTGTCCTCGGGCATGTCCATTTCCTTGGCCAGCTCCTCCGGCGTGGCCTCGCGGCCGAACTGCTGGAGCATCTGGCGGGAAATGCGGTTCAACTTGTTGATCGTTTCGATCATGTGCACCGGAATACGGATGGTGCGCGCCTGATCGGCGATCGAACGGGTGATGGCCTGGCGGATCCACCACGTTGCATACGTCGAGAACTTGTAACCGCGGCGGTATTCGAACTTGTCCACGGCCTTCATCAGGCCGATGTTGCCTTCCTGGATCAGGTCGAGGAACTGCAGGCCGCGGTTGGTGTACTTCTTGGCGATGGAGATGACCAGGCGCAGGTTGGCCTCGACCATTTCCTTCTTGGCCTTGCGTGCCTTGGCTTCGCCATAGGCCATCGCGCGGCTGATCTCCTTGATCTCGCCCAGGGTCAGGTAGTTGGCCTTCTCCATCTCGATCGAGCCCTGCTGCTCGGAGACGATCTGGTCCTTGACGTCGCGCAGCGCCGACGACCACTTCTGCTTGCGCTTGAGTGCGTCTTCCACCCATTCCAGGTTGGTCTGGTTGCCTTCCCAGGAGCGGATGAAATCCTTGCGCGGCATGCGTGCCACGGTGGTGGCCAGGTGCAGCACCTTACGCTCGTGATCCTTGATGCCGTTGACCACGCCACGCAGCTGGGTGACCAGCGCATCGGTCAGCGGCAGCGGCAGCTTGAGCGTGGTGAAGATGGCAGCCATGTCCTCGCGCGCCTTGACCACCAGCTTGTGCTCGGCGCCGTTCTTGGCATAGATCTTCTTGAACTTGGCGTATTCGTTGGCCAGGTTCTCCATACGCGTGGCCACTTCCACCGGGTCCGGACCGGTCGGGCCGGCCTCTTCCTCGGCAGCGTCGTCATCGCCGTCTTCGTCGTCGTCTTCATCGACCGCGTCTTCGTCGACGGCAACCGGGCCGGCGGCAGCCAGCGCAGCAGCGGCGGCGTCGGCTTCTTCGATCAGGTCATTGAAACCGACCACGATCTCGGCCAGACGCTTCTTGCCTTCCTTGTGCGCTTCGTAATCGGCCAGCAGCATTTCGGTCGACAGCGGGAACACACCCAGCGCTGCCTGGACCTGGCTCAGGCCTTCTTCAATACGCTTGGCGATGGCGATTTCGCCTTCGCGGGTCAGCAGCTCGACCGTGCCCATTTCGCGCATGTACATGCGCACTGGGTCGGTGGTGCGGCCACCTTCGGTGTCGAGCGCGGTCAGCGCGGCGGCAGCTTCTTCGGCTGCGGTGTCGTCAACCTCGCGGTTGCCGGTGTTGCCATCGTTGAGCAACAGGGTTTCAGCATCGGGCGCAACTTCATGGACATCGATGCCCATGCCGTTGATCATGCTGATGATGTCTTCGATCTGCTCCGGGTCGACCAGGTCGTCGGGCAGGTGGTCATTGACTTCGGCGTAGGTCAGATAGCCCTGTTCCAGGCCCTTGCTGATCAGTAGCTTGATGTCGGATTGCTGGGCAGGACGTTCGTTGGCCATGAGTGCTCGCGCCACCGGCTTTGAGATTGGAAAGAGAACCTAGCATTATACCAGCGTGAAGCCCGGTCTGCCGGATTCAAGACAGGACCGCTGGTGGACGTGGGTTTCTAGGGTCTGAGAAGGAAGGTCACCGGGCCATCGTTGACCAGGTCGACAACCATATGGGCACCAAAGCGCCCGGTTTCCACCCCGCCGCGATGTTTTTGCCGGCAGATCGCCACCAATTGATTGAACGCCCGTTCAGCCTCCAACGGTGGCGCCGCCGTGCTGAAGCCGGGGCGATTGCCGGAACTGGTGTCTGCGGCCAGGGTGAATTGGCTGACCAGCAGCAGGCCGCCGCCGGTGTCGGTGAGTGAGCGGTTCATCTTGCCGGCGTCGTCGGCGAACACGCGGTAGCCGAGCAGGCGTTCGGCCAGGCGCCGGATCTGCGCGTCGCTGTCGCCGGGCTCGACCCCGACCAGGGCCAGCAGCCCGGGACCGATCTGCCCGACGGTCTGCGCATCGACCGTGACTGCGGCGCGGGTGACACGTTGGATCAGCGCAAGCATGGGCACTCTCCGGCAGCAAACTGTGCCGCGCAGCATGCCCAGCACGGTTGGCACTGTCACGCGCGGGTCATCGCCGGCCGCGCTGTTTAGAATTGCGCGGATGAAACCCGATGTTCGCGCTCGCCTGCTTTACGCCACCGCCGCCACCGTGGGCCGCCTGCCGTGGCCGCTGCTCAAACGTGTGGCCGACGCGCTGGCCTGGAGCTGGCGCAAGCTCAATGCGCGCGAGGCGCGCGTGGCACGCCGCAACCTGGAACTGGCGTACCCGGAACTGGATGCAGGCCAGCGCGCAAAGCTGCATGCGCAGGTGCTGCGGTCGACCGCGCGGCAGACGCTGGAAGTGCTACGCACCTGGACCCGCCCGCCGGCCGAGAACCTGGCGCGGCTGCAACGCAATGGCCAGGCGCTCTACGACGCGGCGCTGGCTTCCGGGCGTGGCGTCATCGTGGCCGCGCCGCACTTCGGCAACTGGGAGCTGCTCAACCAGTGGCTGTCCGAACGCGGGCCGATCGCCATCGTGTATCGCCCGCCGGAATCGGACGCGGTGGACGGTTTCCTGCAACTGGCACGCGGCGGCGACAACGTGCGCCAGGTGCGTGCCGAAGGCCCGGCGGTGCGGCAGTTGTTCAAGGTGCTCAAGGACGGTGGCGCGGTCGGCATCCTGCCCGACCAGCAGCCGAAAATGGGCGATGGCGTGTTTGCGCCGTTCTTCGGCACCCCCGCCCTGACCATGACCCTGGTCAACCGACTGGCCGAGCGCACCGGCGCGATCGTGCTGTATGGCTGGTGCGAACGGGCCGGTGGCGACCTGCAATTCGCGCTGCATGTGCAGCCGGCCGACCCGGCAGTGGCCGACGCCGACCCGGTGCGCGCCGCCAGCGCGCTCAACGCGGGCATCGAGCAGATCGCCCGGCGCGACCCGGCGCAATACCAGTGGACCTACAAGCGCTACACGCTGCGCCCGCCGGGCAGCGGCGAGCCCAATCCGTATGCGACCGAGCGGCATCCGCACTGACGCCGGCTGCCTGAAGACGGATCCGCCTGCGCATAGCGCGGCGTTGCCGGCGGCTCAATCGTCGTGCGGATCGGCCGGCGTGGCGAGGATGCGCTGATAGAACGCCAGGTCCAGCCAACGGCCGAACTTGAAACCGGCCTCGCGCACGGTGCCGGCATGGGTGAAGCCGAACTGTTCGTGCAGGGCAATGCTGGCCTGATTGCTGGCATCGATGCCGCCGACCAGCACATGCACGCCGCGTTGTTCCGCCGCCGCGATCACGCCCTGCAACAGCAGGCGTCCGAGCCCCTTGCCGCGATGGTCGCGGTGCACGTAGATCGAATGCTCCACGCTGTACTTGAACGCCGGCCAGGCGCGGAAGGTGCCATAGCTGGCGAACCCCATCAGGCTGCCATCGGCAGCTTCCACCCCGATCACCGGAAAGCCGCCCGCGCGCTTGGTCGCAAACCAGCCGACCATGCTCTCCGGTGGCCGCGGCTTGTAGTCGTACAACGCGGTCGAGTTGGCGATGGCGTCGTTGAAGATCTCCAGGATGGCGCTGGCGTGGCGGTCTTCGCTGCAGTCGATGAGAGACATGGGGTCCGGTGCGGGCAGAGGGTCTTGCGATTAAAAGGCATTGCCGGGCGATGAACAACGCAGCCGGCATGCAACCAATCCACGCCTGCCGCGCAACTCAAACGGCGGCCGCTGGATGCAGCGTTCCACCCGGCCGTGGCGACTGGCGCTTGCGAACCACGCGACAATGGCCGCACGCGGCAGGCAACGGCCGCGGCGGCGTCCGCCTTGAAGCGGCCGTGGCAATCCCCATCTGGAGTCGTGCATGAGCAGCCCCGTCCCCTCCCCCAGCGCACAGGCCTTCGGTGATCCGGCGGCGATCCGTTGCGAGCGCGCCGCCTCCGAACTGCGCGCCGGCCGCCCGGTGCTGCTGACGGCGGCCAACGGGCAGGCGCGCGCGGTGCTGGCGCTGGACAGCAGCACCGCGCAGTCGTACGCGGCCTTCGCGCGTGCGGCGCAGGGGCGGCACTATCTGTTCGTCACCCCGACCCGTGCCCAGGTGCTGGGCCTGAGCGCGCCGCAGGGCGCACGCGTGGCGCTGGTCGAACACGACTACGACCAGCTCGCTGCCCTGGCCTACCTGCGCGACACCCCGGTAACGACGCAGTGGACCCCGGGCGATGCGCTGGATGCCGGCGCGGTGGAAATTGCGCGGCTGGGCCTGCTGCTACCGGCGATGCTGGCCGTGGAGCTGCACGACGCGGATGACCACGCCGCCTTTGCCGGTTGCCAGTCGCTGGCACTGGACGATCTGGGCAGCGGCTGCGCCAAATCCGCCGCGGCCGGCTACGAGTTGGTCACCCGCACGCCGGTGCCGTTGCGCGGGCTGGGGATGAGCGAGTTCGTGGTGTTTCGCGGCGGGGTGGCGCAGCGCGACCAGGTGGCGATCGTGGTCGGCCAGCCCGACCTGTCGGCCGCAGTGCCGGTGCGCGTGCATTCCTCCTGCCTGACCGGCGATCTGTTCGGTTCGCTCAAATGCGATTGCGGCGACCAGCTGCGGCATGGCCTGGCCAAGCTGAAGGAACTCGGCGGCGGCGTGCTGCTGTATCTGGACCAGGAAGGCCGCGGCACCGGCATCGCCGCCAAGATGCGCGCGTACGGTTACCAGCATGCCGGCCTGGACACCATCGATGCCGATGCGCAGCTGGGCTTTGGCCCGGACGAGCGCCGCTACGGCAGTGCGGTGGCGATGCTGCGCGGCCTGGGCATCGGCCGGATCCGGCTGCTGACCAACAATCCCGCCAAGGCCGAGCGCCTGCGTGCGGCCGGCATCGCGGTCGAAGACCGCATCCCGGTGACCGGCGACATCACTCCGGAGAACGAGCAGTACCTGCGCACCAAGGCCGCGCGTGCCGGGCATGCGCTGGATGTGGATGCGCTGATCCTGGCCGCGCAGTAAGCACCGCCTGCGCCGGATGCGCCCGCCCGCGGCGCCCGGCTATGCTTGCGCACCGCTCCTGCAGGCCAGCCTTGTGCACGACGCTCCACCGCCGCACCCCGAGGTCATCGTCGCTGCCGCGCCGGCACAGGTTCCGGCAGTGGACCACACCCAGTGGCAACCGCTACCGCAACGCGGTGCGTATGTGGCCGGCGTCAACGGCGCGCTGGGCGGCGGATGTGCCGGGCTGATCGCGGCCGGCGTGACCGTCACCGTGCTGCACGCCTGGCATGACTGGCCGGTGGTGCTGGGCGTGACCGTGGTGGCCGCGCTGCTGGGTGCGTGGTTCGCGGTCAAACGGCATCGGCTCACCCACTGGAAACTCGACCAGCACGGCTTGGCGCTGCAACGCGGCCATCTGTGGCAGAGCGACACGCGCATCCCAATTTCGCGCGTGCAGCACGTGGACCTGCGCCGCGGCCCGATCGAACGCGCCACCCGGCTGACCACGCTGGTGGTGCATACCGCCGGCAGCCGGCTCAACGCGGTGGCCTTGTCCGGCCTGGATCAGGGCGATGCCGAACGCCTGCGCGACCGCCTCGCCCGCCAGCTCGATCACGACGACGACGCGCTGTGAGCGCCATCGAACACCGCGGCCAGGACGAGCAGCGCCTGCATCCGCTGTCGTGGGTGTTCGTGTTGTTGCAGCAGATCCGCCAGTTCCTGATTCCGCTGGCGGCCTTGGTGCTGTTCGGCAGCCGCGATGGCAGCCGCGACTCGGCCGACCACATCGCCACCGGCGTGGTGATGGCAGTGCTGGTGGCAATCTCGGTGCTGCGCTATTTCACCTATCGCTACCGCATCGGCACTGATGGGGTGGCGATCCGCAGCGGGCTGCTGGAACGCAGCCGGCGCGATATCCCGTTCGCGCGCATCCACAACGTGGTGGTGCATCAATCGTTGCTGCACCGGCTGGCCGGCGTGGCCGAGGTGCGCCTGGAATCGGCCGGCGGCCACAAGCCCGAAGCGGAAATGCGCGTGCTGCGGCTGGACCAGGCACTGGCGCTGGAAGACCTGATCCGTCGCCGCACGCATGACGCCGATGCCAGCACGCCGCAGATCGAGGCCGACAGCAACACGCTACTGCGTTTGCCGCTGGGCGAAGTGATCCGGCTGGGGCTGATCTCCAATCGCGGCATGGTGGTGGTGGCTGCCAGCTTCGGCGTGATCTACCAGATGATTCCGCGCCGCACGGTGTCCAACTTCGTCGAACACAATGGCGAGCTGGCCTACCGCTACGTCAGCCAGATCCATCCGGGGGCGGCAGTGACCGCCGCGTTGGTGGTGCTCGGCGCCCTGGCCGTATTGGTCGCAATGCGCGCGCTATCGGTGGCGCTGGCGGTGGCGCAGTACCACGGCTTTCATCTCAGCCAATCCGAGCGCCGCCTCACCGTGGAGCGCGGCCTGCTGACGCGCATCCGCAGCAGCGTGGCGCTGCGGCGCATCCAGTCGTGGACGCTGTACGAAGGCCGCCTGCATCGCCTGTTCGGCCGTCGCCAGTTGCGGGTGGAGACTGCAGTAGCCGGCAGCGCCGACCGCGAAGGCAGCGCATTGAAGGAGCTGGCGCCGATTGCCGACCCGCAGCGCTGCGATGCCTTGTTGCAGCGCCTGCTGCCGGGGATTGCCTGGCCGCCGGCACAGTGGCAGGCGATCGCCACCCATTGCTGGTGGCGCTTGAGTCTGCCCACGCTGCTGTTGCTGCTGCCGCTGGTGATCGGCCTGGCCTGGCAGTTCGGCAACCAGGCGGCGTGGTTGCTGATGTGGTTGCCGTGGAGTGCGTTCAAGGCGCATCGCCAGGTGCACCGCATGGGCTACGCGGTGGATGCGCGGTTTGTCGCCGTGCGCGGTGGCTGGTGGAAACGCTGGTGGCGGCTGGCCGAGCTGGACAAGCTGCAGGCGCTGCAACTGCAACGCTCGCCGCTGGACCGTCTGTCCGGCACCGCAACGCTGTGGCTGGACACTGCCGGCGCCAGCGCGGCCGGCCCGGGGTTGCGGCTGCGCTTCGTGCCGTTGGCGCAGGCGCAGGCACTGCAGGCGCAGCTGAGTGCCGCGTTGGCGCGGCGCAAGCTGCGTTGGTGATTGGGAATCGGGATTGGGAATCGGGATTGGGAATCGGGATTGGGGAATCGGGATTCGGGATTGGGTGAAGTGCTGATTGGCAGCGGTATCTCGTCGATGCGCAACTCGCAGTGATCAGCGTTGTGCCGGGCCCCAGTATCCGAGTTCGCGGCGGATCTGCAGGCCTCGCCACACTGCGCCCAGCGGCTTGCGCCGCAGCGTGCCGAGCTTGCCGGCGATGAAGTCCTCGGTCGCTGCCATCACCCGCTCCGACGACCGCCCGTCGCGGTACGGGTGGATCGCGTCGGCATAATTGGCGAGCGCATTACGCAGCGACGCATCCGGCGCCAGCGCGCGCGCCAGCTGCTGCGGCAATTGCCCGGGCTGCTGAAAGTCCAGCATATGCGGCTGCGGCACGCGGTTGCGGAAGGTCACCACCGGTTTGTGCTGCACCACGAACTCGGACACGATCGACGAGGTATCCGACACCAGCACATCGGCCGCACGCTGCGCAGCCATCACTTCTTCGGGTTCGACGAAGCGGGCATGCGGCCCGGCCAGCGCGCGATAGCGATCGAACAGCTCCGGCGCGCACTTCGGATGCAGCGTCAGCAGCCAGTAATGCGCTCCGCGTGCGATATCGGCGGCGATCTCGTCGTAGAGCGCGGGCGCAGCGCTCAAGCGCTCGGTAAACGTGGAGCCGAACAGGATCACCGGCCGCCCGTTGGCGGGCGCGCGCAGTGCAGCGCTGCGGCCGCCATCGTCGCGGAACACCGGGTCGAGCTTGGGCCAGCCGGTTTCGACCACGGCGAAATGCCCTTCGCGCTCGGCGAGTGCGCGAAACGGCGCCGTGGTGGCCGGGCCTTGCGTGCAATACAGATCGAACAGCCCGCGCACGCGGAAATGCCCGCGGTTGTCTTCGCGTTTCTGCACATTGAAGCCATGGAACAGCTGCACCTTGGCGCCTGCAATGAACGGTGGCACCCAGTTGGCCGCGCTGAACACCGCACGCGGGCGCAACGCCAGCGCCTCGCGCAGGCCGACCTCGCGCACCTCCGGCAACACCAGCCCACGTGCACCGCCCTCGAACCACGCCGACACGGCGTGCCCGCGGGCCTGTAATGCCTGCGCCAATGGCGCCAGAATAGGCAACGCGTAACGTTCCGTTGCGAACAGCAGGTATTGAGCCATCACATGTCCTCTTCGACCGCACCCGACGAACGGCCGCGCATCAGCGCCTGCATTATCGCGTTCAACGAGGCCGATCGCCTACGTGACTGCCTGCGCTCGCTGGCGTTCTGCGACGAGATCGTGGTGGTGGACTCCGGCTCCACCGACGCCACCGTGACGCTGGCCACCGCACACGGCGCACGCGTCCTGCAGCGCGCCTTCGATGGCTACCGCAGCCAGAAGGCGTTCTGCGTTGCGCAGGCCAGCCACGACTGGGTGCTGTGCCTGGATGCCGACGAACGCGTCAGCGATGCCTTGCGGGCGTCGATCATTGCCGCGCGCGATGGCGGGTTTGCCAATGCGGCCGGCTATCGCTTCGCACGGCTGTCGGATTATTTCGGCCGGTTCCTGCGCCATGGCAATGCCTATCCGGATCGGGTGCTGCGCTTGTTCGATCGACGCCGCGGCGGCTGGCGCGGCAAGCGCGAGATCCACGAGGCGGCCAGTGTCGACGGTGCAGTGGTGACCCTGGCGGGCGATCTGATCCACTACCCGTACCGCTCACTGGCGCAGCAACTGGCCAAGACCCAGCGCTACGCGCAGATGATGGCCGAGCACGAATATGCGCGCGGCAAACGCGCGACCTGGAGCAAGCTGGTGCTGGCGCCGGCCTGGCGCTTCTGGCGCGGCTACCTGCTGCGCGGCGGGTTTCGCGATGGCTGGCACGGGTTGATCTATGCCTACGTGCGCGCCAACTACGTGCGCCAGAAGACCATCATGCTGTGGCTGCTGCAGCACAACCAGCCAGTGCAGGACCCGCCGCGTGCGGACGAGCGGCGCGGCGACTGAGAGCGGTCAGCAACACGACTGCGCTCGCCGCTACGTCGGCGCAAGACGCGCTCGAAGCCGGCAGTCCACCACGTCAATTCCGGTGACGAGCGAATAACCCATCGCCACCGCAAGCCCGCTCGCTAGACCTTGTCAGCCGCTCGAGCCGATGACTCCTGCGCCTGACGCGCTGCCAGCCCGACCAGCACACCGACCATCGCCGTGTAGAAGCTGGCCGACACCTGGTGCGCAAACATCGACTGGGTCAGCCCGCACAGCGCATAGCTCACCACGATCATCACCCCGGCCGCGGCCGGTCCGCGGAACTGGCGCTGGCCGCTGCGGCGGTGCAGCCGCACGAAGATCCACAACGGCACCCCGTAGACCGCAAACAGCAGCAACAGGCCCGGCACGCCCTGGGTGGCGCCCCACTCGGCCAGATCGTTGTGCGCATGGCCTAGATGACAGCGCAGCAGCCAGGTGTCGCCGGCGCATACCGGCAGCTCGCGCATCGCATCGTCAAAGCGCCCGACGCCGATGCCGGTGAGCGGATGCGCGCGCAAGGTGTCCCAGGCCACATGCAGGCGCTCGATCCGGGCACCGGCGGACGAGTCGCTGTCGCCGACCTCATAGCGCTGCAGGTCGCTCTGCAATTCGCCCAGGCGCATCTGCTGGGTCAACGCCGGCACGCTGAGCACCACGCCCACCGCCAGCACCGCACTGCCGACGAAAGTCAGCAAGCGCATGCGTGCGCTCTGCCAGGGTGCACCCCAGATCAGCACGCCCAAGGTCACCAGCAACGACAACCACACCCCGCGGCTACCGCTGAGCACGATCACCACCACCGTGGCGATGGCCGCGCCCACCAGCCAGCGCACCTTGCCAGGCGGGCGGCAGAACACCGCCACCACCAGCAGCATCAGCGCGATATCGGCAAATACAATCGCATTGGTCCAGCCTTCCGCGCGGTCGGCACCGTTCATCACCTGCAGGATGGCGATCAACATTGCCGCGAACACGCCGGCCAGCGCGCCACGCCATAGCCAGACCTGGCGCGGCTGCAGTGCGTACGCCCACAGGGCCGCCCACGGCAGCACCAGAAAGCGCGAACGGTTGTCGACATCGCGCAGCCCGTGTTCGAACAGCACGATCGACAACAGCGACATCGCGATCACCGCCGCGGCCAACCACCCCAGCGCGCGCAGCGACCAAGGGCACATGGCAACGCCTGCGCGCAGGCTGCGCCACCCCACCAGCGAGCCAAGCAACAGGCACAGCCCGAAGGGCAGCAACCCGCTCGGCATGCTGACCACCAACGCGGTCAACGCGAACACGCCCAGTTCGGCAATGCCCACACCTGCCGGTGACGCGATGGGGGCCGACGAAGAAAGCGCAGCGGGCTGGGTGGGCAAGGAATTCATTCAGACATCGGTGGCAAATGGGGTGACATCGGGCGACACGCGTCAGCGACGCCGGCCAAGCTAACGATGCCCCGCATGAATCCATGCTAGACAGCGGCCGGCGACGGCATTGACGGGCCGCCGATCGCGGCAAACACCTGCGCTGCGCCGGCTCATTCGGTGTCCAGGTTGCCCTGCTCCTGCGCTTCCACTGCCCGCTGCTCGGAGCTCGCCACGCAGCTGCCGTGCACGGCATCGGCCGGTACCAGCCACCAGCGACGACGATTGGCCACCCCCACCATCTGGCTGCGGCTGCGATCCACGCAGGCCAGCAGCGCGGTCTCCTGCGCCATCAGCCAACGTCGATCGGGACGCTCTGCCTGCCAGGCCACCGCGCGCTGCAGCTGTTGTTCCCAAGGCACCTTGAAGCCGAAGGTCTGCGCGGGGCGGTCGGCCATCAGCAGGTTCTGCTCCTTCCAGGCCACCAGCCCGAGCTGCGCGTCCGGGCCGATCCGGCGCCCGGCCTCGCGCATCACCGCGCCCGCCGAACTTGAGTCATTGAAGATCGGATAGCAGACCAGGCCGAACGCCACCCACCACGCGCCCAGCAGCGATGCTGCGGCAAGCGCGGAACGGCGCACCCGCAGCAGCAACAGGCTGGCCACGCCCCACAGACCGACCGCCAGCAGCAACCAGCCGAGCGGGTCGGTGGCCTCGCTGCCGACCCCGCGGCTGTCCATGATCTTCTGCTCGAAGCCCGGATGCCCGATCAGCATCGCCGCGCCGCCGGCAGCGAAGGCCACCGTCAGCAGCAGCACGAATCCGAACAGCAGCCGCTGCACCCCGGCGCGGCGCAGCAGGCCTGCCGCCAGCGGCGCCAGCGCCAGGCAGAACATCGGCAGCGCCGGCAGGATGTACACATCGCGCTTGCCGCTGGGAATGGTGAAGAACACCAGCACCAGCAGCCACCAGGCCAGCGGCAACAGATAGCGCGCATCGCGTCGCTTGAGCCGGCGCCACCAGGCCGGGATCGCCCAGGGCAGCACCAGGATGGTCGGCAGCCACATCGTGGCCATGCCCTTGAAGTGGTACCAGACCGGCTGCGCGTGATCCCAGGAATTGGCATAGCGCTTGGCGGTCTGGCGCAACAGGATGTCGTTGAGATAGACGCGGTACTCGGGCTGGCCGGCGGTCAGCGCGGTCACCATCATCGGCACGAACCACAGCAGGATCGCGACGAAGAAGAACAGCGGCCCCAGCCAGAAACGCCGATCGCGCACATGCACGCGCACGCCCGGCCAGCCGCGCGCCGCCGCAATGCCGGCCGGGATCAGCATCAGCAAGGCGATGACGCCGACCCCCTTGGTGATCACGCCCAGCCCGGCGGCAAACCAGCCCAGCGTCCACCAGCGCCAGGCCGGCCCCAGCAGCAGATGGCGCAGCAATCCGTAATTGGCCAGGGTGATCCAGAACACCACCAGCGGATCGATCTGCGCCTTCTTGGCCTGGAAGGTGAAGTGCAGCGTGAACAACAGCATCCACGCCGCATACGCGCCCACGCGCCGGGTCCACAGCCGCCGCCCCAGGTCGTACACGCAGGCCAGCGTGCCCAGCGCCGCCAGCAGCGACGGCAGCAGGAACGCCACCCGCCAGTTGCCCAGCAGCGTGTAGAACAGTGCCTGCAGCCACATCAGCATCGGCGGCTTGTCCGAGTACAGCTCGTTGCCGCGATGCGGGAACAGCCAGTCGCCGCTCATCACCATCTGCTTGGCGACCAGTGCAAACCGCGGCTCGTCCGACGGCCAGGGGTCGCGCAATCCCAGGCCGGCACCGATCACCAGAACGGCGGTGATGGCCAGCAGCCAGAAATCCTTGGAAGCACGAGTCTTGAGCATGACGGGCGGCAGTGGATGCGAAGGTGGAGCGCCGGGATCGGCGCGCGGTCAGGACGCTTTTAGCAAAAGCGCGTAAAAAAAACCGTCGCAGTGCTGCTCGCCGGGGAAACGCTGGCGTCCGGCACCGGCCGCATGACCGAATTGCGCGCCCAGCGGCTGCGCCTGTGCATCGGCAGTGCGTTGCAGGAATGCCTGCACCTGCGCCTGGTTCTCGCGCGCAAGCAGGGAACAGGTGGTGTAGAGCAGCTGACCGCCCGGCCGCAGCGTGCGCCAGGTGGTATCGAGCAGACGCGCCTGCAACGCGCACAAGGCGTCGATATCGTCGGCACGGCGATGCAGCAGCACGTCGGGCTGACGGCGCACCACGCCGGTGGCCGAACATGGCGCATCCAGCAACACCGCATCGAACGGCTGGCCGTCCCACCATGCGGCGGTATCGGCGGCGTCAGCGGTGTGCAAGGTCACCTGCGCGCCCGGCACGGTGCGCTGCAAGGTCTGCTGCACCCGCTCCAGCCGGCGCGCATCCACATCCAGCGCGGTGAGCTGCAGGCCAGGATGACGCTCCAGCAGATGCGCGGCCTTGCCGCCGGGCGCCGCGCAGGCATCGAGCACGCGTGCCGATGGCGCCAGCGCCAGCGCATCGGCAACCTGCTGGGCAGAGCCGTCCTGCACCGAGACATCGCCGTCGGCAAAGCCCGGCAACTGGCTCACCGGCACCGCCCCGTGCAGACGCACCGCATCCGGCAACAGCGCATCCGTGTCCGCGCCGATGCCCAGCGCGGCCAGCCGTGCGACATAGCCGGCCGGGTCGATCCGCGAGCGCTGCACGCGTAGCCACATCGGCGCCATCTGCGCGCTGGCCACGAAGATGCGTTCGGCCTGCTCGCCCCAATCGGCGCGCAGTTGCTTGCGCAGCCAGGACGGCCAGCCCGCATCGGCGGACACCGCCGGAAACCCCTCGCGCTGGGCGCGCCGCAGGATCGCGTTGACCATGCCGGCCTGCCGCGGCCGGCCCAGCGCGCGGCACGCGTCCACGGTGGCCGACAAGGCCGCATGCGCGGGCAGCTGCAGCACGTCGAGCTGGGCGAAGCCGGCCATCAGCAGCGCTTTCAGTTCCGCATCGCGCGGCGGCAACGGGCGTTCCAGCCACTGCCGCAATGCCACGTCATAGGCCGGGCGGCGGCGCAGTACCGCAAAGCAGATCGCCTCCACCAGCGCGCGGTCGCGTGGATCAGCAAGACCGGGCAAGGTCGCGGCCAGTTCGGCCTTGAGCGAGCGGCCCTGGTCGAACACCGCCGTCAGCACCCGTGCCGCGGCCAGACGCGAGCCGACGCCGGCAGTTGCGGTCTCTGCCGACATCAGCGCAGCGCCGGCAGGTCGCGGCGCGCGTTGAGGTAGTCGGCAGCGGTGATCGCCTTGCCGCCCTCGCGCTGCAGCACGCGCACCCGCAGCGCGCCCTGCCCGCAGGCGATGTCGATGCCCTGCTTGCTGGCGGCGAGCAGGGTGCCCGGCGCCTGCTGATGGGCCAGCTCCAGCGCCACTGCACCATGCAGGCGCACGCGCTCGCCGGCCAGGACCACCTCGGCCACCGGCCATGGATTGAACGCGCGTACCCGCCGCGCCAGCTCCTGCGCCGGCTGGGTCCAGTCCAGCCGCGCCTGCGTCTTGTCCAGCTTGTGCGCATAGGTCACGCCTTCGGCCGGCTGCGGCTGCGCCACCGGGCGGATGCCGGCACGCAGCAGGCCCAGCCCATCGGCCAGCACCTGCGCGCCCAGCGCGGCCAGGCGGTCGTGCAGCTGCCCGCCGGTTTCCTGCTCGCCGATGGCCAGCCGCTGCGACAACAGCACCGGGCCGGTATCCAGCCCGGCTTCCATCTGCATCAGGCAGACGCCGGTTTCGGTATCGCCGGCCTCGATCGCGCGCTGGATCGGCGCCGCGCCACGCCAGCGCGGCAACAACGAGGCATGCACGTTCCAGCAGCCATGGGTCGGCGCGGCCAGCACCGCCTTGGGCAGGATCAGGCCGTAGGCCACCACCACCATCAGATCGGCATTGAGCGCGCGCAGCGTGGCCAGCGCCTCCGGCGAGCGCAGCGTCTGCGGCTGGAAGACCGGGATGCCGCGCGCAATCGCCTCTAGCTTGACCGGCGACGGCGTCAACCCGCGGCCACGGCCGGCCGGCCGATCCGGCTGGGTGTAGACCGCCACCACTTCATGCCGCTGCGCGGCTGCGCGCAACGAGGCGACGGCAAAATCCGGCGTACCGGCGAATACGATTCTCATAAGGTGGGGATTCGGGAGTGGGGATTGGGGAGTGGCAGCGGCGGCGGCGGGGAATGGGGATTCGGGCATCGGGACTCGCAGCAGGGGGCTTGGGCAACAGCGCAATGGCTGGCCAATCCCATATCCCAGGTCCCGACGTGTCGCTCCATCCGTGTACGCGGAGCGCGCGCAGCGACTGCCTGCGCCATCGCCTCAATCACACGCGAGAGTGCCGCGCCCGGCGATTGGGATGGGGACCCACGGATCGGGCAAGCAGCCAGAAAACCCGCTTCACCAATCCTCAATCCCGACTCCCCAATCCCTGCCCTCAGGCCACGTGCTTACGCTGCTTGGCCAGTTTCTTGCGCACCATTTCGCGCTTGAGCGGCGACAGGTAATCGACGAACAACTTGCCGTCCAGATGGTCCATCTCGTGCTGGATGCACACCGCCAGCAGGCCGTCGGTGCTCAGTTCCTGCGCCTTGCCCTGGCGGTCGAGATAGCGCACGGTGATCGCATCGGCGCGGGCGACGTCTGCGTAGATGCCCGGTACCGACAGGCAGCCTTCCTGGTAGACCTGCTCGCCCTGCCTGCTCACGATCTCCGGGTTGATGAACACCTGCGGGAGCGTCTTCTCCTCGCTGACGTCGATCACCATGAAACGCTTGTGCACGTCCACCTGACTGGCGGCCAGGCCGATGCCGGGCGCCTCGTACATGGTCTGGAACATGTCGTCGAGCAGGGTCTGGAATGCCGGGCTGGTGAGCTCGGCAGCGTCGACCGGCACGGCCTTGGTGCGCAGCCGCGGATCGGGGAATTCGAGAATAGGGAGCAAAGCCATGGGATTACCCGTCTGGGAACACCGGCGCTGCGCCGGCAAGACGCTGTCATTCTAGCGCAATGCTTGCGTGACGCCCCGGTTTCTGGACTATAGTGCGCAGACCTGTTGGGGAATCAGGCAAGAAGGCACTCATGTTGAACCGACTTCGTACGGTCGTCGCTGCGGCGATGCTGACCGTCGCGACCTACGCTGCCGCGCAAGCGGTGGGCGAGCATCCAGAGACTTACGTGGTCCGCAAGGGCGATACCCTGTGGGACATCGCTGGACGTTTCCTGCAAAAACCCTGGTTGTGGCCGGAAATCTGGCAGGCCAACCCGCAGATCCAGAATCCGCACCTGATCTATCCCGGTGACGTGATCAGCCTGGCCTACCTGGATCGCGTCGCCAAGGGCACCGTCCAGCCCGGTCCGCGCCAGGAAGCGCCGATCAATGCGATTCCGCTGGCCGATGTCGAGCCGTTTCTGAAGAACCTGCGCGTCACCGACGACTTCGACCAGCTGCCGTACGTGGTGGGCCTGGAAGGCGGCCGTACGCGCGCCACCACCGGCCAGGTGGCCTATGTGGTCGGCCTGGACGATGCACAGCCGGGCCAGCGTTTTGCGGTGGTGCGCCCGACGGTGAAGTTCAGCCTACCCAAGCACAACGAAGACCTCGATGCGGCCGGCAACATCACCGCAGGCGCCGGCAACATCTGGAAGAACTACATCGCGCCGAGCACGCGCCGCGAGTTCCTCGGCTACGAACTGGCACAGGTCAACGTCGGCACCATCACGCGCAGCGCGGCGGGCGGCAACTCCAAGGCGGCTACCCTGCTGCTGCAGGACAGCGGCCGCGAAGTACGCGCCGGCGATCGCATCGTCGCCGTCGAGGCGCAGCCCTACGACCTGCAGTTCATCCCGCATCCGCCGTCGGAACAGGCCCTGCAGACCGAATTGCGGGTGCTGGCCATCTCCGACGCCTTTATCGTCGGCGGCACCCGCGACGTGATCGCCATCTCAGGCGGTGCCCGCGAAGGCATCAACAACGGCACGGTGTTCTCGATCTGGCGCAAGGGCCGCACGGTCAGCGACCGCGTCAAGCATTCGCGCTTCTCGCGGACCGACGACGACTTCAGCGGCCCGGCCGGCTCCACCGTCGGCCTGCCCGACGAATACGCCTCGCACGCGATGGTGTTCCGCACCTTCGACAAGGTCAGCTATGCGCTGGTGATGGAAAGCGTCAAGCCGACCGGCCTGGGCTACTTCGTCAAGCATCCCGACGCGCAGTAAGCGAAAATTCCGATGCGGTAATACGACGGCGCCTGAGGGCGCCGTCGGCGTTTACGGTCCAGGCTGGACGCATGGCCCTCCCCACTTCCGACCTGCGCGCACTCCTGACCCTGCTCCTGGCGGGCGGCCGTAGCCCGCCGCGTCACGCGCTGCTGGACTGCTTCGCCAGCCCGGCCGAGCTACTGGCGGCCGGGCCAGAAGCCTGGCTTGCCGCCGGCTGCGACGAACTGCAGGTGGCCCGGCTGCAGACCCCCGATGCACGCGCGCTGGACGCCGCCCTGCAGTGGTGCGAGCAGCCCGGCCATCACCTGATCGGCCTGAACGATCCCGACTACCCCGCCCTGCTGCGCCACATCGTCAATCCGCCGCTGGCCCTGTTCGTGGACGGCGACCCGAACGCGCTCTGGCACCCGGGCGTGGCCGTGGTCGGCAGCCGCTCCGCCACCGCCGGCGGCCGCGACCACACCCGCGCGTTCGCCTCCGGCCTGGCAGGCGCCGGGCTGGCCATCGTCAGCGGCATGGCCGCCGGCGTGGACGCGATCGCACACGAGGCCGCGCTTGCCCGTGCCGGGGCCATCACCGTGGCGGTGGTGGGCACCGGCGCGGATGTGGCCTACCCGGCAAATCACCACTCCCTGCGCGATCGCATCGCCGCGCGTGGCGCGGTGGTCAGCGAGTACCTGCCCGGCACCGGGCCGGTCGCGGGGCACTTCCCGGCCCGCAACCGGATCATCGCCGGGCTGGCCCTGGGCACCCTGGTGGTGGAAGCGGCCATGCGCTCGGGCGCGCTGATCACCGCGCGGCTGGCGGCAGAGGCCGGGCGCGAGGTGTTCGCCCTGCCCGGCTCGCTGCACAATCCGCTCGCGCGGGGCTGCCATCACCTGATCCGGCAGGGAGCCACCCTGGCCCAGGAGCCGGCCCAGGTCATCGACGGCCTGCGCCTGCTGTCAGGCGAACTGGCAAGCGCCTTGCGCCAGCGCCTGGCCGCCCCCACTGATCAGGCCAGGACACCGCCGCAGGCCGGCCCGGCGCGCCCGGATCCGGACTACCAGCGCTTGTGGCAGGCGCTGGGCCACGACCCAACCCCTATGGATTCCCTGGTCGAACGCACCGGATTGACGGCCGCCGCGCTGTCCTCCATGCTGCTCATCATGGAACTGGAGGGAGACGTGGTCACCGAGCACGGTCGCTATACCCGCAACCCCTAGTTTCTTCACCTCCACAGCGTCGCGCGACGCAGGCCGAGGGGCAATGAAAGAGAGCATTCTTGATGTACTGCTGTACCTGTTCGAACATTATTTCAGCGAAGATGCGGACCTGGTCCGCGACCGTGACTCGCTTCAGAATGGCCTGATCCAGGCCGGTTTCAGTCCCGCAGAAATCAGCAAAGCCTTCGATTGGCTGGACGCGCTCTCCGAGCAGCGGCCCAGCGTCGCGCGCCCGCATGTCGATGGACCGGTACGCATCTACCACGGCCCGGAGCTGGACAAGCTCGATGTGGACTGCCGTGGATTCCTGCTGTTCCTGGAACAACACCGCATTCTCGATGCCGACCAGCGCGAGCTGGTGCTGGATCGCGCCATGGCGCTGGACCAGGACGAACTGGACCTGGACGACCTCAAATGGGTGGTCTTGATGGTGTTGTTCAACCAGCCGGGTGCCGAAGCGGCCTACGCCTGGATGGAAACGCAGATGTTCCTGGACGAGCCTGAACCCGTACACTGAGGCGGAAGCCGCAACGGACGCGTGCGAGGGGACGGCAATGAGTAGTTGGTATTACGCCGAGGGCAACCGCCACCGGCGTGGCCCGGTGGCCGGCGAGGCCTTGCTGGCGCTGTATCGCGATCACGCGATTGCACTGGACACCTTGGTCTGGCGCGAAGGATTTGCCCGATGGGTGCCGCTGTCTGCGTGCGCCGACGAACTCGGGCCACCGATTTCCACCAATCTGCGCGCCGCAGCGCTGCCGCCGCCCCTGCCGCCGGTTCCGCCAACGGCTGTCCATAACGCAGCCGCCATTGCGCCCGCGCCGTCAGCGCGTCATCTATCCAGCAACGGGCCGGGGTGGCCGCTGGCGTTGGTGCTGGGCGCGGTGGTGGGCATGTTCTTGCTGGTGGCGATGATCGGCATCCTGGCGGCGATCGCGCTGCCGGCGTACCAGGACTACACCACGCGTACCAAGGTCGCCCAGGCGATCGCAGCGCTGACGCCCCTGAAGCCGCAGATCGCCGAATTTCTCGCGCAGCAAGGCCGTTGCCCGGTCAACGGCGACGCCGGCTTTCTCGCGCCCGAGCAGTATGCAAACGATGTCCTGAGCAGCGTGCGGATCGGCCGTTTCGACACCACCGAGTGCGGAGTCGAGGCGCTGCTGCATGCGCCGAAAATGACCAGGATCGACGGTAAGGCGCTGTGGCTGGATTTCGACGCGGACGCCGGCAGCTGGCAGTGCAGCTCCGAGATCGACGACAACCAACTTCCGCCGGACTGCCGCGGCTAGTCAATCGCTTTACGCAAGGGGACTTCAATGACGCAGTGGTATTACGCCGACGCACAACGCGAGCGCCAGGGGCCAGTGGACACGGACACGCTTCGCGCGCGCCTGTCGGAAGGCTTGATCAATGCATCCAGCCTGGTCTGGCGCGAAGGCTTTCCGCAGTGGGTGGCACTTGGCGAGGTCGCGGCCGAGCTGGGGATCGACACCGCCGTGCCAGCTTCCGCCGCGCCGACCATCGGAGATGTGCCGGTGGACGTTGCGCACAGTGAGCCGCAGGCGACGGTTCACCCAACCAGCGTCGCGGTGGATCGCACGCCTGCCGCAGATGCGCCGTTTGCCGGCCCGGCGGCAGACGCTGCACTCGGGCGGGCCGACTCCGGCCTTGCCGATCACCCTGCCGTAACCGACCACCAGCAGCGTCCGCCGAGCGGGCAGGCTGCGCTGACAGATCCAGCGGCGTGGCCCACCACGCCGGCAGACCCTGCGGCACCCCCAGCGGCATCGAGCCCGCTCCTGACCAACACCTCGCACGCGCCGGCAACACCCGCGCATGCCGTGTCGCAACCACCGGCCGGCGCGCCGCTTCCAAGCGCCTGGGATTCCGTCGCCGCGCCCACGGCAAGCGTCGCATTGCACGATGCCCCGGTTGTCTACGCCGGCCTGTGGCGGCGCGTGGCCGCCAGCATCCTGGACAGCCTGATCACCAGCTTTGCGGTGTACCTGATCGTGATCCCGCTGGTGTTCGTCGTGGCATTGGCGACCACCCGCGGCGATTCCGGCTCGGCGCTGGACGACGGCAGCGCGCTCAGCATCGCCATCCTGGTGATGTCCTACGGCATCGGCCTGGCAATCCCGACGCTGTATTTCGCCTGGATGCAGTCCAGCCGGCACCAGGCCAGCCTGGGCAAGCTCGCCTGCGGCATCAAGCTGGTGCGCGCCGACAGCAATGGCGGCCGGGTCGGTTTCTGGCGCAATGTGCTGCGTTACCTGGCTTACATGCTGATCAGCGTGCTCACCCTGGGCATCGGCGTGGTCGTGGCCGCGTTCATGGCCGGCATGACCGCGCGCATGCAGGCTCCGCACGACAAGGTCTGCGACACATTGGTGGTGGACCGCTGGGCGTTTACGGATCACCCGGAGCGCCAATCCAGCGGCCTGGACACGGTCACCATCGTGGTGCTGGCCATTTATGCGGTGCTGCTGGTGATCTCGGTGGTGGTGGTGGGCTTCATGCTGGCCGCCATTGGAATGAGCCAGAGCTAGCAGTTGGCAGCCCTGGCCGCTTGACACGGCGGCGTCCGCCGTGATCTTTCTAATAAGAGAACTGAACGCCCGGGCTCGTTTCCCGGGCGTTGACCTGTGGGAAACGGTCGATCTGCTTCCCTCCACCGGCCAATTAGGCCACGCTACCCGCCCCCCGGGCCCTGCCCAAAGAATTCGCCACCATGCCCAAGCACCTGCTCATCGTCGAATCGCCCGCCAAGGCCAAGACGATCAATAAATACCTCGGCAAGGACTTCACCGTCCTGGCCTCGTATGGGCACGTGCGCGATCTCGTCCCCAAGGAAGGCGCGGTCGATCCCGACAACGGCTTCGCAATGCGCTACGACCTGATCGAAAAGAACGAGAAGCATGTCGAAGCCATTGCACGCGCGGCCAAGAGCGCCGACGACATCTATCTGGCGACCGACCCGGACCGCGAGGGCGAGGCGATCAGCTGGCACATCGCCGAGATCCTGAAAGAGCGCGGGTTGCTCAAGGACAAGACGATGCAGCGGGTGGTGTTCACCGAGATCACCCCGCGTGCGATCAAGGAAGCCATGCTCAAGCCGCGCGCGATCGCGGCCGATCTGGTCGATGCGCAGCAGGCCCGTCGCGCGCTGGACTATCTGGTCGGCTTCAACCTATCGCCGGTGCTGTGGCGCAAGGTGCAGCGCGGGCTGTCGGCCGGCCGCGTGCAGTCGCCGGCGCTGCGCATGATCGTGGAGCGCGAGGAAGAGATCGAAGCCTTCATCGCGCGCGAGTACTGGTCCATCGATGCGCATTGCCGGCACCCGTCGCAGCCGTTCAACGCGCGCCTGATCAAGCTGGACGGGCAGAAGTTCGAGCAGTTCACCGTCACAGATGGCGACACCGCCGAAGCGGCGCGGCTGCGCATCCAGCAGGCCGCGCAAGGCGTGCTGCATGTCACCGATGTGGCCAGCAAGGAGCGCAAGCGTCGCCCTGCCCCGCCGTTCACCACCTCCACGCTGCAGCAGGAAGCCTCGCGCAAGCTCGGCTTCACCACCCGCAAGACCATGCAGGTGGCGCAGAAGCTGTACGAAGGCGTGGCGCTGGGCGACGAAGGCTCGGTCGGTCTGATCAGCTATATGCGTACCGACTCGGTGAACCTGTCGCAGGACGCGCTGTCGGAAATCCGCGATGTGATCGCGCGCGATTTCGGCACCGCCTCGTTGCCGGACCAGCCTAACGCCTACACCACCAAATCCAAGAACGCGCAGGAAGCGCATGAGGCGGTGCGCCCGACCTCGGCGCTGCGCACCCCGGCGCAGGTGGCGCGCTTCCTGTCCGACGACGAGCGTCGCCTGTACGAGTTGATCTGGCGCCGCGCCGTGGCCTGCCAGATGATTCCGGCCACGCTCAACACCGTCAGCGTCGATCTGTCGGCCGGCAGCGAGCACGTGTTCCGCGCCAGCGGCACCACCGTGGTGGTGCCCGGCTTCCTGGCGGTCTACGAGGAAGGCAAGGACACCAAGAGCAGCGAGGACGAGGACGAAGGCCGCAAGCTGCCGCTGATGAAGGCCGGCGACAACATCCCGCTGGACCGCATCGTCACCGACCAGCATTTCACCCAGCCGCCGCCGCGCTTCACCGAAGCGGCGTTGGTCAAGGCACTGGAGGAATACGGCATCGGCCGGCCGTCCACCTACGCCTCGATCATCCAGACCCTGCAGTTCCGCAAGTACGTGGAAATGGAAGGCCGCAGCTTCCGCCCCACCGACGTGGGCCGCGCGGTGTCCAAGTTCCTGTCCGGGCATTTCACCCGTTACGTGGATTACGACTTCACCGCCAAGCTCGAAGACGACCTGGATGCGGTCTCGCGTGGCGAGGAAGAGTGGATCCCGCTGATGGAGAAGTTCTGGGGCCCGTTCAAGGAACTGGTCGAGGACAAGAAGGATTCGTTGGACAAGACCGACGCCGGCAGCGTGCGCGTACTGGGCACCGACCCGGTCAGCGGCAAGGAAGTCAGCGCGCGCATCGGCCGGTTCGGCCCGATGGTGCAGATCGGCACCGTCGAAGACGAGGAAAAGCCCACCTTCGCCTCGCTGCGGCCAGGCCAGAGCATTTACTCGATCTCCATCGAAGACGCATTGGAGCTGTTCAAGATGCCGCGCGCACTGGGCCAGGACAAGGACCAGGACGTCAGCGTCGGCATCGGCCGGTTCGGCCCGTTCGCGCGCCGCGGCAGCGTCTATGCCTCGCTGAAGAAGGAAGACGACCCGTACACCATCGATCTGGAGCGCGCGGTGTTCCTGATCGAGGAGAAGGAAGAGATCGCGCGCAACCGCGTGATCAAGGAATTCGAAGGCAGCGACATCCAGGTGCTCAACGGCCGCTTCGGCCCGTACATCAGCGATGGCAAGCTCAATGGCAAGATTCCCAAGGATCGCGAGCCGGCGTCGCTGACGTTCGAGGAAGTGCAGCAGCTGCTGGCCGACACCGGCAAGCCGGTGCGCAAGGGCTTCGGCGCCAAGAAGGCCACGCTCAAGAAGAACGCGGTGAAGGATTCGGCCAAGGAGGCCAAGGACGCCGCAGCCAAGAAGACCGCGGTAAAGAAAACCGCCACCAAGACCGCGGCGAAGAAGGCGCCGGCCAAGAAAGCCGCTGCCAAGAAGGCCACCAAGCGCGTGGTCAAGAAGACCGTGAGCAAGGCCGCAGGCTAAGGGCGCCGCATGCAGCACACGCTCAGCCTGGACAGCGCCGTCGCCACCCTGACCCGGGGCGGCGTGATCGCCTATCCCACCGAAGCGGTGTGGGGGCTGGGCTGCGACCCGCGCCAGCAGGCCGCCGTGCTGCGACTGCTGGAGATCAAACGCCGCCCGGTCGACAAGGGCGTGATCGTGGTGGCCGCCAGCGTGGATGTGCTGCACGACTGGGTGGATCTGGACGCACTGGCGCCGGCCCGCAAGCAGGAGGTGCTGGCCAGCTGGCCAGGCCCGCATACCTGGATCCTGCCGATCACCGCCCAGGCGCCGCGCTGGGTCACCGGCGCGCATGACGGGCTGGCGGTGCGCATCAGCGCGCATCCGCTGGTCGCCACGCTCTGTGCGGCCTGGGGCGGCCCGTTGGTGTCCACCAGCGCCAACCTGGCCGGCGAACCGCCCGCGCGCAGCCGCCAGGCGCTGGACCCGGCCCTGCTGGCCAGCATCGACGGGGTGACGGATGGCGAGGTGGGCGCATTGGCGCAACCGACCCAGATCCGCGACGCCCGCAGCGGACAGATCCTGCGCGACTGAGCAGCCGCCACGCGCCGCCGGTCGGAGCGCTTGGCCATAGACACCGTCTGCCCCTTTGCCCACAGCCGGGTAGACGCGCACACTGCGGCCATGCGTACCGTCCTGACCCTTCTGTTGCTGGCCACCGCGCTGCCTGTTGCTGCGGCCGATACCGCCAGCAAACCGGATCCAAATGTGCGGATCTACCGCTGCGTCAGCAGCACCGGCACCGTCGCCTTGCAGGATGCGCCATGCAGCAGCGGCCGCCAGCAGGTGCTGGACCTGCAGCGCCCGCAGGATCCGCCGCCGCGGCCGCAGCGCGCCGTTGCCGCCCCGGCCGCCGTCCCGACGCAGCCACCGCGCGAGGTGCGCATCATCACCGTGCAGCCGCCGCAGCCGATGTACGAGTGCACCACCGAAGACGGCAACCGCTATACCAGCGACAGCCCGGAAGGCAATCCGCGCTGGGTGCCGACCTGGGGCCCGGCCTATGTGGGCAATGGCATTGCCCCGCCGGTCAGCGGCGGCGGCATCCAGCGTCCGCCGATTTCGGTCCGCCCACGCCCGGCGATGTCGGTGCAGGGAAGCGCCGGTCGCGGTGGAAGCCTGCGCGGCAGCGCAAGCTTCGGCGGTGGCGATTATCAGGGCGGTTATCAGGGCGGCTACAACGGCGGCGGCTACGGCGGCACGGTGATCGTGCCGTACGGCAACGTGCAGATCCGCGACGAATGCCATGCCCTGCCCGAACAGGAAGTCTGCGCGCGCCTGGCCGACCGTCGCTGGGAACTGATCCGCCGCTACAACAATGCCCTGCAGAGCGAGCGCCAGGATCTCAGCCGCGAACAGCGCGGTATCGACGCGCGCCTGCAGCGCGATTGCGGCGGCGTATGAGGCGCTGGCCGTGGGATGACGCGCGCCTGCAGCGCGATTGCGGCGGCGTATGAGGCGCTGGCCGTGGGCGGCATTGCTGGCGTGTGTCTCGGTGGCCGGCGCACAGGAAGTGGCGATCTACCGGTGCACTGATCCCAGCGGCGCGCTTACCGTGCAGAACATGCCCTGCCCGAAAGGCATGCAGCAGCAGAAGAAACTGATGACGGCACCGGCCGCGGTGCCGTTGACGGCGGGCGGGTTAGGCACGGCGTCGCCTGCACGTAGCGCGCCCGCTGCGCAGCCGCCCACCAGGCCGAAGACCGATGTGCCCGCCGCCGCACCGGCTGCGACGCCGGCACCGGTGGCTGCGATGCCACCTGCCACGACCTCGACCTCGACCTCGACCTCGACCTCCACGCTGCCACCGCCGCCCTTGTTCGAATGCACCGCGCACGACAACGGGCGCTATTTCACCGAAGACCGCGAGCCGGCCACGCGCTGCCTGCCGATGCAGACCACCAATCTGGCGGGCGGGCCGGCAACCGGCGGCGGCAGCGCCTGCGAAGTGGTCACCGACCGCTGCGCACCGGTGCCAGACCAGAGCCTGTGCGAGGCCTGGCGCCAGCGTGCCGAGCAGGCCGAATCGACCTGGCGCTTCTCCGACGAGGCGCAAGCGGCCGAGCGCAAGCAGCGCTATTTGCAGATGCGTCGGGTGCTGGACGAAAGCCGCTGCGCGAATCCGTCCGCCACGCCATGACACTGCTACCGGCGTTGCAGCGCATGCCAGCCAGTGTGCCGGTGCTGTGTTTGCCAGGCTGATTCTTTCGAGCCACTGCAACCGTTAGCGATCACCGGATGACCTGCGCGGTGCAGCGAGCCGCATGCGAGCAAGCCCGCCGCACTGTCGCCTGCGTTGCGTGCAGACGCGGCGGACGAACACTGCAGGCGCAGGCGCAGCGACGGATCGGCGCCTGCCTGCGCGTCTTCGATGCCATGCGCAGGCACTGTCCGCGCGACCACGCACGCAGGCGTGTCAGAACCCGTAGCGCAGGAAGCCGCCATCCACCGCGATGCATTCGCCGGTGATGTAACTGGCGGCCGGCAGGCAGAGGAAACCGACGGCGGCGGCCACTTCTTCCGGTTCGCCGATGCGGCGCATCGGCGTGCGCTCGATGACCTGCTCGTAGTAATCCGGATCCGACAACGGCCCGGAGGTGCGACGGGTGCGGATGTACCACGGTGCCACCGCGTTGACGCGGATGCCGTCCTCGGCCCATTCCACCGCCAGGTTGCGCGTCATCTGCTGCAGCGCGGCCTTGGTCATGCCGTATGGCGCGCCGCTGCGCACATGGGTGATGCCGGAGACGCTGCCGACGTTGACGATTGCCGACGCCGCGTGACGGGTCAGCAACGGGTGCGCATAACGCGACAGCTCGAAAGCGGCGAACACATTGGTTTCGAAGATGCCGCGCCACTGGTCTTCGGTGTAATCGATCGCCGCGCGGGTGATGTTGCCGCCGGCATTGTTGATCAGCAGGTGCAGGCCATCGGCATGGTCTTCCACCCAATCCAGAATCGCGCGCCGCTCTTCATCGTCGGCCACATCGGCGGCCAGCCCATGCAGCTCGCGCTCGGGAAATTCCTCGGCCAACTCGTCGCGCGCCTGCGCCAGCGCATCGGCATCGCGCGCCACCATCAGCAGATCCGCGCCGAAGGCCAGCAATTCGCGCGCGATGGCAAAGCCAATGCCGGCGCTGGCGCCGGTGATGAGCGCGGTCTGTCCATCCAGCCGCCAACGGTGGGTTGTCACGTGGGTCATCCTCTTTCAAGACGCAGGAAACGGCCGCGGCAGCGCGCTTGACGCATGCCTGCGGCCCGGGCGTTAGGATACCGCCAGCCCGAGCGAGGTCACGACGATGAAACGGCATTGGATTCTTGCGATCAGCCTGACGTTGCTGCTGGGCGCCTGTCAGCGGCCGCAACCTGCGCCCACCGAGCAGAAGCCCGAGCCGCAGGCCACTGCCCTGCGCGACCACATCCAGGAACCGTTGAACAAGGCGCACGCAGTGCAGGCGGCAAGCGATCAGGCCGCAGACGATCAACGCAAGGCGATCGACGCGGCCACGCAGTAACCGAAGGCTGCTGTCTGAAGCACGCGCGTTTTTTGTCGACGCAGCAACTGCGCGTGCGCGCCTGCGATTGAGCGCAAGGCGATCACTACATCTGCGCATACGGCAAACACGCGTGAGGTCGCTCGACCGATGGCTGATTGCCTGTGATCGCGGCGCCCTGCGTTCTGCCATTCTTGCGCTGTTGGCGCGCCCGCATTGCTGCATCGCCTGAGCGCAGACACAACAACGCCGGCACAAGGCCGGCGTTGTCGATCCATCACGTTGCGAACCTGCCGCGTCAGAAGCCGCAGAAGCAGTACGCCAGCGACTTGACCGGGGTACCGCCCGCCTTGCTGTCGTGCACGGCGTCTTCGACGAAGCGCAACTGCGTGTCCACTTCCGGTAGCGAGCGCGCCAGCAGTGCGCGCGCCATGCCCGAATCGCCCAGCATCCAGGCGCCCATGCGGCTGCCGGCAAATCCGCTCATGAACTGCGAGAACGGCGTCGCCGGCTTTTCCACATAGCGCACGCGGAACTTGCCGCGGCTCAACTTGGCGCGATCGGCCGCATCGGCCACCGCTTCGGACATGCCGCCGAACGCGTCCACCAGGCCATGCTGCCTGGCCTGCGCACCGCTCCACACGCGACCGCGTGCGACCTTGTCGATGGCATCCACCGACTGATGCCGCGCCTGCGCCACCTTGCCGGTGAAGTCGGCGTAGCCCTTGTTGATCACCGCCTGGATCACCTGGCCGGCGGCCGGGTCCAGCGGACGGGTGATGTCGAAGGCACCGGCAAAGCGCGTGGTACCCACGCCATCGGTGTGCACGCCGATCTTGTCCAGCGCGCGGGTCAGGTTGGGCACCATGCCGAAGATGCCGATCGAGCCACTGATGGTCGACGGGTCGGCATAGATGCGATCGGCATTCATGCTGATCCAGTAACCGCCCGAGGCGGCCAGATCGCCCATCGACACCACCACCGGCTTGCCGGCCTGCTTGAGCGCGACCACCTCGCGACGGATCTGCTCGGAGGCGAACACTTCGCCGCCGGGCGAATCCACACGCAGCACCACCGCCTTGACCTCGTCGTCGTCGCGCGCCTGGCGCAGCAACGCGGCGGTGGACTCGCCACCGATGCGGCCGGCCGGCTGCTCGCCACCGCTGATCTCGCCAGCGGCCACCACCACGGCCACCTGCGGACGGCTGTCCATCGGCGAACGCTGCGCCTGCAGCTGGCTCAGATAATCGTTGAAACCGATGTTGCGAAAGCCGCTATCGGCATCGCTGTCGGCCACGCCGCGCTTGGTCAGCAGCGCATCGACGTCCTCGCGGGTCTTGAGCCCGTCGACCAGCTTCTGCTGCAGCGCGAACTTGGCCAGATCGCCACCGGCAGCGGCCACGCCCTCGGGCAGCGTGTCGATGCCGGCGGTCAGCTGCGCCGGGCTCAGCTTGCGCGCCTTGCCGACATCGGCCAGGTAGCGCTTCCACACGTCGTTCATCCAGAACAGGTCCGCTTCCTTGGCGTCGGCCGAAGCGGCATCGAGGATGTACGGCTCGGCGGCGGACTTGTACTCGCCCACGCGGAACAGATGCACGTCCACGCCGAGCTTGTCCTGCAGGCCCTCGCGGAAATACTGCCGATAACGGCCAAGCCCTTCCAGCAGCACGCTGCCCATCGGGTCGAGATAGACCTCGTTGGCCTGTGCGGCCAGCAGGTACTGGCCCTGGCTCATGCTCTCGCTGAAGGCGACGATCTGCTTGCCGGAGGCGCGCAGCTTCTGCAACGCCGCGGCCACTTCGCGCTGCGAGGCGAAACCGGCGGGCTGAAACTTGTCCAGGTTCAACACCACCCGCTCGATCTTGCGGTCCTTGCCGGCCGCCTCGATCACCCGCACCAGGTCACGCAGCTGCACTTCCTCGGCACTCTTGTCGCCGACCGCCTTGGCCAGCGACCGGCTCACCGGGTCGGCGCTGAACTGCTCGACCAGCGTGCCTTCGGGGTTGATCACCAGGGTGGTGCGCTCGGCCAGCGGCTTGCTGCCGTCGCCACGCGCGATCGCCACCACAAACAGCAGCAGCACCAGGAACAGGAAACCGAAGAACACCAGGTTGAAGATCAGGCGCCGGGTGAAATTCATCACATCCCACAGGCCGACGAAGAAACTGGCGATGGGACTGCGACGCACGGGGTGGTTCATGGAAAACTCCGTCAAAAGACGCTGCACACAATTCAATGGTGTCCAGCATACCGGCTGCGCGGTGCGCGCGGCATGCGCTGGAAGTCAGGGGGTCGCGCCGGCAGTCAGCCGCCGGCTGGTCTGCCGGAAGCGCAAGCCCATCAGGACCGACGCCACGGTCAGGCCCAGAATCAGGCCGATCCACATGCCTTGCGGTCCCCAGCCCAGCCCCAGGCCGAGCCCGGCGCCGATCGGCATGCCGACACCCCAGTACGAGAACATCGCCAGGAACATCGGCACACGGGTGTCCTTGAGCCCACGCAGCGCGCCGCTGGAGAGCACCTGGATGCCGTCGGGAAACTGGAACGTGGCGGCAAACAGCAGCAGCACCGAGGCCAGCGCGGCCACCGCCACATCGTCGGTATAGACGCTCACGATGGCATCGTGGCCCAGCAACAGCACGCTGGCCGACAGCGCCTGGGTGCCCAGCACGATGGCGTAACCGGCCCAGGCCGCACGCCGCATGCCGAGCGGATCGCCGCGCCCGACCGCATGCCCGACCCGCACGGTGGTCGCCTCGGCCACGCCCATCGGAATCATGAAACACAGCTGCGCGACGTTGATCGCAATCTGGTGCGCGGCCGCTTCGGTGGAGCCGAGCCGGCCGATCAGCAAGGCGGTGACGATGAACAGGCCGCCCTCCATCAGCACGGTGATGCCGATCGGCAGACCGGTGCGCAACAGATCGCCGATCGCACGCCAGCGCGGGCCTTCGAAATGGGCGAACAACTGCAGGTGCGCGAAGCGGCGCGAGCGCCACAGATACAGCGCAAACACGCTGGCCTGCACCCACATGGTGACCGCCGAGGCCATGCCCAGGCCCTGCGCACCGTGCTCGGCAAAGCCGAACTTGCCATAGGTCAGCGCATAACCCAGCGGCGCCAGCACCAGCAGGCCGCCAAAGCCCAGCAGCATGGTCGGCAGGGTCCAGTGCATGCCCTCGCTGAGATAGCGCATGCAGAAGTAGAACGTCAGCGCCGGCCCGCCCCAGCGCACCGCGTGCAGGAAGTCGGTCGCGCCCGGCACGATGTCCGGCGCAATCCCGAAGGTGGGCAACAGCGGCGGCACTGCGCTGAGGAACGCGAACATCACCGCGCCCAGTCCCAGCGACAGCCACAGGGCCTGGCGGAACAGCGGGCCGATCTCGCGCTCGCGGCCGGCGCCGCGCAGCTGCGAGACCGAGGCGGTCAACGAGATCAGCGTGCCGATCGGCACCAGCATCGGCAGCCACAACAGCGAGGTGCCGATGGTGACCGCCGCCAGCGTGGCGGTGCCGTGGTGACCGGCAATGACGTTATCGACGAATCCGATCAGGCCGGTGGAGACGTGACCGAGCACCAGCGGCAATGCGAGCAGGCCGGTGGTGCGCACTTCCGCGCCGAAACGCGGCGTCGCGGAGGTGGGTACAGGAGAGACAGACATGACAACCGATCGCTGCGCGGACTACGGCCGTGCCGGGAGGCGCTGGCACCGGGTCGCGTGGGGCCGCTATCTTACCCGCACTTGCGACACGGGCAGCGGCTATCGGCGGCAAGGCGTAAGGAGGGAGATGCTCGGCGGCGAGCGGCCGGCGTGGCTGGTCACCGGAACGGGATGCCTGGGTTTCAGCGCGGTCCGTGTCCTTCGTGACGACCGCCGCTTCGCGCACGCATCGTCGAAGGCGGCAGACCTGCATGCTCTCGGCTCGGTGTCCGGCCCCGCTGCCCGGCATCGGGGAGGACACCGAGCACGTAGGCAGACGACGCCAGCGCAGGGGGCTGCAGCGGCGCAGTCCCGCCGCTGCCGGTCAGCGCGCCAGCTGGCGTTTCAACCAGGCGCTGCGCGTTGCCGGCGCCTGCGCGAGCAGGGCATCGCGCAAGCCATCGCGCTCCTGCGGCGGCGTGCGTTGTGCCAGCATCGCCAGCTGTTCCAGCTGCCCGGCGTCCAGGCTGCGTAGCGCCGCCAGCAGCGTATCGCGCTGCGCTGGCGGCACGTAGCCGATCAGGGGCTGCAACTGCGGATAGAACGCGCCCAGCTGCGAGCCCAGGCGCCAGCCATCGCGATGCAGGCGATCCATCGCGGTGAACTGCGTGCGCAGCGCGCGCTGCTGGTCGTCGGGCAAGCCATGCAGACGCTCGCGTGCCTGCCGCAATACCACCCGGTCGGTGGCGGTGAGCCCTTTCCAGGCCGCATAACGGGCGCGCAGCTCGGCCCGCTGGGCCGGCGTCAATGCGTCCCAGCGCGCGCGCTGCTGCGCGGCGCTTGGGATTGCGGCGGTGGAGGCTGCGGGCGTCGGCACGCCGACAGGCGCAGTCGCGTTGCCTTCCTCCAGCGGCGCCGGCAGGGTCTGCGCAGCGGCCATGCCGACAACAGCCAACACCAGCAGGCCGCACCACTTAATTGTCGTCATCGACGGTCTCCAGGGTGGCGGCAGGCTGGTCGGCGGCGGTGGCATGCGCGCCGGATTCGTCGGCCGGCACCGGATGGCCGGCCGCATACCAGGCGTAGAAATCGGCCGAACGCGCCAGTTCCAGGTCCGGGTCGGCCAGCATCGCCTGGTCGCGCGGATCCAGGCCGGGGTTCGCCACCGCGTCCGGCAAGTCGGCGGCGGGAAGGTCTTCCACCAGCACCGGCGCGGCATCGGTGACGTGCAGCACGCCGGCCGGGGCCTGCGAGACCGGCTCGGGCGGCAGGGCCGGGCGGCGATGCGTCCACCACCAGCCCAGCGCCGCGAGCAGCAGCGCCAACCCCAGCGCGGCCAGCACGAGGCCGGCGTGGCGGCGGTCGATCCGTGGCCACTGCCACTGGCGTGCAGGACGGTGGCGCGGCGTGGCCGGGCGGCGCGCTTCGGCGGCGGCCACGGGCGCTGCTGCGACAGGCTGCAGCGGCATGCCGGCCAGGGCCGACTCGCGGAGCTGTGCGAGCCGGCTGACCTGCACCGGGCTGAGCTCACGCAACTCCTGCTGCGCCGCCTCGGCCAGTGCCCGCCAGGCCTGCGCATCCGGGTTGCCGGCTGCATCGCGTGGGCAGGCACGGGCCAGCGACTGCCGATAGGCCGCCACCTCGATGCCCTGCACCTCGCTGGCAGGCTCTTCTTCCAGCCCGGCCACGATACGCAGCAGCAGCGCCAGCCGGTCGCTGGTCTGCATCCGCCCCAGTGCGGTAAACGGCGGCAGCCAGGTCCCCGGCATGGGCTCGCGCCGCAGCGGCGGTGCCGTTGCCAGCAGGCTCCAGAAGCGCATCGGCCAGCCGGACATCGGGCGACCCGCCGCCTGGCTGCTGAACGCACGCAACGCCGCCGCCAAGGCCCGCTCGGCCGCCGCGCCATCGCCGCATTGCAGTTGTGCGAGTACCAGACCCCGGCGTTCGACACCGCGCAGGAAAGCAGACAGCGCGGCAGGAGTGACGGGGGCGTCGGGGACTACGGTCATGGGAACTCCAGCATCGGCCGGCATGATACCGACGCAATCGGCCCCCGCCGATGGCTTGACAGATCGACCCGGCTGCGCTGCGTCCCGGTGCCATCGACTGCCGTCACCTGCGCAGGTTGTGCACAGCGGCAGACATGCCGATACGCGGGCGTCTGTCAACTGTTGATTTTTCTTTGTTGCATTCGTGTTTCACGCCTAAGTGATTGATCCTTATCGCTTTAAGCCGATTGGCGAAAAAATGTCCAACAGGTTGCAGAGGCTAGTGAATCCGCCTTCACAGCGTGGAGCACGAGACTAATTCACAGGCTTATCCACAGGCAGTGTGGATAAACCCGTTTCCCTAGCCCTCACATAGGTTTACGTCGGATTTATCACTTCCGTCACACAAACGCGTCGTAAGCCGAAGCACCGATTCGGAGACGACCGAGCGGCGTCTGCCGGGTACTGGACAGGGTCGGTAGACTGACCGGATGTCTTCGACCGTCGCCACCTTGCGCGTCGCCCTGCCGGTGCCGCTGCCCCAACTGTTCGACTATCTGCCTCCGGCCGACGCGCCGCTGACCGACCCGGCGCGGGTCGGCTGCCGGGTGCGGGTGCCGTTCGGGCCGCGCGAGCTGGTCGGGGTGGTGGTGGAGATCGGCCAGTTGGCCTCCGCCGAAGGACTGCGCCCGGCGCTGGCCTGGTGCGACGACGCCCCGCTGCTGGTTGAGGAGCTGGCGCGTTCGCTGCAGTGGCTGGCGCGCTATACCCACGCCCCGCTGGGCGAGGCCCAGTCCAGCGCCCTGCCCGGCCCGTTGCGCCGCGGCGAGCCGCTGGCCGACACCCATGCCTGGGCCTGGCAGCTCACCGAGGCCGGGCGCACCGGCGCCGCCAGCCTGCGCGCCGGCAGCCGCCCCGCCTTGCTGGCCGCCCTGCTGCTGACCGGTGCGCTAGGCGAAGAACAGCTGGACCCCTTGCTGCCGCAGTGGCGCGAGGCCGCACGCAGCCTGGCCAAGCGCGGCCATGCCGAGCGCGTGGCGGTGCCGGCCGACAGCATCCCGCCCCGTCCCGGCAGCGGCCCGCAGCTCAACGACGAACAGCAGGCCGCCGCCCACGCCATCCGTGCGCAAAGCGGTTTTGCCACCTATCTGCTCGATGGCGTCACCGGCAGCGGCAAGACCGAGGTCTACCTGCAGGCGATCGCCGACTGCCTGGCGGCTGGCCGCCAGGCGCTGGTGCTGGTGCCGGAGATCGGCCTGACCCCGCAGACGCTGGGCCGCTTCCGCGCCCGCCTGGGCGTGCCGGTGCACGCGCTGCATTCGGGGCTGTCCGACGGCGAACGGGCGCGGGTGTGGGCGGCGGCCTGGCGCGGCGAAGCCAAGCTGGTCGTCGGCACGCGTTCGGCGGTGTTCACCCCGCTGCCCAATGCCGGGCTGATCGTGATCGACGAGGAACACGACGGCAGCTACAAACAGCAGGACGGCATCCGCTATCACGCCCGCGATTTCGCGCTGGTGCGCGGCAAGGCGCTGGATGTGCCGGTGATCCTGGGCAGCGCCACGCCGTCGCTGGAGAGCCTGCACAACGCCTATTCCGGTCGCTACCGGCATCTGCGCCTGTCGCGCCGCGCCGGCGAGGCGCGTCCGCCGCGCGTGCGCGTGCTCGACGTGCGCAAGCGCCCGCTCAAGGACGGCCTGTCGCCGGAAGTGCTGGCCGGCATCGGCGCCACCCTGGCACGCGGCGAGCAGGTGCTGGTGTTCAAGAACCGCCGCGGCTATGCGCCGGTGCTGCTGTGCCACGACTGCGGCTGGACTGCCGCCTGCCAGCGCTGCAGCACGCCGCTGCACCAGACCCCGATGACCGTGCACGCCGGCGGGCGGCGCCTGCAATGCCATCACTGCGGCGCGCGCCAGCAGGCACCGCTGGCCTGCCCGGCCTGCGCCAGCCTGGCGTTGCAGCCGCAAGGCATCGGCACCGAGCGGCTGGAAGAACGCCTGACCGAAGCGTTCCCGGAGTTTCCGGTGGTGCGCATCGACCGCAGCACCACCCAGCGCCGCGACGCGCTGGAGACCCAGCTGGCGCGCCTGGGCAGCGAGGCCGGCATCCTGGTCGGCACCCAGATCCTGGCCAAGGGCCACGATCTGCCACGGCTGACCATGGTGGTGGTGGTCGGCATCGACGAAGGCCTGTTCTCGGCCGACTTCCGTGCCGCCGAAAAGCTCTCCCAGCAGCTGATCCAGGTGGCCGGACGCGCCGGGCGCGCCGACCGCCCCGGCGAGGTCTGGCTGCAAACCCATCACCCCGAACATCCCCTGCTGCAGACCCTGGTCAACGGCGGCTACCACGCCTTCGCCGATGTCGAACTGCAGCAGCGCGAGGCCGCGGGATTCCCGCCGTTCGCGCATCTGGCGCTGTTCCGCGCCGAGGCCAAGGACGTGGCCGCGGCCAACCAGTTCCTGATGGCGGTGCGCGGCCTGACCACGGCAGACAGCACCGCACAATCGCCTGCGTTTGCCGCAGTGGAGTGCTACGGCCCGATGCCGGCACCGATGCCGCGCCGCGCCGGTTTCCAGCGCACCCAGTTGCTGTTGTCCGCGCAACAGCGTTCGGCCCTGCATCGTCTGCTGGATTCGCAACTGCCTGCGATCTATGCGCTGCCGCAGGCGCGGCGCGTACGCTGGTCGCTGGATGTGGATCCGATCGATCTGTATTAGGGCGGGCGTATCGCACGCGGAGCTGCAGCCAGACCCACGTCTTGCGCGCTGTGCCCAGGTCCTTGATCGCGCGTGGCGTGATCTTTCGTAGGAGCGCACCTGGGCGCGATGGTGCGTTACCGGGAATGCCCTCGCGCCCGGGTGCGCTCCTACGAACAAACGCGAGCGAACAGGCCGCACGTGTCCCCACGTTTTTGTAGGAGCGCGCTTGCGCGCGATGGGGCGTTAGCGGGAATGCCCTCGCGCACAAGTGCGCTCCTACAGAGAACGCGGCTATTTGGCCGCGTGATGTACGAGGCGCATGTCCTTGCAGCAACGTGTCGGGTTGGCAGCGCGTGCGGTGTCTGCCATGGGCCATGCTGGCCTGAGCGGCAACGCGAAACTCAGGTCAGCGCGGTCATCACGCCACGCTGGTACGCAGGCCGCGCGCGCAGGCGCTGGTACCACGCCTGCAGATGTGGCAGCTCGGGCCGCTCGATCGGCATTTCGAACCAGGCGTAGATGAAGCTGCCCAGTGGAATATCACCCATCGCAAATTGCGTGCCGGACAGATACGGCTGCTGCGCCAGGGCCGCATCCGCGCGTGCGAGCAGGTCGCCCGAGCGCGCCAGCGCCGCGGCGATGCGCGCAGGATCGCGCTCGGCCTGCGGTGTGCGCAGCACGCCCCAGAACAGGTCGCGAAACACGCCGGCAAACGTCGAGGTGGTCCAGTCCATCCAGCGATCGCCCAGCGCGCGTTCGGCCGGTGCCTGCGGATACAGGGCCGGCGCATATTGCGCGGCCAGGTAGCGCACGATCGCATTGGACTCCCACAGCACCAACTCACCATCCTGCATCGTCGGCACCAGACCGTTGGGATTCAACGCGCGATACTCGGGCGTGTCGTTATGACCAAACGCACCGCCGACTTCGATCGAGGTATACGGCACCCCGGCTTCTTCGGCGCACCACAGCACCTTGCGCACATTGCTGGAATTGCGCCGCCCCCATAGCGTGATCGAGGCGTTTCCTGCCGCCGATTGCATTGCAGCGTCAGCCATCGTCATTTCCCCGCTGCCGGTTTGGGCGTCGCGCGCGCCGGACGCTTTGCGGTGGCCGCCTGCGTGGCGACGGCGGCCGCTGGCTGCGCCGCTTTCGCCCGCCCGCCCTTGGGCGCATCGCGTACCCACAGGGCCTGCTCGTCCTGCTTGATCTCGAACAGGCCGATCGCACGCACCAGATCGCTGAGTTTGCGATAGCCGTAATTGCGTGGGTCGAACGAGGCCTGGTTGGCCACCTGCTTGCCCACCGCTCCCAGATGCGCCCAGCCATCGTCTTCGCAGGCACTGTCGATCGCATTACGCAGCATCTGCACCAGCCGGGTGTCGCCGCGCAGCGCGGTGGCGTCCTTGCGGCCGGCGGCGGTGTCGCTGGCCGCTGCCGCCTGCTCCCCCAGCGCTTCGACATAGGTGAACTTGGAACAGGCATTGACGAACGGCGCCGGGGTTTTCTTCTCGCCGAAGCCGTATACCTTCATGCCATCGGTGAGCAGACGCATCACCAGCGGGGTGAAATCCGCATCGCTGGAGACGATCGCAAAGCCATCCAGATTGCGCGCATACAGCAGGTCCATCGCATCGATCACCATCGCCATGTCCGAGGCGTTCTTGCCCGAGCTGTAGGCAAATTGCTGGATCGGCCGGATCGCGTATTCGTGCAGCGCCGCTTCCCAGTTCTTCAGGTGCGGGCTCTTCCAGTTGCCGTAGGCGCGGCGCACGTTGGCAACGCCATAGCGCGCCACTTCCGCCAGCACCACGTCGATCTTGCCGGCGGGCGCGTTGTCGGCATCGATCAGCAAGGCGATGCGTTTGTCGGGATTGTCGATCATGGTCATTCCTCGAAGGTGTCGGCAGAGTCGGTGTTGCTTGCGGTGTCGATTTCGCTGTCGATTTCGCTGTCGTCGGCATCGGCCGACGGCAGCGTGTACTGGCTGCCATCGTGCATGGTCAACACGCCATCGCTCAGGATCTCGCGCTCGGAGCCGCCACTGACCCAGGTGGCATGTACGCGTCCGCGGCCGCGATCGCCTTCTACCGTGAAAACGAAATCGTCGTCGCCCGGCGCCAGACCGGTGCGCACCAGATCCACCCGCATCGTGTGGATCTGGCCGATCTGTTCCTGCACCACCGCATCGCCCTGCAGCGCGGCGCGTGCCTGGTCGGCAAACAGCGACCAGCCGAACACGATCAGCCAGCCAAGCGCGCCCAGTACCAGCATGCCGAACAGCACCACGCAGGCCGCCAGCCCGATCAGGCCGAGTGAGACGCCGCTGAGTTTCTGTCCGGGCGCACGCGCGGCAGCCGGTGCCATCGCCGGAGAAGCGGATGGCGGTGGCGACAGCGGCGGCAACGGCGGGGGTAGTGACGGCATGCGGTCATCAGGTCGACGAGATGCGACATGATGCCGCAGGCAGGCCGGATCCAGGCGGCATGTTCATTACCGATGCGGCATGCTGATGAGCCCGCGTCGCAATCCATCGGACCTTACGATGACTTCTTCCCCCTCCCAAGCTCCGCTGCACCTGGTTGTGGTTGGCGGCGGTTTCGCCGGCTTATGGGCCACCCGCGCGCTCGACGATCCCGGCATCCGCATCACCCTGATCGACCGCCAGAACCATCACCTGTTCCAGCCGCTGCTGTACCAGGTCGCCACCGCCGGCCTGTCGGCACCGGATATCGCCGCGCCGCTGCGCCACATCCTGCGCGAACAGCGCAATGTCGAAGTGCTGCTCGGCGACGTCGCCGAAATCGCCCCGGCCCGACGTGAGGTGGTGCTCGCCGACGGCAGCACGCTCGGCTACGACATGCTGCTGCTGGCTACCGGCGCCACCCATGCCTACTTCGGCAACGATCAATGGGCCGAGCATGCGCCCGGCCTGAAGACGCTGTACGACGCGCTGGTGCTGCGGCGCAAGTTGCTGCTCGCCTTCGAGCGCGCCGAGGCCGAATCCGACCCGGCCGCACGCGCGGCCTGGCTGAGTTTTGCCGTGGTCGGTGGCGGCCCGACCGGCGTCGAGCTGGCCGGCACGCTGGCCGAGATCGCCCGCCACACACTCAAGAACGAATTCCGCCATATCGACCCGCAGCAGGCGCGCGTGCGCCTGGTCGAAGCCGGCCCGCGCGTGCTGCCCTCGTTCCCGGACGATCTCACCGCCAAGGCGCGCAAGCAGCTCGAACGCCTGGGAGTGGAGGTGCACACCGGCACGCCGGTCACCCACATCGACGCGCTGGGCTATCAGCTCGGCGACACCTTCGTGCCTGCACGCACCGTGGTGTGGGCCGCCGGCGTGGCCGCATCGCCGCTGGCGCGCACGCTGGGCGTGCCGCTGGATCGTGCCGGCCGCGTGCTGGTGGAGCCGGACCTGAGCGTGCCTGGCCACCCGGAGATCTTCGTCGGCGGCGACCTGGCCTCGGTACAGCAGGACGGCCGCCCGGTGCCGGGTGTGGCACCGGCGGCAAAGCAGATGGGCAAGCACATCGCCAAGGCGATCCGCGCCCGCCACCGCGGCCAGCCCGCACCGGCCTTCCGCTATCAGGACTACGGCAACCTGGCCACGATCGGCCGCATGGCCGCCATCGTGCATGTCGGCAAGCTCAAGCTCTCCGGCATCGTGGCTTGGTGGTTCTGGCTGGCCGCGCACGTGTACTTCCTGATCGGCTTCCGCAACCGGTTCGTGGTGCTGGTGAACTGGGCGATGGCGTACTGGAGCTACCAGCGCGCCGCGCGCATCATCTTCGGCGGTGCCACCGACGACCCGCCGCCCAGCAGCAAGGACGGATGACAGCGGCGCAGGCCGTGCGCGATGCTGTGCGGCCTGATGCGACGGTCTGATCGTGACCACTCTCCTGTTCCTGCTGGATCTGCTCGGCACCTTCGTGTTCGCCCTCAGCGGCGCGACCGTGGCGGTGCGTAATCGCCTGGATCTGTTCGGCGTACTGGTGCTGTCGTGCGCGGCGGCGGTGTCCGGCGGGATCGTGCGCGATGTGCTGATCGGCGCCACCCCGCCGGCCGCGCTGGTGCATCCGCAGTACCTGCTGGTCGCCTGCCTGGCCGGCGTGGCCGGTTTCTACTGGCATGCGGCGGTGGAACGGCTGCGCAACCCGGTGCAGTTGTTCGACGCGGCCGGGTTGGCGCTGTTTGCGGTCTACGGCACCAGCAAGGCGCTCGATTACCAACTCAGCCCGCTCAGCGCGACCTTACTCGGCATGCTCAGCGGCATCGGCGGCGGCATCGCGCGCGATCTGTTGGTGGCGCGGACGCCGGTGGTGCTGCAGGCCGAGCTGTATGCGGTCGCCGCGCTGGCCGGTGGCGGCCTGGTCGCGATCGGGCACATGCTCGCAGTGCCGCAGGCCTGGTCGCTGGCGACCGGTGCGCTGGTCTGTTTCGGGCTGCGTTTCATGGCCATCCGCTACGGCTGGCATCTGCCGGTGGCGCGCCTGCCGGAATAGCGCCGGCGGGCGCAGCGCGCGGTCGATCATCGGCGAACGACCACGACGAACCACCGCGCGTCGTCGGACTCGACGCAGCACCGGCAGCCCACATGCAAACGGCCCGGAAAACCGGGCCGTTTGTGCAACACCTGAGGCACGATCGAAGGATCAGGCCACGAACAGTGCCTTCATCTTCTTCAGCGCATTCGCCTCGATCTGGCGGATACGCTCGGCCGACACGCCGTACTCGTCGGCCAGCTCCTGCAGCGTCACCTTGGAGTCAGAGTCCAGCCAGCGGCGCTTGACGATGTCGCGCGAGCGCGTGTCCAGGCCGGCCATGCCTTCGCGCAGCAACTGCAGCTGATTGTCCTCGCTGTCGTGACGCTCGTAGGCCTGCGACGGATCTTCGTCGTTGGCCACCAGATAGCTCACCGGCGACGGCGGACCATGATCGTCGTCTTCGTCGGACGAGGCATCGAAGCCGATATCGCGACCGGACAGACGCGACTCCATCTCCATCACTTCGCGCTCGGAGACGTTCAGGTCCTTGGCGACCGCAGTCACCTCGGACGCGTTGAGCCAGCCCAGGCGGGTCTTGGACTTGCGCAGGTTGAAGAACAGCTTGCGCTGCGCCTTGGTCGTGGCGACCTTGACGATGCGCCAGTTCTTCAGGATGAACTCGTGCATCTCGGCACGGATCCAGTGCACCGCGAAGCTGACCAGGCGCACGCCCATTTCCGGGTCGAAGCGCTTGACCGCCTTCATCAGGCCGATGTTGCCTTCCTGGATCAGGTCGCCCAGCGGCAGGCCGTACCCGTTGTAGCCGCGAGCGACGTGCACTACGAAGCGCAGGTGGGAATGGACCAGCTCGCGCGCGGCGTCCAGATCCAGCTCATCACGGAAGCGACGGGCAAGATTCTGTTCCTCATCGACCGACAGCACCGGGATCTGGTGCACGGCACCGATGTAGGCGTCCAGCGAACCGAGCGCACTGGGGATCGGGAGATTGTTTGCCACTAGGGCAGTCGAGGTGATCTGGTTCATAGGGCACCATCTTAGCAGTCGAACTATTGGACTGCCGGGTACAGAAAGAGTTCCCAGCGTTCCATTTATAGGACGTTCGGGCTTTTGGAATCGCCGTCGTTCTACGGCGCAACTCCCGACTTCGAGCATCTACGCTACCACCGCCGCCCTGCGCAGACCGTGACAAAGCCGCCGCGAAACGGGCCGGCGCCGGTACCGTTCAGCCGCTGGCCGGAGTGGTGTCCAGCGCGTTGCGGGGCGGCAGCGACCAGTCGATCGGGCCCAGCCCGCGGCGCTGCAGGTGCTCGTTGGTCTTGGAGAAGTGCTGGCAGCCTAGAAAGCCGCGATGCGCCGACAACGGCGAGGGATGCGGGGCCTTGAACACGCGATGGCGCGCTTGGTCGATGACCTTGCCCTTGGACTGCGCGTAGCTGCCCCAGAGCAGGAACACCAGGCCTTCGCGCTCGCGGTTGAGGGTCTCCACCACATGGTCGGTGAAGCCTTCCCAGCCCTTGTTCTGGTGCGCGCCGGCACGGCCCTGCTCCACCGTCAGCACCGCATTGAGCAGCAGCACGCCCTGGCGCGCCCACGGCATCAGATAGCCATGGTCCGGACGCGCGATGCCCAGGTCGTCCTGGATCTCCTTGTAGATGTTGAGCAGCGACGGCGGCACCGGCACGCCGGGCAACACCGAAAAGCACAGCCCATGCGCCTGGCCTTCGCCGTGATACGGGTCCTGGCCCAGGATCACCACCTTGACCTGCTCGAACGGGGTGGCGTCGAAGGCCGCAAAGATCTGCGGGCCCGGCGGGAACACCCGCGCCCCGGCCGCCTTGCGCTGGCGTAGGAATGTGGACAGCTCCTGCATTTCCGGGCGCAGCAACCAATCGCCCACCCGCGCCTTCCACGACGGTTCCAGCTGGATACGCGCTTCCACTTCAGCCACTTCGGTCATAGCGTGACAGCCTGGTCCTCGAGCCGTGCCAGGCGCAGCTGGAACAGCACCTTGGTCACCAGCAGACGTTCTTCGATGGGTTTTTGCACCAGGTCGTTGGCGCCGGCGCGCAGCAGCTCGGACTGGTTGCGCGGATTGGTGTCGCCGGTCATCACCAGCACCGGCAGGCGACGCTTGCCGTAGGCGAAGTCGATGCGGATGCGCTCGACCACGTCGCGGCCGTTGAGCTCGCCCTTCAGGGTCACATCGGTCAGCACCACGTCGATGCGGCGCTCGGTGCGGCCCAGCGATTCGGCGGTGAGCAGCGCAAAGGCATCCTCGGCGGTGAGCACATGCACCACCTTCAGGCTCTGCCGCTCGAGCATGCGCTTGGTCGCCTCGGCCACCACGCGGCTGTCCTCGATGTACAGCACGGTCGCGCCGACCACCGGCTCGGGCTGCACATAGCCGCGGATGAAGGTCGCCAGGGCTTCGTGGCCCAGCGCCTTGTCGAAATAATCGGTGACGTATTCGGTGAAGCGGCGCTCCACCAGATGCTGCTGCGCATCGCCGGAGACCACGATCACCGGCACATAGGCCTGGCCGGCCGCTTCGCGCACGCTGCGCGCCAGGGTCAGGCCATCGCCATCGGGCAGCGACAGCGAGGTGGTGACCAGATCCACCGCCCCGGCTTCCAGCGCCTGGCGCGCCTCGGCGATGCTGGAGCAGCCGATCACCTGCACGTTGGGCAGATCACGCTGCAACACATCGGCGATCAGCTTGCGCACCAGCTTGGAGCCATCGACCACCATCACGCGCGGCGCGTCGCTGATCAGGTGCTTGAGATCCGGTGGATGCATGGCAGGCCTCAGGTCTCGGTGGGACGGGTCTGGCGAAGGAAATGGCCGGTGACCAGCCAGGCGCCCAGCCAGCCCAGGACCAGGGTGCCGACCAGCACCAGCGCAGAATGCAGCAGATCCAGCCCGTGCAGGGTAAAGGAGCTGCCGTAACTGTCGGCCAGGGTCGCCAACGGCGCGCGCAGCGCCAGCCCGGAGGCGGCGATCAGCGCGAGCGCCATAGCGCCGGCACCGAGCCCGTACCAGGCCCCCAGGTACAGGAACGGACGCCGGATGAAGCCATCGCTGGCGCCCAGCAACTGCAGCACGCCGATTTCCTCGCGCCGCGACTGGATGTCCAGCCGCACCGTATTGCCGACCACCAGCACCGCGCCGACACCCAGCAGTGCCGACAACACCTGCACCAGTCGCTCGCCGAAGTGCAGCCAGCCATCCAGGCGCTTGCGCCACAGCGCGTCGTGCTGCACCTGGTCGGCCTGCGGCAAGGCCTGCAGCGCACCGGCCAGCTGCGCATCGTCGGCCGTCTCGGTGGGCGTGACGACCAGCAGCGTCGGCAGCGGGTTGTCGCCCAGCGCATCGATCGCCTCGTCGAGCTTGGCGCTCTCGCGCAGCTCGGTCAGCCCCTGCGCCGGCGTGCGCAGCGCGACCTGGGCAACGTCCGGGCGCGCGCGCAGTTCGCCGGCCAGGGCCTGCGCGGCCTCGGCGCCGATCTCGACCTTCAGGAACAGGTTGATCTCGCGCGACTGCTGCACGCTGCCGGCCAGCAACTTGACGTTGTCCAGCGCGATCGACAGCCCCAGCGGCAAGGCCAGCGCCAGCGCCATCACCACGATGGTCAGCAAGGTGGCCCACGGCTTGCGCATGGCACGGCCCAGGCTGAAGGCGATGCTGTGCAGATGGTGGTCGATCCACACGCCGACCCGCGAGGGGGCGACGGCTTCGGTATTGGCGGGCTTGCTCATTCGGCCAGATCCTGCGGCGAGATGTCGTCGACCAGGCGGCCGTGGTCCAGGATCAGCACGCGCTTGCGCATCTGCTTGAGCAGGGCCAGGTCATGGCTGACCACCAGTACGCTGGTGCCGCGCGCGGGCAGCTCGGCGAACAACTGCATGATTTCCGCGGCCAGCGCCGGATCCAGATTGCCGGTGGGCTCATCGGCCACCAGCAGGCGCGGTTCGCCGACGATGGCGCGGGCGATGCCCACGCGCTGCTGCTCGCCGGCCGACAACTGCGACGGCAAGGCCCGCTCGCGATGGGCCAGCCCGATCCGCTCCAATGCCGAGCGCACGCGCTTGCCGATCTCGGCACGCCGGGTGCCGCGCAGGATCAGCGGCAACGCCACGTTCTCGGCGATGCTGCGGTCGTTGAGCAAGCGATGGTCCTGATAGACCGCGCCCACCTGACGACGGTGCAGCGGAATCTGCCGGCCGCGCACCTTGAGCAGGTTGCGTTCGCCCAGCAGCACCGCGCCCTGGCTGGGCCGCTCGCTGAGGTGGATCAATTTGAGCAGGGTGCTTTTGCCGGCGCCGGAGTGGCCGGTCACGAACAGCATCTCGCCATCGGCCACTTCGAAGCTGACATCGGTCAGCGCCTGGTGGCCACCGGCGTAGTGCTTGCTGACGTTGTCGAAACGCAGAACGGTCATTCAGCGATTATGCCGGAGCGCCAGCGCTTGCGTCGCATCGCCGGAGCCCGGCAATGCGACGCAGGCCGCAGGCGATCAGTTGCCGGATACCAGCGAGCGCAGGCGACGGCCGATGCGGCTCAGCAGCGACGGGCTGCCGGACGGCTTGGCGGCGCTGCGCACCGGCTTGGCGACCACCTGGGTGGGCTTGCGCGGTGCGGCAGGTGCGGCGACCGGAGTGGAGGCCACTGCCGGCTCGGCACCTTCGACCGGACGGCCGTTGCGACGACGGCGCCGCTTGCGTGGTGCGCGCTCGGCATCGGCCACGATGGTGGAAGGTGCCTCGACCGACGCCGCGGCAACCACCGGCGTTTCGGTCGGCGCTGCCGCTGCCGGGGCTTCGCCCTCCACACGCGGCTTGCGACGCGGACGCGGCTTGCCATCGGCACTGCCGCCGTCGCGACGACCGCCGCCACTGCCACTGCGCGATGCGCCGCCCGGGCCGCTGCGACCACCGCCGCGACGCTGCTCTTCGGCAGCACGCTGTTCGCGCGCCTCGCGGAAGATGGTGCCCACGCTGTCACCAGCATCCTCGTCGGCCTCTTCGCCTTCCACCGGTACACGCGCGGTGCGCGGCAGCGGCGTCAGCAGCTCGGAGGTCACCGGTTCGACCGGGATCTTCTGCTCGATATAGGCCTCGATGTCCGGCAGGCTCATCGCATAGCGCTCGCAGGCGAAGCTGATCGCATCGCCCTCTTCGCCCAGCCGCGCGGTACGGCCGATGCGGTGTACGTAGTCTTCCGCATCGAACGGCAGGTCGTAGTTGTAGACGTACTTGACGCCGTCGATGTGCAGGCCGCGCGCAGCCACGTCGGTGGCGACCAGGATTTCGAGCTGGCCCTTCTGGAAGCGGTTGAGTAGCGACTCGCGCTTCTTCTGCGGCACGTCGCCCGACAGCACGCCGACCCGGTAGCCATGCCGCTCCAGCGTGCGCGCCACGCGCTCGACAAACGCCTTGGTATTGACGAACACCATGGTGCGCGCGCCTTCGCTGCGCGACAGCAGGCCCAGCAGCAGCGTCTGCTTCTCTTCGTCGGACGGGAAATAGATGCGCTGACGCACCCGTGCGGCGGTGATGCTCTCGGTTTCGACGACCAGCTTTTCCGGCTCGTTCATGTGCTCGTAGGCGAGCTCAAGCACGCGGTGGCTGAGCGTGGCCGAGAACAGCAGGGTCTGGCGGGTGCCGCGCTCGGGCATGCGCCGCAGCAGGAAGCGGATGTCCTTGATGAAGCCCAGGTCGAACATGCGGTCGGCTTCGTCCAGCACGCAGATCTCGCATGCGTGCAGCGAGACCACCTTGTGCTGCTTGACGTAGTCGATCAGCCGGCCCGGGGTGGCGATGATCACGTCCACGCCCTGCTGCAGCAGCTCGCGCTGCTTGTCGTAGTCCACCCCGCCGTAGACCAGCGCGAAGCGCAGGCCCAGGTCGGCGCCGAACTTGACCGCATCCTTGTGGATCTGGATCGCCAGCTCGCGGGTCGGCGCCAGGATCAGCGCGCGCGGGTCTTCCGGCTTGCGGTCGGCCAGCGCCGGACGGATCAGCAGGCGATTCATCACCGCCACCAGGAACGCCAGGGTCTTGCCGGTGCCGGTCTGGGCCTGGCCGGCGACGTCGCCGCCCGGCAGCGCGACCGGCAGGGTCAGCGCCTGGATCGGGGTACAGCGGGTAAACCCGGCGCTCTCCAGCCCGGCGATCAGCGCCGGATGCAGGTCGAACGTGGAAAAAGTCAAATCGGTCAGCGGTTTGTCGCTCATTATTCCGTCTTCGTGAGGCGCCCTGGGCAGCCCGGGCGCGGCTTGCATCGATGCCGACAGCGTCGCAAACTGCGGCTGTTGTGGCGGACAGCGCGGCTTCAGGACTGACACTTGATTCAGTCGCGCAATGCCCCAGTTTAACGCAATGTAGCGGCCTGCCCGTTCGGGCGGGCCGTTTTGGTTTCCAGGAGACCCAACGTGAGCGATAAGGTTCAACATGTCGGCGATGCCGACTTCGATACAGCTGTACTGCAATCCGGCGAACCGGTGCTGGTGGATTTCTGGGCCGAGTGGTGCGGACCCTGCAAGATGATCGCCCCGGTGCTGGACGATCTGGCCGATACATACCAGGGCAGACTGAAGGTTGCCAAGGTCAATGTGGACCAGAACCGCGCCCTGGCCATCAAGTACCACGTGCGTTCGATCCCGATGCTGTTGCTGTTCAAGGACGGCCAGGTGCAGGCCACCCAGATCGGTGCGGTTGGCAAGGGCCAGCTGACCCAGATGATCGACAAGACCCTGGGCGGCGCGGCCGCCTGAGCGAGCGGGCGTCCAGTGATGGGCGCCCCGTGATGCGCCAGCAGTTAAATCCTGCTGCGGCAGGCGCTTGCGCGGTTGCGCGCAGCGGTGATAGTGTCAGTTGATCCGGAGCACGTTCGTGCGCCGACGTACCCCTCTAGAAACCTCTTCTAGACTCCCATCACCTAAAGTTCGCCCCCCAGCCGGGCGCTCGCACTCTTAGCGAGGAATCACGCACTTGTCCGATCATCCTTCCTCCGATACCGGGAGCAGCGTCGACGCTCCTGTCGAGAAGCGCGTGCGCAAGCCGCGCGTGAGCAAGACCGCCGCTGCCACCGACGACGGTGGCGCGCAGCAGCCCAACCTGCCCTTGCCCGCCAGCCCCGCACCCGACGCTCCACGTGCCCCGCAGGCACCGTCGCACGCTGCCGATTCGGCACCGGCGCAGACGTCCGGCGATGGCGCGTCCTATGCCGGTAACGCCCCCAGCCCCAACCAGGGCAACCAGGGCAACGACACCCATGGCGACTCCCGCGAGGGTGGCCAGACACAGCAGCAGCGCTTCAATCAGGCGCAGCAGCAGCAGAACCAGAATCAGGCGCAGCACCGGGGCCAGGGCCAGAACCAGGCTCAGCCCCAGGCGCAAGGTCAGGGTCAGGGTCAGGACCAAGCCCAGAATGGCGGCCAGAATCAGCAAGGCCAGGGCCAGGGGCAGAACCAGCAAGGCAACCGCCGTGACCGCTTCCGCAACCGCCGCGACCGTGGACGCGACCGCTTCGGCAACGAAGGTGGTGGTGGCATGCCGTCGTCGGATGGCAGCAATGAGCCGTTCGTCGCGCGCCCACACCCGGCCGTGCCGGAAGGCTTCCCGGTCTACTCGCTGAGCGATCTCAAGCGGATGCCGGCGCAGAAGCTGCTGGATATCGCCGACCAGCTCAACATCCAGGAAGGCGTGGCGCGCGCGCGCAAGCAGGACGTGATCTTCGCCCTGCTAAAGGTGCTGACCCGCCACGGCGAAGGCGTTGCCGCCGACGGTGTGCTGGAAATCCTGCCCGACGGCTTCGGCTTCCTGCGTGCCGCAGAAGCCAGCTACCTGGCCGGCCCGGACGACACCTATATCTCGCCCAGCCAGATCCGCCGCTTCAACCTGCGGACCGGCGATCACCTGTCCGGCCGTATCCGCTTCCCGAAGGACGGCGAACGCTATTTCGCGCTGTCGATCGTCGACACCATCAATGGCGAGCCGCTGGAAGCCAGCAAGAACAAGGTGCTGTTCGAGAACCTGACCCCGCTGTTCCCGCGCCGCCGCTTCCGCCTGGAGCGTGGCGATGGATCGACCGAGGACATCACCGGCCGCATCCTGGATCTGATGGCGCCGCAGGGTAAAGGCCAGCGCGCGCTGATCGTCTCCCCGCCCAAGGCCGGTAAGACGATGATGATGCAGCAGGTGGCCACGGCCATCACCAGCAATCATCCCGAAGTGCACATGATCGTGCTGCTGATCGACGAGCGCCCGGAAGAAGTGACCGAAATGCAGCGCACCGTGCGCGGCGAGGTCATCTCCTCCACCTTCGACGAACCGGCCGCGCGCCACGTGCAGGTCGCCGAGATGGTGATCGAGCGGGCCAAGCGCCTGGTCGAGCACAAGAAGGACGTGGTGATCCTGCTCGACTCGATCACCCGTCTGGCACGCGCCTACAACAACGTGGTGCCCAGCTCCGGCAAGGTACTCACCGGTGGTGTGGACGCCAACGCGCTGCACCGTCCGAAGCGCTTCTTCGGTGCGGCCCGTAACGTGGAAGAAGGCGGCTCGCTGACCATCATCGCCACGGCGCTGGTGGAAACCGGCAGCAAGATGGACGAGGTGATCTACGAAGAGTTCAAGGGCACCGGCAACAGCGAAGTGCATCTGAACCGTCGCATCACCGAAAAGCGCGTGTACCCGGCGATCGACATCAACCGCTCCGGCACGCGTCGCGAAGATCTGCTGATCGAGCCGGAGCTGCTGCAGAAGATCTGGATCCTGCGCAAGCTGCTGCACCCCATGGACGAAATCGCGGCGATGGAATTCCTGCTGGACAAGATGAAGACCACCAAGTCCAACGACGAGTTCTTCAGTTCGATGAAGCGCTGAGTCGGTCGGTATTCTCGACAAGAAAAAGCCCCGCATTGCGGGGCTTTTTTGTGGCTGCGGAATTGTGTATCCGACGAGCACCTCGTTATTGTCGCGCCACGCACATGGGCATTCGGCAGCTACGCCAGCCGTCGCGAGTCTGCGTAGGGCGGGGTGTCGGGGTAGTCGTCCTCGCGCAGGCGGGTTTGCAGGTCGCGCCACCATTGCGGGTCGAACAGTTCCGGGTGCAGGTGCTTGACCGCTTCCAACTGCGAGGGTGGCAAGCCCATGAATAGCGCGAAGCGCTCGGGGAACACATCGCGCGGGCCGACGTGGAACCAGGGCTCGGCAGCCATCTGTTCTTCATAGGTGGTGGCGGTCGGCCAGTCGCGGAAGGTGCATTCGGTGATCAGGCACAGCTCATCGTAGTCGTAGAACACCGCGCGCTGATGGCGGGTGATACCGAAGTTCTTCAGCAGCATGTCGCCGGGAAAGATATTGTTGCGCGCCATGTCCTTGATCGCCTGGCCGTAGTCCAGCGCGGCCGCATGCGCGGCTTCGGGCAGCTGTTCGCGCAGGTAGAGATTGAGCGGGCGCAGGCGGCGCTGCACGTAGCACAGCGCGATCAGCACGTCCTGGCCATCTTCGCTCAGACTCGTCGCACAGCTGGTCTGCAGCTCTTCCAGCAACGCTGGCGAGAAACGCGATTTGGGAAACCGCAGGAAGCGATACGGCTGCGCGTCCAGCAAGCGACCGATGCGATCGAGCTGGAACACCAGCTCGTACTTGCCTTCGACCTGCGCACGACTCATGGTCTTGGGATAGGCAAAGCGGTCGCGAATCAGTTTGAACACCAACGGATAACTGGGCAGGGTAAATACCACCATGACCATGCCGGGCGTGCCATCGGCATGCACCAGTTGCTCGGAGGGATGCGCCTGGAAATGGCTGAAAAACGTGCGATAGCGTTCGGTCTTGCCCTGCTTGGCGCGCCCGAGCATCGTGTACAGCTCGTCGACCGGCTTATGGGTGAGCAGGCTGCGCAGAAACACCACCGCGTCGCCGACGGTGGCCAGATCGGCCTGGAAGTAACTGCGCGAGTTGCTGAACAATTGCGCGACGTCGCTGCGTTTGGTCAGCACCGCTTCGGCACGCAGGCCGGCGTCGTCGTTGACCAGGGCGATGACGCATGGCGAGAAGCGATGTTCGCCGAACACGCGGCCGACCAGGTAGGCGCGCCGTTCGCGATAGAACACCGTCTCCAGCAATTCCACGCTGCGCACCGGGTGCTCGCCCCAGTGCGCGAGATCATCGAGCAGGCGCACCGCGATCGCCGCTGCACAGCGGGTGCGATGCGCATACGGAACGTCGAAGGAATAATCGCCGAGCACGCGCACCAGCATGTCGGTCAGCCGGCCGGGCGAGACCGCATAGGTGTGCCGCGCAACCGGCACCGTGATCGCGTCGGTCGGCTCGATATCCAGCGCGATGAATTCGATCTCCGCATCCACGCCGTGGGTGCCGAAGTAACGCCGGGTCAGGGTGTTGTAGAAAGTCTTGTACAGCTCCTGGTCGATCAGCCCGCTCAGCAGCGCGGCGTAATGCACGCGTGCACGCATCCACAGCGCGCGATCGTGCGCCTGCCCCAGCAGCACCGCACGCAAGCGCAGCATGCATTCGCTGATGTACTGGTCGTACAGCGCGATCCGCGCCACCGCATCATCGCGCGCGCCGCTCCAGTCGCGCGTTTCAAAGCGCTGTTTGGCGCGTGCGGTGATCTCGGCAAACCGGGCGTGGTAATCCTCGAAAGCGTCGTACACGGCATGGGCGATCGCTAGCGCACGGCGCTCGGACTGTGGCGGTAACGGGAGCTGGCTCATGCCGGCAGTGTACCCAGCGCATGTTGCGACGTGCAGCGGAGACAAACGATCAATCGAACAGGCGCACAGTCGGCCAAATGCCGAGACTGCTCGCACCGAGGCGCAGGATCTCTCGCAGGCACGGCATTGCCAGGTCGTGAGGCCTGGCACGCAACGACCGTGTTCTCGCTGTTGCGCGCAAACGCCGGAAACGACAAGGCCCGCCCCTCATCGAGGCGGGCCCCGCCTGTTGCACCTGCTGGACGCACCGCCAGGCGGTGCGCTGGATCAGGCCTTCAGCGTGGCCAACACGTCGTTGAAGGTCTTGCTCGGGCGCATCGCCTCGCTGACCTTGGCCAGATCGGGGTGATAGTAGCCGCCGATCTCGACCGGCTTGCCCTGGGCGCCGTTGAGCTCGGCCACGATGGTGGCTTCGTTCTCGGTCAGGGCCTTGGCCAGCGGTGCGAACTTGGCCTGCAGGGCGGTGTCCTCGGTCTGCGCAGCCAGGGCCTGCGCCCAGTACATCGCCAGATAGAAGTGGCTGCCGCGGTTGTCCAGTTCACCGACCTTGCGCGCTGGCGACTTGTTGTTGTCCAGGAACTGACCGTTGGCGACGTCCAGCGCCTTGGCCAGCACCGTGGCCGACGGATTGTCGTAGCGGTTGCCCAGATGCTCCAGCGAGGCGGCCAGGGCCAGGAACTCGCCCAGCGAATCCCAGCGCAGGCTGTTCTGTTCGACGAACTGCTGCACGTGCTTGGGCGCCGAGCCACCGGCACCGGTCTCGAACAGGCCGCCACCGGCCATCAGCGGCACGATCGATAGCATCTTGGCGCTGGTGCCCAGCTCCAGGATCGGGAACAGGTCGGTGAGGTAATCGCGCAGCACGTTGCCGGTGACCGAGATGGTGTCCTGGCCCTTGCGGATGCGCTCCAGCGAGAAGGTGGTCGCTTCCACCGGCGGCAGGATGCGGATATCCAGACCGCTGGTGTCGTGATCCTTCAGATAGGTTTCAACCTTGGCGATGACCTGCGCATCGTGCGCGCGGGCCTTGTCCAGCCAGAACACCGCAGGCGTCTCGCTCAGGCGCGCACGTTCGACCGCCAGCTTGACCCAGTCCTGGATCGGTGCGTCCTTGACCTGGCACATGCGCCACAGGTCGCCGGCTTCCACCGCATGTTCGAACACGGTGGCGCCGGTGTCGTCGGTGACCTTGACGGTCCCGGCGGCGGCAATCTGGAAGGTCTTGTCGTGCGAGCCGTATTCCTCGGCCTTCTGCGCCATCAGGCCGACGTTGGGCACCGAGCCCATGGTGGACGGATCGAATGCGCCATGCGCCTTGCAGTCGTCGATCACCGCCTGATAGACATCGGCGTAACAGCGATCCGGGATCACCGCCTTGGTGTCCTGCAGCTTGCCTTCGGCATTCCACATCTGACCGGAGTCGCGAATCATCGCCGGCATCGACGCATCGACGATCACGTCGCTGGGCACATGCAGGTTGGTGATGCCCTTGTCCGAATTGACCATGGCCAGGGCCGGACGCTGCGCGTATTCGGCCTGGATATCCGCCTTGATCTGCGCCTGCTGGTCTTCCGGCAGCGTGGCGATGCGTGCGTACAGGTCGCCGATGCCGTTGTTGGGATCGAAGCCGACCGACGCGAGCGCCTCGGCATGCTTGCTCAGCGTGTCCTTGTAGAACTCGCCGACCACCACACCGAACAACACCGGGTCGGAGACCTTCATCATGGTGGCTTTCAGATGCACCGAGAACAGCACATCCTTGGCCTTGGCATCGGCGATCTGCGCGTCGATGAAGCTGGCCAGCGCGCGCTTGCTCAGCACCGCGGCATCAACGATTTCGCCGGCCTTGACCACGACCTTGTCCTTCAACACGCTGCTGCTGCCGTCGTTACCGACGAACTCGATCTTCAACGCGCCGGCGGCCGCCACGGTGGTGGATTGCTCGCTGCCGAAGAAGTCGCCGTCGTCCATATGGGCCACGTGCGACTTCGAATCGCTGCTCCACTTGCCCATGCGGTGCGGATGCTTGCGTGCGTAATTCTTCACCGACAACGGCGCGCGGCGGTCGGAGTTGCCCTCGCGCAGCACCGGATTGACTGCGCTGCCCTTGACCTTGTCGTAGCGCGCCTTGATGTCCTTTTCGGCATCGTCCTTGGGCGTGTCCGGATACGCCGGCAGCGCATAGCCCTGGCCCTGCAGTTCGGCAATGGCGGCCTTGAGCTGCGGCACCGAGGCGCTGATGTTGGGCAGCTTGATGATGTTGGCTTCCGGCGTGGTGGCCAGCTCGCCGAGCTCACCGAGGTCGTCGGCGATCTTCTGCGCGTCGCTCAGGTGCTCGGGAAACAGCGACAGGATGCGGCCGGCCAGCGAGATGTCGCGGGTTTCGACCACGATGCCGGCAGTATTGGTGTAGGCATCGATGATCGGCAGCAGCGACTGCGTGGCTAGATACGGTGCTTCGTCGGTGAGCGTGTAGATGATCTTCGGTGTCTTCGACATAAGGTGCGATGGCTCGTGTGGTCGGAAGGAGCGCCGACGCTGTTGGCACTGGCGTTGGCGTGCGCGACGGGGGTCGCTGCTGGCACGCCGATCGGCCGGCGCGTGGAACGCGGCGATGGATCAGCACGGCATTGTCGCGTCTGAGCCGCGCCCGGGTAAAGCGACCACAGGCGGATGCTCCATCCCGCCACTCGGCCAATGCGATGGATGCAGCTGTAACGAATGTGCCGGCTGAGAGAATTACGCAGAAAAAAGGCGCGATCGTGTGATCGCGCCTTGATGGCCTGCTTGATGAGCGTTGGGGCAGCGCGATGGACGCGCGTGTCCGACATGCTTGGAGTCAGTGCGCTACCCAGGTTGCGAGCACGCATCCCTATCTGCAGACTGCCTGCTCGCGTGGCTGCTTACTTGACCGTGATGGTCTGCGGAGTACCTGCCGGCTTGCCATCCACCATGACCTGCGCGGTGTAGCTGCCGGCCGGCCAGCCATCTGGCTTGCTGAAGCTGAGGTTGGTGGTTTCCGGGCCAGTCGTGGTCAAGGTGGCATTCTGCTCGCCGGCCACCTGGCCATCCTGATAGGTGAGCTTGGCTGCGACCGCCACATTGCTCGCGCTGCCATCGGTTTTCACCGAGACGATGATGGTGTCTTTGCTGCCGATGTTGGCCGACGGGGTCACCGACTTGTCGGCGGTCGCCGTCGTGCCGACCACTACGCTTGACACCGTGACTGCGGAACCCATTGCGGCTGCGGTATCAGTGCTGGCAGCGCCGGTCGCGGTGCTCTGGCCAGCCTGATCGCTCGCCGGCGGTGTTGCGGCCGGGCCTGGCATCGCCTCGGTGGCAGCGCCGGAGGTCGGATCCTTGGACACGCTGTCGTCGTCGGCCTTCTTGCTGCAGCCCGACAGGGCGAGAACGCCGGCAAGGGCAATGGCGAGGGTGCTAGAAACGGAAGTAGTACGCATGGATCAATCTCCGGATATCAAGATAAAAAGTGGGTTTCGAAAGGTGCCAGGTATGCGGTGCGCCTATGACTTCGGCGGCAACTGCAGCACCTGACCGGGAAAGATCTTGTCCGGATCCTTGAGCGTTTCGCGGTTGGCTTCGAAAATCCGCGGCCACAGGTTACCGTCGCCGTAATGGCGCTTGGCGATGCTGGACAGACTGTCGCCCCCCTGCACGGTGACCGATTCACTGACCAGCTGCGCAGTGCTTTGCACGCTGGTACGCACGTTGGAGAAATCCGCCGCTGGCGCGACGTCGGCGGTGCTGTCGACCGAGGACGTCACGTTGGAAAAATCTGCTTTCTTGTCGACACTCATTGCCGCCATCCCTTTGCATCACGATGACTGCAGGGTGCGCGGCGCGCTGTTAAGCGTGGATCGCGCCACCGTGAAGCTGGCGCGAGCCTTGAATGGGCGCGATTACTGGCGCAGGTCGCGGAAGATCGACAGCGGTGTCGGCACACTGGGCGAGCTGCGCAAGGGGTTGATGTCCAGCCCGCCACGGCGGGTATAGCGCGCTTCCACCACCAACCACTCGGGCGCGCAGTGGAGCAGCACGTCATGGAAGATACGCTCCACGCATTGCTCGTGAAACTCGGCGTGGTCGCGGAAACTCACCAGATAACGCAGCAGGCCTTCGCGGTCGATCGGGGCGCCGCGGTAGCGCAACGTGACGCTGGCCCAATCCGGTTGACCGGTGACCGGGCAATTGGATTTGAGCAAGGCCGAGGTCAGCACTTCTTCCACCACTGGTTGCGCGTGCGCCGCCAGATACGCGGCATTGGGCGGGCCGTAGTCGTCGATGCTGACATCCAGTGCGTCGATCGATTCGCCCTCACCCACCGCATCGATCGGCGGCAGACCGAATTCCACCGCCACGTCGGCACCGGCGCGCGTGGACAGGTCGGAGGCGATGCGCGTACGCACCGCTTCGGCGCTATTGAAGCGGGTGGCATTGAGCGAATTGAGATACAGCTTGAGCGACTTGGATTCGATCAACGACGGCGACTCGCTGGGCACGTGCAAGGTGGCGGTGGCCACGCACGGCTTGCCCTGCGCATCGAGCCAGCTGAGTTCGTAGGCATGCCAGCGGTCGCGGCCGATGAAGGGCAAGGCCCCCGTCAGGCCGATCGCCTCGCGCCCGGCCGCGCGCGGAATCGGAAACAACAGCGACGGATCGTAGCCGCTGGGATAGGCGACCTCACGACCGAGGGTGGAATCTTCTGGGGTATTCATCGCGCCATTTTAGGCCGAGCGGGCTGGCCGTGAGGTGTATAGCGGACGCTGGAGCGACCTGGCGACAGAAGCAGCGGGCCGTCAAGCGACCCGCCGCCCCACGCAATCACCAACGCTCCGCGGGAACCGCGCAACTGCACACGATTCCCGATTCCCGAATCAGCCAGCCTCCCCCTGATGCAGGTAATCCAATGACACCTGCAACAGCGCGCGCAGGCCCACATCCAGCGACGATTCGTCGAGCAGGAACTGCGGCGAATGGTTGCTGGGCGCGGTGGCCGGGTCGATGCCCTTGGCTGTGGAGCCGACGAAGAAGAACATCGACGGCACCTGCTGGGCGTAGAAGGAGAAATCTTCCGCGCCCATCTGCAACGGCGGTTCGTAGACATTGTCGGCGCCGACCACGGCCTGCAGGCTGGGCAGCATCCTGGCGGTCAGCGCCGGGTCGTTGACCGTGGCCGGGTTGCCTGGCTGGTCCGGCACCTGCGCCTCGACCTTGGCCCCGTGGGCGGCGGCGGTGTGCTCGGCCACCGTCTTGAGGTCGGCGAAGATCTGCTGGCGCATGGCTTCGTCGAAGGTGCGGATGGTGCCGACCATTTCCACGTCGTCGGGGATGATGTTGTAGCGGATGCCGCCCTTGATCGCGCCGAAGCTCAACACCGCCGGTTGTTTGGACAGGTTGGCGCGGCGGCTGATCACGGTCTGCGCGGCGCCGATCATGTCGGCGCTGGCCACGATCGGGTCGATGCCGTTCCACGGCGCCGAACCATGCGTCTGGCGGCCGATCATCTTGATCGCAAACCGGTCCGAGGCCGCCATCAGCGGGCCGCTGCGCACCGCGATCTTGCCGGCCTGCACGCTGGAGAACACATGCAGGCCGAACACCGCCTGTGGCTTGAAGTCGGCGAACAGGCCTTCCTTGAGCATCAGCGATGCGCCGCCCTCCTCGTTGCCGGGCGCGCCTTCTTCGGAAGGCTGGAAGATCAGCATCACTTCGCCGGGCAGCTGCTCGCGCATGCCGACCAATGCTTCGGCCACCCCGAGCAGGATCGCGGTGTGGGCGTCGTGGCCGCAGGCGTGCATCACCCCGACCTGCTCGCCGCGGTACTCGGCGGTGACCGTGGAGGCATACGGCAGGCCGGTCTGCTCCTTGACCGGCAAGGCATCCATGTCCGCGCGCAAGGCGATCTTCGGACCCGGCTTGCCGCCCTTGATGATGGCCACCACGCCGTGATGGGCGATGCCGGTACGCGGCTTGAGGCCGAGCTTGCGCAGCTGCGCGGCCACGGTGGCGGCGGTGCGCTCCTCGCGGTTGGACAGCTCCGGGTGCTGGTGGAAGTCGCGGCGCCACTGCACCAGCTTGCTCTGCAACGGCGCGGCGGCGGCCTGGACTTCGGGTCGGGGCGCGGCCTGGGCGGCGGCCAGGGTGGGCAGGGCAAGCAGCAACGCGCTGGTCAGCAGGCGGGAGTGGCGCATCAGCAATCCTCTAAAGATGGTCGCTTAATGTAGTGCAGGTGCACGCTCGGTGGGCTGCAGTGGGGCTCGATTCAGTCCCGCGGTCAACCACATCGGCCCTGACGCGTTGCCGCTGCACTGCATCTGTGAACGCTGCAGTCGTTTCGTCCGGCGGGCCGTTACTTCAGTAACGCTCAATTGCCTGATCGCAACGATATGCTTCGCACAGCCGCCCCACGGTCGCACCAGCGCCCGGCCCGCCCTCAGGAGTTGTCGCATGTCGCGTTTTTGGAAGATCACACTGCTGGTCGTAGCGGTGCTCGTCGTGGTGTTCGTCGCAATGCGGATGTTCGGTGGGGGCAACCACGGCAAGCGGGCGGATGCGCCGGACGGCAATGGCACCGAGAACAGCGGCCCGGTACCGGTCACGGTCGTGGCCGCCACCACCCAGGATGTGCCGGTCTACGCCAGCGCGCTGGGCACGGTGACCGCGCTCAACACGGTCACGGTCAGCCCGCAGGTCGGCGGCCAGCTGATGAGCCTGAATTTCAAGGAGGGCCAGGAAGTGAAGAAGGGCGAGCTGCTGGCGCAGATCGACCCGCGCACCCTGCAGGCCAGCTACGACCAGGCGCTGGCGGCCAAGCGCCAGAACCAGGCGCTGCTGGCGACCTCGCGGGTGAACTACCAGCGCTCCAACGACCCGGCCTACAAGCAGTACGTCTCGCGCACAGACCTGGATACCCAGCGTAACCAGGTGGCGCAGTACGAGGCGGCGGTGTCGGCCAACGATGCACAGATGCGCTCGGCGCAGGTGCAGTTGCAGTTCACCCGCGTGACCGCGCCGATCGACGGCATCGCCGGCATCCGCGGCGTGGACGTGGGCAATATCGTCAGCGCCAGCTCCACCATCGTCACCCTGACCCAGATCCGCCCGATCTACGTGTCCTTCAACCTGCCCGAGCGCGAGTTGCAGGCGGTGCGCAGCGGCCAGGCGGCCGCCCCACTGGACGTGGCGGCGCTGGATCGCGGCGATGCGCACGTGATCAGCGGCGATGGCAAGCTGGAGGTGATCGACAACCGCATCGCCGCCGACAGCGGCACCTTCGGTGCGCGTGCGATCTTCGCCAACACCGACAACGCCTTGTGGCCGGGCCAGTTCGTCAACGTGCGCCTGCAGCTGCGCACCATCTCCGGCGGCACCGTGGTGCCGACCCAGGCCGTGCAGCGCGGTCCGGACGGCGATTACGTCTACGTGATCGGCAACGACAACACCGCGCAGATGCGCACCGTGGTGCAGGGCGTGGAAGTGGACGACAGCCATGTACAGGTCACCAAGGGGCTCAAGCCAGGCGAGCGTGTGGTGACCGAAGGCCAGTTCCGGCTCAAGCCGGGCAGCAAGGTCAGCGCGCTCAAGCCGGGCGAAACCCCGCCGGAGCCGACCGAGGCCGAACTCAAGGCCGCGCAGGACAAGAGCCGTGGCGGCGCCGGCGGCCGACGCAGCGGCGGCGGCCCGCGCTAACTCGCGAGCACCGGCGACGGGCCTTCCGTCGCCGGTGTGCATCGGCGCTGCGCGCGCCGGCATCGATTGACGTCTTCAGCAAGGACACCCCCCGTGGGCTTTTCGACCATCTTCATCCGCCGTCCCATCGCCACCTCGTTGTTGATGGCGGGCATCCTGCTGCTGGGCATCCTGGGCTACCGGCAATTGCCGGTCTCGGCGCTGCCGGAAATCGACGCGCCCAGCCTGGTGGTGACCACCCAGTACCCCGGCGCCAACGCGACCACCATGGCCTCGCTGGTGACCACGCCGCTGGAGCGCCAGTTCGGGCAGATCTCCGGGCTGCAGATGATGACCTCCGATTCGTCGGCAGGCCTGTCCACGATCATCCTGCAGTTCTCGATGGACCGCGACATCGACATCGCCGCGCAGGATGTGCAGGCGGCGATCCGTCAGGCCACCCTGCCCTCGTCGCTGCCGTATCAACCGGTCTACAACCGGGTCAATCCGGCCGACGCGGCGATCCTGACCCTCAAGCTCACCTCCGACTCGCTGCCGCTACGCGAGGTCAACCGCTATGCCGATGCGATCCTGGCCCAGCGCCTGTCGCAGGTGCCGGGCGTGGGCCTGGTGTCGATCGCCGGCAATGTGCGGCCTGCGGTGCGCATCCAGGTCAACCCGGCGCAGCTGTCGAACATGGGCCTGACCATGGAATCGCTGCGCAGCGCGCTGACCCAGACCAACGTCAGCGCGCCGAAGGGCTCGCTCAACGGCAAGACCCAGTCCTACAGCATCGGCACCAACGACCAGCTCACCGACGCGGCGCAGTACCGCGAGACCATCATCAGCTACAGCAATGGCCGCCCGGTGCGGCTGGCCGATGTGGCCAACGTGGTCGACGGGGTGGAGAACGACCAGCTCGCCGCCTGGGCCGACGGCAAGCCGGCGGTGCTGCTGGAAATCCGCCGCCAGCCCGGTGCCAACATCGTGCAGACGGTGGAGCAGATCCGCAGCATCCTGCCGCAGCTGCAGGCGGTGCTGCCGGCCGACGTGCACCTGGAGGTGTTCTCCGACCGCACCGAAACCATCCGCGCCTCGGTGCACGAGGTCAAGTTCACCCTGGTGCTGACCATCGCGCTAGTGGTGGCGGTGATTTTCGTGTTCCTGCGCCGGTTGTGGGCCACCATCATTCCCTCGGTGGCAGTGCCGCTGTCGCTGGCCGGCACCTTCGGGGTGATGGCGTTTGCCGGCATGTCGCTGGACAACCTGTCGCTGATGGCGCTTGTGGTGGCGACCGGGTTCGTGGTCGACGATGCGATCGTGATGATCGAAAACATCGTGCGCTACATCGAACAGGGCAAGAGCGGGCCGGAAGCGGCCGAGATCGGCGCCAAGCAGATCGGCTTCACCGTGCTGTCGCTGACCGTATCGCTGGTGGCGGTGTTCCTGCCGCTGCTGCTGATGCCGGGCGTGACCGGGCGGCTGTTCCATGAGTTTGCATGGGTGCTGTCGATTGCGGTGGTGATCTCGATGCTGGTGTCGCTGACGCTGACGCCGATGATGTGCGCCTACCTGCTCAAGCCCGACGCCCTGCCCGAAGGCGAGGATGCGCACGAACGCGCCGCGGCCGCCGGCAAGACCAACCTGTGGACGCGCACCGTGGGCGCCTACGAGCGCAGCCTGGACTGGGTGCTGGCGCACCAGCCGCTGACCCTGGCGGTGGCGATCGGCGCGGTGGCGCTGACCGTGGTGCTGTACATGGCGATCCCCAAGGGCCTGCTGCCCGAGCAGGACACCGGCCTGATCACCGGCGTGGTGCAGGCCGACCAGAACGTGGCGTTCCCGCAGATGGAGCAGCGCACCCAGGCGGTGGCCGCGGCGCTGCAGAAAGACCCCGCCGTGACCGGCGTGGCCGCCTTCATCGGCGCCGGCACCATGAACCCGACCATCAACCAGGGCCAGCTGTCGATCGTGCTGAAGACGCGCGGCGACCGCGAGGGCCTGGACGAGGTGCTGCCGCGCCTGCAAAAGGCGGTGGCCGGCATTCCCGGCGTGGCGCTGTTCCTCAAGCCGGTGCAGGACGTCACCCTGGACACCCGCGTGGCCGCCACCGAGTACCAGTATTCGATGTCGGATGTGGACAGCAGCGAGCTGGCCACCTGGGCCGGGCGCATGACCGAGGCGATGCGCAAGCTGCCCGAGCTGGCCGACGTGGACAACAACCTGGCCAACCAGGGCCGGGCGCTGGAGCTGAGCATCGATCGCGACAAGGCCAGCATGCTCGGCGTGCCGATGCAGACCATCGACGACACGCTGTACGACGCCTTCGGTCAACGCCAGATCTCCACCATCTTCACCGAGCTCAATCAGTACCGGGTGGTGCTGGAAGTGGCGCCGGAGTTCCGCAGCAGCACCGCGTTGATGAACCAGCTGGCGGTGGCCAGCAACGGCAGCGGCGCGCTGACCGGCACCAATGCCACCAGCTTCGGCCAGCTGACCTCGTCCAACTCCTCCACCGCCACCGGCGTGGGCGCGCAGAACACCGGCATCGTGGTCGGCGCCGGCAGCATCATTCCGTTGGCCGCACTGGCCGAGGCCAAGGTCACCAACACGCCGTTGGTGGTCAGCCACCAGCAACAGCTGCCGGCGGTCACGATCTCGTTCAATCTGGCCCCGGGCCATTCGCTGTCGCAGGCGGTGGAGGCGATCGAGCAGGCGCGCCAGGATCTGAAGATCCCGACCCAGGTACATGCGGCGTTCGTCGGCAAGGCGGCCGAATTCACTGGCAGCCAGACCGATATCGTGTGGCTGCTGCTGGCCTCGATCGTGGTGATCTACATCGTGCTGGGCGTGCTCTACGAGAGCTACATCCACCCGCTGACGATCATCTCCACGCTGCCGCCGGCCGGCGTCGGCGCGCTGCTGGCGCTGATGATGTGCGGGTTGAGCCTGTCGGTGGACGGCATCGTAGGCATCGTGCTGCTGATCGGCATCGTCAAGAAGAACGCGATCATGATGATCGACTTCGCCATCGACGCCCGCCGCGACGGCGCCAACGCGCACGAGGCGATCCGCCGCGCCTGCCTGCTGCGTTTCCGTCCGATCATGATGACCACCGCCGCCGCGATGCTTGGCGCGCTGCCGCTGGCGCTGGGCACCGGCATCGGTTCGGAACTGCGGCGTCCGCTCGGCATCGCCATCGTCGGCGGCCTGCTGCTGTCGCAGCTGGTGACGCTGTACACCACGCCGGTGATCTACCTGTACATGGAACGTGCCGGCGAGCGGCTGCGTGACTGGCGCGCGCGGCGTGCCGCCCGCCGCGACGGCGTGCCTCCGGCCTCCACTTCGGAGCGCCCGGCATGATGACCGATGGCGTCATCGCTGATCGGTCTGCCTGCCCACGGCATCGCCTTCCCGCACGCACGCATGGCAGCTGCGCTGGCCGTTGCCTTTCCCGATTCCCGAATCCCGATTCCCGATTCCCGGCAGTCACCCCATGAACATCTCCGCGCCCTTCATCAAGCGCCCGATCGGCACCGCGCTGCTGGCGATCGGTTTGTTCGTGATCGGATTGATGTGCTACCTGCGGCTGGGCGTGGCGGCGTTGCCGAACATCCAGATTCCGGTGATCTTCGTGCACGCCACGCAGTCCGGCGCCGATGCCAGCACCATGGCCTCCACCGTCACCGCACCGCTGGAACGCCACCTGGGCCAGCTGCCCGGCATCGACCGCATGCGCTCCTCCAGTTCGGAGAGCAGCAGCCTGGTGGTGCTGGTGTTCCAGAGCAATCGCAACATCGATTCGGCCGCGCAGGATGTGCAGACGGCGATCAACTCCTCGCAATCGGACCTGCCGTCCGGGCTCGGCACGCCGATCTATTCGAAAGCCAATCCGAACGACGACCCGGTCATCGCCATCGCGTTGACCTCGGACACGCAATCGGCCGATGAGCTCTACAACGTTGCCGACTCGCTGCTGGCGCAACGGCTGCGCCAGATCACCGGCATCAGTTCGGTCGATATCGCCGGCGCCTCCACGCCGGCGGTCCGCGTGGATGTGGATCTGCGCGCGCTCAACGCGCTGGGCCTGACCCCGGACGATCTGCGCAACGCGGTGCGCGCGGCCAACGTCACCTCGCCGACCGGATTCCTGTCCGACGGCAACACCACCATGGCGATCGTGGCCAACGATTCGGTGTCCAAGGCCGCCGATTTCGCTCAGCTGGCGATCTCCACCCAGTCCAACGGGCGCATCGTGCGGCTGGGCGACGTGGCCACCGTCTACGACGGCCAGCAGGATGCCTATCAAGCGGCCTGGTTCGACGGCAAACCGGCGGTGGTGATGTACGCCTTCACCCGCGCCGGCGCCAACATCGTCGAAACCGTGGACCAGGTGAAGGCGCAGATCCCCGAGCTACGCGCCTACCTGCAGCCCGGCACCAAGCTGACGCCCTACTTCGATCGCACCCCGACCATCCGCGCCTCGCTGCACGAGGTGCAGGCCACGCTGATGATCAGCCTGGTGATGGTGATCCTGACCATGGCGCTGTTCCTGCGCCGCTTGGCGCCGACGCTGATCGCGGCGGTCACCGTGCCGCTGTCGCTGGCCGGCTCGGCGCTGGTGATGTACATGCTGGGCTTCACCTTGAACAACCTCAGCCTGCTGGCGCTGGTGATCGCCATTGGCTTTGTGGTCGACGATGCGATCGTGGTGATCGAAAACATCATGCGTCATCTGGACGAAGGCATGCCGCGTCTGGATGCCGCACTGGCCGGTGCGCGCGAGATCGGCTTCACCATCGTCTCGATCACTGCCTCGCTGGTGGCGGTGTTCATTCCGATGCTGTTTGCCAGCGGCATGATCGGCGCGTTCTTCCGCGAGTTCACCGTGACCCTGGTGGCGGCAATCGTGGTGTCGATGCTGGTGTCACTGACCCTGACGCCGGCGCTGTGCAGCCGCTTTCTGTCCGCACATACCGAGCCGAAAAAACCTGGCCGTTTCGGCGCCTGGCTGGACCGCATGCACGAGCGCATGCTCGCGGTGTACACGGTGGCGCTGGATTTCTCGCTGCGCCACGCCCTGCTGCTGTCGCTGACGCCGCTGCTGTTGATCGCCGCCACCGTCTTTCTCGGCGGCGCAGTCAAGAAGGGCTCGTTCCCGGCGCAGGACACCGGCCTGATCTGGGGCCGCGCCAATTCCAGCGCCACGGTGTCGTTTGCCGACATGGTCAGCCGCCAGCGCCGCATCACCGACATGCTGATGGCCGACCCGGCGGTGAAGACCGTCGGCGCGCGGCTGGGCTCCGGCCGGCAGGGTTCCAGCGCCTCGTTCAATATCGAATTGAAGAAGCGCGACGAAGGCCGCCGCGACACCACCGCGCAGGTGGTCGCACGCCTGAGCGCCAAGGCCGACCGTTACCCGGATCTGGATCTGCGCCTGCGCGCGATCCAGGACCTGCCCAGCGACGGCGGCGGCGGCACCAGCCAGGGTGCGCAGTACCGCGTTTCGCTGCAGGGCAACGACCTGGCGCAGCTGCAGGAATGGCTGCCCAAACTGCAGGCGGCGTTGAAGAAGAATCCGCGCCTGCGCGATGTCGGCACCGACGTGGATACATCCGGCCTGCGCCAGAACATCGTGATCGACCGCGCCAAGGCCGCGCGCCTGGGCATTTCGGTCGGTGCCATCGATGGCGCGCTGTATGGCGCCTTCGGCCAGCGCTCCATTTCCACCATCTATTCGGATCTCAACCAGTACAGCGTGGTGGTCAATGCACTGCCCTCGCAAACGGCAACGCCCAAGGCGCTGGACCAGGTCTTCGTGCCCAACCGCGCCGGCCTGATGGTGCCGATCACCTCCGTCGCCACCCAGGTGCCCGGGCTGGCGCCGCCGCAGATCGTCCACGAAAACCAGTACACCACGATGGATCTGAGCTACAACCTCGCACCGGGCGTGAGCACCGGCGAGGCGGACCTGATCATCAAGTCCACCGTGGAAGGCTTGCGCATGCCCGACGGCATCCGCCTCAGTGGCGACGACAGCTTCAACGTGCAACTCAGCCCCAACTCGATGGGCGTGTTGCTGCTGGCCGCGGTGCTCACCGTCTACATCGTGCTGGGCATGCTCTACGAGAGCCTGATCCATCCGGTGACCATCCTGTCCACGCTGCCGGCCGCCGGCGTCGGCGCGCTGCTGGCGTTGTTCCTCACCAACACCGAGTTGTCGGTGATTTCGATGATCGCGCTGGTGCTGCTGATCGGCATCGTCAAGAAGAACGCGATCATGATGATCGACTTCGCGCTGGTGGCGCAGCGCGTGCACGGCATGGATGCGCGTGCGGCCGCACGCGAGGCCTCGATCGTGCGCTTCCGCCCGATCATGATGACCACGATGGTGGCGATCCTGGCCGCGGTGCCGCTGGCGGTCGGCCTGGGCGAAGGCTCCGAACTGCGCCGCCCGCTGGGCATTGCGATGATCGGCGGACTGATCTTCTCGCAGAGCCTGACCCTGCTCAGCACCCCGGCGCTGTACGTGATCTTCTCCTGCCTGAGCGAACGCTGGAAGGCGCGCCGCGCACGTGCGCGTGCACGCCGGGCAGAGCGCGCGGCGGCACGGCGCCCGGCGTCCGCGCACTAAGGCGAAGCAGCACACGCGCCGGTCTGCATGGACCGGTGCGTGCCGGCCGGCATGGCGGTGGCCCGTATCTTTCGCCATCGCTTGTCGATTGCCGGTATGCCGCCGGGGCATCGCTGCTGGCAGTGCATTTAAACGCGGCACGGTGATGCGAGCTGCAAATGCACGCTCGACTCACGCGGCTTTTGGCCAGAGCCCAAGTGTTTGACCGCGTCCAGACGACGCTGCGATCTAGAAGCTCGGTTGCCTTGACGTGGTTGGACGGTATGGATGGATCAGGAATGGATCAGTTGTTGCGCGGCAGGTCTGCGGCCTGGTTGCAGGGCCCTTGCCCGCCTACCATCGCAGGACACGCCGCAAGTACGTCCGTGTAGGCTCTTACGCGGCATCCATGCCGCGTAAGGTCCCGCGACGGTAGGCGGGCAAGGACCTGTCGAGATGGTCGGTGTGCAAGATGCAAACAGTGCGTTACATGCGTTGTTCGGGCGACGGCGCCCCCAAAGCAATATGCACTGCGCGATCACGACACGTAATGCGCGACAGAGCCGGCAGACAGCAGGCGTGCAAACACGCACGCCGCGCCGTGACTGCTACACCAGCAACGCCTGCAGCGACGCCCGCTCCAGCTGCGCGTACAACGCGCACTCATCCTGCACCTGCGCACCCAGCGCCTGTTCGAAACTGCGCTTGCTCGAATGGGCGGCATAGGCGCGTTGTTCGGCGCCACCGAGATTGGACTGGAAGATGCCGGCCGCGCTCACCGGCAGGAAATCTTCATAGATGATCGGATCGGCACTGAGCAGACCGAGCGCAATCGCGGTTTCTGCCGGCATTGCCGCCACCTGCGCGGGGTCGACACGTCCGGCCTCGGTCAGCGCATAGCGGAAATAGCCCAGGCCCTCCTGACGCAGCACGGCTTCGTCGTCGGGAAATGCCACGAACGCGGTCTGCAGCCGCGTGGCGTAATCGGTACCGGTGCTGCCCGCGCCATCGCTGTCGCGTGCCTGCGCCAGCAGCGCGTCGTACAGCGCGCGGCCCTTGGGCGTCAGCGCGAGCCCGCGTTGTTCGATCTCGCCGAAGCGCGCGGTATGCGTGCCGTGCTCGGCCTGCCCGCTGTCGCCGACAAAGCGCACCGGCTCCTCCAGTGCCTTGAAGCTGGTCTGGCGCAGCAGGATCGGCACCCGACGACGCGGCGGCCCCTCAATCACCGCCTTGGCGTCGATGCCGGCGCGCTGCATCTGCGCCTGCGCCGCATCGATATCCAGCGTGCGTGGCGTCAGGTGGTTGATATGCGGCCCGTGGAAGCTCACCACGTCGGCGATCAGCTTGTGCGCCTCGCTCAGCGCGCGGTAGGTCGGCAGCGACACGGTGGCATCGCCATGCCAGCGGAAGGTTTCCAGCGCTTCGGCCACGAACTGCTGCGCCTGCGCCGCCTCCAGCCCGCCATGGCGCTCGTGCTGCTCGATCAGCTCCAGCGCGGCGGCGGTGAAGATCTGCCGCTGCTCCAGGATCTGCGCCGCCTGCGCCCGCAGCGCGGCGTCTTCGATCAGCTCCAGCCGCAGCAACGAGGTGAACACGCGGAACGGATTGACCGACAGCGCCGCCTCGTCGATCGGGCGGAACGCGGTGGAATGCACCGGCACACCGGCCACCGACAAATCGTAATAGCCCACCGGATGCATGCCCATCACCGCAAACAGCCGCCGCAACGTGGCCAGTTCCTGCGCCGTGCCGACGCGGATGGCACCATGCCGTTCCAGATCCAGCCGCGCGCGTTCGTCGTTGCGTTGCAGGCGCGCGGCCAGGGCGGGATCGGCGCTCAGGGTGTCGGCGTTGACCTGCGCCACCAGCGTCATCAGGTCGCCGTACAACGGCACCTCGGCGCGATACATGTCCGACATCGCCTGCGCGAACAGGCTGCGGATGTGATCGGGGGAGACAAACACGGTATCGCGCATGGGCTGGTCTTGGCAGGGCCGGCCAACGCCGGCGTTGCAGCATTCTCGCCGACCGCGCCCTGCGGCGGCCAGCTGCACGGCAGCATGCCGGCGCCTGTGTTGCCGCGCAGACAGCCGCGCAGCCTGTTGATCACCTCACGTCTTGCCACTGTGCGGGTTCCAACCAGGCGTAAAGCGCATCAAGTGGCGGCTGGCGATCCGTGGCGAGCAGTCGTCAGCTGGATACGGATGGCGGGCACGCTCGCAACCCCAGCGCACGGCGTGGTCCATGTCGGTCCTAATGCCGACTGCGCCCGTGCGGCCGGGAGCGCAGTCATCTCGCTGGTCGCTCCGAGGATGGCCAACAAGCGCGAAAGGCCACCAGCCTCGCCCAGGCTCAGGCCGACCCGGCGCGCATCGAACGGCTGGCACGGCTCCGGTGCCACTACTGCAGCCAGTTGACGCCGAATAGCACGCTGCCGCACCGGTAGCCGACACCACCTTGAGCCGGCAACCGCCGGATCTGCGTGGGCGGCGCGTAGGAAACGCAGCGTACGAGTGGTACACGCCGGTTCCGAGCACGGCCGCACCCGCCTGGCGGCTACGCCGTCGGTTTGCCAGCCGCTTAAAGCCCGGCCTGCGCCGCTGCCTCGGCCGCCTCGCTGGCCTGGCGCGCGGCTTCCAGCCGTTGCGCGTGATCGCCGAGCTGGCGGCGCAGCAGCGCGTCCAGGGTGATCGGACGTTCCCAGCGGTCGTAACTGGCGACGATGGCGTGCCGCAGCGCGCGCATATGCACGGTCTCCGGCGTGACCGACAGCCGCATAATCACGCCCTCCCAGCCGTCATGATGGTCACGGCTGTAGGCGCGTACCGTGTCGCGGCAGGACAACTGCAGCGTCTGCGCCCAGAAACAGGCGAAATAGATGTCGCCGGCGTGCCAGCCATGCACCTGCAGCAGAGCCTGCACATAACCGCGCGGGGTGCCGGTGTAGCGCGCAACTTCGCCGATGAAACTGTCCGGGTAGCGCTGCGCGTAGCTGCCCATGTCGGCCAGATGCTGGTCCACCCAGGCATCGCCGGTGCCCGGCGTCACTGCCGGCGCAGCAGCCGGTGCCGCAGCGGCAGGCGCGGATGCTTGCGCAGGCGATGTTTGCGCAACTGCCAGCATCGGCAGCAGCAGCACACTCAGCAGCGGCAGGGATCGCAACAGCGAGGTGGGCAAGGAAGGCATGCGCCGATGATGCCGCATGCCCGCGTCGCTGTCAGGCCGAGCGCTTGCGCCACCGACACAGGCGGCGCGCCGTCAGCGCGCCAGCCGTGTGGTATGCCCCGAGTCGGAACGGATGCGTGACGCCGGACCCCCACGAGCATTCGCATGTCTGGCGCGCGCACCGCCGCGCCGGCCGCGCTCAGCGCAGATCGTAAAAGCCACCGTAGTGCACTTCGCGGCAGCCGCTGAGATCGCAGGCACCCACATAGCCCGAGCCGATGTAACGCTGTCGCGCATCGCGATTGTGCGGGCTGCTGTAAGGGTCCGGGCCATACAGACCATTGCCGTAATAGATCTGGCCGTACGGGCGGTTGCGCGACGCGCCCAGCCGTAGCCCGGCGCCAAACCCGAGGTATCCGCGGGCGTCGCCGCCGTATGGGCCGTAGCGCTCGCCCGAATATCCGTCGGCAGCAAACACACTGCTGCGCTCACGCCGGTCCGGCCGGGTCTGCAAGGTCGCAACACTCTGGCCCTGGGCATCCACATAACCCTGCTCGCGGTCGAAGCGCACCATGCGGAAATACACCAGCTCTCCCGCGTCCCGACGCGTACGCAGGCGGACATAGTTGCCGCCATCGTCGTAGTAAGGCTGGCCGTCGCGAAAGATCACTTCGCTCGGGTTGATGACTTCTTCCTCGAGCTCGGCAGCCGCTAGCGACGGCGCGCCGCCTGACAGAGCCAGCAATACGGCCAGGCTGACACGGCAGGTAAACGACAACATGCGCATCGGTGATCCCTCCTAGTCGGCCAGGCACCCACGCCTGACCGGAAACGTCCTGTTGCTGGGCGCCGCCGGTTGCGCCGGCAGATCCAGGTCGCGGCGCTGGCCGCGACGGAAGTCAGCTTAGCGCGTGCTGCCGGGCCACTGCATCCAGCGCATGCACTGCCGCCGGCCAGCCGGCGGCGTCGGGCACTTCGCGCATGCGTGGCTCGTCGGCGGCCACGCCATGCTCCTGCTCGTGCGCCCAGGTCACTGCGTACGGGGTGTAGATCCCCCAGCCGCCGATGGCCAGCACCGGCTCCACGTCCGAGCGCAAGGAATTGCCGATCATCACAAAGCGCTGCGCCGGCAGGTCGAACTCGCCCAGCACGCGCGCATAGGTCTGGGGATCCTTTTCGGACACCACCTCCACGCGCGGAAACAGATCGGCCAGACCGGATTGCTCGATCTTCTGCTCCTGATGGAACAGGTCGCCCTTGGTGATCAGCACCACCGCATAGTCGGCGGCAATTGCGCTGACCGCCTCGCGCACGCCGGCAATCACCTCCACCGGATGCTGCAGCGTGGCACGGCCGATCTCGACGATGCGCTGGATGTCGCGTGCGGCGATGCGCGCCTGCGTCAGTTCGATCGCCGTCTCGATCATCGACAGCGTCATGCCCTTGGCGCCGTAGCCGAATACTTTTAGATTGCGCCGCTCCACCGCGAGCAGGTGCTGCTGCATGCGGGTATCGCCCAGATCCAGGTAATCGGCCAGGATCGCTTCGAAATCCGCTTCGGCAGTGCGGTAATAGTCCTCGCTTTTCCAGAGGGTATCGTCGCCGTCGAAGCCGACCAGTTGGATCGCCTGGCCGTCGCGCTGTGCAGAAGAGGTCATCGCGCCAGTTTAGCAGCGCACTGGAGCGCTGCTGCGGTCAATCCCCCGCGGCGTCGCCCGGACCGGGCTGGTAGCTGGCGAATTCGTCGCGCGACAGGCGCCCATCGCCATTGCTGTCGAAGCCGGCAAAATTCTCGCGCAGGACCGGGTCTGCGCCGGCTTCGGCCACGGTCAATGAGCCGTCGGCGTCGCTGTCCAGGCTGCGGAAGGTCCGTGGCGCCAACGTGCCGGCCTGCGGCGCCAGTGCGGCCTCCGCACCGCCTTTGGCAGCCGATGGCGCTGCAGCGTCGGCCGGCAGCAAGGGCGTGGTGGCAGGCGGTGGTGGATCGATCGGCAACGGCGCCATTGCCGGTGTTGCCGTCCCTGTGGTGGAGGTCGCACGCGACGGGTTGGCTGGCGGCAACTCCGGCGGCGCCGCGAGCGCCAACAGTGGACTCGACAGGCCGACCAGCATGGCGATACGCAGCAGCATGAGAATGTGCCGAAGGGACGAGCGGGCAAATCTAGCGCTACGCACGTAAAGAAAACGGGAGCGATCCTGGCAGATCGCTCCCGCGTGTCCATCCTGATACGTGGTCATGCTGTTACTTGCTGATCACGGGCATCCACAAAGCGATGCCACGGATCAAACGACAACACTGCTCAAACGACTGCGATTGCGAAAGCTGCCTCCTGATGTCGAAAAAACACGTCAGCGAACGAACTCACTACCTTGCGACCTGCTACCTCAGTTGCCTTGCGACCCACTTCCCGCTGCGCCGCCCTGCTGCTTGGCGACAAACGCCTTGTATTCGTCCGGGGTCAGCTTGCCATTCTTGTCGGAATCAGCGTCATTGAAGATCTGCGCGAGCCCGGCATTGACCTGGGCTTCCTGTGTGCTGATGGCGCCGTCGCTGTCGGTGTCGACGCTCGCCCAGGTCTGGCCGCCGCCGGACTGCGCAGGCTGTGCCGCAGTGGTGGCAGAGCTTCCCGACTGGGCCGACGTCGCGGCGGCATCCTGCTGCGTACTCTGCGCCATGGCCGGCAGCGCCAGGGCGGCGGCAAGAGCGGCGGTGGCGGCGAGCAGCGAGGTGCGGTTGCGATTCTTCATTGGGTGGTCTCCTTGGCTTGGGAATGCGCGGTGTCGCCGCACATGGCCCCACCTTACCCAGCCCGAATGAACGCAAAACCCGCCGCAATTTCGCGCAAAACATCCTCTTAACCACGCGTCAGACGTTTGCGCTTAGCCATCTGTTAGACATCGGTGAGCCAAACAGAAGCAGCTCATTCAATGCATCGAAATATGCGAACCGTGCCGCATTTCATAACGTAAATTTACGCATTCGGTGTCTCGTCATCCCAGCTTCCGGAGCTGAACAGTTTCCAACCCAGCACCACACCGGCGATCGCCCCGGCCACTTCCAGGATCACCCGCGATCCCAATTCGTTGGGATCGTGGATCTTGGCCAATGCCAGGCGCGCGTACAGCGGCGACTCCAGCCGCACGATGCTGGTGTAGACGAGATTCCAGATGTCGTAGCCGCCGCCGATGGCGACCGCGAGCAGACAGGCAATACCCAGCGTGTGCCCGTGGGTGAAGTGCAGACGCCGGCCAATATGCTCGACCCCAGCGAAGACCAGTACGCCCAGCACCAACGCGATCAGGCCAGCCTCCAGCGAACCGAGCAGACCGAAGTGCAGGGGCAGATTCATCGTGACGATCCAGGCAGCAGGCGCACCAGTCTAGCGGTTGCGGGTGATGGATCCCGGCCGGGGCCGCAAGCGCAGGCGCTTACGCGAATGAGGGTCGGCCTAACGCTACGAGTGCCCGATGCTGCGGCACGCCGCGCTCACGCATCGTCCTGCCCGCGCGCACTCACCTGCGCCTCGCCTTCCTCATCCCACTGCACGCTGACCGAGATCGGCTTGCAGCACACCTGACAATCTTCGATGTAATGCTGGTCGCCTCCGGTCAGATCCAGCGTCAGGGTGATCCACTCCCCGCAATACGGGCAGGCGATATCGATAAAGCGTTCCGGGTCGGACATGGCAATTCCTTGCAGCGATTTGGGGTGATACACAACATGGACAGCACGGCGGCCGGAGTCACCGCCTGCGGCGCAGTCGCTCAGTTGACCGGCACATCGAACGCGGTATCCGGCATCGGCTCGGGGCGGAAGGTGAAATGCCACCACTCCATCGGGTAGTTGGCAAATCCCTCCGCCGCCATTACTCGCAACAGCTGCTGGCGGTGGGCACGCTGGGCAGGACTGATATCGCGCGCGTCAGTATGCGCACGCGCATCGAAGAAATCGAAGTCCGTACCCATCGCCACCGGCTGGCATGGGCCCTTCCGGCAATCGAGCAAGCCCAGGTCCAGCGTTGCGCCACGGCTATGCCCGGAAGTCTCGGCAATGTAGTCGCCCAGCAGCGCGCGCTTGTCCACACGCGGGTAGTACTGCGCCTTGGTCGACTGATCCTGCAGATCCGCAGCCCAGGCCACGAAGGCCTGTACCGCCCGCACCGGCCGGTAGCAGTCGAACACCTGCAGTCGATATCCCTGGGCCTTGAGCGACCGCGCCACCCGTGCCAGGGCCTCCGCCGCCGGACGCAACAGATAGCACGTGGGCGCCTCATACCCCGGCACCACGTGCCCGGTGAAGTTGTTGCTGCCCGCATAACGCATGTCCACCGCAATCTCCGGCGCAAGGCCCTGCACATTGACCAGACCGGCTTGTGCGGCGGTTGTTGCCGGCGAGAGGATGGGAGCCGCTTGCACGTTGAGGACTGCGCACAGAAGAAACAGCGCAGATACCTGCCACCCGATGCGCTGCAGGGTGCATGCGACGTGGTGCGATACGGGGTTTACCGGGGATCGTGCTTGCGTCATGCGCCAAGCATAAGCCACCACAGGCAAGCTGCCTGCACAGAAGCGCTCGAACAGGCAAAGCACTTGGATCGCTTGACGAACAACGGCTCGGGACGGACAGACCGGATCGCGGCGCTCGCCACCTATACATCGACGCACTATCCCCGCTCCTGCGCAATCGCCAGTCCGGTCGAATGCCGGACTGGCGATTGCTGTCGCACAGATTCGTAACCTGACGAGAGGTGCCTAGCGTGCAGGACCCGATTGCGTCTGCGCGGTCTGCGTGCGCTGCTGATCCTCCTGGTTCTGCCGCTGCGTCTCGGCTGTGAGCTTTTGCTGACTCTGCTCCAGCGGTACCGATGCGGCCTGCTGCTTGTCCACGTAGGCACGATTCACATCGAGCGGGTTGTTGGGATTGCGCTCTACCGCAATCAACCCCTTGCCATTGGTGCTCGGCACCAACTCGTCGATACGCGACATCCCACTGACATTGGCTTCGAATGCGATTTGGCCAGCGGCACGCTGCATTTCGTCGCGGCTATTGAAGCCGCCGTTCGGCCCATGCTTCTGAAGATGGTCCATTGCCTGCTTGAGCAACGGATCCACTGGACGTTGCGCTTCGACAGCGGCGGAAGCGGGGAGCTTGGCCTCGCCATTATTCTTGGCCTGGCCCTGTTGCTTGCCGAGTGCTTCGAGCGTGGCCTTATCGGCAATACCCGTCGGATCCATGCCCTTCTCGCGCTGCAGGTTTGCCACCACTTCCTTGGTCTTGTCGCCGTAATAGCCGGTACCGGACAGCAACTTGCCGCTGTTGTCCTTTATCCCGAGTTCGATCAGGGCCTGCTGCATTGCCTTTACATCCACACCCTGCTCGCCCGGTCGCAACGATGTACGCGTTGGATGGTCCTGATTCTGCGACTGTGTCTGCTGCCTGTCCTGCAGCAGGTCGCGCGCCTTGGCGAATGGATCGGACGCAAACAACCTGGCGTTCTGGTTGTCGGCCAGATACTTGTCCAAAGGCATCGTATTGACGCCCTTTGTGCCGCTGGACTGGCTGACCTGCAGCTCGCCGCTCTTGGGGTCGCGCACCACCATCAGGATGTGATCGATGCCCTTCCAGTGGTCATGCCCCGAATTCCGGCTGGCGTCCACGCCAATGACCATGCCTTCCTTCAGCGCACCGGGCTTGAATACGTCCTGGCCTTGTAGCAACACGCCGGAATTGTCGAATGCTTTCTTGACGATGCCACCGGAGCCAGTCATTCCTTGCACCAGCATGTCCTGGCGGCCGAACACGTCGCGGCCGGCCTTCTGATTGATCTCCCGCATGGTGGCGTTCTGCAACTCAGAAACCCAGCCGGAGCAGTCGATGTAGCCCTGTTCCAGGTGCTTGCCGTCCACGCCGGGATGGTAGAGCCTGTGGCCCTCGATATTGATCGCGTACTTCACATCGTCGTACTTGACGCCCATCTCATACGCGGCGGTGAGCTTGATTGCGTCTTGACCGTCCTGCCCGGCCGCTGCAGCCGGATGCGACTGCACGCGGGCCGGCGCCGCCGGCTGTTGGGACTGGCCCTCGGCAACCGGCTTGATGCCCTTTTCCGGGATGGCGATATGGTCGAACTTGGTGTCCCAGTACTTCAGAAAGGTCTTGGCCATGTCCTGATCGGACATCTTCTTGAACTCGGCCAGCGAGCTGCCGGTATAAGCCTCGAACTGTTTGGCACCGGCCGCATCCTTTTCGCGCGGCACATTGTTGATGATGTTCGCGCGCGTGTCTCCGCGCGCGAAGCTGCCGTCGGCAACCGCCTTCTGGATCGACCGATAGCCGGCAGCGCCCTGCTGGTGCGCCATGTACATATCCAGCCCATCGGGCTGCGGCTTGCCGGACAGGTACGGACGATTGTCTTTATCGTGCTGGCGGGTCAGTGACCTCGCATTGTCCTGATATAACCGCGCCGCGGCATCGGTATTGGCCACCGCATCCAGTTCACGGCCGCTGATGCCGTAGGCCGCGGCGGTACCAGGAGTGAACTGGAACAAGCCCTTGGCGCTGTTCGGGCCACGGCTGGCCTGCTCGTCGAACCTGCCGCCGGTTTCGACATAGGCGAAACGCATGAAATCGTCGACTGGAATGTGGCGTTCCCTGGCCTCACGCTCGATGATGTCGAGGTTCTCGGCCTTCGTGTAGTCGCGTGCCATATCGTGTTACTCCTTGAGGTTGATATACGGCGCTGGGCGCCGACAAGGTCAACCGAGCTCGTCCATGAGCTAATTGGTGTACGGTCAACAAGACTGTTCGGTGTTGCAAGTCGCGGGTTCTTGCTGCTGCCGAGGCGTCGCTCCGTGGAGCGGCGCACCGACCGATTCACTGGACTTCTTTCGGCAGGTACTGCCCGCTCGCCTGGTCATACACGTAAATCACCGCATCGGATGCATCGAGCATGCGCACCTGGCCAGGGCCGGAAATAACCGTGCCCTGCAACGCCACGTGCATGGCCGGCATCCGCTCGCCGGGCACCGGCTGGAAGCTCAGCGTGCCGCGGCTGGAGACGTGCGGAACGCTACCCTCTTCGTCGCTACTGAGCTCGTTGTCTTCGCCGGCTGCAAGCGTTCCCCGGTAGACCCAGCCCTGGTAATCGCCCAGGTCGTTCTTGTCCGGATCGAAGGTAAATAGCGCAAAGCCGAAGCTGGTGACGCCATTGCCGAAACTGGAGGTGGGCACTGCCAACAGCAGGTGACCGTTGTCCAGGAGGTGCCGCTGCGGCTTGCGCGTTTCGTCGATCGCGTCGGCGCGCTCGTCGCCGCCGAAGCGGCCGACGTACTGTTGCGCGTGGAACAGCATCCACGGCCGCTCGCTGTCCGGCGCGGTCAGCAGAAACGTGGCCTGGCTGATCGACACGCCTTCGCCCGGATCCGGAAAGGTCTCGGCTTCGTCACTGCCGTACTTGTTGGGCGTGGCGTAGGCGAAACCGGTGTAGTAGTGCTTGCCGTCCAGATCGAAGTGCTGGCCGTGCCAGAAACTGGCAACAGCACCGTTGTCGATCTCGTACGAGAGCGCGCCGTCCCCATCCATCCCGTAAATCAGGTACAGCACGCTGCCCGGGTAGGGCGGTGCCACAGTGACGGCAACTTGAGTGTCGTTGGACATGTGCAGAACATCCTGTATGTATTGAAGAAGCCGGAAACACAACCGCAATCCCGACACGCCATGCCGCGTTATCCGGAAAGCCGCCCTGCTACGCATCACGGACATGGCCCGACCCGCAGAGACGCAGCTGTCGCAGACGCGGCTTCGGACAGAAAACGGTGAGTGCGATCCGGCCCCAAGTCAGGGGCGGTGATGGCGATTCGCGCATGGCAAACCGCAAGCCGGCGATCCACTCCGGCATTTCGGGCGAGTGCAGCATCCATTGCCGCTCGCGAATGACTCGCCTGATCATCAGGCCCCGTGGGCGAATCTTATCCAGTTCCCGCGCCCGAAACCAGCCGGCTCTGCCGGCCAGTCCGCGTCCCGTGCCGGCCCACAACAGACCGGCACGCGGGCAGGCTCAGCGATCCAGCGGCGGCGTGTACTGGTGCTTGGCGGCGTCGTAGGTATAGGTGACAACGTCGGCGGCGCCGAGGCTGCGGACCTTGCCGGGGCCGGCAATGGCGGTGCCACTCATGGCCACACGCAGGGTCGGCATCGATCCACTGCCGGGTTCGAAGCTCAGCGTGCCGGTGCTGGACGCGCACTTCATGGTGCCCTCATCGTCGCAGGCCGCGCTGTTGTCTTCGCCGGTGGCCACGGTGCCCAGGTAAACCCAGCCCTTGTAGTCGCCCATGTCGTTCTTGTTCGGATCGAAGGAAAACAGCGCAAAACCCAAGCTACTGATGCCGTTGGCAAAGCGCGTGGTCGGCAGCGCCAGTAGCAGGTGGCCATCCTTGGTCTCGGTGCGCTGCGGCTTGCGCGTCTGGTCCAGCGTGTCGGCCTTCTCGTTGCCGCCGAAATCGCCGGCCCACTGCTGCGCATGGAACAGCCCCCATGCCGGTTTGCCACCGGCATCGTCGAGCACATAGGTCGCCTGGCTGATGCTGACGCCGACAGCAGGGTCCGGAGAGTCCTCTTCCTCGGATTTGCCGTACTTGCCGGGGCCCGCGTTGGCGAAGCCGGTGTAGTACTGCTTGCCGCCAAGGTCGAAGCGGTAGCCGTACCAGAAGCTGGCCAAGGCGCCGTTGTCGATGGTGTACGACTCCGATCCGTCGCCCTTCATCCCATAGATATCGGCAAGCACATGCCCGGGCGCCGGCACCTCGGCGTCGACCGTTGCAGGACTCGCCGCCGCTGGCACAGCAGCAGGAGCGCTCTGCGAGGGCGGTGCCTGCACGTCTCCGGGCGTTGCGTCGGGTGTCTTGGTGCAGCCGCCGACCATCAGGATCGTGGCGGCCCATAGGGCAGTCTTTCCTAGCCTCATCACACGACGTCCTTCAAGAGTTTGGGCGAGCGGATGCTACCAAGAATGTGGTCGGGATCCAGTCCCCGCAGCGTTCGTCAGGGCGACGGAAAACGATCACGCTGGATCGCTAGGGCGCATCCGGTTCGATGGGCACCGACGGAAGCTGCAATTGCCGCAGTGCTGGTCGGGTCAACGCATGCAGGATGCGCAAATCCTCGGCATCCAGCGTGCGGGCGTCGCTGCCGCGGTAGTGATGATGAAATGCCTGCAGCGTCGCAGCGGGATCGTCGAGGCTGTAGCCGAGCAGGGCCAGCGCCTGCCAGGGATCGAAGCCTGCCGGCGCGGCGGGGGCATCGGCGGCGGGCCAGCGGCCGAAGCCGGCGTCGGCCAGGCGCTTCCACGGAAACAGCGGGCCGGGATCGTTCTTGCGGGTCGGGGCCACGTCTTCATGGCCGACGATCTGCGTGCGCGGGATGTGCAAGCGGGTGCACAGGTCGTCCAGCAACACCAGCAGGCTGTCGATCTGGGCGGGCGCGAACGGCTCACTGCCGTCGTTGTCCAGTTCGATGCCGATCGACGCGGAATTGATGTCGGTGATGGTGCCCCAGCGCCCGGCGCCGCCATGCCAGGCGCGCTGGTCGTCGCTGACCAGTTGATAGCGCGCACCATCCTCGCCGATTAGATAGTGCGCACTGACCCGGCCGCCGCTATTGCGCCCGCGCAGCGTGCCCAGGCTCTGCGTCACCGATTGCTGGTCGGTGAAGTGCAGCACGATCAGGATCGGCCGCCGCGCGTCGTAGTTGGGCGAGGGAACCCACTGGGCCAGCGGGTTGCGCTGCGGCGCATGCGCGCACGCACCCAGTGACAGCACCACCAGGCACAGCGCGGCGCGGAGCCAGGACGATGGCGACAGCGTGGGAGCAGATGACATCGGATTCTCCTGGCAAAACGGCAAGGGCTTGCGCTGCACCAGCACCCTGATGGGCCGCGCAGGCGATGCACCCATTATCTGCCGTGCGGGCGATGGCGTGCAGCACGCGGCTACGGCCGGTGGCAGGCAGACTGCACGTGCGCAGAGACCGACAGACCTTACGGCGCCGCTGCGCCATGCGACACGCCCCGGGGATACTTGCGCATGCGTACACTACAAGCCGGCGCGGTCGGCACAGGTCCGCGCGCCTGCGGTCGTGATTGCCTGTAAAAAGCCTCGCCAGTCGCTGCATCCATCAAGAGCCCTCTTCATGCCACTGTCGCGCCGCCTGCTGACGTTGTTGCTGCTGGTCATCGGACTGTCCTGCGTTGCCGCTGCGGCAACGCCTGCCAGCCCGATACCGCACACGGCACCGTTGGCGGCCAGCGATGCGCAGCTGACCGCCGACTACTGGATCCAGCGCGCTGGCAACGCGCAGACGCTGCGCATGACTACCGCACAGATCGCCGGCTTCAATGCGCGCTTACTGCGTGACGATGGCTCCATGCACGACCTGTCGCAGCTGGCCGAGGTGCTGCCGGCGGCCGAGGTGCGCGCGCGCATCGAAACACTGTCGGCCATGCCGACGCGTGCGTTATACGACAGCGAAGGTCGCAGCATCGATGCCTCGCGCCTTGCGACGCTGCGCCACGCCCTGGCACTGGATGCACTACCTGCGCAGGTCACGCCACGGTTTGCACTGGTGGTGCAGCGCGCGGCACTGCGCACCTTCCCCACCGCGCAACGCGTGTTCAGCACCACCGACGACCACGATATCGACCGCTTCCAGGAATCGGCGCTCTACCCCGGCACACCGGTGGCGGTGCTGCACACCAGCGCCGATGGTGCATGGCACTTTGTGCTGGCGGCCAACTATGCGGCCTGGATCGCCGCCGACCGGATTGCCGTGGGCACGCGTGAGGAGGTGCTGGACTATGCACAACGCCGCCCACGGCTGGTGGTCACCGGCGCACGCGTGCAAAGCGCCTACACCCCGGAGGTGCCCGCCATCTCCACACTGGCGCTGGACATGGGCACCAGCGTGCCGCTGCTTCGCGACTGGCCGCCGCAGCAGCCGGTCAACGGGCAGTCGCCGCAGGCTGCCCATGTCGTGCAGTTGCCGCTGCGCAACAGCGATGGTCGCTTGCAGCTGGTGCCGGCACTGATACCGCGCGGTGCCGACGTGCGCGTAGGCCCGCTGCCAGCCACGCCTGCAGCATTGTTGCAGCAGGCGTTCAAATTTCTCGGCGAACGCTATGGCTGGGGCAACGATTACGATGCGCGCGACTGCAGCGGTTTCGTGCTGGATGTGTATCGCAGCCTGGGCATCGCATTGCCGCGCAATACCGGCGATCAGGCACGCAGCCCTGCGCTGCTGGGCGTTCCGTTCCAGGCGCAGGCCGCACTGCCGCAGCGCCTGCAACAACTTGCCCGGCTGCAGGTCGGCGACCTGATCTACATCCCTGGTCATGTGATGCTGGTGATCGGACACGAGCGCGGTGCGCCATGGGTGATCCATGACGTGGCCGGCGCCAGTTATCGCGACGCAGCCGGCAACGTGCAGCGCGCGCGCTTGAACGGTGTGTCGGTGACGCCGCTGCTGCCCTTGCTCGCCAGCGACGGCACACCATTCGTCGACCACATCACCCGCATCCAACGCATCGCACCGACTGACTCGCCATGAAGATCACTGGCTTCCGCCTCGGCATGCTGCGCGTGCCATTGAAGACCCCGTTCAAGACAGCAGTGCGTACCGTGCAGGCGATCGAGGATGTGGTGGTGCTGCTGCAGACCGACAGCGGCCACATCGGCTATGGCGCAGCGCCGGCCACCGCCCCGATCACCGGCGATACGCACGGCTCCATCATCGCTGCGATCCAGCATTGCATCGGGCCGACGTTGATCGGCCAGGACGTGGCCGATCTCAACCGGCTATGCGCGCTGGTGCAGCACGCGCTGGAGCGCAACACCAGTGCCAAGGCGGCGGTGGAGATCGCGCTCTACGACCTGTGGGCGCAGGCCCTGGGCACCCCGCTCTACCGGGCCCTCGGCGGCGGCACGCCGCGCATCACCACCGACATCACCATCAGCGTCGATAGCATCGACGTGATGGTGGCGCAGGCGCAATCCGCGCTCGCGCGCGGCTATCAGTCGCTGAAGATCAAGGTCGGCAAGGACAGCGGCTCGGACCTCGAGCGGATCACCGCGATACATGCCGCTGTCGCTGGTCGCGCATCGCTGCGCCTGGATGCCAACCAGGGCTGGACGCCCAAACAGGCGGTGCGCACCATGCGCACACTGGAACACGCCGGCATCGTGATGGAACTTGTGGAGCAGCCGGTCAAGGCCGCGGACATCGACGGGCTGGCGTTTGTCACCGCGCGGATCGACACGCCGGTGATGGCAGACGAAAGCGTGTTCTCGCCGGTCCAGGTGATCGACCTCATCCAGCGCCGTGCCGCCGATATCGTCAACATCAAACTGATGAAGACCGGCGGGCTATCCAACGCAATCCGCATTGCCGATATCGCTGGCCTGTACGGCGTGCCCTGCATGATCGGCTGCATGATCGAATCCAGCATCAGCGTGGCTGCGGCAGTGCATCTGGCGGTGGCCAAGGCCGGCAGCATCACCCTGGCGGATCTGGATGCGCCCGCGCTCGGGCAGTTCGATCCCACCGAGGGCGGCGTGCACTTCGACGATGCCCAGATCCATATCGACGACTCGCCCGGCCTGGGCATCCGCCGCATCCATGGGCTGGAGCTTTTGCCGGCTTAACTTGCCGACTAAGACGCCAATTGGATCTCCATGCCGCGCTGGTGCCGGCATGGCGCCGTTAGCGCTTCTTTGCACACGCAGCCACCCGGACAGCGAACCTCGTGCATTGCTTGCACCATGCCCACCGACCATCGCGACTGGTCCTTGCCCGCTCACCATCGCGGGACCTTACGCGGCATGGATGCCGCGTAAGCGCCTAAAAGAATGTACTTGCGGCGTGTCCTGCGAGGGCGGGCGGGCAAGGGCCCTGCAACCATGCCCCAGATCAGCCGCTCTGCAGCCAGCCAGCCACAGAGGCCAACTCTCCCAGAACAACAAAACACACTCGAAGCCCCGCCAAGCAGTCGCACAAACCAGGCGCGCGCATGCGGCACACGGCCGCATTGCTGAGTACAGTAGCGACAGTATGGTGCGCCCAACGTGGTACCAAAGCAGCGCACTATCTCCGTCAACCGTGTATCGCCCCCAGACTCGTCCCCGCTCGACCATTCCCCCGGAGCCTGCATGCGCCTTGCCACCTTGTTTCGATCCGTTGTGCTGTTGGCGCTGGCGAGCTGCAGCAGCCTTGCCGTCGCTGCCGGGCCGATCGATGCCTTGAATCAAGCGCGCGCATTGATCGTGGTGACCACGCCGGACTGGGACAGCACCCAGGCGCGCCTGCAGACATTCACCCGTGTGGACGGCCACTGGCAACCGGCCGCACCGGGCTTCGCAGTCGCGCTCGGGCGGCATGGCAGTGCCTGGGGCGATGGCTTGCATCCGGCGCAGGCACAAGGACCGCAGAAGCGCGAAGGCGACGGCCGCAGCCCGGCCGGTGTATTCGCGATCGGCCCGGCCTTCGGTTACGCCCAGCAGATCGACAGCGCCATGCCGTACCAGGCGATGAGCGCCACCCACTACTGCATGGATGTGCCGAGTTCGCCGCTGTACAACCGCATCGTCGATTCCGCGCAGGTCGGTAAGGCTGCAGTGGCCGGGTCGACCGAACCGATGCGCCTGGACCTGCAACATCCCGGCGATGCGCGTTACAGCGAGGGCTTCGTGATCGCCCACAATCCCGATGCGGTTCCCGGGCGCGGCAGCTGCATCTTCGCGCACCTGTGGCGCACGCCGGGCCAGTTCACCGCCGGCTGCACCGCGATGGCGCCGGCCGATATGCAGCGCCTGCTGGCCTGGTTGAAGCCCGACGACAAACCGCTGTTCGTGCTGTTGCCACGTGCCGAGTACGCACGCCTGCAAGCTCGCTGGCAGTTGCCCGAATTGAAGGAGGCGGCACGATGACCACCCCGGCTCCTGCACCCGATTCCACTGGCCTGGTCCGCGTGGTCAGCCGCTGGCAGATCGTTGGCCTGTCGATCAACGATGTCATCGGCAGTGGCATCTATCTGCTGCCCGCGGCCACCGCGGCACTGCTGGGGCCGATGAGCCTGTGGGCGGTGATGCTGGCCGGCCTGGCGGTAGCGCTGCTGGTGTTGTGCTACGCGCAGGCGGCCAGTTATTTCGACACGCCGGGCGGCAGTTACCTGTACACGCGTGAGGCGTTCGGCCCGTTTGTCGGCTTTCAGATCGGCTGGATGATCTGGCTTACGCGCATCAGTTCGGCAGCGGCATTGAGCAACGGCCTGGCCGATGCGGTGGCGCGGTTCTGGCCAACCGTGGCGACCGATCACTGGGCGCGCTTGCTGGTGGTCGTCGGTTCCCTGGGCCTGCTCACCGCCATCAACGTGATCGGCGTGAAATCAGCTGCGCGTACCGGCATTGCGTTAGTGATCGGCAAGCTGGTGCCGTTGCTGCTGTTCGTGGCCATCGGCCTGTTCTACGTGGACTGGTCGTGGGCCTTTGCCGGCACCACGCCGGATCTGCGCGACCTGGGCAATCTGGGCGAAGCGGCCTTGCTGCTGCTGTTTGCCTATGCAGGCTTTGAAAACATTCCTGCGGCCGCGGGCGAATATCGCAACCCACGCCGCGACGTGCCGTTTGCGCTGATCACCATGATCGTCACGGTCACCTTGATCTACGCCGCGGTCCAGGTCGTCGCACAGGGCACGCTGCCCAATCTTGCCGCCTCGCCCACGCCATTGGCCGATGCCGCAAGCCGTTTTGGCGGCGAGGCGCTGGCGCTGATCCTCACCGTGGGCGCCACCATTTCCATCCTCGGCACCACCAGCAATACGGTCATGCTCGGGCCGCGCTTTCTGTTCGCGCTGGCACAGGATGGCTACGGCCCCGCATTCCTGGCGCGTGTGCATCCGCGCTTCCACACCCCGGCTGCGGCAGTGCTGACCCAGGGCGTGCTGTCGCTGGCGCTGGCGGTGTCGGGCTCGTTTACGCAGCTGGCATTGCTGTCGATGGTCACGCGGCTGTTCGCCTATATCGGTACCGCCGCGGCAGTGATCGTGCTGGCGCGGCGCTACCGGCAACGCACCGACACCTTGCGCCTGCCTGGCGGGCCGGCCATTCCCATCGCAGCGCTGCTGCTGTCGCTGGGTCTGCTGGCCAGCGCCAGCTGGCAGAACCTAGCAGCCGCCGGGGTGGCATTGCTGGTGGGCTGGCTGATTTACCTGTTTCCGCGCAAGCCCGCATAGCGGTTTTCGCAGGACGCTCGCACAGCGATCACGCACGACTAACCGTGCCCGTCCAACGCTGCAGCTCTCACCTGCATGGGAGCTTGCGATGAAACTGCGCCGTGTCTACAGCACGCCCGATATCGAAAGTGCGCAACGCGTCATGCAGGCCGCACGCAGCGCCGGCATCGACAACGATGCACTGTCCTTGATTGCCCGTTCGGATATTGAACTGGAAGGCATTCCCGATGAGCGCAAGGACGCCAAGACGGATTTTCTCCCTGCTGCAGCGCGCGGCGCCGCCACCGGGGGCGCTGCGGGCCTGGTCGCCGGGCTAGTCGCCATCGCCGTGCCTCCGATCGGCCTCACCATCGCCGGCGCCGGCGTCATGGCGCTGGCAGGCGCCCTGGTCGGCACCTGGTCATCTGCACTGATCGGCGCCACCGTTCCAGACCCGGTCCGCCGCCAATTCGAGGACGAAATCCAGGCAGGGCGCGTCCTGGTCATCATCGACGCCGACGAGCCCTCGCTGCAGCATGCCGAAGCCAGCCTGCGTACTGCCGGCGCCACGCCGCTGCCGTACGAGGCTGCATCGGCAGCGACGTGATGCGCGCCGACACCGGCTGAATTGCTGTGCGCAGCGCACCGCGTCGCTAAAGGGCGCACTAGAGACAAATACACAAGTGCAGCATGCCTTGATGCCCTCCTCACCTGCCCTGGCAACGGATTTAACACCTGTCCGCCTAGGTTAGGGCGCACACTCAACACGGAGACGAGCATGAACGTGCCGTATCAGATTCCGGGCCGCGCGCCGGACGAAGACCGCAGCCAGAACGTATCCAATTATTGGCGCGAGCGCTTCACCGAAGAATCGTATTACACCGAAGGTGACCGCTACGAAGATTACGAAGGTGCTTACCTCGCAGGACATGAAGCGCGCATCCGCGAAAATGCACGCGCCTACGATCAGGTGGAAGCAGAATTGCACCGCGAATGGGAAGCCAACCGCGGCACCGATGGCCTGAGCTGGAGTAAGGCCCGCCATGCCGTCAAGCGTGCCTGGGAAAATGCGACAGACTTCGTGAGTGGCGACAGCAAGTCCAAGCCCTGAAGACAACAACGCCACCGTCGAGGTGGCGTTGTTGTATCGATGTGTGGGTGCTGCGTCAGTCCAGTGGTGGCGGTACTGCGCGCGAATAATGCGATGCGCTGGCGACATCCATCGCATCACGGGTGTTCTTTTGCACCGCAACTGCGCCAAACAGGCTTAATGCGTAGGCCATCGCGTAGAAACCTTTCTCGCTCAGCAGCAGGGTCGCGTTGATCAAGCCGATAGCCAGGAGCAGCAGCGCGATGACCAGCGAAAACCAACAGATCGCGTAGTACAGGCCCGTCACAGGAATCCCATCTGCGCGGTCACGCACACTCTTCTGCAACGACACCGATGCGAACAGGCCAAACAACAACAGCGTGAAGTAATAGCCTTTTTCGTTGAGCATCATCTGCGCGTTCCATAACCCGACCAGGTAGGCAATGCCGCCCAGCAGCAATGCAGCCCAGGATGCGGCGATAAAAGCAGGTGACGTTTTTTGCGTGGCAGCCATGGAAACTCCTTTTCATGGTGAAGCAGTAATGTGGGACGCACACGTCTCACAAAGAAAGTGATCTACGACAAGGCCGCCTTGAAGGCGTCGTGTAAGGTACTTTAAAACCCGACGCAGGACACGTTGCGGGAGGGCTGCAACGTCACTGCGCCCATTCCCTGGAGGACCTCATGTCTGTCCGACGTCTGCTTGCCCTGGCCTGCTCGGCCAGCTTGTTCACCACCGCCACCGCATGTGCTGCGCCTGCCGTCGCGCCGGCTGCCGCCATTCCCAAGGCGCAATGGCCGTTCCAGGCCACCACTGTTGCCGATTTCGACGAGCCCTGGGCAATGACCTTCCTGCCCGATGGCAGTCTGTTGGTCAGCGAAAAACGCGGTGCATTGATGCGGCTGGATCTCAAGACCAACCGCAAGAGCGCCATCACCGGCATTCCGGCAGTCGCCTATGGCGGCCAGGGCGGTTTTGGAGATGTCCTGGCGCATCCGCGCTTTGCCAAGAATGGCCTGGTTTATGTCAGCTACGCCGAACCGGGACAGGGCGACACCCGCGGCGCAGCAGTGGCACGCGCCAAGCTCACGCTGGATGCCAGCGGCGGCGGCACGCTGTCGGACCTGAAGGTGATCTGGCGCCAGGATCCCAAGGTCACCGGCAACGGTCACTTCGGGCACCGGCTCGCCTTCGGCCCGGACGGCAAGCTGTGGATCAGCTCCAGCGAACGCCAGAAGTTCACCCCCGCTCAGGACATGCAAGCCAATCTCGGCAAGCTGATCCGTCTCAACGATGACGGCAGCGTGCCGACCGACAACCCGTTCGCTGCGCAGGGCGGCGTTGCCGCGCAGGTGTGGTCGCTGGGTCACCGCAATATTCTCGGCCTGGCCTTCGATGGCAAGGGGCGCCTGTGGGAACACGAGATGGGCCCGCTCGGCGGCGATGAGTTGAACCTGATCCAGCGCGGCGCCAACTACGGTTACCCGATCGTCTCCAATGGCGACAACTACGACGGCACCCCGATCCCGGATCACAACACACGGCCGGAATTTGCCGCGCCCAAGATCAGCTGGACACCGGTGATCTCGCCAGCCGGCTTTGTGATCTACAGCGGCAAGCAGTTCCCGGCGTGGCGCGGCAACGGCTTTATCGGCGGCTTGTCGTCGATGTCGCTGGTGCAGGTCTCGCTCGGCGATCAGCCGCGCGAGGTGGCCCGCTACGACATGGGCGCGCGCATTCGCGAAGTGGAACAGGGTCCGGACGGTGCGCTGTGGTTGCTGGAAGACGAAGCCAGCGGCAGCACCGGGCGCCTGCTCAAGCTGACGCCCAAAAGCAAGGCGGCAGTCCAGAACGAGGCGTAACTCCGCAAGATCGCGCCCAGGGGAGTCGTGCCACCGCCACGCGTCGAATGCGTGCTGGCGGTGGCCACGATTTTCGCGGCGAAGCCGCGTTCGATCCGGTGCGGTGCAATGGCGTAATACATGCAGGTGTCAGCAGAAAAGTGGTGCACACCCACCAAGCGGGCCTACATCCTCTTTGACCCGATGACGGCGCGCCCTTGGGCTACGTCCGTCACCATCAAACCTGGTGCAGTAGCCGCACTCAGCTGCGTGTCGCGTAAGTGCGTCATACCACGCCTGCGGGTGTTCAGGCCTCCAGCAACTCGAACGTCACCGCCTCGCCACTCTTGGCGGAGGCGCACACCCACACATCGAACACGCCCGGCTCGGCGCCAAACACATTCTTGTGGTTGGTAAAGGCCAGTGCGTCACGCGTCAGGGTGAACACCACGTCCGTACTTTCGCCAGACTGCAACAACACCTTGCGGAAACCCTTGAGTTCGCGCACCGGGCGCACCCGGCTGGCCACGCGATCGTGCACATACAACTGCACCACTTCTTCGCCGGCCACGCGGCCGGTATTGGTGACGCGCGTGGTGATGGTCAGGGTCTGGTCCCAGCCCAGCTGCGCACTGCTCAGCTGCGGCTGCGCGTACGCAAAGGTGGTGTAGCTCAAGCCGTGGCCGAACGGATACAACGGCTCGTTGGGCATCTCGCGCCAGCGTGCCTTGTACTCGGACAGCGTCGGCAGTTCCGGGCGGCCGGTACGCAGATGGTTGTAGAAATACGGCTGTTGCCCGGTCACCTGCGGAAAGCTGATCGGCAGACGCGCGGAGGGGTTGTAGTCGCCGAACAACACGTCGGCCACGCCGGTACCGGTCTGCGTGCCCAGGTACCAGGTCACTGCAATCGCATCGGCATCGCGTACCGCACCGCTCAGGGCCAGCGCGCGGCCATTGCGCAGCAGCACCACCATCGGCGTGCCAGTGGCGGCAATGGCTTCGGCCAATGCCTGCTGCGCCGGCGGCAACACGATCTCGGTGCGCGACTGCGCCTCGCCACTGAAGCGCTGCGGTTCACCCAGCGCCAGCACCACCACGTCGGCGGCCTGCGCCGCATCGATGGCGGCGGAAATACCGCCCGGCAGCGCCTCTTCCAGGCCACAGCCCGGCACCACCGTCAGATGCTCGCTGTCGACCACCGCGCGCACACCCTGCTCCAGGGTCACGTAGCGCTGCTTGTCGCCGAACAGCGTCCAGCACCCCTCGATGTTCTCGCGGTCCTGCACGAACGGCCCGATCAGCGCGATGTGCTGCCCGCTTTTCTTCAGCGGCAACACCTCGCCCTGGTTCTTCAGCAACACGATCGAACGCCGCGCCGCATCGCGCGACAACGCATCGTGCGCGGGCAGATGCGCGGTGTCGGCTTCGCGTGCCGGATCCAGCGAGCGGTACGGGTTGTCGAATAGCCCGATCGCCTCCTTGAGCTGCAGCATGCGGCGCACGCTGGCATCCAGCGTGGCCATCGGCACCTCGCCGCGTTCCACCAGCGATGGCAGATGCGCGGCATAGAAGCCGCTCTGCATGCTCAGATCCAGGCCGGCCAGGAACGCCTTCTTGGTCGCATCGCGCTCATCGGCGGCATAGCCGTGCGCAATCAGCTCCATGTCGGCGGTGTAGTCGGAAATCACCACGCCGGGGAACTGCCATTCGCCGCGCAGGATCTCGGTCAGCAACTCGTGGTTGGCACTGGCCGGCACGCCGTTGATGTCGTTGAACGAGGACATCACGGTCAGTGCGCCGGCATCGAAGGCGGCCTTGAACGGCGGCAGGTGCACATCGCGCAGTGTCTGCGGCGCGATGTCCACGGTGTTGTATTCCATACCCGCAGCCACGGCGCCGTAGGCGGCGAAGTGCTTGGGGGTGGCCAGCAGGCAATCGTCGGCCTTCAGATCGCTGCCCTGGAAGCCGCGCACGCGGGCGGCGGCAAACGCCGCGCCCAGCACCACGTCTTCGCCGGCGCCTTCCGCGCCACGGCCCCAGCGCTGGTCACGCGCAATGTCCACAGCCGGTGCGTAGGTCCAGTGCAGGCCGGCGGCGGTCGCCTCGATCGCGGTGGCGCGCGCGGTGCGCTCGGCCAGCTCGGGCTCGAAGCTGGCCGCCTCGCCCAGCGGGATCGGGAATACCGTGCGCATGCCGTGGATCACGTCCGCCGCCAGGATCACCGGGATGCCCAGGCGGCTTTCTTCCACCGCCACCTTCTGGATCTGCACGCCCAGCGCGGCGCCGACGCCATTGAACAACGAGCCGACCCGGCCTGCGCGCACCTGCTGCAGCACCTCGTCGGCGTTGAGCACATTGGCTTCGGGATTCACGTCCGGCGCGAACGGCCGCACCATGTCGGCGAACACACCCAACTGTCCGACCTTCTCTTCGACGGTCATCTGGGCAATCAGGGTTTCGATACGATCAGCAGCCATGAGATCCTTGAGAAAACGTTTACATGGCCGTCAATTCTAGCCTGAGGCGACCGCGAGGGGGCAAGTGTCGGGATTTGGAATTCGGGATTCGGGATTTGTCGGGTCCGGTTGAACCGCGCCTTGGGCTGGGATCGGTGGCGTGGTCTTGGATCCCTGGTCCGGCGCCGCCTGGATCTTCCGGGGCTCGGCCAAGGATCGGAGCTAGCCGAGCGGTGCAGCGGCGGTGGCCGTCAGCGGGCCCGCTCGCGCTCGATGATCACTCCCACCGCCTGCGCGCCGCGCACCGCACCGGGCTTGCTCAGCTTCAACCGCAGCCAATGCACGCCGAACTCGTCCAGCACGATCGCCGCGCAGCGCTCGGCCAGGGTCTCCACCAGCCCGAAGTCCGAGGCCTGCACGAATTCGATCAGCCGCTTGCTCACCGCCTTGTAGTTCAGGGTATCGGCGATGTCGTCGCTGGCGGCCGGAATGCGGTTGTCAAAGCCCATTTCCAGATCGAACCGCAGCGTCTGGCGGATGCGCCGCTCCCAGTCGTAGATGCCGATCAGCGCATCGATTTCCAGGCCTTCGATAAAAACTTTGTCCATTGGGAGCCGTGATTGGGGATTCGGAAGTGGGGATTGGCAAGAGCGCGACAGACAGCAGGTAGAGGGACTAGCTTCTACGAATCTCCAATCCCCACTCCCGAATCCCGCGCCGCCGCCAGCGGCGGCAAGCCCGCCATATCCCAACGCGGCGTCACATGCACTGCCGCGTCGGCGCGCTCGCCGGCCTCCAGCCGCAGCGCGCCGGCGAACGCGATCATTGCGCCGTTATCGGTGCACAGGGCCGGCCGCGGGAAGCACACCCGGCCGCCGCGCCGCTGCGCCGCGTCCTGCAGGCGTGCGCGCAGGCGCTTGTTGGCGCCCACGCCGCCGGCCACCACCAAGGTGTTGCAGTCGGCCGCGTCCAGCGCGCGCAGGCATTTGATCGCCAGCGTCTCCACCACCGCATCCTCGAACCCGCGCGCGATATCCGCCCGCGTGGTATCGGACTGGTCGCTGCCGCGCCAGGCCAGCAGCACCTGGGTCTTGAGCCCGCTGAAACTGAAATCCAGCCCGGGCCGGTCGGTCATCGGCCGCGCGAACTTGTAGCGCCCCGGGGTGCCGGTTTCGGCCAGCGCCGCCAGTTGCGGCCCGCCCGGATACGGCAGGCCCATCATCTTGGCGGTCTTGTCGAAGGCCTCGCCGGCTGCATCGTCCAGCGTCTCGCCAAGCACCTCGTACTCGCCCAGCGCCTTCACCGACACCAGCTGGGTGTGGCCGCCGGAGACCAGCAGCGCCACGAATGGTGGCTGCGGCGGGTCGTCTTCCATCAGCGGCGCCAGCAGATGGCCTTCCATGTGATGCACGCCGATCGCCGGCACGTCCAGCGCCCAGGCCAGCGACCGCGCCACACCGGCACCAACAAGGAGTGCGCCGACCAGGCCCGGGCCGGCGGTATAGGCCACCCCATCGAGTTCGTCGATCCGCAATCCGGCCTCGTCCAGGGTCTGGCGGATCAGCGGCAGCAGCTTGCGCACATGGTCGCGACTGGCCAGCTCCGGCACCACGCCGCCGTATTCGGCATGCAGCGCGATCTGGCTGTAGACCGCGTGGGCCCGCAGCGCCGGCACGCCCGACAGCGCGGTGTCGTAGACCGCCACGCCGGTCTCATCGCACGATGATTCGATCCCAAGAACTTTCACGGCAACTCGGCAGGCATGGACATGCGGCCTATTTTCGCAGCTTTTGCCCTGCGCAGATCGGCCAGGGGCGATCTGCTGCGCGGCCGTGTCATCGCCACCGGATCACCCGCAAGCGCAGGCTTTATCAGGCTTGCTCACGCAGATGCTGCAGGGGGCTTGCAGGTCGTTGGCAAGTCGTTATAATGCGCGGCTCGCCGGGGCAACCCGGAAATTCCGTCACGCGAGTCCGCTCGCACCCGCCCGGGGCTCCCGGACGGAAATCCCATTATCTGGAGAACCCATGCCCAGCGTTAAAGTCCGCGAGAACGAGCCCTTCGAATTTGCGCTCCGCCGTTTCAAGCGCACCTGCGAAAAGGCCGGCGTGCTGGCCGAAACCCGCAAGCGCGAGTTCTATGAAAAGCCGACCCAGGAGCGCAAGCGTAAGGCTGCCGCTGCTGTGAAGCGTCAGTTGCGTCGTTCCTCGCGCGACGTCACCAAGCGCCAGCGCTTGTACTGATCGAACGCGGTTCCTTGCCGACGGGCATGCGCTGAAGGCGCGGCCCATCGGAGTGGAACCCAAGAGCCGGCACGCGCAAGCGTCGCCGGCTTTTTGTATTGGTCCGCTGCCAGGCGACCGCCGCGTTCTGCGCAGCTGCAGAGCCGACCGGCATCGCTGCCGCCATCCGCGCCTGCCCGGCCCGACTTCCTGCCGATGCACCGTGCCCGTCATGGCGCATCGGCACATCAGCAACACGCACTCCCAGGAGTTACACCATGCCCCTCAAGCAACAGCTCACCGATGACATGAAAGCCGCCATGAAGTCCGGCGACAAGCACAGCCTGGGCGTGATCCGGCTAATCAATGCCGCGATCAAGCAGAAGGAAGTGGACGAGCGCGTCGAGATGGACGATGCCGCCGTGATTGCCGTGCTCGACAAGATGGTCAAGCAGCGCAAGGACTCGGTCACCCAGTTCGAAGCCGCTGCACGCGACGACCTGGCGCAGATCGAGCGCGAGGAGATCGTGGTGATCGAGCGTTACCTGCCGGCCAAGATGGGCGAAGCCGAGATCGTCGCTGCCATCCAGGCAGCCATCGCGCAGACCGGTGCCAGCAGCCCGGCCGACATCGGCAAGCTGATGGGCGCACTCAAGCCCAAGCTGGCCGGGCAGGCCGACATGGGCCTGGTTTCGACGCTGGTCAAGCAGCATCTGGCAGGCTGAATCTTCGCCTGCACAGTGCCCTGTGCCCGATGGCCAGGGCACTGCAGCCAGCCGCCCGAGTGCGGCTGGCTGCAGCGCCGTTTCAATAGCAGCACACGCGCAACATCCAGCGCCCGCTTTCACCCGATCTTTGAACACGCCCTGTTAGAACACCTTCGCCAGCACAGGTCCGGGTGAAGCATTCCGCATGCCGGCTTCACCTCACGACGCCTGCGCACACAACGGTATGCCCAAGGATTCCCCCGCCGGTGACGAAGCTCTCAACCGAACACCTGCAGAAACATCTGAGCCGCCTGCAGCGCAGCCTGCCGATGGCACTGCTCAATCGCTTTCTCGAGATCGACGTGATGACGCAGGCCGCGTCGCTGTCGTTCTACGCCTTGCTGTCGCTGGCACCGCTGCTGGTGCTGCTGCTGTGGCTGACCGCATCGCTGTATCCACCTGCACAGGAAGCGCTGGTGCAGCAGATCGCGCAACTGGCTGGCGGTAGCGCGGCGGAAGTGGCCGACACGGTGATCCGCAATGCCACCGATCAACCCGGCGTAGGGTCGTTGGCCGGACTGTGGAGCACGTTGCTGCTGTTCATCGGCGCCACGGCGGTGTTTGCGCAGTTGCAGAACGCCCTGAACCTGATCTTCCGCACCGACAAGCAGCGCCTGGAAGGCCTGATGGCGTGGCTGAAGAAGCGCGTGTTCTCGTTCGGCGTGATCCTGGCCCTGGGCTTCTTGTTGATCGTGTCGATGATTGCCACCACCGCGTTGCAGGTGGTGTTCGCACGGCTGCCATCGGTGCTGCCGGCGATCGGCTACGTCACCACCCTGGCGCTGTATTCGCTCGCCTTCGCTTTTCTGTATCGCTATCTGCCCGATCGTACCGTCAACTGGCGGCAGGCCTTCGTCGGCGGAGTCATCACCGCGCTGTTGTTCGCACTGGGCCGCTACGGCATCGGCCTGTACATCGCCAAGGCCGCGCCTGGCAGCGCGTATGGTTCGATGGGCACCTTGGTCATCCTGCTGGTGTGGATGTATTACGCCTCGGTGGTGTTCTTCGTCGGCGCCCTGCTGACCGCGGTGATCGACGAGCGCGTGCGCTCGCATCGCAAGCTGCGCGAGGCCGGCGTGAATACGGACAACCTGCCGCCGGTCGCCGCCGAACCAGACGCCACGCTGCAGCCGCCGGAAGCACCGACGCGCAGTTGATTGCGCATGCTGCGCCTGGCGCCGCGCGTACCCAGGCGGCATCCACCGCTTTGCTGAGGACCCTCGCTCACTGAAATCGGCGCGCGCCGGCGGCTGGGATATCCTAGCGGGATGGCTCGCATCCCCGACGCATTCATCGACGAACTGCTTGCACGCACCGACATCGTCGAGGTGGTGGGCGGTCGCGTGCCCCTCAAGCGTCAGGGCAAGGAATACTCGGCGCGCTGCCCGTTCCATGACGAGCGCTCGGCCTCGTTCACGGTCTCGCCGACCAAGCAGTTCTATCACTGCTTCGGCTGCGGCGCGCATGGCACCGCGATCAGCTTCCTGATGAATTACGACCGCCTCGAATTTCTCGATGCGGTCGACGAGCTGGCCAAGCGTGCCGGCATGGAAATCCCGCGCGAGACCCAGCAACGCACCCCGCAGCAGCAGGACGACAGCCGCGAGCTGTATTCGGCACTGGAAGCGGCGACCAAGTTCTTCCAGCGTCAGCTCGAGGGCAGCGAACGCGCCCGCGACTATCTGGACGGCCGCGGCGTGGATGCCGACAACCGCGCGCGTTTCCAGATCGGCTACGCGCCCGATGGCTACAGCGCACTGAAGGACACGCTGGGCACCGATGCGCGCCGCATGAGCGTGCTCGAACGCGCCGGGCTGTTTTCCAAGAACGATCGCGGCCATGTCTACGACAAGTTCCGCGACCGGGTGATGTTCCCGATCTTCGACCGCCGCGGCCGCGTGATCGCCTTCGGCGGACGCATCATGGGCGCGCCGGCCGACGGCCGTGACCCGGGGCCGAAATACCTCAATTCGCCGGAAACCGCGCTGTTCCACAAGGGCCGCGAGTTGTACGGCCTGTGGCAGGTGCGCCAGGCCAATCAGAAGATCGAGCGGCTGATCGTGGTGGAAGGCTATATGGACGTGGTCTCGCTGTTCCAGTTTGGCGTCACCCAGGCGGTGGCCACGCTGGGCACGGCGACCACGCCCGAACATGCCGAGTTGTTGTTCCGCAACGCGCCGGATGTGTACTTCTGCTTCGACGGCGACAACGCCGGCCGCAAGGCGGGCTGGCGTGCACTGGAATCGGTGCTGCCACGCATGAAGGACGGCCGCCAGGCGTTCTTCCTGTTCCTGCCCGATGGCGAGGATCCGGACACCATCGTGCGCAAGGAAGGCGCGCAGGCCTTCGATCAGCGCCTGAAGCAGGCCACGCCGCTGTCGCAGTTCTTCTTCGACGAGATGTCACGCGAGATCAACCTGCACACGCTCGATGGCAAGGCGCGGCTGGCCGAACGCGCCAAGCCGATGCTGGCACAGATCCCCGAAGGCGCGTTCGGCGACCTGATGAAGCAGGAGCTATCGCGCCTGACCGGCGTGGGCGTCAGTCAGGCGGCGCAGGCGTCCACATCGCAGGCACGGCCACCTGCCCGCATGGGTGCACCCGCGCAGAAACGCAGCCTGGTACGCGCGTCGATCGCGATCCTGCTGCAGCGTCCGTCGCTGGCGATGAGCCTGGAGGGCGACCACGATTTTTCCGGCCTGCGCTTGCCCGGCATCGACCTGTTGATGGAACTGCTGGCACTGGTGCGGCAACGCCCGGAAATCAGCACCGGCGCACTGCTGGAACACTTCGCCGAGCGCGACGAACAGGCCGCGCTGCAGAAACTGGCCGCACAGGCATTGCCCGGCGACGAACACAGCTGGGCGATGGAACTGCATGACGTCGTTGCGCAACTGGACAAGCAATTGCTGCGTCAGCGCCTGGACGAACTGCAGGACAAGCAGCGCGCGCAGGGCCTGGACGACACCGACAAGTACGAATTGCGCGAGCTGTTCAAGGCGCTTGCTGCGTTGTAGTGCGGGTAACGCGAGGGGATCGGCTTACGCTGTCGTGTGCGGGCCAGGCGCGCACGCTGCACGACGCCATGGCCCAGTTGCACCGGCAACTGCTGCAGCAGCGCATTGAAGAGCTGCAGACAAGGCAACGCGCACACGGACTCGACGAGATCGACCAGCACGCACTGCGCATTGCCGCGCCTGCGTTCGGGCGCGCACTGAGCACCCGGCGCATGCTGTCAGACCACCTGTTGCCGACGCAGCCGGCCAGCCCTGGCCGTCGCATGCAGGTGCGCGCTCATAGCTGCTTGAACAAGGTCTTGGCCATCGAGCCGAGCGCCGCGCTGACCGCTTCGATCTTGTCGGCATCGGCCAGTGCGGCCTGGCCGGCATGCGCGGTCAGCCGCTCGATCAGGGCATCGCGTGCGGGCGCGCCGTCGGCACTCTGGGTCTGCGGCGTACCGGACACCGGCGTGAGCCATGGGGCAATCAAGGCCTGATAGGCGGTGGTGTGCTGGGAAGCCATCTGCTCGAGAAATTGCACGACCGTGGTGGGGGTGCCGGTGAGCGTGCCGGTCAGCGGCTGGTTGGCGATCTGCCGGTAGTTCACCGTGGACGCCACCGCATTGGCGATGGCCACATCGACCAGCACATCGATCTCCTTGATCGGCGCATTCCCGTACAGCGTCTTGATCTGACTCAGCATCGGCACGGTCCAGGCATGCGGCACGCAATCGAGCGTGTTCCACAAGTCGGCATTCCAGATCTGATACGGCGCCGCGCCCGGCGCTGGAGAGGGCAATGCCTGTGCATACAGGGCGGCGAACCTGCCGTTGCCCGGCGTGGCGCCGGCGGTGGGATAGCAGTGCACGGCGCTGAAATTGTCCAGCTTGCCGTTGGTCTTCAACCAGGTCGCCAAGGTCGGCGACAGCGCACCGCCCAGGCTGTGCCCGGCAAAGATCACCGTCGCCTTGCTGCCATCCAGCGCTTGCAGGAAATCCAGCAGCGTCGTGTTCGGCGCCAGTGCGGTGGAGGGACTGACCATGTTGAGCAGATGCCACACACCGGTAGCGGCGCCCATCGAGATGACCGCCGAACCTGGCTTGACGGGTTTCTTCGCCGCAACCGGCGCGGTGCCGAGCAACGGCGTATAGGTCGCAAAATCCACCACCGAGGATACATCGAAGTCTTCGGTGAACCAGTCGTAGAGCGACTCCGGATTGGTGGCGCTCAGCGCGACCACATACGCCTCGCCGATGCCCGGCATGGCGCCGGTATGGGCCACGTACATGGCATTGCCCGACAGCGACGAATCGGCCGCCTGCCAGACCTGCGGCCCCCACACCAGTTGCCAGTCGCCGATCCTGTCCTGGGTGTCGGCCGATGCCAGCGTCTGCAGCAACGTGGCCTGGTAGTCCGCCTGCAACGCCGGCTGGCTGCCCCTGCGATCGCCCACCCAGTTGGCCAGGGCGGAAAGCGCAAAGGTCTGTTGATATTGGTCGTAGCGCATGGACCGGCTCCTTTCCTTAGGCCTTGCGTGGAAACACGAGCGAACACGCACGCGGCGTGCGGGCACCGTTCGGGCACGGATGCGCGCGGCGTGTGCAACCAGAATCTAACAAAGGATGTGCGTGCCAGAAGCGCCGCGCAGCGGAATCTCGACGCATCGCACGAATCGCTCGCCACACCGAGCGGCGCCATCCGCAATGCTGCAGGCAGGCGCAAGCGCACGCTGCTGCCGGAGCCGGTGCGAGCACGCATGCGTCCCCGGCCTGCGCTGCGCGGCCGACTCGCACGGTGCACGCTGGCCTCTACAATGGCACTCTGCAGACAGCCCTCCCCCTGAATACGCACGATGATCAAACACTGGCTGGCGCGGTTGCGCATTGATCCATTCACCCTCGCGCTGCTGTGCACGGTCACGCTCGCCTCGTTCCTGCCGGTCTCCGGCACCGCCGCGGCGGTCATGGACGATGTCACCGACGTGGCGATCGCCGCGCTGTTCTTCCTGCACGGCGCGCGCCTGTCGCGCGAGGCGGTCAAGGCCGGCGCGCTGCATTGGCGCCTGCATCTGGTGATCCTGGCCTGCACCTTCGTGCTGTTCCCGCTGCTGGGGCTGTTGTTCAAACCGCTCGCGCATCTTGCGCTGACACCGGAGCTGTATATCGGCGTGCTGTTCCTGTGCGCGCTGCCGTCCACGGTGCAATCGTCGATCGCCTTCACCTCGATGGCGCGCGGCAACGTGCCGGCAGCCGTGTGTGCCGCCTCGCTTTCCAGCCTGCTGGGGGTGTTTTTCACACCGTTGCTGATGGGCGCCCTGGTCGGCAGCCAGGGCGCGATGGCGCACCCGGCCGAGGCGATCGGCAAGATCCTGCTGCAGTTGCTGGTGCCGTTCCTGGCTGGCCATTTCATGCGCCCGTGGATCGGCGGCTGGGTCGAACGGCATCGCGCCGTGCTGCGTTACACCGACCAAGGCACCATCCTGCTGGTGGTCTACACCGCCTTCAGCGCATCGGTGAACGAAGGTCTGTGGCAGAAGACGCCATTGCCGGCCTTGCTCGCGGTGCTCGGTGCCGCCGCGTTGTTGCTGACGGTGGCGATGCTCTCGATCACCTTCATCGCGCGGCGCCTGCGCTTCAACCGCGCCGACGAGATCGCGATCGTGTTCTGCGGTTCGAAGAAGAGCCTGGCTACCGGCGTGCCGATGGCCAAGGTGATGTTCGCCGGCGGTGGCCTGGGCGCGATCGTGTTGCCGATCATGCTGTATCACCAGTTGCAGCTGATCGTCTGTGCATTCGTGGCCGCGCGTTATGCGCGCACCGCGCCGGGCGAGCCGCAGATCACTCCCGGTGGTCATTGAAGGTAACGGCCACTGCACGGCGGTGGTCTGATCGACGACACATGGCACAGCCCACGCTGCGTGCCCTGCAAAGGCTTGCTTGCCGCCGGCGCGTTGCCTGCGCGCCATCGCCGGCCTGCTACGCCCGGCGCGACACCGGTTCGCGTTGCGTGCCGGTGCCGGTTGTAAGCAGATATACAACGGTTATGACGCACTCCGACGCTGGCACGGTGCCGCTCGCTAGAGTGTTCGATCCACCTTGCCGCCCCCATCGGTGATTGCCATGACGCTATCGTTCCGACGCCCTGCCCCGTCCCTGATCGCGCTGCTGGCGGTGCTGGTCACGCTCACTGCCTGCAACAAGCCCGCCACGCCGCCAGCCCCGTCACAGACCAAGGCGGCCGCCACGCCGGCGCCTGCGTCCAGCATCGCCTGGCGCGAGGGCGATGTCGAAGATGCCTTCGCCGAAGCCAGGGAAAGCGGCAAGCCGATCCTGCTGTACTGGGGTGCGGCCTGGTGCCCGCCCTGCAATCGACTGAAGGCCACCTTGTTCAAGGACCCGGCCTTCATCGCCCGCACGCAGCAATTCGTGGCGGTGCATCTGGACGGCGATTCGGAGGGCGCGCAGGCCTGGGGCGAACGCTTCGGCATCAAGGGCTACCCCACCATCATCGTGCTGCGCCCGGATCGCAGCGAGATCACCCGCCTGGCCGGCGATGCCGACAACGCCCGTCTGGCCGATGTACTGCGGGTCGCGGCCAAGAGCACCAGTACCGCCAGGCAACTGCTCGACACCGCATTGCAGACCCCGCAGCAGCTCAGCGCGGACGACTGGGCCGTGCTCGGCAACTATGCCTGGGGCACCGACGATCGGCTGGTCAAGCCGGAGCAGGCCGTGGATGTGCTCACGCGCCTGTCCAGGTCGGCGCCGCAGCCGGCGCTGCAACGCAGCTTCGCCCTGGCAGCGATTACCGCAGCCAAGGAACCGCCTGCACCCAGCGCGGCGTCACGCACGTTGCTGGAAGCAGTGCTGGCCGATCCGGCAGAGGTGCGCGCCAATCTCGGCACGCTGAGCTACATGCCTGCACGGCTGGTCGCCGCTGCCAGCAGCGATGCCGGTGAGCGCACTGCCTTGTCCAATGCGCTGAATCTGGCATTGGACAAGGTCTACGCCGACACCGCACTGCCGATCGCCGACCGGCTCGGCACCGCGTACGCGCGCATCCAGCTGGCACGCCTGGCACAAGGCCAGCCCACCGAAACCGAGGCCAAGGGCCCGCAATCGCCGTTGCCCAAGACCGTGGTCGACACCGTGCAACAACGCGTGCAATGGGCGACCGACACCGCCAGGACCGATGAGGAGCGCCAATCCACCATCAGCACCGCCGCGGCATTGCTCGGCGAGGTGGGCGACCGCAGCGGCGCCGAACAGTTGCTGCTGGCCGAGTTGACGCGCAGCAAGACGCCTTACTACTACATGCCCGAGCTGGCCGATCTGGCCGAACAACGTGGCGATAAGAAGACCGCGCTGTCCTGGCTCAGGAAGGCGTACGAAAGCGCGCAAGGACCGGCCACCCGTGTGCAATGGGGCGTGATGTACGTGGATGGCCTGATCCGGCTCAGCCCGGACGACACCGCCGGCATCGAGGCCGCTGCCACCCAGGTGATCGGCGAGCTGGCCGGGCAGCCCGATGGCTACCGCCAACGCACCCGGCAGCGCTTCGCCACGCTGGGCGCCACGTTGAAGACCTGGAGCAAGCAGCATCGCCAGGAAGGCAATGCGGTGCTGACGCGCCTGCAGCAGAAGATGCAGAGCAGCTGCGACAGCAAGAACACCAGCGACTGCGCCAGCTGGCTGAGCTGAGCCGGCATGAGTGCGCAGCCCGCTACACAGCGAATTTGAATGAGCTGAGTAGCGATTGCGCGCCGGATGCTCAACGGCGCGCATAACTGACGTGTAAGAGCGAGATGGGCCGGTTCCAACCACCGGCCGCATCCGCCTGACGGCTGCCTCGATCGCAGCTCTATCGATCGCCTTGATGACAGCAGAGGGCGCTCGCTGCCGCTAGCGCACCCACGGCAACAGCAGGTGGTCCACCATCAGAAACGCGAACAGCGCCATCAGGTAGACGATGGAGTAACCGAACATCTTCATCGAGAACAGCTCGTCCGGCGGATCGAGCATGCGCCAGGCGTACCAGAGGAACACCACGTTGAGCACCACCGCGCCGCCCAGGTAGAACAGCCCGCTCATGCCCACCACCACCGGCAGCAGGGTCACGATCGCCAGCAGCACCGTGTACACCAGGATCTGCTTGCGCGTATGCGGCACGCCATGGGTGACCGGCAGCATCGGGATCGCCGCCTTGGCGTAATCGGCACGGCGGAAGATCGCCAGCGCCCAGAAATGCGGCGGCGTCCAGATGAAGATGATCAGCACCAGCAGCGAGGCGTTGATCCAGTCGGCGCTGGTCGGCAAGCCGGTCACTGCGGCCCAGCCCAGCATCGGCGGCGTGGCGCCGGCCAGGCCGCCAATCACGATGTTCTGCGAGGTCGCACGCTTCAGGTACACGGTGTAGATCACCGCGTAACCGATCAGCGACGCAAACGTCAGCACCGCGGTGATCACATTCACCCAGACCACCAGGATGGTCATGGAGATCACGATCAACACGCCGGCAAACAGCAGCACCTGCCACGGCCGTACCTTGCCCACCACCAGCGGGCGCCACGAGGTCCGCGCCATCTGCGCGTCGATCTTGGCGTCCAGCAACTGGTTGATCGCCGCCGCCGCCGACGCCGCCAACCAGATACCCAGAAAGCCCAATGCACCGGTGCGCACCTGCACCCACGTCGGCACATCGGGGATGGCCAGGAACATGCCCACCAGGGCGGTGAACACGATCAGTGCCACCACCTTGGGTTTGGTCAGGTCCCAGTAATCGCGTGCGCTGACAGCCATGCTCACTCCGGCGCGCGCAGCCGCGCCAGCAGCGAGACCAGCACGAACAACAATGCGACCGCGCCGCCGTTATGCAGCACCGACACTTCCAGCGGCAACGCCAGCTTGACGTTGAGCATGCCCAGCGTCACCTGCACCGCCACCAGCACCGCCAGCGCACCGGCCCACACCCGCATGCCCGGCGAACGCGACAGGCGCCAGGCCAGCCACCACAGATACAGCGCCGTCGCAATTGCCCACAACCGGTGCGCCATCTGGATGGCGATACGCGCTGCGCCATCGAGCACACCGCCTTCGTAATCCACCCCGATCCCGCGCCACAGCGTGAAGCCTTCGCGGAAGTCATGCGGCGGCCACCACTGACTGACGCAGCGCGGGAAATTGTCGGCCGACCAGCTACCGCCGCCACAGGCCAGCGCCGCGTAATTGGCACTGACCCAGCCGCCGAGGGCGATCTGCAGGCCCAGCACCGCCACGCCCGCACGCAGCAGCCACTTGAGCCGCGAGGCATCGGCCAGCGTGATCGGCAGGTGCGTCGCGCGCCAGGCCATCCACACCAGCAGCGAGAACATCAGCATGCCGCCGAGCAGATGGCCCATCACCACGATGGGTTTGAGCAGCAGCGTCACCGTCCACATGCCCAGCAGCGCCTGGAAGATCACCACTGCCAGCGTCAGCACCGCCGCACGCGCCAGGTCGATGTTGCTCCAGCGTAGCGCCGCCAGCAGCAGGATGGCCTCGCCGGCAATCGCCACGCCGAACGCCGGCGCGTGCCAGCCGGACATGTACAAAGGAATCGACAAGGCCACCAGCACCGCAGCAGAAACCACCTGGGCGATGCCCATGCGGCGGCGGCGCACCGCCAGCAACGACAGCACCAGCACCTCCACCCCGAGCGCACCGGCCAGGAAGCGGTGCACCTGCTCGCGCCAGGCCTTGTGCGATTCCAGCGGCCGGATCTTGCTGGCCACATGCGTATTGGCTTCGTCGCTGGTCTGCGGCCAGGTGACGCGGCCGTAGCAGGTCGGCCAGTCCGGGCAGCTCATGCCGGCATCGGACAGGCGCACGAACGACCCGAACAGGATCGTGCTCGCAGTGAACAACGCAGCCAGCCAGGCCATGCGATGGAAGTGGCGGAACAATGCCGGTGGCGCAAACAGATTCATCGAAACGGGCTCACATCAGTTTCAGCAGCTTGACCAGATCGGCACGCAGGCCGGCCGGGTCGAACCCCGGGGCGTACCGCAGGATCACGAAGCCATTCGGGTCGATTACATACACCGGCACGCCGGCGGCATCGTTGGCACGCGGCAGGCCCTGCCGCAGCCGCGCGTCGTCGCGCAGCACACGCAGGGCCGGCATCGGCGGCAGACCGGCCGGCGGGGCGCCGATCCACAACACCTCCACCTTGTCGGCGCGATGCCCGAGCAGCTGCCATACCTTGTCCAGTTCGGCCGCCAACATCAGGCACTGCTGCTTGCAGCCGGCAGGCGGTGCGAGCGCAATCCGCCACACACGTTCGGCAGGCGTCCAGGCATACGGCTGCCCGTCCGCGCGCACCGGCACCAACCCGCGCAGGTCGGCGGGCGGCTTGAGCAGTTCGCCGTGATTGCGCATCGATGCCGGCTGCCATCCGGAGAAGCGCAGCACGCCGGCCAGCAACATCGAGCCGAAGAACAGCACCGCCAGGGCAATCAGCATCCTGCGGCCGCGTTTGACCGAATGCGGCGTGGCCGATGTGGAGGAGGTCATGCCGGCGATTTTCTCATGCCGCAGGCGTCAGTGCCCGCGTCGACGGCGGCGGCGCGCACGCCAGCTCAGCAGCGTCGCGGTGACCAGCACCGTCGCGGCCAGACCGAACCATTGCACCGCATAACCCAAGTGCCGCGCGGGTGGCAGCGTGTTCGGCAGCATCTCCAGGTCGCGTGCATACCCGACCGGTAGGGCCGGATCCAGGCGCAGGACCTGCGACGAAATGTCGCGCCTGCCCAACGCGCTGCGCAGGGCGCTGGCATCCAGGCGCGTGGCCAGCCAGGTCTGCGGCGCATTGGCAGCGGCCAACGCCGGCCCCATTGCGAGTCCGGCCGAGGGCGGCGCACTCAGCAAGCCCTGCAGTGTCCGGGTGCCTTGCAGTGGCGCGATTGTCGGCAGCTGCCGATTGGCCGGCAACGGCAGCCAGCCCAGATCGACCAGCAGCGTGACCGGGCTGCCCTGCGGCGCGACAAGTTGATAGACGCGCACACCGGCGCGCCCGGCATGCAGCTGGTTGTCCAGCAGCACCTGCTGCGGCAGGAACCGCACCTGTCCGCTCGCCCAGGCCAGCGCATGCGGCGTGGCCAGGGCCTGCACCAGGGTCAACGGCGTCTGCCGCACATGCGCCGCGCGTTCCAGCAACGCCTGTTTGTCGTGCATGCGCTGCAGCTGCCACTGACCAAGCGCCACAAACCCCGCACTGACCAGCACGGCCAGACACCATCCCAACACCGCCGTGTGCTTGCGCGTCATGACAAGCGACGCAAAAAGGCGTGCAATGCCGTTACCACGCCGACGACCACCGGGGCTTTTGTGAACGATTCGCTCAAGACGTTGCTGATTGTCGCCTTCCTGATCGTGATCCTGTGGAACCTGGGTGCGGGCCTGTATTACCTGCTCACCGACCGTGGCGAAACCAAGCGCACCGTCAACGCACTGACCTGGCGCATCGGTCTATCGGTCGCACTGATCGCCGTTGTGATCCTCGGCATCTACACCGGCTGGATCAAGCCGCATGGACTCGGCCGCTGACGCGGCCGATGGGATTGGGGATTCGGCATTGGGGATTGGTAACAGCAAATGCGGATCGCTCTAGCGAATCCCCAATCCCGACTCCCCAATCCCCGCCCTCAAAGTACATACACGAACAGGAACAACGCCAGCCACACCACGTCGACGAAGTGCCAGTACCAGGCCGCCGCTTCGAAGGCGAAGTGGTTGTCGCGGGTGAAGTGCCCGCGCGCCACCCGCAGCCACATCACCGCCAGCATGATCGTACCCAGCAGCACGTGCATACCGTGGAAGCCGGTGAGCATGAAGAAGGTCGAGCCGTAGATGCCCGATCCGAGCGTCAGATTGAGCTCGGTGTAGGCGTGGATGTATTCCTCGGCCTGCAGGAACAGGAACACGCAACCCAGCAGCACGGTCAGGCCCAGCCACAGCAATAGCGCCCCACGACGGCCGCCCTTGAGCGCGTGGTGCGCAATGGTCAAGGTCACGCCGGAACTGAGCAGGATCAGCGTATTGATCAGCGGCAGGCCCCAGGCGGGAATGGTCTGGAACTGCCCACCGATCGTGCCGGGGCCATTGGTCGGCCATGCAGCGGAATAGCCGTTCCACAGCAGTTCGTTGGTCATCACGCCATCGCCTTCGCCGCCCAGCCAGGGCAGCGTCAGCACACGCGTGTAGAACAGCGCGCCGAAGAAGGCGCAGAAGAACATCACCTCGGAAAAGATGAACCACACCATCCCCATGCGGAAGGAGCCGTCCACCTGGCGGTTGTAGTGCCCGGCGTTGGATTCGCGGATGACATCGCCAAACCACATGAACAAGGTCGCCAGCAACATCGCCATGCCGACAAAGAACGTCCAGCGCCCCCATGCCGCATCGTTGAGCCAGCTGGCCACGCCGATCATCATCACGAACATCGCAATCGACCCGACAAAGGGCCACTTGCTCTGGCTCGGGACGAAATACGCATCGGCGTTGGGACTATGGTCGGCCATGGCGTTGCTTCCGTGTCGGTACTGCGTGTGGATGAAGGATCAAGGCGCCGCGCGCGGTGCGCTGGATGCGCCACCGCCCTGCAACTCCGAAGTCAGGGTGTCGTTGCGATAAAACGTGTAGGACAGGGTGATCGTGGTGACTTCCGGCGGCAGTGCAGGGTCGACGATGAAACGTAGCGGCATGTCGCGCGTTTCGCCGGCCTGCAAGGTCTGCGCGGTAAAACAGAAACATTCGGTCTTGTTGAAGTATCCGGATGCACGCGCCGGTGCGACCGATGGCACCGCACTGCCGACCACTGCCCGTGCACTGTCGTTGCGTGCGAAGTACAGCGCCTCATTGAGTTCGCCCGGCACCACATCCATCGTCATCTGCTCGGGATGAAAGGTCCACGGCAGTTTGGAATTGACCCCGGCATCGAACTCCACCCGCACCGTGCGTTTGCCAGCCCCTGCACTCGCAGCGGCATTACCACGGGTGCTGCCCGGTGCGCGCTCCATGCGGATGCCGAAGACTTTTTCGCACGCGATGCGGTACAGCGGCACCAGCGAAAAAGTCAGCACGAACACGCCCAACACCACGCCCAGCAGCTTGAATAAGCCGGCCGTCGGTGCAGGTGCGGGCGCCCGCGCGTTCACCGCCCGATGACTCCCGACGCAATGAAACCCGCATAGATCAGCAGCGCGATGATGCCGACGGTGATCGCCGTGCGGCGCACCGCACGACGCTGTTGCGCCTGCCGTTCGGCAGCGGAGAGCAGACGTGCCACAGCCGGCGGCGCGGACTCAGTGACCGATGTCTTCATGCGCAAGATCTCCAGGCTTGATCACCGGCGGCACGGTGAAGGTATGCGCCGGTGCCGGCGACGGCACTGTCCACTCCAGTCCCTTGGCGCCTTCCCAGGCACGTGCGTCGGCCTTGGCGCCGCTGCGCAGCGAGGCAAGCAGGATGCCGGCCATCAGGAACGGCGTGGCGAACATGCCGAACGCGCCGATCGAGCTGATCAGGTTCCAGTCGGCAAACACCACGTTGTAATCGGGGATCCGCCGCGGCATGCCGGCCAAGCCAAGAAAATGCTGCGGGAAGAACAGCAGATTGACGAACACCATCGTCCACCAGAAATGGAACTTGGCCCAGGTCTCGTTGTACATCCGCCCGGTCCACTTCGGCCACCAGTAGTACACCGCCGCAATCAGCGCGAAGACCGCACCGGTAACCAGCACATAATGGAAATGCGCGACCACAAAATAGGTGTCGTGATACTGGAAGTCCGCCGGCACGATCGCCAGCATCAAACCCGAAAATCCACCGATGCTGAAGAGAATCACGAACGCCACCGCCCACAGCATCGGCGACTCGAACGTCAGCGAACCCTTCCACATCGTGCTGACCCAGTTGAACACCTTCACCCCGGTCGGGATGGAGATCAGCATCGTGGCAAACATGAAGTAGATTTCGCCACCGAGCGGCATGCCCACGGTGAACATGTGGTGCGCCCACACGATGAAGCTCAGGAACGCGATCGCTGCGATCGCATAGACCATCGCCTGATAGCCGAACAGCGGCTTGCGGCTGAAGGTCGGGATGATCTCGCTGACCACGCCGAACGCCGGCAGGATCATGATGTAGACCTCCGGATGCCCGAAGAACCAGAAGATGTGTTGGTACATCACCGGGTCGCCGCCGCCGGCCGCATTGAAGAAGCTGGTACCGAAGAACTTGTCGGTCAGCAGCATGGTCACCGCGCCGGCCAGCACCGGCATCACCGCGATCAGCAGGAAGGCGGTGATCAGCCAGGCCCAGCAGAAGATCGGCATCTTCAACAGGTCGATGCCCGGCGCACGCATGTTGAGCACGGTGGCGATGATGTTGATCGCGCCCATGATCGAACTGACGCCGGCCACATGGATCGCAAACACGCTGAAGGCCACGTTGTAGCCGCCTTGCAGCGAGAGCGGCGGGTACAGCGTCCAGCCGCCGGCCGGCGCACCGCCCGGCAGGAACAGCGTCAGCAGCAGCAAGGTAAACGCCACCGGCAACAACCAGAACGACCAGTTGTTCATGCGCGGCAACGCCATGTCCGGCGCGCCGATCTGCAGCGGAATCATCCAGTTGGCCAGGCCGACGAAGGCCGGCATCACCCCGCCGAAGATCATCACCAGGGCATGCACGGTGGTCATCTGGTTGAAGAATTCCGGCTTGACGAACTGCAGGCCTGGCTGCATCAGTTCAGCGCGGATCACCACGCTCATCGCCGCGCCGATGATGAACATCACGAAGGAAAACAGCAGGTACAGCGTGCCGATGTCCTTGTGATTGGTCGAGAAAAACCAGCGCTCGACGAAACCGGGCTGGTGGTGTCCGTGGTGATCGACTGCGGTATGCGCCATGACGGAACGACCTCTACGAAGCGGTGCGGTTGCGGGCGATTAAAGAGCGGCGGTCGGTGCGGCGGCCGGAGCAGGCGCCGCGGCTGGAGCGGCCTCGCCGGCAGGCGGTGCTGCAGGTGTGGGCGCCGGCGCCGGGGTGCCGGCCGGTGCAGCAGGCACTGCGCTGGCACTGCGACGGGCCGCCAGCCAGCGCTGGAATTCGGCCTTGGGCAGCGCTTCCACCACGATCGGCATGAAGCCATGATCCTTGCCGCACAACTCGGCGCACTGCCCGCGATATACGCCCGGCTGCTCGATATTGGTCCATGCCTCGTTGACGATGCCGGGGATCGCGTCCTGCTTCCAGCCGAGGGCCGGCACCCACCACGCATGGATCACGTCGTCGGCGGTAATCACGAAACGGATCTTGGTGTTGACCGGCAACACCAGGCGATTGTCCACGTCCAGCAGATAATGCGGTTGCGATGCAGCGGTCGGACGCTCGCCACTCTGGCGGATGCGGTCGGATTCGCGCGCCAGCCGGCTGGTGAACTCCACGCCCTGGCCCAGATACTCGTATTTCCACATCCACTGGTAGCCGGTGACCTTGACGGTCATTTCCGATTCGCGGGTGTCGTACATCGCAATCAGTTTGGCCGTTGCCGGCCAGGCCATCGCAATCAGCACCAGCACCGGGATCACCGTCCACAGCACTTCGGCCGTGGTGTTGTGGCTGAATTGTGCGGCCACCGCCCCCTTGGACTTGCGGAACTTGAAGATCGCATAGCCCATCGCACCGAACACCAGCGCGCCGATCACCACGCAGACCCACAGCGCCACCATGTGCGCCTCGTAGGCCATGCGCGCGGTCTGGGTGACCCCGCGGCCCATGTTGAGCTGCCATTCCTTCGGGTCGGCCGATTGCGCCCAGGCAACCGAGGCGCTCGACAGCGCCAGCATCGCCAAAGCCAATTTCGGATACGTCGCCTTCCAGCTGCTGCGTTGCGTCATTGCCTAGACCCTTACGTCATCGGTGACGGCCATTGGCGGCCGCGAGCAAGCGTTTCAGCGTAGTTGCCAGTTCCACACGTTCGGCCGGCCCGAGAAAACTTCCAATCTCGATCTGCTTGCCGCTGCTGACCAGCACCACCCTGTCGTCGCGTTCCATGCATAACCGCACCCAATGCGGATGTGCCTGAAACGCTGGTGGCGCATGTCCGGATGGAAACACCTCGACAACGGTCTCCCCTACCCGGATCGCTTCTTCGCGCTCGCCACTTCGCCACAACTGCCGTAGCGCCAGCGCCACCACACCACTGTGCAACAGGGCGAACACCGGCGCGAATGCATTGCCGGTCCACCACCCCAGGCCCGCAAATACCCACATCGTTCCCGCCAACACTGCGAACAGCTGCACGAATTGCCTGGCCGACAATGCCCGCGGAGGCCGCAACCGCAACTGCGTCCCGACCCCTTCGGACATCAACGGCAGTACTTCGATCATTGGCAACACGCAGCGCACTGCGGGAATGGCCCGATGGTAGACCCGCACGAATGCATGCGGCAAGCGTTTCCGGCAATCATGCGATTGCTGCAGTGCAGCTAAAAACACGCGTAAATCAATCACTTCCCGGTGCATGTGCCGATGTCCGTGGCTGCGGCCGGCAAGGATCGAGTCCGTTTTGGGCCTGCACCGGCCACGTGCACAAAACGGCGGAAAAGTTGCCGCTTCCACACAAGTGCGCAGGGGCTGCGGCTCTCTAGAATGAGCACGGATTCCCAGGCACCCTTCGCATGAACGCTCAGCTCGACCCGCTTGCCTCTCCCTCAGTTGCGCGCCCGCTGCTGGCGCCCGAGCTGCCTGCCGCACCCGGCGCATTGCGTGCGGCGATCACCGCCGCCTGGCTCAAGGACGAAACCGAGCACGTCCGCGAATTGCTCGACCAGGCGCGTCTGCCCGCCGCCGAACAGGCCAAGGTGCAGGCGGTGGCCGCCGATCTGGTCACCCGCGTCCGCGCACGTGCGCAGGACCAGGGCGCGATCGAAGCCTTCATGCGCCAGTACGACCTGGGCAGCGAAGAAGGCGTCTTGCTGATGTGCGTGGCCGAAGCACTGTTGCGCATTCCCGACCAGGACACCGCAGACAAGCTGATCCGCGACAAGCTCGGCGATGCGGACTGGAAAAAACACGTCGGCGGCAGCGACTCGGTGCTGGTCAACGCATCGACCTGGGGCCTGATGCTCACCGGCAAGCTGGTGCAGCTCAACGACCTCACCCGTGCCGACGTGCCCGGCGCGTTCAAGCGCCTGATCGGCCGCGTCGGCGAGCCGGTGATTCGCCTGGCCGTGCGCCAGGCGATGAAGATCATGGGCCACCAGTTCGTCATGGGCCGCACCATCGGTGAAGCCCTGTCGCGCTCGCGCAAGGGCGACAACGCCGATTACCGCTATTCGTTCGACATGCTCGGCGAAGGCGCATTGACCATGAAGGATGCGCAGCGCTATCTGCAGGCGTACCGCGATGCCATCCATGCCATCGGCCGCAGCGGCAGTTTCGTCGGTACCGATGTCTTTGCAGCACCCAGCATCTCGATCAAGTTGTCCGCACTGTATCCGCGCTACGAGCATGCCAAGCGCGCACGCGTGATGGCCGAACTGGTGCCGGGCGTGCTCGAGCTGGCGCAACTGGCCAAGTCCTACGGCATCGGCTACACCGTCGATGCCGAGGAAGCCGACCGTCTGGAACTGTCGCTGGACATCATCGAGGCCACCTTCTCCGACCCGTCGCTGGATGGATGGGAGGGCTATGGCCTGGCGGTGCAGGCGTATCAGAAGCGCACGCCGTATACGATCGATTTTCTCGCCGATCTGGCACGCCGCGTTGGTCGTCGCATTCCGGTGCGTCTGGTCAAGGGCGCGTACTGGGACGCGGAGATCAAGCGCGCACAGATCGAAGGTCACCCCGGCTACCCGGTCTTTACCCGCAAGCAGAATACCGACGTGTCGTATCTGGCCTGCGCGCGCCGCATGTTCGCGCACAGCGATGCGCTGTATCCGATGTTCGCCACGCACAACGCGCAGACCATTGCGGCGGTACGCGCAATCGCGACGACCAAGCATTACGAACACCAGAAACTGCATGGCATGGGCGATGACCTGTATGCCGAAGTGATTCCGGCCGATCGCCTGGGACTGCCCTGTCGCGTGTACGCACCGGTCGGCTCGCACGAGGATCTGCTGCCGTACTTGGTGCGTCGCCTGCTTGAGAACGGCGCCAATTCCAGCTTCGTCAATCGCATCACCGACGAGGACGTCGCCATCGAAGACCTGATCCGCGATCCGGTCGAAGCGGTGTCCTCGTTCGGCTCCATTCCGCATCCCAAGATTCCGCTGCCTACCGATCTGTTGCGCAGCCAGAACCAACACAGGAAAAACTCCATGGGCGCCAATCTCGCCAACGACAACGATCTGCGGCAGCTGGCCGAGCAACTCAATGCCGCCATCAAGCCGTGGAAGGCCACCCCGTTGGTTCCCGGCGCGGTGATCAGCACACCCAGCGAGGCGGTGCGCAACCCGGCGGACCGACGCGAAACGGTCGGGCACTGGCAGCCGGCCGATCCGGCCACCGTGCAGACCTCGCTGGCAACCGCCGCTGCTGCGCAGCCGGCCTGGAACCGCACACCTGCGGCCAGCCGCGCCACCATCCTGGAGCATGCCGCCGACCTGCTCGAAGCACGCATGCCCGAGTTCATGGCGATCTGCGTCAAGGAGGCCGGCAAGACCCTGCCCGACGCCGTGGCCGAAGTGCGTGAGGCGGTCGACTTCCTGCGTTACTACGCAGCCCAGGCACGCGCCCAGTTCGGCGCGCCCGAGCGTCTGCCCGGGCCAACTGGCGAATCCAACGAGCTGCAGCTGCATGGCCGCGGTGTCTTCGTCTGCATCAGCCCCTGGAACTTCCCGCTCGCCATCTTCCTCGGCCAGGTCGCCGCCGCATTGGCTGCCGGCAACAGCGTGATCGCCAAGCCTGCAGAGCAGACCAACTTGATCGGCTACGCCGCAGTGAAGCTGCTGCACGAAGCGGGTATCCCCGAAGCGGTTGTGCAGTTCCTGCCGGGCGACGGCGCCACCGTCGGCGCCGCGCTGACCAATGATCCGCGCGTGGCGGGCGTCGCCTTCACCGGTTCCACGGAGACCGCACGCGTCATCAACCGGACCCTGGCCTCCCGCGACGCCGCGATCGGTGTGCTGATTGCCGAAACCGGTGGCCAGAACGCGTTCATCGCCGACTCGTCCTCGTTGCCGGAGGCCGTCGTCAAGGATGCGATCTCCAGCGCCTTCATGTCCGCTGGCCAACGCTGCTCGGCGGCCCGCGTGCTGTTCGTGCAGGACGACATCGCCGACAAGGTCATGACCATGCTGGCCGGCGCGATGGGAGAGCTGAAGATCGGCGATCCTGCGCTACTGTCCACCGATGTTGGTCCCGTCATCGACGCAGATGCGCTCAAGATCCTCGACGATCATGCGGCGCGCATGGATCGCGAAGCTCGCCTGATCGGCACCACCATCCTGGATCCCGCCACTGCCAACGGCAGCTTTTTCGCCCCGCGTGCGTACGAGCTGGCCTCGCTCGCGCAGCTGCAGCGCGAAATTTTCGGGCCGGTCCTGCATGTCATCCGCTGGAAAGCCGACCAACTCGACGCCGTCATCGATCAGATGAACGCCACCGGTTACGGACTGACCCTGGGCGTGCACTCGCGCATCGACGAGACCATCGATCGCATCACCACGCGTGTTGCGGTCGGTAATGTCTACATCAACCGCAATCAGATCGGCGCGGTCGTCGGCGTACAACCCTTCGGCGGCCAGGGACTGTCAGGTACCGGCCCGAAAGCCGGCGGCCCGCATTACCTGCTCCGTTTCGCCACCGAGAAGGTCGTCACCGTCAACACAACAGCCGCAGGCGGCAATGCCTCGCTTCTGACACTGGGCGACTGAGAGCCAGGCCCACAACTATCAGGCCATCTCTCTTGGCTTGCTGAGGAAAACAAGAACCCCGCATCGCGGGGTTTTTTGTTGTGCCCAGATGTCCGCATAAGGTCCCGTGCCCGTACATCTGCATTGCGTAGAAGTAAGCGGTAGGTCATTGCCGCGCACAACGGCATCGCTGCCAGCACCCACCACTCGGCATCGACGTGAAAGTCAGGGGACAGAGGTGGGAAAGAAGCTCAATCTTGGACCGTGTCAGTGACATGCATAAGCAGACGCGTCAGGTGCTGCGTTACATGTCGATGAACCCCCAGATCACAGCGTGGCAGTAAATCCAGCTCGTCGCCCCAGCATCGTTACGATGGTTGATTGCGCCTAGAGCGTCCGAGTGCCGTGGTGTTACTTGGCTTCGGCTCTGGCTCTGGCTCTGGCTCTGGCTTTAGCCAGTTAGCTAAATTTCGCACAAAAAGAAACCCTCAGTCCTATTGGACTGAGGGTTTCGGGTAAAGCCCCTGGCGATGACCTACTCTCGCATGGCTTGAGCCACACTACCATCGGCGCAGCTGCGTTTCACTTCCGAGTTCGGGATGGGATCGGGTGGTTCCACAGCGCTAATTTCACCAGGGAGACGGTTGGAGCAGCGCTTCACAGCGCTCGTCTCGCATAGGTAACTTGTGACGTAGCTTGCGTTTGGTGATCTACCAACGTTCGTTGGGACCAAGGCAACTTGAGGTTATATGGTCAAGCCGCACGGATCATTAGTATCAGTTAGCTCAATACATTGCTGTACTTACACACCTGACCTATCAACCACATAGTCTATATGGTTCCTTTAGGGGGCTTGTGCCCCGGGAAGTCTCATCTTGAGGCGCGCTTCCCGCTTAGATGCTTTCAGCGGTTATCGCTTCCGAACATAGCTACCCGGCAATGCCACTGGCGTGACAACCGGAACACCAGAGGTTCGTCCACTCCGGTCCTCTCGTACTAGGAGCAGCCCCTCTCAAACTTCCAACGCCCATGGCAGATAGGGACCGAACTGTCTCACGACGTTCTGAACCCAGCTCGCGTACCACTTTAAATGGCGAACAGCCATACCCTTGGGACCGACTACAGCCCCAGGATGTGATGAGCCGACATCGAGGTGCCAAACACCGCCGTCGATATGAACTCTTGGGCGGTATCAGCCTGTTATCCCCGGAGTACCTTTTATCCGTTGAGCGATGGCCCTTCCATACAGAACCACCGGATCACTAAGACCTACTTTCGTACCTGCTTGATCCGTCGATCTTGCAGTCAAGCACGCTTATGCCTTTGCACACAGTGCGCGATGTCCGACCGCGCTGAGCGTACCTTCGTGCTCCTCCGTTACTCTTTAGGAGGAGACCGCCCCAGTCAAACTACCCACCATACACGGTCCCTGATCCGGATAACGGATCTAGGTTAGAACGTCAAGCACGACAGGGTGGTATTTCAAGGATGGCTCCACTGCAGCTAGCGCCACAGTTTCATAGCCTCCCACCTATCCTACACAGACGAACTCAACGTTCAGTGTAAAGCTATAGTAAAGGTTCACGGGGTCTTTCCGTCTTGCCACGGGAACGCTGCATCTTCACAGCGATTTCAATTTCACTGAGTCTCGGGTGGAGACAGCGCCGCTGTCGTTACGCCATTCGTGCAGGTCGGAACTTACCCGACAAGGAATTTCGCTACCTTAGGACCGTTATAGTTACGGCCGCCGTTTACTGGGGCTTCGATCAAGAGCTTCGCCTTGCGGCTGACCCCATCAATTAACCTTCCAGCACCGGGCAGGCGTCACACCCTATACGTCCACTTTCGTGTTTGCAGAGTGCTGTGTTTTTGATAAACAGTCGCAGCGGCCTGGTTTCTGCGACCCTCTTCAGCTATAGCTCGCATGAGCCACCAAAAAGGGTGCACCTTCTCCCGAAGTTACGGTGCCATGTTGCCTAGTTCCTTCACCCGAGTTCTCTCAAGCGCCTGAGAATTCTCATCCTACCCACCTGTGTCGGTTTACGGTACGGTCTTCGTGAGCTGAAGCTTAGGAGCTTTTCCTGGAAGCGTGGTATCAGTGACTTCGCCATAAAGGCTCGTCTCGGTGCTCGGTCTTAAAGGATCCCGGATTTGCCAAAGATCCAAACCTACCGCCTTTCCCCGGGACAACCAACGCCCGGTACACCTAACCTTCTCCGTCCCTCCATCGCACTCACGCGAGGTGCAGGAATATTAACCTGCTTCCCATCGACTACGGCTTTCGCCCTCGCCTTAGGGACCGACTAACCCTGCGTCGATTAACGTTGCGCAAGGAAACCTTGGGCTTTCGGCGTGCGGGCTTTTCACCCGCATTATCGTTACTCATGTCAGCATTCGCACTTCCGATACCTCCAGCAGACTTCTCAATCCACCTTCGCAGGCTTACGGAACGCTCCTCTACCGCGCATAAAACAAGTTTTATGCACCCCAAGCTTCGGTTCACTGCTTAGCCCCGTTAAATCTTCCGCGCAGACCGACTCGACCAGTGAGCTATTACGCTTTCTTTAAAGGGTGGCTGCTTCTAAGCCAACCTCCTGGCTGTCTATGCCTTTCCACATCGTTTTCCACTTAGCAGTGAATTTGGGACCTTAGCTGTGGGTCTGGGTTGTTTCCCTTTTCACGACGGACGTTAGCACCCGCCGTGTGTCTCCCGGATAGTACGTACTGGTATTCGGAGTTTGCAATGGTTTGGTAAGTCGCGATGACCCCCTAGCCATAACAGTGCTCTACCCCCAGTAGTATTCGTCCGAGGCGCTACCTAAATAGCTTTCGAGGAGAACCAGCTATCTCCGGGTTCGATTAGCTTTTCACTCCTAATCACAGCTCATCCCCGTCTTTTGCAACAGACGTGGGTTCGGGCCTCCAGTACCTGTTACGGCACCTTCACCCTGGCCATGACTAGATCACCCGGTTTCGGGTCTACTGCCCGCGACTATGCGCCCTTATCAGACTCGGTTTCCCTTCGCCTCCCCTATACGGTTAAGCTTGCCACGAACAGTAAGTCGCTGACCCATTATACAAAAGGTACGCAGTCACTCTTGCGAGCTCCTACTGCTTGTACGCACACGGTTTCAGGATCTATTTCACTCCCCTCTCCGGGGTTCTTTTCGCCTTTCCCTCACGGTACTGGTTCACTATCGGTCGGTCAGGAGTATTTAGCCTTGGAGGATGGTCCCCCCATATTCAGACAGGGTTTCACGTGCCCCGCCCTACTCGTCTTCACTGGAGTGGCCCTTTTAAATACAGGGCTATCACCTTCTATGGCCAATCTTTCCAGATTGTTTTTCTAAAGCCATTCCAGCTTAAGGGCTGCTCCCCGTTCGCTCGTCACTACTTAGGGAATCTCGGTTGATTTCTTTTCCTCCGGTTACTTAGATATTTCAGTTCACCGGGTTCGCTTCCAGCAGCTATGAATTCACTGCAGGATACTGCCGAAGCAGTGGGTTTCCCCATTCGGACATTGCCGGATCAAAGCTTGTTGCCAGCTCCCCGACACTTTTCGCAGGCTACCACGTCCTTCATCGCCTCTGACCGCCTAGGCATCCACCGTGTGCGCTTATTCGCTTGACCATATAACCCCAAGTTGCCTCGGAGTTACATGCCGTGTTGTGTGGGGTACAAAGCCACCAACGCGAACATACGACTCAATTATTTAGGGACTCGAAGTCCCCGCCTTAGCCTCAACGACACGTTTAGATAGATATCTCAAACGCTCGCTACGTCACAAGTTATAAAAGAACATGTATCAGCCTCAACGCTGATCCATATAAATTCTTAAGTGTGCACTACATTCAGAGTGGTGGGTCTGGGTAGACTCGAACTACCGACCTCACCCTTATCAGGGGTGCGCTCTAACCACCTGAGCTACAGACCCGAAGTCTTTTCACTCAATATGGTGGAGCCTGTCGGGATCGAACCGACGACCCCCTGCTTGCAAAGCAGGTGCTCTCCCAGCTGAGCTAAGGCCCCAAAAGGGACTTCGCATACCGACCTGTGCCGGTATGAATCTCTGAATGCAGGTAATTTGTGAGGACGCCCGCAAGACGATGACGTCATGCTCAAAAGGAGGTGATCCAGCCGCACCTTCCGATACGGCTACCTTGTTACGACTTCACCCCAGTCATCGGCCACACCGTGGCAAGCGCCCTCCCGAAGGTTAAGCTACCTGCTTCTGGTGCAACAAACTCCCATGGTGTGACGGGCGGTGTGTACAAGGCCCGGGAACGTATTCACCGCAGCAATGCTGATCTGCGATTACTAGCGATTCCGACTTCATGGAGTCGAGTTGCAGACTCCAATCCGGACTGAGATAGGGTTTCTGGGATTGGCTTACCCTCGCGGGTTTGCAGCCCTCTGTCCCTACCATTGTAGTACGTGTGTAGCCCTGGTCGTAAGGGCCATGATGACTTGACGTCATCCCCACCTTCCTCCGGTTTGTCACCGGCGGTCTCCTTAGAGTTCCCACCATTACGTGCTGGCAACTAAGGACAAGGGTTGCGCTCGTTGCGGGACTTAACCCAACATCTCACGACACGAGCTGACGACAGCCATGCAGCACCTGTCTCACGGTTCCCGAAGGCACCAATCCATCTCTGGAAAGTTCCGTGGATGTCAAGACCAGGTAAGGTTCTTCGCGTTGCATCGAATTAAACCACATACTCCACCGCTTGTGCGGGCCCCCGTCAATTCCTTTGAGTTTCAGTCTTGCGACCGTACTCCCCAGGCGGCGAACTTAACGCGTTAGCTTCGATACTGCGTGCCAAATTGCACCCAACATCCAGTTCGCATCGTTTAGGGCGTGGACTACCAGGGTATCTAATCCTGTTTGCTCCCCACGCTTTCGTGCCTCAGTGTCAGTGTTGGTCCAGGTAGCCGCCTTCGCCACGGATGTTCCTCCCGATCTCTACGCATTTCACTGCTACACCGGGAATTCCGCTACCCTCTACCACACTCTAGTGACCCAGTATCCACTGCAATTCCCAGGTTGAGCCCAGGGCTTTCACAACAGACTTAAACCACCACCTACGCACGCTTTACGCCCAGTAATTCCGAGTAACGCTTGCACCCTTCGTATTACCGCGGCTGCTGGCACGAAGTTAGCCGGTGCTTATTCTTTGGGTACCGTCAGAACAATCGGGTATTAACCGACTGCTTTTCTTTCCCAACAAAAGGGCTTTACAACCCGAAGGCCTTCTTCACCCACGCGGCATGGCTGGATCAGGCTTGCGCCCATTGTCCAATATTCCCCACTGCTGCCTCCCGTAGGAGTCTGGACCGTGTCTCAGTTCCAGTGTGGCTGATCATCCTCTCAGACCAGCTACGGATCGTCGCCTTGGTGGGCCTTTACCCCGCCAACTAGCTAATCCGACATCGGCTCATTCAATCGCGCGAAGCCCGAAGGTCCTCCGCTTTCACCCGTAGGTCGTATGCGGTATTAGCGTAAGTTTCCCTACGTTATCCCCCACGAAAGAGTAGATTCCGATGTATTCCTCACCCGTCCGCCACTCGCCACCCATAAGAGCAAGCTCTTACTGTGCTGCCGTTCGACTTGCATGTGTTAGGCCTGCCGCCAGCGTTCACTCTGAGCCAGGATCAAACTCTTCACTTAAAATTACATGCCCGAAGGCAAATTACTTTAGCTGCAGAAGTTCAACCACTGGCAACTTATCGCTTGCAAAGCAATTAATATGTTGCATTTTGATTAAACGTCTGCAAGATGGACAATCATCCTTCCTGCAGGCGTCCGCACAAATTACCTGCGCACACTGTCAAAGAACATTGGGAAGTGGCCTCAGCGCCGTTCCCGTCAGCTTCGTCGTTTCCGTCGAAGCGAGCCGCCCATTATAGCGGACTTTTTCTTTCCGTCAACACCTCATTTCGAGGTGGTTGACGCTGCTTCGTTTCGACCCGAAGGTTTTCTGCGAAGCGAGCCGGCCATATTAGCAGGCTTTTCATCTTCGTCAACCCCTCGTGAAGAGGAAGTTGCCGCCGCTGCACTTCAATCCGCCGTAGCATCTTTCCGTGTAGCGAGCCGCCCATCATAGCCGGCTTTTTCGTTTCGTCAACACCCTAAAACTAGGGGATTTTCGAACCCTTTCCGCTCTGGTTCCGCGTTTGCGGGGCCGTTGCGTCGGGGGAGGCGAACTATAGGCCCAACCGGCGAGTTTGGGAAGGGGTTTGTGAAAAAAATTTCACGATTTTCCCTTCCCCTGCGCTGACACGTCCTGATAGTCCGCTATGGCAAGCCGCTGATCCGACTCATGCATCCGGTGCACCTATATAGATGTCACCGCAGAGCGGAGGTTGCCGCCATGCAGCAACCCTTCGCAGCTCAGCCGCTGACCAGCGCCACGCGGGCGAAATTACGCTTGCCCACCTGGATGACACCTTCGAAGCCTGGCCCGAACTGGCGTGCCGGATCTTCGACCACTTCGCCATCGATCTTGACCGCTCGCTCCTTGAGCTTGCGCGTAGCTTCCGAATTACTTGGCGTCAGGCCAGCTGCAGTAAGCAGGCTGGCGATCCGCAGACCTTCGGCCGGTACAGCGACCTCCTGCAGCGGCAACAGGCTGGTGTCGCCCTGCCCTGTCACCACCGCGTGCCAGCCGGCGATGGCCTGCTCCGCGGTAGCAGCGTCATGGAAACGCGCGGTGAGTTCGCGCGCCAGCCGCAATTTGACCTCACGCGGGTGCAGTTCACCCGAGGCGACCTGCGCCTTCAGGCGCTCTGCTTCGGCCACGCTGATGTCGAAAGACAGCAGATCGATCCAGCGCCAGGTCAGCTCGTCGCCGATCTTCATGGTCTTGGTGACGATGTCGATAGCCGGCTCGTTGATGCCGATGTAGTTGCCCAGCGACTTGGACATCTTGGCCACGCCGTCCAGGCCTTCCAGCAGCGGCATGGTCAGCACGACCTGCGGGGCCTGGCCGTAGTGCTCCTGCAGGCCACGGCCCATCAACAGGTTGAACTTCTGGTCGGTACCGCCCAGTTCGACGTCCGCCTTCAGGGCGACCGAGTCGTAGCCCTGGACCAGCGGATACAGGAATTCGTGGATGGCGATCGGCTGCTGGCCAGTGAAGCGCTTGGCGAAGTCGTCGCGCTCGAGCATGCGCGCCACCGTGTGCTGCGCGGACAGCTTGATCATGTCCGCCGCGCTCATCTGGCCGAACCACTCGGAGTTGAAGCGCACCTCGGTGCGTTCGCGGTCCAGGATCTTGAAGACCTGCTCCTCATAGGTTCGGGCATTGGCCAGCACATCGTCGCGGCTCAACGGCTTGCGGGTGACGTTCTTGCCGCTCGGGTCGCCGATCATGCCGGTGAAGTCACCGATCAGGAAGATCACCTGGTGCCCGAGCTGCTGGAACTGCCGCATCTTGTTGAGCAACACGGTGTGGCCCAGATGCAGATCCGGCGCGGTGGGATCGAAACCGGCCTTGACCCGCAGGGGCACGCCTGATTTCAGTCGCGCTTCGAGCTGATCGAGCTTGAGGATCTCCTCGGCGCCGCGACCGATGAGTGCGAGGGATTCTTCGATAGTGGCCAACCACAGACTCCAGCGGCGTTTGCCGTCAACAACGTGAACGATGTTAAACGCGGGTTAATTCCGCGCCAAATGTAAATAAACGAACAGGCTCAATGGTTTGACGCGCTGTTACAGGCTGTCTATGGTACCGGCGATTGGGCTCGCACTTCGAGCCAGCGAGGAATTTGAACGATGCAGAACTCAGAGCAGGGCCGTGCACGCAAGCGGCGCTTTCACGAACGCCTCCACGTCCTCCACGACACTGCCCTGCATCGCAAGCTCAAGGCGCATCTGCCGGCGGCATTCAACGACCGGTGGACACGCCGTCATTGGATCCATGCCAGCCTGTTCGCGACCATCGGTGCGCTGGTGGCCACGATTGTGCCGGGCTTCTCCAACGCCATCGATACCCCGCTGTCCAGCCATTCCACGCTGGCCTTGCCGCTGCCGCCGTTGGTGCCGAGCCGCAAGCAACTGGCGCCGAGCACCGATTGGGAAATTCTGCAGGTCAAGTCCGGGCAGACGCTGAGCACCTTGTTCGGCGAGCTGGGAATCCCGACGGCGGTGATGTACCAGGTACTGGCGCATCCGGGCACCAAGGAGGCGCTGACCAAGCTGCGTCCGGGCGCCGAGATCGCCTTCGATATGCCAACGCCGGGCGAGTTGCGCGCATTGCGCTTCGACCGCGACGACAGCCACCGCGTGGAGCTGCGCCTGCTGGGCGACAGCGTGCGCGAGAACGTCACCGAGCGGGCGACGACCACGCGCACGGTGGTGGCGAGCGGGGAAATCAGCAGCTCGCTGTACGCCTCGGCCGGCAAGTCGGGGTTGTCGCCGGCAGCGGTGGCGATCATGACCGATGAGATATTCAAGTACGACATCGACTTCGACAAGGATCTGCAGCCGGGCGATCGCTTCAGCGTGGTGATGGACGAAACCTGGCGCGAGGGCGAGCGGATCAATACCGGCGACATCCTGGCAGCGACCTTTACCACCGGCGGCAAGACCTACACCGGCTTCCGTTTCGAGCGTGCCGGCAAGCCGGCCGAGTATTTCGACATCACCGGCCGGCCGTTGAAGAAGAGCTTCATCCGGATGCCGGTGGCCTACAGCCGCATCAGCTCGACCTTTGGCGCACGCAAGCATCCGGTGCTGGGCACCATGCGCATGCACAAGGGCGTGGACTACGCGGCAGCCTCGGGCACGCCGATCATGGCTGCCGGCGATGCGCGGGTGGTGTTCGTCGGCACCCAGCGCGGCTACGGCAATGTGGTCATCCTGGACCATGGCAGGAACTTCAGCACGCTGTACGGGCATATGTCGCGCTTCGGCAAGATCAAGGCCGGCCAGCGCATCAACCAGGGCACGGTGATCGGCTATGTCGGCATGACCGGCCTGGCGACCGGCCCGCATCTGCATTACGAGTTCCGTGTCGCCGGGCAGCAGCGCAACCCGATGTCGGTGACCATGCCGCCGCCCGAGCCCTTGCAGGGTGCCGAGCTGGCCGCCTTCCGCGCGCAGACGGCGCCGGCGCTGGCGCGTATCGAAGGCATGGAGAAGTTGATCTACGCCGACGCCGGCAAGCCTGCCAAGGGCAAGCCGCGCGGTTGAGTGGCGGCGGCTAACTTCTCAGCCGCCGACCTGGCCATCGCCGGTCGGATGGCTGCGCAGCGGTTCGCGAAGGAGCTGGCAGCTCATGCAACGTTGCGGCCGGCGCCGGATCGCTGCCAGCGTCCAGTGGAAACCATGATGCCGACGCGACAGTCGGCGCTGCCGGTGCAGCGCTGACTGACGCGCGTACAGCCCATTGGCCTCACCGCCATGCGTGCAGGGCCGGTTGACTCTCCCACCCCGGCTGCACAAGCTGCATGACCACTGTGCAACTGGCTCTGGCATGTCTGCTCCGGAACACCTGGAATCCCCGCTCTACCTGGGCCTGATGTCGGGCACCAGCGCCGACGGCATCGATGCCGCACTGGTGCGCTTTGCCGATGACAGCCATCGCCGCTGCGAACTGGTTGCCGGCACCACCGTGGCCTGGGAGCCGCAACTGCGCGACACGCTGGTGATGCTGGGCCAGGGCGCCGACGTGATCGCCATCGATGCGCTTGGACGCCTGGATGCGCAGGTGGGGCTGGCGTTTGCGGCCGCGGCCAATCAACTGATCCGCGACAGCGGCGTCGCGCGTGGGCGCGTTCGCGCGATCGGCTCGCATGGGCAGACCATTCGGCATCGCCCCAAGGCCGATCCGGCCTTCACTTGGCAGATCGGCGATGCCAGCCGGATTGCCGAGCACACCGGCATCACCACGGTGGCCGATTTCCGCCGTCGCGATGTGGCTGCCGGCGGCCAGGGCGCGCCGCTGATGCCGGCCTTCCATCTGGCCATGCTGGGCACGGGCGATGAAGACCGCGCGGTGCTCAATCTGGGCGGCATCGGCAACCTGACGCTGATCCCGCGCGATGGCGCGGTGCTGGGCTTCGATACCGGGCCGGCCAATGCATTGCTGGACAGCTGGTGCCAGCAGCATCGCGGCACCCCGTTCGATGCCGACGGTGCGTTTGCCGCCAGCGGGCGAGTCGATACCGCACTGCTGCAGGCGTTGCTGGCCGACCCGTGGTTTGCGCTGGCACCGCCCAAGAGCACCGGACGCGAGCAGTTCCATCTGGACTGGGCGATGCAGGCAATGCGGTCGCTGGGAGACGTAGCGCTGTCTGCGGCCGATGTGCAGGCGACCCTGCTCGAACTGACCGCGGCCAGCGTCGCCGACGCGTTGCTGCGGCTGCAGCCCGATACCCGCCGGGTGCTGGTGTGCGGTGGCGGGGTGCGCAATCCGATGTTGATGGCACGACTGACGGCGCGACTGCCGGGCGTGGTGGTGGAATCCAGCGCGCGGCATGGGCTGGATCCGGACTATCTGGAGGCAATGGGGTTCGCATGGTTGGCCGCGGAGCTGCTTGTAGGCCGTGCCGCCAATCTGCCGTCGGTGACCGGGGCGGCCGGGCCGCGGTTGCTGGGGGCGATCTATCCGGCGTGAGGGGGCTGGATCAATGCGAGCGCCCGCATTCGCAGCATCCTCGCGCCGAATGGATTCGCACGCGAGGCAGCGCTGGCTGACCGTTTACAACGCTACGGACTATTCCCCGCCGGCAGCGCCTTGAGCGCGGCAATCGCTTCGGCCAGGGCATCGACTTCCGGGTGTTGCAGACCGCCGGTGACTTCGTATTCGCTGGCGAACAGGCCCTGTTCGAGCAGATGCATCACGGTCTGATGCTGGGTCCAGCCGCGAGCGACGGAGATGCGACGAATCCTGTCCACCAGCAATGGATCGATGTCCCGCAACACCAGATCGGTCATGCCTACTCCCTATTCGCAGGTCCCCGGCGCGTTGGATGATCATCCCGCAGCGCCGGGGCCACCTGCAACCGTCAAGCTGCGGCAGTGTGCCGGCGCTGCTGCAGGATAAGCATCCCGCACAGGATCACTACGGGGATCGCAACCAGCGCTGTCCCGACGAAGAACAAGGCATACCCTTCCAGCAGGGTTCGTCCCTGTGACAGTGCCTGGACCGACCAGCCCGAGAAGCCTTTCAGCGCCTTGCCCGGCATGGCATAGAACGAGCTCAGTAAAGCGTACTGAGTTGCGGTATAGCCAAAACTCGTGAGGCTGGACATGTAGGCGATCAGCGCGGTTCCGGCAAAGCCGTTGGCGAAGTTATCGATTGCCATCGCCACTGCAAATTTGCTTGTGTCCGGCCCGACATAGGCCAGCCATGCAAATGCCAGATTCGAACAGGGACCCAATACTGCACCAGCCATCAAGGTCGCAAGCACTCCCCAACGCACGGAGACCAGACCGGCCGCTGCAATGCCGACGAACGTGGCAACCAGACCCACCGAGCCTCGGATGGCACCGACGGTATCCTCGGACAAGCCGAGGTCGACGTAGAACGGGTTGGCCATCGGCCCCATCACGAAATCGGCCATGCGATAGACGCTGATGGCCACCAGGATCAGGATTGCGCCACTGCGGTGCTCACGAATGAAGGCGAGAAAGGGCCCGGCGATGGCGTCGAACAGCCCTCGCGGCGTCCATAGCGACGCAGCCTGCGCTTGTACGGCGATGATTTCGCGGGCCGGCTCACCTGCCATCGTTACGGCGATCACACCCAGCACCATCAGCGCCGCCATGACTTCATAGGACACTTGCCAGCCGACGCGTGCGGCGATGATCAGGATCAGCGCATCGGTGACTAACAGCGCCGAGCGATAGCCTAGTGCCGACGCAGACGTCAGCAGGCCGAGCTGTTCACTATTGTCGGCACTTTCAATGCGCCATGCGTCGATGACGATGTCCTGGGTAGCGGAGGCAAAGGCAACCACCACCGCCATCACGCCGAACACCACCAAGTGTTCCCAGGCGACGCCCATCACCAGTATCTGGCCGCCCTTGGGCTGGACCAGCGCCATCCCAACCAGGCCCGTCGCAACGACCGCCTGCGATAGCAGCATCCAGCCGCGGCGGCGTCCCAATCGGCCCAGCAGCGGCACGTCTGTCTTGTCGACAATCGGTGCCCACAAGAACTTCATGGTGTAAGCCAGGCCCACCCAGGACAGGAAACCGATCGTGTCCAGCTCGATGCCTTGCTTGCGCATCCAGAAGCCGAGCGTGTTGCCAACCAGATACAACGGCAGACCGGAACTGAAGCCCAGCAACAGCATCGCCAGCACTTTGCGCTGGCGCAGGTTAGTCAGTACTTGCTGCCAGCGCTGACGTGGCTTGGTGACCTCACTCACTCCGCGTAATCCACGATGTACGGCGCGTGGTCGGAGAAGCGCTGCTCGCGGTAGATGGAGCAGGCCTTCACCTTGTCGCGCAGGCCGGGGGTGACCAGTTGGTAGTCGATGCGCCAACCGACGTTGTTGGTGCGCGCTGCGCCGCGGTTGCTCCACCAGGTGTAGTCCTGGCCCTGGGGATGCAGCACGCGGTAGGTGTCGACCCAGCCGCGGCCGCTGGCGGCGTTGGTGTCTTCCAGCGCATCGGCGCACAGGCCGTTGAGCCAGTCGCGCTCGGGCGGCAGGCAGCCGGAATTCTTCTGGTTGGACTTCCAGTTCTTGATGTCCAGCGCCGAGCGCACGATGTTCCAGTCGCCGCACAGCACGTACTGCCGGCCGCTGGCCAGCCACTGCTCCAGGATCGGCCGCAGCCATTCCATCACCTGGAACTTGTAGCCCTGGCGCAACTCGCCCGACGAGCCGGACGGGATATAGAAGGACACCACGCTGAGGTTGCCGAAGCGCGCTTCGACATAGCGGCCTTCTTCGTCGAACTCGGGCCAGCCCAGCGCGGTGCGCACTTCATCGGGCTCATGCCTGCTGTAGATGGCCACGCCGCTGTAGCCCTTCTTGGTGCTGGCGTCGCGGAACCAGGCCTTGTAGCCGGTGGGCAGGAACTTGGGACCGGCCAGCTGATGCTCCTGGGCCTTGGTCTCCTGCACGCACAGCACGTCGGCGTCCTGGTCGGCGAACCACTCGAAGAAACCCTTGGTGACGGCCGAGCGCAGGCCGTTGGCGTTGAAACTGATGATGCGCATGGATGAAGAGCCGGGATTCGGGAATGGGGATTGGAGATTCGGGAAAGCGTACCGCATCAGCGGATGCCGCAAGGCGCGACCGGCTATGCTTTCTAATCCCGAATCCCCATTCCCCAATCTCGTCACCATGACCGACCACCGCACCCGTTTCCTGCAGCTGGCCCTGGGCGCCGATGCCCTGCGCTTTGGCGAGTTCACGCTCAAGTCCGGGCGGCTCAGCCCGTATTTCTTCAATGCCGGGCGCTTCGATTCGGGCGCCAAGACTGCGCAGCTGGCGCAGTGCTATGCCGATGCGATCGACGCGGCGGGGTTGGAGTTCGATCTGTTGTTCGGGCCGGCCTACAAGGGCATCCCGCTGGCGACCGCACTGGCCTGCGCCTACGCCGGGCGCGGGCGCGACCTGCCGCTGGCGTTCAACCGCAAGGAAGCCAAGGACCATGGCGAGGGCGGCAGCCTGATCGGTGCGGCGCTTGAGGGCCGCAAGGTGCTGATCGTCGACGACGTGATCACTGCCGGCACCGCGATCCGCGAGGCGCTGGGCATCATCCGTGGCGCCGGCGGCATTCCGTCCGGGATCGTGGTGGCGCTGGACCGGCAGGAGATCGCCTCCGAGCAGGATCGCCGCTCGGCTGCGCAGGCGGTGGCGGCCGAGGCCGGCATCCCGGTGATCGCGGTGGCCAACCTGGGCGACCTGCTTGCTTTTGCGGCAGGAAACGCCGACCTTGTGGGCTTCCGGGAACCGCTGCTGGCCTATCGTGGCCGCTACGGCACCGACACCACAGGCTGACGGCAGGCGACAGGGGGCTGCGATGATGCCGAGACACACCCGTTTGGCGTTACTCGCCGCCGTTGCGGCAGCCGTGGCCGCCGCGCCTGCCATCGCGCAGGACAAGCCGGCCGCGAAGAAGCTGTATTGCTGGAACCAGAACGGCGCCCGGGTGTGCAGCGATACGCTGCCGCCGGAGGCGGTCAATCAGGCGCGCGACGAATTCAACGCCAAGAGCGGCCTGCGCAGCGCCGAGGTGCAGCGCGCCATGAACAGCGACGAGCGCGCCGCAGCAGCCGCCAGCGAGCAGCAACGCCAGGCCGACCTGGCCGCCGAGCAGATGCGCCAGCGCACCGACCAGGCGATGTTGATGTCCTACCAGAGCGAGGACGACCTGCGCCGGGTGTTCAACGAGCGCATCGCCATCGTCGACAACAACATCCACACCGCGCGCTTCAACGTGACCAGCCTGCGCGAAGGGCTGGCCAGCATGCTGCGCAGCGCCGGCGACCGCGAACTGGCCGGCCAGGCGGTGGCCGACAAGCTGGCCGCCGACATCCAGCAACGCCATCGCGAGCTGATGGCGCAATTGCGTCTGCAGACCAGCTTCGAGCAGCAACGGGTGGCGCTGGACGGCGAGATCGCCGACATCCTGCAGCGCTACCGGGCGATGAAGGAGCCGCCGGCCGGCGCGGCGCCCACCGGCTGACCGGCGCAGCCGTCATTCCCGCCCGTGCAGCGCACTGCCGCGGGCGGCATTTCCCGATCCGACGCCCTGCCCGCATAATGGCCGGTCTTACTCCCTGCCCACGAGGCTCTCCCGCATGGCCCGGATCATCGCCATTGCCAACCAGAAAGGCGGCGTCGGCAAGACCACGACCGCGGTCAATCTGGCGGCCGGCCTGGCGCGCGCGCCCAAGCGCGTGTTGCTGGTGGATCTGGACTCGCAGGGCAACGCGACCATGGGCAGCGGCATCGACAAGCGCGACGTGGCTGCCTCGACCTGCGACCTGTTGCTGGGCGAAAACACCGCCGCCGAAATCCGGGTCACCGCGCCGGAAGGCTTCGACCTGCTGCCGGGCAACATCGACCTGACCGCAGCCGAGATCCAGCTGATGGATCAGGGCGAGCGCGAGCAGCGGCTTAAGCGCGCCCTGGCGCCGATCCGCGACGAGTACGACTTCATCCTGATCGACTGCCCGCCGGCGTTGTCGCTGCTGACGCTCAATGCCCTGACCGCGGCCGATTCGATCATCGTGCCGATGCAGTGCGAGTACTACGCACTGGAAGGACTGACCGCGCTGCTGGAAACCATCGAGGCGTTGCGCGCCAACCTCAATCCGGCGCTGGAAATCGAAGGCGTGCTGCGCACGATGTTCGACATCCGCAACAACCTTGCCAATGCGGTGTCGGCAGAGCTGACCGAGCATTTCGGCGACAAGGTGTTCCGCACCATCGTGCCGCGCAACGTGCGCCTGGCCGAAGCACCCAGCCATGGCCAGAGCATCGTCGGTTACGACCGCACCTCGCGCGGTGGCGTGGCCTACCTGGGGCTGGCCGGCGAAATCGTGCGCCGCCAGAACGACCGCAACAAGGCCTACCGGCCCGTGGAGACCGTCTGATGAACAAGCCGATCCCCGCAAAGAAGCGCGGCCTGGGCCGTGGCCTGGAAGCGCTGCTGGGGCCGAAGGGCGCGGCCGCCGCCGCGGCGCCGAGCGCGGCCAGCGAGGAGGCCTTGCAGCCGGGCGACAGCCTGCGCCGGTTGCCGGTCACCCAATTGCAGCCGGGCAAGTACCAGCCGCGTAAGGAGATGGACGAGGTCAAGCTGGCCGAGCTGGCGGAGTCGATCAAGGCGCAGGGGGTGATCCAGCCGATCGTGGCGCGCGAGCTGGCGCCGGGGCAGTTCGAGATCGTGGCCGGCGAACGTCGCTGGCGCGCCTCGCAGCTGGCCGGGCTGAGCGAAGTCCCGGTGGTGGTGCGCGAGCTGGACGACCGCACCGTCATCGCGATGGCGCTGATCGAGAACATCCAGCGCGAAGACCTCAACCCGCTGGAAGAAGCGCAGGCGCTGCAGCGCTTGATCGACGAATTTTCGCTGACCCACGCCGAGGCCGCCGGTGCGGTGGGCCGCTCGCGCGCATCGGTGTCCAACCTGCTGCGGCTGCTGGAATTGCCGGTGGCGATCCGCGTGCTGCTGGAAACCCGCCGCCTGGAAATGGGCCATGCGCGTGCGCTGCTGACCCTGGCGCCGGAGCTGGCCAGCAAACTGGCACAGGAAGCGGCCGACCAGGGCTGGTCGGTGCGCGAGGTCGAACACCGTGCGCAGCAGTTCGCCGCCGGCAAGGTGCCCGGCGCATTGCGCAAGGGCAAGCCGGCCGCCGCTGCGCCGCAGGCCGATATCGCCTCGCTGGAGACCGAACTGTCCGAATCGCTGGGCACCAAGGTGGTGTTCAACCACGGCCGCGGCGGCAAGGGCAAGCTGGTGATCCACTACACCGACCTGGACACGCTGGACGGCGTGCTCGAACGCCTGCGCCTGCAGCGCAGCTGAGCCTGTGCACCCGCACCAGGAGCATCCCCGGCAATGAATCCCGCCAAGGTCGATCGCAAGCACCTGCTGCATCTGACCGACCTGCCGAACGTGGGGCCGGCCTGCGAAAAGGATCTGCAGCGGATCGGCATCCGGGTTGCCGCGCAACTGCGCGGTCGCGATGCATACGACATGTATGCGCAGCTGTGTCTGCGCACCGGCGTGCTGCACGATCCCTGCGTGATCGACGTGTTCCTGTCGATCACGCGCTTCATGCAAGGCGAGGCGCCACGGCCGTGGTGGGCGTTCAGCGCCGAACGCAAGGCAACCCTGGCCAGCGAAGCACCGCTCAGTCTGGGGTGAGTGCGCGCATGCGATCAGATGCGGCCATCAACCGGAGCAACCCATGAGCACTGAAGACGACCAGATCAGCCCCGGCGGCAGCACGCTGATGCTGCACGCGCAGGAAAAAGCATTCGAGCCGGCACACGGCGGCGACTGCATCGAGCAGATCAGCGCACATATCGAGCAGCACCTGGGGCCGATCTCGGGAGTCCTGCACGAAATCATCTCCGACGCCGTGCATCTGGACGTGCATGTGGTGCCCGCCACCGCGGATGTCCCGTACCTGCGGCTGGTGACCTCGGGCATGAGCGACCGGCCGATGACCCTGCCCGAGGGCGTGGAAGCGCCGCAGTACATGGAGCTGATGCTGAGCCTGCCCGCCGATTGGCCGATGGACCAGCGCGACTTCGAAGACCCGCGCCACTACTGGCCGATCCGCCTGCTCAAGACCCTGGCCCGGCTGCCGCACAAGTTCGACACCTGGCTGGGCTTCGGCCACACCATTCCCAATGGCCATCCGGCCGAACCCTACGCACCCGGCGTGCGCTTCGATGGCGCCATCGTGCTGCCGCCGGTGAGCACGCCCGAGGGATTTGCGCGCCTGGCCATCGATGCCGACAAGACCATCGTGTTCATGACCGTGGTGCCGCTGTATCCGGAGGAGATGGCGCTGAAACTGAAGGACGGCAGCGATGCGCTGCTGGATCGCTTCGATGCCAAGGGGATTGGGGACATCATTGCGCTCGATCGCGTCAACGTCGCCAAAAAGCGCTTCGGGCTGTTCTGAGCGCCACCTGCCTGCCCGCCCGCTTCCGATATCTCCAGGACCACTGCAATGACCATTCTCGTCACCGGCGCCGCCGGTTTCATCGGGGCCTACACCTGCCGCGCGCTGGCTGCGCGCGGCGAGTCGGTGGTGGGCCTGGACAACTACAACAGCTACTACGACCCGCAGCTCAAGCGCGACCGGGTGGCGGCGCTGTGCCCGGGCATCGACATCCGCACGCTGGACCTGACCGACCGCGACGGCCTGGCCGCGTTGTTCGACCAGATCCGGCCCACACGCGTGGTGCATCTGGCCGCGCAGGCGGGGGTGCGTTACTCGCTGGAAAACCCGTCCGCCTACGTCGACAGCAACCTGGTCGGCTTCGTCAACATGCTCGAACTGTGCCGGCACCGCGGTGTGCAGCACCTGGTGTATGCCTCGAGCAGTTCGGTGTACGGCGATTCGGCCACCCCGCCGTTTTCCGAAGACCAGCGCGTGGACCAGCCGCGCTCGCTGTATGCGGCGACCAAGGCCGCCAACGAGCTGATGGGCTATACCTATGCGCAGCTGTACGGCCTGCGCGCGACCGGGCTGCGGTTCTTCACCGTGTACGGGCCGTGGGGCCGGCCGGACATGGCGCCGCTGATCTTCAGCCGCGCGGTGCTGGCGGGGCGGCCGATCGAGGTGTTCAACCACGGCAGGATGCAGCGCGACTTCACCTTCGTCGACGACATCGTGGCCGGCGTGCTGGGCGCGCTGGACACGCCCAGCGGCGAGCCGGTGCCGCACCGGGTGTTCAACCTTGGCAACCACACACCGGTGGAGCTGGAATACTTCATCGACGTGATTGCACAGGCTGCCGGGCGCCCGGCCGAGAAGGTCTACCGGCCGATGCAGCCGGGCGACATGATCCGCACCATGGCCGATACGCAACGCGCGCACGCCGCCTTCGGCTTCGAGCCGGCCACCCCGGTCGAGCACGGCCTGCCGCAGGTGGTGGACTGGTGCCGCAGTTATTTCGGCGAGCGCGCCTAGGGCGCGCTTGCGCGGCGGCACAGCGACTAGGCGATCGCACATCGCCGCGAGGTCACGCCCGCAGCGACGGGCGCATCGGCAGGCGGCGCGCTGGAGCGTTGAGCTTTCCGCGCCCTACCTGCACCATCCTGGCGCGGATCACGACCTCCTGCCGGCTGCGCGTGTCCGGTTATTTAACACGCTAGTACACGCTACAGGCTGCTTGACGCTCGCTCCAGCGCACACAACGCGGGTTCGCTTCATGCCTGACTCAGACAGTCAGGGCACAATGCGCGATCTTTTTCGCTCAGCCTTCATCTGGCCACCACGAATCCATGAGCCAACCCCAGCTTTCCGTCGTCGTCCCGGTGTTCAACGAGCGCGATAACGTCGCCGCCCTGGTCGGCGAGATCGTCGCCGCCTTGCGCGGGCTGGTGGCGTTCGAGATCGTCTATGTCGACGACCACTCGCGCGACGACACCCTGGCGGTACTGCAAGGCCTGAAGACCACCACGCCGGAACTGCGCGTGCTGCATCATGTGACCCAGAGCGGCCAGAGCACGGCGGTGCGCAACGGCGTCAAGGCCGCGCGTGCGAGCTGGATCGCCACGCTCGACGGCGACGGCCAGAACGATCCGGCCGACATTCCCAAACTGCTGACCGCGCGCGCCAGCGCCGAGCCGCAGGTGAAGCTGTTCGCCGGCTGGCGGGTCAACCGCCAGGATTCGGGGTCCAAGCGCTGGGCCAGCAAGTGGGCCAACGCGATCCGTTCGCGCATGCTGCACGACAACACCCCTGATACCGGCTGCGGCATCAAGCTGTTCGAGCGCGAGGCGTTCCTCGACCTGCCCTACTTCGATCATATGCACCGCTATCTGCCGGCGTTGATGCAGCGCGCCGGCTGGCGCACGGTGAGCGTGCCGGTGCATCACCGCCATCGCACCGCCGGCGTGTCCAAGTACAACAACCTCAATCGCGCACTGGTCGGCATCCGCGACCTGCGCGGCGTGGCCTGGTTGATCACCCGCAGCAAGCGCACCGTGGTGCAGGAGCGCTGATGGAACTGCATTGGCTGGATCAACCGCTGACCTGGCTGTACTGGACCGGGCTGCATGTCACCGGCTGGAAGCTGATCGGCTACGTGGGCGCACTGATGTTCGGCGGCCGCTGGCTGGTGCAATTCGTCGCTTCCAAGCGCGCCGGCAAGCCGGTGATCCCGCGCATGTTCTGGTACATGAGCGTGGTCGGCAGCCTGATGACGCTGAGCTACTTCGTGTTCTCTGCCAAGCAGGATTCGGTGGGGGTGCTGCAGAACCTGTTCCCGGCGTTTACCGCGTTCTACAGCCTGTATCTGGATGTGAAGCATCGCGGCTGGAGGCGGGATCGGGCGGTGCATTGAGCGGGGATTGGGGATTGGGGATTGGGGATTCGTAAGTGCGGCACTCCCGCTCCGCGTTTCCGGACTTCGAGGCGATGCGGGCGTAGCTGAGCTGATTGAGCGTGCTGCATTGGCTCTGCTTTCGGTGGATAACGTCAGGGGCTCGCTAGCTGGGGTCAAAGCGTTTTTTTCGTACGTCGCGATGCGATGGTTACCGACCTGGGATGAGGCGCGTGGCCGATGCCGCGGCTGTTTGCTCATCGGCATGCTGTGCCTATGTCCAGCGCGCTCCTCCATCGTCCGTTGTCCGGGTCGGCACCGATTGCGGCGCATTGGCACCTGCGGCTGTACACGCATCAGCAGGTGCCGTTGTTTGCCGAATGGCGTTGCGCGCGAGCGGCCGCAGCCAGCCTTGCGGCCGCCGGTCATTGGCGGGGTGCGCAGTTGCTGTGCTGGGTGCTGCTGCCGGACAGTTGGTGCGCGCTGTTGCAGGCGCCGGGCAAGGCTGCGCTGCTGCAACTGGCTTGGGTCGCACGACAGGCGGCTGCCGAGGCGGTCAATCGCGCGCGCGGCCGTGGCGGGACGGTGTGGCAGCCGCAGATGCAGGCATCGGCGCTTGCGCCGACTGAGGACCACCGACAGTTCGCGCGCGCGCTGGTGGCGTTGCCAGTACGCGCAGGGCTGGCCGCGCAGATCGGTGGGTATCCGTACTGGGATGCGGTCTGGCTGTTGCACGGCCACGCTGCACACGGCGCCGCGATTGCAGCGCCTGATGATCGCGCACGTATGCCGGGTCCGGGAGGCAGGTGACCGTGATCGCGTGCGTCCGTCCGGCGCGAACCAGACATCGTGTTGTGCATCTTCGCCTGTCAGCCTTGCGGGATATCTGTGCGAGCGACGTCTGCTCGATCAACATTTGACGTCCAGCGGCGCCTGCTCGATCAACGTCTGACGTCGAGCGGCGTCTGTTCGGGCGACGTCTGACGTCGACCGCCTACGCCTGTCGGAGCGGGCTGCGCGCTGCGGTGATCGCCTGCATCTGCCAGTGCCGAGCACGGTGTGGTCGGCAGCTACGGCGACGCGACCTGCCCTGCCGGTGCGCCGGCAGGGCAGTCGCCCGTGACCCACCGGCCGGTCAAAATTCCAGTGGATGGTCCGGCAGCAGGGCCTGCAACTGGCTGCGGAACAACCCGCGAATCCGCTGCAGTGCGTCTTCGGTATCGGCCTCGAAGCGCAGCACCAGGATCGGCGTGGTGTTGGAGGCACGCACCAGGCCCCAGCCGTCGGCGAAGTCCGCACGCAATCCGTCGATCGTCGACAGCCGCGCCGATTCGAACGGCGATTCCTCACCAGCCTGGGCACGCTCGACAATGCGCGCGACCAGCGCGTGCGCATCGCCATCCACCGGCACCTTGATTTCCGGCGTGGACACGCTTTCGGGCAGGGCGTCCAACACCTCCGACGGGGTTTCCTCGCGCTGGGCCAGGATTTCCAGCAGGCGTGCGGCCGCATAGATGCCGTCGTCGAAACCGTACCAGCGCTCCTTAAAGAAGAAGTGCCCGCTCATCTCGCCGGCCAGTTCGGCGTCGGTCTCGCGCATCTTGGCCTTGATCAACGAATGCCCGGTCTTCCACATCAACGGGCTGCCGCCGTTGCGCAGCACGTGATCGGACAACTTGCCGGTGCATTTGACGTCGTAGATCACCAGCGCGCCGGGATTGCGCTGCAGCACATCGGCGGCGAACAGCATCAGCAGACGGTCCGGGAACACCATAGCGCCCTGCTTGGTGACCACGCCCAGACGATCGGCATCGCCATCGAAGGCCACGCCGATATCGGCATCGAAGCGCTGCACCATCTTGACCAGGTCGTCGAGGTTGTGCGGCTCGCTCGGATCGGGATGATGATTGGGGAAGGTGCCGTCGATCTCGCAATACAGCGGGATGACCTCGGCGCCGATCGCTTCCAGCAGGCGCGGCGCGATATCGCCGGCCACGCCGTTGCCGGCATCCACCACCACCTTGATCGGGCGGTCCAGTTGCACGTCGTCGGCGATGCGCTGGATGTAGGCGTCGCTGATGTCGCGCTGTTCCAGCTCGCCAGGCGTTGCCGCGGTATGCAGGCGGCCTTCGTTGATGCGCTGGTGCAGTTCGGCGATCGCCGCCCCGGACAGGGTCTCTCCACCGATCACGATCTTGAAGCCGTTGTAGTCGGGCGGATTGTGGCTGCCGGTGACCGCCACGCAGCTGCCGGCGCGTAGTTCGTAGGCGCCGAAGTACACCACCGGGGTGGGCGCCAGGCCGATGTCGATCACCTGGCAGCCGGCGCGGCGCAGGCCGTCGATCAGGCCGTTGGCGAGCTCCGGGCCCGACAGCCGTCCATCGCGGCCGACCACCACCTCGCGCAGGCCCTGCGCCTGCATCACGCTGCCGATGGCCTGGCCGATCAACGCTGCGACGCCGGGGTTGAGGTCCTTACCGACCACGCCACGGATGTCGTAGGCGCGGAACATCTCGGTGGCGACCTGCACGGCCGGCACCAGCGCCGGCGGTGCGGGCGGCGCATCTGCCTCCAGCGCGCGCGCTTGGCTGGCGAGGCTGGCGTCGTGCTGCAGGCTCTGGCTGAAGGTGGGTTCGTCGGCGGTCGGCTCACCGGTCACGCGGCGACGCGGCAAGGCGACGCGGCCACGGCTGGCCAGCACCAACAGCACGGCGATGACGAGCAGCAGCGCGGCCACGATCGCACAGCCCACGGCGCCCAGACCCAGCGGGCCGTCATCGCGTTGCGGTACCGCGGCGGCCACGCGCAGGCCGCTGTTACCCAATGGCCTGGCCAGGGTTTCGGCGGCATCGCCCAGCACCGCATCGCCTTGCTGGGCGACGTTGTAGCTGCCCTGGCGCAAGGCCAGGTACGCGCTGCCGGGCACTGCGATCGCATCCAGCGGGCCGGTCAGACGCAACAACGGCAGCCGCGCGTACGCCACCGCCGGCTGCGCGCCCAGGCGCACCGCTGCCGCCACGCCGAGACGGACCTGCTTGGCATCGCGCACCACGTGCACCTGCGCACGCTCTGCCACCAGTGCCGACTCGAGCAGGCTCAGCCGCGCGTAGCCGAAGTCCTTGGGATTGTCGTAGGCGGCAGCGAGGTCGCCGGACAGGACCTGCACATCCTCGGCGCCCTTGAAGCGCTCGCGGATGCTTGAGGCGGCCGCCAGCGCGTCGCCATTGGCCAACGCGGCGATGACCTGTGGCTGCTTGAGCACGGCGTCGAGCTGGCTGGCCTGCTGGGCCATGGCTCGGCTGATGTCCTGCACGGCGCGGTCGCGCGCCTGTTCCAGCTCCTGCGCAACCGCATCCTGGCGCCATTGCGTGTAGCTGCTCCAGCCGAACCAGGCAGCCAGCAGCACCAATACCCCCCCCAACACCGGACCACTCGTACGCACGCTGGACATCGACTGCCTGCGCTCGTTCGCCTTGCTCATGTGACGTCCCCCGTCAGCGCACGCCGGTGTGGCCGAATCCACCCGCTCCCCGCGCGCTGTCGACGAAAGTATCCACCACTTGCAAGCCCACGCGCACGATCGGCAGGATCACCAGCTGGGCGATGCGGTCGCCCGGCTCGATGGTGAAGGCCTCACGGCCGCGATTCCAGGTACTGATCAGCAGCGGCCCTTGGTAATCGGCATCGATGAGTCCGGTGCCGTTACCGAGCACGATGCCGTGGCGATGGCCCAGGCCCGAGCGCGGCAGGATCACCGCGCACAGCTGCGGGTCGGCCAGATGGATGGCGATGCCGCTGGGAATCAGCGCCGCATCGCCGGGCTCCAGTGTCATCGGCGCTTCCAGCGCCGCGCGCAGGTCCATGCCGGCGCTGGCGTCGGTGGCGTAGGCCGGCAGCGGCCACAGATCGCCAAAGCGCGGGTCGAGCAGCTTCACCTGCAAGGACTGGGTCGGGGTGCTCATGCCTGCAATCTCTCCGCGATCAGGGCCAACAGCTGGTCGGCCAGTTCGGTCTTGCTGCTGCTGGGGAAGGCGCGCTCGCCGCCCTGCCAGTAGGCGGTGGCGGCGTTGTTGTCGCTTTCGAAGCCGCCGCCCTCGATCCCCACCTGGTTGGCGATGATCAGGTCCAGCCGCTTGGCGGCCAGCTTGCCACGCGCGTAATGCTCCACGTCGTGCGTTTCGGCGGCAAAGCCGACCACCAGCTTCAGCGCGCCGGTCTGCGCGGCGACCTCGGCCAGGATGTCCGGGGTGCGCACCAGCTCCAGGGTCAGCGTCTCGCCGGTCTTCTTGATCTTCTGCGCGACCACCCGCTTGGGGGTGTAGTCGGCCACCGCAGCGGCGCCGATGTAGATGTCGGCCGGGAACGCACCCAGCACCGCATCGCGCATCTGCGCAGCGGAGCGCACGTCGATCCGCCGCACCCCGGCCGGGGTGGTCTGGTGCACCGGGCCGCTGACCAGTACCACGTCGGCGCCCTGGCTGGCGGCGGCCGCGGCCAGCGCATAGCCCATCTTGCCGCTGCTGCGGTTGCCCACGTAGCGCACCGGATCCAGGTCCTCGAAGGTGGGGCCGGCGCTGATCACGATGCGCAGGCCGTCCAGTTGCGCGCTGCTGGGCACGAACGCCGGGGCGGCAGCAGCCTTGGAGGCGATCGGCGCGGCGCTGCCGGCACCGCCGGCCAGGGCGGCGATGATCGCCGCCGGCTCGGCAAGCCGGCCGGGGCCGGACTCGCCTTCGGCCAGCGGGCCGTCCTCGGGACCGACCACGCGCACGCCGCGCGCGGACAGGGTCGCCACGTTCGCCTGCGTGGCCGGGTGCAGCCACATGCGGTGGTTCATTGCCGGGGCCACGGTCAGCGGCGCGGTGGTGGCCAGGCACAGCGTGCTGACCAGATCGTCGGCCAGGCCGTGCGCCAGCCGCGCCAGCAGGTCGGCGGTGGCCGGAGCGACGATCACCTGATCGGCCCAGCGCGCCAGTTCGATATGTCCCATCGCCTGCTCGGCGGCGCTGTCCCACAACGTGGTGCGGGTGGGCTGCCCGGACAGGGCCTGGAAGCTGAGCGGGGTGACGAATTGTTGCGCGCCGCTGGTCATGGCGACCTGCACCTGCGCACCGGCGTCGCGCAGGCGACGGACCAGTTCGAGCGATTTGTAAGCGGCAATGCCTCCGCCGACGCACAGCAGCAAGCGCTGTCCGTTCAGGGGGCGGGCCTGAGTGGAGCCGATCACGTCGGAGTCGTCCTACGGTTACAAGGACAACTAGATTAGCCGATGCCCCCGTCCGGCCTGATAGGCGTGAGCGATGAGCACCGGCAATCTCGCCATATGCACATTCACGACTGGCCCACCCACGAACGCCCGCGCGAAAAACTTCTGGCGCGCGGGGCGCCTGCCCTGTCCGATGCCGAGCTGCTGGCGATCTTTGTCGGCTCCGGCCTGCGCGGCCAGGACGCCGTCCAGACCGGACGCAATCTGCTGCTGCGCCACGGCCCGCTGCGCGTGCTGCTGGATCGCATGGCGCCCGCCCTGGCGCGCCTGCCCGGCCTGGGTCCGGCCTCGGCCTGCAAGCTCAGTGCAGCGCTGGAACTGGCGCACCGCCACCTGCTGAGCGCACTGGAACGCGGCGACGCGCTCAGCGACCCGCCCAGCGTCGGCCGCTACTTTTCGCAGCGGCTGCGTGCGCGCCCCTACGAGGTGTTCGCGGTGCTGTACCTGGACACCCGCCATCACGCCATCGCCTTCGAGGAAGTGTTCACCGGCACCATCGACGGGGCCGACATCCACCCGCGCGAAGTGGTGCGGCGGGCGCTACTGCACAACGCCGCGGCGGTGATCGTCGGGCACAACCATCCGTCCGGCAATCCGGAGCCGTCCGAGGCCGACCGCGCGGTCACCCGGCGCCTGCTGGATGCGTTTGAGCTGGTGGATATCCGCCTGCTGGACCACTTCGTGATCGGCGACGGGCGTCCGGTCTCGCTGGCCGAGCGCGGCTGGCTGGGATAAGCGCGTGGCGGTGACCTGAACCATCGGCCCGACCCCGGGGCGCGCGGTCGGGTAAAATCGGTGGTTTCGTTCCAAGCAGATCCCACGTGAAAGCCCAACTCCGCGCACTGATCGGCCAAGGCATTGAAGCCTTGCGCGCCAACGGTACCCTGCCTGCCGACACCCTGCCGCCGGATTTTGTGGTCGAGCGGCCCAAGACGCGCGAGCACGGCGACTTCGCCACCAATGCCGCGATGCTGCTGGCCAAGCCGGCGCGCAGCAACCCGCGCGCGCTGGCCCAGGCGCTGGTCGCCGCACTGCCGGCCAGCGACGACGTGGCCAAGGTGGAGATCGCCGGCCCGGGCTTCATCAATTTCCATCTCGCCCCCACCGCCTACCAGCGCGAAGTGGCGCATGTGCTCAAGCAGGGCCACGACTACGGCCGCGGGCTGGCCGGCAACGGCCGCTCGGTGGGCGTGGAATACGTGTCGGCCAACCCGACCGGCCCGCTGCACGTCGGCCACGGCCGCGCCGCGGCGATCGGCGACAGCCTGGCACGCGTGCTCGATGCCAACGGCTGGAACGTCAAGCGCGAGTTCTACTACAACGATGCCGGCGTGCAGATCGAGAACCTGGCCTTGTCGGTGCAGGCGCGCGCGCAGGGGCTCACCCCCGACAGCGACGGCTGGCCGGAGAACGGCTACCGCGGCGATTACATCGCCGATGTGGCCACCGCCTATCTGGCTGGCGACACCGTCGACCTGGAAGGCCACCTGGTCACCGGCGGCAAGGACCCTGCCGACTTCGACGCGATCCGCCGCTTCGCCGTGGCCTACCTGCGTAACGAGCAGAACCACGACCTGGCTGCGTTCCGCGTCGATTTCGATATCTATTTCCTAGAAAGCTCGCTGTACAAGGACGGCAAGGTCGAAGAGGCGGTGCAAAAGCTGATCGCCTCCGGCCATACCTACGAAGAAGGCGGCGCGTTGTGGTTGAAGTCCACCGACTTCGGCGACGACAAGGACCGGGTGATGCGCAAGTCCGATGGCACCTACACCTACTTCGTGCCGGACGTGGCCTATCACCTGACCAAATGGCAGCGCGGCTACGAGCGCGCGATCACCGAGCTGGGGGCCGATCACCACGGCTCGCTGACGCGCGTGCGCGCCGGCCTGCAGGCGCTGGAACTGGGCATCCCGCAGGGCTGGCCGGAGTACGTGCTGCACCAGATGGTCACGGTGATGCGCGGCGGCGAGGAAGTGAAACTGTCCAAGCGTGCCGGCAGCTACGTCACCCTGCGCGATCTGATCGAGGAAACCAGCGCCGATGCGGTGCGCTGGTTCCTGATCGCGCGCAAGCCCGACTCGCAGCTCACCTTCGACATCGACCTGGCGCGGCAGCAGAGCAACGACAACCCGGTGTTCTACGTGCAGTACGCGCATGCCCGCGTCTGCAGCGTGCTGCGGCAGGCGCAGGAGAAGGGCTACAAGTACGAGCAGGCGCACGGACTGGCCGAGCTGGCGCGCCTGGACGACGAGCATTCGCTCAACGTCATGGTCGAGCTGTCGCGCTATGCGGACGTGGTGGAAATCGCCGGGCAGACGCTGGAGCCGTACCAGATCGCGCAATACCTGCGTGAATTGGCGCACGCCTTCCACACGTGGTATCACAACACCAAACTGCTGGTGGACGATGCCGCAGAGCGCGACGCCAAGCTCACCCTCGCCGTCGCCACGCAACAGGTGCTCGCCAACGGCCTGGAACTGCTTGGCGTCAGCGCCCCAGAAAAGATGTAAGCCGGGCCGCATGGCCCGCAACGACGTGATTCGGAGAAGTGGTAGATGGCAGCACGACGCGGTAAGAGTCAGGCGCGACGCAACACCAGCAATGGCACCCCCGGTTGGGTGTGGTTGGTGGCGGGCGCTGCGATTGCGGCAGTGATCTTTCTGGCCGCGCCCAACCTGTTCAAGAAGGACGGCGACGGCTTCCTGCGCGTAGGCCCACGCGCCAACCCCGACGCACAGCCCGAGCCGGTGGCCGATGCCGACGTGGATACGCCGGCCGAGCTGCCCAAGCCCAGCGCGCAACCGCCCAAGCAGCAGGCCAAGCCGGGTGATGCGCAGACCCAGTACGACTTCTATACCTTGCTGCCCGGCAAGGAAGTGCAGATGTCCGATGCCGAACTGGCGGCCAGCGCGCGCGCCGAGGAAGCCGCACGCGCGCGCGCGGCGCTGGAAGGCAAGCCGGTCGCGCCTGCACCGGGCGCGAGCGTGGCGGCAGCCACGCCGGCCGCCAGCGTGCCGGTCCCGTTGACCGAAACGGCCGCCAGCGCACCGAAGCCATTGGCCGAGACCGCTCCGGCACGCCCGGCCGCCACGCCGGCGCCGGCCAGCACTGCGGCACTGAGCACGCCGGCTGCAACCGCTGCGCCGAAGCCGGCAGCGACGGCAGCAGCTGTCACCCCGGCCGCTGCCTCTGCAGTGACCGACAACACCCGCTACATCCTGCAGGCCGGCTCGTTCGGCGCCTCCGGTGATGCCGAATCGACCAAGGCCAAGCTGGCGATGATGGGCCTGGCCGCACGCGTGGAGTCGGCCGACATCAGCGGCAAGACCGTCTACCGCGTGCGCATGGGGCCGTACGGCAGCGCCAGCGAACTGGCCGAAGCCAAGCAGAAACTGACCGGTAGCGGCTTGCCCGCCATTGCGATCAAGGCGCAGTAGCCGCAGTGCTGCAGCGCACCGCCGGCCTGTGGTTGTGGTGGGGACTGATCGGCGCGGCGCACGCCACCGAGCAGATTCCCGACCGCATCCGGATCGACGGGCAGGACGCGGTGCTGCTGGCCGAGCCATTGGCGCCGGTGCTGGACGACCAGGCCACCTGGCAACGTTTCGTGGCGCGTGCGCGGCCGGCGCTGGGCAGTTGCAGTGCAAACTGGCGCGGCTACCAGGCCGATTGGCGCGTGGAGCAGGCGCAGGTGCTGCTGGATCGCATCGTCATCGGTGCCTGCGACACCGCGCCGCCAGCGTTACCGCTCGAAGTGTTGTTCCCCGGGCGAACCGCTCCGGTCGCCGCGGACTGGATCGATGGCGAGCTGGTGGTCGCCCTGCCAACCGCTGCGGGTCCCGGCGAAAGCGCACCCGGCGCCGCAGAAGCACCGTATCTGCTCCTGCAGGTGCAACACGGCCGCGTAGTGACGCGCGAGCCGCTCAGTGAGGCCGAGCTGCGCGCGCGCCGTGCCCAGGCCCACGCACCCGGCGCTGCCACCACCCCCTGATCCCTTTGCCTGACCCCCTCGTTCGCAGGAGTTATCCCCCATGTCCAAGACTGTTCTGATCACCGGTGCCACCTCCGGATTCGGCAGCGCCGCCGTGCGCCGTTTTGCCGCCGCCGGCTGGAAGATCATCGCCACCGGCCGCCGCGCCGAGCGCCTGGATGCGTTGGCGGCCGAGCTGCCCGCCGGCCAGGTGCACACCGCTGCCTTCGACATGCGCGATGCGCAGGCCCTGTCGGCAGCGATCGATGCATTGCCGGCCGAGTTTGCCGACATCGATGTGCTGGTCAACAACGCCGGGCTGGCGCTGGGCACCGCGCCCGCGCAGCAGGCCGACCTGACCCAGTGGCAGCAGATGATCGACACCAATGTGACCGCTCTGGTCACCCTCACCCACCGCCTGCTGCCGGCACTGATCGCACGCCGTGGCGCCATCATCAACATCGCCTCGGTCGCGGCGACCTACCCCTACACCGGCGGCAATGTGTACGGCGGCACCAAGGCGTTCGTGCAGCAGTTTTCGCTGGGCCTGCGCGCGGACCTGCACGGCACCGGCGTACGCGTGACCTCGATCGAACCGGGCATGGCCGAAACCGAATTCACCCTGGTGCGCACCGGCGGCAACCAGGCCGCCTCCGACACCTTGTACCGTGGCGCCACCCCGATGACCGCCGAGGACATTGCCGAGCAGATCTTCTATGTCGCCAGCCTGCCGGCGCATCTGAACATCAATCGGCTGGAAATCATGCCGGTCACGCAGTCGTTCGCCGGTTTCCAGGTGGCGCGCGACGCGCAGTAACGATGGCCTGCAACGCCAGTGCCTCGGTCGCGCCGCGATCCGCTGGTGTGGCGGTCGGCGCGCGAGCAGATCGCGCCGCATCCAAGCTGGGTGCGGCGCGGCAACCGGCGTACCGCCAGGGATGACGACAACGCCGCGCATTGCGCGGCGTTTTGCTTTGCCCGGTCAGCCGCGATCGGCGGCAACCAACGGCTGCGCGCCTGGCCGCAGCATCTTGTCGCGCAGTTGCAGGAACGGGCGCTCCGCCGCGTAGTGCAACAGCGCGCCGCCCAGCACTGCCACCAGGCCATACACCGCAAATGCCAGCACGCCGCGCCCCTCCAGCGCCGGGCCGAACCAGCCCTGGGTGAGATGGAAGACGGCCTTGTGGGTCAGATACAGGCTGTAGGAGATGGCCGCCAGCCATGCCGCGCCCGGTACGCGCAAACCACCGAGCACACCGCTGCTGGCGGTGCCGGCGAGCACCAGCAAGGCCAGCCCCAGCGACAGCACCGGCCAGCCCACCGCATTGCCGATCAGGCCGGTGCGCTCGCGGAACAGCCACAGTGCCAGCGCCAGAATCGCCACGCCCGCACACAGGATGGCGTTGCCGTGCTGCTGCAGCCGTTGCCACGTCATGGGGCGAAACACCTTCAGTACCGCCAGCACGACACCGGCCAGCAGACCGTCCAGACGGTTCCAGGTCGGGTAGTAGATGTCTTCGATAAACCAGTTGCGCTGCAGCCCGGCGCCAGCGCTGTCCAGGGCGGTGTTGTGCCACCAGATGCCGGCACGCAGCGCGATGCCTGCAACCACGACCAGCACGCAGAGCACGCCAAAGCGTGCAGCCGAGGGCCGACGCAGCAGCAGCGTCGCCAGCAACGGAAATACCAGATAGAAATGTTCTTCCACGCACAGCGACCAGGCGTGCGAGAACGCGGCATCACGGCCGTAGTCGACGAACAGGTTCAGGGTGAAGGTGACGAACATCCACCACGGCGCCAGCCCGGGCGACTCGCGAAAGTCCGGCCACGCCATGTAGATCACCAGCACCAGCAAGAACGCCGGCAGGATGCGAAACGCGCGGCGCAGATAGAACTCCTTGAAGTCCAGGCGTTGCCCGCGCGCCAGCGGCCTCAGCACCTGCGTGCCGATCAGAAAGCCGCTCAGGACGAAGAACAGGTCCACGCCCATCCAGCCGTAGCGCGACAACCACGCCCAGTCCGGCCCCAGACCGCCGACCACGAAGGAATGGAACAGCATCACCCAGACAATGGCGATGCCACGCAGCAGATCGAGAGCGGGATAGCGCATGCGGGCGATGTAAAGCCGAGGGAGCCCGATTGTGCCGCATCCCGTCGATGCGACGATGCCGGCTCCAGCGCTGGCGCATTCGCCAGCTCGGATCAGCAATACAGACGCTGTTTCCACGTCACTCCGTCGTACAGGCCGGGTCCGGTCGACCACCTATCGGCGACAGCAACACGCTAGCACCCCGCCCGTGCAGCAGCCAAAGGGCTTCGGTGAGGCCAGCCGCATTGCCGCAGCCAATGCAACGCCGACGCTGTGGCTCCCCACAGCGTCACCCATCACGCATCGGCCTGTGTCACGCGACGGCCTGCTCGATCCGCATGGCCGGCGCCACCGACAGCCCCGGTTGCAGCAATCCCCAGGCTTCCAGCTGCTCCACCGCGCGGCCGATTCCGTCTTCCTCGCGGATGCGCTGCCCCAGCGCGCGTGCCGCTGCGCGCATGCTCGGCGCGCTGGCCTGGCCGATGGCATCGGCCAGGGTCTCCGGCTGTAATCCGACCCGTGCGAGCGCCGGCGGGGCGACGCCGCGTTGGGCCAGGCAGTGCGCCCAGAACGGCTGGTCGTAGCCGAACGGCAGCACCACCGACGGAATCCCCGCAGCCAGCGCCGCACCGGTGGTGCCGGCACCGCCGTGATGCACCGCCACCGCCACCCGCGGAAACAGCCAATCGTGCGGTGCCTGTTCCAGCTGGAAGAAGCGCTCGGCATCGTCGGATGCGTCTTCCGCAGCCGCCAGCCCGCCCCAGCCGCTGGCCAGCAGCGCACGTTGACCGGTCAGACGCACCGCCGCCTTGACGATGGCGGTGAGCTGGGCCGCGTCGCTGCTGATCATGCTGCCGAAGCCGATATACAGCGGCGGCGGGCCGGCCTGCAGAAACGCCTGCAGCGCGGCCGGCGGCTGCCACTGCGGCTGCGGCAACTGCCAGAATCCGCTGACCTGGGCCCGGTCCGGCCAGTCCGGCGGACGTGGGCACAGATGCTCGCTGTAGCCATACACCACGCGCTGCGCGCTGCGATCGGGCCCGCTCCACGGATATGCCGGCAGCCCCAAGGCCGGGCGCACGATGCCGTTGAGCGCCGGACGCATCAGCTGCCAGCCGGCAAAGCGCACCGCGTGATGCAACGCCACACTCACCAGCCCGGGCAGGCGCACGGTGGGCATCACCATCAACGGCACATGCCGCGAGGCGGTCAGCGGCTGCAATTGCGTGAATACCACCGGCAGGCCATAGGCCTGGCCCAGGCTATGCGCCAGCAGGCTGGCGCTGCCGACGCCGAGAATCAGGCCGGCATCGGCACAGGCCGCGCGGCCCTGCTCGGCCCAGTCGCGTGCCCACTCCAGCAGCTGCGCACGCAAGGTGCCCCAGATGCCGCGCCAGCCACCGCGCATCTCGGCGACATCCGGATGGCCCTGCAGCAGTTTCTGGTGGTCGCCGCTGAGTGGGAAGAAGTCCAGCCCATTGGCGCGGATCAGCGCTTCGAAGTTGGCGCTGGTCAGCACCCGCACCGGGTAACCGCGCTCCTGCAAGCCACGGCCCAGCGCGATGATCGGGCGCACATCGCCATGCGTGCCCAGGGTGGCGATCAGCACCGGGCGCTGGCGTCCCACGTTGAAGGAAGACTCAGGCATATTCGGCCACCCCGTCGCTGGCGGTGGCGATGCTGCCATCGCGTTGTGCGGCTTTCGTGGTGGCCGCGTGCAGCAGTGCGCTGAGCGTGGCCGAATGCGTGGACGACAGCATCGAGTGGTGGTCGCTGTCAAGCACATGCAACTGCAGGTTGCGCACATACGGGCGCCAGGCCTGCGGCCGGTAATCCACCCACACCGTATCGTCGCCGCCGGAGGTCATGCGCACGCTCGCTTCGACGAACACCACATCCTGGTCCAGCGGCTTGGGACGGTGACGCCGCGCCAGATGCAGGTGGTGCTGGGTCATGCCACCCATGTCGTCCAGCAACGTGGGGCGTTGTTCGAGCAGCTGGCGCACTGCGGGCAGGTCGTTCAAGCCGTAGTGATCGCACAGCAGGCTGGCCAGTTCGGCCACCGTGGTCGGCATCGGCTGGCCGTGTGCCAGATGCAGGCCCAGCGCATGCACCGATGCACGCACGTTTTCCGATTCCGGCAGCGACGCGGCCTGCTCCAGGTGCGGGTAGCTGTCGAGCATCGCCAGCAATTCGACTTCTTCGCCCAGCGCATGCAGTTCGGCAGTGATGGCATGCGCGATCAAGCCGCCCAGCGACCAGCCGATCAATCGATACGGCCCCTGCGGCTGCACCGTGCGCAGCCGCGCCAGATAGTCACGCGCGATCGCTTCGATGCTTTCCGGGCGATGCTGCGGGTCGCTCAAGCCAGGCGACTGCAAGGCATACACCGGCCACTGCGGATCCAGCTGACCGAGCAAGGTGAGATACGACCAGCCCAGGCCGACCACCGGGTGGATGCAGAACAGCGGTGTCGTACCCGGGGTGCCCGCACGCAACGGCAACAGCACGCCGAGCGGATCGTTCGGAGTCTGCGCGTTGCGCTTGATCACCTCGGCCAAGCCGGCAATCGTCGGCGCATGGAACAGGGTGCCCAATGGCAGTTCGACACCAAACGCCTGCGGGAAGCGTGCAGCCATTTCCGCCGCGCGCAGCGAGTCGCCGCCGAGCTCGAAGAAGTTGTCTTCGACACCCACCACTTCGATGCCCAGCACGTCCTGCAGCATCGCGGCCAGTTGGTGTTCGAGCGCATCGCGCGGCGCCACATGCGCGCGCTGCGGCAGCGCACCCGGCGACGGCAAGGCGCGGCGATCCAGCTTGCCATTGGGTGTCAGCGGCAGTGCCTGCAACGGCACCCACAAGGCGGGAATCATCGACGCCGGCAGGCGCTGCTGCAGATGGGCGCGCAACAGCTCGGGTGATGGCGTCGCGCCATGCTTGCCCACCACATACGCCAGCAACTGCAGCGCGTCGTGGTCGCCATCGCGATGACCGACCACCACCGACTGCGCCACCTGCGAGTGCAGCAGCAAGGCGTTTTCGATTTCGGCCGGCTCCACGCGATGGCCGCGGATCTTCAGTTGCGCATCTGCGCGGCCGATGAATTCCAGCATGCCGTCGCGGCGCTGACGCACGCGGTCGCCGGTGCGGTACATGTTGCTGCCGTCGTCGGCGAACGGGTCGCGCACAAAGCGCTCGCTGGTCAGCTGGCGCTTGCCGCGATAGCCCTTGGCCACGCCCGCGCCACCGATGTACAACTCGCCGATCGCGCCGGTCGGCAGCGGTTGCCGCTGCGCATCGAGCACATAGACGCGGGTATTGAGCAGCGGCCTGCCGATCGGCGGGGCGGCAGCGTCGGTGAGCTGCAACGGCATGATGGTCGACCAGATCGTGGTTTCGGTCGGCCCATACAACTGGGTCAGGCGCCCGACCCGGCTCAGCAACTGGGTCGCCAGTTCCGGCACCAGGGCTTCGCCGCCGACCAGGGCGTGGATGCGGTCCAGCGCCAGATCCTGATTGGCCAGCAGGATGCGCCACAGCGACGGGGTCGCCTGCACCATGCTGATCTGCTCCTGCGCGATCAGCCGCGACAGGCTGCGTGGATCGTGGGTGATGCCGGCCGGTGCGATGACCACGCGCGCGCCCACCAACAATGGCAGGTACAGCTCCAGCCCGGCGATATCGAAGGTGATGGTGGTGACCGCCAGCACGCGGTCGCGCGGACGCAACGCAAGCTCATGCTCCATCGCATGCAGGAAATTGAACAGGTTGCGATGGCTGATTTCCACGCCCTTGGGCGCGCCGGTCGAGCCGGAGGTGTACAGCACATAGGCCGTACCGTCCGGCGTGGCCAGCGGCGCGATTGCCGCCGGCAACACCGCCGGGCGCGGATCCAGCCAGACCATGCCGCCGAGCAGATAGCGCTCGCACAATGCCGGTTCGCAGACCAGCGCAATGGCACCGGAATCGTTGAGCATTTGCCGGTTGCGTGCGGCCGGGCTTTCCGGGTCCAGCGGCAGGTACGCCGCCCCGCTCCACATCACCGCCAGCAAGGCCACCAGCAATTGTTCGCTGCGCGGCAACGCGATGGCGACCACGTCGCCGGGGCGGACACCATCGGCCACCCATTGCGCGGCGATGCGCGAGGCCAGTTCGCACAGCGTGGCGTAGTCCAGGGTGCGGTTGTCGTATTGCACCACCACTGCCGCCGGCATCAGCTCGGCACGCTGCAGCATGCCGTGCAGCAGCGTGGCCGGTTCCGGCAGCGCTGCGGCGGTGGCGTTCCAGGTCTGCAACAGGCGGCGGCGTTCCGCATCGCCCAGCACATCGATCTGGCCCAGCGCGCATTCCGGATCGGCCAGCACCGCATCGGCCAGATGGGTCAGGCGACGGCAGTGCTCGGCCAGCTCGTCGCTGTCGTACAGCGCCGGATTGGCATCCAGATCGAAGCGCAACGCGGCACCGTCGCCGCGCTCGTAGCAGAAGATGGTCAGATCGTCGGCCGGACCGTTGGAGAGGTTATGCGGCATCGCATAGGCCTGGCCAAAGCGCAGTGCGTAATCGAAGGCTTCGATGTTCACTGCCAGGCGTGCGAACTTCTGATCGATCCCGAACATGCCCAGATCGCGGCGCACATCCTCGAAGCGGTATTGCTGATGACGCAGCGCATGCCTGACCACCGAGGACACCTGCGCGAACAGCGCATGCACCGGCTGCTGCGGATCCATTTTCAGGCGCAGCGAAATCACATTGGCCACCAAGCCTGCGGTCTGCCGGTAGCGCGCATTGATGCGGCCGGTCACCGGCATGGCCAGCACCAGATCCTCGGCACCGGTGCAACGGTAGTAATACGCGGCGATCAGCGAAATCAGCATCTGCGGCAGGCTGGCGCCATAGTCCTTGCCAAGCGCGCGCAGCCGCACCACCTGCTGTGGCGAGAATTGTCCGGTGCCACGCAACAACCCGGTCGACAGGTGATTGCCCGGACGCGCCAGGGTCGCCGGCGGCGGCAGATCGGCCAGCTGCTGCATCCAGTAGCTGCGGTCGCGCTGAAAACGATCGGAGTCGCGATACTGCTGTTCCAGCTCGATCAGCGACAGCGCGCTACCGTACTGCGCAGGCTCCGGCTCGATGTTTTCTGCGTAGGCGTTATACAGCACCGCCATGCGCTGCATCATGATCGAGGCGCAATAGCCATCCATCACCAGATGGCTGACGCATTGCACCCACATATGGTGGTCTTCGCCAAGGCGGAACACCGCGCAATGCCATAACGGCCCGTTCTGCAGATCTTCCGGCTTGCGGATTTCTTCGTCGACCCAATGCTCGGCGGCGTTGCGCGGTGAAGGATCTTCGCTGACGTTGAAATACGGAATCGCGGCGGTGTATTCGGGCAGGACCACCTGATGCGGTACGCCGTCGTGCTCGGCGATGCATAGCCGCAGCGTGTCGAATTCGCGCGTCAGCTGCATGCTGGCGCGGATCAGCAGCTGCGGATCCAGCGGGCCGAACATTTCCAGGGCTTCGGACAACATCAAGGTGTTGTCGGTATGCAACTTGCTGGCGACCCACAGGCCGCGTTGCGCTTTGGTCAGGGGAAACACGGGAGAGGCGTCGGTGTGCATTGCGTGCATCCTTCTTGTGTGGCGCGCAGTCGCCCGGTGCGCCATGTCCGCAATGCGGTCAGTGGGACGCCGGATCAGCACCTGGCCTTGAAACGTGGGGTAAGAGACACCGACGACCGCCAGCGCATGCCGGCGATATACGATGGAAACGCACAATGGGAACGCATCACGAAGCGGCGTGCAGCGTCGATACAACGACGTGCACTGACTTTCCTAAAACACTTGTTTCCCGACAAGTTAAACAAACACTAACAATTAGCCGCCGCGATAAACCGTGCAAAAATCACGAAATCCGCGTCGCCCGCAAAAATTTTTTGCCGAAGTGTGATTTCAACTAGTGTTCTGGATGCATACGTCTACAGATCGCGTTTTTCGCGCGTTGCACGCTACGGAACAGACTGCCATGCATCGCGTAGCAATCCGGCGAAGGCGTTTTTGCCGGGAATTTTGCATGTTTCATGGCGTATCCGGGACCGCATGCACCAAGACCACTGCATGCAGCGGCATTGATTTTATTGCGTCGCAGGGACAACCATTCCGCAAGACACAGCGCTTTTTTTGAATGCCGTCTGCAACCGCATGGTCACACGACGGTTATTTGATTGTCATTGCCACGCCGCGGCGATCACGCATGCGTACTTGTTGTTGGTGATAGCCTGACGCTGACTTGAGCGGATAGTGTTGGTCGTCGCACGTCGTCGCCGGGGCAAGACGTTACCGGGCTCGGCCAGGGCGCGCAGAAGCCAGGGCGTCCGGTAATGGCACCGGATTCGGACCCTGAGCCACGCCGCACTACGGCCGCACAGCGGTGCTGCGGGCCGTCTCGTCAATGCATTACGCGCGGAGCTGAAACAGAATGGCGCGCCACGGCCTCGGCCGCAGCGCGCAGTGCCTTAGCCCAACGGTTCGTCGGACAGATAGGTGTAACCGGTCAACCCTGCTTCCAGCGCATCGCTCAGTTCCTGTGCGCGCTCGGGCGGTAGCTGCGCGGCGGCAATGCGCTCGGCATAGGTAGCACGCAGCGTGTCCAACTGATAGCCCACGTAGTCCAGCATCACATCGGTGGTATCGCCGCGGCGCTGCTGCGCGATGCGATAGCCATCGCCGTCCACGGCCACTTCCACCGCATCGGTATCGCCGAACAGGTTATGGATATCGCCCAGGATTTCCTGGTAGGCACCGACCAGGAAGAAGCCGATGCGATAGCTCTCGCCCGGATTCAACGTGTGCAGCGGCATCGAGCTGTCCAGGCTTTCGTTCTCAACGTAGGTCTTGACCATGCCGTCGGAGTCGCAGGTCATGTCGGCGATGATGCCGCGCCGCTGCGGCGCTTCGTTCAAGCGCTCGATCGGCACGATCGGGAACACCTGGTCGATCGCCCACACATCCGGAATCGACTCGAACACGCTGAAGTTGACGAAGTACTTGTCCACCAGCCGCTCGTTGAGCTCGTCCAGCACCGGGCGATGGCTCTTCTCGTCGAAGCTCAGACGTGCACGCACGCCGTGCGCGATCGCATAGAACAGGTCGTCGATACGCGCGCGGTGGGTCAGGTCGATCTGGCCCAGTGCGTACGCACTCAAGCCTTCGGCATGGAAGTGCTGCGCCTCCTGGAACAGTTCCACCGCCGGGCGCACGTCGAGCTCGTCATGGATCTCGCGCAGGTGGCGGATCGCTGCCGGCTCGTCGTCGTGCGCATCCGGCACGCGGCCTTCCGGCGCCTGCTCCACTTCGGACACGTTGGCGATCAGCACCGCATGGTGGGCGGTCATCGCGCGGCCGCATTCGGTGACGATGCGCGGCGGGGTCAGGCCGTGCTCTTCGCAGGCGCTGGCCAGCGGCTGCACGATGTTGCTGGCGTAGGAATGCAGGCCGTAATTGATCGAGCAATAGCTGCGCGAGCGCGTGCCTTCGTAATCGATGCCCAGGCCGCCGCCAACGTCCACATGGCTGATCCTGGCGCCCAGCCGCGACAGCTCCACGAAGTAGCGCGTGGCCTCGCGCATGCCGTTGGCGATGTCGCGCACGTTGGAGATCTGCGAGCCCATGTGGAAATGCAGCAGTTGCAGGCTGTCGGCGTACTCGGTGTCGCGCAGCGTCTTCCACAGGTCCAGCACCTGCCGTGGCGACAGCCCGAACTTGGCCTTGTCGCCACCGCTGTTCTGCCACTTGCCCGCGCCAAGCGAAGCCAGGCGCATGCGCACGCCCAGACCGGGCTTGACGTCCAGCGCGCGCGCTTCTTCCAGCACCAGCTTCAGCTCGGAGGGCTTTTCGATGACGATGAAGGTCTGCAGGCCGAGCTTGCGGCCGATCAGCGCCAGGCGGATGTATTCGCGGTCCTTGTAGCCGTTGCAGACGATCAGCCCGCCCGGGCGCGACAGCGCCAGCACCGCCATCAGCTCCGGCTTGCTGCCCGCTTCCAGGCCGAAGCCGTCGCCGTGGTGGCTGGCCAGCGTGCCGGCCACGCCGCGATGCTGGTTGACCTTGATCGGGTACACGGCCGTGTAGCCGCCTGCGTAATCCCATTCGGACTGCGCCTGCGCGAACGCCGCCTGCAGCTTGCCCAGGCGCTGGCCCAGGATGTCCGGGAAACGCACCAGCAGCGGCAGCTTGGCGCCGGCTGCGCGCGCGGCGTCCACCACCTCGGGCAACGACACCGACGGACCGTCGCTGGTCGGCGTGACCACCACATGTCCGGCGTCGTTCACATCGAAATACCCGTCGGCCCAATGCGGGATCGAATAGGTCTTGCGGGCTTGGTCGAGGGACCAATCGCTCATTTCGCTGACTCGGCTGGGGCAAAAAGGGCGTGAAGTGTAACGCCTGGCACGCGCAGGGTCCGTTACAATCCGCGCCGACTTCACGCCCTGCTCCTGATTGGAGCGGGGTTGGCGGGGGTTCGGGATGGCCGTCAGCAGCTTGCCTGTGCGCGGCTGCGCCCGACCCTCATCCGGCGCTTTGCGCCACCTTCTCCTAAGTGGGAGAAGGAACAGCCCCATCTTTCAGGACCTTGCATGAGCGCCAACGACAACTGGTACATCGAACACTTCCAGCCGACAGGCTCGGCGATCGGCTTCCGCATCAGCGGCAAGCTGGACGAGGTGCAGTCCCCGTTCCAGAAGATCGAGATCTACCAGACCACCGACTGGGGCAAGCTGATGCTGATCGACGGCGCGGTGATGCTGACCAGCCGCGACAATTTCTTCTATCACGAGATGATCAGCCACCCGGCGCTGTTCACCCACGCCGCGCCCAAGCGCGTGGTGATTATCGGCGGCGGCGACTGCGGCACCCTGCGCGAGGTGCTCAAGCACCCGGGCGTGGAAAGCGCCACCCAGTGCGACATCGACGAGCAGGTCACCCGCATGTCGGAGAAGTATTTCCCCGAGCTGTGCGATTCCAACCACGATGCGCGTGCCGAGCTGCTGTTCGACGACGGCGTGGCCTACATGGCCAACTGCCCAGCCGGCAGCGTGGACATCGTGATCGTCGATTCCACCGACCCGGTCGGCCCGGCCGAGGGCCTGTTCAACAAGGCCTTCTACGAGAGCTGCTTCAAGGCGCTGAAGGACGACGGCATCCTGGTGCAGCAGTCCGAATCGCCGCTGGCGCTGCTGGCGCTGATCAACGAAATGCGCACCGAAATGGGCAAGGCCGGATTCCAGTCGTTCAAGACCCTGCCCTTCCCGCAGCCGTGCTACCCCACCGGCTGGTGGAGCGTGACCATGGCCAGCAAGCAGGCCAACGCCGATTTCGCCTTCCGCCAGGACGCCGCGCAGGCCAAGGGCTTCGAGACGCTGTACTACACCGCGCACCTGCATACCGGCGTGCTGGTCGCACCGCCGTTCGTGGCCAAGGCGCTGGGCGAGTAAGCGCGGCTCACGCACCGTAGCGCGCCGCCAGCGGATGCGGGCGGCGCGCCAGTAATCACGGCCAGGCCGGGCCGTGACCAGGCAACCGTGCCGAGCGCCCTACAACCGCGCCAGCACCTCGGCCTTCTTGGCGTCGAACTCTTCCTGGGTCACCAGTCCCGCATCCAGCAGCTGTTTGAGCTTGCTCAGCACCTGGATCGGATCGTCCGCGGCCAGAGCCGTGCTCGGCGGTGACGAGGACGCGCTGCCCTGTGCGGTGGGTGCGTGCACCACCACGCCACCTGCCGATGCGCGCAACTTGTCGAACTCCAGCTGCTGGCGCTTTTCGTAGGCCGATTCCTCCACCTGCTGCGCATAGGCGTAGACCCGCCGCGCCTGCTTCTTGGGCAGGCTGTCGATGGACAGGTAACCGCCCTGCGTGGTGCGGCACATGATCGTCGCTCCCAGCATCTGCTCGCTCATATGCACGTCGAGCACCTCGCGCCAGGGGACATCGCGGAAGGTCATTCCGAACAGCGTGGGGTGCACCACGATGAATCTGCGAGTGGTCAGCACCACCGCGGCCGGCGACAGGTTCACCACCATTTTCTTCTGCACCGCGATGTACTCGACCTGCTCGTCCCGCGTCAGCAGCTCGTTCACCTTGGGCAGGATCTTGCCCACTGCCGTCGGGTCCTGCTCGTCCGTCAAAAACTGCGCCAATGCGTCCATCTGCCCTCGCCAACGGCTGAGTCAATGCGTTGACCGTGACACTACAACAACCCGCATGGATGCCCGTGCAACGCCAATGACCGTATGCGGCGCGGCTACAAGGTGCGGCCTCAAACAGAATTGCCGTCTGCCAAGTCGCTGTTGAACTACATCTGACGCAGAAGGGCGGACGCTGCCGCCCGCCGTTCCTGGATCGTTCGCTTACATTAGAAGCGGACTTCGAGTGCCGCGTTCAGTACTTCGGCACGATTGATGGTGGTGTCTTCGGCGTAGTCATAGTAATCGTTGGCGTAAATGTAGTTGGTGTACATCGCGCTCACACTCGCGTGCTTGCCGATATCGACGCCCAGGCCGAGGCTCGCGTAGCCACCGTAGATTTCATCACTCATTTCTGCGACCTCCGCATACCATGAGCCAATACGCACCACAGCAAACAGTGGAGTGTCACCAAAGTTGAAGCGGGCCGTACCGCCGATGCCGCCAAACTTCACTGCTGGAATAAAGACATCGTCGGTCGAGTCTCCGCGGTCCAGGCGCCCAACCGATCCCTCGAGCCCGATCAACGTCACCGAGCCGGCACGCCAGCGATAGCCGGCACTGAGGCCAAGCATGTCCTGCTTGTAGCCACTGAACACCTCGCCCCTACCACGCTGCACGCTGATAAACGCGCCGCTGTCGATACGCGATTGCTCGGTCCGCGTAGTGCCCGTTGCTGGTACTGGCGCTGCTGCGTACGCCGGCGCAGGCGGCGCATCTACTGCAGGCGTCTGCGCCGTGACGGTGGCAAATCCGCCGGTCTGGTCGACCACACCTGCACTTCCGCTTCCACCGACGGAGGTCGGCGCGCCGCCGCTGCCGGCTTGCGACGGACGCGACTGCGGCGCTGCCGGCGCAGGGGCCTCCTGCGTACCGGCCTGCGGCTGCTTTTGCTGCTGCCGGTAGCTGTCCCAGCCGCGCGACAGCGATTGCGCTGAAGCCTGTGCCATGACGCCAAGCGCCGTGCAGGCCAATAGCAGTGTTGCAGTCCTTTTCATCGTATTCCCCATGAGTGGTCCCCCATCATTCCCGCATCCGTGCGCGCGCGGGCGAACCCGACGGCGTCTGGAAGTGGCGCAGTTGCTGTCATCTCTCCGGGGGCGTCCCCGCATCACTGCAATGCCCAAGGCACCGGCCGTGGCACACCGGCGTGGATGTGCGCGACGCGCGCGTGATGCAGCCCCCTGACCGCAGCGCGCACAGTGTCTGGAGTCTCAATACCTGTCAAGAAGCGGCGAGACGCATATCCAACCGCACTCTGCCGGGGTGAGCTTCGACATGTTCCGCCACTACCGATCCGCCGCGAGCCGATCGCCAGCTCCCATTGCGATCGAGCGAGATCGCACCGCGGCCGTGGTGCCGCGTGTGGCCGCCCAGTGCATCGGCAGAGCGCTCCCGCGTGCCGTCCGATCCGGTGATTTTGCAAAACCCGAGTGCTTCAACCGCTTGAATAGCAAGGCTGTTCCATGTCCAGAACATTTCATTTGTTAAACAAATGTAATTTCAGTACTCGCAAGTTCTAAAATTCACCGGACCGATCCCTCGCGATCGTCGTGAACCTGCCAGACGCGTGATTCCTCCGCGCCGCCAAGGTCCGGAGACTTGCCATGCATTACCAGCCGCTGGACACCTCCAGCCTGCAAATCGTCACGCCCGTGCTGCTCAAGCAGGGCACCCGGCTGCTCGAGCCCAACGTCTATCGCACACATCTGGATGGGCAGCTGGCGGTGGTCAAGGACTACAGCCGCTACCGCCGTACGCTGCTGGCGCCGATCGCGCGGCTGATGGTGCGGCACGAGGCCAAGATGCTGGCCCGCCTGCACGGCTGGCGGCATGCGCCGGCCCTGCTCGGCACGCTGGGCGGGCTGGCGCTGGGCATGGAGTTCATTCCGGGCGACACCCTCAGCGCCAGCGCGGTGGTCGGCCAGGAGGTGTTCCAGCAGCTGCAGCAGGCGCTGCGCCGCCTGCACGCCGTCGGCATCACCCACAACGATCTGCACGGCACCAATGTGGTGATCAGTGCCGGCGTGCCGGTGCTGATCGATTTCACCTCGGCCTGGCGCTTCCCGCGCTGGTTGCGGCGCGGCACGCTGGCGCGGCAACTGCAGCGCAGCGACCTGGCCAATTTCCAGAAGATGCGCCAGCGCCTGGCCGGGATCGCGCCGACCGCCGACGAGGCCGCACGCAGCGCCGAGCCGCGCTGGGTACGCACCATCCGCGGCAGCTGGAAGCGGCTGTATCGGTACCTGAAGCGCGATGCGCAGCCAACCAGTGCCGACTGAAACCTGCTGACCGGCAGGCCGCAGACCCGCCGCCGAGGCAGCGCGCACGCGCCGTGATGCTTAGCCGATGACATGCAACCGCGCCCTGCATCCAGCATCGGCGCCAGCGCAACAACGCGCATCGATCTGCGTCCCGCATGCTGATCCGGTGACGCGGGCCACGCCCACCGGGCTGCAAGCCTGGCCATCCCGATGCCACGCCAACGGTGCGCCGATCTTCCTGGCGAGCAATCGCCAGGTGGTGCGCAACGGCGCGGGGGAACCACAGTGGACAGGGTTACGCGCCGATGCCGCGCACCGGCGGCGCTCGCGTGGTGGCTAGGCCGTGGTCCGGTCGCCGCCCCGGCTCCTCACTGCCCGCCGGCCGCTTCGTCTGCCGCCGGCGCGCGGTAGGCGATCAGTTGCGGTGCGTCGGCGACGAAGCGGTCCAGCACGCCATCGGCGATCTTGACCGGGCCACCGAAGCGCGTGGCGCCGGGGATCGAGAGGATCGCGGCGGCTTCGGCGGCGATCCGCTTGGCATCGGCAAACGCAACTGCTGCCTGCGCGTCACCGCGATTGGCGGCTTCCAGCCCGGCCGCGGTCTGCTGCAGCGCGCGGCCCCAGCCTTCCATCGCCTCCAGCCAGGGGCGCGATTGTTCCGCAAAGCCCTTGTCGGCCACGCCTGCACGAATGGTCTGCGGCGCGGCCGCGAACGCGTCGGCCGTACGCGCCAGCTCGGCGATGGCCTGGCTGCGCGCTGCCGCATCGCCGAGCGCAATCGCCTCGCGCACCTGGTCGAGCACCGCCTTCAGCCGCGGCGCCTGTTCCTGCCACGGCTGGCTGCCGAAGGTCGGCGCCAGATGCTGGGTATCGAAGAAGGTCAGCAGCGCGGCGGTCACCTGCGCGTCGCCACCGGCCAGGTCGCGTGCGGCCGCATGCCAGGTGCGCTGGGCGTCGTAGCCGGTGTCGTTCCAGGCGAAGGCGGTCAGCCCCATCACCGCGACCCGGCTGGGCACTTCCTGATTCATCGGGTTGGAGACGATGCCGGACAACTCCGCCGACAGGCCGGCCTCGCGCCGCGCATAAGGCGCCATCAGCAGGCGCCCGGCCGAGGTTTCGAAATCGTTGACCGGGTAGTTGTCCCACAGCAGCGTCTTGCGGCCGAACGCCTTGGTCGCCGCGCGTGCATCGGGAATGGAAATGGCTGGCGGCACCACGTCGGTGCCGGTCCACTGCACCACGATCTTCGGGTCCAGATGTTTGCGCAGCGCTTCCTTGTACGGGCTTTCCTTGGCGTCGTAATACTCGGTCGGCACCATGATCAATTCCGACGCTGCATCGTGGCGGGCGACCAGATCGGCCTGCACCAGGTTGAGCAGATGCGACTGCGCGATACCGGCCGCCTGCGCGCCGGACGCGCCGAACGTGGTCTTGTCGCGCTCGCAGTTCCACTTGGTGTATTCGATATCGTCCAGCGCCACGTAGAAGCTGCGGACGCCCAGCGCACGGAAGGCATCGAACTTGCGCAGCAGCGCCTTGGCATCGGCCGGATCGGAGAAGCACACCGTCGGCCCTGGCGAGATCGCATAGACGAAGTCGACATGGTTGCGCTTGGCGGTGGCCGCCAGCTTGCCCAGCGCCTTCAGGGTGGCGGCCGGATATGCCTCGCGCCAGCGGTCGCGCGCGTACGGGTCGTCCTTGGGGCTGTAGATGAAGGTATTGGCCTTGCTGCGGGCGAGGAACTCGATGTGCTTGCTGCGGTCGGCCATCGACCATGGCGCGCCGTAGAAACCTTCGATGGTGCCGCGGATCGGCATCGCCGGATGATCCTGGATCGCCAGGGTCGGAATGGCCGGGCGCTCGACCAGCTGGCGCAGCGTCTGCGCCGCATGGAACAGCCCATCGTTGTCATGACCGGCCAGCGTGATCAGGCTGCCGGTGCCGAGCGCCACGCTGGCAAGCGTATAGCCCTCCTTGTGGGTGTCCTGCACCGCCTTGCTGCGGGTCAGCGCATCGCGCACCACTGCCGCCTCGCCGGTGCCGAGCACGATGTGCGGGCGGTCGAGCGTGGCCGGCAGACGCGCCGCGGTGGCGATCTTGGTGACGCCGGCCGTACCGAGGATGCGGCGTACCAGCGCGACCGACTCCGGATCTGCGCCCGGCGCCACCACCAGCACCACTGACTGCCCCAGCGCGACGGTGCCACCCTCGAGCGTGATCGAAACCGGGGCGGGGAAGATCGCCGGCTGGGTAACCGGCTCTGCCAAGGCGGGGACTGTTGCCGCTACCAGGCCTGCTGCCAGCCAGAGCGAGAGCGGGCGCAAGCCCGACTTCCTATCGCGTCGCTTCATCCCCGAACTCCGGTATTGAAATGGTATTAGGCCCTAGAGTAGGCAAGTCGTCGCGTGGCGACAAGCGGGCCGGTTTTGGGACACTCAAATCAGGCCGGAAGCCAAAAGCTTGTTCGCGGGCATGACGCCTGTGCCGCTGCGGGCCCAGGTGCTGGATCCAATCTTCGGTATTGAAATGGTATGAGCAGGCTGCGTGGCATGGCACCGCTCGGGTTGTGTAGCAGGCCAGCTGCTCGGGTGAAATCGAGCCGGCTCAACGTTTCTCAGCTGCGTCGGCCGTCGATGCCAAATGCCGCCTACCCAAGGCGAACGGTGACCCACGACGCAGTGGTGGACGCCGTGGCGCTGTGTCGCGGCAATCGGGCGATGACGGGTGCGGTATCTCAGCAATCGGCCAATCGCCTGAGTACCAACGGCGCAGCAGCGGCCAAAGGCGCTGCCCGCTGACGCCTTACAGCGCGTCGCTGTCCAGCTCGCCGGTGCGGATGCGCACCACGCTGCCCAGGTCGTAGACGAACACCTTGCCGTCGCCGATCTTGCCGGTCCCGGCCGCGGTCACGATGGCTTCGACCACGCGCTCGGCCTGGTCGTCGGTCACCGCCACTTCGATCTTCACCTTGGGCAGGAAATCGACCACGTATTCGGCGCCGCGATACAGCTCGGTGTGCCCCTTCTGGCGCCCGAAGCCCTTGACCTCGGTGACCGTGATGCCTGCCACCCCGCAGCCGGCGAGCGCTTCGCGCACATCGTCGAGCTTGAACGGTTTGACGATGGCCATGATCATTTTCATCGGTGCAGATCCAGCGGCATGACAGGGCGCGCAGCATACCGTGGACGGCCGTAACACTCACCCAGCGGCGCGCGCCCGTCACCGCGGCCGACAGTCGAATGGGACTATCCTTACCGCCTGCCGACTGCCTTGCCGATGTCCCGCGTGTCCGGCCTGCACTAGGCTTCCTACGGACCTGCGGAGAACACCCATGATCGATTTCAACCAGCTCGACGACCTCGCCCGCCGCCTCAGCGACCTGGTGCCGCCGGGCCTGCGCCAATCGCGCGAAGAACTGCAGAGCACCTTCAAGGGCGCGCTGCAGGCCGGCCTGGGCAAGCTGGACCTGGTCACCCGCGAAGAGTTCGACGTGCAGCGCGCGGTGCTGCTGCGCACGCGCGAGAAACTCGACGCGCTGGAACAGGCCGTGGCCGCGCTGGAAGCCCGCGCGCCTGCGACGACGCCCGCAGCGCCACCTGCCACTCCCTGATCAGGGCCTTCCACCATGAGTCTGGCGCTGGTGCACAGCCGTGCCCGCGTGGGGGTGCATGCGCCTGAGGTTCGGGTGGAGGTGCATCTCTCCGGCGGGCTTCCCTCCACCCAGATCGTGGGCCTGCCCGAGGCCGCGGTGCGCGAATCGCGCGAACGCGTGCGTGCGGCGCTGCTGTGCGCACAATTCGAATTTCCCGCCCGGCGCATCACCATCAACCTGGCCCCGGCCGACTTGCCGAAGGACGGCGGCCGCTTCGACCTGCCGATCGCCCTCGGCATCCTGGCCGCCAGCGGGCAGATCGATCGTCAAACCCTTGCCGACTACGAGTTTCTTGGCGAGCTGGCGTTGACCGGCGAGTTGCGTGGCGTCGACGGCGTGCTGCCGGCCGCGCTGGCTGCCGCGCAGGCCGGGCGACGGTTGATCGTGCCGCTGGTCAATGGTGCCGAGGCTGCCATCGCCGGGCATGTCGAAGCCTTCACCGCGCGCACGCTGCTGGAAGTCTGCGCCGCGCTCAACGGCAGCCAACGGGCGCCCGCTGCCGAGGTGGCGATCCCGGCGCTCGGCGCGCGTGCCCTGCCCGACATGGCCGATGTGCGCGGCCAGCCGCACGCGCGTCGCGCGCTGGAGATCGCCGCCGCCGGCGGTCACCATTTATTGCTGGTCGGCAGCCCGGGCTGCGGCAAGACCCTGCTCGCCTCGCGCCTGCCCGGCCTGTTGCCGGAATCCAGCGAGGCCGAGGCACTGGAAACCGCTGCCATCACCTCGGTCAGCGGCCGCGGGCTGGATCTTGCGCGCTGGCGGCAGCGGCCCTATCGGGCCCCGCATCACACTGCCAGCGCGGTTGCGTTGGTCGGTGGCGGCACGCATCCGCGCCCCGGCGAGATCTCGCTGGCCCACAACGGCGTGCTGTTCCTGGACGAACTGCCCGAGTGGCAGCGGCAGACGCTGGAAGTGTTGCGCGAGCCCCTGGAATCGGGCCTGGTGACGATCTCGCGCGCCGCGCGCAGCGTGGATTTCCCCGCACGCTTCCAGCTGGTTGCTGCCATGAACCCATGCCCGTGCGGATGGGCCGGCGATGGCAGCGGGCGTTGCCGCTGCAGCAGCGACAGCATCCGCCGCTACCGCAGCCGCATTTCCGGCCCGTTGCTGGACCGGATCGACCTGCATGTCGAAGTGCCGCGACTGCCCCCGCAAGCCTTGCGCAGCGGCAATCTCGGCGAAGACAGCGCCAGCATGCGTACCCGCGTGGTTGCCGCACGCGAGCGGCAACTTGCGCGTGCCGGCGCACCCAATGCGCAGCTGGATCAGGCACAGACCGATCATCATTGCCGCCTGGAAGGCGACGATCAGGTGCTGCTGGAACGCGCCATCGAACACCTGCAGCTCTCCGCACGCTCGATGCATCGCATCCTGCGCGTGGCCCGCACCATTGCCGATCTCGACGACAGTGCGGCCATTGCCACCCGGCATCTGACCGAGGCCATCGGCTATCGCAAACTGGATCGCGCCATCGGCACGGCGAGCGCGGCGTAGCAGCACCGGTCCAAACACGCCAATGCGGCTGCATGCGTCCACCACACAACGATGCCGCGCTGTTTCGTTGGGACGCTAAGGAGTTCGAAACGGTAATGCGATCGATCGCTGCATCCATCGCAGAGCTATCTGCTGCCGGTTCGGCGACAAGGTGCGTACACGTGCTTGCATCGGGCAGCACAGCATTCGCCGGTACGTCCACACGTTCTCTCCAGCGTCGCAACATCCATTTCATGGCAATGCACGTACAACGTCCGCCACACCACTGCGCAGAGGCCGCCATGAGCCGACTTCCCGACCTAGTCACCGTCCCGTCCCTGGATCTGAATCGCTATCTGGGCACCTGGTACGAAATCGCACGGCTGCCGATTCGCTTCGAGGATGCCGATTGCACCGACGTGTCGGCGCATTATTCGCTGCAGGACGATGGCACGGTGCGGGTGCAGAACCGCTGCCTGACCGCCGAGGGCGAGCTAGAAGAAGCAATCGGGCAGGCGCGCGCCATCGACGACAGCAACGCGCGGCTGGAAGTCACCTTCCTGCCCCAAGGCCTGCGCTGGATTCCTTTCACCAAAGGCGATTACTGGGTGATGCGCATCGATGCGGACTACACCGCCGCGCTGGTCGGTGGCCCCGACCGCAAGTATCTGTGGCTGCTGGCCAGGCTGCCGCAGCTGGACGAAAACATTACCCAGGCTTATCTGGCGCATGCACGCGAGCAGGGCTTCGATCTGGCCCCGCTGATCCACACCCCGCACACCGGGCGGCTGACGGAGCAGCCACTTCCCTGACAGCTACGCCAAGCTGACAAAGCAGCCTTCAACGTCCTCGCTTGGGCACGTTCCCTCGACCAGCGAATGTTTTATGTCTTTGGGGGGTCGGGTTGCGGGTAGCTGCACTGTAGAGCCAGACCAACTCTAGAGCGGCTGATCTGCGGCCTGGCTGCAGGGCCCTTGCCCGCCCACCATCGCGGGACACGCCGCAAGTACGTCCTTGTAGGCTCTTACGCGGCATCCATGCCGCGTAAGGTCCCGCGACGGTGGGCAGGCAAGGACCAGTGGAGATGGTCGGTGCGCGCAGGCAGGCAGGCAGGCAAGGCAAGGCAAGGCAAGACATAGGGTGTTCGGATCACGGTGCATGCTACCGGCCTCCCATCCCAAGCCGCGCAGTAGAGAGGCTTTCAACGCGCAACCGACAAACGTCTCCTCTGCCCGCCACAAGCTCAGGAACACGCTTTCGAGAAAGCAGCCGACCAGCTCGCTAGTGCGAGACCCCTGCCGGTTGCGGGACCCTTGGCGGCATCAATGCCGCCAAGGAGCCTGCACGGACGGATGCACGGCGTGTCCCGCAAGCGGTGAGGGCGCCGCACCCTCGACCTGCCACCCCTCGCCTATTTGGTAGTGGACGACTGGCGACCGGACTGCAGCCCGGCTCAACCGTTGAGCGTGCCCAGATCCTTGGCCGCAGCCTGCGCGCCTTCCAGGCTGTCGAAGGCGACGCCGGTGTCGCCGACCACGTACTTGGTTAGCTCGCCATCGCGGGTGGTTTCCTGCATCTTGAAGATCGGCACTGCATCGGTGCCGCCGACGCGTTCTTTCTGCGTTGTCATGGTGATTCCTCCAGGAAAGTGCCTTGCACGGGGCCGGATGGCGCCGCGGCTCCCGCTTGGGAGCACAGACCACCCGACCCTAGCGCGCCGCCTGGTGCAGGCGCGTGAATCCATTGACGAGGCCGATTACCACACCTGCCGGCACCGTCATTTGCAGAAAATCACATCTGCTTCGCCCCGCGGACGCGCGCAACCCGCGCGTCTGTCGTACATTCGCGACGTGCAGCATCATCAGTCCACCGTCACTGTCTCCAGCGTCCTCGCGCGGCACCTCCGTGCGCGGCGCAAATACGCCACGCCATTCGTGGGGCGATGCATGTCAGCGCCGCTCTGCACGGGCTGTTGTGCGTGAGCACGCCTCCACGCAGATGTGGGTGGTGAGGTGAAGCGTCAACGCATCATCAGTCTGACCGTGTTGCTGGTAGTGCTGTGCGCAACGCTTCCGGTCAGCCTGTCCTACTACCTGGCATGGCGGCTGGCGCTGGACCGCGAGGAAAGCAAGCTCGCGCAGCTCGCGGCACTGTCGATCCGGCGCACCGACACCGCCTTCGACGAGGCGCATGGTGCGCTCCTGAGCATGGCCGCATCGCAGCTGCAGCCCTGCTCCCAATCGCATCTGGGGCAGATGCGCGCGCTGGTGCTGGCCAGTCACTACATCGTCGAACTGGGATACATGCAGCAGGGCCGGTTGCGCTGCACCTCGTGGGGACCATCGCCAGCGACCGTTGCCCACAGCACGGCCGACTTCGTGGTCAAGCGCGGCATCGCGGTCACCACGCGGCTGCGTCCGCTGGCCAATCCGCAACACCCGCTGATGGCCTTGCAGCTGCGCGACTACAACGTCCTGATCAATCCGACCACGCTGACCGACATCAATCTGCCGCCCGGCCTGCAGTTGGCGATCGGCACGCCAGACGGGCAGATCCTGAGCAGCACCGGCACTGCCGCCGAGCGGCTACTGATCGCACCGCCGACCGATGCATCCGGCACCGACGCAGATGGCCAGGTGTTGTCCGGCCGCGACCGCCGCGGCGACTGGGCCGCGGTCGTCACCGAGCCGGCGGCCTATCTGCGCGGGCCGCTGGCGGCCGCGCGGCTGCAGGTGGTGCCGGTCGGCATTGCGCTGGCGCTGCTGTTGGTCAGCCTGGTGATCTGGGTGTCGCGGCGGCGGTTGTCGCCGCTGGCACGGCTGGAGATCGCCGTCCAGCGCAACGAGTTCGTCGTGCATTACCAGCCGATCATCGCGCTGGACACCGGCGCCTGCGTCGGTGCCGAGGCGCTGGTACGCTGGCAGCAACCCGATGGCGTGCTGATCCCGCCCGATGCCTTCATCCCGCTGGCCGAAGAAAGCGGCTTGATCCTGCCGATCACCGATCTGGTGGTGGCCGAAGTCATCCGCGACCTCGGCCCCACCCTGGCGACCGACCCCTCCCTGCACGTGGCCATCAATGTCTCCGCTGAAGACATCAAGAGCGGCCGTGTGCAGACCGTGCTTGCGCAGGCGCTGCATGGCACCAGCGTGGACAGCGGGCAGTTGTGGGTGGAGGCGACCGAACGCAGCCTGATGGACATCGAAGCGGCCCGCACCACCATCACCCACCTGCGCGGTGCCGGCCACACGGTGTCGATCGACGACTTCGGCACCGGGTACTCGAGCCTGCAGTACCTGCAAGGCTTGCCGCTGGACGCGCTGAAGATCGACAAGTCCTTCGTGGATACCATCGGCACCCACTCGGCCACCAGCGCGGTTACCTCGCACATCATCGACATGGCCAAGACGCTGCAGTTGCGCACCATTGCCGAAGGCGTGGAACGGCAGGAGCAACTGGACTATCTGCGCGCGCACGGCGTGGATCTGGCGCAGGGCTGGCTGTTCTCGCGCGCGCTGCCAGCCACCGGCTTCATCGCCTACCACGCACTGATGCGTGGCGTCGCGCACTGATCATCGCCAGTACGGCGCCCTGCACTGACCTGGACCGTCAGGACGCGCAGTCGACCAACAGCCACGGCGATCCGGGCACCGCAATAAACGGTATGCGCGCACGGCATGCTCGAATCGCAGCGCAGGTGCTGATCTCACCCGCACTCAAGCTCAAATTGCCCGAACGCGTGTTGCCCGAGCTGGCGCTACCGCTTTGCGTTCACCCACTGCCACAAGTACCGATGCTGGGCACCCGACAAGGCGCAATCTCGTGTGGCGATCCTGCAGGGACTGACTGCACCCCAAAAAAAAAGGGCCGCCAATGGCGGCCCTTTCGATCAGGCGCTCTGCAAGGCGCCTTCGCGTTGGCGGCGTACCGGCTTGGGCCGGCTCGGGAACGCATGCCGCACGATCCGCCACATCACCTGGCCGAACTGACGCGGCAGCGAGCCGGTGTTGTAGTGCTGGCCGTAGCGCGCACAGACCTGCTTCACCTCGACCGCAATCTGCGCGTAGCGATTGGCTGGCAGGTCCGGATAGAAGTGATGCTCGATCTGGTGGCTCAGATTTCCCGACAGCACGTTCATCAGCTTGCCACCGGTGAGGTTCGAGGAACCCCGCAGCTGACGCAGATACCAATGGCCGCGCGACTCGTTGCGGATCGACTCCTTCGGGAACACTTCCGCATCGGCGGTGAAGTGGCCGCAGAAGATGATCACGAAGGTCCAGATGCTGCGCAGCACGTTGGCAGCCAGGTTGCCCAGCAGCACGGTCAGGAAGAACGGGCCGGCCAGCAACGGGAACACGATGTAGTCCTTGAGCATCTGGCGGCCCATCTTGCGGCCGACCGGCAGGAACGAGGCGCGCAATTCGGCCGCCTTCATCTTGCCGGCGAACCAGCGGCCCAGGCGCAGGTCCTGGATGGCCACGCCCCATTCGAACAGCAGCGCAAAGAACACCGCCACGAACGGCTGCAGCAGGTAGAACGGGCGCCAGCGCTGCTCGGGGAAGATGCGCAGCAGGCCGTAGCCGATGTCGTCGTCCATGCCGCGCACGTTGGTATAGGTGTGGTGCTTGAAGTTGTGCGTCTTGCGCCAGTTGTCGCTGGTGGCAACGATGTCCCACTCGTAGGTGTTGCCGTTGAGCTGCGGGTCGCCCATCCAGTCGTACTGGCCGTGCATGACGTTGTGGCCCAGCTCCATGTTCTCCAGGATCTTGGACAGGGTCAGCAGCACCACGCCGGCGATCCAGGCCGGGATCAGCACGCTGTGCACGAACGCGCCCAGGAACAGCAGCGCGCGACCGGCCACGCCGGTCCAGCGCACCGCCGCCACGATGCGGCGGATGTAACGCGCATCGGCGGCGCCGACCTGGCTCTGCACGCGGGCGCGGATGGCATCGAGCTCGTCGCCGAAGGACTGCAGTTCGGCAGCGGACAGGGCGCGGTTATGGACTCGGCTCATGAGAATTCCTTACAGATCCAGGATCAGGTCAGTGCTCGGGGCACTGATGCACAGGCGGACCTGTGCGGTGGGTTCGTTGCTGCGCTCACCGGTCAACAGGTGGCGCGTGGTGCCGGACTGGCGCGCGCAGGCGCAGCTGTTGCAGATGCCCATGCGGCAGCCGTATTTCGGGCGCAGGCCTTGTGCTTCCAGCCCTTCCAGCAGCGACTGGCCGCACGGCAGGCTGAGAGTACGGCCGCTGCGTGACAGTTGGACCTGCACGTCACCGGTTTCGCCGTCTTCCAGCGTCGGCACGCTGAAGGCTTCGGCCTGGAACGCGGCCACGCTGCCCTGCAGGCGCGCACGCGACGCCTGCACGAAACCGCCCGGGCCGCAGACCATGACGTGACGGCTGGAGAGATCGGCGATCTGCTCCAACGGATAGGTATCGATGCGCGCCGCCGGCGTGGCGCCTTCGCGGGTGGTCAGCAGCCGTACGCGCAAGCGCGGATGGGCGGCGGCCATCGCCTCGAATTCGTCGACAAAGCAGGCTTCGTCGCGCTGGCGCACCCAGTACAGCAGGTCCACGTCCATCGGCATGCCGGCCTGCGCGGCGGCCTGCAGCAGCGCGCGCATCGGGGTGATGCCCGAGCCGGCAGCCAGCAGCAACAGCGGCGTCGGGGTGGTCGGCAGCAGCATGTCGCCGAAGGCCGGATCCAGCGACACCACCGTCCCGATCGGCGCAGCGCCGGCCAGGTAGCGGCTGACCAGCCCGCCCTCGATCGCCTTGACGGTGATCGCCAGGCGGCCATCGGCCAGCACGGTCGGGCTGTAGCTGCGCAACAGGCGGCGGCCGTCGATCTCCACGCCCAGGCTCACGTGCTGGCCGGCCTGCAGGCCCTGCCAGTGGCCATTGGGCCGCAGCACCAGGGTCACCGCGTCGCGGCTGGCCGCCGTGCGCGCGACCAGGCGAGCCATCGGCCGCTCCAGGGTCCACAGCGGGTTGAGCCGGGTTGCCCAGAAGTCGAACAGCTGCGGCGACACCAGCCGGCGCGCCAGACGCGTCGGCAATGGGGACTTGGACTTGGGGGGAGATGCCAGGTTCATGGATTGCACTATACGCATGCATGCACAGCCGTGTATACAGTTGTATATCGATCAGAGGAGCTATGATTCAGGCCCACGCCCGGCTGCCGCCTCATGACTTCCATCGCCCTGCCTTCCCAAGACGCGCCGCCGTCACGCAAGCCGGCGATTTCACGCGAGGACCTGATCGCCGCGGCGCTGTCGCTGATCGGACCGCACCGCAGCCTGTCCACGCTGAGCCTGCGCGAGGTGGCACGCGAAGCCGGCATCGCGCCGAACAGCTTCTATCGCCAGTTCCGCGACATGGACGAGCTGGCGGTGGCCTTGATCGATCTGGCCGGGCGTTCGTTGCGCACCATCATCGGCCAGGCCCGCCAGCGCGCCACCTCCACCGACCGCAGCGTCATCCGCGTGTCGGTCGAAGCCTTCATGGAGCAGCTGCGCGCCGACGACAAGTTGCTGCATGTTTTGCTGCGCGAAGGCGCGGTGGGCTCGGATGCATTCAAGCAGGCCGTGGAGCGCGAGCTCAGCTATTTCGAAGACGAGCTGCGGGTGGACCTGATCCGCTTGGCCGCCGCCGACAACGCAAAGCTGCATGCACCGGCGCTGGTGTCCAAGGCGATCACCCGGCTGGTGTTTGCGATGGGCGCGGTGGCGATGGACTCGCCGCCGGAAAAAGATCCCGAATTGATCGAACAGATCTCGCAGATGCTGCGCATGATCTTGACCGGCGCACGCACCTTGGGCACGCACGGCGGGTGAGCGTGGTTTGACGTTGGAGGCCTGCGTGCCTGCCCAACTTTCATCAATGACGCTTGATCGTTGAGCGCTGCAGCCTGGCTGGCTGCGTATGGATTGCATCGCACTTCTGCACTGTCAGTGCGTCAATGGCCTTGTGGTCATGATGGCGCAGTCCACCTACGTTGCCGCGTCGAGCGTCATTCGAGCGCCCGTGCATCGACATGGTCGCAGGTACTGCGTTTCGCACAGCCAGCCAGAAATAGCGATCGCTAAAACATCTGCAGTGCCTGATTGCCTGCAGAGGCACTTAACTACCTGCAGGGCGATACGGTCACGATTCTTCGGACCACTGCTTTGTAGAGATACGCTTGGCATTATCGGCTGACGTCTTGGTACAGATTATCCGTACACCACGTGAGGCTATTCGAGAAATCAATACACCTGCAGTGCGAACTTGCTTGGAGCGCGATGTTGCAAGCTGACATCAGCAACCTCATCCATAGCGGCGGATGCACAGTTCAGTCTTGTCGCGACGGCACTCACATCCAAGCACATGCGTTTCACTCCGCCCTGTCCAAGGTGGCGCCACGTTCGCGATCTGCTCGACAGACGCACCTACAGGCACCCCGGAGACGACATGAGCAACCACGACACCCCCCTCGACAAGCAGGAACGCAAGGCCGAAGCGCAGGATCTGAATCGTGATCCGATCTCCGGTGCACCCGGTTCGCATCCGGTAGGTGTGGGTGTGGGCGGCATCGCAGGCGGCGCTGCCGCAGGCGCGCTGGCCGGCACGGTGTTCGGCCCGCTGGGCACCTTGATCGGCGCTGCTGTCGGCGTGGTGGCCGGCGCTGCAGCCGGCAAGGGCGTGGCCGAGCGCCTGGACCCGACGGTGGAAACCGAATACTGGCGCCAGGAACATCAGAACCGTCCTTACTACAAGGAAGGCACCGATTACGACCGCGATTACGCCACCGTGTACGGCTTTGGCCTGCAGGCGCGCGAAACGCGGCCGACCAGCACCTGGGAAGAAACCGAAGCGACCCTGGCCGGCGAGTGGCCGCGCAATCGCGGTGAATCGCGGCTGGAATGGGAAGAAGCGCGCCTTGCCGCGCGCGATGCCTGGGAACGCGCCGATCGCACGCACAGCGTCTATCGTGAGGGCGATACGCATTACGAAGGCCGCTTCGACAGCGCAAGCTATCGCGATGCCGAGTATTCCTATGACGATTATCGTCCGGCCTATCGTTATGGCATGCAGGCGCGCCAGCAACATGCCGGCCGTCAGTGGGACGACCATCTGGAACGCGACCTGGGCGATGGCTGGGACCGTTTCAAGTCCAACTCGCGCCTGAGCTGGGAAAAGGCCAAGCACGCAGTGCGCGAAGCCTTCGATTCCGAGAATCACGATGAGGCGGCACGTCGCAATCCGACCGACCCACGCGTCTAAGTCATGACAGCCTGGCGTTAAACAACGCTGAAGTTGAAAAAGAACGGGCCCGAGGGGCCCGTTCTTTTTTTGTCGAAAGCGCCATCAGGTACGAGGCGCCTTGGCGAACGCGCGAATCAGCTGGAGCTGTTCTCCACCGCGCGGATATCGCCGCGGAACTCGTTGGCGCCTTGCCCAGGCGAGGATGGTGCGTCGCTCTGCTGCTTGAGCCTCTGCTTGCGCGCGGCCACCACTTCCTTGGCCAGGGCGATGCGCCGGCCGACCACCATCTCGGTCAACCAGTCGATCAGCGTGCGCGTGTATTCCTGCTGGTGTTCCTTGACGCTCAATGCGTGATCGGCACCGGCAATGACGCGTGCGCTCAGCGAGCGCGCATTGACGAAGGCATTGGCGTAGTTGCGCAACACCGGATGCGGCACGATCACATCGTGTTGCGCCTCCACCAATAGCACACCGCCCCTATAATCGGCACAGGCCGCCAGGGCGATATTATCGTCAGGGGTCAGCACGCGTTGCCGGTAATCCATCAATTCCGGATCGGCGTTGAGGCTGACCTTGGGGTGATCCCAGTGCTCGTCCTTGTAGAGCGCAGGCGAACGCAACGCCAGCCATTCCACCGGGCGCTCGCGCGTCAGCAATGCAGACAGATAGCCGCCGTAACTGAGCCCAACCACGGCGATTGACTGCGGATCGACATACGGCAGGCCGGCCAGCTGATCGTAGGCGGCCTTGATGTCGTCCAGGTTCTGCGCGCGTGTCACGCTCTGGCGCATCGACGCATAGCCTTCGTGACCGCGCAGGTCGAAGGTCATGCAGATGCAGCCCAGGCCGACCGCTTCGCGCGCACGCACCAGGCTGTGATGCTGGCTGCCGCCCCAACCGTGGACGAACAACACCGCGGGAATGCCGGTGGGCGTCAGCAAGGTGCCGCTGAGTTCGTCCTGGTCGACCGGGATCTGGATGCTGGAAAGTTTGGCTTCCATTATGGGGTGGATACCCTCCTGTATTTGAAGCGTGGACCCGGCCCGGCGCGCTCTGCGCGGTAGTAGATCTGCGCATCCGCGGGCGGTTCGCCCTGATAGATCTCATGCGTGGATGCGTGCACCCACTGCAGGTTGGCGTCATCCTGAAAGCTGGAGATCGCGGCAAGCTCGGCCGGTGTCGCGCCGCCGACGCGCCAGGATTGCTCCAGCACACCGCAGACCGGACCGGCCTGCCCATCATTGCCGCTGACCACGTCGTAGTTGCGCCGCGAGATGTGCAACCCAGGATAGGCGGCGGTGATGAATCGATCGTATCTGCAGGCCTGCTCTACCACGCGCTGCTGCAGCGACGGTAGCGCGGTCATGGCCAGTGCCTCGAGCGATCCGCGATACACATGCAGCGACGAGCCGCCGTAGACCTCTTCATCCTGCATGTTGCGCACGCTGCATTGCGTGCCGTAATAGGCGATCTGGACACCGGCCACGCAGAGCTCGCCAACGCTGTGCGTCATGGGCTGCAGGATATTGCGCTCCAGCACCGCGCCATGCGTGCCCAGATAGTGCTCCGGCAGGCTGTCCAGCACCTGCGCGAGGTGCGCTGCACCGGCGATACGCCATTGGCCATTGCCACCCACGCCGGTCGGCAGCTTGAGTCGCACACCGCCATCCGGAAGCAAGAGCTCCAATGCACGCAGGGCATCGATGCGCGAAAACACCGTATAGCCCACCAGTGTTGCCGGGATCAGCGCGGTAGCCAGCGCCTGGTTCCATCCGGCAATGCTGGCTGCGTGGTCGCCAATGAGCGGGTGGCCGATCACCTTGGTCGCCAGGAAGGCATGCGGCACGATGCCGCCCAGCAGGTCCGTCGCGTCATCGATACCGAGTCCATGCGCCTGCTCCGAGGTCAAGGTCTCATCGGGCACATGAAACACCGTCTGGAGGACAGCATGCTTGGAGTCACTGGCGTGCCCTGCGCCGCGCACGCCCAGCAACCGTGCAATTTCGCCGCAGACCCAGGCATGCGTGGCGCGCTCGTGACCGTACTCGGGCACCGGACGCGTGACATGCCCCACGACCTGGCAGTACTGCTTGTGCGCCATCACGTCTCCCCTCGCAGCGTCGAGCCGCGTGCCGTTGCTGGCTTGTTCAAACAGTTGAGACGCACGCAGACATTGATGCAGCGTTACGCGATGCCCGGGAGAACCGGCTTATTTCAGCGTCAGATAGAACGCAAATACGATCGCAAGGACGACGATCAAGCTGATGGCGACACGTCCCCCTCGTAGCTCCACCAAGGCATGCCACCACACGCGTGCTTCGGAGGTACCGCTGGCGGCTTGCGGCTTACGGCTGCTTTCGCTGTCCTGCATCCTGAGTACTCTCATCTCCCTAAAGTCATCCCACATCCTAAGCATCAGACGTTACACAAGTGTGGAACGATTCAGAATCTTCCGTAAATTGCGGCATTGCGTAGGCGTTTTCTCGCTCATCGATGCAGCCACCAACTGATGCGCGATGCAAGCCTCACACCTCGATTGCCGACATTTCAGCCAATGCAATCGATTGCTGGCTATTACTCAGCACGACGCCATCGCCTCGATCGCACTGCACGTCATGCGCGACGTGGCCTGCATACGCAGCGTGTAGAGGCGCAAATGCAAGCTGACCAGTTAAGCACGCACCACTGCAGTGCGTTGAATAGTCGTGTTCGATGATCATTCGTTGACACAGCCGCAGTTACCCTGCATGTCAAGTTTGTTTAACCCGGACCACGCGAAGTCATGAGCAGAGACCCATCCGTCATCGATGTACAAGCCGAAATCGCGCATTGGCAGGCGCGGCACGCGCAGGGCAACCTGGGTGCAGGCAAGTTCAGCGAATTGTCCCCGGTGGTGAAAATGGCCTGCGATATCTACCTGCAGGCACCGCGTTCGAGCGATCAGGAACGTCTGCGCCTGTTTCGCGACCGCCTGGAGCATCACTTCATCTCATCCAGCACCCAGTCCAACTACGAACAGTTGGCTACTGATTGCTGGCAGCGGCTAGGCACACGCAATAGTTGAGCAGCATGTATTGAGCAGGACCGTTACTCATTGGAGAGCATCATGAAAACCCCGTATCAAGTGCAGCAGGAGCTGGAGCGATTGGAGCGGCTGGTTCCGCACATCGTCAGCGACCAGGGCGACCGCGCGGAGGACATCCTAGGCTTCCATGTCGCCAGCTTGCTGGGCAGTGCCCCGGCCAGCGAACACGCTTTGATTCGCGAGCGCACCGCACGCATGGCGCGCGTGTGCCGCACCGCGCAGGACACCGTGCGTACGCCAGCCAGACCGTTGGGCCTTGGCGCGGCCGCCCAGGCGCAGCTGGCCTGACCGGCAGGCGCCGATCCACGCATCACCGGAGCCGCGTAGCGGCTCCTTTGCATTTCACCGTCGGCAGTATTGGCCGCATTCCTTAGGACCTCCATGAAATCCCTTCTTGTCGCGACATCGCTCCTTGCCATGCTCTCCCTGACCGCCTGCGATCGCCCTGGCGGCGATGCCTCGCGGACTGCGCCAGCAGTATCGCCCGAGCCGACTGCCGCACCGGTCAGCGGCACCGGCGCTGCCGAACTGGCCAAGGGCGATCCCGCCGTGCTCGGCGTGCTGGCGGCGCTGGATGAAAATGAAATCGCGCTGGCCAAGCAGGCCATCTCCCAGGATCTGGGCGGCGCGACCGACACCTTCGCCAAGCAGCTGCTGCACGACCACGAAGCCAACCTGGAAAAGAGCAAGGCACTGGGTGCCACCGACAGCCCACGTGCCGATGCAATGCGCGCCAAGGGCAAGGCAGCGGTGGATGCACTGGCAAAGACAGCGACCCTGCCCGATGGCAAGGACGCCTACCGCAATGCCTTCCTGCGCACGATGGTCAGCGACCACGGCGACACCATCAAGATCATCGACGCCGAACTGCTGCCCGCCGCCGAAAGCGCGCCGGTCAAGCAGCATCTGGAAGAAAGCCGGCGCGTAGTGTCGGCGCACTTCGAGCGTGCCCACGCGGTGTCCTCCTCGCGCTGAGCCTGTTACAGCGTCTGCAAGCACCCAACGCGCCGGCCTGTCCGGCGCGTTGGCGTTTGGGCCTTGCCGGTCTTGCCGATCGAACACGCCCTCCGCGCGGCCGCAGTCCTGGTGCCGCACGCGGCCATCGCAGCGTGTGCAGCGACTTCACTTTGCAGCAGGTAGCGCTGGCCTATCGTGCCGCATCGATTCGGCGCAGGAATGTCCCATGCAGTTGCTCATCACCGGCGGCACCGGGTTCATCGGCCAGGCCTTGTGTCCGGCACTCGTGCAGGCCGGGCACCAGGTCAGCGTGCTGACCCGCGACCTGCGGCGCGCAACGCGTCGCCTGCCCGGCATGACCGTGGTGGACACGCTGGATGGCGTGCAGGCCGATGCGGTCATCAATCTAGCGGGCGAGCCGCTGGCGGCCGGCCGCTGGACCGATGCGCGCAAGCAGCGCTTCCGCGCATCGCGCCTGGGCATCACCGGCCAGCTGCATGCCTGGATCGCGCAGCAGCCGGCCGAACGGCGCCCGGCGGTGCTGATTTCCGGCTCGGCGGTGGGCTATTACGGCGAGCGGGGCGACAGCGTCCTGACCGAGGCGGACCACGCCGGCGACGATTTCTCTGCACAGCTGTGCCGCGACTGGGAAGCCGAAGCGGCCAGGATCGCCGTGCTCGGCCCGCGCGTGAGCTGGGTGCGCACCGGCATCGTGCTCGACCGCGACGGCGGCGCGCTGGCGCGCATGCTGCCGGCGTTCCGCTTCGGCGGCGGCGGCCCATTCGGCGATGGCCGGCACTGGATGAGCTGGATCCACCGCGCCGACATGGTGGCCTTGCTGCTGTGGTTGCTGGAACACGGCCAGGCCGGCGCCTACAACGCCACCGCGCCGACCCCGGTTACCAATGCCGAGTTCGCGCGCACCCTGGCCCACGTGCTGCATCGCCCGGCGCTGCTGGCGCTGCCGGCCAGCCTGCTGCGGCTGGGCTTTGGCGAGATGGCCGAGCTGCTGCTGGTCAGCCAGCGCGTGCTGCCGCAACGCGCCCTGGATGCCGGCTTCCGCTTCCAGTACGTCCACCTGGAAGCGGCATTGCGCGCCATCCTGCAGCGCTAGCGCCTGCGCGGGGGCCCTGGGCCTTGCGCAATGGCAGGGCTGCCGGCCGCCTGTAACGGCCCGGCGGGCCATGCACTAATATTTGCCTAACGACCATCTCCGACAGTGCTGCCGATCTCGGACTGGCCCTGGGCCCGGCGGAACCCCTATGCACCTGCTGCTTGTCGAAGACGACACCATGCTGGCCAACGCGATCTGCGATGGCGTCCGCCAGCAGTCCTGGACCATCGACCACGTCGGCAGCGCCAATGCCGCCAAGACCGTGCTGGTGGACCACCGCTACACCGCGGTGCTGCTGGATATCGGACTGCCGGGCGAGTCCGGGCTCACGGTGATCCGCTTCATGCGCGGCCACTACGACGCCACGCCGGTGATCGCACTGACCGCGCGCGGCCAGCTCACCGACCGCATCCGCGGCCTGGATGCCGGTGCCGACGACTACCTGGTCAAGCCGTTCCAGTTCGACGAGCTGATGGCGCGGCTGCGTGCGATCACCCGGCGCAGCCAGGGCCGCGTAGTGCCGCTGCTCACGCAGGGCGATGTCTGCGTGGACCCGAGCAGCCGCAAGGTCACCCGCGACGGCAAGTGGGTGGCGCTGAGCGCGCACGAATACCGCCTGCTGCTGGCGCTGATGGAACGCGCCGGGCGCGTGGTCACCAAGGATCAACTGGAAGAAGGCGTCTACGGCGGCCCGTCCGAAGGCGGCAGCAACATGATTGCGGTGTACGTGCACCAGCTGCGCCGCAAGCTGGGCGATGAGCTGATCTCCACGGTGTATGGCCAGGGCTACATGGTCGGCAAGGCACCGGAATGAAATCGCTGCAAGCACGCATGCTGGCGGCGCTGGCCGCAATCGTGTTGTTGAGCTGGTCCACCTCGTTGTGGATCCTGGTCGCCCTGGTCACTCAGGGCCATCACAGCGTGTTCGAGCAGGAGCTCAACATGTTCGGCGACCAGTTGATCAGCGCCCTGCCCGACGCGCTGGAGCACCGCTTCGATACGCAACCGGAGCCGCCGGCTGCGGTCGATGCGCACACCCCGATCGGCAATGTGTCCTCGCGCATGAGCTTCAAGCAGACCTTGATTGCGATGGTGCTCAACACCTTGCAACTGGGGGTATTGGGCGTGCTGGTGTGGTGGGCGGTCCGCACCTCGCTCGCACCGCTGCGCGCCATTTCCAGCGCCATCGCGCAACGCACCGGGCTGGAAACCGAGCCGGTGCCGCTGGCGCAGGTGCCGGACGAGATTCGCCCGCTGATCGGCTCCTTCAATTCGCTGCTGGCCCGCGTGGAGAAGACCGTGCAGGCCGAGCGCGATTTCGTGGCAGACGCCGCGCACGAACTGCGCACCCCGCTGTCTGCGCTGCATGCCTACGCCGAGGTCGCGCTGCGCGCACCCACGCTGGAGGCCAAGGACGCGGCGCTGCAGCAGCTGCTGGAAACCGCGCGCCGCAGCAATCGGCTGGCCGAGCAATTGCTGGATCTGGCGCGGCTGGATGCAGGCATCAGTTCGGCGGCGTACCAGCAGGTGGACATGGGCGAGCTGATCTCGCATGTGCTGGACGAATTCAGCGTGCAGGCCGAGGCCCGCCACATCAATCTGCAGGTGGAAGCATCGCCCTGCCTGCTGCGCTGCGATGTGGATGCGGTGGGCATCCTGATCCGCAATCTGGTCGACAACGCCATCCGCTATGGCCGGCCTCACGGCATGGTGGAAGTGAGTTGCGGCTACTGCCTGCGCGCCGATGCCCTGCATCCGTTCGTGCAGGTCAGCGATAACGGCCCGGGCGTGCCGGAGAGTGCCCACGCATCCATCTTCGAACGCTTCTACCGGGTTGCCGGCAGCCAGGTGCAGGGCAGCGGAATCGGTCTGTCGCTGGTGGCCGGTATCGCGCGCCTGCACGAAGCCAGCATCGAAACTTGCGAAGGCCACGAGGGCCGCGGCCTGTGCGTGCGCGTGGTGTTCGCCAGCGAGGGCGTGCGCCGCACCGGCTGAACGCAGGCGGCGCGCGGCGATCGTCCAGCACCCAACCCAATAAGTTTCCAACACCCGCTGCCTACAGTGCACTCACCGCACGCATCCAGGATGCATGGTGATGTTTCACTCGATCCGTTCCACCCCGCTTTCCCCCGCCGCCATCGCGCTGCTGGCGCCGCATACGGCTGCCAACGACAGCGTTGCCCCTGCCCCTGTCGCCGATGTCCTGCTGCTGGACTTTCGCTGTGGCCGCACCGGCACGCGCAATCGCGACATCTGGAGCGAACTGCCGGATATCCGCAGCGCGCGTCAGGCGCGCCGGCTGCAGCACTGGGCCAAGAGCGGGGTGTTGTTCACTGCTGCCGCAGTGGTGTTTGCGCTGGCGGTGGCCAGCTATCTGATGCATTGAGCGCGCGGCCTCGCTCGCGCGTGCTTGTCCCTATCTGCTTCCTCTCCAGGTATCTGCCCATGTCGTCGCATTCCCTTGTCCGCTGCTGCGCGCTGCTGGTTGTCGGCGTGACGCTGATCGGTTGTGCCAGTACGCGCCCGATGCCGTACAGCCAGTTGCCGTCTTCAAGCTATCTGCGCCCGCACGATGGCAGCCGTGGTGACCGCATGCCATACGCCTACCAGGGCGAGGTGGATTGGACGCGCTACCGTGCCGCATTGGTCGAGCCGGTCAGCATCTATCGCGGTCCGGACGCGCAATTCGAAGACGTGCCCGAGCAGGACAAACGCATGCTCGCCGATTACATGCAACAGGAGTTCGGTAATGCGATCGGACAGCGTTGGCAGCGCGCGACGGTGGCCGATCGCGACACCTTGCGCGTGCGCATCAGCCTGACCGGTGCCAAGCCCAGCAAGCGGGTGCTGGGCACCTTCATGAAGGTGGATCTGGGCGGCGGCTCCTATAACGCGATGCAGGCCGCACGCGGCAAGGAAGGCGCATTCTCCGGCTCGGTCAGCTACGCGGTGGAAATCTTCGACGCGCAGAGCAACCGCCTGCTCGCCGCCTATGTCGAAAAACAGTATCCGAGCGCAATGAACATCAAGGCCAGCCTGGGCGCCTACGACGCGGCCAGGGCCGGTATTCGCAAGGGCGCCGAGCAATTGGTCAAGGGAATGGAGTAGCTGGGATTTGGGATTTGGGATTTGGGATTTGGGATTTGGGATTTGGGATTTGGGATTCGGGATTCGGGATTCGGGATTCGGGATTCGGGATTCGGGATTTGGGAATCGGGAATCGGGAATCGGGAATCGGATTAGCGGAAGCGATGGCTTCCAGTTTCCTTCTCCCACCGGGAGAAGGTGCCCCGCAGAGGCGGATGAGGGTACGGGCGAAGCCTCGCGAACTCGGAACGACACGCGGGCTTCGTCGGTTTCATCCCAGCGCCGCTGCACGCCTAACCCACTCTTGCAGCGCGTGCGCTCAAGGACACGCGCGCCCATGGTGTGCAAGCCGCACCTTCTCGCTCCGTGAGGAGAGTGGCTTGATGTCCCGCATCTGGCGAGCGGTGCGGACAGATGCCCATCCGGTTCAAATGTCAGATCCAGTCACTTGCCCGATCACATGAGCGCAGCAAGCAAGGGACCGCCTCGTTAACGATCACACCAAAAAAAAGGCCGGCGCTGTACGAACAGCGCCGGCCTTTGTCAGTCTGCACGGCCAACGCATCGTCAGCGTGCAATGCCATCTTGGTGCTGCAGCATCAACGCGTCACGCGCTTGGCCACTTTCTTGCCCACCGCCTTGCGGGCGGCGGTGGTCTTGGCCACTGCGCGCGTGGCCGGGGTCTTGGTGACCTTGGCAGCCTTCTTCAAAGTGGTCTTGGTCACCGCCTTCTTGAGCGGGGCCTTTTTCACTGCGGCCTGTTTGGTGGCGGTCTGCTTGGCCACCGGTGCCTTCTTGGCTGCGGGCTTGACGATGGTCTTGGCGACCGGCTTCTTGACCGGGGCCGCCTTGGCGGCAGCCTTCTTCGCTGCCGTACGCGCGCCCACCGTGGCCACTGCGCTCTTGCGCGCTGCGCTCTTGGCAGCGGTCTTGGCACTCAGTGCTGCGGCTTCGGCTTTGGCATTGGCCTTGGCGGTTTCCAGCTTCTGCTTGGCGCTGGCCTTGGTGTTGGCCAGTTTCTTCTTGGCAGCATCGGTGGTGCTGCTCAGCTTCTGCTTGGCGGCATCCTTGGTAGAAGCAAGCTTCTGCTTGGCAGCGTCCTTGGTAGCGGTCAACTTGTCCTTGGCGGCCTCCTTGCCCGACACCAGCGAGCGCTTGGTCTTGGCCACGCTGCGCTTGACCGCGGTGGCTGCATCGCCGGCCTTTTCGACGACGCGCTGTTCGACCTTGACCACGGCCTTGCGTGCCTTGGCGACGCGGATCTTGACCTCTGCCGCCGCCGTGCCGGCCGCGTCCTGCACGCTGGCCAGCGCGTCGCTGGTGGTGCTGGCGATGGTTTCGCCCAGTTCGGTGGCAGTGCTCTTGACGCTATCGACAGCCTCGGACAGGGTTGCCGTCACACCATTGCCGTTGCTCATAGGACCCTCCTTAAGGGCATCAGTGCTGAAAACGCGGGCGATGCGCAGCGGCATGCGTATGCTGAACAGGCATCGGATCAAGCGGACGCTACGCCGGGCTCAAGCGACTGTCAACGCAATGCCGGCAAGGGCTCGGCGGCGCTTTCACCAGGCGTTAAATTGCCCGCTGGCACTCTCGTTCAGCTTGATTTACGCAGTCAGACGCCCTATTCCTCTTCCACCGCGTAACCCGGACTCGTTGCATGCGCCCGCTGCCCACCTTGCTGACCCTTTCCCTGGCCGCTGCCTTCGGCGGATTTGCCGCCACCGGCATCAATGCCTGGATGGACAACCGCGCCGAGGCCGCACCGGCCGGTGCCTCAACTACCTTTAGCTTGCCCGCGGCCGCCGCGTTGCCGGCCGCCGTCGCCGGACAACCGGTGCCGTCGCTGGCGCCGATGCTGCAACAGGCGATGCCGGCGGTGGTGAGCGTCAATACCAAGCAGGTGGTGCGCGTGCGCAACCCGTTCTTCAACGACCCGATCCTGCGCCGGCTGTTTCCGCAGGTGCCGCAGGACCGCATCAACGAGTCGCTGGGTTCGGGCGTGATCATCGATGCACAAAAAGGCTATGTGCTGACCAATCACCACGTCATCGAAAATGCCGACGATGTGCAGGTGACGCTCGGCGACGGGCGCACGGTCAAGGCCGATTTCATCGGCTCCGATGCCGATACCGATATCGCGCTGATCCGCATCAAGGCCGACAACCTCACCGACATCAAGCTGGCCGACAGCAATGCGCTGCGCGTGGGCGACTTCGTGGTGGCGATCGGCAACCCGTTCGGCTTCACCCAGACGGTGACCTCCGGCATCGTCTCGGCGGTGGGCCGCAGCGGTATTCGCGGGCTGGGCTACCAGAACTTCATCCAGACCGATGCCTCGATCAATCCGGGCAACTCCGGTGGTGCGCTGGTCAACCTGCAGGGCCAGTTGGTGGGCATCAATACCGCCAGCTTCAATCCCCAGGGCAGCATGGCCGGCAATATCGGCCTGGGCCTGGCGATCCCGTCCAACCTGGCGCGCAATGTGGTGGAGCAACTGGTGACCAAGGGCGTGGTGGTGCGTGGCACGCTCGGGCTGGAAACCCAGAACCTCACCCAGCAGATGCTGCAGGGCCTGGGTGTGGATTCGTTGCGGGGTGCGCTGGTGACGCGCGTGTTGCCAGGGTCGGCTGCGGCCGCCGCAGGCGTGCAACCAGGCGATGTGGTGGTGGCCGCCAACGACCAGCGCGTGGACAGCGCAGAGGCGCTGCACAACTACGAAGGCCTGCAGGCGGTCGGTAGCGCGGTCAGGCTGGAGATTCGCCGCGATGGCAAACCGCTCACTCTCACCGCCAAATTGAAAGAGCAGGACCGCGCAGTCACCGGCGACATGCTCGACCCGCGCCTGGGCGGCGCCACCTTCGTGGATCTGCCCGAATCGCTGCGCCAATCCGGCATTACCGGCGTCATGGTCAGCGAGGTCAAACGCGGCGGTCGTGCCGCAGCCAATGGGCTGGTCAGCGGCGATGTGATCGTGGCCAGCAGCGTGGGCGAGTTTGCCGATCTGGCCAGCTGGCGCGCCAATTTCCAACGCAAGCCGCAGCAACTGGTCGTGCGCATTCTGCGTGGCAATGCGCAGTACGACGCGTTGATGCGTTGACGTGGCGTGCACTGCCATCGGCGTGCACTAACACCTCCTACACCGCAGCGATGCTATTGCTGCACCACGCCCGCATGCTATCGCGGCTGCCATCAATGACCGAAGGAGATATCGCATGAGCCCCACCAATACCGACCAGCTGAAAGAAAATCTGAGCGAAGCCAGCACCCACCTGAAGTCTGCCGCCAGCGCTGCAGGCGAGGCTGTCAAAGGCGCCACCAGTGCTGCAGGCGATGAGCTCAAGCTCGGTCGCGCCAACGTCAAGGCTGAGCTCTCCGATACCGCACTGGCTGGCATGGCTGCTGCCGAGTTCGGCGGCGCCGCTGCCAAGGAACAGCTCGACGTGCTGGTCAGCAAGGGCAACGACCTGCTGGAAAGCGCAACCGATCTGATTCGTGAGCGCCCGCTGGCTGCGTTTGGCGTTGCGTTTGCGACCGGCTGGATCATTGCCAAGCTGGCACGCAGCAACGACAACTAAGTCGTGAGCGACCAGGCCTCTACAGCTGCCGCCTCCGACGCGCCCAACGCGCGTCCGGAAACGCCAGGACTGGACGAAAGCGTACGTGCGGTCGGCGCAGCCGGCCGCGCAACGCTGGGCTCGGCCAAGGACACCAGCCGCGCGTTGCGCCGGCTGGTGTCGGCCGACTTGCAACTTGCACGCAGTGCCTTCGGGCGCGGACTGGCCTGGGCATGCGTTGCCGTGGTCTTCGGTGCGTCGTCGTGGTTGTTGCTGGCAGGTGCGATCATCGCGCTGCTGCAACGCGCCGGCCTGTCGTGGTTCCAGGCGATGTTTTTCACCGCGTTGGCCAGCTTGTTGGTCACCGGCATTGCGGCGTGGCGGGTGTTCTTCTACTTCGACCACACCGGCCTGAATGCAACACGTCGTCAGCTGGTCAAGCTGGGCATCTTCGATGACAGCAGCGACGACGACGATGCCAACGCATCGGCTGCCAATGGAGCACGCACATGAAGTTCGGCACCTTGCGTCAGCGCGTGGAACGCGCCGAATTCCTGGTGGAAGGGCGCGCCCAGGAAACACGCTTGCATTGGGGAGAATTGCGTGACACCTGGCGTGCCGGGTGGTCTCCGCTGCGAATCATGGTGGTTGGTTTCGGCCTGGGGTTTGTCACCGGCCGCAACGAACCGCAGGCGGCATTGGGCAGCATCGCCAGCAAGCTCGGCGGTATCCCGAAGATTCTGCAGATGATCAGTACGATCTCTGCGCTGTTCACCGCACACCGTGCGCAGGAAGCCTCCGAGCAGGCCGAACGTGCCGCAGACAGTGCCGAAGAAGTCGCTGCCGATCCACCGGTGACGGTGGTGCAGGCGCCGATCGACCGCGCCGCGTAATGAAGCGTTCCCGAGCGTCGCTCGGGATCGCGCTGCGGGTGTTTGCCGCCCGATGCGCGGCAGAGCCCGCTACTGGTGCTGCTAAGGCCTGACGTTACGCGCACACCCTCTGTGCGCTGCGTTGACGCGTTCGGCTGATAATGGCCCACCGCTGGCAGCACGCCAGTCTGCTGCCAGGGCGCGCATGACTCTTCCCGTCGATTCTATGGATGCTGCCATTGCGGCAGATTCGCTCCCGCCGCCACCGGCGCCGCGCCCACGTGCGCCGGTCTCGCTGGTGGTGCTGGCCACGCTTGCGGTTGGTTATACGCTGTGGGCTGCACAGACGATCATCCTGCCGGTGATGTTGGCCGCCTTCTTTGCCTTGATCGGCAACCCCATCCTGCGCGGTCTGCGCAAGCTGTATATCCCCCGCTTCCTTGGCGCCTTGATGGTGTTGTGCCTGGGCCTGGCCGGTACCGTGACACTGGCCGCGCAGCTGGCCGGGCCGGCCGCCGAATGGGTACAGCAGGCGCCTCGGCAGATGCGCCAGATCGCGCGCGATGTGCGCGATTTCACCAAGCCGGTGATGCAGGCCAACCAGGCCGCGGAAAACTTTGCACGCGCGGCCGGCGGCGACGGCCAGCGTAGCGTGCAGATCGTGCGCACACAGATGGATGACCCCTACAAGGCGCTGGTGCGCACGCCGAAGCTGGCCGCCTCGGTGCTTGCGGTGGTGCTGCTGACGTTCTTCTTCATGGTCTATGGCGAAAGCCTGCAGCGGCATGCGATCGCCTTGCTGCCCAACCGACAGCAGCAACGCTTCACCACCGAAATCATGCTGGACATCGAGCGCGAGGTCTCGCGCTACGTGCTCACCATCAGCGTGATCAATACGCTGGTCGGGCTGGTCTTCGCCGGCATTCTCTATGTGCTCAAGATTCCGCTGCCCGAAGCGCTGCTGTGGGGCACAGTGGTGGCGCTGCTCAACTTCGCGCCGTATGTGGGCCCGTTGATCGGCGTGATGCTGATGCTGCTGATGGGCTTTGTGGAATTCCGCACCACCTTGTCGGCGATGCTGCCAGCGATCCTGTACCTGGCGCTGCACACCATCGAAGGCCAGGTGGTCACCCCGATCGTGCTCGGCCGCCGTATGGCGATCTCGCCGCTGATGCTGATCCTGGCGCTGATGCTGTTCGGCTGGCTATGGGGCATGGTCGGTTTGCTGCTGGCGGTACCGCTGCTGGTCTGCATGAAGATGGTGCTGAGCAGGGTGGAGGGAATGCAGCGTTGGGCGCGGTTGTTGGAGTAGCCGGGAATCGGGAGTTGGGAATCGGGAATCGCAAGAGCAGTGGCTGCGCTCTACCCATTCTCGATTCCCGACTCCCCATTCCCGGCATTACAATCTGACGATGAGCTTCCACATCAGCGCCATCACCCTCGACCTCGACGATACGTTGTGGCCCTTTGCGCCGATCGGGGCGCGGATCGACCAGGTGTTGTACGACTGGATGCGCGAGCACAGCCCGGTCACCGCCGAGCGGTTTCCGGTGGAGGCGATGCGCGAACTGCGCGAGCGCAGCTTTGCCGACAACCCGCACCTGCATCATGACCTCAGCGCGCTGCGGCGATTGACGCTGGAAATGGCGCTGCGCGAGAGCGGCGGCGACCTGGCCTTGCTGGAGCCTGCGTACGAAGTCTTCTACGCCGCACGCAACCAGGTGGAGTGCTACCCGGATGCGCTGGACGCGCTGGCGCGTATCGCCGCGCATGTGCCGGTGGCGGCGCTCAGCAACGGCAATGCCGATCTGCAACGCATCGGGCTGATGCATCACTTCGCGTTTCAGCTGGGCTCGCGCGAGCACGGCAGCGCCAAGCCGGATCCGAGCATCTTCCTGGCCGCATGCGCGCGGCTGGAGGTGCCGCCAGCGCAGGTGCTGCATGTGGGCGACCACGTGCGCATGGACGTGCTGGGCGCGCTGGATGCCGGGCTGCGCGCCTGCTGGATCAACCGTGATGGAGCGCAGTGGTCGCACCCGACCCAGCAACCGGATCTGGAGTTCGACTCCATGACCGGGCTGGCGGACTGGCTGGACGCGCAGCAACCGCACCCCGACCCCGCACACGCCGGCATCCGCCTTCCCGCCTGAGCCACTTTTTGCTCGGCGCATGGCGCCGCCTCCGAGGATTTCCATGTCGCAGCTCACCGGTTTCATCGATCCCAACGCCGCAGCCTTGCCGCTGCATGTGCTCGACCGCGAAGGCTTTGCACGTTGGTGCGCCGAGCAGCCCACGCGCGTGCTGTCGTGGGCACAGGCGCAACGGTTCGATGCCGCGCCCGGCAGCGTGCTGTTGTTGCCGGGCGAACAGGGGCTGGCCGGCGCGGTGCTGGGCATCGGCGACCGCGCCGATGCCTACGCCTACGCGCATGCACCGATGGCGCTGCCGCCGGCCAGCCGCTGGACGCTGGCCAACCCACTGAGCGAGAGCGAGCAGGCGCTGCTGCACCTGGGCTGGGGCCTGGGGGCGTACCGCTTCTCGCGCTACCGCAAGGTACCGCGCGCACCGGCCGAACTGGCCGCCACGCCGACACCGCAGACGCGCGCGTTGATCGAGGCCTGCATCCGCGTGCGCGACTGGGTCAATACGCCGACCGAGGACATGGGCCCGCAGCATCTGGAAGAGGCCACGCGCGCACTGGCGCAAACGCATGGCGCCCAGGTCGACGCCATCGTCGGCGAGCAATTGCTGGCGCAGAACTTCCCCACCATCCACGCGGTCGGGCGCGCCTCGCACCGGGCACCGCGGCTGATCCAGCTGCAATGGGGCGATGCGGCGCATCCGCATCTGGTGCTGGTCGGCAAGGGCGTGTGCTTTGACACCGGCGGGCTGGATCTGAAGCCGGCCGATGGCATGCGCAACATGAAGAAGGATATGGGCGGCGCGGCGCATGCCTTGGCGCTGGCCGGCCTGGTGATGGCGCAGCAGCTGCCGGTGCGACTGACCCTGTTGATTGCCGCGGTGGAAAACGCCGTCGGCCCGGATGCGTTCCGCCCGGGCGAAGTCATCACCACCCGCGCCGGCGTCACGGTGGAAGTGGACAACACCGATGCCGAAGGCCGCCTGGTGCTGTGCGATGCGCTGAGCTACGCCACCGAGCAGCGCCCCGATCTGATTCTGGATTTCGCAACGCTGACCGGTGCCGCACGCATCGCCTTGGGGCCGGACCTGCCCGCGCTGTTTGCCAACGACGATGCGCTGGCGCAGGCCTGGCTGCATGCCGGCGAGCAGACCCGCGACCCGGTCTGGCGCATGCCGCTATGGCGCCCGTATCTGCGTTACCTCAACAGCCACGTCGCCGACATGGCCAACGCCGGCTCGCGCATGGCCGGTGCGGTCACCGCCGCGCTGTACCTGGAGCGCTTTGTCGCGCCGGGCCAGCTGTGGGCGCATCTGGACGTGTACGCCTGGAACGACAGCGACCGCCCCGGCCGCCCGGCGGGCGGCGAGGCACTGGCGCTGCGCTCGGCCTTTGCGATGCTCCAGCAACGCTACGGCGGCTGAGCTCGCCGCGCACGCAGCGCGCGCGGGCCATCAGCACGCAGCTTGAGTCGCGCCGGTCATCCCTGGCTGCGCAGCAACGGCGCGATCGTGCGCATGCGTGTCTGCGTCGCCGGGCCGACCAGCGCAAACGCGGTCTCGCCTTCGGCCCAGTACTGCGCCAGTAGACGGCCATCGCGCCGTTCGCCGGTAGGCATCGGCCCGCTGCGTGGACGCAGATACAGGCCGATACGCGCGCCGTCGGCATCGCTGTAGACCAGCATCGCTGCCGCGCCTTCCGGTGTGGAAAGCAACTGCCCGCCGCGCAGCACATAGCCCTGCGCGCGCAGATCCGGCACCACACCGGCATTTCCGAAATGCGTGCGCAACCACGGCTCCAATTCCGTACGGCGCTGCACCTCCAACGCAACGCCCGGATGCGCGTCGACATCGGCAAACAGGCGGTATGCGGCCACTGCATCAGCCATCGGCACGCGCTGAATCGCGAGCCGGCTCTCGCGCAACTGCCAACCCAGCCCGGTGCCCAGGCCCAGCGCCAGCACGCAACTGGCGGCAATCGCCGCCAGGGTCCGGCGGCGTTGCTGCAGGCCACGGCGAATCGCTGCAGGCGTCGGCGCCAGCGTGGCCATCTCCGGCTCCAGGCCGGCGTGCGCGGCGCGCAGCGCTTCGGCATCGCGTTTCCAGCCGGCCACGCGCGCGGCCTGCGCCGGGTGCGCCTGCAACCAGGCGGCCACCGCTGCGCGTTGCGCCGGCTCCAGCCGGCCATCGACATAGGCGTGCAGTGCGTGTTCGTCAGGCGGCGGGGTGCTGGTCATTTCAGGATCCTCAATGCGGGTGCATGGCGCACGTGGCCTTCGTTCAATGCACGCAGGCGTTCGCGCGCACGCGACAGCCGCGACATCACCGTGCCGATCGGGATGCCGAGGGTGTCGGCCACCTCGCGGTAGCTGAAACCCTCCACGCTGACCAGGAGCAGCAAGGCGCGCTGTTCCGGCGGCAGCAACGCCAGGCTGGCCAGCATGGCGCGGCCGTCGTGCACCTGCTCGGCCGATGCGGACTGGCTGGGCTGCTGCGGTGCGAACAGGCCCACCACGCGCTGCCAGCGCGCGGCGCGGCGCTGCCCGTCCAGAAACTGCCGGTACAGGATGGCGAACAGCCACGGCTGCAGGGCCTCGGCGGTATGGCGGGTGCGCCAACGCCGCAGCGCACGTTCCAGCGTGGCCTGCACCAGGTCGTCGGCGCTGGCGGGCTCGCCGCTCAGCGAGCGCGCGAAGCGACGCAGCGCCGGCAGCACGGCACGCAGTTGGTCATCGTCCAGAGCATCCATCGGCAGGTTTGGTGGTGGCATCACACAGTAGACGCGCTGGAGCGTGGACTATTCCCACGTTCGATGCGCGTGCCACAACGCCTGGGCGACCACGGGAATAAGTCGGCCTGCACGTCGTCTCACTGCATCGACCACTCACCGCACCGACCCCTGGAGCCAGCCATGACCTTGCCACCTCCTTCCCCACCGCCACAACATGGACGCGTCCGCGTGGCGCCCTTGCTGGGGATCGCCGCGATTGCCGGCGGCCTGGCGGTTGCGTTCGCCTGGACCGCCGGCTGGATCGGTGGCGACCGGCTCACCGCCGCGCGCATGACCGACACCATCGAAGCCAGCGGGCCGCCGCATCCGGGCTTTCGCCGCGCACATACCAAGGGCGTGTGTGTGAGCGGGGACTTCAAGGCCAGCGGCAAGGCCACCTGGCTGTCATCGGCACGCATCTTCAGCCAGGCCAGTACGCCGGTGCTCGGGCGCCTGTCGATCGGCGGCGGCGACCCGCATGGCGCCGATGGTGCGGCACGCGTACGCAGCATGGCATTGCTGTTGCGCAGCGACGACGGGCAGGAATGGCGCACCGCGATGAACAGTTTTCCGTTCTTCGTGGTGGCCACGCCGGCCGGTTTCCAGGCATTGAATGTGGCATCCCGGCCGGACCCGGCCACCGGCAAGCCCGACCCGGCCAAGCTGGCCGCGTTCGGCAAGCAGTATCCGGAATCAGCCAAGTTCCAGCAGTGGGCCAAGACCGCACCGTGGTCCAACAGCTGGGCCAACACGCAATACAACGGGGTCAATGCGTTCCGCGCGATTGCCGCCGATGGACGCGAGCGCTACATCCGCTGGTCGATGCGTCCGCATACCCCGTTCCAGGAACTCAGCGCCGAGCAGCGCGCGCAAGCCGATGGCGATTTTCTCGCCACCGATCTGGACACGCGCCTGGCGCAGGGGCCGCTGCGTTGGGACCTGGTGCTGACCGTGGCCGAGCCGGGCGATGCGGTAGACGATCCCTCGCAGCCATGGCCGGAAAGCCGCAAGCAGATCGTCGCCGGCACGGTATCGATCGATCATGCCGAGCCGCAGGCCACCGGCCCGTGCCGCGACCTGAATTACGACCCGCTGATCCTGCCCAAGGGCATTGCCGGATCCAACGACCCGATCCTGGCGGCGCGCTCGTCGGTGTATTCGCAATCGTTCAACCGGCGCGAGCATGAGATCGCCAATGGCACAGGCAGCGCCGCCACCGGCCAGGGAGCACGCCAATGAGCAGCCACACCCACTTCAACTTGCCCGCACGCGTGCTGCATTGGTTGATGGCCGCGATGATCCTGACCATGCTGTTCGTTGGCGTGGGCATGGTGGCTTCGGTGACGCAGCGGCCGTGGTTGATCGATCTGCATCGCCCCTTGGGCATCGCGATCCTGATCCTTGCGGTGCTGCGCCTGATCAATCGCCTGCGCAACCGCCCGCCGCCGCTGCCGGCCGACCTGCCGGCCTGGCAGAAGGCCGCGGCGACCGCTTCGCACTGGTTGTTGTATGCGCTGATGCTGGGCATGCCGTTGATCGGCTGGGCGATGCTGTCGGCCGGCGCTTATCCGATCGTGCTGTGGCCGGGCGCGAACCTGCCGGCGATCGCGCCGCACGATCCTGCGCTATACGCCTGGTTGCGGAGCGCGCATGGCTGGTTGGCGTACCTGTTGTTCGCCACCGTGCTGGGGCATCTGAGCGCGGCGCTGTTCCATGCCTGGGTCCGCCGCGATAGCGTGTTTTCCAGCATGGCGCGTGGCGAGCGGTCTGCGCGTTGATGGATGGGTGTCGGCTCCCTTCTCCCGCCGGGAGAAGGTGCCCCGCAAGGACGGATGCGGGTGCGGGCGAAGCATCGGGTTGACCGCCATCTGGAGTGGCTTTGCCGCGCACCCTTACCCCAACCCCTCTCCCGGCGGGAGAGGGGCTAGGATTTAACGCTGGCGTTTTGTCTTGGCCGCTGGCGCGGACGCTTCGATGCCCTTGCCGGTGGCGGCCCAGTAAATCCCCCCGTACAGATGCTCCAGATAACGTGGGTCGTTGTAGGCCTCGGCCAGATGGCCGAGCGCGGTGGCAAACACGCGGCCGCCTTCGAAATGGTGGTACCAGGCCACCGGATGCTGCTTGCCCATGCCCTTGGCCACCTGGCCCGGCCAGATCAGCGTGGGGTCGTAGCTGGTTTCGTCCACCGTCATCAGCGTGACCAGGTCGTCGCTGTACGGCGGATCGTATTCGTACCATTCATCGGTCCACACCCAACGCGCGGGCAGGCCGGCAGTGGCCGGGAAGTTGGCGTCCACCACGTCGACCATCGCGGTCTGCATGTATGGATGGGTGCGGAACGAGCGGCCGATCAGGTGGTCGTACCACTCCCAGTCGCCGCGCTTGATCGCAAACGCCTTGTGCACCGCCACCACGCCGCCGCCGTTGCGCACGTAGGTCTGAAAGTTTGCACGCTGCGTGGGATCCAGATCGGTGGCCGGCGTATTGAGCAGCACGATCGCCGCGTATTGCGATAGATCGCCATCGAAGGCCTTGGCATTCCACGCCCACACCAACTCGACATAATGCTTGCGCGCCATCGCTTCGAATTGCGGCTTGGCGACCGGGATATAGTCGTGGTGATACTGGTTGGGAATCGCCGCCACCAGGATCTTGAACTGCTCGGCAGACGCGTTGAATGCGCACACCATCAGCAGGCCCAACAGCCACAGGGATTTCATGCCGTTCGCTCGCAGGGATCGTTCTGGCCCGGCAGTGTACCCGCGCCTGCGCGGCATGCTTTCCGCGTTATTTGGAATAGCGGCAGGCAGCAATGCACAACGGGTACGCGGCGCAGCATGCCATCCAGTGCTGCGCTCGCTGACAGCGCAACGCGTCTGCGTCACCGCGTCACAGCCAGCCTTTCTGCCGCGCCAGCCGATACGCTTCGATGCGATTGGCCACGCCCAGCTTGCCGATGCATTCGGACAGGTAATTGCGCACCGTGCCATGCGACAACTGCAATTGCTGCGCGATCTCGCTGGCCGAACGGCCTTCGCCGGCCAGCCGCAACACCGTGCGCTCGCGTTCGCTCAAGGGATCGGCTTCGACCCAGGCATCCAGCGCCAGTTGCGGGTCGATCACCCGCCCGCCACGCTGCACCTGACGCAGGGCGCCGACCAGTTGTTCGGCCGGCGCGTCCTTGAGCAGATACGCCGCCACACCGGCATCCAGCGCGCGGCGTAGGAATCCTGGGCGGGCGAAGGTGGTGACGATCATCACCCGCAGCGGCAGCGCCTGGCGCTGGATGCGCTGGGCCAGCTCTAAACCGGTCAGGCCGGGCATTTCGATATCGGTGATCAGCACGTCCGGCTGCAGGTGTTGCAGCTCGCGCCAGGCAGTTTCGCCATCGCCTGCGCTGCCGACCACCTCGATATCGTCTTCCAGCCCAAGCAAGGCGACCAACGCGCCACGCAGCAGCGCCTGGTCTTCGACCAACAACACCCGGATCATCGCGCGCGCTCATATGCAGACAACGGTGGCGCACGATAGCAGCGCTTGGGCCCGCCGTGCATTGCGTGCAATGCGGTGGACGTGTGCGCGATCAGCGCGATGGTGGCAGCAGCGGCACCGGCAAGGGCGGCTGCGCCGTCGCCAGCGTGGGCTGCGGCAACGGCACGCTGGCGCGCAGGCGCATGCCGCGCGGCAGCGCTTCCACCTCCAGCGCGCCGCCCAGGCCGTGCAGGCGTGTGCGCATGCCGTCCAGGCCATTGCCGGGCACGATCACCCCGCCACGCCCGTCGTCGCTGATGTCCAGCACCGCCTGCTCGCCCTGCGCGCGTAGGCTCACGCGCATCCGCCTGGCCTGCGCATGCCGTTGCACATTGGTGGCCGCTTCGCGCACCACCAGTGCCAGTGCGGTTTCGTGTTCGGGCGGCAATGCCAGCGTTTCCAGTGCGTGTTCCAGCACGATGCCGTCCATCTCCAGCAGTACCCGCGCCGACGCCAGCTCGGCCACCAGCCCGGCGGCGCGAATGCCGGTGACCGCGCGCCGCACCTGCGCCAGGGCATCGCGCGAAATCTGCGCCACCGCATCGATCTCGCTGCGCGCGGCCTGCGGATCGCGCGCGATCAGGCGCGCGGCCAGATCGGATTTGAGCGCCACCAGCGACAAGGTGTGGCCGAGCAGATCGTGCAGGTCGCGGCCGATACGCTCGCGCTCGGCGGTGGCAGCCAGCCGGCGCACTTCGTCCTGCGACAGGCGCAGCAACGCGTCCTTGCGTTCGTTGATGCTGTACACCGCACCGACACCGGCCATGCCCAGCACCGACACCGGCAACCACACCAGCGATTGCAGGCGCATTCCCAGCCAGTGCGCCCAGCCCAGGTAGAGCACGTTCATCACCACCAGCATCGCGAAGTGCCGCCACAGGGCCTGCCGTGTGGACGGGGGCAGGCTCAGGCAGGCGAAGACGAAATAGCTGATTCCCGAGGGATACACCGGCAGCAACGCGGCACTGAGCACACCCATCGCCCAGGCATAGCGATACAGGGTGCCGCGCGGCGCCAGCAACATGCGCGCGTACAACAGCAGGAAGACCGGATACGACAGCAGGGTGCACAGCAGCCAGGTGCTGTCGTACCCGCGCGGGGAAAACACCGGCACCACGAACACCCAGCTCGACCACAGCAGATGCACACCATCCATCCAGGGCGACTGGCCCTGCGCCAGCCGCGCGGCAACCTGCGAATTGGCGGCGGGGCGAAGCCAGGCGGGAAGCGACACGCGCATCGGGATGGGTCCATGTGAATGATCGGATTCTGCCACTGCCGGGCCCGACCGGGCGCCCGATGCTGCAGCCTCGCCCATCCTGAAGGGCGCGGCCAGTTGCCGCTGTCATGCACGGCAGGTGACAGCTGTCACTGGTGAATGCCGCCGCTGCGGTCGCATGCTGCGCAGCACCTGGCAGCAGCGTTGGTCGCGCTACCGTTCGTCGCCGCAATTGCCTTGGTGACTTCCGGCAGCTTGCGGCGCCGCCCGCGGCCGGTCACATTTTCGCGCAGCATCCCGTCCTGGTCCTCGATGAATACTTCTGCCGATCTGCTCAAGCAACTCCGCATCGACCGCCAGCGTCCTGCCGCCCCCGAACCTGCACGGCGCGGCGGCTGGATCATCGCCGCCGTGATCGTCATCGTGCTGCTGGCGGCCGCGGCGTGGTGGTTCACCCGCCGCCCGGTGGCGAAGGTGCAGACCGCAGCGGTGGTGGCGATCAGCGCCGGCAGCAGCAGTGCCTCGGTGCTGGACGCATCGGGCTACGTGGTGGCGCGGCGCATGGCCACGGTGTCGGCGCAGGTCACCGGCAAGGTGCGCGAGGTGATGATCGAAGAAGGCATGCGCGTCGAACAAGGCCAGGTGATGGCCACGCTGGACCCGCTGGATGCCGATGCGCAGCGCACGCTGTCGGCATCGCAGCTGTCGGCTGCACGCAGCCAGGTCGACAACATGCAGGCGCAACTGGCAGTGGCCAATGCCGATGCGGCGCGCCTGCAATCGCTGGTCGGTGCGCAGCTGGTGTCGCGCTCGCAGTACGAGCAGGCCACCGCACAGCGCGATGCCTTGCGCGCACAGCTGCAGAATGCGCAACGCAACGTGCGCGTGGCAGCGGACCAGTTGGCGATCTCGGCAATCCGCTCGGACTTCAACGTGGTGCGTGCGCCGTTTGCCGGCGTGGTCACCGCCAAGGCCGCGCAGCCCGGCGAAATCGTTTCGCCGCTGTCGGCCGGCGGCGGCTTCACCCGCACCGGCATCGGCACCATCGTGGACATGGAATCGCTGGAAATCGAAGTGGAAGTGGGCGAGTCCTACATCGGCCGCGTGCAGCCGAAGATGCCGGTGGAAGCGGTGCTCAACGCGTATCCGGAATGGAAGATTCCCGGCGAGGTGATCGCCATCATTCCCACCGCCGACCGCGGCAAGGCCACGGTGAAGGTGCGCGTGGCGCTCAAGCTCAAGGACCCGCGCATCGTGCCGGAGATGGGCGTGCGGGTGAGCTTTCTGGAGCGGGCCAATACGCAGGAGGCCAGCAAGCCGCAGGGCGTGCGCGTGCCGGCTGCGGCACTGGTCGAACGCGACACGCGCACGGTCGCGTTCGTGGTCGGCGAGCGCAACACCGTCGGCATGAAGACGGTCACTCCCGGGATGGTGATGGGCGAGGACCGCCAGGTGGTGTCGGGTTTGAGTGCGGGCGACAGCGTGGTACTGGATCCGCCGCAAGGCCTGAAAGACGGCGACACGGTGGCCGAAGCCGAGGCGGACGCTGCCGAGTAACTGCGCCGGTAACTGCAATCACCAGCTGGGCAGCGACGCCGCTCCGGGGAGCGCGGCGCCCACGGTGGCAGCAGTGGTTGATGCGGTCGTGGCACCTGGATGGCGCTGCGATCGCGCAAGGTAATGCAAGCACTTAGTAACGATCACAGCGGCGTTGGTGATCCACAGCCAGCGGCGTCATCGGTCAGTACAGACCTAGCCGCCTGCTTGTCGCCGCCATGCGTCGGCGCGCATGTCCCAGCAGTTGCGTCTGTCGTCATCCAGCCTCGTACCGTCTTGCCGCCTCACCGTCACCGCATCGCCGTGTTGCCGTGTTGCCGCCTCATGCAATCGCGGTCGCCATGCCGCATCGCGCTTGCCTCTTTCCATTGCACCGTCAGGAGTCGCCATGACCGCTCTCGTCAGCTTGCGCAACATCACCAAGACCTACCAACGCGGCCCCGAGCAGGTGCAGGTGCTGCACGGCATCGACCTGGAGATCGCCAGCGGCGACTTCGTCGCGTTGATGGGGCCGTCCGGCTCGGGCAAGACCACCTTGCTCAATCTGATCGGCGGGCTGGACAACCCCAGCGGTGGCGAGATCGAGATCCAGGGCGAGCGCATCGACCGCATGAGCGGCGGCCAGCTCGCGACCTGGCGCAGTCATCACGTCGGCTTCGTGTTCCAGTTCTACAACCTGATGCCGATGCTCACCGCGCAAAAGAACGTGGAGCTGCCGTTGCTGCTCACCGCGCTCAACGCCGCGCAACGCAAGCGCAATGCGGAAATCGCCCTGACCCTGGTCGGCCTGCAGGAACGCCGCAACCACAAGCCCAGCGAACTGTCCGGCGGCCAGCAGCAGCGCGTGGCGATTGCACGCGCGATCGTGTCCGACCCCACCTTCCTGATCTGCGACGAACCCACAGGCGATCTGGACCGCCATAACGCCGAGGAGATCCTGCGCCTGCTGCAGGAACTCAATCGCGAACACGGCAAGACCATCGTGATGGTGACCCACGACCCCAAGGCCGCCGAGTACGCCACCCATACCATCCATCTGGACAAGGGCGAGCTGGCCGATGCGCCGCTCGTGCTCTAAGGGAGTGCTGCCATGAAGTATCTCTGGCTGGTGTGGGCGCAGTTGTTCCGCAGCAAGACCCGCACCTTGTTGACCTTGCTGTCGGTGGTGGCGGCGTTCCTGCTGTTCGGCATGCTCGATTCGGTGCGCGTGGCCTTCACCTCTGGCGGTAGCGTCAGCGGCGTGAACCGCTTGGTGGTGGCCTCGCGCCTGTCGATCACCCAATCGCTGCCGATCAGCCTGGAGCCGCAGATCCGCAGCGTGCCGGGCGTGCGCGATGTGACCTCGGCGATGTGGTTCGGCGGCATCTACCGCGACCCGAAGAACTTCTTCCCGAACTTTTCGGTGGCGCCCAATTTCTTCGACGTCTACAGCGAGTACGAGCTGCCCAAGGAGCAGCTCAAGGCGTTCCAGACCACGCGCACCGGCGCCGTCGTCGGCGAGACCCTGGCCAAGGCCAATGGCTGGAAGATCGGCGACACCATTCCGCTGCAGGCCACCATCTTCCCGCGTGGCGGCAGCAACGACTGGCCGCTGCAACTGGTCGGCATCTTCCGCATGAAGGACCGCGCAGTGGCGGCCAACCAGGAACGCCAGTTGATGATGAACTGGAAATACTTCGACGAGTCCAACGACTACATCAAGAGCAGGGTCAGCTGGTACACGGTGACGTTGCGCAGTGCCGACCAGGCCTCGCGCGTGGCGCAGGCGATCGACGCGTTGTCGGCCAACTCCGATCATGAAACCAAGTCGCAGACCGAATCGGCGTTCCAGCAGGCCTTCATCAAGCAGTTCGCCGATATCGGCCTGATCGTCACCTCGATCATGGCCGCGGTGTTCTTCACCTTGCTGCTGCTGACCGGCAACACCATGGCGCAGGCGGTGCGCGAGCGCATACCGGAGCTGGCCACGCTCAAGACGCTGGGCTTTCAGGACCGCACCGTGTTGAGTCTGGTGATGGTGGAGTCGGTGCTGTTGATCGGCCTGGGCGGGTTGATCGGCATGGGTCTGGCATCGCTGGTGATCCCGCTGGTGGCCGCACGCAGCGGCGGGGTGATGCCGGTGCAGGGCGTGCCGCTGCAGACCTGGTTGGTCGGGCTGGGCCTGATGGCCGGCATCGGCATCGTGGTGGGTGTGCTGCCGGCGCGACGCGCGCAGCGCTTGAAGATCGTCGATGCCCTCGCCGGCCGCTGACAGGAGCAGGCAAATGCAAACCCAATGGAAGAACCGTCTGGTCAATCTGCTGTCGGTCGTGTCGCTGGCCGTCGGGTTGGCTGTGTGGATCGCGCTGCCGTGGATCGGCGTGCTGGTCCTCGCCGCCTTGCTGGCGGTGTGGCTGGTTGTCACGCGCAGCGGCCGGCTGTCACTGGCCGCTGCACGTATCGGCATCGCCACGCTGCCGCAACGCTGGGGTGCCAGCTCGGTGATCGTGGTCGGCATCGCCGGTGTGGTCGGCGTGCTGGTGGCGATGCTGGCGATGGGCCAGGGGTTTCAGGCCACGCTCAACAGCACCGGCGACGACACTACCGCGATTGTTCTGCGCGGCGGCTCGCAGGCCGAAACCAACTCGGTGATCACCCGCGACCTGGTGCCGCTGATCGGCAGCCTGCCCGGTATCGCCGCCGATGCCAGGGGCCGCCCGCTGCTGTCGCCGGAGCTCTCGCAGGTGGTCAACATCGCCTCCAGATCCGATGGCACCGACGTCAACGCGCAACTGCGTGGCGTGGGCGAACAGGCCTGGGCGGTGCACGACAAGGTCAGGCTGGTGCAGGGCCGGCGCTTCACCCCCGGCCTGCGCGAGATCGTGGTCGGCAAGGGCGCGTTGACTCAGTTCCGCGGACTGCAGCTGGGCAAGACGCTCACTCTCGGCAGCCAGCAATGGACCGTGGTCGGCGTGTTCGCCTCCGGCGATGCGCACGATTCGGAGCTGTGGACCGATGCGCAGACGCTGGCCACCACCTACAACCGCAGCGCCTACCAGTCGATCAGCGTGCGCACCGCCGGCAAGGCCGGTTTCAGCCAGTTCAAGACCGCCATGGCCGCCGATCCGCGGCTCAAACTGGATGTGGAAACCACCCGTGCCTACTACGGCAAACAGGGCGGTGGCTTGAACAGGTTGATCAGCATCCTGGGCACGGTGATCGGCGCGATCATGGCAGTGGGTGCGGTATTCGGCGCGCTCAACACCATGTATGCGGCGGTGGCCACGCGCGCGCGCGAGATCGCCACGATGCGCGCGATCGGCTTCCGCGGCACGCCGGTGATCATGGCGCTGATGCTGGAGACCATGCTGCTGGCGCTGCTGGGCGGCTTGCTCGGTGGCCTGATCGCCTGGGCCATCTTCAATGGCTACAGCGTGTCCACGCTGGGCAGCAACTTCAGCCAGATCGTGTTCCAGTTCAAGGTCTCGCCGGAGCTGTTGTGGAGCGGGCTCAAATGGGCACTGGGCATTGGCCTGGTCGGCGGGCTGTTCCCGGCCTTGCGCGCGGCGCGGTTGCCGATCACGACGGCGTTGCGTGAGGTCTAGGGCGGGCCGCTGGCCCGCCCGGGAATCGGGAATCGGGAATCGGGAGTGGGGAATGGTGACAGCCAAGGCAGAGGGAATGCGGGTGCTGCGGCTGAACGTATTGCGGGCTGTCATCGTTCTGTCACTGCACTGCGGTAGATGCGCGGGGCGGGCAGGTCGTAGGCTGCCCGGCCGTTGCATCCATCGATCTTCGCCCATGACGCGCCTGATTCTGCTGGCCTGCGCCTGCCTGTGGCTGGCCGGCTGTTCCTCGTCCTCCACCTCGCTCAGCGAGCGCCTGGTTGCGCCCGGCGGTACCTCGCCGTTGCTGGACGAGGAGCGCATTGCCGCCACCATCGCCACGGTGCCCAACCGCAGCGGGCATGTGGTCACGCGCGATCAGGTGCCGATCTTCTGGCGCGCGATCGACCCCGGCCAGTACGCCATGCACTACCGGTATCTCGGCCAGCGCCACGATCCGGCGCATGCGCTGGATGTCGATTTCAGTTTCAAGGTGCCCACCGCGACCCCGCCGACGCCGCGCGGCACCGTGGTGCTGCTGCATGGCTGGATGATGGATGGCGATTCGCTGCTGCCATGGTCGCTGGAGCTGGCGCAGGCCGGCTACCGGGTGATCACCATCGACCTGCGCAACCATGGCCATTCCGGCGGTGGCCCGTCCGGTTACGGCACGCGCGAATCCGACGATGTGATCGACGTGCTCGATGCGCTGCAACCGCGTGGCGAGATCCGTGGCCCGCTGTACCTGTTCGGCATTTCCTACGGCGCCGCCACCGCGCTGTTCACCGCCGACAAGCTCGGGCCGCGCGTGACCGGCGTGGTGGCGATGGAATCCTTCGCCAACGCCGGGCGCGGCATTCGCGACATGGTCCCGCACCTGCTCGCCAGCCAACCGAATGGCTGGCGTGGGCAGGCGGTGGCCGCGTATGCGCGCTGGCGCTATGCCGACCAGAATATCGATGCGGTGATCGCCGCCGCCGACCGCCAGCTGCAGCTGGACCTGGACCACGTCGATGTGACGCAGGCCTTGGCCGACACCCGCAGCTGCGTGCTGCTGGTGCATGGCGATGCCGATCAGCACATTCCGGTCGCGCATGGGCGTGCGCTGGCGCTGGCGCTGGCCAGCCCGCGCGCGCACTACGTCGAGCTGCCTGGCGAAACCCATCTGAGCCTGCCGCTGCGGCTGGATCTGCTGGGTGGGCCGATCGACCAGTGGCTGGCGCAGACGCAACAGGATCCAGGCCACTGCCCCGCGCCGCAGGCACTGCCGACCTCCACGCTGGCGGTGGCGACACCGGCGTTGGCGCCGCGCGGCTGAGAGCGGCTGTCAGACGTCGCCAACGGTCGTCAGGTGGGAGCGGACCGCGCGCTACGAAACGGTGGGTCTGAATGACATGCCGATGACTGCACCTGCACCGCGGTGAGCGCAGTGGTCTGTTGCTCGCCACCTCCAGGCAGGAGCTACGCAACCGCGGGCTGTTGAAGCGCACGGCGCTGCCGCCCACCGCGCAACGCAGCCGCTGCGCGATCGCCCGGATCGCGCAGCGGCCGATGCTTAAGGCGTCACCACCACCGGCCGCCGCTGCCGCCACAGGCTATCGCCGACGAACAGCAGCAGCCCCACCCAGATCGCGGCAAATCCGATCGCGCGCCCCTGATCGAACGGCTCGTGGAAGAACCACACGCCCAGCAGCAACTGCAGGCTCGGCGCGATGTATTGCAGGATGCCCACCAACGACAGCGGAATCCGCCGCACGCCATACGCAAACCCGATCAGCGGCACCGCGGTCAGTACGCCGCCGACGATGAGCAGCAGATCGGTACGCAGGTCCCAACCGCTCAGAAAGGCGCCGCCATGGCCCTGCTCGCCCCAGACCGCCAGCAGCAGCGCCGGCACGAACAGGTACACGCTTTCCACGCCCAGCCCGGCTACCGGATCCACCGCCACCAGCTTGCGCAGCAGGCCGTAGGCACCGAACGAGAACGCCAGCCCCAGCGCGATCCACGGCGGCGCACCGGCATCCAGGGTCAGCCACAGCACGCCCGCCGCCGCACACACCACCGCCACCCACTGGATGCGCTGCAGGCGTTCCTTCAACACCAGCACGCCCAGCAACACGCTCAGCAGCGGATTGATGAAATACCCCAGGCTGGCCTCGATCACATGCCCGGCGTTGATCGCCCAGATATACAGGCCCCAGTTGAACGCAATCGCCACGCTGCTGCCGGCCAGCATCCATAGCGCGCGTGGCTGCGCGGCGATGGCGCGCCACCAGCGCAGGCCCGAGGTGGCCAGCAACCACGCCACCACCAGTAGCGCGCTCCAGACGATGCGGTGCGCGATGATCTGCAGCGACGGCACCGCCTTGAGCAGGTGCCAGTACAGCGGCACCAGGCCCCAGATCACGAAGGTCGATGCGGTGATCAACAGCCCGCGACGCGCCTCGGTCGGCGAGACCGCCGTCATCGCCGCGCCTTGGCCAGGGTCACCACCAGCACGCCGGACAGGATCACCGCCATCGCGCCGATGTCGTGCGCGCTGAAACGCTCATGCCCCAGCCACGCACCCAACGCCACCGCGATCACCGGGTTGACGTAGGCGTAGCTGCCGGCCAACGCCGGGCGCACGTGATGCAGCAGCCACACGTAGGCGGTAAACGCCACGATCGAACCGAACACGCACAGGTAGGCCACGGCCAGCAGCCCTTGCGAGGTCGGCAGGCTCTGTGGGCGCTCGCCGATCAACAGGCCGGTGCTGACCAGCAACACGCCGCCGCACAGCATCTGCCCGGCGGCAGTCATGAACGGCGACGGCAGGTCGCGTCCGCGCGACCACACCGAGCCGAAGGCCCAGCCGATCGGCGCGATCAGCAACAACACCAGCCCGCCCGGCGTGGCGGTCAGGCTGCTGCCGGCGTTGAGCCAGACCACGCCCAGAAAGCCGATCACGATACCCAGCCATTCGCCACGGCTGGCGTGCTGCCCGCGCAAGGCGCCGAACAAGGCCATCCACAGCGGCACCGATGCCACCGAGGTGGCGGCCAGGCCGGACGACACGCTGCGCTCGGCCAGCACCACCATGCCGTTGCCCAGCAGCAACAGGGCCGCGCCCATCATCGCCACGTTCTTCCATTGCGCGTGCGTCGGCGCAGCCACACCGCGCCAGCGCAGCACCGCATACAGCACCGTGCCGGCCACGATGAAGCGCGCCCCGGACACCATGGTCAGCGGCAGCGCACCACCTTCCAACGCAAAGCGGATCGCCAGATAGGTCGAGCCCCAGACCACATAGACCAGCAACAACGCGACAACGACCAGGCCATTGCGCGCAGGCGCCACAGCATCGTGTGAAGAGGACATCGGAGATTGCCAAATGCAGCGGAAGCTTCAATTCTAGATCACCTGCCCACATCAACGTCGTACGCCTTCAAGCGCCTGCCGCGGTATGGTGCGCACTGATCCCCGGCCCGGAGTGCATATGCAGCGTCGCGTCCCCTGGTTGATGTTGGCCGCCCTGACCGTGCTATCGGCCAGCGCATTGGCACGCGTGCCCGAACCCTGGGAACCCAGCGGGCGCAAACTCCTTGAGGCCGGGCTGGACGGTTCGTTGGCGCCAGAGATCGCGCCCGAACAAACCGAGCTCAAGGTCATGCTCTCGGCAAACCGCGCCGGCGCCTATCTGCTCGGCGTCGCCAGCAGCAGTTACCGCACACAATGGTGCATGCCGGCCGGCAAGAGCGGCCCGCCGGATATGCAGGCGATCATCAGCGATATCGGCGCGCTACCCGATGCACGCCTGGACGAGGCCGCACCCGCATTGATCGTGCAGGCGCTGGCCAAGCGCTACCCGTGCCGCAAATAGGCGGCGCGGTCGCCGCAAGCCGGCTCGACCAACCGCCACGCAATGGCCCAATGCAATGACCGCCCGCATCGCCGGGAGCTAGACGCCCGCGCTCGAAAGCACCAGGCGTTTGCACACCGCTGGCCCTACTTGCGTGCGGCGTCGCTGCTGGCGCGGATCGCCTTGAACTCCGAACCGTCCTGCCAGCTCGGCCACTGCCGGCCGTTGGCCAGCGCCACGCCGACGTCGTAGACCAGGGTGGTGTCGGCCGCGTGGCCGCTGGCGTCCCATTGCGGGGTCCAGCGATCGCAGGGCTGGTGATAGCACTCGGCAAAATACTTGTCGCGCAGCGCCTTGCCGGCCGCCACGCCGCCGTCGAGCATGTCCAGCCCGGGACCGGCGGTGATCGCCGGCACGCCCATGCGCGCAAAGGCGAAATGGTCGGCGCGGTAGAAGAAGCCCGCTTCCAGATTCGGGTCCGGCGAATAGCTGCGGCCGCGCGCCTTGGCCGCAGTTTCCAAATCACCTTCCAGCGACACCCGTCCGCGTCCCCACGAGGCGATATCGCGGGTGGGGCCATCGGGGCTGAACATCTCCATGTTGAGTACCGCCACGGTCTTGTCCAGAGGCGCCAGCGGATGCGCGGCGTAATAGTTGGCGCCGAGCAGGCCCTTCTCTTCCGCCGTCAACGCGATGAAATACAGCGTGCGTTGCGGCTTGGGGCCGGCCGCGAACACGCGCGCCAGTTCCAGCACGCTGGCCACGCCGGTGGCGTTGTCCACCGCGCCACGCCGCACCGTGTCGCCGCCGGCATCGGCCTTGCCCACGCCGAACGCATCCCAGTGCGCGGAGAAGATCACCGTCTCGTCCGGATGCTGGCTGCCGGTGAGCTTGGCCACCACGTTGTGCGTGACCACGCGCTCGCGCTTGAGCTTGAAGTCCACCGACAGCGTCGCATCGCCCAACGCCATCGGGGCGAAGTCGCGCTGCTGCGCGCGCTGCTTGGCCTGCGCAAAATCCAGCCCGGCGCGCTGGAACAGCGACACCGCCAACGCCTGCTGCATCCAGCCACGCACCGGCACATGCTGCGCCTTCGCATCGGCATCGCTGCGTTCGATATCGAACAACGGCGACAGGCCCGAACTCTGCACCGTCGCCCAGCCGTACGCGGCCGGCGCGGTCTCGTGCACGATCAACACGCCGGCGGCACCACGACGCGCGGCCTCTTCGTACTTGTAGGTCCAGCGGCCGTAGTAGGTCACCGCCTTGCCATCGAAGGCGCCAGGCTGGCTGGATTCGAAGTCGGCATCGTTGATCAGCACCACCGCGATCTTGCCGCGCAGGTCCACACCCTTGTAGTCGTCCCACTGCCGCTCCGGTGCGCTGATGCCGTAGCCCACGAACACCAGCGGCGCATGCTTCAAACTCACCGCGTCCTGCGGACGCAGGCTCTGCAGGGTCACATCGCTGCCATTGACAAGCGTCTGGGTCTTGCCGCCGACACGCAGGCTGGCGCGCACCGGGCCATCGACCTGGGCGCGTACCAACGGCACTGCCTGGGTCCAACCGCCCTGCTCGCCACCCGGCTGCAGGCCGCCAGCCTTGAACTGCTCGACCAGGTAATCGACCGTGCGCTGTTCGCCGGCACTGGCCGGCGCACGGCCCTCGAACTCGTCCGAGGCCAGCAGGCGCACATGCCGCGACAACGCTTCGGCATCAATGCCGCCACCGGGCAGATCGTTGGCGGCCTGCGCCACGCCCCCCACGAACAGGCAGGCGGACAACAACAGGATGCGCATCGGATTCACGGCATGGCCTTGCAACAGATAGATGACACACAGTTTACAAGCGCGCGGCCGCCACGGGAGTGCTTCGACCCGCGTTGGCAAACGCGATGTCTTCCTTTCTAGCAGGCCCCTTGGGCTGCATGGATGCTGTCACGGAGTTCAATTGGCGGGTGTACGGTCTGTCCCGTGCTTGGTGATGGCATCGCGCATTCGACTCACCGAGCTTTTGAATCGAGCCTCTGATCGCGCGCAAACCCGGTTACGGTTCAAGGTCTCGATTGTTTTGGCATGGTTTTCCGGAGCCTGTGCAGTGCGGACAGATCAGTTGCAGGGCGGCGGATCTGCGGCTTGGCTGCAAGGCCCTTGCCCGCCCACCATCGCGGGACACGCCGCAAGTACATCCTTGTAGGCTCTTACGCGGCATCCATGCCGCGTAAGGTCCCTCGACGGTGAGCGGACAAGGACCCGTCGGGATGGTCGGTGTGCATGGTTGCAAGCGGTGCATGACCTGCGCTGGTCGGATCACTTGTTCGTTCGATTAGCGCCTCACGATCTTCCGATCGCAAGCCGAGCGGCAGACAGGCTTCAACACGCAACTTAAAACATCTCAGCTACTACCGCTAGCCGAGCAACAAGCTTTCAAAAGCAGCCGACCAACTCTCTGGTGCGATGTCCTTGCCGATTGCGGGACCGTGTGGCGGCATGGATGCCGCCACGCGCCTCCACGGACGGATTCCCGGCGTGTCCCGCAAGCGGTGAGGGCACCGCGCGCCCGACTGACGCGGCATTTGACTGTCGCCGAACCACGCGACGACTCGCTACAGCGTTCTATTGGGATGTTGCCCACTGCAGTGGCGCTAATTGGTGCGCGTCGCGCGATCCAGCCAGCACGCCAGGCCCTGCGCGTTGAGTTCGATATCGGTGCCCAGCAACTGCGCCACGCGCGCATCGTCCAGCCGGCAGCCGTGCAGGCGGGCGCGCTGCAGATACAGGTCAGTCAGCGCCACCACCATGCAGCGATGGCGGTCCGCATCCTGCGCGCAGTCCAGCGCGATGGCGGTCATCGCATGGATCTGCTCGACCAGCGCCTGCGCCAGTGGCGCCGGCGATTCGACCCGGCCGTAATGGGTGAGATACATCGCCTGCGGCGCGGTCTCCATCAGCCGCGCGATCGAGTGCAGCATCGCCTCCGGCTCAAACTGCACCGGCGAGGAGGTCGGCAGGATGAAGGCGCCTTGCGCGCTATCGAGCTGGCGATACGACAAGCCGAAGGTGTCGCCAGTGAACCAGCTGCGGCTGCGCGCATCCCACACGCACAGATGATGGCGTGCGTGGCCCGGCGTCTCGATGGTGCGCAGCGCGCGCTCGCCCAGCATCACGGTCTGTCCGTCCGCCGCTTCCACCACGCGCTCGGCCGGCACCGGCACGATCGCGCCGTAACTGCGCGCCATTTCCGCCGCGCCGTATACCGCCGTGGCACCGGCGATCAGCCGGGTGGGATCGATCATGTGCGGCGCGCCACGCGGGTGCACCAGCACCCGCGCATTGGGCAAATGCTGCAGCAACGCACCCGCTCCGCCGGCGTGATCCAGATGCACGTGGGTCAGGATCAGCCAGTCCACCTGCGCCGGCGTCAGCCCGGCCGACTGCAATGCGGCCAGCATCTGCGGCACCGACAGGGAAGTGCCGCAATCGACGAAGGCGCCACGTTGCGCCTCGACGATCAGGTACGCCGCATCGAACTGCACACCGCCAAAACCGGTGTCGATGGTGTGGATGCTGGAATCGGCGGTCGCTGTCATTGCTCCCCCACGGCTATGCGAGAGGCCACAGTCTAGCTACCGGCTCCACGGGTGTCGTTACGCCTCGCGCAACACGCGCAGCGCCGCCAGGATCAACTCCGCCTCCACCTGCGCATGCACGCCCAGCAATTGCAGGTCGCTGCCCTGCTCGGCTTGCTTCAGCCGCGCAATCAGCTGGCCCGCATCGCGTGGCGAGGCAAAGCCGTCGCTCTGCAGCAACAACGCACCGGCGCCATCGGTCAACTTGAAATAGAACTGCCCGTCGCTCTCGCGGTATTGCTTGAACACCGGCGGCGCGCTCTTGTCGCCCACCGGCGTCGCAGCCGCATCGCCCTGGCTGGACAGATCGCGCAGCCCCACCGCAGCACGCAGCTCGGCCAAAAACGGCGTGGCGTAGCGCGCGCGCAGACGTGCGCCACCGGCGCGCAGAATCGCCTCGATCTTGGCCGGCTCGGCCATCAGCGCCTCGTAACGCGTGCGCAGCGGTGCGATCTCCTGGTCGATACGCTCGAACAGCTGTTGCTTGGCGTCGCCCCAGCCGATGCCATCGGCAAAGGCCTGCGCAAAGGCCGCCGTTTCCTGCGGCGTGGCGAAGGCCTGGTACAGCTGGAACAATGCCGACCCCTGGGTGTCCTTGGCCTCGCCCGGCGCGCGCGAATCGGTGAGGATGGAGAACACCAGCTTGCGCAGTTCCTCGCGCGGTGAGAACAGCGGAATCGTGTTGCCGTAGCTCTTGCTCATCTTGCGGCCGTCCAGACCCGGCAAGGTCGAGACCTGCTCGTCGATCACCGCCTCGGGCAGGGTGAAGAAGTCACGGCCATACACGTGGTTGAAGCGCTGGGCGAAATCGCGCGCCATCTCGATATGCTGGATCTGGTCGCGCCCCACCGGCACCTTGTGCGCGTTGAAGATCAGGATGTCTGCAGCCATCAGCACCGGGTACATGAACAAGCCGGCGGTCACGCCCGCATCGTCGTCTTCGCCGTCGGCGCGATTCTTGTCCACCGCTGCCTTGTAGGCATGCGCACGGTTGAGGATGCCCTTGCCGGCCACGCAGGTCAGCAGCCACAGCAACTCGGTGGTCTCCGGCACATCGGACTGGCGATAGAACCACACCGTTTCCGGGTCCAGGCCGCAGGCCAGCCAGCTGGCGGCGATCTCCAATGTGGAGCGCTGCGTCCGCGCCGGGTCCTGCGCCTTGATCAGGCTGTGCAGGTCGGCCAGGAAGTAGAAGCTTTCCGCATCGGCAGCCGCACTGGCCTGGATGGCCGGGCGGATCGCGCCGACGTAATTGCCCAGATGCGGGGTGCCGGAAGTGGTGATGCCGGTAAGGACGCGAGTGGTCATCTGCGTAAGGCCAGGGAGTCAGCACGCAAGTTTAGCGGTTCCGTGCCCCTGGCATGACCGCGACGGTGTCTCGTAGCTGCCGCTACCGGTTTCTGCGGCAGACGCAGAACGGGCCGCATCGAGCGGCCCGTCCTGTGCAGTTGGCGCTCACCACGGCGGGTGGGCGCGGTTGCGCGGCACCCTCAGGTGTCGTCGCGCAACGACTTTTCGAAGGCGCGCACCTCGGTCTGGGCGCGGTCGCGGTCCCAGCCGTAGCGCTCCTGCAGCTTGCCCTGCAGATATTCGGCATTGCCCTCGGCGACCTTGAAATCGTCGTCGGTGAGGTCGCCCCACTTGGCCTGCGCCTTGCCCTTGAGTTGGGTCCACTTGCCGGAAATGATGTCAGTGTTCATTGCGTCAACTCCGCTAATGCGGCCGCGATTGACCGTCTGCGCAGGTTGCCCACGGCGCCGTTCGCCGCAGATCAAAAGCCGTCAAATCGGCACTCACCGCACTGAACGGTTGCCTACGCTTGCGGCGCAGTTTTTTTCGCATGGCTGCGCCGTCGCATGCCCAGATGCGTCGCCGCACTGCCCTGCCTGCGCAAGGCATCAGGCAAAAAAAAACGGGCCTTGCGGCCCGTTTTTTCTGCATGCAGCGCTAGATTACTTGCGCGCAGCGTCTTCCACCTTCTCGCCAGCGCCCTGCACGTCCTTGCCGGCACCTGCGACGGTGTTGCAACCCGACAGCATACCGACCGACAACACCGACAGCACCAGCAGCACAATTGCACGCTTCATAACAGACTCCTTCGTGGGTAAAGCGGCGGCTTGCCGCAGATCAATCAAATCAAACAACTAGGGTTCAAACAAAACGCAAGGATCAGCACTTACCGTCGCTGCAATTGTCGGCCTTCTTTTCGACCTTCTCACCTGCACCCTGCATGTCCTTGCCAGCGCCGGCCATGGTGTTGCAGCCAGTCATCACGCCGGCCGAAAACAGGCCCAGTACCATCAGTGTCAGCAGTCGCTTCATCGGTCTTCCTCAGTTCTGCGTTCGGTGCAGACGCACCGTGTCTGGCGACAAATCTGACTGCGCGGCCGTGGATTTGATGTGAACGCGGCGTGCTGCGTTCAGCGATCGATCAATCTCGCATCAGTGTCGACTTGCCAAACAGGCTCTCGACCAGATCCACCGCCAGCTCGGCGGTGGCGTTGCGGTTGTCCAGGACCGGATTGAGCTCGACGATGTCCAGCGACCCCATGCGCCCGGTGTCGGCGATCATCTCCATCACCAGCTGCGCCTCGCGGTAGTTGGGCCCACCCGGCACGGTGGTGCCCACGCCCGGCGCGATGCTCGGGTCCAGGAAATCCACGTCGAAGCTCACATGCAGATGGGTGTCCTCGCTCATGCCCTGCAGGGCGGTCTCCATGGTGCGCTTCATGCCGGCCTCGTCGATGTAGCGCATGTCGTAGACATCGATGCGGTGCTGCTTGATCAGGCGCTTCTCCTCCGGGTCCACCGAGCGGATGCCGATCTGCCGCACCTGCTCGGGCAGCAACGCCGGTGCGCTGCCGCCCAGATGTGTCAACGCCTGCGGGCCCAGCCCGCACAGGCAGGCCACCGGCATGCCGTGGACGTTGCCCGACGGCGTCACCTCGCTGGTATTGAAGTCCGAGTGCGCATCCAGCCACAGCACCCGCAGCGGGCGTTGCTGCTCGCGGCAGTACTTAGCAACCGCGGTGATCGAGCCGATGCCCAGGCAGTGGTCGCCGCCGAGCATGATCGGCATGCGGCCGGCGCGCAGCTGCGCATAGCTGGCTTCCATCAGCGCCTGGTTCCAGGCCACCACCTCGTCCAGATGCCGGTAGCCGGCCTGCGGGGCTTGCCAGGGATTGCGCGGGCCATCCAGGTTGCCCAGGTCATGCACCTCCACGCCGCGGCCGATCAAGGCCTCTTGCAGCCCGGCGATGCGCAACGCCTCCGGCCCCATCCGCGCACCACGGTGGCCGGCACCGATGTCGGTGGGAACGCCAATCAGGGAAACCGGCAGGTACTGCGTCGCCATGCATTGCTCCAGCATCGAGAAAGCGCTGCAGTCTAGTCGCCGGCTCGCGCACTGACGCGCGGCAGCGCAGCACGGCACCCGGCCTGCGTCACCGATCACGCAATCGCATCTGCCACTGCAGCAATCGAAAGTGCGGCCGATACTGCGTAGCGGGCAATCGTCGGACCGGTACGGACGGCAGGCGCAACGCCGCGGTACAGGCGCGCTGCAGTTCGGCCGGAGCAGTGGCAGTGCATCGGCCGCGTCCGCTTGGCGACAAACACGGTTTGATGGCTGCTTGAAGTGACGTGGTTGGGCAGTTTGTGGCGTATCTGCGTTTTGCGGAATGCGCTTGTCTGACCGCACAGTTAAGACATTGAGGGTGCTATGACGATGACAGACGGTGCCGATGCTACTGTTCGCCCGCCAGCGCGGGACCCGGTGTCATCGGCAAGGTCTTTCATCGCGCAGTGCGTTTCGTACAGGGGAGGATTTCATGCCGCATAACGCCGTCAACCAGGTCGTCAAGGCTGCCGTGGGCGAGGTCGCGCGGGCGTCGCACCAATACGATCTGCAGCGCATCGGGCGCGAGTTCGCGCAGACCATCGAGCGCGAGCCGGGCATCCGTCTGCTGATGCTGTCCACTGCCGACGGGCGTGCCATCGCCGAACAATCCAGCCTGGATGTGGACGGCCGCCGGCTGGCAGCGATGGCCAATTCGTTCCTGACCCTGGGCGAGACCCTGGCGCGCGAATCCAGTCTGAGCGAAGCCGACTACGCCACCATCAGTACGCGTGGCGGGCAGTTGGTGCTGATCCGCATTCGCGCCGACAAACCGCTGACGCTCACCGCGGTGGGCAGCAGCGATCTCAATGCCGCGGCGCTGCTGTTCAACGCACGCGACTGCGCCGGCCGCCTGGCAACTGCACTGGCGCAGCTGGCGAACTGAGCGTTTGGCACTGTTCGTGCTTGTGCCAGTGCACCGAATTTCTCACCGCTCGTAAGGACGACCCGTGTCAAAACTCAACCTGGAACACCTGCATTCGATCGCCGGCTTCGTCGGCGCTGCCCTGGTCGATAGCGACAGCGGCATGGCGCTGGGCATGACCGGCGGCACCGATCTCAACCTGGAACTTGCCGCGGCCGGCAATACCGAAGTGGTGCGTGCCAAGCGCCGTATCGCCGAGCAGCTCGGCCTCAACGACACCATCGAAGACATCCTGATCACCCTGGCGCGTCAATACCACCTGCTGCGCCCGCTGGAGAGCAACGGCACCTTGTTCCTGTACGTCGTGCTGGATCGCGCCAAGGCCAATCTGGCCATGGCCCGTCACGAGCTCAAGGCGTTCGAGAAGACCCTGGACTTCGGTTGATGCCCACCAGGCGGCGCGCACGCGTCGCCTGCCCGGCCTGCCGGTGCGCACCGGCAGGCACCGCACTTGCTACGCGCCGACGCGGCGCCCTGTCATGACCTCACCCATTCACACCATGCGGGTCGCCACGGCCGGCCTGGACCTGCTGCACACCACGCGCCTGAAACTGGCGTGTTCGTTGCTGCTGGCCGAGCGCATCGACGTGCAGTTGGGGCAATGGCCGCAACACGCCGCCGAGGTGGTGGTGCTGGGGCTGGAAAGCCCCGACGGCCTGGCCGCCTGGCAGGCCTTGCAGGGGCAACCCATGCGCGTGCTGGTGGTGTCGCGGACACCGGTCGGCGGCGCATGGCTCAAGCACGGCGCCACCGTGCGCGAACTCAACGAGCAGATGCGCCTGCTGCTGTCGTCCTCCGCGCACGCGCAGGTCGCCGAGCCGGCCTTGCTGGTCCGCCATTGCCGCGGCGAATTCGGCACCGCTACGGTGCTGCTGCGCAACGGGCATTTGCAGGTGCGCGTGGACCCGGCCGACAGCTGCGTGCAGCTGCCCGCCGGCATCGCCTTGACCGAGCTGCTGGCGGCCCTGGATCGCCCCGGCTGGCAGGTTGCACCGGACACCGCCGATAGCGCACTGAGCCAACGTATTTCCTTCGAAGCGCTGTACTTCGCCCTGCCCGAGCACCTGCGCCCCGCGCTGCCGGCGGTCGAACCCAGCCATGCGCTGCGGTTGCGGCAATGGCCGGAGCTGGGTGCGGAGACCAGTTCGCCGGCGCAGCTGCTTGCCATTGCCCACCTGCATGCGCGCCCGTGGCGCCCGCAGGCGCTGGCCAATGCTTGCAAGCTGCCGCTGCAAACGGTGGAATGCCTGTTCGCCGCTGCACTCGCCAGTGGCCTTGCCCAGACTGCGGAGATTCCCGTGCCTGCAACGCAGCCCCGTCCGGACAGCAGCAACTCCCGGTTTTTCTCCTGGGTCGCACGTCGCTTTGGCCTCTCTCTCTTTCAGGCGCAGTCATGAGTCTTCCGGCCAACAAACTGGTGTTCGTTGGCGGCATGGGCGCCGGCAAGACCACCGCCGTGCGCGCCATCTCCGACGTGGAGCCGGTCAGCACCGAGATGCCGCTCAGCCAGGATGCCTACGGCGACAAGACCTACACCACGGTCGCGCTGGACTACAGCTCGATCGAACTGGAAGACGGCGAGTTGCTGCACGTCTACGGCGTGCCCGGGCAGAAGTACCTGGATTTCATGTGGCCCCTGGTGTGCGACGGCGCGTTGGGCGTGATCGTGTTGGTCAGCGCACGCGATCCGCAGATGCGCGATGCCACCGTGGCCCTGCTGCGCGAGTTTTCGCAGATCGCACCTGCGGCAAGCCTGGCGGTGGGCATCACCATGACCGACGAAATGCAGGACTTTTTGCTGCCGCCGTTCCGCGACGCGCTGGTGGCCGAAGGCTTCCGCATCCCGGTCATGCGCGTGGACGCGCGCTCGGCCACCCAGATCACGTTCCTGGTGAAGTCGCTGCTGTCCTATCGTTACACCTCGGCGACCAGCTGAGCGGCCGTGCGCGTGGCGCATGCCGACATGGTCGGCGAACGAGCAAAACAAGGAATCCGGTCACGACGGTGCCTGATCGGGCGTCACGCGGGGGATGCCGCCTCTAGGGTGGCGGCGACGCGTCCATCTTCCTTGATGCCAGACACGCGACGCGAACGTCATACATTCGAGCGCTTTGCCTGACTTGTTCAGTATGGCGCGCGATCAAAAGCCAGGGCATCGGGACGTTCCCGACATCGCGCAGGACATACCGGTCATACGGCATAAGCAATAGCGCAGCCAGTCACGCCTGCAAGCAGCGGTCGTGATGCGGTTGTTGTGCGCGCCCGGCACTGCGTTGCACGGACTCTCGTCAAGCCATCTCGCACAGGCATCGACGCGCGGCAGCGGCGGTGCCATCGGTGACGCACAGCGGAGACCCGATGCGCCAGGATCGGCAACTGCAGGGCGGCTTCCACGCCGATCGTGGTGCTGATCCAGCACCACGATCGGATAAAGTAGCGCGATGACAATCGAACTGAAGCCCGGCGGTCTGCTGATCGCGATCGAAGGCATCGACGGCGCCGGCAAGACCACCCTCGCCCGCAGCCTGGCCACCACGCTGGAAGCCGCCGGCGCACGCGTCGTGCTGAGCAAGGAGCCGACCAATGGCCCCTGGGGCACCCAGCTGCGCCAGTCCGCCGCCACCGGCCGCCTCAGCGCCGACGAAGAAGCCGAGCTGCTGATCCGCGACCGCCACGAGCACGTGGACACCCTGATCGCACCGGCGCTGGCACGCGGCGACATCGTGATCCTGGACCGCTATTTCCCCTCGATGGTCGCCTACCAGGGCGCCGCCGGCCTGCCGCTGGACGATCTGCTGGAGCGCAACGCCTTCGCGCCGCGCCCGGACGTGTTGCTGCTGCTCGACCTGCCCCCGCCCACCGGCCTGGCGCGTATCCGCGCCCGCGGCGATGCACCCAATCACTTTGAAACCCAGGACAACCTGGAACGCTGCCGCAGCATCTTTGCCCAGCTGCAGTTGCCGGGGAAGCACGTCGTGGACGCCAGCGCCGACGCGGACAGCGTGCTCCGCCAGGCCCACGCCATCGTCGTTGCCGCACTAGCCGAACGCCTGCGCGTCGACGCCACCGATGCCGACCAGGCCACGCTGGAACTGCTGTCGGCCGGTCGCCCGGCCTGAGTCGCTGCGTGTACTGCGCGCAGGCAACAGCGACTGGCGCGCTGTGATTCACCGGCTGCGGGCAGATAGCTGTTTTCGGCAGATCAAACCGAGCAAGACGCGTCCCGGAGACGCTGACCCAACAACGCAGTCAGCCCAGAGCTACATCGACATTTCGGGATAGGACGAGAGAACCTTCATGGTGCCGGCACCCGGATTCGAACTGGGGACCTACCGCTTACAAGGCGGTTGCTCTACCAACTGAGCTATGCCGGCAAAGGCAGGCGCATTGCGCGCCGGTGCGCATTCTAGCGCAGCGCGGCGCAATCTAGCGACCGCTGACGCGCCGCACCGGCGGTGCCCTGCAATGTGCCGATCGCCGCCGTGCTGCGCACATCGATCCACCAGCGCGATTGCCCGGTGCCGCTGGGCAGCAACTGTGCCGGAAACCCCGCACCGACCAGGCTGGCCTGACGGCGCTCGGCACGCTCGCGACTCTGGTACTGCCCCAGCGCGATGCTGTTGTCCTCACCCTGGGCAATCACGTAATAGTCGCCCATGCCGGCGGCGGCGATGCGCTTGACCAAGGCCTGCGCCGCCGCACGATCGCCGACATTGGGCAGCATCACCCGGAACGTACTGACTCCGGCGTCCTTGTCCTCGCGCACGCGGGTGCGCGTGGCCTGGCCACGCAGGCGTGCCAGCGCGGCATCGGCATCAGCGCGCGCCGCATACGGCCCCAGGCTGGCGCAGCGCTCCGGCGCAGCGGCGGGAGCAGGTACCGCTGGCGATGGTTTGATCGCCGCTGCCGCAACCTCGTTCGGTGTTGGAGCGACCTTGGTTGGTGGTGGAACCTGTGCCGACGTCTGCGACGTTGCGACCACCTTTGCGGCGGCCGCAGCAGTCGAAGAAGACGCTGCCGCTGCTGCCGTCGATGTCGATGTCGATGTCGGTGTCGGTGCAGGTGCAGGTGCAGGTGCATCCGATGGTGCGGTGCCCGCAGCTGCCGGGACCATGCCTGCCTCGCTCGCCTCGCCTGGCGCTGCTGCCGCAGTGCTCGGCAGCACTTCCAGGCGCGCCACACCGGCCGGCTGCGGCGGTGCCGTCACCGCTGCCGGTGCCGGCTGCAATGCCCACCACAAGGCCACACCGGCATTGAGGACGATCAGGACGACGATGAGTGCGCGGACATACATGCGATGGATTCTAAGCGCGGGCAGTCACAACCGGCGAGCGCTGGTTGGCTTGCTGCCCACGCCAGGCGGTAGGCGCAGTGTACGAGCGCTGCCGACCGATTCCGTCTGCCGGCCGCGCCCGCCACGTGTCCTCGCAATTGCATGGCTCGCCGTTCAAGGCGCCGACGCAGACCTCGCCCAGGTCGCCAGCCCGTCCAGCACCAGCGCGGCGCGGAAGCTGGCATCGGGCAACAACGGCAGCAGCGGCGGCGCGCCGCCCCCGTGCACCAGCAGCCGCACCGGCACGCCCAGACTGCGTTGCGCGTGCTGCAGGCTGCGCTCGATCAGCGCCACCGCCGCGCCATCGCAGCCGGAGGTCAGCGCGTCGTCGGTGTCGTCGGCCAGCTCGACATAGGTCCCGCCACTGGCCGGCAACTGCACCGCGCGCGCATGCAGCGCCTCGCGCATGGTGGTCGGCGAGGCGGCGATGCGGCCGCCGTGGTGCCGCCCATCGGCGCCGAGTACATCGATGGTCAACGCGGTGCCCACGCCAGCCACCAGCACCGGTGCGTCGCCGCGTGCGCCCAGCAGCGCCAGGAAGCGATCGACCCCAAAGCGGCCCGGGTCTGCGTAGGCGATGCGGATGCCGGCACATTCGGCCGCGGTCCGCACGATGCGCACCTGTTCGAAACGCTCGCGCAGGCAGCCGAGCATGCGCTGCGTCAACGCCGGCGCAGCCACGCTGGCCACATGCGCGATGCGCCCGGTGGGCAAGGCCGACAACGCGGCCGCATCCATCGCCTCGGCACCGTGCGGCCAGGCCTGCACGTCGCCGGCGCGGTCGCCCTGCAGCGGTGCGTACTTGAACCGCGAATTTCCCAGGTCGAACAACCACTCGCTCATGCAGGTCTCACGCTCACTTCTCCGGAGTGGAACAGCCGCACCGTCTCGCCCAGTTGCACCCGCAACGCGCCGTCGGCTGCCAGGCCAAGCGCAATGCCGTGATGCCGGGTGCCGGCTTCCTCAACCTGCACCGCGCGGCCGCTCAGGACGTCCAGGTCCGCATAGCGGCCCAGGAACGGGGCCAGCCCCTGCGCCTCGAACAGCTCCAGCGCCGGCAGCAGCGCCGACAACACTGCGGCCACCACGGTATCGCGCGACACCGCGTGGCCGGCCAGCGTATCCAGATCCACCCACGGTTGGTCGATCGCAGCGGCCGCCGCCGCCGGCATGTGCACGTTCAAACCCAGCCCGATCACCGCGCGCGCGTTGCCGGCCATTTCGCCGCCGCCTTCGATCAGCAAGCCGCCCAGCTTGCGCTCGCGCGCCAGCAAATCGTTGGGCCACTTCAACCCGACATCGGCAAAGCCGCAAGCACGCAGGGCCTCGGCCACCGCCACGCCCACGGCCAGGCTGAGCCCGGCCAGCTGGCCCAATCCGCCGCTGAAACGGCGCGAAGCCGACAGATAAATGTGCGCACCCAGTGGCGAGGTCCATTGACGCCCACGCCGGCCGCGCCCGCCGGTCTGCCGCTCGGCCAGCAGCACCGCCACGCCCTGATCCGGCGCCGGGCGCGCCAGCAAGCTGGTGTTGGTGGATTCCAGCGTCCAGGCGATCTCCAGCGCCGCCAGGCCTGCCAGCGCATCGGCCGCCATCGCCGCACGAATGCGCGCGTCGTCCAGCAGGTCCAGCGGCGCCGCCAGGCGGTAGCCGTCCCCGGCCCGCCCTTCGATCTCGACCCCGGCCGCGCGCAGATTCTGGATCCGCTTCCACACCGCCGCACGGGTCAACCCGGCATCGCGCGCCAACGCATCGCCGGATAGCCGGCCGCTCGCAAGTTTGGCCAGCAAGGCGCGGTCATCCACGGCAAGTCCCCAAATCGATCCGCGAAAGTATGCGCCAAGCGTCCGCACCCGCCCAGCCTGGCTTGCGTGAGGGAGTGAAAAGCACGTTATGATCGGCGACTCACGCCGCTTGCCCTGGATGTGGACGATGCGCCGAATCACGGTTTGCCTGCTCCTGTTGTTGGCTCCGCTTGCCGCGCTGGCATCGGACCAGCTGGCCGATGGCGATCATGAGAGCTGCGTCAGCAGCAACTCGGCGGCACGCGGCAGAACCCCCAACGGCGAGCCGGCAACCCCGGCACGTGCTCCCGCGCACAAGCCCGCGCCGGCCACCGGCGGTGGTGGCAGTGACGGCGACGGACTGTTTCCCCGCATGCGCACGATGCCGCGCTGGCATAGCTTCCTGCCGGGCATGTTCCGCTGATCCAGTGGTTGTTGCGCCGGCTGCGCCAGCCGCCGGCCGATATTCCCGATGCCTTATGGCTGCCGGTCAGCCGCCGCTGCGCCTGGGTCGCTGCGCTCGATCTGCCCCGCCAGCACCGTCTGCGTGCCCTGACCGCGCAGTTCCTGCGGCAAAAAACCATTTCCCCGCTCAACGGGCTGCAGCTGCAACCGCACGATCACGTTCTGCTGGCTGCCATGTGTTGCCTGCCGCTGCTGAACATCGGCGCGGCCGGCTGGCGTGGCTGGTCGCAGCTGATCGTCTACCCGGACGCATTCCGCGTGCAACGCACGCATGTGGATGCGGCCGGGGTGATGCATGCCTGGGACGACACCCTGATTGGCGAGGCCTGGGAACAAGGCCCGCTGATCGTCAGCTGGGCCGACGTACAGGCCGACCTGGACGACCCGCAGGCCGGCTTCAACGTGATCGTGCATGAGATGGCGCACAAGCTCGATGCACTCGATGGCGCGCTCGACGGCACCCCGCCGCTGCCGCGCGCTGCGCAGCGTGCCTGGGCACGCGATTTCCAGCGCGCCTTCGATACGTTTTGCCAACGCGTCGATGCGGGCGAAGACACCGAGATCGACCCGTATGCCGCCGAGGCGCCGGAAGAATTCTTCGCGGTCGTAAGCGAATACCACTTCTCCGCGCCACAGCTGCTGGCGCGCGTCATGCCGGATGTCGCTGCACAGCTGACGCGTTTCTATGGGCCTTCGCCGTTTGCGTCGTCAACGCAGCGCTGATGGTGCGGTGACATGCCTGCATGCGTTGGGCTGTCGTCGTGCAATGCTGTCGCGCATCAATCGCAGGCGTTCAACCGACTGAGCACACCAATGCGCGATGCCGCACGCGGCCACACGCGGGACGGATCGACATCGCTCGCGCATTGCCAGGCATTCACACCAACCCAAGATCGCGCGGCCTGGCTCCGGGAAACACCCGTTCCAGCTGCGCAGGCGACAATCCCCACAACCGGCTCAATACACCGCCGAACAGGCTGCGGTAATTGGTGAGCACCGGATAATCGCGGTTCTGCAGCAGCTGCGCCTGCGCAACTTCTACCTGCTCGCCGGCGATCCGGCCGCCGCGCACGCTGCCACCCAGCACCCAATAGGTGGTGCCGTGCCCGTGATCGGTGCCCTTGCTGCCGTTCTCGCGGAAGGTGCGGCCGAACTCGGACAGCACCACCACCACGGTGTCCTTCCATGCCGGTCCCAGGGCGTCGGCGTACGCCGCCAGCCCTTCGCCCAGATTGCGCAGATTGTTCGCCAGGCCACCTTCGACACTGCCCTGATTGGCGTGCGTGTCCCAACCACCGACATCGACAAAGCCCAGCCGATAACGCTCGCGCATCAGGCTTGCCATGCGCCGGGTTTCGTCGGCGAAGGTGCGCGCACTGGCGGCGCCGCGACCGGCCAGCTCCATCTCTTCGCGCAGCTGCGCGGTGACCTGCTGACGCAGTGCCAGTCCCTCGCGCGCAGCCGCCGCCAGCGGGGTTGCGTCGTACATTTGCGACAGGATCTGTGCCTGACGCGCATCCAGACCGCCCTTGCCGATGCCCCGCAACGACACATTGGGCAAATCCCCGCCGCCCTGGAAGGTCAGCGGCAAGGAATCGGTGAAGGCAATCGCCGGCACTCCGCTGAGCACACCCGACAGGCGCGCCATGAAGCCGGAACGATAATCGCGGCGCTGCCGGCCGGCCTGCCCGGATTCGATATCGTCCTGGGTTTCGAAGTGACTGCGCGACAGATCGTCGGTACCGGCAAACGGCACGAACGCCAGTTGCCGGCGTTGCCACAGCGGCAGCAGCGCATCGCGCATCACCGGGTTGAGACCCCATTGCGTATCCAGCGCAACGGCACTGTTCGGGTTGGCCGCATCCGGCCGCGCGATCGCCAGGGTGGGACGCGCCTGATAATAAAAATCGCTGGCATGCGGTACCAGCAGATTATTGCTGTCGTAGCCGCCGCGCAGAAACACCACCAGCATGCGCGCGCTGTCGCGTGGCGCAGCAAACAGGCGACCGCTCCAGGGCAGACTTGCCGCCGCTGCAGAGGCAAGCAGAAATTGACGTCGTTGCATGGCGCGCTCCTGTGGCGGTGATCGCTGGTCGAACGTTGAAACAGCAGGTTTGAATCGGCAACCGTCGAATCGGCGAGCCTCGAATCAGCGATAGTTGAAGTCCGGCGATGACAGCAGGAATCCATTCCATTCCGCAGGCGAACGCGCCTGCCCCAGGGCATCGCGCGCGCCGCTGGAAAGTGACGGTGCCACCCAGCGATACGATGGACGCGTGTCGATCTGCGTCAGCGCCGGCAGTGGCGTGTCGTTATCGCCATCCAAGCGGAACAATTGCTTGGGCCCGCTGCCCAGCGAACGTGCCACCTCGAAGCGTCGCGCCAGTTGCCCGGAGCTGGTCCACGCCTGCGATTGCAGCGACCAGCCATCGGGGGTGATGCGCCCGAACAGCGGCTCGCCGAGTTGCTGCAGCCAGCTCGCCATCGGCGCGGCATTGACCACCGGCTGGCCCTCGTACGCCAGCCGCATGGCCGAAACCACGAACCGATTCGGATCCTTGAACTTGCGCGGTTGCGCCTGCGCAAATTCCGGCGCGTCCAGCATGGCCTGCATCACCTTGGCAATATCGCCATCGCTGCGTTGAAACGTGTTCGCCATGCGCTCGACCAGCGCGGCCGGCGGCTTGTCGCTGACAAAGTACTCGGCCAAACGCTGCGAAATGAAATGTGCGCATGCCGGCTGCCGCACCAACAGCTGCACCGCGCGCTCGATCTCATCCAGGCCGCCCGCGGCGATGCGCTGGCCCAGCAAGGTCTTGTCACCGGGTTGATGGCGCGCAGGATTGAATTCGAACAGTCCCTTGCGCACCACCTGCGGCTGCCCCGGCACGGCAGTCGGCAAGGGCGCAGCGCCCTCCGCCTTGACCGGCACCAGGCCGGCACCGGTGAGTATCAGCGCCAGTTGCTGCACATCCTGCTGGCTGTAACCGCCATGCACGCCCAGCGTGTGCAGTTCCATCAGTTCGCGCGCGTAATTTTCGTTGACCTTGCCCTTGGCGTTCTTGGCGTTGTCCAGATATTCCAGCATCGCCGGACTTTCCAGCGTCGCCATCACCAGGTCGGCGAACTTGCCGGTGGCATGCGGGCGGATCGCGTTTTCCATGTAATCGGCCGCCATCCATTTCACCCGCCCCTTATCGGCGTACACGCTGAAATGATTGAGCCAGAACCACACCAGCTGCTCGCGCGTCTGCTCCGGCGCATATACCGCACGCAACAGCTGCGCCTGACGCGCCTGGGTCAGCATCTGTCCACCACGCGCTTGCCATGCCTTGCGCAAGGCGGTCTTTTCCTCGCCATCGGGCATGTCTTGCAGGTGGATCTTGTCGGCCTCGTACTGCGTGAGCAAGGTCAGCAACGGCGTGTGCAGCGCATCGAAGTGCTGCAGCTGTGCACGGATCGGCGCTGGCAACGCCGCATCGTCGCTGGCCTGCAACAGCGACCTGCCGTAGCGCTTGGGGCCGAGCCGCTGCAGTTGCGCTGCGCTGTCGGCATCCACGCCGTAGGTCGCACGCTGCAGCCAGCGCGTCTGCGCCGGCGTCAGTGCTGAATTGGCAGCACTGCACGACATCGCCAAAGCGCAGCCCGCCAACAGCCATGCCAGCTGCCATCGGTGATGGCGGGGCGCGCCTGCTGGACGTGCGCTCAGCCAGCGCGTTTGTGCATTGCGCTCGAACATGCAGCTCTCCATCGCAACGGCCTGAAACGGGCCCAGTATGGTCAAGCCAACGCGCGGGGCGTTAAACGGTTGTCGGAGTGCGCTGCAGCGTTGACCACGGGTTCATTCCGCACCCCATGCCGGTCACAGTCCCGGTGGCAGGGTCACGTCGAAGCGGGCGCCGCCCAGTTCCTGCGAGCGCACCACCTGCAGCTCGCCGCGGTAGGCCTTGATCAGGTCCTGCACGATCGACATGCCGATGCCGTGGCCTTGCACGCGCTCGTCGCCACGTACGCCACGCTGCAGGATCTTGGCCACGTCTTCCGGCGCGATGCCGGGGCCGTCGTCTTCCACCGACAGGATCAATCCGGCACGACGGCTGCCGGTGGTGGGGCCGGGCTGCGCGGTCAGCAGCACGCGGCTGCGCGCCCACTTGAAGCCGTTTTCCAACAGGTTGCCCAGCAGTTCCTGCAGATCGCCCGGCTCGCCATGAAAGCGCGCGTCGGGCGAAATATCGAACTCGCACAACACACCCTTGACCGAATAGACCTTCTCCAGCCCGCGCACGATCTCCTCGGCGGTCGACTCGATCGGCAGCGGTGCGGCAAACAGCTTGTGCCCGCTGGAGGCCGCGCGTGCGAGCTGGTAGGACACCAGATCGTTCATGCGGCGCAACTGCACATCCATTTCCTCGTGCAGGTCGCGCTCGGACTGGCCGCTATCGAGCTGGGTGCGCAACACCGCGATCGGCGTCTTGAGGCTGTGTGCAAGATCGGCCAGCGTGTTGCGCTGGCGGTCCAGATTGTCGCGCTCGCTCTCGATGAAGGCGTTGATGCTTTCGGTCAGCGGCTCCAGTTCGCGCGGATGCTGCTCGCTCATGCGCTGGATCTCGCCGCGCTGCACCTTGGTCAACTCGTTGATGACCCGCCGCAGCGGCCGCAGGCTCCACTGCAGGATGAAGGCCTGCAGCACCAGCAGCACCACACCGGCACTGCCGAGGTAGAACCACACCGCGCCACGGAACACGCGCAGCTGCGCGCCCATCGAGCGCGCATCTTCCATCACGTAGATGGTGTAGGGGATCTCGCCGCCGTGTTCGCGCTCGACGTAACTCACGCCCAGGCCGTAGCGGTACAACTGGCCCACGCTGCCGTCGATTTGGGTCATCTCCAGCGGGCCGATGAATTCTTCCTGGCGCGGCTCGAGCATGCGCCCGTGCGGAATGTTCGGGCCTTCGGCCGACATCGAGGTCCAGCTTTCGTCCGGACGCACGACTTCCACATAGAGCCCGCCGCCGGGCACATCGAAACGCGGATCCGGCGGCTGGCCGCCGATGTACAACGAGCCGTCGCGGACGAAATCGATATTGGCGGCGTACGCAGAGGCGTAGTTCTTCAGCCGCTCGCGCAGGTTCTTTTCGGCGGTATCGGCGAACGCCACATCCAGCGCGTAACCCGCCAGCGCCAGGAAGGCCACCAGACTGAGGCTGGCGGCCAGCAGCTGGCGGGCCTGCAGGGAGCGCGGCCGCCAGCGTCTATACCACTTGGAGCGGCCCGGCACCTGATCTTCCTGTTTGCCGATGCGCGGACTCAGCCTTCGGTACGCGGAATGGCGAAACGATAGCCGCGACCGCGTACGGTCTCGATCGGCTTGAGCTCACCATCGGGATCGAGCTTCTTGCGCAGGCGGCCGATGAACACTTCCAGCACGTTCGAATCGCGATCGAAATCCTGCTGGTAGATGTGCTCGGTCAGATCGGCCTTGGAGACCAGTTCGCCGGCATGCATCATCAAGTACTCCAGCACCTTGTACTCGTAACTGGTCAGGTCCACGTTGGCGCCATTGACGCTGACCGTCTGCGCTGCCAGATCCAGGGCAACCGGGCCGCATTCCAGCGTCGGCTTGCTCCAGCCCGCCGCGCGCCGCAGCAGCGCATTGACGCGCGCCAGCAGCTCTTCGACATGGAACGGCTTGACCAGGTAATCGTCAGCGCCCTGCTTGAGGCCTTCGACCTTGTCCTGCCAGCTCGAACGCGCGGTCAGGATCAGCACCGGGAATTTCTTGCCTTCGTCGCGCAGCGCCTTGATCAGCTCCATGCCCGACATCTTGGGCAGGCCGAGGTCGATGATGCCGACGTCGAACGGGACTTCGCGGCCCATGTACAGGCCTTCTTCGCCGTCTTGTGCAGCGTCGACAGCAAAGCCCTCACGCTTCAGGCGCGCGGCAAGGGTCTCGCGCAGCGGAGCTTCGTCTTCGACCAAAAGGATACGCATGCACTCTCCCTAGTTACGTTGTCGGCCAATGGCCGGGGAATTTATAAGACTGAACGCAGAACTATCTACGTTTAGTGGTTATCGTCGCGTGGTGGCGCATCCGGCGGCGCCTGGCTGCGCGGCGGCGCGGCCTGCATCTGCTCCGACTCGTACACGGTGTGCACGCGGCCGTCCTTCATGTACTTGACGCGGTTGAGATTGCCCCCGTCGAACGGCACGCGTTCGGCGCTGAGGATCTGTCCACCGGTGGACCGCTGCACCTGCCGGATGGTGTCCGAGAGCGTGCGACCGTTGCCGCGCGCGGAGGGCGGTAATGGATCGCGTCCCGCATGTGACATCGGATATCCCTGACCCCACGCCGACGGCGCTGCCATGGCTAGCCCGAGGGCGACCAGGACGATATAGCGAGCGCGGCAGGACGGCTGGGTCACAATGAATCCTAGCGGGTTGTTCAGGAACATTCAAAATTCGTGAAACCGGCCACCGGTGACAGCATGGTCGAGCCCGAGAATAGAGCCAAATTCTTGATTTTTCGGGGTGAATCCCATCTGAACTTTTTAGCTTTGTGTTAACGCTGTTCAGTGAAATGAATCCATGAGGCACCTGGAAGGCCACTGATTCAGGGATCCCGCAGTCGCGCTCGACAGTTAAATACCTCGTCCGATGCAGACGCCGGAGATGCCGGTTCAGGTAATGCAAGCCGCAGGCCAGTTCAGGCCACCACGCGCCAGCCCTGGGTGTCGGTGCGCTGCAAGGCCTGCTCGACCAGCTCCCAGCCGGCACCGGGCCGGTGTGCGCCCTCGCTCAGGACCTGACGGAACGCGCGTCCGCCCGGCTGGCCATGGAACAGCCCCAACACGTGCCGGGTCATGTGTTTCAAGGCCAGGCCTTGCTCCAGTTGGGACTCGACGTAGGGCCGCAAGGCGCGCAGCAAGTGCTCGCGCGGCTGTTCCGCACGATGCGTCAGGGCCGCATCCAGGCGATGCAGTACGTAGGGGTCGTGGTAGGCGGCGCGGCCGAGCATGACGCCGTCGGTCTGGTGCAGATGCTCCATTGCGGTCTCCACCGCCGCAATGCCGCCATTGAGCACCACCGGCAGCGCGGGGCGCTCCTGCTTGAGGCGATACGCCCAGTCGTAACGCAGCGGCGGCACTTCGCGGTTTTCCTTGGGCGACAGGCCCTTGAGCCACGCGTTGCGGGCATGCACCACCACCATGGCGGCACCGGCTGCGACCACCTGATCGACGAAGCTGGCGAACACGGCATAGTCGTCATCGTCGTCCACGCCGAGGCGGCATTTGACCGTGATCGGCAGCGTGGTCGCCGCACACATGGCAGCAACACAGTCGGCCACCAGGCCCGGCTCGCGCATCAGGCAGGCACCGAAGCGCCCGGCCTGCACGCGATCGGACGGGCAGCCGCAATTGAGGTTGATCTCGTCGTAACCCCACTCCTGCGCGATCGCCGCGGCCTGCGCAAGCAGTGCTGGCTCGCTACCGCCCAGTTGCAGCGCCAGCGGGTGTTCGACCGGATCGAAGCCGATCAGCCGCGTGCGATCGCCATGGATCACCGCATTGGCGTGCACCATCTCGGTGTACAGACGTGCCGAGGGTGCCAGCAGGCGATGGAAGACCCGGCAATGGCGGTCGGTCCAATCCATCATCGGGGCGACGGATAGGCGCAGGGAGGCGGCGTAGCGATCGGCGGAAGCGGTCATCGACATGTGGCCGCAGCGGGCAGCCATCGGAATGCGGAGCAGGATCAAAAGCTTACACGGGTGTCGATGAATCTGCCGCAGCGTGGCATGGCCTTCTGCAAGACTGACCTGCCAGAGCCCTCTGATTGATCGCCGGTTTACTGCGCCATGTGATCGACCCGTACGGGCTGGCGAATTTCGGCATACCGCGCGTTGACGGAACCCGCTGGTGGCGCGCCTCGGCGTCCAGCATCGCGGCTATCTCTGCCATCGGAAGAGACGAGAAATCGCGGTGGCGCTGCGGTCGTTGCCTTCGCTCGCCAGGTGCGCGCGTTATCGGGCGGCATCGCTGCGGGATGCGCAGTGCCTGGGCGTTCGCCCATGTCGAGCGAACGCGGTGCATCGCCAATGACGAGCGGAGCTTGTGTCGTCCAGTGCTGGCGTCGTGCACTGCGCCTGGACAGGATCTGCAGTTACGGGTTGCGGAAGCCCACACGCTCTTCGGCGCTCAGCGGCTTGCCGAGGGCATGGTACGAGGCGACCAGGGTGATCAGGGCGGTGCCCAGCACGGTGTAGAAGCTCCACGACGTGGCCAGCACGTGTACCTGACCGAACACCAGCGCGACCACGGCGGTGGCGGTGCACAGCACCATCGCCAGCAGGGACATCAGGAAAGGGATGGAGGGATCGAGCTTCATGGTCCGAGGGTTCCAGTGTGCGATAGCGGAAGCATCGGCGTTCGCAGCGCTTTCTTGAACTGTTTTTTGCAGTTTTTCCAAACAAATTTTAAGCAAGTCAGCGCGCGCTCAGACTTATGTCAAACCCTTGGCGCACAAAGGTTTCAACGTCAGGAGACTCCTGACGTAGTGGTGGAAAAATCACCACCACCGCCAGAGATCCAACGCGCCTGCGGCAGAAAACCGGCGGGGCGATGGCTGCACTTTTCTGCGGGTCGTGGAGGCAAATTGAGCAGGTCGGCGAGCCACTAGCCGATCCGGGAGCGACGATTCACTGCGCTCGGTGCACGATGGTTGACCTCCGAACCTGGCGGGGCGATGGCTGCGCTTCTCGGGATGTGCTGAAGGCAGATTGAGTAAGTCGACGCGCGACCGGCCGATCTAAGAGGTGCGCTCGGTGCGCAACGGCTGACCCCCGAACCACGTCGGTGGGCATAGCTGAGCGGGCTTCGCCAGTACGCACCAGTGGCGTCAGCGCACGCGATGGGATGCTGCGAGCGAGGCCGCCGAGGCTCCGGGTATCGAGCTGCAGGACTCAGGCGATGGCGATCAGCGACTCACCACCAACGGTCACTGTGACGGAGCTGGCGTCGCAACCACGTACAGCGCGTCGAAGATGGCAGAGCGCGAGGCGTGCAACCCGCCCGGATGGGGCCTACAGACGGCTGGCCGGTGGATAACAGTGCAGCACGCTGCAGCAAGCATCACCGATGGCTCTCGCCGGCATCGGTAGCCGGACTAGCACCGGTATCGGCCGCATGGCGCCTATGCGAGCTTGCTGACGCCAGGCGTCACGCATGCCAGGCTCGCCATGCATGAGTGCCGCTCTCAGCGCGCCGGGGACGTCGCAAACTCGCCGCGTTGCAGCTTGGTCACATCGTTGCCCTGCCCGTCCTTGAGGCTGAGGTCCGCGCCCTTGGCGGCCAGATCCTTGAGCACGTCGGTGCGCTGGAACAGCGCTGCGTACATCGCTGCGGTCTGGCCAGCGTTGTTGCGCTGGTCCGGCGCGCAGTCGGCCTGCATCAGCCGCTTGGCGATGCCCAGCTCGCCCTTGAAGATCGCGCCCATCAGCGCAGTGTTGCCGCGCTTGTCCTGCGCGCAGGGGTCGGCACCGGCGCTGAGCAGTTGCTCCACTGCCGGGCGCTGGCCGTGATAGGCCGCCAGGATCAGGGCGGTGTAGCCCTTCTCGTCACGGGTATTGAGGTCGTAGTGCGAGCGGATGAACTCGGCCAGCATGTCCTGCCGCCCTTCGCGTGCCGCGTCGAAGAAGTACTCGCGCAACTGCAGCTTGATCTGCGCCGGGTCGGCGGCGGCAGTGGTGGCGTTGGTGGACATCGGCGCGGGCGAGGCTGCATTGGCAGCCGCAGACAGGGTGCCAAGCATCAGAAACAACAGGGTGCGCATATGGCTCTCCCGATAGCGAAACGGCACCGCGGCACAGGCCGCGATGCCGTGGGTGGATCAGTCCTGCAGGCTGGAGGCCAGCTGCTTGACCCGGGCCAGGTCGCCCTTGGCGACACGCGTCACGCCAGTGCCGTACTCGGGGTCGGCCTTGTACAGGAACGACAGCAGGAGATGCTTGCTCTCGGTGTCGGTGGTGGCCAGCGACTCACCGAAACTCTGCACCAGATCGGCGCGATCCTTCTTGCTGTAGGACCGATAGAGCTCACCGGCCTGCTTGAAGTTCTGCTCGCGGGTGATCTTGGCCTGCTGGGTAGTGCCCGACAGCGGCAACGCGCTGTAACGCGCAGCGGTGTCCTGCGGACGCGGCTCCAGCCGGCTTGGCTCGTAGTTCACGCCGCTGGTGGTGTGGCCGTTATTGCCTTCGCCATCCTGGTTGCCGTTGTTGACGGCCACACGCGGACGGTTGACCGGCAGGTTCAGGCCATTGGCACCGATGCGATACAGCTGGGTGTCGGCGTAGGAAAAGATGCGCCCCTGCAGCAGACGGTCTTCCGACGGCTCGATGCCCGGCACCAGGTTGGCCGGCGCCATCGCGACCTGCTCGGTTTCCTGGAAGAAGTTGTCGACGTTCTTGTTCAATACCATCTGGCCTACCTTCTGCTCCGGCACGTCCGGCCAGATCTTGGTGGCATCCAGCGGATCGAAATCGAACTTGGCCAGATCTTCCGGCTTGAGCACCTGTACGTACAGGTCCCACTTCGGGAAGTCGCCCTTCTTGATCGCACCGACCAGATCGTTGGTCAGGTGGCTATAGTCCTTGGCCTGGACGGCGGCAACCTGCTTGGGATCGAGGTTCTTGATGCCCTGCAGCGTCTTCCAGTGGAACTTGACGTAATGCACTTCGCCCTGCGCATTGACCAGCTTGTAGGCATGCACGCCGTTGCCATCCATGAAGCGATAGCCGGCCGGGGTGCCTTCGTTGGAGTACAGCAGGGTCAGCGTGCGGGTGCCTTCGGGCACGTGCGAGAAGAAATCGAAGCGGCGCGAATCGTCGTCCAGGTTGGTGCGCGGGTCCGGCTTGAACGCGTGGACCATGTCGGGGAACTTGATCGCATCGCGGATGAAGAAGGTCGGGAAGTTATTGCCGACCAGATCCCAGTTGCCTTCGCTGGTGTAGAACTTGGTGGCGAAGCCGTGCGGGTCGCGCAAGGTTTCCGGCGAGTGGTTGCCGTGCACCACCGAGGAAAAGCGCACGAACACCGGGGTCTTTTCGCCGGCGCTGAACACCTTGGCCTTGGTCAGGCTGGACAGATCGGCGGTGGCGGTGAACTCGCCTTTGACGCCGGTGCCGCGTGCATGCACCACGCGCTCGGGGATGCGCTCGCGATCGAAACGCTGCAGCTTCTGGATCAGCTGCACATCCTGCAGCAGGGTCGGGCCATTGGCTCCGGCGGTCTGCGAATTCTGGTTGTCACCGACCTTGGCGCCGTTGTCGCGGGTCAGGACGGATTGGGCGAAGACCGGCGGGGCGATCAGCGTCGGGGCTAGCAGGGCTAGCACCATGAGGGATCCAGGGCGCATGGCGTCAGCTCGTTTGAGGGAGCTGAATCATGGCCAGCGGACCGAAGCGTGAGAAGTCGTTAGTTATGATCGCTGCGATAGGCGAACATGATGATGACTACAGAGCGTGATATGCATCGCGTTACAAAGCGGCGACACGTTGAAGATCATGCCGCTTATGCCGCGGATGCGGTGACCAAGCTGATTCACAGCGAGGCATGCAGCGCGTTGGCGACTGCAGGAATACTGCAGTGCAGAAGATCGGCACACTCAGGAACCAGCGACAGCATGCGGTGAAAAATACGCACAGGGCCGGGTGTCATCGCCTGGTGGAAACCAAGGCACCACACCTTGCAACGTCTTCTTTATGCAGGCATGCACGCGCGACCCATGCGTTAAACAGTAGTCATCGCCTCACACCTGGATCGCTCACGGTTCAAAGACCACCAGAACCGCCCTGTTCGACAGGCAAACCGACGTCTGCCCGTCTGCGTGCCAGCCGCGCAGGATCCTCCAGCTCGAACAGGCTGCCGTCCGCCTTACGCTGGGTACCGTAGCGCTGCGGCTTGCCCGACATGATCAGATTACGATCCACGAACAATGCCATGTCCGCGGTGCTGTAAGACCCGCGCGCCACTGCAACCTCGATGCTCTTCAGGAAGCCATCGCGAAACGTGCGGTCAGTGGAGTGCTGCGCGACCAGGAAACCAGCGTGCGCCCCGTCTTCGCCAACCGACACGACATCGGGGAAGCCGAATTTCTCGATCAATGCAGACAGCGCAGCCTGGTTTTCCCGTTGCGACGCAACCAGACGCATTGCCATGTCTTTCGCTGCGCCTTGGTTGGCCTGTAGCTGTTGCGCCGTGAAGGCACCACGAATCTGCTCGCGGATCTTCTGATCTGCATCGGCCAGTGCCAGCAGCTGTTCGCGGCAAGAGGCGTTCATGCCTGGAAGACCTTGCTGCAGAGTGCGATCGGCTCCTGCAATCGCCCATCCCGCAGTCGTCAGCTGCCATAGCAGTACACCGAGCATCACTGTCTTCATCCGCAATCCTCCCGAATCTGGGAAGGTCACGACATCGCGTCGATAAAGCACGGCAGGGAAAGATACAGCTGCCATCGACATGCCACGCGCATTGACGGGCGCGGTCATGCACCGCAAACGCGTGACACCGGCACTCTGCGAGACGGGCATTTCATCCTCTCGACGGGACTGGCGCCGCTATCCAATCACCCGCTTGAATGGCGGCAACGCGTCGATGATGCGTTTGCCGTAGCGACGTGTCAGCAGGCGCGAGTCGAGGATGATCACGCGGCCGTGGTCGCTGGAACTGCGGATCAAGCGGCCTGCGAACTGTGTGAGCGTGCGCAGCGCGTGCGGGATGGCGATCAGGTTGAAGGCGTTGTGGCCGCGACTTTCCAGCCATTCGCTCAGGGTCGAGGTCTGCGGGTCGGTCGGCACCGCGAACGGCACCTGGGTGATGACCACCGTGGTGCAGGCATCGCCTGGCAGATCCAGGCCTTCGCCGAAGGAATTCAGGCCAAACAGCACCGAGCCTTCGCCGGCGGCGATACGGCGCAGGTGTTCGGTGATCAGCTGCGACTTGTTGCCCTCGCCCTGCACCAATACGCGGTTGCGCTGCGCCAGCGGCATCAGGTCGGCGACCTTTTCCATCTTCCAGCGCGAGGTGAACAGCACGATGCTGCCCTTGGCGGTCCAGTCGAGTTCGCGCACCAGGTAACGCGCAACTTCCTTCGGGTGGCCTTCGCGATCGTCGGGAGTGACCGGGAAATTGGGCACGATCAATTCGGCCTGATTGGGCAGGTCGAACGGTGAGGCCAGCGAGGCCATCTCGGCGTGATCGGGCAGGCCGTTGTCGATGGCGAACGATTGGAAATCGCCGCCGCCGGTCAAGGTGGCCGAGGTCATCACCACCGAATCCACCTCGTTCCAGATCATCGTGCGCAGCACCTGCGCGGCCGACACCGGCGAGCAATGGCAGATCAGATCGCCGTCGCGCGAGAGGGTGATCCAGCGCGCCATCGGCGGCTGGCCTTCCTTGTCTTCGCGCCGCCAGCCACTCCACAAATTGTGTTGCTGCTCGGCCATCTCCAGGGCCAGGCCGAGGCTGCGCTGCAGGCGTTCGCGCGCCGAATCGTCCTGCTTGCCCTTGGCAATCGCGCTGTGCGCGGCATGTACCCAGTTGAACAACGCGCGGGTTTCTTCGCCGAGCTCTTCGATCGCCGGGGCCCATTGCGGCGGCAGCTTGCCGTTGGGCGCACGCCACAAGGGATCGCGCTCGCCGGGCTCGGGCTTCCACACGCGTTCGACCTCGGCGTGGAAGGCCTTGAGCAGCTTGGACACGCGCGCGGCCACCTCGATGGCCTCGTTGGGCAGCAGGTTGCCGATCTTGTCCTTGTCCACCGCGCGGTAGGCGGCAGCGATGAGGATCTGCAACCGGCCGGTGCGCTTGGCCATCTCGTCCAATGGCAGGTTGGCCGCGCCCTGGTCGATCGCCACGCCGGCGATGTGATGGCCTTCGTCGAGCACCAGCAGCATGTCGGCGGGCGGGGCGATCAAGGGCTGGCCATTCTCGGCATCGCCCAGCGACAGCGACGACAGCAGCAATGCATGGTTGGTGACCACGATCTGCGCTTCGCGCACGTCGGTGCGCGCCTTCAGCACCGGGCATTGCGCGGCGTAGCTGCAGCGGCGGCCGGCACAGCCGGAGGCCGGCGTGGTGATGCGCAGCCGCAGCGGCACCGAGACCTGCTCGGGCGCATCGTCCAGATCGCCGTTCCAGCTGCGCTCGGCGTAGGCCGTGGCCAGGCGCTTGGCCAGGTCCGCGTCGGCCGGGCTGAGCGGGCGGTCGTAGAGCACCTGCTCGTCGTCGAACATGCCTTCCTGGCTGGTCTCGCCCTGCAGCTCAGCGGCATTGCGCGTGCACAGGTAGCGGGTGCGGCCCTTGGCCAGCGCGACCGTGGCTTCCAGCCCGGTGGCCTTGAGGAAGGCCGGGATGTCGCGCTCCACCAACTGCGACTGCAGCGCCACGGTGCCGGTGCTGATCACCAGCTTCTTCTTGGTGGCCAGGGCGATCGGCACGCCGGCAGTGAGATAGCCCAGGCTCTTGCCGACGCCGGTGGGCGCCTCGGCAATGCCGATGCCGCCGGAGGTGGCCAGCGCGCGCGAGACCAGGCCGATCATCTGGCTCTGCGCCCGCCGTGTGGCAAAGCCGGGCGTGTTGGCCTGCAGCTTGGCGTAGGCCTCGCGGATGCCGGCCTTGATCGGGTCGGTCAGAACACGCTGGGTGGGAACCGGCGCCGACGGCGCGGCCGGTGGGGCGACTTCATTCATCGCGCTATTTTCGCACGGACCGGCGCAGCGCCTGCGACCGGCGTGGCACTCGGCTGAACGTGTTTGCTGGCGCGGGGCGGCGCCACCGCCAGCCTGGTCCCGGATGCGCACGCTGCAAGGCCACTGCATGCGTCGGATCCGCTCATCGCCGGCGGGCACTGGCCGCAAGTTCTGACCCGAAGGGTCGCGCAATGGATGCCGCCCAAATCACCCTGCGCTGCCTGCAACGAGCAGGCAGCGTCGCTCCACGTTGTCAGCGGCGTTGCGTCCGCGGCGGCCATGCATGGCGCGCCCAGACCAGTCCGATGACCACCATTGCGACGCCCATCAGCAACATGCCGGCGCCCACGCCAGTGGGCCCGAAGCGTTCATACAGCAGGCCGCCGCGATTGACCGCAGCCAGCGCCTGCGGATGCAGCAGCGTCCACCCGCCCTGCCCGGCACTGACCAGCCCGACCACCACCAGCGCGATGGCTTTGAGCGGAATCATGGGCGCGGGCCGGCGGCGGGCGGCACGCGTTGCAGGCTGCCTGCCAGCGTCCACACCAGCACGCCGATGCCCACGCCTTGCATCGCCATCAGCACGAAGTGGGCGATGCTGGTCACCATGCTGATCTGACGCACATTGCCTTGCTGCAGCAACAGCATCGGAATCGCCTGGAAGGCAACCTCGGCAAACAAGCAGCCCAGCAGCAGCCAGAGCGCAGCCAGCCCGGCACGCCGCAACGGGCTTTGCGAGGCACGCCACAGCAGAACCAGCCCGAGCAGCAACGCGATCAGCATCGGCACGCGCGACAGCAGGCTGGTGACCAGGGTCAGCAGGATATCGGTGGCGGTGACGCTGCCCACCTCAGTCGGCACTGACCAGGAGGGCCTCGCGCGCGCGCAGCGCGGCGTAGACCGGGTCGGTGTCCGGGCGCACGCCGTGCCACAGCGCGAAGCTCTCGGCGGCCTGCTCCACCAGCATGCCCAGGCCATCGACGGCGTAGCGACATTGTGCCGCGCGTGCCCAGGCCAGGAAGGCGATGGCGGTGGCGCCGTAATTGAGATCGACCGCCGCGGTGAGGCTGTTGACCAGGCCCAGCGGCATGGCGAACGCACCGGCGTCGCGATCGCGCCCAGCCGCAGTGGCATTGACGATCAGTTCGAAGTCGCCCAGATCGCGCAGGTCTTCGATGTAGCGCGAGACCACCCGCCCCGGCTCGCCGAGCGCATCGCACAAGGCATCGGCGCGCTCAGGCGAGCGGTTCACCACCACCATCTCGGTGATGCCCGCTTCCAGCAGCGCCGGTGCCACGCCGCGCGCGGCACCACCGGCGCCGAGCAGCAGCACGCGGCGACCGCGCAGATCCAGCCCGTGGCGGTCGGTGAGGTCGCGCACCAGACCGGCGCCATCGGTGTTATCGCCCTGCCACTGGCCGTCGTTGCGCACCAGCATGTTGACCGCACCGGCCAGACGCGCGCGATCGCTCAGGCTGGCCGACAATGCACAGGCGGCTTCCTTCAGCGGCAGGGTGACGTTTGCGCCCTTGCCGCCTTCGTCGGCGAAGCGCTCCAGCGCGGCAGTGAACGCCTCCGGCGGTGCGTCGATGGCGGTGTAGTCCAGCGCGATGCCGGTCTGCTTCCCGAAGTCGGCATGGATGGCCGGCGACAGCGAATGGGCGACGGGGTGACCGAACACGGCATAACGGGATACGGGCATGAAACGCTCTCTGGTTGACTAGACTGTGCGCGACTTGAGGCAGGAACCCCGCATGCAACTTCGATGGACACTGCTCGCGCTGGCGGCAAGTTTACTCTGCGTCCCGGCCGCGTCGGGGCTTGCCGAATTCGGCATCGAAGGCATGGGCGTGGTTTCCACGCCGGCCAACGAAGCGCGCGCCACGCTGAGTCCGGACGGGCAACGCATCGTCTGGGCCAGCGACCGCGCCGGCGGCACCGGGGGCTGGGATCTGTGGCAGGCCCGGTTGAACGGCGGGCGCTGGCAGAACGCAGAAGTGCTGCCGATCAACACGGCGCAGGACGAGACCTCCCCGCTGTTCAGTGCCGATGGCCGCTGGCTGCTGTTCGCCTCCACCCGGCCCGGCGGTGCCGGCGGCGCCGACCTGTATCGCGCGCCGGTGGATGCGCAGGGCCGGATCGGTGCGGTGCAATCCCTGGGCGCGGCGATCAACAGCCGCGGCGACGAGCGCTCCCCGACACTGTCGCTGGACGGCACCCGCCTGCTGTTCGCCAGCAATGGCCACGGTGGCGCAGGCGGCATGGACATGTTCGTGGCGCGCTGGGATGGGCAGGCCTTCATCGCGCCGGTGCCATTGAGCGATATCAACAGCGCTGCCGACGAGCTGGATGCGGCCTGGCTTGGCGATGGACGGGGGCTGGTATGGGCACGCGGCCAGCAAAATGGTCCCAGCCAGTTATTGCTGGCGACCTGCAGCAACGGCCATTACACCGTGGGCCAGGCAGTGCCGCTGTCGTTCAACGGGCCGCAGGAACGCACCTTCGGTGCGGTGGTGGATGCGGCCAAGCCAGGCGAGTTGCTGGTGACCGGCAGCGCGCGCGCACCGCGTGCGGGGCAGCTGGACATCTACCGGATGAAGGCGCCGGTGGTGGAGGGGGATACGAGCTGCCGTTGAGGATGGGTGGGTGCGCAGACCCTTGCCAAGGGGCTGCTGGGAATACGACTTCACGCCAAGCTGTTGCAGAGCGGATGATCTGGGTCCTCGCTGCAGGACTGCTGATCTGCGGTTTGATTGCAGAGCTGCTGATCTGAGGCTTGGTCGCAGGGCCCTTGCCCGCCCACCATCGCGGGACACGCCGCAAGTACGTCCTTGTAGGCTCTTACGCGGCATCCATGCCGCGTAAGGTCCCGCGACGGTGAGCGGGCAAGGACCAGTCGGGATGGTCGGTGTGCATGGTCAGCAGCGGGAGCGGCGACCGGTGGGTCAGACGCAGCGGTGGTTCCGTGCTCCTTTTTAATCTAGCCGACCTGGTCTGATTTCCGACAGCGCTTTCCGTAGGATGCAGGAAGTGAGGCAATGGGTTTTCCCCTGTCTCTACATCGCCATGCACCAGTGCATACAAGCCACCAGGCAGCTGCGTCGAGTCACCTCGCTTAAGTCATCCCGCTTGTGCGGTTCCATCAGCGCACGACCAACTTGGCAGGCGTGATGTCCTTACCGGTTCCGGGACCCTTGGCGGCATGGATGCCGCCAAGGAGCCTCCATGGACGGATTCACGGCGTGTCCCGGAAGTGGTGAGGGCATCGCGCCCTCGATCAACTAGGCTCTCGACTGCATCCAGCAAAATGCAGCCAACAAATACCAGTGTGCTCACCGCAAGGCAGGCGCGGTCGATGCTCGGAAACAGCGTGTCCAAGGCGTTTACTAGGTTCTTCCAAAACTTCCAAATCCCGCCTGACGACTGTGCGCTAGATTTTTTGTTAGCGCTCTAACGCAGCGATGCAGCGGCCATGACCGCGCTCAATACACATCGCGCCGATAACGTCCCGCTGCGGTCAGCGACTCCAGCCGCGTCTCCCCCAGCAATTCGCGCAGCGTGGCATCGACCTCACGCGCCATGCTGTCCAGGCTGCCGCAGACATGGATCACCGCACCGCGATCGATCCAGTGGCGCAAGGTGTCGCCGGTCTCGCGCAAGTGATGCTGCACGTAGCGCTTGTGCGCCTGGTCGCGCGAGAACACCCGGTCCAGCTGCTGCAGATGGCCACGTGCATGCCAGGCCTGTAGTTCGTCGGCAAACAGACCATCGTGCGCGGCCTGCCGTTCGCCGAACAGCAGCCAATGCCCGTGCACGCCGGCCAGCTCGGCCTCGCGCAGCAGACTGCGCAAACCGGCGATACCGGTGCCGTTGCCGATCAACACCATCGGCGCCTGTTCGATGCGATGGAATCCGGGATTGGTGCGCAACCGTGCGCGTATCTGCCCACCGACGGGTGCGTGGCAGATCAGCCAGCCCGAGCCCAGGCCGGGGCTGCCGTCGGCGCCTGTGGTCAGGCGCACCACCGCGGTCGCAACGCCATCGGCCGGCACGCTGGCCAGCGAGTAGTCGCGGGTCGGCAGCCAGGCGCAGGCGTCCAGCCAGGTCTGCGGATCCGGATGCGGCGTGGGCGGGCGCGTGGGCGGCTCCGGCAGCACGCGCTCGGCGACGGCCTGCTGCAGCGGCAGCAATTGCGCATCGACATGCACCAGCGCGTCGGGTGGCAGTCCCCACGCAGCCAGGCACGCGCGGACGTGCATGTAGGCGTGCGCCGGCTGCACTTCGAGAATGTCGCCGGCCTGCCATTGCGTACCGGGCGGTGGCAGCAGATCGATCTGCCAGATCGGTGCTCCCTCGCTGCCCGGGTTGAGATGCGTGCGCGCCGACAACGTCCAGTGCAGCAGCGTCGGGCGTACCAGCGGCACGGCGGCCACCGGCGTACCGGCAATCTGCGCCAATTGCGCATGCCATTGCGCCAGGGCCTGCGGATCGGTGTTGTCCATTTCCACTGCCGGAAACAACGGCTGCGCGCCCTGCGCCTGCAGCCACTGCTCGATGCGTCGCGAAAACCCGCAGAACTGTGCGTACTGGCGGTCGCCCAGGGCGAGCACGGCATAGGTCAGCTGTGAAAGCGTCATGCGCTGACGCAACAGTTCGCGCTCGAAGCTGCGGGCGGTATCGGGCGGCTCGCCATCGCCAAAGGTGCTGACCACGAACAAGGCATGCCGGGTGCCCTGCAGATGCTGCGCGGTGAGTTGTGCTAGCGAGCGCACCTGCACCGGCAGACCGGCCGCCTGCAGATGCCCGGCCGCCTGCCAGGCCAGCCGTTCGGCAAACCCGCTCTGGCTGGCGAACCCGATCAACCACGGCTCGGCTTGCGAGGCCGCCGGTGCACCGTGCAGGACATCGCGCGCGGCACGCAGCGCGCGCTTCTTGCGGCGGCGATCCAGGTACAACATCCAGCCGGTCACGAAGAACACCGACATGCCGACACTGGCCAGCATCACCACGATGCGGCCCGGCAGCCCGAAGAAGCTGCCCGAATGCAGCGGAAACATGCTCACCAGCAACTGCTGCCCGCGCGGCAGCAGTGCATAGTCCTGGTGACGCAGCAACGCACCGCTGCCCGGCTCGATCTCCAGATTGTCGTAGGCGCGGTCGTGATCGGGATGGTCGGGCAGGAACCGCACGCTCAGCGGTTGCCCCGCACGCGGCGGGATACGCAGGTCCAGTGCCGCGCTATGCGTGGCCGGGATGGCATCCAGGGTGCGTTGCACGGCTGCAAAATCCACCGTGGCCGGGCGGTGATCGCGCCCGTCGCCACGCATCGCCGGCTCGGTGCCGAGCAAGGCCACCATGCCGTCGCGGTACCAGTTGTAGGACCAGGTCAGCCCGGTCAGCGCCACCAGCAGGTACACCAGCAGACACCAGGTGCCGAACACCGCGTGCAGGCTCCACAGAAAACTGCGCCCCTGCCGCCGCCATTCCACTGCCCACCAAGTGCGCAGACTCCACCAGCGTCGCGGCCAACGCAGATACAGGCCGGAAGCGCAGAAAAACAGCAGGATCAGAGTGCTCGCCCCGGTCACCGCCTGGCCGCGCTTGCCGGCGGTCAGATGGCGATGCAGGTCCTCGATAAAGGCAAACGCGCCGCTCAGCCGCGGAGCGGCGACCTTGTCGCCGGTATACGGATCGAAATACACCCGGCCGCCGCCCTTGCCGGCCAGGCGTGCGGTTGACGGACGCTTGCCGGTCGGATCGATCAGCATGCGGGTGACCGCCTGTTGCTGATCCAGGTCCAGCCGGCGCAGCAGCACATCCACCGGCAATGGCCGCTCGCCTGCCGCATGCCGCTGGGCCAGCTGTGCGATGGCTGGGTTGGCCAGCCGCACGATCTCGTTTTCGAAGGACATCAACGCGCCGGTCAGCCCCATCACCGACAGCACCAGCCCGGCCGTGATGCCGAGCAGCCAGTGCAATTGGAACAGGACGGTCTTGAGCACGCGCGCGCAGCCTCAAACAGTGGGCTCGCCATTGTAGATGAGAATCGTTATCGCAGTTTGCGTGGGGTTTTGGAGGCTCGCGCCGTTGACGCAACGCCGTCAGACAGCGACTGCTGTGTCACTCGATCATTGCAGCAACGCCGGTACCCACTGATCCGCGGGAAGCAGATTAGCTAAGCTGCCCGCGCCACACCTTCCATGCTCATCCGGGAAGATGGCGCGAGCCGCAAGAAGCGCAGGCCGCGAGAGAACGCGGCCTGCGGGATCATTGCTTTTTTCGAATCGCGCCAAGCCTGCAAGCGCCGATTGCGGCCTGGAAGGCGTGACAGTACCGCCTCAGCGTACTCAGCCTTCCCGCAACCAACGCGCCACCTGCGGTGCGAAATAAGTCAGCACGCCGTCAGCGCCGGCGCGCTTGAACGCCATCAGTGCTTCCAGCACGCACTTGCGCTCGTCCAGCCAGCCATTGGCGGCAGCGGCCTTGAGCATCGCGTACTCGCCGCTGACCTGATACGCGAAGGTCGGCACGCGGAATTCCTGTTTCACACGACGCACCACGTCCAGATACGGCATGCCCGGCTTGACCATCACCATGTCCGCGCCCTCTTCCAGGTCCAGCGCGATCTCGCGCATGGCCTCGTCGCTGTTGGCCGGGTCCATCTGATAGGTGGTCTTGTCGGCCTTGCCCAGATTGCCGGCGCTGCCGACCGCATCGCGGAACGGGCCGTAGAACGCCGACGCGTACTTGGCCGAATAGGCCATGATGCGCACATTGAGATGGTCCTGCGCATCCAGCGCGCGGCGGATCGCACCGATGCGGCCATCCATCATGTCCGACGGCGAGATGATGTCCACACCGGCTTCGGCATGCGACAGCGACTGCCTGACCAGCGCCTCGACGGTGATCTCGTTGAGCACATAGCCCTTGGCATCGATGATGCCGTCCTGGCCGTGCGTGGTGTACGGGTCCAGCGCCACGTCGGTCATGATGCCGAGTTCGGGAAACCGCGCTTTCAGTGCGCGCACCGCGCGCTGCGCCAGGCCGTCCGGATTCCAGGCCTCGGCCGCGTCCAGGCTCTTGCCGGCCGGGTCGATCACCGGGAACAGGTCGATCACCGGAATGCCCAGCTCCAGGGCCGCTTCGGCTTCGCGCAGCAATTCGTCCAGCGACAGGCGCTCGACGCCGGGCATGGACGTGATCGGCGCGCGGCCGGACAACTCATGCACGAACACCGGCCAGATCAGGTCATCGGTGGTTAGCGTGTTTTCGCGCATCAAACGGCGCGAAAACGCATCGTGGCGCATGCGGCGGGGACGGTAATGGGGATGGGCCATCGTGGGCTCCTGTCAGCAGCCGGCAAGTTTACGCCCGCGACCCGCCGCCGAACGCGCTGCGACGCTGTGTCGCAGCGGTGCAACGGGCCGGATCACGCTGTGATCAATGCAAGCGTGATCCGCTTGGACCACGCGGTCAGCTCACCCCACAGGGAACGCGCCCGGCTGGCGGCGGTGCCACGCGTCGATCTTCTCCATCGCCAGTCGGTGCACAGCCCCCTCGAGCTCGCGCGACCTGCCTGGAAGGCGACGCCGCGTGCTAGATCACGCCGCCGCCCAGGCTCAGACGGACCACCCCGACCACGATCACCAGGCCGTTGAGCAGCAGACCGGTCTTGGCACGCCCACGATTGCCGGCCGAGGTGAACAGCAGCGCGATCGCCGCGATCAGCGCGCCCACCGCCGCAAACGGGATCAGGAACCAGTTGCCCCAGCCCAGCAACGGGATGAAGGCCAGCACCATCCACAGCAACGCCACAATGCCCCACAGCAGGCTGATCAATCCCACGTGCCACCTCGCCATCTAAAGAATGGCATGAGCTTAGCGCCGCGCCCGCCAAGGCGCAGTGGGCAGATGGTCACCCTGACCAATGGCGGCTTGGCGGTAGCCTCACGTGGGCATGGCTAGGGTGCGGCAAAGTCCGGAGCGATTCAGTCCGGGCGCCGGATCATCGTTGCCATTACCCACAGGGGGTTCCACCATGTACATGCAATCGCTGATCAGGAATGCCGCCATCGCGGCTGCCACCGTTGCCTTGCTGGCCGGTTGCGCCAGCAGTTCCAAGGTGATGCTGGGCCAGGCGCGCGCGCCGATCGACCCGTCACTGGTGCAGGTGTACTCCAATGCACCGGTCGGCTCGGTGGAAATCGCCCAGCTCGAATCCACCAGCGCTGCCGGTTTCGGCACCCAGGGCCAGACCGATGCGGCCGTGCAACGGCTCAAGCGCGAAGCCGCCAAGCTTGGCGCCAACGGCGTGGTCATCGTCGGCGTGGGCTCGGAACGCTCCGGCGGCGGCCTGTCGGTCGGCGGCGGCAGCTACGGCGGTCGGGTCGGCGGTGGCCTGGGCATCGGCATCCCGACCACACAGAAGCGTGCGGCCGGCATGGCGATCTGGGTGCCGGCGAGGGCGCAGCAGCGCGCGGCGCCGGATATGCCGCCTCCAACGCGCTGAGGCGAACCACAAGGATTTGAAAGCATTTGCGAAGGCAGCACTGCAGCAGGGCGCGATGGTGGGCTCCTTCAAGCTCCATCGCGCCCTGATTCATTACACAGCCTCGAATCGCTTAGCGCTTGCCCTGCTGCGCCGGAATGAACTGCGTTTCCACCGCCTTGGCCAGTTGGTCCGGCGGCAGCAGGCCCTGGTCGAGCAGGAAGTTGTTGAAGGCAAGACGGTCGAACTTCTTGCCCAGGACCAGCTCGGTGCGCATGCGCAATTCGAGGATGCGGGTGTAGCCGTAGAAGTAGCTGCCGGCCTGGCCGGGCGCGCGGACGGTGTAGCGGTCCAGTTCCTGGCGGGTCATCGCTGGCGAGAGGCCGACGTCGTCTTCGAGCACCTGGCGTGCGCGTTCGCGGTCGATCAGGCCGAGGTTGAGCATCGGGTCGAGCATGGCGCGGGCGGCGCGTAGCAGGCGGAACTGCAGGGCGATCAGCTGACCGTCGAGCGGTTCATACGGGACCATTTCGGCTTCGGCATACAGCGCCCAGCCTTCGACGTTGACCGAGTTGAACGCGAACAGGCTGCGCGCCAGCGACACGCCGCGTTCGACCATGGCGGTGAACTGCAGCTCGTGGCCGGGGCGGCCTTCGTGCGCACTGAGCGTCCAGGCGGCCGAGCCGAAGTTGAAGTCGTCGTACTGTTCCTTCTTGGCGCCGTCGGCGGTCGGATTGCCCAGCGGCAGCACGAACTGGCCCTGCTGGCCGGTATTGCCGATCAGCGGTGCCGGCAGGAAGTGCGGCGCAGGTTGCGCGGCACTTTCGGCGGCACTGCCCAGGCGCATCTGCATGGGGCGATTGGGCACATCGACGATGCGCTGCTGGCGGATGATCGGGTCGATCTGGTCGATCACGCCGCGGTAGTGGGTTTCCAGCTGGTCGTCGTCGATCTTGTTGCCCTTGAGCGCACGGATCACCTGTACATAATCGCTGCCCTGCACGCCCTTGGCCTTAGCCACCAGCGGCGCGAGCTGACGCATCGCCGAGCGGGTTTCCATGAATTCCAGCTGCGCGCGCTGGATCAGCTGCTGCGGGGCGATATCGATGCCGACCTGCTTGAGCTGGAAGGCATACAGCGGTTCGGGCAGGCGGGTGTCCTTGCGTGCCTTCGGCAATACCGTGGTGCGGGTCCAGTTGGCGTAATCCTTCAACTGGGTGGACATCGCCTTGAGCGCTTCGTCACCGCCGGCGATCTTGTACTTGGCGAACAACTCGCCGATGCCGGCGACGTAGGTGTCCACGTTCGCAAGCGCCTGCTCCACTTCGCGCTGGGTGGGCTGCAGCAAGGTGGTGTTGCCAAGCTGCTCTTCGTAGCGCTGGCGGGCCAGCGTGGTGGTCGGCGTGCTGCCCGGCACCAGGCCGACGTAACGCTTGAGGCGGTCCAACGCCTTGGCGCGGCGCTCGGGCACGGTCTGGTCGGACAACAATCCATTGAGGCCGCTGAAGACCAGCTGCGGGGCATCGTTCCATGGCAACAGATAGCGCTCGTTGAGTTCGCTGCCTTCGATGTTCTGCTCGGCCGCAGCGATCATGATCTGCAGGTCCTGGCGCACATTGACGTCGCGCTCGGTGGCCAGCTTGGCCTGCAACGCGGCGCGTGCCTTGTTCATCGCATCGCGGTAGCGCGCGGCGTTGTTTGGCCCCAGGTCGATGACCTGGTCGTCGTAGCCGGGCACGCCGAAGAAGCTGGCGTATTCGGGCTGGAATGGCGCCTGCGCTTTCAGCAGGATCTGTGCATAGCCATTGCTGGTCTGCACCCAGGCCGGCGTGGCAGGTTGGGCCTGCGCGGCCTTACCGGTCTGTGCCTGCAATGGCAGCGAAGCACCGAGCGCCAGCGCAATGGCGAGAACGAGTGGTTTCATCGGGCGGATCCGCAAGTTGAGTAGCGCGACCCTACCCATCCGCAGCGGCTGCGGCAATGCGTCTTAGGTCATGGTCGGCAGGAGTGCGGCGTCGCTTGCGGGTCGGCTACCAGGTTGATTGGATCGGCGGTCTGCTGGCGAATGTCAGCATTTGCTAGCGCCATCGCCAGTGCTTGCGGCTGGCGTCCACCTGGCGCCGGCTTCCCTCGCCGCGCGGCCCGTGCAGATCCACGCTGCGACGGGCATCTCCTGCCCGGCCGGTCTTGTGAATGTCGCCGATGCCAGGCATCGGCGACCGTTTACCACTGCAGTTCCGACTCCCCCGGCACCCGATTGCCGGCCGCTCAGGGCATCAGGCAGCGCTGGATAAATGCCTCCGCGGTCTTGTAGCGATGCAGGGCGGTGCTGCCGGACAAGCCGTGCTTGGCGCCGGGATAGGTCATCAATTCGAAGGCAGTGCCGCGCGCCTGCAACGCGCTCATCAGTGCGGTGGAGTTGGTGAACAGCACATTGTCGTCGGCCATGCCGTGGATCAGCAGCAACTTGGCGCGCAGGCCGTCCAGATGGGTGGCGATGCGTGCGTCGCGGTAGCCGTCGGCGTTGCCGGCCGGCAGGTCCATGTACCGCTCGGTGTAATGGGTGTCGTACAGGCCCCAGTCGGTGACCGGTGCACCGGCCACGCCGCAGGCGTAGGCGTCGCTGTGTTTGGCCAGCAGCATGAGCGTCATGTAGCCGCCATTGGACCAGCCCTGCACGCCGATGCGGGCGGGATCGACCCAGCGCTGCGCCTTGAGCCAGGCCACGCCTTGCAGCTGGTCGTCCACTTCCACCGTGCCCTGCTTGCCGTACAGCGCGCCACCGAAGGCACGGCCACGCCGCGGGGTGCCGCGGTTGTCCAGCGAGAACACCACGTAACCACGTTGCGCAAGATATTGATCGAACAGCGCATCGCCACGGCTTGGCCAGGCGTCGAGCACGGTCTGCGCGGCGGGGCCGCCATACACGTACACCATCACCGGATAGCGCTTGGCCGGGTCGAAGTCGTCCGGTTTGATCAGGCGATACTGCAGCGGCGTGGTGCCGTCGGCAGCGGTGAGCGTGCCGAATTCCACCGGGCGCTGCGCGTCACGGTATCTGGCATACGGGTGCTGCGGATCGGCCAGATCGTTCTTCAACAGTGTGGCGATTTTTTCGCCATTGGCGCGAAACAGCTCGATCTGCGGCGGCGTGGTGGTGTTGGACCAGCTGTCGACATACACGCTGGCATTGCCGGCGAAACTGGCGGCGTGCGTGCCGTGGGTTGTCGAACGTTGTTCGATCGCACCGCCGGCCAGCGGCACGGCGTAGATGTGGGCCTGGGTCGGCGATTCCTTGCTGGCGGAAAAATACACCGTGCCGGCTTGCTCATCGACGGCGAGCAGTGCATCGACCACCCAGGCGCCGGAGGTCAACGGCGTGAGCGTGCGGCCGTCTTCCGATGCCACGTACAGATGCTCGTAGCCGCTGCGCTCGGAGTTCCAGATAAAGCGGCCATCCTTGAGAAAACGCAGATCGTTGTGGAGCGGTACCCAGGTCGGCGAGGTCTCGGTGATCAGCACGCGTTGCTTGCCGCTGGCCAGCGTGGCTTCGATCAACTCGAGGGTTTTCTGGTCGCGCGACTGGCGCTGGAAGGTCAGCCGCTGCGCATCGCGCCAATCCACCCGTGCGAGATAGATATCGGGGTTGTTGCCCAACTCGATCCAGCGCGGCGCGGCGTTGGAACGTGGCGCGATCACACCCAGTCGCACGGCCACATTGGGCTGGCCGGCCTGCGGATAGCGCTGGCTGATGACCTCGGTGTGGTCGGCATAGACTTCGGGGCGCTTTTGTACCGGCACGCCGGATTCGTCGATACGCGCGAAGGCGATCGCCGAGTCGTCCGGCGCCCACCAATAGCCGGTGTGGCGATCCATTTCCTCGTCGGCGACGAACTCGGCCACACCGTTGCCGATGGTGTCGCTGCCGTCGCTGGTGAGCTGCAGCTGCTTGCCGCTGACCAGGTCGATCACCCACAGGTTGCGCTCGCGCACGAAGCTGACGAAGCCGCCCCTGGGCGAGAGCTTGGCGTCGGTGGCGAAGCCTTCGCCGTGGGTGAGCTTGCGCACTGCCGCCGCGCCGGTCTTGCGCAGGTCGTACAGATACAGCTCGCCACCGAGCGGGAACAACAGTGCATGTGCGTCCGGCGCCCATTGGTAATCGACGATGCCGGCGAAGGCAGCGATGCGTTGGCGCTCGCGGCGGGCCTTTTCAACATCGCTGAGCGTTTCGGTGCCGGGCAGCACGAGCTTGGAATCCACCAGCAGCCGGGTCTGACCGCTGGCGATGTCGTACTCCCACAAATCCAGTTGATTGCGGTCGCTGTCCTTGCCGCGCAGGAAGCTCACGCGCGAGCCGTCGGGTGCGACCTTGGGTTTCATCAGCGTCGGGCCGGACAACGGCAACGGGCCGGTGATGGCATCGAGGGTTAGCTTTTCGGCGTGGGCGGTAGTGAGCGTGCTGAGCATGAGGGCAAGGGCGGCGAACAGGGCGCGCATCGAAGATCCTGTCTTGAGATAGCACACAGGATGCGGGCACGTGGGGTGTTTGAGAAGCGCGGCGGGTGATGGCGCGCGTGGACGTCCTGCCACTTTGTGCGCGCGGTAAAGGCGCGCGGACCGTACCGTCACCCCAACCCCTTCCCGGGGGGAGGGGGCTCAGCCGCCGTGTGGAACTGCCTTGCGTGCCGCGCTGTTGTTACTGCGCCCTCAGCGCTTGCCGAACAGATGCTTGCGCTCTTCCTCGCTCAGCGGCTTGCCGGCGTTGGGGTTGACCTGCTCCTTGAGCGCGTACGCACGTTGCGTGGCCGGGCGCGCGGCGATGGCGTCGTGCCAGCGCTTCAGATGCGGGAACTCGGCGTAATCGGGGCGGATGTCGGCGTAGACCTCGATCCACGGATAGCTGGCCATGTCGGCGATGCCGTACTCGGGGCCGGCCAGGAATGCCTGCTCGGCCAGGCGCTTGTCGAGCACGCCATGCAGGCGACGCACCTCGGCGTTGTAGCGTTCGATCGCGTAGGGAATCTTGTCCGGCGCGTAGACGTTGAAGTGGCCCATCTGGCCGCTCATCGGCCCCAGCCCACCCATCTGCCAGAACAGCCATTCCAGCGCGGCGATGCGGCCACGCGCATCGCGCGGCAGGAAGCGGCTGGTCTTCTCGGCTAGGTACAGCAGGATGGCGCCGGATTCGAACACGCTCTGCGCCGGGCCGCCGTCGGCCGGTGCGTGGTCGACGATCGCCGGCATCTTGTTGTTGGGCGAAATCTGCAGGAAGGCCGGCTCGAACTGCTCGCCCTTGCCGATGTTGACCGGCTTGAGCGTGTAGTTCAGCCCGGCCTCTTCCAGGAACAAGGTGACCTTGTGGCCGTTGGGGGTGGGCCAGTAGTACAGGTCGATCATCGTGCGCTCCAGTTCGGCAGGGGATGGCACGCAGCGCGCGCCTTGGCGATCGATGGTACGACCAAGCCCGCGACCGGCGCGTGCGCGTGCCGTAGTGCTGGCTGGAACGATGTGTGACGCGATTGGCTCGCGGCCGATGCTGCAGTGCAAGTTGACTTGGTTAAGCCTGCGCTCACAAATGCACGATTGTTTCATCGACCTTCGCCTGTCCCGCCTGGGGCCGGCTTATCTTCACTTGGGGAAGAAATCATCGTGAGAGAGCCACGCACCCTGCCGCGCACGCGGCGTCTGACGTCTGCCCTGCTGTTTGCCCTGTCGACGCCGCTGGCCGCGCAGACCGCGCCGGCACCGCAGTCCGCATCCACCGTCCCCGGCGCGAGCCAAGCCGACCCCGCCACGCTCGATGCGGTGCAGGTCACCGGCATCCGCGGCAGCCTGACCTCGTCGATGAACGTCAAGCGCGATGCGCAAGGCATCGTCGACGGCATCGTGGCCGAAGACATCGGCAAGTTCCCCGATACCAATCTGGCCGAATCGCTGCAACGTATCAGCGGCGTGTCGATCGACCGTTCGCTGGGCGAAGGCTCGCGCGTCACCGTGCGCGGCGTCGGCCCGGACTTCAACCTGGTGCTGTTGAACGGCCGGCAGATGCCGGGCGCCAGCATCGAGGAATCCAACGCCTCCAACTCACGCGCGTTCGACTTCGCCAACCTGGCGTCGGAGTCGATCTCCGGCATCGAGGTGTTCAAGACCAGCCGCGCCAGCACGCCCACTGGCGGCATCGGTGCGACCATCAACATCAAGACCAGCCGGCCGCTGGACAACCCGGGCCTGCACGCCAACGTCGGCCTCAAGGGCGTACACGACAGCTCCAACGAGAATCTGCCCGGACGCCTGCAGGGCGATTCGCTGACCCCGGAAATCTCCGGCATTTTCAGCAACACCTCGGCCGATGGACGCTTCGGTGTATCGCTGAGCGGCAGCTACCAGGAACGTGACTTCGGCTACAGCCAGGTCGGCGTGCCCAACGGCTGGCGTTCGTTCCGCGGCGATTCCACCGCCTACGGCACCATTCCGCAACCGGGCGCGCCGGGCTCAGAGAACATCGTCAACCGCCCCGGCCCGAATGACATCTATTCGGTGCCGCAGAACCTCAACTACCGCGTGGTCGGCGTCGAGCGCCAGCGCACCAACGGCCAGTTGACGCTGCAGTACAAGCCGCTGGACAACGTCACCACGACGCTGGATTACACCTATTCGGAAAACAAGATCCAGCAGCAGCGCAACGAGATGTCGGTGTGGTTCAACTATGGGCCGTCGGCCAGCGCCTGGACCAATGGCCCGGTCGCCGGGCCGGTGAGCTATTCGGAAATCGTCAATCCGGCCACCAGCGATCTGGCCACCGCCGGCTCCAATGCGGCCACCCGCAACCAGAACAAGTCGCTGGGTTTCAACGTGGATTGGGCGGTGAACGACCAGTTCAAGCTCAACTTCGACATCCACCGCTCCACCGCCGAAGCCGGTGCGGACAGCCCGTTCGGTTCCAGCAACTCGCTGGGCGTGTCCGGCTTTTACCGCGGCACCTCGGTTGTGGATTTCAGCAAGGATTTCCCGGTGCTGCAGCAGCAGCTGGGCTTCGGCCTGACCGGGCTGGATCCGTCGCGCACCTTGGTCACCGGCTCGGCGTTCCGCAATAGCTACATGAAGTCGGAGATCGACCAGGCCCAGGTCAACGGCGACTTCACCTTCGAAAATTATTCGCAGTTGAAGTTCGGCATCGGCAGCACCGAGGTCAAGAACCGCTCGGCATTCTCCAACGTGCAGCGCGACACCTGGGGCGGTGCCGGCACCGCGGCCGATTATCCGGACGATCTGTGGATCCCCAGTTCGTTTGCGCAGTACTTCGATGCGATCGACGGCAGCGGCAATCCGGCGCAGTTCAACCAGCTGTTCCTGTTCGACTTCGAACGTGCCCGCCAGGCGGCCGCGCAGGTGGCCGGCGACGATGCGCTGTACCGCACCTCGCCGGTGTTCACCACCGACCGCCGCGTCACCGAAAAATCTAAGAACGCCTACCTGCAGTGGAACAACAGCTGGGACGATCTGCGCGTGCCGATCAGCCTGGCCGCCGGTGTGCGTTACGAAGAAACCAAGGTGGACGCGCAGGCACTGGTGCCGGTGGCGGTGGGCATCGACTGGGTCGCCAACAACGAGTTGCCGATCCGCCTGGCCGACTCGGCGTTCGCCAGCGGCAGCGGCAAATACGAATACTGGCTGCCCAGCCTGGACCTGAGCTTCAAGCTCACCGAGGATCTGGTGCTGCGCGGCAGCTACGGCGAAACCATCGGCCGGCCCGGCTGGGGCGACATCCAGGGCGGGCAGACGCTCAACCAGATCGCGCGCCTGGAAGGCGGCACCGGCCAGGAAGGCAATCCCGGCCTCAAGCCGCTGCTCTCGCACAACATCGATTTCTCGCTGGAGTGGTACTACAGCGATGCCAGCTACGCCTCGGTGGGCTTCTTCCGCAAGAACATCGACAACTACATCGGCGTGACCACGCGCAACGACTCCTCGCTGGGATTGAACACGCCGGTGGGTGGTGCGTACTGGAACGAAGCGCTGGGCAACGGCTGTGCCTCGGCCGACCTGACCTGCATCCGCAACTACATCTTCCGCAACCGCGGCGGTGCGCCCGGTGTGGTGCGCGGGCAGGATGATTCCAACGGCAACGCCACCGGTGTGATCAGCGGGCAGCCGGGCGATCCGGTGGCCAATTTCGCCATCACCGCGCCGGCCAACCAGCGTTCGGCCTCGCTGGACGGTTGGGAATTCAACCTGCAGCACATGTTCGGCGACAGCGGCTTCGGCGTGTCGGCCAACTACACCATGGTCGACTCCGGTCTGACCTACAACAACTACGTGATCGGCGAGCAGTTCGCGCTGGAAGGGCTGAGCGATTCGGCCAACGTGGTCGGCTTCTACGATCGGGACAAGTGGCAGGTGCGTGCGGCCTACAACTGGCGCGACGAGTTCCTGGCCGCACGTTTCGACGGCAGCGGCCAGCCCAACCCGGTCTACACCGAAGCCTATGGTCAGCTGGACCTGAGCATCGGTTACCAGTGGACCGAGAACCTGTCGCTGAGCCTGGAGGCGATCAACCTCACCGACGAGGTGCAGCGCCAGCACGGCCGTCACCCGAACCAGATCATCTACGCCACCCAGACCGGCCCGCGCTACATGCTGGGCGTGCGTTACAAGTTCTGGTGATGCAGCGCGTTGGTCATGCAGTGATGTTCTTTTAAGCGCTCCCGGCAGCGAGTCTGCCGGGGCGTTTCGCACGGCGCTCTCGTGGCGTTTCCCGATGTGTCGCATCCGGGACTTGCCATGCCGAAGCAACTGTCCAAGCATGGGCCACGCGCCCCGCGTGATGTGTCTTCCCCCCCATGACCAATGCCGTGTTGTTGAACAACCTCGATCACCGCGACCTGCGCGTGATCACCACGCACGGCGCCGCCTACGGCGACGACGTGATGTCGGCTGCGACCTTTCCACAGGAGTTCCGCCAACTGCAGGCGCAATACCCGATCGTGTTCCATCGCAGCGGCGAGCGCAGTTTTCAGCCGCTGGCATTGCTGGGATTACGCCTGGGCGAGAACCTGTTCCTGGACGGTGCGCGCTGGGATGCGCCGTATGTGCCGCTGGCGATCCAGCGCCAACCGTTTTTGATCGGCGAACAGCCGGACGGGCCGATGGTGCACGTGGACCTGGACAGCCCGCGCATCAGCCGCAGCGAAGGCGAGGTGCTGTTTCGCGAACACGGCGGTACCACTGAATTCCTCGACCACATCAGCCAGGTGTTGCGCACCTTGCACGATGGCCTGGCCGCGAGCCAGGCGTTCGTCGACCGCTTGCTTGGCTACGACTTGCTGGAACCGTTCGTGTTCGAGGCCACGCTGCAGAACGGCCTGGAATGCCGTCTGACCGGGCTCTACGCGGTGCACGAGGAACGCCTGCGCGCACTCGACGATGCGGCCTTGCTCGACCTGCACCGGCATGGCGATCTGGAGCCGCTGTACATGGCGGTGGCCTCAATCGCGCAGTTTCGCCATCTGCTCGACCGCATGCAGCGCCGTCATGCTGGCTGAGCCGCGCGCCATCGAAGAACTGCACGGGCTGGACCCGCAGCAGCTGGACCCGGCCCTGCTGCGCTCCACCACGCCGTTGGTGTTGCGCGAGCTGGTGCGCGACTGGCCACTGGCGCAGGCCGGCGCGACCTCTGCGCAGGCGGCGGCCGCCTACCTGCGCGGTTTCGATCGCGGCGAGGCGGTGGTGGCGCAGGTCGGCCCGCCGGACATCGGCGGGCGCTTCTTCTACAACGCGGACATGAGCGGCTTCAATTTCCGCCCCGAGCGCGTGCCGCTGGGCGTGGTGCTGGAGACCTTGCTGCGCGATCTGCACAACCCGCAGCCACCGGCGATCTACGTCGGCTCCACCACGCTGGACACCTACCTGCCCGGCCTGCGCGCGCATAACCCGATCGCGCTGCCGCAGCGCGAGCCGCTGGCCAGCATCTGGATCGGCAACCGCACCCGCATCGCCGCCCACCAGGACCTGCCCGACAACCTGGCCTGCGTGGTCGCCGGGCGCCGCCGCTTCACCCTGTTTCCGCCACAGCAACTGGCCAATCTGTATATCGGCCCGCTCGATCTCACCCCGGCCGGGCAGCCGGTCAGCCTGGTGGATATCGCCGCGCCGGACCTGCAGCGCTTTCCACGCTATGCGCAGGCGCTGGAACACGCGCTGGTGGCCGAGCTGGAACCGGGCGATGCATTGTTCATTCCCAGCATGTGGTGGCATCACGTCGAAGCGCTGATGCCGTTCAACGTGCTGATGAATTTCTGGTGGCGGCAGAGCCCGGCCTACATGGATTCGCCGATGAACGCGCTGATGCTGGCGCTGCTCACCCTCCGCGACCTGCCAGCCGAACAACGCGCGATCTGGCAGGACGTGTTCGACCATTACGTGTTCGATGCCGATGCGGACACCGCCGCACACATGCCGGAGTCTGCGCGCGGCGTCCTGGCGCCGATGGACGAGGCCCGTGCCCGCAGCCTGCGCGCGCAGTTGCTGCAACGCCTGAATCGCTGAGGATCTGACGCCATGACCGACACCGCCCCTTCCGACCCACAACAGCGCCCGGTGCGCCGCGTCGTCATCGCCGGTGGCGGCACCGCCGGCTGGATGGCCGCCGCTGCGTTATCCAAAGTGCTGGGCAAGCACCTGCAGATCGTACTGGTGGAATCGGACGAGATCGGCACGGTCGGCGTGGGCGAAGCCACCATCCCCAGCCTGGTCACCTTCCACCGCCTGCTGGAGATCGACGAAGCCGCGTTCATGGCCGCCACGCAGGCCACCATCAAGCTGGGCATCGGCTTCGAACACTGGCGCGATGTGGACCGGCATTACATCCACTCCTTCGGCCACACCGGCACCGATCACTGGAGCGCGGGCTTCCAGCATTTCTGGTTGAAGGGCCGGCAGCGTGGCCTGGCGCGCGACTTCGGCGACTACTGCCTGGAACTGCGTGCCGCGCAGGAAGGCCGCTTTGCACACCTGCCCAATGGCGGCATGAATTACGCCTATCACCTGGATGCCGGCCTGTACGCGCGCTTCCTGCGCCGCTTCAGCGAAGGCTTCGGCGTGCAGCGCATCGAAGGCCGCATCGGCAACGTGGAGACCCACGCGCATAGCGGCTATCTCACCGCGCTGACGCTGGACAACGGCACGCGGGTGGAAGGCGATCTGTTCCTCGACTGCACTGGCTTTGCCGGCCTGCTGATCGGCAAGACGCTGGGCGTGGGCACCGACGACTGGTCGCAGTGGCTGTTCGCCGACAGCGCGCTGGCGGTGCAGACCGAATCGGTCGGCGCGCCGGTGCCCTACACCCGCTCGCGTGCCGATCAGGCGGGCTGGATGTGGCGCATACCTCTGCAGCACCGGGTCGGTAACGGCATCGTGTACTCCAGCCGCTACATGGATCAGGACAGCGCCGCGCAGGTACTGCAGCGCAATCTCAGCGGCCGCGCACTGACCCAGCCGCGCGCACTGCGCTTCACGCCCAATCAGCGGCATCGGGTGTGGGAAAAGAACTGCGTGGCGCTGGGCCTGGCCAGCGGCTTCCTGGAGCCGTTGGAATCGACCAACATCCATCTGATCCAGCGCGGCATCATCCGGCTGATGCAGACCTTTCCGCAGGTCATCAACGATGTCGACATTGCCGAGTACAACCGCCAGGCCGCCGCCGAAATCACCCATATCCGCGATTTCGTGATCCTGCACTACCATGCCACCGACCGCCGTGACACGCCGTTCTGGCGCGATTGCGCGGCGATGGACATCCCCGACACGCTGCGGCACCGGGTGGAGTTGTTCCGCCAGAGCGGGCGGGTGTTCCACCAGGCCAACGAGCTGTTTGCAGAAAATTCCTGGGTGCAGGTGATGCTGGGCCAGGGCATCACGCCAAAGCAGCACCACCCGGTGGCCGATCTGATGGGCGATGCCGAGCTTCGTCATTTCCTGGAAACCATCCGCACGCGGGTCGATGCCGCGTTGGTCCGGCTACCTGCGCATGCGGACTTCCTGCGCCGCTACTGCCCTGCGCCGCCGCTACCCGAGCCGGCCACGCAGCTGCCGGCCGACGCCGCACTGGCCACCGGAGCGCGATGAATTTCGCGCCCGGCAGGCGCCCCCCTTGGCTTAGACCGCCCCAGCAATGCTAGATTGCCGCTTTGCCGTCCATTGCGGGAACAATGGCCGGCCTCGCCGCAGCATCTTTCGCAATCGGGGTAAGGGGGACGCATGTTGGATCTGACACAGGGCCGTATGGCACGCCGGATCGCGCCGGTCATTTTGTTGGTCGGCCTGGCCGCCTGCTCCAAGCAGGACGACAAGGCCGCCGCCACCGCGCCTGCCACCGGCGCCACGCCTGCGGCACCGGCCGCCGCGCCGACGCCGGCCACGGCAGTGTCGCCGCAGGTGCAATCGATGGCCGCCGACCAGTTGCGCGCATCGGCCACCAAGGCCTTGCAGGACAATCGCATGTACGCCCCGGCCGGCGACAACGCGGTGGAGTACTACCTGGCCTTGCGTGAAAAGCAGCCGCAGGACGCGACCGTCAACAGCGCGCTGACCGACCTGCTGCCGTACACGCTGATCGCCGCCGAACAGGGCATCAGCCGCGAAGAATTCCCCGAAGCGCAGCGCCTGATCGCGTTGATCGAAAAGGTCGACCCCAAGGCACCGGCACTGCCGCGGCTGAAGAGTGGCCTGGAAGCCGGCATGAAGACCGCCGCCAGCCGCTCCGAGCAGGATGCCGAGCAGGCCAAGAAGCTGGTCGAAGACAAGGCCAAGCAGGCCGCCGAGCAGAAGCGTCTGGCCGAGCAGCAGACCCGCGAGGCGGCCGCTGCGCAGCAGATCGCCGCGCAACAGGAAGCCGCCCGCCAGCAGAGCGCAGAGGCCGAACGCCAGGCCGCCGCGCGCCGTCAGGCCGAGACCCCGACGCCGGCTCCAACTCCGGCCGCCCCGCGCCCGGCCCCGGCGACTGCCGCAGCTGCACCGGCCGCGCAGTCGCTGCGCCCGATCAGCACCCCGGCACCGCGTTATCCCCCCGAGGCGCTGCGCGCCGGCACCTCCGGCGAAGTGCTGGTGGAGATCACCGTCGGCACCGACGGCTCGATCACCGCCTCGCGCGTGCTGCGTGCCACCCCGCCGCGCGTGTTCGACCGCGAAGCGCTCAATGCGGTCAAGCGCTGGCGCTTCGAACCGGTGGCCGCACCGGTGACCACGCGGCGCACGCTGTCGTTCAACCCGGGCGGTTGAGTGGTGCGTTGGGCGATCGAGTCGCGCTGCATGCGGTTGAGTGAGTGAGTCCGTTGGTTGGTTGATCGCTTGATCGCTTGATTGGTCGATCGTTTGTTGATTGCCGGCTAATGGCTAATGGCTAATGGCTGCCGATGATCGATACACTGCACTCCCGGCGAATGTCGGGTACCAAACAAAAAGCCCGCAGCGATGCGGGCTTTTTGTTTTACTGGTGATCCGTACCCTCATCCGCCGTGGGCACCTTCTCCCGAGGGGAGAAGGAACATCAGCCGGAAATCGCCAGCCGCTCCTGGTGATAGCGCCGCACCGCCGCGTACCACAGCACCGCGGCCACACCGAAGCCCGCCAGCAGATACACCGCCCAGGTCTGCGCGTTGATCTGCTCGTGGCGGATCACCTTGAGCAGCATCTGGTTCTGCGCCAGAAACGGCACCGCGAAATGCCATAGCTGCGTCTTCAACGGATACGCCATCAGCGCATAGCCCGGCAGCATCGGCAGCAGCAACAGCCAGGTCATATGCGCCTGCGCTTCCTTCATGCTCTTGGCGGCAGCGGCCAGATAGGTCAGCAGCGAGGTGCCGATGAACAGCATCGGCACCAGGATGAACAGCATCTGCAGCATCGGCACGAAGCCGACGTTGAGCTGGCGGCCCAGGTTCGAGGTGGACAGCTGCGCACTCAACTTGAAGGCCAGCAGGGTCAGCAACAGCGACACCATGCCGATCACGCAGGCAGCGGCGATCTTGCCGCTGACGATCGCACTGCGCGGCGCCGGGGTGGCCAGCAAGGGTTCCAGCGACTGGCGTTCGCGCTCGCCGGCGGTGGCATCCAGGATCAGCGAGGCGCCACCCAGGAACGAGGTGATCACCAGCAGCACCGGCAGCAGCATCGCCATCATCTGCCCGCGCTTGGCGTCGGCGGTGGCCAGATCCTGCGCGGCGATTTCCAGCGGCCTGCCCACTTGCGCATCGATGCCGCGCGCCAGCAGGCGCAGTGCACCCACCTGCTGGCTATAGCTGCCGAGTGCGGCCTGCAGGCGCAGGCTGGGCACGTCGGCCTCGCGCCGCGTGCTGTCCTTGATGACCTCCACCAGGGCCGGGCGCCCGGCGCGCCAATCGTCGGCGTAGCTGTCGCTGATGCGCAGTGCCACATCCACATCCTGATTGCGGATTGCGGCAGTCAGATCGGCCGGCGCATCGACCGCATTGAGTCCCTGCGCGGCCAGGAACCGCACCAGATTGGGCGCGTTCTCGCGGCCGAGCATGGGGATCTCCAACGGCTTGTCGATCTGCGTACGCACGCGGCTTTCGCTCAATGCGCCCATGCCCAGGATCAGCACCGGATACAGTAATGGCGACAGCAGCAAGGCCAGTGCGAGCGTGCGGCGATCGCGGCCGATGTCGCGCAATTCCTTGCGCAGCACCGTCCATAGCGTGGACAACAACGATGTGGTGCTCATGCGTGCAGTCCCTCGTCCGAGCCGATCGCCTTGACGAAGGCGTCTTCCAGATTGTCTTCGCCGGTGCTGGCGCGCAGTTCGTCGGCGCTGCCGCAGGCCACCACCGTGCCCTTGGCGACGATGACGATGCGATCGCACAGCGCCGCCACCTCCTGCATGATGTGGCTGGAAAAGATCACGCAACGCCCCTCGGCCCGCAGTTGCTGCAGGAAGCCACGCATGGCGCGCGTGGTCATCACATCCAGCCCGTTGGTGGGCTCGTCGAGGATGACGTTGCGCGGGTCGTGCACCAGCGCGCGTGCAATTGCGGTCTTGGTGCGCTGGCCCTGGCTGAAGCCTTCGGTCTGACGGTCGAGAATGTCGTCCATGTCCAGCGCGGCCGACAGCAGGCGCGTGCGCTCGGCGATCTGAGCACGCGACAGGCCATGCAGCTCACCGAAGTAGGCGATGTTCTCGCGCGCGGTCAGCCGCTTGTAGACGCCGCGCGCATCCGGTAACACGCCCAGCGCGCGGCGCACCGTCACCGGGTCGCGGGCGGCATCCACACCGTCCACCATGACGCTGCCCTGGTCGGGCGACATCAGCGTGTAGAGCATGCGCAAGGTGGTGGTCTTGCCGGCACCGTTGGGGCCGAGCAGGCCGGTGATCTGGCCGTCGGCAGCACTGAAACTGACCCCATCCACCGCCTTCACCAGGCCGGTCTTGGTCTTGAACGATTTGTGCAGGTTGTCGACGACGATCATGCATGCGCCTCCGTGGCGTGGTCGGTGCGGCTCATGGTTCCCATCCGTTGAACGAGGTAAACGCGGGCACGTTGTTGAGATCGGCAACGCACTGCGCGTCCAGCCCACCGGCGTTGGTGGTTTCCATGAACTGCGCCATCAGTTTGGGGATGCAGCCCAGCGCCATGACGCTGTGTCCCTGGCCGGGCGCAACCAGATGCCGCCCATTGGGCAGTCCCTTGAGCACGGTGTCGGCATAGCGTGGCGGCGTGACCGGGTCCAGCTGACCGGACAACAGCAAGGCCGGAACCTGCGAGCGCAGTGGCGCGGTGAAGTCGGCGGCACGTTTGCCGGTGGGCCACACAGGGCATGCGGCAAAGACGCTGCGTGGGACATCCTCGCCCAGCAGCAGCGCCTGGTGTTCGGGCGCCGGGCGATAGCGATCCGCATCTTCAGCGCACACCACCGACCATTGCATGGGCTGGTTGATCTGCATGTCCATGTGCGACAACGCCATCAGCGACGCGTAGCGACCCGCGGCGGCTTCATCCAGCACCAGCGGCAGCAGGGCAGCGCTCTGCGGTGCGTAGGAGAACGTAAACGCCAGGCCTATCACCGCATCGGCGGTCACCCGATCGCGCTTGATGGCGTTGGTGCGCAGATCGCGATACTCCACCTCCGGTGATTCGGTCTTCAACCGCTCCATGACGGTGCGCAGTTGCGTGCGCACATCGGTGGGAAAGCGCGCGCGACACGCGGCGATGGCACGGCACTGCTCGGACTGCAGGATCAGTGCATCCTCGAAGGTGCGTGCAAACTCACCACTGATCACCAGATCGCTGGGCGCAACGCCATCAAGCACGATGGCCCGCGTCTGTGCGGGATAGCGTTTGGCATAGTGCTGCGCCACGCGCGTACCGTACGACACACCGACCAGGTCGATACGTGGCACGCCCAGGGCGGCTCTGACTGCATCCAGATCGCCGATGGCTTCGGCGGTGGTGTAGTACCGCGGGTCGGCACGGCCTCGCAGGCCTTCGGCACACTGCCTGGCATGGGCCATCAATTCTTCCGGACTGGACGCCATGCCGGTCTGCAACGGCTTGCCATCGGCAGTCTCGCACCGCAGTGGGTGCGATCCCCCGGTGCCGCGCTGATCGACCAGAAAGATGTCGCGCTTTTTACGCACTTCGCGCAATGCAGCCGCGGCGATGGCGGCAACCTCGGTCGCCGATTGCCCCGGCCCGCCGGCAATGAAGAACACCGGATCCGGCGTGCTGCCGGCGCCGGCATCGCTTTCCAGCCAGGCGATCTTCAGGTCGATGCTGCGCCCGGTCGGCGCGGCCGGGTTTTCCGGCACGCGCAGGCTGGCGCATTGCGCCTCGATATTGCCGGCCGCGCTGCCGGAACTCAGCGTGCACGGTGCAAATTGCAGCGTGCCGTAACGATTGCCTGCGGCGGTGCCGGTCTGCGGCTTGGCCTGCGGCTGCGCGAGGCCGGGCGTGGCTGCGCCCGTCTTGGTCGTGGCAGCCGTGTTTTTAGCCGGCTGGTCCGCAGGCTGGCATCCGGTTGCCAGCAATGCGATCAGCAGCGCCGCCACCAGTGTGGGTTGCTTCACCATGTTCACCATCTCTCCTGATAGTTCCTGTCCCCTGACGCCGCATCCGGTCGGGCGTGACCGGTGCGGCTACTGCCCGTCTTCGTAAAGAAAAACGTGCTCGATCGATTCCCCGAACAGACGCGCGATGCGAAATGCCAACGGCAGACTGGGATCGTACTTGCCGGTCTCCAGCGCATTGATGGTCTGCCGCGATACCCCCAGGCGTTCGCCCAACTCGCCTTGCGACCAGCCGCTGGCCTCGCGCAATTCGCGCACCCGGCTATTCATTCGAACCGTCGGGCATTGATGCTTTTGGTGACGCCGTAGATGGCGCACAACATCGGAAATACCCACAGCATCGCCACCGTCGCGGGGATGTCGATCAGCTCGGCAGCCTGCAGGAACCCGCCGGTCATATACGCGCCGCTGACCAGGCCGGCGGCAATGGCGATCGACTCCAGTTCGATGCGCCGCTGCATCTCGTCCGAATCGCGCACGTAGCGCGCCACCGCACGGATCACCAGAGCGACCAGCACGGCCGGCAACAAGGCGATCAGCACGCGCGCCCAGCTCGGATCCACATGCGCAAGCAAGTATCTCCAGAACAGCATCACCACCACATACAAGCCCATCGGCACACCGAATTCGCGGTGATAGCGCCGCGCCAATGCCGGCCGTGTGCTGTCGCGCAGGCTGCCGCGCGACAGCAAGAGCAGCAGCGACAGCACCAGGCAGGACACGCCCATGCCGGCACAGAGCCCGGCAAGGTGGGCACTCATCGGCAGCAGCTGCCAGCGACCGAGCGCGCTGACGGCGAGCAGGCCGGCTCCCAGACCGAGCGCCAGCAGCGCATTGCGTTTGCAGCGGCTCATATGCGTGGCCTCGCGCGCGCCGATGGGCGCACTGGCAGGCCAGTGTTCCCCATCCCGGCATCGCCGCGCAGCGGCCGCTGCGCCAACCATGCCGGTGTGCACTCCCATTGCCGATGCTGCTGACGCATTCCCTTCGCCTGTCAAGTCAACTTGACAGGCACGATGCGCCTGGCACGGCCGGCTGTCAAGCACCCTTTACACACTCGACCGCGTGTAATCCCTGCCCATCGCCACGCAACGCTGGCAGCAGGAAGACGCAAGCACTCCGGCTCCGCAGCACCGGGCCGGAGCTGGGTTACGCTCCGCGATCGAACATTGGCGGGAGCGGTGATGCGTCTGAAGATCTGGTTGGCAATTGCACTGAGCGGCTGCATGGCGAGCTCTGCCATGGCGCAGGCCGCCGCACCTCGCACGATCGAGCTGGATCTGGCCAGCGCCGCCGGGCCGGTCGACCGGTTCTACGACCTGTCGATCGGCTCGGACTTTCCCGGCACCTTGATCCGCAGCGACAGCCAGGCGCAACTGGTTCCGGCGGTGCAGGAGCTGGGGTTTCGCTATATCCGCTTCCACGACGTGTTCCATGACGTGCTCGGCACGGTGAAAGACGTCGACGGCACGCTCGTCTACGACTGGACCAAACTGGACCAGCTCTACGATGCGCTGCTGGCCAAGCGCATCCGTCCATTCGTGGAGTTGGGCTTTACACCCGGCGCGATGAAGACATCCGAGCAGACGCTCTTCTACTGGAAGGGCAACACCTCGCATCCGGACCCGGCCAAGTGGACGCAGCTGATCGATGCGTACGTGCGCCACATCCGTGCGCGTTACGGTGCCGACGAGGTGCGGCAGTGGTACTTCGAGGTGTGGAACGAGCCCAACCTCAAGGACTTCTGGGAAAACGCCGACCAGCAGGCCTACTTCGACCTGTATGCGAATACCGCGCGCACGATCAAGGCGATCGATCCGCAGCTGCGCGTCGGTGGCCCCTCCACCGCCGGGGCGGACTGGGTGCCGGAGCTGCTGGCCTTCGCTGCCAAGCACAAACTGCCGATCGATTTCGTCACCACGCATACCTATGGCGTGGACGGCGGCTTTCTCGATGAGGACGGCAAGCAGGACGTCAAGCTGTCGGCATCGCCGAATGCCATCGTCGGCGATGTGCGCCGCGTGCGTGCACAGATCCAGGCCTCGCCGTTTCCGGATCTGCCGCTGTATTTCACCGAGTGGAGCAGCAGCTACACGCCGCGCGATTTCGTCCACGACAGCTACATCAACGCGCCCTACATCCTGACCAAGCTCAAGCAGGTGCAAGGCCTGGTGCAGGGCATGAGTTACTGGACCTACACCGATCTGTTCGAAGAACCCGGCCCGCCGCCCACGCCCTTCCACGGCGGCTTCGGGCTGATGAATCGCGAGGGCATCCGTAAGCCGGCGTGGTTTGCCTACAAATACTTGAACGCGCTCAAGGGCCGCGATATTCCGCTGCGCGATGCGCACGCATTTGCGGCGGTGGATGGCCAGCGCATCGCCGCGCTGGCCTGGGATTGGCAGCAGCCGGTGCAGGCGGTGAGCAATACCCCGTTCTATACCAAACAGGTGCCGAGCACCGACAGCGCAGCGCTGGTATTCCGCCTGGCGCACGTGCCGGCCGGCAACTACCGGCTGCAGGTGCGCAAGACCGGCTACCGGCGCAACGATCCGCTGTCGCTGTACATCGACATGGGCATGCCCAAGGACCTGGCGCCGCGGCAGCTGGCGCAGTTGCAGCAGGCCACGCGCGACACGCCCGAGCAGGACCGGCGCGTGCGCGTCGGCGCCGATGGCGTGGTGGAGATCCGCGTGCCGATGCGCAGCAACGATGTGGTGCTGATGACGCTGGAGCCGTCGGCGCGCTGAGCGCCCGGCATGCCATTGCGCCTGCAATCAGGCGAGGCGTTGGGTGTGGATTGCGTGCGCGCAGCGATGCGCGCAGTTCGGCGCGACGTCCCGACCGTGCATCGTTCGCGACGTCGGGTGCGTCATGCATGCGTTGCGGCCTGTCGCGCGCATCGCCGCAGGACACTAAAGGCACGACATCATCAAGGTCCAGCGCGCTGGGCCATCGCTCAGTCCGCGCAGCGCACAAGGTGAAAAGCGAATCGGCGTGATCGCATCGACCCGATGTGCAGGACTTGAAGCGGCAAACAAAACGTAACGCGCAGTGACCAGCGGGTGCAGACATCGCGGAGCAACCGCAGTGCACGGGTGGTACATGACCATTCCAAGCACCGGCCGCGCCCACCTGACGGTGAGAGCAGTCGTTTTGATGGCCGCTCTTACTTGAGATAGGTCTTGAGAATGGCAGTGATGTCGTCGACCGCCAGTTCGCGCTCGCCCAGCGCCTCCGGTGCCGCGACGTGATGCTTCAAGTGCTCGCTGAGCAGCTCGACCATCAAGCCCTGCGCCGCGCCACGAAACGCCGCCACCTGCGTCAGCAACGCGGTGCAGTCCACGTCCTGCGCCAGGGCTTTCTCCAGCCCCTCTACTTGCCCACGGATCCTGCGCACGCGGGCGAGCAGTTTGGATTTGTCCTGATTCAGATGTGCCATTACCGTATACCCCCTGGGGGTATCTGAGATACCATAGGGGGGTATCGTAGCCAGAGCCCCTTCCGATGTCGATCACGCACGCCGCGCCGCACTGCGCGCAGTCGCACACATTCGCCAGCGCCAACCCGCTTGCCGAGCGCAGCACCCGCAAGGCCGTCATCCTGACCGTGGTCATGATGGTGGTGGAGATCGTCGGCGGCTGGACGCTCAATTCCATGGCCCTGCTCGCCGATGGCTGGCATATGAGCTCGCACGCGCTGGCGCTGGGGCTGGCGCTGTTCGCCTACCGCTTCGCGCGGCGCAATGCCAACGACCTGCGTTTCAGCTTCGGCACCTGGAAGGTCGAAGTGCTCGGGGGCTACACAAGCGCGATCCTGCTGTTGGGCGTGGCCGGCCTGATGGCGTTCCAGTCGCTGGAACGGCTGTTCTCGCCCAAGCCCATCCAGTACCAGGAAGCCACCGTCATTGCCGTCATCGGCCTGCTGGTCAACCTGATCTGCGCCTGGTGGTTGCGCGACTCGCATGGCCATGCGCATGGCCATCACCACGACCACGCGCATGACGGTCATGGTCATGGTCATGGTCATGGTCATGGTCATGGTCATCATGATGCTCATGCCGATCTCAATCTGCGTGCCGCGTATCTGCACGTGGTGGCCGATGCGGCGACCTCGGTCCTGGCGATCGTCGCGCTGCTTGCCGGCATGTACTGGGGCGTGACCTGGCTGGATCCGATCATGGGCATCGTCGGCGCGGTGCTGGTCACCGTGTGGGCATGGGGACTGCTGCGCAGTACCGGCCGCGTGCTGCTGGATGCGGAGATGGATGCACCGGTGGTGGAAGAAGTGAAGCAGGTCATCGCCGAGCTGCCGCATGCCATCGACATCGGCGACCTGCATGTCTGGCGCGTGGGTAGCGATCGTTATGCCTGCATCGTCAGTCTGGTCACTGCGGCCGACATCGATGCGGACCTGGTCCGCGCCGCCTTGCAGATCCACGAAGAACTGGTGCACATCACCGTCGAGTTGCAGCGGCCGCCAGCGGCGCGGGCTGCGGCCTGACGATTCGGCGGCGCGCTGCATTCGGCGCCCTGCAGTAGTGAGCGCGGAAGCGGTCAGCAAGAATGCCAGCCCGAGCAACAGTGGCTCCAGTTGCACCACGCGCCGGAGCACAGGATGCGGCTGCAGCAGCGCACAGTGGGCGGGAGGGATGACCGGGACAGCATCGCGATGCTGTCGAGGGGCCTTGAACACATCGGGACCCGCGCACCGCGATCGGCGGGTGCCAAGCAAGCCAGCCCGGCACCGTGCGACTGGCTCAGGTTTTTGCCGGAGCCGGGCTGACGTATTTCTCGCGGCGGATCTGCGCGTTTGGCAGGCCGGCTGCCTTCAGGGCCTCGATGCAGCTGTCCACCATATCCGGGTTGCCGCACAGGTAGGCAATATCGCCTTGCGCATCGGGCGCGCATTCGGCTAGCTGCTGCTGCACGTAACCGTGCCGCACATCGGCATGCGGCTGCTCGGGCAGCTCGCGCGAGAAGCACGGCACGTAGCGGAACGACGGATGTGCATCGGCAAATGCGCGGAAGTCATCGCCGTACAACAGCTCGGCCGGCGTGCGTGCGCCCTGCAGCAGCAGCACCTGCACACCGCGGGTGGCGATCGCCTCGGCCAGCAACGGCAGCATCGACCGGTACGGGGTGACGCCGGTACCGGTGGCGATCAGCACATAACGCCGGTTGTGGTCGCCCGGCGGCAGGCAGAAGCGCCCGTAGGGCCCGCTGGCCTGCAACTGGTCACCGATCTGCAGGCCTTCGAACAGCGCGGTGGCCGAGCCGCCGGGCACGAAGCTCACCGCGATATCCACCGCCTCGCCCGGTCCGAGCGCATGGTCGTGGATGGTCGCTAGCGAATAGCTGCGCTTGGTCGGCGTGCCGTCGGCGGCATCGAAATGGATCTGGATGAACTGCCCGGGCTGGAAATCCAGCGGCTGCCCGTCGTCACGCAGGAACTGGCAGTGGGCCACGGTGGGCGCAATCATGCGCCGGTCGACAAGCTTGAGGGGGAATTGAACGGGCACGAACGTATTTGGGACAGTCTGTGATCGGGGCTTGCCCCCGCGGGCTTCTATAATAACGGCCTGCAACTCGCTGCGCCGTCACGCTGACGCGAAGGAACATCTTGAATTCTCCATCTCCGATCACCGCACCCGCGCTGCGTGTGTGCGATCTGCGCAAGACCTACGACAACGGCACCCAGGCGCTCAAGGGCGTCTCGCTGGACGTGGCGCCAGGCGATTTCTTCGCCCTGCTCGGCCCCAACGGCGCCGGCAAATCCACCCTGATCGGCATCATCAGCTCGCTGGTGAACCTGTCCGCCGGCCAGGTGGAGGTGTTCGGCACCGACCTGGTTGGCCAACGCAGCGATGCAATGCGCCTGATCGGCCTGGTCCCGCAGGAGGTCAACTTCAACCTGTTCGAAAAACCCTTCGACATCCTGGTCAACTACGCCGGTTTCTACGGCATGCCGCGCGCCGAGGCCGAGCGCCTGGCCGAAGCGGAGCTGCGCCGCTCGCACCTGTGGGAAAAGGCCCAGGTGATGAGCCGCACGCTGTCCGGCGGCATGAAGCGCCGGCTGATGATCGCCCGCGCCATGATGACCCAGCCGCGGCTGCTGATCCTGGACGAGCCCACCGCCGGCGTGGACATCGAGATTCGCCGCGACATGTGGCGCGTGCTCAAGGAGATCAACGCCGCCGGCACCACCATCATCCTGACCACGCATTACCTGGAAGAAGCCGAGCACCTGTGCCGCAACCTGGCCATCATCAACCACGGCCAGATCGTCACCCAGGGGCCGATGCGCGAACTGCTGGCCAAGCTTGACGTGGAAGGCTTCCTGTTCGATATCGACGGCGACCTGCCGGCCGAATTGCCGGTGATCGAAGGCACCACGCTCACCGCCATCGATGGCCACACGCTGGACCTGGACATGCCGCGCGCGATGGACCTCAACCGCGTGTTCGCCACGCTCGGCAGCGCCGGCATCCGGGTGCGCTCGATGCGCACCAAGAGCAACCGGCTGGAAGAGCTGTTCGTGCGCCTGACCGGTGACACCCCGGTACCGGCCACCGCCCCCACGCCTGTCGCCCCCAACGGCACACCGCCCGCGCAGCCGCGCAGCGGAGGCCAGCCATGAACGAGATCCGCACCGTGACCGAACCCACCAACGCGCGCCGCAACTGGATTGCGCTGGGCACCATCGTGCGCCGCGAAGTGCAGCGCATCCTGCGCATCTGGGGTCAGACCCTGGTGCCGCCGGCCATCACCATGACGCTGTACTTCTTGATCTTCGGCGGGCTGATCGGCTCGCGCGTCGGCGACATGGGTGGCTACTCGTACATGCAGTTCATCGTGCCCGGCCTGGTGATGATGAGCGTGATCCAGAACAGCTACGGCAACATCTCCTCCAGCTTCTTCGGCGCCAAGTTCGGCCGGCATGTGGAAGAGCTGCTGGTCAGCCCGATGCCCAACTGGGTGATCCTGTGGGGCTACGTCTCCGGCGCGGTGCTGCGCGGGGTGATGGTCGGCGCGCTGGTGCTGATCATCGCGATGTTCTTCACCCCGGTGCGCATCCCGCATCCGCTGGTCACGCTGACCACGGTGCTGCTGGGCGCGACCATCTTCTCGCTGGCCGGCTTCGTCAACGCGGTGTACGCCAAGAAGTTCGACGACGTGGCGATCGTGCCGACCTTCATCCTGACCCCGCTGACCTACCTGGGCGGCGTGTTCTACTCGGTGAAGCTGCTGCCGCCATGGGCCGAAGCGGCCACCCACGCCAACCCGATCTTCTACATGGTCAACGCGTTCCGCTACGGCCTGCTCGGCAGCTCGGACGTGCCGATCTGGGTCGCCTACGCGCTGATGCTGGGCTTTGTCGCGGTCCTCAGCGCGCTGGCGCTGTGGCTGCTGCGCCGTGGCGTGGGTTTGCGGAGCTGATGACGATGGCGATGCGTATCCTCATCCTCGGTGCCGGCGGCACCGGCGGTTATTTCGGTGGACGCCTGGCGCAGGCCGGTGTCGATGTGACCTTTCTGGTGCGCGGTGCACGGGCCGCGCAGCTGCAGGCCGATGGCTTGCGTATCCGCAGTCCCTTGGGCGATGCGGATCTGCCGGTGGCGCATGTCACCGCGCAGGACTTGCCGGCCCTGGTGGCGCAGCGGCCGTTCGATCTGGTGATCCTCAGCTGCAAGGCCTACGACCTGGATAGCGCGATCGAGGCGATTGCGCCGGCGGTGGGCGAGCACACGACGTTGCTGCCGATCCTCAACGGCCTGCGCCATTACGCGGCGCTGGACGAGCGTTTCGGTGCCGCACGCGTGCTGGGCGGGCTGTGCTTCATCAGCGCGACCAAGGGCGAGCACGGTGAGATCCTGCACCTGGGCAAGCCGGCGGCAATGACCTTCGGCGAACGCGATGGCCGCGCCGCATCGGCATGCGTGCAGGCGCTTGCGGCGGCCTGCGCGCAAGCCGGCATCGATCATGTGGCCAGCGAGCAGATCGCTCAGGAGCAGTGGATCAAGTACAGCTTCCTCACCGCGCTGGCCGCTGCCACCTGCCTGATGCGTGCACCGGTCGGGGCGATCGTCGCCACCGACGACGGCCGTGCGTTGATCAACGGCCTGTACAACGAATGCCTGTGGGCCGCCGATGCGGCCGGGCAGCCGATTCCGGAAGCTGCGCGGGCCAAGGCGCTGCAGACCTTGTTGCAGGTGGATTCGCCGCTGAAGGCCTCGATGCTGCGCGATCTGGAAGCCGGCCAGGACGTGGAAGCGGCGCAGATCGTCGGCGACATGCTCAGGCGCGTGCGCGAGACAGGGCGCAATGCGCCGCTGCTGATGGCGGCCAATGTGCATCTGCAGGCGTATCAGGTGTTGCGGCATAGCTGAGGGTGTTGGGGTGCGGGTGCGGCAGGGGTGCGTGTAGACGGTACCCCCATCCGCCCTGCGGGCACCTTCCCCGGCGGGGGAAGGGCTGCGACCTGGAGCGGACGGCTTTTTGTGTAGCGCCGTCCGCCTCTCTGGCACCTCCACCCTTGTCGCGGCTGATTGGCGCCCTTTCGGCGCTGATCGTTGAAGCGGTCTTCGGAAAGAAGCTGACTCCTGATGCCTGCTTCGATCAGGCGCATGCGTTGCAGTGCCAACGCATGACCACTGCAAGGCGACATCGCCGCAACGCGCCACCGCCGACATGGGCATTGCCATTGCCTTCGCGCCATCACGACGCGGTGCGCACGATGCTCTGCATCCCCTCGCCCGTGTCGCCGCCGATGAAACTGCTCAGCCACCTGTTCCGTGCCGGTCACTTCGTGATCCTGGCATTTTTTGTGCTGTGCGCGGCGGGTCTGGTGGCGATGGCCGGGCTGGAGCTGTGGCATGGCTTTACCCCGGGCGGCGACATGGTGGTGCGCGACCGCTTCAACGTGGTGCTGGAGGCGATCGGCCTGCTCACCGTGGCGCTGGTGACGCTGGAGCTGGGCCAGACCATCTTCGAGGAAGAGATCCTGCGCGACGTCAAGGTCAGCGGCCCGACGCGCGTACGCCGCTACCTGTCGCGGTTCTTCGTGGTGATCGTGATTGCGCTGGCGATCGAAACGCTGGTGTCGATCTTCGAGCTGATGCACGACGACCCGGCCAAGCTGCCGTATGCGGCGGCGGTGGGCCTGTGCGCGGCGCTGTTGCTGATCGCCTGGGGCGTATTCGTCAAACTCAATCGCAGCGCCGAAGAGCTGGAGCCCGAGGCGATGGCGGAAACCAAGCGCGAGGACCGCGAGGTCGAGGAATAAGCGCCGTCAGCTGCTGACCGCTGGCAGCGGCGGCACCGTGGTCGGCTTGCCGTCGTCGCCGAGTGCGATCATCACGAAGTGGCCGCGGGTGCACAGCTCGCGTGCGCCGCTGAGCAGGTCTTCGGCGATCAGTTCCACTTCCACCTTGATCGAACTGCGCCCCACCGACACCACCCGTGCGATGGTTTCCACCATCTGGCCCTGGCGGATCGGCAGCTTGAAATCCACCTGGTCCGAGCGCGCGGTCACCACCGCACGGCGCGCATAGCGCGAGGCGGCCAGGAAGGCGGCCTTGTCCATCCATGCCAGCGCCTGCCCACCGAACAGCGTGCCCATGTGGTTGGTGTGGTTCGGGAACACGATCTCGGCCATGCGGACTTCGATCGGTGGCTGGGTCTGCAGGCTGTCTGACATGGGGGTTTCCAGGGAAAGGGGTCGCTGCGCGCCAGGGCGATTGCAGCAGCCTGGCACCCACAGGATAGGCGGTCAGCCGCAGCGGCGTACGCCGGAACGTAGCGCAGTGGTGATGGACAGCCATCTTGCCAACGCGGGCGCTACGTTGCGCTTGCGCACGGTTGCCGCGGGCGGGTTGGCCGGCGGCCGGTATTCGGCGTGGCTGTCGTGTACCGCCGCGCGCGCGATGGGGTTTGTCGGGACGGCGGTCGCGGCCGGGGCCGCTCCTACGGGAGCATCAAGATTGCGTCGCCATCACTGGGTAAGGCGGCGGGCAGCCATCGCCTCGATGCGATGACGGGCAACCGCAGGTGCGCATGCGGCTGCGCGCCACGGTGGCTCAGAGGCTGGTCTTGACCGCGGTTTCCACCTGCGCCGGCGACTGGAAGCCGGGCAGGCGCGCCACCTCGCTGCCGTTCTTGAACAACGCCAACGTCGGCGTCTGCCGCAGGCCCAGGCTGCGGAAAAACTCCTCGCCAACCACTTCCAGCTTCACCTTGAGTAGTGCGACGCCCGCGGCGTCCTCGCTCGCGGCGAACTTGGTCAGCGACATGTCGAGCATCTTGCACCCCGGGCAATTGTCCTTGTAATAGTCGACCAGCAGGCGCGGATGCGCGGCCAGGGCGGCGACGTAGTCATCAGGGGTTGAGGCGTGGAGAGTTTGCATGGGGGGATGTCTCTGTACAGGCAAGAATGTGGTCGGTCCAGCGTTGGATCTTGGTGGCGTCGCGTTCGCCGTGGGGCATCTGTTCGATCTCCAGCCGCGGATAGCACGTACCGAAGAACGCGGCGATGCGCCGCGCCGCGCCGCAGTAATTCTCCTCGCCCCACTGCGTCTCGCCGGTGCCGAACACCGCTAGCCGTTCCGGCTTGCCGACCGCATTCACGAGCTCTTCGATGAAGCGCTTCATCTCCGGTGGCGTACGCCCGGCGTTGATGCTCCAGCTACCGAGGATGTAGAGATCGTGCACGGCGCCGGCGGGGCAGGCCTGGGCAAGCGTCTGGATGTCGGCATCGATCCAGGTTACCGCATGGCCCAACTTTTCGCAGCGCGCGCGGATCGCACGCGCGACATCGCGCGTGTTGCCGCTAAGCGAAGTGTGGGCAAGGAGGATGCGCAAGGGACAGGCTGATTGTGATTTCTTAGAACGTTAAGGCACGAGAGCTTAGAAAAGACTGCGCGTGGAGCCACCGCGCAAATTCCCTATCTAGGCCTCAGGCACGCGGCGTTGGTACGTCGAAAGCCATGACGGTGAGATACAGCTCTCGATTTCTGTCGTCTCGGTTTGCGAACAAATATCGAAAAACTGTCTCGCTTGATCTAGACAGGGTCTTCTTGTACTGCGGATGCGAACTTACAGCTTCAGGAATTGCCGCCAGCACCTTGGAAAAATCCCGATTCCGATTAAATACAACGATTGCTGTCTTTGTATCCCTCCAAGAGCTGTAGCCAAGCAATTGGTCGATCGTGGTCAAAAGCTTCCTAGGGCCCGACCAAAATTTGCACTCCGCGATGAAGATATTCCGTCCCTCGGAGCGGATCAGGATGTCGGTTTTCCCTTCGTAGTTGAACGTCTCGCCGGTCGCCTGACCTTGGTAATGTCCGTTGAGTTGAACTAGGAAGTGAGACCGCAATGCTTCCTCATCAACATCATGGAAAGCAGAAGGGCTCAGTTCCATCACTTGGGTCATGCTTTGCATAACTCCAAGAATGTGCTCGTAGTCGGTTTCTCTAAGCGCAGGCTCTGGTTTGTAAGGATCGGAGCTTGCACGTGGCATGGTAGGAGAGATTTTTTTTCGCACCTCTGCTGGGACGTACGTTTTCGGAGCGTTCGGTCGCTCCTTCATCTTGAACCCGAGCGCTGCAACCGTGCTGCGATTGGCAAGCAACTTTTCGCGACGAGCTTCAATAGCTGCGCGGGCAGATTTTGGTAGCTGCCGGTTAAGTCCCTGAACATTCGCACGTAAGTTTTCCAAGTAAGACTGAATCTCTTGGAGAGTGCGATCAATATGTCCGCGAACTTGGTCAGCAACAAGTTGCGTTCCAGAGATCGTGAAGGTCAGTAGATTGCCGTGTACGCGCGCCCTTGGTGGACTCAGGCTGTAAGGATTCGGCCTGATGTTGAACGCCTCAGCCTCTCCCGTGAATGGCACTTCCACCTCAATCGCTGAGCCGGTGATGTAGCACGGCCTGCTTCGATCCAGCACATGTCTGCTGTGATCTCTGCTGATATCGATCTGCGTCTCGCGCTCATCGACAACCAGACCGCCTTCGTCAAGAACAGGCACTTCGATGCCGTACTTCTCCGAAAAATAGATGGTTAGATCGTCGACAGACGTATTCAGTAGACGATCCGAGTCTATTCTTTCGATCTCCTCGGTCATCTGCTGGCGTTGATTACGATCGACCGACAACCAGTCAGCGCCAGTGAATAAGTAATCTTCGCGAGCCAAAAGAGTGTCTCCCTAGAGCGAACCCTGGACTTCCCATCCGGACGTTATGGCGGCGACTGTATCAACGCTACCGCAGCTGAGTCACAGATCGTCGAAGCCGTTATCCGAGTTGGTCTTCTTGTACGAGGCATTGCGCATTTCGAAGAAGTCGGTCTTGGTTTCGGTGAAGTTGTCGGCGTAGGCCTTGATCCACGGCATCACGTTGTCGTTGGCGCCTTCGTACAGCTTCTCGATGCCGAGCATGCCGGCCATCTTGTTGGCGCGGTACTTCACGTAGCGGATCATCTCGTCCACGTCGATGCCGTCTATGCCGTCCAGCACTTCGGCCGTCCACACCGTTTCCAGGTCGATCGCGTGCTCGAAGGCCTTGTGCACGTAATCGGTGAGCTGGTCGCCCTGCAGTGCCTGATTCTCGCCGATGATGGCGCGAATCAGCTCGCTGATGAACTTGGAATGGGCCAGCTCGTCGCGGTTGATGAAGCTGATGATCTTGCCGGTGCCGGTCATGCGGTTCTGGCGGACCAGATTGTAGAAATACGCAAAGCCGGAATAGAAGTTGATGCCTTCCAGGATCGAGGACTGGATCAGCGCGCGGATCAGCGTTTCGGCCGTCTTGTCGCGCATGAAGTCTTCGTAGGCGCCCATGATCGGCGCATTGCGCTTGATGATGGTCGGATGCGTGCGCGCGATCTCGAACACGCGGTTCTGATCGGCCAGGCCGGTGATCGAGGCCAGCACGTAGCTGTAGCTCTCGTTATGGATCACTTCCTGCTGGCCGATGATCGCGGCATTGGCGTGCGCGGCCGGGTCGGTGATGTATTCGGCGACGTTGTAGATGAAGCGCGTCTGCGGCGAATCCAGCGTGGCCAGCAGGCCGATGATCGAGTCGTAGGCATTCTTCTCGCGCGCCGACAGCTCGTTGTACTGGCGCGCGTCGCCCTTCATGTCCACTTCGTCGGGGATCCAGAAGTTGGTCGACAGCTCCTTGTAGGCCCGATAGAAGGACGGGTACGGGATGTCGTTCCAGTTGAGGATGCCGGAGGTTTCGCCATTGATGATGGCGGTGGAGCGGTTGGGGTGACGCGGCTCCAGGATCTTGATGCGCTCAAGCGGTGTTGCGGACATGGGTCTCTACTCGTGTTTCAGGCGTCGCCCGCGCGTGCAGCGGGGACGGCGGCAGCAATCGTTCTGGAGGAAAGCCCCCTGAGTCAGGGGGCGCGCCGAAGGCGCGGGGTGTGGGAGCTGATGAAGCAGGGTCCACGGTTCGCAACGCGAACCGTGGAGGCGAAGCGCGAATGCGCTTAGCTACTGCATGCGCTTTAGCTCGAACACCACTCGCATTCGCTGATGTCGATGTCGTTGGAGCGCACGTAGTACGTGGTCTTCAGGCCTTCGCGCCAGGCCGTCATGTGCAGGTCCAGCAAGGTGCTCGCACGGATGGTGCTGGGCACGTAGAAATTGAAGCTGATCGACTGGTCGATATGCCGCTGGCGACGCGCGTTCTGGCGCACGCTGGCGAACTGGTCGACCTTGTAGGCACCCTTTTCGTAGTACGGCCAGGTTTCCAGCGACAGGCCAGGTGCGGCGACCGGACGACGGAAGTCCTTCTTCTCTTCGTAGTAGAACGCGCTGTAGATCGGGTCGATCGAGGCGGTGGAACCGGCGATCTGCGCGGTGCTCATGTTCGGCGCAACCGCCAGCATCCAGGCATTGCGCACGCCATTGACGGCCACCTGTGCGGACAGCTCCAGCCACTGCGGGCTGTTGTAGTCGCGCGCACGGAAGTACTCGCCGGTGTGCCAGTCGCTGCCGCGGAACACGCTGTAGGTGCCCTTTTCCTTGGCCAGCTCCATGCTCGCCTGCACGGTCAGATAGTTGATGCGCTCGTATAGCTCGTCGCTGTAGTCCTCGGCTTCCTTGGCATTCCAGTGGATGGACTTCTGCGCCAGCAGATGGTGCCAGCCGAAGGTGCCCAGGCCGATGGCGCGGTACTTCTGGTTGGTGATGGTGGCCTGCGGCACCGGCAACTGATTCAGATCGATCACGTTGTCGAGCATGCGCACCTGGATCGGGATCAAGCGTTCCAGCACGTCGGCGCCCAGCAGATCGGCCTGGTCTGCCTGCACGGTGATCGCGCGGCCCAGGTTGATCGAGGACAGGTTGCACACGACGAAGTCGCCGGCCTTCTTGGTGGTGACGATCTGATTGCCGCTGATGATCTCCTGCATCATCCGCGTCGGGCTCATGTTCTGCAGGATCTCGGTGCACAGGTTGGACGAATAGACCATGCCCTCGTGCTTGTTCGGGTTCTTGCGATTGACTTCATCGCGATAGAACATGAACGGGTTGCCGGTTTCCAGCTGGCTGACCATGATCCGCTTGAAGATCTCGATCGCCTTGACCGTCTTGCGGGTGATGCGCTCGTCGGCGACCACTTCCTCGTACTTGCGACGGAAGCTGCTGTTGGCGTCGCCCTTCTTCTCGTCGTAGAAGTCCTGCAGGTACCAGCCCTTGATCCGCTTCACTTCGTGCGGATCGAACAGATACCAGTCGCCACGACGCTCGACCGCTTCCATGAACAGGTCGGGGATGCACACCGAGGTGAACACGTCGTGCGCGCGCAGACGCTGGTCGCCGTTGTTCAGGCGCAGATCCAGGAACGACTCGATGTCGCGGTGGAAGATGTCCAGGTAGACCGCGATGGCGCCCTTGCGCTGGCCCAGCTGATCCACCGACACCGCAGTGTTGTTGAGCTGCTTGATCCACGGCACCACGCCGCCGGAGGAATTGGACACGCCGCGGATCGCCGAACCGGACGAACGCACATAGCCCAGGTACGCGCCCACGCCGCCGCCGTGCTTGGACACGCGCGCCACGTCGGTATTGGAGTCGTAGATGCCCTGCAGGCTGTCGTCGACGGTGTCGATGAAGCAGCTCGACAGCTGGCCGCCGACCTTGCCGGCATTGGCCAGGGTCGGGGTGGCGACGGTCATGTACAGGTTGGACAGCGCCCAGTAGGCCTCGCCGACCAGCTGCATGCGGCGCTCGCGGCTGCCCTTGCCGTTGCCGATCTCGTCCTGCATCAGGTACAGCGCGATGGTCAGCCAACGCTCCTGCGGCAGCTCGAACACGCCGCGCGAGTTGTCGGTGGCCAGGTAACGCGTGGCAAGCAAATACAGGCCGTTGTAGGCGAACAGCTTGTCGCGCTCAGGCTCGATCATCTTGCCGGCTTCGATCAGCTCGTCCTTGGAATAGCGGCGCAGGATGTCGTTGGAATAGACATTGCGGTCGGCCAGGCTCTCCTGCAGGCCGACGAACGAGCCGTACTTCTGGCTGGCGTCGTAGAAACGGTTGCGGCTGGCGCGCTTGTACAGGCGGCGCAGGTACAGGCGCGCGGCAAAGTGCTCCCACTCCGGGGTGGTCAGATCGACGCGGGCCTCGGCCTCGCGGATCAGGTGGTCGACCAGGTCGTCAGCGTTGACGCTGTCCTTGCGGTCGACGAAGCCGAACACCGAGCGCTTGTAGTCGGCCACGTCCAGCTGCGGGAATTCGGCATGGATCTGGTCGATGGCGCGCTCCAGGCGCTCCGGCTCGAACGGGATCCGGCGGTTGCCGGCTTCCTTGGTAATCCAGGTGGCGACGGCTTGTTCTTCGATGGTCTGTGCGTGCATTGCAATGGCTTGGCGGGGAGGCGGCACGATGTCCGACGGGTCGGTCAATTCCGGCGCGCCGCAACCGGGCGCGCTGACACTGGCGGGAACGCTGGTGGGTGTTGCGGTACCGGCGGCGATCGCGGCAAGGGTGTCGTTGGTGGTCATGCGTCCTCCATGCGTAGGCACACGAACCCGGCTGGGGACGGGTTGCGGCCGGATCCGGATTCCCTGGACAGCGATGGCGGTGCGCGACGACCAGCACGCAAGACCCACGGTCTGCGGCGGCATCGCCTTCACCAGCCATCTCCTTACCGGAGATTCCACGGCCGCCACCGCGCGGTGTGCTGTCGCGCAGTGGTCGGTGGCGAAACAACCGCGGCGCAACGAGACCACGCCGCCCGCTCCAGGCGACGCCCGGATGGCTGTGATCGTTCGTTGCTGCCGCCGCGGAGAGGCGTTTGATTGGCAACCTGCTGCAAATCATGCTCTCACTGGTCCGGACGCCTTGGGGCGACCAACCACCGACTCCCCCAAGATAGTGGGGTCACCCGGAGGGGTCAACACCAAATGTAGGAAAATCCCGAAAACCCTTACAGCACAAAGCACTGTCTGACGAACGGTCGGCGCAAGGCTGCGAACCCGTCCAATTGGACTGCGCAGTCAAGGCCCAAACCGGCAATTCTGTCGATCAGTTGGGTCCGGTTGGGTTGGCTGCGACACCCATCGAGACTGAAGCTGGTCACAGTTGTGCGATCCCTGCCTCAGGCGGCACCGCACGCCTGGGGCGCCTCCCCGGCCCGGCAGTGGGAGGATCTCGCCGCTACCGAATCCAGGTCGAGTGTGCGGTGCCCTCACCGCTCGCGGGACACGCCGTGAACCCATCCCTGGGGGCTCGGTAGCGGCATCCATGCCGCCACACGGTCCCGCAATCGGCGAGGACACCGCACCAGAAAGATGGCTGGCCGCTTTGTTGAGAACCGTGCACACCGACCATCTCGACAGGTCCTTGTCCGCCCACCGTCGCGGGACCTTACGCGGCATGGATGCCGCGTAAGAGCCTACAAGGACGTACTTGCGGCGTGTCCTGCGAGGGTGGGCGGGCAAGGACCCGGCAGCAAACTCACAGCGTCGAGAGCCTGGCGAGGACACCGCACCGGTTGCCGGCTGCTTCGCTGAAAACCAGGCACACCGACCAGCTCGACTGGTCCTTGCCCGCTCACCGTCGCGGGACCTTACGCGGCATGGATGCCGCGTAAGAGCCTACAAGGACGTACTTGCGGCGTGTCCCGCGATGGTGGGCGGGCAAGGGCCCTGCAGCAAACCCACAGCGTCGAGGTTGGGCGTGCAAAGGCAATGCAGCCAAGCCACAGAACTAGCGACGCCGCCCGATGGCCGTGAAGACGCTGTCAGCCGCTCTCAAGTGAACAGCATTACGCCCTGAGCGCGGCCATGCGCGAGATCAGATCTCGGTCGGGCCGATATGGTGGCGCTTGCGGTAGCGGATCGACGACCACACCGAGGCGGCGATGAAGGCCACGCCGATCAGGCCGGTCAGCACTTCCGGCACGTGGTACACGGTGCCGACCAGCATGATGATCGCCAGTACGCCGATGGCGTAATGGGCGCCGTGCTCCAGGAACACGAATTCGTCCAGCGTGCCCTTGTGCACCAGATAGACCGTCATCGAACGCACGAACATTGCGCCGATCGCCAGGCCCAGCATGATGATGACCACATCGCGGGTGATCGCGAACGCGCCGATCACCCCGTCGAACGAGAACGAGGCGTCCAGCACTTCCAGGTACAGGAAGGCGGCAATGCCCGAGCGCTTGGCCGGGCCCATGCCGTCTTCGCTCTCTTCGGACTCGAACAAGGCATCCACGCTGCCGACCAGCAGGTACAGCAGGATGCCGCCCAGGCCGGCGAACAGCACGCTCTGGAAGATGGCCTCGGGCAGGAACAGCTTGGTGCACAGCAGCACCGTCACCGCCACGATCACCGACATCGCATCGGCCTTGCCCAGCTTGCCGACCAGCCGTTCCACCGGGCCGAGCCAGTGCAGCTTGCGCTCCTGGTCGAACAGGAAGTTCAGGAACACCAGCAGCAGGAACATGCCACCGAAGGCGGCAATGGACGGGTAGTTGTCGGTCAGCACCTGGCTGTAGCGGTCCGGCTCCTTCAGCGCCATCTGCATCACCGGCACCAGGCCCATGCCGGTGGCCACCGACACGATCACGATCGGAAACACCAGGCGCATGCCGAACACCGCGATCAGGATGCCGACGGTGAGGAACAGCTTCTGCCAGAACGCGTTCATGTGCTTGAGCACACCGGCGTTGACCACCGCGTTGTCGAACGACAACGACACCTCCAGCACGCTCAGCACCAGGCACAGCCACAGCGCCTGCCAGATACCCATCGAGGAGGTATGACCCCACCAGGCAGCCAGGCCCAGGCAGATCGCTGTGACCAAAAACGACATTCTGAAATCGCGGAACATTGACACTCCCAGGCGGGCCGAGACGACAGCCGAAGCAACCGGCCAGGGCGAGGCCCGGCAGATCCGGCATGCGGTGGAGGATGGGGGACCGCGGCGTGACGCGAGGTCAGGCCGGGCGTGGCTCGCCCATTATAGGGAGTGTCACCGCCATCAGGGTCGCATCGTCCGGATCCGGGCGGACCCCGAAGCCCAGGCTCTGGCACATTGCCAGCATGGTGCGGTTCTCGCGCAGCACCTGGCCTTCGATCTGCTTCAGGCCCAGCCAGCGCGCGTACTCGATCATGATGCGCATCAGCTGCCAGCCGATGCCGTGGCCCTTGAGGTCGGAGCGGATCAGGATGCCGTATTCGCCGCGCTCGTAGTCGGCGTCGGCATGCAGCCGCACCGCGCCGAGCATGTCGCCGGTCTTGGGGTCGATGGCCACCAGCGCGATCGAGCGCGCGTAATCGAGCTGGGTCAGCCGCGCGATGAATTCGTGGCTGAAATGCTTGACCGACTGGAAGAAGCGCAGCCGCAGGTCCTCGTCGGTGACCCGCGCGAAGAACGCGCGGAACAGCGCGTCGTCCTCCGGGCGCACCGGGCGCACCAGCGCATGCGTGCCATCGCCCAGCCCGATCTGGCGCTCCCATTCCTTCGGATACGGAAAGATCGCAAAGCGCGGATGGCCGCGGCCCTTGTGCAGCTTGCGCGCCGGCGCCACCGCCACGCGCGCGTCCAGCGCGATCACGCCATCGCGGTCGGCCAGCAGCGGGTTGATGTCCAGCTCGGTGATTTCGGGGATGTCGGCGGCCAGCTGCGCCAGCTTGACCAGCACCAGCGCCACCGCGCGCTCGTCGGCGGCCGGCACGTCGCGGTAGGCCTTGAGGATGCGCGACACCCGCGTGCGGCCGATCAGCTCGTGGGCCAGGCGCAGATCCAGCGGCGGCAACGCCAGCTCGCGGTCGTTGATCACTTCCACCGCGGTGCCGCCGCGGCCGAACACGATCGCCGGGCCGAACACCGGGTCGTCGGCGATCCCGGCGATCAGTTCGCGCGCCTTGGGCCGCAGCACGGTGGGCTGCACGATCACTCCTTCGATCAGCGCATTGGGGTGCGCGGCGCGCGCACGCGCCAGGATGCCGGTCGCCGCTTCGCGCACCGCCGCCACGCTGGACAGGTTCAGGCGCACGCCATCCACATCGGACTTGTGCGCGATGTCGCTGGACAGCACCTTCAAGGTCACCGTGCGGCCGACGGCCAGTAACGGGTCGGCCAGCAATGCGGCCTCGTTGGCGGTGGCGGCCACCTGCAGCGGCACGATCGGGATGCCGTAGGCGGCCAGCAGGCGGTTGGTGGCCACCGGGTCCAGCCAGCGCCGACCGGCGGCCAGGGCGTCGTCGACCACCGCGCGGGCGATGCCGGCATCCACCACGAAATCTTCCGGCAGGCTGGGCGGGGTCTCCATCAACGCCGCCTGCGCCTCGCGGTAGCGCACCAGGTGAGTGAAGCCGCGCACCGCGTCCGACTCGGTGGCATAGGTGGGCACGCGCGCGGCATTGAGCGCGGCGATTGCCGCATCGTCCTGGCCCAGCCATACCGCAAACACCGGCTTTTCGCGCTGGTAGCGGTTGCGTTGGTCCAGCGCGCGGGTCAGCGCCTTGGCCGCATCGGCCGAGGAGGTGAACGCGGTGGGCACGTTGACCACCAGCAGCGCGTCGTTCTCCGGGTCGTCCAGCAGGGCTTCGATCGCGGCGGCATAACGCGGCCCGTCGGCATCGACGATGATGTCGACCGGATTGCTGCGCGACCAGCCCTGCGGCAGCGACTGATCCAGCCGCTCCAGGGTCTTGGCCGACAACTCGGCCAGGGTGCCGCCGCGCAGCACCAGCTGATCCACCGCCAGCTGCCCCACCCCGCCGCCGTTGCTGAGGATGGCCAGCCGCCGGCCGGGAAAACTGCCGAGCCGGCCCAGGGTTTCGGCGGCGGCGAACAATTCGTCCAGCGCGCCCACCCGCAGCAGGCCGGCACGTGCGAATGCCGCGCCATACACCGCGTCCGAGCCGGCCAGCGCCTGCGCGTGGGTGTCGGCATTGGGATTGATGCGGAACTGACGCCCGGACTTGACCACCACCACCGGCTTGGCGCGCGCGGCGGCGCGTGCGGCCGACATGAACTTGCGCGCATCGCCGATGCGTTCGACGTACAGCAGGATCGCGCGGGTGCGGTAGTCGGTGGCGAAGTAGTCGAGCAGATCGCCGAAATCCACATCCAGCGTATCGCCCAGCGACACCACCGCCGAGAACCCGACCGAGCGCGCCACGCCCCATTCCACCAAGGCTGCGGCAATCGCGCTGGACTCGGAGATCAGCGCCAGGTCGCCGGCCTGCGGGCAATGCGCGGCGATGCTGGCATTGAGCCGCGCATGCGGGGCGATCACGCCCAGGCAGTGCGGGCCGAGGATGCGCATGCCCTTGGCGCGCGCGGCTGCCTCCATGCGCGCGGCCGGCGAGCCGGGGCCGCTGCCCAGCCCGGCGGTGAGGATGATCGCCGCAGCCACCCCGCGCCGCGCCGCGATCGACACGATGCGCGGCACGATGCGCGCCGGCGCGGTGATCACCACCAGGTCCGGCACCCAGGGCAGATCGGTCAGCCGCGCCACCGTGCGCACGCCATCGATCTCGCTGTAGCGCGGGCTCACCCAGCCGATCTGCCCGGGAAACCCGGCCGCGCGCAGGTTGCGCACCACCGCCCGCCCGGCCGAGCGATCGCGCGGACTGCCGCCGACCACCGCCACGGTGGTGGGACGAAAGACCTGCTGCAGGTGGTAGGTACTCATGGCTAGAAGAGACGACGGGAAACGGACACGGTACACGTCGGCCCGAGCGCACGTCATCGATCCCGCAGCGAAGAAGCGCGACACAGCACCTGCTATTGTTGTGAACGATTCCCATTTTCGTTAATATCCCGTGGTCAGCCAGCTTCCTGCGCCGCCCCGCGCCCCTCCGCCAGCGACTTACTCGGAACAGGGCCCCCCATGAAACTGCTGACCTTGTCGGCGCTGCTGCTCGCTGCCTCCGCCTCTGCGCACACCCCTTATCTGGCACCCAATACCTTCGCGCCCCAGCCTGGCCAGACGGTGACCCTGGACGCGGCCTTCGCCGAGACCTTCTTCGTCCCGGAAGCGGCCTTCGACCAGAGCCACTTCAGCATCACCGGGCCCGACGGCCGCGATGTGGAACCGGCCCGGGTGCAGGCGCTCGACACCCGCACCGTGCTCGAACACACCCTGAGCAAACAGCCCGGCACCTACCGGGTCAGCAGCGGCCTGCGCGTGGGGGCGCAGTTCCGCACCTGGGAGCTGGACGGCAAGCGGCAGACCGTGCGCGACCCCAACGTGGCCATGCCCAAGGGCGCCACGCTGATCTCCAGCTTCCAGTCGCGCACTTTGGCGGAAACCTATCTGAGCGTCGGCAAGCCCGATCGCCGCGCGCTGGCACCGCGCAACCGCGGGCTGGAACTGGTGCCGGTGACGCACCCCAACGACCTGTATGTCGGCGAGAGCTTCGCCTTCACGGTGCAGTACGACGGCGTGCCGCTGGCTGGGCAGAGCGTGGACATCAGCGAGGCGGTGTGGACCTCCGACCGCAAGCCGACGCAGGTCAGCGTGACCACCGACGCCGCGGGCCGCGCGACCTTGAAGCTGGACCACGCCGGCACCTGGTTGGCGCTGACCCGTCACCGCACCCCGGCCCCGGCCGATGCCCCGGTGCGCGAGTACAGCAACAGCACCACGCTCACCTTCCAGGTGCTCGAACAATAGCGTTGCGCAACCGCTAACTGCGGTTGCATCGCCCTGGCAGCATGACACTACCGGCGCGGCCATCCGCCCGGCACCGCACTCCACCTGCAGGCCCAGCCAGCGCCACGGCCCGGCACCGTTTCTCCCCTCAAGAGGCAATCCATGAACACTGGCTCCCCGGCCGGCGCGTATCTGTGCGTGCTGTTACTTCCTGCCACCGCTCTCGCCCAATCTGACCTGCGCCCGTTGCTCGGCGGTCACGGCAACAACGTGCAGGCCTTCATCACCCAGCATGACGACGACGGCGACGGCCGCATCACCGCCGCCGACTTCGCGGCGTTCCGCCGCGCCCGCTTTGACGCCACCGACCGCAACCACGACGGCAACGTCGACGAGAACGAATACGTGGCCGAGTTCCGCCAACGCCGCCAGCGTGCGCTGGAGCAGGAACGCGGCGTACAGGCGGCACAGGGCCGGACCCGCTTTGCCGCCCTGGACGCCGATGGCGACGGGCAGGTGTCGCGCGCCGAATTCGACGCGGCCGGCGCGCAGGACTGGACGCGCGGTCAGGCGGCGCGGGCGGCAGCGGCCAAGGATGCGCCTGCCGATCGGACGCAGGCCTTCGACCGCGACGGCGGCCGCCCGGGCATGCCCGACAGCGGCTCGGCCGAGGGCTTTCTCGCGCTGTACGACGAAAACGGCGACGGCAAGGTGGGCCGCAAGGAATACGCAGACCTGCGCACGGCACAGTTCGCCTGTGCCGATACCGACCGCAACGCGGCGCTGTCGCTGGACGAGTACCGGGTGGAATTCGAAGACCGCCTCAACCGCCGCCTCACCGCGCTCGAACAGGCCGACGACCGCCAGGTGCATGTGCGTTTCACCGTGCTCGACACCGACAAGGACCAGCGCATGAGCTTTGCCGAGTACCAGGCCTCGGGCCTGCGCACCTTCGCCCGCGTTGACCGCAACCACGACGGCGTGGTCGATGCCGACGATGCCGCGTTGCCGCCGCCGGCGCCTGCGACCGCACCAACCACCACGCCGGCCCGGGCCAACTGACCTCCCGATGCGGGCCTTGCCGCCCGCGCCCCTGGCCCGCCACCGGCGGGCCCACCCAGCCACGCGACCGCTCTTGCCGCCCGCAGCCAGGTCCGCGCCTTCCGGCGCCCCTTCCCCTTTCCTGACTGTGGACTCCACGATGACCTCGACACCGACCCTGCTGGCCCTGGCGATCGCCGCCGGCCTGGCCTTCCCGCTGCATGCCGAACAGGCACCCGCCGACGCCACCACCTTCGACCCGGTCGAAGTGAAGGCCGCGCGCGACAAGCGCGCCTCCAGCAACCAGAACGTCACCACCCTCGACACCGCGCAGCTGCAGCAGGAACAGGCCGAGAGCATGGAAGACCTGATGCGCTACATCCCCGGCATGAGCATCGCCGACATGGGCCGCTTCGGCGAGAACGGCTTCAACATCCGTGGCCTGGAAGGCGACCGGGTGGCGATGACCATCGATGGCCTGTCGATGGCCGAAGGCGTGGAGACCGCGCGCGACTACGAGTTCTTCCGCGCCGGCCGCGGCGGCGTGGACGTCGATTCGCTCAAGCAGGTGGACATCGTCAAGGGCGCCGACTCCATCAGCGCCGGCAGCGGCGCGCTTGGTGGCGCGGTGGTGTTCACCACCAAGGACCCCTACGACTACCTCAAGGCCCAGGGCAACGACAGCTATATCGGCCTGAAGACCGGCTACACCGGGCATAACGACCAATTGCTCGGCAACCTCACCGTCGCCAACCGCAGCGGCATCGTCGAATCGATGCTGAGCTACACCCGCCGCGAGGGCCACGAATCCGAGGGCTGGTATTCCAGCACCGACATCGACACCGGCAGCGCGCGGCGCACACCCGACCCGGTCGACAGCCAGAGCGACAACGTCCTGGCCAAGCTCGACGTGGTGCCGAACGCACAGCACCGCTTCGGCGTGGTGTACGAACGCAACCGCTCGCAGAACCGGGTCGACAACCTCAGCCGCGTCAGTGCGCCCAGCTACGCCGAGCGCATCGGCGAGGACAGCAACGACCGTGACCGCTACGGCCTGCGCTACCTCTGGAAGGCCGACAACGCCCTGTTCGACACCCTGGAGGCGCAGCTCGACCGCCAGCAGACCGACAGCCGCGGCACCACCCGCATCCTCACCCAGAGCGGCAGCTCGAGCACGCCGGCCACCGCCGCCACCACGCGCTGCACGGTGGCGCTGCCGTGCCGCCGTGCCGAGGACCGCGACACCGAGCAGATCCTGGACCGCCTCGCGGTCGACTTCGACAAGCAGCTGCACGGCAGCGGCTGGTCGCAAGCACTGTTGTACGGGGCGGCCTGGCAGCGCCGCAGCATCGACTTCAGCGCGATCGACTACCGCTGGAACAACGCCGGTACGCTGGACACCGCCACCGTCGACCCGGCGCAGGTGCCCAAGACCGATGCCGACACCTGGAGCGTGTACCTGCGCGACCGCATCGGCCTGCTCGACGACCGCCTGCAGCTCACCCTGGGCGCGCGTTACGACCACTACCGCTACGCGCCGACGCTGTCGTCCACCTTCGTCGATGTCACCGGCACGGTGCGCGAGGTGACCTTCGCCGCACCGACCTGGCAGGCCGGCATCAGCTACGCCTTCACCCCGCAGCAGACGCTGTGGTTCCAGGCCGGGCGCGGCTTCCGTGCGCCGACCACCGCCGAGATGTACGCCCCGACCAGCATCACCGCACTGACCCGGCTGGACACCGGCGCCACCGTCAACGTGCCGACGGTGGCCGCCAATCCCGCACTCGACGCCGAGCGCAGCCTCAACCTGGAACTGGGCTGGCGCTGGGAGAGCGACTGGGCGCGCGTCGGCCTGTCGGTGTTCCGCGACCGCTACGACGACTTCATCCAGAGCGAGACCGTCACCACCGATGCCGGCACGCTCTACCAGACCTGCACCCGCGGCGTGTGCAGCACGCGCAACGGCTACGCCTACACCACGCTGCTCAACGTCGGCCAGGTCGAGGTCAAGGGTGTGGAACTGGATGCGCAGTTCAAGCTCGGCGACGCCTGGCTGCTGCGCGCGGCATGGACCCACGACCAGGGTGAGCTGGAAGATGGCCGCCCGCTGGACAGCATCAATCCGGATCGCGGCGTGCTCGGCCTGAGCTGGCAGGGCCTGGACGAGCGCCTGCGCGTCACCGCCAACATCACCCACGCGCTGGCCAAGAAAGCCAAGGACGTCAATGTCGAGAACGACATCTTCGGCGCTGCGGCCGAGCCGTTCCTCAGCGACGCCTACAGCGTGGTCGACCTGTTCGGCAGCTACCGCTTTAACGCGCACGTGCGCGTCAATCTCGGCGTCTACAACCTGTTCGACGAGCGCTACTACCAGTGGGCGCGCATCCGCAATGTCACCCGCGGCGATTTCTATCTGTACGGCTATGCCACCGACGACGGCATCGGCCGCTACAGCGAACCGGGACGCAACCTGCGTGCCACGCTGTATGTGACCTTCTGACGCGATCGCCGCTGCGCATCGCTGCATGGCCTGCCGTGCAGCGATGCGCGGTGGACCAGGCACTACGGCCTGAGCCTGCACCTGCCGCGCTACGCCGGGTGCCGGTCCGCGGCGTCAGCCATCCGGTCAGAGGTGCCGCAACACCTGCGGCACCTCGACCATCGCAGTCCTCATCCAGGGCACGGCGGGGCGCAACTTCCGCGCGCCCCGCCCGCTGCGCTACAACAAGGTGCCGCTGAGGATCGCGGCGGCAATGCTGAAATAGATCACCAGCCCGGTGACATCCACCAGCGTGGCCACGAACGGCGCCGAGGCGCTGGCCGGGTCGAAGCCGAGCCGTTGCAGCACGAACGGCAGCATCGAGCCGGACAGCGAGCCGAAGGTGACGATGCCGATCAGCGCTGCGCCGATGGTCAGCGCGACCATCTGCCAATGCGGGCCGTAGTCGTACAGGCCGGCGGTCTGCCAGATGGTGATGCGCACGATCGCCAGGAGGCCCAGGATGGTGCCCAGGGTGAGCCCGGTCGGCAGCTCGCGCAGCGCCACCTTCCACCAGTCGCCCAGGCGCAGTTCGCGCAGTGCCAGCGAGCGGATCAGCAGCGAGGTGGCCTGCGAGCCGGAGTTGCCGCCCGAGCTCATGATCAGCGGAATGAACAGGGTCAGCACCACCGCCTTGGACAGCTCGTCCTCGAAGTGCTGCATCGCGCTGGCGGTGAGCATTTCGCCCAGGAACAGCACGCTCAGCCAACCGGCGCGCTTCTTGATCATCTGGCCGAAGCCGATCTGCATGTAGGGCTTGTCCAGCGCTTCCATGCCGCCGAACTTGTGCACGTCCTCGGTGGATTCGGCGATCAACGCGTCCAGCACATCGTCCACGGTGACGATGCCGAGCACATGGCCATGCGCATCCACCACAGGGATCGCCAGCAGGTCGTGGCGGCGGATCAGGCGGGCGACTTCTTCCTGGTCCAGCGCCGGGTCTACCGTGACCGGCGGGTTGACCTGTGCCACCTCCAGGATCGGCGCCTCCGGCGCGCCGGTGATCAGCCGGCGCATGGTGACCACCTGGGTCAGCACGCGGCTGTGCGGGTCGAGCAGATAGATCGCATAGACCGTCTCGCGGCTGCGCTCCACCTCGCGGATGTGCTGCAGCGTGCGGCCCACCGTCCAGTCGGCCGGCACCGCCACGAACTCGGTGGTCATCAGCGCGCCGGCGGTATTGGGCGGGTAGCGCATCAACGCCTGGATCGACAGCCGCGCCTCGGCACTGAGCAGCCACAGCAGCGGCTGGCGCTGCTCGGCATCCAGGCCATGGAAGATGTCGGTGGCGCGGTCGTCGGCCATCTGCCCGAGCAGGGAGGCGGCCTGCTCGGCCGGCAGCAGCGCGACCAGCGCGCTGGCGGCGTGCAGCTCGGGCTGTTCGAGCAATTTCACCGCACGCGGCTGCGGCAGCGCGGCCAGCACCTGTGCGGCCTCGTCGCGGTCGAGGGTGTTGAGGTATTCCACCGCATCGGCCGTGTTGAAGTCGGCGATGGGTGCGATCAAGGCATCGACGCCTTGGGCAAGGCGCAGGGTTTCGTTGTACATGGTGGTTCGCCTGGTGACGACCGTCGTCGATGACAGCCAGCGAACCTGAGCCTCAGGCGTGCGCCAGCTGGGTCATCGACCCGGGTCTAGGGTGACTGTCGCTGGACATGAGTAAGGGCTCCGAAAGGTGCGTACCGGCCGGTGATCCGGGCGGCAGCGCGGCGCAGTCTGCGCGCCTGCGCCCGCTTGGTCAATGCCCTGCGCAGGCCATGCTCAGCGGGCGTCCAGGCGGACGCCATAACGCCGAGCCTGTCATGTCGACAAGCGACTGCATCGCACCCGACGACCGGCCGTGCGCGACCGACCAGGACCGTGGGTCATCGCCTGCAACGGCGGCGGCGTGCACGCGTGCAATGCGGAACGACGTGGCGACATGCAGCTCAGTCATGCGGACGACGTGGCGCATTGCTGCCCGCGATGTGGTGCTGCCGGCTTGCATCACCGAACCAGCGCACACCGCCAATCCACACAGTTGCACGCAGCGCACGCCGATCCAGGCAAGCAGCCGACCGCGGGCGGCATAATGCGAACCTCAACGGAGAACGTGCATGCATAGCGGTGGTCTGGAACTGGCTCTGGTGCTGATGCTGGCCGCCATCGTGGCGGTGCCGGTGTTCAAGCGCTTCGGCCTGGGCGCGGTGTTGGCCTATCTGGTCGCCGGTGTGGTGCTCGGGCCCGATGGCGTGGGCGTGGTGCAGGATGCCGAGCGCATCAGCGGCGCGGCCGAGATCGGCGTGGTGATGCTGCTGTTCGTGATCGGCCTGGAGCTGTCGCCGGCGCGCCTGAAGGTGATGCGTCATTCGGTGTTCGGTGCCGGCGCCACCCAGGTGGTGGTGACCACGCTGATCCTGGGCGGGCTGCTGATGCTCGGCAACCTGGGCTGGAAAAGCGCGTTGATCGTCGGCGTGGCGCTGGCGTTGTCGTCCACCGCGGTGGGCCTGCAGCTGCTGGCCGAGCGCAAGGCGCTCAATAGCGACTACGGGCGCCTGGCGTTCGCCATCCTGCTGTTCCAGGATCTGATCGCCATTCCGTTGCTGGCGGCCATTCCGCTGCTCGGCGGCAGCAAGAACGCCACGCTGGCATGGCCGGACGTGGCCAAGGCGGTCGCGGCACTGGCGCTGGTGATTTTGTGCGGGCGCTTCGTGCTGCGCCATCTGTTCAACGTGGTGGCGCGCACGCGCATGCCGGAAGTGTTCACCGCCAGCGCCTTGCTGGTGGTGCTGGGCACCGCCTGGATCATGCAGGAAGCCGGGTTGAGCGCCAGCCTGGGCGCCTTCATCGCCGGCGTGCTGCTGGCCGATTCGGAATTCCGCCATGAGCTCGAATCGCAGATCGAGCCGTTCGAAGGATTGCTGCTGGGGCTGTTCTTCATCTCGGTCGGCATGGGCATCGATCTGAACCGGGTGGTCGCCGAGCCAGGCCTGATCGCCGGCGGCGTGGCGATCCTGCTGGTGGTGAAGTTCTCGCTGCTGGTCGGCATCGGCAGCGTGGCGAAGTTGCCGCTGCGCAGCAGCCTGATGCTGGGCAGCGTGTTGTGGCTGGGCGGCGAATTCGCCTTTGTGGTGTTCAACGAGGCCGATCGGGTCGGCTTGCTCGAGCGCGCCAACCACGACCGGCTGGTGGCCGTTGTCGGCGTGTCGATGGCGCTGACGCCGCTGTTGCTGCTGGGCATGCAGCGCATCCTCAACGGGCCGCTGCGGCTGCATGCGCCCAAGTCCGACCGCCCCTTCGACACCATCGATGCGCAGACGCCCAAGGTACTGGTCGCCGGCATGGGCCGCTTCGGTCAGGTGGTCGCGCGCCTGCTCACCGCGCGGCATGTGCCGTTCGTGGCGCTGGAACACAATCCGGACACCGTGGAAGATCTGCGCCGCTTCGGCAGCCAGCTGTACTACGGCGACCCCACGCGACCGGAACTGCTGCGCGCCGCCGGCGCCGACCGCATCAAGGTGTTCGTGATCGCGGTGGATGACCCGGACACCAACATCAAGACGGTGCGGCTGATCCGCCGCCTGTACCCGCAGGCCACCGTGCTGGCACGTGCACGCAATCGCCAGCACGCCTGGAAACTGATGGACCTGGGCGCCGAACCGTTCCGCGAGGTGTTCGCCTCCAGCCTGGAACTGAGCGAACGCGTGCTGACCTCGCTCGGCCTGGGCGAGGCGGTTGCCAAGGATCACGTCAAACGCTTCCGCCAGCACGACGAAGAGTTGCTGCATCGCCAGCACCTGGTCTACGACGACGAAGCCAAGGTGATCCAGACCTCGCGCGACGCACGCGCCGACCTGATGAATCTGTTCGAAGCCGACATCAAGGCGGATGTGGACGGCGAGCCCGCGCCTACCACACAGGATCGCTGAGCCCTTGGTAGGAGCGTGCCTGCGCGCGACCGGGCATTACCGATAAAGCCCGTCGCGCGCAGGCACGCTCTTACGTGGAGCTGCGGCGGCTACCTCCGTCAGCGGCGTGGCGTGCGCGCCGCGGTCTTGCTGGCCGACTTCTTCGCTGTGCTCTTGCCAGCCGCGGTTTTGCCGGTGGTCTTTGCGACCTTGCCGGTTGCGCGTTTGCCCGCGACTTTCTTTGCCGCACTGCCCGGCGACGTAGCCGCATCCTGCGATGGTCTTGCTGCAGCCGCAGATACGCGTTTGGCTTGCGCCTTGGTGACCTTTTCAGCTGCCGCCTTGGTGATCCTCCTGGCCGGCGCCTTGGCAGCCTTCTTGACCGTCTTCTTGGCGGCTTTCTTGATCGGCGTTGCGGCGCTGCTGCGCGCTTCCGGTGCGCGGCGCGGCGGTGGCTTGCGGCCGGGGGTGAGCGCGCGCCAGGCGTGTCCACCGTTCATCGCCAGCAAGGCGTCGGCGGCCGAGGGGCCGGCGCTGCCGGCGGCGTAATTGGGGAAATCGCTGGGCGGTTGCTTCCAGGCATCCAGGATCGGTTGCACGATGCGCCAGGCACCTTCCACCATCGCCGCATCCTGGAACAGGCCGGCCTCGCCGTTCATGCAGTCCTGCAGCAGGCGCTCGTAGCCCACCGTGTATTCCTTGGGGAACCAGTCGCGGTAGCGGAAGTCCATGCGCACCGGTGCCAGGCTGACCTGCGCGCCGGGGCGCTTGACGTCGAACTGCAGCGAGATGCCTTCGTCGGGCTGGATGTGCAGCACCAGCCAGTCGGGGCCGTAGCCGCCCACTTCGGTGCTGCGGAACGGCGCCAGCGGCGCAGGCTTGAAGCGGATCGCGATCTCGGTGGTGCGCTCGCGCAGACGTTTGCCGGTGCGCAGGTAGAACGGCACCCCGGCCCAGCGCCAGGTGTCGACCTGCAGCTTCATCGCCACATAGGTTTCGGTTTCCGAATCGTCCGGCACCGTGTCTTCTTCGCGATAGCCGGGCACGGCGCTGCGGTTGACCGCACCGGAGGCGTACTGGCCGCGCACCACGTCTTCGGGCTTGATCGGGCGCACCGCTTCGATCACCTCGGCGCGGCGGCGATGCATCGCTTCGGTGGTGAACGCGGCCGGCGGCTCCATCGCAATCATCGCCAGCAACTGGAAGAGGTGGTTGGGCACCATGTCGCGCAGACAGCCGGTGGGGTCGTAGAAGCGCCCGCGCCCTTCCACCCCGATGGTTTCGGCGGCGGTGATCTGCACATGATCGATGCGGTCGCGGTTCCACACCGGCTCGAACAGGCCATTGGCGAAACGGAATGCCAGGATGTTCTGCACGGTTTCCTTGCCGAGGAAATGGTCGATACGGAACACCTGGTCCTCGTGCAAGACCTTGGCGACGGTGGCGTTGAGCGCGACGGCGCTGGGCAGGTCGTGGCCGAAGGGTTTTTCCACGATCACCCGACGCCAGCCCTCGCCCTCGCGTTGTTTGACCAGCCCGGCTTCGCCCAGGTTGAGCAGGACCGGCTCGAAGAAGCGCGCGGCGGTGGCCAGGTAAAACAGCACGTTGCCCTGGGTGCCGTAGCGCTTGTGCAGTTTCTCCAGCGCGCCACCCAGGGTTTGATAGGCGCCCAGGTCGGTGAAATCGCCGCGCAGATAATGCATGCGCTCGCGCAGCCACTCCCAGGTATCGGTGTCGAATTCGTCGGTCTGGAATTCGGCATCGCGGCTGCTGAGCAGCTCGGCCATCGACTGGCCCATCATGGTGCGCCACGAACGCTCGCTGATATCGCCGTGGTCCATGCCGACGATGGCGAACTGCTCGCCCAGTGCGCCGGAGCGGCGCAGGTTGTACAGCGCCGGCATCACCAGGCGCTTGGTCAGATCGCCGCGTGCACCGAACACCACGATGATGCACGGCGGGGTGGTGGCTTGTTCGTTCATGGATGTGTTTCCTCTTTGCCCATGCGTCCGTGCAGGCGCAATGCCGCATTGACCAGAGCCACGTGGGAATACCCTTGCGGGAAGTTGCCAAGCATGCGTTTGCTGCGCGGGTCGTACTCTTCGGCGAGCAGGCCCACGTCGTTGCACAGCCCGAGCAGACGTTCGAGCAGCACGCGTGCCTGCTCGGTGCGCCCTAGCAGGGCGTAGTTTTCCACCAGCCAGAAGCTGCAGGCAAGAAAGGTGCCCTCGCCGGCCGGCAAGCCGTCGGCGCTGTCGTCGGCGCGATAGCGTTCGACCAATCCATCGATGGTCAGATCGCGTGCGATCGCATCGGCGGTCGCGGCGATACGCGGATCATCGGCCGGCAGGAACCCCACGATCGGGATCAGCAACAACGCCGCATCCAGGCGATCGGAGCCGTAGCTCTGCACGAAGTGCCCATCCGGGTGCACGCCTTTTTCCAGCACTTCGGCGCGGATGTCGTCGGCGATGCGGCCCCAGTGCGCGCGCTTGGCCGCATCGGCGTTGGTGATGCCATCGCGCGCGCCGCAATCGAATGCCAGCCAGGCCATCACCTTGGAATGCACGAAATGGCGGCGCTCGTCGCGGATTTCCCAGATGCCTTCGTCGGGCAGGCGCCACAGCGTTTCCAGCGTCTCCAGCACCTTTTCCAGCAACGATGCCGACGAGCCATCGTCATCGGACGGCGGCGCCACGCCCTTTTCGCGCGCGTAATGGAACGCGCCGATCAACTCGCCGTAGACGTCGAGCTGGAACTGGTCCACCGCGCCGTTACCGATCCGCACCGGGCCGGAATTTTCATAGCCGGGCAGCCAGTGCGCTTCCCACTCCTGCAGGCGGCGTTCGCCGGCGATGCCGTAGAGCGCCTGCAACTGATCCGGAGAACCAGCGATGGCGCGTTGCACCCAGTCGCGGAAGGCCTCTGCTTCGTCGCGATAGCCGGCCTGCAGCAAGGCGATCAGGGTGAACACCGAATCGCGCAGCCAGCAGTAGCGGTAATCCCAGTTGCGGCTGCCGCCCAGATGCTCGGGCAGCGAGGCAGTCGGTGCGGCGACGATGCCGCCGGTGGGCAGATAGCTGAGCCCCTTCAGCACCACCAGCGAGCGGCGCACCTGCTCGGTCCAGGGGCCGACATCGGTGCAGCGCCGCGCCCAGCCATGCCAGAACGCGGTCGTGCGTTGCAGCGCCTGTTCCGGATCGATCGCCGTCGGCGTGGGCTGATGCGACAGGCCGTGGCTGAGCAGAAACCAGGTGCTCTCGCCCTGCTGCAGCGTGAAGTCGGTTTCGGTGCCCATGTCCTCGCCGTGCAGCGCCTGCGGCGAGCGCAGCGCAAGCTGGTCGGGGCCGGCAATGGCGCGGATGCCACCGTCGATGCGCGTCACCCATGGCACGGTGCGGCCATAGTTGAAGCGGAAGGTCAGGCGCATGTGCATCGGCACCTGGCCCTGCACGCAACGCACGATCCGCACCAGGTGCTGGTGGCCGTCGCCTTCATCGCTGGCGACCATGAAGTCGACCAGTTCCACCGTGCCGGTGTCGGTGTGCATGCGCGTGCACAACACCAGGCTGTCGTCTTCATAGGCACGTTCGCTGCGAAAGTCGCCGGCCGGCGACAACGCCCATTGCCCGTGCTGCTCATCGCCCAGCAGGGATGCGAAAAATGCATCGGAATCGAAACGTGGCAGACACAGCCAGTCGATGGTGCCGCGGTGGTCGACCAGGGCCGCGCTGTGGCAATTGCCCAGCATGGCGTGGTCCTCGATACGCACGCTCATCGTAGAGGCGCTTCCTTCGTGCGACGGAGCGCCAAGTTTTGCATGCGCGGTGTCGGGATCAGGTTACGACTGCGCCGGCAGACGCAGCAACGGTGGCACCGTGTGTTCCAGGCGACGGATCAGTGCCGGATCCATATACGCGTAGTCGTCGGGAATCTGCAGGCAGATCACCCGGCAATGGCGCAGATGGGCGGCGAAGCGTTTGCGCAGCAACTGCAGATGGCGACGCTCCATCACCAGCACCAGTTGCGCTTCGTGCAACAGCTCCGGGGTGAGCTGTACCTCCGCATCGGCGGCCAGCCCGGCCGATTGCGTCTGCACGCCCGGCCAGTCGGCGAACACGCGCTCGGCAGTGGGGCTACGCAGGCGGTTGCGGCTGCACACGAACAGCACCCGCAGCGGTGCGCCGGCGCGCTGGCTCAGCGGCCTTCGCGCAGGAAGCGCGCCATCGAGGACACCCCCGGCAAGGCGGGTTCGAACTGGCCGGCCACATCGATGAAGCCGCGCATGATCGCGATTTCGCGCGGGGTGCGGTTGAGCGCGTCGCGGCGGTCGGCATCGGCGCCGGCACGCAGCAGGCGCTGCACCAGCAACGGCAGGCCGTGCAATGCGGCCAGGTGCAGCGGGCCGAAACCGCGTTGATCGGCCACGTCCAGCGAGACGTCTTCGTCGAGCAGGCGTTCGACGCCGGCCAGCACCACCTGCTCGTCGCAGGCGGTGCCCGGTTCCGCGCGCGCGCCCAGCACCAGCAGCAAGGGGCTGACCCGGCCGCCGGCCAGGTAGTCCGGGTCGGCACCGGCCAGCAGCAAGGTATCCAGCAAGGCCAGCAGGCGGCTCTTGTCGCGCGCGGTGAAGCCGTACAGCGCGGCGCAATGCAGCGGCGCCAGGCCTTGGTCGTCGTTGGCGTGCACATCGGCCGCCGCGGTGAGCAGGCGCGCCACGATATCCGGCAGGCCCAGCGCGCAGGCCAGCATCAGCACGGTGACGCCGCCGGGCAGGCGGTGCTCGATCTGCGCGCCGGCCTGCAGCAACGCGGCCACGATCTCGGTCTGACGCATGCTCACCGCCGCCGACAACGGCGTGGCGCCGCTATTGGCCGCGCGTTGCGGGTCGGCGCCGCGACCGAGCAGGTGCGCCACCACGCCCAGATGGCCGCCACCGGCAGCACGCAGCAACGCGGTGCAGCCCTGGGCATCGATCGCATCGACCGGCAGGCCGAGATCGATCAGGCGACGCACCGCATCGGTGTCGCCGACCATTGCGGCGGCCGGCACATCCGCCTCGCGCAGGCTGCGCTGCGGCAGCGACCAGATGCGCCAGTCCAGCCAGTCGGCCAGATCGCGGCGGCCGATCGACAGCGCCACGCCCAGCGGGGTCTGCCCGTCGGCAGCGCGCGCTTCCGGCGAGGCGCCCTGCTTGACCAGCAATTTCAGCGACGCCTCGCGACCCAGCGCGGTGGCCAGGTGCAGCGCGGTCATGCCATGGCTGTCGCGCGCCTCGCGGTCCACGCCGTGTTCCAGCAGCCACTGCTGCAGGCGCAGCCAGCCCAGCCGCACCGCCAGCGACAACGGCGGATCGCCGGCCGCCGACGCGGCGAACGGGTCGGCGCCGCGTTCGAGCAGTTCCAGCGCGAACTGTTCCAGCCCGCGCGATGCCGCATCGTGCTGCACGCAGGCGCTGAGCAGCCGCGTCAGGCCGCCGGCACCGGCCGGCGACACGCCATGGCGCAGCAGCGCCTGCAGCGCCGGCACCGCCTCCACGCCCCGCGACAGCAGCGCAAACATCGGCACATCGCCACAGGCATCGCGCACTTCGGCGTCGGCCCCGTGGCGCAGCAGCCAGTCCACCGCGTCGGCGTTCAAGGCCAGATGCGCGTCGTGCAGCAGGCCGCCGAGTTCTTCCGGGCCGCACAGGCGGGCCAGTGCGACCAGACCGTCGCGCTGGCCGAACTGCAGGCCTTCGCGCAGCAGCACCAGTGGCGGGCGATCGGGCAGCACCGCCACGCCGGGGCTCTCGCCGTGCGCGTCGCTGACCGCCGCCGGCAAGGGATAGCCGGGATCGAGCAACTGCACGATCGCCCAGCGCCCGGCTTCGGCGGCCACATCCACCGCGCGACGGCCGTGCGCGTCGGCGCTGTCGGCCGGCACCTGCAGCTCGAGCAGGCGCCGGATCAGCGCCGGCGACACGCTGTCGGCGGCGCAGGCCAGCATCACCGCATTGCGGCCCTCGCCGTCGATGGCCAGCACATCGGCCTTGCGCGCGACCAGGCGTTCGAGCACACCGCTGCGCGCCTGCCGCGCCGCATCCAGCCACGGCGTACGGCCGAGCAGGTCGCGCGCTTCCAGATTGGCGCCGGCCGCCAGCAGCGCCTCGACGATGTCGCCATGTCCGGCCAACGCGGCTTCGTGCAGGGCACTGCGGCGTTGGCGGTCGCGCGCATCCACGCGCGCCTTGTGCTTGAGCAGCAGCTGCACGCCGGCCGGGTCGTCTTCCTCGGTGCCTGCCGCGGCCAGCAGCACCGGCGCGCCGCCTTCCGGTTCGGAGTGCGCGCCGCGTTCCAGCAGGAACTTGGCCAGCCGCCAGTTGCCGACCTGGCAGGCCATCGCCAGCGGCGAGTGGCCTTCGTTGTTGAGCGCATCGAGCTCGGCGGCGGCATCACGCAGCAGCGCGGCCACGCCTGGGTCGGAACTGCGCACCGCGTGGTGCAGCGGCGTATTGCCGTCGTTGTCGCTGGCGCGCGGGTCGGCCCCGTTGGCCAGCAGCGTCATCACCGCATCCGGGCGGCCATGCCAGCTGTCGCGGGTGGCGGCCAGCAATGGGGTCATGCCGCGATGCGGCTGGTTGACGTCGACGCGGCGCACGATCAGCTCGCGCAGCAGGCGCAGATCCGGCAGCACCGCGGCCAGCGCGGGCAGGCTGCGTTGGTCGCGCCATTCCGGCAGCGGCATCGCCTGCGGGTCGGCGCCGGCGTCGAGCAGCTGCAGCGCACGGTCCACGCGTCCGCTGCGCGCGGCCTCGAACAGCTCCGGCACCAGTTGATGCTGGGCCACCGGCTCCAGCGGACGCGGCTCGGCCGCCGCTTCGGAAAAGAAATCGGCCGCCTGCAGGGCCGCCGGGGCATCGCTGCGCGCCGGGGCGGCGGTGCGTTGCAACAGCAGGTGGGCGGCGGGCAGCAGCACGCTGGCCGCGATCGCCAGACTCCAGCGCAGGCTGCTCGACAACCAGCCCGGCCAGGCCAGCGCCACCACCAGCGTGCACATCGCCAGCACCAGAGCAGCGGCCAGCAGGCCGCGCCAGGCGTGCAACTCCTGCGTCGCCAGCGCATGCCAGCGCGGGGCCAGGGGGCCGCCATCGCGTTCGACCTCGCCCCACAGCGGCCAGGTCCGCCACAACCCGAGCAGCGCGGCGCTGACCGCCACACTCAAGGCCAATGCGGCGGCCAGGCTGCCGCTGTCGCGCAGGGCGGTCAGCGGCCAGCTGATCAGGGCGGCCAGTGCCAGCAGGCCCACACCCCAGATCGTCAGCAGCGGCGGCAAGGCCTGCGCAACCGCACGCGGCCGGCTGGGCAGTGCGCGGCTACCGCGCGCCCACGACACCGCCAGCGCGAACGCCGGCTGCGCCAGCCACAACGTAACCGCGGCGACACCGCCGCCGATGCCGCCCAGCAACGACAACGCCACGCCGGCCAGGCCGGCCAGCGCTGCGGCCCGCAAGCGTGCGGCCCGTGCGGCCTCAGTCATAGTCGCACTCGCCCGCCAGCACCACCGTCTTGGGCAGTTGCAGATAGAAGCCGTGCCTGGCGAGCGCTTCGCGCACCGTGGCCACGTCGGCCTGCGCCAGACGGCGCTCCGGCGTCAACGCCACCTCCAGCACGAACGCGAACGGCGCCAGCTGCGCGTGCACGGCGGCGGGAAGACCGGAGAAGTCGTCGCGCGTGGCGAGATAGACGAAGGTGTCCTGCTTGCGTTGGCTTTTATAGACGTAGGCGTGCATGCGCGCGTGGTCGCGCTCGATCGGCAAGTGTGTCGCAGGATTGTGTCCCAATTGCGCCGATGGCGAAAGCGCGGCAACGCGCGAAAACTCCAGCCCCGTCAGCGACATGACCGGCACGTTCAGTTGCGCCATCGACGGGAGGCGCACCCGCCATCGATATACTGAGTCCACTTCTTGCCAGCCAGACCACCGTGAGCCAAGCGCAGCATTCGTCCCAGATGGCCCCGGTCGCCGTCACCGCTTTTACGTCCACCACCGCGCTCGGCGCCGGGCTCGATGCCCAGGCCGCCGCCCTGACTGCTCGCCGCAGCGGCATGCGTCGCAACGATTTCGGCCCGCAGCCGCTGGCGTGCTGGATCGGCCGCGTCGACGGCGTGGAAGACATCGTGTTGCCGGAGGCCCTGCAAGGCTGGGACTGCCGCAACAATCGCCTGGCCTGGCTGGCCCTGCAGCAGGACGGCATGGCCGAGGCGGTGCAGGCCGCCGCGCAGCGCTACGGCGCCGAGCGCGTGGCGGTGATCATCGGCACTTCCACCTCCAGCATCGGCGCCAGCGAAGAGGCCTACACGCGGCTGGTCGAAGACGCCGACGGCGCGCGCTTCCCCGACGACCTGGATCGCCCGATCGTGCACACCCCGCACTCGCTGGGCGACTTTGTGCAGCACGCCACCGGCCTGCGCGGCCCGAGCGTGACCGTGGCCACCGCCTGTTCGTCCAGCGCCAAGGTGTTTGCGCAGGCCGCGCGCCTGATCGACGCCGGGGTGGTGGATGCCGCCCTGGTCGGCGGCGTGGATACCTTGTGCGGCAGCGTGCTGTTCGGCTTCAACTCGCTGCAGGTAGTGGCGCCAGAGCTGTGCCAGCCGTTCGATGCGCGCCGGGTCGGCCTGAGCCTGGGCGAGGCCGGCGGCTTTGCCATGCTCGAACGCACCGCTGCCGCGCCGGACGCAACGCTGTGGCTGTACGGCTATGGCGAATCCAGCGATGCGCACCATATGTCCGCCCCGCATCCGCAGGGCCTGGGCGCGCAGCTGGCGATGCGCGGCGCGCTCGAACGCGCCGGCCTGGAGCCGGCCGCGGTGGGCTATCTGAACCTGCACGGCACCGCCACCCCGGCCAACGACAGCGTCGAAGCCGCCGCGGTGGCGGCGATCTTCCCGGCCACCCTGCACGCCAGCTCGACCAAGGCCTGGACCGGCCACACCCTGGGCGCAGCCGGCATCGTCGAGTCGGTGATCGCGCTGCTGGCGCTGCGCGACGGCGTGCTGCCGGGCACGCTCAATAGCGAAGTGCCCGACCCCGCCTGCGGCCCGCAGATCCGTTTCGACAATGCCCATTCCAAGATCGATTACGCAATGAACAACTCCTTCGGTTTTGGCGGCAACAACTGCTCGCTGCTGTTCGGGCAGGCCCGCTGATGCTGGCTGCCACCATCGAGGGGATCGGCTTCTGGACCCAGGGCCTGCCGAGCTGGGATGCCGCTGCGGCGTTCGTGCGCGGCGGCGCGCTGCAGGACACCGGAGCACGCCCGGCGCCGCAGCTGCTGGCCGCCAACGAGCGCCGTCGCGCACCGGACACGGTGGCGGTTTCGCTAGAGGCCGCGCTGGCCGCCTGCACCGCCGCCGGCCGCGAGCCGGCCAGCCTGCCGTCGATCTTCACTTCCACGTACGGCGACCTGGCCATCTCCGACTACATGTGCACCACCCTGGCCAGCGACCCCACGGCGATCTCGCCGACCAAGTTCCACAACTCGGTGCACAACGCTGCGGCCGGCTACTGGACCATCGGCGCCGGGGCGATGACCCCCGCCACCGCGATCAGCGCCAGTTTGGGCAGCTTCGCGCAGGGCTTGCTGGAGGCGCTGGTCCAACGTGCCGCCGGCATGGACGCAGTGCTGCTGGCCGGCTACGACGCCCGCTCGGTCGGGCCGCTGGGCCGGGTCGCCCCCAGCCAGGGGCTGCTCGGTGGCGCGCTGGTGCTGGGTGCGCCCGGCCAGGCCGGCAAGCCGCAGTTGCGGGCGCGGCTGGACGACGGCACGCCGACGCCGGGCGCCGGCCCGCTGGCGCGGCATGTCGCCGCCAATGCGATGGCGCCGATGCTGCCGTTGTTCGACCTGATCGCCACTGGCGGCGAACGCGTGGCGCTGTACGCCGGCCCGGGCCGGGTGTTGCGTGTGGAGCTCCAGCAGTGAGCCGGCAGCCGCTGACCCGCGAGGACACCGCGATCCTGGTGCCGGCGCTGAACGAGTCGCTGCGCATCCGCGAAGTGGTCAACGATGCGCTGACCTATTGTTCTAACGTGATCGTGATCGACGACGGCTCCGATGACGGCACCGCCGACTGCATCGCCGGTCTGCCGATCACCTTGATCCGGCATCCGCAGCGCAGGGGCAAGGGCGCGGCGTTGCGTAGCGGGTTTGCGCAGGCGCAGCGGATGGGCATGCGCGCGGTGATGACCATGGACGGCGACGGCCAGCACAAGGCCGCCGATTTCCCGCGCCTGTTGGCGGCGGCCAACCGCCACCCCGGCTGCGTCATCGTCGGCGCCCGCATGCGCAAGCGCGCCACCCAGCCCACCATCCGCCGCATCGGCAACGATTTCGGCGACTGGGGCATCGCCTGGGCCTGCGGCTTCCAACTGGTCGACAGCCAGAGCGGCCAGCGCCTGTATCCGGCCTCGGTGTTCACCCTGCCCGACGTGCCCGGCGAAGGCTTCGTGTTCGAAGCGCAGCTGCTGATTTCCGCCGCACGCCAGGCCGGCGCGCGCGTGGTCGCGGTGCCGATCGAAACCCGCTACGCCGGCACCTCGCCGGGCACGTTCCGCAAGAGCCATTTCCGCCTGGTACGCGATCTGTGGGAAATCACCTCGCATGTGGTGGTCCAGGCCTGGAGCTACGGGCATATCTGGCGCGAGTACCGCCGCGTGCGCGCCAACCCGGTACTGATCGACGACGCTGACGGCGAATTTGCTACTGTGCCCGCGGTTACCAAGGGCAAGCCAACCCCATGAATGCACAGCGTGCCGATGTCGTTATCACCGGTGGTGGCCTGGCCGGCCTGAGTCTGGCCCTGCAGCTGCGCCAACGCGATCCCGCGCTGGCGATCACCGTGCTGGAGCGCCGTGCGCACCCGGTGCGCGAGGCGGCATTCAAGGTGGGCGAGTCCACGGTGGAGATCGGCGCGCATTACTTCGCCGAGGTCTTGGGCCTGCGCGAGCATCTGGAGACCGAGCAGATCCGCAAGTTCGGGTTCCGCTTCTTCTTCTCCGACAAGCGCGAGGACATCGACCGCTGCACCGAGCTGGGCGTGAGCCAGATCCTGCCGACGCCGTCGTGGCAGATCGACCGTGGCCGCTTCGAGAATTTCCTCGGCGAGCGCGCCCGCGCGCAGGGCATCACGTTTGTCGACAACTGCAGCGTCAAGGGCGTGGACCTGTCCGAGGACCAAGCCGACCACGCCGTGCGCTACGAGCGCGCAGGCGAGGCCGGCACGCTGAGCGCACGCTGGGTGGTGGATGCCAGCGGCCGCGCCGGCCTGCTCAAGCGCAAGCTCGGCCTGGCGCAGGACAATGCGCACGACGCCAATGCGGTGTGGTGGCGTGTGGAAGGCCTGATCGACCCCAATGGCTGGTCGCAGGACAGCAGTTGGCTGCAGCGTTGCACGCCGCCGGACCGCTGGCGCTCGACCAACCACATGTGCGGGCCGGGCTACTGGTTCTGGCTGATTCCGCTGTCGTCCGGCGCGCATTCGCTGGGCATCGTCTGCGATGCAACGATGCACCCGCTGGACACGATGAACACCCACGACAAGGCGATGACCTGGCTGCGCACGCATCAGCCGCAGGTCGCCGCCACGCTCGACAAGGCCGACTACCGGCTGCAGGACTTCCTGTTCCTGCGTAACTTCTCCTATGGCTGCAAGCAGGTGTTCTCGCCGCAGCGCTGGGCGCTGACCGGCGAAGCGGGCTTGTTCCTGGACCCGTTCTATTCGCCCGGCAGCGACTTCATTGCGATTTCCAATACCTACATCTGCGAACTGATCGGCCGCGACCGCGCCGGCAGATCGCTCAGCCCGTATGTCGAGCTGTATCAGCAGCTGTATTTCTCGTTCTACGAAAATACCCTGACCCTGTACCAGGATCAGTACGCGCTGTTCGGCGACGCGCAGGTGATGCCGGTCAAGGTGATCTGGGATTACACCTACTACTGGTCGCTGCTGGCGCCGCTGTTCTGCTCCGGACGCATCGCCGACCTCAGCCTGCTCTCACGCATGAAGTCCGATTTTTTCTATGCGCGCGACATGAATCTGGCGATGCAGCGTGTGCTGCACGACTGGGGCCAGCACAACACTGCACAGGGCCTGGCCACCGACGATGGGCGCCTGCTCGATCAATACCTGATCGGCTGGTTCAACGAACTCAATGGCGCCCTGAACGACACCCTCGACGACGACGCCTTTGCCGCACGCATCCACAGCAACGTCGCGCAGATGGCGGTGCTGGCACGCGAGATCCTGCAGCAGGCACGCCAGCGCCATGCCGCACTGCCGGACCACGGGCTGGACGCCTTGACCGCCAACGCCATCGGCGAGCCGATCCTCACCGCCGCCTGGTACGCCGATGCGGCGTGAGTTTGATCGAACGCGCCGGCAACGGCGCGTTCGTTTCTGCATTCAGTCGTGGCATTTATACTTCGGGCATCCGCATTCACAGGAGGTGACCCGTGTATCGAAGACTGCTCTATTCGCTTGTCGTGGCAATCACTGGCGTTATCAGTGCCCAGGCTGTCGCGCAGAACGTTGTGCAGTACACCCCCGAGCCGCTGCTCATGAATGGCAGCGACCTGGTGCCAGTGTGTCGACGCGCCGCTGAAACGCATTACCTCGCGCAAGGTGCCAGCATCTACAACTGGACCGCGTCTTATCACGATCGCGGCGATGGCCTGTATGTCGACGGCCGCCTGCGTGCCAATGGCAATACCGTGTCGGTGCATTGCAGCGCCGCGCGGGGTGCGCACGAGCGCGATCTGGTCATGAGGATCGACGAGACCGGTGGCTAATTCGGTATGCACTGCTGTCGATGTGCAGCGCAGTGTTCGGATGAAACTGAGCTGATCCCAGACCGCACCTCATCGAAGGGCCGCGCAGCGTGCATTGCTTGCACCATGCACACCGACCATCTCGACTGGTCCTTGCTCGTCCACCGTCGCGGGACCTTACGCGGCATGGATGCCGCGTAAGAGCTTACAAGGACGTACTTGCAGCGTGTCCTGCGATGGTGGGCGGGCAAGGACCCCCGCAGCAAACCAGCAGATCAGCCGCTCTCAGCCCATCCCACCATTGATGCCGATGACCTGGCCGTTGATGTAACCGGCTGACTCCGAACACAGAAACGCGACCAATGCGGCCACTTCGTCGGGCTTGCCAACCCGGCCAGCCGGTACCAGTTGCTTGATCACTTCCGGCGCGAAGCTTTCGCCGACCATCTCGCTTTCGATCACGCCCGGCGCGACCACGTTGACGGCGATGCCGCGGCTGGCCATCTCGCGCGACAGCGATTTGCTGGCGCCGTGCAAGGCGGCCTTGGCCGCGGCGTAGTTGGTCTGCCCGCGATTGCCCAGCACTGCCGCCACCGACGACACGCTGACGATGCGGCCCCAGCGCGTACGCGCCATCGGCAGCAGCAGCGGCTGGGTGACATTGAAGAACCCGTGCAGCGATACGTCGATGACCCGATGCCACTGTTCGGCGTTCATGCCCGCCATCGGTGCATCGTCGTGGATGCCGGCGTTGTTGACCACGATCTGGATCGGACCGCCCTCCAGCAGGCTTGCCAGCGCCGCCGCACTGGCCTGCGCATCGGCGACATCGAACGCCACCGCCTCGGCGCTGCCGCCGTCGGCCACGATCGCTGCAACCACGTCATCGGCGCGGGCGATATTGCGATTGGCATGCACGATCACATGGCGCCCCTGCGCCGCCAGCTGACGGCAGATCGCACCACCAAGATCGCCGCTGCCGCCGGTGACAAGTGCGCGGCGCTGTGGAATGGAAGTGCTCATGGAAGCCTCGATGAAAGCCGCAGACACGACGGCGGAAAGAGCCTCATCCTAACGACTCGCAGCAGGCGCAGGAATAGATCCAGCATTGATCGCCCACTTCATGTAGGAGCGCGCTTGCGCGCGATGCGGCATCAGCGCTAAAGCCATCGCGCGCAAGCGCGCTCCTACGAGGCCTCGATGGCCTGCGCGGCGCCCAGCATGACCGTGGCGCGCCCTTCGGCAAGCAATTGCGCGCCGTGGCTCAGGCGAAAACTGTATTGCTGGCTATCCTCGCCCTGCAGCAACACCTGCGCTTCGCAGACGATCGCATCGGGCAGGTCGTCCAGATACGCGACGTGCAGGTCCACCGCACGCAGCGCCACCAGCATGCCTGGGCGCACCGGCTTGCCCGATTCCCGGCCGAGCAAGCCGCCATGCACGGCCATGGCTTGCGCGCCGTATTCGCATAGATGCAGCGCGCGCAGGCGGCCATTGCAACGCAGCGGATGCGTGTCGCTGCGATGGGCATCACTGCGCAACACGATGCGCTGCGCATCCCATTCCAGCACTGCTTCCCACAGGCACATGCTGCCCTGGTGCGGAATCAGCGCGGCAATTGCCTCACGTCCCTGCATGTGCATCTCCGTGTCTTGCGCGCTCCAGCGCCGGCTCGCGCGATACCAGCAAGGCGAGGATGAAATTGAACAATACCCCCAGCGCCACCGTGCTGCCGATCGCACGCAACACCGGGATGCTGGAGGCAGCCAGTAGCGCGAACACCAGCAGCGTCATCAGGCTGCACACGATCAGCGCATGCAGCGTGCGCAGTTGGTCGGCGTGATCGTCGCCGGCATGGTCGAAGAACAACGCGTAATCCAGGCCCAGGCCTGCCGCCAGGATCAGCGCGATCAGATGGAACAGGTTGAGCTCCACCCCCATGCCGCGCAGGATCGCCAGGATCAGCACCGTGGTCAGCGCCATCGGCAGCAATACGCGCACGATCCGGCGCGGGCTGCGCAACGCGATCGCCACCGTCACCGCCAGCAGCAGCGCGGCCAGCACCAGCGCGCCGAGCACACGTCCGCGATACGCGGCCACAAGGGACTCGGACGCGTCCTTCAGATCCAGCAACTGCGCGCCGCTGCCTTGCACGGCGGCAGCCAGTACCGACGGATCGCGCAGGCCGGTCAACGACACCAACGCAGTGCTGCGATCGCCGCGACCCAGCAGCAGCCCGCCGACCGACGTTGCCAGCGGCGAGCCGGCCAGGTCCTTCGGCAACAGCGGCGCGGCGCGCTTGGCAGCGTCCAGGTCCTGCAGGAACGGCGCGAACGCGTCGCTACGAAACGGTGTGGCGGCCACCGCACTGTCGGTCAATGCGCGCGCTTGCGCAGCATCCGGCAACGCGGCCTGACGCGCATGCTGGGTCTTGATGCTGGGCAGATAGCGTGCAGCCATGTCGTAACCGGTCAATGCGCCGGCGCGCACCAGGGCATCCAGGCGCGGGCGCAACTGCTCGCTGGCCTGCAGCGCAGCCTCGTCGTTGGCGGCAGTCAGCGCGAGCACGTAACGCACGTCGGGGGCACCCAGTTCCTGGCGCAGATGCGTGTCCTGCGCCAGGGCCTTGGGCGGCACGGGGGTCAATTTCGACAGATCGTTCTGCCAGAACTGCCCCGGCGCGAACGCGATCACCGCGATGCCGATCAGCGCAATCACTGCCAGGCTGATGCGCGGCCGTGGCAGGCGCGCGATACCGCGCCACAGCGCGGCGAGCATGCGCGAATCGGCGTAGTCGCGCGGCGCCGGGTCGATCAACGACGGCAACAGCCACCGCGTGGTGATCGCGGCGGTCGCCAGCCCGGCGATGGTGAACACCGCCAGCTGCCGCAAGCCGTCCACACCGGAAAACAGGAAGGTCACATAGGCAATGCAGGTGGACACCACGCCGGTGGCCAGCGTCGGCCATAGATGACGCGCGTTGTCGCGCGGATCCAGACCCGGACGTTGATGACTGAACAGGTGGATCGGGTAATCCTGCACCACGCCGATCAGGGTGAAGCCGAAGGCCACGGTGATGCCGTGCACGCCATCGAACAGCAGCGCCACCGCAGCCAGACCGGCTAGGCCGGCACTGGCCAACGGCAGCACGCCGAGCACCGGAATCTTCCAGCTGCGATAGGCGACCAGCAGCAACAACACCAGTCCCACCGTATCCAGCGTCCCGATCCATTGCGCCTCGCCCTGCGTGCGCGCGGTGATTTCCACGGCGAATGCACCGGGGCCGGTCAAGGTAAGCCGGGTCGTGCTGCCCTTGCTGACCTTGGCGAAGGCCGCCTGCACTGCGTCGTAGGCCAGTTGCTGGCCGGTGGGATCGAAGCCAGCTGCGCGCGTCTGCACGACCAGCAAGGCCGAGGTGCCGGCACGGTCGAACCACACCTCGTTGCGCGTCTGCGGCGCCGCGGCCGGCTGCAGGGTTTCGGCCAGATGCAGCACTTCCAGCGTGGGGTCGCGCGGCAGCAACGGCTCCACCAGCGCCGCCGCCGGCGACCCCAGATCCTGCACGCGCGACTGCAATGCCGCTTGCAGGGTGTGCGCATCCAGCGGCGTAGTGTCGAAGCTGTCGCTGAGCAGATAGCGATACGGCAGCAGGCGCTCGGGGATCGCATCCAGCCCCGCAGTACCGCCATTGCCGACCAGCTCGAACAGCTGCGGCTGCGCAGCCAGGGCCTGCTGCAGGGCCTGCGACTGCGTGGCCAGCGTGGCCGGGTCGCTGTTGGACAGCGCCATCAGCAACAGGCGCGAGCCGGGGCCTTCGCCCAGTTCTTCGATCAGCAGTTTCTGCGCCGGCGTGCGTGGGGCGGGCATGAATTTGCGCAGATCGCCGGTGACCTTGAGCGTCTCGCTCAACCAGAACCCGGCCACCGCCAGCAACGCCAGCCATAGCAGCGCCAAGCCGATGCGGCGGTTTGCGTTCAACTTAAACGCCATGCGCAAGCCTCGCTGTGCCAGCCGAACGTCCACCGGCCGCGCGCGCGGCATCGGGCTGTGCGGGCGCCTTCCCGTTGCTGCGGGCGGGCATGAATTTGCGCAGATCGCCGGTGACCTTGAGCGTCTCGCTCAACCAGAACCCGGCCACCGCCAGCAACGCCAGCCACAGCAGCGCCAGGCCGATGCGGCGGTTTGCGTTCAACTTAAACGCCATGCGCAAGCCTCGCTGTGCCAGCGGAACGTCCACCGGCCGCGCGCGCGGCATCGGGCTGTGCGGGCGGCTTGCTTGCGCCGTGGGCGCGCTGCGTCACGCGCCCGACCCGTGGCATAGCGTGGTCAGCGCCGCCGCATCGGTCACGCTTGCGGCCTCGCGCGCCGCACCGGCCAGCAGCGTGCGTTGCACGTCGCCCTTGGCCGGCTGGCTCTCGATGCAGCGCAACTCGTCATTGCGCCCGTACAGCCGCAACTCGCGCACCTGCTTGGCCACGGCAGCGTCCTTGGGCTGCAGCGTCAGTTGCCAGGCCTGCGGCTGGCCCTGCCCGCTGATGCGGTAGTGCTGCTCCAGCAGCGCGCGGTCGCCGGCCAGCAATGCGCCGAAGCCGGACTTCAAGCCGGCCAGTTCGGGCACCCGGCTTAGCGAAAACCGCCGCGGCGATTTGCCTTCGCGTTCCAGCACGCCTTCGTCGCCCTGCAACGTGGTGGTCTCGCGATACGGCGCGCTGACCTCGCGCACCAGGGTCTGCGCGTCCGGGCGACGGTAATGGCCCTGCACGCGCAACGGCGTCTTCAGCAACGCCGAGCCACGCAGTTCGACGAACTCGGTACTGACCGGTGCGGGGCGTGCCAGGCGCTGCAGCACCTGGCCGACGTCCAGCGTCTCAGGCGGTGCGGCGCATAGCGGTGCGGCGCTGAACAGCAGTATCAGCATCCACGGCAGGGTGCGGCACATCGGCATGGTGGGTGTTCCAGAAATCGTAGAAGTTGAACCAGTTGTACGGCGCGTAGCGTGTGTAATGTTCCAGCCTGGCCGCGTAATCGCGCATGAGTACCGCCAGCACCGGTGCGCGCTGACGACGCGGCACGTCCAGGCCCTCGCTGAAGGTCTCGAACGCCAGCTCGTAATGATTGCCGCCGCGGTACAGGCCGAACGCCAGCACCACCGGCACTTTCAGCGCTGCGGCGATCAGCCACGGCGAGGTCGGGAACATCGCATTGCGGCCAAGGAACGTCGCCGGCAACGCCGGGTCGCCCTCGCGCGGGCGATCGATCAGCAGCGCCACCAGCGCACCGGCGTCGGTGGCGTCCTTGATCGCCATGACGATCGAGGTGGCGTCCATGCCGGCGTCGATGATGTTGGCGGCCAGCTGCGGATTCAGCGCGCCCAGCAGCTCGGTCATGGCGCGGTTGTGCGCCTTGTCCAGCACCACCTTGACCTGCACGTCCGGCCGCTCGGTGGCCAGCACGCGCAGCGCATCGAAGCTGCCCAGGTGAGAGCCGAAGATCAGCACGCCGCGGCCGCGATCCATCTGCGCATGCAGCTGGTCCAGCCCGGTGATGTCGACCCGGAAGCGCTGCATCTGCCCGCACAGCATGTACACGCGGTCCAGAATCGTCGAGGCGAAGGTGTGGATATGCCGCGCCACATCGCGCAGCGTGGCCGGGCGCTCCAGCACGCGCGTCAGATAGGCACGCGAGGCGCTGCGCTCGGGCGCACGCACCAGCAGGAAGTACAGCGTGATCGGGTACAGCAACGCGCGCCCCACCGCGCGCCCGGCGTGCTGGGCGATGCCGCGGATCAGCCACAGCGCGAAACGTCCGCCGCCTTCCGGGCGCTGCTTCCACTGACTGCTCATTGCGCCGCCTCCGCCACCAGTTCGCCGCTGACTAGCAGCTCGTCGGCGCGCTGCACGCGAAAGCGCCAGCGCGGGCCGGCGCCGTCCAGCGTGACCGATGCCGTCTGCCCGGGCAGCAACGGCTGCACGAACTTCACCTGCGGCAGGCGTGCCGCCGCGCGTGGGCCATGCGCGGCCTCCACCGCCTGCAGCACATGGTCGAGCACGACCACACCAGGCACCACGGGGCGCCCCGGAAAGTGCCCGGGCAGGCAGGGATGATCATGCGGCACGACGAAATCCATAAGCGGGTAACTCAAATCCTGGGTTGGAGCATCGCAGCCACGGCGTTATGTGCCTGCTCGGTCAATTGCTGGCGGTCCGGCGCGCCCGGCCCGGTCACCGGGATCGGATCGCCGATCCGCACCCGGATGATGCCCGGGCGCACCCTGAACATACCCTCCACCGGCAGCACCTTGCCGCAGCCATCCACCGCCACCGGCACCACCTGCACGCCAGCATCGATAGCGGCCTGCAACAGCCCGGCCTTGAATGGCAATAATGCGCCGCTGCGGCTGCGGGTGCCTTCGGGAAACAGACACAACTGCTTACCCTCGCGCAGCAGCGCGGCAGCCTGGCGGCGCACCATCGCGCCGGCACGGCGGCTGTCGCGGTCCAGGAACAGCATGCCGGTGGCCCGCGCATACCAGTTCACGAACGGCACCTTGAGCATTTCGTCCTTGAGCAGGAAGCGCAGCGGCACCGGCAAGGCGTAGAACAACGCGCAGATATCGATGATCGACTGGTGGTTGCTGACGAACAGATAGTTCCTGGACCAGTCCACGCGCTCGCGGCCTTCCACGATCACCGTGGCGCCGGCGCCGCGAAACAGCACCGGCGACCACATCCACGCGCCCATGCGCAGCAGGCGGTCGGCATCGCGCGTGATCGCCAGCAACGCCAGCGCATAGACAATTCCGCCAGCGGTAAACGTCAGCGTGAAGGCCAGTTGCAGCAGATTGAACACGGCCCACGCCAGGCGCGACGGCATCCTTGCCAGCGGCATTTTTGTCTTGTCCCCGAAAATATGCACGTACGTCGCTGCCCCTGGCCACGCACTCAGCGCAGCAGATCGCGCCAGAATTCCGGCCCGAGCCGCGCCATCTGGCGCAAGAAGTCTGGCAGATTACGATAGGGGCGCTGTGGAAACCAGCGGCCGCGGAATAGATATTCGCCTACAAAGAACCCGCCAACCACCCCGTACGCCAGCAGATTGGCGAACAACGATGCGCGCGCGTCGCTGATCGGCAGCGGCGAGGCATAGCCCAGTTGCGCCAGCACGCCACTGGGTTCGGCGCACAGGCCCAGCACCAGGTTGACCAGGGTCAGCGCGCACAGCAGCAGCGCCCAGGCCAGGGTGAGGCGGCGCGTGTAGCGGTACTGCTCCGGAGTGATCGGCATGCCGGCCTGGCGATACAGCCCTTCGACAATGCGCGTGATCAGCGGCGTGCGCCCGCGGCGCAGGCTGCGGCCGAAGAACCAGGCGATCCAGCCGGTGAACACCACCGGCGGCGCGGCCAGCACCAGCATCGCGTACGGCGAGTGCCACAACGCGCTCAGGCCCAGCAAGGTCAGCACGGCCAGCGCCCAGGCCCAGGCCCGGCGCGCAACCATCGGCTCGATCAGCACCATCAGCACCAGCAAGCCACCGGCGATGACGGCCAGCTCCGGGCGATGGCTGGCGTTGGCCCAATGCGCCAGCGGCGAATACGCCACCGCCAGCAGCACGCCCAGCCCCAGCACCCACGGGGGCGCATCGCCGGGCGCGGCGGTCGCAACCTCAGACGGTCTTGTTAGCTTCGACATGCGCCGACAATGCGCGCAGCGACGCGAAGATGCGACGGTTCTCGTCATTGTCCGAGCGCAGCTGGAAGCCATAGCGCTTGCTGATCGCCAGCGCCAGTTCCAGCGCGTCGATCGAATCCAGTCCCAGCCCGGTGTTGAACAACGGCGCCTCCGGGTCGATGTCGGCGGGCTGGACGTCTTCCAGGTTCAGGCTTTCGACCAGGAGTTCGGCCAGTTCACGTTCGGCAGCGGTTTGCGAGGACATCCAGAGAGCTTCCAGGTGAGGGTCGGGCGACAGATTCACAGCGAAATTGCAGAACAACCACCACAGCGGCGCGGACAACCGTCAGGTCGGCATCGGCGATGCTGCGGAACACAGACAGTGTACGTCGCCGTGACGGCCGATTCCGAGCACTCGCCACGCCGGCCTTGCGGCCACATTGTCGAGGGTGTCGATGGTTGTGCAACAGCGATTCGGCGGCCGGCATACCTGTCCGGGCCGCCGGTCAGGCTATCATGACTGCATGACGCTCGCCCGCTGCAGGTTCGTTCCAGGATGACTTCCACCGCTGTTGGCCCTACCCCGACCGCCAAGCCGGCAGCCGGGCCGGCTCCCGGACCCGAGTGCCCGGATGTCCTGATCATCGGCGGCGGGCCGGCAGGCTGCGCGGCCGCCATCGTCCTGGCCCAGCAGGGCTGGCAGGTGACCTTGCTGGAGAAGGCGCAGCATCCGCGCTTCCATATCGGCGAGTCGCTGCTGCCGATGAACATGCCGATTCTCGAACGCCTGGGCGTGTTGGAAGAGGTGCGCAGCATCGGCGTGCTCAAGCGCGGTGCGGACTTTCCCAACGACAGCGGCGGCTACAACACCTTCCGCTTCTCGCATGCGCTGGATGCCAAGGCCGATTTCGCCTTCCAGGTGCCGCGTGCGCAGTTCGACCAGGTGCTGTTCAAGCGCGCGCGGGCGGTGGGCGTGGATGCGCGCGATCAGGTCAAGGTCGAAGCGGTGGAATTCGACGGGCAGCAGCCGGTACTGCAGGCGCAAGGCGCGGCAGGGATGCAGCAGTTCCGCCCGCGCTATCTGCTCGATGCCAGCGGCCGCGACACCTTTCTGGGCAACCGCTTCAAGCTCAAGCGCGCCAATGCCAGGCATCAATCGGCCGCATTGTTCAGCCACTTCCGCGGCGTGACGCGCCGACCGGGCGAAGATGCCGGCAACATCAGCATCTACCGCCACGCGCATGGCTGGATGTGGCTGATCCCGTTGCCGGACGACATCATGAGCGTGGGCGCAGTCTGCTATCCGGAATACATGAAGACCCGCAAAGGCGACAGCGAAGGCTTCTTCATGCGCACGCTTGCGCTCAATGCCGAGCTCAACGCGCGCATGCTCGGCGCCGAACGCGTGGCCCCGGTGCATGCCACCGGCAATTACGCCTACGAATGCACGCGCATGTCTGGCCCGCGCTGGTTGATGCTGGGCGATGCCTACACCTTCGTCGACCCGATGTTTTCGTCGGGCGTGTTCCTGGCCATGCACAGCGCCGAGCGCGGTGCGGCGATGGTGGACCAGGCCCTGCGCATGCCGCAGCACGAGGCGAAACTGCAGCGCGCCTTGCAGCGCGAACTCAAGCGCGGCGTGGACGAGTTCAAGTGGTTCATCTACCGCTTCACCTCGCCGACCATGCGCGCCCTGTTCGCGCAACCGCAGAACACCTGGCAGATCGAGGAAGCGGTGGTGGCGATGCTGGCCGGCGATGTGTTCGACAGCCCCAGGGTGCGCCTGCGCCTGCGCGCGTTCCGCGCCATCTATGCACTGACCACCTTGTCGATGATGCCGCGCGCCTGGCAGTCCTGGCGCCAACGCCGACGTCAGGCCACGCTCGGCTTCGACGGCGACACCTTGCAACGCGACACGCAACAACGAGATACGCGATGACCGCTTCCCAGGCCCAGACCACGCACACCGTGCGCCATCCCCGCCTGCAGGTCGACTATGTCGATCAGACCGACCCGTCTGCGCTGCTGGCCGATCCGCAGGTGCTGGCCGTGTTCGGCTTCGGCACGGCGGCGCCGCGCCTGGACGACCCACGCTACCTGCGCGTGCCGCTGCAGCCGTATCAGGCCGACGTGCTGGAGGTGTGGCGCAGCGATGCGGCGGTGCACAGCGGCCGCGATGGCAACATCGCCTGGGCCAGCGACGGCCGCCTGCAGTTCGGCGTGATCGAAATCGACGAGCAGGATGTCGATATCGAAGCCGCCGCCGCCAGGGCCTATGCGGAAATCACCGCCTTCGTCACCGGCAGCCAGACTCCGCGCCTGCTGCGTATCTGGAACTATCTGGACGCCATCACCCTGGGCAGTGGCGACCGCGAACGCTACCGGCAGTTCTGCGTGGGCCGTGCGCGCGGCCTGGGCGCCTTCGACAATGCGCAGTTGCCGGCCGCCACCGCGGTGGGACGCTGCGATGCCGAGCGCATCATCCAGATCTACTGGCTGGCCGCCAGCGACGCCGGCACCCCGCTGGAAAATCCGCGCCAGGTCAGCGCCTACAACTACCCGCGCCAATACGGCCCGCAGCCGCCGAGTTTCGCGCGCGCCATGTTGCCGCCGGCCGGCAGCGACATGCCGCTGCTGCTGTCAGGCACCGCCGCCGTGGTCGGGCATGCCTCGATGCACACCGGCCAGTTGCTGGCGCAGCTGGAAGAGACCTTCGCCAACTTCGATGCCCTGCTCGGCGCCGCCCGCCAGCATGCCCCCGCCCTGCCCGCGCAGTTCGGCGCCGGCACCCGCCTGAAGGTCTACGTGCGCGAACAGGACGATCTACCCAAGGTCGCGCAGGCGCTGGACGCCCGCTTCGGCGACGCGGTGCCGCGTCTGCTGCTGCACGCGGTGATCTGCCGCGACGAGCTGGCGGTGGAGATCGATGGGGTGCATGGGTGAGCGATTGCGGGCGTCAGTACTGATGCCCGCTGCAGCCACGCGGCAGCAATGCTCGGTGGCGAGACCCGCGCTCAGCCGTTGAGCAAACCCAGCACCACATCGCGTGGCAGCTTGCCGGTTTCGTTACGTGGCAGTGCGGCGAGTTTGCGCAGGCGGCGCGGCAGGAACACCGGGTCGACGCTGACACGCAGGGCGGCGAGGATCTGCGCTTCGTCCAGGGTCGGGGCGACCACCAGTGCGGCGATGCGGCCGACCGCCTGACCGGGCTCGGGTGCGAGCTGCACGATGGTGCCGTCGACGACGCCGGGGATGGCCAGCAGGCGACGGGTCAGATCGGCCAGCGAGGCGCGTTTGCCGGCGATTTCCAGCAGATCGGCCTGCCGGCCACGCACCTGGAAGGTGCCGTCGGCAGCCACGTCCATCATGTCGGCCAACAGCACCGGCGTGGCCAGATGCGGTGCATGCACCAAGGTGCCTGCCGCCTGCGTTTCCAGGCGCACACCGGGTAGCGGTGTCCACGCCGCCTCCAGCGCGGTGCGGCGCACCGCGAACACGCAGGTTTCGGTGGAACCGAACATCTCGCGCACCTCGCCGCCAAACCGCGCTTCGGCGGCCGCGGCCACCTCCTGCGCCAACGGCGCGGTGGCCGAGACGATGCCGACCAGCGGCGGCAACGCCACGCCGGATTCGACCAGCGCGCGCAGGTGCACCGGTGTGGTCACCAGCACGCGCGGGGCAGGAATGTCCGACAGCGCGCGCGCCACATCGTCCGGGAAGAACGGGCGGCCCGCATGCACCGCAAGCTCGGTCACCATCGGCAGCAGCACCGACAATTCCATGCCGTACATATGTTGCGGCGGCACCGTGGCGACCACGTGCGGCACCGCATCGGTGTGCGCCCACAGGCTTTCCAGCGCGACCAGATCCTGACGCGTACTGGTCAGGAAGCTGCCCCAGGTCTTGGGGTTGGGCTGCGGGCTGCCGGTGCTGCCGGAGGTAAAGCCGATGGCCACCAGGGCATCGTCGGCCAGCTGCGGAATCGGGCCTGCGGCCTGCGGCAACTCGGCCGGCAGCTGCCAATAGCGCGGCGGTGCCAGCTCCAGCGCCAGATCGCCCAGGCAATACGCATCGGCATGCCGCGCCTGCACTTCGCCGACCACGGCCGGCGCGCGCGATGACGGCAGCAGCGACACCTGCCCGCGCAACGCGCACGCATAGAACGCGACCATGAAGCGATAGCGGTCTTCGCACAGATTCACCGCGTGGCGACCGTCCGGCAATTGCTGCGCCAGGCCATGCACGTGTGCAATGAAGGTGGCCAGATCAACCGACTGCCCCGCGCGCCAGGCCAGCGGCCGGCCGGGCGCGCCGACGGCCATCGGGTGGGAAACGGCAGGAACAGGCAGGCTGGACATGGGAACCGGCAATCGCAAAAGCGCGCTAGCTTGGCCGCCACCTGCCCTGCTGGCAAGTCGGGAGGTTTCCGGCTGCGCCACGAGGGCCGCGGTCGGGAACCTCGGCGAGGCCCATGCGCGAAGCACATTCCAACTCATTGCAGCTGCGCATCGCAGCTGGAGTGCATTGGCCGTCAAGCGCGTACGCACCCTGCGGGCCAACGCGCGCACAACTGTTTATGGTCGCGTCCGCCACTCGGCCATGCCTTGCCTATTTGATAACGCGCTCGCCCCCACGCGCACATGACCTGTGGCCCAAGCCCCCGGCGGAAGCGAGCTGCTAGGCTTGTCCGCTCCTCGTTGCGTCCAGTTGTTACCGATGCCCAGATTGTTGCCGCTGTCCTTGTTGTTGCTGGCTGTCACCGCGCATGCGCAATCCGCCACACCGCTCACCATCGAACAGGTGATGGCCGATCCGGACTGGATCGGGCCGTCGGTGGATCAGGCCTGGTGGCAGTGGGACGGCAAACAGGTGCAATACCTGCTCAAGCGCGACGGTTCCCCGGTGCGCGACACCTATCGCCAGGGCGCCGGCGGCGGCAGCGCCGAACGCGTGGCCGACAACGCACGCGCCGGCCTGGATGCGGATAACCCGAGCTACGATGCGACCCGTCAGCGCATGCTGTTCGCGCGCAATGGCGACATCTTCCTGCGCGATTTGCGCTCCGGGGCGCTGACCCAGCTGACCCGCAGCAACGAAGTCGAATCGCGGCCGCAATTTGCCAGCGATGGCGGCGCGATCTGGCGCGCGGGCAACAACTGGTACCACTGGCGCGCCGACGGTGGCACTGCGCAGGTTGCAGTGGTCAAGGCCGAGCGCGATCCCAACGCTGCGCCCAAAGCCGACGTGTTGCGCGAGCAGCAGCTGGCCACGCTGGCCACGCTGCGGCGCGACCGTGAGCAGCGCGATGCGTTACGCACCCAGGAAGACGCCTGGCGCCGCGCCGATGCCACGCGTGCGGCAGCGCCGGTGTACCTGGGCGATGAGGTGGAGATCGTCGACAGCGCGTTGTCGCCGGACGGCCGCCACCTGCTGGTGGTCACCCAGGCCAAGAGTGCCGAAGAGGGCCAGGCCGGCAAGATGCCCAAGTACGTGACCGAATCCGGTTACGAGGAATTCCAGGAAGTGCGCACCCGCGTCGGTCGCAATGCGCCGGTGGCGCATGCGCTGTGGTTGGTCGATGTCAGCGCCGGCACTGCAAGACCGCTGTCCTTCGACACCCTGCCGGGCATCACCACCGACCCGCTGGCCGCGCTGCGCAAGGCCGCCAAGCGTGACGCGCTCAAGGGCAACCGCGCCGTCCGTGTGGAAAGCGACGGCGACGGCAGCGGGCCGGCGGTGCACTGGAGCGATGACGGGCGCAATGTGGCGGTGGAGATTCGCGCGGTGGACAACAAGGACCGCTGGATCGCCAGCGTGGACCTGGCCAACGCCACGTTGCAGCCGCGGCACCGCCTGAGCGACAGCGCCTGGATCAACTGGGACTTCAACGATTTCGGCTGGCTGCCCGACAACCGCACGCTGTGGCTGCTGTCGGAAGAATCCGGCTATTCGCAGCTGTACACCGTGGAAGGCAACGGCAAGCCGCGCCAGCGCACGCGCGGCAAGTGGGAAGTGTCGATGCCGGTGCCCAGCGCCGACGGCAGCAGCATGTTCTTCCTGTGCAACCAGAAATGGCCGGGCGATTACGAGGTGTGCAAGCTGGACCTGCGCAGCGACCAGCTCAGCGAGGTCACTGCGTTGAATGGCGTGGAAGGCTTCAGCCTGTCGCCGAACGGGCAGCAACTGCTGGTGCGTTACTCAGGCAGCTACCTGCCACCGCAGCTGGCGGTGGTGCCGGCCGCAGGCGGCCAGGCCACGCTGCTGACCGACACCCGCACGCCCGCCTTCAAGGCGCAGCCGTGGATCGCACCGCAGTACGTGCAGGTACCGTCCAAGCATGGCGCCGGCACGGTCTGGGGCAAGTACTACGGGCCGCAGAACCCCGAGCCTGGCAAGCAGTATCCGATCGTGATGTTCGTGCACGGCGCAGGCTATCTGCAGAACGTCTCGCAACGCTACACGCCGTATTTCCGCGAGCAGATGTTCCACAACCTGCTGGTGCAGCAGGGCTACATCGTGCTGGACCTGGACTACCGCGCCTCGGAAGGCTACGGCCGCGACTGGCGCACCGCGATCTACCGCAACATGGGCCACCCGGAGCTCGAAGACTATCTGGACGGGCTGGAGTGGCTGGTGACGCAGAAGCAGGGCGACCGCGCGCGTGCCGGCATCTACGGCGGCTCGTACGGCGGCTTCATGACCTACATGGCACTGTTCCGCAGCCCCGGCACCTTCAAGGCCGGCGCGGCGCTGCGTCCGGTCGGCGACTGGATGCAGTACAACCACGAGTACACCTCCAACATCCTCAACACGCCCGAGCTCGATCCCGAGGCCTACAAGACCTCATCGCCGATCAATTACGCCGATGGACTGCGCGACCATCTGCTGATCGCGCACGGCATGATCGACGACAACGTGTTCTTCAAGGACTCGGTCGACATGACCCAGAAGTTGATGGAGCTGCACAAGGACAACTGGCAGGTGGCGCCGTATCCGCTGGAACGCCACGGCTTTACGCGTGCCGATTCATGGCTGGACGAATACAAGCGCATCCTCAAGCTGTTCAATGAGCAGGTGAAGCCGTAAGCCATGCCGCTGCGGCCGGGCGATGCGTGCTGCATCGCCCGGCTGATGACATGGCGCGGGGCGCCAGCATCCCCATGCTGCAGCAAGCGACAGATCACCAAGTTGTACGCGTGATGCGCTACTGCGTCACCCATCGCCATGCGTCACCCTGCCCGGCACTCACCTGCACGTACGCAACTGGCCCTAAGCTTGGCGCAGGATCGGCAGATCGCTGGCGCATCGCGCTCCCCTCTGCCGGCCCGCCGCCCGACCGGAGCGCCGCCGGCACCGCAGCGGTTTCCGATTCGCGGCGCGCAGAAGGTAATCGCGATGGGCCTGTGGGACCGTTTGTTTGGACGCAAGACCCCGGTGGCGAAGACGCCCCGAGCCGAACCGACCGCAGCGCCGGCAGCTGCAGCCGATGACACCGATACCGAGGTCCAGATCGACCCGGCACTGCAGCCCGCACTGAGCCTGTTCCAACGCGGCGATCAGCTTGGGGCCTACAACGCTGCGCAAGCGCAGCTGCACCTGGGTGCCGACGCGCAACGCCTGTGCGCGCTGGCATTGAGCGCGCTGGACCGCTATCGCGAGGCGTATCCGCACTGGCTGACGCTGTACGAACTCGAGCCCACCGCCCACAACGCATTGCAGTTAGCGACCACTTCGGTGATGTGCAACGAGATCGATCGTGGCGAACAGTGGTTGCTGACCTTCGACGATCTGAATGCGCAGGAGCGCTCCACCTCGCCGGCCACCGCACGCACCAGTTTCCTCACCGCGCTGACCCGCGCCGGTCACGGCGCGCACGCGTTGCCGCATCTGGAGTGGTTGCGCGAGGCCTACGCCGGCATGTCGATCACCGACAGCCACTTCCTCTACGTGCGCGGTCTGCCCTTCTTCGAAGCCTTCCTGGAGCGCAGCACACCGTTGTTGCGCCAGTGCCTGCCGGCCGACGCGCTGCCCGGTTGGTACGCGCAACTGCAGCCGGCCCTGGATCCGGCTGGCCAGGCCGCAGTGGCCGCCCATATCGCATCGCTGCAATGAGCGCGCCGACACCGCGCCCTCGACCGCGCGGCGGCTTCGTCACGCCGTTGGCATGGGTGTCCCTGCTGCTGGGTGTCGTCAGCGCGATGTCCAACCTGCTGCAGATCGCGATGATCGTGCTGATGCCCGACGCGGCGGCGCTGGGCTTGCCCGAAGGAATCACACTGCCCACCTCGTTGCAGTGGCTGATCGATCATGCGTTGTCGTTGTCCGTCGTAGGCGTGGTGCTGTCGGTGGCCTTCGCATGGTTGAGCTGGGCCTTGCTGCAGCGACGCGAGTGGGCGCGGGTCGGGTTCGTGGCGGTGTTGCTGGTGACCGCATTGCTCAATGTCGGTGGCCTGGCCTTGATCGGGCCGCTGTTCGAGGGCGTGCAGGCGATGCTGCCTGCCGATGTCGTGCACAGCCCCGAATGGCCGCAGCTGCAGGCACGCCTGCAGGCGACCCGCCAGGCGGCGTTGCTGCTGACAGGCCTGGGCGTGCTGGCAATCGGCTGTCTCCACGCAGCGCTGGCATGGCGGTTATGCACGCCTGCGGTGCGCGCCGAATTTGCCGCCTCGCGCGGGCGCAACGCATGAGGGAGTCGAGACGTCGAGACGTCGAGCCGTGGCGACCGTTAGACACGGCGCGGGCCTGAATCAAGTTCGGTGAGTCGAGGGCGCGATGCCCTAACCCACTTCCAGGACACGCCGTGAATCCGTCTGTGGAGGCTTCCTGGCAGCATCCATGCCGCCAAGGGTCCCGGAACCGTAAGGACACCGCACCAGGATGTTCTTAGGTTGCTTCATTGAAAGCCTGCTGATTGCTCGGCTCGTCTTGGAAGACTGATTGGGCGCGCTGTTACGACAACGCACGTCATGCTCCGCTTGCAACCTGCACACCAACCATCTCTGGTGGTCCTTGCCCGCCCACCGTCGCGGGACCTTACGCGGCATGGATGCCGCGTAAGAGCCTACAGGGACGTACTTGCGGCGTGTCCCGCGAGGGTGGGCGGGCAAGGACCCTGCAGCAAACTCACAGCGTCGAGGACGCGGCGAGGACAACGCACCGGTTGCCGGCTGTTTTGTTGAAAACCATGCACACCGACCATCTCGACAGGTCCTTGCCCGCTCACCGTCGCGGGACCTTACGCGGCATGGATGCCGCGTAAGAGCCTACATGGACGTACTTGCGGCGTGTCCCGCGATGGTGGGCGGGCAAGGGCCCTGCAGCAAACTCACAGCGGCGAGGACACCGCACCGGTTGCATGCTGTTTGTTGAAAACCATGCGAACCGACCATCCCGACGGGTCCTTGCCCGCCCACCGTCGCGGGACCTTACGCGGCATGGATGCCGCGTAAGAGCCTACAAGGACGTACTTGCGGCGTGCCCTGCGAGGGTGGGCGGGCAAGGGCCCTGCAGCCAGACCGCAGATCGCATGCCCTGCTTCTGCTTCTGCTTCCTCTTCTCTTCCGCTTCTGCTGCTGCCTCGCCCACACTACCCGGTCCCGACTAGAAAACAGCCGGCATATGAATCCTGGCGTGGGACGAGCCGGCAAAGCCTGACTGGTCAAGCACCCGATGCCTACACGACGCAGCGCCTCGCCCTGCGACAAACGGGCGCGTTTGCCCGACTGCATGAAGCGCGATGCACCGCTTAGAATCGTGGCATGAACGAATTCGACCGTGTACGCGATTATTTGACCGGCCTGCAGGACCGTATCTGCGCTGCCGTGGAAGCCATCGATGGTAGCGCGCGTTTTGCCGAAGACCTTTGGCAACGCGAGGAAGGCGGTGGCGGGCGCACCCGCATCCTGCGCGATGGCGCGGTGTTCGAGCAGGCCGGCATCGGGTTTTCGGATGTGTCCGGCTCGCGCCTGCCGCCTTCGGCCAGTGCGCACCGGCCCGAGCTGGCAGGGGCGACCTGGCGCGCCTGCGGCGTGTCGCTGGTATTCCACCCGCACAATCCGCACATCCCCACCACCCACGCCAATGTGCGCTACTTCCGTGCCGAGCGCGATGGCGAGGTGGTGGCGGCCTGGTTCGGTGGCGGCTTCGACCTGACCCCGTTCTATCCGGTGGACGAGGACGTGCTGCACTGGCACCGCACCGCGCAGGCGCTGTGCGCGCCATTCGGCGAGGAGCGCTATGCCGCGCACAAGCGCTGGTGCGACGAGTACTTCTTCCTGCGTCACCGCAACGAGACGCGTGGCGTGGGCGGGCTGTTCTTCGACGACCTGGGGCAGGATTTCGAACGCGACTTCGCCTACCAGCGCGCGGTCGGCGACGGCTTCCTGGATGCCTACCTGCCGATCGTCGAGCGCCGCAAGGACACGCCCTACGGCGAACGCGAACGCGAGTTCCAGCTCTACCGCCGTGGCCGCTACGTGGAGTTCAACCTGGTCTACGACCGCGGCACGCTGTTCGGCCTGCAAAGTGGCGGGCGGGCCGAAAGCATCCTGATGAGCCTGCCCCCGCGGGTGCGCTGGGAATACGGCTTCACGCCGGAACCGGGCAGCGCCGAGGCACGGCTGATGGACTATCTGGTCCCACGCGATTGGCTCGGTTGAATCGGTCAATTAAAAAACACAGCGCTAATGAAACGCTGTGTTGATTGATCGAGTTTATTCGGCCTATTTAAATTTGTGATTTCCAGCGCCGCCAGTGAATCGTGCAATACGATGAACCGGTTATGTTGCGTAGCAAAATAATTGCAGGCCGGAAATAAAAAGCCCCGCAGACCAGGGGGAGGTCGGCGGGGCCAGGGAACGGAAACTTGGGGAGTAGTTTCCGTTCCGAGATCTGCTCCAGGGGATGGGAGAGATCTGCCGACAGGCGTTGCGCCCGTCGAGGGATATAACACCATTTTCTACATTGATGGATCGTGAAGATAACTGTTAAAAATATGTAGAATTTAGCGGTTATTCATTCCATCGGCGCAGGCTCGATTCGTATTATGTCTGGTCTGCGCGTTCAGCATATCAGCCTTATCTGCAGCGTCAGTGCGCCTCATCCCAGTTATCGCCGACCCCGGAATCGACCACCAGCGGCACGCGTAATTCGGCCGCGGCCGACATGCGCGTGGTCACTTCGCGCAGCAGTGTGTCGACGAAGTCGGTCTCGGCTTCGAACACCAGTTCGTCGTGCACCTGCAGGATCATCAGCGCGCGCTCGGCGTGGTCGGCGATCCAGCTGTCCACGCTAACCATGGCGCGCTTGATGATGTCGGCCGCGGTGCCCTGCATCGGTGCGTTGATGGCGGCGCGCTCGGCGCCGGCGCGTTGGCCCTGGCTGCCGGCGTTGATGAAGTCCAAATACAGCCGGCGGCCGAACACCGTCTCCACGTAGCCCTTGTCGCGCGCCTGCTGGCGGGTGGTTTCCATGAAGTCGCGTACGCCCGGGTAGCGGCTGAAGTACAGCGCGATGTAGTCCTGCGCCTCGCCACGGCCGATGCCGAGCTGGCGGGCAAGACCAAACGCGCTCATGCCGTACATCAGGCCGAAGTTGATCGCCTTGGCGGCGCGGCGCTCGTCAGCGCTGACGGTGTCGATGGTGCGGCCGAAAACCTCGGCGGCGGTGGCGCGGTGCACGTCGGCGCCGGACTCGAACGCGCCGACTAGGCCCGGGTCGCCGGACAGGTGGGCCATGATGCGCAGTTCGATCTGCGAGTAATCGCAGGCGATCAGCTTGCGCCCGGCCGGGGCGACGAAGGCGCGGCGGATGCGGCGGCCGTCTTCGGTGCGGATCGGGATGTTCTGCAGGTTGGGATCGGACGAGGACAGCCGCCCGGTGGCCGCGCCGGCCTGGTGGTAGCTGGTGTGCACGCGCCCGGACTGCGGGTGGATCATCTCCGGCAGCTTGTCGGTGTAGGTGCTGCGCAGCTTGGTCAGGCCGCGGTATTCCAGGATCACCCGCGGCAACTCGTGCTGGTCGGCGATGGCTTCCAGCGCCTCTTCGTTGGTCGAAGGCTGGCCCTTGGGCGTCTTGACCACGGCGGGCAGCTTGAGCTCGTCGAACAGCAGCGCCTGCAGCTGCTTGGGCGAATCCAGGTTGAAGCTGCGCCCGGCCAGCTCGGTGGCCTTCTGCTGGGCGGCGAGCATGCGCTTGGACAGGTCCGCGCTCTGGCGGCGCAGTTCGGCCGCGTCCACGCACACGCCGTTGGCTTCGATGCGTGCCAGTACTTCCACCAGCGGCATCTCGATCTCACGGTAGACCTGCTCCAGGCCCGGCTCGGCCGCCAGCCTGGGGCCGAGCACCTGGTGCAGGCGCAGGGTGATGTCGGCATCTTCGGCGGCGTAGCGGGTGGCGTCGTCCAGGCTGATCTGGGCAAACGGGATCTGCTTGGCGCCCTTGCCGCAGACGTCCTCGTACTTGACCGTGTCGTAGCCCAGGTAGCGCTTGGCCAGGCTGTCCATATCATGGCGGGCGCTGCCGGAATTGAGCACGAAGCTCTCCAGCAGGGTGTCGTCGCTGTAGCCGGCCAGGGCAATGCCGTGGCGGCGCATCACGTGCAGGTCGTACTTGCCGTGCTGGCCAAGCTTGCGCACTGCAGGATCGGTGAGCAACGGCGCCAGCTGCGCTAGCGCCTGGGTACGGTCGAGCTGGGCCGGGGCGTCGGGGAAGTTGTGGCCGAACGGCAGATACGCCGCCTGGCCGGGCTCGGCCGCCACGCTCAGGCCGATCAGGTCCGCCTGCAGTGGGTCCAGGCTGTCGGTTTCGGTATCGAAGGCGAACTGGCCGGCGGCGCGCAGGCGCGCGATCCAGCTGTCGAGCTGTTCCTGGGTCAGGATGGTCTCGTACTGGCCGGGCGCCGAGAGCGCAGGGTCCACTTCCACCGGGGCGCTGACCGGGCCGGACACGAAGCCCGTGCCGCGCGCGCGGCCGGGTTCGGTGCGGGCGCTGGCAGCGGCGGCTCCCAACGGCATCGGCTCGGTCAGCAGGCCGGCCTGGGCGGCTGCACCGCCGAGTTCGCGCAGCGCCTGGGTGAAGCCGTAGCGTGCGTACAGCACCGCCAGCGTTTCGGCGTTGGGCTCGCGCAGGTCCAGCGCGCGCGGGCCGCTGGCCAGGGCCACGTCGGTCTTGATGGTGACCAGTTCGCGGTTGAGCGGCAGCCGCGGCAGCGCGGCGCGTAGGTTGTCGCCGATCTTGCCCTTGATCTTGTCGGCGTTGGCGATCACCCCATCGAGCGAGTCGTATTCAGCCAGCCATTTGGCGGCGGTCTTGGGGCCGCACTTCTCCACGCCGGGCACGTTGTCCACGGTGTCGCCCATCAGCGCCAGCAGGTCGACGATCTGGTCGGGGCGCACGCCGAACTTGGCGATCACCGCCTCGTCCGAATCCATGCGGCTGCCGCTCATGGTGTTGACCAGTTCGATGCCCGGGCGCACCAGCTGGGCAAAGTCCTTGTCGCCGGTGGAGATGGTCACGCTCAGGCCATCGGCGGCGGCCTGCAGGGCCAGCGTGCCGATCACATCGTCGGCTTCCACGCCGTCGATGCGCAGGATGTCGATGCCCAGCGCATGCACGATGTCGCACATCGGCTGCACCTGCGCGCGCAGGTCGTCGGGCATAGACGGGCGATTGGCCTTGTAGTCGGCATACAAGTCATCACGGAAGGTCTTGCCCGGCGCGTCCACCACGAACGCGACATAGGCCGGGCGTTCCTTCAGGGTGGCGCGCAGCATGTTGACCACGCCGAACAAGGCACCGGTGGGCTCGCCCTGGGCATTGGTCAGCGGCGGAAGCGCGTGGAACGCGCGGTACAGGTAACTGGACCCGTCGATCAGGACTAATCTGCTCATGCGCCAATTCTACGCTGCACGCTCACGCCACACCGTGCCGGCGCATACTTGCCGACGACCTAGAACGGATGACGACGATGAAGAGAGCGAGTCTTTTGCTGCTGCCGTTACTGCTGCTCGGCGGCTGCGCCACCAGCGGCGCGGTCGGCGATGTGCCGGCCGGCGCGGATGTCACCAGCAAGACCATGGGCAACGGCGACAAGGTCGACGAGTACCGGGTCAATGGCCAGCTGGAAATGGTGCGGGTGACGCCTGCACGCGGTGCGCCCTACTTCCTGTACGACCGCGATCACGACGGGCATACCGATGCGGAGAAGGACAAGGTCAACAAGGTGTATTGGAAGCTGTATAGCTGGTGATTCGGGAATCGGGAATCGGGAATCGGGAATCGTAGAGCGTAAGCCTGGCGGGTCTTGCGGCGCTGGTTTCGGTGACAGCCTAGTGCCGGGCTAGATGGCCGATGGTTTCGGTACGCCGCCGCATGGCGACAGGGATTTCCTGTGCTGTCGCCCTGCGGCAGCTGTCGGCCGGCGGCACTAGACCAACCAGATCCTCATCTAGCGTTGCGCCACCGACGCCGTGGTTTCTGCGCTGGAGGTTGCGGGAAGCGCCTTGGCCGGGGCGACCAGCGTCAAGGTCTGGCGTGCGGCGCGCAAGGGTTGTTCGGCATCGCCGTAGATGCCGGTCAGAATCTGCAATGCCTGCTGCGCGTGGTCGCGCGCGGCGGCCATCTGGCCGAGCCTGCGCTCGGCTTCGGACAGGCCGCGCAGGATCTCGGCGGTCTGTGGATGCGCGCGGCCCAGCACCCGCATGGACGACGCCAGCGATGCGCGCTGTTCGGCCAGCGAGGCATCAAGCTGACCACTGTCCAATAGCCACAACGCATGGTTGCTGCGATAGGCGATGGTGGCCGGCGCATCGTCGCCGAACAGGGTGCGCGCGCGCTCCAGGACTGCGCGGTAATGCGGGCCGGCGTCGGCCAGCTTGCCTTGCTGCCGCAATGCGTCGGCCAGGTTGCTTTCCACCATCAAGGTGTCGGCGGCGTTGTCGCCGTAGAGCTTGCGGGTGAGGCGCAGCAACGAGGCCAGTTCGGTTTCGGCAGCGGCAAAGTCGCGCTGCATCAGCAGGAACACCGCCAGGCTGTTGCGCATCGACAGCACCAGCGGGTGCTCCGGCCCGCGCATGGCGATGCGCTCGCGCAGCAGGCTGCGCTGCAGGGCGATCGCCGGCAGCAGCTGGCCGACATCGGCCAGCAGGCCGGCATAGACATTGCCGGCATCGATGCGTTGATCGGCGGTGGTGGCACCGTTGGCGAGGGCGGCGACATAGGCATGCCGGCTCTCTGCCATGGCATCGGCCATGCGGCCCTGGTCGCGCAACGCCCAGGCCAAGCGCGCACGCATCTCGTTGCCCAGCGCCTGCTGTTCTGCGTTGCCGCCAGCCGCCAGCGCGATGCTCTGGCGCAGCACGTGCTCGGACTCGCTGGCCTTACCGGCGCCGGTGAGTGCCTGGCCGAGCATCGAGGCCGCTTTCAGGGCCGGCACGCTAGCCGCGCCCATGTGCTGCCGCGCCAAGGTCTGGGCGATGCGCAGATGCAGCACTGCCTGCGGATAATCGCCCAGCGCGATCAGCGTCCGGCCCAGGGTCAGCTCCACCTGCGTACGAGCATCCGGCTGATCGGCCAACTCACGCGCGGCACGCTGCGAGGCCTGCTGCAGCACACGCAGCATCAGCGTCTTGTCCAGATCCTGCGCAATGCCCGGGTCCACGCTGGACAGCACCGAACTCATGAAGTCGCCGGTGACCTGCGCGCGTTGCGCATCGCGCGCAGCGTGTTGCAGCGACCACAGTGTTGCGCCCAGGCCGGCAACCAGCGCGATCGAAACAAGTGCAGCAGCCAGCACGCCGCTGCGATGGCGCTGGATGAACTTGCGTAGCCGCAACCAGCCGCCGGCCTGCAACGCATGTGGCGGATAACCATCCAGCCAACGGTGCAGATCGTCCAGCAAGGCCGACACCGACGCGTAGCGCGCGCCCGGTTCCGGCGCCAACGCACGCAGCACGATCGCATCCAGGCCATCGCGCAGCTGATCCTGCAGCTTGCCGTGGGTCGTCGCACGGGCCGCGCAGATCCGCGCGCGCGCATCGGCCGGCACCGCAGCCACCCGCTGCGATGGCGGCTGCGGCACGCCGTCGCGGTCTGCCACCGGGGCCAGCCCGCAACTCAGTTCGTAGAACATCGCGCCCAGCGCATAGATGTCGCTGCGTGCGTCCACCTCCGGCGCGCCGCGCGCCTGTTCCGGGCTCATGTAGCCGGGCGTGCCGCGACCGTGCGCGGAGGTCATGCCGGGGTTGGACGCATCGATGGCGATGCCGAAATCGATCACGCCCGGCATCGGCCGCCCGTCGACCGCGCTGACCAGCACGTTGCTCGGCTTGAGATCGCGATGGATCACGCCTTTCTGGTGGGCGTGCTGCACCGCCTCGCCAACCCGCAGCATCAGCAGCACGCGCGCCTGCAGCGACAGCAGGTGCGCATCGCACCACCAGGTGATCGGCTCGCCGCGCAGATACTCCATCACCAGATACGGACGGCCGTGCGCATCGGTGCCCACGTCGTGGATCTGCGCGATAGCCGGGTGCACCATCTGCGCCAGCAGCCGGCATTCGAATTCGAACAAGGCGCGGCCCTGCGCATCCAGGGCTTCGGCGGCCACCAGCTTGATCGCCACCTCGCGCTCGTAGGCACCGTCGGCGCGATGGCCCAGATAGACCTGGCCCATGCCGCCGGCGCCGATCAGGCGGTCGATCGCCCATGCACCGAAGCGCGTGCCGGCCGGCAGTTCCGGCAGCGGCGCGCGCAGTGCAGCAGCGGCCTGTTGCAGCGGCGCACGCACGCGCAGCGTGGCCTGCGATTCCACCGCCAGCATCGCCAGCAACTCATCACGCAGCACTGCATCGTCGCCGGCTTGCGTACGCGCGAATGCCTCGCGCGCTTCCACCGGCAGCTGACAGGCCTGATGGAACAAGGCCTCCAATCGCTGCCAGGAGGTGGCGGCACTGCTCACAGCTGCGCCGCCAGCCACACCCGCGCGAAGCGCAGGTCGCGCTCCAGCGTCGGCACCGACACCTCCAGTTGCTCGGCCGCCTCGGCCACGCTGAAACCCACCAGCTCGGTCAGCGCGAAGGCCTTGGCCTTGCGCTCGTCCACCCGCGCCAGCTTGTCGAAGGCATCGGCGACCACCATCAAGGCCTCCGGCCGTGGCGCGCCGTCGGACAGGCTGATCGTCAAGGTCACCGCCTGCCCCAGCCGCTTGGCGCTGGCATGTTGGCGCGCCAGATCCACCAGCAGATGGCGCATCTGCAGTGCCGCCACCGCATAGAAATGCGTGCGTGAGCGAAACGCCTGCTGGCCCTGCTCCAGCCGCATCCAGGCCTCGTGCACCACCTCGGTCGCCTGCAGGCCGGCACGCGCATCGCGCCGCAGCTCGCGCAACGCGGTGGCGCGCAGCACCTCGTAGACCTGCCGCGCCAATGCGTCGCCCGCGCCGGGCTCATCGCGCTGCCAGGCCTGCAACAACTCGGTGATCGGCAGCTCGGACATCCGGTCCATCTCGCCTGCGTGGAAGCGCAGTATCCCGCATTGGCGACCGGGTAGGCATTTCAAAACCAAACGGTTTAGCTCGCCTGCGCCGTCCCTGGCAAGCGCGCGTGGGGCCGCAGGTCAGGCAGCCATCAAGGTGCGGGCTGCCAGGTCGGCCCCTGGCAGATGAAGGCCACGCAGCCCTCCACCTTCAAGGAGCCATCCGCCCCGCGCGTGAGCTTGGCGTTGTAGGTCTTGCCGGACTCGGGGTTGTAGATCCTGCCTTTCCACAGATCCCCGGCATCCACCAGCTCGCTGAGGATCACCGTGCCTTCCATCGGGTTGTTGCGCTTGCCCGGATCCGGATTGAAGACATCGGTCTTTGCACTACCGGGCTTGCTCCTCAAGACCTTGATGATGGTGCCGCAGAGCGACGCGCCACAGGGCCGGATTTCCACCAGGGCCTGCTGGTTGTCGGTGAACCATTTCCCGGTGATTGGTTCGGCGGCGAATGTCGGTGCACTCAACGTTGCAAAGGCAAACGCAAGACAGCTTATGACTGAGATCGGGTTCATCGGATTTCCCCAGACGTCGATACGACGCGTATGGCACGCGGATTGACAAGCTACGGCGGTGCCACTGCCGCCGCTGCAGCTTGCGTTGGATCAAGCGAATCGAAGCGTAGCGACGCGGTCTTGGGAGATGATTAGAAACCTGGAACTTCGCAGGAAGCTCTCAAGGTTTCTGTCTGATCCATTGCACCAGCGACCAACGGCGTCGCCGAATTCAGCATCGACGGCAAGACCATGGACGCCGCCTATCTCCAGGGCGCAACCGTGCCGCTCAATGTCGCCGCCTGCCTGGCGTTGCGATGTGGTTCGGCACGAGCAGGGAAGGTCTGCCGATCAACGTGCAGATCGTCGGCAAGTGGCAGGCGGAATCCGCCATCCTGCACCTCGCTGCGCTACTGAAGAGCGTCAGTTCCGTACGCAACCTGCATCCGGTGCCGTGACGACAGCGCCCGGAGTTGGCCACTCCCGGGCGCTTTCAGTTCGACGCGGGCAAGCGGCCTACAACACGCAACGGCCGTCATCAGGCGGGTGTGGAAGACGCACCCAGAATCTGGGTATACACGTGTTACATGCCGCACTACACACCGGCTGCGCGTACCTGGCAATGAGCGCTGCAGTGCTTGTTGCTGCTCTCCGGCGTCATGACAAGTTGGCTTATGCCACTGCAACTGAATGAACCGCTTCCTCGATCCACAGAAACCGCCCATCGGCATCGCGCTCGGCGAACACGTAGACATCGAGCGCAGCCGCTGCGCCATCTCGCATCGCAAGGGCAATCGTGTGCCGCTGCGCATAGCGATTGCCGCAACAAAACTCGTCGCGTACAACAAACGTGGCGTGCTGCAGATCTTCGCGTAGCTGCATGATGCGTTCGCGCACGGCAGCGCGGTCTTCCCAAAGGCCGTTGGTACATTGACGAAAGTCGGGGCTGAAGTGCCGGTCCATGGCCTCTTCCACGCTCAGCTGGCGATTGTTGAGCAGGTCATCGACAGCGGCCTTGAGAACATTCGTATGCAGGAGTGCCTGGCGGTCGTCCATCACTCAACGGTCATCACAATCTTGCCCTGGATGTGGCCTTGCGCGGCGCGTTCGTGTGCCTGCCGCGCCTGCGACAGATCGAAGCTGCTGTCGATGGCTACGCGCACGACACCGGACTGCAATAGCGTGGCCAGCGCAGCGAGTTGTGCGCCGCTGGACCTGACCTGGGTGGTGGAGACGCTCACACCCAAGGTGCCGGCGGCTTGCCGGCCATCAAATCCGAGCGGAAAAATCGGAAACAGCGCTCCACCACGTTTGAGCGTGTGGAGGAATCGCCCCGTCGCCGGACCGCCCACGGCATCCACGACCAGATCTGCCTCGCTGATGGCATCTTCCGGCGTTACCCGGGTGTAATCGATGAATACATCTGCGCCCAACTCACGCACGAATGCTTCGTGTCTGCCTGAGGCGATCGCAACCACGTGTGCACCCTTCCATTTCGCCAACTGCACTGCAAAGTGACCGACGCCGCCGGCGGCACCGTTGACCACCACGGTCTTGCCGTGCAGCTCCACCGGCACATGCGGCATCGGTTGCAGCGGATTGGGTGCGTTATGCCCTTGTTCGACCATGAACTGCCAGGCCGTCAACAGCGACATGGGCGCACCCGCAGCGTGGGCATGATCGATCCCGGACGGTTTGACGGCGACCTCGCCCGCTGGTGCGGTCACATACTGTGCATACGCCCGGCTGCCTCCGGCCAATCCGCTCGGAAAGCGCACCATCGCATAGACCTCCTCGCCCACCGACAGCCCTTCGACGTCGTCGGCGACTGCTTCGATCACGCCTGACACGTCCGTGCCCAGAATCAACGGAAAATCCACCGCCGGGCGCCACTGCGCGGGCAGCGCCTTGTAGCCCTCACGCAGGTACCAGTCGGGGGGATTCAAGCCGACGGCGCGCACCCGAATCAGCACCTCGCCCGATTGCAGCGCAGGCATAGGCGAATCTTCGTAGCGGAGCACGTCGGGCCCGCCGAATGCGGTCTGACGGATGGCTTTCATCGTCTTGATCTTTTCTGCAGTGGCTTGCATGCGATACCCTTAACGGAACGGTGCTCCGAATATACGGAGCACTGCTCCGAATGTACAGGGTGGATATGAGAGCCGACGCACAAAAGAACTATGAGCGCTTGCTGGACGTGGCGCGGCAAGCCCTCGCAGAATCAGGAGCGGAGGCATCGCTGCGCGACATCGCCCGCCGTGCCGGAGTCGGGCTGGGCACCTTGTACCGGCACTTCCCCACACGTGAGGCGTTGCTGGAAGCGCTATTGCGCAGCAGCTTCGAAGACCTGGCGACCAAGGCCGATGGCTTGCAGCACGCAGACGCATCGGACCGGGCATTGGTGCTGTGGCTGCAGGACATCATCGACTTCACGCACCGCCAGCGCGGCGTCCTTGCGCCGATGATGTCGGCCATCGAAGACGAATCCTCCGCGTTGCACGGCTCCTGCGTCAGGCTACGCTGCGCTGGCGCGGCACTGCTGGCGCGAGCCCAGGCAGATGGCAAGGCGCGTGCCGACATCGACGGAGACGAACTGTTCGACCTCATCGCCGCGTTGGCCTGGCTTCGCGAACAGCCATCGCATACTGATCGGTCCGGCCGCTTGTTCGAGGTCGTGACCGGGGCGATTCTCGTTGGTGCCCCTGCAGCGACGCAGTAGATAAGCTAGGAGCAGCAGCGTTGCAACGACCGACGCGTCTGACCCGACGCCCTTTCTTCAGCAACTTCGGGCAGCTGTGCTTACCTGGTCACGATGACGCCCCCTGATAAAGAGAACAAGCGACATGGAACTGTCCAAAGCCGTCGGCATTTTCTTTCTGGCACTTCTTTTCATCAATTATCTGCTCTTTATGGAGCCCAGTTCTGCGCCCAACTTGGGGCATCGTGTCCGTTGGCGTCGTTGGCTCCATCGAGCATTGGCCTATCCTATTTGTCATACCATCGGCATCGCACTGGCCAACGCTTTATTGGATCAATTGGCTAGCATCATCCCGACACAAGTTGAGGCAATCGAGCGCAATTACTGGATGATATTGGTGATCTTGCCCCTTCCGTTTTCACTAGCCCTCATGAAGCTGGGCATCTGGTCCCAGCGCTTTCTTGGCTATGACCAGTGGCCTAAACCCCCCGCCATACCCGCCTGGGTTCCAGCACAACCACGTCTAGAAGGCTTTGAAAAGATCGATCTTCAGGACGACGCGTTGGTGCAGGAACTTGCCAGGTCGCATTGGAATGTCATGCATGAAGCACTGATGCGTGATGCGCCTCTGTACGATGCGTATTGTCTACAGCGTGCCTTTCTCAATGACCACTTATTGCAGGTTGAACCTCAGTTGGCTGAAAGCGCCTCCAAGACCTACCAACAAGAAATGATCAGGCAAGCCTTGATTGCTGAGGCACACAGGGCGGCTACACAGGCAGCGCATGGGCCGCCGAGCAACCCAGCGATCACTGAGAAAACGACGATTCACTGACCGGGCTATGCATTGCGCTTTACTCGGGAGCGCCTGGAAAACGGCTCAGTCTCCCGAAGTCCAACACTGCCTTCGAGATGATGCGTGCAGTGATCTTCGGTGAGCACGTTGGCGGCCGACGATTCCAGCACCATTTCGGTCGCACACGACCGCCCATCGGCGCGACGCGATCTGACAACGCTTACTTGCGCGCAAGGACACAGGCCGCCTCATGCTCAGCGCATGGCCGCCTCGCATAGCTTGCGATTGAACCAGGTGGACTTGGCGATGGGCAGGTAGGCGTCCCAATCGCTGGGTGGCAACATCGTGCTGTTCTGATCCAGCTCCGTCAGGCCCCTTCCGGTTCGGAGGCAGGCTTGGCCGCTGACGCCAGCGACTGCAATGCCTTGCGATCGCCCAGCGACGGCAGCTCAGATTGGCGCCGGACAGGTCCGACATCACGCCCATCACGAACGGAATCTGCACTTTCTTCTGCGCGCCGTAGACCTCCACGTCGTATTCGATCTACACGCGTGGCGCCCGATTGCGGGCGATGAACTTCTGACGGCTGGCCATGCCTGATTTCCGATTGAGCTTGCCCGTTGCGCCAACGTGCGGGTCACGTGCGCAGTCTTGTGGCCTGGATATCGCCGGCCCGGCCGATCGCCTGGAGCCTGCGTGACGCCGCTGCTGCTGGCCTGCCCGCAACTACCGCACCACGCGGACCCAAGCGACAGGCCGTGCGATGACGCCTCTTCAGCAGTGCGGCGAGTCTAAGGAATGCCCCTGCACACAACCGACAAATCCTCTCACTCGTGCCGATGCGTGATGCGCGGCCGACTTCATGAAAGAGACGTGATGGGTTGGCGATGCTTTTTTCGGTTGATCGAAGGACAGGCCCCGGAGGTGGGCCGCAGGCAGTACCGCATGAGCATCAGCTACTACAACGCCATCGTTCCGCAAGCGGCCTCGACCATGGAGGCGCATGCATCGCTGATGATCGAGCTGCTGGCCTACATCGAGCAGCACATCGGCGAGGCCGAGCTCGGTACCGAGTCCCTGCAGCAGGCGTTCGGGCTGTCGCGTGCATCGTTGTACCGGCTGTTCCAGTCGCGCGGGGGCGTGGCCAGCTATATCCGCGAGCAGCGCCTGTGCGCCGCGTACCGTTATCTGCAGGCCTACCCGGAGTGCGGCCTGACCTGGCTGCTGTACGAAATGGGCTTTGCGTCGGAGCGGCAGTTCCAACGCTGCTTCCAGCAGCGTTTCGGCATGCCGCCGATGCAATGGCGCCGCCAGTGCCGCGCCGCGCCGCCGACGCAATCGCCACGCCGCGGACACTACATGCCGGTGTGGCGCTTCATGCGCGAATTCAGCCAGCACACGCGCCAGGATGACGCGCCGGTGCGTGCCGGCACGCTGCCGGTGCAGCCCGCCACGCTGGCGCATACCGAAGCGCTACGGCGTCTTGCACAGCCGGCACCAATGGAAAGCTGACCTCCAATTCGCAATCCGCCATCCGCGTAGGAGCGCGCCTGAGCGCGATGAGGCTTTACCGATAACGCCCCGTCGCGCTCAGGCGCGCTCCTACGGGAGATTGTGCGACTTGGAACGTAGGACGCCTTGCATCTGCTCTGGCGCAGCAAAACATCCAACGATCAGCGGATCACCAGCACCGGAATCGAACTGTTCGTGAGCACCTCCACCGTCTGGCTGCCCAGCAGCATGCGGCGCATGCCACGGCGGCCGTGCGAGGTCATGATGATCAGATCGCTGTTGCACTCCTTGGCGGTCTGCACGATGCCTTCGGCGGCGAAGCGGTCCAGCACGTGGCGCGACGTGGCCTTGATATTGGCCGCGGCCGCCAGCTCCAGCGCCGGGCGCAGGATCTTCTCTGCGGCAGCTTCGCGTTCCTTGCGGTACTCCGGACTTGCCTCGTAGCCCACGCTCCAGCCCATCGCGTCATACATGCCCATCGCCCACGGCTCGGACACGGTGACGATATCGACCTTGCCGCCAGTCGCCTTGGCCAGTTCAAGGCCCTGGAACAAACCACGATGCGACAGCTCGGATGCATCGATGGCGATCAGGATACGTTTGTACATGGTGATCTCCGAAGTGACTGGCAGCATCGCCGGTGATGGCAGCCTGACAGGGTCCAGCGACGCAGACATTGATGTGGATCAATCCAGCTGCGGCGGTCGCACAGTTGCTCAAGCAGGGTTGTAGAGCTCGCCCGACGCATTTTCTGCGCATCCTGCCGTCTGTTGCTCTGCGTTCGATTCGATCGCAGGGTGTCACGGATGATGCTGTGAATGCATCGGGCAGCGCACAACGGCACGCTCGTAGTGACGGTTACATGTCCAATTTACGACCGCAATGCGTAGATGCAACGCGCTCGTCTGCTGTCGGATGCGTTGCACGTGTACGCATGACATGAAAACTTTCACTGGCCGCTGGTATTGCCAGCTCGGCAGCCTCTAGCAGGACTGGCTGAAATTTACGAATGCTCCAGTGTGATCATCATAGAAAATGTATAGCTGCGCAGTGTCGTGACGGAGGCTGCCAATATCGATCTGCCCTACAAACACCAACGGCCGTCCTTCAACGATAGGCCAATCAGGGCCTTGCAGCCACTTCGGCGCCGATTTCAAGAAACGAAAATCCTGCGCGATCTTGTCTTTTAAAATTCTCACCAGTTCCTTTCCATTGCTATCGCCCTGACCTTCGATAGCAAGGGAGAAGTACCAGGATGGAAGATCAAGCCATTTGGGCTGAGCTTTCAGTGTCAACTCGAGTAACTCGCTATATTTTTCACTACAGACATGCGCAACCTTGTGTTTCTTCAAGAAGCTGCAAAGTAGTTTTTGAACATTGTAGACAGAGCCGATCCGGCTGTAGTCCTGACTGATCAGATGCGTGTAGAGATCAGCTTCCTGGATGTAGGCAGGAAGTTGAACTTCATTCTTTAGAAGACGTTCGAAGGATGCATCTGACTGAATCTTGCGTTCAAATTCCTCTGCAGAAATCGAGGCTTCCACAAAAGCTTTTATCGTCGCTTCCACCATCATTGCTTCGCTCCGTCCTGTGGAAATTCGCGCATCGCCACTGCCAGCCACGACGTACCCTCCTCCGGCGCTGCGCGCCACCTTCTCCCGATGGGAGAAGGGAAAACCTCGTTGTCCAATCAGCAGCGGCCACCACAGTGCGTCTCCCCGTAGTAGAAGAAACGCTTACATCACCGTCAAATTCGCATACGCCATCACCAGCCACTTGGCGCCGACGTCATCGAATTGCACCTGCACCCGCGCGTGCGCACCGGCCCCCTCGTAGTCCACGACAACGCCGCCGCCGAACTTGGGGTGTTGGACATTGGCACCGAGCTTGATCGGTGCGGCTTCGACCACGCCATGTACCGGTCCGCCGCGGGTCGCGCCAAGCGAGGCGGTGCGCGAGACCTGCACTTTCGGGCGCACTTCGTGCAGCAGCTCGCGCGGAATCTCGCGCAGGAAGCGCGAGGGCACGTTGTAGTTGTCCTGGCCGTGGATGCGCCGCGATTCGGCGTAACACAGCACCAGCTTCTGGCGCGCGCGGGTGATGCCTACGTAGGCCAGGCGGCGCTCTTCTTCCAGCCGGCCGCTTTCTTCCAGCGAACGCGCGCTCGGGAACAGGCCGTCTTCCAGGCCGACCAGGAACACGATGGGGAATTCCAGGCCCTTGGCCGAATGCAGCGTCATCAGCTGCACGCCTTCTTCGCCAGCCTGGGCCTGGCCTTCGCCGGCTTCCAGCGAGGCGTAGGCCAGGAAGGCCACCAGCTCGGTCATGCCCTGGCTGTCTTCATCGTCCGGGCGGGTGAAGCGCGAGGCCACCGACACCAGTTCGTCCAGGTTCTCGGTACGCGATTCCGAATCCAGCCCGCTGCGGCTTTCCTTGGCCCAATGCTCGCGCAGGCCCGAGCGCATCAGCACATGGTCGATGCGTTCGGCCAGTTCCATGTCGCCGGTTTCGGCATGCAGCTGGCCGACCAGGCTCAGGAACGTGGCCAGCGCGTTGCGGGCGCGGGCGGCCAGGGTATTTTCCTGCGTGGACAGCATCGCCGCTTCCCATAGCGACAACGCGTTGGCGCGTGCCAGGCGGCGCACTTCATCCAGCGTGCGATCGCCGATGCCGCGCGTGGGCGTGTTGACCGCGCGCTCGAACGCGGCATCGTCGCTGCGGTTGGTGAGCAGGCGCAGGTATGCCAATGCATCCTTGATTTCGGCACGCTCGAAGAAGCGCATGCCGCCATACACACGGTACGGCAGCTGCTCGGAAATCAGCGCTTCTTCCAGCGCGCGCGACTGCGCGTTGCTGCGATACAGCACCGCCACTTCGCCATAACTGCCGCCGTCGCGCACCCACTGCCGCGCGCGCTCGACCACATAGCGCGCCTCGTCGACCTCGTTGTAGGCCGCATACAGGTCGATCGGATCGCCGTCGCCGGAATCGGTCCACAGCTGCTTGCCGATCCGGTCCGGATTATGCGCGATCACCGCATTGGCCGCGCCCAGGATATTGGCGCTGGAGCGGTAGTTCTGCTCGAGCCGCACGGTCTGCGCGCCGGGGAAATCCTTCAGGAAGCGCTGGACGTTCTCGACCTTGGCGCCGCGCCAGCCGTAGATGGCCTGGTCGTCGTCGCCGACCACGAACACGTGGCCGGTCTCGCCGGCCAGCACGCGCACGAAGGCGTACTGGATGGCGTTGGTGTCCTGGAATTCGTCGACCAGGATCTCGCGGAAGCGCGCACGGTAATGCGCCAGCAGGGCCGGGGTGTCGCGCAGCAGTTCGTGCGCGCGCAGCAGCAACTCGGCGAAATCGAGCAGGCCGGAGCGGTCGCAACGTTCCTGGTAGGCCGCGTACACCTGCCGGCGCACCTCGGTCCAATCATCGTTGGGTTCGGGCTGGATATGCTGCGGACGGCGGCCTTCGTCCTTCTGCTCGTTGATCCACCAGCTCATCTGCTTGGGCGGATACTTGCCCTCGTCCAGCTCCAGCGCCTGCACCACGCGCTTGACCAGCCGCAGCTGGTCGTCGCTGTCCATGACCTGGAAGCCTTCCGGCAGCCGCGCATCCTGCCAGTGCAGGCGCAACAACCGATGCGCCAGCCCATGGAAGGTGCCGATCCACATCCCGCGGCTGCCGTTGCGCAGCTGCAGGTCGGTACGGTGGCGCATTTCGCCGGCGGCCTTGTTGGTGAAGGTCACCGCGAAGATTCCGTGGTTGGGCACGCCCTGGACTTCGTTGAGCCAGGCGATGCGATGGATCAGCACGCGCGTCTTGCCGGAGCCGGCGCCGGCCAGCACGAGGTAGTGCCCCGGCGGCGCGGAAACGGCCTCGCGCTGGGCGGGGTTTAAATGATCGAGCAAATGAGAGACATCCACCGCCGTATTTTACCGGTTGTGGCGTCGCTGCGGCTGAGATTGCGATGAAGCGGTTGGGAATGCGGGGCTTCGCACGTACCCTCATCCGCCCCTGCGGGGCACCTTCTGTCGATGGGAGAAGGGAGTAAGCCCCTCTCCCATCGGCAGAGGGATTGGGGTGAGGGTACGGGGCGAAGCAGTCGGTGCATCACTTCCGAAGGCGCGTGGCGACGCGTTTGTCACTGCAGGCACTGATAGAGGTCTGAGGCGCCCTCATCCGGCGCTACGCGCCGCCTTCTCCCGGCGGGAGAAGGGAACAATGGCCCCTCACCGCCCCAGCAATGCCAACACATCCGGCGCAATCGCCGCTGCCTGCTCACGCAGCTCCGGCACTGCCAGGCTCTCCCACAACGACCCGATCCGCAGGCTGCCGATCACCCGCAACCGCGGATTGGCGCGCCCCTCGGCGTCGATCAGACAGCCATCGGCAGCGGTATCCACCCCGATCCCATGCGGCCCGGCCACCGCAATGCCCTGCCCCAGCAGCTGCTGCAGCAGCGGGTTGCGCATCGCCTGCACGCGCATTTCCACGCCGGTGGCGTTGACCAGCGTCTGCACATCCAGCTGCAAGGCATGCCCGGCACGGGCAGCGCCCGCACTCACGCGCACGCATGCACCGACCTCAAACGCCACATCCAGCCGCGCGCGATGCAACTGCAGTTGCCCGCGCGCCTGCATCGCCTGCAACTGCGCATGCACCGGCCCGGCAACGCGATGGCGATGCACATCCCAGTAACGCACCACATGCCGCAGGAAACGGCGCTGATCGGCGACCGACAAGGTCTGCCACAAGGCCTGACTCAAGGGCCGGATGCGTTCCATCACGCCCTGCCACGGCAGCCCCTGCGCCAGCGCCAGGCGGGCGTGCCGGCGCAACGCGCGCATGCGCGCACGCAACGGCAGCGCCAGCAGCGGTTGCGGGTCGAACACGGCCACCGCGCCATGCGCATGCGGCAAGGGCAACAGCCCGTGCCGCGACACCACATGCACCGCGCCGCGATGGGCCTGCGCGGCCAGCGTCACCACGGTGTCGGCCATGCTCAGCCCCGAACCGACGATGCACACCGCAGCGTCCTGCGGCAACGCGGCCACCGCCTCGGTGTCCCAGGCTTCCACCCGCTGCGCAGCCGACAGGCCGGTGGCGCCACGCAACGGCAACGGGCGCAGCGCGTTACCAACCGCAAGCACCACGGCGGCGGCCTGCAGCGTGTGCCCGTCGTCCAGATGCAACAGCGCACCGTCTGCGTTGGGCTGCAAGGTCTGTACGCGTGCGGTACGCACGATCAGGGCGGCAGCGCTGGTTGCACGCGCGGCCTGCAGACGATCGTGCAGATACGGGGCGTAATGCCTGCGCCCGACACACTGCTGCGGCAGCTGCGTATCGTCCAGCTCCGGGCAACATGCGTGCGTACGCAAATAGTCGACAAAATCCTGCGGTGCATCCATCAGCGCACTCATGCGTGCGGCCGGCACATTGAGCAGGTGTTCGGGACGCGTGGTGGAATACGCCACCCCCTCGCCCAGCAACGGATGCGGCTCGATCAACACGATCCGTCGCGGCGCGGCGGCCTGACGCAACAGCTGCAGCGCCACCAGCACACCGGATGCGCCACCGCCGACGATGGCGATCGTTGCATCGCCGGAATCACGCACTGGGTTCATTGCGGCATTGTAGGCGATGGCTGCGCCGGACCCCCGATCGCCGTGTCCTGGCTGCGCAGGCGCCTCGCCGGCCGGCCTCCGGCTTGCCAAGTTTCCGCGCGCCCGGCATCACAAGCGCTTACGATTGGCTGCGCACGCTCGGCAAAGGCCCTGGGAGGCCCCACAGCATGTCTGTTGCATTGGTCAGGCTCATCATCTACGTCCACGATGTCGCGGCAATCAAGGCCTTTTACCAGGCCCATTTCTCACTCCCCGTCCGCGAAGAGATCGCCGATCAGTGGGTCGTCCTGGCCGCAGGGCAGATCGAGCTGGCGCTGCACCTGGTCGGCGACAGGTACCGCCAGTTGCCGGCATCGCCGGCATCGGATCCGCCACGACCGGCGGCCGGCTCCACCACAAAGCTGGTTTTTGCCATCACCTCGGACCTGGCGGCCCATCGCGAGCAATTGCGCAGCGCAGGCGTACCGGTGGGCGAGCTCAAACGCTACGCCGGCTTTGCGTACCAGATGTACGACGGCCGCGACCCGGAGGGCAACGTCTTCCAGGTGATGCGCCTGGACTGACGTAAGGCCGCTACATCAACGCATCGGCCAGCCGCGCAATGCCTTCGCGACTGCGGCGCCAGGCCGGGCGCGTGCGCCACTGCTCCAGCTCCAGCTGGCGTGCGTTGGCCAGGTAATCCTGCTCGATCGCACGCAGCCGCTGCACCACGCCCTGGTCGTAGCAGAGCATGCCGATCTCGGCATTGAGCGCGAACGAGCGGATGTCCAGGTTGATCGAGCCGACCAGTGCGATGTCCTCGTCCACGCTCAGGTGCTTGGCATGCAGGAAGTGCGGGCGATACAGCGCGATCTTGACCCCGCAACGCAGCAGCTCTTCGAAATACGCCTCCTGCGCCCAGGCCGCCAGGATCTGGTTGTTGCTCTCCGACAGGATCAGCTGCACATCCACGCCCGACACGGCAGCAATGCGCAAGGCACTGAGCAAGGCTTCGTCGGGGACGAAATACGGTGTCACCAGCACCACCTTGCGCCGCGCCAGATGGATCACCGCGTTGATCGCATCGCGCGCATTCTCGAACGGATACGCCGGCCCGCTGGGCAGCAGCTGCGTGGCGATGTTGGCCTCGCACACCGGCGCATCCGGCCATACGTCCAGGCGCTGCCCGGTTTCGGTGAACCAGTCGCTGGCGAACACCGCTTCCAGATGATTGACCACCGGCCCGCGCACTCGCGCCACCAGCTCGCGGTTGGGCACCCCATTGATGAACCCGGCCTCGGCCAGGTTCTGCGAGCCGACAAAGCCCACCTGATTGTCAATCACCGCAATCTTGCGATGGTTGCGCAGATCCATGCGCCCGCTGCGGCGCCAGCGCAGGCCGCCGGGCAACACCGCCAGCACGTCCACTCCACCGGCCTGCAGCTGCTTGCGGTAATGGCGCAGACCGCGCTTGGCGCCCACCGCATCCAGCAGCACGCGGCAGCGCACGCCGCGCGCACCGGCACGCAGCAGCGCGGCGACCACCGCGTCGCCCACCGCATCGTCGAACATCAGGTAATACAGCAGATGCACGCGCTTTTCCGCCATGTCGATCGCGGTGATCAAGGCCTGCAGCGACTGCGTGTAGTCGTCCAGCAAGTCCACCGCATTGCCCAGCGTGGGCATGAAATCGCCCTGGCGTTCGATCAGCGGCACCACCTCGGCGCTGCTGGTGTCCGCCTGCGGGGTCCAGCGCAAAGCATGCAGCGGCAGTTGCTGCTCGCGGATCACCTGCGAGGCAGTGGCCTGGCGTTCCACCCGCACCCGCGATAGCCACGGATGCCCGAACAGCAGATACAGCGGCAGGCCGACCACCGGCACGAAGCCGATCAGCAGCAACCAGCTGCGTGCCGCACCCGGCGTGGTGCGGGCCGGAATCCACAACAGCGCGGCCAGGCGAATCGCCCAGTCCAGTGCCAACAGCCAGGTCCCTTGCAACCAGTCAGGCAGCATCAGCGATCCGTTCTCAAGAAGGCTCCGATTCTGACCGGCCGGTGCGTGAACGCAACGGGGCGGGCGCGTCGATCGGCGCGCAATAGCGAAACGGCCCGCCCTGCGCATCGGCCGGCTGCACGCGCTCGGCACAGACCTGGCGCAGCGTCTGCACGAACGCCGACTGCGCGCGGGTGGGATGCCAGTCGCTGCGCAGCGTCATGCCGATCTGGCGGCGCAGCTGCGGCCCGGCGCGGCCGATCTCGCACAGCAAGCCGGCGCGGCGCTCGAACAGGAACTGGTCGCGCGACATCAGCGTGAGCCAGTCGCCTTCCAGCAGCAGCCCGCGGATGGTCAGCTCCGCGCCGCATTCGATGCGCAGCGCCGGTGGCTCGATCCGCTGATCGCGAAACATCTGCTCCCAGCGTGCGCGCACCGGCGTGCCGGTGGTGGCGATCACCCAGGGATAGTCCAGCAACTGCGCGAACGCATAGGCGCGTCCGGCCAGCGGATGCCCGCTGCGCGCCACGATCACCGGCTCGTCGTCGAACAACGGCTCCTGCAGCACATCGCGTACCGGCAACGGCTCGCGCAACGCACCGATCAGCAGGTCCAGCCCGCCCTCGCGCAGATGCGCCAGCAATTCGTCATACGGGCCTTCGACCACGTTGACGCTGGCACCGGGATGCGCGCGCGCAAACCGCGCCAGTACCTGCGGCAGCAGGATCGCCCGCGCCAGCGGCATCACCCCCAGTGCGATCCGGCCGGCGTGCTGCGAGCGCAACGCGCTCACTTCGTCCAGGCCGGCGCGCAATTCGGCCAGCGCCAGGCGCACCTGCCGCAGCAGCCGCGTGGCCACCGGCGTGGCCTGCATGGTCTTGCCGCGGCGCATCGTCAGCGGTACCTCGATCACATCGGCCAGCGACTGCACCGCGCGGTAGATCGCCGGTTGCGAGACCCCGGCGCGCGCCGCCGCCAGCGAATAACTCCCGGCCACATCCACCGCGACCAGCGCCTGCAGCTGGCCCAGCGAGACCCGTCGCTCCAGGCCGGGCCGGGCCGGCAATCGCAACGCCCGCCGCGCCACCCGGATGCCGCGACTCAGTTGCTCCAACGCCCGTGCGATGCGCGGCACCAGCCACTGCGTGGCCTCGGTAGCCACCATGCCGCCCGGATGCCGCTCGAACAGGCGCACGCCGAGCTGCTGTTCCAGCCGCGCCACCGCCTGGGTCAATGCCGGTTGCGACAGATTCACCTGCGGCGCGGCCGCGCTGATGCTGCCCAGCCGGTGCACCACCACCAAGGCGTAAAGATGGCGAAGGTTCGGCTCGGGAGTCGGCGGCATGCTCTAACTATAAGCAAAACCAATATGCATACCTCAAATGAATCTTGAGCCAGCAGGCGCTCGCCGCACAGACTCGGTGCACCCCTAACGAGGATGGATGGATGAGCCAGGTCGTCACCCGGATCGAGCGCACTCCGTTGGCCGTCGTCGACGGGCTTGCGCAGGCCGGCGTGGCCACCGTGCACGAGGCGCAGGGGCGCAGCGGCCTGCTGCACCATCGCCTGCGCCCAATCTACGCCGGCTGCCGCATCGCCGGCACCGCCGTCACCGTGTCGATCCCGCCCGGCGACAACTGGATGATGCATGTGGCCATCGAGCAACTGCAGCCCGGCGATGTGCTGGTGGTCGCCCCGACCAGCGCCTGCTGCGATGGCTATTTCGGCGACCTGCTCGCCACCTCGGCACAGGCGCGCGGCTGCCGCGGCCTGATCATCGACGCCGGAGTACGCGATGTGCGCGACCTCACGGCGATGCAGTTCCCCGCCTGGAGCCGCGCCATCTGCGCGCAGGGCACCATCAAGGAGACGCTGGGCTCGGTCAACGTGCCGCTGGTCTGCGCCGACGCGCTGGTGCAGCCGGGCGATGTGGTGGTGGCCGACGACGATGGCGTGTGCGTGGTGCCGCGCGCCAGCGCCGACGCGGTGCTGGCCGAAGCGCAGGCACGCGAAGCGCGCGAACTGCGCAAACGCGAGCGCCTGGCACGCGGCGAACTGGGCCTGGACATCTATGCCATGCGCGAGCGGCTGGCGGCCAAGGGCCTGCGCTATGTCTGAGCAGGTCCGCGCGATGTGGATGCGCGGCGGCACCTCCAAGGGCGGCTTTTTCCTGGCCGACGAATTGCCGGACGAGCGCGCCGCACGCGATGCCTTCCTGCTGCGCGCCTACGGCTCGCCGGATGTCCGCCAGATCGACGGCATGGGCGGCGCCGACCCGCTGACTTCCAAGGTCGCGGTGGTGTCGCGCTCGGCACGCGCCGATGCCGACGTGGACTATCTGTTCCTGCAGGTGTCGGTGGACCAGGCACAGGTCAGCGACGCGCAGAACTGCGGCAACATGCTGGCCGGCGTTGCGCCGTTCGCGCTGGAGCGGGGCTTGTTGCCCGCACGCGATGGCGAAACCGAGGTGCGCATCTTCATGCGCAACACCGGCACGTTGGCCACCGCCAGCGTGCAGACGCCCGGCGGCCAGGTGCGCTACGACGGCGACGCGCGCATCGACGGCGTACCCGGCACCGCGGCGCCGATTGCGCTGGCATTTGCCGACATCGCCGGCTCTTCCTGTGGTGCGTTGCTGCCCACCGGCAATAGCGTCGATATCCTGGATGGCGTGGAGGTCACGCTGATCGACAACGGCATGCCCTGCGTGGTGCTGCGCGCCAGCGATCTCGGCATCAGCGGTTACGAAGACCGCAACACCCTCGATGCAGACGAGGCACTGAAAACCCGCCTGGAATCGCTTCGCTTGCAGGCCGGCCCGTTGATGCAGCTGGGCGATGTTGCCGAGGCCACCGTGCCCAAGATGATGCTGGTCGCCGCCCCGCGCCATGGCGGCGCGATCAGCGTGCGCTCATTCATTCCGCACCGCTGTCACGCCTCGATCGGCGTGCTCGGCGCCGTCACCGTGGCCACTGCCTGCCTGCTGCCCGGCTCGTCCGCGCATGCCCTGGCGCAGCTGCCTGGCGGCACCACCCAGCAGCTGGAGGTCGAGCATCCTAGCGGCGCGAGCAGTTGCGTGATCACGGTCGATTCGCACGGCGAGGTGGTGCGCACCGCCGTGCTGCGCACTGCACGCAAGCTGTTCGATGGGCAGTTGTATGGCTGAGCGGATGGATGCGCCACCACGCTGGATCGATCGCCATCGGCCATGCCCGGCCCACGACCTGCGCCTGCCGCGCGGCGTGGCTGACACCGCGTGCCGCAGCGACCTGCGCGTGAGCATCCATGCGCGCACCACACCCTACGTGGGCACCTGCAGGTTCCGCGCACCGGGCGGGTCCGCCTTCCGCGTACGTGGTCGTTTTTACTCACCGATCCCGCCGCCTCAACAAGACCCTTGCCATGATCATCGACTGCCACGGTCACTACACCACCGCGCCCGCGGCGCACGATGCCTTCCGCAAGGCGCAGATCGCGCAGTACGACGACCCAAGCCTGCCCGCGCCGGTGTATCCGTCCATCTCCGACGACGCATTGCGCGAAAGCATCGAACAGCACCAGCTGCGCCTGTTGCGCGAGCGCGGTGCCGACATGACGATCTTTTCGCCACGCGCCAGCACCATGGCGCACCATATCGGCGACGAAGCGGTCAGCCAGGTGTGGACTCGCCACTGCAACGACCTGATCGCGCGCGTGGTGCAGCTGTATCCGCAGACCTTCATCGGCGTGTGTCAGTTGCCGCAGTCGCCGGGCGTGCCGATCGCCCAGTCGATCGCCGAGCTGCAACGCTGCGTCAGCGAACTCGGGTTTGTCGGCTGCAATCTCAATCCTGACCCGTCCGGCGGGCACTGGAACGGGGTGCCATTGACCGATCGCGCCTGGTATCCGTTCTTCGAAAAGATGGTCGAGCTCGACGTGCCGGCGATGGTGCATGTGTCGGGCAGCTGCAACGCCAACTTCCACGCCACCGGCGCGCATTATCTCAATGCCGATACCACCGCGTTCATGCAGTTTCTCCAAGGCGATCTGTTCGCTGATTTCCCCGACTTGCGCTTCATCATCCCGCACGGCGGCGGCGCGGTGCCATATCACTGGGGTCGCTTCCGCGGCCTGGCCGACATGCTCGGCAAGCCGCCGCTGTCCACGCATGTGATGCGCAATGTGTTCTTCGACACCTGCGTGTATCACCAGCCCGGCATTGATCTGCTGTTCGAGGTGATCGACATCGACAACATCCTGTTCGGCTCGGAGATGGTCGGTGCGGTGCGCGGCATCGACCCGCAGACCGGCCAGTATTTCGACGACACCAAGCGCTACATCGATGCCTTGGCGATTCCCGACGCGGACAAGCGCAAGGTGTTTGAAGGCAATGCGCGACGGGTGTATCCACGCCTGGATGCGCAATTGCGTGCGCGCGGGCTGTGACTCTTTCTTACCTGCCGGAGAAGGTGCCCCGCAGGGGCGGATGAGGGGCGCCTCGGAGAGCGGTCACCGTCTGCGATGTCAAACGCGTCGCCACGCGCCTTCAGAAGTGAAACGCCGGCTGCTTCGCCTCGAACTGCCAGCGACTGACGGTGCGTGCAATCGGAAAAACGACGTCTCGCTTGCGAGTGGCTTCGCCCCGTACCCTCACCCCACCCACTCTCCCGGAGGGAGAGGGGATGCAGTCCGCCGAGATGGAGCGGCCCAGGAAGTGTGCGGATTTAACCCATTGTTGCGATCAACCCCGCAACACTCCACAAACGCAAACACCCGCCTTGCGGCGGGTGTTTGCCTGGATGCAGATCGGGTAATCGGTGGATTACTTGATCTTGCCTTCCTTGTACATCACGTGCTTACGCACGACCGGGTCGTATTTCATCATTTCCATCTTCCCCGGAGTGTTTTTCTTGTTCTTGTCCGTGGTGTAGAAGTGGCCGGTAGCGGCCGAGGAAATCATACGAATCTTGTCACGCTTGCCTTTTGCCATGACTGCTTACTCCTCAGACCTTTTCGCCGCGCGCACGCAGCTCTTTCAGAACGGCATCAATCCCGTTCTTGTCGATGGTGCGCAATGCATGCGCGGAGACACGGAGCTTCACCCAACGGTTCTCGCTGGCGACCCAGAAGCGGCGCTCGTGCAGGTTGGGCAGGAAGCGACGACGGGTTCTGTTGTTTGCGTGGGAGACGTTGTTACCCGTCTGCACACGCTTGCCGGATACTTGGCATACGCGGGACATTACGCACCTCGATAAATGAATTGCCACCCATAGCCTGGGGAGCGGCGGCCCCGACAGCGTCAAGCTGCCACGCAACGTTGGGAATCAAGAACTTACGCTGGGAACAAGCCGGCAACCCCATCGCGCTGGGTGCCGCCATCCGGAGCGATCCGGGCACAGCGAGCCGCGCATTATGCACGGCTTTCCTATGTGCCGCAAGCACTTAGCCTGCACTTCCCGCCCGCTCGCGGTGCAGCCAGCGATACAGCACCGGCAGCACCAGCAGGGTCAGCAAGGTGGACGAGACGATGCCGCCGATCACCACCGTGGCCAGCGCGCGCTGCACCTCGGCCCCGGCGCCGACATTGAAGGCCATCGGCACAAAGCCCAGTGCGGCCACCAGCGCAGTCATCAGCACCGGGCGCAGGCGGCTCAGCGCGCCTTCGCGCAAGGCCTGCTCCAGCGACATGCCCTCGGCCCGCAGGCTGCGCACGAAGGCGATCATCACCAGGCCGTTGAGCACCGCCACCCCTGACAGCGCGATAAAGCCGACACCGGCGGAGATCGACAACGCCAGGCCGCGCAGCGCCAACGCCACCACACCGCCAGTCAGCGCCAGCGGCACGCCGCTGAACACCACCAACGCATCGCGCAGCGAACCGAACGACCAGTACAGCAGCGCGAAGATCAGCAGCAAGGTGCCCGGCACCACCCAGGCCAGGCGCTGGCCGGCGGAGATCAGTTGCTCGAAGGTGCCGCCGTAGCCGATCCAGTAACCGGTGGGCAGCACGACCTCGGCCTGCACACGCTGCTGCACCTCGGCGACGAACCCGCCCAGGTCGCGGTCGCGCACATTGGCGGTGATCACGATGCGGCGCTTGCCGTCTTCACGATTGATCTGGTTGGGCCCAAGCACGGTTTGTAGCTTTGCGACCTCGCGCAGCGGCACCGTGGTCGGTTCGCCACTCCGCCAGCCGGCCGCGCGGCTGGACTCGTCGACATCGGCGCGCTCGCCATCGCCACGCAGCGGGATCGGCAGATCGGCCAGCGCCGTCGGGTCCTGCCGCAGGCCTTCGGGCAGGCGCACCACGATGTCGAACCGGCGGTCGCCTTCGAACAACTGCCCGGCCGCCTGCCCACCCACCGCCGCCGACACCGTGTCCTGCACCACACCGGGATTGAGCCCGTACCCGGCCAGTGCGGCGCGATCGGGCACCACTGCCAGCATCGGCAGGCCGGTGGCCTGCTCCAGGCTCACGTCGGCCGCACCCGGCACCGTGCTGGCGACTTCCTGCACGCGCTGCCCCAGCTTGACCAGCGTGTCCAGGTCATCGCCGTAGACCTTGATCGCCACATCCGCACGCACGCCAGAAATCAGCTCGTTCATGCGCATCTGGATCGGCTGGGTGAACTCGTAGTTGTTGCCGGGCAGCTGCTTCACCGCTTCCTCGATCTCGGCCACCAACTGCGCCTTGGGCTTGCGCGGGTCCGGCCATCGCGCACGCGGATGCATGATCAAGAACGTATCGGCCACCGATGGCGGCATCGGATCGGTCGCCACTTCGGCAGTCCCGAGCTTGCCGAACACATGCGCCACCTCCGGAAACTGCTTGATGCGTTTTTCCAGCGTGGACTGCATGGTGATGGCCTGTTCCAGGCTGGTGCCGGGAATGCGCAAGGCGTGCAGCGCGATGTCGCCCTCGTCCAGGTTCGGGATGAACTCGCTGCCCAGGCGCGTGGCCAACACCGCGCACAGCGCCACCGCCGCCACCGCACCGAGACCGACCCAACGGCCGTGACGCAACGCGCGATCCAGCAAGGGCGCATACACACCGCGCGCCCAGCGCATCGCGCGGTTCTCGTGCTCGGCCACCTTGCCGCCGAGCAACAAGGCGATCGCTGCGGGGACAAAAGTGAGCGACAGCAGCATCGCACCGCTCAGCGCCAGCACCACGGTGATCGCCATCGGATGGAACATCTTGCCTTCGATGCCGGTGAGCGCGAATACCGGCAGATACACCGCCGTGATGATGCCTAGGCCGAACAGGCTGGGCCGGATCACCTCTGCCGTGGCTTCGGCGGTCAGTTCGAAACGTTCGTCGCGCTCGAGCACCCGCCCAAGGCGCAATTGCGCCTGGCCGAAGCGGCGCAGGCAGTTCTCCACGATGATCACCGCGCCATCGACGATCAAGCCGAAATCCAGCGCACCCAGACTCATCAGGTTGCCGGACACGCCACCGCGCACCATGCCGGTGAGGGTGAACAACATCGCCAGCGGAATCACCGCTGCGGTGATCAGGGCCGCACGCACATTGCCCAGCAGCAGGAACAGCACCACGATCACCAGCAACGCGCCTTCGATCAGGTTCTTGGCGACGGTGACGATGGTGCGGTCCACCAGCGCGGTGCGATCGTAGACCGGCACCGCCTGCACGCCGGCCGGCAAGCTGGCATTGGCCACTTCCAGCCGCTGCGCTGCGGCCTGCGCCACGGTGCGGCTATTGGCGCCGACCAGCATGAACACCGTGCCGAGCACCACTTCGGTGCCGTCCTGGGTGGCCGCACCGGTGCGCAACTCGCGCCCCTCGCCGACCTGCGCCACATCGCGCACCCGGATCGGCACGCCTTGGCGCCGATCCAGCACGATCGCCCCGATCTGCGCGACGTCGTCCACCTGCCCCGGTACCCGCACCAGGAACTGCTGGCCGTTGCGTTCGATATAGCCGGCGCCGGTGTTGCGGTTGTTCGCCTCCACCGCGCGCGCCACATCGTCCAGCGTGAAACCCAGGGCAACCAGGCGTGCCGGATCCGGCGTGATATGGATCTGCCGCGCGTAGCCGCCGATGGTATTGACCTCGGTGACGCCAGGCACATTGCGCAACTGCGGGCGCACCACCCAGTCCTGCAGGGTGCGCAGATCGGTGGCCGTCCACGCACTGCCATCGGGCTTGCGCGCATTCGCTTTGGCTTCGACCGTGTACATGAAGATCTCGCCCAGCCCGGTCGCGATCGGCCCCAGCTGCGGCTCCAGGTCGGCCGGCAGTTGCGACTTGACCTGCTGCAGCCGCTCGGCCACCTGTTGCCGCGCAAAATACAGGTCCGTGCCATCGGCAAAGACTGCCGTCACCTGCGACAAGCCATAGCGCGACAACGAGCGCGTGGACTCCAGCCCCGGCAAGCCCGCCAGCACCGTCTCCAGCGGAAACGTCACCCGCTGCTCCGACTCCAACGGCGAGTACCCCGGCGCGGCCGTATTGACCTGCACCTGCACATTGGTGATGTCCGGGGTGGCATCGATCGGCAGGCGCGAAAAACTCCACGCCCCGATCGCAATCAGCACCGCCGTCAACGCCAGCATCAGCCACCGCTGCGCGATCGCGAACCGAATGATGTTAGTGAGCATGGCGCACACCTCCGCGCACGCTCGGCGCAACGGCGTGCGCAGCCACGTCGATCAGTGCGTGCGTACGCACGCACGACGCCTGTGCAATCGCAGCGGGCTGCCGTCGGCCGGCGGCACTGCAGCCAGGATCCGGACCCTCGCCGCTATCGCGCTCGCCCCCGACGCATCCGACCTTTGCCGCGCAGATTCTCACGCTGTTGCTGGCGTGATCGCCTGCGCCGTGAGTGCGTGGACGACGTAAAAAACGTTTCGCCGAAGAATGGACGAACCGGTCGCAAGCACGCGCTTGCGGTCGAGGCAGACGCAAACCGGAAGCGCAGCGATCAATGATCATGCGATGCCCCCGACTTCTCGATATCCGCCTTCACCAGATAACTCTGCTCCACCACCACCGCGTCACCCGCGGTCAGACCCGACACCACCTGCACCTGCTGTGCATCGCGCGCGCCCAACTTCACCGGCCGCACCTCGTACACATCCCCCACCCGCACGAACACCACCTCCCAGTCGCGAAACTGCTGCAAGGCCCCCACCGGCACCACCATCGCCGCCGGCTGCTGCGCCACCGTCACCCGCGCCTTCACCGCCGAACCCGGCCGCCATAAGCCATCGCTGTTGCGCAGCACCGCGCGCGCCACCGTGCTCTGACTCGCGGTGGCCGTGCCCGGCAACACGCGCTCCAATGTGGTCTGCGCCACCACGCCATCGCTGATGCGGGTCACCGTCACCGGTGCGCCGGCGGTGATGTGCCCGGCATCGGCGCCGAAGATATGCAGATCCACCCACAGGCTCGACAGGTCGGCAATCTCGAACAACGCCTGGCCTTCGCTGGCGTTGCTGCCCAGGCTGGCATTGCGGGCGAGCACGGTGCCGCTGATCGGTGCACTGACCGAATACGTGGTCAGGCTCAGGTTGCTCTCCACCGTGGCCAGCACCTGGCCGGCGCGCACCTGGTCGCCGACGTTGACGCGCAGGCTGCGCACCGGCCCGGGAAAGCGGGCGGTGGCCTGCGCCTGCGCACCTTCTGCCGGCGTCAGCAGGCCTTGCACCTCGTGCTGGTCGGCGATGCTGCCGGGACCGACCGGCGTAACCCGGATGCCGGCGTCCTGCGCGATCTTGGCCGCGATGGTGGTGCGCCCTTCATAGCTGGGATAGGCCCAGCGATGCGACTTGCCCTGCACGGTGGCGCTTACTTCCACATCGAATGAATGCGGCTCGCCGACCGTGCTGTCGGCCAACAGGCTACCGTCGTCGCGCGCGCGCAATCGATGCACTTCGTTGACGCCGCCGAGCCGGGTCAGGCGCACTTCGACACTGCCGGCGCTGGGCGGCAAGAGTTTGCCATCGCGATACAGCCAAGCTTGATACGTGGGGGGTGTGCCGTCTTCGGCAATCGCCAGTTCCACGCTGTCGCCGTCCTGGTGCAGCAAGCGCCCGCCGTGCGTGCCTTTTTCGGCTTCCTCGCCATGTGCGTCGGCGTCGCCCTCGGCGCCGGGCGTTGCGTGGTCATGCGATTGTTCGCCGTTGCGGCCGCAGCCACCCAGCAGCAGCACCAACAACAGCGGCGCGAGCAGAAAACGTGTCATCGAAGAAAATCCTGGTTGGCGCCGACGCTGTGCGTCGGGCGAACGAACGAAGATGGTGTGCGCCAGATGTCTTGGATGCGCAGTAGGCGCGGTAGGCGCGAGCAGCGCTTGGCGACTGCTGGATGCCGATGCGGTTGCAAGCGCCGAGGCCGATACCGACGCAGCGGCTCCAGGCGGACGCGGGCAGGCAGGGCGAAAATGCGCAGCGGAGGTAGCGCTCATGGCCCCACCTGCGCAGTGCTGTCGGCCACGAACGGCTGCCCGGTCAGGCGCTGGATTTCGATCAATGCGGTCTGCGCTTCCAACGCGGCGGCCAGTTGCTGCTGGCGTGCATCGCTGCGCTGTGCCTGCAGCTGCGCCCAGTCCAGATAACTGGTGGCGCCGGCGCGGTACGCGCGCTCGGCGGCGGCATCGGCGCGCGCAAGTGCGGGCAGCACATCGCTGCGCATGCGCGCCACTTCCAGCTGCGCGGCGCGGTAGCGGCCATGCGCGTCGGCCAGCGTGGTGTAGAGCGTCAGTGCCTGCGATTGGCGTTCGATCTCCAGTAACGACAGCTCCGCTTCGGCGGCGCGGATCTCCGGTTGCGCACGCGCGGCGCTGCCCAGCGCCAGCGAGACGCTGCCGAGCAGTGCGGTGGCATCGTTGGCTTCGAGCCGGCGCACGCCCACCTGCCAGTCCAGATCCGGGCGCGCCTGGCTGCGTGCCAGCCGCACCCGTGCCTCGCGCACGCGCTGCTCACCGTTCAAGCGCGCCAGTTCGGGGGTGGCATCGAGCAACTGCGCCAGCACCTCGAATTCGGGAATCGCCGGCAGCTGCAATGGGTCGCCGGTGACATCGCCGAAGTCCGGCGTGCGCTGGCCCCACAACACCGCCAGCTGGCGGCGTGCGGCCAGCAGTTCCTGCTGGGCGCGATCGCGCTCCAGTTCCGCGCGCGCCTGCAGGGCCTGGGCGGTCAGCAGCACCGATTCGGGCGATGCGCCGGCCTGCAGCCGCTGGCGCGCGGCACTGACGGTGCGTTGGCGCTGGGCCAGGGTTTCCAGCGCGGCCGCATGCCGTTGCGCGGCCATGCCGATGGCCAGATAGCGCCGGGCGACTTCGGCCAGCACGTCCAGGCGCGCCAGCGCACGTTGCGGCGCCAGTGCGTCGATGCGTGCCTGGGCCAGGGTGCGGCGCGCGTCCAGCTTGCCGCCGCGTTCCAGCACGCCGGCCAGGGTGACGGTGAGTTCGGCCTGGTCCAGCGCGCGGGTCGGGCCGCTGCCGAACACGTTTTCCAGTTCGGCGCCGATGCGCAACGGCGGACGCAACGCGTCGCGCTCGGCTTCAGCGGTGAGGACCGCGCGCTGACCATCGGCCAGACGCAGGTCGGGGTGCTGCCGGGCGACGCGCGTGATGGCGTCGTCCAGGGTCAGCACGGGCTTGGGCGGTACGTCCTGCGCCATGGCGCACGGCACGACCGCGAAGACGGCAAGTGCCGTCAGTCGCAACCACATGAGGGTGTCTCCGGAATCGGGATCGATGGACAGGCCGGCAGCTGCCGGCGATGCATCAGGCCGCGATCGGGGGACGCAATCCGGTCTCGCTCAGGTGCGAGCGGTAGTACGCGAGCACGGCCACGGGCTGGGCCTGCGTGTGCGTGGACAACGGCAGCCAGGCCAGCGCCGGCAAGACGGCCGGATTCTGGCCGTGGCAGTAGCCGCTATGCATCAGGGCGTGCATCAGGCCGGCCCCATCGCGCTCGCCGGCATCGCCTTCGTCGGCGCCGTCATGGCCGTGCGGTGCGGTGTCTTCCAGGTGCATCTGGTCGTGCGCCAGCGCATGCACATCGCCCAGTGCGCAGGCCACCGGTGCGACCAGCACGCCCATGGCCAACACCGCCAGCGCCATCAGACGCAGCAAGGGGTGCAACAGGCGGGCGCGACGCAGCAGCATGGGCGCAGCCTATCGGGGCCGGGGCAGTTACACAATCGCATGCCTGCCGCGCAGCATCGCAGGAGCGGACCTGGCCGCGACGCCGTCCTGGTCAGCGCGATGGCACTCCGCCTACATGCTGGTTGATTGCAGACAGCGCCCGGGAGGGCGAGAAGCTGCCGACGATTACCTGGACCTGGGATCGAGGCCATGGCGGCGCCAGGGTCGGGACGGCGTCGCGGCCGGGTCCGCTCCTACGTGGAGCGGACCGTTTGGCCAGCGCCATCAGGCGCAACAGGCGGGCGCGACGCAGCAACACGGACGGTCGTAGGAGCGGACCTGGCCGCGACGCCGTCCTGGTCAGCGCGATGGCGCTCCGCCTACATGCTGGTTGATCGCAGACAGCGCCCGGGCCGGCGAGAAGCGGCCGACGATTACCTGGACTTGGGATCGAGGCCAGGACGGCGCCGGGTCGGGACAACGTCGCGGCCGGGTCCGCTCCTACGTGGAGCGGACCGTTGGCCTGGGTCAGGGCGCGGCGGCGCTGGGCTTGGACGTTGCCGGGCGCGCCTTGCTCTCGGCGATGAAGGCGCGCACCTGCTGCTCCAGCACCGGCAAGGTCACCGAGCCCTGCTTCAGCACCGCGTCGTGGAAGGCCTTGATGTCGAAGCGGTCGCCCAGTTCCTGTTCGGCCTCGGCACGCAGCTTGACGATGCTGATCTCGCCCAGCTTGTAGCTCAGCGCCTGGCCGGGCCAGGAGATGTAGCGGTCCACCTCGGTGGTGACCTCGTGCTCGCTCAGCGCGGTGCGGTCGCGCAGGTAAGCCAGCGCCTGCTCGCGGCTCCAGCCGTCGTGGTGCACGCCGGTGTCGATCACCAGCCGGCAGGCGCGCCACATCTCATAAGTGAGCCGGCCGAATTCCTCGTACGGGGTCTCGTAGATGCCCATCTCCTGGCCGAGCTTTTCGGTGTACAGCGCCCAGCCTTCGCCATAAGCAGAGATGTAGTTTTCGCGGCGGAACGCCGGCTGGTCGCCCTGCTCCAGCGCCAGCGAGCCCTGCAGCGAATGCCCGGGCGAGGATTCGTGCAGGGTCAGCGCCGGCAGGTTGTACAACGGCCGCGACGGCAGGTTGTAGGTGTTGACCCAATAGGTGGTGGCGCCGCCGCGGCCGGCGGTCCAGAACGGGGCGATATCGTCCGGCACCGGCTTGATGGTGAAGCGCCCGCGCGGCAGCGTGCCGATGAACCTGCCGACCTGCCCGTCCACCCGCTTGGAAATCCACGCGGCGCGATCGAGCAGTTCCTGCGGGGTCTTGGCGTAGAACTGCGGATCGGTGCGCAGGAAGGCCAGGAACTGCGCGAAGCTGCCCTTGAAACCGACCTGCTGGATGATCGCGTCCATTTGCGCCTGGATGCGCGCCACCTCGTCCAGGCCGATCTTGTGGATCTGCTCCGGGGTCAGGTCCAGCGTGGTGTATTCGCGGATCTGCTGGCGATAGAACGCCTTGCCGTCGGGCAGCGCTTCGGCCGCCAGCGTGGTGCGCGCCTTGGGCATGTACTCGTCGCGGAAAAAGCTTAGCAGCTTGCTGTAGGCCGGCAGCACGGCCGTGCTCAGCGCGGCCTTGGCCTGTTCGCGCAACTGTGCCTGTTCGGCAGCGGGGATCTGCGCCGGCAGCTGCTTGAACGGCGCGTAGAAGCTGGACGCGGTGGGATCCTTGACATCGGCCACGGTGGCGATGGAAACGTCGCGGCCATCCAGCACCGCGCGCGGCACGCTGAACCCGCGCGCCAGGCCGGCGCGCATGTTGGCGGTCTGCTGATCGAAATAGCGCGGCACGTCGTTGAGGCGCGCGATGTAGGCGCGGTACTCGGCAGCGGTCTTCATCGGCCGCTGCGCCATGAAGCCCAGGTTGGACCAGAACGAGCTGTCCGAATTGAACGGCATCTCGTACAGGCGCAGGCGCACCTCGGCGGCGAGGTTTTCCACCTGCGGGCGGTAGATGGCGTAGTTGACCTGGTTGGCGGGCGAGAGCTGTTTCGGGTCGATGCCGTCGAGCTGCTTGAGCACGCCGTCCCATACCGCCAGGCGCGCCTGCTGCGCGGCCGGGCCGACATCGGGCAGATGGGTGTTGTCGCCGGTGGTGTCGCTGTCTTCGTCGGCCTGGCCGGTCTCGGCCTGGCGCCAGTTCCACTCTTTTTCGTAGATGGCGCGGAAGCGCGCATCGGCGGGGCGCTCGGCGGTCAGCGTGGCGGGCGCCGCTGGTGTCGGTGCGGCGGCCTGCGCCGAGGTGGCGGCGAAGCTTGCGCCCAGCAGGGCGAGCGAAAGTGCGGCGGCGAGAGGAGATGTCACGTGCGGGCGGCCTGCGTTCGGATCGAACGTTCGATCATGGCAGCCCGGGCGGCAGCTGCCATGGGCCGGAAGTCCCAGCGCGGGGATTGGGGATTGGGGGTTGCAGAGTGAATGCGCGCGACCGGACAGGCCGGCCGCTTCAGCCTGCCTTGCGCACCACCACCAGATGCCGCTCGCCGTCCAGGCCGGGCACCTGCAGCGGATGCACCTCGCCCACCGTCCAGCCGGCGGGCAGCGCGGCGATCTCGTCGTGCGGGTAGATCCCCTTCATCGCCAGCAGGCTGCCGCCCGGGCGCAGCAGGTGGCCGCCGACGTCAATGATGCCGGCCAGCGTGTCCAGCGCCCGCGCGGTGAGATGGTCGTAGGCGGCCGGCTCGTCCAGCGCCTCAGCGCGTGACTCGGCCACGCGCGCGTTGCCCAGCGCCAGCTGGCGCAGCGCCTCGCGCATGAAGCGGGCCTTCTTGCCGTTGCTTTCCACCAGGGTCACCTGCAGCTGCGGGCGGGTGATCGCCAGCGGAATGCCGGGCAGGCCGGGGCCGGTGCCCAGATCGGCCAGCGTGCCGCTGGCGATGTAGGGCTGCATGGCCAGCGAATCGAGCAGATGGCGGGTGACCATCGCGCGCGGGTCGCGTACGGCGGTGAGGTTGTAGGTCTTGTTCCAACGCACCAGCAGCGTCAGATAGCGCAACAACGGCGCGGCGAAGGCCGCATCCAGGGATTGGGCCTGCAGGCCGTTGGCCAGCGCAGCGGCTACATCGGGGGGAAGTACGGCATCGTTCATGCCGCGATTATCGCAGCTGGCTGGCGTGCAGGTGCGTGCGTGACGCGCATGGTGGCGATGCGTGGCGCGTGAGCGCGTGGGCCGCAAGCCGACGTATGTGAACTTGCCCAGCACAACGTCCAGGCCTGCGGTGCCGCAAGGCCTGCCACCCACCACAGCCGCCGCTGCACCGGCGTGTGGGCATCGCTGTGGGCAGGGTCACCCGCCACGGTGGCACACCCGTATCCGTATCCGCCATCGGCAGCCGATGACGCACGCAAGCCTGCGCCAGCAGCGACACCACTGCCGCTGCCATTGAACGGACATCCGCCCGTCGCACTATGGTCGCGTTCGCCAGATCGCCTGTGTGCCCATGTCCTCGATCGACCCGTCGTCTGCATCGCCCCTGCCTGGCCCCGGCAACACAGCTGCCGCCGTGGATCATGGCCGCCGCCGTCTTCTCGTTGCTGGCGCCGGGCTGGCGGCCGCCGGACTGCTCAGCCCGTTCGCGCGGGCCAGTGGCAGCGCGGACCCGTTCACCCTGGGCGTGGCCGCGGGCGACCCGCTGGCCGACGGCTTTGTCATCTGGACCCGGCTGGCGCCGCGCCCGCTGGAGCCGGACGGACGCGGCGGGCTGACCGCCCCGGTGCAGGTGCGCTGGCAGGTGGCCAGCGACCCGGGCATGCGCCACATCGTGCGCCAGGGCCAGACCGTCGCCAGCCAGGCCTGGGGCCATGCGGTGCATGTGGAGGTCGCCGGCCTGGCCGCCGATCGCCCTTACTGGTACTGCTTCCAGGCGCTGGGCGCGCGTAGCGCCATCGGCAGCGCGCGCACCTTGCCGGCGCCGCACCAGTTGCCGGATGCCGCACGGCTGGGCTTTGTGTCCTGCTCGCACTGGGAGCTGGGCTATTTCAGCGCCTACCGCCACCTGGCCGCCGAACAGCCGGACCTGGTGTTCTTCCTCGGCGATTACATCTACGAATACAGCAACCACGGCGAGGCAGCGAACAAGATCGTGCGCCCGCACGGCAGCGGCGAGTGCCTGGATCTGGCCGGCTACCGCAACCGCTATGCGCTGTACCGCACCGATCCCGACCTGCAGGCGCTGCACGCCGGCAGCGCCTGCGTGGCGACCTGGGACGACCACGAGGTGCAGAACGATTACGCCAACCGCTGGTCGCAGGACCCGTCGATTGCGGTCGACACGTTCCTGGCCCGGCGCGCGGCCGCCTACCGCGCCTTCTACGAACACTTCCCGCTGCGCGCGCGCAGTCGCCCGCATGGCGCCGACATGCGCATCTACCGCTCGCTGGACTACGGCCAGCTGGCGCGTTTCTATGTGCTCGACGGGCGCCAGTACCGCAGCGAACAACCCTGCCCGCAGCCCAACGGCTGGCGCGGCGGGCATGTGGTGGATGACAGTTGCCACGAACGCACCGACCCACGCCGCAGCATGCTCGGCTGGGAACAGGAGCGCTGGCTGCATGGCGCCTTCGCGCAGTCGGCCGCGCGCTGGAACGTGATTGCGCAGGATCTATTGGTGGCACCGATGAACCAGCACGGCCGCGACGGCGTGCTCGGGCAGTGGACCGACGGCTGGGACGGCTACCCGGCGACGCGCACGCGCATGCTCGATGCAATTACCAGGACCCGACTGCGCAACCCGGTGTTCTGGGGCGGCGACATCCATTCGTACTGGGTCACCGATCTGAAGGCCGATCCGGCCAATCCCGACTCGCCGACGCTGGCCACCGAATTCGTCGGCACCTCGATCACCTCCGATGGCCAGAGCAACGCCGAGCTGCAACAGACCATGGCGCTCAATCCACACGTGCACTACGCCGAAGGCGAAACCCGCGGCTATGTCTCGGTAACGCTGACGCCGGGCCGGATGGACACGCGCCTGCAAGGCATCTCCGACCGCCGCGACCGCGACGCCACCGTCTCGACGTTGAAGCGCTTTGTGGTCGAAGACGGCAAGGCCGGTGCGGTGGAGGCGTGAGCCTGCGCTGCGCTGCCACGGGTGGTGGCGACCTCCTGCCACACCATCCACCACAACTTGCCTTTGCCGATCTCCACAACCTTCACCGCACGCGTGAACCGCCTTGCCACGACCTTGCCGCGCAGAGCTTGCGGTGCGTGCTGCGCAACGCGGTGACTCCATCCATCCCCACAGGCCGGGCGCGTCGTGCAGCGCAATGGACACGCGCCGGTAAGAAGGCGGCGCTATATCTGGGCGCCGCTGCCAGACGTTCGAGGATGCCATGACCGCCTCCGATCCCGCCCGCCGCCGCGTGTTGCAAGGGTTGGGTGCCGGCCTGTTGTTGCCGGCCACCGCCGGTTGGTCCACGCGTAGTCTGGCTGCGCCGTCCGGGCGGCCGCTGATCACCGATGGGGTGCAGAGCGGCGATGTCGTGGATGGCCGGGCGTTGCTGTGGAGCCGCTGCGATCGGCCGGCGCGGCTGCGGGTGGAATGGGATACGCGCCCGAGCCTGCGTCAGGCGCGTCGCGTGGATGGGCCGGTGGCTTCGCCGGCGCACGATTTCACTGCCCGGGTGAATCTGGGTGCATTGCCGCGCGATCAGGACATCTTCTACCGGGTGCGCTTCGAAGATGCCGACAACGGCGTCTTGAGCGCACCCGTGCACGGCCATCTGCGCAGTGCGCCGCAGGCGCGTGGCGATGTGCGCTTTGTCTGGAGTGGCGACACCGTCGGCCAGGGCTTCGGCATCAATCCGGACATCGGCGGCATGCGCATCTACAGCGCGATGCGCGAGCGCAACCCGGATTTCTTCCTGCACAGCGGCGACACCATCTATGCCGACGGCCCGATCCCGGCCGAGCTGATCGTGGAAGAGGGCAAGCGCTGGCGCAACCTCACCACTGCGGCCAAGAGCAAGGTGGCCGAAACGCTGGACGAATTCCGCGGCAACTACCGCTACAACCTGCTCGATGAGCATGTGCGTCGCTTCAATGCCGAGGTGGCGCAGGTCTGGCAGTGGGACGACCACGAAACCACCAACAACTGGTCGCCCGGCAAGCAGCTGGACGAGCGCTATCAGGTGCGCGATATCGGGGTGCTCGCTGGTCGTGCGCGTCAGGCATTTCTGGAATACGCGCCGATGCGCGGTGTGCATGCCGATGGCAACGGCCGCATCTACCGCAAGATCAGTTACGGCCCGCTGCTGGATGTATTCGTGCTGGACATGCGCAGCTATCGCGGCGCCAACAGCGACAACCTGCAGCCGCAACCGGGCGCGGACGCGGCCTTTCTGGGCCCGCAGCAACTGGCCTGGCTGCAGCGCGAACTGGCCGGCTCGCGCGCGCAATGGAAGGTGATTGCCGCCGACATGCCGATCGGCCTGCAGGTACCTGATGGGCAGGACGCCGCAGGCCGCGCGCGCTGGGAGGCGATCGCCAATGGCGATCCGGGCGTGCCGCGTGGGCGCGAACAGGAGATCGCCACGCTGCTGCGTTTCATCAGCACAGCGCGCATTCGCAACACGCTGTGGCTGACCGCCGATGTGCATTATTGCGCGGCGCATTACTACCACCCGGATCGCGCGGCGTTTCAGCAATTCGAGCCGTTCTGGGAGTTCGTGGCCGGGCCGCTCAATGCCGGCAGCTTCGGCCCGAATGCACTCGATGCCACCTTTGGCCCGACGGTGATCTTCCAGAAAGCACCGCCGGCGCCCAACCTGTCGCCACTGGCAGGATTTCAGTTCTTTGGCGAAGTGGAGATCGATGCACGCACCGGCGTGCTGACGGTGACCTTGCGCAATCTGGATGGGGTGGCGCAGTTCCGTCAGCCGATTTTGCCGCACGCTGCGACGCGGCCGGAACATGCCTGAAACGCCGGTCGGGCCAGCAACGCAAGCATCCATGTCAGGCACGTGCTGCACCCCGGTCCAGGACGCAGCGCGCACCCGCGCTGCAGCCACGCAGTAAAGCGATCTCCGTGCCTATTCGGCCGGCAACGGGTAGAACGCCAGCGCAGCGCGGCAGTCCGGTGCGGCCCACCATTCGTGCAACTGCCATTGCGTGGCCTGGCCGAGCGCGGGGTCGCACCACTGCAACTGCAATGCGCCGTCGGGTGCCACTGCATAGGCAAGCCGATGCAGGCCAAACGACAGGCCATGCCCGTACGCCTTGAGCAGCGCTTCCTTGGCGCACCACAGGCGGAAAAACAGCGCCTGTTGCGCGTCCGGTGCCAGGCCGGCCAGCAATGCGATTTCGTCGGCATGGAAAAATCGCTGCGCGATTTCCAGCAAACGCGGGCGCGCGCGGATGCGCTCCAGATCCACGCCCAGCCGCACGCCCTGCCCCAGGCCGACCAGCAGATAATCGCCGCTATGGCTCCAGCCGGTGTCCCGGTCGGGCAGGGCCGGCTGCAGCGAAGGCCGCCCGCGCTCGTCACGCCGCAGCGGCACCTGGGCAGGTTCCAGCGCCAGGGCCTGGCCCAGCAACTCGCGCGCCTGTGGTTCGCCACGCTCGCCATGCCGGTGCGGACGCAGCCACAGCTGCACCGGGCCGATATGCCAGCTTGCGTGCGCTGTCACGCTGCGTGCACCAAGCACAACAGCCGCATGCGCGTGCGACCGCGCTCGACAGTCACTTCACGCCGGCCTGCGTTGAATGGCGCCCATGCACTACTTCCGGTGCAATCGCATGAGGAGTTCGGCAACATGGGCATCATCATCTGGTTGATCGTCGGCGGCATCGTGGGTTGGCTGGCCAGCATCATCATGCGTCGCGATGCGCAGCAAGGCATCATTCTCAATATCGTGGTCGGCATCGTCGGCGCGCTGATTGCCGGGTTCCTGTTCGGTGGCGGCATCAATCAGGCCATCACGTTGTGGACCTTCGTATGGTCGCTGGTGGGCGCGGTGATCCTGCTGGCAATCGTCAATCTGTTCACCCGTGGCCGCGTGCGCTAAGCACGCATCCACTGATGGAACATCCAACGCCCGGGCTTGCCCGGGCGTTGTCGTTTCAGCCATCGACCGGAGCACGATCCAGCGGATGGTGCACCCCATCTTCCACCGGCACGGCGATGTTCAACGCATAGGGATTGACGCCCTCCAGGCAGCCGACGTTGTAGCCGTACTCGTTGGGATTGGAGCGCCGCCGGTGATGCGTGTAGATGCCGCACACGCCGCAGAAATAATGCGCCGCCGCATGCGTGTTGAACTGATACAGCCGCAGCACATCCTCGCCCTGCCGCACGTGCAGGCCATCCAGCGTCACCGAGGCGACGATGGCACCACGGCGGCGGCACATCGAGCAGTCGCAACGGCGCGGATCGAGCAGGCCATGCGGCAGATCCAGATCGATCTGCACCGCGCCGCAGTGGCAACTCAGCCGATGCACCGGCCCCAGGGTGACCTCACCGACCTTGTGCGTGCTACGCCGCAGATGCCGCTCGCTCATGCGCCCGCCTCGGCCAGGCGCACCCAGGCGGGTGCATGGTCGCTGGGGCGCTCCCAGGTGCGCGGTTCGCGGTCGATGCCCGCTTCCACCGCGCGTACGCGCAAGGCCTCCGAGACCAGGGTCAGATCGATGCGCAGGCCCAGATTGCGGCGGAACCCGGCCTGGCGGTAATCCCACCAGCTGAACTGCTCGGCGTCTTCATAATGCAGCCGGAACGCATCGTGCAGGCCCAGCGCCAGCAGCTGTTCCAGCGCGGCGCGCTCTGCGGTGGAGGTGAGGATGTGGTGCTCGTTCCACACTGCCGGATCGTGCACATCGCGCGCATCCGGGGCGATGTTGAAGTCGCCCAACACCACCAGCTGCGGATACTTGTGCAGTTCCTGCGCCAGCCAGTCGTGCACCGCGGCCAGCCAGCGCAGCTTGTAGGCGTATTTGTCGGTGCCCACGTCCTGGCCGTTGACCACATACAGGTTGACGATGCGCACGCCATCGACGGTGGCGGCGATCACGCGCTGCTGCACGTCGTCGAAACCGGGGATGCCCATCTGCACGTCCAGCGCCGGCGAGCGCGACAGGATCGCCACGCCGTTGTAGGTCTTCTGCCCGCAGAACACGCTGCGATAGCCGGCAGCGGCCAGCGCCGCATCCGGAAACTTGTGGTCCTCCAGCTTGGTTTCCTGGATGCCGACCACGTCGGGGGCGAACGTGCCCAGCCACTGTTGCAGGTGCGGCAGGCGCACATTGAGCGAGTTGACGTTCCAGGAGGCAATCTTCATGGCGTGGCGCGGACCGTGGTTCAAACCACCAATGGTACCGCGCCGCCGGAGTGTGCTCAGGGCCGCGGGGCGATGCGCACGCCGAGCTGGTTGGCGACCGGGCGCTCGCGCCCCGGGATACCGGTGTGGATGGGGCGATTGAGGGCGCGCACGCGGCCGTCCACGCGCGCGGCCAGGGTGCTGGAGCCGCCGCCGTCCAGGTTGATGGCGGATGTGGCGCCGAGTTGCTGCAGCACTGCGGTCAGCGCGTCCAGGCTGATGCCGGCGCTATAGCCGGGCTGGCGGCCATCGGCGACCACCATCCACAGCTTCCTGCGCGCGCGATCCAGGCCCAGCGCGCTGCGTGGCTCGGGGCCGTCGTAGTACTCGGCGCGGCTGGCCTCGCGTGGCTGGCGCTTGCCGTCGAGCAGCAGCAGCGGGCCGGCACCCACACCCAGACGGGTGCCGGACGGGCAACTGCCGCGCACGATGCCGACCGCGTTGCGCGTGCTCACGCACAACGCCGCGTTGACGCGTGCATCGCTGGTGGCGGCGGCCGAATCGAGATGGCCTGCGTCGATCGCCAGACCTTCGGCAGTAACGCCCTGCCCTGCAGCGGGCACGAATGCCTTGTCGAACAGGTGCCCGCCATCGAACGGCAGGAAGTAATCGGCATTGATCGCCAGGGCCAGATCGCCGTCGCGTACGAACGCGGTGGTGGGGTTGGCCAGGAACTCGCCACCGCCGCTGCGCTCGCCGCGCGTGCCGACCAGCTGCAGCCCGGGTGTGGCGAGATCGACTTCGGCGATATGCAGCATCACCGGTTGCGGCCCACGCACGGCCTGCCGCCAGTAGCGGATGCCCGGCGCCAGCGTGATCGGCGCGCCGGGCGCCGGTACCGGCTGCACCAGCGGCTCGATGCTGACGCGCGCGCGGGCATGGGCCTGATCCAGCGCGGCCAGCACCGCGTCGATGCGCGCCGGTGGCGTGCGCAGCAGCAGCCGCTGGGTGGGCGCGGTTTGCAACACCTGCGCCAGGCCGGCGCAGCGCGCGCCGCTGCAGGCCTTGGCATCGACGCCGACGCGTGCCGGGCCATCGGCATCGTCCGGCACCTGCAAGGCGATGCGATTGTGTTCGGCCGGTTTGCAGCGGCTTACCGCGGCCAGCACATCGTCTGGCCACTGGCCCCAGCAGTCGCCGCTGACCAGGGTCTCCATCGGCACGAAGGGCGCATCGGTTGGCGGCATTGCAGCATCGTCGGCCGTGGCGCTGCCGGCCAGCGTTGCCAGCAGTACAAGCACTGCATGCAATAGCGCCGATGCGGCGCGGCAATCAGAACGCATAGTCCACTCCCAGGTAGTAGGCACGGCCGTTGTCGAGCTGCTCGCGCAGCAGTTGCTGGTCGGCGCCGATCACGCGGGTGAGCCGCGCATTGCTGAGATTGCGGCCCTGGACGGTCAGGCGCAGTTGCTTGCTGAAACTCCACGCCAACTGCGCGTCGTAACTGGTGATCGCATCGTAATAGCGGTCGTTGACGCGGTTGTCGGTGGCGGCGGACAGCAGTTGCTGGCCGGTGTAGTTGGCACTGACGCGCGCACTGAACCGGCCGATGTCGTACAGCAGCGAGGCATTGGCGCTGCGCTTGGGCGATTCCATCAGGCCGGGCAACGCGCGGCGCGTGCCGTCGGCCATCTGCACGTCGGCGGTACGCGGGTCGAGCAGGGTCGCATTGAACATCGCGCCCAGGTTGGACCAGGCGCCGGGCAGGAAATCGAAGCGCGTGTCGATGGCGGTCAATTCGATGCCCTGCACCTGCGCAGCACCGGTGTTGATCGCCTGGGTGGTGGTGACCTGGTAGCTGCCGACCAGGCCACCGGGGTCGCGCTGGGTATCGGTGCTGGTCAGGCGCACGATTTCATCGCCGATGCGCTTGTGGAACAGCGCCAGCGACAGCTGCGAATCGCGGTCCGGATACCATTCCAGCGACAGGTCCAGATTGTCCGCGCGGCGCGGGCGCAGCAGCGGATTGGCGATGCTGCGGTTGATGGTCAAGCCGGTGACATCCACCACCGGGCTGCTGTTCTGGCCGATATCGGCATAGGTGGGCAAGCCGATGGTGCGGCTGCCGGCCATGCGTAGTTTCAACGCCGGGGTGATGTCCCAGGCAACGTTGGCCGAGGGCAGCAGGAAACGGCGATCGCTGTCGGCCGATTGCTGCACGTAGTTGCTGGTGCTGTTCAAGGGCTGCGGCACCGCGCTGCGTACGGCGCGCTGCAGGTATTCGTTGCGCAGGCCGACCGTGGCCAGCGTTCGCTCGCCATGCCAGGTACCCATGAGATAGGCGGCGCCGTTGCGCTCGTCGATGCCAAAGTCGCTGATCGCGCTGTTGCGTGCATTGGTGTTGGCCAGCACGTAGGCGCCTGGCGAGGCGGCAGCGAAGGCGGCGACCCTGGCCGGGTCGACCAGCAACAGGCAGCTGAAATCCGCATACGGGCAGATGCGTGCGTCATCGGTGCCGATCGTCGCCAGACTCACCCGGCCGGCTGGATTGCGGCGTACTTCATCGAGGTTGTAGCGCTGCTGCAGGTCGCGATATTGCAGGCCGGTCCGCATGCCCCAACCGCGCGCATCGGCATCGGCGTTCTGGCTGTAGTCCAGCTTGAATGTTGTCGTGTCCGTGCTGCTCTTTTCCACGCGGGTCAGAAAATACTGCTGCGTGTAGTTGGCCGCATTGCCGTAATACCCCGGGTCGTTCAAGGCGATGCGCGGGCGCGCAGCATCTCCGAGCGCATACGCAAAGCCCAGCCGCGCGGAAGCGGCGGCGCTGAACACATCCTCGCGGGTGTCCTGCTGATACTTGCCGGTGGCGCGGTTGAGCACGACATCCACGTGGCCTTCCGGGTTGAGCCGGAAGCTGCCGCCCAGTTGCGCGTAGCGCAGTGTGCGGGTCTGATCGAAGCGGTTGGCATCCACCTGCGCGCTGCCCTGCGCATAGCGGCCACGGTCGCCATCGGTGATCGTGGCGTTGCCGACGCGGTTGATCCACTGCGAGCGCCGCTGCTCGTCGTTGCTGTGCTCGAAGGTGCCGGCGCTGAAAGCCAGTTTCAGGTCCTGGCCATCGTCATATTCCAGCTTGCCGAACATGCTGCGGCGCTGGCGCAGGTTGTCGTAACTGAGCGGGCGGAAACGGTCCGGTGCGATCGCCAGGCCGTCCGGATCCAGACCGGGGGTGAGGTTCTGGCGCACGCCATTGGCGTAATAGCTGTAGCTGTCGATGGCGGTATTGAGCGAGGAGGAATCGCGCCGGAAGTAATCGGCCGACAGCACCACGCCGAAGCGCTGGTCCGGCCCGAAGGTGTCGCTGAAGCTGCCCTGCACCTGCCCGGACGGCGTGCTGCCCTGCAGATGCCGGCGGTTTTCCCAATCGGCCAGGTTGGCGCGCACCGTGGCAAAGCGGCCGTCGTGATCGAAGGCACTGCGCGTGCGCAGCGCGGCGATGCCGCCGATGGCATTGCTGTCCATGTCGGCGTTGAAGGTCTTGTAGATATCCACCTGCTGCGCCAGCGAGGCGGGAATCACGTCCAGCGCTTGCACGCGCCGGCTGGTCTCGGTGGACGGTAGCGCCACGCCATCGATCAGCACGTTGTTGTAGTCCGGATTGAAGCCGCGCAGGCTCATGAACTGCGCCTCGCCGCGGCCGTTGTTGACCACCATCGACACGCCCGGCACCCGCTGCAGCGCCTCGCCCAGGCCGAAGTCCGGGATCGAACCGATATCGTCGGCAGCCACGCCGTCGGACACCACGGCCGCCTCGCGCTTGGCGCCGATCGCCTGGCGGATCGACAGGTGCTGGCCGGAGACCTGCACCGCATCCAGCTGCACCGGGGCGGTGTCGCTGGCGGGCGCGGCAATCGCGGGCTCGGCGGCATGGGCGCCCAGGCTGGCGCTCACGCACAGGGCCAGCAGGCAGCGGCGGGGACATGGACGGGTGCACAAACGTGACATGGGATGACCGGCGGTGGCAGAGGTCGCCAATTTAATAACTTACTGTGAATTAATTATTTCAGCCGGACCGGGTAAGCTAGCGCCTCCCCCGTGCCACCGCTCGCCATGCCGTCCACTGCCACCGTCGCATTGCCGCCGCATTCGCCGAACTTCCCCAGCCTGAGCCGCAACGAGCGCGACATGCTCGACCGCCTGCGCCTGGCCGGCGTGCTCACCCGCGCCGACCTCAGCCGCGGCACCGGGCTGACCGTGCAGACCGCGGTGCGCCTGATCGAAGGCCTGCAGGCGCGCGGCATGGTCCACATGGGCAGCGGCGTGGCACGCGCCGGGCGCGGCAAGCCGGGGGTGGCGGTGTCGTTGAATCCGGCGCACGGCCACACCTTGGGCGTCTCCATCGCCACCGACGCGCTGAGCCTGGCGCTGGTGGACTTCGCCGGCCAGGTGCTGGCGGTCAGCGAGCTGCCGCTGGATGCACGCAGTGCCGACGCGGTGTTGCTGCAGCTGCAGGCCGGCGACGCGGCGCTGCTGGCAGGCCTGGAGCACGCGGTGGGGCCGCGGCTGGGGATCGGGCTGGCGATGAGCGGGTTTTTTACCGGCGAGGACGGGCGCATCAATCCGCCAGAGCCGCTGCGTGCGCTTGGCGAGTTCGCCCTGGCACCGTGGCTGGCGCAGGCCTGCGCGCAGCCGGTGTGGATGGACAACGACGGCAGCGTGGCCGCCGCCGGCGAAGCGATGCTGGGCGTGGGCCGTCGACATCGCGACTTTGCCTACCTCTACCTCAGCTACGGGTTCGGCGGTGGCCTGGTCATCGACGGCCAGGTCATGCGCGGTGCGCGCGGCAATGCCGGTGAATTCGCCGGCATGCTGCCGGCGCAGAAGCTCGAACGCGCCACGCTGGAACTGCTGCGCGAACTGCTGGCCGACGACGGCGTGGCGTTTGCCGACGTGCGCAGCCTGCTGGCCGCCTACGACCCGACCTGGCCGGCGATCGAGCGCTGGATCGCGCGCAGCGCGCCGGGGGTGTCGTTGATCGTCTCGGCGATCACTGCGGTGTGCGACCCGGAAGCGATCGTGTTCGGTGGCCGCCTGCCGGCCGATCTGGCCCGGCGCCTGATCGCCGCCGTGCAGATCGACAACCTGCCGCGTCGCGGTCAGGCCAGGCCGATGCCGCTACTGCTGCCGGCCGAAGCACCGGCCGATGCCTGCGCGATCGGTGCGGCGACGCTACCGCTGCAGGCGCGGTATTTCCGTTGAGTGCTGGCGCAATGCGTGCTGCGTCATCGGACGCGGGCGAGCGCAGCGCGCCATTGGCGATGCTTCAGCACGAGACCGCGTAGCGGAGGCAACGCCATCAGGGGCTGGACGCGATGCGCAGACGACGCTGCGACAACCGCACAGGCCTGCTTCACTCCCGTTGGCCGGCGCCCTGACCCGCACAGCAGTGCGCGTGCAGTTCGCGGGCCAGTGCAACCACCTGCTGTTCGGTGTGCGCATCCATGTCGTCGAACATCGCTTCGCCACGTAGCGGTTGTGTGGCCGGCAAGGGATGCCCAAACGGCTGCTCGGCGACCAGCCGCCAGGCGTCGCCATACAGCGGTTCGGCGGTGCCCGGCAGCGGCGAGGACAGCAGTTGATCGAGCACCGGCATGGCGGCGCGATGACCACGCATGGCCAAGTCTTCCAGCGCCGCCAGCACCTGGTCTGCCTCGGCATGATCGGAAGCAGACGGCGGCGGGAACAGGCCGTCTGCCACCGCAGGCACCTGACGCTCCAGCACGGCGCTTGCCCGGCGACGCAGCAGCTCGATCTGCGCATCCACATTGCCGGCGGCAGCCGACTGACGCAGCAGTTGATCCACCTGTGCGTATTCGCCGGCCCCGACATGACGGCATGCTGCGCGCTGCAGCGCCTGCGGGTCCAACCGGTTCCCGGCGCCTGCGGTCGCAGCGTCGCCGAGCCGGTCGATGTCGTCCAGCTCGATCCCATCACGCGTGGGCTGCGACGTCTCGGCGATCAATGCGCAGCGCGCATACCGTTGCGCACGCGCGTAGCCGGCCGCAGCGCTGCCCGATGCAATCGCCACCGCAGCGTGCGAATCCGCGTCTGCAGCAGATGTCGCCTGCGCTGGGGTGTCGTTGTGCATCGGCGCCGGTGGCGAAGGCGCGCCACAGCCGCACAGCGCCGCGGCCCATGCCAATCCGAGCCAGCGTGCATGCGTGGCCCACTGCGCGATCATTGCAGGGCCTGACGGGCGCGGTTGTCGGCAGGCTGCGCTGCATGGCCCGCCGCAGCGGCAGCGTCCAACCGGGCCGAACGCGCCTGCACCAGCTGCGCGATGGCGCGGTCACGTGCTTCTTCGCGTAGCTGCGCCTCGATCATGGCGCCGACGTTGTCCAGGGTCGCAACGTGTTTTTCCTCCAGCCGGATCAGGTGATACCCGCCCGGCCCACGCACCGGCGGTGAGACCTGACCGGGTGTCAACGCACGCACCGCCGCCTCGAACGGTTTGGCCAGATACAGGCCGAACATCGACGACAGCTGGCCGCCCTCGTGCGCAGTGGCCGCATCGTCGGAGTCGCTGCTGGCCAGCTGGCCGAAATCCGCTCCGGCGTCCACGCGGCGACGCAGTTCCTGCGCGCGCGCCAGTGCCTGCGCCTGACTCAATGGATGCCCGGCACGCGCACCGCTGCCGGGCTGCTCTGCGATAAAGAGATGGCTGAGCCGGAACTCGTCGAAATCGCCGGGCCGCTCAGCAAAGCGTTGCGCGATCTGGGCCTGGGTGATCGTCGCATCCAGCAACAGGCGATTGCGTTCGGCCTGGGCCAGCACCGTGTCCGGATCGGGATCGGCGCGCACCATCGCCGCTAGCTGCGGGTCGTCGGCAAGCCCATCTGCCCTGGCACGTTCGGCCAACACCTCGCGCTCGATCTGCGAGGCAGCGCGGTCCTGGCCCGGGTGCGAATCCTGCCCGACCGGCGCAGCATCGCCTGCGGAGACTGCGCCGGCCGACAGAGGCAGCAGCGCAGCGAGCAGACAGGTAACGGTCGTCGTTGCGCCCAGCAGCCAACGCAAACCAATCTTCCTGCTTGCCGACGTCATTGAAACCACTCCAGCATCTGACATGAGGTTTCCTTCAAAAGTCGCATCGCGGCGATCGAATGCCATGCGGTGCCCGGTGCAAAGTCGAGCCTCTACTCCGGGACACCTCTCATACGATCAGCCTGTTACGGCGCGTAATGCGATACGCGTCGGCCGTTGGTCTTGAGCACGCGCATGGTGGTCTTCGGGTCGTCGGTGGTGATCAGCCCGAAGCGCTGCGACATCAGGAAGCCGATATCTCCGCGATGGTCGGCGGTGTCGGCATTTCCCTGGTAAGCCGGCGCGAATTTTTCCGCCAGCGTGTAACAGCACGAGCCGTTGTTGTTGTAGAACTTGCCGGCCACCGGACCGTCTGGAATGGCCTGGAACACGCCGATGCGCTTGCCTTCGGCACGCGCGGCATTCTTCTGGCCTTGCAGCAGGCCATCGTCCTGCTTGACGTTGATCTCCAGCGTATGTGCATAGCTCTGCCACTCGACCCGGCTGGCCGGCACGTCGATGCTCGACAGCATGTTGGTGGTGTAGACCGGGATGGCGTGCACGTACCGGGAATTGCCGACAAATGCGGCCGGATGCGGGAACAGCGTGGCATTGACCTTCATCGCCACCACCTGCTCGGGATGGTTGGGGAATGCGCGCAATGCAGCGGTATGCACGGCACGTACGCCATCGGCCGTCTTGACGTCGAAGATCAACGGCAGCTGCATGTTGTTGTTCTTCCAGTACGCGAACAGCTCGTCCAGGCTGTAGACCTGCCAACCGGTGACGGTGCTGCGGTCGGGCGTGAGCAGATGCAGCCTCTTGATCGTGGCCAGCGGCAGGCTGCTGACGGTCGGGTTGGCGCCCTGATTGGTTGCCGGGTTGTACTTTCCACCGCCCACCACTGCATACACGTCGGTGGTGCGGCCGAGATTGAAATCGTGCATCAGTATCGGCATGCCGTCCTGGGTGATCTTGACGTCCAGCTCCACACCGTCCATGCACTGGACGTCGGCGGTGAGCACGGCGCGGCTGGAATTTTCCGGAAGCGCTGCATCACCAGAATATTTGCCCCACAGGCCACGATGGGCCAGGACCAGGGTGTCGGCGGTGAATGTGTCGTTGAGGATTTCGGCCATCTTGTGGGCGGTGTTGCCGCACGATGCCGCAGCGAGTTGCGGCATTGCAGCCAGCACGGCCAGTGCGCCAAGCAGGCGGCAGGCGCGGGCAAGCGGATGTGGAACGAGAGCGGTCGGCATGGTCTATGTCCCGGTTATAGAGGCAGGAAAGGCAAGGGATGGACGAGAGCCGAGGGGTCGACACCATCGGCGGACTCGCTTGCAGCGCACTCGCCAGCCGGTCGATACCGGGGGGGAGGCCAAGCCGCGCGTGATCAGCGCTCGGCTTGCCCGCCAATTTAGTCACTATCCATGAATTAATTGTTTCTGCGAGATGGCGATCTGTCGCGCATGTGCGGTGTGGCGATGCGATGCGATGCGATGCGATGCGCAGCGATGCATGGCCTGCGCTGCGATGCACGCGGCAGCAGCACGTTGGTGCTTGGCGGCTCCACCAAAGTTGCAGCTCCGCATACCCGCGCAGCGGGCGTTGTGCAGCTGACCGCAAGCGTTTGCCAAAACGCAGAACGCCGGCACAAGGCCGGCGTTCTGCGCTACATCCAGCGATGGACCGATGCGTCAGTGACCCGACGCACCGCTGGCACCCAGGCCGGTTTCGGCACGGATCTGCTGGGCCTTGAACGCGGCACGTTCGTTGGCCGCCTGCGGGCTGTGATCCAGGATCGAGAACAGCCAGATGCCGACAAAACCAATGGTCATCGAGAACAGCGCCGGCGAGGTGTACGGGAACGGCGCCGAACCGGCCGCGTTACCCAGCGTGTCCACCCACACCGACGGCGACAGGATGGTGAGCACCAGCGAGGAAACCAGGCCCAGGAAGCCGCCGACCACCGCACCGCGGGTGGTGCAGTTCTTCCACAACAACGACAGGATCAGCACCGGGAAGTTGGCCGAGGCCGCGATGGCGAACGCCAGCGACACCATGAAGGCCACGTTCTGCTTCTCGAACACGATGCCCAGCAGCACCGCGATCACGCCCAACACCAGGGTGGTGGCACGCGAGACCTTCAGCTCCGAACCCGGCGCCGGATTGCCCTTCTTGATCACCGTGGCGTACAGGTCATGCGACACCGCCGAAGCGCCGGACAGGGTCAGGCCTGCGACCACCGCCAGGATGGTGGCGAAGGCCACCGCCGAGATGAAGCCCATGAACACGTTGCCGCCGACCGCATTGCCGACCAGCACTGCCGCCATGTTGGCCGCGCCCTTGCCGCCGTGGATGGTGCCGGTGGTGACGTCCGCAAACTGCGGGTTGGTCAGCACCAGCGCGATCGCACCGAAGCCGATGATGAAGATCAGGATGTAGAAGTAGCCGATCCAGGTGGTGGCCCACAGCACCGACTTGCGTGCCTGCTTGGCATCGGGAACGGTGAAGAAGCGCATCAGGATGTGCGGCAGGCCGGCGGTGCCGAACATCAGCGCCATGCCGAACGAGATCGCCGAGATCGGGTCCTTCACGAAGCCGCCCGGGCCCATGATCGACAGGCCGGCCTTGGCCGCGTCCTCCGGCGATGCGCCGCCATTGGCCGCGATCGCGGTCTTCACCCGCACGCCCTCGGCAAACAGCGCCTCGAAGCTGAAGTTGAAGTGCCACATGATCGCCACCGCCATGAAGGTCACGCCGGTCAGCAGCAGCACCGCCTTGATGATCTGCACCCACGTCGTGGCGGTCATGCCGCCGAACAGCACGTAGACCATCATCAGCACGCCGACCAGGGTCACCGCCACCCAGTAGTCCAGGCCGAACAGCAGCTTGATCAAGGCGCCGGCACCGACCATCTGTGCGATCAGATAGAACAGCACCACCACCAGCGTGCCCGACGCGGCAAAGCTGCGGATGGCGGTCGGCGCGAAGCGATAGCCGGCCACGTCGGCGAAGGTGTACTTGCCGAGGTTGCGCAGCCGTTCGGCCATCAGGAAGGTCAGGATCGGCCAGCCGACCAGAAAGCCGATCGCATAGATCAGGCCGTCGTAGCCATTGGCCATCACCGCCGCGGTGATGCCCAGGAACGAGGCCGCCGACATGAAGTCGCCGGCGATCGCCAGGCCGTTCTGGAAGCCGGTGATGCCACCGCCGGCGGTGTAGAAGTCGGAGGCCGACTTGGTCTTGGCCGCCGCCCACTTGGTGATCCACAAGGTGCCCAGCACGAAGAAGCCGAACATGCCGATCGCCACCCAGTTGGTGGGCTGCTTGTCGACCTGGCCCATGTCGCCGCCGGCGGCCAGCGCGATGCCGGCCGGCATCAGCCCGGCCAGGATCAGGAGAAGGCGCGAATACTTGCTCATTTGCGGGCTTCCTCGAGGATCTGCGCGGTCAGCTGGTCATAGGTGTTGTTGGCGCGGCGCACGTAGATGGCGGTGATGACGATGGTGAACACCATCACCCCGATCGCGATCGGAATGCCGATCGAGGTCACGCCGGCACCGATCGGCTTGGCGAGGAATTCCTTGTCGAAGGCGATCAGGCCGATGTAGCCGTAATAGGCCAGCAACATCAGCACGGTGAGGGTCCAGCCCAGCGCGTTGCGCTGGCGCTTGAGTGCGTGGTACTTCGGATTGGCATCGATCTTGGCGATCAGTGCGTCATTCGAGACGGTCATTGTCTGTCTCCTGGTAGAGCGCTGGTAAAACGACGGTGGCCTTGCCCGTCCCACCGCAGTGGAACGAGCCGCCGGTGGCAGAAACTAGAAGCTGTACTTGGTGGTGAATTGCAGGCGCGAAATGTCGCCGCTGTCGCCGTTCTCGGCTTCGCGACGGCCATACATCAGCTCCGCGCCCACATCGACCTTGGGCAGCGGCGAATAGAACACGTTGGCGCGGATGCTCTGCTGCGATTTGCTCGCAAGCGCGCCGGTATTGGCGATGTCGTGGTCGTAGTTCACGCGCGAATACATGATCGTGCTGCGCAGCTTGGCGTTGTAGTCGTGGCGCCAGGCCACCCAGCCGGCGATCGTGCTGACGGTCTGGATATTGCCGTCCATGTCGATCTCCACATCCGAGCCGTTGCCCAGGCCCAGATAGCGCCCCAGGCCCTCGCCGTAGCTGAGCTGGTAGCGCAGATCGTTGTTGGAATTGATGATCCAGCGGCCGCCACCGGCAATCGCGCCGCCGAAGTCGGTGTCGTTGGTCAGCGCGCTGCGCGTGCGGTACTGGCGCGCGATCGCCGACAGGCCGAACGTGCCCCAGGTGCCCTTCCAGTTGTAGCGCGCGGTCAGGTCCGGCATCGCACCGTGGTCGGAGGCCAGGATGGTGTTTCCGCCCTGGTAGGGCGTGGTCAGCGTCTCGGGATTTTCCGCCGACACGCTGAAGGCGCCACGGGTGTAGCGGATCTGGGTCTGACGGCTGAACAGTGCGCCGTCGGTCGGTCCGACGATGTCGGCGGCCTCGGGCAGGATCGTGGAATCGATGAAGTTGGACCAGGTCTGGCCGGCCAGCCAGTTGTTCCAGCTCACGTAGGCGTGGCGCAAGGTGCCGCCGTACAGATTGTTGACCTGATTGGCCAGCGCGTTGCCGAAGAAATCCAGTTCGATGAAGCCGGTGATCTTGTCGCCGTTTTCGGTGACGGTGTCCACGCCCAGGTTGAAGCGCGAGAACTTGGCATGGAAGTCGGTATCGGTGCTCGAGGCCTGGCCACCGACCGGCGTCTGGGTCGGGATGTACAGGTAACGGCCCACCGCGCCTTCGGGCAATGCGCCGTCGGAGGTGCGGGTGGTCATGAAGTCGGCCTTGATGAAACCACCGTAACGGAACGTTGTCCCCGCCGCTGCGTTCGGTGTGATGCTGGTCAGCTGGATCGGCCGCTTGCCGGCCGGCACCACAGGCGCGGCCGGTGCCTGTGCCTGCGCGGCGCGCACCTCGGTCACCTGGGTCTGCGTCTGCGTGATCTGGCCCTGCTGTTGTTGCTGCGCCGACACCAGCAGCTGGACCTGACGCTCGAGCTCGGCAATGCGTGCTTCCAGCGCCTTTTCCTTGGCGGTCTGCGCGAACGCCACGCCCGGCAGGATGCTCGCCACGAACAAGGCAGCCGCCAGCGGATGGCGCACCAACGGTGCAGTACGGTGTGTCATGGACCCCTCTCCCCGATAAGGCCTCGCGCTTGATGGCGATGCTGTGCGGAGCGTGAGGCAGTCCGCGCTTTGGAGCCTATTCGCCTTTGGTCGTAGCTGCAACGCAGCATTCCGCAAGGTGACCAATCGTCGCACCAGGGCCGGCAACGGATTGCCGATCGCGCGCTGCGGCGGTTAAGACCAAGGTCTAAGGCGCGGTTGAACGCCGGGACAGAATGGATGCGGCACACTGATTGCCTACCGAGGGCAGCCGCAACGTCCTCTCCCGACAAGTTCATCGCAAGTGAGGGTGCCATGGCTGATGTTTATCCCGTCGATCCTGCGTTCGCCGCCGATGCGCGCATTACGCGCGAGCAGTACGCAACGCTGTACCGCGAATCGATCGAACACCCCGAGCAATTCTGGGGCAAGGCCGCGCAGCGGCTGGAATGGTTCAAGCAACCCACCCAGGTGAAGGACGTCAGCTACGCGCTGGACGATTTCCATATCCGCTGGTTCGGCGATGGCGAGCTCAATGCAAGCGTCAACTGCCTGGACCGCCAGCTGGCCACGCGCGGCGACAAGACCGCGCTGTTGTTCGAACCCGACAGCCCGGACGCACAGTCCTACCCGGTCACCTATCGCGAGCTGTACGAGCGCGTCTGCAAGCTCGGCAATGCGCTGCGCAATCTCGGCGTCAAGAAGGGCGACCGCGTCACCATCTATCTGCCGATGATCGTCGATGCCGCCGTGGCCATGCTCGCCTGTGCGCGCATCGGTGCGGTGCACTCGGTGGTGTTCGGCGGGTTTGCCGCCAACTCGATCGCCGACCGCGTGGTCGATTGCCAGAGCAAGCTGATCATCACCGCCGACGAAGGCCTGCGTGGCGGCAAGAAGATTCCGCTCAAGGCCAATGTCGATGCGGCGCTGAAACTGCCCGGCACCAACACCGTGGAAACGGTACTGGTGGTGCGCCACACCGGCGGTGCGGTGGAGATGCAGGCACCGCGCGATCGCTGGTTCCACGATGTGGTCGACGGCCAGCCGGCCGAGTGCGAACCCGAGCGCATGAACGCGGAAGATCCGTTGTTCATCCTCTACACCTCCGGTTCCACCGGCAAGCCCAAGGGCGTGCTGCACACCACCGCCGGCTACCTGCTGTTTGCCAGCTACACGCATGAGGTGGTGTTCGACCTGCGCGAGGACGACATCTACTGGTGCACCGCCGACGTGGGCTGGGTCACCGGCCACAGCTACATCGTCTACGGTCCGCTCGCCAACGGCGCCACCGCAGTGATGTTCGAAGGCGTGCCGAACTACCCGAACGTGTCGCGCTTCTGGGAAGTGATCGACAAGCACAAGGTCAGCATCTTCTACACCGCGCCCACCGCGATCCGCGCGCTGATGCGCGATGGCGAGGAGCCGGTCAAGAAGACCTCGCGCAAGAGCCTGCGCCTGCTCGGCAGCGTCGGCGAGCCGATCAATCCGGAAGCCTGGCGCTGGTACTACGAGGTGGTCGGCGACAGCCGCTGCCCGATCGTGGACACCTGGTGGCAGACCGAAACCGGCGGCATCCTGATCTCGCCGCTGGCCGGCGCGGTCGATCTCAAGCCCGGCTCGGCCACCCTGCCGTTCTTCGGCGTGCAGCCGGCGCTGGTGGATGCCGAAGGCAAGATCCTGGAAGGCGCCACCGAAGGCAACCTGGTGCTGCTGGATTCGTGGCCGGGTCAGATGCGCTCGGTCTATGGCGACCATCAGCGCTTCATCGACACCTACTTCCGCACCTATCCGGGCAGCTACTTCACCGGCGACGGCTGCCGCCGCGATGCCGATGGCTATTACTGGATCACCGGCCGCGTGGACGATGTGATCAACGTGTCCGGCCACCGCATCGGCACCGCCGAGGTGGAAAGCGCGCTGGTCTCGCACCCGAAGGTCGCCGAAGCGGCCGTGGTCGGCTTCCCGCACGACGTCAAGGGCCAGGGCATCTATGCCTATGTCACCCTGATCGCCGGCGAAACCCCGAGCGAGGAACTGCACAAGGAACTGGTGACCTGGGTGCGCAAGGAGATCGGCCCGATCGCCTCGCCCGATCACCTGCAATGGGCACCGGGCCTGCCCAAGACCCGCTCGGGCAAGATCATGCGCCGCATCCTGCGCAAGATCGCTGAAAACGCACCCGATCAACTCGGCGACACCTCGACCCTGGCCGATCCGTCGGTGGTGGATTCGTTGGTGAGCGAGCGGTTGGCGCGCTGAGGGGCGGGGATTGGGCATTCGGGAGTGGGGATTCGCAGAAGCGGGTTCCCAGTCCTTCGCCGTTGCTCCTTCGAGTATCCAGTATTGAACAGCAATCGGAACGCAGACGGCGCTCTCAGGCCGGCTATTGCGAATCCCGACTCCCGAATCCCCCCATCCCGTGCTTCTGCAAATCCCCACTCCCCCCATCCCCAATCCCAGCCCCTCAATGACCACCCTGCTGATCGCCGATGACCATCCCCTGTTCCGTGAGGCCTTGCGCGGGGCTGTGCAGCGCGTGATGCCGGGGGTGCAGTTGTTCGAGGCCGACACGGTGGATGCGCTGTACACCCTGGCCGATGCGCAACCGGATGCCGATCTGTTGTTGATGGATCTCAACATGCCGGGCGCGCAGGGATTCAGCGCGCTGGTGCACATGCGTTCGCTGCATCCGCAGCTGCCGGTGGTGGTGGTGTCGGCACGCGAAGAACCGACGGTGATGCGGCGTGCAATCGACCATGGCGCGTTCGGGTTCATTCCCAAGTCCGCCGATTCGGACACCATCGGCCGCGCCCTGGCCACGGTGCTCGATGGTGAGCGCTGGATCCCGGCCGAAGCGCAGAACCTGCCGCCGACCGACAGCGAAGAACGCGAAGTGGGCCAGCGCCTGCGCGATCTCACTCCGCAACAGTTCCGCGTGCTGCAGATGCTCGGCGCCGGGCGTCTCAACAAGCAGATCGCCTACGACCTGGGCGTGTCCGAGGCCACCATCAAGGCGCATGTCACCGCGATCCTGCGCAAGCTCGGCGTCACCAACCGCACCCAGGCGGTGCTGATGGCCGGCAAGCTCGCCATCGATGCCGACGGCATCGTGCTGCCGCCGCCTGAAGAAGATTGAGCGTCTTCGACAGCTGGCCTGCGTCTGTGTAGGCCGATCGCCGCGGCGAAGCGTCGCGTGAGGTCACCACCGCAGACGGCAATCAGCGCAACGGCTGGCCCGTGCAGACCTTCGACGCTCCTTGCGGCGAGGGCACATGCCACACCGCGTTTTCGTTTTCGTCCTCGCCTTCATAGATCGCATAGCGCCCATCGTCCTGGCGATGCATGGTGGGGCTGAAGGTGACGAAATCGGTGCGGCCGTCGGGGCCGATGAAATGCATGTCGCCTCCGCACACGATATTGGAATTGGTTTCCGGCCCCAGGGCAGCGCAGGTGACCTGCGAGGTCTCCGCGCGCACCACGCGACTGACGCGTGGCCGGACCAGCCCGCGATCGGCGGCCTCGCAGAAGTAATCGGCAAGCACCGTGCGCATCTCACGCTGCGACGGCATCCAGGACGGGCAGCTGCCGTACGCATCGGCGGTGCAGCTTGAGACCACGGCGGCGGGCTGGCTGCGATCGGCCGCAGCAGCGAGGCTGTCTTGCAGCGGCAGCAACAGGCAGGCGGCGACAGTCAGCAGGGAAACGTAGGAAGGCATCGGAGCGTGGGCTTGGAGTGCACAGGGCGTGCGACTGTACGCCATGCGCAGTTGATGCCATGCATGCCCGCGCTGCGGCATCGGCAGGTGCGTGGCATGCTGTGCGCCTGCGGCGCGTCGGTGCGTGCCAGTGCCAGGGGATCCATGCAGCCACTCTCTTTTCCGCGCGGCCCGCTCGGGCTGCTCCTTGCGCTGGCCGCGCTCGGCTGCGGCAGTGCGCAGGCCAACGACAGCAGCTTCGGCGACGACAACGGCACCATCCGGCTGTTGCATCAGCCCGATATCAGCATGGACAAGGAAGCGCTGCTGCTCAGCGAGGAGCGCGTGCAGGTGGACTACGTGTTCACCAACCACAGCGCGCGCGTGTTGAGCGTGCCAATCGCCTTCCCGATGCCGCCGATGTATTTCGGCATGGCCGATCACAGCGAACTGACCGCTTTCAACCTGTGGGTGGACGGCAAGCCGGTGACCACCACGCGCAAGCTGGTGGTGCTGCTGGACGATGGCAGCGACATCTCCAAGGCATTTGCCGCCACCGGCTGGAGCGCCGACGATATCGCCGCGTTCGTCGAATCGGGCAACGTGCCGACCGGGCGCACGCCGTTGCCGGCGCGCTGGATCGACCGGGACCAGCAACCACGCTTCACGCTCAGCGAGTACTTCGTCTGGCAACAGGTCTTCCCCGCACGTGGCAGCGTGCAGATCCGGCATGCCTACGCGCCCAGCCTGTCCACCGGCGTACCGCAGGGCAGCGCGTTCCTGCTGGAGTCGTATGCAAAGCGCACCTGCATCGAACCGGCCACCAAGGCCAGCATGCAGCGGCGTGAGGGTGCGCACGGCCTGGGCTGGGCCAACCTGCGTTATGTGCTGACCACCGGCAAGAACTGGAACGGCCCGATCAAGGATTTCCAGCTGACCATCCGCAAGCAGGCCGCCAGCGACATCCTCAGCCTATGCTTCGACGGCGCGCTGAAGAAGATCGATCCGCTGACCTTCCAGTTCAGGCAGGCCGACTTCGTGCCGATGCGCGATCTGGAGCTGCTGTTCGTGCGCGGCGTGGAGTGACCGGCGGGGCCAGCACCGGCTAGCCGAACGCGCGTCTGCCTGCTGTCGGCGCGTTGCAGACGCACTGCAGATCAGCGCTGATGGATCGCGCACCGCTTGTGTTCGCCTGGCGGCAGGGCGCCGCGTCATCGGTCGGCAATGGTCAGTGCCAGCGGCAGGAATCAGATGACGGTGGCAACGCTCGCAGCCACTGATCGCAGGAACACGCGCAGTCGCCGCAGGCACTCTTTCATCGATGGTTCGGATGGTGCTGCGTGCCCCGCAGACACGGCGCACTGCTGTTGATCGACACACCACAGTTGCGCAATCGCTGCCTGCCGACCGCTGCGTCACTGGCAAGCCCAAGCGCAGCGGCGTGACCCCCTCCACAACCCCGCACCGCGCGACATCGCAGTTGTCGATATCACCATTGACCATCAGCTCATGCCTGGGCAAGGCTCGGGCTTGATGACGCTAACGGAGCTGGCATGGCGCGACGTTTCCCCTGGCTCTGGATCGGGCTGCTGATTGCCTGTGCATTGATCGCGGTGCTGGCATGGCAGAACAAGCAGCTGCGCGCGCAGCAGCAGTTGCTGCAGGCCCGCATCAGCGCGCCGTATGACGGCATGTACGTGCCGCGCATCGAAGTCACCGATACCGCCGGCCAGCGTCATCTGCTCGGCGTACCGCAGGGACAGGCGCAGGTGCTGTTCTTCTTCACCACCACCTGCCCGTATTGCCAGCGCTCGGCCCCTACCGTGCTGCGTGCGGCGCGGCAGCTGCAGGCCAATCTGCCCGGCCGTCCGCAGTTACTCGGCGTATGCCAGTGCGATGCGACGCAGGCTGCGCGCTATGCGCATGTGCATGGCTTCGATTTTCCGGTGGTCACGTTGACCGATCGTCGCGCGTTGATGCTGTTTCGCGCGCGCAACGTGCCACTGCTGATGGCCATCGACGGGCAGGGGCGCGTGCGCCATTCCCGTCTTGGCGTCTTCGATACCACGGAGCAGGTGCAGGACCTGGTCGCCGCCTTGCGCCGCACGGATGCGCCAGCGGCTTTGGCAACGGTGAAGGAGTAATGCATGAAGAAGCGTTGGGGTACCTTGCGGACGGCGTTGATGGCGGCCACGTTCCTGGCCAGTATCGGTTTCGGTGCGTTTCAGGTGATGGCGGTCGATAACGCACAGCCGAAGACCGAATCGTGTAGTGCGTGGGCCTGCAAAGCCGAATGTCCGGAGTTTGGCGGCGACCTGGGGCAGGGCAACGTCTGCTACTGCTGCGGCTGACAGCGGCTATCACACCTACTGCGCAGTTACGCTTGGTCGGTCGCTGTAGGTCTGACGGCGGGGTCCCCCCGGGCCCCGCCGTTTGCCGGCATCGCCGCGTGCGGCAGCTCCGCCCTCAGCGCAGCGCGCGATAGCGGAAATCGCGCAACACCGCTGCGCCCTGCTGTGCGGCGTAGATGCCGAGCTGCAGGCTCAGGAAGCCGCCGAATACGTTGTGGTGGAAGCCGGACATTTCCATGCGCGTGGGGTGGCGGATCCACTGCCGGCCATCGTCGAACGAATAGTCGAAGGTCACCACATGCGCCTCGTTGCTCAGACGCAGGCGGATGCGTCGGTGCGTGTTGGGCGCGCGTGCCCACACCAACTCTTCAGAGTACTCATAGGTCTTGATGGTGTCAGGCGTAACGCCGATGCCGACGAAGGCCTTGTGGTTGTAGAACAGCAACAGGCCGCCCTCGGCATTGCCGGTGAGTTCCAGCGTGACCTCGGCGACGTAGCCGCGGTCGGGCACGCCGCAGGTCAGTGGCGAGCTGTCGGCCGGCGAGCTGCCGGAACAGGCCAACGTGAGCGACCGATCTGCCCGATGCACGCGCGCCTGTTCGCCGGGCCCGGGCGCATACAGGCTCCATTGGGTGCCGAACCTGTCGCTGGAAAAACCGTCCGACAAGGCGAAGCCGCTGAGCGTCGCGTTGCCGGTGGCGTTTGCGCGTGCAGGCGTGCGCAATGGCCTGGACAGATCGCCACCGGTGGCGCGGAACCAGCCATCGGCGGTCCATTCGATCGGCTCCAGCAGGGTCTGCCGGCCCAGCGTGCGGAAGCCGTTTTCGTAGCCGTGATAGACCATCCACCAGTCGCCACGCGGCCCTTCCACCAGCGTGGCATGCCCGCGCGACCACCACGGCTCCTGTTCGGACTGGGTGCGCACCAGCGGGTTGTGTGGGCAGTGCTCCCATGGCCCATGCACCGAGCGCGCACGCGCGGCGATGACCATATGCCCGGTGACCGGACCGGCGGTGCCGCCGACCGCGGTGACCAGGTACAGCCACCCATCGTGCCAGGTCAGCTTGGGGCCTTCGGGGGCGAAGTTCTCCACGATCCAGTCGTCGGGATAGCGCCAGGGCGCGTAGGCCGGTTCCACCTGCCCGTCGGTGGCCAGGCCGTCGTCGCGCAGGCGCACCTTGCGGATGCCGTTGACGAACAGGTAGCGCTTGCCGTCCTCGCCCAGCACATGGCCGGGGTCGATGCAGCCGGCGATCTGCAGATCGACCGGGTCGCTCCAGGGTCCGCGGATGTCGTCGGCCCAGATCACGAAGATCGACCAGCCGGTGTCGTCCGGATTGGCCGGGATGTAGATGAAATAGCGGCCATCGTGTTTGCACAGGTCCAGTGCCCAGATCGTGCCCAGCTGCTTGCGCAGCGCCGGGCCGAGCGGCGTCCAGTTGACCAGGTCGGTGGAATGCCACAGCACGATGCCCGGATAGGAAAGGAACGACGAAAACGTCATGTAGTAGTCGTCGCCATCCTTGAGGATGGTGGGGTCGGGGTGATCGCCGGCCACGATGGGATTGAGGTAAGTGCCGTTGCCCAGGTCTGCCTTGCGCTGGCCTTCGATACCGCGCGCCCACTGCGGGGTGCCGGTGCAGGCCGCGCGCGCGTCGCCCGTCAGTGCGCTCGGCGACAGCGGGGCGACGACGGCGCCGGCGGCAAGCACCTTGAACAGGTCCCGGCGGGTGGTGGTTGGCATGGGTGCGCGTTCGTGCGGGACGGGCTGGTATCTAGCCCCAGGCATCGGACCGGGGCAACCGCGCAGGCGGCGTTATAGGAAGCGCTCATGCCAGCTGCGGATTTCGACATATCAGCTGCTGTGGCGTATGGAGCTTGCGATCGGGCAAGGGTGCTGGAATCCATGCAGGACCCACGTGCTGAACACCACCAGCTGCAATGCTGCACTGCAGCGTGATCTGTTCACTTATGATTGCGATATTCATATGCGAACAGTCCGGCATCGGCCGGCTGGTGGACGTTGCGATGCCCAGTGACTGCTTCAAGGATTGCGTGAGCACCTGTTCGGCGACCGCCAGATGCGCGGAGCGTGCAGCGTGACCATTGCACGGCAGCGTCTGGGCAACACCGACGTGCAGCTCTCGGCACTGGGCTTTGGCGCCGCGCCGATCGGCAACCTGTATGCCGAGGTCGACGAGGGCCAGGCACTGGCCGCCGTGGCGGCTGCGTTCCAGGCCGGCATCCGCCATTTCGATACCGCGCCGTACTACGGCTACGGGCTGAGCGAGACCCGCCTGGGCCGTGGCTTGGCCGGCGTGCCGCGCGGCGCCTATACGCTGTCGACCAAGGTCGGCCGCTGCATCTACGACGATGCGCAGGCCGCCGCCGGGCGCGACGGCTTTGCAGTGGCGGGCCGCCGCGCCGAGTTCGACTACAGCGCCGACGGCGTGCGCCGCGCGTTCGCCTCCAGCCTGGAGCGCCTGGGCACCGACTACGTCGACGTGCTGCTGCTGCACGACATCGGTGCGCTGACCCACGGCGACAACCACGCCAACGTGCTGCGCCAGGCCTTGGAGGAGGCCTTGCCGGCGATGGCGGAGCTGAAGGCGGCCGGTGCCTGCGGGGCGATCGGGCTGGGCGTCAACGAGCAGGACGTGGCACTGGAGGTGCTGCCACGCTTTCCGCTCGACTGCGTGATGCTGGCCGGCCGCTACACGCTGCTGGAACAGCACGGCGCGCGCGCCCTGCTCGAGCAGGCGCAGCAGCGCAACGTGGCGATCCTGTCGGCCGGCCCGTACAGCTCCGGCCTGCTCAGCGACGCACGCGGCCCCGGCGCCACCTACAACTACGCCCCGGTCGACGCCGCCACCCTGCAGCATGCGCAGCGCCTGTACGCGGCCTGCGCGGCATTCGAGGTGGATATCGGCGCGGCGGCCTTGCAGTTTCCGCTGGCACATCCGGCGGTGACCACGGTGGTGGCCGGCATGCGGACGGTGGCCGAGGTGCAATCGGCCGCCGCGCGCCTGCAGGCGGCGATCGCACCGGCACTGTGGCAGCGCCTGCGCGATGGCGGCCTGCTGGACGCGGACCTGCCCACGCCATGAGCCGCATCGACGCACACCTGCATTTCTGGCAGCTGGCCCGTGGCGACTACCACTGGCTGACGCCCGAGCTGGCGCCGCTGTATCGCGACTTCGGCCCCGCCGATATCGGTCAGGCGCTGGACGCTGCCGATATTGAGGGCGTGGTGGTGGTGCAGGCGGCCGCGACCGAGGCCGAGACCCGTTACCTGTTCGAGCTGGCGCGCGCCGAAGCGCGTATTGCCGGCGTGGTCGGTTGGGTCGATTTCGCCGCGCCCGATGCCGCCGCGCGCATCGACGCGCTGGTGCAGGCCGGCGGCGGCGTGCTCAAGGGCCTGCGCCCCATGGTGCAGGACATCGCCGATGTGCAATGGCTGGCCCAGCCCGAACTGGATGCCGCCTTCGATGCGCTGATCGCGCACGACCTGGCCTTCGACGCGCTGATCCGCAGCGTGCATGTGCCGGCGCTGCAGGCACGCCTGAAGCGTCACCCTGGCTTGCGCGTGGTCGTCGATCACGGCGGCAAGCCGCAGATCGCCGCGGGCGAATTCGTCGCCTGGGCCGCCGGCATGGCTGCGCTGGCGCAGCATCCCAACGTGCACTGCAAACTCTCCGGCCTGCTCACCGAAGCAGCGCGCGGCGCCGGCGTGGAGGCGCTGGCACCGTATGTCGCGCATCTGTTCGCACGCTTCGGCCCGCAGCGTGTGCTGTGGGGCAGCGACTGGCCGGTGCTGACCCAGCGCGCCGATTACGCGCAGTGGTTCGACATCGCACAGCACCTGGTCGCCACATACGCCGACGGCCATGCCGGAGCGGTGTTCGGCGACAACGCACGCACGTTCTATCGTCTGCCACGGCCGGCGGCCCCCACCTACGGAACCTCTTCGGTATGACTGTCTCGATCCCTGCAACTCCCAACGACCGCCTGCATGGCAAGCGCTGCCTGATCACCGCCGCTGGCGCCGGCATCGGCCGCGAAAGCGCACTGGCCTGCGCACGCGCCGGTGCGCAGGTGATCGCCACCGATATCGACGCCGCTGCCCTGCAGGCGCTGGCGGCCGAATCGGAGGCCATCACCACCCAGCTGCTGGATGTCACCGACGCGGCGGCGGTTGCCGCGCTGGTCGCGGCGCACGGCCCGTTCGATGTGCTGTTTAACTGCGCCGGCTTCGTGCACCAGGGCAGCATTCTCGATTGCGACGAGCCGGCCTGGCGGCGCTCGTTCTCGATCAACGTCGATGCGATGTACTACACCTGCAAGGCGGTGCTGCCGGGCATGCTCGAACGCGGCCGCGGCAGCATCATCAACATGTCCTCGGTGGCCTCCAGCATCAAGGGCGTGCCCAACCGCTTCGTCTATGGCGTCACCAAGGCCGCCGTGATCGGCCTGAGCAAGGCCATTGCCGCCGATTACGTGGCCCAGGGCGTGCGTTGCAACGCGATCTGCCCCGGCACCATCAAGACGCCGTCGCTGGGCCAGCGCGTCAAGGCACTGGGCGGCGACGAACAGGCGGTGTGGAAGAGCTTCACCGACCGCCAGCCGATGGGCCGCCTGGGCGACCCGCGCGAGATCGCACAGCTGGTGGTGTACCTGGCCTCGGACGAATCGTCGTTCACCACCGGCCAGACCCACATCATCGATGGCGGCTGGTCCAACTGATCGCGGCAACGCACCGCCGTGCCGCGTACCGCAATGTGGGCGGCCAGTGCCGGATGCGACTTGTAGTGGCTTGATTTGAGCACGCCGTCCTTATCCACCCGATGCATGCGCGCTAGCGTTGCTGGCCGCTCCATTCCTCACCTGCAAAGGAAGACTGCATGAAACTCGTACGCGTTGGCGCCCCCGGCCAGGAACGTCCCGGCCTGATCGATGGCGAAGGCCGCATCCGCGATTTGAGCGGCGTGATCGACGATGTGGCCGGCGAGCACATCACCAATGCCGGCCTGGACAAACTGCGTGCGTTGGACGTGTCCACGCTGCCGCTGCTCGAAGGCGAGCTGCGCTATGGCGCCGCAGTAGGGCAGATCGGCAAGTTCATCTGCGTGGGGTTGAACTACGCCGACCACGCGGCCGAATCGGGCATGGACGTGCCCAAGATGCCGATCCTTTTCATGAAGGCCACCACTGCGGTGACCGGCCCCAACGACACCGTGATCATCCCGCGCGGCTCGGTCAAGAGCGACTGGGAAGTGGAACTGGGCGTGGTGATCGGCGATGTGGCGCGCGATGTGGCGGTGGACGAAGCACTGAACCACGTCGCCGGCTACGCGGTGATCAACGATCTGTCCGAGCGCGAATTCCAGCTCGAACATGGCGGCCAGTGGGTCAAGGGCAAGAGCGCCGATACCTTCGGCCCGATCGGCCCATGGCTGGTCACCCGCGACGAAATCGCCGACCCGCAGAACCTGTCGATGTGGCTGGAGGTCAACGGCCACCGCTACCAGAACGGCAGCACCCGCACGATGGTGTTCGGCGTGGCCGAACTGGTCAGCCACATCAGCCGCTACATGACGCTGATGCCGGGCGATGTGATCAGCACCGGCACCCCGCCGGGCGTGGGCCTGGGCCAGAAGCCGCCGGTGTACCTGAAGCCCGGCGACGTGATGGAGCTGGAGATCGAAGGCCTGGGCCGCCAGCGCCAGCCGGTGGTGGCGCATCCGCGTGATGCTGCCTAAAGCCCCTCTCCCACCGGGGCACTAAGGCACGGCTTGCGCGCCCCTGACGCGCGTGCGTTGGTGCGCCCGCGCCGCAAGCGCGGACCGGGGCGCGTAGCGAGGATCGGGGTGAGGGTACGTAGCGACATATCCAAGCAGTTCGTCGCGATATTCGTTTGCCGTCAGGCGTGACATGTCGGCATGTGTGTTGATGTGTCATGCGCAAATTTTTCAAGCGGCGTGCGAGAGCGTTGAACTTCCAGGCGCTGTCGCGCGTTGGTATCCACACGCAGTTGGTCGTGCAGTGATGCGTTGATCTGTGTTGTTCGTTGATCTGTGTTGTTCGTTGATCTGCGTTGCAAAAGCATGCGTACCTGCAGCGCTTCAACATAGTCGGCGCTTCGCGTCCGTACCCTCACCCCTCTCCCGGGGGGAGAGGGGCTCTAGCGCCCGTTTCCGTTCTCCGTTTCCGTTTTATTTCGCGCGTTTTATTCCCGTTTCCATCGCCCAGGACTTCCATGAGCACCATCATCGCCCTCGACACACACGACGTCCGCTTCCCCACCTCGCGCGAGCTGGATGGGTCGGATGCGATGAATCCGGATCCGGATTACTCGGCCGCCTACGTCGTGCTGCGCACCGATGCGCCGGATGACCTGGCCGGCTACGGCCTGGTGTTCACCATCGGCCGCGGCAACGATGTGCAGACCGCCGCGGTGGCCGCACTGGCCGAGCACGTGGTCGGCCTGTCGGTCGAGGAGGTCATTGCCGATCTGGGTGCGTTCGCGCGCCGGCTCACCAACGACTCGCAGCTGCGCTGGCTGGGCCCGGAAAAGGGCGTGATGCACATGGCGATCGGCGCAGTGATCAACGCCGCCTGGGACCTGGCCGCACGCGCGGCGAAAAAGCCGCTGTGGCGCTATATCGCCGAGCTCAGCCCGGAACAGCTGGTCGACACCATCGACTTCCGCTATCTCACCGACGCGCTCACCCGCGACGAAGCGCTGGCAATCCTGCGCGCTGCGCAACCGCAGCGTGCGCAACGTATCGCCACGCTGATCGAACAGGGCTATCCCGCCTACACCACCTCGCCCGGCTGGCTCGGTTACTCCGACGAAAAGCTGGTGCGGCTGGCAAAAGAAGCCGTCGCCGATGGCTTCCGCACCATCAAGCTCAAGGTCGGCGCCAACGTGCAGGACGACATCCGCCGCTGCCGCCTGGCGCGTGAGGCGATCGGCCCGGATATCGCGATGGCAGTGGATGCCAACCAGCGCTGGGACGTGGGCCCGGCGATCGACTGGATGCGCCAGCTGGCCGAATTCGACATCGCCTGGATCGAGGAACCGACCAGCCCGGACGACGTGCTCGGCCACGCCGCGATCCGCCAGGGCATCACCCCGGTGCCGGTCTCCACCGGCGAGCACACCCAGAACCGCGTGGTGTTCAAGCAGTTGCTGCAGGCCGGTGCGGTGGACCTGATCCAGATCGACGCCGCGCGCGTGGGCGGCGTCAACGAAAACCTCGCCATCCTGCTGCTGGCCGCCAAGTTCAACATCCGCGTGTTCCCGCATGCCGGCGGCGTCGGCCTGTGCGAACTGGTGCAACACCTGGCCATGGCCGACTTCGTCGCCATCACCGGCAAGATGGAAGACCGCGCGATCGAATTCGTCGACCACCTGCACCAGCACTTCCTGGACCCGGTGCGCATCCAGCACGGCCGCTACCTGGCCCCGCAAGCCGCCGGCTTCTCCGCCGAGATGCACCCGGCCTCCATCGCAGAATTCAGCTACCCCGACGGCCGCTTCTGGGTCGAAGACCTGGCCGCGACGAAGGCCTAATCCAACACACCGCATCACCTGGATCGCAAGATGTGTCGTAGGAGCGGCTCAAGCCGCGACAGGCTTTCCCGATTGCCTGATCGCGACCGAAGCCGCTTGTGCATGTAGCGCGCGCACGACGGCTGCAGATCGCAGATTTCCGCCACCCGACAGCCGTTTCCGGGTCGAAGACCTGCCCGCGGCGAAGGCGTGGCCAAACGCGCCACATCACCTGATCGCAGGACGTGTTGTAGGAGCGGCTCAAGCCGCGACAGGCGTTCCCGATTGCCCGATCGCGACCGAGGCCGCTTCTGCCTGGCGCATCTGCGATGCAGCTGTCACGCCTGCGCTGCGCCACTCACGCTGCGCCCGCAAAAGACACCTGTTTCGACACCCGGCGGCAGCGGCAGCAAAGACACTCAAGACCAACGCCTCACTGCGGAGCCAACAAATCCGCAAAAAACGCAGGCCAACACCCTAACCCTGCCCGGCTCCAACCGCCGCGCTCAAGGCAAAAATCTGCCCGGCCTCGCGCCACTTCTCTCCCGGCGCACTGCCAGGCAACGGCTTTTGAAACCGCCACATCAAGTCTTCCCAGGCCTGGATGCGCGGATCGGCCGCATCCCGCGCCGCCTTGGCCGCCGGATCGTAGTCATCGCCGACCTCCATCAGCATCACCAGGCGGTCGCCACTGCGAAAGATCTCCAGCTCCTGGATGCCGGCCTGCTGCAGCGAGGCCACCACTTCCGGCCAGACCTCGCTGGGCCGATGCCACCGCTCGTACTCGGCGATCAACTGCGGGTCGTCGTGCAGATCCAGCACGTAACACAGACGCCGCGTGCTCATGCGCCCGCTCCTGCAACTGCAGGCGCAGCGCGGCGCGCACGCAACGCGAACAGCAGGATCACCGCAAAGCACCCACCCGGTACCACCATCGCCCAGTGGATACCGGCCATGTCCGACACCGCGCCCATCACCGCCGTCAGCAGCGCGCCACCGATGATGGACATCACCAGCAACGACGAGCCCAGCTTGCGCGCATCGTCATGCATGCCATCCAGGCCCAACGCGAAGATGGTCGGGAACATCACCGACATGAACACGCTGGCAGCCACCAGCGCGTACAAGCCGGTCCAACCCGGCAACGCGATGGCTACGGCGCACAACACTAGATTGATCGCGGCAAAACTCGCCAGCAACCTGGCCGGCGCCAGATAGCGCAACAGCGCGGTGCCGATGAAGCGGCCGGCCATGAACAGCACCAGCGAGATGGTGAGGTAGGTGGCGGCGGTTTTTTCGGGCGTGCCCGGCACCGCATCCTGCAGATAGCGGATCAGATAACTCCAGATACCGACCTGCGCACCCACGTAGAAAAACTGCGCCACCACCGAAAACATGAAGCGCCGATTGCGCAGCAGTTCGCCGAAGCGTGCACGCTTGGGCGCCACGCCGCTATCGCTCTCCGGCGCGCCGGTGGGAAAGCGCACCAGCGCGATCAGGATCGCCCACAGCACAACCACTGCGCCGATGATCAGATAGGGCGTCTGCACGGCTGAGGATTCGGCGGCAAAGAACGCCTCGCGCGCGGCGGGCGCCATTGCCGCCAGTTCGGCCGGGGTGTGTTCCACCCCGGAGAAGATGAAGTGCTGGCCGACCAGCACGCCGGTGATCGAGCCCAAGGGGTTGAATGCCTGGGCCAGATTCAACCGCCGCGCCGCGCCTTCTGCCGGGCCGAGCACGGTCACCAGCGGATTGGCGGTGGTTTCCAGGAAGGCCAGGCCGCTGGCGATGACGAACAAGGCCAGCAGGAACAGCCAGTAGGTATGCACCTGCGCGGCCGGATAGAACAGGAACGCGCCGCACGCATACAGCAGCAGGCCCAGCACCACGGCCGCCTTGTAGCTGTAGCGGCGCATGAACATCGCCGCCGGCATCGCGAACACGAAATAGCCCAGGTAGAACGCGCTCTGGACCAGCCCTGCCTGCAGGTCGGTCAGCTCGAAGGCCTTCTTGAACTGCTTGATCAGGATGTCGTTGAGGTTGTTGGCCATGCCCCACAAAAAGAACAGGCTGACGATCAACAACAGGGGAACCATGGCGGTACGCGCCAGGTTGCCGCGCGGTGACGCGGCAATGTCACTGTGATGCATGCGACCGATCCCCTCCCAAGGCTGTGGCGCTTGCGTTGCTGTGCGGCGAGCGTACTGCGCACGCCAGCGCCATGCAAATATAAAAACTTTGTTTATATTTGCACGCAAGCGCCACTTCTCACCGCTGCCCGCGATGCCTGTACCCTGGCGCGCCGCAGCCTTGCCTGGAGCCGCAAACGGATGAGCACCGAACCCGCCAAGTACCGCGCCCCTGCCCTGGACAAGGGTCTGGACATCCTCGAGCTGCTCGCCCGCCAGGCGCAGCCGATGAGCATGGGCGCGATCTCGCAAGGCATCGGGCGCTCGCGCGGGGAGATCTTCCGCATGCTGCAGGTGCTGGAGGAGCGCGGTTATCTCACCCGCGACGGCGAGGGCGACTATGTGCTGACCAATCGGTTGTTCATGCTCGGCATGCAGCAGCCGCAGGTGCAGAGCATCAGCGAAGCGGCACTACCGGTGATGCGCCGGCTGGCCGATGCGATCTGTCAGCCCTGCCACCTGGTGGCGCCGTCCGGCGACCAGATCGTGGTGATCGCGCAGATGGACGTGCCCAGCGACCTGGGCCTGGTGGTGCGCCCGGGCCACCGCCGCCCATTGACCCATTCCAGCTCCGGGCTGGTGCTGTTCGCGTTCCAGCAGCCGGAGGTGCAGGCGCGCTGGCTGGACATGCTCGATGCCAGCGAGGTGCCGTTCGAGCGTGCGCAGTTCCTCGCCGCCGCCGCGCAGGCGCGCAACGATGGCTACGCCATGCAGCCCAGCGAAGCGGTGGTAGGCGTGGTCGACCTGACCGCACCGATCCTGCAACGCGGCAGTGCCACCTACACGCTCACCGTGCCCTTCATCGCGCGCCGCCCCGAGCTGGTCGGCCCGCATGCGGCCTTGCAGGCCCTGTGTGCGGCAACGGCAGAGATTTCCGCTGCGTTGATGTAGCCGCAGCCCACGCCGGGAGTCTGCGTCGGCGCTGGTGTTTCTGTTGCTCGCTTCCGGAGGCTGACTTCTGCGGTCCTCCCGCAGCGCGGCCGGCCCTGTCGTGGAGCGCAGCGCGCTCTTTCCGCAGCGCTGCGATGGCAGCCTGACCATCGCCGTCCACCCGAACCGCTTAGGCAGCACCTGCGGCATCGCAAGCCGTGCAAATCGAGACGCCGGGGAGATCGCAGCATCGTTGTCGATCGCGGCACTCCTGCACGACGTCTTGAAAGCCAGCACGACGCAGGCGCTGGCTCATGCACGCGCATCCAAGCATGACGTTTCCACTCGCACTGCTTGCAGCACACCCACGTCAGCAGCTTTCCCAGCGTTTTTCGCTACCTGCTTCACCGGCATGCAGACCGTTCGTCGCTATAGCCAAGGCTATCGGGCGCCACATCGCGCCGTTGCGTGGACATGCCTGTCTGGCTTTGACGCCTGAAAACAAGGCAAAAACTGCGTCACCCCTGCTCGCAATAGCCACGGCTATAAAGATCAGACCGACCTTCGCGTGCAGTGCAGGCGCACCGAACGCGGCCATGCGTTGGTACACTGCGCGCCCCTTGGGGAGTAGCCTGCTTTCGCATCGTCGGAAGCGCCTGCATCAACATACTCGGCCGTTGCGCCGTGGTGCAGGCAACCAGTTCCGGTTTGGCGAGACCAGCGGCATGCGTGCACGACGAAGGTTGGCGCGGGCGCATGTCGTTGTGACCGTGCCCAACCCGAGAATGTCGATGTCCCCTTTTTCCATTGTTTTGATCGGTTTCGCGATGTCGACCGATGCGTTTGCCGCGGCGATCGGCAAGGGCGCGGCGATGCGCAAGCCGCAGTGGCGCGATGCGCTACGCGCCGGCTTGATCTTCGGCTGCATCGAGGCGATCACCCCGGTGATCGGCTGGCTGCTGGGACGCGCGGCGTCCAGCTATGTGTCCGACTACGACCACTGGATCGCCTTCGTGCTGCTCGGTGCGCTGGGCACGCACATGATCGTGGCCGGGCTGCGAAACGATGCGGACGACGCTGAAGAAGCAACGTCTGAGACGCCGAAACGGCACGGCTTGCTGGCACTGGCCACCACCGGTTTTGCCACCAGCATCGATGCGATGGCGGTCGGCGTGAGCCTGGCGTTTCTGGACGTGCATATCGGCGTGGTAGCGGTGGTGGTGGGGTTGTGCACCTTCAGCATGGTCACCGCAGGCGTCATGCTGGGCCGCGTGCTCGGCAACCTGATCGGCAAGCGCGCCGAGATCCTCGGCGGCTTGATCCTGGTGATCGTCGGCAGCGTCATCCTCTACGAACACCTCAGCGGCGCAGCGTAAGCACCTCCCTCGTAGGAGCGTGCCTGCGCGCGACCGGGCGTTATCGATAAAGCTTCGTCGCGCGCAGGCACGCTCCTACGCTGCAATCGCATCGGTCAGCGCGTTTTCGCATCGTGATGCGCGCTCAGAAACGCGCGTAACGAGGCCGGCTTCACCGGTTTGGTCAACAGGCGATAGCCACGCGCACGCGCGAGCTGCTTGAGTTCGTCGCGGCCGTCGGCGGTGAGCAGGGCGCCGGCAATCGGCGCGGTGGCGACGGCCTGCAGCGCATCCAGCGTGTCCAGGCCATCGAGCCGGTCGTGCAGGTGGTAATCCACCAGCATCAGGTCCGGTTGTTCGCGCGCGCGTTCCAGCGCCTGGTCCACGGTGCTGGCGGTAATCACCTCCACCTGCCAGCGACCGAGCAGCGCACGCATGCCGTCGAGGATCTCGCGGTCGTTGTCCACGCACAGCACGCGCAGGCCTGCCAGCGAATCGCCGCTGGGCAGCGCGCGCGCAACGGCCACCGGCAGCACCGGCGGCAGCGGGACCGCCGCCACGCGCGGCAGCAGGATCGAGAACATGCTGCCACGGCCGACCTGGCTGCGTGCGCTCAGGTCGTGGTCGAGCAGGCGCGAGATGCGCTGGCAGATCGACAGGCCCAGCCCCAGGCCCTGCTCGCCCCAGTCGAACGGCTGCTGATAGCGGCGGAATTCTTCGAAGATCTGCCGCATGTGGTGCTCGGGAATGCCCGGGCCGGTATCCCATACCTGCAGCTCCACGTGCGCGCCGCGTCCGCGCATGCCCAGCACGATGCGGCCCTGGCGCGTGTAGCGCAGCGCATTGGCGAGGAAGTTCTGCATCACCCGGCGCAGCAGGCGGCGGTCGCTGCGCACCCACAACGGGCGACTGTGCACCTGCAGCTGCAGGCCGCGGCTGGAAGCCACCGGCGCGTATTGCGCGGCCAGTTCGTGCATCAGCGCGCTGGCATCGAAATCCTCGACCGTGGGCCGCAGGCCGCCGGCATCCAGCCGCGAGACGTCGAGCAGGCCATCGAGCAACTCCTCGGCCGCACGCAGCGAGGCATCCACGCGCTCGGCCAGATGGCGTTGTTCCTCGTTGTTCTGATGGCTCTCGCGCAGGGCCGAGGCGAACAGCCGCGCGGCATTGAGCGGCTGCAACACGTCGTGGCTGATCGCGGCCAGAAAGCGCGTCTTGGATTGCTGCGCCAGCTCGGCCTCGCGCGAGCGGTCGGCCACGCGCTGCTCCAGGTTCTCGTTGGCGTCCAGCAAAGCGCGTTCGGCACGCTTGTAGTCGGTGATGTCGTTGTAGCTGGTGACATAACCGCCGCCGGGCAGCGCCTGGCCGCGCATCTCGATCACCTTGCCGTCGCTGCGGGTGCGCTCGAACACATGCGGCGAGCCGGCGCGCATGTGGCGAATGCGACGATCGATCTGATCTTCGATATCGCCCTCGCCCAGCTCGCCGCGCTCGGCGTTGTAGCGGATCAGATCGGCCACCGGGCGGCCGACATACAGCATGCCGTCCGGGTAGCCGAACAGCTGCTGATAGCGGCGATTCCACGCAGTCAGGCGCATCTCCGGGTCGACCACGCTGACCGCGGCGCTGATGTTTTCCAGCGTGGTGGACAGGATCTCGCGATTGAAGCGCAGCTCCTGGCCGGCCTCGTCCAGCACCGCCACCACCTCGCCCAGGTCCATGCCCGAGCCGCGCAACAGGCTGGTCAGCACCAGGCGTGCGGAGGCCGCGCCGATCGAGGCGGCCAGCAGGCGTTCGGTGAACTGCACCCAGGCGCGGTCGGCCACCACGGTGGGTTGCAGCTCGCGCTCCAGCAGCACCGCCTGGTCGACGAAGGCGCGGTGCGCATGCCGCTCGCCCACCACGCGCTCGGCCAGGGCCTGCAGGTCGGCCACACGCACATGCCCGGGCCAGTCGCCGGCCACCGCCGGCCGCTGTGCGTACGGGTCCAGGAAGGGCGCGGCGCGCAGGCGTTCGTCCACCCCGGGGCGCCAGCGTGCGGAGACCAGCATCATCGCGCCGACATTGATCAGCAGCGACCAGAACGTGCCATGCGCCAGCGGGTCCCAGCCGCGCATGCCGAACAGCTGCTGCGGCTGCAACCAGGCGATGCCGAACGGCCCGTCCACCAGCCACTCCGGCTGCAGCCAGCCGGCGCGCGTGGCGGCCGGCAGCAGCAGCGTGTAGATCCAGGTCATGAAGCCCAGCACCATGCCGGTCTCCACGCCCTTGCGGCTGGCCCCGCGCCAGTACAACCCGCCGATCACGCCGGGGGCGAACTGCGCCACTGCCGCAAAGGCCATCAGGCCGTAGGCCGCCAAGGTGGTGTCGTTGGCCACGCTGCGGTGGTAGCCGTAGGCGATCAGCGCCAGCAACAGGATGGCGACGCGACGGATCCACAACACCCGCGAGGCCACCGCCGCGCGCGCATCGGCGCTGCCGCGGCGGCGCAGCAGCACCGGCATCACCAGGTCATTGCTGACCATGGTGGCCAACGCGATGCTGGCCACGATCACCATGCCGGTGGCGGCCGAGAACCCGCCCACATAGGCCACCAATGCCAGCACGGTGTTGCCCTGGCTCAGCGGCAGCGCCAGCACCACCGCGTCGTCGACCACCGTGCTGCCCTTGCCGAACAAGGCCACGCCGGCCGATGCGATCGGCACCACCATCGCCGAGATGATCACCAGGTACGCACCGAACAACCAGCGCGCGCGACGGATGTCGCCGACGTCGCTGCATTCCACCACCGCCACATGGAACTGGCGCGGCAGGCAGATCACCGCCAGAAAGCTCAGCAAGGTCTGCGAAATGAAACCCACCGACGGGGTGTGCTCGAACAAGGTGCGCGCCGAGTCGGCGATGGGCACCTGGTGGTCGCTCAGCCACACCCAGGCGAACAGGCCCACCGCGACGATGGCGATCAGCTTGATCACCGACTCCAGCGCGATCGCCAGCATCATGCCGCGGTGGTGTTCGGTGGCATCGACCTGGCGGGTGCCGAACAAGGTCGCGAACAAGGCCATCAACAGCGCCACGTACAGCGCCGGATCGGCAAGGATGCCGCGCCCGGCACTGCTATGCCCGGTCAGCACCTCAAGGCTCATCGCCACCGCCTTGTACTGCAGCGCCAGGTACGGAACGATGCCGACCAGCGCGATCACCGCCACCAGCGCCGCCAGCCGCCGCGAGCGGCCATAGCGCGAAGAGATGAAATCGGCGATGGAGACGGTGTTTTCGGCGCGTGCGATCAGCGCCAGCCGCTCGATGATGCGCCAGCCAAACAGCAGCAACAGCAGCGGGCCCAGGTAGATCGGCAGATAGCCGATGCCGTTGCGCACCGCCGACCCGACCGCGCCGTAGAAGGTCCACGACGAGCAGTACACCGCCAGCGCCAGGCTGTAGACCGCCGGCCGCAGCCACGGCCGCTCCGGGTACAGCGGACGACGGTCGCCCCACCAAGCCACGCCGAACAACAGCACGGCATAGCCGACGGAGACCAGCAGCAGGATCCAGCTTGATACCAAGGGGCGTTCCTAGGCCGATGCGAACGGGGAGTTTACGCAGTGGGGAATCGGGAGTGGGGAACAGCACGCCTGGCCGCACATGCGTAGGAGCGCGCTCGCGCGCGACAGGGCACCGGCGGGAAAGCCTCATCGCCCGTAGGAGCGCGCTTGCGCGCGGCAGCACACCGGCGGGAAGGCCTCATCGCGCGCAAGCGCGCTCCTACACCAGCTTGGCAGTTATCGCAGTTGCCCCAATCAGGCGCCGCACCTGGCGGGCCGCTCAGCCCGGTAGCCGCACCTGCACCTGGTACGTGCGTCCGGCGACAATGCCGTGCACGCGCTGGTCCGGGCAGGCGGTGCCATCCACCTCAACGTCGACGTGCGTACGCCCCGGTTCACGCGTCAGCGTCACCTCGAACTGCGCGCCGCGGAACTGGCGCGTCACCCGGGCCTGCGGCCAGTGCGACGGCAGCTGCGGGCGGATCGCCAATGCATCGCCTTCGCCGACCAGGCCGAACAGCCCTTCCAGCACGCAGCGATACACCCAGGCCACCGTGCCGGTGTTGAACAGCTGGCTGGAACGCCCGGCCGTGCGGGGATACTGGTGCCAGGCGCCGCGATAGTAGTTGGGCAGCGACACCGGCAGGTGGCCGCGCTGCAGCACGTCCTCGCGGGTGGGGCCGGGCAGCAGCGCGCGCAGGATCTCCCAGGCGCGGTCGGCTTCGCCGATCTGGTACAGGCTGTACAGGTAGAACGCCGCCGCGTGGTTGTAGACCGCGCCGTTTTCCGCGGCGCCCGGCCACTTCTGCGTCAACCGGCCCACGTCATCGCGCATGTGCGTGTAGGCCGGGGCCAGCATCACCGGCCCGTACGGCGTATGCAGCTGCTCGCGCACCGCCTCCAGCAAGGCCGCGCGCTGCGCGCTGTCGGCGGTGCCGGCCAGCAGCGCAAAGCTCTGCGGATTGAGATAGATGCGTCCCTCCACATCCTCGGCGATGCCGAAGCGCACGCCATCGTCGGTGATGCCGCGCGCATACCAGTTGCCGTCCCACAGCTCGCGGTTGGCATCGGCGTTGATCGCCTGCACGGCCTGCGCAAACGTTTCCGCCTGCGCGCTTCGCCCATGCGCTGCGCAGATGCCCGACCACAGCCGCAGCGCATACGCGGTGGCCACGGTGAGCCAGCCGGACACGCCCTTGCCGCGCCAGCCGACCATGTTCATCGGGTCGCACCAATCGCCCTGCGCGATGAAACTCAAGCCACGTGCATCGCGTGCATCCAGCAGCCACTGCATCGCCGCATCCAGTCGCTCGGCCACACTGAGCGCCTGTCCATCGTGCGTGCGGACCACCGCATCGAGCACGCTGGCATCGCCGGTTTCGGCCAGATAGGCGCTCAGGAAGATCGGCAACCACACGCAGTGATCGGTATGCGGCACCTGGTTGATGTATTTCAGCTCGGCGCCTTCCACCAGCAGGATGCCATCTGGCATCGCACCGCTGGGCTCCTGCTGCGAGAGCGCGTGCAACAACGCCGCACGTGCGGTGGCCGGCTGCAGGTAGGCCATGCCCATGTGGTCCTGCAGATAGTTGCGCGTCTGCGGATCGGTGGTCAGGCGATTGACGTCGCCGTGATAGAACACCTGCCGCGGCAACCAATGGTTGACCAGGTTGTCCAGGGCCGGATCGGGCGTGGCGATCTGCGCGCAACCCTGCCCGCCCTGCAGATACTGCGTGTAATCGCGCGCGGCGGCGGCAAAGCCGGCTTCGGATAGATAACGCGTACGCAGCGCGGCGATCTCCGCATCGTCCTTGGCCGGCCCGAACGCGAAGCGGTACACGTTTGCCGCATCGGCATCCAGCGTCAGCCGATACTGCAACGCGGCGGCCGGGTTCTCGTAGTGCGCATCGCTATTGCCCAGCTGCTCGGCCTGGATGGCCGAGGGTGCATGCAGGCCGCCCTCGCCTTCGAAGGCCATCTGCTGCGCATCCCAGGCCACCGGCGGCTGCTCATGCAACAGGAAGGTGCAGTCCTTGAAATCGCGCTGACGGAAATAGTCGTCCACCTTCTGGTACGGCGCCACGCTACGGCAGACGATGCCGCCCAGCGCCGGCTCGTAAGCGCCGCCCTGATGCATCCACGACATGTAGCCGATCGGGAAATACGGATACAGGCTGAGCCGGCGCGTACGCCCGGACTGGTTATGCACGCGGCATTCCCACAGCTCCACTGCATCGTCCGTGGGCAACGCCACGCACAGGTCCACCACGATGCCGTCGTGGCGCACCCGCCAGCGCACATCGTGCTTGCCCGCGGAAAACGCGAACTGCTCCGGCGTTGCGCGCACCGGTTCGTGCGGCACCGAATACAACGCGCCGTTGTCTTCGTCCTTGAGATAGAAGAAGCGCCCGGGATGATGCGCGTAGTACGGCTGCTCGGGCATCATGAAGTTGCGCGCTTCCAGCAGCGGCGCATGCGCGTACTTGGCCGGCTCCGGCTGCATGAACTGCCCGGTGGCGTAACCACGGCAGGTCAGCTGCAGCATCATGCGGCGGTTCCACAGGAATCCGCCCGCGTTCGGCATCGCGGTGGGGCTGTAGAGCGCATAGCGCGTGCCGTCGGCGCTGGGCGCCAGCAACGCGGAAAGATCGTCGTCGGACGTGGACCTGGAATCGGCGTGGGAGAGTGCAGACACGGTCAGCGGTGCTCCTGTTCGTCGCGCTTGCGCGCGGCCAGTTCGTGTTGGATGCGGCGCAACAGGCCATCATCGAGCGGATAGAAACGCATGGTCCAGGCTGCCAGCAGCGCCACCGCGCCCGGGATCACCGTCAGCAGCAGCACGATGCCGGTCAACGACCCCGCCGACTGCGCGCTGTTGGCCACATAGCCCATGCCCGCCAGCACCCAGGCGATACCGGCCGAGGCCAGCGCGCCACCGAGCTTTTGCGAGAAGGTCGCGGCGGCGAAGGTCATCGCGGTGGCGCGCCGGCCGGTGCGCCATTCGGTGTAGTCGGCGCTGTCGGCATACATCGAAAATGCCAGCGGCGACTTCGGCCCCAATGCCAGCCCGATCAGCATGTTCAGCGCGAAGATCGCCCACACCGCATCGGCAGGAATGAAAAACATCAGGCAACTCAACACGCCCACCACCGCCATCAGCGCGGTCATCAACTGGCGCTTGTCCCAATGCCGTGTCAGCAACGGCGTGATCGCCGCGCCCACTGCCAGCGACGCCGAATAGCCACCCAGAAACAGCCCGGTCAGGTCCGGCCGCTGCACGTAGTACTTGAGGTAATACACGCCCGCACCACCGCGCATGACAATGGTGATCATGATGATCAGCGACAGTACGAACAGCACGCACCACGGCTTGTTCTGCAGCAGGTCGGCGATATCCCGGCGGATCGGCGTGCGCTGTTGCGGCGGTGGCTGCACGCGCTCGCGCGTGGTCAATGCGACGGTGACGAACAGTGCAACGGCCACTGCGCCGTACAGCATCATCGTGCGCTGCCAGCCCAGCGCATCGTTGCCGGCACCGAACCACGCCACCAGATCCAGCGTGCAGTAATTCACCAACGTGGTGCTGGCGAACGCGGCGATGAAGCGCAGGCTGATCAAGCTGGTGCGCTGGCTGCTGTCGGCGGTGATCACGCCGGACAATGCCGAGTACGGAATGCTCACCACCGTGTAGGCCAGCATCATCACCAGGAAGCTGATTGTGGCCCACCACATGCGCCCGTTCTGATCCAGCGCAGGCGTGGTGTAGGCGAGCACGCCGGTCACCGCCATCGGCACGGCGCCCCACAACAAATACGGGCGGAATTTACCCCAGCGGCTGCGTGTGCGATCGGCCAGTGCACCCATCGCCGGATCGGCGATCGCATCGGCGATCTTGGTCAACAGGATCATCGTGCCCACCGCTGCTGCCGGCAGATGCATGGTGTCGGTGTAGAAGATCAACAGGAATGCGGAGATGTTGGCCCAGTACAGATTCAGGCCCAGATCGCCGGCACCGTAGCCCAGCTTTTCGCGCCAGCGCAGGCGCGCCGATGCAGGAGACGTTGCAGGCGATGACGTCATCGGCAGACCTTGGAGTGCGTTGAACCCGGCCGAGCGCGCCGTTACGCTGGGCGGCCCGCTCACCTGGCGAGGAGCGCCGACGCTACACCACGCATCGACTGCCGCCAATGTGAAATCCGGCAAAATGCCGAATCGATCCGGAGATATAACCTGACGTGATGGACACCGCCGCCCCCGCTACACCCGCGTCCGCTTCGCCCCTGGCCATCGTGGTGATGGGCGTTTCCGGCAGCGGCAAGACCACCATCGCGCAGGCCCTGGCAGCGCATTACGGCTACCGTTTTCTGGATGCCGACGACTACCACAGCGTGGCCGCACGCGCGCAGATGGCCGCCGGCCAGCCACTCACCGATGCGATGCGTCTGCCGTGGGTTGAGTTGCTGGCGGCCACCTTGCGCGACTGCGTACAGGCCGGCGAGTCGGTGGTGCTCGCGTTCTCGGGCTTGCGCGGCACGCACCGTCAATTGCTGCGCCGCAGCGGCATTCCGATCCGCTTCGTGTTCCTGCACGCGGCCCCGCACGTGATCGCCGCACGCCTGAGCGCACGCGCCGGCCACTTCATGCCGGCCAGCCTGCTCGATAGCCAGTTGCAGACCCTGGAATTGCCGTTGGACGAAGCCGATGTGGTGTCGGTGGATGTGGACGCCACGGTGGCGGAGGTGGTGCAGGATGCGATCGCGCAGTTGGCGCTGATCGCTCCCGCTGCAGTGCACACCGCCGTGCCCTCGCCGCAAAGCGCATAACGCGCCGGATAGCGCAGCAACATGGCTGTTTCCGTCTCCCTCCGGGAGAAGGTGCCCCGAAGGGGCGGATGAGGGGACGTGCGAAGCCTCGTGCATTTTGACGACACACAAGCTTCGCCCCGTACCCTCACCCCAATCCCGCTCCGCGCCCCGGCCCGCGTTTGCGACGCGGGCGCTCCAAGGCACGCGCGCCAGTGGCGCGCAAACCGTGTCATCTCGCCCCGCGGGAAGAAGGGCTTTTCAACACAGTGGCCAGCCTCACAAGGTGGCGCAAAATTTCCTGGTTACTTTTTGCAGACCATTGATTTGCGTGCAAATACGCATGCATCGCGGCCAATCATTTTTTCTATCGCAGCGGCCGCCGATCGTGATGAATCATCAGCATTTGTGCGAATAGCGAACACGTTGAACGCAATTTTTTCGAGCTGGTGGCACCAGATGCGAGCGGACCCGACCGTTGAATGAATGCGGGAAGGTGCGTGTGTTGCACGCTCGCCACAATCGGCCATCTTCACTCGGCAGATCCGGGGGGATCCAGCGCTTCCTTCCATCTATGGACATGCCGTGATGACAAATTCAACTCGCCGCTTGCGATTTCGCAGTTTGACGCTCATTCCCTGCCTGCTTGCCAGCGCAGTGGCTTTCGCCCAGGCCGGCCCCGCAACCGCACAACAGTCGGTGTCGTCGCTGGATACCCAGGCTTTTGCACGCTCCGGCCAGATCTGGCGCAGCTTCGGCAATCAGCTGCCGTTCGCCAGCCCCACCAGCTGGACCACCGCCGGCGGCGGCTACTTGAACCAGCGCTTTGCGCCGGGCGAGTGGAAGATCAACCGCACCACCGTCAAAGGCCTCAAGCCGGCCTGGACCCTGACCACCACCGGCGACATCTCGGCCACGCCGAGCGTGGAAGGTGGAACGTTGTACGTGCCCGATTGGGGCGGCACGCTGTATAGCGTCGACACCCAGACCGGCAAGCCGAACTGGCAGGCCAAGTTGTCCGACTACACCGGCAATGCCAACTCGGTGACGCGCAACACGCCGGCCATCAGCGCCAACAGCATCATCGTCGGCGACCAGGCCGCCGGCACCGTGCTGGCGATCGACAAGAAGACCGGCAAGCTGCTGTGGAAGACCGCCGCCGAAGCCAACCCGCAGGCGCGCATCACCTCCTCGCCGGTGATCTACGGCAACCGCGTTTACGTGCCCGTGTCCTCCGGCGACTGGGGCAACCTGGACCCGACCCACACCTTCAGCTTCCGCGGCAGCGTGGTGGCGCTGGATCTGAACACCGGAAAGAAGGTGTGGCAGTTCTACAACGTGCCCGAGGGCTATACCGGTGCATCGGTGTGGGGCCAGGTGGCGATCGATCCGATCAGCCGCCGCCTGTATTTCGGCACCGGCAACAACTACAACATTCCCGCCAGCGTGGGTAACTGCGTGTCCAACGCACGCTCCTACCGCGGCAGCGAACTCACCGTGCAGGATGAACTGGCGTGCATGGCACCGGACAACTACGTCGACTCGGTGATCTCGCTGAATCTGGACACCGGCAAGCTGGTCTGGGCCGACCGTGCACAAGGCTACGACGCCTGGAACCTGTCGTGCATCGTGGCACCTACCAATGGCCTGTGCCCGAACACCCAGGCAACCAACCTGACCGGGCCTGATTACGACTTCGGCGGTGCCGGCGTGCAGCTGTTCACCGTGTGGCGCGATGGCAAGGCCCAGCAGCTGGTCGGCGCAGGGCAGAAGAGCGGCATCTACTGGGCCTTCGACGCCAAGACCGGTGCCAAGGTGTGGTCGACTCAGGTCGGCCCCGGCGGCACCACTGGCGGCGTCGAGTGGGGCACTGCGTTCGATCCGTACAAGTCGCAGGTCTATGTGGCCATCAACAACAGCACCAACGCCACCTATACGCTGGGGCCTGCGAATACCCAGAGCCACAACGGCGGCTCGTGGGCAGCGCTGGACGCCGCCACCGGCAGGATCAAGTGGCAGGTCAAGGTGCCCGGCATCAACCGCGTGAATCCGAATGTGCCGGCCGGTGGCCAGGGCTCGCTGACGGTGTCGCCGAACCTGCTCTACGCCGGTTCGATGGCCGGCAACATGGTCGCCCTGGATACCGACACCGGCGCCACGCTGTGGAACCACGACGCCACCGGCTCGGTGATCAGCTCGCCGGCCATCGTGGACGGTGCGCTGTACTGGGGCGCCGGCTACGGCCGCTTCAACTTCGGCACTGCCGCAACGGCCAACCAGCTGACCAAGTTCGTGCCGGAGGCCAGCCCGGCCAAGTAAGCGTCAACCCCTGTGATCTGCGTCGAGCGACGCACAAGCACGGCAGAACGACGGCGCCACCTTCGGGTGGCGTCGTTGTGTATCACGCCGCTACAGCCGCGTGACCTGGCACAAGCGGATCTGCCCCGCTTCCAGCCCATGCGCCTCCGCCGCACGGCGGCGCAACGCGGTGACCAGCCCGGCGGCATCCAGCACGCCATCGGCAGGCACGTCCACGCTGTGGGCCAGTTGCCCCCACAGCACCGGCCGACCGTCGCAATAACCCTCGTAGTCGGCGAAGTAATGCAGCTGGCGCAGCTCAGGTACCGACGTGGACATCGCCCTGGATCTCCGTGCAGCCCAGATGTTCAAGCGCGATTTCCAGCCCGAGCAGATAGCTCTGCGCGCAGTAACCGCGCACCGTCGCAATGCGTTGCCCGAACCCCTCCGGCAGGCAACGCTCCGGACGGTCCACGCTATCGTCGTGAGCCTCCACGAACGGATACGGCAACGCGCTGAGCACACGGTGCAGGCGCGCACTGTCCACGCAGCTACCCGGATCGATCAACGCGATTTCCATCCGCGCCTGCCCGGCCACACGCAAGGCGTCCAGCAGCTCCTGCTCCGACCCGCAGGCACGCAAGGCCACCGTCTTGCCCGCGTCGCCGGCGCATTGCACGAGCTGCCGAATGACGGCCCGCGGCAATGGCTGCGGTCCACGCACCAGCGGCATCGCCGCCTCCGGCCCACGCACGATCATGATCGACATGGTGGCTTCCTCAGGCAGCGGCGCGCAAGGGCGCGCACAGCGACGGCAGACAACGCGCGGCAATGCCCAGCGACATCTCATAGGCGCGCGGCGCATCGTGCGGCGTAATCACCACCGCCAACGGCGCGTGCTGCGGATGCAGCCATGGCTCCAGCTCCTGATCGGCATCGGTATGCAGTTCGATGTACGGCGTGGGTAGCGCATCCAATGCTGCGCGCAAGGCTTTCGCATGCACCTGCGCACGCTCGGAGGCCGACAAATCGCCCGAATCTAGCAACACCAGCTCCACCTCGGCATCGCCACCGGCGGCCTGCAAGCCGGCGATCAAGCCACCGACATCGGCACACGCCAGCGTGCGCAACGCACGTCCCGCACACTCGGGCAGCTGCATCGGCGCCACCTGCGCCGGATCGGCCTGCGGACCTTGCAAAATCAGGATACACATCGTGTTCGACTCAACGCACCACAGTGCGGGAGTGCCAAGGTAGGCCTGCCGGGCATAAAGGGGCTATTTGCGGATTAGTGGTCGGGCATAAAGAATGCGTAGTAATTTCCACGCGCAGTACCAAACACAACTGGAACCTGTTCTCACACTGTGGCAACCTAGACATGGGGCGTGTAGGTTCGAGTTAGGGGAACAGGGGCGATAAGAAAAAATTATTCCAGTCACCGGATCTGTAAGTACAGGACCGGCAGTGCATTGAACAACGCAGCTTGAATTAATTCATTCACCTTACTTCGGTATTTTTATGATCCGTAGACTAGTTTTTCTAACTTTGATGTTGGCAAGCTCCCAATGCTTCGCGGCCTACTCACTCGGGGGACAGAAGATAAAGAACATAGCCACTGGATGGGGAGGAGAAGCCATATATATAGTCACTGAAGGCCCGCTACCTGCGGGAACAGGCTGCGGCGGTGGAAATCGTTTCATGATTACACCCAACGCATTGATGTACAAAGAGATTCTTTCCATGGCACTAACATCTCTGCAAAGCAAGAACACGGTAGAAATTTACGTGGACGGTTGCAACGGAACTTCAATGCAAATTAAGGCATTCACTGTAGCTGAATGAGTGAAGACTTAAACACCAGGTGCGGACTCCCATAAATAGTGCCAGCTTGAATTTAGAGGTCTGCGGATATATGGATCACGGAACTCGGCGGGCGTTAGCCCGCCCAAGCTGTCGTGCGGGATCTGTTGGTTGTAGTCGGCCAGCTAATGCCAGGTCTGATCGCGGACTTCGCTCATGGTGCGGAAAAAATGTGCATTTCTAGTACGCCGCCTCGGTAGGTGTCGTTGGAACGTTCGATGAAGCAGTTCTGCATCGAACACCTCGGCCCGATCAAATTCAATGCAATGCTTTTGCGCTCCGCCCACTCGACCAAGTCAGCGCGGAAAATTAAGGTCTTTCGTCCAGACGAAGCCTGTTCAGATTACCGGGCCAGGCCGCGATGCGTTCCGATGTTCGGATGACGCAGCCGGCAGATTCAAGTCCATTTCGATCGCCAAGGCTTCCCGACTGAAATCGTCGATGACATTGAACATGCGGAACCGTCGACCGTCCCATAGCGCATCGGACATGAAATCGATCGACCATCCAGTATTGGTTCGATCACCGCATACCAGCGGCTGTGATTGACGCATCGGTATCCGGCGCCTGCTGCGATGACAATGATTGAGCTTCATCAGGCAGCGCACATGCCAAACACTCCGGTTGTTCCACACATGTCCGCGACAACGGATGGTCTGAAACAGCTCTCCAAAACCACGCCCAGGAAGGCGCTCGGCCAACTCGGACAACAGCGCAATGGCTTCTTGGTCGCGATCGGGACGACACCGATAGCGCGCTGTCGAGTGAGCCACGCCTGAGCCACGCCAACCACTGAACAGTCCCGGCGCTCGCTCCAGCCATGCTGCTCGACGAGCCAGGCAAGAAGCGGGCGCTTGTGCGCCGGGTCTACAGCTTTTTTACGATGACATCCTTGAGTGCATGGTTTCCATCGCGAGCTCTGCATACATGCGTTTGAGCTTGCTGTGCTCGGTCTCCAGGTCGCGAAGGCGCTGCACATCAGCTGCCTCCATGCCGCTGTACTTGGACCTCTATAATTAGTACGTCACCTCGGAAATGCCCAGTTCAACGCACACATCCTTGATCTGGCGGCCGCCCTTAACCTCCTTCAGCGTGGCGACAATCTGGCTCTTGGTGAACTTGTCTCTTGCGCATCGTTGATCTGCTCGGTTTCTGGCGTGCCCGGAGACCTATAAGTCTCGCTGGATCAATTTTACTAGAGGCTGAAAGCTCCACCCGCTGCAGCCTCACGCAGGAAGCCAATGATCTGTTTCTCGGTGAAGCCCCTCTTCACGCCTAATATCCCCAGGCTAGGATTTGGAATCCAAGCCGGGACCACTCAAAAATAAATGGACGTCGCACGCAACTCGAGACTTTAGGAACTTAATAAAACTTGACTGTCTTTAAATATGGATTGCAACTGCGTGAACCGCTTCTTGCGTATACAGACCTATCAGCATCCCAGCTGTACCACCTACTGCCATCATAAATCCAGAAATAATGTGTTTTGCCATGAACCCCGGATACTTTTTAATGAGAATTTTCTTTAGATCGGAAAGACTTTGACTCTCGCCCGGGCACAAAATCAAGCTAGGATCCTTTAATATCTGGAGGCGTCGATGAAAATCCTTATTGAGATCCCAATCTTGACCTTCCAATATCGCCATTGAGCGAACCCTCCTACCCAGCACGGATAGCCTTACCATATTAATTGCCATAAAGACCCCCCCTGGGATAACGCCAAAGAAAAACCCCCACCCTGGTGTAAGATTTTCAAATATCACCACACTCTCCAAATGAAAATAATCAATGAATAAATTGCGATAAGACTACTTACCAGGTCGCTCAGGCTGCGGGCTTCCCACTGTAACACTCGGCACCCTAGAAGGCATATCTACGGGTCCAGTGATCGGAACTGGAGCACCCACTGTGACGGTAGGGGTTCTAAAAGGGGATCTTCCTATAAGAGTTACCCCAAAGCCCCGCGTTATTGATGCGTGCACTTCAGCAGGAAGCAAGCCTAATTTTGGGCCAACCGAGAGTGTTTGCGTTTTTTTACAACCTGAACAAACAGTGCTGTCATAACCGACAGATAGTTCAAGCACTTCTCCAATGTTCAAAGCGCCCCCCACTGATGCTTCCAAACCTGTACCTGCCATTTCTTCCGCTGAATTTGCTTCTGAATAACTAAAAACATAGTTAGCTCCAACATCGATGTTAGTGCCCGCCTGCCCACCGGCCTGTATTAAGCGACCTAAACGCCAAGTGCTAGGATCGCCTGAAGGAAAGCTAAATGTCCATTGATCGGAATATGTTACACCTCCGATCGCAATAGCGCTGCCGCTTCGACCAATAGCCACCGTTGCACGCCCATCTGGATCAATATAAGCGTAAGGACTATTATTTCCGTACCAGTATCTATTGAAATTAAATCCTGTCCCGACGTCGGTGGAGACTGGATCGACAGATATAAATCTACCTATTGCAGGATCATAATAGCGTTGCTGCATGTAATAAAGCCCAGTACTGCTATCAGCAACATGACCCGTGTAACTGGGGCCATCAACAACAGCGCCTAGCAATGATCCATACGGCTCATATTCTCGTCGCTCAACAACACTCTTATTCTGATCTGTAACGAGCACAATCGAGCCCAGTCCGTCGGTATGTATGTAGCGTATCGTCTGTGCTTGAACTTCGGCCACCGAATAGATAGTGAATAGCCAGATTAAGAAAGTATTTTTTAATACATAAACCCGATAGATATGTCGGTTATTCATACGGCAACCTAGTTGAGTAGCAGCTGATAGAGAACAGGTACGATGCTTGCGCTCGATCTCTGCGAATGCGCCAGGCTGGAAACAGCGGTGCAATTAGACTCATCACTGCACGCAGACACTCTATAGAAGTATTTTCCGGAGGGCCTCGACAAGGAGGCCCAACTGCTAGCGCTGCCTTTATAAACCAAAGTCCAGACCACTCCGTCTATGCTTTCCTCGACAACGTACTCCTTTATTCCAGGCGTCGGCTGCCAGCTTAAGTAATCTTTTGCAGAGGGGGAGGAGCCAAACGCCCATTCGGCTTCAGCCACCAAACTATTCCCCATGTAGATGTAATCTACAGTTTTAAAGTTTGATCCATCTTTACGAAACCGTAGATAACCGGATCGATCGTAAAAGGTCTGAATATTTCCTGCAGACCGCGATATCAGCGACCTTCGACCGTTTGCGTCGTAACGATAGCTTTCCTTAGCCACTGCTTCACGCATTCTATTCCCGAGATCAAAGCGAAAGGCTTGACCATTTTTATTGATCAAATTGCCTTGTGCATCGTAGGCCATCCCTACCACAGTGCCTCCGTTGCATCCATCAATTTTCACATTAGTGAGCCGCCATCTTGGGTCGTAGCAGAAAAATTGATTACGCCCTCTCGCTTCAACATGTATCAAATTGTCCAACGCATCGTAGCTATATTTCGCTATGCCATAGATTGGGGATGAAACCGAAGTTAGTCGATCCAGATAATCGTAGGTCATAGTGAGATTACCACGCTGGCTATTCCCAGCGGCGCCGTCGCTTATAGCGGCGACATTCCCATTTAAATAATAATCGTAGCCATAGTGGGTCAGGTCGACATCGCTGGAATCACGACTGATGTCTGGAAGCTGACGATCATTCTGAACCATCGAGTGGACAATTCCATTCCCATAAATAAACCGTTTGATCGCACCATTTGGATAGTAACTAACGTCCCTAGCGTAAGGACCCACTTGGGTAGGTTGTCCAAGTGCATTCGGTGAATAATCAACCGTTTGGCCTGATGGGTATCGATTCCGTTCCAGATGTCCATTAGCGTCGTAAGCATAAGCCATTGAAAAGGCTTCGCCATCCGCTTGTGCTTGGACCTCATTGATCAACTGATTTCTTTTATTATAAGAATAATTGTTGTAGCTCACCACGCCATCGTTTAGCGTATCTACTTGTCTAACTAACCCACCAGGCCAGTATCTTATCGATTGATTTCCATTTCCCCCAGGGAAATCGATTGCACTAAGGCGATTCAATTTATCATACAGCCTTGTCACACTACGACCGGAAGCCGTTGCCTCTGCCAAATTACACTCACTGGCAGACTGTAATTCAAGGCCGCCAGCTGACAAGGTCAGATTTCCCGCCTCATCATAATTTAGCACTGTAGCACCTGTTTCAGGTTCTACGACCTTGCAAAGCGTCTGATATTCAGGATGATATACGTACCTTCTAATGCTGGTGACTGACCCGCTCTGGTCACGCGCACTAATCGAAAGTGTTTTTCCGAAAACATCTCTGGTGATCTCCGTTGTAGCTCCTTCCGGACGCTGAACCCAGACCAAGTCGTCATAAGATGGCTGACCAAATACTTGATAGCCCGTCAGAGTGCTTTGCCCCTGAGGATTTGTCACACGCTTTTGGCCTTGTGGTAGATATTCGGTCGTCGTCCTCAACAAACCGAGCTCGGAATTCTGTGATAGCGAGCTCTCTCGCCCCAGCCCGTCATATTGAATATAAAACCCTTTTTCGATATTGGGCACTTCTCCTACATAGGAGATAAATGTGCTTCTTCCCTTATGGTCATATGAAAATCTTTGGAAGCGCTGAGTACCTGGCTCATTTGCCGCGTCATATTCCCGCGTCAAAATAGGACGTAGTGCACCATCGAAGTAAGTGATTTTGCGAGAGTTGCCAATCGAAGTTACGGTGCGCCAATGCTCAGGCGGCACTTCGTACTCAGACGTATTTATGAATGCGGTTTCTGTGACAGCTTGATTCCACAAAACTGAATCCCCGTTGGGATATTGTTGTTTCGCGATCCTTCCCATCGCGTCATATTCATAGTATGTGGTATTTCTATTTTGATCCGTAACACTCGTAATCCAGCCATAGTCATTTACCTGCCTAGACAAAGCAGTTCCGTCGGCATAAGACACTAGGCCAGGGGTTGACCTTTTCCAGTTCGAATAATTTGTAGTATTCCCTCGTCCATCTTTTATGGATGCGAGAGTTCCGTCTGCATTGTAAGATGAGGTGCTTGACAATTTTCCGAATGTCCATGCCTGCAAAGGCATTGAATTGGAATCAAATGTTTTTCTTTCAGAAACCTTTCCAGTATTGATATTAGACAACGCAGATACAGACCCAAGTATCCATTTTGCAAAGTTATCTAGGTATTCGATCTTGTCGTCGCGGCGATACCACGGGCTGTAGGAAGATATTTTCGTGGGCCTTGCGAAGGCATCAAAGTCCGCCATCTCTGTCGTGTATTCCACGCTGTCCTGGAATATCCTACGCTTTTGAAGTGGTGAGAGCGTGGATAGCATTTGATCATTGAGAGTATCTAAAAAACCATTTCCAAGCTTTGTTGGCCACGGCCCCAAAGATGAAGACGCGTATTGATAGTACTCGTCTTTTAACATTTGCGACCCTACGCCGGCCGCGTATGTTTCAAAACGCAGCAGCTGACCTTCGCTAGAGTCAAAGCGATTACTGAAGGTATAGCGTGATGTTACGCCACCCGGCTCAGTCAGCTCTGTCCATACATTAGTTGTACACGCCGGACTGCAGTCTTTCGCCCAGCTGTTTCCAGGGGCTGAGTATCGATATGTCCAGATTTTCTCCTGCATTGCCGGTCCGTAAATCCGTTTACTTAGAATAGCGTTAGCGCTATAAATATTGAAATTTCTTAGGCCTGCTGCTGTACTTGAATCCGGAGCTTCACACTTATAATTTACGTACGAACGGCCTCTTAGAATAGAGCCAATTACAAAAGTAGCAGACATCCCAGATGGATGTCGTATTGTCCCACTTTTTGTACCATTTCCATTAACTAAAGACGGGACACAGCCGCTGCCGACTGTAGATGGCGATCCTGACCAGTTTTGAAATCCACTAAAGTCGATTGCCCACGAGGAATTATCGGGCTGCGTCACGTTTACAAGCCTGGATCTGGAGTCCCCCCCAACTAGATAAGAGTAGCGCCAAGTTCTGGGAGTAGCATCGCTAGCTTGTAAGGTGGCCGAGCTTAGTCGGCTTCCTGAGGAGGAATTGTTGGAATTAGTCCACGTCTCGTAAGCGAGCGTTAGAACTCGTCCGTCGCTCGCTTGGATTTTCGCTAAATTTCCTGCGCTGTCATATTGGTAAGTTAGTGAATTACCAAAGCGGTCTTCTATACGCGAGACCATCATCATCGCTGTCTTTCGACGCATGACTTGCGGCCCACCTTGGGCAAAATTGAGCTCTGGATACGGCCGATATATCAGCCAATCCATCCAATATTTTATTCCTTGCGGTGATACAACAAGAAACCCTTCACCAGACAATCCATTGGAAGTAGATGCTAAACAGCTAACCATCCATTGCTGATTGCTGACAATTGGAAAGCTCCTCAGCCCTCCCCCCCCAGCCATTTGCGGTGTTAAGTTGTTAGACGAATCACGAAGCATAAGGTCTTGGTTTTCGAGCCCAGGTATAACCAGTTGATAGCCCCCCCACCAATCTTCCGGGGTGTAAGTGACTCGAGTGGTCGGCCCGGTGTTCATCGAAATTGCAGGTGCTTTCTTGAAGTTCGTACAACGATTCCCACTAAAAAATGTTCCGACATAGTCGGTTTGCTCGGTGAAAGCTTCGAACAGTGTTTCTATATGAGGAACTTCTAGCCGCCAATCTGATAGAGCTCGTGCTGGTTCGTTTTGAGGCTTTAAATCCTTGACATCGTAAGTACGGATCAACTGGATTGGAAGTCCGATCCCTGGTTGCTCAATGTCCATCTGTTGAAACATGAGAGACCCGCTGTACAGACTTACCTTTTCGCCGAACGCGCCATCGATTACCCCTTGTCCGCCTTTATTATCACGTACGCGTAGCTCGTATTCCTGCTGCGGTGTCACCGCAACGGAAGGAACCGAAGAGAAAAGCCCAACCATTAGAATTATAAGTGAACTAGGATAGTAGCTTGATCTTTTTTTCATTTGGCTTCCATTAATCTCTATTTCAATCCTACGTCTAGCGCATGGACATCAACGGATTTGCATTTAACTGATTTTTATTGGATTAACGGACCATTTTTATTAGATTTTATGGGCCCGTAAAAATCAGTCTTCTAGATAAATGAATTTACCTAAACAAGTCTTGTCATTGTCATCGATAATGAACGTTAGTTTCTTACCAGTTGTCAGGGACGCAATCAAAGTAGCGTAGATTGCTTTGTTGTTTTCGATATTAGGATTTGCCCACGACAACGACTTCCCCGCAGGGCACGTAGCATTTCCACCATTCAAGACAAAGGGGATGCGTGCTGGCATGTAAGTGGCTTCGATTGATGTCACCCGACCAGAAATCCACTCTAATGCATCCGCTGGACTGGAGAATATAGTCAACAGAAGAACCGCGGAGAAAACGGAGCATATTTTCATTTTATTGCCAACTCCCAACGCTAGAAAGAGGGCTAATGAAGAATCTTTGAGGGAATTCTTCAGAACAAATCTTGGCAGAGGACGAGTAGCCTCTACTTTTTAAGCCGTATTGAGATTACTTTTGTACGTCCACCAAAGCCGCAGACGCCTTTGTCTACTATCAATTCGACATTGGATTCGCTTGTATATGCAGACAATGCAATAGCAACTAGCTCTTTATAGGCCGGGTGGTTTTTATCAATAGCAAAGCTGTTGGTTTCGGTTGCACAGCCGGCCACTGAAGCAGTTGAGTGACTTATCGCCACCCCCTCTCCATTCCAACCATTTTCTAAAAAAACTAATCTACCGGGAGCTGTAAGTTCAGCTGGAAAAGCACAGCCGCAATACAGGGTGCAAACGAATACTACGCACCGCAGAAATTCCTTATTCAGACCCATCTACCTTCACCGATATACAGTGCCAAAGTCGACAGCCAAGGCTGCGCTCATCGCAATCTAATGCGACGCGGACAAAAGCCCTGCCCCCTGCTTCGTCAGCTTTTTTGATAGCGAGCCGAAGTCTGGCAGAGAATGAACAAGGCGGTCAGCTTTGTCAATATGTGATGAAGAGCAAGCGGCGGGTTACTTTTCCCGCCGCCAGTTCACCGAGCCCTTGGTCTCCACCGTGCTGGATTCCGCTTCGATATCGAAGCCACGGCTGAGCAGGTATTTCAGCGTCAGGACCGAGCCGCTGCCGACCATCGAGACGCCGTAGCCGACGTAGAGTTTCGGCGAGAGGTACTTGCCGAAGCCCACCACCGAGCCGACGGTGCTGGATTCGCTCACCCCCGCTTCGTCCAGGCCGAGCTTGGCGCCGATCTGCGAGGCGATCAGGCTGCTGCCGGCCGACAAGGCGGCCGAGGCCGCGCTGACCTGCTGGGTTTCGTCGCTGCTGGCGGTGGACAGGCCGCGGCCGAGCACCAGGTACGACAGCGCTTCGGATTGCGACATCGCCGGTTCCGACCACACATCGGCACGCGGCGATTCGGCACGGCCGCTGACGTCGATGCCGGCGGTGACATCGCCGACCTTGCGCTCGGCGCGCAGGCTTACGCGTGGGTCGGAGACGATGTTGTTGTTCCAGGTCAGCTGGCCGCGGCTGATGGTCAGGTCCTGGCCATAGGCCTTGTAGCGGCCGCGCACGTCCAGCCCGCCGTTGGCAGTCATCTCGCGACCCGGGCGCGCGCGGATCTGCATCTGCCCGCTCAGCCCGCCCTTCAGGCCGAAGCCGCTCATGTTGACCTTGTCACCAAGCACGATGGCCAGGTCCATATCCAGCGGCGAAGCGGGCACTTCTTCCGGATCCACCGGGTCCAGCACCACCACGTCCTCGGATACCGAGGTGCCGCGATCCAGGCGTTCCAGGTCGATGTCGGCTTCGGGCACGGTGACCTTGCCACGCAGTTGCATGGTGTTGTCGGTGATGCCGAACTGCATGTCCGGGTTGGCGATGATGCGCAACTCGCTGGTGTTGTAGGCCAGCACGTTTTCGCCGCGGATATTCAGCAGCAACGGCGTGCTGGTGCCAAACCACGACAGCCCGCCATCGATGTTGAGCGTGCCCTGCCCCGACTTGGCGGAAGCGGTGATCTTGGCCGAGCCATCCGGCAATGCGTCGAAGCGGCCCTTGCCCTCGCTCAGGGTCAAACCCATCGACGGATATTCGGCAGTGAAATTGCTCAAGGTTGCATCGCCGCCCAGCAGCGGCTTGTCGCGGGTGCCGCGCAGGCTCACATGGCCTTCGACCAGGCCCTTGGGCTGCACCACATCGGCCACCACCAGCTCGAGCCAATACAGCCGCGACATATTGAGATACAGCTCGCCGTTGAGCGGCGCGTACGCATCCCAGCCGGTGTTGAACTTGGCATCGACAAAGCCGGCGCCCTGGAAGCCGATACCCAGCTTGGCCTGGATCTGCTGCGGGGTGAAATCGGCCTGCACGCTGAACTGGTCGTAGCGCAGCAACTCGCCGCGATTGGGATTGCCGGCCACCGCGGCGTAGCGGGTTTCGCCCAGGCGAATGCCGCCTTCGGGCGAGGCGATGCGGAACGAGCCTTCCCAGGCATTGCCGCGCGGCTTGAAGCTGCCATCAAGCGCGAGCTCGCCACGCAGATAGATCTGCCGCCCCTCCTGCTTGGGCAGCCACGGTTGCACCAGCGACAGCGGCAGCGCATCGCCATGCACCACCATGCCGTCGCGCGGCCAGTTGGCGCTGGCGCACAGCGCGCCGCCGGTGGCCGCGCCCAGGCAGGTGTCTGACAGGGTAAACGCGGCGCCATCGGTGCTGAACTGCGCCGGCTGGCGCAACGCCCAGGCATCGCCCTTGGCCGGTGCGATCCGCAGCGTGGCGACCTGGCCCTGCCAACGCTCGCCATTGCGACGGACATCGCCCTGCAGCGCGACGTTGGCCATGCTGTTGGCGATATCCGCATCCAGGCGCAGCGCTTCCACCGCACCGCGTGCCTGCACGCGCACGCTGTCCAGCACCACGCCGGCTTCGATCGCCGTGCCCTGCAAGGCCAGCTGCCCGTCGCTGCCGCGCCACGGCAGACGCCCGCGCAAGCTGATGCTCTGCGCGCTGTAGTCGTTCCAGCGCAAGCCGTTGCCGACCAGGTCGGCAGTGATGTCGGGCGCGTCGCGACGGCCGCTGACCTGCAGCTGCCCGCGCATCGTGCCGGTGGCGCCGGGCAAGACATCGTCCAGCTGCAGCGGCTGCAGTTGCGCGGCGATATCCAGCTGGTCGCCGACCTTGCCCTTGGCAGTGATGCGGCTATTGCCCAGCGACAGCTGCAATTGGCCCTCGCCCTGTTCACCACGCAAGGCGAACTTGCCGTTGGCCGACAGCGCGCGTTGACGTAGCTGGCCGGTCAGGCTAGGGATATCGGCCGTGGCCTCGAAGCCCGGCGACACGCCACCGGCCGGTGCCGGCAACTGGCGGCCCTTGGAGGCGACCTTGCCGGACAGATTGCCGTTCCAGCCCGGCGCGAAGTAGCCCGGATCGAACTTGGCCAGTTGGGCAGTGACATCCCACTGCAGCTCCGGGGTCCAGCCCACCTCGCCGGTGAGATCCAGCGAGCCGCCCGGGGTCTTGGCCTGCACCTGCTTGAGCTGCGCACGTTGATCGTTGCCGCGGCTGTCGAACACCAGCGCGGCCTGCTGCCCGTCGCGCTCCAGCGTGGCGCGGCCGATCGCCGCCCACGCCTTCAGGTTACCGGCCACGCCCAGTCGCGCATCGACCAATTCCACCGGCACCACCGGCGCATCGGGGGTGGCGGGGTCCGGCGTCGGAGTGAAGCGCAGGCCGCTGGCGTTGACCGCAAAACGGAAGCTCGGATTCTGCGTGTCGCGGAAATCGGCAGTCCCACGCAACTGCGCGCGGCCTTCGAAGGTATCGATCACCAACGGCTCGACGGTGATGACCTGGTCCAGCAGGCTGATGTGCGAGGGCTGCAAGGTGGCGCTGAGCTCGCCCTGCTTGACGCTGCCTTGCAGGTCGGCGTTGCCGCCCTTGCCGGAGGCCTGCAGGTTCAGCGCGATCGGTGTGGCCGGGGCGGCGTACTCCCCATTGGTGGCCGGCGTCAGCAGCGAGGTATCCAGCGCGTCGGTGACGGCCTTGAAGGCCCAGGTGGGGTCGTCGCGCCCGGTGAACACCAGGCTGGCCTGCAGCGGTGCCGGCGCGCGGCCGGCGATGGCCACTTCCATCTTGTCCAGATCGCCGCGTGCGACCAGTCCCAGGCTGGCCGGGGTGCGCCCACGCGCGGCCGGCAGCACCGCGGTTGCAGTCAGGTCGGCGCGGTAATCGTCGTTGGGCACGTAGTCGCCGTGCAGGCGGAAGTCGCCCATGTCGGTATCGACCACCAGATTGCGCGTGCGCAGTTCGCCGGTGGCCACTTCCAGTCCGCCCTGCACCTTGTGCAGGACGAGCATCGGCTGCTGCAGCTGGGTGATGCGCAGGTTCTCCACGGCAATCTTGTCGGCCTGGATCGCCAGCGGCACGTTGATCTGCGGCAGCGATTCGGGCCAGCTCGGCAGCGTGAACGGCTCCTCGCTCTTGCCCAGATTCAGGCTGGCATTGCTGACCTGCACCGCATCCAGCTGCAGCTTGCGCCCGAGCAACGGACGCAGGTCCGGCTCCAGGTACACACGCTCGGCGGTGAAGTGGATGTCCTGATAACGGAAATCGACATCGCGCAAGGTCAGCGGGCCGGCCACCGGGCCTTCGACCTTGCCGTAGGTAAAGGTGGCACCGACCGGCAGGCGCGCGGTCACCTGCGCCAGCAACACATCGCGCCCGGCCACGGTCTGCAGCAGCCAGTACACCGCGATCAGCGCCAGCAACACCAGGCCCAGCACGGTCAGCCCGGAGCCCACCCAGAAACGGCGGCGGCGGTAGAAACGCGCGCGGCGCGGTGCGGGGGGTGGCGTAGGCGTCGGCGTGCTCACAGGTTGGCCCCGATATCGATATAGAGCTGGAACTGCGAGTCGGGGTCGTTCAGGCCATGCGCGATGTCCACGCGCACCGGGCCCACCGGCGAGCGCCAGCGCAGGCCGAAGCCGATACCGGTGTGCCAGTCAGGCGTGTCGTCGAAGGCACTGCCGCTATCGACGAACACCGCGCCGCCCCAGGGGCCGCCCTTGAGGTAATGCTCGTATTCGGCACTGGCGGTGACCACGTTCTTGGCACCGAGCGCGAATTCGTCCGGCTTGGGCGTGCGCGGGCCCACTTCGCGGAAGGCATAGCCGCGGATGCTGTTGGCACCACCGGCAAAGAAGCGCAGGCTCGGCGGCATCGCCACCAGGTCGCTGGTCCAGGTGGTGCCACCTTCGCCGCGCAGGATCACCCGGCCGTTGTCGCCGGCCCCCAGGAACCAGCGCAGCTGGCCGTAGAGCTGGCCGAAATTGGTATCCGAGCCGGCGCCTTCGGCACCGCCGCGGATGAATGCCTGCCCGGACACGCCACTGCGTGGGAACAGGCGGTCGTCGACATTGACGTAATTGACCTGCAACTGCGGATAGATCAGCGTGGAGGTCTCGTAGACCGCATCGGTGAAATCGCTGCCGCTGCTGAACCGCCAGCGCTCGCGTAAGGCGTTGATCGAGGCAATCGCACTCCAGCGCTCATTGATCTGGCCGCTGCGGCTGCCGGTGAGTTTGACGTTGCGCAGGTCGATGTATTCGGTCTGCTCGTCATAGAGCCGCGCCGACGCGGTGTACCAGCCATCCAGCCAGCGGAACGCCGGCACGCGGTAGCTGGTGGTCAGGCTCTTGCGGTTCTGCGCGTAATCCAGCTGCGTGTCCATCTTGTGGCCGCGCGAATTGACATAGCGCCGCTCCACGCCGCCACGCACACCGGCGCCGCTCTCGCTGCCGTAGCTCAAGCCGGAGGTGTAGACGGTGCGCTTGGCGCGGGTGAGCTTTACATCCACCGGCACCCGGCCCTGGTCGTCGGCTTCTTCCGGCTTGGGCTGGATGTCGATGGTGCTGAAGTAATCCAGCTTGGTCAGCGACTCGCGCAGGCGATCCAGCTTGCCTTCGTGGTAGTAGCTGCCCTCGTCCCAATACACCAGCGGCTCGAACAGGCCAGGACGGAAGTAGTCGTAATCGAAGCGCACCTTGCCCATGTCGTAGCGGCGGCCGCTGTCCCAGTTCAGATCGATATCGGCGGCGTGCTCGGCGCGCGTCACCGCGACGCGGCGCTGGGTGAAGTCAGCATCGAAGTAACCGCGCTCGGCCAGCCGGCGGGTGATGCGCACCTTGCTCGCTTCGTACTGCGGATGGCTGAAGACCTGGCCTTCGCGCGGTTCGAACTGCTTGAGATCCTGGCCGAGGTAACGGTCCTGCTCGGCCCAGCCGGTGATGGAGATATGCGACTGGCGCACGCGTACCGGCTCGCCGCGCTCCACGGTGATCACCACTGTCACCTTGTCGCCGGTGCGCGGCGCAGCCAGCTCGATGGTGGGCGAGTAATAGCCGAACGGTTCCAGTGCCTCGCGCGTCTGCCGTTCGGCCTGCGCCAGCAGATATTCCAGTCGCGACTCGCCCTGCTCCTTGCCGACGGCCTCATACAGAGACAGGGAGACCTCGATGTTCTCGATCATCTCGGCGTCGGCGTCGTCGTCCAAGCCCTTGATTTCGATCTTGTCGATGGTCGCCCGGGCAACCGCTTGCAGCGGAACGAACAGGGTGCACAGCAGGGAGAGAGCAAACGCGGCTTTAAGCATCGGCAAAGGATACCCAGCCTGGGCGTGAAGGGACAAAAAATCTGAGCAATCTCGACTATACGGAGCTACAGGGGCTGGTTAGAGTCGGGGTGTTGTTAACGTTTCGTTGACAGCGACACCACGCGGCCCTCCCCCGATCGCCGCGCCCTGTTCCACACCTTTGGAGAGAGAGGTTTTCATGAAGCGCCATTTATTGGTCAACGCCGTATGCGCCGCCCTGGCCATGCCATCGCTTGCGATGGCCCAGAGTCAGGGCGCGGTGACTGAATTGAACAAGGTCACCGTGACAGGCTCGTTGATTCCGCGGTCGCAGGTCGAAACAGCCACCCCGGTGTTCTCCATCACCGCCCAGGACATCCAGCGCCGCGGCTTCAAGGATGTCTACGATGTGCTGCGCTCGCAGCCGATGGCCACCGGCTCAGTGCAGGACGGCCAGTTCAGTGGCGGCTTCACCGCCGGCGCCAAATCGCTGAGCCTGCTCGGCCTGGATCCCGGCTTCACCCTGGTGCTGATCGACGGCCGGCCGATGGCCGATTACCCGCTGCTCTACAACGGACAGAGCAACTTCGTCGACCTGGCCAGCGTGCCGGTGGGCATGGTCGAACGCATCGACGTGGCGCCGGGCAACCAGTCCTCGATCTACGGCTCCAGCGCCATTGCCGGCGTGGTCAACATCATCCTGAAGAAGCACGTCGACGGTGTGCAGATGAATTACCGCATGGGCACCTACGACGGCGGCGGCGGCAACAACCAGCGCTTCCAGCTCACCGGCGGCAGCACCCTCGGCAAGGCCGATATCGTCTGGGGCCTGCAGCTCAACAACCAGGACCCGATCTACGGCTTCCAGCGGCGCGACTTCGATTCCACCTCCGACAATCCGGACCCCACGCTGCGCTACGGCTCGCGCATCGCGCTGCACAACACGCCAACCACCTACATCGACCCCAGCGCCGCCAACTGCGATGCACTGGGCCCGCTGTTCAACGGCTCGGTGCAATACGACAACCGCGCCAATCGCGGCAACTTCTGCAGCAGCCGCACCGAGCCCGGTTACGCCAGCATCCTCAATAAGGAACGCAGCGCCAGCGGCTACGCCAACCTGACCTACGCCTTCAACGACAACACCCAGGGCTACGCGACGCTGCTGCTCAATCGCACCAAGGTGGAGGTCAACAGCGGCCCACGCTTCTGGCAGACCTCATCCGACACCGGCGGCTTGTTCTACAACCAGGACAGCCAGCAGCTGGAAGGCTACCAGCGCATCTTTGCGCCTGAAGAGACCGGCAACCTGGACTTCAACAACGATCGCCAGACTGCCGATTCCTACAATATCGCCGCCGGCATCAAGGGCGGGCTGGGCGCCAGCAACTGGACCTACGATGCGTACTACGCACGCGCCGAATACCGCATCGACAGCCGCCAGCAATGGCCGCTGGCCGATCGCATCGAGGACTTCTTCCGCGAGCAGTTCCTGGGCGCCCAGCAAGGCGAGTACTACGGTTACCCGATCTATTCGCCCAACGATGCCAACTTCTATCGCGCCTTGACGCCGGCGCAATACCGCAGCTTCAACGACGAGATCCGCACCAAGTCCCGGACCTGGACCCAGAACCTCAACCTGCAGCTCACCAACACCGAGTTGTTCAACCTGCCGACCGGCGCGGTCGGCGTGGCCGGCGTGCTGCAGGCGGGCAACCAGTATTGGGAAAACCCGACCGATCAACGCGTGATCGCTGGCGACTTCTACCAGCTGACCGGCACCCAGGGCAGCGGCAAGCGCGAGAACTGGGCGGCGGCGTTCGAGATGCGCGTACCGATCCTGAGCACCTTGACCGCCAATCTGTCGGGCCGTTACGACGACTACAAGAACCAGGGCGGCGGCGGCGATTCCAAGTTCACCTACAAAGCCGCGCTGGAATTCCGTCCGATCGATTCGCTGCTGTTCCGCGGCAACTACGCCACTGCGTTCAAGGCACCGGACATGGCGTTTTCCTTCGCTGGAGACAGCGGCTTCTTCCAGGGCGTCAACGATTACTACCGTTGCGCACTCGAAGAACCCAACGTGCCGATCGCCGACTGCACCTATGGCGGCACCTCGATCGCCGGACGCCGCGCCGGCAATCGCGACCTGCAGTCGATCACTGCCAAATCCTGGGGCTATGGCGTGGTGTGGTCGCCGAGCGCGCGCTTCAGCGTCAATGCCGACTACTACAACATCAAGATCGATGACAAGGTCAGCGACCTGAGCACCGACAACCTGCTGCAGACCGAATCGGCCTGCCGTCTCGGCAGCCTGGACATCAGCTCGCCCACCTGCGTGGACGCGCTGTCGCGCATCGATCGCACCGCCGCCGATGCGCCGGTACCCAACCGCTTGAGCAACATCCGCATCAACCCGATCAATATCTCCAACGAGGAGATCTCCGGCGTGCTCAGCAAGGCGACGTACAACCTGGCTACCGAATCCTGGGGCCTGTTCGTCTTCGATGCGCAATACAACCTCACCCTCAAGCACGAAAGCCAGCAGTTCCCGCAGGACCCGGTGCGCGATCTGCTCAGCGAACCATTCTTCTCTTCCGAGTTCCGCAGCATCGTCAATGCCTCGGTCACGTGGCAGAAGGATGCATGGACCACCACGCTGTTCGCTCAGCGCAATGGGCGCACGCCCAACTTCGTGGCGCAACAAAGCACCGATGGCTATGCGGTGGAGGGCGCACGCAAGGTCGGTGCGTGGACCACGCTCAATGCCACGCTGGACTATGCGGTCAACGACGACATCTCGCTGACGGCGACGGTCAACAACCTGGCCAACACCCGGCCGCCGCGCGATCGCACCTACAGCAGCTATCCGTACTACAACATCTTCAACTACACCGGTTACGGACGTTCCTACATGCTGGAGCTCAACTGGCGTTTCGGCGCGCACTGAGTCAGCCAGGGCGGTATTTGCCAACGGCAGCCACGGGGCTGCCGTTGGCGTTTTGAGACAAGCGTTTTTGGATCGAGCGCTTGGGGATCGCCGCTGCTGCGAGTGGGCGAACTTGGAGTGGCCAGACACGACGAGGCTGGCGACACGCAGGCACTTTGTTTGCTGCCACACTGCATACGTCGCGGCGGCGTCTCCGCGACGTTCCGCAGGCCGCTGTCAGCGTGCGTCGGCTTGGATCAGGCCGGCGTGTAACAAGGCCTGCCGCAGTGGTTCCAGCTGCGTGGCGTAGCGCCGCCATTCTTCGACGTTGCGCCCATGCACGCCTTCGCGCACCTGCACGCTGCTCAGCGTGGCCGACGCAGCCACATTGCGGGTGATATCGACCTGCCCGGGCTCGATCTGCAACCCGCAGCGCGTCATCAACTGCTGCAATACCGCGGATGGATCGCGCACCATCTGCGCATAGTCCACATCGATCACCCGGCCCGGCAATGCCGCGCGCCATTGCGCCATCAGGGCGTGATAGGCCTGATAGTGGCGCGCCAGCGTGTGCAGGTCGTAGCTGTAGGCGTAAGAATCACCGAACAGCGCGCGGTAATTGGAGAAGCACACCGCCATCGGCTCGCGTACCAGATGCACGATCAATGCCCCCGGCAAGGCGCGCGCGATCGCGCCGATCGCCACTGCATTGGCCGGTAACTTGTCGATGTACCAGCGTGCCGATCCGGCCCGCCATTGCGTCTGTTCCAGGTAACGCGCGCCGATCTGCGCGTAGTCCAGCGTCGGCAAGGCCTGCAGCAGCCGCGCATCCAGCAGGCTGCGACCGGCCTGGTCGGCGCCCCAGCGTAGTTGATGGCCGAAGTCGTTCAACTCGCCAGCCGACACGATCTGGGAATGATTACCCAGCATCCGCTCCAGCACCGTGGTGCCCGAGCGCGGCAAACCGAGCACGAAGATCGGTTGCGGGCCGTGTGCGACGGGGGCTTGCTGCGCGGCGAACAGGCCCTGGCCGGCCAGCGCACTCAGCTGCGCGTACAACGCCGCCTCGGCGTCGGCGTCATGACGCAGGCGTGCATGCATCACCGCGTTGCCGTGCTGTAGCGCGTCCCAGGCGGCCTCGGTCTGGCCGAGGTCTTCCAGCTCCTTGTACAGCGCGAACGCCAGCCCGGCGCGATCTTCGCTGTCGGGCTTGGCGAGCTGCAACTGTTGACGCAGTTGTTCCACATGGTTGCTGCTGGCGCTCTGCCGGCGCAGGCGCGCACGCGTCAACGCCGCGCGGCCATAGCCGGGCGTGTGCGCCAGCGCATGCTCCAGCGCCTGCGCCGCTTCATCGAGGCGACCATTGAACTGCAACTGCACCGCAAGGAAAAAACGGAAATCCGGTCCATCGAATCCGCAGGCCTGCGCGCGCTGCATCATCGCCAGTGCGTCGACATGTTCGCCCAGGGATTGATGCACGTGCGCGAGCAAGGCCAAGGTCGCGCCGTCCTGGCACCGCATCACCGACGGGTGACGCAGCAAGGCATGCAGTGCGCGATGCTCGCCGACACGCAGCAAGGCCTGCGCCACGCGGCAACGCATTGTCACGTCGTCGCCCAGATCGTTTGCGGCCAGCCGCAGCTGCACAACCGCCTCGCGCATCCTGCCGTTGGCCAGCACGGTGCCGGCCAGCAGCACGCGGGCCGCCACATGCGCCGGCTCCACCTCCAGCAGCGCCTGCAACGCAGACGCCGCCACAGCCAGGTCGCGGCGTGCCAACGCGGCCTGCGCGGTCTGCCAGTGCGCCGCGCCGGCGGACGCGGCCATCAGCTGGACAGATGCTCGATGGCGGCGACGCTGCCGAGGCGGTCGCCGAGCTTCTTCAGCAGGGCCAGACGATTGGCGCGCAATTGCGCGTCCTCGGCGTTGACCATCACCCCGTCAAAGAACGCGTCCACCTGTGGGCGCAACCGCGCCAGGCGTGCGAGCACGGCGACGTAGTCGTGCCGGTGCAGCGCATCGCCGGTATCGCCGATGGCCGCTTCCACCGCTTCGGCCAGGGCTTCTTCGGCCGGTTCGCGCAGCAGCGTGGTGTCGATATCGCCGGGGATCTCGCCCTCGACCTTGCGCAGGATGTTGCGGATGCGCTTGTTGGCGGCGGCCAGGGCTTCGGCTTCGGGCAGCGTGGCGAAGATGCCGATCGCATCGATGCGGCGGTCGAAGTCGTAGAGGGAGCCGTGGGTCGCGCCCAGGTGCGCTCCTACGAGACCTGTAGGAGCGCCCTCGGGCGCGACCGAGAACAAGGCAGCGACCGCATTGAAGTGCGTGGCAGGGACGCCCTTGTCTGCGTAGTAGCCGCGTAGGCGGTCGAGGATGAAGTCGAAGAGCTCAGCCAATTCTTCCAAATGCAGCGATCGCTGATTCGCATGTGACGTGGGGGCATCTACACCTGACGCACGTGCTTTGTCTGCAACATCTTTTTTCTGCCGCAGCACAACCTCAGACATCGACTGTTTTGCAGAGCTGTAGGCGTGATAGAGCAGATCCTTGAGGTCCAGATCAAAACCACTCTCAATCACCGTCCGCGCCAACCCCAGGGCATTGCGCCGCAACGCGAACGGGTCCTTGTTGCCGGTCGGCTTCAAACCGGCCGCAAAGCCACCTGCCAACGTATCCAGCCGTTCTGCAATCGCCAGCACCTTGCCCAGCGGCGACAGTGCGATGTCGTCGCCGGCAAAGCGCGGCTGGTAGGCCTCGTCGATGGCCAGCGAAATCTCGCTCGGTTCACCGGCGGCCTTGGCGTAATGACGCCCGGCAATGCCCTGCAGCTCCGGGAATTCGTTGACCATGCGCGATTGCAGGTCGTTCTTGGCCAGCTCCGCGGCGCGACGCGCCTGCGCCGGATCGGCGCCCACCTGCGGCGCGATCGTCTCGGCCAACGCCGCCACACGCGCCACCTTGTCGGCCACCGTGCCCAGCTTGGCCTGATACGTGACGCTGGCCAGGCCCGCGCCCATCGCCTCCAGCCCCTGCTTGAGGTCTTCGTCGAAGAAGAACTTGGCATCGGCAAAGCGCGGACGGATCACCCGCTCGTAGCCCTTGGCGACTTCGGCCACGTCCTTGGAGGCGATATTGGCGATGCCGATGAACTGCTCGGTCAACTTGCCGCCGTCGTCCAGCACCGGGAAGAATTTCTGGTTGATCTCCATGGTTTCGATCAGCGCTTCCTGCGGCACCGCCAGGAAGTCGCGCTCGAAGCTGCACAGCACCGCCGACGGCCATTCGACCAGGTTGACCACCTGCTCCAGGTTGTCGTCGCTGATGCGTGCACTGCCGCCGGCCTGCCTGGCGGCGGCTTGGACTTCCTCTACGATGCGCGCACGGCGTGCGTCCGCATCCACCAGCACATGCGCCGCGCGCAACGCCTCGACGTAGTCGCCCGGTGCCGCCAGCGACACCTCGCCCTGATGCATGAAGCGGTGCCCGCGGCTGAGGCGATCGCCTCGCACGCCCAGCAGCTCGGCCGGAACCACGCTGTCGCCGAACAACAGCACCAGCCACTGCACCGGCCGTGCGAAGGCGTATTCGTGCGCGCCCCAGCGCATCGGCTTGGGAATCGGCATCGCGGCGATCGCTTCGCGCAGGATGTCGGGCAGCAGGTCCGCGGTGCGCGCGCCCGGCGTCACCGCGCGGTGCACGAAGCGCTCGCCCTTGGCGTCGCTGGTGCGCTCCAGCGCGGTCCAGTCGATCCCGGCCTTGGCGGCGAAACCGGCCAGCGCCTTGGTCGGCTTGCCCTCGGCATCCAGCGCGATGTTGAGATACGGGCCCAGTACTTCGGAGCGCTGCTCGGGCTGCTCGGTGGCCACGCCCGGCAGCAGCACCGCCAGGCGGCGCGGTGTGGACAGCGGCTTGGCATCGCCCCGGGTGACTGCGACGCCGCGCTTTTCCAGACCGTGCAGCACGCCATCGAAGAAAGCCTGCGCCAGACCCGGCAGCGCCTTGACCGGCAGCTCTTCGGTGCCCAGTTCGATCAGCAGGGGAAGTTGTTCGCTCATAAGACGTGGACCTTTACGTGTTCCCTTCTCCGGTCGGGAGAAGGTGCCCCGAAGGGGCGGATGAGGGTACGGGCGAAGCTCTGTGGAGTTTGGGTGCAGGAGGGCTACACCTCGTCCCCTCACCCCAACCCTCTCCCGGGGGGAGAGGGGTCTGCTGGTCACTTCTCCCACCGGGAGAAGGTGCCCCGAAGGGGCGGATGAGGGGACCGGCGAAGCTCTGTGGAGTCTGGGTGCAGGAGGACTGCGCCTCCGTCCCCTCACCCCAACCCCTCTCCTAGGGGAGAGGGGCTTTGGTTACTTCTTCACTCCGGGAAAGCCCAGCTTCTCGCGTTGTGCGTAATACGCCTGCGCCACGCCTTGCGCCAGCGCGCGCACGCGCAGGATGTAGCGCTGGCGTTCGGTCACGCTGATCGCGCGGCGCGCATCCAGCAGGTTGAACGCATGGCTGGCCTTGGTGACCTGCTCGTAGGCCGGCAGCGGCAGACCGACCTCGACCAGGTGCCTGGCTTCGGCTTCGCAGGCGTCGAAGCGATGGAACAGCTCGGCCACGTTGGCATGCTCGAAGTTGTAGGCGCTCTGCTCCACCTCGTTTTGGTGATAGACATCGCCGTAGCTCACCGGCGTGCCGTCCGGGCCGTAGGTCCACACCAGGTCGTAGACGTTGTCGCAGCTCTGCAGATACATGCACAGCCGCTCCAGCCCATAGGTGATCTCACCGAGCACCGGCTTGCACTCCAGTCCGCCGGCCTGCTGGAAGTAGGTGAACTGGGTGACCTCCATGCCGTTGAGCCAGACTTCCCAGCCCAGGCCCCAGGCGCCGAGCGTCGGCGATTCCCAGTTGTCCTCGACAAAGCGCAGGTCGTGCACCAGCGGATCAATGCCCAGGGCCTTGAGCGACCCCAGGTACAGGTCCTGGATGTTGTCCGGGTTGGGCTTCATCGCCACCTGGTACTGGTAATAGCGCTGCAGGCGGTTGGGGTTTTCGCCGTAGCGGCCGTCGGTGGGGCGGCGCGAGGGCTGCACGTAGGCCGCATTCCACGGCTCCGGTCCCAGCGCGCGCAGGAAGGTGGCCGGATGGAACGTGCCTGCGCCCACTTCCAGGTCCAGCGGCTGGATCAGCACACAGCCTTGCTCGGCCCAGTACTGGTTGAGGGTCTGGATCAGACCCTGGAAAGTGATTGGAACGCGCCGGGAATCGGACATGCAGCAAAGGCCGTGCGGAAGGGGTGCGCTAGTATACCGGCCGACCCGCAGCGCTTTGCCGCGGAGCACCGCCGCAGGGGAACATCGAACATGGAACAGCGGCGTACGGCCGATCCAGACAGCGCAGCGGCGATCCTGCCGCGCGGCCGGTTGATGTTCGACCCGGTGGCCGCCGCGTTGCTCGCCGATGGCATGGTGGTGCCGCACGAACACGAGCGTGTGCAGTTCTCCGCCGCCGGCGTGCGCAATGCCAGCGAGGTGCATCCGCTGGTGCTGCTGGCCAATCTCAAGCTGCATGCCGCGCAGCCGCCGGCCGGCGAACTCGGGCTGGAACGGCTGACCGAATGGCTGGCCACCCGCACCGGCCTGCGTTATCTGCGCATCGATCCCACCCGCATCGATGTGGCCGCGGTCACCGGCGTGGTCTCGCATGCCTATGCGCGCCGCCACCGCATCCTGCCGCTGGCGCTGGATGCCGAGCGCGTGCTGATCGCCACCAGCGAGCCGCTGGCGCTGGAATGGCTGGCCGACGTGCAGCATCTGAGCCGGCGTCGCATCGAACTGGCGCTGATCAACCCACTGGACCTGCATCGCTACACGATGGAGTTCTTCGGCGTGACCCAGTCGGTGCGCGGCGCGCGCGGCGATGTGCGCAGCGCCGAACCGGGTGCCGGCCTGCCCAGTTTCGAGCAGCTGGTGGAACTGGGCCGCGCCGGCGACGTCAATGCCGACGACCACCACATCGTGCATATCGTCGACTGGCTGCTGCAGTACGCCTACGAACAGCGGGCCAGCGACATCCATCTGGAGCCGCGTCGCGAGGCAGGGCGCATGCGCTTCCGCATCGACGGGGTGCTGCACAAGGTGCTGGAAGTACCGCCGTCGGTGATGACCGCGGTGGTCAGCCGCATCAAGGTGCTCGGCCGCATGGACCTGGCCGAACGCCGCCGCCCGCAGGACGGCCGCATCAAGACCCGGTCGCCGGGCGGGCGCGAGGTGGAAATGCGCCTGTCCACGATGCCCACCGCGTTCGGCGAGAAGTGCGTGATGCGCATCTTCGACCCGGATTCGGCGTTCAAGAGCATCGAGCAGCTCGGCTTCAGCCCGGAAGAGGCCGCCGGCTGGAGCGCGCTGGTCGAGCGCCCGCACGGCATCGTGCTGGTCACCGGCCCGACCGGCTCGGGCAAGACCACCACGCTGTATTCCACGCTCAAGCGCCTGGCCACGCCGGACGTGAACGTGTGCAGCGTGGAGGACCCGATCGAAATGATCGCGCCCGAGTTCAACCAGATGCAGGTACAGCAGAACATCGACCTGGATTTCGCCAGCGGCGTGCGGACGCTGCTGCGCCAGGACCCGGACATCATCATGATCGGCGAGATCCGCGACCTGGAGACCGCGCAGATGGCGGTGCAGGCTTCGCTGACCGGGCATCTGGTGCTGTCCACGCTTCACACCAACGACGCTGCCTCGGCGATCACCCGCCTGCTCGACCTGGGCGTGCCGCATTACCTGGTGGCGTCCACGCTCAACGGGGTGCTGGCGCAGCGGCTGGTGCGCACCCTGTGCGTGCACTGCAAGCGCCCGCATACGCTCAGCGACGATGAGTGGGCGGCGATCCGCGAGCCGGGCGAAGCGCTGCCGGAGGTGCTGAACGTGCACGCGCCGGTCGGCTGCCTGGAATGCCGCCGCACCGGATATCTGGGCCGTGTCGGCCTGTACGAGTTGCTGCCGGTGAGCCCGCGCCTGCGCAGCCTGATTCGCGCCGACACCGACCTGGCCAGCTTCAGCCAAGCCGCGCGTGGCGAGGGCCTGCGCACGCTGCGGCGCACCGGCCTGGAGAAGGTCGCCGCCGGGCTGACCACGGTGGAAGAGGTGTTGTCGGTGTTGCCGCCGCGGGACTAGGCGGATCGCCTGGGAGTTGCACGGTTATCGGCCCAGGCGACCCTCACCCCAACCCCCGCTCCGCGCCCCGGCCCGCGTTTGCGACGCGGGCGCTCCGAGGCACGCGCGCCGGTGGCGCGCAAGCCATGCCCTCTCGCCCCGGCGGGAGAGGCGCTCGCTCCGTTCTCCCACCGTTTGCTCCCTTCTCCCACCTGGAGAAGCTGCCCGAAGGGCGGATGAGGGTACGTCGGCACGCACATGCCGCCATTGGCAGGGGCTCGGCCTCACCATTGACCACGTACACGGCACGGCCGAGTACAACCAGATCAGCGGCGCACGATCACCGCGGCAACCGAGCCGGGAACCGACGTGGCACAAGCCATCTCAGCCATCACTGCTCTTACATCCACACAGCGCAAGTAGCCAGCGCCCCGCCCCATAGCCATCAGCACATAGCCATCCGGAATAACCTTAGCTGCATGCGTTGGCACGCCACTTGAAAAAAACCGGCTGGAGCTGCCTACAATCGGGCACATCAGTCGCTGCTGGATTTCCGTCCGCATGTCCGCCTTGCCGTTCCTGATCATCGAAACCGGGCATCCCGTGCCGGAGATGAAGCGATACGGCCGTTTTCGGCACTGGATCCGCGTCGCGGCGGGGCTGGCCGAGCATGAGACCGTCGCCGTCGATGTCGCCAACGGCGGCCGCCTGCCCGACCGCGACGGCTTTGCCGGCACCATCGTTAGCGGCTCGGCCGCCTACGTCACCGACCGCGCCGACTGGAGCGAACGCAGTGCCGCCTGGCTGCGCGATGCCGCCCACCAGGGCATGCCGCTGCTCGGTATCTGCTACGGGCACCAGCTGCTGGCGCACGCGCTGGGCGGCGAAGTCGACTACAACCCGGCCGGGCGCGAGTCCGGCACCATCGCGCTGGAATTGCACCCGCCAGCCGAGCAGGACCCGTTGTTTGCCGGCCTGCCGGCACATTTCCCGGCGCACGCCACCCACATGCAAACCGTGGTGCGCGCCCCGGACGGCGCCATCGTGCTGGCGCATTCGCGGCAGGACCGTTGCCATGCCTTCCGCTGGGGGCAGGCCACCTGGGGCGTGCAGTTCCACCCCGAGTTCGCCACCCACCACATGCGCGGCTATGTGCAGGCGCGCGCCGAGTGCATTGCCCGCCACGGGCACTGCGCCCGCACGGTCGCCCGCGAGGTCACCGCCGCGCCAATCGCCCGCAAGCTGCTGCGCCGGTTCGTGCATCACGCACGCGGCCTGCAAACAGTGACCACTCATCCCGCCGCACACACGCAAAAGCAGCGATAATCGCGCCACGCCGGATGGTCCGGTGCGTATCGATCCGGAATGGGAATGAGCGAAATCCGCAAGGTGCCGGCGTCTGCCGGCGCAGAATGGCTGTTGACCGGTTTCTCGCTGTTGAAGCGGGCGCCGCTGGCGCTTGGCTCGCTGGGGGTGATCTGGAGCGTGGCGGCCACCCTGGTGGTGTCGCTGTCGGTGCTGGTGCCGCTGCTGGGCCCGGCCCTGCAGTTCCTGCTGGTGCTGGCCGGCCCGCTGTTCATGGGCGGCCTGCTGTGGGCGATCCGCGAGGTCGACGAAGGCCGCATCGCCAAGCCGTCGCATCTGCTGCATGGCCTGCAGGACGGCCGCGCGCCGCATTTGCTGGTGTCGCTGCTGCCGCAGCTGATCGCCGGCCTGCTGCTGGGCGTGCTGCTGCTGGTGATGATCGGCGCCAGCGGGCTGCAGCAGTTGTCCGAGGTGATGATCAAGATCAACCAGATCAGCCAGTCCGGCGCGCAGCCGGATCCGGTACAGATCGAGCAGCTGGCCGCCAGCCTGCCGGCCGGCCGCATCCTGCTGTGGCTGCTGCTGACCATCGCCACTTTTGCGGCGATGACGCTGGCGCTATTCGTGATGCCGCCGCAGGTGATGTTCGACCGCAGCACCGGCGGCCATGCACTGCGCGAGAGCCTGCGCGCCAGCCTGCACAACCTGCCGGCGATGCTGGTGTTCTTCGTGCTGGCCTTCATCGCCATCTTCGCGATCTATTTCGCGGTGATGATCGTGGCGTTGATCGTCGGCCTGGTGGCCGGGCAGACCGTGGCGATGTGGCTGGCCCAGCTGCTGCTGATGGCGGTGCTGATGCCGGTATTCGCCGGCTCGGTGTACGCCGCCTGGAAGCAGATGTTCACCCACGCAGGCGCAACCGCGCAGCCCACGGCACCGTCGCGCCCGGATGTGTTCGCCGCTTGATCGCCTTGACCGGCGATGTGCTGACAACGAAACCCTGATCCGTAGGAGCGCACCCGGGCGCGACGAAGCTTCCCCGGGGACGCCCTCGCTCGCGCCAACGTGTTCGCCGCCTGACCATCCCAACTCGTAGGAGCGCACCTGGGCGCGACGAAGCCTTCCTCGGGAGAGCCCGGTCGCGCCCGGGTGCGCTCCTACGTGGGTGATTGCGTTCGGGTGATGCCGGGTTGCGCGCCTGCATGTCGGCGCGCCTCACCGCGGCGAGTGCGCTAGGCGGGCTTCGGCCCCACCGCACGCGAGGCGATGATGCCCAGCTCGTAGAGCAGGCACATCGGGATGGCCAGCATCAGCTGCGAGACCACGTCCGGCGGGGTGAGCACCGCGGCCAGGATGAAGATGCCCACGATGGCATAGCCGCGGCCTTCGCTCAGCTGCTTGGGGCTGACCCAGCCCAGCAGCACCAGGATCACCAGCGCCACCGGCAATTCGAAACTCGCACCGAAGGCGAAGAAGATCGCCAGCACGAAATCCAGGTAGGAATTGGCATCCGGGGTAATGGCGATCACGTCCGGCTTGAACGTGGTCAAAAAGTGGAACACCGCCGGCAACACCAGGAAGTACGCAAACGCGCAGCCGATGTAGAACAGCGCCACCGCCGAGGCCAACAACGGGAATGCGAGTTTCTTTTCGCGCTGGTACAGGCCCGGCGCCACGAAGGCCCAGGCCTGGTACAACAGCCACGGCACGCTGAAGAACACCGCCACGAAGAAGGTCAGCTTGAGCGGTGCGAAGAACGCGCCGGCCGGGTTCATCGCGATCATGGTCTGCCCCAGCGGCAGCTGCGAAATCAGCGGCGCGGCCAGCCACGAATAGATCGCGCGCGAGAACGGCAGCAACGCCAGCAGCACCACGCCCAGGCCGATCAGGGCGCGCACCAGGCGCGCGCGCAATTCGACCAGATGCTCGATCAGACTGCTTTCGGCCTGTGCGTCGTCGAACAGGCTCACGGCTGTTTCTCCTGGATCTTGCCCGGCGCGGCCGGCTCTGTCGGCGCTTTCAGCGTGCTCGGCTCCATCGGCGTGGTGGTGGCCGGCGTCTGCGCCTGCGCGCTGGTGCTGCTGAGATGCGCGGCATGCGGCGCCGGCACCACGGTGTCGTGCGGGGCCGGTACCAAGGTTTGATGCGGCGCCGGCGCAATCGGCTGGGCCTGGGCAATGACCGGTGCCGGCTCATGGTCGGCCGCATCCGCAGCGCCCGCTGCCGACGTGGCAGTCGCCCCGGTAGACAGATCCGCATGCGCCAGCTCCAGCGGTGTCGCCACCGGTGTGGCCGGGCTGCGGATATCAATATCGCGCCCCACCTGGTCGTGCAGCGCGCGGGCGCCCTGCTCCAGATGCTGCTGCTTGTTGCGCAGCTGGTCTTCGGCTTCGCGCAGCGAGGCCTGCACATCCTGCAGGCTGCGCTTGAGCTCTTCGGCTTCCAGCTCGCGCTCCAGTTCCTGCTTGACCGAATCCCACTGCATGCGCGCGCGGCGCACCCACAGTCCGGCAAACCGGGCCGCCTTGGGCAGGCGCTCGGGACCGAGCACCACCAGGGCGACGATCGCAATCAGCGTCAGTTCGCCAACACCTATGTCAAACACCGACGCCGCTCCGGATCAACGCGCGTCGCGATCGCGCTCGGCCTGCGCTTCACGTGCCTGCTCGGCCGTGCGGGTGTCGTCCCCGAGCTTGCCGGCCGGCTTGTCGTCGTCGTGCATGCCTTTCTTGAATTCCTTGACCGCGCTGCCGAGATCCTTGGCACCGCTGGTGAGCCGCTTGGTACCGAACACCAGCAACACGATCACCAGCACGATCAGCCAGTGCCAAATGCTGAAACCGCCCATGATCTGCTCGCTTGCTGAAGAAGAAGGAAGACGCAGGATACCCCAGCGCACCGCGCAGGGGGATGACAGCCTGTCAGCGGTTGCCGTCCAGCGATTCGGTACGGATTTCGCCATCGGACACCGGCTGGAAGCCCTGCTGCGGCGGTGGCGTCGTGCTGGGCTGCATCGGCACGGTGCTGGCCTCGTTCACCGCTGGCGGCGGCGTGGTGGTCGCCTGTGGCGGCGGCGGCGTTGCCGGACGCGGCGCGCTGGCCCCGTCGTCGGCGCTGCCATCGGTACCGCGATTGGCGCGTGCGGTGTAGGTCGCCTCTTCCAGGCGGTCGCGGAAGGCGATCACGTCGGTGGAGGCACGCTCGTTGGTGCGGCCTTCGAAGATCATGCGCGGGGTGGCGCCGCCACCGTAGGCGTTGAGGTCGGCGGCATCGTCGATCTGCAGCACCGCACCGTCCAGCGCCACGCCGGCGAACAGGCCACGGGCGCGCGACCACGACCAGATTTCGGCCTTGAGCTGGCCGTCGGTGGCGGCGGCGGCATTGCGGCCGACCGGGCCGGCGGCCACGCCGGCATCGGCACCGAGGGTGAACTTGCCGTTGACGATGTTGTCCAGGCTGCGGTCGTTGCGGAACACCAGCACCACGTCGGAGGACTGCACGCCGGCCTGGAAGCCGATGCTGCCGCCGGTGAGCTTGACGAACACCGGCTGCGACCAGCTGCCATCGGCATTCTTCATCGACATCAGGCCATGCCCGCGCCGGCCGCCGATCACCAGCCCGGCCTTGAGCGTGTCAGGGATGACCACGATGGCACGCGCCTCGTCGAGCAGCTTGTCCGGGATGGCCTGCTCGGGGATCTTCATGATCTCGTTGAGCACGCGCACCGCGTTACGCGCGCGCTGGTCCTCTTCCGGGCCGGCGACGGCATGGCCGGCGGCGAAGGTCAGCGACAACAACAGGGCCAGGCGCGACAGACGAGGCATGACAAGCTCCAGAGGACAATCCGTCAAAGATAGCAATGGCGCGACGTTAGTGGTGGCGCAATGAATCGGTGGTGAGCGCAGCCAGGCGGCAGAGGCGGTCAATGGCGGCGATCGATGCGCTGTCCTCGGCAGCACCGCTGCGCTCTGCCAGAATGGTGCGCATGAACACCACCCCCGATACCGCCCTGCTGGTCGTCAATCTCGGCACCCCCGAGTCGCCCACCGCCCCGGCCGTGCGCCGCTACCTGGCCGAGTTCCTCAGCGACCGCCGCGTGGTCGCGATCCCGCCGCTGTTCTGGAAGCCGCTGCTGTACGGGGTGATCCTGCCGATCCGCGGGCCCAAGTCGGCCGAGAAATACGCCAAGGTCTGGCTGCCGGACGGCTCGCCGCTGGCGGTGTACACGCGCCGCCTGGCCGAGGGCCTGAAAGAGGTCATGCCGGACTGGCACGTGGAGTGGGCCATGCGCTATGGCGCCCCGGCGCTGCGCAAGACGCTGGATGGCCTGCGCGCGCGCGGCATCAGGCGCATCGTGGTGCTGCCGCTGTATCCGCAGTATTCCACCACCACCACCGCCTCGATCCAGGACGTGATCGATGCCTGGCGCCCGAGCGCGCCGGAAATCGCGGTCGAGGTGATCCAGGACTATTGCGAAGACGCCGGCTGGGTCGCGGCGATCGCCGATTCGATCCGCGCGCACTGGCAGGCGCACGGGCGCAGCGAGAAGCTGATGTTCTCCTTCCACGGCCTGCCGCAGCGCGTGGCCAATGCCGGCGACCCGTATCCGCAGCAATGCGAGCGCAGCGCGCAGGCCATCGTCACCGCGCTCGGCCTGGGCGCGGACGAATGGCAGATGGGCTACCAGTCGCGCTTCGGTTCGGAACGCTGGCTGCAGCCGTACGCCGAGCCGACCTTGTGGAAACTGGCTGAAGGCGGCGTGCGCAGCTTCGACCTGGTCTGCCCGGGTTTTGCCACCGACTGCCTGGAAACCCTGGAAGAAGTGGCGCTGGGCTTTGCCGAAACGCTGGCCGAACGCGGCGCCACGCTCAGCTACATCCCCTGCCTCAACGCCAGCCCGGCGCATGCGCAGGCACTGGCCGCAGTGGCCCGACGCGCGTGAGGTTGGAGCCGTTTGCGTGCGACCTGGCGATCGGCCGGGTCACTGGGCTGCGCAATCCCGAACGTGGCCCGCGCCGGGTGCTGGCACTGCATGGCTGGCTCGACAATGCCGCCAGCTTCCTGCCGCTGAGCGCGCATCTGCACGCGCAGGACCTGGATCTGGTGCTGCTGGATCTGCCCGGCCACGGCCACAGCGCGTGGCTGCCCATCGGCGCCGAATACACGCTCAGCAGCGCGATCGCGATCCTGCTGCAGGTAGCCGATGCGCTGGGGTGGGAGCGCTTCAGCGTGCTCGGCCACTCGCTGGGCGGCGGCGTCGCCAGCCTGCTGGCCGCTGCGGCGCCGGAACGCGTCGAGGCACTGATCGCGATCGAGGCCTTGGGCGCGCTGGCCGAGCCGGTCGAGAGCACCGCCACCCGCCTGCGCGATGCGGTGGCGTCGGCACGCACGCTGGCGCAGCGGCCGTTGCGGGTGTTTCCGTCGATGGAGATGCCGGTGCGCGCACGCATGATGGCCAACCAGCTCACCGAACCGGCCGCGCGGCTGCTGGTGGAGCGCGGGGTCTGCGCGGTCGAAGGCGGCTATAGCTGGTGCAGCGACCCGCGCCTGACCTTGCCCACCGCCATCCGCATGACCGAAGCGCAGATCGACGTGCTGCTGGCCTCCATCGCCTGCCCGACCCAGGCCATCTTCGCCACGCCGGCGCAGGTGTATTTCCCCGATGCCCTGCGCGATCACCGCGTGGCGCTGATGCGCGATGCACGCCTGCAGTTGTTGCCTGGCACCCACCATGTGCACATGGAAGCACCGGACGCGGTGGCGGCAGTGATCAACGGATTCCTGGCGTCGTTGTCGCCGCCGCACGCGTGATGCGTGGAATGCGTCCTGCGCGATGCCACTGCGCTGACGTTTGTGCTTGTTGCCTTGCATGCGACAGCAGATCTCAGTGCCGGCAGGCATCGTCAGCGGCCCACGGCATCCTGGCACCGTTGAGCTAGCGCAATGGGCCAGCCAGACCGGCTTGTCGCCGCGATCGAATCCTTCGAGCAGTGGAGTTTGCCAGGGACGTTCCTGGAGACGGTGCACGCGTCGCCGCAACTGGATCCGGACGATCGCCGGCGCCTGGATGAGGTCTGGTCGGTGGCCTGCGACGCCGACCATTGGGGATCGGCACGCGAGCTGCAGGCCGGCATCGCGGCCATCGAGTGTGCCCTGACCAGGCGCTTTGCGTGGCTGTCGCCGCTGGCCTGCCGGCACCTTGCGCGCGCCGCGTCTTACCAATGGCGCTAGCGCAGCCGCGTGGCGCTATGTCGCTTCGCTAGCCGCGCCATCGCGCAGCAGCTCTCCGAAGCCCGAAGCGCATTGGCGCCCCGGCTTCGCGCCTTGATCGTTGCAGGAGCGCCGCCACAGCGACGGCAACTGCATCGCAACGACCCGCCTCACTCCACCTGCAACAAGCGCCGCAGTTGCGCCTTGAGCTGGCGGCCGTGCTCGTGGAAATAGCTGCGCTCGTCGCGCCAGGCGGGGAAGCGTTGTTCCACCTCGGCCCAGAACGCCGGCGAGTGGTTGGCCTGCAGCAGGTGGCAGAGCTCGTGCACCAGCACGTATTCGAACGCCGACGGGCGGCCGAGCACCAGCGCCAGATCCAGCGCCATCGAGCCATCCGGTGCCAGCGAGCCCCACTGCGAGGACATCACCTTCAGCCGCACCCGCGCCGGGGCGCGCGGCAGGCCGGGCAGATAGCTCGGCAACCAGCGGCCAACATCGGCGCGCGCCTGCGCTTCGTAGAATTCCTTCAGCGTGCGGCGCAGGCCTGCATCGCCCAGGCGGGTCGGCACATGGAACTGCGCGCCGTCATCGGTGACCTCGATGCGTGCGTAGCGCCCGTCGTGCCAGCTCAGCGGCAACAGGGCACCGCGTAACGGCAGCAGCCCCGGCACGCCACGCTCCAGCGCCGGAAACGCATCCACCTGCTGATAACGCGACAACTGCGTGCTCAGCCAGTCCAGATGCGCCTGCAGAAAGCGTTCGCCGGCCACCAGGCTTGCCCGCAGTGGCAAGGTCAGCCGCGCGCCGCGTTCGTCCACACTGAGCTTGATGCGCCGCGCACGCGGGTCGCGCACGCGCAGCACCGCAATCTCGCGCCCGTCCAGCTGCAGGCGCAGGCAATCGCGTTCGACAACCTGCGGGGCGGGCGCGATAAGGCGGCGGACGGGCTTGAACATGGGCACAGGATAGCGCCGCGATGTGTCAGGTGGTGAGACGGGGCGATTGATGCATTCGATGTTGGCGCGACTTATTTGAGCGACTGGCAAACGACGCTGCCCACCGCCAGGTGGGCGCAGCCGACGTCGCTAGATCTGCGGCCTGGTTGCAGGGCCCTTGCCCGCCCAGCACGGCCGAGTCTCTGTGTTTTGGGTGTCGTACTGGATAGCGAATGAAAAAGCTGCAGAGCGGCGGATCGGCGACTTGGCTGCAAGGCCCTTGCCCGCCCACCATCGCGGGACACGCCGCAAGTACGTCCTTGTAGGCTCTTACACGACGGTAGGCGGGCAAGGACCATCGGAGATGGTCGGTGTGAATGTTTGCAAGCAGGTAAGACGCGTGTTGTTCGGATCGTTGTGCATGCGATCAGCTTTCCCTCAAGCCGAGCAGCGGACAGGCTTTCAGCACGCAACCTGCAAACTTTTCAATGCCTGACGCAGCGCAGCCGGACGACACGCTTTCAAGAAAGCAGCCGACCAACTGACTGGTGCGGTGTCCTTGCTGGTTGCGGGACCCCTGGCGGCGGATGCCGCCAAGGAGACTCAACGAACGGATGCACGGCGTGTCCCGCGAGCGGCGAGGACACCGCGCACTCGACTCACCGGGCGTTTGACTCGAGCATCGATCACGACGACACGTTCGACCGTTGCGCTTACTCGGCCTTGCTCAGCTTCAACGCGGTTTCCAGCAGCAGGAACAGGCGCCGGATTTCGGCGCTCATCAGCGCGAAGCGGGCGTCGAGTTCGGCGCGTGCGCCGTCGTCTTCACTGTGTTCGAGCTGGTCCAGTGCGCCATCGAGGAACTTGAGCTTGCGGATCACCAGATCGTCGCCGAGCACGAACGACAGATTGTCGTCCAGCACCAGCGCCAGCTTGGTGACCTGCTTGCCGGCTTCCAGGTGCTTGTCGATCTCGTCGCCGCGCAGTTCCTGGTGCTGGCACTTGACCACCGCGCCGCCTTCGATCGGGTCCTTCATCTCGCACTCTTCGCCCAGGCTCAGGCCTTCGGGCAAGGGTTCGCCGGCGATCCAGCCGGTGAGGATGGCGCGCGGTGCGACTTCGGCATTCAACGGCAGTGCCGGGAAGCTGCCGAGTGCGCCGCGGATCTCGCTCATCACGTTCTCGCCGCTTTTGCGGCTGGAGCTGTTGACCGCGATGTAGCCGTGCTGCAGGTCCAGGATGGCATCGGTGCGCGAGCTCTTGACGAAGGCGCGCGGCAACAGCTCATGGATCAGGTCGTCCTTCAGGCGCTTGCGGGCCTTGCCGCCGGGGCGACGGCCTTCCTTCTCTTCGATCTCGGCGACCTTGCGCTCGAGCAGGTCGTTGACCACCGCGCCGGGCAGGATCTTGTCCTCGCCACCGACGGTGAGCCAGAGAAAGTCTTCCAGACGGTGCGAGAGCACTTCCTGCTCGTCGCGGCCGAACGGGGAGATGAAACCGCGCGAGCTCATTTCCAGCGGGCCGACCGGCTTGAGCTGCACTTGCGGCAGCAGCGTGTCGATCTCGGAGAAATCCAGTGTGGTCGGGAAACGGAACAGAGTGAGATTACGAAAGAACATGCGTCAGACCGAAGAGGAGGAAGAAACGTGGAGGGTGGAAAGACTGCCAGCCGCGATGGCCGCGTCAGTCGCTGTCGTGTGCGCTGTCGCCGGCGGCGAGCCAGGCGCTAGAATCGGGATCGGGATCGGGCGGTGCTGCATCGCCATTGCGGCCCAGCGCTAGGAAATCGAACAGGGTGCGGTCGGCCAGTTGCTCGGGCCGCACATCGCCCAGCGCGCGGGCGATCTGCTCGACCCGCCCGGGCTGCTCGCGGTCCCACTGCTGCAGCATCCGCCCGACCTGCTGGCGCTGCAGGTTTTCCTGGCTGCCGCACAGGTTGCACGGAATGATCGGGAACTGGCGCGCCTGCGCGTAGGCGGCGATATCGGCTTCGCGCACGTAGGCCAGCGGGCGGATCACCACATGCGCGCCGTCGTCGCTGCGCAGCTTGGGCGCCATCGCCGCGAGCCGGGCGTGGTGGAACAGATTCATGAAGAACGTGGCCACGATGTCGTCGCGATGGTGGCCGAGCGCGATCTTGGTCACGCCATGCGCCTGCGCGTAGGCATACAGCGCGCCGCGCCGCAGCCGCGAGCACAACGAACACATGGTCTTGCCGGCCGGAATCACCCGGCTGACCACCGAATAGGTGTCCTGCTCGACGATGTCGAACGGCACATCCAGCCCGCGCAGGTAAGTGGGCAGCACCTGCGCGGGGAAGTCGGGCTGCTTCTGGTCCAGATTGACCGCCACCAGGGTGAACGGCACCGGTGCCTTGCGCTGCAACTGCAGCAGCATGTCCAGCAAGGTGTAGCTGTCCTTGCCGCCGGACAGGCAGACCATGATCTTGTCGCCGGGGGCGATCATGCCGAAGTCGGCAATCGCCTGGCCCACCTGGCGCTGCAGGCGTTTGCCCAGGCGCAGCTGCTCACGCTGCAACCGCTGGCGCGGGTCGCGCGGCGCGGGGTCGGCCAGGGGTTGCGGCAGCGGCAGGACAGCGGTCATAAGCCGGCCATTGTAGCTGCCCGGCGCGCGGCGGGCCGGCGCGGCGCACGCGCGGCTGAACGGGCGGTCAGCCGTTTGCGGGCGGTGTGTCCGGCGCTGGTTTGGCGGTGCCGGGGCGCTAGCGAGCCGATCATCGCTAGAGGTGTGCCGCAGGTGCTCGGGGCAGCGCACATCTCGCAGCGCAGCAAGCCTTTCGGCGCCGGGCTGGGTAAAGTCGGGCAGACCGCTTCACTCGGGATCGGCATGGCATCTTCAGCTTCGCTCCATCGCGCGGCTTTTTTCGGTCGCGATTGTGGTAGCGCTAACATTCTGCGCGACACGGGTCAGGCCCCGTGCCGGCGTCCGTCCCCGGCGCTGATTGAGAGTGCGCGCCGGTGGCGGCGGTGACGGCCTGCATGCGCGATCGCTGCGCTGCGTGGCTGGTCACTCGCGTGCAACACCTTTCCCTTCTCCCCTCGCCTCTCTGCAGGAGTTCCACCCCATGAGCAACACCGTCTACATCGGCGCCAAGGAATATTTCCCCGGTATCGGCAAGATCGGCTTCGAAGGCCGCGACTCGGACAACCCGCTGGCGTTCAAGGTCTACGACGCCAACAAGCAGGTCGGCGACAAGACCATGGCCGAGCATCTGCGCTTTGCCGTGGCCTACTGGCACAGCTTCTGCGGCAACGGCGCCGATCCGTTCGGCCCGGGCACGCGCGCGTACCCGTGGGATATCGGCAACACCGCGTTGAATCGCGCCGAAGCCAAGGCCGATGCCGCGTTCGAGTTCTTCACCAAGCTCGGCGTGCCGTACTACTGCTTCCACGACATCGACTTGTCGCCCGATGCCGACGACATCGGCGAGTACCAGAGCAACCTCAAGCACATGGTCGGCATCGCCAAGCAGCGCCAGGCCGACACCGGCGTCAAGCTGTTGTGGGGCACCGCCAACCTGTTCTCGCACCCGCGTTATATGAATGGTGCGTCGACCAATCCTGATTTCAATGTCGTCGCGCGTGCGGCGGTGCAGGTCAAGGCTGCGATCGATGCCACCGTCGAGCTGGGCGGCGAGAACTACGTGTTCTGGGGTGGCCGCGAAGGCTATGCCTGCTTGCACAACACCCAGATGAAGCGCGAGCAGGACAACATGGCGCGCTTTTTGACCCTGGCACGCGACTACGGCCGCGCGATTGGCTTCACCGGCAACTTCCTGATCGAGCCCAAGCCGATGGAGCCGATGAAGCACCAGTACGACTTCGACAGCGCCACGGTGATCGGCTTCCTGCGTCAGCACGGCCTGGACCAGGACTTCAAGCTCAATATCGAAGCCAACCACGCCACCTTGTCGGGCCACAGCTTCGAGCACGACCTGCAGGTGGCATCCGATGCCGGCCTGCTCGGCAGCATCGATGCCAACCGCGGCAACCCGCAGAACGGCTGGGATACCGACCAGTTCCCGACCGACCTGTACGACACCGTCGGCGCGATGCTGGTGGTGCTGCGCCAGGGCGGGCTGGCACCGGGCGGCTTGAACTTCGATGCCAAGGTGCGCCGCGAGTCGTCCGACCCACAGGATCTGTTCCTGGCGCATATCGGCGGCATGGACGCGTTCGCACGCGGGCTGGAAGTGGCCAATGCGCTGCTGACCTCCTCGCCGCTGGAGCAGTGGCGCGCCGAGCGTTACGCCAGCTTCGACAGCGGCGCGGGCGCGGACTTCGCCAACGGCAGCAGCACGCTGGTGGATCTGGCCAAGTACGCCGCCGGCAACGAACCCAAGCAGCTCAGCGGCCGTCAGGAAGCCTACGAGAACCTGATCAACCAGTATCTGACGCGTTGATGTTGTGCCGATGGTCGCCTGCACGTGCAGGCGACCGCCGGCGGCCTGCGCGCAGAACCGCGTGCAGCGTCATGGCTGTTCCGTTGCATCCGGCGCCGCCGGTGCGGCCACCGAATCCCGCTTGACCAGCAGGTGCGCGACCACATGATCGACCATCTTCGCCGTGCGCTCCTTGGCGCGAATCGTCTTCAACAGGATATCCAGCGCAGCGTCGGCCATGGCGGCGATGGGCTGCTGCACGGTGGTGAGTTCGGGCCATACCGCAGTGGCAGCGGAGGTGTCGTCGAAGCCGACCACCGACAGATCGCGCGGCACATCCAGCCCGCGCCGATGCGCGACCGAGATCGCGGCGGCGGCCATGTCGTCGTTGCTGGCGAAGATGGCGCTGGGGCGGCGTTTGCGCGCCAGCAGTTTTTCCGCAGCGACCAGGCCGGATTTGTAGGTGTAGTCGCCCGGTTGCACCAGATGCCGGTCCAGCCGCAGGCCCGCATCGGCCAGCGCGGCCTGGAACCCTTCGAAGCGACGCGTGCTGGCAGACAGGTTGGGATGCCCGGCGATGTAACCGATACGCGTGTGGCCCTGCGCGATCAGATGCTCGGTGATTTCCTTGGCGGCAGCGAATTCGTCGATGCGCACACAGGCCACATCCGGGCTGAAATGGTTGGAGGCGATCGCCACCACCGGCACCTTGGCGCGCACCAGTTCCAGTACCGCGGCCTTGGATTCGCACAACGGCGGCGGCAGGATCACCCCGGCCACGCCCTTGGCGAGCTTGCGTGCGGCACGGCGTTCGGCGTCGGCATCCAGGTCGTCCCAGCAATCGATCACCAACTGGATCGGCGTGCGCGAGGCAACCCGCAACACGCCCAGCAGCAACTCACGCAGGTAGGCGCCGCTTGGATCGCTGTAGATCAACGCAATGCGCGTGCTCTGCGCGGCGGCCAGGGCACTGGCCGCCAGGTTTGGCGTGTAGCCCAGCTTGTCGACCGCACGCAGCACGCGTGCACGGGTGGCATCGCGCACGCTGCCGTTGTTGTTGACCACGCGCGAGACCGTCATCGGCGAGACCTTCGCCAGCGCCGCCACCTCGTCGATGGTGGTCGCGCGGCTGGTGCGGCGGACCGATTTCCTGACCTTCTCCAAGCGTGGCCTCTTCAAGTGGGTGGCGAACCTGCACGATGCACACAACCCGCTGCAGTAACGCAAGCGCCGACTGCGTGCATGACGATGCGACGCATGGTACCGGGAAGCAGGCAGAGCGGCGATACGCCGCAGCGTGCGGTGATGCCGCTGGAGCATGCCGCATGAGCGCGCGTGCAATGCGGCGCTGCGGCGCGTATTGCGCAGCGTTGACGCAGCCGTGGTGGCTGGCGCTGACGTTGCTGTGCGGATTGATGCTGGCCAGTGCCGGCGCGCGGGCCGAGGATGGCTACGACTTATGGTTGCGCTACCACCCGCTGGCCAACGCGGCGCAGTTGCGTGGCAGCGCAAGCGAGTTGATCATCGCCGGCGACTCGCCCACGCTGCAGGTTGCACGTGAGGAATTGCAGCGTGGACTGTCGGGCCTGCTTGGTGCTGCGCCGCAGTCGTCCGCCACGATCACGCGCGATGGTGCGATCTTGCTGGGCGCGGCCGCCGCGCCGCAGATCGCGGCGTTACAGCTGCAGACCACCGGCCTGGGCCGCGAGGGCTACCTGATCCGCAGTGTCAGCGTGGACGGGCATCGCACCATCGCCATCGTCGGCGGCAGCGATGTCGGCGCGCTGTATGGGGCATTCCACTTCCTGCGCCTGCTGCAGACCGGCCAGTCGCTGGCCGCGCTGGACCTGCGCGAGTCGCCGCGGCTGCAGCTGCGCATGCTCAACCACTGGGACAACCTGGACGGGGTGGTCGAACGCGGCTACGCCGGCGCCTCGTTATGGAACTGGCAGACCCTGCCGGGCTACCTGGATCCGCGCTACACCGACTACGCGCGCGCCAATGCATCGCTGGGCATCAACGGCAGCGTGCTCAACAACGTCAACGCCAAGGCCTGGAGCCTGACGCCGCAATATCTGGACAAGGCGGCAGCACTGGCCAAGGTGTTCCGCCCTTACGGCATTCGCGTGTTTCTCAGCGCGCGCTTCAGCGCGCCGATCGAGATCGGTGGCCTGAAGACCGCCGACCCGCTGGATCCGCAGGTACAGCAGTGGTGGCGCAACAAAGCCGACGAGATCTACGCGCGCATTCCGGACTTCGGCGGTTTTCTGGTCAAGGCCAACTCCGAAGGCCAGCCTGGCCCGCAGGATTACGGGCGCAGCCATGCCGATGGCGCCAATCTGCTGGCCGATGCGCTGGCGCCGCATGGCGGGGTGGTGATGTGGCGCGCGTTCGTCTATTCGCACGAGCAACCGGACGATCGCGCCAAGCAGGCGTACAGCGAGTTCCTGCCGCTGGATGGCCAGTTCCGCGACAACGTGATCGTGCAGGTCAAGAACGGGGCGATCGACTTCCAGCCGCGCGAGCCGTTCCATCCGCTGTTCGGTGCGATGCGCAAGACGCCGTTGATGCCGGAGTTCCAGATCACCAAGGAGTATCTGGGCTTTTCCACCCATCTGGCCTATCTGGGCACGCTGTTTGCCGAAACCCTGCAGGCCGACACCTATGCGCGCGGCAAGGGCTCGACCGTTGCCAGAACCGTGGATGGCACGCTCTTCAACGATGCCAAACGCACGCGCCTGACCGGCATTGCCGGGGTGGCCAACATCGGTGCGGACCGCAACTGGAGCGGCTCGATCTTCGATCAGGCCAACTGGTATGCATACGGGCGGCTGGCGTGGAACCCGCAGTTGTCGCCGCAGGCGATCGCGCAGGAGTGGGCGCGCATGAGCTTCTCCAACGATGCTGACGTGGTGACGCCCGTGGTCGACATGATGCTGCGCTCGCGCGAGGCAGTGGTGGACTACATGACCCCGCTCGGCCTGCATCACCTGATGGGGCGCGGCCATCACTACGGCCCGGCACCCTGGGATGCGGGCAGCGAGCGCCCGGACTGGGACCCGGTCTACTACCACCGGGCCGACAGTAACGGGATCGGCTTTGACCGTAGCGCCAGCGGCAGCAACGCGGTGGCGCAATACGCCAGGCCGGTGGCGCGCGTGTTCGGCGATGTGCAGCGCGTGCCGGAGCATTACCTGCTGTGGTTCCACCATGTGCCCTGGGAGCACCGCATGGCCTCCGGGCGGCCGCTGTGGGACGAGCTGGTATGGCATTACGACCACGGCGTGGACGAGGTGCGTGCCATGCGCGCGACCTGGCAGGGCCTGGCCGGCAAGATCGATCCACCGCGTTACCGGCAGGTGGCCAGTTTCCTGGCGATCCAGCAGGACGAAGCGCAGTGGTGGCGCGATGCCAGCATCGCCTACTTCCAGCGCGTGTCCGGGCGGCCGTTGCCGGCCGGCACGGCGCCGCCGGCGCATCCGTTGGCGTATTACCAGGCTTTGAAGTTTCCGTATGCACCGGGGAATCCGAAATGAGCGCGCGCCTCTCGACCGTCATCATGGCAACGCTCTGCGCAGCACTGCTGCCGCGCCTGGCGCAGGCGGCCGATGCGCCGCTGCTGCATGCGCTGTTTCAGGAGCATGTGGTGTTGCAGCGCGATGCGCCGATCCGGGTGTGGGGCGATGCCCCCCCTGGCGCGCGCGTGAGCGTGCAACTGGATGCGCAGCAGGTGCAGGCACGCGCAGATCGGCAAGGCCGCTGGGAGGCACGCCTGCCCGCGCACGCCGCGGGTGGCCCGTACACCTTGAGCGCACGCACCAGCACGGGCGTGACGCAGCAGGTCAATGACGTGCTGATCGGCGATGTGTGGCTGTGCTCGGGCCAATCCAACATGGAATTGCAGGTGCATCGCACCCTGGATTCACGCAGCGAGATCGCCGATGCCGACAACCCGCGCATCCGCATGTTCAAGGTGCCGGCGCAGTCCAGCCCGACGCCGCAGCGCCGCTTCGGTGGCGCTGCGGCATGGCAGCTCACCACGCCGGAGACGGTGAAGGAGTTTTCTGCGGCCTGCTATTACTTCGCACGTGAGTTGCAGAGGACCGTCGACGTGCCGATGGGCCTGATCAACGCCTCCTGGGGCGGCTCGCAACTGCAGGCCTGGATCGGCGAGAAGGCACTGCGCGCTGCCGGCGACGATGGCCCGGCGCTGGATGTGCTGGCGCGTTACGCACGCGACCCGGTGGATGCCGCGCCGCATTGGGGCGCGCTGTGGGAGGCCTGGTGGCATGCGCACGGCGAAGGCGAGCCCTGGCAGGCGGATGCGCCCGGCGCCTGGCAAACCGCACCGGCGGCATTGGGCGCTTGGGACGACTGGGGCGTGCCGCAGCTGGTCGGCTTCAACGGCATGGTCTGGTACCGCACCAGCGTGGAGCTGACGCCGGCGCAGGCCGCGCAGGACGCCAGCTTGTTGCTCGGGCCGGTGGACGAACTGGACCAGACCTGGGTCAACGGGCACGGTGTGGGCAGCAGTTACGGCGCCGACCAGCCGCGTCGCTACAGCGTGCCGCGCGGGCGCCTGCAGGCCGGGCGCAACAGCATCGTGCTCAATGTGCTCAACACCTATCGGCGTGGTGGGCTGCTGGGCGATGCGCAATCACGTGCGCTGCAGTTCGCCGATGGCAGCACGCTGCCGCTGGATGCGCCCTGGCAGTACCGCATCGTGCCGCCGCAACTGGGCTCGCCACCGCGTGCACCATGGTCGTCGGCGGCCGGGCTGACCACCTTGTACAACGGCATGATCGCCCCGCTCGGCCAGCTCGGCCTGCGTGGCGTGCTGTGGTACCAGGGCGAATCCAATGCCGGCGATGCGGTGCATTACCCGGCCTTGCTCGCTGCATGGCAACGCGATTGGCGGCAGCGCTTCGGTGCGCAGTTGCCGCTGCTGATCGTGCAGCTGGCCAACTATGGCGCGCCGCCCACCCAGCCGGTCGACAGCGGCTGGGCGCAGCTGCGCGAGGCGCAACGCCACTTCGTCGCCAACGATGCGCATGCGGGCCTGGCGGTGACGATCGACATCGGCGACCGCTACGACATCCATCCGGCCAACAAGCAGGAACTGGGCCGGCGCCTGGCGCGTGCGGCGCGGCAAGTGGTGTACGGCGAGGCGCTTGCGCCCTCCGGCCCGGTGCCGCGCAGCGCGCAACGCGAAGGCGACAGCGTGCGCATCGCCTTCGACGATGTGGACACCGCCTTGCTCAGCTATGGCGCCGATGCGCCGATCGGCTTCGAGCTGTGCGGCGCTGCGTCCAACAGCTGCCGCTATGCCGTTGCCAGCTTGCACGACCACACCATCAGCCTGCGCGTTCCCTCCGGCCTGGCCGTCACGCGGGTGCGCTACTGCTGGGCCGACAGCCCGGTATGCACCTTGTACGACCGCAGCGGCCTGCCGGCCGGCCCGTTCGAACTCCCCCTCACTGCCGCCACTTCTCCCTGAGCGAGACCACGATGCCACAGACTCCCGACTCCCCTGCTCCGCTGCAAGGCTCGGCCCGCGATCGCGAGATCGTCGAGGCGCGCGTCATCGTCACCTGCCCGGGCCGCAACTTCGTCACCCTGAAGATCCGCACCCGCTCGGGCATCACCGGGCTGGGCGATGCCACGCTCAACGGCCGCGAACTGGCGGTGGCGGCGTACCTGCAGGAACACCTGGTGCCGAATCTGATCGGCCGCGATGCCGGCCGTATCGAAGACATCTGGCAGTTCTTCTACCGCGGCGCGTACTGGCGGCGCGGCCCGGTGACGATGAGCGCCATCGCCGCGGTGGACGTGGCCTTGTGGGACATCCTGGGCAAGATGGCCGGCCTGCCGCTGTACCAGTTGCTGGGCGGGCGCTCGCGCGAGGGCGCGCTGGTCTACGGCCATGCCAATGGCCGCGATATCGCCGAAACCAGCGATGAGGTGGGCCGCTTCCGCGAGCTGGGCTTCATCGCCATCCGCGCGCAATGCGGCGTGCCCGGCATCAAGAAGACCTACGGCATTTCCAGCGGCGGCAAACCGTATGAGCCGGCCGAGAGCGAATTGCCGACCGAAACGGTGTGGTCCACGCCGCGCTATCTTGGCGTGGTGCCCAAGCTGTTCGAGCAGCTACGCAACGATCATGGCGACGAGATCGAACTGCTGCATGATGCCCACCACCGGCTCACCCCGATCGAGGCCGCGCGCCTGGGCCGCGACCTGGAACCGTACCGGCTGTTCTGGCTGGAAGACGCCACCCCTGCAGAAAACCAGCGCGCGTTCGAGGTGATCCGCCAGCACACGGTCACCCCCTTGGCGGTGGGCGAGGTGTTCAATTCGCTGTGGGATTGCAAGCACCTGATCGAGCAGCAACTGATCGACTACATCCGCACCACGATTGTCCACGCCGGCGGCATCACCCATGTGCGACGTCTGGCCGATTTCGCCGCGCTGCATCAGGTGCGTACCGGCTTCCACGGCGCCACCGATCTGTCGCCGGTGTGCATGGGCGCGGCACTGCACTTCGACACCTGGGTGCCCAACTTCGGCATCCAGGAATACATGTTCCATTCCGACGAGGCCAACGCGGTGTTTCCGCACGATTACGTATTCCGCGATGGCCGCCTGCATTGCGGCGAAACGCCCGGGCATGGCGTGGACATCGACGAGGCCCTGGCCGCGAAGTATCCCTACGTGCCCAAGCAGTTGCCGATCGCGCGGCTGGAAGACGGTGCGATGTGGGACTGGTGATGCGCTGGCTGCCGGCCGCGCTTGCGGCACTGCTGCTTGCGGTGGCCGCGCCTGCGCGCGTGCAGGCGCAAGCAAAAGCCGATGTCGCCTTCGACTGGTTCGAGTATCGCGGCGACGATGCTGTGTTCGCCACGCCGTTACCACCCGGGCACTACCGCAACCCGGTGCTGGCCGGGTTCTACCCGGACCCCAGCGTGACACGCGTGGGCGAGCACTACTACCTGGTCAATTCCACGTTCGCGTATTTCCCGGCGATCCCGGTGTTCGAAAGTACCGACCTGGTGCACTGGACGCAGATCGGCAATGTGGTCGAGCGCCGCGAACAGCTCGACTACGACGGGCTGGGCGTGTCGCGTGGCATGTTCGCTGCCAGCATCCGTCATCATGCCGGGCGTTTCTATGTCGTAGGCACCTCGGTCGACAGCGGTGGCAACTTCATCGCCAGCGCCCACAATCCCGCCGGCCCATGGTCGGCACTGACGTGGTTGCCGGGCATCGACGGCATCGACCCGTCGTTGTTCTTCGATACCGACGGCAGCGCCTACCTGCTCAACAACGGCCCGCCGGAAGGCACGCCGTTATACGAAGGCCACCGTGCGATCTGGATGCAGCGCTTCGACCTCGCCAGCAATCAACCGGTCGGCCCTCGCAAGGTGTTGCTCAACGGCGGGGTGGATCTGGCCAGCAAGCCGATCTGGATCGAAGGCCCGCATCTGTATCAACGCGACGGTTGGTATTACCTCTCGTGTGCCGAAGGCGGCACCGGGCCGCAGCATTCGCAAGTGGTTCTGCGCAGCCGCACTGTGTGGGGGCCGTTTGAGCCCTCGCCGCACAATCCGATCCTGACCCAACGCGACCTGCCGGCCGGACGCGCGCACCCGGTCAGCAATGCCGGGCATGTGGATCTGGTGGACACACCGGACGGGCAATGGTGGGCGGTGTTCCTGGCCAGCCGCCCGTATGCGGGCGAACGCTACAACACCGGGCGCGAAACCTTCCTGCTGCCAGTGCACTGGCGCGATGGCTGGCCGTCGATCCTGCCGGCCGGCGAGCCGATTCCGTCTGTCGCACAGAGCCCGCGTGGCGCCAAGACACCGGCCGATCAAGCGCCGTTGTCGGGCAACTTCACCTGGCGCGACGACTTCGTCGGCACCTCGCTGCAGCGCGAATGGCTATATCTGCGTGTGCCCAAACATGAGGTAGCCGATCTAAGCGCACGCACCGGTTGGCTGACCCTCCATGCCAGTGCGCAAGGCTTGGACAGCACCGCCACACCCGCCTTCCTGGCGCGGCGCCAGCAACACACGCGCTTTACCGCGAGCACCGCGTTGGCGGTGCCCACGCAGGCCGGCGTCAGCGCCGGGCTTGCCGTATTGCAGAATTCCAATGCGTGGTATGCGTTGGGCGTGCGACGCAACGGCGATGCGCTGGACGTCTTCCTCGACAAGCGCGAGGGCGCAAGAACCACCACGCTCGCACGCACCCGCGTCCCCGCAACGGCGCAGCTACGCCTGCAGATCAGCGGCGATGGCGGTGCGTACAGCTTTGCCTTCGATGCCGATGGGCGCGGCTGGCAATCGCTACACCGCAACGACGATGCGGGCATGCTCAGCACCGCACAGGCCGGCGGCTTCGTCGGCAGCATGATCGGGCCCTTTGCCCAGCTGGAACCGCACCGCACCCAGGAGGACTGACCATGCATTCGCACCCCGCCCACCGCGCCACCGCCCCGCGTCGCACACCTGCGCGCGGCTTATTGCTGGCGATGGCGCTGGCCGCCACCGGCACGCAGGCTGCAACGCCGCCGCCGTATCTGGACACCCAACGCCCCTTCGATGCGCGTGCGGCCGACCTGGTGTCGCGCATGACGCTGGAAGAAAAGGCCGCGCAGATGCAGAACGCCGCCCCGGCGATCCCGCGCCTGCAGGTGCCCGAATACGATTGGTGGAACGAAGCGCTGCACGGCGTGGCGCGTGCCGGCGGCGCCACCGTATTTCCGCAGGCGATCGGCCTGGCTGCTACGTTCGATACCCCGTTGATGGCCGAGGTGGCCACCGCCATCAGCGACGAAGCGCGCGCCAAGCACCACGCCTTCATGGCGCGCGGCGAGCACAAGCGCTACCAGGGGCTCACCTTCTGGTCGCCCAACATCAACATCTTCCGCGACCCGCGCTGGGGCCGCGGGCAGGAAACCTATGGCGAAGACCCGTTTCTGACCGCGCGCATGGGCGTGACCTTCGTGCAGGGCCTGCAGGCGCAGCAAGGGCCGTACCGCAAGCTCGATGCCACCGCCAAGCACTTCGCCGTGCACAGCGGCCCGGAGGCCGACCGTCATCACTTCGACGTGCATCCCAGCGAGCGCGATCTCCATGAAACCTATCTGCCCGCGTTCCAGGCCCTGGTGCAGGAAGGCAAGGTCGCCGCGGTGATGGGCGCCTACAACCGCGTCAATGGCGAATCCGCCTCGGCCAGTACGCGGCTGGAAGGCATCCTGCGCCGCGACTGGGGTTTCGATGGTTACATCGTCAGCGACTGCGCCGCCATCCGCGATATCTGGCAGAACCACAAGATCGTGCCCACGCCCGAAGCGGCCGCCGCGCTTGGCGTCAAGCACGGCACCGACCTGGATTGCGGCGACACCTATGCCGCGTTGCCGGCGGCGGTGCGTGCCGGCTTGATCGACGAGGCCAGCATCGATACCGCGCTCAAGCGGCTGATGACCTCGCGCATGCGGCTGGGCATGTTCGACCCGCCGGCCAAGGTGCCGTGGGCGCAGATTCCCGCATCAGCCAATCAATCGCCAGAGCACGATGCACTGGCCCGCCGCACCGCGCGCGAATCGCTGGTGCTGCTGAAGAACGACGGCCTGCTGCCGCTCAAACCCACGCTCAAGCGCATTGCCGTGATCGGCCCCACCGCCGACGACCCGATGTCGCTGCTGGGCAATTACTACGGCACGCCGGCCGCGCCGGTCACCATCCTGCAAGGCATCCGCGACGCCGCACCGCAGACACAGGTGGTCTACGCGCGCGGCAGCGATCTGGTGGAAGGGCGCGAAGACCCCAACGCCGCTGCACCGATCGACACCCGCTATCTGCGCCCGGCGCCGGATGCCAAGCAGAACGGCCTCACCGGCGAATACTTCAAGGGCCGCGCCCTGGCCGGCCAGCCGGTGCTGACCCGCATCGATCCGCGTATCGCCTTCCGCTGGGACCGCAATGCGCCCACCGACGATGCCGTGGGCCGCGGTGAACTGCAGGCCGACCGTGCGCTGGCCAAGGACGACTTCAGCGTGCGCTGGCATGGCCAGCTGCTGCCGCCGGTGTCGGGCACCTACGAGCTGCAAATTGCCGCCGACGATGGCGTGCGCCTGTTGCTGGACGGCAAGCTGCTCATCGATCAATGGAGCGAGGCCCCGCGCATGCGCGGCGGCAATGCCAGCGTCGCGCTGGAAGGCGGCAAGGCCTACGACCTGCGCGTGGAATACTTCGAGGCCACACGCGATGCCGGCGTGCGTCTGGCCTGGCGCATGCCCGGCGCCAAGCCGCCGCTGCAGGAAGCGGTGGACGCCGCACGCAACGCTGAGGTGGTGGTGTTCGTCGGCGGGCTCACCGGCGATGTCGAAGGCGAGGAGATGGACGTCAACTATCCCGGTTTTGCCGGCGGCGACCGCACCGACACCCGCCTGCCCAAACCGCAACGCGAGTTGCTGCAGGCACTGCAGGCCACCGGCACGCCAGTGGTTGCGGTGCTGACCACCGGCTCGGCGCTGGCGATCGACTGGGCGCAGCACCACGTGCCCGCCATCCTGCTGGCCTGGTACCCCGGCCAACGTGGCGGCAGCGCGGTCGGCGATGTGCTGTTCGGCCAGGCCAGCCCCGGCGGCCGCCTGCCGATCACCTTCTACAAGGAAGACGAGCGCCTGCCCGCCTTCGACGATTACGCCATGCGCGGCCGCACCTATCGCTACTTCGCCGGCAAGCCGCTGTATCCGTTCGGCCACGGCCTGTCCTACACGCAGTTTGCGTATTCGGATCTACGCCTTGATCGCACCACGGTGGCCGCCGATGGCACGCTCACGGCCACGGTCACGCTGAAGAACACCGGCCAACGCGCAGGCGATGAAGTGGTGCAGCTCTATCTGCATCCGCTCAAGCCGCAACGCGAACGTGCCATCAAGGAACTGCGCGGCTTCCAGCGCATCACCCTGCAACCCGGCGAACAACGGCAGCTGCGCTTCACCCTCAAGGCGCAGGACGCCTTGCGCATCTACGACGAGCAGCGCAAGGCCTACGCAGTGGATCCAGGCGACTACGAAGTACAGGTCGGCGCTTCCAGCGCTGATATCCGCAGCACACAACGCTTTACCATCACCGACAAGTAGCAGCCGTTGACACCCTCGCCATGCGGACGTGGGCGAAGAACCCACTCAGCCGCGATTGCCCCAGGCCCCTCTCCCGCCGGGCGAAGAGGCACCGCTTGCGCGCCACTGGCGCGCGTGCCTTGGAGCGCCCACGTCGCAAGACGTGGGCCGGGGCGCGGAGCGGGGGTTGGGATGAGGGTACGGCCACAGGCGAACTTGCAGCACCCCCACGATTCCAAACAAAAACCCATGCCAATTCCAACGCTCTCCATCGCAACACTCGCGCACCTACCAGCCACCGTCCTCACTCCCAGCTACGACCCCAAACAGACCACCATCGGCATCGTCCATCTAGGCGCAGGCGCCTTCCACCGCGCCCACCAGGCCGTCTACATCGACGACCTGCTCGCACATGACCCCACCTGGGCCATCTGCGCCGTCTCCCTGCACAACCCGAGCGTGCGCGACGCCCTGCGTCCGCAAGACGGCCTGTACACCCTCGCGCTGCTCGACGAACACCCGCAGCTACGCATCATCGGCGCCATCCGCGAGGTGCTGTGCGCCGCCGACGAACAGAGCGCCGTGCTCGCGCATCTGTCAGAGCCCGCCGTGCGCCTGGTCACCCTCACCATCACCGAAAAGGGATATTGCCTCGCAGGCGACACCCTCGACCTCGCCCATCCCGAGATTGCGCACGACATCGCACATCCCGCGACGCCGCGCAGCGCCATCGGCTATCTCGTCGCCGGCCTGCAACAACGCAGACAGCAGGGCAGCGCACCGTTCACCGTGCTCAGCTGCGACAACCTGCAAGACAACGGCAACCTGCTACGCCGCGCAGTCTTGCTGCTCGCACAGCAAACCGATCCCGCGCTTGCGGCATGGATCGACCGGCACGTGACTTTTCCGCGCTCGATGGTCGACAGCATCACCCCCGCCACCGACGACGTATTGCGCACCAACGTACAAGCGCAAACCGGTCTGCACGACGCCTGGCCGATCCAGCGCGAGCGCTACAGCCAGTGGGTGATCGAAGACCGCTTCTGCAACGGCCGCCCCGCCTTCGAAAGCGCAGAGGTGATTCTCAGCGACGATATCGCCGGCTATGCACGCGCCAAACTGCGTCTGCTCAACGGCCCGCACTCCACACTCGCCTATCTCGGCGGCCTGCTCGATCTGGAAACCGTCGCCGACGCCATGCGCCACACGCAACTGGCTGCCTTTGTCGAAACCCTGATGCGCGAGGACATCGCCCCCACCCTGCAGCCCATGCCGGGCTTCGACCCACAGCACTACATCGACGCCATCCTCGCCCGCTTCCGCAACCCCGCCATCCGCCACCTGCTCGCCCAGATCGCCTGGGATGGCTCGCAAAAGATTCCGGTGCGTCTGCTCGGCGTCATCAGCGATGCATTGGACGCCGGGCGCCGGATCGACCGGCTCTGCATTCCGGTAGCGGCGTGGCTGCAGTTCGTGCGCAGGCAGGCGGCCAACGGCGTGGCCCTGGTCGATCCACTGAGCGAGGTCCTCAGCGACATCGCCCATTCGACCACCGGCAATGCCAGCCATGACATCGCGGCATTCCTCACCGTGGATGCGATGTTCGCTGCGCTCTCTGGCGATGCGCGTTTTGTGGAGGCACTGCGCGCTGCCTATGCTGCGCTGGGCACTGCAACGCCGGCACAGATACAGCTGGCAATCGATGCAAGGTGATGCACGGCATACGCATCGCCGGCTGCCATCGCATGCCAACAAGGTCCGATGTCTACGTCGTGCGATGTCGGGCAACGTGTATATCGTGCCACCTGATCGATGGCCTGTTCCAGATATGCAGGTACCCAGATGCAGGCGATTGGACGCCTAGCTACCGATTACCTGTCCAATCCTGATCAGATTGCCGCTCTCATCGACAAGCGCAAATTCCCGCATGCCCCAGGGCTTGTCGCTGACAGCATCGAGCCTGGGGATGCCGTGTGCCGAAAGCTGCGCGGCACGCATGGCGGCGTAGACCGCATCGACATCGCCAACCCGGATATAGCAGCCCGCATAGCAGGCCGCAGGATCAAGATCCGGGTGTGCGAAGAAATGCAGCTCCAACTCGCCACGCGTCAGGATCGCGTAGCCCGCATCGTGCGGATGCGCGTCGCCGACAAAGCCCAGCCGCCGATAGAAGGCGACAGTGCGTTCGATCGAGCGACCGGGGTGCAGTGGAATCGCACGGTCTGGCGTTTCGGCAGTGGAAGTCATCGCTTTCTCGTAGTGGGATAACGAACCCGTCTTTGAGCACAACGATACGCCAGATACGAGGGATGGGTTGCGAGCCATGCCGTGCTGTCTTGACTCGCTGTGTTGGCGAGTAGCAAGATCCCTGTGCTGCGGCACATTCCGCAGCCGGATTTGACAGTCCGAACCACAAGGCGCACCAGCGCCCATTGCACGATGTCGGCGCTTTTTCTTTGCCCGGTGTCATGCGTGGGGGGCGTGCCCGCTCTATGGCGGGCGGTGTGCGGAGACCGAAAGGTCTGCCGGTACCTTGTGGCCGGTCTGTCAACCGCATACCGTCCGCCACCTCGATTGACAGCGATGCGGCGGACTTCCTATCGCACAAGGAGTTCGATACGACCCGTCCAAAAGCAACCGCCCGTGCACGCGCTGCATCGCCTTCCAGTCGATCTGTTGTGACACGCGCCAGATCCAAGCACCGCCCGGCCGCCAGCATGACCGACGCTGAGCCAGCGGTGGATCCAGCGCTGGCGCCTACCCCGCCCTTGCGCAAGCCCGGCTTCCGCATTCCAGAGCGGGTCACCATGAGCTACCAGCACTACGACGTGCGGCGTGCCGAGGATGTCATCGGTTGTGCGGTGCCCAAGTTGCGACTGTCCGGGCGCTGGCTGGAACACTGCGGTTTCGCAGTGGGTGATGCCTTGCGGGTAACGGTGGGACGCGGCGTGCTGTTGATCAGCCGCGTGGCGCCTGCGGTACCTGCGGTGAGACCACGCCGCAGGTGACACGCCTGGGGCGAGCGCCCTTGCACGGCGCTTTGCGGTTCCTTCTTCCGTGCACGGGAGAAGGGACGCATTCTGCTCTTGTCTGGATTGCAGAAGGGAGGCCGGCTGTTCCTGTTTGCGCGTGAGAGCAGAGGTGCCTGTTGCGGTGCGGAGCAGCAAAGCAAGGCTGCGTAGCGCAGGGGCTGTCAGCGGTAGAGAGCTTCTTGCCTGCAATGGCATCTGCACCGCATCGCTCGACATAACATGGTTGGCCTCACCTACGCCCCGCCCACGTTCGGACAGGTTCAAGCGCCACATGGCCATGCGCAAGAAACACGAGTTGCCGGAAAAGCCCTGCATGCAATGCGGGCGGCCGTTTCGTTGGCGCAAGAAGTGGGAGCGCGTGTGGGACGAAGTGAAGTACTGCTCCGACCGTTGCCGTGGCGAGAGCAAGCGGACGCGTCCGACTCCGTGACGTACGCGGTGTGTTGATCGCCGATCGACAACACGCGCAACCCCATCGCCAAACCAGCGCACACCGACGCATGCGCGTAGTGTTGGTGCGCGACATGCTTAGACTCTATCCGTCAGGCTGACGTCCATGCCGCTGTTTGAGCTAGCCACATGCGCACTGATTGGCGAATGTCAGTGGCAGACACATGGCATCTGATAGGTCACTGTCCTTCCGTATCGATGGAGTTCTCTGCATGAAAATGGCTGTCTTCAGCACGCGCCCTTACGACAAGCGCTTTCTCGATGAAGCGAAACTACGCCCAGGCACGCAATGTGCAGCCGAGTTCGTTTATTTCGAGGCATCGCTCGATCTGCAGACGGCAGCATTGGCACAGGGCTGCGAGGTGGTCTGCGTGTTCGTCAACGACCAGCTCGATGCGCCCGTGCTGCAGGCACTGCACGCGGCAGGTGTGCGCGCGGTGCTGCTGCGCTGCGCCGGTTTCAACAATGTGGATCTCGCTGCGGCCACCGCACTTGGGCTGTTCGTGGCACGCGTGCCGGCCTACTCGCCCGAAGCGGTGGCCGAGCACACGCTGGCGCTGGTCATGACGCTCAACCGCCAGACGCACCGCGCCTACAACCGCGTGCGCGAGGGCAACTTCATGCTCAATGGCCTGCTCGGCCGCACCTTGCACGGCAAGACGGTGGGCCTGATCGGGCTGGGCAAGATCGGGCTGGCGACTGCGCGTATTTTTCGGGGGATGGGCTGCGATGTGCTGGGCTTCGACCCTTATCCCACGCCTGGCTTCGATGCGCTCGGGCAGCGGGTGGAGCTGGAGACGCTGTTCGCACGCTCGGACATCGTCTCGCTGCACTGCCCGCTGACACCGGCAACACAGCACCTGATCGATGACGCGGCGCTGGCGTCGATGAAGCCGGGTGCGATGCTGGTCAACACCTCGCGCGGTGGCTTGGTGGATACCGATGCGGTGATCCGCGCGCTCAAATCCCGCCAGCTCGGCCATCTGGCCATCGATGTCTACGAACAGGAAAGCGCATTGTTCTTCCAGGACCGCTCGGGCGAGATCATCGACGACGAGGCGTTTCAGCGCCTGATGACCTTCCCCAATGTGCTGGTGACCGGGCACCAGGGATTCTTCACAGCAGAGGCATTGCAGGAGATCTCCGACATCACCCTGCGCAACCTTGCCGATTTCGCTACCGGTTCCCCATGCGCGAATCGTGTTCCGGCACCTTAGCGTCACCTTCTCGCTCACCACCCGCGCAGGTTCGACTTATCGACTCCTCTGTCGTGGTACTCGGGTTCAAGCCGGTACGGCAGTTGCCTGGCGACGCAGCGCACAGATCCGCGTGCAACCAACCGCGGCGGCCAGCACCAGCTGACCGGTGTACCAGCTCACCTGCCGCAAGTATCCACCCAGGCAGCAGTTGACTGCATGGCCCAGTGGCCGCACCAGCCTGTGGCCCCGGCGCATGTATGCATCCCGGATGACCGGCGCCACGCCCTGCAGCAGAACCGGGCCCAGCCGGCTTGCCAACAAGTATGCAAACACGTCGATACCCACCATCTCCAGCAGTGGTATGGCCGCTGCAACCTCCGGATTGGATGCGATGCAGGCAATCGCCAGCGTGGTGATGGCAATGACCACCCTGCGGTTTAAGTTGATCGGCCACATGTCGATGGTCCTGAGCGCTCTCTGGATGTCATGCAGATCTGCACCATTCAGACACCTTGGCTTGCCTGTCGGTCACGATACCCGGACGCCCTGGCTGCCGCCGGATGTATTGAAGATGCGCGTCAGCACCAGCACGAGCAGGACCACAAAGCTCAACTCCCACACATAGAATGCGGCGCCCACGTGATCGATCATGACTTGCTGGCCAGCCTCGTTCTTGTCGAACCGGGTTGCGCGAAAGGTATCCAACCCGATCAGGCAAGCCGCTGCCAACAGGGCCGCCGCCATCTTGCCCGCCTTGAGGAAATAACACGGCCATGCCAGCAGGAACAGCGGGTTACTCATCCAGGCCAGGCACTGGCCATCAAGCACCTGCATCCAGCCAAGCAGCAGGATGACAAATCCACCCAGTTGATCATTACCACCATGCAGTGCAGGAAGGCACAGCGAAATGCCGTACAGCAGGGCAGATAGCAGAAGTGGAAACAGCTTCATGGGTGTCCTTGTCTGATGATGAGGCGAGTGCATGTCCCCGCGTTGGGGAGGCTCGTTCCATCTCGGCACAAGCCAACCTGCATCACGATAGACACTGCGCGTGCCGCTTTCACGACCACGCTGCCAAGCCCGCCGACGCATCCCGTGGAGCGGCGGAGGCTTCGGGCCAATGCATCGCTATGGCATGCTTGAACCCCTGCCGCACAGCGTCCGACGTCCGCCTTCCCATGGCCGCCCACAAGAAGCAGAACTTGCCGGAAAAGCTCTGCGTTCAATGCAGGCGACCCTTCTGCTGGCGCAAGAAGTGGGAAAAGGTGTGGGACGAGGTGAAGTATTGTTCGGACCAATGCCGCCGAAACAGCAAGCGGCAGCGCCCGGAACAATCGTCTGCTCACGCGCAACCCATCTCTCCCGTGCCGTCGCGCGTGAGCCGAGCGGGTTCGGCCATTCTGACAGCCGGTTGCGGCTAAGGTTTACCAGCTTTTTTCGCAGCACCCGATCCACTCGCCCGCTTGGCAGCGCTGCCTTTACCTGCCACTGCCATGTTGTCCACCAGATTGGGATAGGGGCGGCCTGCTGCCTTGGCGCGTTGTCTGGCCTGTGCCTTCTGCGCCGGGGACAGCGGACCTGAGCGCGAGCGACTCTTGGGGTTGGGCCTTTTCCATGGCGCAGACGTCTTGCTTGTGCCTTTCTTCGCTGCACCGCGCGTGGAAGCGCTCTTCCCGGCTGCAGTTCGGCGCGCGACCGTCTTGTTTACCGCCTTCTTCGTCGATGCTGCTTTCTTTGCAGGAGATTTCCTGGCCGCAGTCTTCTTGACTGCCTTCTTGCCGGTCGCCTTGCGGGCACCGGCCGAGGGCGCCGACTTGCGCGTCGCTGCGTTACCGGCGCTCGTTTTCTTGGTCGCGGCCTGTGTTGCCGACGGTTTTCTCGCTGGCGACGTTCCGGTTGCCTTCTTTGCGACTGCCTTCTTTCTCGCGGCCTTCTTCGGGGTGCGCTTGTCCGCGGCACTTGCATGGGCGGCGGCCGTCGTGGTCGCGCTTGCTCGTTTTCCTGCTGGGGTCTTCGCGCTCGCCGCCTCTTCCAGACGCTGGTACTGCCGTGCCGCCCAGCGCTGGCCGGCATCGCCGCCCCAGAGCAGCCAGGCAATGTAGCCGGCCGATGGCGCGCTACGGTCGGCCCAGCCCTTGCCAGTCTTGTCCACGCTGTGGCGCGCGAAGTACGCATGCATGCGCCGGATGGTCTGCGTGGAAAGCGATTTCCGTGCCGAAAGATCGCGCGCACGCGCAACGCCGATTGCGGTGCCACCACGCCCATGCTGCTCGCGCAACCGCAGTCCGCGTGCCGCCGCGTCGGCAACTGTCTTGGGTGGTGTTGTCGAAGACGCCTGCTTTGCCGGTTTGCGTGCCACACCTTTCTCCTGTCGTATCGCGTTGCCGTAGTGTTCGCATGCGCGGTGCTGCTGCATGTGAAGAAGCCGGCAACCAGGACTGCCTAGGCAGCCTGCCGGGGGACATCACGGCAATGCGCAAGCACGCGCGACCTGGCCCTGGATCGGCCTGCTTGTGCGAGTGGATCATCGCGCACGTGTCGCTACACTGGCCTGCCCACGCCATCGGAAGAGTGCCGCATGCGCCTATTGACGAGCTGTTTCCGCGCAAGCCTGTTTGCTGCCGCGGTCGGCACTTTCCCCGCGCTTGGTCAGGCCACCGACAAGGCGATGCCGGTGGCCACCTCGGCACAATCGAAGCAGGCGGCCTCCTGGCAGACGATGACCCCGCACAACAGACCGCATGCGCGCCATGAGAACAGCCTGGTGTCGGTCGGCGATAGGCTCTATCTGATCGGAGGGCGCGACGACCGCCCGCTGGACATCTTCGACACTACAACACGCCGCTGGTCCAAGGGCAGCACACCGCCACTGGCGGTCAGCCACGCGCAGGCGGTGGTGTCGTCGGGAAAGATCTACGTCGTCGGCGGCCTGACCGGCGACTACCCGGAAGAAGCCGCGCTGACCCACCTGTTGATCTACGACCCTGCCACTGATCGCTGGCAGGTCGGCGCGGAGATTCCCAAAGGCCGTCGCCGCGGCGCGGCAGGCGCGGTGGCGCACGACGGCGTGCTGTACCTGGTCGGCGGCAATACGCGCGGCCATATGAGCGGGTATGTGCCGTGGCTGGATGCGTTCGACACCAAAACGCAGCAATGGACGCAGCTGGCCGACGCACCGCGTGCGCGCGATCATTTCCATGCGGTGGTGCTCGACGGCAAGCTGTATGCGGCCGGTGGCCGCAGGTCATCGCACGAGAGCGGCAACACCTTGGCGCAGACGATTTCCGAAGTCGATGTCTATGACATCCAGCGCGGCACCTGGAGCGTTGCCCCAGCCGCGCTGCCGACGCCGCGCGCCGGTGCCGCCGCCATTGCACGCAATGGCCAGCTGCTGGTCATGGGCGGCGAGAGCACGCGCCAGGTCAAGGCACACGATGACGTCGAAGCCTACGACCCGGCCACCTCCACCTGGCAGACGCTGGCTGCGTTGCCGCAAGGGCGCCACGGCACCCAGGCCGCAGCGGTCGGCGACGCTCTGTACATCGTGGCGGGCAGCGGCAACCGCGGCGGCGGGCCGGAGCTGGATGATGTGCTGGTGTTGCATGAAAACAGCGCGCAATAGGCCATGCCGACTCCCGCGTACGGCATGCTGCGAAAGACCTGGTTGAAGTTGTGCCTCTGCAGACGAGGATCTAATCTGCTGCATCGTTGTTCAATGTGCAGCACCAGGGAGTGGTCATGCCGAAACGTGGATCAGATCACACGCCATCAACAATGCCTGGCGTTGCCGGGCAATTTTCGCTGCCACTGGTACAGGCGGAAGGCGAGCCGGCAACATCGCCACTGCTGGCGGCTGCCGACCCGCATTACAGCAATTACATCGTCTATGTCGATGAAAGCGGCGACCACGGCCTGAGTCGGTAGATCCCAACTATCCGGTGTTTGTGCTGGCCTTGTGTGTCTTCCACAAAGGCCACTACGCGCAACACGTTGTTCCCGCCATTGCGTCATTCAAGTTCAGGCATTTCGGGCATGACGTGGTGATTCTTCACGAGCATGACATCCGCAAGGAAAAGGGACATTTCCGCTTCAGTGATCGGTTGGAAAAGACGATTTTTCTGGACGAGCTGACGGGCATCATCGAGTCGCATAACTTCATCCTGATCAGCTGTGTCATCGACAAGACACGGCTGAAGGAAAAGGCCCAGACCGCAGACAATCCCTACCACCTGGCGCTCGCATTCTGCCTGGAAACACTTTTCGAACTGATGCAGGAAAAGAAGCAGGACAACGTTGCAACGCACGTGGTGGTTGAATGCCGTGGCAAGAAGGAAGACCGCGATCTGGAGCTGGAATTCAGGCGGATCTGCGACGACGCAAACCGCTGGGGCCGGCAACTTCCCTTCACCATCGTCTTTGCGGACAAAAAGGCCAACTCATCTGGCTTGCAACTGGCTGACCTCGTTGCGCGGCCCATCGGGCTATCGGTACTTCGCCCGGATCATCCCAATCGCGCATTCGACGTGCTGCAGCGAAAATTCTTCTGCAAGCAAGGCCGGCGTCAATTGGGTGTCGACTATGAAGGTTGGGGCCTGAAAATTTTCCCGCCGCCAGAAAGCGAAAAGCCCCGGTGATCTCACCGAGGCTATGACGCCGACCGGGAACCCCCAGTCCACTTAGGGTGCGAGTCTAGGGTTCTGGACCGAAGAATTCAAGGTTGCCTGCTACAAAACCGGGTCAGTAAGGACATCGCATCCATCAGCTGTTGTGACGGCTGAAAGCAGAACGACTTGCAATATAGGGCGATGGGTACAGCTCCATCGCGGCCAGGGCCGCTCCTACGGAAGCGGCGACTGCTGTGCTGCGGTTTGGCCGGCCAATGGGCGCTACGGCGCAAACTCCAACCCAAGCGCCTTGACCCGCACCCGCGCCAGCATCGCGTGGGAGGTCATGTACAGCGTATGGCCGTCGTTGCCGAAGGCGCAGTTGGAGATGGGTTCGCCGGTTTCAATACGGCCCAGCCTGCGGCCATCGGGGGCGAACACGATGACGCCGCCGGGGCCGGTGGCGAACAGGTGGCCGTCGGCGGAGACCGCCATGCCGTCGGGCAGGCCGGGCGAGTCCTTGGCGACCAGATCGGAGGCGTCGGCGAACACGCGCTTGCCGGTCACCGCACCGGCTGCGTCGAGCGTATAGGCCATCCAGATCGGGCGGTCCGGATCGGAGTTGGCCACGTACAGGGTGCGCGCATCGGGCGACAGTGCGATGCCGTTGGGGAGGCTGAGGCTGTCGTCCAGCAGGTGCACGCTGCCGTCGGTGTCCAGCCGGTAGACGCCGTTGTAGCGCAGCTCCTTGACCGGCGAATCGTTCATGCCCTTCAGGCCGTACGGTGGGTCAGTGAAGAACACCACGCCATCGCTGCGACGGACCAGATCGTTGGGGCTGTTGAAACGGTGGCCTTCGAACTGCGTCGCCAGCGGCGTCTTCTTGCGCGTGGCCGGGTCGAGCCTGGCGACGATGCGCGTGCCGGAATCAGCCAGCAATACGGTGCCGCCCGGTTCGGCATACAGCCCATTGGCGCCGGCTTCGCGCAGCGTGGCCTGCTCCAGGCCGCTGTAACCGGATGGCGATAGCAGGACCGACAAGCCTGCGTCCTCGGACCAGCGATAGAGCTTGTTTTCCGGCACATCGGTGAACAGCAGATAGCCACCGTTGCGGACCCAGGCCGGGCCTTCGGACCAGGTGAAGCCTTCGCTGAGCTTCTCGATGCGCGCATCGCCAGCGACCACGTCGCTGAAGCTGCGATCGAAGCTCTGCAGATGCCCGATCGCGGCGAAGCGCGGTGGCGGCACCTCCTTCCTGGTGCAGGCGGCGAGGATTGCCAGCAACGGAACGGCCAACAGCAGATAGGGCGGCAAGCGCATCGGTCAGTCCAGTAACGAAGTCGGGCCATGATGCCACCATGTGTGTGCAGGCCTGCTGCGCACGCCGGCGGCCGCGCTAGCGCCCGCCAGCGCGCGCGGGTACCGCCAACACCGCATCCAGCGCCGGCTTGGGCTGGTAGTTGCGATCGAACAGCAGCGGATAATTGGTACGGCCCGGCACGGGGTAATCGTTCTTCCAGGACATGCCATCGCTCACACCCCACACGCTGACGCGTGCGAGCTTGTCGCGCTTGCGCCAGAACAGCGCGAACAACTCGGCGTAGCGATCGCGCAGCTGCGCCTGCACCTGCGGCGGCAAGCCCTCGCGATACGGGTCGAGAAAGCGCTTGAATTCCGGCAGCTGGAACTGCTTGTGCGCAAGCCCGGTCCCGATGACCTGGCCTTCCCTGGTGAGCGGCAACACGTCGATGTCCAGCTCGGTGATCATGACCTTGATGCCGAGCGCGGCGTAGGCATCGATGGCGTCTTCGATATCGCGCAGGCTGGGATAGTTGAGCCCCCAGTGTCCTTGCATGCCGACACCATCGATGCGGATGCCCGATTGCTGCAGCATCCTGACCATGCGCACGATGCCATCGCGTTTGCTCGGCCGCCATGCGTTGAAATCGTTGTAGTAGAGCTCCGCATCCGGCGCATAGCGCTGGGCAAAGGTGAAGGCGTTGCGCACTACGGTGTCGCCATCGCCGACGCGCTGCACCCAGTTGGTATCACGGTAACGCCCGTCTTCGTCGATGATCTCATTGACCACGTCCCAGGCCTGCACCTTGCCGGCATAACGACCCGCCACCAACGCAATATGCTGGCGCATGCGCTCCAGTTGCTGTGCCGGCGTATTGGGCTGGCCATCAGCGGTGGTGAAGAACCAGTCCGGCGTCTGGTTGTGCCACACCAGCGTGTGACCGACCACGAACATATGCTGCGCACGCGCGTCATCAACGAAGGCATCGGCGGCGGAAAAATCGTTGATGCCGCGACGCGGCGAGACCACTTCGGCCTTCATCACGTTCTCGGGCGTGAGCGCGTTAAAGTGGCAGGCGACCAAGGCCGCGGATGCGGCGTCGTGGCCTGACACGATCTCGGCATTGACGGCCGTACCGATCAGGAAGGCATCGGCATAGACCTGCTTGAGCGTCTGCCCCGGACAGGGAGAGGTGGCAACCGCCGACGGCGCAGCGCTCGCGATCGCGCTGCCACCCAACATGCCGACCAGCAACAAGAAGGAAAACTGCGGAGGTGCGAACATGGCGGCAGCTCGATGAGGAAGGCATGGGCAACTGACCGGGACGCAGGGACGACACTGGAGCGGCGTGCGTCGCGGGGATGCGCAAGGCCATGGCACAGTCCGCCTGCGGCAAACTCTGGCGATAACGCAGCATAGCTGCTTCCGTCTCCAAGGGCGGCGGCGACCTGCGTTGGCGCGTGCATGCCGGCAAACAGTGTGCGCCACGGCGTCCAACGGTTGCGAGTACACATTGGCGCACCCATGTTGGCCTTGCTCCAACGTCCAACTGCTGCAGGGCGACATGGCGTGTCGGCGACGACACGGCACGGAGCGTCAGCAGTCGCGTCGATCATTGCGCGAAGATCTATGTGCCGGCGGCAGTGCCATCGATCAGCGCGCCTGCGTTGTGCAGGGCGTACCGCACCCAACCAGCGCCTGTGCGCGATAGCAGATGCAGGCATGTCATTGAGCGATGCACAGTGGCAGTGGCCGCGACGAGTTGCGTTGCACGAAGATGATCGACGACGCGAATTGGATCGGGGTCCACCCGGCCGCTGGCAAGTGCTACAACGACAAACGCTCGGGAAGGCCGAGGCCTTCCCGAGCGTTGAGCACACCTTAGTTGCTTTGGGTGAAGCTGATGCGCGGCGACGAACCACCGGAAGCGGTGCAGCTGCCAAGGGTCAGGTTGTTCTGCTCGAACGTGGTGCCGGCGTTGCCCAGACACGTCGGGGCATTGGTCGTGCCGTCGTTGACGGCCACGTTCACGGTAACACTCGAGCCGTGATTGAACGACACCACCGGATTGACGCTGCCATTGCCGAAGATATTGAACTCGGACTGCCGCCAGATCTTGTTGATGTTCAATGTAGAGGCGGGTTGGTTCACGCTATAGGCCTGGCCGTTGACCGAGAACGAGACGGTGTCCACGCCACCAGCGGTCGCCGAGCCGGTCAGCTTGATGCTACCGATGTTCTTCACCGCGACCAGCGGTGCGTCCACTGCGTCGCTGTTGCGATAGCAGGCGTTCTGGTCGGGATAGGCGTTCCAGCCGGATGGACAGCCGACCGCGTTGTATTGCGAAGTGCTACCGGCGAAGAACCAGTCCTGGATGAAGACAATCGGAGTGCGGCCATTGCTGGCGTCGCCGTCACCATCGGTGGAGTAGATGAACTGTTCCCAGGTCTGACACGTGGAGTAACCGAACTGCGAACAGGTGGTGGGATTACTGGCGGTGTCGGTATTGATCTGCAACGAATAATCGGCCACGCCGGTGGTCACGCCGCTCACGCTCGGAAACGAGCCCACCGCAGAGCGCGTGAACCTGCCGGTGCGTGCAGCGTAGTCGGTGCCGTTACCGACCGTGAAAGCACCATCGGTGTGCGCAGTGGTGGCGCGACCGTTGCCGTTGATGGCGGCCGGTGGCACCGACACGAGCTTGGGTGGCGCCGCGCAACGTGTCGCCTGCCAGCCATTGTTCGGGAACGCCGAGCGGAAGCAACCCTCCATCGACGGCGCTTGCTGATGGATCGTCGCTTCCCAGGACGACATGGCCTTGGCGCGGCCGGCGGCGTTGATGGCCGAGCTCTGCGTCGCAGCCCCTGCGCTGGCCACACTTCCGATGATGCAGGCAACAAGCACTGACGTTGATCCAAAATTATTCATTCCCATTCCTTATGAAGGTGGAGTAAACGATCTTCCTCGCACGGCCAGGCCGGCCATGCGCCACCAGGAAGTAATGTCCGGGAAAACGAAGTTGAAGATGCAGCAAACGCATCAACTTTGGGCTGTGTCACGTTCTTGTGTTAAGCGCGCATCCGCGAGGTGTCGATGCTGCGTTACGGCATTTCGCAATCCGGGCGGCCGATGCGCGCAGACGACGTCTCAGCATTGATTGCCAGGGGCGATAGCGAAATACGCGCCCGACGGCGCCATGCAACGCACGCGTGATCAAGCCGATATCCATCACGCGAACTCCATGACGGGGCGGCTTTCATGGAACGATTACTACGGCATGGCCGATTGCTTTGGCCGCACCCGAGCACGCTCCCCATCTAGGCGGTGTTGTTTCTACGGCTGCCTGCAAGGTGAATTACTGCAGGCGACAGCTCATGCGCAATCTCATCACTGCGCCACGATCTGCGCCTGCGCGGCGTCCAGGCTGTCCGATTCGACATGCAGCGTGATGGTGCCACGCGCGCCGGACTTGGCACGCACGATCGCCAGGCACAGCCCGTTGAACGCATTGCGCTGCGGCGCGGCGAAGGATTCCAGGTTGGTGGAATCGCCGTTGTCGGTGGCGACCAGCTCGCCCGGGCCTTCGATGCGGAAACGTAGGCGATCGCCGGCGGTCGGTGTAGGGCGTCCATCGCGATCTAGCAAACGCACGGTGACGAAACTCAGATCCTGCCCGTCGCCGCGAATGCTGCTGCGGTCGGGCGTGACCTGCATGCGCGCGGCGCTGCCGGCGGTTTGCACGCGGTCTTCGGCCCAGGGTTTGCCTTCCTTGTACGCCTGCACGCGCAGCTCGCCGGGTTGGTAGACCACCGCGTCCCAGCGCAGCCGGTACTGCAGCCGGCCCTTGCGCTTGCGCCCCTGCGAGACGCCATTGACGAACAGCTCGGCCTCGTCGCCGGAGGTGAACACATGCACCGGCGTGACCTGGCCCTCGCGGCCGGGCCAGGTCCAGTGCGGCAGCAGATGCGCCATCGGCAGATCGGGGCGCCAACGCGATTGATACAGCCAGTAGCGATCCTTCGGAAAACCGGCCAGATCGAAGATGCCGGAGTACGAACTGCGCGAGCTGTAGTACGGCGTGGGTTCGCCCAGATAATCGAAGCCGGTCCAGACGAATTCGCCGGCGACATACCGATGCCGGTCCTGTGCCGCGAACACCTTGTCGGCGCTGGAGCCGAAGTCCACCGCATGCAGTTCGTAGGCGCTGACCTGGTGCGCGACCGAGTCGCCGCCGCGCCCATCGCGCACCGGCGCGCTGGTGTCCGGCGTCACCGGAAACAGATACACACCGCGGCTGCTCAACGCCGAGGCGGTCTCGCTGCTGAGAATGGCCTTGTGTGGGAACCTGCCATGGAACGCGGGATATTGCGGTTGTTTGCGGATGCGCTCGGTGCCTGCGAATTCCGGTGCGTCGCGGATGCCTTCGCCCTGGTAGTTAAGGCTGATGACATCCAGTGCAGCGGGCAACGGCATCTCGGGCGAGGCGTAGTTCATCGCCACCGTGGCCGGGCGCGTGGGGTCTTCCTCATGCACGATGGCGTGCAGTGTGCGTGCGATCGCCGCGCCCTGCTCGCCGGTGTACTGCTCACCGACTTCGTTACCGACGCTCCACAGGATCACCGAGGGATGATTGCGGTCGCGCCGCAGCATCGCGCGCAGGTCCGGCTCGTGCCACTGCGGGAACACCAGGTGAAAATCCAGCGGGGTCTTCTTCATCTCCCAACTGTCGAACACCTCGTCCACCACCAGCAGGCCCATGCGGTCGGTCAGCTCCAACAGCTCCGGTGCGGGCGGATTGTGACTCATGCGGATGGCATTGGCGCCCATCTGCTGCAGCAACTGTAGTTGCCGCTCGGCGGCGCGCAGGTTGAACGCCGCACCCAGCGCGCCGAGGTCGTGATGATTGTTCACGCCGCGAATCGGCACATGTTCGCCATTGACCAGCAGGCCCTTGTCGGCATCGAACACGATACTGCGGATACCGAACGGTGTTTCGTAGCGATCCACCACGTGGCCGTCCTGACTGACCTCGGTCACTGCGATATAGCGGTGCGGGCGCTGGGTCGGCGGCGGGCCCCACAGACGCGGGCGGTCGATCTGCGTGCTGCCCTGCACACGGGCGCTGCCACCGGCGGCAACCGCAACCTGCACGGCGGCAATGCGCGCGACCGGCGCGCCGCTGCGTGTGCCGCGCGCATCGTCGAGCACATAGATGGCGGTGCTGACCTGCGCCTGCACCGCGCTGCGCGCGGCATTGTCCAGCGTGATCGCCAGCTGCACCTGCGCGGTGTCGGCCGACACCTGCGGCGTGGTCAGCTGCGTGCCCCAATGCGCGACATGCAGCGGCGCAGCTTTGGTCAGCCACACATTGCGATACAGCCCGCCGCCCGGATACCAACGCGCCGAGTCGGGCGGGTTGTCCAGACGGATCGCCAGCTGATTGCGCGCACCAAACACCACATAGGGGCTCAGGTTCACGCGCCAGGAGCTGTAGCCATACGGCCAGCCGCCGACCAGCTTGCCGTTGAGCCAGACCGTGGCATAGGCCATCGCACCATCGAGATCCAGAAACAGCGCGCGCCCGCGATCGCTGGCGGGGATGTCCAGGCGCTTGCGATACCAACCCACGCCCCAGCTCGGCAGGCGCCCCATGCCACCGTAGGGACCATCGGCCAGGAACGGCCCGGCGATGGCCCAGTCGTGCGGCAGATCCACGCGCTCCCAACCGCTGTCGTCGAACTGCGGCTGCACGAAGGCGACGCTGCTGCCGGGGTGGCCGGGCGGGCGTTTGTGCCGCTTCGCGGGATCTGCAATCAAGTTGTTGGCCGTGGGCAGGATCCACGGCTTGAGCACGCGGGTTGCGGCGGCATTGAGGTGCTGCGCCTGCTCGGGCTGCGCGTCGGCCACCTTGCCGTCTTCGCTGCGTAGCACGTGCGGGCGGATGTCGTAGTCCAGGATTTGCCGATTGCCTGGAGGATCGCCGCGATGGAAGCGCCATTGCCCGTTGAGCGAGACACGCTCGCGCGGCAACTGGTTCGATGCCGGTGGTGCTGCCAGCGCGGGCACTACCACGCAGATGCAAAGCATCGCGACACGCGCAAGGCATGCGCAATCCCTGAGCGCGCGCATCACCCTCGCCTGCATGCCCGTGTGCGTCATATCGCGTCTCGCATCGACCATGCACGCATGCATGGTCGATCCGCACTACCTGCACGCGTGCAGGCATCGCCACGTGCTGCCTCGCTCAGCCTCACAGCTTGTAGGCTTGCTTGGGCAGGCGATACGCCAGATCGATCGCAACCTCGACCGCCTCGTCCTCGTCCAGCCTGTGCTCGGCGACCAGCTTGGCGAGAAAGGCACTGTCCACACGCCGCGCCACATCGTGCCGCGCCGGAATCGACAGGAAGGCGCGGGTATCGTCGTTGAAACCCACGGTGTTGTAGAAGCCGGCGCTGGCCAGGGTCTGCTCGCGGAAGCGCCACATGCCTTCCGGCGCGTCATGGAACCACCAGGCCGGGCCCAGCAACAGCGACGGGTAATGCCCGGCCAGTGGCGCCAGCTCGCGGCTGTAGCTGGTTTCGTCCAGGGTGAACACGATCAGGCGCAGGCGCGGGTCGTTGCCGAACCGGTCCAGCAAGGGTTTGAGCGCGTGCACGTAGTCGGTGCGCATCGGAATATCGGCGCCCTTGTCGCGCCCGAAGGTCTGGAACAGCTTCCGGTTGTGATTGCGGAAGCAGCCCGGGTGCAGCTGCATCACCAGGCCATCGTCCAGGCTCATCGCCGCCATCTCGGTCAGCACCTGCGCGCGGAACAGCTCGGTCTGCGCGGGCGTGGCGGCACCACGCACCACGGTGTCGAACAGGCGTTGCGCCTCGGCCGGCGACAGATCGGCGGTGGCTGCGCTGGGGTGGCCGTGGTCGGTCGAGGTGGCGCCATGCGCGGCAAAGAACGCGCGGCGCTGCCGGTGCGCACGCAGATAGCCTTGCCAGCTCAGCACATCCTCGCCGGTGAGCGCGCCGAACTGTTGCAGCGCGCCGGCAAACTGCTCGTGTTCGGGGTCGACCACCGGGTCCGGGCGGTACGCGGTGAGCACGCGTCCCTTCCAGCCGCTGGCGCGAATGACCGCGTGATGCTGCAGCGTGTCCAGCGGCGACTCGGTGGTGGCAATCACCTCGATGTTGAAGCGCTCGAACAGGGCACGCGGGCGGAATGCCGGCGTCTGCAGTGCAGCGGTGATGTGGTCGTAGTAATGATCGGCAGTGCCGGCATCCAGCCGGATGCGCAGATCGAACACCTCATGGAAGACATGATTCAACCACAACGCTGACGGCGTACCGCGCAGCAACGTGTAGTGCTCGGCGAACACGCGCCACGCCGCGCGCGGGTCCACCGCCGCGCGCGACCCATCCGCACGCGGAATGCCCAAGGCATCCAGTGCCATGCCCTGGCTGTAGAGCATGCGGAACACGTAGTGATCCGGCACCAGCAACAACTCGGTGGCATTGGCGAACGGCGCGTCGGTAGCGAACCACGCCGGATCGGTATGGCCGTGCGGGCTGATGATCGGCAGTGCGGCGATCTGCGCATACAGGCGGCGCGCGATCGCACGGGTGCCGGGGTCGGCGGGCAACAGGCGGTCGGCGTGCAGGGTCAGCGGAATGGAGGTAGGCATCAGTCGGTCGCCGAACGGGCAGGAAAGAGGCAGGGCACCGGGATCACCGCGCCGCACCGTGGCTGGCAACGTAATCGCGCAGCCAGGTCAGCGCCGGCCGCTCGGTGCCATCGGCACGGATCAGGTAGGCCGCTTCCTTGTCGCGCCACAGGCCGGGACGAAAGCCCCACAGCGTGATGCCGCGCACGCCGGGGTGCTCCCAGAACACCGGGAACACGCGTTGGTAGGCGGCCAGCTGCTGCGCATCGGTGGGCCCGTCTAGGTCGAACTCGGTGATGTAGATCGGCAAGCCGGTGGCGGCCAGTGCATCGAGATTGTCGCGGTGCACCGACATCGCCACATTCGGGGTGGTTTCGAAGGCATGCTCCTGCACGCCGATCGCATCGACCAGTTGCTCGCGCTGCAGCAGCTGCACGATCTGCAGGTATTTCTGCGTGGCCTGGGGGCTGTTGGTGATGCTGTAGTCGTTGATCATCAGCCGCGCACGCGGAAAGTGCTGGCGCGCCAGCCGGAACGACTGCAGCACCCATTCCCAGCCGCTGGCGCCGTTGCCGCCCAAGGCCTGCAGATAGTTGCCGCCACCGGTGTCGTTTTTGCTGGGCGGGTCGTTGAGCGGCTCGTTGACCACTTCCAGCAGGTCGATCTCTGGATAGCGCTGCGCCACCGCGGCAAACCACTGCTCGATCTCGCGGCGTTGCTCGGCCGGCCGCAACGACTTGATCCACTCCGGCTGCTGATTGCCCCACACCATCACATGCATCTGGAACGGCATGCCGTTGGCCTTGGCCAGCCGGTAGGCGGTATCCAGCCCGCTCCAGTCCATCTGGTCGCGCACCGCTTCCACGCTGCCCCACTTGCCGCTGTTCTCCGGCGTGAGCTTGTTCCAGTACTGCGCAAATCCCGGCGCCTGTTGCGGACTGTAGGCGCTGCCCAGGAACTTGGGCGCGCCGGAAGCCAGCGGTGCGGCCTGCGCAAGCGTCGCGGCGTTCGCCGCCAACAACAACCCGATTGCCAGTGTGCGTAATTGCATGATGATCCCCTCAGGAAGATGCGTTGGCTGTCGGTGCGGCATCTGCCGGCAGCTGCGCCGGCGCCAAGCGTGGCACCAGCATGTGCACCACCGCCAGCGCCAGCAGATACGCCGAGCCTGCCATCAGGAACACCGGCACATAACTGCCGGTGGCCTGCAGCAGGAACCCGATGAAGGTGGCGATCAGCATGCCACCGACCGCGCCGGCAAAGCCGCCGATGCCGACCACGGTGGCGACCGCGTGGCGTGGAAACATGTCCGACGGCAGCGTGAACAAATTGGCCGACCACCCCTGGTGCGCAGCGGTGGCCAGGCCGATCAGGCCAACCGCCAGCCACAGGTTATCGGCGCGTGCGGCGAACACGATCGGCACCACCGAGATTGCGCAGATCAGCATTGCGCTCTTGCGTGCGCGGTTGACGCTCCAGCCGCGCGCGATGAAGCGCCCGGCGACCCAGCCGCCGGCAATGCTGCCGATATCGGCCAGCGCGAAGATCACGATCAACGGCGCGCCCAGTTGCAACAGACTCAATCCGTATTCGGCATGCAGGAACTTGGGCAGCCAGAACAGGAAGAACCACCAGATCGGGTCGGTGATGAACTTGCCCAGCACAAACGCCCAGGCCTGCCGATGCCGCAGCACCTGCAACCACGACAGCCGCCGCTGCACCGGCTCGTGCGCATCGCTGCGGATATGCGCAAGCTCTGCCGCCGACAGGCCGGGTTGCTGCTCGGGCGGGTGATAGCTGAGCCACCACACCAGCAGCCACGTGGCGCTGAGCACGCCGGTGAACAGGAAGGCCGCCTGCCAGCCCCAGGCGGTGGCAATCAGCGGCACCAGCAAGGGCGCGACGATCGCACCGATGTTGGAGCCGGAATTGAAGATGCCGGTGGCCAGTGCGCGCTCGCGACGCGGGAACCACTCGGCCACCGTCTTCAGCGCCGCGGGGAAGTTGCCGGACTCGCCCAGCCCCAGGAAGAAGCGCGCAATCGCAAAGCCGACCACGCTGGTGGCCAGCGCATGCCCCATTGCCGCCAGGCTCCAGATGCCGATCGCCAGCGCGTAGCCGACGCGCGTGCCGAAGCGGTCGATCACCGCACCGCTGCACAACAGGCCCAGCGCGTAGGCGGCCTGGAACGCGGTGACGATATAGCCATACTGGATCTCGTTCCAGCCGATCTGCGTCTGCAGAAACGGCGCCAGCACGCCCAGCACCTGGCGGTCGACATAGTTGATGGTGGTGGCGGCAAGCAGCAGTGCGCAGACGCGCCAACGCATGCGGCCCAGGCGCGCCAGCGTGCCGTCAGCGGCGGCCGCTTGCGGCAACTCGCTCATGTGCGCGGGCGCCATAGCGCTGCTGGACGCAGCCTGCGATGAGCAATCGCGCAACGGCCACAGCAATGCGCTGCCACGTGTCGCGTGTGGCCCGGCCTCTGGCTGCCGTGTTCTTCGGTTCGATTCATCGAGCACTGCACCTGCACGAAGGTGGCCTTGCGCCACGGGTGATAGCGCTACCATTACCACGCTGTCGGGCAAAATCCATCGCGCAGTGCAGCACGCCAGTGCGCCATACGCAGCCGGCACCATTCCGATCAGCGCCACTGTCGCAGCCGCCGCGATGCCTTCCGTCGCCTATGCTGCCCTGCAGCGTGATGTTCTGAATTTGGTAGCGCTAACATCGGCCGCCACTGATCGCCCGTCTCCCCCATCGCACCATCGCCGCGCCGCTGACCGGCAGCGGCACTCCCTGCGCAGGGGCGATGCGTGGGACATCTGCTCACCTGTTAGGGAAGGGATTACGGTGAAGAACAGCTACGCACAAACCGCGTTGTCCTGCGCGTTGGGGTCCATCCTGCTGGGCATGACCAGCACCGCCGCCTGGGCACAGTCCAGCGACGCCGACAGCGCTGCCCCTACACAACCGCCCGCGGCAGCCGCTGCCAGCAACGATGCGGTGACCCAGCTCGACACCGTCACCGTCTCCGGCTACCGGCGCAGCATCCAGTTTTCCACCGATGCCAAGCGCGACTCGGTGGGCTTTGCCGACACCGTGTTTGCCGAGGACATCGGCAAGTTTCCGGACATGAACATCGCCGAGTCGCTCAACCGCATCCCAGGCGTGCAGCTCTCCCGCGACGTCAATGGCGAGGGCCTCAACATCGCCATCCGCGGCCTGGGCACCAGCTTCACCAAGACCACGTTCAACGGCGCCAGCATCGCCACCGCCTCGATCGGCCTGAACGCGCAGAACCAGAACCGCGAAGTCGATCTGAACCTGTTTCCCACCGAGTTCTTCACCCAGCTCACCGTCAGCAAGACGCCCACCGCCAGCATGCTCGAAGGCGGCGTCTCCGGCGTGGTGGACATGCGCAGCGCGCGCCCGTTCGATCGCCCCGGCGTGCACTTCACCTATCAGGCCCAGGCCGACTGGAACAGCACCAGCGAAAAGACCACCCCGCGTGGCGCCTTCATGGGCAGCTGGACCAACGAGCAAGGTACCTTCGGCGCATTGCTGGGCGTGGCTTCGGTCCGCGGCAAGCTGGGCGTGCGCGGCTTCGAAAGCGTGGGCTGGACCAACCCCGGCCTCACCTACACCCAGTGCGGCCTCACCCCGCCTGCCGGCACCCCGGCCACCAATCAACCGGCCGCGTGCAACGTCAATGGCGGTGGCAACTGGCGCATTCCCGACCGCGTGCCGGCCACCGCCGGCAGCGGCCTGACCACCGGCGAGACCATCGATGCGGCCTGGCTGCTGGCGCGCAACCCGGGTCTGAGCATCGACCAGATCAGCGACGCGCTGATCCCGCGGCTGGGCCGCAGCGTCTACATGAATGGCGATCGCGACCGCGATGCCTCGGTGATGTCGCTGGAATGGCGCCCGTCCGACAGCATGCATTTCTACCTGGACACGCTGTATTCGGAAGCCAAGCGCACCACCGAGCGAATCAGCATGAATCTGATCGGCCGCAACGGCAACATGATCCCGCTGGGCATGCAGCTGGACCAGAACAACGTGGTCACCAGCGCCACGTTTGCCAATGCGCAGTACTTCCTGGAAGCGCGCCCGTACCGGGAAGAAGTCAAGTTCTGGAGCGTCAATCCGGGTGCCGAGCTGTTGTTCGGCGAGAATCAGGACATCAAGCTCAACGTGCAGGCCAATGCCACGCGCAGCTGGCTGGAGCGCGAGTCGCCCAGCATCCTGGTCACCTCGCCGTTCACCACCGTCGATTACCGCAACGAAGGCGGCGACCGCCCCTCGATCAGCAGCCCGCTCGATCTCAACGACCCCAATCTGGGCTGGGGCTGGAGCGGTGGCCGGGTCAATATCCAGAACGAAAAACGCGTGACCGAGACCCGGGGCGCACGCGCCGACCTGCAGTTCGGCGAAGACAAGCGCAACATCAAGATCGGCGCCGCCTACGACCAGGCCGAGCGCACCATCCGCGGCTTCGACAACAGCATCGCCTGGGAGCAGGTGGTCTGCCGCGGTGGCGGCGGCAATGTCTGTAACGGCGGCCCTGGCTCGGCAATCCCGAATGCGGCGCTGGCCGGCTATCTGCGCCCCGGCCCGGATGGCTTCATCACCGCCGATTTCAACCGCTTTCTGGGCGACACCAATTACTACGCGCTGCGCGATTCCGCACCGGAGACCAACTCCGCCAACACCGGTGCCTCGGCCGGCGGCATCCGCGAGAAAAACTGGGGTTTCTATATCGAAACCAACGCGGAAACCGAGGTGTGGAACCGCACGCTGCGCTTCAATGCCGGCGTGCGCTACGTGACTACCGACCAGACCATCACCGGCCCGGTCACCATCAACGGCATCCGCCGCGTCCAGGTGCTGGATTCGGACTACAAGGAAACCCTGCCCTCGTTCAACGCCGCCTGGGACGTGGCCGACAACGTGGTGCTGCGCCTGTCCAGCTCGCGCACGCTCACCCGGCCCGACCCCAGCGCGATGCTGCCCAACACCAACTTCAGCGACCCCTCCGCGCAGACCGCAACCCAGGGCAATCCGAACCTGGCGCCGTACCTGTCCACCAACGTGGATTTCGGCGGCGAGTGGTACACCGGCGGCGAAGGCTATGTGGGCCTGACGTTGTTCAACAAGCGCATCAGCGGCTTCACCGTCAACGGCGTGCGGCGCATTCCCTTCAACGACCTGGGCGTGCCCTACGACAGCCTGCTGCCGATCCAGCAGGCCGGCCTGGACCAGCGCGGCGGCCCGAATGCGGCCACCGTGGATGTCCAGACCCAGGTCAACGCCGACGGCGTGCTCAACATCCGCGGCACCGAGGCGATCTGGGTGCAGCCGCTGGACCGGCTGGTCGACGGCCTGGGCTTCAGCGTGAACTACACCCATGTCACCCAGTCCTCCGAAGGTGAAGGCATTCCGGCAGTGGCGGTCGGCGTCGCACCCAACCTGTGGAACGGCACCGTGTACTGGGAAAAGGACGCTGCCTCGGTGCGCCTGTCCTACACCTGGAACGACGACATGGTGATTTCCGGCGCCAACCAGAATGGCATTCCCTACGCGCGCCTCAACGCCGATGCGCGCGGGCAGCTGGATCTGTCTGCCAGCTACACCCTGGAATCGCTGCCGTCCAAGCCGCAGATCACCCTCAACGTCACCAACCTCACCGACGAGCCGTTGCGCACCACCTACGCCTGGCCCAACGCCACCTACGATCTGTACGAGCCCGGGCGCACGGTCATGCTCGGCATCCGCGGTACCTTTTGAGTGCTGTGTTTGCCGGTCGCGATCACCTCCCATCGCGACCGGCAGCCTGGCGCGCGCCGCGGCGTTTTCTGCGGCACTCCCTGAGCCCCGCCCCACCTCATGAACGATCGCTCACAACAGCTCTCCTTGCGCGAAAAGATCGGCTACAGCCTCGGCGACCTGGCGGCCAACCTGATCTTCCAGACGCTGGTCACCTTCCTGGCGTTCTTCTATACCGATGTGTTCCGCATCCCGGCGAGTGTGGCCGCCACCCTGATCTTCGTGGTGGGCATGCTCGGCGCGTTCGTATTTACGCCCATCATCGGCATCCTGGCCGATCGCACCCGCACGCGCTGGGGCAAGTTCCGCCCGTGGATCCTGTGGACGGCATTGCCGTTCGGTGCATTGTCGCTGGCCGCGTTCAACACGCCCGCACTCGGCGAGCAGGGCAAGATCGCCTACGCCTTCGCCACCTACACGCTGCTGATGCTGGTGTACGTGGCCAACAATCTGCCGTACTCGGCATTGAGCGGCGTGCTCACCGGCAGCATGGAGCAGCGCAATAGTTTGTCGGCGTACCGCTTCCTGGCGGTGACGTTTGCACAGTTCATCATCCAGGTGTTGTTGCTGCCGCTGGTCTTGATCCTGGGCAATGGCGACAAGGCACAGGGCTTTCGCAACACCATGGCGCTGTTTGCCGCCGTCGGCACGCTGTGCTTTCTGATCACCTTCTTCACCACCCGCGAGCGCGTGCTGCCGATCAGCGAACAACGCAGCAGCGTGCGCCAGGACCTCACCGATCTGGTCCGCAACAAACCCTGGCTGGTGATGCTGTCGCTGACCATCCTGGTCTTCATCAATCTCGCCATGAAGGGCGGGATGTACATCTACTACTTCAAGTACACCCTCGACGCGAACGCATTGACGCTGTTCCTCGACAACGCCGGCTTCAACCGCTTCATCGCTGCGATCAACAGCGTGCTCACCGGCGCCGGCCTGAGCGCGCTGCAATGGCCGCAGGACGCACCAACCTCGGCCTTCAGCGTGTTCAGCGCCGGCGGCATCCTGGCGATGATCATGGGCATCGGCTTTTCCAAGCGGCTGGCTGATCGCTACGGCAAGCGCAACGTGTTCGGCGGCGCGCTGCTGATCTCCACGCTGTTCCTGCTGGCGTTCTACGTGTATCCGCCGACTGCGATCGCCTGGGTGTTCGCCTCCTACGTGCTGCACGGCTTCTTCTACGGCATCACCATCCCGCTGCTGTGGGCGATGATCGCCGACGTGGCCGATTACTCGGAATGGAAGAACCACCGCCGCGCTACCGCGATCATCTTCTCGGCGATGCTGTGCGGCCTGAAAATCGGCCTGAGCGTCGGCGGCGCGCTGGTCGCCGGCATCCTGGCGTTCTATGGCTACGACGCGGCCCTGCCGCTGCAAAGCGATGCCGTGACAAACGGCATTCGTCTGGCCATCAGCGTGTATGCGTCCATCCCGTTCCTGCTCGGCACCGCGTTGCTGGCGCTGTACGAAATCGACAAGCCGCTGGAAACCCGCATCGAACACGAGCTGGGCCTGCGCCGACGCAGCGCCGCGCTCGCCACCAGTTGACGCCCTCTCCCTCCCACCTCATGCACAGGTACGCGCATGTCCGATGAACTGCACACCGCTGCACTGCAGGCGCTGGCGCGCACCGCCATTTCCGCACCGCTGGTCACCCATCTCTATACGGCCGACCCTTCCGCGCACGTGTTCGACGGCGCCTTGTACATCTACCCCTCGCACGACATCGATGCCGGCGTTGCCTTCAGCGACGACGGCTCGCACTTCGACATGGCCGACTACCACGTCTTCCGCATGGCCCATCCCGGCGCGGCGGTGGAAGACCTGGGGCAGGTCCTGCACGTGCGCGACGTGCCCTGGGCACAGCGCCAGATGTGGGCACCGGATGCCGCGCAACGCGACGGCAAGACCTATCTGTATTTTCCCGCCAAGCGCGCCGACGGCATCTTCCAGATCGGCGTGGCGGTAGGCGATCACCCGCAAGGCCCATTCGTCGCAGAACCCGAGCCCATCGCCGGCACCTACTCGATCGACCCGGCGGTATTTGCCGACGACGACGGCGCGCATTACCTGTACTTCGGCGGCATCTGGGGCGGCCAGCTGCAGCACTACCGCGACAACGTCTATGCGCCGGACCATCAGGAACCGGGCGACGACGCGCCCGCACTCGGCCCGCGCGTCGCCCGCCTGCGCGAAGACATGACCCAACTGGCCGAACCCACCCGCGAAATCGTCATCCTCGACGAACACGGCACATCATTACGTGCCGGCGACCATGCCCGCCGCTTCTTCGAAGGCCCCTGGGTCCACCAACACGCCGGCCGCTATTACCTGTCCTACTCCACCGGCGACACCCACCGCATCTGCTACGCCACCAGCGATACCCCGTACGGGCCATTCGCCTACCAGGGCGTGCTGCTCGCCCCGGTGGTCGGCTGGACCACGCATCACTCCATCTGCCTGTTCGACGGCCAGTGGTATCTGTTCTATCACGATGCCGTGTTGTCGGGCGGGCAGACGCATCTGCGCAGCATCAAGATGGCACCGCTGGAGCACGACGCGGATGGAAGGATTGCGACGATTCATCCGTATGGGGAAGACGCGGTATCGCCCTGGTGAGTGCCGTCGGGCTACCGCCTGCCGGGACTATCAGCGCGTCATGGCTCTGCCGCCGGCACTGAACGGCACGTCCCGTCACCGCTGCGCTTTCAAAGCGCGTCGTGATTCGCTGCGGCTGATCGTTGACCCGGCGCTCACCACTCCCGCGATCAAGCGTTTCCTGGCATGCGCAAGGCGTCGGCCTGGCGCTTCAACACCGCCATGACATGTCGAGCGTTACGGTCGTGCCGCTGGCACACCACGCCAGCGTGCACTCAGTCCGGAACTGCATCGCATGGGGTTGCATCCGGACGCACAGTAACGCCGTAGGCCTATCTACGGTTTCTTTCTGGTGGAGGTTGCCATGCGAGGTGGTTCGATGCTGTTGTTGCTGACGCTAGCGGTCTACGGGAGTGCAAGTGGGAGCGAGTCGCGTGCCGCCCTGCCACGCGCAGACAGCGTCGACGTGCCACGCTTCATGGGCGACTGGTACGTCATTGCGCACATTCCCACCCGGCCCGAGCGCAAGGCCTACGATGCCGTGGAGCGCTATGCGCTGCGGCCGGATGGCCGCATCCAGACCACCTTCACCTACCGCAAGGGCAGCTTCCAGGCGCCGCTCAAGTCCATGCATCCGATCGGCCAGGTGGCGAAGGAAGGCAATGGTGCGCTATGGAGCATGCAGTTCTTCTGGCCGTTCAAGGCCGAGTACGTGATCGCCTGGCGGGATGCGGCATATGCGCAGACCATCGTGGCGCGCAGCAAGCGCGATTACGTCTGGTACATGGCGCGTACCCCGCAGGTGTCCGATGCCGACTATCAGCAGGCTGTCCAACGCATCGCCGCCATGGGCTATGACGTGTCAAAGCTGCGCCGCGTACCGCAGTCGCAGCGCTGATGCGGTGACGCGGTAAGGGTGCAACGAGCTCAGCGATGCAGTGACTGCATCGCCGGCTCTCGCACACGGGCTGCGTCAGGCGTCCTTGTCATCCACGGAAAACTCCCATCCGTCATTCAGGCCACCCAGGGGCTTGGCCTCCACGGCCAGCTCTTCCTCGAATGCTGAAATCGCCTTGTGCGACGGCACCATGGTCGGATACACCGTCACGTCCATCGGAAATGCAGTGTTTTCCGGATAGTGGCAGCAACGCACCTTTTGCTCGAAGCGCAGCAGCATCACCGAGAACTCCAAGGCCGACTCCTTCGTGGGGAAGACCACGGAGAACGCAATCTCGCGCGGCTTCGATAGGTCCACGCCTTGCTGGGCAATGTGCCAGAGGGTGTTGCCGTTATCGTCGTTGGGATACAGGTCCGGATGTCGTTGCATATGAGCTTCGGTCTTTGGCGGCCGGTGGCCAGGGAAGAGCGCTAGCGCTGATTGTGCGCTCTGATCGCGTATCGCCAGGATCCAGACCTCGGCTGCTGGAGCCTACCGTCTCCCGATGTTCGAGGTGCCTGCTCAGGCAATGAACCCGCTACGCAGATGGCCGCACGATGTGCGACCAGCCCGGGCAATTCAGGGCAGCCAAACCAGATTCATCAGCTGCGGGTCCGCGGTGACCTTGACCAGCTTGCCGCTGGGCCCGAACTGCACCTGGTACTCGGAGAAGCTGTCGCGCCAGTAGCGCCACAGCGAGGCGTCCAGATTCGGGTTTTCGCTGCTGATCGGGTAGCCGACCGCCATCAGCACCTGTTCGCGGCTCATGCCGCCGGTGAGCTTGCCGTCATTGATGGCCTGGCGGATCTTGGGCGGAAAGGTGGCCAACTTGAGTTTGGGGTCGGCGGTGACGACATAGCGGGCGGCGAAGGCGGTGTTGTCCAGGTCGCGGCTGTAATCGTTGCCGATGGACTGCTTTTCGCCGGCGATCTTGAGGTTGACGCGGTTGCGGCCGAAGCCGGTGACGCTGACCGGGGTTCCTACGGGAAGCATGCGCTTGCCGTCTTCGGCGTAGTTACTGTCGCTGATCCAGCTGCCGTCGGTGCGCAGGTTGCAGCACAAAAAGCCGTCGTACTTGGCGACGTCGGCGGCGCTGGCCAGGTTGGCGGCGGTGAGCAGGCTCAGGGCCAGCAGGGAAGAACGCAAACGCATCGTAAAGACTCCTTTCTCGACGGCCGTGGCCGCGCGGCAATGATGAGGTGAGGCGCGCCGCCGTTTCCCCAACGGCGCGCAGGCATTGTCGCAGCCCCGGGCGGCTTGGCAAGCACGGGTGACGCGGCCGGCCCGTGGTTGTGTATGCTCGGAGCCGTGGAAACTCTCTCACCCGCCGAGATCGCCGAGCAGATCGCCGAGTTGCGACGCGCCCACCGCGCGTTGGACGAGGAGATCCAGCGCGTGCCCGCCAACATGGACGACGAGCTGCAGATGAAGCGCCTGAAGAAGCGCAAGCTGCATCTCAAGGACTGCATCACACGGCTGGAAATGGAACTGGTGCCTGACGAGCCGGCGTGAGGTTGGTGCGTGCGGCCGCCTGGGTTTGCTTTGCGGTAGTGGATATCAACGTCGCGGTGACAGGCAGTTGAGTCAGTTGGTGACGCAGGCAGGGTTTTGTCCGCATGGCGCCGGCTTGAGCTGAGGCGTGTCGCGTTGGTCGCTTGGGCCACACCCTCACCCCAACCCCGCTGCGCGCCCCAGCCCACGTCTTGCGATGCGGGCGCTCCAAGGCACGCGCGCCAGTGGCGCGCAAGCGGTGCCGCTTCGCCCCGAGGGGAGAGGGGCTTGATATGCCGGCCTTGGAGAATTGTCGATCTCTTCGGCCGATCTGGGTAACGGATCCGGGCGCTTATTCGCGTCAGCGGACGTGCAAGCGCCTCACCGCTTTTGCGCGTTAGGCGCCGACTGTCGTAAGACGACCCGAGCCGCCGTCCTCAGCCTGCGCGCAGCAGGATCTTGCCGCGGCGGCCCGGTTCGGCGCTTGCCGCTGCCGCTTTCGCCGCGTCTTCCAGATCGAATACCGCTTCAACCGGCAGGGCCAGGCTGCCATCGACGGCGGCCTTGAGCAGTTCGCCGATCATGCGGCGCTTGTCCTCGGGCTTGGTGGCGGCCATGACCTTGCTGCCCCAGAAACCGCGCACGCTGGCCTGCTTGAAGATCACATCGCCGCTGGAAATCTGCAGCGGCTCGCCGGTCATCGAACCGAACGAGATCAGCTCGCCGCCTTCGGCAAGCAGCCCCATCAGGTCGCCGGCCGCGCTGCCGGCCACCGAGTCGATTGCGCGCACGATCGGCGCCTCGCCGACCAGCGCGCGCACGCTGTCCTGCCAGCCCTCCCGGGCGGTGGAGACCGCGTTACCGATGCCCAGTGCCTGCAGCTCGTCCACGCCGGCGTCGCGGCGCACCAGATTGACCACGTTGATGCCGCGCACGGCGGCGAGCATGGCGACGGTCTTGCCGACCGCGCCGTTGGCGGTGTTCTGCACGATCCAGTCGCCTTTTTCGACCTGCAGGAACTCGATCAGCATCAGCGCGCTCAGCGGCATGGCGATCAACTGGCAACCGCGGTCGTCGTCCAGCGCGTCGGGCAGCGGCACCACGCCGGACGCGTCGGCCAGGAAAAACTCCGCCCAGCTCTCGTGCACGCCGGCGGCGACCACGCGCTGGCCGGTCTGCAGGCCTTGGACGCCTTCGCCCAGGGCGTCGATCACGCCGGCTGCTTCGCTGCCGCCGATTGCGGGAAGCTCCGGCTTGTAGCCGTAATTGCCGCGCACCGTCCACAGGTCGTGGTTGTGGATGGGCGAGCGACGCATGGCGATGCGCACCTGGCCCTTGCCGGGCTGCGGGGTGGGCCGTTGCCCGAGTTCGAGCACCTTGGCCGGGTCGCCGAATTGGGTGTGGATGGCTGCGCGCATGGAAATCTCCTGCCGGGCACGCCAGTGATCCAGCGCACCCGATCGTGATGAAAGGTGGCGCGATGCTATCGGTACGGCTGCAAGAGGCGGATGAAACGAACGGAACTGTTGTGTGAAGTTGCGGCGTTGGTGGAGGATGCCTGGAGTGACTCTGGTCTACTACAGCGCCGGGGGTCGCGTGCTGACCGACCCGCATCCGCCCTTCGGGGCACCTTCTCCCGGTGGGAGAAGGGAGGCGTCGTGCGCATCTGCGCTTCCCTGCTGGTGCGCTGCCATTGCCCGGCATCACCTACCACAGGGAGACGCTGGCGTTTGTACTGCCGCCTTACTCGGCCGGCGGCAGCACCACGTCCGGCTTGACCGCCTCGGGGCTGACCCGCTCGATGGTGTGGCGCAATTCGCGGCCAAGGATGAACTTGGCGTCCTTGGCCCAGGCATCCAGGCGCTCGTCGAACAGCAGCTTGCTGTTCTCGTCCGGCCACACCAGGCGCAGCTCGCGCAGTTTCTGGATGAAGCTGCGGAACAGGGTCTTGTCGAAGAACTCCGGGGCGGCCGGGGCATACAACAGGCTCAGGCGCTGCGCGGCCTGCTGGCACAGGCTTTCCAGCTCGCCGGCACCGAGCACGCCGGGGCCGTTCTTCACCAGCACCGAGATGGCGATGTAATAGCGCTCGAAGGCCTGCTGCAGCGAATGGCCGATCGCACGCAGGCGGAACACCTCGTCGGTCTGCCCGGTGTTGCGGGTGAGGATGCCGCCATCGTCGTCGGTGACGTTGAGCAGCAGGCCTTCGCGCACGAACATGTCGATGGTCTGTTCGATGCGTTCGGCAAAGCGGTCCTCGCTCCACGGCAGGAACAACTCCGCCTGCAGGAACGGGTACACGGTGCGCCCCAGGCGCAGCAGGCCGGCACGGCTCATGCGGCGGTTGTTCTGGAAACAACACGCCACCCACGAGGACGCCGTGAACAGGTGCAGCACGTTGTTGCGGAAGTAGCTCAGCAACACCGCGGTGTCGCCGCTGACGCTCAGCACATCGCCCAGCGGATGCGACACGCGCGTGAGCACGTTGATCTCTTCGGCATGGGTGATGATGCGCGCCGGGGTGTGCGGGGTGACGGTGACGCGGTCCGAATACGGCATCTCCGCCAGCAGCTTCTTGCACAGCTCGATCTGCGCGATCAGGTCGGCCTCGCCCATCGCGTGCTTGGGCGTGGACAGCAGCGCCAGCGCCAGCAGGTTGATCGGGTTGACGTCGGCGGCGCAGTTGATGCGGGTCTGGATCTGGGTGGACAGCGTGTCCACCGCCGGTGCCAGCCAGGTGGGCTTTTCGTCGTCGGGCAGCGGTTGGCCGTCCCAGTCGGGCGCGTGCTTGGCCAGCACGTCGTTGAGCGCGATCGGCTCGCCGAAGTTCACCACCACCTGGCCGTAGTTCTGCTTGAGCACCTTGGGGATGGACCACAGCAGGCCCCAGATGGATTCCTTCTCCTTGGGCCGGCCGGTGAGCTCGTCCAGGTAGCTGTTGCCTTCCATCAGCTTCTCGTAGCCGATGTAGACCGGCTGGAACAGCACCGGCTTGCGCGGCTGGCGCAAGTAGGCGCGCAGCGTCATCGCGATCATGCCGCCCTTGGGCTGCAGCAGGCGCCCGGTGCGCGAGCGCCCGCCTTCAACGAAGTATTCGATCGAGTAACCGCCGGCCACCAGCTGGGCGACGTACTCGCTGAGCACCGCCGAATACAGCGCATTGCCCTTGATCGAGCGGCGGATGAAGAACGCGCCGCCCTTGCGCAGCAGCGTGCCGACCACCGGCAGGTTGAGGTTGATGCCGGCCACGATGTGCGGCGGCACGATGCCGCGTTCGTACAGCAGGTAGCTCAGCAGCAGGTAATCCATGTGGCTGCGGTGGCTGGGCACGTAGACCACTTCGTGCCCGGGCGCGGCCTGCTTGAGCTTGTCCAGGTGATGCACCAGCACGCCGGCGTAGATGCGGTTCCACACATGAGTGAGCAGGAAGCTGGCCGAGCGCACCACCGGGCTGGAATAGTCGGCGGCGATTTCCCAGGCGTAGGCATGCGCCTTGCGCCAGGCATCGACCGGCTTGGAGTTGTCGCGCTTGGCCTGGGTGGCGATCGCCTCGCGCACCGAGTCGGCGGCCAGCACCTGGTCCACCAGCAGGCGGCGGGTGGACAGGTCCGGCCCGATCACCGCCTCACGGATACGCCGGAAGTGGGTGCGCAGCACGCGCTGCAGCTTGCGCAGGGTGCGCTCGGGCGGCAGGCCTTCGGCCATGGTCTGGCGCAGCGAGATCGGCGGCGCGAAACGCACGATGGTGGTGCGGCCATTGAGCAGCACCGCCAGCAGGCGCCGGAAGCGGCCGACCAGCGCCCAGTTTTCCGAGAACAGCACCGCGAACCAGCCGCTCTGCTTGTCCGGCGCGCGGCCGACGAAGATCGACACCGGCACCAGATGCACGTCCAGGTCGGCGCGCACGCGGTGCGCCTGCAGCAGCTTGGCCAGCGAATCCGAATGGGTCTTGCCGCCGCGCTGCTCGGGGATCAGCGAATTGCTGCTGCTGCGCCGCGACAGCGCCAGGTAGGCGCGCTTGCGCTGCAGCGGGTCGCCCGGCAGCGGCACCAGTGGCGAGGGCAGCCCGGCCTCGCGGCAGGCCTTGTCCAGGATCAGCGCGCTGGACAGGCCGTAGTCCTCCAGCACGTAGACCACCGGCGTGCCGTCGTCGTAGCGGCTCGGCTGATCCGGTTCGATGGTCAGGCTCAGCCAGGGGTCGGCCAGGCGGCCGAGCAGGCGCGCCCACCACGGGCGTTTGGCGCTGCGGGCAGCGGCGACGGCGGGCGCGATCGACGGCGCAGCGTCCGGCGGAATCGGAACGGCGGTCGGCAATGCGGCGGCCGTGGCACCGAGATCGGCGGCAGCGGTGGGCGGGGCGGGCTGGCCGTCCGGGAACGGCAGGGGATTCTGTTCTGGCATCACGGTCATTATCGCCCAGCCGGGCGTTGCCCGGTGGCGGCGGGCGTGGCGGGCGCGGCCGCCGGGGTGTCAGGCCTTGCAGCGGCGTCGGGTGCGGGCGCCGCCGGCGCAGCGCCGAGCAGCGCCTGCACTTCGTCCTGGGTCTGCTGCTGGTACCAGTGGCCGTCGCGCTTGATCAGGGCGATGCTCAGGTCGATGTCGTGCGCGGCCAGCGGATAGCGCAGCCGCACCTGGGCGCGGTCGCCGTCCTGCATGATCAAGCCGGTGCGCAGCGCATCCAGGCTGCTGTCCAGCGACAGGCCGTAACGCTCCAGCACCTGCTTGGCCGCGGCCCAGAACGGCCCGAGCCGGCGCAGGCTCTCTTCCATCCCCAAGCGCTGCAGATCGGCGTCTGAGCCGATGCCGGTGGCGCGGGCGGCGGTCACCAGGTCGGCGATGCTGGCCTTGGCACGCGCGCGGTCGGCCAGCGGCGCGGTGGCCGCCCAGGCGCTCAGGGCATCGACCAGCTGCACGTAATGGGCGCGCTGCTCGGGCTGGTAGTCGCTGCGGCTGCGCAGGTATTGCACGCCGAACTGGCCCAGCGACTGCGCGGCCTGGCGGATGCCCTGCGACTGGCCGGCCAGCTGTGCATCGAAGGCCTGCTGCAGCTGGCGCTCGGCGCCGGGCGCCGACAAAGTGCCGAGCAGGCTGCCGACCTCGTTGGGCAGCGGCAGCTCGGTCAGCGGCCAACGGCTGGCACCGCTGCGCCAGGCCGCCTCCAGCTGGGTGTATTGCGCGGGGGTGACCCGGATCCGCGCATAGGCGACCAGGTCGTTGCGCCGCAAGGGCAGGGTCATCGACTGCATCGCTGCGGCCGGCTCGGCGCTGGCGCCCGGCAAGGCGGCGGTCTTGTCGGCGCGCTGGCAGCTGCCCAGGCATAGCGCTGCCAGCAGCACCCACGCGATGGACTGGAACCGGCCGGCGCGGACGGTGGATGGCGACATGCGCACGCTGTTCCCCTGATCGATCGGCGCATCTTGCTGTCTGAACGCACTGGCGGCAAGGCGCGCGACAACCGTGCGCCCGGGTACGGTGCGGAAACGTTAGATTTTCGCAGTTCCATGCATGTTGTCGCCTAGTGTCCGACATTGACTGCCGTTGTCCTTTCCGGACAAACTTGTCCAGGCGATGCCGCCAAGCCCTTGTGCCACCTGCGTTTAGCCCAATGGTGCAGCGCATCATGTAAGCGCTTGCAGTTCCTGCTAGCGTGCGCGCCATCTCGCTCTGAGGTCGCCATCGGTTGGGGCCGATGTCATTCATGTGCATGTGTGACACGAACGTTCTGCGCCAGCGGACCGTGCGACCCTTCCCGGCGTGCGGCGGCAGCCGCGTTGTCCTGGAGGTTTTGCCATGAGTCGGCCACGCTCCGAAGGCGGTAGCGTCACCATCAAGGACGTCGCGCGCGAAGCGCAGGTGTCGGTGGCAACGGTCTCGCGCACCATGAATGGGCATCAGCATGTGGCCGAGTCGGTGCGCGAGCGCGTGCTGCAGGTGGCCCGTGCGCTGCATTACATCCCGCACCACGCCGCGCGCAGCCTCAGCAGCCGGCGCACCCACACCATCGGGGTGGTGTTGCCGGACCTGCATGGCGAATTCTTTTCCGAACTGATCCGCGGCATCGACCAGGTGGCGCGCGAGCAGGGCTACCACCTGCTGGTGTCCAGCTCGCACGGCGACCCGCAGGCGCAGCGCAAGGCGCTGGAACGCCTGCCCGGGCGCGTGGACGGGGTGGTGGTGATGTCGCCCTCGCTGGGCGACTCCGGCGTGCACGAGGACGCCCTGCCCGGCGGCCTGCCGGCGGTGCTGCTCAACTGCGCCGGCGCGGCCAGCCAGCGCCCGGTGCTCAACGTGGACAACTACGGCGGCGCGCGGACGATGACCCGGCACCTGCGCGACAGCGGCCACCGCCGCATCGCCTTCATCGCCGGGCCGGCCGACAACTTCGATGCGCACGAGCGTTTGCGCGGCTACCGCGACGAGCTGGCGCTGGATGCCGACGTGCAGCCGTGGGTGCTGCCGGGCAACTTCGACGAAGAGTCCGGCTACCGCGCCGGCCAGACGCTGGCACAGGGCGCACGCCCGGATGCGGTGTTCGCGGCCAACGACATGATGGCGCTGGGCTGCCTGTTCGCGCTCGGCCATGCCGGGCTGAAGGTGCCGCAGGACATCGCGTTGGCCGGCTTCGACGACGTGCCGATGGCGCGCTACGTGCTGCCGGCGCTGACCACCATGCGGGTGGATATCGCCGGGCTGGGCGCGCGGGCATTGCAGCTGTTGCTGGGCCAGCAACTGGTCGATGCGCCCGCCCCGCCCGCCGATGCCGCACCGCCGGCGTTTTCCGAGATGGTTCCCGAACTGATCGTGCGCGCGTCCAGCGCGCCGCGGGCGGCGCCTCCCACCTGAAACGCGCCACCACGCTTTGCCGAACGTGTGTTGCTTGCAGTCCTTGCCGTTGTTGCCAGCTGTCCCGCTTGACGCAGTACCGACGCGCCAGTCACTCCGCTGGTTCGCGCTTTACCCCTGGGAGGGGGAAAGTCATGAAGAATTACCGCACCGTCTCCACCCTGCCGGCGCGCAGCCTGTTGTGCTGCGCCCTTGCCGCCTCGTTGCTGGCCAGCACCCCGGCCATGGCCCAGTCCAGCAATGCGACCTTGCGCGGCCAGGTCGCGGCGGCGCAGGCCGGCACCACCGTGACCGCGACCAATGTGGCCAGCGGCGCCGTCCGGCGCGTGCCCACCGGCGCCGACGGCAGCTACGCGCTGGTCGGCCTGCCCCCGGGCACCTACAAGGTGGATGCCGGCCCCGGTAGCGAGCAGACCGTGACCCTGTCGGTGGCCTCGTCGGTCACCTTGAACCTGGGCGGCGGCGCGGCCGCGGCGCCTGCCGGCGATGCCACCACGCTGGATGCGGTGCAGGTCACCGCCACCACGCTGCAGGAGGTCAAGACCTCCGAAGTGGGCACCAACGTGTCGCTGAAGCAGATCAGCACCGTGCCGCAGCTGACGCGCAACTTCCTGGAGTTCGCCGACACCGTGCCGGGCATGCAGTTCGAGACCAACTCCAACGGCAACAGCCAGATCCGCGGCGGCGCGCAGGGCAGCTCGGCGGTGAACGTCTACATCGACGGCGTCGGTCAGAAGAGCTACCTGTTCGGCGGCGTGTCCGGGCAGGAGCAGAGCGCGGGCAACCCGTTCCCGCAGCTGGCCATCGGTGAGTACAAGGTCATCACCTCCAACTACAAGGCCGAGTTCGACCAGGTCGGTTCGGCGGCGATCGTGGCCTCGACCAAGTCCGGCGGCAATGAGTTCCACGGCGAGATCTTCGGGCGCACCAGCAATACCGATTTCCGCGCGCGCCAACCCGACGAACGCGCCGGCGCGCCCAACTCCGATGGCAGCAAGCGCAAGACCCACCAGGACGAATACGGCTTTGCGCTGAGCGGGCCGATCGTGCAGGACAAGGCGCATTTCTTCTTCAGCTACGAAGGCAAGGGCTTCGAGGTCTCGGCCGATCCGGTGGCCGTGCCCGATCGCTTCAGCGCGCTCAGCGACGACCTGCCGGCCGGCGTGCAGAGCCGGCTCGGCTCGGTCACCCGCCCGTTCAACGAAGACCTGTACTTCGGCAAGGTCGACTGGGACATCGGCGAGAACGACCGCCTGGAGCTCACCGGCAAGTACCGCGACGAGGAAAGCCGCGACAGCGTCGGCGGCCAGACCACCGCGATCGCCTCCAAGATCAACCTCAACACCGAAAAGCGCTTCGACCTGCGCTGGCAGCACTACGGCGAGCGCTACGTCAACGAAGCGCGCGTGTCCTATGAAGACGTGCTGTTCAATCCCACCGCCTACACCGTGGGTAGCCAGAGCGTGTACACGCGCGGCATCGCCGAAGACGACGTGCTGCTCAACGACGGCGCTACCAGCGGCCTGGCGATCCAGCGCAAGGGCCAGAAAGGCCCCAGCTTCCAGAACGACCTGACCTTCAACAACCTGGAGTGGCACGGCAACCACGTCATCAAGATGGGCGTGAAGTACAAGGAAGTGGAGCTGACCCAGAGCGAGAACTCTGCGGCCAACCCGTCGTTCTACTACGCGGTGGGCGATGGCGCGGGCACCTCGGCCATTCCCTACCAGGTGCGCTTCAACCTGCCGTTCGCCGGTGCCGCACCGTCGGTGACCACCACCAGCAAGCAGCTGGGCCTGTACATCCAGGACGATTGGGACGTCAACGACAAGCTGCAGTTGAATATCGGCGTGCGCTGGGATGGCGAAAAGATTCCCTCGTACCTGGACAACGTGACCCCGCCGGAAGTGGTGGCGGCCTTGAACGGCCCCGGCACCGATCCGGCCGTGAGCGCCACCTACGCCGAGCAACTGGCCAAGGGCGGGGTGGACATCAACGACTACATCAGCAACGGCCGCAACCGCAAACAGGACAACAACAACTTCGCGCCGCGCCTGGGCTTTTCCTACGACTTCCGTGGCGACGAGTCGCTGGTGCTGTTCGGCGGTGCCGGCCGCAGCTACGACCGCAACCTGTTCGACGTGATGGGCCTGGAGCAGATCAAATCCGCGCTGGCGCAGTACACGATCCGCTTTGCCGGGCCCACCAATTGTGTCCCGGCGCCGGGTACCTGCACCGCCTTCGATCCGACCTATGTGAGCAATCCCGACAGCCTGGCCAACCTGGTCGATGCGCGCGTGCGCAATGGCGAAATCGACCTGCTCAACAACGATCTGAAGACGCCGTATGCCGACCAGTATTCGTTGGGCCTGCGCACCCAGCTGGGCGAGTGGAACACCTCGGCCACGCTGTCGTATATCCATAGCAAGGACGGTTTCATCTTCACCCTGGGCAACCGCTATGCCAACGGCGATTTCTTCCAGAACGGCGCTCAGGCGTTCGAGCAGCGGCCGCAGGGCTTCGGCAACCTGATCATCGGCAACAACGGCGTGGAGACCAAAACCGGCCAGTTGCTGCTGTCGGCGGACAAGGCCTATACGCAGGAGAGCGGCTGGGGCCTGACCGCGGCCTACACCTTCTCGCGTGCGCGCGGCAATCGCGGCAACGACGATCGCTACGGATTCGATGCGGCCACCATTGCCGACTACCCGTTCCTGGATCTCAATGCGGTGCCGCGCCACCGCCTGGTGCTTACCGGCATCTACGACCTGTTCTGGGGCATCAGCGGCTCGGCCAAGCTGACCCTGGCCACGGTGCCGCCGCGCAACGAGGCGATCTCCTACGACCAGTACGGCGGCCCGAGTTCGGACAATATCCGCGTGGTCTCGGTGGATGCACCCGGCGGCAAGTTCATCGCCGGCGGCGACATCTTCGGCACCCGCCAGCTGGACTTGTCGTTGTCCAAGGACATGCACATCACCGATGCGGTGACGGTGCAGGTGCGCGGCGATCTGATCAATGCGCTGAACTTCCGCAACTACGATCAGTACAGCATCGACTGGGGCAGTGCCGGCGTGTATGACCCGCGCGTGAGCATCAACCAGTACGGCGCGATGTCCACTCCGCCACGGACCTTATTCATGAGCGCACGCATCATCTGGTAACGGCTGCGTTGGCGGCATCCGGCGTCTCGGCGCCGGTACCGCACCCGCTGCCTAAGCTGCATCGGCCCCACGGCAATGGGGAGGGGCCGGCCGCAGGCTTGTTGCATCGTCCCGATTGAGGTGTGTTGCTGCGGCGCGACGCGCGATGCGCGCGATGCCGCAGATGGCACGCTCCGGTTGGCGACCGTTTTTGCTGTGTTTGCCGTCCCTGCTGTTTGTTTGTTGCCCGCTGTACCCGTTCCATCCACACCAAGCACCAACCTCGACGCGCCAGTCACTTCACTGGTTCGCGCTTTACCCCTGGGAGGGGGAAAGTCATGAAGACTCACCGCACCGTCTCCACCCTGCCGGCACGTAGCCTGTTGTGCTGCGCCCTGGCTGCCTCGTTGTTCGCCACCACCCCGGCCATGGCCCAGTCCAGCAACGCCACGTTGCGCGGACAGGTCGCTTCCGCACAGAGCGGCAGCGAGGTCGTCGTCACCAACCTTGCCACTGGCTCGGTGCGACGCGCACCGGTCAATGCCAACGGCAACTACACCATCGTCGGTCTGCAGCCGGGCACCTACAAGGTCGAATCCAATGGCGCCAGCCGCACGGTGACCCTGTCGGTGGCCTCCAGCGCCACCGTCGATCTCGGCATCGAGGCGGCCGCGGCGCCCGCCGGCGACGCGACCACACTGGACACGGTGACGGTCAGCGCGCCGATGATTCGCGACGTCAAGACCTCCGAGGTGGGCAACACGGTGTCGCTGCGCCAGATCCAGCAGCTGCCACAGGCCACGCGCAACTTCCTGGAATTCGCCGACACCGTGCCGGGCATGGTGTTCACCATCGACCAGGACGGCAACACCAAGCTGCGCGGCGGTGCGTCCAACGCCAGCTCCAGCAATCTGTACATCGACGGCGTGAGCCAGAAGAGCTACGTTTCCGGCGGCGGCATCGCCGGCCAGGACGAGACCCAGGGCAACCCGTTCCCGCAGCTGGCGATCGGCGAATACAAGGTCATCACCTCCAACTACAAGGCCGAATACGGCCAGATCAGCGGCGCGGCGATCACTGCGGCGACCAAGTCCGGCACCAACGAGTTCCATGGCGAAGCGTTCTACCGCTTCACCAATCAGGACCTGCGTAAGCAACGCCCGGACGAAGCCGATGGCAAGGTCGATTCGCAGACCAAGGAATATGGTTTTGCGATCGGCGGCCCGCTGATCCAGGACCGCATGCATTTCTTCTTCGCCTACGAAGGCAAGGACAATGTCGCGCCCAAGAGCGTGCAGCCCAGTGCCGAAGCGGCGCCATTCATCGGCCTGCTGCCGTCGAACCTGCGCGACCAGTACGGCGCGTCCAACATGCCGTTCACCGAAGATCTGTATTTCGGCAAGATCGACTTCGAACCGACCGACAATGATCGCATCGAGCTGGCCACGCAGTATCGCGACGAAACCCAGGTCAGCAATGTGGGCGGCCAGAACGCACCCGACCGCGCGGTGGACAAGATCAACAAGGACAAGCGCACCAGCCTGCGTTGGCAGCACAGTGCCGACAGCTGGTTCAACGAAGCCATCCTCACCACCGAAGATTCGCGCAATGTGCCGACGCCGCGCGGTGTGGGCAACGGTTCCATCTACACCTACATCGACCGCACCCAGGCCGATCCGCGCCAGTGGGTGTTCCTCAACACCGGCGCCGCCAGTGGCGAAGACTTCAAGTTGCGTAGCCAGAAGGGTTGGTCGTTCCAGAACGATCTGACCTTCAACGCACTGCAGTGGCATGGCGAGCACACCATCAAGACCGGTGTGACCTACCGCGACATCAAGCTGACCTCGCGCGAATCGAGCTCGCTCAATCCTCAGTTCAGCTATGAAGTCGGCCAGAACGGGGTGGCTCCGGTGCCGTTCCAGGTGCGCTACATCCGTGCGTTCGACAACCCCGGCCAGCTGCCGGTGGTCGAGTCGCCGTCCAAGCAGTACGGCATCTATCTGCAGGACGACTGGGCCGCCACCGACAAGCTGATGATCAACATCGGCGTGCGCTACGACTACGAAGACACCCCGGCCTACACCGACTTCGTGACCTCGCAGCCGTTCGTGAATGCGCTGTATTCCGACGATCCGGAAAACCCCGGCCAGCCATGGGCCAACCGCCTGCTGCCCAGCGGCGTCAACGTGGCCGATTACATCAGCACCGGCAACAACCGCAAGAACTTCAAGGACGCCTGGGCACCGCGTCTGGGCTTCTCCTACGACCTGTTCGGCGATGAGGCGGCAGTGATCCACGGTGGTGCGGGCCGTTCCTACGACCGCAACCTGTTCGAACAGCTCGCGCTGGAATCGGTCAAGGCCGCGCTGTCGCCGGTAGTGGTGTACTTCAGCGATGCCGCCAGCGGCCAGGGCTGCTTCCGCGACGACCGCGCCTGTGCGCCTTGGAATCCGGCGTTTCTCACCGGCATCGATCAGCTCAACACGATCCCCGGCACCAGCGACAGCTCCGAGCTTTTCATGTTCAAGAACAAGCTCAAGACCCCGTACAGCGACCAGTACAGCATCGGCATCAGCAACCAGGTCGGCGATTGGCTGACCGATGTCACCTTCCAGCGGATCCTGTCCTACGACGGGCTGGTGATGAGCCTGGTCAACCGCTATCCGAACGGCGCGTACTTCGATGCCAACGGCGGCGTGCCGTGGGGCGAGCCGGTGCCGGGCTATCGCAACACCATCATCGGCAACAACGGTCTGGAGCAGCGCAGCAGCCAGGTGTTGCTGTCGGCCGAAAAGCCCTACACCAAGGAATCGGGTTGGGGCTTGAACCTGGCGTACACGCATACCAGCGCGCGCCAGAACCGCAACATCGACGAGCCGTTTGCATTCGACAAGGCCACCATCCGCGACTATCCGTTCGTGAAGTCCGATGCGGTCTCGGCGCACCGCTTCGTGGCCTCCGGCTCGCTGGATGGTCCGTGGGGCGTCACCTTCGGCGCCAAGCTGGTGCTGGCAACGCCCGAGCCGATCAACACGATTGCCTGCTACGGCTTCACCGATCCCGATGGCGGCACCTGCCAGCAGATCGGCGTCACTCCGCCGGGCAACGGCAAGTTCCTGCTGGGCGGCAAGATCTGGGGCTACCGCACCGTGGATCTGCAGGCCACCAAGGACTTCACCGTGGCTGGCGACTTCAAGCTGACCGCACGGGTGAACGTGCTCAATGTGTTCGATTTCAAGAACTTCACCCAGTACCAGTACAACAGCTTCGGCAGTAATGGTCGGCTGGAGCCGGACATCACCGTGGTCAACGACGGCGAGATCGGCTACGTGCCACGCAGCGTGATTTTCGAAGTGGGTGCAAAGTTCTGATCCACTGCAACGTGCACGCGCATGCGCCTGCATGCGCGTGAGTCGAACGGGGCCGCGTGGCCCCGTTCGCCTGTCAGTTTCAGAGTGGCGAACAAAACATAGCGGGCAGTCGTCTGTTGGGCATCACACACTTGCGACGTAACGGTGTGCACGTGGTGCATGTTGTCCCGTGTATCGATTGCAACCGCCTGGCAATGACCACAGACGTTTTGTTGGCGGCTTCTCTTCTTCTCAGGACCGGACTTCCATGATCCCCGCTCCCCTCCGCAACATCGTCATCGTCGGCGGTGGCACCGCTGGCTGGATGGCCGCCGCGGCCTTCGCGCGCGTGCTTGGCCCCGGCTTCAAGGTGCAGCTGATTGAGTCCGAACAGCTCGGCACCGTCGGCGTCGGCGAGGCCACCGTGCCGCACATCAAGGCCTTCAATAACCTGCTCGGCATCGACGAAGCCGAGTTCGTCCGCCAGACCCAGGGCAGCTTCAAGCTCGGCATCGAGTTCGTCGACTGGCAGCGGCCCGGCACGTCGTACATCCATGGCTTCGGCACCCAGATCGGGCACCCGCTCGGGCTGCTGCCGTTCCACCAGTACTGGATCAAGCAGCACGCGCGCGGCAAGGCGCAGCCGCTGGGTGCCTATACGCTCAACACCGTGGCCGCGGTGCGCGGCAAGTTCATGACCTCGGCCGGCGATGTGCCGGCCAATTCGCCGCTGGCCAATATCGCCTACGCATATCACTTCGACGCCACGCAGTACGCGCGCTTCTTGCGCACTTACGCCGAACAGCGCGGCGTCACCCGTATCGAAGGCCTGGTCGAGCAGGTGCAGCTGCATGCGGACAGTGGCCACGTGCAATCGCTGCAGCTGGCCTCCGGGCAGGTCGTCAGCGGCGACCTGTTCATCGACTGCTCCGGCTTCCGCGGGCTGTTGATCGAAGAAGCGCTGCACACCGGCTACCACGACTTCACCCATTGGCTACCCTGCGACCGCGCCCTGGCGGTGCCGAGCGAAAACGTCGGCCCGCCCACGCCGTATACGCGCTCCACCGCGCGCGCGGCCGGCTGGCAGTGGCGCATCCCGCTGCAGCACCGCACCGGCAACGGCTATGTGTATTCCAGCGCGCACATCAGCGACGACGAAGCCGCCGCCACGCTGCTCGCCAACCTGGAGGGCAAGCCGCTGGCCGACCCGCGCCCGCTGCGCTTCACCACCGGGCGGCGCAAGCAGTTCTGGAACCGCAATGTGGTGGCGCTGGGCCTGGCCAGCGGCTTTCTGGAGCCACTGGAATCGACCAGCATCCACCTGATCCAGGCCGGCATTTCCCGGCTGCTGGAGCTGTTTCCGCGCGAGGGCATCAGCCCGGTGCTGGTGCAGCGCTACAACGACCGGCTGGCGTTCGAGTTCGACCGCATCCGCGATTTCCTGGTGCTGCATTACCACGCCACCGAGCGCGACGACAGCACGTTCTGGCGCCACTGCCGCACGATGCCGATCACCCCGGAGCTACAGACCACGCTGGACCTGTTCCGCGACAGCGGGCGCTTCTATCGCAATGCCGAGGAGATGTTCGCCGAGATCAGCTGGGTGCAGGTGATGGTCGGCCAGGGCATCCTGCCGCAGGGCTACCACCCATTGGTGGACCAGGTGCCCAATCACGACGCCGAACGCTTCCTGGCCAGCGTGGCGCAGACCATCGGCCACTGCGTGGACGTCATGCCGACCCACCAGCAGTTCATTGATCGCTACTGCAAGGCAACGGCGCCGCGTTGAGCGACGGCACCGCCGGCGCAGTCGCCGATCGGCAGGCAAAAAAAAGGACCGGGCACAAGGCCCGATCCCTTCGAAAACCGGGACAAGCCCGGTGGACAATGAGTGGCACAGCTTCCGACTGACATCGGACGAGGGGCATCGTACGCAGGCTTTAACGTTAAAGCAACACTTTAATTCTATCGCTTTAACTTATTGATTTTGCTTGCTTGCGCCGCGTGCGGCGTGCGCTATCCCCATGCTCCGTCAGTGCTGCTCCGCTCGCAGCACTGCCTGGATTCCTGCCTGGATCGCATTCGCCGCAGCGGCCGGATCGGCAGCCAGGCGGATCGGCCGGCCGACCACGATGGCATCGGCGCCGTCGTGGAAGGCCTGCGCCACACCCACGGTACGTTGCTGATCGTCGCCGACCGGGCCGCCGGGGCGGATGCCGGGGCAGACGATTGAAAACCCCACGCCGGTGGCGCTACGGATCGGGCCGGCCTCCTGGCCGGAGGCGATTACCCCGTCGATGCCGGCGGCCTGCGCGGCCAGCGCGCGCTCCACCACCACCTCCACCGGTTCGCGGTCGATGCCCATCGCGGCCAGGTCCGGCCGGCCCATCGAGGTCAGCACGGTCACCGCCAGCAGGCGCATGTCGCCGTGGTTGGCCTCGGCGGCGGCCTGCAGCATGCCGGCGTGCCAGCCGTGCACGGTGCAATAGCTCACCGGCCACTGCGCCAGCCGGCGGATGGTGCCGGCCACGGTGGCGGGGATGTCGAAGAACTTCAGGTCCACGAACACGCGCTTGTCGCGCCTGGCCAGGGCGTCGAGCACCTGGAAGTACTCGCCAGAGGCCAGCAGCTCCATGCCGATCTTGTAGAAGGACACCGACTCGCCCAGGCGGTCGACCCAGGCGATCGCCTCGTCGTGGCCAGGCACATCCAGCGCGAAGATCAGCCGCTCATGCGCGGCCAGCGGCAGCGGGGCGCGGCTCATCGGGCCACCTCCAGCGCGGCGCGCTTGGCATCGTGGCGCTGCTGCCAGGGCTGGGCGTAATCGTTGTTGAACTGCGCCGGCTCCCAACCGCCGTAGCTGGGGTTGGGAAGCATCCACCAGCGCTCGCCGAACCAGTCGTGGTACTGCTGCAGCAGCGCGCCACGCGCCTGGCCGGTGTTGGCGGTGACCTGCACGAAGTCGCCGAGCTGGTCGCCAAACTGCATCAGCACGCGGTACTTTTGGCCGGCCAGCTGGCGCCGGCAGTTCTTCTCGCTGCCGTTCTGCTCGCAGCCCTGGACCACCGTGCCAAGGCCCAGGAACACGCTGTCATCGGCCACCGGCAGCCCGACGCTGCGCAGGTTGGCCAGCGTGGCGTCCTTCAGATGCACGGCGCGGTTGGAGATGTAGACCAGGGTGATGCCGCGGGCGTTGGCGGCCTTGGCGAAATCCACCACGCCCGGGATCGCGGTGGCCTTCTTCTCCGCCACCCACTGGTCCCAACTCAGCTCGTCGTATTCCTTGCCGTCGCGCAGCAGGCGCGCCTGGTAGGGCGAGTTGTCCAGCACCGTCTCGTCCACGTCCAGCACCACCGCCGGCTTCAGCCCGGTGGCGGCATTGCCGCGTTCCTCGGGCACCAGCGCGTCCCAGTTGGGCTGCTTCAGCGCAGCGTCCAGCTTGTCGGCAGCGGCGCGGTAGGTCTGCTCGGCCACGGCGCGGTATTCCTCCGAGCGCTGCATCCACAACACCGCGTTGAGGTTGTCGTCGCCGGCCGGCGCGGTGGCGGCTGCGGGCGGCGTGGCAGTCTTGGCTGCGGCGGCGCCGGCGGCCGCATTGGCGGACACGGCGGCGTCCTGCGCGCGCTGCGCCAGCTCCTTGTCGCCGGGTTTGCAGGCGCTCAGGGCCAGCGCGGTGCAGGCGAGCAGGGACAACGGGGCGTAAAGCGAGGGGCGCATGGCATCTACCAGGACAGGAGCGGCAATGAAGACCGCGATTTTAGCGGGTTCGCGCCGCCCCGCCCGCTCCGGCCGACGGCAGTGCTGCGGGCAGCGGCACGTGCGCACGCATGACGACGTGGCCACTGCGGCATTTGCTGGCGATGCGCGAGTGCCTCATGCGCCTGCGACGACTGACAGCCCCGGCGCCTGCCTGCGTCTTCGCTGCCGTTGCCGCTCTGGCTGCCCTGCATGGGATCGCGGCCTGAAGAATGCCGATGCAGGATCGGCATATCCTTGTGCGCTGATTGCCCCGGAGTCACCCCCATGACAGATGCACCTTCCCCGCCCGTCCTCGATACCGCCCAGGCCCGCGTGCTCGGCTGCCTGATCGAAAAAGAGGCGACCACGCCGGATGCGTATCCGCTCACGGTCAACGCCGCGCAGGTGGCCGCCAACCAGAAGACCGCACGCGAGCCGGTGCTGAACCTGCAGACCGGCGTGGTGCATCACGCCCTGCGTCAACTCGAAACCCTGGGGCTGGTCCGCCAGCAGTTTTCCTCGCGCGCCGAGCGTTACGAGCACCGGCTGGGCAGCGTGCTGGACCTGACCCGCCAGCAGGTCGCCCTGATCGGCCTGCTGCTGTTGCGCGGCCCGCAAACCCTGGGCGAACTGTTCGCGCGCAGCGAGCGGTTGGCGCGCTTCAACGATGCCGACGACGTGCGCCACCATCTGGACCGGCTCATCCAGCGCGGCCTGGCGGTGCAACTGCCGCGTGCCAGCGGCCAGCGCGAGGACCGCTACATGCATCTGCTCAGCGGCGAGCTGGATGTGGAGGCGTTGCAGGCCGCGGCGGCACGCGCTGCGCCAGGCCCCCGCAGCAACGCCGACAGCAGCGAGCTGGAAGCGCGCGTACAAACGCTGGAAGCCACCGTCGCCGAGCTGCAGGATGCGCTGGCCGCCGTGCAGGCGCGCCTGGAGGCGGCTGGCGCCTAGCGCGACGGTCCGCACCTGGAGATGCCCGCTTCACATCGACCCCTGCGCGGGGCGCAAAGCACGCAACGACCGGCCAGACCGCCAGACGACGCGCAGGCCGCGCAGTGACGGCGCAGCCTGCGGCCGGCCCGCTTACGTCGGCGTATCCACCTCGTCCCAGTCGGCGTCTTCGAAGTGCAGCAGCCAGTTGAGGGTGTAGTGACGCTCGTAGACCACGCCCGGCACGATGCCGGCCGGTGGCGGTTGCTCGCTCTGGCCGGCCTGGCGCACCGCCCAATGCAGGCGCAAGTGCCGGTCCAGCGCATCCAGCAGCTCGGGCACCGGCCGTAGCGTCAGCGACGGCCGCGTCGCGGCTTCGGCATGCTCCAGCGCGCGCTGGGCGGCCAGGGGTACATCGCACAGGTCGGTCGGCTCCGGCAGCGCCTCGGCCAGCCCCAGGGCCCACTGCAGCACGGCCAGGCTCTCGTAGCGCCAGCCGAAGTTGGCGAGCTGCTGGGGCTCCGGCGCAGGCTGGGCAAAAAAGGCGCGCTCCTGCGGCGACAGTGCCGCTGCCACACCGGGCAGGCGGGCGTCCATCGCTTCCAACGCCGGTGGCGTATCGCCGGCGGCCAGCATCTCCGCGCGCAAGGCCACCGCAAACAACGCCAGCATGCGCTGCGTCACCGCCGCCGCATCGCGCACCCGTGCTTCGGCCTCGCCAGGCACCGGCGGCAGGCTGGGTGGCACGCGGATGCCTTGCGCGGTCAGCTGCGCGAGTTGCTGCGCACGCCGCTGCAAGGCATCCGGCGGATACGGCACCTGCGCCTGCTCATCGATCGCCGGCTCGCCCTGGCTGATCAGCACCCGCCCATGCGGATCGCGCACGCTACCGTCGGCCAGGAAACACACCGCGTTGGCCTGCTCGGCCCACTGCGCCAATTCCCCGAAGGCCGCATCGTCGACCTCGAAGGTGAAGTGCTGGCGCACACGCTGCACATGCCGCATCAGGTGATAGCGCGGCTGGGTCATCTGGCCGTCGCCGGCCTGATTCACGTAGCCGACGAAGCCATGCAGATGCGTGGCCAATTCCGGATCGGCGTGGTCGCGGTGCTGCACGGCGGCGCGCGGCAGGAAATCCGGCCACAACGGCTCGCGCAGCGTGGAATAGGCGTTGACCAGCAATGGCATGCAAGTGTCCTTGTTGGGGCGACGGACACAACGACGGCGCTCATCGCCAGGCAGGTGCGGTGCGGAGTCGCTGCGCCCTTCGTCCACCGAAGTACCTGCGCGCCGTGCCCGCCGCGCTGACGACTGTTTGCTGCGTTGTGTCGGCCGCGTTCAGCGGTGAGAGTCGCCGCCAGGGTGCCGCAGGCCTGCCCGGCTGTCCATGTCGGCCGGAGCGAGCGCGATCGTGTAATACAGCACCGGGTGGTCCTCCTGGCTCAACACGCGCAGGCCTTGCCGCTGCAATCCGAGTTTTTCCAGCGCGCGAATCGAATCGGCATTGTCCGGCGACACGATCGCGCACAGCTGCGGCAACCCCAGCACATCGCGCGCATGGTCCAGCACTGCGCGCCCGGCCTCGCTGACATAGCCCTTGCCGCGGTGCTCGGGCAGCAGTGCAAAGCCGATATGCGGCATCGGCAAGGTATCGCGGCACAACAACCCCAATGTGCCGGCAAACGTCCCTTCGGCGCGCGTCTCCACCGCCCAGTGCGCAAAGCCGTATTTTTCCTGGTGCGCCTGCGCCCACTCACGCAGATGATCACGTGCCTGCTCGCGGGTACGTACACCGCGGTCGTTGATGCCGGCGATGAAGCCGGGGTCGTTGACCAGCGTCAGCACGGCGTCGGCATCGCGCTCGGGATCCAATGTCCGCAGGCGCAAACGCGGGGTTTCGATCACGACAGTCACGGCGCACTCCGGCATCAGGGCAAACCAGACTGCCGTGCAGGCGGGTCGCTGGCAAGCCTGCGTGGTACGCAACAACCGCTAGTCGAACAACGCCTGGATCGCCGCCAAGCCCGCGCTGGCGCGCTCTTTCTTGCGCTCGGCATCGGCCACCGGGTCGGCACCATCGCGCTGCAATTCTTCGGCCGGGATCTCGTCGAAGAAGCGGCTGGGCTTGAGCCGCACATGCTCGCCGAACTTGCGCGTCAATTTGCTGTGGCTCATCCACAGCTGCTCCTTGGCGCGGGTGATGCCCACATACAGCAGCCGGCGTTCTTCCTGCAGGTTGCCTTCTTCCAGGCTCACTTCATGCGGCAGCACGCCGTCCTCGCAGCCGACGATGAACACATAACGGAATTCCAGGCCCTTGGACGCGTGCATGGTCATCATGCGTACCTGGTTGCCGCCATCGTCCTTGTCGTTGCGCGACAACAACGCCAGCTGCGCGGCCAGATCGCTGGCACTTGCACCACGCGGGCCGCCTTCAAACCACTCGGCCAGCTCGTCCAGATTGCGCTTGCGCCGCTGGAAGCCGGTTTCGTCCTTGGACTGATTGCGCAGGTCGTTGAGCAGGCCGGATTTGTCGGCCAGCATGCGCACCAATTCCCCCGCCGGCAGCCTGGCCGAATGCTCGCGCATATCGCGCAGGATATCGGTGAACGCACTCAGGCCATTGGCCGCACGCGGCGGCAGGTGCTGCAGCGCGCCCATCGACTCGGCCGCGCGCGACATAGGCACCGACTTCGCACTGGCAAGCTCGGCCAGCCGCGCCAGCGAGGTCGCTCCGACCTCGCGCTTTGGCGACTGCACGGCACGCAAAAACGCTGCGTCATCTTCGGGGTTGACGATCAGCCGCAACCACGACAGCACGTCCTTGACTTCCTGCCGCTCCAGAAACGCGGTGCCACCGGTCAGGTGATACGGCACGCGCAGCAGCTGCAGCGCCTTTTCCAGCGGCCGCGATTGGAAATTGCCGCGGAACAGGATGCAGAAATCGCTCCACGGCACCTGCTTGGCGGTACCCAGGAACGAGATCTCAGCGGCGACCTTTTCCGCTTCGTGCTCGCTGTCGCGGCATTCCCACACGCGGATGCGCTCGCCGTCGGCCTGATCGCTCCACAGGGTCTTCAAGTGCTCGTGCGGGTTGTGCGCGATCAAGGCATTGGCCGCACGCAGCACGCGGTTGGAGCAGCGGTAATTCTGTTCCAGCTTGATGATTTCCAGCGCCGGATAATCGCGGCCCATCTGCTGCAGGTTTTCCGGATTGGCACCGCGCCAGGCGTAGATGCTCTGATCGTCGTCGCCCACGCAGGTGAAGTTGCCGCGCGGCCCGGCCAGCATTTTCAGCAGCCGGTACTGCGCATCGTTGGTGTCCTGGCACTCGTCCACCAGCAGGTAGCCGATGCGCTCGCGCCAGCCCATCACGATCTCTTCGTTGGCCTCCAGGATCTGCACCGGCAGGCGGATCAGGTCGTCGAAGTCCACCGCGTTGAAGGTGGTCAGCCGCGCCTGGTAGCGCTCGTACAGGCTGGCGGCTTCCTTTTCGCGGTTGCTGCGTGCCGCCGCCATCGCCTGTTCGGGCGACAGGCCGGCGTTCTTGGCGCGCGAGATCAGGTTCTTGGCATCTTCGATCGCGTCGGGCTTGGCGCCGTGCATCAGGTCCTTGATCTGGGCGGCGGCATCGTCGGAATCGAAGATCGAAAAGCCGCGCTTCAAGCCGGCAGCGGCGTGCTCGATCTGCAGGAACTTCAGCCCCAGCGCGTGGAAGGTACAGATGGTCAGGCCATCGGCGCCATCGCCACGGATGCGCTTGGCCACACGCTCGCGCATTTCCTTGGCCGACTTGTTGGTGAAGGTGATCGCGGCGATGCGCTTGGCCGGATAGCGGCCGGTGGCGATCAGGTGCGCGATCTTCTCCACGATCACGCGCGTCTTGCCGCTGCCGGCACCGGCCAGCACCAACAAGGGACCTTCGCAGTGCAGCACTGCGGCGCTTTGCGGGGGATTGAGACCGTGCATAGAGGCTTCCAACATAGCAGGCCATTGTACCGGCGCCGCGCCGGGCAGGCCTGCGCAGCCGGTTCATGCAGATGGCTGTCACCGCCGGCCGCCCGGCCCGGTAAAATCCACCAATGGCCAAGCTCTATTTCTACTACTCGGCAATGAATGCCGGCAAGACCACCACCTTGCTGCAGTCGGCGCACAACTACCGCGAACGCGGCATGCGCACCTTGATCCTCACGCCCAAGCTCGATCACCGCGCCGGCAGCGGCGTGGTGGCCTCGCGGATCGGCCTGCGCGCGGACGGGCGCACCTTCGATCGCGGCACCGAGTTGCAGCAACTGATCGAACGCGACATCCAGGCCGAAGGCGCGCTGCATTGCGTGCTGGTGGACGAGGCGCAGTTCCTCAGCCGTGGCCAGGTCTGGCAGTTGAGCGAGGTGGTCGACCGCCTGCGCATTCCGGTGCTGTGCTACGGCCTGCGGACCGACTTCCGCGGCGAGCTGTTCGAGGGCAGCCAGTTCCTGCTGGCCTGGGCGGACGAGCTGGAGGAGATCAAGACCATCTGCCACAGCGGCAGCAAGGCCACCATGACCGTGCGCGTGGATGCGCAAGGCCACGCGGTGCAGGACGGCCCGCAGGTGGAGATCGGCGGCAACGAGCGCTACGTGTCGGTCAGCCGCGCCGAGTTCAAGAAGATCATGCGTGGCGAAGGCCGCATCGACCCGCTGCAGATCGCGCTGCCGCTGCCGCCGGCGGGCGCGTAACGCTCCACGGCATCGCGCTGACTGAGGTGCAGCGCGACGCCGAGAATGTCGCCTGCCGCGGGCAATGCCGATCTTCTACGAAACCGGGCATCGGCATGTCGCCCAGTGAGAATGGCATCGTCATGCCGAAGCGGTTGCGCACCCGACGAAGCCTTGCCCACGCACAGATACCGTCCTTGTGCGGCGGCCATGACCCGATCCCGCCAGATGGTCTTGATGCGCGGATCGCGACACGCCACTTCCTGGATGATTCGGCCTTGCCGCGCCGGGTATTTGCCCGCCATCGGGCAGGTAAACCGCCGTGGTAACTGGCTGAAGAATTCAGCCGAAATGCCGTTGACGCGCTGCTCCGGTATGCACGTGTGATGCGTCGATAAACCCCTGCAGGCATTCGATCGCCGCTGTATTTCCGCTACACATCAACAGGCGTATCGTTGCGGTGCCGTTGCAGCGATCCGCGCGCAACCAGGCGCAACCACAGTCCTGTAAACTGGCGACCATCCACTTGTCGGGAGGCAATTCATGGGTCCGCTTCCTCCCGAGTTACGCGCAGATATCGCGCGTGTTGGCCGGCTATCGTCGGTCCCGGATGTCCTGACCATTCTCACCCGTCTGACCGGCATGGGGTTCGCGGCTGTTGCGCGCGTGACCGATACGCGCTGGATCACCTGCCAGGTCCGCGACGAGCTGTCGTTCGGCCTGGCGCCCGGCGACGAGCTGCCCCTGGTCACCACTTTCTGCGACAGCGTGCGTACCCAGGGCAACGCGTTGTGGTTCGGCCATGCCTCCGAGCACCCGGTCTTCCGCGACCACCCCACGCCGCGGCTGTACGGCTTCGAGAGCTATGTGTCGGTGCCGATCAAGTTTGACGACGGCAGCGTGTTCGGCACCTTGTGCGCGCTGGACCCGTTGCCGCGCGTCATGGACGCGCCGATGGTGGAAAAGGTCGAGCTGCTGGCGCAACTGCTGGCAGCGCAGATCCAGGCCGAGCAGCGTGCCGAAGAGAGCGCGCAGGAATCGCGGCGCGCACGCAGCGAGCTGGGGCGTATCGGCGCCTCCGCGCGCCTGCGCGAAGAGTTCATCGGCATCCTTGGCCACGATCTGCGCAACCCGCTGCAGTCCATGCATGCGGTGGTGGACATGCTGGCGATCGACCCGCTCAACCAGCGCCAGGGCGGCGCGATCCGGTCGATGCAGCGCAGCCTGCGGCGCATGGAAGAACTGATCGACTTCGCCAACGATTTCGCGCGCGGTATCGAACGCGACTGGCTGCAACTGGACTACGGCAACGGCAGCGACCTGCTCGATGCCTTGTCGCAGGTTGTCGATGAAACCCGCGCCGCGTATCCGAACCAGGTGCTGTCCACGCATGTGGCCATCGACGAGCCGGTGCATGGCGATGCGGTGCGCCTGGCACAGATGTTCGGCAGCCTGATGATCAACGCCGTGGTGCAGGGGCAACAGAGTTCGCTGATCAAGGCGGTCGCGGTCACCGAGCAGGGCCGCCTGCGCATTGAGGTCTGCAATCTGGACGGGATCGATCCACGCCGGCTCGACGTGTTGCAGGCCTCCACCCATGTGCACACCGGCGGACGCGCCTTGCCCGAAGTGGATCTGGGCCTGCACATGGCCGCCCAGATCGCCCGGGCCCATCAGGGCGAACTGCGCATCCTCAGCGGCAAGGACGGCACCTGCTTCCGGGTGGACCTGGCCTGCGTGCGCCCGCGTGCGCGCATGCAGTTGGTCAACAGCTCGACGTCGGCCTGAGTCCGAGGCGCCTGGGCGCCGCATCCGCGACTGTGCGGCTGCAACGCAGCCGCGGTCGACATCCTAGATCGGCGGCCTGTCGTCACTGCGCCATCCGCACCTGCCTGACAATCGCTTTCCTTATCGGTCGCGCGACGTCCCTGTGCGCTAGTAGATCTTGCGCTCGCTCGCCGGTGGCGGCGTCCACTGGTACAGCCAGGTTTCGGTCAGCGGCTTGCCGTTGGCGCGCAGAAACAGGCGGATATCGATCTGCCGGGTACTGTCATCCGGCGGCACCAGGTCGAACATCGCCCGATAGCCCTTGAGCTCATGCAGCGGACGCGCCGACACGATCTCGGTGCTGCCACGCGACACCTGGAGAATGGCCTCGACCTTGGCTTTCGGGTCCTTGGCCAACGCAGCCAGTTCGCCCCCGGCAAAATCCACCGCAAACCGCCACGAGAAATGGCTGCGCTTCTGCCCGACGATGCCGCCCAGGCCGGTGCGCGTGGCCACGCAGTGCGCCAGCGGCGAGCTGGCCGGCGGATGCGCGCCCCAATACAACCGGTACCCCATCAGCAACTCTTGCCCCGGCTGCGGCTTGTCCTGCGGATTCCAGAACGCCACGATGTTGTCGAAGGTCTCGTCCACGGTCGGAATCTCGACCAGCTGCACCGAGCCCTTGCCCCAGCCGTTCTTGGGTTCCACCCACAGGCAGGGGCGCTTCTCGTAGAACACGCCGTCGTCCTGATAATGGTCGAAGTTGCGATCGCGCTGCAGCAGGCCGAATCCGCGCGGATTCTCATCGACGAACATGTTGAAGCGCAGCTGCGGCGGATTGCACAACGGCCGCCAGATCCACTCGCCGCCGCCGGTCCACATCGCCAGGCCATCGGTGTCGTGGATTTCCGGCCGCCAGTCCCAGTCCATGCGGCGATCGTTTTCCCCGACCTGGTACATGCTGGTGCACGGACCGATCCCCAATCGCTCGATGGTCTTGCGCGGGTAGAGCGCGCTGTCGATCTCCATCACCAGCACCTCGCCATTGGTGATGGCAAAGCGATACGCACCGGCAACGCTGGGCGAATCCAGCAGCCCGTACACCACCACGGTGTTCGAATCGTCGGCCGGCTGCTCCAGGTAATAGGCGATGAAGTCCGGGAACTCCTCCGGCCCACCGGTACCGGTGTCGATCGCCAGCCCGCGCGCCGACTGCCCGTACTGGCCTTCCTTGCCGACCGCACGGAAATAGCTCGCGCCCAGGAAGGCCGAGAAATCGCGATCGGTGTCCTTGCGCGTGTTGAGACGGAACCCGGCAAAGCCCAGGTCCTTGGGCAACTGCTTGCCGCCCAGCCCGCTGCTGCCGTAATCGAACGCCGCCGGATCGTAGGCCAGTTGCTGCGCCTGGCCGTCGACGATGTCGTAGATGTGCACGGGGGTATGGAAGTACAGCCCCAGATGGAAGAACTTCGCCTGGAACTTGCCGTTGCCGTCGGCCCATAGTGCATGGTCCTGGCGGTAGCGGATCGACTGGTACTGATCCCAGTTCAATGCTTCCAGCGACCCCGGAAGCAGCTGCTTATGGCTCTTGTAAGGCGCCGTGGCCAACGCACGCGCCTGCCCCTTGAGCCAGCCATAGTCGAATGGTTGCGGCTGTCCCAAGCGACGCAGACCAACGGCCTTGGCCGCCAACGCCCACTGCGGCAGCGCCGGCAAACCGAGCGCGGCCAATGCGGCGGCGGCATTCTTCAGGAAGTGGCGTCGTTGCATGCGCATCGGTCTGCTCAGGGAATGGCCGCCATCATAGCCACAGCTCGGCACGGAGGTGAATGCGGAGGTCAGGGCGCGGCAGACGAAGGCGCGCACGCATTGGTCAGCTGCAGCTCCTTAGCCTTGCTGCACAGGAACTGGTGTTGGGCCTGCTGCACGTCGGGTCCGGTGTAGCGCAGCAAGGTCCATTGCTCGTTCGCCTGCATGCGCTCGCCCGGCGCCAGCTGCCGGTACGGTGCGTGCACTTCCATTTCCAGCAGCCCGCGCTCGGGATGCTGCGGCGGCGCGTCCAGATACAGTTCCACCTGCCCTTGCTCCGGATGGATCGCCGACAGCGGCTGGTGCGCAAAGCGGATCACCAACACCTGGTCGCCCGCAAAGCCCGCCATCCAGCCTGCCGAAGGCTGCAACAATACCTTGCCGCGCTGAATCAGCCCGTCCTGTCGTGCATCGGCACGTAATGCAAACACACCGCCTTGATGCCGGTAGGCCGGCGCAACCGTGCCGGCCTCTGTCGGCGGCTGCAGGCGAATGTCTGCCGCGTCGGCCACCGGTACGAACACGCGCGTGCCCGCCGCGACCCGCGTGTTGAACCACAGATCCCAGCCGATCGGCTCCTTGCGAATATTCCGAGCGATTGCTTCCACCTCCACGGTATCGGCACGCGTGGATGCAAGAGCCACGCGCTTGCGTAGCTGCACGCCGGTGACCGGACTGGGCACGCCTTCCAGGATCAGTTGATCGTCACTACGTGTGACTGCACGCGTGGTTGCCAATGACAGATACGGATCCGGTGGCCAAACCGCGGTGGCCGCCTTACGTGTGAGGTTGACCTGTTGATGCACCCACCACTGACTCTGCGGCCCTACCCAGACATCGTGGCCGAGATACGGGATATCGCCGGCAGTCGCGAATACTTTTGGCGCGGGCTGCTGATCAACTGCCTCACCCGTCTTCAACACGTTGGGGTGTCCACGCAAATTGAAGGACAGCACGCGCCCACCGAACGCGGGCGTAGCACTGAGTTCAACAACTCCGTTGTGCAACTGGATGCGCTCAACTGCAGGTTTGGTGCTGGACGCAAGCTCATCCGCGTATGTGTCTGTTGCCAGCGGCAACGCTGATGCACCCACAAGCATGATCGGCATTAAGTAGCGCAGTGAGGCAGGCATGGACGACTCCAATCGCAGGACGTCACGATTGTGGCGCGATGCACGGCAACGCACCATCAAGCAATCGGCCACTGTGACTCCAAGCGCGCCGTTTGCTGTTACCCGAGGGCTACTGGCCAGCTGTCGTAGCTGACGCAGAACTGGAGGCTGGTGTTTCGATCAGCGTGGGTCATCTGTCCGGCGTTCAACGCTGGCAATTACTACACCACACCGTCGCACGTTGCCCGATCGTGGCGTGTTTCAAGACACGTCCACACTGCTTGCAGGCTTCACCCTCGCGCCCATACACCGTGAGTTCCTGCTCGAAGTAACCGAGCGCCCCGTCCGGGCTGATGAAATCGCGCAGCGTGGTACCGCCGCGCTGGATGGCGTAGCCGAGGATGTCTTTCACCGCCGTGGCCAGGCGCCGGTAACGGTCCAATGACACTTTGCCCGCTTCGCGTAATGGGCTGATTCCGGCGCGATGCAGGCTTTCTGCCGCATAGATATTTCCCACGCCCACGACGACCGCCTGATCCATCAGAAAGGTTTTCACTGCCGCGCGCCGGCCACTCGCCAGTGCATGCAGATAATCGCCAGTAAATGCATCCGATAATGGTTCCGGGCCGAGTGCCGCCAGCAGATCGTGCACGTGTGCATCGCTCTGCCACAACAGGCAACCAAACCGACGCGGATCGTTGAAGCGCAGGACACGGCCATTTTCCAGGCTGATATCCACATGATCGTGCGCCCGCGGCGGGGTATCGCCAGGTAACACGCGCAGACTTCCCGACATTCCAAGATGCAGCAGCGCGCTGCCGCCGGCATCGGTATCGATCAACAGGTATTTGGCCCGGCGACGCACATCGGTAATGGTCGCGCCGGGCAACAAGCGTTCGATCTGCTCAGGAATCGGCCAGCGCAGGTCGGGGCGTCGCAAGATGACGCCATGGATGCGTTGGCCGACCAGATGCGGAGCCAGTCCACGCAAGGTGGTTTCGACTTCGGGCAGCTCGGGCATGCAGGTCTCCAATTGGCCAGGCCGGCGGTGCACCGACACCGATTCAATATGGTGGCCAACGGCAGTAAATCCAGCTCGTCGCCCCAGTCTCGTTACGGTGCTCGATTGCGCCAGTGGAGCGTCCGAGTGTCTGATTGCCGTGGCGCTACTCGGCTTCAGCTCTGCCTCTGCCTCTGGCTTGGCTTTAGCTCTGGCTTTGGCTTTGGCTTTGGCTTTGGCTTTTCGCGGCCGAATTTCGCACAAAAAGAAACCCTCAGTCCTATTGGACTGAGGGTTTCGGGTAAAGCCCCTGGCGATGACCTACTCTCGCATGGCTTGAGCCACACTACCATCGGCGCAGCTGCGTTTCACTTCCGAGTTCGGGATGGGATCGGGTGGTTCCACAGCGCTAATTTCACCAGGGAGACGGTTGGAGCAGCGCTTCACAGCGCTCGTCTCGCATAGGTAACTTGTGACGTAGCTTGCGTTTGGTGATCTACCAACGTTCGTTGGGACCAAGGCAACTTGAGGTTATATGGTCAAGCCGCACGGATCATTAGTATCAGTTAGCTCAATACATTGCTGTACTTACACACCTGACCTATCAACCACATAGTCTATATGGTTCCTTTAGGGGGCTTGTGCCCCGGGAAGTCTCATCTTGAGGCGCGCTTCCCGCTTAGATGCTTTCAGCGGTTATCGCTTCCGAACATAGCTACCCGGCAATGCCACTGGCGTGACAACCGGAACACCAGAGGTTCGTCCACTCCGGTCCTCTCGTACTAGGAGCAGCCCCTCTCAAACTTCCAACGCCCATGGCAGATAGGGACCGAACTGTCTCACGACGTTCTGAACCCAGCTCGCGTACCACTTTAAATGGCGAACAGCCATACCCTTGGGACCGACTACAGCCCCAGGATGTGATGAGCCGACATCGAGGTGCCAAACACCGCCGTCGATATGAACTCTTGGGCGGTATCAGCCTGTTATCCCCGGAGTACCTTTTATCCGTTGAGCGATGGCCCTTCCATACAGAACCACCGGATCACTAAGACCTACTTTCGTACCTGCTTGATCCGTCGATCTTGCAGTCAAGCACGCTTATGCCTTTGCACACAGTGCGCGATGTCCGACCGCGCTGAGCGTACCTTCGTGCTCCTCCGTTACTCTTTAGGAGGAGACCGCCCCAGTCAAACTACCCACCATACACGGTCCCTGATCCGGATAACGGATCTAGGTTAGAACGTCAAGCACGACAGGGTGGTATTTCAAGGATGGCTCCACTGCAGCTAGCGCCACAGTTTCATAGCCTCCCACCTATCCTACACAGACGAACTCAACGTTCAGTGTAAAGCTATAGTAAAGGTTCACGGGGTCTTTCCGTCTTGCCACGGGAACGCTGCATCTTCACAGCGATTTCAATTTCACTGAGTCTCGGGTGGAGACAGCGCCGCTGTCGTTACGCCATTCGTGCAGGTCGGAACTTACCCGACAAGGAATTTCGCTACCTTAGGACCGTTATAGTTACGGCCGCCGTTTACTGGGGCTTCGATCAAGAGCTTCGCCTTGCGGCTGACCCCATCAATTAACCTTCCAGCACCGGGCAGGCGTCACACCCTATACGTCCACTTTCGTGTTTGCAGAGTGCTGTGTTTTTGATAAACAGTCGCAGCGGCCTGGTTTCTGCGACCCTCTTCAGCTATAGCTCGCATGAGCCACCAAAAAGGGTGCACCTTCTCCCGAAGTTACGGTGCCATGTTGCCTAGTTCCTTCACCCGAGTTCTCTCAAGCGCCTGAGAATTCTCATCCTACCCACCTGTGTCGGTTTACGGTACGGTCTTCGTGAGCTGAAGCTTAGGAGCTTTTCCTGGAAGCGTGGTATCAGTGACTTCGCCATAAAGGCTCGTCTCGGTGCTCGGTCTTAAAGGATCCCGGATTTGCCAAAGATCCAAACCTACCGCCTTTCCCCGGGACAACCAACGCCCGGTACACCTAACCTTCTCCGTCCCTCCATCGCACTCACGCGAGGTGCAGGAATATTAACCTGCTTCCCATCGACTACGGCTTTCGCCCTCGCCTTAGGGACCGACTAACCCTGCGTCGATTAACGTTGCGCAAGGAAACCTTGGGCTTTCGGCGTGCGGGCTTTTCACCCGCATTATCGTTACTCATGTCAGCATTCGCACTTCCGATACCTCCAGCAGACTTCTCAATCCACCTTCGCAGGCTTACGGAACGCTCCTCTACCGCGCATAAAACAAGTTTTATGCACCCCAAGCTTCGGTTCACTGCTTAGCCCCGTTAAATCTTCCGCGCAGACCGACTCGACCAGTGAGCTATTACGCTTTCTTTAAAGGGTGGCTGCTTCTAAGCCAACCTCCTGGCTGTCTATGCCTTTCCACATCGTTTTCCACTTAGCAGTGAATTTGGGACCTTAGCTGTGGGTCTGGGTTGTTTCCCTTTTCACGACGGACGTTAGCACCCGCCGTGTGTCTCCCGGATAGTACGTACTGGTATTCGGAGTTTGCAATGGTTTGGTAAGTCGCGATGACCCCCTAGCCATAACAGTGCTCTACCCCCAGTAGTATTCGTCCGAGGCGCTACCTAAATAGCTTTCGAGGAGAACCAGCTATCTCCGGGTTCGATTAGCTTTTCACTCCTAATCACAGCTCATCCCCGTCTTTTGCAACAGACGTGGGTTCGGGCCTCCAGTACCTGTTACGGCACCTTCACCCTGGCCATGACTAGATCACCCGGTTTCGGGTCTACTGCCCGCGACTATGCGCCCTTATCAGACTCGGTTTCCCTTCGCCTCCCCTATACGGTTAAGCTTGCCACGAACAGTAAGTCGCTGACCCATTATACAAAAGGTACGCAGTCACTCTTGCGAGCTCCTACTGCTTGTACGCACACGGTTTCAGGATCTATTTCACTCCCCTCTCCGGGGTTCTTTTCGCCTTTCCCTCACGGTACTGGTTCACTATCGGTCGGTCAGGAGTATTTAGCCTTGGAGGATGGTCCCCCCATATTCAGACAGGGTTTCACGTGCCCCGCCCTACTCGTCTTCACTGGAGTGGCCCTTTTAAATACAGGGCTATCACCTTCTATGGCCAATCTTTCCAGATTGTTTTTCTAAAGCCATTCCAGCTTAAGGGCTGCTCCCCGTTCGCTCGTCACTACTTAGGGAATCTCGGTTGATTTCTTTTCCTCCGGTTACTTAGATATTTCAGTTCACCGGGTTCGCTTCCAGCAGCTATGAATTCACTGCAGGATACTGCCGAAGCAGTGGGTTTCCCCATTCGGACATTGCCGGATCAAAGCTTGTTGCCAGCTCCCCGACACTTTTCGCAGGCTACCACGTCCTTCATCGCCTCTGACCGCCTAGGCATCCACCGTGTGCGCTTATTCGCTTGACCATATAACCCCAAGTTGCCTCGGAGTTACATGCCGTGTTGTGTGGGGTACAAAGCCACCAACGCGAACATACGACTCAATTATTTAGGGACTCGAAGTCCCCGCCTTAGCCTCAACGACACGTTTAGATAGATATCTCAAACGCTCGCTACGTCACAAGTTATAAAAGAACATGTATCAGCCTCAACGCTGATCCATATAAATTCTTAAGTGTGCACTACATTCAGAGTGGTGGGTCTGGGTAGACTCGAACTACCGACCTCACCCTTATCAGGGGTGCGCTCTAACCACCTGAGCTACAGACCCGAAGTCTTTTCACTCAATATGGTGGAGCCTGTCGGGATCGAACCGACGACCCCCTGCTTGCAAAGCAGGTGCTCTCCCAGCTGAGCTAAGGCCCCAAAAGGGACTTCGCATACCGACCTGTGCCGGTATGAATCTCTGAATGCAGGTAATTTGTGAGGACGCCCGCAAGACGATGACGTCATGCTCAAAAGGAGGTGATCCAGCCGCACCTTCCGATACGGCTACCTTGTTACGACTTCACCCCAGTCATCGGCCACACCGTGGCAAGCGCCCTCCCGAAGGTTAAGCTACCTGCTTCTGGTGCAACAAACTCCCATGGTGTGACGGGCGGTGTGTACAAGGCCCGGGAACGTATTCACCGCAGCAATGCTGATCTGCGATTACTAGCGATTCCGACTTCATGGAGTCGAGTTGCAGACTCCAATCCGGACTGAGATAGGGTTTCTGGGATTGGCTTACCCTCGCGGGTTTGCAGCCCTCTGTCCCTACCATTGTAGTACGTGTGTAGCCCTGGTCGTAAGGGCCATGATGACTTGACGTCATCCCCACCTTCCTCCGGTTTGTCACCGGCGGTCTCCTTAGAGTTCCCACCATTACGTGCTGGCAACTAAGGACAAGGGTTGCGCTCGTTGCGGGACTTAACCCAACATCTCACGACACGAGCTGACGACAGCCATGCAGCACCTGTCTCACGGTTCCCGAAGGCACCAATCCATCTCTGGAAAGTTCCGTGGATGTCAAGACCAGGTAAGGTTCTTCGCGTTGCATCGAATTAAACCACATACTCCACCGCTTGTGCGGGCCCCCGTCAATTCCTTTGAGTTTCAGTCTTGCGACCGTACTCCCCAGGCGGCGAACTTAACGCGTTAGCTTCGATACTGCGTGCCAAATTGCACCCAACATCCAGTTCGCATCGTTTAGGGCGTGGACTACCAGGGTATCTAATCCTGTTTGCTCCCCACGCTTTCGTGCCTCAGTGTCAGTGTTGGTCCAGGTAGCCGCCTTCGCCACGGATGTTCCTCCCGATCTCTACGCATTTCACTGCTACACCGGGAATTCCGCTACCCTCTACCACACTCTAGTGACCCAGTATCCACTGCAATTCCCAGGTTGAGCCCAGGGCTTTCACAACAGACTTAAACCACCACCTACGCACGCTTTACGCCCAGTAATTCCGAGTAACGCTTGCACCCTTCGTATTACCGCGGCTGCTGGCACGAAGTTAGCCGGTGCTTATTCTTTGGGTACCGTCAGAACAATCGGGTATTAACCGACTGCTTTTCTTTCCCAACAAAAGGGCTTTACAACCCGAAGGCCTTCTTCACCCACGCGGCATGGCTGGATCAGGCTTGCGCCCATTGTCCAATATTCCCCACTGCTGCCTCCCGTAGGAGTCTGGACCGTGTCTCAGTTCCAGTGTGGCTGATCATCCTCTCAGACCAGCTACGGATCGTCGCCTTGGTGGGCCTTTACCCCGCCAACTAGCTAATCCGACATCGGCTCATTCAATCGCGCGAAGCCCGAAGGTCCTCCGCTTTCACCCGTAGGTCGTATGCGGTATTAGCGTAAGTTTCCCTACGTTATCCCCCACGAAAGAGTAGATTCCGATGTATTCCTCACCCGTCCGCCACTCGCCACCCATAAGAGCAAGCTCTTACTGTGCTGCCGTTCGACTTGCATGTGTTAGGCCTGCCGCCAGCGTTCACTCTGAGCCAGGATCAAACTCTTCACTTAAAATTACATGCCCGAAGGCAAATTACTTTAGCTGCAGAAGTTCAACCACTGGCAACTTATCGCTTGCAAAGCAATTAATATGTTGCATTTTGATTAAACGTCTGCAAGATGGACAATCATCCTTCCTGCAGGCGTCCGCACAAATTACCTGCGCACACTGTCAAAGAACATTGGGAAGTGGCCTCAGCGCCGTTCCCGTCAGCTTCGTCGTTTCCGTCGAAGCGAGCCGCCCATTATAGCGGACTTTTTCTTTCCGTCAACACCTCATTTCGAGGTGGTTGACGCTGCTTCGTTTCGACCCGAAGGTTTTCTGCGAAGCGAGCCGGCCATATTAGCAGGCTTTTCATCTTCGTCAACCCCTCGTGAAGAGGAAGTTGCCGCCGCTGCACTTCAATCCGCCGTAGCATCTTTCCGTGTAGCGAGCCGCCCATCATAGCCGGCTTTTTCGTTTCGTCAACACCTTGTGATGTTTCCGATTCGCCCCGTTCGTTGTTGCGATGCTTCGAGAAGCGCCGCCGTCCTGAGCGAGGCCGCGCAGTTTATCGAGACTGTGCAGAAGTGCAAGCACTTTTTGACACTGGCATGACACGGACGTCATTGCGCCCATGCGCCAGGCCTGATTCCACGCACTTTGCAGTGTATCCGGCCTGCTCTCTCTATCAGGGTCATGGAACCGTGCATCCGCATCGCAGCGACGCCGTGCTTTCCAGGCAGGACAACAAGAGCGTCGATAGAGAGCCGACCGCGCAAGGTGCTGCGCTATCGATCATCGGCGCGCTCGGTAAGAATGCATGCACTAGATAGAGAGCTCTCGATGTCTCCTTCCCGCAGCCTGCTTCGCGATCTATCCCTGCCTGCGATTGCCGCGGGCTTTGTCACGGTGCTGGTGGGCTTTGCCAGTTCTGCAGTGATCGTGTTCGAGGCGGCGCGTCACCTGGGGGCGGATCAGGCGCAGATCGCCTCGTGGATGTGGGCGCTCGGCATCGGCATGGGCGTGACCTGCATCGGGCTGTCGCTGCGCTACCGGGTGCCGGTGGTGACGGCCTGGTCCACGCCCGGCGCGGCCATGCTGATCGGCAGTGCGGCCGGGGTGCCGTTGCGCGAGGCGATCGGTGCGTTTTTGCTGGCGGCAGTGCTTGGCATGCTGGCCGGCTTCTCGGGCTTGTTTGAAAAGGCGATCCGGCGCATTCCGATCTCGCTGGCCTCGGGCATGTTGGCCGGGGTGTTGTTGCGCTTCGGGCTGGACCTGTTCGTGGCGATGCAGAGTCAGGTGTGGCTGGCACTGGCGATGCTGGCGGCCTATCTGGCCGGGCGGCGCTGGTTTGCGCGCTATGCAGTGATCGCGACCTTGCTGGTCGGCGTGGCGATTGCGGCCGGCAGCGGGTTGATGCAGTGGAAGAGCGTGCAGCTTGAACTGGCCCGGCCGGTGCTGGTGGTGCCGTCGCTGTCGTGGGCGGCGTTGTTCGGGCTGGCGATTCCGCTGTTCGTGGTCACCATGGCCTCGCAGAACGTGCCGGGCGTGGCGGTGATCCGCGCTTCCGGCTATGCGGTGCCGATCTCGCCGACGATCGGCTGGATCGGGGTGGTCAATACGCTGCTGGCACCGTTCGGCGGCTATGCCTTGAACCTGGCGGCCATCACCGCGGCGATCTGCATGGGTCGCGAGGCGCACGAGGATCCGGCGCGGCGTTACACCGCTGCGGTGAGCGCCGGGGTGTTCTATGTGCTGATCGGCGTGTTCGGTGCGACCGTGGCGGCGGTGTTCGCGGCCTTCCCGCGCGAGCTGGTGATGGCCATCGCCGGGATCGCCTTGCTGGGCACGATCGGCAACAGCCTGGCGGCCGCCTTGCAGCAGGACAGTGAGCGCGAAGCGGCCTTGATCACCTTCCTGGTGACCGCATCGGGGCTGACGCTGGGCGGGATCGGCGCCTCGTTCTGGGGCCTGGTGGCCGGGACGATCACCTTGCTGGTGTTGCGACCGCGGGCCTAGGGCAGCGATCAAAACGACGGCGCGCACCGCCAGGCGGGCGCGGCCGGTGCGCGGAGTCCTCAACACTGCGGTACTTCCGCGCCGTCCGCACCCCGCTGGCGACTGCTCGCTACGTTTTGTCAGCCACTGCTGGCCGCGGCAGGCGATTCGGTTGCGGGCCGCGCTTATTCCGGGTCGCGCAGCTGCAGCAGCCAGTGGGCGGTGACGCCATTGGGGCTGGGCAGCGGTTCGAGATGGAACTGGCGGTAGACCGGCGCGCCGCCCTGCGCGCGCAGCGGCAGGGTGACATAGGCGGCGCGTCCTTGCCGCAGTGCGTCTTCGAGCAGCTCCACCTTGGACGGGGCGGCATCGCTGGCCAGCAGGGACAGGATGTCGCAACCGATCAGGTCGGCCACTTCGGTCTGGCTGAGTTCTGCGAAGGCCGGATTGACGAACATCAGCCGGTGCGCGTCTGCGGTGCCGCGTTCGATGATGGCCACACCATCGCGCAGCCGCGAGAGCGAGGCTTCGAGCAAGGTGAAATCCTGCTGGAAGCGCTTGCGCTCCATCAGTTCGATCAGCACGCGCAGGCTGCGCGCCGATTCCAGGTGCAGCGGCGACCAGCGTCGCGCGCGACCGCGCACGGTTTCCTGCCAGAGGTCGAAGCTCTTGCGTGGCGACAAGCGCGAATTGGGAATGTCCTGCAGCTTGGCCAGCTGCGGATTGCCGGCCCATTTGACCTGCTGCACCTGCTCGCGGCGGGTCCACAGCAAGGCGCTGCGCGACTGCGGCATCAGCGGCACGAAAATGAAACCGGCCGCCAGCGGGGCGAGGTCGGCCAGCTCAGGGAACACCTCGCCGATCGCATCCACATGCAGGGCGCCGACCGCATCTTCGCGCAGGGCATCGTGGTGTTCGGATTCGATGTGGTCGCGGATGCGGCGCAGCGCGGCCGCGTCCGGGGTGCTGCCATGCCGGCTGATCTCGCCGCCATGGAAGATCGCCACGCCGTCGGCGTCGACCACGTCCATCAGGTCGGGCGCCATGTCGGCGAGCATTTCTACGGTCATCTGGTCGGCGTCGTTGAAGTCGGTGATCAGCTTCTCGCGCACGGTGAGCAGCACCGATTCCATTTGCGCACGCGCCACCGCCTGCAATCCGCCGATGCGCCCGGCCAGCGCGCGGGTCACCGCATCGGTGGCATCGCGCATGGCGTGGCTGGTGAAGTGCGGGCTGTAGTGGTGGCAGGCGATCAGCCCCCACAGCGCGTCGTTGACGACGATCGAGGACACCAGCGTGGCGGTCACGCCCATGTTGGCCAGGTATTCCAGATGCACCGGGGAGACGCTGCGCAGGCTGACATCGCTCAGGTCCACCGGGGTGCCCAGGCGCGGATGCAGGGTGGGTTCGATCGCCGACGCCCGATAGCCGACATCGGCGATCTGGCGGACGCGGTTGCGCAGGTACAGCGCGCGCGCCTGGGCCGGGATGTCGGTGGCCGGGTAATGCAGGCCGAGATAGGCATCCAGCTCGGGCTGGCGCGCTTCGGCGATGATGTCGCCATTCCACTCTTCGTCGAAGCGGTACACCATCACCCGGTCGAAGCCGATCATGCTGCGCAGCCCCTTGGCGGCGCGCACGGCGGCTTCGGCGATGCCGGGATCGCGCTCGATACTGCGCAGCAGCGGCAGCGCTTCGCGCAGGGTGACGTCCATCAGGCGTGCATCGCGCGGCTCGATTTCCACCAGCCACTGCTCCGGATACAGATGCCAGGCGGCCACCCAGGGGTGCTCGGTGGGTGCTGCACGCAGGGGAAAGCGCACGTCGGCATGCAGCAGGTGCTGCGCCTGGTCCTCCACCGCAAACGGCTGCTCGCCGGGCAGTTCCAGCACGTGGGTGTAGACCATGCCCAGCAGCTCGGCCAGCGGCACGCCGAGCAGCTCGGCGGCGGTGGTGCTGGCCTGCACGATGCGGCCGTCGGCCGGCTCGATCACCAGCAGCACGCCGTACGGCTGGATCATGCCGGGGATATGAATCGGCTCACGCGCACAGACATCCATATCCAGGGGTTCGGTGGGCTGATTCACGGGCGCGGCTCCGCTGCAAGACAGGTGTGGAAGTGGGCGAACATGCGCTGCGCACCGTCGATGGCGGACGCGCGCGCGGAAGAGGTGTCCAGGCGTTGGTCGAGCACGGCCTGGAAACGGCGCCAGCCGGCCGGGTCGTCGTTGGCCAGTTCGAAATAGCGCAAGGCGTCAGCCAGCGCGGGCTGCTGCTTGCGCAAGGTGCGCGCGATCATCCGACCGCCGAGTTGCGAGCCTTCGATGACATAGAGCATGCCCCAGCGCGCGGCATCGTTGCCGGCGGCAGGCGCCGCGATGGGCGCCTGCGGCGGCTGCCCGAGCGTGTGCAGGTCCTCGCGCAGGGCCGGGACGCGGCGGCGGTACTGCCAGCCGGTGCCGATCAGGGTGCTGAGCCAGTCGCTCAGTTGCGCTTCGAAGCCGGCCAGCAGCGCATGGTGCCGGCGCAGGATCAGCGCGTAGGCAGCGCGATCGACCTGCCCCTGCCCCAGCGCCTGCATCAGCGGAACCGTTTCGACCAGGCGGTGGGTGTCCTGCGTGGCATGGCGCAGCACGAGCGCGGCCGAGGGCGGAACAGCCAGGGTGTCAGGACACATAGGAAGTCGAGGCGGTGCCGCAGCACGGAGGACACCAGCCTAGCAGTGACTGCGCAAATCAGATAAAGCGGGCGCGAGCACAAGCTGAATAGGTTGGCATCACCCCTGTGCCGCATGGGCCATGCCGGCCCCCCGCCCTGCCCGGCGCCAGGCCATGACCCAGCCTGCGGCCAGCAGAAAACCCGCCAGCAACCAGGGTGCGCCGGGCAGATGCAGCGGTGCGCCCGTGCCGATAAACCAGGCGAACACATTGGCAAACAGCAGCGGACCGGCGATGCCGGCCAGACTGACCAGGCTGGTCAGCGCGCCCTGCACGCGGCCCTGCGCATCGGCGCCGACCTCGCGGGTGATCAAGGCCTGCGCGGCCGGTGCGGCGATTGCCCAGAACGCGCTGATCGGCACGCCGATCAGGAACGCGGTGCCGCTGTCGGCCAGCCCGTAGATGACGAAACCGACCACCCCGCAGCCCAGACCCAGCAGCAGCGCACGGCGTTCACCCAGCCAGCGCACCAGCCGGACGACCAGCAGCGCATTGACGATGATGCTGCACACGCCGACGCCGGCCAGCACCCAGCTCACCTCGCGCGGGCCCCAGTGGTATTGATAACCGGCGAACAGCACGAAGATGCTGGGATAGACGTAGTGCGCCAGGTTGGCCAGAAACACCACCGAGGCCAGGCCGAACACCTGCGGATAACGGCGCAGCAGCTTGAGTGCGCCGAGCGGGTTGGCATGCGACCAGTCCAGGCGTGGCGTGCGGCGTTCGGCAGGCAAGGATTCGGGCAGCACAAACCAGCCATACAGCACGTTCAGCAGCGCCAGCCCGGCGGCAAACCAGAACGGCCAGCGCAGGCCGATGCTGCCCAGCCAGCCGCCGATCAACGGGCCGGCGACAAAGCCAATACCGAACGCGGCGCCAAGCATGCCGAACGCGCCGGCGCGTTTGTCGGCCGGGGTGACGTCGGCGATGTAGGCATTGGCGGTGGAAAAACTGGCCGAGCACACCCCGGAGATCACCCGCGCCAGCAGCAGCATCGGCAGGGAATGGGCGACCGCCATCAGGATGAAGTCCAGGCCCAGGCCCAGGCAGGAGAGCAGGATCACCGGGCGGCGGCCATAGCGGTCGGACAGGGTGCCCTGCAGCGGCGAGCAGACGAACTGGATGGCGGCAAACAAAAAGCCGAACCAGCCGATCCAGCCGGCGGCGACGGCGTAGTCGCCCCCGGTGAACTGGCGCACCAGATCCGGCAGCACCGGAATGATCACGCCGAACGACAGCACGTCGATCAGCACGGTGATGAAGATGAAGATCAGCGCGGCGCGGCGCCGGCCCGTGGCGGGAGCGGAATCTGCTGGGAGGGACATCGCGCTGCGCAGTGGGGCGAAGCGGCGAGTGTAGCGGTGGACCGGGTGGCGCAGTTATGGGGATGAGCTGTCGCCTGATACGCCCAACGCCCCCATCACTGAAAGCCCCTCTCCTGCGGGGCGAGAAGGCATGGCTTGCGCGCCATTGGCGCGCGTGCGTTGGAGCGCCTGCGCCTCATGCGCGGGCCGGGGCGCCGAGCGCGGGGTTGGGGGTGAGGGTACCGACGAAGCCACAGGAATTGTGAGGTGACACGAGGCTTCGCCCGCACCCTCATCCGCCCCTTCGGGGCACCTTCTCCCGGCGGGAGAAGGGAGCCGTGCTGCTTCTTTCCTGTTGGAAGGCAGCGCAGGATCTGGGCGATCCTGCTGCCAACTTGCGCTTACTCGACGCTGATGGTCTGGGTCAGCGTGTGGCTGGCGCCGGGGGCGAGTTCGATGACGTCCGGGCCGGCGTTGGCCGCTTCCAGGCAGACGTAATCGCGCCAGCCCTCGCCCACGTCGGCCATCTTGGCGGCCGCCTCTTGGCCCGGGTTCCAGGCCACCAGCGAGCGGCTGCCCTGGGTGGCGATGACGATGCGGCGGCCAAGCACCGGGTCGGTCAGGATGTAGCGGCCGCCGGCGTTGGTGTAGATGCGGTCGCTGCGGCCGGGGTCGCGTGGGTCGCGCAGGCTCCAGTCGCCCTGCTGGCGGTGGGCGGTGGCGTAGTTCTCGTACTTGTCGAGGTAGTCCAGCCCGTCCAGGCCCTGCACGCTGACGGTGAGCGCGTCGCCGACGCGGAAGTAGTTGTGCAGCGCCTGGGTGAAGCGCACCGGGGCCGGGCTGGTGTTTTCGGTGATCAGGCTTTGTTGGAGGGTGCGGCCAATGCGCAGAGTCATGCGCAGGCGCAGCGCCAGGTCGTCGAAGCTGGGCGGGGTCAGCGTGAGCACCAGGGTGCCGTCGTCCTCGCGCCGGCTCTCGGTGAGCTGCCAGGGCACGGTGCGCACGAAGCCGTGTGCAGGGACCTCGCCGGTCTGGTCCTGGCGGCCGAAGTACGGCCAGCACACCGGCGCGCCGCCGCGGATCGGGGTGGGCGGCTGCTTGGCGGTGGGCGACAGCCACATCACGTCCTGCCCGCCCTTGGGCACGAACGACAGCAGCTGGCCGCCGAACAGGCTGATGGCCGCAGTGGAGAACGGGGTGTCGATCAACAGCGAGGGAAAGCCGTGGAAGTCGCCTGTGCGCAGGCCGGTGAGGTCGGACATGGGGGGTGCCTTCTGGACGATGGGGGATTGGACGAATGCGGGATAGGCGGCCGGCAGCTTGAACGCCGTGGCGCGGATGGCCGCCGCGCCGGCGACCGGCGGGGCGGCGCGCAGGGCGGTAAGGATGCGTTGGCCGGGGCGGCCGTCGGCCGGCTGCAGGCCCAGGCGGGTCTGCTCGACCTGGATGGCGCGCCGGCTGGCGGTGCCGATCATGCCGTCGGCCTCGCCGATCAGGTGGCCGCGGGCCAGCAGCAACTGCTGCAGTTCGCGCCGTTCGGGCCGGCCCAGGCCGGGGTCGTCGGTGGGCCAGGCGGCGACCAGGCCGGCGCCACCACGCAGGCGGTCGGCGAGCAGGGCGATCGACAGCGCGTAGCTTTCGGCGGCGTTGTAGGCGTAGATTGCGTCGTAGTTGCGGAACACCAGGAATGCCGGGCCGGTTGCGCCGGCCGGCAACAGCAGGGCGGCCGGGGTTTCGGCGGGCAGACCGGCCGGTGCCAGCGCCTTGCCGTCGGTGCCGAGCAGGCCGGCGTTTTGCCAGGCCTGCAGTGGTTGGCGCCGGGTGCGGCCGGCCTTGCTGGCGTCGAAGCCGGCGGGCAGGCGGACTTCCATACCCCAGGGACGGGCACGCTCCCAGCCGGCCTTGACCAGATAGTTGGCGGTGGAGGCCAGCGCGTCGGGAATGCTGGCGACCAGGTCGCGGCGGCCGTCGCCGTCGCCGTCCACCGCGATGCGGGCATAGGTCGAGGGCATGAACTGGGTCTGCCCGAAGGCGCCGGCCCAGGAGCCGGTCAAGCCATTCGGCGACAGATCGCCTTGCTGCAGCAGGCCGAGCAAGGCAAGAAATTCGCCACGGAAGAACGGCTGGCGGCGGCCCGCGCACGACAGCGTGGCCAGCGAGACCAGCAGTGGACGCTTGCCGGTGACACGGCCGTAGTCGCTCTCCACGCCCCAGACCGCCACGATGGTGGCCGGATCGACCCCGGTCTGTTCGGACAGGCGGGTAAGCAAATCGCGGTGGGTGACCAGCATGAACTGGCCGTCGGCGACGCGCTGGCTGTCGACCAGGCTGGCGAGGTAGTCCCAGATCGGGGTGGTGAATTCGGGCTGGGCATCGAGCAGCGGCAACACGCTGGGATCGGGCGACAGGCCGGCGGTGAAGCGCTGGAAGTCGGCGGCCGCCACGCCCTTGGCGGCGGCCTGGGTCTGCAGGCCGGCCAGGCAGCGTTCGAAGGCCGGATCGGCGCAGGCGATCAGCGGCGCCAGTGCCAACAGCGCAGGCAGGACGCGCCGGGTCGGCATCACGGCGCGATCGCCGGCGTGTGGACGGAGGTCATGCGGTGGAGCGCTCCTGCGGCAGGTCGAGCCGCCGAGGATAGCCAACCTGGCTGGTTGCAGGCGTGCAGGTCGTGATGTTGCGACGGTGTGGTGCGCTGCGCTGGTCAGTGGCGATACGCAGCGGTGACTGTGCGGTGCGCGCGCTTTTCAGAGGGGTGAGTGCGGCGCAGAGGCAATGTGGCGCGAGTCAGAGAATGATGTTGCGTGCCGATGAATTGGCATCGATCCGGCCCGCCGGGCGAAGACGCCGCAGCAACCCAGCCGCGTCGATCGCCGCGCTTAGCTGCCGTCGCCGGTGATGCCGGTCAGCAGCGACAACGCCGGGCTGGAGGGGCTGGTGTCGGACATACGTCGGGCGCGCGCCCTGCGCGGGGCGTCGTGGCGGGGGCCGAACCAGATCAGTGCCGTGGCCAGGCACGCCGGCAGCACGATCGCGAACACCACGATGGCCACAAGCACCCACTGCCAGAGATTGAAGGTTGCCATCATCGTGTCCGCCCCGCGGCGAGCTCCGCCGAGGCGGCAAGCTTCCGGGATCGGCTGCGAACGTGGCGTCGAGAAAGCACGGCCGTGCCTGCCGTTCGTCGGAACGAACGGGGTGCCGGCTATCGCGTTAGATCACGCGGGCAATGGAGACAACCCGCGTGATTGCAGCAGCAACGCGGCGCATTGATCGCCCCGCACGCTCGCCGCTCCAGCCAGGCTCCGGCAACGCGCGTTGCCACGGGGTCCGTCTGACGCCCGGCGGCTTTAGGCAAACCGCTCCAGCAGGAAATCGACGAAGCTGCGTACCGTGACCGAGCGCCAGCGGGTTTGGGGATAGAGCACGCTTAGTGGACGGTGCAGCTCCCGGTCCTGAAACAGCCGCACCAGCCGGCCCGCTTCCACGTCGGCACGCAACAGGAACGCCGGCTGCAGCACGATGCCCAGGCCCTGCAAGGCCGCCAGGTGCAAGGCCGGGCCGCTGGTGAGATGCAACTGCGCACGCGACAGCGGGCCGATTCGCTCGCCGGTGTAGTCCTGCCACTGGCCGAGCGCCTTGGCATCCATCCCCAGGCATTGGTGCCCGGCCAGCTCGGCAAGCCGTTGCGGGGTGCCGTTGCGGTGCAGATAGGCCGGCGTCGCGCAGCACCACAGGCGATAAGGCTGCAGCGCGCGCGCCACCAGCGAGGACTCGCCCAGCGCCCCGATGCGGACGGCTACATCGATGCCCTCGTCGACCAGATCCTGCACCCGATCGCTGAGCTGCAGATCCAGGCTCACCTGGGGATGGCGCTGCAGATACTCGCCAAGCACCGGCGTGAGCCCATAGGTTCCGAACGACACCGGTGCGGCGACCCGCAGCGGCCCGGCCGGTTCCAGGCGCTGACCGTCGGCCTGCACCTGTGTATCGGCGACCAGCTCGAGAATCTCCCGGCAACGCCCGTAGTAGGCCTCGCCAAACGCGGTCAATCGCTGCCGTCGCGTGGTCCGCACCAGCAACTGCAGACCGAGACGTTGCTCCAGGGCGCGCAGGCGGCCGAGGGGGTGCAACTGGCGATCACCGCGCGCCGCGCCGACAGGCTGGAACAGCTGGCCAGCGACATCGCGGCACAGGGTCACCCGCGCCCGCTGGTGATCCCCGGCGACACCACCAGCGCGACCGAGATCACGCGCATCGCCCGGGATGCCAGCCAGGCGCTGGGCCGGATCGAGATCCTGGTCAATACCGCCGGTGGCGCACGCCCTTTTGCGCTGGAGGCCAGCGATGCGGACTGGGACGAAGCCTTCGCGCTCAATTTCGGCAGTGCCCGGCGCATGACCCAGGCCCTGCTGCCCGGCATGCGCCACCGGCGCTGGGGCAGGATCATCAACTTCAGCGGCAGCATGGAGCCCCGCGAGGTCAACGGCGCCGGCGCGGCGAAGGCAGCGCTGCAGTTCTGGGCCAAGGGCATTGCCTCGCAGCTGGCGGCCCAGGGCATCACGGTCAATACCATCGCACCGGGACGCATCAACTCCGAACAAGTGCTGGACAAGCTCCATCCCACGCCGGAAGCGCGCCAGGCCTTCATCGCGCGCCATGTGCCGATCGGCTACTTCGGCGAACCTGACGACATCGCTCATCTGGTCGCCTATCTGGCCTCGCCACTTGCACGCTATCTGACCGGTGAGGTGATTGCCGTGGACGGCGGCCTGCACGCCTTCGCCCACTAGCACGGCCGGCTACCGACGTTACCGAGGACCGGTGGAGGCCAGGCAGGCCGATATCGGCCGCAGCGTCCAGGACCGCTGGCGCAGCGGCGCGGTGCCGGCACGCAGGTGCCGACGAGCGCTAGACCCTGCCGCGTCTTGGTGGTGTCCCGACAGCGACAGTGCCGGGCCGTGCTCAGCGCGCGTCGAGGTAATACCAGCGGCCGTCTTCGCGCACGAAGCGGCTGTGTTCGGTCATGCGCACCGCGCTGCCGCCGCCGATGCGGTAGCGGGCCAGGAACGCCACCTCGGCGGTGTCGGTACCGGTCTCGATGGCGCGTTGCACGGTCAGGCCGAGCCAGGTGGTGCGGCCGCCCTCGTCCAGCGACAGCTCGGGTGGGCGCGTGGACGGATGCCAGCTGGCGAGCAGGTACGCCACATCGCGGCGGACATAGGCGCTATAGCGCGCACGCATCAGGGTTTCGGCATCGGGCGCGGCGGCGCCGGCGTGGTAGTGCCCGCAGCACTGCGCGTAGATGGCGGCGCGGCCGCAGGGACAGGGATCGGTGGGTATGGAAGTCGGCATCTGGTAATTGTGCGGGAATTGGGAAGCGGCGAAGTGGGAGGCGGGGTTTCTGCGCGTTTATGCTGTCGCCCCGTCGTGCGGAGTGCCGCCTTGCTGGAACTGATTCCCACCGAATTGCCGTGGCTGCTGTGCATCGCTTTTGTCGCCGGGCTGGTGGATGCGGCGGTCGGCGGCGGTGGCCTGATCCAGTTGCCGGGATTGTTTGCCACCCTGCCGCAGCAGGCGCCGTCGCTGATTCTGGGCACCAACAAGTTCAGCGCGATGTTCGGCACCGGTGCCTCGGCGTGGCGCTATGCGCGCACCGTGCGCTTTCCGTGGCGGCCGGTGCTGTACGCGACGGTGGCGGCGTTTACGTTTTCGTTTCTGGGCGCGACCGCGGTCAGCCTGATGCCCAAGCAGGCGGTGCGGCCGCTGATCCTGGTGCTGCTGATCGCGATGCTGGTCTACACGCTGATCAAGAAGGACTTCGGTGCGCTGCATCGGCCACGCCAGATCGGCCGGCGCGAACTGATCACTGCCTTGGCGATGGGCGCGGCGATCGGGTTCTACGACGGGTTCTTCGGGCCCGGTACCGGCAGCTTCCTGATCTTCCTGTTCATCCGCTTTTTCGGGCTGGACTTTCTGCGCGCCTCGGCCGCAGCCAAGGTAGTGAACCTGGCCACCAACCTGGCGGCGCTGTCGTTCTTCCTGCCCAGCGGCCAGGTGATGCTGGCGATCGGCATCCCGATGGCGGTGGCCAACGTGGCCGGTGCGGTCGCCGGCACGCGGATGGCGCTACGCGGCGGCACGCCGCTGATCCGCACCTTGTTCCTGGTGCTGGTTATCGTGCTGATCGGCAAGATGGGCTGGGATCTGCTGCACGGCGTTTAGAAATCCATACTCAGCGTCGCCGACAAGGTGCGCGGTGCGCCGGGATAATTGGTGGTCTGCGTCACCGGTTGCTCGATGTAGAAACGGTTGGCGACATTGCGCAGCATCAGCGCCAGTTGGTAACGGCCACCGAAGCGGTACGCCGCCGAGGCATCGAAGCGCGTGTAGCCGGCAATGCGATAGCTGTTGGCGAGATCTCCTTCGCGCTCGCCCACATGCACCGCGCCGGCGCCCAGGGTCAGGCCGTACAGCGGCCCGCTGGCGACGTGATAGGTGCTCCACAGACTGGCGCTGACCCGCGGTACGCCGCGCAGGCGGTTGCCGGCCGGGATGACGGTATCGCGGGTGACCTGCGCATCCAGATAGCCGGCGCCCAGAATCAGCCGCCAGTTCCGGGTGAGCTCGCCGGTGATGTCTAGCTCCAGCCCGCGCACGCGTTGCTGGCCGGTGACCAGCACGAAGCCGCTGTTGTCCGGATCGCTGGTGGCGACGTTGTCCTTGGTGATCTGGAACGCGGCGGCGGTGGCGAGCACGCGGTTGTCGAACAGCGCGCTCTTCAGGCCGAGCTCGTACTGGCGGCCGGTCTCCGGTGGTGCGCTGCCGCCGGAAAACAGCGTGGCGCTGCGCGGCCGGAACGACGTGGAGGTATTGGCGTACAGCGACAGCTGCGGCGCCGCCTTCCACACCACGCCGATGCGCGGCGATGCACGCCGGCCGTCTTCGCGGGTGCGCGCGCCATTGTCGATGGTGGTCTGCTGCACGTCGTCCCAGCGCACGCCGGCCAGCACGTCCCAACGCTCGCCGATGCTGATCTGGTCCTGCACATACAGCGCGGCATAACGCGCATCGACATCGATTTCGCGGGCCGGCACATAGCTGCCCGGCAAGGCGCCCTGCACCGGGTTGCGCACGCTGATGCGGGCCAGCGGCGCGCGTGCTTCGTCGGTGTGGCGATGCGCATCGACGTATTCGGCGCCGGCCAGCAGCTGATGGCGCAGCGGGCCGGTGGCGAAATGCGCCAGCGCTTCGGTCTGCGAGGTCGTTGCGCGCACCTGCTGGTCCTGGCGCACGGCGCGGCGCTGCAGGAAGGCGCGGTCGGCGCTGAAGCCGGTGAAGTCGGCCACGTCGCGGCCGCTGTCGCCGTCCTGGTGATTGAGGATCTGGCGCAGCGTCAGCCAGTCGTTGGCGTCATATTCGATGCGGCCGCGTGCGGTGCGCGAAGTGCCGTGATTGCGCGACCACGGTTCGCCGAAGCTGCGCTCGGCCGGGCCACGCACCACTCCGTCGATGGCGACCAACCCGCGATCGCCCGGGCTGGTCTGGCGGGTGTAGTCCAGATCCAGATCGGCGCGCAGCTGCGCGTTCGGCCGCCAGGCCAGCGAGGGCGACACGAACACGCGATCGCCATCGGCCTGCGCAGCGCGAAAGCTGCCGGTTTCCTGCGCGGCGGCGCTGAGCCGTGCCGACAGCGTCGGGCTCAGCGGGCCGGTGACGGTCGATTGCACGCGGCGCAGGCCGTGTTCGGCCACCTGCACCTGTGCATTGCCGCCGAACACCGCATCCGGGCGCAGCGTGACCAGATTGATCACCCCGCCGGGTTCGCCGCGGCCGTACAGCACCGCGGCCGGGCCCTTGAGCACTTCCACCTGGGCGACGTTGGCCAGATCGCGCACGGTCTCGGTGAAGTTCTGCGCCGGGTTGAGCAGGATGCCGTCGACCGCATACGAGGACGCCTCGAAGCCACGGATGACGAAGGTTTCCGAGCGATTGCCCTGGGTGCCGCCGGGCTGCACGTTGGAGACATTGGCCACCACATCCACCAGCCGGGTGAGCTGCTGTTCGTCGATGACCGAACGCGGCACCACCTGGATCGCCTGCGGAATGCGCTCCACCGGCGTCTGCGTGCGGGTAGCGCCGGCGGCTTTTTCCGGCCGGTACAGGGCACGCTTTTCGCTGACCACGATGGCGTCGAGCAGGCTGGCCTCCTGGGCGGCGGCCGGCATGGCGGCAAACAGGGACACGAACAACAGGTGGCGAGGCGCAGGCAGTGGGGTCATCGGGATCTTCAGCGGGACGATGTGCGCTAGCGGGCACATCTGGGCCGATAATGATAACGATTCTTATCTACGCGCGCCCACCTTGCTGCGCCGCTGACCTGCGACGCCTGCGGCCGCAGCGCGGTGACGCAGGCATCCAGGCGGCGCGCTCAGCGTTTTCCGCGCGGCTTGCCTGCAGATCCGCGCGTGGACGCAGCACGTGCCTTGGCCACGGGTTTGGTTGGCGCGGGCCTGGCCGCAGTGCGCGCGGCAGTTGTCCTGGTTGCCTTGGTTGCGCCACCCAGCGATGTGGTGGCGCGCCTGGTCGCTACCGTCGATTTGGCAGCAGGCTTTTTCGGCGCTGCCGCTGTTGTCGCGGCCTTGTTCGGCCTGGCAGTCGGTTTGGCGGACGCGGTCGCGCGCCTGGGTGCCGCCCCGGTGTTCGCTGGCGTCCTGGCCGGTTTGGCCGGCGTTGCCGGCTTGCGCGCTGTGCCCGCTGCGGGCGATGCACGCCTGGCTGATGCAGGTTTGGCGGACGCAGCCTCGCCCGCTGCGGGCTTCGCCGCTGCCGACGTGCCTGATCCCGCACGTGCGCTGGCAGCGGCTGTTTTTGATGGCTTCGGCGCGGCTCGAACGGCCGGCGTCGATGCCGGCGCGACCTTGCTGGCGCGCCTGCCCGCCTTGGCCGCCACGTCGTCCTGTGCAGGGACGTCCTGAAGTGCCGCACCCTCAGCGCCAGAGACGGCAGCGGTGCTGTCCATCCGCGTTTCACCCTGCGTCGAACGCGGTGCATCCTCGCGCTGCGCAGCACTCACCGCCTGTTCCGTCACCGCTGCAGCGGCCTCGTCCCCGCGCGAGCGCTCGGGCAACTGGAGTCGCTGCGCCTGCTCGTCGTATTCGATCAGCAGCACGCCGGAGTTGTGCCGGCCGCTGATTTCCACAAAGCAGGCACCGCCGATGAACGGCTCCAGCGTCATCACCGATTTCAGCGGCGTGGCCACCACCATCTGGAAACCGAAGTTCTCGAAGATGTTCATCGCCAGCGCGGTGAATTCGTTGTCGGCCTTGTCGAAGGCTTCGTCCAGCACCACCGCGCAGTAGCGCGGCAGTTCGCCGTCTTCGCCACCGAGCTGGTAGCGCAGTGCGGCGGCCAGGCAGGTGGTTGCCAGCTTCTGGCGCTGACCGCCGGATTTGCCGGCGCCGCTGCGGTAGATCTCCACCTGCGCGCGGGTCTGCGCATCCAGCTCCACACCGATGAATTCCACATGCTGGCGCACGTCCAGCACCTGCTCGCGCCAGCGGCGTGCGTCCGGTTCCTGCGCGCCCAGGCGTGCCACCAGCGCGCGCAAGGTGGAAAACTGCGCTTCGGCCAGTGCGCGGTCTTCGGTCTGTTGATGCGACAGCACCGCGCGCAGCTGTTGCTGGAATTCCTGCACCTCGCCCAGGCGACGGTCGCTGACCTCGATGGTCAGCAGCGTGCCGCGATTGAACGGCACCTGCTCCAGACTGGCGTTGACCTCGTCCATGCGCTGCTTGATGCCCTTGTGGGCCTCGGCGGTGTGGCGCTGCAGGGCCAGCAGATTGTTCTTGCTCTGGGTCTGCAGCAGATCGAAGAAGCGGTGCTCGTGGCGCGGCAGGCCATCGCTCTCCAGGCGATCCAGGCGCGCGAGAAAATCGTCGGCACTGGCCAGGCTCACGGTGAAATCGCCGCTGTCTTCCGGCCATTGCTGGCAGTACTTGCGGAAGCAATCGAGCAGCTGCGCGCTGAGCCGGCTGTCGCGGCCCTGGCTCTCGGCCAGTTGCTCGGCCAGGCCACGCTCGACCACGCGGAAATGCGCCTCCAGATTGTCCAGCGACAGCGGTGCCAGCGTCGCCAGGCGCTCGCGCAGGCCCTGCAGCTGGGTGGGTGTGAGCGCGGCGGTGCCGGCACGGCTGGCACAGGCAGCGTGCTGCTGTTCCAGCCGGACCCGCTCGCGTGCCAGCTGCGCGCGCTCCAGCCGCACGTCCTCGTAGGTGCGCTTGGCCTGGTCGCGCAAGGTGCGTGCGGTCTCGATCGCCTGGCCGAGCGCGCGCAGGCCGCTGTTGCCTTCGCGCAGCTGCTGCAGCTGTTCGTCGATGTCGCTCAGGCGCTGCAGCTTGGGGCCGACATCGATCTCGTCCCAGTCGCGCTCCACCAGCGTGTGCGCGGCCAGCTGCCGTTCCTGGTCCTGCTCGCGTTGCTTGCGCAGCGCGGCCACGTCGGCATCGCAGCTGGCGATGCGCTGGGCAAGCGTCTGCGCTTCGCGCTCGAACACCTTGAGCTTGTCGCGGTTGTCGTGGCCCAGCAACCAGCGCTTGCGGTCATTGACCGCATGGCGGTCGTCCTTTTCGTAACGGTCGCCGGGATGCTTGACCTGCCCTTCGCGGGTGATGGCGCGGTCGGCATTGCGCAGCGCGGCGGCGTTGTCGACGCATTCGTAATCGAAGCGACGCATCAACTCGTTGCGCAGCCACTCGGTGAAGGCATGCTCACGCAGCTGCAGCTTGCCCGGCAATGCACGCGCATCCGGCGTGCGCGCATGCAGCGCATCGTTGCGGCGTACCCGGAAATACACCAGCCGCGTGCCGAGCTGGGTGCGGTTGACCCATTCGCTGACCTGCGTGTAATGGCGGTCGTCCACCAGCAGCGACTGCGCAAAACCGCTCAGCACGCGCTCGATCGCGCCGCGCCAGGCAGATTGATCCTCGCGCACCTGCACCAGTTCGCCGACGAACGGCAGCGCCGCTTCGGCAATACCGGTGTCCTCGCACAGGCGCGCACGCAAGGCCTGCATCGGTGCCGGCATGCTGGACGGGGCGCGCTTCAACGCATCCAGTTCGGCGCGGATCTCGGCAAAGCGCCGCTCATCGTCGCGGCGCACACCCATGCGCTCGGCGATCGCCTCATCCAGCGCGCTGGCGTCGTGCTTGCCGTTCTCGAGCACGGTCTGCGCGTACGCGACCTGCTCGGCAAAGCCGCTGGCGCCTGCGGCCAGGGCGGTGCCGAGCTGGCGGCAGGCCTGTTCGATCTGCACGCGCCGCCGCAGGCGCTCGTCGCGCTCGCGCTCGACCCGGGCGCGCTCGCGTTCGAGTTCCTCGATCTGCTCGCCACCGGCGGCGCGTTGTTCGCGTTCCAGCCCGGCGAGCTTCTGTTCGTGATTGTCCAGCGACTCACGCCGCTGGCCTTCTTCGCCGGCCAGCCCGCGGTCCTGGCTGTCGAGTTCGTGCAGGCGCGTCTCCAGCAAGGCCAGACGCTGCTGTTCGCGGTAGCTGTCCACGCCCAGCTGCAGCTCGCGCAACTCGCCGACGCTGTGGCGCAGGGCCATCAGCGCCGCATGGTGCTCGCGTGCCGGGCTGAGCGTTTCCACCTGCCGGCGTGCGGTGACCACCGCATGGTGTGCGCCATCGAGTTCGGCGAAGTCCTCCACCAGCCGGTCGGCCGCCTCGAACGTGCGCGGCTCGTCCAGCATGAAGCCGCGCAGGAACACATTGAGATCGCCCAGGTTCTTGGCCGACTGGGTCTTGTGCAGCAACCGCAACGCCATCTCGTTGCCGATGCCCAGCGCATGCCGAAAGCGCTCTGCGTAGCCGGCAAAACCGTCGAAATGCGCGACCTCCTCGCCAAGACGCGCCTTGAGCCTGCGCAGATCCAGATCGAAGCCATCCAGCTCGCTGGCCACATCGAAGCTGCGCGGCGCGACCATGTAATGGCGGCGCACATCGGCCGCGGCATTGCCGCTGCCGGCGATCCAGAACAGGCGAATCAGGCTGACCGTCTCGCCGTGCGCGTTGCGGTATTCCAGCACCAGCGCCGACCAGGTGGCGCCCTTGCGCAGGTATTGGGTGGCGATCTCGCCCGAGGCGCTGTCCTGCTGATCGGCCCAGGCACCGCGCACATACGACACCAGGCTGCGATCGCGCCCGCTGCGCTCGGCCTCGCGTGCGGCGGCGTTGAAGTCGACGATGCTGGGCGGGGTCAGCAATGCCGACATCGCATCCAGCAGGGTCGACTTGCCCGACCCGGAGCGCCCGACGAACAGGAAGCCCTTCTCGGCGATCGGCACCTCGGTCAAGCCGTTGAACGTGCCCCAGTTGTGCACCTGCAACCGCCGCATGCGGAACTGCTGCGCGCGCTGCTCGGCAAGCGAATCAGTGAACAGGGACGCGCCCGGCTGCGCCGGCGACAGGTTGGACTGGGAATTCATGGCTTACTCACCAAAACGGGATGACGGGTAACGCTGAAGACGGATCACATCAGGACTGTTTGTAGCGGGGTGTTGCGTGTTGCTGGGCTGGTGGCGGTGCTGTGGTCTGGGAGCGATTCGGTACAGCCCCTTCGCGGCCGGGGCCGCTCCTACGGGTGCGGTGGTCTGCGTTGACGTGGGGCGGCGGCGGCGGCCGATAAGGAAGCTGGATGCCTTGCTGCAGCCCGTGGAAAAAGTGATCGCGTTTGATCGGGCGTGAGAGCCGACATCCGTCGCACAACGCACGACTACACAAACTCCACGCATCCCGGGCGTCATACATCGGGCATTGCAATCGGCCGTCCCCTCATCCGCGCTTCGGGCAGCTTCTCCCGAGGGGAGAAGGAGCTTAGTCGAGCGCAACGTCTCCCTCGCGCAAGCCGCGATACGCCACCACCAGGGCCTGCACGTCTTCGGCCGAGAACAGCAACTTCAGCACCGGCGAGACCTCGTAGCGCTCCTCGCTACCGCGCAGCCGCGACAGCAACTGGTTCTCGCGCATCTTGCCGATCGCCGTCAGCACCCGTCGCGCGAATCCGGCGCGGTCGGTGGACACGTTCTTCTCGTAGACCGACAAGGCCTCCACCAACTGCGCCTCGTCCACCACCGCCCGCTCGCCGCGCGTATCGGCTTCGGCCAGTTGCTGGCGCAGGAACAGCAGCAGCACCGACTCGATAAAGGTCAGCGGCGCGCTGCGCAGCAGGGTCGGCGATTCCAGCTCGGCGGTGTCGGCCTGACGGGTGAAGGCCACCCCGCCCTCGCGGTCCAGCACCAGCTCCAGGAACAGCTCGCACAACACCTGGCGAATCGCCGCTTCGTTGCGCAGCAGCGCAGGCCACAACGCACCGTGGCGTTGCGCATCGATGCTGGGGCCGGCCAGCAGCTGGCACAGCGCGCGCCGCGCATCGAACGGCAGCGTGCCGGTGTCGCCCAGGAACAGTTCGCCGCGCGGCTGTGCAGGCGATGTCTCAGTCAGCGGCGTGCGGCTGGCATCGGCCGACGCGCCGCTGTCCTCGTCCGCGTCCAGGCGGGTGTCCTCAGTCCAGTTCATTGCGTTTCTCCCGGGTGAACCATACCAGCGGAATGCGTGCGCGCCGCAGGGCGCCGTCGCCGCCTTCCCACTGCACCGTTTCCATCTGTCCGTCGATCACCACGCCGTGGCGCGTGCCCAGCGACAGGTAACCGATCACGCTGCCCAGGCCCTGCGCGGCCGGGCGCTGCTGCAGCGCATCGCCGATGGTCAGGCGCGGGCGCTGGCCGAGCAGCTCGTGCAGGTCGCGGCGCAGGCTGCGCACGTCGATCTCCGATTGCGCGACCAGATCGCCCACGCTGTCGAGCGAGATGTCTGCCGCATCGGCGGCCTGCACGCGGCCATCGACCTGGGTCAGGCGCGGGTCGTGCAGGCGCCATTGCGACAGCGAACGCAGGCGGGCCGCGCTCAACGCCTGGGTGTAGCCGGTGGCGGTGGTGGCGTGCAGGCTGTCGCGCAGCTGTAAGGCTTCGCCCTGCGCCTGCTTGAGCAATTGATTGAGCCGGCGCTGCTCCAGATAGCCGCGGCTCTGCACGAAACCGCGTAGGCTGCGGGCGAAGTGCTGCATCACCGTGTGCACCTCGCCGCCGCGCTCCAGCAGCGTGCCGGTCAACCCGCGCAGGAAGGCGCGCTCGCGCCGGTCCAGCTTGCGCGCGAAACCGCGTGCCAGCAGCGCATCCAGCGCCTGATCGAGCTGGCTGCTTTGCTGGGTGTCGTTGAGCAGGCTCCAGAACGCCTCGAAGGTGCGCCCGGCCTCGCTGTCGGCGATCACGTCCACGCCGTTGAACAGCTGCTCCAGCACATCGCCGCGCGCGCCTTCGTCGTCGATGATGCGCTCGCGGAACTGGCGGTTGAGCTGTTCGAAATCGTCGCGCACGCGATGGAAATCTTCGGCCAGTTCGTCGGAGAGATGGATCAGGTCGCGGGCACGCTCCAGCGCGCGCTTGCCATCCAGCGCAGCCACGCGGCCGGAGGCCACGCGTTCGATCTCGGCATCGATGCGCGCGCGTTCTTCGCGCAGGGCGGCCAGGCGCAGCTCCGGGTCGGCTTCGGTCTGGCCCGCCAGCTGCACCAGCTGCTGGATCACCAGCGACAGGCGGCTTTCGGTGGCGCTGCTGCTGCTCTCGCGCAAACCGACGATGAAGCGGATGGCCTGGGTGGCCGCGCGCGACAGCTCGTATTCTTCTTCGGCCGCGCCTTCCGGCAGGCGGCGTTCCAGCCAGCCCTGCGCCAGCCAATGCGCCAGATAGGCCTGCGCGGTGCGCGGCAACTCGCGCGAGAGTTCGTCCGCGCGCAGCGCGTCGAGCTGGCGTTGCAGGCGCTCGTGCAGCACGGCCGAGGGCAGGCGGCGTTCGCCGTCCAGCAACACCGTCTGCAGCAGGCCGATCAGCTCCGGCGCGTGGTCGGCGGCCAGCAGTTTCCACACCGGCTGCTCGCGCAATTGGCGATAGCCGGCGATACGTGCCTGGTGCTTCATGGCGACGGCAACGGCTGCCTCAACGCTTGCCGCCCACTTCGATGAACTGCAGGAACTCGGCGCGGGTGCGCGCGTCCTCGCGGAAGCTGCCCAGCATCTTGGAGGTCACCATGCTGACGCCGCGCTTGTGGATACCGCGGGTGGTCATGCACTCGTGCGAGCCTTCCACCACCACGCCAACGCCGCGCGGCTGCAGCACATCCTGGATGCACTGGGCGATCTGCGCGGTCATCTTTTCCTGCACCTGGAAGCGCCGCGCATAGCTTTCCACCACGCGCGCCAGCTTGCTGATGCCGACCACCTTGCCGCGCGGCAGATAGCCCACGTGCACCTTGCCGATGATCGGCGCCATGTGGTGCTCGCAGTGGCTTTCGTAGGAGATGTCGCGCAGCACGATCAGCTCGTCGTAGCCGGCCACTTCCTCGAAGGTGCGTTCCAGGTACTCGCGCGGTTCCTCGCGGTACCCGCTGAACCAGTCGCCATAGGCTTCGGCGACCCGGCGCGGGGTGTCCAGCAGGCCTTCGCGGGCCGGGTCTTCGCCGGCCCAGCGCAGCAGGATGCGCACGGCATCTTCGGCCTGGGCCTGGGTGACGGGGGAATCGGGCTGGTCGGACTGGCTCATGCGCAGGGTGCACCCAAAGGGGGCGAGCATGGTACCCGAGGACGGGCCAGCGGCCCCAGTGGCGGTTGCGCCGGCTTGCCCGGGTTCAGTGACTATTGATTCATTGTTGAATTGATAGCATCCTATCTATTATGACGAACAGCGTTCTCTCTCCCCGCGCCCAGCTCAGCTCCGGCCTGCTGGTCGCCGCCCGCCAGTGGCAGCGGCTGGCCGACCAGGCATTTGCCGAATTCGGGCTGTCCAGTGCCTGCACCGGGCCGTTGTTGATGATCGGCCGCTCCGGCGGCGGCATCCGCCAGGTGGCGCTGGCCCAGCAACTGGGCATGGAAGGCCCTTCCCTGGTGCGGCTGCTGGACAAGCTGTGCGCGCAGGCGCTGGTGCGCCGCGAGGCCGACAGCAGCGACCGCCGTGCCAACCAGCTGTGGCTCACCGACGCAGGCCAGACGCTGGTCGGGCGTATCGAGATCCGCCTGGATGCGCTGCGCGCAGAAGTGTTTGGCGCGCTCAGCGAGGCGCAGGTGCAGGTGGTGCTGACCTTGTGGGAGCAGATCGCGCAGGCGCACGCGCGGCTGAGTCAGTCCGACTGAGCCCGCTGTCGGGCGTCACGCTGCGACGCCGGTTGTGACGTTCCGGATGGCCCGGTGCGCATTGCGCACGGCGCCGGACGTGGTTGTTCCCCCTTGCCCAGGATGTGCCCGATGTACGGCGAATTCAGTCTTTACGGTGTGTTCGTTCCCACCTTGCTGGCGTTGATGACGCTGGCCTACCTGCTCAACAGCGCCATCGGCGCGCTGCTGACCCGGGCCGGTGCGTACCGGCATATCTGGCACCCGGCGCTGTTCAACCTGGCGCTGTACATCGCGCTGCTGGGCGGCCTGTTTTCCCTTACCCGTTGGATGCAATCGTGAAAAAGCTGATCAAGAACGCGGGGCCGGCGCTGTTGACCCTGGCAATGGTGGTGGTGGCGGCCGTGGTGCTGCAGCACCTGTGGCGTTATTACATGGAAGCGCCGTGGACGCGCGATGCGCACGTGGGCGCCGATGTGGTGCAGGTGGCGCCGGATGTGTCCGGGCTGGTGGAGGAAGTGGCGGTGGCCGACAACCAGGCGGTGCGGCGCGGGCAGTTGCTGTTCGTGGTGGACCGCGCACGCTATGCGATCGCGCTGGAACAGGCGCGCGCCGCGCTGGCCGAGCGCCAGGCCACCTTGAGCCAATTGCGCCGCGAGATCGCGCGCGACCGCAGCCTGCAGGACCTGGTCGCCGCCGAAGATGCCGAGGTACGCCGCTCCAATGTGCAGAAGGCGCAGGCGGCGGTGGCCACCGCGCAATCGGCGGTGGACCTGGCCCAGCTCAACCTGGACCGCACGCAGGTGCGCAGCCCGGCCGACGGCCATGTCAGCGACCGCACCGTGCGCGTGGGCGATTACGTCAGCGCCGGGCGCCCCGTGGTGGCGGTGCTGGACACCGGCTCGTTCCGCGTCGATGGCTATTTCGAAGAGACCCGCCTGCAGGGCGTGCATGCCGGCCAGCGCGTGGACGTGCACCTGATGGGCGAGCCGGCCACCTTGCATGGGCATGTACAGAGCATTGCCGCCGGTATCGAGGACCGTTACCGCAGCGGCAGCGCCGGCGCCTTGCCCAACGTCACGCCGGCGTTCGACTGGGTGCGGCTGGCGCAGCGCATCCCGGTGCGCATCGTGCTGGATCGGGTGCCGGCGCATGTGCAACTGATCGCCGGGCGCACCGCCACCGTGACCATCCTGCCGGACGCCGTGCGCGACGCCGCCACCGCGCCTGCCCGCGTGCAGGCCAAGGCCGCGCCATGAACCGCACCGGATTGCGTCCCCTGGGACTGGCCACGCTGCTGGCCGCATTGAGCGCCTGCACCACGGTCGGCCCGAACTACGCGGTGCCGGCGGAGTCGGCCTACCAGCGCCCGGCCGCCAATGCCGCGTTTGGCGACACCGGCAACGACCAGGTGCAGGCCGGCGCGCCGCTGCCGGCACGCTGGTGGGCGCTGTACCAGGACCCGATGCTGGATGGCCTGATCGAACAGGCCTTGCGCGACAACGTCGAGCTGAAGGTGGCCGGTGCCAACCTGCGCCGCGCCGCCGCGGTCTACGAACAGGCGCTGGACGCGGGCGGTTTCGATTACGAGGTGGAGGCCCGCGTCAGCCGCGCGCAGGTCTCGGCCGAGGCGTTCCTGCAGCAGGAAAAGCTGCCGGTGTTCAACCTGGCCGACGGCAAGTTCGGGGTGTCGTATCAGTTCGATCTGTTCGGCAAGCTGCAACGCGGCGCCGAGGCCGCGCAGGCCGGTACGCAGGTCGCCCAGGCCGCGATCGACCTGGCGCGCGTCAACGTGGCCGCGCAGGTGGCCGGCAGTTACGTGGAGATCTGCCACGCCAACCACGAGCTGCACGTGGCCGAGCATTCGCTGCAGTTGCAGCAGCGCAGCCGCGACATCACCCAGCGCCTGATCGCTGCCGGCCGCGGCACCCCGCCCGATCTGGCCCGCGCCACCGCGCAGGTGGCGATGCTGGAAGCGGCGCTGCCGCCGCTGCGCGCGCGCCGCCAGGCCGCCGGTTACCAACTGGCCGCGCTGCTCGGCAAGACCCCCGGCGAGGTGCCGGCCGGCGTGGATAGCTGTGCGCACGCGCCGGCCCTGCAGCGCCCGATTCCGATCGGCGACGGCCGCGCGCTGCTGGCGCGTCGCCCGGATGTGCGCCAGGCCGAACGCCGGCTGGCGGCAGCCACCGCGCGCATCGGCGTGGCCACCGCCGAGCTGTATCCGGATATCCGTCTGGGCGGCTCGATCGGTGCCACCGGCCTGCTGGCCGACTTCGGTGAGCCGGCCACGCATGCCTGGTCGTTCGGCCCGCTGATCTCGTGGACGCTGCCATCCGGCGGTGCGCGTGCGCGCGTGCGCGCCACCGAGGCCGGCGCGGACGCGGCGCTGGCGCAGTTCGACAACACCGTGCTGCAGGCGCTGCGCGAGGTGCAGACCGCCTTGTCGCGTTACGCGCAGGATCTGGACCGCCTGCACCTGCTGGAACAGGCGCAGCAACAGGCCGACCTGGCGTCGGCGCAGAACCGGCGCTTGTACCAGGGCGGGCGCACGCCGTATCTGTCCAGCCTGGATGCCGAGCGCACGCTGGCCACCGCCGACATGACGCTGGCCAATGCGCAGGCGCAGGTCTCGCAGGATCAACTGCAGCTGTTCCTGGCGCTGGGCGGTGGCTGGGAAGCAGCCGCCGGCCGCACCGACCCGACTGCCGCGCGATGAGTGCGCTGCTGCGCGATCGCCAGGCCTGGCTGTTTTCGGCCAAGACCTTTGCCGCCTCGATCGCGGCGTTGTACGTGGGGCTGGCCGGCAACCTGTCGCGGCCGTACTGGGCGATGGCCACGGTCTACATCGTCTCCCAGCCGCTGCTCGGCCCCACCCGCGCCAAGGGCGTGTACCGCGTGCTCGGCACCTTGCTGGCCGGCGCGGCCACCCTGGTGATGCTGCCGAACCTGGTGGAAACGCCGCTGCTGCTCAGCGCGGCGATGGCGTTGTGGCTGTCGGCCTGCCTGTTCCTGGCGCTGCTCAATCGCGGCCCGCGCGGTTATGCGTTTTTGCTGGCCGGCTACACCACCGCCTTCATCGGCTTCCCGGCGGTGACCGCGCCGGAGGGCATCTTCGACACCGTGGTGGCGCGCAGCGAGGAGATCATCCTGGGCACGGTGATGGCGGTGCTGTTCGCCGCGCTGGTCTTCCCCGCCTCGGTCAAGCCGATGCTCACCGCGCGCATCGGCAACTGGATGCAGGACGCCGCGCAATGGTGCCGGCAGGTGCTGCAGCGCGGCCCGTCGCAGGCACCGCGCAATCGGCTGGCCGCCGATCTGGTGCAGTTCGAGGCCTTGATCGCCTTCGTCCGCCACGACGACCCACGCCATGCCGGTGCCGTCCCCACGCTGGAACAACTGCGCGCACGCATGCTGATGCTGCTGCCGGTGCTGTCGTCGATGGCTGATCGGCTGGATGCGTTGCAGCGCGATGGGTCTGCGTTGCCGCTCGCCACCGCCGCGCTGCTGGAGGACGTCGCAGCCTGGATGGACCAGGGCGAGGACGCACCCAGCGATGCAGACGTCGGCGCCTTGCGCGCACGCATCGTCGCACTGCGCCCGGTGGTGGATCAGGACATCGAGCATCTGCTGCTGGCCAGCCTGCTGCTGCGGCTGGAAGAGCTGCTCGACCTGTGGCAGGACTGCCGCGCGCTGCAGCAGGCGGTGGTGCACGGCACGGCGACGCCGGTGCTGCGCGCGATGCCGGCTGCAGCAAGACAAGCTGCAACGGCGGAATCATCCGAACGGGCTGACACGGCACACAGCGAACCTGCTGTGCGTTCGCGCACGCACCCCTCGTTGCTGCAGCGCCTGACTTGGTCACCGCGCGACACAACCGACGCGCCGGCAGCTGCCAGCACCCCCCGCCATATCGATTTCGGCATGGCCGCGTTTTCCGCCCTGAGCGCGGGCTTTGCGTTGATGGCGTACTGCGTGCTGTGGATCGGCATCGGCTGGGAAGGCGGCGGCAACGGCGCGATGATGGCGGCGGTGACTGCCGCATTCTTCGCCGCGCAGGACGACCCGGCGCCGAGCATGCTGTCGTTCCTGACCTGGGCGGTGGTGGCCAGCGTGGTCGCCGGCATCTATCTGTTCGGCATCTTCCCGGCCATCCACGATTTCCCGATGCTGGTGTTGGTGCTGGCGGCGGTGTTCCTGCCGATCGGCGCGTTGCTGCATCGCCCCAAGACCATGCTGATCGCGCTGCCGCTGGTGGTGAACCTCACCGCGCTGCTGAGCCTGCAGAACACCTACAACGCCAATATCCAGAGCTTCGTCAACGCGGCGGTGGCGATGGTGCTGGGGATTGGATTTGCCGTGGTGCTGACGCGCTTGTTCCGCTCGGTGGGCGCCGAATGGAGCGCGCGCCGGCTGGTGCGCCAGGGCTGGCGCACGTTGGCCGATGCCGCCGAGGGCCGCGGCGCGCAGGACCGGCAGCACTTTGCCGCCCGCATGCTGGACCTGCTTGGCCTGCTCGCACCCCGGCTGGCATTGACGCCGGAAGGCAGCGAGCTGGCCTCGGTGGATATGCTCAACGAAGTGCGCGTGGGCTTGAACATTCTGCAACTGCGCAGCGCGCGGCATGGCTTGCCGCAGCCGAGCGTTGAGGCGGTGAACGCGATCCTGGCCGATGTTGCCGCGCACTACCGGCAACAGATCGCGCACAAGCGCCCGCTGCCTGCGCCGGATACGCTGCGTGCGCGGCTGGATGCGTCGCTGGCGCGCGTCGGCAAGGTACCGGCGGGTGCGCATCGCGATGAGGCGCTGCTGGGTTTGATCGGCTTGCGTTACAGCGTGTTTGCGCAGACGGCGCTGCATACCCAGGCAAACGCCGATACTGAGTCGCCCTTAGCCCATCTCCCTGCGGGGCGATAAGGCACTGCCCGCGCGCCACTGGCGCGCTTGCCTTGGAGCGCCCGCGCTGCTGGCGCGGGCCGGGGGGTTGGGGCGAGGGGTCGTGTACCAATCCACGACCGCAGGATCGATGCTTCACCTTGCCGGCGCGTGGCGACGCGCTCACCACGGTCGGCGTACCAGTCACCGGAGGCGCCCCGCATCCGCCCCTTCGGTGCCCTTCTCCCGACGGGAGAAGGGCAAAGCAGATCAGCGCTTGCGCTGATGCATCGCCGCTTCGTCGTCCAGCCAGTTGCTGCCCTTGTTGGTCAGGAAGAACATGTAGACCACCAACGACACCGCGATCACTGCCGTGGCGTAGATCACGAACTCGCTGACATGGCCGGTCTTCAACGAGGCCTGGTACAGCAGCGGCGCGGTGCCGCCAAAGGCGGAGTTCGCCAGCGCATAGCCCAGGCCCACGCCCAGCGCACGCACATGGGTGGGGAACAGTTCCGCCTTCACCACCGCATTGATCGAGGTGTAGCCGGTCAGGATCACAAAGCCCACGGTGAGGATCGCGAACGCGGTCAGCCAGTCGGTCTGCTTGGGCAGCTCCATCACCAGGAACCAGGTATAGAGCACCCCGCCGATGCCGAAGAACACCAGCAGGCTCTTGCGCCCGACGATGTCCGACAACCAGCCGCCAACCGGCTGCATCAGCATCAGCAGCGTCAGCGCGACCAGGTTGATGATGGTGCCGGCCATCACGTCGCCACCGGCGAACGCGGTCTGGATCATCTTCGGCCCGGTGACCGAATAGGTGTAGAACGCGATCGTGCCGCCGGCGGTGATCAGGAAGCACAGCAGCAGGGGGCGCCACTGATTGACGAACAGCTCGCGCATCGAGCCCGACGCCTTGGCCTTGCCGGTGCGCGAATCGGCGATGGATTCGGAGCTCAGCGACTCGTCCATGGTCTGGCGCAGCCAGAACACCACCAACGCACCGATGCCGCCCAGGCCGAACGCCACGCGCCAGCCCCACTCGGACACCTGCGGCGCATCGAAGAAATGCAGCATCACCAGCAGCGTGGTCTGCGCCAGCACGTGCCCGCCAACCAGCGTGACGTAATGGAACGAGGACAGGAACCCGCGCCGGCCGGGAATCGCCGCCTCGGACATGTAGGTCGCGCTGGTGCCGTACTCGCCGCCGGTGGCAAAGCCCTGCAGCAGGCGCGCCAGCAACAGGATGATCGGCGCAGCGATGCCGATCGTGGCCACCGTCGGCGTTACCGCGATGACGAACGAGCACAGCGCCATCATCGACACCGAGATGGTCAACGCCAGGCGGCGGCCGTAGCGGTCGGCGAAGCGGCCGAAGTACCACGCACCGATCGGGCGCATCAAAAAGGTCATCGCAAAGATCGCCCACACGAACATGGTGGCGTTCTTGTCTTCCTTGGAGAAGAACTGCGATTCGAAGTAGGTGGCAAACACCGAGTAGACGTAGACGTCGTACCACTCGACCAGATTGCCGGCCGATCCCTTGAGCGTGTTGGACACCGAACGGCGAAGGCTACCGGGGGCTGCGCCAGAACCGGCGGCGATCGGAGACGTTGGGGGTGCGCTCATGCAGTCAGAACCTTGTGGGTGGGACACCCCGGAAGTATAGGTGCGTGCTTGTGTGACGCATGTAAGCATTTCGGCGCATATACAGGCCTGGCAACGGCCGGCAGCGGCGCGCGCTTCAGCCCGCTTCCGACGGTCGTCGGTGTGGTGCTTGCGGCCGCGGGCAACAGCGCAACTGCTGGTTTCTGCCAGTAACGCCCGGCACTCGCTACGGCAGCATCTGCCTGAGCGTCTCGATGAATGCACGCAGCCCGGGGGGAATCTGCCGATGCCCCGGGTCATACAGCACCAGTCCCGGCAACGCCGCACACCATTGCTCGCGCACGCGCGTTGGCCACCTGGATGGGTCAAAATTGCCGGCATCACTGGCCGCAAGGACGCTTCGGGCGCCGCCGCATGAGCAAGCACCATACCGACATCAGCAAGTTCCTCAGTTTTGTGCTGCGCCACGAACCGCAGGCGATCGGACTCACGCTCGACTCGGAGGGCTGGGCCGAGCTGGACGCGTTGATTGCCGGCGCCCGGACCCACGGCACCGCGCTCGATCTGGAGCTGATCCAGGCGGTGGTCGCCGGCAGCGACAAGAAACGCTTTGCGCTGTCTGCCGATGGGCAGCGGATCCGCGCAGTGCAGGGGCATTCCACGCCAACCGTGGCCTTGCAGCTCGAAGCCAGGGTGCCGCCCGAGCTGCTGTATCACGGCACCGCCACGCGCTTTCTCGAAGCGATCATGGCCGAGGGCTTGCGCCCCGGCCAGCGTCACCATGTGCATCTGTCCGACAACACGCAGACCGCCGCATCGGTGGGGCAGCGCTACGGCGAGCCGGTGGTGTTGCAGGTCGATGCCGGGCGCATGCATCGCGACGGCCTGCCGTTCTTCCAGGCCGACAACGGCGTCTGGCTCACCGCGCAGGTTCCGGCAGCATTCCTGACCCGCCCGCGCTGAGCTGAGGCACGCCGCAGGCCTGCCACCGCCTTCGGTGCGCGGTGCCGGCCAGCACCTGGGCCGGCACGGACACGCGCAGACGCCGGACGCATCCCCCTTCACGGCCCCCATGCCGCCCGCCTTGCCAGAATGCCGGCCGCTTGGGGCTGTCGATGGCAGGGGAACCGGAGTTGGATGCATGACATGGATCATCGTGGCCACGGTCGTCACCACGCTGGTGGTGGGGCTGCTGCTGCTCAACTTCGCCACGCCCGAGAAAAAGCTCGAGCACATCCCCAGCCATTGCTACGACGTCGCCGACCCGCAGTTCAAACGCGAGATGTCGGTGTTGCTGGGTCCGGCGATCCTGCCGGGCAACAAGATCCAGGTGCTGCACAACGGCAGCGAGATCTTCCCGGCGATGCTGGCCGCCATCCGCAGCGCGCAACGCACCATCACCTTCGAAACCTATATCTACTGGTCGGGCGAGATCGGCCGCGAGTTCAGCCAGGCGCTGTCCGAGCGCGCGCGTGCCGGGGTCAAGGTGCGCGTCACCATCGACTGGGGCGGCAGCCTGAAGATGGATGCCTCGCTGGTGCAGGACATGACCGACGCCGGGGTGGAGGTGCATCGCTACCGCCCGCTGACCTGGTACAACCTGCACCGCGTCAATAACCGCACCCATCGCAAGCTGCTGGTGATCGATGGCCGCATCGGCTTCACCGGCGGCGTTGGCGTGGCCGACCAGTGGATGGGCGATGCGCAGGACCCGGAGCACTGGCGCGACTCGCATTACCGCATCGAAGGCCCGGTGGTGGCGCAGGTGCAGGCCGCCTTCAACGACAACTGGATCAAGACAACCGGCCGCGTGCTCAACGGCGCCGAGTACTACCCCGAGCTGGCACCGACCGGCGACAGCGACGCGCAGCTGTTCGTGGCTTCGCCCGCCGGCGGCAGCGAGAGCATGCACCTGATGTACCTGATCGCCATTGCCGCGGCGCGCAGCTCCATCGACCTGGCCGCCGCCTACTTCGTGCCGGATGCGCTGATCACCCGCTCGCTGCTGGAAGCGCGCGCGCGCGGCGTGCGCATCCGCGTGCTGCTGCCGGGCAAGCATATCGATGCGGTCTCGGTGCGGCTGGCCTCCAAGGCCAGCTGGGAACCGCTGCTGCAAGCCGGCATCGCCATCCACGAATTCCTGCCCACCATGCTACACACCAAGCTGTTGATCATCGACGGCCTGCTGGTCTCGGTGGGCTCGACCAACTTCGACATCCGCTCGTTCCGCCTCAACGACGAGGCCAGCCTGAATGTCTACGACCGTGACCTGGCCGCGCAGATGACCGAGGTATTCGAGCGCGACCTGCAACGGGCCGAGCTGTACACGCTGGAACGCTGGCGCAAGCGGCCGCTGCGGCAGAAGCTGGGCGAGAAGCTGGTGGTCCCGTTCCGCTCGCAGGTGTAGGCAACGGCCTTCCCCCACCTGGCAGTGAGCGCACCCGCGCTCAGCGCTGCACACTCGAGCAAGCGCTCACGCCTGCAGCCGCAGCTGGCGCAGCCGCCACCACAGCCCGCCAACGTGCACCAGCGAGTACAGCACCAGCGCTGTGGCAATGCCCAGCGTCAACGGGCTGGCCTGCGAGCCGGCCGCCGCCGCGCCCGCGCTGAAGGCGCCATCGGCCCAGCGCCAGGCCAGGCGCCCGAGCAGCACCAGCGTCAGGCCGCCGCCGATCCACGGATTGGGCGTATACCAGCCGCGCCCTTCCACCCATTCGGCATGCGTGTAGCGCAGCGACAGCGCGCCCAGCCCGATACCGATCAGCGTTCCCACGGCGATCCCTGGCCGAACCTGCGGCAAGCCATACACCGCAAACGCCAGCGCTGCCGCCGCAATGACCAGCACCACCGCACGCACTGCCGTGCTCACCGGCTTCCACGGCTGGCGGCCGAAGCTGCGCCGGATGCGCCGGTAGTAGAGCAAGGCGATGGCCGCCATCGACAGATACGGCGTCAGCGGTGCGATGGCAGCAGCGGGCATGGCGATTCCTTTGCGGGGTGAGGTGACCGACGCAGAATGAAACCGGCCCCCGCAGCGAACAAGGTGCCAAGTGTCACTTTCTGCGCGCACAGGCGGCTGCCCGGGCGGCCATCGCCGCGCGGCAATCGCGACAGAGGCCAGCGTTCGCGCAGGACCGGCCTGCCTGCCACCACCGGTGAACGCCCCAGCCGCGCGCCAGCCATTGCCACACGCGAAGCGGAGCCGCACGGGTAGACTTGCCGGCAGAGTTCCCCCACAGCAGTGCCATGTCCGCCATCAAGCAAGAAGCCCGCACGCTGATCGACACGCTGCCCGAGACGGCAGGATGGGACGACGTGGTTCGCGTCGTGGACACCGCCAGCTTCGAGGCGGCCGTGCTGGACGGCATGGCCGCAGCGGATCAGGGCGCCTTTGCCGCGCCGGCAGAGGTGAGCGCACTGTTCGCCAGATGGGGCGTTGATGTTGCGGCGTGACTGGACCGTCCCGGCCGCCAGGCAACTCGCACACGCCCAGGATCACTACCACGCGCTCAACCCGACCGCCGCCGCCGCGATGGCGCGGCAGGTGCTGGAAGCCACCCGCACCCTGGCCGAGCAACCCGGCCGCGGCCGCGCCGGCCGCGTCGCCGGCACCCGCGAATGGGTGGTCAAGCAAACGCCCTATGTGCTGGTCTACCGCGTGCGCGACGACGCGCTGCAGCTGCTGCACGTCCGCCTGGAGACGCAGGACTGGCTGCCGCGCACCGAGCCGCTGATCGAACGCATCGAACCCTGGATCGCCGCGCTGATCAGCGCCCTGCTGCACGTGCTGATGCTGCTGATCCTGCTGTCGGCCTCCACGCCCACCATGACCCCGCCGCAGGGCTCGGCCAGCGGCGGCCGCACCAAGGTGGATTTTGTCGGCGACACCGCCACGCCCGAACAACCCACGCCCTCGCCGACACCGACTCCGCCGTCGCAAACGCCAGCACCCGTGCAGCCGCCGCCGGCCGCCTCGCCGGTGCAGTCCACCCTGGTCAAGACCGCCAAGAACCCGATCCCGCCGGCAGGCAACACCCGCCGCGGCGGCCTGGTCGAGCAGCGCCAGACGCAACCGGTGCAGCGCCCCACCCCGCCGCAACCGCCGGCAGAACCCGCGTCGTCGCCGCAGCGCCGCCCCGAAACCTGGACCGGCCGCCCACCCGGAATGCTCGAAGAAGAAGCCGATGCCGCCGAAGACGGCATGTCCAACACGCCCACCATCAGCGAAGGCCGCCGCCGCGACCGCAACAACGCCCAACCCAGCATGGATGTGGGCGGCTACCAGGTCTATTACGAAGTGCGTAGCGAAACCCAGCTGCGCAATTGGCGCGACCAGGGCATGAAGGAAGTGGCCATCATCCTGCCCGGCACCCAGTACCGCATGGTCTGCCCGCTGGAAGTCGCGCTCAAGCGCGGCTCCAGCAAATGCCGCCTGCTGCCGCCGGACTCGCCGGAACTCAAAGACATCGGCGATGCCCGCGAGGTCATCAACATGATGGAGGTCTACAAGCAAGGCGAGCCGGTATGGCGCGGGCCCGGGCCGTATCGGTGAGTGGTGGGGCCAGGTTGGCCCCGGGTTTCACTTATTGTTGGTGCGGGGATGACTGCTTCGATACCGGGTGACGTTGTTTGAGTGCCTGCACTTTCCTGAAGTGCAAGCAACCTGATTCCTGCGCGAGGGCGACATGCCTTCTTTCACCCTCCGCAATATCCCCGACGTGCATCGCGCGATCCGCGCGAGGGCTGCACTGCACGGCCGCAGCACCGAGGCGAACGAGCCGAAGCTGCCTTCGGCGCGTTCACCGATTACCCGGCGGTTGCAGACATCAGCGGCCCTGGTCTTTGCCCAGTTTGGTACCCAGGGCTCCCTTGAACGGCGCCGGATTGCTGGTCACCAGGCAGTTGTAGGTCTTGTCGCCGTTGAGAACCAGCACGGACGACTGCGGCCCCTTGAAGTCCAGCCCGACCGAGAACAGCACATAGGTGTTGGGCAGCGCGCTCGGCCGAAACGCACCGAAGGCATACTCCCCGGACAAGCCCAACGGCGCCAGCGGTATCGTCACCGTCAGCGGCTGCGTGCCCGCAGGCGATGGCAGCGACGAGGACGCAGACATCATCTTGGACTGCACGTCGATGGAGTACTTGGTGGTGACCGCCGAGCCCAGGTATTTGGAACCCGGGGCGGAAACCTGCTTGCGACAGGCCGCGATGTCTTCGGGCTTCTGATCCTGCTGGCCCGTCTGCAGCGTGGCAAAGACATAGCTCAGCGTGACCGTGTCCGTCCCGGTGACCGGTGCGGCAACGGCAGCGTCCATGCACAACGCGGCCACGACGAGTGAGAGGCCGCAGGCCGCAAGCGCACCGCGATAGCTGGTTTTACGTTTCATTTCGATCGTTCCCTGGTGTGTGATGCAAGGTGTCGGCAGCGGCTGCCGCTTGCGCCTTGAATGGACATTCGCAACGGCACCTGTGCATAACGCCAAGCGGCAGATGATCGATTGCGTACGATGACGACATGCGTGTGTGTGGCAGCACCACACCTACGCCACCCAGCTGGCCACGCCGCTGGTGGGTTCATCGTTCAAGACCAAGGCCTCGCAAACCCGGCAAATCGTCTCAACAACGTCGTTGCGTGATGCAGTTTGGAATTCGTAGCAAATACCGTGTCTGTTTCTCGAATCAGACATCAGTCCAGACCGCACGCAACGCATCGATCACAGGACCAAACATAATCTGCCGCAGCAAGTGCGCCTCACCGGGAAAAGCGAAATCTAAAGCCGACATCAGATTGGCTGACTGTCAGACATTTACCGGGATGAAACTGACGCTGACTTTCGTTTTGGTTACTTGGGGCCGGCCCAGCTTCATGCCGTGGCTCGCGATGCCGGCCGGAGTCTGTGTCGCGTCCGGTTGATGATGTGAGCGCTGGAGCGGGCAGATCGGATACGGTGACCAGACCTCGCGTTGGTGGCGCACGGCCGGCCGGGAACTGGCTACAGTCTGCACAGGGCCGTGTGCGCCCGCTCCATCCACCTGCGTTCCCAAGGATCTGCATGTCTCTGCATCGTTTTGCCCCCCGCCTGGGTCTGGCCGTTGGCCTGTTGTGCGCCTGCTGCGCGCACGCCGCCGCACCGGCAGCGGCCCATCGCCTGCTGCGCGTCACGCTGGACGGGGCGAGCGACCAGCCCGTGTCCGGCCGCCTGCTGGTCTTCGCCACCCTGGCCAAGGACGCCCAGGCCGCGGCCAAGGATGGCAAGGACGGCAAAGCCGGCAAGGTGGAGGAGGTGAGCGTGAACCCGTTCCGCCCGACCGCGGTGGCGGTGGCGGCGCAGGAGGTGACCGCGCTCGCCCCCGGTGCCAGCGTCGAGATCGACCTGGACAACATCGCCTTCCCCAGTGGCTTTTCCGCGCTGCCGGCCGGCGAGTACCTGTTCCAGGCCGTGCTGGATCCGGACCACAGTTACAGCTATGCCGGCCGTGATGGCGGCGACCTGTTGAGCGAGGTCACCGCGGTGACGCAGGGCAAGGGCAAGCCGTTGCCCACGCTGACACTCAGCAAGCAGGTGCCCGCGTCGGACGACCCGTGGCAGGTGTCGCCGCGGGCGCCGCAGGCGATCCGCGACGCCATCCCGGAGGCCAGGCTGCATAGCGCGGACGCCTCGCTGGTCAGCCCGTCGCTGAGCGCGTTCTGGGGCCGGCCGGTGTCGCTGCGCGCCCGCGTGCTCACCCCGCCCGGCTACGACGCCAAGTCCGCCACCCGCTATCCCACCGTGTATGTCACCCACGGCTTCGGCGGCAACTACAACCGCTTTGCCGGCAGCATCGCCGCCACCTGGAGCGCAATGGCGGCCAAGCAGATGCCGCCGATGATCTGGGTGTTCCTGGACCAGTCCACGCCCACCGGCACCCACGAGTTCGCCGACTCGGTCAACAACGGCCCCTGGGGCACCGCGCTGACCGAAGAGCTGATCCCTTCGCTCGAACGGCACTACAAGATGGACGGCAACGCCAAGGGCCGGTTCCTCAACGGGCATTCGTCCGGCGGCTGGGCCACGCTGTGGCTGCAGACGCGCTACCCCAAGCTGTTCGGCGGCACCTGGTCCACCTCGCCCGATTCGAGCGACTTCCACGACTTCACCGGGCCGGATCTGTACGCGCCCAATGCCAACGTCTACCGGCGCCCGGACGGCAGCCAGTTCCCGCTGATCCGCGACCAGGGCAAGGTGGTGGCCGACCTGGAAACCTTCGCCAAGCTCGAACGCGTGTTAGGCCCGTATGGTGGCCAGATGACCTCGTTCGACTGGGTGTTCTCGCCGCGCGGGCCCGACGGCCGCCCGGTGCCGATGTTCGACCGCGACACCGGCAAGGTGGACCCGGCCGTGGTGGCCTACTGGCGCACGCACTACGACATCGCCGCGCGCGTGGCCGCGCAGTGGCCCACGCTCAAGCCGGATCTGGACGGCAAGATCCACCTGATCGTCGGCACCGCCGACACGTTCTACCTGGATGGGGCAGCGCGCAAGTTCCAGGCGGTGCTGGACGGCCTGGGCGCCAGGAGCGACTTCCGCTACCTGGAAGGCCGCACCCACTTCGACCTGTACAAGGAGGGCGAGGACAGCAACGCCTTGATGAAAAAGATTGCCTGGGAGATGTACGCCGTGGCGCGGCCCAAGCAGTAAGCGCGCCGGCGCTACCGATCGGCGTGCCGGCCACCGGCACGCCAGGGCGAGGCGTCACCGGCCCACTGCTCAGGCCGAGCGCTTGGGCAATTCCCACTCCAGCTGCTGCCTGAGCACCAGCAGCAGCACTTTCAGGCTGCCGCTGCGGACCAGCGCGGCCGGCGTCTGCCCGTCCAGCGCGTTCATGGGCTTGCGGAACCAGCCGATCAGCGCCTCGTTGTTGCCGCCATTCAAGGCCCAGGCATGGCAGACGATCTCGCCCAGGTTCTCGATGCCGGTGCTGCCCAGCAGCTTGAGGTGCTCCGGCGTGAACGCAAACAGCGACAGCACCAGCTCGGCATCGGCGGCCTTGCCGTGGTCGACCGCCATCTGCTGGCTGTGCGCGGTGTTGTAGACCGCCCCCTGCGCGCGGAAGTCTTCGGCACGCCGCATGCCGGTGAGCAGTGATGCAATGAGGTCGGCGCGTTCCATAAAGCAGTCCAACGGTGTGATAGCGCGCACGCTATCCGCGTCGTCGCCGCCGCTCAATCAGGAGTCTCCTGACAGCGGCGATGGGCGTCAGCGGCGGTTGCATTACGCGCCGGCCGGCCCGTGCGCGGTTGGCGGGCCGGCGGCGGCTTCGGTGGCCGATTCCCGCTTGCGGCCCCGCCTGGAAGTGGCGCCAACCATTGGCAGCGCTTAACGCGGGGATTGCTAGCATCCGGGCGCGTCACTGGCAGCAGCCCGCACCCGCACGGCTGCCGTATTGGAGTGTCATCGCATGAGGAGTTGTCAGATGCCCTGGAAATCCGCCCTCGCCGTGCTTGCCCTGTCCACCGCCGCGCTGCCGGCGCTGGCCCAGTCCGACCGCCAGGTGGTCGAGGACATGCTCACCCGCTCGGCCAATGTCTGCCCCGGCCACAGCACCGACCGCACCGCGCCCACCGTCAAGGCCGTGCCCGTGGGCGCGCTGCGGGTGATGCTGGAACGCGGCCTGGTCATGTGCCCGGACCGCCGCCTGGATGCAGCCGCGCCGGCGGTGTTCTACGGCCGCCTGGGCGTGTTCGCCTGGAACCCGGAAGTGCCCGCCGGCAAGACGGTGATCGTCAAGCAGATCGACACCATGACCCGCAACGAGGAATACCCCGCCGAGACGCTGGTGTGGGACGCCAAGGGCACCGCGCTCAAGCAGCAGACCGTGCCGATGTTCGAGCCCAAGCCGGGTGCGGCAGTGTTGTACAAGGTACGTTGAGGCTGACTCGATTGCCCGCGGCGCCCGGTCAGACCCTGGCGCCGCGCTGCCCGCTCGCTTCGACCGCATCGTCCGGGCCATCGCCACCAAGCCGCTGCTCGTAAATCTCATCGACTACGCCGCGTACCGCGCGGGCGGCATTGAAGATGCTCTCGCCCAGAACCGACAGACTGGTGGCATCCAGCGGCTTGCCGCTGCACACCGCCACCATGTCGCTCTGCGCGGTGATCGTGCGCAACAGCGTGTGGAACTGGTCGATCTGCTGCAGGGTGACGCCGAAGGTGAAGGGCTCTGCGTGCGTCTGCACCGTGGCCATATTGGGAGTTTTCAAAGTCGTCATGGCATCCATCCTCGACATGAGCGGACGAAATATCCGCCGCTCGAATTTATCCCTTTTTCAGATATTTGAAAAGGGGATATAGCTTCAGTGCGGCCTTTCAACGTTGCCGCCATGCCAATCAAGTCGATCCACAAAGACCATTACGACGTCCTGCTGCAGCAATTGCGCGAACTTCGCCTCTCCGCAGGGCTAACGCAGGCGGCCCTGAGCACTGCGCTGGAGCGCCCGCAGTCGTATGTAAGTGATGTTGAGCGCGGCAGTCGCCGGATGGATCTTCTCCAGTTGCGGGACTTCTGCAATGCATGCGGAACTTCACTGACCAAGTTCGTTACCGAGTTCGAGAAGGAACTGAAGTAATCCACCTGGACAGTGCATGTTGCTTCGTTCCTAATTGTTCGGCCCGACCGTCGCTGTAAAACTCCGCGACTCACCAGTGATCGGGTCATCGAACGCCAACATATGCGCGAACAACTGCAGCGGCCGTTCCGGATCATCGGGCCGCTGATCTTCCAGCTCTGGATAGAAGCGGTCATGCAGGATCGGCGCACCCAGCGCGGCCATGTGCACGCGCAACTGGTGCTTGCGCCCGGTGACCGGCTCCAGGCGGTAAGTCCACGTGTCTACGCCGCGTGCGACCACATCGATCACCGTCTCGCTTTTCGGCTCACCCGCACCCTCGCGCATGCGGAAGAACGGCTCGCCCGGCTCCAGCCGGCTGCGATGCACATATGGAAACGTCAGCCCCGGGAGCGGTGGCGCCACTGCCAGGTAGTGCTTGCGAATATGCCGCTCGCGAAACAACGCCTGGTAGATCCCGCGCGATGACGGGTTGGCCGAGAACAACACCAACCCCGCAGTGTCACGATCGATACGGTGCAGCGGCACCAGCGCGGGATTATCGAAGCGGCGCACCAAACGGGCTAAAAGCGTCTGGTGCACGTACGCACCAGCTGGCACCACGGGTAGGAAATGCGGCTTGCAGGCCACGACAATATGCGCGTCTGCATGCAACACCGTTTCCGTTGCCTTGATGATCGGCTCATCCGCTACTTCGCGGAAGTAATAGATCTCCGCACCAAGCCGATAGGGCGCAGCGATATCCAATGCCTGCCGCTGCGCATCCAGTACGCGCCCACGCGCGAAGCGATCACGCCACGTGTCAGCATCAACGACAGGAAAGCACGCACACAGCGCCTCCCACACCGTGTGCCACGGGCCGGACGGAAGCTGGAACTGGCTGGCAGGAGTGCCATCGAGGGTCGGGCGAGGAGCAGACATGGCGACAGCAGAAGCGCACTCAAGCAGATGAGCTGGGATCGTACCTTGTCGCGTCGATTCTCTACGCAGTGATGTAACAGCTCTCAATCCGAGAGAGAGACTTTCGAGCGCTGCGCACCGCATGCATTGCTGGGAAGCGTGCACAGCGACCACTACCGCAGCCCGCTTCATCGCGTTGATTGGCATGCGGTTGCGCTAAACAACGCGCAAGCGAACTCGAGCTTTAGCGTAAAGAACACACCTGTTTGCCTGCGCACGCGTCGTTACGAGTGTTGACGAGGCATCGATCGCAACGGCGCGCGTGGTCTGCTGACAAAACCCGTGTCAACGGCTATGTTCAAACCGGGAACGGGGGTTCTGGCATGGGACGCAGAAAGAAACAGGGTGGATTCGAAGCGCTAGCCGCATTGCCGTGGCCGGTTGGCTTCGTGATGGGAATCGCTGCGTATCTGGTGGTGCGCTACGGCATAAGCTGGTGGTTTTCTCAGCACGGCGGGATGCTTTCGCAGGGCATTGCCCAGCAATCGAGTGGAATGTTCGCACCATTGGCGTGGACGCTGGTCGGCGTCTGCTGGCTCGCTGCGCTGTTCTCCTATCTGCGCACACGCAGCCGGCGGCGCTTTCTGGAAACACGCACAAGCCTGGAGAGCCTGGCCGCCGGCGGCTGGCGCCAGTTCGAACTATTGGTGGGCGATGCGTTTCGCCGCCAGGGCTACAGCGTCGAAGAAACAGGCCTGGGTGGCGCAGACGGCGGCATCGACCTGATCCTGCGCAAGGACAACCGCCGCACGCTGGTGCAATGCAAGCAATGGAAGCGCCAGCAAGTAGGCGTCAGCGTCGTGCGAGAGATGTTCGGACTGCTGGCCCATCACCAGGCCCATGCGGTGAAGATCGTCTGTATCGGCACCTACACGAAGGACGCAGAGCGCTTCGCACAAGGCAAGCCGATTGAACTGATTGGGGGCGAACAGTTACTGGACATGATAGGAGCGGTGCAACAACAAGCCGCAGCGCAGCCGACGGTCACATCCGGGCGTATCGAGCCTGTCTTTGCTTCACCTGATTCCACTGCCTCCGCGACCGTTGCCATCCCAAGCTGCCCGCGCTGCGGCAGCGCGCTTGTGCAGAGAACAAAGCGGCGCACCGGCGAGAACTTCCTAGGCTGCAGCCAGTTTCCGAAGTGCAGAGGAACTTTGTAGGTGAATCTGACACCGATTTTTGGACCCCTTTTGCACATGTACGCCTGCTCCTTAAGCATGATGCAATGCCGCAAGTGCGAGCGGTCGCGCACCTAATCTAGGAGCCTTACCCATGATCGTGCTGTTCCGCAGTCATTTTCCTGCGTATTGCATACGCCAGCGTCCTTGTTGAAGAGCGCTAGAAACATCAACATGGTCGTGTCGGCTTGCCATAGTGCAACCGTGATTGCAGCTAGAAGCCACGCCATTCACAACGTGCTTGTAATCGAAAATACTCACTGCAACACCGCCTTTTGGCAGCCCGATATTAGTTAGGCAACAGCGGAAGCCACTTGATGACTCGTCGGAAGAAATTTACCCAGCGCACACGTCATGGCTACTGCAAGTTGACGGGTAAACCCGGAGCGCTCGTCAAATCTCATTTAATTCCTGAGGCACTCACTAGACCGAGTCAAGCTGGCGCACCGCTTTTTCAGTACGGTGATGGGCCTAAACCCAGTCGGCGCTGGAGCAGTTGGTATGACTCTGGGCTCGTCACTCGAGCAGGTGAAGACATCCTGTCGGCTCTCGACACTTGGGCAATCACTGTGCTTCGAGAACACAAGCTCGTTTGGAGCGGCTGGAGCGGAGCAGTTGAACTAGGCGACCTCCATACAAAGTTCAGTGAACACCTCGGTATTCGTGAGGTCACCCTCGACACAAAAAAATTGCGATTGTTCTTTTTAAGCTTGCTATGGCGTGCTGCTGCAAGCGAGCTACATGAGTTTAAAGACGTAGTCTTACCTCCAAAAGATGTTGAACTCCTCCGCAAGATCCTGGTGGGGCAGGAAGAGCCAAGTCCAGACTTCTATCCTGTCCAGCTAACCCAAATTTCCACCAAAGGCCTAATGCATAACCAGGCGCCTTATCCTGACATCAAGTACATTCCTGATATCGGGAACGAGGATGCAGAACCATACCCGATGAGAACAATAAGGTTCTACTTTGATGGACTTATAGCTCACTTCGCTACTGAGCTTCCTCCTTCGCAAATCGCATCTGATCTCGGAAAGATTGTTGTTGGAGCAGAGCCGACAGTAGTGCTATCGACTGTAACTTTTGAAGATTCGATGCAAGGAAGAAATATGTACGCTGTGCTTGAGAAGTACCATCCAGAAGGTGACGGGCTTGGGAAGACTGTTGCCTAAAAAATTCATTCAAGCCGGCACCGCTTCGCGGTGCGGCTTAATTCCGGCGTCAGGCACTCAGGGGAAAGATCATGGCTCTCTTTTTTCTCGACTACGATCTTCGTAAGGTACGTAATTACCAGCCACTCTACGATGAGCTGGCCAAGTTCAAAGCCGTTAGGGTTCTCGAGTCATCTTGGTGCTTCAATCGAGTCAACACAACATGCGGTGGACTCCGCGATCATTTCAAGCAATTTGTTGATTCGGATGACGGCCTAAGCGTAGTTGAGGTCACAGGCTGGGCAACCTACAACGCTCTTGGCACGCCAAAGGGCCTATAGTGCATAACAATTCATTAAGCCGAAGCGGCTTTGGCGGTCGGCTTGATCCAAGCGCTAGGCATATACGGACAAGCAACTTCTATTTCCAGTCTATCTAAATCAAAGACTGGCTTTTGACTTGCTTGCCATTCTTTAAGGTGGACTTAGTACGATCACAGCCATGTCTCAAGCAACTGACAAGTCCAGAGAGATAAAAAGAGAAACCGAAATCTCTTTTGGCATAAAAATCGATTTACCTTGTCAGAAGTAAAGCACCCTCCAACCTTCCTTAGCTCATGATGGTTTAAATAGGCACCCACGTTGGTGCATTCGGAACAGAGCACGGATTCGCTGCTCCTGAGATTCGCTGGGAAATCCAAGGCGCCGCCATTAAAGTCCTGCCTATCGCGATTTATGCCTAAGAGTTCGTTTAATTCGATACGCGGCGTCGCTTAATTCTCGCGTCCGGCTTCGCGGAGAATCTCTTGCACTACAACCATGCGTCCGGTCGTGCCTCCCGCACTACTGCTGCTACAAGGTCGATCGTTTCTGAGCAGTGATGCAAGAATGCGTCATCTGCCTGCACTAGTGTTGCGATTTCGGACAGATTGCCTTCCTCAAAGAACTCGTCCTCGGCTCGCACTCTGAACGGCAAAGCGTCCCGCCGTGCCAGTAGATCGTTATGGCTTCGCCCACGTCCATGCTTCAGCACATTCACAGCAAGCTGTACGTCTGTAAATCTTGCGCGCAACTCTGGTTGGCCTGCGCTCTCGATCAACCTTTCTGTTTCTCGGAAACCGTTCTCGCTGCCAAGCGCTTCTTGAAGCGCTGCTTCGAACATGGCCACCATGCCCACTGCCACGATCGCGCCTTGAAGCTCTAATGCCTGGAGCGCTTTCACCAAACGGGTGGCCCCACTTTCTTGCAGCTCGGCGAGAACGTGTGTTCTAGTCTCATCCAACAAGCCGCTGGTCAACACTACGCAGCGGGTGGCTAATTCAGTAAATGGGTGCATGACTTCATTCTAGCCATGAATCAACTGAGTTGAGTTAGTGAGCTCAGGTTGCGTTTCTCAAAGGAGCGACAGCCTTGCACATCTTTGAGTATCCGTTGCAAGTAAGCCTTGACCTCCCGTACATCCCCCACCCGCCATCCTCGGCTCCAGACTCAACTGGAGAACACACGATGATGAAGTGGATGGGCACCGCGCTGGCCGCGGCACTGCTGGTGAGCGGTTGCGCCAAGGAGGAGGGCGAGAAGTTCGTCGGCCACTGGGTCAACGTGCAGACGCAGGAAGAGACGATGGACATCGAGCGCAATGGCGAGACCTTCATGGTCCGTAGCACCACGCCGAAGTTCTTCAGCCGCAAGCCCAAGACCGAGAGCTACCCGGCGGTCTACAAGGACGGCGCGCTGCAGGTCACCAACGATGGCGAGACGGTGAACTTCGCCATCGACGCGGCCAACGGCCACCTCAACACCGGTGGCGAGCAGTACCAGCGCGTGCCGGCCAAGTAAGGCCGCCGCTGTCGCCAGCGCCCGCGTGTGGACCTTGCCGGCCGCACGCGGGCGTTTGCGTTTGTGGCCCAGCCGGCAACGCCGGGGGCTGCCGGCGCACGCTGCGTTGCGCAGACGCCGGGCCGGACGCACCGCCCGTCGCCCGGCCTTGCGCTGCCGCTGCCATTCCACCCCACGCAAGCCGTACAGTGCGCAGGCACGCCAGGGTCATGGCGCTGCCCGACCGATCAATCCAGCAACTACGAGGGTGTCATGAGCAAGGGGATGGACCAGAAGAAGAGCCAGAAGAAAGAGCCGACCAAGACGCTGAAGGAAAAGCGCGCGGCCAAGCAGGAAAAGAAGGGCAAGTAAGCCGCCCGGCCTGCAAGACGGCAGACGAGGTCAGGCGCAGGCCTGGCCTCGCGTTTTTGAACGTAGCACTAGGCACTGAGCGTTGGCTTGCGAACTCGGCCTGTCGGTTTCTCCCACTCATCGCTGGCACGACCTGCGGTAGCACCCAACGCTGCTGTAGACCGATCAACGGCCCGGCCAAAGCTGCTGCACTAATGTGGGTTTGTGCGGATTTGGAGCTCGTCATGAGCCGTTTGACCATCGATCTGAACGATCAGCAGCACCAGAGCCTGAAGGCGCTGGCGGCTCTGCAGGGCAAGACCATCAAGCAGTACGCGCTTGAACGCCTGTTCCCTGGCGACCTAAACGCCGATCAGGCATGGCAGGAGTTGAAAACCCTCCTTGGGGGACGTGTCGAGGAAGGCCTTGCCGGCAACGTGTCTACCAGGAGCATCAGCACCATCCTGTATGAAGAATTGGCCGAGGGCCGTCGCGGTTGATGCACGGCTAAGTCCTCACCGACGCAGCCGAAGCCGAAGCCGATCTGCGCGGGATCATCCGCTACACCTCGGCACGCTGGGGCCAGGCGCAGGTTCGCCAGTACATCGCAGACCTATCGAGGCGTGATCTCGATGATGTTGGATGTAGCAGTCTTCAGCGACGTCATATCGGCTGAGGTGGTTTTACTCTTTGATTCCTGCTGCTCCCGATAACGTATAAGTGGGTGTACCCCGACCGAGTAATTGCGCCCAGGCATGATCTGGTAACTCAATGACAGATTGATCGTCCTGACGATTGACTGCCCCGGCTTCAGGACAAGAGATGGCGTGGAACCTCGGACGTTGTGCACATAGATGCCGCGATAGTCGACGGGGCTGCCGTCCTCTTGCAGGACCTTGAACAGATTGGTCTGCAACACCCCGCCTTTGTCTACGTCTGGAACATACGAGGCAGGTAGCTCGATGGGCTGGTCACCTGCGTTGGCCATCGTGACTGAGACGGATGCTCCAGCTGTCGCTGTATGCGCTGCCTGTCTGTTTTGGAGTCTGATCTCCAGCCTCCCAGCCGCAGTCACGCTGGAGCAGGCTGACAGCGCGAGAATCCCAAGAACCCATATCGCCTTCATCATTCACCTCTTACGCGCAAGCGCTTCTTTGTCGTCAGTTCTCATGCCATCTCTCCGGCTTGGGGTACGAGCCCTGGACGGGCGGAACCACCGTGGCGGGCGACTCCTGGGCAGACGCTAGTCGCGATTCATCCTCGGAGCGATCTTTCAATCCAACGTGCGCTATCGCGCGCGGTTGGGGACCTGACGCTTTGGCGCTTCCCACATCACCGTCTAGCGCAAGTCCTCGTCGGCACCGTCCACCCGGTCTCCTGCATCAAGCTGCTGCAACACGCGATCGAAATCGCTCACGAACAGCTGGTCCTGCACGATGCGGTACTTTTCGAACTCGCTTTCCGCATGCGCTTTGGCGATCTCGGCGGTGACGCGCCCTGCGTCCTGCAACACCTGCCGGTCGGTTGCTTCGATGAAACGATTCAGACGTGTTTCCCAATCCTGCATGGTCATCGGAATCTGCCGCAGTGCCATGTCCTCGGCCAGGTCCAGATAGGCCGATACGAGGCGTTGCAACTGCGCCATCTCGCCGGTGGTCAGGTAGTTCTTGGCAACCGCCACGTCGAACTTCTGGATCTTCCCGCGCGGTGCATCGGCCCAGGTGGTCAGGCCCATGTGCTGCTTGCCGGCATCGGCTCGGTGGTAGACGACTTCTGCTGCGGTTTGCCCGTGGATGGCCCAGTGCAGCTTGTTCTGCACTGTGGCGAAGAACCGCTGGGTTGCCTGCGCGGTGGCATCGTAGTCCAGGGCGGTGGCGTAGATGTCGGTGATCTTCTGGTAGAACTTGCGCTCGGAGAGACGGATCTCGCGGATGCGCTGCAACTGCTCTTCGAAGTAGCGCTTGCCGAGCACCGTGCCGTCATTCTTCAGGCGCTCATCGTCCATCGCGAAGCCCTTGATCGTGAAGGACTCGATGATGGTGGTGGCCCACTTGCGGAACTGCACCGCGCGCTCGGAATTGACCTTGTAGCCCACGGCAATGATGGCCGCGAGGTTGTAGTGCTTGGTGTCGTAGCTCTTGCTGTCGGCGGCAGTTATTCGAAAATTTCGAATAACTGCATCTGGCTGTAACTCGTTGTCAGCGAACACCTTTTTCAGGTGGTAGTTGATGGTGTGGGTTTCGACATCGTAGAGCTGGGCCAGCATCTTCTGCGTCAGCCAGACGTTTTCGTCGGCATACGCCGCCTGCACGCCGCCCTCGCCTGCGGCGGCCACGAAGGTCAGGTATTCGGCCGCCGACGAGCGGACGAGCGAAATTTCATGCTTTTTCGCCATTGATGCCTCCCATGCTGGCGATACCGCACAACCAGTTTTTCTTCGTCCATGATGCTATCCGGGCATGCCCGGTGATGGTGATAGGCGAACGTGCCGTTCTGCCGTAAGTGATGTTGCCATTGCGCCGGCTCGCGTCCATCAGAACAACGAACCCTGCACGGGCAACGCAGTAGCTGGTTCTGTTGCTGGCTTGGCGGGTACCGCCTGCTGCTGCGCCCCCAACCGCCACGCCAGACCCGAGATGCGTGCGGCGTGCCGGGCGAGTGCGCTGCGGATGACCGCTTCGCTGCCGGCCAGGTGCAGGGCGCGGCGGGCGCGGGTGATGCCGGTGTAGAGCAGTTCGCGGCTGAGCACGCGGGCGTCGCGGGTGGGCAATTGCAGCCAGACGGTGTCGAATTCGCTGCCCTGGGCCTTGTGCACGGTCATGGCGAAGGCGCTTTCGTGCGCCGGCAGTGCGGCGGGGTGGAAGCCGCGCACCTGGCCGTCGCCGTCGCCCTCGAACCAGGCGACCAACGGGCCTTGGGCACGGTTGTCGGTGCCTGGGTCGCGGCGGCTGGCGGTGCCGCCGGACTGGCCTGGCCCTGAAGCGGCACCTTCGTCGCTGCGCCCCGAAGAGGGACCCGCTTCGCTTCGCAGGCAGATGCCGACGTCGCCGTTGAACAGGCCGTGGCGGTAGCTGTTTTCGGTGATCAGCAGCAGGCGGCCCTGGAACCAAGGCGAGGCGGCGCCGAGGCGGCGCGCGCCGGAGCCGGTTTCGGCCAGCAGTTGTTCGATACGGGCGTTGAGGCCGCGTGCGCCCTGCGGGCCGGCGCGCACGGCGGTGAGCAGGCGCAGGCGCGCGGCGTCGCGCAGGGCGGCGGCCGGGTCTTGCGCGTCGGCCAGCGCACGCCAGTGCGCGAGCAGTGCGTCGCGGCCCAGGGTGAGCGGGTCTTCGCCGTCTTCGTGGAAACGCACGCCGGCCAGCTCGCCGCTGCGCAGCAGGGCCAGGGCGGTGTCGGCGTCGCCGGCGCGCACGGCGTCGGCCAACGGGGCCAGTGCAAAGCCGTCCGCCTGCCGGTAGCCGCGCAGCAGGTGCACGCGGTGGCCGGCCAGGCCGCCGCCGTGGCTGGCGGCGGGCGTGGTGTCGCCGGGTGCGTTGCCGAGCAGCGCTTGCAGCGCCTGTGCGTCCTGCGGCTGCAGGGCATCGCCGGGGCCGGCAGCCTGCAGGATGGCGGCGAGCACGTCGCCGGCTTCCACCGAGGGCAGCTGGTCGGCGTCGCCGAGCAGGATCAGCTGGGTGCCATCGGCCACGGCTTCGACCAGCTTGCACATCAGCGGCAGGTCGACCATGGAAGCTTCGTCGACGACGATCAGGTCCAACGGCAGCGGGTTGTCGGCGTGATGGCGGAAGTGCGGGGAATCCGGGATGACGCCGAGCAGGCGATGCAGGGTGCTGGCGCCGCTGGGCAGGGCATCGGCCAGGGCCGGATCGATGCCGCCAGCGATGGCGCGCGTGACCGCAAGGCGCAGGCTTTCGGCCATGCGCTCGGCGGCGCGGCCGGTGGGCGCGGCCAGGGCGATGCGCGGTGCCGGGGTGTTGGCCGCGTGTGCCTGGGCGATGCGCAGCAGCAGCAGGCGGGCGATGGTGGTGGTCTTGCCGGTGCCAGGGCCGCCGGTGACCAGCAGCAGGGTGCGGCGCAGCGCCAGCGCGGCGGCCTGGGCCTGGCGGTCTGGGTGGTGGGACGGGGCCGGTGGGGCCGCACCTTCCTGGTCGACGGATGGCTCGAGCAGGCGCGTACCCTCACCCGCCTCTCCCGGGGGGAGAGGGGAAGCCGGGGGGAATAGCTGGGCGAATAGTGGGGCTAGCGTGGCGGCGTCGAAGGGCGGCGGCGACTGGGCGGCGATGCGTTGCAGGCCCAGCGCCAGGCGGCGCTCGTACTCGCGGTAGCGGCGCAGGTAGAGCAGGCCGTGTTCCAGGACCAGCGGGCAGTCGGCGGCGGCGGGGTCTTGCGGATTCGGTTGGTCGACCCAGCGCGAGGCGGCCAGGGTGCGTTGCCAGTCGCCTGGGTCCGGGAGCGCGGGCGCTGGGCCCTCGCGCGTGTCCAGCAGCATGCCGGCGCGGCTGGGGTCCAGCCCTGCGTGGCCGCTGGTGACGGCCAGCGAGGCGAGTGCGGCGCCGGCCAACACCTGGGGGTCGGTGTCCGGGGCCAGGCGTTGCAGGCTCTGGGCGAAGGCCAGATCCAGCGGGCGCAGGGCGTCTGCCTTGATCAGGGCGTTGAAGAGGGTTGGGTGGTTCATGCGGTGGACGCCTCCCGGGCGCAGGCGCCCTCACCCCAACCTCCGCTGCGCGTCCCGGCCCGCGCGGCGTGGCGCAGACACTGCCAGGCACGCGCGCAAGTGCGCGCAAGCGGTGTCTGCCCGCCCCGAGGGGAGCCGGGCGTGCGCACAGCGCTGATCGGGCGTGCGGTCTGTTGGGTCATGGCTTGGATGCTTCGGCGGTGGACGTACCCTCACCCCAACCCCCACTCCGCGCCTCAGCCCGCGCCAGCGGGGCTCCAAGGCACGCGCGCCAGTGGCGCGCAACCAGTGCCTTATCGCCCCGGGGGGAGCGGGGCTTTGGTGCGTCAGCGGTAAGGGGCTGTGCGCTAGCGGGCATCGGGCGTGCCTGGGTTGCTGGATGTCGGCTCCGGGGCGCTGCCGGCGAACAGGGCGTCCAGGGCTTGGACCAGCGCCGGGTCGAAGCGCCAGGCGTGGATGCCGGGTGCGGGCGTGGCGCGGTTGACGGCGTCGAAGCCGGCGTCGGCGTCGAAACCCGAATCGGAGATGGAGCTGGCGCCATTGACGGGGTCGGAATCGGAGGCGGCGCTGGCGCCATTGACGGAGCCGGAGCCGGAGTCGTAACCAGAACCGGAACCGAGGATGGAACTGGAGTCGGCTGCGGGGTTGCGGGTGGCGTCCAGGCCGCGGCAGAACAGGTAGCGCACGCCGCCGAAGTCGCGGGCGTAGTCGTAGCCATCGCCCAGGCGGAAACGCAGCCAGCGGTGCAAGGCGACGGTGTAGATCAGCGCCTGCAATTCGTACTCGCTGTGCGCCATGGCGCGGGCCAGGGCGTCGGCGTCGTAGCTGGGCAGGCGGTTGGACTTGTAGTCGAGCACGTACCAGCGCCCGTCCACGGTGTAGGTGAGGTCGATCAGGCCGGTCATCAGGCCTTCCAGCCGCTGGCGCGCGCCGAAGGCCTGGCGGTCGCCGACCACGCCAAACCGGTGCAGCAACGCGAGCAGCGCATCGACGCGGGTGGGCCGCATGGCGAAGTGGAATTCCATCTCGTTACGGCGCTGCGGCGCGGGCACGGCGGCCAGGGTGGTGCCTTCGGGCAGGGCAACGGTGAGGGTGTGGCCGATCAGCGCGGTGAGCATGGCCAGGCCGTCGTCCCATTCCTTCTCGACATAGCCGCCGCGTTGCAGCGCCTCGAGGATGGCGGCGGCCTGGCCCTCGGGTGCGGGCAGGCCGGGGCGCCAGGCCTGCCAGGCGGCGAAGTCGCAGCGCTCGAACACGTCGTGCATCACCACGCCGAAGCGGTTGCCGGCAAAGCGCGGGTCGAAGGCGTCGACCTCGGCGGCCACCGCAACGGCCTCGCTGCCGGACGGCTCGTCGCTGCCGCCACTGCCGACCACCGTGGCGCTGGCCATCGGGTCGGTGGCGGCGCCGGCATCGGCATTGGCCAGCTGGGTGAAGCTGTAGACCCACCAGTCCGGGGCGATATGCCGCTGCGGCGCGCGCGCGGGCGGCACCTGTGCCTCGACCGGCGGCGGCAGGCGCGGCAGGTTGGTAGGCGGCGTGGACGTGTCCACCACCACTGCACCCTCGCCGGCCGCGCCCTGCAGTGCGTCCAGCGCGCGCAGCATGCCGGACAGTGCGGTGCGCTCGTGCTGGTGGAACGGGCCGCTGGCGATCCACAGCGCGTGCTCGGCACGGGTCAGGCCGACGTAGAGCAGGCGTGCGTCTTCGGCGCGTTGTTCCTGCTTCCAGGCCGCTTCGGCGGCGCTCCAGGTTGGGTCGTCCTTGTCAGTCTTCCAGTGCAGCTGGCGGCCGAGCTCCGGCGCATGCACCACGCAATGGCGGCCGGCGCCCTTGTCGCTGCGGCCGATGCCGATGTACGGCAGGAACACCAGCGGATATTCCAGGCCCTTGCTCTTGTGCAGGGTGACGATCTGCACGCGGCGCGCGTCCGACTCCAGCCGCAGCTGCTGGGCTTCGTCGTTGTCGTCGGCATTGGCGATGCGGCGCGACAGCCAGTCGACCAGGCCATGCGGGCCGAGTGCGCGGGCGTCGGCTTCCTGCAGCAGTTCGGCCAGCTGCAGGTAGTTGGTGAGGCGGCGCTCGCCATCGACCAGGGCGAGCAGGCGTTGCCCGTGCGCGGCGCCCAGATCGCCGATCAGGGCGAGCGGGCCGCCGCGCTGCCAACGCTCGCGCCAGTCCAGCGCCTGCTGCTGCCAGCGGCGGTGACGCTCGCCGTCGTGTGCGAGTGCGGCGATGGCGGCGGCGTCCGCTCCGATCAGCACGGTGGCCAGCGCGGCGCGCAGGCGGCTGTCGTCGCCTGGGTCGAGCAAGGCCTGCAGCAGGGCCAGCAGCTCCAGCGCCTCGTCGGTGGCGAACAGGCTCTGCTTGCCGGCCGCCACGGCGGGGATGCCCACCGCGCCCAGCGCCTGTTGCATGCGCGTGGCCTCGCCGTGGCTGCGCACCAGCACGGCGATATCGCCGGCCTGCACCAGGCGGCCATTGACGGTGGCGGTGCCGTCGCGGCCGCCGGCCAGCCAGCCGCGGATCGCCGCCACGCAGGCGGCGGTGGCCAGCTCGCGGGCGCGGTTGGCGCTCCAGGGTTTGGGCTTTCCTGCTTGCTTGGTTTTTGCCGCTGCCGCGGCAGGTGGCGGCGGCGGTTCCGGGGCGCGCCACAGCGTCAGCGCCGGGGCGGCGGCGCCATCGCGTTGCAGGTCGGCATCCACCCGCTTGGTGCCGGCCCGCACCGGGTGGAAGGCGATGCCATCGGTGAGGAAGGCGTCGGTGTAGCCGGCCTGCGCGTACAACGCGTCGATGGCCGCCAGCACGCCGGGGCGCGAGCGGAAGTTGTGGCTCAGCGGCGGGGCGAGTTCAGCAGTGACGGCGGCGGCCAGATAGGTGCGCACGTCGCCGCCACGGAAGCCGTAGATGGCCTGCTTGGGGTCGCCGATCAGAAACAGCGCCGGCTCCAGGCCGACGGCGCGTGCGAGCGGGCCTTCGCCGAACACGTTGGAGAAGATCGCCCACTGGCGGTCGTCGGTGTCCTGGAATTCGTCCACCAGCGCGATGGCGTACTGCGCGCGCAGCCGCGCGACCAGCGCCTGGGCCTGCGCGCCTTCCAGCGCGTGCGCGACGCCATCGACCAGGTCATCGTAGGTCTGCACGCGGCGCTGGCGCTTGAGCAATGCCAGCCGTGCGATGGCGTCCTCGCGCAGGGCGTGCAGCAGGCGGATGCGGCGACGGCTGCGCCATGCTTCGACACCGGCCAGCGCGGTGAGATAACCATCGATCTCGTGGCTCAGCGGCGAGGCCGGGGTGCGATCGACGAACTTCTTGTTGGTGCCGGCGGCCAGTTCCGCAGCGGTCAACTTGATCAGCTTGGAGTGCGGGGCGGCGTTGACCGAGGGCGCGGCGGCGAAGCTGTCGAACCAATGCCACAGCGCTGTTAGCCACTCGGGCTTGTAGCTGACCTTGCTCAGGATGCCGCCATCGATGGCGGCCATGATGGTGTCGAAAAACGTGGTGCCGTGCGCCTGGAATGCCGCGGCCAGTGCAGTACTGGCGTCCTGCACCGCTTGCAGCAGCGCAGCCGAATCGTCGTTTGTCGTGGCCGCCGCCGGCAGCAGCGTTGGATGGCGCACCAGCGCGCGCAGATCGCTGGCCAATGCCTCCGGGCCGCCCGACCACAGCGCGATCAGGTCTTCGGCCATTGCCGCATCGGCGGCGCGCTGGCGCCATAGATCGGCGGCGACTTCGCCGAGCAGTTCGCGGTCGTTGGCGAGCAGTTCCGGTGCGGCGAAGGCCTGGCCGCTTTCCAGCGCATGCTCGCGCAGCACACGCGCGCAGAAGCCGTGGATGGTGAACACGGCGGCCAGGTCGATTTCTTCCACCGCCTGTTGCAGGCGGCGGCGCAGGGCCGCGGGTGTTTCGGTGCCGGTGGCCAGGTGCGTGGCGAGGACGGCGCGCGTAAGCAGCACATCGGGCGCGTCCTGTAGGAGCGGCCCTGGCCGCGACGGGTCGTCAGCGAGGTCGGTCGCGGCCTGGGCCGCTCCTACGGGGGCGTCGGGGACCAGGGTTGCGGCCAGCACCAGGCGCTCGCGGATGCGGCGGCGCAGTTCCTGGGTGGCGGCCTCGGTGAAGGTGACGGCGAGGATCTGGCCGATACGCAGCCCACGCTCGACCACCAGCCGGGTGAACAGCGTGGCCAGGGTGAAGGTCTTGCCGGTGCCGGCGCTGGCCTCGATCAGGCGTACGCCATGCAGCGGCAGGTGCAGATACGGGTCGGTGACCGGGCTGGCGCTCATTCGGCCTCTTCCTGCGCGCCATGCCAGTGGCGCCAGCTCTCGATCAGACGCTCCGGATCCAGCGTGGCATCGGCGTTGCCGCGCTCGAGCAGGTCGTACACGCGATGGCTGGTGATGGCGAAATCGGCAAAGCGCTGCGCGTCGGCGAACGGGTCGCGGCCGCGGTTGACCAGGCGCAGTTCCGGGCTGTGCGATTCGCTCCAGCCGAAGCTGGACTGCCACTGCCCGGCGGCGTCCTTGATGGCCTTGTCCAGGTCGTCGCTACGCGCGGCCTGGTGGTATTTCCAGCTGCTGTAGGGCGCGAACGCCAGCGGTGTCTGCAAGCCCTGCCGGTATACCTGCAGCAGCGCAGCCAACGCGCCCTGCGCCTGGGTCTGCGACAGCGGTTCGGCATCGATGGGATGCGGGCCCAAACCGTCTTCGTCTTCGAAGAAGCGCACATACGGCGCGTGCTCGCCGGCGGCGCGCAGCAGCAGCCATTCCAGGCCGTGGCGGATCGCGCTGCGGCCGCTGAGCGCGCCGACCTGCACCCGCCCCACCCCGCTCGCATACCAGCCGGGCACACGGCCGTGCACCTCGGTCTGGCCGATCTGCACCTGCAGCCGGCGCGACTGCGCCGGCGCTTCGCCGCGCCAGTGCCGGAATGCCTCGGCATACGGGCGCAGTTGCGCCACCCGCTCATCGAGCTGGCGTCGCCCCAGCGGCCCGGACGGCAGCAGCGCGCGCGCGCGCAGACGCTCGTAGAGCCGCTCGGTGTCGCCGGCCAGCGCGGCGTCGAACACGTGCTGCTGCAGGCCGTATTGCTCCAGCCCGCGCGTGGGCGCGAGCAGCGGCTCCAGATCGCTGTCTTCGCCGGCCGGATCCGGCAGGCGCATCCCCAGGCGGTGGCGCAGGAACTGCCCGGCCGGGTCGGCGAACAGGCGGCGCAGTTCGTCGATCGACACATTCGTCGGCACTGCGATGTCATCGGCCGGCAACGCACCGGCCACCCACGGCGCCAGCGGCTGGCGCTGGCCGGTAAGGCTGTCCACCGCGGGGCGCCACTGCCGGCGATAGCTGAAACGGCGCGGGTCGGCGCCGTGATCGCCCGGCGCACCGAAGGCGGCGGCGGCAAACGGCTGCAACGGGTGGTGCACCACCAGCGTGTCGATTGCCGCCGGGTCGGCGTGGTACTGCGCGGCGCTGCCCAGCAGCTCGCTGACCAGCACCGACGGTTCGCGCGCGCTGCCGTCGCGCGCATCGGCGCCGAGATAGCTCAGGTAGAACACTTCCTGCGCGGAAGCGAACAACTGCAGGAACAGGAACCTGTCGTCCTCGCGGGTCGAACGGTCGCCGTGCCGGCGACGCTCGGTGCCCAATTCCGCGGTGAGGCGATTGAGCCCGGCGGCCGGGTCGCGGCGGGGGAAGTCGCCATCGTTCATGCCGAGCAGGCAGATGGCGCGAAACGGCAGCAAGCGCATCGGCACCATGCGGCCGAAACTGATGCCGCCGGTGAGCAGCGGCGCACGCGTGTCCGACTCGCCCAGCACCGCAGCAAAATGCGCGCGCACCACTTCGGCCGGCACGCTGCCTGCGTACTCGGCGCGCACTGCGTCGCGGGCGAACTGGTCGATCAAGCTACGCAAGCGGTCCAGCGCGCGCTGCGCACGCGGTGCCGAAGGCGCTTTTGGCATCAGCGCCTCCAGCAGGCCGAGCAGCCGCTCGCGCCACTCGACCGGCGTCATCGCCTCGGCCAACACGGACTGGTAGCGTTCGAGCACACGCAGCAGCTTCAACAAGATATCCAGTGCGGCCAGCGCGCTGCCTTCCAGCTGCGGCCATGGCGCCACGCCCTCAATATCGTCGTCGGCGCCGCTGGCATGGCCGAGCAGCAGCCGATCCAGCGCGAAGCGCCAGGTGTAGGCGTCGTCGCTCGGTGCCTGATGCTGGCGCCGATGCGCCGCATCCAGCCCCCAGCGCGCGCCGGCCGCATGCAGCCAACCGCGCAGACGTTCCAGCCCGGCTTCGTCCAGGCCGGCGGCCTCGGCAATCGGCGCGCTGGCGAGCAGGTCGAGGATCTCGTGCAGGCCGAAGCGTGCGATCGGCAGGCCGAGCAAGCTCAGGAACACTTCGGCCAGCGGCTCGCTGGCCAACGGGCTGGCGTCGGCCAGTGCATACGGCAGCGCGTCGTCGTTGCCGTGGCTGCCGAACACCGCGTCCAGATACGGCACGTACGGGTCGATGTCCGGCGACAGCACCGCGATCTCGCGCGGCTGCAGCGGCGGGTCGAAGCGCGCATCGTCGAGCAAGGCGCGCAGCTGGTCGTGCAGCACCTGCAGCTCGCGCAGCCGTGTGTGGCAGGCGTGCACCTGCAGGCTGGGGTCGTGCAGATTCACCGCCGGCAACACCGCAGGCACGCTGGGCGCGCGGCGATGGAACAGGTCGCTCTGCATGCGCCGCAGCAGGCTGTCGCCCAGGCCGCCGTCGGCCAGTGCGCGGCGGCCAGACTCCAGCGGGTCGGCATAGGCGGCGATCTCGGCCAGCGGGTGCACCACCTCGTAGTCGCCGACCAATGCCATGAAGTCGCGCCCGGCCGCGCCCCAGGCCTGCAGCAGCGGGTTTTCCTGCACCTGCTCGGCAAACAGCTGCACCGCACCGTCTTCGCGACGGCGCTGCCACAGGGTCTGCAGATCGCCCCAGTAACCTTGCGTGGGCGTGGGCAGATAGAAATGCAGCGTGCCCACGCGCGCCTGCGTGGCCAGCACGCGCAGCACGTCGGGCGAGATGTTCAAGATGGCGAAGGCGAACAGGCGCCTGGGCAAGCCCTGCGGCAGCGGGCCATCCGGGCGTGTGTAGCGATCCAGATACTGGCCGATGCGGCGCGCGCGGTATTGCCGGCCGGCGGCGATGCTGCGCCACAGCCGCGCCTGCGGATCATCGGGGTCGGCGCCGCCTTCCCAGCGCAGCAACCAGTCGCGTCGCCAGGCCTGGTACTTCTCGAATACATTGCCCAGCTCGCCGGCCAGCGCCCAGGGCTTGAGCGCATCGCCATCGGACAGATAACCGGCCAGGGGCGCCAACGCCGCGTCGCTGCCCAGGTCGACCTGCAAGGCGGCATAGAGACGCCACTGCGTGGTGGCCATGTCCAGGTCGTCGTCGGCCGGGCCGAGATTGCATTCCAGCGCGCGCGCGACGAATTCGCCGGGGGTGAGGAATTCGAGATTGGCCGCCACGCCGTGCTCGGCCGCCAGCGTGGACTGCAACCAGCGCCGCATCGCCACCTGCGGGATCAGCACCACCTCCGGCTGCAGCAACGGCTGCTCCGGCACCGGCCGGCGCAGCTCCTGTGCGAGCAAGGCAGCCAGCGTATCCAGCGCATTTGAGGGATAGAGGCGGAAATCGGGCGCGGAAGTGGCGTGCATGCGTACGCGCATTGTGCCGGATGCGGCCGTGCTGCGCTGTTGGCCCAGGGCGGCGCGCAGCGAGTGGCGCCGCTGTTCGGGCCGTACTGGAATGAGCAGACGTGGGGCCGATCTTGGCGATCGACCGCCGACACGCTGCGGAGCTAGTGCACCCGAACGCAGCAGGCGCGAGCGGATTGCGGATCGCCTTTGATGCATGCCGTGCGGCCGCAGCGCTTGGCGGTATCCCCCGCAAGCCACCGTCGACCAACGCGCCCCCAAGCGCCGGCGCCGCCATGCAATACCCCTGCGGCGGCATCACAAAAAGCGATGGGCCGGGGTCTTCGCCCGGCCCATCGCGTTGGCTTGGAGCATGACGCTGGAGACGATCAGTATTTCTTTTCCAGGTTGATCATCCAGGTCTGATCGTTGTTGCTGTCGCCATCGGTGATGCCGCGGTATTCCAGCCGCGTCGACAGGCCCTGCTCGGTCAGCAACGCCGCGCCGATGCCCACCATCAGGCGGTTGCGATCGAACGCGCTCTGGCCCGCGCGGTAGAACGGCCCACCGTTCAGATCGGCATAGCTCAGCGTGGCATCGCCGCGGCCCTGGAAGTCGCGCTGATATTCCACGCGCAACTGCGGGGTCAGCCGGCCCCAGGCCACTTCGCGGCGCCATTCCAGGCGCAGGCCCAGGTTGCCGGTGGTGGTGGCCACGTCCATGTCTTCATAGCGCAGCGCGAACGGCGCCACGCCATCTTCGACATAGCCATCCAGCGTGGCGCGTGCCACATCCACACGCGCATACGGGGTGATCTGCAGCTCGCCGCGTTGCAGGTCCGCACCGGTGGACAGCGAGGCGATCCACTGCTTGCCGTCGCGGTTGCCTTCGGCCATCGAGGCGTCGTCGGTGACATAGCGGCGCAGGTCGTAGGACAGCAGCTGGTAGCCGACCAGGGTGTCGAAGAAGAACGCCTTGCCCGGATGGAAGCTGGCATACAACGCCATGGTGTAGGCGGTGGCCTTGGAGTGGCTGCCGTTCCTGCCCACATCGCTGTCGTCGCGGCCCCAACCCAGGCCCGCACCGATCGCCAGCGACTGCGCCACCCGGTAATCGGCGCCCACGCTCAGGCCGTCGGTCTGGAAGTCCACGCCGTTGCTGTTGGACTGCTTGTCCAGGCTGCCCGAGCGGATCGCACCGCCCACCCACAGCCCCAGATCGCCCTGCCCCTGCGCGGTGCTGGTGCCGCTGCTGGCCACTGCCGGCGCATCGCGGAAGTCGTTGTCGGCCTCCTGCGTGTCCGGGCTGCACGGCTGCGCACTGATGCCGCGGTCGGCCTGGCGGCAATGCGAGGTCGGCTGGAAGCTCACCGCGTTGCTGAAGGTGCTGCCGCCGCGATGGGTGGCTTCCAGACGGCGCTGGAAGTTGTCGATCTGCGCCCGCGCAAAACGCCGCGTGGACTCGGACTGCGCATCGATCAGGCCACGCACTTCCGCATCCACGCTGGGGTCGCGGCGCGGCGCGATGGTAAACACCACGTTGGCCGGCACCGAGGTGGCGAACGCGTTGGACAAGGTGAACTGCACCGTGGCCTGGCCGACGAAGGCCGGGTTCGGGGTGAAGGTCAGCATGAAGGTCGGCGTCTCGGCCATTGCAGCCGCCGCCGGCGACGGGCCCGAAGCACGTGCCGCCGCCGCGGTGGCGAGACCACCAACCTGGGTGATGGTGGCGGTACCGGCCGAGGCCGGCAGCACCGCGACCACGGCCGCCGCCACGAACGGCCCGCCGGTGGCATTGCGGGTCAGGTCGACCTGCTGCGCCTCGCCCGGCACTGCCGCCGCAGTCACCGACACCGCAACCGGGCGCGCATTGACCGCAATGGTCACGGTGGCCGCCGCCGAGGTGCCGCCGCTACCGGTGACCGTGTAGCTCACCACATCGGTGCCGACGAAACCGGCGGCCGGCGTGTAGACCAGCTCCAGCCCGTTGACCACGGCGGTGCCGTTGGTCGGCGCAGCGGCAATGGCGATCGCGGTGATGTTGCCGGTGTCGTTGGCGGTCACCGCCACCGTCACCGCAGCATCGGACATGGTGGCCGCCACATCCGCCACCGCCACCGGCGCCGCATCGCTCACCGTGAAGCTGTAGGCCTGGGTGGCGCTGGCATTGCCGGCATCGGCCACCGCGATGGTGAAGGACGAGGTGCCCTGCGTCGTCGGCGTGCCCGACAGCGTGCCGTCGCTGGCCAGCGTCAGGCCGGCCGGCAACGTGCCGCTGGCAATGCTGTAGCGATAGGGCGCAACGCCGCCGCTGGCCGTGAGCACCTGGTTATACGCGCTGCCGCGCACCGCCGGTGGCAGGGTCGGTTGCGCCAGCACCAGCGTTGCCGCCGCGATGGTGACCGAGTAGTTCTGGCTGGCCTGCGCCGCCGGGCTGGGCGTGCTGTCGGTCGCGGTCAGGGTGAAGTTGAAGGTGCCGGACAAGGTCGGCGTGCCACTGAGCGCGCCGGTCGCTGCATCGACAACCACGCCATTGGGCAATGCGCCCGCAGTCAGTGCATAGCGGTAAGGCGCAGTGCCGCCGGTGGCCGGCGTGATCGCCGCAGAGTACGCCTGCCCGGCCGTGCCTGCCGGCAAAGTGCTGGCCGGCAACGCCAGGTTCGGGCCGGCCACGGTCAGTGCATAGGTCTGCGTGGCGGTGAAGGTGTTCGCATCGGTCGCGGTCACGGTGACGTTGAAGCTGCCTTCCACCGTGGCGGTGCCCGACAACGTGCCGTTGCTGGCCAGCGTGATACCTGCCGGCAACGTGCCACTGGCGAGCGCGTAGGTATACGGCGCGGTGCCGCCGCTGGCGCTCAACGTCTGGCTGTAGGCGGTACCGCGGGTGGCGGCCGGCAGCGTGGTGGGCGCGATCACGACCACGGGTGCCGCGATGGTCAGCGCGTAGTTGCGGCTGGCCTGCGCCGCCGGGCTGGGCGTGCTGTCGGACGCGGTCAGGGTGAAGTTGAACGTGCCCGCCACGGTCGGCGTGCCGCTGAGCGCGCCGGTGGCCGCGTCCACCACCACACCCGCCGGTAGGACACCGCCGGTCAATGCATAGGTGTAAGGCGCCGTGCCGCCGGTGGCCGGCGTGATCGCCGCGGAGTACGCCTGCCCGGCCGTACCTGCCGGCAAGGTGCTGGCCGGCAAGACCAGATTCGGGCCAGCCACGGTCAGGGTGTAGGCCTGGTTGCCGGTGAAGCTGCCCGCATCGGTCGCGGTCACGGTGAAGTTGAAGCTGCCTTCCACCGTGGCGGTACCCGACAGCGTGCCGTTGCTGGCCAGCGTGATACCTGCCGGCAACGTGCCGCTGGCGAGCGCGTAGGTATACGGCGCAGTACCGCCGCTGGCGCTCAGGGTCTGGCTGTAGGCGGTGCCGCGGGTGGCAGCCGGCAGCGTGGTGGGCGCGATCACGACCACAGGTGCCGCGATGGTCAGCGTATAGCTGCGGCTGGCCTGCGCCGCCGGGCTGGGCGTGCTGTCGGATACGGTCAGGGTGAAGTTGAACGTGCCTGCCACGGTCGGCGTGCCGCTGAGCGCACCGGTGGCCGCGTCCACCACCACACCCGCCGGCAGAACACCGCCGGTCAATGCATAGGTGTAAGGCGCAGTGCCGCCGGTGGCCGGCGTGATCGCCGCGGAGTACGCCTGCCCGGCCGTGCCTGCCGGCAGGGTGCTCGCCGGCAAGACCAGATTCGGGCCAGCCACGGTCAGGGTGTAGGCCTGGTTGCCGGTGAAGCTGCCCGCATCGGTCGCGGTCACGGTGAAGTTGAAGCTGCCTTCCACCGTGGCGGTACCCGACAGCGTGCCGTTGCTGGCCAGCGTGATACCTGCCGGCAACGTGCCGCTGGCGAGCGCGTAGGTATACGGCGCGGTACCGCCGCTGGCGCTCAGGGTCTGGCTGTAGGCGGTGCCGCGGGTGGCAGCCGGCAGCGTGGACGGCGCGACCACGATCGGCGGCGCGGCGATGGTCAAATTGTAGCCACGTGTGGCCTGCGACGGCGTGCCTGTGGTGCTGTCGGTGGCGGTCACGCTGAAGCTGAAGGTGCCCACGCTGCCGGGGGTGCCGGTCAGGGCGCCGCTGCTGCCGTTGAGCGTGATGCCCGCCGGCAAGGCACCGGCGGTGACGGCGTAGGTGTACGGCGCAACGCCACCGGTCGCCGGATTGAGCGCACTCGAATAGGCCTGGCCTGCGGTGCCGGCCGGCAGGCTGGTCGCCGGGAAGGTGGTCGTGGCCACGGCCACGGTCAGCGTGTAAGCACGGGCGCCGCTGGTGGGGCTGCCGCCGCTGTCGGTGGCGGTCGCGGTGAAGTTGAAGCCGCCGCTGGCGGTGGGCGTGCCGGACAGCACGCCGCCAGCGCTCAGGCTCAACCCGGCCGGCAACGCACCGGCCGTGATGGCGAAGGTGTACGGCGCGGTGCCGCCGCTGGCGCTCAGGGTCTGGCTATAGGCGCTGCCCGCGGTCGCCGCCGGCAGCGATGCCGGCCCGACCACCACCACCACATCGTCGTTGACGATGGTGCCGGTACCGGTGGCGCGGGCGATGCTCGCGTTACTGGCGCCGGACAGGCCGACGCTGAAGGTCTCGTTGGGTTCGACCGCGGTGTCGCCATTGACGGTGATCGCCACGCCCTGCGCGGTAACGCCCGGCGCGAAGGTCAGCGTGCCGGAGCGGGCGGCGTAGTCGCTGCCGGCGGTGGCGGTGCCATCGGCGGTGATGTAATTGACCGACACGGTCTGGCCGCTGGCCGCACTCAGGCTCACCGTGAAGGTGGCCGTGGTGGTGCCGCTGTTGCCTTCATTGACGCTGACGTCGTCAATCGACAGTGCGGGCAGCGCATCGTCGTTGACGATGGTGCCCTGGCCCTGGCCATCGCCCACGCTCGCCCCGGTGACGTTGCTGACGTTGACGAAGAAGGTCTCGTTCGGCTCGCTGAGCGTGTCGCCGTTGACCAGCACGGTGAAGGTGGCGCTGCTGCTGCCGGCGGGGATGGTCTGCCCGGTCAGGCTGGAGGCAACGTAGTCCACGCCGGCAGTGGCGGTGCCGTCGGCGGTGGCGATATCGAAGCTGACGCCGCCGGTGCCCGCCGGCTGGCTGAGCGAGACGGTGAAGGTGGCATTTGTGGTGCCGGCATTGCCCTCGTTCACCGACACGTTGTTGATCGACAGCGTCGGCTGGTTAGGAGTGATGGTGATGTTGACGGTGATGGTGTCGCCCCGGCCATCTTCCAGCGGGAACGTATCGCTGGTGGCGCTGTCACCGTTGTGTGTGTAGGTGACGATCTGCGTGCCCTGCGCACCACTCGGATTGGGCACCACGAGCGTGCCGTGCGGGGGTTGCACGCCGTTCCAGCCGATGCCGATATCGTCTGCTCCCGTGCCATCGCAGGTCGTCACGTCGATCTGTACCGAACCGCCCTGCACCACGGTGGCGTTCAGCGTCGGGCAGTAGGTCGAGGCTTGCGCCATCGCCCAGCCTGGTGCCAAGAGCATCATCGCGAACAGGACAAACATCACGGCCAAACGTGCGCGGCCGCCGGTGGCGTCCGCTGGAAACCTACGTTGCTTATTCACTGTCCACACCCCTGGAGCGCGCCATCCCCGGCGCCGGCAACGATCCTCGTGCCTGAAGACAACGTCGCCCTAGTGGGATTGCTCCCTTCGACATTGCGAGGGTATTTGAACAGGAACTGACTAACGAATAAAGAACAAAAACTTAATACTTCATTCCAATTCTGAATAGTTGAGACTTGCTCTATTCAAACATGACATGTATCTGTGCAAATTATTCCGACACGCAGTCGGCGTTGCACTTACGGGAAGGAAGTCCGCATGAGTGAGTTCTTCTTGGGTCAGATCATGATGACCGGCTTTGTGTTTGCGCCCAAGTATTTTGCGCAGTGCAATGGCCAACTGCTGCCAGTCAATCAAAACCAGGCACTCTTCAGCTTGCTTGGTACGCGTTTCGGTGGCGACGGCCGCACTACCTTTGGCTTGCCGGACATGCGCGGGCGCACGCCCATCGGCTTCGCACCGTCAACGGATCCGAGCTGGCAACCGCCGGTGCCGCCACTGGGCCAGATGGCTGGCAGCGAGAACGTGACGCTGCTGCCAAGCAATTTGCCCGCACATACCCACCTGCTGGAATCCACCAGCACTACGGGCAATAACCGCAGTCCTTCTGGCCGCAACTTCGGCAACAATGCCAGCACCACGGGTCCGGCCACTGCGCTCTATGCGGCACCGGGGACGCTGGTGTCCTTGGACCCGAAGTCGGTAGGCCCTGCCGGCGGCAGCCAACCGCATCCAAACATGCAGCCTTACACCACGATCAATTTCTGCATTGCACTGTCCGGCATCTTTCCCTCGCGTAGCTAGTTCGCCGGCACTTCTACACGCTGCGTGCCGATGACGGCGCGGCATCACAGACCAGGAAGGACACCATGGCCACTCCATTCATCGGCGAGATCCGCATGTTCGGCTTCGGCCGCACCCCGCAGGGCTGGCAGGCCTGCGACGGCAGCCTGCTGTCGATCTCCGAGTACGAGACCCTGTTCGTGCTGATAGGCACGCTCTATGGCGGCGACGGGCAGAACACCTTTGCGGTACCGGACCTGCGCGGGCGCGTACCGCTGCACCAGGGCCAGGGCCCTGGTCTGAGCAACTACGTCATTGCCCAGACCTCTGGCACCGAAACGGTGACGCTCAACAGCCTGCAGATGCCGGCGCACACGCACACGCTGGTCGCCACACCCACTGCCGCCACCGCGACCGCGCCTGCGGGATTGCTGCCCGGCACAGTGACCGGCGACGTGTTCTACGCGACCGATACGACCGGTGCCACGGCAGCGCCGATGGCGACGCAATCGACGACGATCACCGGCGGCGGCCAGGCGCACGACAACACTATGCCGACCTTGACGGTGCAGTACTGCATCTCCACCGCCGGCATTTTTCCACAGCAGAGCTGATCGATTCGGCGCACCGCACTCATCGCGACGCCCACCCGTTCCATCGGAGGAATGCGTTCATGACCGAACCTTATACCGGCGAAATCCAGCTGTTTGGCTTCGATTTCAATCCCGTCGGCTGGGCGCTGTGCAATGGCGCCACATTGCCGATCGTTCAGAACACTGCGCTGTACTCGCTGCTGGGTGTCGCCTACGGCGGCAACGGCTCCAGTACGTTCCAGTTGCCCAACTTCTGCGCGCGCGCCGGCTGCCAGCAAGGCCAGGGCGGCGGACTGAGCAACCGGCAGCGTGGTGACACGTTCGGCACTGCCGGGGTGAGCCTGCTGAGCAATCAGATTCCGCCGCACCAACACGGCATCAACGCATTTTCACAAGCGGACTCGACCAAAAAGACCGGCACACCCGCCAATGGTGCGGCACTGTCGACGATGAGCAGCAGCACCGCACGTCCATTCGTGACGGTGACGCAGCCTGATACGCAGTTCTCGCCGACCGCGCTGCTGCCCACCGGCAATGGCGTAGCGCACGAGAACCAGCAGCCCTATCTGGCAGTGAACTTCTGCATTGCGTTGTACGGCGACTACCCAGACTTCGGTTGACGTCATGGCACGCCTGCTTTCCAGCAAGGTGATGACAGCATCATTGGGCGCAGGCCAGGCCGCTGTACCGGATGCGCATGCCATCGCATTGCGGGCCGAGCAGGATGCCGATCTACCCTGGCTGCAGGATCTCTACGCGAGCACGCGCAGCGAAGAGCTGGCGCAGGTGCCGTGGCCGGACGCAACCAAGCGCGCGTTTCTGGATCAGCAGTTCGCCCTGCAGCGCGCGCATTATCTGCGCCATTTTCCCGATGCGGACTTCATGGTCGTGCAGTGGCAGCACAAACGCATCGGCCGGCTGTATCTGCAGCGCGCACCGTCGCAACACGCAGTGATCGATATCAGCCTGATGCCGGCATGGCGCGGTAAAGGCATCGGCACTGCGTTGATTGTGCAGGCGCAAACAGGCGCATGTGCAGCGGGATGCGAGGTATCGCTGCACGTTCTGCATGCCAATCCAGCCGCCCAACGTCTCTATGCGCGTCTGGGGTTTGTCGCCGGCGATTCCGGCGATACGCATCTGGCAATGCATTGGCGCGGCGCCGAAGCAGACGCGGTCACGCAGCTCAGTTAAAGATCGCCTGATACAGAAACCCGTCGCGCTCGCGTGCCACCGGCACCAGGAAGATGCCGATCTCGCCCAGCCGCGTGTGACGTAACCGATAGGTCTGCTGCGGAAACAGGAATGCCGAGCTGTTGCGGAACAGCAGCGAGAATGGCGCGCGATGGACTGCGTGCGTGGTGGGCAGCGCGCGCGCCTCGACCAGCACGAATGGAACCTCGCCTTCGTTCAATGCGGCAGAGAACGTGTCGTTGACGCTGCCTGCAAAGTGCTCCAGGGTCAGTAAGTCCATTTTGTGCTCATGGTCGGCTGGGAATCCGATCATCCACGTAGGGCATACCTGCCACAACACCTGCGCGTTCGAAGATTGCATTGCGTCATGCATGAGACGGCTTGTTGCACACGCGTCAGCCGTAACGCGTCTGCTGCGGTACAGGCGTCATGCGACAATACTGCACGCGCCGGTTCGGTTATGTTCAGCCGGATGACGGCTACTCTATCGCGTTGGAATTCTGTTAAAGGCTTCGATGACGGTGTCCGCATCCCCTGTCGTGCAGTTGTCCGGTGTCCGCATCGATCGCGGCGGTCGCACGATCCTGCGCGACGTCTCGCTCGATGTGCCGCGCGGCAGCATCACGGCCGTGCTCGGTCCTTCCGGTAGCGGCAAGTCCACCTTGCTGGCCGCGCTGACCGGCGAACTGCGTCCGGTCGCCGGCACGGTCACCCTGTTCGGCAACGCGATCCCGCATGGCAACCGTGCACTGCTGGAGATGCGTCGCAATGTCGGCGTGCTGCTGCAGGGCAATGGCCTGCTGACCGACCTGAGCGTGGCCGACAACGTCGCGCTGCCGCTGCGCACGCATACCCGCCTGCCGGCGCCGGTGCTGCAGCGCCTGGTGCAGATGAAGCTGCATGCGGTGGGCCTGCTGGCCGCCGCCGATGCCTGGCCGCGCGAGTTGTCCGGCGGCATGGCGCGGCGTGTGGCGCTGGCGCGGGCGCTGGCACTGGACCCGCCGCTGATGATCTACGACGAACCGCTGACCGGGCTGGACCCGATCGCCTCGGGCGTGATCATGAGCCTGATCCAGCGCCTCAACGACAGCCTTGGCCTGACCAGCATCATCGTCAGTCACCACGTGCACGAAACGCTGCCGATCAGCGACCAGGCGGTGGTCATCGCCAATGGCGGCATCGTGTTCGCCGGCACGCCCGAGCAATTGCAGGACAGCACCGACCCGCTGGTGCAGCAGTTCCTGCATGGCCAGCCGGATGGCCCGATCGCCTTCGATGCGGCGCCGCGGCGCGACCGGAGTGCTGCCTGATGGCCATGGTCGACTCGATCCGCGCCTTCGGCCGTGCCGGGCTGTTCTCGCTGACCGTGCTGCGCGGCTCGGTGCCCACGCGCGACTTCATCGCCGAACTGGTGCGCGAGATCTACAAGGTCGGCGCGCGCTCGCTGCCGATCATCGCCGTCGGCGGCGCCTTCGTCGGCCTGGTGCTGACCCTGCAGGGCTACCGCACGCTGACCACCTATGGTGCGTCGGATGCGCTGTCCACCTTGCTGGGGCTGTCGCTGTACCGCGAGCTGGCACCGGTGCTGACTGCGCTGTTGTTCATTGGCCGGGCCGGCAGTTCGATCGCGGCCGAACTTGGCCTGATGCGCGCCACCGACCAGATCAAGGCGCTGGAGCTGATGGCCATCGATCCGGTCGCCAAGGCGGTGGCACCGCGCTTCTGGGCGGCGGTGCTGACGGTGCCGTTGCTCACCGGCGTGTTCTGCTCGCTGGCCATCACCGGCGGCTACTTCGAGGCCGTACACGTGTTGGGCATCGACAACGGCACATTCTGGTCGGGGTTGAGCAACAGCGTGGACTTCTGGGACGACTTCGGCGTGGCGATGCTCAAGTCGGCGATCTTCGGCGGCACGGCCGCATTGGTCGCCGCCTATGTGGGCTTCCACGCCGAGCCGACCATCGAAGGCACCTCGATCGCCACCACCCGTGCGGTGGTGAACGCCTCGCTGCTGGTGCTGATGTTCAACTTCGTCCTTTCTGCAATGTTGTTTAGGTGAGTGGAATAACTATGGCCATGCGTGGACCACGACTCGAATTCGCCGTCGGCGCCTTTCTGCTGCTGACCCTGGCCTCGCTGCTGGTGCTGGCGGTGGCCTCGACCAACCAGCGCTGGGGCTTCGGCTCCAGCCAGTACACGCTGACCGCGCGCTTCAGCCAGATCGGCCAGCTGCGCGCGCAGGCGCCGGTGAAGATCGGCGGCGTGACCATCGGCAAGGTATCCGACATCAGCCTGGACCCGACCAAGTTCGACTCGGTGGTCACCCTGTCGCTGGACAACAAATACAAGGATCTGCCCGCCGACACCTCGGCCGGCATCTTCACCAGCGGTTTGCTGGGAGAGAGCTATATCGGGCTGCAGCCGGGCGGCGACCCGGAGACGCTCAAGCCGGGCGAAGAAATCGGCTTCACCCAGCCGGCGGTGGATCTGCTGCAGCTGGTCGGCAAGTACATGTTCAGTGGTGGTGGTGGTGGCAGCAATGCCCCGGCCGCCACCGATGGCCAGGCCCCGGCGCCTGCCCAGACCGCTTCTCCCTCTACGGAACCACATCAATGAAGACCACCCTGCTTTCCGCCATCCTGGCCTCGACCCTGCTGGTGTGCGCACCGGCCACCGTGCTGGCGCAGCCGGCTGCCGCCAGCGCGCCTGCGCAGGGCGCGGCGACCAAGACCGTCATCGACAGCAGCACCCGCATCCTGAGCACGCTGGATCAGCGCCGCGCCGAGTTCCGCAGCAACCCGGCCGCGCTGCGCCAGTACATCAATGGCGAATTGAACAAGGCCTTCGACCGCGACTACTCGGCCCGTCTGGTATTGGGCGTCAACGGCCGTGGCGCCTCCGATGCGGACGTCAAGCTGTTCGCCGATGCACTGGCCGACAACCTGATGCAGCGTTACGGCACCGCGTTGCTGAACTTCGAAGGCAAGCCGACCTTCCGTGCCAAGTCCGAAAGCGCGCTGCCGGGCAACCGCGGCGTCAAGGTCTCCACCGACCTGATGCGCGCCGGCAACGACCCGACCCCGGTCGATTACATGATGCGTAACGTCGGTGGCCAGTGGAAGATCTTCGACGTGATGATCGAAGGCATCTCCTACGTGCAGACCTTCAAGACCCAGTTCGACGGCCCGCTGCGCGAGAAGGGTATTGCCAAGGTGGCCGCAGAGCTGCGTAGCGGCAATCTGCAGGTCGGTCCGGCACCGGCCAATGGCAAGTAACAGCTCCGTGCAACGCAATGGCGACACGCTGATACTCACCGGCGTGCTCGACCGCGACGCGGTCACTGCGGCCTGGCCGCAGGCGATCGCGCAGCTGGACGGCATTCGCACGCTGGACCTGTCGGGTGTACAACGCCTGGACAGTGCCGGCGTGGCGATGCTGGCCGAACTGGCTGCGCGTGTGCGCAGCAGCGGTGCCGGTCCTGTCACGGTGGTGGGTGAAGCGTCCGGTCTGGACGAATTGCGTGCCGCCTACCGTTTGTCCCCTACTTTCGATTTCCAGGCCTGAGCGCCACCCCATGACCCAGCTTCGCCCCCTTTCCCTGTTGGCCTGCCTGCTGCTTGGCGCCTGTGCCAGCCATGCTCCGAAGCCCGCACCGCCTGCGGCCGCTGCCGCGCGCGCCCCGGATGCGACGCCCGCGCCGGCACGCGACGATGCCGGTGTGACCGCGCAGCCGGCCGCCGCCGGCTTTGCCGCCCCTGACGCCCTGCCGGCCACCGCGGCGGCGCCTGCCGACCAGACCAGCGCCGATGCCGGCACGGCCGGTGCCCCTACCTCGGCCGAGGACGACTTCGCGGCGCTCTACGGCCCCACCACTCCGCAGGCCGGCGCCAACGGTGCACCGGCACAGCCCGGTGACGCGCCGTCCTACGATCCGTGGGAGCGCTACAACCGCGGCATGCACCGCTTCAACCTGGCGGTGGACCGCGGCGTGGCGCGTCCGCTGGCCACGGGCTATACCAAGGTGGTGCCGCGTCCGGCCCGCCTGGGCGTGACCAACTTCTTCGACAATCTCGGCACGCCGCTGACCATGGTCAATCAGCTGCTGCAGGGCCACCCGGTGTATGCGGTGCAGTCGCTGGGCCGCTTCGTGATGAATTCCACGCTGGGCGTGGCCGGTCTGTTCGACCCGGCCTCCGCGGCCGGCATCCCGCGCCGCAGCGAAGACTTCGGTCAGACCCTGGGTGTATGGGGCTGGCGCAATTCGCGCTACTTCGAGCTGCCGTTGTTTGGCCCGCGCACCGTGCGCGATACCTTCGGCCTGGGCGGCGACATTCCGCTGTCGCCGTTGCGCCAGGTCGACGACAGCGGTGCACGCTTCGCCCTGCAGGGTCTGCAGCTGGTGGATACGCGCTCGCAGCTGATGTCGCTGGATTCACTGCGCGACCAGGCACCGGACGAATACGCGCTGACCCGCGATGCGTGGATGCAGCGCCGCAACTACCAGATCGTGCGCGATCTGCGCAGCCATCGCGAGAAGGACAACGAGCTGCCCGACTACCTGCGCGAAGACAAGGACAGCACCGTGCCGGTGGATGCGATGCCGATCCCGCAGTGGATCCGTTGATTGGTTGAGCTTGCGGTTTGGATGAATAAAAAGCCCGGGAGTGATCCCGGGCTTTTTTGTGCGCTGGTCTTTTACGGCCTTCTGGCTGACGGTGGCGGCAGGGGTAGCTGGAGCACCGTCCGGGCCGCAATCTCGCGCGGAGGGAACTCCGCTGGCAAGGCCTCCACCCCGTAGATGGCGCGGATCACCGGCAATATAAACAGCGATCGCAGCGACGCGGTTTTTTTCCGGGTTATAGAAGTCCTCGATCTCGAAAGGCGAGGCGTCTTCAGCCACCAGCTCGATGATGTCACCCGTCGCACGGGTTGCGATCAGGTAGTGACACCGACGACCAACCTGACCGCACCGCACCATGCGCCTGAAAATTGGATGTTGACGAGCCATCTCGGATCGCCATAAAGGCTTTGTACAAGCGCGATCTTGCCCTCAACCCAGTCCGTGTGGGCAACGAGCCCAAAGTCTTGGCGCCTGTACTGCGCTTGGTCCAATCGAAAGATGAAGACACTGATGGCGTCGGCCAGAGATTGCCCAAACGTCGGCGAACTGGGGACGAAACATACATTGGTCTGACCTGTTGCGATGCCAAATATGACCGCGATGACGATGCTACCGATACGTTGCCTGCTTACCCTCCAAGCAAGAAACGGTCGACGCTGCGTGCCTGGATCAAGTCGGTAGTTGTACTTCCAGCCGCGACATACGCTGCCAGAATTGCCTGCTGAAGATTCGTCGGCAGCTTCGCATAGTCGTCAGCACGTTCCTGGAACTTGTCCAGAAGTGCGGTAGACAGATCAAAGCCTTCCGCCACCGCAGCGATCACCAGTAGCGTGCACATCGCAAACTCACGGGCGTGGCCCGGCACAAGGGTGTGGGCGCTCAACTCGACAACTTCGTACGGATACCAATCCTCACCTGGCTCGAACCGGCCACCGCGCGCAATCACAGATGCAAGCGCCAGTGAATGCAGCTCTACGTCCTGACCATAATCGCGCTCGGCAATGAAGCGTAATTCGTCAGGTGTCAGCGAATGCAGCAGCGCGCGTAACGTTGGCGTGGACTCCGCCACGCACTACACCGCCAGCGCCGCATCCACCGCTGCACGCAGGCGCGCGTCGTCTGCCGGCACGTCGGGGGCGAAGCGGTCGATGACCTGGCCGTCGCGGCCGATCAGGAATTTCTCGAAGTTCCACAACACGCCCGGTGCCGGGTTGGGGGTGATGCCGTAGCCGGCCAGTTTTTCGCGCATCGGGCCATCGCCGGTGGCCTGCGGGCGGGCGTTGGTCAATGCCTGATACAGCGGATGGGTTTCGGCGCCGGTGACGGCGATCTTGGAAAACATCGGAAAGCTCACGTCGTAGGTGAGCTGGCAGAACTGCGCAATCTCCGCCTCGCTGCCGGGCTCCTGTCCGTTGAAGTCGTTGGCCGGAAAGCCCAGCACCTCCAGCCCCTGTGCCTGCTTGTCGCGATACAGCGCCTGCAGGCCTTCGTACTGCGGGGTCAGCCCGCACTTGGAGGCGACGTTGACCACCAGCAACACCTTGCCGCGATAGTCGGCCAGCGTGGCGGGCTCACCGTCGATGCGGGCCACGGGGATGTCGTACAGCGTCTGGCTCATCGGTGCGTCCTGGACAGGTGGAGCCGAGAGCATAAACCGCCAGGGTGGAGCGAGCGATGCCGCTGGCTCACGGCGCTTGCAGTTATCTGCAGCGACGCGCACAGCCCGATCGACTGATCGGCCTGTGCGCGCGCTTGACCCTGTTCGCAGCCATCAATCGATGCACAACGCGGCCTGGCCCATGCCGCCAACCACCTCCTGGTGGCAACCGAAGCGGTCGCTGTCGCGTTGGCAGGTGCCGGATGTCGCGGTGCCGGTCGGCACGATGCTGGTGGCCAGGCAATCGCCGCTGCAGTCGGAGTTGTCACTGCAGGTCTTGCCGGCGTCGGTATACGGCACCACGCAACGCACCGTCTGCATGCGGCCGACCGGACGCAGCTGCCCGCCCTTTGCCGTGCATTCGGCAGCGTCAGCGGAAACGGCGCGCGGAGGCTGCGGGGCGTCCGCCGCAGCGCCCGACCTGGCCGCCGGGGTATTGCTGCATGCGGTCAGCAGCAGCGCGCAGAGCACTGCGTGGATCCATCGGGTTGCCATGTTGAAACTCTCGTCTTGAACCAGGTGGGTGCAAGCATCGCGGCGGCGATGTCTGCGTGGCGTGCTGGCTATCGGCGCAAGAGGACACGCCAAAGACCTGCGTTTGTAGGAGCGGCCCTGGCCGCGATGAAGCGTTATCGGTAACGGTTGGTCGCGCCCAGGTGCGCTCCTACGTCATGGCGTGTGGCATCGCCGTCTGCGGCCGGTTTACTCCTGCTCGTCGTTGCCGTCGTCTTCGCTGCTGCTTCCGGTGTCGTCGCTGCCGGCATCGTCCAGCAGCGCCTGAGACTGTTCGCTGGCCAGGGTTTCCACGCCGCGCAGGCGGCGTTCGATGGTGCGGGTCTTGCGGCTGGCCTCGCCCAGGCTCTTGCCGACCGTGCTGATCTGCCGCTCGGCCTTTTCGAGAATGCCGGCGAACTTGCCAAACTCGCTCTTCACCGCGCCCAGCACCTGCCAGACCTCGCTGGAGCGCTTTTCGATCGCCAGCGTGCGGAAGCCCATCTGCAGGCTGTTGAGCAGTGCGGTGAACGTGGTCGGGCCGGCCAGCACCACGCGATGTTCGCGCTGCAGCAGGTCGACCAGGCCGGCGCGGCGGATCACTTCGGCGTACAGGCCCTCGGTAGGCAGGAACATCACCGCGAAGTCGGTGGTCTGCGGCGGGCAGACGTACTTGTCGCTGATCGACTTGGCCTGGATGCGGATGGCGCGCTCCAGCTGCGCGGTCGAATTCTTGATCGCGTCCAGGTCGCCCTTTTCCTGCGCATCGATCAGGCGTTCGTAGTCCTCGCGCGGGAACTTGGCATCGACCGGCAGCCACACCACGGTGTCGTCGCCACGCCCCGGCAGGCGGATCGCAAAATCCACCGCTTCGGCGCTGTCGGGCTTGACCCGCACGCTGCGCGCGTACTGCTCCATCGTCAGCGTCTGCTCGAGGATGTTCTCCAGCTGCACCTCGCCCCAGCCGCCGCGGTCCTTGACGTTGGTCAGCACGCGCTTGAGGTCGCCCACGCCGGTGGCCAGCTGCTGCATTTCGCCCAGGCCGCGCTGCACCTGCTCCAGGCGTTCGGAGACGAGCTTGAAGGAGGCATCCAGGCGCGTGTTGAGCGTGGTCTGCAGTTTTTCGTCGACGGTGGCGCGCATCAGTTCGAGCTTGCTGGCGTTGTCGTTCTGCAGGTTGGCCAGCTGTTGTTCCAGCGTGGCGCGCATTTCGCCGATGCGCAGTTCGTTGCGCTGGGTGAGTTCGGTCAGACGTTGGCCCAAGGCCTCGGTGAAGCGCTGCTGCGACTCGCCGGCCTCTTGCCGACCCTTGCGGGAATCTTCGGCCAGCGCATCGCGCAGGGCGGCCATGTGGGTATCGGTGCGTGCGATCAGCTCGGTCAGTTGCTGGCCGAACACCTGGATGCGGGTTTCCTGTTGCTGGCCGAAACCGTCGAGCTGGGTGCGCAATTCGGTCAGCCGCAGCGTCAGCAGTTCGCCGGTGCGTTGTTGCGCCAGGGCACTTTCTTCGCGGGCCTTGCGGGCATCTTCGCCGAGCGCATCGCGCAACAGGTCCAGGCGCTGGTCGGTGCGCGTGGACAGTTCGGTGAGATTGCGCGCGAAGGTTTCCAGGCGGCCGTCCTGCTGCCGCGCCAGGCCTTCGAGTTGTTCGCGCAATTCGCCGCGGCCATCGCGCTGCTCGGCGCGCAGCGCCAGCTCCAGGCCGCTGGTGGAAGGACGTCGCAGCAACGCGATCAGCTGCAACACCAGGACTGCGACGAGCAGTCCGAGAAGGATCAGGGATTCGGATGACATGTGCGCAGTGTAGCCGGGCCGGTCGCAGGGGCTGCGTCAGCGGCTTGCCGGCCGGCGGCGGCTGCAGGGCGCAATTGGGGGGCGCGCGCACCGCGCCAACGCAGCACGTCGGTGCCACTTCGCGCAGATGCCGCAGTCGCCGCGCGAAGCGGACCAGACAGCGCCGCGGTGATGGAGTTGCAGGCAGATTGCAGCGCATTGACCTCAACGTGACCTGCGCATGGCTAGGGTGGGGCTTCGTTCCTGCCAGGCCAGCTGATGACCACTGCCACCAACCAAACCCGTCTGTTCGCGCTGGGCCTGTTCGCATTTCTCGGCAGCTTTGCGGCAATCGTGTGGTACCTGATGCGGCCGTACGGTACGGCGTATTTCTTCCCGGTGCACTTCTTGATCGGCGCGGCCTTGCCGTTCGGGTTCTATGCGATCGGCGGCACGCGGCTGTGGTTCTGGATCGGGATCGGGGTCACCGCACTGGTGCTGCTGTGGTTCAACTTCTGGGGACATGATGCCAACGGGGCGGCGCCACGCCTGCTCGACTGGACCCACTTTGCCGCCGGCGCGGTGGGTCTGGTGGGCGCGTGGGCGGTGCAGTTGGTGTATCGCAATGTGCGTCCACCGCATCGCCCGTCGGTTGAGTGAGCGGGGATTGTGCGGGGCGGTCGCGTTTGGCCAGGGAACGGCGAGGTGCGCCGCGCGCTCAAATAACGCGGTGGGCGTGTCGGCGCTGCCATGCTTGCGCCGACGCATGACCTTGGACCGATAGCTTTGCTGCGGCGCGTTGGGCGACACTCGGGGATTCTTTGATTCCCGCGAGGTCCGCATGTCGTCTTGGCTCAGGCGCAAATCCATCGATCAGGTCACCGTGCACGAGGCCGGTCGGCAACTGGTCCGCAGCCTGAGTTGGCCGCATCTGATCGCGCTGGGTATCGGCGCGATCGTCGGCACCGGCATCTATACGTTGATCGGGGTGGGCGCGGACAAGGCTGGCCCGGCGGTGCTGCTGTCGTTCGTGGCCGCCGGCATCGTGTGCGCCTGCGCGGCGCTGGCGTATGCGGAGATGGCCACGATGATGCCGGCTGCCGGCAGCGCCTATACCTACAGCTACACCGCGCTCGGCGAGAGCATCGCCTGGGTGGTGGGCTGGAGCCTGGTGCTGGAGTACTCGCTGGTGGTGAGCACGGTGGCGGTGGGCTGGTCGGGCTACTTCGTGGGCTTCCTGCAGTGGCTGGGGGTCAACCTGCCGCATGCCCTGGTGGCCGGGCCGCACGCCGGCGGCATCGTCAACCTGCCGGCGGTGGTAATCACCTTCCTGGTGGCCGGCATGCTGATGGCCGGCACCAAGGAAAGCGCCACGCTCAATGCGGTGCTGGTGGTGCTGAAGATCGTGGCGCTGGGCGTGTTTGTGGCGATCGCGTTGCCGGCCTTCGACAGTGCCAACCTGCAGCCGTTCATGCCGTATGGCTTCCCCAAGACCGCTGGCCCGGATGGCGTGGAGCGCGGGGTGATGGCGGCTGCGGCGATCATCTTCTTCGCGTTCTATGGCTTCGATGCGATCTCCACCGCGGCCGAAGAGACCAAGAACCCGGGCCGCGATCTGTCGATCGGCATCGTCGGTTCGATGATCGGCTGCACGCTGATCTATGTGCTGGTGGCGTTGTCGGCGGTGGGCGCGATGAGCTTCACCGTGTTCGGCAAGAGCCCGGAACCATTGGCGCTGATCATGCGCGAACTTGGCCACGGCAAGGCGGCGTTGGTGATCGGTGCGGTGGCGATCATCGCGCTGCCGACGGTGCTGCTGGCGTTTCTGTACGGGCAGAGCCGCATCTTCTTCGTGATGTCGCGCGATGGCCTGTTGCCGCGCGGCCTGTCCAAGGTCAACGCGCGCACCGGCACGCCGGTGGCGATCACCCTGTTCACGGCGGTGCTGGTGGCCGCGTTGGCCGGTGTGGCACGCCTGGATGAAATCGCCGCATTGGCCAATGCCGGGACCCTGGCCGCGTTCACTGCAGTGGCGGCGTGCCTGCTGGTGCTGCGCGTGCGCGAGCCGACGCGTGCGCGCTCCTTCCGCACGCCGCTGGCGTGGGTGGTGGGACCGGTGGCGATCCTGGGCTGCCTGTACCTGTTCTGGAGCCTGCCGAGCACCACACAGGGCTGGTTCCTGGTCTGGAACGTGCTGGGCGTGGTGGTGTATGTGGCCTATGGACGGCGGAATAGCCGCTTGGCGAAGGTCGCGTAGTTCCCTCTCCCATCGGGAGAAGGTGGCCCGAAGGGCCGGATGAGGGGCACCCCGGATATCCACCAATAGCCAGCGATGACGAACGCGTCGCCACGCGCCTTCAAGGTTGAATCGTCGATGGGAAAGTCTTGGCGGTAGCAGTCCCGTGCTGCACGACTGCTTGCGGATGCACGCTGACCACTCCCTTCTCCCATCGGAGAAGGTGGCCCGAAAGGCCGGATGAGGGTACGGGCGACGCGTGGTGTTATCCAACTTGGTCGGGGGCTTCGCTCCCTACCCTCGCCCCCCCGCTCCGCGCCCCGGCCCACGCATGAGGCGCGGGCGCTCCCAGGCACGCGCGCCAGTAGCGCGCAAGCTGTGCCTTATCGCCCCGCAGGAGAGGGGCTTGAGCACATGCTCCGGCAACATCAGGGCTTTCCCTCGCACTCCCCACAACCCGGGGAGAAGCGTTGGCTCAAGGCGCGGCTGCAGGGGTGGCGCAGAACGAGGTTGGGAGTGCATCCGCCTGCGTGCCCCAGCCCTGGGTCGGGGGCTGCCTGGTCAGCGCGAACGACAGCGTTCCGCCCTGCTGCAGCTGGGTCCAGTCCAGGAACACCTGCCGCTGCGGTGTGCCGTTGAAACGCACGCTGTCCACGTACTGCAGCGCGCGGCCGTCGGCGCCGGGGGCGTCGATGCGCAGGCGCTTGCCGTTGCCCAGGTCCAGCGTGGCCCGCTTGAAGCGCGGGGCATGCAGCAGGAACTGCCCGCTGCCCGGCACCGCCGGATACAGGCCCAGCGCGCTGAACAGGTACCAGGCCGACATAGTGCCGAGGTCGTCGTTGCCGGTGACGCCGTTGGGCGCATTGGTGAACAGCTGCTGGGCGGCGCGCACCACGGTGGCGGTCTTCCACGGCTGGCCGATCAACGTGTACATCCACGGTGCGTGCAGGTCCGGTTCGTTGTTGGGGTTGTAGCGGTACTGGTTGTAGTAGCTGTACGGGCCGACCACCCAGTGCGTGCGCGCGGCATTGAGCGGGTCCTTCAGCAGGTCGTCGTAGGCGAAGAAGGCATCCAGGCGTTGGCCGGCCTGCTCGCTGCCGTGCATGGCCTGCAGCATGCCGGGGATGTCCTGCTGCACCAGCCACTGGTATTGCCAGGCGGTGCCTTCGTGGAAGCCGTGCTGCGAACGCGGGCTGTAGCGATCGTCCGAGGGGGCGTACCAGCTGCCGTCTTCCAGCCGGGGCCGTGGAAAGCCGCTGAAGCCGGTGTCGGCATCGCGCACGCCGGCGTCCCAGACGTTGTGCCAGTTGCCGCCGCGTTTGCGCAGCAGCGCGCTGTCGTCGGGGTGGCCGAGCGCCTGCGCCATCTGTGCCAGCGCACAGTCGGCCAGCGCGTATTCCAACGTGGCCGAGCCGCCGTGGTGCGGGTCCACGTCCATGCCCTTGGACGGGAACGCACGGTCGTACTGCACGAAGCCGTTGGCCAGGTAGCTGGCGTTGCCGGAGCGGCCGGCGTGGCGCGAGTTGATTGGCGGTTGTTCGAAGGCGTTCTGGCGCAGCGCTGCGTACGCCTGCGCCTGGTTGTCCTGCAGCGCGCCGAAGCGCCACAGGTCGACCAGGAACGGGGTCACCGGGTCGCCGGTCATGATGTTGGTATCGAAGTTGGCATAGCCCCAGCGCGGCAGCCAGCCGCCTTGCTGATGGATCGCCAGCAGCGAGCGGCCGATGTCGCGCGCGCGCGCCGGCTGCAGCAAGGCGAGCAGCTGGTTCTGCGAGCGATAGGTGTCCCACAGCGAGAAATACTCGTAGTAGGTCCAGCCATCGGCGCGGTGGATCGCATCGTCGAAGCCGCGATAGCGGCCATCGGCATCGCTGCCGGTCAGCGGCTGCAGCAGGGCGTGATACAGCGCGGTGTAGGCCACGCTGCGATCGTCGTTGCTGGCGCCATCCAGCTGCAGGCTGTCCAGCTGCTTGCGCCAGGCCTGTTGCGCGCGCTGGCGCATCTGCTCCAGGCCCAGCAGCTTGCCGCCGAGCATGCCGTCGGCGCGCAGGTTGTTGCGTGCACCTTCGGCATCCACGTGCGAGATGGCGCTGACCACGGTCACTGCGCGCGCGTTCTTGTTGTTGCCCAGCGGGAAACTGAGCCAGGCACCATTGGGCTTGAGTTCGCCGCCCATGCCGTGGCGCGCGTCGGGCACGCCGCCGTCTTCGCCCCAGACGCCGTGTGCGGTGAACGGGCGGTCGAATTCCAGCCGGAACCAGGTGGTGTATTCGTGGCCGCCGCAGAAACTTTGCGTGGTCAGTTTGCCTTCGACCACGCGGTCGCCGACCACCTGCAGCTGGCTGCCGATCACCACGTGGCGGTCGTTGGCCTGGCCCAGGTTGACCAGCACATGCCCGGTGTCGGCGCCGGGGGCGAAGCTGTAGCGCTCGGCGGCGGCGCGGGTGAGCGCAGTGGCTTCGGCGTCGATGCCGCCGTAGTCGGTCAGCCGCACCTTGTAGTAGCCGGCCTGGCCGACTTCGCCGTCATGGGTGTAGCGGGCGGCGTAGCGCTTCTGGTCGAAGGCCTTGGCGTCGCCGGTGTCGAAGTCGCCGCCCGGGCCGATGCGGCCGGTGACCGGCAGCACCGAGACCTGCCCGCCCTGCTCCCAGCAGCCGGCCCCGGACAGGAACGAATGGCCGAAGCCGCGGATGCTGGGGTCGTCGTAGCGCCAGCCGGCGTAGTGCGCGCCGATCGGGCTGACCTGGACCAGGCCGAACGGCGCCGAGGCACCGGGGAAGGTGTTGCCGTCGTCCTTGCTGCCGATGAAGGTGTTGACCTGCGCCGGGTCCTGCGCGGCCAGCGGCGCGCACACCGCCATGCCGAGCAGGCACAGGCCGGCGGCGGCGCGGCGCCACCGCGGCATTGATGGGAGATGCGACGAAGAGCGATCGGATGCAACGGCGAAGGGCATGCAGGACACCTCGGGGGAGAGAGCGGCCGAGGCCGCAGGTGGATGACGCGTGCCGACGCCCCAGACGCGGCGACCGGTCGATACCCGCCTGACGGCGGCTTGCGACAGGTGGGCAGCGGCTCAGAAATCGAACACGTATTCTGCCGCGATCTCGCGCCCGACCGGGCTGAACAGGCGGCTGCGGATCTCCTCGGACCCGATGATCTGCACCGGCGCCGGCCCTTCGGCCTGGACGCGCTTGATGCGCGAACCAGTCACGGTGACGGCATCGAGTTGTTGCGGGGCGCTGGCCTGCTGGGCCAGGGCGGACAGGGGCGACGGCAATACGAGCAGCACGGCACGGGACAGCTGCTGCGGGCGACAACGGCGGTAATCGGTCATTCAAGCGTCTCGTCGAGGGCGGTGGTACGACGGAAAGACTTCGTCTTCAAACACTTGCGGGGGAATGGCGTACTTGGATCGATCTAAATCCTGTGCCGCTTTGTGTCATCGGTTGGCAAAGATTAAGCATTCCCGACCCACGGCTGCACACCGCGGCGCAGCAAAGTGTGCGGGCTCTGGCAGTTTTTCGGTGTTTTAGGCGTTTTGAATCAGGCTGCTGCGCGTGGCCGGGTGCAGCAGTTTTGAAGCGTGTCAGTTGTGCTGACGGATGAGCTGGCTTGGGGTGATTTGGCTGCGTTGCGCGCGGTTGGTTGAGGGGCGTGCGCCTGGGCGTGTTGCGCGTCGGGGAACGGATCCTCACCCCCAACCCCCGCTCCGCGCCCCGGCCCGCGCTGGCAGCGCGGGCGCTCCCAGGCACGCGCGCCGGTGGCGCGGAAGCTGTGCCTTATCGCCCCCGGGGGGAGAGGGGCTGGATCCCGGGGATTTGGTTGGCCCATAAAAAAAGCCCGGTCAGTGACCGGGCTTGGCGACGCTGGCGTGGCGGCGGGAGGGGCCGACGCGCCGGTGACGCAGTTGCTCAGATCCAGCGCATGCCTTCGAACGGGTTCCAGCTGGTGCTGCCCTTCACCTTGTCCAGGTAATAGGCGTAGTTGGCGATCATGCCGGTCAACAACGACAGCGGCAGCCACAGCACATTCTGAAACGCGGCCGGCAGGAACGAGGCCACGATGCTCACCACGACGCTGATGCCGATCAGGCTCAACGCCTTGCGCCACAGGCCAATGATGAAGAAGTAGATGACGCCGAAGAAGAAGGCATAGAAGTTCATGCCGACCTTGACCTTCTCACCAAAGCTCAAGGTCTTCAGTGCGTTCTTGTAACTGGGGTCCTTGGGGCCACCGTGCCGGTCGAAGAAGTCGAAACGGAACTGCCACTTGGGACTGAGCTGGGTGCGATCGAAGGTGTCCATTCCAAACCATGTAGTTGAAAACGGTTACATGATAGGCGATCGCGTATTCACCGGACACGTCTGCGGGCGCCGGACGGAAGACAGGGTCAGCCGCCGATCAGCTTCGGCAGTGGCCGCTTGCAGCGGTGCAGCGCGCGTTATTCGCGCTGGTCGCTGAGGCCGGTACCGCGACGCGCCCGGCGCAGCGCATACAGCGAGTGGTCGGCGCGGTCGACCACCGCCGCCAGCGCCTCGCCGTCGTTGCGCAGGGCGGTGCCCAGGGTGAACCGGATTGGCGCCTCGTCGATGGCGGCCATGTAGTCGCGCACCAGGGCCGCCAGCTGCGGCTGGGTGGGTTGATGCAGCAGCACCAGGAACTCGTCGCCGCCCAGGCGGACCAGACGGTCCTGGGTGCGCAGCGGCTGGTTGAGGAACCAGGCCATCTGCACCAGCACCTCGTCGCCGCGCTGGTGGCCATGGGTGTCGTTGACCAGCTTGAACTTGTCCAGATCCACCACGATGCAGCCCCAGCGCACGCTGGGGTCGCGCTTGTCGAGCTCGTCCAGGAAGCGGCGGTTGTAGCAGTTGGTGAGCGGGTCGGTGAACGACCATTCCAGCAGCTGCTTCTCCTGCTGGTATTGGTTGGTGATGTCCTGGGCGTGCGCCAGCACGATGGTGGCGTCGGCCTCCACGTCCAGCACGTTGCGGTACTGCCAGTGGCGCAGGCTGCCATCGCTGGCGACCAGCTCGATCACGCCGGCGTCCTGGCCGTCGAGCACCATCCGCGACAGATAGCCGTGCAGGGCGGCATGCAGCTCGGGGCGGACGAATTCCAGCAACGAGCGGCCTTCCATGCCCTCCACGCTGCGGCCCAGCGAGCGCGCGGCGGCCGGATTGACGCTGATCAGGCGGCCATCCATGTCGTGGGTGCAGATCAGGCCCAGGCTGTACTGGAACATGTTGCGGAACTTGCGTTCGCTGGCGGCCAGCGCATCCACCGCGCGATGGCGGTCGGTAACGTCCTGGATCGCGCCGATCAGGCGCGTGCGTCCGTCCACATGCTCCATCGAGCCGGTGCTGTGCACCCACAGCTGCCGGCCGGTGGCGCTGACCAGCGGCAGTTCCAGATCCCAGGGCGTGCCATCGCGCACGCAGGCCTCGACCGCTTCGGTGATCACCGCGCGCGCATCGAGCGGATAGAAGCCGATCCCTTCGGCCAGGGTCGGCCGGTAGCCGGCCGGCAGATCGTGCAGGCGGCAGGTCTGGTCCGACCAGGTCAGGGTGCCGCTGGCCACGTCCACTTCCCAGCCGCCGACGCCGGCAACGCGGCCGGTGCGTTCCAGGAACGCCTCGCTCTCGCGCAGGCGCTGCTGCAGCTGTTCGTTGGCGGCCTGGCGTTCCAGCATCAGCCGGCGCTGCTCCAGGCCTTCGGCGGCAACCCGGGCCAGCTGCTGCAAGGCCGCCAGTTGCGCCGGTTCCAGCGCGCGCGGGCGCTGGTCGATCACGCACACCGTGCCCATGCGCAAGCCGTCGGACAACACGATCGGCGCGCCCGCGTAGTAACGGATCCCCGGCGCATCGGTGACCAGCGTATTGTCGCGAAAGCGCGGATCGGCCGGCGCATCGCGTACTTCCATCACCGCATCGTCCTGGATGGTGTAGGCGCAGAACGCGAGTTCGCGTGGGGTTTCGCTGGCGTCGGGCAGGCCGATATTGGCCTTCCACCATTGGCGATGTTCGTCCACCAGCGACACCAGCGCGATCGGCGTGCCGGCGATCGCCTGCGCGGCGGCGGCCAACGCATCGAAGAACGGCTCGGCATCGGTGTCGACGACCTGCAACAGCGCCAGACGCGACAGCCGCTCGGCCTCGCGGGAGGTGGATGACACGACGGCGTCGCAGTGGCTCAATGAAATGCTCGCTTGGTCCCCCGGGCAATCCGCTCAGTCTAGCGGACCGAACATACCTGCTAACGCAGCGTTGCGTGCGCCATCGCACAGAAGGTGCGTTGTGCGCAGCCCACACGCTCCGTCACTGGATGGGCTCGGTCCCGCTTGCCGCAGTGTCATCGCGCATCTGCAAGGCCAGATACAGGCGCACGCAGTCGTCGGTATTGCGCAGGTCCACGCCGCAGAGTTCCGCGATGCGCTGCATGCGGTAATCCAGCGTATTGCGGTGGATGGCCAGTGCCTTGGCAGTGGGCGCCATGCGCATGCCGGCGCCGAACCACACCGACAGGGTCTGCACCAGGTCACCGCGGCGGTCCTGGGCCAGCAGCGCCTGCAGCGGCTTGCGCAGTTCCTCGGCCTGCCAGGCCTGGCGCAGGTCGTCCACCAGCACCGGCAGGCGATGGTCGTCGTAGAAGAACGCATCGGCCTGCGGCGCGCGCGCCTTGCCGATGCGCATGGTGGTGCGCGCGATCTGGTGCGACAGCGCCAGCCCGCCGGGCTGCGGGAAGTACTGCCCCAGCGCGAGGCGGATCCGCAGCGGGCTGCTGGCGCGCATGCGCTCGAGCAAGGTGTGGGCGCGACGGCGTTGTTCGTCCACATCCCAGTGGCCGCGGCGGTCCAGTGCGGGCTTGAGCACCACCAGTTCGTTGAGCGCGGTGGCGGCGATCAGGTTGCCGCGTTCGGGCGTGGACAGCAGTGTGTGCAGGCGCTGCAGTTCCACCAGCATCGCGTCCAGGTCGAGGGTGTCGCTTTCCACTTCGATCACCGCCGCCACGCGCGGCAGGTCGAGCGCGATGCCGAGCCGTTCGGCCCAGCCGGCCAGTGCCGGGGTCGGCCCGTCGGCGCGGATCAGGCCGAGCGTGACTTCCTCGCGCAGGCGCGCATCGCGGGCCAGCAGGCGCAGCAGGCCGGCCTGTTCCAGCATCGCTTCGGCGGCCATGCGCACCAGTTCGGCCTGTTGCCCGATCCGCTGCGGGTCGCCGGTCAGCCCGACGCAACCGACGATGCGGCCATCGGCGATCAGCGGCAGATTGACGCCCGGGCGCACCGCATCCAGTTGCTGCGCCAGCGCTGCATCGATCTCCACCCGGCCCTGCCTGGACAGCACCAGCAGCGCGCCCTCGTGCAGCTGACCGATGCGCGCCGGCTCGCCGCTGGCGATGATGACGCCGGTGTGGTCCATCACATTGACGTTGCCGTCGATGATGGTCATCGCGCGGTCGACGATGGACTGCGCCAGGGTGCGGTCGAGCGTGAGCATGGGCGTGGGGTCTGTTGGCGCGATCGCGGGAGGACACGGTGGCACGTTCGGTGCTGCATGGCGGCGCCCCGTCCTATGCGCTCATGCATCAGGCAGGCAGCGCCCGTGGATCACGTGGCGACCGCGCGGCAGTTGCCTGCGCACGGCATCCCGCGCGCTGCCGTCAGCGCGTGGCTGCATTCGCAGGCAACTGCGCCAAGGCCCGGCCCAGCTGCAGCGCGGCGGCCACATTGCGTGCGGCGATGCGCACGTTGCTGGCCGCTTCGGCCAGCGCCTGCTCCACCGTGCAGGCGCGATGCACCACCGCAAACATCGCGTCGATGCCGTGCCCATGCAGCAGCGCAGCGCCATTGCCCAGGCAACCGGCGATGGCGATCACCGGCTTGCCGTGGCGCTGCGCCAGCCGCGCCACGCCCACCGGGGTCTTGCCGTGCAGGCTCTGGCTGTCCAGGCGGCCTTCGCCGGTGATGACCAGATCGGCCTGGGCGACCAGGGCATCCAGCCCCAGCGCCTGCGCCACGATCTCCACCCCGGGCCGCAACTGCGCGCCCAGGTAGGCCACCAGCGCCGCGCCCAGTCCGCCGGCCGCACCGCCACCGGGCAGGTCATGCAGGCGCACGCCTAGGTCGCGTTGCAGCACATCGGCGTAGCGCTGCAGGTTGCTGTCGAGCTGGCGCACCATGCTGGGGGTGGCACCCTTCTGCGGGCCGAACACCGCCGAGGCGCCGGTCGGGCCGATCAGCGGGTTGTCCACATCGCAGGCCACTTCGAACTGGCAGTCCTGCAGCCGCAGGTCCAGGTCCTGGGTGTCGATCCGCGCCAGCGTCGCCAGCGCACCGCCGCCCGGGCCGATCGACTCGCCCTGCGCATCCAGCAGCCGTACGCCCAGCGCCTGCGCCAGGCCAGCGCCGCCGTCGTTGGTGGCGCTGCCGCCGATGCCGATGATGAAGCGCCGCGCGCCGGCATCCAGCGCGGCCAGGATCAACTCGCCCACGCCCGCGGTGCTGGTGCGCAGCGGCGCGCGCTCGGCCGGCGGCACCAGTGCCAGGCCGCTGGCGGCGGCCATTTCGATCACCGCGGTGCGGCCGTCGCCGGTCAGGCCGAAGAACGCCTGCACCGGGGTGCCGAGCGGGCCGCTGACCGTGCAGTCGATCACCCGTCCGCCGGTGGCCGCCACCAGGGCGTCGACGGTGCCTTCGCCGCCATCGGCGACCGGCACCTTGCGGTATTGCCAGTCGGGGAACACCTCGCGGAAGCCGGCCTCGATCTGGGTGGCCACCTCCAGCGCGGACAGGCTTTCCTTGTAGGAATCGGGGGCGATGACGATCTTCATGGGCACACTCGCTGGGACGGACGCATCACTGGTTCACCGCGCGTGCCGGCACCCGCAGCACCAGCGCGGCGCCCAGCAGCATGGCCCCGGCCAGCACGTACAGCGCCAGCTCGGTGCTGTGGGTGGCGTCCTTGATCCAGCCCACCAGGTACGGGCTGACGAAGCCGGCGACCTGGCCGGTGGAGTTGATCAGCGCCAGCCCGCCGGCCGCGGCGGCGGCGGTGAGAAAGCCGTTGGTCAGCGGCCAGAACAGCGGCAAGCCACTGACCGCGCCCATCGTGGCCAGGGTCATGCCGAACAGGGCCAGAGCCAGGTTGTCGGTGACGCTGGCAGCGATGCACAGCCCGGCCGCCCCCATCAGCAACGGGATCACCAGGTGCCAGCGGCGCTCGCGGCGGCGGTCGGCCGAGTGCCCCATCAGCAGCATGAACACCGCCGCGGCCAGGTAAGGAATGGCGCTCATCAGGCCGATCCGGGTCGGGTCGGTGACGCCGCTGCCCTGGATGATCGAGGGCAGCCAGAAGTTGATCGCATACACCCCGCTCTGGATGCAGAAGTACACCGTGCCCAGCATCCACACCGCCGGGTTGCGCAGCACCGCGCCCAGCGAGCTGGAGGCGCCGGCCGGCTTGCCGGCTTCGTCGGCGGCCAGCGCGCGGGTCAGTGCCTGCTTCTCCTGCGGGTCCAGCCAGGTCGCCTGCTGCACGCCATCGCTGAGCAGGAACCACACCCCGATGCCCAACAGCACGGTCGGCAGGCCCTGCAGCAGGAACATCCATTGCCAGCCGGCCAGGCCACCCTGCCCGGCCGAAAAATGGCCGAGGATCCAGCCCGACAACGGCCCGCCCAGCACGCCGGAGATCGGGATGGCCGACATGAAGACGGTCATGACCCGGCCATGCTGGGCGCGCGGGAACCAGCGCGTCAGGTACAGCACGATGCCGGGGAAGAAGCCGGCCTCGGCCGCGCCGGTGAGCAGGCGCAGGGTGTAGAAGCCGGCCGGCGTGCGCACGAACATCAGGCAGGTCGACAGCAGGCCCCAGCTGACCATCATGATCGCCACCCAGCGGCGCGCACCGATGCGCTGCAGGATCAGATTGCTCGGCACCCCGCAGGCCAGGTAGCCGATGAAGAAGATGCCCGCACCCAGCCCGTACACGGTCTCGCTCATGCCCAGATCGCCGAGCATCTGCAGCTTGGCGAAGCCCACGTTGACCCGGTCCAGGTAGTTGAACAGGTAGCAGACGAACAGGAACGGGATCAGCCGCCACAGGATCTTGCGGTAGGTCGGGGCCATGCCATCGGGGGGCGGCAGTGGCCGGGTGGCTTGGGTCATCGCACGCTCCAGCAGTCGGTGGGCCCCACCGGCGCGCAGTGCTGGCACCGGCACCACACAGGGGTCGGCGCATTCTAGTTGGAGCTTTTTCCCGGAAGCATCGTCAGCCTGCTGCCTGTCTGCGGGCAAGCAGACGCGGGTTTTTGTGCAACTGCCTAAATCAGCCACAACCGCTCCCGGCGTATGCCGGGCTCGGAACGCAACAGCAACCATGCTGTTGGTGCAAGGCTGGCGACCCCGATGCTGCGACGGCGCCCGCCCCCAACCACCTGGCTGACAACTAGCGCCGGCGCACTCCGCGCGCGCCCCAATCAGCCCATCCGGCGAAGAAGCCCGCAGCAGCAACGCGCCTCTACCCCAGCCCTGCACTCACAACCAAGCCGGCGGCCACCGCCAAGCCCGACACAGCACCCAGCCCCGCACAACAGACCGCCTCGGCCTTGCGAATCCCGACTCCCCAATCCCGCTCTACCGATTCCCAACTCCCGATTCCCCATTCCCCACCGCATACGCCTGCGCCTGCCCCATCACCCGCAGCAGGTTGCCGCCCCAGATGCCGGCGATCTGCTGCTCGGTATAGCCCTTGCGCAGCAGCCAGGCGGTGATGCGCGGCAGGTCGGAGACGTCTTCCAGGCCGACCACGCCACCGCCGCCGTCCCAGTCCATGCCGATGCCCACGTGCTCGGGCCCGACCACCTTGAGCACATGCTCCAGATGGGCGAAGAAGTCCTCCTCGGTGGCGCGCTTGATCGGGTAGCGCGCATCCAGCTCCTTGAGCGCGGCGCTCAGGGCCGTGCCGTCGGCGATCTTGATGTGCTCCCAGCCGCCATATTGCTCGGTCAGCGCCTTCTCGGCGGCCTTGCGCTCGGGGCTGGCGCCGCTGTCGACCAGATAGCCGCCGTAGGAATTCACCTGGATCACCCCGCCGTGCTCGGCCAGCACCTTCAGCCGCGCGTCGTCGATATTGCGCGGATGGTTAAACACCGCACGCGCGCCGCTGTGCGAGAGCACGATCGGCACCGGCGACAGTGCGATCAACTGGTCGAACACCGCATCGGAGGCATGCGATTGGTCGATCACGATGCCCAGCGCCTGTGCCTGCTGCACCAGTTGCCTGCCGGCCGGGCTCAGGCCCTTCCACTCCGGCCCCTTGGGGTCGGTGGCCGAGTCGGCGAACTCGTTGTTGAGAAAATGCACGGTGCTCATCAGGCGCAGGCCCTGCGCGTAATAGAAGCGCAGCAGCGTGGGGTCGGCCACCAGCGGGCTGGCGTTTTCCATGCTGATGTACACCACGCGCTTGCGATCGGCCTTGATGCGCGCGGCATCGGCGGGCGTGGTGGCGAAGGCGAAGCGCTGTGGTTGCGCGGCCAGCAGCGTGTGGATCTTCAACAACCGCTGCAGACCGGCATCGCGATCGTCCAGATGCGCGGCCGCACTGCGATTGCCCTGCCCGGTGTAGACCGCCCAGAAGCCGCCATCCAGCGCGCCTTCGACCATGCGCGGGTAGTCCACCTGCGACAGCCGGTTGCCGGCATGCGCCTGCAACACGTCGAAGTCAGGGCGCTCCAGATTGGCCGGCGTGTCCAGATGCGAATCCAGCGTGACCAGGCGCTGTTGCAGCGCCGTGGCGCGCGCCAGCTCGGCCTTGGAAAACTCCAGCGCGTGGCCGGGTGCGGCCACGGCCAGACTCAGGAAAATGGCGGTGCACAGGCGATGCAGGGTCATGGCAGCTCGCAGAAGATGGGGGTGCATCGATCATAGCTGCGCTTGCCTCAGCCGCTGCACGATCACTGGCTGTCGTGGCGCGTGGCCGCAGACATTGCTGCCCGCGACCACGCGCCAGTGCTCACTTGCGTTCGAAGAACTCGTGGTAGGCCTTGGATTTGCCTTCCGGCGACTTGCCCACGCCATTGCGGATCAGCGTCTTGCCGTCTGCGGAAAACGTCCAGAACTCGCCGACGATCACGTCGTCGTCCTTCATCTTGAGGATCTGGTAGGTGTCGGCGCCGGTCTTGCTCACCGCGATCTGGTTGAAGCGCGCCTGCTCGTTGAGCGGGCTGGGCTTGCCATCCAGCGTGGTGACGTAATCGACCTTGTACGGGGTCTGCGGCCGGGTGGTGTTGATGGAGTGGTATTCGATGCGGTTGTCGGAGAACTGCACATTGATGGTCAGCCGCATGCCCTTGGGGAACTTGCCGTCGCTCCAGTTGGATTTGGATTCCACCAGGGTCCAGGCGCCGTCGTGCGGGTCGGCCGCAGACGCGGTGAACGTGGCGGTCAACGCCACGATGGCGAACAAGGCGGCGGTCGGAAAGGTGCGCATGGTCTGTGTCCTTGGATGCTGGGATGTCGGGCGGTGCTGTCGGGTAGCTGCTTCAAGCTGGGGCGATCGTCGGGGTAATCGTCAGAAGTCGGTGCGCGATTCCAGGTGCTGTTCGACCTGCTCGCGGGTGGTCCACAAGGTGCGGAACTCGCCTTTGGACAGCAGCTGCAACTGGTCGTTGATATGCGCCGAGCCAGGCTGGCTGGCATTGCCGTAACTCATCAGGCCCTTGGCCTTGATCGGGGTGGAAAACTCCACCAGCGAGACCCAGGTTTCGCCATGCTGCGGCAGGCGTTGGCCATCGGCATTGGGCGGGTTCCAGGTGATCACGTCGAACGCGCCGAGATTGCCGAAACCGCCGCGGCCGGGCACATCGACATCGCCCAGATGGAAGCGCGACACCTCGCCGTACGGGCGGTCGATGGCGCCATAGGCCTGCCTGGTGCTGGCAACGGCCTGCTTGAGCTGACGCAGCGCCAGTGCCGGGTCCTTCAGGCCGCTGGGCGTGGTCAGCGGAGCGTCCAGCGACCACGGCGTGGCGTAGCCGGCCTGCGAGAGATAGCGCGCATCGCCGGTGAACAGCCGCGCCCATTGCTCGAACAACAGCGCGCCACGGCTATCGGTTTCGAAGTGACGGTCCCAGGCCTTGAGCACCTTGATCGCGGCGAGAATGTCCGGATCGGTGCTGTCTGCGGCGGCAGCGTATAGCTGCGGCAACGTGCGATCGGCCGCCAGCGCCTGCGCGGTGCGCTTCAGCGCCACCAGCTGGTCGAAGTCGATGCTGTCGTGCTCGGCCAGCATCTTTACCGAGTTCTGCGCGCGCAGCGACATCGGCCCCGTCGGTGCGACATAGGACGGGAATTTTTTTGGGTCAAGCACGCGCGGCCAACTGGCCAGCCACGGCGGGTCGTTGGTGTTCTGCACGAAGCCACCTGCCGGGTTGATCACCTTGGGCAGCTCGTCGTAGCTGTGCACATCGCGCCATAGCGTGGACGCGGTATCGCCCGGCACCAGCCCGCTCCAGTATTTCAGATCGCCTTGCGCATGCTTGGGCAGGATGCCGTTGTCCAGGAACAGCACGTTGCCGGCGTTGTCGGCATAGACGATGTTGAACATCGGCACCTGCAGTTGCTTGAGCGCGCGCTGGAACTGCGCAAAGTCCTGCGCCTTGCCCATGTCCCAGTACTGCTTGAGCATGTCGGGCCGATCCAGGCCGGCCACACGCAGCGCCACGGTGCTGCCGTCGTAACGCTGGAACACCGGGCCGTGCACCGACTGCCGCACCTGCAAGGTCTGTTCTTTCAGCGCGCCATCGGCCTGGCGGATCTTCAGCGTTTTGGTTTCCCGCTTGAACGGCAGCACTTTGCCGTCCAGCAGATAGCCCTCGCCCGACAGCGTGAGTTTGTAGGTGGTCTGGCCCAGCAGCGTGTTCACCGTATTGGTGAAACCCAGTTGCTTGTTGAAGCCGAAACGCAGGATCGGCAGGCCCACCTGGGTGGCGCCATACAGATCCACGCCCGGTCCGTTGAGATGCGCTTCGTAATAGGTGAAAAAGCCGCTGCCCCAGGGCAGATGCGGATTGGCCAGCAGCATGGCGTGGCCGTCGCGGGTCTTGCTCGGCATCAGCGCCCAGGCGTTGGAGCCATCGCGCGCCTGGCCGTCCTTGGGTGGCTCGCCCAGCACCTTGGCCGGCGAGGCGATGTAGACGTAATTCATCAGTCGGTGCGCGTGCGCCACCACGTCCACGCCGGTGATCGGCAGCACCACCTTGACCTCTGCGTCCAGGGCCTGCGGGTGTGCGGCTGCGTAGTCGTTGATGCCTTGCGCGAATGCGTCTAGGTCGGCCCGAAAGCTCGGGGTCTGTTGTCGGTACCACTGCTGCGCGCGTGGGTAGACATCGTTACTGGTCAGCCAGCGATCCTGTTCGGCGTACTTCTCGCCCCAGTATTCGGCGGCGCGGCCGCGTGCTTCGCCATAGAGATGCAGCAACAGATTGCCGTGGCTGTGGGTCTGCGCCCAGCCGAAGCCGTAGAAGGTGCCGGCTTCGGTCCTGGCATAGATATGCGGCACGCCGTAGCGGTCCCACAGGATTTCGCCACTGTCCTTGCCGGTGCCGGCAAGCGCCGCCTGCGGGGCGCAGAACAATGCGATCAACAGCCCTGCGCAGAGGGAAGCGCTGCGCGCATGCGCCCGCATCGAAGAAAGTCGCGGCACTGGATCACTCCTCAAAAGGTGTAGGTCAACTTGGTGTAATAGGACCCGCCGGTGAAGCCGTACGGCACGCTGGTGACGTAGAAACCGCTGCCGGTGCTGGCGACCGCACCGATGTTTTTCGGGTATTGGTTGAACAGGTTGTTGGCGCCCAGCGTCCAGGTGATGCGCCCGGACAGTGCGTAGGACGCTTCCAGATCGGTGATCCATTTGGCTGGCACGTGTTCGTCGTTGGCCGGGTTGTTCTCCAGCACATCGAAGCTGCCGAAGCGGTTGACGCGCACGTTGAGCGCGAAGTCGCCGATCACCCAGTTGCCGCCCAGCAGCACCTTGCTGCGCGGGGTGCGCGACAGATAGCCGCGCGAAGCACGGTCGAACAGTTCGTAGCCGGCGCCCAGCGAGTCCAGTGCGGCCGGGTTGTCGGCAATGCGGGTGATCTCGGTGGTGTTGTAGTTGTAGCCCAGGTTCCAGTTGACCCGGCCCCAGTCGCCGGCCTCCATGCGCCAGGTCGCCACCACGTCCACGCCTTCGGTGCGGGTATCGATGGCATTGGTGAAGTACTGCGCGCTGTCGACCCCGGACACGCCGGCGCGGGTGAGCAGGTCGGTGATCGCCGCACCGGTGATGTAGCCAGTCATGCCGATGCGGTCGTCCAGATCGATGCGGTAGGCATCCACGGTGAGGCTGAGCGCGCGCGTGGGGTTGTAGGTGAAGCCGATGCTGGCATTGGTGGATTCTTCCGGCTTCAGCGGTTCGGCGCCCAATGCCAGCGCGGCGGGGGAATCCACCGGCAGCGTCTTGGCCAGGAACAGTTCGCGATCGCCGTTGTCCAGCGTGCGCCAGCTGCTGTTGGTGGCCGCGTACAAGGCCTGCGCCAACGCGGGCGCGCGGAAGCCGGTGCTGGCCGCGCCACGCAGCGCGAAGGTGGGGGTGATGGCCCAGCGCGCGGTGAACTTGCCCACCGCAGTGTCGCCGGCCGAATCGTCGAAGCGCTCGTAGCGACCGGCCAGGCCCAGCGACACGCTGTCGGCCACGTCCCAGGTCAGGTCGACATAGGCCGCGCCGCTGGTGCGATCCAGGCTGCCGGCTTCGTCGGGCTGGAAGGTGATCGCGCCCTGCGCGCCGGGCGGCGGCGCCTGCCCAGCACGCGGATGGCTAGCCGGAAACACGTAGTCACCGGCCGCATACGCCGCCTGCTCGCCGGCCTGGATCTGGTATTTCTCGTAGCGGTATTGCACGCCCAGCGATACCTGCAGCGGGCGCTCGGCCAGTTGCAGGCCGCGGGTGATGTCCAGGCTGGTGGTCCAGTCGGTGGAGGTCAGCTGGCCCAGATAGAACGCGGTGGGGCTGGTCGGCCCCAGGCTGGCGTTGAGCGTGTGCAGGCCGTCGCGTTCGGAGGCGTTGCGGCCGTAGCTGGTGGCCAGGTCCCAATCCCATTCGCCCCACAGGCCCTTGATGCCGGCAGTGAACTCGTAATCGGTCTCGTCGATGCGCAGGCGCGGGCTGTAACCGTCCGGATAAATTTCTTGCAGCGTATTGTTGGCGTTGGGATTGCGAAACGACCATTCCAGGTCGCTCAGGCGACGGCTGTAAGTGGCGTAGGAATAGCCACGCAGGTCGCCGCCCAGGCCGAGTTCGGCGTTGTAGGACAAGTTGGCGCCCTTCTGCCAGGGCTGGCCGAAGTTGCGCGTGATCAGGCGGTCGGCGGTGGCCTCGCGCGGGTCCGGCTGGCCGTTGACCGGGTAGTACAGCCGGTAATCGTCGGCCACCGGCACTGCGCGATTGGAGGTCTGCTGATACCTGGCGTCGGCGGCCAGATAGACGAAGCCGTCGCTGCCCAGTGCCAGGCCCTTGCCGATGCTGGCGCTGCTGCTGTCGCCATCGGCGCGGTCGATGTTCTGGCCCCACAGGATGTCGGCCTTGCCTCCATCGGCATCGGATTTGAGGAGGATGTTGATGACGCCGGCGATCGCATCCGAACCGTATTGCGCGGCCGCGCCATCGCGCAGCACCTCGATGTGGTCCACCGCCGAGACCGGGATCAGGCTCATGTCCACCGGCACCGAGCCGCGCCCGACGATGCCGGCGATGTTGATGCTGGCGGTGCGATGGCGGCGTTTGCCGTTGACCAGCACCAGGGTGTGATCCGGATTGAGCCCGCGCAGCCCGCCGGTGGCGATCACATACGAGGTGCCGTTGCCGGATTTGGCTGGCGCATTGAACGAGGGCACCAGATCGTTGAGCGCCGCCAGCAGGCCCGGGCGACCAGTCTTTTCCAGTTCCGCCGCGCCGATCACATCAATCGGGGTGGGACTTTCGGTGACGGTGCGCTGCACGCCGCGCGCGCCGGTGACCACCACTGCATCCAGATTGCCGACGGCGGCATCTGCGGGTGGCGTGGACGCTGGTGGCGTGGGCGCGGATGCGTCCACCTGCGCATACCCCGTCCCCGGATGGCCGTGGAGCGCGGCCGTCAGCGGCTGCGCCGAGGCCAGCGTGATGCGTTCGCCATCATCTTCGACCACGCTCAATCCGGTGCCGGCCAGCAACTGCCGCAATGCCACGCGCGCTTCCAGCGTGCCCTGCACGGCCGGCGTGCGGACCTGCTGCAGGTATTCGCCGGGCGCCACGATCTGCACCCCGGCCTGCCGCGCAAACTCCGGCAGCGCCACCACCGCATTGCTCTCGGGGAGCGAGAAGGTGCGCCCCTGCGCTGACGCTGCCAGCGCATGTCCCGCTGCCATCATCGCCACGGCGGTGCCGATGGCCTTGCTCAAACGCCTGCTTGCTGCCTGCATCACTGCTCTCCGCTGGCGCGCGTGCGCCGCTATCCGGTCGTTGTCACCGTTGCTGTGTGGCCCCCTGTCTGTTGGATGCGTGGCCGCCGCTTTTCCGCCATCGACATCGCTGGTGATGACGTGCAGCGCTGCACCTCACTGCGCGAGTGCGCCGCGCAGGTGGATGCCGCCGCGGGTGTGTTCGATCTGCAGGCCCATGCTCAGCGCAACGGAGCGTGCAAAGCCTTCCGGGTCGTTGGCCGAGTACAGGCCGACCACGGTGCGCCGCGCCACCGCGGGGTCGTCGATCAGGATGCGCATGTCGTTGTAGCGGGCGAATTCGGCAGCGGCCTGCGCCAAGGTGTCGCCGTCGAAGGCGATCATGCCCTCGCGCCAGACCAGCAACTGCTGCACGCGCCGTGCTGGCAGCGGCTGCACCTGCACCGCCCGCGTCGGGCTGACCATGGCCAGCATGTTGGCTGTCACCCGCTGCGGTACGCGCTGGTCGGCTTCCACGTCGACGGTGCCTTCGCGCACGACGACCTTGACGGCATCGTCCTGCCGCCGGCGCACGCTGAAACTGGTGCCGACCGCGCGCACTTCCGCGCCGGCCGCCATCACCACGAACGGGCGATGGCGGTCCTTGGCCACGTCGAACAAGGCCTCGCCGCGCAGCAACTGAACCTGGCGACGGGCGGGGCTGAACTCCACCGCCACCTCCGAACCGGAGTTCAGCGTCACCGCCGAGCCGTCTGCCAACGGCAGGCGCAATACCTCACCGATGCGGGTGAGGTGATGGCCGCTGCCGGGCGCGCCGTGGTCGGGCACGGCCTGCTGCAGTGCCAGCATGCCGGTGGCCGCAGCGACCACACAGGCGGCCAGTGCGGCCAGCCACCTGCCGCGTCGATGCGTGCGCCGTGAACGCATCGCTTCCGCGCCAAAGCCCTGCCCCAACGCACGCGCGCGATCGAAATGCAGGTGCACCGCGTGCGCACGTGCATAGGCACCGCGATGGCGCACGTCTTCGGCCAGCCAGCGGTCGCGCTGCACGCGCTCGGCCGGCGTGAGCCGGTCGCCGTCTTCGCGGCCCACCCAGGCAGCGGCAATGTCGTCGATGCTGCGCATGCTCAGCTGCCGCGCTGCGGATCGGCCAGGCGCGTGGCCGGCGCGGCCTGGCCGGCGGCCGATGCGGGTGCGGGTGCGGGGGTGCGGCCCATCCGCGCCATCAGCAGCCGCAATCCCTTCACGATGTGTTTTTCCACGGTGTTCTCGCTGATTCCGAGCCGCGCGGCGATCTCGCGTTGCGACAGGCCATCGACCTTGCGCAGCAGAAACACCTGGCGGCATTTGTCCGGCAGTGCCGCCAGCGCTTCGCCGATGCGGCGCAGCTCCTGACCGGCAATGGCGTGGCGCTCGGGTGAGCGCTCGTCCTGTGTGATGTCCAGGCGCTCGATTTCCGCCACGCTTTCGATCGAAACAATTCTGGCGCGCCGCACCTGCTGCAGCAGCACCGACTGCGCGGCGGTGAACAGATAGGCGCGCGGGTTGGCGATATGGCCCACCTCGCCCAGCCCGGCGAGGATGGCGTAGGTCTCCTGGATGACATCGTCGCAATCGACGTTGCCGGGGGCGTGCTTGCGCAGCCAGCGCCGCAGCGCCGGCTCGTGCGGCAGGATCTGCGTCGCCAGCCAGGCGGCGCGCTGGGAATCGATGGCCGGCATCTAGGACGCGGCCGCTGACGTGCCCGCACGTCGAGGTGAGGAAGTCATTGCGTTCTCCGGGGGATTCGAGCGAATGACCTGCTCTTCAAAGGCACGATGCGTCAGCGCCGCAACTCCGCCATGCCCTCTGACGGGTGGTTCGCTGCGATGGCACTACCCGCGCAGCGCGCGCTGCAGGTCACCAGCGTGGGCAGCGATCGGTCGCTTTCGCCGACCAGGCCGATCACACCGCGACGCGGCCGCGGGAAGCCGATCCGGCGCACCTCCAGCCGGGCCGCGCACTCCGTCGATGCCCGGCAACGCAGCTTCCAGCAACCAGCCATGGCGACAGAAAAAGCGTCGGCCGGCGTGCTTGGGATCTTCGAGGTCGTGCTCCAGCAACAGCAGAACCGGTTTGGCGCTAGACAGCGCGGACGTGGACACATCGGACATGGCGGTGGCGTCCTCGCTGCGTGGAAGCATCGATCGCGATCGCTGCGGGTGTGTCCAGCCTGGTGACCGCCGCCGCGCAGATCGCGGCAGACATCGACAATGTCCGCTCAGATGCGGCCAACGAAATGGCCGTTGGCAATGACCTGACTGCTTTGGGTTATGCAGGCGCGCCACGCACCAGGGCGCGCTGCCACGCGGATGGCCACGCCATGGCGATGGGCGGCACCGTGCAGGGCAATGCGGTACCTGGCGGTCTGACTGGATGGCATCCGGGCGCAACGATCGGCGCCGATGCGCAGGCCAATACCGTCTTCATGAGGCCGGGCGCGTTCGGTGCGGTCAACATTGCCGGCACCACGCAGCCGTGTGGCGATATCGAATTGCGCAAAGGCACAACGCCCACCCAAGGCGTGTTCTACGGCTACGCCGATGGCGCGGCGATGCGCAATCCCGAGTTCGGTGCCGAGCTGCGCCAGGCCGTGCCGGAGATCACCGCGCGGCCGGTGGCTGGGTGATCGGTTGCCGCTGCAGCTGCAACCCACCGCAGGTCATCGCTGATGTGACCGATACGCGCAGGCCGGTTATGGCCTGCGACACGCGGTATGTCGCGCGGCTGGCAGAAGCGATCAGACGTTCAAAATGGGCTGCTCACAGCGCGCAGCATGCAAGCGATTTGATCTGGCTTGCGCGCAATCCATCGCACGCGCCCGATCGGCGCGCAGTGGTATTGCGCGTCGTTCAATCGCCCAGTTCGGCCAAACGCGCGCGCACGCTCTCGACATCGACATGCTCGCGCACGTGCAGCCACTGCCGCGCCCATACCGAGCGCAGCACGATCCAGGCACCGAGCACGCCCAGGCAGGTCGAGCCCAGCGCCAGCAGCAACGGATGCAACGGCGAGCCGCTACCGGTCTGGAACAGGTACATGAAGGCGCCGGCGAACAGCAGCCACACGCCGAATACCGGCCAGTTGCTGGCCAGCAGACTGGCATGGGGCCGCTCGATCTCGCGCAGCAACCGGCTCAGCGCCTTGCGTTCCTCATCGTCCGCTGTCATCGACTGGCCGCTCCAGGGGTTGATCGCCGCGCTAGATCACGCGGCAGAAAACAGCCTTCAGATAGCGCGATTCCTGCACGTGCGCCATGAACGGGTGGTCCGGACCGGCACCGGCCACCTTCAGGATCTGGATGGTGCGCCCGGAGAAATACGAGGCGCGCCGCAGCATGTCCAGGAATTCCTGCTCGGCCACCAGCCCGGTGCACGAGAAGGTGGCGAACAGGCCACCGGGCTTGACCACGCCCAGCGCCAGCTTGTTCATGTCCAGGTACTTCTTCAGCGCCGGAATCACCTGCTCGCGGTCGCGGGTCATCTTGGCCGGGTCCAGGATCACCACATCGAACTGCTCGCCGCGGTTGGAGGCATCGCGCAGCCAGGGGAAGATGTCGGCCTGCACGAACTTCGGCCGCACGTTGTTGAGCTTGGCGTTGCCCTTGGCGATGGCGATCACGTCCTCGTCGATGTCCACGCCCAGCACCTCGGACGCGCCGCGCGCAGCCGCATACACCGCAAAGCCGCCGGTGTTGCAGCACAAGTCCAGCACGCTCTTGCCTTCGACCTGCTCGCTCAGCCACTGGCGGTTCTCGCGCTGGTCGGCGAAGAAGCCGGTCTTGTGCGCACCGGCCGGGTCGGCACGGAACTTGATGCCGTACTCGGTGATCACCGACGCTTCGGTGGTGGTGTTACCGTGGAAATCGAAGCTTTCCTGCTTTTGCACGTGTTCGTCGGCAAAGCTGTGGAAGCGGCAGCCCGGGAACTGCTCGCGCAGCGCCTCGTAGATCCATTCGCGGTGGCGGAACATGCCGGCGGCGAAGAACTCCACCACCACCAGGTCGCCATAACGGTCCACCACCAGGCCGGACAGGCCGTCGCCTTCGCTGTGCACCACGCGCCAGGCATCGGACACCGCGTCGAGCTTGAGCCAGTCGCGGCGCAGGCCCACTGCCGCGGCGATCTTGCGCGAGAACCAGCCCGCATCCACCGGCACCGCCTGGTCGGTCTCCAGGATGCGCACGGCGATGCGCGAGTGGCCGTTGTAGAAGCCGCGGCCGACCCACTCCCCGTCCACGCCGACCACATCGACGATGGTGCCGGGTTTGGGCTTGGCGGCGGGCTTTTCCACCAGCTTCTGGAAGATCCACGGGTGGCTGGAGCGCCACGCATTCTTGAGTCGGACGACGGGGACAGGAGTATTCATCCGCCCATTGTATCCGGCTGGATTGACGTGCCTGCCCCGGGCACGCAGAATCGGCTGCAGAAGGGGAGTAGCTCCCAGCGTTGTCGCCGTCATGACGAGCCCTGCCAACAGGCGCTCCGGTGCAACGGCAACCGGCCCGGCCGGTTGTGAGCGAGACCTTCGCCGCGCAGGCGAAGGTCCGTCACCCGGAATCCACGATTTCCGTGTCACAAGGCCTCAGCCCACCGGCTGTCCAGGTCGTTTCACTTTCGGGATTCTTTTATGCAAACCATTGGCAATGTCTGGTTATGGGGCGGCTTCGCGATCGTGGTGATCGTGGCGCTGTTGGTCGATCTGGTGCTGATGCGCCACGGCGGTGCCCACAAGGTCACCTTCAAGGAAGCCACCTGGTGGAGCATCGGCTGGGTGCTGCTGGCGCTGGCCTTCAACGCCGGGCTGTGGTGGTACCTGCAGGGCAGCATGGGCGATGCGGCGGCCGACCGCATCGGGCTGGAGTTCCTGACCGGCTACCTGGTCGAGAAATCGCTGGCGGTCGACAACATCTTCGTGTTCCTGATGGTGATGACCTACTTCGGCGTGCCCGAGGAGCAGCGCCAGCGCGTGCTGATCATCGGCGTGCTGGGCGCGATCGTGCTGCGCGCGATCATGATCTTCGCCGGTTCGGTGCTGCTGACCAAGTTCCATTGGCTGCTGTACGTGTTCGGCGCCTTCCTGCTGCTGACTGGCATCAAGATGTGGTTCTCCGCCGGCAAGGAGCCGGACCTGGAAGCCAACCCGGTGCTGCGCTGGATGCGCGGCCATCTGCGCCTGAGCCCGCAATACCACGGCCATGCGCTGAGCGTGATCAAGGACGGCAAGCGCTGGTTCACCCCGCTGTTCGTGGTGCTGATCCTGATTGCGGTGATCGATGTGATCTTCGCGGTGGACAGCATCCCGGCGATCTTTGCGATCACCACCGACCCGTTCATCGTGCTGACCTCCAACGTGTTCGCGGTGCTGGGTCTGCGCGCGATGTTCTTCCTGCTGGCCGGCATGGCCGACCGCTTCCACCTGCTGCCGTACGGGCTGGCGGTGATCCTGGTGTTCATCGGCACCAAGATGATGATCATCGATCTGTACAAGATCCCGGTGCTGGTCTCGCTGGCGGTGGTGATCGTGATCCTGGTCTTCACCATCGTGCTCAGCCTGCTGCGGCCGCCCAAGCCGGCTCGGCACTGAGGGGCTGGGAGTCGGGAATCGGGATTAGGGAATCGGGAACGGCAGCGCCGCGTGCGCTGCTCGCATCCAAGCGCACCGACCAGCTCGACGGGTCCTTTCCCGCTCACCGTCGCGGGACCTTACGCGGCATGGATGCCGCGTAAGCGCCTACAGGGACGTACTTGCGGCGTGGCCCGCGATGGTGGGTGGGCAAGGACCCTGCAGCCAATCGGTGTCGCGCGCCAGTCACCTGCGTGATGCCACGCGAGACGCTGCGCCAATCACCGGTGGCGGAACTAGATTATCCCGTCGTCGGGCCTGCTTATCCCGCGCCGGACAGGCTTGTAAAATATCCGCGCGACGCCATCCGTGAAGGCATGACACCGCATCCTGTTGCCGCCGACGCCACCTCGCAAGATCGCCTGGATCGTTCCCGGGTCTTGCGTGCCTTCAACTTCAGCCTGGCCGCCGTGCTGCTGCTGGTGGCGGTGTTCACCGCCCAGGGCATGTTCGACTGGCGCGCCTGGGCGGTGGCACCGCTGCAGGCCGACGGCCTGCTCGGCATCCTCACCGCGCCGCTGCTGCACGGCTCGCTCGCGCATCTGGGCGCCAACGCCGCCGCCTTGTTGATCCTGGGCACACTGGCCGGCAGCGTGTATCCGCGCGCCACCGCCCTGGCGCTGCCGTTGCTGTGGCTGGGCTCGGGGCTGGGCGCGTGGTTGCTGGGCGAGCCCGGGAGCCGGCATCTGGGCGCCAGCGGCGTCACCCACGGGCTGATGTTCCTGGTGTTCGTGCTGGGCCTGCTGCGCCGCGACCGCCCGGCGATTGCCACCAGCATGATCGCCTTCCTGTTCTACGGCGGCATGTTGCTGACCATCCTGCCGCACGAGGCCGGCGTGTCCTGGCAATCGCATCTGGGCGGCGCGGTGGCCGGCCTGATCGCCGCGCTGCTGCTGCGCCTGCGCGACCCGCAACAGGCCAGGCCGCGCTACAGCTGGGAAGACGAGGACGAAGACGCTGCCTGGGAGATCAGCAACGCCGAACGCGACGTGCTGGAACCGCCGCCGCCACGCCAGGTGCCAGTGCTGTGGCAGCGCCAGGAAGACGGCTCGCACAACGTGGTGCTGCACTTCCCGCCACGCGAACGGCCACCTGGGACGTAGGAGCGCGCTTGCGCGCGATGGAGCGTTATCGGGAACGCTTCATCGCGCGCAAGCGCGCTCCTACAGACCGCATATGCGTCCAACGTTTAACGCGTTGCACGCTCGCTCAACGCACGCCGCGCCAAGCCGGGATCATCGGCAAAGAACGCATCGATACCGGCATCCAGGTACGCCTTCAACTCGGCCAATGCGCCGGCCTCGTTGCGCTCGGTCACCGCACCACTGCTGCGGTTGTTGGCGGCCAGGAAATAATTCTCCGGGCGGAAGGTATACGGCTGCACCTGCAATCCTGCCGCATGCGCGTCGTGCACCAGGCTGGTCGGCGTGCCCAGGCGTTGCTGCGCATCCAGTGGAATGATGCTGCGGATGTCCGGGCCGATCGCATCGGCATAGCTGGCAACCTGTTTCAGCCCTTCGGGCGTGATCATCTGCGCGTAGGTGCGCGGTGCGCTGCCTACGCCCGCATCGGGCAGCGCCATCTGCGCGCCGCCCAACAGCTGCAGCAAACGGATATTGCTGCTGCGCCCGATCTTGCCACGCAGCTCACGCAGGTTGCCGGTTTCGAACGACTGGATCACCACCGGCGCCGTCTGCGTGTAGGCATGCGCACGCAGGCTCGCCAGCACCTTGTCTTCCATCGCCAGATTCAGCGCACTGAAATAGCTCGGGTGCTTGATCTCCGGAATCAGCCCGATCGTGCGCCCGGTCGCTGCCGATTCGGCTGCGACAAAATCGATGATCTCGTCGAAGGTGACGATCTGAAACTGCCCATCCCAACGCGTGCCGCGCAACTGCGGCAACCGCTCGCGCGCACGCAAGGTCTTCAATTCGGCAAGAGTGAAGTCTTCGGTGAACCAGCCTTCCATCGCCTGGCCATCGATGGTCTTGCGGGTCTTGCGCGCGGCGAACTCCGGGTGACTGGCCACATCGGTGGTGCCGCCGATCTCGTTCTCATGGCGCGCCACCAGCACACCATCCTTGCTGGACACCAGGTCCGGCTCGACAAAATCGGCGCCATCGACAATCGCCTTGGCATACGAGGCCAGGGTGTGTTCCGGGCGCAACGCGCTGGCGCCACGGTGCGCAAAGATCTGTACCGTCTTCGCCAACGGCGCCTCTGCCAACGCGGGCCCGCTCATGCCGACCATCATCGCCCCCAACACCAACGCACGGTGGAACTGCATCATGCCTTTCTCCAACAAAAAAGCAGCCATCAACACCACGGCACGACCGCCAGGCGAGCGCTGCCGATGGTTGGTGCGGGATGTACGACGTGTACATCCCGCTTTCTCCGCATCGTCCGCACTAACCTGACAATCATTCCCTAAGTCTTGCCAGCTACTCTAAAACCATCCACGTCGATCGCCACCGGAAATCAATAAGCAGCCACAAGACCCGCTGTTACCAATCCCCAATCCCGACTCCCCAATCCCTAACTCAGAACTTCGCATCCAAGGTCAAAAACACCTGCCGCGGCGCACTGGCATGGAATGCCAGCTGACGGCCATTCGGATCGCTGTTGGCGAACGCGGTGAGGTTGGATGCATAGCGCTTGTCGGTGAGGTTGGTCACGTTGAGCGAGAGCTTGAGCCCCTGCAGCACGCCGGCCTGGCCGAAGTCGTACCCGGCGCCCGCATCGAACGAGGTGTAACCGCCGAAGCCCTGGTCGTTGGTGTAGGTGTAATAACGCTGGCCGGTGTACTTGCCGCGCAGGTTGATGTTCCAGTTGGCGTAGTTGAAGGCGATTTCGCTGGCGAACATGCGCTTGGGCGTATCCACCGTGGTCTTGCCGGCGGTCGGAATGATCACCCCATTCTGCACGTAGTTGTCGTCGTAGGTCGAACGGTTGATCGAGGCCGAGTTGTACCACTGCAGGTAGCTGGTCGGCTTCCAGATCACGGTCAGTTCGCCGCCGCGGCTGCTCACCGAGCCCACGTTGAAGAAGCGCGTGGTGCAGGCCGGCGTGGTGCCCTGCTGGATGCTGGCGCAGGGATTGAGCGAGAGCAGGCGGTTGTCGAAGGTCACGTCGTAACCCACCAGCGAGGCTTCGAAGCGGTCACGCACGAAGCGGTAACCGGCTTCCACGGTGCGCGACTTCTCCGGCTCCAGTGCGCCGACACTGGCATCGAAGGAGGCCTGCGTCACCAGCAACGGACCACCGGCGCCACCGCCCTGGAACGCGGCGATGTTTTCCGCGTACGAGGCGAACACTTCCTGCCCGTCTGCGATGCGATAGCCCAGACCGACCTGCGGCAGCACCGACTCGCTGGCCTTGATCGAGCCCGTCGCCACCGGCGCTTCCACCGCCAGCCCCGGCGTTTCGCGCGCGGTCATTTCGGTGCTCGGGCTCTTGATGCCCAGATCCACGCTCAGGCGCTCGTCGAGGAACTTGAAGTTGCCCTGCACGTAGAACTGCCGCGTGGTGATGATGTAGTTCTGCGAGAACAGCCGGCGATCGGGATCCTGCAGGAACTTGTCGTCGCTGACCGGCCCATCGATCCAGTAGAAATTGCGCTCCACATCGTGGTGATTGCGCTCATACCACAGCCCGGCTTCGAGATGATGCGGGCCCAGGTTCCAGCCGAGCGAGGCGATGCCGCCGGTGCGGTTGATCCAGTAATTGGTGCTGCGGATGGAGATCGGCAATGCCTGCGGCGTGCCCGGGTTGGACGCCTGGCCCGGCGACCACCAGTGGCCCTGACCCTTGTTTTCGTGGTGGTAGACCTGGGTGTGCAGGCTGATCGCATCGTTGGGCTGGAAGTCGCCGGCCACATAGAACAGATCGTCGTCGCGCAACGCGCGGCTCTGGTAGTACGCATCGTCGATGTTGTCCACGCCGCCGCTGAAACCGCAGCGCGCCGCATTGCGCGTGGCCGGTGCGCAGTACGCTGCGGCCAACGCCCGGTTCCAGTCCGGTGCGTACAGGTTCCAGTCCCAGCCCAGGCCACGCGCCATGCCGCTCTTGGACAGATACGAATAATCGGCCTGCGAGGTCCGCGAGGTGTCGGCAAACGCGGTCAGCTTGCCGCCATCGAACTGGTACACGCCCTTGGCATTGAACTGGCGCGTGGTGGTCGGCGACTCCGGACGCGCCCACATGTCGGCTTCGGCATTGATGCCGGACAGATACGCCGAAAACCCGTTGTAGTCGCCGGTGTCCACGCGCAGGAAGGTGCGGCGGTTGGCATCGGAGCCCACCGTCTGCGACAGCTGCCCGCCGAACACGCTGGACGGATCGGCCGAGTAGTACTGGATGGTGCCGCCCAGGTTGCTGGTGGACGCGGTGCCCAGTGCGCCGATGCCCGAGGCCAGCTCCACGCCGCCGAAGTTTTCCGCAATCAGGGCGCGGCTGATATTGAGGCCGTTGTAGTTGCCGTAGGCGTTGTCTCCCAGCGGCAGGCCGTCGAGCGTATAACCCAGGCGCGTGCCGTTGAAGCCGCGCAGGCTGATCGTCTGCGACTCCTCGTTGGCGCCGAAGGCATCGTTGGATTGCACATTGACGCCCGGCATGCGGTTGAGCAGCTTCTGGATGCTGGTGCCCGGCGGCAACACCGGAATGTCCTGCTGGGTGATGCGCTGCACCTGACGCGTTTCGCCCTGGCCGATCACCGAGACCGCGTCGAGTTGCTGCACGGTCGTGCCGGTGTCGGCAGTCACCTCGGGATCGGCGGCATGGGCGGCCGGCGACAGCACGAGCGCGGTAAGGACGGCGGCACTTAACAGATGGGTCTTGGGCATGAGCGGCAGGGGGGACGAGTCAAAAGATGACGGCAAGCGTGCGACAGCTGTCTTGCGTCGATGCGACCGGGACATGACAGTGCTGCGACAGCGGCTGCGCATTCCGCGCCGCAGCTGCGTTGCGCTGGCATGCAGATGTCATCTGCGCGTCGTAATCTGCGCCCTCATCCATCCGTGTTGTCCGAGGGTTGCTGCATGTCCGATCGTATTGCCCGCGCTTGTTTCCGGACGCTGACCAGCGTCGCCATCGCGGTGTTGGCAGTGGGATGCGGCAGTGCAAGCGCGCGCGACAAGGTGGCCCCGACGGGCTCGGTGATCGCCACCGATGCACATGGCTACCTGGAAAAAGCACAGGTGCCCGACAGCCTGCGCCTGGTACCGCCACCGCCACAGGACGGCAGCGCCGCGCTCGCCAACGATCAGGCCATCGCCACTTCCATGCTTGCCCTGCGCGGCACACCGCGTTGGGACCTGGCCACGCAGGACGCTGCGCTGAGTTTCCCGGCGGCCGCCAATCACTTCAGTTGCGCGCTCGGCATCCAGATCGACCAGGCACACACCCCGCACCTGCTGCACCTGCTCGAACGCAGCATGCGCGACGCCAGCACCAGCACCAGCGCAGCCAAGGCCCGTTACCAAAGGCCACGCCCGTTCATGCGCAACGACCAGCCGATGTGCACGCCCGACGATGACGCGGCGCTGCGCAAGAACGGCTCCTACCCATCCGGCCACACCGCGATCGGCTGGAGCTGGGGCCTGATCCTGGCCGAGCTGGCTCCCGCCCAGCGCGACACCCTGCTCGCCCGCGGCCGCGCCTTCGGCGACAGCCGCCTGGTCTGCAACGTGCACTGGCAGAGCGATGTCCTGCAGGGCCGCATCATGGGCGCCGCCACCGTCGCCGCCCTGCACGACAACCCCGAGTTCCAGAAAGATCTGGCTGCCGCACGCGGCGAGATCGACAAGGCGCGTGCAAAGCAACCTGCCACCGCCGCTGCATCGCCAGCATGCGATGCCGAGAACGCGGCATTGCAGACGGTGTTGCCGGGTGTGATGTAGCAGCAGGATGACTCCGCCTGCGCGCTGTTGCTGACCTCGCGCAGTACAGAGAGTGTCGGACGTGCATCCGCGCTCTGTTGTCCAGCGTCACCGGATTTTTGTCTGATCCCGGATGCATGTCGTTCCACTGACACAGGCCGGCCGCAGACACAACAGCCAGATCAGCCATGCGCTGATCGAGACCACCTGGCCCCGCTATTTCTGCGCGCACGCACGCCGCCGACTGCTTGCACGAGTTCCGCAGGATCGATGCAAGCACATCGCTGCCGACCCGGATATCCAGCGTGGCGCTGGCACGTTCACGGCAATCGTCGTCTCACTGCCGCCCGTACTGTGAAGACCCCTTCGCAATCTAGCTGCGCCTAGCTGATCGGTCAGCTCATGACTATTGGGAGAGCGAGTACCTGTCGCCTGTACAGGACCCGGGACGCGGACGACATCCGTATTCAACCGGACCAGCAGCCATACACGAAACGGATCAGCAAGTCCTGGTCCGTAAGCCCTGTTTCACGAAAAAGTTCCCGAAAAATGACACGGCCGTAAATCTTGGGTTAATCTTCAGACACCCTTCAGGAAAGTGACGAGCTGGGCTGGTCGGCTCCCTTCGAAGAGGCTCCCCCCCTCAGCTGCGGCAATGCAGTTGGGTTCTACGGTTTGCAGTCGTTGTGACGGTACTTCATCAGGAGAGAGAGGAATGACACGTCCAGGGGTTCGTAGGTCTTTGTCGAAGAACATCACGCGCAGCGCGTTGAGCATTGCGCTGAGCATGTGCGTTGCCGGCGGTGTGCAAGCACAGAGCGCGGTTGGCTCCATCTTCGGTAGCGTGGAGCCTGGCAGCACCATTGCCATCCAAAGCCCCCAGACAGGTGTAAGCCGCTCGGCCACCGCTGCTGCCGATGGCCGATTCACCTTCAGTCAGCTGCCTCCGGGCAAATATGTGATCACCGCAGACGGGGTCACCCGCGAGGTCGAGGTCAAGGTCGGTAGCGGCTCGCAGGTGCTGTTCGGGAAGCAAACCACCGAGTTGGACAGGATCAATGTGGTGGGTACACGCGCGCTCAATCCCATCGACGTGTCCTCGGTGGAATCCACCACGGTATTCACGGCCGAACAGATGATCTCGCTGCCTGTGGCCAGCGACGTTTCCTCGGTTGCCTTGCTGGCTCCTGGTGCCACCAGAGGCGATGGCGGCCTGGGCGACAACGGTCTCGGCAACGGCAATCTTGCTTCGTTCGGTGGCTCCTCAGTGGCCGAAAACGGCTATTACATCAACGGCTTCGACGTCACCAACATGCGTACGTTCCTGTCGTTCGCCAATGTGCCGTTCCAGGGGATCGCGCAGCTGCAGGTGAAGACCGGTGGTTATGGGGCCGAGTACGGTCGCTCGCTGGGCGGCATTGTAAGCATCGTGACCAAGTCCGGCTCCAATGACTGGCATTACGGTGGCAGCGTCGAGTGGGCTCCGGATTGGGGGGCTGCGAAGGGCAAGAACGTGCGTGATCGTGATCCGGATGCTGCGGATCCGCTCTACCAATATCGCAGCGACAACCAGTTCGACAGCACCATCTATTCGGCGTATGCGAGTGGTCCGATCATCAAGGACAGATTGTTCTTCTTCGCCATGGCCGAGGGCCGCAACGAAACGATCGATATTTTCAGATCGGTCAACAGCGAACGTCGGCGCGACACCACGCCGCAAGGTCTGGTCAAACTCGACTGGTACATCAACGACAGCAACCTGGTGGAGTTCACCGGCATCTACAACCAGGCCAAAACCAAGTACAGCACCTACGAATACAACCCGGACGCCAACGGCGAGAGCCGTTACAACGTCGGTCGACACGAAGCGCCGATCGAACAGTACGAGATGGAAAACGGCGGCAAGGTCGGCATCCTCAAATACACCGGCTACTTCACTGACAACTTCACCCTGTCGGCGCAATACGGCTATCTGAGCAATCTCATTGACTCACGCCTGCCGACCGATCCGGCCGGCAGTGAGTGTCCGTGGGCCTACAGCTTCGGCCTGACTACCAGCGTGGTCGATCGCTACATCGGCTGTAACCCTGGCACGATCTCAACGGTTGCCGATCGCAATGCTGAGCCGGACGAGGACATCCGCAAGGCATTTCGCGTTGATGGCGAGTGGGTGTTGGGCGACCACCGCGTGCGCTTTGGTGTGGATCAGGAAAAGTACGAGTCCAGTCATCGCGGTCAGACCTACGCCGGCGGAATCAACTGGGCGTATTACACGGTTCCTGGCAATGCCGTGGCCACTGGCGCTTTTGCTGGCCAGCCGGGGCGGACGGTGAATGGTCAATTGGTACCACGTGGTGCGCTTTACGCGCGCTCCCGTGTCTATCAGACCAGCAGCTCCACCTATGAAAACATCAACAGCGCCTTCTATGTCGAAGACAATTGGCGGGTAACGGAAAACTTCCTCGCCGTGCTCGGTCTGCGCGGCGAGAAGTTCGAGAACAAGAACGGCGACGGTATCGCCTGGGTAGAATCGGATTACAAACTCGCGCCACGGCTTGGTTTCTCGTGGGACGTGCTCGGCGATGCCAGCTTGAAGCTGTTCGGAACTGCCGGTCGGTACTACATTCCGGTCGCCACAAACTCAAGCATCCGTGCAACGGGTGCCGAATCCACGGTCTCCAACTGGTACTTCGTCAACGGCTGGAGTGAAGCAGACGGCACACCGGTCGGCCAGGGCGCGCAGATCGGTGCGACTCAGACCAACGGCTCGCTGGTTGCGCCAAACCCGGCTTCGGTTGCATCCACCAATCTTTCGCCCATGTATCAGGACGAGGTGATTCTGGGTGGGCAACTGCAGCTGACGGAAAACTGGATGGCGGGCGCACGTATGATCCGCCGCGAAGTGAAATCGGGCATGGACGATACCTGCACGACCAATCCGTGGATCGATTGGGCCGCAGACAATGGCTTTACCGACTTTGATCCGAGTTCGGTCCCGAGCTGCTACTTCCTGAATCCGGGTAGCGACGTCACCATCAATGTCGACTTGAACGGCGATGGTGAAGTGGAACTGGCAACCCTGCCAGCCTCGTATCTCGGCCTTCCCGAGTACCGGCGCATTCACACCGCACTGGAGTTCTTCTGGGAGCGCACCGGGGAAAAATTCAATTTCCAGGGCTCCTATACATTTGCCAGAACGCGCGGCAATGTGGAGGGCTACGTCAATTCCACATTGGAGCAGGAAGATCCGGGCCTGACGCAGGACTTCGACCACCGTCTGTTCACCGACGGCACCTACGGGCCGACACCCAACGATCGCCAGCACACACTCAAGCTGTTCGGCGCTTACGCGCTCACACCGGAATGGCAGCTCGGCGGCAACCTGATTCTGCAGTCCGGCCGTCCGGTCAATTGCCAAGGTTATATCCCGCTGGACGACATCCCGCAGCCCGACCAAGGAACGCTGACCAACTACAGTGGTTCAAGTTTCTATTGCTTGGATGCTGAAGGCACGCGTGTGCTGCGTCAGCGTGGCGATGAGGGGCGGACACCCTGGACCTGGACGTTCGACCTGGCTGCGGTGTACATGCCGAACTGGGCTGATAACAAGCTGCGTATCAAGCTGGATGTCTTCAACCTGTTCAACAATGACCGCGTCACCGAGTACAACGAGTTCAGTGAAGCGTCTCGCGATGTGATCAGCCCGAACTATTTGAACGATCAGAACTATCAGACGCCTCGTTCGTTCCGGTTGACCGCTCGCTACGACTTCTAAGTCGCAGTATCCGTGTCTTACATACGATGTCCGGCCTCGTGAGAGGCCGGATTTTTATTTGGCGAATGCTGCATTCATCTCTGCACGTGGTGCCGCGCCGCATCACTTGCCGATACAAAAACTCGAAAAGATCTTGCCCAGCAGTTCGTCGGCGCTCAGCTTGCCGGTGATCTCGCCGAGTGCTTCCTGTGCCAGGCGCAATTCTTCGGCGGCCAGTTCGAGTTGTTCGAAGCCCAGCTCCAGATCCGCTGCGTCTGCATGCTGTTCGGCGCGGCGCAATGCCTCGACATGCCGCGTGCGTGCAGAGAATTCGCCTTCCACGCTGTCCGCTCCGTCGCCCAGCGCGAGCTCGCGCAACCGGGCGTGCAACTGCTCCAGTCCCTGCCCAGTCACCGCCGAGACCGCGACCGCGTCGCGATCGAGCGCTGCGGGGCCGGCCAGCAGATCGCATTTGTTATGGATCCACAGCTGACGCGGCACCGCATCGATGGCATCGCCGAGCGCATCGCGCGCGGCTTGCGGGTCGCGTGCATCCAGTACCACCAGCGCCAGATCGGCGCGCTGCAGCTCGGCACGCGCGCGACGCATGCCCTCGCGCTCGATCGCATCACCGCCCTCGCGCAAACCGGCGGTGTCAACCAACATGAGTTCGAAGCCATCGAGCTGGATGGCTTCCTGCAAGGTATCGCGGGTGGTGCCGGCGACATCGGTGACGATGGCACGCTCGCTACCGGCCAGTGCATTGAGCAACGAACTCTTGCCGGCATTGGGCGGGCCGATCAGCACCGCGTGCAGGCCGTCGCGCAACTTGCGCCCGCGCTCGGCATCGCGCAGCAGGTGTGCCAGCAATGCGCGCGCCTGCTGTAGCCCGTCGCGCACCTGCGCCCCGCCCAGGGTGTCGAGTGGCTCGTCGGCAAAGTCGATCGCCGCTTCCACATGGATACGCAGCCGGGTGAGACTGTCGCTGAGCGCATCGACACGTTGCGAAAACACACCGTCCAGTGATCTGCGCGCAGCACGTGCCGCGCGCAGATCGCCGGCGGCGATCAGGTCGGCGATGGCTTCGGCCTGCGCCAGATCGAGTTTGCCATTGAGAAACGCGCGCTCGCTGAATTCGCCCGCGCGTGCCTGCCGCGCACCCAGTGCAATGCAACGTGCCACCAGCTGCCGCAACAGCACCGGGCTGCCGTGTCCCTGCAGCTCCACCACGTCTTCGCCGGTAAAGCTGCGCGGTGACTTGAACCACAACGCGATGCCATCGTCGATGACCTCGCCCTGCCCATCGCGAAAGCGTGCGTACTGCGCCTGCCGTGGCTGCAACTGCGCAACGCCCAGCCCGGCGGCAATCTGCACCGCCTGCGGCCCGGACAGGCGCACGATCCCCACCCCACCGGCTCCGGCGGCACTGGCGATGGCAACGATGGTAGACGTGGAAGACGACATGGGCATTGCTCTGAGGTGGATTGAAGAAGACAAGCGCGGCGATGCAGCGACTGCGCGGCCGGCAGCGGCATCCTGCCGATGCCCGGGTCCCTGGTGTATCAAGCCTCCATCGCGGCACGCGCTCTCCTGACGCCTGTTCGCAACGCTGCGTCAGCCGCCGCGAATCACAGCGATTGCAACTGCATGCGTGCCTGCGCGGCGCCGCTGCCTTGCGGCTGTAATTCCAGGTAGGTGGAATAGGCCTTGCGCGCCTTGTCGCGATCGCCGGCTTTTGCGTAGGCATCGCCAAGATTGAGATAGGCCACTGCACGCGATGGATCGATTTTCAAGGTATTTTCCAGCCACCGCGCCGATTCGGCAAAGCGTTCCTGGCGGTAATACACAAAGCCCAGGTTGTTGGCGGCCAAGGCGAAGTCCGGACGCAGCTTCAAGGCCTCGGCAAACTGCTCGGCCGCTTCGGCGTAGCGTTTTTCCTTGTACAACTGCAGTCCGCGTTCGTTGGCCAGCTGCGCACGTTGGCGGTCGCTGCTCTTTACCGCGGTCGGCAAGACCAGCCTGGCTTCGCCACCTTGCAGCGTCTTGACCGTCACCGGCGCCGCAGCTGTTGCAGCACCGCTGGCCGCGGCGGCAGGACGCGCCGCATCCACGCGTCCGTTGAGTGCGATCGCATCGGCAGATAGCTGCGCGGTGCCGGCGGTCAGGAACTCTTCGCCGCTCGGTACCTGGAATACGAACTCGCCGCCCTGCGAGCCGGGCAGGCTGCCGAACGCCGGGGTCTGCGCCGACACTGCCGACACCGCCGGTGCGACATAGGCCGCCAGTTCGGTACCGGTGATCAGGCCATCGCCATTGAGGTCACCCTTGCCCGCCAGCGCCTGCAGCAGCACCCAGGTAAATACCGAATGCCCGTTCGGGCCGCTGTCGGCCACCTGTTGATCGGCACCGCCGGCAGTGAGCATCTGGCGGGCGATGCGTCGTGCGTTCTCGCGCAGGTAGGCGCCGGGCGTCGGCCCGCCGCGCGTCAATCCCAGTCCGCTATAGCAGGCATCCATCACGAACAGCACATGCTTGGCCTGCAGGCTTTCGGCGATGTTCTGCAGGTCGCTCATCGCGATCGCATCGCTGGCCAGTTGCTGCGGATCCGAGTCGACCGGAATGATGTAGCCCAGGTCGCGCCCGGATGCCAGCCGGCGCGTGGCGCCATGCCCGGCGAAGAACACGAACACACGGTCGTTGGTCTGCGCGCGTCCTTCGCCGAGGCGATCGTGGAATGCCGCAAGAATATTGTTGCGCGTGGCCTGCCCGTTCTTGAGCACGATCACCTGCGAGGACGGAAACCCCAACGGGCCGGTCAAGGTGCTGGCGATGGCCTGCGCATCGTTGGCGGCATATTCGAGCTTGGGCCAGTGCGCGTAGTCGTCGATCCCGATCACGATCGCCCAGGAGTTGGCGTAGCCGGTGGTCACGGTCGCCTCGGCCGCCGCACTGGGCGCGTGCGCCACCGAAAACTCGCGGCCATTCCAGCCGGCGAACTGGTAGCCATCGGCGATCAAGCGATCCAGGATCTGCGGCAGCGCCTTCACTGCACGGTCGTGGATGTCATGGAACAACACGATGCCGCGCTGCTCCTTTTTCACCTGGTCGAGCACGCGCTGCACGATCGACTCGGGCACCGGGTCGGCCCAGTCCATCGAGTCGATGTTCCACATGATCGACTTCAGGCCTGCCTCGCCCAGCAGCTGCAAGCCTTCGGCATTGCGCGCCCCATACGGAAACCGGAACAACGGCGCACGCTTGTCGTCCACCGCGCGCAACAACGTGTCGGTGTCCAGCACCTGGCTGCGCAACGCATCGCCGGTGGTCTTGGACAACTGCGCATGGGTCAGGCTGTGGTTGCCCACCGCATAACCCTCTTCCATCAGCGCGTGGCTGATCTTGGATAGCGGCGCGAGTGTCGGCTTGCCCTGCGCGTCCAGGCTGCCCAGGTTGTGGCCCACTTCGAAGAACACGCCCGGCACGTCGTAGCGTTTGAGGATGGCCACGATCTCCTCGGTATAGGCTTTGTGCGGGCCGTCGTCGAAGGTCAGCACCACCGTCTTGGGCGGCAGGTCGCGGCCGAAGATCTCGCTGTCGCTATCGCGCGCGGAGAACGGGTACGGCTCCACCACGCCATGATCGCGCAGGATCTTTTCGCGCGTGTACAGGCTGCGCAGATGCGCCACGTAGTCGTCCCACTTCTCGCGCTTAGGCACGATCGCGCGGCTGCGATCGAAGCGGCTGAAAATCTGCGTCAGTTCCTTGTTGTAACTGCGCTCGATCTCGTCCAGCGCTTCCAGATCCTCGCCGATGCGCTGATGCAGCTTCACCGCCGGCAGTGCCGAATCGCGGCCAATGCGTGCGTGCAGGTCGCGCAACACTTCGGCAAACGCCAGGCGGTCGGCATCGTAGAGATCCGGTGCCGATTCGATCTCGTCCAGCACCGTGGCGATCGTTGCGAAGCGACGCGCTGCGTTCGACGTCAGCACCGTCTCGAATCGCGCAGCGATGCGTTCGCGCTGCTGGAGGTTTTCATGGAACAGCTGCTGCCCCACGCTGCTGGAGGTGGCGCGATCGCGTGGCGTCTGGGCATCCGCGTCGGCCAGCAACACGATGATGCGGCGATGCCGGTCCAGTTGCTCGCGCAGCTGCGCGATCAGTGCGCGTGCGTCGTCGTTGTCGGTTTCGGCTGGCGCACCAGCGGCGGCCGGCGCAGCGGTGCTGGCGGCAGACGCTGCCTCGCCGGCGGTGTGCTTGCCGCAGCCGGCCATCGCCAGCATTCCGGCGCAAGCGGCGCACAGCAACAGGCGATACAGCGGCGATGACATCACGACGGCGTCCTTGGCGATGAAGACAACAGGGCAGACAGTAGCTGCGGCGACATGCAGAAAGCCCGCCTTGCGGCGGGCTCTGTGCAACTGCGCTTACTTGGCGTTGGCCTGGATGATCTTGCTCGGCTTCTCGCCGTGCTGGCGGATCATCCACCACTGGATCAGCAGACCCAGGCCGCCGTTGACCACCCAGTACAGCACCAGGCCGGCCGGCATGAAGGCCATCATGACGCCGAACACCAGCGGCATGAACTGCATCATCTTGGCCTGCATCGGGTCCATGCCCGGGGTCGGGGTCAGCTTCTGCGTGGCCCACATGATGGCGATGTTGAGCACCGGCAGGATGAAGTACGGATCGCGCGCGGTCAGATCCTGGATCCAGCCCAGCCACGGCGCCTGACGCAGTTCCACCGATTCCACCAGCACCCAGTACAGCGCGAAGAAGATCGGCATCTGGATCAGCAGCGGCAGGCAGCCGCCCATCGGGTTGATCTTTTCCTTCTTGAACAGCTCCATCGTCGCCTGCTGGTACTTGACGCGATCGTCGCCGTAACGCTCCTTCAGCTGCGCTAGGCGCGGCTGGAAGCGGCGCATCTTGGCACCGGACTTGTACTGCGCAGCCGACAGCGGATACAGCGCCAGACGCAGCAGCACCACCAGGCCAATGATGGACCAGCCCCAGTTGTGCAGGAAGCTGTGCAGATGGCTCAACACCCAGAACAGGCCCTGGCCGATGATGGCCATGATCGAGAAGCGGCTGTAGTCGACCACCCGGTCCAGCCCCTTCACGTCTTCCTTGGCGATCAGGCTGACCAGCTTCGGGCCCACCCACAGGCGCGCTTCGGTGGTCGCGGTCTGGCCCGGCGCCACGGTGAAGGCCGGTCCACGCAGTTCGGCCACGTCACGCGGGCCGTCCTGGTTCAGCACATACAGCGAGGCCTGGTCCTTCTGCGGAATCCACGCGGTAAAGAAGTGGTGCTGCAGCAGCGCCACCCAGCCGCCGGTGATCTGGCGATTGAGGCCACCGTCGTCCATGTAGTCCTTGAACGCGCGACGCTCGTAGCCTTCCTGCGGGCTGTACCAGGTCGCCCCGTTGAAGCTGAAGGAATCGGGGTTGGTCATGCCGCGGCTGAGGATGGTCGGCACCCGGCTCAGCTTGCGAAACACGTAGCCGTTCCACGGCGCGCCACTCTTGTTGATCACCTCGTCCTTGATCGAGATCGCATAGCGACCGCGTTCCAGGGTGAAGGTGCGGCGAATCGACACGCCGTTGGGGCCATTCCACACGAACGGCACCACCAGGGTGTTCTGGCCCTTGGCAAGTTCGAACGCGGTGCCCGGCTGTTCGGCGCGGAAGCCACCCACGCCCGGTACCGGCGAATGCTCGCTGGCCCAGCCGCTGGTGGCGTTATAAGGGTGCGCGGCATCTTCGGTCAGCAGGCTGACCGGCGCGTTGCCGTCCTTGGTCTGCGGAAACTGCAGCAGTTCGGCATCGAGCACGCTGCGGCCGTCCAGCTTCAGGCGCAGCACGTCCGAGGTCAGGGTGATCACCGGCGCGGCGCCGGCAGCGGCCGGCGTCGCGGCAGTCGTGCTGGTCGCCGGTGCAGCGCCCGGCACGCCTGCCTGCGGAATGGCCTGGGCCGCCGGCACATTGGCCGACGGTGCCGTAGCGTCCAGATCGCGCGCAGCCGGCACCGACTGTGTCGCCGCAACCACCGGCGCATTGGCGGCGGCCTTGTCCTTGCCCCACTCCATCCACAGCAGCGCCGCGACCATCAGCCAGGCAAAAATCAGGAAAACACGGGTCTGGTTCATCGGGCAGCAACTCGCTCAGTCGGAACTGGGTTCCGGCTCTGTCGGGGAAAGGGAGGATGGGTGCATCGTCCTGGCGGGCGGCATTGTGCCGGGCGCAGCAGGCAGGGGCAATGCGCCGGCACGGCGCAGCAGACGCAGGAAGGCGTCGCGAATCTGTGGATTGGTCGCTTTTGCGGCTGCGGAGCGCGCCACAATCACGTAATCGCCGCCGGCAAGCTCGGGCAGCAGATGCCGCATGGCATCGCGCAATACGCGTTTGATCCGGTTGCGTCCCACCGCACGGGTATCGACCTTGCGCGACACCGCCATGCCCAGGCGCGGCGGCGTATCGCCGGTCCGCCAGTGCAGGCTGAGCAACGGGTCCGAGGTACGACGTGCAGTATCGAAAACGACCGTATATTGCGCACGCGTACGAACCCGCGCAGAGCGAGGAAATCGCCTGCACGGGTTCGATGCGTTCACGTTAGGGACTGCCTCGGCCGCAGGGAGCGGCGCGGCAATCAAGCGCTCAGGCGCTTGCGGCCCTTGGCGCGGCGGCGAGCCAGGATCTTGCGGCCGTCGGCAGTTGCCATACGTGCGCGGAAGCCATGGTCGCGTGCTCGCTTGAGGTTGCTGGGTTGGAAAGTACGCTTGGTGGCCATGGGGCCCTCTGCATGAATGGAGACGAATAGAACCAGCAATTCTATAGGGCCTCCAACGGCCGGGTCAACTCCCTGGACACGCTAGCGGTAGTGACGGCGGTCTAGCCCTGTGGATGGACCTGTGAATAAGTCTGGGAAAACCCTGCCCTCGGTGCTAGTCTGGCGCATCCTCTTTTCACTACCGGGCTGCGAGCACGGCGCTTTTCTGCGCGCCGCAGCCAGCAACAGATGATCATACTTTG